>OZ242040.1:0-2400000 GCA_965205095.1 Candidatus Multivorans sp.
TGACGGTGGGCTCCGGTACGGGCTACACGGTCGGGACGCCGTCCTCCGCAACGGTCACCGTCAACGACGACGACAACCCCGCAGCGACGATCAAGGCGGGCACGTCGCCGGTCACCGAAGGCACCGCAGCGTCATTCACGGTAGAGCTGTCCACGGCGGCGCCCACCGGCGGACTCACCATCGCCCTGACCGTGGCCGACGCCTCCGGCAGCGACTTCGTCGCCTCGACCAACGAGGGCGCCAAGACCCTGGCCTTCAACGCCGGAGACACCTCGAAGACCTACACCGTGGCCACCGTCGCCGACACCGTCGACGAGGCCAACGGCGACGTCAAGGTCACCGTGGGCACGGGCACCGGCTACACGGTCGGCACTCCGTCGTCGGCGAAGGTGACGGTCGAAGACGACGACGTTCCTCCCGCCGCCACGATCAAGGCGGGCACGTCCCCGGTGACCGAGGGCACGGCGGCCACGTTTACGGTCAAGCTCTCCACGGCCGCGCCCACTGGCGGACTGACGATCGCGCTGACGGTCGCCGACGCCTCGGGCAGCGACTTCGTCGCTTCGTCCAACGAAGGCTCGAAGACCCTGGCCTTCAACGCCGGAGACACCTCCAAAACGTACTCCGTGGCCACCGTCGCCGATTCGGTCGACGAGGCCAACGGTGCAGTCAAGGTCACTGTCGGCACGGGCACCGGATACACCGTCGGCAGTCCGTCGTCCGCCTCGGTGACGGTCAACGACGACGACGCCCCCGCGGCGACGGTCACGGCCGGCACTTCGCCGGTGACCGAGGGCACGGCCGCCTCCTTCACGGTGAAGCTCTCCAGCGCGGCCCCGGACGGCGGACTCACCGTCGCGCTCACCGTGGCCGATGCCTCGGGCAGCGACTTCGTCGCCTCGACCAACGAGGGCGCCAAGACCCTGGCCTTCAACGCCGGCGACACCTCGAAGACCTACACCGTGGCCACCGTCGCCGACACCGTCGACGAGGCCAACGGCGACGTGACCGTGACGGTGGGCTCCGGTACGGACTACACGGTCGGGACGCCGTCCTCCGCAACGGTCACCGTCAACGACGACGACAACCCCGCAGCGACGATCAAGGCGGGCACGTCGCCGGTCACCGAAGGCACCGCAGCGTCATTCACGGTAGAGCTGTCCACGGCGGCGCCCACCGGCGGACTCACCATCGCCCTGACCGTGGCCGACGCCTCCGGCAGCGACTTCGTGGCGTCCACCAACGAGGGCGCCAAGACCCTGGCCTTCAACGCCGGCGACACGTCGAAGACCTACACCGTGGCCACCGTCGCCGACACCGTGGACGAAGCCAACGGCGACGTCAAGGTCACCGTGGGCACGGGCACCGGCTACACAGTCGGCACTCCGTCGTCGGCAAAGGTGACCGTCAACGACGACGACGTTCCTCCCGCCGCCACGATCAAGGCGGGCACGTCCCCGGTGACCGAGGGCACGGCGGCCACGTTTACGGTCAAGCTGTCCACGGCCGCGCCCACTGGCGGACTGAAGATCGCGCTGACGGTGGCCGACGCCTCCGGCAGCGACTTCGTGGCGTCCACCAACGAAGGCTCGAAGACCCTGGCCTTCGACGCCGGCGACACCTCCAAGACCTACACCGTGGCCACCGTCGCCGACACCGTCGACGAGGCCTCGGGCGATGTGACGGTGACGGTGGGCACGGGCACGGGCTACACGGTCGGCACTCCGTCGTCGGCGAAGGTGACGGTCAACGACGACGACGCCCCCGCGGCCACGGTCACGGCCGGCACGTCTCCCGTGACCGAGGGCACCGCCGCCTCGTTCACGGTGAAGCTCTCCAGCGCCGCCCCGGACGGCGGACTCACCGTCGCCCTGACTGTGGCCGACGCCTCGGGCAGCGACTTCGTCGCCTCGACCAACGAGGGCGCCAAGACCCTGGCCTTCGCCAAGGGCGACACCTCGAAGACCTACACGGTGGCGACGGTGGCCGACACCGTGGACGAGCCCTCGGGCGACGTCAAGGTGACGGTGGGCACGGGCACCGGCTACACCGTCGGCAGTCCGTCGTCCGCCTCGGTGACGGTCAACGACGACGACGCCCCCGCAGCCACGATCACCGCCGGCACGTCTCCCGTGACCGAGGGCACCGCCGCCTCGTTCACGGTGAAGCTCTCCAGCGCCGCCCCGGACGGCGGACTCACCGTCGCCCTGACCGTCGCCGACGCCTCGGGCAGCGACTTCGTCGCCTCGACCAACGAGGGCGCCAAGACCCTGGCCTTCAACGCCGGCGACACGTCGAAGACCTACACCGTGGCCACCGTCGCCGACACCGTGGACGAAGCCAACGGCGACGTCAAGGTCACCGTGGGCACGGGCACCGGCTACACAGTCGGCACTCCGTCGTCGGCAAAGGTGACCGTCAACGACGACGACGTTCCTCCCGCCGCCACGATCAAGGCGGGCACGTCCCCGGTGACCGAGGGCACGGCGGCCACGTTTACGGTCAAGCTGTCCACGGCCGCGCCCACTGGCGGACTGAAGATCGCGCTGACGGTGGCCGACGCCTCCGGCAGCGACTTCGTGGCGTCCACCAACGAAGGCTCGAAGACCCTGGCCTTCGACGCCGGCGACACCTCCAAGACCTACACCGTGGCCACCGTCGCCGACACCGTCGACGAGGCCTCGGGCGATGTGACGGTGACGGTGGGCACGGGCACGGGCTACACGGTCGGCACTCCGTCGTCGGCGAAGGTGACGGTCAACGACGACGACGCCCCCGCGGCCACGGTCACGGCCGGCACGTCTCCCGTGACCGAGGGCACCGCCGCCTCGTTCACGGTGAAGCTCTCCAGCGCCGCCCCGGACGGCGGACTCACCGTCGCCCTGACCGTCGCCGACGCCTCGGGCAGCGACTTCGTCGCCTCGACCAACGAGGGCGCCAAGACCCTGGCCTTCAACGCCGGCGACACCTCGAAGACCTACACGGTGGCGACGGTGGCCGACACCGTCGACGAGGCCGACGGCGACGTCAAGGTGACCGTCGGCTCCGGCACCGGCTACACCGTCGGCAGTCCGTCCTCGGCCTCGGTGACGGTCAACGACGACGACGCTCCCGCCGCGACGATCAAGGCCGGCACGTCTCCCGTGACCGAGGGCACCGCCGCCTCGTTCACGGTAGAGCTGTCCAGCGCAGCGCCCACTGGCGGACTCACCATCGCCCTGACCGTCGCGGACGCCTCGGGCAGCGACTTCGTCGCCTCGACCAACGAGGGCGCCAAGACCCTGGCCTTCAACGCCGGCGACACGTCGAAGACCTACACCGTGGCCACCGTCGCCGACACCGTGGACGAGGCCAACGGCGACGTCAAGGTGACGGTCGGCTCCGGCACCGGCTACACGGTCGGCACGCCGTCCTCGGCGAAGGTGACGGTCGAAGACGACGACGTTCCTCCCGCCGCCACGATCAAGGCGGGCACGTCGCCGGTGACCGAAGGCACGGCGGCCACGTTCACGGTCAAGCTGTCCACGGCGGCGCCCACTGGCGGACTGACGATCGCGCTGACCGTGGCGGACGCCTCGGGCAGCGACTTCGTGGCGTCCACCAACGAAGGCTCGAAGACCCTGGCCTTCGACGCCGGAGACACCTCCAAGACCTACACGGTGGCGACAGTGGCCGATGCGGTCGACGAGCCCTCGGGCGATGTCAAGGTGACGGTGGGCACGGGCACCGGCTACACCGTCGGGACGCCGTCCTCCGCCTCGGTGACGGTCAACGACGACGACGCCCCCGCGGCGACGGTCACGGCCGGCACTTCGCCGGTCACCGAAGGTACGGCCGCCTCATTCACGGTGAAGCTCTCCAGCGCTGCCCCGGACGGCGGACTCACCGTCGCCCTGACCGTCGCCGACGCCTCGGGCAGCGACTTCGTCGCCTCGACCAACGAGGGCGCCAAGACCCTGGCCTTCGCCAAGGGCGACACCTCGAAGACCTACACGGTGGCGACGGTGGCCGACACCGTCGACGAGGCCGACGGCGCGGTCAAGGTCACCGTGGGCACGGGCACCGGATACACCGTCGGCAGTCCGTCCTCCGCCTCGGTGACGGTCAACGACGACGACGCCCCCGCCGCGACGATCAAGGCCGGCACCTCTCCGGTGACCGAGGGCACGGCCGCCTCGTTCACGGTAGAGCTCTCCACAGCAGCGCCCACTGGCGGACTCACCATAGCGCTGACGGTGGCGGACGCCTCCGGCAGCGACTTCGTGGCGTCCACCAACGAGGGCGCCAAGACCCTGGCCTTCAACGCGGGCGACACGTCGAAGACCTACACCGTGGCGACGGTGGCCGACACCGTGGACGAGCCCTCGGGCGATGTCAAGGTGACGGTGGGCACGGGCACCGGCTACACGGTCGGCACTCCATCGTCGGCAAAGGTGACCGTCAACGACGACGACGTTCCTCCCGCCGCCACGATCAAGGCGGGCACGTCCCCGGTGACCGAGGGCACGGCGGCCACGTTCACGGTCAAGCTCTCCACGGCCGCGCCCACTGGCGGACTGACGATCGCGCTGACCGTGGCGGACGCCTCGGGCAGCGACTTCGTGGCGTCCACCAACGAAGGCTCGAAGACCCTGGCCTTCGACGCCGGAGACACCTCCAAGACCTACACGGTGGCGACGGTCTCCGACACCGTGGACGAGGCCAACGGCGACGTCAAGGTAACGGTCGGCACGGGGACGGGGTACACCGTCGGCAATCCGTCCTCCGCCTCGGTGACGGTCAACGACGACGACGCTCCGGCCGCCACGATCACGGCGGGCACGTCCCCGGTAACCGAGGGCACCGGGGCGACGTTCACGGTAGAGCTCTCCACAGCAGCGCCCACTGGCGGACTCACCATCGCCCTGACGGTCGCCGACGCCTCGGGCAGCGACTTCGTCGCCTCGACCAACGAGGGCGCCAAGACCCTGGCCTTCAACGCCGGAGACACCTCGAAGACCTACACCGTGGCCACCGTCGCCGACACCGTCGACGAGGCGAACGGCGACGTCAAGGTGACCGTCGGCTCCGGCACCGGATACACCGTCGGTTCGCCGTCCTCCGCGACCGTCACCGTCAACGACGACGACGTTCCGCCCGCCGCCACGATCAAGGCGGGCACGTCTCCGGTAACCGAGGGCACGGCCGCCACGTTCACGGTCAAGCTGTCCACCGCAGCGCCCACTGGCGGACTCACCATCGCGCTGACGGTCGCCGACGCCTCCGGCAGCGACTTCGTGGCGTCCACCAACGAGGGCTCGAAGACCCTGGCGTTCGACGCCGGAGACACTTCCAAGACGTACTCGGTGGCCACCGTCGCCGATTCGGTCGACGAAGCGAACGGCGACGTCAAGGTCACCGTGGGGACGGGCACCGGCTACACCGTCGGCACGCCGTCGTCGGCGAAGGTGACGGTCAACGACGACGACGCTCCGGCCGCCACGATCACGGCGGGCACGTCCCCGGTGACCGAGGGCACCGCCGCCTCGTTCACGGTAGAGCTGTCCAGCGCAGCGCCCACTGGCGGACTCACCATCGCCCTGACCGTCGCGGACGCCTCGGGCAGCGACTTCGTCGCCTCGTCCAACGAGGGCGCCAAGACCCTGGCGTTCAACGCGGGCGACACGTCCAAGACGTACTCCGTGGCCACCGTCACCGACACGGTCGACGAGGCCAACGGCGACGTCAAGGTGACGGTCGGCTCCGGCACCGGCTACACGATCGGCACGCCGTCCTCGGCGAAGGTGACGGTCGAAGACGACGACGTTCCTCCCGCCGCCACGATCAAGGCGGGCACGTCGCCGGTGACCGAAGGCACGGCGGCCACGTTCACGGTCAAGCTGTCCACCGCGGCACCCGCCGGCGGCCTGACCATCGCGCTGACCGTGGCCGACGCCTCCGGCAGCGACTTCGTGGCGTCCACCAACGAGGGCTCGAAGACCCTGGCGTTCGACGCCGGAGACACTTCCAAGACGTACACGGTGGCGACGGTCGCCGACGCCGTCGACGAGGCCTCGGGCGACGTGACCGTGACGGTGGGCACGGGAACCGGCTACACGGTCGGCACTCCGTCCTCGGCGAAGGTGACGGTCAACGACGACGACGCTCCGGCCGCCACGATCACGGCGGGCACGTCCCCGGTAACCGAGGGCACCGGGGCGACGTTCACGGTGAAGCTCTCCAGCGCTGCCCCGGACGGCGGACTCACCATCGCTCTGACCGTGGCGGACGCCTCGGGCAGCGACTTCGTCGCCTCGACCAACGAGGGCGCCAAGACCCTGGCCTTCAACGCCGGAGACACCTCGAAGACCTACACCGTGGCCACCGTCGCCGACACCGTCGACGAGGCCAACGGCGACGTGACCGTGACGGTGGGCTCCGGTACGGGCTACACGGTCGGGACGCCGTCCTCCGCAACGGTCACCGTCAACGACGACGACAACCCCGCAGCGACGATCAAGGCGGGCACGTCGCCGGTCACCGAAGGCACCGCAGCGTCATTCACGGTAGAGCTGTCCACGGCGGCGCCCACCGGCGGACTCACCATCGCCCTGACCGTGGCCGACGCCTCCGGCAGCGACTTCGTCGCCTCGACCAACGAGGGCGCCAAGACCCTGGCCTTCAACGCCGGAGACACCTCGAAGACCTACACCGTGGCCACCGTCGCCGACACCGTCGACGAGGCCAACGGCGACGTCAAGGTCACCGTGGGCACGGGCACCGGCTACACGGTCGGCACTCCGTCGTCGGCGAAGGTGACGGTCGAAGACGACGACGTTCCTCCCGCCGCCACGATCAAGGCGGGCACGTCCCCGGTGACCGAGGGCACGGCGGCCACGTTTACGGTCAAGCTCTCCACGGCCGCGCCCACTGGCGGACTGACGATCGCGCTGACGGTCGCCGACGCCTCGGGCAGCGACTTCGTCGCTTCGTCCAACGAAGGCTCGAAGACCCTGGCCTTCAACGCCGGAGACACCTCCAAAACGTACTCCGTGGCCACCGTCGCCGATTCGGTCGACGAGGCCAACGGTGCAGTCAAGGTCACTGTCGGCACGGGCACCGGATACACCGTCGGCAGTCCGTCGTCCGCCTCGGTGACGGTCAACGACGACGACGCCCCCGCGGCGACGGTCACGGCCGGCACTTCGCCGGTGACCGAGGGCACGGCCGCCTCCTTCACGGTGAAGCTCTCCAGCGCGGCCCCGGACGGCGGACTCACCGTCGCGCTCACCGTGGCCGATGCCTCGGGCAGCGACTTCGTCGCCTCGACCAACGAGGGCGCCAAGACCCTGGCCTTCAACGCCGGCGACACCTCGAAGACCTACACCGTGGCCACCGTCGCCGACACCGTCGACGAGGCCAACGGCGACGTGACCGTGACGGTGGGCTCCGGTACGGACTACACGGTCGGGACGCCGTCCTCCGCAACGGTCACCGTCAACGACGACGACAACCCCGCAGCGACGATCAAGGCGGGCACGTCGCCGGTCACCGAAGGCACCGCAGCGTCATTCACGGTAGAGCTGTCCACGGCGGCGCCCACCGGCGGACTCACCATCGCCCTGACCGTGGCCGACGCCTCCGGCAGCGACTTCGTGGCGTCCACCAACGAGGGCGCCAAGACCCTGGCCTTCAACGCCGGCGACACGTCGAAGACCTACACCGTGGCCACCGTCGCCGACACCGTGGACGAAGCCAACGGCGACGTCAAGGTCACCGTGGGCACGGGCACCGGCTACACAGTCGGCACTCCGTCGTCGGCAAAGGTGACCGTCAACGACGACGACGTTCCTCCCGCCGCCACGATCAAGGCGGGCACGTCCCCGGTGACCGAGGGCACGGCGGCCACGTTTACGGTCAAGCTGTCCACGGCCGCGCCCACTGGCGGACTGAAGATCGCGCTGACGGTGGCCGACGCCTCCGGCAGCGACTTCGTGGCGTCCACCAACGAAGGCTCGAAGACCCTGGCCTTCGACGCCGGCGACACCTCCAAGACCTACACCGTGGCCACCGTCGCCGACACCGTCGACGAGGCCTCGGGCGATGTGACGGTGACGGTGGGCACGGGCACGGGCTACACGGTCGGCACTCCGTCGTCGGCGAAGGTGACGGTCAACGACGACGACGCCCCCGCGGCCACGGTCACGGCCGGCACGTCTCCCGTGACCGAGGGCACCGCCGCCTCGTTCACGGTGAAGCTCTCCAGCGCCGCCCCGGACGGCGGACTCACCGTCGCCCTGACTGTGGCCGACGCCTCGGGCAGCGACTTCGTCGCCTCGACCAACGAGGGCGCCAAGACCCTGGCCTTCGCCAAGGGCGACACCTCGAAGACCTACACGGTGGCGACGGTGGCCGACACCGTGGACGAGCCCTCGGGCGACGTCAAGGTGACGGTGGGCACGGGCACCGGCTACACCGTCGGCAGTCCGTCGTCCGCCTCGGTGACGGTCAACGACGACGACGCCCCCGCAGCCACGATCACCGCCGGCACGTCTCCCGTGACCGAGGGCACCGCCGCCTCGTTCACGGTGAAGCTCTCCAGCGCCGCCCCGGACGGCGGACTCACCGTCGCCCTGACCGTCGCCGACGCCTCGGGCAGCGACTTCGTCGCCTCGACCAACGAGGGCGCCAAGACCCTGGCCTTCAACGCCGGCGACACGTCGAAGACCTACACCGTGGCCACCGTCGCCGACACCGTGGACGAAGCCAACGGCGACGTCAAGGTCACCGTGGGCACGGGCACCGGCTACACAGTCGGCACTCCGTCGTCGGCAAAGGTGACCGTCAACGACGACGACGTTCCTCCCGCCGCCACGATCAAGGCGGGCACGTCCCCGGTGACCGAGGGCACGGCGGCCACGTTTACGGTCAAGCTGTCCACGGCCGCGCCCACTGGCGGACTGAAGATCGCGCTGACGGTGGCCGACGCCTCCGGCAGCGACTTCGTGGCGTCCACCAACGAAGGCTCGAAGACCCTGGCCTTCGACGCCGGCGACACCTCCAAGACCTACACCGTGGCCACCGTCGCCGACACCGTCGACGAGGCCTCGGGCGATGTGACGGTGACGGTGGGCACGGGCACGGGCTACACGGTCGGCACTCCGTCGTCGGCGAAGGTGACGGTCAACGACGACGACGCCCCCGCGGCCACGGTCACGGCCGGCACGTCTCCCGTGACCGAGGGCACCGCCGCCTCGTTCACGGTGAAGCTCTCCAGCGCCGCCCCGGACGGCGGACTCACCGTCGCCCTGACCGTCGCCGACGCCTCGGGCAGCGACTTCGTCGCCTCGACCAACGAGGGCGCCAAGACCCTGGCCTTCAACGCCGGCGACACCTCGAAGACCTACACGGTGGCGACGGTGGCCGACACCGTCGACGAGGCCGACGGCGACGTCAAGGTGACCGTCGGCTCCGGCACCGGCTACACCGTCGGCAGTCCGTCCTCGGCCTCGGTGACGGTCAACGACGACGACGCTCCCGCCGCGACGATCAAGGCCGGCACGTCTCCCGTGACCGAGGGCACCGCCGCCTCGTTCACGGTAGAGCTGTCCAGCGCAGCGCCCACTGGCGGACTCACCATCGCCCTGACCGTCGCGGACGCCTCGGGCAGCGACTTCGTCGCCTCGACCAACGAGGGCGCCAAGACCCTGGCCTTCAACGCCGGCGACACGTCGAAGACCTACACCGTGGCCACCGTCGCCGACACCGTGGACGAGGCCAACGGCGACGTCAAGGTGACGGTCGGCTCCGGCACCGGCTACACGGTCGGCACGCCGTCCTCGGCGAAGGTGACGGTCGAAGACGACGACGTTCCTCCCGCCGCCACGATCAAGGCGGGCACGTCGCCGGTGACCGAAGGCACGGCGGCCACGTTCACGGTCAAGCTGTCCACGGCGGCGCCCACTGGCGGACTGACGATCGCGCTGACCGTGGCGGACGCCTCGGGCAGCGACTTCGTGGCGTCCACCAACGAAGGCTCGAAGACCCTGGCCTTCGACGCCGGAGACACCTCCAAGACCTACACGGTGGCGACAGTGGCCGATGCGGTCGACGAGCCCTCGGGCGATGTCAAGGTGACGGTGGGCACGGGCACCGGCTACACCGTCGGGACGCCGTCCTCCGCCTCGGTGACGGTCAACGACGACGACGCCCCCGCGGCGACGGTCACGGCCGGCACTTCGCCGGTCACCGAAGGTACGGCCGCCTCATTCACGGTGAAGCTCTCCAGCGCTGCCCCGGACGGCGGACTCACCGTCGCCCTGACCGTCGCCGACGCCTCGGGCAGCGACTTCGTCGCCTCGACCAACGAGGGCGCCAAGACCCTGGCCTTCGCCAAGGGCGACACCTCGAAGACCTACACGGTGGCGACGGTGGCCGACACCGTCGACGAGGCCGACGGCGCGGTCAAGGTCACCGTGGGCACGGGCACCGGATACACCGTCGGCAGTCCGTCCTCCGCCTCGGTGACGGTCAACGACGACGACGCCCCCGCCGCGACGATCAAGGCCGGCACCTCTCCGGTGACCGAGGGCACGGCCGCCTCGTTCACGGTAGAGCTCTCCACAGCAGCGCCCACTGGCGGACTCACCATAGCGCTGACGGTGGCGGACGCCTCCGGCAGCGACTTCGTGGCGTCCACCAACGAGGGCGCCAAGACCCTGGCCTTCAACGCGGGCGACACGTCGAAGACCTACACCGTGGCGACGGTGGCCGACACCGTGGACGAGCCCTCGGGCGATGTCAAGGTGACGGTGGGCACGGGCACCGGCTACACGGTCGGCACTCCATCGTCGGCAAAGGTGACCGTCAACGACGACGACGTTCCTCCCGCCGCCACGATCAAGGCGGGCACGTCCCCGGTGACCGAGGGCACGGCGGCCACGTTCACGGTCAAGCTCTCCACGGCCGCGCCCACTGGCGGACTGACGATCGCGCTGACCGTGGCGGACGCCTCGGGCAGCGACTTCGTGGCGTCCACCAACGAAGGCTCGAAGACCCTGGCCTTCGACGCCGGAGACACCTCCAAGACCTACACGGTGGCGACGGTCTCCGACACCGTGGACGAGGCCAACGGCGACGTCAAGGTAACGGTCGGCACGGGGACGGGGTACACCGTCGGCAATCCGTCCTCCGCCTCGGTGACGGTCAACGACGACGACGCTCCGGCCGCCACGATCACGGCGGGCACGTCCCCGGTAACCGAGGGCACCGGGGCGACGTTCACGGTAGAGCTCTCCACAGCAGCGCCCACTGGCGGACTCACCATCGCCCTGACGGTCGCCGACGCCTCGGGCAGCGACTTCGTCGCCTCGACCAACGAGGGCGCCAAGACCCTGGCCTTCAACGCCGGAGACACCTCGAAGACCTACACCGTGGCCACCGTCGCCGACACCGTCGACGAGGCGAACGGCGACGTCAAGGTGACCGTCGGCTCCGGCACCGGATACACCGTCGGTTCGCCGTCCTCCGCGACCGTCACCGTCAACGACGACGACGTTCCGCCCGCCGCCACGATCAAGGCGGGCACGTCTCCGGTAACCGAGGGCACGGCCGCCACGTTCACGGTCAAGCTGTCCACCGCAGCGCCCACTGGCGGACTCACCATCGCGCTGACGGTCGCCGACGCCTCCGGCAGCGACTTCGTGGCGTCCACCAACGAGGGCTCGAAGACCCTGGCGTTCGACGCCGGAGACACTTCCAAGACGTACTCGGTGGCCACCGTCGCCGATTCGGTCGACGAAGCGAACGGCGACGTCAAGGTCACCGTGGGGACGGGCACCGGCTACACCGTCGGCACGCCGTCGTCGGCGAAGGTGACGGTCAACGACGACGACGCTCCGGCCGCCACGATCACGGCGGGCACGTCCCCGGTGACCGAGGGCACCGCCGCCTCGTTCACGGTAGAGCTGTCCAGCGCAGCGCCCACTGGCGGACTCACCATCGCCCTGACCGTCGCGGACGCCTCGGGCAGCGACTTCGTCGCCTCGTCCAACGAGGGCGCCAAGACCCTGGCGTTCAACGCGGGCGACACGTCCAAGACGTACTCCGTGGCCACCGTCACCGACACGGTCGACGAGGCCAACGGCGACGTCAAGGTGACGGTCGGCTCCGGCACCGGCTACACGATCGGCACGCCGTCCTCGGCGAAGGTGACGGTCGAAGACGACGACGTTCCTCCCGCCGCCACGATCAAGGCGGGCACGTCGCCGGTGACCGAAGGCACGGCGGCCACGTTCACGGTCAAGCTGTCCACCGCGGCACCCGCCGGCGGCCTGACCATCGCGCTGACCGTGGCCGACGCCTCCGGCAGCGACTTCGTGGCGTCCACCAACGAGGGCTCGAAGACCCTGGCGTTCGACGCCGGAGACACTTCCAAGACGTACACGGTGGCGACGGTCGCCGACGCCGTCGACGAGGCCTCGGGCGACGTGACCGTGACGGTGGGCACGGGAACCGGCTACACGGTCGGCACTCCGTCCTCGGCGAAGGTGACGGTCAACGACGACGACGCTCCGGCCGCCACGATCACGGCGGGCACGTCCCCGGTAACCGAGGGCACCGGGGCGACGTTCACGGTGAAGCTCTCCAGCGCTGCCCCGGACGGCGGACTCACCATCGCTCTGACCGTGGCGGACGCCTCGGGCAGCGACTTCGTCGCCTCGACCAACGAGGGCGCCAAGACCCTGGCCTTCAACGCCGGAGACACCTCGAAGACCTACACCGTGGCCACCGTCGCCGACACCGTCGACGAGGCCAACGGCGACGTGACCGTGACGGTGGGCTCCGGTACGGGCTACACGGTCGGGACGCCGTCCTCCGCAACGGTCACCGTCAACGACGACGACAACCCCGCAGCGACGATCAAGGCGGGCACGTCGCCGGTCACCGAAGGCACCGCAGCGTCATTCACGGTAGAGCTGTCCACGGCGGCGCCCACCGGCGGACTCACCATCGCCCTGACCGTGGCCGACGCCTCCGGCAGCGACTTCGTCGCCTCGACCAACGAGGGCGCCAAGACCCTGGCCTTCAACGCCGGAGACACCTCGAAGACCTACACCGTGGCCACCGTCGCCGACACCGTCGACGAGGCCAACGGCGACGTCAAGGTCACCGTGGGCACGGGCACCGGCTACACGGTCGGCACTCCGTCGTCGGCGAAGGTGACGGTCGAAGACGACGACGTTCCTCCCGCCGCCACGATCAAGGCGGGCACGTCCCCGGTGACCGAGGGCACGGCGGCCACGTTTACGGTCAAGCTCTCCACGGCCGCGCCCACTGGCGGACTGACGATCGCGCTGACGGTCGCCGACGCCTCGGGCAGCGACTTCGTCGCTTCGTCCAACGAAGGCTCGAAGACCCTGGCCTTCAACGCCGGAGACACCTCCAAAACGTACTCCGTGGCCACCGTCGCCGATTCGGTCGACGAGGCCAACGGTGCAGTCAAGGTCACTGTCGGCACGGGCACCGGATACACCGTCGGCAGTCCGTCGTCCGCCTCGGTGACGGTCAACGACGACGACGCCCCCGCGGCGACGGTCACGGCCGGCACTTCGCCGGTGACCGAGGGCACGGCCGCCTCCTTCACGGTGAAGCTCTCCAGCGCGGCCCCGGACGGCGGACTCACCGTCGCGCTCACCGTGGCCGATGCCTCGGGCAGCGACTTCGTCGCCTCGACCAACGAGGGCGCCAAGACCCTGGCCTTCAACGCCGGCGACACCTCGAAGACCTACACCGTGGCCACCGTCGCCGACACCGTCGACGAGGCCAACGGCGACGTGACCGTGACGGTGGGCTCCGGTACGGACTACACGGTCGGGACGCCGTCCTCCGCAACGGTCACCGTCAACGACGACGACAACCCCGCAGCGACGATCAAGGCGGGCACGTCGCCGGTCACCGAAGGCACCGCAGCGTCATTCACGGTAGAGCTGTCCACGGCGGCGCCCACCGGCGGACTCACCATCGCCCTGACCGTGGCCGACGCCTCCGGCAGCGACTTCGTGGCGTCCACCAACGAGGGCGCCAAGACCCTGGCCTTCAACGCCGGCGACACGTCGAAGACCTACACCGTGGCCACCGTCGCCGACACCGTGGACGAAGCCAACGGCGACGTCAAGGTCACCGTGGGCACGGGCACCGGCTACACAGTCGGCACTCCGTCGTCGGCAAAGGTGACCGTCAACGACGACGACGTTCCTCCCGCCGCCACGATCAAGGCGGGCACGTCCCCGGTGACCGAGGGCACGGCGGCCACGTTTACGGTCAAGCTGTCCACGGCCGCGCCCACTGGCGGACTGAAGATCGCGCTGACGGTGGCCGACGCCTCCGGCAGCGACTTCGTGGCGTCCACCAACGAAGGCTCGAAGACCCTGGCCTTCGACGCCGGCGACACCTCCAAGACCTACACCGTGGCCACCGTCGCCGACACCGTCGACGAGGCCTCGGGCGATGTGACGGTGACGGTGGGCACGGGCACGGGCTACACGGTCGGCACTCCGTCGTCGGCGAAGGTGACGGTCAACGACGACGACGCCCCCGCGGCCACGGTCACGGCCGGCACGTCTCCCGTGACCGAGGGCACCGCCGCCTCGTTCACGGTGAAGCTCTCCAGCGCCGCCCCGGACGGCGGACTCACCGTCGCCCTGACTGTGGCCGACGCCTCGGGCAGCGACTTCGTCGCCTCGACCAACGAGGGCGCCAAGACCCTGGCCTTCGCCAAGGGCGACACCTCGAAGACCTACACGGTGGCGACGGTGGCCGACACCGTGGACGAGCCCTCGGGCGACGTCAAGGTGACGGTGGGCACGGGCACCGGCTACACCGTCGGCAGTCCGTCGTCCGCCTCGGTGACGGTCAACGACGACGACGCCCCCGCAGCCACGATCACCGCCGGCACGTCTCCCGTGACCGAGGGCACCGCCGCCTCGTTCACGGTGAAGCTCTCCAGCGCCGCCCCGGACGGCGGACTCACCGTCGCCCTGACCGTCGCCGACGCCTCGGGCAGCGACTTCGTCGCCTCGACCAACGAGGGCGCCAAGACCCTGGCCTTCAACGCCGGCGACACGTCGAAGACCTACACCGTGGCCACCGTCGCCGACACCGTGGACGAAGCCAACGGCGACGTCAAGGTCACCGTGGGCACGGGCACCGGCTACACAGTCGGCACTCCGTCGTCGGCAAAGGTGACCGTCAACGACGACGACGTTCCTCCCGCCGCCACGATCAAGGCGGGCACGTCCCCGGTGACCGAGGGCACGGCGGCCACGTTTACGGTCAAGCTGTCCACGGCCGCGCCCACTGGCGGACTGAAGATCGCGCTGACGGTGGCCGACGCCTCCGGCAGCGACTTCGTGGCGTCCACCAACGAAGGCTCGAAGACCCTGGCCTTCGACGCCGGCGACACCTCCAAGACCTACACCGTGGCCACCGTCGCCGACACCGTCGACGAGGCCTCGGGCGATGTGACGGTGACGGTGGGCACGGGCACGGGCTACACGGTCGGCACTCCGTCGTCGGCGAAGGTGACGGTCAACGACGACGACGCCCCCGCGGCCACGGTCACGGCCGGCACGTCTCCCGTGACCGAGGGCACCGCCGCCTCGTTCACGGTGAAGCTCTCCAGCGCCGCCCCGGACGGCGGACTCACCGTCGCCCTGACCGTCGCCGACGCCTCGGGCAGCGACTTCGTCGCCTCGACCAACGAGGGCGCCAAGACCCTGGCCTTCAACGCCGGCGACACCTCGAAGACCTACACGGTGGCGACGGTGGCCGACACCGTCGACGAGGCCGACGGCGACGTCAAGGTGACCGTCGGCTCCGGCACCGGCTACACCGTCGGCAGTCCGTCCTCGGCCTCGGTGACGGTCAACGACGACGACGCTCCCGCCGCGACGATCAAGGCCGGCACGTCTCCCGTGACCGAGGGCACCGCCGCCTCGTTCACGGTAGAGCTGTCCAGCGCAGCGCCCACTGGCGGACTCACCATCGCCCTGACCGTCGCGGACGCCTCGGGCAGCGACTTCGTCGCCTCGACCAACGAGGGCGCCAAGACCCTGGCCTTCAACGCCGGCGACACGTCGAAGACCTACACCGTGGCCACCGTCGCCGACACCGTGGACGAGGCCAACGGCGACGTCAAGGTGACGGTCGGCTCCGGCACCGGCTACACGGTCGGCACGCCGTCCTCGGCGAAGGTGACGGTCGAAGACGACGACGTTCCTCCCGCCGCCACGATCAAGGCGGGCACGTCGCCGGTGACCGAAGGCACGGCGGCCACGTTCACGGTCAAGCTGTCCACGGCGGCGCCCACTGGCGGACTGACGATCGCGCTGACCGTGGCGGACGCCTCGGGCAGCGACTTCGTGGCGTCCACCAACGAAGGCTCGAAGACCCTGGCCTTCGACGCCGGAGACACCTCCAAGACCTACACGGTGGCGACAGTGGCCGATGCGGTCGACGAGCCCTCGGGCGATGTCAAGGTGACGGTGGGCACGGGCACCGGCTACACCGTCGGGACGCCGTCCTCCGCCTCGGTGACGGTCAACGACGACGACGCCCCCGCGGCGACGGTCACGGCCGGCACTTCGCCGGTCACCGAAGGTACGGCCGCCTCATTCACGGTGAAGCTCTCCAGCGCTGCCCCGGACGGCGGACTCACCGTCGCCCTGACCGTCGCCGACGCCTCGGGCAGCGACTTCGTCGCCTCGACCAACGAGGGCGCCAAGACCCTGGCCTTCGCCAAGGGCGACACCTCGAAGACCTACACGGTGGCGACGGTGGCCGACACCGTCGACGAGGCCGACGGCGCGGTCAAGGTCACCGTGGGCACGGGCACCGGATACACCGTCGGCAGTCCGTCCTCCGCCTCGGTGACGGTCAACGACGACGACGCCCCCGCCGCGACGATCAAGGCCGGCACCTCTCCGGTGACCGAGGGCACGGCCGCCTCGTTCACGGTAGAGCTCTCCACAGCAGCGCCCACTGGCGGACTCACCATAGCGCTGACGGTGGCGGACGCCTCCGGCAGCGACTTCGTGGCGTCCACCAACGAGGGCGCCAAGACCCTGGCCTTCAACGCGGGCGACACGTCGAAGACCTACACCGTGGCGACGGTGGCCGACACCGTGGACGAGCCCTCGGGCGATGTCAAGGTGACGGTGGGCACGGGCACCGGCTACACGGTCGGCACTCCATCGTCGGCAAAGGTGACCGTCAACGACGACGACGTTCCTCCCGCCGCCACGATCAAGGCGGGCACGTCCCCGGTGACCGAGGGCACGGCGGCCACGTTCACGGTCAAGCTCTCCACGGCCGCGCCCACTGGCGGACTGACGATCGCGCTGACCGTGGCGGACGCCTCGGGCAGCGACTTCGTGGCGTCCACCAACGAAGGCTCGAAGACCCTGGCCTTCGACGCCGGAGACACCTCCAAGACCTACACGGTGGCGACGGTCTCCGACACCGTGGACGAGGCCAACGGCGACGTCAAGGTAACGGTCGGCACGGGGACGGGGTACACCGTCGGCAATCCGTCCTCCGCCTCGGTGACGGTCAACGACGACGACGCTCCGGCCGCCACGATCACGGCGGGCACGTCCCCGGTAACCGAGGGCACCGGGGCGACGTTCACGGTAGAGCTCTCCACAGCAGCGCCCACTGGCGGACTCACCATCGCCCTGACCGTCGCGGACGCTTCGGGCAGCGACTTCGTCGCTTCGGCCAACGAGGGCGCCAAGACACTCGCCTTCGACGCCGGCGACACCTCAAAGACCTACACGGTGGCCACCGTCGCCGACACAGTCGACGAGGCCAACGGCGACGTGACGGTGACGGTGGGCACGGGCACCGGCTACACGGTCGGCACGCCGTCCTCGGCCACCGTCACCGTCAACGACGACGACGTTCCGCCCGCCGCCACGATCACGGCGGGCACGTCCCCGGTGACCGAAGGCACGGCGGCCACGTTCACGGTCAAGCTGTCCACCGCGGCGCCCACTGGCGGCCTGTCGATCGCGCTGACGGTCGCCGACGCCTCGGGCAGCGACTTCGTGGCGTCCACCAACGAGGGCTCGAAGACACTGGCCTTCGACGCCGGAGACACTTCCAAGACGTACACGGTGGCGACGGTCGCCGACGCCGTCGACGAGGCCTCGGGCGATGTGACCGTGACGGTGGGCACGGGAACCGGCTACACGGTCGGCACTCCGTCGTCGGCGAAGGTGACGGTCAACGACGACGACGCTCCGGCCGCCACGATCACGGCGGGCACGTCCCCTGTGACCGAGGGCACCGCCGCCACGTTCACGGTGAAGCTCTCCAGCGCGGCCCCGGAGGGCGGACTCACCGTCGCCCTGACCGTCGCCGCCGCCTCGGGCAGCGACTTCGTCGCCTCGACCAACGAGGGCGCCAAGACACTGGCCTTCAACGCGGGCGACACGTCGAAGACCTACTCCGTGGCCACCGTCGCCGACACGGTCGACGAGGCCAACGGCGACGTGACCGTGACGGTGGGCACGGGAACCGGCTACACAGTCGGCACTCCGTCCTCGGCGAAGGTGACCGTCAACGACAACGACGCTCCCGCCGCCACGATCAAGGCGGGGACCTCGCCGGTGACCGAGGGCACCGCGGCCACGTTCACGGTGAAGCTCTCCAGCGCGGCCCCGGACGGCGGACTCGCCATCGCTCTGACCGTGGCGGACGCCTCCGGCAGCGACTTCGTCGCCTCGACCAACGAGGGCGCCAAGACCCTGGCCTTCGCCAAGGGCGACACCTCCAAGACGTACTCGGTCGCGACGGTGTCCGACACCGTCGACGAGGCCGACGGCGCGGTCAAGGTCACCGTGGGCTCCGGCACCGGCTACACCGTCGGCAGTCCGTCCTCCGCCTCGGTGACGGTCAACGACGACGACGCCCCGGCCGCCACCATCAAGGCGGGCGCCCCGTCGGTGACCGAGGGCACGGCAGCGTCGTTCACCGTAGAACTGTCCACGGCGGCGCCCACTGGCGGACTCACCATCGCGCTGACGGTGGCGGACGCCTCCGGCAGCGACTTCGTCGCCTCGTCCAACGAGGGCGCCAAGACACTGGCCTTCAACGCGGGCGACACGTCGAAGACCTACACCGTGGCGACGGTGGCCGACACCGTGGACGAGCCCTCGGGCGACGTCAAGGTCACCGTCGGCACGGGGACGGGGTACACCGTCGGCGCGCCGTCGTCGGCGACCGTCACCGTCAACGACGACGACGCAGAAGACAACGCCGAGAACCCCGTCGTCGGCGCCCAGAGCGTCACGGTCTCCGAGGGCGCCGGCAACGCGGCGCTGACCCTGAGCCTGACCCGTGCTTCCGAAGATGCGCCCGAGATCCGGGGCACGGTGACGCCGACCTCGGGCACCGCCGGGGCGGCCGACTACACCGGCGACGCGGTCGCCTTCACGATCGCGGGTTCCTCAAGCAGCACGACGGTGTCCATCCCGATCACGAACGACAGCCTGATCGAGGGCGACGAGACGTTCACCGCGGCGATCGCGATCACGAGTCCGGCCTCGGGCTACGCCGCGGGTACGGCGCCAACGATCACGATCACGGACGACGACGCGGGTGTCGTCGCGCTCTCGCTGGCGTCCTCCTCGGTGGCGGAGGGCGGCTCGTTCACGGCCAACGTGACGCTCCAGAACTCGAGCGGCCAGGATGTGACCCTGTCCTCCGATCTCGCGCTCACCGTGACGCCGGAGTTCGCGTCCGCGGCCGCCGGCAAGGCCGACGCGGCCGACATGACGGACAGCACGGCGAAAACCCTCACGATCACCGCGGGGGCTTCGACGGCCTCCGCGACCTTCGCCACGGCCCAGGACACGGCGGACGAGCCGGACGAGACCTTCACGTTCAGGATGACTTCCGGGACCTTGCCCGCCGGCGTCACCCTGGGGACCGCCTCCGCCACCGCCACGATCACGGACGACGACGCGACGGGTCCGGGCCCGCCGACGCCGTTGCCAGGCGTCAATGTCGTCCCCACGGCACTGACCGTGGACGAAGGCGAAAGCGCAACCTACACCGTCTCGCTCGATTCCGAGCCCTCCACCGACGTCACCATCACTCCCGCCTCGGCGGACCCGAGCGCGGCCACTTTCAGTCCGACCTCGGTAACCATCAAGGCCGACGAGTGGAGCACGCCGCGGACCTTCACCGTCTACGGCGTCGAGGACGAGGACGAGGACGACGAGATGTCGATCATGATCGCCAACGCGGTCAGCGGATACGGGTCGATGACGAGGGCGGATCCGGTGATGGTGAACGTCATGGAAGACCGCACGAGCGAACCGCCCGAGGATCTCCCGCCGCCACCAGTCCTTCTCATCGAACCGGCCGACGTTACCGTCATGGAGGGCAAATCCACGTCCTACACCGTCACCCTGCTGACTCCACCGGTCGAGACCTTGACCGTGGCTCCCCGCAGCCTGGACCCGCAGATGGTAGATGTCGACGCGCTGTTGACCTTCGAGCCCTGGGACTGGGAGGAAACCCGGACGGTTTCCGTCCGCACCCACAGGGACGACGACGCCTACGATGAAGGCACGATGATCACGCATCTCGTCGGCTACTACGACATGTTCGGGGCCGACCCGGTCACGGTCAACATCATGGACCGCGACACGGCCGGGGTGACGATCGAGCCCGCCGAACTCGCGGTCGGGGAAGGCGGCGCGGCAACCTATACCGTCGTGCTCGACAGCAGACCCCGCGAAACCGTCACGGTCACTCCGGCCAGCCGCGATTCGCAAGCAGCCGACGTCGACGGACCGCTGACCTTCACGCCGGAGAACTGGAACGTTCCGCAAGCGGTCACGGTGATCACGACCGAAGACGACGACGCCTACGACGAACAGGTCGAGATCGCGCATGCCGTCGACGGCTACGACGGAGTCACCACGGCAGACCTGGTCGCCGTGACGGTCGTCGACGAAGACACGGCCGGCGTCACGGTCGAGCCCGCCGAACTGACCGTTGACGAGGGCGCCGCCGCGACTTACACCGTCGTGCTCGACACGCGGCCAGCCGGAACCGTCACCGTAACGCCGGAGGGCAACGAGAAGGCAACGCCGACTCCGGCTTCCCTCACGTTCACATCCTCGGACTGGAACACCGCGCAGACGGTCACGCTCACCACGGAAGAAGACGATGACGCCTACGACGAAGCCATCACCATCGCCCACGCTGTCGCCGGCTATGACGACGTAACTTCGGGCGGCGATGTCAACGTCGCCATCGTCGACAACGACACGGCCGGCGTGACGGTCGATCCCGTCGAACTCAACCTCACCGAGGGGAGCGCGGGCGAGTACACCGTCGTGCTCGACACGCGGCCCGCTGGAACCGTCACGATCACTCCGACGAGCGACGATCCGGATGCCGCCAGCGTCGCCTCCCCGCTGACCTTCACGCCCGAGAACTGGAACGTGGTGCAGACCGTCACGGTCGTCGCGGCCCATGACGACGACGCCTACGACGAACGCGCCACCATCAACCACGCCGTCAGCGGCTACGACGAAGTGAAGACCGCGGAAGCGGTGGAAGTCACCGTCGCCGACGACGACACGGCCGGCGTCATCGTCGCACCGACCCGACTCGTCGTCGCCGAGGGCGGAACCGGCTGGTACACCGTGACGCTGACGACACGTCCCGCCCGAACAGTCACCGTGACTCCGGCCAGTGACGACCCGGACGTCGCCAACGCCGGTCCCCCGCTGGTCTTCGAGCCCGAGAACTGGAACGCCGTGCGGACCGTCCCGGTCGCCGCCGCCCACGACGACGACGCCTACGACGAACGCGTCACCATCAACCACGCCGTCAGCGGCTACGACGAAGTGAGGACCGCGGCAGCGGTGGAGGTCACCGTCGCCGACGACGACACGGCCGGCGTCACGATCGAGCCCACGGAACTGACCATCGTCGAAGGCGGTGCCGGCGCCTACACCATCGTGCTCGACACGCGACCCGCCGGAACCGTCACGGTGACTCCGACCAGCAACGAACCGGCGGCGGTGGTGAGCGGCCCCGTCACCTTCCCGCCCGATGAGTGGAACAAGCCGCAACGCGTGACCGTCACCGTCGGAGAAGACGCGGGCGCGACCGACGAGCTGGCGAGGATCACTCACGCGGTCAGCGGCTACGACGAAGTCGTGGCGGCGGCGGACGTTCGGTTGACCCTGGCCGACAACGATCTTGCGCCGGACCCGCAGCTCATGACGGACCTGGCGCGAGCGTTGGCGGACCAGCGAGTGGGCGCGATCACCAGGCGCTTCGATCAGGCAGCTACGGGCACCGGCACCGGCGCCGGAAGCCCGAGTGCCTTCGCGCAGCCGACCGGGAGCCCATGGATTCAGGGGCGGTTCCCGCCGACCGCCGGCGGCAGCGGACCTGCCGGTCACTACCCGGCGATCGGCGGTGGCGGCGGAGGCCCCGGCCACTTCCAGACCTCCGGAACTTCGCGCGGTCCGGCCTGGCATCCGGTTGACCGGCA
Source organism: Candidatus Multivorans sp. (assembly GCA_965205095.1). Lineage (GTDB taxonomy): Bacteria > Acidobacteriota > Thermoanaerobaculia > Multivoradales > Multivoraceae > Multivorans. Next base: position 22,565 of record OZ242040.1, read on the forward strand.
GGTGCTGGGGAACCTCAACTTCGTTTCGCCGCTGGTGGACTGCGCCGCGACCGGCACGAAGCCCGCGGACGCGCCCGCCGGCGCGCAGAACTGCGAATCTCCGTTCAGCCTCTGGGGCCGCGGCGACTACAGGAATCTCTTCGGGCAACACGGTGACGCTTCCTGGAACGGAGACCTGCTGACGGCCCACCTGGGCGCGGACGTACGACTGTCGGACCGGTGGCTAACGGGGCTGGCCGCCTCCTGGACCCAGAGCCTGTTGAGGTATCGGAACGGCGGCGCCGACGATCTGTATGAACTCGATCTGGCAACCATCCACCCCTACGCGCGGTGGGCGCGGGATACCTGGGAACTCTGGGCGACCGGCGGCTCCGGCAAGGGCAACATGCGAATCAACGCCCGGTCGTCGAACCGGAGCGCGGAGAGCGATGTCAGCACGAGCACGGCAGCGATGGGCGTGCGGGCACGGGTCTGGCAGACGGCGAAGACCACGCTGCGGCTCAAGGGCGAAGGCCTGCGGACCCGTCTCGAAGTGGACGACACCGGCCTGCAGGGGGTGGGAATCGGAGGCCTGGCGGTCGACGCCAGCAGACTGCGCCTGACCGTCGAGGCCAGCCGTTCGCGCGCTCTGAAGAGCGGCGCCCGGCTTTCGCCGGTGCTGGAACTGGGCGCGGTCCACGACGCAGGCGACGGAGTGGCCGGGACCGGCGCGGAACTCGGTGGCGGGCTGAGCTACGAGGCTTCGAACGGGCGGCTCTCCCTGGCCGGCAGCGCGCGAGTCCTCGTGCGCAGCGACCACCGCGAATGGGGCGGCGAGGCGGCGTTCGAGCTGAAGCCGAGAGCCGATGAGAGAGGCTTCTCGTTCGCCCTGCGCCCGAGCTACGGCAACAGCCGAAGCGGCATCCAGGAACTCTGGGAGCACGGCCTGCAGGATCAGGCGCTCCAGTACCAGGACGACGCCCTGCAGTTGGAAGCGCGTCTGGGCTACGGTCTGGCGGCGCCCGGCGGCCCGCTGACGCTGCTCGGGGAACTGTCCAGCATGTACGGCTCGGACAGCTACCGCATCGGGGCCGAGTGGAGAATCAAGCAGCAGTTGGCAGTGCGACTGGTCGGTGAGCGCCGGGAGCACAAGGGCGCGCCGGCCGACCACGCGATCATGGTGCGAGCCGCGCTGCGTTTCCATTGACTCAAGCGGCGCTATCCTCGCGCGATGCCCGCAAGGAACAACGGCCGGCCGGACACATCCCGCCACTCTCGGCCGGAGTGCTCCAGCCCTTCCCTACCCCGCTACCGGCGGGGGCGCTTCGATCTGCCCGCCGATGACGAGCGCCGCCGCGACCTCGCGCTGTAGAGGCTCAGGATCGCGGCGGACGTAGAGGCGGGCGAGTTCCTGGCCTCGTTCGACTTTCTGGCCGAGGCGGACGTCGTAGCGAAGGGCGACTGCGTGGTCGATCCTGTTCGGATCGCGGTCCGGGCGGCAGGCGTCGGCGAAGGCGTTGCCTATGCGGCGGCAGTCGACGGCGGTGAGATAACCGGCCTCCGGAGCGATCACGACGGCTTCGACCGGCGCCAGGTCCAGTGCTTCGGTCCAGCCCGGCTCGGCGCCCTGCGCGTCGGCCCAGTCGACGAGCTTCTGACGGGCGGCGCCGGAGTCGATCGCCGAGTCGATGTCCCGCGGCGGGAGTTCACGTCCCACCAGGCGGGCGGCCTTGCGACAGATCGCGGTCACAACCTCGAGCAGCCGCGGGTCGCCGTCGCCGGCGAGACAGTCCAGCGCTTCGCGCACTTCGGCCGCGTGGCCGACCCAGCGGCCAAGAGGCTGGTTCATGTCGCTCAGGACGTAGTCCGCCGGCGTGCCGCAGGCGGCGCTGATCGAGACCAGACTGGAAGCCAGCGAACGGGTGTCGCGAGCGTCGGGAAAGAAGGCGCCGTTGCCGATCTTCACGTCGAACACGATCCCGGACGCTCCGAGCGCAAGTTTCTTGGACAGAATGCTGCCGACGACGAGCGGAATCGAACTCACGGTCGACGTGCGATCCCTCAGGCCGTAAAGACGCTTGTCGGCGGGTGCGATGCCGGCGGTGGCGATGCCGATCGCCATGCCGAAGCGGTCCAGCAGGTCCAGGGTGCCCGCCCGGTCGAGATCCAGGCGGACACCGGGGATGCTCTCCAGCTTGTCCGCGGTGCCTCCGCTGTGGCCCAGGGCGCGGCCCGTCAGCTTGGCCGCCGGCACGCCGCAGGCGGCAAGCAACGGCAGCGCGATCAGACTGACCGTGTCGCCGACGCCGCCGGTGGAGTGCTTGTCGACCAGGGGACCGAAGTCCTCCGCCAGTGCCCACCGGTCGCCGGACTCGAGCATCGCCAGGGTCAGTTCCCGGGTCTCATCGCTGTCGAGGCCCCGCATCGCGGCGGCCATCAGGAAGGCGGCAAGCTGGACGTCGGACCAGCCACCGGAGGCCGCACCGTCGACCACCGACCGCACTTCCGTCGCGGTCAGCGTCCGCCCCTCCCGCATCCGGTTCAGGATGTCGAAGGGCGTCGCCATCGCGCTGTCGGGAACGGCCGCTATCCGCCGAACGTGAACGGCGACGCGCCCGCCGCTTCGGGGCCGAGTTGCTGCCGGGCGCGGATCGCGTAGCCGCTGTCCGGGAACTCGCTTACGACGCGCTGGAAGGTCTCGCGGGCGCCCTCTTCGTCGCCGAGCTGCGCGAGCGTGGCGGCCAGTTCGAACAGCAGGGCGTCCTTCGGCAGCGGCGAGGACTCGGTTGCCACCGCACCGCGCAGCGTGGCGGCCAGTTCCTCGCCTCGTCCCTCGGCGCGATCCAGGCTGTAGAGGTTCAACTGCACGCCGATGGCCATCGCATGGTCGCGACCGGCGGCTTCCAGGTAGTGCGTCCACAGCTCCCGCGCCTTCGTCGTGTCTCCTTCGGCCGCCGCGATCTGTCCCAGGTAGACGGAAGCCAGCCTGCCGGACGAGGTCGAGCCGAAGCTCTCCCGCACGGCCTCGAGTTCCATCCTCGCGGCCGAGCGCCGCTCCGCCTCCGAGGCGAAGCTCAGGCCATCGCCATCGGTTTCGCTGCCAGCGATCGGCTCCTCCGCTTCCTCCGCGGCTCCCTCGTCCGGAGCGCTGTCGGGAGGCGTGCCGAACAGGTCGTCGATCGCGTCCGTCGCCGGCTCGTCGATCGGCGCCCGGTAGACCTTGAGGGCCTCGCTGAGCTGATGGCTGGCCTCCTTCTCCCGGCCATCCTGGTAGTTCAGGAACAGCACGACGCCGACGACGACCACGATCACCGCGGCAACACCCATCAGAATCTGTCGAACGTGCTCCGCGAACCACGTGGAAGCCGAGAAGACGGCTTCCCGCACCTCGTCGCGCCGTATCTCGTCTCGTGTCAAACGGCTCATTCCGCATCCCCTCCGAAGCGCGGAACACTAGCAGCCCAACCGGCTGACCCGCGACACGCGCGTCCCTGTGGCAGACTTGGTTACCGGCCCCGGCACCGAAGGGGCCGACCCTCTACCGACCCGGCACGCAGACTGCCCTGGAGCACCCAAGATGCCCACCCTCGGAATCGGCGAACTCCTGATCGTCCTTGCGATCGTCGTCCTGATCTTCGGCGCAAGCCGCATTCCGAAGCTGGCGGGCGGCCTGGGCAGCGGCATCCGCAACTTCAAGCAGGGGCTGAAGGGACCGGACGAAGACGAGGCCGAAGACAAGCCCAAGCGCGAGATCGAAGAGTAGCGAGGTCTGGTGCGCCTGGCTGTGGTGCGCCTGGAGGGACTCGAACCCCCTTGCCTGTTGATTGGGAATCCCTATCGCGCCATCCGCTGAGATGGAGGCATGGTGCGCCTGGGAGGACTCGAACCTCCGACCTGTGGATTAGGAATCCACCGCTCTATCCGGCTGAGCTACAGGCGCCCTGGACCGCGACGCTGACCGTCCGCGCGGCGACCGTCGAAGGATCTCAGTATCGGACCAGGGATTCAACCACGTCGTAGCCATCGAGCCGGCGGCGGCCGTCCAGGTAGGTCAGCTCGACGACGAAGCCGATCGCGTCGACCGTTCCGCCGACGGACTCGATCAGGTCCGCCGCCGCCCTGGCGGTGCCGCCCGTCGCCAGCAGGTCGTCGACCAGGACGACGCGCTCGCCGGCGGCAACGCCGTCGAGATGCATCTCCAGGGTGTCCCGGCCGTACTCGAGCTCGTAGCTGCGCGAGGCCGTCTCGGCCGGCAGTTTCCCCGGCTTGCGCACCGGCACGAAACCGACCTTCAGCCGGTTTGCCACCAGCGGGCCGAAGATGAAACCCCGCGCCTCGATTCCCACCACCTGCTCGATGCGCCGGCCGGCGAAGCGCTCCGCGAGCCGGTCGGCGGTCTCGCGCAGCGCCAGCGGATCCTTGAGCAGCGTCGTGATGTCCTTGTACAGGATCCCCGGTTTGGGAAAGTCGGGAACTTCCCGGATCCGCTCCTTCAGCCACAGTGCCGAGTCCTTCCCGCTCAAGATCCCTCCTCGCCTACTGGGCCGCCTCGACCTTCGTCTTCCAGCCGTGACGACCGATCAACGGCACGAAGCGCACCGCCTCGCCGAGCTCGCGAGCGACCGTTCCGTTGCCGTGCTTCTGGTAGGCGACCAGGCGCTGTTCGCGACGGTCGCCCTCAGGGATGAGAAGACGCCCGCCCGGCTTCAGTTGTTCGAGGAGCGTGTCCGGAACCCGCGGCGCGGCGGCGGCGACCAGGATCCGGTCGAACGGAGCTTCGGCGCTCCAGCCGACCGTGCCGTCGAAGACCTGGACCTTGACGTTCGGCAGCTCGAGGGCCTGAATCCGGCCGATCGCTTCCCGCGCCAGGCGGCCCACGCGCTCGATGCTGTAGACCCGGTGCGCCAGCAGGGCCAGGATCGCCGTCTGGTAGCCGGAGCCGGTGCCGATCTCCAGCACGGAGTCGTCCTTCCGCACGCCCAGATCCTCGGTCATGCGCGCCACCACGTAGGGCTGGGAGATCGTCTGCTCGCAGCCGATCGGCAGCGCGTGGTCGCCATACGCGTCATTGACCAGATGCTCGGGCACGAAGAGGTGGCGCGGTACCCGCTCGAACGCGGCGATCACACGCTCGTCCCGCAGGCCGCCGCGTTCGACGAGAGCCGCCACCAAGCGGCGGCGGGCATAGGCGTAGCCGCCCGGACCGGCCGCCTGCGTCTTCAACCCAGTGCTCCCGCGAGACCGGGCAGAACCCCGTCGCCTGCATCCAGCGACTCTCCGTCGGTCAGGTCGGCGGTGAGCGGCGTGATCGAGATGAAGCCGTCCCTGATCGCCGCCGCATCCGTGTCGTCAAGGCGCTCCGGGTCCGGCTTGCCGACGATCCAGTACATCGTCCCGCCCCGCGGATCCGCCTGCTCGACGACCGTGTTGCGGTAGGGCCGCCGGCCGAGCCGCGCGACCCTGACCCCGCGGGGCGGATCGAAAGGGAAGTTCACGTTGAGCAGCATGCGCTCGGGAATCCCCTGCTCGGCGAGGGAGACGATCGCGCGGGCCGCCAGCGCCGCGGCCCGTTCCATGTCGGCGCGCCGGGCCTTCCGGTACTCCTGGGAAAAGGCGATCGCCGGCACGCCGGCCAGCCGCCCCTCGAGCGCCGCGCCCACCGTGCCGCTGTGGGTCACGTCGTCGCCCAGGTTGACCCCCATGTTGACCCCCGAAACGAGCAGGTCGGGAGGCCGGTCGAGCAGCGAGTGCACCGCCAGGTTGACGCAATCGGAGGGCGTGCCGTCGACCGCGAACCATCCCTCCCCTACCCGCTTCGCGCGCAGCGGACGGAACAGGGTCAGCGCCTGACTGCAGCCGCTCTGCTCGTGCTGCGGCGCCACCACCTGGTAGGAGATCGGCCCTCTCGAAGTTGAAGCCCCGTCGAGAGCTGCGGCAAGACAGCGCAGACCGGGCGCATCGACGCCGTCGTCGTTCGTCAGGAGCAGTCTGGTGGCGCTCATCGGTCGTCATCACCCAGCAGCCGGCCGACAATCGGTGCGAGGTCGCGCCGTACGGACGCCGGCACCATCGCCGGATCGGTGATCAGGGCGTGTTCCAGCGCGTTGACGCAGGGACACGCTCCGGACCGGCGCTCAGCCGGCAGCGACTCGACGATCCGGGCCACCGCGGCCTGGGCGGTGCGCGCGTTCTGCCGCAGGACCGCGAGCACGGCCTCGACCGTCACGTCCTCTTCCTCCTCGTGCCAGCAGTCGTAGTCGGTGATCAGGGCCAGGGTCGCGTAGCAGATCTCCGCCTCACGGGCGAGTTTGGCCTCCTGCAGGTTCGTCATGCCGATCACGTCCGCGCCCCAGTCCCTGTACATGAAGGACTCGGCGCGTGTCGAGAACTGAGGCCCCTCCATGCACACGTAGACGCCGCCGCGATGGACCACCGCGCCGGCCGCGGCCGCCTGATCGGCGCAGACCTCCGACAGCCGAGGACAGATCGGATCGGCGAAACCGACGTGGGCCGCCAGCCCGTTGCCAAAGAAGGTGTCCGGGCGATGCCGGGTACGGTCGATGAACTGGTCCGGCACCACGATGTGGGTCGGCTCGTAGCGCCGCCGCAGCGAACCGACCGCGGAAAGCGAGATCAACCACTCCACTCCAAGAGTCTTGAAGGCGTAGATGTTGGCGCGGAAGTTCAGCTCACTGGGCAGGATGCGGTGGCCCCGGCCGTGCCGCGCCAGAAAGGCGACGGCCCGGCCCCGCAGTTCCCCGAGCACGAAGACCTCCGAGGGGCTTCCGAACGGCGTCTCGATCCGCCGCTCCTCCTGGACCTCGAGTTCCTCCATGCCGTACAGGCCGGAGCCGCCGATGATCCCGATCGGACAGGCGTCGACGTTCACGCGCCGGCGCCCCCGGCGATCGTCGAGTTCACGAGGAGCGCCGTCTCCAGCGCCCGCCGGCCGGCCGCGCCGTCGACGAACGGCGCTTCGCCGCCGGCGCAGCGGTCGAGAAACGCCTCGAGTTCGAGCCGCAACGGCTCGCCGCCCTCGACCTCGAGATCGGCGGCCAGGATCCGCCCCGCCGGCCCACCGGCCGACATCGCGTCTCCGCCGGCAGCCGCCTCCTCGCCGCGCACGCGCCGCGCGCCCCGCACCGTCTGCTTCTGGTAGTCGAGCGAGAAGTAGCGATCCTCGAAGAAGACCCGCAACTGGCGCACGCGCTCGGCCGAGACGCGGGACGCGGTCAGGTTCGCCACGCAGCCGGACTCGAGCTCGATCCGCGCGTCCGCGATGTCGACCCGGTCCGACAGGACGTCGATCCCGACCGCCCGCACCTCCCGCACCGGACTCGGGTCCAGGGCATGGAGGATCTGCAGGTCGTGGATCATCAGGTCGAGGACGACGTCGACATCCAGACTGCGCGGGCTGAACGGCGACATCCGTTCCACTTCGACGAAGCGGGGTGCGAGCCCCAGCGCCAGCAGTTGCTGGACGGCGGGATTGTAGAACTCGACATGCCCCACCGCCAGAACGACACCCCGGGACGCCGCCGTCGCGATCAGGGCGTCCGCCACGTCGAGATCCGCCGCGATCGGCTTCTCCACCAGCACGTGAATGCCCGACTCGATCAGACGCGCCGCCACGTCGAGGTGATCGACGGTCGGCACCGCGACGACGGCGACATCCACGACGTTCCGAATCTCGTCGATCCCGGCCGCGATGGACGCACCATGCTCTAGCGCGGCGTCTTCGGCCCGCGCCGGATCCGCGTCGACCACGAGCACCGAGTCCGGCCCCAGCAGGCGGGCCAGGAGGCGCACATGGTGGCGCCCCATCGCGCCGGCGCCGATTACGGCGGCCCGGACGGTCTCTTTCCCGTCCTTCACGAGCGGGCGCCGCGGGAACCCCGACGCGCCGAGCGGATGAAGCCACGGTCGGAACTCCGGATGAAGGCGACCAGGGCATCGACATCGGCGTGGCCGGCGTGCTCGGCGTCGAGTTCCTCGAGCGCCTGGGTCGTGTTCCTCCGCGAACGGGTGAGCACCCGCACCGCCCGCTCGATCGAGCGGATGTCCTCCGCCGACTTGCCCTTGCGCTCGAGTCCGATGCGGTTGACGCCCATGCAGGCCGGCTTGATTCCCACCGTGATGCAGAACGGCAGCGCGTCCATCGTGATCACGGAGTAGCCGCCGATGTAGGCATGACGGCCGACGCGACAGAACTGGTGGACGGCTGAGAAGGCGCCGATCGTGGCGTCGTCCTCGACCTCCACGTGACCGGCCAGAGTACCGCCGTTCGTGAACACCGTCCGGCTGCCGACCTGGCTGTCGTGGCCGACGTGGGTCTGCGTCATGAACAGGTTGTCGTCGCCGATGCGGGTGATGCCGCCGCCGAACGCGGTACCCCGGTTGACCGTCGAGAACTCGCGGAACTGGTTGCGATCGCCGATCACGAGCCGGCTCGATTCGCCCTCGTACTTGAGGTCCTGCGGGTCGAATCCGATCGCGGCATAGGGAAAGACCCGGTTGGCCCGTCCCAGAACCGTGTCGCCGAGGACCGTAGCGTGGGCGCCGATCTCCGTGTCGTCGCCGATCCGGACCCCGGACCCGATCACCGCATAGGCGCCGACGACCACGCCGTCGCCCAGGTCGGCCGAGCGATCGACGATCGCCGTTTCGTGAATTCTCGACGTCATGGGCCGCGCCCCGGTCCGCGGTCCTTCAGGGCGCCACCATCGTGGACGTGCAGACGGCCTCCACCGCGAGCTCCCCGTCGACCGTGGCCCGACCCCGGAAGCGGGAGTGGACGGTGCGCAGGCGCAGCGATTCCACCTCCATCCGCAGTTGATCGCCGGGAACGACGGGACGGCGGAAACGGGCCCTCTCGATGCCGGAAAAGAAGAGAACCCGGCGGTCCCGGTCCTCGATCTCGTGCAGCAGCAGCAGGCCCGCCGTCTGAGCCATCGCCTCGATCACCAGGACTCCGGGCATGATCGGGTTGCCAGGGAAGTGGCCGTCGAAGAACGGCTCGTTGCGGGTCACGTTCTTGATCGCCACCACCCGCTTTCCCGGCACCAGCTCCAGCACCCGGTCGACCAGGAGGATCGGGTAACGGTGCGGCAGGACGCTCGCGATCCAGCGCGAGTCGAACGGTCCGAGCGGAACGCCCGCCGCGGCGCTGCCGGTTTCCTCCCGCTCCCTGCTCACGTCTCGTCTCCTCCGTCCGCCGCCGGATCCCCGCGGCCACCGCGTTCCGCCGATTCGAGTTCACCCACGCGTCGCTCGAGCGCCCTGAGCGCGCTGCGCATCGCCGGCAGGCGCGACTGTAGCGCGTTCCGCCGGCGCCAGGCCGCGATCGGCACGGCAGGTATGCCCGCGACCTGCCGGCCATCCTCGACCTCCTGGAACACCGCCGACTTGGCCGCCACCTGCACTCCGTCGCCGATCCTGAAATGGCCGGCGACGCCCACCTGTCCCGCCAGCAGCACCCGATCGCCGATGCGGCTGCTGCCGGACACGCCGACCTGACCGCAGAGAATGCAGCCCTGGCCGATCTGCGCGTTGTGGCCGACCTGCACCAGGTTGTCGATCTTCGTTCCGCGACCGATCGTCGTGGTGTCGAAGGTGGCCCGGTCCACCGCGGAGTTGGCGCCGATCTCCACGTCGTCCTCGATCACGACGACGCCGACCTGGGGCAGCTTGACCTGGGAAACCGCCTCCGCGCCCTCCGCGAACCCGAAGCCATCCGCGCCCAGGACGACACCGGAGTGAACGACCACCCGCTCGCCGATGCGCGTGCCGTCGTAGACCACGACATGGGGATGGAGCACGGTGCCGGCGCCCAGACTGCAACCGCGACCGACCACGGTGTGGGCGCCGATCACCACGCCCGGACCGAGCGTGGAGCCGCCGCCGACCACGCCGAAAGCGTCGACGCGGGCGGTGCGGTCGACCTGGGCGGAAGCGTCGACAGACGCCGTTTCGTGAACGCCGGGTTCCACCTCGGGGGCCGGAAAGAGAGCCGTCATCAGGTCGGCCAGGGCCCGGTAGGCGTCGTCGCAGAGCACCAGATCGCTGCGGAGATCGGCGAGCGTTTCGGGAGACAGGTCCCTGGACACCAGCAGCGCACCGGCCTTCGAGGCGAGCGCCTGGTCGCGGTACCGGGGATTGGTCAGAAAGGAGAGATCGCCGGGGCCCGCGGCCAACAGGGTGGCTATGCCGTCGATCGGCCGATCCGGATCGCCCTCGAGGTCAGCTCCAACCATCGCGGCAAGATCGGCGAGGCGGTGGGTCACGAAGCGAGCCTACCGGAACCGCGGCACGCTCAGCGGCGGAGCGGATACGATGCGCAACGATCCGTAGCCAACGTTTCCTTCCTGCGACCGGGAGGTCCGATTCGATGAAGAGTGCGACATCGCCCCAACGCCGAAGCCAAACCGTCATCCTCGCGGCGCTCGCCTGCGCCGCGCTCTGCGCCGGCGCGGCTGCAGCGACCGACAACTGGCCCCAGTTCCGCGGCCCGGGCATGAACCCGGCCGTCTCCGACAATCCCGCCCTTCCAGACCGCTGGAGCCAGACGGAGAACGTCGAGTGGGTCGTCGAGATCCCGGGGCTCGGCTGGTCCAGTCCGATCGTCTGGGGCAACCGGGTGTTCCTGACAACCGCCGTTTCCGAAGGCGAGTTCGAGCGCCCCCAGGCCGGTCTCTACGCCGCCCGCGGCCGCAGCGAACCGCCGCAGGCGCAGCACGACTGGCGCGTGTACTGCCTGGAACTTTCGACCGGCGAGGTACTCTGGGAACGCTCGGTCAAGGCCGGCATACCCGAGTTCCCGCGCCACCAGAAGCAGACGTACGCCTCGGAGACGCCGACCACCGACGGCGAACGCGTCTACGCGCGGTTCGGCGATCTCGGCGTGTACGCCTTCACGATGGAAGGCGAAGCCGTATGGAGCTTCGACACGCCCTACCGGCCGACCATGTGGGACTACGGCTCCGCTTCCTCGCCCGTGCTGCACGACGACCTGCTGATCATCCTCTACGACAACGAGGAAGAGTCCTGGATCGCCGCTCTCGACAAGCACACCGGCGAAGAGCGCTGGCGCACGGGCCGGGAAGAAGTGTCGAGCTGGGCGACACCGTTCGTCTGGGCGAACGAAGCCCGCACCGAGATCGTCACGAGCGGCAAGAACCGCATCCGCTCGTACGGCCTGGACGGCGAAGTGCTGTGGGAGATGGACGGCCGCATGTCGTGGGCGGCCATCGCCACCCCGTTCGCGGCTCACGAGATGGTCTACGTCAACTCCGGCTACTTCCAGGATCAGCGCCGGCCGGTCTTCGCCATCCGTCCGGGGGCGCTGGGCGACATCACCCTGGAAGGTGACGCGACGGAGAGCGAGTTCGTTGCCTGGCACCAGCCCAAAGCCGGTAACTACAACACGTCGCCTCTGGTCTACAAGGGCGTCTACTACAGCCTGCTGGACCGCGGCTTCTTCGAAGCGTACGACGCGCTGAACGGCGAGCCGGTGTACGGCCGGAAGCGCGTGGCGCCCCGGGGCGGCGCCAGCTTCACGTCATCTCCGTGGGCCTACAACGACCGCGTGTTCGCGCTCAGCGAGCAGGGCGACACGTACGTGATCCGCGCCGGCTCGGAGTACGAGGTGCTCCACATGAACAGCCTCGACGAGATGGCGATGGCGTCGCCGGCGGTCGCCGGCGACCGGCTGCTGATCCGCACCCGGTCGAAGCTCTACAGCATCCGCAGCAGCGAGTAGCGCTACTCCGTGGGAGTCGCCGGGTAGGCGGCGTTATAGCGCTCGATGATCAGGTTCGTGATGTCCGCGGCGTCGGCCGCGAACAGCAGGCCCCCCTGGAACTTGTTGAAGATCGCGGTGTAGCCGAACTCCCGTCCGACCTGGGAGATGATCGGCAGCACCGCCTGCTCGATCTCGCCGAACCTCTCGCCCTGCACCTTCTGCATCTCGCGGTTCGCGTCGTCCTGGGCGCGGCGCAGGTCGATCGTCATGTCCTCGAGCTGCTTCTCGAGTTCTGCCAGGCGGTCCTCGGCCAGCGTCAGCCGGCCGTCGTTGTACTGCTTCTGGAGCGCCGCCAGCTGCTCCTGCCTGCTCGTGAGCTCCGACTGCTTCTCGTCCCGGAGTTGCGTCAGTTCCTGAACCGCGATCTGGCCGCGCGCCGATTCCTGCAGGAGGCGCTCGACCTCGACCACGGCGATCTTGCTCTGGGCCGCGGCCGGCCCGGCCATGAGGACGCCGGCGATGACCGCGGCGGCCGCCGCGGCCGCGCGGAATCCAAGGGGTTTGAGGTTCATCTTCGTAGTTCTCCGTGAGGCGTCAGAAGCTGGTTCCGATGCTGAAGTCGAAGCTGTCGAACCGCTCCCGGTCGACGCCTCCGAGGTTGTCCAGCGGATTCAGGTTCGTAGCGTAGATGAAGCGGAGCGGAGCTCCAAGGATGGGCACGTTGACGCGAAGCTCGATTCCGGCGGACATGCGCATGTGGTTGAAATCGACGTCCTGGTCGTCGCCGTAGACGTTCCCGGCGTCGAAGAAGGTCACGACGCGGAACGGACCGTTGACCAGGGTGTGGTGCTCGAGGTTGACGACCACGCTCTTGTTGCCGCCCTGGGGGAAGCCGTTCCGGTCGAGCAGGGTGCGGCCGGTCTCCGGATCGCGGACCCAGATGGAACGGAACGCGAAGCCGCGGAGGCTGTTCTCGCCGCCCAGCAGGTAACGGTCCAGGAAGAACAGCTGGCGCACGTTGCCGGTGTCGTCCTGGCCGAACGGCTGGATGTAGCCGAGCTGAATGTTCGCCCGCCCCACCGTCCGCAGCCCGCGCCTCGTCAGCGGCACCGTGATCGCCGCGTTGAGCGACGGGCGGATGAAGAAGGACTCGCCGCCCAGGGGGCCGCCGGCGTACTCGAGGGACGCGATCAGGCGCTTGCCCTGGGTCGGCTCCAGACGGCTGTTGTGGCTGTCGTACTGGTACGTGGCCGTGACCGAGCGGCGGTTGAACTCGAACGCCTGCTCGAACGTGTCGCTCGACGGGTCGTCCTGCACTTCCGGGTTGTCGAAGAAGTAGAAGGTCTGCGACTGGTAGCTCTCGATGTCCATGTTGCTGTAGGACAACTGGACCATCTCCCAGCGGCGGAAGTTCCGGCCGAAGGTGATGATGCCGCCCGCCTCCTTGCTCCGGTACCGCTGGTCGACGAGGAGGTCGAAGTCCGTATCCCGGTTGAAGAGCTGAACCCCGAAGTTCTGGGGCCGGTCCTTGACCCAGGGCATGTAGTAGGAGACGTCGAAGATGTCGCGGTAGCGGCCGGTCTGGATCGACACGCCGACGGTCTCGCCGCGGCCCAGGAAGTTGCGGGTGCGCAACGCCGACTGGACGAAGAAGCCGTCGAGCTCGCTGTAGCCGCCGCCGAACTGGACTTCCGTCTGACCCGTCTCGCTGCCCTTGACCGTGATGTCAACCTGCTGGTCGTCCATGTCGTAGTCGACGTCGACCTGTTCGTTCTCGTCGACCACGTAGTACTCGAGCTGACTGAGGCGCAACAGGCTGGTGCGCAGCATGCCCGTGTTGAAGACATCGCCCTCCTTCAGCAGCATCTGCCGGCGCAGCACCCGGTCGCGGGTCCGGTCGTTGCCCGTGAACTCCAGCCGTCCGATCCGGAACTGGTCGTTCTCCTCGACCGTCACGAGAATGTCGGCCACCAGATCGTCCCGCTCGACGATCTCCATCTTCACGTCCGCGAAGATGTAGCCGCTGTTCCGGTAGAGCTCCTGGACCTGCTCCACGCCCTCGTCGATCACGTCCGAACGCAGCCAGCCGCCCTTCGGATCCTTGAACATCCGCACCAGCAGTTCCTCGGGCAGAATCTCGGCGCCCTCCACGTCGACCTCGCCCAGCTTCCAGCGCGGCCCTTCCTCGAGCGGAATCACGAGAGCAAGCTGGCGCTTGCGCTCCTCGATGCGCTCGGCGTTCGGCTTGCGCTCGATGACGTCGAGTTCGGGCTCGCCGACCTCGACATCCTTGTAGCCGAAACGGCGGTAGAGGTCCTTGACCTTGTCGAGGTCCTCCTGAACCGTCGCCGAGTTGAACACGTCGCGCTTGCGGATTCTGGTCAGGAGGTTCGACTTCTTCGTCTTCTCCATCTGGCGCCGGAGGCGGCCGGCCGAGAACACTTCGTTGCCCTCGAAGTCGACCTGGCCGATCTTGACTCTCCCGCCCTCGTCCACGGTGATCAGCACCCGCTTCTCGCCCAGACCCGCGTCCTGGATCTCGATGTGGATACCCGCGAACCGGAAGCCTCGCTCCTCATAGAGCTTCTTGATGGCCCCTTCGAGACGGGCCAGCTCGCCCAGGTCCAGCGGCAGACCCTCGAACACCGAGATTCGCTCCCGGTCCGTCATGTCGCCGATGTCGCTCCGTTTCACCTTCTTCAGACCGTCGTACTCGAGCGAGACCAGGAGCGGCCTCTCCGTGACCGTCACCCGGACCAGCACGCCTTCGTCCTGCGCCTCGGCCGCGATCGAGATGTCATCGATCAGCTTGCGCTCCCAGAGGTCCTTGATCCGCTCGTTCACGCGTCCGGGATCCCAGGGCTTTCCTGCCTCGATATCCAGGTAGTAGTTCAGGCTGTCTTCGCTCAGCGTCTCGACGCCGGCGTACTCGACCGACACGATCGGCCGGCCGACCAGCAACTGGCCGGCGGCCGGTACGGCGAGCAGGAACACGGCGACGAGCGCGCCCGGCCGTGCCAGCCGTCGAAGGTTGTTTCGATCAGGATTCCGCAAGAGCAGGTTCCTCCTCAACGGTCCGGGCGGCGCCGCCCTGAACGACCTCCAGGACCAGTTCCTCCTGGACCAGATCCACGCGAATGCGCTCCACTGAATCACCGGTGCGCTGGATCAGCAGGTCGGACACCGCATCCTGGACGTAGCGCTGGATCGTGCGCCGCAATGGACGGGCGCCGGTCGACGGATCGATGCCCGCCTGCTCCAGCAACCATTCCCGCGCCTCACCGGTGACCTCCACGGCGAGCCCCCGGTCGGCAAGGGTTTCGTTCACGTCGGAGAGCAGGAGGCAGGTGATGGCTCGCAGCTCCTCCCGACCCAGCGGATTGAACACGATCGTCTCGTCGATGCGGTTGATGAACTCGGGGCTGAAGCTGCGGCGGAGCTCCGCTTCGATCTCTTCCCTGACGCGGCCGAAGTCCTCTCCGGAAGGGCCGCCGAAGCCCATGCGTCCACCCTTGAGCACCAGCTTACTGCCCAGATTGGAAGTCAGCAGCACCAGGGCATGACGAAAGTCGACGTGGTTGCCGTAGGCGTCGGTCAGGCTGCCCTCCTCCAGGATCTGAAGCAGCAGGTTCGTGATGTCCGGATGCGCCTTCTCGATCTCGTCGAACAGGATCAGCGAGTACGGCTGGCGCCGAACCCGCTCCGTCAACTGGCCGCCCTCCTCGTAGCCGACGTAGCCCGGCGGCGAGCCGATCAGCTTGGATGCGGAGTACTTCTCCATGTACTCGCTCATGTCGAACCGCATGAGAGCCGTCTGACTGCCGAACAGGAACTCGGCCAGGCGCCGGGCGACCTCCGTCTTGCCGACGCCGCTCGGCCCCAGGAAGACGAACGAGCCGACCGGCCGACGGGGATCGGATACGCCGAGCCGCGACCGGCGGATGGCGCGGCTGATCGACCGGATCGCCCGATCCTGCCCCACGATCCGGCGCCGCAGAACGTCCTCCATCCTCATCAGCCGCTTCGCCTCGTCGCCACGCACTGCCGCCACCGGCACCCCTGTCCAGGAGGCAATCACCTCCTCCACGTCCTGAGCGGTCACGACCTGATCCCCAACGTCCTGCTCATGCAACTGCTCGATGCTCTCAAGATCTTCCCGGAGCTCGATCTCGCGCTCGCGGAAGCGGACGGCGCGGTCGAAGTCCTTGTCCGAGATCGCCGCCTTCATTTCGGCCACGACTTCCCGGATCTCCTGCTCGATCCGCCGCGCCTGGCGAGTATCCCGTACCCGGCGCAGCTTGACCCGGGCGCCGGCTTCGTCGATCACGTCGATCGACTTGTCGGGCTGATGACGGTCGGTGATGTAGCGGTTGGACCCAGCGATCGCGGCCCGCAGCGCGGCGTCGTCGTAGGCGACCTTGTGGAAGCCCTGGTAGCGCTCCTTCAGGCCGACCAGGATGTCGTAGGTCTCGTCCGCGGAAGGCGGCTTGATCTGCACCGCCTGGAATCGCCGCAGCAGAGAGCGGTCCTTCTCGATGTGCCGGCGGTACTCCCGCTGGGTCGTGGCGCCGATGCAGGCGATGTCGCCCCGCGAAAGGGCAGGCTTGAGGATGTTCGCGGCATCGAGCGAACCCTCGGCGGAACCGGCCCCGACCAGAGCGTGGATCTCGTCGATGAAGACAAGCACGTCCTCGCCTTCCTCGAGCTCCTTGAGGATGCCCTTCAGGCGCTCCTCGAACTGTCCCCTGTACTTCGTGCCGGCGACGATCAGGGACAGGTCGAGCGCGACGATGCGCTTGCGCGCAAGGAACTTCGGCACCCGGCCGTGGGACACCCGTTGCGCCAGTCCTTCGACGATGGCCGTCTTGCCCACACCCGGCTCCCCGAGCAGGATGGGGTTGTTCTTCGTCCGTCGCGCGAGGATCTGGACGATGCGGCCGACTTCCTGCTGGCGGCCGATCAGGGGGTCGAACTGGTCCTGCTGCGCGAGCGCGGTCAGGTCGCGGCCGAACTCCGCCAGGAAGGGCAACTCCTGCTTGCCGCGCCGGCTGTCGCGCTCGCGGGCGATGTCCGCGACGTGTTCGCGCACCGTAGCGACCTCGAGCCCGTGCCGCTTGAGGACGCGCTGGGCCAGGCAGCTGTCGACCCGCAGCACGCCGATCAACAGATGCTCGGAGCCGACCGCGGCGTGGACCATGCTTTCCGCCTCGTGAGAGGCGAAGGCGAGGATCTTCTTCGACTCCTCCGACAGCGGCAGTTCGGCGGTCGACGAGATGCGCTCGACGAACACCCGCTCGCCCTCTATCTCGCGGCGAAGATCCTCCGGCTTGACCTGGAGGCGCTGGAGGAGTTCGATGATCGACTCCTCCCCCTCGCGCAGGATGCCGAGCAGGATGTGCTCCGACTCGATGACGCGGCTGCCCAGCTTGCTCGCCTCGTAGCGAGCGAAGAAGAGGGCGCGCCGCGATTTCTCGTTGTACTTCTCGAACACCGGGCAAGTCTAGCCCGGCGCAAGGGATCCTCCGTCCAGACGGAGCACCTCGCCGCAACGCTTCGCCACTTCCGGGTTGTGCGTCACCAGCACCATCGTCGTGTCCCGGCGCCTGCGCAGTGTGTCGAGGAGTTCCAGCACCTGTTCGCCGCTCCTGGAATCCAGGTTGCCGGTCGGTTCGTCGGCCAGCAGCACCGCAGGTTCGAGCACCAGGGCGCGGCAGATCGCGATTCGCTGCCGCTCGCCGCCGGAGAGCTGCTGCGGGAAGGCGCCGGCACGGTCGGCCAGGCCGACCTGGTCCAGGAGCGCGAGCGCCCGGGCGCTGAGAGGGGAGGTCGGGCGGCCCGCGATCCGCCCCGGCATCATCACGTTCTCGAGCGCCGTGAAGTCCGGCAGCAGTTGATGGAACTGGAAGACGAAACCGAGGGACCGGTTGCGAAAGCCAGCCAGGGCCGACGGCCTGGACGCGGTGAGATCGACGCCGTCGACTCGAACCGAACCCGCGTCCGGGGTATCGAGCGCGCCCAGGATGTTGAGGAGCGTCGACTTGCCCGAGCCGGACGGGCCGACGATGGCTGCCGTCTCGCCGCGCGCGACGACCAGGTCCACACCGCGGAGGACCTGCCGCCGGACCGCGCCGTCCTGGTAGGCCTTGGCGACCCCGGAGACCGCGATCACGTTCGCGCGCTCCGCATCGCCTCGACGGGGTGTAGGAGGCTCGCCTTGCGCGCCCCGATCACGGCGGCCGCGGCGGTGAACAGAACGGTCACGGCAAGCACGACGAGCACGTCCGTGCCCCGGACCAGGAACGGCACGTAGTCCACGACGTACACATCGGACGGCGTGGAGATGACGCGGTAGCGGTCCAGGAGCGCCGCGAGCCCCGCGCCTGCCGCGCCGCCGAGGCCGGCGCCGCCGACCGACAGCAGCGCGCCGAGCAGCAGGAACACCCGCCGCAACCGGGCCGGCGGCGCACCCATCGCCGCCAGCACGCCGACCTCGGCGCGCTTGCTCGAAAGCACCATCGACAACGCCGCCAGCAGGGCGAAGGAGGCGACCGCGACGATCAGGGCCACCGCCGAGAAGACCAGGCCCTTCTCGAGCCGCAGCACGAAGAGGAGCGCCCGGTTGGCCTGTCTCCAGGTGGTCACCGTCGCCACGGCCGGGTCGATTCCCCGGCGCAGAAAGTCGCCGATCTCTTCCGGATCCGCGTCCGGAGCAAGCGTCAGGTCCAGTCGTCTGTCGCCCCGCGCGAACAGAGCGGAAGCCTGCTCGAGCGGCAGCAGCACCGGATCGTCCGTGTCCTCCGCACGGTCCGACCGGTAGATCAGGTCGACCGGCAGCATGCGGGCCCGCGGCCTGGGCCCGACCGGCGTGAGGCCGGGGCGAGGCGAGACGACGCGCACCATGTCGCCCACGGCCAGCCCCATCCGCAGCGCCACGGAAACGGGCACGATCAGTCCGGGCGTCGCCTCCGGTTGGACCGGGATCCAGGGCGGCGGCGCCTTCTCGTAGCCCAGCACCTCGACTGCGAGCGGACGGTCGTCATCGGCCAGCCAGCCCCGCGCGTAGAGCAGCTCCTGCACACCGGCGACGCCGTTCGTCGCGGCCGCCAGCTCGGCCAGGTCCCGCGCCCTTTCCGTTGCTGCCGCGCCTTCGACAGCGGCGCCGCGGCCGAACTCGATCTGTAGGGCGGGCGTATGCCGCGCCAGATCTTCCAGCAGGAGGTTCTGGAAGCCGGCGAGCGCGGCCAGCGCCAGCACCAGCGCCGCCGTACCCACCGCCAGGCCGCCCGCCGTCAGCGTGGACAGCGCCCGGATGTGCGCGTCCGCGCGGGTGGAGCGGAAGTACCTGACTGCTATGTGCCAGACGAACCCCACGGCGACGCGAGGCTACTCCGAGGCTCCCGACTCCTCCAGCACGCCGATGTAGGGCAGGTTGCGGTAGCGGTCGTTGTAGTCGAGGCCGTAGCCGACGACGAACTTGTCGTCCACCTCGAAGCCGCGATAGTGGATCTGGACCGGGGTCTCGCGCTTGCAGGCCTTGTCGAGCAGCACGCAGAGCCGCACGGAGCGCGCCCCCCTGAACCCCATCAGCGCCATGATCGTCCGCATCGTGTAGCCGGTATCCACGATGTCCTCGATCAGCAGAACGTCGCGGCCGGCCAGAGAGTGATCCAGGTCGCGGCGGATCCGCACCTCGCCGGGCGAGGTCGTCTCGCCCCGATAGCTCGAGGTCTGGAAGAAGTCGACCACGAGCGGCCGGGACAGCCGCTGCAGGAGGTCGGACATGAAGAAGACGGAGCCCTTCAGCACACCGACGCAGAGCAGCTCCTCGCTGTCGGCGTAGTCCCGCTCGATCTCCGCGGCCAGCTCGTCGACCCGGCGGTCGAGCACTTCCCTCGAAATCAACTCGCGCGGCATGCCGTCTTCGGTCATCGAACTCCTCGGGATATGGTCTGCCGCACTCCAGGCATGGAGCGGGCGACGCGAGAAACGCCGTGAATGGACACAAGGATACCGGCCCGGACACGAGTCTCGCGGCCGAACTCGAGGAGAGCCGCCGGCGCTGGCTGGACGAGGGGATCCCGGCGCCAGAGGCCCTCCTCGTCACCGGCTCCGGCCTGAGCCTGGACCTGGGCGAGCCGGCGGCGGGACCGTGGCCCTTCTCCGACCTGTTCCCCTTCGACGTCGAGGCGATCGAGGGCCACGCCGTGACCGCCGAACTCGTACGGACGGGCAACGGCAGGCTGGTGCTCTACAGCCGCGGCCGGCTGCACGCCTACCAGGGCTACACGCCGGCCCAGGTCGTCTACCTGGTGCGGCTCAGCGCCCTGCTCGGCGCCCGCTCGCTGGTCGTCACGAACGCCGCCGGCTCGCTGCGTGCGGACCTGCCGCCCGGCTCGATCGTGGCCATCTCCGACCACATCAACCTGACCGGCCTCAACCCGCTCAGGGGCCGGCTGCCGGCGTCCTGGGGGCCGCAGTTTCCCGACCTGGCTGATGCCTACGATCCCGGGCTGCGCCGCCGGTTGGAGGAACTCGGAGAACAGGCCGGAGTCCCGGTCGGCGAAGGCGTCTACGCGGGCCTGCTCGGGCCGTCCTTCGAGACCCCCGCCGAGATCCGCGCCTACCGCACCCTGGGCGCCGACCTGGTCGGCATGTCGACCGTGCTGGAAGTGATCGCCGCCCGCCACATGGGGCTCCGGGTACTCGGCTTGTCCCTGGTCACGAACATGGGCGTGGGGCTGGTCGACGAAGCTGTCAACCATCAAGACGTGCTCCGGATCGGCGGCAAGGCCTCCGGCAGCGTCGCCCGCCTCGTCTCCGACCTGTTCGCGGACGACGCCTTCCGGAACCCGGAATCGAGCTGAGCCATGTCGGAACTCGAAGCACAGATCGAGAACCGCCGCGACAAGCGGGACCGCCTGCGCGAACGGGGCGTCGACCCCTACCCGGCCCGCGCACCGTGCGACGTGGAGCCCGCCGAAGTCTGCAAGCGCTACGGCGAGAAGACCGAGGCGGAGCTCGAGCAGGCCGCGGTGTCCCTCAGGGTTCCCGGCCGCGTCCGCGCCCACCGCACCCACGGCAAGGCGGCGTTCCTCGACATCTCCGACGGAGCCGACTCGAAGGTCCAGGTCCTTCTGCGCCGCAACCACGTCGGCGAGGACTGCTGGTGGCTGCTCTCGCAACTCGACATCGGCGACTACGTGCTCGCCGACGGCCAGTTGATCCGCACCCGCACCGGCGAACTGACGATCATGGCCGACCGCCTCGACCTGCTGGCGAAGGCGACCCGGCCGCTGCCCGAGAAGTGGCACGGCCTGGCCGACCGGGAAGAGCGCTACCGGCGTCGCTACCTCGACTTGCTGAACTCCTCCGAGTCGACGCGACGCTTCGTCGTCCGCGCGCAGGCGATCGCGGCGCTTCGGACCTGCCTGCTCGCCGAGGGCTTTCTCGAAGTCGAAACGCCGATGATGCAGGCAGTTCCGGGGGGCGCGACGGCCCGGCCCTTCGTGACCCACCACAATGCCCTCGACCTCGACCTCTACCTGCGCATCGCTCCCGAGCTCTACCTCAAGCGCCTGCTGGTCGGCGGTCTGCACCGTGTGTTCGAAATCAACCGCAACTTCCGGAACGAGGGCATCTCCACCCAGCACAACCCCGAGTTCACGATGCTCGAGTTCTACTGGGCCTACTCCGACTACGAGCAGTTGATGACCTTCACCGAGAAGATGCTCGCGGCGGTCCTGGATGCCGTGCATGCCGACGGCTCGACAACCTGCACCTGGCGCGGCAACGAGATCGACTTCCAGGGCCCCTGGCCGCGATTGAGCGTGCGCCAGTCCCTGCTGGACATCGGAGGCCTGGACCCGGCCGCGGTCGACGACGAGGCGGCGCTCGGAGCCGAACTCACCCGCCTGGGCGAAGACCTGCCGAAGCACGCCGTCTACGGCAACCTGCTGATGGCTCTCTTCGACCGTCTCGTCGAGCCGAAGCTGATCCAGCCCACCTTCATCCACGACTACCCGGTCGAGGTCTCCCCCTTCGCCAAGCACAAGGCCAGTGACCCCCGGTTCACCGAGCGATTCGAGCTCTTTATCGGCGGCATGGAAATCGCGAACGCCTTCACCGAACTGAACGACCCCGACGACCAGGCCGAGCGATTCCGCCAGCAGCTTCGCGCCCGCGAAGGCGGCGACGACGAAGCCCACCGCTTCGACCGGGACTACGTCGAGGCACTCCAGTACGGCATGCCCCCCGCCGGCGGCCTCGGCCTCGGCATCGACCGGCTGGTCATGTTGCTGACCGACGCCCGGTCGATCCGGGACGTGATCCTGTTCCCGTTGTTGCGACCACGGTAGGGACGGTCAGCGCGTCAGTCGCCCCGCCGCGCGGTCAGCCACTGCTCCACGGCCTGCCTGACCGGCTCCTCGAGCCAAGGCAGAACGCCCAGGTTGCCCTCGCGCGCGGCGGCTTCGATGTCGATTTCGTCGCGGTCGAGGAAGCGGGCGGCGCGGTAGTAGGCATCGCCCCCGGCGTCGGCGGCGTCGCCGCGTTCGATCAGGTGGCCCGCGAGTTCACGGGCGAGGCGTAGCCGGGGCGGCAGCGGCGGGGCCGGCAGCGGGCGCGGCAGGCGGGATTCCAGACCCGCGGCTTCGGCAGCCCTCCGGAACGCCGGCGCGTCCGGCGACGATTCGTCGCCGTGGAAGACGGCGTCAAACGCCTCGGGCCACGCGGACTGAAGATGTTCGGCGAGCAGGCGCCGGTCCCGGGCGTCCAGTTCCAGCGTGCGCGCGAGGACCCGGCGGGCTCCCGCTGCCGCGAAGCGGGCCATAGCCGGCTCAAGGACTCCGGGCTGGTCGGTCCAGCCGGTGACGAGCGGCCAGACGAGGGTCGCGTCCTGGAGCGGCGCCGGCATCAGGGGGAGGCTCGGCTGACGGTTCTCCCTGAGCTCCTCTCGCAACGTCGCAGGCCGGCAGATCAGGCTGTCGAGAAGGTCGATCACCACCGTGGCATTGGGCGGCAGATCTCTGAACCCTCGCCAGGACGGCACAGCCAAGGTCGTTCCACCGACCGGCAGATCCCCGACGATCTGGATCAACAGGGGCGTGCCCGCAGCGGTGGCAGCTTCGACGATCCGCGTACGGAGCACGTCCTGATCCACTGGGAGGGGCGGAACGTAGACCACATCCGTTGCGAAACACACCAGGTCCGCGGCACGCGAGACGTCGGGCACCGGCGCCGGGGGCGGCGCGGCCAGGACGCCAGTCGCCAGGTCGCACGAGAGTCTGTCTTCGTCCGGCGCCGGCCAGTGCGAGAAGCTGTGCCGAATCCAGAAGTTCGCCGGTTCGGCGACGTGTTCGCGGAGCGTGAGTGGCGTCACGCCGCTACTTCGACTCGAGCGCCGCGGCCACTGCGGCCTCGACGGCCTTCTGGACGTAGCGGGCGAGGACGTCCCCCTCCACGTTCACCCGGTCGCCCGGCTTCAGGCCACCGAGGGTCGTCACATCGAGCGTGTGCGGGATCAGCGCGACGTCGAACGTCCGGTCGTCGAGCGCCGCGATGGTCAGGCTCACGCCGTCGATCGTGACGCTGCCCTTGAGGACGACTCCCGTCTCCAGGCCGGCCGGGACGTTGAACGTGACGACGCGGTGGTCGCCCTGCTCCTCGACCTTCGTAACCGCAGTCGTCGCGTCGACGTGCCCCTGGACCCAGTGGCCGCCGAGCGGGTCGCCGGCCGAGAGCGGCGGTTCGAGGTTCACCTCGTCGCCCGGCCGTAGCGCGCCGAGCGTCGTTCGGCTCAGCGTCTCCAGAGACAGGTCGAACGCGGACCACGCGGTTTCTCCCAACCGTCCCGTTCCACGTTCCGTCAAGGTAATGCGGTTCCTGTCCAGCACCGTCAAGCACACGCCCGAAACCGCCAGACTGGCGCCGATTCCGAGCTTCGACTCGAGTTCGAGGGAGTGGGCCACGATCATCCGCGCACCACCGCCCTCCTGCGCCTCCGGCGCCCAGGCTACGCGCCCACGCTCAGTGACAATTCCGGTAAACATCCCTGCCTGTAGCCTACGAGAATCACGTCCGGCTCGCGCCTGCTGACCCGCAGCTCGTCGAGGCGCCAGGCGTCGGCGAGCTTCTCCGGGCCATCGCCGCCGAGAGGACCGGGCGCCGCCGCGCCGCCGATCAGGACGGGCGCGCAGCAGACCGCCGCGCGATCCCACAGCCGGGACGCGGAGAAGGCGGCGAGGACTTCCCCGCCGCCCTCGACCAGCACGTTGGAGACGCCGCGGTCGAAGAGGTCCTCCAGGACACCGGCCGGCCCCACGGCGGGCAGACCCACCACCTCGGCGCCGGCGCGGCGCAGCCGATCACTGCGCGCCACCCAATCCCGCGCGGACGCGGACGCCGAGGAGCCGGTGTCCTGCGGCTCCTCCGTGTAGACAACGACGGGTCCCTCGACCTCGAACATCCGCGCACCAGGGGAGAGCCGCAACCGCCGATCGAGCACGACCCGCAGGATCGCCCCGTCGGCCCGATCCAACCGCCGATTCAGCCGCGGGTCGTCGGCCAGCGCGGTGCCGCTGCCGACGACGATGGCCTGGTGCTCTTCCCGCAGGTCGAGCGCCCACTTCCTGCCCCGCTCAGACGAGATCCACTGACTGTCGCCGGTCGCCGTCGCGATCCGTCCGTCCAGACTCATCGCCCACTTCAGCGTCACCGCCGGCCGCCCGTGCACCACCCGGGTCAGGAACGGTACGTTCATCTCGATCGCCTGCCCGGCAAGGAGACCGCCGTCGACTCGAATCCCCACGGCGCGCAGCCTGCCCGCGCCGCCGCCCTTCACGTCCGGGTTCGGATCGCGGTGGGCATACACCACGCGCTTCACGCCGGATTCGATGACCCGGTCCGCGCAGGGCGGCGTGCGCCCCTGATGGTTGCAGGGCTCGAGGGTCACGTACAGCGTGCCGTCGAGTGCCGCGTTGCCGGCGGCCGCCAGCGCCGCAGCCTCCGCGTGTTCTCCACCCGCCCGGCGATGCCAACCCTCGCCAACGACTTCGCCGCCGTTCGTGACCACCGCTCCGACCATCGGGTTCGGCGCCACGGTGTAGCGGCCGCGGCGCGCCAGACTCAGCGCGCGGGCCATCGCGCGGCGGTCGCCCGGACTGAAGCCCGACTCGCTCGTCATTCGAAGAGTGCGAACGCGAACGACCGCGGATCGAAGGTGACCATGTCCTCTACCGCCTCGCCCACGCCCAGCCAGGCGACGGGCAGGCGCAGGTCGCGCGCGATCGCCACCGCCATGCCCCCCTTGGCGGTGCCGTCGATCTTGGCCAGAAACACCGCATCGAGCGGGGCGACGGCGCCGAACTCCCGCGCCTGCACCAGGGCGTTGTGCCCGGTGCCCGCATCGACGACGAGCAGGTTGCTCACCCCCCAGGCAGGGCCCTCGGCTTCAGCCGACGCCCGCCGCGCGACCCGATGCACTTTCGCCAGTTCGTCCATCAGTTGACCGCGGGTGTGGAGCCGGCCCGCGGTGTCGACGATCAGGTGGCCCGCGCCGCGAGCCCTGGCTGCCTCGACGGCGTCGAAAACGAGCGCCGCCGGATCGCCTCCCGACGGACGGCGCACGACGTCGACTCCGAGCCGCTCGCCCCAGACCTGAAGCTGCTCGGCCGCCGCAGCCCGGAAGGTGTCCGCCGCCGCGAACAGCACGCGCTCGCCGCGCGCCAGGGAAGCGTGGGCCAGCTTGGCGGCGGAAGTGGTCTTGCCCGAACCGTTGACGCCGACCATCAGGGTGATGCGCGGCGGCGGCGGCCACTCCGCCCGCGGCGCGTCGAGGAGCAGGACCGCCACCTCGTCGACCAGCAATTGGCGGAGCCCGACCTCGTCGCCTCGCGCGACGGATCCGGAACGCACCGCCCCTCGGAGGCGCTCGACCAGCTCGAGCGACGTCTCCACACCAAGGTCCGCCTCGATCAGGGTCTCCTCGAGTTGCTCCAGCACGTCCTCGTCGATCCGCTGCGCGTTTCCGAGCACGGCGCCGATCCGGCCGGAGAGCCCCTTCCGGGTACGACCGAGGCCCCGGCGCAGCCGATTCCACAGCCCTCCCGACCGGCGTTCGTCCTCGGACTCTTGCAGCGTGACTCCGCCGCCGATCTCAGCACTCACGGCGAAGCCCCGTCCACCGGAGCGCGCGACACATCGAGGAAGGCCTCGAGTTCGCTCCGCACCAGCGCCGGATCGAGGCCGGGGACGATCTCGCCCCGCCCAGGCGCCGCCGGCAGAATCCACACCAGACCGCTCTCGCGCGCTTTCTTGTCCCGGCCCATCGCCTCGATCAACCGCTCCGCGTCGAGACGAATGCCAAGCTCCCGCTCAACGTCCGCGAGCGCCGGCGGCCCGAGCCGATCGATCAACCGCTCCAGCCGCGCCGCGAACTCCGGATCCAGTCCGCGCCGCCGCGCCAGGCGGAGAGCGAACCTCATGCCGTGACCGACCGCGTCGCCGTGGCGCAGGCCCCGGTAGCCGAACTCCGACTCGATCGCATGCCCGAGCGTGTGTCCGAAGTTGAGCAGACGGCGGCGATCCCCTTCCTCCAGGTCCGCCTCGACCACGTCCAGCTTGGCCTGGACGGAGGCCGCGACGACCGGGGTCAACGCCGCGACGTCCACGACGAGCAGACGGTCCAGCGACTCCTCCACCTGCGCCAGCAGATCGAGGTCGAGCAGCGCCGCCATCTTGATCACCTCGAACAGGCCCGCTCGAAGCTCCGCCGTCGGCAGGCTCCGCAGGCAGTCGATGTCCGCGAGCACGAAGCGCGGATGGTGGAAGGCCCCGACCGTGTTCTTGCCGCCGGCCAGGTCGATCCCCGTCTTGCCGCCGACCGAGGCATCGACCTGGGCCAGGAGAGTCGTCGGGATCTGCACGTAATCGATGCCGCGCAGGAAGCACGCCGCGGCGAAACCTCCGAGATCGCCGACGGCGCCGCCGCCCAGCGTGACGAGACGGCTGTCCCGCTTGCCGCCGCGATCGAGCATCCGCTGCCAGACCGACGCGGCGCAGTCAACCGTCTTCGCGGCCTCGCCGTCCGGCACCTCGATCGTCTCCACCCGCGCCGCGGGCTCCAGCAGCTTCCTCGCCGCGGCGCCGCAGTGACGGTCCGGCACCTCGCTGGTGACCAGGAAGACGACCCGGCCGCGGCACCAGGCCCCGACCTCGGCCAGCGCGGCGCCGCCCGTCGAAGCCAGGAGACCGGGCCCGACCAGGATGTCGCTCACGCCGCGCGAATGCGCGAGGGTCAGGCGATGCGGCGCGCCCCGAACGAAGTCCTGCGTGCCCTCCACCGTGCCGCCCTCCCGGCCTAGCCGCCGCGCGGGCGGACGCGCAGCCCGAGTTCCAGCAACTGTTCCTGGTCCACCGTCGACGGCGCCTCCGTCATCAGACACACCGCCGAGGCCGTCTTCGGAAAGGCGATCACGTCGCGCAGCGAGGACGCGCCGGCCATCAGCATGACGATCCGGTCGACGCCGAGCGCGATCCCGCCGTGGGGCGGCGCGCCGTAGCTCAGGGCCTCGAACAGGAAGCCGAAGCGACGCTCCGCCTCCTCGGCGTCGATCCCGAGTACCGCCAGCACGCGCTTCTGCACGTCCCGATCGTGGATCCGGATGGAACCGCCGCCGATCTCGTTGCCGTTCAGCACGACGTCGTAGGCCCGCGAGCGCACCGACCCCGGGTCGCTCTCCAAGAGCTCCAGGTCCTCCATCCGGGGCGATGTGAACGGATGGTGGGTCGCGTTCCATCGCCCCTCGTCGCCGTTCCAGGCAACCAGCGGGAAGTCGTGCACCCAGAGGAACTCGTGTGCGTCCTCCCGCATGTGTCCGAAGCGCCGGCCCACCTCGACCCGCAGGGCGCCCAGCGCCGCGGCCGCGGTCGGCGCCGGTCCGGCAACCAGCAGGCCCAGGCCGCCTTCCTCGACGCCGAGGCGATCGGCCAGGGTCTCGACCTGTCCGTCCGTCAGCGCACCCTTGACCAGGAACGAGGGAACGCCGCCGTCCCGCTTGACCCAGAGGACGCCGGCGGCGCCGTGGCGGCGGGCGATGTCGGCGTACTCGTCGACCTGGCGACGGCTGGAGGAAGCGGCGCCCGGAATGTGGACTCCGCGGATGACGCCGCCCGAGGCGACCGCCGCCTGGAAGGCGCGAAAGCCCGTCTCGCGCAGGCAGTCCGTCACGTCCTCGATCTCGAGGTCGACCCGCAGATCAGGACGGTCGTTTCCGTAGCGGAGCATCGCGTCGTCGTAGGAGAGGCGCGGGTAGGAAGCGGGCGGCTCGATTCCGGCCAGCGGGAACACCCGCGCGAACAGCCCCTCGACCAGGCGGTAGACGTCCTCCTCGTCGACGAAGGACATCTCGACGTCGATCTGGGTGAACTCAGGCTGGCGGTCGGCACGCAGATCCTCGTCGCGGAAGCAACGGGCGAACTGGACGTAGCGCTCGAGTCCGCTGACCATCAGGATCTGCTTGAACAACTGGGGCGACTGCGGTAGCGCGTAGAAGCTGCCGTGGTTCAGGCGGCTCGGCACGAGATAGTCGCGGGCGCCCTCCGGCGTCGAGCGGGTGAGCATCGGCGTCTCGACGTTCACGAAGCCCTGCTCCCGGAAATAGCCCAGGCTTTCGATCGTGAAATCGGAGCGCAGCCGCAGGTTGCGCTGCAGGCCCTGCCGGCGAAGGTCGAGGAAGCGGTACTTGAGCCTGGTCTCCTCGCTTGCGTCCCGAGCGCCCTCCACGCCGAACGGCATCGGCTCCGAGGGGCCGAGCACGCGGCCGCTACGGACCTGGATCTCGATCTCGCCGGTGGCCATCTTCGGGTTCACCTTGTCGGGGTCCCGGCGCACGATCTCGCCCTCGACCTCGACGACCCATTCGAGGCGTGCGGGCTGGAGAGCCGCGGCCGCATCCGGCGTGGTTTCCGGATGTACCACCGCCTGCACGACGCCGCTCCGATCGCGCACGTCGAGGAAGATCACGCCGCCGTGATCGCGCCGGCGGTGGACCCATCCCTGGACCTTCGCCCGCTCGCCGACCCGCTCCGCGGTCAGCGTTCCTGCCTGCGTTCTGTTCACGTGCCTGCTCCTCGTGGCGAGCCGCTCCCGGCTCGAACCGCCGATCCTCGCACAACTACGGCTGCTCGTGGGTCGCGATCTTCTCTGCAACCTCCTGCACGAAGTTGTCCCGCGAAATCGTCTCCTGCGAGCGGCTCTGAAAGTCCCTCAACACCACCTCGCCGTCTGCCAGTTCGTCCTCACCGATCAACACCACCCATCGACACCGGCGCCGGGCGGCTTGCCTCATTCCAACCTTGAGCGGCCTAAGCGAGTCAAACTCACAGATCGCAGGGATGCCGGCATCGCGGAGTTCCTGGGCTAGCTGCAACGCGTGGCGCCGGCAGGAGGGGCCCACCGGAACCACGCATACCGGCGGCCTGTCCGGGCTCCGTTGCCCGAAGTCTCCCGGAAGGAGCGACACGAGCCGATCCTCGCCAATCGCGAAGCCAATGCCCGGCACACTCGGACCACCCAACTGAGCTATCAGGCCGTCATAGCGGCCACCGCCCAGGATCGCGTTCTGTGCACCCAATACCGCAGACGAGATCTCGAACACGGTCCGGGTGTAGTAGTCGAGACCGCGCACGAGCCGATCATCAATCTCGAAGTCGACACCGAAGCGCCCTAGTTCTTCGCACACGACATCAAAGTGGCGGCGCGCGGGATCTCCCAGCACCTCCACGATCGGAGGCGCACCCTCAAGCAGGCGCCGCTCCGCTGCCACCTTGGTGTCCAGAATACGGAGGGGATTCGACTCCAACCGACGTCGACTGTCAGCGCTGATCTCGTCACGGTGCGGTTCGAGAAACTCGCGCAGACGCCTTGAGTAGCGCCGCCTGCACTCCGGATCGCCTACCGAGTTGAGGCCAACCGTCAGGTTCGCGAATCCGAGGTCGTCCAGAAAGCGCAGGAGCATGACGAGCAACTCCACATCGCTGTACGGCCCGGGATCGCCGATCAGCTCAGCCCCGATCTGATGGAACTGGCGGTAGCGACCCTTCTGCGGCCGCTCGTACCGAAAGTGCGGGCCGATGTAGAACATTCTCACAGGTTGGGTCCACGTCGACCCCAGGTCATGCTGCAAGTAGGCCCTCGCGACAGCCGCAGTGCTCTCCGGGCGAAGCGTCAGGCTACGGCCCTTCTTGTCGTCGAAGGTGTACATCTGCTTGCCGACAACCTCGCTGCCCTCGCCGACGCTACGTACGAACAACTCCGTGTCTTCGACGATCGGAGTCCGCACCTCGAAGAAGTCATAGAGCTGAAACACGCGGCGCGCTGTCTCCTCAACCTCAGCGAAAGCCCTGGCCTCAGCCTGCATGAGGTCCCGCATCCCCTTGGCGGTCTGAAATCGGCGCTTCGCAGCCATGGGCGCGATGGTATCCGCGACGATGCTGGCCGCCAGAACTGCCGGGGACCGGCGTCGAGATCAGGCGGCCGGCCCCGGCCGTCACCAAGGCGCCACTGCAGCGCCCTTTCGGGCAAGGAGGGCCTCTTCGGCGCTACTTCCGGAGCACCCGGTCCACGGCCGCCCAGAGCGCGTCCGTGTCGAGCTCGATCTCGGGAACCGCGGCGGACCGATAGATCGAGCCGTCAGGCGCTCGCTCGACGAACTCGTCGCCCTCGCGTACAAGGAAGGTGATCCGGCGGCGCTTCGGGTCGACTACCCAGTACTCGCCGACGCCGTGCTCCCGGTAGAGGTTCAGCTTGTAGACGCGATCGCGGGAGGCCGTGCCCGGCGAGAGCACCTCGACCAGCAGATCGGGCGGACCCTCCACCCAGTTCTCGATCAACTCGCGCCGCTGCCGCGAGATGAAGAGAACGTCCGGTTGCACGACGGAGTGGTCGACCATGTGCACGTCCATCGGCGCCACCATGGCCACACCGTCCGTTCGGTCCGCCACATCGGCGAACAGACGGAACAGTTGACCCACGATGACCTGATGGACGGCTAGCGGGCTCGGACTCAGGTAGAACCTCCCGTAGAGGAGTTCGCAACGCGGTTCGTCGGGCAGGGCCATGTAGTCGCTACGGCGATACGGGCCCAGACTGCGCGGCAAGGTCCGCGGCGGCTGGTCGAGCAACGTCACGGTCATGCGACGGAGTATACGGAGGGGTCTCGGCAGCCGTCCCCGAGTGCGGGGATCCGCCAAGAAGTGTTGACGCAAGGGCGGCGAACCGGGCCAGGGTCGCCCGGGTCGGTGGTAGCGTCCCGCCGGGACGAAACAGGTGCAGATCGAACTCTCCGAACGCCAGCGCGCCACGGTCGCCGCCGCGGCGACGATTGCGGCGGCCGCGGTCATCCTGGCCGCGGTGGTTGCCCTGTTCTGGGCGATCGGCAGTTTCTTCGCCGCCTTCTCGAACGTCTTCCTGCCGCTGGCGGTCGCCGCGGTGCTCGCGTTCGTGCTCAGGCCCTACTACGAACTGCTGAACGAGCGGCTGCGGTTCCCGAAGGTCCTTGCGGTGGCCACCGTGATGCTGTCGCTGCTCCTCCCCGTCGCCGGCTTCGCCTGGTTCTTCGGCGCCCTGGCTGCATCCCAGATCACCGGCCTTCTCGACGCCCTTCCCGACGCCAGGGATCGCGTGATGACCTGGGTGTCGGAAAGCCTGCCGGCGCTCAACGAGTTCATGGAGACCAACGAGTTCGCGGGCCGAGTCCGGGAAGCGGTCGAGGAGATCGACCTGACGAGTCTTCTCCCCGGCTTCGGCATCGTCGGCGACACCGCCCTGGACGTTCTCCAGAGCATCGGCGCCGCCGTCGGATCCCTCTTCGCCTGGGCGGTGCTCCCCGTCTACCTCTGCTTCTTCCTGATCGTCGAACCGGACCGGTTCCGCAAGCTGGACCACCTCTTCCCCTTCCTCAAGCCGAAGACCCGGGAGGACGTCGTCTACCTGATCCAGGAGTTCATCGACATCCTGGTCGCCTTCTTCCGCGGCCAGCTCGTCATCGCCTTCCTTCAGGGCGCGCTGTTCGCCATCGGCTTCCAGATCGCCGGCCTGCGCTACGGCCTCGTCCTGGGGCTGATGCTCGGTTTCCTCAACATCATTCCGTACCTGGGCAGCATCGTCGGCCTGGCGGTGGCGCTGCCGATCGCCTACTGGCAGGAGGGCGGCGGCATCCAGCTCGTCATCTGGGTCGTGGTCGTCTTCGCTCTCGTCCAGCTCATCGAGGCCTACGTGCTGACCCCGCGGATCATGGGCGACCGCACCGGGCTGCACCCGATGGCAATCATCGTCGCCGTCTTCTTCTGGGGCTCGGCGCTCAACGGCATCGCCGGCATGATCCTGGCGATCCCGTTGACGGCGTTCCTCGTCGTCTTCTGGCGGCTGGCCCGGGAGCGCTACATCGGCGAGGTGCTGTAGGTCCGGCTAAAGCAGCACCAGCCGGCCGGACGCCGGCGCGCCGGTCAGCTGCTGTAGGGCGTGGCAGTACCAGCGGACCTGGCGGCGGTAGCGGTCGCCGCGAGTCGCGCCGTTGCCGGCGGAGTCGCCACCGGCCGGCGCGTCGAGATCGCCCAGATCGGTCTTCCAGTCGACGACGATCCACCGGCCGTCGTCGTCGAGGTAGGCCAGGTCGATCGCGCCCTCGACGATTTGCTGCTCCGCGTCGCCGTCCAGGGGCAGGAGGAAGGGCGTCTCGCGCAGCACTCGTTGCGACGTCCGGGCGGCTTCCGCCGCCGGGCTGGCAAGCGCCGCCGTTACGACGGTTTCCGCCGCGGTTACCTCCGCGGCCGTCGAGCCGATCAGGGCGCCGTGAAGGCGCGTCAGGTCCCCGATCCGCTTCGGCTCGCCGTCCAGCGGCACGTCGCGCAGCACGGTGTGGACCAGGTTGCCGAAACGCTTCCCGCCGGGCCGGTCGCCTGATCGCGCCAGTTGCTCGATTGCGACCTCAACGGGCTCTCCCGGCGGCTCGCTGTCGAGCTCGGTCACCGCGATCGGCCGAGCGCTCGGTTCCTCGCCCCGGGCAACCAGATCCTCACCGTGCCGCCGCCAGCGCTCGAACCGTTCGCGGTTCGCGTCGTCCCCGGCTTCGATCAGCAGGTCCTCGCCCAGCAGGCCGTAGCTGGCCGGCGGCTTCTCGTCGAGCAGCTCGGCGTCCCACCAGACGACGTCGTAGCCGTCGTCGCCGACCGCGTCGACCTCGCCGCCAGGGACCGCCTGAGCCTCGGCATCGCCAACCTCTCCGGCGCCACTGGTCGCCGACCCGCTGCTCGGAAAGCGGTGGCGGCCCGGCCGGACCGACGTCTCCGGTTGCGGCTGGTGGTCGAGGTCGCCCGGGCGCTTCGCCACGGACCGCTCACCGAACGCCGGGCAGCCCTCCGCCGGCTCGGACTGCCGCCAACTCTCCGCCGGCGGATAGACCGCGTCGTTCATGCACTGGATCCAGCCCTTCCGCGCGGCATCGCCGACCGCGGGGACCACGAGCAGGTCGCGGGCGCGAGTCGCCGCCACGTAGGCGACCCGCACGCCCTCCGCCTCCTCGCGTCGGTCCTCGATCTCTTTCGCGTCCAGCAACTCCTGAGGCGAGAGGCCGAGGAGCTTCATCGCGCACAGGCCGTCCTCCGGTCGCACGGTCCGCTCGGCGCCGCGCGACAGGCCGGCCGTCATGTCGGCGAGGATGACGACCGGAAACTCCAGCCCCTTCGCGGTGTGGACCGTCATGATCCGCACGCCCTCGGCGTCCTCCTCCACCACCGGCGCCTGGGTGCTGGCCGGCCGCTCGGCCTCCTCGTCCAGTTGCTCGACGAAGCCGCGGAAGGAACGGCCGCCGGCCAGCTCGTAGCGGCGGGCGAGATCGCACACTCGCTGCGCGTTGCCCAGGACCTGGTTGCCGGCCGGCCGGAGCGCCATGGACGCCTGGGCCCTGGGTCTGGCCAGCACCTCCTGCACCGTAGCGACGATCGGCCGGTAGTTCCGGCGGCGGTGGAGTTCGGCGAGGAAGTCCAGCACGTCGACCAGCGACGCGAACTCAGGCGGCACCTCGCCGCCGTCGCCTCGGGCACGCCGCGGCGCCCGGAACGGATGCCAGCCGCCGTAGCGGGACTTGAAGCGAAGCAGCGTTTCGTCGTCGAACGCGAACAGGCCGCCACGCAACGTGGCGTAGACGGAGAGGTCGTCGTCCGGCCACTCCACCGCCTTGAGCGCCGACCGCAGCGCCTCCACCTCTTCCCGTTCGTGGAACGAGCGGGCGCCCAGGAGGAGATGGGGAATGCCTACCGCCTCCAGCCCGCGCACGTACTCCCGGGACGTGTCCCGGTTCCAGCTCAGAAACCGGCGGAAGAGGAGGCAGACGTCCCGCGGCCGAACCGGCGAGCGCATGCGCCGGCCGGGGCGTTCCGGGTCCGGGACCTCGACTTCGAAGCCGCTGTCCTCGATCAGCCAGCGCACGAACTCGACCGTGGCGTAGGGCTGGCACGCCTCGATCTCCACGTTGCTCAGGTTGCGGCGGCCGTAGGGCCTGGGCGGCGGCAGCGCGACCACGGCCGGCTGGCCCGGGATCGGCGGGCGATGCTCGCCCAGGGCGATGTAGTCCGCGCTGCCCGCGAGATGGTCGCCGGTCATCAGCGGGGCGAAGGCCGCGTTGACCAGCCGCTGGATCGGCGCCACCGAGCGGAAGCTCGTCGTCAGGTGGAGGATCCGGACGCCGCGCTCGGCGAGCAGGTCCTTCACGTCGTGGTAGAGCACGACGTCGGCGCGGCGGAAGCGGTAGATCGACTGTTTCGGATCCCCGACCACGAAGAGCTTGCCCGGAGCCGGCCGCACCCGCCTCCAGTGGTCCTCGTCCGGGTCGTCGGCCGAGAGCAGCAGCAGAATCTCCGCCTGGAGCGGGTCCGTGTCCTGGAACTCGTCGATGAAGAGGTGGCTGTAGCGCCGCTGCAGGTGGGCGCGCACCGCGGCGTCAGAGCGCAGCAGATCGCGGGCCTTGATCAGCAGATCGTGGAAGTCCAGCTTGCCGAGAGCGTTCTTCGCCTCCTCGTAGCGCTCGACCGCTCCGGCGAGTTCGTCCCGAAGCAGCGCCACGAGTTCCGCGTTGGCCGCCTCCACGAACTCCTCCAGGCGCTCGGCCAACCGCTTCCAGAGCTCCCACACCTGGTCGCGCCCGACGCCCTCCGCGAAACCGCCGCGACCCTTGCGCGGCGACCTGAAGCCGCTCGTGTTGCGCAAGAGGACGACAAGTCGCGCTTCCAACTGGTCACGGAACGCCTCGCCGCCGTCCTCCGTGTGGCTGCCCGTCCGATTCGCGCTGCCAAGCTCCCGCGCGCGAGCCACCCAGTCCCCCAGTTCAAGGACAGGCCTGAGGCCCCGACGAAGGATGTCTCCGGTCCGGCCGTGGCGGAGGAGCTCGCTCAGCCGCTCCACCCGCGCCGCGAGATCCGTGATCTGGGCCTCGCGGTCGAAGTCCGGCCGCCGCCAGCTCGTCGGGAAGTCGCGCCACTCCACCAGTCGCCAGGCGGTGTCGCGCAACTGGTCGAGCGGCGGCCGCTGCGGCGACCACGGCCCGACGGTGAGCCGCGCGAGCTCCCGCCGGAGCCCCGGCGGCATGGATTGGAGCTGCTCCTCGATCCAGCGCCGGAAGGCGCGGTCAAAGAGCCGCGGCGCTTCGTCCTCGGCCAGTTCGCCGAAGCCCGGGTCGACGCCGGCTTCGACCGGCCGTTCCCTGAGGATCTCCGCGCACAGCGAGTGGATCGTGCCGATGGACGCTTCCTCCAGGCGGGAGATCGCGGCCTCCAGGCTGTCCGTGCGTTCACCCACCTCGCCCGCGGCCCGTAACCTCAGCAGGCGCTTGTCCAGCTCCTCCCGCAGGCGCAGCTTCAGCTCGCCGGCCGCCTTCCGCGTGAACGTGACGGCCGCCAGGCCGTCGACCGTGCCGAGGCCCTGCTCCAGGATCGCCACCAGGCGCTCGACCAGCACGGTCGTCTTCCCGGTGCCGGCCGCCGCTTCGACCAACTGGCTCTCCTTCAGGGCCTCCCGAATCCTCCTCCGGGCGGCTTCGTCGGCAAGCGGCAGCGCGTCCCCGTTCGTCACGGCTCGAGCCTCAGTTCGTGAAGCGGCTCCAGGCGGCGCCTCTGCTTGCGGGCAACACGCAGATCCTCGTAGGGACCGCAGACCGGGCGGTAGTCGCAGTAGCGGCACTCGTCCTTGCCCGGCGCGGCCGGAAGAAACCCCTCCTCCAGGGCGCCGTCGACGGTGTCGAGCATCCTGCGGGCCGCCCCGCGGCTGCGCTCGTCGAGCGGAACGGAGACGACGCGGTAGCCGCCGCGCTGGGTGCAGTAGGAGAGCCGGCCGGAGACGACCTCCCGCTCGAGCACGGCCTCGGCCGCCAGGCTGTAGAGCACCGGCTGGAGCACCTTGCCTCCGCCAATCACCAGGCCCGTCCCGGCGTGGCGCGCGCCGCCCGTCTTGTGGTCGGTCACCCTGAGGCGGCCGGCGGCGTCCGCTTCGACCAGGTCGATCGAGCCCCTGAGCCGCGCGCCGCCCTGCACCTCGGCCGGCTCCGGGACGCTCTTCGGGTCCCGCTCGCCGGGCCGCGAGAGCCCGAACCCGAGCTCGGCGTGAACCGGCGTCCAGCCTCCCCCCTCCTCTGCGACCTGGCGAAGCCACCCGCGCAGATCGCCGCGCAACGCCTCGAACTCGGCGCTCCATACCCGTTCGATCGGCGGCGCCAACCGGTCCCGGTAGTCGCGCTCGGCCCCCTCGAGGACAACGTCGAGCACGCTGAACACCTCGTCGAGCCGCGCGTCCGTCACCGGCAGGAGTTGGGCCTCCCGGAGGACGCCGAACAGCCGGAACTGGATCTCGTGGAAGATGCCGCCCCGGGTCATCGGGTCCAACTGCTCGAGCTGCACGAGTTCGTCGCGCGGCCGCAGGTAGAGCACCGCCTGGAGGAAGAAGCGGTAGGGGCAGGCGGCAAAGTTCTGGAGCGCCGTCGGCGAGTACGAGCGTTGCCCGATGCGGTGCCGCGACAGGAACTCCCGGGCCTCGTCGCCGGCGTCGACCAGGCCGTCGACCGGGAACCAGCCCTTGCGCCAGCGCCGGGCCCGGGCGCGCAAGGCCCGCGCGAGGTGCTCATTCGAAGAGAGCAGGAATCGCGCCCGGCCCTGGCGCTCCGCCGCAGGCAAGGCGCCTCCGAGCAGCGGCTGGAGCATGGCGAGATCGAACTCCGCCTCGTCGATCGCCTCGTCCGGGTCGGCGGGAGCCGGCCAGCCGACGACGGCGGCGCCGGCGGCCGCGGCCCGCCGGCCCAACGTGTCGAGGTCCGGCAGCCGGCCTTCCGCGGCGCGCAGCAGGTCCAGGGCGTAGAGCGACGGCACGCGGGCCCGGCCCTGCACCAGGTCGACCCGCGGGTAGGAAGCGTCGAGCCGCCCGGACGCCGCGCCTGCCGCGAGCCGCAGGAGGAGTTGCTCGCGACGCGTGCGATCGACGTCGACGGCGAGGCGGTAGCCCGCCCCGGCCAGAGCGCGGCGCCGCTCGTCGAGTAGAAGAGCGTCCTCCCCCGAGCGCCGCGGAAAGACCCCTTCGGCCAGCCCCGGCACGAAGACGAGATGGAAGGAGCGACCGGCCGCCTCCTCCACTCCGCCGACGAAGACGCGTCCGTAGCGGCGCTTCGGGGGTTCGCGGCGGCTGAATCTGAGCCGCTCGGCAAGCACGCGCTCGACCTCGGAGAGGCCAACCTCGTCGATCTCCGAGAGCGGCCGCAGCTCCGCCAGGACTTCGAGCACGGACTCCGGGCGCCTCAGCGACATCGTCGCCAGCCGGCCGAGACGGTCGAGCCACACTCCCCAGACGGCGCTTTCCGGCAGATCGCCCAGGAACTCCACCAGCGGCAGCGCGAAGCTCCTGAGTGTGTCGAGACGCGCGATCTGGCGCTCCAGGTAGCCCCGGCGGCCCTCGTTCTCGTCGGCGGCTTCGCGGAGTTGCAACCGGAACTCGGCGTCGAGCCCCTCGAGGCGCTTCCGCCAGCGGTCGGCGCCGCCGACCACGGCCGCGTCCACCAGCAGTCGCTCCCACCGCGCGGGGGCCCGGAGCGGGCCGGCCGGGGCAGCGTCTTCCCGAGAATCGTCCGCTTCCTCCGTGTCGACGTCGGCAGCCGCGGACTCCGGGCTCTTCGGCGCCGCCTCGGGAGACTCCGCCGACTTGAGCACGAGTTGCTCGCCGGCCGGTTCGACCCAGGGGACAGCCTCGACCTTCGGCGGCGCACCATCGGCCGCGGGCCTCGGGGTCTGGCCGAGCGAGAGGTACTCCGCGAACCGGCTCGCCGAGAGCCGCTCCCCGGCACAGGCGAGCAGAGCCAGGAAAGCGCGGCCGGCCGGATTGGGTCGCAGCGAACCGCGCGTGACGTAGGCCGGGATTCCGGCGCGGCCGAGCGCGTCCTCGATCAGAGGCAGGTAGGCCGTGGGCTGGCGCACCAGGATCGCGATCCGGTCGAAGGGGAGCCCGCCGGCAGCGGCGGCCCTGATGCGACGCGCGATCTCCACGCACTCCTGGCCCTCGCCCGCCGCGGAGAACAGGTCGACCGACGTGGTCGTTTCCGCCGCGGGGGGCCTCCCGGCCACGTCCGCTCCCGTCTCGAAGACGAAGCGCTGCACCCGACTGAGCGCGCCGTGTCCGTCGCCTTCCGTTTGCCGATCGAGATCGGTCACGGTCCCATCGCCCAGAACTGAACTCAACCACTCCAACGACTCCTGGTCGCCCGCGGCCGAGGTCGCCAACACCTCGAGGCTGCGGCCGGCAAGGGACCGCAGGACGTCCGCCTGGGCACGGCTTCGCAGGGGAAGATCGAGCCAGATCGAGCGCCGGGGCACGCTCGCCCGTCCCTGGGCGAGGGCTTCCGCGGCGAGCCGGAGGACGGCGGGCCGGTCAGCCAGGCCGAACCGCTCCATCTCGTCGGCGAAACGCTGGAGCAGGCGGCCCAGGTCCCCCGTGCCGTCATTCCCGGTCAGGGTCGACGGCGGAACGCCGGCCGCCCGCAGTTCGCCGATTGTCGCTGCCAGCGAACGGGCGAAGCCCGGCATGCCGGCAACCGGGGACAGGCGCTCCAGTTCGCCGTCCGCTTCCGCCAGCCGAGCCGCGCGGGCGGCGATGGCCTCCGTTCCGAGGGGAGTGATCGGGCGCAGGCCGCGGGCAGCGAGGTCGAGCGCGGCGGCCTGAAGTGTCCATTGCCCGAACGACATCGCGTGAACGCCGAGCAGGCCGCCGCCGCGGGTCGAAAGGCCGCGCAGCAGGTCGTCCGCGGCGCCACGGGACGGCGCGAGCAGCAGGACCTCGTCGCCGCGCCGGAGGAACTCACGCAATCGGCTCCCGGCCTCCGCCAGCCTCGTCCGGGCGGAGGCCGAAACCAGGATCGACGCGGTGGCCTGGTCCGTCACGGCGCCGGCGGCGGGATGAGTTCCAGGGCGGCCAGCCGGTTCCGTCCCCGCAGGTAGAGCACGCCGTGGGCGAGCACCGGCACCGCCCAGGCCGGATAGCGCAGCAGGTCGACGGTGCGGCCGTCCACATCGGCCTGGAGGCGGAGGTGGCCCCGCTGCTGGTAGCTCTCCGGCGTCGCCCGGATGAGCAGCAGGTCGCCGACCTCGCTGTGGACGACGAAGTGACCATCGACGTAGAGCACTTGCGTGCGGGCGAGGCGGGGCTGGCTCCAGTGGATCTCGCCGGTCGCCCAGTCGACCGCGCGGAGCTCCGCGTTCGGCGACTTCTCGCCGCTCGACACGTAAACCACGCCCTCGTGGTGGACGGGCGTGTTCCAGTGGGCGGCGATCGCCTGGTCGCGCGGGCCGTCCTGCCAGACAGGGCGGAAGCCGCTCGCGCCGTCCTTCGTGCCGCCGTCGTACTCGAGCAGCACAGCGCCCTTCTCATACGACTCGGTGAGCAGCACCTGGTTGTCGACGACCACCGGGTTCGCCGCGTTCACGCTGGTCAGCCGGCGCGCGCGCCAGTTGAAGCCGTCGATCTCGCGGCCATTCTTCGGGTCGAAGAGGATGAGGCCGGAGCGGGCGAAGTGGAAGCCGCGCCGCTTGCCGGCGAAGTCGACCACGACCGGGCTCGCGTAGCTCGCCAGGTCGTCGCCCAGGCGATACCGCTCCTCGCCGGTCCGTTTGTCGAAGGCGACCAGGGCAGTGCCGTTCGGCTCGACCCGGCCGCTGTGGATGTTCGGTGCGCCGGCCGGACTGCCGCCGACCGCGACGAGCAGCAGGTCGCCTTCGACCCACGGCGCACTGGCAACGCCGAAGAAGTTCTGCCGGACGCCGTAGTCCGCGTGCGTGTCGCGCTCCCAGAGGACGGCGCCGTCGAGCACCCGGTGGCAGCGGAGGATGCCGTCGGCGCCGACCGCGTAGACGCGCGGTCCGTCGACGAGCGGCGCCGTTCGCGGGCCGCCGTCGTAGCCGTAGTAGTCCTCGTACTCGGTCCGATACGCCGAGCGCCAGAGTTCCTCGCCGGTCTCGGCGCGCACTGCGACCAGCAGCGCCTGGTCACCGAAGCGGGTGAAATAGAAGAGCCGCCCCCGGGCGACCGACGGCGCCGCGTACCCCTCCCCAAGCTCGACGTGCCAGAGCAACGACGGCGGCTCGGCGGCCCAGTCCGTGCGGATGCCGGTCTCGGGCGACTTCGAGTCGCGGTTCGGTCCGAGGAAGCCCGGCCAGTCGATGCCGTCCGTGCGGGTGCGGAGGTCGGGGGGCAGCGCCTCGCCTTCCGCCGCCTCCGAGATAATCGCAGGTTCTGTCGCCAGAGCCGCCGCCAGCAAGAGCCCCGCCGCGCACAGCACGGCCGGGGGACGGCGACGCGGGTTCACGCTCAGCCGACCAGATCGATCCGGTCCGGCCGGTTCGGCACCAGGCAGAGGAACTCGAAGGGCGCCTCGATCACTTCGTACGAGTGCGGCAGCCCCGCGGGGATGAGCAGCACGTCGTCGGCGCCGACCTCAACCGTCTCGTCACCCAGCACGATCCGGGCGCGACCTCGGAGCACGTACTGCTCGTGCTCCACTTCGTTCGTGTGCAGCGGCATGCCGCCACCGTCCTCCATGCGGAACCGGCGCATCGCGAAGTGCGGCGCATCGTCATCGGCGCCGAGCAACACCTGGGTCGTCGTCGCCGTGCCAAGCTCGACCCGGTTCGCCGGCGCGTCGTCGGCGCGGCGAACGACGGCGGCATGGGACTGCGGAGGAGGCTTCGCGGTCATCGACCCGACTCTACCGCCGCGAGAGGTCGTCCGGATCGGACGTGGTCAACGCCCGCGGTAACGGGGAGACTCCGGCCCATCCGGCGTCTTCGAGAGCAGCTTGAGGAGCAGGCCGGCCCCCAACGCGATGTCGTAGATCACACCCAGGACCAGGACGGCGACGAGGAGAGCAACCAGCAGCACGACGAAGCGGTCTCAGGGAGATGGAGCGATGCTGGAACCCGCCCGGATTGCCCACTTGCCGTCTTCTTCCGTGACCAGGTAGATCGTGTCGAACGTGTGGATTCTGGCGCCACCTTCGCCGTAGCGCGTGATCCGGACCGCGACGTTCACGCCTCTGGCGCCGACCTGGACCGCCTCCATCGAGTCCGCTTCGGAGCGCTCCCACCCGAGCCGCTCGGCAAACGCGTCGAAGTCGAACCCCTCCATGTACTCGGCGGCGGACTCCCGAACGCTGGCTCTTCCGAGTCCCACACGAACGTGCGGGAAGTGGAGGGTCGCGACCATCGCCTCCTCGTCCCGGGCATTGAAGGCGTCGAGATAGCGCTCGACGGCGGCGATGGCGGCCGAGACGGTCGCCTCGCGGTCGTCCTCGGACAGGTCGTCGAAGCCAGCGGCGAGCCTCGCCTGGATGCCGACCGATCCGTCGTTCTCCGTTACCACATAGAGGACCTGATTGCTGAAGATGGCGGAGCCGTCCGCCCGAAGCCGTGTGTACCGGCCGGCGACGTGGGCCTGACCTTCTCCGGCCTGGACGACGATCGCCGAATCCAGCCTGCTCCGATCCCAACCCGTCGCCAGCACCTGACCGAAGTCGATCGTCGCCGCGTAGGCGGAGGCGTCGGCGAAGACGCGGCCGCCGAAGTCGGCCGTGGGCCGCACGTGCGGGTACTGGAGGGTCGCCGCGAAGGCCGCTGGATCGCGCGTGTTCCACGCCTCGATGAACCGACGAACGGCTTGCCGCGCTTCGTCCTCGGTCAACGCCGTTGCGGCACCGTCCCAGGCGACGGGAAGCAGCAGCAGGCAGAGGAGGAGAGGAAGGCGCGTGGTCACGGTGAGCCGAATCTACCGTGCCCGCCAATCCTCTTCAGTCGGTGGCCGGCAGACTGTAATCCAGGGACGGGAAATCCTGATCTCGCTACCATGACTCTGCCATGCCAGGAACTCGATACCAGACTGTTCCGGTTGTCCGTACGGTCCTCGGGATCTGGCTCGCCGGCATCGCGGCGGCCTGGGCTCCGGCCTCTGCCCAGCACGACGCCCCGAACGTCCTGTTCGCGATCGCCGACGACTGGGGCTGGCCGCACGCGTCCGCCTATGGCGACCCGGTCGTCGAGACGCCGTCATTCGACCGCATCGCAAACGAGGGCGCGCTGGCCCACCACGCCTACGTCTCTTCGCCTTCCTGCACGCCGTCGCGCGGGGCGATCCTCACCGGCCAGTGGCACTGGCGGCTCGAAGGCGCCGCGAATCTCTGGAGCGTCTTCCCGGATCGATTCGAGACGTACCAGGAGTCGCTCAAGGCGGCCGGCTACCGGACGGGCATGACCGGCAAGGGTTGGGGGCCGGGACGGACAGAAACGGAGGGCCGGGAACTCGCCGGGAGGCGCTTCGAGAGCTTCGAGACGTTCCTTGCCGGGCTGGGAGAGGCTCAGCCATTCGCCTTCTGGCTGGGCACGTCCGATCCGCATCGACCCTTCCGACCCGGGTCGGGCGAGGAGAGCGGCATGGACCTGGACGCGATCCAGCTTCCCGCCGCCTTTCCCGATCATCCCGACACCCGCGGCGACGTGGCCGACTACCACTGGGAAGTGCAGCGATTCGACGCCCTGGTCGGCGACGCGCTGAGGCTGCTCGACGAGCAGGGTCTCGCGGAGACGACGATCGTCGTCATGACGAGCGACCACGGAATGCCGTTCCCCCGCTGCAAGAGCAACCTCTACGACTGCGGATCGCGGGTGCCGCTGGCGATCCGCTGGCCCGAACGACTCGAGGCCGGCGTCGAGATCGACGCCTTCGTCAGCCTGACGGACCTGGCGCCGACGTTCCTGGAAGCCGCGGGTCTTCCGGAACCCGCAGCCATGACCGGCCGCAGCCTGATCGCACTGCTCGAGGCAGGGAACGACGAGACCGCGGTCGGGGCGGTCGCCGAGGCCGACGGACGCGACTTCGTGCTGACCGGCAAGGAACGGCACGTACCGGCGCAGGAGGCGCCCGACGTGGGCGGCTACCCCGGCCGGGCGATCCGCACCCATGACTTCCTCTACATCCGCAACTTCCGGCCCGACCGCTGGCCGAACGGCACGCCGAACCACGAGCAGGCCGCCTACCCCGGCGCCTGGTACGCGGACACGGACAACGGGCCGACGAAGACCTACATGATCGAGCACCGGGACCGCGACGCCGAGCATCGCCGGCTCTACGACCTGTCGTTCGCCAAGCGGCCCGCGGTCGAGCTCTACGACCTGCGGAGCGATCCGGACCAGCAGGTCAACGTCGCCGGCGCTCCGGAGTACGAGGCGACCCGGGACGAGCTGGGCGAGCGGCTGATGGAAAAACTGCGGGAAACCGGCGACCCACGCGCTTCCGGTGAGGGCGACGTCTTCGACGAGTACCCGTACCTGGGCGGCGCGCCGCGCCACCCGAGCCTGCCGCGGTCGCCACCGGGAGCACTCCGGCCTCCCGCTGACCAGCCGTGAAGCGGCGAGGCAGGCGGCGGTAGTCCGCATGCGTCAACGGCGGCTGATCGGGATCGCCGGCGGCCTGGGGCCGTTCGCACACATCGACTTCGAGCGGAAGCTCCTGGCCGCGGCGGCCGAGGTGATCGGCGCCCGGCGCGACCAGGACTTCCCGCAGTGGGTGCTGTCGAGCATTCCGCAGACGCCGGACCGGACGGAGGCGTTCTTCGGCGAAGCGGAGGATCCGACGCCGTCGCTGAGTCGGAGCCTGGAGAGGCTGCGAGGCGCCGGCGCCGACTTCGCGGTCGTCGCCTGCAACACGGCGCATCTGTTCCTGGAGCGGTTGCGGGACGAGAGTCCCCTGCCGATCATCAGCCTGATCGAGACGACGGCGGACGAGGCGGCGCGCATCGCGCCGGGGGGATCCGTGGGATTGCTTGCCACGTCCGGGACGCTCCGCTCGCTGCTGTACCACGATCCTCTGGAAGCTCGCGGGCTGCGGGCGGTGAGCCCGCTTGGCTTCGACGACGGCGAGGAGTTGCAGCTTCGCTGCGTGATGGAGCCGATCTACGGGACCTGGGTGGGCGGGCGCCACCGGGGAGGCGGGATCAAGACGGACGGCGGGTCGCCGCGGGCGCGGGCGCTGCTGGAGGAGGCGGCGGGTCGGCTGGCCGAGGAAGGGGGCGCCGACGTGCTGATCGCGGGGTGTACGGAGATTCCGTTGGCGCTTGAAGGGCCGGAGGTTGCAGGGAGGCCGTTGCTTGATCCGGCGGCGTTGCTGGCTGGGG
Organism: Candidatus Multivorans sp.; assembly: GCA_965205095.1. Lineage (GTDB taxonomy): Bacteria > Acidobacteriota > Thermoanaerobaculia > Multivoradales > Multivoraceae > Multivorans. Next base: position 67,022 of record OZ242040.1, read on the forward strand.
CCGCGATTCGTTACGCCTACGGGCTCTAGGACAAGGCGACTCGGGCTCGCCGCTTCGCGGCATCGCGCCTGATGCCGGCCGGAAGGCCGGCGCACCGACAGCCGCACCGCCGGTCGGACCGCGAGGGCGCCGCTGAACGCAGAACCGCCGGCGGCTTTGCGGCGCGCCGGCGGTTCGCTTGAACGGACTGGACCGGGTTACTCGCCGCCGGCGGCGCCGGCAGCGGCGGCCTCGGCCTTCTCCCGCTGCTCGGCCATCTGCGCGAGGAAGGCGTTGGCGGCCTTCGCCTCCTCCATGTCGACGGCGCCGTCCTTGTTCTGGTCCATCATCTCGAAGTACTGCTTGACCCCGCCGGGAGCCTCTTCGAGCTGCATCTTGCCGTCGCGGCTCTCGTCCGAGAACGCGACGACCGCCGTCAGGTCGAGGCCGTCGCCGCCCTGGAAGGCGCCCCGGCCCTTGTTCTCCTCGTTGATGTAGGAGACGAAGCCGAAGCTCATCTCGTCAGTCGTCGGCTCGCCCCAGCGGACCGTCGCCGTCGGGTCCGGGTTGGCCGGGTTGGCCTCCGAGTTGTCGAACACCGTGGTCAGGACCAGCTTCGTACCTTCCGGCACCTTCTTGCGGTCCTTGTACTTGTAGGTGGTCTGCCAGTTGAAGTCGTAGTTCGGCACGTCGAGCAGGACTTCGTGGCTGCCGTCCGGGTAGTAGGCCTCGTACTTCGCCGCCTTGCCGCGCAGGTGCATGTGCGGCAGGTAGCCGACGATCTCGGAGTCCGAGGGGAAGGTCCACTCGGTCTGGATCGTGTAGTCCGACTCGCCCGGCGGCACGGCGAAGTCGTACTTGCCCATGTCCGCGTTGAAGACCTCGTACTTCACGTCCTCGTCGCTGTCGTAGAACTTGAGCGCGACCGAGGACTGGTCCCAGACGCCAGTGCCCTCGCCGGGCTCCTTGTGGTAGTGCATCTGCCACTGCAGATTGCGGCCCGCCTTCAGCACGTCGGCCATGCCGTCGGTGTGGATGACCGGGTCGTTGCCCGGGGCGATGCCGCCCAGGCCGGGGACGATGATGTGGTGGACCGCCGAGCTGCCGGGACGGAACTCGATCGCCTTGACGTAGCGATCCTCGGGGATCATGTCCTCGGTGACCGTCGTCTGGAAGTAGATGTAGAGATCGTCGACATCGTCCTCGACGAAGTAGGGCTCGTCGAACTGGAGGACGAGATCCGGCTCGCCGATCAGCCAGCCGTCGCTGCTCGGCCAGTCGATCGGTTCCGGGGCGTCCGCCGGATTGCCGGCCGGGGCGCCGGACTCGGCCCAGCGGACCAGCAGGTCGATCTCTTCCTGGGTCAGCGTGCGCTCGTTGGCGAACACGCCGTTGTGCTCCGGCGCGGCATCCCACGGAGGCATCGCGCGCGACGCGACCTGGCGGGCGATCGAGCGGGCCCAGGGCCGCGTCTCTTCGTAGGTCGTCAGCGCCATCGGCGCGACCATGCCGCCGAGGTTGGCGCCGTTCGGACGGTGGCAGACCTGGCACTCCTGCTGCAGCACGGCCGCCACGTCGCCATAGAAGGTGACCGGCTCGGGGTCGACCGCCGCCGCCGAGGCGGCGCCGGCAAGCGCCAGCGAGGCGAGGGCGCCGAGGGCGATCAACCGGGTCACGGATGAGATCTGGGGACGGTTCATTCGAGGTCTCCGCGAGGTGTGGTGTCCAGCGTTCTTGACGGGCGCAGCGCTCCCGCTCTGCGCGATATACTATACGACTACTCAGTTTACGCGGATGAACGCGATCGGGTTTCGCCGAGCCGGCAACCGATACCGTAGGCGTTGCGCGACAACCGGTAGGCGCGAGTAAACCAAGCCCCGCCGACAACCGTATAGACACCCGAGGAGGAGAGCATCGTGAGCACGACTGTCGACGTGCAGGGTCTTCGGCATGTCTACAAGGGCGGCACCGTCGCCCTCGACGGGGTCGACCTGTCGATCGGCGCGGGCCTGTTCGGCTTGCTGGGTCCCAACGGCGCCGGCAAGAGCACGCTGATGCGGATCGTCTGCACGCTGCTCAAGCCGTCCGCCGGCACCGTGACCGTTTTCGGCCACGACGCGGTCAAGGAGCGCCGCGCCGTGCGCGCCCACCTGGGCTACCTGCCGCAGGAGTTCGGCGCCTGGCGCCTGCACCGCGTGGAAGAGGTGCTCGACACCCTGGCCGATCTCTCCGGTCTGGACGATCGCGCCGCGCGGCGCGATCGCGTCGATACCGTGCTCGACAACGTCGGCCTGGGCGATGTCGCCCATCGCAAGGTGAAGAAGCTCTCGGGCGGCATGAGGCGCCGCCTGGGCATCGCGCAGGCCCTGATTCATCAGCCCCGCCTGCTCGTGGTCGACGAACCGACCGTCGGCCTGGACCCCGAGGAACGCATCCGGTTCCGCCAGTTGATGGCGACACTGGGGCGCGAGCGGACGATCATCCTCTCGACCCACATCGTCGCCGACCTGGGCACCGGCTGCAACGACCTCGCCCTTCTCGACGCCGGCAAGATCGTCTTCCGCGGCTCGCCGACACAGTTGCTCGAACGAGCCGCGGGCCAGGTCTTCGAACTCTCCCTGCCCCTGTCCGCCCCGCAGCCCGAGGGAGACTTCGAGATCGTCTCGCGCACCGACAGCCTGAACGAGGCCACGTACCGCGCCGTCGCCGCGCCGGACGGCGTGCCGGAAGGCGCCCGGATCGCCGCCTCGCCGACGCTGGAGGAGGGCTACCTCGCCTTCATGGTCGCGCGCGGCCGCGCCGACGCCATCGTGAGCGACGAACACTTCGGGGAGCACGACGAGATCGACCTCGCCGAAGTCCCGGCCGCGGCGGACGCCACCGGAGAGGAGGCACGACCTTGATCTCGTTTTCCAACGTCTGGTCGCTCGCCAGGGCGGAGATGCGCACGATCCGCCGGCTGTTCCGCTTCTGGCTGTTCGCGGTCATCGCGCTGTTCTTCTGCCTGTTCCAGTACGGGTACTTCTGGGTCATTCACGGCCTGTTCTCCGGTTTCTCGGCCTCCGCCGGCTCCTTCAGCCCCAAGTTCCTGCTCAGCCAGACCGCCCTGTGGCAGACGCTGGTCCTCGGCGTCGGCGTCGTCTTCCTCGCCTTCGACCTGCGGGCCCGCGACCGGCGCGACCGCGTGATCGAAGTGCTCGACAGCCGGCCCTACACGAACGCCGAACTCGTGTTCGGGCGCTTCTTCGGCGCCCTGTTCATGGTCTGGGGCGTGGCGATCGTCGCCATGATCATCATCCAGGGCTTCGGCCACGCGGGAATGGCCTTCGGCTGGTGGGTCGGCGAACCGGCGATCTGGAGTTCCGTGTGGGCCTACCTCCTGATCGAGGCGCTGCCCGCGCTCGCCGTCTACGTCGCCTTCGTGCAGGTCGTCTCCCTGGTCAGCAACAACCGCCTGATCGCCGCCCTGGCGGGCGTCGGCCTGGCCGTGGGAACCACCTACCTGAGTTTCCAGGTGCCCGTCTACGTCCTGCCTTCGCTCGCGCTTGGCGGCGGCTTCGTCAGCAGCATCTCGGACCTGGCGCCCCAGATCTGGACCGGCATCAGCCTGCTGAACCGGGGCAGCTTCGCCCTGCTCGGCGCGGGCCTGCTGGCGACCGCGGTCGCCGTCCATCCGCGTCTCGACGACACGAAGCGGCGGACCTGGGCGATGGCCGGCGGCGCCGGGTTGCTGGCCGGCGCCGCTCTCATCCTGACGACGCTCACGGCGAGCACGAGCCAGCTCGCCGAGCGCGATGCCTGGCGCGCGGCCCATGAGCAGCGTCGTACCGAGGCCGTCGTCGACCTTCAGGCGATCCGCGGCTCGGTGGACATCGAACGCGGCGGGCGCCTGACCCTCGACGTCGAAGTCCACTTCGTGCCCGGGGATGCCTCGGCCCACCTGTTCAGCCTGAATCCGGGCCTCGAGGTGGACGGGGTCTGGGACGCGAGCGGCGCGGCGCTGGACTTCAGCCACGACAACGGCCTGCTCGACATCGACCCCGTGTCGATGACGCCGTCCCGGCGGGCCACGGGCGTCCGGATCCGCGCCGAGGGGCGACCCGACCTCCGTTTCGCCTATCTCGACGCGGCGGTCGACTTCAACAAGATCGAGTGGCAGGACGCCCAGATCGTCATCCTGGGCAACCTGAACGGCTTCACCGAACGCAACTTCGTCGCGCTTCCCGCCTCTCTCGCGTGGCTCCCGCGCCCCGGAGCGGCGGTCGGCGTCGACGATCCCCGGCAGCGCCCCCGCGACTTCTTCGAACTCGACCTGGAGGTCAGAACCCCCTCCGGATGGACGGTCGCGGGGCCGGGCAAGGCCCAGCCGAGCGGCGACGGCGAACGCTTCGCGCCTGCGGGTTCGGTGCCCGAGGTCATGCTCGTCGCCGGCAGATTCGACCGCTGGACAACGGAGATCGAGGGCACGGAGGTCGAACTCCTGCTCCACCCCGGCCACCTGCGGAACCTGGAGTTCTTTGCCGACGCCAGGGAGGAGATCGAAGCCGTAGCCGCCGAGCGCTTCACCACCGCCCGCGAACTCGGACTGCCCTACCCCTACCGTCAACTGACCCTGGTCGAAGTGCCGTGGACGCTACGCGCCTACGGCGGCGGCTGGCGCATGGACACCGAGCGGGCGCCGCCCGGCATGCTGCTGCTCAGCGAGAGCGGTCTGCCGACCTCCCGTTTCGAGTTCCGGTTCCGCAACCCGGAACGCTACGAGGACCAGGAGGGCGGACTGGCGCGAGCAAAGACCAACGGGCTGCAGCAGTTCTTCCGCACCGACTTCACAGGCGGCAACGTGGAGGTCGGCGGCGTTCGCAACCTCTTCCTCTACCAGACCGGCGCCCGCGGCCCCGAGGCCCTGGCGCTGGAGGCCCTGTGCCACAACCTCGTGAACCGGCTGATCAACGGCGGCGAGTCGTACTTCTCGGCCCACCTGTTCGACCGGGAGTTCGGCTGGACGATCCAGAGCGTGGTGCAGGCAGGCGTTACCGGGCAGCTCGCGGGCGGCGGCGGCACGATGGCCAGCGGCATCGTCAAGGGCATCACGGACCGCCCCGGCGTCTGGGACGCGGTGCTCGCGAGCTCCCTGACCGACCTCGAGGTAGAGGAAGATCCGAAGCGCGCCGTGAACGCTCTCTACCTCAAGACCTCCGCCCTGGCCACCGCCATTCTCGACGGCGCCGGCCGGGAGCGAGCCGCCGCCATGATGGCCAACCTTCTCCGCGACCATCGGGGGGCGACGTTCACCGCGGCCGATCTCGACCGCGCCGCCCAGGAGGCGGGCGTGGATCTGGCCGGTCTGGTGGGCGACTTCCTGCACCAGACCGATCTGCCGGGTTTCATCGTCTCTCCGGCCGAACTCGAACGGCTGCCCGACGACGACCAGGGTACGCCGCAGTACCAGACCCGCCTGTTCGTCCGCAACGGCGAAGCGGCGCCCGGCCTGTTCCGGCTTCGCTACGCGGTACGCGGGCAGGGCGGCGCGCGTTGGGATTCGAGCGAACCGGTCCTCATTCCCGGACATACGAGCGTCGAGTTCGGTCTCGTCACCTCCCGGCCGCCCGGGACGATGCTCGGGTCGCCGTACCTCTCCCTGAACCGCCGCGAGTTCCCCGTCGAACTGCCACGGGTCGACAACGAGACGATCACGGACAGCGAGCCGCTGCGCGGCACCCGACCGGCCGACTGGATGCCGGCGTTCCTCGACTCCGGCGCCGACACGATCGTCGTTGACGACCTGGATCCCGGTTTCTCCGTGGCGACGGACGAGGCGGAAGCCGAGGGTTTCAGGCTCCAGGGCGGCCTGGCAGGCTTCTTCGCACCCGCGGTCGAGACCGACCAGGGGTTGCAGGTCTACAACCTCTTCAGCGGCATTCCCGGCACCTGGTCGCGGTACGAACAGGCGTCGAGCTGGGGACGCTACCGCCGGACCACCGCCATCGTGCCGAAGGGCGAAGGGAGCCGGCGCGCCACCTACACGGCGGAGCTTCCCGAAGCCGGCCGCTGGCGGGTCGAGCTGCACGTGCCGTCGCTGTCGCCCGTGCCCGGCGGCGGCGAGATCCGCCGCGAGGTGCGGATCGGCGGCGGGGACGGCGGCCCGCCCGGCGACGACGCCCGCGGCGCCCTGGTCAACGTCTCGTTCGGCCTGAACCTGGGCACTTACGACCTGGAGCTTCGCAACGCCGGCAGTGCGCGTCCGATCGACTTCGACGCCGAAGGGGCTGGCATCGGCTGGGCGGTACTCGGCGACTTCGATCTTGCCCCGGGAACGGTGGAACTCGAACTGAGCGACGACACGACCGGCAACGTCGTGGCCGCCGACGCGGTGCGCTTCGTCCGCCTCGACAACGGCGCCGGTGCCGACACGACCGGCGGGGGTGCGCCGTGAGCGCCCGCCGCGCCCCTTCTTCGACCGCAGCGGGGCTGCGACTGCTCGTCGCGGCCGCGACCTGCGCCGCGATCGCCGGTTGCCAGGCCGCGGGCACGACGGACACGGTCGACTTCCTCGTTCCGGTGAGCGCCACGGAGGTTGCGACCGGCAACGTGGAGGACCTGATCGTCGCCACCGGCACGCTGCGGACCGCGGAGAGCATCGTGCTGCAGGTGGAGACGCCCGGCCGGCTGCTGATCGGCCGCAACAGCGACGGCAGCCGGCTGGCCGAAGGCGACGCCGTCGTGCCCGACCAGATGATCGCCGAAGTCACGGGCGAGGACGCGCGGCTCGCGGCGCGGGTCGAGGCCACCCACCAGGCGTACCAGGGCGCGCTCGCCGAGCGCGACGCCCGCGCGAAGCTCTTCGAGCAGGAACTGATCGCCGCCGAGGAGCTGCGCCGGGCGGAGACCGCGCTCGAAGACGCCAAGGCGACCTGGGAGCAGAGCCTGCTGACGGAGGACCGCGCCAGGATGCTGACTCCGATCGGCGGCGTGCTGATGGAGCTCGCCCGCGACGCGAGAGGCATGCCGATCGCCGATGGCCAGCTCGTTTCGCAGGGCTTCCAGGTCGCACGGATCGCTCCCGTCGACTCGCTGGTCGCCGACATCGACCTCGTGGGTCCGGAGCTGGCGCGCGTCCACCCCGGCCAGAAGGGGCGGCTCCGCCACTTCGCCTGGGAAGACATCACGTTCGAGGGCGCCGTCGTCCGCCTATCCCCCGAAGTCGACCCGACGACGCACACGTTCCGCGCCGAGGTCGCGATCAACAACCCCGGAGGCCTGCTCCGGCCCGGCATGTTCGTCGAGGTCACCCTGGTCGTCGAACAGCGGACCGACGTGCCGGTGATTCCCCGCGAGGCGGTCACCGAGCGCGGCGGCCGGCGGGTCGTGTTCGTGCTCGACGGCCAGCGCGCCGTGCGCCGCGAGGTCGTCCTCGGCCTCGGCGACGACGAGATCGCCGAGGTCCGCCAGGGGCTCGAGGTCGGCGAGCGGATCGTCGTCCGCGGACTTGAGACACTGACCGACGGCACGCGCGTCCGGGTCTCCGGGTAGCGCCGCCCGCCAGGAAGGTCGGGCAACCGTGATCGCTGCTCCTGGTGAAGGCTCCGGCCCGGCGCGACTCGCCGCCCGGCGGCCAGTAGCCGTCACGGTCACGGCCCTGGCATGCGCCCTGGTGGGCTGGATGTCGTGGCGCGAACTGCCGATCGACCTCCTCCCCGACCTGCGCTCGCCGACGATCGTCGTCGCCGTGCGCTCCGGCGACCGGCCGCCGACGGAGATGGAGCGGCTCTACGGCGAGCAGGTCGAGCAGCGTCTGTTCACGGTGCGCGGCATCCGCGAGGTGCAGCAGGTCGCCCGCACGGGCCGCCTGATCGCGACCGTCCGCTTCGACTGGGAAGCCGACATGGACCTGGCCCTGATCGAGGTTCAGAAGTCGATCAATCCGGTCGCGGCCGACCCGGAGGTCGACGAGGTCCTCGTCCGCCAACTGGACCCGAGGCAATCCCCGGTCATGACCCTGGGTCTGGCCGCCGAGCCGGACGGTCCCGATCTCGCTGAACTCAGGCGCCTGGCCCGCCGGCAGGTCGCGCCCGCCATGGAGCAGCTCGCCGACGTCGCCGAGGTGCGGGTGCTGGGCGGACGGGAGCTGGAAGTGCGCGTCCGCGTCGACCGCTACCGCATGCAGGCGTTCGGCGTCACCCTGGGTCAACTCGAGCAGCGACTCGTGGCCGAGAACGTCGACATCGACGCCGGTACCCTGGAGGACCGGGGGCAGGTCTTCCTGGTCCGCGGCATCTCGCGCTTCCGCAATCCGCGCGACGTCGAGCGCGTCGTCATCCGGTACCGAACGCAGGCGGGCGCCGCGGGCCAGGAGACCCGCCAGCCGATCCGGGTATCCGATGTCGCGGAGGTCGAAGTCGCCAACGCCGAGATCGACCACCTGGTGCGCGTGAACGGCCGCGAGGGGGTCGGCCTGCAGGTGTTCAAGGAGGCCGGCGCGAACACCGTCGAGGTCTCACGCACCGTCAGGACGGCGCTCGAAGACCTGGAACTCGACCTGCCCCGGGTCGAGGTGTCCATGGTGAACGACGACGCCGCCCTGGTCGAGGACGCGATGGCGGACTTGCAGAACGCCGCGCTGGTCGGCATCGCGCTCGCGATCGTCGTGCTGGTCCTGTTCCTGCGCTCCTTCGGCCCGACCGTCGTCGTCGCTTCCGCGGTGCCCGTGTCCCTCTTCGTCGCCCTGTTCGCGATGCGCCTCTGGGACCACTCGCTGAACATCATCACCCTGGCGGGCCTCGCCCTCGGCGCCGGAATGCTGGTGGACAACGCGATCGTCGTCGTCGAGAGCATCCACCGGCGCCACCGCCCCGGTGTGTCGGCGGCCGAGAGCGCCGCCCGCGGCACCGGCGAGGTCGCCGGCGCGATCGCCGCATCGACCCTGACCACCTGCGTCGTCTTCCTGCCCGTCCTCTTCGTGCAGGGGCTCGCCGCGCGGCTGATCGAGGGAATCGCCTTCACGGTCACCGCGTCGCTGGCCGCTTCGCTCGCCGTCGCGATGATGTTGATTCCGGCCCTGTCGCGCTGGTTCCTGCCGCGCGCCAAGCCCGCGGCCGGCGCCGGCGAAGACCAAGCGGCAGCCGAGGCCGCCGGTGCAGCGCCAGCCGAACCGGACGACGCGGAGGCGCGTCCCCTCGGCTGGGCCTTCGGCGCGCTTGAGCGGCTGGTGCTCTTCCTGCTGCGCCTGCGCTGGGTCGTTGTCGGAGCGGCCGTCGTCGCCGCCGCGGTCGCGGTGAACGTCCTGCTCGGCCTCGGAAGCGAACTGCTGCCGCCGGCCGACCCGCGGCAGTTCTCGGTGCGCATGGTCGGACCGCCGGGCCAGCGCGTCGAAGCGACGGCGGCCGCCGTATCCACCCTCGAGGAGGCGGTCCGCCAGGCCGCCGGCGAACACCTGGAGGCGATCCAGGCCGAAGTCGGCCGCCTGCCCGAGGACGACCGGCTCGTGACGACCGAGCTGACCGAGGAGAACACGGCCCGACTCCTGGTCCGGATGTCGGCCGAGGGTCCCACCGGGAGCCAGATCGTCGGCGCCCTGTCCCCGAACTTCACCGATCTGCCGGGCACGGAAATCGAATGGGAGGTCGGCACCTCCGCGCTGGCCGAAGCGCTGGGTTCGTCGGGCCCGCCGATCGTGGTCGAGATCGCCGGCCAGTCCCTGCCCGATCTGCGCGCCGCGGCGACCAGCCTGCGCGACGCCCTCGCCACCCGCGAGGCACTCTGGAACGTCCGTTCGTCCTTCGAGGGCGGTCCGCCCGAACTGCGGATCGAACTCGACCGGGCGATGGCCGACGGTCTGGGCGTCGACCTGGAGACGATCGCCCGCGTGCTCCAGTCGGCTCTCGACGGACGCAAGGTCACGCTGCTCTCGGTGGGCGACGAGGAGCGCCACGTCGTCCTCTCGCTGCCCCAGCCCCGGCCCGAGGAACTCGCCGGACTACGCTTCACGAGCAGTGACGGCGCCGACCTCGTCCTCGGCCAGGTAGCCCGTTTCGTGCCCACCGAAGGGGCGCGGGAGGTCTTCCGCCGCGACCAGCGCCGCGTGGCGCAGGTGACGGCCCGCATCACCGAGGGCAGCGACTACCCCAGGGCGATCGCCGCCGCGAACGACGCCATCGCGTCCACCGAGCTGCCCCCTGGATTGATCGTCAGGCTCGCCGGGGAGGAGGAAGAGCGGGAGCGGGCCACCTCGGAACTGCGCCTCGCCGGCCTGCTGGCGATCGTCCTCGTGCTGATGGTCCTGGCGGGGACGTTCGAGTCTCTGCTGCAACCCCTCACCGTGCTGTTCGCCATCCCGCTGGCGCTCGTCGGCGTGGCCGCCACTCTCGGGCCGCTCGGGCGGCCGGTCGGGGTCATGGCCCTGCTGGGCCTGATCGTGCTCGCCGGCGTCGCGGTCAACGACGCCGTCCTGCTGATCGCCGCCGCTCGGCGGCTGATGGCCGCCGGCGTCGAGCGGCGAGCGGCCCTGGCCCGCGCCGCGGCGATCCGGCTGCGGCCGATCCTCATGACGACACTCACCACGGTGCTGGTCCTCGTGCCGCTCGCCGCCGGCGCCGGGGAGGCGGCTGAACTGCGAAGCCCGATGGCCTACACGATCATCGGCGGCATCGTGACCTCCACGCTCGGTTCGCTGCTCGTGCTGCCCTGCCTGTACCTCATCCTGGCCGGCCGCGGAGCCGGGACGCGACGCACGAAAGCCGAAGCCTGACCGGGAACGCGCCGTGAAAGCAGGTCTCGACACGCTCGCCATCCGCCGTCCGGTCGCGGTGTCGATGTTCTTCGTCGGCCTCGTCCTGCTGGGGGGCTTCGCGTGGCAACGGCTGCCGGTGGAGCTCCTCCCGGCGCTGACCGGCGATTCGCTCTACGTCAGCTTCTTCCGCCCGGGCAGCGAACCGGAGACGGTCGAACGCGAGATCCTGATGCCGCTCGAAGCCAGGGTGCGGACCCTGCCCCGGGTGGCGGAGACCTGGGGCGAGGTCACCGGCTCCTCCGGCAGCTTCACCGTCCGCTTCGAACGAGGCGTCGATCTCAAGGTGCGGGAACTCGAGATGCGCCGCATCGCCGCGGATCTGGCCCGCACCCAGCCGCGCGACGCGTTCCTCGACGTGCAGTCCGACGACACGAGCGTGTTCTCGAGCTTCGCCATGATCCTGCAGGCGACGGGTACGGGCGACGAGGACGCGCTGCACGACCTGGTCGAGGAGATGATCACGCCGCGGCTCGCCGCGGTGCCCGGGGTCAGCCAGGCGACGGTAATGGGCGGCTCGGCTCGCCAGTTGACGGTCTGGGTCGACCCGAACCGCTGCGCGGCGCTCGGCGTGACGACGGAGGAGGTCACCGCGGCGGTGCGCGGAGCGGCCGGACGCCTTCGCTACCTGGGCAGCCTGGAGGACGAAGCCGGGCGAACGGCGGTGATGCTCGACGGCCGTCCCGTCGGCACCGTGTCGATGGGCGAGGTCCGGGTCGTCCCCGACCGCCCGGTGCTGGTCCGGCACGTCGCCGACGTCGAGATCGGTTCCGGGCGTCGCCAGATGCTCTACCGCGTGAACGGCGAGCCATCCGTCGGCGTTCTCGTGTTCCAGGAGGAAGGCGCGAACCTGGTCCGCCTCGGCCGCGACCTGCGCCGCCGTATCGAGGAGATCAACGAGGAGTTCACCCCGCTCGGGATTCGCCTCCTCGTCAGCTTCGACGCCGCCGAACTGGTCGAAACGCAGATCGACCGGTTGCGGAACCTCGGCCTGTCGGGTTTCGCGATCGCTCTCCTGGTCCTGTTCCTGTTCCTTCGCCAGTGGCGCGCCGTAGCCGTTGTCGCGGTCGCCGTACCGGTCAGCCTGGCCGTCGCCCTCTCCTTCCTCTACGTGGCCGGCCTGTCGCTCAACCTCTTCACTCTGTTCGGTCTCGCCGTCGGCATCGGACTCATCGTGGACAACAGCGTCGTCGTGTACGAGTCCGTCCAGCGGCGCCTGGAACGCGGCAGGAGCCCCGACGACGCCGCCGCGGGCGGCATCCGCCGTACCGGCCGCGCCATTGTCGCTGCTTCCGTCACGACCGGGATCGTCTTCCTGCCCGCAGTCATCGTCGACCTGGAGTCGTCGCTGGTCCAGAACCTGATCGGGCTCCTGTCGCTCGCCATCCTGCTGCCCCTGTTCGGCTCGCTGCTCGTGGCAATCGGCCTGGTGCCCCTGCTGGCGCGCCATCTCGCCGCGCCGGCGGCGATCCGCCGGTTGAACAAGCTGCGCGAACGTCGCGAGCGCTTCGGCGGCAAGGCGCCGCCGGATCCCACCCGAATCCTGTTCGCGGGCGTGCTCGCATCCGCGCTGCGCCGGCCGGCGAGCTGGATCACCGGAGTCGTAACCGCCGTCGTCCTGAGCGTCATCGCCGCCCTCTTCCTCGTCGCTTCCAGCGGTCCGGGGCAGGCGCCGGTCGCCGACCAGGTCCAGCTCTCCGTGCGCCTGCCGGAGGGACGCGGCAGCCTCGAGTCGGCGGTCCGGGCCTTCGAACGTCTCGAAACGGTCCAGGAGGTGGAAGGCGTCGACCGCGTGGAGAGCGTGATCCGGGAAGAAGGCGGATCGCTGACCGTCCACCTCGTGGACGAAGACGAACGGCCCGAGGACCTGACGGCGGCCTTCGTGCGCCGACTCCTGCGGCCGCCGGCTCGCCGCGCCGGCGTCGAACTCCTCAATCCGGGCGAGGGCGAGGGGCCGGGCGGCCGTGGCGGGGGCGCCCAGGAACTCCTCGGCGGCGGCCCCTCCCGCGTCGTGCTCTCCGGCAACGACAACGAGCAGTTGACCGACCTCGCGGCCCAGGTCACCGAGCGTTTGCGGGAGATCGAGGGCATCGCGAGCGCCTACCCGACGGTGCGCCCGGGGCCCGATGAGCTCCACGTGAGCCCGAACCGCCGGGCCTTCGACACCTTCGGCGTGCTGCTGGACGAGGTGTTGCCCATGCTCAATCTGGCCGGCCGGGAAGGCACCCGGATCGCCACCGGCTTCCCGCTGGCCAGCGGACGGGAGCTCCCGATCGTCGTGCAACGGCAGGAGAGCCAGCGCGACGAAGCGCAGTTGATGGACGGCGGCAGCTTCAACCGCGACGTCTCGCTCAGCGGCCTGCAGCGGCTCCGCGTCTCGACCGGGATCGGCGTGCTGCCGGTCGCCGCCCTGGCGCAGGTGCGGCAGGCGCCTCCCTCCCCGGTCATCACCCACCACAACGGGGTCCGCGAACGCGAGGTGCTGTACACGTTGTCGCAGGACGTGCCGCGGCGGGGTCCGGCCCGTGACGCGTTCGACCGGAGTCTGGACGAAGCGATCGCCAGCATTCACCGGCCCGCCGGCACGACGATCGCGCTCGACCGCTCCGAGGAAAGCACGAACTGGTTCCGGCGCATCGCGGTGCCGGTCGTTCTTCTCGTTTTCCTCGTGCTGGCCGTGACGTTCGAGTCGATGACCCTGCCGATCCTCGTCCTCATCGCGCTTCCGCTCGCCCTGCTCGGTTCCGTGTGGGCGCTGGTCGTGACCGGCATGGGGTTCGAGGCGATGGCTCTCCTGGGCGCACTCGTCCTGCTGGGACTCGCGATCAACCCGGCCGTCCTGCTCGTCGACCGGATGCAGCAGCACACCCTGGGCGCCGGCTGGAGCGCCGGCGCGGCCGCACTCGCCGCGGTCCGCGAGCGGGCCCGTCCCGTGTTGATGACGTCCGCCACGACGATCGCCGCCCTGGCGCCCCTCTCTATCTCTACCGGCCGCGAGAACGAACTCTGGCCACCCTTCGCCACGCTCGTGATCGGCGGCCTTCTGACCGCGACCGTGCTGACGCTGCTCGTCATCCCCGTCGGCTTCGTCTTCCTCCGACGGCTCGACGAGCTGTTCAGTCGCGTAGGCCCCTGGGTGGTGCTCACCTGGCTCGGCGCCGTCATCGCGATCACGGCGCCTCTGTTCGCGTTCGGCGTGATCGAGTCGCTGTTCTGGCAGGTCACGACGACCGTGCTCATCGCCGGCGCGCTGCTGGGTCTCACCGTCTGGCTGCTGCCGAAACCGGCGACACCGGAGCCGGAAGCGGTCGGCGGTCCCCCCAGGCTCGTCGTTCGTCACCTGCGCAAGACATACGGTCTTCCCGGCCCCGTGCGCCGGGCACTGCGAGCTTCCACCGAGTTCGCCAGGCGCGTCGCCGCCGGCGGCGGTCAGGCGTTCCATCCGGCCGACGCTCGCGACCGGCTCCTGCCCCTGCTGCTGCTCCTGGCCGGTGCGATCACCCTGGCCGTGCGCATCCGCGGCGGCCTGATCATCCTCGGCATCTGGCTCGCGATCCTGTTCCTCGGCTCCAGCCTGCTGCGTGAGATCCGGCGAGCCCGCGGCCACGCCGACGCGCTGGGGCGCGTGAAGCCGGGCGGCATCGAGGGTGTGCTGACGGCCCTGCTGCCCTGGGGAATCCTCGCGTGGCTGGTCGGCCCGGAGATGGTCGCCGACCCGGAGATCGCCGGCTTCGTCGCCCTGGCCATCGTCTCCGCGATCATCCTGCTGATCCAGCTCGGGCGGCGCACAGCGCGCGTGGAGACGATGCGCCGGGACCAGAAGACGTCCCGGCGCCGCCGCGCCCGGGGCCTGCGCGGCCAGATCCTCCGTCTCTGGCGCGCCGCCGCGACCAAGCTCTTCGGCCTCGACCTGCCCATCGACACGGTCAAGGCCCTGGCCGCGGTCAGCTTCGAGGTCGACCGCGGCATGGTCGGCGTACTCGGCCCGAACGGCGCCGGAAAGACGACCCTGCTGCGGCAGTTGACCGGCATCCTGGACTCGACCCGGGGCCGCATCACGCTGGGCGGCGTGCCGCTGCTCAGCGTCCGCAAGCGCCTCGCGCGCTACGTCGGCTACCTGCCTCAGGACGCCGGCCTGCCCCCCCGTCTGACCGCCCGCCAGTACCTCGAGTACTACGCGGCGCTCTACCAGATCGACGCTTCCGAGCGGGCCGAGCGCATCTCGACCCTGCTGCGGGAGGTCGGTCTCGACGAGCGGGCGGACGAGCAGATCGGCGGCTACTCGGGCGGCATGCGGCAGCGCGTCGCGGTGGCGCGAACCCTGCTCCGGCTGCCTCCGATCATCGTCGTCGACGAGCCCACGGTCGGCCTCGATCCCCGGGAGCGAGTCCGCTTCCGCAACCTGCTCTCGCGCCTGGCCAAGGACCGGATCGTCCTGTTCTCCACGCACGTCGTCGAGGACGTGGCGGTGGCCTGCGAGCGGGTCCTCGTGCTGACCCGCGGCCGGATGGTCTTCGACGGCCATCCGGCGGCGTTGTCGCGAGAAGCGGAGGGCCGGGTGTGGTCGTGGCGGACGGCGGACGGCGACGAGGGGCCGGAGCTACCGGAAGGCGCGGTGCTCGCTGACCAGAAACCCGAACCGGACGGCACGAGCAGCCTGCGCGTGCTCGCCGCGGACCGCCCCGATCAACGGGCCGAGCCGGTCGAGCCGACCCTCGAGGACGGCTACCTCTGGCTCGCCCGGTCGGTGCGTGGAGAGGCGCCGGCATGATCACCGTGCTGCGGACTTCCGCGGTCCTGCTCGCCGGGCGCAGGTACTGGTTGCTGCCGTTCCTGCCCCTCGTGTGGCTGGGTATCCAGGCCGTCATGTTGCTGGCCGGGATGCGGCCCAGCGTCGAGCCGGTGGCCGCGCAGAACGCCCTGATCGGCGTGCCGGTGGCGGTTCTCGCCATCTTTCTGGGCGGGCGCACGATCACCGGCGAACTCGACCAGCACAGCCTGGAGATCGCCTACACCGTGCCCGGAGGCGCCCACCGCGTCTGGCTCGGAAAGCTCGCCGCCGCGATCCTGATGCTGCTCACCAGCCTGGTTCTCCTGGCCGTCGTCACCTATGCCTTCTTCACCGATTTCCCGGTCCTGTCGAGCCTGTACGGCGCCACGCAGGGAGTCGTCTTCTACCTCGCCGCGGCGATGGGCTTCGGAACGCTGTTCCGCAGCGAGGTCGCCGGCTCTCTGGCCACCGTCGGCCTCCTCGGCCTGAACAGCCTGCTCAGTGCGCTCCGCATCTCACCGTTCTGGAATCCGCTCACCGTGGAAGAAGCCGACGCGGCGCAGATGCTCGCGCTGAACGTTCAGAACCGCATTGGCGTCGCTCTCGCGATCGCGGCGATCGTCGCCCTGACCTTCACCCGCGCCGAGCGCAGGGAAAAGATGCTCTCCGGCTGAACGCAGCCTTCGTACTCGATCCGACACGCAGCCACTGCCACCCCCGCCCCGCTCAGGTCAGGTCATTCCGCCGCAAGCACGCTCCGTTTTCCGTCTAGATCCATAGGCGGTCCACCGCCGCTGCAGCGCCCACGGTGTTGCGGCGCACCGGACCTGTGGAGGTCCTCCGCCCGCGGAGGACCACCCGCCGATCCACGTCGGCCGTCTGCCCGAACCGGGCCGACGGCAACACGAGACCCATGGAACGAAAGGAAACGAATCATGACGAAGAAGATCTTGCCTGTAGCCGTTGCGGCGCTGGTGCTTGTGCTGAGTGCGGGCGGTGCATTCGCGGAACCGCCGAACCCCTTCACGGAAGGCGCCGTATCAAGCATCGAAGACCACCAACCCGGACAACTCACCGACGCGGATCTGCTTTCAGTGACCGGGAGAGGCGTCTGCGCGGGAGGGGTGCGGGTGCTCGGCAAGCTTGTCGTGGCCTTCGGCTTGGCAGGTCTGAGTCACCACATAGTGGCTACCGGCCAAGTGATGATCGGACTCGGGCCCTTTGTCTGCGCCTAAGGCGAAGCCACCGCTGATTCCCCGACGAGGCCACCGCCTGCCGGAAACTCCACCCCGGCAGGCAGTGGCCGCTCAGCCTCCCCCACGCCAGAACTCAGCGACCACCCCGACGTGATCACGACGATCCGACTCTCTGCCGTCGTGGTCGCGGGACCGCGTCCCTGGCTACTGCCTCTGTTGCCACTTACCTGGTTGGCGATCCAGGCCAGCCTGCTGATCGTCGGCAGCCGGACCGCGTTCGAACCAGCCGCCGCCCAGAACGCGCTGATCGGCCTGCCGCTGGCGATCCTCGCCGTGGTGCTCGGCGGTCGGATCATCGCCGGCGAACTCGACCAGCGCACGCTCGAGATCGCCTACACGGTACCCGGTGGGGCCCATCGGGTCTGGCTGGGAAAGCTCGCGGCCGCTGTCCTGATGCTCCTCGTCAGCCTGGGCCTGACGGCGGCGCTGACCTACACGTTCTTCACCCCCTTTCCAATTTTCCAGACCCTCTACGGCGCGGGCCAGGGCGGCGCGTTTCACCTGGTTGCCGGGATGGGCTTCGCCACCCTGTTCCGCAGCGAAGCCTCCGGCGCCATGGCAACGATCGCCGTACTCGCCCTGAATCTGCGAACGGCTCAGGTCGGCCTCCGCATCTCGCCGTTCTGGAATCCGCTCACGGTGCAGGGAGCAGACGCCGATCGGTTGCTCGCGATGGCCGTTCAGAACCGGATCGGCATCGCGCTCGTCATCGCCGCCATCGTCGCGCTCACGTTCGCCCGCGCCGAGCGCCGCGAGACGATGCTCAGCAGCTGAGCCTGCCCCGCAACCCGCGGAACGGCCAGATCGTGGATCACCGTAACCCGACTCTCCGCGGTGCTGCTGGCGGGGCCGCCCCTGGCGCGCGAACCACGCCATCGTCGGCCCGACCTTCGTCTTCATGAGTGCCGAGTCCGTCCGCTCGAATCCGTCCAGATCCATAGACGGCGTACAAGCGTTCGTTGCGCCGAGTACCGCCCTCGCCGAGTCGACGGCTAAAGCACCTCCAAGACGGGGCCACGCCCTCGAGAACCTCGCGGGATCAACCAAAGAACAAGAAACCGAGAAAGGAACCCCAGCAATGAGGAGAGCTCTGACCATCGCGCTAGCGGTCGCCGTTTTCGCCGCCGGCACCATGCTCGCACTGGAGCCGGACCCAACAACAGTGGAGGACGCCGCGAACCTCGATGTCCGCGACCTCGGACCTCTTTCCGAAACAGATCTCGACGCCATCTTCGGCGCTCGGCGGATCGCGTGTACCGGCGATCTTGCGATGGCCCGGTTCCACTTCATGGCCGGCAATCCAGTCGCGGGAGCCTTCCGCCTCCTCGCAGCGTATCTCCGCCCAGCGATCTGCTCGTGAGAACAGGCGGAGGGGCCAGAGCGTGATCACCGTCATCCGGCATTCCGCCGTGCTGCTCGGGGGACCACGCTACTGGCTTCTCCTCCTGTCACCGCTGCTCTGGCTTGCGACTCAGGCCGTGCTACTGATCGCCGGCCGTCTGCCGACCTTCGAACCCGTCTCTGCACAGAACACGCTGGTCGGCGTGCCGGTCGCGATACTCGGAGCGTTCCTGGGCGGCCGGATCATCGCCGGCGAGCTGGATCAGCGAACGCTGGAGATCGCCTACACGGTGCCCGGCGGCACGCACCGCGTCTGGCTCGCAAAACTCGCCGCCGCCGTCCTCATGCTGCTTGTCAGCCTCAGCCTGATGGCCGCGTTCACGTTCACGTTCTTCACCGGCTTTCCCGTCGTTCAGACTCTCTACGGCGCGGCTCAGGCGGCGGTCTTCTACATGGTGACCGCCATGGGACTCGGCAACTTCTTTCGTAGCGAGACCGCCGGCGCCTTGGCAACGACGGCGCTACTCGGCCTGGAAGCCTTCATCGTCAGCAGGCTGGGGGCCCCGCCCCGCGTTTCGCCGTTCTGGAACCCGCTCAGCATCGAAGACGCCGACCCCGATCAGCTGCTCGCCATGGCCGTCCAGAACCGGATCGGCATCGTTCTGGCCATCGCCGCCATCGTCGCGCTCACCTTCGCCCGCGCGGAACGTCGAGAGAAGATGCTCAGCCGCTGAGACGATCAGAACTCGCAGGCCAGTCCCGGGTAGCGGAACACGACTCCCGGATCGAGCTGCTTCGGCTTGTTCGCCGCCTCTTCGGCGCGGGCGCCGGCGAGCATTCCCTCCATGCCGTAGTTGCCCTCGTGACAGGCGTACTCGTAGATCGCGTCCTCGGTGCGCTTGAGGGGAATCGACGCCGTCCAGGGCTTCGTCCACGTCCCCGGATCGTTCACCGTGACCTCCCATTCCAGGGTCTCCGGGTCCGTCAGGGTGAACCGCTCGGTGATCGTGAGCTGTTCGGAAGAGCCCATGAAGTCGTTCTTCTCGGAGTAGTTCGAGGTCTTGACGACCAGCGTGTCGCCGTCCCAGTGGCCGCGGGAGTCGCCGTTCCAGAGCCTGACGTCGTCGTCGAGCGCGGACTCGTCGCCCAGTCGAATGACGCGGGCGTCGTGGATCATCTCCTGGTGAATGACGACGTGGTCCGGGCTCTGGAAGAACTGGTGGTAGCCGTTGTAGCCGGGGAAGATGAAGGGGGCGCCGTAGCTGATGCAGCGCTCGGGAATCGGCCGGTCGAGCCAGGAGTCGGCCGGATGCTCCATCAGGTGCTTCACCCGCTTGCAGAGACGCTTCTTCGCCGGTTCGGTGAAAGGCGGGATCAGACCGTCCGGTGGATCGACGACGAGCGACGTGCGCTTCGTGAAGTACCGGTCGGCGATCCAGAACTGGTTGTAGTTGCCGGTCGTCGGGTCGTAGGACGTCGCCTTGGTCCGCTCGATCGCCGCCAGGACGAGCTGGTCGCCGAACAGGGCGTCGGCGCCCGGGTTCGTCGCCTCGGCGACGGCCGCCATCAGCTCCTGGAACTCCTCGTCCGTCAGGCGCTCCTTGCCGGCCCAGGCGGCGGGACGCTGCAACGGCGTGCCGTTGTTGTTGGCCCAGACGCCCTGGAGGTCGGGATGGCCGTAGGCGGTGCGGGGGATCTTCCAGTCCGCGTCCTTCGCGTTGTTGTTCGCTGCCGGAACCGCGCCGGCGGCGAGCCCGAGCAACAGAGCCATCGCGCCAATCGTCGCCACGGCTCTCAACCGTTCGTTCTTCCTCATCCGATTACCCTCCCAAGGACGGGTGAACATCGCGTCCTTCGATCATAGCCGCCGCTCCACGGCGGTCAGCGTCACGTCCAGCCCCAGGCCTTCGCTTCGTCATCCCACAACGCCAGACACTCGGTCGCCAGACCGGCGTCGAGAACCCAGTGAGGCATGTCGGTCATGGGCCGCCCGGTGGGCCCCTGCCAGACACTGATCGCACGACCGTTCGCGGTCCAGGCCGACAGCACGTGACCCAGCACCTGCGCCCCCTCGCCTGGCCCCGTCTCCACCTCGAGCGAGTCGATCCGCACCCGCCACTCGACGTTCTCGCCGGAACCGTCAGGGCGAACGAAACGAAGCTCGTCGCCGTCGGCTTCGAAGTCCGCCACCAGGTCGATCGATTCGATCTGCGCGATGAACGACGCGCGCAGCGTGTCCACGTCCGGCTGAGGTTCCGACGGACCGCAGGCCGCGATTGCTCCGACCAGGGCCAGGGACAACAGAACGACGCCGAGAAGCCGGCCGCCAGGGCGAGGACGGGCCGCGGATCGACCTGACTGGCGTGTGTGGACGATGTGGAGCATGGCGTCAACTCTAACGCCTGGCCCACGTACTACTCTCGCGACGCTCCAGCACCTCGCCGGCATTCCAGACTCGGGGGCGGCGATTCCCCGCTCTCTTCCGCGGCAACCCCACCGGCGGAGCCGGTCCACACCATGACCACGCCTCAACCCAACGAGCAGCCCCGCCGTCAGGCCGGCGTCGGCTTCATCTTCGCCGTGATCCTGCTCGACATGCTGGGGGTCGGCCTGATCATCCCCGTCTTCCCCGAACTCGTCGAGCAGTTCCGGGGCGGCGACACGTCTTCCGCCGCCGTCGCCGTGGGCGCGATCGCCGCCTGCTACGCAGTGGCGCAGTTCCTGTGCGCCCCGATCCTCGGCGCCCTCTCCGATCGTTTCGGACGCCGCCGCGTCCTCCTGCTCTCCATGTTCGGCCTGGGTGTGGACTACCTGATCATGGGTTTCGCGCCATCGCTCGGCTGGCTGTTCGCCGGCCGGATCGTCGCCGGCATGATGGGCGCCAGCATCACGACGGCGAACGCCTACATCGCCGACATCTCGACAGCGGAGACCCGGGCCCGGAACTACGGGCTCGTCAACGTCGCCTTCGGCGTCGGTTTCATTCTCGGACCGATCTTCGGCGGCCTGCTCGGCGGCATCGACCTGCGCCTGCCCTTCTTCGTCGCGGCCGGCCTCTGCCTCCTGAACTCCCTCTACGGCTTCCTCGTGCTGCCCGAGTCGCTGGCGCCGGAGAACCGGAGCGCCTTCTCGCTCCGCAACGCGAATCCGGTGTCGAGCATCGTCCATCTCCGCACCTACCCCCTGGTCGCCAGCCTGGCCGTCGCCTTCCTGCTGCTGGCCCTCGCCCAACGCGGCCTCGAAACCTCCTGGGTGCTCTACACGGGCTATCGCTATGGCTGGAACGAGTTCCAGAACGGCCTCGCGCTGGCGGCCGTCGGCGTCGCCGCGGCCCTGGTCCAGGGCTTCCTGGTGCGACCCGCGGTCACATGGCTGGGCGAGCGCCGGGCCGTGCTGGTCGGCTTCGGCATCGGCACGCTGGCCTTCGCCGGCTACGGCCTCGCGCCGAACGGCCTGGTCCTCGTCGCGGTGATCTTCGCCGGATCGCTCGGCGGCATCGCCGGACCGGCGGTCCAGGCGATCATCGCGGGCACCGTGGCGCCGACCGAGCAGGGGAAGATCCAGGGGGCGCTCACGTCGCTGATGAGCCTGTCGGCGATCGTGGCGCCGCTCGTCTTCACCAGCGGCGTCTTCAGCTACTTCACCTCCGACGCCGCGCCGTTCGAGCTGCCCGGCGCGCCCCTCCTGGGCGGATCGTTGCTGATGGCCGTAGCCATGCTGCTGCTGGTCCGCGCGTTCCGGCGACACTGACGACTCAGGCACCCGCCAACCAGCCGGCGCAGGTACAATCGGCCGCTCAAGGAGGTCCACGATGCCGTTCGACAACTCGTCGCTGCCGATACGACTCTTCACCGCTTCCCACGAGCGTTCCTGGAACCCCGCCGACATCGACTTCTCGCAGGAGCGCTCCGACTGGCTGTCGTTCACCGACGACGAGCGGAACCTGCTGATCCGCCTCGTCTCCGGCTTCCGGGTCGGCGAGCGGGGCGTGACCCACGAACTCGCGCCGCTCCAGTTCCGCTTCCGCCAGGACGGCCGGCTGGAAGAAGAGATGTACGTCACCGCGCAGATGTACGAAGAGGCCCGCCACGTCCAGTTCTTCGAGACCTGGCTGATCGAAGCGCTGCCGGGCCGGTTCGGGGTCGACATCCCCTACCCCGACCTCCACGGCGACATGTTCGCCACCCGCCTGCCGGCGGTGATGCGTGCCCTGTTCACGGACGACAGCCCCGAAGCGCTGCTGCGCGCGATCATGCTCTACCACTTCTACGTCGAAGGCGTCGGCGCCGAGGCCAGCTACCCGATCTACTACAAGATCTTCGAGCGGACCGGCAAACTGCCCGCCCTCAACCGCGGCATCCGCCTGATCCAGCGCGACGAGGCGCGCCACATCGGGTTCGGCGTGTACGTTCTGCAGCGACTGCTTGCCGAGCACCCGCACCTGACCGACCAGTTCGAGGCGCAGGTCGAGGCGATGCGCCCGTTCGCGGAGGACGGCCCGAACCAGACCTTCGCCGGCTTCGAACGGGGCAAGGCGCCGTTCGGTCTCGACTATGACGAGTACCGGCAGCTCTACCTCGACAAGCTGCAAGAGATGCGGCAGAGCATCTACGACGGCCGACTCGCGGCCGCGGTGTAGGCGCCCTGGAAGTGAGGCCGCTATCCGCAAGTGACGGTCTCTCGAACGGGCTGTTCCGCCTCCTCGCCGGCGCTGCCGCCGGCTTCTGCGTCCTCCTCCTGCCTGCCGCCCCGCTGGCGGCACAGCCCCGGGCGGACCACGTCGTCCTCGTCTCGGTCGACGGTCTCCGGCCGGACTTCTACCTCCCCGGCTCGACGTGGCCGGCCCCGAACATGCAGCAGATGGCCCGCGACGGCGCCCATGCCGAGGGCGTGCGCGGCGTGTTCCCCACGGTCACCTATCCCTCGCACACGACGATCGTCACCGGCGCACTGCCAGCACGCCACGGCGTCTACTACAACCGGCCGTTCGAACCGGAGGGACAGACCGGCGAGTGGTACTGGTTCGAGTCCTCGATTCAGGTCGACACGCTCTGGGACGCGGTGCGCGCCGCGGGCAAGCAGACCGCCGCGATCTCGTGGCCCGTCACCGTCGGCGCTCCGATCGACCGCTTCGTGCCCGAGACCTACTCCCTCGACCCGAACAGCGACCGCCTGGCCCCGATGCGTGAGGGCACGACTCCCGGCCTGTGGCAGGAACTCGAGCGGGAGACTACGGGCCGTCTCAACCTGAGGAACTACGGCTCCGCCTACATCACCCGCGACGACACGACCGGCGCCATGGCCGCGTACGTCCTGGAAACCCACCGGCCGGCTCTGATCGCGCTCCACCTGATCACTACCGATTCCGCCCAGCACGCCAATGGCCGGGAGTCGGATCGCGCCCGGCGCGCCGTCGCCGCCGCTGACCGCGCGATCGGCGCCGTCCGCGACGCCGCGGCAAGGGCCGGCATCCTCGACCGCACCGCCTTCGTCGTCACCGGCGACCACGGCTTCGTCGATCTCCATACCCAGCTCATGCCCAACGTCTGGCTGGCCGAAGCCGGGCTGCACGGCACGGAGCCCGATCGCGGCGAGTGGCGGGCCACGTTCCACCCGACGGGCGGCTCGACCTTCCTGCACCTGCGCGACGAGGCCGACGCCGAAGCCATGAGCGCCGTCCGGGGCATTCTGGCCGATCTGCCCGAGACAGTGCGCCGCCTGTTCCGCGTCGTGGAACGCGACGCACTCGACCAGGCCGGCGCCGCCCCCGAGGCCCGCCTCGCCCTCGCCGGAAACCTCGGCGTCAACTTCGGGTCAGACGCCTCCGGAGACGCCATCCGGCCCACCGACGGCGGCGCGCACGGCCACTTCCCGACCGACTTCCCGGAGATCCTGACCGGCTTCGTCGGCTGGGGTTCGGGCTTCGAAGCCGGCCGTACCGTCCACCGGATGGAGCTGACCGACATCGCCGACCTCGTCGCGATGCTGCTCGACGTCGACTTCGAGAGTCCGGACGGGGCGCCGCCGCTGGGTGTGCTTACGGCGGATCGCTAAACGTCGATAGCCGCGTTCTCCTTCGACCGCACCTTCAGTTTCAACAGTCGCGCTGCCCGATGAAAGCCGAGCCCGTTCCCTTCCTTAGCCTGCTGAACCAGAAGATCCAGTACGTCGTGCCGCGCTGGCAGCGCCGCTACCGGTGGGGCGAGTCCGAGCTCACGCGGCTCGTCGAAGACCTCTTGGCCGTCGGCAAAGCCGACGAGGTCTACCACTACGGCGGCTCTCTCCTCACCTTCCCCGAACCTGGGCAGCCAAGCGGTGTCTTTCCGACTGCCCGCGTCGTCGATGGCCAACAGCGATTGACCACTGTCAGCATTCTGCTCTCGTGCATCGCCGAGAGTCTTGAAGAGAGAGGCGGCCAATGCAACGGTTGGACCGGCGAGGACATTCGAAAAGAGCTGTTAACCAATCCTCGACACGGCCCTGAGAGGCTCCGAAAACTCCGCCTGCAGGAAGGAGACGAAGAGGAGTACTGTGCTGGCCTCGAGGGTAGGCCTCGCGGCGGTGGCGCCGTCACGCAGGCGTGGAGGATCATGCGGCGTCTACTCGGCCGAAACGACCCCGCGCGGCTCTTCCAAGGCCTCGAACGCTTCCAGATCGTGAGCATCGGCCTTCATCCCCACGACGATCCGCAGCAGATCTTCGAGAGCATCAACGCAACCGGGCGACCGTTGGCCGAGAGCGAGAAAGTCAAGAACTGGTTGCTCATGGGTCAGCCAGAACACGAGCAGCGGGACCTCCACGACAACTGCTGGCTGCCGATCGAACAGCTGCTTGACGCCAGCCACACGACCGAGCCGATCGACGTGTTCCTGCGCGATTTCCTCCGCTGGCGCACCGGGGAGCTACGAGGCAAGGACCAGGCATACGAGGGTCTTCGTCGTTGGGCGCTCCGCGAACTTGGGGCTAGCCTCAATGACCGAGCGTCGATCTGTCGCGAGCTTGCGCGCTTGGCCCGGCTCTATGGGATCCTCACGGGTTCAGCGGGACATCATCACGACAGGCATGTGGAGCTAGAGCTTCGCCATCTGAGGGCACTGGGCATCCATGTGCACCGACCCTTGAGCCTCCGGCTTCTGGACGACGCCTCGAGGGACGACTCGGCGCCAACACTTCCGGAACTCGCGAAGGTGCTGGGGGCCATCGGTACGTGGCTCACCCGCATGTGGCTGGCGGAACGGACCATGGCCGGACTCAACAAAGCCGCGGCGGAAATCGCGAGTATGAAGGGACCCGGGCCAACGGAGGACTACGTCGAGTACTGGGTGACCCAGATTCGACGGCGCCAGAACACGCGGGTCGGCATGCCCAACGACGAAGACGTCACTCGCGGAGTGCGTACCCGCAAGGCCCACGGAGGAAGCGCAACGCAGTCCTCAACGGCGGTTCTCTGCGCGCTGATGGAGGCCGATCATGGGGAGGAATCGCCTGCTCGGAAGCACCTGACTATCGAGCATGTTATGCCGCAGAAACTGACGAGCGCGTGGGAAGAGGCCCTGGGAAACGACGCGGCCGAGACACATGAACGCTGGCTTCACCGCTTCGCGAACCTGACCCTCAGCGGAGATGTAACCAACTCCAAACTGGGTACGGGCACCTTCGAGGAGAAGCGGTCGATCTACGAAGGGAGCGCGATCGGGCTGACCCGCGAGATTGCCGCCGAGGACCAATGGGACCGGAGAGCTCTCGAACGGCGTGCCGACGCCCTCGCGAAACGCGTCTTGAGGCGCTGGCCATGGCAAGGCCGAAGTCTCGAAACGGGATCATCAGACGTCGCGACAACCGACACGGCGGGGCCGCTTGAGTGGCGGGTCGAAGGCGGTCCGTGGCACGCAGAAGAGAGTGCGAGCCAGATGGTCCTCAACGTGGCCGGAGCCCTCCTGGATCGGGATCCAGAGAACGCGGAGAGATTGTCAGGCGGTGTACTCAGCAAGAATCTCCAGTCGGCCCAGCACTACCCGCCCGGATCGAAGGCCGGGAGCCTAACGATGCGCGGAGTGCCGGGCCACGAAGCCTGGGTGCTCTACCCTTACGATCAGGACTATCCCGCAAGTGCGAAGCGATGCCGCAGCATGGGCGAACGCTGCGGAGTGACCATCGAAGTCAGGGGCGCCGATGAGGCTCCGTGGCGGCAGGCGTTCTACCAGTTCCTGGGCAAGCGGACAGGTGGTCTGCCGGGGCAGACGGACGCTTGGCGTGGGAAGAACCAGTGGACCAAGCCCTTGAACTCTCACGGCGACCGGGTTGGCATCGCAGTTCTCGACGATGTGCTGATCCTGTTCATCCGAAAACCCTGGGGCCAAGGGACATCGGCTGAACTGGTCGCGCGGCTACTCCACTACTCGAGGAGGATGCGCTCGGAAATGGGAGACCAGCGGATCGACGGCGAACCGCACGCCGAAAGCACCGAGGGCCGAACGGTGGGCCTGGTGCGACCGTGGGTGTTCGAGAACGACGAGGACTGGCCGGCCGCCGTGGACTGGATCGATGATCAGTTCAACCGCCTCCGCCTCATCCTCAAGGAACCGACCCTCGAAGAAGGAGTCGAGTCCTAGCGCCAGGAAAGACGCGACCACGGCGAGCGTTTCATCCGCTCCTCAACGCACCCGGAGAGTGGATCACGGACGCCTGTTGCTCCAGGGTTCACTCCGAGACGGTCGAGCTCAATCGCTTGACACCGTCTCCGAGTCCGTCGACACCAACGGCGCCAGTTCCGTCAGGAGACTCGGGATGTCGTTCCGAGCGGTCCGCCAGACCAGGTTCATGTCGATGTCGTCGTAGACGTGGACCATCCGGTTCCGCATCCCTCGGATCTCACGCCACGGGATACTCGGCCGCGTGTCGCGGAAAGAGGCCGACAAGCGAGCGGACGCTTCTCCTATCACCAGCAGGCGACGGATCACCGAGTCCTGCAACTGCTCGTTCGCTATGAACTCGTCCCGTGAGACGCCGGCGATGTAGTCGCCGATCGACCGGGCTGACTCCACGATGTCCGCAACGGCCGCGAGATCACGATTCATACATCGTCTTCACGGACCCGAGGATCGCCTCTCGTCGGAAGCGATTCTTGCTTCGTTCCACAGCCCACCAGCTAAGTAGGTCGACTTCACGCCCCAGAATTGACTCCAGTTCGTGCTCCATCCGCTCCAGATCGAGCAGAGAGTGCCGAGCAGCCTCGCTGAACCGGGCCAGGACGTCCACGTCGCTGCCGGCACCGAAGTCGGAGCGAAGAACCGAACCGAACACGCCGAGACGGGTGATCTGCCACCGGCCGCAGAAGGAAGCGATGTCCTCAGCAGGCCATTCCACGTCGGGGCGCAGAGAGGTCTTCGGGTCTCGCACTCTCGCTGCCGATTGTGATCCCGACGGCATGACGTACTCCGGTCTCTCGTTGAGGACTCCCGCGGCCCATGCCGCACGACTCCCGGCAGGGCGCCATCATCCTAGCAACGCGACCGCGCGCGCAGGGCCTACGCTGTCAGCCCGCGATACACCTTCGGCAACTGACTCGGCAGGGCGGCGATCTCGTCGATGACGAGGTAGCGGCGTTCGGGGCACATCTCGCGCAGGTAGTCGTGGCCGGCGGGATCGACGGTGATGCAGAAGGTCGAGATGCCCTGACGTTCCGTCTCCCGGAGCGCGACCATCGTGTCGCGGATGCCGTAGACGCGGGAGGCGCGGTCGCTGCCGTAGTCGAAGTCCTGGGGGTAGCCGTCGGAGAGGATGAGCAGGACCTTGACCTTCGCCTCGCGCTCGGCGAGCCTGGCGGCGGCATGCCGGATCGCCGGTCCCATCCGGGTGCTGCGCTTCGGCTCCATCGCCGCGATCCGGTCCTCTGCCTCCCGGTCGAGGTCGTCGTCGAACTCCTTGGCGACGAAGAACTCGACCTCCTTGCGGCCGAAGCCGGAGAAGCCGTAGATCGCGTAGTCGTCGCCCAGGGTCTCGAGCGCGTCGGCCATCAGGACGAGCGATTCCTTCTCGATGTCGATCACCCGGCGGCCCGGCGGCAGGGGCTGCGGGTTGTCGGGCCAGTCGAAGTCGTCGAACACGCCGACGTACTCCGGTTCCGGCGTCTTGCCCGCGGGCGCCTCGGGCTCCTCCACGGGCGCCTCCGCGTCGGTCGAGGCGCTCATGTCGAGCAGGAAGGCCGCCGCCACGTCCCGGTGCTGGCGGCGGCGGCTCATGTAGACGGCGCCGTCCGGCGGCCGGCCGGCGCGGCGGTCGACGTGGGTTTCGACCACCCGGTCGAGGTCGAGCTCCTCGCCCTCGATCAGCCGCCGCATCCGCCGGAACTCCTCCGGCTTGAGCAACTCGAACTGCTTCCTGACCCGCCGCAGCAGGTCGGCATGGAGACGCCTCGTCTCGTCGACGAACCGGTCCCCCGCGGCCTCGGCGCCGCCTATCTCCGCCCAGGCCGGCTCGATCGACTTCTCGCGCAGGTGGCACCAGCGCCGGCGGTAGCCGGCCAGTTCGTGGTCCCACTCGTCGTAGTAGTAGACGTGCTCGCGGTCGAGACCGGCCTCGGCCAGCTCCCGCTCCAGCCGCTTCGACAGCTCCTCGAGGCGGGCGGCCAGTTCCCCGGGATCGAGTTCGATCGGGGTCGCCTCCTCGTCGCCTCCTTCGGCCTCGATGGCCCCTGTGATGTCGAGGTCGGTCAGCGGCAGCCCGGCGGTGCCCGAGAGGTCGCCGTCCTGCAGGCTGAGCACGCCCAGCTCGTCGACCTGCAACTGCTCCATCAGGCCGGCGGCGATCGGGCCCGGTTCCACGTCGTCCCGCACTTCGACTTCGGAGGCGAGTTCCTGCCACTCCCGGCGCAGTTCGACGCGTTCCGGTGCGGGATCGCCGTGATGTGCGGGGGCAGGAACGTCGAGGGATTGGGCTTCGGCCCCGGGATCCAGGTCGGCGCCGCGATCACGTGGCCCGTCATCGTCCGTAGCGGCCTCGGCGCCGGCAGCGCCGAGAGTCGAGCGCAGCCCGACGAACGCTGGATAGAGCGCCCGGACCGCGCGCAGGGTGTGATCGACGGTGGCGCCGGGGTTCAGCAGCGTCGCCCCTTCCTCGAACCGCACCGACAGCCGGCTCGCCGAATCGGCACTGTCCCCGCTCGCCAGCAGTCGGGACCGCTGCTCCAGCAGGAGGGCACGCGCCAGGTCGAACAGGGCCGCTTCCCGCGGCTGCCGGCGGCCCGCAGGCCGTTGCGGCGGGCCCAGCGACGAATCGAGCGCATCGTCGATCAGCCGCAGCAGATCGCGGCCCACCCCCCGGAACACGCGCGCGAGAGCAGCGTCGATGCGCGCACCCTCGAGCCGCGCGAACAGCGCCTGGGCGAGGCCCGGCTCGTCGAAAGCGGCAAAGAAGTCGGCGAACCGGACCGGACCGCGGCGATAGGTGCCGAACAGCACGCCGCCCAACTGGTGGAGCACCGCCATCCGGTAGACCATGAAGTTCCCCTGGCTGTCCGGCAACCGGTCCATCCGCTCCGGCAGATAGAAAGCCGCGCCGTCCGTCGTCGGCCGGCCCGCGGCCGCCGCACCTTCCAGGTCGAGATGCCCCGCTCGCGACCTGTCCCCGGCTTCAAGATCGGCGAGCGGCCGGACCTCGGCCGGCCGCGCCAGCATCGCCTCGACGTAGATCTCGAGGACGCGGGCGACGTCGTCGAGAGCGACCGCGGTCAAGGCAACAGCGTCGACGCCACCTCGGTCACCGCGCGCTGGACCTCGTCGTCGTCGGTGATCGCCCGGCAGATCGCGGCGACGCAGGCTTCGCGCACGCCGATGCCGCCGGCGATCAACTGCGCCGTGTAGATGAGCAGGCGGGTGCTGACTCCCTCGTCGAAGCCGCGGTGGTGCAGGTTGCGGATGCGCCTGCCGAGTTCGGCCAGGTCGCGGGCGAGCGCCACGTCGATGTCCGCCTCGTGGGCGATGATCTCGGCTTCGATCTCCGGCGGCGGATAGTCGAACTCGAGCGCCACGAAGCGCTGGCGCGTGCTGGGCTTCAGGTCCTTCGCGACGCTCTGATAGCCCGGGTTGTACGAGAGGACGAGCAGGAAGTCCGGGTGCGCCGGCAGGATCTCGCCGCGCTTCTCGATCGGCAGGATGCGGCGGTGATCGGTCAGGGCGTGAATCAGCACCGTCGTGTCCTTGCGCGCCTCGACGATCTCGTCCAGGTAGCAGATCGACCCGTCGCGCACCGCCCGAGTCAGCGGACCGTCCATCCACACCGTGTCGTCGCCTTCGAGGAGATAGCGGCCAACCAGATCGGTCGCGGTCAGATCCTCGTGGCAGGCGACGGTGACGAGGGGCGTTTCGATACCGGCGCGGGCCCCCGCCTCGCCTCCACGGTAGAGACGATGCGTCATGTGCTCCAGGAACCGGGTCTTGCCGCAGCCCGTCGGCCCCTTCAGCAGCACCGGCATGCGCGCCCGGTGGGAGGCGAGGAACAACTCCACCTCGTCGCCGACCGGCAGGTAGTAGGGCGCCTCGGGAACAGACCGCGGCGGCGCCGCCTGGAGAGGTTGAGTCATGTGCTGGCGCTGGCGCGAATCAGCAATGGTCGATCGCCCGCGCGAGTGCGAAGTCCTTCTCCGTCACGCCGCCGGCCGAATGAGTGCTGAGCGTCAGCCGGACCCGGTTGTAGCGAACATCGATGTCCGGGTGGTGATCCGCCGCTTCGGCGAGTTCCGCCACGAAGTCGACGAAACGCACGGCAGCCGGGAAGGTCGGAAACTCGTACTCACGCGAAATGGAGGGCGCTTCCAGATCCGCTTCCCAGCCCGCCAGCTCCCCGCACGCCGCCCGTATCTCGTCCGCCGTCATCGCCGCCATTGCCGGTTACCTCCGCCGCGCGACCCTAGCAGCCGCCGACCGGAAGGCCGGCGCACCGGCACTCTCCGCAGTGTTACTGTCGGCGGCCTATGAAATTCGGCATCTTCTACGAGCATCAGCTACCGAAACCGTGGGGGCCGGACTCGGAGCACCGGTTGCTTCAGAACTCGCTGGAGCAGATCGAACTCGCGGACCGGCTCGGGTACGACTACGCCTGGGAGGTGGAGCACCACTTCCTGGAGGAGTACTCCCACAGTTCGGCGCCCGAAGTGTTCCTGGCCGCGGCGTCGCAGCGGACGAAGAACATTCGCCTCGGCCACGGCATCGTCCAGTTGACGACGAACCACCCGGCGCGGGTCGCCGAGCGCGTTTCGACCCTCGACCTGGTCTCGAACGGCCGGGTCGAACTCGGCCTCGGCGAAGGCTCCAGCGTCACCGAGCTCCATCCCTTCGGCCGCAGCTTCCGCGACAAGCGGATCGTCTGGGAGGAGGCGGTCCAGGCCTGCCTGCCGATGTTCTGGAACGAAGGCTGGGAGTACCACGGCCACTACTTCGATTTCCCGCTCCGCAACGTGATCCCGAAGCCGCTGCAGCGGCCTCACCCGCCGCTCTGGGTCGCCTGTTCGCAACTCGACACGATCCGCTACGCCGCGCACCGCGGCATGGGCGCGTTGTGCTTCAAGTTCGCCGACCTCGACTCCGCCCGGGCCTGGGTCAACGCGTACTACAACACGTTCACACAGGACCAGCGCAAGCTCTGCGACTACCAGACGAACCCGAACCTCGCGACGGTCAGCGGCTTCATGTGCGCGGCCACCGACGAAGAGGCGCAACAGAAGGCCGACGGCTGGACCTTCTTCCAGTTCGCCCTCCAGCTCTACAACAAGGAGGGGCCGTTCGAGCCGAAGTCGAACAACTTCTGGGAGCGCTACCAGGAGTGGAAGCAGACCCCCGAGGGCCGGCGTCGCTCCGACAGCGAGTTGATCGGCTCGCCGGAGACGATCCGCGAGCGCCTGCGGGAACTCGAACGGGCCCGCGTCGACCAGGTCATCCTGCTCAACCAGGCCGGCAAGAACACCCACGAGGACATCATGAGCAGCCTGGAGCTGTTCGCCCGCGAGGTGATGCCCGAGTTCCAGGAGCGCGAGGACGAACAGCAGGCATGGAAGCAGGCGGTCCTCGCCGGCGAGCAGAGGCTCGACGAGATCGACACGGAGCCATTCAACGTCACCGCCCGCCTGAAGCCCACGCTGCCGCCGTCCGAGGAGGCGCTGGCCGCGGCCCGGAAGTGGGCCAGCTAGCTCATCCACCGGCGACCGCAACCGAATCATCGCTTCTGCGTAGTCAAGTACGACAGCACGCAACCCAACACAGGAGACTCTTCATGTCCCTTCTCTTCCAGCGCCGCCGGCCTGTCTCGCTAGCCGGCTGCACCCTGCTCCTGGCAGCCGCGTTCTCCGCCGCGCCGCTCCTCGCCGACGATGAACTGCCGTCGCCCGAGGAGATCATCGCCCGCTACATCGAGGCCCTCGGCGGCGAGGAGGCGATCCGCGCGCACACGTCGAGGACGATCAAGGGCACGTTCGAGATCCCGGCCATGGGCGCGTCGGGCCCGTCGTCGATCTACGCGATCGCGCCCGACAGGATAATCATCAAGAGCGAGATGCCGGGCTTCGGCGAGAACGTCCAGGCCTACAACGGGGAGATCGGCTGGATCGACAACCCGATGGCGGGCGCACAGATACTGGAAGGCGAGATGCTGGACCAGATGAAGCGTCAGGCTCGTTTCTACGCGGACCTGGAGCGCGCCGACCTCTTCCCTCAACAGACGACGGCCGGAGAGACCGAGTGGAACGGTGAAGCCGCGTACAAACTCGATGTCGTCGATGTCGACGGCAACGAACTCGCCCAGTACTTCGCCAGGGAGACCGGCCTCCTGGTCGGTGCGGAGGGAACACAGACGACGGACATGGGGCCGATGGACGTGACGATCACGATCGGCGACTACAAGGAGTTCGGCGGAGTGCTGATCGCCACGTCGACCTCGACCAACCTCGTCTCGGCGGGCGTGGAATTCGTCCAGACCGTCGACTCCGTCACCTTCGACGACGTCGACCCGAGCGTCTTCGAGCCCTCCGACGCGATCAAGGCGCTGCTGCCGGAGTAGACCTGCCGCTCACGAGCAAACACAACGAATTCAGGAGACCATCCATGTCCTTCAAGTTCACCAGCCACAAGGCCCTGCTGGCGCTCGCCTGCTGCGGCCTGATTCTCGGCGCCTGCGCCGCCTACGAAGCCGGAGGAGCGCCGGCGTCGGCCGCCCCGGAGCCTCCCCCACCGCCAGAGCTGACGGAAGAGCAGAAGATCATCGCCCGCTACATCGAGGCGAGCGGCGGCGAGGACGCGATCCGCGCTCACACCTCGATGACGATCAAGGGCGGGTTCGAGATGCCCGCGATGGGCATGTCCGGGGACACCACGACGTACTCGCTGGCGCCCGACAAGACCCTGGCCCTGATCAGCCTTCCCGGAATGGGCGAGATCGTCACTGGCACGAATGGAGACGTCGCCTGGGCCGAGGACCCGATGCAGGGGCCACGAGTGCTCGACGGCGAAATGCTCGCCGATGCCAGGCGTCAGGCCCGCTTCTATGCTCAACTGGAATACGACGCCATGTATCCCGAACAGACGGCGGCCGGAGAGACCGAATGGGACGGCCAGACCGCCCAACAGCTCGATCTGGTCGACACCGACGGCAACGAATCGTCGCACTACTTCGCCGCGGACACGGGCCTCCTGATCGGCATCGAGGCAACGCAGACCAACGAAATGGGAACGATCGACGTGACGATCACGATGAGCGACTACAAGGAGTTCGGTGGCATCCTGGTGCCCACCTCCACCCTGATGAGCATGCCCAGCATGGGGATGGAGTTCACCCAGACCGTCGACTCCGTGACCTTCGACGACGTCGAGCCGAGCGTCTTCGAGCCCTCCGACGCGATCAAGGCGCTGCTGGAGTAGAGGCTCGGCCCGTTCGAGACAGATCCTTCCCCGGTGCGGCCGTGTCGGCGCGGTCGCACCGGCGCTCTTCGTCGCCGCGGCGACACTGCTCGCCGCCGCGGCACCGGCCGAAGCCCAGGGAAGCCGCCGGCCGCAGGCGCGCCTGACGGACTTCTACGAGCAGTGGCTCGTGGAGGCGGAGCCGCTACTTGGCGAGAAAGAGCGCCGGGCCTTCGAGCGGCTGGAAGGCCCGGGCGCGCGCGAACGCTTTCTCCGCGCCTTCTGGGCGGCGCGGCCCGAGCGCCTGCTCGAGCGCTGGCAGGAGAACCGCGAGGCCCGCGATCAGCTCCGGGAACGCTCACCCGCGATGGAGCGAGCGGTCCTCCTGGCCGGAAAGCCCGCGTTCCGGCAGCCGATTGAACCCTGCGAGTCGGAACTCCGGCGGATCGAGATCTGGATCTACGACGGCTGGCGGCTCGAACACCAGCTCGGTCGTCCGCCGCCGCTAGGCCAGGACGAGATCGTCCTGGCGTTCGTCCAGCAGGTGAACTTCGACCCGCGGTCCATGCGGCTCTGGTCGCTGGACTCGGGCGTCGACCTGGCTTTCGAGCGGGAACGGCCGGAAGGCGCGGACGACGACGCAGAGACACAGCCGGCCGGCGCTCTCCGGGTGCTGGACCAGGCGGAACGCCGCCGCTGCCTGACCCCGACCGAACGACGCCGCCTGGAGCGGCGGCTCGGCCGCGCCGTCAGTTGGAGAGAGTTCATCGAGCGGCTGGGCTGGACCGACGAGGCGTCCGACGGCGGCTGGGTGGACCGCTTCCTGCGCGTTGAAGCAGTGCTCGACGTGGACGCGATGGCCCTGCCGGGCGTCACGCTCGACTTTCAACCCCTCGGCAGCGAGAGCCGCCGCACCGCGATTCGCGGCCGGCTGCGGCTGCCACCCGACCACCTCGCCGCCATCGGCGCCGGCCAGATCCTCGATCGCGTGACGATCACCGGCGATGTCTTCCTGCGCGACCGCCTGGCCGACGCCTTCGTCGTCACCCATCACGTAAGCGGCGGAAGCGCGGACATCGCCCTCGACTTCTACCGGCGGCTGCCGGCCGGCGACTACCGGCTCGAGATCCGCGCCGAGGATCGCCTGGGACGCGGCCTGCTCCGCATGAGCCGGACGCTCGAGGTGCCCGAGCTCGACCTGCCGCCCGGCGTCCCGGGCCTCGGCCTCCTGAGCCGCCGCGAGACGATCGTGCTCAACCAGTTGCCGAGCGTCGAGTTGCTGGCGCCCGATGGCCGCGTCCTCGGTTCGACCTTCACCGCCCGTGTCGTCGCCAGCCCGGCCGTCTCCCGGATCGTCTTCCTGCGCGACGGCGAGATGGTCGCACACGCCTCTGCCCCTCCCTTCGTGCGGGACCTTGAGCTGCCGAACCGCCGCCACCGGATCGAGGTCCGGGGACAGGACGCCGCGGGTGTGCTCCTGGCGCGTCACGCACTGGAGATCGAGCGGGAAGAACATCCGTTCTCCATCGTGCTCGAGCGACCGGATCCCGCGCTCATCGAGCAGGCGCTCGACCTGTCCGTGCGCGTCGACGTACCGTCCGGCAGGGAGCTCGACCGCGTCGACTGCCATCTGGACGCCGCACTTCTCGAGAGCTTGACGGCGCCGCCCTTCCGATGCGGGGTTCCGGCCGGACTGCGCCTGCCCCTGAGCTTCGTTCGGGCCGTTGCCACGCTCCGCACCGGCGAGACGGTCGAAGATCTCGTCTTCCTCGGGTCGGGGGCGCCGGAAGAAATCGAGGTGCGCCTCGTCGATCTGCTGGTCTCGGTTGGAGGCCGGCATGCGGGGCCGGCAACGGGACTGGACGCGGCCGACTTCCGTGTGCTGCACCGGGGCGTCGAGGCACGGATCCGCGACTTCCGGAACCTCGCCGACCGACCGCTCACCGTGGCCCTGCTGATGGACATCTCGAGTTCGATGGGCCGCGGCGTCCGCGTCGCCTCGACCAGCGCCCAGCGTTTCTTCGAGGGCATCCTCACCGATCGAGACGCCGCCAGCCTTGTCGTCTTCAACCACGACCTGGACCGTCTGGCGCCCTTCTCGGACGACACGCGCCTGCTCCGCTATGCCGCCGAGGGCCTGCGGGCATGGGGTTCCACCCGGCTCTACGACGGGATCTCCTATGCCGTTTCGTCGTTCGCGGGCCGTCCGGACCGGCGCGCCCTGGTCGTGCTCAGCGACGGGGCCGACACGGACAGCAACCTCGACTTCGAGCGCGTGCTGGCGCAGGTCGAGCTGGCCGGCGTGGTCGTCTACCCGATCGCCCTGCGGATCAACGACCCGGACACCGCCGAGGCTTTGGAACGCCTCGCGGATCGCAGCGGCGGGCGCTACCACGTCGCCGCTTCGGTCGAGGACCTGGACCGCATCTACCGCGAGATCGAGCGCGATCTCCGCTCCCAGTACCTGATCGCGTTCGAACCGCCGCCCGGAGTCGAGGCGCGCGCCGACGGGCTGCGGGACATCGAAGTCGAGGTGGCACGGGCGGGGCTGACGGTGACCGGCGTGCGGAGCCGGGGGAGGTAGGGCTCCGCGGATTGACGGATTCCGCCTGCGGCGGATGCCGGCCAGAGGGCCGGCGCACCGACGCGCGTAGACTGCCGGGATGAACGGGGCGGGAGCGGCGATGAGGGTGATCGGGCGCGCCCTGATCCGGCCGTGCCGCGAGGCGAAGGGTGGCGCCGGCTTCTGGCTCTTCGTGAGCCATCTCGTCACCACGTTCGGCATCGCGCTGTCGAACTTCCTCCTCTTCTTCACCCTGATCTGGGCCGCCGTCCGGCGAAAGCGGCTCTACGTCGCCACCGGCGACGAGGACCGGCGACGGCGGCGGCGGCTCCTGCTCCCCCTCGCCGCCTACTCCGGCTGCTTCGTGCTCTCGGCCGTCTTCTCCTACGGGCCGGCGACCAGCCTGGGCGAACTGTCCACGCTCTTCTCCGTCCTGACCCTGCCGCTGGCCCTGCTGCTCGTTCGCGGCGAACGGCAGGTGCGGGTCGCGACCGTCTCGCTGGTCGGGATCTCGACCGTCCTCGCCGTCTACGGCCTGGCCCAGTTCGCCTTCACCGACTACGGCCCCCTGCACCAGCGGATCCCCGGGCCGTTCTCGCACTACATGACCTTCTCCGGCGTCCTCCTGCTCGGCCTCGCCCTGATCGCCGGCCGCCTCAGCAGCGCGGGCGGCTGGCGCTCCCGCGTCAACTGGGTCGGCCTGGCGCTCGTCGGCGGAGCGCTCGTCCTGACCCTGACCCGCAGCGCCTGGCTCGGCGCCTTCGCCCTCGCCGTGACGGCCATGGCCCTCCAGCGCCGGCGCGTCTTCCTGGGTTTCGCCGGCGTGCTGGTGCTGGCCGGCATCTCGCTGGCCGCGGTGGCGCCGACGCTGTGGCCGACCTACTGGCAGCGGGCAACCTCGATGGTCGATGTCCGCAATCCCTCGAACTACGACCGGCTGTGCATGCTCTGGGCCGGCGGCCAGATGATCGCCGACCGGCCGCTGACCGGCATCGGTCCGGCCATGGTCCGCGAGTGGTACCCGGTCTACCGCCATCCGACCTCGGTCCGGCCGCGCGTGAAACACCTGCACAACACGTTCGTCCACATGGCGGCCAGCCGCGGCATTCCGTCCCTGATCTGCTACCTGTGGCTGATGGCCGCGGCGGCGGCGATGGCGTTCGAGGGCTATCGCCGCGAGGGCGGCCGGGCCGGGCCGCGCGCCGACCTCTACCTGGGCGTCCTGTTCGCCCTGCTGGCGCTGAACGTGGCCGGCCTGTTCGAAGCGAACTGGCGTGACACGGAGATTCAGCGCTGGACGCTGTTCCTGCTGGCCCTGCCGGTTATCCTCCGCGCTCCAGACGACCAGCCTGGAGACCCTGCATGCACCTCGACCGCCTCAGCCTGATCCAGCTCCTCGACCTTCTGTCGGCCAGGGAGATCTCCTGTGCCGAGTTGATGAACGCGACGCTGGATCGCATCGAGGCCACGCACCCGAAGCTCAACGCCGTCGTCAGCCAGCGGCCGCGCGAAGAGTTGCTGGCGGACGCCGAAGCGGCCGACGCGCAACGCGCCGCAGGCGACGCCCGGCCCCTCGAGGGCGTGCCCCTCGGCGTCAAGGACCTCGAGGACGTGGCCGGCATGGTGACGTCCATGGGTTCGCGGGTGTTCCGCGATCAGGTGGCCGAGGCCGACTCGACCCAGGTGGCGCGGCTGCGAGGCGCCGGCGCGATCGTCGTCGGCAAGACGAACACTCCCGAGTTCGGGTTCACCGCGATCACGAAGAACCCCCTGTTCGGCGTCACTCGCTCGCCCTGGAACCCGGAGCGCACGCCGGGCGGATCGAGCGGCGGTTCTTCCGCAGTGCTGGCGGGCGGCGTGCTGCCTCTCGTCACCTCTTCGGACGGCGGCGGCTCGATCCGGATCCCGGCCAGCTTCACCGGCGCGTTCGGCCTGAAGCCGAGCCAGGGCCGGATTCCGCGGGGGCCGATGAAGGCCTGGGACTACGGCAGCACCGCGGTCTACGGTCCACTCACCCGCACGGTGGAGGATGGCGCGCTGTTCCTCGACCTGGTCGCGGGCCCATCGCCCTGCGACCCCGGCTCGCTGCCCCATCCCGGCCTGAGCTACCGCGAGGTGCTCGATTCGGGGCTCCCCGCTTCCCTCCGCATCGCCTGGTCGCCGGACCTCGGATACGCCAGGGTCCAGGCCGACGTCGCCCGGGCGGCCGCGGAGGCGGCGGCCGTGTTCGATCAGGCCGGTCTCTCCGTCGAACCGCTCGAGGAGCACGTGCCGGGCGGTCCGCCGATGCTCACCGCCGCCTGGGGTGCGCTGGGCAACTTCCTGATCGCTGGCCAGATCCACGAGGCGCTTCGTAACCAGCGCCAGGACATGACCCATTCGTTCGCGGAGGCGCTGGAGCGCTCCTGGGAGATGACGCCCGAGACGTTCGGCGACGCGGCGCGCGAGCGCGGCCGGCTGAACCTCTGGTGCGGCGAGGTCTTCGACCGCTTCGATCTGCTGCTGACGCCGACCGTTCCCTACGATCCGCCGCCCGCCCGCGGTCCCTTCCCCACCCATACGGAGGGCCGGGAGCAAGTGCCGGCGGGCGTCGCGGCCTTCACGATTCCGTTCAACATGTCCGGCCACCCGGCGGCGACGGTCCGCGCCGGCCTCTCCGACGCCGGCCTGCCGGTCGGCCTCCAGATCGTCGGACCACGCCACCGGGACGATCTGGTGATGCGGGCCGCACGGCTGTTCGAACGGGCGCGCCCCTGGCACCCGACCTGGCCGGAGGTCTGACCGCAGCCGGCTCCCCGGCCTCAGGGGATGACGGTGACCTTGACCGCGCCACTTCCCTTGTCGCCCGCGATCTCGAAGGCGCGCTCGAACTCCGCCAGCGGCACCTCGTGGGTGAGCAGGCCCGAGTAGGCGCCGCCGTTCGCCGCCAGGATACGCACCGCCTCGGCGAAGTCGGCCTCGCCGGGGCGCCGGGCGTAGCAGTTGGACCACTGCAGGCGGGCCTCCTTGCCGAGCAGCATGAGCGGATCGAGGGTCAGCGGACCCATGAAGACGCCCAGGACGCAGACCGTGCCCCCGGGGGCGAGTGCGATGCCGGCGGTCGTCATCGTGTCGGCCAGACCGCCTACCGTCTCGACGACGAGCTCGGCGTCGTAGCCGGTCAGGTCGTCCGCTGGGCCTTCGTCGATCACCCGGTGGGCGCCGAGGCGTTGCGCCAACTCGGCCTGGTGCGGATAGCGGGCCGTGATGGCCACGTCGCCGAACCCCCAGGCACGGGCAACCGCGACGACCGCGAGGCCGATCGAGCCGGCGCCCAGGATCAGCAGACGATCCGGCGGGCTGGCCTGGTCCGCGCCGCACAGCCGCAGCCCGTGAACCGCCACGGCAAAGGGCTCGGCGAGCGAAGCCAGCGCCGGCCGGAGGCCATCCGGAACACGGTACAGGCGGTGCGCCGGCACGACGACCGCGTCGGCGAAACCGCCGGGGCGCCGCAGGCCGTAGAGCTGGAGATCCCGGCAGATCGAGTCCCGGCCTTCGCGGCACGGTTCGCAGTCACCGCACGAGGCCAGGGGCTCGACTACTACCGCCTCGCCAGCGGCGAAGCCGGATACACCCGCGCCAAGGTCGTCGACCACGCCAGCCATCTCGTGGCCCATGATCGAGCCTGGTTCGATGATCGGTTTCGGACTGTGAACCAGGTGCAGGTCGGTGCCGCACAAGCCGCAGGCGGAGATCCGGAGACGGACCTCGCCGGGGCCGGCCTCCGGCAGCGGACGCTCGGCCAGCGCCACTTCTCCCGGACCCCGATAGATGCCCGCGCGCATCGCGCGGACCTTAGCTCAGAGGCCGCTCAGCTAACTCAGAGGCCCAGCTCGGAGCAGTCCGCCGCCTCGCCGTTCACCGTGCAGGCGCAGTCGCCGTCCGTGCAGTCGACGTTCACTTCGCACTCGCCGGAGTCGCCGCAGGCCGAGGCCGCGAACTCGAAAGAGTTCGCGTTGGCCACATCGACCGTGCAGTCCTCGCCGTCGTCGCAGTCGACCTTGACCTCGATCACGCGGGCCTCGCCATCGGCCGTGGACGCGACCGCGTGGACCGACGGCGCGATGGCCATGGCGACCTCGCGCTCGCGCTCCTCGAGCGTGGCGTCCATCTTCTGCACCTGGCCGTCGCGCCAGACCTCGAGCACGACCGTGTCGCCGTCTTCGTTGTCGCGGATGGCCCGCGACAGGGCGGAGGCGGAAGCCACCGGCTCGCCGCCGACGGCGGTCACGATGTCGCCGACCTCCAGGCCGGCGCGCAACGCCGGGCTGTCGTCCACGACCTTGCCGACCATGACGCCGGCGTCGTCGGGCACGCCGAAGTGGGTCCGCAGTTCCGGCGTCAACTCGGAGAGCTGCACGCCCAGGAAAGCGCCGCCGCCGTGCCGCCCGTGAAGACGCGCGCCGGCATCGCCGAGGCGCTTCATCACCCGGTGCATGCGCCGCCGCACCCTCTCGCCGACTTCTCCGTCGCCACCGTCGTGGTCCTGGATCAG
Organism: Candidatus Multivorans sp.; assembly: GCA_965205095.1. GTDB lineage: Bacteria > Acidobacteriota > Thermoanaerobaculia > Multivoradales > Multivoraceae > Multivorans. The sequence continues at coordinate 108,133 of OZ242040.1, forward strand.
GATCACGTCGTGGCCGTCGGCCTCGAGGATCCGGACGTTCTCCTCGGAGACCCACTCGTGGTCGCCGTCGTGAAGCACCCGGACGTCGCCGTCGTCACCGACGAAGACCATCCGGCTCACGCGCTCTTCGCAGTCCTCGCCGTCCGCGCAGTCCACCATCTTCTTGATCTGGATCTTGCGGACCTTCTTCTCTTCACCGTCCTCCGCGAGAGCCGGCGCCACAACCGCCAGCGCCAGCGCCACCACCAACCAGACTTTCGTTCTCGACATCGTTCGATCCTTCTCCTGTTCGCTCCGCATTCTAGTCGGCGCGCCACCGGCACGCCTCTGTAGTGAGAACGCTCCCTGGCCCGATTCGTTCCCGCGAAGAGGAAGCCCGCTCAGGAGTCCTCCATCGACGCCCGCACCGTGCGCAGATCCTGGAGCGCCGCCTTGGCCATCGAACCGCCGTCGCGCGCAACCTCGACGAACCGGAAACCCTGCCTGATCCGCTTGGGCGCCTCCTTGACCGTGCCGGCGACCCCGGCGAAGAGACCGTGGCGCTTGCAGCCATCGAGGATCGTGTCGATCGCCGCGGTGAACTTCTCGTCCTCCTGGTCGGCCGCCGGCCGGAGCCCCAGGGACACGCTGAGGTCGCTTGGACCGACGTAGACGCCGTCGAGGCCCGGCACGGAGAGGATGTCGTCCAGGTTGTCGAGCGCCTGCCGGGTCTCGATCATCGGGATGCAGTAGATCTGCTCGTTCGCCTCCTCGAGGTAGTTCCCGCCGTAGAGCAGGCCGGCCCGGAACGGACCGAAACTGCGCTTTCCGCGCGGGGGGTAGCGGCAGGCGGCGGCCGCGGCTTCCGCCTCGGCCCGGCTGTTCACCATCGGGATGATGATCCCGTGGGCGCCGGCGTCGAGCATCTTGCCGATGATCCCGGGCTCGTTCCACGGCACCCGGACGATCGGCGTCGTGTCGGAGGCGGTCATCGCCTGCAGCATCTCGGTCGCCCGCTGGTAGTCGACCAGGCCGTGCTGCATGTCGATCGTCGCCCAGTCGAAGCCGAGACGCGACATGAGTTCGGCGCTGTGCGTGTCCGGGAACGCGAGCCAGGCGCCGAGCGCCGGCTCTCCGTTGTCGATCTTGTCGCGCAGACGGTTCTTCATCGGCATGGCTTTGCCTCCTCGGTCGCTCGTTGGGACGAAATGTGGGCGCGGAGGTTAGCAGCCGATCAGGGGATCAGGGACTCGTCCGGTTCCAGAGACGCCGCGAAGCCGGCGAGCAGATCGGCGGAGTGATCGATGTCGTCCAGCGAAATCGTCTCGACCGCGCTGTGCATGTAGCGGTTCGGAACGCTGATCAGCCCCGTGGCGACCCCCGCGCGGGTGATCTGGATCGAGTTCGCGTCGTTCGGCGCCGCCCGCCCGAGCGCCGCCAACTGGAACGGGATTTTCTCTTCCTCCGCGACCGCCTCGAGCCGGTCGCTGACCTTCGGGTTCATGTTCGGACCGCGCACGATGACCGGGCCGCCTCCCAGCCGCAGGTCGCCCTCCTGGCGCTTGCTGATCGTCGGACAGTCCGTGGCGTGAGTGACGTCGACCGCGATGCCCACGTCGGGGTCGACACCGTGGGTGCTGGTGCGCGCGCCACGCAGGCCAATCTCCTCGCACACCGTCGACACCGCGTACACCGCGACCTTCGGGTTCTTCCTTGCGACGCGCCGCAAGGCCTCGATGACGACCCAGAGACCGGTCGTGTTGTCCATCTTCGGGGCGTTGGCGAGGCCGTTTCGCATCTCCCGGAAACCGAGGTCGAGCGTCACCGGATCACCGACCCGCACCACCGTCTTCGCGTCGTCTCCGTCCTTCGCGCCGATGTCGAGCCAGAGGTTCTCCATCTTGACCGCGCGCCGGCGCTCCTCGGTGTCGAGCAGGTGGATCGGCTTGCGGGCGATGACCGCCGGCACGGGACCGTCCTTCGCCCAGACGGTCATCCGCTGGCCGATGAGTTGCTGCGGATCCCAGCCGCCGATCGGCTGCACCCACAGGAAGCCCTTGTCGTCGATGTAGCTGACCAGAAGGCCGATCTGGTCGCAGTGGCCCGCGAACAGCACACGCCGGCCATCCGGCTTCTCGCCGGCCTCGACGTTCACCGCCGCGATCACGTTGCCGTGAACGTCGGTCGACACGTCGTCCGCGAACTTGCCCGCGTAGGCGCGGACGACTTTCTGTACCGGCTCCTCGTGGCCCGAGGGGCTCGGCGCGGCCAACAGATCGATGAAGAACTTCCGTGCTGTCTTGTTCACTTGCTACCCCCAGCCGCTGTTTCGCCCGACTGCAAGGTAGCAATCGGGCGGCCACCACGGCTGTCCTGTCTGTTCGTGTCTTCGGGCTTCAACGTCCTCTGCGACGCTGGCGGCTGCTATACGACCTCAGCGCGCGCAGGAGGTCGATCTTACGCAGAGCGGGCCAGTGCGTGTCGCAGAAGTAGTACTCCGAGTACGTGCTCTGCCAGAGCAGAAAGCCGCTCAGGCGGACCTCGCCGCTGGTGCGGAGGATCAGGTCGGGTTCGGGCTGACCCGAGGTGTAGAGGTAGCGCTCGATCGAGGAGGCGCTGAACTCGTCGACGACCTCGTCGAGAGACTTGCCGACCGCCGAGTTGTCCAGCAGGTAGTTGCGGAAGGCGCTCGCGATCTCCTCGCGGCCGCCGTAGGCCATCGCGATGTTCAGTCGGTAGCGGTCGTAGCCGCTGGTTGCCGCCTCCGCCTCCCGGATCGCGGTCTGGAGGCTCTCCGGCAGGAGCTCGATCTGTCCCAGGAACCGCACGCGGATGCCCTTCTGATGGACATCGTCATGGTTCGTAAGCTCCCGGGTCTTCTCCTCGAACAGATCGAACAGGGCCTGCACTTCCTTGGCCGAGCGGTTGAAGTTGTCGAGCGACATGCTCCAGACCGTGACGGTCGAGACCTGCGCCTCGTAGCACCAGTTGAGCACCTCCCAGAGCTTCTCCGCGCCCCGGAAGTGACCGGCGCTGACGTTGCCGAGCCTCTGCTGGCGCGCGAAGCGCCGGTTCCCGTCCATGATCAGCCCGATGTGTTGAGGCAACCTCCAGGTCCGCACCTTGGACTCGAGCCGGCGCTGGTAGACGACGTAGAACGGCCACTTGATCAGGGCCTTGACACGCCGCCAGAGTTCGCTCGCGGGGCGCGCTTCGCGCACCGGGACGGTGCCGGCCTCGACCGAGTCGAAAACGCTCACCGGAAGCCTTCCCGCTGGTCCGCCGGCTGGTCACACCCGAGGCTGTTCACGTCTGCAAATCTCTCTCTTTGCTGTGTTACTTTTCGTCAGCGCCCATTCGCCGCCGTTCCCCAACCACCGCAAGCCGCCACAAGGCCACGCCCCCGATGACACCGCGAGACTCTCAGGAGTCGACCCGGCATCATAGCGACGTTGGACGAACCCGGAGCGAGGCGCTACAAAGGCCGGTCCGGGATCGACAACGCCGCCCCTGGCGTCCGATCTTCCCGGTTCTGTCACTGTTCGCTATCGCCAGCCTGGCCGGACCCGCGGCGGCGCCGGCGCTGGAGACGACCGACGGCACCGAAGCGCTGAGGCTGTACCTCGACTGCGACTGGGGCTGCGACTTCACCTTCCTGCGCAGCCAGGTCACCTACGTCAACTGGGTGCGCGACCGCCGCGACGCCGAGGTTCACATTCTCGTGACCATCCAGTCCGGCGGCAACTCCCGCGAGTACACCTTCAACTTCATCGGCCTGGAGCGCTTCGAGGGAGTGGACCAGAGGCTGATCCACACGTCCTCGTTCACGGACACGGACGACGAGCGCCGTCGCGGCATCCAGCGCCTCCTGGAGCTGGGGCTGGTGCGCTACGTGCTGGAAACGCCGCAGTCCGAAGGACTCGTAGTGGAGTTCGAGAACGGGGAAGATCAAGGCGAGCCACACACGCTCGTGGTGGACGACCCCTGGAACTACTGGGTGTACCGCCTTCGCCTGGAAACGGACTTCCGAAGCGAGGACCGCAGAGACTCGCAGTCCTACCGGGCGAGCGCCTCGGCCGGCCGCACCACGGACCTGTGGCGGATGGGCATGGGCGTCTTCTACTCCTACCGGGAGAGCAACTTCGAGTTCGAGGACGGCAGCACCTTCAAGAACGTCTCGCGGAGCACGAACTACTTCGGCCAGGTGATCCGCACGCTGGCCCCGCACTGGGGAATAGGCGTCGGCGCCAGCAGCCGGGAGTCGACGTTCCTGAATCTGGACAGCTCCTACCGTGCGGCGGCAGCCATCGAATACAACTACTTTCCCTACAGCGAGTCCTCCGAACGAGAGTTCACCTTCGCCTACTTCATCGGCGGCACCAGCCTCGACTACGAAGAGATCACCGTCTTCGACAAGCTGGAGGAGACCTTCACCGACCAGGGCGCGTACATCGCCTTCGGAACGGAAAGGCCCTGGGGCGAAGCCCACCTGGACCTCCAGTACAGCCACTTCATCGACGATTTCGACCGCAGCCGGATCGAGTTCAGCACCGAGATCGAGTACCACATCGTGCGCGGCCTGAGCTTCGACGTCTACGCCGGCATCTCGAGGATCCGGGACCAGATCTACCTCCCGAAGGGCGGCGCGACCGATGCGGAGGTCCTCGTCGCCAGGCGCCAGTTGGAGACGGACGTCTCCTTCCGCGGCGGCATTCAGCTCCGCTACACCTTCGGCTCGATCTACAACAACGTCGTGAACTCCCGCCTCTCCAGCGAGAGCGGCGGCTTCTCGAGGATCTTCTAGCAGCCGACAGCGCGAACCTGGCGGGTCATGCGGCCCGCTCCGCTATCGTCACAGGATGACTGTTGTCATCGCCGGCGGCGGCGACATCGCGTACCGGCTCGCGTCGTCCCTGGCGCGTGAGGAGGACGTGTTCGTCGTTCTGCCGTCCGAAACGGACCGCGGCCGGTTCGAGCACCTGGACCTGCAGATGACGGTCGGCCCGGCGGCCAGCCGGTCGACGCTGCAGCAGGTCGGTCTCGGTGACCGGGACACGTTCATCGCCTGCGCGGACTCGGACGAACGCAACATCATCGCCTGCCTCGCGGCCCGCGGCCGGTCGCAGGCCACGACGTACTGCTTCATCTCGCAGGACGAGCACCACGAGAGTTTCAACGACCCCGAGCAGACGACCCTCGAAGAAGTGATCGACCACCTGATCTGGCCCCAGTGGTCGCTCGCCAGGGAGATCGCGCGGATCGTGCTGGAGCCGCGAGCGCTCGACGTGGAGAACTTCCACCGCGGCCGGGTCTGGCTGATGGAGTACCGGTTGCCGGCGGACTCTCCCCTCTGCGGGAAGACGCTCGCCCAGGCGCCCCTGCCGCCGAACTCCCTCGTCGTCAGCCGCGTGAGCAACGGCGAACTGATCGTTCCACGGGGGCAGGACCGCCTGGAGGCCGGCGACAAGGTGCTGTTCATGGGTCGGCGCAACGCGCTGCGGCAGGTGGCGAAGCAGTTCTTCGCAGCGCCGGAGACCGTCGTGCGCAGCGTGACGATCATCGGCGGCGGCCGCACGGGCAGGCTCCTGGCGCAGGAGCTGACGCAGGGCCTCTGGCCCGAGGTAAGGGTCATCGAGGTCTCGCGACGCCGTTGCGAGGACATCGCGAGCCAGGTCGGCCGTGCCATCGTCTTCTGCGGCGACGGCACGGACCTGAACGTTCTGGAAGAGGTCGGCGTCGCGCGCAGCGACGCTCTGGTCGCCATGGCCGGCGACGACCAGACGAATCTCCTCTGCTCGCTGATCGCCAAGCAGCTCGGGATTCCGAAGGTCGTGACCGGCGTCAGCCAGGACACGAGCAGCGCCCTGTTCGAGCGCGTCGGAATCGACGTCACCCTGAACGCCCGCGCCGCCGCGATCGCAGAGGTGCTGCACCAGATTCAGGCGCCGCGCCTGCAATACCGGGCGACGCTCGAGGCCGGGCGGGCGGAAGTCGTCGAAGTCGCCGTGCCGCCGGACTTCGAGACGACGCGGCTGCGCGAGATGGACATGCCGACCGGCGTCATCGTCGGCGCCGTCCTGCGGCAATACAACACGATCGTGCCCGGCGGCGACGATGAAGTGCGGGCCGGCGACCGCCTGCTGGTCGTCGCCACGCCCGAGGGCGCGGAGACCGTGGGTCCGGCCTTCGGTCTGACGCCGGACTCCTCGTAGCGCCGCCCGTGCGCGTCTCCCTGGTCCTCCGCACGACCCTGGCCCTGGTGGGCTGTTTCGGAGCAGTCCTGCTGGCGCCGTCGGCCGTCGAGGCGGCCTACGGACACAGCCGCAGTGCGATCGCCTTTCTCGGCGCGGCCCTGCTCGCCATTCTGCTGGGGCTCGGTTCCAGGCTCCTGCCGGGCCGGGGGCTCGAGATGCGGAGGATGGAAGGGCTCGCGACCGTGGCCGTGGCCTGGCTGTTGCTGGTCCTGATCGGCGCCATCCCCTACTCCGCGAACGGCTTCGCTCCGGCCGACGCGCTGTTCGAGTCGATGTCGGGGCTGACCGGCACCGGCGCCACGATCCTCACCGACTTCGACGCGGTCAGCGAGGGCATCTTCCTGTGGCGCAGCCTGAGCGAGTGGGTGGGCAGCATGGGCATCATCGCCCTCTTCATCGCCGTGCTGCCCGCGCTCCGCATCGCCGGCCGCCAGATGTTCTTCGCCGAAGCGCCGGGACCCACGGAGGAGCGCCTCACGCCCCGAATCCGCAACACGGCGCTCTACCTTTACTCGTTCTACGTCGGCCTGACCGCCCTGGAGATCGGCCTCCTCATCCGGTTCGGCATGCCGCCCTTCGACGCCGTCTGCAACTCCCTCTCCACCGTGTCGGCCGGCGGCTTCTCTCCCAACCCGAGCAGCATCGGCGGCTACAGCAACAGCCTGATCGAGTGGACCGTCATGGCGTTCATGCTCCTGGCCGGAGCGAACTACGCCTTCCAGTTCCAGGTTGTTCGGAGCCGACCGCTCACGTTGTTGAGAAGCGAGGAGTTCCGGCTCTACGTCCTGATCGTGCTCTGCGCGACCCTGCTGCTCGCCTGCACGCTGAAGAGCGACGACGTGTCGCTGTGGGAGTGGATCGCCACGGACGCCCTGTCGGAGGACACCTTGAGGCGCGCCGGCTTCCAGGCGCTGGCGATCATCACGACGACCGGATTCGCGACCGAGGACTTCGCGCTCTGGGCTCAGGCGAGTCAGACGATCCTCCTGCTGCTCATGTTCTGCGGCGGCTGCGGCGGTTCAGCAGCCGGCGGCCCGAAGCTCGTGCGGGTATGGCTGATCGCGAAGTCGACCCTGCTCGAACTGTTCCAGACCGTCTTTCCGCGGGTCGTGCGGCCGCTGCGCCTGGACGGCCGCCGAGTGCCCGACGACGTGATCCGCGCCGTCGTGTCCTTCCTGCTCCTCTACCTCGTGCTGTTCGCGCTGAGCGTCGGCGTGGTGGGGCTGGCCGGCACCGACATGCCCACCGCGGTGACCGCCAGCATCGCGACGCTGGGCAACATCGGCCCGGGCCTGGGAGACGTCGGCCCGTTCGGGAGCTACGCCCACTTCCCCGATGCGATCAAGGTCTACCTGTCGCTCAACATGTGGATCGGCCGGCTCGAGATCATCACCGTTCTCATCTTCCTGCACCCGGCCGCCTGGTTGGGCGTTCGCTGGCGATAGCGCCACGGAGTGGCGCTGCTACAGTCCGCGCCCCATGGAACTCCTCGCTTCCGGCTATACGCTGATCGAGGGCCCTCGCGTCGACGCGAAGGATCGCCTCTACTTCAGCGACGTCCACAACGGCGGGGTCTACCGCCGCAGTCCTGACGGCGAGATCGAGACGGTGGTGCCCAAGCGTCGCGGCGTCGGCGGCATCGCGCTCCACGCCGACGGCGGCATCGTCTGCTCCGGCCGCAACGTCTGCCACGTCCGGAACGGCGTCACGCGCGTCCTCTTCGACCCGCCGGAGACGCCCGGTTTCAATGACATCTTCGTCGACTCGCAGGGCCGGGTCATTTGCGGCTCGATGCGGACGAGCCCCTTCACCGGTGAGACGGAACGAACCCCCGGCGAGTGCTGGCGCGTCGATGCGGAAGACCAAGCTACCGAGCTCTACGGCGACATCAGCCTGACCAACGGCATCGGTTTCTCGCCGGATGGTGGCACCCTGTACCACGCGGACACCGCCAGAGGCCACGTGATCGCCCACGACGTGACCGACGACGGTCGCTGCGTCAACCGACGCGGCATCGCCGAACCCGACCGCGGCCGCCCGGACGGTCTCGCCGTCGACGAAGAAGGCTGCCTCTGGGTCGCCTGCTTCGCCGGCGGCTGCGTCACCCGCTTCGATCCCACAGGTCGGATCCTCAGCCACCTGGAAGTTCCCGCCAGGAACATCACCAGCGTCTGCTTCGGCGGCAGCGACCGCCGCGACCTCTACGTCGTCACCGCCGGCGACCCGGACGATCCCGAGAGCAGTGGCTCGATATTCAGGACGCGCGCGCCCGTGGCCGGGCTGCCGGTGCCGGTGGCGACGATCTGACGAGCTAGGAACCCAGGCGCTCGACTTCGTAGACGACCCGGCCGAGCACGTCGCGGTGCCGCAGGACGATCCGCGGCAGGTCACCGACCCAGTCGACGTCGACGCTGAGGAACCCGCCGCCAACGCGGTGGAAGCGGTGGTACTCCGGGTCCTCGCCCGGGGTGCCGCCGGCGTGAGCGTCGCTGGCCGGGCCGACGGAGAACTCGTGGAGGCCGGTCTCGGGGTGGACCGAGTGGTACTGCCAGTGGCGGTCGCCGACGATGACCAGGAAACGCTCGTCCATGTTCGCCTGGAACCACTCGCGAATCGCGTCTCCTTCATGGCTGAAGGCGGCGTTGGCGTAGTTGTCGGCCTTCCTGGCGCGGTCCGGACCGACGATCGGCGTGGGCGAGACGAGGACCTTCCAGTCCGCGTCGCTGGCGAGCAGGGAGTCCTGGAGCCACCGCCACTGCTCGGCGCCCCAGATCGTCTTGCCGGGGCCGTCCGGCATGTCGTTGGGCGAGCGGAAGTCGCGGCCTTCGACCAGCCAGAGCTGCAGCCCCTTCCCCCAGCGAACCGTCCGGTACGGGCGTTCCGGCGCCGGGTTCTGCTCCGCGAACACGGCCAAGCCTTCCTCGAAGGTCAGCGGCGCGGAGATGCCGGGCTCGATCCCGGGCCAGGAGTCGTTTCGCAGCAGGTCGTGGTCGTCCTTGAGCCAGTAGCCGGGCACCGAACGCAGGAAGGACGCGATCGCCGGCAGGGTGAACATCCGTTGCCAGTGGTAGCGCGCCAGCTCCACGGACGTGGCGCGCGGCGACTCGTTGTCCAGGTAGACGTTGTCGCCGATCGACAGGTAGAAGTCGGGCCGCTCGGCCGCCATCGACGGATAGATCCGGAAGCCGTCCGGACGGTCGCGACGACCGTAGTACTGGCAGGTCATCGCGGTGAAGCGGATCGGCCGCCGCTGGTCCGGCGCCGGCGCGGTACGGAACGTCACGGTTTCGAGAGCCGTTGCCTCGGCCTCCGGCGCGACCGGCCGTGCCTCGACCGTCACGAGATAGTCCGTATCGGCGGCGAGGCCGTCGAGAAGAGTCTGTCGCGTGAAGTCGCGGTCGGCTGCTGTCGGAAGCCAGCCGATCGCACCCGACTCTCCGTCGTCGAGCCGCTGCCGAACGGTCACCCGGACCTCGCCCGGCGCTCCGGGCACCGCACCTTCGAGCCTCGCCAGGTCGGCTCCGGACGCCAGCGTCACCACCGGACGCCCGGAGACCTCCTCTCCCGCCTGCCGCTGCGGCTCAGCGGTCGTCCGGGTCCAGACCACCGCGGAGGTTGCGGTCACCTCCCCCACCCGGACGCCGCTGGCGAGAAACACCGCGGCGGGCGCATCGCCGGCCGGCTGAGCGGCCACCGCGCCGGCCCACAGGGCGAACGCGACGAGAAACCGAGTCAACCGCAGCCCAGGACTCCGCCGTCGACGGTGAAGGTCTGGCCCGTGGTCCACGAGCCCGCACGCGAAGCGAGGTAGACCGCGATGCCCGCGCAGTCGACCGGCTCGCCGAGGCGCCGGAGCGGTGTTCTTCCCGCGACCGCCTGCTCCCGCTGCGGGTCCTCCCACAGGGCGCGGGCGAAGTCCGTCTTCACGAGTCCGGGGCAGACGGCGTTGACACGGATGTTGTCGGGACCGAACTCGGCCGCCAGGTTCCGCGCGAGCTGCATGTCCGCGGCCTTGGAGATCGCGTAGGCGCCAAGCATCGAGTTGCCGCGGAAACCGCCGACCGAGGACACGATGACGATCGACCCGTCCTTCCGCTCCTGCATCTCGGGAATCACCATCTGGCACAGCCAGTGGACGCTCTTGATGTTGACCTCCATCACCTTGTCGAACGCGGAGTCCGGAATGCCCAGGCTCGATCCGTAGTACGGATTGACCGCGGCGTTGACGACCAGATTGTCGATCTTCCCCCAGCGCTCCCGGGTCGCCGCGACCAGGCCTTCCAACTGATCCTTGTGTCCGACGTGGCAGGGGTGCGCCATCGCCTCGCCGCCGCTCTCGTTGATCGAGGCCGCGACGGCATCGCAGGCATCCGCCTTGCGGCTCGAGATGACCACCTTCGAGCCGAAGGCGGCCAGGGCTTCGGCCATCGCCTTGCCGATGCCCTTCGTCGATCCGGTGATGACGCTCACCCTGCCGGTGAGGTCGAAGAGATCCTTCATCGTGCGCTTCTCCTTGTACGAGAGTTGAGGGCCGCAGAGGGTAGCAGCCCGCCGCCGCTGCTACAGTCCCCGCCGCGATGACCGGCGCTCCACACTCGAACGGCCCACCCGCGAACCCGATTCCAATGCGGGTCGGCATGACGGCGCCCGAGGCCTTTCCGGCGGCCGAGATGGCCGAGGCGGCCGGCCGCGCCATCCTGGACATCGGGAAGGACTTCGCCTTCTACCCCGGGGATCTCGGCCATCCCGGTCTGAGGGAAGTGCTTGCCCGGCGCGAGGCGGATCGTGAAGGCGTGGACTACGACCCCGATGAAATCGCGCTGACGAACGGCTCCATGCAGGCGGTGACGCTGATCGGCAGGGCGCTGATGGCAGAGCCAGGCGACATCGTGATCACGGAGGAGACGACCTACTCGGGCACGCTGGGCGCCTACCGGGGGCTCGGCTACCGACTGGTCGGCGTACCCGTCGACGAGCGGGGCATGGACATCGGCGCTCTCCGCCGGACGCTCGCGAGCCTCGCAGCGGACGGCCGGAGGCCCCGCTTCATCTACACGCTGCCGACCTACCACAACCCGACCGGCGCGGTGATGCCCCGCGAGCGCCGCCTCGAGATGATCGAGGCCGCCCGTGAGTTCGACGTTCTCCTGGTCGAAGACAACTGCTACGCCGACGTCCACTACGACGACGCGCCGCGGCCGCCGCAGAGCCTCTACACGCTGGCGAACGGCGACGGCGTCATCTACATCGGCTCCCTGTCGAAGATCCTCGGCGCCGGCGTCCGGATCGGCTACTTCCTGGCCAGGCAGCCGCTCCAGCAGCGCTTTCTCGACCGGCGCTTCGACGCGGGCCATAGCACGCTGTCATCCAGCATCGTCGCGGAACTGCTGCGCGGCCGGCTGCCGGCCCAGATCGAGCGCAACAACGCCGCCCTGCTGCCGAAGCGCGACGCGTTGCTCGCGGCGCTGACCGAGCAGCTCGGCGGCATCTGCACCTGGCGCACGCCGGCCGGCGCCATGTTCCTGTGGGTCGGTCTGCCCGAGGAAGTGAACCGCGAAGCGCTGTTCGCCACGAGTGAGCAGCGCGGCCTCGACTACGGCTACGGCGCCGCCTACCACGCGGGGGGCGACGACGTCCCGTTCCTGCGTCTGGCCTACGCCTGCCCCTCCGTGGCCAGGATTCGCGAGGGTGTCGCGTTGCTGGCAGAGTGCCTGAGGGAACACGCTCCAGGCCGCTTCGCGCACTAGGAGCCTGCATCGCAGGAAGTGGGTGCGCCGGCCACCTCAGTCCACGTATCCCAGAGCCCGCAGCCTGCGTCGCAGATCCTCATCGATCCGGGCATCGTCAATCTCGACCGCCGGCTCCACGTCGCCGGCAAGGCCGCGGTCAGCCAGCAGGGCCAGCATCCGCTCCACGATTCCCGGCCGGGCCGATGCCAGGTCTTCCAACTCGCCGGGGTCGGTCTCCAGGTCGAACAGCTTCGGCGCCGTGCCCTGGGAGGGTGACTGGGGCAGCACGAGCTTGTAGCGGCCGCGGATCACCGAGGAGGCTCGGTGCCCGTCCACGTCGAGATGGGTGTACACATCCGGCGGATCGTCTCCGCGGCGTCGCTCCGCGAGCAGGTCCCTGCCGTCGGTCGCGGGTCTGTCGATACCGAGATAGCCAAGCAGGGTCGGCAGCAGGTCGACGTGCTGCGCCGGCGTCTCGATCCTTCTCGCAGGCACTCCTGGCAGGCGCATGACGAGGGGTATCCGCAGCACCTCCTCGTAAAGAGACACGCCGTGCTCCCAGCGGCCGTGCTCCTCGAACTCCTCGCCGTGATCCGAGACATAGATCACCGCGGTTCCCTCCGCGAGGCCGCGCGCCGTGAGTTCGTCGAGCAGCTCGCCGAAGGCGCGGTCGTTCTGCGCCACCTCCGCGTCGTAGAGCCGTGAGAGCGCCTCTGCGGTGCCCTCGTCAGGCTCGACTTCGCCCCGGTTCAACTCCAGCAGGTACCGGACGGTCCGGTAGTGCGCGGGTGCATCGCCGGCGTCGAACATCTGTTCGAACTCCGGCGCCGGGTCGTAGGGTCCGTGCGGATCGATCGCATGAAGATAGAGGAAGAACGGCCCTTCCCCGCTCTGCCGCGCATCGAGCCACAAGCGAACACGGTCCAGCATCGTCTCGTCCCGGTCGCGGTCCTCGGAACGGAAACGACTGAACCCCTGGGCAAAGCCGAAAGTCCGGCCGACGTTCGGGTTGCGGACCAGGCCCATCCCCTCGTAGCCGTTGGCGGTCAGGATCTCGGCCAGCGTCACAGCCTCCTCGGGGAGCACGGAACGGCGGCCGACCGTTCGGTGCGCGGGCGGCAGAAGGCCCGTGAACAGGGACGCCATGGCGGGCCGGGTCCAGGACGACTGGGCGTAGGCGTTCTCGAACACCAGGGCGCTCGCCGCGAAGGCATCGAGTCGCGGTGAGGTCGGCTTGCCGTAGCCGTAGACGCCCAGCCGGTCCGCGCGGAGGGTATCCACGACGTAGAGAACGATGTTCGGCCGCCGGACGGCCGAGTCCGCTGGCGGTTCGCCGCCGCAACCGGCCAGCGTACCCGCCAGCGCGATCACGGGGACGAGGCGCGCGATCGCGGCAAGGCCCGACGACCGGGATGCCGCGCGCGATGGCGGGGTCGACCGCCCGGCGAGGCGAATCGGGGCTCCGGCTGCGTCGTCTTCAGGCACGGCGATCGAACCGTAGCAGCGCCGCTCCTGTTACCCTCCGCCCGCCATGAACTCAACAACCGCGCTCGCTTCCCCGCTGGTGGCCGGGCTCGCGCTCGTGACCGGCCTCGTCGGCGTCTTCGAGGCGCGTTTCGGCCTGATCTCGCCTCTCTTCGGCTTCGCCCTGTTCTCGTTCCTCATGCCCGTGGGCCTGTTGCTCAGCCTGCTCCTTGGGTTCATCGGCCTGCTTCGGACCCGCCGCAACCAGCGCCGCGGTGGAGCGTCCCAGGCCTGGGCGGGCGTGCTCCTCCCCGTGGCGGTGCTGGCCTGGCTTCTCGTGCTCAGCTACGAGACCGTACAGGCGCCAGCGATCCACGACATCACGACGGACATCGACGACCCGCCGACCTTCGCGGCCGCGGCCGCGGAGGACAGCCGCGGCGCCGGCTTCGCCTACCCGAGCGGCGGAGCTACCGTGCCCGATCAGCAGCGGCAGGCCTACCCCGAACTCGACACGCTCCAACTCGACATCTCCCGGGACGAAGCCGTCTGGCGGGTCCGCCACACGGCGGAGGATCTCGGCTGGACGCCGATCCTCGAAGACCCGGGGAACGGACGCTTCGAGTTCTCGGACGCGACGCCCTGGTTCCGTTTCATCGACTTCGTCGCCGTCCGCGTCCGCGACGACGGCACCGGCGCGGCCGTCGACGTGCGCTCCGTGTCCCAGGTCGGAGTCGGCGACCTGGGCGAAAACGCGGCCCGCATCCGGCGGTTCCTGGACGTGCTCGGACACGGCCACTGAGCGGCTACGATACCGGCCCGTTCCACCAACGATCTTCACGTCAACGCACCGGCGCACGCCGCGCCAGGAGACACCACCGATATGACTGCACTCACCGACATGGTCGACTACGAGGTCCGCGGCGAAGTCGCCCTCATCGTGATCGACAATCCTCCCGTCAACGCGCTCAGCCACGGCGTGCGCGCCGGCATGGTCGAGGGACTGGCGAAGGCCGAAGCCGACGACGATGTAGCCGCCGTCCTCCTGGTCTGCAAGGGCCGCACGTTCATCGCCGGCGCCGACATCACCGAGTTCGGCAAGCCGATGAAGGAGCCGGGACTCAACGAGGCGATCGAGGCGATGGAGCAGGCGACCAAGCCCGTCGTGGCGGCTATCCACGGCACCGCTCTCGGCGGCGGCCTGGAGACCGCGATGGCCTGCCACTACCGGGTCGGCGTCTCCTCGGCCCGGTTCGGCCAGCCCGAGGTCAAGCTGGGGATTCTGCCGGGCGCGGGCGGCACGCAGCGGCTGCCCCGGCTGGTCGGCTACCCGAAGGCGCTCGAAATGTGCGTCATGGGCAACCCGATCGGCGCCGCGGAGGCGCTCGAGGGCGGCCTGATCGACGAGATCGTCGACGACGTGTTCGAGGGCGGCGTCGCCTTCGCCGAGAAGGTGGTCGCCGAGGACCGGCCGCTCAAGAAGATCCGCGACCTGAATGAGAAGGTCGACGAGGCGCGGGCCAACCGCAAGGAGATCTTCGACGGCTTCCGGCGCAAGATCGCCCGCCGCACCCGCGGCTTCGAGGCGCCGGAAGCTAACGTCCGGGCGATCGAGGCAGGCCTCGACATGTCCTTCGACGACGCGCTCGACAACGAGCGGCGCCTGTTCGGGGAGCTGATGGCAGGCAAGCAGTCCATCGCGCAGCGCTACTACTTCTTCGCCGAGCGCGAGGCCGCCAAGGTGCCCGACGTACCGCGCGACACGCCGATGCGGAAGATCGAGAAGGTCGGCGTCCTCGGCTGCGGCACGATGGGCGGCGGCATCTCGATGAACTTCGCCAACCGCGGCATCGGCGTGACGATCGTCGAGGCCGAGCAGAGCCGGCTCGACCACGGCTTTGGCGTGATCCGCAAGAACTACGAACGGACCGCCAGCCGCGGCCGGATGACGATGGACCAGGTCGACCAGTGCATGGGTCTGCTCAGCGGCGTGACCGAGCGCGAGGCGCTCGCCGACTGCGACCTGGTGATCGAGGCCGTGTTCGAGAACATGGATCTGAAGAAGGAGATCTTCGCGAGTCTCGACCGGATCGTGAAGCCGGGCGCGATCCTGGCCACGAACACCTCCGCGCTCGACGTGAACGAGATCGCCGCGGCCACCAGCCGGCCCGAGGACGTGATCGGCATGCACTTCTTCTCGCCGGCCAACATCATGCGGCTGCTCGAGGTCGTGCGCGGTGAGAAGACGGCGAAGGACGTGATCCACACCTCGATGACGATCTCCAAGCAGATCGGCAAGGTGCCGGTGCTGGTCGGCGTCTGCCGCGGCTTCGTCGGCAACCGGATCCTGTTCCAGCGCCAGGCGCAGGCACAGCAGATCATCCTTGAGGGTGCGAAGTACTACGACGTGGACCGCGTCCTCTACGACTTCGGCTTCCCGATGGGCCCGTTCGCGATGAGCGACCTGGCGGGCCTCGACATCGGCTGGAACGAGAAGACGTCGGCGTCCCGCGACATCCGCGAGGTCCTCTGCGAGTCCGGCCGCCGCGGCCAGAAGAACGGCCGCGGCTACTACGTCTACGACCCCGAGACCCGCGCCTCCGCGCCCGATCCGGAAGTCGAGAAGATCATCAGCGACTTCGGCTCCGCGCTGGGGATCGAGCAGCGCGAGGTCGGCGAGGAGGAGATCCTCGAGCGCTGCCTCTACCCGATGGTCAACGAGGGCGCGAAGATCCTGGAGGAAGGGATTGCGATCCGCCCGTCGGACATCGACGTGATCTGGGTCAACGGCTACGGCTGGCCCGTCTACCGCGGCGGCCCGATGCACTGGGGCGACAGCGTCGGCCTCGGCAAGGTAGCGGCCCGGATGCGCCAGTTCGCGGACGAGAGCGGCAGCCCGTTCTGGCAACCGTCGCCGCTGCTCGCTGAACTGGCAGATGCCGGCAAGAGCTTCAGCGACTGGAGAGCCGGCTGAAGGAGACCCGCATCGAGATCGGGCTGACGCCCTGGGTCAGCTACCTGGGCGACGAGGCGGGGTCGATCGCCGATCAGGCGGAGTTCGCGGACCGGCTCGGCTTTCACTCGCTGTTCCTGCCGGAAAGCCACTTCACCGGGGCGGCCTCCTGCCCGTCGCCCATCGTCGTTCTGGCCGCTGCGGCCGCGCGAACGAAGCAGTTGCGCCTCGGCACGACCTCGTATCTGTTGCCGGTCCGCAACGCCTTCCAGGCGGCGGAAGAGGTCGCCGTCCTCGACCGCCTCTCGAACGGCCGCGTCATCCTCGGCCTCGGCCGCGGTTTCCGGCCCGCGCTGTTCGCCGCGTTCGGCGTCGATCCCCGCACGAAGCGCCAGCGCTTCGTCGAGTCTCTCGACCTGATGAAGCGGGCCTGGGCCGGCGAGGCGATCGAGGTCGGCGAACCAGGCGCGCGCCAACCCGTGCGGATCGCGCCATTGCCGGTGCAGCAGCCGCATCCGGAACTGTGGGTCGCCGCCTTCGGCCCCCTGGCTCTCAAGCAGGCCGGCGAACTGGGCCTTCCCTACCTGTCGTCTCCCCTCGAGACGATCGGCCGGCTCACCAGGAACCACGAGCTCCACCGCGAGGCCCTGCCGCAGGGGGCGCCGCGACCGATCGTCCCGGTCATGCGTACCGTGTTCGTCTCGGAAGACCGGGCCGCCTGCGATCGCGTCCGTTCCGCCCTGACCGCGCAGGCGCTCAGGATGGCGCGCGCCGGCACCCGCCTGGTGCAGGAAGAGGAACTGGCGGACATCGAGAACTGGGCCGTCGTCGGCAGTCTCGACCAGGTGCGCGCCGGCCTCGACCGCTACCGTGAGGGCATCGGCATGACCCACGTCATCGCCCGCTGCGGCGTTCCCGACGCGGCGACGTGGGAGATCGAGGAGTCGATCCGGGCCCTCGCCCGGATCGATTTGTGACGACGAGTCGTCGATCCTCTATCCGGCTGAGGTTGCCGGACAGGAATCGGGGAAGGGGTGCGCGTTCTCTCCCCCGCTGGTAGCCACCAGGGCCGGATGTCCCGTGAGGTAGTGCTCCCCCGGAGCGTTGGGTCGCTCAACCTCCGTCCGCTCGCTGGAGTCGAGCGCCGGAAAATCCCAAACCCTTTCGCTGATCTTGCTCTCGTCATCGACGAGTTGAGTGTCCGTGACCGTGATCCGCATTGCCTGGTCGCTCGCGGACGCGGCCAGCACCCAGACGCTGTTGCCGAGATCCGAAGTGCAGGCCGGCAGGACTTTCAGCAGCACTTCCCAGTTCTTGGGGTCGAAGAAGTAGAACAGGCCGGACTCGGTCGTCCCGATGTAGCGCTGGCCGCCCTTGACCACCCTCGCGGACGTCCCTTCTCCGGCCTCGATCTGTTCCCTTGTCCCAAGCTCAACCGTCACCCGGAAGCGATCGCCCTGCTCGTCACGGTCGCTGTCCACGAGGCACATGACGGTGTTGCTCGCAATGCAGGTCGTGTGCTCGTCGGCCGACGTGACGGACTCGGGCGTGGGCGTCTCCGGCGCCTCGGCTTCGTCCGCATGAACCGGCGCCACATGGAGCCCCAGCGGCAACAGACAGAGGAGAGCCGCAGCCAGAACGCAGCTCTTGGCTCGCCTGCGCTCCATCATCCCGGACGATTCACTTCTGGAGTTCAACATCTACCTCTCCTGGGTCGTGGCAGCCGACTGGTTCGTGGAAGGGCACTCAGGATCCTAGCGACTTCAGCCTCTCGACTCAACGCCTCCCACAATTCTGGGAGTCGTCGTCTGGGAGTCGTCGCAATGACGCCCGGCCCGAGTGTAGAGTGAGCGACCTCGCACGACAACTCGGAACGAACCCTGGAGGCAACATGGCTGCCACTCGTCGCCGCAAGAACCGAATCGGCCGAACCGCGATCATGGCGGCTGCGCTCTTCGTCCTCACACTCCTCACCGCAATCCCTGGCGCCGGCGCCGACTCCGCCGTAGTCAAGATCGACTCCGGCAAGCTGCAAGGCGAGGTCCTCGACCCGGACAGCGGTCTGACGGTCTACCGCGGCATCCCCTTCGCGTCGCCGCCGGTCGGCGAGCTGCGCTGGAAGGCGCCGCAGCCCCCGGCGAAGTGGAGCGGCGTGCGCGATGCGACGGAGTTCGGCAGGATCTGTCCGCAGAGCCCGGTGCTGGCGATGATGACCGGCGCGGCCCTGCCCGAGACCTCCGAGGACTGCCTGTTCCTGAACGTGTGGACGGCGGCCGGCGACGGCGACGAGCCGAGGCCCGTCATGGTCTGGATCCACGGCGGAGGCCTGAGCCTCGGCTGGGGCAACGAGGCGACGTACGAGGGATCCGCGTTCGCCGGCAAGGGCGTGGTCCTGGTTTCGATCAACTACCGCCTCGGCCCCCTTGGCTACCTCGCCCATCCGGCCCTGTCGAAGGAATCCGGCGGCGAATCGGGGAACTACGGCTTCCTCGACCAGATCGCGGCGCTCCAGTGGGTCGAACGGAACATCGCGCAGTTCGGCGGCGACCCCGACAACGTGACGATCTTCGGCGAGTCCGCGGGCGGCACCAGCGTCCACGCCTTGATGGCGAGTCCGATGGCGGCCGGTCTCATCCACCGTGCGATCGCGGAGAGCCCGTGGATCACGGACACGAACATCCGCCCGCTCAGCGCAGCGAACGGCATGCACGCCAGCGCCGAGGACGTCGGTGTCGCCTGGGCGGCGGCCCTGCTCGGGGACGGCACCAAGCAGACCGCGAAAGCACTGCGCGGCATCGACCCCCAGACGATCATCACGAAGACCCCCCAGGCCGGCCAACCCGGCGCGTACGAGCCGCACGTCACCTACGGCACCGCCTTCATGCCCGAGTCGAGCGAAGACCGCTACACCGCCGGCAGGCAGAACGACATTCCCCTGATGGCCGGCACGAACCGCAACGAGGGCACGATGTTCATGGCCTTCCAGCCGCTTACCGAACGGGCGCAGTTCCTCGAGATGCTGAAGGGCGTCTACGGCGACCGGGCCGGGGAAGTGGCCAAGCTCTACCCGTCCTCCAATGCCGACGAGCTCAAGGTGCAGCAGGACCGCTTCATGACCGACACCTGGTTCCTGCGCGGCACGCGGCGCATGCTCCTCGGCATGGACAAGGTCTCCTCCCCCGCCTTCCAGTACTTCTTCACCCGCGTGAACCCCGAGAACCCGGCCTGGGGCGCGCACCACGCGGCCGAGCTCGGCTACGTCTTCAACACGCTCCAGGGTGAGAACTACGACGAGACGGACGACCGGCTGGCGGCGCTGATGATCGACTACTGGGTCCAGTTCGCCCGCACCGGCGACCCGAACGGCGGCGGCCGGCCGGCGTGGCCGAAGTTCGACGGCAAGAAGCAGGCCTATCTCGAGCTCGGCGACGAGGTGAAGACGGGCGCGGAGCTGGAACGGGAGATCAACGACCGGCTGGAAGCGATTCGCGGGCAGTAACGGAACCACTCGACCAGAATGGCGGAACGGACAACCTGAAACGCGGCAGCCGGTACTCATGACGAAGCGCCCGTTCAGCGGTTGGCGGATCGTCGGGGTCGGCTCGCTCTGCTATGGCTTCGGCATCTCGCCGATGTACTACGGCTGGGGGCTGGTCCTGCCGGAGATGCAGCAGGACCTGGGACTGAACGACGCCCAATCGGGACTCGCCTTCACCGTCTTCAGCTACGGCTACCACCTGCTCGGGCCCGTCGTGGGGATCGTGATGGCGCGCCTGGGTGTCCGCTCCGTCATGGTGTTCGGCGCCGCGGTCGGAGTCCTCGCCTTCTGGCTGATGAGCCGGGCGGACTCCTTTGCCGACTGCATGTTCGCCTACGGAGTGCTGGGCGGCATTGCGATCGGCTTTGGGACCATCCTGCCCGCGCAGACCCTGGCCTCGAACTGGTTCGTTCGCTCTCGATCGAGGGCGATAGCTCTGGTGCTCGGCGGCGGCGCCGTGGTCGGCTTCGGCACCAACCTGCTCGCACCGATGATTCTCCGGGTCACCGACTGGCGCACCGGCTGGCTGATCATCTCCGGCATCTCGGCAATGGTCGCCGTGACCGCCGCGCTCTTCATCCGCGGCACGCCCGAGAAGGTCGGCCAGCAGCCGGACGGAGGCTCGGCCGACGACGACGCGGAACTCGAGGAGCGGCGCGGTCCAAGCGGGCTGGGCGAGTGGACTGCCCCGCTCGCACTGCGCACGACCCAGTTCTATGTCCTGGTTGGCCTCTCGATCGCCTACGGCGTGCCGTGGGGCATCATCACCGTCTTCGGCCGGGCTCACCTCGAGGCCGTCGGCTTTACCACCGCAATGGCCGCAGCCATCCTCAGCATCCGCGTCCTGGTGAGCCTGTTCGGGAGGTTCAGCGGCTCCATCGGCGACTTCATGCCGCCCCAACGGCTGCTCGGCATCGTTCTGATCATGGAGGGCGCCGGCTGCGCCCTGTTGATCGCGGCGGAGACCGCGCTCCTCGCCTATGCCGCCATGGTGCTGATCGGACTGGGCTTCGGCGCCGCCTACGTCTGCATTCCCGTCGTCTACTCGTCCTTCTACGGGCGCCGCGCGTTCGGCACGACGGTCGGCATCCGCTTTGCGATCACCGGAGCGATCTCACCGTCCGCACCGTTCCTGGCCGGGATGCTGTCCGACTGGTCAGGTTCGCACCTGCTGACCCTCACCATCCTGGCGGGCCTCTGCTTCGTGGGTTCCCTGGTCGCCTTCGGCCTGCGCGCGCCGGTTCTGGGAGCCAGGCCGATCGCGCCGGTGGCCAGCGGCTAGAACCTGACCTTGGCCCGCGGAGGAAAGGTCGGCCTTCGGCCGACGATTCGAAGCCGCCTCCGGCGGCAGCGGGTCAGCACCCGGGTGGCGCGGTTCGCGCCACCCGCGTCACAGTCCGAGCGCCCGTCTTCGGGCGGTCGGATGTCAGACCCGCGCACCCAGCGGAACCAGTGTCGGGAACGGCTTAACCGGCGGCGGAAACCGTCGTCTGCCAGCGGTGCTCGCCCCAGGTCAGCTCGAGCGTTCCGGGAGAGTCGCCCTCGGGCGGCTCGATGTCGATCGTCAGGCTCGACTTGCCGCCCTCCACGGTGGAGTGCTCGAGCGGGGTTTGGCCCAGGTCCTTCGCCGGGTCGTGCATCGTCCCCCAGATATCGGGCTCGTGGTTCACGATCAGCGTCCACCGGCCATCGTCGTCCAGGCGGAGCCACAGGCTGTAGAGACCCGCGAAACCGGGTGAGACGTTGCCGGCCGGAACCTCGAGGTCTCCGACGACGATGTCGGCTTCCGTGCGGAGCTTGATCGCCGCGAAGGTCTGAAACTCGAGCAACCCCTGTTCGTGCTCGACAAAGGACAACCAGTCGACGCCGAGGAGCGGCACCCTGCCGGCGTTGACCTCGACGGCACCGCCGCCGATCTCGGCCCGGTCGATCGAGCGGGTCGCGTTGACCAGCAACGCGAAGGCGTTGGTCAGGCCCGAGGCGTCCAGCTTGCGGCCCTCGCCCTCCTTCGAGGCCTTCTCGATGACTTCGTCGGTCTCGGCGAACTGGCCCGACACCGGGGCCGCGGCCACGAGAAGCAGCAGGAGGGCGGCGACCTGAATCAGCCGCCGCCCGCTCGAACCGGCCATCGCCGCCTTCCTACTCCCCGCCGGTGCTCTGCACCGTCGCGAGGCCGAGCTGCAGCTTGATCGGATCGACCGGCTCGACCGGCGCCCAGGCGACAAAGCCGAGCATCATCTCGTCGGTCGTCGCCGTGCCGTTGATCACGTTGTCCGCCGGATCGAAGCCGCGCTCCTCGCCGCGTTCGGGCGTGTTCTCGAACCACATCGAGACCTCGACCCGGGTGCCGGCGGGGATCGTCTTCGGCTTCTTGTACTGGTACGTCGTCTGCCATTCCTGGTCGTAGTTCGGCACGTCGAGCAGGACCTCGGTCGTGCCGTCCGGGTAGAACGCGTCGTAGCGCACCGCGACCGACCGCAGGTGGGCATGGGGCCACAGGGCCAGGATGTCCGTCTCGACCGGGAACACCCGCGCCGCGCCGACCTTCCAGCGCTCGTGGCCGGGCGGGATCTCGAAGGTCAGGTTGCCGATCGAGTCGAACTTGACCTCGCGCAACTCGCTCTCCGGCGCGTCGGCGAAGACGAAGCCGATCTCGGAGCGGTCGGAGAAGCCGCTGCCCTCGCCGGCCTCCTTGTTGTAGTGCATGGAGAACTCGATCGTCGAACCGGGCTCGAGCTTCATCGCGTAGCCCGGCTCCATCAGGTGGCTCTCGGCGCCGAGGGCGATGCAGCCCAGCGAGCTGTCGCTGAACTTGCCGAGCGCCGTCGCGCCGCCCGGGGGCCGGATGCTCGCGCACATGTGGTGAACGTCGCTGCCGCCGACCTTGAACTCGACGCCGCGCACCCAGACCGGCTCGGGAAGCACCTCTTCCGTGAGCTCGGCCTCGAAGTTGATGTTGATGTCGGCGATGTCGTCGGCGACCCAGTACTCCTCTGGCATCTGCACGACCAGGTCGGGCCGGCCGAGCGACCAGCCGCCGGAGCCTTCCTCGACGAACGTCTTCGGCGGCGGAGCGGCCGCCGCGTCGCCGGCCGGAGCGCCGCCCCGGGCCCAGGCCATGACCGTCTCGATCTCCTCGTCGGTCATCACCCGCTCGTGGTGGAACTGCCCGCGGGTCGCCTCGGTGGCGAACCACGGCGGCATCGAGCGGTTCTCGACCGCCCGAGCGATGGACCGCGCCCAGGGGCGGGTCTGCTGGTACGTCATCAGGGGCATCGGCGCGATCATGCCGCCGATGTTCTCGCCCTCGCCTTCCGGCCGGTGGCACGTCTGGCAGTTCTCCTGCAGGACCGGCAGAACGTCGGCATAGAAGGTCGGCGTGTCGGCGTCGGCGGCCACGGCCATTCCGGGAACGGCAAGGACGGCGACGAGCACGACGAGGACGGGTCGAGAGGTCGAGATCTTCATGTCTGGTCTCCGGTTGAAGCGGCCAGCAGCGCCAGGGACGAGCGCGAATCGCATGCCGGCTCGGTTCCTAGGTCGGCGCCCAGCAAGTGTAACCGAAGCGGCCGCCGGCGGGCGGCCTGTATACTGCCGCCGGTCTCCGGCGACTCCGACTTCTTCTCCCGAACACCCATGCCAAACATGCGCAAGTGTCTGATTCCGCTCGCGCTGAGCTTGACCGTCGGCAGCTCTGCTGGCCTCGCCCAGGACGGTGAGGAGAACGCCTCCCAGGAGCCGGCGACGCTTGGACAGGCGATCCGGGACGCCGACGTCTCGGTCGGACTTCGTTACCGCGTCGAGCAATCCGACGACGACGCCTTCGACGACGCGGCGCTCGCTTCGACTCTGCGCACGAGCCTCAAGCTGCAGACGAAGGCCTTCCGCGGCTTCTCCTTCCTGCTCGAGGCGGAGGAGGTGACGCCGGTCGGCAACGACAGCACCTACCGCAACCTGGGCTACGGCGGACTCGACAACGGCGTCCGTGACCGGCCGGTCATCGCCGATCCGGCGCTCACCGCGATCAACCAGGCGGCGGCCCGCCTGGAGCGCGGGCCGGTCGCCTTCACGCTCGGACGGACGGAACTCCTGATCGGCGACCAGCGCTTCGTCGGCGCGGTCGGCTGGCGCCAGCATCACCAGGCCTTCGACGCGGCCGCCCTCGACGCGGAGCTCGCGGCGGACTGGACGCTCCGCTACGCATTCCTCGACCGCGCCCACCGGATCACCGGCGCCGAGGAGGCGATGGGCTCCCATGTGCTCCACGTGTCCGGCCCGGCGGGTCCGGGCACACTGGCGCTGTTCGGCTACCTGCTCGACTACGAGCGGCCCGGCGCCGCGACCAACTCGACATCCAACTGGGGCGCCAGCTACAACGGCTCACGCGACGCCGGCGCGGCCTCCGTTCTCTGGGAACTCCAGTACGCCGTCCAGTCGGACTGGGCGGACCACCCCGGCAGTGTCGACCTCGACTACCAGAAGACCGGCATCGGCTTCACCCGCGGCGACGTCAGCGTGCGAGCAGTGCGCGAGGCCCTGGACGGCGACGGCACCTACGGCTTCCGCACGCCGCTGGCGACGCTGCACGGATTCAACGGCTGGACCGACAAGTTCCTCGGAACGCCGGCCGACGGCCTGGTCGACGTCTACCTCCGCCTCGACCACAACCTGGACACGTGGAACTGGACGATCCGCTGGCACCAGTTCCGCTCCGCGGTCGGCAGCATGGACTACGGCACCGAGATCGACGCGATGGCGGTCTGGAACACGCCCTGGAAGCAGGACTTCGGCATCAAGCTGGCGCACTACGACGCGGACGAGTTCGGCACCGACACGTTCAAGGTCTGGGTCTGGACCTCCTGGAACGTCAGCCTGCGAGCCGCAGGCGGCCGCTGACGTCGACCGAGACTTCGGCTCCTTCCGGAAGGGCCTCCCAGTCGGCCGCTTCAAGCAGGAGCACCGGCGGCGACTGCTCGTAGAGTTCACTGGCGACCGCGGCGCCCAGCGCCAGAATGCCGTCGAGCTCCCGCAGCACGACCGCCGCCGGCGCCGTGCCCAGCCGCACCCCCTCCAGGAGCACGGAACTCGAGCTGCTCGAGCCCCGTCCGTACGGCATGACGAGGACACGGCCGGCGACGCTTCCGCCGCAGCGCGGATGACGCCGGTCGATGATCCGTCCGGTCACCGGATCGACGCCGCCCCAGAACGACAAAGCCTCGTCGAGGCGGAGGACCGGTCCGGCGCCTTCGCCGGCGACAAGTGCGCGGCCCTGCAGTTCCATGCCGGTCACGGCCACAACTCCGGGTCGCGCCACAGCCGGCCGGCGTTGGCGGAACGCACGCACTCGGCCAGGCTGCCGAAAACGACGTCGAAGCCGACGTTGCCGGGCGCATAGTGCGCGAACTTGCCCGAGTTCGTCATCAGGACCCCGCCGGCCGGAGTACGCAGGATCGGCGCCACGACGACGCAGGTGTCGACGACCACGCGCACGCCAAGCGCGCGCAGCCGCTCTAGGCCGCCGCTCTGTTCGAGATGG
The DNA here is from genome assembly GCA_965205095.1 of Candidatus Multivorans sp. GTDB lineage: Bacteria > Acidobacteriota > Thermoanaerobaculia > Multivoradales > Multivoraceae > Multivorans. The sequence goes on from OZ242040.1 coordinate 133,586, forward strand.
CCGAGCGAGAGGCGGTTCGTGCAGACGATGAACTCGACACTGCCGGCCGGCGGATGCCGTTCGACCAGGGGCAGCAGTTCCGCGAACTCGCGCGGCGAGAAGTGCGGGCTGCCGAGCGCCACGACGTCGATCGCCAGGCCAGCGCCCTCCGAACTGCCCGCTCCCGGGGCCGTGGACAGGCTCCGCAGACCGGCGCGCAGGTCGGACAAGCCGATCTCGATCCACTCCTCCGCTTCCCTATCGCCCAGCGCCGCCTCCAGAGTCGGCGCCTCGGGCGTGATGCCGACCGCGTGGAACAGCGCGACCGCACCCGAGGATGCCGCGGCAGCCCCCAGAGCCTTCAGGCCGTCTTCGTTCGCCTCCTCCAGGCCGAGCAGCACGGGAATCCGGTTGCCGCAACGCTCCCCCACCAGGTAGCCGATCGCCGGCAGCAACCAGGACGCACTCCGGAGAGAGCGCGGCAACGACCGCAGATCGAACACGATCTGGCCGCGGCGGTTCTCCTCCAGGTGGAGCCCCACCGCCGGCGCGCGACCGGTGATCGCCGCGCAGATGTCGATGAAGTCGCCGTAGCGGTGGGTACGCGCACCGAGAACCGAGTTCGCGAACACGATCGCGTTGCTCTCGGCCCAGGCCACCTGCTGCCCGAAGGCCGGCCGCGGCGTCGTCTGGTAGGGCGCGCAGGTCCAGATCGTCCGGCAGCCCATCTCCTCGTAGCACTCCATCAGCCGCAGCGCCTTGGCGCGGCGTTCCGCCGTGCCGGCGAACTCCTCCGGGTGCAGCAGGTCGAGGCCGCCGACGTTCAGCGTGGTCGGCACGCGGACACGGGCGCCGCCCGCGACCAGGAGCTCCGCGAAGTCGACGCCCGAGTCGCCGTGGTACAGGCAGCCGTCGATGTGGGCGCCCTCGATGTCGAGCAGCCGCTCCGCGTCGTAGACCCCGGCCATCGTGACGAGGATGCGCATCGCGATCGCCGCGGCCTCACCGCGGTCGCCGGCGAGCATCGCGCGGTCACGGTCGGTCAGTTCGACGGACCCGGGCATGTCCGCTGCGAGCATCGGCGGCCAGTGTAGCGAGCACCGGCTGCGCCGGAGTCCGAGACCACACTTCGTTGCGTTTCTGTGGCGCAAGCTCCTAGACTCGCCAACTCGCGAACTAGGCAGGTAACGACACAGACGGCGCCGGCCTCGTCCGGCGCCCGCGGAGAGGGCCCGCATGGCGATCGACCCAGCACTGCAGGAACGACTCATGGCCGTCGCGCCTTACGGCATGGGCGTCGCGCTTCACGCGGACGAAGCCCCCGACCGGATGGCCGTGGTGTCGAAGTTCGGCGGCCGCACGCTCGCCGAACTGAACGCCAACGCGAACCGCCTGGCCCGGGTGCTGCGGGCGCACGGCGTCGGTCCCGACGTGGGCGTCGCGCTGCTGTGCCGGAACCGGCCCGAGTTCATCGAGACGGTCGTGGCCTGCCAGCGCACCGGCGGACGGATGACGCCGATCAACTGGCACCTCTCGCCACCCGAAGTCGCCTACATCGTCGACAACTGCGAGGCGCGGGTTCTGATCGCCGACGAGGCCTTCGCTCCGGCCGTCGCCGCGGCGCGGGCTGGATCGGAGCACCTGCGGCTGACGCTCGCCGTCGGCGGCGGGATCGAAGGCGCCGACTCCTACGACGAAGCGCTCGCCGCCGAGGACGGCTCGAACATCGACAAGCCGGTTCTCGGCACGCCGATGCTCTACACCTCCGGCACCACCGGCCACCCCAAGGGCGTGTACCGCGAGGCGAACGCGACGCCGACGCCATTCCTGCTGGCGGTCCGCGAGGCGGCCGACTTCGAGCCGGACACGGACTGCTCGCTCGTAACGGGACCGCTCTACCACGCCGCGCCTTTGGGCATCAATCTGGCGATCCCGATGGCCGTCGGCGTCGGCTCCGTGCTGATGGACAGGTGGGACGCCCAGGAGACTCTCGCCCTGATCGACAGGCACCGGGCGACCCACACCCACATGGTGGCGACGATGTTCCACCGCATGCTGGCGCTGCCGCGGGAGGTTCGGGAACGCTACGACGTCTCGTCGATGCGCTGGCTCGTCCACGGCGCGGCGCCCACGCCGGTTCACGTCAAGCACAAGATCATCGAGTGGTTCGGTCCGGTCGTCTGGGAGTACTACGCCGCCACCGAGGGCGGCACCTTCTGGGTCGATTCGAACGAGTGGCTCGAGAAGCCCGGCAGCGTCGGCCGCACCGTGGAGGGAACGAAGTACAAGGTGCTCGACGACGACGGCGAACCGGTGCCGGCGGGAACCACCGGCACCGTCTACTTCGAGGCCGCCGAGAACCGCTTCGAGTACTTCAAGGCGCCCGACAAGACCGACGACGCCTACCTGGACGACTACTTCACGATGGGCGACATGGGCTACGTCGACGAGGACGGCTACCTGTTCCTGACCGGCCGGTCGGCGGAGACGATCATCGCCGGCGGGGTCAACATCTATCCCCAGGAGATCGACGACGTGATCCAGCAGCACCCGGCCGTGTACGAGGTCTGCACCGTCGGCGTGCCCCACGAGGAGTGGGGCGAGAGCGTCAAGTCGGTGGTCGAGGTAGGCGACGGCTACGAAGCCGGCGAGGAACTCGCCGAGGAGCTGCTCGCCTGGTGCCGCGAGCACCTGCCCGACTTCAAGCGTCCGCGCTCGATCGACTTCGCGACCGACCTGCCCCGGATGCCCACCGGCAAGATCCAGCGCGGCCTCGTCCGGGCGCCGTACTGGAAGGGCCGCGAGCGGCAGATCTGAGCCCGGCGGCTGTTGGCAGGGCGGACACATGCAGTACGGCGTCGGCAACACCCGCCCGGATGGGTCGAGGGGAGGGTCCCAGCGGACGCTCGCGCTCACTGAGTGAATGGAAGGTCGGCGCTCGCTGCGGTCGGCTGCGCTCCGGTAGGTCGTCGGTTCACGCGGGTTTGTCGGCCGTCGCTTGCCGACAGCCTCACTGGGACCCTCCCCTCGACCCATCCGGCCTGGAGGCCGTCGAAGAACGAACTGCCGGCCGTTGCGACAGACCAGGGGCCGGACATGCGCCCGTCAGCTAGGGCAGTTCCGCCCGAGCAGCCGAGTCAACTAGAACGCGCAAGGCTTGCCGAAGATCATCGATGAACCGGCGAAACGAGCGGTCCTGACTCGCGCGCTGAAGGTTCATGTGCTCCACGATCTCCTCTGCGTACTCAACGCCACCGAGGTTCGGAGTGACACCAGCCTCGACAATCGCATCGATCAGGAGCCTCTTGTAGCGCTAACGCCGCCAGTAGCGCTGCGCCAGTCCTGCCTGACCCTGACGCCTTCCTCGCCGGCTACGCGAGTGACCAGCGCTCCGACAATCTGCTCGTGAGCGAAGTCCTCGCCGAAGAGGGCAACTCCCAACTCACGCATCGAAGTCGCCCCGTAAGAGGCGCTTCGACACCGGAACCCGATCGCCTTCAGCTTCCAGGGCGTCTTCAATGTCCGATCGCCGACCCAGCGGCCCCCAGGTCCAGTCAGAGAACCGCCCGATCCGAGTTCCGTTGGCCGTCCGCTGGGTCACAAACAGGGACCCTTCCGGCAACAGGTCCGCAAGTAGCGGCGAGTGCGTAGTGACAATGTACTGAGTCTGGCCGACATGTTCGCGCGTCTTCAGCAACTCCGCGATCAGCTCTATACGGCGCGGATGCACGCCGTTCTCGGGTTCCTCGAACCCGACTACTGTCGGCTGATCTCCGGCACCCGTCAGAGCCAGGAGTCCAAGGAGCCTCAGCGTGCCCTCCGAAAGCACGCGGGCCGGAATGGACACTCCGTCTTCCCGAAGGGAGAGCTCCACTTCACCGAAGTTGTTGACCTCCACCTCGATGCCATCGATCTGGGGCACGAGCAAGTGCAGGGCCTTCTCGATACCCCGAAACTCCCTCGGGTCACTCGTCTTCAGAGTGTTGAGGAAAGCAGCCAGCTCTTCTCCCATGAGACCGATGTGCCGGACTTCCTTGACGGGGTTGAGTGCCCGCATGCGCTCTCGCGGCTCAAAGTAGAAGAACTGCCAACTCTCGAGCTCCTGCCGGGCAGCGACCACGTGAGGATGGTGCGGCTGATAGTGCGGCATCGAGAGGATGCTGCGGTCGAGCAAGCGCTCGTAGTACGTCGGGTGCGCCTGGCCTTCCTGTCGAAGGTGAAGCCTCTCACCCTGCCGTTCGATGAAGGGCTTGCGGCGCCCAGTGGGTTCGCCCCTCCCGTTGAGTGCCGCCAGGTACTCGTCGGCGACTCGGAGTATCCCCTGCCGAGGCAACATCTCGACCTCGATGCGATAGCGAAGAGAGCGCTCTCGCACAGGTGCTGGCCGCCGCGGCTCAGGTTTCGATGTCCTGCCAGAGCGCCTCAGGTCCGAGATCTGGCGACTCACCGATTGCGCCACCGCGTCCGAGATGTGCAGATCCGCCTCCATCGAGAATCTGGCACTCTGCTCAGCCAAGAGCCCCGGAAGCCCTCTACGACCAAGACGAAACGACTCCAGCGGCTTACCGCGATACGGCGCCTCGAACGCTCCCTTGAGCGTCCGACTCGTGGCCAGTTCCGCGAGCAACTGCAGCGCATCCAGGAAGTTGCTCTTCCCCGCCGCGTTGGGGCCGAACAGCACGGTCAGCGGCTCGAGCTCCACGTCTACATCGGCCAGGGACTTGTACCCCTTGATGTGGATTCTCTTGAGCACCGGCGCCTCCCCGATCAGCCGGCATCCTATCCGGCAGGGCCGGACGTTCTCGTCTATGCTCCCGCCGTTCCCGACCGCGCGAGCGGCCACTCAGAACCGACCCAGAGGCAAGCATGAAGGCAGTCGTTTGCAGTGAATTCGGTCCCCCGGAGAACCTGACGATCGAGGAACGTCCCGATCCGGTGGCCGGGCCTGGAGAGGTCGTCGTCGACATCCACGCGGCGGCGATCACCTGGCCCGACACGCTGATCATCGAGAATCGCTATCAGTTCCGGGGAGAGCCGCCCTTCGTCGTCGGCGGCGAGGTCGGCGGCAGGATCGCGGCCGTCGGGCCGGATGTCGACGGCCTTGCGGTCGGCGACGACGTGGTCGGCGGCGGCGGCACCGGCGGCTTCGCGGAGCAGGTGCTGCTCAAGGCGTCCCAGGTGCGCAAGTTGCCGGCGGGGCTCGGCCACGCGGAGGCAACGGGATACGGCTACGCCTACGGCACGGGCCACTACGCCCTGAAGTACCGGGGCAACCTGAAGCCCGGAGAGACCCTTCTCGTGCTTGGCGCCGCCGGCGGCGTCGGTCTTGCCGCCCTGGAGCTCGGCAAGGTGATGGGCGCGCGGGTGATCGCCGCCGCTTCGAGCGAGGAGAAGCTGGCGCTCTGCCGCGAACGCGGCGCGGACGAGACGATCAACTACTCCGACGAGGATCTGAAGAACCGCGCCAAGGAACTGACCGGCGGCAAGGGCGTCGATGTCGTCTACGACGCGGTCGGCGGCGAGTACGCGGAGGCGGCGCTGCGGGCCACGAACTGGCGCGGCCGCTTTCTGGTCATCGGCTTCACCGCCGGTATCCCGCGCATGCCGCTCAACCTGACCCTGCTCAAGGGTTGCGACATCGTCGGCGTGTTCTGGGGCGCTTCCCGGATGCGCGAGCCGGAGCTCTTCGAGGCGACGCGGGTCGAGACGGAAGCGCTCGCCGCGGAGGGCAAGATCCAGCCCTACATTTCGCGCCGCTATCCGCTGGAAGAAGTGCCGCAGGCGCTTCGGGACATGATGGACCGCAAGATCATCGGCAAGATGGTCATGCAACGCACGGGTTAGGACCTTGCGTCGCAGGAACTGGGTGCGCCGGCGCCCTCGCCGGCTTCTGACAGAACGCGCCGCTAAGCGGCGACCGAACTCCGGCACGAACGGGAGGATTTGACATGAGATTCGGCGCGCAGGTCACCGTCTACCGCAACACCTGGGACAGCGTGCGGGAAGTGGCCGAGCTGCTCGACCAGGGCCCCTGGGACAGCATCTGGTACGCCGACCACTACCTGCCTCCGCCCGGCATCAAGGAAGAGGAACACCTGGCGGCCCAGGAGGCGTTCACCGTCGCCGCGGCGACCGCCAGCATCACGAAGAACCTGAGGATCGGCCACCTGGTGCTCGGCAACACGTACCGGAATCCCGGCCTGGTCGCGAAGATGGCGGGCACCCTGGACCACATCTCCCACGGCCGCTTCGTCCTCGGCATCGGCGCGGCCTGGTTCAAGCGCGAGCACGAGGCCTACGGCTGGACGTTCCCGTCGATGAAGGAGCGCCAGGACCGCTTCGAGGAGGCGGTCGAACTGATCCGCGCCCTGTTCCGGTCCGACGAGCCGGTCGACTTCCAGGGCGAGTACTACCGGCTCGACTCGGCGCCGCTGTCCCCCGGCTGCTACGCGGACCCGATCCCGATCCTGATCGGCGGCACCGGCGAGAAGCGGACGCTGCGCACGCTGGCGCGCCACGGCGACGTGATGAACCTCGACGGCTGGGCGCGCGGACCGATGACCCGGGAGTACTTCCAGCACAAGGTCTCCGTCGTCAACCGGCACTGCGAGGACGCCGGCCGCGACCCGGGCGAGATCCGGCACACGGTGCTCATGCCGACCTTCGTGACGGACGACGAGGCGGCGGCCAGGCGGTTCGTCGATGCCCGCGGCCTGGGCGAGGGCACCGCGTCCGGCCCGAAGAGCTACGTGATCGACCGGATCGGCGAGATGATCGACGCCGGCGCCCACGAGATCATGATCGGCGGCATCCCGACCCAGAAGCTCGACCACTACCGGATGGTCGCGGAAGAGATCATTCCCGCCTTCGACTGAGGCGGATGGTCCATTGAGGCCAGGTTCCGCCAGCGAAGACGCTGTAGCCGAAGGGCAACGACGTCGCTCTGGGTGCGCGGGTCTTCTGACCCGCATCGGACGAGGCGCGAAGCGGCGAGGCCGCAGAGACTCGTTGCGCCCTTACACGATGGTTGCAGCCGTAGCTGCAACCGTGCTTCCTTCCGTGGCGCCGGCCCGGGCCCAGGACAGCGACTGGCCGACGATCACCGGCGGCAACGACGCGGGCCGCTACGCCGCGCTCGACCAGATCGACGCCTCGAACTTCGCACGCCTCGAACCGGCCTGGCGCTGGCGGCTGCCGGACAACGACCTGATGGCGAACGATCCTCGCTTCGAGGACGCGTCGATGCAGCAGCGCACGCATGTGACGACGCCGATCAAGGTCGCCGACCGGCTCTACGTCGTAACCGGCTACGGCATCGCCGCCGCCGTCGACCCGGCCGAAGGCACGACGATCTGGCAGCACGATCCCCAGAGCTACGGCCACGGCCGGCCGACGAACCACGGCTTCACCCACAAGGGACCCAGCTTCTGGCGCGACCCCGAGCACCCGGAGGCTCCCGGCCGCCTGATCTACGCCAGTACGGACGCCATCCTGCGCGCCGTCTACGCCGACGAGGGCACGGCGGCGCGCTCCTTCGGCAACCACGGCGGCGTCGACCTGACCGCCGGCCTGCACCGGGCGGTCGCACGCCGCAAGTACACCGTCAGCTCGCCGGCGACCATCTGCCGGAACGTCGCGATCGTCGGTTCGTCCATCTCGGACGGCCCCCTCGGCCCCGACGACGGACCGCCCGGCGACGTCCGCGGCTTCGACGTGCGCACGGGACGGCAACTCTGGACCTTCCACACCGTGCCCCAGGAAGGCGAGCACGGCACGGACACCTGGGAGGACGACTCCTGGCGAATCGCCGGCGGCGCGAACGTCTGGGGCCTGATGAGCGCCGACGAGGAACTCGGCCTCGCCTACCTGCCGACCAGCACGCCGACGAACGACTGGTACGGCGGCCACCGCCGCGGCGACAATCTCTACGCGGAGAGCCTGGTCGCGGTCGACTGCGAGACCGGCGAGCGCCGCTGGCACTTCCAGGCCATCCACCACGGCCTCTGGGACTACGACTTCGCCGCGCCGGCCGTCCTTGGCGACATCGTCGTCGACGGGCGCACGATCAAGGCGGCGATGCTGCCGAGCAAGCAGGCCTTCCTCTACGTCTTCGACCGGGAGACTGGCGAGCCGGTCTGGCCGATCGAGGAGCGGCAGGTCCCCCAGACCGGCATCCCCGGCGAGCAGACCTCGCCCACCCAGCCCTTCCCCACCAGGCCGCCGCCATTCGACCGCCAGGGCATGCGGCTCGTCGACGTCGTCGACTTCACACCCGAGATCCGCGCCGAGGCGGAACGCATCCTGACTTCGCACCAGTACGGGCCGATGTACACGCCGCCCAGCGAGCGCGGAACCGTCGCCATGCCCGGCTTCGAGGGCGGCGCGAGCTGGCCCGGCGGCGCCTTCGACCCGGACACCGGCCAGCTCTACGTGCCGTCCTTCACGGCGCCGATCCTGATCACGCTGCGGCGGCCCGACCCGAACCGCTCCTCCTTCGACTTCGTCGCCCGGGTGTCGGCGTTTCACGGTCCCTTCGACCTGCCGATCTCGAAGCCGCCCTGGTCGCGGGTCACCGCCTACGACATGAGCCGCGGCGACATCGCCTGGCAGATCCCGCTCGGCGAGGGGCCGCGCCGACACCCGAAGCTGGCCGCTCTCGACCTGCCGCTCCTCGGCTCGGGCGTTCGCGGCCACGCCCTGGTCACGAAGACGCTCCTGGTCGTCAGCTCCGGCCACTCCCGCTCCTTCCGCTCCCAGGAGGCGAAGGCGGAACGGGAGTGGAGCGAACAGCCCGAGGAAGTGACCAGCGGCCTCGCCTGGACCAATCCGCAATCGGCGGCGCGCGAGGACTGGCGCTACACCGTTCCCGCTGTCCGCGCCTTCGACAAGGCGACCGGCGAGCTGGTCGCTGAAGTAGAACTACCGGCGCACTCCGACGGCAGCCCCGTCACCTACCTGCACCGCGGCGTGCAGTACCTCGTCGTCTCCATCGGCGGCCGCGGCGAGCCGTTCGAGCTGATCGCGTACCGGTTGCCCGGGTGACGACTCCCGGCCCCCTTCAACCCTCGGTAGGCTGCGCTACCTCCTTACTCCTTTGTTAGCAGCCTTTTCGCCAGTTGCAGCCAATACGGACCGTAGTAGAAAAATCTCTGCGCAAAGTTCATATCGAACCCTGCAAGGGTCTCCCTGCACCTCTCCCGCAGCTCCGCCCTCTCGTTTAGACATGGCTCCATTGCCGAGACTGGCGGAATCCGCGCATCAAAACTAGGTGCACAAAGCCCCTCTAGAAACAAATACCTCTCAGCATCCTCTTCTGGGCATGCCTCAGTAGCGACAATAGTCGGACGGCCGGGAAACACGAGCGCCGCCACCAAAGCCAGCAGCAGCCACAACAGTTGATTGCACCCGAAGTCCGACTTCTCCTCTCGGGCAGGTCTGCTCTCGTCACTTTCTTCCTGTACTACCTGACCTGCCGGTTGGTCGCGCGACATACTAGACCTCCTTGCGCTGATCCTGACGAGTGCCGGCTTTGACGATCGCATCTTGTCTCACGCGCGGATGTTCCGTCCTAGCCCGCGACCGTCTACGTTCTGCCCGACAAGAGCGTCCGCCAACCGTGTTCGGCGGGTAAACGCCGCTCTTCGGTTCCTGCGTGCAGCCCCGGAGCGGTGGGCCAGATCGCCCTGTGTTCGGCTGCCTGCGACCCGCAGGAGGGTACGGCGGCTCCAAGGCGCTTCAGGTCAGCACCTACAGCCGACCGGTGGCCCGGGCCCGTCGGCAACCGAGCTGGAACGCGATCCGTTCTCGTTCCGTCTAGCTAGTTCTCGTCCAGAAACGCTGAAGTGCTTGATTTTGCTGGGCTAAACGGGCTCGGTGTAGCTTCGATTTCACAGATCGGAGTGAGGGGGCAAGCATGCGCGCGAGACGGACGGCACAGGTTGGTCTGTTGGATTGTCCGGTCGTGGATCATCCTGCGGCGGCGATTCTGGAGCAGGTTTCGGCGTGGCTGGACGAGCACCGCGAGGTTCTGGGGTGGGTGTCTGCGGACATCGACCGCGGTGTTTCGTCGTCGGTAGGTCGCCAAGGCCTGACCTGCGAGACGATCCTGCGCTGCGCGGTGCTCAAGCACTTGTGGCAGCAGGGTTACAGGGAGTTGGCGTTCACGCTTCGGGACTCTCTGACGGCACAGCGCTTCGCCCGTCTTGGCGGCGGCCGGGCGCCTGGAAAGTCGGCGTTGCAGGCCCTGATCAGTGGGATTCGGCCGGCGACCTGGGAGCGAATCAACCGTCATCTGTTGCGGTTCGCGCACACCGAGGGGATCGAGACGGGCGCGGCGGTGCGGATCGACAGCACGGTGACGGAGACTCACATTCTGTCGCCGGAGGACAGTCGTCTGCTGCTGGACGGGGTTCGTGTGCTGACGCGGTTGCTCAAGGAAGCGCGCAAGCACTTGGGGACGGCGGTGGTGTTTCACGACCACCGCCGTGCCTGCAAGCGGCGGGCGCTGGAGGTCCGTTCGCGGCGCGGGGCCAAGCGTCGGGCACAGACGTATCGCCGATTGTTGAGGCTGGTCGCCCGGACGACCGGTTACGTGAAGGCGGCCAAACCGCAGGTAGGAGCCACTCAGGAGCCCTGGGCGCGATCCTGGGAGAGTCGTGCGGAGCACTGCATGGAGCTGCTCGAGCGCGTGGTGGATCAGACCAGGCGCCGAGTGTTGCACGGCGAAACCGTGCCGGCGCCGGAGAAGGTGGCAAGCCTGTTCGAGCCCCACACGGACATCATTCGCAAGGGCGGCCGCAGGACGCACTACGGACACAAGATCAATCTGGCCACGGGCAAGAGCGGACTGGTGCTCGACGTGGTGGTCGAGAGCGGTAATCCGGCCGACAGCGAGCGCTGCCTGCCTATGCTCAAGCGCCACGTCGCGCACTACGGCTCGGCGCCGGAGCGCGCCGCTCTCGACGGCGGCTACGGCTCGAAGAGCAACCTCGAAGACGCGAAGGCCCTGGGCGTCGTCGATGTCGTCTTTCACAAGAAGGGCGGCCTCAAGGCGGACCAGATGGCCCGGTCCTCCTGGATCTACGGGCAGTTGAAACGCTTCCGAGCGGGGATCGAAGCCGGTATCTCCTACCTGAAACGCTGCTTCGGACTCGCACGCTGCAACTGGAAAGGCCTGACCCACTTCCGCGCCTACGTCCACTCGGCGGTGCTTGCTCACAACCTGATCCGGCTCGCCCGCCTGCAGCCCGGATCGACCTGACCAACCGCCGCTTCCGTCGCCCGACACCCGGTCACAAACCAACCGGAAGCTCCCCCGTGGGCGACATCTCGCGGAGGTGGCCAAACCCCGCCGACCGCCGGCGATTCACTCCCCGGCACCGCCGCTACCGCCCGAAACAGCCTCTGAAGACTCTCAACCAGCCTGCGATCTCGCCTTCCTGAAGCGCAGAAAACCGCGTTTCTGGACGAGAACTAGCTAGAGGCCGCAGCAGTCGAGCCGAACAGCCGAAGACAGAGACGCTACGTCCAGCGCGGCCCAGGCTTGTTCGTGGACGCTGTTGCGTGGACGCCCGGTATCCGATCCGTTATCGCCAGAGCCAGTTCCCGTCCGTGGCGCCGCGTGTTGTCGGTCACGACCCGCTTGGCTCCCGTCGCCCTGACATATGCGAGTGTCTCGTCGAAGTCGGCGTGGTTCGACAAGGCAACACAGTAGCTGCGTTCGGAGTACATCGTCAGCGGATCCTCATGGCCGTCCCGGCCCGACATGAAGGCGCTGCACGCGATGCTCGTGCCGCCCACGGGCTCGTTGCCCCGCCCGTCGCCCTTCGAGTACAACCGCACGTAGGACCGCTTGCTCAGTGCTGACTCGCCTTCATCAGAATCGGGCGCGATCAGATCGGCGGCAGCCAAGCCGAACCGTCGATAGACGTCAACTTCCCCGATCAGCCTCCGGCTCGCCAGAATGGGGGCATCGACACCACCAGCAAGCACGGTCAGCACCCGTTCCATCGTTCCTCGGTGAGCCCTGATATGTACCGGCCCCCGGCGGACCCGCTCGCACACCAAGACGAACAGGCAGGCCTCCGCTTCCGCCTGTGTGTACTTGCGGACGCTCGCAGGACTGCCGTAGGTGGCGTCGACGACGAGTTCGTCCACCTGAATCACCTGATCAAGAGGCCAGCCAAAGTCACCCGAATAGCCGAGTCGCCGGCCGTCTGGAAGCTCCAAGGCCGTCTGGCAAGCACCGAGCATGTGGTTCGAAGGCAGCAGAAGTAGCCGCGAACCGTCTTCGAGCACGCGCTTCTCGCCTCGCTTCAGCCGATGGAGGTTCGACCTGTACTCAAGATCCGCATCCCGCTCATCCACCAGCAGCGCATACGTCTCCGGGCTCATGACGAGGTCCTGAAGCCCCTTGCTGCGCTCGAAGTCCGCCATGTGGTCGTCGTGCACATGGGTCTGAACGCGCCACGGACAGTCTTCGGCGAAGCCATCACACACCACTGCCGGGCCAAGACGCACCGCGCCCGTAGCCAAGACGTCAACTTCTGCTGGAGCCACTCTCGGTGTTCTCCCGGAGACGATCTCGAACCAGCGCTTCGATGCTCCCACGGCCCACTTGAGCCATCGATTCGCCGAACTCCTCGGCGCCTACTAACGTGAAGATCCTCGTGCCAAGCCGGCCTGACGCGCCGCGCAAGCCGATAGCCCGAATCGCGCCAGCAAGAACCGCATCGCGTTCCCCCTGTACCAAGCTTCCGAGAGCGGCGACGACGTCCTCGTCAACGACGGCACCCACGAACACGTAACGCTTCTCCACGACCGTCCGCATCCCCACGACTTCCTGGACGCAGTCGGGAACGGCGCGACCGGAACGCTCGCGAAGCTGCACGACCTGACGCACTTCCTTGCTCGTCAGGCGTTCGGACAAGACCGCTTCCGCGACCACCCGCCGGTCTTCGCTATCCGCGAGCCGGACCAGCTCGGAAGCAGAGGAGAAGCCGACGAATTCCCCTCTTCCCCAGTCCACCAAGTGCTGAACCTCCGGCGGAAGGTCCAGCAATCGGAGGAACCGGCCAACACCCGTAGCGTCGAGGTCTGTCTTCCTGGCGCTCTCGGCTCGGTTCGAGCCCTCCCGCTCAGCCCGTCTGTACAGCCGCGCACATTCGACCGGGGAAAAGGGCCTACGGGGTTGATGCCGCCCGTATCCGACGGACATCTTGAGCCTTGCGAGTTCCTCGGGACTCAGCCCCCGCCACGCCCTAGGAACCAAGGACGCCACGTTCCATCAGCGCTTCCTCGATCAGCATGGCGGCGGTCTCGTCCTGGTTCATCCCCTCTTCCACCGCCACACGGCGAAGCGCGGCGTGAACGTCCATCGTCACGGTAGCGTTGATCTGGGTCACCTTGTCAGCGCTCTTCGCCCTCTCGATCAGCTCGTCGACACTCCCTTCAGGGGTTCGCTCGCGCACCTTCGTCAGCTTCTTCTGCTGAACGCCGGACATGTCTACCATGGCCCGAGCCAGCTTCACGGCGTCGGCGATGATCGGTTGGCCGTCCGGCCCAACGGACGTGTCCTGTGCCTTCAACGCAACCTTCACGTCCACCGCACCGTCGTCGACCATCTCCTTCAACTCCGGCTTGAGCCTCGGGTACTTGACGTGGCTACGGACTGTCTCGGCCGAGAGTCCGGTGGCCTCCACAACGGCCTTCTGCGAACCGTAGTGGTTGTACAGATGAGTGATCCCATCGACAAGCTCCTTGCCCGAGAGCTTCCTCCGAATCAGATTCTCCGTGATCGAGATGGCCTTGGCATGAGCTGCGGGAACACGCTCGTCCAGTATCGCGGCAGGGATCGACTCCCTGCCAAGCCGCCTGTGAGCTAGAAATCGCCGCTGTCCCGTCAGGATCTCCCACCGCCCCGTCTCAACCGCCTCGCACACCACGATGGGCTGCAGAAGGCCCAGCTTCTTGATGCTGCTCGCCAGCTCATCCACGTCCGCCATGGAGGGCGACGTTCGCGCCTGTGCCTTGCCGATCGTCAGGTCGTCCAGCGGCACATCCCTGTATCCGACTATCTTCGCCATCTTCGTTCTCCAGGTTCGTCCGCCACCGGCACGAGATCGCCGGTGGATAGCCCGAGGATACTCATCAGCTCCTGTTTCGTGAATGCCTTCCCGGCCATACCAGACGACTCCACCACGTCCTCGAAGAGGCGCGCCTTCTCTTCGAGAATCGACGCGATCCGCTCCTCGATCGAGTCCTGCACGAGGAACCGGACCACGTGCAGGGGCTCCTCTCGCTCGAAACGGTGGGCTCGGAAGATCGCCTGCATCTCGACTGCGGGATTCCACCACCGGTCGAAGAGCACCACATGGGACGCCTCTCCCAGGTTGAGGCCGACACCGCCCGCGCGCAGCGAGACGAGCAGTACCCGAGGCGCCCTTCCTCCCCTGAAGCGATCCATCGCCGCCTCGCGCTCCACGAGCGGCATTGAGCCGGTGACCAGGCCTGTAGCCAGGTCCAGTCGCGTCGAAATCGCTTCCAGAGTTCTGACGAACTGGGAGAACACGAGAATCCGCGCCGAAAAACCCGCCGCGTGGCACAACACTCGCAGAGAGTCCAGTTTGGACGAAATGCTCATCGAGGAATCGAAGTTGCAGATCAACTTCAGTCGGGTGAGGAGCCCCAGCAACGCCGCGGTGTCGCCGTCCTCGTTGTGCTGCCGCACAAGATCCGTCCGCGTCGTCCAGATCTCGTCGTACTCGGCGCGCTGCTCCGCCGACAGATCCATCGGGAGATCCTGGATCAGGACCGGAGGCAGTTCCGCACGAACCGCGCTCTTTCGGCGCCTGAGCATCAACCTGTCCAAATCTCTCTGGATCTCCCCGCTATGCAGCCTCCAGACTGGACCGTCAGATTCCAGAAACTCCAATAGCGTCCGCAGCTCCGCCTCGTCGTTCTCCAAAGGCGTTGCCGACAGTGCCCACGCACGAGTCCGCGGAAGCAGAAAGCACGCCAAGGTCGTTGCCGAGTTGCGGTTCTTGATCCTCTGGGCCTCGTCCAGCACAACCAAGTCAAACGTGCCAGAAGGAATACGGTCGAGGCCGTCCTGGCGAACCTGCTCGTACGAAGCGATAAGGACCGGGATCGGAAGAAGGTAGTACGCCTCGCGGTCGCTCGCTCGTCCCTGCACGCGCCTTACGGTCAGGGAAGGCGCCCAAGCGTTGATCTCCCGCAGCCAGTTCGTAGTCAACGACGCCGGCGCCACAATCAGCACCCGGCGAATCCCGTGGTCTCTTTTCAACAGCAGCGCTAGAGCGACGGCAGCCTGTACTGTCTTGCCCAGACCCATCTCGTCGGCCAATAGAGCACCGCGCGTGCGATAGAGGAAGGCCACTCCTTCCCACTGATAGTCGCGCAGTGTTGAAGGCACCCCGAGTTCCTCCTCCGCCATCTGGCGGAGGGTCATCACATCGGGGTCCTTCTCGGAATCTAAGGAAACGCCCACACTGCCGCCGCTTGCCTGGCGATCAGGTTCTGCCGCTCCTCGACCGCCTCGGGAGTCCACTCGCGCTGCTCGCAGAGCGCCCGAGTGATCGCAACGCTGCTCTGCTTGTAGCTGCCGATCTTGTCGTGAAACGAGCGGTTGAAGTTGGTACCAGCACGATTGTCCGTCGGCCCCATGAGAGTCAGGTTACCCACCCGGTCCACCCAATCGGCGCAATCCGCCTCCCGAAAGCCTCTCCAAGTAGGCCAGTGCTGAGCCGCTGAGGGCAGGACGTGCTCTAGCGTGGTTTTGTCTTCGTTCAGCAGCGGAGGGTCGTTCTGCTCTGCCCGGTTCACCCCTCGCAGCAACTGGCGGGCCAGGCGTCCTCTCTTCATTCGAGTGTTCCGGAGTGCCCGGATAAAGTACGCGTCGTCCAGCACACCCCATCCGTCGCAACCGGCAAGGAACTCCCCAAAGGCAAGGTCGGCCACATCTGGGGCCGCCGCGATCTCTGGAGCGTAGTCAGCGAACCTCCTCTCAAACTCCGACGGGGCGAAGCGCTGCCTCACGAACGCCGTCCTGAGTACGAAGGCCGACAACCGCTGCAGGTTCCTCATCACCGCCTTGGCGATCCGAGGGCGACGTCGACCATCGGTCTCGCGGATAAACCTGTCCAGCAGGGCGAAAACGAGCGGATGAGTGACCTTGTAGCTGCGGACCTCTCCCAGCAACACGGAGAGATTCCGCCGTGACGCTACAGCACCCGCCGCCACGTCGAACACCCCGACAAAGCCCGGATCGGGATTCGTGGACGTCATCATTCGAAAGAGCTCCGCAGCCGCCGGCGAGCAAACATCCTCGACCAACGCTGACACATAGCGCGTCGATTTGGCCCTTTCTTCGCCAGCTTCTGTCGTCACGGACAGACGACGATCCGTTAGCGCCCTCCGTGCATCGCGATAGAAGTGGCTGCCTCTCAGAAACCCCCACTTGCACTGAAGACGGCAGCGTAGGTACTCGGCAGCGAGATTCCCTCTCGGGAAGAGAGTGCGAACACGCTCAAGATGCTCGTGGATCGCCTCCTTCCCCTCCAAGTCACTGTCTCCACCGAAATAGGAATAGAGATGATTCCGAAGACGGTCCAGGTCGTCCAGAGTCTTGCCTCTGGAATTGATCGTCTCGAAAACGGCATTTGCATCGACTTCCGGAGGAAGGCGGAGACACGCCACTTCGAGCCGCTGAATCAAATAGTCGAAGTAGTCCCTTGATTCTTCGAGGCCCAGCCCGTCAACGAAATTCTCTATCCGGTGCCACGCGGCCGTCAGCTTGCCGTTCGTCCCGATCGTGCGGCCCCGAATCATCTGTCGATAGACGGCCGAGTCGTTCCTCGGAGGCTCAAGGCGACGCGTGTACTCGTCAGCGTCCGCCAGACGGCAAGGTCGGTTCGCCTCCAGGTCGAACAACAACCTGAGTGCGATCGCCTCACGCTGGGGGTCGCTATCGTCCCGAGCGAACCGCCTGCAAAAGACGGCGGAGACAAGTGAAACGGTGACCATCCTCTGCTGGCCGTCGTTGATCTCCCAAACTCCCTCCCTGTTTCCGGCGAGGATCACGGCACCCAGGAAATAGCAACCGCTCTTCGCTTCGACGGCCTCCTTGAGGTCCTCAAGCAGGTCGCTGACCTCGCTCGGACTCCAGTCGTAGTAGCGCTGGTGCCACGGCACCTTGAATCGCCCACCGAAGAACAGATCCGAGAAGCGCGTTGCCTCGGCTTGAACGACGGTCGGCTGGGTCATCCCGCCGCGACTTCCTTGGGCGCCAATCCGACAGCCGCGCGAAGAGCCAAACGGCACTCCTCTCGCACCAAGTCACGCCGCCAGATGTCCTCGATGACCTCCTGTTCGGCAGGCGAAATGAGCTGTTGGCTCACCTCGTCCTGAAGAGCCCGCAGTTCGTCGAGGATCCTCTTGCGCACACCGAGCGTGAACGGTCCCATCACCTGACTGCCATCAGCTCGGAATCGGACATTCCCGTCCCTGCGAACGGACTCGCGGTTTCCGTCTTGCTCCCGGAGTTCAACGAGCCACTCCCGAAACTCGAAGAGCCGAGTGAAGACATCGGCTTCCGCATGGCCCGAGGCGATCAGCCCCCGGAGACTTCGATCCTTCTTCACAACGGTACAGGTCCAGCAACCGAAACGAGGCGAATTCGTCCCGCATGAGGGGGCATCGTCCTTCGTCAACACGAGAGGACATTCGCCGCCGCCGGCGTTCCGGTAGAGCGTGATCAGGTTCCTGTGCGTGCCGCCCCAAGGCGGACGTCGCTGCATCAGCACCAGCCAGACATCCTGGTCCTCAAAGTCGGCGAGCGGGGCGAACATCCAGCAGCGATCCATGGTGGCGTGCGGGTTCAGCTTTCCGGCCACAACCCCGCGCCTGTCCATCGTCCGACGCCGGTTATCGGACTCGCTCCTGCGCGTGCCCACCAGCAGAACAGCACCGCCATGTGTGCGGATGAGATTGGCGAGGAGCCGGTTCGTCGGATGGATCTTCATCCGGTCCGTACACCAGCGGAAGTTCCGAGTCGGCGGTATGTAACCGCGACCGATCACGTTGACCCAGAAAGTCTGGTCGACGTGAGGCCTCGTGATCCGGGTCTCGATGGGCAGGTCGGCGCCGGCCGCCGCCTCCTCGATCTCCCTGAGCGTCGTTCGCAGGTGACCGATGACGAGCGGCGACTCGACTAACGTGTCGTTGCCCACGACGTACACCCTGCGATGCCGCTTGACTGGCGGTAGGTCCGCGATGACCTCCCAAGTCAATTGAAGCAGAAGCGTGGAGTCCTTGCCGCCCGAGTACGCGACGACCCACGGATGGGCGTGGCCAGCTAGATACTGCTCCCTGATGGCCAGCTTGGCGGTGCCAAGCCGCTCGACGACGTCGGCGACGCCCCTGCAGGAATCGGAGGACTGGCCTGAAGAAACCACCTTAGTCACGCGGTCGCCCAACGCCGCTCTTGAGCGCACGGTTCCGGCCCCCGGTCAGACGGTCCAGCGCCGGTCCATCCAGGAGAAAGCTGCCGAAGGTCAGCTATCGTCTCTCTCAGTCGCGTCGCGGCTAAGTCCACTTCCTCCGCTGTCGTGAACCGGCCCAGACTGAGTCGAACCGAGCAGGCCACGGCCTCCTCGGACAACCCAAGCGCATTCAGGACATGTGACGGCTCTACACGAGCTGAAGTACAGGCAGAACCGGATGAGATCGCCACTTCGTCCCGAAGCGCCATCAGCAAGGCCTCGCTGTCTATGCAGGCGAAGCCCGCACTGAGTATTCCCGGCACTCGATCTTCCTGGTTGCCGTTCAGGAAGCCGTGCGGGATCTTCTCCATCAGGCCACGGAGTCGCCGGTCCAACACCGCCGTCGCCTCAGCGTCTCTGTCCAAGCGCTCGCGCACCAGCTCAGCAGCCCTGCCCATCCCCACGACTTGGTGGGTGGCGAGGGTACCGGAACGAAGGCCCTGCTCCTGATCGCCGCCATGCATCTGGGGCTCGATCGGAGAAGCACAGGAACTCCGCACGTAGAGCGCGCCGACCCCCTTCGGACCGTACATCTTGTGCCCACTCAGAGACACCAGGTCCGCCCGAATCTCCCGGACGTCCAGGGGCAAGCGCGCGGCACTCTGGCTCGCGTCGACGTGGAAGACAGCGCCGCGCTCCTGCACAAAGCGCCCAACCGCCGCCACGTCGGTGATCGTGCCGACCTCGTTGTTTACGTGCATGAGCGAGACGAGAACGGTGTCGCGGCGCAACACACGCTTGATGCTCCGGGGCGCGATAGTTCCGTCGATGTGAGGATCGACGAGCGTGACCTCGAATCCCTCCCGGGCCAGTCGAGCACACGAGTCCAGGACGGCCTTGTGCTCCATTGACGAAGTGACGATGTGTCGGCCACGCCTGCGGGCACCGCGAGCAGCGCCTTTGACCGCGAGATTGATCGACTCGGTGGCGCCGGAGGTCCAGACGATCTCGGCCGGATCGGCTGCGATGAGTTCGGCCACTTGACCGCGGGCGTTCTCCACTGCCTCTCTGGCCTCCACGCCGAAACGATGCGGCCGCGAGGCCGCATTGCCGAAGAGCCCCTCCAGCCCCAAGCAACGGGACATCGCCTCCGCGACCTCCGGTGCTACAGGCGTCGTCGCGGCGTAGTCAAGGTAGACGCAACTCGCCGTTCGCCGTTCGGTGCCCTGGTGGTAACGGTTCATCAAGAGGCGCTTCAAGGCGATGGGCCTGCGGCGCGTTCGGATCCTACTAGGCCAGCAGACAGGGCAACCGCTCGACGGGTCCTCGTTGCCCGCCTACTCAGCCGGCCAGGGCGTCCCCAGGTCCTCCTCCGGCACCGGCTGCATGCCCATGTTCACGAACTTCTGCAGCCGCTTCCCCTCGTAGGTCTCGGTCGTGTAGATGTTCCCCTTGGAGTCCGTGGCGATGCTGTGGACGGCGAAGAACTGGCCGGGCTGGCGGCCGCCGTCGCCGAAGGCATAGAGCACTTCCATGCTCGCGCGCTCGATCACGTGGACCTTCATGTTCTGGCCGTCGGCCAGGTAGAGGAACTTCTGTTCGTCGTCGGGTGAGAAGGCGACGTCCCAGGTCGAACCCTGGGAGAGGGTCTCCGGCGCGATGAAGACTTCTTCGACGTACGTGCCGTCGGCCTCGAAGACCTGAATGCGGTCGGCGGCCCGGTCGCAGACGTAGAGCAGGCCGTCGGCGGAGATGTCGGCGCAGTGGACCGGACCGCGGAACTGGGTCGCCGGCGGATCCCCGGGGGCGTACTGCCCGAGGTCCAGCTCGTCGTCCGGCGCCTCGCCGTAGGCGCCCCAGAAGCGCTTGAACTCGCCGGTGTCCGCGTCGATCACGACCACGCGCCGGTTGAAGTAGCCGTCGGCGACGTAGATCTCGTTCGCCGCCGGATCGACCGAGAGCTTCGCCACCCGGCCGAAGTTCTCCATGTCGTGGCTGTTGCGGACGAACCGCGGCTCGTCCTCGCCGGCCCCTTCGTTGACGAGGGCGTTCGCCTTGCCCACCTGCATCAGGAACTGGCCGTCGCGGGTGAACTTCAGCGCGTGGGAGTCGCCGCCGCCGTTGCCGCCGATCCACACGTTGTCCATGTGGTCGACGAGGATGCCGTGGTTCGACGCCGGCCATTCGTACTCGCCGGTCTCGCTGGGCCCTCCCCAGTGGCCGACGAGGTTGCCGTCCGGGTCGAACTCGAGCACCGGCGGCGCCGGGATGCAGCACTCGGAGAGAGGCGGATCCTGCGCCGCGCCGATCTCGTTGATGGCGCCGAAGGCGCCCGGCGTGTTCCGGTGGACGATCCAGACGTGGTCGCGGGAATCGACCGTGACGCCGATCGCCGGGCCGAGAATCCAGTGGTTCGGCAGCGGCTGCGGCCAGAACGGATCGACCTCGAAGCGCGGGGCCATCGGGCCGTCGCCGGCGGCCTCGCCGGCGCCGGTGCCGCCCGAACCGCCGCACGCGCCGAACAGGAGAGCAAGGGCTGCCACACCGCCAAGAACACAATGCGATCGCTTCAAAGTCATCGTTGACCTTCCTCGGAATTGGAGTCAAAGGCAGTGTACAACGCGGCCAACTGGGTGCGCCGGCGCCCCTCGCCGGCATCCGGCGCGAAGCGCCGGCTTCCGGCTCTTCCTGCCGCTCCACGGCTAGCATTCACTCCCTGAACCGTTCCCGCTCCACCGCGTCTCTCCGACTCCACCTCCCCGGCGTCCTCCTCGCCGCGGCCCCGCTGCTTCTCGCTGCTGGCTCCGCCGCGGCCCACGAGGTCCCCGGCAGCGTCACGGTCCAGGTGCTGGTCAAGCAACAGGCCGACCGGCTCCAGGTGCTCGTGCGCACACCGCTCGAAGCGATGCAGGAGATGCAGTTCCCGGTCGACTACCGGGGCATTCTGGACCTCGACGAGCTGAGCGCGAGCAACCTGCTCGCGGAAGCCGCCAACCGCTGGATCACGCCCAACCTCGACCTCTACGCCGGCCGCGACAAGCTGCCGCCTACCACCGTTCAGTCGGTCCGACTGTCGATCCCGTCCGACCGTTCCTTCACCGACTTCGACCGCGCCCTCGCCCACGTCCGCGGCCCACCCCTGCCTCCGACGACGCAGCTCGTGTGGAGGCAGGCGCTGCTCGACGTCCACCTGGAGACTCCGCTGGGCGTCCTGGACGCCAACGAACGACCCCGCTTCTCCATCGACCCCCGTTTTGGCCGCCTCGGCATCCGCGTTCTCACCGTCATCCGCTACGAGTCGTCCGACGGCGATGCGCGAGTGCTCCAGTTGGCCGCCGAACCCGGACGAGTCCGACTCGACCCGAACTGGGCGCAGGCCGGACTGCATTTCGTGGCGATGGGCTTCGAGCACATCCTGAGCGGTCTCGACCACCTGCTCTTCCTGGTCTGCCTCGTGGCGCCGCTTCGCCGTCTGCGCCAGCTCGTGCTCGTCGTCACCTCGTTCACGGTCGCCCACTCGATCACCCTGATCGCCTCGGCGGCCGGCCTTGCGCCGCGAGCGCTCTGGTTTCCCACCCTGGTCGAGGTCCTGATCGCCCTCTCGATCGTCTACATGGCGTTCGAGAACATCCTGGGAATCGGCCAGGAACGCCGGTGGACCGCCGCCTTCGGCTTCGGCCTCGTCCACGGCTTCGGCTTCTCCTTCGCGCTCAGCGAGTCCCTCCAGTTCGCGGGTTCGCACCTCGTGACCTCGCTGCTCGCCTTCAACGTCGGCGTCGAACTCGGGCAGCTCCTGGTCCTGCTGCTGCTGGTCCCCCTGATGGACTTCGTCTTACGCCGCCTGCCCAACGAGCGCCTGGGGATCATCCTCGTCTCGGCGCTCATCGTTCACACCGCCTGGCACTGGACGGGCGACCGGGGTTCCGACCTGCTGCAGTACCGGCCTATGGCGCCGTTGACGGACGCCGTGCCCGAGGGTGTGCTGTCGTGGATTCTCGTCGTGGTCGCGGCCGCGCTACCCACCGGCCAGTGGTTGCACCGCCGGCGCTCTCGGCAAGAGAAGCCGGCGGAAGGCCGGCTCGCTTCCTAGGCCGCCTCCGGCGGCAGCGGGTCTGCAGCGCTACCGGACGGCGTCGGCGAGCGCCTCGACCAGCGCAGCCCGGTGGCGGCTGTACTCCGGGTTGGTCGCGTACGGCCAGGCGCTGTGGGTGACGATGACGATGTTGTCCGCCGGGTCCATCCACAGGTACTGGCCGAAGATGCCGATGCCGGCGAAGACACCGTCGTCGGCCAGCCACCAGAGGTAGCCGTAGCCGTCGGAGCCGGGGCTGGGACCGGTCGAGGCCGCCATCCAGCCTTCCGGCAGCACGCGGGTACCGTCGCGCAGCACGCCGCCGTTCATCGCGAAGATGCCGATCCGGGCGTAGTCGCGGAGCGTGGCGCTGATGCAGCAGCCGCCGAGCTCGCCGCCCCCCGGCTCGTGGAGCACCCAGTTCGCGTCGGCTTCCATGCCGAACGGCCCCCAGATCCTGTGCTCCAGGTAGGTCGAGAGGTTGTTGCCAATTGCCGCCCGCAGGACGGCGCCGGCCATGTTCGTCTCGCCGGTGTTGTAGCGGAACACCTCGCCCGCGGGGTGGAGCCGCTCGAGCCCCGCCATGTACCTCGCCTGCTCGACCAGGGGCTGAGGCAGCGTCGCGACATCCGACTCAGCATCCGCGTAGTCCTCGTTCCAGTCGACACCGGAGGCCATCCGCAGCACATGCTGGATCGTCACGCCGTCGTAGCCCCCGCCCGCGAGCAGCGGCAGGTACTTCGTGACCGGATCGTCGACGCTGTCGATGTAGCCGTCGGCGATGGCCGCACCGTAGAGCATCGAGACGACGGACTTGGCGATCGAGAACGAGATCCAGCGCGAGTTCTCGTCGTTGCCGAGGCCGTAGCGCTCGAAGAGGATCTCGTCGTCCTTGACCACGAGGAGGCCGGCGATCCGTCGGTCGCGGATGTAGTCCTCGACCGTGAACGTCTCGCCCTCGACCTCGTAGGTCACTGTCGACAGATCCCGCGGAGCCGCCGCCAGCGGGTACGGATCGTCGGACGCCGCGAACCAGCGCGACGCGGCGATCTGGTCGATGTTGCGGTAACCGGCGACCTGCTGCTCCGGCGCCCAGAACAGGATCTCGCCGCGGGGTCCGAAGTTCTCCGCGTCGGGATTCGCCGGTTCGGCCGCACCGGCAGCCTCGGTTTCCGCGACAGGTGCGGCGCAGGCGACGAACGCCAGCAGCATCGCGATAGCGGCGACCAACCACCGGTCGCTCCGCCATGGCTTGTTCAGGATCCGCATTCTTCGCCCTCCAGACATCTCATCGTCTTCCTCTGATCGGAACGTCTGATCGTACCCTCACGACTCGCCTCCGGAAGACCGGCCCCGGTAGGCTGACTCCCGGTCGCCATGAACGACGAACGATCCCCCGCCGACCCGCCGCCCGCCTCTCTCGCCTCGGTGCACTCCGTCGCCGGAGACGAAGAGGCTCAGGCGACGTTCGAGGCCCGCGGCTGGACCGACGGCCTGCCGATCGTGCCGCCGACGCCGGAACGCGTGGCGGCCGCGCTCGAGGCGGCGGTCATGGAGCCGGGCCAGGTGCTGGGGGTCGAGACGGTCCGCGGTCGGGCGATCACGGCCCAGAAGGCGGCGATCAACGCGGTGATGGCGGGCTGCCGGCCGCGCGATTTCGGGGTCGTCGCCGCCGCGGTCGAGGCGATGTGCGACCCGGAGTTCCTCCTGCACGGCGCCACCTCGAGCACGGGCGGCTGCGCTGTGCTGATCGTCGTCAACGGACCGATCCGCCGGGAACTCGGCATGACCGGGACGTTCAACGCGCTCGGCGGCGCCGACCGGGCCTCGCCGGCGATCGGCCGGGCCGTGCGGCTCATCCTCCGCAACCTGCTCGGGGTCCGGCCGGGAGAACTCGACCGCTCGACCCTGGGACACCCGGGGAAGCTTGGCTACTGTCTCGCCGAGGACGAGGAGGGTTCGCCGTGGCCGTCCCTTGCCGCCGAACGCGGGGCGCCCGACGGCACGTCGACGGTGACCGTCTTCGCCGCCGGCGCGCCGCGCCAGATCATGAACGAGTGGACGACGGAGCCGGAAGCGATCCTCGACACGATCGCGGCCGAGATGCGGGCGAATCTGCTGCACTACTCGATCTGGGCCGGCAACCACTGCCTCGTCCTGCCGCCGCAGTTGCGGGACCGGCTGGCCGGCGAAGGCTGGAGCAAGGCCGACGTCCGGACCTATCTGCACCAACAGGCGCGAGTCCGCCGCGGCGACTGGGAACGGGTGGGCAAGGCGGCCGTCGTGACCGACGCGAACCGGGACCATGAGTACGGCGCACTTCAATCGCCGGATGACCTGCTGATCGTCGCCGCCGGCGGCCCGGCGGGAGGGTTAGCGGCGGTCATTCCGCCCTGGTTCGGCAACAAGTCGCGGGCGGTGACGGCGGGCGTGGGGTTCTGCCTGGAGTGCTGAGGGCCTGCGGCGGCAGCGGGTCAGAACCCGGCTGGCGCGTCCCCGCGCCAGCCGCGTCACACTCCGAGCGCCCGTCTTCGGGCGGTCGGATGTCAGACCCGCGCACCCAGCGTCGTGTAGCGCAAGCCCTACCAGCTAGCAGGAGGCGCTTAGCAGGTCGTCAAGCGCTTCCGACGAGACGAGTCCGCGGTAGCGCCGGCATATCTCGCCGTCGTCCAGGCGGACCACGAAGACGGCGTCGGCACGGTCCTCCTCTTCGCCGTTTGAGCCAGCCAGATCCCGCCAGGCGTCCGCGCCCTCCTCGACGACCAGAAACGAGTCCTGCCGCGCGACGGGAACGTCGCCGCGGAGCGCACGGACCACCATCCGCCGAACGAACGCGGGCGCTCCTTCGAGCACGACCACCGTGTAGACCGACCAGCCCTCCGTCCGCCGATCGTCATCGAGAACGCGCCGCCACTCCCGTACGGCGCCGTTCGCGACGCGATGGAAGCTGGCGACGAGAATCGACCGCGCGCCCAGGTCCGCCGGAGCCGCGACCTCGTTCCCGGCAAGAGTGACCACCCGCGGGATCTCGCTGGACGCGGCCGCGCCGACGGCCCCGAACACCAGGCACACGCCGGCCGCGACCGCGCTCCGCAAGGCCATCCGCCTACGCCGCGCTCCGGAAGCGCATCACCCGATAGCACCTTGTGCGCTCGAAGGCCTCCGGATCGAGCAGCCGGTGAAGCCGGTCAAGCCAGCGGGTCACGGGCCCGGCCAGACGCCAGGCGGCGCCGGCCATACGGGGGAAGCGCTGCGTCGACGCTTCGCGCGCGAGACTAACGACCCCGCGGCCGAAGCGCTCCACGATCGCCTGTCCGAGACGGAGCGTCGGCAACACCGAGAAGGTCACGTCTTCGTCCGTCTCGAGAACGAGGCCGGCCGCCTCGGCCCGGGCAAGGAAGTCGTCAAGCGGGTGACCGCTCTTCGGCTTGCCCGTCTCGCCCGCGTCCACGGTGAAGTAGTCGCAGAGCAGCACGCTGCCGCCCGGAACCAGCGACCGCCGGACCGCGTCGAAGAACTCGTCGAGCCACACGTACTGCGCCGACTCGCAGAGGAACAGGACGTCGTACCGGCGGTCCGGCTCGAACTCCTGGAAGCGGCCCAGGTGGAAGCGTCGATCCGGCAGCCGTTCCCTGAACAGCTTGCCGTGGTAGGGATCGGGCGACAGGCCTTCGACGTCGTAGCCGAGTGCGAGCAACCGTTCGCTGATCGCGCCGGTGCCACAGCCGACGTCGAGCACGGACGTGACCCCCGGCGGCAACAGCTCGAACAGGCGCGCCACGAGGCGCTCCTGAGCCCGCCGCAACCCGGCCACGTCGAGCGGGTCCTGCTCGCTCCAGATCCCGAAGTTCAGGAGATCCAGGCCGACGATCCGGTGCAGGAACTGAAGCGCGAAGCTCGTCTTCACCTGCCGCGGGCTGCTACCGTCCGCGGGCCGCCGGAACAACTGCCGTCCCTGCGGTCCCGGCCAGCAACGTGGCGCCGCTGGAATCGGAGCCGCTTCGTGCGCCACCCTGGGGCGCGCAGGTGGCGGGACGATGCGCAAACTCACTGGTTGGAGAGTCTACCGCCCCGAAACGCCGCGATAGGGTCGCCTGACCCGACCGGACCACACCTGCTGAGTCGGGCCGTGCCTAGCGGCCGCCAGAGTTCGACCTGCCCTGACCGCTAGACTCGGGGGACCGGTCTCCTGAGCCACCGACACGGCCTCCCCCATCCGAGGCCTCAAGGGAGCAACCATGCGCAAGCCAGCCCTCCGCCTGACTCTCTGTCTCCTCGTGGCAGCCGCGATCCCCGCGGCGGCAGCGAACCACCCGCTCGATCAGCTCAGCTACCAGGAAGTGTGGCGGGCCCTCGAGATCCTCCGCGACGCCGGGCGGCTCGACGGTGAAACGACCTTCTCGCAGCTCACGCTGAGCGAGCCGGACAAGGATGCCGTCCGCGCCTGGCGGGAGGGCGACGACAGACCAAGGGCCGCCTACGCTCTCGTGCGCCAGGGCGAGGACACGTTCGAGGCGACGGTCGACCTCGCCGCGGGAGAGGTCTCCGCCTGGACAGAGCTCACCGGCGTACAGCCGAACTGGAGCCTCGGAGAATTCGGCGCGGTGGTCGGCAAGGTGCTCGAACATCCCGACTTCATCGCGGGCCTCGAGAAGCGGGGCATCACCGACACGAGCTTCCTCGACTGCTCGACGATCCCGCCCGGCTACTTCGGCACCGAGGAAGAGAAGGGGCGACGGCTCGGGCATGTCCGCTGCTCCGAGGCTCGCGGCGCCAGGAACACCTGGGCGCGCCAGGTCGAGGGCCTGACCGCCGTGGTCGACCTGACGGCTGGCGAGGTGCTCAGGGTCGTCGACGACGGCGTGGCGCCGATCCCGGACGTGGACGCCGACTACGACCGGACCACGCTCGACGATCCGCGCGAGATCGCGGGTCCCTTCGATCTGGACCTGCCTGAAGGCGTCGGCTTCGACATGAAGGGCCACCAGGTGAACTGGCAGAACTGGAGCTTCCACCTGCGGCCCGACCAGCGCACCGGCCTCGTCGTGTCCCTCGTCGACTACCGCGAGAGCCCCGACTCCAGCCCGCGCTCGGTCATGTACCAGGGCCAGTTGTCCGAGATCTACGTGCCCTACATGGACCCGGCGTTCGCCTGGTACGCCCGCAACTTCATCGATGCCGGCGAGTTCCCCGCAGGCGGCCTGGCCAAGCCGCTGCTGCGCGGCCGGGACTGCCCGGACCACGCGGTCTACATCGACTCGATCAACACGAACGCCCAGGGCCGGCCGAGCACGGTGCCCCGGACCACGTGCATCTACGAGCGGGAGACCGGAGACCCGTCCTGGCGGCACTACGAGGACGAACAGCCGGACAGCCGCAAGAGCCGCGACCTCGTCGTGCGCACGGCCGCCGTCGTCGGCAACTACGACTACCTGCTCGACTGGATCTTCCGCCAGGACGGCTCGATCGAGGCCCGCGTCGGCGCCACCGGCCTCCTCGAGGTCAAGGCGACGAGCGCCGTCTCGGCCATCCCGCCGACTCCGGCGGCCGGCCCCGTGAACGCGACCGCCGTCGACGCTCTCCAGGCCGGGACGGCCGCCGACGCCCACGGCCGCTTTCTCGACCGCAACATCATCGGCGTGAACCACGACCACTACTTCAGCTACCGCCTCGACCTCGATGTCGACGGAGCGGACAACCGCTTCGTGGCGGACCGCCTGGTCACGCGGGAGTTGCCGGCCGACCATCCCCGCCGCAGCATCTGGGTTCAGGAGCCCTACGCCGCGCAGACCGAGCAGGACGCCCAGCTCGACATCAACCTCGCGCAGCCCGCGCTGTGGCGGATCCTGAGCTCGAGCCGCCGGAACGCGGTCGGCTACCCCACCAGCTACCAGTTGATGCCGGGGCGCAACGCCAACCACCTGTTCGTGGCCGACGACTACTCGCTCCGCCGCGCCGGCTTCATCGATCACCACCTCTGGGTGACGCCGTACGATCCGGACGAACGGTTCGCCGCCGGCGACCATCCCACCCTGAGCGAGCCGGGAATGGGCCTGCCGGCCTGGACCGAAGCGAACCGGTCGATCAGCGACGAGGATCTCGTGATCTGGCACACGGTCGGCATGCACCACCTGCCCCGCGCCGAGGACTGGCCGGTGATGCCGGTCATGTGGCACGGCTTCGAGTTGCGGCCGTTCGACTTCTTCGACCGCAACCCGGCGCTCGATCTCCCCTGAATCGGGATGCTGAGAGGGTACGACAAATCTGTCGCGCCCAAACACGTGCCGAACATTCCTGTGCGGCGAAGACGAGTCGGCCGCTTCGTCGAGCC
The DNA here is from genome assembly GCA_965205095.1 of Candidatus Multivorans sp. GTDB lineage: Bacteria > Acidobacteriota > Thermoanaerobaculia > Multivoradales > Multivoraceae > Multivorans. Next base: position 162,468 of record OZ242040.1, read on the forward strand.
GGTCGCTGAGCCTTTCCAGCGGCTCTTCGGAGCGTCCCTGGTTCGGCCCTAAGCCCCACTGAACGGGGAGTTTCCGGCCCGTCGTGCGGGCGGCGGGCGGACCGGCGGCCGCAGCCGGCGCCAACGTGCACCGTTGGCACGATTCTCGATACGTACGGGGGCAAGCCCGGCCGTCAGTTCCGGAACCTGACCTCGGCTGCGACCCCAAACGGGGCGAACAGCCGAGACGCTCGGCCGGGCCAACCGACTACGAGGAGGTACTCGAATGAGCTTCAGAACGCGAGGCCGGACGTTTCGTCTGGTTCCGGCCCTGGGACTGACGCTGCTCCTGGCCCTGCTGGCCGCTTCGCCAGCGGCAGCCCAGGACGGCGTGGACACCGGCGACACCGCCTGGATGCTGGCAGCCAGCGCCCTGGTGCTGCTGATGACGCCGGGACTGGCGTTCTTCTACGGCGGGCTGGTCCGCCGCAAGAACGTCCTCTCGATCCTCATGCAGTGCTTCCTGTGCATGGGGCTCATGACGGTGCTGTGGGTCGTCATCGGCTTCAGCCTGGCCTTCGCCCCTTCGGCCCTGGGCGGCCTGATCGGCGGCGGCGACTACTTCCTCCTCGGCGGCCTGAGCCACGGAGTCTGGGACGGCACGACGATTCCAGCGCCGCTGTTCATGATCTTCCAGGGCATGTTCGCGATCATCACGCCCGCGCTCATGATCGGCGCCTTCGCCGAGCGGATGAAGTTCAGCGCCATCTGCCTGTTCATGTGCGCCTGGCTGCTGGTCGTCTACGCACCGGTCTGCCACTGGGTCTGGGGTAGCGGCGGCGGCTTCTTCGGATTCGGCGAGGGAGCGCTCGACTTCGCGGGCGGCACGGTGGTCCACATCAACGCCGGTGTTTCCGCCCTGGTCGCGGCGATCGTCCTCGGGCGGCGGCGCGGCTATCCCGTGCATACATCCCCGCCCCACAACCTGCCCTTCGCCGTTCTCGGCACCGGCCTGCTCTGGTTCGGTTGGTTCGGCTTCAACGCCGGCAGCGCGCTGGCGGCGAACGGTTCCGCAGCCAACGCCTTCGTCGTCACCCAGGTGGCGACGGCCACTGCCGCGGCCGCCTGGGGTCTGATCGACTGGATCCGCGATTCGAAGCCGACGCTCCTGGGCGTCATCACCGGCGCCGTCGCCGGACTGGTGGCGATCACCCCGGCCTGCGGCTCGGTCAGCGCGATCGGCGCGATCGGCGTCGGCGCCGGCGCTTCCCTGTTCGCCTACCTGGCCGTCACCTGGCTGAAGGGCAAGCTCGGCTACGACGACTCGCTGGACGTCTTCGGCGTCCACGGGGTCGCCGGCATGTGGGGCGCGGTCGCCGCCGGACTCTGGGCCACGGACACCGTGCCGGAGAACGACGCCAACGGCCTGTTCTACGGCAATGCGGCGCAGGTCTGGACCCAGATCGAGGCCGTACTCTTCACCATCGTCTGGGCCGCCGTCGTCTCCTTCATCCTGCTCAAGATCGTCGACCTGATCGTCGGCCTTCGCGTCAGCGATGACGAGGAACGGATCGGCCTCGACCTCACCGACCACCGCGAAAACGCCTACACCCTGGTTGACTAGGGCCGAAGGAGGAGTGACATGAAGTACATCGTGGCAATCGTTCAGCCCGACCGGATGCAGGAGGTCCTCGATCTCCTGGAACAGAAGGAGATTCACCTCCTGACCGTGACCAACGTGATGGGGCGCGGCCGCCAGCGGGGCGTCGCCGAGGTCTATCGGGGTCACAAGGAAGCGGGCGCACTGCTGCGCAAGCTCAAGATCGAGATCGCGGTGAACGACGACTACGTCGACATCGTGATCGACGCCATCTCGAGAGGCGCCAAGACCGGCAGGGTCGGCGACGGCAAGATCTTCGTGATGCCGCTCGACGAGACGATCCGCATTCGCACGGGCGAAACGGGCAACGTCGCGATCGGCTGAATCAGCCGCATCGCATCTGCGGAGAGCGCGCCGCGGGAGCTTTCGCTCCCCGGCGCGTTTTCTTCGTCCGGTCTCCCCACTGCGTGCGCGGGTCTGTTGCCGCGGGTCTTCTGACCCGCGGTGAACACGCGCCGCAGGCGGCCGGAAACACGCGCCGGCCGCCAGGCCGGCTCCGCTCTCGTCAGTCCGAGAGGCCGTCGAACAGGCGCCGAAGAGCCGCCATCCGTTCGGCGATCCGGTCCCAGCCGCCCTCCTCGTCCGGCAACTGGCCCAGGCTGACGAGCCGCCTCGCCAGGAAGCGGAACTCGCTCGTGTCCGCCGCGGGGATCACGAGGTCCTTGCTGTGGCCGCGGACGATTCGCAGGCAATTGATCACCGCCCGCAGCAACCGGTAGCCCTCGCCGATCTGCTCGAACTTCTCAGCCGGCAGGTGGCCGCGCTCATGAAGCGCGGCGAGCGCGTCGAGGGTGTTCGTCTGGCGCACCTCCGGGTCGCCGGCGCCTGCCGCGATCTGCCGCACCTGGACGAAGTACTCGGCGTCCAGCAGGCCGCCGGCGCTGAACTTCGCGTTCGTCGTGCCCCGGGTCACGAGTTCCGACCGCTGGCGGTTCCTCAGATGCCGGATCCGTGCGACATCGTGCGGCCGCGGATCGAAGACGAACTCCTGGCGGTGCGTCTCGACGCGGGCGGCCAGGTCCGGATCGCCGGCGACGGTGCGAAGCCGCACCAGCGCCTGGCGCTCGTACGGGTCCGCCTCGCCGTCGGCGCTGTAGTAGGAGGCGAAGCGCTGGAACGAGGCGGCGAGCGGCGACGAAGCGCCTCCCGGCCGCAACCGCCAGTCGAGCTCGAAGATCCCGTCGCGCTTGGCGCGGATCAGACGGGCCAGCCGCTGCGCCGCCCGCTCGTAGAACTCGCCGGCCTGGACCAGCCGCGTCCGTTCGGCGTCCCAGACGAACATCAACTCGATGTCCGACGCGTACCCCAGGTCGCGCCCGCCCCACTTGCCGAGCGCGCACAGGCACCAGACTCCGGGCTCCGCCTTGTCGCCGGCGGTCTCCGCGACCGCTTCGGTCGCCGCCCGCGTCAGCACGACATCGGAGAGCGTCGAGAGTTCTTCGCCGAAATCGCTGAACCGCTCGATCCGCCGCGTCAGGTGGCGCATGTCGATCCGCCCGATCTCGTCGTCCTTGAAGCGGTTGAGCGCCTCGTCCGGCTCCTCCCGCGCTTCGAGCGCGGCATCGAGGCGGCGCTCCAGGTCCTCCCGTCCGGCGCCCAGGTCGAGGTCGGCCATGCCTTCGAGCAGCGGCATCAGGTTCTCGTGCTGACGGCGCAGGAACTCCTCCCAGAGCCAGGTGCCGGCACCCAGGACGCGCGCCAATTCGTCCAGTGACGACGCGAGGGCCTGCGTCGGGTCGGCCACCTGCTTGCAGGCCGCGTCGATCAGCGCCCCGAACTGCCGCAGCGCGAGCTGCGGGTTCGGCGCCACCGCCAGCCGCCGCGCGAACTGCTTCATCAGCGTCACGGTCAACCGCAGGTGGTCGACGCCGATGCGGTCCTCGATCTTCCCGCCGCTCCGGGTGGTCACGAACAGGCGGTCGCGTACCTCGCCGTCGACCGTGTCGAACTCCACCTTGTCGATCCAGTAGTCGCGGGTCGAGAGGACGTTGGAGAACTCGAACAGGAACATGAAGCTGTCCGGGCTTCGGATCTCGAGGATCGTGCAGTGCTCGTCCGACTCGTTGTCGACCGAAATCGAGATGGGCGGCATGACCTGCTCCGCGTCGGCGCCCGGATCGGCCAGACGGGCGGTCTCCATCACGCGCAGGGTCAGTTCCTCGTTGGCGCGTTGCGCGTCACCCGTGGCCAGGAGTCCGAGAAGCCTGTTCAGGTCCCGCTCGAAGTCCGTCCACGAGAAGACACGGGAGGCGTGGGCCGGCGCCGGCTGGACCTCCGCCGAGTACACGATGCGCGTGGGGCCGTGCGCCGCTGGCCGCGGCCTCTGGTCCTTGCGCCGGCGCTGGCGGCCGCGCCCGCCGCCGGGCCGCGTCGAACGACGCCGCTCCGCCCTTCGGGGCCGCCGGTAGAACTCCGTGTCGCCCGCGTCCTGGTAGGTGTAGGAACTGCCGCTCAGGATCGACTGGCCGTAGGCCGCCAGCAGGCCGCAGATCTTGGCGAACTCTCCCTGGTAGTCGTTGGCGACCACCGTCACCCGGCGGGTCGAGCCGACGTGCCGAACGTCGACCCGGCACAGTCGCTCGGCGTCGAGTTCGTGAATCAGTTCGACGTGGCGCGCCACCTCCTCCACCGGGTGGGCGAGAAAGTAGGCGCTCTCGAGGCGCCGGAAGTGCTCGTCGATGACTTCCGCGGGCAGGTCCGGGCAGCGTTCCCGCACCTGGTGCTTGCGTTCCAGGAACTCGATCGTCTCGTCGAAGAACTCACCGAAGATGCGGCGCACCTCCGCCGACGTCTCTTCGTAGCGGCCACCCAGATCGAGGGTGTCAAGCGGCTGGCGCAGTGCGAAGGCCACGCGCCACTGGAACGTCGCCCACTGTTTCGGCTCGCGCGGAAGCTGGCGCACGGGAAGGTCGCGCTCCAGCTGCAGCACGTGCTCGACGACGCGCAGGAAGATGTAGGCCTCGCGCAACCGGTCGTACTCGTCCTGGGTGATCACGCGGTGCGCCCGCAACCGCGACATGGCCTGCAACGTGTTCGGTGAGCGCAGGCTCTTGTTGGCGGCGCCGTGGTAGAGCTGCAGCAACTGGACGATGAACTCGATGTCGCGGATGCTGCCGGCGCCGAGCTTGACGTTGCCGACCTCGGTGCCCTTGGAGCGGAGCGACTTCTCGATCATCTGCTTCATCTCGAAGACCTCGCGCAGCAGGGTCTCCGGCGACCTCTCCGGGTCGAAGACGAAGCGGCGGGTACCGTCGATCAGCGCCCTGGCGGCGGCCGCGTCGCCGCCGGCGAAGCGCGCCTTGATCAGCGCCTGGAACGTCCAGTTCATCCCGTAGCGCTCGTAGAAGCGGAGGTACTGGCTCACCGTCCGCACCAGGGGGCCCATCTTCCCCTCGGGGCGCAGCCGCATGTCGACGCGGAAGACGAAACCGTCGCCCGTATTGTCGGAGATCAGGCGGATGAACTTCGGCGCCTGCCGCTGCAGCCGGTGGAGCGCCTCCTGGTCGACGTCGTCCGAGGCGACGAACAGGGCGTCGATGTCCGAGCTGTAGTTGACCTCCAGGCCGCCCCACTTGCCCATGGCGACCACCGCGAACGGTTCCTTGTCGAGATCCGTCGCATCGAGCGCGCGCTGGACGCAGACATCCGCGACCTGAGAGATCTTCTGCGTCGTCTCCGCGAAGTCGTCGAGGCCGCTGAAGTCGGCGACCGCGACCCGGATCAGCTCCCGGTACCGCAGGATCCGGAGCCAGCGCCGAACGTCCTCGTCCGGCGCCGGCCGGAGAGCCGCCATGCGCTCGCGCTGCTCGTCCACCGACTCCCGCTCGACCGGGAAGAGGCCCTCGTCCGCCTCCGGGTGCGCGTCGAGCCACCGCGCGTAGGCCGGCGCGTACTCCCGCAGGATGTCGCGCTGCGAGAGCGCGAGCGTCTCCCGCGGATCCTCGGCGTCCTCGATGTCCATGGCCGCGAAGGCCTCGATCGCTTGTTCAAGGCGCGAGTTCACGGCGGTTCCTCCTCGTCGCTGGCCCGCCGACAGCGGCGGAGGCAGGATGCTAGCGAACGATGCGTCCCTTCAGGTGAAGTCCCGTTCAGATCCCGATGTACTCTTGACGTACAGCGTCAATCACGCTGGTCCCCCGTCCGGATCCGGCCGCGTCGAGTCGTTGACCACCATTGAGGGAAGCCTGAAATGCTGAAGAGAGCCGTTCATCCGGGTCAGGTGCTGAAGGATGAACTAGCCGAACTCGACGTTACGCCAACGGAGTTCGCACGCAACATCGGAGTGCCGCCCAACCGCGTTAGCCAGATCATCAACGGCAAGCGGTCGATCACCGGCGACACCGCGCTGCGTTTCGGCCACTGGTTCAACGTCGAGCCACAGTTCTGGCTCAACCTGCAGACCCAGTTCGACCTCGTCCAGGCCGACAGGCGACGCGGCGCCGCCATCCGGGAACTGCCGACGAGTGCCGACCTGTTGGCAGGTTGACCCAACATCGGCGGCGTAGCGGCCCCTGAGTCAGGAAGACGCCCTGCTGGAAGCCGAGCGCAAGTTGACTACGCGGAGCCGGTCCGGGCGGTAGGCACAGACCTTCACTCACTCGCTGACCAACGTCTCCAGACGTTCAAGGAGCGCATCGTAGTCACTCACCCATGCAGACACCGCCAAGGCTGTCTCGGCCGGCATCGCCATCCGCGCCGCCAGATCACGGAGATGCTGCTCCTCCGCACCGCTCATTCCATCGACGAGGGCCAGAGTCGCCAAGTACAGAGGCGGCGACAGACCTTCCAGCGGGTCGTGTAGCGGGTCCACCTCCACCTCAACCCATGAACTCATCGACATCGCCGGTCGTGCGGACAATGCGCTCGTCCGGCACACCTGCGGCCTCCGCGAGTTCGACGCTGGCCTGCAACAACAACGTCGTGTTCTGCTCCGTGTCGAATGCGCGGGTTGCCAGGCGCTCTAGGTTGCCAAACCAGCTGGCCAACCGTTCCGCACAGGCGCGGTACTTCTCGTCAAGCTGGTCAAGAGCGCACCGCTCGGATTCGACGAGCCTTGCGGTCAAGTCGGACGCGGATTCGCCGAGCCCCTCCTTCAGAGCCGATACGACGAATCCGCCTGCCAGACTTCCGAGCACCGCGCCGAGCAACGGGACCGGAAACAGTGTCTGTCCCGCTGCGGCCGCCAGACCCACGACCGCAGCTTCCAAGGCGACGACTTGAGACAGTTCGACGAACTGGTCGGCGTCGATAGCACCAGCCTGATGGTCCCGAAGGAGAACTCCGATGCCCATCAGGGCGCTGACGAGTGAACCGGCGAAGGGTGCCGCCAACGCCGTTGAGTTCGTCAGAAGGTAGACCCCGCTTCCAGCGACCGCACCGCCGGCGGCGCCACGCACGGCCACGACGCCAACGTCCTGCCAATCTTGGGCCGAGAATTCTCCCCGGAACGGATTCTTGCCCTCACGGCACTCCACCCAGACCGCCTGTGCAAGGCCGACGCCGCCAGCAGCCGCGGCACCGAGAGCGGTGGCCCTGCCTAGACCGGCCAACGACGGGCCGTGTTCGGCAGGAGCAGCGAGTCGGCGATCCTCGTTCTGCCGAGCCAGTCTTTCCTCGCCGCCCTTGAGCGTGTCGTGAACTCGCCCTCGTTGAACCTCCGCGTAGCTGGCCTCTCCTGACGCGATCACATCACCGGTCGGACGACCAGTCTCGCGCTCCAGGCCCTCGACTCGACGCTGAACCGCGGCGGCGGACCGGTCGGAAAGGCCCTCTATCCGACCGGTCTGACGCAGCTCCTCAAGCTGCGAGTGCTGGTCACTCGGAATGTGGTAGCGACCGTGCTCCCTGCTGAAGCTCCGGTGCTTCCAGAAAGGCACCCGAACTCACGAGTGCGAGACCACCGACGGTCCAGCCGACCGGCCCGGCCAGCGCCAAGAGCGCGTTGCCGGCCGCGACCCCGCCACCGCCGGCCGCCAGTGCGCCACCGCCGAGCCAGGCTAAGGCGGCCTGGCTCGCCGCGGCGCCGGACAAGGTGGAGATGGCCGCTCCAGTCGACGCCGTGCCGAAGGTTGTCGCCAACGCTACGACCGCCGACGGTCCGAACGCCGCTAGGCCAACCCCCGCCGTCGCGCCAGCCAAACCGACGCGGGCCCCTATCTTCCGAGCACCGGTGACCGCCGCCTCCATTCGCTGAACGGTCCCATCGAATCGGTTGACTTCGATCCGAAACCTCCGAACCGACCTGTCGAAGTCCTTGGGCGAACTCGCCAATCGGTTCACGTAGTCCTCGACCGCCTCGATCACTTCCGCGGCCACGCGCTGCCGCAGCTCAAACAGCCTGGCGCTGGTCTGCGTGACATCCTCGCGGAGCTCCTCGTGCTCGCCGAAGGAGTCCTTGAGCCTCTTGACCTCAGTGCGGCGCACGGACGTGTTCAGCAGGTTCCCGCTGGCCTGGCTGACCTTCTGCCCAATCGCCTGTCGGTCGGGGAGCGAATGCAGGAGCTTCTGCATGAACCGTGTCGCCTGCAACCAGCCGATATCGTTCGCCCGACCTTACCGGAGGAAACAGCCATGACATCCAAGCTCTCGATTGCTGCCTTGGTCGGCGCTCTTGCCCTCGCCAGCGCGGCCGCGGCACAGCCCCACCCAGGCTCTGCCGGCGGCTATCTCACGCCGCCGCGGGAGATCGTCGACATTCTCGACGCGCCGCCGACGCCGGCCGTGCTGGTCGGGCCGAAGCGGGACGTCGTCGTGCTGATGGAGAGCCGGAGCATGCCGCCGATCTCGTGGCAGGCGCGGCCGCTGGAGCGGCTCGCGGGTTATCGGATCGATCCGCGCAACAGCGGGCCGTGGCGGGCGCCGGAGACGGCGGCGCTGACGATCCGCCGGCTCGACGACGACGCGGCGCCGGACGACGGATTGCGGATCGAGGCGCCTCACGGGACGACGATCGGCTGGCCGCGGTTCTCGCCCGACGGTTCCCACCTCTCCTACGCCGTGCTCCGCGACACGGGGATCGAACTCTGGGTCGTCGACGTGGCCAGCGGCAAGCGCCGGGCGCTGACATCGGCTTCGCTCAACGCCACCTGGCGCAATCCCTGCGAGTGGCTGTTCGACTCGAGCGGCGTGCTCTGCCGGTTCCGCGTGCCGGCCAGGGGCGCGCCGCCGTCGCCGCCGCGGCAGCCGGACGGCCCGAACATCCAGGAGCACGACGGGCGGCTGTCGCCGGTGCGCACCTACCAGGACCTGCTCGCGAACGCGCACGACGAGGCGCTGTTCGAGTACCACTTCACGAGCCGGATCGAGACCGTCGACCTGGCCCGCGGGACGCGGACCGCGATCGGCGAACCGGGGCTGTACGCCCGTGTCTCCGGCGCTCCGGACAGTCGGCACGTGCTCGTCGAAAGGATCGAGCACCCCTTCTCCTGGCTGCACCCGGCGAGCCGCTTCCCCCGCTCGGTCGAGGTGTGGACCCGGGACGGCGGCAAGGTCGCGACGATCGCGACGCTGCCGCTGGCCGACGCGGTACCGATCGGCGGCGTTCCCACCGGGCCGCGCGGCCACCGCTGGAACCCGACCGCACCGGCCACGCTGGTCTGGAGCGAGGCCCAGGACGGCGGCGACCCGAAGGCCGAGGTGCCGCATCGCGACTACGTGTTCACGCTGGACGCGCCGTTCGACGGCGAACCGCGGGAACTGACACGGACGGAGTACCGTTTCTCGGGTATCGCCTGGACGGAGGACGGCACGGCGCTGGTCAACGAGTACGACCGCGAGACGCGCTGGACCCGCACGGCGCTGCTCGACGTCGGCGGCGACGAACCGAGGCCGCTGTTCGACCGCAGCGCAGAAGACCGCTACGGCGACCCGGGCTTCCCCTGGCAGCGGCCCGGCGGGGGCACCGCCGGCGCGACCATCCTCCAGGACGGCGACGACATCTACCTCGTGGGCCGCGGCGCTTCGCCGGAAGGCGACCTGCCCTTCGTTGACCGGCTGAATCTCGACACGCTGGCGACGAAGCGCCTGTTCCGCAGCGAGCCCGGTACCTACGAGACGGCCGTCGCGGTGGCATCGGCCGACAGCGGCTCGCTCCTGACCCGCCGCGAGAGCGCCACCGAGCCGCCCAACTACTACGTGACCAACGTCTCGACAGGCGGCCGGCGCGCCCTGACCGACTTCAGCGACCCGGCGCCGATCCTCCGCCAGGTCGAGAAGCGGCTGTTGACCTACGAACGGGCAGACGGCGTCGGCCTGTCGGCGACCCTCTACCTGCCGCCCGGCTACCGGGAGGGAGACCGCCCTCCGATGCTGCTCTGGGCCTATCCCCGGGAGTACACGAACCCCAACGCCGCAAGCCAGGTCACCGGCTCGCCCCACCGCTTCACCACCCTGCGCGGCTCTTCCCACCTGCTGCTGCTCACGCAGGGCTACGCGATCCTGGACGGGCCGACGATGCCGATCGTCGGCGAAGGCGAGACGGCGAACGACACCTACGTCGAACAACTCGTCTCGAGCGCCGCCGCGGCCATCGACAAGGTCGTCGAACTCGGCGTCGCCGACCGCGACCGGATCGCCGTCGGCGGGCACAGCTACGGCGCCTTCATGACCGCAAACCTGCTCGCCCACTCCGACCTCTTCGCCGCCGGCATTGCCAGAAGCGGCGCCTACAACCGCTCGCTCACGCCCTTCGGCTTCCAGAACGAGCGCCGGACCTTCTGGGAGGCCCAGCACATCTACGCGGCGATGTCGCCCTTCTTCCACGCGGAGAAGGTGAACGAGCCGATCCTGCTGACCCACGGCGAGATCGACAACAACTCCGGCACCTTCCCGATCCAGTCCGAGCGCTACTACCAGGCACTCAAGGGCCACGGCGCCACGGTGCGCTACGTCACCATGCCTCACGAGTCCCACGGCTACGCGGCCCGGGAGTCGGTGCTCCACATCGTGGCGGAGATGCTGAACTGGTGCGACCGCTACCTGGGCGAGGAGCGGAAAGCGAGGATCTCGAAGTAGCGCGGCGGCGATGGCGAATTCGCCCGCCAAGCCTGCCTCATATTAGCCGTAGGCGGCTGCGCCTGACGCCACATCCACCTCAACGGCCGTGGCTCGAGGCGGTGGCACTGGCTCTCCGTCTTGCCGCAGACCTTCCAGGTGAAAGGCGATGCCCTCCTGCATGAGCTGGATGACCTCGCCTCGAGTCTTGGCCGTCGCGACACAGCCCGGCAGATCGGGAACGTAGGCCGCGTAGTTGTTCGGCGCCTTCTCGATGACGATCGTGTACTTCACGAGCTACTCACTTCTTGAGTCCAGCCTGTTTGACGATGCTGTTCCAGGTCCCCGGGGGCAAGTCGTGGCTCAGCTTACCAGCGATAGTCACCTTTCCGGGCTTCACGGAATGCCGGTACTGCCGGTGGCTTCCCTTGGTGGCAACCAGTCGCCAGCCATCCCGCTCTACGGCTCGAATGGCGTCCCGGACCTTAGGCATCGCTGGAGTTACCCCGGTTCCGTGGCCAGTTCTTTGACGATCTCGGAGTAGTCGGGCTCAAACTTCATACTTCCCGCCGATCACGACGGCCAGCGCCTCGGCGTCGACGAGGAAGTCCGGCAACAGCTCGAGCGTCGCCTCGGCGAACCCCTCGCCGTAGTCGTGAGCCGTGTCGATTCGGTTGTCGCGGTACCTGAACCATCGTTCGCAGGCGTCCGTCCCGAGCAGGCAGTGCTTGTTCGCGTGACGAAAGGTGTCCTTGAAGGTGAGTCGGTCGGCGTGACGGTTGCTCGCGAACCAGGGCGCGCTGCTCCTCCACATACCCTCGGAGTTGCTTCACATGATCTGACGTACGCAGGCTTGGTTTGTTCTCGACCACGAGCAGGACCTGAGGCTTCTCGAAGAACACCATCACGTCGACGTAGTCGCGTTCCCGTTCAACGCGAACCCGCTCGGCAGAAAACCCGGCCGCCACGTCGAGCTGCTTCAACTCTCCGCTGTGCTTCTCCTTCCGCAGGCACTCTCCGACACTTCTGAGGAAGGCATCGTCCACGCCGTGTGTCTCCCCGGGCGTCAGCAGCCACGCGAGCACGTTGCTGTGCCGGATCTCGTAGCCGCTGTACCGGAGTACGTCGAAGGCGTTGAAATCCCGCTCCTTCGTCAGGGCCGCGTAGTCCCTGAAGGCCTTGTCGTCGAGCAGTTCCCGTATGCCTTTCTCCATCGTCGTTCCCCCAAGGCCGGTCGGCCCAATCACGCCTTCGCTCCACCTGGCGAGGCCGTACGGTAGCAACGCTGCACACCGATAGGCAGGAAGATCCGTCGATGGGTTCTGTCGTTCATCGTGAAGTCACGACTGCGAGCAAAGCCGGCCAGAAGGCCGGCGCACCGGCAGTTTGTGCAGCGGGCATCCGTGCCGCGAGTCGCGAGCCCGGCTCTGGCCGGTACCAGCGACGTTCCAGTCTGCGCCACGCAACAAGGTGAGGCCGGGATGGGGAGCGATCAGCCGGGCTTGCGGCCGTCACTCCCCACCCGCCTCTGGAGGGAGAAGACGAGCGGTCGATTCGGGTCAACCAGTCGTCGAGGCGGAGCATTGCCGCCCCCGATGAAGAAGCGAGGAAAGCGAGAATCGACCCGACCGCGCCTCAGGGCGTCTCGACGATCCTGTCGAGTTCCGGCAGAGTGACTTCCGCTTCCGGCGGCGGCGCAACGTCGCCTGTGGTCACGAAGTCGAGCAACCGGCCGTCCTCGTCGAAGGCGCGAAAGACCGCACCTTCGCTCGACAGCTCGGCCATCCAGAAATGCGGCTCACTGGCCGAACGCTCGATGTACCACCGTTCCACCGGATCGACGGTACGGGCGTCCATTCCCATGCAGCCGTCGCCGAGGTAGAGCACGCCCTCACCTTCCGCCACGACTTCTCCGAGCCGGATCGGATGGCTGCGCTTCAGCACATGGTCGTGGTTCTCGAACGCCGCGGTCAGCCGACCGTGGTGGAAGACTTCCTCCCAGGCGTCCCGACCCTCGGCGGAAGCCTCGTACGAGCGATGTGCCGGGTAGAGGGGAACGTGGTACAGGCCGAGCCGGTTCGGCAACTCGGCGTCGGCCTCCATGTGCGCCGCCAGCCAGGGGGCCTGGTCCTCGTGGGACACCAGGTGCCCGCTGTCCAGTACGTAGAGAACGCCAACCGAGCCGAGGCCGCGCCGGAAGTACGTCGCTCCACCGTCCCCCGGCGCATCTCCGCCGCCCTGATTCTGGGCAAACAGGGCGAAGAAAAAGGGCGCCTTCTGCTCAGGCGGCGAGGACGCGGGAACGCCGCCCTCACGGCCCACGTTCACTTCGTGGTTGCCGATCGAGAGCACCAGAGGGACGGTATGGCCCTCGGGCGTGACCAGCGCCTCCGTGACGTACTCGAGCCACGTCCGCCAACGCGGCCACCTCGAAACGAGGCCATTGGCGTAGGCGAGGTCGCCGCCGATCGCCAGCAGGTCCGGCGACCGCCGCGCCGCCTCGGTCAGCAGCGCGAGCGAGAGGGGTTCGGCGCCCACGTCGCCGCCCGCCGCCAGCCGCACCGGACCCTCCTCGGGCATGGTGCGGAAGCTGCGCACCGGCCCGGCCGACCGCCCGTCCAGCAGGATGTCGAAGTCATACCGACCGCCCGGCTCCAGGCCGCGCAACGGGAACCGGTACACGCGGACGTCCGGAACCCCGCCGATCTCGAGCGCTTCGCCCGGGATCGTCCGCGGCTCGCCCTCCGACCCCGACGATCGCCACTCGACGCTTGCGGACCGGGGCAGCCGTTCGCCGACTCCATCCGCTTCGACGACCAGGTTGACGGTCATCGTCGTCGACGTGTCGCCCTGCCAGGTCAGGTGGACCGAGTGCCACGGCGGCTCCGCCGCCGGGCCGGAGCATCCCCCGAGGAAGAGGATCGCGAGGGCAACTGCCGCTGCGCAGCCAGCGCGTCGCGTCAGAGTTCTGTCCGGCCTAAGGCGCGGCATCGAGGAGCTTCTTCATCACCGTCTGCGCGTCTTCCGGCCGGCCGAGGTGCAACCCCATGCCCGGCATCGGCGCCACCGGCACGAGAACGCGGGCGACCCCGAGTTCGGCGAGCAAGCGCAGGCTGGACAGGTCTTCACCGATGCCCGTCGTGATCTCGAGGGCGTGCGGGTCCCGGCCGTGTTCGGCGGCTACGTCGCGCGCCAACTGGACCAGCTCGGCGGCGGCCCCGCGCGCGGGAAAGAAACCGTCGCCCAACCTGCCGGCCCGCCGCGCGGCGGCCTTCGAGTGGCCGCCGACGATGATGGGAACGCTGCCATTGACCGGCTGCGGCCGGCAGTAGGCGGCGTCGAAGTGGACGAACTCGCCGTGGTAGGTCGGACGTTCGGCGCCCCAGAGTTCGCGCATCGCCTCGATGTACTCGTCGGTGCGGCGCCCGCGGTCGGCGAAGGGCGCGCCGATCGCGTCGAACTCTTCCTTCAGCCAGCCGACGCCGATCCCCAGCAGGAGGCGGCCCCCGGTCAGATGATCGAGCGTCGCGACCTGCTTGGCCGCCACCACCGGATTGTGCTGGGGCACGATGAGGATGCCGGTCCCGAAGCGGATCCGCCGTGTCTGCGAGGCGACGAACGCCATCCAGATCAACGGGTCGGGCAGGTCGAAGTCGTCCCGTCCGCCGGCCATCTTCCCGTCCGGCGAGTAGGGGTAGGCCGATTCGTACCCGCCCGGAACGACCGTGTGCTCGACGGTCCAGATCGACTCGAAACCGGCCTCGTCCGCCGCCTGCGCCAGCTCCACCGCGAGGCCCGGATCGGCGTAGCGTCCCGTGTTGCAGTACCTGAGTCCGAACTTCATGAGTGGCGCAGTCTATGGCACCTGTCGCACGGGGCTCGGTCCGCTGACGGCGCCCCTCCGCTACGATGCCGGCCGTGCGCGACGCCGCCGGCAAGAGGAAGGTCGCCGACATCGATTGGCGATCGTGGCGCGCCGTCGACAAGGCCACGCTGACCTTCGTCCTCGAGGAGGAACGGGTCCTCCTGATCCGCAAGAAGCGGGGCCTGGGAGCGGGCAAGGTCAACGGCCCCGGCGGCCGCCTCGAGCCGGGCGAAGAACCCATCGATTGCGCTGTCCGAGAAGTCGAGGAGGAGCTGGGTGTTACGCCTTCCGGACTCGAGTACCGAGGCGAGAACCTGTTCCAGTTCGTGGACGGCTACTCCATTCACGTCTACGCGTTCACGGCCTCCGGGTACCGGGGAGAACTCCGGGAAACAGAGGAAGCCACGCCCTTGTGGACGGACCTGGACTCGATTCCCTACGACGAGATGTGGGAGGACGACCGGCTCTGGCTGCCGCACTCCCTGGCCGGCCTGACACCACAAGGCCGGTACATCTTCGACGGCGACCGCATGCTGGACTGGCAACTCGAAGTCGGCGGCAGGCTCTACCGTCCCGAGCGGCCGCCCGACTAGCGCTACTCGCCGCCGCCGGTCGATCCGGCGGCGCCCGCCGCCCGGATCGCTGCCGCGTCTTCCGGCTCGACATAGGTCCAGGCCAGGAAGGGCGCCATCATCTCGTCCGTGCTCTGGGCGCCCCAGTCGACCGCGCGGCCGATGTCCAGGAAGGGGTACTCGTCGAGCTTGGTCTCGGAGTTGTCGTAGACGGCTTCGATCTCGACCCGCGTGCCGGCCGGCAGCACCTTGGGCTCCCGGTAGATGTAGTTCGTCTGCCAGCTGTAGTCGTACTCGGGCACGTCGAGCAGCACCTCGGTGCCGCCGCCGGGGTAGTACGCCGTGTACTTCATGCTCTGGCCGCGGAAGTGCATGTGCGGGTGGAGCGACAGCAGCACGGTGTCCTTCTCGAAGATCCGGGACGATCCGACGCGCCAGCCTCCGTGGCCGGGCGGGATCTCGAAGGCGCCGGCGCCGATCGTGTTCCAGGTCACCTTGTGCCTGACCTCGGCGCCGACCGGATGGAACCGGAAGGCGACCGCCGAACGGTCGTAGCCCCCGGAGCCCGGACCGGGCTCCTTGTGGTAATGGACGTTGAGGCGCACCACCATGCCCGCCTGCAGCAGGTTGCCGAAGCCCGGCGGGTAGATCGTCGGATCCTCTCCGGCCGCGATCGAACCGAGCGAGAAGGTGTTCTCGCTCAGCACGTCGACTTCACCGTCCTCGTTCGGGGTCAGGGCCCGGCCGGTGATGTGATGAACGAACTCGGCGTCCGGCTGGTACTCGATCGCCTGCAGCCAGCGCGGCTCGGGGAGCATCTCTTCGGTCAGCGTGATGTAGAAGTTCGGCTGCTCGTCCTCCACGTCGTCGCCGACATGGTACGGCTCCTCCATGTAGACGATGAGGTCGGGCTTGCCGATCAGGAAGCCGCCCGTGTCCTCCCACTCGCGGGGCGCCGGGCCCTTCGCCGGGTCGCCCTTGGGCGCGCCGCGCTTGACCCAGGCCACGACCGTGTCGATCTCCGGCTGGGTCAGGGTCCGCTCGTTGAGGAAGACACCGGCGGTGTGGTCCGAAGCGTCCCAGGGGGGCATTTCGCGGCTCTGCACCAGGCGGGCGATGGACCTTGCCCACGGCCGCACCTCCTCGTAGGTCATCAGGGACATCGGCGCCACCATGCCGGCCACGTTGTCGCCTCCCGGGCGATGGCAGGTCTGGCAGTTCTCCTGGAAGATGGCCAGCACGTCCTCGTGGAAGGTGACGGCTTCCCCGCTGTCGGCGGCGACCGCCACGGAAGCGAGTCCCAGCGTCCCAAGAACGAGAAGTGCAGCGATCGAGCGGTTCATGCGCGCCTCCAGCTTCCAACCAGTTGTCCGAGTCGGCAGGCGGACTCTAGCAGGTAGTCCCGGAGGCCGGCGCTCCGCGCCGGATGCCGGCGAGGACGCCGGCGCACCCGGTTTCCGTCCCGCAGGTTCAGGCCTACTCCCAGAGGCCTTCGGGGATCGGCTTCGCCTCGACGACCTCCACCGCCACCTTGTCCGGGCCCATGACGAAGAAGCTCCGCATGTCGAACTCCGGCCGGTAGGCGATCGGCTCGACGATCTCGACGCCGGCCGCCTCCAGCCGCTCGAACACCGGTTCGATGTCGCGGTACGAGAAGGCGAAGTGGTCGATCACCCGGCCCCGCTGGGGCTCCGTCTCCAGCAGCGGCGACGCGTCCTGAGGCCACCAGGGCGCCACCGGCTCGTAGTCCGGCAGGTTGTAGATGATGAAGGTCACGTTGTCGGTGCGAAACGCGTTGAACCAGGCCCGGTGCTCCCGGTGGAACTCCTCCCAGGTCGCGAACTCCGCATCCGGACCGACCGGCCGGGGATTGCCCTCGGCGGTGCGCCGCGCCGGCAGTCCGAAGTGCCGTTCGTACCAGGCGGCGGTCTCGTTCACGTCCGCCGCGAACAGATGGACGTGGGCGAAGCGGTGGTGGCCCATCGTGTTCACCTCGATCATCTCGCGGTCCGGTCCGTTGACGTAGATCACGTGGCCCCGGCCCAGACGGTAGATCGGCGTGTGGATGTCGACTCCACGGGACACCAGCCAGCGGTACTGGCTGGCCAGGTCGACCCCGCCCCAGCCGAAGTGCCAGATGCCGCTCCGCTGGCTGCCGTCAGGCGGCTCCTCGACCTCGTTCAGGAGGATGAAGGAGTGCCCCGTAAACAGTGCGTCCGCAACCCCTCGGAACTTGATCGGTATCACGCCGAAGGTGGTCCGGTAGAAGTCGATCGAACGCTGGGCATCGGTCACGTTCAGACGGATGTGGTGGAAGCGGGCCGGTTCGACCGGAGCGCCCGTTTCCTGGGCCGCGAGCGGCCCGGCCACGGACACCGCCACGACCGCACAAAGGGGTGTCCGCCAGAAGCGCAGGCGCCGGCTTCCCACCGGCGTCAAGGAGTTCCTTCCTCGAGCAACTCGACCAGTTCGATCTTCGTGCCGTTCGGCCCTTCGATGAAGGCGATCCGGTGTCCGGCGTCCAGCACCCGCGGCTCTTCGACGAACTTCACGCCGCCCGCACGCAACCGCTCGAGCCAGGGATCGTACTCAGTAGTGTGCCAGCCGATGTGATCGACGACCGTGCCGTCCGTGCCGGTGCGGTCGCCCGGTACCTGGTTGACGATCAGCCACGTCTCGTCGCCGCGGTTGTCGTACAGGATCGAATGCAGCGGCGGCAGTCCCTTGAACGGGACGACGTCGCCGCCGAACTGCTCGGCGTACCAGGCCGCGGTCGCGACCGCGTCGTCCGAGAACACGTGGACGTGGTGCAGCCCCGGCGCGCCGCCGTGATCCATGTCGTCGATCACCTCGATGCGGGTGCCCCAGGGGTCCTCGCAGAAGCCGAAGGTGAAGCCGGCCGCCTCGACATGGCGCGCGGCGCCGACGACCTTGCCGCCCGCGGCCTCGCACTGCTGCAGCGTCGCCGCCACGTCGGGAACCGAGAAGCCGATGTGGTCGAGCGAGGTGGCGCCGCTGCCGCTGCTCGGTTCGCCTTCCCTGACCTTCAGGATGTCGTTGCCGTAGTACACGGCGTCGAACGGACCGCTCTTGCCGAGCCGGCCGCCGAAGAGCTCCTGGTACCACGTCGCCGCCTCCAGCATGTCGGGCGCGGTCAGGTGGACGTGGTCGAAGTCCTCGGCGACAAGCGGCGTGGAACCGCCGGCGACGGCGCCCAGGATCGCCAGCGAAACGACGAAAGCGGGACGTGTGACTCCTGGAGAAGCGAGGCGCATGCGAGTCCTCCGACGCTTGTATGATTCCTGAAGCGGCAAACGGCAGCGTACCAGTCCGACGGAGTACAACTGCCATGGACACCACGAACAGCAAGGCCGGAAGCGCGGCGCTCGCAGCCTGCGCGCTGTTCCTGCTGTGCCTGGCGAGTGCCGGCTGCCGCGGCGGCGGCGCGAACGGAGCCGCCGGCCAGGAGGAAGCGTCCGGCGCCGCCTCGGCTCTCCGCAGCGAATCCGCCCCGACCACCCGCGTGCGCCGCGGCCAGGTCGACGCCCTCGTCACGGCCTCCGGCTCCGTCGTCGCACCCCGCCTGACCGAACTCGGGCCCGAGGTCCCCGGACGGCTCTCCGCCGTCTACTTCGACGTCGGCGACCAGGTGGCCAGAGGCGACGTCGTTCTGCAGCTCGATCGAGGACCGTACGAGACGAACCTGAAGCGTGCGCGCGCCGGTCTGGCCCTGGCTCAGGCCGAGGCCGCCCAGGCCCGCCAGGAGCTGGAGCGGGTCCAGCGGCTCGCCGAGCAGCAGGTCGCTCCGCCACAGCAGCTCGACCAGCAACTGACTCACCTGGCGGTGGCAAGGGCTCGCGTCGAGCAGGAGCTCGCCGCGGTGGAGAGCGCCGAACAGGATCTCGTGCGAACCGCGGTGATCAGTCCCTACCACGCCCATGTGGTCGAACGGGAGCTCCACGAAGGGGCGATCGTCGGCCCGGGTTCGGTCGTCATCACGATCCAGGAGCAGACGGGCTTCGCCGCCGAGCTCGACGTGCCAGCCGCGGCGGCGGCGCCGGTCCAGGTCGGCGACCCGGCCCTGTTGATCGTCGAGGGCGCGGCCGCGCCCTTCGAGTCGCGAATCGCCTCGGTGAACGCGAGGATCGACCCCGAGAGCCGCACCTACCGGGTGCGGGCCCCGGTTCAGAGCGAAGTGCCCGGCGCCAAGGCGGGGGCCTTCGTCCGCGCCGAGATCAGGCCGCGGACCCCCGGCGGCGCCGTGATCGTCGAACGCGCCGCGGTGCTGAACCGCGACGGCCGCGCCTACGTGTTCAGCGCCCAGGCCGGACGGGCGCGCCGGATCGAAGTGACGGTCGGGGCGGCCGGCCCCCGCTGGGTCGAGATCAGGAGCGGCGCCGAACCCGGCGACGCGGTGATCACGGGCCCGCTGATCGAGCGACTGGCCGACGGTGCGCCGATCTTCGCCGCCGAATCGCCGCCCGGCGGCGAAGGCGAGAACTCGCCCCTCGCCTCGCTCCCGAACGTCCCTTGAGGCATCCATGCTGAACCTGCCGCTGCTGTCGATCCGCCGGCCGGTGTTCGCACTCATGCTGAACCTGGCGCTGGTCGTCCTGGGCCTGGTGTCGCTGAACCGGCTCAACGTCGACCTGAACCCGGACGTCGAGGTTCCCTTCGTCACCGTCACCACGGTCCTCGAGGGAGCCTCCCCGGAGACGGTCGAAACCGAGGTCACGGACATCCTCGAAGAGCAGATCAACACGATCGAGGGCATCCGCGAACTGAGCTCCGTCTCCTCGGAGGGGATCTCCCAGGTCTTCGTCGAGTTCGAGACGAGCTACGACGTGGACGTCAAGGCGCAGCAGGTGCGCGAGAAGGTCGCGCCCGTGCGCGCCGAACTGCCGCTCGACGCCGAGGATCCGGTGGTCATCCAGCTCGATCCCGACGCGACACCGATCCTCTCCGTCATGCTGGGCGGCCCGCTCTCCGTCCGCGAGCTGTCGGAGATCGCGGAGAACATGGTCAAGGACCGGCTCGAGCGCCTGCCTGGCGTCGGCAGCATCGAGATCATCGGCTCGCGCCGTCGCGAGGTGCGGATCTGGCTCGACCCCGTTCGGCTCGGGGGCTACGGCCTGTCGATCGACGATGTCCGCTCCACCCTGCTGCTGGAGAACGCCGAGACGGCCGGCGGCCGCGTCGAGGGACGCGAACGCGAGTGGACCGTGACCACCTCGGGCCGCGTGAAGCGGGTCGAGGACTTCGGCGCCCTGATCGCCGCCGAGCGCGGCGGCCGCCTCGTCTACCTCCGGGACGTCGCGAAGATCGAGGACGGCCTGGCCGAGGAGCGCTCGCTCGCCCGTTTCAACGGGCAGCGAGGGGTGTCGCTGGAGGTCCGGCGGCGCAGCGGGACGAACACCGTGGCCGTCGCCGAAGCGGTTCGGACGGAAGTCGAGGCCCTGCGGCCCAACCTGCCGTCCGGCATGGAGGTTCTGATCACCCGCGACATGGCGGTGTTCATCGAGGACTCGATCTACTCCGTGTTCTCGAACATGTTCTGGGGCGGCCTGCTCGTGGTCGCCGTCGTCCTCCTGTTCCTGCGCAACCCGAGGTCGACCCTCATCTCGGCGCTGGCGATCCCGTCCTCGGTCATCGCGTCGTTCACGTTCTTCTACCTGGCCGGCTTCACGTTGAACGTGATGACCCTGATGGCGCTGTCGCTGGCGATCGGCGTCGTGATCGACGACGCGATCGTCGTCCTGGAGGTGATCTACCGGCGGATCGAGCAGGGCCTGGGGCGCCGCGAGGCTGCCGAGGAGGGCGCCAGTCAGGTGACGCTGGCCGTCATCTCCACCACCCTCGCGCTCTGCGCCGTCTTCGTGCCGATCGCATTCCTGACCGGCACCGTCGGCCAGTGGTTCTACGAGTTCGGGATGGTGATGGCGATCGCCGTCTGCGTCTCGAGCGTGTTCGCGCTGACCCTCACGCCGATGCTGGGCAGCCGGGTGCTGACGGGCCGCCAGGGCAGGGATCCGGTCAGCCGGCTTCTGGGCCGGGGCCTGGACGCTCTGGACCGTTTCTACCAGGCAGTACTGCGGCGCGCTCTCGGCCATCGCCTGGTCACCCTCGCCGTCGCCGTCGTGGCGACGGCGGGCGGCGTGCTGGTGGCCCGCACCCTGCCGTTCGACCTGTTCGTCACCGAGGACCGGAGCGAGTTCAACGTCGAGCTGAAGATGCCGATCGGCACGCCGCTCGCCGTCACCGGGGAAGCGGCGCGACGTGCCGAGGAAGTGCTCGCGGCCGATCCGGAGGTCCGGAACCGCTTCGCCACGGTCGGCGGCGGCAGCCGGCAGGAACCCAACCGCGCCTCGATCTACGTCCAGTTGACGAACAAGCGCGAGCGCGACCTCGGCCAGCTCGCGGTCATGGACCGGGTCCGTGACCAGTTGCTGGCGCGAGTCCCGGAAGCCGAGGAGATCGCCGTGTCGCCGATCAACTGGATCGCGGGCAGCGACGACCAGTTGGGAGCGCGCGCCGTCACCTACAGCCTGCGTGGCCCGCGGATGGAAGACCTGGAGTTCTACTCGGAGCGGCTGGTCGGGCTGATGCGCTTCGACCCGGCGTTCGTCGACGTCGGCACGAGCTGGGAAACCGGCAAGCCGCAGATCGAGGTCGACGTGGATCGGGATCGGGCGGCCGACCTGGGAGTGCCGGCCACGGTCATCGGCCGCACGATCCGCACCCTGCTCGCCGGAGAGAAACTGGGGACCTTCGAGGAGGACGGCGAACGCTACGACGTCCGAGTCCAGGTGCTGCCCGAGTATCGCGACACGCCCGCCAAGCTGGACCTGATCCAGATCCGCACCGCCTCGGGTCAACTGACTCCGATCACCAACGTCGCCGACATCCGCCTCGGCGAAGGCGCGGTCCGGATCAGCCGCCAGAACCGCTCCCGGGAGATCACGATCGCCGCCAACGCGGCCGAGGGCACGGCGCAGTCCGAACTGGCCGCCCGCGTCGAAGAGTACGGCCGCCAGATCGGCCTCGCCCCGCCGAACCAGCTCGTCCCCAGCGGCATGACGGTCGTGATGCGCGAGACGGGCCTCTCGCTGCTCTTCGCCTTCGTGCTGGCGATCGCGGCGATCTACATGGTGCTGGCCTCGCTCTTCAACTCCCTGGTCCACCCGATCACGATCATGATGTCGGCGCCGCTCTCCTTCATCGGCGCCTTCCTGGCCCTCAAGCTCGCGGGCATGCCGCTCGACATGATGAGCGGCATCGGCCTCCTCGTCCTGATGGGGCTGGTCATGAAGAACGGCATCCTGCTGATCGACTACATCAACCGGCTCCGCCAGGACGGCCGCTCACGCCGGGATGCCATCCTCGAAGCCGGGCCGGCCCGCCTGCGTCCGGTCCTGATGACGGCCTTCTCGCTCATCTGCGGCCTGCTGCCGGTGGCGCTCTCCACCGCCTCCGGTTCCGAGGCCCGGGCCGCCATCGCGGTGCTGACGATGGGCGGCATGGCCACTTCGACCCTGCTCACCCTGCTCGTCGTACCCGTCATCTACGACCTCGTCGACCGGGCGGTCGACCAGACGACCGCGTGGAGCCGGGTCGCGTGGGAGTGGATGGTGAATCTCAGCCGCCAGCCCGCCGCGCAGCCGGCCCACGTCGCGCGGCCGCGGCGCCGGCGCCGGCGCCGGCGCAAGCGATCGCGCCGCTAGCGCCGCACACTGGGTGCGCCGGCGCCCTCGCCGGCATCCGGCGCGGAGCGCCGGCTTCAGGACACCGCAGCCGGCACGGCGTGCACCGGTGAGCCGCGGAGCGCAACCGTGCGGCAGGCAGCGAAGAGCGTCGGAACGAACCGGTCCGGCCGGGCCACGCAGGCGTAGTGATCGGCGTCGACCCGATGAACCTCCGCGCCCGGGATCGCATCCGCCATCAGCGCCTGGTACCTGGGCGGAATGTGCCCGTCCTGCTCGGTCAGGACGACCGCGGCGGGCACGTCGACGTCTCCGAGCCATGGGCTCGAGTCGAAGCGTGCGAGCGCGGCGGCGGCTTCGATGACCGAGGCCGGCTCCGTCGTCGCGAGTTCCTCCTTCAATGCCAGACGCCGGCCGGGATCCTGGACGTTCTCGAGCATCCGCTCGCCCATGTCGTCCCACACCGACTGGGGCGCCACCCGAGCCGCGAGCGACAGCAGCGGCCCGAGCGCCGACGCGGCCCGCTTGGCTCGCGGCCCACCGAAACGGGCGCCCGTCGCGCAGAGCACGAGACCCGCGGTCCGGTCCGGGTGACGTCGCCAGAACAACTGCGCCACCGCGCCGCCCATCGAGTAGCCGACCGGGATCACCCGCTCCACGCCCAGCCAGTCGGCCAGCGCCGCCGCGTCGTCGGCGCAGTCCTCCAGCTTGAAGGCGCCGATCCGTCGAATCCCCCGGCCATGGCCCCGGTGATCGAGCGCGACGACCCGAAAGCCGCGCGCCAGGGCGGCGAAGCTCGTCGACCAGTTCAGTAGCGCGGTAGCCGCGAGACCGTGCAACAGCAGGAGGACCGGCGCGCCGGGAGGGCCTTCGACCTCATGCACCCAGGTCGCACCTCGGCCGAGAAGGTCCACGCGGCGTCCGCCCGATACCGTTGCCACGGCGCGGCCCTCAGGCGTACCGTCCGGTCTGCTGCGTGCGGGCGTAGACGTCGTCCACGACCCAGTGGAAGAGGCACACGTGAATGCTCTCGACCATGCCCATGTCGTCCAGAGCGACGTGAACGCCGTCCTGCTGGAGGTCCTTCAGCTTGCCGCCGTCGAATCCGGTCAAACCGAAGGTTCGGAGACCGTGCCGGTTCGCCCAGTCCACCGCGGCCAGGACATTGGGACTGTTGCCCGAGCCGCTGAACGCCATCAGGGCGTCGCCGGCGACGGCCGCGCTCATCAGTTGCAGGACGAAGACCTGCTCATAATCCAGGTCGTTCGCGACCGCGGTGATCCAGGGGACGTTGTCCGCCAGGCTGACGACCCGCAACCGACGATGGGCCTCGTCCCGCAGGCTGTTCGTCGCGACCGTGCCCTTGCCCAGGTCGACGCTGAGGTGGCTCGCCGCCGCGGCGGAGCCGCCGTTCCCGATCAGGTAGAGCGTGCTTCCCCGCGTCCAGACGTCGAACACCAGGTCCGCCCATCGTCCCACCGCGGCCGCGTCGATCCTCTCCAGCTCGTCGCGCAGCCGGTCGAGATACGCCGGGGCATCGAGCGTCCTGCCGAGCATGACGGCATCGTAGCTCAGGGCGGCAGGCCGGCCGCTACGAAGCTAGCCGCCGGCCGGCGTCGAGTCGATGAAGTCGGCGACGGTCGTGGCCAGCTCCACGCCCCGGCCCTCCTGGAGGAAGTGCCCGCCGCCCCTGATCGTCGCGTGGGCCAGGCCCTGCGCGCCGGGGACCCGCCCCTCGAAGACCCCTCGCATCGCGCCCGTCACCGGGTCGTTGTCCGAGAAGGCGCAGAGGAACGGCTTCGTCCACTCCGAGAACACCTTCCAGGCCTCGACCTGGGCCGGCACGGAGGGGTCGTTCGGCAGCATCGGCACCCGGCTCGGCATGGCCCGGATCCCGGCCTTGTAGGACGGGTCGGGGAAGGGCGCGTCGTAGGCCGCGATCTCTGCGGGCGTGAGTTTCACGCCGTGGGCCATGCCCCCAAGCAGCATCCCGACGGGGATGTCCTCGGTCTCCCAGGTCCACTTCTGCCAGTACGCGAACTTCACCGCCGGATCGGTTCCCATCTGCGAGACTTGCTGCTGCATCTCCATGATGGTCGGCGTCGGCGCCTCGGCCCGGAACTTCGCGATCTTCTCCATCGTCTCCTCCGACACATTCATCGGCAGGGGAAGACCCGTGTTCGCGGCGACGACGCGGTCGAAGCGGGCCGGGTCGAGCGCCACCATGCGGAGCCCGATCAGGCCTCCCCAGTCCTGGCCGACCATGGTCGCGCGTTCGACGCCATTGCTGCGCAGCCACGCGCTCAGCCAGTCGACCTGGCGCTGGTACGTGTAGTCGTCCCGCTCCGTGGGCTTGTCGGACCGGCCGTAGCCGACGAGATCCGGCGCCATGACCCGCATCCCCCGCTCCGCCAGCACCGGGATCATCCGGCGGTAGAGGAAGCTCCACGTCGGCTGACCGTGCATGAGGAGAACCAGCGGACCGTCGGCCGGGCCTGCCTCCACATGGTGGATCCGGAGCCCCTCGCCTTCGCCGTCGCCCCTGGGGACGACGGTGTACCGGGGCTCGTAGTCGAAGTCGGGCAGGTTGGCGAAGCGTTCGTCGGGCGTGCGGAGGACTTTCATGGCCGCGTAGGATAGCGACCCCTTTCGTGTCCGGGAAGTCCTTTCGATGAAGCTCCTGATCGCCAACCGCGGCGAGATCGCGGTCCGTATCGCCCGCGCGGCGGCAGAGCTCGGCATCCCGACGGTCGCCGTCTTCTCCGAGGACGACGCGCGCTCGCTCCACGCGTCGAGAGCGGACGAGTCGGCCGCGCTTGCCGGCGCCGGCCCCGCCGCCTACCTCGACGGCGAGCGATTGCTCCGCGCCGCCGACGAGCACGGCTGCGACGCGATCCACCCCGGCTATGGTTTCCTCAGCGAGAGCGCCGGCTTCGCACGCCTGTGCGGCGAGGCCGGCATCCGTTTCGTCGGCCCGCCGCCGGAGGCGCTGGAGCTGTTCGGCGACAAGGCGCGGGCCCGCGACCTCGCGGAGCGCCATGGCGTGCCGGTCGTTCCGGGGATCTCGGAACCTGTCAGCCTGGACCAGGCTCGCTCCTTCTTCGAGGAACTCCCCACCGGCGCCTCGATGCTGATCAAGGCGGTCGGGGGCGGCGGCGGCCGCGGGATGAGAGTCGTCCGAACCGCGGATGAGATCGAGGAGGCCTACCGGCGCGCGGTCTCGGAGGCCGGCGCCGCGTTCGATACGGACGGCGTCTTCGTCGAGGAGCTGCTGACTTCGGTGCGCCATGTGGAGGTCCAGATTGCCTCGGACGACAGCGGAGAGGTCCGCCACTTCGGCGACCGGGACTGCAGCCTGCAGCGCCGCCACCAGAAGCTGATCGAGATCGCACCCGCACCGGCGCTGGCCGACGAAGTTCGGCAGGCGCTCCACGACGCTGCCCTCACCCTCGCTGCCGCCGCCGGCTACCGCAACCTGGGCACGATCGAGTTCCTGGTCGAGGCGGGAGAGCGGCCCGGCGACGAGGCGCGGTTCTTCTTCATCGAGGCGAACGCCCGGCTCCAGGTCGAGCACACGGTGACGGAAGAGGTATTCGGCGTCGACCTCGTCCACCTTCAGCTCGAACTCGCCCGCGGCCGACTCCTCGCCGACCTGGGCTTCGGCGAGGACGGCGCGGCCGCGCCACGCGGCCACGCCGTTCAGGCCCGGGTCAACATGGAGACGATGGCGGCGGACGGCCGCGTGGTTCCGGGCGGTGGCGTCCTCGCCACCTTCGAGCCCCCTTCCGGGCCGGGCGTGCGCACGGACACCTTCGGCTACGCCGGCTACCAGACGAATCCCCGCTTCGACTCCCTGCTGGCCAAGGTCGTCGGGCGCACGCCGGCCGACGACCTCGGCGCCGCGCTGGCGCGGACCTCCCGCGCGCTCGGCGACTTCAGGACCGACGGAATCGACACGAACGCTTCCTTCCTGCGCGCGCTGCTGAAGCACGCCGAGGTCCGGGCCTGGAACGTCCACACCCGCTTCGTCGACGAGCGCCTGACCGAACTGGTCGAAGCCGCCGCCGAACTCGACGACCGGCCGTGCCAGGCAAGCAGGACAGGCGAAGCAGGACGGGGCCTGGCAGGTGTCAAGGTCGACGCCGTCGACCCGCTCGCGGTGCTCGACCACGGCAAGTCCGGCGCTCCCTCGGTGAGTCTCCCCACCGCCGAACCGCCGCCCGTCGACTCGACGCCGGTTCCCGAGGGGCTCACCGCGGTGCGCGCACCGATGCAGGGCACCGTGCTCAGCCTGGAAGCGGAGCCCGGTCAGGAGATCGCGGCGGGCCAGATCCTCTTCATCATGGAGGCGATGAAGATGGAGCACGAGATCCGCTCGGACGTCGGCGGAGTGCTCCGCGATCTCCGCGCGGCCGCCGGCGACGCGGTCTGGGAGGGCCACGTTCTGGCCCTGGTCGAGGAAGGGGACATGGCTGCCGCGGCGGGGGACGAAGAGAGCGAGGTCGACCTCGACGCCGTCCGGCCCGATCTCGCCGACGTGCTCGAGCGCCACCGCGTGACCCTGGACGAGGCCCGGCCCGACGCGGTCCGGAAGCGGCGGAACACGAAGCAGCAGACGGCGCGGGAGAACATCGATCAGTTGTGCGACGAGGGCAGCTTCGTCGAGCACGGACAGCTCGTGCTGACCCCGGGCACCGGCCTCCCGAAGGAAGAAGTCATCCGCAAGTTCCCGACCGACGGGATGGTCACCGGGATCGGCTCGATCAACGGCGATCTCTTCCCCGACGATCGGAACCGCTGCGTCGTGATGGCCTACGACTACACCGTGCTCGCCGGCACCCAGGGCGCGCTCAACCATCCGAAGACGGACCGGATGGTCGAACTGGCGCACCGATGGAAGCGGCCGGTCGTGCTGTTCGCCGAGGGAGGAGGCGGCCGCGCCGGCACCGGCGGCAAGCGGAAGGGCGGCGCCTCGACGACCAAGGCCGGCCAGGGCCGCAGCGACGAAACCTACCGGCCGCTCGACACGCCGACCTTCACCTCCTTCGCCCGGCTCTCCGGCCTGGTGCCGATCGTGGGCATCACGTCACGGTTCTGCTTCGCCGGCAACGCGGCGCTGCTCGGCTGCTGCGACGTGATCATCGCCACCGCCGACTCGAGCATCGGCATGGGCGGCCCGGCTCTGATCGAGGGCGGCGGCCTCGGCGTGTTCCGGCCGGAAGAGGTCGGCCCGATGGACGTCCAGGTGCCGAACGGCGTCGTCGACATCGCGGTCGAAGACGAAGAGGAAGCGGTGGCCGTCGCCCAGCAGTACCTGTCCTACTTCCAGGGCCGCACCGAGAACTGGGAAGCGCCCGATCAGCGCCTCCTGCGCCGGATCGTGCCCGAGAACCGGCTGCGCGTCTACGACATCCGGGAGGTGATTCACACACTGGCCGACACCGGCAGCGTGCTCGAACTGCGGCCCGAGTTCGGCCTCGGCATGGTGACGGCTCTCGTCCGCATCGAGGGCCGGCCGCTGGGCATCCTCGCCAACAACCCCGAGTTCCTCTCCGGCGCCATCGACAGCGACGGCTCGGACAAGGGCGCCCGCTTCCTGCAGCTATGCGACGCCTTCGACATCCCCGTGCTCGTGCTCTGCGACACGCCGGGCATGATGGTCGGACCGGAGATCGAGCGCACCGCCCTGGTCCGCCACTGCTGCCGGCTGTTCGTCGTCGGCGCGAACATCTCCGTGCCCAGCCTGACGATCGTGCTGCGCAAGGCCTACGGCCTCGGCGCCCAGGCCATGGCCGGCGGCGACCTGAAGGAGCCCTTCTTCACCGTCGCCTGGCCCACCGCCGAGTTCGGCGGCATGGGCCTCGAAGGCCAGGTCAAGCTCGGCTTCCGCAACGAGCTCGCCGCGATCGAGGACCCCGAGGAGCGGCGCGTCCGCTACGAGGAACTCGTCGCCGCGGCCTACGAGCGCGGCAGCGCTCTCACCGCCGGAGCTTCGTTCGCGGTCGACGACGTGATCGACCCCGCCGACTCACGGCGCTGGATCGCCCGCACGCTCGACTCCGTGCCGCCGCCCCCGGTCCGCGACGGCAAGAAGCGCCGAAACATCGACACCTGGTAGGCGTCTTGCAGCCATGCCGACTGCCGGTGCGCCGGCCCGTAGCCGCGGGTCTTCTGACCCGCGGAGAAGGCGTGCGATGCCGCGAAGCGTCGAGCCCGAAACGCTTGCCCTACTCGCCGCCCGCCGGCTCGATCACGCCGTACATCAAACCCCCGTACGGTCCGTGATCCCAGGTTCCGGCGTAGCGCTCGTCGTAGAACAGAACCCGCGCCCCGAACTGGTCGCCCAGGCCTGGAAGCTCGAAGTCCGTGATGCTGACCATCGGCGTGTCCCCGGCCCAGACGAGCGGGACGACGACCGGCAGGGTCACGTCGACCGTCATGTAGACGACCCGGACATCGAACCGCCAGCGGTCGCCCTCCCCTTCGAGCTTGGAAACGCTCGCGATCTCGTAACGCTCCGGGTTCTTGTCGCGACTGACGCCCTCGACCTCCTCGAGCCCGGAGATGTTCTGGATGGTGAAGTGACCCACCAGGTCGACGTTCTGCATCCGCTCGGCGAACGCCCGCTCCCGCTCCGAGAGCTCCTCCAGCGGAACGGTACGCCCGACGCCGGTCACGCCGCTAACCCATCCGATGCCGTAGCCAAGACCGAGCAGCACGAGACCGGCTACCGCGGCGCCGATCCAGAGAAGTGACTTCTTCATCGCAATCCCCTCCTTGTCAGGGGCGCGAGGTTATGCCACTTGAGCGTCCATCGGGACCCACTTCGGCGAAGAACACCTCGGAACGGCTGTCACCGTCGTGTGGACCGCCCGGCCCGGGGCGTACTTCATTCCAGGTCAACGCGAAGCCTTCGCCGAGAGCCTCGATCGCCGGAACGAAGCTGAGGCCGTCCCCGCTCGACAGCCGTCGCGGTTCGGCGAGCGGAGAGCCGGCCGCATCGAGGGCCTGGAAGAAGATCTGCCGGCCGCCGTCCACTTCGTCCGACCAGGCGAGGCCGAAGCCGCCGGAACCGGCGGCCGAGTACGCGATGTAGGCGCCGATCGTCTCGCCCGGACTTTCCGTGACGCGCCGCGCGTCGTCATCGATTCCGGCACCCGCTTCCGCCTCTCGCCACAGTCGCTCCCAGGAGCCGGTCCACAGGTAGACCTCCCGGTTGCCGTCCTTCTCGTCGAACCAGGTCAGGGCGGTCCGGTCCGGACCCAGGGCGATGTCGGGGTACTTGGAGGCGTGGCCGTCCTCCCAGGTCAGCCGCGCCCTGCGCACGCCGGCGGTGTCGACGCGCGCGATGTACAACTCCTCCGTCCGGCGTCCCCCCGCCGCGTCCCAGACCACCACCGCGGCGCCGCCGGGAGCGAGCGCCGCGTTCAGGTTCCAGGTCGTCGTGCCGGCCAGGCCCAGGCGGCGCGGCTCACCCAGCATGTCGCCGTCCCGACCCCACCAGGCAGCCATGACCGACTCCCACTCGTCACGCCGCTCGATCCAGGCGCAGAAGACCCGGCCCCGCTCCCCGTCCGCGACCACCACCGGGTTGCGGCTCGAACCTTCATGCGCTTCCACGGGTGTTTCCCAGACGAACCCTCGCTCAGCGGCCCACAGACCCAGTCGGGCCTCCAGGTCACCGGTAGCCGACTTCTCGTACCAGGCGACCGCCAGACCCTCGCCCAGTCGATAGATCGACACTTCGTAGGACTCGGCTCCCGACCGCGTGAGCCGGACCTCCGGCGACAGTCCGTTCCTGGCCGAATCGGCCGCGCCCCCTCCCGGCCCGACGCCGACCAGCCGCAGATAAATCTCCGCGTTGCCGTCGCGGTTGTCGTACCAGGCGACAGCGGCGCCGCCGCCCATGGCGGCGAGCGCAGGTTCGTACGCCCCCGCACCGCTCTCGCTAACCTGCAGAGGAGCGGATCCAGCGCACGCGGCGAAGGCCAGGAGAGTCAGAGACGACACACCTGAACGAAGTGCGGCAGGCGAAGTCATCGTCGGGGTTTTACCAGTCCTCCCGCACGGCTACCATCGCACGGTCTGATGCGACACCTCATCACTGCCAGTTGGCCGGTCGCAGCCGTCCTCCTGCTCGCCGGCGCCGCCGGAGCCCAGGAGTTGACCGGCGACCCGTGGTCCGACATGGACTACGGGCCCTTCAAGGTCCACTCCTACATCGTCGAACCGGGCAACAACGCGAACAAGGGCATCGCGATCCGGGTCGACGAAGGTGCGGGCGGTGTCGCCAAGGGCACGGAGTTCCTGCTGTTCGACACGGACACGCTGCGCTGGGCCGCGGGCTGGACCGGTCCCGGCCTGATGGACTGGAACTCGATCAACTACAACGGCAGGCACGTGGTGGAGCCGGCGCTCGTCGGCGACTTCGTGTTCACGAACCCCGATGCGCCGGGCTGGTCCCGCACCAGC
This sequence comes from Candidatus Multivorans sp., assembly GCA_965205095.1. Lineage (GTDB taxonomy): Bacteria > Acidobacteriota > Thermoanaerobaculia > Multivoradales > Multivoraceae > Multivorans. The sequence goes on from OZ242040.1 coordinate 193,707, forward strand.
GGCGACTTCCGGGACACGCGGATCGTCGGCCGCGGAGGGCGTCGATTCGGGCCGCAGGACCGCGACGTCGCGCGCTGGCTCGGTCACTACCTGCACGGTTCGCGGGTGGTGCTGCACTATCGGGTCGGCGACACGGAGATCCTGGAACTCGGCGCCTCCGAGGGCGGCGGACTGTTCAGCAGGACCCTGAACGTCGGGCCGCGGGACGCGGAACTCGTGGTCCAGGTCGCGCACCAGAAGGGCGGGCGCGCCTGGACGGCCGACGAAGCGGCAGGCTTCCGTTCGCCGCGCCCGGACGCCCCGGCAAGTGGCGAACGGAGCGGGCCTACCGTCGCGGCCCTGGTCGGCGCGCCGGACGGCATCGGCTGGGTCGCCGGTGCCGGTGACGCCGGAGGTGGCAGCGACGGCAACGGCGATCAGCTCCGCGTCCGCATCCCGGCCGGCGACGAGCCGGTCCGCTTCAAGATCGTCATCGGGCTGCGCGGCCGGTCGAACGCGGGATTCCTGGCCAGGGCCGCCGGCGTCGAGCGGGCCGTCGATCTCGAGGCGCTGACCGCGGGCGGTCCGTCGAACTGGACCGAGACGGTCACGACCGAGAGCCGCGTTTTTGGCCGCCGCGGCGGAACCTTCGAACTCGAGGCGATCACCACGCCGCTCGACAACCCCTACCGCTCCTGGATGCGCCTTGGCGGCTTCGACTTCCTCGACGGCGGCCGGCGTGCCGTGGTCGCGACCTGGATGGGCGACGTCTGGATCGTCGACGGACTGGGCGGCGAAGAGATCGGGCCGGTCACCTGGAAGCGCTTCGCCACCGGCCTCTACGAACCACTCGGCGTGAACACCCGCGGCGGCGAGATCTTCGTCACTTCGCGCGACCAGATCACGCGCCTGCACGACCTGAACGGCGACGGCGAGGCCGACCGCTACGAGGCGTTCAACCACGACGCCCAGGCCTCGGCCCACTTCCACGAGTTCGCGGTCGGCCTGGAGACGGACGCGAATGGCAACTTCTACTACGCAAAGGGCGCGGGACACGACTTCGATGCCCGCGTGCCGCAGCACGGCACGATCCTCAAGGTCGCGGCCGACGGCTCGTCCACCGACATCGTCGCCAACGGCTTCCGCGCCCCGAACGGCCTGGTGGTCAACCCGGACGGCAGCGTCATCGTGACCGACCAGGAGGGGCACTGGATCCCGGAGAACCGGATCAACTGGGTCGAGCCGGACAGTTTCCACGGCTACATGCGGGCCTGGCGCGAACCTGACCGCGACCCGAACGACTTCGTCCAGCCGGTGACCTGGATCCACCACGACGTCGACCGCTCGCCGTCGGCGCCGGTGTGGGTGCGAAGCGAGCGCTGGGGCGAGCTGGACGAGTCGCTGATCTACCTCTCCTACGGCAACGGCAAGATGTTCTCCGTGCTCTTCGATGAGGCCTTTCCGCGAGCCCCGCTACCAGGGGGCAAGGGCCCGCCGCGCCAGGCCGCGGTCGTCGAACTGCCGGTCGCCGCCGCGCCCACCGGCCTGGTTCGCGGCCGCTTCAACCCCGCCGACGACCACCTCTACGTCTGCGGACTCTTCGCATGGGCCGGGGACCGCACCCAGCCTGGCGGCTTCTACCGCGTGCGGCGCACGGACCAGCCGCTGCGCATCCCGGTGGCCTACGAAACCGCCCGTGACGGCATCGTCGTTCGCTTCACCACCGAACTCGACCCGGACTTCGCCGTCGACGCGGGCAACTACTCGATGCGGATCTGGCAGTACCTGCGCCGGGCGAGCTACGGCTCGGAGGACTATCGCGTGCTCGGGGAAGGCGTGGGCCGGGACGACCTGGAGATTCGGTCGGCCGTCCTTTCCGCGGACAGCCGCTCGGTGTTCCTCGAGATCCCGGACATCCTGCCGGTCCAGCAGTTCCACCTGGAGATGAACCTGCGAAGCAACGACGGCGCGCGGATGCGGGAGTTCGTCCACGGCACGATCCACGAACCGGGCCCCCGGCGCGGCGCCGAGATCCTCGCGGGCGCCGACTGACGCGGCCGCGAGATCGTCTTGCGCACTCGCTGGCACGCACCTTTCGGCACTGCCGCGCTCCTCGCGTTGGCGTGGGCAGGCGCGACCACAGCCCAACCTGAGCCGCCAGACGCGGCGGCCGACTTCGACCAATCCGGCCTGGCGCTCGTCCTCCGTTCGCCCGACGGCGCCGCGACCGACGCCCGGGTGGCGCGCCTTCTCGCGCTCTACGTCCCCGCGGACCAGACCGCAAGCCCTTTCCTCGACGCCGGTGCGTTCGAGGCCACGTTCCGGGGCGCGGTCGAACTCGACCTGAACGACTCGTACCGCTTCAGCGTGAGCGGCTCGGGGAGCGTTCGGCTGAGCATCGGCGGCAACGTGGTCATCGAACGGCAGGAACTGCCCGCCGGCGACGCTCCACTGTCCACCGACGGCGAGGTGCGCCTGAGCAAGGGCCTCAATCCGCTCGAACTCGTCTACCGCAGCCCGTCCGCCGGCAACGCCTCGCTGCGCGTGACCTGGGGCAACGACTACCTGCCGGAGGAACCCCTGCCGCCCGCGTCGCTCCGGCATGCCGACACCCCGGCGCTCGAACTGGGCCGGGCGCGGCGAGCCGGCCGCGACCTCGCGTCTCTCTCACGCGTCGTACCGATCGAGTACGCAGAGCGCTGGATCAAGCGGAGCGGCTGCCTCGCCTGCCACAGCCGGGACGGTGCGGCCGCCTCCGGGCCCGACGGTGCCGCGCCCGACCTGACCTGGGCCGGCGAGAAGCTCCGCAGCGACTGGATCGAGGACTATCTGGCCGGCCGCCTCGCAGCTCGTCCCCGACCGCACCTGCAGGGGCGGGCGTCCGCCTTCGCCGGCAACGCCAGTCTGCTCGCCGCCGGCCTGCATCACCAGCACGGTCTGGCCGCCTCGCCTCCCGACACGGACCCGATCGACGAAGAGCTGGCGGCAATCGGACGCGACCTCATTCAAGGCGAGCGCCTCGGCTGCCACGCCTGCCACGGCCTGGGCGACGAGGAGGCCTTGGGAGGCGAGGGCTCCGAGGAAGCGATCAACTTCCGCCTCGTCCGGCAACGCCTGCGCCGCCCTTACTTCGACTGGTTCCTCCGGGACCCGCAACGCATCCTGCCGGGCAGCAAGATGCCCCAGTTCGTCGACGAAGACGGCTACACCGCGCTCTACGATGTCTTCGACGGCGAGGCAACGCGACAGTTCGAGGCGATCTGGCACTACCTGGGCACGCTCGACTAACACGGATGGCGTCCTAGACTGCCGCCATGCGACGAAGCATCCTCACCGTTCTCGGCCTCTCACTGACCCTCGCGACCGGCGCTGCCGCGCAGGAGGCCGCCCCGACCTTCGAACCGGCTTCGACCGTCGCGGAGAACCTCCGCCAGCACCGCGCCGTGCCCGATCCCGCCGACGAGGTCTGGTGGACACGGACCGGCGAGGCGATGGCCTGGCGCAACCGGAACCTCCACCAGATCGTGCCGACGGTCAACGTCTACCGCGACGGCCCGGTCAGCACGTTGGCGGTTCGGCCGATGGCCGCGATCGCCGGCTACCCGGTCGACACGCCGGCCGGCGAGATGACGTTCGACGCCTACCTCCACGGCGAACGCTCGACGACGATGGGCATCGTCATCGTTCACCGCGGCGACATCGTCTTCGAGCGCTATCCGCGGATGCAGCCCCACGAGAAGCCGATCTGGTGGTCGGTCACCAAGGTCCTCCCGGCGACCCTGGTGGCGATCCTCGAGCACCGCGGGCTGGTCGACGCCACCCAGGCCGTCGAACGCTACGTGCCCGCGCTCAAGGGTTCCGACTTCGAGGGCGTCACCGTCCGAAACGTGCTCGACATGGCGTCCGGCGTCGACTGTCCGGACGGGGACTACAGCGACCGGAGCACCTGCTACTACCAGTTCGAGGCCACGCTGGGCGACGCCGTGCGGAGCGAGAAGACGCCGGACGACCCCTACACGATGCTCTCGACCCTGAGCGTGGGCCGCTGGGCCGAACAGGGCAAGGGATTCGACTACAGCGGCACGAACACGTTCGTCGCCGGCTGGCTGGTCGAGGAGGTCACCGGGATGCCGTTCCAGGACGCTCTGAGCCGCGAGGTCTGGACCCGGATCGGCGCCGAGGCGGACGCCTCCATCTACGCCAACCGGTACGGGATTCCGCTGACCTCCGGCGGCCTCCTGGCCCGCCCCCGGGACATGGCCCGCTTCGGCCTCCTCTTCACCCCGAGCTACGCCAAGGTGTCATCCGAGCGGATCGTGTCCGAAGAGCACGTGGAACTGCTGCTTCACGGCGGCCGACCGGAACTGCTCGAGAACGCCCGCTACGGCGGCAGGCCGCCCGGCGTGAAGCACAACGTCTACCAGTGGGACCTCGTATTCGACAACAACGACATCTACAAGGGCGGCTGGGCCGGCCAGGGCCTGCTCGTCAACCCGGAGCGAGACGTCGTCGCCGTGTGGGTCGGATACACCGCCGCGGACTCGGACCCGGACACGTACCCCCTGCTCCCACGCGTGCGGGCGGTGCTCGACGGCGTCTTCGCCGGCCCGGAGAGCGCCGGCCGCTGAGCTGTCGCTCTACTTGCGCGCCGCCTGGCAGCGGGCGAACTCTTCGCCTACGTCCGGCAGCCCGTTCTCCAGCAGCGGCAGCGACTCGATGGCCGGGCCGGCGCCGTGCCGGCCGCCGGCGAGCCGGGCGCTCATGTTCGTGAAGGTCTCGAGCAGGGTCTTCGCCGTACGCGGCGTCACGACCCCGGCGCCCATGCCGAAGGGCGGTTGCGGGTCGCTGACGGTCTTCTGGACCACCGTGACCGTTCCGTCCTCCTCGCCCGGGGCAAGGAACCAGCGGGAGCGGACGCAGAGGACGCGCTTGCCCTTGAACTCGGGGGTCAGGTCGTCGGCGCCGGTCATGTCGCCGACCACGCCGCCGTCGGCGGTTCGCCACCATGCCGCGCGGTCCATCGTGATGCGCCGGCTGATGCCCTTGCCCGAGACGCGCTGCCGGAGGGTCCGGAAGGGGGCGTCGAGTGCGGTCGCGCGTTCTTCTACGCACATGGCCTGCCACTCCGGACAGGCATCAGTGTCGGCCAGGAGGGCGATGACGGCCGACATCGAACCGCGCACGGTCATCTCCGCCCGTACGACGGGGTAGTCGGCGTTCTCGATCGGACAGGACTCGACGGTGACGGGACCTTCGGCCTCTCGCGGTTCGCACTCTGCGGCGGCGGACCCCGGCAGGGCGGCGAACAGCACGGACGTAACCGCGGCGAACAGAGCCCGGAGACCGGCGCCTTGCGCCGGCTGCCGGCCAGAGGGCCGGCGCACCGACAGGTGTCGGTGAAGGTCCGGTTGTCGGTGCGCGGGCCTGCCGGCCCGCCTGGGGCGAAGCCCCCTGGAATCTGCCGCCGGCCGGAGGCCGGCGACCTTTCGGGGCGGCGTTGACATCTTCATCGTCCTAACCTCCGATCCCGGATTCCGGCAGCGCGAAGGCGATCAGCTCGTCGGGAATCCGGCGATTGCGGGCGCCGCCTCCGGCGATGACGATGTACTGCCGGCCCTCGTGCATGTAGGTCATCGGCGGCCCGTGGAACCAGACGTCGGTCTCCACCTCCGCGACGACCTCGCCGGTCGCCTTGTCGTAAGCGCGCAGCAACCCGCCGCTGCTGGTGCGGGGGTTGTCCTCGTCGGGCAGGGCCACGAAGCCGATCAGCAGCGTGCGGGTAACGAGCAAGCCGCCGTCCGCCGGCATGCCGATGTAGGTGGTCCCCATGTCCGGCAGGTTCAGGTGCGCGATCGCCGGATGGTCCCTGGGGCCGGGACCGACGGGAACCCGCCAGAGGTGCTCGCCGCGATTCAGGTCGATCGCCGTGATCGTCCGGTAGGGCGGCTTCGTCAAGGGCAGTCCTTGCGGCCCCGCCGTGTCGACGTAGGCGATCACGTAGCGCCAGTCCGGACCGCGGGCCCGGTCCGGCTCGATCAGGGACATCCCGGTGGGCCGGTGCTGGGCCTCGACGAAGAGCACGCCGGTCATCGGATCGACGGACGCTCCGGGGTGGTTGGCGCCGCCCGCCGCCCCCGGGACAACCATCACGCCTTCCTTGCCGCCCTCGCCCCTGACGATCAGCGGCGGGAACATCGGCGCCAGCACCAGCCTCTCGGCGATCTCCAGCGCCTCTTCGCGCAGATCCGGCGTCCAGTCGATCAGGTCGTCCTCGCTGACGCCCTGGCGTACGAAGGCCGGCGGCTTCGTCGGAAACGGCTGGGTCTCCGCCAGCTTCTCGCCCGGCACCGTCGACTCGTGGTTCACCGGCCGGTCCTCGATCGGCCAGACCGGCTCGCCGGTGGCGCGGTCGAAGACGTAGGTGAAACCGGTCTTCGAGACCTGGGCGACCGCCTTGATCAGCTTGCCGTCGACGACGACGTCGAGCAGGTTCGGGGCCGAGGCGATGTCGTAGTCCCAGATGCCGTGGCGGACGGTCTGGAAGTGCCAGACGCGCTCGCCCGTTTCCGCGTCGACGCAGACCAGGCTCTCGGCGAACAGGTTGTCGCCCGGCCGGTCGGCGCCGTAGTAGTCGTTCGACGGCGTGCTGGTCGGCAGGTAGACGTAGCCGAGCTCGTGGTCGGCGCTCATCGACGCCCAGACGTTCGCGTTGCCGGCCGTGCGCCAGGACTCGTTCTCCCAGGTCTCGACCCCGTACTCGCCTTCCCGCGGGATCGTGTTGAAGCGCCACTTGAACTCGCCCGTGTGGACGTCGTAGGCGCGGACGTGGCCGGGCGGCGCGTCGCTCCTGATCGAGTAGTCGAAGATCTTCGAGCCGACGATCACGCTGTTGCCGACGACGATCGGCGGTGCGCCATGGGTGACGTGGCGGATCGCGTACTCGCCCGGGCCGAGATCCTGGGCCAGGTCGACCACGCCGTCCTCACCGAAGGCGCGATCCGCCTGGCCGGTGGCGGCGTCGACCGAGACGAGCTGACGGCCGATCGTGGCGACGAACAGGCGTTCCTTCTCGCCGTCGGTCCAGTACTCGATACCGCGGGCGCCGACGGGCCGCATCGTCGTGCCGCCGCGCTCCCAGGTCTTCGGGTTGTAGACCCACTTCTGCTCGCCGGTCGCCGGGTCGAGCAGGGCCACCTGGCCCAGGCTGGTCGGTGCGAACAGACGGCCGCCGATCATCAGCGGCACGGAGCGGTAGAAGCCGGTGTCGTAGCCCGGCAACACGTCCAGCGGAACCTCGTGGTCCGCGGTCCGCCAGCGCCAGGCGATCTCGAGCCGGCCGAAGTTCGAGCCGTCGACCTGCGTCAGTGGCGAGTAACGGCTGGACGTGTGGTCGCCGCCGTGGTGCTGCCACTCCCCGTAGGCGGACTTGCCATGCTCCCGCGTCTCCGCCCCGGCCGGCACAGCGGCGAGCCCGATCGACCAGGCGAGGCCCAGTCCCACGATGCGGAGAACGCTCATCGAATGCGCTAACCTACCGCACACGAACCCCGACCGAGAAAGGCAACTCCCCCATGGCCGACCAAGACCTGAGCCGCCGCAGCGTGCTCGGCGCCGCAGCCGCAGGCGCCGGCTTGATGATCGTTCCCCGTCACGTCCTCGGACGCGGTGAAGAGGCGCCGAGCGACAAGCTGAACATCGCGGCCATCGGCGCCGGCGGCAAGGGCCGCAGCGACGTCGCCGGCGTCGCCAGCGAGAACATCGTGGCGCTCTGCGACATCGACTGGAAACGCGCCGAAGAGACGATGAACCTGCATCCGAACGCGAAGCGCTACCACGACTACCGCGAGATGCTCGACGCCCACGACGACCTCGACGCGGTGCTCGTCTCGACCGCCGACCACACCCACGCCGTGATGACCGTGGCGGCGCTCGAGCGCGGCCTCCACGTCTTCACCCAGAAGCCGCTGACGCGCACGATCGGCGAGGCGCGGATGGTCGGCAAGGCGGCCCGCAAGGCCGGAACGGCGACCCAGATGGGCAACCAGGGCCACGCCGCCGAGGGCACGCGGCTGATCCGCGAGTGGATCGAGGGCGGCGTGATCGGCGAAGTGGACCGGGTCGAGTACTGGACGAACCGGCCGATCTGGCCCCAGGCGATCAAGCGCCCCAAGGAAGTTCACGAGGTGCCCGATCACGTCAAGTGGGACCTCTGGCTCGGCCCGGCGCCGGAACGCCCTTACCACCCCGACTACTACCACCCGTTCGCCTGGCGCGGCTGGTGGGACTTCGGCACCGGCGCCATCGGCGACATCGCCTGCCACGCGATGGACGCGGCGTTCTGGATCTTCGACCTGCGGGATCCCTCGTCGATCTACGCGGAGTCGACGCCGCTGTTCGAGGAGACCGCGCCGGCCTCGACCCGGATCACGTTCGAGTACCCGGCGCGCGACGGCCGCCCGAAGATGACGGTGGTCTGGCGCGACGGCAACCTGACGCCGAAGATGCCGAAGGTGTGGGAAGGCAAGTGGCCGCCCGGCCGCAGCGGACAGATGTTCGTCGGCACGAAGGGCGTCATCACGGCCGACATCTACGCCGGAAGGCCGACGATCTACCCGTCCAAACTGCACGAGAAGATCACGAAGAACCCGCTCCCTCAGGTCTACGAGCGGACCGAGGGGCACTACAAACAGTGGATCGACGCGATCAAGGCGGGCACGACGAATCCCGACGGCTCCAACTTCGCCGACCACGCCGGCCCGATGACCGAGACCGCGCTGCTCGGCAACCTGGCGGTCCGCAGCCAGCAGGAGATCGTCTGGAACCCGAAGAAGCTGAAGGTGACGAACGGCGTCGAGGTGCCGCGCGAGTACATCCAGCCGACCTACCGGGACGGCTGGACCCTCTAGGCAGGGGCGGCGGTCTGCTCGACTACTGGGCGGCGACGGCGGCGACGGCGGCGACCGCGGCGTCGCGATCCGGCTCGATGCCCACGATCAGGCTGAAGCCAGAAACCTCGAAGAGTTCCTTCACTTCGTCGTTCAGGCCGCAGACCGCGAACTTCCCTTCGCGCGCCTGCAATGCGCGGGCCACGACGAGTACGACGCGGAGGCCGGCGCTGCTCATGTAGCGGGTGCGGCTCAGGTCGAGGACGACCGCCTCCCCGCCCTCCGCGATCCCGGACGTCATCGCCTGCTCCAGGTCCGGTGCGCTCGAGGCATCGACCCGCCCTTCCGGCACCCAGACGGTCACGTCGCCAACCGTCTCGCCCCCGATCGCCGACTTTCCTATCTTGATGCTCTCGATCACCTGCACACCTCTTCGGGTCTTGTTTGTTCTCAGTAGAACGGATGATGCGCCGTCGCCGTCGCGGCGGCAATGTCCTGAACGGACTTCTGGATCGCCCGGCCCATCGCCTGGCCGATCAGATCGAAGCCGCGCACCAGCTCGATCCTGGCCGCGGCGTGCCGTAGCTCCTGCGGGCTCAGGATGACCTGGAAGGCGTTCGACGCATCGGCCAGGCAAATCAGGGCGACATCCCTGGGCGCAGGAATCCGGTCGCTCAGGAGCACGTCGAGGATCCGCAGCTTGACCTCCCGCTCCTCCCGGTCGTCGATCATCGGATAGCGACGGCTGCCGAAGACCCACAGGAAACTCCGATCCTCGACCCGGAGGATTCCCCGCTCGACCAGGCGCGCGAGGGCCGCCTCCTGGACCTGCTTGCTGCGGGCCGAGAGCCGCACCACCCAGGTGCGGGCATCGGCCTCGTCGGCGGCCTCCGTGATCTCCGCCAGCGGGCCGTCGAGTATCTCCTCGCCCACCGGCGTCGAATCGACGACGACGAGCCGCTGGAGGTCGCAGTCCAGGCGTCCGCGCAGCGCGAGGTCCATCAGGATCGCGCCGGCGACCAGGAGCTCCATCACGTTGGGCGCAACACGCTTCATCGCGCCGGATTCGTCGTCCAGGAGAAGAAGCAGGATCTCCTCCACGAAGGTCAGGTGGGGGTTCTGACTCACGTGAGTATGGGGCTCGCAGTTCGTTTCACGGAGAGGTCACATCCGCTACGGAATCCTACAGGAAGGAAGCGCTCAGGAAGGATGCGCTCCCCTAGATTCCCGCCGTGTCCACCTGACCCGTCGGTTCCTGGCTGTCGCTGCTGACGGTGACCGTGAGGACGTCCGTGTCGTGGTACTGCTGGTGCTGCACCGAGGTCGACACGTGCCGCAGCAGCCGCAGCGACAGCTCGTTCTCGATCGGAACGGGGGCATCGGGCGCCATGACGACCAGCCGGTCTTCGATGTTGCGTCCACCGGGCGCGCCGCGGTCGATGTACTCGCACGAGGCCACCGCGATGAACTCGAGCTCGGCCGTCTGACGGCCGACTCTCGCGACCACGAGAAGGTCGCGTTTCCGGCCGCCCTCCTCCTCGTCGAGGCCGACCAGGCTGAGCAACGCCTCTTCGCCCGCCGACCAGAGGCGATCGCAGGCCTCGGGCGTCCACCGCGCCCGTTCCGCAAGGCTCCGGAGAAACCTGCCGATCCGTGGGCCCGAGGCGGCGTTCACCTCGACCGCGAGCCGGCGGCGGCGCGGGCCGGTCGATTCGAGGAACGCGGTCAGGCCGATGGCAGTGAGGCCGCCAGCAGTCATGCCGTTGCCCAGGATCGACGCCGCCCAGCCGCCGAGCTGGTCGCTGAAGATCAGGTCGTTCTCGAAGCCGACGCCGATCCAGAAGGACACGCCGATCACCAGGGCCTTGCGGTAGTCGATCCCCCCGTGCCCGGCGATGCGCGCGCCGAGCACGAACAGGATCGCGATCAGCACCAGCACGTAGGCGCCGACGACCGGACCGGGAATCGCGAGGATCAGGGAGAGCGCCTTGGGCAGAAAAGCCAGACCGATGAAGATGATCCCGATCCACATCCCGACCCGGCGCGAGGCGACGCCCGTGAGTTCAGTGACCGAAATGCTGCTCGAGTACGTCGTGTTCGGCACGGTGCCGGCGATGCCCGAGAGCAGGTTGCCGAGTCCGTCGGCCGCGACGGCGCCCTGCACCGCCCGGTAGTCGGGCGCTCGCGGCGTCCGCCAGGACACCCGCTGGATGCCGACCGCGTCGCCGATCGTCTCGACCGCGCCGATCAGCGTCACGATGACGAAGCCCGGCAGCAACGCCCAGAAGGCCGGCCCGAAGGACAGGTCGAAGCCGGGCCAGCCGCTTGCGGGAGCACCGATCCACGCCGCCGCGGCCACCTGCTCGAAGTCATAGAGCCCGAGAAACGCGGCAGCGATCGAGCCGGCCACGACGCCCGCGACCGGCGCCCAGAGCCGCCCGATCCCCCTGGCCCGAAGGCCGAAGCCGGCCATGACCGCGACGGCCACGACGAACGTGATCGGGGCGGACGCTGGCGAAGCGTCCTCGGGAACCAGGGTCAACTGGTCGAACACGATCGGCATCACGCTGACCGAGATCAGCATGATGACCGTGCCCGTGACGGTCGTCGTGAACAACCTCCGGAGCAGCAGGAGCCGAGAGGAGAGCAGGAACTGGAACAGCGACGAGACGATGACCAGCTTGGCGAGGAGCATGGGTCCGCCCTGGCTCAGCGCGGCGATGCTGACGGCGATGAACGCCCCCGAAGTGCCCATCAGCAGGATGAAGCCGGCGCCGATCCGCCACAGACGGACCGCCTGCAGGATCGTCGTGACGCCGCTCACGAAGATGGCCGCGAACACCGCCCAGGCCAGGTACTCGTCGCTGCCCCCGGCGGCACGGACGATGATCGCCGGCGTGATCACGATTCCGGCGACGCAGAGGGTCGCGTACTGCAGGCCCATCGTCGCCGCGAGGAGCGTCGGCGGCCGCCCGTCCGCCTCGTAGCGGACGTGCCCGCCCTTGCCCTTTGCCGCGGCGCTCATGCCTGGTAGAGGGCGGAGTCGGGCCGCCAGGGCGAGCGCTGACCCGCGTAGACCGGCGACCCGTTACGGAAGTGGGAGGCCTCGTCGAGCGTCTCGACGAAGGGCATCTGCCGCGGGTAGAGATCACCGTCGCCGCGCGGCCGCGGCCCCGCCTTGGAAACATGGCCCCAAAGCGGATGGCCGACCACCTCCTCCGCGATCTGTGCCGCTTCGATCAGCTTGTCGAGCCGGTAACCCGTCTCGATCCCCAGCTCGTGGCAGAAGTCGACGAAGTCCTCCGTCGGCACATGACCCGCGGCGCGGCCGTTGCCGCAGTAGGGGCAGCCTCCCATGCCGCCGATCGAGGTGTCGAACTCGCGCACGCCCAGTTTTAGCGCCTCGTAGTAGCTGACCATGGCGGCCCCGCGGGTGTTGTGCAGGTGGCAGTGGAAGTCCGTGATCTCGGGCCAGCGCTCCCGGATCGCGAGGAGCGTTTCCCGCACGGTGTGCGGCATGTTCCAGCCCATCGCCTCGATGATCGAACAGCGGGTGACCTGGAAGCCGGCCTGTTGCCAGCGGTCGATCATCAGCGCCAGCAGGTCCATCCGCTGCTCCAGCGAGAAAGACCCTTCGAAGTTCGATCCGAACGGATTGCCGATCGCCACGGCGCCGGTCTCGACGCCGCGCGCCCGGGCCATCTCGATCGCGGCGGGAATGCGTTCGATCTGCTGCGCCTGGGTCGCGTTGTAGTTCCGGCGGGCGAACGTGTCGCAGAGTTCGACGTGGGTGCCGATCCGGCGCTGCCGCACGTCGAGCTTCGGGTACCAGCGGTCGGCCCGATCGAATCCGACCTTGTTGAAAATCGCCGCGGTGTAGCGGACGCCCGGCCTGGGCACGAAGCGCTCGGCGATCTCGTCGATGCAGGCCATCTGCGGCGTCCACTTGGGATGCGCGTAGGAACCGATCGAGATCACCCTGGCGCCGGTCTCGCCCAGCGCGTCGAGCAGCCGCAGCTTGTCCTCGACCGGAATGTCGGCGCTCTCGATCTGCAGACCCTCCCTCATCGTGTCGTCCGTGATCGTCACGGACTTCGGTAGCTGGCCCATCGCCTGAATCCTCTCTCCTTGTCTGTGGGCCGGCCTTCCGGCCGGCATCTTCCGTCCTGATGGCTGTCAACGACCTGTCTACGGAACGGCTACCTTATCGCCGCCCGCTCCGCCGGAGGACGGGCGGCGCGGCAACAGCCCTGTGGCAGGATTCGATCTGTGCGAGGACGCCTGCTCCCCTACCTCGTCCTCGCCGCCGCAGCCACCGCCGTGTTGCTGCCCGGCATCGGCAGCCGCGATCTCTGGAACCCGGACGAACCGCGCTATGCCGAGGTCGCGCGGGAAATGCTGCTCGAGCCGCGGGCGATCGAGCACTTCCTCGTGCCCCGCCTGAACGGCGAGCGGTACGACCACAAGCCGCCGCTCCACTTCTGGAACATCGCCCTGGTCGGCGCCCTGCGCGGCGGCGTCGACGAGGTGGCGGCCCGCCTGCCGTCGCTGCTTGCGGGCATCGGCTCGGTGCTCGTCGTCTTCGCGCTCGCCGGGCGGCTGTTCGGCCGGAAGACCGCCTGGCTGGCGGCGCCGGTCTTCCTGACCTCGGCCCTGGTCATGTGGAACGGGCGGGTCGGCCAGATCGACATGACGCTGACCTTCCTGGAACTGCTCGCCATCCTGTTCTGGGCCCGGGGCCGGTCCTGGGCTTCGGACGATCCGGCCCGGCGCCCCGGCGGCCAGGCCGCCAATCTGCTGTTCTTCGCCTGCCTGGGCCTGGCCACCCTGGCCAAGGGGCCGGTCGGGCTGATCGTGCCGCTCCTCGCGGTCGTCACCTGGCTCGCCTTCGAGCGCGACCGGGCCGGCGTCGCCGATCTCCGGCTGGGACGCGGCCTGCTGCTCTGGGCCGCGATCGTCCTGGCCTGGTTCGGGCCGGCGGTGTGGCTTGCCGGAAAGTCCTACTTCGACGCGCTGATCCTCGACCAGACCGTGTCCCGGTACGCCGAGGCGACCTACCACCCCCGGCCCTGGCACTATTGCTTCCAGACCCTGCCCGGCACGTTCGCCCCGTGGACGCTGCTGGCGCCGGTCGCGATCTACGCGGCCTTCCGCCGCTCCAACCGCGATCCGGCAAGCCGGGAAGCCCGGGCGGTCCGATTCCTCCTGGTCTGGATCGCCAGCACGTTCGTCTTCTTCAGCGTGTCCGGCGGTAAACGGACCGTGTACCTGCTCGCGCTCGCGGCGCCGCTCGCGATGCTCACGGCCCACGGCGTACTCGCGATCCGGGACGGCTGGCCGCGTTACCGAACGGCATTCCTCGTCTCGGCGGCGGCCGTGCCGCTTCTCTTCGGTGTCGTCGTGCTGGCGGCGCCGGGCGCGGCGGCGGACCTTCCCGACGGTTCGCTCCCTGAAGGAACCATCGCCTCGCTTCAGGCAGTTGCCGCCATCCCCCTCGCCGCGGGTCTGATCGGCCTGTACCTGGCGGCCCGGCGGCGACCCGACCTGTTGATAACTTGCCTCGCGACCGGCCTCGGACTCACCATGTCGGTGACCGCCGTACGGTTGCTGCCGCTGGGTGACGCCTTCAAGTCGGCCCGCGCCCTCTCCGCCGACCTGGTCCAGTGGGCCGGACCCGACGAGCCGTACGCGATCTATCCTGTTCCCGATGCCGCCTTTCTCTTCTACACCCGCCGGTTCGCGGTCGACCTCCACGGCGGCACCCTGGCTCACGACCAGGGCGACGAGAAGGCCCTGCGACGTTACGTCGCCCGCGCGGACCGCCCCGTCTGGTTGCTCATCGAACGGGACAACCTGGAGCGTCTTTCGCCTCCGCTCGACCTGGTCGAGGTCGCCCGCGACCACGATCCTGAGCAGGGGCACGTCCTGCTGACGACTCCGGAAGCGGCCGCCCGTGTTGCCGCGGCCGCCAGGACCGGGCAATGAACGACAGCCGGCGGCTTGCCGACCAGGGCCTCTTCCTGTTCCGGTACCGGAGCCTCTTCGTCGTGTTCCTGCTGCCCGCCGCGGCGTTTGCGATCCTCGAACGGCGGTCAGCGGTCCTGCCCGCGGACCCGGGACTGGGCTGGCTCGCGCTATGTCTCCTCGTGTCGCTGCTCGGACTCGGGGTGCGGTGGGCGGCGCTGGGTTCCGCGCCTCCAGGCGCTTCCACCCGGAGCGTCAGGGCGCCGAGCGCAAGCCACCTGAACGTGACCGGCATGTACTCGCTCTGCCGGCACCCGGTCTATCTCGGCAACCTCTTCGTGCTGATGGGCTTCGCGCTCGCTCTGAAGTCGTGGTGGTTCGTGGTCGTGGCTCTGCTCGTCTACTGGCTGCTCTACGAACGGGTGATCGCCGCCGAGGAGAGGTTCCTCGGCGAGCGTTTCGGTGCGATCCACCGCCGCTGGTCGGAGCGAACGCCGGCCTTCTGGCCCCGGCCCCGCCTGTGGCTGCCCCCGGAGACCCGCTTCAGTTGGCGGACAGTCGCCCTCCGGGAGTACAACTCACCGCTGCTCATCGCCGCGACGTTCCTGTTCCTGCGGATGGTCGATCAGGTCGTCGTCGGCGGCCTCGGCCCGAGAACGTGGCTGACGCAGGACCTCGGCCTCGTGGCGGGAGTTCTCGGGCTGATGGTGCTGGTTTCCGTCGCGCGAGCGGTGCGCAAGCGCGGACGTTCGGGCCACTAGCACCATCGCGGAATCGGCAGCGGGAACGATTCGTTGCAGAATCGGACGACGAAACGCCGATGAACGCTCGAACCAGGATCGCATCCGCACTCGCCGCGGCGCTGCTCGTCTCGCCGGCCGCCGCGCAGGACGCCCCGAGTCCGCGGCCGCTGGATACCCGCTTCGTCCGCTGGCTGGAACGGGTCGGCCCGCTGATCAGCGACGAGGAGCGCGAGTTCTTCGTCAGCCTGCCCGAGGACTACCGCCGCGAAGCGTTCATCCAGGCCTTCTGGAAGGCTCGCGACCCCGAGCCGAGAACGCCGCTCAACGAGTTGCAGGTGCTGTGGGAGGACCGGGTGGACGCCGCCCTCTCCCAGTGGGGCACGCTGGAAGACGCCCGAGCCCTTTTCTACCTCCTGAACGGACCGCCGGGGCGCTTCGTCCTTCCGGACGGCCGGACCGCCGCCTACTGCCTTTCGCGGACCAGCGAGCTGGAGATCTGGTTCTACGGCGGCAGCGACCGCACGGCGCGCCACTTCGTCGTCATCTTCCTGGCCACGAGCCGCAACCGGCCCTACGTGTTCTGGCACGACAGCGCCGTTCGCCGCCCCATCTCCCGCCGCGGGCTGCCCACCACGAACATCGCCGTGCTCTGCGGGGACGAGTGGTTCGGATGGGCCGCCCAGGCGGTCCAGCGGGATCTCTCCAGCAGCGGGGTGATCGAGGAGGTGTCCGGGCCGCCCGAGCCGCCCGAGGAGTGGCTCGCGACCTTCGCCGCCTTCAACACCGACCTGCCGGTGGACGCGACCCGGTTCGACGTCGACCTCGAGTGGGACTTCCCGGGCCGCAACCAGACACGCACCGTGACTCACGGCCTGGTCCTGGTGCCGGGGCCGAGCGCCGGCCGCAGGAGCTTCCAGGAACGCGAGTACCACAGCTTCCAGATGACGGGCGAGGTGATCCGCGACGACAGCCTGTTCGAGACCTTCCGCTACCGCTTCGAGTTGCCCGCGAGCGGCGAAGAGGAGGACGCCGTCCCGCTGGTCTTCACGCGATACCTCCGGCCCGGCGAGGTCCAGATCCGGCTCAAGATCGAGGATGTCTTCGGCCAGCAGTTCGCCGTCGTCAACGAGACGATCGACGTTCCGAACCTCGAGAAGGCGCAATCGCTGCGGAAGACCATCCTGGAGACCTTTCCGGCTCTCGCGGAAGCCAATCAGGCGGCGGCGCGCGGCGAGCGCCTGCTCCGCCTCGTGCCGCCGCGGGATGAGCGCCTGCGCGTCGGCATGGTGCGTTTCTCCACCCATGCGATCGGCGACTTCGACGCCGTCGCCTTCTCGCTCGACGGCCGGGAGATCCTGCGCAAGCGGCGGCCGCCCTTCGGCGTGGAACTGAACCTGGGCTCCCACCCGACCGAGCACCGGATTCGCGTCGAGGGCATCAAGGACGGCGAGGTCGTCGCCTCGGACGAGATGTCGGTCAACCGCGGCGGCCAGCGATTCCGCGCCCGGTTCATCGAACCGCGGTCCGGCGAGCAGTACCTGCAGAGCACGCAGGCGGTGGTCGAAGTCGCCGTGCCGGACGGCGAGGAGATCGAGCGCCTCGAACTGTTCCTGGGAGAAGAACGGATCGCGACGCTCTACCAGCCGCCGTGGGTGCAGCCGATCGTGCTCGACGGTCCGAACCTGACCTACCTCCGCGCGGCCGCGTTCCTGGCCGACGGCAGCAGCACCGAGGACGTCGTCTTCATCAACAGCCCGAACCCGATCGAGCGAATCGACGTGCAGTACGTCGAGCTCTTCGCCAGCGTCGTCGACGAGCGGGGGCGGCCGATTCCGGAACTGGAGCAGGATCGCTTCCGCATCACCGAGGACGGAGTTCAGCAGACGGTTCGCCGATTCGACTGGGTCGACGACACGCCCTTCCACGCCGGCCTCCTGATCGACACGTCGGCTTCGATGCAGGACTCGATCGGCCAGGTCCGGGCCGCGGCCCAGCGCTTCGTCGACAACACACTCGAGCCAAGGGACCGGATGGCGGTCCTCGCCTTCGCCAACCGGGCGCGGGTCGAGAGCCGGTTCACGAAGGACAGGGGCCAACTCGCGCGGGCGCTGGCGGGCCTCAAGGCGACCGGCACGACATCGCTCTACGACAGCCTCGTCTTCTCTCTCAGTTACTTCGACGGCATCAGCGGCCAGAAGGCGCTGCTCCTCCTGTCCGACGGCAGGGACGAGAACAGCTCGTTCACGTTCGAGAGCGCGCTCGAGACCGCGCAGCGTTCAGGCGTGACGATCTACGCCATCGGCCTCCGGGAAGCTGCCGCGGACCGAACGACGCGGCGGGTACTTGAACGCATCGCGGAAGAGACCGGCGGCCAGGCCTTCTTCATCGACGGGGTCAGCCAACTCGACTCCATCTACGCGCGGATCGAACGGGAACTGCGAAACCGCTACCTCCTCACCTATCAGTCGACGAGCAGCAGGCCCGAGAGCGAGTTCCGGGTCGTGCGGGTCGACGTGGACGAACGCGGCGCCGAGGTGCGGACGATGTCGGGCTACTACCCGTAGAAGCGGCCCGCGACGGTCTTCACGCTGCCAGCGCGTCCTCGCCGAACCGTTCCATCGCCTCCAGCGTCTCCCGCACGTCGTCCCAACCCGTCGAGTGGTTGATGATGCAGAGCCGGAGCGAGAAGGTCCCTCGGAGAGACGTTGACGAAACGAACGCGCGGTCGTCCCAGAAGAGACGAGCGAGAACCTCCCGGTTGACCTCCTCGAGCGTGTCGTCCTCCAGACCTGCGCCTTCGGGGTTGACCCGCATGCAAACGATGCCAAGCGACGCCGGCGCCAGCAGTTCCAGGGTCCGACTCTCCTGGACGTACTCCTCGGCCCGTCTGGCGAGTTCCATCCCCTTCGACACGGCGCGCCTGAACGCGGACAGGCCGAACGTCTGAATCGACATCCAGATCTTCAGGGCGCGGAACGACCGGCTCAGTTGCAGGCCGCGGTCGTCCAGGTTCGGATGGTTCGCCCCCCAGACGGTGTCCTGGAGAACCGTCGGGCGAAAGGCGAAGGCGCTCTCGAGCGTCCGGGCATCCTTCACGAGCAGGCAGCCCACCTCGTATGGCTGGAACAGCCACTTGTGGGGGTCCAGCCCGATCGAGTCCGCTCGCTCGATGCCGCTGAGAAGCTCACCGCCCTTCTCGGTGATCGCCGCGAAGCCGCCGTAGGCAGCATCCACGTGCAGCCAGGTGTCCTCCGCCTGGCAGAGATCCGCCATCGCATGCAGCGGATCGATCGCTCCCGTGCTGGACGTCCCGGCATTGGCGCAGACCGCCATGGGCCTGAAGCCCGCGTCGCGGTCCTCCGCCACGGCACGCGCGAGAGCCCCCATGTCCAGCCGGAAGGTGCCGTCCGTCGGGATCTGACGAATGGCATCCTGCCTGACGCCGACGATCATCGCGGCACGAGCCTGCGCGCCGTGGCTCTGGTCGCTCATGTACACCGATGGACGCTCGGGATTGCCAGCCGCTTCCCTGGCCGCCACGAAGGCGTCGATGCTGGCCGCGGAACCGCCGCTGGTCAGCAACCCGCCTGCACCGTCGGGGTAGCCCAGCCAGCGGCGAAACCAGTCCAGCACGACGAGTTCGACCTGGCTCGGACCGCTCGCGACCAGCCAGGTGCAGGCGTTCACGTTCCATGCGGAGGCCAGAAAGTCCGCAACCACACCGGGCCATGTCGGTTCCGACGGAACGAAGCCGAAGCAGCGTGGGTGGTCCAGCCGGGTCGCCATCGGGAGGATCTGCTCTACTGCCCGCTCCAGAACCTCCTCAGCCGGGCGGCCTTCCTCCGGCGGCTTCTCGAGCAGAATCCGTTCGAGCCCTTCCTGGAACTCCCCGTCCCAGGCGTTCTCGCCAGGCAGGCTCTCGATCCGCGCCACCGCAAGCTCCACGGCCTTGCCGGCCAGCGCCAGCATGGCTTCCGGAGACATCCGAAGATCGGGCGCGCCGGTCTCCCGCTTCCTGCTCACGACGCCGGAACTATAGACGTTGCGTGATCAATGCATGATGGAGACGCGACGTTTCGACGAGAGATCTCTGTCGCACGATCTTGTACGCCCTCGTCTTCAGCGGAATACGGGAACGACTTCTTCGATGAACCGGTCCAGAACGTCCCTCTGTTGATCCTTTCCGCCCAGGTTGAACGCCGGCACGATGAACTCGTCCACACCGGCGTCGCGGTAGGCGCCGACCGCGTCGGTGATCTCCGCTACGCCGCCGATGTTCGACGGCATCGCCGAACCGCGCGCCCGAGCCTTGGCCAGAACGGCCCCATTGTCGCTCAGGAACAGGAGCGCCACCGCCGACCGCTCGATCTCGGCCGGGTCCCGCCCCACGTTCTCGCAGTGGGCGTCGAGCACGGCCATCTTGTGCTTGAGGATGTCCACCGTGCCCCAGACGTTCCACTCGTCCGCGTGCTGGGCCGTGATCCGCAGGGTCACCTTCTCGCCACCGCCGCCGATCATCAACGGCAGGGGATCCTGGACCGGCTTCGGCTCGAGCGGTGCGTCGATCAGATCGTAGGCATCGCCGACGAAGCTCGCGCTCCGCCGGCCATAGAGCGCCTTGATCACCCGGCAGGCCTCGTCCAGACGGCGGAGCCGCTCGCCCAGCGTGTAGAAGGGGATGCCGTAGGCCAGGTGCTCGTTCTCCTGCCAGCCGGCGCCGAGGCCCAGCACGACGCGGCCGCCCGAGATGTGATCGATCGTCGCCGCCATCTTCGCCAGCACGGCCGGATGCCGGTAGGTGTTGCCGGTCACCAGCGGACCGATCCGCACCCGCGGCACGGCAGCGGCCAGGGCCGCGATCGTGGTCCAGCACTCCGCCCAGGGCGCCGACGTGTCGTCGCCGTTCGGCATGAAGTGGTCGGCGTACCAGATGCCGTCCCAGCCCGTCGCCTCGACGTGCCGGGACATCTCCAGCAGGTCGGACCAGGGCATCGTGGGGGCGGGCCAGTAGCTGAATCGCATTCGAGGGCTCCGTCAAGCAGATTGCGTCGTGCGGCGCGTACCTTACCGCGCGGAACACGACATGGTCCGCCATGAGTCGACGTAGCGACCCGCAGCGCTGACGCGAACGCAACGGGCGCTGGGTACGCGGGTCTTCTGACCCGCTGCCGCCGAAGGCGGCCAGGAGCACGCGCCCGCCCGCAGGCCGGCTTCCCTTCTCCGCACCGACCAGCCCGCTACAACGCCTCAGCCTCAAACACCGAGAACGGCTCCCCGGCCGGGACAGCCGTGATCCGCTCGTCGATGGCATACCTCGTACTGCCGGGATACACGACGTACAGGGCCTCCAGCCTGAGGTCGTCGACGGCAATCGTCATCGAGCGGGTTCGGCGCGGCGCGTCGATGCGTTTGATCTCCACACCGACACGCCGGCCCTGCTTCAACAGCAGCAGGTCGAGTTCCGCGCCGTTGTGAGTGGCCCAGAAGTAGACCTCGTCGGGGGCCGACTCGGCGATCACCTCCTCCAGGACGAAGCCCTCCCAGGACGCTCCGATGCGGGGGTGCGTCTGCAGGGCAGCCATGGTGCCCACACCGATCAACTGGTGGTAGAGCCCGGAATCCCGAAGGTACACCTTGGGCCGCTTGACTTGCCGCTTGCGCAGGTTCTCGCGCCACGGCCGCAACTGCCGGATCAGGAACAGGTGCTCCAGGAGGTCGACGTAGCGCCGCACGGTCGCCTGGGCGACTTCGAGAGCTGTCGCCAGTTCCGCGACGTTGAGAATCTGCCCGTGGTAGTGCGCGAGCATGGCCAGCAGCCGGTGCAGAGCCGGCACGCCGAGCGCGGCACCGAACTGCGGCAGGTCTCGTTCCACGAACGTCCTGAGAAAAGCCCTGCGCCAGGCCACGCTGTCGTTATCCGTCGGGGCCAGAAACGACAGCGGGAAGCCTCCGCGCACCCACAGTTCGGCCATCCGGGCCACGCCGACCTCGTCGACTCCGAAGCCGCCGAGCTCGATGTACTCGATGCGCCCGGCCAATGACTCGGCGCTTTGGCGCAGCAGGTCGGGACCGGCGCTGCCCAGCACGAGGAAACGCGCCGGGTTGTCGTCGCGGTCGACCAGCACCCGCAACACCGGGAAGAGATCGGGACGACGCTGCACCTCGTCGATGACGACGAGGCCGCTCAGATCCTGAAGCGCCGTCCGCGGATTCTCGAGTCGCGCCAGGCTAACCGGATCTTCGAGGTCGAAGTAGTTGGCCGAGTCGGCAGACACGAGCTGCCGAGCAAGAGTCGTCTTGCCGCACTGGCGCGGCCCGACGGTCGCCACGACGGGGAAACGCGTGAGCGCCAGCTCAACGGACTTCTGCGCGGTACGGGTAACCAAGGGTCTCGGCATATATTCCAAGATAATACACACTTGGCGTGTATTTTTTCATGGATTTCTCGAGCTCTCAGGCCAGAGCCGCGGCCACTTCGGCCAGCCGATGGCCCAGGCGAGCCGTCCGAAGGCGGATCTTCGCGAGGGGAACAAGGGCCGAGGGACGCATCAGAGCGCCGCGAACGACCGGACCTACTGAGGAGTCGCCGCCGGCCGCCGACGCGCGCTCGAGCCAGGACGGAAGCCGGTCAGCCGCCGTGTCGCTGATCGCACGCACGGCGGCGAAGGGAACGGCGGCGCGCTCAAGCACCCGGGCCGCCGCCCAGCTCTCCATGTCGACGGCGGTTGTGGGAAGAGAGCCGGTACGCCGCCACAACGCCTCGCGGGACGAGGCGGTAACGACGAGGCCCGGAGCCGTGACCAGGATCCCCCGGCGGCAACCGCGGGCCGCCGCCGCCTCGACCAGGGTTTCGTCGAGGTCGACGGTCGGCTGGTCCGGCGCCAACACGGTCCGGCCGACGACCAGGGCGCCGACCTCCAGGTCCGGCGACAGGGCGCCGGCGATGCCGACCCAGACGACCCTGCCGCAGGAACCCCGGGAGGCGAGGCGAACGCAGCGTTCGGCGGCCCGCCGCGCCGCCCGCTCGCCGACGCCGCAGACGGCCACCTGGACGGGCCGGTCTCCGATGCGGCCCCGGACAGCGACAGCGGCCGCGCCGTCCCGAACGCGCACAGCGCCGTCGACGCGGCGGAGCAGGGCCGAAGCCTCGGACTTCATCGCCGCGAGGTAGACCGTCTCCTCTCCAGAGGCCGGCGGGGGCGCCGGCGCACCCGGTGTGCGACCTGGCCGGCCGGCGGCCGCCATCACCGCGGCGGCCCCTTCACGTAGCCGTTCTCCTCGAACCAGCGCACCGCGCGTCCGAGCGCCTCCCGGATGGAACCCTGGACCAGGCCGAGCTCCCTGACCGCCTTGCCGGCATCGAAGAACATCCGGTGGCGCGCCATGCGCGCGCTGTCGAGCGCTACGCGGGGCTCGCCCCCGGCCAGCCGCGCCCAGCCGGTCGCCAGCGCCGCGGCGCCGACCGGCAGCCAGTGCGGCAGCCGCAGCCGGGGCGCCTCGAGCCCGGTGATCTCGGCCAGCATCCGCAGCATCTCGATCAGGGTGACGTTGCGGTGCCCCAGGATGTACTTCTCGCCCACCCGGCCGCGTTCCGCGGCCAGCAGGTGGCCCCGGGCGACGTCGCGCACGTCGATCAGGTTGAGTCCGGTGTCGACGTACGCGGGCATCCTCCGGTTCAGGAAGTCGACGATGATCCGCCCGGTCGGCGTCGGCTTGAGGTCCAGTTCGCCGACCGGTGTCGACGGATTCACGATGACGACCGGAGCGCCGGCCGCGGCCGCCTCGACGGCGGCGCGCTCGGCGAGGTACTTGCTGCGCTTGTAGTGCCCGACCATCGACGCCTCGCTGACGGGAGTCGTCTCCGTCGCGGGGCGACCGCCGGGTTCCAGACCGAGCGCGCCGACCGAACTCGTGTAGACGATGCGTTCCGCTCCTGCCTCGGTAGCCGCCGCCAACAGATGGCGGGTGCCGTCGACGTTCGAGGCATGGACGTCACGCGGACGGCGGACGAACAGGCGGTAGTCGGCCGCGCAGTGGTAGACCTCGACGCATCCCCCGCAGGCCGCCCGAAGACTCGCCGGATCCCGCAGGTCCCCCTCGACGATCTCCACGTCGCAGCCGTCGAGGTTCGAACGGTCTCCGCCCGGCCGCGCCAGGCAGCGCACGGGATACCCGCCGCGGGCGAGCAGGGCGCGTACCACGTGCGCGCCGACGAACCCGGTGCCGCCGGTGACGAGAACCGTCACCCGTCAGGGCCGGGCCGCCGCGGCCGTCATCCCGACAGGTGCCAGGCGGCGAGGCGCAGCGCGTCTTTCGGACTCTTCCTGAGATCGCGCACGACCGACGCCTCGAACCCCGAGTGCATCGCGCAGTTCGTGCACAGCGGGTCCTGGCGCGACTCCCAGTAGTCCCAGTCGGTCTCCTCCCAGAACTCCTCGTAGGTCGCGTAGTGGCGCTTGCCGATCAGGTAGCAGGGCCCCTTCCAGCCGAGCGGCGTTCGGGTAACGGTGCTCCAGGGCGAGCAGGAGTAGTCCCGCAACCCGGCCGCGAACTCGAGGAACATGGGGGTCGATGTCAGCTTGTACTCGTCCGCGATCTCGAGGATGCGCCGGAACTTCCGTTCCGTGTCCTGGCGCGTGAGGAAGATGTCGCGGTCCACCGACTCGTACTGGTAGCCGGGTGAGATCAGCATGCCGTCGATGTCGAGGTCGCGCAGGAAGCGGCACAGCTCCTCGACTTCATCGATCTTCGTTTCCTTGAACACGGTCGTGTTCGTCGTGACGTGGTAACCGCGCTCCTTCGCCGCCCGGATCATCTCGATCGCCTTGTCGAACACGCCGTCCCGGGCGCACACGAAGTCGTGAGTCTCCCGCATGCCGTCGAGGTGGACGTTCAACGTCAGCCTCTTGTTCGGGGGCACGTGGTCGAACACCTTCGTGTCCAGGAGCAGCGCGTTCGTACAGAGGTAGATGTGCCGGCGTCGAGCGATGATGCCGGAGATCAGTTCCGGAAGCTCCGGGTAGATCGTTGGCTCGCCGCCGCAGATCGAAACGACGGGAGCCTCGCTCACGCGCACCGCGTCGAGGCACTCCGAAACCGGAAGCCTGTCCCTGAGCTTGCCCGTGTGCCGCTCCACCGCGCAGCCGAGGCAGGCCAGGTTGCAGGTGTAGAGCGGTTCGAGCATGAGGACGAACGGATACCGGCGCCTGCCCAGGAGCGCGTTCCTGGCCTGGTGCTTCAGGTTGTCGGTGACCATGTGCAGCGGTGTTCGCATGGATCTCAGAAGGGTCCTTTCGCGGGCATCGCGTCAGTGGGCGGCCGCCTGGCCGCCGGTCGCGCCGGACTCCCGCGCGGCCAGCCGTCTGTACGCGGCGAGCGCCTCGAGCGGGAAGTACTGCGCGTAGCCGTGGTAGCGGAGGTAGAACACGCGCGGAAAGCCTACGCCCGTCCAGTCGCGGTCGTACCACGAACCGTCCTCGCGCTGGCGCTCGTGCAGGAAGGCGACGCCCCGATCCAGCGCCGACACGATCCGGTCCGCGTCGGCCCGCCAGACCTGCGACTCGAACGACGAGATCAGGCCCATCATCGCCCAGGCGGTCTGCGACGCCGTGCTGCGCCCGCGTCCCCTGAAGCCGGGGTCGTCGTAGGAACGAAGCGACTCGCCCCAGCCGCCGTCCTCGTTCTGCACCTCCAGGAGCCAACGGCGGCCCCGACGGCATGCCCGGCTCAGGCGTTCGCCGGCGCGGACGTCCGGGCGCGCCGCCAGCGCACCCAGCGCTGACAGGGCAAGCCAGGTGCCGTAGATGCCGTTGGCGCCCCAGCGCCCCGGCCAGCTCCCGTCGTTCTCCTGCTCGCGAAGCAGGTAGTCCGTGGCGCGTCGCAACGGTCCATCGCCCGGACCGTGGCCATGCGCCAGCAGCGCGTTGATCACCCGGGCCGTGATATCCGGGGTGCTCGGATCGATCATCGCGTTGTGGTCGGCGAAGGGAATGAGGGTCAGGACCTCCTTGTCGCAGCAACGGTCGAACGAGGCCCAGCCCCCGTCCGGGTTCTGCAGGCCGAGAAGCCAGCGCTGCCCGCGCTCAGCCGCGGCCTGCCTCCGCGTTTCCAGCTCGCCGGTCAATCCGCGGACCGCGGCCAGCAGCAGCAGGACTTCGGCCGTGTCGTCGCAGTCGGGGTAGAGGTCGTTCCGGTACTCGAAACACCAGCCTCCCGGAGCGTCCTGGAGACTCTTCTCCCGCCAGTCGCCGGCAACCGTGACCTCGCGGTCGAGCAGCCACGCCAGCGCCTCCTGGACGGCCGCCTCGCTCCCGTCCATGTCCGCCGCCAGCAGGGCGCCCACCGAGAGCGCCGTATCCCACACCGGCGAGAAGCAGGGCTGAAGCCGCATCTCGCCCGCCTCTTCGATCTCGAACCGCTCGAGTTCCCGGAGTTGGCCCTGGACCAGGGGATGACTCTCCTCGTAGCCCAGGCAGCGAAACGCCATGACCGCGTTGACCATCGCCGGGAAGATCGCCCCCAGACCATCCGAGCCCTCGACGTGGGCGATCAGCCACTCCTCCGCCCTTTCCAGGGCGCGGCGCCGCCACCGGGGCACCGGGCCCACCGCCTCCACCAGCTTGATCAGGCCGTTGACGCCGGCGAACACGGCGGACCAGAACGACTCGTAGAGAGTCCGCCCGCGGCGACCGGGCCCGGAGTCTCCATGGAGTTCGTCCAGCCTCACATCGAGCGGCACGCTCGGCCTGAGAGCCCAGATCACCGACAGCGGCACCACGATCGTCCGCGTCCAGGAGGACATCTCGTGCAGGTTGAAGTAGAACCAGCGCGGCAGCAGGATGAGTTCCGGGGGCACCGCCGGCGACCGCCGCCAGCTCCACAGCCCGAAAATCGACAGGTAGAGCCTCGTGTACGAGTTGCACCCGCGGAGTCCGCCCGCCCGCAGAATCGCCCGGCGCGCATCGGCCATGCGCGGCGACTGCGGATCGTCACCGGCGAGTTTCAGGCACAGGTAGGCCTTGACCGAGACGCTCGGGTCCGTCGGCCCGTCCGGATAGATCGCCCAGCCGCCGTCACTCTGCTGCTGGCCGCGGAGCCGCTCGCAACACGCCGCGACGCGCGGGTCGTCTCCGCGTCCCAGGAAGTGAAGCAGCAGCACGTACTCCGACTCGAGAATCGTGTCGCCCTCGAGCTCGGCGCACCAGTGGCCGTCGTCCCGGCGCTGGCCCAGCAGATTGCGCACGGCCGCGTCGATCATCACGTCGATGACTTTCGGCGGCGGAGTTGGAGACGACTCCGGGCGCTCGTGGAATCTCCTGGTCAGGCTGGCCATGGCAAACCGGCGATCAGAAGCTGTACTTCATGCCGAAGCTGACTCCCCACATGCTCAGGTCGGCAGTCGCGTCGTAGGAGAGCGCCGAGTGGGTGTACTCGAGTTCGGCGCGGATGTTGCCGAAGCGATAGCCGAACGCGAGGCCGCCCATCATTCCGGAGCCGCCGCCAATGTCCGAAGACCATGCCGACGCTGGTGGATCGCAGCCCGCGTTCGTGCCGTCGATCGGCACGATCCAGCCGTCACAGGTCGTCGCGACGTCGTTGTCCGTGCCGTCCACGGTCATGGACGCTCCGTTGCCGATTCCCAACTCCAGCCCGAGGTAGCGGCCGTTCTGTGCCGTCGCCGCGGCGACCGGCGCCAGGGCCATCACGAGAAGGGTCGCAGTCGTCTTCGTCACGGCTCGCCCCACCTACCGAAGCACGCGCTTCAACAGCTCGACGATCTTCGACGTGTTCTCCTGATTGTCGTCCTTCGTCATCTTTGCGGCACCGCCACCACCGATCTTGAAGCCCATGCCCGTGCCGGCGCCGTAGCCGTGGTAGAGCGCGAGAACCCGATCGTCCGAGCTGTCGATGAACTCACACTCGAGGATCGATCTGGACTTGCCCGCTCCGCCGCCGAGCGCATAGCGCATCATCCGGCTTCCCGGTTCCACGTCCAGCTTGCAGTCGATCCGCAGGTAACCGCTGTCCGTAGCCGCGCGCGTATCGTCCAGCACCTGCGTGAACAGCCCGGACTTGCCCAGCCTCGCCGAGAGCTGTTCCCGCAACTGCGCATCGAGTTCGCGCTCCTGCAACGGCGCTTCGTTCGAGGCCTTCTTCCAGGCGATATCCGTGATGGTCTCACCGATAGCGACCACGTCGAACGTCCCCAGAGCTTCCCGGTCGTACACCTTCAACCACCGTCCCTTGAACTTGCCGGGGTTCTTGCCGATCGTCTCCTCCGCGGCGCTCGCCGCGGAAGCAGCTCCCAGGAGTGGCAGCACCAGGCACACAACCGCCGTCATCCAAGTAGCACGTCTCACTCTCCGTCCCTCCCGTTCTTCGTTCGTCGGCCAGCAGTCCAATCGGCTCACGAGCACTCTACCCGCCGTCCTTCCACCGCCGACACGTAGGCCGAGTACAGCACCCGCACGACCTCCAGGCCGAGCTCGCCGTCCGACTCGGCGGCCTGGCCGTCCAGCAGGTTTGCCGCAAACGCCTGGCACATGCCGAGTTGGCCCGAGGTCCAGTCCTCATCCGGCATCGGGGTCGTCCAGCCGGCGCCGGAGTCGATCTTCTCCATGATGTAGGCGTCGTCGAAGACACTCTCGTCGGGTGCGTAGGCGCTCAGCATGTCGTTCGGGCTCAGGCTGAGCCGCAGCCGACAGTTGCTGGCAAACAGATCGAGGCCGCTTTCCATTCCACCCAGGACGTGGTCGCCGCCCCAGGCTACGGCGCGGGAACCGTCGTCGAAGCCGATCACGGCGCAGCCCCAGTTTTCGACCTCGCCCCATTCGCCGGCGACGCGGAGTTCGTCCGCCGACACGCCGGCGACCGCGCTCAGGTCGGCGGTCTCCGCGCTGACCCAGGTGGGGCGTACCGGCTTGCCCAACCGCCGCAGCCCTTCCGCTCGCTTCAGGTGGAGCATCGCGCCGACCGGATGGGCGGCGAGCCGGATCAGGGCGCCGCCGCCGGTGTGCCGCCAGACGCGCGAGTAGGGAGAGTGAGAGCCGCTGTGGCACTCGCCGCCCCGCATCTCGAGGAGAACCGAGTCCGCCTTCTTCAGCAGCCCCAGAGCGCGACGGAAGGCGGGAGCGTAGATCCAGTTCTCGCCGTAGAGAAGCTGCACGCCGGCCCGGTCCGCCGCCTCGACCATGGCCCGCGCGTCCGCCGTGGCCACCCGCAGCATCTCGCGGCGGTCGCAGCCGGCGACGTCGGCGGCGCTCGCGTCCTCCGGCAGGTCCTGGCCGGTGTAGGCGGTCAGCGGCTTCGTGCAGATGACGTGCTTGCCGGCCGCGGCCGCGGCTTCGGCGATCTCCCGGTGCAGGCTGTTCGGCACGCAGAGATCGACGACATCGATCGCCGGACTCGCGAGCATGGCGTCGAGGTCGTCGAAGACGTCCGGCACGTCGAAGCGTTGGGCGTAGTCCTCCGCCCGCTCCCGCCGCCGCGACGCGACGCCGGCGATCCCGGCTGAGACGACCTGCCTCCAGCAACGCGCCCGGGTTTCAGCGAGGAACCCGGCGCCGACCACACCGACACCCAACTGTCTCGTTTCGCCCGTCATCCTTCTCTTCGCAACTCCGCGGCGAGCTTAGCGCCGAGCGCCGGCTCAGGCCTCTGCTACCGTCCCAAGCCGATGCTGGATCGCACCGGCTCGCCGCTTGCCATCGGCAACGCGCTCGCGCTGACGTTCGCCACCCTGCTCGCCGGAGTCTGGGACGCGAGCGGCCACGGCCACGAGTCGACCGCGGCGAGCGCCACCCACTGCGCGGTCGACCACGAGTCCCGAACCGTCGGATCCACGAAGCGCGCGACCGTCGGCGGCGCTGCTGCTCTGCATGACCACTCCTGCATCGCCTGCCAGCGCGGCCGCGTCACGACCACCGCCGGCGGCAAGGCCCCGAGCGCGAGACCGCTGGACCTTGCCTCAACCGCGGAAGGACAGGAAAGCGCGCGCAGGCCCGAGGGCGGGGAACGCCGGCAGCGGACCGCCCGCGGACCGCCCCAGGACTGAGTCGGCCCGGTCTCCGACCTCGCTCGGCTCACCAGCCGCACCGAAGCCGTCGGAGAGCACGAGTACACGAGCCCCTTCCACTGGGGCAACGGCGACACGTCCGTCGCCGCAAGGCCGACCTCGCGCCGAGCGACAACGTCCGGCGTGGAAGAGGAGGATAAGGAATGACCGAATCACCGACGGGGCCCACGCCCCTTCTCGAAGCCCGGGGACACTCCAGGGACTACGGCGACACGCGAGCCGTCGACTCCCTGGACCTGACCATCGCGCCCGGAGAGGTCTACTGCCTTCTCGGCCCCAACGGCGCGGGGAAGACCACCACGATCAACCTCTTTCTCGGGTTTGTGGCGCCCTCGGCGGGTCAGGCTCTCGTGTCCGGCCTGAACGTGTCCACTCACGACCGCGAGACGAAGCGCCGGCTCGCCTACATCCCCGAGCAGGTCATGCTGTACCGCAATCTCAGCGGGCTCGAGAACCTCGAGTACTTCGCCGCACTGGGCGGACAGGGGTCGCTGGACCGGAAGCGACTGACCGAGATCCTGGTCGAAGCCGGCCTGGAGCGCGAAACCGTCGGGCGGCGGGTGTCCGCGTACTCCAAGGGCATGCGCCAGAAGGTCGGCATCGCGATTGCCATGGCCAAGGAGGCTGACGCGCTGCTGCTTGACGAACCGACATCCGGCCTCGACCCCAAGGCCTCGAACGAGTTCTCGGCGCTGGTCGATCGCCTCAGGGACCGCGGCGTCGCCGTACTGATGGCGACTCACGACCTGTTTCGCGCGAAGGACACTGGCACCCGGGTGGGCATCATGCGATACGGACGCCTGGTCACGGAGCTGAGCACGGCCGAAATCGGCCACGCCGACCTGGAGCGCATCTATCTGGAACACATGCAAG
The DNA here is from genome assembly GCA_965205095.1 of Candidatus Multivorans sp. Lineage (GTDB taxonomy): Bacteria > Acidobacteriota > Thermoanaerobaculia > Multivoradales > Multivoraceae > Multivorans. The sequence goes on from OZ242040.1 coordinate 224,225, forward strand.
CGAATGGGGGATCGCCATGATCCGGCACATCGCCCGCAAGGAGTTCACCGACGTACTTCGAGACGGCCGGTTCCGCTGGTGCTCGATTCTCGTGGGATCGCTGCTGCTCGTGTCGCTGGCCCACGGCTGGGACCAGACGCGGAAGGCGCGCCAGGAACATGCGGCCGCGCAGGCCACGGCCCGTGAGCATTGGGAGTCGCAGGGTGAAAAGAACCCGCACTCGGCGGCGCACTACGGCATCTATGCGTTCAAGCCCCGCCTGGCGCTGTCCTTCGTCGACGAAGGCGTGGACCCGTACACCGGCACCTCGGTGTGACTGGAGGCCCACAGGCAGAACGACTTCCTGCTGCGCCCGGCCCAGGACGCAACGGCAGCCCAGCGCATAGGGGCTCTGACGGCGGCACAGGTGCTGCAGCACCTCCTGCCGCTGCTGATCATCCTGTTGACGTTCGGCGCGTTCGCGGGCGAGCGCGAGCGTGGAACGCTGCTACGGCGCGCTATGGGACGCATTCGAACGCCAGGGAGTCGTGCACGAGACGTTGGCGGTCGCGGCGCCGTTGCTCGCGGTGCGGACCCTCTCCATGGGACTGGCCGGTACGGATGTCGAGCAACACCGCCACTTCGCCGGCGCCGCCGAGACCTACCGCCGCGATCTGATGCGGCGGATGAACGGCGACATGACCGAGAACTCGCTGACCGGGGCTTCACCTACACCGTCGGCGCCGAGGTCTGGGAGGCGGTTCCTCCGTTGCAGTACGCCGCCCCCACGCTGGGATGGGTCCTGGACAACCGCGGCCTGTCGCTCGCCGTTCTTGGAACGTGGCTTGTCGGAGCGATCCTTGCCGCCGCTGTCCGCGTACGGCGCGCGGAGGTGGGCTAGGTGGCCGCGCGCACCATCCTGAGAAACGAGTGGCGCCTGCTCATGGCCTACCGGCCGCTCAGGATCGTCCTCGGGCTCTTCGTCATCCTCCTCGGCTACGCGCTGACGAACGGCGTGCTCTGGTTACGGTTTCAGGAGCGCACCGTGCAGGCCACGGAAGCCGGGAACGCCGAACGCGTCCTCGCCTTCGGGCAGGAGCTGGAGGCGATCGAGAACGGTGCCGAACCGTCCTCGCCCTTCGCCGATCCGCGCTCGCCCCTCGTCCTGGGCGGGCCTTCCGGCAGCCACACCGCGGTGCTGGAGCCGGGTCCCCTGACGGCCCAGCGCGAGGCATCGAATGACGCTGTGAACCGCCGCAGCGAGCTGCTCGCCCGATACCTGGAGGACCACCCCGAGATGGCCGAAGGCGTGGTCGCCGACGAACCCGGCCTGGGCGCGCTCTCGTGGGCCGCCACGGACGCCGTGAACCGGCGCCTGGAGGAAGTCACGGCGGAGCACGACGCGCGCCGCGACGACCAGATCGCGCTGGTGCGCCGCTATCGCTTCCTGTCGCCGGCGATCCTGGCGCAGGAAGCGCTCCTCGACGCCGCCGGGACGGGCGACGCGCGCTTCGCCCACTTTCAGTCCGAGGTGCGGTCGTTCGCGGAACAGTGGCGGGAGTTCTTCGTGCCCGCCGTCCTCGCTGGCGCACAGATGAGCGCCCGCGTCCTTCCAGACTCGCCCAGGTTCCGTCTCGAGGATGAAGAACCCGCCGAGGTCGCCCGCCGCGCGACGGTTCCGCTCGCTGCACTTGGCGGACTCCTCGTTCTGGTAGGCACGGGCGCCGGGGTCGGACTCGGCCGGGTGCGAGGCGCGGACTGATCGACGGATACGATGCGCAGTCGACATGCCCAGAACGATGATCGCCGCCGGCGGCCTTTCCGCCTTGCTGCTCGCCGCGCCGGCGGCCGCCCAGCGAGGCGCACCGGCCGGCGAATGGCCGAGCTACGGCGGCGACGTCGGTTCGACCAAGTACTCGCCGCTGGACGAGATCGACGCAAGTAACTTCGGCGACCTCGAGATCGCCTGGCGCTGGCAGTCAGTCGACGGTTTCCTCAGCAAGTCGGAGGCGGGCGGCGAGTGGTACGCCCACCGCGACGTCATCTTCGGCGAGCTGAAGGACGACGATCCCCTGCTCTGGCGCGCCGGCCGCGCTCCCTTCATCCGCAACCTGAAGGCGACGCCGCTGATGCAGGAGAGCCTGCTCTTCCTGAACACGCCGATCTCGATCGGGGCGGCGGTCCATCCAGGGACCGGTCGGACGGTCTGGGCCTACAACCCGAAGAGCTACGAGAGCGGCACGACGACGATGACCGTGGTCTGGAACCAGCGCGGGGTCGCCTACTGGACGAACGGCGAGGAGGGCGACGAAGCCGACAGCCGCGTCTACTGGGGCACCGGCGACGGCTACCTGCTCTCGGTCGACGCCCGTACCGGCCGCCCGAACGAGGACTTCGGCGACGGCGGCCGCGTCGACCTGATGGAGGGCCTGCCGCGCGCCAACCGCGGCGAGCGGGACTACCTGAACGCCCTGCTCTACTCCATGCAGTCGCCGCCGGTCGTGGTCCGCGACGTCGTCGTCACCGGCGCCTCGATCGCCGACCGCCGGATCACGAAGGAGTCCATCCCGGGCTGGGTGCGCGGCTGGGACGCGCGCACGGGGGAGCTCCGCTGGGTGTTCCGCACCGTGCCGCAGGAGGGCGACGAGGGCGTCGAGACCTGGGAAGACGAATCCTGGCGCTACTCCGGCAACGCGAACGTCTGGACGATGCTCTCGGGCGACAACGAGCACGGCATCGTCTACCTGCCGATCGGCACCGCGACGAACGACTTCTACGGCGGCCACCGCCCCGGCGACAACCTCTACTCCGAGAGCCTGGTCGCGGTCGACGTCGAGACGGGCGAGAAGCTCTGGCACTTCCAGGCCGTCCGCCACGGGCTCTGGGACTACGACTTTCCGGCCGCGCCGACCCTGATCGACCTCCCGGCCGGTAGCGGCGCCGATCCCCGCCAGATCGTCGCCCAGGTCAGCAAGCAGGGCTTCCTCTACGTCTTCGACCGCGTCACGGGCGAACCGGTGTGGCCAATCGAGGACCGGCCGGTGCCCGCGGCGACGATGCCCGGCGACACGGCCGCGCCGACCCAGCCCTTCCCGACGAAGCCGGCGCCCTTCGAGTACCAGGGCGTGACCGAGGACGACCTGGCCGACTTCACGCCCGAGATCAGGCAGATGGCCCTCGACGTGATCGAGGACTACCGGATCGGCCCGCTCTACACGCCGCCGTCCCTGCCCGAACCCGGCGGCAAGCGGGGCACGATCTTCCGGCCGTCGGCCGGAGGCGGCGCGAATTGGTACGGCGCCGCGGTCGATCCGGAAACCGGCTGGCTCTACGTGCCCTCGCGCAACGCGTTCAGCATGGTCACGTTCTACACGCCCGACCCGCTCGAAGGCGGCACGCTCCGCTACACCCACGGCGGCCGCGGCCGGCGGCCCGAGATGCCGGAGGGCCTGCCGCTGTTCAAGCCCCCGTACACGCGGATGACCGCGATCGACCTGAAGTCCGGCGAGCACGTCTGGATGAAGGCGCTCGGCAACAACGACACGCTCCGCAACCACCCGCTTCTCGTGGACCTCGACCTGCCGCCGCTCGGCGGTGACACGTACACCGGGCCGCTGCTGACGAAGACGCTGCTGATCCACGGCCAGCACGCTCCGGAGGACGACGGCGGCAACCGGCTGGTGGCGCGGGACAAGCGAACCGGCGACGTGATCGCCGAGGTGCCGTTGCCGGCACGCGGGCTCGGCACGCCGATGACCTACCTCTGGGAGGACCGGCAGTACATCGCGCTGACGGTGGCCGGACGGAGGGAGACGGACGGCGTGCCGGAGTTGATGGCGTTCGCGTTGCCTTGACCTGGCGTGGAACTGGCCGCCAAGGCGAAACACATCATCCCGCAACAACGTCTCACCACCGTGCGAGCAACACCGAGACGCCATCCATTCGCGGCGCGGATCGCACCGCTCGGTCTGGCGATCCTGGCTGCTTTGCCGGCCGGCTGCGGCGGCGATTCGTCCGCCGCTGTCGCCACCACCGTCGTCGAGGGGCAGGGCGCCCTCTCCATCAAGGGCGAGGTCTGGGCCGACAACTGGTTCGCCTTCTACCTGGGGGACCGCCTGATCATCGAGGATTCCGTGCCGATCACGACCGAGCGGTCGTTCAATGCCGAGTCGTTCGTTTTCGAGGCCGACTACCCCCTGCAACTGAACTTCGTCGCGAAGGACTTCAAGCAGGACGACACGGGTCTGGAGTACATCGGACGCCGCAACCAGCAGATGGGCGACGGCGGACTCATCGCACAGTTCACGGACACGGCCACGGGAGTACCGATCGCGGAGACCGACTCCGCCTGGCGCTGCCTGGTGATCCACGAGGCGCCGCTCGACCGCGCCTGCGTCGACGAGGCCGAGCCCGCGCCCGGCGTCGGCCCCTGCCAGTTCACCGCGACGCCGGAGCCCGAAGGCTGGCGCACGCCTGGCTTCGATGACGGCGAATGGCCGTCGGCGGTCGAGCACAGCGCGGCGGCGGTCAGGCCGAAGGGCGGTTACGACGACATCGAGTGGCGGGACAGGGCGCGCCTGATCTGGTCGGAGGACCTCGAGACGCAGAACACGTTGCTGTGCCGGCTGACTGTGGGGCGACCCTGAAGCGGCCCCCAAGGTGGTCGCCGCTTCGCGGCGCGCACTCCTAGCCGCCTTCGGCGGCAGCGGGTCAGAAGACCCGCGCACCAGGCCGGCGCACCGACACTCTCCGGGGCTACGGCTTCGCCATGAAGGCGGCGACGGCTTCGCGGTGCGCGTCGCTCGTGTAGGCGGCGTTCAGTTCTTCCATCTCGCGGCGGTGGACCTCGTCGAGATCATGCGATGAGCCGTTGCTGGTCAGCAAGCGCTTGACGGCGCGGAGCGAGCTGTCGGCGTTCTCGCCGATCCGGGCGGCGAGTTCGAGCGCCCGATCCAGCGTCTCGTCGTGCGGCACGACGGCATTCGCGAAACCCATCGCCTCGAGCTCCGCGGCGTCGTAGAGACTTCCGGTCAGGCACATCTCGCTCGCCTTCGCCCAACCGACGCGCTGCACGAGGAAGTGGGAGGAACAGAGTTCCGGCACCAGCCCCATCCGTACGAAGAACATGCCCACGCGGGCGCGTTCCGAGAGGACGATGACGTCGAAGGGCAGAGCCAGCGTGATGCCGACACCGACGGCGACGCCGTTGATCGCGGCGATCATGGGCTTCGAGTTACGCACCAGTTCCACCCAGGGACGCGGCGGCCTGCGGTCGGCCTCCGCTCCGGCCTCGCCGCCGTCGAGCCGGGCCTTGAACTGCGCTCCGATGTCGGCGCCGGCGCAGAACCCGCGTCCCGCGCCAGTGACGACGATCGCGGCCAGCCCCGGGTCCTCGTTGGCGGCTTCGATCGCGTCGACCAGTTCGAAGTTCATCTGCCGGGTCCAGGCATTCAGCTTGTCCGGCCGGTTCAGAGTGAGGATGCGGGTGCGGTCCCGGTCCTCGACCAGGATCTGCTCGTAGTTCGGCGCGGTCATGGATGGTCTCCCCGATTGGCCCTTCCCGGAGCCGTGATGGAAATGCGCGGCCCGCCCGGAGCGCTCAGGCTCCCTCGAGTACCGGCGCGATGCGAGGCGGCGGCGCGGTCGCTTCGGCCCGCCGCCGCGCCAGGGAGATCCGGGCGCGGCGCGCGACGAACCAGACGCAGACGAGGAAGAGAGCGATCGCGTTGATCCGGAGCGGCAGGATCATCGTCGTGTGCACGGTCTCGGGCGATGACTGCATCTGGTGGATGCTCCGCCACCAGTTCACCGAGTAATAGACGAGGGGCGCGTTGACCGAAGCGACGATGCTCGCCGCCGCCGTCCATGGCGCCCGCCGGTGCTCCTCGGCGAAGCGCCGCAACGCCAGCACGCCGAGGAAGGTCAACCACATGACGAAGGTGAAGGTCAGCCGGGGGTCCCAGGCCCAGTAGACGCCCCAGGTCGGCTTGGCCCAGACGATGCCGGAGAGCAGGCCGGCCGTCTCCAGAATCACGCCGACCTCGATCACTCCGACCAGCATGCCGTCGATCCAGTCCTTTCGCTTCCAGAGCGAAGCGGCGCCCACGAAGCCGGCGCCGAAGAAGCAGACCAGCGCGTTCCACTGCAGCGGCACGTGGACGTAGAGGATGCGGTAGACCTCGCCCATGAAGCGTTCCGTGGGCGCCACGAAGAGGCCGATGTAGACGCCCGCGATCAGGCCAGCGAGCCCCACCAGGCCGAACCAGTGCTCCCATGCTCTGGCGCGCTTGGGCGTGGCGGTCGTCATCGCGCCGGGACGTTAGCACCGCCTCCCGGTCTTGATACGGTCGGCGCTCGATTTCAGGCGGAGGAGCACCCGGCGATGACGGATTCCACGAACATCCTGGGGAAGCTGGGCGTGTGGGCCGGGCTCGACGGCCTCTCGGCGACCCAGGCGGCCGAGTTCGCGGCCGCCATCGAAGCCCGGGGCTACGGCGCGCTGTGGACACCGGAGGCGGTCGGACGCGACCCGTTCGCCCTCGTCGCGTATCTCGGCGCCCGCACGGAGCGCATCACTCACGCCACCGGCATCGCGAACATCTACGCCCGTGACGCGATGACGACGAAGGCGGTCCACAAGACGCTGTCCGAGATGCTGCCGGGGCGCTTCGTCCTCGGCCTGGGGGTTTCCCATCCGCACCTGGTCACCCACCTGCGCGGACACGAGTACAAGCCGCCGGTGCCGAAGATGCGCGAGTACCTGGAGGCGGTCGGCAAGGCCTTCTACCGCGGAGCCGAGCCCGAACAGGAAGCGCCGATCGTGATCGCCGCCCTGCGGCCGCTGATGCTGAAGCTCGCCGCGGAGGGCGCCGACGGCGCACATCCCTACCTGGTCACGCCGGAGCACACCCTGCGAGCGCGCGAGATCATGGGCGACGGACCGCTGCTGTGCCCCGAACAGAAGGTCATCCTGACCACGGACGCCGAGGCGGCCCGCAAGATCGGCCGCGCCAACCTCTACGTCTACCTGCGGGCCCCGAACTACCAGAACAGCCTGCTCGAGCTGGGCTTCACCGAGGACGACTGGCAGGAGTTCCAGGCCAGCGACCGCCTGGTCGACGCCCTGGTCGCCTGGGGCACGGAAGACCGGATCCGCGAACGCATCCAGGCCCACTGGGACGCCGGCGCCGACCACGTCTGCATCCAGGCGTTCCGCCCCGACGGCAAACCGGGAGCGGACCTCGACGCCCTGGCGACTCTGGCCCCCGGAGCCTGACAGCCCGCAGCAACCGAACGAAGGAGAACGACCATGAAGAACCGCCACTCCACCTCGCTCATCGTGACCGCCGCCCTCTTCGCGCTGGCCGCGCTGGCCTGCGCGCCGGCCGAGGAAGCCCCCGAACCCGTCGACCTCGAGGCGCCGCTCGCCGATCTCGCGGAAGGCTGGAACACGATCGACCCGGGCGGGAGCACGACCTGCTCGGACGGTTCGCCGTTCCGGTTCTTCGTCCGCAAGGCCGATCCGACCCAGCTCGTCTTCTACCTCCAGGGCGGCGGCGGCTGCTGGACCGCCGAAACCTGCGACCCGCAAGGCCGGCCGACCTACACGATGACCGCGGTCGAGGAGATGCGCTCGCCGAGCGGCACGGAGCCCGAGGAAGGCGCGGCCCACGGCATCGCCGCGTTCAACCATCCCGAGAACCCGTTCGCCGACCACAGCTTCGTCTTCGTTCCCTACTGCACCGGCGACATCCACATCGGCGACCGCGACACGGTGTACGACGTTCCGGCGACCGAAGAGGCACCGGCCCGGCAGGTGACGATTCATCACCGCGGCTACACGAACGGCCGGGCGGCCCTCGACTGGACCTACGAGCACTTCCTCGGCCCCGAGACGGTGTTCATCACCGGCTCGAGCGCGGGCTCCATCCCGTCGCCGGTCTACGCCCGCCACTTCGCGGAGCACTACCCGGCCGCCCGCGTCACCGCGCTGGGCGACGGCGCCGGCGGCTATCGCAACCTGACCGACGGCCGGCCGCACGAATCCTGGGGAACGCTGGCCGCGCTGTCCCACTTCGAGAACATGAACGAGGTCGACACCGACAGTTTCTCGTTCGAGACGCTCTACATCCAGGCCGCGAAGGCCCACCCCGAGGCGATGTTCACGAGGTACGACACCGCCGAGGACGACGTCCAGCTCCAGTTCCTGCGGATTGCCGGAACGAACGTCGACGACGGCCTGCAGCCGCTGCTCGACGCGAACGAGGCGGACATCGATGCCGCCCTCGAAGGGCAGGACAACTACCGGAGCTACATCGCGGCGGGCGAGCTGCACACGATCATGCTGCGGCCGCAGTTCTACACGTACGAGTCCGACGGCGTGAAGATCCGCGACTGGGTGGCGTCCCTCGCCGCGGGCGAGCCGGTCGACGACGTCCACTGCGGCGACTGCAGCGGGTCGCCGGAGCCGGAAGCCGAAGTCCCGGAGACCGGCGAAGCGACCGGGCCCTAGCGTAGCGACGGACGAGATCCAGAGCCCGGCGCTTCGCGCCGGATGCCGGCGGGGGCGCCGGCGCACCCAGTGACTACTCCGGGAAGAGGCTCCGGTCGATGCCCGGGATGATCTTCAGGGCGTTGCGGAAGTAGACCTTCTCCAGCACCTCGTCGGACAGGCCGAGGCCGTACATCTTCCAGTGGGCGTGCCGCTTCCGGTAGTAGTCGAAGTACTCGTCCCGCGTCTCCAGCACGCGGAAGTAGACGTGGTAGCCCTCGATCGGATCCCAGGAGTCCTTGCCCATCAGGACCCGGTCCTGGTACTTCTCCATGAAGGCGGCGCCCGTAATCGGCTGCCGGCCGAGTTCGGCGAGGACCGCCCCGAGTTCCGTGTAGACGTTCGGTAGCTCGTCGAGCAGCTTGCCGAGCCGCGCCAGGTCGTTGCCGAACCAGCCGAGATGGGCGTTGATGAACGTCGTGTCCGGATGATTGCGGAACAGGTTGTGCTGTTCGCTCATCGTCTGCTCGAAGGAGGCGAAGCGCTTCGGGTCGTCGCGGCGGCGGTTCGGGAACATCTTGAGCTCCAGCCAGCGCTCGTTGTGCTCGTCCCAGGGATCCCAGAACGGCGACGGCTCGCCAACGTGGATCAGGACCGGGATGCCCAACTCACCCGCCTTGTCCCACACCGGAGCGATCCGCGGATCGTCGGCCGCCACCCGCTTGCCGCTGCTGTCGGTCTGGAACATGCTGAGGTTCTTGTAGATCTTGAGACCCTGGGCGCCGGCATCGAAGTCGGCCTGGAGCTGCGCCGCCGCCTTCTTGCCCCAGCCGGGCTCACCGATGCCTGAGAAATCGACGTTCGCGTAGACGACGAACCGGCCCGGGTAGCGGCCCTTGGTGGCGGCGATGTTCCGCTTCAGTCCCTCGCCCGAGCCGCCGCTCAGGTTGACGAACAGTGCCATGTTCAACTCGTCCATCGTCTTGACCATCTGGTCGATCCGGGCCGGATCGCCCCCGCGCAGATGTCCGTGAGCGTCGACGAAGGGGAACTTCGCCCGCGTCACGGGTCCGCCCGGCACCTTGAGCGTGGACCGCGGCTCGTAGGCCTCCACGGTCATCTCCTGGCCGGCGGCCGGCAGCGCCGCGGCGAGCAGCAGGGAGGCGAGCAGGAACCACCTCGGACCAGCGATTCGGATCGACGCGTTCGAACGGTGAGTGGCCGGCATGTTCTCTTCCTCGGGTTCCAGATAGCTCGGCAAAGGCGTGGAAGCGGTCGGAGTCTACGGCAGGACAGTTCAGACTGCCCGCGTATACTCGCCAGCGATGTCCATCGTGCGCGCCGCCGAGGTCGTCGTGCTGCTTTGCACCGTGTACATCGCCTGCGGGCTCGTCTTCGCCCCGTTCTTCGTCTGGCGCGGCGCAGGCCGCATCGATCCCACGGCACAGTCGGCCGGACTAGGGTTCCGGCTGATGATCCTTCCCGGCGTCGTCGGGTTGTGGCCCATCCTGCTTCGCCGATGGCTGGCGGGCCGGCTGCCGCCGGTCGAGCGGAACGCGCACCGCGACGCGGCCGAACGCCGCAGCAAACGGGGCTCCGGATGATCCGCGGCCTGCGACGGCGTCACCGGCTGATCTGGGTGGTGCTGTTTCCGGTCGTGACGTTGCTGCTGGTGGTCGCGTTGCTCTCGAGGCCCGAGCCACCGCTGATGGACGAGCTTCCCACTCCGCGCGAGGATGCCGCCGAACCAACGGCAGCTCCGGAGAACCCGCCCCCCGGGGATGAGGGCCCGTGAGCGCCGGCTACCAGGCGGTCCTCTGGAACCGCAACAAGAAACTGTACGACCTGACGATTGCGGCCGGCATCGTCGTGTTCCTCGGCCTCTTCGTCGGCATCGGCGTCGCGACCAGAACCCAGGCGACGATCGAGACCCTGCTGATTCGAGGTTTCGGCGCCGGCGCCCTGCTGCTGCTCCATGTCGTCCTCGCCATCGGACCGCTCTGCCGGCTGGACGCGCGCTTCCTGCCCCTGCTCTACAACCGCCGCCACCTCGGCGTCTGCACCTTCCTGCTGGCTCTGGCCCACGGCGGGTTCTCGATCGTCCAGTTCCATGGCCTCGGCGTTCTCAATCCGCTGGTCAGCGTCCTGGCGAGCAACGGGAACTACGACAGCCTGACGCAGTTTCCGTTCCAGGCGCTCGGCCTCCTGGCGCTGGTCATCCTGTTCCTGCTGGCGGCGACCTCGCACGACTTCTGGCTTGCCAACCTGACGGCGCCGGTGTGGAAGTCGCTCCACATGCTGGTCTACGTCGCCTACGGCCTGATCCTGGTCCACGTGGCGCTGGGAAGCCTCCAGGCCCCGGAGCGGCCGGCCGTGCTTGCCGTCCTGCTGGGCATCGGCTTCGCCGGCATCGCCTCGCTGCATCTCGTGGCCGGCTGGCGCGAGCGCGCGCCGGCGCCGGCCGCCGAGGCGGAGGGCTCCGCGGTCGATGTCTGCGCCGTCTCCGACATCCCCCTCGATCGGGCCCGGATCTTCCACCTGAGCGGTGAGCGAGTGGCCGTGTTTCGCTATCGCGCGGACGGCGGCGAACGGATCGCGGCCGTCTCCAACGTCTGCCGGCACCAGAACGGCCCGCTGGGCGAAGGCCGCGTGATCGACGGCTGCATCACCTGCCCGTGGCATGGCTACCAGTACCGTCCCGAGGACGGCTGCTCACCGCCGCCGTTCACCGAGACGATCCCGACCTTCAACGTCCGCGTGGCGGGAGGGCGGGTACTGGTCGATCCGCGGCCCAATCCGCCCGGAACCCATGCCGAGCCGGTACGTCTCGGCGACGCGGCCGGCACCGGGGAGCCTTCGTGACCGAGGAGCGCCAAGGCGATTTCTACGTCGGCTACGTCGACGAGACGCCGCCCGGCGTCTCGCGTTTCGCGCGCCGCCTCGTGATCGGCCTCGTGCTGCTGGCCGCGGTTCTCGGCGCCGCCCTGGCGCTGCTGCTGGAACGGTTCGACGAGGGCGTGTTCGAGTACGGCACCGTGCGGGACTACGAAGGCGAACTCGTCGTCGATCCCCATCCCCGGCTGCTCACGGCGGACGGACCGGCCGGGGGCTATCTGCTGGTCGGCATCGGCAAGCACGGACTCCACGTGAACAGCGAGCCCAGGCCGCCCTGGGCGTCCTCGCCGTCCAGAAAGACCGGGCTCTCGGGCACGCTGATCCGGAACCCGGAAGCGGCCATGCTGGAAGTGCATTCCCTCGAGCTCTCCGAGAGAGCGACCGAAGCCGGACCCAATGTCGAGCCGGCCGCTCCAGCCGCTCCGGCCGCCAACGGCTCGCCCCTCGACAGCGAGAGCGTCGGCCCGGAGTCCGAGGCGGCAACCATCGTCACTCGCGTACGCGGGCAGACCCTGGTGGGCGAGATCGTCGACACGAAGTGCTATCTCGGCGCCATGAAGCCGGGCCGCGGCAAACCCCACCGGGACTGCGCCTCGCTCTGCATCCGGGGCGGCATTCCGGCCGCGCTCCTGGTGCGGACGGAAGGCGGAGAGCGCCACCTCGTCCATCTGCTGAACCCGCAGGGCCAGCCGCTGGGGCGCGAACTCCTCGACTGGGTGGGCGAACCGGTCGAAGTGTGGGGAACCCTCAGGCGGCGCGACAGCCGTCTGTTCCTGCGGACGATCACGATCAGACCGACACGCGCCCCGGCCCCATCCGTCGTCGTCCCCGCGGCGAGCGAAGCCGGGACTGCAACAGCCGATGACTGAACCGGTACGCAGCAACGTCTCGACGACCGCTTCGAGCGTCGGCGCCGTTCCCAGCCCCGAACACCTGCCCGGCGGCCAGATCGAAGCCGGCACCTACCGCCTGCGCTTCGCCCGCACCGAAGAGGACATCGACCGGCTGCTGACGCTGCGTTTCGAAGTCTTCAACCTGGAGCTGGGCGAGGGTCTCGACGAGTCGTACGACAGCGGCCGCGACACGGACGACTTCGACGCGAACTGCCACCACATGCTGGTCGAGCAGAGGGACGGCACGATGATCGGCACCTACCGGATGCAGACGGCCGCCATGGCGGCCCGCGGCAACGGTTTCTACTCGGCCATCGAGTACGACCTGGGGGCCCTGCCCGGCAGCGTGCTCAAGCAGTCGGTCGAGATCGGCCGCGCCTGCATTCACCGCGGGCACCGGAAACGGACCGTGTTGTTCCTGCTCTGGCAGGGGCTGGCCCGCTACATGGTGCACAACCGGCTCCGCTACCTGTTCGGCTGCTGCTCCCTGACCAGCCAGGACCAGGCCGCCGGCATCCGGCTCTACCGGCAGCTCGTCGCGGCGGGAAAGGTCCGGCAGGACCTGGACGTGCCTGTCCTCGAGCACGCCCGCTGCGAGGCGCCGCCCGAGGTGGTCGAGAAGCGTCCGGATGTCGAGATACCGACCCTGTTCGCGACCTATCTGCGCTATGGCGCCCTCGTCTGCAGCCGGCCGGCCATCGACCGCGACTTCAAGACGATCGACTACCTGGTCCTGATGGACACGGCCTCGCTCAGCCGGCGCATCCGGCTGATCTTCGGACTCGACCGGGCGCCGGCGGCCGAACCGGCGACGCAGGCCGCCGACACCTGAGGGAATGCGCCTCCTGCGCGTCTGCCGGCTGGCCTGGCGGGGTCCGGCGTTCCTCCTGCTCACGCTGGCCGCGTGGCTGCCGCTGTATGTCCTGAAGCCATTTCTCGCACGCCCCCGCTATCCGACCTGGCGGAAAGTCCGCTCCGGCATCATGCGCCGCTGGGGCCGCGCCTGCCTGGCCGTGCTCGGCTGCCGGGTCACGGCCCGTGGCGCGCCGCCGGCGCCGCCCTGCCTGCTGGTCTCGAACCACATCTCCTACATCGACATCCTGGTACTCGCCGCGCACTCGCCCGCGCGCTTCGTCTCCAAGGCCGAGATCGCGGACTGGCCCCTGGCCGGCACCGTCTGCCGGACGGTCGACGTCATCTTCGTCGACCGCGGCCGGCGCCGCGACGTGACCCGCGTCGGCGAACAGATCGCCGAAGCCCTGGAGGCCGGCGACCCGGTCATCCTCTTCCCCGAAGGCACCTCGACCCCCGGCGACGCGGTGGCCACCCTCAAGCCCTCCCTGCTGGCGCCGGCCGCCGCCCGGGAACTCCCGGTCCACTGGTCCGTTCTGCGCTACGAGACACCGGATGACGAGGATCCCGCCTTCCTGAGCGTCGCCTGGTGGGGCGAGATGCCGATGACGCCGCACGCGCCCGAGCTGCTAAAGCTCCGCCGCATCGAGTGCGAACTCGAGTTCGGAGCGGAACCGTTCCGGAACGCCGACCGCAAGGAACTCGCGGGCCTGCTGCGGCGCCGGATGACGGCGTCGTTCCGGCCGATGGTCTCGAGCGAGGAAGCGGCTGGCTCGACCGGCGACCGCCGGTTCCCATGACGACTCGCACGAGGCGCCGGCCCTGGCTCCGGATCGCGCTTGGCGCCTACGGTGCGCTGCTTCTTGTTTCGACGGTCGTGCGGTTGGCCGGAGACGAGCAGCAACTGCCGCCGGAAAACGGAAGGACGATGGAGATCGCCTCGCCGGGCGGCGAAGGCACTCTGCGAATCGCCTGGAACGAGACGTACTCGCCGGTCGACCAGGGCCTACCCCTGGTGCTCCTGCACGGATCGCCCGGCGACGCGGACAACTTCGGGCGGCTTACGACGCGGCTACGCATCTACACGACTCTGACGAGGGCGTCGAACCTGTTCTCACCCCTACGGCAGGTGCAGGAGGCAGACCTGGTCCCCAACGCCGACGTGCCGGTGTTCCGCTCTTGCGTTCGGGAAGACTCAACGCTCGAGTCCCTCCTGGAACGCGGACGGGTAGGGGGCCGTGTGGATTCCGACTCGCCCGACGCGGACGATAGTCCGCCTGCCGACGATACCCAACCCGACTTCCTTTCCGAACCCGCGGTCATCTTGTCCGGCCTCTGCCGGAGCACGATCGCGCCCGACTTGCCCGGTTTCGGCGCCTCCCAGCACCGCGTTGCGGACTACAGCGCCCGCGGTCACGCTGATTCGACGCTCAAGCTGCTCGATCGCCTGGACGTAGAACGCTTCCACGTCCTCGGCTTCAGCATGGGCGGCGCGGTCGCGCTGCGTCTCGCCGACAGGGCGCCCGACCGGGTCGCCTCCCTCATCCTCATGTCGTCGGTCGGCGTCCAGGAGCTCGAACTCCTGGGCGACTACACGGTCAATCACGGCCTTCACGGTCTCCAGCTCGGGCTCTTCTGGGGACTCCGCAACCTGGTGCCGCACTTCGGCGCTTTCGATCGACCGGTCGCCCACTCCTACGCCCGCAACTTCTACGACACGGACCAGCGGCCCCTGCGCGGCATCCTGGAGTCCGTCGAAGCGCCGGTCTTCATCATCCACGGCGAACAGGATCCGCTGGTGCCGGCCGCCGCGGCGCTGGAGCACCACCGCATCGTTCCGCACAGCGAGCTGTGGATGCGGCCGGACAGCCACTTCTTCCTGTTCCGCGACGGCGAGCACCTGGCGGCCCGCATCGAGGACTTTCTGGGCCGCGTCGAAGCCGGCGAAGCGCCGACCCGCGCCGATGCCGAACCGGAACGGCTGCGGCGAGCGGCGCTGCCGTTCGACGACATGGACCTGCCTCCGTTCACCGGGCCCGCCCTGCTGATCGTCTTCCTTCTCCTCGTGTTCGCGGCCTACGCCAGCGAGGATCTGACCTGCATCACGGCCGGCCTGCTAGTCGCCCAGGGCCGGCTCGACTTCCCCGTGGCCGTCGCCGCCTGCTACGCCGGCATCCTGAGCAGCGATCTCGGCATCGCCTGGCTGGCGCGTGTCCTGGGCCGGCCGGCGCTCAGGGTGCCGCCCTTCAAATGGTGGGTCAGCGAAGCCAGGTTCGAAGAAGCCTCGGCCTGGTTGCGCCGGCGCGCCCTGGTCGTCGTCCTGGTCAGCCGCTTCCTGCCCGGGACGCGGCTGCCGACGTGCCTCGCCGCCGGCATCCTGCGCACGAGCCTGCTCCGTTTCTGCCTCTACTTCGCGCTCGCCGTGGCGATCTGGACACCCGCCTTCGTCGGCGTGAACGCGCTCCTCGGACGCGAGGCGGTCGAGCGCTTCGGCGGCCGCCTGCCGGGGGGCCTTCTCGGCGCGGCGCTGGCGCTGGCAGTCGTCATCTTCACCGTCCGAAGCGTCGTCGTGCCGCTGTTCACCTGGCGCGGGCGCCGCCTCTGGCGCGGGCGCCTGCTGCGCATCCGGCACTGGGAGTTCTGGCCGATGTGGGCGTTCTACCCGCCACTCGCGCTCTACATCCTCTGGCAGGGCCTGCGGCGCGGCAGCCTGACGGCGTTCACCGCGATCAACCCCGCCATGCCGCTCGGCGGCCTGCTCGGAGAATCGAAGAGCGACATTCTCGATGGCATCGCCGGCATCGGCGACGCGCTGCCGGCCTGGAAGCGAATGCCGCCGGGAAGCCCGGAAGGGCGAGTCACTGCGTTGCGCGGTTTCCTCGAGGACCGGAACCTGGACTATCCGGTCGTGCTCAAGCCGGACACCGGCGAACGCGGCCGAGGTGTCGCCGTAGCGCGTTCCGAGACCGACGCGGCGACGTTCTTCGAGGCGACACCAGGGCCCGCGCTAGCGCAGGAGTACGTCGCGGGCGGGGAGTACGGCGTGTTCTGGGCCCGCCACCCGGGTCGCCGCGACGGGCACGTCTTCTCGATCACCCACAAGGTGCGGCCCATCGTGACCGGCGACGGAACCAGCACCCTCGAACGGCTGATCCTCGACGACGCGCGCGCCGTCGCCATCGCCCACATCTACCGGCGCGAACATCCCGAGGCGGCGGTCCAGGTCCCGGCGGCCGGCGAAGTCGTCGAACTGACCGAGGTCGGCGCGCACTCCCGCGGGACGATCTTCCTGGACGCGAACGACCTGCACACGCCCGAACTCGAACAGGCGATGAAGACGATCTGTACCGCCTACGAAGGCTTCGACTTCGGTCGCTTCGACGTGCGCGTCCCAAACGCCGAAGCGCTGCAACGAGGCGAGGGAATCCGCGTTCTGGAAGTCAACGGCGTGACGTCAGAGGCCACCCACATGTACGACCGCCGCTACGGCTTCTTCGCCGCCCACGCCATCCTGCGGCGCCAGTGGCGGATGGCCTTCGACCTCGCCGCCGAGCACATTCGTAGCGGCACCCAGCCGGCGACGGTAGGCGAGATCCTTCGGGCCGTGCGGGGCGCGCGGCGGACGCTATAGACGCCCCTCGCTCCGAAGCCGTGCTTCGACTTCTTCCATGATGGACGGCACCGTCCTTTCGCTCGAACCGCTGTCGATGCCAGCCCGTATGGCTGACCGAAGCGAGTCAATGTCGACTCGCCGCTCCCCGTCGCGTCGAATCGAGGCGCGAGTGAGCTTCGCAGTCATCGCTGAATCGCCGCCGCCGACGCCTACTCCGCCTTGGCGGGAGCGGTCTTCTTCTTCGTCGTACGGCGGCGCGGCTTCGGTTTCTCCAGCGCGTCCAGCCGCGCCTCGATCGCGCCCAGCCGCTCGATCACCGCCTCCAGGTCCGCCTTGCCGGGGACGCCGAGCTTCTCGAGCCGGCGTTCCAGGTGCTCGTCGATTCCCGTCCGCGCCTTCGATCTTGTCTGTTCGATCCCTTTCTCGGCCGCGGAACGCACCTGCTGCACCTTCTCCTCGGCCTTGTCCCGCCAGCCGCTCAGGGAGTCCCGGCTCTGGCTCTCGACCTTCTCACCGCGCGCGACCAGCCGGTCGAAGACCTTGGCCCCCGCGTCCGCCGCCTCGCCCGCCACGCCGACGCCGGCGAGCGCCACCTTGTGGGCCTTCTCGACGGCGGACTCCACCACCGCCCGCGCTTTCGATTCGCTGTCCCTGGTTTCCGCCGCGGATGCTGCTGTCATCTCGTTCTCCCCTTGTCTAGCGCCTTGCGGCCAGCCGCCGCTTCACGGTCTCGATGGGATTGCGGTAGTCCACCGTGCCGAGACCGCGGTTGGTCAGCTTGTAACCGATCAACGCCTGCAGCTTCTCCGGCATTTCCACCACGACTTCCCACGGCACGCCGACGAACTGGTTCTCCCGCTGCTTGAGCCACGCGAGGTTGAAGTTGAAGTTGATCGAGCGTCGGTAGCCGCTCTCCGTCGAGTTTCCGCCGCCCCGGTGCCAGACGGCGCCGTCCCAGAGGAACAGCGCCCCGGCCGGCATCTCCACGGTCAGCGTGGGCACGTCCGGATCGACCGGATCGGCAGAGCGGTGGCTGCCGGGAACGATCTCCGTCGCCCCGTTCTCGGCCGTGAACGGATCGAGCGCGATCAGCGTGTTGGCGATCAGCGGAAAGTGCGGCCGCGCAAGCGGATAGTGGCCGTCGTCCTGGTGCATCCGCTGGCGACGGTCGCCCGGCCCCGGCCGCATCGCGGCGACGCCGGAGACCTGGTAGTCCGGGCCGAGCACGGCCTCCACCAGCCCCAGCAGGCGGTCGTCCATGAGGAGCTCGTCGACGGCGCGCGTCTTGGCCAGCAGGTTGTGCGTGTGGATGGTCTGCTGGCCGTGGTCGTCCGTCATCCGGCTGCCGATCTCGTCGAAAACCGGGGCGAGGCCGCGCCGCAGCCCCTCCAGCATCTCTTCGTCCAGGAAGTCGGGCACGACCGTGTAGCCGTCTTCCCGGACCTGGCGCGCTGAAGTCTCGATATCCATGAAGTTCCCTGAACAGTGATCCGTTGGAGCTTGCGCGGCAGCGTAACAAAGCAGTGACGGGCCGAGTTGGTAGCCTTCGCCGACCCTGGAGGACCCCATGAGAAGTAGTACGACGTATCGCCCACCGGTGTTCCGAGCCGTCCTCGCCACGACGCTCGTCGCGTTCGTCGCCTTCGCCGGCGCCTGGGCGCAAAGCGACGCCTCGACCCAGTCCTTCACGGCCGGCGACGGCGTCGAGATCCACTACCTGGTTGAAGGCCGAGGCGACCCGGTCGTGCTGCTCCACGGCATCACCGGCACGGCCGCCTCGAACTGGGGCGGCGCCGGCATCATTGGCCGGCTGGCCGAGGAGTTTCAGGTCATCGCGGTCGACCAGCGCGGCCACGGCGAGAGCGGCAAGCCGCACGACCCGGCGAGCTACGGCGAGCGCATGGCCCTGGACGTCGTCGACCTGCTGGATCACCTGAGGCTGCAGCAGGCTCACGTCGTCGGCTACTCGATGGGCGGCTTCATCACGATGAAGCTCCTCGCCCTGGCCCCGGACCGGCTGATGTCGGCCGTGGTCGGCGGCGCCGGCTGGCCCAGCCCCGAACTGCGGGACGACGAGATGTTCGACGCGCTGGCGGTTTCTCTGGAAGAAGGCAGGGGCGGCGGTCCACTCGTGGAGTTCCTGTGGCCCGGCGAAGTACCGCCGACCCCCGAACAGGTTCAGGCGATCGGCCAGGCGATGGTCGCCACGAACGACCAGATGGCCCTGGCCGCCGTCGTCCGCGGCATGTCCGCCCTCGACGTGACCGCCGAACTCCTCCGCATCAACGAGGTGCCGACGCTCAACATCATCGGCAGCGAAGATCCCCTGAAGCCCAACGCCGACGCGCTCGTCGACGTCATGCAGGAACACCGCCTCCACATCATCGAAGGCGCGAACCACATGAACACCCTGAACTCCCCCGAGTTCTACGACACGATCCGCGCCTTCTTCATCGAACTCTGCAACTGCGCGTAGCGACGGCGACGCGCGGCTGCAGCCGGCTGGGGCGCTACGCCGAGAGCTGCGTCTCGACGAGCGTCGTCCAGTAGCGCATGCCGACCGGCAGGACGTCGTCGTTGAAGTCGTAGCGGGGGGTGTGGAGGCCAGCGCTTTCGCCGTTGCCCAGGAACATGAAGGCCCCCGGGCGCTCCTGGAGCATGTAGGCGAAGTCCTCGGAGCCCATCACCGGGGCCAGGCTCGTCGTGACGTCCCGGCCGACCTCGCGGGCGGCGTTGGCGGCCTTCTCCGTCTGCTCGGCGTGGTTCACGGTGGCCGGGTAGTAGTGGCGGTACCGGAACTCGAAGCCGGCGCCGTGGGCGGTGCAGATGCCGCGGCCGATCTGGCGCATCCGGCGCTCGACCAGTTTCTGCACTTCGGGCAGGAACGCCCGGACGCAGCCGCCGTGAACGACCCGGCTCGGGATCACGTTGTCCGCGTGACCGCCATGAACGCGAGCCACCGTGATCACCGCGCTATGGAGCGGATCCACGTTGCGGGCGACGATCGTCTGCAGGGCGAGGACGATCTCTGCTCCGATCGGGATGGGGTCCACCGTGCCGTGGGGGAACGCGGCGTGGCCGCCGGCGCTGGTGACCGCGAACTCGAAGACGTCGATCGCCGCCATCAGCGGCCCGGCGCAGAGGCCGAAGTTGCCGACCTCCATTCCCGGGTAGTTGTGGACGCCGTAGACCTCCTCGGCCGGGAACTGCTCGAAGAGACCCTCCTCGATCATCACCCGGGCGCCGCCGTCCTTCTCCTCGGCCGGCTGGAAGAAGAAGTAGACCGTGCCGTCGAAGGACCGGTTCTCGCTCAGGTGCTTGGCCGCGCCGAGCAGCATCGCGGTGTGGCCGTCGTGGCCGCAGGCGTGCATCTTGCCGGGGTTCCGGGAACGGTGCTCGAAGTCGTTCTCTTCCTCGATCGGCAGCGCGTCCATGTCGGCCCGCAGCGCGATGCTGCGGTCCGACGAACCGGACCTGAGCACGCCGACGACGCCGGTGGCGGCGAGGCCGCGATGAACCTCGATGCCGCCGAAGGACTCGAGCAGCTCGGCCACCTTGCCGCTGGTCACCTCCTCCTCGAACGCCAGCTCCGGGTGGCGGTGGAAGTCCCGGCGCCAGGACCTCATCTGTTCGTGGAGCGGATCCATGAAGTTCGATGGTAGCGGACGATCGAACCTCTCAGCGACCGCTTTCGGGGACGAACGGGTCGAGCACCGGCACTCCGAACGGCTCGAAGTCCCGGACATTCCGGGTAACCACCGTGAGGCCATGAGTTCGGGCCACCGCCGCGATCATCGCGTCCTGGACCAGGGCTCCGGACTGCCGGTGCATCAGCCGTCCCCATTCTCTGAACGCGGCCGAGTCCAGAACCAGGACGGGATAGGCAAGGACTACCTGCTCCAGCCATGTCTCCAATTCCCGAGCCTTGTCCGCGTCCGTCGCCCTCGTGATCTCGATTCCCGCCTGGATCTCGCCGATCGTGACCGCAGAGAGATGAAGACGCTCGGACGGCACGCCGCGAATCCACCGCAGAACCAACGGATGCGGGCGAGGACGTCGCAACTCGGATACGACGTTCGTGTCGAGCAGGTACACGGAAGTCAGTCGAAACGCGGCGCGGCACGGCGGCGCAACGCCCGCCGCGGCGGAGCCAGGGTCTCGGTCCGCGGTTCAGAGGCCAGCAGCAGCGTCTTGAGGTCCGGCCTCGACGCCCGCAGCAGCAGCCGCCACTGCTCGATGGGCACCAGGACGGCCGTCTCGACGCCGCGCTTCGTCACGATCTGCGGCCCCTCGGCGACACTCGTCTCCAGAAACTCACTGAAACGGGCCTTCGCATCCTGCACCTGCCACACGTTGTCCATTCGTGGTCCCCAAGTCGTCGACAGAAGAGACTAGACTTCAGACTAGTCCGATTTAGGACGGCAGGTCAACCGCCTGGCGGGCACCCAAGCACCCGGTCGGTACACTCCGCCTCGCCAACGCCGCTGCGATATCCGAATCGTCCTGCTGCGAAGCAACTTCCCATGGCCACACCCGCCCGAACTCCCAAACCCCGCCGGCACGTCTACGACGCCGCCGAGATCGAGCCGAAATGGCAACAGATCTGGCGCGAACACGACGCCTTCCGCACGCCGGACGACCCGGAGATCCTGAAGAGCCGGCCGAAGTACTACGTCCTCGACATGTTCCCCTACCCCTCCGGGGCGGGTCTGCACATCGGCCACCCCGAGGGCTACACGGCGACCGACGTGGTGGCGCGCAAGCGGCGCATGGAGGGGTACAACGTCCTCCACCCGATGGGCTGGGACGCCTTCGGCCTGCCGGCGGAGCGCGCCGCGGTGCGCGAGAACCAGCACCCGCGGCTCATCACGCAGCGGAACGTGGCGAACTTCCGCCGCCAGATCGAACGCCTCGGCTTCTCCTACGACTGGGAGCGGGAGGTCGACACGTCCTCCGCGGACTACTACCGCTGGACGCAGTGGATCTTCCTGGAACTGCACAAGCGCGGCCTCGCCTACCTGGAGGACGTGCCGGTCTGGTGGTGCCCGGCCCTGGGTACCGTGCTCGCCAACGAGGAGGTCAAGGACGGCGCGTACGTCGACACCGGCGACCCGGTCGAGCGGCGGACGATGCGGCAGTGGATGCTCCGCATCACGGCCTACGCCGAGCGGCTGCTGGAGGACCTCGAAGGCGTCGACTGGCCCGAGTACGTCAAGGAGATGCAGCGCAATTGGATCGGCAAGTCCCACGGCGCCGAGATTCGAATGCCCATCGAAGGGCACGACGACAGCTTCCCCGTGTTCACGACCCGGCCGGACACCCTGTTCGGCGCCACCTACTGCGTGCTGGCGCCGGAGCACGCGCTGGTCTTCGAGATCGCGACCCCAGAGCAGCGCGACGCGGTCGCGGCCTACGTCGACGAGGCAAGAAACAAGACCGAACTCCAGCGCACCGACCTGGCGAAGGACAAGACCGGCGTGTTCACCGGCGCCTGCGCCACGAACCCGGCCACCGGCGAACCGATGCCGATCTGGGTCGCCGACTACGTCCTGATGAGCTACGGCTCGGGCGCGATCATGGGCGTTCCCGGGCAGGATCAGCGCGACTGGGACTTCGCCGTCGAGTTCGACCTGCCGATCGTCCGCACCGTGGCGCCGCCGGACGGCTGGAACGGCGAGGCGTACATGGAGGACGGCCCCGCGATCAACAGCGGCTTCCTGGACGGCCTCCAGGTCGACGACGCGAAGGAGCGGATGATCGAGTGGCTCGTCGAGCACGGCCACGGCACGCCCCGGGTCGAGTACCGGCTGCGCGACTGGCTGTTCTCGCGCCAGCGCTACTGGGGTGAGCCCTTCCCGGTGCTCCACGTCCTCGACGACGACGGCGAGCCCAGCGGCGAGATCCTGCCGGTGCCGCGCGAGGATCTGCCGGTCGAGCTCCCCGAGGTCGACGAGTTCAAGCCGACCGCGGACGGACGGCCGCCGCTCGCCCGCGCCGGCGACGACTGGCTCGTCGTGACCCTGCCGGACGGCCGCAAGGCGCGGCGCGAGACGAACACGATGCCGCAGTGGGCCGGTTCCTGCTGGTACTACCTGCGTTACATCGATCCGAAGAACGCTGAAGCGCCCTGGTCACGCGAGCTGGAGCGCTACTGGATGCCGGTCGACCTCTACATCGGCGGCGTCGAGCACGCGGTGCTGCACCTGCTCTACGCGCGCTTCTGGCAGAAGGTCCTCTACGACGCCGGCCTGGTTTCGACCTCCGAGCCGTTCGCCCGCCTTTTCAACCAGGGGATGATCCTGGCCTACAGCTACCGCGACGAGGGCGGCAAGTACCACCACCCCGACACCGTCGACTGGCGGGACGACCGGGTGTTCCTCGCCGGCACGAACGAGCCGCTCGAAGCCCGGGTCGAGAAGATGTCGAAGTCGAAGCTGAACGTCGCCAACCCCGACGACGTGATCGAGCGCTGGGGCGCGGACTCGCTCCGGCTGCACGAGCTGTTCATGGGGCCCCTCCACCAGCAGAAGCCCTGGCAGACGAAGGACGTGGACGGCGTTCACCGCTTCCTGCAGCGGACCTGGCGCCTCATCGTCGACGAACGGACCGGCGAGCTTGCCGAGAAGGTCGGCGGCGACGAAGTCGAGTCCGGCGACGACCTGAACCGCCAGCTCCACAAGACGATCCGC
The DNA here is from genome assembly GCA_965205095.1 of Candidatus Multivorans sp. Lineage (GTDB taxonomy): Bacteria > Acidobacteriota > Thermoanaerobaculia > Multivoradales > Multivoraceae > Multivorans. Next base: position 247,637 of record OZ242040.1, read on the forward strand.
AAGGTCGGCGAGGACATCGACTCGCTCGACATGAACACCGCGATCTCGCAGATGATGATCTGGGTCAACGCGGCGACCGCCGCGGACCGGGTGCCGCGCGAGGCGCTGCTGACCTTCCTCCGCATCCTCTCGCCCTTCGCGCCGCACATCGCCGAGGAGCTGTGGTCCCGGCTCGGCGGCGAGGGTCTGATCTGCCACCAGGAGTGGCCGGTCTACGACGAAGCCCTGGTCGTCGACGAGACGATCAACGTCGTGGTCCAGGTCATGGGCAAGAAGCGCGACGTCCTCCAGGTGCCCGCCGACGCCGACCGTGCGACCCTGGAAGAGTTCGCGCTCGCCTCGGACAACGCCCGCCGCTTCATGGACGGCAAGGAACCCCGCAAGGTGATCGTCGTGCCGGGGCGGCTCGTCAACATCGTCGTGTAGAGAGATCGGCCACCGCTAGAGTCCGAGATGTCCGCACATCATTCGTCGTTGGAGGACGCGCCATGGGATGGTTGACGGATCAGTTTGACGACAGGCAAAAGCCCCTGACGCCGGAACAGAAGAAAGCGGCGAAGCAGGAGCGGAAGGCCGCCAAGAAGCGAGATAAGGCCGAGCGGCAGCGCCAACGAAGAGAGGCAGCTGAAGAAGCTGCGAGGGAGCGGAGAGAGCGTCAGCGTGCTGCGTTGTTCGCTCAAACACCGGCCGGGCTGGCACGCCAAGCGGCTGAAACCGGCGAGATCGTGTTCCAGTACATCGACACGCTCGCGGAGACCAAGCCGAACGTCGTGCCGATGGCAGGCGCGGAATCCGTCGAAGGGACCCAGGGACTGGCGGAGGACAAGCAAGCCCGGCACCGGGAGACACTGCGCCGATTCGATCCACGTCACCCCATCGAACAGGTCGAGAGCGAGGGCTGGGAACTTCTCGACACCGGCTACACGTTCCAACCCACGATCACCGAGAGCCGCAACAAGTTCCTTGCGAGTGGCCAGCAGGAGGCCATCGGCGGTCGGGTGCTCGGGATCTACACATTTCGCCGCTCCAAGGGCGACTTTCCTGAGCGCTGACCGGTGCCGGCTGCGGGAGAACCCGTCTCACGAACCACATCCGCCCGACGACCGTGCGCCGCGAATGTGACTCGGCACGCCCACTCCCTGCGATCGGGTATGATCGCCGGCCCTCGGAGCCATCGTCGCATCAGGCCTTCCGAGCCCAACCCCAGCGAGACCATCATGAAGAGCGATATGCACCCCGAACTCCACCCGGTCGTGTTCATCGACCCGTCGGCCGACGCGGAGTTCATCTCCCAGTCGACGATGACCAGCGACAAGACCCGGGACATCGACGGCGTCGAGCACTACGAGATCCGGCTCGAGATCTCGTCCGCGTCCCACCCGTTCTACACGGGGCGCCAGCACTTCGTAGACAGCGCCGGTCAGATCGAGAAGTTCCAGCGCCGCTACGGGCGCAAGTAGCGACCGCCCGGCTCTGAAGTTCCCGGCGATCCTGCCCGCAGCAGCAGGACACCTCGTTGCGGTCCAGTTCGTGCGCAAGGACTACTGGCCTGCTGGTTCTTTGCCGCCGAAGAAGACGGCAGAGAACGGGGCCACCAACGGTTCGGAGCCCCTTCGCCGGGGTACACTCCCGTCAGCGGATAGCTGCGGCGCCGAGTCCGAGCGCCAGACCTGAAGGAGCCTACCGACTAGACAGGCTGATGCAGTCAGACGTACATACTCCTGAGGCTCCGAAACGCTCCTGGTCCAACCCCCCACCGGAGTCGCCCAAGGTGTACGCGCCGCTGGAAACTCCTTACGCCAAGAAGATCGAGCGCCTTCGCAACGGCGAGCGCCCCCGAGTCCTCGACCTCTTCGCCGGTTGCGGCGGGCTCTCTCTGGGCCTTCAGGCAGCAGGATTCGACATCACCGCTGCAGTCGAGAACGACACTGACGCCGCTCGCTCCCATGGGACCAACTTCCACAAGGCAGCGCCGGAGCATGTCCTGGCCCGCGACGTGCTCACCTCCCCGGATGCCTTCGCGCAGGAACTGGGCCTGGGACCGGCCGCCCGCGCATTCGACGTGATCGTCGGAGGCCCGCCCTGCCAAGCCTTCGCCCGGGTAGGGCGCCCCAAGCTTCGGGAGGTACACGAGCACCCGCAGGCGTTTCTCCATGACCCGCGCGCCCGACTGTTCCTCGAGTGGCTGCGCTACGTAGAGGCCTGCCAGCCCTTGGCCGTCCTGATGGAGAACGTCCCGGACGTCCTGAATCATGGAGGCCACAACGTCGCGGAGGAGACCTGCGCCTTCCTCGAAGAACGGGGCTACGCCTGCGCCTACACGCTCCTGAACGCGTCGCTCTACGGCGTGCCGCAGATGCGGGAGCGGATGTTCCTCATCGGCTACCGGCACGAACTGACCCAGGACGTCCGCTTCCCGCAGCCCACGCACTGGACCCGGTTGCCCCGCGGATACGAGGGCTCACGGGCTGTAGCGCTGAAGTCGATCCGCAAACCGAACGCGCGCCAACAACAGCTTCCGACCGTAGCTGGCTTCTACGTCGACCCGCCGACACCAAACGACGATCTGCCGGCCGCCGTAACCGTCAGAGACGCGATCCACGATCTGCCCGTCATCGATGCCCGAGAGGAGCTTCGAGCGGGGCGCCTTCGCCGCGGCGCCCGCCGTTTCGACACTCACCAGCCGTACAGCTCGTCACGACCGGTTTCGGCGTACGCACGAAGCATGAAGACGTGGCCAGGATTCGAAGCGCCAGCGCAGCTCGCGGACCACGTAATCCGCTATCTGCCCCGCGACTTCGACCTGTTCGCACGGATGAACCACGGCGATCAGTACCCGGAGGCGTACCGCCACGCCTCCGACATGTTCGAGGAGCGACTGGCGGAGATGAGGGCGGCCGGGAAACCCGTTGCTCCCGGTTCGGCGGAGTACGACCGGCTGCGCCGCTCGGTCGTCCCGCCCTACGACCCCGGCAAGTTCCCCAACAAGTGGCGGAAGATGTGCCCCGACGAGCCAGCACGGACGCTCATGGCTCACCTCGGAAAGGACGGCTACAGCCACATCCACTACGACAGCAGCCAAGCCCGGACCGTGTCGGTTCGCGAAGCCGCCCGCCTCCAGTCATTCCCTGACGGCTTCCGGTTCTGCGGAACGATGAACCCGGCTTTTCGGCAGATCGGGAACGCTGTGCCTCCCCTGCTCGCCAAGGCCCTTGGCGAAGAGATGCGCAAGGCTCTCACGTCGACTTGATGTCCGAGAAGCTCGCTCTCAAGCGACTGACTGCCTCCGACCTGACCTTCTTCGAGTGGCACTTCAAGAATCGCAACGCTGGTAACCAGAAGGCGATCAATCTGAACGCCGACGTCTTCGCCGGGCGGCTCTACCCGGCCGTTGAAACCGTCGCCCGCCAAAGCCAGAACAAGCTTGGCGTCGACCTGTGGATCGGCGGACCGGGGGCAGCGTCGCCACACAACTACCAGCGCAAGATCATCAAGGGGGCGGCGTACAAGAACTGGCGCTTGGACGGCGAAGTCGTCTACAACCCCGAGACCGATCCAGAGCGATTCAACGGACTCCGCCCGGGAGACCTCGCCCTCCTCGGCTTCGATGGCGACCTGGTGCCGAACACGATGCACTTGGTCCTCGTCGCCAAGTCAGCACCGGAGGACAGCGAGCTCTTCACCCGTCTCGACGAACTGCTGGCGGACCGGCGCATGGCCGAACTGCAGAGCAACTCCCTGCGGGAGCTCTGCGAAGCGCTCTCCCTGCCGCGGTCACATCCGGCGTGGCTGCTCCTTGCCGAGGAGGACCTCACGGAAGCCGCTCTCGGCCAAGCCCCTGCAATCGCTCGGCTGCTCACTCGGCCCCGGCCGCGAAGAGTGTCCCTTGAAGACCTCCAAACGGCAAGGCGGACGGCCGAGGAACTCGGCCGGCTTGGCGAGAGCCTCGTGGACGTTCATCTTGAGCAACGCCGAGCAGCGGGAGAAATCGCCGAGTACGAGTGGACCGCCGAGATCAACGCGATTTCACCGTACGACTTCCGCCTTCGGCGTGATCGCACCTGGGAGAAGCTGGAGGTCAAGACGACGGCAGCGGACTTCGACCGTGAGTACCACCTGCCCCTAAGCGAACTCCGGGAGGCCGTCTATGCACCGGAAACCTACAGAATCGCCCGTGTGTACGACGCCACTTCCAGTTCCGCCAAGATGAGGATTTCCGAGGATTTCCGGCCATTCGCCCACTCCATTCTCGGCGCGTTCTCCGACCTTCCAGCCGGTGTTACGCCAGACGGCGTGAGTATCGTCCCGGACGACCAAGTGTTTGGCGAGGAGATCTTCCTCCTCGGGCCGTCCGACAGCGAAGACTGATCCCCCGGCAACACGGGGCACGTCGCCAAACCGGGCTCAGAGCATTCTCGCAGGACCGAGGAAGGCCACGAGACGATCCAGGAGCGAGTCGTCAGTCTCTATCTCACACTGCCAGGCAACGAACACGCGCCACCCCTCGCCAGCCAATGCCTCGCGAACTCTCTTGTCCCGCTCGACGTTCGCCGCGAACTTCTCCTCCCAGAAGCCCCGGCGGGACTTCGGCGTGTAGGTCTTCCCGCAGCCGTGACGGTGCCAAAAACAGCCATGAACGAACACCGCGGCGCGCCGACGCGTGAACAAGACGTCCGGCGTGCCAGGAAGCCCACGAACATGGGTGCGAAATCGATAGCCCCTTGCGTGTAGAGCGCGCCGGAGGGCTAACTCCGGCTTCGTATGCGAGCTCCGAATGCGGCTCATCATCGCGCTCCGCTGCTGCGGTGACACGATGTCCGTCACTCGCGCTCCCCCTCCGAGAGCATCGGCATAGGGACAAGTGTTGCACAGACAGTTCACGCCACGGGTCGGGACAGACCGACAACCCCAAGAGCCTGAGCGCAGTCGGCCCTTGCAAGCTCCACCGGCCGCCACTATCGCCGGGGTGCTAACCTCCGCACGCCGGTCTGCGGCACGCAACAGACTTGAGTTGGTCTTGAGCCTGATTTGAGCGACGTTAACGCTTCACCAGCCGAAGATCGGCCCCGTTCAGATCCCGGCGCGGCCAACTCGCTCTCCTTCCGCTTCCACCCACGGGCGCTGGCCGCGCTCGGCAGGGATCTCGTGACCAGCGACGTTGTGGCCGTCATGGAGCTCGTCAAGAACTCCTACGACGCTTTGGCGACGCGCGTCGAGATCCGCATACACACGAGCGTGGACGGCAACGCAGCGCCCTACATCGAGATCCTCGACGACGGCGTTGGGATGGACTACGAGACAGTCCGGGACGTCTGGTGCGTTGTGGCGACGCCGTTCAGGCGCAAGAACCCCGTGTCATCTGCGAGCGGGAAATCACGAGCCGCCACCGGCGACAAGGGCTTGGGACGCCTCTCCGCGGCTCGTCTCGGACGCCGCTTCATGATGGTCACGAAAACCGCCGGTGGCCCGGCCCTGAAGTTCAGCCTGAGCTGGACCGAGATGTTCGGAGCCGACGACGCAGCAGGTCTCGTCTTCCCGGTGAAGGCAGGTCCAACAAGCGCGATTCCCGAAACGCAAGGAACGCTGATTCGCATCAGCGGGCTCAACGAGGAATGGACCCGAGAGAAGATCGACAAGCTGAGAGCCAACCTGAGCCGATTCGTGTCGCCCTTCGCCTCGGAGACGGACTTCTCGCTCCTTCTTGACGCCCCGGAAAGTGGTCGGGAAACCAGTCTCGAGGAAATCCAACCACCATCCTTCATGTCCCAGCCTAAGTACTCCATTGAAGGGGCGGTGGACGAAGCCGGGACGATTCGCTGGACGTACCGCTACAGCCCACTCGACGGGAAGGGCCGCACGCTCGCACGGCGCGAAGACTGGCCTGCGCTTCGGAAGTCCCTGCTACACGAGGGCGGCGACCGGCTCAGCCCCAAGGCGCCCGGCTGCGGCCCGTTCGAGTTCGATATTCGCGCTTGGGACCTGACCGTTGAGGACACCCGAGACATAGCCGAGCACTTCAAGGAGAGCCGCAGCCACATCCGAGCGGCGATCAAGTCGCAGTGGGGCGTCAGCGTCTATCGTGACGACGTGCTCGTGCTGCCGAAATCGGAGGCCGCTCGAGACTGGCTCGGTATGGATATCAGGCGAATCAGCAAGGTCGGAACGCGGTTGAGCACCAGTCAAGTCGTGGGCTGCGTTCGCATCACGAAGGCGAGGAACCCCGATATCGTAGACACCAGCGACCGCGAGAACCTGGTCTCGAACACGGCCACGCTGGCATTCCGTCTCGTGCTTCGGAGTATCGTCTTCTTGCTGGAGGACGAGCGGGACGAGGACCGCATTCGAGACACCGGAAAGACCCAGGACCTGTTCGCCGACTTGAATGCCGACGCGCTCGTAGCAAGACTCGACGAGATCGAGAGTCGGAGCGGCACAGTGAGTGAGGCTGTCAAGGTCGTCAGAGACTTCGGCGTCAGACTTGATCGGAGCCGCGCCCAGATCGAGAGACGATTCGGCTACTACAACCGGCTGGCTGTCGTCGGCACGATCGCCCAGTTGGTCATACACGAGATTCGGAATCGAACAACCGCTATCGGCCGCGGATTGTCCAAAGTCGCTGCACTCGTGGACCGGTTTGGCGAGGCAACGACGAAGAAGGCAGTCGGGATGGCAGGCGGATCAGTCCAGGCCCTGGAGGCGCTCGCCGACCGCTTTGCACCCTTGGCCAGCCGCGGCTATAGGCCCGGACGACGGTCGTCCGTCTTAGAGGAGTCCATCAGCAGATGTCTCGACTTGCAGCAGGCGGAGATCCGGTCCCATGACATCTCTGTGGAGGTGCCCCCCTCTGCTTCCACACGAGTGCGTGTCGACCCCGGAGAACTGGATGCGATCATGCTGAACCTTGTCTCGAACTCCATCTACTGGCTCACCAGGAAGCCGACCGATCGAAGGCTCCGCTTCAGGATCGAAGCGGGTTCATCGCCTGAAAGGGTGAGTGTCTTCGTGGACGACTCGGGTCCAGGAATCGACATGGAGGACAAGGACCGGGTCTTCTGGCCGGGCGTCACTCGCAAGCCCAACGGAATCGGGATGGGGCTGACGGTCGCGTCCGAGCTAGTCGACGCGCATGGTGGAAGGATGCGCACCACGATACCAGGCGAGTTGGGCGGCGCGACCTTCGACTTCGACGTGCCCCTTCTTCGTGCCAAAGCCGGATCATGAAGGTACTCCTCATAGACGATGACCCGGATGTGAGAGAGCCCCTGCGCGACGCTCTCGACGAAGCGGGTGGCTGGCAAGTGATCGGACGAGGATTCGGTGAGGTCGCCGAAGCGCTAACCGTGTGCCGTCCCGACTTCGTCGTCCTGGACCTGATCGAGGGTTCTGGCGCGGACGCTTCGGACTCGGGGAACGCCTCGTTCGAGAGGATCTGGGAGACTTGGTTCTGTCCCGTGATCGTCTATTCGGCCTTCCCGGACCAGCAGCGGTTCGAGTCTCACCCGCTCGTCCGTTGCGTGCAGAAGGGTTTCGGCTCAGAGGATCGAGTTCGGGATCACCTGGAGCAACTGCGACCGCAAGCGGAGATGATCGCGGCCGTGCATACCGAATTCGACAGGCGAATCCGGGAGGCACTGCGTGACTCGACACACCTTCTCCGCGCGCAGTTGGCGGAGGCCGCTCCCGCCGGTACTCCGCTGGCCCGTGCGGTGCGCAGACTCGTCGCCGCCCGCGTCGACGAAGAAGCGTACGGCGAGGGACCGCTGCAGGCTTGGGAGCGCTTCGTCGTCCCCCCGCTAGGAGAGAACCTGCTCCTTACGGCAGACCTCCTACGCCGCCGGGACACAGAATGGACTGACCCGAACGCCTTTCGGCTCATACTGACGCCCTCCTGCGATCTAGTAAGGCACGGCGATCAGCCGCCACGCGCCGACAGCGTCCTCGTGGCCCGCTGCGAGACTCCAGATCAGATCGACATCCTCAAGACCGTGACGAAGCGCCAGCAACGCAAGAAGAAGTTGAAGCCTCTCCTGAACGCCGGAGCCGCCGGGAGGCATGTGTTCATCCCGCGGTTCCGCGACTGTGTGCCATCGATGGTCGCCAACCTGAAACGTCTCGAACTCCTCGACTGGGCCCAGATCGCCACCGCGAACGGAGACACGGCTGTGCCGAGCGCGCGTCCTGTCTACGACCGCGTCGCCTCAACTGACAGTCCGTTCCGCGAGATGGTCGCGTGGGTCTACCTGCAGGTCGCCGGCCGGCCCGGACTTCCCGACCTCGACGAGGAAGCTTGGTTGAGCGAACTCCTCGATTCCGGAGATGGAGCGGCCGGCTCGTGAAAGCCATTGACCTCTTCTGTGGCGCCGGTGGTCTGACGCGGGGACTAAGCGATGCCGGCTGGGAAGTTACTGCCGGAATCGATGCGGATCCGCACGTGGCCAAAACGTATCGCCGCAACAACCCCCGCACAGAGTTCATCGCTGCCGACGTCGCGTCGATTCGAGCACAGGATGCTCTTCCCCTCCTTGGCCGTACGCGCCCCGAGGACTTACTGCTGGCCGGCTGCGCTCCGTGCCAGCCCTTCAGCAAGCAGAACCGGCATCGCGGCCTGAAGAGGCACCGCGACGCAACCCTGCTCCGGGAGTTCGCTCGGCTGGTGAGAGAGGTGAAGCCAGGCCTAGTGCTGATGGAGAACGTCCCAGGTGCCGCAGCGGTTCCCGGCTTCAGTAGCTATCGACGGTTTCTGAGAACCCTTGAAGACTGCGGCTACGACTACAGCCATGGAGTGCTCAACGCCAGCGACTTCGGGGTACCCCAGCACCGCAGACGACTCGTTGTATTGGCATCGAAGCAGGGGGACGTGGAACTACCAAAGCCTGCAGCAGCTGCACAAGAAGCCACAGTCCGCCGAACGATCGAAGGCTACCCCGCAATCTGCGCAGGTGAGAGGCACGCTAGCCTCCCCAACCACGAAGCCTCTCCACTCTCGGCGCGGAATCTGGAGCGGATCAGGGCTACACCAGCCGATGGAGGTGGACGCCGAGACTGGCCCGACCATCTGATCCTGGAATGCCATGAACGCACCGGTCGTGGCTTCAACGACGTCTACGGCCGGATGTGGTGGGACCGGACTGCACCGACCCTCACGGGAAAGTGCAACAGCCTCTCCAACGGGAGGTTCGGCCACCCCGAACAGGACCGAGCGATCAGCCTTCGAGAGGCCGCAGCACTCCAGACCTTCGCAGACGACTACGAGTTCGACGGTTTCAGGAGTCACATAGCGAAGTGGATCGGGAACGCTGTACCGGTCTCGTTCGCCAAGGCGCTAGGTGTCGCTGCACTCGACTGCATCTCCTGATACCGAAGTTCCTCCCGAATGGCGTACGTGCCCTCCCGCGCAAGCATCCCAAACGCCTTACTGCTCCGCCCAAGACACTTCCGCCGCCAAGTACTCCCGCAGGATGATCCGCACTGTCGGCCCCTCGTCCACAGCGAAGCGGTACACACCGTGTTGGACCGTTAGCCATCCGCCTGGACCGCACTCACCGTTGACGAGACGGTACATCGCTCTGGAGCCGAGTTCCGGCCAGCCAGTCAGCGGGGCCGAGGGGAACTCGAATTCCGCACGGTGAGCTTCTGACATCCGGCAGAGAGGGGCTACCCAGACGTACGATGGCGACTCGGCGACCTGTTCTCCGAGTTCGAAGAGCACATGTCCACGCGCATTCTTGACGATTACTCCCTCGATCCGTCGGGTCTCCGGAATCCAGGTCATCTCCGGTTCTTCCCAAAGATGCCCCTGAACACGGCGTGCTTGGGCAATACGCTTCCTCAGGCGGGTGCCTCGCCTCAGAATCCGAGCAGCACCGGGAAATCGCTTCGCATCTGGCGCCGAGGATCCACTGATCACGGCCGACAGAAACGCTGACAAGTACTCCTCGTGAGACGAGTAGCCGGCGTTACACTCCTCACAAGTTGTAACGGTAGACAGGTTCTCCGGGTATGGTCGATCCAGCAGCGCCTTGCTCGGAACGTGATCTCGACTTGGTCTGGGCGTGTCGTGATTGGCCGTGCATGGAACGCATGCATCCTGGAGACGTTCATCAGTGTGTTCTTTCAGTTGCTGCATTGTCGACCCCCGCAATGACCGAGGGCTTGGAGTGTACCAATCCTCGCATCTAGATCAAACCGCAACGATCATCTCCCGTTGCCTCCTGATTCCTTCGTTCTCGCCGTTTCCTCTCTCCCGCGTCGTCGTGGTCGGCGGGAACCGTGGTTCGACGAGCATCACTCCTGGTTCACCTCATTCAGTCGAGGAGCCGGATGTCGGCGGTTGGCGGGCCGAGAACTGACGCGTCTTCCTGGCCTGACACGCTCTGCAGTAGGAGCTGTCGTTCCAAGGCCAGAGCCGCTTCTTGCAGCACCAACAGACCCCGCGACCCCAGCTCCTCTTGAGGTGCTCCTTGTCAACGACCTTCATTCTCCTCCGCCGCGTCCTTCGGAGCTTGTGTTCGGGCGGGTACTCACTTAGCCGCGTGTAGACACTGAGGACTGTGGGGGTCCGAAGTCCACAGATCCGCTTGAGCCTGTACCCGGCGGCCCGAGACCACATCTTCCACCACCGATTGTGGATCCGCCATGCCCTCTGGCCCTCGGCCGTCAGAAGGTCGAAGGCTTCGTGCCCCATCGCATCGGTGACGCAGTCCTGCAGGAAACCAAACTTCACCGCCTGAGCCGCTCCAGCGATTGGCTTCTCGCCTTCCTGGCCCTTCAAGATGGGGTTCGGAGCAATGTGCATCTCTCTCAGCTCGTAGACATAGTCCAGCACCGGCATACACTCAAGTCGCTTGGCGCGTCTCCACCATGCCTCTCCCAGAAGCGGCACAAGCGAAGCCAGCAGAGCCCCCAACAGCCCCCCGAACAGGACATCGATTAGGTCAGGTCTCACGGTGTCCGAGGGCGGAATTCCTGCTGTCATTCGGAGGTCCTCTACACCAGCGCTCGCCACACCTGGGCGACGGCGAAGCAGAGCAGCAAGCCGAGGGCAACGGGCAGCAGGGCTGAGACCGCGGTCCAGCGGACGCTGCGGGTTTCCTTCCAGATCGTGTAGAGCGTCGTCGAACACGGGTTGTGGACGAGGGAGAAGAGCATCAGGCAGACGGCGGTCAGCAGGGTGAAACCGCCGGCTTCGAGGATTCCGGCGGTGGCGACCTCGGAGTCGAGCTCGAACATGACCCCGGCGCCGGCGCCAACTCCCGGCACGCCGGCCACGAGCACGGTCAGCATCAAGATCGTCGGGATCACGATCTCGTTGGCCGGGATCGCGATGATGTAGGCCACCAGGATGATCCCGGTCAGGCCGAGAGCAAAGCCGAAGGGGTCGAGGACGCCGATCAGGCCCTCGGCCAGCGATGCCTCGCCGGCGCGGACGTTGCTGAGAAGCCAGATCACCGCCCCGGCGGGCGCCGCGAAGATCACCGCGCGCCAGAGCACGATCAGCGTCCGGTCGATGATCGAGGTGTAGATCGTCTGCAGCACGCGCGGCGGCCGGTAAGGCGGCAGCTCGAGCGAGAAGGCGGACGCTTCGCCTCGCAACACGGTGCGCGACAGGAACCAGGAAACGGCGAAGGTCAGCACGACGCCCAGCACGGCGACCGCGACGACGGAGAGCGCCGAGACCGCGCCCGCGATGTGCGCGGGCACGAGGCCCCCGATGAAGATCGACGCAACGAGAATCTGGGTCGGCCAGCGGCCGTTGCAGAGCGAGAAGTTGTTCGTGATGATCGCGATCAGGCGCTCGCGCGGGCTGTCGATGATCCGGGTTGAGACAACCGCCGCCGCGTTGCAGCCCCAACCCATCGCCATCGTCAGGGCCTGCTTGCCGTGAGCGCCGACGCGGTGGAACATGCGGTCGAGGTTGAACGCCACCCGCGGCAGGTAGCCGAAGTCCTCCAGGAGCGTGAACAGCGGGAAGAAGATCGCCATCGGCGGCAGCATCACCGCGACCACCCAGGCGGTGGCCAGATAGACGCCGTCGATCAGGAGCCCGTCGAGCCACCAGACCAGGCCGAAGGCTGAAGCCACGTCCTTCAGCAGCGGATGCACCGTGTCGATCAGGAGCGACGCGAGCAGCGACGACGGTACGTTCGCGCCCGCGATCGTGAGCCAGAAGACGACCGTCAACATGAGCAGCATCAGCGGGAAACCGAACACGCGGCTCGTGACCAGGCGATCGAGCCGGGCGTCGAAGTCGAAACGGCGGCGCTCCCCGTCACGGGACACGGCGCGGTCGGCGATCCGGGCGGCCTCGGCGTAGACCGCCTCGGTCAGGGCCTGGTGGAAGTTCCGGCCCACCCCCCATCGCAACTGGCCGGCGAGTTCGAGCACGGCGGCCCGCGCAGCGGGGTCGGCCGCAATGGCGGGCTCCGCCAGTTCGGCGGCGGCCGCCCGGGTCGCCTCCGGCTCGGCGACCGCCGCCGGGACGGCCTCGTCGCCATCCTCCCGCACGCCGAGATCGACGAGTTCCGCCAGCGATCCGCTCTCCACCGCGGCAGCCAGGGTGCGGTCCCCGTCGAGCAGCCGAAGAGCCACCCATTGCGGATTCGGCAGCGTGGGGAAAGCGTCCTGAATCGCCCCGGACAACCGGCGGGTCGCCTCGCTCAGCACCGGGGATCGGCCGCCGACGCGTCGCGGCCGGCAGCGGTAGGAACCCGTAGCGACCTCCGCGACGACCCGGTTCAGTTCCTCGAGCCCCTCGCCGGAGCGAGCCGCCGTCGCCACCACCGGCACGCCGAGATCCCGAGCCAGGCGCCGCGTATCGACCGTCAGCCCCTTGCGACGCGCCTCGTCCATCAGGTTGAGGCAGACGACGGCGCGGTCCGTGATCTCCAGCACTTGCAGCGCCAGGTTCAGGTTCCGTTCCAGTCGGGTCGCGTCGACAACGATCACCGTCACGTCCGGGCGGCCGAAGAGGATGAAATCGCGGGCCGTCTCCTCGTCGAGACTGGACGAGAGCAGGGAGTAGGTCCCCGGCAGGTCGACCAGCTTGTAGCGGTCGCCGCCGTACTCGAACCCCCCCTCGGCCCGGGTCACCGTCTTGCCGGGCCAGTTGCCGGTGTGCTGGCGCAGACCGGTCAACGCGTTGAACACCGTGCTCTTGCCGGTGTTCGGGTTGCCGGCCAGGGCGACGACGTAGTCCCAGTCGCTCATGTCGACGCCGAGCCGGACCAGATTGCCCAGATGGTGCGCCGGGCAGTTGGCGCAGTCATGCGCGAGTGCGGGCTGGGTCATGCCGACGCCTCCTGCGCGAGCTGCTGCACCTGGATCTGTTTGGCCTGCGAACGGCGCAGCGCGATCACCGCGCCGCGCACCCGGTAGGCGACCGGATCACCCGAAGGGCTGGCCATCTTCGCTTCCACCAGCGTTCCGGGAAGCAGACCCAGGTCGAGCAGCCGGCGACGCTCCATGCCACGGCAGAAGCGGGAGAACCCGACCACCAGCGCCTGCTCGCCGACGGCCACGTCCGACAGCGATCCGGTGGCGTCGGCGGCCGCCGAGGCTCCGTCGGAAGCCTCCTGCTCGGCCCGAATGGCGAAGATGTTCGCCGCGATGACCGGCGCCAGCACGACCTCGTCCAGGTCGGCTTCGAAGCGGATGCGCTCGGGCGCCACCGAGGTGATGCGCAACCTCATGCCGGGATGGACGCCCTCGGCGACCAACTGCGCGTAGATCGCGGCGGGCTCGTCCTCGACGTGAACCACCTCGACTTCGTCGCCCACCGCGAAGTCCGTCAACGTCCGGCCGGCTCGCGGCGGCAGGTCGCCTTCCTCCGTCGGGATCGGGTCGCCGTGCGGGTCGAACGGCGGATGGCCCAGCCGCACCGACAGTTCCTCGGCCTGCTCGGCGGACGTCCGGTGCTCCCGGCGCTCCGCCTCCGGGTGCCAGCGTTCCGGCTCCAGCCCCGTCTCGTCCGCCAGGTAGCGCTCCCACAACCGATGGATGCGGATGACGCGCAACGCCTCGCTCCGTCCTTCGGCGGTCAGGCGAAACCCGCCTTCCGCCGACACGATGAGGCCCAGCCGCTCCATGCGGGCGAGGAGCTCGGTGCTGCGCCGCCCCCCCAGCCGCAAGACGCCGACGAGGCTCTGGTGGGTCGCCTGGCGGCCCTGGTACTCGCAGTCGAAGAGGTGCTTGAGCGCGTCCTCGGTGCGCGTGCGGTGCAGGACGCGCCAGCCGGAACGCCAGCGCCACAGCCAGCCGCGGTCCGGCCAGGCCACGACAGCGGCCAGGGCGATGACCGCCGCGAGAACAATCAGTGCAAGGAGCGGGTTCATGGTCTTCAGCGGGTGATTGCGAGGAACGATTCGTCTCCGCGAATCGGAATTTTAGTCTACACTAACAATCAGCCGGGCAAAGTCCGACCATGCGGGAAGCCGGGAATCCCGGATCGGCTGCGGTCGTTTCATCTTGAGCGCCCGACGACGGGCGACCGGTCGGATCGCCGGTAGCGATAGGGTAAACACGATGGTCAGCTACGCACAGGCGACGTGGGAGGTGCTCATCGAGCTCGCGCCCTGGCTTCTGTTCGGAACGCTGCTGGCCGCCCTCCTCCACGTTCTCCTGCCGAAGAACCTGGTCCGCCGGCAGCTCAGCGGCTACGGCGGGACGCTGAAAGCGGTGGTTCTCGGCGTGCCGCTGCCCCTCTGCTCGTGCGGCGTGATTCCGGCCGGCATCGGCCTCCGCCGCACCGGCGCGAGCAGCGGTTCCGCGATGGGCTTCCTCATCAGCACGCCGCAGACGGGAGTCGACTCGATCCTCGTCAGCGCCAGCTTCCTCGGCTGGCCGTTCGCCCTGTTCAAGGTCGCGGCGGCGGCGGTCACCGGCGTCGCCGGCGGCTGGTGGGTCGAGGCAATGAAGGACGAAGTCCCCGCTGACGAAGCGGACGCCGACGACGACGGCGGCGATGACGACGCAGGGGCCGTCCGGAAGATCTCGGAGATGGTTGCCCACGGCAACGAACTGCTGCAGAGCATCTGGCGGTGGCTGGCGGTCGGCGTGCTGGTCTCCGCCGCCATCGAGGTGCTCCTGCCGCAACAGGCCTGGCTCGATCTCGCCGCCCTGGGAACGCTCGGCGCCGCGACGGCCGCGCTCGTCGTCTCCCTGCCCCTCTACGTCTGCGCGACCGCCTCCGTCCCGATCGCCGCCGCGCTGGTCGGGAACGGACTGCCCCTGGGAGCGGCCCTCGTCTTCCTCATGGCCGGCCCGGCGACGAACGTCGCCACCGTCGGCGCCGTCTACCGGGCGTTCGGCCGCAAGGCGACGGCGGCGTACCTCGCAACGGTGATCTTCGGAAGCATCGCCTTCGCTCTCCTCTTCGAGTGGCTGATCGGCGGCGCGACGCTAGGAGGACTCGGCACGCACCAGCACGGGGACGGCTGGTGGGCCGTCGCCTCCGCCGCGCTGCTCGTCGCGCTGTTCGGCTGGTTCGCCGCCCAGGAGTTCCGCCGCTGGCGGCGGAACGCGAGGGCGGACCGGTGGGCCGCCGAACAGGTGGCGGCCGGCGAGCCGGGCGGCAGGGCCGTGGAGATCGCCGTGACCGGAATGACCTGCGGCCACTGCGTGGAAACGGTCGAGTCCGCCCTGCTCGCCTCGCCCGGAGTGCAGGCTGCCCGCGTCGATCTCTCGGACGGCACCGCGACGATCTGGGGAGCGGCGTCCGCCTCCTCCCTCAAGGCGGCCGTCCAGGACGCGGGCTTCGGAACCCCCTGAGCCCTCCGGCGCTTCCGAGTCTTCCTCCCGTTTGCACGCGACGCCTCCCGGACATAACCTTCGCGCGCGAACATGAAAGCCGGAGTCGTACGCGAGACGCATCCGGGAGAACGCCGGGTCGC
Organism: Candidatus Multivorans sp.; assembly: GCA_965205095.1. Taxonomy (GTDB): domain Bacteria; phylum Acidobacteriota; class Thermoanaerobaculia; order Multivoradales; family Multivoraceae; genus Multivorans. The sequence goes on from OZ242040.1 coordinate 263,524, forward strand.
CCTGGTTCCCGAGAGCGTCGCCCGAATTCACGCCAAGGGTGTCGACTTCCTGGTTGAAGCTGGCGCGGGCGAGGCAGCCGGCTTCAGCGACGGCGCCTACCGCGAGGCCGGCGCCGAGATCGCCCCGACGGCCGGCGAGGTCCTGGCCTCCGCCGATCTCGTGGTCCGCGTCCAGGCGCCCGACTCCGCCGAGATCGCGGCGTCGAAAGCGGGCGCGGCGGTTGTCGGCCTGCTCTTCCCCCTGACCGCCGCGGCGATGGTGCGGCAGCTTCGTGACGCAAAGCTCACCGCGGTCGCCCTCGACCGGATACCCCGCGTCACGCTCGCCCAATCGATGGACGTGCTGAGTTCGCAGAGCACGGTCGCCGGCTACCGCGCCGCCGTGCTCGCGGCCTACCGCCTGCCCCAGTTCTTCCCGCTGCTGATGACGGCGGCCGGACGCATCGACCCTGCCCGGATTCTGGTCCTCGGCGCCGGCGTCGCCGGACTGCAGGCGATCGCCACCGCGCACCGGCTGGGCGCGGTGGTCGAGGCCTACGACGTCCGCGCCGTCGTCAAGGAGCAGGTCGAGAGCCTGGGCGCGAGCTTCGTCGAGGTGCCGGCGATCGAAGACGCCGAGACGGAGGGCGGCTACGCCCGGGAGGTCTCGGAGGAGAGCCAGCGGCGAGCGAACGAAGTGATCGCCGAACGCCTGCGCTCGACCGACGCCTGCATCACGACGGCGCTGATTCCGGGGCGGCCCGCGCCGCGCCTGATCACGGCCGAGATGGTCGAGGGTATGCCCCACGGTTCCCTCGTCGTCGACCTGGCGGCCGAACAGGGCGGCAACTGCGAGCTGACGGAGCCGGGCGAAGAGGTCAACGTGAACGGCGTCACCGTGCTGGGCCCGCTCAACCTGGCCAGCGATCTCGCCGCCGACGCCAGCCGGATGTTCTCGCGCAACGCCGAGAAGCTCGTGCTCTACCTGCTCAATGACGGCGAGCTGGGCTTCGACTTCGACAACGAGATCGTCAAGGGCTGCGTCGTCACCCACGACGGCGAGATCGTCGACAAACAGGTCGCCGAAGCACTGGCCTGACCCCACCGTCACGGCCTGAACCCCGCGCAAGGAGGAGCAACCGAAATGCTCGAGATCTTCCTTGGGCTGTACATCTTCATGCTCGCGGCCTTCGTCGGCTACGGCGTGATCAAGGGTGTACCTGCCCTGCTCCACACTCCGCTGATGGCGTTCACGAACGCGATCTCCGGCATCTCCCTGGTCGGCTCGCTGGTCGCCGCCGGCGCCCACTACAACGACGTGAGCACCGTCCTCGGCGCCATCGCCGTGCTCTGCGCGACGATCAACGTCGTCGGCGGCTTCTGGATCACCGACCGCATGCTGCGGATGTTCAAGAAGCAGGACCCGAAGGCTGACGCGGCCGGAGACGCCGCATCGTGATCAGCCAGGTCGAGACGCTCTACCTGATCGCGTCGTTCCTGTTCATCCTCGGGTTGCGCGGCCTGACCGCGGCCCACACGGCCCGCCGCGGGCTGATCTTCGCCGAGCTGGGCATGGGCTTCGCCATCTGGGGCACCCTGATCCACCCGGACATCACCCGCCACCTGGACGACATCGGCTGGTTCCAGACGTACAAGTGGATCCTGCTCACCTTCTTCATCGGCAGCGCGATCGGCATCGCGATCTCGGCGCTCATCCCGATGACCCGGATGCCTGAGCGGATCGCTCTCTCGCACGCCTTCGGCGGACTCGCCGCGGCGCTGGTCGGCGTCTCCGAGTACTACCGCGAGCAGGTCGTCGCCGGGCACATGGACCATACGACGATGGGCGCGATCGGCTTCGAGGTGCTGTTCGGCGGCCTCACCTTCACCGGCTCGCTGATGGCCTTCGGCAAGCTGTCGGGCCTCATTCCCGGCCGCAACATCACCTGGCCGCTCCAGAACCAGAGCAACATCCTGATGTTCGGGGGCACCTTCGTGCTCCTCGTCCTGGTCACGATCGACCCGTCGAACCAGGTCCTGTTCTACGCCATGGCCGCGATGCCGCTGCTGCTCGGCATCCTGTTCGTGGCGCCGATCGGCGGCGCCGACATGCCGGTCGTCATCACGCTGCTCAACTCCTACGCCGGCCTCGCCGCCTCGGCCACCGGATTCGCGCTGGACAACAACGTCCTGATCATCGCGGGCGCCATCGACGGCGCCTCCGGCTTCATCCTGTCCGTCGTCATGAGCAAGGCGATGAACCGCTCCTTCCGCAACGTCCTGTTCGGCGCCTTCGGCAAGGTCGACGAGGAGGACGCCGCGATGGCCGCAGCGGGCGGCGAGCGGGTCCAGGAAGCCTCGGTCGGCGATGCCGCGATGCTGCTCTCCGGCGCCGGCTCCGTCATCGTCTGCCCCGGCTACGGCATGGCCGTCGCCCAGGCCCAGCACGTCGTCGGCGAGCTGGCCGAGATCCTGGAGGCGAACGGCACCCAGGTCCGCTACGCCATCCACCCAGTCGCCGGGCGCATGCCGGGTCACATGAATGTCCTGCTCGCCGAGGCGAAGATCCCCTACACCGCGCTGATGGAACTCGAGGAGATCAACGAGGACTTCAAGAACACCGACGTCGCCCTCGTCGTCGGCGCCAACGACGTCGTCAACCCGGCCGCCAAGCACAACCCTGCCAGCTCGATCTACGGCATGCCGGTCCTGAACGCCGACCTGGCCAGGTCCTGCATCGTGCTGAAACGCTCCATGCGACCGGGCTTCGCCGGCATCGAGAACGAGCTGTTCTTCGCGCCGAACACGGTCCTGACGTTCGGGGACGCGAAGGACACGCTGACGAAGGTGGTTGAGGCGCTGTCCTAGCCAAGCCGCGGATCGAGCGGGAACGGGCGCAGCTTGCCCGGCTTCACCTGGTCGAAGTCCGGGTGCAGCGGGTTGATGACGACGTTTCGCTCCAGCGGGTTGACGATGCTGGGAACGGCGATGGCGAGCTGGCGGCCCAGGGCGGCGGCGCCGAGCCGCTGACTGTCGGTGGTCGCCGGCTCCACCTCCAGTTGAGCAATCGCGCCGTCGGGGACCGTCAAGTCGACAATGCGATACGCCGGATGATCGACCCCGAACGGCAGGCCGACCAGGACCTCGAGCAGTGCGAGGGAAGAGGTTTCGCTGCAGTAGACCGCCCGCATACCCGGCGGGCTCCATCTGCCGCCCCTGCGCGCCGCACCGTCGCCGTTCAGAATCGTCGGAACGTCCGGCGCCCACTGGGTCCGGGCGAGCCGCCAGACCTTCATCCGAGACTCACAGTGGAATGCCGTGGGCGAGGCGGTGAAGGACCGTGAGGACCTCCTCCGCGCCGACTTCCGTGTCCGAGTGCTCCAGGGGCGTCTCGCCACGCAAGGCGGGATTGGCGTGCTTCAGCCAACGGACGGCGCTCTCGCTGTTGTAGTCGAAGAACTCGAGAGCCCCGTTGTAGACCCGGGCCAGCCGCGCGGCACGGTCGCTCTCATGCCGCGTGAGCCGTCCCTGCCTGAGCCGGCGCAGCATGGTCTGGCGGGGTATGCCGACGACTGCCACGAGCTCCAGGTCGGAGACCGAGAGCAGCCGCTTCAGGTCGGCGAGGATGTTCGAGGAAGCACCACCGCGGATCTGCTCGAGATCCGGAACGCTCAGTGGCTCTGCCCGTATCGCCTTAGTCTCCATTTGGTACAGATAAAGGTACCACAAGGTGGTATCCCGGCTCGCGCTCGCCGCTTCGCGGCATCGCGCTTGATGCCGGCCAGAAGGCCGGCGCACCCAGTGGCGGCTACTCGCCGAGGCAGATGCCGAGGTCGCGGGCGGTGGCGACGACGTCGGCTTCGAGCGGGACGCTCTTCATGCGGCTGACCGCGAGTTCGAGCGGCACGGCCCGGACGGTCGGCGGATCGAGCGAGACCATGACGCCGAACTCTCCCTGCTCGATCTGGCGGACGGCGGCGGCGCCGAAGCGGAGAGCGATCAGGCGGTCGTAGGGAATCGGCTGGCCGCCTCGCTGGAGATGGCCCAGGGTGACGGTGCGCGTCTCCTTGCCGGTTCGCTCGTGAATCTCGGCCGCGACCCGCTCGGCGACGCCGCCGAGGCGCTCACCGGCGCCAGCCCCCGTCCGCTTCGACCAGGTGAAGTCGCCGCCCACCGGACGCGCGCCTTCCGCTGCCACCACGACCGCCCAGCGCCGCCCCCGCTTCTCGCGCGCCATCAGGTGATCGCAGACTTCGTCCACGTCGTAGGGAATCTCGGGAATCAGAATGACCTGGGCCGTCGCCGCCACTCCCGCGAAGAGGGCGATCCAGCCGGCGTAGCGGCCCATCAACTCCACAACGAAGATCCGGTCGTGCGCCTCGGCGGTCGAGTGCAGCCGCTCGATGGCGGCGGTCGCCACGTCGACCGCGGTGTGGAAGCCGAACGTCACGTTGGTGCCGGCGAGATCGTTGTCGATCGTCTTCGGCACGCCGACCACGGGAACGCCGAGTCCGTGGAGCTTGAGCGCCAGCCGCATGGAGCCGTCGCCGCCGACCGCCACGAGCGCATCCAGGCCGAGCCGGTGGAACCCCTCGACCGCCTCGTCGGTGAGATCCTCGACGACGACGGAGCCGTCCTCCTGCTCGACCCGCCGCTCGAACGGGTACGCGCCGCTGCGCGTGCCCAGGATCGTGCCGCCGAGATGGGTCGTGCCGCGCACGGCGGCGCGATCAAGAACACGCACCTGGCTGGGGTCGAAGAAGGCGCCGTAGCCGCGCAGTAGGCCGACGACCTCCCAGCCGCGGCGGATCGAGGCCAGGGTCACGGCCCGGATCACCGCGTTGAGGCCCGGAGCGTCGCCGCCGCCGGTGCTGATGCCGATCCGCTTCATTGGACTGCGGAGACTCGCACAGTCGCGCGGCTATCGTCTAGGGCCTTCGCAGTTTGGTCGCCGCTTCGCGGCGCGTCTTCAACGCCGCCTGCGGCGGCAGCCGGCGGGGACGCCGGCGCACCCAGCGGGCAACCAGCTAGTCCCCGCCGTAGACGAAGCGTTCGACCTCGCCGTGGACCCGGTTCACCGTCTCTCGGGAGGGGCCGGGCGTGAAGGCGGAAACGGCCACGGCGACGAGCGTGTTCGCCAACAGCCCCCAGAGCCCGCCGTGCATGCCCAGGGGATGCGCGCCCCAGGGCAGCGTGAACCCCAGACTCAGCGGCAGCGTCAGCGCGAGAGTCAGCATCCCGGCACCCAGGCCGGCGAGGACCCCGGCGCGGCTCAGGGAGCGCCGGCCGGGGAAGCAGACGCCGACGATCGCCGGCATGAGTTGCAGCGCTCCGGCCCCGGACAGGGTGACGATCGCCACCAGCAGGTCGCTCTCCGTGATCGAGAGCGCGAAGGCGACGCCCAGGAGGACGAAGACGATCGCGCGGCCGACAAAGACGTAGTGCGCCTGGCTCCTCCCCCGCGCGACGTAGCGCTGGTAGACGTCGCGGGTGAGCACGGTCATGTTCGCGTGGAGGATGGAGTCGAGCGTGGACATGGCGGCGGCCGCGGCGCCGGCCAGGATGATGCCGGTGAGCCACGCCGGCGCGTACTGGAAGAGAAGCTCCGGGAAGACGCGGTCCGCGCTCTCGAGCTCCGGCATGACGAGCGCCCCGCCCAGCCCGACGAGCGCGGCCGGGATGTACAGGGTCATCAGGTAGATCGGCGTCGTCGCGCCGAGCAGCTTGAGCGTCTTGCCGTCGACCGCCGTGTAGTAGCGGATCATCATGTGGGGCTGGAAGATGATCCCGAACGACAGGGTGAGAACCATGCCGACCCACATGCCGGGCGTGAAGAACCCTTCGGGCCCGGGCAGGGTCAACATGTCCGGCCGCTCGCTCGTCACCCGCTGCCAGAGTTCGACCGGTCCGCCGAAGAGCTCGAACGAGAGGACGAGCGCCCCGGCCCAGATCGCCACGTACATCCAAGCGCCCTGGAACACGTCGGTCCAGTAGACCGCGCGCAGGCCGCCGACCATCAGGTGGACGACGGCGACCGTCAGCATGATCAGCACACCGATCTCGAACGGGACGCGGCCGTCCGTCGCCACGTCCATGATGTAGCCGAGAGCGAGCGCCTGGACCTGGATGTAGAGGATCGTGAAGAGGACGGAGACCAGGGCCACCGCGACGCGCACCGCTTCCGACTCGTAGAAGTCGGCCAGCAGGTCCGCCGGCGTGATGTAGCCGAACGCCTTGCCGAGCGCCCAGATGCGCGTTCCGATGACGTAGGTGGCGGCGCCGACCAGCAGGGTCCAGGCGCCGGCCGACCAGAAGCCGATGCCGTGGGTGAAGAAGAAGCCGCCGGAGCCGAGGAAGGCGAAGGCCGAGTGGTAGGTCGCGACGACGGTCAGGTAGAGGACGACGAAGCCGGTGCGCCTGCCACAGAGGAGGAAGTCCTCCATGTCGACCGTCATGTGGCGATTGGCGACGACGGCGACGCCCAGAGTGATCAGCAGGTAGACGCTGATCAGGCTCGTCGCGACGACCCAGGTTTCCACGGACGGTCCTCAGACGGGGAAGAAGACGGACGAAGGAAACCGCGTCACACGCCGCGGCGGTAGACCCAGATCAGCACGGCGATCAGAACGCAGTAGACGGCGAACAGCGCCAGGTACAGGAACGGAACGCCGAGGGCGCTCGGCTCGATCCGGTTCAGCAGCGTGTGCGTCACCGGCGGCATCGCCAGCAGGAAGACCGCCCCGAAAGCGACCGTGGCGATCCAGCCGTCGCGGGTGCGCGGCAGGAAGCGGGAGCGGCGGCGGGTCAGTCCGGGTTCTCCATGCGGTGGTACATCCGCTGCACCTCCGGTTCGGAAGGCTGCCGCTCCGGAAACGCCGTGCCGGACAGGTCGAGCGTTCCAGGCACCTCCTCGGCGGGGACTCCGGCCGCGTGCTGCTCCGCCGTCTTCTCCCAAAGCACGCGGTAGTACTCCTGTGACTTCTCGATCGCGCTCAGGTCGTTGAGCGGCGGCCCGTGCCCCGGAACGACCAGGTCGAAGTCGAGCGTCGCCAGGTTCCCCAGCGTCTCGGACCACTCGTCAACGTAGCCGTCGCCCATGAAGGACGGTCCGCCGAACAGGATGTCGCCGGTGAAGACGAGCCTGTCCTCCGGGAAGTAGACGACGACGTCGCCGCCCGTGTGGGCGCGGCCGACGAAGACGATCTGGATCTCGCGACTGCCCCTGAACAGGGTCATCTTCTCGTTCATCGTCACGTCGGGCGGCAGCGGCCGGATCTCGTCGAAGTCGGCCGCGTGAGCGGCGACCATCGAGCGGAAGGCCTCGCGGCGCGCACGCTCTTCCTCGTCCTCGGCCGCTTCGATCTCCTCGGCGAGCCGCTCCAGCGTCGCCGCGTTGCCGGCGAGCCCACGCTGGTAGGTCGGCTCCTCATGCGCGCCGGTCGCCATCTTCATCCGCGTGTACTCGTGGCCGATGATCGGGATGTCGGCGAACTCCTGGTTGCCGTGGGCATGGTCCCAGTGGTAGTGGGAGTTGATCAGCGCGGTCACCGGCTTGTCGGTGATCGCCGGGATCGAGGCGATCAGGTCGCGAGCCTTGGCCGGCGTCACGTGCGAGTCCACGACGACGACATCCTCGTCGTTGACGATCACCAGAGCGTTGCTGTTGAACACCTGCGCCGTGGTCTGCGTCAGCCAGATGCCGTTCCGTACCTCCATGAAGCGGTGGGTATCGGTCGTCGTGGTCCAGTCCTGGGCCGACAGCGAACCCGCCGCGAACACGGTGGCCACGGCGAGCGCGGCACGACTCGTCAGTCGAAGAGCATGTCTCATGGATCCTCCCTCTCGCAGTACACCGAATTCCGGCGACGCCTGCCGTAGCTTGCTGTCTACAATAGCGCGATGAACTTCTCCCTCCACCCTTTGCGCGCCGCGGCCGGATCGGCCCTCGCTCTCATCTTCCTGGCCGCCCTGGCCGCGACGGCCCCGGCTCGCGCGGACGAAGGCGACGCGGCATCGGCGGTCGCCGCAGCGTCCGCTCCGCCCGAACGCTGGGAGACCAGCCACTCGATCGAAGTCGGCGGCGAGACGGTCGAGTACGACGCCGTCGTCACCGGTCTCCAGCTCGACAACGACGACGGCGCCCCGGCCGCGCAACTCTGGTACACGGCGTACTTCCGGACGAACGGCGCGGTGCCCCAGGAGCGTCCCCTGGTGTTCTCCTACAACGGAGGCCCCGGCTCCGCGTCGTTCTGGCTGCACATGGGGATCATGGGGCCGCGACGCGTCGTGACTCCCGACGTCGGCCCGCAGGGAGCGCCGCCCTACCCGCTCGAGGACAACGCCTGGACGATCCTCGACATCGCCGACATCGTGATGGTCGATCCGATCGGCACCGGCTTCAGCCATACCCTGGGCGAGACGCCGGGCTCCGACTACTGGGGCATCGACGAGGACGCGAAGTCGCTGGCCCAGTTCATCCGGCGCTTCCTCAGCGCGCACGACCGCTGGAACTCGCCCCGCTACCTGCTCGGCGAGAGCTACGGCACGACCCGCTCGGCGGTGCTCGCCGGCCACCTGCAGCGCGCGAACATCGACCTGAACGGCATCGTCCTCGTCTCCTCGGTCCTGCAGTTCAACACGATCCAGTTCGCGCCCGGGGACGACCTTCCCTACATCGTCAACCTGCCGTCCTACACCGTCGCCGCCCGCTACCTGGACGCGCTGCCGGAGAAGACCCCGGCGGACCTCGAAACCCTGATGGCGGAGGTCGAAGAGTGGGCGCTCAGCGACTACGCCACCGCGCTGCTCCGGGGCAGCACCCTCGACGCGGACACCCGCAGCCGGGTGATCGACCGCCTGCACCGCTACACCGGACTCTCCCGCGACTTCCTCGACAAATCGGACCTGCGGGTGAGCGCCCCGGCCTTCGAAGCCGAGCTGCTGCGCGACGAAGGCAAGATCGTCGGCCGCCTGGACGCGCGCTTCACCGGACCGGCCGGAGACACGCTGGGGGCCCGGCCTTCCCACGATCCGCAGTCCACGGCGATCAGCTCGGCCTACACGTCGGCGTTCAACAGCTACCTGCGGAGCGAACTCGGCTACGACGGCGACCGCGAGTACGTTCCGAGCGGCGCCGTCCGCGACTGGAACTGGGGACGGGTGAACGCGGGCCGCTTCTCACGCGGCGACGGCACGCCGAACGTCGCCCCCGACCTGGCCGCCGCCATGCGCCGGAATCCGGCGCTCGAAGTGCTCCTGATCAACGGCCTGTACGACCTGGCGACGCCCTACTTCGCGGCCGTCTGGACGATGGACCACATGGGCCTGCCGCCGGAACTCCGGGCCAACATCCAGCGCGAGGACTTCGCCGCCGGGCACATGATGTACGTGGAGCAGTCCCTGCTGCCGCAGTGGAAGGAAACGCTCGACGCCTTCATCCTGCGGACCTCGGGCGCCGGGCGAGACCCGGAATAGCTGGGTGCGCGGGTCTGTTGCCGCGGGTCTTCTGACCCGCGGTGAACACGCGCCGAAGGCGGCCTACAGTACGCGCCGGCCGCCAGGCCGGCTCCGCTCTGCTGATACAGTGTTACAAGTTCGTCTCGGGCCGGGGTCCCCGGCTCACGCCATCCGCCATGAAGTTCGATCTCAGGACGATCCTGGTGCTCTGCTGCGCCGCCGGCTTCGCGCAGTTCGCGGCGGCTCTGTCGCCTGAATCGGCCGAGACGCATCAGACAGCGCCTCTGGCGCTCACACCGACCGAGTACAACAACACGGTCGCCGACCTGCTCGGCTTCCCCAGGGACGGGGACCTCTGGCCCAGGCGACCGGCCGTAGCCGACCGGATCAGCCCGCGGCGCACCGCGAGCAAGGGCGTGTTCTCACCACCGCCACCGCCCGACCCGTGGCCCTGGCCGTTCCCTGCCGAGCCCGGCGCGGACGGCTTCGAGGGCATCGCGGAGGGCCAGAGTCCGTCTTCCTACCAGGTCGAGGAACTCCACCTTGCCGGGATGCACTTCGGGTCCTTCGCCCTCCTTTCGCCGACCTTCTTCAACTGCCCGGGTTGGTCCGACCTGCCGGCCGAGGAGCGCGAAGCCTGCGCCGCGACGAGCATCCTCCGCTTCGCCGAGCGGGCCTATCGCCGGCCGCTGGGCGACGGAGAGCGGGACCGGATCGAAGCGTTCTGGCAGGCGCAGCTTGCCGCCGAACCGATCGACGAGGCGGTGGCCCTCACCGTCGCCGGGATCCTGCAGTCCCCGGCGTTCCACTTCAAGCTGGAGCCAGGCGCGAGCGACGCCGAACAGCTCGACCCGTGGCAGCTCGCCACCCGGCTTTCCTACTTCGTCTGGGACTCGATGCCGGACGAAGAGCTCTTCCGGGCTGCCGGCACCGGCGAACTCGAAACCGCTGAAGGCATCGAGCGCCAGGCGCGGCGCATGCTCGACGACCCGAAGGCCAGGCTGGCCGTCGTCCACTTCCACCACCAGTGGCTCGGCACGGATCAGGTTCTCCTGATCGCGCCCGCGCGCCGCGCTTTCGGCCCGCGGTTCGGCCTTTCCCGCACGCTCAGGAACGCGCGCGACGACGACACGAAGTGGCCGTCGATCATCGGACCGATCCGGCACTCGATGAAGCTCGAGACCGAGTTGTTCGTCGAGGAGGCGATCTTCGACCGCGAGGGAACGTTCACCGAACTGATGACCGGCAACCACGGCTACATGTCGCGCGGCACCGCGCCGATCTACGGCGCAACGGCGAAGGCGGACGAAGGGCGCGCCCCCGTGACCCGGAAGATCGAGTACGTCACCGCATCGGTCGGACGCAAGAAGCCGCTCACCCTCGATCCGGTCGAGTTGGACCCGGCGCGGCGCGCCGGTGTCTTGACCCTGCCGTCGGTTCTGGCGATCGGCGCCTACGCGGTGCAGCCCGGTCCCATCCCCCGGGGCGTGCGTATCCTGGAACGCGTCGCCTGCATGGAAATGGGCGAGCCGATCGAAGGGGTCGAGAGCGCGCTGCCGCCCGACGCACTCGGCGTCGAGAGCACGAACCGCGAACGAACGGCCGCCGCCACGAAACCCGGCGAGTGCAACTCGTGCCACCGCCGGATCAACCCGGCCGGGTTCGCCTTCGAGCACTACGACGCGATGGGCGCCTGGCGAGCCGAGGACAACGGGCAGGCGGTCGACGCCAGCGGCTCGCTGCGGCTGCCCGGCGCCGAGGAACTCACCTTCGCCGACGGCGTCGAGTTCGCGCACGAGCTGGCCGCGAGCCGCCGGGTGCGCGACTGCTACGCGCTGCACTGGACGCGCTATGCACTCGGCAGCCACCTGGACCGGAGTGCTTCCGGCCTCGAACCGATCCAGGAGCGCTTTCGCGAGAACGACTCGGTCAAGGAACTCCTCGTCAACATTGCGACCAGCGACCTCTTTCGTCAACGAGCCGGCGAAGTAGGCTCTGGGGCCGACGGATGATCTCGAGACGCCACCTCCTGCAACTCGGCGGGCTGACCGCACTCGGCGCCGGCTGGCCGGGCGGCGCCCTGCGCGCGCTGGCGCAGAGCCCCGAGCAGGTCCGGCGGCTGATCCTGATCAGCCACTGCCACGGCTGGCCCTACGCCACCTGGAAGATGCGCCCGGAAGGCGTCTCCGAGAGCGAACCCTGGTCGGTCGACCTGGAGCAGCTCCCGGAGCCGGCATTCAGCCGGCCGCTGGCGCCGCTCTACGAGCACCGTCGCCGCATCCTCGCCCTGGACGGCCTGTCGCTGGCCACCGCGGAACTCGACGGCGGCGGCAACCGGCACGACCGCGGCTGGGTCCACGCCTGGACCGGCGACAACGCGGACTTCGCCGGCCGCGACACCCGTTCCATCTCGCCCTCCCTCGACCAGCTCGTCGCCGCGCACGTGGCCCGGGCCGACCGGATGCCGTCGCTGGAGGTCTCGGTCGACGCCGCGCTTGAAGCCGGCCGGCCGATCAGCTACAACAGCGGCGGCGTGCGGCTGCCGGCCGAGAACACGCCGCTGCGGGCCTGGAACCGGGTCTTCGGACCGGCGTCCTCCGGCGACACGGTCGGCGCCTACCGGCGCAGCACCCTGGACTTCGCCTACCAGGAGTACCAGGCGGTCGCCGCCCGCTTCGACGCGAACGACCGCGCCCGGCTCGAGTCCCACTTCGGCCTCGTCGACCGGCTCGGCCACCGGCTCGAGGGCCTGGCGACCCTTTCCTGCGACGCGCCGCCGCAACCCGCCGCCTCGTTCGACCGCTACGACCTGCAGTTCGACGCCTTCGCCGACATCATCGCCGCCGCCTTCAGTTGCGACATCACGCGGGTCGTCTCCTTCTCCCTGGGCGAGATGCCGACCGCGGAGTTCGGCGCCGACCACATCAGCGACAAGGTGCACAAGGGCATCGCCCACTACATCCACGAGGATGTCCGCAAGCACGACGCGATGACGAACTACGCGGCCTACCACGGCCAGCAGGTCGCCCGTCTCGTCAGCACCCTGGAGTCGGTCCCGGACGCCGGCGGCGGCTCGCTGATGGACAACACGCTGATCGTCTGGGGCTCCGAACTCGGCGACGGATGGCACGGGTACCGCAACTACTGCCCCGTGCTCATCGGCGGCTCCTGGGCTTTCGACACCGGCCGCTACATGTACTGGCCCCACGAAACGCCAGCCCAGATGCGTGTCCCGGCACAACTCGCCCCGGGCGGTCTCACGCAGTTCGCCGGCGTCCCGCACCAGCACCTCCTGGTCAGCATCGCCCGCGCCATGGGCCTCGACGTGAACCACGTCGGCCTCCGCCACGCCTACGGCCAGCGCGGCGATTACATCGACCTTGTCGGCCCCCTCGCCGGACTGCGAGCGTAGCGGCCTCACCAGGCAGCAAGTGGGTCGGGGCGTGTAGCCCGGCTTGTCCCGGGCCGGCTACGCTGTATGCATGTTCGGCAAGGGAGTCGCAACCCGGGGAGGGAGCCTGCGGGCCGCGGTTCTGGGTGCAAACGACGGCCTCGTCTCGAATTTCAGCCTGGTGATGGGAGTCGCCGGCGGCACGGCGAACCTGGACTTCGTTCTTCTGGCGGGGACCGCCGGTCTGCTCGCGGGCGCCTTCTCGATGGCGGCCGGCGAGTACATATCCGTGCGGTCCCAGCGGGATCTGTACGAGAACGCACTACGGAAGGAAGAGGTCGAGTTGCGAGACTGGCCGGACCAGGAGCAGGCGGAACTGGAACGCATCTACCGGGCCAAGGGCCTGTCCGAAGAAGAGTCCCGCAATGTCGCGAGCAGACTGATGGCGGATCCCCAAGTGGCACTGGACACCCTGGCCCGGGAAGAACTGGGGCTGGACCCGTCGCAACTCGGATCGCCAGCCGGGGCCGCCGCCAGCTCCTTTGTCGCTTTCGTCGTCGGGGCGGCCATTCCGATCGTGCCCTACGCGGTGGGTTCCGTGAACCTCGCGTTCTCGCTGAGCGTGGCGTTCAGCGCCCTGGCGCTACTCCTGGCAGGGGGAGTCCTGGCGCGCCTGACCGGGGTCAACGCGGCATGGGGAGCAGGTCGGATGCTGCTGGCGGGGAGTGCCGCGGCCGCGGTCACCTACACGGTCGGCCGCCTGATCGGCGTGGCGGTTGACAGCCTGGGATAGCCGAGCCGAGTGCTCGTCGCTGCCGCGCATGCGGCCGGCGGCGGCGCTACTCCGGCAGGGCGAAGGCTAGAAGTTCGGACTTGCGCGGCGGTTGGCGCGGCGTTGGACGCGTCGCGCCGGCGACGGCGACGGATTCGATGGGAGCACCGGGGCCCGGGCGTTCGCCGCCGCCGGCGATCAGGATGACCTGACGGCCTTCGTGCATGTAGGTCATCGGGCCTCCATGGAGGCTGCGGTCGACTTCGAGCTGGGCCAGGAGCTCGCCGCTCGCCTTGTCGAAGGCGACGAGGTAGCTGCCGTCGGCCGAGCGGTCGCCCAACTCGTCGACGATCGGTTCGATCGAGATGACGAGCGTCTTCGTCACCAGGACGCCGCCTTCCGTGACAACGCCGTCCTGGGGCGGCGTGCCGAGCCGGCCGAGGTTCAGGTGGCTGATCGCCGGGTGGTCGCGGGGCCCCTCCCCCAGCGGCACCTGCCAGAGCATCTCGCCGCGGTTCATGTCGAACGCGGTGATCCGCCGGTAGGGCGGCTTGAGCAGGGGCAGGCCCTGGACCTTCGGCATGGGCCGCCGGTTGATCGAGTACCGCCAGTCGGAGCGCGCCGGGTCGGGCGCCGACAGGGAGATCGCGCCGGGCCGTGTCAGGGAGGGCACGTACAGGATGTTCGTCTCCGGGTCGAAGGAGGCGCCCGTCCAGTTCGCGCCGCCGCCCGGGCCGGGGTTCTGGAGGTAGGCGCGCTTGCCGTCCTCGCCGTGGACGATCGGCGGCGTGAAGACCGGGCCGATCACGTAGTCCCGGATCACTTCGAGCGCCTCGGCCCGCAGCTCCGGCGTGAAGTCGATCAGGTCGTCGTAGTCGATGCCGAGGGTCTCGAACGGCGGCGGCCGGGTCGTAAACGGCTGGGTGCGGGACAGCTTCTCGCCCGGAATCCGGGAGTGGTAGTCGACCGGCGCCTCGACGATCGGCCAGACCGGCTCTCCGGTGGCCCGGTCGAACACGTAGGTCATCGCGACCTTCGAGACGACCGCCACGGCCTTGATCTCCCTGCCGTCGACCACAATGTCGATCAGGTTCGGGGCCGACGCCAGGTCGTAGTCCCAGACGCCGTGATGGATCGTCTGGAAGTGCCAGACGACCTCGCCGTTGCGAGCGTCGAGACAGACGATCGACTCGGCGTAGACGTTGTCGCCGTGCCGGTCGCCGCCGTAGTAGTCGTTCGTCGGCGTGCCGAACGGCAGGTAGACGTAGCCGAGCTCCTGGTCGGCGCTCATCATCGACCAGACGTTCGTGTTCCCCATCTTCCGCCAGGACTCGTTCTCCCAGGTCTCGAGGTAGGGCTCACCCTCGCGCGGCACGGCGTGGAACGTCCACTTCAGCTTGCCGCTGCGGATGTCGAAACCGCGCACGTCCCCGGGCGGGTTGTTGTTGCGGTGCGGGAAGTCGAAGACCGTGCCGCCGATCACGATCGTGTCGGCCACGACGGTCACCGGCGCCGTCCAGTTCATGTTCCGGTTCGCCCGCCCCGGCAGGAGGCCCTGCATCAGGTCGACGACGCCTTCCTCGCCGAACTCCGGATCCGGCTTGCCGGTCTTCGTGTCGATCGACACCAGGCGCCCGCCGCGGGTGGCGATCAGGACGCGCTCCGCCTCGCCGTCGCTCCAGAACTCGATGCCGCGGATCTGGACCAGCGAACCTCGCTGTTCGATCTCCCAGTCCCTCGGGTCGTGCCGCCAGAGCTCCTCGCCGGTCGCCGGATCGAGCGCAGCGACCTGGCCCAGGTTCGTCGCGATGTAGACGACGCCGTCGATCATCAGCGGCATGCTCCGGTACGACCCCGGCGTCTTGTCGGTCAGGTCCTTCAGCAGGACGTCGGCCGACTCCCAGCGCCAGGCGACCTCCAACTGCGGGAAGTTGTTCCCGTCGATCTGGTCGAGGGGCGAGTACCGGGTGGAGCCGCTGTCGCCGCCGAAGTGGCGCCACTCCCCGCCTTCCGCGCCGTACTGCGCCGCGGCTGGAGCGCCGGTACCGACAGCGGCCAGAAGGACGCAGAGCCCTTGGACGATCCTCGGATCGAGACTCGACATTCGCAATCCCCTCAGGTTGGACCGGCGCATCTTACTGCGCCGTCGACGCGGTACGTCGCGGTGTCGTAGGCTCCGCCGTCACCCGTGAGCACGAACTCCACCATCATCTCCTCGGTCGCCGGCCGCGAGGTTCTCGACAGCCGCGGCAACCCGACCGTCGAGGTCGAATTGGCGCTCGAAGGCGGCGGCCGCGGCCGCGCGATCGTCCCCAGCGGCGCGAGTACCGGCCGCCACGAGGCGGTCGAGTTGCGCGACGGCGACGCCGGCCGCTACGGCGGCAAGGGAACGACGGCCGCGGCCCGGCACGTGAACGGCGAGATCGCCGACGCCGTCCGCGGCCTCGACGCCGCCGAACAGGGCGAACTCGACCGCGTCCTGCTCGAACTGGACGGCACGGCGAACAAGGGCCGCCTGGGCGCCAACGCGGTGTTGGGGGTCAGTCTCGCCGCCGCGCACGCCACGGCCACCGCGCGCGGCCTGCCACTCTACGCCTCGCTCGGCGGCAGCGATGCCCGTACGCTGCCCGTTCCGATGCTGAACATCCTGAACGGCGGGCTGCACGCCGCCGGCTCGACCGACTTCCAGGAGTTCATGGTCATGCCGACCGGCGCCGCCTCCTTCGCCGAGGGCCTGCGCTGGGGCGTCGAGATCTACCACCGGCTGCGCGCGATCCTCCACGATCGCGGTTTCTCGGTCGCCATCGGCGACGAGGGCGGCTTCGCGCCCGCGCTCGGGGGCAACGAGCGGGCCGTGGAGGTCATCCTGGAAGCGATCGAGGCCGCCGGCCGGCGACCCGGCGAGGACGTCCGGATCGCTCTCGACCCGGCGACGAGCGAGCTCTACGACGAGGCCACCGGCCGCTACAGCCTGGCGATCGAAGGCCGGGAAGTGGAGAGCGGCGAACTCGTCGACCTCTGGGCCGACTGGTGCCGTAGATACCCGATCATCAGCATCGAGGACGGACTCGCCGAGGACGACTGGGCCGGCTGGCGCGAGCTCTCCGAACGATTGGGTCGCACCGTCCAGATCGTCGGCGATGACCTTCTCGTCACGAACATCGACCGGATCGACCGGGCAATCGAAGCGGGCGCCTGCAACGCCCTGCTGTGCAAGGTGAACCAGATCGGCTCACTCACCGAGAGCGCGGCCGCCGTCGAGCGCAGCCGCGGCGCCGGCTGGGGCGTCGTGATGAGCCACCGCTCCGGCGAGACGGAGGACACGACGATCGCCGACCTCGCCGTCGCCTGGAACACCGGCCAGATCAAGACCGGCGCTCCCGCCCGCAGCGACCGCGTGGCGAAGTACAACCGGTTGCTGCGTATCGAGGAACAGCTCGGCGATCGCGCCGTCTATCCTGGGTTCGACGCCTTCCCCGTCAGGACCCGCTAGTCGCAGCGGTCGCCCCGCCAGTCCTCGATTGCCTCGAGCCACTCGTCGAACTCGGCGGTTGCCGGAGCGCACAAGTCGCTGAAGTGGAACCAGAAGGACTCGAGCCCGCCGATGTCGAGAAGCTCGTCAGGCAGGGCGTCCGAGAGATCCGTGTCGTGAATGTACAGCTCCTCCAGGGCAGTCAGGCGACCGATCTCCGGGGGCACCGGACCGGTCAGCTCGTTTGACCAGAGACGCAGAGACGCCAGGTCGGTCAGATTCCCCAGTTCCGGCGGTACACCGCCGGAGAACCCGTTGTCGCCGAGCTCGAGGAGACTCAGGTTCGATAGCTCGCCCAACCACGCCGGGATCGAGCCGGCCAGTTGATTGGCCCGCACGTCCAGTACGACAAGCCGTTCCAGGTTACGTAGCGAGGCGGGAAGCCCGCCGGTCAGTTCGTTGAAGCTCAGCCGCAGGAAAGCAAGGTTGGACAGACGCCCCAGGCCCGGGGGAATCTCGCCGGTCAGTTGGTTGAAGTGCAGATAGAGAAAGCTCAGGTCACGGAGACTCGCCAGTTCGGCCGGTATCTCGCCGCTCAGTTCGTTGGACGACAGGACCAGAAAGACGAGGTCGCGGAGGTTGCCTGTCTCGGGCGGAATCGGCCCGGTCAACTCGTTCCCGTCGAGGAACAGGACCAGGAGTCGGTCCAGATCGCCGATCGCCGCCGGCAAGCTGCCCTTCAGGCCGTTGTCGCTCAGCTCAAGCCAGGTTACGCGCCCGGCCGAGTTGGTCGTCACGCCGTACCACTCGTCCGGCGGACGGTTGCTGAGCCAGTTCTCCTGGTTGGTCCAGTTCGGGCCGTCGGTCGCCCGGTAGAGGGCGATCAGGGCATCGCGGTCCCGCTTGGAGATGACGGTCGTCGCGGAGAACCCCGTGTGCAACTCGTAGGCGCCGGTCGCCTCACCGTTCTTGCCCGTGACGCGGACGTAGTACGTCGCCGGCCCTACGCGTTCGGCGATGCGGAAGTTGTTCTCGGCGCCGGAATCCGAGTCGCTGGCCAGAACGGTCCCGGCGGCGTTCATCAGAGCGCCCTCGGTGTCGGTCGAGCCCGTGGTGCGGAGCTGCACCCGGCCCGCGCGGGGAACCCGGAAGACGAAGTAGTCACTGTCGCCGGGCCCCAGGTGGCCGGCCAGCGAGCCCTCCAGTGGAATCCCCGTCGCGCCCACGCCGGAGTCACCGTGATCGTCCGTCGCGGAACATGAGAAGAACTCCGTGTCCTTGACGGGACGGAACGGCCTTCCCGGGCGGTTGACATAGTTCCGCATGGCCCCCGTCTGGACGTCGACGACGCTCATCTCGACCGCCACGTCGGTAAGTCCCCCGGCGAAGACCCAGCGGTGGCCGTTCACGGCACAGCCGTCGAGCACCTTGATGACGATCTCGATGTTGTCGGGCTCGAAGAACCAGAACAGCCCGGTATCGCCGCTGAGCGGCAGGCCAGTGCCGGCGCCGGTCTCCTCGTCCCTCGTCTCCCAATCCAGACGCACGCGAAAGCGGCCTTTCTCGAGGCACAGGGTCCGGTCGTCGGCCTTGCACTCGCCCGGAGCCGACTGGGGCTGTTCAGCGCGAGTGGCCCGCAAGCGCTCCAGGGCCAGTTGAACCTCACGGTCGGGGTCGAATCGCCGCGCGAGGCGACGCGAAGCCCCCGCCGTCGCCGCGCCAACCGTCGCCACGGTCTCATCGGACTCGCACGTCTCGAACGCTTCGTTGTCCTGTACGGGCGACAGGAGCGTCCCCTCGGGGTTGAACCAGATCCCCGCGATGCCGGTTTCCGTATCGACCACAGTCAACTGGACCTCCGTGTCGGTCAGGCCGCCGGCGAAGACCCAGAAATGCTCGTTCAGACCGCAGCCGTCGAGGAGCTTGACGACCATCTCGACGTTGGACGGATCGAAGAACCAGAAGGCGCCCGTGTCCTCCGTCAGAGGCGTCGAGCCGCCAACCCCCGTGGCGCCGTCCGCGGTGGCCCACTCCGCAGTCACCTCGAAGCGGCCCTCGTTCAGGCAGAGAGTCTGCCCATTCTCCACACACGGCCCGGCCTCGCCGAGCGTGACCGCGCTCGCCTCGCTGGTGGAGGAAGAACGTCCTCCGGCGTTGCGCGCTGCCACTCGATAGGCGCGGTAGGTCGCGGGAGGAAGTCCTTCAACGACAAACGATGTCGTGTCGCTGCCGGCACTGGCGATCAGCGTGAACTCCGTCTCGTTGATCGATCGCTCGAAGATGTCGAACGCCGTCTCGTCGTTCGAGTTGTCCTGCCACGCGAGTTCCAGGCTGTGCTGGTCGATCGCCTTCGCGGTCAGATCGGAAGGGCTGGCGGGACCGCTGTGAGCCGGGTAGAGAAACCGGACCGCCGCCAGATCGTCGGCGTTCGGCAGACCGCCCCTGTAGATGTGCCTGCCGCTGGCCGTCGCCTTCATCAGGGAGTCGCCGGTCAGCGCGCTGCACGTGTCGCTGAATCCCTGGGCGCAGGAATGGGCAAGACCCAGCGTGTGGCCCAACTCGTGCGCCATGACGTGCTCGTGCGCCTTGCTGGCATTGAGGCTCAGCGCCGCCCAACTCCGGCCGTAGCCATCCTGGGTCAGGATGTCCGCCTCCAGGATCGGAAGGGCGTCGTGCGCCTTGTTGCCCGGGATCCTGTGGCGGTTCTCCTCGGCACAGCGAAAGCGGGTCAGGGCGACGGCCAGAACGCCTCCAGTGCTGGCCTGGTAGTAGCACGGAAGCACATCATGCGGATCCTCGAAGAGAATCGAGTTGACCCCGTCCGGCTGGCCGACTTCGGCCTTCTTGTTCGTGGTGCCCAGATTCGCCAGTTGAATCGTGCTCTCGGGATCTTCGTTCCAGGCCCGCATCGCGCGCGCTACCTCGGCGATTCCACCGCCCGGGATGCCGGGCTGTCCGTCGGCCTGGATCGTGAACCCGACGCTGCGTCCCCGATCGAACTGCCGCCATCGGATGGGGAGATTCGGCGCCTGGCAACTGGAAGACGAGACGAGCAACCGGTAGGGCGAAACCACGGAGACCGGCCCG
Source organism: Candidatus Multivorans sp. (assembly GCA_965205095.1). Lineage (GTDB taxonomy): Bacteria > Acidobacteriota > Thermoanaerobaculia > Multivoradales > Multivoraceae > Multivorans. The sequence continues at coordinate 283,681 of OZ242040.1, forward strand.
TCGGCCGGCGCGGCGGCGAAGTAGTCCGCCTCCCGCTCCAGACCGCGCGCACGGTCCCTGATCCAGCCGCGAAAACCCTGGCTGCTCCTGGGCCGCTGGCTCCCCGACTCGGACTCTGTCCCGTTCGCCGAGGCATGCACCTCCTCATGAAAGGCGGCCTCACGCACAAGCAGGCTGCCCGCGGCCGACGGCACCTCGAAGAACATGCCCAGCGACAACTCGACCGTGCGGTACGCGAGCGCGTCCCGCGCATCCGGAATCTCCTCGAGAAAGAGCAGCATCCGGTCGCCCGGCGCCATCATCGGCAGTCCGTGGATGCCCGAGTACACCCCGTCCTCGCTCACTCCACCGAATTGCCGGACCAGAATCGTGCCGCCCGGGACCCTTCCCTTCAGCACCTGCGCAACCTCGAAGACCGCGTCGGTGGACGGGTGCCGCGCTCCGGGAGCCGCCATGACGGACCGCACCTCGCCGAAGACGATGATCGGCGTCCGGTCCACCATCACCGCGTCGCCCGGGTCTACGTAGATGATGCCGCCCACAGGCGCCGCGACCAGCAGCGCCAGCCCAAGGCTCGCAAACCCCGCAGCAACTCGCGTCTCCATGCTCTTCTTCTTCACTACCCGATCCCCCCACGGGCGAGCGTCGCCCGAGAACTCCGTACCTTCGGCCCCGCGCACTCTATGCCTTCGACAGGAACACGACGACATCTGCAACATTCGTGCCCGTCGCGCCGGTTCGAAGCAACGCGCCGGCCGCGTCGAGGGCGCCGTAGGAGTCGTTCTCCTCCATCGCGGCAACCGGGTCGACGCCGGCCGTCCGGATGCGTGTGACCGTCGCCGCGTCGACGATGCCTCCGGCGGCGTCCGTGGGGCCGTCGCGGCCATCCGTGCCGGCGGCGAGGAAGACCCAGTCGGAGCGGTCCGCGAGCGGGCCCTTCGCCGCTTCCAGTGCGAAGGAGAGGGCCAGCTCCTGGTTGCGGCCGCCCCTGCCGGCGCCGCGCACCGTGACCGTGGTTTCGCCTCCGGCGACCAAGGCGTGCGGCGCTGTCGCGGCGAAGCGCTTCGCCAGCGCGACGCCGACTTCGCGCGCCTCGCCTTCAAGCGGCCGCGGTTCGACGTCCACGCCCGCGCCGCAGGCCGCGGCCATCGCCCGGACGCTGGTGCGGTTGCCGCCGACGATCCGGTAGATCGCGCCGTCGAAGATCGAGTCGCCCGGTTTCGGCGTCTCCTCCAACTCGCCGCGGGTGCCCGCCTCGAACCGTTCCCGCACGGGTGCCGGGCACGTCTCCAGCGCACCACAGCGCTCCAGCACCGCGAGGGCGTCCTCGAACGTCGACGGATCGGGCGCCGTCGGGCCGCTGCCGATCACGGAGGGATCGTCGTCGATCACGTCGGACAAAGCCAGCGTTACAACCCGCGCCGGGCGCAACTGGCGCAGCAATCCACCTCCCTTGGTCGTCGACAGGTGTTTGCGCACCGCGTTCAACTCGTGGATCGCGGCGCCGCCGCGGAGGAGCTGGCGAGTCGTCTCCAGCTTGTCTTCCAGGAGGATGCCGGGCGCCGGCGCCGGCAGCAGCGCGGAAGCGCCTCCGGAGATGAGGACCAGGGCCAGGTCGCCATCGCCCAACTCGGCGGCCCGCCGCTCGATCTCGCGCGCCGCGGCCAAGCCCCGTTCGTCCGGTAGCGGATGTCCCGAACGCCGGGCCTCGAAGCCGCCGGCGGGGCCGCAGTCGTCGCGCCGTCGCGCCAGCGCTTCGCGCGGCGGAGCCGGAAGGTCCCTTTCGAGTTCGGCATCGTCGTGGACGACAAGGAGCACATCGGAGGCTTGAACGTCGCCGCCGGTACCCGAGGACGCGGCCGCCGCCATGCCGAAAGCCGCCTTCCCGACCGCGAAGACCGCCACCCGCCCGGCGGACCCGACTGGCAGTCGCATCTCGCCGAGCGCCGCCGCGGTCGACTCGAACGGGTCTGCCGCGGCGATCCCCGCGCGAAACACCTCGATGGCCCGATTCCTGAGCGCCTCACTCACGGACCAAGGATACGCACGGGCCAGGCGTGGAATCGAGGTCGCGCCTAGACCGAAGTTCTGAGCGTTCCACGGGTTCACGTGGTGCGTTTGGGCTTGTCGCGGTTGGGTTTCGGGCCGTCGGGCACAGCGTTTACGCTGTCATTCGTAGCCATGTAATGGTGAAAATGGAGATAGACACAGTGCGGTTTGTCGTCTACAATGCGAAGCCATGTACATCGAACGCGTACCCAACCGCAACTCCCCGCCCGCGGTGCTGCTGAGAGAGTCCTACCGACGCGACGGAAAGGTCAGGAAACGCACCATCGCAAACCTCTCCAGGTTGCCGGACGACGTCGTCGAGGGAATCAGAACGCTCCTCAAGGCGGCGTAGCCCTCGCCTCCCTCGACGACGCCTTCCAGATCCTGCGGGCCAAACCACACGGACACGTCGCCGCCACCCTCGGCACCATCAGGAAGCTCGGCCTCGAAAGACTGATCGACCGCAAACCCTCCAGACAACGAGCCCTCGCCGTCGCCATGATCGCCGCCCGCATCCTCGAACCACGGTCCAAGCTCGCCACCGCCCGAGGACTCGCCAGCGAGACAGCCAACCACACCCTCGCCGAAGAACTCGGCGTCGAAGACGCTTCGGCCGAAGACCTCTACGACGCCATGGACTGGCTGCTCGAACGGCAGCCGAAGATCGAACGCGGTCTCGCCAGGCGGCATCTCGAGAACGGCTCGCTCGTCCTCTGCGACCTGACCTCGGTGTACCTCGAGGGCGGCAAGTGTCCGCTGGCCAGACACGGCTACTCCAGGGACAAGAAGCGGGGCAAGCTCCAGATCGTCCTCGCCCTGCTCGCGAACCGGGAGGGATGCCCGACAGCGGTCGAGGTCTTCGAGGGCAACACCGCCGATCCCGGCGCCCTGGGCAGCCAAGCGCGGAAACTGTGCGGCCGCTTCTCGCTGGACCGGGTCATCGTCGTCGGCGACCGCGGACTGATCACCAACGCCCGCATCGAGGAAGACCTCCAACCCTCCGGCCTGGACTGGATCAGCGCCCTGCGCGCACCTGCGATCCGCACCCTGGCCGAGCAGGGGCACCTGCAACTGTCGCTCTTCGACCGGCGGGACATGGCCGAGATCAGCGTCCCGGAGCTGTACCCCAAGGAGCGGCTGATCGTGTGCCGAAACCCGCTTCTGGCCGCCGAGCGCCGCCGCAAGCGCCTGGAACTGCTCGACATGACCGACGAGCTCCTCGAAGCCGTCGAGAAGGCCACGAAGCGAAAGAACAGGCCGCTGCGCGGCAGCGAAGCCATCGCTGTCAGAGCCGACCGCGCCCTGCGCAAGTACAAGGTCGCCAAACACTACGACGTCGAGATCGCCGACGACGGCTTCAACTGGCGCCGCAACCAGGAGCGCATCGCCCGGGAGGCCGCCCTCGACGGCCTCTACGTCATCCGCACCAACGTCCCGGAAGACGACCTGCCCGCCGACGAGGCCGTACGCTCCTACAAGAGCCTGAGCCACGTCGAACGGGTCTTCCGCAGCCTCAAGAGCGTCGACCTCAAGGTGCGACCCGTGCATCACCGGCTCGCCGGACGCGTGCGCGCACATGTCCTCCTCTGCGTCCTCGCCTACTACGTCGAGTGGCACATGCGAAAACGCCTCGCAACCATCCTCTTCGACGACCACGCCAAGACCGACGAACGCGCCTCGCCCGTCGAACCGGCGCGGAAATCCAACGCCGCGAAGATCAAGGCCAACTCCGGCTGCACCCCCGACGGACTGCCCGTGCACAGCTTCCAGACACTCATCGAAGACCTTGCCACGCTCACCAGAAACCGCGTCAGGACGCCCGGAAACAACGACGCGATCGCCAACATCCTGGCCCGGCCGACGCCGCTCCAGCAGGAGGCTCTCAGACTCCTCGGCGTACGAACCTGAAAGGACCGTACCCAGTACCGGACACATCCGAACCCACGACAACCCCCGTACCCACAACGGAATTGCCGCTTTGCCGCTCAGAACTTCGGCCTAGAATGGTCGGCGTCCGACGCAGTCGTTCGGAAGCACGCCATGGACATCAGCCACGCGCCCAACGCTCGCTGCAGGATCGGCTGGCAGTCCCCGGCGGCGGTACGTGAAGGACACCGCTTCAACGGCTTCCTGGAAGCGGCCGGAGGCCGGCTGCGGGCCCACGGCCTCGACCTGGCGGCGTTCTTCGAGCCGGATCTCGCACTCGCGCCCGGCCTGCCGGCCGAAGCGATGCCCAGCCCGCTGGAGATCGCCTTCCTGCCGAACATCCGAGCCCAGGTGGCGGCGATGGAACGTTGCTTTCGCGGCGCGATCGACCAACTCGGCTACCCGGCTCCGTTCCACTTCGCCTTCGCATCGAAGGCGAACACCGCGGAGGAGGTCGTCCGCTCGACCCTGACCGCCGGCGCTCACCACGAGATGTCGTCCGACGTGGACGTCGAGATCGCGCGCCGCATGATGCGGGCCGGCCTCCTGCCCGGAGACCGGCTGGTGCTCGCCAACGGCTTCAAGGGGCCGGGCAGCGCCTACGCGCGGAACCTGCTGGAGCTCCGGCGGGAGCATCCGCGCGTGGTGCCGATCCTGGAGGACGCCTCGGAACTCGAGAGCTTCGCCGAACGCGGCGTCGACTTCGACTTCGGCATCCGCTTCAAGCGGCCGCGGGAGGCGGACGGCGCCGGCGACAGGGACTCGCGCTTCGGCATCGACGCAGCCGGCGTGGAACGCCTCGCGGCGGAGATCGACCGCACACCTGGGGCGCGCTTCGTCCTGCTGCACGCGATGTTCGGTTCCGCCGGCTACGGCGAGGATGAGTTCGTCGCAGCCCTCGAGCCGGGCCTCGACCTCTTCGCCCGTCTCGGCCGAAGCCATCCCCACCTCCGTTACTTCGACTTCGGGGGCGGCGTACCCGGCAGAACAACGCTCGACGACCACTTCGACTACGACCGCTTCGCCCGCCTGCTGCTCAAGAATGCCCTGGCTATCTGCGCCGACCACGGCACGGCGCCGCCGGCGCTGGTCGGCGAGTTCGGCCGCTACACCGTGTCCGAGCACGCGGCGCACCTGTTCCGCGTCATCGCGGTCAAGACGAACGAGGCCGGACCTCCCTGGTATCTCATTGACGGTTCGATCATGACCTCGTTCCCGGACACCTGGGCCCTGGGCGAGCACTTCATCTGCCTGCCACTCAACCACCTCGACCGTCCTTTCCGGCGCGTCCGCCTCGGCGGCATCACCTGCGACCGGGACGACGTCTACCCTCCCCGCGGCAGCGCGGCGACGCTCTTCCTCCCGGACCTCGCGGCCGCCGAACTCGACGAGACGCCACTGTACGTGGGGTTCTTCTCCGTCGGCGCCTACCAGGAGATGCTCGGCGGCGTGCGCGGCAGCAAACACTGCGTTCTGCCCGAGGCGACCGAACTCCTGATCGACGACGACGGAGACGGCGGTTTCACCTGCGACATCGTGCCCGGGCACACGACCGAGGACGTGCTCCACAACCTGGGCTACGGACGAACAGCCCGCGCCGGGGCGCCGCGGACGGCGGCGCCGGTGGCGTTGGTGTGACGGGCGGACGTGCCACTTTACTCTCACACCCGCCCCCTCCCGGATCTGCTAGCCTTCCCGAGCGCCCCGGGTAGCGAACTGTCCGCAACGGAGATCCGCCATGCCCAATCACCCACCGCCCATCGTGCTGTCACCCGACGCCCACCGTGTCTTGGACGAATTCGCCCGCAAGCACAGCCTCACCAAGAACCAGACGTTGGGCCGAATGGTCGCCCTCCTGGAAGCGATCCAGGAGCAGGAAGAGCAGGGGCGGTCGCTGACATTCTCCGAGATCACCAGCGAGGGCGAGGTCCAGGCCGTCAAGCGGATCGCCGGCTTCATGTAGCCCCGTGCCGGACGACCCTCCCGTCCTTCGAGTCGAGGACGAGCCGGTAGCACTCTCCCGCGACTACGTCCCGCCAAATCCCGATCCCGCCAAGGTGCTCCGGCTGGGAACTTGGACCCTCGCCGCCGTAGGCCTCTTCGCGTTTACCTTCTCTGGCCTCTACGTCTGGGCAAGTCTGACTGCCAAGAAGGACACCTTCGAAGCGCTGCCTGAGATCTTCGAGTTCATCAAGATCGGTCTCCTCCCGCTTGCGGTCCTCATCCTGACCTTCTACTTCCAGCGAAGCACGCCGCAGTCCTGAGCTTGGGGACGTCACGTTCCAGAACTCTGCCAACGTACGCGACACAACGGGACTCCCGTTGAATGGCAGATGGCACACCTTGGCAAGGCGGATCGATGGCAAGACGGGAGCAGGTACCTGGCGAGGGCCCGGAGTTCCCGCTTGGTCCCGGAAAGGCCCGACGTCGGCTCACTTTCTGTTCGTGGATCGCCCAGTATCCGCGCCAAGGAACGCATCCAGCCCCTTCTCGAAGACTCGCTCTCCAACGAACTCCCCCAACTTGCGATAGCTCTCCCACTGCGCCTCATCGAAGAACTGATCCGCCGTAGTCTCCTGTGGAAACGCCTGGTGCAACGACTTGTATCCCAGGACGTCGACCGGTTCGTCGCCGACGACTGCCGCCTTCACGTAGACGAGGAGCGACTTTTCATCGCGATCCGAGTACGACACTCGGGCAAGCGCCGCATGGGCGTCCGAGAGTCCTCCGCGCTCGACCTCCCTATCCTCGGCAACTGCCCGCTCCTTCGTACTCAGACCTTCGACCGCCCGCTTTCGCATCATCTCAAGCGTACCGAAGCGGCCCTGACCAGGAAGCCACTCGCACACTTCAAGCTCTTCACTCGTCAGGAATCGGATCTCCGCGCCAAAGTCTGTCCGGGCCTTGCGAACCAGGTTCGACAGACCCGCAAACCGATACTCCGGATCCGCCTCGGCATCGACGACAACGATCAGGGGCAGACGCCGACGCAGCAGTTCATAGCCGCCCAGATTCTCGAAATGCCCGCCGTCCGACAGGTTCCATAGCCGACGATGCGCCGTACCGTGAAACCGTGCAAGCGCCTCATCCGCGAAGAAGCTCTGTACAAGGAACAACTTGCGGAACACTCGGGAGAACCGCTTGGGAGTGTAACTCAGACAACGGCGCCGAGGGTCTACTCCCGAATCCCACCAGTAGCCAAGTCGGACGTTGAAGAAACCGGCCAGAAGAGAAATACCTAGACTCGTATTCTTGCCCATACCAGTCGAGAACGCCGCGCCGGAGATCGCCATCCATTGTCCAAGGGTCAGCTCTTCGCCACCATGGCCCTCTCCCGAGTCGGCGGGATAGTCGAAGACGCGAAAGCCGTCGCATGGATCAGGATAGATCGTCGGTCCTCTCGCCCCGCAAGACTCACAGACGTGTTTCCGAACGACGTGGTGCTTTACGCCTGCGCTCAAGCCTGCAGGACCGACAGCCAGACCGACTCCCTGTCGGTCACCGTGTTGCAGGTCCGACGCTCCGTCGACCGTTTCGTTTATCGTCGTATTGATCAGATGCAAAGGCGCGTGCTTCCAGACACAGTCCGGAATCCGGGAGAAACCGATGTCGTCGTTCTTATGGGGCCTTGTCACGCGCCCCGCATCGCCCGACCTCCCGATTCTGGCGGGGTTGGATGCGCCGAGGTATGCGCGTGCCAAGCGCGCCGTGTAGAGCGGCAGCAGAGAGGAGCCGTTCAAGAACCTCCTTCTCCCCAAGGCGCCGAAACCGAACAGAACAACGGCCAAGGAGAGCGGGAAGTACCATTGAATACGCTCGCCCGGGCCCGAATCACCGTTGGGTTTCGTGGAAGGCGCTTCGCCCCGCCTCCACCCACCGACCTCTTCGGCGATCACGTCGAGTGACTTGGCCGCAGGCGGCGTCGGTTCCCGCAGCGAACAGTCCGAGGGAGTACCGAACTTCCACGCAACCGCATGAGCGAACGTGTTCAGTCCGACAAAGAGCGAAAGGTACAGGAAGACGGCGGCGGCGAAGGCGAGGAACCGAGGTAGGCGACCTGCCGTTCGGCGCTCGTCGCCCCGGCCAAACTGCGCGGCCACCGTCGGACTGCTAAGGACCGCCGACACGACGGCGAGAAGCCATGGGGGAAACAAGCGGCTCAAGCCAAGATCATGGTCCCGGTAAAGGACAAGGACCCCATAGAGCGTCTCCCCCGCCGTATCGATCATCGCAAGGCCCATCGTCCCGAAGAGCACCATCAGAACGTTCCTCAGGGCGACGCTCAGCCGATGGACCCGCTGCTGTCTCTTCGACAACCGGCGGCCGCCCCCCAGCCAGCGGACCAGAGCCAGCAGCACGGCCAGCACACCCACCGGCAACGAGATCACCCACCACGGACTCCAACAGACGCGGTGGGCAAACGGCAGCACCTCTACCAGGCAAGGCGGCCAGAGATTGGCCTGGCTGATGAGAGGTCGCGGCGCCTGCATCGCCAGGAAGAGTCCCAGGACAAGAGATCCCAGTACGACGTGTAGAGAGAGCCAGTTCCTCAACACGACGGTTGCCGCCAGCAGCGAATCGCCCGCTCGTTTCGGGGCAAGGTAGCGCCCGTTCTCTCGCAGCCAGCGCAGAACGGCGTCAGGCGCGAGGCGCGGCTTCCCGAGTGTCGTTCGACTCCGCGTCCGAAGAGCCGCCTGGAGTCCCTTCCGCTTTGCGCGCAAAGAGACGAGTAAGCATGCCGCCCACGTAACCGCCACCCGACACGGTCGAAATCACGTCGACACGACTGAGGGCATTGACCTTCGCCAAGGCTTGCAGGATTCCGAGGCAGAAGGTGGCGCTACGGATGCCGCCGCCGGCCGTGTTCACCTGGTGGACGGCTCCATCATGACCTCGTTCCCGGACACCTGGGCCCTGGGCGAGCACTTCATCTGCCTGCCGCTCAACCACCTCGACCGCCCTTTCCGGCGCGTCCGCCTCGGCGGCATCACCTGCGACCGGGACGACGTCTACCCTCCCCGCGGCAGCGCGGCGACGCTCTTCCTCCCTGAGGTCGCGGCCGCCGAACTCGACGAGACGCCACTGTACGTGGGGTTCTTCTCCGTCGGCGCCTACCAGGAGATGCTCGGCGGCGTGCGCGGCAGCAAACACTGCGTTCTGCCCGAGGCGACCGAACTCCTGATCGACGACGACGGAGACGGCGGTTTCACCTGCGACATCGTGCCCGGGCACACGACCGAGGACGTGCTCCACAACCTGGGCTACGGACGAACAGCCCGCGCCGGGGCGCCGCGGACGGCGGCGCCGGTGGTCCTCGCCGGATAGGATCGCCCCATGGCTGAGCCCGCTCACGCAGCGCGAACCCTGCCCTCCGCCGAGTTGCGCGACGCGGAAGGAGCGCCGCTCGACCCCGCCGATTTCCCTGGCTGCGAAGCCATCCACATCGCGCCCGAGGACATCGAGGATTACGAGGGTCGCCTGGAGTACTGGGAGGCGCGCACGGCGACCGCGATGGTCGTCTGCGAGCCGACGACGACCTTCCACGAACGGCCTTCGCAGCGGCTGGGGAGACTGGCGGAGCGGATAGCCGCTTCCAGGGGCTCGCCGATCGAGACCTTCGGCACCTCCGACCTGGTGCGCTTCGATTTGCGCGGCAAACCGCGGGTGCTGATGCAGGCGGACCAGATCCTCTATCTCCGTCCGCCGCCAGCCGGCGAGTTGACGCCAAGGGTGGACGTGGACGGCGACCAGCTTCCCGACGTGGTCCTGGAAGTCGACTATTCGACGGACGTCCGCGTGCGGAAGCTGCCGCTCTACGAGGCGTGGGGCTTCCCCGAGGTCTGGGTCGACGTGCCGGACGAGCGCTCGCCGAGCCGTCCGAAGTCACGCCTGCCCGGCCTGACCGTGCACGTTCGCGAAGGCGACCGTTTCGTGGAGGCGGAAAGCAGCCGGGCGTTCCCCGGCTGGAAGGCCGAGGAGATCCATCGGGCGTTGAACGAGCACGCGATGTCGGACGTCACACGGGAAGCCCTGCACCGCGCGGGCGCCGCCCTCGCCCTGGGCGCAGCCGAAGGCACGGGCCCGGACGATGACCGCTGGCTGCGACACTACCGCGCCGAAGGCCGTACCGAGGGTCGCGCCGAGTCGCGGCTCCAGGCGGTCCTCGCCATCCTGAAGGAAAACGGCGTCTCACCGTCTTCCACGCTGGCTGACCGTCTCGCCACGTTCCCGGCGCTGCCCACGGAAGCGATGGTTCGTGCCGCGCTCCGGTCTTCCAGTGAACGCCATCTCCTCGCACTCTGCGCCGCGGAGACCCGGAAGAACCGACGCGACGACAACTAGCCCGCACACTTCGCGGGCTTCGGCTTGACGCGTTCGTGACGCAGCCCGACCCGAGGAATTCATGGACTTGGCTCAAGCGCCGCCTTCCGTTCCACGCAGACCGCGCCGGGGCGGCGCGCTGCTGTCCATGGCGCTCGTGCTTCTGACGAACACGGCCTGGGGCCCGGGCCCGGCCGGCGCCAACGACGAGCCGATCTTCGTCGATCGGGCAGCTGAACTCGGCGTGGACTTCGTCCACGACAACGGCATGACCGGCGAGCTCTACTTCGCCGAGAACATGGGCGGCGGCGCGGCGTTGTTCGACGCGGACGGCGACGGGGATCTGGACCTCTACCTGGGCCAGGGTCACCGGCTCGCGCCAGCCGGCGACGCGGCCGCAGCCGGCGGCGCCGCGGACGCCCCCAGCGACCGCCTGTACCGCAACGACCTGGACACCGGCGAACTCCGCTTCACGGACATCACGGAAGAGAGCGGCCTCGACGCCCGCGGCTACGGGATGGGCGTCACCGTCGGCGACATCGACAACGACGGCGACCCGGATCTCTACGTCCTGAACCTCGGACCCAACGAACTCTGGCGCAACGACTCCGAGCCCGGCTCGATCCGCTTCACGAACATCACCGCTGGCAGCAACACCGCGGACCCCCGCTGGAGCGCCGCGGCCAGCTTCTTCGATCTCGACGCCGACGGACTGCTTGACCTGTTCGTGGGCAACTACGTCGAGTTCCGGGTCGCGATCCACAAGACCTGCAGCTCGCCGCAGGGGCTTCGCGGCTACTGCGGCCCGAAGGCGTATCGGGACGAAGCGAACCGGGTCCTGCGAAACCGGGGCGGCGGCATCTTCGAGGACTGGACGTTTCGCCTGGGGATCGGCGACCTCAAGCGCCCGACCCTCGGCACGGTGGCGACCGACCTGGACGGCGACGGCACGACGGACATCTACGTCGCCAACGACCAGAGCCGGAACGCCCTGCTGCTGAACGAGGGCGGCGCGTCCCTCCTGGACGACGCGGTCCTGGCCGGCGCGGCCGTCGACGCCGAAGGACAGCCCGAGGCGAGCATGGGGGTGCTCGCGGAGGACTTCAACGGCGACGGTCTCGTGGACCTCTTCATGACCCACCTCCAGCACCAGACGAACACGCTCTACCTCAACGAAGGAGACGGACTCTGGGACGATCGCACCCGCCGCAGCGGCCTCGGCCAGCCGAGCTTCGTCTACACCGGCTTCGGCGCCGCCGCCCTGGACTACGACCTCGACGGTGAACTCGACATCTACGTGGCCAACGGCGCCGTCAAGCGGATCGAGGAGCAACTCCGGGCCGGTGATCCTCACCCTCTGAAGCAGCCCAACCAGCTCTTTCGCGGCCTCGGGAACGGCCGCTTCGAAGAAGTCCCGGTCTTCGAGCGACCGGCCGTGTCCGAGGTCGGCCGCGGCGTCGCCCGGGGCGACCTGGACAACGACGGCGACCCGGACCTGGTGGTCGTCAACAACGGCGGACCGGTTCGCCTGCTGATCAACGAGGGTGAGCCGGACGCCCGCGATTGGGTGGGCGTCGAACTCCGACTGCCGCCTGCCGGAGAGGCGGCGCTCGGCCGCCGCGCCCTGGGCGCCTGGCTGGGCGTCCTGGACGCAGGCGCGGCCCGGACCTGGCGCCGGTTTCACACGGACGGTTCCTACGCCTCGGCCAACGATCCGCGGGTGATCGTCGCCGCCCCGACGGGCACGCCCCCGACACTGATCGCACGCTGGCCCGACGGCGCCACCGAGACCTTCCAGATCGCAGACTCCGGCAGCTACGTCACCCTCGTGCGGGGCGAAGGCTCGCCGGCGACGGCGGACGCAACGCCATGACCCCGAAGCGGGCGACCCGCTGTCCAAGGCGTGACGGGCCCACCGCCACGGGGGTCGTCGCCGCTGCCCTTGCCGCCGCCCTCGTGCTCGCACCTGGAGCGGGCAACGCCCAGCCACAGCTCCAGCCGCTCGACCGGCCGCGTACCGACGACTACGAGCAGCCCGTCCAGGAACAACTGCGAGCCGCCCGCGATGCGCTCGACCGTCTGCTCGAGGCGGCGGGAACGGATCGCCTTCAGCTCGCGGCTGCCTTCGGGCACATGGGCCGGCTCTACCTCGTCTACGACTTCTGGCGGATCGCGCGAACTGCGCTGAGCAACGCCGAAGCGCTCGACCCGACCGATGCCCGGTGGCCCTACTACCGCGCTATCGCCAACACCTACGACGGTGACGACGAAGCCACCGTCGCGGCGCTCGACCGCGTTCTCGGACTCGCGCCCGACGATCTCGCCACAAGGACGCGGCGCGCCTACGCGTTGCTGGACCTTGGCCGCTTCGAGGAGGCAGCCGAGGAATGTCGCCGCATCCTCGAACTCGACCCCGACAATTCGGCGGCCCTTGCCGGTCTCGGTCGTGTGGAGTTGGACGCCGGCAGCTTCGAGCGAGCGATCGAGCACTTCACGAAGGCGCTCGACGGTCAGCCCGAGGGCTCCGCCATCCACCACCGGATCGGGCTCGCCCTGAGGCGTCTCGGACGCCGGGAAGAGGCGGCGGATCACCTGGCACGGAACAGGCAAGTCCCGATCAGCTACGCCGATCCGCTCTACTCGGCGATGCAGGCCCTCAATGTGAGCCGCAGGGCCATCTTCGCGCGCGGCGCCGAGGCGATGCGCACCGGTGAGCCGGCGCTCGCCCTCGCGGCGTTTGAAGCGGCGCTCCGCGCCTTGCCGGACGATCCCGAGACCCTCTTCAACGTCGCCATGGCTCTCATCGACCTCGGAGACAAGCCGGCCGCCGAGGAACGCCTGCGGGAGGCGATCGCCCTCGACCCCGAGTACCGGGAACCCCGCTTCAACCTGGCGCTGATGCTGGCCGAACGGAATGACATGGAGGAGGCTGAACGCCATTTCCGGCGGGCAACGGAGATCGACCCGGACGACCTGGACGCCAGCACGCTATTGGGCGACGCGCTGGCCCGTCTCGGCAGGACGGACGAAGCGGTCGAGGTTCTCACCGCCGTCCTGGCGGTCGACGCCGCGCTGCCGGCGGCCCAGCTCGCCCTCGGCGCGGCCCGGCAGGCCGAAGGCAACACGGAAGCGGCCAGGAAAGCTCTGAACCGGGTCCTGGAGGCCGCGCCGGGGGCTCCCCGGGAGCGGTCCGAGGCCCACTACCGTCTGGCGGCGCTACTCGAAGCGCAGGCCGCGGAAACGATCGCAAAACGTCCTGCCGGCGACGACGACGCGGAAGTCGAGTCGCACCTGCGCGCAGCCCTGGAACTGGACCCGGACTTCGCCGAAGCTCACGTCCTGCTGGGCCGCCTGCTCGGACAGCAGGAGCGCTTCGCGGAAGCGGCGGGCCACTTCGCCCGGGCGCTCGTTCAGGACCCGTCCAACTCCGCGTGGCATCGGGACCGCGCGATGGCCCTCATCCTCGCCCGCCGCTACGCGGCGGCGCGGGGAGCGCTGGCGAGCGCGCGGCGTGCGGTCGCCAGCTCCGGCGACGCCGCGGCGGCAGCCGCCGAGCACCTCGACACCCTGCTGGCTCGCCTCCTCGCCGCCAGCCCGGATGCTCAGGTCCGAAACGGTCGCGAGGCGCTCGCCATCGCGCAACGCCTGATGAGCGACCGGCCGACCATGGAGCACGCGGAAACGGTCGCCATGGCCCTGGCCGAAGTCGGCGAGTTCGACCGCGCCGCGGCGCTCCAGAGCCAGCTCATCGCCGAAGTCGAGCGTCAGGGCGGAGTGCCCACCGACGGCCAACGGCGGCGTCTCGAGTCCTACCTGGCCGGCGAGCCGGTCCGCGAGCCGTGGTTCCAGCCCTGATCGTTCTGGCGGCGGCGCTCGCGGCTCCCGCCCAGCAGCCGGCGGCAGGCGGCGGAATCCGTTTCGTCGACGCGGCCGACGCCTGGGGTGTCCACTTCCGCCACCGCAACGGCGCCGGCGGCGACTTCTTCATGATCGAAACCCTGGGCGGCGGCGTTGTCGCCTTCGACTACGACGGCGACGGGGACGACGACCTCCTGTTCGTCGACAGCGGCCAACCCGCCCCCTACGGCGGCGAACCGGGCACGACGACCCTGCTGCGCAACGACGGCGGCGGGTTCACGGACGTCACCGAGGCCTCCGGGCTGCGACTCGACAGCTACGGCATGGGGGCCATCGCCGGAGACGTCGACGGCGACGGAGATCCCGATCTCTACCTGACCGCCTTCGGGCCGAACCGTCTGTGGCTCAACGACGGCGACGGCAGCTTCAGCCCAGCACCCGACGATGGCGGCGCCGCCGACCCGTCCTGGAGCGCCTCCGCCGCTTTCGGCGATGTCGACCTCGACGGCGACCTGGACCTCTACGTGACGAACTACGTCGACTTCGACTACGACAACAACAAGGTCTGCGGCGTGGAGGAGGCTGGCCGCCGGAGCTACTGCCATCCGGACGTCTACGAGGACCTTCAGGACCGCCTCTACCGCAACGAGTTCGCCGAGCAGGGGGACGCGACCTTCACCAACGCGACGGCCGCCAGCGGGATCGAGGACGCGCGCGGTGCCGGCCTGGGCGTCGTCATCACCGATCTCGACGGCGACCGCCGGCCGGACGTCTACGTCGCCAACGACATGGACGCCAACCTGCACTTCCTGAACCGGACCGCGAACGGCGCTCTTCGCTTCGTCGACGATGCGCTGCTCGCCGGCACGGCCCTCTCCCACCGCGGTCAGCCCGAGGCCGGCATGGGAATCGCCGTCGGAGACATCGACGCGAACGGCTTCGACGACCTCGTCGTGACCCATCTCGACCGCGAAACGAACGCTCTCTACTCGAACCGCGGCGACGGCGTCTTTCTCGACCGGCGCTTCGCCGCCGGGATCGCCGAACCCTCGCAGCCGTACGTCGGCTTCGGCGTCGACCTCGCCGACTTCGACCTGGACGGCGACCTGGACCTCGCCATCGCCAACGGCCACGTCCTGCACGACATCTCCGAACACGCGCAGGGGCCCCGCGAGACGTACGCGCAGCCGAACCAGATCCTCGAGAACCTCGGCGGCCGCTTCCAGCCGGTGCCCGGCGCCGGCCTCTCCGCCGCCGGCGTCAGCCGGGGTCTGGCAACCGCCGACCTGGACCTGGACGGCGACCTGGACCTCGCCATCGCGAACTGCAACGGCCCGGCGGAGGTCTACGCCAACCAGAGCGACCGCCTGGGCGGCAGTCTCCGCGTCGATCTGTTCGACCGCGAGAGCGCGAACCGCCGCGGCATCGGCGCGGTGCTGAGACTTGGCACGGAGACGGGAAGCCAACGCCGCGAAGTCCGGGCCGGTTCCTCGTACCTCTCCCGGAACTCCCTGACCCAGACCTTCGGCGTGCCGTTCGGCGACGGCGGCGCGGCGCCGGAAGAGGCCGGCGCGGCCGTGAGTCTCGACGTTCTGTGGCCCGGCGCCACGACCCTGCGACTGGCCGGCCTGCCGTCCGACGCCAGGATCCGCGTCGTTCGCTGACCTTTTGGGGCTAGCATCCCCAACGATGAGGGTCTCAGGCAAACGACTCGTCGCGCTCGTCCTGCCCGCCTTGATCGCCGCGGGCGCGGCGTCGGCACAGGAGGTGCCGCCCGCTCTGGGCGAAGCGATGGCGCTCGTCGAGCAGGGAGACACCGCGGCCGCGATCACCGCCCTCGACGAACTCGTCGAGCAGCCCGGCGCACCCGAGATCGCCTTCGCCGCACTCGGAGCGCTTCTGCTCGAGACGGGGAACGCGGAACGGGCGCTCGCGGTCCTGGCGGCCCTCGCCGACGGCGACCCGCCCGATCCCGCCGCCCTGTTCAACGCCGGCCGCGCGGCGGAAGCGTTGGGACGCCTCCAGGACGCCGCGTCCTACTACCAGCGTTCGATCGAGGTCGAGCCGCTGTCGCCGGCGCTGCGCGCCCTGGGCATGATGATCGGACGCCTGGGTCGCGCCGGCGACGCCTACCCCTACCTTCGGCCATGGAGCAACGCGAACCCCGACGACCTGGACGCACGGATGGCGGCTGCCTGGGGTGCGGTCGCACTCGGGCGGCCGCGCGACGCCGAGACGTTGATCGAGAACCTGGATCCGGAGGACCAGCAGGTACAACTGCTCCGCGGCCGGGTTCTCCTTCTGCGCGACAATCCCTGGGGCGCACTGGCCGAACTTCAGCCACTGGCCGCGGCACCTCCGGCGCACCTGGAGCGAGGCATTCGCAGCGCCCTGGCCACTGCCTATCTCCTGGTCGGTGAAGCGGACGGGGCGATCCAGCAACTCGAGCGCCTGTCGCCCGAGGACCCGGAGCTTGTCGGCCGCCTCGCCCGCGCCTACTACCAGGCGGGCCGAACCGAAGAGGCGATCGCCGCCCTGGCGGCTTTCGTCGAACCGCTGCCGACTGCCACACCGCCCGCTGGCGCTTCAACCGACCTCGCGAGGGAGCTGACGTACGACTACGGGCGCTTCCTTCACGCTGCCGGCGAGACGGAACGCGCCTTGCCCTTCCTGCGTCTCGCGGCGGATCTCGACCCGAACCTGCCGGAGACCTTCCGGACTCTCGGACAGGTGCTCTCCGCTCTCGGCCAGCGTGACGAGGCCGAGGAGGCCGTGCAGCGATTCCGGGATCTCACGGCCGCAGCGGATCGGTCCGATGTCCAGCAGGGAAGCCTCGACGACCCCACCGGCCACGCCGTCCGGCTGGCGCTTCAACGATCCGGCGGCGGCGACGCGGACGGGGCCCTGGAGGCCCTCGCCCGGGAGGGCCGGCTGGCGCCGGACGATCCGAGACCCGGGATCGCCGCCTCCTCCGTGCTTCTGCACGCCGGCCGCCGCGAGGAAGCGCTGGCGGCCGTGGAACGGGCGCTCGACATGGCCCCCGCGAACGCGGACGGGCTCTACCAACGCGGCGCCGTCCTGATGGCGATGCAGGAACCGGGCGGAGCCGAGGAGATGTTCAGGCAGGCGCTCACCGTCTCCCCGCAGCACATTGCCGCGCTCTCCGACTTCGCCGTCCTGTTGATGAGCCAGGGGCGCAACGACGAAGCGGCCCGCCACCTTCGAACGGTTCTCGAACTCCGCCCCGACGATCCGCTGGCCCAGCGGCATCTCGACCAGTTGCAGGCCGAACCTCCCCCAACCGGAAGCGACGGCGGGTCCGAGATCGAGCACCTCCGCAGTGCGGTCGAAGTCGATCCGGAGGACCCGGACGCCTGGGCACGCCTTGGCGCCGCGCTTCTCCTCGAGCGGAGCTTCCACGCCGCCGAAGAGCCCCTCCGTCGCTCCGTCGAACTCGATCCGACCAACGCAGGAACCCGGATCGCCCTGGCGTCCGCGCTGTGGGAGAACAACCGCCCCGAGGAAGCTCTGCTCCATGCCCGGGAGGCCGCGGCGGCACGGCCGGCCGATCCCGCGCCCCACCGTCTGCTCGGCGGCATCCTGCTCTGGCGCGGCGAGTACCTGGGGGCCGCGGAGTCGCTCGAGCGTTCCGTGTCGCTGGCGGAACCCGATGCCGGGCAGCTCCTTGAGCTCGCCAGGGCCTGGGAAGGCGCCGCCGGAGCGGAGCCCGATCGAACCGGGGAGCTGCTGCAACGGGCGGAAGCCGCCTACCGCCGGGCGACGGCGCTGGCGCCCGAACACAGCGAGGCGGTCTACGGCCTCGCCCAGGTCCTGCGGCAGCTCGGGCGAACCGAAGAGGCCGGGGCGCAGATGGAGAGGTACCAGGCGCTCTACGACCGCGACCAGCGGGAAGCACGCGAGCGCGGCGCTCCGCCGCGCTAGGCCAGAGCCCGGCGCTTCGCGCCGGATGCCGGCGAGGCCGCCGGCGCACCCAGTGGCGCCGCCAGGGTGCCGCGGCTACAGGCCGCGCAGCAGAGCCCGTACCGTCTGGAGGTCCGCCGCGCGCCGCTCGCGCAGGCCAGGCGCCGAAGCCTCCCGAATGAACCTCTCGAGCGCCGGGCGGGCGATCTCCCGCCGGCCGGAACGGGCCGCTACCGTGGCCAGGTTGAAGAGCACGTCCAGGTCGCCGGGCCCGGCTTCGACCGATCTCTGCCAGGCCTCCAAGGCCTCGTCGACCCGGCCCTGATTGGCCAGGGACATGCCGAGGTAGTTCCAGGCGAGCGGTAACCGCGAATTGAGCGCCAGCGCTTCACGGGCCTCGATCTCGGAAGCCGGCCAGTCGCCGGCATGAAGCGCCGCCAGCGCCAGGTTCTGCCGCGCCACCGGATTCCGCTGGTCGATGCCGATCGACCGCTCCAGGATCTCGCGGGCGCGGACCGTCATTCCGGCCTCGGCGAGAACGAGCCCGAACACGTTCAGCGCCTCGGGATCGCCGGAATCCGCGTAGCGCTCCATCAGCCGGACCGCGTCCGCCGCCCGGCCGACCTCGGACAGCGTCAGCGCCAGTTGACGGTGCAGCGAAGCCGAAGCGAGCCGGCGGCGCTCGGCGTCGATCATGACGCCCAGCGCTTCCTCCACCTTGCCCTGTTCGAGCAGCGCCTGAGCCAGGATCCTGTAGCCGAGGCCCATTTCGGGCCGGCGCTCGATCACCCCGCGAGCCAGGCCCTCCGCCTCCCCATGGCGTCCTGCCTGGAACGCATCCGACCAGGCCTGGATCGCCCGGTCGAGGTCCACCAGCCGCTTCGGGTCGTCCTCCGGTCCGTAGCTCTCGGGAAGGGCCGCGCCGCCGGACGAACCGAGGTAGCCGAGGCTCTCGAGCGCCCGTCGCTCCTCCTCGCTCACAGCGCCGACCGCCGGCGGCCACTCGGACTCCTCCGGCAGCAGGGCCGCGAGTTGCGACGCGACGTCGGACTCGGCGCCGTGCAGGTTCCTCGCCTCGTCAGGATCGGCGTTCAGGTCGTAGAGCTCGGCCTCCGGCAGCGAAACGTACTTCAGGAGCCGGCGGTCACCCTCGCCGGCCGCCTCCGGGGCCTCGGCGATCACGCCCCGGAGAGGCGCCCACCCGCGCTGCAGATTCGCTTGCAACGCCTCGAAGTAAGTGGACCGGCCGTCCACCGGCGCGCGCCACAGGCTGCGCCCCACCATCTCCGGCAGCGCCTCCGCATCCACGCCCGCCGCCTCCAGCATGGTCGGCAGAACGTCGACATGACGCACGGCGTGGTCGTGCCGCGCCGGCGCCAGTTCCTCAGCCCACAACACGAGAGGCACCTGCAGCGTCTCGTCGTAGGCGAACAGGCCGTGCGTCTCCTCGCCGTGCTCACCGAGCGCCTCGCCGTGGTCGGACGTCACGACGACCAGCACGCCGTCCCCCGCGCCCGCCGGCGCCACCTCCGCGAGCAGACGGCCGACATGGTCGTCGGCGGCCGCGACCTCGCCCAGGTAAGGCTCGCCCGGGAACCGCGAGGCGAACGGCTCCGGCGGCTCGTACGGCGCGTGGGGCTCGTAGAAGTGGGCCCACAGGAAGCGCCGCTCGCCCTCGTGGCCGCGCCACCAGGCCGACGCTGCCGCCACCACCTCCGCGCCGCCGCGCTCGGCGACCGCGAAACCGACCGTCGAGCCCTCCGGGTACGAGTCGTCGTAGAACTCGAAGCCCCGGTCGAGTCCGTAGCGCGCATCCAGCGGGAAGGCGGCCACCACGGCGCCCGTGCGGAAACCGGCGTCCAGGAACGCCTCGGCGGCGGTCGGGACTGTCTCCGGCAGGACGAACCCGGCGTTGTCGCGCACTCCGTGCTGGTACGGCAACTGACCCGTCAGCAGGTTCGCGTGAGACGGCAGCGTCATCACGTTGTGGGCGTGGGCGCGCTCGAACACCCAGCCTTCCGCCGCCAGCCGGTCGAGGTACGGGGTCGGCGCGGCCGCGTTGCCTCCGAAACCTGTCGCGTCCGCCCGCAGGGTGTCGATCGTGATCAGCACGACGTCCCGGGCGAAACCCGCAGCAGGCGCCGACGGCCAAGGAGCCGTCTCACGGACCGCCTCCGGCGAACTCTCATCGGTAGCCGGTTCGCACGCCGCGACCGCGAGCGCGGCCAGCAGCAGGGCGCGGAACGGTCTCAGAGCGATTCCAGATACTCCGCGAACTGCTTCGCCTCCTCGGCTCTTTCGCCGTCCGGCGCGAGTTCGAGCAGCTTGCGAAAGTCCGCGGCGGCAGCCTCGTTCAGGCTCGCCGCCATTCTCGCCAGGCCGCGATAGTAGTAGGCGTCGGCCCACTCGGGCTCGCCCTCGATCGCCGCGGTCAGCTTCTCGACCGCACCTTCGAAGTCGTTCTGGTTGTAGAGATCAACCCCCTCACGCAGGAGGATCTCAGGATCGGCCCGCAGGTCCTCTGGCAGCCGCTCCAGATACTGCTGCGCTTCCTCGGATCGGCCGAGAACGGTCAGCCGGCGACTCATCAGCCGGAGCGCGTCCACGTTCTCGGGCGCCAGGGCAAGCGCCTTCTCCAGGTTGGCGATCGCCTCCTCGTCGCGCTCCAGGCGTGCCTGAGTCTGCGCGATGATCACCAGGACCGAGGCTCTCGCCCCGTCCGGCAACGACGGCAGAGCTTCGCTGAAGACCGCGAGCGCCCCCTCGAAGTCCTCGACGGCGAGCAGGCCATTGCCCTGCTCCAGCAGTCCGCGCGCCGCCTGGGCCGACGCGTCGTCGGCGAGGGCGGCCGTCCCGGCCGCCCCGGCTTCCGCCGGCTCCAGCTCCGTCTTCAGCACTGGACGATCTCCGCCGGTGGCGTACTCGTTGAGCGAAACCGCGTGCTCCGTCGGAACGAAACCAGGTTTGGAAACCAGGACGATCCACTCGCCGCTCCTGAGGCCGGCCCGTACCCAACGTCCGCGGCGGTTCGTCTCCACATTCTCCGGCCCGGCCCCGTCCAGAGTCAGCTTGATGCTCGCGCCTTCGACGGCGTTGCCCTCGGAGTCCTCGACGGTGCCGCTGAGGCGCCCCCGGCCCGCCCAACCCTGGGCCGAAACCGCCGCAGCGAGAAGAAAACCGGCCAGCAAAGCGCCGGCAACACGCGCTCCATAGCTCATAAGTCCTCCCTGCCTGGGCCGACGATGCACCGGAACCATGCTACTACCATCAGGGCGTTCCGGGGGTTGTAACGCTGTTTAGCCACGCCTCGCAGGTCCGACGACGGGGAGAAGACAGCCCCTCGGGCGTCGGTGCCCCGCCCACCCGTCGCATTGCTATGAGCGGGAACAGCGGAGTCCGTGTACGCCGCCGGCCGGCTGGTGGTCCTAGCTTGAAGCGCCCGAGCGGTGCGACAGGATTGGTTCCTTGACCGCCGCAACGGCTTCCTTCTTGGAGAAGAGGTACGGGGGGTCTTTCTCGACCGTGCCCTGCCAGACTCCGGTGCTTTCTGCCCCTGGAAGTCCTTCTTCGCTCACTCTACCCATGACGGTGCTGCCGTCGAGGTAGACGGAGGTTGTACTGGTGGGCGGGTCGTCAACGACCCTCCACTTGTGCTCGCTCACTGCCGCCCTCTTTGGACTACTCGTCGTTGGGGGCTAGGCGCTTGAGTATGTCAACGACTCCTGCCATGGCGGTGGTGAGGCCGGCGAGGTCGCCTTCTACCCGGTCGAATCGGGTGTCCACGGCATTGAAGCGGGCGTCCACGTTCTCCCTCAGCCTACCCGTCTCGCGGGTGATGTTGAGGCCGATCTCGGCATGGGCTTCGGCGTTCTCCTTCCGCATCTCGCGGAGAGTACCGTCGAGGCCATCCATCCGAGAGCGTATGGCGTTGTTGCTGTTGTTTACAGCGTCAACCTTATCTTCCAGGTCCTTGAATCGCTGCTTGAACTCAGAGTCCATGCCTGATGTCTCCTTGGGGGCGGGGACGACGGCCTTCCATCGTCTCGGGACGATGATACACCGTCTATCCTCGACGAAGTTCGGGGAGATCCTGTCTCGGATTCACGAGCTGGAGCGTGTTCTGGATCGCGAAGTGACGGCCCAGCGTGACCAGGGAAGCTAGCGGGTCGTTTCCGCAGACGGCCAATCGAAGCTCACGACGACCCCCGAGAAGCCGCAGTGAGGCGTGGCGCACAAACCCGAGAGTGCGCGGAGCGCACACAGGAAAACCGCCGCCCCCGGGATAACCCGGAGACGGCGGTCGTTCAAAGCTGAAGGCTACCGGAGACGAAGGGCGCTAGCCACTCCGCCCCCGACTGCCTTGCCGGCCTAGCGCCAGTTCAGGCGAACGCCGAGGCGGTAAATCCGCGGAGCGATGTTGTCCGCGAGGTTACCGGCGTTCGAAACCCCAACCCGATCGTTGTAGGACAGCCCGGTGCCCTGGTTCGTCAGGTTGAAGATGTCGATGCCGAAGGTCAGGTTGACCGGGCCGGACAGCGAGAATTCCTTCTCGGCCCGGAAGTCGATCACCTGAACGTCATCGAGCCGAAGGGCGTCGAAGTCCCGGATCAGATTCACGTTGGCACTGCCCGTGGCGAGGGCCACGTTGCGGTAGTACGCGACCGGACTGCCCTCGCGGCCCGTCACGTTGGCCGAGACGTTGAAGCCCCAGCCGCGATCCGGCGCCACCTGGTACATCCCGTTCACGTTGTACGTCCAGGACGACTGCAGATAGCGCTCGCCCTTGCCGGAGCCGCTCGAACGCGTCATGTAGAGCTGGCCGTCCACGTTGCCTCCGCCCCGGCCGTCGGTGCGGGGGGCCCGGCTGTAGTGCGAGTTCGGCACGTTCCACTCCGCGTCGCCGTACTGGATGAAACCGCGGGCCATCCAGCGATTGGCGAGCCGCTTGGTCAGCGTCACGCTGTAGCCGAGGTAGTCGCGGGAACGGACGCCGTTCGTCAGGTGACTCCCGACATGCGGCCGAACGCCGTCGACCCAGTCGTAGTAGCGGGCGCTGTAGCTGCCGGCGCCGCGAGGCAGCGATCCGGTGAGAGTGCCCCCAAGCGCGAAGTCGCTACCCTGCTGCAGGCGACGGTTGCCGTCGGCGTCGTTCACGTAGGCCCAGGCCTCCGTCAGATCGTCGACGGACCGGGCCGTCAACTGGAAGCCGACAACGAGTTCCGGCAGGAAGGAATGCTCGACGCCCGCGAGGATCTCGGTGACCGACGGCGTCTTGAGGCCGGAATCGACCGAGTTCCACACCCTGATCGGATCGTCGGGGTCGACGTTCGTGTAGATCAGATCGTCCGTCACCGAGTCGACGAGGGCCAACGAATAGCCGAGCGGCGAGAGGCGGGTCACGCTGTTCGTGGGCAACTGATCGGCGAACTGCGAGTAGCTTGCCCGCACCAGCGTGTCGCGCTCCTCACCCAGGGCATAGGTGAAGCCGAGCCGGGGGAAGATGGAGTCCCAGTTGAAGCCCGCGGTGCCGCCCGGATAGGTGACGCCCGGGATCAGGTCGGGGCGGGTCGGATGCGCCGGCAGATCGTACACGCCGTTCTCGCCGGTCTGATCGTCGTAGCGGAGGCCCGCGTTGATCGTCATCTTCCCGAGCGAGATCGTGTCCTGAACCCAGAGTCCGGTGTACTCGGCAGTGAGTTCGCCGACATCGTGACGCGCGTAGTACGTCCACTCCCGGTCGAGCCGGTGCCAGGTCTGGCGGGGCCCCCAGCGGAAAACGGACGCGTTCTCGTAGGTGCGGTACCGGCCGCCGAACCGAAGCTCGTGCGTGGCATTGGCGCCGCTCGTGAAGAAGTACGTGCCGTCGACCTTGAACAGATCGTTCGGCGACGACGTGCCGCCCGACAGGTAGTTGTTGGCCCAGATGCCATCGTCCCGCTGCGGGTCCGGAGCGTCCGCGTGGAGACCGTTCTGATCCGACCTGTTGCTCAGGGCGAACAGGCCGAAGCCGAAGTCGCCATGCATGTAGGTGCCGGTGAAGAACAGGTTCGCCGAGGCGACTTGCTGGTCCTCGAGGCGATACTGCGCCGAGGGGCCACGCTGGTTCCAGGTGGTCGCCGGCGGCCGGGTGGTGCCGGCGCCGCGGCCGAACTTCAGCTTGTCGCCGTTGTTGTAGGAGCCGACAATCGAGTTGGAGTCGTTGATCTGGCCGTTCGCCTTGATCACCGTGTTCTCCAGCAGGGTGTCGTCCGCCTGCCCGGAAGCCGCGTTCTGGCCGATGTCGTTCTGGCCCCAGCTTCCCCAGAACCAGAGGCGGTCCTGGATCGCCGCGCCGCCGGCCTCGAAGCCGAAGTCCTCGATCTTGCGGACGCGGGCGCCGGCCAGCGAAGTCTGTCCGTTGGACTTGTAGAGCTCGCCGTCGATGTTCGGCTGCGACCCCTTCAGGGCGCCGCCGAAGTAACCGGTGCCCGCCGTGTTGTAGAAGCGCGCCGAGCCGCGGAACTCATTGGTGCCCCGCTTGGTGACCAGGTTGACCTGGACGCCGGAACTGTTCTTCGTCACGTCGGTGCCGCCGGTCGTGAAGGACATCTCGGCGAACTGGTCGAAGTCGTAGTAGGTCGGCGAGGCGCCGGTGGCGCGCATGTCCGTGATCTCGGAACCGTCCATCTGGAAGTCGTTCTGAGAGGAGGACACGCCCGCGGCGCGGAAGTTGGCCTGCTGGCCGGACTCGTTGCCGCCGACGTTGACCCGGTCGACGATGACGCCCGGGGTCTGCGAGAGAATCGACCAGGGGTCGCGCGCGGTCGGGATCTTCTCGAGCTCGACCTGGCTGACGTTCGTGCCGGCCGAGATCTGCCGCTCGTCGAGCAGCGGGCTCTCGGAGGTGACGGTGATCGTCTCCTCGAGCGCTGCCGTCAGAGTCAGCGGCAAGCTCGTGTTCTGGCCCAGCCGGATGGCGACGTCCGGGTACTCCAGGCCGCCGAAGCCGTCGAGCTCCGCCTTGACCGTGTAGCCGCCGGGATCGAGACCCAGGAACCGGAACCCGCCCGTCGGGTCCGTGAACTGCGTGCGGTCAGCGCCGATGCCGCTGACCGTGACGCTCACGCCCGGCAACGGCGCGCCTGACTCGTCAGTGACCGTGCCGTACAGGTTGCCCGTCGCGGACTGGCCGAAAGCCGCCCCCCCGACGAGCAGACAAAGGATGACGCCGAACGTCGAAACGGTGCGTCTGCTCATAACGTTCAATACTCCCTCCAAGGTGAGTTGTACGAAGAGGTTGGGCACCCTAGCTGGACGCCGTACTGCCCTCCGCAGTTTGGAACGAGCCGAATCGGCTCACCAATCGTGACAAGCCTACCGCAAGGCACGTGCCAGAACGGCCGAGGGCCGGGCACCCGCCCCGGTACGCGAAAACCCGCATCCCTGAACGGCTTGGAGGCAGGCGGAAGCCAAGCAACGCCAAATTGGCGCTACCGCCGTCGTAAGCACATCCAGAAAAACGGTTCACGTCCATTCTCTTGAATAACCCGCCAGGTCCTGCTGACTCCCTGCTCACGTGCGCGTCGGCCCTTGGGCCGCTGTCTGACCGCTGTCCGGCGGTACCGTCCAACGAGGAACCGGGCTGAGGCGCGCTAGATTCGACATCGCACTTGACCGCGAAGCAACATCCACCGCCGACGCGGCGTGACGCGTGCCTGACCCGGACTAAACCTGTCGAGTGCAGGAATCGTACAGCAGACGAACGTCGTTGTCCATATGCCATGAACTCCCCTACCGCAACAGTCGCCCCGACCCAGCCGCGCCTGCTCTCCTCCATGGCGTTCGTCCTCAGCGCGTCGGTCGCCTCCTGCACGGCGTACGTGCCCTTCGACGGCTCCCAACCGCTGGAAGCCGAGTTCGAACGGCGCCTCGGCGGCGGCTGGCGGGAACAGGTCGTCGTGCCGTTCGCCGTCACCGACGAGCTGCGCACCGTCATCGACGAGCGCGTCAGCCCCGCCGGCAGCGAGACCCGCCGCCGCGACGAGGTCCTGGACTTCATCTTCGGCTGGCTGGGTCTGGAGTACGAGCTCACGCCCACCCGCACTGCGGCCGAGACCTTCAGCAGCGGCAGGGGCAACTGCCTCTCCTTCACCAACCTGTTCGTGGCGGCGGGACGGGAGCGGCGCCTGAATCCCTTCTTCGTCGAGGTCGAGGACTACCAGCGCTGGAACTACCACAACGGCGTCGTCGTCAGCCGTGGCCACATCGTCGCCGGCATGTACGTCGACGGCAACATGGCCACCTACGACTTCCTGCCCTACCGGCCGAAGTCCTACCGGAGCTTCCAGCCGATCAGCGACCTGGCGGCCGCAGGCCACTACTACAACAACCTCGGCGCCGAGGCGCTGATGGTGGACGACCTCCGGACCGCCGAGCGCTGGCTCGGCATCGCAGTCCGGCTGGCGCCCGACTTCGACAAGGCGATCAACAACCACGGCCTGGTGCTGCTGCGGACCGGCCGGGTCGACGAAGCGATCGAGACCTACGAACAGGGCCTGGAGCTCCACCCCGAGAACATACCCCTGCTGACCAACCTGGTCCGCGCCTACCAGATCGAGGGCCGCCACGATCGCGCCGCGGTCCTGCTCGACACGCTGGAAGCGATGAACCGGGCGAGCCCGTTCTTCTACGTCTACCGCGGCGACGCGGCGCTGGCGGCAGGCGATGCGGCGACCGCGCTCGACTACATGCGGAGAGCGCTCGCCGCCGACTCCGAACTGCCGGAGGTGCACGTCGGCCTGGTCCGCGTGTACCTGGCGACCGGCAGGATGCGGGAAGCGAAGCACCACGTCGAACGGGCGCTCCGCCTGGACGCGACCCACGAGGAAGCGCGGAGATACGCCGCGATGATCGAGCGCGGCCCGCGGTAACCGCCGAAGAAAGGACCCCGGGGGAGGTGTTAGCCTTGAGTCCGCTCATGGTAGACGCCAACAGGCCTGAAGTTGCAAGGCGGGCGTCCCTCTCCGGCCGGCTCTCCCCGGCGGCAGCGCTGATTCCGGCCGCGATCTTCCTGGCGCCGCTCGCAGCCGCCGCCCAGGAGCCCGACCCCGCCGACCTCCGCCAGTTCGAAGGACGCGAGTTCGTCTTCGAGGTGCAGGTCCCCGTCAACGTCGTCGCACGCGACGGCGAGGCCGTCCGGGGGCTCACCCAGGACGACTTCCAGATCCTCGACGAGGGCGAGCCACAGCCGATCACGGGCTTCCGGGTCATCGATCTCGACCAGATCTCACCCGACGACCGGCGGGTCATCGAGACGGACTACGGCATCCCGCCCGCGGCCCGCCGCCACTTCCTCTTCCTGTTCGACCTCTCCTACTCCGCGCCGACCTCGATCGCCAAGGCTCAGCAGGCGGCCCGCGCCTTCGTCCTGGAGCAGATGCATCCGACGGACCTGGCGGCGGTCGGCATCCATTCCGTGGAATCCGGGCCGCAACTCCTGATCACGTTCACGCCCGACCGCGCCCAACTCGCGCGGGCGATCACGACCCTCGGGAATCCGAGACTCCTCAGGCTGGCGACCGAGGATCCGCTGGGCTTCCTGATCGACACGCCGGGACCGTCGCCGGAACTGACCTCGGCCCTCGACGTCGGCGGCGTGAACGCGGGGATCACCGAGATGGAGCGCAGCATGAGCAGCTACCTCCAGGTGATCGGCCGGGAGATGGCCAAGTCGGAGCGGAACTTCGCGCGGGGCCAGATCTCGCGCTGGGCGGAGACGCTGCGCCAGATGGCGCGCATCCTGTCCTCGGTCGAGGGCCGCAAGCACCTCGTCCTGTTCTCGGAGGGCTTCGACGGCCGGCTCCTGTTCGGCCGCCAGCCGGACCACTTCGACGAGGAGATGCGGCAGGAGACCGCCCTGGTCGAGCGCGGGCAGATCGCCCAGGTCGACTCGGACCAGCGCTTCGGCAACACCCAGCTCCAGACCCAGGTCCACCAGATGCTGAGGGAATTCAAGCGCGCCAACACGGTGATCCACACAGTCGACATCTCCGGCCTGCGGGCCGACTCGCGCGAGGAGGACCGCGTTCGCGTCGTGGGCCGCGACGCCCTCTTCTACCTGGCCAACGACACCGGCGGCCGGCTGCACGAAGACGCGAACGACTTCGGCGCCGAACTGCAGGAGGTGCTCGAGTCCTCCACCGTGACCTACCTGCTCTCCTTCCAGCCCTCCGATCCGGGAGAGGCCGGCGATCATCATCGCCTGCGGGTGCGGGCCCGGGCCCCGAAGGGCGCCCAGCTCTCCCACCGGATGGGCTACTACACGCCCCGGCCCTACGGCGACCTGCACCCGATGGAGAAGCGGCTGCTCGCCTCCGACCTGATCGCCGCGGCGGCCGAGCGGGACGACCTGTCGATGGATGTCCTCGCCGCCGCGTTCCGGGCCGGTCCCGACCAGGCCTACATACCGGTCATCGTGGAGATCGACGGCGGCACCCTGCTCGAAGGCCACGAGTCGCCCCGGCTCCCGGTCGAGATCTATGCCTACATCACCGACGACAAGTCGGAGATGCGGGACTTCTTCAGCCGGGTCGTGACTCTCGACCTGACCGGCCGCCAGGACACCTTCGCGAACACGGGCCTCAAGTACTACGGCAGCCTGGATCTGGCGCCCGGCGACTACCTGCTCCGGGTGCTGGCCCGCAACGCGATCACGGGCGCCACCGGCGTCGAGACCCTGGCCCTGCACGTCCCGACCTTCGAGGACGGCGAACCGACCCTGCTGCCGCCCTTCTTCCACGAAGAGCCCGGCGCCTGGTTCCTGGTACGGGAACAGCCCGCGGACGAGTACGCCCGGACGACGGTCTATCCGTTCACGGTGAACGGCGAACCCTACGTGCCCTCGGCCGTGCCCCTCCTGTCCGAAGGCGGCAGCGGCGAAGCGGAGATCTGCCTGGTGGGCTACAACCTGGGCGAAGGCAACCTGTCTCTCCAGGCGACCGTGCTCGACGCGGACGGAGAACGGGTCGAGGCCGGCGCGCTCAGCCTGCGCGAACGGACCGTCACGGGGATTCCCGGCCTCGACAAGCTGGTCGCCGCCTTCGACCCGGCCGACCTCCCGGCGGGCGACTACACTCTGAGGGTCACGGTGACCGATCCGGCGACCCGGATTCAACCCTTCAACTCGATCCCGCTTAGAGTCCTGAACTGAGCGGCCGGCGCCGGGCCCCTTGGCCGCCGCGCAGCCGATCACTCGTTCACGAAGAAGGAGTCCCAGCATGAGAGACCGCAGGCAGCTCGATTCCCCGTTGACGCGAAGCCGATTCGTCTGGATGGCCGCCGCGGTCACGGCCGCAGCCTCCATCCTGCTGGCCGCCGCCGACGCCGACGCCCAGCGCAACCGCCGACGGCAGGCGCAGACCCAGTTCAGCGACACGACGACGGTCACCGTGGTCGAGGTGCCGGTCCAGGTGGTCAGCAGCGGTGCGCCGGTGCGTGGCCTCACCCGGGACGACTTCGAGCTCCTCGATGGCCGCAGGAAGGTCGAGATCACCGGCTTCGAGCTCGTCGACCTGTCACTCGTTGAGGGCAAGCCCACGCAGCCGCAGGTTCCGGTGGCCGCCCGCCGGCACTTCCTTCTGTTCTTCGACCTGTTCTACACGACTCCCGACTCGGTCGGCCGCGCCCAGCAGGCGGCGGCCGACCTCGTGCTGACGTCCCTTCACCCGACCGACCTGGTCGCGGTCTCCGTCTTCGACACCCGACCCCGCCTGGTGCTCGGCTTCACTTCCGACCGCAGCCAGCTCCGGCAGGCGATCCGTTCCCTGGGGCAGGTCCAGGTAGGCGACTCCGTCGTGCGCGATCCGCTCGGTCTCGTCATCGCGGACATTGGAGGCGGGCTGGCGGCGGGCGACGACCTGGCTGGCGGAGCCCAAACCGGCGCGGGCATCGACGCCGGCGCGATCCTCGCCGAGACGCGGCGCGAGCTTCAGAACCTCCAGGAACAGGCCGAACGCGGCAACGAAGCCAGCAAGATCGCCGCCATGACGCAGGGCATGGGCGAGCTCGCGAACTGGATGGCTTCGATCGAGGGCCGCAAGCACGTCGTGTTCCTGTCCGAAGGCATGCCGACGAGGGTGCTCTACGGCAATCAGGGTCTGACCAACGAGGACCAGGCCGCTCTGCTGGCCGACAACGAGGCCGTGCTACGGGGCCAGACTCAGGAGGTGGATCAGCAAAGCACTTTCGGCGACTCCTCCGCCCAGAGCGCGATGGAGCGCATGCTCCGCATGTTTCGCGAGGCGAACTGCTCGGTTCAGGCGGTCGACGTCAGCGGTCAGATCGCGGGCGAGGCACAGAGCAGGCGCGGTTCCCTGCTCCAGATGGCGAAGGACACGGGCGGCGAGATGTTCTCGAACTTCACGAACCTCGGCGATGCGATGTCCGAGATGCTGGAGCGCAACAGCGTCACATACCTGCTGGCGTTCCAGCCCGGCAACCTCGAGCCGGACGGCAAGTTCCGCCGCCTCCGGGTTCGCTTGAAGGACGCGCCGCGGGGCACCCGGGTCGTCCATCGACCGGGTTACTTCCCGCCCAAGGCCTACGAGCAGACGAGCCCGTTCGAACGAGCGCTCGACTCGGCCCAGGCCGTGATGGGAGGCGTCGAGACCGGCGACATCGACGCCTCGGTGCTGGCCGCCGGCTTCCCGGCCGACGCCGGCAAGCCCTACGCGCCCGTCCTGATCACCGCCCGGGGCGAGGACCTGCTCGCCGGCGTGAGCGGCGACGTTCTGCCGATCGAGATCTACGCCTACGCGCTGGATGAGAACGGTGTCGTGCGCGACTTCTTCTCCACCCGCATGGGCCTGGGCCTGGCCGAAGCCGGCGCCGCGATCCGCCAGAGCGGGATCAAGTACTGGGGGCACTTCGACCTCGACCCGGGTCGGTACTCGGCGCGCGTCCTGCTCCGCAACGACATCACCGGCCGGCGGGCGCTCGCGACAACCGTTCTCGACGTTCCGGGCGAGGGCGCCGTTCTGCAGCCGCCGCTGTTCCCCGAGCCGCCGACGAAGTGGCTGCTGCTGCGCGAGGATCCGTCCGAGCAGCGGCAGGACGTGGCCTTCCCGTTCCTGCTGGACGGCGCGCCGTTCATCCCGGCCGCCCGGCCCGAAGTCGCCTCCGGCGGCGAGGCGCAGATCAGCCTGGTCGGCACGAACCTCGCGGCCGGCGCCGTCTCGGTGCGCGCCCAGGTCTTCAGCGCGAACGGAGAGGCGATCGACGGCGGCGGCGAGGTCGTCCTGGAAGCGAACCAGGCGAGCGGCGGCGAGCTCTCCCGGCTGAACGGGAAGTTCGTCGCCGGCAAGAAGCTCGACCCGGGCGACTACACGCTGACCGTCACCGTGACCGACGCGGCGAACGGCCAGCACGCGTCGTCGACGCCGATCCGAGTGCTGTAGGCGGCCGGAAGTTCCCGCCGAGGCGGGTGCCGGTGCGCCGGCCTTCCGGCCGGCTCCGGCTGGCGGCCTGAGGGCGAGGTGATGAAGACACCCCCTGAGCCCTCAGGTGTTCCAGGTTCCGGCTACCGGGCGCAGGCGAACGCCTTGTTGTCGCTCTTGGCCGCCGCCGTCTGGCTCAGGTTGTTGCTGTGCGTCCACGGGTCGCCGCCGCCTGGCGGACGAACCTCAAGGTTGAATGCCAGGTCCGTGACCGGCGCCACGTACACCCACACATGGTCATTGCCGGGCAGGTCACACGCACTCTCCAGCACCTTGACCAGCACCTCCGCGTTGCCCGGGTCGAAGAAGTAGAGCAGGCCCGATTGGTCCGAGCCGAGGCCCCAGTCCCTGGCGGTGCCGACGGCACCTTCGGCGGTTTCGTAGCACATGGCGACTTCGTAGCCGCTGCCCAGGGTCAGAACCGGCTGCGGCTCGCAGTCCGTCGCCTCGCCGCCGCCAACCGCCTGCCGGACGGAAACCGGACCGAAGGCCGAGTCGACGAGTTCGACACCCTCCGTGGCGCCGCCGGCACCATGGCCGACCGGTGACGCGGCCGCGTTTCCATCGCAGGGAAAGGCCCTGACATCGCTCTTCGTCGTCGCGGTCGCGCCGCCCAGAGGATTCCTGTGGATCCACGGATCCCCGCCATCGGGCGGCGTCACGTACAGGTTGAACGCCAGGGTCGTGACCGGCGCAACGAAGACCCAGAAGTAGCCGTTGTTCGCTGGACCCTCGCACGGGTTCAGCACCTTGACGAGGACTTCCGCGTTGTCCTTCTCGAAGAAGTACAGGATGCCCGACTGGTCCGACTCGAGTTCGTAGTCCTTGGCGTCCTCCTTGACGATCGGACCCACGCCGCGCTCCAGGTACTCGACGCACATGCTCACCGTGTAGCCGTGCTCGAACGTGATCAGCGGCTTGGTCGGCACGCAGTCCGTGTACTCCTCCGCCGGCAGCGCGATGGTCACCGTGTTGCTGGCGGAACGGCCACGGTTGTTGAACGACCGCACCCGGAAGTCGTAGCGCCCGCCCGGAGTCAACCCCGTCACGTCGGCCGTCGTCGTGTTCGCCGGGTGAGTCGAGTGCGTCCTCCAGCCGCCGCCGGCCTGCCGCACCTGGACCTCGAAGCCGGTCTCGTTGTCCGACCGGTCAACCCAGTTCAGACGAACGCTGGTCGGGCCGGTCTTCGTGTGAGTCAGATTTCCCGGCGCCGTCGGTCCGCTTCCGGGGGGCGGAGGCGGAGGCTCCGGATCCGGACCGGGTCCGGGCCCTCCACGCAGCGAGTCACTGTAATGAGGCGCGATGGGCACCGTGTACTCGCGAATCGCCCGCTCGTTCTCCCGCTCGCCGGCGATCCCGAAGGCAACCGCGTGGCCGTCGATTCTCGGCTGAACCCGCACGGTGGAGAACCAGGGTTCCACCTCGCCGCTGCCGTAGCTCATGATCGTGTCCTTGTCCGGCGGGTTGGGAGGCGACGGACTGAACCAGGTGTGCCCGAAGGCGTAGGGCGTTATGGCTTCGTTTTGTCGAAAGGCCTCAACGTCATCCCTGTTCACGTTCGGTGGATCGTGATTCCCGCCCAGGTTGTGGCCGACCTCGTGGGCGAAAGTCTCGTCGCCGCAGCCCTGCATCACCGTCAGGCCGTAGCCGGTCGGCGAGAAGGACGCCGCGGTATCGCCCTTCCGGAGCAGGTAGGCGATACCGCAGACGCCGGTGACCTCGGCGGTCACGAAGATGTGAACCAGGTCCGCCTGGTGCTCGGCGCGGAGAGCCCGTACTTCCCGGTTGCTCGCCATACGCTGGAGGACCGCGCCACCCGCGTTGGTGATCGTCAGCGAATCCGGCGCCTGCTCGTGATGGACCAACCGGGCGACGAGATCCAGTTCCCCGTTGCGGAACACCAGGTTCAGGTAATCAATCGATTCCTGCACGCGGGCGTCCACCGAGCCGTCGCGCGCCTCGTAGCGGATGCGGGCGTTCTCGCTGTAGAGGACCAGCATGTCGAGGTGGTTGTGGCTCGACGCCTGAACCACCCGCTCCGGCTCATGGCTGTGCTGCGCCTCGATCACGGCGGCAGGCGACGGCCGATCCGGAACCACGCCGCCGGGGCAGTACTCCTCCTTCGGCTTCCCGTCCAATGTCGACATGTCCTCGATCCGGCCCCGCCCGTCGGGCCGCGCCGAGATCCGGTACTTCGCGCCGCCCGGCACGCCGAAGTGTCCCGCCAGGTGGTCGTTCGCGACCGTGAACACAACGCTCTCGTAGTCGGACCCGGCAGCCCGCCCGGCCCACATCGCGTCGCCGTCGCCGCGGTCCTCGAACACGCTCATTTCGGCGACCAGCAGCCGGCCGTCCGGCGCCGGCACCTCCAGGCGCTGCGGAGCGGAACGGATGAGGTCGATGTCGAGTTCCACCGTGTACGGAACGACACCGGGTTCGACCACCTCCGGCGCCACCATGACGGGGCCAAGCTCCAGCAGACGCTGCGCCTGGGCGCCGGCGCCCGGCAACAGCAGGAAGAGACAGAGCGGCAGCAGCCGCGACCGTCGAAGAACGGCTCGATCCGGGGAACCCCCGCCTCGGCCCAAATGAGAAGTAGTCATGAAGGCACTATAGCGCCGGGCGGGCACCGGCCCACCGGGACTCAACGAACGTCGACGCCGCCCCTCAGAAACGACTGGCGTCCCCCGATATCGTCCCGCAGACCGATGCCGAGGTCGTGGTAGCCGCCCTCCATCGTGAGCTCCAGGCCGTAGCGCCAGGTGCCGCCCTCGATCTCGGCCAGGCGGTCGGCCGGCACCGCGATGTTGAGCTCCGTCAACTGGGGCTCGGTCGCGTGGTCCTTCTCGTCCCGGGCCGCCATCCAGAGCTGGATGCGACCGTGGTGCACGCCGTCGCGCGGGATGAGCGTCAGGTCCTCCCAGGCCACTTCGATCACCAGCGGCACGTCGTAGTTGCCGTCCGGACGCCGCTTCGGCGGCAGGTTGTGAAGCCGCACGCCCAGCGGGTTCTCCAGCATGTTCAGGTTGAGGGCGGACAGGGTCCCCTCGATCATCCGGGACTCGAGCGTCTTGTCCCGGTAGCCCTTCCGGTAGCGGAGTTCGGCGCCGCGGGGCCTGTTCTTCCAGGTCACTTCGATCCGGTGGTACGCGCCCCCACCGGCCAGATCCGGCATGTAGCCCAGGGCGTAGTAGTTGCGGAAGTCGGCGGCGACCCGCAGCAGTTCCGGCATCACACGGTTCGCGTTGAGGATGGCCCGACCGCCGGTCTCCTCCGCCATCAACTGCAGGGGACTCTGGAGGTTCGTCCTCGCGATCGTGTCGATCTGGGCCATCTGGCCCGGCAGCCCGGCGACCTGACTGTCGACCGTGCCCTGGGAGTAGACGGTCAACCCGCGCGCGTCGATCGTGTAGAAGCTGACCCGGTTCGCGTTCGCCGACGCGGCAAGCTGCTGGAACCGGCGCGACATGTCGTACTCGGTCATCTCGATGAGCGAGACCGCCTGTTCCCACACGCCGTGCAGGAAGTAGAAGATGTCCTCGCCGGCGATCATCGGGATGCCGTCGGCGACATAGACGATCGCCTTGCGTCCCGGAGCGGCCGACAGGTTCTCGACCAGCCGCATCAGGCCGTCGATCGCCATGTTCGTCTCGTTGCGGACCGAACCCGCGTAGTTGATCAACTGCTCACGCGCCAGTACCGCGCTGCCGCCCACCAGACCGCCCTGCCGCGCCGCCTCGATCAGCCGTTCGCTGTTCGTCCGGTTCTCGAGTTCCGTGTTCACGTCGTTGACCGTCTCGAACAGGTCGCGGCGCTCGCTGTTCCGGTGCACCCGCTGGCCGGTGAACTCCTCGAGCTCCAGCAGGGCCCGCCGCACCTGGTCCCGGTCGTTCGTGAACGGCATGTGCGAGTTCAGGTAGCGGTCGAAGCTCGCGAGCATGATCCGGTCCTCGGGCCTGAGGTGCTCCCGGATGAACGCCCGCAGCTCGCGCATGACGCGGTTGCGGTTCGGCGGTGTCAGGTTCAGGTTGTCGATGTAGATGACGACGTGGAGCGCCTGCTCCGGCGGCACGGTCACGGGCTGCCGCGCCGCCGCTTCCCGTTCCAGCGGATCGTCGGGCGGCGGCGGCAAGAGGGGCCGCCCCGTCAGCTCTCCTCCCCGGCGCACGAGGAGTTCGTCGCCCTGCTGTTCCACCGCGTAGAAATTGCTGATCGGGACGGCCCGCCCGTCGATCTTGAGTTCGAAGTCGTCCGGCCCCAGCCCCAGCACCGGCTTGCCATCGGCGTCCGTGACGTAGACGTCGATGTTGACGACCTCGACGTTGACGACCTCGACAAAGCCCGGGCCGGAGGGCGAACGCGGGTCGCCGGGCTGGGCGGCCGCGGGAAGCGAGGCCGCGAGCGCCAGGGGAACGGCGGTGAGAAGGGTGGCGCAGCGAGGGATCGCGGGCGGGTCCGCAGTGGTCATGCGGAGAGCCTACCGCTTTGCGGAGAAAGCGGAGACAGCCTGGCGGCCGGCGCAGTCGAAGCCGCCTCCGGCGGCAGCGGGTCAGAAGACCCGCGCACCCAGGGGAGCGCGTTAGAAGGCGCGGGCAGCCGGCAGCGAGCGGAGTACCTCGCTGTCGGGCCAGCGGCGCAGGGCTTCGGCGAGCACGGCCTCGGCGGAGCGGTCGTCGCGCATCGCGCGCAGGGTGCGCACCGCCTCGGCGTAGGCGGCCGGCGCGGGGTTGACGGTGACCATCTCCTGGAGCGTCCTGCCGGCGTCGGCGGCGCGGCCTTCGAGGGCGAACAGGAAGGCGAGCGACGAGTAGGCGCCCAGCAACTCGGGTTCGAGCGCGATCGCCTCCCGGTAGGAACTCTCCGCCTCCTGCGGCCGGGCAAGCGCGCCGAGCGCGGTCCCGCGGTGGAGATGGAGACGCGCGAAGACCGAACGGTCGCGGCGGTCGCCGAACTCGGCGAGCGCCGCGTCGCTCTGGGCCAGCGCCTCCTCGAAGCGGCCCTGCGCGTTCAGCAGCCTCGCTCGGACGACAAGGGGCGCGATCCGCGGCCCCCGCTCGGCCAGCGCCCGCTCCAGGTGCTCGGCCGCCGCCGCCAGGTCACCCTCGGCCAGGGCGGCCTCCGCCA
This sequence comes from Candidatus Multivorans sp., assembly GCA_965205095.1. GTDB lineage: Bacteria > Acidobacteriota > Thermoanaerobaculia > Multivoradales > Multivoraceae > Multivorans. The sequence goes on from OZ242040.1 coordinate 320,352, forward strand.
GGAGTTGGGCCGCGAGCGGCGACCGGTCGGCGACCGCCAGGGCGTGCTCCCGCGCCTCCTCGACGCGGCCCGCCCGCAGCAGCAGCTCGGCGACCTTGATCCCGGACGCCGCGGCATCTCCGCCGGACACATCAAAGGCCCGGCGGTAGGCATCGAGCGCTGCCCCAGGCCGGCCACGGCGCTCCAGGATCTCTCCCAGTTCGTGCCATGCCAGGACGAGCCGCGGCTCGGTCTCGAGCACCGAGCGCAGCGCCGCCTCGGAACCGGCCAGATCGCCTTCCGCGCCGAGGCGGACGGCTCGCGCCAGGTCCTCGACCGCGCCGATCCGGCCCTTCGGGTCGGGTAGAGGGCCTTCTCCGGCACCGGCGCCGCCGGAGAGGTAGCCGAGCGACTCGAGCCGCCGCCGGGTCTCCGGGGCCTCCTCCGACGGCGAGGCGAGCGACCGGTCGATCGCTTCGAGCGCCGCGCGCAGCCGGCGCGCCGCCGCGCGCTCCTCCTGGATCACGTTGTTCCGCTCGCCCGGATCCTCGGACAGGCGGAACAGCTCCGGTTCGGGCGAGTCGATGAAGTGGAGGTCCCCTTCGACGACCGAGCCGAGATCGCTCCAGCCGAAGTGAATGCGGGGATAGACGCTCTCGGAGACGATCTGCCGGGGCGTTGCGTTCGGCGCCTCCGCGCCGAGGCCAAGCAGATCGGCGCCGGAAAGGCCGGCCGGCCGCTCCAGTCCGAGGAGCGAGTGGACCGTCGGCGCCACGTCGCCAAGCTGGGCGTTGGCGGCGACCCGCTCGCCGGCCCGCTCGCCGCCCGGCAGCTTGACGATCAGCGGCACCTGGAGCACTTCCCGGTAGACGAGGATCAGGTGGTCCATCTCGCCGTGGTCCATCAGGCCCTCGCCGTGGTCGGAGAGGAGGATGACCAGCGCGTCCCGGTAGAGGCCTCGCTGTTCGAGCCGGCGGACGAGTTCGCCGACCACCGCGTCGGCGGCGGCGACCTCGCCGTCGTACGGATCGTCGTAACGGTCCGCGAAAGGCGGCGGCGGGTTGTAGGGAGCATGCGGTTCGTACAGGTGGAGGAACAGGAAGAACGGAGAGTCCCCGACGTCGCCGAGCCAGCGCGAGGCCGCGTCCAGCGTCTCCAGGCCCGGCCGCTGCAGCTCGCCGAAGTCGCGGCCGGTCTCGAACCGGACGCCGTCGTCGTAGACGTCGAAGCCGCGTTCCACGCCGGTTCCGGCGCGGAGGACGTAGGAGGAAACGAAACCGCCGGTGGCGTAACCCTCCGCGCGCAGCGTCCCGGCCAGCGTCGGGATCCCCTCGTCCAGCCGGTAGCCCGAGTTGTCCCGCACGCCGTGTTCCGGCGGCAGCAGCCCGGTGAACACGCTGACGTGCGACGGCAGGGTGACGTTGACGTGCGCGTAGGCCCGTTCGAACAGCACGCCATCGGCGGCCAGGCGGTCGATCGCCGGCGTCTCGACCCCGCCGTAGCCGTAGGCGGGCAACCGGTCCGAACGCAGCGTGTCGATCGAGATCAGGACGATGTGCGGACGCGCCGCGGCGGCAGCCCGGGAATCGTCCGGAGCCGGCGGGGCCGCGCAGCCGAGGAACACGCAGCCGCACGCGAAAGCGATCGCCGCGGCGCGGCTCACTTCAGTTCGAGCGTCCGACTCGTCGCCTGCGGAAGGCCGGCCACGTCGCCGACCGGAGTCCACACCTCGACCGTCTCGCCGTCCTCCTCGACCTCGGTCACCTCGACCCAGCGCGCCGCGCGCAGTCGAACGACGACTTCCAGCTTGCCGTCGGCGGGCGCGGGCCGGCCCTGCTCGGACGTCCAGAAGTTGTAGAGGGCCACTTCCTCCGACTCGCCCGGCTCGATTACCTGCAGGAAGAGCTGCTGCTCGTAGACCGGCAGCGCCCGGCCGTTCAGCTCGACGTCGAAGCCTAAGCTGTAAACGGCGCGATCGCCGTTGTTCTCGACCGTCGCGACCAGCCGGCACAGGGTCTCGGGACCGGGCGCCGCGGGCGCCACCTCGAACCCGGCGAGCAGGACCTCCGGAGCGTCGTCGTCGGCGCCGGCCGGCGAGGCGACCGGCAACTGTCCCAGAACCGACAGGACCATGACCGCCACTGACGCCGCTGACGGACGCCGTGACGAAACCCTGGCGCCGGAAGCCCCGGCGGCAGCCCCCACGTTGGACACCTCATGGATAATACTGCCGGGGAGGCTCCCCTCGTGTCCCTCAACCTCATGCTCCGCCTGACGGCTGCCCTCGCCGGCCTGGCCCTCCTGGGCACCGCCGAACTCTCCGCGCAGAGCAACCAACTCAGCGAGCAGGACGATCCGACGCTCCGCCTCGCCGACCTGCCCTCCGCGGAGACGCGGTCCGAGCCGGCCTTCTACGACCGCCTGCGACGCCTCATGTCGGGCAAGCCGAAGGCGCGGAAACGGGCCGCCAAGTCGCTCGTCAGGGCCGACGAGGCCGTCCTCATCCCCCTGGTCGACGCGTACTTCTTCTCGCCGAACGAGGCGCGTCCCGAACTCCGGCAGACCCTCGAGGAACTCTCCGGCAAGCAGTTCGGCAGCCGGTACCGGGCCTGGTTCGAGTACGTGGGAAGCCGCGAAGACCTCGAAGCGCCGGCCGGCTACACCGCCTGGAAGGGAGAACTGTTCTCGCGCATCGACCGCGCCTATCTGCGCATCCTGAGCCCGGACGCAACCATTCGACTCCGGCTGCGCGAGGTCCAGTGGGGCGGCGTCCCACTCGACGGGATCCCCACGATCGACGATCCCGAGATCGTCCCCGCCGGTGCCGCCCGCTTCATGCGCGACACGGACACCGTGTTCGGCGTCAGCCTGGGCGGCGAGCATCGCGCCTACCCGGTCAAGGTCCTGAGCTGGCACGAACTGCTGAACGACACGGTCGGCGGCCGGCCGATCACCCTCTCCTTCTGCACGCTCTGCGGTTCCGGGATTCTCTACCGGGCGGAAGACGCGGAGGGCAACCGCCTCCTGTTCGGCACCTCGGGACTGCTCTACCGGTCGAACAAGCTGATGTTCGACCGCGCGACGCTCAGCCTGTGGAGCAACCTGACCGGCGAGGCGGTGGTCGGCGAGCGAGCCGCCGAGGACGCGCGACTCACGATGCTGCCGATGACCCTCACCCGCTGGGACGCCTGGCGGCAACGCCATCCGGACACGACGATCATGCGCCCCGATCCAGCGGTGGCCCAGCGAACCGGCTACCGCTACCTCGAAGGCGCCGCCGACGAGGCCCGGGCCGGCGTCGAGTTCGCGGTCTGGCAGCGGAGCGACGCCCTGGAGCGGAACGCGCGGATCTACGCCCTGCGGATCAACGGCGAGGCGAAGGCGTACCCGCTCGATGCGCTCCTGGAGGAGCGCCTGGTCCATGACACTGTCGGAGGCGTCGAGATCGTGCTCCTCGGCGACGACGCCAGCGGCGCGGTGCGCGCCTACGAGCGCGACGGCCGCGAATTCCTCCTGCCGGGTGTGACGCCGATCCGGCAGCTTCGCGCCGAGGACGGAACTGCGTGGCGGCTAACGGAGGAGGGACTGGCGCCCGATGCCGGCGGCGACGTGCTGCCGCGAGTCCCCGGCCACGTCGCGTTCTGGTTCGGCTGGTACGCGTTCTACCCGGACACCGGGATCTACTGAGGAGCGGCCAAGTCGCCCACGACGACCACCGCCACGCCCTCGGGATCGATGAAGCGTCGCGCCGCCCGCCGGATGTCGGCCGCGGTCACCGCGAGGAGCCGCTCGCGGTACATCGCCCAGTACTCGTGGGGGCGACCGAGCAGCTCGTCCTCGGCGTAGCGGCCGGCGATGGTCTCGGCGCGGTCGAACAGCAGCGGCAGGCGGGCGAGAAGCGACTGCCTGGCGGTGGCGACCTCGTTCTCCGGGACCTCCTCACGCCGCAGCCGGCGGAGTTCCTCGAGCACCGCGGCGGCGGCCGTGGCGGCCGACTCGGGGGCGGTCTCGAGGAAGACGCGGAACTCTCCCCCACCCTGGCTCCGCGCCGAGACCGAGGCGGCCGGAACAACGTCCAGGTCGAACCAGGTGAGCACCCGGTAGGTGAGTCCCTCTTCGAGCTGCAGCCGGGAACGCAGCCGGGACACGGCGCCGGGGCCGTCGAGGATCTCGGCCAGCAGCATGAGGGCCCAGCGATCGGGGTCGTCCCACGTGTCGAAGACGGCGCCCCGGTGGCCGATCGCGATCGCAGCCTGCGATCCCTCGCGGTGAAACGTCCTCCAACCCGGTGTCGCGGCGGCGACGTCTGGGGACGCCTCACTCTCTTCGTCGCCAGGAGAGCCGCCGCCCGGCCGGCCCGCCGGGTCCGTCTCCTCCCCGGCGGCCTCGGAAACGGAGGCATCCCAGCCGCCGAACAGCTCGTCGAGCCGCGCCAGCAGGGACTCGGTCTCCACGTCGCCCGAGACGGCGATCACCGTCCCCTCGGGCCGCCAATGCCGCCGTTGGAACCGCGCCAACACGCCCCGCTCGAACGCCGCCACGGACGCCTCCGTCAGCCGTCGGCTGCGCTTCGAGTCGGGGCCATGCACGAGACGCAGCCACTCGCGGTCCAGCACAGCCCGCGGGTCGTCGGCATCCGCCAGCAGGCTGACGCGGAGGTTCTCCTTCGCCTGTTCCAGCCGCGCTTCGTCGAACCGCGGCTCGAACAGGATCGCCGCCAGCAGGTCCAGGCCCCGGTCGAGCGACTCGGAACCGGAGTCGAGGACCAGGACCGTGCGCCCCCAGGAGCTGCTCGTCTCGATGCGAGCGCCCAGGGCGTCGATCTCGTCGTCCAGCTCCTCCGGGCCGAGGTCGCCCGCGCCGCCGCGCCGCGCCATCGCCGCCGTCATCGAGGCCAGTCCGTCCTCGCCCCGGCCCTCGTTCCGGTCGCCGACAGGTAGCGCCACCACGACGTCCACGAGCGGCAGGCCGCGGTCGGGCACAACGTACACGGACAGGCCGTTCCGAAGCTCGAAGCGCAGCCCGTCGACTGGCGGCGGCTCGAACGTCGACGGAGCGAAGCGCAGCTCCTCCGGCCGCTCCGGGATCGCCTGGGCCGGGAGGGGCGCGGCGAGTAGCGGAGCCGCCGCGGCCAGAACCGCGAGCGCGAGCAGCCGGCTCACGGTCCGGCGCTCCTCGTCCGGGTCAGCGAGAGGACGGCCCGGTCGGCCGGCCGGAGATAGCGGTCGATCACCCGCTCCAGGTCGTCGGCCGAGACCGCGGCCGCGGCGTCCAGCCACTCGGTCAACTGCCGCCAGCCGCCGAGCGCCTCGGCCGCCGCCAGGCGATGCGCCAACCCCGCGTCCTGTTCGAGCTGACGCCAGGAATCCGTCAGGAGCTGCCGGCGCACCCGCTTGAGTTCGGCATCACCGGGCCGGGCCGTGCGCAACGGGCCGAGGAGCCGGTCCCAGGCCGGGATCAACTCTTCGGGACCGATCCCCTCGCCAGCCTCGATCCGCACCGCGAAGTAGCCGCCGAGTCTGCGCGAGACGTGCTCCGCCGACGCCGCGAAGGCGACCCGGCCTTCGCCCACGACCAGGTCCCGGTAGAGCCGGCCGGAGCGACTGTTCAGGAGACCAGCCAGGACGTCCAGCGCGACCGCGTCGCCGCCGGCCTCGAATGGCACCGTGGGATAGCGGATCTCCACCTGGCTGCGGCAGGCGCAGAAGCCTTCCAGGGATTCGAGCGCCGGCTCCGCAACCTCCTCCACCTTCTCCACGCTTTCCGCGTCGCCGGCCCCTCCCCCACGCGCGCGGGCACCGCGGCCGAGCCGGCCGAAGTAGCGTTCCGCCAGGGCGCGGGCGCGCTCCGGCGACAGGTCCCCCACCAGCACCGCGACGAGGCGGTCGGGCCGGTAGTGAGCCTCGAAGTGGGAACGCGCGTCCGCCGGCAGCAGCCGCGCGACCTCGAGGCGCTCGCCGCCCGGGGAATGGGCGTAGGGGTGTCCGGCGCCCCAGTAGGCGGCGTCGAACAGCTCGAACCAGGTCCCGGCGGGGGTCGAATCGATCCGCTGGCGGCGCTCCTGCTCGACCACTGCCAGCTCCCGCCGGAAGCCCCGGAACACGGGCTCGAGCAGGCGGTCGGACTCCATCCAGAACCAGAGCTCGATCTTCTCCTTCGGCAGCAGCGTCTGGAACGTGGTCGAGTCGTGGCGAGTGACCGCGTCGATCCCGAGCGCCCCCGCCCGGGTGTAAACGCCGGAGTAGGCTCCCGGCCGCTGAATAGCGGCCAACCGCTGCTCCACCCGGTCCAGACCGGACACGGCCGCGCCCCGCCGGACGGACTGTTCGTACAGCCGCGCCCAGCGCCGGAGCAAGGGCGCTTCCTTCTCCCAGTCGCGGGTGCCGATCGTCCGGCTGCCGGCGTACAGGAGATGTTCGACGACGTGGGCAAGGCCGCGGCGGCCGGGCGGGTCCGACGCGGAGCCGGCGCTCACCGCCCAGACGGCGGCAACGAGCGGCCGGCCCGGGCGTTCGACGACCAGGAAGGTCATCCCGTTGTCGAGGGTGAAACGGGCGGGTTCGAGGGGCGGGGAGGTGGCGGCGGCCGCGGTTGAGGCGATTGCGGCAAGGAGGAGGGTGAGGAGGCAGTGGCAGATGGGGCGCGGATGGGGTTCGGGCTCGCCGCTTCGCGGCATCGCGCTTGATGCCGGCCAGAAGGCCGGCGCACCGACGGGTTTCACGGGCGTTCCTCTACGACGAGGTAGGCGCCGGACGGCGGATCGACGATCCGCGTGCGGGCGCCGGACGGCCAGCGGAGGTCGAGTTGCCGCCGGCCGGCCGCTGCCGGGACGGCCCAGCGCAGGCGGTGGCCGCTCGACGACTGGTAGCTGTCGCCGCGGATCGTCCAGCGTCGTGCCGGCGGCGTACCGGTTTCGCCGGACAGGGTCGCCACCGCGCCCACCGCCTGCGTGTTCGGAGACCGTCCGCGCAGTTCCAGGCCCAGCCACGTCGCGCCAGCGGGCCCGGCCGTGTCGTTCCGCCACAGGCGGGCCGGACCGTCGTTCGCGGTGACCGCAAGGTCGGCGTCGCCGTCCTTGTCGTAGTCCGCGACGGCGGCCCCGCGGCTCACCAGGGGATCCCCGTCGGTCCAGACGCAGCGCACCTCGGAGAAACTGCTCGCCGCGTCGCCGGAGCGGCCGCGCAGCAGCAGGTTCCGCTGCCGGTACCCCGTGTTGTCGCGCCGGGGCGACGCGAAGATGTGGCCGTTCGCGACGTACACGTCGAGCGCGCCGTCGCGGTCGAAGTCCTCCGCGACGATCCCGAAGCCCAGCAGGTTGAAGGACGGCTGCCCGAAACCGGCAGTGGCCGAAACGTCCTCGAACAGCAGGCCCGGCCCCGGCCCGGCGTTCCGATAGAGCGTGTTCGTCTCCACGTCGAAGTTCGTCACGGCCAGATCGGGGTCGCCGTCGAGGTCGAAGTCGGCCACGGCCAGGCCCATGCCCGCCTCGGGCCGGCCGTTTCGGTTGACGGCGGCACCCGAGAGCAGGGACAGATCCTCGAACGTGCCGTCGCCCCGATTCCGGAACAGGAGGTTCAGCGTCAGGTCGTTCGCTACGTAGAGATCCGGCCGGCCGTCCGCGTCGAGGTCGGTGAACAGGACGCCCAGGCCCTTGCCGTCGGCGCCGGCAAGGCCGGCGGCGGCCGTCGCGTCCTCGAAGCCTCCGCCGCCATCGTTCGTGTAGAACCGGTCGTGCTGGCCCGTGAACAGCGACGGATCGCACACCTCGGGCGGCGATTCGGGCCCTTCCCGGCGGCAGTCCAGACCGTGGTCCGGGTCGTAGTCGAGGTAGCGGCTGACATGGAGGTCGAGATCGCCGTCCCCGTCCGCGTCGGCCAGCGCCATCGAGGAGCCCCAGGGGAACTCGTCCGCCCCTCCCTCCGGCGCGGCCGCCGCCAGCCGCTCGGCCGCGGCGAACCGACCGGCGCCGTCGTTGCGCAGGAGGACCGTGGGGCCGTAACGGGAGACGAGCAGATCGACGTCGTGGTCGCCGTCGACGTCGGCGGCCACCACGCCCTGGCCGTAGCCGCGCGCCAGGTCGCCGGCGCCGGCCGGAGCGAAGCGGAACTCCCCGGCGTCGTCCGGTCCGAGGTTCCGGAACAGCCGGTCCGCCGAACCCTCGCCACCGTCCGGCGGAAACGGCCCCGACTGCACAAGGTAGAGATCGAGCCAGCCGTCGCCGTCGAAGTCGATCCAGGCGACTCCGGCGCCCATCGTCTCGGGCAGGTGCAAGCCGCCGGCCGCGCCCGCGTCGTGGACGAAGCGGATTCCCGCCTCGGCCGCCGTCTCCACGAAAGCGAAGCTGCAGTCCTGACTGCCGGCGGCGCCACAAGGCAGAACGAAGGCTGCCGCATGGACGGCGATTCGAAGGACCGACCGGCTACCGACGGCCCTCCGGCTCATCCCAACACACCAGGACGCAGCAACAGGTTCGGCGGCTCTAGCCCGACGCCGCCTCGACGGCGGCGCGGGCGGCCCCCTGTGCCTTCCCGAGTTCGACGCTCAAACTCATGACCTGGTTGGACAACCGGTCGATCCGCTCATCAATCCGGTCGCACCGCTCCTTGAACTCCCTCTCGATCCGGTCGCAGCGCTCTCCCAGTTGCGTTTCGATCCGATCGCACCGTTCGCCCAGTTGCATCTCGATCCTCGTCCGCTCCGCGGCAGCTTCGTCGAAGCGTCGGTCCATTCGACGCAGGCCCCAGGCAAACAGCCCGGCGAACACCGAAATGCAGGGCACGACCACGCCCCCGATCTGTAACAACATCTCCATCTCACTCTGCACCGCAACACCTCCGACCCGGGGGCTCAGTCGATCTGGGAGCCGACGGCGCCGCGGCGGCGCGACTCGACTCTATACAAGGACTGAGACGGAATCGGCGCTCGCAACCGGCCTGCCCCAAGCCCCTTAGACTCCACCGATGGACTTGGCCTGCGGCACGCACACCCTGACCCTCCGCGAACGTCCCCTGGTCATGGGCGTCCTGAACGTGACGCCGGACAGTTTCTCGGACGGCGGCCTCTTCGACCGCCCGGAGAAGGCGGTCGAGCACGCGAGCCGGATGGCGGCAGAGGGCGCCGACCTGATCGACATCGGCGCCGAGAGCACCCGGCCGGGCGCTGCGCCCGTCGAGCTGACCGACGAACTCGAGCGCCTGCTGCCGGTGATCGAGGGCATCGCCGGGCTCGACCTCGGCGTGCCGCTGAGTGTCGACACGGCGAAGCCGGAGGCGGCGGACAAAGCACTCGCCGCCGGTGCGGGGATGATCAACGATATCTCGGGCGCCGGCGAGGAAATGCTGGAGGTCGCGGCCCGTCACGGCGCTCCCGTCATAGCCATGCACATGCGGGGCGAGCCCCGGACGATGCAGCGCGCTCCGAGCTACGCCGACGTCGTGACCGAGATCCGCGACTACCTGGCGGAACGGGTGGCGGCCGGCCGCCGGATCGGCGTCGACATGCTCGTAGACCCGGGGATCGGCTTCGGCAAGACGCTGGAGCACAACCTCGACCTGCTTGCGAATCTCCGCGAACTGCGCGAACTGGCCACGCCGATCGTCCTCGGCGTGTCCCGCAAGTCCTTCCTCGACCGGCTGCTCGGCGGCGTGGCGGTCGATGAGAGGCTCACCGGAACCCTGGCGGTCAACGCCTGGGCGACTGCTCTCGACGTAGCCGACGTCCTGAGGGTCCACGACGTGCGGGAGCACCGGCAACTGGCCGAGACCATCGCCGCCCTGCGCCGGTATCGCCGGGCGGCGGCGCCGCGGCGGCGGGTTCTCGCCCGCGGCATCCCCTGCCGCTGCCGCGTCGGCGTGACGGCGAAGGAGCGCGCCGAGCCGCAGGACCTGCTGGTGGATGTCGAGGTGTCCCTGGCGCCGGCCGGCCTGGGTGCACGCGACGACCTGGACACGACGGTGGACTACGCGGAACTCGCCGCGCGCGCCCAGGCCGTCGCGGCCAGGGACGAGTACCGTCTCGTGGAGACGCTGGCCGAACGCATCGCGATAGCGATCGCCACCGACGCCGGCTCGAGGACCAGCGGCACGGCGGGTCCGAAACGGGTCGAGTCGCTCCGCGTGCGCGTCTCCAAGCCGGGCGCGGCCCGCGAACTCGGCGTCGCCGAAGTCGGCGCGGAGATCGACTGGCGGCCGTGACCCGTACCCGAGCCTTCATCGCCCTGGGATCCAACCTGCGGCCGCGGAACGCGCACCTGCGCGCGGCCGTCGATCGCCTGCGCGACGTCGGAGACGTGACCGCGGTATCGCGCTTTCTTCGCACCGCAGCCGTAGCAGAGCGCGGCGTCGCGGCCAGCGACCCGGAGTTCCGGAACGCGGCGGCCGCCCTCGAGACCGGGCTCGACGCCCGCGGGTTGCTCGCGGCCATGCTGGAGATCGAGGCCGCCCTCGGCCGCGAACGGACCGCCGACGGCGCAGCCGGCCCACGAACGATCGATCTCGACCTGCTGCTGTTCGGCCCCGCCGTCATCGACGAGCCCGGCCTGGCCGTGCCGCATCCACGGATGCACCGGCGACGCTTCGTTCTGGAGCCCCTGGTCGAGATCGCTCCGAACGCCTGGCATCCGGCGTTGCGGAGAACGGCGGCCGAACTTCTGGCGGAGCTGGTCGGCGCCGGTGTCGATGCGCCGGCCTTCTGGCCGGCATCCGGTCAGTAGCTCTTCGGCAGGCCGAGCACTTTCTCGGCGATGTGGCAGAGGATGAGCTGCGGACTTACCGGAGCGAGTCGCGGGATCATGACTTCCCGCATCAGCCGCTCGACGTGAAACTCCTTGGCGTAGCCCATGCCGCCGTGGGTCATGACCGCCTGGGTGCAGGCCTTGAAGCCGGCTTCGGCGCCGAGGTACTTCGCGGCGTTCGCATAGTGGCCGCAGGGTTCGTCGCGGTCGTAAAAGGACGCGGCCTGCATCGCCATCAGGAACGCGGCCTCCAGCTCCATCCAGCACTCCGCCAGCGGATGCTGGATCGACTGGTTCTGGCCGATCGGCCGGCCGAAGACCCTGCGCTCGCGGGCGTAGTCCGCTGCCCGCTCCAGCGCGTTGCGGCCCACGCCGACCGCCTCGATGCCGATCAGGATCCGCTCCGGGTTCAGGCTGTGCAGGATGTACTCGAAGCCCCGCCCCTCTTCGCCGATCCGATCTTCGGACGGTATCTCGAGGCCATCGATGAACAGTTCGTTCGAGTCCACGGCGGCACGACCCATCTTCGGGATCCGCCGGACCTCGACCTTCGACCGATCGAGCGTCGTGTAGAACAGCGACAGTCCCTTGGTCGCCTTCCCGGTCTCGGCCCTGGGTGTCGTGCGCGCCAGGAGCATGACCCGGTCGGCCTCCTGGGCGGTCGTGGTCCAGATCTTGCGGCCATGGACGACGTAGCCGCCGTCCGGTTGCCGCTCGGCGCGGGTCGTGATCGCCGTCGTTTCCAGGCCCGCGTCGGGCTCGGTGACCGCGAAGCAGGTCTTCGCCCGACCCTCGATCAGTTCCGGCAGGAACCTCTGTCGCTGCTCTTCCGTCCCGAAGACGACGATCGGATGCGGACCGAAGATGTTGATGTGGATCGCCGACGCCGCACTCATGCCGCCGCCGGCGCGGGCCACTTCGTGCATCACGAGAGCCGCTTCCGTGACGCCCAGGCCGGAACCGCCGTACGCCTCCGGCATCGCGATACCGAGTGCGCCGCACTCGGCCATGGCGCGGTGGAATTCGTTCGGGAACCGCACCTCGTTGTCGACTTCGAGCCAGTACTCGTCGTCGAAGCCGGCGCAGGTGCGCGCAATTCCCTCGCACAGCGCCCGCTGCTGTCCGGTAAGCGTGAAGTCCATCCAGTCAGTTCTCCCCGAACTCGATTTCGATCCAGGTCTCTATCTGGTCACGGACCTCGCGGAACGCCCTGGCGCGCGCTTCCGGATCCTGGACGGTCGCCGGATCCTCGAACTGCCGGTGGAGCCGCTCCAGTGCCGGCACGTAGGGGCAGTTCGCCCGCGCGTGATCGCAGACCGTGACCGCGATGTCGACCGCGCTCTCGTCCGCGAGACACTCCTCAACCGACTTGGAGCGCTGTCCGGCGATGTCGATTCCGATCTCCGCCATCGCCTCCACGGCAAGGGGGTCCAGGCCCGCCGGCCGCGTGCCGGCGGACCGGGCCCGGTAGCGGTCGCCGAAGCGGCGCCGGAGCAGCCCTTCCGCCATCTGGGAACGAGCCGCGTTGCCGGTACAGACGAACAGCACCAGTTTGCGGGACTCCGGGTTCCCTTCCGGCTCGCTCATGAATCAGCCGGGTGCCGAAGGAAGCAGGACGTACCGCGCCAGCACGGCGAAACCACCGATCAGGATGAGCGCCGCGGTCCAGATCAGGGCCAACTGCTGCCACCTCTCCAGATGGTCGAGTCCCCGTATCCGCCGCAGGATGCCGCGCAGCAGGAACGGCATGGACGCTCCCCAGACGAGGAGCAGGCCCAGGAGCAGCCAAGAGGCCGGCGAGAAGCCCTGCAACACGGCCAGCGCCCCGATCGCGAAGAGGAGCGCGATGCGCACGACGACCCGCACGAAGCGCAGGCTCCCGGCCTGCTGCCGCCTGAGCTTCTCCCGCCGGTCGCTGAAGTCGATCGCCATCTTCCCTTCCTCAGGCGTCCACCGTCTCTTCGCGCAGCGCCGCCACGTCCGCCTCCCGCTCCGCCTCGACTAGGAATCGCCGAGACCGGCCAGATCGAGCAGAAACGCGTAGACCAGGGCCGTCTCGCGGTAGCGGTCGTAGCGTCCGGAAGCGCCGCCGTGGCCGGCGCCCATGTTCGTCTCGAGCAGCAGGAGGTTGTCGTCCGTCTTGCTGGCCCGCAGCCGCGCCACCCACTTCGCCGGCTCCCCAGTACTGGACCTGCGAGTCGTGCAGGCCGGTGGTCACGAGCAGGTGGGGGTAGTCGCGCGCCTCCACGTTGTCGTAGGGCGAGTAGGAGAGCATGTAGTCGTAGTACTCGCGCACCCTCGGGTCTCCCCACTCGTCCCACTCGAAGGTCGTGAGCGGGATGCTCGCGTCGAGCATCGTGGTCACGACGTCGACGAAGGGCACCCGGGCCACGACGCCGTCCCAGAGGTCGGGCCGCATCGTGAACACCGCGCCCACCAGCAGACCGCCGGCGCTGCCGCCCATCGCGTAGATCCGGTCGGGGTCGGCATATCCCTCGGCCGCGAGGTGCTCGGCGGCGGCGATGAAGTCGGTGAACGTGTTCTTCTTGTGGAGCAGCTTGCCGTCCTCGTACCAGGAGCGGCCCATCTCCTCACCGCCCCGGATGTGGGCGATCGCATAGACGAAACCCCGGTCGATCAGGCTCAGGAGCGGCGAGCTGAACGACGCGTCCATGCTCGCGCCGTAGGAGCCGTAGCCGTAGAGAAGCAACGGACTGCCGCCCTCTTCCGGCCGCAGGTCGGGCCGGTAGACGAGAGACACCGGCACCCGGGTGCCGTCGCCCGCGGTCGCCCACAGCCGTTCGCTCCGGTAGTTGGCCGAGTCGAAACCGCCGAGGACCCGGTCCTGCTTGCGCAGGGTGCTCTCGCGAGTCGCCGGGTCGTAGTCGAACACGGACCGCGGCGTGGTCAGCGACTGGTAGACGTAGCGGAGGGTGCCGGACGACGGGTCCGGGTTGACGCCGAGACCGGCCGAATAGGTCGGCTCGCCGAAGTCCAGGTCGTGCCCGTCCGGTCCGTCGCCGCCCATCGGCTCGATCCGGAGCTGCTCCAGGCCGTCGCGCCGCTCGGCCAGCACGAGGAAACGGTCGAACAGCTCGAAGCCCTCGAAGAGCACGTCGTCGCGGTTCGGCAGCTCTTCCTTCCAGGCAGCGCGGCCAGTGGCGTTCTCCGCGGTCGACATGAGCCGGAAGTTCGGCGCGCCATCGTTCGTGCGCACCCAGAAGCGGTCCCCCAGGTGATCGACGCTGTACTCGTGGCGCTCCCCCCGCGGCTCGAAGACGGCGAAGTCGCCGCCGGGATCGTCCGCCCGCAGGACGCGCACCTCGGTGCGCAGCGTATGGCTCGAGGTCGCCATCAGGTACTTGCGCGACTGGCTCCGCCCGAGGAACACGCTGAAGGTGTCGTCCGGCTCTTCGTAGACCAGTTCGTCGGCGGCGCCGGAGCCGAGGCGGTGCCGGTACACCTGGTAGGCGCGGAGCGTGTCGGGATCCTGCCGGACGTAGAACAGGGTCGCGCTGTCGGCGGCCCAGACCAGGTTCGCGGTCACGTCGGGGATCTCGTCCGGGAGAATCTCGCCGGTCTCCAGGTCCTTGAAGCGAACGGTGTAGAAGCGACGCCCCACGTCGTCGACGCCGTAGGCGAGGATCCGGTGATCCGGACTGACCGCGGGCCGGACCGCGGTGTACTCCTTGCCCTCGGCGACCTCGTTCACGTCGACCAGCACTTCCTCCGCCTCGGGATCCTGGTCGCCGCCGAACGTGTCGCCGTCCGCGGGCCGGCGGCAGTGGATCGGGTACTGCTTCCCCTGCTCGTAGCGCGTGTAGTACCAGTAGTCGCCGTCGCGGTAGGGAACGGATGAGTCGTCCTCGACGACCCGGCTGCGAATCTCCGAGAACACGCGCTCCTGGAGCGCCTCGGTGTGCCCCAGCGCGGCGTCGACGTAGGCGTTCTCGGCCTCGAGATAGGAGATCACCTCCGGGTTCTCGCGCTCACGCAGCCAGTAGTACTCGTCGATCCGCACGTCGCCGTGCGTCTCGAGTTCGTGGGGACGAGCCTCGGCCAGCGGCGGATCGCCGGGGCCGGCCGCCGGGGCGTTGCAGGAGGTCACCGCGAAAGCGGCCACGAGAAGGACGGCGGCAGGTACCTTGGGCATAGGCAAGGGAGTCTAGCCCGCAGATCAGCCACCACTCCGCTCCCACAACAGGATGGCGGCGAACAGATCCTCGAGCGCGACGCCGACCGACTTGAACAGCGTGATCTCGGAAGCGTCCCGCCGGCCCCGGTGCCCGCCGCGGCAAAGGTCGTAGAAGTCGGCCGCGACGTCTTCGGCAGCCAACGCTCCCGACTCGATCGGCTGGGTCAGGTCGCCGGCCTCGACCAGCGCGCCGTCCCGGGTGTCGACGAACACGGTGGAACGGCGCATCGCCTCGTCGTCCGACTCACGCATGCCCGGCGTGAAGCCGCCGACCAGGTCGACATGCACGCCCGGCCGGAGCCAGTCGCCGAAGAGCAGCGGCTCGGTGGCCAGGGTAGTCGTGCTCACGATGTCGGCGGCGCGGACCGCCGCCTCCAGATCACCTGCCGTGCCCGTTGGAAGTCCCTCGATCAATGGCGAACGGGACGTGGCACGGGCCCGCTCGGGCCGGCGACCCCAGAACTCGATCTCGAGGTCCGCGTTCACGGCCGCGTGAGCCCCGGCCAGGTGGGGCGCCAGGTTGCCCGTGCCGACGACGAGCAGCCGACGGGAATCCGGCCGCGCCAGGAACCGCGCAGCCAGAGCCGACGCCGCCGCCGTCCGCCGCAGCGTCAGTTCGAGGCCGTCGATCAGGGCCAGCGGCTCGCCAGTCTCTCCGGAGGCCAGGATGTAGCTGGCCTGCACCGCGCCCAGGCCGCGCGAGGCATTGCCAGGGAACACGGACGCCACCTTGACCCCGAGGTAGCCGCCGACCGTCCATGCGGGCATCAGGAGCAGCGCAGCCTCGGGATCGCCTGCCGGCGCCTCGACGGCGTGCTGATGGCGTACCGGCATCTTGCAGCCGTCGCGGAAACCCGCTTCGAGTGCATCTACCAGAGCCCCCCAGGGCAGCAGTTCGGCCGTCCGGCCAGCGTCGAAGACCTTCATGCAGCCAGCGGAGGATAGTCTCATCGTCCGTGGACCACCTTGAACAGCTCGAAGAGAACGGCTACGTCATCCTGGAAGGGGTGCTCGACCGCGAGCAGCAGACGGCGCTCCGTGGCGTGCTCCAACCCCATTTCGAGCGCCATCTGTTCGGCCGCAACCCGTTCGAGGGCCACAACACGCAACGGGTTTACGGCCTGCTCGCGAAGTCGCGGCTGTTCGATGCGCTGGTCGCGCACCCCTCGGTCATGGCGGCCTGCGAGGCGACGCTCGGACCCGGTTTCCTGCTCTCGGTGGCTCACGCCATCCTGATCCACCCGGGGGAAGAGGCGCAGAGCCTCCACCACGACGACTCGTTCTATCCGCTGCCACGGCCCAGAAAGGCGCTCGGCGTGAGCACGATCTGGGCGCTCGACGACTTCACCGAGGACAACGGCGCCACCCGCATCGTGCCGGGCAGCCACCGCTGGAACGGCGAGCGGCCCGACGACGCGGAAGCAAGGCCCGTCGTCATGCCCGCCGGCTCCCTGCTCATCTTCCTCGGCACCCTCTTCCACGGCGGCGGCGAAAACCGTTCGGCGGGATCCCGGCTCGGCCTCACGATCCAGTACTGCCCGGCGTGGGCCCGCCAGCAGGAGAACTTCATTCTCGGCGTACCGGCCGGCGACGTGCCGCGCCTGTCCGAGACCATCCAGGAACTGATCGGCTACGGCATCCATCCCCCGTTCATGGGCCATGTCGACGGCCGTCACCCACTCAAGGCGCTACAGACATGAAGAAGCTCGCACTGTTGCCGGCCCTGGCCGCGCTGTTGTTCATCCTGGCCTGCGGCGCCCCGGCGGACGCTCCGGAAGCCGAAGCGGCCGGCGGAGAGACCGCCGCCGCGCCGGTAGGACAGGCAGTCCCCGACGGGACGCCGCGACTCGTCCTGATCATCGTCGTCGACCAGATGCGCGGCGACTACCTGGAGCGCTTCGGCCCCCTTCTGAACCACGGGCTGGCGCGGCTGCTGCGCGAAGGCGTCGTCTTCACCGACGCTCACCACTTCCACGCCGCCACCGAAACGGCCCCCGGACACGCGACCCTGGCCACGGGCGCGTTCCCGAAGCGGCACGGAGTCGTCGGCAACTCCTGGTTCGACCGCGAGCGCGGGGATGACGTCTACTGCTGCGGCGACCCGGACCACGGCGTCTCTCCGCGCAACCTGCTGGTCCCGACTCTCGGCGACCTGCTGAAAGCCGCGTACCCCCAGGCCAAGGTGTACGCCGCCAGCGCGAAGGACCGTGCGGCGATCCTCATGGGCGGGCACCACGCGGACGGCGCCTGGTGGTACAGCCGCTCCACCGGCGGCTTCGTCACGTCGACCTACTACGGCGACGAGGAGTCCCAGCCCGGCTGGGTCGAGGCCTTCAACGACGAGGACCGGCTCGGAAGCCACTTCGCCAACGCCTGGAACCCGCTCCTCCCCCTCGACCACACGTCGGCCTACGACATCGAACCGCTCGACCGCGGCCCCGTGATCGACACGTTCCCCCACGCGGTGGGCGGCTTCAGCGTCGAGCGGGACGGGTTCTACGGCGACATCTACCGGTCGCCCTTCGTCGACGACTACCTCGAGGACTTCGCCGAGGTCCTGATCGACGCGGAGAGCCTGGGCGCCGACGAGGTTCCCGACCTGCTGGCGGTCAGTTTCTCGGCCCTCGACACGGTGGGTCACGGCTACGGCCCCAACGCTCCCGAAACCCTGGACACGATCCTCCGGCTCGACCGGACGATCGGCGACCTGCTCGACTTCGTCGACGAGCGGATCGGCCTGGACAACGTGGTCGTCGCGTTCTCCGGCGACCACGGCGTCGGCGAGGTCCCCGAACTCGTCGTGCGCGACGGCGGCGACGGCGGTCGTTTCGGCACCGACCA
This sequence comes from Candidatus Multivorans sp., assembly GCA_965205095.1. Lineage (GTDB taxonomy): Bacteria > Acidobacteriota > Thermoanaerobaculia > Multivoradales > Multivoraceae > Multivorans. The sequence goes on from OZ242040.1 coordinate 338,099, forward strand.
GACCCTCTGCCTGCAGCGCCTGCAGACACGGATCGAGAAGCGGTTCGGCGACGCGAAGCTCCTGACGTCGACCTTCTACCTGGACCGGGAGGCGATCGCGGCTGCCGGCATCGACAAGGCGGCGGTCGAGGACGAGATCATCGACGTGATGTCCGCCTGCCCGCTGATCGTCGAGGTCGTCCGCGCCGCCGATCTCGACCCGGCCAAACCGCTCCACGAGCTCTACCTGAACAGCCACCGCGACGACCGGGGGCCGGATCTGATCGCGATCCCCGAACCGAACGTCCTGCCCGTGCCCGCTTCCGTGATCGTCGCCAGCCACGGTTCGCCCTACGCCTACGACACGCACGTGCCGCTGATCTTCCGTCGCCAGGATGGCGCCGGCCGCGTCGTCGAAGCCAGGGCCAACACGATCGACCTGGCGCCCAGCCTGGTCCCGCTCCTCGGCCTCGACGTTGACGGCATCGCCGGCTTCGAGGGGTTCGACGGCACGGACCGGCTGGCCGACCACTAGCAATCCTCAAGGGAGAAGGAAGACCGCCATGCGCAACGTGCCCCGGACCGCCGCCGTCGTCATCACTCTCTGCCTCGCCTCGGTCCTCGTCGCGGGCTGCCAGGCCGAGGCGCAGACCTACGCCGAGAAGCTCGGCTTCCCCGCCGGTACCCGCGCCGTCATCCTGCACGTCGACGACGCCGGCATGTCGCACGACTCGAACGTCGGCACCCTCCGCTCGATCCTGGAGGGCGCCGCGAACTCGATGAGCGTCATGATGCCCTGCCCCTGGGTGCCGGAACTCGTGCGGGCCCTGGAGGAGAACCCGGGCATCGACGCCGGCCTCCACCTGACGCTGACCGCCGAATGGGACGACTACCGCTGGGGGCCGCTGGTGGGCCGCGAAGCGGCGCCCGGCCTGGTCGACCCGGAGGGCGCCCTGTGGTCGAGCGTCGCGGAAGTCGTCGCCAACGCAAGCCCCGACGAGGTGGAAGCCGAGGTCCGCGAGCAGATCCGCCGCGCCCGGACGATGGGCTTCGAGCCGACCCACCTGGACTCCCACATGGGCACGCTGTTCGCCACGATGGACTTCCTCGAGCGCTACATCGAGGTCGGCATCGATGAGGGCATCCCGCTCATGTTCCCCGGCGGCCACAACGAGATCCTCGAGGCCCAGTACGAAGCCCAGGGACGGGACACCCCACCGGGGCTCGGCCGCGCGACCGAACTCGGCGAACGGATCTGGGACGGTGGCCTGCCCGTCCTCGACGACCTCCACAACCTGAGCTACGGCTGGGTCCCGGAGAGCGGCGCGGACGCAACGGACGAGGAACTGACCGAATACAAGGTCGAGCGTTACGTCCAGGCCCTGCGCGACCTGCGCCCCGGCGTCACGATGGTCATCCTGCATTCGACCGATCCGAGCGAGAACTTCAAGTACATCTCCACCTCCGGCCCCACCCGCAAGGGCGACATGCTGGCGATGCTCGACCCCCGCGTGCAGCAGGTGATCGAGGACGAGGGCCTGGTGCTGACGACCTTCCGCGAGCTCAAGGAAAGGCGGGACCGCGTCGACTGAGAGCCGGCTCCTCCTGGAGACGACGGGAGACGCGACTGCCGAAGCAAGGGCGGCCGCCTGGCTGGTTCAGGCGCGACGGTTGCTGGCGGTGATGGACTGGCCGGTCGAGTCGGCGAGGATCGAGCCGACCCCGGGAGGCCCACTGGCCGTTCTGGAGGCTCCCCCCGGAGAGGCAACCGCGAACGCCGGTGCGATCCTCGACTGGGCGTCGGAAGCATCGGCACGGGTACTCCGCGGCGATCCGCAGCCGTCTGACGCGGAGGTCTACAAGGCGGCTCGGGCCCTGCTCTAGCTGGTGATGCGCTGGAACTTCGGCGGCCGGCGCTCGACGAAGGAGGCGACGCCTTCCTTGAAGTCGCCCCGCTGCAGGCTCTCCGCCATCAACTCGTTCGATTCGCGGAGCGCGTCGCCTGTGTCCATCATCAGGTGACGGTAGACCTGCTGCTTGATCACCTTGAGCGACATCGGCGCGGAGCGCTCGGCGAGCGCCCGGACGTAGTTCTCGGCCTCGGGCACGACCCGGTCGTGCGGCACGGAGCGGTTGACGACGCCCATCTGGGCCGCTTCCGGACCGTAGAACTTGCGGCCCGTCCAGAGAATGTCGAGCGCGTTGGCCGGGCCCGCCACGCGGGGCAGAATCCAGCTCAGGCCATGTTCGGCGATCAGGCCGCGGTTCACGAACGCAGACGTGAAGACCGCCCGGTCCGATGCGAGACGGATGTCGCAGAGCATCGCGATGGCGAAGCCGAGACCCGCGCACGGGCCGTTGATCGCGGCGACGATCGGCTTGCGCACCGCCATCAGGTAGTTGAAGGTGACGCCGAAGTTGTCTTCGCCCATCTCCTCGATCGCGCCGGCCTGCGCGTCCTCGAAGTCGTTTCCGCCGCCGCTGCCGCGCTCGCCGCGACTGGTGGCCTGGAGGCCCTGCATGTCCGCGCCGGCGCAGAACCCGCGGCCGGCGCCGGTCAGGACGATGCCGACGACGCGCTCGTCGCGCTCGGCGGCCGCCATCGCGTGCTTCATCTCGGCCATCATGCTGCCGGTGATCGCGTTCAACTGCTCCGGCCGGTTCAGAGTGATCGTGGCGATCGGATCGTCCACGTCGTACTTGATGAGTTCGTACTCGGTCATTCGCTTTGGCCTCCAGCCGCTGTTCAGAGTGAGCGGCCGAGACTAGCAGCGTGCGCCGCAGAACGCCGCGAAGCAAGTGCCTTGGCGCACGCTGCTGGTGAGGTGGGGGCTGGGGCCAAACCTGGAGCTTGCGACAGGTTTGGCGGCGGCAGCGGCGCTAACATGGAAGCCATGTTGCAACCTGGAACCCTGCACGGAACCGTCGGCGCGTGGCTCGCCGTCGCCGCCGCGGGCGCTTTCCTCCTCGCATGCGCCGGCGCGGAGCCGGTGTCCGAGCCCCGGCCGGTCGCGCCGCCCGGCACGTCGGACCGGCTGGAGATCGTCGACCGCGCGATCGAGCATCACGGGGGAGAGTTGTTCGAGCATTCGCGGGTCAGGCTGACGGTGGCGTCGCGGTCCGGCAGCTTCGACGTCGACTCGACGATCGAGGGCGACCGCTTCGAGTACGTCATCCGGGCGTCCGCCGGGGACGACGAGCGCGAGTACCGCCGCGACAACAGAGCACTCGAGGTGACCGAAGGCGGCGAACCGATGGACATGGACGAGAGCGAGCAGGTGCGCGCGGAGAGCTACGTCAACCAGCGCATGTACTTCCTCTTCCTGCCCTACAAGCTGAACGACCCCGGCACCTTCAAGGAGGACCAGGGCTTCGAGGAATGGAACGGACGGCAACTGCAGCGGGTCCGCGTGACCTTCCAGGCCGGTTCCAGCGACGGCGCCGACAGCGCCTACGTCTACTGGTTCGACCCGGAGACCGCCCGGCTCGAGCAGTTCGCCTACGACTACAGCGCCGGCACCGGACTCCGTTTCCGCACCCTCCGGAACTACCGCCGCATCGGCGGCCTGCTGTTCTACGACGCGGACAACTACGGCCTGAACACGCCGGACGGAGGACTGACCGTCGACGACATCACGCCGGCGTACGTCGAGGAGGAACTGCCTCTCGTCTCGCAGATCGAGGTCCGCGACGTCGAGGTGGAGAGCCTCGCCCAATGAAGGTCGGACTCGCGAGGAGCGGAGTCGCAGCCACCGCGCTCGCCGTGCTCGCGGCCGGCGCAATGCTGGTTTCCTGCGAACCGCCCCAACTCGAAGAACCGCCACCCGTGTTCGACCCGCAGACGGTTGCCGCGGCGGTGCTGGAGGTGCTCGACGCGCAGGTGGAGGCCTGGAACGACGGCGACATCGAGGGCTTCATGGCGGGCTACCTGCGGAACGAGGAGCTGCGCTTCACTTCGGGCAGCGAGGTTCGCCGCGGCTGGAGGCACACGTTGGAGCGTTACCGCGAGACCTACCCCGACCGCGCCGCGATGGGGTCGCTGGCCTTCGAGGACCTGGACGTCCGGGTGCTCTCCGAGCACGCCGCCATGGTCTTCGGCCGCTTCCGCCTGACGCGGGAATCCGACGAGCCGACCGGTCTGTTCACGTTGCTCGTGGAGCGGCACGGAGAACAGTGGCTGATCGTCGCCGATCACACTTCCAGCTAGGCGGCCGGCCGTGGCGCCGACCATGACGAGACGATGAGAGAACCGAGCGTCATCCTGATGGGCGTGGTCCTGTTGCTGCTGCTGGGGGCCGTCTGCTTCGCGCTGGAACTCCCCCGCATCGAGGGAGCGATCGAGACGCGAACGACCGCGACGCTCGCGGACGTCGGCGTGCGCGGTCTCCGTATCGAAGCGGACGGCCGCGCCATCACGCTCCACGGCACGATCGCCTTCGCGGAGATCGGGCTCGAGGCGGCGCGACGCGCGGCGGGCGAGCCGGGAGTACGAAGCGTTGACAACCGCCTCGTGATGGCGGTCGAGCCGAGCTTCGAGTTCGGCCTTGACGGCGACATCTGGCTGCTGGCCGGACGCCTGCCGACCCCCGAAAGCCGGCAGGAGCTGTTCGACGCGGCGGCCGCGGTCATGGGTCAGGGCAACGTGATCGACGAAACGGGAGTCGACGACGCCGTGACCGAACCGCCCTGGATCCCGACCCTCCCGAGGCTGATTCAGCTCCTCCGGCAGGTGCACGGAGGAGCCGGCCTGAAGCTCGAGGACGGGACGTTGACCCTGACCGGCCACACATCGAGCGAAGGCATGCGCGACCGCCTGGAGTTCGACGTGCGCGCGATTGCCGCAACGGCCGAAACCGGCTGGACGATCGCCAACGAAATCGCGGTCGCCCCCGTCGGAGTGAACAGGGTCGCCCAGAACCGGATCCGCCGCCTGCTGCGGGAGCAGCCGATCGCGTTCCAGGGTCGTAGCGATGCGCTCACCGAGGACGCCCGGACCGCCATTGCCGGAATCGGCGAGCTGCTGGACGCGTTCTCGGATACCCGGATCGAGATCCTCGTCCACACGGATGCCGGCAGCGATCCGGAGGATGACCGGCGGCTCAGCATCGCGCAGGCCGAGTCCATCCGCGAAGTCCTTTCCGCGAGCGTTCATCCCGACCGCCTGCTGGCCTTCGGCTATGGCAGCGACAGCCCGGACGACGAAGACGGCGGGAGCGGAAGTCGAGGGGTCGAGTTCCGCGTGTTCCACCGCCCCTGAAGCAGAATCCGCATGCTGTACGTCCTGTTCGAGATCTGGATCTGGGTGGTCGCCGCGGGGCTGGTCGGCGCCATCTTCGGCTGGTGGCTACGCGGCATGCGGGCGGCCAGGGAAGTTGCACGTGAAGCCCTGCTCTGGCAGCAACGAGTCGAACGGCTGCGGAGACTCGCGACGGGGCTGAAGCAGACGACGGACGACGAAGGAAGAAACCCGGACGGCTCCTGAGTATCAGTCGCCCGTGCGGCGGTCGAACTCCGACGGCGCCACGGCGACGCCGGCCCGGTGCCGCATGGCGCGCGATGTGACGTCCGCCAGAACGCCGGGCCGGTCCGCCGCGATGTCCCACTGCTCGCCCGGGTCCAGCGCCAGGTCGTAGAGCAGCGGCGGGTCGTGTTCCGTTCGCTCGCCCGCCAGACCGTACGCACCCTGCGTGATGAAGTGCGCCTTGAAGTTCCCGACCCGGTAGGCGTAGAGCTCGCTGCCGCGGTAGAACGGCATCTCGTCGCGCGGCCCCTCCCCGTCACCGCGAAGTACCGGCGCGAGATCGAGACTGTCCATCGGCCGGTCGTCCGGAAGGACGCCGCCGGAGAGCGAGAGGAAGGTGGCGAGGAGGTCGCTCGTCGACCCCATCTCGTCCGTGACGATGTCGGGAGCGATCGTCCCGGGCCACCAGAACAGCCCCGGCACCCGCATGCCGCCCTCCCAGGTCATCCCCTTGCCTTCACGGAGCGGTCCCGCCAGGCCGCCCTGGGTGCGGAACGCGGTCCACGGCCCGTTGTCGCTGCTGAAGAAGACCACCGTGTTCTCCGCGAGCCCCTCCTCCTCCAGCGTGTCGAGGATCCGGCCCACGCTCCAGTCGATCTCCTCGATCACGTCGCCGTAGAGACCAGCGTCGCTGTGGCCCTCGAAGTCGGGCGCCCGGAACAGGGGCACATGGGGCATGCTGTGCGGCAGGTAGACGAAGAACGGCTCGTCCCGATGAGCGCGGATGAAGTCCACCGCCTCCTCGGCGTAGCGCTTCGTGATCGTCGTCTGGTCCGCCGGCTGCTCGAGGGTTTCCGTGACGATCTCGCCGGCCTCGTCGCGCTCCGAGCGGATGAGCGGCACGTCCCAGTACTCGATCTTCGGTTCCGCGAACGCGGCGCGACGCTCCTCGCGCGGGAGGGTCGACATCATGTCGTTCGAGTACGGAATGCCGAACCAGTAGTCGAAGCCGTGCCGGGTCGGCAGGTACCGCGGCCGGTCGCCCAGGTGCCACTTGCCGAACATGCCGGTGGCGTAACCGAGGTCGCCTAGTGCCTCCGCGAGCGTGATCTCCTCATCCTGAATCCCGCCCACGAAGTCCGGGAACAGCACCCGCACCTCGTCGCCGTAGAGCCCGTTGCGCACCGGCAACCGCCCGGTCAGCAGGCCCGCCCGGCTCGGCGAGCAGACCGAGGCGGTCACGTAGAAGTTCGTCCACCGTTGGCCTTCGGCGGCCATCCGGTCGAGATGCGGCGTGCGGATCACGGGCGCGCCGTAGCTGCCGAGGTCGCCCCAGCCCAGGTCGTCGGCGAAGACGATGACGAAGTTGGGGGGACGGCTGGACGCCGTGGCAGGCGACACCTTCGGTTCCTGCGGGGCACATGCCGCCAGTACGAGCGGCAGTAGCACCACGGGAATGAAGGCCCTGTGGTCTGGGCACGTCACGAAGGCTACGCTTCCTTCCAAAGGCGAACCGTGAAGCGGTGCTCTTCCTCGATCAGGTCCGGCTCCGTGCCGTTGTGGGCGCGCATGCCGGGGATGACCTTGTTGCGGACTCCCATGCCCCGAGCATCCACGTAGCCGTAATCCCGCATGACGTTGACCAGCGTCTGGTTCCGCGCGTAGCGGACGCCCGACTTCATCCCGTCAACCGTCACCGTATTCGGCAACCGTCCCGGACTCTGCACTTCGAGACGATCCGAGTAGATGGTCAACATGATGTCGGTCCCGGCGATGCTGTAGTCGCGATGGACCAGCGCGTTGGCGACGACTTCCCGAACCACGTCCTCCGGATACTCCCACCGGTCGACCCGCCGCATGCCCTCGAGGTGCGCGGTCGGCGTGGTGTTTCGACGCACGAAGTCCCAGGCCGCGTCGACCAGGCCGAGTCCGATCAGGGGGCCGTCGGCGCCGGCCAGCGGGACCATCGGTCCGTGCAGGCTCTCGTCGGCGCGCGTGGCGTAGTCGGGTTCCGTGCCCGGGTAGCAGATCGCCCGAATGCCAGCCTGCGGCACATGCCGGTTCGGCGCACAGGCGAACAGCAGCGCGCCATCCACTGTCGCCACGGACGTTCCGCTCGCGTCCGTCATCAGGTCGACGTTGCGCAGGAGTCTCTCCCATGCCTCCTCATCGTCGCGCGGTGGGGCCGAACCACCGAGAACGCGCTCGAAGTAGTCGCGCAGCCGTCTCAGGTCGAGCGTGTCGAAACTCGCGCCGGGCGCAGGCTTCAGGCCGTAGTGCAAGCGGCCGGAAGCCTGGAACATCCGCTCGATCTCCTCCCTGCTGGCCTCCCGATTCGTGCTCCCGACCCGAACGTAGTAGATGCGTCGCCCGTGATGAACGCGCCCGTACGGTTTGTCCGGCCCCTGGGTCACCCGCACCACGAGCACGTCGCGGCCAGGCTCAACGTCCCGTACCCAGGAGAGCAGCGGCACGATTGGCGGCTCGATCTTGACCCGGCACAGCTCGCTTACCCACTCTTCGAGCCGCTCCCGCGCCACGCCGACGACCGTTCCGTCGTCCTCGACGCCGAGCAAGACCGTGCCCCCCTCGAGATTGAGGAACGCCACCAGCGTCCTGGCGAGGTCGTGGTTCGAGACCTCGTCACGCTTGAACTCGACGAGCGAGTCCTCGCCGTTTCGGATCAGTTTGAAGACGTCGGCCTTGTTCATCGTTCCCCAACGGGCCGGAAATCCCGAAGCGAGGCAGCCCGTGCCCGGGGAGTCTAGCCACAGCCAGATCGAGTGCGGTCAATCGCACCATGCGGAGTCGCCGGCCTCCGCGTTCAGTAGTATTCGCGCCTCGCCGAACCGTCATACCCAGGTCGGCGACCCTGGGGCCGCCGCCCTCCCGGCTCGAGTGTCCAGACACCCTCGCGCCCTTTCGGTGCGGTCACACCAGGCCTTCCGAGAACCCTGCCTGCCCCCATCATCGCAGCCGCCTACGGCTCGCGCCTCTATCGGCTCTTTCTCGGGGGCTACTCGGAAGTCGTCTGCATGCCTGGCGCGGTCCACCTCCGTTCCGGCCAAGGCAAGGACATCCGCGTAGGGGCCGAGCAGGTCGTTGAGACTCGAATCGACAGAGCTGTCTTCTGGCGACGGCTATGTCTCCGCCTCGCGGACGGCCGGGTGTGTGTCGTCGGCGGCGTCAACAAAGCGGCCGCGACCGGCATCGTTCAAACGGTAACCGAAGCCCGAACCGCGCAGCGCAAACGGGCCAGACAGCAAGCCGCTCGGATCAAGAGAGAGAAAGCACTGGCCGCCGACATGGAGAAACCGCTTCTCCTACTCGACCGTCGGGTCAAGCCGCTCTTTGGCGGCGGTACCTACGTGCGGCACAGCCAAACCGCAGCCGTTCGCGAGAGGATCGCGGAAGTACTCCCGCCAGAGCTCCGCAAGTCGGTCCGTGAGCACCTGTCATCCCGCACCACGGCCGCCTTCGACCGCCTGTGGCCCCTGCGATCCGAAGGCGGCTTCGATGAGGCACGCCGGGCAGCGAACGACCTTTTCGTCGCAACCCAGCGAGAGGCGGTTCGAGCAGCGGCCCACGACTTGGGGCATCCTCCGACCGACGAACAGGCGGACGCGATCGCCACGGACGAGCACGCGACTCTGGTACTCGCCGGCGCAGGAACAGGGAAGACAGCCGTGATCACGGGCAAGGTCGCCCACCTGGTGCGGAACGAGGGCGCGGCGCCCGAGGAGATCCTGGTCCTTGCCTTCAACAGGAAGGCTGCCGCGGAAATCCGCGATCGGTTGCCGGCGGACCTGAAAGGCGCCGAGGTCCGGACGTTCCATTCCTTCGGCCTTCATGTGCTCCGGGGCAGCGGCGGGTCGCCTGCTATCTCTGAACTCGCGGAGCGCGGCGAACTGCTGGAACGGCTCGTGGATGACGGTGTGCGTCGATTGGTCAGCCAAGGCCTGCCGCCGCTGATCGACTTCGTCACCGGCCAGAACGTCTCCGTTTCGCCTTTCGACTTCCCCGACGCAACGGCTTACAACTCGTTCCTGCGGCGCTGCAGGCGAAACCCGCTCGGCGAGGGGTACCCCACGAGGAGCCTCGAAGAACTCGAGATCGCCAACTTCCTCTGGTTGCATGGCATCGAGTACGAGTACGGCAAGTCGTTCCGCTGGCGCTCCGGGCGAGGGCCCAAGTCGTGCAGGTTCGACTTCTTCCTCCCCGAGGACAACATCTACATCGAGCACGTCGAACTGAACGGCGACAACAGCATTCCGCGGCACCCCGACGGCCTCGCCCAGGCCATCTCGCACAAACGCGAAGCGATTCAGCGCCTGCCCCACGGCACCCAAGTCATCGAGACCTACAGCTGGATGTGCCAGAACCGGCAGCTCGGCTACTGCCTGAAGGAAGCACTCGGTATGGCCGGCGTGGAGCTGCACCGAGTTCCCAACGACAGGCTGCTCGAGAACCTCCCGCGCGCGCGGCCTGGCGGACCGCTCGTGGTGACCAAGCTGCTCACGACCTTTCTTCATCACGCGCGCACCGCCGACCTCACGGCCGACGACCTGTGGGAAAGGGCAAGCGTGTTCCCCGCACCGCTGAGAACGGCGCCGTTTCTCTGCATCTTCGAGTCGCTCCGGGACTACTACGAGAGGCACCTCGCCGCGGAGGGCGCCGTCGACTTCCACGACATGATCAACCGGGCCGCGAGCACGATCAGGGAGAAGCGCTGGCGACCTCGGTACCGCTACGTTCTGGTCGACGAGTTCCAGGACATCTCGGCTGGCCGGATGGCGCTGCTCGAAGCGCTCCGCGGCTCGGACGTCGCCTTCTTCGTCGTAGGCGACGACTGGCAGTCCATCTACCGGTTCGCCGGCAGCGACGTCGGCCTGGTTCCGAACTGCGGGGAATATCTGGGCCATGTTTGCCGGCGTGAGTTGAGCGCCACGTTCCGCTACGGCGAGGGCATCCTCGGTCCGACCGCCGCATTCGTGCAGCGCAACCCCGAGCAGACCCAACGGGAACTATCCTCCCGAAGCAACGCTCCTGACGAAGGCATCACTGTGGTCGCGTCCAGCGGGCAAGCGGACGGCCTGGAGGCCGCGCTTCGAGACATCTCGGCGCGCCGGGAACGGCAATCGGAGACGGAGCGGGACGCCGGACGGCTCGCGGCCGGTGCTGTTCCCGACGACTCGCCTGTTTCGGACGACGCAAAGCAGCCACGGACAGCCACAGTCCTCGTTCTTGGACGCTATCGGGACAGCAAGAGGGCGTTCGACGAGGCGGTCGAGACGGCGCGAACCGCCAAGGAGAACGCCGACGCGAGGGGCGACGATCTAAAGGTCCATTTCAGCACGGTGCATCGCGCCAAGGGTCTTGAAGCCGACTACGCGGTCGTCCTCGATCTGAAGAACGATCGTCGCGGCTTCCCCTCCCAAATCGAAGACGACCCGCTGATGGACCTGGTGCTGCCGGCTGGCCGGAACTCGATTCCCTACGCCGAGGAGCGCCGACTGTTCTACGTGGCAGCCACCCGAGCGCGCGGGGTACATACCTCATCACCGACGCCCGACAGCCATCGGAGTTCGTCATCGAGTTGCTGCAGTCGCACCCCGGGCTACGCCAGATCGGCCGGCTGCGCCTCGAGCCGGCGCCCCGCTGTCCTCGTTGCGAAGGCTCCCTCGTCCAGTCTGGCAGTGGCAAGAACCTCCGCTGCACGTACTTCCCCATGTGCCCGCACATGGCGCCGCGCTGCACCGACTGCGGCCGCGGTTACCTGCTCCGCGACGGAAGCCGAGCACGATGCACGAACACCTCCTGCAGACCGTCCGCCCGCCCCTGTCCCAGGTGCCGTGTGGGCGTGCTGACCCTCAATAAAGGCTCGAACGGCCCATTCTGGAGTTGCAGCGATTGGCTATCCGAACCCCCGTGCGGCTTCACGAAGAGCGCCTAACCGACACTGGAAAGGCGGCCTGAAGCCAGCTTTGCCTTCGCCAAGACGCGGCAACCGACGACGAAGCACTTCTCGAACCTCACGGTAGTGCTCCAGATACCGATCCACCACGTCGTCGCACTGCACGCAAGCTTCGCCGCCACGATGCCTAGAGCCGGGCCCCGGGTTCCCGCCACGGACTCCCCGCTGAGCGTGGAACGGCACCCGCGAGACCTGAGTGAGCTGGAACTTCGGAAGAGACCGAGAGCTCGCTCCGCTCAGGCCGAGGCTTCGTGCCGGTCCGCTCGCGTGGAGACAGTAGGATCGCCAACTTCCGCCAAACCGACCGACCCGAGACCGCCCATGACTCCACCGCGAATTGACGTAGCCCGCGCCCTCGACCACCTGCTGGACCTGCTGGCCATCGAGGGCCTGAGCGGCCGAGAAGGCAAGGTCGCGGCGGCCGTGCGGGAGAAGCTCCTCCGGGCGGGTTGCGAACCGTCCTGGATCGGCCACGACGACGCGAACGAGCGGATTCCCGGCGACTACGAAGTCGGCAACCTGATCGTCGACCTGCCGGGCACGAGGCCCGGGCCGCGACGGCTCTTCATGGGGCACATGGACACGGTGCCGCTCTGCCGGGGCGCGGTGCCGGTGCGGCGAAACGGGCGGATCGAGGCCGAAGGCGACACGGCGCTCGGCGGCGACAACCGGACCTCGATCGGTGCTCTCGTGACGATGGTCGAGACCCTGCTCGCGGAGGACGTGCCGCATCCGCCCACCACGGTGCTGATGACGGTCGGCGAGGAGGTCGGCCTGTGGGGTGCGCGGACCGTGGAACTCGACCGCCTCGGGAACCCCGAGATGGGCTTCAACATCGACTCCGGCGCTCCGCATGTACTGATCGTCGGCGCCACCGGGGCCGATCGCTGGCAGGTCGACGTCCACGGCAAGTCCTCGCACGCCGGCGTTCATCCAGAGCACGGGATCTCCGCGGCGCTGATCGCCTCGCGTGCCGTCGCCGACGTGGCCGCCAGGGGCTTCTTCGGGAAGATCGAGCTTCCGGCCGGCAGCGGCACCTCGAACATCGGCCGGATGGCCGGCGGCGAGGCGAGCAACCAGGTCACGGACCACGTCTTCGTCTCCGGCGAATCGCGCAGCCACGACAAGGCGTTCCTGGCGCGGATCACGGCCGCCTGGCGCGACGCGTTCGAACAGGCGGCGAGGAGCGTCACGAGTTCCGGCGGCCAGTGCGGCCGCGTCGACTTCCGGGCTGAAACCGACTATGAGGCGTTCGAGATGCCGAAGGACTCACCGCCCGTGGAGCTCGCCGCGGAACGGGTCCGCGCGGTTCTCGGCATGGAAGCCGAGTACCTCGTCGCCAACGGCGGGCTCGACGCGAACTACCTGAACGCCAAGGGCCTGCCCACGGTGACCCTGGGCGCCGGCCAGCACAACCCTCACACCGTGGACGAGTACGTCGACGTCCAGGAGTACGTCGACGGCTGCCGAACCATCGCCGCCATTGCCGCGGCCTGAGACTGGAGGCCCTCCGAAATGAACACTCGCATGCTGCACGAGAAGGTGATCGTCGTCACCGGTGCGGGCCGCGGCATCGGCCGCGACATCGCCCTGCTGGCCGCTTCCCACGGCGCTTCCGTCGTCGTGAACGACCTCGGCGGGTCCGAGCGCGGCGACGGCGGCGACGAGACGCCGGCCCAGGCCGTCGCTTCCGAGATCCAGGCTGCCGGCGGACGCGCCGCCGCGAACTACGAGAGCGTCGCCGACTTCGACGGGGCTGGACGGATCGTCGAACAGGCGCTGGACGAGTTCGGCCAGATCGACGGCGTCGTGAACAACGCCGGCATCCTGCGCGACGGCATCTTCCACAAGATGACCGAGAGCGACTGGGACGCGGTGATCGCCGTGCATCTCAAGGGCAGCTTCAACATGGCGCGGGCCGCCGCACCCCACTACCGCAAGCAGATCGGCGGCGCCTTCGTCCACATGACCTCGACCTCCGGGCTGATCGGGAACTTCGGCCAGGCGAACTACGCCGCCGCCAAGCTCGGCATCGTCGGGCTCTCGAAGTCCCTGGCGCTCGACATGCAGCGCTTCGAGGTGCGCTCGAACTGCATCGCCCCGTTCGCCTGGTCCCGGCTGATCGGCACGATTCCGACCGCCGACCCGGCGCAGGCCGCCCGCGTCGCGAAGATGAAGGAGATGACGCCGGCCCTGGTCGCGCCGCTCGCCGTCTACCTGCTGAGCGACTCGGCGAAGGACGTCAGCGGCCAGATCTTCGCGGTGCGCAAGAACGAGATCTTCCTGATGAGCCAGCCCCGGCCGGTCCGCTCGGTCCACAACGGCGACGGCTGGACCCCGGAGGCGATCGCCGAACACGGCATGCCGGCCCTGGCCGGGTCGTTCCACGACCTCGACCGGACGACCGACGTGTTCACCTGGGATCCGACGTAGGCGCCGCCTGGACGAACCGGCCGCGAAGAGGCCGCCGGCCTTGCGGCCGGCGCGTGGACCTGGCCGCCTTCGGCGGCAGCGGGTCAGAAGACCCGCGCACCCAGTGGGCGGCCGGCTCGGTCCAGGCGGCGCCTACAACTGCCAGGCCAGCAGCAACTGCACGGTGCTCTCGTCTTCGTTCGTGCCGAGCTTGTTGCTCCAGTACTGGTACTCGATGCCCGCGAACAGCTTGCCGGCGTCGCCGCCGAACGCCTTGCCGGCGTCCCAGCGGAACTGCGGCTGGGCGAGGATCGTGCCGGCGTAGGTCGTTCCGAACTCGTTCGTCACGCTGCCGATGTACTCGGCGTGGCCGGTGATCTGGAAGCTCTGTCCGCCGACGTCGAACAGGTACAGCCAGTTGACGTCGAACGTCCAACTGTCGTCGGTCTTCGGAGCGCCGCCGGCGCCGACGCCGCTGCTGCCGTCCAGGTAGAGCATCAGGTCCGTGTTCAGGAAGATGAACCCGGGCGCCTTCCAGGCCAGGCGCAGGCCCGGCAGGTACTTGACGACTTTCGCGTCACCCGCCGCGTTCAGCCCGGCGATGAAGCCGACATCGGCCAGCGGGCCGCCCCCGACCGTCTTCCCGGTCATCTTGCCCAGGCTCAACGTCGGGTACCACTCGCCGTAGAAGTCCCGTTCGTTGAAGCCGTCGCGGCCCCTGTCGTCGAGGTAGTCGATGAAGAAGAAGCTGTCGCCGTACTTCCACTGCGTCGCCTGTTGCAGGGTCAGGACGAAGCTCTCCTCCTCCTGCGCCGAGAACGGGTTCAGGAGTTCGCCGAACTGGAAGTGGAACTCGGTCTGCGCGGTGGCCGGAGCGGAAGCTGCGACAAGGGCGGCCAGGACGGCGACGGCGTAAAGACGCCGCCGCCCGGACTCACTCCGTCCGCCGCCGAGCCTCACGCCACCTCGAACAGCCCCGCGGCGCCCATGCCGCCGCCGATGCACATCGTGACGACCACGTTCTTCGCGCCGCGGCGCTTGCCCTCGATCAACGCGTGGCCGACCAGGCGCGCGCCGCTCATGCCGTAGGGGTGGCCGATCGAGATCGCGCCGCCGTTCACGTTCAGCTTCTCGTTCGGGATGCCCAGCCGGTCGCGGCAGTAGATGACCTGGACGGCGAAGGCCTCGTTGAGCTCCCAGAGGTCGATGTCGTCCACCGTCAGGCCGTGGCGCTCGAGCAGCTTCGGCACGGCGAAGACGGGCCCGATGCCCATCTCGTCCGGCTCGCAGCCGGCGACCGCCATGCCCTTGTAGATGCCCAGGGGTTCCAGACCCCGCTGCTCGGCCAGCGTTGAGTCCATGACGACGCAGGCGGACGCGCCGTCGGAGAGCTGGCTGGCGTTGCCGGCGGTGATCGTGCCGTTCTCGCGCACCGGCTTCAACCCGGCCAGACCCTCGATCGTCGTGGTGGGCCGGTTGCCCTCGTCCTGACTCAACTCGACCTCGCCGAAGCTGATGTCGCCGGTCGCCTTGTCGAGGATCATCTTCGTCGCCTTCATCGCGATGATCTCGTCGTCGAAGGCGCCGGATTCCTGGCCGGCGGCGGTCCGCTGCTGGCTCTGCAGGCCGTACTCGTCCTGTTGCTCGCGGGAGACGTCGTAGCGCTTCGCCACGACTTCCGCGGTGTCGATCATGGGCAGGTGGAGATCCGGCTTGTTCTCCTTGATCCAGGGATCGGGAACACGGAAGTGGTTCATCTTGTCGTTCTGCACCAGGCTGATCGAGTCGATGCCGCCGGCGACCACGACCGGCGCCCCGTCGATCACCACCTGCTTGGCGGCGGTGGCGATCGCCATCAGGCCCGACGAACACTGCCGGTCCATCGTCATCCCCGCCACCTCGACCGGCATGCCGGCACGAATCGCGCACTGCCGGGCGACGTTGTTGCCCTGGGTGCCCTGCTGCATGGCGCAGCCCATGACGACGTCATCGACCTCGCCCGGCTCGACACCGGCGCGTTCGACCGCGGCCGCAATCGCCGCCGCGCCCATGGTCGGCGATTCGAGGTTGTTGAAGGCGCCGCGATAGGCCTTGCCGATCGGCGTGCGCGCGGTGGAAACGATGACGGCGTCAGTCATGGAGAAGCTCCCTAGCTTGGATGGTTGCGGTGTACTTGGAACCTGTCGAGCACGGGAGAATATCACCTACCGTCCGGTCGGTCGGTCACTCCTCCAGCCAGGCGTTGAAGCTCGGCTTCCGCTTCTCGCGGAACGCCGCGACGCCCTCCCGGGAGTCCGGGTGATGGTCGGCCATCGGCGTCCGGGCCGCGATGTCCTCGAGCGACTGCTCCCAGGTCTGGTCCGCGGCGTTGTAGAGGCTGCGCTTCAGCAGCCGCATCGCCACCTGGGGGCCGTTGGCGAGTTCCCGAGCGAGGTCCATGGCCCGCGACATCAGGGCGTCGGGCTCAACGACCTCGTGCACGAGCCCGAGTTCGAGCGCCTCCGCGGCGCCAACGAGTCTGCTCCGCATCAGGAAGTCCATCGTCTTCGGCAACCCCATCATCTGCAGCAACAGGTACTGGCCGCCTTCGTCCGGGAGCAGCCCGAAGCGCAGCGTGCCGCTGCCCATGCGCGCCGCCGTCGAGGCGATCCGGAAGTCGCAACTCAGCGCCAGCGAGAAGCCGGTCTGCACGGCCACGCCGTTCATCGCCGCGACCGTCAGCTTGTCCATGCCGCGGATCGCCGTGTTGATGGGCTGCGAGATCTTGCGCAGCCCGTTGATCGTGCCCAGCACGTTGTCGTGGCCCCGGTGAATGTCGGGCACCAGCGCCTCGCCGCGGCGGCCCTTGTCCTGGCCGCTGATGTCGTCGCCGGCCGAGAACGCCCGGCCGCTGCCGGCGAACAGGACGACCCGCACGGAGTCCTCCATCGCGGCCTGGGTGAGCGTCTCCAGCAGATCGCGCTTCATCGGCGCGTCCATGCCGTTGAGCCGGTCCGGCCGGTTGAAGGTCACCACGAGGATCCCGGGATCCTCCATGGACACCTCGAAGCCCCTGAACTCGCCTGTCTGGATCATCCCTGCTGCTCCCTTCCTGCCTGCTCGTTCTGCTGGTCCGTGCGTCGGGGGCGGTCATTGTGGCACAGGGAATTCGATGTCTTTCAAACGCGGAGACCACTGCCGGCCGGCCTGTCTCGGACGCCCCATGGGCGTGTTACCGTGCGGGAGCCCCAGGCAGTGCGTGGGGTCCCCTTCCATCCACGCAACGAACAAGGAGGATCCACCTGATGAGACGGATCATCAGCGTGCTTGCGCTCGTCCTCGCCGCCGGTCTTCTGCACGCCTCGGCGTACGCATCCGGCACCATCTCCGCCGGCAAGGGCATCAACCCGCGGGACGCTTACACGATGGGCAAGGCGCTCACGTTCCAGAAGCTCGTGTGTCCCTCCTGTCCCCTGCAGAAGCGCGACCTCGACCGGGACCGCGCCCTGAGCCTGAAGAACAGCCTGGAGGCGCGCGACGAGGCCGAGAAGCCGGGCACCGCCGACGACGAGCACATCAACGCGCTCTGCCCCGGGGCCGGCGAATCCGCGTGCGCGGAAGCACCGGACGAGCAGGAACTCGTTCATTTCTATCTGACCCGCCGCTACAAGCTGTAGCCCGGAACGAAAGGACCGAACAGGCATGAAGCAGAGGTTCCCTGGACTCACGGGCGCGGTTCTGATCCTGGCCGCGACCACCGCGCCGGTGTTCGCCGAAGGTTCGCCCTGGCTGCCGGCGCCCGGATCCGGCACGGTCACCTTCTCCTACGTCTCCCAGGAGGCGACCGACTACGAGCGCTCCGAGCGGTGGCGAAGCATGGCCGGCGCCGACTCGACGACCATCCAGCTCGCCGGCACGCTCGGCCTCGACACCGTCTGGATCAACGGGACGTACGGCGTATCCGACGCTCTCGCGCTCGACTTCCAGATCGGCACATCGGACAGCCAGTATCCCGGGGGCGGCCCAAAGCACCCGGACAAGGACGACCTGAGCGGGCTCCAGGACGCGAGAGCCGGCCTGACCTGGCGGTTCCGGGATGAGGTCGTGAGCTCGGGCCCAAGCATGGCGCTGCGGTTCGGCGCCATCCTCGCGGGCGACTACGACACCGGCTACATCAACTCCCTGGGCGATGGCGGCGACGGCGCCGAAGTCTCTCTGCTGATCGGCAAGTACGTCGGTGAGCGGGGCGTCCTGTCCGCCGAGGTCGGCTACCGCTACCGCACCGACGACATTCCGGAGGACATCATCCTGAATCTCTCGGCCGGGGTCCTGGTCGGCGAACGGGTCGGCCTGAGCGTCGGCTACCGGATGACCGACGGCGGTTCGGGGCTGGACATCGGCGTTCCGCCATTCTCTCCGGCCCGCTTCCCGGAGCTTCAGGAAGACATCAACCTCCTGTACGGCACGGTGAACATCGGCCTCACGGGCAGCGCGAGCCTGGCGTTGACCTACGGCGATGTCATCGACGGCCGAAACACACCGAACTCCGAGGTCGTCGGCCTCAGCGTCGGCTTCACCTTCGGCGGCGGCGGGTTCTGACTCCCGCGCACGTCGCCTAGGGCTCGTTCAGGCTCCAGTCGTACTCGTAGTCGATCGCACCTTCGAAGCCCTCGAGACGCGCGGCGAGGTCCTCGTCCGCGTAGTCGATGAGGTGGGCCACGACCGACTCCTCCGTGTTGCCGAAGTCCTCGGTGTACCAGTCGTAGATGCTCGAGATGACGATGAAGTCCTCGTCGACGAAGTCGACGCCGCGCGGGTTGTTCACGTAGTCGCGCGCGCCCTGCTCCAGCAGCTCCTCCGTGTTGGCGGCCGTGAAGGCGGTCGCCAGCAGATGGGGGCAGCCGTAGGCGGCGCAGTTCACCGCGTAGTGGATCCGCTTGTCACGCCACAGCGGCCGCAGGATGCCGTGCTCGATGTCGTCCAGGCTGAGGTCCCGTCCGTTCACCTTCGCATGCGGGTCCTGCCACGGGCCGGTGTTCGGGATGACGCCCTCGTGAATCTCCTTGATCGAATCGACGGGGTACTCCGACAGGACGACCTGGACCGTGACGGCGTTGTAGAGGTTGATCCAGAAGGCCATCTGCTCGGCGCGCGAGTAGGCCAGCGGATCCTGGCCCTCCAGGTAGTCGATGTAGGCACTCAGCTTCGCCGTGTCGCCGGCGTCGGCCGAAATCCCCGCGTAGTCGAAGAGGTTGACGCCCGAATCGTCGGTTCGGACATAGCCGTCCAGGATCTCCTGCCAGGGACCGTGATCGATCGTCGCGGTGCTCGTTTCGTCGCTGATGTCCCAACCGCCGATGTCCTTCGATTCCGGAGCGCCGCAGGCCACCGCCAGGACGACAACTCCAGCAAGGCCCATCCACTTGCGATTCGTCATGCCATGTCCTTTCGAAGCTCTCTCCATCTCCGCGCACTGAAGTCGAGAACAAGCGCCAGGCCGATCAGACCGAACTCCAGCCCTCTCACCCACACCGGCTGTTCGTACGGTTGCAACGTGTAGTCGGGAACATTCAGTCCCGTGACGTAACTGAGAAGGACCGCGGCCGACGCCGTCCATGCCCAGACGCTCGGAGACACTACCGCGAAGGGAAGCAACCAGAGCAGGTACCAGGGGTTGATCACCGGCGACAGCAGCAGCAGAACTCCGAACAGCCAGTCGCCGCGGGGGATTCCCCCTTCCCTGCCGCGGGCGCGGCGAAGGCAGTACCAGCCCCAGAAGGCGGCGAACAGCACACCGACAACAACGCGCGCCCCGGCCGGCGCAACCGCCGTCTTGAGCAGCCCGAAGACCGCCGAGTTGAACTCCCAGTCCCGCGCGAAGACCCCGAGCGACAACAGATCGGTGCCTCCTATGACGACGAACGGCAGGTAGACCGCTGCCGCCGTGGCCACGAAGAGAAGCCAGTGCCGGAGCCGGGCCCGCAGCAGGATCAGTGGTGCCAGCACCAGGGCGAACGTTTTCGCAGTCACGGCCAGCCCGAGAAGCGCGGCGGCGATCCACCACCGGCGCTGCCGGGCAAGGACGACCGCGGCCAGCAGCAGGCAGACGCCGACGCCGTCGGGATGCGCGGTGAAGGCGATCTCCTTGATCGCCAGCGGGCACCAGGCGTAGAGGAGGACATTCCGCGCGGGCGCCAGGCGGAGCAGCAGGGCGACGACGGCCAGATCGACACCGATCAGGATCGCCTGCAGCACGGCGACGCTCGCCGGCTTGATCCAGTACGCGACGAGGAAGACGAACTGCGTGACCGGCGCGTAGATCGTCGGCAGCTCCGGGTAGTTGACGCCGTCCAGGACGCCTTGGAACAACACCGGCACCACCGGATCGACGAAGAACTCCTCCGGCGCGGCGCCGTACGGCGTGCCCGCGGTAGCGAACCGGTAGCCGTCCCACAGGTAGCGGTAGAAGTCGTCCTCGTAGAACGGGCCGCCGACCAATCCGCAAAGCCGGAAGCCGACCGCCCAGAACAGCAGTCGACCGACCGGGAAGGGCTCCCCCGTCCTCCGAAAGTGGAGGAACAGACCGAAGACCGGGAGGCCGGTCCAGGCGACGAGGAGAAAGAACGCCCGCAGGTCGGGCTCGCCGGTCTGCCGCGCGAGCCACGCCAGGGCCGCGTACCCGAGAACGCACCAGAGACCGGCCGCATCCGTGTACCAGAGCGACCGCCGCGAGGGCCGCTCAAGTCCAGGATCAGCCAACCCACTCCGTCCAGCCGGACCCGCGATGGCCGAAGTCGAAGACCTCCGGATGCAGCAGTTCGGCCAGGATCTCCGCCGACTCGACGACGCGAGGGCCGGGCCGGTTGAAGTACTGGTTGCCGTCGGTCAGGAACACGCGGTCGTTCCGCACCGCCGAGAGTTCCGACCAGCCCGGCTGCGCCGCGAGCGGCGGCATCTCGGCCGCCGTGCGAGGAATGTCGAAGCCGCAGGGCATGACCGCGATGACGTCGGGGTCGGCCTCGATCATCCGCTCGAACTCGAAGTAGCCGGAGTGACTGCCGGGCTCGCCGACCATCACGGTACCGCCGGCGATCTCGACCAACTCCGGCACCCAGTTCTCGGCATGCATCAACGGGTCGATCCACTCGATGCAGGCGACCACGGGCCGCGCGCCAAGACCGCTGGAACGCTCACGGATCGCGTCGAGGCGCGCCGTCAACCCGGCGTTCAGCCGCTCCGCCCGCTCCGGGCGGCCGAGCGCCGCAGCGACGGTGCGGATGTCCTTGAACACGTCGCCGAGGTCCATCGGCTCAAGCGAGACGATCTTCGGCTCCGAAGCCACAAGCTCGCACACGGCCCGCTCCACGTCCTTCAGGCTGACCGCGCACACCTCGCACTGGGTCTGAGTCACGATCACGGTAGGCGCGAGGTCGTCCAGCAACGGCGCGTCCACCCGGTAGACGGACAAAGCGTCGGCAACGATCGCGCGCACCTGGTCGTCGATGGCCCGGCTCGATCCGTCGACGTCGACCTTCGAGGACGAGCACACCGGGAGCTTCTCCACCGACGGCGGGTAGTCGCACTCGTGCGACCGGCCGACCATGAACTCCTCGAAGCCGAGGGCGCAGACGATCTCCGTGGCGCTGGCGATCAGGGAGACGATTCGCGGTTCGGGCATCGGGCCGACGAGGCTACCGCCTTCCGAGCAGCAGGACACCCGCAGCCGGCAGTACCGTCACCGACGCCAGCAGGCACGCCGGCAAGCCGATCAGCATGACGGCCGCCATCGTCTCCAGGCCCGGGTGATCGGTGAACAGGAGAATCGAGAAGCTGGCCGTCGTGGTCAGCGTGGTCATCGCGATCGCCCTCCCCACCGACAGGGCAGCCAGGCGAATCGGCTGCGCCGGATCGTCCAGGAACCTGTGGACGACGTGGATGCCATCGTCGATGCCGAGGCCGAAGATCAGCGGCAGCACGAGCCAGGTCATCACGTTGAACGGAATGCCGATCCAGCACAGCACGCCCAAGGTGAACGGCACGGCGGCCACGACGGGCAGCACCGCCAGCAGCATCGAGGCCGGGCGCCGGAAGTCGACGCAGAGCACGAGCAGCACGAATCCCAGGATCGAAAGGGCGATCCACGGGATCCACGGCCGGTCGCCGATCATCATCCCTTCGACCACCGCCAGCAGTCCGCTGGACCTCGGGTCGATCGCCTGCACGACTTCGCGCTGGAGGCGGGCCAGGGCGCCGTCCGCCTTGGAGTCCGCAGCGTAGGCGTAGACCAGAAGCTCCCCCGTGGGCGCGACGAACTTCTCTCGCAGCCCCGCGGGCAACGAGTCGATGTCCGGCGGGCCGGCCGCCGCGGCTCGACGGAGCGCCGCCACCGCCAGTGCCCTGGGATCTCCCAACCCGGCGACGGCCCCGGCCGTCCGGCCTTCGGGGCCGAACACGCGCTCAAGGGCCGCAGCCCGCTCGTCCAGGTCGGCCGGCAGGATCGTGCCGAGGCTGATCGTCTCGCTGAACAGCGGATGACCGTCCAGCCGGGTAGCGAACTCCCGGGCCTCCTCAAGACTCCCGGCCGTCAGGATCCACGGCGCGCCGTTCGTGCCCAGGACCTCCTGGATCCGGTCAACCATCGCGATCGCGGGCACGCCTCGATTCATGATCCGCTCCAGCCGCGTCTCGACCTGCAGCCGGGGCAACCCCGCGAGGGCCGCCGTCACCAGCACACCGCTCACCACGAGGCAGCGCACCGGCCGCTCCGTCGCCCACCGCACCACGGACGGGAGGCCGGGAACGCGAACCGGCGTCGCGCGCGCGGCCGGGGCCTCGGCCGCGGTTTCGAGCCGCCGGCGGTGCCGCCGCTGGCGCAGCACCCAGACGGAGGGCAGGATCAGCAGCGTCAACGGCAGACAGAACAGCAGACCCAGGCCGCCCGACAGGCCGAGATGCAGAGCCACCGGGTCCGGCGCGGTCGCCGCGATGAGGAACGCCCCCGCCGTCGTGATGCAGCCGGCGACGACGCCGCGGCCGGCGCCCGACAGGGTCCGCCGCAGCGCCTGCTCGAACGAACGACCATGAGCCAGTTCCTCCCTCTGGCGCACGAACAGGAGGACGGCGAAGTCGATGCCGAGACCGAAGACGGTGACGCCGAAGAAGGTCTCCATGACCGTCAGCTTCCCGGTCAGGAGGCCGACGGCGCCCAGGGCGGCGCCGATCGAGAGCACCAGAACCGCCGCCACCGACAGCACGCCTCCTGGTCGCTTCTCGACGATCCGGAAGAGAAGCAAGACGAGCACGAGGCTGATCGGCGTCAGGCGCCTGATCGCACCCAGGGTCTGCTCCTGGTCGCCCGCCGACAGCGCCGGCAGGCCCGAGAAGCCGGCCGTCACTCCGGAGCCGGAGAGCGCGCGCTCGACCGCCGCTTCCAGCTCGAAGAAGGCGCTCTGGCCTACCTCCTCCGCCAGGGGGTCCGTCGCCATCTTGATCTCGACCAGTCGGGCGCCGGGCACGCTGGCCACGGAAGCGCGCAGCGCCAGCGCGGAGGCCAGGAAATCCGCCGCGTTCTCCGCGTCGCCCGGCTGCTCGGCGAGGGCGAGCCAACCGTCGAACAGAGGCCGCTCGACGAGCCACGGCGCCTGCTCCGCGAGCCACTCGAGCGGCAGCGGGCGCCGGGCGGCGGCGACCGACGGCAAGGCCTGCGCGGCCTCGATCGTGCGGTCGACGGCCTCGTCGAGTCGCTCCTCCTCACCCTCGAGCAGCACCAGGAGCAGGCCGCCGAGCTCGTACCGCTCGGACATCTCGAAGTAACGGCCGACGTGTTCGTTGTCGCGATTCATCACCCCCATGAAGGTGAGATCGACCGGCGTCGCCGGCAGCAGAGCCGCCAGGCCGAGCGCCGGCACGACCGCCCATCCGATCGCGCTCCAGGGCGACCGGATCGTCCAGCGCGCAACCGCGTCGAGCGTTCGGCGCATGCTCACGAGAAAGGCCCCCGAGAACGCCGCGAACCGGCCGGCCAACGGCTGCTACAGTCCCGCGCGCCAACGCCCGAGGAATCCCCAGCACGCGAAAGGCGAGGAGAAGAGATGAAGTTCGGCATCATGTTCGCCAACACCGGCCCGTTCGTCGACGGTCCGCCGGCCGCGGCCCTGGCTCAGGCAGCCGAGGCCGCCGGCTTCGACTCGCTATGGACCGTGGAGCACGTCGTCGTCCCGCGCGGCTACGCCTCCCCCTATCCCTACGACGAGAGCGGCAAGATGCCCGGCGGGCGCGAGGACTTCGACATCCCCGACCCGCTCATCTGGCTATCCTACGTGGCCGCGGCGACGAAGAGCATCAAGCTGGCGACCGGCATCCTGATCGTCCCCCAGCGCAATCCCCTGATCACGGCCAAGGCCGTCGCCACGCTCGACAAGCTCTCGGGCGGCCGGGCCGTCCTGGGCGTCGGCGTCGGCTGGCTGGAGGAGGAGTTCAACGCCCTCGGCGTGCCCTTCGCCGGCCGCGGACGCCGTCTCGACGACTACATTCGGGCCTTCCGGGCGTTGTGGACCGAGGACTGCCCCAGCCACGACGGCGAGTTCGTCTCCTTCTCCGACTGCTACAGCCGGCCGCAACCGACACAGGGCTCCGTGCCGATCGTCGTCGGCGGCCACTCCGACCGCGCCGCGCGGCGCGCCGGCGAGCTGGGCGACGGCTTCTTCCCCGCCCTCGGCGACGTCGACAAGCTGAAGCACCTGCTCGGCGTCATGCGCGAGAGCGCCGAGGCGGCGGGCCGCGACCCGGACGCGATCGAGATCACCGCCAACGGCGGACCGCCCGATCACGTCGCGAGGATGGCCGAGCTCGGCGTCTCCCGCGTCATCGTCCCGCCGATGCCGCCCGACAAGCTCGCCCAGTTCGGCGAGACCGTCATCTCGAAGTTCGGCTAGGCAACCCACTGGGTCCGCCGGCGCCCCCGCCGGCCGCCCGCAGTGATGGGCCATCATCTGCGTAGAGATTCCCGCCGCCCGACGCCGTAGCTCTGGGTGCGCGGGTCCTCTGACCCGCATCAAGCGCGATGCCGCGAAGCGGCGAGCCTGCACGGTGGTAGCTTTTACCAATGATCCAACTTCGCCGCTTCGCCCCAATCGTCCTCGCCCTCACACTTCTCCTGGCGGCCGCCGCCCCCACCCTCGCCTCCGAAGACGAAGCCAACGGCCCCGTCCGCGTCCTGTTCCTGAGCAAGTCCTCCGGCTTCCAGCACTCGGCGATCACGCGGCAGGACGCCCGGCCCAGCCACGTCGACACCGTGCTGACCGAAATCGCGGCGGACCGGGGCTTCGCCGTCACGTCCACGAAGGACGCCGGCCTGATCAACGCCACCCAGCTCGCCAACTTCGATGTCGTCATGTTCTACACAACCGGCGACCTCACACAGCGCGGCGGCACCGGCGAGGGCTTCTTCCGCGGCGACGGCAATCCCCCGATGAGCGCCGACGGCGTCTCCGACCTGATCGCCTGGATCGAAGCCGGCGGCGGCTTCGTCGGCTTCCACCCCGCGACCGACACCTTCCACGGCGAGGGAGACGAGGTGACCCCCTACATCGGCATGATAGGCGGCGAGTTCACCCACCACGGCGCCCAGTTCCCCGGCATCGTCCGTGTCGCCGACGCCGGCCACCCGACGATGAGAAGCGTCGAGGACGGCTGGAAGATCATGGACGAGTGGTACCTGTACAAGAACTTCGCCAAGGACGACCTGCACGTCCTCGCCCTGCTGGATCCCGGCGAAGAACGAGGGAAGCAGGAGGTCTACGACATCGCCCCCTACCCCATCGTCTGGTGCCGCGAACTCGGCGAAGGCCGCATCTTCCACAACGCGATGGGCCACCGCGAAGACGTCTGGGACCACGAGATGTTCCAGGCCTGGGTCGGCGACGCGATCGAATGGGCGGCCGGCGAAGGCGAAGCGGCCGCGGCACCGAACTGGGGAGACGTGGTTCCCTGAGACCTGCCTGTACGTCCAAGAGCCAAGCCAGGTAGCCGAATGTCGGTGCGCCGGCCTTCTGGCCGGCATCCGCCACGGAAACCCGCCTCAGCGGCCGGCGACGGTCGCAGCTACGTCCACTCACGCCGTCAAAGCGAAGGAGAAGCGATGAGCACCGAGTCCTCAGAACCGGCTTCACCCGAAGCGAATGTCTCGATGACGGTCGAGGAGCGCACGGTAGTCGCCATCAATGGCGAACCCGCCGAGATGCCGGTGCGGGCTGTGTTCCGACTGGCGCGTAGTCCTCGACTCGTCCTGGAGTACGACACCTTTCCGCCCAAGCTGCTCTGCAAGACTGACAAGGACGCGAAGCTCCTTCTCGACAATGGAGGCGAGGTAGAAGTGCTCAAGCCGCACCCTTTGCCCGGCTCTGCCGGTCTTCGCGGCGTCCTGCACCCCAGAAAGCAGCCCTTTACGGTCTTTGACCGCGGTCACGCGCTTCAGGACGTCTCGTTCGGCGTGGTCAACTTCCCAAACCTCCACGGCAGCCGCGACGAGTTCGTCGAGCGAGACGGGCAGTGCATTCTCTGCGGAAGGGCCGAACTTGAGACGCCGTCTTTCCGAGCAAGCCTGACCGCCAACCATGATCTCAGCCGGAACGAGCAGCTTCTGGCTGCGAGCGGCGGCTACGTCATCACGCACGGCGGGCGCCTCGTGCGCCGGGACGGAGACGTCTTCGCCCGCGCGGAGGCCGAGCGTGTCCTGATCGCCTTGCGACGTTTCCTCTCGTTCGCTCGCGGGACGTCGTGCGCGCTCGTTCAGGCCGAGGGAAGGACCGCGAACGGCGAATGCTCATGGCGGTGCTGGGGCTCGCACGGAGTCGCCGAATGGAATCCGACGCCATCCTGGTCGCGAAGCGTGACCGAAGGCATGGATGCGCTCGCCGACGCCTTCCCGGGGTTTTGGAGACAGTTCGAGGACGACGAAGCAAGCTCGGATAGTTCGGTGGAGTTCGCGATCGAGTGGTATGTGAGCAGCAACGAGACGAACGCGGTAACGCCCGGTCTCGTTCTCTCCCAGGCGGCACTTGAACGCCTGACGCACAAGAGCGTCGGTCCAAAGCGCAAGAACGGCAAGAAACAGGAGAAGACGGGAGTCTGGATCGGACGTGCACTCGGCGAGTCCCACATCAGCGAGACCATCCCCACGGAGTTGCAGCACCTGGTCGCGGCAGCTCAAGAAAACTGCTGGTCAACCGGCCCTCACGCCATCGTTGCTGCTCGGAACGACTTGGTTCACCCGCACATGGTGAGTCCGGCCTCGACCGAGGCGCTGATCGAGGCGCGGCGGCTCAGCCAGTGGTACGTCGAACTCCTGCTGCTGAAGCTCTTCGACTACACCGGCTCGTACCGGAATCGCATCAAGAACGAGTGGGAACCGGTCCCTTGGGCCGTCTCCACATAGCTTCTCGCAGTCTGCAGAGCATGGTCGGCCTCCAGACCATCCTCGTTGGCGAGCAAGCCCTGACCAACCGGGCCGACCCGTACGGGAGGTCCCTGAGGGCCGGCTCGGAGAACTGATGAAGTTCCGCGAGGCCGTTCGGACGCGGCTCGTTCTCTATCCCGTCGATAGCCCCGGCACGTTCTCCCGGATCTCTTTCGCTTTTTCGTGGGCCGGGAATCGCCGTACGGCCTCCCTCCAAGTGGCCTTGGCCTCGGCGACTCTCCCCGAGTTCCAGTAGACACCTCCCAGATTGAACCAGGCCCGATCGTAGTCCTCCTCTAACTCCACTGCGCGGCGATACGCAGCGACTGCCCCCTCGACATCGCCCACTCCCGCCCTAGCAACTCCAACTTGAAACCAGCTCAACGCGTCCGGCTGGTGCTCCTGCGCCTGGACCAGCAGAACCGGCAAGGCCTCGTCGTACCTGCCCAAGAAGTTCAGAGCAGTTCCGAAGCAATAACCGTACTCGTCCGCAGACAGGTCGAACGCCCGCCGGTAGCACTCCTCCGCCTCGACCCAATCCCCATCGTCCTGAGCCCAATGGCCACACCGGTCCCAAAGGAACGCTGGATCGGGAACGTCACGCTCGACTAACTGCTCCACGCTCCGCCTGAACTTCCCATAGTTGTACGGCGTCTGTCCGCCGCTCGCGTGGATCTGGTACACACAGAGGAGCTTCTCCCGCTCTGCCGCCACCGTTCCCCCGAGCGGCACGCTCGCGCAGGTGTCCCAGAACCGAAGCGCATGCCGGGCCGCTTCGACCGACACTCTGCCGTAGGTCGCCACCAACCTTGCACACCAAGGCAACACCCACTCCGACTCCTGAGCACGCCCCTGTAACGTCCGGATCTCTCGAAACGCTTCCCCGGTCCTGCCCAACTCGAACAGAACCTCGGCCCGCCAACCCTGCACCGACGTCGGAGCTAGGGCCGAGCCTCCCGAACACACGATCGCGTCGAAGTGCTCCAAGGCTCGCTCAAGCTCACCCACGCCTCCAGAACTCCGCCTGTAGCTGAGGGCGAGAGCGTAGTGCGCCTCAGCGAGGCCGGCGTCGAACTTGAGAGCCCTCCGGTAAAGAACGTGTGCGCCCTCGATGTCCCCCAGTTTCGCCTTCGCCGCACCGAAGTTCTTGCAACACATCGCCGCTAGACCACTACAGTCAGACCCCTCCAACAGCTCCAGAGCTGCCTCGTACGTTTCCGCCGCACGCCGATAGTCACCCAAGGCAAGCCAGCCATTGCCGACGCAGTAGAGCATGGATCCAGGCGAGAACACTCCGCCATCGGTGGCGTCCTGCAGGACCTCGATGCCCTTGGCAACCCGGGCTCGGTCGACCTCATGGCCATTGACTCCCAGATTGATCTCCGCCATGTAGGCGTACGAGAGCTTCCAGATGGGAGTACCCAGTACGGCATAAAACTTGTCGAAATTGCAACTTATGGTTCGGTCCTGTCCTCGGCGATAGAGTTCCGCCAACAGCGCCTCCACACTCGCCGCGTCGGCAGGCACGGGCAAGTCGACGCCCATTTCCTCGGGCAAGCCAGCCAAGCGGTCCGGGGGCAGAGTCGCATACTGGTGCCGACGGTCTCGCGCGCCCCTCGCTGAGGCGATCGCGTGCTCTTTCAGTCTTTCCTGGAACTGGAGGCTGAAGGCGTCTCTGAACCTCACAGTGACAGTCGATTGATCGCTCCAGGCTCCCGCGCGATGCTCATACTCGCGCAACACGTCGTCGACTCTGCGAACCAGTAGTCGATTGGAAGGAGCGTGGTAGCACACGAACACGGAGGCCGCGTGCATCGCCAGGTAGTTGAGTGTCGTTCGTTTGACGGACCGACTCACGGTCCCGTCGGCGCTGGCGTCGCACCGCGTCCCTTTGAGTTGTACGGCGACTCTGACATTCGTCATCTCGTGGCCGTCTCGGGCCTCGATCCAGAAGTCGACACCGTAGTCGGAGTCGTCGACAGACTGAACGACGAAGTGTTCGCCATCCGAAATCGCCGTCCTGAAGCGACTCTTGGACTCCTCGTCGAGCTCGCGGTTCTTGTCGTGCTTGGGAAGATCGTCCAAGGAAGACACTACTACTCCATCGCCGATTTCAACTCGCTAACAGCCGGGCCCGAAGGCCGAGGACGATGCCGTTGCAGCGCGGCCGCGATCCGGGACGATAGCAGCCGTTCGTTGAGTCAGAGGTCTGGCGGCCTTCCAACCACAGGATGGCCCGTCACGACGTCAAAGGTCGACGCAGCTCTCGGGATCCCCCGCCGATAGGGCGTTCATGTAGGCGAGCACGAGATCTCGGGTCCGATAGCGACCGAATTCGGCGTCGTCATGACGGCGAACGATGCGGAACGTCTCGAGAACGTAGGCGGCATCCTCCCTGGAGATGCCGTAGAGCAGGAAGTAGAGGGCGTCGAGTCGAGCGCGGATGTGCCGGCGTTCTTCTTCGTTCCAGGGGAACGGAGGACCGTCGTGCCCGAGGTCGCGGGCGAACGGCTCGATGTCATGCGCGGTGTACGTCAGGCGCAAGACGTGGTCGCAGACGATGTCGCCAGCGGTCTTAGGACCGAACGACCGTTCGTACGACTCGGGAGCGATGAAGGGCAACTGCTCCACAATGAACCAGTTCATGCTTGTCCCGTGGATCTTCTGGCGAACCACGAAGTCCAGGCAGAACGAGTTGAGATTGGCCGACAAGCAGGCAGCTGAACCGGCGTCAAGGCCCTGGAGGAGCGGCACCTTGTTTCCGAAGCCCGCGATAGGAACCAGCGACGTAATCATCGTCCGAGCATCCGTAGACCGCGCGATGTCTCTGAAGCCCAGAGCCCACCCGCACGACAAACGAAGACGCTGGTCAACACTGGAGGCGGGCACCCAGTACCGCGTTTGCGGCATGAAGTCTGGGTCCATGTGCTGGGCAAGAGTGACCAGCTCGCTCACATACGGATTGTGAGTGCTCTCGGGATTGACGCGAACGGAGTTGGCGCGATGGTCGAACTGCCAGATCATCCGACCTTGGTACAGAGGCAGCCAGACACTCTCCCCCCGTTTCCACCTGTTCCCAGCGACTGGGTAGCAGCCGTCTGCTTCGAGTTCCGCAGCCGTCCGAAACAAGTGGGAGTCATTCGTCATGTGGTACATCGTCTTGTAGCGAACCGACCATTCACGCCTCGCTTCTCCGTCCGACCGGTCCACAAGCACCGGATGTCGCTCGTAGATGCCTCTGGTGATGTCGGCGTCCCGCCGTGTGCGGAACACCGGCGCCGTGCCCGTGTTCGGATTGACTCGCGCGAAATCGGCCGCGCTCAACGGGAAGCAGCGTTCGGAGTCGTTCAGGTCCGCCGCACTGTCGAGAAAGAAGCCGCACGGTGTCTCCTCGAACGTTCGCTCGCTGCCGCCCAAGATCAGGGCGCAGAACTTGAAGCTCCGGTGGACGTCCGGGAAGAAGGGCGGCAAGCCGGTCCCCTGCCGTCGATTCTCGAAATCGAAGAGCCCAGCGACGCGACCCACGGTAGACACCGACTGGAAGAAGGCCGCCGCCGTCCTGTCGGCGTAGATTCCCGAAGGCACGAGCAAGCCCACCATGCCGCCGGGCTTGAGCACGCCCAGCGCCCGCTCGACGAACAGCGAGTACAGGTTGATGTCGCCCCTGCCAAGCAAGGGGTAATCGCCCGACTTTCGAAACAGCGTCAGGAGGCTGTCGGCCCGCTGCTTCGCCTCGTCGAAGGCCGCGGCCAGCGGTTCGCCCCGGTCCCGTAGCTCCTTGATGCCCGTCCGGCGCAGAGCCGCAGTGGGTGCGCGGGCAAGCTCCGGATCCCGCGTCGCGAACCACTCCACTTCCTGCAGCTTGATCCTGTCCCAGGGTGGATTGCCGATCACCGCGTCGAAGCCGCCTTCCGGCTGGCGCCGCTGCCAGTGTCGCCACACTCCGGGGAAGGCGACCTCCCAATGCAGGAAGCTCTCCCGATCGGCCAAGTCACGGGTACCGCGCCATAGCTCTGCGAACCTCGGCAGGCCTGCATCATCCGAACCGTCCGGCGTCGCGTGGATGGCGTCCGGCCCCTCGGCGAGAAGCGAGTACGCCTTGGCCGGGTAGGCGCCGATCACCTCCAGCAGTCCGCGGGTCTCGAACTCGTTGCGCTCTTTCTTCTTCATACCCGCCGTCATCCAGCGGAGGGCGCACAGAAAGTCGAGCACGCGGCGCAACTTGGACGTCGCCTGGTCCACTCCCTCGAAGAGCCTCGCCGACTCACGGACCTCGGCTACGTCGGCGTCGGACATCTCCTCGATCAGTTCCATCCCGGCAACCGCGTTCTCGGCACCCTGAATGGCACTGGAGGCGATCAACCCTCCCAGGCGACGCAGTTCGTCCGTTCCGTCGCCCACCCTGAGCCCGACCAACGAATCGCCGCAACGCAGGTGATGGTCCAGGAACGACAACGGCGCACCGACGGTGAAGCTGTGCAGCCACAGGGACACCTTGGCCAGTTCCACCGTCAGGCGGTTCTTGTCCACGCCGTAGATGCAGCGCTTGAGCACCATTCGCCGGATGATCGCCTGATCCGTGAGCTGCGTCTGGTCGATCACCCAGTCCGAGTCCGCCGCGCGCTTCAGGATGCCCTCGCGGATGCGAGCGATCCGACCTACGAGCGGCGACTCGTAGGGCTCGTCGAGCCAGTCCGGCACCGTCGGCACGGACTCGATGAGTTCCGCCACGTGGTCGGACAGGAAATCCACCGCGGTGACCAGAAAGTGGCCGCTTCCCATCGCGGGATCGAGCACCTTGAGATCGAGCACCGCTTCCGCCGGATCGATCTGGAGCAGCTCCGCCAACCGCTCGGCCTTGGGCCTGCGATCGCTCCTCAGGCCCGCCGCCTTCGCCTCGAACTCCCGCCGCCGTTCATCCGCCAACGGCTTCAACGTGCGTTCGACGATCAGGTCGACCAACTCCTGGCTCGTGTAGAAGCTGCCGCTGTCTTTCCGGGCGAAGCGGTTGAGCTGGATAGAGACGTTGCCTGCCGAATCGCGGATCGGTTCCCGCTCCAGGAGTCGTTCGTAGATCGAACCGAGCTGCTGGACCGTCATGTCGCGGTAGTTGACGAACCTCGCTCGTCCCGCGTCGCCCTGCGCGACATGGCTGAGCCCGAACACGACCGGCGCGATTTCGCTGTCCGCCAAACGGACTCTCGTGAGCAACGGCGCCGCCTCCTCCGCAAACAGGCCACCGTTGTAGGGCGGCAACCCGATCGACGGATCGCCACGGTCGATCTGCCGGAACAGCTCCATGAGGCGGTTGTAGTAGTTGCTCGCCGTGCTCGAGAACGTGTCCCGTTCGCGCCACCTCGTCGCAATGTCGTCACGGACCCGCAAACGCAGGCCGTAGTCGTCGTATCGCGAGTCGTTCACGGGCAGCAGGCCGCGGTCTTCGGCGTAGAGCACGAACAGCAGGCGATAGAGGAAGATCAGGCCGGCATTCCGAATCTCCTGAAGGTCGGCTTCCGGCGCCTCAGCGGCCAAGGCGTTCAGCAGCCGCGGGAACACATCGCCGAACACGACCTGGGAAAGGTCCTCCGCCGCACTCTCCTCGTAGCGTTTTCCCTCCGCGATAGCCAGGTCGACGAAGTTCGCCCTGGCGCCCGCCCGCCGAACGAACGCGTTCCGCCCGAAGAGAAGGAGGAAGCTCCTCAGCGCGTCTTCGTCCCCACTCTCGAGGATGACGCCCAAGTCCACTTCGAAGTAGCCGCTCGCACGCGGGCGGGCTTGGTGGTCGTAGAGCCGCCACACCCGACCGTTCGTCAGAAGGCCCCGGCAGATGCGGCCATCCGACACGCTGTACGCGGTCGCGAGGTATCGGAGGATCTGCCCGTGGGGCGTGCCGAGAACCACGCGATCGGAACGATCCCGCGAATCAAGGGGCAGGCCAAACCGCTTGCTCTCCTGGACCGCAAGGGCGTCCACGTAGCGGTCGTCCGGGACCGTCCGCTCGGCGGCACGCGCCTTCGATTCGGAGTCCTCGAACAGCAGGTGGTCCGGAACGTCCTCGCCCCGCGCCGCTTCCTGTTGGGGCAGATAGTCCGCCCATCCGAGCAACCTGAGCACGGGCCTGATCAGCTCCTCCTCGGTCACCGCCTCGTTTGGGGCGCTGAAACGACTGATGCTGGCGAAGCGCTCGGCCACGCTGGTCTGGAACTTCCCGAGGGCCTCCGGAGTCCGGAGGGACTCCCGCCACTCGGGAGTCTCGCGAATGCCCTCGGTGAGGAAGTAGTGGGTGAAGAGCTGGCCTGTCAACGGCTTCTCACTGGGGTCAGAATGGGCGGCCGTGTCGTCGTAGCGCTCTCAGCCATGAAGCGTGGAGTCTAGGCCCTTGCCCGCCGGAAGCAAGTGCTGCGGATGGATCCGATCCGTCGCCCGCCCACTCTCTTCCCACTTCTTCCGCGTGGCGACGCCACGCTGTCGCCACCCTGTCAGCACCGTGGTCGGCCGCCTCCGGGAAGACGGAGGCACGCCTCCATTGCTTTGGATTTCCTTGTGTTTACATCCCTCATCGTGATAGGTTGACTCTCTTCGCGAGAGGCCCGAAGGGCCGGTTCGGCGGCCTCCGACACGTGCCAATCTGACCATCAGGTCCCAACACGGATGACAGCCGTATGATTGACAAAGAACCCGGCATGAGCGCAAAGGAACGAATGGGTGAGGAGATCGCCACGCTTGCCGCACGCATCGACGCGGCGACCTACGATCTGCTCGTCCTGATCCGCAAGTTCGATGAGGAGGAGGGCTGGAACTGTGGCTTTCTCAACTGCGCCCGATGGCTCACCTGGCGCATCGGCCTGGCGCCCAGCGCTGCCCGGGAGAAAGTCCGGGTGGCCCGGGCCTTGGGTGGCCTTCCGTTGATCAGCGAAGCGATGAAGCGTGGCGAGCTCTCGTACTCGAAGGTGAGGGCCCTGACCCGTGTCGCCCGGCCCGAGACGGAGAAGGAACTGGTCGAACTCGGCAGGGCAGGGACAGCAGCCCACATCGAGCGGGTCGTCAGGGGGTGGCGAAGGATCGACCGCTCGGTCGAGGCCGCGGACGACGAACTGCGCGACGCGTCGAGCCATGTGACGACACACGTCGACGAGAACGGCATGTTCGTGATCCGCGGTCGGCTCGCGCCCGAAGCGGGCGAAGTGCTGATGAAGGCGCTCAAGGCGGCGGGCGAGAAGCTCTACGCTGAACAGCAGGAGGACCGGCCACCGGCCGGCAAGGTGCGAGCCGACGCGCTGACTCTGGTCGCGGAGAGCGCGCTCAATGGCGGGCTCGACCCGGGTTCGAGCGGCGACCGGTACCAAGTCGTGGTCCATGTGAGCGAGGAGGAGCTGACGAGCTCGGACGAGGCGCCGACGATTGGGTGCGCATCTTGCGCTTCCGCGGAAACACTCGCTGCCCACGTTTCTGCGGAAACGCAGCAGGCGCATGGGCAGAGCGCCGCCGAAGCAGTAGCCATAGGCGCTTCCGCGGAAGCGCCTACCAGGCTTCACGCGCGCGAACTCGGAGCGGCAACCCGTGATAGCGACCAGTCCCAGCCGGATGCCGGGCCGTCGTGCCGTCACGGTGCCTGGCTCGGGGACTCTCATGTCCCTGTTTCCGCGGAAACAGCCCGGCGCATCGCCTGTGACAGCGGCAAGGTACGAATGGCCCACCGATGGGGCCAGATCCTGAACGTCGGCCGCAAGACGCGAACGATTCCACCACCCATCCGGCGTGCTCTCGAGTTCCGCGACCAGGGTTGCCGCTTCCCCGGCTGTACTTCGAAGCACTGCGACGCCCACCACATCGTCCACTGGGCCGACGGCGGCGAGACGAAGCTCGCGAACCTCGTGTTGCTCTGCCGGCGGCACCATCGCCTGCTCCACGAAGGCGGCTTCGGAGTGCGACTGGCCGGGGACGGCGCTGTGCAGTTCACTGATGCTCGTGGACGGCCGCTGGAACGGAGTCCGGCGCCGCCTCCGGTCGGCCTCGACGCTGCCCGCGAACTGGTTGAGCAACTGGAAGACTCCGGAGTTCTCATCACGGGAAAGGAATCCATGCCGACATGGGACGGCAAGCCGCTCGACCTGCCCTATGTCATGGAATGCCTGTGGCAACCGCCGCCACATCTCGAAGCAGCGGTGGCGCGAGAACGGGACGCATCCAGGGCCGCGTAGGCGGCCTACAGGTCGCCGCTGCGCATCGTTCGAGAGCCTCGGGCACCTGCTGTAGACGCGCGAGAACGGTAGCAGGCGCTACTCCTCCCTCCCGCACGCTTCGCCTTTCTCCGGAGCCGCCGATAAGCCTCGATTCGGCGTGGTGGCAACTGAATACACTCATCCAGGCGCTTCCGCCTCCATCAACAAGCGAGCCCACCTGAGAACCAACGGCGCGATCGGCTTCAGCCGCACACCGGACCAAGTCAGTCGTTCCCGATCCGCAAATCGTCGGTCCTGGACGCCCGGCACCGCATGAAAGCTGAAATCCACGCCATCGATCCGGAGAAACGCCAGTGGGTGTGATGAGCGGGCATCCTCTTCTACCCATAGCGCCACCCCAGGGAGCTCCCTGGCTTCGGCCCAACCAAAGAGTTCGCCGATTCGCTGCTTGAAGGCATAGAACTTCTTCCGCTGAGGGAAGCCACGTGCGCGCTCATTCTCGATCCAGGCATTCAGCAAGACACCGCCAGCTAGCTGGTAGCGCAGTTCCGCCTTCGACTCACATGGCCTCCGTAGCGCGGCGTGAGCTTCGTTCACGTCCGACTCGGACACATGCACCGCAGACACCGTCGAACGACCGCGTACCATCTCCTCCAGACTCGACAGCGGCGTATCTTCGGGCGGAAGCTCCAACTGTCGCATCAATGCCAGTATCAACTCACGGTGCTCACCTCCGACCTCCGAGTCCACTTCGGATACCGGACGCACCGACGAGCCAGGCGGAAGATCCGTTCTGAACTGGTATCTCGTATCCGCGAAATAGAAAGCGACAACTTCCGAGGCTTCGCCCGCGCAGTTTCGGGCCCAAGCGTACGCGTCCTCCGAGTAGAAACGGTACCCCAGCCAGAGAGCGGAACCGTGCGCGAGCATGGGCGAGTAGCCTCCCGCGACTCTCGCGGCCGGATAGTCCGCAAGAACCACGTGGCCGTACGCTCTCTCGGCCACCTGGCACACGACGCTGGCGGCAAGGTATCGAGACACCGCCAGACTCCTGAAGTCGTGGCGCGAGAGGTCTGACCATCTCCGGCCGAAGAATGCTCTGGCGATTCTCTCCAGAGGCTCCTTCTTCTTCCGATGGAACAACGTCTTGAAGCGCCCATCACGCGTGCCGCACATGTCGTACTCGTCCGAGAACGGGCGCGAATGCCATGCCAGGCCCTCGGACTCGACGAATATGCGGTAGCGGTATGTCTGGTGGTCACACTGCCACTCAATGCGCCGTAGAGTTGCCTCGTACGCTGCACCGTCGTACCGGATGCGCTGGGGGACTCCGAGATGCTCCCGGTCGCAGTGGACCTGTGCGAACACAGGCCACGGATAGAGCTCTCGCAGCCATCGCTCCTTGCGCTTCTTGTGAGCATGACTCCGCAGCCAATTATTGAATGAAACGCCCCTCAATCGCATACGCGAACACTCCCACGTCGGTCTTCACTCCCCTTCCACACCCTCATTCAGGATCCTCAGGTACTCGCTGTACACGTACACGCGGTTCCTGCTGAAGCCGGTGATCTCGCGCACGAGTCCGGCTGTCTCCAGCAGCCGCATCGCGGCGGAAACGGTCGGGAAGGCGAGGTGCGTGCGTTTGCAGGTTTCCGGGATCGAGAGGATCGGTCGTTCCTGAAGGGCCTCGTGAACGCGGAGCGCCGAACCAGCCTTGCGGCCCTCGGTCGCCAGGCGTTCCCGGTCGGCCGCAAAGCGCTCGGTCAGGCGTCGGGCCGTGGCCGCGGCGTTCTCGGCGGTCTCTTGAACGCCCTGAAGGAAGAACGCCAGCCAGGCTTCCCAATCGCCCGTCTGCCGAACGCGGTCAAGCAGTTCGTAGTAGCGGTCCCGGTGGCGCTTGAAGTAGGCGCTGAGGTAGAGCATCGGCTGGCTCAGGACGCCGGCTTCGCAGAGGAGGAGGGTGATCAGCAGACGACCGACGCGGCCGTTGCCGTCGAGGAAGGGATGGATGGTCTCGAACTGCACGTGGGCAAGGCCGGCGCGCACCAGGATCGGCAGACCGTCGTCCTCCGCGTGCAGAAAGCGCTCGAGCTCGGCCATGCAGT
This sequence comes from Candidatus Multivorans sp., assembly GCA_965205095.1. Taxonomy (GTDB): domain Bacteria; phylum Acidobacteriota; class Thermoanaerobaculia; order Multivoradales; family Multivoraceae; genus Multivorans. The sequence goes on from OZ242040.1 coordinate 375,648, forward strand.
CAGGTACGGCAAGGTGTGGCGGCGGAACAAAGACCGCGTTGCCCGGACGGCTACCAACGATCCAGTTCTGGGAGCGGCGGAACTCGCCCGGGTCCTTGCTGGCGCCGCGGCCGGTGGACAGCAGGATGCCGTGCAGCTCCCGAATCAGGCGGTTCGAGAGCGGGAAGTTCTCGGCAAGCCGTCTCAGGCCGTGGTCCATGGCGGCTACGTAGCGCAAGACCTCCGCCGCATCGTCGCGAGGAACGCCCGGCGCCTGGTCGAGTTCGAACAGCAGGAGATCGGAGAGCGACGACTGCGTCCCCTCGATCTGGGACGACAGCACCGCCTCCTTGCGAACGTAGGAGTACACCAGGAGCGCCGGCTCCAAGAGCTGGTTCGCTCCCTCCAGACGTCCGAGAGCGAGACCGGCGGCCTCCAGCGACCGCAGCAGATCGCCTTCCAGGTTCAGTGGCGGCCGCGGAGGCAGCGGCGCCGGAATGAAGGCCCGGACCTGCTCGCCTTCCGCGACAGTGACTTCGTAGCGACCCGGCATTGGGCGTTCCATGACGACAAGACCCTTCCCTGTGAAGAGTTAGGCCGCAACTTTTATCACAGAGTGGCCGATCGCCTCCCTGTGCAGGAACTCTGAATAAGGTCGGCGAGTCACGACTCGGGAGAACCCCCATGAAGAAACCACCTGAAGGCTGGCCGCGAATCTCATCATCCGTCTTCTACGACGACGTGGCGGCAGCGATCGACTGGCTGGTCCGGGCCTTCGGGTTCGAGGTGCAGGAGCGGGTCGAGGACGACCAGGGGCGCATCGTCCATTCGCAGCTCGTCCTGGACGGCGGGCTCATCATGGTCGGACAGACCGGCCTGCAGCCGGATCGGGCCTACCAGCAGTCGCCGCGGACGGTCGGCGGCGCGAACACGCAGTCCCTGGCCGTGTATGTCGACGACGTCGACGCGCACTGTGAGCGGGCGCGGGCGGCCGGCGCCGAGATCACGGTCGAGCCGGCAACTCAGGACTACGGCGAGGGCTACTGGGTCGACCGGAGCTACGGCGCCCGGGATCCCGAGGGCCACCACTGGTGGTTCCTCCAGCGGCTGCGCTGACGCGCTTGCGCAGGAACTTTGAATAAGGGTTCCTCCTATTCAAAGTTCGCCCTCAAGTCTTATCAAGGGGCTTGCAGCGGCCATCCTGGCTCGCTACCTGCGGCGGCAACGCCACAACAGGTGAGCTTCCAGTTTACGCCTTAGTTGCGCTAAGATGGTCTCTTCCCACTTCCACATCTTCTCTCTCGTTTCCGCTTCACGGCGCCGTGACTTCCCTGCCCGCAGCTCTCACCGACCCGCAGTGGCCACGCTCGCTCGTGCGCCAGATCCGGCGTGGGCGGGATCTGGTTAGCGGCGACGACCCGATCGGAATCCAGGAAGTAGAAGCCGACGTGTTCGCCACGCGGCTCGCGGACGTCGACCGCCTGCTGGACGGCGGCATCCGTCGCGGGCAGACGATCGAGCTGGTCGGTCCCCGCAGCAGCGGCCGCTTCTCCCTGGTTCTGGAACTGCTGGCCGGGGCCACCGAGAGCGGGGAATCGGCGGCGCTGGTCGATCTGGGGGACCACTTCGATCCGCAGGCGGCGGCGCGTACCGGGGTCGACCTCGAACGGTTGCTCTGGGCACGGCCTGAGCGACTGAAGCAGGCGCTGGGCAGCGCCGAGGTGCTGATCGGAGGCGGCTTTCCCCTGGTCGTGCTCGACCTCGGGCTGCCGCCGGTTCCCGGCGGCCGGGGCAAGGAGTCGGCGTGGCTCCGACTGCGGCGGACAGCGGAGGACCACCAAGCGGCGCTGCTGATCGCGACGCCGTACCGCGCCGGCGGCACGGCGCCGCAGAAGGTTCTCGATCTCGGATCCCGAACGTCGCCGGTCCGCGCCCTCTGGGCGCAGGCCGCACCGGGAAGCCCGCGCCTGCTCGACGGGCTCAGGACCCGGCTCGAGCTCGCCAAGTCGCGGGGTGAACGGCCGGGCGCCGCGGCCGACATCGAACTGCGCGCGCTCACCGGCAGCCTGCGGCGCCCCCTGCCCGGAGTGCCGTTTCCACGGGCGGCGCGCCGCCGCGCCGATACGCCGGTCGAGGTTCTGAGGCGTGCCGGCTAGGAGGAAGGTACGCATCGCTTGCCTGAAGGCGGCTTCTGAGGGTCACAGCCCGTTGGCCGCCTGCGGCCACGGAACGCACCATGCCGGTTGAACGCAAGTCCCGCATCGCCTGCATGAAGGCGGCGTTGTTCCCGCTTGCCGCCTACCTGCGGGGAGCGCCGGAACTCGCCCGCGAAGCGGTAGTAGTCCACGAAGGTCCGTCGGCACGGATCGTCGCCGCTTCCCGACTGGCGCGGCGAGCCGGAGTGCGGCCGGGGCTGACCGTGGCCCAGGCACGCAACATCGAATCCGGACTGGTCGACCGCGTCCGCGACCCGGAGCGCGAGCACACCGCGCAGGAGGTGCTGCTCGAGATCGCGGGCGCCTTCTCGCCCCGGGTCGAGGACGGCGGCGAAGGCGTGGCCTATCTCGACCTGGCCGGCATCAGCCCGGCATGCGCAGGGAACGGTGCCAGGGGACGCGGCCGGGATCGAGGCGCCGCTCACTCGTTGCTACCCCCAGGCGCCGACAACGACGAGCACAGCCTCGGCCAGTCGATCATGCGGGACATGGACGCCGCCGGCCTTCCCGGCAGGGTCGGCATCGCCGGCAGCAAGCTCGCGGCGCGGGCCGCGGCCGCCCTGCCGCGGTCGCCGAACGTCGTGGCGCCCCGCGGCGAGGCACGGTTCCTGGCACCGTTGCCGCTCACGTCCCTGTGCGAGGGCAACGGCCGCGGCCCCAGCTCGGCGGAGGTCGGCGACGACGAAGAGATCCTCCACACGCTAAAGCTCTGGGGCCTGCGCACGGTCGGCGACCTGGCCGGCCTGCCGGCGGCCGAGGTCCACAGCCGTCTCGGCGAGCGTGGAGCGGCGCTCCATGCCGCCGCCCAGGGCTTCGACCCGGAGCCGCTCACTCCCCTTCCGCCGGCGCCCACCTTCCGCGAGGCGCAGACCCTGGAGTGGCCGATCGACAACCTCGAACCGTTCCTGTTCGTCACCCGCGGCGCCGTGGAACGGGTCGCTTCCCGGCTCGAGGCCCGGGGCATGGGCTGCAAGCGGCTCGAGCTGTCGCTCAAGCTCGAACCCGAGGGCCTCCACGAACTGGCGATCGAGCTGCCGGCGCCCACGCGCGAGGCGCGGACGCTGCTGTCGCTCGTTCGCCTTCACCTGGAGGCCGAGCCGCCGCGAGCGCCGATCACGTCGATGCAACTGCTCGCCCATCCCGACGTTCCGCGCCAGGCGCAGCTCAGCCTGCTCGGGCCGGCCGCCCTGTCGCCCGATCGCCTCGCCGCCGTCACCGCGCGGCTGCTCGCCCTGCTCGGACCGAACCGCGTCGGCTCGCCGCGCACCCGGAACGGCCACCTGCCGGAGCGTTTCCGGCTGGCCGACTTCGACCCGCCCCCGCCGCCGCGGATAAGGCTCGAGCCGAGGCCGGGCCGCGGCATGCTGGCGGTCCGGACCCTGCGGCCCCCGGTCGAGGTCGAGGTGCTGACCGCGGAGAGCGAGAAGACGGACGGCCTCGCACCCTGCCCCGCACCGCTACAGATCAACCCCCTGCCTACCGAGGAGCGCCACGTCCGCATCGAGGGCACGGTGCGTGTCGCTGCTGGTCCCTGGGAGATCGAGGAAGGCTGGTGGCGGAAGGCCCCGGCGCTGCGGGACTACTGGGACGTGGAACTGCGAAGCGGCGCCGTGTGCCGGATCTATCGGGACCGGATGTCGGAACGGTGGTTCGCGGACGGGGTCTACGACTGAGACGGGACGCGACGTCCCGCGTGTCCGGACAGACTGGCGGGCAGACCGCGGGTTTGTAGAGTTCTGTACGGCCTTTATCGATTCTCGATACAAACTGGACAGATCGCTACAGACAGCCGGCTGGACCGGCCCACTTCACGCCATGTCCGACCGCGGAGCGCCCAACCGACGACGCACGAAATCGTCGAACAAGGGCACCGTGAAGTCGATCTCGCCGTACCGGGGCGAATAGCAGAGCCCTTTCTCGATCAACTTGTGGCGCAGAGCTCCGACGCCCGGCGTGTCCTTCCCCATCGCCGCGGCAACCCGGCCGGAAGCATGCGGCCCCCTTCCAAGAGAAGCCATGGCGATCAGGTACTCAAGTTCCGCATCGCCCATCCCATCGACCCGGACCCGAAAGAACCCCGTGTCCAGCTCATCGACCGCGATCGGAACGCCCGCGTCGACATCGGCGGCGGTGATTCTGTCGGCGCCTTCGGCCACGTCCCATGACTGCTTGCCGAACTCCTGGACGAAGTAGGGGTAGCCCCTCGTCTCGGCGACGATCCGGTCCAGCGCCTCGTCCTCCCAAGCAACTCCTTCCTGCTCTGCCGGCTCTACCAGGGCAGCTCTGGCATCATCCTCCCCTAGGCTGTTGATCGTCCGGAAGTCGAACAGACGCTCGGCATAGGATCTGGCCTCCGCGGCAAGCTTCGGCACCGACGGCAAGCCAGCCGCGACAAGCAGAAACGGCAACTGGTTCTGACTGATCTGGTGCAAACCGACGATCAGCGCGCCTAGGTCGTCGCTCTTCAGATACTGAACCTCGTCGAGCGTGACGAGCACGCCGCGGCCTCGCTCCCGGGCGACCTCGCCGACTTCGGTGAAGAGACCGGCCAGATCCTCGTCCAGGAGCCCGGAATCCGCCCATCCGGGTACGGAATCGAGGCCGACGGTCAGATCGCTTCCATCCGGGAGGTTCCACCTCATCTGGAACGACTTGAGCACTCCGAGCGCGCGGCGCCCGCGGTCGGCCAGGTCGCGAGCCGGAGAAAGACGCAGGAGCACCTTGCGAACCAGGTCGGCCATGGCGTTGGGAAGGCTCATGCCACGGCCAGCCTCGAGCGGTCGGCAGACCCAGTCCCGCTCTTGCCCCAACCGGCTGAACTCCTGCAGGAGGACCGTCTTGCCGACCCCGCGAAGCCCGGTCAGGATCGTGCTCCTGGCCGAGCGGCCCAGACGAAGCCGCTCGATGGCGATACGGACCGCCTCAAGCTCGGCGTCGCGGCCTACAAGGGCAGGCGGAGGGCTTCCCGCGCCAGGGCTATAGGGGTTGTGAGTCGGGTCCATCGGCCGATTATAGGAAGTTGCCCAACTTTTAGCGACTACAGAAAAAGTGAGGCAGACCGCTACAAGTTTGTGGGGTTGCGGGTCACTTATAGGAAGTTGTCCAACTTTTATCAGCTACAGAAAAAGTGAGGCAGACCGCTACAAAGTAGCCCTCAAGCCAGGCTGGAGAGCAACCGCACCGGCGGCGGCACACCTCAATCGGCCAACGGAGCGGGCCGAGGCGCTTGGCCGCCGATCACCTGCTCCATCACCACCCGGCCGCCGATCAGGTGGTCCTGGATGATCCGTTCCAGGACCTCCGGCGTGCAGCCCCAGTACCAGACGCCCTCCGGGTAGACGACCGCGACCGGGCCGGCGTCGCAGATGCGCAGGCAGTTCGCCTTCGTCCTCATCACCGTCCCGGAGTCGGTGAGCCCCAGTTCGACCAGGCGGCGCTTGAGGTAGTCCCAGGACTCGAGCGACACCTCCCGGTCACAGCACTTCGGCTTCGTCTGGTCACAGCAAAGGAAGATGTGCCGCTGTACGTTGGCGACACCGATGGCCTCCGCCTTGCGCCGGGCGCGATCGAGGGCTTCGCGGTCCATGGCGCCGATGATTCCATGACCTCGGTCGATAGGCTCCACTTCGTGAAGCTGTTCGAGGTCGCCTACCCGTGCCGGACGGGATCTGCCATCGTCGCGGTTCTGCTGATCGGCCCGCTACCCGCTGCCGCGCAGGACTTCGCCGAGCTGCTGGAGATCCGCCGAGTCAAGGAGACTCTGGTGCTCAGCCAGGTGCCGGAGCCGAACCTGTCGCAGGTTCCCGCGGTCGACGCGCAGCGGCTTCGGGACTACCGGGCGCTGACCGCGAATGCCCTCGACCACGCAGCGGAGCCCATGCAGGCGCAGTTGGCGGCGAACACCTTCGGCGATCTCTGCGCGCGCTACCTGCACTACGAGTTTCATGAAGCGGCGGCGGCGTGCCTGGAGCAACTCCGGGAACTGGCGCCCACGGACTTCCAGTGGGCTTACTTCGAGCTATTGCTCCACATCGCGACCGGCGACCTGGAGGCGGCCCGCGCGAGCGCCGAAGAGGCGCTGGTCATCCGGCCGGACGACCCGCCAACACTGATCCGTCTGGCCGAGCTCCACGTCGCGGCCGGCGACGTCGACGACGCCGAAGCCGCCTACGAGGCGGCCATCGCCGCCTATCCCGAGAGCGCGACGGCCCGCGTCGGGATGGGCTACATCGCCCTGGAACGGGAAGACCCGGCGAAGGCACTCCGGATCTTCCAGGAAGTCGCCGCTTCCCAGCCCGAGGGCAGCGAGGCGAATCACCACGTCGGGCTCGCCTACCGTGCCCTGGGAGACGCCGACCGGGCCGCCGAGGCGTGGCGGCTGAACCGGGACGTCCTGATCCCGATGTACGACCCGCTGCTCGACAGGCTGAGACCGCTCGAAGAGGACGTGACGCTGCCGCTCGACCGCGCAGTGGCCGCCGCCGCGGAAGGCGACCACGAGCGAGCGGTCACGCTCTACGAGGAGATCCTCGCCACGAACGAGACGGACGAGGAGGCTCACTTCCGCCTGGCTGGCTCACTGCTCGCTCTCGGCGATGCCGGGCGCGGCGAACGGCACCTTCGCCGGGCCATCGCGCTCAACCCCGAACACCCAGGGGCGCACTTCGCTCTCGCGATGTTCCTCGCTCGCGAGGGCCGCCGCACCGAAGGCGCCCGGCACCTCGAGCGGGCAGCCGACCTCGTGCCCGAGAACCTCTCCTGGCGCCTGCAACGGGCGCAGATGCGGGCCGCCTCCGGCAACACGGCCGGCGCCGTCGAGGAACTCGAGCAGATCGTCGCCCTGGACCCCGGAGTGATCGAGGCGCGACGGATGCTCTCGGCGGTGCTGGTCGGCGCCGGCCGAACGGAAGACGCAGCCGTCCAGTTGCAGGCCCTGGTCGCCCTGACGCCGGACGATCTGCAGGCGCGCTTCAATCTCGGACTCATGCTGTTCGAGAGCGGCCGCTACGCGGAGGCGCGGCGGACCCTCGACGAAACGTCGGCACGTTTCCCCGGCGACGTCGCCACGCGCCACCTGCTGGCGCGGCTACTCGCAGTGAGCCCCGACGACGCGGTCCGCGACGGCGCCCGGGCAGTCGAGCTGGCTCAATCCGTCGTCGACGAACAGCCGGCGCTCGATCACCTCGAGACCCTGGCGATGGCCCTGGCCGAAGCCGGACGGTTCGACGACGCCGTGCACTGGCAGGAACGGGCGCTGGAAGCGGAACGGCAAGCCGCCGGCGGCAACTCGCCGCAGCGGCTCGATCGCCTCGCTCTCTACCGGGCTCGTCAACCGCTGCGGGCGCCCTGACCGTCCAGGGATTGCACCAGCTCGGGTTTCAAGCGCCAGGCGCGCGGTAGGGCACGCTCTTTGCGACCGCGCCGTCGACCTCCTCCGGCGTCATCAGGACGCGCGTCGCCACCTTGATGCCGCCGCCAGCGTTCAGGGTCAGCGAGACCGAGGCCGCGGCCTCGTTGTCCGGAAGGTCGACGATCATGAGCAGGTCGGCGCCACCGAACGCGTAGTAGATGGCCTCCAGCGTGCCGCCCGCGCCCTCCACGGTTTCGCTGAGCGCCTTCCGGCGTCTGCTGCCGCCTTCCTGGATCAGGCCCTGGACGCCATGGTGAGTGTAGTTCGCCTCGATCAGGTACTTCGTCACTTTCACATCTCCTGTTGCTCAACGGCGTGAATCTGGTGAAACCGCTGTACCAAGCTCACCTTCCCATGTTGCCACAGCGCGGGCAGATGTGCTTCCACTATCTTGCCTTCCGTTACCGCCTGATTTACGCTTGACGGATGGCCGGAGACGATTCCCCCAAACCCAAGGTCGACGTACCGGCCCGCAACATGGGGCTCTCCGGCTCCGTGCGCAAGGGCAGCGGCTACGGCGACCGCGGCGGCAACGACCTGCTCGACGCTCGCGGCGAGCCGAACCCCGGCTACGCCGCGCCGGGCGCGGTCAAGGAGCAACTCCGACGGCGACGGTTCCGGACTCCGCCGAAGCGCCGACGCGGACCGCCCCCGCCCTACGCCGAACTCCACGCAGCGTCGTCGTTCTCCTTCCTGCGCGGCTCGTCGCAGCCCGAGGACCTGGTGGCGCGGGCGGCAGCGCTGGGGCTGCCGGCGGTCGCCCTGCTCGACCGCAACGGCGTCTCCGGCGCGCCGCGCTTCTACAAGGCGGCGCGCGAGGCGGGGATCCGCGCCCTGGTCGGCGCCGAGGCGGTGATCGACCGGCCGCAGGCGTCCGCGGTGTCACGCCAGCGTGAAGAGCGGCCGACCCTGGACGACCAGGAGACCCGCGTCAACCTGCTGGTGCGAAGCCGGCAGGGCTACCGCAACCTCTGCCGCCTGCTGACCGCCGGCGCGCTCAACCACCCCAAGGGCGAGGCCCGGATCGACTGGACGCTGCTCGAGGAGCACGCGGCAGGCCTCCACTGCCTGGCCGGCGCCGAAACCGATCCGGTCGGACGGGCGCTGGCACGGGAAGGGCTGGAAGCGGCCGGGAAGCAACTCGAACGGCTGCACGCCGTCTTCCCCGGCCGCCTGCACGTGGAACTCTCGCGCCACGGCATCCGTGCCGAAGAGCACCGCAACCAGGCCCTGGTCCGGCTGGCGGACAGCCTTCGCGTGCCGGTCGTCGCCACGGGCGGCGTGCGTTACGCCGCGGCCGCCGACAAGCCCCTCCACGACCTGATGACCGCGATCCGGCACCACGTGACGGTCGACGACGCCGGCGCCCGGCTCGCTCGCGAGCGCCAGCGCCGCCTCAGGAGCCCGCAGGAGATGCACCGCCTGTTCGCCGATCTGCCCCGGGCCGTCCACGCCGGGCACGAACTGGCCGCGGAACTCGACTTCACCCTCGCCGACCTCGGCTACCGCTTCCCGGACTACCCGGTGCCCGACGGCGAAACGCCGATCTCCCATCTCCGCGAACTGACCTGGCAGGGAGCCCGGGAACGCTTCCGGCCGCTGACCGCCAGGGCCGGAGCGCAACTCGAGAAGGAGCTCGCGCTGATCGAGAAGCTCGACCTCGCCGGCTACTTCCTGATCGTCTGGGACATCGTCCGCTACTGCAAGGAGCAGCGAATCCTCGCCCAGGGCCGCGGCTCGGCCGCCAACTCGGCCGTCTGCTACGCGCTCTCGATCACCGCGGTCGATCCGGTGAAGATGGACCTGCTGTTCGAGCGCTTCCTGTCCGAGGAGCGCGGCGAGTGGCCGGACATCGACCTCGACCTGCCGTCCGGCGACCAGCGCGAGAAGGTGATCCAGTACGTCTACGGGCGCTACGGCCGGCACGGCGCGGCGATGACCGCGAACGTGATCACCTACCGCGACCGCATGGCCGCGCGCGAGGCGGCCAAGGCGCTGGGCTGCTCGAAGTCCCAGGTCGACCGCCTGGCCAAGGGGCTCGGCCACTGGCACTACGACCTCTCCCGCGGCGACAGCAAGCAGATGGACGAGGAGCTCACCGAGCTCGGCTTCGACCCCCGTGACCGGCGCATCCGGATCTTCGTCCGCCTGTGGCGGCAGCTCCAGAACCATCCCCGCCACCTGGGCCAGCACTCGGGCGGCATGGTGCTCTGCGCCGGCCGGCTCGACGAGATCGTGCCGCTCGAACCGGCGGCGATGGAGAACCGGGTCATCGTCCAGTGGGACAAGGACGACTGCGCCGACCTGGGGCTGATCAAGGTCGACCTGCTCGGCCTCGGCATGCTGAACGCGCTCGAAGAGGCGGTGCCCCTGATCCGCCGGCACGAGGGCAAGGAGGTCGACCTCGCCCACCTGCCGCCCGACGACCCGGCAACCTACGAAATGATCTGCCGCGCCGACACGGTCGGCGTCTTCCAGATCGAGAGCCGGGCGCAGATGGCGTCCCTGCCGCGCCACAAGCCGTACAGGTTCTACGACCTCGTGATCCAGATCGCGATCATCCGGCCCGGCCCGATCGTCGGCGGCATCGCGCATCCCTTCTTCGAGCGCCGGGTCGGCCGCGAGGAGGTCACCTACCCCCACCCGCTGCTCGAGCCGATCCTGCGCCGCACCCTCGGCGTGCCGATCTTCCAGGAGCAGATCCTCAAGGTCGCGATGGTCGCGGCCGGTTTCTCCGGCGGCGAGGCGGAGGACCTGCGCCGGGCGATGGGCTTCAAGCGCTCCGTCGAGCGCATGCACGAGATCGAGCAGCGGCTGCGCTCGGGAATGAACGAACGCGGCATCGAGGGCGAAGCCCAGGAACAGATCGTCAAGGCGATCACCTCGTTCGCGCTCTACGGCTTCCCCGAGTCGCACTCGGCAAGTTTCGCCCTGATCGCCTACGCCAGCGCCTGGCTCAAGCGCCACCACCCGACCGCCTTCTTCCTGTCGCTCCTGAACGCCTGGCCGATGGGCTTCTACCACCCGGCGACCCTGGTCCGCGAGGCGCAGCGGGCAGGCAGCGTCGTGCTACCGATCGACGTGAACGAATCGGGGGTGAGGTGCCGCTGGCAGGACCGGCCGGCGGATGACGACGAGGCGGAGCGGCCCGGCGAACCGCCCCCGGCGGGCGCGATCCGCCTCGGGCTGCGCTACGTCAAGGGGATGCGGCGGGAGGCGGCGGAACGGATCGAGGCCGAACAGGCGGTGCGGCGCTTTGCGAGCATCGAGGATCTCGCCGAGCGCTGCCGCCTGCGCCGGAACGAGCTCGTTGCGCTGGCGTCCATCGGCGCGTTGCCGGGGCGCGGGCGGCGCGCCGCGCTGTGGCAGGCGGCCCAGGTCGAGAAGCCGAAGGGTCCCCTGTTCGCCGATCTCACGACGGCCACCCCCTCACCGCTCGACGAGATGACGCCCATGGAAGAGACCGCCGCCGACTTCGCCGGCACCTCGATCACCACCGGCCCCCACCCGATGGAGTACTACCGCCACGCGCTCGACCGCCGACGGGTCGTGACCGCCGCGGCGCTCCCCGAGTCGCCCGCCGGGCGCCGCGTACGCACCGCCGGCTCGGTCATCGTCCGCCAGCGCCCCGGCACCGCCCGCGGCCTCCTCTTCCTGACCCTGGAGGACGAGACCGGGATGAGCCAGGCCGTTGTCATGCCCGACCAGCTCAAGAAGCACCGCCGCACGATCGTCTCCTCCTCCGGCCTGATCGTCGAGGGCGTCCTGCAGAAGAAGGACGGCTCGCTATCCGTCAAGGCGGACAGGTTCTGGCCCATCGACCGCCTGGAACGGATCCCGAGCCACGATTTTCGGTGACGGGCAACCCCTAAACCAGCGGTCCAGATCAGGACGGGCAGGTCCAGGACCGTCCCATTTCACGCTGATCGAAAACGAGTCGGAAGCGCTGCAGTGAGCCCCGTAACGAACTGAATCAGTCCATTGCGGCGAGGAGTTCTCGGGCCTTCGCCAACGAGCCGCCGCACTCCGCCAGCCAGTCCGGCTCCTCGCCCACCTTCACCGATAGCCAGGAAGTGTCGGTCGCCGCTGCGCCCGTGTGCTGGCCCATGTAGCCGATCACGTGCTGTTTCAGAACGGTCTTGGGAATCACCCAGGCATGTGCATCGAAAGGCGAAATCCCCAACGCGAAAACACAGTCGTAGTTCTGGTCGCGGATCTGCTGGAACTTGTACACGCCGGACTTCCAGAGTGTGGAGAACTTGATCTCGACCCGGTGGCCCTCAATGAGCCGGTCAGCCTCCGAGTCGGGAGACTTGACGACATCGAAGTCCTTGGCAGCGCACCATGCCGCCACCAGGCGCTCGCCGATGGCGCCGACCTGTCTGGAAGGACGCGTCTTGATCCAGCCGAACGGGCTGTCCCGCCAAGGGTCGGGCTCGTCCTTCACGTACTCGTCGCGGAGTAGCGCGGCGTAGAGCGCCAGTTCACGCACTTCCGGATCGGCGACCGACTCCACGGCCTTGGTCATCGCAACAGGCCCAACTGTTCAGATTCACTTGCTCGGATGGCCAACCGACGGAAACGTCCGTCAACGTAGCCCACGCCCTCAGTCCCAAGGCGATTCGCCATTACGGCGATTGCCTCGTCGTTCCGGTCGACCATGACGAAGCGCCGGCCCATCCTCCGGGCTACCGCGGCAGTCGTGCCGGAGCCGGCAAAGAAGTCGAGCACCCAGTCGTTCTCCTGCGACGATGCGCTCAGCACTCTGCGCAGAATGCCCTCCGGCTTCTGCGAGGCATACCCCGTCTTCTCCTTTCCGTTCGTCGGCACAATCGTGTGCCACCAGACGTCTGTCGGTAACTTCCCGCGTTGAGCCTTCGCCTTCGAGACGAGACCGGGCGCCATGTACGGAATCCTCTCGATCGCGTCCTGGTCGAAAAAGTAGCGATCGGGATCCCTGGCGTAGACAAGGATCGTGTCGTGTTTCGCGGGCCATTTCCGGCGAGAGCGACCGCCATAATCGTAGGCCCAGATGATTTCGTTCACGAAGCACTCGCGTCCGAAGATCCCGTCGAGCAGCACCTTGCAGTAGTGCGCCTCCCGGTAGTCAAGATGGAGGTAGAGGGTGCCATCGGGGGTCAACAGTCGGCGCGCATGCTCAAGGCGCGGTCTGATGAATGCGACGTAGTCGTCGAACGCATCGTCGTACGAAGTTGTACCCAACTCGACCGTGCGATAGCGCCGGCCGCCAAAACCGACCCGGTCGCCTTCCTGAGAACGGACCGTCGAAATCTCCTTCCGCTGCTGGACCTTCCCGGTGTTGAAGGGTGGATCAATGTAGATCAGGCGAAAGAACCCGTCGGGGAGCGCGGGGAGCACGTCGGCGTTGTCGGCTTGGACCACCCAGTCCACTCTCCCGTCAAGACACAGACGCTGACGTTGAACAGTCGGCTGAGCGCCCTCATGGAGCGAGTCGGCCTGCTTCGCATCTCGGCGACTGCTTCGTGTCGTGCCGGCGGGGGCCGTCACTTTGATCGACTCCTTTGGCTCTCTCACGAGGACACTCTATCGCCGCCGAGCACTGCCATCACGCGTTCGACCCGCGAGCCGAAGAAGCCGACCTAGCTGAGCACCTCGCACTCCTCGCACACCCAGGTCGTTCGGCCATCCGGGGAGTATCGGACAACACGCAACCCGACTAGGACGGTCAGGCCCTTCTCGCTCCCGGAGCGGCGCAGCAGATCGGCCGGCATCCAGAAGGTGTAGCTGTTGATCGCATCAGCCGCCTGCTCGTGGACTGTGACCTGACCCCAATCGCCCTTGCCTAGGACTCCCAAAGCCGCGGCTGCGAACGCGGTACGCGGCAGCTTGAGTTTCCCGTACACGTCGACCCGCGGTTGGAGCTCGCGGAGAACGCCGACGACCTCTTCCGCGACCTGCTGCGCCGGAACCACCCTGCGAATGGGATCCGGCCGGTGAGCTCTCCTGCGAGCCGCATCTACGACCTCGGGACTGATCTCGCCCGTCGGCGGGCGCTGAACGGTGATGCCCCGTTTCAACTCGGCTGCGATACCGCCATCGGGACGCCGCGTACGCTTCAGATTCCGCGTCCAACACAGCTCCATGTCGTGAACCAACCACGGCGAGCCCAGTTCATCGAAGAAGACCTTGGAGCCATGGTCGCACTTGAAGAAGAAGACGCGGTCCCCACAATTGGGACACGTCGTTGGCCAAGTGATCGCATTGCAACACGGGCCGTGAACCGCCGGCATGTCGCGCCTACCTCCAGGTGCCGTGTGAACGAACTGCCTACTGGCCTGAGCGCGCCGGGATGCCCTGCCGGTACTGCTCGAGCCTGCGGTTCAGCAGCTCAAGCAACCGCTCCCGGCCGGGTGAGTCGTTCCGCGGGTCGCCGACGATCTCGAGCGCCGACTCCACAGTCCGCGCTGCCGTTTCGAAGTCGCCGGTCTCGGCCTGGGCGGCCGCCAGGGTCTCGAGCAGGGCCGGCTCGGCGCCGCCGGCGACCGCGTTCAGTTCGAGGGCGATCAGGAGAGCGAGCTGGCCGTCGCGCCGGCCGGCATCCGGATGGGTCGCCAGGGACCAGGCGATGTCGTTGCCCCGCGCCAGGAGGTTCCGGTCCTCGACGTAGGCGCGGCGAAGGTGTTCCGCGCCCTCGGCGGCGCCTGCCGGACCGCTGCGGATCAGGGCCAGTCCGAACTCGTGGCGGCCGGCGGCGTGATCGGGGTCGTGCGAGAGCAACGCCCGGTAGTTCTCGATCGCCTCCTCCAGACGGCCCGCGGCGGCCGCGATCCGGGCCGCTCCGTAGAGCGCCTCCGTGTCCCGCGGTTCGACTTCGAGGATCGCCCGGTAGTGTCCCCAGGCGGCGCCGAGCTCGTCGCTGCGAACGGCGGCTTCGGCCAGAATCCGGTGCGCTTCGACGTGGCGCGGATCGAGGGTGACGACCGCCGCGAACTGCTCCATCGCCTCCCGCAGGCGCTCCGCCTTGCCGAGCAACTGGCCGTAGAGATACCGCAGCTCCACATCCCGCGGGCTCTGCTCGACCGCGCGGCCGAGTTCCCGCACGGCCTCGTCCGTGCGGCCCTCCCCGTCGAGCAGCTCGGCAAGGCGCACCCGGGCCGCCACGTCGCCCGGGTCGGCGGCGAGCGCGGCCTCGGTCTGCGCCCGCACCGAGCCGGTGTCGCCGGCATCGAGGAGAGCGTTCTGCCAGGCGGCCCGCGCGGCCGGATCGTCGGGTTCGAGGTCGAAGGCGGCGCGAGCGTACCGGGCCGCGGCCTCACTGTCCCCGCGCCGGCCTTCGAGCACCGTCAGGCGCTGAAGCGACTTGAACAGACGGTCCCGCGCTCCGCGCCGCTCGAACTCGGCACCGCCGTCTAGTCGCGCCTGCTCCACCGCCACGGACCGCCGCAGCAGTGCCACCGACTCCTCGGGAAAGTGCTCCTCGTACCAGCGCGCGTAGCTGGCGAGCGACACCTCGCCGGGCGGTTCGGTGAACCAGCGGCCGGCAAGCGGCGCCGACGCCGCGCGCAGCTCGGCATTCCGCGCGTCCAGCAGTTCGAGGTCAGCTAGCAGATCGGCAGCAGTGACGCCGCCGCGGTAGAGGGCGGCGACCCGGCCCGCGCCGTCGACCAGCATGGAGAACGGCAGCGAGAGCGGGAAGCGCCGGTCGAACAGGGACCTCTTGACGATCTCGACCTTGTCGAGGGTCTCCTCGGTCGCCATCCCGTGACGGAACGGAAAACCGATCTCGTCCATGAACTTCCGCGCCGCGTCCTCGGTCGTCGTCGCGACGTCGCCCATGCCGTCCGTCGACAGCGCCGCGATCTCCAGGCCCGCGGCGCGCAGCGCATCCGCTTCGTCCGCCAGGTCCTCCAATTCGAAGCGACAGGGAACGCACCAGCTCGCCCAGATGTTGACCAGCACCGGCCGGCCCTGCCCCGCCTCGACCGGCACCGGCTCCGAGGCGTCGAACAAGCGGAGCGTCAACGAAGGGGCCGGCGGACGGGGCGCCAACACCACGCGCGACCCCGTGGTAGCGGCCGGGACCTGTTGCTCGCGAGGTTCGAGCGCTGCCGGCCGCGGCCGCGCCGGCACCGGCTCCGCTCGGCCGCTGCCCTGAACGATCCGATAGCGGCCGCCGGCCCTAACACCGGCGAACGTCTCGCTGCCGCCCCCGGGCCAAAGGACTCTCACCGAACCCGAGACCTCGCCGTCGCCGAGGCCGAAGTGGAGCCAGCGGCTGGACTGCGAAAGGAAACCCTCGCCAGCGCGGACGGAACGCCGGAGAGTGCCGGACGACGTCGGGACCTCCACCCGCGCACCGACCGCGTCCCGGTTCGTGCCGGCGCCGTCACCCTCCAGATGCAGCGCCACGAAGCGCCGGCCAGCCGGCAACTCGTTCCGCATCAGCCGCAGCCTGGGCGCGGTCCGGTTGCTGATCGCCACATCCAGGTCGCCGTCGCCCTCCAGGTCGAGGAAAGCGACGCCGCGGCCATCGTCCGGGAAGTCCAGGCCGCTCACCGCCGACGCGTTGGCGAAGGCGCCTCCAGCTTCGCCCGGGTTCAGGAAGACGCAGTTCCGTTCGTTGCCGCTGAAGGACAGGCCCTCGTCCAGCCGCTCGTGGAGCGCCCGCAGCGACTCGAGATAGGGCTCCAGCGACCGGTCATCGGGGGAACTCGGAGCGCGCGGCACGACCTGCCGCCAGAAGAAGCTTCACAGGTCGTCGGGGAGCGTCTGGGTCAGGTTGCCGTTGGCGACCACCAGGTCCTCCCAGCCATCGTTGTTGATGTCGGCGAACACCGACGACCAGGACCAGCGACCCATCGTCACGTTCGCATCGACGCTGCGGTCGACGAAGCCACCGCCCGCGGCGCCCGCGAAGAGGGAGTTGCCGCGCGCCATCCGCTGCACCTCGGCCAGCGGACCCGCCCGCTGCCGGTCGCGCTCGAACTTCCGCTGGTACGTGATCCGGTTGCCGGCGGCGGAGAACATGTTGCCGACGTAGACATCCATCCGCCCGTCCCGGTTGTAGTCGGCCCAGCTCACGGACATGCCGGAGGAGATGTCCTCGACGCCGGCTTCCCCCGCCACGTCGACGAAGCGGCCGCCGTCATTGCGGTACAGGTTGTTGCGGCCGTAGTCGTTCGCCACGTAGAGGTCCTGGTCGCCGTCGCCGTCGACGTCCTCCCAGGACGCGGCCAGGCTGAAGCGGCGGTTGTTCTCGTCGAGCCCCGCCCCGGCCGTCGCGTCGACGAAGCGGAAGCCGCCGTCGTTGCGGAGCAGCACGTTCCGGCCGCCGTTGTTCGCGTCGTGGTACGGCACCGGGCTCGCGACTCCGCGCTCGTCGTAGGCGCGACGGTAGGCGCAGACGTAGAGGTCGAGGTCGCCGTCGTTGTCGTAGTCGGCCGCAGAGAGCGAGTTGCTGTCCGGTATGTCGCCGGCGATGTGGCGAACGCGGCCGAAGCCGCCGCTGCCGTCGTTCTCGAGGACCAGCACGGCCGGGCGGCTGGACAGCACCAGGTCCGGATCGCCGTCGTTGTCGAGATCGACGAACAGCCCGGACAGGGCCCGCTCCAGGAAGTCGACCGCCGCTTCGGCCGAACGGTCGTCGAACGTGCCTTTCCGGTTCTGCACGTAGAGCCGGTTGGGCAGGCCGCCCTGCTCGGGCAGGAAAATGTCCTCCAGGCCGTCCCCGTTCACGTCGGCTACCGACACGCCCTGCCAGCCGGTCTTGTTGTAGCCCGACGCCTTGGTGATCCGGTTGAGCCAGGCGTCCGGCGGCTGGAGCAGCTGTTCCCGGTAGCTCGGGTTGTGGCCGACCGCGGCCTCGGTGACGTCGACGAAGAGGGGACCCAGAGGGGTCGAGGTCTCCTCGTAGTCGGCCACCTCGACCCGCAGCAGCAAGGGCTCGCCGGCGCCGCCCGCCGGCAACCTCCAGACGGTCGACCAGACCGCGTTCGACTGTCTGAAGCCGCCGCCCGCACCCGCCGCCGCCTCGAAGTAGGCCAGCGTCGTGAACCCTTCCGACCCGGCATCGATCGAGTACAGCTTGAAGTCCGCCCGCGGCCGGTCGCCGGTCAGCCGCCCGGCGAGAGCGCCGAGAGCGCGCCTGAAGCCCTCCGCGCCGCGGTAGCCGATATCCGCGCCACTCGCGCTCCCGCGCTCGACGTTGAAGGCCGCCCCCCGGTAGCGCGCAGCCAGTTCGCCGGGCACGAAACCCGCCGACTCGAAGGCCTGATCGACGACCGACCCGACCTCACCGGGCGGCATGGCATTCGCTCCGCCCGCAGCGACCTCCACCAGCCACCCGGCAAGGCGCTTGAGCTGTGCCTCGGCCTGTTCGCTGAGTGCCTCGGTATCCCAACCGTCGGCCCGCGGATCGACCGCGACGGCAAAGTCCTCGGACTCGAAAGCAGGTGTGACTTGGGCCTGCCCGCTCTGCGCCAGCGCCGCGGCCGGCACGACCGCCAGTGTCAGGACGACGACGACTCGGGAGATCCGCACCACCGACACTCTAACGTTCCTGCTCCTCTATCATCGGCCGGTGAGCCCCAGCCTGCGGACCCCCTTCGGCCTGGGGCAAACCAAGCCGCGCCACTACATGGAAATGGCCAGGGTGGCATGGCGGAACCGGGACGAAGCCGGCTACGCGTGGCGCATCC
Organism: Candidatus Multivorans sp.; assembly: GCA_965205095.1. Lineage (GTDB taxonomy): Bacteria > Acidobacteriota > Thermoanaerobaculia > Multivoradales > Multivoraceae > Multivorans. The sequence goes on from OZ242040.1 coordinate 393,932, forward strand.
TGCGGGACGGCGTCTGCGACGGTTGCGCGCTGGGAACGACAGGGCTCCGCGACTGGACCCTGGACGGAGTGCATCTCTGCATGGTCCGGCTCGATCTGCTTCGCTTGAACACGATGCCGGCCCTCGACCCGGCCGTGCTCACCGACGCCGGCGCTCTGACAGACAGCGGTTCAACGGAACTGCGAGCCCTCGGGCGGCTGGCGCACCCGATGGTCCGGCGCGCCGGCGAGCCCGGGTTCCGTCGCATCGGCTGGCCCGAGGCCGTTGACCTCGCCGCTTCCCGCCTCGCCGAGATTCGTGAACGCGACCCCGCCAGAGCAGCCTTCTTCCTGACCTCGCGCGGCATTCCGAACGAGACCTACTACGTCGCGCAGAAGGCCGCCCGCTTCCTCGGCACCCCCCACGTCGACACCGCCGCGCGCCTTTGCCATGCCGCATCGACCATCGCGCTCAGGCGCGCGCTGGGAGTCGGCGCCGCCACGAATTCGTACCGCGACTGGCTGGACGCCGACCTGATCGTGTTCTTCGGCTCCAATGTTCCGAACAACCAGCCGGTCGCCATCAAGTACCTCCACTTCGCGCGGCGCCGGGGCGCCGAGATCGCAATCGTCAATCCGTACCGGGAACCCGGCCTCGATCGCTACTGGGTGCCGTCGGTGGCATCGAGCGCCCTGTTCGGCACCGACCTCACCGAACACTGGTACGCGGTTGACACCGGCGGCGACCTCGCCTTCCTGAACGGCACGATGAAGGCGCTGCTCGACCTTCCGGGCGGCGTCGCTCGCGAGTTCGTCGAGCGCTCCACCGAGGGCTTTGCGAAGGTCGAGGCGGCGCTCCGCGACACGTCCTGGGAAGCGATCGAGCAATCGAGCGGCGTCCCGCGCGCCGAGATGGAGCGCTTCGCCAGGCTTCTCTGCTCCAGGCCGAAGACGATCCTGGTCTGGTCGATGGGGCTGACCCAGCACCGCCACGGCGTCGACACCGTCCTGGCGCTCGCCAACCTGGGCCTGATGCGCGGGCTTCCGGGCAAGGCCGGAGCCGGCCTGGTGCCGATTCGAGGCCACTCCGGAGTGCAGGGAGGCGCAGAGGTCGGCTGCGCCCCGGAGTCGGACACGGAGACCCTCGACCGCTGGGCGGACGCCTGGGGCTTCGAGCCGCCACGCGGCCCAGGCCTGGCGGCCACCGGGCAGATCGAGGCGGCGGCGGCCGCGGCGATCGACGCCTGGTGGATCGTCGGCGGCAACTTCCTCGAAACGGCGCCCGACCGCGATCGCGTCGAGCGCGCGCTGCACCGTCCCGCGTTCCGGATCCACCAGGATGTCGTGCTGAACACCGCGATGCTGGTCGAACCGAGCGACACCGTGCTGCTGCTGCCGGCCACGACGCGTTACGAGATCCCCGGCGGCGTGACCGAGACGACGACCGAGCGGCGCATCGTGTTCTCGCCCTCGATTCGCCACGACGGTGCCGAAAGCCGAACGCTCGGCGAGTGCCGGCCCGAGTGGGAGGTGCTGTGCGAGGTCGTCTCCCGGGCTCGTCCCGATCCTCCCGGCGTCCTCGGCTTCGGCAGCACAGGGGCCATTCGGACCGAGATCGCGGCTACCGTGCCGCGCTACGCCGGGATCGAGAATCTGAAACGGAAGGGCGACCAGTTCCAGTGGGGCGGTACCCAACTGTTCGAGGACGGGCGCTTCGCCACACCGTCGGGCCGAGCGAGGTTCCACGCGGTCGAACCGCCGGCGAATCGGGAGCCGCTCGACGGCGAACTCTTCCTCTCCACGCGCCGCGGGCGGCAGTTCAACTCGATGGTCCACGCCGGACGGGACCCTCTGACCGGCCTCGAGCGCTCCGACCTCCTGATGAACGCGGAGGATGGACGGGCGCGCGGCATCGGCGCCGGCCAACGGGTCGTCGTCTCGTCGCCGGTGTCGCGGATCGAGTTCGTCGCGCGTTTCGGGCCGATCAAGGCCGGCAACGTCGAAGCGCACTGGCCCGAATGCATGGAGTTGCTCCCCTGGTCCCTGGACCCCGACTCCGGCGAACCGGAGTACGGCGTCCGCGTGCGCGTCGAGCGAACGGAAGCCGACGCGTGAAGGCCTCCAGAGCCGAGACGGCAGCGGAGCGGAGCGCACTGGTCGAGCGCTCGGGCGACGTCGGACCCGACGTGGTGGCGGTCGAGGAACCGCTCGAGATCCGGGTCGACGGCGAGGCCGTCGTCGTGACGATGCGCAGCCCCGGCGCGGAGAGGGACCTCGCGCTCGGCTACCTCCACGCTGAAGGAATGATCGAGGAGGCTGCCGATGTCGAGGACGTGACCGTGGACGGAGCGCAGCGGCTCGACGAGGCGCCGGCGCCAGGCGGCGAACCGGCCGTCCCCGGGTCGATCGTCGATGTCCGGCTCTCGGCAGGGGGGCGACGGGCAACGAACCGCCGCGCCGAGACCATGAAGCGGGAACGCGCCTTCCGCGTCACCAGCGCCTGCGGAGTCTGCGGCAAGCCTTCGCTCGAAGACCTGTGGGTGCGGCTGCCGGCGATCCGCCCGCTCGACCTGGAGCCGGACCGGGAACGTCTCCTGGTCCAGTCGCTGCCCGCGGCGATGCAGGAAGGCCAGCGCCTCTTCGGCGACACCGGCGGCGTCCATGCCGCGGCCCTGTTCGAGGTCGCCGAAGGAAGGCCCGGACTCCTTTGGCTTCGCGAGGACATCGGTCGCCACAACGCGGTCGACAAGGTCATCGGCAAGGCGTTGCGGGCGAACCGGCTGCCCCTGCACGACACGATCCTCGCCGTCAGCGGCCGTCTCGGTTTCGAGATCGTCCAGAAGGCGGCGGTGGCCGGCATACCCGTGATTGCCGCGGTCGGCGCGCCGTCGAGCCTGGCACTGGACATCGCCCACCTGGCCGGGATCCGCGTCTACGCCTTCGTCACCGCCGACCGCAGCAACTTCTATCCCGAAGCAGCAGTTGAAGCGAGGCGACTGGGAGATTCCGATTGACGAGTGCCGTAGCTGGGATTAGGTTGCCCCTGGAGAGCGTTGACCTCCAGGGAGGGACACGACGATGACGAGGATTCCGAAGTGACGGTCGCCGCGGTCGAAACGGAAGCAGGGCAGGCCGCACAACACCTGACGTTCTTCGATCAGGTGAACGCCGCCTTCGACCAGGCGGCGAAGCACACGGACCACGACCCCACTCTGCTGGAGCAGGTGAAGTGGGTGAACTCGGTCTACCGGATGAGTTTCCCGCTGCGGCGGGATGACGGCACGATCGAAGTCATCCACGCCTGGCGCGCCGAACACAGCCACCACCGGCTGCCGACCAAGGGCGGCATCCGCTACGCGCTGAACGTGAACGAGGACGAGGTCATGGCTCTGGCGGCGCTCATGACCTACAAGTGCGCCCTCGTCGACGTTCCCTTCGGCGGCGCCAAGGGCGGGGTCTGCATCGATCGCCGGAACTACTCCAAGGGGGAGCTGGAACGCCTGACCCGGCGCTACACCGCCGAACTCCAGCGCAAGTCCTTCATCGGGCCGGGCAAGGACGTGCCGGCGCCCGACTACGGCACGAGCGAGCAGGAAATGGCCTGGATCGCCGACACCTACGCCCAGATCGAGCATGGCGAGGTCAACGTCGCCGCCTGCGTGACGGGCAAGCCGGTCGAGCACGGCGGCATTCAGGGCCGCACCGAGGCGACCGGACTGGGCGTCTTCTTCGGTATCCGCGAAGCCTGCTCGTTCGAGGACGACATGGCGAAGCTCGGGCTCGAACCGGGAGTCGCCGGCAAACGGGTCGTCATCCAGGGGCTGGGCAACGTCGGCTATCACGCGGCGAAGTACCTGCAGAACGCCGGCGCGAAGCTGGTCGGCCTGGCCGAGTTCGAGGGTGCGATCGCGGATCCGGGCGGACTCGACATCGATGACGTGGTCGAACACCGCAAGACGACCGGATCGATCCTGGACTTTCCGGGCGCGTCCAACGTCGAGCCCAGCCTCCGGGCCCTCGAGCTGGATTGCGACATCCTGGTGCCAGCCGCCCTCGAGAACCAGATCACGAGCGAGAACGTCGGCCGCATCTCCTGCCGCATCCTGGCCGAGGCGGCGAACGGGCCGACCACCTCGGCGGCCAGCGTCGCGGCGGCCAGGCGCGGCATCCTGGTGATTCCGGACGTGTACCTGAACGCCGGCGGCGTCACGGTCTCCTACTTCGAGTGGCTCAAGAACCTCTCCCACGTCCGCTTCGGACGGATGCAGAAGCGTTTCGAGGAGAGCGTGCGCCGGGACCTGCTGAACGCGATGAGCTCGGCGACCGGCGCCAGCTTCAGCCAGGCCGAGGTCCGGATCCTGGCCCGGGGAGCGGACGAGATCGACCTCGTGAACTCGGGGCTGGAGGAGACGATGGCGACCGCCTACCACCACATCCGCCGGTACCGGAAGAAGCTGGGCCCCGAGGTCGACCTGCGCACGGCCGCGATGGTGCTGGCAATCGATAAGGTCGCCGCCTCCTACAGCACCGCGGGTATCTTCCCGTAGCTGCCCGACCGCTCGCCCCGACAAGACCGAAGACTGCCTCTTGATCTCGCTGCTGCTGATCATTCTCGGCATCGCCGTGCTCTGGGCCGGCGGCGAGATCCTCGTGCGTTCCGTGACCGGCCTGGCCGCGGTTCTGCGCGTCAGTCCGACGGTGATCGGCCTGACCGTCGTCGCCTTCGGCACCTCGGCGCCGGAACTCGGCGTGGCGATAGCCGCCGCGCTGCGGGAATCCACCGGCCTGGTCTACGGCAACGTCGTCGGCTCGAACATCGCCAATGTGGGCCTGATCCTCGGCATCTCGGCGCTCGTCGTGCCTCTCCACAACCACCACGACGGCGCCGAGCGCCAGGCCATCCGCCTGGTCCGACGCGAGCTGCCCTTCATGCTGGGCACTTCCCTGCTCGTTCTGATCTTCACCGCCTTCGGCCGCCTGGGCCGTTTCGAGGGCGTGGTGCTCCTCGCGCTGATGGCGTACTTCCTCATCGTGCTGGTCCGCGCCGGCGACGCCGAAGCGACGGACCCCCAGGGCGTCAGCGGGCTCAGGTCCGGCCTTGGCACCCTGGTGGGGCTCGCCCTGCTCGCCGTCGGCGCCGCCGAAATCCTGGTCCCGGCGGCGGAAGAGCTCGCTCGCGAACTTGGCGTGAGCGAGACGGTCATCGGACTCACGGTCGTGGCCTTCGGCACCAGCGTGCCTGAACTCGCCGCCTGCCTGGTGGCGGCGTACCGGAACCACCACGGCATCGTGCTGGGGAACATCATCGGCTCGAACGTGTTCAACATCCTGCTGGTCCTGCCGGCCGCGACTCTCATACGCCCCTTCGAAACCACTTTCCTCGCCGAGGGGCTGGACGCCTCGGTCATGCTCTCCTTCAGCCTCCTCATGTTCCTCGCCGTCTACCTGCTGCGGCACGGCCGCAGCATCGGGCGGGCCTGGGGAGCGCTGCTCGTGGCAGCCTATGGGGGCTACGTGGCCTGGCTCTTCAGCAAGCTATGACACAACGAACCATGAAACGGTCCGAATCCACCGCAAGCGGCGCCCTGCCCTTCGCCGACCGGCACATCGGACCCCGGGCCGCCGAGATCGAGGAGATGCTCGGGGCGCTCGGCCAGTCCTCGCTCGCGAGCCTGATCGACGACGCCGTGCCGGCCGCGATCCGCAGCGAAGGACACGACGGCGGCCTCGAACTGCCGCCCCCGGCTTCCGAAGCCGCGGCGCTCGTCGAACTCGACGAGATCGCCGGCAGCAACCAGGTGCTGCGCAGCTTCATCGGCATGGGCTACCACGGCTGCGTCACGCCGCCGGTCATCCAGCGCAACGTCCTGGAAGACCCCGGCTGGTACACGGCCTACACGCCGTATCAGCCGGAGATCTCCCAGGGCCGGCTGGAGGCCTTGCTCAACTTCCAGACGATGATCGCCAGCCTCACCGGCCTCGAGGTAGCCAACGCCTCCCTGCTCGATGAACCCACGGCTGCCGCTGAAGCCATGACCCTGTGCTGGGCCGAGAAGCGGCGCCAGGGCCGGTTCTTCGTGTCGGAGGACTGCCACCCGCAGACGATCGAAGTGGTCCGCACCCGCGCCGAGCCGCTCGGCATCGAGGTCGAGGTCGGCGACCACGGGGAGTTCGACCCGGAGGGCGTGTTCGCGGCCCTGGTCCAGCAACCGGCCACCGACGGCAGCGTCCACGACTACGGCGATCTGGCGGAACGGCTGCGGGAGGCCGGCGGCATGACGATCGCCGCCGCCGATCCGCTCGCCCTCTGCCTGCTCGAAGCGCCCGGCGCCTGGGGCGCCGATGTCGCGGTCGGCAGCACCCAGCGCTTCGGACTACCGATGGGATTCGGCGGACCGCACGCTGCCTACATCGCCGTCCGCGACCGGTTGAAGCGTCGGCTGCCGGGCCGCCTGGTCGGCGTCACCCACGACGACCGTCACCGTCCGGCCTTGCGTCTGGCGCTCCAGACGCGGGAGCAGCACATCCGGCGCGACCGGGCCACCAGCAACATCTGCACCGCCCAGGTGCTGCCGGCGGTGATCGCGAGCTTCTACGCCGTCTACCACGGGCCGGAAGGTCTCGAGTCCATTGCCGAGGCGGTTCACCGCCGCGCCGCGCGCCTCGCCGAACGCCTGCGCGCCCTGGGCTTCACGCTCCGCTCCGACACGTTCTTCGACACGGTGACCGCCGAGGTCGGCAGTGTCGAGGAGGAGCGCCGGGTGATCGCCGCCGCCCGGCGCCGCAAGCTGAACCTGCGGGAGTGGGGCTCGGGCGCCATTTCAGTCGCTTGCGACGAAACAACGACCGACTACGACATCGAGTCGGTGCTCGCGGCCTTCGCCGAAGTCGGCGCCGCCGGGGCTCAGGCCCCGTCTTCAACCGACGCGACGGAACACCTGCCGGCCGCGCTGCGGCGGACGACGCCCTGTCTCGACCATCCGGTGTTCAGCAGCTACCGCTCCGAGACCGAGCTGCTCCGCTACCTGCACCGGCTGGAGGCGCGCGACCTGTCCCTGACCACCTCCATGATCCCGCTCGGCTCGTGCACGATGAAGCTGAACGGGACGGCGGAGATGATGCCGATCACCTGGCGGGGGTTCGCCCACATGCATCCCTACGCCCCCGAGGATCAGACGGCGGGTTACCGGAGGCTCTGCGGCGACCTGGAGAACTGGCTGGCGAGCATCACGGGCTTCTCCGCCGTTTCGCTGCAGCCGAACGCCGGTTCCCAGGGAGAGTACGCCGGTCTTCTCGCGATCCGGAGCTACCACGCGAGCCGCGGCGAGGGGACCCGCAACGTCTGCCTCATCCCCACCTCCGCTCACGGAACGAACCCCGCGAGCGCCGTGCTGGCCGGGCTGAAGGTCGCGGCCGTCGCCTGCGACGAGGAAGGCAACATCGATCTCGACGATCTGCGCGCCTGCGCGGAGGCCCACAGCGAAGACCTCGCGGCGCTGATGGTCACCTACCCGTCCACGCACGGCGTGTTCGAAGAGGCGATCCGCGACATCTGCGCCATCGTCCACGACCACGGCGGGCAGATCTACCTCGACGGAGCGAACATGAACGCCCAGGTCGGCGTCTGCCGGCCTGGCGACTACGGCGCCGATGTCTGCCACCTGAACCTCCACAAGACGTTCTGCATCCCCCACGGCGGCGGCGGTCCGGGCATGGGGCCGATCGCGGTCGCCTCCCATCTCGCGCCCTTCCTTCCGCGGCACCCCCTCGCGTCCATCGGGCAGTCAGACGGTGCCGGCAGCCTGGGAAGCGGGACGGTCGGCGCGGTGAGCGCGACGGCCGTCGGCAGCGGCTCGATCCTGCCCATCTCCTGGGCCTACATTCGCATGATGGGGGCTGCCGGTCTGCGCCGCGCCACGGAAGCCGCGATCCTGAACGCGAACTACATCGCCCACCGGCTCGAAACCCACTACCCCGTCCTGTACCGTGGCGCCAGCGGGCTGGTGGCTCACGAGTGCATCCTCGATCTGCGCGGCTTCAAGGCCTCCGGCGTCGAAGTCGACGATGTCGCCAAACGACTCATCGACTACGGCTTCCACGCGCCGACCATGTCTTTCCCGGTGGCCGGGACGCTGATGGTCGAACCGACCGAGAGCGAGTCGAAGGCCGAGCTCGACCGCTTCTGCGACGCGATGATCGCGATCCGCGCCGAGATCGCGGCGGTGGAACGCGCTGACGTGGCGATCTCCGACAGCCCCCTGCGCGGCGCACCGCACACCGCGGCCGCGATCAGCGCCGACGACTGGGACCGCGCCTACTCCCGCCGGCAGGCGGCATTCCCGGCACCGTGGAACGACGAACACAAGTACTGGCCTCCGGTCGGCCGGGTCGACAACGCCCACGGCGACCGCCACCTGATCTGCACCTGCATCGGCATGGAGCCGTTCGAGGCGATCGGCGCAAGAGGCGCTTTCGCTCGCTGAGGACCGCGGCCGGGATCAGGCCGTCAGCCCGAACTCGATCGCGTCCGAGAGCGCTTCCCAGCTGGCTTCGATGATGTTCGTGCCCGCGCCGACCGTGGTCCAGCGCTCGCCGCCGGCGACGAAATCGACGAGCACCCGCGTCGTGGCAGCCGTTCCGTGGGCGCTGTCCAGGATGCGGACCTTGTAGTCAGCCAGGCGCATCTCGGCCAGTTGCGGGTAGTGCGGCTCCAGGGCCTTGCGCAGGGCGTGGGCCAGGGCATTCACCGGTCCATTGCCCTCCGCCGCCGTGTGAGCAATGGCGCCGCCTGGCACCTCGACCTTGACGGTCGCCTCCGCGACCAGACCACGACCGTCACGATGCTCGACCACCGTCAGGAAGTCGATCAGCCGGAACGGCGCTTCGTAGCCGGGTTCCGCCCGCCGCAACATGAGCTCGACGGACGCCTCGGCGGCCTCGAAGCTGTAACCGCGGTTCTCCAGCTCCTTGACCTTGTACAGCACCTCGCGCGCGTGGGGTGTTTCGGCGATCCCGGCGCCCGCCGCGAGATGAGCGATGTTGCCGCGGCCCGAGAGTTCGGAGACCACGGTCCGCATCTCGTTCCCGACCACCTCCGGCTCCACGTGCTGGTAGCTGGTCGGTTCCTTGAGCATCGCCGCAACATGGATGCCGCCCTTGTGGGCGAAGGCGCTGCGCCCGACGTAGGGCAGGTGGTCGTCGTGGGCGATGTTCGCCACCTCGGCGACGTATCGCGACAGGGAGGTCAACTCGCGCAGGCTCTCGTCGGGGACGCAGGAGAACCCCATCTTGCACTGCAGGTCCGGCACGATGGTCACCAGGTTCGCGTTCGCCACCCGTTCGCCGTAGCCGTTGATCGTGCCCTGGACCATGACCGCGCCTGCCCGCACCGCGGCCAGGGTGTTGGCGACGCCGCATCCGGCGTCGTCGTGCGTATGGATGCCGATCCGGACATCCGGACCGAGCTCAGCCCGCGCCGCGTCGATCCCCGCTTCGATCTGCCACGGCAGCGTGCCGCCGTTCGTGTCGCAGAGCACGACGTAGTCGGCGCCCGCAGCGGCCGCCGCCCGCAACGTGCCGAGCGCGCACTCGGGGTTCCCGGCCAGACCGTCGAAGAAGTGTTCCGCGTCGTAGATCACCTCGCGGCCCAGCTCCTTGAGATAGCCGACCGTGTCGCCGATCATCGCCTCGTTCTCTCGGGCGTCGGTCTCGAGCACCTTCTCGACGTGCAGGTCCCAGCTCTTGCCGACCAGCGTGACGGTGGGCGTCTCCGCGGCGACCAGCGCCTGGACGTTGCCGTCGCGGTTGCAGGCGCTGTGCTTGCGCCGGGTGGCGCCGAAGGCACAGATTCTCGCCTGTTCGAGTTCGACCTCGCGGATGGCCTCGAAGAAGTCGGCGTCCTTCGGATTCGAGCCGGGCCAGCCGCACTCGATGTAGGGGATACCGAACGTATCCAGCCGCCTGGCGATCGCCAGCTTGTCCGCCAGCGACAGGGAGATGTTCTCTCGCTGGGTCCCGTCGCGAAGCGTCGTGTCGTACAGCTCGATCCTGGTGGTCATCGGCCCACTACCCTATTGGCCCGGCCTCAGGCCGGCTCGTCGAGGCCCGGTCCCTGCAGCAGTTCGATCAACTCCTCGCGCGAGAAGATCTTCTTGAGCTGGGGGTCGTCCTCCTGCACGACGCTCTCCATGAGACGGCGCTTGCGGTCGATGATGGCGGCGATGCGCTCCTCGAGCGTTTCCTCGGTGATCAGCTTGAAGACGTGGACCGCCCGCTTCTGGCCGATCCGGTACAGGCGGTCCGTCGCCTGGTCCTCGCGAGCCGCGTTCCACCAGCGGTCGTAGTGGATGACGACCGAACCGCCGACCAGGTCGATGCCCGTGCCGCCCGCCTTCAGGCTGCCCAGAAAGACGCGGCAGTCGTCGTCGTCGTTGAAGCGGTCGACGACCCTGCCGCGCTCGCGGGTCGAGCCCGTCAGCGTGACGAACTCGATGCCGAGCTTCGTCAGGTGGCGCTCCAGGATGCCGATCATGCCCAGGTACTGGCTGAAAACGACGACCTTCTGGCCACTGTCGAAGCTCTCCTCGAGGAGTTCCTTGCACAGGTCCCATTTGCCGGATTCGTAGTCTTCGTAGCGGTCGAGGTCGCCCACCGCCAGCGCGGGATGATCGCAGATCTGCTTCAGCATGTTCAGCAGGGCGAAGATGTGGATGTAGGGAAGGGCGCCCCGCTCGCTCCGCAACGCGTTCATCAACGTCACGCCCTTCGTTTCGATCGTCTGGCGGTACAGGTCGAACTGCTCGGGGCTCAGGCGGCAGGTGCGGACGTCCTCGATCTTCTCCGGCAACTCGTCCAGCACGGCGGTCTTCACGCGGCGAAGCACGAAGGGAGCGGTCAGACGCCGCAGGTTCACCGCGTACCACGAGTCGGCATCGAGTTCGTTCGTCCCGAGGACATCCAGGTAGGTGTCGTCGCCGCCCAGGTAGCCCGGCAGCACGAGATCGAACAGGCCCTTCAACTCGGTGAGCGAGTTCTCGATCGGCGTACCGGTCAACCCCAGTTTCATCCGGGCCCTGAGCGCAACGGCGGCACGGTAGCCCTGCGTGCTCCGGTTCTTGATCTGCTGCACCTCGTCGAAGACGATGAGGCCCCAGCGCCGTTCGCCGAAACGCTCGACGTCGTTCCGCATCACCCCATAGGACGTGAGGATCACGTCGCCATGGGTGAGCGATTCTCCGAGGTCGCGTTGCGGTCCGTGGTAGTAGGCCGGACTCAATCCCGGCGCGTACTCCCGGAGCTTGTTGCGCCAGTGGCTGATGACAGTGCGGGGACAGACGACGAGAAACGGCTCGTCGATCCCCAGTTGCTCCCGCAGGATGACCATCAGGGCCATCGCCTGGTGCGTCTTCCCCAAGCCCATGTCGTCGCAGAGAAGACCCGCGAGATCGTTCTCGTACAGGAACTTCAGCCACTCGACACCAAGCTTCTGGTAGGGACGCAGGACGCTCGTAAGCCCCGAAGGACTCACCATCGGATCGGCCGGTCGGAGGTCCAGGAAGCGACGCAGGAAGTCATGCCGGCTTCCTTCGCCCTCGACCCGGATCGGCGCCGCACTCGAGGCCTGCAACCGCAGCAACTCGGCCGATGAGAGACGGAGACTGCCCGAACCGCCGTTGCCGCCCGTGTCTTCGGCGCGTGCTCTCGCCTGAGCGGGCAGCGATCCGAGGTTCCTGAGCGCCGGCGCGTTGAGATCGATCCAGCCCGACGCCGTCTCGAGGTACGGCAGGCCGGCACGCCTCGCTGCCAGCAGTTCCCCGAGACTCACGTCACTGTCGCGGAAGCCATAGCGGATCGAAAGCGACTCGTCTCCGTCCGGCTCGATCTCGATGTAGTCGAACTCCGTCAGGATCCCGACGGCCGCGAGCGGATTCTCGGTCAGAACCGGCTCGGGTTCCTCAATCGGCGGCACCGTCCGGAAGGTCGGCACCCGCGCCGGCACGAGATCGATGGCGGCGGGCTCGCGCCAGCCGCTCTCGCTCCGCTCCGAGCGCCGGACGAGCGCCTGCAGCTCCTCGACAAAGACCAGATCGCCATACTGGAAACGTTCCCGCCGCTTCTCATCGAGGACGTCCTCCCCCTCCGCGGCCAGGCGCAGTATCTCGAGCCTGTGTTTCTTCTCGATCCTGGTGTCAGGTCCCACGTAGAGGAGATCCGCGGCCGACAGGGGAACCGCCGAGGTCTGCCCCGTTTCCGCGAGGAAGGCCAGCGCCGCGTCCACCCGGCCACGCGGAACGGCGATCTGAAGCAGGTCCGGCCCACCCGAACCCGTGCGGACCGCCAGGAAGAACGTGCCGTTGGAGAGCTCGATTGACGGCTCGAGTCTCACCGTCGCTCCAGCCGTTTCGGCTCTGCCGCCGGAGATATCGCCGTACTCCCTCAGGGCGTGGTAGGCGACGCGGAACCAGAGACTGCCCTCGAAGAACTGGCGGTTCGTCTGCATTCCGGCCTTGTTCAGATGCTGTTCCTCGGGTGTCCGCATGAACGTCGACAGCCGCTCCAGCAGACCCGACCGATCGGCGGTTGACACGCCGCCCGAGAGCTTCCCGATCCGTTCCAGAAAACGAACCGTTGCCGGCGCCTGCTCGAGGTAGCGAAGGACCTCCACTCCGCCCGGACCGAACAGGCGAATCGGATCGTCGGGCGTTTCCTGGAGCACCAGGCACTCGGAAGCCGCCGGCAGACGTTCCTCGAAGAGAGTCTGGGCCAGCCGGAACCAGCCGCTGTGAGCGAAGAGATCGAACCAGCTACATCCGGTGACCTGGTGGAGTTCCCGGATCTGACCATCGAGCTGCTTGAGGTGGCGGCATCCGCTGCGCCGGCCCGTGGAGCAACTGCAGAACGTCAGCGGCCGCTTCGACCCGGCCACCCTGGCCAGATGAACGGCCGAACCGGGCTCCGGGTCGTGGGGATCGGGGAGGAGACCAATCCCGGTGCGATGGAACTCGAGGCGTGGAAACAGCTTCACGGAAAGTCACGAAACGCGCGCGTAAACGCTCGACTATACCGCCGAATCAGAGCGCTGTGTCGCTTCTGGCGCCAGGCTTTCGAGGCATCGACGCTTGACAGCCGCTCCCGTCCTCTCCTACGCTCCGTCGCACGACCTGCCGCCCGGTAGATCAACAGAATCCTTACGCCATGACTACCCCCGCCGTCCTTCTGCTGCTGATTCTGGTCCTGGTCCTTGTGACCCAGGGGGCTAACTAGGCGCACCAACAGGAAACTGAGCGACTTCAAGCCCCCAGCAACGCCTGGGGGCTTTTTTGGTTCGGCGCCAGTGGAGTAACCGCATGCCCATAGAACGATCGGACTGGATCTGGATCGACGACCAGTGGAAACCCTGGGACGAGGCGACCGTCCACCTCACCACCCACGGCCTGCACTACGGCTCGTCGGTGTTCGAGGGCATTCGCGCCTACGACACGGGCGAGACGACGGCGATCTTCCGCCTCGGCCCGCACGTCCGGCGCCTGTTCGACAGTTGCAGGATCATGCGCATGGAACCCGGCTACAAGCAGGACCAGGTCGAGGAGCTTTGCATCGAGGCGGTGGGCCGCAACCGCCTCGAGTCGTGCTACATCCGGCCGCTGATCTACCGGGGCAACGAGGAGATGGGCCTCAACCCGACCTCCTGCAGTTCCAGGCTCGCCATCTACGCGGTCCGATGGGGGCGCTACCTCGGCGAGGAGGCGATCGAACAGGGCGTGGACGCCGCGATCAGTTCCTGGCGGCGCTTCAACTCGAACACGGCCGTGCCGCTGGGCAAGATCAGCGGGCAGTACGTGACGAACCAGTTCGTGTCCATCGAGGCGCGCGAGCACGGCTACGCGGAGGGCATCATGCTCGACGACCGCGGCCTGGTCTGCGAGGGCGCCGGCGAGAACCTCTTCCTGATCAGGGACGGTGTGATCTACACGCCGCCGCTCTACAACTCGATCCTGGGCGGCATCACCAGGGACTCGGTCATCACGATCGCCCGCGACCTCAAGTACGACGTCCGCTTCCAGCCGATCGCCCGTGAAGAGCTCTATCTCGCCGACGAGCTGTTCATGACCGGCACGGCGGCCGAAGTGAGCCCGGTGCGCTCCGTGGACCGGATCCCGATCGGCAGCGGCACGCGCGGCGAGATCACGCACCACCTCCAGGAGGAGTTCTTCGGGCTGGTCGAGGGCCGCCTCCCCGACCGCCACAACTGGCTCACCCAGGTACCCCGGCTGCAGGAGGCCGCGAAGCCCCTGGCCGGCTGAGCGAGGAGGCCGAGATGAGCGACGAAGACGCCGCAACGAACCGAGACGCAGTGAACCCGGAGGCAGTGAACCCGCCGGATGGGGGCGCCGACGCCATCGTGCTGACCGGCGCCGAAATCGTGTGCGAGTGCCTGCTGCACGAGGGGGTCGACATCGTCTTCGGCTATCCGGGCGGGGCCATCCTGCCCACCTACGACGCCCTGACCAAGTACCCGCAGCTCCACCACGTGCTGACCCGCCACGAACAGGGCGCGTCGCACATGGCCGACGGCTACGCCCGCGCCACCGGCAAGGTCGGCGTGGCAATGGCGACCAGCGGTCCCGGCGCGACGAACCTCGTCACCGGCATCGCCACGGCGATGATGGACTCATCTCCCATCGTCTGCATCACGGGACAGGTTCCCACCGGCGCCATCGGCAGCGACGCCTTTCAGGAGACGGACGTCACCGGCATCACCCTCCCGATCACCAAGCACAACTACCTGGTTACGAGCATCGACGAACTGCCCGAGGTCATGCGCGAGGCGTTTCATATCGCCCGCACCGGGCGGCCCGGACCGGTGCTGGTCGACATTCCCAAGGACGTCCAGATCCAGGAAGCCGAGTTCGTCTACCCGACGGAGCCGATTCAACTCGCCGGCTACAGCCCGCCAAAGACGGCAAGGGCGCGCCAGGTCGCCGCGGCCCTGGAGTTGATCCGCGATTCGGAGCGGCCGATCATCCTGGCCGGGCACGGCATCTCGATGGCGGGCGCCAACGAGGAGCTCGCGCAACTGGCGGAGAAGGCGCAGATTCCGATCGCCCTGACCCTGCTCGGCAAGGGCGCGATCTCCGAGCAGCACCCGCTCTGCCTCGGAATGATGGGAATGCACGGCGGCGCCGAGGTGAACCACGCGATTCAGCAGGCCGACCTGCTGATCGCCCTGGGCATGCGCTTCGACGACCGGGTGACCGGCAACCTGGCGACCTACGCCCGGGACTCGCGCAAGATTCACGTCGACATCGACCCCTCCGAGATCAACAAGAACGTGACCGTCGACGTCGGCATCGTCGGCGACCTCGGCGAGGTCCTGCGGCAATTGCTCGACCGGGTCGAGCGGCGGCCGAACGAAGCCTGGTTCGACCGCATCGCCGAGTGGCGGGCGGACTCCGAGCTGCGTGAGATCGTACGGCCGGCCGAGGCGCCCCAGCACCCGGCGGTGCCCGAAGGCAAGCTGCTCGGCGCCCAGGTCATCCGCGACCTGTTCGAGTTCACCGCGGGCGGAGCCATCACCGTCACCGATGTCGGCCAGCACCAGATGTGGGAGGCCCAGTACTACCAGCACGAACGGCCGCACAGCCTGATCACCAGCGGCGGCCTGGGCACGATGGGCTTCGGCCTGCCGGCGGCGATCGGCGCCAAGATGTCCCGCCCCGACCAGGAAGTGTGGGCCATCGTTGGCGACGGCGGCTTCCAGATGACGATGATGGAACTCGCCACCGCGGTCCAGGAGCGGGTCAACGTCCACATCGCGATCATCAACAACGGCTTCCTCGGCATGGTCCGCCAGTGGCAGGAGTTCTTCTACGAGGAGCGCTACAACCAGACGCCAATGGTCAACCCGGACTTCTGCAAGCTCGCGGAGGCCTACGGCATCCCGACCGTTCGCGTCACCGAGCGCGGCCAGATCGAAGAGGCGGTCGACGCCTCGCGCGCGCAGACAGGCGGACCGACCCTGATCGACTTCGTCGTCGAGAAGGAAGAGATCGTCTTCCCCATGGTGCCGGCAGGCGCCGACCTCGACGACATGATCCGCCGGCCCACACCGGCGGAGTTCGAGCGGCAGCAACGCGAAAGGGCGGCAGCGGCGGAAGTCACGGAAGCAGAGGCGACCGAGGCGGAGGCTCCCGCGGCCGCGGCGGCCCTGGGTTCCCGGTTCGGGGTCTGAGGTCGGCCGCTTCCCGAGGAACGGCAAATGGCGAAACACATCCTGGCAGCGCTGGTCGAGAATCGCCCCGGGGTCCTGGCCCGGGTGGCGAACCTGTTCCGGCGGCGCAGCTTCAACATCGACAGCCTGTCCGTCGGCCGCACCCAGCGCGACGAGATGTCCCGCATGACGATCGTCATGGAGTCCGACAGCGCGGAGGCGGACCGCCTGGTCAAGAACCTCTACAAGCTGGTCGACGTCGTCCACGTCGACCACCTCCACAGTCAGCCCTCGGTGGTGAGGGAGATGGCTCTGGTCAAGGTCCGGGCGACCTCCGAGAACCGGCGGGAGGTGATCCAGCTCTGCGACATCTTCCGCGCCCGGATCATCGACGTCTCCGCCGAAAGCCTGGTGGTGGAGATCACCGGCGAGGAAGAGAAACTCGAGAACTTCACCGAACTCGTGCGTCCGTTCGGCATCGTCGAGATGGTGCGCACCGGCATGATCGCGCTGGGGCGCGGCGGCCACACCCTGAAGGACGAAGGCTTCAAGCCCAACCGCAGCCGCGCCGCGGCGCGCAGCAACGTGCTCTGAACGCCTCCGCTCGAATCACCAGACGAGGAACCCAACCAGATGGCGAAGCTCTATTACGACGACGACGCGGACCTTTCCCGGCTCGACGGCCGCACCGTCGCCGTCATCGGCTACGGCAGCCAGGGCCATGCCCACGCCCTGAACCTGCGCGACAGCGGAGTCGACGTCGTCGTCGGCCTGCGTGAAGGCAGCGGCAGCGCCGCCAAGGCCGAAGCCGACGGCCTCGAGGTGCTCGGCAACGCGGCCGCGGCCGCGCGGGCGCAGATGATCATGGTCCTGGCGCCCGACACGGTGCAGGCCGAACTCTACGAGCAGGACCTCGCCCCGAATCTCGAGCCGGGGAACACCCTGATGTTCGCGCACGGGTTCAACGTCCGCTACGGCGAGATCGGAGCGCCGGAGGAAGTCGACGTGTCCCTGGTCGCGCCGAAGGCACCGGGGCACAGGGTGCGGGAGGTGTTCACGGAGGGCGCCGGCACGCCGGGCCTCGTCGCGGTGGCGAACGACGCCAGCGGCGGCGCCCTGGCCGACGCCCTGGCCTACGCGAAGGGCATCGGCTGCACGCGCGCCGGAGTGATCGAGACCACGTTCGCCGAGGAGACGGAGACCGACCTGTTCGGCGAGCAGATCGTCCTCTGCGGCGGCGCCTCCGCCCTGGTCCGCGCCGGGTTCGAGAAGCTGGTCGCCGCCGGCTACCAGCCGGAAGTCGCGTACTTCGAATGCCTGCATGAGCTGAAGCTGATCGTCGACCTGATGTACGAGGGCGGGCTCGGCTACATGTGGTACAGCGTCTCCGATACGGCCGAGCACGGCGGCTACCACGCCGGCGATCAGATGATCACGGAGGACGTGCGGGCGGTGATGGACAAGATCCTGAGCGACATCCAGGACGGGACCTACGCCCGCGACTGGATCGCCGAGAACAGGAACGGCCGGCCGCGCTTCGATCCCCGAAGGCAGCGGGAGCGGAGCCACCCCATCGAGGAGGTCGGCCGGGAACTGCGTCGGATGATGCCGTTCCTGGACGCCAAGGAGGTGTAGCAATGACAGGCAACGGAGACTGGGTCCGGATCTTCGACACCACGCTGCGCGACGGCGAGCAGTCGCCGGGCGCGACGATGACCAGCGCCGAGAAGCTCGAGGTGGCCCGCCAACTCGCCGTCCTCGGCGTCGACATCATCGAGGCGGGCTTCCCCGCCGCCAGTCCCGACGATCTCGAAGGTGTGCGACGGATCGCGCGCGAGGTCGGCAAGGCGAACGGCCCCGTGATCGCGGGGCTCGCCCGCTGCTGGCGCGAGGACATCGACAAGGCATGGGAAGGAGTCCGGGACGCCGCAAAGCCGCGCATCCACGCCTTCATCGCGACCTCCGACCTGCACATGGAGCGCAAGCTGGGCATGACCCGGGAGCAGGTGCTCAGCCAGGTCGGCCACATGGTGGCGCACGCGCGCTCTCTCTGCGCCGACGTCGAGTTCAGCCCCGAGGACGCCAGCCGCTCCGACCCGGATTTCATGGTCGAGGTGCTCTCGCTCGCGATCAGGGAAGGCGCCACGACGCTGAACATCCCGGACACGGTCGGCTACGACATGCCGGTCGAGTACGGCGACCTCTTCCGCTACCTGATGGAGCACACCGAAGGCGCCGGAGACGTCATCTGGTCAGCGCACTGCCACGACGATCTCGGCTGCGCCACCGCCAACACGCTCGCGGCGATCGAAGCCGGCGCGCGCCAGGTCGAGGTGACGATCAACGGCATCGGCGAGCGCGCCGGCAACACCTCGCTCGAGGAGGTCGTCATGGCGCTCCACACGAGGCCGAAGATCTACGGCGTCGGGACCCGTCTCAACACGACGGAACTCGTGCGGACGAGCCGCCTGGTCGCCCACTACACCGGCATCGCGGTGCCCCGGAACAAGGCGATCGTCGGGGAGAACGCCTTCGCCCACGAGGCGGGCATCCACCAGCACGGCATGCTCCGGGACCAGCGCACCTACGAGATCATGACCCCCCAGACGGTCGGCCTGACCCAGAGCAGGCTCGTGCTCGGCAAGCACTCCGGCAAGCACGCGCTCCGGATGCGCATGGAGGAACTCGGCTTCGAACTGAACCGGGAAGAGCTGGGCGACGCCTTCCGCCGCTTCAAGCAACTGGCCGACCAGAAGAAGGACATCACCGACGCCGACCTGCAGGCGCTGGCGAACCAGGAGATCCTGGCGCCGACGGAGATCTTCACGCTGACCGAGCTGCAGATCTCCTGCGGCCGGCCCGGCATGCCGACCGCGACCGCCCGGCTGTGCGGGCCGAACGGTCACGAGTACATCTCGCCCGGCGTCGGCACCGGACCCGTCGACGCGACCTTCCGTGCCATCGACGCCGTGGTCGAGGCCAGGAACACCCTGCTCGAGTACAACGTCCACAGCGTCACCGAGGGCATCGACGCGATGGGCGAAGTCACGGTGCGGATCAAGAGTCCGACCTCCGGCCGCGGCAAGGGCCGCGTCTTCGGCGGCTACGGCGCCGACACGGACGTCATCGTCGCCTCCGCCAAGGCCTACCTGGCGGCGCTCAACCGGATGCTCACGGCGGTGGGCACGAAGTACACGGCCGGCGAGGGAGGACCAGCCACCCTTCGCGTCTCGAGACCCCAGCCGGTAGACGCATGAACCAACCGAGGACCCTGTTCGAGAAGATCTGGCGGCGCCACCTGGTCGCCGCGGAGGCCGAGGGCCTGCCCGCGACCCTCTACGTAGACCTGCACCTGGTGCACGAGGTGACCTCGCCCCAGGCGTTCACCGAGCTGGCCGAGCGGGGGCTCCCCGTCCGCCGGCCCGACCTGACGCTGGCGACGATGGACCACTCGACGCCGACCGATCCCTCGATCGACGACGCGCGGCTTCGCGTGCTCGACCCGGAGGGTTCGGCGCAACTTGACCGGTTGCTGGCGAACTGCGAACGGCACGGCATCCCCCTCTACGCGATGGGCGACGAGCGCCGCGGCATCGTCCACGTGATCGGCCCCGAACTCGGCGCCACCCAGCCCGGCATGACTGTCGTCTGCGGCGACAGCCACACGAGCACCCACGGAGCGGTCGGGGCGCTCGCCTTCGGCATCGGCACCAGCGAGGTCGGCCACGTGCTCGCCACCCAGTGCCTGCTCCAGCACCGGCCGAAGACGTACGAGGTCCGCGTCGACGGCCGCCTGCAGGAGGGCGTGGTCGCCAAGGACATCATCCTGGCGGTGATCGCCCGGCTCGGCATCGGCGGCGGCACCGGCCACGTCTTCGAGTACACCGGCGAAGCGATTCGCGCGCTCGACATGGAGGGCCGGATGACGGTCTGCAACATGTCGATCGAGGGCGGCGCCCGCGCCGGCCTGATCGCCCCCGACGACGTTACTTTCGCGTATCTGGAAGGCCGCCCGATGGCGCCCGCGGGTGACGCCTGGGAGGCGGCCGTCGACGACTGGCGGTCCCTGCCCACCGACGAGGGCGCCGTCTACGACCGGACGACGACTCTCGATGGTTCGGCGCTCGAACCGATGGTCACCTACGGCACGAACCCCGGCATGGCGATCCCGATCGCGGGAGCGGTTCCGGAAGACGACGCCATCGAGCCCGAGAAACGGGCGTCCTTCCGCAAGGCGCTCGACTACATGGCCCTCGAACCCGGCCAGCAACTTCAGGGCAAGCCGATCGACGTCGTCTTCGTCGGAAGCTGCACGAACTCGCGCTACAGCGACCTCGTGGCCGCGGCGAACGTGCTGCGCGGCCGCAAGGTCGCGGACGGCTTGCGGGTGCTCATCGTGCCCGGCTCCGACGCCGTCAAGCGACAGGCCGAACGGGACGGTCTCGCCCAGGTCTTCGTCGACGCCGGCGCGGAGTGGCGCGAGGCCGGTTGCTCGATGTGCCTGGCGATGAACGGCGACCAGCTCGCGCCCGGCCAGTACGCCGTCAGCACCTCGAACCGCAACTTCGAAGGCCGCCAGGGCGCCGGCGGGCGCACCTTCCTGGCCAGTCCGCTGACCGCGGCCGCATCGGCGATCACGGGTCGCGTCACCGACGTCCGCGAGGTGCTGTCGTGAGCAAGAGCTTCACCCGCTTCACCGGCTCGATGGCGCCGCTGCCGATCCAGAACGTCGACACCGACCAGATCATCCCGGCGTCCTACCTGAAGGTGACCGACCGCAGCGGTCTCGCTTCCGGCCTGTTCTCCCGCTGGCGCTACCGCGACGGCGATCCCGAAGGCGAGCCCATCTCCGACTTCGTGCTGAACCGTGCCGAGCACGGAGACGCCAGAATCCTGCTCGCCGGCGACAACTTCGGCTGCGGCAGCTCGCGAGAGCACGCGCCCTGGGCCCTCGTCGGCTACGGCTTCCGCGCCGTGATCAGCACCTCCTTCGCCGACATCTTCCGCAGCAACGCACTGAAGAACGGCCTGCTCGTCGTGCCGGTGACCGAAGGCGCCTCCGCGTCGTTGTTCGATGCCGTCGCCGCCGACCCGGCCACCGAAGTCACGATCGACCTGGAAGCGCGGACCCTCAGCCTGCCGGGCGGCGGCGAGACGAACTTCGAGGTCGACCCCTTCGCCCGCCGCTGCCTGCTCGACGGCACGGATCAGCTCGGCTACCTGCTGAACCAGGCGCCGTCGATCCAGGCGTTCGAGACCGCCCACCCGGCGCAGCTCGACACCCGATCAGGCTGAGCGAACGACTCCCCATGCAGGCGAACATCGTCCTCCTCCCCGGCGACGGCATCGGACCCGAAGTCACCGAGGAAGCGTCCCGCATCCTGAGGGTCGTGGCCGACCTCGGCGGACACGAGTTCCAGCTCGAGTCCCATCCGATGGGCGGCAACGCGATCGACGACTTCAGCAATCCGCTGCCGCCAGCCACGCTGGCCGCGTGCAAGGCGGCCGACGCGGTGCTGCTCGGCGCCGTCGGCGGCCCGAAATGGTCCGACCCGAACGCCGAACTCCGGCCCGAGCAGGGGCTGCTCGACCTGCGCGCCGAGATGGGCCTGTTCGCCAACCTGCGCCCGGTGCCGGTGTTCGAGTCGCTGATGGAGTTCGCGCCGCTCAGGCCCGAACTGCTGCGCGGCGTCGACCTGCTGTTCGTGCGCGAACTGACCGGCGGCATCTACTTCGGGCCCCGCCAGGAACAGGGCGACGGCGACGTGGCCCACGACACCCTCGTCTACTCCACCGCCGAGGTGGAACGCGTCGCCCGGGTCGCGCTGCGGGCGGCGCGGGGACGCCGCGGCAAGGTCGCGTCGATCGACAAGGCGAACGTGCTCGCCTCGATGCGGCTCTGGCGGCGTTCCGTGACGGAAGTCGCCAGCGCGTATCCGGACGTCGAGGTCAGCCATCACCTCGTCGACGCCTTCGCGATGCAGTTGATGCGCTCGCCCGCGGACTACGACGTGATCCTCGCCGGCAACATGTTCGGCGACATCCTGAGCGACGAAGCGGCGATTCTCGCCGGCTCGCTCGGCATGCTGCCCTCGGCGTCCCTGGGCGCCGGTCGCCAGGGCCTGTACGAGCCGGTCCACGGTTCCGCGCCCGACATCGCCGGCCGCGGCATCGCCAACCCGATCGGCGCGATCCTGAGCGCCGCGATGCTGCTCCGCCACAGCCTCGACCTGGGGGCGGAGGCGGCCCGGGTCGAAGCGGCGGTTGCCGCGGTCCTCGACGACGGACTCCGTACCGCCGATCTGGCGCCCGAAGGGCAGCCGGCCGTGTCCACGGCGGAGATGGGCGGGGCCATCGCCGCCAGGATCGGCGACGCCTGACCGCGACGCAGCTGGCGACAGCAGCTACGGGCGGCAACCGTCCGGAACCGCCGTGGCGTCCGCGATCGCGGGTACGTCGCCGGCCGTCAGCGCCGGGGAAACGCGTACGCCGTGAGAACCCGCTGCACCAGGGCGACCTGCCCGGACACTCCCTGCTTCTTGTAGACCTGCTTCAGAAGCCAGCGGACGTAGCTCTCCTTGTAGCCCGCGGTCGAGGCGATCTCTCGTACCGGCCGGCCCTCGGCCAGCAGCGCCGACACCCGGGCCTCCGACGGCGACAGGTCGAGCAGCATCGACAACCGGACCGGGTCGATGCACGGGCGGTTCTCCGGGTCGACCACGAGCACCAGGGCCGCCACCCGGCGGCCCCCGAAGTCCGCCTGCCTGGCGTCGATGGCGTGTACGTGAAGCTCCAGCCGAGACCGAAGCGAGGGCCGCTGGATCCTGATCGAGCCGCCCCTCGGCGGCGTCTCGCTCCCGAACACCGGCAGCGCGCCTTTCAGCAGCCGCTGCAGACGACCGTCATCCGCCGGCAGCGAAGCGTGCAGGGCGCCGTCCCGGTCGGACAAGCCCTCGCCGCGGCGCAGAATGTCCTGGGCGGGGGCGTTCGCCGCCACCACGCGCCCGTGGCGGTCCAGGCGCAGGACGCCGATCCGGCTGTTGTCCAGCAGACCGGCCAGCCCCCCGCTCAACGCCTCGGCGCCGGCCAGCGCCTGACGAACCCGAACCACGTGGCGGACATGCGGCAGCAGAGACTCGATCAACCGGAGCTGATCCGACTGCCAGCCGCCGCTAGCGATCGGGTTGCCGATAGCCCAGACCACACTCAGGCCGTCCACCCAGTCGAGGCGCGTAATCAAGCCGTTCTGGCCTTGGCCGCGGCCCCATCCCTCGTTGTACGCCGCCGACGTCCTCAACTCCCTTTGGGTGTACAGGTCGGGAACATTGACCAGTTGGCCGACGGGCCGCTCCGAGAGGCGGGGCGGCCCTTCGTCGTGGGCGTAGTACACGTCGAAGTACTCGTGCGCCAGGTCCTGTCGAGGCTCGCCGCCGTAAAGCAACCGGGCGAAGTGGACGCGCGCCCCGTTGCCGGTGCTTTGGCAGACCGCGAGGGCGTTTCCCGTGGCGCCACAGGCATGTTCGATCAGGGCGGTGGCGGCGGGCCAGTGCACGTCGTCGAGGGCGGCCCGATGCAGCAACGCGAGGATTCGATCGAAGGGAACGAGTGAGTTCACGAGCACGAAGGCTAGCCGCCTAAGGTGTCATTTGGGCGAATTTCTCTACTCCTTTCGCGATGGTTGCGCGATCAAACGGTTCAGGCAGCGGCGCCGCGTCACGCTGCGCTGCCTTTCGTGGTCGTGGACGAGCCGGCTAGCCCGGATATTTCACCGAGGGTTTTGAGATCGGGTCTCTTCCGGCGGATAATCCAAGTGTTCACAAGCATTTGGGAGATCCACAGGAGAGAGACCCGTGAAGACAGAGTGTACTTCGTCGCAGCTTGAGTTTGGCTTCCACGGTCGTCGTCGGGTGACGGCTGGTTTCGACGGCGGCGATCTGACCTCGGAGGGTGGCGGTCTTCTGCTTCGGGAGACGGACGCTTGTCTGGGGCTGATGAGGCGGTTGGCGTGCTGTTTTGGGGATTGTCGCGATCCGTCAGCGGTGGAGCACACGGTGCAGGACCTGGTGTCTCAGCGGATCTACGGTGTGGCGCTGGGCTACGAGGACCTGAATGACCACGATCAGCTTCGCCGTTCCAGGCTGATGGCTCTTCTGGTGGGCAAGTCGGACATCACGGGTGGAGATCGTCGTCGGCTGCGCGACCGGGGCAATCCGCTGGCTTCTCCGAGCGGTCTGAATCGGCTGGAGCTGTCTCGTCCGGAGCAGGCCCAGAGCGATCGCTACAAGCGGATCGCGGCGGATCATGAGTCGTTGGACCGGCTGCTGGTGGACGTCTTCCTGGAGTCTCACGATTCTGCGCCTGAGGAGATCGTTCTGGACCTCGACGCGACGGACGATCCGCTGCACGGCGCCCAGGAGGGTCGGTTCTTCCACGGCTTCTATCGCTCGTACTGCTACCTGCCGCTGTACATGTTCTGCGGCGAGCACCTGCTGTTGGCCCGGCTGCGGAGGTCGAATCGGGACGCCAGCGCCGGCACGGTGGAGGAGCTTCGTCGGATCGTGCCGCAGATTCGCTCGGTCTGGTCGGACACCCGGATCATCCTGCGGGGAGACTCGGGCTTCGCCCGCGAGGAGATCATGGCGTGGTGCGAGGCACAGGGCGTGGACTACGTGTTCGGGCTGGCGCGCAATCAGCGCCTGGAGCGCCGCATCGAGAAGGCGCTCAGGAAGTCCCGGCGGCGCTGTCTGGAGAGAGGCGAGGCCTCGCGCCGGTTCCGCGAGTTCCGGCACCGGACGCTGTCCTCCTGGTCTCGCAAGAGGCGCGTGGTGGGCAAGGCGGAGTGGCTGCCCAGGGGACGCAATCCGCGCTTCGTGGTCACCAGCCTAAAGCCGAGCCGGTCCGGCAAACGGGACCTCTACGAGAAGCTCTACTGCGCCCGCGGCGACATGGAGAATCGCATCAAGGAGCAGCAGCTCGACCTGTTCGCCGACCGCACCTCGACCAGGACCATCGCCGGCAATCAGATGCGCCTCTACTGGGCCAGCTTCGCCTACGTGCTCATGGCCGCTCTGCGGCGCATCGCCCTCGCCGGCACCCAGTTCGCCCGCGCACAGTGCGGGACCATCCGCCTCAAACTGCTCAAGATCGCCGCCCAGCTACGCATCACCCACCGACGCATCCGCCTCGCAATGCCCTCCGCCTTCCCCTGGCAGACCGACTTCCAAGCCGCGCTTGACAACCTCGCCAAGCGACCCCGCTACCGACCGGCTGCCTGAGCCTCGGGGGATTCCCCCCCAACTCTCGCGCCTGCTGCAAAGACCGGCCGTCGAGGTGCGCCTCGGCGCCTCTGCCTGCCGTCGAAAACCAACGGCCTGGACGATCTTCGACCCCCAAAAGCCGCCGATCGGAACCGCCGGATCCGTGAAACCCGACAGACCGGTCCGCTTGACGCCGATACTGCTCGGCAACAACCCCAGCAAGGCCGAACTGGATCACGCGGTGAAATATGCGGGCTAGCGCTACCATCACCCGCCATGAACGCCAGCGACCTCCACGTTTCCATCGAAAACGACTACGCCTTCCTTCGCGATCCGGTCCGTCGCATCTGCGAGCAGTTCCCCGGCGAGTACTGGCGGCGGCTGGATGCCGCCGCGGAGTATCCGACGGAGTTCGTGCAGGCGCTCACCGAGCACGAGTACCTGGGCTGTCTGATTCCCGAGGAGTACGGTGGGTCCGGTCTGCCGCTGCGTGCCGCGAGCGTGGTCCTCGAGACGATCCACTCGAGCGGCTGCAACGCGGCCGCCTGCCACGCCCAGATGTACACGATGGGCACGGTGCTGCGCCACGGCAGCGACGAGCAGAAACAGCAATACCTGCCGAAGATCGCGAGCGGCGAACTGCGACTGCAGGCGTTCGGCGTCACCGAGCCGGTGACGGGTTCGGACACCACGCAGTTGCGCACCACAGCGGTCCGGGACGGCGACAGCTATGTCGTCAACGGCCAGAAGATCTGGACCAGCCGGGCGCTCCACTCGGACCTGATGATCCTGCTCGCCCGCACGACGCCGGCCGACCAGGTCGAGAAGCGCTCCCGCGGCCTGTCCGTGTTCCTCGTCGACCTCCGCGAGGCGCGCGGCAACGGCCTCGAGATCCAGCCGATCGACACGATGATCAACCACGGCACGACCCAGGTCTTCTTCGACAACCTGCGCATTCCGGTGAGCAGCCGGATCGGCGACGAGGGCCACGGCTTCAGGTACATCCTGAGCGGCATGAACGCGGAGCGCATCCTGCTCGCTTCGGAGGCGATCGGCGACGCCCGCTACTTCATCCGCCGGGCGGTCGAGTACGCCAACGAGCGCGAGGTCTTCGGAAGGCCCATCGGCCAGAACCAGGGCATCCAGTTCCCGATCGCCCGCGCCCACGCCGAAACCGACGCCGCCGAGATGATCGTCCGCAAGGCCGCCGCCCTCTACGACGCCGGCCGCGAATGCGGCGCCGAAGCGAACAGCGCCAAGCTCCTCGCCTCCGAGGCCGCCTGGAAAGCCGGCGACACCTGCTTCCAGACCTTCGGCGGCTTCGCCTTCGCCACGGAGTACGACATCGAACGCAAGTGGCGCGAGTGCCGCCTCTTCCAGACGGCCCCGATCTCGACGAACCTCGTCCTCACGTATCTGGCCCAGCACGTCCTGGGCCTGCCGCGCAGCTACTGAGGCCGCCGTCGGACGCGCCTGCGCCGCGCCCCGGACGGCGGCGTCGGTTCGGTTGGCGCGGTGTCGTCGGCTGCACCCGCCTTCTCCGGGTCCGAAGGGGTAAGGTCCCAGCGGACGCTCGCGCTTGATTGGTGGATGGGCGTTCAGCGCTTGCTTCGGTCGGCTGCGCTGCGATAAGTCGCCGGTCGGGGGCACGATCTCGGGAGACGCTGGCCTCCAGCCCGCTGGGACCTTACCCCTTCGGACCCTGCGCAGGCTGGAGGGCGTCGCTGGCTCCTTACGCCGGGCCCGCGACTCAGCCGAGTCAGCCGAGTCTGTTCAGGTTCTCGTCGCATTCCGCTACGCCGGCGGCGACGGGAACAGCGGCGTAGAGCGACTTCGCCTGCTGCCACAGGTGCAGGGATTCGCCGGTCTCACCGAGAGCTTCCTTGACGATCGCCATCGGTCGGATGGCGTTCGCGTAGTCGACGGGCGGCGGATTGGCGTGCTCGGTGTACAGGGTCAATGCTTCGTCATAGCAGGCCTCGGCCTCGGCCAGGCGTCGGCCGCGACGATGAGCGTCGCCGAGATGCCGGATGGCATGAGCCAGCAGGAGCGGGTCGCCGATCCGACGGACGACCGCGACTGCTTCCTCATAGCAGGCGACCGCGGCCTCGTTGCAGCCGGCATCCTGTTCCGCATGCCCGAGCCGCCGAAGAGCGGTCGCCAACTCGTGCTGATCGCCAGCCTCGCGGCACAACGCCACAGCTTCGGTGAGCTGCTCTCGAACGAGTCGGGTGGTCTCGTCGCTCTCGGCACCGGTCGACGAGGAGCTCGTGCTACTCCGCAGCCTCCAGGCCGCGTTCGAGAAATCGCGGCCCCGACGCAGATGAGAACGTCGAGTAGCGTCATCCATTACTTCGGTGAGGATACCGGCGCATCACCGCCCGCCGCAGCGAACGATCTCCGTCACGCTGGCAGCCGACGCCGTCCAGCCTGCGGAGAGGCCGGGGGGAGGGTCCCAGCGGGCTAGAGTGCGTCGGCCTTCGATCTGCTTCCACCGCATGACGGCTCCTTCAAGCGTTGGCTACCCCGTAGTTCGTGGGTTGGTGGACACCTTGGTTGGGGGGAGGGAGCGTGGTCTCGGTGCCGCTAGGATTGGAAAATCGGAGAACGGAGGGCGGTCCTTCGAGGGAGATGGCTTCCGGCCAAGGAGTGTGCTCGAAGGCCGAGCGCTGCGCCTATCTCATAAAGCGTGGTTGAATAGACGTGTCGCCATCGATCAACTGGCGCATCTCGGTCAGATCCTGAATGAAGACGGGTTTCGGTACATTTAGGTACCGCCAGCAGGAGAAGGAAGTTGGCACCGCGCGGATCTGTTCGGCGGCGTCGTTCAGTGCGCGTTCTGCCGCCCGAGTGTCGCCGTTGATCCAGTGAGCGATCGCCAGGCACTGGGAGTAGTTCGCGTTTGAATCGTCGGCCTTTGAGGCGTGGATTTCTAGAACACGGTTGAATGGTCCGGGGTCCGGCCGTCCAGTCTCCGCCCAAAGCGCCATACCGTAGTTGAAGGCGACCTCGATTGACATACGACCGACATCGGGTTCGGTGGCTCGGTACTGGTCGAGAGCTTCGGAGAAACGGCCCATCGCGAGAAGGTCGAGGTCGTCGGGGCCGCTGGAAGGCGCGCTAGCAAGGCGGCGCTCCTGCTCCTCATGGGCAAGTTCCCGTACGGACTCGGGAACTTGGCTGAGAGCTTCCGGCTTCAGCATCCTGAGGGCTCTTCGGACCTGGGGCGTCGAGACGCCTGGTGCTTGAAGGGCGCTAAAGGCGTCCTCGCTTGCGGCATTGAGGTCTTCCAACCACAAGCGTTTTTGCTGGGCCTGCTCCAAGTAGACGTCGGCGTGTCGGTAGCCTGAATCGATCGCGCTATCGAACAGCTCCATGGACTTGTCAAAGTCACCTTCGCTGGCTCTTAGCTGCCCCAAGCGGAACAGGACCTCACCGTCATCCGAGTGGAGTTTCGCGATCTGCTCCAGTCGGTGGGTGATGTGGTCACTGGGTTCGCGCAACGGTAGACGCCCGCTACGAGCTAGATGGGCGGCGACTCCGGGTGGCGGGCGGCGGCTGCCGACACCAAGCTGTTCGATGAAGTCCAGAGCACCGTCACGGTCCCCCGCATTGTAGCGGACGATCTCGTCCATTACGTCCCGGTACTGCTTCGCGAGCCGGCTCTTGGGCCTCTTCCTAGTGAAGATGACTTGCTTCAGAAGTGCCAGGCTCTGGTAGCGATGGATGAAGAGTGGGTCTCGGTCGAGACTTAGGCCGGCTCGGAACTCACCGATCTTCTCGTCCAGAATCTCGTCCTCGTCGTCCAAGTCGGGCACGTTCGACAGCACGAAGTGGAGGTCTATATGTTTCTTTCTAGGGCCTGTTCCCTCGCTCCGGATGTCCCCGACAACCTTGGTCAGGCCTCGGAGGTTCTGGTCGTTCGGGAAGAAGAGTACGACGACCGCATCTGGAAGATGGCGGGTGCAGATTCCGCCGACATCGGTGTAGCCAGTACGCGAATCGAGCAGCACGTAGTCAGGTTCGATCGCGGCCTTCCATTGGAGCTTTAGATCTTCGAAGAGGAGGTAGCCGTCATGGTGTTCGTAGAGGTCGTTCCAGTCGATTGAGGCCAGCTTGGCTGCGTAGCCGCGGTCCTGGGAACCCGAGGGCATGACCCAAAGCCTGCCGCCGTTGTCCACGGAGCCGGAAGACTCGAAGAGGTAGGCCGAGGCATCCGGGGCTTTGCGGGCGTCCAGGTACTGGCGAACAAAGTCGACCACTCCGGGCGTCGGTTCGTCAGGCCGCCCAAGATCGAACGTGTCGAGGCCGGGCGCTTCGAGATCGAAGTCCACGATCAGCACTCGCTTGCCTTGATTCGCGAGCTCGACCGCGACGTTAACAAGCGCCATCGTACGGCCTACACCGCCTTTGAAAGAGTAGAAGGTCGTGAGGTACATCAGAAGAACAGGCCCGGCCGCCACCAGCAGTCATTAGAGAAGCGGTGCTAGGCGGCGCTACTGCGGTACAGAGAGAAGGCCTCTTTCGCGTGGCGGAGTTGCTCTTCATCACCCTTGTTGAGCTGTCTCCATGGCCCGGTGATGACACGGCTACGTGTAGCGTCGTGCTCCGGGTCGGCGATCCGTTGGAGCATGGACCAGCAAGCTTCGTCGTCCAACAGCCGGAGGTAGCGGTCGTATCCTCGGTTCTGCGAGATGGCACCGGCCTCCCAACGTTTGATCGTCGCTTCTCCGAGTCCTGTGATTCGCGCAAAGGCCGCTCGGCTCATGTCCCGTTGCTCGCGGATCGCTCGGATTTGCCACGGTGTTAGCAGACCGTGATGGCGGTAGACCGCCTCGGTGCGGATGCGCTCACCGACGTGGTCGACGAAGTCGAAGTCGCAGGCGTCGCAGCGCCTGACCGGGAGTTGAACGTGGAGATCGACAGCGTCCTTGCCCGAGCCGTAGGTGAAGGCGTCGTTAACGAGCGTCGTCGTAACCGGCTGCTCGCAGTAGGGACACGTGGGACCTTCAGGGTCTAATGGCTGGGCGTGGCCGGTGTGTTGGTCCATGGGCGTTTCCTTGGCTGGCGTTCTACCGAGTCGTGCGGTCCGAGATGTGAAAGCTGCGGCCGATGACCTGGTTCCGTGCTAGTGCGAGCTTGATGTAGAGCGGGGTAGTTCCTGGTCGGAGTTCGAACTCCATCTCGTAACCGATGGTGCCCTCGGGTTGCTGGAGCGGAGTGGTCTCGACAGATTCTCCCTGTTCAAGTCTGTCGGCGATGAGGTGCCAGGCCGAGTTGTCGTTGAAGGGCAGGTCAAGCGCCTCAGGGTTGTTCACCTTCCCCGGCTCCCAGTGGTTCGGGTGCTCTGGAGGCCGGCCCACGATTCGGGTCGTGGACCTTCGTGCAAGCCTGATGAGCAGCTTCCTCGTCTCGTCGTCGATGCCTTTCTGCTTTCGTGCGCTAGCCATCGCTCTTCTTCGCATTCCTCTCCAGGCTGGCGCAGTTGGGATCGTATGATCCCGTGTGGGCCCGTGTCAAGGTCTCCTTGGTGTCGGTGTGGGCCATATGAGCTATCGAGTGCCGTTCTCTCGGTTTGACGAGCTCTTGCATGTCTTGGTCGAGCCGACGCCATCCAGCCTGCGGAGAGGCCGGGGGGAGGGTCCCAGCGGGCTGGAGGCAAGCGTCTCCCGAGATCGTCCCCCTGACCGACGACTCATCGCAGCGCAGCCGACCGAAGCGAGCGCTGAACCCCCATCCACCAATCAAGCGCGAGCGTCTGCTGGGACCCTCCCCCCGGCCTCTCCGCAGGCGGGCCCGAGCCCCGGCCGCCACAACGCGCCCCAAAGGCGCGAGTCGCGAAGCGACGAGCCTGCAGCTACGCCTAAGCCCGGTCGCGAGCCGCCGCCAGTGCGCGCTTGCCGTAGACCTTGCCGACGTGGACGCGATAGTCGCCGGAGGCGAAGATGTCGCCGATCGGGTCTTCGGCGTCCAGGCCGGAGGCTGCGGCGGCGATGGCGTCGTCGGAGAGGCCGGTGCCGATGAGGCTCGAGACGTCGACTGCGGTCGGAACGGCGCCGACGCCGCCGACGACGAGGCCGGCCCCGGTGCAGCGGCCGTTCTGGACGGTGACGGAAGCGGCGGCGCCGACGACGGCGTAGCCGGAGGCGGGATGCTCGAACTTGAGGTAGGCGGAGCCGGTGCCGGCGCCCTGGGCCGGGACGTCGACGTGGGTGAGGATCTCGTCCTCGCCGACGTCGGTCATCAGGAGGTCCTGGAAGAAGTCGCCCGCGGCGACGGAGCGGGTGCCGGAGGGGGACTGCAGGTGGACGGACGCTCCTAGCAGGACGAGAACGGGCGGGATATCGGAGCCCGGGTCGGCGTGGGCGATGTTGCCGCCGATCGTGCCGCGGTTGCGGACCTGGGCGTCGCCGATGTGGCCGGCCGCCTCGGCGAGCACCGGGCAGTGGGCGGCGAGCACGTCGGATGCCGCGATGTCGGCGTGGGTGGTCAGGGAGCCGACCCGGACGCCACCGCCGGCTTCGGAGATTCCCTTCAACTCATCGAGGCGGCCGATGTCGATGACGATCGGCGGCTGCGCGAGTCGCAGCTTCATCATCGGGATCAGGCTGTGGCCGCCGGCCATCAGCTTCGCGTCTTCGTGCTCCTGCAGCAGGCCGAGGGCTTCATCGACCGATCCGGCGCGGCGGTAATCGAATTGGGCTGGGTACATATCGGTGCTCCTGATTCGGCAGCGTCTTCTGTCGGCTGCGGGATTCTAGACGGATGAAGTCGGTTAGCTGTTGACGGCCCGCCACACCTTCTCCGGTGTGAGCGGCATGTCGATGTGGCTGATCCCGAACGGCGCGAGGGCGTCGACCACGGCGTTGACCACCGCGGCCGGCGATGCGATCGCTCCGGCCTCGCCGACGCCCTTGACGCCCAGCGGATTGTGCGGGCACGGGGTCGTCGTCCGGTCGAGCTCGAACGGGATCAGGTTGTGGATCTTGGGCACCGCGTAGTCCATGAGCGAGCCGGACACGAGCTGGCCGCTGTCGTCGTAGACCGCGTTCTCCCACAGCGCCTGGCCGATGCCCTGGGCCAGCCCTCCGTGGAGCTGGCCGTCGACGATCATCGGGTTGATCACGTTGCCGACGTCGTCGACCGCCGCGTAGCGCAGCAACTCGATCGAGCCGGTTTCCGTGTCGACCTCGACCACGCAGACGTGGGTGCCGAAGGGATACGTGAAGTTCGCCGGGTCGTAGAAGCTCGTGGCGGAGAGGCCCGGCTCCAGGTCGTCGGGGTAGTTGTGCGCCAGGTAGGCCTGGAGCGCCACGTCGCCTAGAGCGAGCGCGCGGTCGGGCGAGCCGGCCACGCGGAAGCTGCCGTCCTCGTACTCCAGGTCCTCCGCCGAGGCCTCGAGCAGGTGGGCGGCGATCTTCTTGCCCTTCTCGATGATCTTCTCGACGCTCCTGACGATGGCCGAGCCGCCGACGGCGGCGCTGCGGCTGCCGTAGGTGCCCATCCCGAACTGAACGAGGTCGGTGTCGCCGTGGATCACCTCGACCGCCTCGGGGTCGATGCCGAGCTTGTCGGCGACGATCTGGGAGAACGTCGTCTCGTGTCCCTGGCCGTGAGACGAGGAACCCGTGTAGACGGTGACCGAGGCGGTCGGGTGGACACGCACGTCGGCGCTCTCCCACTGGCCGGCCTGGGCGCCCAGCGAGCCGACGACCGCCGACGGCGCCAGCCCGCAGGCCTCGATGTAGGACGAGAAACCGATGCCGATCAGCTTGCCGCCGCCGTTGCCGCGGCGCGACGCCTGCTCTGTCCGCAGGTCGTCGTAGCCGATCATCTCCAGCGCGCGGTCCATCGCCGGTCCGTAGTTGCCGGAGTCGTAGGCGAGGGCGACCTGCGTCTGGTAGGGGAAGGCGTCCGGCGGCACGAAGTTCCGGCGCCGCACCTCCACCGGACCGAGGCCCGTGGCCTCGCCGGCGAGATGCATCAGCCGCTCGACGACGTAGGTGGCCTCGGGCCGCCCGGCGCCGCGGTAGGCGTCGACCGGGGCCGTGTGGGTGAAGACGCCGGTGACGTGGCAGTGGATCGCCGGGATGTCGTACTGGCCGGACATCAACGTGCCGTAGAGGTAGGTCGGCACGGCCGGCGCGAAAGTCGAGAGATAGGCGCCCATCGCCGCCGCTGTGTCGACGCGCAGGCCGGTGATGCGGCCGTCCGCGTCGAGCGCCAGTGCGCAGTGGGTCGAGTGGTCGCGGCCGTGGGCGTCGGTCAGGTTCGTCTCGGTGCGCGTCGCCGTCCACTTGACCGGCCGGTCGAGCTTCATCGAACAGAGGCCCACGATCGCCTCGTCGGCGTAGTGGTGGATCTTGCTGCCGAAACCGCCGCCGACCTCTGGAGCGACGATCCGCACCTTGTGCTCTGGCATGCCGAGCGACGCGAGCGTCATCAGCAGCCGGTGCACGTGCGGGTTCTGGCTCGTCATGTGGATCGTCATCTCGCCGGTCGACGAGTCGTACGAGGCGAGCACCGCGCGCGGCTCGATCGCGTGAGGGATCAGGCGGTTGTTGCGCAGGTCGAGCTCGACCGTGTTGGCGGCGGAGGCGAAGGCGGCGTCGACGGCGTCGCGATCGCCGATCTCCCAGTCGAACGCGACGTTCCCGGGTGCGTCTTCGTGGACCGTCGGCGCGCCGTCCTCGAGCGCGGCCACGACGTCGGCCACCGCGTCGAGCGGTTCGTAGTCGACGGCGACCCGCTCGGCGGCGTCGCGGGCGAGATAGCGGTCTTCGGCGACGACGACGGCCACCGCGTCACCGACGTGGCGGACCGTGTCGGCGGCGATCATCGGGTGAGCAGGGGTCTTCAGGTCCGGTAGCAGCCAGCCGACAGGAACCACGCCGGGAATGCCGGCGGCCGCGACGTCGCGGGCCGTGAGCACGGCGAGGACGCCGGGAAGCGCCTCGGCGGCGGAGGTGTCGATGCCGCGGATCCGGGCATGAGCGTACGGGCTGCGAACGATCGCGGCATGCGCCATGCCGGCGGCCTGGAGGTCGTCGGTGTACTTGCCGCGGCCGGTGATGAGCGCCGGGTCTTCCCGGCGCTTGATCGATGTGCCGAGTACCCGTGCCATGTCAGCTCATCCTCTCCGCGGCGTACTTCACCGCTTCGACGATGTTGTGGTAGCCGGTGCAACGGCAGATGTTGCCCTTGAGTCCCTCGCGAATCTCCTCGTCGCTCGGGCTCGGGTTCTGGGCCAGGAGGTAGTTCGCGGAGAGGATCATGCCCGGCGTGCAGTAGCCGCACTGCAGGCCGTGCTTCTCCCAGAAGCCCTCCTGGAGCGGATGCAGGTCGCCGTTCTGGGCCAGCCCCTCGATCGTGGTCACCGAGGCGCCGTCGGCCTGCGCCGCGAGCATCGTGCAGGACTTGACCGCGTCGCCGTTCACCAGCACGGTGCAGGCCCCGCAGAGGCTCGTTTCGCAGCCGATGTTGGCGCCGGTCAGGCCCAGATCCTCGCGCAGGAAGTGGACCAGCAGGCGCCGCGGTTCGACCGCTGCGTGAACCGGCTTTCCGTTGACTTCGAGTTGAATGGACACGGTCATCTTGGGTATCTCCTTCTAGTCAGGAACAGGCGCGGAGCGAGATCGCGATGGCAGCGAGGGCGACCAGGGCGCCGCCGACCAGGTAGGGCCAGAATTCCCTGGCCATGCCGGCGGCGAAGCGGCCGGCGAAGGCGGCCTGGGACGGGGCCGCGGGGGCGGCTTCGGCGCCGCCGGTTGGAACGGATGGCGCCTCCGGCGCCGTTGTGCCGGAAGGCGGGTCCGAGGCGGTGGCGGTCGCGTCCGGCACAGGCTGACGGGCGGCGAGCTGCTGCTCCAGTCCCTGCAGGCCCTGGCGGGTCAGCACCTTGGCCGAACTGTCGAGCAACCGCTGGCCGACGGCGGCGATGCGGCCGCCGACCTGTGCGTCGATCTCGTAGTGGAGCAGTGTGCCGCCGTCGTCGGTGTCCTCCAGGCGGAGCGAGCCCCTGCCGTTGACGAAGCCGGGGGCGCCCTTGCCGTCCATCTTCAGTCTGTAGCCGTTCGGCGGATCGAGATCGAGGAGTTCGACTCCACCCTCGAACACCCCCTGCACCGGCCCGACCTTCATCTTCAGCTTGCCGCGGAACTGGTTGTCGCCGACCGGCGCCATGTCCTCGCAGCCCGGCAGGGTGCGCGACAGAACCTCCGGGTCGAGGATGGCCTCCCAGACGACGCCGCGCGGAACGGCCAGCGTGTGCGAGCCCTTGATCTTCACGTTTCGCGGAGGGGGGCGTCAGGGGCCGGGCGGCGAGCCGCAGTGTGAAGGAGTAGCCGTGACAGACATGGCGCAGCAGGGTGCAGATCTACCACAGTCCGGCACCCTTCTACGCTCTCACGTAGCGAACCACCGGGTCCTGCTCGGACTCCAGTTCGCCGACGTTCTCGGCCACGAGTTCGCCTCGCTGGTAGAGGTACTCGACGTGCGCTCCAGCCTCCTCCAGGGCGAGCAGCACGGTGTAGCCGCGCACCGCTCCGAAAAGCCTGCGGCTGATGTCCGCGGTGGTCTGCGGCGCCTGGCAGGTGTCCATGATCACGTCCAGCCGTCGGTCGTGGGACTCGCGAATCTCCCCGACCCGCGCGGTCACGTCGTCGATCGGCTCCTCGTGCCCGCCCAGGCCGACGCTTACGCCGTCCAGCTTCTCTACCTTGCCCAGGGCTTCGAGGTAGTGGCCGAGCCCCATGTTCAGCGTCAATGACTCGGGCGACTGGTGGGGCGTGATCCGCGCCAGCACGTGGTCGGCGGTCAGCAGCACGTCGTCGATCCGCAGGCAGACCTGGCCGGGGCAGTGTCCCGGGACGTGCAGGACCTCGATGTCGAGGTCGGCGCCGTTCCCGTCCCGCACCGGCTGCCCCTCCTCGAGCAGGAACTGCACCGGTACCGAGCCGTAGCGGGCCTTGGGCGCGGTGTACATCGTCATCAACTGGTCGCACTTGCCTGCCGAGAGGCCGGCGCGGTGCAGGAACACGCGGAGTTGCTGCGAGGCGACGACGACCCGCTCCTCGTAGTGGGTCAGCACGCGGCGGTCGAGGACGTGGATGCCGACGGGCGCCTCGGTGTGGCGGCGCACGAACTGCAGGCCGCCGAAGTGGTCCATGTGGCCGTGGGTGATCAGGATGACGTCGATGTCGGCCAGACTCACGCTGGCGCCGAAGCGGTCCTCGATCGAGGCCATGCCGCGCACCAGGTTCTCGTTCGAGAAGTCCATGCCCGAGCCGCAGTCGACCAGGATGCGGCGGTCACCGTCGTCGATCAGGTAGACGTTGCCGAAGAAGTTCGGGAACACCTCGAAGTTCAGCGCGTACACGACCCGCCCGGCGACGGTCGTGAAACGCCGCGGCGACTCGAGCTGCTTCTTCGCGCTCGACGTACCTGCCCGCATGGGCCTAGCGAGCCCTCGACTGGACCGGCGTTGCGGCCCGGGTCAGTTGGTCAGCGCGGAGACGAGCGAGTCGACCGCCTGGTCGGCGATCTCGCCCATCTCGTCGTTCGTGCGGTCCTGGATCGGGTGCCGCACGTAGACGACCTCGGGCGTGGAGCCGAGCGACTTCGACTGCGACTCGGCCGCGTCCTGGAACTCGCACGAGGCGACGAACACCGACGGCAGCCCCATCTCTTCCAACTGGGTCGTGTCGTGCACACTGCACGACGTGCAGGACCCTCAGTCGGCCAGCGCTTCGATCACCGCGTCGCAACGCTGGGCGATCTCGGCGCGCAGGTCGGCCGGCGCCACCTTGGAGAAGGTGGGCTTGGTGAAGCGGAGGACGTTGGCGCCCCGGCTGGCGATCCGCTCCTCGACGCGGTCGAGGAACACGTCGCCGCGAGCCTTGGAGATGTCGAGCAGGGCGATCGTCTTGCCGCCGATGGCGTCGAGGCGCGGCGCCGCCGTGCGCGCGGCTGGCGCGGCCTCGTTCGTCGGGTCGATCAGAGTCTGAACCATGGGAGTCTCCTGAGTGAGGGCTGAACGATACACGACGCTGGTAGGGTCGCCGGCCATGACCGAAGCAACCTCCACCTCCGCTCCGCCGCCGGGCTTCGACCAGGGCCTGGTCGCCGTGGTCAAGAAGGACTGTCCGACGTGCCAGATGGTCGAACCGGTCCTGGCGGAGGTTCGCCGTCACCGTCCGGTCCTGGTCGTGACCCAGGACGACCCGGCGTTTCCGTCTGACGGCGATCCCGTCCATGACGAGGACCTGACCCTGTCCCACCGTCTGGGGATCGAGATCGTGCCGACCCTCCTCACCCGGGAGGCTGGCGCTACCTCGGCGACCGCGATCGGCTGGAACCGCGAGCAGTGGGAGGACGTGACCGGCATCGGCGAGCTGGGCGTCGATCTGCCGCCGAGCCGTCCGGGCTGCGGCGCGCTGAACGTCGAACCGCCGCATGTCGAGCGGCTCGCCGCCCTCTTCGCCGATGGCGGGGCACGCCGGGTCGAGCTCGGCGACCAGGAGGACGATGTCGAGGCCTGCTTCGCCCGCGGCTGGACGGACGGCCTGCCGGTCGTGCCGCCGACGCCCGAGCGGGTCGAACGCATGCTTGCGGGCACTCGCCGGGACCGCTCCGAGGTGCTCGGGCTGGTGGCGCCGGACTATGGCGAGTGCACGGTCGAGAAGGTCGCGGTCAACGCCGTGATGGCCGGCTGCCGGCCGGAGTACTTACCGGTTGTTCTGGCCGCGGTCGAGGCGGCGCTGACCGAGGAGTTCAACTGGCACGGCCTGGCTGCCACGACCTACTTCGCCGGCCCGATCGTCGTCGTCAACGGTCCGGTCACGAGCGCCCTCGGCATGAACTCGAAGATGAACGTCCTGGGGCAGGGCAACCGGGCGAACACCACGATCGGCCGCGCGCTGCAGCTCGTGCTGCGCAACGTCGGCGGCGCCCGTCCGGGCGAGGTCGACCGGGCGACGCTCGGCAACCCCGGCAAGCTCAGCTTCTGCTTCCCCGAGCGCGAGGCCGACTCGCCGTGGACATCGCTGGCCGTGGAACGGGGAGTCCCCGAGGGCAATTCGGCCGTCACCCTGTTCGCCGGCGAGGGGCCGCGGGGTGTCGTGGACCAGCTCTCCCGCGAGCCGGAGTCGCTGGCCCGCTCCCTGGGCTCGGCGCTGCTGGCGGTCGCCCACCACAAGCTCGTCGTCGGCTTCGACGCCATGCTCGTCGTCGGTTTCGAGCACGGCAACGTCTTCCGGCGAGCTGGCTGGGACAAGGCCAGGCTGCGGCGGGAACTCGACGCCGTCCTCGTCCGCTCCGGCGCGGACCTCGTGCGGGGCGCGGGCGAGATCGCCGAGGGCCTGCCGGAGAAGATGGCGGGCGCCCAGGTGCCGAAGTTCCGGCCGGGCGGGTTGCTGCTGGTTCATGCCGGCGGCAACGCGGGCCTGTTCTCGGCGGTGGTCGGCGGCTGGGTCAGCGGCCCGGTCGGCAGCCAGCCGGTCACCCAAGTGGTTGGGGACTGAGGCGGCGGACTCCGCTGCGCCGGCACGGCCCGTGTCCACGCTGCTGATGGTCCGCCACGCGGAGAGCACCGCGAACCTGGCGAGCCGGTACACCTGGCACGATCATGAACCGCTCACCGAACTCGGGCACCGGCAGGCTCGCGATGCCGGCCGGTTGCTGGCGGAGCAGTACGAGGCGTCTCACCTGTACTGCAGCCGCTTTCGTCGCGCCCGCCAGACCGCCGACGAGATAGCCGCGGAAGTCGGCGTTCCGGTCGTCGAGATCGACGGCATCGAGGAGCGCTGCTTCGGGGAGCTTCGGGGCGAGCCCTGGGAGGTCTACCGGACGGCCGTGGCCGATCTCGACATCGAGGAGTTCTGGCACCACCGGGCGCCAGGCGGGGAATCGCTCGTCGACGTCGCCTCGCGCGCCGCGCCGGTGGTGGCCGGGCTGGCCGACCGTCACCAGGGGCAGCAGGTCATCGTCGTCTCTCACGGCGGCGTGATGGCCGCCCTGCGCGCGTGGATTGCCGGCACCTGGCGGCACCGGCCGACGCCCACGCGGAACGCGAACGGTTTCCGGCTCGATCGCAACGGCTCGGACTGGATGCCCCCGAGCCCACTGTTCGACACCTGAGCGCCGCCGCCCGCGAGGTTGCGTTCCTGCCACGACGGCTCCTAGAATCAAGGATTCGATCGTGCAATCCCGCGTGCCTGGTGCCGGATCGCACGAGACGCCCGGGAGGGCGCGCCGCTTCGATGCCCTGAGGTTGCCGGACGATGGAGAACCTGAAGTGAACAACTTCCGCACTCGTACCCTTGCGCTGCCCGGAGCGCTGTGCCTGCTGCTCGCGGCGGGCTGCGGCCCCGAGGTTCCAACTGTCAGATTCTCGGTCATCCTGCCGATGACCGGCCCTGCCGGGATCTACGGCGAGGAGATCGCCAACGGGGTCGACTTGCGGTTGATAGTCGGCGATACGGAGCTCGCCTACAACGTCGTCGTCGAGGTGATCGACTCCGAGGGCGACCCTCAGCAGGCCGCGTCGCTGCTCGATACGGCCTTCTCGACGTCGCTGGCGGCGATTGGCGGCGCCACGAGTGACGAGGCTCTCGCCATGGTGCCGGTAGCCGACGACGCGGGACGCGTTCTCGTGTCCCCGTCCGCATCGAGTCCCGAACTGAGCGGCGCGTCGGAGTACTTCTACCGTCTCTTCCCGAGCGCCGAGATCGAGGCGTCGACGATGGCGACCTTCCTCCGCGACCGGGTGAACGTCCAGCGGCTCGCCCTGGTGGTCGAGGACTCGGCCTTCGGCACGTCCCTGGCCGACTCGGTGGAGCTGGTGTGGGGAACGGAACTGGCGGGCCGGGTGACCTTCACTCCGTCCTCCGACCAGAACGCGATGGTGCAGGAGGCCCTGGGGTACGAGGCGGACGGCATCTACGTCGCGGCCTCCGGCGCCGCTCTCGCGGAGGCGATTCAGGCGCTGCGTCTGGCGGGTTTCGAGGGTCGGGGCAAGAGACTGGCCACGAGTTCGTCGCTGATGAGCGAGGCGGTGCTCGAAGCCGCCGGTCCGGCGGCGAACGGCGTCTACTTCACGGCGCCGGTGTTCGATCTTGAGAGTCCGGACGAACCGATCGCGTCGTTCGTTGCCGACTACCGCGAAAAGTACACGGATCCCGCCGCTTGGACCGCCTACCAGGAGGCGGTCGCGGAGGACGAGCGTGCAAGTACGGTGCTGCAGGGAATGGACCTCGGCGATTCGGGCCTCGCGACTGCCAGAGCTGAGGCCGAAGCGGCCGCGGAGGAGCTGGCCACGGCCGAAGACGCACTGAACACGCCGGGCTACTACGCCGGCCTCGGCTACGACTCGATGGGGGTCCTGATCGCCGCCCTGACCGAGCTCGAAGTGATCAACGTGCCGAGCGACTTCCTGAAGGGCATGCGTGCGATTCGGGAACTCCAGGGGGTCACCGGCACGATCCAGTTCAGGGAGACCGGCGACGTACAGAAGTTCACGCGCATCTACGAGATCGTCGATGGCAAGCCGGTCGACTTCGAGAAGTACTGGGATGGGATCCGTCAGGAGCGGATGCGGGAACTCGAGAGGCTCCAGCAGCAGATCGAGCGGATGAATCGGGACCAGTAACGACACGGCGCGCCGCTTCGGATCGTTATACTCTCTCCGTCAAACCTACCGAACGGTCGGCAGATAGTCCTCCCCGTCAACCAGGAGAACAGTTTCCATGTCCGGAATCGTCCGCTATGGCAGCTACGTACCCTTCAACCGCATCCAGCGGTCCGCCATCGGCGGCGGCCGCGGCGAGCGCGCTGCCGCCAGCTATGACGAAGACTCCGCCTCGATGGCGGTTGAAGCCTCTCGCGAGGCCCTGCGCGAACTGCCGGAAAGCGCCGAAGTCGACACGGTGGCCTTCGCCTCGACCAGCGCTCCCTACACGGAGAAGCTGAACGCCGCCACCCTGCAGGCGGCGACGAACCTGCCGAAGTCGGTCACCGCCCTCGACCTGGGCGGCTCGACCCGCTCCGGTCTCTCGGCTCTTCTGGCCGGCATCGACATGGCGTCGGCGGGGCGGACGGTCCTGGTCGCCGCCAGCGACGTGGTGGTCGGCGCGCCGAGCGGTCCGCGCGAGTCGGGCGGCGGCGACGCGGCGGCGGCCTTCGTCCTCGGCGGCAACGGCACGGAGCCGATCGCCCGGCTGATCGGCCGCGCTTCCTGTACGGAAGAAGTGCTCGACGTCTGGCAGAGCCCCGGCATGCCCTTCGCCAAGCAGTGGGAGGAGCGCTTCGGCGCCAGCATCTTCACGCCGCTGCTCGTCGACACGTTCGGCCGCGCCCTGGCCGATGCCGGAGTGGCGGCTTCCGATCTCTCCAGGGTCGTGTTGGACGGCACGAACGCCCGCGTCTTCCGCGGGTTCATGCGGCCTGCCGGACTCGATCCGGCGCAGCTTGCGGACGGCATGGCGGGCTCGGTGGGCCGCGCCGGCGCCGCCCACGCCGGTCTGACCCTGGCGAGCGCGCTCGACGGCGCGTCCGCCGGCGACAGGATCGCTGTGGCCTGCGTGGCCGACGGTGTCGATGTGGCTGTCTTCGAGGTCACCGATGCGATCGACGACGGCCGGCCGAAGCACAGCGTGGCTTCCTGGATCGAGTCCAAGCGCGACGACCTCGCCTACACGACGTACCTCAAGTGGCGTGACGTGCTGCCCTTCGAGCCGCCGCGACGGCCCGATCCTGACCGGCCGGCGGCGCCGCCGATGCAGCGCGCGGAGCGCTGGAAGTTCGGCTTCGTGGGCTCGCGCTGCAACCGTTGCGGCAACACGAACCTTCCGCCGCAACGCGTGTGCGTCGTCTGTCAGGCGTCCGACGACTCGACGATGGAGCCTTACGCGGACAGCGAATGCCGGATCAGCACCTACACCCTGGACCGGCTCGCCTACTCGCTGCAGCCGCCCGTGATCGGCGCGGTGGTCGACTTCGACAAGGGCGGCAGGATGCTCTGCCAGCTCACCGATGTCGATCCGGACAAGGTGGCGATCGGCGACGAGTTGGAAATGACGTTCCGCCGCCTGTACACTGCGGGAGGCGTTCACAACTACTTCTGGAAGGCGCGCCCGAGGCGCTGAAGATCGATACAGGAACCACGGATCCGTCCGAAGAACGACCAAGGAGCACCAATGGCCAGCAAGGGAATCTGTGATCGCGTAGCCATCGTCGGCATGGGCTGCACCAAGTTCGGTGAACACTGGAACCGCAGCGCCAGCGATCTGCTGGTCGATGCCGTGCAGGAGGCCTACGGCTCCGCCGGAATCGAGCCCGACAACGTCGACGCCTACTGGCTCGGCACCACCGGCAGCGGCATCTCGGGCCTGACGCTCTCCGAGCCGCTCAAGATCCAGTACAAGCCGGTCACCCGGCTCGAGAACATGTGCGCCACCGGCAGCGAGGCGATCCGCAACGCCGCCTACGCGGTCGCGTCCGGCGCCTACGACCTGGTCATGGCGGTCGGCGTCGAGAAGCTGAAGGACTCGGGCTTCTCCGGCCTCACCGGCAGCGCCCCTCCGGGCGACGGCACCGAGTCCGGCATGACCGCGCCGGCGAACTTCTCGCTCCTCGCTCCCGCCTACGCCGAGAAGTACGGCGTCGACCTGGAGACGATGCGGGACGTTCTCACCAAGATCGCCTACAAGAACCACTACAACGGCGCCCGCAACGAGAAGGCCCAGTTCCAGCGCGAGGTGCCGGTCGAGAAGATCAACTCCTCGCCCAAGATCGCCGGCATGCTCGGCATCATGGACTGCTCGGGCGTCTCCGACGGCTCCGCGGCGGCGGTCATCTGCCGAGCGGAGGACGCTCACAAGTACAACGACAACCCGATCTTCATCAAGGCGCTGTCGTTCGTGGCCGGTCCCTCCGAGGGCGCCAAGCGCCAGGACTACGACTTCACGACCTTCCCCGAGGTCGTCGAGAGCGCGAGGGACGCCTACGTTCAGGCGGGCATCGAGGATCCGCGCGAGCAGATCAGCATGGCCGAAGTCCATGACTGCTTCACGCCGACCGAGCTGGTTCTGATGGAGGACCTCGGGTTCTCGCCGCGCGGCCAGGCCTGGAAGGACACGATGGACGGCCGCTTCGACCTCGACGGCGACCAGCCGGTCAACCCGGACGGCGGCCTGAAGAGCTTCGGCCATCCGATCGGCGCGTCCGGTCTGCGGATGATGTACGAGATGTGGCTCCAGCTCCGCGGCGAGGCCGGTGAGCGTCAGATCGCCGATCCCAAGGTGGGCCTGACCCACAACCTCGGCGGCGCTCCGGGCCGCTGCGTCAGCTTCGTCTCGGTCGTCGGCCTGTAGGCCCCGGCACGGACAGGACGTGCAACGACCCCGCTGGCTCTGCCAGCGGGGTCGTTTGCGTCTTGGTGGTCTCTGCGCGTGCGCTGGTACGCTCAGTCTCACCCAGCCGCTATGTGCGGCCCAACGAATCTGGAGTAACGACCATGGCGCGCAGTGATCTCCTCCTCGCGCTCGTGAAGGCAAGTTCTCAGGGCGACCAGGATCGCGCTCGGGTCGCCATTGAGGCGATCATCGCCGAGGAGCGCGCCAAGAGGCATCACGTCTTGGCCGAGCGGCTCGAGTCTGCGCTTCG
Source organism: Candidatus Multivorans sp. (assembly GCA_965205095.1). Taxonomy (GTDB): domain Bacteria; phylum Acidobacteriota; class Thermoanaerobaculia; order Multivoradales; family Multivoraceae; genus Multivorans. The sequence goes on from OZ242040.1 coordinate 438,037, forward strand.
AACGAACGGCCACCGAGGCGCCAGCCAGCTGCTCCTTGGCGGGAAACGGGGATGTCGTTACGTCGCTGAACTGACGCCCCGGTGTCGTCTCGCCGACCTCGTCCTGTCCGAGACCAACCTTCGAGCTTGCCGAGAACTCATCGAGGAGCAGCACCGCGCTTCGGTCCTGCGGGCTCACTCGATCGAGCCGCGCCACCGAGTGCTTCTTGTAGGACCACCCGGGAACGGCAAGACATCGCTCGCCGAGGCGATCGCCGAGGCCTTGGCCGTGCCGTTCCTGGTCGTTCGTTACGAGTCGCTGATTGGGAGTTTTCTCGGCGAGACGGCTGCCCGCCTGAAGCGCGTCTTCGACACCGCCCGAACGACGCCCTGTGTCCTCTTCTTCGACGAGTTCGACGCTGTGGGGAAGGAGCGAGGGGACACCCACGAGACCGGCGAAATCAAGAGGGTCGTTTCCTCCCTGCTGATGCAGACGGACGAGCTGCCTAGCTACACGGTCGTCACGGCGGCTTCGAATCATGCGGAACTCCTCGACCGAGCCGTGTGGCGCCGCTTTCAGCTCCGGCTGTCGCTAGAGCCACCCTCGCGTCAGGCCCTTACGAGCTACGTCGACCAGTTCGCGGACTCCTTGGACGAACCCTTCGGCCACAACCCGGAGTCCGTCGCCCAGGGCCTCGGTGCGGTCAGCTTCGCGGAAGCCGAGGAGTTTTGCCGCGATGTGCGTCGTCGCCAGATACTCGCCATGGGCGAGGTTTCCGTACGGCAGATCGTCGCGGAGCGGCTTGTCGCTTGGCGTCGTCGGGCAAACGCGTAGACGCGCGACGGGCTCCCGGAAATGGCCGACTATCCGCTGCTGCGCCTACCCGCGCCTGTCCGACGGAAGGTCAGTGGCGGGGGGCGGGGCGGGGGCGGGATTCGCTTTCCTGACAGACAACGGCAGGGCGAGCGGCTTCGGCCGGTCTTCGAGCGGCTGCGCAACGCTCTGAATCCCGACCACCCGCTGACGTTCGGTGAAGATCCCGCAGGCATCGCACCGGAACGAGCGCTCGTCTTCGAGATCGCCGACTCCGTAACCGGATTCCGCAAGGCCATAGCCAAGGTCGATGGTCTGGAGTTTCTGGGGGATGAGGACCGGGAATCGCCCGCCGACGAGGACTTCGGCGTTATCGACACGCGGAAGGGCCGGGATGGCCAGATTCGCTCGGACAAGCTGGTAGGTGGGCGCCTCTACATCGCAATGCCAGACGTGCGGGCGCTGCGGGAACTCCTGTCCTTTTGGGACCGCCACCAGGCGGCGGAAGAGGCGCCGTTTGGATACGCCCCCTTGTGGCACGTGTTTGACCAGCTACGGGCGTTGCGCGCTTGGGGACCGGAAGACCGGATTCCCGAAGACACGGTCGAGTTCATCGAGCAGAGATTACAGGACTCGCCGGACGCGGTGCAGCGAGTAGAGGTCGAGTTGTGGAGCTACACGGCGAGGGAGCCACGGGAGCGAGCGCTCCGGAGATTCCGCGAGGTCCTGCGCGAGGCCGGCGGGACGATGATCCACAGTGCATCGATACCGGAGGTGGCATACGAGGCGGTTCTCGTCGATGTGCCTGCGAAGGCCCTTCGGCGAATGGCCCAACACCGAGACGTCATTGCGGTTTGCGACGACGTGATGTTCGTGAGACCGCAGTCAAGGGTCAGCTTCCCGACAAACGTTGAGGAGACGCACGTCGGTTCACCCACGGCGCCCGTGAGGGAGGTTGCTGGCCCTCCAGTGGCGGCGCTCTTCGACGGCGTCCCGGTACAACGGCATGTGCTGCTCGACCGCCGGTTGCTGATCGACGATCCGGACAGGCTCGAAGACTTGAGCGCTGTTGCCGGACGCCGACACGGCACGGCGATGGCATCGCTGATCCTTCATGGTGACCGCCATCGCGACGAAGAGCCGCTTGACCGCCAAGTCTACGTTCGTCCTGTTCTTGTGCCAATGGCAGACGGGGCGCGGGAGGAGTCTTCGCGTGACCGTCTCTTGGTCGACACGGTCTATCGTGCCGTGCGGAGAATGAAGGAGGGCGATAAAGAAGAAGCGGCAACAGCCGCCGATGTCTTCCTCGTGAACCTCTCCGTTGGCGACCGCCAGAGGCCGTTCAGCGGGTCGATCAGCGCTTTGGCTCGACTGTTGGATTATCTTTCGTCGAAGTACGGCATCCTGTTCCTCGTCAGTGCCGGGAACATCACCTCTTCGCTCCCCTTGTCTGCCGGGGAATCGCTGTTCAGCTTCGCGGACGCGTCACCAGCGCAGCGGCGCGAGATGAGTCTACGGGCACTGGGTCGAGAGTCTGCACGGCGGACACTGCTGTCGCCTGCCGAGGCGATGAACGTGCTCACGATCGGCTCCTGGCATGGAGATGCACATTCTGGTTCTTCGGAAGTGCCCGGCTATCTCCTGGATCCGCTTGGGGGCGGAACTGGCCCGAACATCACCTCGGCGACGGGTCTCGGCTATCGCAAGGTGATCAAGCCGGAGATCATGATGCACGGTGGTCGAGAACTGGTGCGAGTGACAACCTCGGAGGACGGGCCTGCAGCGGAGCCAGCGCGGCCTGGCCGCTTCTTCGGCCTCTCGGCGGCGGCCCCGAGCGCTGACGGCGACCTACGGCAAGAAGCTGCAACTTCAGGAACGAGTGCAGCCACAGCCTTGGCTACGCGCGCGGCGTGTCGCCTGTTTGAGGCGCTGATGGATGAGGAGAACGGCGGCGTGCTTGCCGAAGCTGACTCAGCTTTCTACGGTCCGGTAGTCAAGGCGCTCCTCGTCCACAGGGCGCGGTGGGGCGCTGAAGCGGAGGATCTGATGGAGATTCAAGGGCCACCGCGTCCGGGTGGGGATGTGGAGATGAAGGACGCCATATCGCGCCTGATCGGTTATGGCCGTCCCACTGTCGAGGAAGCGTTGACGTGTGCGGCAAATCGCGCCACCTTGATCGGCTTCGGGGAGATCGCAGCGGACGGCGTGGCGGCGGACTATCGCGTACCTCTCCCGCCGAGTCTGAGTGCACTCGCCAGGCCGAGGTCTGTCACCTGTACGCTGTCCTGGTTTACGCCAGTGAACGTCCGACACCGAATGTACCGGCGTGCCAAGCTCGACCTTCAGGCAGGACGGAATCTCAGGACGGACGATGGCTTCGTCGAGAGGGTCAGGCACCAACCGGCGGCGGCCTCGGTGCGACGAGGGTCTCTGCTTCATGTGCGCCACGAAGGGGCGCGGGCAGCGTCCTTCGTGGAGGACGGGCACCTTCATTTCACAGTGATCTGCACGACCCCTGCCGGGAGTCTCGACGAACCAACTCGCTACGGATTGGCGGCTACGGTCGAGGCGGGCGAGGGTGTACCCGTCTATGCTGAGATACGTGAAGGACTTGAGGTTCGGCAGAGGGTGTAGAGCGTCGCAAAGCGGCGTTACTGGGGCTGGTCGGCGTGCCGCGAGCTCTCACTCACCCGGCGAGCCTCGATGCTCGTTCGCCTACCGCCGTGTCTTCTCCAGGAGTTGTGACCTCATGCCCCTTCCGCCAACCATCTTCTCGACGACCAGGAACAGGCACTTGCCCGCACTTCGCCGCTCCCACAGGTTGCCGATCACCCGCTTCTCGGCGGTGTCGGCGCCTTCGGCGAGGTGGGCGCCCTTGTACTCCACGACCAGCAGGCGGTCGTCGTTCAGCCGGGCTACGAAGTCGGGGTAGAACCTGCTGCCTGCCGTCGGCAGCCAGAACGACTCGGGATGCTTCGGCACGTTGCGGATCCAGAACCGCACCTGCGGCAGACTGTCGATCGCCTGCGCACACTGGAACTCCTCGCCGTCGGGAGCGCCGTCGAAGGCAGGTACTTGGTCCGGCCCGAGGAAGTGGCGGTTCGGCGTCCAAGGGCCGCTATAGCGGCGCTGGCCGACATACATCCCGTGCCGGAAAGCGAACCCGCTGTCGAACGAGACGCCAACCGCTGCGTTGGGTGCGAAGAGGAACTGCTGGTAGACGGATTCCCTCTCCTGCCGGCGAATTGCCGCGATCTTCTCGCGCGCTTTGCGCGCCAGCATGAACTTGCACCGCATGAGAGCGGCGATGTGGAGCCCGCGGGTGACGAGGAGGTGGTTGACCATTTCGCTCAGCCAGCGCAAGAGTTCTCCCTGTCCGATGTCGGGCTGACGTACCTGGCGGTCGAGCCAGCGCACGAGCGCCTGCGGAGTCCAGCCTTCGACGTCGATGTCGAGGGCCAGTTGTTCCTCTTCGGCGGCGAAGCGGTAAGTCACGCGTTGGCCATCCAGGTCGATCTCGAAGCTGCGGGCGGTTTCGCGCACGGCGAACTCCTCCTGGCCGAGCTTCGGGGAGTGGTTCAGCAGGGACCAGTCGTGGTACTCCATGAACAGGTCCGTGTCGGCGAACACGATCTCGCCTTGAATGGCTGACGTGAGGCGCGGAACGGTGAGTGTCCGTCCCCTTCGGGCCGGCGAAAGCAGGCGGGCGCGCTCCGCCCGGTACTCGGCGACTGCGCGGGTGAAGGTGGGCCGTTCCGCTTCGGGCAGGGCGTCGCTGATCGCCTCCACCACGTCCGCGCCGAGTTCGACGTCGGTCGAGATCTCTACTTTCCCGGTCTCCGGCGTTCGCAGGGTAAGCTCGCTCGCGCCCTTGAGAACCGCGAGAAGGTCGTCTGACACGGTCACGATCTGGCTGAGCGCCGGACTTGGCGTTTCGCGTGATGCGAGGAGGTCTTCCGGCGGGAACGCCTCCTGCTGTGTCACCTCGACCTGGTCCCGCGCTTCCTCCTCCTCGAAGCCCATCGAGACGAGCTTGTCGACCAGCGCTCGAGCCGCGTCGCCGAAGGAGGGCTCGGAGAGGAACGCGTAGGCACGGTTCAGGGCGTCTTCCTTTCTCCGTTTGGCGAAGGGCATGCGAAGAACGCGGCCGAGAAGCTGCTCGACGTCTCTGGCGTCCCGGATCCGGGAGACCGAGCAAAAGACGTAGGCGAGCGAGCAGTCCCAACCCTCCTTCAGTGCTTCGACGGTGATCACGTGCTCGATGGGGCACTCCGGGTCGAACAGGTCGATCCCGTCGAGCTCTCGCCGGGCGCCGGTGGCGACGGCAATCTTGTCCTCTGGAATCTGCTCGACCTCGATGAGGTGCCGTCGCAGCACTGCAGCGGTCACCTCGCGGTTCTTCGGCTGCGCTTGAAACAGGGTGATCGGCCGGATGGAGCGCGAGTCCTCCGCGCCCAATTCTGCGAGCGAGGCCCGGGTCGCGACCGCGCCGTTCACCGCGTTCTGCCATGTGTCGTGCTCCGCCAGCATGACGGGCAGCTTGATCATGTCCTCGGCTTTCAGTTCGTTCGCGGTCACACTGTGCAGGATGTTGGAGTTCCTTCGCGGCGTTGCCGTGAACTCGACGATGGCGCAGGGGTTCACCCGTGCCTGCATCTCCCGAGTCAGCCGGGTAACGGCGTTGTGGGCCTCATCGACGATCAGCAGCGGCCGGTGCAGGTGGAGCAGGTTGGCGAAGGAGAACTTAGGGGCCTCGTCCTCGAGAGTCTCCAGTCCCTTCGGCTGGTCGGCCATTCTGCTGAAGTGGGGCTCCAGGTTCTCGTTGTGCGCGTAGACCTTTCGGCCTTCGGTGTTCGTTACCCGGAGGGCCTGGATCGTGCCGACGACGATGCAGCAATGATCTTGGAGGTCGTGCGGCCGGACATGGGCGAAGTCCGCGATATCGAATACTCGGACTCGGCCGTCGAAGGCCTCGTCGAGCGCCGCCCGGTAAGGATGTTGCGTGTCCTTCAGGGCGTCCGCGGTCTGGACGCGAATTGTCTTCGTGGGGACGAGCCAAAGCACGAGCGGCCAGTCCTTCTCGATCAATGCGTCGCGAGCGAGCGAGACGGCGTGAGCCGCGAGAATCGTCTTGCCCCCGCCGGTTGGAAGGCGAAGGCACACGTAGGGGACGCCGGGAAGGCCCTCCAGGGCCTTGTAAGGTCCCGCATAGCCTCGCAGCCGGGCGGCCTGTTCCGGCGCGCTTACGATGTCCTCGTACGCTGCCTTCGGCCCGGTGATGCGGGCTTCTTCAAGGAACTGACGAAGGATCGCGAGCGTATCGGTCTGATAGCGCTTCAGGTCCACACGGCGCCCTCAGGCCCGCGCCTTCACGTCGTAGGGCGTCTGCCTGAACGCCACGCGCTCGCGCTTCAGGGTTGCCGGCATCAAACGTGAGCGTTCGCCGTAAATCGTGAGGGCTCCGTCGAAGCCCGGCGCAGCCTCCGCGATTCTCTCACGGACGAGACCCAGAGTGGACCGAGTCAGCACGTTTCCCCCGTTTGGCCGGCGGTCTCCTAGCACGCCGTTGAAGAGCAGCGCGATCGCTTCGCCGTCGTGCAGGCCGAGCAGGGGAGAAACGGCGTCCTGCCTCCAGGCCGTTCCGGTTTCCGAGAACCACACATGAGCCGCCAATACTTCGTACCGGATGTCCGGGCGAAGGCGTCCGTCCGCGTCGAAGGCAGGCGGTCCCAGTCGGTAGAAGCGAAAGCCGCCGCCGCCCTGCCACCCGACCGATTCCGAGATTCCGCCCTGCTCGCCGTCGATGACCTTCCGAAGGCGCGGCCCGCAGTGCGTGACCGCGTGCTCGCCCATCTCGATCCCTATCCAGCGCCGCCCCATCTTGTGGGCGACTGCCGCGGTGGTGCCGGAGCCGAGGAAGGAGTCGAGGACGAGATCGCCGGGGTTCGTGCACGACTCGAAGATGGTGTGGATCAGGCCTTCCGGTTTCGGAAACGAGAATTTCTCGTTCAGACCAAACAGGGCCATACTCTCGTACGAGCCGTGCTGCGTGTAGTGGCCCGATATGATGGTTGTCGGCTTCCGCCCGCGTACGTTTCCCGACTCATCCCGGAAGTACTGCTTGTACGACACGACGCGCTTGCCTGATTTTCGGGTGGATATGACCAGTTCGTCGTTCAGCAGGGCACTTCTCACTCTCTGCTCCGACCACTGCCATTGCTTTTCGGGCCAGATCTCCTCGCCGTCCGGCAAGACGATCGGGAATCTCAGATTGGGCCGCTCGTCCATGCTTGTCGTGGCTAGGGGTTGAAGCCGGTACGGTCCTCTTTCGTCGAATCTGTCATCTTTGTGCTTGTAGTACTTCTTCAGAGCCTTCGGGTCAGGCGGCAGCCAGAGCTCGGGAAGTCGAGACATATCCGCTGCGTAGCAAAGGACGTTCTCGTGAAGGCCGAGGAACCACTTCGCCTTCGAGCCTCCACCGTAGCTCTTCTGCCAGACGAAGTTGGTCAAGAAGTTGGAACGCCCGAAGATCTCGTCCATTACGACCTTGAGGTAGTGCACTTCATGGTCATCGATCGAAACCCAGATCGAGCCGTCCTCCGCGAGCAGCTCCCGCAGCACTTCCACTCGGGGCCACATCATCGCCAGCCACTGAGAGTGCTCCAGATTGTCGTCGTAGTGCTCGAACGCGGAACGCGTGTTGTAGGGCGGATCGATATAGATGCACTTGACCCGCCCGGCGTAGAACGGCAGCAGAGCCTTGAGGGCCTCCAGGTTGTCCCCCTGGATCAGCAGGTTCGACGTGGCCGCGTCGCCGGCCGACAGCTCGGGCTGCTCTTCCAGCAGCCGGTACGGGACGCGCCGGGCGGTGCCCACGTCCTCGTCACGAGTCAGCCAGTTGAGGGTGGGCATCTACGGCTCTGAACTCTCCTCTGCACCGAATGGGGCAGTGCCGAACCTTAGCTGGCCGCCCGCGTCAACGCCTCATCCATCGCCGCCAGCGCGAACTCGACATCGGCATCGGTCAGCACCAGAGGCGGCTTGATCCGCAGCACGTTGCCGTACAGCCCGCCCTTGCCGACGATGGCGCCGAGGTCCTTCAACTCGTCGAGCGCCCGGCCCGCCAGGGCGGTGCCCGGCGTTCTGGCTGCCCGGTCGGCGACCAGTTCGACGCCGATCATGAGTCCCTGGCCGCGGACGTTGCCGATGCCCTCGTGACGCTCGGCCAGGGTCCGGAGGCCGTCGAGAAGCCGGTTGCCCTGGACCTGGGCGTTCTGCTGCAGGCCCTCCTCCTCGATGACCTCCAGCACGGCCAGGCCGGCTGCCGACACGAGCGGATTGCCGCCGAAGGTGTTGATGTGGAGTCTCTGCGCCAGGGCGGCGGCGATCTCCGACGTGGTGGCGACGGCGGCCAGCGGCAGACCGTTGCCGATGCCCTTGGCCATCGTGACGATCTCGGGGATGACGCTGGAGCGCTCGAAGCCCCAGAAGTTGTCGCCGGTGCGGCCGAAGCCGGTCTGCACCTCGTCGGCGATGCAGACGCCACCGTGCGCCCGGACGATCTCATAGACCTCGGAGAGGTAGTTCGGCGCGCCCATCGTCACGCCGCCGGCGCCCTGGATCGGCTCGGAGATGAAGGCGGCGACCTGGCCGGGGGTTGAGTAGCGGATGAGTTCGGCCACGTCCTCCGCGGAGCGGCTGGCGATCTGCTCGGGCGTACCGGAGAACGGATTACGGTAGGGGTCGGGGTTGAGCGCGTGGTGGACCGGCCCGCCGCGCTGGACGCCGGACTTCCAGGTGTGGATTCCGGTCAGCGCTCCGGTCGGCGCGCTGCCGCCGTGGTAGGCGTTGCGGATGCCGATGACGTCGCCGTGGCCGGTGTGTAGCCGGGCCATCTGGATCGCCAGGTCGTTCGCTTCGCTACCGCTGTTCACGAAGTAGATCCGGTCCAGATCCGGCGGCAGCTTGGCCAGCAGAGCCTCGGCGAAGCGCGGCATGTTCGGGTGGAGGAAGGCGGTCGAGCCGTGCGCCAGCAACGCCATCTGCTTCTGGACGGCGGCGACGATCTTCGGGTGCGAATGGCCGCAGGCGACGGTGCAGATGCCGGCGAACAGATCGAGGTAGCGGTGGCCGGTTTCGTCCCAGACGTATTGCCCGTGTCCCTCGACCAGCATGACGGGTTCGCTGTAGAGGGTGAACAGGGCCGGGTTCACGTGCTGCCGGCGCAGCTCCAGGATCTTCTCGCGGCCCGGTCCCAGGTAGGGCTCCGGCTGGTGGCTGCACGGCGGCAGCTCCAGGGCGCGGGATCGGGCAGGGGTCGCGACGTCAAGTGCCACGGTCATGTCGGTGTTCCTCGGGGCCCACTCGCAGGGGCCGTTCAGGTCATTCGCTGTTGCGGTCGCGCAGGGGCGCGGCGGCGTGGGTGCGTGAACCCTAACTCAACAGATCGACGATTGTGAGGGCCATCACCTGGGTCGACCGGGTGATGTCCGAGAGCAGGCAGCGCTCGTCTGGCTGGTGGGCCTGCTCGAGTTCGCCGGGTCCGTAGGCGACGCACTGGCCGATGCCGCCGATGCGCTGGAAGTGCTTGTGATCGTACGTCCCGGGGCTCGCCACGAGATCGGCGGCGGTTCCGGTCGTCGACTCGATGGCGCGGGCGAGCGATTCGACCAGCGCGCAGTCGTTCGGCGTGCGGGTCGGCAGGACGCTCAGCAGTTCCTCGACCTCGAACCGTATGCCGGGCCGGCGGGCCTCGACCGCGTCGAGCACGCCCCGGACCTCGGCGCGCACCGCGTCGGGTCCCTCCTCGAGCAGGTAGCGCCGGTCGACGACGAGTTCGCATGTGTCGGCGACGCAGGGCGATGGCAGGCCCTGGCCGTGGCCGTCCAGGGCGGCCGAGGAATCGAGCCCCTCGATGACCTGGCCGCCGGCGATCGAGTTCATGTTGATCGTCGGCCGGCGCGCTCCTTCCGGCACCACGGGCAGCTCGGTGACGAGGTCGCCGATCGCCTCCTGGAGGCCGAGGGCGGCCTCGGCCGCCGCGTCGATCGCGGAGACGCCGAGGAAGGGCATCGAGCCGTGGGCGATGCGGCCCCGGGCCGTGATCCGGAACCAGAGCACGCCGCGATGGCCGATGCAGATCCGGGTGGGGCTGAAGGGCTCGGGGATGATCACGTAGTCCGTCGTGCGGCTGGTGACCCGGCCGGTCGCGGCGAGGTGGGCTACGCCCGCCAGACCGCCGCTCTCTTCGTCCACCGTGCCGCTGATCTCGACCGTCCCGCGCAGTCCGATGCCGGCGCGCCGCACCGCTTCGGCGGCGAAGACGGCGGCGGCCAGGCCGGCCTTCATGTCGGCCGAGCCGCGGCCGTACAGGTAGCCGTCACGGATCTCGCCGCCGAACGGATCGACGGTCCAGCCCTCGCCGGGCGGCACGACGTCGAAGTGTCCGTTCAGGTGCAGCGCCGGCCTCGCCTGGCGGCCGCGTCGTCGGCCCAGAACGTTGAGCTTCGGACGTTGCGGGTCGTCGCCGGGCCCCTGGATGTACTCGGTCTCGAAGCCGTCCGCCTCGAGACGGACGCCGATCAGCTCGGCGCACTCCCGGTAGGCGTCGCCGGGAGGGTTGACGCTCGGAATGCGGATCAACTCGGCCGCGAAACTGGCCGCTTCCTCACCGCAGACCGCCGCTTCGGCGAGGACGCGGTCGGTGAGGCCCGACACCATGCGGGCGGAACCGCTCTGTACGGACGTCATGGGACGATGCCTTTCCGGTGGATGAGTTCTGCGCCGGTGGCTGCGTTCTAGGAGTCGGTAGTACTCTTGCCAGACTACTATGTTGGCGCGATGTGGATTTCGGACCGCGGCTCTCGGAGCGCTGGCCCTCGGCGCCTGGAGTCCGGGCCTGGCTGAAGAGCCCGCGGGCGACCCCGGCCTGACGGCGGTCGAGGGGCTGACGGTCGGCCAGTACACCTACGAGGAGCGGCCCACCGGCTGCACCGTCGTGCTCGCGTTGGATGGCGCGGTCGGCGCGGTCGACGTCCGGGGAGGCGCGCCTGCGACCCGCGAGACGGCTCTCCTGAGTCCCCACAACATGATCCAGGAGCTCCACGCGGTGGTTCTCACCGGTGGCAGCGCTTACGGTCTCGATGCGTCGGGGGGCGTGATGCGCTACCTCGAGGAGCAGGATGTCGGTTACCGGGTCGGCGCCGGAGTCGTGCCGATCGTGGTCGCCGCGTCGCTCATGGATCTCGGCATGGGCGGCGCCAGCAAGCCGCGGCCGGACGCCGACTGCGGCTACCGGGCCGCGGCGTCGGCCGGCACGGGTCCGGTGGCCCAGGGCAATGTGGGCGCCGGCGCCGGCGCCACGGTCGGCAAGATGGGCGGCCGCGGTTCGCGGATGAAGGGCGGCCTGGGCAGCGCGTCGATCAAGCTGGAGCAGGGGCCGTCGGCCGGTCTTGTCGTGGCTGCGCTGGTCGCGGTCAACGCGGTGGGCGACGTGATCGACCCGGCCACCGGTCAGGTCGTGGCGGGGGTGCGCGGCCCGAACGACGAACTGCTCGACGCCCGCAAGCTGCTGCGGAGCGGCCTGGGCCGCGATCGCCGCGCCAGCCGGCGGGAGGCGGAGAACCGGGAGAACACGACGATCGCCGTCGTCGCGACGAACGCGACCCTGAACCAGGCCGAGGCGACCCGCGTGGCCCAGATGGCCCACGACGGTCTCGCCCGGTCCATTGTTCCCTCCCACACGCCGGGCGACGGCGACACGGTGTTCGCGGTCGCCACCGGGGTTCTGGAAGGTCCGGCCGACGTCAGCCGGATCGGCGCACTCGCCGCCGAGGCACTCGCCGACGCGGTGCTCAACAGCGTGCGGCACGCGGAGTCGCTTCCCGGCGTCCTCGCCGTACGCGATCTGCCCTGAGGAGTCTGGCGATGGCATCGGAGAACCCGTTCCGTCTGGACGGACGGACCGTCGCCGTGATCGGCGCCGGTTCGGGGATCGGCGAGGGAGCGGCCGAGGCCTGTGCCCGCCAGGGGGCGTACGTCGCCTGCTACGACGTGAACCTGATCGCGGCCCGGGCGACCGCGGACCGGATCGTCGCCGCGGGCGGCCAGGCGGACGCGGCCGAACTCGACATCCTCGATCCCGAAGCGATGACCGCGGCGCTCGCCTCGCTGGACGACCTGAGCGGCGTGGTGGCCACTCCGGGCGTCAACGTGCGCAAGCGACTGCTCGACTACCAGCCGGATGAGTTCGATCGCGTGGTGACGCTCAACCTTCGGGGCGCGATGTGCGTGCTCCAGGTCGCGGGACGCCTGTTCACGGAGGCCGGCGGCGGCAGCATCGTGCTGCTGTCTTCGATCCGTTCCCAGGTGACGGAACCCGGGCAGGGCGTCTACGCGGCGACCAAGGCCGGCATCGTCCAACTCGCGCGCACCGCCGCCGCCGAGTTCGGCCGCAAAGACGTCCGCGTCAACGCCCTGGCGCCGGGAGTGGTCGACACGCCGCTCACCAAGCCGATCCAGCAGAACGAGGCCTGGAACAGCGCCTACGCCGGAAAGACGGCGCTGGGCCGGTGGGGAAGGTCGGACGAGATCGGCAACGCGGCCGCGTTTCTGGTCTCCGATGCCTCGAGTTACATGACCGGCGCCGTGCTCTTCGTCGATGGCGGCTGGACCGCGATCGACGGCCGCTTCGATCCCCCCGCCTGACGCTGGTTCCGGCCACCGGGTGCGCCGGCGCCCTCGCCGGCTGCGCGAGTAGACTCCGCCACGCCGTGCCCGCCTACAACGACCTGTTTCGACTCGACGGCAGGACGGCCGTCGTCACCGGCGCCTCGTCCGGCCTCGGCATCGTCTTCGCGCACGCACTGGCCGCGGCCGGCGCCTCCGTCGTCGTTTCGGCGCGGCGCCTCGACCGTCTCGAGCAGCTCGCCGCGGAGATCAAGCGTGAAGGCGGGCAGGCTTTCGCCGTTGCCTGCGACGTTGCCAGCGAGGAGGACGTCGACACGTTGGCGGCGAAGGCGGTTGACCGGTTTGGCAAGGTGGACGTGCTGGTGGCGAACGCCGGCGTTTCCGACCCGCGACCGGCGGAGCAGGAACCGCTCGACGTGTGGCAGCGCATCCTGGCGGTGAACCTGACCGGCGTGTTCCTCTGCAATCGCCGCTTCGGCGCCCTGATGCTGGAGCAGGGATCGGGCTCGATCGTCAATGTGGCCTCGGTGCTCGGCGTCGTCGGCGCCGGCCAGATCCCGCAGGCCTCCTACACCGCCTCCAAGGGCGGCGTCGTCAACATGACGCGCGAGCTCGCCGCGCAGTGGGCGAGGCGAGGTGTGCGGGTGAACGCGATCGGCCCCGCCTGGTTCGAGTCCGAGATGACGGAGGAGATGTTCGCGTCGGACCAGGCCCTGCGCTGGATCCGCCGCAAGACGCCGATGGGCCGGCCCGGCCGCGGCGAGGAACTGGCCGGCCCCGTCGTGTTTCTGGCCTCGGACGCATCGAGCTACGTCACCGGGCAGACGCTGCTCGTCGACGGCGGCTGGACAGTGATCTAGGAGTCTGCGCCGCCGGTCGCAGTCGCGATGACGCTCGAGATCGCCTTCCTGCTGGTCGTCCTGGCGGCCATGGTCGTCCTGTTCCTGACCGAGAAGTTGCCGATCGACCTGACGGCCTTCCTCGGTCTGACCCTGCTGATCTTCACCGGGTACGTTGCGGTCGACCAGGCGTTCACGGGTTTCGCCTCGTCGGCCGTGATCACGATGCTGTCGATCTTCATCGTCAGCGCCGGGTTGATGCAGACGGGCGTGGCGGACCTCGTCGGCGGCGCCATCCACCGCTTCGTTGGCAGCCGCGAGGCGCCGCTGATCGTCGCGGTCATGCTGGTGGCGGGCGTCCTCTCGATGTTCATGAACAACATCGCGGCGACCGCCGTGCTGATGCCGGCCGTGGCGAGCCTGGCGCGGCGCGCGCACCTGGCGCCTTCGCGGCTCTTCATGCCGCTCGCGTTCGGCGCCATCCTGGGGGGCACCGCGACCCTGGTGGGAACGCCGCCGAACATCCTGGCGGCGGCGATGCTGCGGGATCGCGGACTCGAGCCCTTCGGGCTGTTCGACTTCACGCCCTTCGGCGTCGTGCTGCTCCTGGGCGGCGTTGTCTTCATGCTCACCGTGGGGCGGCGTCTGCTGCCGGGCCGCCGCGCGGCTGCTCCCGGCCGGGGCGAATCGGAGCTGGCCGACCTCTACGGCCTGCACGAGGGCCTGTTCTCGATCCGCATTCCTTCCGGGTCCGAGCTTGATGGCGCGACCCTGCGCGAAACGCGTCTTGGCACCACGTTGGGGGTGCAGCTCCTGGGGGTCGCGCGCGGTGAGGACTGGCAGTTGGCGCCCGGCGACGACATTCGGCTGCTGGCCGGGGACGAACTGGTCGTGCAGGGCGACGCGGAAGAGGTGGAGCAGACACTGCGGCTCCAGGGCATCGATCTCGGCACGGCGACGACGTTCGGTACGGCCACGACCGGCGGGATCGGTTCGCCGGACGCTGGTGTGACCGCCCTCAGAGCGCGAGTGCCCGCCGGATCGCCCCTGGCCGGAAGCACGCTGGCCGCCACGGACTTCCGCGAGCGTTGGCGGGTGTTCGTGATCGCGGTGGAACGCCACGGCGATGTGCACGTCGACCGGCTGGGCAGCCTGACGATCGAGCAGGGGGACCTGCTCTACGGGCTGTTCGGTGACGACGCGCCGGAGATCGACCCGGAGGTGCTCGAGATCGACGAGAGCGGTGCCGCGGCGCTCGACCGGCTCGAGGATCAGCCGCTGCTGGTCATCCGCGTGCCGGAGAGCTCGCCGCTTCTCGCCAGCGGCGCCGGCGTCGAGTGGATGGGCCGGTTGATGGGATTGACGGTCGTCGCGGTCGAGCGGGAGGCCGAAGTGATCTGGGGACCCGGGCCGCAGGTCCGGTTCGAGGCCGGGGACCGCCTCTTCGTCAAGGGCAGGGAGCGGCGGCTGCGGGCCCTGTTGCGGATGGGCGGCGTCGAGCTGACCTCGGGAGTGGCCGCGCCCGCGTTCGAATCGGAAGAGGTTGGCATGGCGGAGGCGACGCTGGCGCCGCGATCCGGCCTCGCGGGGCGGAGCCTCGCGGAGATCGCGTTCCGTGATCGGTACGGCGTGCAGGTGCTCGCGATCTGGCGCGAGGGGAAGCCGATCCGAAGCGGCCTGGCTCAACTCGCGCTGCGGGTCGGCGACGCCCTGCTGCTCCAGGGGCGCCGGGGCCGGCTGGGTCTGCTTGCCCGTGAACGCGACCTGCTCGTCCTCTCGGATGTCGCCGAGGAGCCACGGCGGCTGCACAAGGCGCCGTTCGCCATCGGATGCCTCGCCTTGATGGTGGTCCTCGTCGTAACCGGAGTGGCTCCGATCCAGGTCGCCGCGTTCGCCTCGGCGAGCCTGGTCGTGCTGTGCGGCGCGCTGACCATGGAGGAGGCCTACCGGGCGGTCGAGTGGCGGGCGATCTTCCTGGTCGCGGCGATCCTGCCCGTGGGGTCGGCGATGGAAAGCAGCGGCACCGCGGCGCTGCTGGCGAGCAGCGTGATGGACCTGGCCGGGCCGGTCGGTCCGTACGCGGTGCTGGCGGCCCTGGTCCTGCTCTCGAGCCTGCTCAGTCAGTGTCTGGACGGCGCGCCGGCGGTGGTGCTGCTGACGCCGGTCGTGCTGGAGGCGGCCTCGGGTCTCGGTCTGTCGCCCTACCCGTTGATGATGGGCGTGGCCCTGGCGGCGTCGGCAGCGTTCATGACGCCGTTCAGCCACAAGGCGAACCTGCTGGTCATGGGCGCCGGCGGCTACCGCAGCATGGACTATCTGCGGGCCGGCACGCCGCTGACCGTCGTGCTGCTGGCCGTGATCGTCTGGATGGTGCCGCTCATCTTTCCGTTCTGATCGGGGGAGCCCTTCAGGAGGCCTCCCGGGGATGCGGGTAGTATGCGTGCCTGGTTCCGAAGTGAGGGCAGAGCCCCCCAAAGGAGATTCCCGATGCCCAGACGCGTGACGCTCAGTCGAGTTCTACCGGCAGCCCTTTCCATCGCGGCGTTCGCCGCTGCGGCGGCCGCCCAGACGACGGGCGACATCCGCGGCCAGGTTCGCGACGCCAACGGCGAAGGCCTGCCCGGCGTCACGGTCACGGCGACGATCGAGGACCGCGGCGTGTCGCGGACCACGATCAGCGGCGTCGGCGGCAACTTCGTCATCTCGTCGCTCCAGGTCGACGATTACGTCGTGACCGCGGCTCTCGACGGTTTCCGGGACCACCGGGTCGAGAATGTGCGGGTCGGCATCGCGGCGACGGTCAACCTGGAGATCGCACTCGGCCTGGAGACGGTGGAGGAGGAGGTGACGGTGACCGCGTCGCCGATCCTCGATGTGACCAGTTCGAGCGTGGGCACCAGCTACACCGCGGACTTCATCGACGACCTGCCGACCGACCGGAACTTCTGGGATCTCGTCGCGGTGGCGCCCGGGATCAGCCAGGCTTCCGAGGGGAGCACTTCGCTGAGCGCCTTCGGCTCGAGCGTGGCCTCGAACTCCTGGCGCATCGACGGTCTCGACACGACTTCCTCGGACACCGGTCGCGCGTTCTGGTGGACGAACCCGGCGATCATCGAGGAGGTGCAGGTGCTGGGGATCGGCGCTCCCGCGGAGTACGGCAGCATGTCGGGGGCCGCGATCAACATCGTGACCAAGTCCGGTGACAACGACTTCAGCGGCACGGTCGACTGGTACCACATGAACGACGGCCTGACGGAAGAGAACGCCGAGATCGACGACCTGCCGTTCCATCGCGAGGAGTTCGACGACCTGACGGGCACTCTCGGCGGTCCGCTGGCAAGGGACAAGGCCTGGTTCTTCGCTTCCATTCAGTCCACGGAGGACGCCTACGCCGATCCCGGAGTTGATCCGTCCTTCCCGACCGCCTACCCGACGGTGCGCTCCGACATCAAGTTCAACGCGGCGTTCAACGACAACAACCTGATGGAGGCCAAGTACCACTACGAGGACTACGACTTCGTCTTCGCCGCGCCCAACACGACGCCGGACGCCATCGCGACCGAGTTCGGCAACAACCCGGCCTGGGGCCTGCAGTTCCAGTCGGTCCTGACCCCGAACGACTATCTCGAGGTTCTCTACACCGGCTACAGCAGCGACGACAACCTGCTCTCGGCCACGGGCAGCACGGCCGCACCGTATGCCGACTACTCGCCAGACGACGGCGGCCCCACTCAGTACAGCGGGAGCCCCGGCTACACCTACATCTGGCTGCTCGGCCGGGACCAGTTGGACGTCAAGCTCTCGCACCACGCCGACGACCTCCTGGGCGGCGATCACGACTTCAAGTTCGGCATCTCCTACGGCACGGGCAGCGGCGATACCCGAACGGGCGGCGGGCCGAACGGCGTCTACTACTACCGCTACCAGTACCCGGGCTACTACTACGCCTACTACTACCGCGTGACCGCGCGGCCGTTCTACTACGGCGCCGAGACGGCTATCGCCTCGGCTTTCGTCGACGACTCCTGGCAAGTGAACTCGAATCTGACGCTCAACGTCGGCGTGCGCTATGACAAGAACAACGGCGACATTCCGGACTACCCGGAACTGGCCCCGGATTGGAGCCCGACGTCCGAGATCGTCCCCGGAGTCAAGGACGTGACCGACTGGTCGCTCGTGTCGCCGCGGATCGGGATGGCCTACCAGCTCGGCGACCGACAGGTGCTCCGGGCGTTTTACGGCAAGTTCTATGACGCGGATGTCACCGGCCACTGGTACGCGCCGCCGCCGAGAGCTCCCGACTACATCTACGAGTACAGTCTTTCCCTGGACGGTCCCTGGACATACGCGCGCACCTTCGAGTACCACGGGAACCTCTTCCACCCGAATCTGCAGCCGCCCGAAACCGACCAGTTCACACTGGGCTGGGAGCGCCGATTGGGAGACAGTTTCACCTTCGGCATTCAGGGCGTCTACAAGGAAGCGAAGAACCTGATCGGCTGGGAGATTCTGGACGACGGCGTTTACGAGAACGTGCCGTGGACGAACCCGCTCACAGGCGAAACCGAGCAGCTGTTCAGCATTCTCGAGCAGCCGACCACGCGCAAGGGCAACGGGCCGGGTCCCGGCTCCAAGGCACCAGGGAGGAACTACCACCAGCAGTACGAGGGCGTCGTCTTTTCCCTCAACAGGCGCTACAGCGATGGCTGGAGCATGCAATCCTCCTACACTTGGTCCGATTCATCCGGCTTCATTCCGCGGCCCCTCCAGCAGTCGCAGGGCAATCCCTTCTACGCGGCGACCGACGGCCGCGACCCGAACAACTGGATCAATGCGGATCAGGCGCTGCAGAACGACCGCGAGCACGTGTTCCAGTTCCAGGGCAGCTTCGAGTTGCCGTGGCAACTCGTAGGTACTGCGACGTACAGCTACATGACGGGCAAGCCGTACAACCGTCAACTACTCGTTGGCGGCCGGGGCACTCCCTCGGAGCTTGCCCAAGGTCAGCAGAGGGTGATCGCCGTTCCAGCAAGCGACGACACACGGTTACCGGACCAGAACAACTTCGATCTTTCTTTCGGCCGCCGCTTCGACGTGGGCCGTGCACAGCTCAAGCTCGACATCCAGTTGCTCAACGTCTTCAACGAAGACACGCACGACTGGTGGGAAGAACTGACGGTGGCTCCGGACGAGGAGTACGTGCCCGACGGCTACCTCTTCCCGCGGCGCGTCATGATCCGCTTGGGGCTCGAGTTCTAGGGAGGTCCCGAGGCCAGGCTTGCGCCGCTTGACCGCGGCGAACCACGGGCGACGCTACCGCCCGTGGTAGAGCGTCGCGTCCTCGGTGTGCAGGCCTCGCGGGTCGTCGCGATTCGATTTGTAGAGGCCGCCCTCCGCGTCCACCAGATCGTCCCTGAAGATCGCCTCGTCGACGGCGACGTCGGCCGGGCAGGAGATCTCGATCAGGTTGCCGGCCGGGTCGCGGATGAACATCTGCATCGCTCCGTCGGGCAGGCGCCGCACCTTGCCCCAGGGTGATGTGTCGATGGCCTCGAGTTCGCGCATCCGGAAGAAGACCGAGTCGAAGTCGTCGACCTGCAGGCAGAGGTGCCCGCGGAAGGACGCCTGGTCTTCCCATTCCGTGACGTGGAGCTGTTGCTCCTCGTTGATCTTGAAGAACTGGGCGGGAAAGTCGAGGTTGAACGTCGGCAGCGGCTCGAGCCCGAGTTCGTGCTCGTAGAAGGCGCAGGCCTTCTCCAGGTCGTCGACGACGACCGTCGCGTGTTGGATTTGCAGCACGTTCGCCATGTCGTCCTCCCGCGATCCCGGGGTCAGCGGATCAGCGGCAGCAGTTCCTCGGCCGAGCGCCGCGTGAGCATCGTGTAGAACTCGTCGCTCAGCAGGTTGCTGCCGTGATCCTCGATGAACTTCTTCTGTTCCGGCGTGATGTCGGTCGGCTCCGTCTCCACGGCGTTCGGATGGCGGTTGGCCGGGGTACGGTCGATCGAGGCCACGAACTCGACGGTCAGTGCGCCGTCGTAGCCGACCTCGCGTAGTGTCTCGACGATCGCCGCCCAGTCCAGGGCCCCCATGCCGGCCGCCATCCGGTTGCTGTCGGCGACGTGGAAGTCGACGAGCCGGTTGCCGGCCTGGCGGATGGAACCGAGCAGATCGCGATCCTCCATGTTCATGTGGAAGGCGTCCAGACAGACGCCGCAGTCAGGCCCGGTCGCTTCCGCCAGCGCCAGCGCCTGGGCGCCGCGGTTGATGAAGTAGGTCTCGAAGCGGTTGATCGGCTCGATCGCCAGCAGGACTCCCGCGGCCTGAGAATGCTCGTAGATCTCCTGCATGCTCTCGACCGCCCAACGCCACTCGTTCTCCGGCGTCGAATCGGGGTCGACCTTGCCGACGGTGCCCGGCACGACGGACAGCTCGTGGCCGTCGAGCTCCTTTACCATCGTGACGCAGTCCCTGACGTACTGGATCGAGCTGGCGCGCTCGGCCTCGTCCTTGGCGATCAGGCTGCGGCCGTCCATCATCAGGGTCACGGAGCCCCAGCAGCGGATGCCGTACTGCCGGAGCAGCTCGCGCACCTCCGCCGTGTCGTAGAGCTCCGGCTCGCCGCTGATCTCGAGCGACTCGTAGCCGAACTCCTTGAGGCGCGCGAGCGTCTTCTCCAGCGGCTCGGCGCGCATCCAGTTGTGCATCGACAGGTGCATGGGCAAAGCCTCCAGGTTGCCGCGGGAAGATAGCAGGGTCCGGGCAGAGCGGAGCGGCGTCGGATCGGTTGGATTCCGTGTCGTCAGCCACTTTTCGGTGTTGCCCAGGGAAGACCGTGGTCGCGACGGCCGCGACCAGAAACTGCTGTACCGCCTTCAACGGTTCGTCTCTGTGCAGGAGACGTCGACGCTGAGCCGACCGTCGGTACCGGTGTCGATTCTCGACACCGGGCATTCGCTGTGCCAGAGAGCGTCCGCAAACTCGTGGCGCTTCGGCAGCCATGTACTCGAGACGCGACAGGTGGCGGGTCGTCGAGAGGAGGCCCTCTGACTCCATCTGGTTCAGGCGAGCCACAACGGATGCCAGATCACCGACGTCATAGGACGGCACGTTCCATGACTGCCAGTGTGGAGTGCCGCTGCCGTCGATCTTCCCGAGCAGGCCCGTGGTCTGTGGGCCAAAGGTCACAACGCCACGGTCCCACGATCCGACCGCCACGATCCGATCGCCGACCTGGGGCTGGTAGGTGAAGTTCACGTCCCGGGAGCACCAGTAAGCGATGTGCGACCCTCACGGATCACACACCGTGTTGAGAGTCCATTCGCCGTCTACCACGGATGCTCCTGAGACCGAGCAACCACGACGCCGGATCCTCTCCATCTTTCGGCCCAAGTCGAATCGTTCGTCCGAGAGGAACTCGGTCTCTCGTGCGGACTCGGCGTAATCGAACATGCCTGTCTCGACGACATGTTCGAGCCTCTGCTCGACATCGGCAAGGGAGTCATACAGGTATGCGGGGCTATCTCCGAACCACCATCTCAATGTTGACGAGTCTCTGCCGATTGTCGCGAGCAAGGCACCTTGACCCACCCTGACTGTCCCGGCATCCCAGTAGCCGACCAGCATGATCCTCTTCCCTGCGGTTGCGTGAAAGCCAGGGCTTCCGTCTCGCCCTACAGCCCCACAGAACACCGAGTCGTTCGCGACCATCCGGCCGACCGGGATCAGGGCGTAGTCGGGCATCAGCGACCGGTGGTGAAGGAGCTGAACATCTCTCAACTCCACGATCACAGAGGGTACGGTGTTCCAATCGAACCCGAACTCGACCGCGCCGATCGTTGCGGTGACGGCAACATGGGACAGCATGATGGTGGCGTCAAAGTCACCTCTGGATTCAAGAGGCATCCACGCTACGCCGTACCGATTCGGCGGACAGAATCTCTTGGGCGGCATCTGGCCGTACTCGAGACCATGCTCGGCCGCCGATCCGAACGTCCGGCGGAAGTGGTCGATCTGGTCCTCCAGGTACTCGATGGCGTCCCATCGGATGGTCGACGGAACCTCGTCGTTCACGATGTCTTCGGCGGGCAACCAGATGGGTTCCTCTTGGAGTTCGGTGGACGACCGGCCGGGTTCCTCTTGTTGACCACCAGTGCATCCCAGCAGAGCAGTCAAGAGCACGATCCTGATCGTGTAGATCAACGCGTCTTCCTTCTTCGCTCTTTAGGCCGATCGTCACCGGCTCCACCCGCGCCGGCCGAGCGGTACGCCAAGGCCGCCGCTGGGTCGATCTGGTCAGTGCTTCCCGTCTTAAGGACCACGCCCTGATGGTCCTTCATCATCGCGAGGAGCGCCTGGGCGAACTGAGTGCATGGCGTAGAGCAACGCTGGCAGCCGTCAGGCCTATTCCGGGCCGCGTCTCCAGGTGCGGCCGCTGATTCGGCCTCCGAGGGGGTCACCTGTCCCTTGTTTTCAAGTCCTGACCTTCGGGTTCTGGGGATGTGGGAAGCCCCAGCCCTCCAGCCCCGACTGGGCTGGAAGTCGGTGCCGAGTGGGCTGACGCTCAGGGCAAGGCACCGGTCCGCCTGTGGGTGCGCTTTCTGAAGAACCTCGCCAAGGACTCGCTGTTCTCTTGCGTCATACCGATGAGTTGGGATGGCAGAAGCGGTTCAGCAGTTCGTCGAGGTCGTGTGGGACGGTTCCGGGCAGTGCTCTAGTGTGAGTGGCGTGCCTAGGGGTGATGGGGAACTTGTTCGGAAGGCCTCTGCTGGCGATCGGGAGGCGTTCAGGGAACTGCTGGAACTCCACTACGACCGGATCTTCCGGTTCTGCTTCCGTTTGACGGGAAGTCGGGAAGAGGCGGAGGACCTGACGCAGGACATCTGCCTCGCCCTGCCGGCGAAACTGAAGAGCTTCCGCGGCAGGGCTCGGTTCACGACCTGGCTCTATCGGGTTGCGATGAACGCGGCGCATGATCGCCGGCGCCGCGCCGGGAGCAGGACGAAGGCTGCCCAAGGCTGGGGGGATTGGGAGGTGAACCGCCGGGTGGTGGCAGCGGAGCGGGCGGCGGATCTCGACTGGCTGCGGCGGTCGATGGCGGCGCTGCCGGACGATCTGCGCGACACGGTGGCGTTGACGCTCGACGGCGAGATGACCCACGCGCAGGCTGGCGAGATGCTCGGAGTGTCCGAAGGCACGGTCAGTTGGCGGCTCTCGGAGGTTCGGAAACGCCTACGGGCGCTGTGGCAGGAGGAAGGACGACCATGACCGATCCACTCGACGATCTGAAGCGCGTCTTTGACCGCGCGACGCCCGAGCCGGACGCCGAGAGGCGGAGGGCGAACCTGGCCCGCGCGCAGCAGCTCTTCGACCGGAACCAAGGTCTTGAGGCCGAGCGCCGTCGTACTGACGACCGCCCCAATACCTGGGCGGGCATTCAACACGGAGTACGACACATGCTCAACGTAGTGACGCCCCGACCTGTCCTGGCTGCCGCCGGCGTCCTGGCTGCCGTCGGCCTTTCCGCGCTCCTGGTGACGGTGCTTCGGGACGCGACGCCGCGACCGCCGGTGGTCGTCGCCGATGCCGGCGTCGCGCCGGAATCTGTGACCGCGCTTCAGGGCGCTGTCGAAGAAGATACGGAGGCGACCGACTTGGCCGGCGTGTCCCCAGGTGGAGGCGATCGTCTGGATCAGGCGGAAACCCCTGCCTTCACGGAGCGAGGAGAGACGGATTCGGCTACGCCCCGGAGCGAAGTCCCGGTGGCGACGGATGCTGCGGCGTCAGCCCCGGAGCAGGTTGCGGCGGCGACGGTTGCCGGACGCGTGGTTGACGCCGGGGGCGAGGCTCTGCCGGGCGTCAGCCTTACGCTATCTAGCGACAGCGGCGATTGGTTCGCGCTGACGGACAACAGCGGCGACTATCGCTTCCCGGATGTCGCCCCAGGAGACTATTCGGTGAAGGCGGAGCTCCCGGGCCTGGGAGAAGCAGATGCCGTGGTTCGCGCTGCGGCGGGAGAGCGAAGATCGATCGACTTCAGGTTGAGGGCAGCGGTCACGGGCGGGCCGGAGACCGTCACGGGGATGGCGCCTGTGACTGTCACGGGAGAGAAGCCGATAGTGGACAAGTTCAACGTTGCGGCCAGCGGCCTGGCAGCGGTCGCCGAAGCGGTGCCGCGCGCCAAACGGGTGCCGCCCGCTGAACCTGTGGTGGAGGCCGAAGCTGTGGTCGCCGAGTCCCTTGCGAGCGCGTTCGTGCCGCGGCGAGCCGCCCGGAGTGCCGCCGGCACCACCCGGACGTACCACGGCGTGATCAACGCCGCTGAACCGCCACCACCGGAGGGTGTTGGTCCGGCGCCGGACGTGACGATCGCCCAGTCCGCCAACACTGAAGCCTTCGCCAACGAAGACGCCAGTCCGGTCAAGGTCACGAGCGAAGAGCCGGTTTCGACCTTCTCGATCGACATCGACACCGCCAGCTACTCGGTCGTCCGTTCCTCGCTGACGAACGGCTACCTGCCGGCGTCCGAATCGGTGCGGATCGAGGAACTGATCAACTACTTCCCGTACGCCTATCCGCCGCCCGAGGGGTCCGGCGCGCCGTTCCGGCCGACGGTGACCGTCTCCGAGACGCCGTGGAACGCGGACACGCTGCTGATGCAAATCGGCATCCAGGGCCGGCAGCCGGCGATGGAAGACCGGCCGCCGCTCAACCTCGTCTTCCTGGTCGACACGTCGGGTTCGATGGACCGGCCGAACAAGCTGCCGCTGCTCGTGCAGTCCTTCCGCCTGATGGTCGGCCAGCTCGATCCCGCCGACGAGGTCGCGATCGTCGCCTACGCGGGCAGCGCGGGCCGCGTGCTGGACCCGACCCCCGCCGCCGATCGCGGCGCGATTCTGGCGGCGCTCGACCGGCTCCACGCGGGGGGGTCAACGGCCGGGGCGGCAGGCATCCAGTTGGCCTACCGGGTTGCCCGGGACATGGCGGCGGAAGGCGAGGTCACGCGGGTCGTCCTGGCGACCGACGGCGATTTCAACGTCGGCATCTCCGACCCCGAGCAGCTCGAGAGCTTCATCGCCCGCCAGCGCGACAGCGGCGTCTACCTTTCGGTGCTCGGCTTCGGCCGCGGGAACCTGGACGACGCAACGATGCAGGCGCTGGCCCAGAACGGCAATGGCCAGGCGGCCTACATCGACACGCTCGCGGAGGCGCAGAAGGTCCTCGTCGACCAGCTTGTGGGCACCCTGTTCCCGATCGCGAACGACGTGAAGATCCAGGTCGAGTTCAACCCGGCCACGGTGGCCGAGTACCGCCTGATCGGCTACGAGACCCGGGCGCTGAGGCGCGAGGACTTCAACAATGACCGGGTCGACGCCGGCGAGATCGGCGCCGGACACGCGGTCACCGCGATCTACGAGGTGACGCCGGTGGGCTCGCCCGCCGTGTTGCACGACGCCCTGCGCTATGCCGGTCGCGCGGCCGAGCCGCCGGTGGCGGCCGAGATCCCCGCAGGGTCTCGGGAGCTCGCCTTCCTGCGGCTGCGCTACAAGGAGCCGGGCCGGGACACCAGCGAACTCGTCGAACTGCCGATCGCTCGCGACGTGGGCGAGGCCGGCGCCGATCAGCGGTTCGCCGCTGCGGTCGCCGGGTTCGGGCAGTTGCTGCGGGCCGGCGCCTACACCGGCGACTGGACCTGGGCCGACGCGATCGGGCTCGCCGAGGCGAACACCGGCAACGACCGGTTCGGTTACCGGCGCGAGGCGGTGACCCTGATGCGTCTCGCGGAGAGCCTGGCCGAAGCCGAGTAGGTCACGGGCCGGACGGCAACTGACGGACCGCCTGCTAGCGGTCCTTAGTTGGCGCCCAGGAAGCCCCGCAGGCAGCGGGTCACGGCGCCGGGCGCCTCGGCCATCAGCATGTGGCCAGCGTCGGCCACGGTCACGAAGCCGGCGCCGCCATCGCTGCCGCGGATCCGCTCGGCGAGCGCGCGGCCGGCCCTCGGCGGCGTCATCCGGTCCTTCGCGCCGGCGACGACCAGCGTGGGGCAGGTGACGCCCGGGGCGCTCTCGCTGCCCTCCCATTCGTTGCAGGCGGCGAAGTCGCGGTGGAGCACTTCGGGCAGGCAGCGGTCGAGCAGCGCCATCGTCGACCCGAGCATCCAG
This sequence comes from Candidatus Multivorans sp., assembly GCA_965205095.1. Lineage (GTDB taxonomy): Bacteria > Acidobacteriota > Thermoanaerobaculia > Multivoradales > Multivoraceae > Multivorans. Next base: position 463,518 of record OZ242040.1, read on the forward strand.
AGTCCGGGAGACTCCGCGCCGCCGAAGTGGGCGCCGGTCCCGTGCCCGAAGGCGGCGATGAAGCGATGGGCGTTGAGCGGCCGTTTCAGGGTGTCCGCCAGCAACCCCGGGTTGACCCGCAGCGTTTCGCCGGCGCCGAGCAGAGCCAGCCGGCTCAACCGGCCGTTCAGCCGGGACGCCGCGTCGACCGCGATGCAGGCGCCCATCGAGTGACCGATGAGCGCGATGTCCTCGCTGCCCGCCCGTGCTGCCGCCGCTGCCGCGAAGTCGACGGTCCAGGCGGCGTAGTCCCCGATCGTCGTGATGGCGTCGAGGTCCTCTGACGCGCCGTGACCGGGCAGGTCGGGAGCGGCGACGTTCCAGCCGTGTTGAGCCAGCGACCGGGCCTGCAGCGCCCACACCGTGTGGTCGCTGCCGGCGCCGTGGAGCAGCACGGCCAGGGGCAGTCCTTCCTGCCAGGCGGAGCCGCCGGTACCGCAGTACGCCTTGCGGCCCTGGATCTCTAGTTCGGTCATTGGCGTACGCCCGGCCTGGGGGGACGGGTCAGGAGGCCACCGCCCGCGGCCGCTGAGCCCGCCTCTGCGAGCGCTTCAGCGCCCGGTCGAGATCGGCCACGAGGTCCTGGGGATCTTCGAGCCCGACCGACAGTCGCACCATCTCCTGGGTGACGCCCGACTCGGCGAGTTCTTCGGCGGTCATCTGCTGGTGCGTCGTGCTCGCCGGGTGAATGACCAGGCTCTTCGCGTCGCCGACGTTGGCGAGGTGCGACCAGAGCTCCAGGCTCTCGATGAAGGCGATCCCCGCCTCGAGTCCGCCGCGAATCCCGAAGGTCAGCAGGGCGCCGCTGCCGTTGGGCAGGAGCTTGCGGGCGAGGTCGTGCTGCGGGTGGCTGGGCAGGTCGGGGTAGCTCACCCACTCGACCGCCTCGTGCTGCTCGAGGAATCCGGCGACCGCCCGCGCGTTCTCCACGTGGCGGGCGACCCGGAGCGGCAGGGTCTCCAGTCCCTGAATCAGGTAGAAGGCGGCCTGCGGGTTCAGGCAGGCGCCGAAGTCGCGCAGTCCTTCGAGTCTTGCCTTGAGAATGAAGGCCGGCGGGCCGTAGTGCTCGGCGAAGGCGATGCCGTGGTAGCCCGGGCAGGGCTCGGTCATGATCGGAAAGCGTCCGGAGGCGGCCCAGTCGAACTTGCCGCTGTCGACCAGGACGCCGCCCAGGGTGACGCCGTGGCCGCCGATGAACTTGGTCGCCGAGTGCATCACGATGTCCGCGCCGAGATCGATCGGCCGCGACAGGAACGGCGTGCCGAACGTGTTGTCGATCAGGAGCGGCACGCCGATCTCGTGGGCGAGCGTGGCGACGGCGGGGATATCCAGGACGTCGATCCGCGGGTTGCCGATCGTCTCGCCGAAGAACAGCTTCGTGTTCGGACGGGCGGCTCGCCGGAAGTTCGCGGGGTCGGTCGGTTCGACGAACGTCGTCTCGATGCCGAACCGGCGCAGCGTATGGTTCAGCAGGTTGTGCGTACCGCCGTAGATGGCCGCCGAGGAGACGACGTGGTCGCCGGCGGAGAGGATCGTCGCCGCGGCCAGGTGGAACGCGGACTGCCCGGAAGCGGTGGCCACCGCGCCGACGCCGCCTTCGAGCGCGGCAATCCGCTCCTCGAACACCGCCACCGTCGGGTTGGAGATACGCGAGTAGATGTGCCCCGCCTCCTCCAGGTTGAACAGTCCGGCCGCGTGGTCCGTGTCCCGGAACACGTAGGACGTCGAGTTGTAGACCGGCACGGCGCGCGCTCCCGTGGCCGGGTCGGGCCGCTGGCCGGCGTGAAGGGACAGGGTGTCGAACTTGTAGAACCAGTCGCTGCTCATCGCGTGAGTGTAGCTGTAGCGGCTACGCGGGCTGACCTGTGGCAGAGTGACGTGCCGAGGGAGTTGAAATGGGAGTCGTCGAAAAGTGGCATGAATGCCTGGGCCGGGGGGAGATCCTGCTCCTCGACGGCGGCACTGGGACGGAACTGGAGCGGCGGGGGGTGCCGATGGACTCGGCGGCCTGGTGCGGGACGGCGGCGCTGGAGCACCAGGACGCGATCCGGGATCTGCACGAGGAGTACATCCGTTGCGGCGCGGACGCGATCATCACGAACACGTTCGCGACTCACCGTCCGCTGCTTGAGGCCGCGGGCCTGGGCGACAGGGTCGGCCTGATCGTGCGGCGCGCCGTGGAAGCTGCGCTGGAGGCGCGCGAGCGGGCCGGGTGTCCCGGCGTGCTCGTGGCCGGGTCCATGTCGACCATGGCGGCGAACAACATCCAGGGCGGCTACCCGCCGGCCGGCGAGCAGATCGCGGTCTACCGGGAGCAGTGCGGGCTTCTGGCCGAGGCGGGAGTCGACGTGATCGCGCTCGAGATGATGCAGTTCCACGAGCGTGCCCTGCTTGCCTTCAGGGCAGCGAAGGAGACGGGTTTGCCGGTTTGGCTCGGAGTCAGCGCCCGAAAGGACCCGGAAACCGGCGCGATCACGCCCTTCAACTGGCCCGACGAGTCCTTCGAGGAGTTGCTGGACACGCTGATCCCGCTCGGCCCCTCGATCGTCCACGTGATGCACAGCGAGATCGCGGCAGTCCCGGAAGCGGTAGCGATGGTCCAGGAACGCTGGGACGGACCCGTCGGCGTCTACCCGGAGTCGGGTTACTTCACGATGCCGAACTGGAACTTCGTCGACGTGATCGAGCCGGCCGATCTGCTGGAGGAGGCGCGCGGCTGGGTGGCCGCGGGTGTTCAGATCGTCGGAGGCTGCTGCGGTTTGGGGCCCGAGCACATCCGCGCGCTGGGTGCGCTGCGCGGCGCGGGCTGAGAACGACGGAGCGATGGCGGCGGATACAGCAGGCGAGCAGGACCGGGCGAAAGCGGCCTTTGAACCGCCGGTCCTGGTGCTGGCCTGCCTCGTGCTCGGCTTCGGACTGTCGTGGTTGCTGCCGCTGCGAATCTGGCCCGCCGGGACGAACCGGCCGGTCGTGGTTGCCGGAGTGGCGTTCGTCGTCGCGAGCTTTGCCCTCCTCGCGTGGGCGGCCCGGACAATGGTTCGGGGCGGCTCCTCGCTGCCGGTGCATCGTCCGACCGAGCGTCTGGTCATTCGCGGGCCGTACCGTTGGTCCCGCAACCCGATCTACACCGCCATGGTGCTGGCCTTCCTGGGCCTGGGGCTCGCGAGGGCCAGTTGGTGGTTTATCGGGCTGGCCGTCGCCGCGGCGCTGCTGCTCCGGTGGGGCGTGATCCTGCGCGAAGAGGCTTACCTGGTCGGCAAGTTCGGCGACGAGTACCGCGAGTATGCGAACCGCGTCCGGCGTTGGCTGTAAGGAGCTGCTGCTGCCAGCCGCGCTGGCGCTGGGCGTCTTCGCCTGCGCCGCCGAGCCGGAGGACGCGCCGCCCGGCCTGGTCGAGGCGGATGTCGCACGCCTTCTCGCTGGCGCTTCGAACGAGCGACCTCCGGTCATCCTGATCACGATCGACACGTTGCGGGCCGACCGGCTGTCGAGCTACGGCTCGGACCGGGTCGCGACGCCGCACCTCGACCGTCTGGCGGAGGAGGGCATCCGCTTCGCCAACGCGTCGTCGACGGTGCCGTTCACGCTGCCGGCGCACAGCTCGATCATGACGGGGCTCTACCCGCCGTCTCACGGGGTGCGCGAGAACGTCGGCTACGTGCTGGCGCCCGAGCTGGCGACGATTGCCGAGCGGTTCCAGGACGCCGGCTACCGGACCGGCGGTTTCGTCAGCGCCTTCGTGCTCGATGCGCGCTGGGGAATCGACCGCGGCTTCGACACCTACGTCGACGACTTCGACCTGGACGCGATGGCGGGCGCCAACCTGGGCTCGGTCCAGCGGGCCGGCCCGGAGACGATCGCGCACGCGCTGGAATGGCTCGACGGCGTGGGCGGGGAGGAGCCCTTCTTCCTCTGGCTCCACCTGTTCGATCCCCACGATCCGTACGACCCGCCGGAACCGTTCCGGTCGGAGTACCAGGGCCGGCCCTACGACGGCGAGGTCGCCTACACCGATTCCCTGATCGGCGAGTTCCGCGCCGCCCTCGAGGAACGCGGTCTCTTCGATGAATCCGTCCTCGTGCTGACGTCGGACCACGGCGAGGGACTGGGCGACCACGGCGAGAGCTACCACGGCTTCTTCGTCTACGACTCCACCGTCCACGTGCCGCTCATCGTCCGGCTGCCCGGCGGCACGGAGCGCGGCCGGGTGGTCGGCGACGCGGTGAGCCACGTCGACATCGCGCCGACTCTGATCGAGCTTCTGGACCTCGACGGGGCTGGAGAAGGCCAGGGCCGGAGTCTGCTCCCGGACATGCAGGGACTGCCGAATCCTCTTGCCGCACGGAGCGTGTACGCCGAGTCCTTCTACGCGCTCGACCACTACGGCTGGGCGCCGCTTCGCTCGCTGCGCACGGCGGAGCACAAGTACATCGAAGCGCCGGAACCCGAACTCTACGCCCTGCTCGAAGACCCGGGCGAGCTCGCGAACGTCCTGCTCGAAGAGCGCGACCTGTCGCGCCGGCTGCGGGCGGAGGCTCTCGAACTTTCGGCGGAGCTCGATCGGGCGGCCCCGAGTTCCAGCGCGGAACCGGATCTCGACGAGGACACGCTGGCGCAGTTGCGAGCGCTCGGTTACCTCGCCGGACGCGGTGCCGCCGGCCGGGGGGATTCCGAAAGCCCGCGCGCCGACCCGAAGGACAAGGCCCACCTGCATCGGGCCATCATGCGGGCGCAAAGCGCCTTCGGCGCCGGCGACGAGGACGCGGCCGCGGCCGAGCTGCGGGCGGCGCTGTCCGAGGACGATGGGCTGCTCGATGCACACCAGCTCCTGGGCACGATCACGCTTCTCGCGGGCGATCCGGAGCCGGCGATCGGCCACTTCCAGAGCGCGCTGGCCCTCGATTCCGAGCACCGGCAGTCCCTGCTTGGCCTCGCCAACGCCTACCGCGAACTGGGACGCATCGACGAGGCGGTGGTCGGCTACCGCCGGCTGCTCGAAGTCGCGGGTCAGGACGCGAAGGCGACGATGGCGCTGGCGCGGATCCACGTCGACCGCGGCGAGCTGAGCGAAGCGGAGCAGGTGCTGACGGCCGCCGCCGAAGGACGCGAACCGCCAGCAGTCGTTGCGAACAAGCTGGGCGAGGTGATGGCGCTCCTGGGCCGTAGCGGCGACGCGGAGGCGAAGTTCCGGGAGGCCATCTCATCGAACCCGGAACTCGGCGAGGCCCACTTCAACCTGGCCGTTCTGCTGGATGAGTCGGGGAGGATGGAGGACGCGGTCACCGCCTACCGGCAGGCGGAGGAACTGCGCCCGCGCGACCATCGGCCCCGCTTCAATCTCGGCCGCCTCTACGGCCGGCAGGGCCGCGCGGACCTCCAGATCGAGGCCTACCGCGGCGCGGTCGAGGCGGCGCCGGACTTCACCGTCGGCTACTTCCACCTGGCGAAGGCCTTGATGGACCACGGGCGGGACCTCAGGGAAGCGGAGACGTTCGCGCGCCGCGGTCTGGAGGGCGAGCCGACCGGTCGGGACGGCGCGCTCGGTTACTTCGTGCTCGCCGACATCCTGAACCGGCTGGGGAGACCGGCCGAGGAGCGGCAGGCGCTGGCCCGCGGACAGGAACTTCTCGACCGCCGCTGAGCCAGGCGCTCAGCGGCCTGGGCCGGCGGCGAGCGTTGAGGCCACGAGGACCGCCATCTGCTCCGGATCCTCCAGCGGGCCGAGGTGGCCGAGCCCCTCGACCTGGAGGAAGAGCACGTTCGGCAACTCGCTGACGATCGCCTCGGCCCAGTACGCGGGTCCCGGTATGAGCACGGATCCCCGCATCAGGGTCACCGGGCACTCCACCTGGCGGAGCCCGTCCCAGGCACGGTGGTGGGGCCCCATGAGGTAGAACTGCGCCTCGACGTCGGGGTGACACTTGATCTCGACCGCGCCGTCCGCCGACGGTGCGAAGCCATGCCGGACGTACACGTCGAGCGCTTCCGGGTCGATCAGCGAGTAAGGCACCTTCTCCGCGTAGTTGGCGACGGCGGCTTCGTACGACGGGAAGCGTCTGCGCCGACGCCGGGTCCGTTCGACCCAGACGCCGAGGCGGGCGTCGTCGTCCGTGACGCCCGGTGGATAGATGACCGGTTCGTAGCAGACGAGGCCGGCGAACAGGCCCGGCCTCTTTGGCGCGATCATCAGCAGCGCGGCGGCGCCCATCGAGTGGCCGAAGCCGAACAGCGGTCGTTCTGCGCCGAGTTCCAGCGCGTCGATCACCGCGACCAGATCCTCCGCACAGCTCTCCCAACTGTAGTCGAGGCCGTCCGGCGCGGTCGCGTCGCCGTGCCCCCGCACGTCGACGCTGATCCGGCGAAAGCCGTCGAGGTGCTCGAGCATCGGGTCGTAGACCCGCCCGTGGAATCCGGTGGCGTGACCGGCGATCAGGTCGGGGCCATCGCCGCCGAAGTCGTAGACGGCGAGTTCGACGCCGTCGGTGGACTGGACGCGGTGGACGGAAACCGGTTCGAGCATCGGCCGGGGAAACTAGCAGCATCCGGCTCAGGCCCTCGTTGCAGAATAGGGCGATGCCCAAGCATGTGACCCGGTTCAGCCGGGGAAGCCGCCGCTCGGCGGAGAGCATCCGGGTGTGGCGGCTGCAGATCGGCTTCCTGCTGCTCCTCTCGATCACGGCTGTGCAGGTCGTCTGGTGGCTGGTCGACCAGTCCAGGCTGGCGGACCGCATCGCCTCCGACCGCGTCGCCGAGGTCGAACTGGACCGGGCGGCGGCGGATGCGTCGCTGCGCGCCGGTCAGTCGACCGGGGAACTGCGCGCCCTGTACCCGCACCTGGAGATCGAAGCCGGGGAGGTGAGGATACGGGCGGCGGCCCGCGCGGCGATCGAACGGGATCGACGCAGCCACCTGAACCAGTATCGCTGGGAGGGGGGGTTCTTTCTCGCGGTGATCGCGGGCGGGGTACTGCTTCTGTGGGGCGTGCTGCGCCGGGAGGCGGACCTCCTGTCCCGGCAGCAGAACTTCCTCGCCGCGGTGTCCCACGAGTTGCGGAGTCCGCTGGCGAGCCTGCGGCTGACGACGGAGACATTGCTGCTTCGTGACCTGGCGGCGGCGGATCGTCGCGAGCTGCTCGAGCGCAACCTGGAGGATCTGAGACGTCTGGAGCGGATGATCGGCAATCTCCTGGAGACGAACCGCCTGGAGCATGCGAAGGTCGAGCCGCGCCGCGAACCGGTCGACCTGGCGGAGGCGGTGTCCCTTGCCTTCGCCGAACTCGGACACCGGCACGACGGCGCCGAGGGCATCCAGATCGAGGTCAGGGTCGAGGACGGCCTCGATCTGCAGGCGGATCCCGTGGGCCTGGGCACGGTGCTGCGGAACCTGATCGGCAACGCGATGGAGTCCGCCCAGGCAGCCGGCACGAGAGTGGAAGTCGTGGCCAGACGGTTGGACTCGAGCGTCGAGCTCGAAGTGCTCGACGACGGCGTCGGCTTCGACCCCGCGGACGGCCGTCGCCTGTTCGAGAAGTTCTACCGACCCGGCAGCGAGTTGCGGCGCGACAAGAAGGGCAGCGGTCTGGGGCTCTACCTGGTGCGGAGCTTCGTGACGCTCGAGGGAGGTGAAGTGGAGGCGACCAGCGAGGGCCCGGGCCGCGGTGCGGTGTTCCGGGTCACATGGCCGATCAGGCGGCAGGCCGCGGGGGCGGCGTCGTGAGACCCGTAGTCGAAGACCAAGTGCGGGTCCTGCTCATCGAGGACGAGGAGAACCTCGCCGCCGGCATCCGCTTCAACCTGGAGGCCGAGGGCCTCGATGTCGACTGGGTTCGCGACGGCGGGCAGGCGCTGGAGCGGGTCCGGGACCCGCGCTACCAGCTCGTGATTCTCGACGTGATGTTGCCTGGCGTGGACGGATTCACGCTTTGCGAGGAGGCGCGTAGAGCTGGCGTCGATACGCCCGTCCTCTTCCTGACCGCCAAGGCGGAAGTGTCCGACCGGATTCGCGGGCTCGAGGCCGGAGGCGACGACTATCTCGCGAAGCCGTTTCACCTGACGGAGCTCCTGCTGCGGGTGCAGGCGATCCTCCGGCGGCGGTCATGGCGTTCCGGCGACGCGCCTGACGCCGTGCGCTTCGGCGGCAACCACTTCGACTTCGCGGCCTTCGCCGGCGCCTCCTGGGACGGCCAGGCGCAGCAGTTGACCCAGAAGGAGGCGATGATCCTCAAGACCCTGGCGGAGCGGGAGGGCGAAGTCGTCTCGCGCGAGGACATCCTGGACCGCGTCTGGGGCTACGAGGCCTTCCCGTCGTCCCGGACGGTCGACAACTTCATCCTCCGGCTGCGCAAGCGCTTCGAACCCGACCCCGAGCGGCCGCGCCACTTCCACACCGTCCGCGGCGTCGGCTACCGGTTCACCGCGGACGCGGACTGAGCCGCGGGCGCTACTCGACTTCGAGGAGCTCGAGTTCGAAGGTGAGGGCGGCGGCGGGCGGGATGGCTGGCGGCGAGCCGTCCGCGCCGTAGGCGAGTTCGGCGGGAATGAAGAGTTCCCACCTGGCGCCCGGCTTCATCAACTGCAACGCCTCCGACCAGCCGGCAATGAAGCCGCTGACGGGGTAGGTGGTCGGCTGGTCCCGGTCATAGGTGCTGTCGAACACCGTGCCGTCGATCAGGGTGCCGCGATAGTGGACGGTAACCGTCTGGTTCGCCGTGGGGCTGTCGCCGCTGCCCGCGCGGAGTTCCCGGTAGAGGAGACCGGAGTCCGTCTTGACGATGCCCTCTTCCCTGGCCTTCTCGGCAAGGAAGGCGGCGCTCTTGGCGGTGTTCTCCATCATGGCCGCCTGTCGCGCCCGGTCGGCGTGCTCCTGCATCTTCTGGTTGAGCTCTCCCAGGACCTCGTCGATCTCGGCCTCCTCGAGGGCGGCTGTACCTTCCAGGGAGTCCAGGAATCCGCGTAGCAGCAGGTCCTTGTCGAGGTCCAGATCCCCGGCGCCCAGGTTGCTGCCGATGTTCAGACCGATCGCGTAAGAGGCCTTCTCATCCCACGTTTCGAGGGCTGCCGGCGGGTCGTCGGCCGCGGCAGTGGCAGTTTCCTGCGCGCAGGCGGGCGCGGCGAGGATGAGGGCGAGGAACGGGGCAATCAACGGCCAGGGACGGCGTGGTGTCTTCATGCCGCGCATCGTATCCGCAAGAGAGTCGGCGCGATCGCTTCGCTATCCTCGCCGCGTGCAGCCGCTGCAGTTGATCCTCGTGGCACTGGTGCAGGGGCTGACCGAGTACCTGCCGATCAGCTCGACGGCGCACCTCATCCTGCTGCCGCGGCTGTTCGGCTGGCCGGACCAGGGTCTGGCGGTGGACGTGGCGGCGAACACCGGCACACTGGTGGCCGTTGTCGCGTACTTCCGAAAGGACCTTGCCGTCTACGTGCGGGCGCTGTTCCAGGGCGGCGAGGCCGGCGACCCCGCTGCGAGGCGGATGATCCCGTTGCTGGCGCTGGCCTCGCTGCCGGTTCTCGTCGTCGGCATCGTGGCGGGCGACTGGATCGCCGGCGACGCCCGCAGTCCGGGCGTGATCGCCTGGGCGACGATCGGCTTCGGCCTGGTGCTCGGCGCCACGGATCGCTGGGGGGCGCAAGAGCGCCGGCTGGAGCAGGTGAACTGGCGGAATGCCCTGGTGTTCGGGCTGGCGCAGGCAGCGGCGCTCGTTCCGGGCGCTTCCCGGGCCGGCGTCGTCATCAGCGCCGGCCGGTTGCTCGGTTTCGACCGCGAGTCGTCGGCCCGCTTCGCCTTCCTGCTGGCGCTGCCGGTGGGCGTCTTCGTCGCCGGCAAGGACAGTCTCGACCTGGTGAGCGGCACGTTGCCGCTGTCCCAACTGCCGTCGCTGCTCCTGGTCGCCGCGCTGTCGGCGGTGGTCGGCTACCTGGTCATCGGCGGCCTGCTCGGCTGGCTCAGACGGCGCAGCCTGCAGGTCTTCGTCGGCTACCGGCTGGCGCTGGGCTCCGTGCTGCTCGTGGTCTTCTAGCCCGCATATTTCACCGCGTGATCCAGTTCGGCCTTGCTGGGGTTGTTGCCGAGCAGTATCGGCGTCAAGCGGACCGGTCTGTCGGGTTTCACGGATCCGGCGGTTCCGATCGGCGGCTTTGGGGGTCGAAGATCGTCCAGGCCGTTGGTTTTCGACGGCAGGCAGAGGCGCCGAGGCGCACCTCGACGGCCGGTCTTTGCAGCAGGCGCGAGAGTTGGGGGGGAATCCCCCGAGGCTCAGGCAGCCGGTCGGTAGCGGGGTCGCTTGGCGAGGTTGTCAAGCGCGGCTTGGAAGTCGGTCTGCCAGGGGAAGGCGGAGGGCATTGCGAGGCGGATGCGTCGGTGGGTGATGCGTAGCTGGGCGGCGATCTTGAGCAGTTTGAGGCGGATGGTCCCGCACTGTGCGCGGGCGAACTGGGTGCCGGCGAGGGCGATGCGCCGCAGAGCGGCCATGAGCACGTAGGCGAAGCTGGCCCAGTAGAGGCGCATCTGATTGCCGGCGATGGTCCTGGTCGAGGTGCGGTCGGCGAACAGGTCGAGCTGCTGCTCCTTGATGCGATTCTCCATGTCGCCGCGGGCGCAGTAGAGCTTCTCGTAGAGGTCCCGTTTGCCGGACCGGCTCGGCTTTAGGCTGGTGACCACGAAGCGCGGATTGCGTCCCCTGGGCAGCCACTCCGCCTTGCCCACCACGCGCCTCTTGCGAGACCAGGAGGACAGCGTCCGGTGCCGGAACTCGCGGAACCGGCGCGAGGCCTCGCCTCTCTCCAGACAGCGCCGCCGGGACTTCCTGAGCGCCTTCTCGATGCGGCGCTCCAGGCGCTGATTGCGCGCCAGCCCGAACACGTAGTCCACGCCCTGTGCCTCGCACCACGCCATGATCTCCTCGCGGGCGAAGCCCGAGTCTCCCCGCAGGATGATCCGGGTGTCCGACCAGACCGAGCGAATCTGCGGCACGATCCGACGAAGCTCCTCCACCGTGCCGGCGCTGGCGTCCCGATTCGACCTCCGCAGCCGGGCCAACAGCAGGTGCTCGCCGCAGAACATGTACAGCGGCAGGTAGCAGTACGAGCGATAGAAGCCGTGGAAGAACCGACCCTCCTGGGCGCCGTGCAGCGGATCGTCCGTCGCGTCGAGGTCCAGAACGATCTCCTCAGGCGCAGAATCGTGAGACTCCAGGAAGACGTCCACCAGCAGCCGGTCCAACGACTCATGATCCGCCGCGATCCGCTTGTAGCGATCGCTCTGGGCCTGCTCCGGACGAGACAGCTCCAGCCGATTCAGACCGCTCGGAGAAGCCAGCGGATTGCCCCGGTCGCGCAGCCGACGACGATCTCCACCCGTGATGTCCGACTTGCCCACCAGAAGAGCCATCAGCCTGGAACGGCGAAGCTGATCGTGGTCATTCAGGTCCTCGTAGCCCAGCGCCACACCGTAGATCCGCTGAGACACCAGGTCCTGCACCGTGTGCTCCACCGCTGACGGATCGCGACAATCCCCAAAACAGCACGCCAACCGCCTCATCAGCCCCAGACAAGCGTCCGTCTCCCGAAGCAGAAGACCGCCACCCTCCGAGGTCAGATCGCCGCCGTCGAAACCAGCCGTCACCCGACGACGACCGTGGAAGCCAAACTCAAGCTGCGACGAAGTACACTCTGTCTTCACGGGTCTCTCTCCTGTGGATCTCCCAAATGCTTGTGAACACTTGGATTATCCGCCGGAAGAGACCCGATCTCAAAACCCTCGGTGAAATATCCGGGCTAGCGCGGCAGAATCGTCGCCGCTTCGCGGCGCGTTCTCTCCACGGGTCAGAAGACCCGCGGTCACCTGCCTGCGGCGGCGGCGGGTCGGAAGACCCGCGCACCCAGTTGGCCGGCAGCTACTGCGGACGCACGCGGTGGATCCGCATCAGGTTCGTCGGCGGCCGATCCTGGATCGGGTCGCCCATCAGCAGCACGATCATGTCGCCGGGCAGCGCCAGATTGCCGACCAGGAGTTGCCGGTCGACCATCGCGACGACCTCGTCGTGGTGGTAGACCTCCTGGTCCATCTTCACGGAGTGAACGCCCCAGACGAGCTGGAGCTCGCGCATCGACCGTGATTCGCGCGTGAAGGCGAACACCGGCGTCGATGGCCGGCGGCAGGCAACCTGGCGAGCGGTGAAGCCGCCCTGGCTGAGGACGACGATGCCCTGAGCGGTCAGGTGCCGCGCCGACAGGATCGCCGCGGCGGAGACCGTCTCGGGGATCTCCAGGGTGCCCGGCCGGTGCGGCGGCTCGATGTCGTACGGACCGACTTCCATCGTGTGGAAGCCGACCGGCTGCGACGTGTGCTTCGAGAGGTTGTAGCGCTCCGACTCGGTGATGATCCGGTGCATCGTCTGGACCGCCTCGAGCGGGTAGCGCCCGGCGGCGCTCTCACCGGACAGCATCATCGCGTCGGCGCCGTCGAACACCGCGTTGGCCACGTCCGAGGACTCGGCGCGGGTTGGACGCGGATGTTCGATCATCGACTCCAGCATCTGGGTCGCGACGATCACCGGACGGGCGTGCCGCCAACCGGTCTCGATGATCCGCTTCTGCACGACGGGCACCTGGTGCAGTGGAATCTCCACTCCCAGGTCGCCGCGCGCCACCATCACCCCGTCGGACTCGAGCACGATCTCGTCGAGGTGGTCGAGCGCCCGCCGCCGTTCGAGCTTGGCGATGATCTGCAGCGGCCGGCCCGCCTCTCGCGACGCTTCCCGCACCTGGACGACGTCCGCCGGCGTACCGATGTAGCTCGCCGCGAGAAAGTCGGCGTCCTCCTCCACCGCCATCCGAATGTCGTCGATGTCCTTCGCGGAAATCCGGAACGGCAGATGACTGTCCGGCAGGTTGACGCCCTTGCGGCTCGACACGGCGCCGCCGACGATGACCTCCGCCTCGATCCTGTCCTCGTCCTTCGAGCGCACCTCCAGTTGCACGCGGCCGTCGTCGATCAGGATCTGCTCGCCCGGCCTGACGTGCCGGACCATGTCCCGGTCGAGGGGCAGATCCGCCTCCGCGCTCGCGCCCAGGCCGACCACGTCGCCCTCCCTGAGCATCCGCGCCCCCTCGAAGTGATCGAGCCGGTGGCGGGGACCCATCAGGTCAACCATCACACCGACCGGCCGGCCGACCTCCTTGCTGACCTCCCGCACCAGACGAATCAGACGCCGGTGTTCTTCCCTGGTGCCGTGAGACTGGTTCAGCCGGACGACGTTGACGCCGGCGCGGATCAGCCGTGCGAGAATCTTCTCGCTCGAACTGGCCGGGCCGATCGTGGCAACGATCTTGGCTCGACGCTGCACGATCCAGATCCCCTGTTCTGCCGGTTCAGGACTCGAACTGCGCCAGCCGCTCGATCAGATCCGCGACCCGGTTCGAGTAGCCCCACTCGTTGTCATACCACGACACGACGCGGGCGTACACGCCGCCATCGGCCGGACTGACCCGGGTCAGCGGTGCGTCAAAGATCGACGAGTGGGGGTTGCCGAGAATGTCGGTCGAGACCAGGGGGGCGTCCGAGTACTGGAGGATGCCGGCCAGATTCGACTGCGCCGCCGCCTCTGCCGCAGCGTTGACGTCCCCGGCAGTCGGGGCGTCGCGCAGCCGGCAGGTCAGGTCGACGATCGAGCCGTCCGCCACCGGCACCCGCATCGCCATGCCGTCGAGCTTGCCGTTCAGGTGCGGAAGCACCTTGCCGACGGCGCGCGCGGCGCCGGTCGTCGTCGGGATGATGTTGGCGGTCGCCGAACGGCTGCGGCGCGGGTCGCTGTGCGGCGAGTCGACGAGGCGCTGGCCGTTGGTGTAAGCGTGGACGGTCGTGATGAAGCCCTCCTCGAAACCGAAGGCGTCGTCCAGCGTCTTGGCGAGGGGCGCCAGGCAGTTCGTCGTGCAGGAGGCGTTCGAGACGACCCGATGCTCCGGTCCGAGATCCCCGTCGTTGACGCCGAGCACGATCATGGCGTCGATCTCGTCCTTGGCGGGAACCGTGAGGACCACGCGCGGGGCGCCGGCGTCGAGATGTTGCGCCACCTGGGCGCGCGTCCGGAACACGCCGGTCGATTCGACCGCGACATCGACGCCGAGGTCATTCCAGGGCAACCTGGACGGATCCCGCTCCGCCGAGAGCCGGATGTCCCGGCCGCCGACCCGAAGGCCGTTTCCGGCCACCTCGACCGGTTGATCGAAGACGCCCTGCACCGTGTCGTAGCGCAGCAGATAGGCGAGGCGGTCCGCGTCGAACAGGTCGTTGATGCCAACGACCTCGACGTTCGGCCGGCCGGCGAGGATGCGAAAGACGCTGCGGCCGATGCGACCGAAGCCATTGATGCCGACGCGGATCACGAGACACCCCCTTCGGCGCCGGCCGCTTCCTCAAGCGTGGCGACGAGTTCCACGAGCCGGTGCAGGTAGCCCCAGCCGTTGTCGAACCAGGCGATCGTCTTGGACACGCGATCACCCAGAGTCATCGTCGCCTGGGAGTCGAAGATGCAGGTCGCCCTGCTGCCCACGGTGTCCGCGGAGACGATCGCCTCCCGCTCGAAGCGCAGCCGGCCGTTCCATTCGCCGCCGGCGGCAGCCGCCGCCTCATCGTTGATCGCGTCGACCGTCACCGGATCGCGATGCCAGCAGACCAGGTCGACGACCGAACCGTTCGACACCGGCACGTCCATCGCCGAGGCCGAGAGCTTGCCGTTCAACTCGGGCAGCACGGTCGCGAGTTCCTCGGCCGCTCCCGTCGCGGCGGGAATGATGTTCTCGCCCGCGGCCCGGCCCTTGCGAAGTTCCGGCGCCGGCACGTCGGCCAGCCTCGAACCCGCCCCATAGGCGCGAACCGAACTGATAAACGCCTGTTCGACGCCGAAGGCCCCATCGAGGATGCGCAGCAACGGCCCCGCGCAGTGCGCGGTGAACGAGCCGGCGGAGACGATGCGGTCCGACGGTTCGAGTTCATCCTCGTTCAGGCCGACGACGACCGTCCGGTCCAGTTCGCCGCCCGGCGGCGCGCAGAGCACGACGCGCTCCGCGCCTGCCTCGAGATGGCCGGCAAGTTCGTCCCGCGTCGGCTGGGTATCCCGGAAGTCGACGACCGTGGTCACGCCATGGTCGGCCCAGGGCACTTCGCCCGCGGTTCCCGCCCCGAGGACGGGAGCGCTGGCGCCGTTGAGACTGAGGCGGTCCCCGTCGAGGCCGACCTCGCCGTCGAATCGCCATGGAAGGGTGGAGAACCGCAACAGGTAGCGCAGCATCTCCGGGTCGGCCGTATCGGCCACGGCCCCGATCTCGATCTCGGGACGATCGAGGGAAAGACGAAGCAGGCTGCGGCCAAGAAGGCCGAAACCCATGATGCCGATGCGGGTCGCGGTCATCGAAGCCGGCCGTGCCGTTGCAATGCGGATAAGGCAGTCATCGGGGGCGGAGAATAGCCGACTTCAGAGCCGTGACGGAGGCCCGTACACCGACGCCAGGACCTCCATCGTGTGCCGCACCGGAACCGCGGCGCCCAGCCGCCGCAGGTGGCTCTCGATCTGGGTCAGGCAGCCGATGTTGCCGGTCGCGATCACGTCCGGTTCGCCTTCGAGCAGAACTTCGGCCTTCCTCTGTCCCAGGCGCGCCGCGAGTTCGGGCTCCTCCAGGTTGTAGATCCCCGCCGAACCGCAGCAGATCTGCCAGTCGCGCGGTTCCACCAGGGTCAGGTTCGGCACCCGGGCCAGCAATCGCCTGGGCGCCGCTCGCTCCGACTGGGCGTGAGCGAGGTGACAGGCGTCGTGGTAAGCGACCCGCAGCGGTTCCGGCAGCGGCGGCGGCGCCTCGCTCTCGAGCGTGGCCAGAAACGTGGAGACGTCCCGCACCTTCGCGGCAAGGGTCCGCGCCGCCTCTTCTTCGGGCCGCCCCGCGAACAGGAGGCCGTACTCCTTGAGGCCCGAGCCGCAGCCCGCCGCGTTGGTCAGTACCGCGTCGACGTCCGCCAGCAGACCCTCGGGACGGAAGATGCGCATCAGGGCGCCGGCCGATGCCCTGGCGCGCTCCGCATCGCCGGCATGGAAAGCCAGGGAGCCGCAGCACGCTTCCTCCCCGGGTACGACGACCTCGACGCCGCGACGGGTGAGCACCTCGATCGTCGCCTGGTGAATGCGCGGCGCCAGGACCTGCTGCGCGCAGCCGGCCAGGAGCGCAACCCGGGCGCGACGCTCGCCCACCGCCGGGAACGTCCCGAGCTGCACCTCGGCCCGGTCCGCGGACCGCGGCAGCAGGTCGAGCGGAGCGGTGAGCCTGGCTGGCAACAGTGCGCGCAGCAACCCGCCGAGCGGCGTAGCCAGGCGGCCCAGGCGCAGCATCCAGCGCAACCGGGAGGGGCTCGCCAGACTGTCCAGCATCAGGCCACGCCAGAAGCGGTCGAATCCCGAACGGCGACGGCTGCCCTCGGCGAGTTCGCGGAAGGGCATCAGCAGTTCCCCGTACTCGACCCCCGACGGGCAGGCCGTCACGCACGACATGCAGCCGAGGCAGGGATCGATGTGCCCCAGCGCCTCTTCCAGGTCGAGGTTGCCCTCGAGCACCTCCTTCATCAGCACGATGCGGCCGCGCGGGGAGTCCATCTCCTCGCCGAGTTCGACGTAGGTCGGGCACGCCGGAAGGCAGAAGCCGCAGTGAACGCAGGCCGAAACCGCTTCCGCCATCGGCGCGGCCGCGGCGCCGATCTCCGTTCGCAGCGCGTCCAACTCGATCGCGTGCTGCATTGGCCGGAGCGTAGCGCAGCCCTGCGGGCAGCACGTCGACTGACACTGCCTTCCCCGGAAGCCGGCCGGAAGGCCGGCGCACCGACACCCGAAGGGCGTCGACTCTGCGGCTGCTCCTAGATGTGCTGGTACGCCTGAAGCGTCAGGAATTCCTGGAACTCGGAGCCGAGCACCAGGTCGTCGAGCAGGGAAGCAGCGAGTCCGAAGCGGCTCGCTTCGCGGCCGCCGAGCTGGCTCAGCTCTTCGTCGCGCACCTGCTCGTAGAGCTCCGCCGTGACCTGTTCGCCGTTGTCCATCCGCGCGTTGCGATGGACCCACTGCCAGAGCTGGGCGCGGGCGATCTCGGCGGTCGCCGCGTCCTCCATCAGGTTGTTGATCGCGGCCGCTCCGTTGCCGTTGAGCCAGGAGTTCATGTACTGAAGCCCTACGGACACGTTGTTGCGCAGCCCCTGCTCGGTCAGCGAACCGCCGGGCACGTTCAGGTCGATCAGGCTGCCGGGCTCGATGGAGACGTCCTGGCGCAGCCTCTCCTTCTGGTTCGGACGGCCCTCCATCTTCGTGGAGAACACTTCCAGGGCGATCGGCACCAGATCCGGATGGGCGACCCAACTGCCGTCGAAGCCGTCGCCGGCCTCGCGCTCCTTGTCGGCCCGGACCGCCGCCAGCGCCGTCGCGTTGACTTCCGGATCGCGCCGGCTCGGGATGAAGGCCGCCATGCCGCCGATCGCGTGCGCGCCGCGACTGTGGCAGGTGCGGACCAGGAGCTCCGTGTAGGAGCGCATGAAGGGAACGGTCATCGTGATCTGGCCGCGGTCGGGCAGCACCAGGTCCTCGCGGAACGCGAACTTCTTGATCGCGCTGAAGATGTAGTCCCAGCGCCCGGCGTTGAGCCCCGCCGAGTGGTCGCGCAGTTCGTAGAGGATCTCCTCCATCTCGAAGGCGGCGAGGATCGTCTCGATCAGCACCGTGGCGCGGACGCTGCCCTGCGGAACCCCTAGCGCATCCTGGGCGGCAACGAAGATGTCGTTCCAGAGCCGCGCCTCGTGGCGGTTCTCGAGCTTCGGCAGATAGAAGTACGGCCCGCTGCCGCGGCTGAGCGCCTCCTTCGCGTTGTGGAAGAAGTAGAGGCCAAAGTCGAAGATGCCGGCAGAGACGGGCTCGCCGTCGATCAGGGCATTCTTCTCGATCAGGTGCCAGCCGCGCGGACGCACCAGCAAGGTCGCGATCTCGTCCTTGAGGCGGTACTCCTTGCCGTTGCCGGGGTTCGTGAACTCCAACTTTCTGCGCACCGCGTCGTACAGGTTCTGCTGACCCTCGATCACGTTGCGCCAGCTCGGACTGAGCGCGTCCTCGATGTCCGCCATGAACACCTTCGCGCCGGAGTTCAGCGCGTTGATCATCATCTTGCGGTCGACGGGACCGGTGATCTCGGCCCAGCGGCAGTTCAGGTCCGCCGGCGTCGGCGCGACCTTCCAGTCGCCGTCCCGGACTTCCTGCGTCTCGGAGGGGAAGGTCGGATCCTCCCCGGCCTGGATCCGGGCGTGGCGATCGACCCGGTCCTGGAGCAACTGGACCCGGCGCTCATCGAACTGCCTGCAAAGGTCGCCGGCGAACTCGAGCGCCTCCGGCGTCAGGATGTGTTCCGCCGCCTCGAAGTCCCGCGGCCCGCTGATCTCGATTCCACTCATTCTGCCGTCTCCCGAACCGGTCGTTGACCGGAGTCTCGTCTCGTCGTCCGTTGTCGCCTGACTCGCCGAACGGCAACCACCGCCCGTCGAAGCGGCGGCAGCTTACCGGATGCTCGAAACGCCCTGAAACCGCGAACGGCCCGGAGCCGTACAACGTTTCGGCACCGGCGGGGAACATGCGACAATGCCGCGGCGTTGCATGCTCCCGGCGTCACCAGCCGGTCGAAAGGCCTTTCCCACCCAGTTTCCGCGGCGCGGGCTCACGGCGCCGTCCAGCGACCGGAGGTTCAGCTTCATGATCGTCTCCCGTACCGCCTCAGGCGCAACCCTGCGCATCGCCGCCCTGATCGCCGTCCTCTCGGCAGCCCCCGCGACGGCCCAGACCGGCGAGCCAACGAAGCTGCTTCGCTTCCCGGACCTGTCCGGCGACCGGATCGCGTTCACCTATGCGGGCGACATCTGGCTCGCCTCGGCGGAAGGCGGCGCCGCGAGACGGCTGACTTCCCATCCCGGTCTGGAGCTGTTCGCGAAGTTCTCGCCGGACGGCTCGCAGATCGCCTTCACCGGCCAGTACGACGGCGACGAGCAGGTCTACGTCGTGGACACCGCGGGCGGCGCGCCAAGGCAGTTGACCTTCTATCCGGCGGCCGGACCGCTCGCGCCGCGCTGGGGCTACGACTACCAGGTCTACGGCTGGTCGCCCGACGGCAAGTCCGTGCTGTTCCGGTCGCTTCGCGACGGCTGGGACCTGGGCGACACGAAGCTCTTCCTTGTCGACACGGCCGGCGGCCTGCCGCGAGCCCTGCCGATGCCCGAGTCCGGCGGCGGCGACCTCTCGCCGGACGGAAAGCGCGTCGTCTACTCGCCGGTGACCCGGGACTTCCGGCACTGGAAGCGCTATGAAGGCGGCTGGGCGCAGGACCTCTGGATCCTCGACATCGAGAGCCTGGAGTCGATCCAGGTCACGGACCACAAGCGCTCCGACCGCGATCCGATGTGGATCGGCGACACGATCTACTTCTCGTCCGACCGCGACGGCACGCTGAACCTCTACGCCTACGACACGGCCTCCGGCGACATCGAGCAGCTCACCGAAGAGGACCGCTGGGACGTGCGCTGGCCCAGCGCGGACAAGGCGAACGGGCGGATTGTCTACGAGAAGGCCGGTTCGCTCGAGGTCTTCGACGTCGCATCGGGCAGCGCCCGTCCGGTCCCGATCCACGTGCCGACGGACCAGCTTGCCCGCCGGCCCAGCCACGTGTCCGCGGCAAACGGGGTCTCGGGCTACTCGCTCAGCCCGAAGGCGAACCGGGCCGCCTTCTCCGCCCGCGGCGACATCTTCAGCGTGCCGGTCGAGCACGGGCCGACCCGCAACCTGACCCACAGCTCCGGCGCCAACGACCGCGATCCGGCCTGGTCGCCCGACGGCCGGCGAATCGCCTTCACCTCCGATCGCAGCGGCGAAACGGAGATCTGGGTGGTCGACCAGGACGGCAGCGGCGAACCGGTGCAACTCACCGAGGGCAGCGTCGGACGCCACTACAACAACCTGCTGTGGTCGCCCGGCAGCGACCGCATCGCCTTCATCGACCAGCAGGGGCGGCTCGGGATCGTCGACGCAGGCGACCGGAACGGCGACGGCGCGGCGACCGGGCCACGGGAGATCATCGAGGTCGCCGACGACTCCCGGCCCTTCGGCACCAGCTACGACTGGTCGCCGAAAGGGGACTACCTGGCGGTCGAACTCGGCGACCCGAACGAGTTCGGCTCGATCCACCTGTTCGAGGTCGAGAGCCGGACGCTCACCCGCGTGACGTCCGAGATGTGGAATGACTTCTTCCCCGTCTTCGGCGCGGGCGGCGACTACCTCTACTTCCTCTCCGACCGTCAGTTCCAGCCGCAGATCGGCAGCTTCGAGTACAACTACGCCGCCGATCGCGAGACGTACATCTACGCGCTCGCCCTGCGCGAGGACACGGCGCATCCCTTCCCGCCGCGGAGTGACGAGGTCGAGATCGAGGAAGAAGAAGACGACGAGGAGGACGGCGACGGCGGCAAGGAGCACGAGAGCGACGACGACAGCGACGAGGAGGAGGACGGGAAGGACGGTGACCGGATCGACCTCGACGGCATCGCAGGGCGCGTGGCCCGCGTCCCGGTCGACGCGGACAACTACTTCGGCCTCGGCGCCGCCGAAGGCAAGCTGCTCTACGTGCGCGGCGGCGCCGGCTACCTGGGCCGCTCCTCCGACGTCCAGACCGAGGTCTTCTCGTACGACCTCGACAAGCGCGAAAGCAAGAGCCTGGCCAAGGGCATCGGCGGCCTGGTCCTCTCCGGCGACCGCAGAAAACTGCTCGTCAGCGAACGCGGCAGCTTCCGGCTCCTCGACGTTGGCGGCGGCGAGGCGAAGACCATCTCCCTCGCCGGCCTGGCCGTCGACCGGGTGCCGGACGAGGAATGGGCCCAGATCTTCGACGAGGTGTGGCGCCGGTTCCGGGACTTCTTCTACGCCCCGAACATGCACGGCTACGACTGGGAGGCGCTGCGCGAGCAGTACCGGCCGCTGCTAGCTCACGTCGGCCACCGCAGCGACCTGAACTACCTGATGAGCGAGATGGTCGCCGAGCTGAACGTGTCCCACGCCTACGTCAGCGGCGGCGACTACGAAGCGCCCGACCGGCCGCGCGCCGCCCTGCTCGGCGCCCGCTTCGAACTCGACGAGGATGCCGGTCGCTACCGGATCGCCCGCATCTTCGAAGGCCAGAACGAGGAGCCCCGCTACCGCTCGCCGCTCACCGAGATCGGCGTCGACGTCGACGCGGGCGACTACCTGTTCGCGATCCAGGGCCGCGAGCTGACGCCGGACACGAACCCGTTCCAGCTCCTCCGCGAGGCCGGACGGGGACCGCTGGAGCTGACCGTCGATTCGAGCGCCGACCGTGGCGAGGCGAAGAACGTCCTCGTCGATCCCATCGCGAGCGAGGACGCGCTGATCTACCTCGCCTGGACCGAGCGCGCCCGCGGCATCGTCGAGGAGCTCGGCGGCGGCCGGATCGGCTACCTCCACATCCCCGACATGTCGGCGAGCGGCATCCGGGAGTGGATCAAGTGGTACTACGGCCAGGTCCGCAAGGACGCCATGGTCGTCGACGTCCGCTCGAACGGCGGCGGCAACGTGTCGCCGATGATCATCGAGCGGCTGCGGCGCGAGACGCTGATGCTCGACTTCGAGCGCAACCGCGACTCCGTCGACACCTCGCCCGGCGGCGTCTTCCACGGCCACCTCGTCTGCGTGATCGACGAGGACACCGCCTCGGACGGCGACCAGTTCGCGTACCAGTTCCGGCGCGCCGGGCTGGGACCGATCGTCGGCAAGCGGAGCTGGGGCGGCGTCGTCGGCATCTACGGCCGGGCGCCGCTGATCGACGGCGGCTCCGTCAACGTGCCCGAGGCCGGCTCCGCCGACCCGGAGGGCAACTGGGTGATCGAGGGCTACGGCGTCGACCCGGACATCGAGGTCACGAACCTGCCCCGCGACATCCTCGAAGGACGGGACCCGCAACTCGCGAAAGCCGTCGAGCTCCTGCTCGAGAAACTGGAGGAAGATCCGCGGACACTGCCCGGCCGCCCGGCCGACCCGATCAAGACGCCATAACATCCACGAGAGGAACACCCCGAAGCCACTGGGTGCACCGGCGCCCCCGCCGGCTGTAGCCGCGGGTCTTCTGACCGGCGGAACAAGACTGACGCGAAGCGGCGAGTCCGAGCCAATCCCATTCAGGAGAATCCCTTGTCGAAGAGCCTCGAGTACCTCCTCACCGCCACCTTGGCAGCGGCGCCTGTGGCTGCCGCCGACTCGAACGAAGCCAACGACTGGCCCGGCTTCCGCGGCGCCGACGGCAGCGGCATTGCCCGTTCCGGTCCCGGCCCGGCGGCCGACCTCGACCTCGACCGCAACCTGCTCTGGAAGGCGAAGATCGAGGGCCGCGGCCACTCCTCGCCCGTGATTTCAAACGGCAAGGTGTTCCTGTCCACGGCGATCGTCGGCGACGTGATCCCCGGCGCCGGCCCGCCCGAGCACACCTTCGCGGGCCAACCCTTCACGCATCCCCTGTCCGTCGACGGCAACCGCCATCACACGATGAAGGTGATCGCCCTGGACGCCGACCACGGCGACCTGCTCTGGTCCCACACGGCCTACGCGGGCCGCGTCTACGACGACCGCCACTCCGAATCGTCCTACGCCTCGCCCACGCCGGTCACCGACGGCGAACGGGTCTACGCCTACTTCGGTTCCGAGGGCGTCTACGCCTACACCGTCGACGGGGAGCCGGTCTGGGAGCGCGACATCGGCGACATCAAGACGGTCGGCCTCGGCGTCGGCACGTCGCCGGTGCTCCACGACGGCCTGCTGATCATTCTGGCCGACGAGGACAGCGGCGACGACTCCTTCATCGTCGCGCTCGACGCGGCGACCGGCGAAGAGGTCTGGAAGCGCGACCGGCCGGTGCAGGCGAGCTGGGCGACGCCCGTCCTCGCCGAACACGATGGCCAGCAGCAACTGCTCACAAGCGGCAACGAACTGGTCATCGCCTACGACCCGGCGGACGGCAGCGAGCTCTGGCGCGCGAAAGGCCTGGAGAACAACGCGATTCACATCCCGATGATCGTTGACGATCTGGCCGTCTTCACTTCCGGCTACCCGGCCAAGATCTCGTTCGCGATCCGGCTCGACAGCCGCGGCGACCTGACCGGCAGCGACGACGCGCGGGTCTGGACCTACCGCAAGGGCACCGGCTACGTGCCCTCGAACCTGCTCTACGACGGCCTCCTCTACCTGACGAACGACGGCGGCGTGATCACCTGTCTCGACGCGCGCACCGGCGAAGTCGTCTACGAGGGCGGCCGGCTGCCGATCCGCGGCCGCTACTCAGCCTCCATGGTCGGCGGCGGCGGCCGCATCCTGATGGTCAACACCGACGGCGACGCGGCGCTCTTCCGCGCCGGAAGCGAGCACGAAGTGCTGGGCAGTTTCTCGGTCGGCGAGTCGGTCTGGGCGACTCCCGCCATCGCCGGGGACCGGCTCTACATCCGTGGACGGGAGCACCTGTTCGCGTTCGGACCGGCCGCTGGAGAGAGCGACACGGCAACGGAGAGCGGCAGCGGCGCACCATGATCTGACGGCGCGATGTGAGCCCCGCACATCCCAGCACGGAGCCACGGTCGACGAGAAGCGCCGGGCGCGTCGCGGTCCTCCTGCCCTGCCTCAACGAGGAGGCGACGATCGGCAGCGTCGTGGGGCAGTTTCAGACGGCCCTGCCCGAGGCCTCCATCTACGTCTGCGACAACGGTTCGGAGGACGGCACCGCCGCAGCCGCCCGCAGGGCCGGCGCCGAGGTCATCCTCGAGGAACGGCGCGGCAAGGGCCTGGCCGTCCGCCGCCTGTTCCAGGAAGTCGACGCCGATGTCTACCTGATCGCCGACGGCGACGGCACCTACCACGCCGCCAGCGCCGAGCGTCTCGTTTCCACGCTGGCCGGCCGCTACCTGGACATGGTCGTGGCGGTTCGCCGGAGCACGGAGCCCGGCGCCTACACGCCGATCCGCCGCCTCGGCAACCGCCTCTTCAGCCTGCTCGCCCGGTGGCGCTGCCACCGAACCGTCCGGGACCTGCTCTCCGGTTACCGCGCCTTCTCCCGCCGGTACGTCGACGCCTTCCCGGCCCGCTCGGACGGCTTCGAGGTCGAGACGGAGATGACCCTGTTCGCCGCGTCGGCGGGAATGGCCTGGGACGAGATCGAATGCCCGTACTTCGCGCGCCCGCCAGGGTCGCGAAGCAAACTGCACGCCTTCCGGGATGGATTCCGGATCCTCCGAACACTGCTCTGGTCGCCGGCCGCGGCCGCGGGTGAGCAGCGCCTCGGCGCGTTGCGAGCCGCCGTCCTGGTGGCCACCGTAACGGTCGTCGCCACGGCCTCCTTCCTCGGCCTCAACTGGCTCGCGGCCAACGCCGATCCGGAGCCCGTTGCCGACGCTCTCCGGGCCTCGTACGAGCACCCGGAACGCACGCTCAGGGACTCCGCCGAGCGCTTCAACGACTGCCTGCTGAGCCTGATGGCGCTCGACCGCGGCGGCACGACCGTCGAACGCACCGTCTCGCCCCGGCGCGTGTACCGCTACACCCGGCCCCAGCGCCCCTGCGACGCCCTCGAGCAGCGCCTCAGCCAGGGCGCCGTCGACGACTCCGACTACCTGACCGTCTTCTACCACCAGTACTGGGCCGGCCAGCGGGTGATGCTGCAGTGGCTGCTGCCGCCGCTCGGCGTCGACGGCCTGAGGCGGACGTTGCGGTTGCTGACGTTCGGCCTGCTCGGGCTCGGGTTCTTCGGTGCGTTGGGACGCATCGTCCTTCTCTTCATCGGCCGCGAGCCCGAAAGCAAGGCGGGCGGAGGCCGGCCGGAAGGCCGGCGCACCGACAGGGCGGCGCCGCGCCAGAGCGCCGGCAACTCGAGGCGCTGGCGCGAACACTTCTTCCAGGCGATGGCCCTCGCCGCTCTCTTCCTCTGCCTGTTCCTGTTCCTCGACCTCGACCGTCGCGCGGAGAGCTTCACAACCGGCGCCTCCAACATCCTGACGCTCGCCCTGCTCGTCGCGGTGCCGGCGTTCGGGATCGCCAACTGGAAGCCGGGACGCCAGGTCCTCCTCTTCGCCGGTTTCGGGGCCGCGATCGCCTACCACGAACTCCTCTTCGGCAGCGCCCTGATCGGCCTGGCCTGCGTGCTCCTCGCCCTCGCCACGTCGCCGCCCCCGACCCACGCCACGGTCGCGGTCGCCCGGAGCTGGTGGCCCGCTCTCTTCCTGCGCTGCGGCGGCGCCTACGTCGGTTGCCTCAGCGCCGTCTTCCTGCTCCGCGTCGTCATCGCCGAGTTCGTGTTCAGGGAACCCGTGCTGTTCAAGTTCTGGGACCAGCTCACGCACCGGCTCTACGGAGCGCCCCGTAGCTCGATCCACCCGGACATCGACCCCTTCTACGCCTCCCGGCCGACCATGGAGAGGTTCCTCGAACGGCTCGGGAACAACCTGGGCACGGTCGGCTTCGGCTCAACCGCGGTCGCCCTCATCCTGATCGCCGGCACCGCACTGACCCTGATCGCCGCGACCGTCTTCGTCCTGAAACAGCGACGTTCCCTGGAAGAGCCCTGGCGCTGGCTCGGCGTTCTCGCCGCCGGCTGGTCCGTTCCCGCGTGGTACGTCGTCCTCTCTGCCCACGCGATGGCGCACGTCCCGGTGGCGATCCGCCTGCTGGCGCTGCCCTACGCGGCGGTGGCGGTGCTCATCGTGGGCGTTGCGGTGTTCGGCCGGCGGACGGAGGTTGTGTGAAATCTCGGAGCCAGGACCTTGAAATCTCGGAGCTACTCATCATGAGATTGCGGACTGGAGATTCAGAAATCTCGGAGCTAGTGATCTTGAAATCTCGGAGTACATTACCCGGAAATTTCGGAGTACACTAACCGGAAATCTCGGAGTGCAACTGAGACTTCGGTTAGAGTCATCGAGATGATCGACCGGACCGAGTACCTCAGGCGAATGGCGACCGCCACGAAGCGATCGCCGGTCACGTCTCTGCTTGGACCGCGCCAGTGCGGCAAGACCACCCTGGCCCACAAGTTCGCTGCGACCCGCGCGGCAACCCTGTTCGACCTGGGATCGGAGGCGGACGTCCGGCGGCTCAGCAACCCCGAGCTGGTCCTGGGCGAGCTCGAAGGACTCGTCGTCCTGGACGAGATCCAGATCATGCCCCGCCTCTTCCGCGTCCTCCGCGTCCTTGCCGACCGGCCGGACTCCCACACGCGTTTCCTGATCCTCGGCAGTGCGTCCCCGGAGATCGTGGGCGGCGCCGCGGAGTCGCTGGCCGGCCGGGTCGAGTTCATCGACATGACCGGCTTCGACCTGGCCGAGACCGGCGCAGCCGATCTGCGGAAACTCTGGCGGCGCGGCGGCTTTCCCCGCTCCTACCTTGCCTCTTCCGAAGCCGACAGCTCGCGTTGGCGCAGCGGGTTCCTCCGGACCTTCCTGCAAAGGGATCTCCCACAACTCGGTATCGCGATTCCTCCCGCAGCAATGCGGCGCTTCTGGACCACCCTGGCGCACTACCACGGCCAGATCTGGAACGCGGCCAAACTCGGCCGATCGATCGGCGTCTCGGACAAGACGGCTCGCCACTACCTCGACCTGCTGACCGGCGCCTTCATGGTCCGCCAACTCCAGCCCTGGTTCGAGAACACGGCCAAGCGCCAGGTCAAGGCGCCCAAGACCTACATCCGCGACACCGGCCTCCTGCATTCGCTACTCGGCATCGGCAAGGACCAAGAACTCCTGGGTCACGCCCGCGTCGGCGCGTCCTGGGAGGGCTTCGCCATCGAGCAGGTCTTGAGCGCCCTCGGCCAACCCGATGCCTGGTTCTGGGCCACCCACGGCGGCGGCGAACTCGACCTGATGGTCCTTGCGCGCGGCCTCCGCATCGGCTTTGAAATGAAATTCAGCGAGGCGCCCAAGGTCACCACGTCGATACGCAACGCAGCCGAAACGCTGGCGCTCGACCACCTCTTCGTCGTCTGCCCCACGCGGCACACCTACCCGGTGACCGAGAAGATCACTGTGCTGTCGGCAGGCGACATTCCCGGCTTGCGCGACCGGGTCGAGGCTCTGTAACAAGGCACCTGCTGCACACCGACTTCCCCAAAGAGCAACGCGGCCACCTTGCGGGCTAGAATCGCGCCGATCTGCAGATCAGCCGATGACTCGACCAACCGAAGTCAAACCGCGCAACGGATTCAAGCTCTGGCTCCGCTTCTCTGACGGTGCCGAGGGTGTCGTTGACCTCTCTACCCCTCAGCGGGCGATTCGTCTTCGTAGAGCGCAGGATCCGGGTCGACCTCCACCATCTTGCCGTTCTCCACGACGAGAACCGTCGTGCCGTGCCGGTGGGCGTCTCTGTGCGCGCGGCGGACAGCGCGCTCCATCGCGGCAGGAACCGCCTGCATGTCCGGATCGTCGAGCTTGGATACGGGAAGCTGCTCTTTCTCCGGCCTCACGGGTTTATGCCCTCCTCGACCAAGATCAGTCGACGACCTCGCCGGTCGACGACCTGCCAGGAGTCTACGAGATCCCGGTAGACGTTCCGGAAGTTCGCGACGCTTCTGTCGAAGCGCCGTCGCGAAGGTGGTCTTCCCGGCTCCGTTCGGCCCGGCGATCATGATGATCTTGCGCTGGGCTGGCATGGCGGGAATCTACAGCGAGGCACGCTCTGGTCCCTGGCCGAGCTGGGCTTCTTCGCTCCTACGCTTGAAGATCCGGCGGTGACCGCCGAGACTTCAAGCATGATGGCCCGCTCTGCCGCGACTGGTAACTTGGCTTCCATGCCACGAGACCGACGCGCGTTCGCTCTGCTGAGCGGTCTCGCGCTGCTTCTCCTTTCAGCCGGCGCCACGCTCGCCCAGACGCCCTCCCAACCCAACATCATCGTCATCCTCGCCGACGACCTCGGCGTCGAGACCCTGGGCGTCTACGGCGGCACGTCCTACGAAACGCCCGAGCTGGACCGGATCGCCGCGGAGGGGATCCGGTTCGAGAACGGGCACTCGCAGCCGTTGTGCACGCCGACCCGGGTCAAGCTGATGACGGGGCTGCACAACTACCGGAACTACCGGGAGTTCATGGAACTCGACCCGGCGGACGTCACGTTCGCCCACGTGCTGGCGCAGGCGGGGTACCGGACGGTCATCTCGGGCAAGTGGCAGTTGACGAACAACCTCTACGTGGTTCACGAGGGCGCCTCGCCGCAGCAGGCGGGGTTTGACGAGCACCGGCTGTGGCAGGTCCGCCGGGAAGGGCGCGGCTCACGCTACTGGGGGCCGACCCTGGTGACGAACGACCGGAAGGAGACCTGGGGCGAGGACGCCTTCGGGCCGGATCTGACGAACGACTTCGTGCTCGACGCGATCGACGAGCACGCGGCGGCGGATCCCGCGAGCCGCGAGCCGCTCTTCATCTACTACCCGATGGCGCTGCCTCACGACCCGTTCGTGACGACGCCGCACGACCCGAACGCCGAGTCGAACCAGGAGCGGTTCGCGGCGATGGTGGCCTACATGGACCACCTGGTGGGCCGGGTGCGAGCGAAGCTCGTCGAGCACGAGCTGGACCGAGACACGCTGCTCCTGTTCATCGGCGACAACGGCACCTCGACCCGGATCACGTCGGTCCGCGACGGCCGGGAGGTCCCGGGCGGCAAGGGGCGTTCGCTCCAGACCGGCAGCCACGTGCCCTACCTCGCCTGGTGGCCGGGCACGATTCCGGCCGGGCAGGTGAACGAGACCCTGGTCGACGTCGGCGACGTGTTTCCGACGCTGATCGAAGCGGCCGGCGCCGGCCTGCCGCCGGGCCTCGACCTGGACGGCGAGAGCCTGCTGCCGATGCTCAAGGGCGGACCCGCCCTCGACCGCGATGCCCTGTTCATCCACTACGAATCGCGCTGGTACGCGGGTCCTCCGGCGCGCTATGCCTTCGACGAGCGCTTCAAGCGCTACGACAACGGCCGGCTGTTCGACCTTCTAGCCGACCCGAACGAGCAGTCGCCGCTCGACGCCGCGAGCCTCGCGCCGGAAGACGCCGCCCGCGTAGAGGCGATCGACACCCTGCTCGCCTCCAAGCCAGGAGCGATCCGCACCGCCGGCGCCTGGCGGCCGCCCACACCCGGCGTCAACCGCTGGACGCCGCCCGCCCACCGGCCGAACATCCTGCTCTTCATCGCCGACGACATGACGTACAGCGACGCCGGCGCCCTGGGCAATCCCCAGGTCCACACCCCGAACCTCGATCGCCTGGCCGAGCAGGGGACCACCTTCACGCACATGTACACGGCGACGGCCATGTGCTCGCCGACCCGGCACATGCTCTACACCGGCCAGTACCCGGTGCGAAGCGGCGCCTACCCGAACCACGCCAAGGCCAACGAGGGCACGAAGAGCGTCGTCCACTACCTGCGCGGCCTCGGCTACCGGGTCGGCCTGGCCGGCAAGTCGCACGTGGCGCCGCAGGAGGTCTACCCCTTCGAGAAGGTGGCGGGCCGCGACCTGGACCCGGGCCGGATCGGCGAGTTCATCGGCCGCGACGCGGAGCAGCCGTTCGCGCTGATCGTCGCCTCGACCGAGCCCCACCAGCCCTGGAGCAAGGGCGATCCGTCGCGCTACGACGCGGCGTCGCTCAAGTTGCCTCCCTACTTCGTCGACACGCCGGAAACCCGCGAGGCCCTGACCCGCTACTACGCCGAGATCACCTTCATGGACGGCCAGCTCGGCCAGGTCCTCGAACAGCTCCGGGAGCACGCCGCGCACGAGAACACCCTGACCATGTTCTACAGCGAGCAGGGGATCAGCGGCCCGCTCGCCAAGTGGACGCTCTACGAGGCGGGCATCCGCACCTCGCTCGTGGCCCGCTGGTCCCGCCGGATTCCGGCCGGCGAGACGTCAGCCGCGCTGCTCCAGATCAACGACCTGCTGCCGACCTGGATCGACGCCGCCGGCGGCGCCGTGCCGCCCGAGATCGAGGGCGAGAGCATGCTCGACCTGCTCCTCGAGCCGGGCCCAAAGCACCGCGACGTCGTCTACGGCATCCAGACCACGACCGGCATCATCGCCAACCTGGAGCCCTACCCCATCCGCTCGATCCGCGATGAGCGTTACAAGCTGATCTGGAACATCGCCCACGAGAACCGGTTCACGAACCTCGTGACAGAGGAGAACCGCGACGGCTTCTACTTCTCGTGGCGGGACGCGGGCGAAACGGATCCGGCGGCCCAGGCGCTCTACGAGCGCTACCAGCACCGGCCGGAGTTCGAGTTCTTCGATCTGGAGGCGGATCCGCACGAGATGACGAACCTGGCGGACACACCGCAGCACCAGGAGCGGATCGCCTCGCTGCACAAGCAGTTGCGCGCATGGATGGAAGATCAGGGCGATCTCGGGCTGGAAACCGAGATCGAAGCCCCGGAGCACCAGTCGCGGCCGCGCTAGCAGTCGCCCCCCGCAGGCGGCGGATAGTACGTCTCCCCAACCGTGCGGCCACCGTTGCCGTTCGGTCGCTCCAGTCGACCTGACAGTGCCTGCCGCGCCAGTTGGTTCGCAGCGATCAGCGAAACGACCGCCAGGCCGCCGATGTAGTCGGCCAGCGCCTTCAGGTCGCCGCCATCGGCCAGTTCCAGCGCGTTGATGTAAGCCGTCTTCTCCTGCGCCGTGATCACCGGCGGCGGCAACGAGCGCTTCAGGTACGCCCAGGCCATCAGGAGCCGGGACACCCTGCCGTTGCCGTCCTGAAACGGATGACAGCACACGAAGCGGTGGTGTAGCCAGGCGGCCTCCGCGTTGACGGGATAGCCGCCTGTGCCCACAAGCTCATGCTCGGCAAAGAAACGGTCCATCTCGGGTTGCACCTGCTCAGGCGGGCAGTACTCGTGAACCCGGCCGTCGGCGCGTCTTGGGTTGTTGGGCTGCATCTTCCACTGGCCCCTGGTCCTGAACGGAACCGCCACCCGGCGGCCCTCCAGGTCCACACCGGCAACCGTCTCCTGGTGGCGGGTCAACAGTTGATGCCAGCTCTTGACCATGTGCTCCGAAAGCGCGCGTCCGCTCGCGACATCTTCGAACACCATGTCGTAGGCGGCTTCCTGGTCCTCGAGCAAGCCGCGGATCGTGTCGTCGCCAAGCGCCTCGACCGTGTGTGCGCCTGCCACGCCCGCAAAGCCCTCCGCCACCAACTGCTCGGTGACCCCGTGACGCATCGTGTAGAGACCCTCGATCTGCCCGGTCTCGACAGCGAATGCCCGAACGCGCTCCCGGAGCCAGGCCTGCATGAAGCGCTCCTTGGCGGCATCACGCTTGAGCTCAGCCAGGTGCCGTGCCCAGGCCGTCTCCTGTTCCACCTGTCCGGGCAACGCCCACGACTCGGCGCCTTCGGGAATTCCCTCAAGGGGCGTCCAGCGCCACGGCTCATCGGCGGTCATCTGAACATTCTAGGGCTAGCGGGCGCCGTATCGTCGCCGCTTCGCGACGCGGCTATCTGGCCGCCAGCGCCGGCAGCCGGCCAGAAGGCCGGCGCACCGACAGTCGGACTGTGAGGCTACGACAGAGCCGCTACGCCGCCGTCTCCTGCTGGGCGTACTGAAGCTGGTACAGGCGCCAGTAGACGCCGCGGAGCTCCAGGAGTTCGTCGTGGGTGCCGTGTTCGCAGATGGCGCCGTGGTGAAAGACGTAGATGCGGTCGACGTCCTTGATCGTCGACAGGCGGTGGGCGACGACGATCGAGGTCTTGCCTTCCACGAGGTGGCGCAGGGCGTCCTGGATCAGGGCCTCGGTTTCGGTGTCGACGCTGGAGGTCGCTTCGTCGAGGAGCAGGAGTTGCGGCTCGCGGGCCAGGGCGCGGGCGAAGGAGAGCAGTTGCCGCTGGCCGGTCGAGAAGTTCACGCCGCGTTCGCTGACCTTGTGCGCCCAGCCGTTCGGCAGCCGCTCGATCAGGTCGTCGACGTGGGTGGCGCGCGCCGCCTCGTCCACCACGTTGTCCGCGACGTCGCGGCCGAGGACGATGTTGTAGCGGAGGTCGCCGTCGAACAGGAAGACGTCCTGGAGCACGAAGGCCAGCCGGCGCCGCAGTTCGGGTTTCGGGATGTCGCGGATGTCCCTGCCGTCGACCCGGATCGATCCCTCCTGCAGCTCGTAGAGGCGGGCCAGCAGCTTGAGCGTCGTCGTCTTCCCGGAGCCCGTGTGGCCGACGATCGCGACCCGCTCGCCCGCGGCGACCCGGAAGGAGACATCGCGCAGCACGGTCTCCGCGCCGTAGGCGAAGGTGACGCCGTCGAATTCGACCTCGCAGCCGTCGGGCTCGGCGGCGGTCTTCGTCACGCCCGTTGTCGCCGCTTCGCGGCGCGCGTCTCCGCGGAAGCCGGCGGGGGCGCCGGCGCACCCGGTGTGCGCGGAGGCCGCGGCGTCGGCGTCCTGCGTGGCGCCGGCGCACCCAGTGTGCGCGGCGGCCGCGTCGGCGGCGTCCGCAGGCTCCTCGGCCCTGCCCTCCGGTTCCCGCGGCTCGTCCAGCAACTGGAACACGCGCTCGGCACTCGCCATGGACGACTGCATCACGGAGTACTTCGCCGACAGGTCCATCAGCGGCCGGAAGAACCGGCTCATGTAGTCGGAGAACACGTAGATCGTGCCCAGCGTGATGCCGCCCAAGCCCATCATCTGCGCTCCGTACCAGAAGATGAGCGCCCGGGTCAGGTTCGTCGCCAGATCGACGGTCGAGAACAGCAGCGCGTCGTAGCGGATCGAGCGCAGCCAGGAATCCCGGTGAGAGGCGTTCTCGCGACTGAAGTCCTCGAAGTTGCGCCGTTCGCGGGCGAACAACTGGACCACCTTCATGCCGGAGATCGTCTCCTGCAGGTGGGCGTTGAGGCGTGCGATCTTGACCCGGACCTCCCGGTAGGCCTCCCGTACCTTGTAGCGGAAGATCGCCGCCGCGATGCCCAGTACCGGCACCAGGGCCAGCGCCGCCAGCGCAAGCCGCGGGTCGATCGCGAACAGCATGGTGAGGATGACGACCATGACGAACACATCGGCCACCATCGCGATGACGCCCGCCGAGAACATCTCGGCCAGGTGCTCCAGGTCGTTCGTGAGCCGCGTCACGAGGCGGCCGACCGGGTAGCGGTCGAAGAAGCGCATCGGCAGCCGCTGGACGTGATCGAACAGCGTCCTGCGAACGTCCCGGACCGTGCGCTGGCCGAGCGAGATCATCGTGAAGGCCCGCAGCCAGTCCATGATCAACGTGACGATCGAGATGGCGAACACCAGCCCGAACATCCAGGCCAGGGGCCCGAGTCCCAGCCGCGGCGCGACGAAGGGCGCCATCCAACCCACCTCCGTGGTCGCCTCTCCCTCGGTCAGGTAGTTCAGCGCGGCGCCGACGACGAGCGCCGGCATCAGCTCGAGGACGGCCCGCGGCGGAATCAGGGCGAAGTTGAGCCCGATCCAGCCGCGGTAGGGCCGCATGAACGGCCAGAGCCGCTTGATCAGCTCCGTGTCGTAGACCTTGCCGAGGTCCCGCTCACGACCAAGCTGGGCAGCCTCGCTCCGCTCCTCGCTCACGACGGCTCCCCCAGGGGCAAGCGCTGCTGTCCCGCGGCGGCCGGGGCCGGGACGCCAGCCGCCGGCTCCGGCACCGCCGCGCCGCCGTCGCCAATCTCGAGTTCCGACAACAGCTCCTGGCGATGGTGCAGACGGGCATAGAAGCCGCCCAGTTCGACGAGCTCGCGGTGGCTACCCCGCTCGCTGATCCGGCCGTTCTCGAGCACGACGATCTGGTCCGCGTGCCGCACGGCCGAGATCCGGTGCGCCACGATGAAGCACGTCCGGCCGCGGCGCCGGCCCTCGAGGTCGCCCAGGATCGCCTCTTCGGTGCCGTGGTCGACGCTCGAGAGGGAGTCGTCCAGGATGAGGATCGACGGGCGCAGGATCATCGCCCGCGCCAGGGCGACGCGCTGGCGCTGGCCGCCCGACAGGGTGACCCCGCGTTCGCCGACCACGGTGTCGAAGCCGTCCTCGAACTCCTCGATCTCCCGTTCGACCTGGGCCCGGGCCGCCGCCCGCCTCACCTCCTCGAGGTGGACGTCCGGCACGCCGTAGCGGATGTTCTCGGCCACCGAAATGGAGAACAGGAAGCTGTCCTGCGGCACCATCGCGATGCTCGAACGCAGCAGGTGGACCGGCATCCGGTTGAGGTCCACGCCGTCGATCAGGATCGCGTCGTCGTCGACCTCCAGGAGCCGCGGCACCAGGCTGACGAGGGTCGTCTTGCCGGAGCCGACCGGTCCCACGATGCCGACCGTGCTGCCGGCCTCCACGGTCAGGTCGACGCCCTTGAGCGCCGGCACGTAGCTGCCCGGATAGGTGAACGTGAGGTTGCGGAACTCGACGCGCCCCCTGATCTCCGAAACCGCGGCGACATCCTCGCGATCGCGGATCGACGGCACGATGTCGAGGACGGAGCCCAGCCGCTCCAGCGCCGCGAGGCCGCGCTGGGTGATCGACACGACGAAGCCCAACATCATCGTCGGGAACGTCAGCATGCCGATGAGGCCCCAGAACAGCCACAGGTCCTCGGTGCCGAGCTGACCCGCCTGCACCCGCTGCCCACCCAGCCACAGGACCACGGCAGCCGACAGCGCCGGCACCAGGCCGACGCTGGCGAACATCGTCGTCTGCATGACCCCGACCTTCATCATCCGCCGGAAGAGCTCCTGGTTCTGCTCCTCGAAACGGTCCCGCTCCAGGTTGGACAGGTCGTAGGCCTTGACCACCAGCACGCCCGACGCGTTCTCCTGGACGACCGTGGAGACCTTGCCGAGCTGCTCCTGGCCGGCCAGGTTGGCCTGGAACATGTAGCGGCTGTAGTGGCGCGTGATCAGGACAAAGAGCGGGAAGGGCCCCAGCGCCCAGAGAGTCAGCGTGGCGTCCACCGGCAGCAGGACGATCAGTGCGCCCGCGAACAGCACCGGCGTCTGCAGCAGATTCAGCAGACCCATTCCCAGGAACATCCGGATGCTGTTGATGTCGTTCACGGCCCGCGACATGAGGTCGCCGGTGCGGTGAGCCAGGTAGAAGGACTGCGGCAGGCTCTGGAGATGGACGAAGTAGTCGTTGCGGATGCGGTACTCGATCTGCCGGCCGATGTTGAACATGACGATGCGCGAGAAGAGCCGCGCCAGAGCCAGGCAGACCGAGGCGACGACCAGCCAGAGGATCGCCCGCCCGACCACGTCCGGGGCGTTCTCGAAGGCGGCGACGATGTCCCGGATGGATAGCGGGATGAGCTGAAAGAAGGCCGCGTAGAGGAGCGTGAGTATCCCGCCCAGGACGTAGGCGCCGGGGGCGAGGCGCATGTACGCGAAGAGGCGGGCAAGCGGCTTCTGGCTTCCTGCCGACCCACCGTCCATGGCGGGGGACCATAACAACGCACCTCCCCCGAGCGCCGCGCGGCTGGGGTAGGCTGCCGCAGCTTTCCCCAAGCTCCGTACGCCATTCATGAAGCTCCACTGGTTCGTCTTCCTCACGCTGATCGGCATGTGCCTGGCGGTCGGCGCGGCGTTCGTCGC
Organism: Candidatus Multivorans sp.; assembly: GCA_965205095.1. Taxonomy (GTDB): domain Bacteria; phylum Acidobacteriota; class Thermoanaerobaculia; order Multivoradales; family Multivoraceae; genus Multivorans. Next base: position 499,225 of record OZ242040.1, read on the forward strand.
GCCAACGGAGGTCGTCGTACAGGACGGCGCGACCGAGCAGGTCGTGAGCAGCAGCGGCTTTCAGCACGACCGCTTCTCCACGATGCGGCAGGGCGGCCCGGGTGCTGAACGTCACGCCACGACGCTCTGGATCGGCTGGGCCTTCGTCATCTTCCAGGTGCTCTTCTTCGGCGGCTGCCTGGCGATGGGCATGGAGCGCCGGGGCGCCGAAGGCCCGTCACTGGGGCCCGCCCGCGGTCCGCTCCTCTACGCCACGTTGATTCTGGCGGCGATCTTCACCGCGCTCGTCTTCTCGTACCAGCGCTACGCCACCTCGGACACGCACACCCTGTTCCTCGGCTTCCCCAGGCCGACGGCATGGGTCTTCTACGCGGTCTGGCCCTTCCCGGTGTATCTCATGTTCGTCTACATGCGGATCTTCGACCGCTGGTTCTTCACCGAGGAGGACGAGCGCAAGGTCGCGGAACTCGCCTCGGCCCAGAGACAGAAGGAACTTGAAGCCGGCGGCAGCGACGCGGCCCGGGCGGAGGGCGGCTGATGGAGGAGAGTCGGAACGCGGTCGTCCTGACCTGCCTGCTCATCTACTTCGCGCTGTGTATCGGCGTCGGCGTCTGGGCGCTCAGGCGCACGAAGTCGTCCCAGGACTTCTTCATGGCCGGCCGCGAACTCGGCATCATCGTCACCGCGTTCGCCCTCTTCTCGAGCACGCTCTCCGGGTTCGGCTTCGTCGGCGGCCCCGGACTCGTCTACAGCCAGGGCATGACGTCCGTGTGGATGATCGTCTGCGGCACGGTGGCAAGCTGCTTCACGTTCTTCCTGGTCGCAAAGCGGCTGCGCATCTTCTCGGAGGTCTACCAGACGGTCTCGCTGCCCGACACGGTGGCGCTCCGCTACCAGAGCGAGGTCACCCGCTTCCTCACAGCGGTGGCGATCATCCTCGGCGTCGTCGGCTACCTGGCGGCGCAGATCATGGCGATGGCGGTCGTGCTGCAGGAGATCCTGAACAGCGTCGACGGCATGCCCCATGTGAGCCTGGGCGCCTCGATGGCGATCTCCGTCGCCGTCCTCGTCTTCTACTGCGTGACCGGCGGCATCATCGCCGGCGTCTACACCGACGTCGTCCAGGGCGCCGTGATGGCGGTGGCCGGTGTGCTGGTCGTGATCGCGGCCGTCAACGCGGTCGACGGCGGCCTCGCCGGCGGTGCGATGACCCTGGTGAACGACGATCCGGAGGCGATCGGCCCCTGGGGCACCCTGGGCATCATGGGGGCGCTGTCGTACTACTTCCTGTTCGTGGCCGGCGCCTGCGGACAGCCGCACATCGTCACGAAGTTGATGATGAACAAGAAGATCCGCCAGTTCAAGCAGATCTTCCTCGTCAGCGCGATCGCCGGCGTTCTCGCGGCGCTGCTGTGGATCGCGATCGGTTTCGCGATGCGGGCTCTGGTCGTGGCAGGCGACCACCCCGAACTCGGCCAGCCTGACGACGCGGCCTACGCCTTCCTGCAGGCGTACGCGCATCCGATCCTGGCCGGCATCGTCTTCGCCGCCCTCTTCGCGGCGATCATGTCGACCGCCGACGGTTTCCTGAACATCGGCGCGGCGGCGATCATCCATGACATTCCCAAGGCGATCACCGGCAAGCCGCTCAAGAAGGAGCTGTTCTGGGCGCGCACGGCGACGCTCGCCCTGGCCGTCGGCGCGGCGCTCTTCGTGAGTCTCTCCAAGGAGGACCTGGTCGCCCTGCTCGGCACCTTCGGCTGGGGGACGTTCGCGGCGGCGCTCGTGCCCACCGTAGCGATCGGCTTCAATTGGAAACGGGCGACCGCGCTCGCTGCGAACGTCGCGATCATCTCCAGCCTGGCGGTCAACTTCTTCATCGAGATCAGGGAGATCCAGGTACCCCACGGCATCCACGGCGGCGCCATCTCGCTGCTCCTGTCGCTGACGCTCTTCTTCGGCATCTCCCTGCTGTCGAAACCGAAACCGCTGCCAGACGAGATCGACGCAATCATCGACCTGTAGTGACCGTCTCCCCCGACTTCCAGCGTTCGCCGGCAAAGCCCGACGGGGGCTTCCCCGACGTCGACGCGGTCATCGCGGCGCTCCGCGCCGAGGACTACATCGCGGAGCGCGACCTCGCGACGGCGATCTACCTGTCGCTGCGCATGGGCAAGCCGATCTTCCTGGAAGGCGAGCCCGGCGTCGGCAAGACGGAGGTCGCCAAGGCCCTCTCACGCTGCCTGGGCTCCGAGCTGATCCGGCTCCAGTGCTACGAGGGGCTGGACGTCTCGACCGCCGTCTACGAGTGGAACTACCGCCGGCAACTGCTCCACCTGCGCGGGCTCGAGGCGACGGGCGGCGGCGACGCCCGCACCGCGGTCGACGACGTGTTCTCCGCCGACTTCCTGCTCGAGCGGCCCCTGCTGCGAGCGGTCCGCCAGAGCCGCAGGGGCGAGGCCCCGCCCGTGCTGCTGATCGACGAACTGGACCGGGCCGACGAGGAGTTCGAGGCCTACCTGCTCGAGATCCTGGCCGACTTCCAGATCACGATCCCGGAGATCGGCACCGTCGCCGCCGAGACGCCGCCGGTCGCCGTCGTGACGTCCAACCGCACCCGCGAAGTCCACGACGCGCTGAAGCGCCGCTGCCTCTACCACTGGATCGACTTCCCGGACTACGAGAAGGAAGTCCAGATCGTCCTCCGCCGCGTCCCCGAGGCGCCCGAGCACTTCGCCGCCGAGATCGTCCGCCTGGTCCAGGCGCTCCGCGAGGAGGACCTGTTCAAGCAGCCCGGCGTCGCCGAGACCCTCGACTGGACGAACGCCCTGATCGCCCTCGACCAGGAAACGCTCTCCGACGCCATCCTGCGCGACACGCTGGGCGTGCTACTCAAGTACCAGGACGACCTCGACAAGATCGACGACGAGGCGGTGCGCCGGCTGTTGCGGAAGAGCCAGTCAGAGTAGCGGACACGCCAGAGAGCAAGGACTCAAGGAGTGAGCGTCCGGGCTACTCGGATACCGTTGTTGCGGAAACGGTTGCCGGCGCTGTACCTGTAGCGGTTCGCGGAGCGGAGGAACCTCGGATAGCCGTACCAGGAACTGCCGCGCAAGACGCGGCGGGAACAATCGCCCGACTGCCAGGCGCTCCCGTCCGAGGGCGCACCCCCGTAGCTACCATTCCAGCAGTCCTGCACCCACTCGAACACGTTCCCGTGCATGTCGTGAAGACCCAGCCCGTTCGCGCCAAACGAACCCACTGGAGCCGTCCCTTCCCAATCCCACCGGCTCCCGCAACCACTGCAGTTCGCACGGCCCGAACCGATCTCGTTCCCCCAACTGTAAGCCGTCGACGTACCAGCGCGAGCCGCATACTCCCACTCCGATTCGCTCAGCAAACGGTACTCCGCTCCCGTCTCGGTAGACAACCAACTCACGTACTCCTGAGCGTCATCCCAGGACACGTTCACCACCGGACGATTGCCGCGACCCCAGCCCTCATCGTCTGGACGATGACTGCAACCGCCGGCCGAAACGCAAGCCTCCCACTGCGCGAACGTCACCTCGTGCTTCGACACCGCGAAAGCCTGCGGGATCGTCACCTCGTGCACCGGCAGCTCGGCGTCCCCGCAGCGCACACCCGACACGCAACCCATGCGAAAACTGCCCGCCGGAATCACCACCATCTCCGGACCGTTCCCACCCGAACGCAGCGCGTCATGGAACGTCTCGCCCGATGTGTGCCGACCGCTGTCGGGGGAAGCCGCCGCGGCCCCGGTTTCCGCCACATCGATCTGCGTGTCCGGGGGCAACTGCGCGGCGGCGGGAGTCGACGCACACAACACAGCGAATGCCAGGGCGGCAGTCGGAAGTCGCAGGGGCCTCTCGGTCATCTCGCTCTCCTTGGGATGGCGGGTGGCGCGACTCTACTAGCCACCCCCTCGGCGCTTGGACTGACCCTCGGCGACGATGACTGAGGCGGCCGCGGCTGTGACGCGCGGCCACCTGCTGCGCAACATCGTCCTCTTCGGCCGGCTGCTGCGGGTCGGCAGCCTGGACGTCACGCCGACCCAGCTCCGCGACTGGGTGGCTGCCCTGGAGCTGGTCGACCTCGCCCGCAAGCGGGACGTGAAGGCGGCGGCCCAGGCCGTCCTCGTCAGCCGGCGCCGCGACCTGCCCTGGTTCAACAAGGCGTTCGAGCTGTTCTGGCAGGCCCGCGACCCGCGGGAGCTCGAACAACTCGAACTCGGACTGATGATCCAGCGCCGGACGGAGCGGACAAAGCGAGCGGCGATCCAGAAGCTGGCGCTGAACGACAGCGACGCGGGCGATGAACGCGAGGGCGACCAGGACCGCACGGCCCGCGCTCAGCTCTACAGCGCACGCGAAGCGTTGCGCCAGAAGGACTTCGCCGAACTCGAAGGCGACGAACTGGACGACATCAAGCGCCTGATGGCCACGATGCGTTGGGAGCTCGAGACCCGCCGTACCCGGCGGCTCCGGCCGGATCGCCACGGCCACCGCCTCGACCTGCGCCGGACGCTGCGCCGCAGCCTGACCCAGGGCGGTGAGATGGTCGACCTGGTCCACCGGGGCCGCAAGCACCGGCGCCGTCCGCTGGTCCTGCTCTGCGACATCTCGGGCTCGATGGAGCCCTACTCGCGGCTGCTGCTCCACTTCATTTACGCCGTCTCACACCCACGGTCCGCCGACCCGGGCGTGTCGCGAGTCGAGGCGTTCGCGTTCGGCACCCGGCTGACTCGTCTGACCCAGGAGCTGGCCGAACGCGACGTCGACCGGGCGCTACAGGCAGCCGCCCATCGCATCGAGGACTGGGGCGGCGGCACCCGCACCGGCGACGCCCTGCGCGAGTTCAACTTCACCTGGAGCCGGCGCCTGCTCGGCCAGGGCGCCGCCGTCCTCATCATCAGCGACGGCTGGGACCGCGGCGACATCGGCCTGCTCGGCCACGAGATGGAGCGCCTCCACCGGAGTTGTCATCGCCTGATCTGGCTCAACCCGCTGCTGGGTTCGCCGGACTACCAGCCGCTGACCCGCGGCATCGTGGCCGCGCTCCCGCACGTCGACGACTTCCTGCCGGTCCACAACCTGGCGAGCCTGGAGCAGTTGGGGGATCTGCTGGCTGCGATGTAGCGCGGCCCTCGGTGTCGCAGGTCCGCTGGGTGCGCGGGTCTTCTGACCCGCCCTCGGGCGGAGCCGCAGGGCGGCTCAGCCCGGACAATAGAGCCGCCGGCCGGAGGCCGGCGACGATGCTGGACGCCGCCTTCGGCGGCAGCGGGTCAGAAGACCCGCGCACCCAGCGGGTCCAGCGGACTAGCGGTGGAGGTTCTGCTCCAGGAAGCGCAGCATCATCCGCTCGATGAACCCGGCGTCGTCGATCTCCAGCGCTACCGTCGAAGTCGGCTCGGCCCCGGGTTCGAACAGGGTCATGCTGCGCTCGTCGACTGTGACGCGGCCGTGTTCGAGACCGAACAGGTCGGGCCACAGCAGGTAGCCGACAGCGACAGCGTCGAACAGCCGCGGCGTGGTCTGGTTCCGCTCCTCGTTCCGCCACAGCGAGTAGAGCGCCGTCACCGCGTCGGTCAGCGGCGTGCCGCGCATGTGCAGGTGGAGTCGCCGATCGGCGTCGAGACGGACGTGGTCCGTCACGTCGAGCGGGATGTAGACGACGTCCGTGCCGCCGGCCTGTACGCCGGCGTCGAAGATGCGCGACGAGGCGGCGTCGGCGAGGACGTTCCACTCCCGCTGCGCGTCACCGCCGTCGTAGCCGGAGCGGATCGAGCCGTACATCGAGACGACCCGTTTCGCGTTCTTCAGCACGCCCGGATCGAGTTCCAGCGCGTCGCCGATGTTCGTCACCGGGCCGACGGTGAGCAAGGTGATCTCGCCCGGAGCGGCGGCCAGCGTCTCCACGATGAACTCGGCCGCCGACTGCGCCCGCGGTTGCACCTCGTCGAAACCGCGCGCCCAGTGGAACTGCCGGTTGTACGGCGCCTCGGCGAACTGTTCGTGGGGCGTCCCGTCGCGCAGCGTGACCAGGGGAGTCTCCCGGCCGACGTACACGGGGATGTGGTCGAGCCCCGTCTCCCAGAGCATCCGGAGCGCCAGGGGCGCGCGGTCCGGCGTGCGCGCATGACCGACGGTGATGCCGACAAGCTCGATCTCGGGGCTCGCGAGAAGCAAAGCCAGAGCGTAGGCGTCGTCGATGTCCGAGCCGATGTCGCAGTCGAAGAGGACCTTCTGGGGCCCGGCTGGGGTGGGTTGCGCAGCAGCGGGCACACCGGAAACGAGGAGGGCGAGGAGGAGAAGAGCCGGAGCCGGCCAGAGGCCGGCGCGTTCTTGACGCCGCCTTCGGCGGCAGCGGGTCAGAAGACCCGCGCACCCAGTGGGCAACGCCGCAACAAGTTGCCTCCCGAGACCGTCCGTTTCCTTCGTCATCACCATGCTCCTCTCCTCGCTTCCATGCCTTTCGACGCCGAGAGCGTAGTATTCCGCGTTCATGCCCGACTCGCGACTCCGACGGTTCGTTCGCGACCCCCTGTTCGTGTTCCTGGTGATCGGGGTCGGGGTGTTCGCCCTCGACCGCATGGCCGGCGGGGTCTTCGACGCGGAAGGCCGTACGATCGTCGTCAACCGGGCGCAGGTGATCCGGCTGGCCGATCTCTGGAGCGCGCAGATCGGCCGGCTGCCGACCGTGGCGGAACTCGACTCCCTGGTTGACGACCACGTCCGGGAGGAGATCCTGGTGCGAGAGGCGGCGCGCATGGGTCTCGACCAGGACGACACGATCGTCCGCCGGCGCCTGGCCCAGAAGATGTCCTTCCTGATCGAGGACACGGCGGTCGCGGACGCGGTGCCGGACGCCGAGCTCGAGCAGTACTTCGAGGAGAACGCGGAGCGATACGGGGAACCGCGACGCTTCACGCTCCGCCACGTCTACGTCAGCCCCGATCGCCGCGGCAGCGACGAGGAAGCGGCCAGGGCGGCTTCCGACATTCTCGAGCAGCTCCGGGCCGAGGGTAACGACGCCGCGCCCGAGAACACGCTCTGGCGGCGACTCGGCGACCCCTTCATGCTGCGCCGCGAGTACGGCCGCCGAACCGCCGAGGACCTGGCCGAACTGTTCGGCGGCGCCTTCGTCGACGGACTGGAGACACTGCCGATCGGCGAGTGGGCGGGACCGGTCGAGTCCGCCTACGGCTACCACGTCGTTCGGCTCTCCGTCCGCACGGAAGCGCAGCCGGCGGTGCTCGAGGACGTGCGCCGGCGAGTGCTGGACGACGCCCAGCGCGACGCCCGCGACGCCGCGAACCGGGCCGCGCACGAGCAACTGCGCGAGCGCTACCGGATCGTGGTCGAGGAGATCGACTTTCTCTCCGAGCTGGAAGGCGGCGGCGCGGGCGAGGCCGGAGACGAGCCCTGAAACGACCGCCGAAGCGGACGCCGGCCCTGCGGCGGGCGCGATCTGACGGCCGCCTGCGGCGGCAGCCGGCGGGGGCGCCGGCGCACCCAGTGGTCAGCCTCTCGCTCCTCGGGGCGCTCCTGGCCGGACTGCTCGGGTTGGCGATCCCCGCGGAGGCCCACGAGGTCCGTCCCGGCTACCTCGAACTGAACGAGGTGGAGCCCGGAACTTTCGAGGTCTTCTGGAAGCAGCCCCGCCGCGGCGCGCTCCTGCTCCTGCTCGACCCGGTACTGCCCGAACATTGCACCGAGACCGCCCGGCACCCGCCGGAGCACCTGGCCGGCGCCCTGGTCGAACGCTGGACCGTGGAGTGCGAGGCGGCGGACGGCGACCCGGACCGCATGTTCCACGGCGAGACCTTCGGCATCGACGGTCTGGAACGCACCCTGACGGACGTCCTGCTCCGGATCAGCTTCGCCAACGGCGACAGCCTCACCCAGTTGCTCCGGCCGGAAGAGCCCTCGGTCACCGTGGACCGGGAGGCCGCCGGCAACGCCTGGCCCTACTTCCGGCTCGGCGTCGAGCACCTGGTGTTCGGCTTCGACCACATCCTGTTCGTCATCGGCCTGCTCTTCTACGTCCGCGATCCCTGGCGCCTGGTCGGCGTGATCACGTCGTTCACCCTCGCCCACAGCATCACGCTGGCTCTGTCGTCCCTGGACGTCGTCAGGATCTCCCCCGCGCCGGTCGAGGCGGTGATCGCCCTGTCCATCCTGTTCCTGGCGGTCGAGCTGCTGCGTCCCGAGGATCAGCGATCGCCGATCACGACGAAGAGCCCGTGGCTCATCGCCTTCGCCTTCGGCCTGCTGCACGGCTTCGGCTTCGCCGGGGCCCTGGCCGAGATCGGCCTGCCGCAACGGGCGATCGCCATGGCGCTCTTCCTGTTCAACGTCGGCGTCGAGGTCGGCCAGCTCCTCGTCGTTGCGGTGGTGCTTGCCCTGCTGGCCCTGGTCAAGCGAGTCGGCATCGTCGTCCCGGAACTCATCGTGCGGGCGCCGATCTACGCCACCGGGATCATCTCGGCGTTCTGGTTCGTGGAGCGGATGGGTCGGATCGTCGTCTGATCGAGAAGTCGACGCGCCTTCCAGACCCGGCCGGAGCACCCGGCCATGGGAGCCAACAGCGCGGACCTGCAGTGAGATCAGAATCGGAAACCAACGCGAGAACCCGCGTCAGGAGAGTCAGGAGAGCCCCTTGAGGAACGGCCTTGAAGCTGGGAGTCCCGCTGTTTTTCTTGGGCACCAAGACTGGGCGGGCCCAGAGAGCCCACTGGCCGACTTCATTCGGCGCGAGACGAAGCGCACGGTCGACTCCTACCGTAGCCAACCGAACCTCGTCAGGGAACACGCGAACCAGGAGCACGACACCGCCCACGGCGGCTACGCGGACCGACAGATCATCGAGCTCGTGCAGAACAGCGCGGACGCCTTGCTTCGAGCCGAGACCGGCTCCCGCAGGATCAGCATCAGATTGTCTGGAGGCTGGCTCTACTGCGCGGACGACGGCCTTCCGGTTGATGAGAACGGAGTCACGGCCCTCATGTTCGCCCACTTGTCGAGCAAGAGGGACACCGCAACCATTGGCAGGTTCGGCCTCGGGTTCAAGTCGGTGCTCGGCGTCACCGATGCCCCCGAGTTCTACAGCCGTTCCGTTTCGTTCCGGTTTGGCCGGGAACACGCGAGGCGAGTGATCGACGCGGCAACCGGGCGCGAGTTCACCGACTATCCGGTTCTGCGGCTTCCCGAACCACTCGACCCGTGTCGGGCCGAAGAGGATGACACGCTCGGGGAACTGATGAGCTGGGCGACGAACATCGTTCGCCTGCCGCTCCTTGAGCGAGGAAAGGGGGCTCTCAGACAACAGATCAAGGACTTTCCGGCAGAGTTCCTGCTTCTCGTCCATCATGTCAGGGAGTTGCACCTCGAAGATTGCCAGTCCGTACGGCGTCTCACGCTTCGTCAACAGGCGGACGAGGTGTTCGCACTGCTCCAGGCGGACGTCTCGCAGGGAACGGAGGACACCAGCAGTTGGCGCATCTTCCGGACCATGCACACGCTGTCCCAGAGTGCCCGCGACGACCGTCGTTCGCTCGACGACAGCAACGAGGTTCCGATCACGTGGGCCGCGCCGCTCGACGGGGGCCGAAACGTAGGACATTTCTGGGCCTACTTTCCTACGCGGACGGCGAGTCTCGTCGGCGGCATTCTGAACGCACCCTGGAAGACGAACGAGGACCGCCAGAACCTGCTGCCAGGCCCCTACAACGACGAGATCATCCGGGCCGGGGCGAAGATGGTCGCTGCCAAGATCGCCGCGCTCCGGACCGAGGACGATCCGGCCCGCCACCTCGACCTGCTGCCGCGCCGACACGAAGCCGGCGACACGGACCAGGCAGGACTCCTGCGACGCGAACTGTTCGGCCACCTTTCGCGGCGCCCGATCCTGCCCGACCAGAACGGTTACGTGCAGAGACCTGACGGGCTGCGCTATCCCCCGAGCGAACTCGCTTCCGGCAACCGGATCCATGACGCCCCGTTCGAACGGTGGGCAGCATACGAGGACCGGCCGACGGATTGGCTTCACCACGCTGCACTGACCCGCGAGCGGCTCTCCCGAATCGACCGCCTGTATCCGGGCAACCACTGGGAGCCTCGCGCCCCTCGCACCTCTCTGCGGGAGTGGCTGGAGGCCCTGGTCGAAGGCAGTTCGGGTGAGCAGGCAATCGCCGCGTCGATGGCCGCGATTCGCGCCGCGGAAGCCATTCCCCAGTCGGCACGCCAAGGGAAGGACCTGGGCAACATCGTCCTGACTGCCGACAACGCATGGAAGGCGGTCGATCCCGACTCGGTCTTCCTGCCTCCCAGAACGGCTTCGGTAGACGGAGAAGAAGCGTCGACGGTTCACCGGCAACTCGCCGAGGACCCAACCACCAGAACGGCGCTCCGGGCGCTGGGTTTGCGAACGCCAAGCCCCCAGAGCACGTTCAGGCGGGCGGCCCGCGGGCTAACGGGCAGCCAAGCAAAACCTGCCGACCGGCAACTGAGGGAGTTCTGGAACGCGGCCCGCGAACTGCCGGCAAAGGAGGCGCTCGCCATTCTCAGAGAGTTCGTTCCGAAGCGGTTCGCCCTGCACCAGGAGGCTTGGCTCCGCCGCCGGTTGCGTGTGCGATCTCGGGCGAGAATCTGGTGCCCCCTGGACACCGTCCTGCTGCCAGGACCGATCGTATCGGCCAGAGACAATCGAGATCGCTGCGCAACCATAGAGCTCGACTTCCACGCCCCAGAAAAGGAGTTGCTCCGCGATCTGGGTGCCACGGACCGGCCAGTTGCCGACCATGACCTTCGTTTCGCCACGGGCTACGACGATCACCACGGGCAATGCGTGACGGAGTACAAAAAGAGGCCCGACCTACCCCACAGCCCTCGACGCGGATACCTTCAGTTCGGCTCATGGCCAAGAGCGACCGGTCAGCGAGACTTCAAGCCGTCCACCGAAGGGGCCGGGCCCCTCGACGTTCTTGCCCGTCTCTCACCCGAGGCAGCCGCCCGCTACACGGACGAGATGCTCAAGCTCGAAGCGACGTTCAGGCGCTGGACGATGGGACACGACGGCAACAACGGTCGGAACTACCCAAGTGCGAAGTTCTGGTCGTTGACGGTTCCCGTACTGCGAAAGCACGGCCGCATCAGGACCTCCGCCGGCGTTGTGCCGTTCAGAGACGCTCTCGGGCCGAACCCGAGGAACGCCGAGGCACAGCAAGCCCTCTGGCAACACGCGAACGTCGACCGGATTCGAGACACGTTCGACCTTCACGACCCGAGACCGGAGTTCATCGGAGAAGCGGAGCCCGTCCCCCTGACCGACGTCTGGCCGGGTCTCGCCGTGGTACTGCCGACGAACAGGTCGGATTGCCTGCTGGTTCGCTGCGAGCGAATCTTGGTTGCGGGTCTAGGCGTCGACTGCAGGGCCAGCCACTTGAGCGTCTACCTCGCCGACTCCGTCGCACACGAGGAAGAGCAGCTTCGGCTGGTCTCCAGGGAATTGGAGCTACATCTCACCGAAGACACATTCCAGCAAATCCTCAGCCGGACGACACCCAAGGAAGTCCAGGCCCGCCACGACGCGATCCGCCAGATGTCGTCCGACGCCGACCGGTTGCTGGCAGCCGTCGGCGAGAAGGCCCTTCGCAACCGGCTCCCCAAGATGCTGCTCGCCATGCTTGAAGTCGATGGTGGGAATCTGAGCGGCAAGAGGCTTGCGGAGGCGGCCATCGCGACTTGGCACACGGACGCACTGCGGCGGCACCGTGAAGCGCTCCACGACCTCGATCCCCCGAAACAGTGGGCCGGATCAAGACGGGCGGTCGCGTTCGTCCAAGCCCTCGGCTTCACAGAAGACTGGGCCGGCAAGCGAACCCGCAAGCGTGATCCGTGGCTGGAAGTTCGGGGTCCAGAGAGGCTCCCGCCATTACACGACTATCAGGAACGGGTAGCCGAGAATCTCCGGACACTGCTGGGAGGCGAAGCGGCCGCTGGAGGCGAACGCCGGGCGATGATCAGCTTGCCGACCGGTTCCGGGAAGACAAGGGTCGCGGTGCAGGCGATCGTCGAAGCGATACGGGAGGACGACTTCCCCGGTGGAGTGCTCTGGGTCGCTGACCGCGACGAGCTCTGCGAGCAAGCGGTCGAGGCGTGGCGGCAAGTGTGGTCGAGCATCGGCGACTCCGGCGAGCGCCTGCGGATCTCCCGAGCGTGGGCTGGGCAGGAAAGTCCACGTCCGTTGACGACGCGGCACGTCGTTGTCGCCTCGATCCAAACACTCCAGGCGCGGCTCGGACACACGGACTACGCGTTTCTGGCGGATCTTCAGCTCGTCGTCTTCGACGAAGCGCATCGGTCCATCGCACCTACCTACACATCCGTGATGGAGGAAGTCGGCCTGACCCGCTACCAGAAGCCTGACGAGCCGTTCCTAGTCGGCCTCACCGCCACGCCCTACCGCGGGAGAGACGAAGAGGAGACGGCAAGGCTGGTCAATCGCTACGGGAAGCGACGACTTGACGACGGGGCGTTTCCCGATGACGAGCCAATCGCCGTCGTTCAGCACCTGCAGAAGATGAGAATCCTCTCTCAGGTGGACCACGCGACGATCCCGGGCGACACCTTCCGCTTGCGCGACGACGACCTTCGGCTCATCCGCCAAGAGGGGCAGAAGGACGGGCGATGGAACCTACCCTGGCTCCCGCAACTGGTAGAAGACCGTATCGCCAGCAGCACCACCCGCACGAAGCGGATCCTCGACGCGTTCGAGAACCACATCGAACCCGGCTGGCCAGTCCTTGTCTTCGCCACGTCGGTGGAACACGCGCAGACGCTCGCCGCGCTCCTAGAGGACCGAAGATCCCGTCGCGCGCCATCAGCGGAGACACCAGGACTGCCACCCGTCACCATGTCGTCGACGAGTTCCGGACGGGGCGCGTCCAGGCGCTCGTGAACTACGGCGTGTTCCGCGAGGGCTTCGATGCCCCGAAGACCCGCGCGATCCTCGTCGCCCGCCCGGTCTACAGCCCGAATCTCTACTTCCAGATGATCGGCCGCGGCTTGCGAGGACCGCGGAACGGCGGTACCGACCGCTGCCTGATCCTGAACGTGGAGGACAACATCGAGAACTTCGGGCCGAAGCTCGCCTTCTCCGACCTGGACTGGCTCTGGGAACCGCGCTGAGACGTCGGGCCTCGCCGGAAACAGAGGAGACACGTCCGGTGGGGTCAACGTGCATAACCTTCCGATTGGCCGGCCTACAACCTTTCAATCAGGCGACCCCTAACCTTGCAATCAGACGGCGCCCAACGTTACGATCAGCCGCATGTCGGCACCGATCTTCTACCCGCGCAGTGCCGAGGAGCGCCTGGCCGAAGCGCTGGAAGACTCGCCGGTCGTGCTCATCCACGGGCCGCGGCAGTGCGGCAAGACGACCCTCGCCCAATACGCCTGCGCTTCGCACGACCCGACCCGGGGCGGGGACCCCGCAGCCTGGAGCGGCTCCCGGCCGACGCGGGGGCCGAGGCACCGGGACTACGCCTACATCAGCTTCGACAACGCGGTCGTCCGAGACGGCGCCCGAGCCGATCCCATCGGCTTCGTCGCCGACCTGCCCGAGCGCGTCATTCTCGATGAGGTCCAGCACGTTCCAAGCCTGTTCGAAGCACTCAAGATGGAGGTCGACCGGCGCCGGGTGCCCGGCCGTTTCGTCCTCACCGGTTCCACCAACGTGCTGCTCCTCCCGGCGCTGTCCGAGTCCTTGGCGGGTCGCCTGCAGATCGTGCCGCTGCATCCGCTGGCGCAGTACGAACTGGCCGACCCGGCAGTGCGCGGTGACTCTTACTCCAGCACCGGATTCCTGAGCACCCTGTTCGGCCACGGATTCGAGGTCCGTCGAACCGAGCGGCTCGGAAGACAGCTCCTCGACCGGATCGTCGCCGGCGGATTTCCCGCGGCGCTGCTCCGTCCAACCGCCCGACGGCAGGCCGACTGGTATCGCGACTATGTCGAGACGCAGATCCAGCGCGACGTTCGCGATATGACGCGCATCAGATCGCTCGACGCTCTGCCCGCACTCCTTGGTGCGACGGCATCGCAGACGGCCAGACTGTTCAACCTCAGCGACCTTGCAGCGCCCTTCAGCCTGAGTCGACCGACGATCGGCGACTACATCACGCTTCTCGAGAGGCTCTTTCTGCTGGAACGACTCCCGCCCTGGCACAGCAACCGGCTGAGCCGGCTGATCAAGACCCCCAAGCTGCACGTCGGCGACACGGGCCTTGCCTCGGCGCTGCTGGGCATTGATGCCGAATCGCTCAACGCCGACCGCTCCCTGCTGGGACGGTTTCTGGAGACGTTCGCCTTCCAAGAACTCCGACGCCACGCAAGTTGGCACGACCCGTCCATGAGGTTCTTTCACTTTCGCGACAAGGAAGGCGCCGAAGTGGACATCGTGATCGAGCGCGGCTCACGGTCAATTGCCGGAGTGGAGGTCAAGGCCGCGGCCACAGTCACACGGGCTGACTTCCGGGGTCTGCGAAAACTCGCCAGAGCCGTCGGCAAGCGCTTCGTCCGCGGAGTCGTGCTCTACGACGGCGAGGCCAGTACGGGTTTCGGGGATGGCATGTACGCAGTGCCGGTTCGCAGGCTGTGGGAAATGTAGTGACGACGCGCGGGCGCTAAGATGACGCTTCCGTCAACACCGCAGCGACAGTGAAGGGAGCCCCATGGCGAAGGCAGGCGACGACGACCGGAAGGGCGGCAACAGCAAGCCGAAGGGACTTCTCAACCGCTTCCTGACCGCCATCGAGGTCGTCGGCAACAAGCTGCCGGACCCGGCGATCCTCTTCCTGCTGCTGCTGTTCGTGACCTGGATCGCCTCGGCGATCATGGCGCCGATTCAGTTCGCGGACGTCAACCCCGTCACCGGCGAACCCGTCCGCATCCAGAACCAGCTCACCGGCGAGGCGCTGGCGACGTTCATGGCGCGCCTCGTGACGACGTTCACCGGATTCGCGCCGCTGGGCGTCGTGCTCGTCGCGCTGCTGGGCGTCGGCGTGGCCGAGAAGACCGGCTTCATCAACACCGGCCTGCGGCTGATTCTCGGCTTCACGCCGAGGAGCCTGCTGACCCCGATGCTGATCCTGGCCGCGATCGTCAGCCACACCGCGGCGGACGCGGGTTACGTTCTCGTCATCCCGCTTGGGGGCGTCATCTTCTACGCCGCGGGCAGGCATCCCCTGGCGGGCATCGCGGCCGCGTTCGCCGGCGTTTCGGGCGGCTTCTCGGCGAACTTCATCCCCTCGGGGATCGACCCCCTGCTCCAGGGCTTCACGCAGTCCGCGGCCCAGATCCTGGACCCGGAGGTCCTCGTCAATCCGCTCTGCAACCTGGCGTTCACCGCGACCTCCTCCGTCCTCGTGATCGCCGTCGGCTGGTACCTGACCGACCGGGTGATCGAGCCGCGGCTCAAAGGGACCGAAATCGACGGCGATCCGGACGAGATGCCGAAGATGGAGGAGCCGAGCCGGAGGGACCGCCTCGGTTTTCTCGCCGGCATGGCGTCGCTGGTGATAGGGCTCGTCGTGCTCCTGGTCTGGGCCTGGCCGGACACGTCGCCGCTGCGAAGCCCCGCCGGCGAACTGACCGCGTTCTCGGCGCCGCTGATGCAGATGCTGGTGCCGCTGATCTTCGTCTTCTTCCTGATCCCCGGCGTCGTCCACGGCTACGTCGCCGGCACGGTGAAGACCCACCGCGACATCGTCGACGGCATGAGCGACGCGATGCGGACGATGGCCTACTACCTGGTCATGGCGTTCTTCGCCGCCCAGTTCATCGCCGCCTTCAGCAGCTCGAACGTCGGCCTGCTCATCGCGCTCAAGGGCGCGAACTTCCTGCGCGATCTGGGATTGCCGGCGCAGGCGACCGTGGTCGGCATCATCCTCCTGTCCGCGGTGGTCAACCTCTTCGTCGGCTCGGCCTCGGCCAAGTGGGCCGTGCTTTCCGTGATCTTCGTGCCGATGCTGATGAGCCTGGGCATCTCGCCCGAGCTGACGCAGGCCGCCTACCGGGTAGGCGACAGCGTGACGAACATCGTCACGCCGCTCATGCCCTACTTCCCGCTGGTCGTCGTGTTCTGCCAGCGCTACACGAAGAACGCCGGCATCGGCACCGTCCTGTCGCTGATGATCCCGTACGCCGTCACCCTGCTCATCACCTGGACGATCTTCCTGGTCGGCTACTGGCTGCTCGGCATTCCGCTCGGCCTCCAGGCGGGCTACACCTATCCCTGATCGATCCCTCGCACATCCCGTGACGAAGCACCCATCGACCCGCGCCCTCCCGATGGCCTGCGTTCTGCTGGCCGCCGTGTTCGCACCGGCCGCCGAGGCTCAGCCGACCCGGCCGATCTACCCGGTCTACGAGGGCTACGTGCCGAACGACGACGGCACCGCGGTCCTCGTCTTCGGCTACTTCAACCACAACTCGGTCGCGGTCGAGATCCCGGCGGGAGAGAAGAACGGCTTCGATCCCGGCCCGCTGGACCGGGGCCAGCCGACGGTCTTCGAACCGGGCCGCCAGCGCAACGTCTGCCTGGTCGTGCTCCCGGCCGACCACGAGGGCAACCTGAGCTGGTCCGTGACCGTGGCCGGCAACACCGGGAAGACGACGGAACGCGGCGGGATCGATACGCTCTACCTGATCGAGAACATCTCCATGGCCTACCACCTGGCAAGGCGCGTCGACACCGCCACCGCCGACCACGGCGTCTGCGTCGAGCCGGAGCCGGCCACGACCGGGAGCGAACGATGAAGAACGCACTCCCCCTGTTGACTCCCGCAGCGATTCTGGCCCTCGCGTTCCTTGCCGCTCCGGCTGCCCCGCCGGCCGCGGCGGCCGACGCGGACACGCCGACGTTCAGCCGCGACATCGCGCCGATCTTCCAGCGCTCCTGCCAGCGCTGCCACCGGCCCGAGACCGCCGCGCCGATGTCTCTGATCACCTACGAGCAGATCCGGCCCTGGGCACGGTCCATCCAGCGCCGCGTCGAGTCCCGGCAGATGCCGCCCTGGCACATCGACCGGACGATCGGCGTCTACGAACCGGACCCGAGCCTGAGCGACGAGGAGATCGCCCTGGTCACGGCCTGGGTCGACGGCGGCGCCCCGCGCGGCAACCCCGCCGACCTGCCGCCGTCGATCGGGTGGCCCGACGGTGACGCCTGGGAGTACGGCGAACCCGACCTCGTCGTCGAGATGCAGGAGGACATGGTGGTGCCGGCCGAGGGCCCCGACCTGTTCGTCAACTTCATCGCGGACACCGGCCTCACCGAGGACCGCTACATCCGCTGGATCGAGGTCAAGCCGAGCAAGGCGGGCAGGCCGACGGTCCACCACACGATGGTCTACGCCATCCAGGACGACGCGGAGTACGTCGGGGAGGACTTCTTCGAGCGCGACGACGACCCGAACCGTCGCGACGCCGACGGCAACCCGGTCGGCTCACTGCTCATCGAGTACGCGGTCGGCAACACGGGCGACGTCTACGCCGAGAACACCGGCAAGCTGCTGATGGCCGGCGCCAGAATCCGTTTCAGCGGCCACTACCACTCACTCGGCGAGGAGATCCGCGATCGCCAGCGGGTCGGCTTCGGCTTCTACCCCAGGGGCGTCGTGCCGAAGCACCGGATCGTTTCCACCCGGCTCTTCGCCGGTTTGCCCGGCAACCGCGGCTGGCGCAACAACGAACTCTCCATCCCGCCCGGCGCCGACAACGTCCGCCACGACGGCTACCGCGTGCTCGACCGGCCGATTCAGTTGATCAGCTTCCAGGCCCACATGCACTACCGCGGCAAGGGAATGGAACTCGAGGCGATCCACCCCGACGGCCGCCGTGAACTGCTGACCCGGATTCAGGACTACGACTTCAACTGGCAGATCGCCTATCCCTACAAGCACCCGCCGGTCTTCCCCGCCGGCACCGTCCTGCACGTGACCTCCTACCACGACAACTCGGAGAACAACCCCTACAACCCCGACCCCACCGCCTGGGTCGGCTGGGGCAACCGAACCGTCGACGACATGGCGATCGGCTGGACGAACTTCGTCTTCCTCACCGAGGAGGACTACGAACAGCACACATCGGCGGCCGCAACGGGGACCGGGGCCGGCGAGTAGCGGCGGCGACTGGCGGCGGATACACCCGCCCGTCTTGGGGCAGGAGGGGTCAGCTCCCAGATGACGTGAGCGCTTGAGAGGAGATGGGAGGGGATGGCGCTCACTCCGCTTCACTCGCTCCGGTTGGTCGGTGGTCAGTGTGATGTCGTCGGGCGTCGCTCGTTCAGAGGCACCTGGGAGCTGACCCCTTCCTGCCCCGACTGGGCTGGCGGTCGTTGCCGAGAGGCCGGCTAGCTAGTTCTCGTCCAGAAACGCTGAAGTGCTTGATTTTGCTGGGCTAAACGGGCTCGGTGTAGCTTCGATTTCACAGATCGGAGTGAGGGGGCAAGCATGCGCGCGAGACGGACGGCACAGGTTGGTCTGTTGGATTGTCCGGTCGTGGATCATCCTGCGGCGGCGATTCTGGAGCAGGTTTCGGCGTGGCTGGACGAGCACCGCGAGGTTCTGGGGTGGGTGTCTGCGGACATCGACCGCGGTGTTTCGTCGTCGGTAGGTCGCCAAGGCCTGACCTGCGAGACGATCCTGCGCTGCGCGGTGCTCAAGCACTTGTGGCAGCAGGGTTACAGGGAGTTGGCGTTCACGCTTCGGGACTCTCTGACGGCACAGCGCTTCGCCCGTCTTGGCGGCGGCCGGGCGCCTGGAAAGTCGGCGTTGCAGGCCCTGATCAGTGGGATTCGGCCGGCGACCTGGGAGCGAATCAACCGTCATCTGTTGCGGTTCGCGCACACCGAGGGGATCGAGACGGGCGCGGCGGTGCGGATCGACAGCACGGTGACGGAGACTCACATTCTGTCGCCGGAGGACAGTCGTCTGCTGCTGGACGGGGTTCGTGTGCTGACGCGGTTGCTCAAGGAAGCGCGCAAGCACTTGGGGACGGCGGTGGTGTTTCACGACCACCGCCGTGCCTGCAAGCGGCGGGCGCTGGAGGTCCGTTCGCGGCGCGGGGCCAAGCGTCGGGCACAGACGTATCGCCGATTGTTGAGGCTGGTCGCCCGGACGACCGGTTACGTGAAGGCGGCCAAACCGCAGGTAGGAGCCACTCAGGAGCCCTGGGCGCGATCCTGGGAGAGTCGTGCGGAGCACTGCATGGAGCTGCTCGAGCGCGTGGTGGATCAGACCAGGCGCCGAGTGTTGCACGGCGAAACCGTGCCGGCGCCGGAGAAGGTGGCAAGCCTGTTCGAGCCCCACACGGACATCATTCGCAAGGGCGGCCGCAGGACGCACTACGGACACAAGATCAATCTGGCCACGGGCAAGAGCGGACTGGTGCTCGACGTGGTGGTCGAGAGCGGTAATCCGGCCGACAGCGAGCGCTGCCTGCCTATGCTCAAGCGCCACGTCGCGCACTACGGCTCGGCGCCGGAGCGCGCCGCTCTCGACGGCGGCTACGGCTCGAAGAGCAACCTCGAAGACGCGAAGGCCCTGGGCGTCGTCGATGTCGTCTTTCACAAGAAGGGCGGCCTCAAGGCGGACCAGATGGCCCGGTCCTCCTGGATCTACGGGCAGTTGAAACGCTTCCGAGCGGGGATCGAAGCCGGTATCTCCTACCTGAAACGCTGCTTCGGACTCGCACGCTGCAACTGGAAAGGCCTGACCCACTTCCGCGCCTACGTCCACTCGGCGGTGCTTGCTCACAACCTGATCCGGCTCGCCCGCCTGCAGCCCGGATCGACCTGACCAACCGCCGCTTCCGTCGCCCGACACCCGGTCACAAACCAACCGGAAGCTCCCCCGTGGGCGACATCTCGCGGAGGTGGCCAAACCCCGCCGACCGCCGGCGATTCACTCCCCGGCACCGCCGCTACCGCCCGAAACAGCCTCTGAAGACTCTCAACCAGCCTGCGATCTCGCCTTCCTGAAGCGCAGAAAACCGCGTTTCTGGACGAGAACTAGCTAGTCCAGATCCGATGCGGACATCAGACCGGTGCGCACGCCGCCGTCGCGCCAGGCGAAGATTAGGCGGTCGCCGACACGGGCGAGCTTGGGCACGCCGACGGCGCTTCGGCCGGCCGGCGCTGGTGCAACGGTGAGGGCTGTGCCGGTACTTCCGTCCCGGTTCACTCGGCGGATCCGCAACTCAAGTCCGCCGAGTTCCGAGCGTTCGACCCAGCTCACCGCGGCCGTGCCGTCACTGAGGACCGCGACGCCGGCCCAGCCGCGGGGGGAACCGTCGTCGATGCGGATGGGGTCGCCGAAGCGGTTCGCCTCCGGGTTCCAGAACGCCGCCAGTACCCTGGATTCACCGCCGGCCGCGGTGAACCAGGCGACCACCGGACCTCCGCCGCCGGATGCCAGGGCGGGGCCGTTCGTCGGACAGCCGCGGATGTGCCAACCATCGCGGTGCACCAGATCCGAACTCGTCCAGCGACCTTTCTTCAGGCGGGCGAAGGAGATGTCCCGGAACTCGCCTTCGCGGCGATCGCGGAAGGCGAGGAAGACGCTGTCCGCCGCCGCGGCCATCGCCGTCGTGCAGCAACTGCAAACGTCCACGTCGACCTCCCGGTCGCTCTTCAAACCGCCCTCCGGGTCGAACCGCGCGGAACGAAGCGCCATGCGCGGCTCCACCTCGCCGTGCCCGGCTGCTCCATCGCCGACCGTCGACAGATAGGCCACTTCGAAGCCGTCCCCGACGCCGGCATACGCCACGAAGCCTGCGTAGCCGTCCACACCTTCACCGCTCGCCTCGAACACCCGCCGCCAGGTCGCGCCGCCGTCGTCCGAGAACACCAACCGAATGCCGTAGCCGTAGTCACCCAACCGATCCTCGTCGTGGACCAGCCAATGCGCGGCCAGCCGGTCGCTGGACAACGGCACGACAGCCGGATGGTCGATCCAATTCACGAACCAGTCCTCGCCTGTAGCAACCGTCTCCGCCTCGCCCCACTCGTCTCCGACCATCTCGGAGAACCGAAACGCATGGCCGCCGGTTTTCGAGCTCTCGACCCAGCTCAGGAAGACTGCGCCATCGGGTCCGGCGTTCAGGGAGTAGCTACTGCTCTTCTTCGCAGCAGGAGTCTCGAGAAGCCGCACTTCCCCGGCTGCAGCCGTCGCCAGGAGGCTGGTTCCGAGAGTGACGAAGAAAGTCCGACAGCTCATGCAACGCCGGATTGTCTCAGACAGCGCCCCTCTTGCCCGCATCCTCCGACCGCCAACGGTCTGCCGGCCAGCCCGACGACCTCCAGCCCGGCCGGGGAGCGGAGGGGAGGGGTCCCAGCGGACTCGAAGCGAGCGACGCCCGACGCCCCGTCAACAACCGACGCCGAACCGGAGCGAGCGTAGCGGAGTGCGCGTGGATCGGAACGCGGCTCGCGCTCCGTTTCCTGGCGCTAGCGGCGGCGCGCAGCGGCGAGGTGCGGGGAGCGAGGTGGCGGGAGGTCGATCTGGACCTGGCCACGTGGACCGTTCCGGCCTCGCGGATGAAGTCCCGCAGGGAGCACCGGGTCGCCCTCTCCAGCGACAGCCAGAGCGAGCCACCGCAGCTCGCCCGATTTCAAAGCGATGATCGTCATCAGCGCGGTGCATAGGCCGCACAGCCAGAACAGACCCCACCGCATCGCAGGGCTCAACGGCTCCTCTCCTCGACGGGCCGGTGCGCCTCCTGGTGCCAGATCGTCCACTGCTTCGCTACCCGCCGTGGCTGCGGCCCTTCAGGCCCGGCGACGACGGACGAGCGGTCTGACGTTGCAGAAGAGCGCGAGAAGCGTTAGGCCGAAGCCCACCTGGAAGGCCGGGTCGTACAGTCGTTCGGAACCGGTTCCCCAAGGTGTAAGCGAGAACAAGCCGGCAAGCATGAGGACAAAGCCGACCAACTGCGCCGACTGGACCAGCCTGTCGGGAAGCCGTCCCACCCAGACCAGGAGCCCGACACCGTCGCTCCGGGCGCACCAAGCCGCCACCACGAGCCCACCCGCGACGAAACTCAGTGACGCAAAGGCCGTCACCGACAGAACCAACCCCTCACTGGAGCGCCGGAGCCCCAAGACCACCTCAAGACCTGAGAGCGCGTAGAGCGCCCAGAAGAGCCAGAACATGGCCCACCTCATGTCCGGCGGAACGTCGTCCCTAGCGGTCGCGGCTTTCAGCTGCTGAAGAACCTTCATCAGACGGGGCGTGTCTTCACAGACCCAATTTCAGGACCCTGCCGCCCCCGAAGAAGCGTGCAGTTTTCAGTTGCCACAAGTGTACAGTTTTCGGTTGCCATTGACACTCTACAGGGTGAGGTTCTTCCCCTACCGGAAGGACACGTCGTCGGCGGCGGCGCTTGGGACGACGGCACCGCAATGATCGCAGTGGCGAAGAACTGGAGAGAAGAAGGCGAAACGACTGCTCTCGTTCTGGGGAGTGGATCGTCCACCCACACGACTGAGGTGCCGACCGACTACGCGCGAGGAGTCCGTCTTCTCCCAGGCCGCGGGTTCGTTCTGACTTCCTGTCCGCCTTGGAGCCGACACCTTCCCCGTGCCCAGGCCTGGACACGCCTGGCTGGCTTTACGACCTTGGGAACCTGATCGGCGCTCTCGCACTTCTCTTCAGAGTCACTCGCGCATGGGCGGCGGCCTGCCGGTCGAGGACTCCGGCCTCTT
Organism: Candidatus Multivorans sp.; assembly: GCA_965205095.1. Lineage (GTDB taxonomy): Bacteria > Acidobacteriota > Thermoanaerobaculia > Multivoradales > Multivoraceae > Multivorans. The sequence goes on from OZ242040.1 coordinate 522,010, forward strand.
CAGGTCAGCACGCGCAGCGCGGTCTCAGGAGCTTTGTCTAGCACCCTCAACAGGGCGCGCGCCGCACCAGTCGGGCAGCGCTTCCCCTGCTCCCAATTGCGGATGGTCTCGTGCGGCACGTCGATGCGGCGCGCGAACTCCGTCTGACTGAGCCCCAGCCGCCGGCGAACCCGGCGCGCGTACCGCGCCACGTCCTGCATCGTCTCGGCGTCATCCTCGCGCTCATGCAAGCCGATCTCCGCCTCTGTGGTGCCGTCCACCTTCGCGGCGTCGAGCTGCGGTGCCTTGGAACAGCAGGGCGAGCGCCCGTCCGCTGGGACCCCTCCCCTCCGCTCCCCGGCCGGGCGGGTGAAACCGAACCCGCGCGCGGCCGCTACCGCCAGGTCACGGCCATCGCGAAGAAGTGGTCGAAGACTTCGCGGTTGGGGTGGTTCGCGTCGTTGTTCTCGGGGCTGCGGATGTAGAAGTCCAGTTGCTGGGCGGCCGGGTTCACGGCCCCGGCCGGGCCGTCGGTGGGCTCGAGTTGCACCTGCAGGGTCTCGCGGTCGCGCATGCCCTGGGTGACCATGAAGTGGATCTGGTAGTCGCTGTACAGCTCCTCGCCGTTCAGCGTGGCGCGGCCGTAACCCCAGCCGGCGACGTAGAGCAGGCTCTTGGGCCAGTTCGAGTCGCCGCAGCCGGCGTCGCCGTGCTCGAACAGGTAGGCCGCGATGCCCCCGTCCTGGCACTCGGAGAACTCGTGGAAGCGGTCGAGTTCCACCACGTAGTCGCCCTCGGGGAGCTGCAGCTCGGCGCGGAACGTGCCCGTGTTCGCGATCTCGTCCACATCGATCGTGATCTCGCCGCCCACCGGCGCCACGTTGCTCGCGTCGTCGCCCATGTGGTCCCAGGGCGGCTCGTCGTCCAGGCTGCCGACCTGGTGGACGTCGGTGCCGGTGATCACGAACCGGCCGTCGTACAGCTCGTGCTGCTCCGGCTCGTAGAGTCCCATGCCGGTGCCGGGCTGGCTGCGGGCGGTGACCGGGGCCGGTTCGGGCTCGGCGGTCCCGTCGCCGATGCGAACGGCACAGCCAGCCAGCAGCAGAAGCATGGCCAGCGACAACGTCATGCTCGATCGGTACATGCTGATCCCTCCGGAGTTGCTGCGTTCCACTATAGCCACGCGACAAAGAGGAGACGGCCTGACGGCCGGCGCGTTTCGAGCCGCCTGTGGCGGCAGCGCGTCGGAGCACGGGCGGGCGCGCTAGTCCCCACTCGTGCCGCAGACTCCAGCGAACGCCTCGCTGTCCGCGATCGCGTCCGCCCGGCGGCCGTCCTCGTTCAGGTACTCCCGGACCGCGTCCGTCACCGTGTCGGTCACCCGGATGCGGTAGCCCAGCGTCGTCGCCGAAGCGCCGTACACCCAGACGTGTCCGTTCACGGAGCAGCCGTCCAGCACCTTGATCAGCATCTCCCAGTTGTCCTCATCGAAGAACGAGAACAGACCGGAGTCGTTCGTGCCCTCGCGAACCACCTTGCCGAAACCGTTCTGACCGTCGCCGGTCCACCACTCCACCTCGACCGCGAATCGCGAGTCCCGAAGACAGCGGGTTTCGTCGTCCGCCACGCAGGCGCCGGCCGGTTCCGCGGCTTCGGCCAGGAAGTTCCACGATGTCGCGAATTCGTGTCGATCGTCGCTTACGCGCAGGGTCACCGTGTAGAAACCCGGTTCCGACCAGGTATGGCGAACGGTCGCGCTTCGCGGCCGCCGCCCGTCGCCGAAGTCCCATTCACGCGACAGCACGTTGCCGGTACTGGTGTCGATGAACCGCACCACGGTACCCGTACGAACGCGGCACAGACCCTCGCTGCACTCAGCGCCTTCAACGTCGAAGGAAGCCGCCGACAATGGCGGTGGCGGCGGTGGTTCCGGCTCCGGTTCGGACTCGTCATCGTCGTCAGGGGGCGACGGTCCACCAGGTCCGCCAGTGGGGGGTGGCAACGGCGGTACGCCAGCGACGTTCCGAATCGTGCCCGTGGCGGTGCCGCGGATGCGGATGGCGGTGACGGTGTCCGGCCAGCCCAGGGTCACCGTGAAGGTCTCGGCGCTTTCCGCGATGCCGTCGGTGGCGGCAGGAACTCCGATCGTCGCGCTTGCGGAGGTCTCACCTGCGGCAGCGGCGGGAATCGTGACGCCGCCGGTGTCCGTGCCCGCGTAGTCCGCGCTCGAAGCCGTGCCGTCTGTCGTCCGATAGTTCAGCTCCACACTGCCGTGCGCACGCACCGGCCAAGTCGAGAACGTCACGTTGAAGTTCACCGTTTCCCCTTCCGCGGCTTCGCCGTCTTCCATGCTCACGCACGAATACACGTCCAAGGTCCCGGCCGTTCGGAGGCTCTCCAACGCTGCCGGCAACGTCTCCGATGCGTCGAAATCGGCTTCGCACAAGCCGAGCCGTTGAAGGCTGGTCAGTGCGCCGAGGCCGGCGATGGACCCCGTCAACCCGTTGTCGGCGAGGAAGAGGTGTTGGAGGTTGGTGAGACCGCTCAGGTCGGGGATGGACCCCGTCAACCTGTTCTGTTGGAGATAGAGCTGGTAGAGGCCGACAGGCAGGTGAGAAGCGTCGATGGACCCCGCCAACCGGTTGACGTTCAGGTAGAGGTACTGGAGACCGGTGAGGCCGCTCACGTCCGGGATGGACCCCGTCAACCGGTTGGTGTTGAGGCGAAGCTGCAAGAGGCTCGTCGGAAAGTGAGAAGCGTCGATGGACCCCGTCAACCGGTTGACGTTCAGGTAGAGGTACTGGAGGCTGGTGAGGCCGCTCACGTCCGGGATGGACCCCGTCAACCGGTTGAAGCTGAAGTCGGCCCAATAGAGCTCGGGGAGGCCGCTCAGGGCGGGGATGGACCCCGTCAAGCTGTTGTTATCGAGGGCGAGAAACCTGAGGCTGGTGAAGCCGCTCAGGGCGGGGATCGACCCTGTCAGATCGTTGTCGCTGAGCGAGATGTACTCGAGGTCGGTCAGGCCGCTCAGGGCGGGGATGGTCCCGTTCAGGTCGTTTTCGGCGAGGATGAGGTACCGGAGGCTGGTGAGGCCGCTCAGGGCGGGGATGGCCCCCGTCAGGTCGTTGGCGCTGAGGTTGAGTTGCTCGAGGTTGGTGAGGCCGCTCAGGGCGGGGATCGACCCCGTCAGATCGTTGGCGCTGAGGCTGAGTTCTTCGAGGTTGGCGAGGCCGCTCAGGGCGGGGATCGACCCCGTCAAGCTGTTGCCGTCGAGACTCAGTTCCTCGAGGCCGCTGAGGTTCGACAATCCGCTGGTGAGGGACCCGCCGAGGCTCCTGTTCTGCAGCGACAGGACCTTGACGCGACTGGCGTCCGAGGACAGGTCGATCCCATCCCAGGACGACATGGCGAGCGAGGTAGCCCAGTTCAGGGCGACGCTGCCCCGCAGCGTGTCCTTCATCCCAAGAAGCGCCGTGCAGTCGGCGACGAGCGTGGCGACGGTAGTCGGGCCGCTGCCCGTGATCGCTACGTCGCTGCTTGTGCAGGTCTGGGCGCGGGCCCCTTCGCCAAACAGGACCAGCGCAGCGAGCGCAAAGAAGGGAGGGAAGAGGCGCACGCAGCGGCGCTCACGGTCGCCGGCCAGACTCGCGCGGGACTCTGTCGGAGGAGCCGGAGGGCGCGCGACGGATCGCCGCCGCGCCCACATCAATCGAATCGAATCGGCTCCAGCGCTGAGGACACCGGTCCAGATGGTCAGCATCGCGTCAACCTCCGGCGGAACGACGGGCGAAAGCCCGGCGTGCCACGGACAGGAATCTCAGGGGCGCACTAGATACTGACGGAAATACTCTGGTCTGTGAGCGATTGAGTGGGGGAATTCGCCGATAGTTTTGCGAGGACTCCTGCGGGGGACCTTCATGCGGCAGGCGGGAGCCAACGGCGAGTAGAATCCGGCCCGTGCTGGACATCCTCTCCGACGTGGACCGCTGGCGCGCGGACGGCCAACGCGTGGCCGTCGCCACCGTGATTCGCACCGTCGGCTCATCGCCGCGGCCGCTTGGCTCGAAGATGGCCGTGTCCGACGACGGCGGCATCGCCGGCTCGGTCAGCGGCGGCTGCATCGAGGGCGCGGTGATCGAGGAGGCGCAGTCGGTGCTCGAGGACGGCCTTCCGAAGCGCCTCAGCTACGGCATCTCGGACGAGCTGGCGTGGTCCGTCGGCCTGACCTGCGGCGGCGAGGTCGAGGTGCTGGTCGAGCGCATCGACGGCTGAAGCCGGGGGCCTGCCCGATGGGTTTCGATTCCCTCCGCCGGTCCCTGCTCGCGGGCGAACGGGTGGTCGCCTTCACCCGCGCCGACGGTGACGAACTCGGGGCGCGCATGCTCGTGTGGCCGGACGGCCGGACAGAAGGCACCCTCCGCGAGCAGGAACTCGACCGAACGGCCCTGGCCACCGCCTCGGCGGAGACCCTGCCCGCCACGGGTCTGCGCGAGATCGAGGGTGTCGAAGTGTTCGTCGAGACCTACGAACCGCTTCCCCAGTTGTTCATCGTCGGCGCTGTCCACGTCGCCATCCACCTCGTCCACTTCGCGCGGCAACTCGGCTTCCGCACCGTCGTCGTCGACGCCCGCTCGGCCTTCGCCACCGCCGAGCGCTTTCCCCACGCCGACGAACTGGTCGTCGAGTGGCCGGCGGACTACCTGGCCCGCGTGCCGCTCCACGCCAACACCTACTGCGTCTTCCTCACGCACGACGAGAAGCTGGACAACCCGGCGCTCCAGGTCGCTCTCGAAGCCGGGGTCCGCTACGTCGGCGCCCTGGGTTCCTCGCGCACCCACGCGAAGCGGGTCGCGGCGCTTCGCGAAGCTGGCCTCGCGGATGAGCTGATCGACCGGATCCACGCGCCGATCGGCCTCGACCTCGGCGGCCGCAGACCCGAAGAGATCGCCATGGCGATCGCCGCCGAACTCGTCGCTGTGCGGAACGGCAGGCAGGCTGCCGGGAAGCGATGACCGGCCCGGTCTCCGGCGTCGTCCTCGCCGCCGGGCTCTCGACCCGGTTCGAGACCGGCGCGGACAAGCCGAAGCAGCTCTACCGGATCGCCGGCGAGAGCCTGGTCCGCCGAACCTGCCGGGCGGCGCTTGCGTCCGCTCTCGGGGAAGTGATCCTCGTCACCGGCCACGCGGCCGGTAGTGTGCGGTCGGAGGTCGCCGACCTCGACCTGCGGGCGGTCCACAACGCGTTGTACGCCGACGGCCAGAGCGGATCGGTACGTTGCGGCCTGGCCGCCGTCGGGGACGATGCCGAGGGCGCCATGTTCCTGCCGGTCGACCAACCCGGTCTCGACGCGGCCGTCATCGACCGGCTGCTCGGAGCGTTCGACCGCCCCGACTCGATCGTCGTGCCGGCCTTCCGGGGGCGCCGCGGAGCCCCGGTCACGTTCGGCCGCGCCTGGTTCGCCCGCCTGGACGCCCTCCGAGGCGACGAGGGCGCGCGTCCCCTGCTCCGCGAACTGGCCGCTCACGTCGAGGAGCTGGAACTCGACTCGGAACTGCCGCTGGTCGATATCGACACGGAGCCCGAGGCCCGGTCGTGGAACGAAGGGTCCGTCACACCATGACACCGCTCGACCGACCCCTGCGGCTCCTGCCGCGCGTCCGGAACTACGACTGGGGCACGCTCGACTTCATCCCCCGTCTCCGCGGCCGCGAACCCACCGGCCGTCCGGAAGCCGAGCTCTGGTTCGGGGGCCACCCGGACGCACCGGCCGATGTCGTCCTCGGGTCCGGCGAAGCCGGCTCGATTCCTCTTGACCGATTGATCGCGGAGCGGCGGGTCGACGTGCTCGGCCGCGGCGCCGACCTCCCCTTTCTGACCAAGATCCTCTCCGCCGGCAGGCCGCTGTCGATCCAGGCGCATCCGAGCCGCGAGCAGGCCGCCCGCGGCTTCGCGGCCCAATCCACAGGAGGGACCAGGCCCGGAGGCGCTCCCGGCAGCTACCGGGATCCGAACCACAAGCCGGAGCTGCTCTACGCGTTGACCCCCTTTTCCGCCCTTTCCGGCTTCCGGCCGCCCGTGGAAGCGGCAGGCCTGCTCGGGGCGCTTGGCCTGGAGGAACTCGAGCCGCACGTCCGGCGCCTCGGATCGGAGGGAGCGGCCGCCTACCGGCCCTTGCTCGAAGCGCTCCCCGGGCTCGGCGGCACCAACATGGCCGCCAGAGCCATTGACGCCGTCCGGCGCGCCTCGGAGGACGCTGGCCCCGAACGGCGGGACGCATGCCGCTGGATCGAGCGAATCGCCGTGTTCCATCCCGAGGATCCGCTGGTCATCGCACCCTTGATCCTGCGACAGGTCCATCTCGACCCGGGGCAGGCGTTCTTCACGGGACCGGGTGTGCCGCACAGCTACCTGGAGGGCTCGGGGGTCGAGGTCATGGCCAACTCCGACAACGTCCTGCGCCTCGGGCTGACGTCCAAGCGGGCCGACCCCGGCGAGCTTCTCGACATCCTTGCCTACGAGGCCGCGGGAGACGCCAATCTGGAGCCCGAAGTCGAGGAACTGCCCTGGGGACGGCGTACCAGCTTCACGCCGCCGGTCGAGGACTTCCGGCTCGAGGTCCTGAACCTGAGCGGCCGCGGCGCCGCGCCGCTCGACGACGACAACGGTGTGCGAATCGTCCTCGCCCTCGAAGGCGAGGTCAAGGTCCTCAACGCCGCCGGCTCGGAGCGGCTGCTCCCCGGGCAGGCGGCACTGCTGAGCGCGTCCGCGACGGCCGTCACCGCGACCGGCACGGGGACGGTCGCCCTGACGATGCCGAACCGACGGGAACCCTAGCCGGCGGACGCTTTCTTCGCGGTCCGCTCGGCCTTGCGCCGGCGTCCCATCTGGAACGCCACCCCGACCACGATCAGCACCGCGACACCGGCATGCGCGGCCAGCCCTTCGAGGCCGACCGCCGCCATGATGAGCAGGGCGCCGATGAACGACGAGACGACGATCAGCGCCGTCTCGAAGACGACGCGAAGGACCCATGCGCCGAGTACCGCGGCCGCCGCGATCACGATCCACCACAGGATGTCCCAGCGGACGCCGAAGAAGCTGATCGCCCACAGCGCCGCCCCGGCGCCCAGCAGGGCGCCCGCCAGGGCTACCGCGACCTTGCGCACGATGAAGGCAAGCAGCGCGGCGAGAACGCCGACACCGACCGCCACCATCAGCCGCATCTCGCTTGCCAGAGGCAGCAGATCCTCGGGAACGCCGTAGACGACGAAGAAACCGACCAGACCGATCAGAGCCGTGTAGAGCTGACGCCCCAGGAAGAGCAGCAGAAGGCCCGCGACCACCCACAACCAGGGGGGGCCGAGCGCACCCTCGCTGCCGAAGCGGCCGAGGCTGACTCCTTCGCTCCAGAGGCTGATGTCCATCAGCCATCCCCTTCGAGTTCCGAGACGATCCACGCCAGCGCCGCCTCGCGTGGCTCGTCGCTTCCGGCGAGTAGCCCCTCGCGGGTGAGCGACACGGGAGACTCGGGCTCCACCGGCCTGCCCTCGACCCGTTCGCCGCTGGGCCGCTCGAAGTCGGCGATCGCGTGCATCAGCAGGTCTCCGTTCGGCATCCTCTCGATCACCGACGGCAGCGCCGCCGCGGCGGTCGGCTCTCCGAACAGCCTCGCCCGGTCATGGTCCTGGAGGCCGGCGGCGAAGATCTCGCTCGTGCTGGCGCTGCCGCCGTCGATCAGCACGGCGACCGGTCCTGCGAATCCCTCGATTTTCTTGCTGGCGCTCGAGACCCGCCGCGGGAAGACGACCAGATTCAGCTCCGTGTTCCGGTTCTTCATCCGGCCCAGAACGACCCTTTCCTCGAGGAGGTAGCCGGCCACACCGACGGCCGTACCGGCGACGCCGCCGGGATTGCCGCGCAGGTCGATCAGTACGCCGTCGACGGCCGGCGCGCCTTCCGCGCGTTCACCGTACAGCGCCGCTTCGAACGCCTCGACCACGGGAATCAGCCAGACGTTGAAGCGCACCGCCAGCACGCGGCGGGCGCCCGTTTCCAGCACCTCCGTCTCGAACAGGTACCGCATCTTCGGCAGGTTGCCGAATCCGATCTCCACGGCGTCGGGATGGTGGGCCCGTTCGAATTCGAACGTGGACCGATCGCCCCCCGGGTCCGAGAACTCCACCGCGACCGGATCGCCCGGGTCCCCAAAGAGCAGGCCCTCGACGGCCCGCAACCGCACCATTCCCGCGACCCACGGATCCAGGGACTCCAGTTCGAGGCAGCCCGCGAGCGCCGCCAGATTCTGGCTCTGGACCCGAACGACCTCGAGTCCGGTGCGGAGGCCCTGACGGTCCGCGGACGAACCGGGTTCGACCCGGCTCACGACGGGGGTCGAGTCGATGAAGCGGACGTCGAACCCCGGGCCCGCGTCCGACGCGGCAGAGCCGCCGGCGCCCGCCACGGCCCGCATCAACGCCCGCGTGCACCTGCCCGTGTCGCCCGAGTCGTCCACCGGCGACGGCCTCTCGACCGAACCCGGCCCCGGCAGAACGCCGAAGTGGGACTGGCCCAGTCGCGAGAGCATGTCCTGCAGGACCAGACGCAACTCGGCGTTGTTCGCCGCGGCCCGGGCACGGGGCCGCAGCTCGTCGCCGACCGCCTGCCAGTCGACGCCGCCCATCGACTGATCCCAGAACGTGTCGGCGATCTTCCGCCAGGCGAAGTCGAACGTCTCGACGTTGACGCTCGCCGCCGGGCCGGCCGGCTCATCCGTCGACTGCGCCCCGGCCGCCGTCGCTATCGCGAAGCCGAGAAAGGCAAGCCACGCCGCCCGGCGCCATCGATCCGCACCCCGCATGGCCGCGAATGCTACCGTCGTCTGCCGTGCGCGTCCTCTACGTGCTACGGCACGCGAAGTCGGACTGGAGCGCCGCTTACGGCGGAGTCGACCACGAGCGGCCCCTGAACGCCCGGGGCCTCAAAGCCGCACGCACGATGGGCCGAAGACTCGCCGACCGGCAGGCCCTGCCCGACCGGATCCTCTGTTCGTCCGCCGCGCGCACGCGGCAAACGATCGAACTGGCGGTCGCGGCCGGCAACTGGAACCGCACGACGATTCTGGAGCCGGCGCTCTACCTCGCCTCCCCCGGCAGCGTGGTCGACCTCCTGCGCGACCAGTCCGACGACGCGCACTCGATCCTGATCGTCGGCCACCAGCCCACCTGCGCGGAACTCGTCCGCCGGCTGACCGGCGACGACCCGCCCCGCTTCGTCACCGCCGCGGTGGCCTGCGTACACCTCGACATCGCCTCATGGAGCGAGGTCGAGCCCTACTGTGGCCGGCTGGCCTGGTTCAGCACGCCGCGGTCCGACGGCTGGTCCGCCTAACGGTTCGGCCCGCGCTCCATCGGCACCGGCTGCCACCGTTCGAGCTCCACTCTCGGAAGCACCGTCGGATTCACGCAACTCATGGGCCAGCGCCCGGAGAGCGCCAGGGCGACCTCACGACCGACGCGGCGACGCGTCTCGGGCCGCATGCGTGTGGTCGCCGAGGCGACGTGCGGCGTGAGGATCACATTGTCCATCGCCAGCAGGGGGTTGTCCGCTGCCGGCGGTTCCCGCTCCAGCACGTCGAGCGCCGCGGCGGCGATCCGGCCGGTGTCCAGCGCCTCGATCAGAGCCGCCTCGTCGACCGTCGGGCCGCGTCCGGCATTGACCAGCACCGCGGTCTTCTTCATCGCCGCGAACTGGGGACCCGAGAGCATGTGGCGCGTCTCCCGGTTGAGCGGCGGATGCATCGACAGGTAGTCGGATCGTTCCAGCAGCTCCCCGAAGCTGACCGGTTCGACGCCCTCTCCGGTCATCTTCAGCTCGCTGACGTAGGGGTCGTGCGCGACGACGTGCATGCCGAAGGGCTTCGCGCGCCGCGCGACCGCCCGCGCCACGTTGCCGAACGAGATCAGGCCGAGGGTCTGGCCCCACAGCCGCGGCACCTCGTTGAGCAGAGGCCGGCCCTGGAACCAGTCGCCGCGGCGGACCATCGAGTCCATCTCGCGCATCCGCCGGGCGCCGGCGAGAAGCAGCGCCATCGTGTGGTCGGCGACCTCCTCGATGAACACGTCCGGCACGTTGGTCACCACGATGCCGGCCTCGGTCGCCGCCTCGACATCGACCATGTCGACGCCGACGCTGCCGACGCCGATCACGATGCACTCGTCGAGCCCGGCGATCACCGAGCGGCTGATGCGGAAGCCCCAGGAGGTGATGACGGCTCGCGCGTCCGAGGCCTCGGCCAGGAACTCCTTCTCCGACGTCGCCGCGACTTCGACCAGTTCCGCCACCGGAAGGAGCGCCTCCAGCTCGAACGTGTACCGCGTGTCGACGGAGGGCGCCTTGGCGATCCCCGGCAACTGGACGACGACTTTCTGCCTGGCGCTCTGGTTCACGGGCTGATTCACTGGGCCGCCTCCTGCGAACCGAGTTCGGCCACCGCCCAGTCCCGCAGGCCGTTGTAGTCGGCCTTGCCGTTCGCCGCTCGCCCAACGCTGTCCCGCACCAGGATGCGCTTCGGCGCCTTGTACGAGGCCAGCTCCTGCTTGACCCAGCCGATCACGTCCGGCTCGCTGAAACGCGTCGGATCGTCGACTTCCACCACCGCGGTGACCGCCTGGCCAAACCGTTCGTGCGGTACGCCGACGCAGACCGCATCGCGCACGACGGGATGGGTCTTCAGCACCTCCTCGACCTCTTCCGGGAAGATCTTCTCGCCGCCACTGTTGATGCACACGGAGCCGCGGCCATAGAGCCTGAGCGAACCGTCCGCCTCGACCGTCGCATAGTCGCCGGCCATCGAGTAGCGGACGCCGTCCACCTCGACGAACGTGGCGGCCGTCTTCTCCGGATCCTTGTAGTAGCCGAGCGGGATGTGGCCGGTAACGGCGATGCGGCCGAGCACGCCCGAGCCGGGTTCGACCTTCCGGCCGTCGTCGTCGAGCACGCAGGCGTTGTCGCCGAGCACGAAGGAGGCCGTTTCGCTGGCCTCGCCGGCGGTCGAATCCGAGCGGCCCATACCGATCGACTCGGACGAACCCAGGCTGTCGGTCAGGATCGTCTCCGGCGAACAGTGGCGCAGGAAGTCGCGCTTGACCTCGGCGCTCCACATCGCGCCGGACGAGACCACGACCTCGAGGCTCGCCAGGTCGAAGCGGCCGGGCTCCTCCTCGAGCGCCAGGACCATCGGCCGGGCGAACGCGTCGCCGACGATGGCCATCGCGTTGATCCCCTCCCTGGTGATCGCCTCGAGCGTTGCGACCGCGTCGAAGCGACGGTTGGCGAGGGTCACGACACAGCCGCCGTTCAGCATGCCGCCCAGCGCGGTGAGAAAGCCGGTTCCGTGCATCAGGGGACAGGAAGGCAGCGAGACCCGCCGCATCAGGAGTTCGTCGAACTGGGGTTTCAGGCCCTCGATGCCATCAGACAGGTCGAAGGGATCCAGGCGGCCGTCGTTGCTGATGTGCCAGAGATCGTCCAGCCGCCACATGACACCCTTGGGCATGCCGGTCGTGCCGCCCGTGTACAGCAGCCAGAGATCGTCGCCGCTGCGCGGCCAGGGCGCCTCGAAGCCGAGCGAGTCGCCAGGCAAGTCGCCTGGATGTGGCGCGGACCCGGCCGCCTCTTCGTACGGGATCGCCCACTCGGGGCACGGACCCGAGCCGTCGTCGACCCACAACCAGGTGTGAATCGCCGGCGTCTTCGCCCGGAGATCCGCGATCCGCGACGCGAAGCAGCCGTGGAAGATCACGGCCACGACATCGGCGTTGTCCCAGAGGTAGAGCAGCTCTCCCTCGACGTAGCGGTAGTTCGTGTTGACCGGAACCAGGGACGCCTTGAAGCAGGCCAGCACCGACTCCATGTACTCGGGCGCGTTGTAGAGGTACTGCGCCACCTTGTCCTGGTGTTTCGCGCCGCGTTCGACCAGCGTGGCCGCCACGCCGTTCGCCCGGCGGTGCATCTCCGCCTGCGAGTACCGGCGGCTCGGAGCGCCGCCAAGGGGATCGATGAACGCCTGCGCCGGGGCCTCCGGCCGGTGCTCGGCGATCGCTTCGAGAATGTCCGCGTGATGCCAGTCGCTCATGGGCGCAGGAATGTAGCAGTCCGCGCCGGCAGCGGCACACCCTGTCGATCACCTATCCTTGGGCACGAAACCAGACCAGCGCTTCACACCGCGGCCGGATCTCGAGACGAAGCCCAGCGGCGGAAGCTGGCCATGAAGACGGGAGACAGGCCATGGCGAGTCCCTTCGTGTCCACCGGAATCGCACCAAGGAGACGGGCGGCGTTCGTGAGCGCTCTCTCGACGCTCGGTCTCCTGCTGGCGGCGGCGTCGCCGGCCGCCGCGCAGAGGAACAACGTCATCCTGTTCGTCGGCGACGGCATGGGGGTATCGACGGTCACCTCCACCCGCATCGCGACGGTTGGCGTCGACGGGCAACTGGCAATGGACCGCATGCCCTACACCGCCATCTCGCGGACGGCGTCGGCCGACTACATCACCCCCGACAGCGCGGCCACGATGTCGGCGATGATGACCGGCGTCAACACGAACACCGGCGTGATCGGCTACGGCCCGACGACCGAGTACGCCGACTTCAACGGCAACGGCGACGGCGCGCGCTTGACCAACATCGGCGAGCTGGCCATCTCGATGGGCTACGCGGTCGGCATCGTTACGACGACGCGCGTCACCCACGCGACGCCGGCGGCCGTGTTCGCCCACGTCAACAACCGCAACCTCGAGAACGAGATCGCCGCGCAGATGGTGCCGGGTGGAGCCGGCTTCAACACCCGGCTCGGGGATGGGCTCCACGTGATCTTCGGAGGCGGCAGAAGGCACTTCCTCCCCACCTCGGCATCGGACGACGACGGACTTCCGGGACGCCGGACCGACGGCCGCGACCTGCTGGGCGAGCTTCAGCAACTCGGCTATCGCTACGCCTCGAACCGCCAGGGGCTCAACGCGCTCGGCGGTTCCGGACGCGCGGTCGGCCTCTTCGCGTCGAGCCACCTGGACTACGAAGCGGACCGGGGCAGCGGCCAGCCGAGCCTGGAGGAGATGACGAGGAAGGCGATCCAGATTCTGGGCGCAACGGGAAAGCCGTACTTCCTGATGGTCGAAGGCGGCCGAATCGACCACGCGCACCACGAGGGGAACGCCTATCGCGCCTTCATCGACACCCGGATGTTCGACCGCGCGATCAACGCCGCGCAGCGGAGCGTCAACCTCAACAGGACGCTGATCCTCGCGACGGCCGACCACAGCCACGTCTTCACGCTCGCCGGCTACCCGATGCGGCCGCTCGGCGACCTGCGCTACAACCCCCGCTCGGTGCCCGCGTCGTTCCGGAACCAGCCGCACAACGGCATCCTGGGAACGGTCCACGAGATCAACAGCGCCGGCACGATCTCGGAGAGCGGAGACTCGGGCGGCATTCCCTACACCATCCTGGGCTACGCCAACGGACCCGGACATCGCAGCGGTTCGCGCGTCAATCCGAACACGGACAGGACGCCCGGCCACGGCGGCGCCGTTCCTACAGGCACCAGCCACACCGCCTACCGGCAGGAGGCAACGATCCCGCTGGGGCTGGAGACGCACGCCGGGGAGGACGTCGCGATCTACGCCGTCGGCCGCACGGCCGAGAACGTGCGGGGCACCGTGTCCAACACGAAGGTCTTCGACTGGATCAAGGACGGTTTCGCCGGGAGGGGTTCCAGCCCGCCGCGGCCCGGCCCGGACCCGGGCCCGGATCCGGACCCCGAGCCCGAGGCGCCGCATGTCGCAAACTGCACGCCCACGAACACCGTCCTCGAGTTCGAAGGTGGCTACGAGGTCAGCATGTGCTACCTCCTGCCAAACGGCGAGGAGCGCCAGGTCGAAGGCGATCGCTGGTCCAACGAGGCCGGCATCCTGTGGTTCTTCGGCCGCAACAACCCCGAGGTCCTGGTCAAGGTGCTGAACAACTGCAACGAGAGCGGCTACCGCTGGGTGTTCGTGGCGCCCGTCACGACCCTGGAGTTCAGCCTCCGGATCACGGGACCCGGCGGCGCTCCCTGGGAACACACGAACGCACCGGGCGCCACGGCCGCCACGAAGAGCGACCTGAGAGCGTTCCGCTGCGGCTAGGCGGCCGGAACACGCGCCGGCCGCAAGGCCGGCTCCGCTTTACCGCCTACATGCTGCGCCGGTACTCGCCGCCGACGCGGTAGAGCGCATCCGAGATCTGGCCGAGCGAGCAGTGCTTGACGGACTCCATCAGTTCCTCGAACACGTTCCCGCGCCGGCGCGCCACTTCCTGTAGCCGCCCGAGACAGGCCCCCGAGTGATCCGCGTGGCGGCGGTGGAAGGCGGCCAGGCTCTCGATCTGCTGCTGTTTCTCCGCGTCGGTCGAACGGATGAGTTCCGCTTCGACCGTCTCCGCGAACTCCTGGCCCTCGGCGAGGAAGGTGTTCACGCCGACCACCGGCAGGCTGCCGTCGTGCTTCTTCGCCTCGTACTCCATGCTCTCGTCCTGGATCTTCGAGCGCTGGTACATCGTGTCCATCGCCGCCAGCACGCCGCCGCGCTCGGCGAGGCGCTCGAACTCCAGGTAGACCGCCTCCTCCACCGCGTCGGTCAACTGGTCGAGGGCGAAGGAGCCCTGCCACGGGTTCTCGCTGCGGTTGAGCCCGAACTCGCGGTTGATGATCAACTGGATCGCCAGCGCGCGGCGCACGGACTGCTCGGTCGGCGTCGTGATCGCTTCGTCGAAGGCGTTCGTGTGCAGGGAGTTGCAACGGTCGAGGATGCCGTAGAGCGCCTGCAGCGTGGTGCGGATGTCGTTGAACTGGATCTCCTGGGCGTGGAGCGAGCGGCCTGAGGTCTGGATGTGGTACTTCAGCATCTGGCTGCGGGCCGAGGCGCCGTAGCGCGCGCGCATTGCCCGCGCCCAGATGCGCCGCGCCACCCGGCCGATCACCGCGTACTCCGGGTCCATGCCGTTCGAGAAGAAGAAGGACAGGTTGGGAGCGAAGTCGTCGATCGCCATGCCCCGCGCCAGGTAGTACTCGACGATCGTGAAACCGTTGGCGAGCGTGAACGCCAACTGGGTGATCGGGTTCGCCCCGGCCTCGGCGATGTGGTAGCCGCTGACCGAGGCGCTGTAGTAGTTGCGGACGTTGTGGTCGATGAAGAACTGCTGGACGTCGCCCATCATCCGCAGCGAGAACTCGGTCGAGAAGATGCAGGTGTTCTGCGCCTGATCTTCCTTCAGGATGTCGGCCTGGACCGTGCCCCGGACCCGGCTCAACGCGTCGGCGCGGATCCGCTCGTAGACGTCGCGCTCGACCACCTGGTCGCCGGAAATGCCGAGCAGCGCCAGCCCCAGACCGTCGTTCTCTTCCGGCAGGTCGCCGCGGTAAACCGGCACGTCGCCGGCTGAGCGGCGTTCGATCTGGTCGCGCGCCCGCTCCAGGCCGCCGGTCTCCCGCAGGTGGCGTTCGACCTGCTGGTCGACCGCGGCGTTCATGAAGAAGGCCAGGATGGTCGGCGCCGGGCCGTTGATCGTCATCGACACGGAGGTTGCCGGGTCGCAGAGATCGAAGCCCGAATAGAGCCGCTTCATGTCGTCGACCGTGGCGATCGAAACCCCGGAGTTGCCGACCTTGCCCCAGATGTCCGGCCTGAGCCCGGGATCCGAGCCGTAGAGCGTGACCGAGTCGAACGCCGTGGACAGGCGGTTCGCCGGCTGGCCGCGCGACACGAAGTGGAAGCGCCGGTTGGTGCGCTCGGCGATCCCCTCGCCCGCGAACATGCGCGTCGGTCCCTCGCCGCTCCGCCGGTAGGGATACACGCCCGCGGTGTAGGGGTAGGCCCCCGGCAGGTTGTGCTTCATCAGGAAGCGCAGCAGGTCGCCCCAGTCCGAGTACTCGGGCAGCGCCAGCTTCGGCATCCGCAGATGGCTCAGGGTGGTCACGTAGTTGTCGCCGGTCACGTCGCGGCCGCGGACCGGGTAGCTGTACTGGTCCGCGCGCGCGGCGTCGACGCGACGCGGCCAGTCCTTCAGGAGTTCCACCGCCTCGGCGCCGACTTCGGCGAGTGCCGCCTGGTAGCGCCCGCGAAGTCGAGCGAGGCTCTGGTCGGGCGCCGTCTCCAGCGCTGACGCAGCGTAGCCCTCGAGAGGGGCCGGAAGCTCGGGATCCTCGATCTCGGCCAGCGCCCGGTAGCAACCGTGCGCCCTCCCCGCCGCGGCCGCGCGACGCTCCGCGTCAGCCTCCGCGGCGCGTCCCGCCTCGGCGATCTCGGCCAGGTAGCGGTTGCGGTTGTCCGGGATGAGGACCGCCGCCTTCGGTTCGCGCTCGCCCAGGTCAACCTCCGGCGTCCAGGCGGCCTCGTCCAGCTCGAGCCGCTCGCGGAGCAGCCGGCACACGTTCCAGAACATCCAGTTGACACCCGGGTCCTGGAACTGGCTGGCGATCGTCGGGTAGACCGGCACGTCCTCGTCGGCCGTATCGAAGGCCAGCCGGTTGCGCCGCCACTGCTTGCGCACGTCCCGCAGCGCGTCCTGGCCGCCCCGGCGGTCGAACTTGTTCAGGACGATGACGTCGGCGAAGTCCAGCATGTCGATCTTCTCGAGCTGGCTCGCCGCGCCGTAGTCCGAGGTCATCACGTAGACCGACAGGTCGACCAGATCGACGATCTCGCTGTCGCTCTGGCCGATGCCGGCGGTCTCCACGAGGACCATGGAGAACCCGGAGGCCTTGAGCAGAGCGATCGCGTCGCCGAGGACTTCGCTGGTCGCGAGGTGCTGCCGGCGCGTCGCCATGGAGCGCATGAAGGCGCGCTCGCTGCGCAGGCTGTTCATGCGGATGCGGTCGCCGAGCAGGGCGCCGCCCGTCCGGCGGCGGGTCGGATCGACCGCCAGGAGGGCGATCCGCATTCCCGAAGCCGCCCCGGGCATGCACTCGAGGAAGCGGTTCAGCAGCTCGTCGGCGACGCTGCTCTTGCCCGCGCCGCCGGTGCCGGTCAGCCCCACGACCGGGACGCCGGCGCCGGCGAGCTGCCACTCCTTGCGCAGGCGGCGCAGCTCGGACTCGGGGACCGCGCCGCGCTCGATGGCGGACAGCAGGCGCGACAGCTCGATGTCCCCTTCCGGGTCCGAGGCCACGCGCACGCTGAACCGCGGTTCCGGCGCGGCCCGCCGCTTGGCGTGCGCCCGCTCGACGACGTCGTCGATCATCGCCGGCAGGCCCATCTTCAGGCCGTCGTCGGGGTGGTAGATCCGCTCGACGCCGTATGCCTCGAGTTCCGCGATCTCCTCGGGCGTGATCGTGCCGCCGCCGCCGCCGAACACCAGGACGTCTTCTCTGCCCTCCTCCGCCAGCCGGTCCACCATGTAGCGGAAGAACTCGATGTGGCCGCCCTGGTAGGAACTGATCGCGATCGCGTCGGCGTCCTCCTGCACGGCCGCCCGCACGATCTCGTCGACGCCGCGGTTGTGGCCCAGGTGGATCACCTCGGCCCCGCGGTCCTGGATCATCCGCCGCATGATGTGGATCGCCGCGTCGTGGCCGTCGAAGAGCGACGCCGCGGTCACGAAGCGGAGCGGGCTCGCGTCTTCGACGGGCCGGATTCGCGGATCCTGTTCGGGTGTAGTCATGCGACGGTAGGCAAGCGGTGAACTGCGGCCCGAAGTCTACCGCCCGTGCAGCGCCGTCCCCCACCGGGTGCGCCGGCGCCCCCGCCGGCTTCCGGGAGAGGCGTGCGAGGCGTCAGCCTCGCTCCTTGTCGCCCCGCGCGCCACGGCCTGTAAGCTCCGCGAACGACACCCGCCCGGCACCAGCGGCTGCCGCCGCCCGACTAATCGCAACCTCTACCGGAGTTCGCCGTGAGAACGACGACCACGACCACTTCCCTGCTCATCCTCGCCACGCTGTTCCTCGCTGCGCTTCCGGCCGCGGCTCAGGAGCAGGCGGCATCGAGCCGATCCAACACCGCTCCGGCGACCGCCCAAACCGCGGACAGCGACGCCGAAGCGACCGCCGCGGCGCGGCGCGAGCGGTTCCGCCGCCTGCGGTACGGCAACCTGGCCGAGATCGAACTGAACGGCAACCAACTCCGGATCTCCTATCCGGACCTCCTGACGGACAGCGACGACTACCGGGCCTTCGACAGCCTGGCGGCCGGCGACGTCGCCGCCTGGAACAGCGGCCGCGCAGTCAAGCTGCTTACCCACGCCTCGCTCTCCTTCGACGGCATCATCGTCCCCTACGGCAACGCCTCGCCTGACTACCCCGGCGTCTACAGCCTGTGGCCGAAGCGGACCGCCGACGGCTGGAGCCTGGTGTTCAACGGCGAAGCCGACATCTGGGGCAGTCAGCGCGACGCCGCGGTGGACAAGGTCGAAGTGCCGCTAGAACACTCCAGGGCCGACGAACCGGCCGAGAAGCTGACGATCGAGTTCCTGGACGTCGAGCCCGGCGCCGTGCTGCGGATCGCCTGGGGCGATCACCAGTTCATGGCCGCGTTCGAAGCCGCGCCGTAGGCAGCCAGACGTCCCGCCGAACCCCGTTTCCTCCTCTTCCTTGCGCGGAAGGCCGACACACCACGCCCCCCACCATAGTTGTCACGGCAGAGTACAAGATCACGATGAAACCAGCTAGTCCCTCCTCCCCAGGGAGAAACACCGGCACGATCGAAGAAACTCTCACAGATCTTCACCAAGCCGTGACTGCACTCGACAACCCGGAATCCCTGTCGATCCTCAACATAGATGAAGAGGCACTGAATTTCCCCACGACGACACTAGAGTACCTTGCCCGCTATCAAGCTTGGACCCAGCTCCGAAACATCGCCACATCCATCCCTGACCTACTCCACCAATCCGACAACATCGCACTCGTGGGGTTCCTTGGGCACTTCAGCTCCGGGAAATCAAGTCTCATCAACGCTCTTCTCGGCATCTCCAACACCGAGAATCCCGGGTACAAACGAGAAGTCGGTCAGCATCCAACGGACACGCGCATAACATAAATTGCGCACCGCGATCACGCTCAGCTAGTAAGGAGGTCCGCCTACACTGCCATTGACGCGATAGACGTTGTCCATGGCCCCGCCCTGGACTTTCTCCAGCACGCCACGTTAGTCGATACTCCAGGACTGGGTAACGAAGACGCTGAGCAGGACGCTGTCACTCGCTTCTTACACCTCTGCCACGTCCTCGTTCTAACGATCGATGGCCGTCGGCCGTTTGCCGACAAGGAGAAGGACTTCGACCTGCTTGACACTGCGTTCAACAAGCTCGACGGCGTCCCCAAGATACTCGCCATCACTAGCGCCGAGGAGTTTCTCACCTCTCGCAAAGGGGACTTCGACTCAGACTGGCAAGCGGACCGGGCAGAGGCTTTCTGGGCGGAGGCGATCAACAGGCTCGGCAGCGATCCCCGATTCCGTCACCACGCGACCAGGATACAAGAGGCGCAACGATTCTTCGTCGATTCGAAGGAAGGCTTCCGAGTCGAGCAAGTGCGCCAAGCATTGCTGCCGATCGTGACCGACGATGGCCACCGTGCGCGAATACGTCGTGCCCAGGCACACTACGTCCTCTCCACGGCTGATGAGGCCCTAGCTGTGCTCCTGGCGTACATCTCTGACCGCAGTTCCAAACTGAACCGCCTTCAGGAGGAAGCCAAGAGGCGTGCGGACGCGGCCACTGCAATAGCGGAACTCCTTCATGTTCTTGAGTCCTCCATTCAATCAGTGCAGGAAAGACTGACAAAGGCACGGCAAGCCACACCAGCCGACAAGCTGACGGTTGACGCAATCATCACGCCACAGACTATCGGTGAAGCCTCTCACGAGGACCTGCGCAAGCTGGAGCTGGAGATCAGAGAAGCCTTGGCCGACCGACTATCAGAGCTGCGCAAGACCACCTTGGCACTCCTTCGGCGGCACTTCAAAGCTCGGATGCGCACATGGTTTAGGCCTCAGGTCGAGGAAGATCTCCAAGCGCTTCTTCGACGACAGTTCGACCTGGCCGCCGACCTTCTCGGACCTGCCAACGCGTCCCGCGACCACGCGCGCCGGGTGCTTGGAGTTGTGAACCGAAGGCGCGCTTCGGCAGTAGCTGACGCATTACGCCACTTGAGCGGCAGGTCCGAGGCATGGGAGATCGGTTCCTGCACCCATGACATTGACGTAGCCTTGAGGAGCTTCGAACGGACGCATGATGACGCCGTAACCGCGTTCTACACCTACATCGCTGCTCCTGCGTCAAGCGATTTGCTTCGGGAACATGGTTTTGTGGGCTTCGACGAATCGGGTGCACAGGTAATACCCACGGAGTCCATAGATGCGCTGAACTCAAGCAGCTTTTCGGCGATAGCGACGTCAGCCGAGAGCTGCAAGGACCGCCTGAGATCGCTTTCCGACGAACGAGATTATGACTCCGGTCAGTCGTCGGAGGACGGCCAACCATGGATGATTGAGGACGCCGATTTGGGCGACGAGTACGGCGCGTCAGTGGCACGCCGCGTAGAGTCCGTGTGTCGGACGGTGTTCGATGA
The DNA here is from genome assembly GCA_965205095.1 of Candidatus Multivorans sp. Taxonomy (GTDB): domain Bacteria; phylum Acidobacteriota; class Thermoanaerobaculia; order Multivoradales; family Multivoraceae; genus Multivorans. Next base: position 542,586 of record OZ242040.1, read on the forward strand.
GTTCGTTGTAGACGTCGCGCAGCGTGTCGACAGCGTCATAGAAGGCACCAACGAGGCGCGGTCTCGCCTTACTGAAGCTAGGCGGCGAGTCTGGCTAGCCAGAGCGACCATTCTCGGTCGTTCGGCTCTGGTCGGCCTTGTGGCTCTCGTGCTGGGCTGGTTCGCCGTTCCCAGGCTTCCGTCGGAGCATCGTGAAGTCGTCTTATCGGTGCTGTCGGATCGGGGATTCCTCGTCGGTGCAGCTTCGACTTTCTTGGTCTTGGCGGTAGTGTATGTGCTGTCGGGTGCAAGAAACGAGGGCCTCCGCTCGGCGTTGCGGCCTGTGCTGCTGGAGAGGTTGCGCTTCTCAGGCGCTCGTCGTCATGCTGGCGCCGCACTCGAGGAATACCTCGGAGAGGCTCATGATCGCTTGGTCAACGCTATAGACGGAATGCAGCTCGGGGTCGACGAAGCAGTCAGCGGTGCTGTGATTGAAGGCATAAAGCACCGCTCCCGGTCATTTCGGCAGGCGGAGCAGGTGCTGGCGGAGTTACGGAACGCCGCTAGGGCGAGACGTCAACTGTTCGACGAGTACATCGGAGTTGTCAATGAAAGGCTCGAGGAGCTTCCGAGAGAGCTACGGGACAGAGCCACTACCATCAAGAGCGACGCGGTCGAGGCGCACCTGAGTCGAATTCAGGAGGTTACGGACCGTGTGAGTGGAGTCAAGGCAAAGGTCCAACGCGTTGCGGAGATCGCGCGGCGCGTACTCGCCGACTGAGTTGTGGCCGGGGAGTAGTAGGTGGTATTGCGACGGCGTTGAGTGCCCGGTCGACTGAGAGTGCAACGGAGTGGAGACAGCCCATTACTTCTAGCCGCCATCGAGGCGGTTCCGGCTTGCTAGTGTCGGCCCGCACGGTGACCGCAAGTACCCGGTGAGCAGCGCTCAATCGCCTGGTCGAGAACGACGAGTGCGTGTTCTGGCTTAGTTCGGCTGCCGGGTCCAAGTTGGCCGAGGGGTCGTTAGGCGACTCGGAGAGAGAGGAGAGCAAACGCCTCAAGGGCGCTTCCTTGGGTGGGAGAATGAACCGACACGGAGCGGCTCTGCGTCGGACGGGACTTCGAAAGGCAGTGCTCTCTAGGTTGGTCGTCGAGCGCTTTCGGTCGCCAGCATGGGCTAGGACGGGCCTTGATGACTTCCGTTACTGCGGCCTCAGAAGAGCGCCGCGATGTAGTCGTAGTCGCCTCGATCCTCCTGAAACAGGATGTGCTTCTCCGCGAACTGTTCACGGCTCCAGGTGCCGTTGTCGTAGCGTCGGCGCAGGTCGTCGTACGACGTTCTCGACACGATGAACGAGTCCAGAGTGACCTTGGTCACGCCTGGAGGCTTCGCCATCTTCCCTGCGACGGTGGGCAGTCGCTCGTGCAGGCTTGCCTTGTCGTCGTTGGCGTATGACAGTGCATGGATCATCCCGTGCGGTTCGATGAAGACGATCCGCTGCTCGCCATTCCGGTTGATCCACAGGATGAAGTCGGGGTAGAAGCCGCAACTCTCGAAGAAGCCGACGCCGGTGCGGGAGAGGTTTCGGAGCAGGAAGATCTCCAGGCCGTCGTCCTCGCCGCCGGCTCGCCTCTCGGTCCAGTAGTCCCTCAGGTCTTTCACGAAGCGCGTCTCGCCTCTGTTCAGGCCGAGAGGACTGGACGTGATCTCAGCTCCCGCATGACCGGGCTTCTCCACGAGTAACGGCTGGTACAGGTGCCGGTCGAAGTAGATCCGGGGCGGCACGCCGGAGTCCTCGTCGTACAGTTCGGCGTCGGTGCCGAGGAGTTGTTGGATCTGCTCGATCAACTCGCTCTGGCCGCCACGCAAACTGACCATGTAGCGGCCAGCCGTCTCGCCGTCCGCGACGTTGAACTGGAAGTTGGGGTCGCCTTCGTCCAGCGGCTTGTACGCCATGTGGCCGGACTCCCAGCGCGCCCGGCTACGCCGATAGAGGCCGTCGGCGTAACGGCAGAGGATCGCGACAACCGCCTCCTGCAGGCGCTCCCGGTCGGCGAGCGTGGCTGGCTTCTCCAGGCCTTCGTCGGCGACCAGCGAGTAGGCTGGAGGTCTGGACTCCAGAATGCCCCTCAGGCTGCGCGGGCTGACGGCCATGTTGTCGAAGCCGCGGCCAGCCCGGTGGCTCAGGACATCGACGTAGGCTGCGTTCCAATCCACCAGGTCCAGGCTCTCCGAAGGAAGCCGCGTTCCGATGCCGGACGTCGCATCCGTCGTCGCCACGCCTCCCCCGCCGCTGGTGACGACCTGCGCCCTGCTCGAAAGGTCCACGGTCACCGGCCGGGCACAATCGCCTTCGTGCTCGAACAGCGCCGCCACCTCGGCCTTGAACTCCCGACCTTCGTCCAACCGCGGGATCACGAGGTTCTTGCCGCGAAGATCCTCCGCGGGCCGGATGCTGATGGGCATCTGGAACACCGGATCGAGCGACACACCTTCGCGCTCCAGATACTCGCGGAACTTGCTCATGTAGTTGGCGCGCAGGGCAAAGAGATTGAGCGTCTCCAGCAGCCTGACGTGAGCGGGCGACGTCCCCTCCACCGCGGCGCTCCGCTTGAGCGTCATGCCGCGCCCGCGCAACCGCACGCCGCGCCCGAACATCTGAATGATCTGCGCCCCCTCGCTCCGGCCCAGGTTGAGCAGCCCCATGCTGGAAACGCGCCATGAGTTCCAACCCTCCAGGAACTTCCTGGCACCGAGCAGCATCTCGATCGTCGAGTCCGGCCGGTTGATGCCGTCGAACAGCGACCCGGCAATGGCGTCCGTCTCGAGCGTGATGCCCGCGTCGTCGGCCTGAACGAGTTTCTTGAAGGCCGGCGTGTCGCCGATGTAGATGAGTCCAAAGTACTCGTCCGCGCCGGCGGCCTTCAATCCGAGCTCGCCTTCGGCTCCGCGGATGTCGTGAATGTGTAATCCGCCGCCGGCGCGAGCGTGCAGAGTCCTGTGCAGCAGGTCGCCGTAGATGGTCGGGGCGTCCCGTCCGCGCAGGTAAGCGAACCTGTCCGCGAAAACGTCGCGTCCGGTCTCGTCCACGAGGCCCGACTCGCCCTTCAGCAGCCGCTCGATGGCTTCGGTGGCCCATGAGCTTTCGGCCAGAACCCTGTGCAGAAACCGGGCAGCGGTCAACACGTCGCTCCGCTTCTGCCTGTTCTCCGAGTAAACCGCGTTGACGCTGGCACCGACGAGCGTCCACAGCGGCTGCTCCAGGTTGTAGCCGCGAACCTCCTCCCGATTCTCCGCGAACGCGACCTGCTGCTCGTAGAAGGAGAGCAGGTTCGCCAGCAAGAGCACATCCGTGTTCTCGCCAGCCGCATGCTGGAGGTTCACGATGTTGAAGTCCTTGCCATAGCCGTCGCCGTAGAAGTGCCGGTAGGAGTAGTCGAACCCGATGGCCTTGCCGTACTGGGCGGTCAGTTCGTCGTTGCGGGCCGCCGTGAGCGCCTGGCCGAAGGTAGCGCTGTACTCGAACGTGAAGCCGGTGGCGCCGATGGCCTCGCGGACCTCGCGCCATGCGTCCCCGCCCGACCCTTTGTGACCTTCGTCCACGAGGATGAGATTGCGGCCCTCGAACGCATCGACCGGCACGCTCTCGCCCTCGCCCTTCTTCTTCAACACGAGCTTCGTGATCTCCGTTACCTGGACGACCCTGCCGCCGCCGAACAGATCGGAAACCCGGTCCGGCGCGAACCGCTCCGCACGGATGTTCGACGCTTCGAGTTCGGCGATGTGCTGCTCGCTCAGTCCCTCGTTGGGCGTGATCAGGAGGACGTTGTCCACCGCCTCCCGGCAGTAGTGGAGAAACTGCCTGTAGTTCAGGTGCAGCAGGAGCGTCTTCCCGCTGCCGGTGGCCATCCAGAACGCCAGCTTGTTCAGTTCCGCCTCATCGAAGCGCTCGAAGGCTGGATCCAGCATGCTGCGGCCAATGTTGCGCTCGGCCACGAGTTCGTTCAACGACGCCAGCATCTCGGCGAACCGGTTGAACCGGAAGTCCAGGAAGATCTCGGCGTAGAGCGCGGCCAAGTACTGGAAGTAGCGGAGCGTGATCTCCGGCTCGCGACCCGTGTTCATCTCCGCCAAGGCGCTTCGGATGTTGTCGTCGTACCGAAGGAGGTCCTCGCGACCTATGTCGCTCAGCCCGTCGGCGCGCGACAGCAGCCGCGTGCAAGCATGGCTTCTTCCGTCCGCGTCGAAGCCCTCGTCCGCCCGCGCCATGTCGCCGAGCAACTCCGGCGTGTCGACGTAGCCCAGCCGTCCGTGCAACCAAGCCAAGAGCGTCATCCGCCGCTCAAGGTCCGCGGCTCCGCCCGTGGACGCCTTCCCTTTGCGGGCTCGCCGTGGCACTTGGCAGGGCCTCCGGCGTCAGGCGTCGGGCACGCCAGCGAACATACGGGCCTTGAACAACGGCTCGATGGGCCGCGCTCCCGGAATAGAGGACATGCCGTTTACGTAGACGGCGTCGGCGCCTTCCGCCATTCCCTCGGCCGCGACGAAGTCCCGGTCGGCCCCGAGCTCGTCCTCCGTGAAACCCTCGGCGTCGCGCCAGATGACGACGGTCGTGCGGCCGGGAGCGCTCCGCGTTTCGCCTCGGAACACTAGGTACCGACGGTCGCCGTCTGCGTAGACCCGCCGCGTAAGGACTCTCAGGCCCAGCAGATAGTTGAAAGTCTCCGCGACATCCGCCACTCGCTCCCGTTCACCGCCAATCTCGCCTGCCCGTAAGCGATAGCCGAACGGCTTTGCCAACTCCGCCGGGTTCAGCAGCGTCTCGCTGTCCTTCGTCTCCCACTTCAGCATGTACTGGAGCAGGTAGCCGTCGAGGTTCTCCTCCAACCCCCGCTGACCAGCCTCCTCGTCGAACCGGATGCTGTCGAGTGCGTCCTCGTAAGACTCCAGCCGCAGGTACTTGATGAGGCGGGGTGAGAACTCAGCTTCCGCCGCAGTTGCCGAGCCGTTCGCCCTCCCTTCAGCCCACTCAGGAGCGAACGCGACCTTCTTGAGCCTGGGTAGCACGACCCTGTCGAAGTACTCGCCCATCTCAACCAGGAGGAACTTCCGCCTTCCGCCGTCCCTGCGATTGCTCTCTATAACCGCCTGCCCGGACGTCCCCGAACCGGAGAAGAAGTCCATGAAGAGACCATCCACCCCACTCATGCCGATCTCTATGCATCGCTCGACGAGAGCCACCGACTTCGGGAACCCGAAGACCGCCTCCCCGAACAAGTTCCCCAGGCACTCCTTGCCGTTCTCGTTGTTGAACTCCTTCCCGGTCCAAACAGACTTCGCTTTCGTCTTCGCAGTTCCACCCTGCCGGTCGAGGCGGTCCTTCCGGAACACCCGCCACGCCCCGGTTCTTACACGTCGTGCAACGAGCTCATCGAGCTGCGCCCGAGACTTCTCCTTTCCCCACGTCCAGCAGTCGTCCTCTCCTCGAGAATTCAGCGGCAGGATCTCCACAGTGTGAGAGCCGTCACGGCACAGCTTGACGCCCCCACCCTCTGGCCTACAATAGAAAGAATAGTAGAGATTCGGCCTATTGGAACGATTGAAGACCGGGTTCCGATTGCGGAGTTCGAGGAGTCTGTAGGCACCCTTCTCGTCGCGGTACTTGTACTCTGCCTGCGCGGCAGCCCCCTTACTGACTTGGCGGATCGCACTAGCTCCACCGCGAAGCGCGAATGTCGCTATGTACTCATGAGTCTTGGCGATATGCTTGTCTAACGTCCTACCTCTTGGATTGAGTTGGGCCGCAATGAGCGTCACGAAATCGGCGGCGAGCGACCGGCTCCTGACTATGTTGACTAGATTCCCGACTTCGTTGTCATCGATGGAGACGAACAAGGCAGCCTCGCTGCTGGCCAAGGGCAGTAGTGCTCGAATACGATCATCGATCAACGTCAACCACGACGAGTGACGATATCTGTCCCGGTAGAGGAAGCCATCGTTGCCGGTGTTGTAGGGCGGATCGATGTAGACGCACTTGACTTTTCCAGCGTAACGCTCCGCCAAGAGCCGAAGGGCCTGCCAATTCTCGCTGTGTAGCAGCACACCATCAGTCACGCCGTCAAGGTCCTCGAAACCACCCAGCAGACGGCCTGTGAAGTCGGTGCCAAAGTGCACCGTGTCCAGCATGAGCGTGGGCTTCGCACGAAGGAAGGCGACTCTCTCGTCCTGAGTCTCGCAGGAGTCGAACAGCGTCGTCGGCTGATCGCCGACCATGCCGAGATCGCGCCATTCCGTCCACTGGGCCTCGTTCGCGGCGACTTCGGCGTGGAACTCCTCGGGCACGCACCGCATGGCGACACAGTAGTTCGTCTCGGTGACGAACTTCCGCTTTTCCCAGAGCATCTTCTGGAAGCCCTCGATCTGGGCCAGGAAGTCGATGATCTGGCCGCCGATGGACCGGATGAGCTCCAAGAGCTGGAACCAGCCTTCGCCGACGAACTCACCCGCAGCGGCGAGGCCGTCTAGGCCGAAATTCTGAGCGTTCCACGGGTTCACGTGGTGCGTTTGGGCTTGTCGCGGTTGGGTTTCGGGCCGTCGGGCACAGCGTTTACGCTGTCATTCGTAGCCATGTAATAGTGAGAATGGAGATAGACACAGTGAGGTTTGTCGTCTACAATTCGAAGCCATGTACATCGAACGCGTGCCCAACCGCAACTCCCCGCCCGCGGTGCTGCTGAGAGAGTCCTACCGACGCGACGGAAAGGTCAGGAAACGCACCATCGCAAACCTCTCCAGGTTGCCGGACGACGTCGTCGAGGGAATCAGAACGCTCCTCAAGGGCGGCGTAGCCCTCGCCTCCCTCGACGACGCCTTCCAGATCCTGCGGGCCAAACCACACGGACACGTCGCCGCCACCCTCGGCACCATCAGGAAGCTCGGCCTCGAAAGACTGATCGACCGCAAACCCTCCAGACAACGAGCCCTCGCCGTCGCCATGATCGCCGCCCGCATCCTCGAACCACGGTCCAAGCTCGCCACCGCCCGAGGACTCGCCAGCGAGACAGCCAACCACACCCTCGCCGAAGAACTCGGCGTCGAAGACGCTTCGGCCGAAGACCTCTACGACGCCATGGACTGGCTGCTCGAACGGCAGCCGAAGATCGAACGCGGTCTCGCCAGGCGGCATCTCGAGAACGGCTCGCTCGTCCTCTGCGACCTGACCTCGGTGTACCTCGAGGGCGGCAAGTGTCCGCTGGCCAGACACGGCTACTCCAGGGACAAGAAGCGGGGCAAGCTCCAGATCGTCCTCGCCCTGCTCGCGAACCGGGAGGGATGCCCGACAGCGGTCGAGGTCTTCGAGGGCAACACCGCCGATCCCGGCGCCCTGGGCAGCCAAGCGCGGAAACTGTGCGGCCGCTTCTCGCTGGACCGGGTCATCGTCGTCGGCGACCGCGGACTGATCACCAACGCCCGCATCGAGGAAGACCTCCAACCCTCCGGCCTGGACTGGATCAGCGCCCTGCGCGCACCTGCGATCCGCACCCTGGCCGAGCAGGGGCACCTGCAACTGTCGCTCTTCGACCGGCGGGACATGGCCGAGATCAGCGTCCCGGAGCTGTACCCCAAGGAGCGGCTGATCGTGTGCCGAAACCCGCTTCTGGCCGCCGAGCGCCGCCGCAAGCGCCTGGAACTGCTCGACATGACCGACGAGCTCCTCGAAGCCGTCGAGAAGGCCACGAAGCGAAAGAACAGGCCGCTGCGCGGCAGCGAAGCCATCGCTGTCAGAGCCGACCGCGCCCTGCGCAAGTACAAGGTCGCCAAGCACTACGACGTCGAGATCGCCGACGACGGCTTCAACTGGCGCCGCAACCAGGAGCGCATCGCCCGGGAGGCCGCCCTCGACGGCCTCTACGTCATCCGCACCAACGTCCCGGAAGACGACCTGCCCGCCGACGAGGCCGTACGCTCCTACAAGAGCCTGAGCCACGTCGAACGGGTCTTCCGCAGCCTCAAGAGCGTCGACCTCAAGGTGCGACCCGTGCATCACCGGCTCGCCGGACGCGTGCGCGCACATGTCCTCCTCTGCGTCCTCGCCTACTACGTCGAGTGGCACATGCGAAAACGCCTCGCAACCATCCTCTTCGACGACCACGCCAAGACCGACGAACGCGCCTCGCCCGTCGAACCGGCGCGGAAATCCAACGCCGCGAAGATCAAGGCCAACTCCGGCTGCACCCCCGACGGACTGCCCGTGCACAGCTTCCAGACACTCATCGAAGACCTTGCCACGCTCACCAGAAACCGCGTCAGGACGCCCGGAAACAACGACGCGATCGCCAACATCCTGGCCCGGCCGACGCCGCTCCAGCAGGAGGCTCTCAGACTCCTCGGCGTACGAACCTGAAAGGACCGTACCCAGTACCGGACACATCCGAACCCACGACAACCCCCGTACCCACAACGGAATTGCCGCTTTGCCGCTCAGAACTTCGGCATAGGTTGAGGACCTCGTTCTTCAGATAGAAGTCCAGCTCGCGGGTCAGGAAGCCGCTCAGGTCCTTGTGGATGAAGAAATCCGAATCGTTGCGGCGCGTGTACCGCCTGAGATGATGTTCCAGGTAGGAGATGGGCTCGTCGTTCGGGTTGCGGCGGCGTTCGCGTCCGAACGCGGCGAGAACGTCGGCGCTCAGTTCGTCCAGCAATTCCGGCAGAGAGTCCACGGCGGCCTTGATGATCTTCTCCTGCTGGTTCTTGCCGCCGTAGCGCCGTTCTTCCTGCCCATTCAGCGGGCGGTAGGCGAACGGTAGCGCCACGGTCAGTGTGGACTCGTCCCACTCGGCGTCCTCCAGACTGGGCAGAAAGAAGCGGCGCGCACCCTGCACGTTGTTCTGCTCGACGTCCGCTTCCTCCACCCGGAAGCGGACAGACACGCCATTCGGCGCCTTCCAGTCGTAGTTGTGGAAGTGCTCGGCGGTCTTGACGTAGTACTGGTCGGCGTTCGCCCAGTGCAGGTACACCTCTTCGCCGTTGTAGGGGATGGCGTAGCGGTGCTTGCGGGAGTAACGCCGCTTACTGACGAAGTCGCCATCCTCGTAGTAGCGGCTGAAGAAGGCCGTCAGGTGGTTGTACACGTCGGCTTCCACGGCGGCGCGAGTGCGGCTGGCACCGGCCCGGGCTTTCGCGTCCAAGTACTCCAGGGCAACGGGCGTAGCGGCGAGAGCCGGGTTCACGATCTCGCCGGCCGGGTCAATCGCCTCGCGTCCAAGCAACTCAAGGACCTTCCCCCGCGCGTCCTCCAACTTGGCCTTGGCCAAGGCCTGGCGCGCGAGCAGGCCGGTGTTCAACTCCTCGTCGATGGTCTTCGGCAGCTTCTCGGCGATGAACCGCTCCACCACATCGCGTTTGTGGTTCATGATCCGGTAGATGCCGAAGTCCAGGTCGGCGCAGTCGAACTGGAACAGCTCCCGGAGAAGCTCCTGGAACTTCCGGACGTGGCTGCTGCGGCCACCGTCGGTGGCACTGTCGGCGGACTGCATCTTCGAGTTCGCTCCCGGTCCTCGGAGGCTGCCGCCGAGACTATCCGCTCCGGACCGCCCTCACGTGCGGGCCTCGCGAACCACATCGAGCGCATCGCGCGCCGCGTCCACTTCGGCATCGACGAGGTCCCCGACCTCCTGCTGGTCGAGAACACCGCCGAGCTCGCGTGGACGGCAAGCGCGGCCGCTCCGTATACTCCTTCGCATGTCCGTGACGCTGCTCGATCAGCCACCGCCGACGCTGCACCGGAGGCCGGGCCCCTACCGCCGGACCGACCACGCCGCCCTGCCCGACGAACCGCGCTGCGAACTGATCTACGGACACTTCTACTTGAGCGCCAGTCCCGTTCCCATCCATCAGTACCTCGTGCTCCGGCTCGGCCTCTTGCTGGGCAACGTTGCCGAGCAGACGGGTGGCCTCGCTCTCACCGCGCCGATGGACGTTCACCTGGCCCCGCACTCCGTGGTCCAGCCCGATCTCCTCTACGTTTCCCGGGCACGCAGCGAGATCGTCCGGAACTGGATCGAAGGCGCGCCCGATCTCGTGGTCGAGATCCTGTCGCCCTCCACGGCGAGTCGCGACCAGGTCCACAAGCTGAACCTCTACGCGGAGGCCGGCGTCGCCGAGTACTGGATCGTCGACCCGGCCGGCCGCCACATCGCCTTCCTCGTGTCGGACGGAAGCGCGTTCACCGTGCATCCGCCCGAGTCGGGCCGTTGGCAGTCACCGGTCGTGCCCGAACTCGAACTCGACATCGACGGCCTGTGGGCCGAAGTGGAACGCAAGTTCGGCCCGCTGTCGGACCGGTAGCGCGGCTGTTATAGCGCCGCGCCGTAGCGGCCCCCTAGCTGCTGCGGTCAAGAGCGGCTGCGGGTGCCGGCCGCCCCGACTATGCCCTCGTCAACCCCGGCACCGCCACCGCATACCGACCCTTCTTGTCCGGTACCGTCGGCGGAGCGGCGTCCCAGGCGTAGGTAGCCGGCTCGAGCGACACGTCGGACTTGAGCGCTTCCTTCCAGGTGATCTTCTTGCCGGAGTAGGTCGCCATCCGGCCCATCACGGCCGTCATCGTGGCGATCGCTCCGTTCTTCGCCTCGTTGAAGGGCTTGTCCTCGCGGATCGCTTCGAACAGGCGGTCGTGCTCGACCTGGTAGGGACTCTTTTCGTCCTCCGGCTCGCGGTGGTTCCAGCCGCCCGGCGCCTCGATCAGGCCGGAAGCGAGGCTCGCCCGGCCCTTGCTGCCGTGGGCGTACTCGGCGACCTGGTCCCAGCAGTTCTGGATGTGCCGGCACTGGCTCAGCATCACCGCGCCGTCATCGTAGGTGTACTCCACGAAGTGGTGATCGAAGATCTCGCCGTGGTCGGGGCCGTTTCGCCACTGGCGGCCGCCCTGACCCTGGGCTTCGACGGGGTGACCGCCCTTGACCCAGTTGCCGACGTCGATGTTGTGGATGTGCTGTTCGACGATGTGATCGCCGCAGAGCCAGTTGAAGTAGTACCAGTTCCGCATCTGGTACTCCATCTCGGTCTGGCCGGGCTTGCGCGCCCGCACCCAGACGCCCGAGCCGTTCCAGTAGACGCGGAGCGCGACGACGTCGCCGATCGCCCCGTCGTGGATGCGGTCGATCGTTTCGTTGTACATCGTGCTGTGGTGGCGCTGCAGGCCGACGCCGACCTTGAGGTTCTTCTCCTTCGCGGCCTTGGCCGCCTTGAGCACCCGCCGCACGCCCGGGGCGTCGACGGCGACCGGCTTCTCCATGAAGACGTGCTTGCCCTGCTCGACCGCGTACTCGAAGTGCTCCGGCCGGAAGCCCGGCGGTGTCGCGTGGACGACGACGTCGACGCCGGAGTCGATCACCTTGCGGTAGGCGTCGAAGCCGACGTAGCGGTTCTCGGACGGCACCTGAAGGCGCTTCCCGTTCTCGAACGAACCGTTCTCAGCCTGTTCGGCGAGGCGCTCGTAGCAGTTGTTCAGCCGGTCCTCGAAGGCATCGGCCATCGCCACGAGCTCGACCGGCCCCGACGTGGACAGCGCCTGCGCCGCGGCGCCCGTGCCGCGTCCGCCGCAGCCGATCAGGCCGATTCGGAGCGTCGCATCGCCGCGGGCGCGTCCGACGTCCGTTGCCGTGTTTGCTGCCGCGGCAGTAGCGGCACCGCCGCCGACTCCGCCAGCCAGCAGGGCCGCCGAGGCCCCGGTGATGAAACTGCGCCTGGAGGTTCCGTCCATGATGTCTCCCCGCACCGCAAAGGTGCCGTCGTCGTCGATCCGTATCGGCGTATCGGCCGAGCCTTGTTCTCGTGGTCGCCATACTCTAGCGCGCCGCCTCCGCTACCATCCGCCGCCATGCACGACCTCGAAACGCTCCGATTCGAACTCGCCGACCACGTCGCCCGCATCACCCTCGACCGGCCCGATGCGGCGAACGCGATGAACCTGCGGATGACCAAGGACCTGCTCGAGGTCGGCATCGAGTGCGACGAGAACCCGGAAGTGCGGGCGGTGCTGCTCCGCAGCGAGGGGCGGATGTTCTGCGCCGGCGGCGACCTCGCATCGTTCGCCAAGGCTGGCGACGCGTTGCCGCGCGGTCTCAAGGAGATGACGGTCTACCTGCATGCCGCGATCACCCGCCTGGCGCGCGGGAGCGCCCCGGTCGTTGCCGCCGTCCACGGGCCGGCCGCCGGCGCCGGATTCTCGCTCGCCTGTGCGGCCGACCTGGTCGTCGCCTCCGAGCAGGCGGTGTTCACGATGGCCTACACGCGGGCGGGTCTGACGCCGGACGGCAGCTCTACCTACTTTCTGCCCCGGCTCCTCGGACGCCATCGGGCGCTGGAGCTGATTCTCACGAACCGCACCCTGTCGGCCACCGAGGCCCAGGACTGGGGAATCGTCAACGAAGTCGTTCCGGCCGACGACCTGGACGCCCGCGCCGGGAAGCTCGCAAAGCAACTGGCGGCCGGACCGACCTGGGCTTTCGGCGCCGCGAAGGAACTCGTCATGCGCTCCTTCTCCGAAGACCTGGAGTCCCAGATGGAGTTCGAGTCGCAGGCGATCGCCGACGCGGCCCGCACCAGCGACGCCGCCGAGGGCATCGCGGCCTTCTTCGAGAAGCGGCGAGCGGACTTCCGGGGCCGCTAGCAGCTTGCACCAACGGAGCAGGTGCGTGTCGGTGCGCCGGCCTGACATCCGACCGCCCGAAGACGGGCGCTCGGACTGTGACGCGGCTGGCGCGGGTACGCGCCAACCGGGTGCCGGCCGGCATCCGGCCCGGCTCCGGGTCTCGGCCGCGCTGGCAGCGTTGCCGGCCCTGCTCTGGGCCGCCGTCCAGGAACCGGGCGCCGGCCGCTACCCTGACATGCCGCCGGGGCGACCGCCGGCCGTCGACGTGCCGGCTGCGAACGCCGCCGTCGAAGCGGAGATGCGGCCCTACAGCGAACGGGTCGGCGGCGTCAGCGCCGAGGGTGGCCAACTTCGGCTCGACATGGCGCCCGTACCAGGCGGGGAGTTCTTCATGGGCAGCCCGGACAGCGAGCCGGAACGCGGTGAACTGGAGTCACCCCGGCGCCGCGTTCGAGTCGGCGCATTCTGGATGGCGACCCACGAGACGACCTGGGACCTGTACCGCGTGTTCATGTTCGACACGGACCGCGGCGGTGAGGAACCCGGCGCCGCCTGGGCTGACGCGGTCAGCCGCCCGACGCCGCCCTACCGGCCGATGGACTTCGGCATGGGGGTCGAGGGCTTTCCGGCGATCTCGATGACCCAGTTCGCGGCCCGCCACTTCACGAAGTGGCTGTCGATGAAGACGGGCCGCTTCTACCGCCTGCCGACCGAGGCCGAGTGGGAGTACGCCTGCCGGGCCGGCGCCGCCACGGCGTGGTCGTTCGGCGCCGACCCGGCAGAGATCGACCGCTTCGCCTGGCACGCCGGCAACAGCGACCGCCGCTACCACGAAGTCGCCCGACTCGAAGCGAACGCCTGGGGACTGTTCGATCTGCACGGCAACGTCGCCGAGTGGACCCTCGACGCCTACGCCGAGTATGGGGAACTCGGCGAAGCGGATCCACTCGTCGATCCGATCGCCTGGCCGAGCAGGGAGTACCCGCGCAGCGTCCGCGGCGGCTCCTGGCGGGATGAACCGGCCGCCCTTCGCTGCGCCGCGCGGCGTGGATCGGAACTCTCCTGGAAGCGGATGGACCCCCAGCTCCCGCAAAGCGTCTGGTACCACACGAACGCGCGGTTCCTGGGCTTCCGTGTCGTGCGGCCGCTGGTCGAGCCTCCGATCGAGGAACAGGAACGGTACTGGGCGCCCGACGTGGACTCGGTACGCCGAATCGTCGAGCGGCAACGGCGCGGGGAGCGGGACTAGCCAGTCAGGAGCGAGGCCTGCGGCCTCGCGCGCTTCTTTCGGAAGGCCGGCGGGGGCGCCGGCGCACCTGTACCTTTCCGGGGTTGATTCCGGTCACCGTCCCGTACCGATCCGCCGTAGTCGCCGAGGCTGCGGCAGCTGTGGGAAACCGGTCCGCCGGTTTTCCAAGGTCCGGCGGTAAACGGCTTGCCGTTTTCCGCGGGACCGGCAGCTTCCGCAGCCCGCGCCGCGGCGCCCCCTCCCGCGGCGCTGTCCGGAGCCTTGTGAAGTCGGCGGGCAGCCAGGAGCACCAACGGCGCACTGTGCCTTGAGCACCCAACTGGGATTTGTGCCCTGGCTGCCTGCACCGCGATGGACATCCAGTGGGGAGTATGCGCCATGAGCGCCAGTACAGGTACCGAACGGCATCGCGGTGAGCCGACAAGCCAACGCTAACGCACCAGGAGGGAGGACATGACGACGACGTTTACCGCCGGCGTGGACTGGGGAAGCCGAAAACACCACGTCTGCCTGATGGATCACCGGGGCAAGGTGGTCAAACAACGAGCCTTCGACCATGGCGGCAGGGGACTTGCCGCCATGAACGACTGGCTCCTCGACCGCGGCCGACGACCGGCGAACCTGATCAAGGTCGCCATCGAAGTGCCGCACGGACCTGTGGTCGAAACCCTGATGGAATCGGGCTTCCCCGTCCACTCCATCAACCCCATGCAGCTCGACCGCTTCCGCGACCGCTTCTCCGCCGCCGGCGCCAAGGACGACCGGCGAGACGCCAAGGCCCTGGCCTCGGCGCTGCGTACCGACCCGGACTGCCTCAGACCGGTCCAAGAGCCCGACGACGACGTCATCGAAATGCGAGGCGCCGCCCGCGCCAGGAAGGAACTCGTCGAAGACCGCAACGGGATCGCGAACCGCATCCGACAGCATCTCGTGGACTACTACCCGCAGTTTCTCGACGCGACGGACGGCGACGTGACGACGCCCTGGGCGATCGACCTGTGGAAGCGCCTGCCCACCCCGGAAAAGGCCCGGCGCGTCAGGAAGTCCACCCTCGCCAAACTGCTCGCGAAGCACCGCGTCCGCCGGGTCGACGCCGACCAGCTCGCCGACCGCCTCAAAGCACAGCCGATCAAGCGACGAAGCGCCAGTGTCGAGTGCGCCAGAAACCGCATCCTGAGCCTGCTGCCGATCCTCGAGCAGTACAACGCGCAAATCGACAAGGCCAGACGCCAGCTTGAGCAAACCCTCCAGCAGGCCAAACAAACAAGGCACGACGACGACGAACTCCGCGACGCCGCCATCCTCGACTCCATACCCGGAATCGGAAACCACGTACTCGCCACCCTCCTGACCGAGGCCGAACAGGCACTGAACCAACGCGACCACGCGGCCCTGCGATGCCTCGCCGGAGTAGCACCCGTCACCGTCAGGTCCGGCAACAGGAAAACCGTCCGACAGCGCCGAGCCAGAAACCACAGACTCGCCGACGCCGTCTACCACTGGGCCAGAGTAGCCGTACAGCGAGACAGCGAATCCCGAACCAGGTACGACCGCGCACGAACCCGAGGCAAGACGCACGGACACGCCCTGCGAATCGTCGGCGATCGACTCCTCCGCATCGCCTGCGCCATGCTCCGCGATCGCACGCTCTTCCACCCACCGACCGGGAAGGAACGCCACGACGAACACACCGACGCCCCTACCGCCGCGCGCGAACATGCCCGACCTCAACCACCACAAAACCCAGTCACCGGAAACCCCGAACCGGAAACCCCGCATCAGCCCGCCCAACCCTCAACCCAACTGCCCGGCGAACCCGACAACTCCAAACCGCGAAACCACCTCAACCCAGCCACCGGCTCGCCTCACCGCTCGACGTGACTGCGGAAAACCGAACAACGCCCAACACCGATCGCGGGCGATACACCCACTTGCAAAATGGTGGGGAGTCCCAGTTCCCACGGCGCAAGCTCCCAGCAGCCTGCGACGGGTCAGGCGGCTACAATCAGGGGCCGCCTCCGGGCGCTTCCGACTCTGGGAGGAACACCATGTCCGCGATCACCCGCCGCGTTTTCCTCGGCTCGGCCGCTGCTGCCGCCGCCACGACGACCCTGGGATGCCGTGCTTCAGCCGGCACCGCCGCCGCGAGCCCGAACGAGGTTCTTCGCGTCGCCGTCGTAGGCCTGCGCGGCCGAGGCAACGACCACGTCAACAACTACGCGAAGTTGCCCGGTGTCGAAGTCGCCGCGCTCTGCGACGTCGACCGCAACGTGCTCGAGGCCGCGAAGGCCAGGGCCATCGAGGCCGGCGCGACCGATCCGCTGACGATCGTCGACTACCGAGAGCTCCTGGAGCGCGACGACATCGACGCGGTGTCCATCGCGACGCCGAACCACTGGCACGCGCTGCAGGCCGTGTGGGCCTGCCAGGCGGGCAAGGACGTTTACCTGGAGAAGCCCGTTTCCCACAACGTCTGGGAGGGCCGCCAGATCGTCCACGCGGCCGCGAGGTATGACCGGATCGTCCAGACCGGCACCCAGATCCGCTCGTCGCCCTCGATCCAGGAGGCGCTGGCCTGGGTGAACGAAGGTCATCTGGGCGAGATTCAGCTCGCGCGCGGCCTCTGCTACAAGCCGCGCCAGAGCATCGGCCGGGTGGAAGGCGCGCAGAAGATCGACCCTGCAGTCGACTACGACCTCTGGTGCGGCCCGGCGCCGAGGAAGGCCCTGATGCGGGAGCGCCTGCACTACGACTGGCACTGGGTCTTCGACACCGGCAACGGCGACCTCGGCAACCAGGGCATCCACCAGATGGACATCGCTCGCTGGGCGCTGAGCGAGCCGGCGCTGCCGCCGCGGACGATCAGCGTCGGCGGCCGCTTCGCCTACGTCGACGACGGCAACACGCCGAACACCCAGTTCGTCTACCACGACTACGAGCGGGCGCCCCTGCTATTCGAGGTCCGCGGTATGCCGCGCGATCTCAAGGCGCAGAAGGAGGAGTGGCGCAGGCGCGGCATGGACGAGTACCTGGGCGCCAGGATTGGCGTCATCGTCCACTGTGAAGGCGGCCACCTGCAGATCCCGAGCTACACCGAGGCCACCGCATTCGACTCCAAGGGCAAGAAGCTCGAAAGCTGGAAGGGCGGCGCCAACCACTACGCGAACTTCGTGGACGCCGTGCGCAGCCGCCGCAGCGAGGACCTGACCGCCTCGATCGAGGACGGCCACCTCTCAAGCGCCCTCTGCCACCTCGGCAACATCTCCTACCTGCGCGGCGAAGCGGGCGGACCGGCCAAGGTGTCGAAGGTCGCCTCGAAGCTCCGCAACGCCGGCGACACCGCGGACCGCTTCCTCGACCACCTGGCGAAGAACGGCGTCGACCCCGAGATCGAGCAGCCGATCGTCGGACCGTGGCTCACGATCGACCCGGACACGGAAACGATCGAAGGCGACACGGAGGCGAGCCGGTTGCTGACCCGCGAGTACCGCGAGCCGTTCGTCGTGCCGCGGACCGTCTGATGGACCGCGCTCGCAGCGCCGCGCGACACACTGGGTGCGCCGGCGCCCCCGCCGGTATCCGGCGCAAAGCGGCGGTCTGGCTCAGCCTGGCCCCGTTAACCCTCATCGCCGCCGCCGGCAGCCTCCACGCGCAGTCCGGCGTCCCGGACGGCTACGAACTCGTCTACTCCCAGGACTTCACGGACGCCTCGGCGCTCGACGACTTCACGTTCAGCGACCAGCGGGCGTGGGGGTACGGCGCGGGAGACTGGCGCGGCTACCTCGAGCTCAAGGGCGGCAGCAAGTACGAGCCGAAGCACCGTTCACCGCTCAACATCGCCCTGATCGACGATCTCCTGCTCGCCGACTTCGTGCTCGAGGCCGAGGCCTGGCAGACCGGACGCGAGTACGGCCACCGGGATCTCAGTCTCTTCTTCGGCTTCGAGGGGCCCAACCGCTACTACTACGCCCACCTGGCCACCGAGCCCGACGACCGCGCCCACAACATCTTTCTGGTCGACAACGCGGACCGCGCGCCCTTGGGCGCGATCCCCGACGAAGGCGTCGACTGGGGCCGCGGCTGGAAGCGGGTCCGGGTCGAACGGCAGGACGGCGCGCTGCGGGTCTACTTCGACGGCGGCAAGCAGCCAACCGTCTCGACCGACCGCGATCCGCTCGGCTGGGGCCGCGTCGGCTTCGGGTCGTTCGACGACACCGGGCGGTTCAGCAAGATCCGGATCTGGGCGCCGGAGACGAGGCCGGCCGAGGGTTCCGCCTTCAAGTAGCCGATCCGCCTCGCCCGACCGTATCCCGAAGCGGCCAGCCGGCCCCTCCGAGCGCGAACCCGGTTAGAATCCGCCGTCCCGAGGCAGCGACGCCTCACCACACCCGGTCCAGGCCAGATGCCGAAGAGACGGTTCGGCGCTACAACCAACGTGAACGACGCGCCAATAACTCCCGACTCGAGCGCCCCC
Organism: Candidatus Multivorans sp.; assembly: GCA_965205095.1. GTDB lineage: Bacteria > Acidobacteriota > Thermoanaerobaculia > Multivoradales > Multivoraceae > Multivorans. The sequence goes on from OZ242040.1 coordinate 560,944, forward strand.
AGCGTCCATCTGACGCAGTTCTCAGTGGTCCTCGTCGTGAATCAGATCGACCCGTCCATCTTCAACCCGGACTTTCTCCGCCTTAACCAGATCGTGAGTCCCAACGCCCAAGTGTCCGAGGCGCCGATCTCAACTCCGCAGTTCTCTCAGGTCAGCTTCGGTGACGGCGTTACCGTAAAGGCGGATCCCGGCACCATCACCTTCGAAGAAGCAGGCGATCCTCTGCAGCCACCACACGTTCGGCCTCCAGCCATGGCGATGCGGTTCGTGACTCTGTTTCCGAACACGATCTACAAGGCTGTCGGCATGAATCCCATTTGCATCCCGATTCTCAAGGGCGTCGTGGATGAGCGCGCCGCGATCCGGACCGCCCTGGTCGATGCCGGACGTTGGCTCTCTTTCGGTGGACAGATCCCAACTGTCGGTTTCTGGGCTGCCTACAACCTGCGCGACAAGACGATGTTCCTGGAGATCCGTGAGAACGATGCTGCCGATCAATCCGAGGTCGTCGCGTTCCGGATGAACATCCACCGCGACTTGCCAGAGACCGATCAGGTAGGAAGTAACCAGCATCTGCTCTCTGTTCTCGCCAAGTGGGAGGACGACCTGAGGGATTTCGAAAGACTGCTGATGCAGTGCATCTTCAAGAGCACCATGCAATGACCCAACTGCCGCCTGTTTCGCCACGTCCGGGTCCCGGCCTCTCAGCGACACCCGCGGACCTGTTCTCGACCGTCTGGCCATTGTCGGCCCGGCCTCCTAGAGCTTCCTGTCTTCCGCCCACGGCCAGCCCCGCGGTTCGCGACGAGCTGACGATCACGCTCGAGACTCCATTTGGAATTCGCGGGACGCAATTCCTGTCGGGTCAAACCTCCATCGTGCACGATGGAAAGCAAGGGTCGACGCTCCGCTACGTGCGCACTCGTATCGACCTTCAACCGCCGGTCCTCTGGGCGACAGCAGGTACCTGGAGGACGCGACCAGACGTCGTGCCGAGCGACCTGAAGGAGGCGCTGGAAGACCTTGAAGACACTCTTCAGGAAGCTGACGATGAGGGCTTCCCGCCACCGACCGAGGTCGCCAGGGTGAACGCTGCCCGTCTCATCCACGCGATGTATCGGATCCGTGCGTGCCGACTTGAGGTCTATCCCACGGCCGATGGCGAAGTCGCCATCGACGCCGGCGCGTCCAATCGCTCCGTGGTTCTGCTTTGCCAAGCCGCCGGCGGTGCCCTGTGTCTCGCCAACACTGGCGCCACTCATCGTCGGGCGCACTACTCCGACGCAAACGAACTTCCCGACGGTTTTCTGCGTGAAGCGCTTGCCGAACTCGTCGACCAAGAAGAGAGTCTCGAATGAGCGGGCCAGCGACAGTCGAACCCGAAGAAGCTCTCGGGCGCTGCGTGTTCTCCAGTAGGGAAGCACGGCGAGGGCACCGACGAGGCAGCGTGCGCTTCAACGTCTTTCTCGAGAAACCGCGCGTCCAGAAACTCTCGGTGGACCGGTTGGATCGCGCTTCCGTGGAGGAAGCCGTTCGTCTTGGAGAACGGGCGGCCGAGAACCGCCAACAGACGTTCTACGGCTGGGGCGTCGTGAGCGCCGAACAGGCCGCTGGCAACGGTCGCCGCGTTACAGCTACGCCGCAGCGCGACAACCCATTCCACGCCGACATCGTCCTGCCGGAGCGGGCGGTGTCGGACCGGGAGGAGCAGAAGGTGCATGCCCAGCAACTCGCCGACCTCTCTTCGTGGCGCGCCCGTCCGACCGTTCGACTAACGTCGCTCCGCTGAACCCACCAAGCGGCCCGAACCTACCGTCGTTGGCAGTAGGTTCAGGTGACCTCCGCCAGGTCTGGAGAGTGCAGCTACTCGATCACTGCCTGGGCCTCCCCCGCCGGGCTGACGAGGTCGAGCCCTTCCAGCATCTCCTCGGCGTGCGCCTGGAGCTTCTGGAGCGGGGTCAGCTTCATGTCGAGCGCTTTCAGCCGTTCAATGACGATCGGACAGCCGGCCGCCGCGAGCCGGTTCGCGTACTTGACGATCTCGGCCGGGTCGCGGGCCCGCTCGTCGTCCAGCCCGAGTCCCGCCGCTGCCACTGCCGCCAGCAGGGTGCAGAAGTCGGGCGACAGATCAACCGACCCGGTGTCCTTGAACCGGTGGCCGCGGACAGCCTTCTTGTCGTCGACAGGCGCAAGGCCAAGGGCGACCGCCGTCATCACACTGTAGGCCCAGAGGTCGACCCGGCGGCCGAACGGCGCCCGCTCCGGACCCGGCGCGGACGGGCTCAGATGGCGCACGTAAAGCTCTACGTCGTCCCGCAACTCAAGGGGCAGCCGCAGGGCGTGGCCCTTCGCTGTCAACAGGCGGTGGAAGAACGTCATGCTGCGGCCCCTCCGTCGGTCTCCCCCGTTCTCATCGACCAGGCCGGATCGTCGGCCTGACCCACACGTTCACAGACCCGGCAGTACTCGCGCGGCCCGCAGGCGCACAACAGGGTCACGTGCCGGTCGTTGCCGGTGCGACGGACCACGTCACCGCCGCCCGCGCCGCTCCATTGGGGTGTCAGCGTGTACACGGCACCAGCGAAACGATCGACGATCACCTGCTCCGCTTCCCCGAGGTCGGAACCGGTCAGAAGGAGGACAGGTTGTTCTGCGGTCGTGGCCGTCACTTCGAGCGTGTTCCGCCGCACGGCGCCAGACATCGAGTTCAGTAGCGAGTCCGCCACCAGAGGCCCGTGCGTGCGCGACTCGGCGCAGAGCGCGAGAACGAAGCAAAGCGCCAGCACTCTCCGCGACGCGCCGTTGATCTCCGTCGGAGGCATGGCCCTGCCTTTGTGGTTCAGGGCGAAGATCTCGAAACGGTCGCCCTGCTCCTCGACGGGGCGGACACCGACCTGGGCGATCATCTGGACCGATTCCCGCGCATCTTCCCGCAGCCACCGTTCCTCGGCGTCGACGTTCGCCGCCATCTGAGCGAAGAGCCGGTTCATCCGGGCAGAGAGTTCGCTCACCTGATTGTTCTGAACCTCACGGTAGGCCCGCTTGAGCACGTCGGCGCCGCGCTCGGTAATCGCCTGCGCCATAAGGCTCTCGTGGCCGACGGCGGCCGCACGCCGCTTGCTGGACAGCCTCTTGCTCACGGCTTCGAGCACCTTTCCGACCTCCGCGAGCTCCCGCTCGTGCATGCCCGCCGCGAGCGCAAGCTGGTCGATCCGGGTCTCCGTCGCCGCTTCAGCGTCGCGCAGACTCCGCACCTTGTTCTCGTCAATAGCGCCGATCCTCCCGTTCACGTCGCGAAGTTCCTGAGCGGCAGCGTCGATCTCCTGGTTAGCCGTCGCCAGCCTGCTTTCCCGCGACCGCTGCTGACGCAGCCAAGCAGGCGTCCGGGCCGCCCTCAACAAAGCGTTCGCAGACTCGTAGAGTTCACCCTGAAAGCCAGCCGTCGCGGCCATCCTGTCGCCTCGGTCGAGTTGCTCCTGAACTAGCCGCCGCCGCTCGCTGCCGTCCACGAGGTCCTCTCCGCAGACGCAGACCTCCTCGTCGAGCAGCCGCCGCACGAACGGAAGGTGCCGAACAGGAATCGCCCCGGCCTCGTAGCGGGGCTTCAGTCCGTCGACGACGCCGCCCAAGGCTGGAACGGCCAACGACGCAAACAACCTGCTGTCCTCGAGACCGCTGGACAGGCCCGCCAGCTCTTCGTCCCTCCGCCCCGAGGCTCGCTCGAGCTGCTGTTCCGCCAGTTTCTTCCTCTGCACCAGCGAATCGTAGGCGCCGGCACGCATCATCTCGGCATGCAGCTCCTCCTTGCACTCGGCCAGTTGCGCCCGTAGCGACCGCAGTTCCTCTCTCTCCCTGGCAACCTCCTTTCGCAACCGCTGCTGCTCGGCCTCTTGGCGGTCCTTCTCCCGCTGAAGCTCTTCCACCTCCTGGCCACCTATCGCCTTTGACGCCTCTCTTCCCAGGTCGCGGGCCAGTCTGTCCAGTCGCCCGGCCGCCCTCTCGAAGACCTGGATGCCGAGCAGACTGCGGATAGCGAAGGTCGTCATCTCCTCGACATCGCCCTTCTTCATCTGTTTGGCCTCGATGCCGCCCACGAAGTCGACGGCCTTGTCTGCATCCATGACGAAGAAGTCGCGCAACGCATGCGGAAGCAGGTGTCGAACTAGAGCATCAGGACCCGCCGTCTCCGGTCTCCATTGACCGTCCTGCTCCCGCACCATCAGCAGCGTCCGCTCTTCTGCTCGCACGAAGTCGGGCTCATCGTCCTTCGTCGCCTCCCGGCGAATCGTCCGTACGGAACGCTTGAGTCGGTAGCGCGATCTCCCGTCGCCGGGCGTAGGGTCGTGCTGGCTCGAACCGTCCGTCTCGAATTCGATGGAGACCTCGGTCTCAATGCCCTCTTCGTCCGGGGTCCAGGATGCCGGATGCACCCGAAAGCGGCCAGCTTGCCCAGGCAGCCCCTCCTCGCCGTACATTCCCCAAAGCAACGCCCGCAGGAAGGTCGTCTTGCCCGATCCGTTCTCCGCCCGGATCACGGTGAGAGGACGTTTGGGATCCATCGAAGGCCGGACGACGAGATGCCCGAAGACGGCGAAACGCCGAATCTCGACCTCCCGCAACCTAAGCACGGTCACCCACCCCACTGGCTACGTTCCGGACGATTTCCTCGACCTTCTTGTTGATCGCCGCAACGGCCTTCAGTTCGTTCTGATCCTCCAGATCGACGATCCGCATCAGCATCTCAACCAGAACCTCCGGCGCCGGGCCCTCATCGGCCGGCCCGGCAGCGAAACGCCGGACCTCCTGAACCATGCGGTCGATGTTGTTCATTCGGTCCTTTCCCTCCAGGTTCCAGGCGCCAGAATCTTTTCTCCGGGCCCCTTGAGAATCCGTCGGCCGCTCAAGGCCGAATCCGGCCAGAACGACTCGCGAAGGCGACGGATGACGGCCAGCGCGCCGTCCTCGCCCGCCGCGTTGCGGGCATGGCCGGCGAAGGCGTACGCCCGTTCCAGTTCATTGGCTACGAGGCCTCCCAACGCCTTGTCGCCACGCGTGACGATGTCGGTGGGCGGCAGCGCGAGGAAGTCGTGGACAACCGCGTGGCTCTTTCCCGGGTGACGGCGGAGCACCCGACCGCGCCGCTGCACCCACTCACGCTCGACGGAGGACGAGGCGACGATGAACGCCTCGCGGACACCGGGAATGTCGACGCCTTCGTCGAGTACCTTCTTCGCCAGCAGGACTTGGTAACCGCCGTCACGGAAGGCGTCGAGCGTTCGTTCGAGCTTGCCGGCGCTCGCCGTCGTCTCCTGGGTCACCGGCGCCCATCGCACTTCGAGCTCATCGAGAATCGCGCCGATCATCTCGAACTGGGCCGGGTTCTTCGCTGAGGCGTAGACGAGCGCCTTGTCGAGCGACCGCCCTCGCCGGCGGAGAACCGCCCGCAGCAATGGCAACTTGGCCCCTGCGTTCTCGACGATACGCCGCCGCCGGAGCTTGAGGCGCAACAGCGAGTCGTCTTCGGGGTCGGCCCCAAACGCGATCCTCTGGCCGATCCGCCGCGTGAGGGCGAGGAAGTCGTCGAGTTCTTCTTCCTCCAGGACGCCGGCATGAACGAGATAGTCGTACGGCACGAGGCAGAAGCCGATCGCCCGATCCAGACCGAACTCGTACACCGGCGGGCCGAAGAACTCGAAGATCGCCTCCGTGCCGTCCGGGTCATGCTGCCGTTCCGGCGTAGCAGACAGAGCCAGACGCCGTTCGAAAAACTCGGGTGGTGCGTCGATAAAGCCATGCGCACCCAAGCGGTGCGCCTCGTCGGCAATCAGGAGGGTCGGAACGCCCCGGCTCATCCGTTCCATCGTCGTGCGAAACGCCTCCGTGCAGAGCAGGTTGTTCGTGATCACCATCACATGAGTACCGTCGCGCCGCAGTCCACGAAAGAAGTTCGTTAGGGCTGCGTCCGTGTCGCCTGCCACGGTGGGCGTAGCCGCGCCTGCACCGAACCTCGCAATCTCACCCCGCCACTGGAGGACGAGCGGCACGGACGGCGCCGCCACGACGACCGCGAAGGGGCTCTCGGCAGGTAGCCGTTCCTGGCAGCGAGCAGCGCAGACCAGAGCCGTCAGCGTCTTGCCGGCCCCGGTCGCCATCGCGATCGTGCCGCGCTCCGGTTCGGGGTCTCCCTCCCAGGCGTCAACCGCTTCCTTCTGGTGGGCGTAGCGCCCGGTTCGCCAGTTCAGCCACTCCGGAACTTCCAGCCGCGGAGCCTTTGGCCGGCGCTTAACGCCGGCCGCCCAAGGCGGGTTGCCGTCCCGAACGACGGCCGCGTCGTAGTCCGCCGCCTTTGGAGCCGCATCCGGCGCGACCTCGATGATCCGCTGCCGCAACGCTTCCTCCAAGGCGACTACCCGCTCGATTCCCTGGCTCCGGCCACGACGCCAGTCCTCCATTATCCGAACGCCCTGCTGCACCCGGGTACGGCTGGCGGGAACCCAGGAAACATCAACATCGAAGTGCTCGACGCCCCTATCGATGCCTCGGCTGGTGGCGTTTCCGGACCCTCGGACGATTAACTGATCCTGACCCTCGCGAAAGAACCAAAACTTAGGGTGGTAGTTCGAGCCAGCAGCCGGGACGGCGATGCGCAGGCTGAGCTTCCCGGTCGCGATCATCCAGGTCATGCAGTCGAGCGCATGCTGGGCCAGAGCGGTTTCGGCCTGCTCAACGCTGGCGCCGGTCAGAACCTCCGCCACTCTCGCTTGGCCTTCGTCCACCGACAGCGCCTGCGCCCGCTCCATCGCTTCGATTTCCGCAGGGTAGTGCCACGGCGCCACCGTGAACTCGATCGGGCCCGTGTCGTCACGGTTGAGATACACGGCCAGACCGGGCGCCAACCTCTCGATCCAGCCGGCGGTGAACCAGCCGAATGCCCCCAACACCGCCTCCGACGAGCGGAATCCCGGGATCAGCACGTCGGGGCCGACCGGATCCTCCGGCAAGCGATAGACCCCGGGCACCAAGGTGGCCTGGTCAGCGAGCGCGGTCACGACGCCTGCCGCAACTGGGACGCGGAGGCGGCGACCAGACCGTAAAGCTCGGCCCATGGAACCTGATCGAGCGAACGACCGATCGCCTCGCGGGCCGCAGTCTGGGCGGCGGCGGCCATTTGCTCGCGGCGCCAGTCGCCTCCACTAGCCAGCGCGGCGATCAGAGCCGCCCGGGTCCGGTCGTGGTTGATCACCGTAAGCCGCCAGACTCCCAGGCGGACGAGCTCTTCCCAGACCTGCTGGCTTCGGTGGAGACTGCGATGTGCGACGTCGACGTCAATTGTCCTGCCAGCGTGTCGGGCGGCGCTTCGCGCGAATCGCCGCCGCCACCAACCGCGCGAGATCGGGCAGTCGCTGAGAACCGAGACGTTGCCGCGCACCCTCGGCAGGCCGCCCGTGCGGCGAAGGAAGTTGCGAGTTTCCTTCTCCAGCCGGTCCCGGTCGTCTCGCGCACCCGCCACTGCCTCGCCGCCCATCAGCGGCGAATAGACTTCGTCCCCAAGAAGCCCCTGCTCAAGCCAGTTGATGTGGCAGACGAGCCAGAAGAGCGGCCGGGCGGCGTTGCGCGGCGTAAGCAGATTCGCGCGGTTGGGCTGCTGACACCACCCATCTCCGATCTCCGCCTCAAGCTCCAGCGGAGGCTTCAAATACTCGCCGGGCGTCAACCGCCGGGGCAGCGTCGGAAGCCCGACGAGGGTTTGTTCTTCAAGGGATAGCACGCGTCGCAAGTAGCGGGCCGTGGCGGCCGCGCCGTCTGTCACCGCAGAGTGGAGTTCGCGTTGGCAGGAGCCGACAGCAGCCCGCTTCTTCTCTAGCTCATCCTCACCCATGTGCGGCTGCCGCTTCATCCAAATCAAGTCGACCTGCCACTCCCCAAACGCCTCAGCCCGGGCCGGAGTCAGCAGTTTCACGCTTCCTCCTCGAGCGCACCGTCCGAAGCCGCGTGAAAACGCTCAACCGCCGTCGCGGCCCGTGCCGGGTCCCAATCGTCGCCTTCGTCCCACGCAGGAACGCCGGCGTCCGCTAGGCGCTCGCGCACCAGGAAAGCGACGCGGCTGTCCGAGTCCTCCCTGAAGCGGTCGCTCATTGGCAGGATGGCGAAGGCCGCGATGAGGCCCGCCATCTGCAGATCTCTGTCCGTTTCGACCCGACCGAAGACATCCGGCGCCAAGTGGACCGCAAACTTCGGCTCTTCGCCACTCCCGTCTTCGCGCACCCTCATGCATCCGCTGGGTAGGTCCGCATCGCGGCGGTACTCGACCAACGAAGCGGCTAGCGGCTGCGACGTGTGAACATCGCCCTTGGCCAGCCACCACCCCTTCGGGACACGTGGCGAGTCGCGCCAGAGATCGGTCAATGCCGCGGCGGGCAGCGCAACGTCCTCCACCGCAACGACGCCCGGTAACAGAAAGATCTCGTCGCCAACTTCGTCAGGCGGCCAGACCACCTGGAAGGAAGGGTCCGCATCAAGCCGGATGCACGCGTATTGGGTCACCGGGCAGCGCACCTCGAGGGCAAACCTGGCATCTCCCGCCGCAATGAGGTTCTCAATCTCCGCAGCGTCGCGGAGCCGGTGCGTCACTTGCGCCCCACCGCGCCGCACGTCAATCTCCACTCCGTAGGAGGCCCGCTTCCAGTCCATCGTCGCTCCGTCCTCTCGGAGCACCGGCAAGTGGCTCTCGGTCACGCCGCCCCGCCACAAACCACGCCCGCCGTGTTCACTCAGCGCCCTCCGGCTGGCGATGCACGATGTCGATCTGGACTCCCCGGGGATCGACAAGCGCTTCACCCAGGACGACAGTGAAATCTGACCAGTCGACCGGGATGAGCAGCTCCTTCACCGGCTCTTCCAGCGAGCGCCTGGAGTCCTCCCCGCGTTGCACGGCCACGAGATCGAGCCATTCCGGCGGCAGCGGGCGAGGGCACGAAACGTCCGAACCGGAGTCCCTCCGTACACGCAGACCCAGAGCCGGGGGCCGAGTCTTCCCGAGAACCCTCAGGCGGACTTGCAGCCGGTCGACCTCTCCGCCGCCGTTGGTTAAGGGCCGGAGCGTTGAACGCATGGCCAAGGCGCGCCCTGGCCGTGGTCGCCTCGGCTTCGGGTCCGTTCCGTCCTTCGGCCGTGGGCCGGGCTCCGTGCCTGGCACGGGCGCCGCAACTTCCGCCTCGCCTCGGGACAGCCGGTGGCGAACCGGCTTCATGCGCTCCGCCCGCCTCAGGACCGCGCCGTCAACGAGCGCGAACCCCTCAGGGCGATAGACGCCGTCCTCAGCGAGATCGCCGGCTTCCCTCCGGAGTAGCTCCGCGATGAGCCGGAGCTTGCCGTTGAGCCGCTTGCGATCGGAAGGTTCCAGCCTCCGTCGATCGATTCCCCGGTGCTCGGGTCCTTCCGCACCGCGGACCAGGCCACACAGTTCACCGTGGCCCAGGAGCACGACTGCATCGAAGGGCCGCTGCCCGCCGAAGTCCGCCGGCCGAAGCCCTGGCGCCGCATTGGTAATCCACATTCCGGTCCTGAACAGGTTGACCCGGCTACCAGCAGCGTTCTGCTCCGTTCGGCGGCGAAACCAGATCTCGACTCCATCCTCTGCCGGGCCCAGCTTCGAGCCACTCTCGATCGTCTGCCAAGCGCCATAGGCCTGGGCCCCCGGAAGCCAACCGCCAAGGCCCCGCCGACTCCGAAGGCGGCCGGCGTGCTTGCCAAGATGCATCCCCAGTGACTGCCGGTCTACGACTTGCAGCGCCTCCGACTTCTCCTCAAAGTCGATCTCGACCTTCATCTCGCCGCGAGAGATTGCCGCCAGAAAGTTGGTCGCGGCCACCCGAGCCACGTCGGCGGCAACCTCCTCCTCGCCTCGAGGCTCGCCAAAGCGGTTGAAGCCGATTATGGCCACCACAGCGCCTGTCGATCGCACCTCATCCATCTCCGTTTCGAGCATCACCGGCACGGAGTCAGGGAAATCCCCGCCGAACAGGGGAATCCGGGAAGACCTCGACCAGAAGCCCTCACCGGCGCGAGACGTCCCACCTTCGTCAGGGTGGTCCGCCAGCACCGCGTGGCCGCTGAAGACGTCCAGGGATCCTCCACCGGAGCAGGACCGGCCGCCATAGAAGACGTACCGCAGATCGGACGCGGCGAAGGCGCTCAGGTGCCCCACTCCGAAGGAGCCCGCGGAACCGCCGTGGCCGCCTTTGTCGCCCCGGCCTTCCGTCAGCACAGCCCTCATGCGAGACGCATCGAAGCCGTGGCCGTTGTCGGCGCAGAACAGGACCTCAGTGCTCTCGTCGGCCAAGACGCTCTCTATTCGGCGGACGGCCTCCTTGGTGGCGGGCGTCGGAGCCCGCTCCTCGCAGTACTGACGCCGAGCCGCTTCAAAAGCCCGGCGGTACGAATCAACGCCGGGAATCTCATCGACCGGCCAAGATCGCACCGTCAGGAAGACCTCGAGGGGCGCCTCGGGGCGCGCCCGGCCCGCTTTGCGCGCGCCGTCTAGGCTGTTCTGCAGCAGTTCCCGGATCACCGGATCCGGCCTACCGTCGTACTGGGCCATAGCGTGCGTGGTGAAGCCCTCGGGCTTGTACGCTTCCGGAAAGTAGAGGTCCGCCATCCGACAGCCTCAGTCCGTGCAATCGCAGGCGATCCCGCCTGAGACGAACCGAGAACTCTTGCCGGCGTCGCCCTCCGCGAGTTGGGCGAAGGTCGGCCCGGAAACGCCCAGGAAACCGAACCGGGACGTGCCCTCGCCGCCGCGCCGCGGTCTCTCCTGCCGATAGCGCCGCTCGATGTCCGCCCACCACGCGATGTCGGAAGGCGCTCCTGCCACCCGTTGAGGATCGGCGCAGCGGGCGGCAGCCGCCAGATGGGACGTGCCTTTCATGAAACAGAACACGCAGTTTCCGGCGTGGTCCGGGCAGTCGAGATCAAAGGCACGCCCTTGCCAGTAACCAGCCACATCCGCCGCCGACACACCGTCGTCGCAGAGCGGGAAGTACGGCCGCTCGCCGGGCGGCTGGGTGCGTACAGAGCACTTCCGGCGGGGCGCGTCCTCGGCGAAGAAGGAACGCGACAAGACGCGCCTCACACGCCGCGGCTCGTCGGCCCGAAGTCCCAACAGAGTGACGAACTGGGCCGCGTGCCGCCCCCAGAGCTCCGCCCGGCGAAGGGACGCGCCATGGGGGCGCACCGGGGCGGCGGTGAAGTCGCGCCACCGCTGGACCGGCCGCGACGGGGGCTGCAGGGTCATGAACTCGACCCGCTTGCGGTAGTCCCCGGTGTCGGCAACCCCTCCGTTCTTGCGATAGAGCCGAATCGCCTCTCCGGTGGTTAGGAATCTCCGATCCGCGTGATGGCCGTCATGTGCCGGGCCGTCCGTTGCACCGAGCCACTCGGCGAGCAGCAGATGCTGCGGGTACAGCTTCAGCTTGGCGGTGCAGGACCGCGACATCGGCGTCGGCAGCATGCCTTGATAGGAGAGAAACTCCTCGAACACCTCCCCACGCGACCGGTAGCCATTCGGGTTCGACTCGATCGGCTCGGCCAGCACGAGACGGTAGGACTGGCGACGGACGTAGGCCCCCTTGGAAGCGTCCTCGACGGTGCAGAACTCGTACCAGAAGAACGGAAGTCCATGCTCCCGCTCCAGGCGCCGCTTGCATTCCGCGGCGAACTCGTAGGTGCCTGGATGCTCGGCGGACGTGTTCGCGAACAGGACGATGTCGCCGCGCTCCGGCCGAAGCGCACCGGAGCGGGCAAGCTCGAACGCCATCAACGCGGACGAACGGCCACCAGAGAACCGAACAACGTGAGGCAGGTCTTCATGCCGCGGGTCGCGGTAGGCGATCTTCATAGCCGCCCGGAAGACACGTGCAACCCTCGGGGGCATGGAGGGTGTGGCTCACTTGGACGCGACATGCCGCCGCGTCGTCCGAATCCAGTTTGCCGATCGCGCAGCTTCAGGCTAGAGGCAGACTCAGGGCCGCAAGACCCTGGGAACGCCAGCAGGTTCCTAACGTGCTGGGCGGCGGGAGATAAGGCGAGTAACCCACCCGGCGCCACTGACAAAGCTCCTGGACGGCTGAGCTTGCCCCGGTTTCGTGGACACGACATCCTTTGAGTAGGAGGTATCCACGATGCCAAGATCAAGACCCCGGTACCCGGCAGAGTACCGGCAGCAGATGGTGGATCTGGTCCGGTCCGGGCGCAGCCCGGACCATCTAGCCCGGGAGTTCGAGCCTTCAGCGCAGTCGATCCGCAACTGGGTGAGGCAGGCAGACCGGGACGAAGGCCGGCGCGTTGACGGCCTGACGACTGCGGAGCGGTCCGAGCTGCGGCGCCTGCGCCGCGAGGTTTGCCGGCTTCGGGAAGAGCGGGAGATACTGGCAAAAGCAACGGCCTGGTTCGCTCGGGAGACGGGACCGAAGGGGTCTTCCGGTTCATGAGAGCGCACCGGGCCGAGTTCCGCGTCACGACGATGGCTCGCGTGCTCGGCGTCTCCACGAGCGGGTACTACGCCTGGTTGAAACGCCCTCGGTCCGCCAGGGACAAGGCGGACGGCGTTCTCGCCGAGCGCATTCGGGCGATTCACGGACGGAGCCGGGGTACGTATGGCGCGCCGCGGATTCAGGCCGAGTTGGCCGACGAAGGAGTCTTCGCGAGCCGCAAGCGGGTCGCCAGACTGATGCGAGAGTCCGGCTTGACAGGCGCAAGCCGCCGCAAGAAGCCGGGCACGACCCGACGTGACAGGAACGCTCGTCCGGCGCCGGACCTGGTCGACCGGAAGTTCTCGGCGGACGCCCCCGACCGGCTGTGGGTGGCGGACATCACCTACGTACCGACGCTCTCCGGCTTCTTGTATCTGGCCGTCGTCCTGGATGTGTTCAGCCGTCGTATCGTCGGCTGGGCCATGGACTCCTCCCTCGCGACGGACCTCGTCGTCGGCGCGCTTGAGATGGCGATCGCCCAGCGCCGGCCCGAGGGTGTGATCCATCACTCCGATCAAGGCAGCCAGTACACTTCCTTGGCCTTCGGGAAGCGCTGCCGCGGAGCCGGCATCGCAGTCTCGATGGGTTCCGTCGGAGACTGCTACGACAACGCGATGGCCGAGAGCTTCTTCGCCAGCCTCGAATGCGAACTGCTGGATCGGAGCACGTTCCGGAATCGCGCCGAAGCGAAGACCGAACTCTTCCGCTGGATCGAGGGCTGGTACAACCCCCATCGGCGCCACTCCGCACTCCGATACCTCTCGCCCGTCAACTTCGAGAAAGCCTGCAACGAACACTACGAAGCCGCCGCCTGAACCCTAAACACAAACTGTCCACGAAAGCGGGGCAACTCCAGGCACGCCAGGAGGAACCGGTTTCGACTCGACTTGCTCATCGGTAAAGGCAACTTGACGCTAACAGACACGACCCAGGCCAGCCAAGCGCGCCGAAAAGGCCCCAGCGAGGCTCCCAGGTCATTCCACGGCACTCGCCAGCGGAGTGCCCGCCATCTCTCACATTGCATGGGCATACCGACGGCCACGCACTCCTTCAGGAGCCTCACGCGGCCAGCACCGCCGCGGCGAGCTCGCACCACTCAGGGCTACTGACTGGCTCCGCGCCGGCCTACAGGATCTTCCGGCGTTGCTTCATGCGCTCGATGATCTCCGCAGCGTTCGCCCCCTTCGCACCCGCTTCGACGTGAGACGCCTCGTGAGGCTGGAACTCCAACTCATTCGAATCGCAGAGAACCACTCGCACGGTCTCGCCCGGCGTCGCCCCCAGCTTCTCGAGCGGGTCGCTTAGGTAGCCCATCGAAACGCCCTTCAAAGTCGCGAGCTTCCAACTCACCGAGACCGGACCACAACCCGCAGGTCGGCGTACGTTGACCCGGATTCTCCCGTTGGGTTCGCAGCCGAGCGCCGACGCGATTTCGGGAGCCAATCCCGCGAGACTGTAGCCTCGAAAGTAGCGCTCCTCCACTTGGAAGAGGAAGAACGGATACTGCCGTTCCTCCCGGCCGTCCACCACGTCGTCCAGCGGACGCAGCTTCAGGGCAGTCGGATCGACCCGGCGCACGAAGCCGTCCTTAACGGTGAATTGCGGCGCACCAAGATAGGCCCGAAGGGTCGTTTCGCTTGTGCCGAACAGCCTAGGCAACTCGTCGAACAACCTCTCGACGCGCGTTGCCCCACCGTCCTCGTCGATTCTCTGGAGAATCTCCCCGGCCACGCCGTCGTAGGCATCCTCGACCCACTCGGCCAGCCCCCACCGGGTTCGATCCGCCCGCACCACCCCCTCCAGCCCGGACAAGTAGCTCGCTGTACGATGGATCGTCAGGCCCGACCGTTCGGCGATCTCCGCCTTCGTGGCCACACGGCCGATGCGGAGAACTGCTGCCTTGACCCGAGCCTTCTTCGTGGAGCGGAGGCCCAGGAGACCATCGATCCGGCGAAAGCCGCAAAGCTCGACCAGCAGCGGCCAGAGGCTCCGCCAGCTTTCGTCAGGAAGCGCCTCCTGAAGTGCGGCCTCGTCAATGAGGCCGGCGTCGTCGGCCATGCGTCGAGCCTCCGCCCCGAGATCGGCCACGACCATCGCTGCCCGAGGCGTGAGGCTAACCCCGTCCCGTTCCCGATAGCCGAGCGCTTTCCGCACCAGCCGGGACGCCAGGGAGACCTCTGGTCCCGAGTTCCCGCTAAAGATCCCCCCGATCTCTCGGTCGAGTTCCTCAGCCCGCAAGATCGGGTCGAGACGTAGCGCGAGCGCACCTGCCAGGATCGCGACCTCTCGATCCGGCAGACTCGCGAGCCGCCCCTTTACCTTCGACTCAAGTTGGCGAACGCGCTCGCGGGTGACCCCCAGCTCATCTCCCAACTCTTGGAGTGTCTTCCGCTTGCGGCGGTAGAAGCGCCCATCTAGGATACGAGCGCGCCGTGGGCCGAGGTCCTCTCTCAGGTTCCTCAAGTCATCCACGACTCTCGTGGCCAAGGATCTCCCGCCGGTGACCGTGGCGAGGTCGACCTCGGCCAGATCTCCGTCGATACCGGCGGCCGCACTCAGGCCGGCCAGATCGGTCCCGAGGGCGTCCAGCAACGTTCGCGCGCCGTGGACCTCACGAACGCCCGCCAACAGATCGACCAACAGTTCCGGAAGGCGAGACTCACCGGCGGCCGCGGACCTCGAAAGTGGCCGGCCGGTCTCGCTCGGAACCGCCGCCCTCTCGACCGCATCGACCGGCAGAGTGTTCGGCGGCACAGCCGGCAGAATCAGGGGCGGTCGGTCGCGTCTTCCCTCTAGGACGCACAGGATGTCCACGACGGTCATTCGCCCAACTCCCTGAACCTGCAGTAGTTCGCTGGCGGTAACGGCCTGGCACAACCGTCCCCCATCTTCTTGGCGGTGAACCAGCAAGGCCCTAAGGCAGTTCAGCGTCCGCGTTCGGAACGGCAGGCTGAGGAGCCAGGCCCGATCCACGCCGCTCGGCACGACCTCGAGCCCTTCGGGCGCCACGAACCAGGCAAGCTGTTCGCGCAGAAGCCGGAACAGCTCAGGCGGCACAACCCGCCATGGCAAGTGCTCCCAAAGCCCTGCGTCCAGATCGGCCAGCGAGAGACCTGGATCTCCCGCGGCTGCGGCTAGACGCCACGGCACCGGGGTGCTTCCGAAAGCGGAGCGGTAGGCCAGTGGAGCGAGCGGACTGGGCGCCGTACCCCACGCGCCAACGCCGCCTTCGGCAAGCCGGTCTACCATCCCGCCGACATTCGATCAGTGGCCTGAGTAACTCGGGCCAACGAACGCACCGTAGCGTGTCTTCGGTGAGAGCCCCTAGGGGCGAACGGAGTGGTTCGGGACACCGAGGCTGCGAGCGGCGCCCGTGCGCTAGCCGCGGAACACATGCTGGCGATGCCACTCCGTGTACTGTTCAGAGGGAGTAAGGGTGAGGTCGGCCGGGGGCCGAAGACTCCGCGCCGGCAATCGGACCAGCTCAAGATCCGGTTCGCCGGCACCGAGGGCGCTGGAAACCAAGATCCGGAAGCCGGTAGTGCCCGCTGCTGCCAGCGAGATGGCGCCACGTTCCCAGGTCGCTTGGTGGATTCCGCACAAGGCCAAGCCGTTCTGGACCTGGTCCGGCCCTCCGGCCACCCGCCACTTGATGTGAGCGGCCCCCAGACCCAACGGCACTCCCGCTAGATCCAGGCTGAAGTCGCAGACCGCGCAGCGACGGTCGTAGGCGTCCAGGACGGCATTCTCGAACTGTCTAAGTGGGACTGCTGAAGATGGCAGGCCGCTCACGTAACCCACGGCCGAGAGAATCGCACCGTGCATCGTGACCGGGAAGTGCCGGTCCAAGAGCCGGCGAGCGACTTCGTGCACGAGGCGATGGTCGCGCCGGAGCGCCCGCTGGACCGGCGCTGTGAAGCCGCCGCAAGCGTCAGCCCTCCGCAAGTCTGAGACGTGGACGTCGCCCTTGGAAGTCTCACCGAACCCCTCAGAGCCGGGGACTTCCCACAACCCGTCGCTTCGCAGCCGCCAGAAGGGCACGGAGGGGCGCCCCTGCCACTCTCCACCGCCGAAGTGGGAGATAAGGAGACTCACTTCAGGTTCGACCTGCCTGGCGAACGAGGCAAGCCGCGGCTCGCCCCGCTGCACGCGCGCCAACGCCCAAAGGAGCAGAAGCGGCTTGTGCGGCGCGCTCCGCCCGTCCCTACTGTCGGTTCGGAGTCCATCCAAACAACCCAACAGGTCAGCACTGTCGATGACGGAACCTGAACACATCGGAGAGCCGGCGATCATTCCACAGATAAGACCGGGCCTTCACGCATGCCCCGCTAGTTCATGGTGCCCCAACGAACTGATCGAGCCCCTTCCAGAAGGTCTGCCGCGGGGAAGCATCGAGGCGCGTGGCCACCAACCGAGCCGCTACTCCTGGTCAGGGCACCCACCGCCTTCATCGGACATCCTAGACGTCGAACGGCAGGACGGCGCGCTGCGGGTCTACTTCGACGGCGGCAAGCAGCCAACCGTCTCGACCGACCGCGATCCGCTCGGCTGGGGCCGCGTCGGCTTCGGGTCGTTCGACGACACCGGGCGGTTCAGCCAGATCCGGATCTGGGCGCCGGACTCCCGCAAGGCCCAGGACCCCGCGTTCCCGTAGCCGAAGCCGCGGGCCGGCCGGTACTCAGCGGGCGCCGCGCGCCAGCTCGCGCACCGGCTGGGGCGAGTCGCCTACCGGCGTGTTGTGCTGCATGGCGATCCGCCACTCGTCGCCCACCCGCGTGTAGGTCATCGTGTAGCGGCCTTCGTGCACGGTCTGCCGTCCCTGCCCGTCGTAGTTCACCGACAGCGAGTACTCGCCGTAGGCGATTCCCGTGTCGCCGATGATCCGGTACTCCTCGTTCCGGGTCTCGAAGCGCGCCTTCGTCGTGGTGTTGAAGAAGAGGCGCCAGTCGAGCGCGCAGGCTTCCCGGCCCTGCTTGCCCGACGTGGGGCCGCAGGCATAGAAGGAGAGCGCCTCGTCGTGCACGGTGTCGAGGAAACCGTCGAGGTTGCCTTCGTTGAGCGCGGCAACACCGGTCTCGAAGACCTCCTTCACGGCCGCCACGGCGCTTTCGTCACCGGCGAACGCCGAACCGCCGGCCGCCAGGGAGGCAGCGAAAATCGCGATAGGAACGAAGTGGGCTGGCCGCATTGGGAATCTCTCCAGGCGTTGTTCTCGGTACGTTTCTGACGACGCTGGGCCGGACGCCCGAGCGACCGCAGGGAGGGTAGCACGCAGAATCAAGGTTGGGCATCCCACCCGACCCCGGTGCTCAACGTGTCGGCCGCAGGCCGCAACTTCCCCCGAAGGCGCGATCGCACGTCAGAAGACGAGTTCAGCAAGGATGAACATGCCGATGGGAATGAAGACGAGGCAACCCATACCGCATCCCTTCCCGCAGCCCTGGCCGCAACCGTCCTCCCCGGCCATCTCGCCGCCGTCCGCCGGCCCTTCCCGGCCGGTCCTCGTGAATCCGGTGCCGCCCACGGAAGGAGACGGCCGCGTTGCTTCAGGCCGCCCCTGCTCCTGGAGCCGAAGCACTGACGACGAAGGCGACGGCGTGAGCCCGGCCGGAGCGTTCCGCACCAGTGCGTAGGCGAAGTCCGGGTCGGCCAGCAGAAAGAACTCGGGCCTGGCGTTCGGCCGGTCCTGCGTCAGGCCGACTCCATCCGCGCGAGGCCCTACCGTGACGATGCGGTCGTGGGGGATCCGAAAGTGGAGGCTGGAACCGGCGAAGTAGATGTGCCCGGTCGTGACACCCAGGATGCCGGTGTCGCCCACCGGCGTCTCATCCTCCTGAACGTACCCCGTCCCTTCGAAGGAGGCGCCATGCACCTCTGTCTCGGTGGTCCTGTACCTCACCCCCTGGAACAACCAGAGGAGGGTCTCGGATCCCTTGAAGCGAAACGGCAACTCATCTCCCTCAAAATGCTGCCGCTGGCTGACGACTCCTCGAGAAAGGTCGTAAAGGACCAGCGCCTGGACGAAGCGCTCCTGAACTCCGTTTCTGTTCAGCGTCCCCTTGTCTTCCTCGCCGAGTCCGAAGTGCAGGTAGAGGGTCTCAAGCGCCTCTTCGTGATCGGCGGTAACGAGATGGCCGGCCACGAGACGACTCATCTCCGCCTCGAAACCCGCGATCAGTGCCTCTCGACGCTCCGAACTCGACAGTTCGCCTTCCTCCACCGCCGACTGCAGCGCGTCCTCGATGCCAGCCAGCGCACGTCCCACACTGGTGTCGGCGTCGCTCGAACCCCCCTCGGTGCCGACACTCCAAACGATGGCGGCCGCTTCCGAGACGAGTTCCCCGATCCGCTCTTCGGCAGTGCTTCTGCGCCGCTTCGCCACCTGCTGCCAGAGTCCATCGGAGTCGACCTCGCGCCGGCTCAGGCCGAACTCGCCAAGCAGTGCGTCGAGCCGCTCTTCCTCCTCACGACCGAGCCCCCCTGCACGCAGGCCGGCAGCCACGATCGACCGCCATCCCTCGGCGAGTGCGACTCGACGCTGTTCCTTCGAGACGTAGTTGCGTCCGGCAACCCGTCGCACTTCCTCCGCACCCGCCTCCGGCGAGAACTCGCTCTCGCCGACGAGCTCCGCTATCCGCTTGATGCCCGCTGCATTCGAACGTCTGCACTCCTCATGTTCGCGGCGGAAGAAGCCCGCGTCTCGACCGCAGTACCTGCACCTTCCCATCCCCGCTGTCACTCGGCGCCATACCGGCGCAGCTCCGCGTCGAGGTGGTCCGCCGATACCTCGCCGTCGTGGAACAGCAGGCGGTACCGCAACCTCAGCTCCTCGCCGGCCGCAATCGTCCAGTCGCCGGTGCCCTTCTCCGCCTTTTCGAAGTGGTGGACGCCGAAGGGATTCGCCGCGAACAGGCCGTAGGCGCGGGCATGCCACCAGGTCGGGTGGCGGAAGTTCTCCGGGTGGTCGAAGATCGCGATGCCGACCGGCTTGCCGTCGACCGGGCCCGTGTAGTGGGCCCATGCGGCGCGTTTGCCCCAGATGTCCACGCCTGCGACGCCTTCGCTGTTCCGCATCGAGCCGGCCGCGCGCTCGCCCTGGTGACGGAGGGTCGCCGCGACGCGGATGGCCATCGTGCCCTCCTTCGTGTCGCCGAGGACGATGTCGCGGTCGCCGGCCTTCAGCCGGACGTCGAAGTCGATCGCCCGCCAGGCCTGGCCGGTGTCGAACGTACCGGCGCGGAAGGTCATCGTCCGTTCCTCGCGAAGCATCTCGCCGCCACGCGGGTCGAGCCAGGAGTTCGCGGTGCGGAGCACGCCGGCCTCGCCGGACTCCACCGTCACGATCTTCCGATGGACGATGGCCGAGCCGTCGCGGCCATTCCAGACGTCGTACCGCTTCCCGCCGTCCGCCAGGCCCACCGCGCCGTGAGCGAACCAGAGCGAGCGATGATGCGGATGGTCGCGCTCCTCCCCCTCCGCCTCGGACATCGGCCAGTTGCGGGTAAGCGGCTGCCCTCCCGGTCCGAGGACCGGATAGAGGTACGGCAGGTGGCCGCCGCCGTCGGCCTCGCCGCCGGGGCGATACTCGGTGAAGGGCTCGCCGTCGACGGTGACCAGGACGCGGTCGCCACCGCGCCTGGTCAGCTCGATCGGCGGATCGCCCTCCGCCCCAAACGCCGGCGCCGAGAGGACCGACAGACAAAGCAACGGTACGGAAAGTCCGGGCGGGTTGGGGCGTGACATGGGCTGTTTCCTCTGCCGTGGTTCGCGTTCCGGGTGAGGTCCCGGCATGGTACCGTCCCGCCCGTGAATCCACGGAAATGCCTGCCACTGCTGGGGGCGATGCTGCTGGCCTCGGTGACGTTCACTTCCTGCACCACCGGCGAAGCGGAGGCCGAAGCCGACGGCCCGGATCCGGAACCCGTGAGCCCGCAGCCACGGGCGGAAGTCGTGCGCGCTCACCTCTTCGACGGAGACCCGGACGGCCAGGCCGCTTTCGCCCGCGTCAAGGAGCACTTCGAGGCGGGCAATCCCGGCTACTCGATGACCTTCCTGGCCGCGGCCACGGAGATCGCGGCGGACGCCTCGAGCCGGATCGTCTTCGTGCAGACGCCGATCGAGGAGGCGCCCGCGGCGGCCGAGATCCACACCGGCTCCGGCACGACCGGGACCGAGCTCCATGTAGGCGACATCGCGGTGCTCCGCCCCGGCGAACGGCTGACGGTCGAACCCGCGGTCGCCGCGCTCGTGTTCGACGTCCCTGACGCACCGGACGAGAACGTGCCGGCGGCGATCCGCCCCGACTGGGATCCGGACATCACGGACGTCCTCGGCGGCTGCGCCACGGAAACCGGCGCCTACCGCCGCATCCTGCTCACCTGGCTCAAGGACAACGGCCCCTACACCTTCCACGGTCTGAACGCGCACCGGGTGCGGATCACCGACTCCTTCACTCACTACCACCCGGCGGACACCGGCTTCGACGAGTTCTACCTGGTCCAGATGAGCAACGACGAGGACAAGCTGCTCACGAGCTACCACGCGGAGGCCATCGAGTCGCCCGAGACGATGACCCCGGAACTCGCCGGGCAGCTCTTCGACGTCCACGAGGTCCGTGCCGGCGACCTGATCTACCTGCCGCGCGGCGTGATCCACCGCGGCCTCGGCGGCGTGCTGGCGCAGGTCATCACCGTCCCGGGTTTCCGCCCCGGCACCGAGATCGGCGTCGACCACCACCTGCTGGCGATCAACGAGCGCCTGGGGCTCGAGGGCGAACACGCCCTGCCCTACAACGTCGAGGCGTCGACCGAGGCGGTCGTCCGCTGACACACGCCGCGGATCCGAGGAATCCCCACGTATGAAGCAGACCTCCGACACGAAGACCTGGGACGCGGTGGTCGTCGGCTCGGGCGCCACCGGCGGCTGGGCCGCCAAGGTGCTGGCCGAGGCCGGCATGGACGTCCTGATGCTCGAGGCGGGCCGCGCCTTCGACCCGGAGAAGGACTTCCGCGAGCACACCCTGCCGCACGACGTGGAACTTCGCGGCCGGCCCGACCCGCGCAACGAGCTCCTGCAGCGCCGGCACCGGCAGTCCTATTGCTACGCCTGCACCGAGGTCAACGCGGACTTCTTCATCGACGACGTGGACAATCCATACA
The DNA here is from genome assembly GCA_965205095.1 of Candidatus Multivorans sp. GTDB lineage: Bacteria > Acidobacteriota > Thermoanaerobaculia > Multivoradales > Multivoraceae > Multivorans. Next base: position 582,632 of record OZ242040.1, read on the forward strand.
CCGAGGCCCCCGGCACCCACTTCAACTGGATCCAGGGCAACGTCGTCGGCGGCCGCTCGATCATGTGGGCGCGGCAGTCGTACCGGATGAGCGACTACGACTTCAAGGCGGCCAGCCTGGACGGTTTCGGCATGGACTGGCCGATCAGCTACGCCGACCTCGCGCCGTACTACGACCGGATCGAACGCTACATCGGTGTCAACGGCCGCAAGGAAGGACTGGAGATCCTGCCGGACGGCGAGTTCCTGCCGCCGATGGCCTTCACCTGCGGCGAGGTGATGCTGAAGGAGACCCTGGCCGAGAAGTTCAACCGGCCGATGACGATCGGCCGCAACGCAGTCCTCACCCAACGCCACAACGGCCGCGACATGTGCCACTACTGCGGACCCTGCCACTACGGCTGCCGGACGAACTCCTACTTCAACTCGCCGCAGACGACCCTCGTCGACTGCGAGGCGACCGGCCGGTTCACCCTGGTGCCGGACGCCGCGGTCATCAAGGTCGACATGAAGGCCGGCGACCTCGCCTCGGGCGTCACCTATGTCGACAAGAACACGGACCAGACCCGGGAAGCGAAGGCCGACGTCGTCGTCCTTTGCGCCTCAACCCTGGCTTCGACCCGCATCCTGCTGAACTCTGCCGAGGGCGGCCTCGCCAACGAGAGCGACTGCCTGGGCCGCTACGTGATGGACCACATCTACGCGACCGGCGTGCGCGGCGTCCTGGAAGCGAGGGCCGGCGCGCAACCCGAGCGCGCGAACCGGCCGAACGGGATCTACGTACCCCGCTTCCAGAACCTGAAGGACCCGGCGACGAAGAACCCGAACTTCATCCGAGGCTACGGCTACCAGGGCGGCGAGAACATCACGACCTGGCAGCACGGCTACGGCATCCCCGGCTTCGGCGCGGACTTCAAGAACGCGGTCCAGTCAAGCACCGTCTCGACGATCGGCCTCGGCGGCTTCGGCGAGATCCTGCCGCGGCCCGAGAACCGGGTCACGCTCGATCCGGACGTGACCGACAAGTGGGGCGTTCCCGTGCTGCAGATGAACACCACCCTGGGCAGCAACGAGTACGCCATGGTCCAGGACATCATCGAGGAAGGCCGGGCGATGCTGGAGGCGCTCGGCTGCACGAACATCACCCAGAACACGGAGCCCGCGCCGCTGGGTTCGGGGATCCACGAGGTCGGCACCGCGCGCATGGGCGACGATCCGAAGACCTCGTACCTGAACCAGTACCAGCAGTCCCACACGGTGAAGAACCTCTTCGTGATGGACGGCTCCTGCTACGTGAGCATCGGCTGCGTGAACCCGACGCTGACCATGATGGCGCTGACCCTGCGCTCCAGCGAGTACCTTCTCGACCAGCACAAGCGGGGAGAACTGGCATGAGCAAGCGGACGACACGACGGAACGTCCTGGCGGCCGGCGCCGGCGCGTTCGGCTACGCCACGCTGCAGGCCGAGCCGATCCGCGCCGCGATCCCGGCCGTGGCTGCCTACCAGGCCGAAGGATCCACCTGGACGCCACGGCTGCTCAACCCGGCCCAGGGCGAACTGCTGGCGACCCTCTGCGAGCACATCCTGCCGCGGACGGACACTCCCGGGGCGCGGGACGCGGCCGTCCACGAGTTCATCGACCTCGAACTCTCGCTCGCCGACGGCGACGAGCAACTCGCGGCGCTAGGCGGTCTGGACTGGATCGACCGGCGCGCCGCCGACCGACACGGCTCCCCTTTCCTGGCGCTCGACAGCGAACGGCAGGTGGCCCTGATCCGCGAGATCAGCGACGAGCACGAAGATCACCCACCGGAGCTGCTGGCCGGCGCCGCCTTCTTCAGCGACCTCAAGCGACGCACCCTCTTCGCGTTCTACACGTCGAAGGTGGGCCGCACCGAAGCCCTCGGGCTGCCGGACCGCGTACGCGTGGAGCGCTTCCGCGGCTGCGAGGACTGACCCGACGAGAGCCACGTCCGGCTAGAGTCCGAAACGCTTCACCGAAGTTCCAGCCAGCAAGGAGACCGCCATGTGTGACGACACAACCAATGCCGAGAAGGCCAGGTACCTGCAGGGCAAGCGCCTGACCCGCCGGGAGTTCGGGGCCGTCTCCGCGGGAGCCGGGCTGGCGGTGCTGCTGCCGCGGCCGGCCGACGCCCAGAGCGTCACCGAGTCCGAGATCGAGATCACGACTCCTGACGGCGTCTGCGACAGCTACTTCGTGCACCCCGCGAGCGGCGCCCACCCGGGCGTCCTGATCTGGCCCGACGCCTTCGGCCTGCGGCCTGCGATACGGCAGATGGCCACGCGCCTCGCCGAATCGGGCTACTCCGTTCTGGCGGTCAACCAGTACTACCGGACGAAGAAGGCCCCCATCGCGGAAGGAACCAACTTCGCCGAGTTGCGCGAGACGCTGATGCCGCTGATGCGGTCGCTGAGCCCGGAAACCAACGTGACGGACGCGAAGGCCTTCGTGGGCTTCCTGGACAACCAGTCGTCCGTCGACAGCGACCGGAAGATGGGGACGATGGGCTACTGCATGGGCGGCCCGATGACGATGCGGACGGCCGCCGCGATCCCGGACCGCGTCGGCGCCGGCGCCTCCTTCCACGGCGGCGGCCTGGTCACCGACCAGCCGGACAGCCCGCACCTTCTCGTAGAGAAGATGACGGCCCACTACCTGTTCGCCATCGCCGAGAACGACGACCAGAGGCAGCCCGAGGCCAAGGACGTGCTGCGCGAGACCTTCGATGCCGCGGGCCTGCCGGCCGAGATCGAGGTCTACGAGGACGCGATGCACGGCTGGTGCCCGCCCGACACGCCGGTCTACCACGAGGCCCAGGCGGAGCGGGCCTGGAGCCGGCTGCTGGCCCTGTTCGAGCGCGCCCTGGCGTAGCTCGAAACGCGGCGGCCTGACCGCCTGCCGCCTCCACAGCCAGTCCGATGATCACGATCTACCACGTCCCGCGCACCCGCTCGGCGCGCGTCATCTGGCTGTGCGAGGAGTTGAACCTCCCCTACGAAGTCGTACCGGTCGACTTCAGCCCGGAGTACCGCAAATCACCGGAGTGGCGGCGACTCAACCCGATCGGCAAGGTCCCGGCGCTGACGGACATGGACGCGGAGGGCAACCGCTTCACGATGATCGAGTCCGGCGCGATGGTCCACTACATCCTGGAGCGGTACGGGGAAGGCCGCCTGCAGCCGCCGGCTGGCACGCCGGAGAGCGCCCTGTTCCTGCAGTGGTCCTGGTTCGCCGAGGCGAGCCTCGCCCGACCGCTCGGCGACATGGTCCACCACACCATCCTCAAGCCGGAGCCGGAACGCATCCCGGCCGTCGTCGAGGATGGACGGGCGAGAGTCGAGATCTGCCTCGACGCCGTTGAGGCGGCGCTCGAAGGCCGCGACTACCTGCTGGGCGATGACCTGACGGCCGCCGACATCATGATGGGCTACTCGCTGGCTCTGGCGCAGAGACTGGGGGTACTCGACGAGAGGTACCCGCACGTCGTCGCCTACATGGGCCGACTCGAAGGCCGGCCGGGCTTCCAGATCGCCTTCGCCGACAGCGAGCGATCAGGTCCCTTGCGCGACTGATCTGATCCCGAAACTCGGCGCTCGGCGCCGGATGTCGGCGAAGACGATACTGCATCCGGTGCGAGCAACGCCGGACGATGTCAGTCGGACGTGAGCCAGGGGCGACGCCTCGGTTCCATCAGCAAGTCGTCCGCTACGCCCGATCTCCCGGCTAGCGGATGGTGCCAGCGAAGACCCTCGAAGCGTTCAAAGTCCCTGTCTGCCGTAGCCAGGTCGCACCCGGCCTCCATGACGATCGCCGCGAGGTAGGCATCGGGCACGAGCTTGGCGGCGACTGTCTAGCGGCGGCAAAGACCGTCGAAGATCTCCCAGTGCCTCGGACCCGGCCGTACCGGCACACACTGAGGCGGCTCAAGCAGCCTGGCAGCGCTGGCCAACGCTTCCCGTGTTCCGGTGGGTTCCCGGAAAGTCCGGCGGTTGGTCACGATCCTGACGAAGGAACTCAGCACCATCTCCGACATGCCGTAGGCCGAGCCCGAGTTCACCAGCCAGTCGAGCCACTCACGGTACGGTTCATGCTCCTCCATGTCCTCGCGGTGCGCGTAGACGAGGACGTTGACGTCAGGAACGATCACGCAGTTCCAGGAAGCGCTCGCTGTCCATCTCGTCGAGCTGGTCGGTCAGCCGGTCGCTCCTCACACCGGGCTGCAGGCCGCCCTTCCCGCCGGTCAGCAGTTCGACACGCTTCGCCGGCGCGCGCCGTTCACCCCGCGCCAGCACCTCACGGAGCCCCTCGTCGATCAGAGACGTGAGCGTCCGCCCCGTACGCGTCGCGTAGCGTTTCGCTTCCGCCAGCAGTTCGTCGTCGAGCCGTACCGTGGTGCGCATGCAGGCGACGCTACTACTCCGTATGTCGGTATGTCAACCGGCTCTCGTCACCGCTCGTAGCGCGGCCTCATGCAGCTTCTCGGGCGACACGACGTACAGGTACTCCCTGTTGCGCAGGTGGCTCACGCGGCCGACCTTCTCGCCGCTCGGGTTGAACACGCCGATCCGGGCGCCGACGTACCGCCGGTAGTCGCTCTCGATCACCTGGACCTCGCCGCGGCGCCCGAGGATCGCCTCCATCTCGTCGCGACCGATGAAGCCCTCGTCGCTGAACGAGACGAGGAGGTGTCGCGCACGCACCCGATCGATGACGCGTTCCCACGCGCGCCGGAACTTCCTCCTGCTGTTGAAGTCGCTCTTGCGCTCCCGGCAGTCGACACGCTTGCAGGCGACGCCGTAGTGCTCCGGCTTGTCCCATAGCACCAGGCTCTCCCAGACGTGGTAGTTGCCCAGGTAGCTGTGCTGGTTGTATGGCGGATCGAGGTAGGCGATGTCCGCTTCGAGGACCTCTACCGCCTCGGCCGCGTCCATCCGGTGCGCCCTGCCCTTTCCCGCTCCGGCGCGCGGCGCGATCTCCGGAAGCCGCAGCTCCAGATCGTTGGAAGCCCGCGGGGCCCACTGCTTGAGGTACGCCATCTGCACGCCCGTCGTGCTGTCGACCCGGTCGGCCGCCTCCATCAGGGAGACGAGCACGATCGCCCGGAGTTCCGGATCGAGGTCCTTGCGCTCGATCTCCTCCCGGATCGCGTCGACCCTGGCGCCGTTCTTCGGCTGCAGGTAGCGGCTCTTCCCGCAGAAGACCTCCGTGAAGTAGCCCGGTGAGGGCGAAAGTCGGTTGAACTCGTCGATCAGCAGCCGGGCATGCCGCAGCTGCTCCGGCGTGCCGTCGCTCTCCACGTAGCAGCGAGCGATCGCCTCGCCGCATGCCAGGTAGTCGTTCGCCAGCACCCGGTACCCACGCCGCTTGAGCGCGTCGCCCACCCTCGACGTGCCCGAGAACAGGTCGAGCACCGTGCAGGCCGGCTGAAGCTGTTCGACGATGCCGGCGATCAACGGTACGAACTGCCGCTTGGAACCGAGGTACTTGATCGGCATGACTGGTGTCGCCCTATTGTCGCCGCTTCGCGGCGCGCGTTCCTGGCCGCCTCCGGCGGCAGCGGGTCAGATGACCCGCGTACCCAGCCGGCGAGGGCGCCGGCGCACCTGTACCTTTCCGGGGTTGATTCCGGTCACCGTCCCGTACCGATCCGCCGTAGTCGCCGAGGCTGCGGCAGCTGTGGGAAACCGGTCCGCCGGTTTTCCAAGGTCCGGCGGTAAACGGCTTGCCGTTTTCCGCGGGACCGGCAGCTTCCGCAGCCCGCGCCGCGGCGCCCCCTCCCGCGGCGCTGTCCGGAGCCTTGTGAAGTCGGCGGGCAGCCAGGAGCACCAACGGCGCACTGTGCCTTGAGCACCCAACTGGGATTTGTGCCCTGGCTGCCTGCACCGCGATGGACATCCAGTGGGGAGTATGCGCCATGAGCGCCAGTACAGGTACCGAACGGCATCGCGGTGAGCCGACAAGCCAACGCTAACGCACCAGGAGGGAGGACATGACGACGACGTTTACCGCCGGCGTGGACTGGGGAAGCCGAAAACACCACGTCTGCCTGATGGATCACCGGGGCAAGGTGGTCAAACAACGAGCCTTCGACCATGGCGGCAGGGGACTTGCCGCCATGAACGACTGGCTCCTCGACCGCGGCCGACGACCGGCGAACCTGATCAAGGTCGCCATCGAAGTGCCGCACGGACCTGTGGTCGAAACCCTGATGGAATCGGGCTTCCCCGTCCACTCCATCAACCCCATGCAGCTCGACCGCTTCCGCGACCGCTTCTCCGCCGCCGGCGCCAAGGACGACCGGCGAGACGCCAAGGCCCTGGCCTCGGCGCTGCGTACCGACCCGGACTGCCTCAGACCGGTCCAAGAGCCCGACGACGACGTCATCGAAATGCGAGGCGCCGCCCGCGCCAGGAAGGAACTCGTCGAAGACCGCAACGGGATCGCGAACCGCATCCGACAGCATCTCGTGGACTACTACCCGCAGTTTCTCGACGCGACGGACGGCGACGTGACGACGCCCTGGGCGATCGACCTGTGGAAGCGCCTGCCCACCCCGGAAAAGGCCCGGCGCGTCAGGAAGTCCACCCTCGCCAAACTGCTCGCGAAGCACCGCGTCCGCCGGGTCGACGCCGACCAGCTCGCCGACCGCCTCAAAGCACAGCCGATCAAGCGACGAAGCGCCAGTGTCGAGTGCGCCAGAAACCGCATCCTGAGCCTGCTGCCGATCCTCGAGCAGTACAACGCGCAAATCGACAAGGCCAGACGCCAGCTTGAGCAAACCCTCCAGCAGGCCAAACAAACAAGGCACGACGACGACGAACTCCGCGACGCCGCCATCCTCGACTCCATACCCGGAATCGGAAACCACGTACTCGCCACCCTCCTGACCGAGGCCGAACAGGCACTGAACCAACGCGACCACGCGGCCCTGCGATGCCTCGCCGGAGTAGCACCCGTCACCGTCAGGTCCGGCAACAGGAAAACCGTCCGACAGCGCCGAGCCAGAAACCACAGACTCGCCGACGCCGTCTACCACTGGGCCAGAGTAGCCGTACAGCGAGACAGCGAATCCCGAACCAGGTACGACCGCGCACGAACCCGAGGCAAGACGCACGGACACGCCCTGCGAATCGTCGGCGATCGACTCCTCCGCATCGCCTGCGCCATGCTCCGCGATCGCACGCTCTTCCACCCACCGACCGGGAAGGAACGCCACGACGAACACACCGACGCCCCTACCGCCGCGCGCGAACATGCCCGACCTCAACCACCACAAAACCCAGTCACCGGAAACCCCGAACCGGAAACCCCGCATCAGCCCGCCCAACCCTCAACCCAACTGCCCGGCGAACCCGACAACTCCAAACCGCGAAACCACCTCAACCCAGCCACCGGCTCGCCTCACCGCTCGACGTGACTGCGGAAAACCGAACAACGCCCAACACCGATCGCGGGCGATACACCCACTTGCAAAATGGTGGGGAGTCCCAGTTCCCGCGGCGCCAGCTCCTAGGGGGCCGCAACGTCGTAGGCCAGCAGTTCGTCCCAGTTGCGGATGTAAAGCACGCCGTTGCTGACCACCGGATGGGCCCAGCTCGGGCGGCCGCGGTTGTCCACGTCGAATCGGCCGAGCTCTCTGTAGCCGTCGGGCGTCGCTTCCGCCAGGCCGGCGAGGTGCCTCTCACCGAGGAGGAACAGCTTGCCGTCGGCCAGTGTCAACGAACCCTTGCCGACGCTGCGGTCCCTCCACACGGTTTCGCCGGTTTCGAAGTCCACGCACGCGAGCGCGCTGCCGAAGAACCCGTAGAGATGTCCCTCGTGGAGCACGACGCCGCCGTGATGGTTCCGGAGGCGTGACTGGAACCACGCCTCGGCGGTGCTGACGTTGTCGCCCGCCGCCCGCACCCGGAGCGCGCCGCCGCCGGTGCCGTAGTCCGACGTGTAGAAGACGAGGCCGTGCGCGTAGATCGGCGTCGCCGCGTTCGCCGTGCGGTTGGCCGGCTCGCGGTAGTGCCAGAGCAGTTCACCGTCCGAGGCCCGCACGCCGACGCCGGCACGAGCCGTGAAGCCGACGATCGCCCGCAGCGGCTCGCCGCCCTCCTCCAGGTCGACGGCGATGAGCGACGAATAGCCGGCCCGGTCGGTGAGCCCGGAACTGGTCCACACCGTGGCGCCCGTCTCCCGGTCGAGAGCCGCGATCGCGCCGCCGTCGCCGCCCGGCATCACGACCACCCACTCGCCCTCGACGAGAGGGGACTCGCTGATCCCCCAACTGATGTTCCGCTGGTCGAAGTCCCGGAGGATGTTCCGCTGCCACGCCACTCTCCCGTCCGTGAGACGGATGCGCGCCAGGTCCCCCGTGCCGGTCAGCGCATAGAGCGAATCACCGGCTACGGTCGGCGTGCCGCGCGGGCCGTTGCCCCGACTGTCCCGCAAACGCGAACCGAGTTCGCGCTCCCAGCGGACGCCGCCGCCGGCCGCATCGAGGGCGAAGACGATGCTCCGGCCGTCGCGGGTTCCTTGAACGTAGAGCGAACCGTCGGCCACCGACACGGCGCCGTAGCCCTCGCCAAGGCCGTCGATGCGCCACAGCAAGGGCGGTCCTCCGGACGGCCAGCGGCCGGCAAGCCCGGTCTCGGTCGAGACGCCGTCACGGCCGGGACCGCGCCACTGCGGCCAGTCCTCGGCTGCGGCCGGCAGTGGAGCCACCGACGAAGCCAGCAGCGAAAGAGCGACGCCAACCGAAACGGCGGAAACGAAACTCGCCGCATACCGGGGGCGCCGGCCGCAACGCCGGCTCCGCCAAGGTGGCCTGTTCCGTGCAGGCTTCATCGCTCGGACACTCTGCTCCCTCGTGCCTTCCCCGTCAACTGCCGTACGCTCCGCCCTCATGACTCCAACCCCGCCGCAGCCGATTCTCGTCTGGTTCCGACGGGACCTGCGGCTGACCGACAACCCCGCGTGGTCGTGGGCCGCCGAAAGCGGACGGCCCGTCGTTCCCGTCTTCGTGCTCGACGAGGCCGAAGGCGAGCGACCGATCGGCGGCGCGTCCCGGTGGTGGCTGCACGGCAGTCTCGAAGCGTTGGACCGGGCGCTGCGGCGCCAGGGCAGCCGGCTCGTTCTCCGGCGCGGGATGGCCGGGCCGACCCTCGCCGCGCTGGCTCGGGAAACCGGCGCCTCGACGGTTGTCTGGAACCGGCTCTACGAACCGGCGATCGCGCGACGCGACGAGGAGATCGAGGAGCGCTGCGCCAGGACTGGTCCCGAGACGCGAACGTTCCCGGCAAGCCTCCTGTTCGAACCGGTGGACATCCGGAGCGGCAGCGGCCGGCCGTACCGGGTGTTCACACCGTTCTGGCGCAAGTGCCTGGAGCACGAGTTCGGCCCTCCCGTTGCCGCTCCGCCCCCGCCCGAGGCGCCGGCAACCTGGCCGGCGAGCGACGATCTCGAAAGCTGGAACCTCCGGTGCTACCAGCCGGACTGGGCAGCAGGTTTCCGCGCAGTCTGGCAACCCGGAGAGGAGAGCGCGCGGCGACGTCTCACGCGCTTCCTGAAGGACGCCGCATACCGCTACGACCAGAACCGCGACCTGCCGGGCATCGAAGCGACCAGCCGACTGTCACCGCACCTGCACTTCGGCGAGATCGGCCCCCGGCAGGTCGCGGCCGGAGCGGAAACGCTGCCGCCGGGACCGGGCCGGGACAAGTTCCTGAGCGAACTCGGCTGGCGCGAGTTCAGCCACCATCTCCTCGCCCACAACCCGGAGATGGGTATCCGCAACCTCCGACCCAGCTTCGACCGCATGCCGTGGCGCGACACACCAGCCGATCTGAAGCGCTGGCAGCTCGGCCAGACCGGCTATCCGATCGTCGATGCCGGGATGCGAGAGCTCTGGACCACGGGCTGGATGCACAACCGGGTGCGGATGCTCGTCGCCTCGTTCCTGACCAAGCACCTGCTGATCCACTGGCGGTACGGCGCGGACTGGTTCTGGGACACCCTGGTCGACGCGGACTGGGCCAACAACAGTTGCGGTTGGCAGTGGACCGCGGGGAGCGGCGCGGACGCGGCGCCCTACTTCCGCATCTTCAACCCGGTGGCTCAGTCGCGGCGCCACGACGCCGCGGGCACGTATCTCAGGAGGTGGCTGCCGGAACTGCGACGCCTGTCGGACCGTGCGGTCCACGCGCCCTGGCTGGCGCCGGAGGCCGTGCTCGCGAAGGCAGGCGTTCGCCTCGGCGAGAGCTATCCGCTGCCGATGGTCGACCACGCCACGGCCCGCCAGCGGGCGCTCGACGCCTGGCGGACACATGTCCAGGGGCGCCCCGCAGCCACCGGAGCGTGACCGGCCTGGCCGGCGGCTCTAGCCTGCGGCGCCCCGTTTCTTCCGCGGCGGCTGCAAGAAGAACGCGACCACCGACCCGGTCAGGGTCACCGCGGCGATCGCCAGGAAAGGGACGGCGTAAGTGCCCTGGGTGTCGAACGCCCAACCGGTGGCAGCAGGTATGGTGGCACCGAAACCGGCGCCTACGGCGAAACGGACCCCGGTCGTGGTCGCGAAGGCACGGCGTCCGAAGAAACGGGCAAAGGTAGCCGCCTGGCTGATGTAGGCAAGGCCGAATCCCAGCCCGAGCAGGATCAGGGCGACCCGGGCCTCGGTGGTAGTACGGACGAACAGGAGAAGCGCCATGCCCGTGCCCTCCATCGCCAGGGCGGCGCCCAGCAGGCGCGGCGGCGAGATCCGGTCACCCAAAGCTCCGGAGGCTCGACCGAAGATGCTCACGAAGACCATGAGCCCAAGGAGGGCCGAGGCTTCACCGCCTTCGAACCCGACATCCAGGAGGTGCAGATTGCCGTGGTTGGCCAGCACGCCCCAGGGAACCGCGTAGCCGAGGCCGCACAGCACCATCAGCACGAACTGCGGAGTCCGAACCGCATCCCGCGCGACCCACTCGTCGTGCGTCTCGGCAACGGTCCGAGCTGTCGTCGCTTTGAGTTGATCCAGCGAACGGGCGCCGTCCCGCAACTGGCCCATCGACTCCGGCGTGTTGCGTAGGAAGAGGAACGACAACACGCCCAGCACCGCGCAGAGCCCGGCAATGATCGCCCAGCCTTCCCGCCATGTGCCTCCCCCGGCCAGGAGCGAGTGATCGAAGCGGTAGATCAACGGCGCCATGACGCCGGCCGCGATCAGCAGGAACGCCATCGCACTCGCACGCCACTTCAGAAACCAGTTCGCCGCCAGCGTCTGCGTCGGCAGCACGGTGGAGAACGTGTGCGTCAAGCCGGCGAACACCCCGAAGTAGAGCAGCACGTCCCAGCGGTCCTGCGCCCGGCTGGTCATGTAGTAGGCCAGGGACACAGTCAGGAAACCCGCCGTGAACACCGGCCGAGGTCCAAACCTGGTCAGGCAGACGCCAATGAGAGGCGCGACCGCGCCGCCGCAGAAGGACCAGATTCCGAACGCCCAGCCGCTGTCGGCCCGGGACATGCCGAGGTCCTCCAGCATCTGCGGCAGGAAGACGCCCCAGCTGTAGAAGGGCGCGGCGCCCAGACCGTAGATGAGCCAGGCGAACGGGAGCATCCGCCAACCGTAGAAGCCCCAGTTGATCCGCGACGCACCACTGGGGCTTCCGCCGGTAGGGGAACGAAACTCGCTTCCGGTGCCCCCGTTTCCGGCCCCACTGGATCGTCCCTTGCCGGCCTAGGGCCCCGACGCTCCGCCGGTTAGCAGCGCCTCACAACCCGTGCCGTCGAGCAGCCCGTCAACCGCTGACCGGTCTTCAGCCGCCAACTCCCCGTACCGCTCCCGCAGCCACATCAGGCACTTGCCCTGGTACGGAAACGGCTTCTGCACCCAGGGCCGGCCGTCGATTTCGCACTCGACGCGCTCGGCGCCAGCCATCAGGGCCTTCGCGTTGGCGAGCAGGAACGGGGCGTAGACCCGGCCGACTTCGCCAAGGAGCGCCCGCAGAGTCTCGGGAAGCTCGCGGTCGACCCAGTCGTCGGCGGTGGGTTCGAGGCCCGACAGATCCTCGACGCGATCTACCCAGGCGTAAACCCGCGGCGCCACTTCGAGGGTCACCGCCATCGGCGTCGGATCGAAGGCCGCGAGCTGGGTCAACTGGCCGAAGAACGCGAAGTCGGAAGCGCCCGGGCGGTTGCCCATCAGGAACTGGCGCTCCGTCAGGTGATCCCGGAACAGCTCGAGGATGCGCCGGTAGCTCGCCTCGATCACGGGACCGGTCGTCTCGTTCGAGCCCACCACCCAGAGCCTTGAGATCTGGCGTTCTGACACCGTCTTCGCCGCCTGCTGGAAGTGCTCCTCGGGACCTTCGACCTGCCGCCAGCGGGGCAGAATCTGGCCAGCCTTCTCGATGTCCGCGTCGTAGACCCAGCGATAGTGGAACATCGCCTTGGTCAGCCACTCGTCGGCGAAGTCCTCCAGCAGGTAGTCGATGAAGGCGGCGACCGGGTCCGGCGGAATCACCGACCGCCCCTCGAACTCCCGCTCGAAGCGCCGGATCAGCGGCGTCGAATCGACGACCGCCTCGACTTCGCCCTCGGCGTTCGGCAGATAGAACGTGGGAAGCAGCCGGACCTTCGCCGCCGGCAGGTCCTCGCGACCGTCCGCGCCGGAGATCAGGAAACGGTACGGGATGCGCCGGTAGCGCAGCACCGCGCGCATCTTCCGCGTGTAGGGCGACCCGGGGGCGCCCATGAAGGTGAGGGACTGCGACGACGGTTCGGACATCAGGAGCGGCGACGGATCATACCCGGCCGCGCCGCAGCCGCCGACTTCGGTCTACGCCTGGAAGTTCCAGAGTTCGTACGCGATGAGCCAACTGCCGTCCGGCTCGCGCCGCATCAGCCGCATCCAGTGTCCGAGCGTGTCCGTCCTGGGCGATCCGTCGTTCGGAATCACACCCAGGGCGAACGTGCCCATGACGTAGGCCAACTCTCCGCTGAACACCGTTTCGTCGACGTGAAGCTGCACGTCCAGGCTGCCGGTCTCGAAGAACTGCGAGATGTTCTGCCGGATCGTCTCGCGGCCGCTGATCGGGGGACCTTCCGGCTGCATGCGGACCGCGTCCGAGGCGTAGAGCTCCGCCATCGCGTCCGCGTCGCCCGTGTTCAGCGCGACCATGAACTCGCCAACGAGGGCGTTGAGGGCGTCCTCGTCGCCGCGGCTGGGTTCGACCGCGTTCGGATCCTCGGCCACCTCCTCCTCGACCGGCGGGCAGGCAACGACGACGAAGCCGACCAGAAGGACAGCCAGCAGGCTGATCCCGGGACGCTTATGCCAGCGGGTCGTGCTCTTCATGATCAACCCTCCTCCTGCGGCATCGCGTCCGCCGGCATCTGGCCCGGCGGATGATCCCGATTCGAGATCTCCCGCGCGATCAACCAGGAACCGTCTTCTCCGCGGCTCATCACGTCCATCCACTTGCCGACTTCCTGGTAGACGACGGACGAATCCTCTTTCGAGGTGAGGGTGAGGGCGTACGTGCCCCGCACGAAGGCCAGATCGCCGCTGTAGTCGCTGTCGTCGACGCGAAGCTGCATGTCCCAGTCGGTGTCGGCGTAGTCCGCGGCGGCGAACAACCGGATGGCGTCCCTGCCCTCGATGCGCCGGCCGTCCGAAGGAAGCCGAATCGCGTCCTCGGTGTAGAGCACCGCCAGTCCATCCGCGTCGCCCCGGTTGACGGCCTGAAGGTACTTGGCCGCCAACTCGCCCAACGCGGCCTCGGCCTCGGCCCTCGGGTCCACCTCGGGGGCGGGCGCCTCTTCCGGAGACGCGGCGCAGCCCGCGGCGAGAACCAGCACCGAGCAGAGCACAAGGGTCGCAGAGATCCTCCGAGGGTTTCCTCGATTGCCCATTCCGGACCTCCTTTCCGCGGCGCCGCCGCTGTCTCGATGTCGCTCGTCCCGTTTGGCTCCTAAGGGTAGCACCTGGATTCCAGGCTCAAGCCAGCCTCACTTCGTCCGGTCTCCGGAGGCGAGCGGATTAGGCTTCCGGGCTTCCGGAGTCCGTCTTGACGCGCAACCTCTCCACCTTCCTGGCCTCGGCAGCCGGCCTCATCGCCGGCGCGCTGGGTTCGCTGCCCTGGCTCGCCGGATCGTTCACCGTCGTCCAGCCCGACCTGGCGCGACTGCTGTTGATCGCCGCGCCGGCCGGCGGAGCGGTAGCAGCGCTGGCGGCCCTCGTCTTGCGTCAGGGCCATCCCGCGGTCCGCATTGCGACGGGGATCCTCGGCCTGCTGGCGGTGGCCTCGAGCCCCGCCTTCACGAGGATCCTGGCCGATCAGGCGCCGGCCGAACCGCGGGCTGTCGGAGTCGTGGACTCGACCACGGCCGCGCCGACAGCGGATCGGCTTCGCGTCTTCCAACTGAACGCCTGGCACGGCTACCCGGACCCCGGCGACCGCCTCGTCGTCCAGGACAGTCCCTCCGATCGGTCGGTCCGGGCCGGCCGCCTCGCGGCGGAGGTCTCGCGGCTGCAACCCGACGTCGTCGTCCTGCAGGAGGCCTGGTGCACGGTGGGCGAAGGCTGTCTCGCCGACCGCCTGGCTGAGGAACTCGGCTTCCACGCCGTCTACGCCCGCGCCAACGGCTCGCTCCGTTGGCTGGGCTTCGAAGAGGGTTCGGCCATCCTCAGCCGCTTTCCCATCGATGACCCGAAGATCTGGCGGCTTGCGCCGGACCGGCAAGCTTTCGAACGCCGCATCGCGCTGACCGCACGGATCGACCACCCCGAGCTGACGTTCGACCTCGTGGGTGTCCACCTCGCCAACGGCGACGCCGACCTCGCCGGCGCCCAGGCAGCGGATCTCCTGGAACGCATCGTCGCCCGGCCGGAGCGTCCCGTCCTGGTCGCCGGCGACCTGAACCTGCCGGGGGACCACCCGGCACTGGCCCGCTTCCGGGAAGCCGGCTACCGCGATCTCCTGGAGGGAGGCATCGACCACGTCCTGCTCGACGCCCGCAACCCCGGCTGGTGGCCGCTCTGGATGGAGTGGACGAAGGCGGACGGGATCTCGGATCACCCGGGCATCCTCGTCGAGCTCCAGCTACCGGTCCCTCCCGACGCCGACGACTGGTCCGGCGACTGGCTTACCGCCACCCCCACGGAAGTCGGCCTCGACTCCGAACGGCTGGAGAAGGCTCTCGAGCGGATCGGCGAGCTCGACGGGCTGCAGGGCGTCCTCGTCGCTCGCCACGGCAGACTCGTCGCGGAACGGTACTTCCGCGGCGCCGCCGGCCACCGGCCGCACAACCTGAAGTCGGCCTCCAAGAGCGTCCTCTCGGCCCTGGCCGGTCTGGCGATCGAGCGGGGGCTGCTGGACCTCGACCAGGAAATCGCCGGCGTGCTGCCGGAAGGCCGCGACCTCGACGACCCGGCCAAGCGGGCGATCACGGTGCGCCACCTTCTGACGATGACTTCCGGTCTCGAGTCGACGAGCTTCGGCAACTACGGCTCCTGGGTGGCGTCGCGCAACTGGGTCCGAGCCGCGCTCAACCGCCCGTTGCAGGCGGAGCCGGGAACCCGCTTCTCGTACAGCACGGGCGGCACCCACCTGCTCTCGGCGACCCTCTCCCGCGCCGCCGGCCGGAGCACCCACGACTTCGCTCGCCGGCACCTCTTCGACCCGCTGGGAATCGGCCCTTCGGCCTGGGCACGCGACCGGCAGGGCATCCACGTCGGCGGCAACAACCTCTCCATGCGGCCGCTCGACATGCTGAAGTTCGGTCAGCTCTACCTGAACCGCGGCCGTTGGGGCGGCGAGCAACTGCTGCCCTGGCAGTGGGTAGACCAGTCGACCCGCCCCGCCGGACTCGCCGCCCCCCGGGGACGCGGCCGGATCTACGGCGGCTACGGCTACCTGTGGTGGCTCAGGGGGCCGCGGGAACGAGGCGCCTACATCGCCAGCGGCTACGGCGGCCAGTACATCTACGTCTCTCCGGCCGAGGACATGGTCGTCGTCGTCATCTCGACCGAGATATCGAAGGGACGCGGCTGGCGCGGCGAGCTGTTCGGGATCATCCGCGAGAGCGTGACGGGAAGTGTGATCGACCGCTACGAAAGGTCGACCCGCGTTGTAGACTGAACGGTGTTCCAATGAACCCGAAACGGAGGTTTCCGCTGCGCTCGGGCGCCGTGATCCTGGCCGCGCTACTGCTCGGCGCGGGAGCGGCTGCCGCGTCGGAACTCGCCCCGGAGAATCTCGAGTTCTTCGAGCAGAAGATCCGCCCGGTCCTGGTCGAGCACTGCTACACCTGCCACAACAGCACGGAGATCGCGGAAAGCGGACTTCGGCTGGACTACCGCGGAGGCATGCTCGAAGGCGGCATGCGGGGCCCCGCCATCGAGCCGGGCAAGCCGCGCAGCAGCCTCCTGTTGCGGGCGATGCGGCACCCGAGTCTCGACTTCCGGATGCCGCTGGGCGGAGCGAAGCTGCCCGACGACGTGGTCGCCGACTTCGAGCGCTGGATCGAGATCGGCGCGCCCGACCCGCGGGACGAACCGCCCTCGGCCGAAGCGCTCAGGGAGGTCACGTCCTGGCAGGCAACGCTGGAGCAACGGAAGAGCTGGTGGAGCCTGCAGCCGATCACCCAGCCCGAACCTCCCGACGTCGCCGATGCGGACTGGTCGCACAACGCGATCGACCGGTTCCTCGCCCGCGGCATCGCCGACGCCGGGCTCGAGGCCGCGCCGCTTGCCGAGCCGCGCACCGTGATGCGGCGACTCTCCTACGTGCTGACCGGCCTGCCGCCGACGCCGGCGCAGGTCGACGACTTCGAGCGCCGCGCCGCCATCGACCGGGACGCCGCGGTCGCGGACGAAGTCGACCGGCTGCTCGCCGACCCGGCCTTCGGCGAACGCTGGGCCCGGCACTGGATGGACTGGGTCCGCTACGCCGAGACGCACGGCAGCGAGGGCGACCCGCCGGTGCCCTACGCCTGGCGCTACCGCGACTACCTGATCCGGGCTCTGAACGCCGACGTACCCGTCGACCAGTTGATCCGCGAACACCTGGCCGGCGACCTGCTCGACGAGCCGCGAATCAACGCGGAACTCGGGATCAACGAGTCGGCGATCGGCATCGCCCAGTACCGCTTCGTGCTGCACGGCTTCGGCCCTACCGACGCCCTCGACGAACAGGTTCGCTTCACCGAGAACCAGATCGACGTCGTCTCCAAGGCGTTCCTGGGGATGACGGTCGCCTGCGCCCGCTGCCACGACCACAAGTTCGACGCGATCAGCCAGACCGACTTCTACGCCCTCTACGGCACGATGGTGAACGGCCGCCCGGGCGTTCAGACGATCGACAACGAGGAGCGCCGGAACGCACACCGGGACGATCTGGTGCGGCTCAAGGACGAACTGAAGCAGGTGCTCGCCGACGCATGGCTCGAAGCGGCCGCCGACGTGCCGGCCAGACTGCAGCAGCCGGACGGCCCGTGGGCCGCGGCGCTCACGGGCGGCCTGTCTCCCTACGACCCGCTCTATGCCTGGGTTCGAGCCGGTCGAATCCGCGGTCGCGGGGCCTTCGGGAAGCAGTGGCAGGAGCTGGCCGCCGCCTACGAACGGAGCGGGCAGCAACTCGAGGCAAGGCGACAGGCGCCCGCCGTCCGGCGTTGGGACCTGAGCCGAACCGGAGACGTCGAGCAGTGGTACCGGCACGGCAACGGCCTTCCAGAGGCCAAGCCGCAGGAAGCCGGGAGCTACGAAGTAACTCAGGGTGGCGGGACGATCGTCGCCGACATCCTTCCCGGCGGGGTCTACACGCACTCGCTCACCAACCGCCACAACGGGACCTTCTCCTCGCCGAGGTTCCTCATCGAGGCCGGGCAGAAGCTGGCGGTCCGGATCGCCGGCCGCGGCGGCGCCGTCGCGCGCTACGTGGTCCAGAACTACCCCCAGCGCGGCGAGGTCTATCCGATCGAGACCCTCTCGGACGGCAAGTGGCGCTGGCAGCACTGGGACCTCGACTACTGGGACGGCGACCACGCCTACGTCGAGCTGGTGACGGCTGCCGATCACCCGATGACCGGGGAGAGTTCCGGCGGGCGCTCGGACCGTTCCTGGTTCGCGATCACCGAAGCGGTCGTGCTCGACGAAGACGGAGAGCTTCCCCGGGACGAGCCGGCGGAGTTCACGGCGCCCCTGTTCGAGATCGAAGGCGCGCCCGGCGACCGCGGCGAACTGGCGGCCCGCTACGGCGAAGCGGTTCAGGGCGCCGCCGAGGCCTGGCGCGACGGTTCGATGACCGACGCCCAGGCCCGTTTCCTGGCGAGCTTCGTGCGCCGCGGCCTGCTCCCGAACGACCTCGGCGATGTCCCGGAAGCGCGGCCGATCGTCGACAGGATCAGGCAGCTCGAGGAGGCGATCCCCGTGCCGACCCGCTCCCCCGCGGTGCTCGCCGGCCCGCGCTTCGACCAGCCGCTGATGGAGCGGGGCAACCACCGGCGGCTTGGCGAGCCCGTGCCGCAGCGCTTCCTCGAAGCGATCGACCCCGAGCCCTACGCCGAGTCGGTCCACCCGCGCCTGGCGCTGGCCCAAAGCGTCCTCGATCCCGGCAACCCGCTTACGGCCCGCGTCATCGCGAACCGTCTCTGGGGCCACACCTTCGGCCGCGGCATCGTCGCCACGCCGGACAACTTCGGGCAGATGGGCGAGCTGCCGTCGAACGCCGCCCTCCTCGATCACCTGGCGACGACGCTGCGGGAGGACGGCTGGTCCCTGAAGAAGTTCGTGCGGCGGCTCGCCTCGACCCGGGCCTTCCAGCTCGAGTCGACGCCGTCGGAAGCCGCCCGGGAACGGGACCCGCGGAACGACCTCCTCTCCCACGCCCATCTGCGCCGCCTGGAGGCCGAAGCGGTGCGCGACTCGATGCTGATCGCCGCCGGTGAACTCGAACCGGTGACAGCCAGCGGGACCCTCCCGGAAACCGGCTGGTCGAACCGGCGCAGCGTCTACGTTCAGGTCATCCGGAATCAGCCGGATCCCCTGCTCCACACGCTCGACCTGCCCACCCCGGTGACGACCAAGGGCCAGCGCGACCAGACGAACGTGCCCGCGCAGTCCCTGCTGATGATGAACAACACCCAGGTCATGCATCTGGCCACTCGCTTCGCCGAGCGGATCGCCCGGAACCCCGATTTGCACAGCGACCGGGAACGCATCGCCGCGATGTTCCGGCTCGCCCTCGGCCGGCCCCCGACCGAAGCGGAACTCGGCGCGGCCGAGCAGTTCCTGGAGCAGGCCGTCGACCGGAAGCCCGCGCAGGAGGACGTGGCAGCGTGGAGCGAGGCCGCAACGCACCGCCGTATCGAAGGGGCCGAACTGCGCAAGTTCACCGCTGACAAGACGCGCGGCGTCCTGCGCTTCTACCACCGGGCGTCGGCGCCGCGGGCGCTGCTGGCCTGGGAGTTCGACGAGTCTCCCAAACGCAACCGCGTCTTCGACGCGATCAGCGGCCTGGAACTCAAGCTGGACCGGCACATCCCCGTGAAGGGCGGAGCGCTGTGGCTCAGGCCGTCGGAAGTCGTGGCGACGAAGCCGATCCGGCCGCCGCTCGACGAGTACACGCTGGAGGCTTGGGTCGCCGCGGCGCCGATTCGAGGGCTGAGAGCTTGCCTGCTGGAAGGCGAGGAATGCCCGCCGGAGTCGCCGGAAGACGAAGCGCTGGCCAACCCGCCGACCGTCCATCTCGTGCTGGCGCGCAACGCCGCCGGCGCCTGGATGGCGTACCGCGACGGCGTCGAGGTCCCTGCGGAAACCGTCCGCCAGGAGTTGCCGATGGAGCTCCAAGACGGCCGCATCGTGTTCACGGGCAAGGGCGACAACAGCCTGCGGGTGCTCCAGGCCCGCCTCTACGACCGCGTCCTGGCCCCCGCCGACATCGCGGCCTCGGCGCTCGGCAACATCGAAGCGCCGTCGGAAGCGGAACAGGCACGGATCTACCGCGGCAGTTGGTCCCGCATCGCGCGCCTCGAGGCGGAAGCGGACCAGCTCGAGCAGAGCGCCGGCGGCGGCGACGCGTGGCGTCGACTCGCGCACGCCATGTTCAACCTGAAGGAGTTCATGTACCTCAGATGAGCGACCACACCTGTTCCCTGATGAGCCGCCGGCGGATGCTGGCCCAGGTCTCCACCGGGTTCGGCGCGATTGCCCTGAACGGCATGCTCGGCTCGGCGCTCCTGCCGGGACCCGCCCGCGGCGCTCCGCGAGCCCGCGCCAAACACGTCATCTTCCTCTACATGTCGGGAGGCGTCTCCCAGGTCGACTCGTTCGATCCGAAGCCGTTGCTCGACCGCGATCACGGCAAGCCGATGCCGACGAAGGTCGAGCGCACCCAGTTCAACCAGAACGGCAACATCTTCGCCTCGCCGTTCCCCTTCAAGCAGTACGGCGAGAGCGGCATCCCGGTCAGCAGCATGTTCCCCCACGTCGGCGAGTGCGTCGACGACCTGGCCGTCATCCGCTCGATGACCAGCACGGTGAACGAGCACGCCCAGGGCAACTACTTCTTCCATACCGGCTTCCCGTTGGTCGGCCACCCGTCGGCCGGCGCCTGGGTGAACTACGGACTCGGCACCGAAAACGAGAACCTGCCCGGTTTCGTCGTCCTGCAGAGCGGCCAGGCCGGCATCCCGCACGGCGGCGTCGGCATCTACAGCAACGGCTACCTGCCGGCCGAGTTCCAGGGCTCCATCCTGCGCGGCGACACCGAGGACGCGGTCCAGAACATTCAGGCCCTGGAGGCGCCGTCGGCGCAGCGCGAGCGGCTCGACTTCGTCAAGGAGATGGACCAGGCCTTCCTCGAGCGGCTCGGCGGCCACGCCGACGTCGAGGCGGCGGTGCGCAACTACGAGACGGCGTTCCGGATGCAGGCCGAGGTGCCCGAACTCTGCGACATCGCCGGCGAGACCAAAGCGACGCGTGAGCTCTACGCGCTGGACCACCCGAACCAGACGACCGCGGACTACGGCCGTCAGTGCCTGCTGGCGCGGCGGCTGGTCGAACGCGGCGTCCGCTTCGTCGAGTTGAGCTGCCTGCCGGAACCGACGGACGCCGGTCAGGCGGCGAACCCCTGGGACCAGCACACGGGTCTCGAGGTCGGCCACCGGAACATGGCGCTCCAGGTCGATCAGCCGATCGCCGGCCTCCTTCGTGACCTGAAAGCCCGCGGCCTGCTCGACGAGACGCTTGTCATCTGGGCCGGCGAGTTCGGCCGGACTCCGTTCCAGCAGGGCGCCGACGGACGGGATCACAACCCGTTCGGCTTCTCGATCTGGCTCGCCGGCGGCGGGATCAAGGGAGGGACGATCCACGGCGCGACGGACGACTTCGGCTACCACGTCGTCGAGGACGAGGTCACGATCTACGACCTCTGGGCCACCGTCCTCCACCTCCTCGGCATCGACCACACCAACCTCACCTACCGCTACGGCGGCCGCGACTTTCGCCTCACCGATGTGCACGGCAATGTGGTCGATCAGATCCTGGCGTAGGGCGGTGGTGCTCACCCACCTGCCGAGGGGGCCTGAGGGGCGGCCTCCAGCGGACGCTCGCGCTCATCGGAGAATGGGGGGGCGGCGCTCGCTTCGTTCCGCTCGCTTCGGTCGGTTGTCGGACGCAGCCAGGGCATCGGAAGTCGCTCGCTCCAAGCCCGCTGGAGGCCGCCCCTCAGGCCCCCTCGACAGGCTGGAGGTCATCGGTCTACGAAGGCTCGCCTGGTTGTTTTCCGTGACTTCGGTTCGCTTGCTGGGATCCAGAGGCAGACTGGGTACGGCGAAGATCCACACACTGGGTGCGCCGGCGCCCTCGCCGGCATCCGCCGGAGGCGGAATCCGAACATGGGCCGCAGCCATTGCCTTCGTCGGTTCGCTCCTGGGGATCCTCAGTGGTGCGTTGGTTGCCCAGGAAGACCCCAGCTACTACCGGGACGTCTGGCCCGTCATCCAGAAGCGCTGCCAGGGCTGCCATCAGCCAGCGCAGTTGGGTGGTGAGCTGAACCTCACGAGCTTCGAGGGACTTGCGGCGGGCGGGATGAGTGGTTCGGCCTACGTCGCCGGCAAGCCGGATGAGAGCCGGATGCTCAAGATGCTCCGGGGCGAGATCGAGCCGGCGATGCCGATGCGGGCGGAACCTCTGGCGGAGGTGGAGATCGCCGCGATCACTGACTGGATCGCGGCCGGCGCTCACGACGACACGCCGGACGAGATGCGGCTTGGAGCGGCGACCGGGCCGATCGTCTACCGCCAGCCGCCGGTCATCACGGCGGTCGCCTACTCCGCCGACGGGGAGTGGCTGGCGGTGTCGGGCAACCGGGAGGTGCTGCTCCACCGGCGCTCGAAGATCGGCAGCGGCGACAGCCTGGAGGCCCGCTTCAGCAGCGTCTCGGAACGCATTCAGGGGTTGGCGTTCCTCAGGAACGGGCGGCTGATCGCCACCGGCGGGACGCCGGCGCGCTTCGGCGAGATCCAGATCTGGGACGTCGAGGACCGGGAGCTCCGGGTCTCGAACATGCTCTGTTACGACACGCTGTTCGGCCTCGCCGTGTCGCCCGACGAACGCCGGCTCGCGATCGGCTGCGCCGATCACACGGTCCGCATCCACCAGGCGACCAGCGGCCGGGAGCTGCTGCGGATGAACCACCACGAGAACTGGGTGCTCGGCGTCGTCTTCGGCGGCGACGGACGGCGGATCGTCTCCGTCGGCCGCGACCGGGCCGCGAAGCTGATCGACGCCACGAGCGGCGCCTTCGTCGAGAACATCAACCTGCTGCGCGGCGAGCTGTCGGCGGTCGTCCGGAACCCGCGAATCGAGGCGGTCGTGATCGGCGGCGAGGACCGCGTGCCCTACTACTACCGGATGGACCGCGCCCGGAAGATGCTGATCGCCGACGACTCGACGCTGGTCCGGGAGTTCGAGCGCCAGGACGGGGAGATCTTCGCCCTCGCCGTCGACCCGCGGGGCACACGTCTCGCGGTCGGAGGCGCGGCGGCGGCGGTGCCGATCTACGACCTCGAGACCGGCGAGCGAACCGCGACGGCTTCCGGCCACACCGCGGGCATCTACACGCTTGCGTTCGACCCGGGCGGTGCGGAGCTGGCCACCGCCGGCTTCGACGGTCGCTTGAGGATCCACCGCGCCGGCGACGGCGAACTGCTGCATGAGTTCGTGCCCGTGCCGCTCGAAGGCTCTCCCCAGGGGGAAACAGCCGCCGGAGGCGCGCCGTGAGCAGTCGCTGGCTGTTCTCGCCTGGGGTCGCCTGCGCGTCCGAAACTGGGTGCGCCGGCGTCCCCGCCGGCATCCGGCGCGAAGCGCCGGCTTCTGCACTTTCTGCCGCGCTAGGGCTTGCCGGCATCGCCATCGCCACGGCCGCCGGCGCCGCGGGGCCGCCGCCGAATCTCGTCGACATGCATCCGCACGGCGGCCAGCAGGGGCGAGCCCTGCGGCTGGTCATCGAGGGCTACGGCGTCGCGGGCGAACTGGAGATCGAGAGTACGCTGCCGGGTTCGTTCGCCCGTCTCGGTGAGGCCGCCGACGAGGACCGGTTCCAGAAACGTCGGCGGCCGAACGACCGCAACCTCGAGGCGGCCGTCTTCCTGGTGGAGATCGACGCCGACGCCGAGCCGGGGCTCTACCCGCTGCGCGCCATAAGCGAGGACGGCCTGTCGAACGCCCTGCTGTTCCGGGTGGACACGGTGTCCGAAGTCTCCGAACGGAGCCTGCGCGACGGCATCCGCGACAGCAGCGCCGCCAGCGAGCCGCCGCGCATCGACGCACTGCCGGTCGTGGTCAACGGCACGCTGGACGGTGCGGAGCGGGACCGCTATCGCTTCCGGGCAGAAGCCGGCGAGCGGATCGTGCTGGAGGTCGAGGCGCGGCGCGCCGGTTCGGCGATCGACCCGGTGCTCCGGCTGCTCGACACCGAAGGTAGCGAGATCGCCTTCAACCAGGAGGGACCCGGCATCGACGTCGACGCCCGCCTCGACTGGCAGCCGCCCGAGGCCGGGGAGTACGTCATCGAAGTTCACGACGCCCGATTCAGCAACCAGAGGCGGAACTTCTACCGCCTGAAGCTGATCTCCGCCGAGGACTACGAGTACGCCGACGCGGTCTTCCCGCTGGGGGCGCGCCGCGGCGAGGAGACGCGATTCGGGCTCAGCGGCGGCAGCGCGGCCGCCACCAGGGAGATCGCCCGTGCCGTCGATACGGAGAACGCCTTCGACGTCGTCGGCCCGTCCGTCGCCTCGAAGGCCAGCTCGGCCCTGCCGTTCCGGGTCGTCGTGGGAAGCCATCCCGAAGTGCTGGAGAGTGAAACGGCCGGCGGCGAGGCCCTCGACACGCCCGTGGTCGTCAACGGGCGAATCGACGACGCCGGCGAGGTGGACCGCTACCGGATCGCCGCCGAGCCGGGCCGGAAGCTCCTGATCGAAGTCGAGGGAACCGCGCTCGGCTCCTCCGACCTGTTCGGCGTGCTGACCGTCACGACGCCGGACGGCGAGTTCCTGGCGTCCTCCGGCGACGACATCCCCGACCCGGACACCTTCCGCCTGCTATCGCCCACCGCCACTTCATTCGATCCCTGGGTCGTGGTCGAGACGCCGGAAGGGGTGGACGAGCTGCACGTTACGGTCGAAGACCTGGTGGGGCGCGGCGGTCCGCGTTTCGGCTACCGGTTGACGGCGACCGCGAACGGCCCCGACTTCGAGCTGCGCCTGAGCACGGCCCAGTTGACGCTCAACGGCGGCGCTTCGAAGCCGATCGACGTCGGCGCCGTGCGCCGCGGCTATCTCGGCCCCATCCGCCTCCATGTCAAGGAACCGCCCGCCGGAATCGAGGCCCGGGACGGATGGATCACCCGGGAAGTGCGCGACCTCGACACCCGCACGCTGGCGCGCTCCGGCCGGATCCTGGTCACCGCCGACCTCGACGCTCCGCGCCGCCGCTTCGACCTCGAGATCTGGGGCGAAGGCGTGCTCGAGGACGGCACCGTGATCCGCCGGCGGGCGACCTTGCCGGGAAGCGTGACCAGCGTGCGCGCTGGCGACGGCCGCAGCTACACGACGGAGGCCGAGCGCTCGTTCAGCGCTCCGTGGCTGGAGAGCCGGCTGCCCGTGCTGCTCACCGGCAAGCCCGGGCCCCGGCTGACCACTCTGGAACCGGCGACGGTGAGGCTGGTCAAGGGCATGCCGTTCGACTTCGAGTGGAAGTACGAAGCCCCGCCGGGCGAAGAGACCGCGACCAGACCGCCCATGGTCGTCAGTGCCCTGATCGGCGTGGGCGTGGGCGAGTTCCGGGTCGAGACGACCGAGAAGACCGACTACAACAAGCCCGAAGGCAGCAAACTGATCCGAAGCAGCGACGGCACCCAGCTCGACCGGTACACCGTGACCCTCACCGGCGAAGTCACGGTGGGCGGCCGCCCCGAGCGGCTCTATACGCCCGGCGTGACGCTCGAGATCGTCCCCGGCTATCGGATCGAGGTCACCGGAGCGACCGTCAAGTCCGGCCGAAAGGGCACGGTGGAAGGCGTCCTCCACCGTGAAGAGAGCTTCCGGCAGCCGGTTGAACTGCGCGCAGACGCGTTGCCCACCGGCGTCCTCTGCGAGGGCACCGAAGTCAAGGTCGAGGACGACGGCAAGTTCCGGCTCGCCTGCGAAGCGTCCGAGCAGGTGGAAGCCGGTGACTACGACTTCCTGATCACTTCGTCGTCCTGGCTGGCCGGCGAACGAGAAGTCCGCTCCGCCTACACTACGGTGCCGGTGAGCGCGCGAATGGAGGTGAAGGCCAGATGACACGTCTCGACACACCCGGCCAGGCCGACTGTCGGTGCGCCGGCCTTCCGGCCGGCACCGGGCGCGATGCCGCGAAGTGGCGAGCCCGAGCCGTGCTTCTGTTCCTCGCTCTCACCGCCTCCGCCTTCCCGGCCGCCACCGACGCCCAAACCCCCGCCGACCTCCTCATCCACCCCGCCGAACTCACCTTCGACAACCCCCGCGACGGCCGCAACCTCCTCGTCACGGGCATCCTCGAAAGCGGCGAACGCATCGACCTCACCGGCGAAGCCGAAGTCGACACGACCAGCGCCCCCGTCGAGCGCGGCGACGACGGCTACTTCACACCGACCACTTCCGGCAACGGCTCCCTCGCCATCCACGCCGGCGGCCTCGCCGCCACGGTACCGGTCACGGTCCGGGCGGCCGCAGCCACCAACGCCGCGCCCCCCGTCACCTTCGTCCGCGACGTCCTGCCCGCCATGAACAAGATCGGCTGCTCCACGGGCACCTGCCACGGCGCGGCCAAGGGCAAGAACGGCTTCAAGCTGTCGCTGCGCGGCTACGACCCGGAGTTCGACTACCAGTCGCTCCTCTACGACATGTCCGGCCGGCGCTTCAACCGCGCCGAGCCCGCGCGCTCCCTGATGCTCGCCAAGCCGACGATGCAGGTGGCCCACGAGGGCGGCCTGCGGCTCGACCACGGCTCGCGCTACTACAACCAGATCCTCGACTGGATCTCCGGCGGCGTTCCCTACGGCGACCCGGCCACCGACCGCGTCGAGCGCCTGACGATCCATCCCGGCGAGGTCTTCATGCACCGGCCCGGGATGAGCCAGCAGACGATCGTCATCGCCCACTACGGCGACGGCAGCAGCCGCGACGTGACCCGCGAGGCCCACATCACGAGCAGCAACACGGAGACGATGGCGATCGAGGAAACGCCCTCCGGCCCCCTCGCCACGGGTCTGCGCCGCGGAGAGAGCACGCTGCTCGTGCGCTACGAGGGCCAGTTCACCACCGCCCCGGTCACCGTCCTCAGCGGCCGCGAGGGCTTCGAGTGGACCGCCCTTCCCCAGGCCAACTACATCGACGAGCTGATCGACACGAAGCTCCAGCGGATCGAGGTTCTGCCCTCGGCCGCGGTCGACGACGCGGCGTTCCTGCGCCGCGCCTCGCTCGACCTCACCGGCCGGATTCCGGGCCCGGAGGCGGTGCGCGCGTTCCTCGAAGACGACGCGGCGACCCAGGAGAAGCGGAACCGCCTGGTCGACGAACTGATCGCGAGCGACGCGTACGTCGACCACTGGACGCTCAAGTGGGGCGATCTGCTGCGCAGCAACCGGAAGTTCATGAGCTACAAGGGCATGCTCACCTTCCGCGGCTGGCTGCGCGAAGCGATCGAGGAGAACCGGCCCTACGACCAGCTCGTCCGCGAACTGGTCACGGCCTCCGGCAGCACCCTCGACCAGCCGGCCGCCAGCTACTACCGCGCCGCCCGCGACCCGAAGGAGGCGATGGAGACCACGACCCAGCTCTTCATGGGCGTGCGGATGGTCTGCGCCCAGTGCCACGACCACCCGTTCGAGCGCTGGACCCAGAACCAGTACTTCGAGATGACCGCCTTCTTCGCCGGCCTCGGCGTCCGCCCGGGCTTCCGCACCGGCGAGGAGATCGTCTTCGACAAGCGCCGGGACAACGAGCAGTTGCACCCGAAGACGAACGCGGTCGTACCGCCGAAGTACCTCGTGCCGGTCGACGGCGCGCCGGACCTCGGCGAGGGCCTGGGACGCCGGGCCGCGCTCGCCGAATGGCTGACGTCGCCGGAAAACCCGTACTTCGCACCCGCGATCGCGAACCGCGTCTGGAGCTACTTCATGGGCCGGGGGATCATCGACCCGGTCGACGACATCCGCGCCTCGAACCAGCCCGTGAACGCGGATCTGCTCAACGCATTGACCGCCGACCTGATCGAGAACGACTTCGACCTCCGCCACCTGATGCGGACGATCGCCACGTCGCGCGCCTACCAGGCATCGTTCCGCACGAACGAATGGAACGAGGACGACCGGATCAACTTCTCCCATCACGAACCGCGACGGCTCAGCGCCGAGCAACTCGCCGACGCCGTCGCCCGCGCCACCGGCTCCCGGTTCGAGATCGACACCCTGCCCGAGGACTTCGACGCGACGGCGCTGCCCGACCCGCACGTGATGACGGCGAGCATGGGGATCGAGGGCTTCCTCGGCCTGTTCGGCAAGCCGGACCGCGAAACCGCCTGCGAGTGCGAGCGGAAGACGGAGATGAGCCTGCCGCAGGCGCTGAGCCTGCTGAACGGCTCCGTCATCGCCGACGCGATCGCCGACCCGGAGGGCAGGGTGGCGAACCTGGTGCTTTCCGGGCGCGACAACGAGGAACTGATCGCCGAGCTCTATCTCGCCACCCTCGGCCGCTACCCCACCGACGAGGAATCCGCGCTCGCCGAGGGTCACTTCGAGGCCGCCGGCAGCCGCACCGCCGCCGCCCAGGACCTGATGTGGGCGCTGCTCAACTCGAACGCCTTCCTCTTCAACTCGTAAGCGCCAGTTCGCAGCCGCAAAGGAGCCCCGACATGCTCGTCATCCCAGGACAGTCCGGCCACACCTGCGACGGCCCGACCCGGCGGGAGTTCCTCCGCGTCGGCTCGCTCGGCATCTTCGGCATCTCTCTCAGCCAGACGCTCGCGCTCCGCGACGCGCACGCCGCAACCGCCGCTGCTGACGCCTTCGCCGGCGGCAAGGGCTTCGGCAGCGCGAAGTCCGTCGTCCTGCTGTTCCTGCAGGGCGGCCCCAGCCACATCGACATCTGGGACCCGAAGCCCGACGCGCCCTCGAACATCCGCGGCGAGTTCGGCGCCATCGACACGAAGATCCCCGGCATCCGGCTCTCCGAGACGATGCCGCTGCTCGCCGATCACGTCGACAAGTGCACCCTGATCCGCTCGATGAGCTACACCCCGAAGGGGCTCTTCAACCACACCGCGGCGATCTACCAGATGCTGACCGGCTATCCGCCGGATCGGGTCTCGCCCTCCGGACAGCTCGAACCGCCCACCCCGGCCGACTTCCCCACCGCCGGTTCCCATGTCTCCAAGCTCCAGCCTCTCGACGACGCGATGCTCCCTTTCGTGGAGCTGCCGAGGCCGCTCCAGGAGTCGAACGTCATCGGCAAGGGCGGCGCCGCCGGCTTCCTCGGCAAGGCCTACGACCCGTATCGCCTCTACCAGGATCCTAACCAGCCGATCGCGCTTAGCGACCTGGAACTGCGCGAGGAGACCTCGCCCGAGCGCCTCGCCGGCCGCTTCGAGCTCCGCAAGGGCCTGAACGCCTCGCTTCCCGAACTCGAGAAGGCGGTCGCCGACTCCGCCCTCGACGAGTACTACGAGAAGGCCTACGACCTCGTCCTCTCCGGCAAGGCCCGCCAGGCCTTCGACCTCGCCAACGAGAGCGACGAGATGCGCGAGCGCTACGGCAAGAACACCTTCGGCCAGGGCGCCCTGATGGCGCGGCGGCTGATCGAGGCCGGCACCCGCTTCGTTCAGCTCAACTGGCCCGCCGTCGCCAACGGCAACCCCGAAGTCGACTCCTGGGACACCCACGCCGCCAACTTCGCTCCGCTGCGCAACCTGCACTGCCCCGTCCTCGACCGCGCGCTCTCGGCGCTGCTCTCCGACATGGACGACCGCGGCCTGCTCGACGAGACCCTCGTCGTCGCCGTCGGCGAGTTCGGCCGTTCACCGAGGCTCGGCGTCAGCACCTCCGGCAACAGCAACTCCCCGGACGGCCGCGACCACTGGCCCTACTGCTACACCGCCCTGGTGGCCGGCGCCGGCGTCTCCCGCGGCCAGCTCTACGGCGAGTCCGACGAGACCGGCTCCGCCCCCCGCGAGAAGCCGGTCCACCCGAACGACCTGCTGGCGACCGTGTACTACACGCTGGGCATCGATCCGGCGATGGAGATCCTGAATCACCTGGACCAGCCGAGAGAGCTGGTCAAGGGCGAGGTGATTCGGGGCTTGTGGGCGTAGGCAACACCGCAGCCGCGCACCCGCACTAAGCCGCCGTTCCAATTGCTGCGCCCGACGCGTTTCCCTCCCGATGATCGTCGCCGCCCCGTGTGCCTCAGTTCCCAACGAAGGTGCGGCAACTTCAGCTAGCAGCTCCCTCCCGACCCGACTGACTCCCTAGACCGAAGTTCTGAGCGTTCCACGGGTTCGCGTGGTGCGTTTGGGCTTGTCGCGGTTGGGTTTAGGGCCGTCGGGCACAGCGTTTACGCTGTCATTCGTAGCCATGTAATGGTGAAAATGGAGATAGACACAGTGCGGTTTGTCGTCTACAATGCGAAGCCATGTACATCGAACGCGTACCCAACCGCAACTCCCCGCCCGCGGTGCTGCTGAGAGAGTCCTACCGACGCGACGGAAAGGTCAGGAAACGCACCATCGCAAACCTCTCCAGGTTGCCGGACGACGTCGTCGAGGGAATCAGAACGCTCCTCAAGGGCGGCGTAGCCCTCGCCTCCCTCGACGACGCCTTCCAGATCCTGCGGGCCAAACCACACGGACACGTCGCCGCCACCCTCGGCACCATCAGGAAGCTCGGCCTCGAAAGACTGATCGACCGCAAACCCTCCAGACAACGAGCCCTCGCCGTCGCCATGATCGCCGCCCGCATCCTCGAACCACGGTCCAAGCTCGCCACCGCCCGAGGACTCGCCAGCGAGACAGCCAACCACACCCTCGCCGAAGAACTCGGCGTCGAAGACGCTTCGGCCGAAGACCTCTACGACGCCATGGACTGGCTGCTCGAACGGCAGCCGAAGATCGAACGCGGTCTCGCCAGGCGGCATCTCGAGAACGGCTCGCTCGTCCTCTGCGACCTGACCTCGGTGTACCTCGAGGGCGGCAAGTGTCCGCTGGCCAGACACGGCTACTCCAGGGACAAGAAGCGGGGCAAGCTCCAGATCGTCCTCGCCCTGCTCGCGAACCGGGAGGGATGCCCGACAGCGGTCGAGGTCTTCGAGGGCAACACCGCCGATCCCGGCGCCCTGGGCAGCCAAGCGCGGAAACTGTGCGGCCGCTTCTCGCTGGACCGGGTCATCGTCGTCGGCGACCGCGGACTGATCACCAACGCCCGCATCGAGGAAGACCTCCAACCCTCCGGCCTGGACTGGATCAGCGCCCTGCGCGCACCTGCGATCCGCACCCTGGCCGAGCAGGGGCACCTGCAACTGTCGCTCTTCGACCGGCGGGACATGGCCGAGATCAGCGTCCCGGAGCTGTACCCCAAGGAGCGGCTGATCGTGTGCCGAAACCCGCTTCTGGCCGCCGAGCGCCGCCGCAAGCGCCTGGAACTGCTCGACATGACCGACGAGCTCCTCGAAGCCGTCGAGAAGGCCACGAAGCGAAAGAACAGGCCGCTGCGCGGCAGCGAAGCCATCGCTGTCAGAGCCGACCGCGCCCTGCGCAAGTACAAGGTCGCCAAGCACTACGACGTCGAGATCGCCGACGACGGCTTCAACTGGCGCCGCAACCAGGAGCGCATCGCCCGGGAGGCCGCCCTCGACGGCCTCTACGTCATCCGCACCAACGTCCCGGAAGACGACCTGCCCGCCGACGAGGCCGTACGCTCCTACAAGAGCCTGAGCCACGTCGAACGGGTCTTCCGCAGCCTCAAGAGCGTCGACCTCAAGGTGCGACCCGTGCATCACCGGCTCGCCGGACGCGTGCGCGCACATGTCCTCCTCTGCGTCCTCGCCTACTACGTCGAGTGGCACATGCGAAAACGCCTCGCAACCATCCTCTTCGACGACCACGCCAAGACCGACGAACGCGCCTCGCCCGTCGAACCGGCGCGGAAATCCAACGCCGCGAAGATCAAGGCCAACTCCGGCTGCACCCCCGACGGACTGCCCGTGCACAGCTTCCAGACACTCATCGAAGACCTTGCCACGCTCACCAGAAACCGCGTCAGGACGCCCGGAAACAACGACGCGATCGCCAACATCCTGGCCCGGCCGACGCCGCTCCAGCAGGAGGCTCTCAGACTCCTCGGCGTACGAACCTGAAAGGACCGTACCCAGTACCGGACACATCCGAACCCACGACAACCCCCGTACCCACAACGGAATTGCCGCTTTGCCGCTCAGAACTTCGGCCTAGACCTCGCACGTGCACACCCCAATCAAGCGAGCCGGAAGAAGCAAGGCGAGAAGACCATGCCCAACCAGCAACGCGATCCAAGAGGAGTGTCACTCAAACTTCGAGGACAAGCCCCGCGCGCCTGATGAACACCAATGTGCCGCCGGTGCGTCACAGTCGATCGCACGTTGAGGTGAAAGCACGAGCCAGAAGCAGCGCTACGGGCCTCTCCTCTGTTGCCTCATACCCTGGTGGCTCCTGTCGGACCTCTAGGCCCCAACGCGCGTGATAGTCGAGTAACACACGCAAGAGATTGACGCCATGCACTGGAGTTCCCACGAACCACATATCGACAAGCTGGATGGATTCACCGAAGAGACCGACATCTTCGGGTACGAGCCATTCGGCCAAGGTCTCGCCAACCTTCTGGAAACCGTGCCCGACGATCCTGTGCTGCTCGTGGACGGCGACTGGGGAACAG
Organism: Candidatus Multivorans sp.; assembly: GCA_965205095.1. Lineage (GTDB taxonomy): Bacteria > Acidobacteriota > Thermoanaerobaculia > Multivoradales > Multivoraceae > Multivorans. The sequence continues at coordinate 615,108 of OZ242040.1, forward strand.
GAAAGACGGTGTTTGCTCGCCAGTGGGCCGGACTGCTAAGGCAACGTGGCCACGCCGTCCTCTACCTTGACGCCTTTTCTTCCGACTTCCAGGACGACGCGTTCCTGGCAATCATAGATGCCGTCTACCACTTCGCAGCCGCAGAAGGCCTTCCGACAGAGGTCCGGTCGTCTTTCAGCACCAAGGCAGCAAAGGCCGCTGCTATCGCCTTGGCGAGGGGAGTCGGCCGCGGCCTCGTCCCGGGCATAGATCTCACCGGGATAGCCGACGAGATGGGACAGGCGATGGGGCAGATGACCTCCGAGCTTGAGACCTGGATCAACAACGCTCAAGCACGTAGAGATGCGGTGGAGGACTTCCAAACCACACTGCAGAAACTCGCCGAGGCGGCAATAGCAGGGGCGACAGGCGGGGAAGAACCCCAGTCGACGTCAGAGGCTGCCGACCCGAGCGGCGTTAACGGCCCGCCGCACCGCCGCTTCGTCATAATTGTCGACGAGTTGGACCGTTGCAGGCCCGACTTCGCACTCGACGTCCTTGAGCGGATCAAGCACGTTTTCGGTTCTCCGGGTGTCGCGTTCGTCTTGGTGACGAACCTTCCCGAACTTGGGAAATCCGTAAAGGCTGCCTACGGCGACGTGGCAGCGGAACGCTACCTTGAGAAGTTCTTCGATCTGCGCGTTCAACTCCCAGAACAGCGGTCGGCTCGGTACTCGGATGACAAGACCCGCGTGTACGCGCGTCGACTGTGGAGGAAGAGCGTCCAGATGGGCGGCCACGAGACGGAGACGGGTTTCGAGGCGCTTTGTTCGCTGGCAGCATCCGAGCAGCTGACCCTAAGGACGATGGAACACGTCGTACGGAACGTCATCGTACTTGCAGCGGTCGATGGTAGAGGCTTCTCTCGCTTCGGCCCCGCGGGTGTGCTCATTAGCGTGATACGAGTCACACGACCGGGGCTCTTCCGCCGGATTGAGCGGGGCACTATCAAGGAAGCAGACGACGAGATCATCGAACTGAAGTTCTCTGCTCTCCGGTGGCGACACGAGCTGTTCCAGAAGCCCACGTCAGATGAAGAGCTCAGAAGGAAGCTGGAAGCAGACTTGAATGAACCTTGGAACCTGCAACGTGCAGCCCAGGCCCTGAACTCGTTTACCTTCTGAGTTCTACCGGTTCGGATGAAGAACACAATTCGAGTAGTCTCCTTAGCCGCACCGCCGCCCCTTTCTCGGATCGGGCCATCTACAAGGACCTAACGAGTTGTCGCCGCAAGCGAAAGCCGGAGGTGCGAGCGTGGAAGCGAAGCCCCATGACTAGGACTTCCCTAGGCTGGGTCACGGGCTACATCTGGGGCATCGCCGACGACGTCCTCCGCGACCTGTACGTGCGCGGCAAGTACCGCGACGTCATTCTGCCGATGACCCTGCTGCGGCGGCTCGACGCGGTGCTCGAACCGCGCAAGCAGCACGTCCTGCAGGTGAAGGCGACGCTCGACGAACTCGAAGTCGTCGACCAGGACTCGACGCTGCGGGATGCCGCGAAGCAGGACTTTTACAACACGTCAAAGTACACGCTGCGCGACCTCCGCGCCCGTGCCGGCCGGCAGCGGCTCCGGGCCGACTTCGAGGACTATCTGAACGGCTTCTCGCCGAACGTCCAGGACATCCTCGACAACTTCGAGTTCCGCAACCAGATCCCGCGGCTTTCCCGTGCCGACGCGCTCGGCACGCTGATCGAGAAGCTGACCTCACCGGAGATCAACCTAGGCCCCGAACCCAAGATGAACGCCGACGGCTCGGTGAAGCACCCCGGCCTCGACAACCACGGCATGGGCTCGATCTTCGAGGAGTTGATCCGCCGCTTCAACGAGGAGAACAACGAGGAGGCCGGAGAGCACTTCACTCCGCGCGACGCCGTCAAGCTGATGGCGAACCTCGTCTTCCTGCCCATAGCCGACCGGATCCGGTCGGCCACCTACACGCTCTACGACGGCGCCTGCGGCACCGGCGGCATCCTGACCGTGTCGGAGGACGTGTTGCAAGAACTCGCCGAGGAGCAGGGAGAACAGGTGTCCACCCACCTCTTCGGCCAGGAGATCAACGCGGAAACGTACGCCATCTGCAAGGCCGACCTGCTGCTCAAGGGCGAAGGCGCCGCCGCCGACAACATCGTCGGCGGGCCGGAACACTCCACTCTCTCCAACGACGCCTTCCCGTCCCGCGAGTTCGACTTCATGCTCTCCAATCCGCCTTACGGCAAGAACTGGAAGACGGACCTCCAGCGCATGGGTGGCAAGAAGGACCTGCGTGACCCCCGCTTCCTGATCGAGCACGACGGCGACCCGGAGTACTCCCTCGTCACCCGCAGCAGCGACGGCCAGATGCTCTTCCTGGCCAACAAGCTCTCGAAGATGAAGCGGAACACGCCGCTCGGCAGCCGCATCGCCGAAGTCCACAACGGCAGTTCCCTGTTCACCGGCGCCGCCGGTCAGGGCGAGAGCAACATCCGCCGCTGGATCATCGAGAACGACTGGCTGGAAGCGATCGTCGCCCTGCCGCTCAACATGTTCTACAACACCGGCATTGCCACCTACGTGTGGGTGCTGACGAACCGCAAGCCGGAGCAGCGCCGGGGCAAGGTCCAGTTGATCGACGCGACGAAGCGGTTCCGCCCGTTGCGCAAGAACCTGGGCAAGAAGAACTGCGAGCTCGGCGAAGACGACATCGCCGGCATCTGCGACGCCTTCCTCGCCTTCGAGGAGACGGAGGAGAGCCGGATCTTCGACAACGAGGCGTTCGGCTACTGGAAGGTGACCGTCGAACGGCCGCTTCGCGTCGAAGGCATCGAGGCGGGCCGGGCGTACAAGGCAGCGGAGATCCGCGAACTCAAGGCGACCGGCAGCCGGGGCGAGAGTGCGCCGCCGGTGATCCGGAAGGTCTACAAGCGAGGCGTCGAGGCGGACCCGCTTCGCGGCCTGTTCGAGACAGAAATCGAAGGCCGGCCGGCCGTCGTCGAGTACGAGCCCGACACGGACCTCCGCGACACGGAGCAGATCCCGCTGCAGGAAGACGGCGGCATCGAGGCGTTCCTGAAGCGGGAGGTTCTGCCCTGGGCCCCCGATGCGTGGTACAACTCCAGCACCGTGAAGACCGGCTACGAGATCAGCTTCAACCGCTACTTCTACAAGCCCGAGCCGATGCGGCCGCTGGCGGAGATCCAGGCCGACATCCTGGCCGCCGAGGCCGCAAGCAAGGGCCTGCTTGCGGAGATCATCGGCGGTTTCCGGAACGATGAGTGACAGCGCCAAGGCAACCCCGGTCGGCGCCCCCGTTTCCGGCCGCATGGCGCCGCTGCCCGAGCACCCGACGCTCCGGGTGTACGTCCACACTTCCGTGTTCGCCCGTTGCGAGGACGAGGACTACACGTTCAGGGAAGCGCCCCGGCGCTTGGTCGAACGGTTTCGGACCGGCGACCTGAAGCTCGTTCTCTCGGCCCTTACCGTGGACGAGTTGGATGGGACGCCCGAGACAGCCACGGGGTTGCTCGGCACCGTGCCAAGGGAGCGTACGGAGTTCCTGGGACCCTCCGCCGAAGCCGAAGAACTCGCCGACCGCTACGTCGAAGCCGGCGCGGTCAAAGCGAAGAACCGGCCAGCCGCCGTGCACGTCGCCCTCGCCACACTCGCGGCGGTCGACATGCTCACGACCTGGGACACGTACATCTCAAACTACAACCGTACCCGCAAGTATGACGCCGTCAACCGGGAACTCGGGCATCCCCGTCTGGAAACCTACGAACCGCGATCCGTCCTCGGCGAGCAGCTCTGCGCTCCGGACGCGAAGGGCTTCGACTGCGTCGCCTTCCAGCGCGAGCAGCGGGAGCGCATCAGCCGTAAACTGAACGCCATGACCCCCGAGGAGCGGGTGGGCTGGCTGCGCAACGTGGAAGTCACCGACCCCATCCTCCGTCGCTTCATGGAGAGAGCGCCGAGGACCAAGCTCCTTCCGCTCCGCCGTGTACCGGATGAATCCGAGAAACCGAGTCCCTAACCGGCGAAGGCGCGTCCAAAACCAGGATGGCGTTCTTCGCGGGACCGTCCGATATGAAGGACCAGCATGGCGTTGGCCGAAACAGTGGAGGGCGACCTGACCGAGGCACATACCCACTTGCCGGTCGCCCGCGACACCGGCGTTCTGACGGGGCGACCCTATCCAGCGTACAAGGACACCGACGCCGAGTGGCTGGGGCAGATGCCGGCCCACTGGCAAGTACGACGCCTCTCCAGTCTGGCCCGCATCCTCAACGGGGCTACTCCTTCCTCAGCGAACCCTTCGTACTGGGGCGGGGATGTTCCGTGGGTCACGCCCACGGATCTCGGCACTCTTGAAGGCCGCACACTCCACCGCAGCGCGCGCACCCTGACGGATGCCGGTTACAGGAACTGTGGGGCCTCGTTGGCGCCTGACGGGAGCATCGCCCTCTCGACCCGAGCGCCTATCGGCCACATCGGCATCCTCGGCGTCCCGTGCTGTTCCAATCAAGGGTGCCGGCTCCTGGTGCCCAACGACTCCATCGAGTCCGACTTCTTCTACTACGCCCTTGCGACATTCCGAGAGGAGTTGAAGGCCCTCGGTCAGGGGAGCACGTTCACGGAGCTGTCCCGAGAGCACTTGGCCGCGTTTCGAATCGGCCTGCCTCCCCGAGCCGAACAAGCCGCCATCGTCCGTTTCCTCGACTGCGTAGACGGACGCATCCGACAAGCCATCCGGGAGAAGGAGAAGCTGGTCGAACTGCTTGACGAACAACGGCTCGTCGTCATCGAGCAGGCCGTCACCGGTCAGAGGGACGTGCGGACGGGCAAGCCGTTCGCCGCCTACAAGGACTCGGGCGTTGGGTGGCTACCGAAGGTGCCGGCCCACTGGGAAATGCGACGGAGCAAGCGTCTCTTCCGCCCACGCAAGGAACTTGCCCGGCCTGGTGACATTCAGTTGTCAGCGACCCAAGCCTACGGAGTGATCGCACAAGAGGAGTACGAGGCGAAGATCGGGCGGAAGGTGACCAAGGTTACCCGCAACCTGAAGCAACGCCGCCACGTGGAAGTCGACGACTTCGTGATTAGCATGAGGAGCTTCCAAGGCGGTCTCGAACGAGCGTGGCAGAGCGGCTGTATTCGGTCCTCTTACGTCGTCCTGCAAGCTAACGCGCCTCTGGATGTTGGATACTTCGGCCCTCTCTTCAAGTCGCGAAGCTACATCGGCGCGCTGCAGTCGACGGCGAACTTCATTCGGGACGGGCAGGACTTGAACTTCGAGAACTTCGCGGACGTTGACCTTCCGTTCCCTCCGCCCGCAGAGCAGCGCGAGATTGCAGAAGCCATCGGACGAGAAGCGGGCCAAGCATCCCCCAAGATTAGAGTCTCTCACCGGCAGATCGCACTGCTCCGCGAGTACCGCGCTCGCCTGATCGGGGACGTCGTAACGGGCAAGGTCGACGTCCGCGAGGCGACGGCGGACCTTCCCGAGGTCGCCCCGCACGGGACGGTAAGCAGCGGTACGGCAGCGCCTGGGAGCGCCTGAGGCGTCGTGGCGGCACCCGGTGAAGCGCGTACAGGTGGCACGGGGTAACAGCGCCGGGCACCGCAGGAAGAAGGGACGCGCCTTCCAGGCACAGCCCGGATGCCGGCCGGAAGGCCGGCAACACCGACGCTCAGAACCTCGGACGCATGCCGGCAGGAGTCGAAGCCTCCGAACGTGCCCCCAGACGGCTGCCGCAGGCACGACGACCGACACCGTCGCTATCCTCTGTGCTACGCGAACCGTGACGCTGTACCGATGAGGAACATCACCGTATCCGTCGACGACGAGACCTACCGGCGTTCGCGTGCTCGCGCGGCGGAACTCGGCACATCCGTCTCCGCACTCGTGCGTGACTATCTCGGAACCCTGGCAGCGGACGCCACCGAAAGTTCATCTGCCGAAACGCCCCTCGAACAGCGGCGGCGCCTGCTCCGCGAGGTGGCGGAGGACTTTGAGCGACGTGGCGTTGGCTTGGACCTGGCCGGGAATCTCCCCCGCTCCGAGCTCTACGACCGTGGCCGGGCACGAGCCGAGCCAGCCATGGCCGGAAAAGAGAAGGCCAGCCCATAGGTCGGTCAAGCTGAATCCCCAAGCGTGGTTGCCAGCTCCGGCAGACCGCCCCCACCCAGCCCTGACGATCAACGCTGTCCCGTCAAGCTCCGCGCCATGGCCCGCGGCCTGTCAACAGCCCGCGGGAGTACCCCTGCGTCTAAGATAGCCGGCGTCATGGACGCGCGGACAGACCTCGGCACGACCAAGCAGGTACGCGTCGAGCAACTCCGCCTCGACCGTCACAACCCGCGGCTCGTCGGCGCGGCCGCGGAAGCCACCGACGAGGGGATCATCGCGCAGCTGTACCGCAAGGCGGAACTCGACGAGCTTCTGCAGTCGATCTCGACGAACGGCTACCTGGACATCGAGCCACTCGTCGCCGTCGAAGCGCCCCATGGAGACGGATTGGTCGTCCTAGAAGGCAACCGACGCCTCGCGACGCTCCGCCTTCTGCGCGAGCCGGACTTGGTGGACAGCATCGCTTCCTCGGAGAACCTCACCATCCCGATTCCCAAGTTCGAGGATGCCGTCCGCCCGACTTTCGACCGGGTCACGGTGTACGAGGTTGCAAGCCGCGAGGAGGCGCGACCCTTCATCGGCTTCAAGCACATCAACGGACCGGCCAAGTGGGATGCCTACGCGAAGGCGCGGTTCGCTGCGGACTGGTACCGGCAGGAAGAGGTCCCTCTGGAGCAGATCGCCGAAGCCGTCGGCGATCGTCACGCTACGGTGAAACGGATGGTGTCCGCGATCTACGTCCTGGAGCAGGCAAGCGAGAGAGAGCTGTTTCAGATCGATGATCGGGACGCGCCGAAGTTCAACTTCTCCCACCTCTACACGGCGCTCTCCCGTTCCCAGTACATGGACTATCTCGGCCTCGAATCCGGTTGGGCCCGGCACGACCCGCAGCCAAACCAAGTCCCCGAGGAGAAGCTCCAGGAACTGCAGAACGTGCTCGTGTGGATCTACGGCTCCGAGAGCGCCGACACGCGGCCCGTTGTCAGGGTTCAGAATCCAGACATCAAGCGACTGGGCGAAGTGCTTGCGCATGCGGAAGCTCTTCACGTGCTGGAGCAAACCCGCAACCTCGACCAGGCATACGCAAGCACGGAGTCGGTCGACTCACGCTTCACGGCAGCACTGATTCGCTCACGCGACGCAATCCAGGACGCAGCCGGCGCCCTTCGCGCCTACGACGGTAAGGACCAGTCGTTACTCGACATCGCCGATGACGTGAAGGAGACGGCGGACACCGTAGCGCAGCGCATGAGGAAGAAGCGGCGGGAGGCGATGGCCGCCGAATGATAGCGCTAGCCCTTCCACTGGACGCAACGACTGATCGGCGGATTGACGTCGACACAGCGGCTGATTACATCGAGCTAACAGCCTTCTTTTCGTGTGACGACGCTGCCCGCACCTCCGATCTTGCAAACGCCGTGTCACTCGCATCGGAAGAGGACCTCGCTGAAGGTCAGGACGAGATGGAAGAGGAGACCGTCTCCAGCGCGGTCTACCGCATCAAGGAGCGGCGGCTGGCACTTGAGGCTGCTTACCCCTTCAGGCTGAATCGCGAAGGCAGCGTCTTGACCTGCGTGTTCGACGAGGAGTCCTTCGGTCACTCCACGTACATTCTGAGTCTCCTGCTTTCCCATCTCCGCGCGGTGTCGCCGATCCTCGCCGAATCCGACCTGCACCCGAGCGCCGACGAGGAGCCGCGAATGCGCGAGTACTTCCAGTATGCCGCGACCGCCGCCCTGGCGGCCGAAGTGCAAGGTCAAGCCTGGTCGTTCGGCTTTCCGAGACCGGACAAGTCCGGCTTTCTCCCCAAGCTCGAGGAAGTCTGGCACGACCTTCGTGACGGGCGGGTGGAAGCACAGCCAGGTGCGCCGGCACGGCCAAAAGACGACCAGATCGACGTGTTCGCGGCGCGTACCCAGGGCGACAGGCTGCCGGGATTCCTTCTCGCGGCGGCCCAAGTCGCCACGGGGAAGAACGCTTGGACGAAGTCGTTGAAAGGCCACCTGGACGCCTTCAAGCTGCGGTGGTTCCGCACTCCACCAGCAACCGGCTTCATCCCCTACATGATCGTGCCGTTCGCCATCGCCGACGACAAGTTCCTCGACCACGTTCGCACCATGGGCAACGTCCTCCACCGGCTCCGCCTACCGCGCCGGGTGACGGAGGCGGAGGATCTCGCACGAGCCGGGGTCTCCATCGAGGCTTACGACCGGCTGCCCGAAGTCGCGTCATGGGCCGCTAGGTACCGTAATCAGGCGAGGGAGGCGGCATGAGGCATCGCTTCCACTCGATCTGTCCGTACTTCGCGATGTTCCCGGAGACGTTCGTCGAGAAACACCTGACAGCGAGCAGACACGACGGCGTCGTGTTCGATCCGTTCTGCGGCCGTGGCACGACGGTGTTCCAAGCGCTGCTTCAAGGACGGGAAGCAGCCGGCACCGACGTTCATCCGGTAGCGGTCTCTATCTCGGGGGCGAAGGCCGATCCGCCTGAACACTCCGACGTGAAGGTGCGCCTGACGGAGCTACGGGAAGGCCTTGCCGAACCCGACGACGCCGGCTGGCAGGGCGACCTCGCCGAGTTCTTCGGCCTCTGCTTCCACTCGGACACCCTCCTGCAGGTTCGGTATCTGCGATCCACTCTCGACTGGCGGAAGCGGAAGGACGACCGGTTCATCGCCACACTCTGCCTTTGCGCATTGCACGGCGAGTCCCACAAGTCGCCGAACTACTTCAGCAACCGCATGCCCCGCACAATCAGCACGAAGCCCGAGTACTCGGTCCGGTGGTGGAAGGAGAATGACCACGAGCCGCCGGCGCGAGACGTGTTCGCAATCCTGGACCGATGGTTGGACTACCGCTTCAGGACACCACCGCCCGAAGGCCGCGCCCAGATCGTCCAGGCCGACGCGCGACGAGCCGGAACGGTCTTACCCGAGATAGCCGGTCAAGTGACCGACGTCATCACCTCGCCGCCGTACCTCGACACGACGAACTATCGCGAGGACCAGTGGCTACGGCTGTGGTTCCTCGGTGGCGAGCCTGCCGTACCCAGTGGCAGGCAAGACGATCGGCACTACAACAAGGAGAACTACTGGACGTTCATCAAGGAGTCAATGGAGGGCCTACGTCCGCTCTTGGCCGAACAAGCGCGACTCGTCATACGGATTGGCGGACGCCAACTGGAGAAGTCCGAACTGAGATGTGGCTTGCTCTGGTCGTTGACGACCGGGCTCGACCGTGACGTCTGTTTGCTGGACGACGGTGCGACCACCGAAGTCGACAGAACACAGGCAAACGCGTTTCGGGGCGCGAAGGTCTCCCGGATCGAAGAGCACGATTTCTGCTTCGCTGTGTAGCACGCCTCACCTGTTCCACAGGCCGCAGTCGCCCACGAAACCAGGACTCCAGAACGCACGATGGAACTCGAACCACCTGAGACCCCACCCCACTCCGCCAATGACGCCCGGCGACGGCGCGCCCGCCTGCTCCGTGAAGCAACCGAGCACATCCGCAGGACGCGACCGGGCTTCCGCGCCTCCGACAGTATCCCGCGGGAAGCTCTCTACGATCGCGACCGGGCCCGGGCCGAAGCCAAGGCAGTCGCGGAGAAGGAAGGCTCGCCACCTGCCGAGTCTCCAGGCAAGGCGTGACGACTGACACGACGGAGCGCGGTCTCGAACGCCTGATCTGCACCGCGCTCACCGGCCATCCCTGCGATCCACCGCCGAAGGGCGGGAAGCACAGAGAACCGGAGGCCAGAAGCGGCGGTGTCGGCTGGACGGCAGGCGACCCCCGCGACTACGACCGGAGCTACTGCGTCGACCTGCGGCAGCTCGCGGAGTTCCTCCGTGCGACGCAACCGGAAACGGCGGCGGCCCTGGCGCTCGCCGAGGACGGACCGGCACGGCGCAAGTTCCTCGCCCGCCTGCAGGGCGAAATCAGCAAGCGCGGCACGATCGACGTGCTTCGGAACGGCCTCAGGCACGGTCCCCACGAACTGGAGTTGCTCTACGGCACGCCGTCGCCCGGCAACGAGCTCGCCCGGCAGCGGTTCGACCGGAACCGGTTCACGGTCACCCGGCAACTCCGCTACAGCAACGACCGAGCCCGGCTGGCGCTCGATATCGCCCTGTTCATCAACGGACTACCGGTCATCACGTTTGAACTGAAGAACAACCTGACCAAGCAGACGGTGAGCGACGCGGTCGAGCAGTACAGAAAGGACCGGGATCCAAGGGAAAAGCTGTTCGAGTTCGGCCGCTGCGTGGCGCATTTCGCGGTCGACGAAGCGGACGTTCGCTTCTGCACGCACCTCCGCGGCAAGGCATCCTGGTTCCTGCCATTCAACCGGGGCTGGAACGACGGCGCCGGCAACCCGCCGAACGCGGACGGTCTCGCCGCCGACTACCTGTGGCGCGAGGTCCTGACGCGCGAGAGCCTGACGAACATCATCGAGAACTACGCCCAGATCGTCGAGTCGAAGGACGAGAAGACGGGCCGGAAGAAGAAGACGCAGATCTGGCCTCGCTACCACCAGCTCGACGTGGTGCGCCGTCTCCTGGCCGACGCGAGCGAACACGGCGCTGGAATCCGCTACCTCATCCAGCACTCGGCGGGCAGCGGCAAGAGCTATTCGATCGCCTGGCTGGCGCACCAACTGATCGGTCTGGAGAAGGACGGCGACACGGTCTTCGACTCGATCGTCGTCGTCACGGACCGGATCATTCTCGACCGTCAGATTCACGCCACGATCCGGCAGTACGCCCAGGTCGGCGCGACCGTTGGCCACGCCGACCGCTCGGCCGATCTTCGCGAGTTCCTCGAGGGCGGCAAGAAGATCGCCATCACGACGATCCAGAAGTTCCCGCACGTTCTCGACGCGATCGGCAACGACCAGCGCGGACGCCGATTCGCCATCATCATTGACGAGGCCCACTCCAGCCAGGGCGGCCGCACGAGCGCGGCGGTCTCGGTCGCTCTTTCCGAAGCCGGCGAGCAAGAGGAAGAGGAGACCTTCGAGGACAAGATCAACCGGCTGATCGAGTCGCGCAAGCTGCTGACGAACGCCAGCTACTTCGCCTTCACGGCCACGCCCAAGAACAAGACGCTCGAACTGTTCGGCGTCCCCGAACCGCAACCAGACGGCACCGTGAAGCATCGCGCCTTTCACACCTACTCGATGAAGCAGGCGATCGAGGAGGGCTTCATCCTCGACGTGCTCAGGCACTACACGCCCGTCAACAGCTACTACCGACTTGCGAAGCGGGTGGAGGACGACCCGGAGTTCGACGTCAAGAAGGCGCAGCGCAAGCTGCGCCGGTTCGTGGAGGGCCACGACCACGCGATCCGGCTCAAGGCGGAGATCATGGTGGACCACTTCCACAATCAGGTCGCGGCACCGAGAAAGGTGGGCGGAGAAGCGCGGGCCATGGTGGTCACGAACGGGGTCGAGCGCGCCATCCAGTACTTCCACGCTGTCCGCGAGTACCTGAAGTCGAGGAAGAGCCCGTACCGGGCGATTGTCGCGTTCTCGGGCGAGCACGAGTACGGCGGAAGCAAGGTCACCGAAGCCTCCTTGAACGGCTTCCCGCCCAGGAAGATCGCCACGAAGATCCAGGAACATCCCTACCGGTTCCTGATCTGCGCCGACAAGTTCCAGACCGGCTACGACGAGCCGCTGCTGCACACGATGTACGTGGACAAGACGCTCTCGGGGATCAAGGCGGTGCAGACGCTGTCCCGGCTCAACCGCGCGCACCCCGGCAAGCACGACGTGTTCGTCCTCGACTTCCTGAACGACTCGGAGATCATTCGCGACTCGTTCGCGAACTACTACCGCGGGACCATCCTCGCCGACGAGACGGACCCCGACCGGCTTCACGACCTGCAGGCAGACCTGGACGCCGCGCAGGTCTACTCCGAAACGGAGATTGACTCTCTCGCGGCGCTCTATCTGGACGGGGCCGAACGCGACCGGCTCGACCCGATCCTCGACGAGTGCGTCGCCGTCTACCTCCGCGACCTCGACGAGGATGGCCAGATCGACTTCAAGGGCAAGGCCAAGGCGTTCCTGCGAGCCTACGGCTTCCTCTCGTCCATCCTGCCATTCGCCAACGCGGGCTGGGAGAAACGATCCATCTTCCTGAACTTCCTGATCTCGAAGCTGCCGGCGCCCCAGGAGGACGACCTCTCCAGAGGCATCATGGAAGCGATCGACATGGACAGCTACCGGGTTGAGAAACAGGCAACGCAGAAGATCATGCTGCCCGACGAAGACGCCGAGATCGATCCGACGCCGCCCACCGGCGACGGAAGCCGCCCCGACCCGGAGATGGACCATCTGTCCAACATCATCAAGAGCTTCAACGAGCACTTCGGCGACATCCCCTGGGACGACTCCGACCGCGTGCAGCGGATGATCGCCTTCGATATCCCCGCCAAGGTGGCGGCCGACAGCGCTTTCCGGAATGCGCGGCAGAACTCGGATCGGGAGAACACGCGCATCGAGCACGAAAGGACGCTGGGCCGCGTCATGCAGAGCCTGATGAGGGACGACACCGAGTTGTTCAAGCAGTTCACGGACAACGAGAGCTTCAAGCGCTGGATGTCCGAGACCGTCTTCAGGCGGGCGTACGATCAGGCCGAAGCACCGTGACAGCGTGAACACACGCGCCATTCTCATCGGGCTGGCGCTCGGCCTGGGACTCGGCATCGCCGCGTCGGCGACGGGTTCGCCGGCACTGCTGCGGGCCGCCGAGGCGGTCGAGCCGCTCGGCCAGATCTTCCTGCGCGCGATCCAGATGGTCGTCATCCCGTTGGTGGCGGCGGTCGTCTTCGTCGGCGTAGGGAGGATCGGCGACCTGCGGAAGCTCGGTCGGCTGGGGGGACTCGCCGTGGGCTTCTTCTGGGCGACGACACTGCCGGCGATCCTCATCGGGATGGGAGTCATGGGTTTCGCCCTGACGTTCACGCCGCCCGTGGCGCCGCCGACGCCGGTGACGGAGCTGGAGCCCGCCGGTGTGGGCATCGTCGACTTCCTGGTCAACCTCGTGCCGCGGAATCCGGTTCAGGTCGCCGCCGACGGGGCGCTGCTCTCCCTCCTCATCTTCATCGTCCTCCTGGCCGCGGCGACGACCACCCTGCCGAGCGAGAAGCAGCGGACGCTCACGGCCTTCGCGGAGGCCGTCGGCGACGCTCTGACGAAGCTGATGAGCTGGATCCTGTGGACGGCGCCGGTGGGCGTCTTCGGCCTCGCGGCGCCGGTCATCGCGAAGACCGGGGCCGCGATGCTGCAGAACCTCGCCGTCTTCATCGTCGCCGTCGTCGTGGGCCTCTTCATCCTGAAGGGCCTCGTTCTCCTGCCCGCGGTCTGGTTCCTGGGCGGTGTACCGCCCGGACGCTTCATCCGGGCGACCGTGGGCACCTACACGGTGGGCTTCACCACGACGACGTCCGTGGGAACGCTGCCGATGATGCTGCAGGAGGCGAAGAAGCTCGGCCTGTCCGAGCGCAAGTACACGCTGATCCTGCCGCTGGCGGCGTCGATCAACCGGCCCGGCAGCGCGCTGTTCCAGAGCGCGTCGCTGGTCTTCCTGGCCAAGATCTACGGCGTACCGCTCGACGCGGGGCTGATCGCCGCGGCGGTGCTGGCGATCTTCCTCGCCGCGATGACGGTCGCTCCGGTGCCCAGCGCCAGCATCGTGTCGCTGGCGCCGGCGCTCGACGTCGTGGGCGTACCCCTGGCGGGACTCGGCATCCTGCTGGGGATCGACCGCGTGCCCGACGTCTTCCGCTCCGCGGCCAACGTGATTGCCCACATGTGCGCCGCGACCACGGTCGACACGATGACCCGTGGCGACGGCGAGGAGCAAAGCGACTCCCCGGACTCGACGTCCTGAGCGGTTAGCCTTGACTACCACCCCCAACAAGAAGGGAGCCCCAAGACATGCGCACGAACCGCCCCAGAGTCACGACCCTTCCCCTCGCAGCCTTCGCCCTGCTCTCGCTCGGCGGCGCCGCAACGACATCCGCCCAAGTCCCAGAAGAGGACTTCGCCGCCGCCACCGCAGGTGGGGCCGCCGCGGGACGGGCGGTCCTCTACAGTTGCGACATTCCGACGAACCGCGTGGGCTTCGGTTATCTGCAGGAACAGCCTTCCGAAGAGGGCGTCAAGGCGGTCGACATCTATCTCCGCCTGTACGCGAATACCGGCATCACGCGCGGCAAGCACGCGGTCCACATTCACGAGACCGCGTCCTGCAATCCATGCGGCACCGCCGGCGGCCACTTCGACCCCGGCCCCAACTCGAACACGAGCCCGGACGGCAACCACCCCTTCCACGCCGGCGACCTGACGAACATGACGCTGGACCGCCAGGGGCGCGGCTACCACATGATGACGACAACGCGGGTGACGCTCTCCGACGGTCCACTCTCCGTGTTCGACCAAGACGGCAGCGCCTTCATCATCCACACGAACCCCGACACCTACTGCCCCGAAGGCGAAGCGGCCGGCTGCGCCGGTGGTTCCAGAGCGGCCTGCGGCGTGATCACGCCTTACCCGTAGGTTGGGACGCTCCGGTCCTGGATCTCAGAAACCCGAACCGGACGACTCCTTGACCGCCTCCTCCGTGCCTTCCAGGTACGGTATGGGCAGCATCACCGCCAGAATGTGAGACCGGCAGCCAACCGGGAGGGTTCGCCATGTTGAATCGACGCCTCTTCGCACACCGTCTCGCGATCCTCTGTCCGCTCGTCCTGGCACTCATCACGCAAGGCTGCACCACCAGCGACTCGGGCGACTACCTGACCCCCGAGCTTCGGCAGCGCGTCGAGGCGTTGAAGCTGGAGGCGCCCGAGAGCACCGAAGACATCGCCGTCCTGAGCGATCGGCTCGACACGCTGTGGCAGTGGGCGAACGCCTACTCCCTCACCGGCGGGCCGGTCCCTGACGTCTTCCCGCAGCTTCTCGCGAATGCGAACCGCTCACTCCGGGGGCTCGGAGGCGGAGCGACGATTCCGGTGCCGAGAGTCTCGGAGTTCATCCGCCTCTACACGGTCGCTCCGTCGATCGTTGCGCCGGGCGAGCCCTTCACGCTCGCCGTTCGCGCCGAGGACCGGCTGAAGAACCTGTCGTCCGGCGTCATGCCCGCGCTCGAGGTGCTGCTGGACGGCGAGCCGGTACGCACGATCGAGGCCGGCAGTCCAGCCATCTCGCTGCTCGAGGACGTGAGCTTGGCCGAGGCCGGCGTCTACCGCTTCTCGGTCCGGAACGAGGACGGATCGATCCGGGCGACGAGCAATCCCGTCCGCGTCGAGGAGGCCCCCCTCACCGTGTCTACTGGGGCGAAACTCACGGCCACACCGCCTTCGCCGAAGGCCAGGGCTCGCCTGACGGCTACTACCGGTTCGGCCGCGACGTGGCCCGGCTCGACTTCCTGAGCCTCTCCGAGCACGACATCTGGATGGACGACAGCGAATGGCGGAAGCTGCAGGAGCTGGTCGAGGAGTACCGGATCGAAGGCGTATTCACGACGATCCTCGGCTTCGAGTGGACCTCGCGATCTCCGCTCGGCGGGCACCACAACGTGTTCTTCCGCGACACGCCCGGCCGCAGCCGGGTCCCGAACCAGGAGGCGCCCCTGCTCGACGAGCTGTACGCGGGGCTGCGCGACCGGAACAGCAACAACGACGTGCTGATCATCCCCCACGCCCACCAGCCCGCCGACTGGACGAACAGCGATCCCGGCCTGGGGCGCCTCGTCGAGATCCAGTCCGGCCACGGCACCTTCGACTGGTTCGGCAACAAGTACCTGCAGAACGGCTTCGAAGTCGGCTTCATCGGCGCCTCCGACAACCACAACGGCCATCCCGGGTACTCCGGGGCCGGCAACCGGCAACTGGGCGGTCTGGCCGCCGTCTACGCGCCCGAGAACAACGCTGACGCCATCTTCGGCGCGCTCCGCGACCGGGCCGCCTATGCGACGACCGGCGAACGGATCCTCCTCGAGGCCACGCTCAACGGCGCGCGGATGGGCACCCGCCAGGAGGACGCCAGCATCCGCCGGATCGACTGCCGGGTGAACGGTACGGCGCCGATCGACGCGATCGACGTGATCAAGAACGGCGAGATCGTCTACACCAGGAGATACCTGGAGAGCGAGCTGTCCGGGGAAGCTCGGGTGCAGATCACCTTCGAGTCGTCGACCGAGATCCACGGCGAGCGCACGCCGCCCCGTGGCGGCCGACCGTGGAGAGGAACGATCCATGTCGCCGGAGCCGAGCTGGTCGACTACGACGATCCCTGGTTCACGCAGCCGGCGACTTACAGCGTCGCCCGAAACACGGACGATCGCAACCGGATCGACTTCGACTTCCCGACCCGCGGGCGTCCGAAGTCACTCGTCCTCGATTTACGAGGCGCCAGCGCCGACACGGTGGTCACGCTCGACATGGAGACGACGACCGAGTCCCGCGGCTCTGGCGGCTACGTTCGCATCCCCCAGGAACTGCCGGCGGACACCGTGCGGTTCCGGCTCGGCGACCTGAAAGGCCAGGTCGATCGCCGCGAGTACCAGGTGCTGGAGCACACGGACGCGCTCTCGGCGCAGATCGTGACCGAGGGCCAGGCCCTCGACCAGGAGTTCAGCTTCACCGACCAGGGCGAAGGCCGGCCCGGCGACTACTACTACCTCCGCGTCCGCCAGATCGACGGCAGCATGGCCTGGTCGAGTCCGTTCTGGGTGGGAGGGAACTCAGGCTAGCGCCACCAGAGGCCGCCTGCGGCGGCATGCCGGCCAGAAGGCCGGCGCACCCAGCGGAGAGCCGAGGCGTTAGGCTCTGGAGAACCCTGTGGAACAAGGAGATTCGAGATGCGGAAGACCCTCGCGCTGCTTTCTCTGCTGCTCGTGTCGGGCGCCGGCGCGGCCGCCGCTGCGGCCGCCGACGACATCCCGCGGACCCCGGGCGGCAAGCCCGACTTCACCGGCCGCTACGACATCCGCTCGCTGACGCCCTTCGAGCGCCGGCCAGAGCGCGGCGAGGAACTCGTCCTCAGCCCGGAGGAGGCGGCCGAGGTCGAAGCCAACCAGCGCCAGCGCGTCCTGGACGGCGACGCGGCCAGCAGCCCGGATCGGCCGCCGCCGGAGAAGGGTGCCTTCATCGACCGGCAGAGTTACAACTACGCCTGGTTCGATCCCGGCCACACGATGTTCAAGATCGACGGCAAGTACCACACGTCGATCCTGACGAACCCGCCGAACGGACGGATGCCGCCGATGACGGAGGAAGCCCGGAAGCACCGTGGCGCCCTGCCAAGGTTCATCTGGATGAACGACGACGGCACGGCCTGGTGGCTGGAGTCGGGCGACACCCCCTTCGACAGCCCGGAGACGATGGTCCTCGGCGTGCGCTGCATCTACCAGCCCGGCGCTTCGATCCCGATTCGCACGATCTCCTACAACAACCTGAAGACCCTGGTGCAGACGGACGACTACCTGATGATCCACATCGAGTGGATGCACTGGACGCGGGTCGTGCGGATCGATGCCGAGCATTCGCCCGCGCCTTACGAGTCCTACTCCGGCGACTCGATCGGCCGATGGGAAGGCGACACCCTGGTCGTCGAGACGACGAACTTCCGTCGCGAGGCGGCGCCCCAGATGCTGCACGGTCGCGAGTCGGCCGGCGTGCCGCGTGGCGCGATGAAGGTGACCGAGCGCTTCAGCCCGATCGACGGCCAGTCGCTGCTCTACCAGTTCGAGGTCGAGGACGAGGAGTACACGGCGCCCTACGGCGGCGAGATGCCGTGGCCAAGGACGGACCAGTACAACTACGAGTACGCCTGCCACGAGGGTAACTACTCGATGCTGGGCCAGCTCCGGGGAGCGCGCCAGCTCGAGAAGGAGTGGATCGCCGCCGGCAAACCGGTGAAGGGCGGCGAGTAGGCGGAGAAGGCCCGGGCTCGCCGCTTCGCGGCATCGCACACGTGCCGGCGGGGGCGCCGGGGCACCCAGCGATCTAGATCATGCTGTAGCCGGAGCCCTGGCGCTCCGTGCCGAGTCCGCGCCCCTTCTCGATCCAGCCGAACTCCTCCAGGATCGCCTGGCTGTAGGTCACCCGGCCGGTGACCCGGTCGAGCGGCTCGGTGGCGAGCAGCAGGGCCGCCTGGGCCATGATCTCGACCGTTTCGGCCTCGTTCGGGTCGCGGCCTTCCATCAGCCGGTGGTGGACGACGCCCGGCGTGGGCACGATCTGGGACGGGCTGTAACAGGTCACCGAGACGCCGTGCTCGTAGACCTCGGAGGCCAGGCCCTGGGTGAAGCGCTCGAGCGCCGCCTTCTCCGCGCCGTAGAGAGAACCGCCCGCGAATTGCGGATCCTTGTAGGGACCGCGGCCGGGGCCGATCGCCGCGCCCGAGGACACGTTGACGATGCTGCCGGAACCCCGCTCGATCATCTCGGGCAGCACGAGTTTCGAGAGATAGAAGGGTGCGTGGAAGTTGACCGCGGTCGAGCGATGCCACTTGTTGATCGGGAAGTCGACGACCGGGATGAAGTAGGTCAGGGCGGCGTTGTTGATCAGCACCTCGACCGGCCCGAGCGCGTCGCGCACCTCGTTCACCAGCCGCTCGCAGTTCGGGTACTCCGAGACGTCGCAGGCGAACGCGGTGGCGTCGCCGCCGGCCGCCCGGATCTCGTCGATCGTCTCCTCCAGCGACCCGCCCAGGTAGTGCCCGCCCTCGGACAGCGTGCGCGCCGTGCAGGCAACCCGCGCGCCGTGCTCCGCGAACAGCTCGGCGATCGCCTTTCCGATGCCGCGACTGGCTCCCGTGACCAGGGCGACCTTGCCTTCGAGCTTCTTCTCTGCTTGCGTCATTGTGCTTCTCCTTCAGCCGTCGTATGCGTCGCGGTACCGCTCGCGCAGTACGTTCTTCTGTACCTTCCCCATCGCGTTGCGCGGCAGATCGTCGACCCAGTAGAACCGGCGGGGGTGTTTGTAGCGCGCCAGCCCCGCATCGAGTGCGGCGCGGAGCGTATCGTCCTCCACCGGCGAGTCCTCGGCGACGAGCACCGCGACCACGCCTTCGCCCAGGTCGGTGTGCGGCGCGCCGATCACCGCCGATTCCGCCACGCCCGCTACTTCATCGAGCCGATCCTCGACCTCCTTGGGGTACACGTTGAAGCCGCCCGCGATGACCAGGTCCTTGCCGCGGCCGACCAGGGTGACCCGGCCCTCGCCGTCGATGCTCGCGAGGTCGCCGGTGACGAAGAAGCCGTCGTCGCGCATCTCCTCGGCCGTCTTCTCCGGCAGTCCCCAGTAGCCCGGAAACAGATTCGGGCCGCGAATCTCCAGGGTGCCGACTTCACCCGCCGGCAGTTCGGCGCCGTCCTCGCCAACGGCCCGCACTTCGACATCGGGCAGCGGGAAACCGACCGTGCCGGCCACTCGCTCCCCGAGCAGCGGGTTCGAGGTGATCATCCCGGCTTCCGTCATGCCGTAGCGCTCCAGGATCCGGTGACCGGTGCGAGCCTCGAAGTCGCCCCACACAGCCTCGGTCAGCGGTGCGGAGCCCGAGACGAACAGCCGGATGCTCCCGCAGTCCGCACTGCCGAAACCAGGCTCCGCCAGCAGCCGCGAGTAGAACGTGGGCACACCCATCAGCACCGTCGCCTCCGGCAGCAAGCGGCGCACTTCCGCGGCGTCGAACCGCGGAAGGAAGAGGACCTCCGAGGCGTTCAGAAACGCGGTGTGCAGCGCCACGAAGAGCCCGTGGACGTGGAAGATCGGCAGCGCGTGAAGCAGCACGTCCCCCGGCTCGAAGCCCCAGATCTCGTGCAGGGCGAGGGCATTCGAGGTCAGGTTGCCGTGGGTGATCATCGCTCCCTTGGAGCGCCCTGTGGTGCCCGACGTGTAGCAGATGGCGGCCAGGTCGTCGTCGCGGCGGGGCTCGACCGCCGGGTCGGCATCGAGGGACCGCGCCTCCTGCCACAGCGCGTCCAGGCCGATGGAGCGCGGCCCTTCTTCGGCACCCGGCTCGCCGACACCAAGCGCACCGCGCACGACGACCCGCGGCGACGCGTCGTCGACGAAGAAGGCGACCTCCCTTTCGGTGTACGCCGTATTCAACGGCACGTACACCGCGCCGCAGCGCAGAACCCCCAGGTACAACGCCACCGCCTCGACCGACTTCGGGACCTGGGCCAGCACCCGGTCCCCGGGCTCAACGCCGCGCCGGCGCAGCGCCGCCGAGAATCGGGCCGAAGCATCGTTGAGATCGCGGTACGTCCACGCTGGCCCGCTCGCGCCTTCGGCGGCACCGGATGGCACCAGGCTGGGATGATCGAGGGCCGTCTCGAAACGCTCGTAGAGTAGGGCGAAGAGGTTCATCGACAGGAACGCTTCACGATCGGAAGATCGCCGATCCTACGCGCGTTGCATCACGGTATGCACCCGACCCACCCGACCCGCCCCCGCCCGGACCGACCGAAGCCGACTCGCCGCATCCTCGGCGCTACCTGCGCGGCCGCGATCGCCGCGACGCTGGCCGGCTGCGCGCCCAGGCCTGTCGAGGAGAGCCTGCGAATCGAGTTCATGCCTGAACCCGGCTCCGACGTACGGATGGAGATTCGGGCCGAGGTCGAGTTGAACCGGGATGCGGCGGACGAAGACGACGAGGCGGTTCGCAGGCAGATCGACCAGGTTGCCGCGGAGCTCGCCGGTGGAACGGGTCCCTGGCACGAGCGATTCGACCGGCTCAGAAACCCCGCATCCGACGGCATCGACCTGGGGGAGGAGAAAGGTGAGCTCTCCCGCTTTCAGCGCTGGGCCGTGATGACGGACCCCGGCTCCGCGCTTGCCGACTTCTTCGCCGACACGCGGATCGTGCCCGCCTACGAGGTCTCCGGAAGCCCCGGGGGCGGGGACGGACAACCGCCCTCGCCGCGAACGGTGACCCTGACCTTCAAACCGGCGGGTGAGTCCCCCTCAACGGACGTGGAACTCGCCGACCTCCGGCGTGAGTTGCTCCAGGTGGGAGACGCCGTCGTCCGGTTGCAGGCAGCCGTAGACGAGATGTGGACGTACCTGGAGCAGAACCCGGGGAAGCGCCGTGGCTGGATCGCTTTCCTGGCCCTCGGTGACGAGGATGGGTTGGACGAACTGGAAGCGGACATCTCCGTGTACGAGGAAGAACTCTGGACGCGTCTGCTGGAGGACACGTTCTCCGCCCTGTGGCCTGAGGAAGCGACCGACGGCGACCAGTTCGGGCTGTACGAAGAGTTAGACGAAGCGCTCCACGCCTTCCCGGCAGGCGTCACCGTGAAACCCGACGGCGAAGTGGTCGAGGCGTTCGGCTTCCACGAAGTGGACGATGGCTACGTGCTGGCGGCGGGTGACATCTCCCGGGCCGTGGCCGACGTGCTGGAGGGGATCATCTCGCCCAACTTCACCCGTTTCTGGGCAAGCGTCGACTTGCAGAGTTTCCTTCGCGGCTCTCAAGACACCAGGACGGAGGAAGAAGAGGGTTGTGGCCGGGACTGTCGGCTCGACGAGATTCTGGCCGGCCCCTTCGTCGTTCAGCCGGTCGAAGCATCCGACATCGCGGCAGATCTGGTGACGGCGCTTACACCACTCGGCGAATACCGGCTAAGGTGGATCCGAGGCCAGTAGCACACCTCAAGGCCGCCCTTCCCGACACGACGGTGCAGAGACGCCGATCCTCAAGACGCCGCCAGGCGCTGCCGCTCATCGCTGGGCTCCTGACGGCGACCCTCGCCGCCTGCACCGACGACCCTGTGGCCGAGACCCTGCACCTCGAGTTCTACCCGCCGTCGGCCGAGAACACGCAAGCGGCCGAGGACGAGAGTGACCCGCCCCCCGAGACGACGGGTTTCGTAAGGCTCGAGGCCAAGGTCTCGATCCAACGCCACGCGGTCCCCGAGGGGCACGCACTGATCGAACGTCGGCTGAACGACCGGGCCGAGGCGTTGATGAACGGCTACGACGTCTGGCACCTGCGGTTCGACCGCCTGTACGAGCCACTCGCCGACGGCGCCGAGTGGGAACGGGCCGGCAGGGAGCTGACCAGCTACCGCCGCTGGGCGCTCGTCGGGAACCCGGATACCGAACTCCAGGAGTTCTTCGCCAACACGCCCATCCGTCCGTCCCTGGCCGTCTGGGACAACGAGAGGCCGGAGCCCGACCAGCAGCGGCCGCCGCCCCGGACCGTCTCCCTGGAGCTCGTGTTCGACGGCGGAACGCAGGCGACTGCCGGCGAATTCGACACCGTCGACCGCGGTCTGCGCGGTTTCGCCGTCGACGCCGCCCGGTACCAGCGACGGGTCGCCGCGCTGTGGCGCTACATGGACGAGAACCCGGGCCGCCGCTTCGAGTGCCTGCGCGCCCTGTTCGGCGCCGCCCACGGCGATGAACTGCCCGAATCGAGGCTCGTCGAGCCACCCCGGGAGCTCGCGCCGAACACGGCTCCGCCGGCGCCGCCCGAGCGGCCGCAGGACCAGCCTGTGCTGCGCGACCTCGAACTCGAGCTGATCGAACGGATCGTGGAAGCAGGCGAGCCGCTGCTGGAGATCTTCGAGGTCCCCGACGACGACGCCTTCACCATGCAGGAGCTTTCGCGCCGGGTCTTCGATCCGTTCCCGGCCGTCATCACCGTTCTGCCGGACGGTCCGGTCACCGAGGCGGTCGGATTCGTCGAGTCCGGAGACGGCTGGACGATTCCCTCCCTCGATCTCTGGCGAGCGTTCCGCAGCCTGGAGGGCAGGTTCGTGTCGCCCGACCCGCTCTTTTTCCTGCTCGACACGGACGGCAACGACTTCGGCTGCGACGAGCAGGACGACGCCTGCAAGGACCGGGAGCGTGTCTTCGCCTTCCTCGAGCGCGGAGATTTCGACGCCCGTCCAGGCTCTTCAATGGTGATCCGGCGCGTCCTGGAGACCGGGCTGCAGCCGCTCGACGTGTACCGCCTGACCTGGATCCGTGGCGGCACGGACGAGAGCCCCGGCAGTGAGGACGCCGTTGACGGCGTCTTCGAAACGGGCCGGTAGACTCCCGCGAAGATTCCGTTCCCGAGAGGTGCCGATGATCCGTTCGACCAACATTCCACCCGACCGACGCCTGCCCGGTTTCGCGCCCGTGCTGGCCGCCACCGTCCTCTTCGCCCTCGGCGCCGACTCCCTCAAGGCGCAACGGCCTTACCCGCCGGAGATGGAGGGGACGGTCTCGGAGGTCTACCGCACGGTCGGCGACGTCGAGCTCAGCATGTACTTCTGCAATCCCGAGGACCACACCGCCGACGACCAGCGGCCCGCGATCGTCTTCTTCTTCGGCGGCGGCTGGAGAGCGGGTTCCCCGCAGCAGTTCCTGCCGCACTGCCGCTACCTCGCCGATCGCGGCATGGTCGCTGCCGTCGCCGACTACCGGGTCGCGAACCGGCACGGCGTGACGGCGCACGAATGCGTCGAGGACGCGAAGAGCGCCGTCCGCTGGCTGCGCGCGAACGCGGACCGGCTCGGCGTCGATCCCGACCGCATCGCCGCCGGCGGTGGTTCGGCCGGAGGCCACCTGGCGGCCGCCACCGCGACGCTGCCGGGCCACGATCCCGATCCCGACGGCGTGAGCCCCGTGCCCAACGCCCTGGTCCTGTTCAATCCGGCGACCGTCCTCGCTCCCGTCGATGGCGACCCGATGCCGACGGAGGAGGAGCTTGAGCGTTTCGCGGCGCTCGAAGAGCGCTTCGGGGCGTCGCCGGAGTCGATGTCCCCCTTTCATCACCTGAGAGCCGGCCTGCCGCCCACCATCCTCTTCCACGGCCAGGCCGACGAGACCGTGCCCCACAGCACGGCGGACCGGTTCTGCCGGGGCCTGCGGGACCACAAGAACCGATGCGACTTCGTCAGCTACCACGACCAGGGCCACGGCTTCTTCAACTTCGGCCGGGGCGAGGACGGCGAGAACCGGAACAAGTGGTACGACGACACGGTCTCCCGCATGGACGGCTTCCTCTACTCCCTCGAGTGGCTCGATCCGAAGCCGAATCCCGACGGCACGCCCGGCGAACGCCTGACCTGGCAGGAGTCGCTCAGCCGGGCGCTCGGTTCGTCCGCCAAGGGACTGCCGAGGACGGAGGAAGAACTCCAGGAGTTCGTCAAGACGCTGGGAAACCGGGAAGGCGGGGATCCAGCCGCCGAGGCTGGGGACGCGAACGAGGACGACAACGCAGCGCCACCGGACGGCGATCTCTAGCGGATGATCCCGCGCCCCGAGATCCGACGGCGCCTCGCCGCCGTTGCCCTGAGCGCGGCCGGCGCCGCGGCCGCGGCCCACGCCCAGGCAGCCGCGGACCTGAGGCCAGCCTCGGCCAGCGCCGCAGAAACGCAGCCCGCCGGCGAGTGGCACAACTACGCCGCTGACAGCCACAGCAGCAAGTACTCGCCTCTCGACCAGATCGACCGCGACAACGTGCATCAGCTCGAGGTCGCCTGGCGCTGGAAGTCGATCGACTACGGGATCGCGGCCCGCCACGAGGGCGTCATTCCGCCCTTCGTGTTCCAGAACACGCCGATGATGCGCGACGGACGGGTGCTGGTCGCGACCGGCCTGGCCGCGGCCGCGCTCGACCCCGCGAGCGGCGAGATCCTCTGGACCTACGATCCGTTCGAGGACGAACAGCCGCGGAACATGGGCCGCGGCTCCGTCCGCGGCGGCGTGACCTGGAGTGACGGAAAGAGGCGCCGGCTCTTCTTCACCGGCAACGGCCGGCTGACCGCTCTCGACGCGGACACCGGCGCCCTCGACCCTGACTTCGGCGACGGCGGGCGCGCCGACATGCTCGACGTCGGCAGCGGCGTGACGCGCCGTCAGTACTTCTGGACGTCGGCACCCGTTGTGTGCGGCGACTCGATCGTGGTCGGTGAATCGACGTCCGACGCCTGGTCGCGGCGGAAGAACCCGCCGGGAATGATCCGGGGCTACGACGTGCGCTCCGGAGCCCTGCGCTGGCGATTCAACATCATCCCCGAACCGGGCGAGTTCGGCTTCGACACCTGGGACAGCCCCGAAGCGGCCGAGGCCGGTGCCGCCAACGTCTGGACCTGGATCAGTTGCGACCAGGAACTGGGGATCGCCTACGCGGCAACCAGCACCCCGAGCAACGACTGGTACGGCGGCCACCGCCCGGGAAAGGGCCTGTTCGCCGAGTCGATCCTCGCTCTCGACGCGGAAACCGGCGAGCGGCGCTGGCACTTCCAGGCCGTACACCACGGCCTCTGGGACTTCGACTTCCCCGCGGCGCCCGTGCTCGCCGACATCGTCGTCGACGGCAAGCCGATCAAGGCACTCGCGCAGCCCTCCAAGCAAGCGTTCCTGTATGTCTTCGACCGCGAGACCGGCGAGCCGGTCTGGCCGATCGTCGAGCTGCCGGTGCCGCCTTCGAAAGTTCCCGGCGAGCAGGCCTGGCCTACTCAGCCGCACCCGACCTGGCCGCTCCCCTACGATCTCCAGGGACTCGCCATCGACGACCTGATCGACTTCACGCCCGAACTCCGGGCGATGGCGCTCGAGTACGTCTCGCAGTACCGGATCGGTCCGATCTTCCAGCCGCCGACCCTGATGGACGGTTCAGAAGAAGCGCTGCCTACGATCCAGGTGCCCGGCCCCGTAGGCGGCACCAACTGGAACGGCGCCGCGCTCGACCCGGAGACCAACGTCCTCTACCTGCCGTCGGTGACCGTCCCCGGGATCATGGGCCTTCGGCCTCCGCCCGATCCCGGCCGCTCCAACCTCCGCTATCGAGTCGATCTGAGTGAGGCGGACGGCTACCGCTGGGTCACGCTGCCGAACGGCCTGCCGATCACCAAGCCGCCCTACGGCCGGCTGACCGCGATCGACCTCGACACCGGGGAGCACCTCTGGATGGTGCCCAACGGCGACGGGCCGCGCGACCATCCCGCGCTCGCCCACCTCGACCTGCCACCGCTGGGCCAGCAGGGTCGGGTCTCGGCACTGGTCACCAGGACCCTGGTGTTCCTCGCCGACGGCTCGGACGTCATGGTCGTCCAGCCCGAGGGCGCGGGCAGCCGCAAGTTCAGGGCCTTCGACAAGGCGACGGGCGAGGTCGTCTGGGAGACCCACCTGCCGGCCGGCGTGAGCGGCGCACCGATGACCTACCTCCACCAGGGGCGCCAGTACATCGTGATGGCGCTCAGCGGCACGGACTTCGAAAACGAGTTGCTGGCCCTGGCGCTGCCCGAAACCGTGGTGGCCGCGGCTCCCTGACCGTCGGCAACAGACCCCGTAACACCGGATGAACCTGCGCGCCGTCTCCGGTCTGGTCGGACGGCTCCTCCTGCTGCTGGCCGGCGCGCAGTTGATCCCCTTCCTGTTCGCCATCTGGCACGGCGAGGAACGGCCCGCGGCGGCACTCGGAGGGTCGCTGATCGTCAGCGCTCTGGCCGGCGCGGCCGCCCACTGGTGGGGCAAACCCCACGAGAAGATCTACCGGCGCGAAGCGACCCTGGTGGTGGTCGGCGCCTACATCCTGGCCTCCTTCTTCGGCGCTCTTCCCTACCTGTTGAGCGGCGAGATCGCGGATCCGGCCTCCGCCCTGTTCGAGTCCGCCTCCGGGTTTACGACGACGGGCGCCTCGATCCTGACCGACATCGAACTGCTGAGTCCCAGCATCCTGCTCTGGCGCGGGCTCACACAGTGGCTGGGCGGCATGGGAATCCTGCTGCTGTTCGTCGCCCTGTTCCCCAGCCTGGGACCGGGCGCCCGCCTGCTCTACCGCCTGGAAGTGCCGGGGCCCACCCAGGACATGTTCCAGCCCCAGGTACAGAAGACGGCGACCGTGCTGTGGCGCATCTACGTCGGCCTGACCATCGTCCTCATCCTGTTCCTGCTCGCCGGCGGCGCCACCCAGTACGAAGCGTTCTGCTACGCCTTCACGACGGTGTCGATCGGCGGCTTCGCCCCCTACAACGCGAGCGTTGCCGCCTTCGACTCCGCGTTCATCGAGTGGACGATCATCGTCTTCATGCTGATCGCGGGCATCAACTTCTCCCTGATCTTCGCGGTCCGGTCGCGGCCCAGCCAGCTCTACAAGGACGTCGAGTTCCGCGCCTACGTCTCGATCGCCGCCGTGCTGGTGGGCCTGGTCACGCTGGACCGCTGGCGCAGCACGGACCTGCCGTTGCTGGAGGCCCTCCGGGAGGCCGCGTTCAACTCCGTGTCCCTGATGACGACGACCGGCTACACGACCAGGGACTACGACTCGTGGAGCGACACGTCGCGCACCCTGCTGCTGCTCGCCATGTTCGTCGGCGGCTGCGCCGGCTCGACCGCTGGCGGCATCAAGGTCGGCCGGCTCGTCATGACCCTCAAGATGGCGCTGCGCGAGGTCCATCTCATGTTCAACCCGCGCCGGGTCCTGGCCCTCTGGATCGGCAAGAGGACGATCAGCGACCAGGTGGCGCGCAGCCTCGGCGGCTTCATGACGCTCTTCGCCTTCCTGTGGCTGGGAGTCGCCGCCATCCTCGCCCTCGCGGGCAACGACATGGTGACCTCGCTGTCGTCTTCGCTGGCCTGCCTGTCGAACGTCGGCCCGGCGATGGGCGCGGCCGGCCCGTCGCTCAACTACGCCTTTTTCGCCGGCTGGGAGAAGCTGCTGCTGATCTTCCTGATGTGGCTGGGCCGACTCGAGATCGTCGCCGTCGCGGCGATCCTCCTGCCCGCCTTCTGGCGCCGCTGAGCAGCCTCGCGCGCCACTGGGTACGCGGGTCTTCTGACCCGCTGCCGCCAAAGGCGTGTGACCACGGGTCTTCTGACCCGTGGAAGACAAGGCGCCGGCCGCAGGCCGGCTCCGTACTGCGCGAAGCTGCTCAGCTATTCGACGCGGCTGACGTCGTCGAACTCCGGCCGCGGCAGCCGCCCGAACAGGCCCTCGGGATCGCCGTAGCCGATCGAGCAGAGGAAGTTCGAGCGCACCGTCGTGCCGGGGAAGAACAGCTCGTCGCACTTCGCGTTGTCGAACCCCGACATCGGACCGCAGTCGAGGCCGAGCGAGCGCGCGGCCAGCATGAAGTAGGCCCCCTGCAGGGTGGCATTGCGAAACGCCGTCACCTCGGAGAGTTCGGCGTCGTTGCGGAACATCTCGGCCATGCCCGGATTGTGGGCGAAGAGCACGTCCATCTTCTCGAAGAACGCCAGGTCGTAGCCCAGGATCGCGGTCGCGGGCGCCTGCCGGATCTTGTCCTGGTTGCCCGGCATGGCGATCGAAGCCAGCCGCTCCTTCGCTTCGTCGCTCACGGTGAAGACGACGCGCTGCGGCCAGCAGTTCGCGCTCGTCGGTCCCCACTTCATCAGATCGTGAAGTTCCTCCAGGGTTTCCCGCGGCACCTCGCGCGGCAACCACCTGTTCTGGCTGCGGGCGTCCCGGAACAGGACGTGCATGGCGTCTTCTGCAATCTTCGGCATGGCGTTCCTCCGGCGGCGGATGATAGCCGCAGGTTCCTCGAGCGATGGCGCGGGCTCAGTCCGTCGCCGGCACGCGCCGGAACAGCGACCCGACGTGGGACTCGGGCAGCGGCTTCGTCGCCAGCGACACGGCCGCGGTACAACCCACCGCGAACAGTCCGGCGAGCGCCGCGCAGGAGGTCGGGTTCGGCGCCTCCCCGTGCAACCAGGAGAAGACCGGATGCAGGAAGCTGCCCTCGAACCAGGCCGGATCGATGACGCCCGTGTGCAGGATCAGGAAGGAACTGAGGCCCACGATCAACCCCGTGTACGCGCCGGTGCGCGTCACGCCGCTCCACAGCGCGCCGAGGACGAGCGGACCCGCGAACGCAGCCATCATGCCGCCGTTCCCGGTCCAGACCAGGATCGCGATGTTCATGTCCATCAGCATCCAGGCCATCGTGACGCAGACGACCATGACTCCGACGGTCGCCCAGCGGCTGATGACCAGCACCCGCCGGTCGAGCTGCTCCTCGCTGAGGTGCGAGTGGAAGCGCGGCGCGATCGTCCGCCGGTAAAGATCGTTCGCGACGATCTGGGACGACGACACGACGAGTCCATCCGCCGTCGACATGACCGCCGACAGGATGCCGACGCCGATCAGCGCGGCCAGCCAGGCAGGGAAGAGCTCGATGAACAGTGCCGGCAGGGCCTCGTTCGGGGTCGATCCCTCCTCGTACAGGCGGCCGCCGAGCACCGCCCGCGCGAGGGCGCCTCCCAGGCCCAGCATGCCCAGGGTGACGCCGAAGACGGAAGCGAAGCGCAGGAAGGTGAAACGGGACTTGCCCGTCTTGAGCGCCCAGATCTTGTTGCCGATGTGCGGCAGCAATCCGAGCGGGATGTGGGCGAGCAGCACCGCCATCTGCGACCACCAGGAGTGGTAGAGCGGCGTCGAGCGGTTGATCCAGCCGACCTGGTTCGGATCCTGCCCGCGAATGTTCGAGATGACCGTGCCGAAGCCGCCGTCCAGGCCGGCGCCGAAGAGGAACAGGAGGACGACCAGCACGCCGATCAGCAGCATCAGGAAGCCCTGGACGCCGTCGGTGAGGATGTCCGCGTGGGCGCCGCCCAGGGACACGTAGACCATCAGCACGACGGCCGTGATCCCCAGCGCCCAGGCCGGCGAAAGCCCGAGCATCGTCTCGAACATGACCAGGCCCGACAGGAGCTGTCCGGCCAGGTAGAAGAATAGAAGCAGGGACGCCACGGTGACGATCACGCGGATTCCGTCCGACTGGTAGCGGTCTCCCAGGAACTCCGGGATCGAACGCGAGCCGAACCGGTCGCCCACGTTCGCCACCAGCCGCATGCAGATCAGCACGCCGAGATAGACGCCGGCCGGGTAGAGAACCGCCGACAGCAGCGCCGCCGTGCCGTGCTCGTAGGCGAGCCCCGGGAAACCGAGGAACGTCGCGCCGCTCGCGGTCGTTGCGGCGAATGCGAGAGCGAGGAAGAAAGGGCCGTAGGCCGCCCGCGCGGTCGCGAAGTCGTCGGCGCCATGTACCCGGTTCCGGCCGATCAGCCCGAAGGCCAGCATGCCGCCCATGTAGACGGCCAGGAACAGCCAGGACCAGACGATCAAGCTCATTGGGAAGCGGTCACCGTATCACCGGCCCCGCCACCCGGGTGGCGCGGACTCGCGGCACCCTTGAACCAGTCCATGCGCCCGTCAGTGGAAGCGCGGCTGGCACGAAACTGGCACACGAAACCGGTTACAGCCGTCCGCCGTACTGCTAGTACGTAATCGACAACCCCGGAGGTCATCTCCCATGCGTTACGCCACCATCTTCCGAGCCGCCGTCGTTGCCCTGTTGTTCTTCACCCTGCCGGCTCTCGCCATGGCCGAAACTGTCCGTATCCCGGCAGGCACGACCGTCTACTGCGTCCTCGACGAGAGCCTCTCGACGAAGAAGAAATCAAGCAATTTCGTCCGGCTGGGAGACCGCGTCCGCGCCAAGGTCGCCGAGGATGTCGTGATCGACGGCCGCGTCGTCATCGAAGCGGGTACCGTGGTCTGGTCCGAAGTCAGCAAGGCCCGGCGGGCCAAGGTCGCCGGCATCCGGGGTCGACTCGAGGTGGAAGCCAACACCGTCGCCGCGGTGGACGACACCTCGATCCGCCTCGCCGGCGGCTACGACCGCTCCGGCAGAGGCCGCTTCGTGACCGCCGCGGTCCTGGCCAAGGTCATCGCCTGGCCGTTCATCCTGATCAAGGGCAAGCAGGCGCACTTGAGCCGCGGCGTCATCTTCGACGCCCAGACCGCGGCTCCGGCCGAAGTGGATGTCGTGGCGCCCCGGGATCTCCCGGTTCTCCGCGCCGACATCCCGGGATTCGAAGTGAGCATCCCGTACGACAGCATCGACCCGGAGGTGCGGCTGGCCAGCCTGCCGCTCCTGTTCACGGGACTGGCCGCGGACACCGACGAGGCCCACGTCACCGCCGTCAACGGGCAGACGATTCGACGGATCGAGATCTCCATCGTCGACGGGATGGGCGAGGTCGACTTCCAGGAACTGGCCGAGCACTTCCGGCTCGGAATGAACCGGTTCACCGTCACGGCGGAAGGCCAGAGCGTGGACGTGCTGCTGGAGTTCGAGTTCTAGCCGGCCTCCCTGCGAACGGCGGTCTTCGCTACTGTTCCGCCATGCCAACGACCACACGCAAGCCGCGCCTGTCGTACTTCCTTGCCGCCATCGCAGGTGTCTCCGCCCTCGCTCCGGCGATGGCGCAGACGCAGCCGCTGGAGCTCCACCACATCTACGGGCCGGAGGCGCTCGACTTCTCGCCGGAGCTGCCGCGGCTCCGATGGCTGCCCGGCGGCGAGGAGTACCTCTCGGGGGAGGACGGCGAGGATGGCTGGTCGTGGACGGCCATCGACGCGGCGTCGGGCGAAAGCCGCCCGTTCTACGACCCGGGGCCCCTGTCAACCGCGCTCCGGGAGCAACTGGACCTGAGCCCTGAGGACGCGGCGTCGAGGGCGCGGCCCGGGTCGCTTCGGCTGTCGCCGGCCCGGGACCGCCTGCTGCTCGACCTCGCCTCGGACCTCTTCGTCTGGAGTTTCGACGAAGAAACGCTCACCCGGCTCACACGGGGTCCGGAGACCGAGGAACTCGCTCGCTTCTCGCCGGACGGCCGCCGTCTCGCCTTCGTCCGCGACGCCGACCTCTACGTCGTCGACGTCTCCGGCGACGAACTCCGGCTGACCACCGACGGCGGCGAGAACACCCTGAACGGCAAGCTCGACTGGGTCTACCAGGAGGAAATCTACGGCCGCGGCAACTACCAGGCCCACTGGTGGAGTCCCGACAGCCGCCGCATCGCCTTCCTGCAGAGCGATGAGCGCGACGTGCCGCGCTTCACGGTGGTCGACCACGTCCCCTTCCGGCCGCCGCTCGAGGTGTATCCCTACCCCAAGGCCGGGGACCCGAATCCCCGTGTGCGGCTGGGGGTCGCCGAGGCGAACGGTGGCGGCATCACCTGGATCGACCCGGGCCTCTACGGACACTCGGAGATCCTGATCGTGAACGTCGCCTTCTCACCTGACGGCGATGTCTGGTACCAAGTCCAGGACCGCCGGCAGACCTTCCTCGACCTGCACCGGGCCGATGCGGACACCGGCGAATCGGAGCGCGTTCTGCGGGAGGAATCCCACGCCTGGGTCAACGTGCTCGGGCCACCGCAGTTCCTCCAGGATGGCGGCTTCCTCTGGCTGAGCGAACGGACGGGCTTTCAGCACCTGTACCGATATGACACGGACGGCAACCTCGTCGCACCGCTGACCGAAGGACGCTGGGAAGTGCGTTCCCTGAACGCGGTGGACGAAGAGCCGGGATCCGCCTACGTCTCAGGTACCTTCCGATCGCCAATCGGCACCGACGTCCTGCGGGTCGCTCTCGACGGCTCAGGCCCGGCCCTGCTCACCGGGGAACCCGGCAGCCACCGCGGCAGCTTCCCTGACGACGGGTCGATCAGCCACTGGATCGCCACGTCGAGCGACCTCCACACACCGACGACGATGACCCTTCGGCGCGCCGGCGACGGTGCGACCGTCCGCGACCTCGGCGGCGGCGACGTGCCGGACCTCGAGCGGTTCGATGTCTCGCCCCCGGAACTTCTGACCATCGAGACCAGCGACGGCGTCGACCTGGCGGCGATGCTGATCCGGCCGCACGGCTTCGATCCCGACCGGGTCTACCCGGCCTGGGTTCACGTCTACGGCGGGCCCCACGCCCAGCAGGTCCGGGACGGCTGGCAGGGCTCACGCGGCATGTGGTTCCAGTACCTGGCGCAGCAGGGGATCGTCGTTCTCGTCGTCGACAACCGCATCGCTTCGGGCAAGGGAGTCGAGTCGACCTGGCCGGTGTACCGGAACTTCGGCGAGCAGGAGCTCATCGACCTGGTCGAAGCGGTCGACTGGCTCGGCGCGAAGCCGTGGGTCGACGCGGAGCGGATCGGTCTCGACGGCTGGAGCTTCGGCGGCTACATGACGCTCTTCGCGCTCACCCGTTCCGACCGTTTCCGCGCCGGTATCGCCGGCGGCAGCGTCGTCGACTGGCGCGCCTACGACTCGATCTACACCGAACGGTACATGTCGACTCCGGACGACAACGCCGATGGCTACGAGCGCAGTTCAGTGCTCGAGTCGGCCGGGGACCTCCACGGCGACCTGCTGATCATCCACGGCACGATGGACGACAACGTCCACATGCAGAACACCCTGCAGATGGCCTGGAAGCTCCAGAAGGCCGGCAAGCCCTTCGAGATGATGCTCTACCCGAAGTCACGCCACGGCGTCACCGATCCCGACCTTTCGCTGCACCTGCGCGAGACGATGGCGCGGTTCATCCTGAAGACGATCGAGCCCTAGGAGCTAGCGCGGTAGAGACTGGGTGCGCCGGCGCCCTCGCCGGCATCCGGCGCGAAGCGCCGGCTTCCGGACCTTCTGCCGCGATCACCCCCGCCAGGCCCGCACGCTGAGCGCCAGCGTCGCGATCGTCCCCCAGGACAGGCCCACAACGACGCCGGCATCGAGGATGCCTCGCCACGGCTGATCCAGCCGGTGGACGAGCACGATCAGAACCAGGATGCCGAGGGTGCCGAACCAGACCCCAAGCCGCTCCCGCCTCGTGCCTTCGAAGTACCCCGCCGCGAACAGCGGTGCGAGCACGACCCGCCGGAGCGTCGGCTGGTTGCGAACCGTCATCGCCCGCTCCGCCACCCGCGGCGAGAACCGCAACTGGAATCCACGCAGCCCCTCGGACCAGGCCATGAACGGGATGATCGCCAGAAGAGCCGCCCAGTGATACCAGGCGAACGGATGGTCGAAGGCGGCGATCGAGATTCGTGCCAGCCGGTAGACAGCCCACAAGAGCAGACCGACAATGCCGCCGATGGCCCACAGGGCGCCGGCCGTCGCCACGGCGCGGCCGATGGAGCGCCGGCCAGCACGCTCCGTCCGGTCCGACGGTGAGTCCGCGGGCACGGGTTCACTCATCCGAGGCGAGATCCCGACGGCCCTGGTCGCTGGCCAGCGCGGCATGGTTCAGGATGTTCCTCGCCATCGACGACGGCTGCGCCTCGGCATTCGCGCGGTAGACCGCGGCGCGCACCTCGTGGACCTCGGCGCTCTCCGGCGCCGCGTGCCGGGCCGCCTCGATCAGGTGACACGCCACCGCATGGCGCCCGGCCGCGGATTCGGCCCGAGCCGCCTCGATCACCTGCTCCACTCCGCCGGCCAGTTCGACCCACGCAAGCGCCTGCTCGCTCTTCGCAGCCGGGACCACCGTGTCGAACTCGCCGTCCCACCAGCCTCCGTAGCGCCGCCAGACCATCCGCACAAGGAAACTCGGATCGTCGTAAACCGGCTGCAGGTAGGGCTCGTCCGCAAGGTCGGCCGGAGGCGTCACCACACGCACAACCTGGTCCAGGCTCAGGCCCCGGTTCATCGCCGCCACGCTCTGTTCCTCGATCGACCGCATGTAGCGCGCCGTGCCATCCAGCGCGCGGCGCACCCGGTCGGCCCCCAGAATCGGCAAGCCGTGCCCCGGCAACAGGATCTCGGCGCCGAGCGGCAGCATCCGCTCCAGGCTGTCGGCCCAGTCGCCGACGTAGCGCTGCACCTTCTGCGGGTTGCCGGCGTTCGGCACCGCCCAGATGAACAGGTCGCCGGTGTGGAGGATGCGACGCTCGGGTATCCAGGTCCAGGTGATGTCGTCCGTCTCGCCGCGGCCGTGCGTCAGTTCGAAGGTGAGCTCTCCGCGCCGGAAGGTCAGACCGCGGCGATAGAGAACATCCGGATAGCGGTAGCTGTCCGGCCAGCGGTAGTGCGGCGCGTCGATCGCGAACTGCCGGCGGTTGATCGCCGTGTTCCAGCCCAGGGTCGCCCGGTAGCGGTCGAAATGATCCGGCACCCGCTCGTGGGCGTAGACCGTCGGCCGCGGCCAGCCGCGTTCTTCCGCCTCGGTGTCGAACGCGGTCACGGAGAACACGTGGTCCGCGTGGTGGTGCGAGTAGATCGCGGCAACGACCGGCGTCTCGGGCCAGACGCGGCGCACATCCTCGAAGCAGCGCTTCACGTCGAGCAGATGGCCGGCGTCGAGCATCACGAGTCCGTCGCCGCTGTCGATGACGTAGAAGCCGGCGATGCCCTTGAAGCCGAGCAGGCCCTCGGCGAGCTGGCAGGAACCCGGGTAGTAACGGTGGACCGGATGGTGCTCGAACTGGAGGTCGAGTTCTCCGCGCCAGGCCTGCTCGGCCAGCTTCAGAAGGTCGGGGCCGCGTTCGTCAGACATGGCGCGCGACGTTAGCGCAGCACGCGACGAGGCCGGCCGAAGAACGCTGCTAACCTCCGCCGAGCCATCGTCGTCGGAGACCGTATGCAAACTGCCGCGGCCGAAGCGCCAGGGAGAACACACCTCGGCGCCGGGCGCCGGGTAGCCGCCGGTGTAGTGGGTCTCCTGGTCTGCCTGCCCGTCGGCGGGCAGGAGCAGCCGGCGACCGGCGCCGAGCGCCCGACGATGGCGGCCACGCCGGTCGACCAGGGACCGACCGTCGACGGCGACCTGAGCGACCGGGCCTGGCAGACGTCCGAGGTCGGCACGGACTTCATTCAGCACGAGCCGCTCGACGGCGTGCCGGCGACCGAGCAGACGGAAGTGCGCGTCGTGTTCGCGGACGGCACGATCTACTTCGGCATCACCGCGTTCGACGCGAACCCCGACGCGATCGTCGCCAAGGAGATGGAGCGCGACAGCCGCATCTTCCAGGACGACTCCGTCCTGCTGCTGCTCGACACGTTCCACGATCGGCGCAACGCCTACGCCTTTGCCACCAACCTGAACGGCGCGCGAACCGACGCCCTGGTAACGGACGAGGGCAGGGACCTGACCCCGCAGTGGGACGGCATCTGGTCGGTGGCCGCCCGCAAGACGGCCTTCGGCTGGACGGCCGAGATCGCGATCCCGATCTCGACGCTCCGCTTCGACCCGGAGGCTCCCTCCTGGGGCTTCAACGTCCAGCGCTACATCGCCCACAAGCGCGAGATGACGCACTGGTCGGGCCTGCCGCGCGAGGTCAGCGTGCTCGGACAGGTCGGCTCCGAGAACCAGCCCGTCTTCCGGGTATCCATGGCCGGCGAGCTGACCGGACTCACAGGTCTTGCGCAATCGGCGCAACTTCAGATCAAGCCGTTCGCCATCGGCGACGTCAGCGAGGACCCCCGTCTCGATCTCGACCCGAGCACTGGTGGCGACTACGGTCTCGACCTCAAGTGGGGCGTAACGCGCTCCCTGGCGCTCGACCTGACGTACAACACCGACTTCGCCGAGGTCGAGGTCGACGAGCTGCAGACGAACCTGACCCGGTTCTCCCTCTACTTCCCCGAGAAGCGGGACTTCTTTCTCGAGAACGCCGGCATCTTCGACTTCGGTCCTCCCCACCGCCTGTTCTACCTGCCGCCCGTGCTCAAATTGTTCTTCTCGCGACGGGTCGGCCTGGCCGACGGCCAGCCGGTGCCGATCGACTGGGGAGCGCGGCTCACCGGGAGGATGGGGGGCTGGGATCTCGGCGTGCTGCGGGTCAAGGCGGCCGGAGTCGAGCGCGACGACGGCCCGCTGCCGGCCAACGCGTTCAGCGTGGCCCGCCTGAAGCGCAACGTCGGCCAGCGGTCCTCGATCGGCGCCATCGTCACCGAGGCCGCTCCGGACGGCCTGTCGGCGAATCGCGTCGCCGGCCTCGACTTCGTCTACAAGCCAACCCCGAAGCTGATCTTCGGCGGCTTCTGGAGCACCAGCGGCATCAGCGAAGAGCCATCGGCGAGTTCCGGGAGTGCCGCCGCCGACGCTCCCTCCGATGCCGGCGAATCCGCCTACGGCTTCAACTTCGACTACCAGGGTCGCGCACTGACCGTATACCTGGACGCCCAGGAGATCGAAGAGGACTACAGTCCGGACGCCGGGTTCCTGCTGCGCAAGAACGTCCGCCACGTGAACCCGCTGATCCAGTGGCTGCCCCGGGTCGAGCGCGGCTTCGTCCGCTCCTGGTTCACCGAGGTCACGATGGATTACTACGAGACGCTGGACACCGGGGAGCTGGAGTCACGGCGGATCGAGATCTCGCCCATCGGCATGAGGATGACGACCGAGGACCGCTGGCGCATGGGCTACGTCCTCGAAACGGAGAACCTCGTCGAACCCTTCGAGGTGTCGTCCGGGGTCGTGATCCCGCCGGGCCGCTACGACTTCGAGACATGGGACATCGCCGGGTTCTCGAACCAGAGTCGACTGTTCGGCCTGCGCGGACGCATCAGCATCGGCGATTTTTACAACGGCACCCAGACTTCCGGACGCATGGGCTTCAATTTCCGGATCTCCAGGAACGTTCAGACCCAGACGAGCTGGGTCTACAACGACGTCGAACTGCCCCAGGGCGCCTTCGACGTCGGCCTCTACAGCCAGCTCGTGACCTTCACGTTCACCCCGAACCTGCGGCTGAACACGATCGTCCAGTACAACGACCACTCCGGCGATCTCGGGACGAACATCCGCCTGCACTGGATCTACAAACCGGGCTCCGACCTGTTCGTCGTCTACAACGAGAACTGGATGGCCGAGGATCTGCGCTACCGGCAGAGCACCCACCGCCAGATCGCGGTGAAGTTCACCTACCTGATCCAGCCGTAGAGCCGGCGAGGGCGGATCGCCGCCGCTACGTCTTCGCCCAGTTGAACGTGCGTACCAGGTGCGTGTAGTCCGCGTGGCCGCGGGCGATCGTCGTGCTGCCCAGGAAGTCCTCGCGGCCCAGCATGACCCGCAGCGGATAGGGCTTGCCCTCCAGCCACTCCTCGTCGAGATGCCCGTAGTCCTCGACCGGGCGCAGCGCGAGGCGGGAGAACGTGATGTGGAGGACGACGCGCTCTCCAGGAATCGCGCGCGGGTAGTTGCCGTGCCAGACCGAACCGTCCCAGGCCACGACGGACCCGGCCGGGCACTCCGTCGGAATCGCGCCCGGCTCCGTGGCGACTTCCTCCTCGTTCGGATGGCGCCGCAGGCGGTGAGTCCCCGGGATCACCTTCGTGCAACCGCCGGCCTCGGTGAACTCGTCGCACGCCCAGCACAGGGTCAGGAGCTGGTTGTGCACCGGGAACGGCGCCGGCAGCCAGTTCTGGTCCGCGTGCAACGGCAGCTTGGCGGCCCCGAGCGGCCGGATGCTGCAGATCAACTGGGAAAGCAGGGCACCCTTGCCGCACATGACTTCGGCGAGGGCCTGGAGCTTCGGTCGGAGGACGACCTCCTCGAAGATCGGGTCGCGGCCGAGCAGAAGCGCGGCCGAACGGCCCTTCGCCCGCCCTTCCGTCTCCTCCGCCAGGCGCAGGCAGGCTTCCCGCAACTGCTCCGTGACCTCCAGCGGCGCTACCTGGCGCAGGATGGTGTAGCCCTGCTCCTGCATGTCGTGGATGTTCTGCGCCATGTCGAGCTGCTCGACGGTCGCCGCCATCTCGTTCGAGAGGTCGAAGGGCTGCCGGGTCTCGGTCTGCCGTTCCGGTGTCGGCCGCGCCTCTCTTCGGGCTGCCGGCCTTTCGAGTTGCGCCGTCGCGGTCTGCGCCATCGTCGACTCCTCGCTCGATTCTGGGCGGTATCTCGTCGGAGCGATCGATCGTAACAGGCCATCTGGCCTCATCTCTGTTTTTGGGCTACAATCGCGGTGCTTTCACGGCGCCGCGAGGCAGGGGACCGTCCACCCCGGCTGTCGCCACCAGATGCCTCAAAGCGGCCGCGCCTCAGCTTCCCGAGACGTCCACCACGTCGCCCCGTCCTCCGGGAGGAACTGAACTGCCAGCCGGCGGCGCCAGTGGACTCAACGGGTCGATACCCCACCGGAATGCCAGAAGCGCAAGGCGAACACCCCACCGGGACACCTGCCGCCTCCAAACGGCGGCCGGCCCGCCGTCGGCGGCGTCCCCGTCAACGCGGGGGCACCGGAAAAACGCGCGCGGTCGCGCTTCATCAGCGCAGCGCGTCTCATTTCCGCCCCGAGGACCGCGAACGGGGCAAGGCGGTCTTTTCGGCGGGAAACGTGAAGCTGGAAGTCGACGGCACGAGCGCCCGGGCCATCGTCGAAGCGCTGGCGCCCTGCGAAGGCTCCGCCGCGGACGAGCCGGCCGGGAACGACGCCACCACCGTGGAGATCGACTGGTCGAGGGTTCCCGACGAACGCATTCTCCACGCGGTGTGCGACTGCCCGCAGTTCGCCGGCGGCACGGCCTGCGGCCACATCTGGGCGTCGCTGCTCGAACTCGCCGCGAAGGAGCCGAAGAGCCAGCCAGCCGGATCAGGCCGCGTCTCGCTGCGGAAGACCCGGCCTCCACAGGTCTCCATACCAGGATCGGCATTGAACACGATGGACACCCCGACCGCCGCCGCGAACGCACCTCCCCGCCCTTCCCGGCGCACCCGCAGGAGCCGCAGCCGGCGCCGGAGGCGAACACCGGCAACGACGAGCTGGAGGTCGGTCGTCGACGCCGTTCGCGAGGACATCGAGCAGCAGGGCCTTCCCGAGAAGACCTCCGCGGCAAGGCACGGGGA
The DNA here is from genome assembly GCA_965205095.1 of Candidatus Multivorans sp. Taxonomy (GTDB): domain Bacteria; phylum Acidobacteriota; class Thermoanaerobaculia; order Multivoradales; family Multivoraceae; genus Multivorans. The sequence continues at coordinate 654,864 of OZ242040.1, forward strand.
GCCCGAGATCCGGTTCCTGATCAACGCGGCGACGAGCCGCACTGCCGGCGGGCTGATGATCGACATCTTCGGCCGCAAGAGGAATCCGCAAGGCGAACTCGGCAAACTGAAGCGTCTCAACATCGACCACGCCAAAGTCGAGGAACTGCTTGGCCTGAACTCGCTTGACGCCGACGCCTCCCCAACGAACGGAGCGTCCCCGGCCGCGGAGCCGGCGATGGTTACCGCGCTGCCGCCCGAGGCGCCGCAACGCCAGGGGCGCAAGCGGAAGGCCGGGCGCGGCCGACCACCGGGGCGCCCTCAGATCCAGCGCGTCTTCGTGCCCCTGAACTGGGTCGATCACCTTCTGCCCCGCCTCAGCTCGAGCGACCAGCTCTTCTGGTGGGATGGCCGCTCCCTCGCCAACCTGCACCCGGTGAGCTTCGACGACGGCGCGCCCTGGCGCCTCACCCTGCAACTGGAGATCGCTGCCGCCAGCCGTATCCGGCTCCGCGGGCTGCTCAAGCGCGGCGAGGAGACGACACCTCTCAGCCGCGCGGCCCTGGTGCTGCCGTTCTCCAGGGGCAACGGCGTCACCCCCGGCGCGGAAGCGAACGAGGCAGGCAATACGCTGCTGCTGCTGGACAACTCGATCGGCCGCCTCCACCTCGAACCGCAGCGCGACCAGCCCTGGTACTCCCTGCTCGGCGCCAGCGGCGATCTGGTCATCCCGGACGAAGACCTGGAAGCGGCAGTGACCAGCCTCCTGGAGCTGCCCGCCCTGCCCCCTCTGGAGCTTCCGGAAGAGGTCTACCTCTCCGAAGAGTCCCCGGTCCCCCAGCCACGGCTGGCGCTCGAGCCGGAGGACGCACCGGAGTGGATGAACCCCCAGCTCGAGGCCCGCCTCTCCTTCGGCTACGGCAGCCTGACCGTCGACGCCGGCGATCCGCGGTCGGCGGTGGTCGACTGGGAGGAGCATCGCTTCGTCCGGCGCGACCAGAAAGTCGAACAGGACGCGCTTGTCCGTCTCCTCGAGCTCGGCCTGAAGCCGGTCGCATCCAAGACCGGCCACAGCCTGGAGCTCGAGCCGCGCGACCTGCCCGCGGTCGCCGAGCCACTGCTGACGGAGGGATGGGAGGTCGAAGCCCACGGCGCCTCGATCCGACCGCCGAATCCGCCGGCGTTGCGTATCGAGAGCGGCGTCGACTGGTTCGAGCTCAGCGGCCAGATCGACTTTGGCGAAGACCAGATCGAGTTCTCGGAGATCCTGTCGGCGATCTCCGAAGGCCGGCGATCGGTCGAGCTGGACGACGGATCGAAGGGACTCCTGCCGGCGGCCTGGGTCGAGAACTACGGCTCGCTCAGCCAGCTCGCCCAGGCCTCGAGCGAAGAGGGACTGCGTTTCCTGCCCTCGCAGGCCCTGCTGGTCGACGCCCTGCTCGCGGTGACGCCGCCGGTGAACGTCAGCAAGACGTTTGCCGAGCTGCGCGAGAAACTGAGCACCTTCTCGTCGATCAAGCCGAAGAAGGAGCCGCGCAGCTTCGTCGGCACGCTCCGCAACTACCAGCGCCTCGGCCTGGGTTGGCTGTGCTTCCTGCGCGAGTTCGGCCTCGGCGGCGTGCTGGCGGACGACATGGGGCTGGGCAAGACGATCCAGGCGCTGGCCGTGCTCCGCATGTACCGCACCGCCTCGCGGACGACGAAGCTGCCCTATCTCGTCGTCGCGCCGCGCAGCCTCGTGTACAACTGGATCGACGAGGCCGCCCGTTTCACACCCGACCTCAAGGTGCTGGAGTACGCGGGTCGCGACCGCGAAGAGCTGCGGGGCGAACTCACTTCGGCCGACCTGGTCGTCACGACCTACGGCACCGTCCGCCGCGACATCGGCTATCTCGCGACCGTCGACTTCGACACCGTGATCCTCGACGAGGCCCAGGCGATCAAGAACGCGACCTCGCAGACCGCCAAGGCCTGCCGCCTGTTGACCGGCAAACACCGCCTCGCGCTCACCGGCACCCCGATCGAGAACCACCTGGGCGAACTCGGCTCGATCTTCGAGTTCCTCAACCCGGGTCTGCTCGGGCGGCTGCCGGCCCTGGACGTGCTCGCCGGCGGCCGCGCGCCAAGCGAACAGGAACTCGCCCTTGTCGCCAAGGGTCTGCGTCCCTTCATCCTTCGCCGCAGCAAGCGGGAGGTGCTCCCGGACCTGCCGGAGAAGACCGAGCAGATCCTGCAGTGCACCCTGAACCCGAAGCAGCAGGAGATCTACGACCAGCTCCGGGCCGGTTACCGCGAAAGCCTGCTGAAGCAGGTCGAGGACAAGGGGGTCGGCGGATCGGCGATGCAGGTGCTCGAGGCGCTGCTCCGCCTGCGGCAGGTCGCCTGCCATCCGGGGCTCATCGACGAGTCCTGGAACGACGCGGGCAGCGCCAAGCTCGAGTCGCTGTTCGAGCAGGTGTCCGAGGTGCTCGACGAGGGGCACAAGTGCCTCGTGTTCTCCCAGTTCACGTCGCTGCTGGCCTACGTACGGAGCCACTTCGAGGAACAGGGCGTCCCGTACGCCTACCTCGACGGCCAGACCCGGAACCGCGGGGAGGTGGTCGATCACTTCCAGAGCGACCCGGACACGAACATCTTTCTGATCAGCCTGAAGGCGGGCGGCGTCGGCCTGAACCTGACCGCCGCCGGCTACGTCTTCCTGCTCGACCCGTGGTGGAACCCGGCCGTCGAAGCGCAGGCCATCGACCGCACCCACCGCATAGGCCAGACCCAGCCCGTCTTTGCCTATCGCCTGATCGCCCGGGACACCGTGGAAGAGAAGATGCTGGAACTCCAGCGCTCGAAGCGGCAGATCGCCGACGCGATCCTCGAAGGCGGCGGATCGTCCCTGCGGGATCTCACCGCCGACGATCTGCGGATGCTGCTGAGCTAGAGCCGGGCGCCGGACGGGCGCCCGCACCGCCGCCGCCGCGCTTGCGCCGCGGCGGCGTCGACGACATCTGAGCCGGTTCGTCCGGCTGCAATCGGAGGGCCTTCGGAACCGACATGAGTTCCGAAGGCCCTTTTGCGTCTTAGTCGATACACGCGGCCGCTGAACCCACGGCCACCGACAACAACCCGGCCGCCCGGCCGTCACGAACGGAACTACTGGAGCTGGACGATGACGTCCCCGAACCTCACTTCGAACCTCCGCCAACCACGAACCAGGCCGCGCGCTGGCCATCGGCTGCGCGGATGGAACCCCCGACTCTCCCAGCCTCCAGCCAGCGCCCTCGAAGCACGCCTGACCCGTGCGTTTCACATGCTCGACGCCCCGTCGGCGCCGCTGGTCTCCATGCTGCACAGCCGGGCCACCGGCCCGGCGGGAAGGCGGCGGCGATGAACCGCCGCCGCCTGGCCCTGGCCGCCGTCGTCGTGGCCGTCCTCGTCCCCCTCGGAGGTCTCCTCTGGTTCGAGTCCGGAATCCGCGCCCGGCAGGCACAGCGCCCGGAAGTCGGGGCGACGTTCCCCGCGCTGCCGGGCTTCGCGGACGGCGAGACCCTGCCGGCCGCTCCGGGACGGCTGCGGGTAGTCACGTTCGCCAGGGCCGGCTGCGGCAACTGCGACCGCACCATCACCACCCTGCGCCGCCTGAACCGAACCGAAGATCCGACCTTCGACCTGATCGCGGTCGTCGCCGGCGCCCATGAGCCGGAAACGAACGGCGACGGCCTTCTCGCCATCGCCGACCCGGACGCCTCCGTCTCGAGGCGCTTCGGAGTGGTCCACGTGCCGCTCGTGTTCCTGGTCGACGAGCAGTCCCGGATCCTTGCAGTCGCCACCGGCGAACGTCCGGAGACCGCCTGGCGCGCCTTCCTGGAGTCCGGAACCGATGCGCTCTGAGCGATTCCGGATCCGTCCCCCGCACGCGGCGGCCGCCGGCCTGCTGGTTGCCGCCGGTCTCGTGACGGTCGCTGCCCGGACGCTGGGGCCGACCATGGACCGGCTCGCCTGGGCCGCCGCGCTCGACCCATCGGCGCCCGCCCCGGGCGAGGTGGTCCGCCAGCAAAGGCGCTCCGACTGCGGTCCGGCGGCCCTGAAGATGGTCCTGGACCACTGGGGCATCCAGGACGTGACGCTCGCCGAGCTCGAGATCGCGACCGGAACCGGACCGGACGGCACCAGCCTCCTGGCGCTCAAGAAAGCCGCCGAGGAACGGGGCGTGACGAGCCAGGGGCTCCGGCTTCCGGTCCATCGGCTCCGCGAGATCCCGCTCCCCGCGATCGCCCACGTCCACGGCGACCACTTCGTCGTCATCCGCAGCACCGGCGACGAACTCGTCATCGACGACCCCTCTCTCGGCCGGCTGCGCATGAGCTCCCGCGTCTTCGCCCGCTCCTGGGACGGGGTCGTTCTGAGCTTCACCGGCGGCCCTCCACCGATTCCGCGGACGGTACGAACCCCGTCCGTTTCACCCGCAACCTACAACCCTTGAAGGAGATACTCCTCTATGAAACTCCGCGTTCTGTTTGTTTCCGCCCTCTTCCTGTTCCTCGCCGGAGCGGCACTGGCGACACCGACCGTCGGCGAACCGACCGTCCCCGACGAAGCCGAACTCCTGACCGCCTGGGATCTGGAATCGCTTGCAGGCCCGACTTCGGCCGACTACTCGCTCGCCCCGCCGGTCGTCCCGCCCGAACCCACCGAGCTGGCGGTCTACTCGCCCTGCGGTTGCACGCCGATTCCCGGTTGTCCGTTCCCGATTCCCTGGCCCTCACCCGGCCCCACGTTCCCGTTCCCGCTGCCCGGTCCGTGCACGTGTCCGCTGCCGTTCTAGTGCAGATGACACGCACATCTTCCGAAGGAGGACCGACATGAACACCACCTCAACCCTGATCGCGATCCTGCCCGAGGCCGACCTCGCGGCCGTCACCGGCGGAAACGACTGGGTCGTCTCGGCGGCTTGCTGGGCGGCAGCGGTCTTCGTCGACGCCTTCTTTCCAGGCCTGGGTGCCCTGGTCTCCCTTTCCTGCCAGACCCCCGTCATCTGAAACCACCACGAACGACTCATTCACATCTGAACCCCAAAAGGAACTTCACTCATGACAAAGACCCTTCTAGCCGTTGCGGCGGGCGCTGCGCTGTCGGTCAGCGCAGCCGTTCCGCCACCTGATTCCCTTTCTCGCTCGCCCGTGGACTCCGAGCTGCGCACAGCAGCGACCGTTCACGAGCCTGCCATCGACCTCGGTCCGCCCTCCCTGCCCAACCAGGTTCTGGCGCAGACAGTGGGAACGGGTTCCACTTCCGACTTCCTCTGCGGAGCCGCCGCAGGAGCCGGTTTCGCCCTGACGCTGAGCGGCGTCGGGGCGATCCCCGGCGCACTGCTGGGCGGCGCCGGCATGGCCTGCGCCATGTTCTTCTGAGCTCAGCCACTCGGCACAGCCAGTCAGTCAATCAATCAACCCAAACCACTTGATCCTCGAAAGGAAACGATATGTCCAAGAAAGCACTAGCCACAGTTCTCCTCATCACTCTCGGCTTCGCCATCGCTCCAACGGCAGGGGCCAGCAGCCCTCCCGACTTTCCGGTCCCGGACGGCGGCGACCCGGCCGAGGCCGAGCAAGTCGGTGAACTCGTCCTCGCGACGGCGACCGGCGGAACAAACTGGAGCTGCGTCGGCGCCGTCCTCGGCTTCAGTTTCACAGCTCTCGCAGCCGGCGCTGCGACCGGCGGCGTCGGTCTTGCCATCGTCGGAGCCTACGCGCCAGTTGCCCTCGTCCTTTGCTCCTAAGCCCCTTCTTCAAACCCAGTAGACCACGTCAATAGAGAGTTCGATGGCCACGAAGAAGTCAGGAGCCCTGCCCAACCCATCGGGTCGACCTCCCACGTCTCCTGCGTGGCCATCGTCTCTCTACTCCGCAGAGATGTTTGACGGACGCCATCCCGGCGCGCTAGCGTCCGCCCGTTGGTTGTCAGAGGCGCAGTGGGCCTGCGAGCCGGACCCCCTGCCATGCTTGGCCAGTGCCCCTGGGCCTAGGGTCGCTCCCTTCGTCAGGCGAAGCGGTGGGGGGTCTCGTCGCTCCTCTGCAAGGCGGCCAGCGCGGTCCGCCGCCAGTCCTGGTGTCGGCCTTCCCCATCGCGAGAGCCGGACAGTGACCCCGAGGACTCCATGGCCAGGTTGACTGTGCACGGAAGCCGGGCCGACCGGCTGCTGACCCTGGCACGGCTGGTGTTGCCGGACGCCATTCGGCGGGCCAACCAGCCATTGGCGGTGGTGGTTCTGGTCGCCATCCTGTTCTTCGTGTTCGCGACCGTCGCGACCCTGGGGTTGCTTCCGGCGATGTTTGCCATCGAGAGTGACGCACTGCGGAGAAACCTCCTGAGCCTGATCGCCTGCTCCGTGACGACGATCGCGCTGCTCGCCCAGGTGACGCTTCGAGCGCCGGTTACCTGGCTGCTCGACCTGGAGGACCTGCTGCGGCTGCCCGTCGGCTTCCGGGACCTGTACGGGCTTCGGTTCGCTCTCAGCACGATCGGGTACTGGCTCCCCGTTCTCGGTCCCGCCGGCGTCTACCTCACCGTCATGAGGTCGGGAGGTCTCAGCGGAGTGCCGGTCACCCTGCTGGGCATTCTTAGCCTGGTCTGGATCTTCGGCCGTACGGCGGCGATCCTGTCTCTTCTCGTCGACCGCTCGGTCGAAGGTGGGCTCGGCACACTGGCCATGGTGGTGATCATGGCGGCCTGCCAGGGCGCGATTCTCTTCGGATCGCTGGCGTTCGGCGGCGAACTCGATTCCGAAGCGATCATTGGGGCGATTGAGGAGTCCGCCGTTCTCGGCGGCCTCGGCTACACGCCCCCCGGCCTCGTCGTCGGCATCGTCCACCAACCGGGGCCTTCGTTGCCGAATCTGGCGAGACTGGGCGGCCTGATGATCGTTCTCGGCGCCCTGGTCGCGCTCGAGAACCGGCTCCTCCTTCGTAGCTACGTAGAACGTCCTGGCGGTGACCGCCGAGTCGCTTCCGGTGTGCTTCCTCTGGTCCGAACGCTCCGAAGATCCCGCCGTCTCACTCCCATGGCCACCCTTACGGTCCTCGAAACCGAATGCCTGTTGCGCCTCAAACCGGCAAGGTTAGTTCTGGCGATCGCGGTCGCCTTCGCCCTGGTCTGGTTACCTGCCTTCGCCGGTCTCGCCGTCGGTGTGGCCGGGCTCTTTGGACTTGCGCTTCATGGCTTCCGGGTGGAGAAGCAGCCATCGACCTGCTACGTATGGAGGGAATCGCTCGGCCTGCCCTTCACCGTCCCCCAGGTGTTTCGCGCAACCGGCCGTGCGCCCAGCGTGATCAGCGTCGTCGTTCTTGCTTTCATCCTGAGTCTGACGCCGCTCGACTGGTTCGGCTGGAGCTTCTTCCTGGCCGCGTCCTGCCTGATGCTCAGCGGCCTCCTCCTGGCCGGAGCCGCATACGGCCTGATCCAGGTCCACTGGCCCCAACGCAGTGCCGGCCCGAGCCACGAGACGAATGCCGCGAAGTTCGCGGCGTCACTCCTGTTGCCGCAGATCGCCTTCGCTCCAGTACTCCTCTCCTTCACTCTGTACATCCTGTACGAGCGCGAACGTCTCAGCGCTTCTACCGTCGGCCTCGTCGCGGCAGCAGTCCTCCTCCTCGCTGCCGGGGCCGCGTACGCGTCTCGTCGAAGGCAAAGACAGATGCTGAAAGCCCGGGGCCGCGAACTCCTCCTCGGAGACCCTTCCCACTAGCCCCTGCCCTACAACCCCCTCTGCCCCTACAACCACAAGGAACACCTCACGGATGGAAGAAGCAATCAAGGCAGAGAACCTGACCCGGTCGTACGGAGGAAACGTCGTCGTCGACGGCGTCGACCTGGACGTCCGGGAGGGCCAGATCCTGGGTTTCGTCGGCCCCAACGGGGCCGGCAAGACGACGACCTGGTCGATGTTGACCGGAGTCTTGCAACCGACGAAGGGAACGGTGCGGCTGCTCGGCAAGCCGATGGACATCAACGACACCGAGCTCAAGCAGGAACTCGGCATCGTGCCCGATCACAGCGTGATGTTCGAGAGCCTGACCGGCGAGGAACTGCTGCTGTCGTATGCCCGCATCTATGGCCTGGGCCGCGAGGACGCCGGGCAGCGGACCGACGAGGCGCTCGCGGTGTTCGACCTCGAGGACGCCGCCAAGCGGCCGATCACGACCTACTCCCACGGCATGAGGAAGAAGATCCGCCTGGCCGCGGCGACCCTTCACGGTCCGCGAATCCTGTTCCTCGACGAGCCGTTCGAGGGGATGGACGCCCTGAGCGCCCGCACCGTCATGTCGATCCTGCAGCAGATGGCCGAGCAGGGGGCAGCCATCTTCCTCACTTCCCACATGCTCGACTACGTCGAGCGCGTGTCGACCCACATCGCCGTCATCAGGGACGGCAAGGTCCTTCTTTCGTGCTCCCGCGAGGAGTTCCGCGAACTGCCCGCCGCCGAGGGAGAAGACGGCGCCGGCCGGCTCGAGAACCTCATTCTCAGCATCTCCAGGCGCGAGAGGTTCTCCCGCCTCTCCTGGATCGGCAACAGGAGCACGACATGACCGAGCATCCAGGCAGCACCCAAGGCGAACGCCACGCCAAGACCAGCGGCGACGACTCACCGGGCCGGAACGCCTGGCTCACGGCGCTGGTCGGGCTCTTCGCGTCGCCGCGGCGGAGCCTCGAGATCATCCGGAACCGCAACCCATGGCTCGCAACGCTGCTCCTGGTCCTGGCCGGAAACGCCGCCCTGGCCCTGGCCTCCGCGCCGCTGGGTCTCCAGGCCATGCGGGCTCAACTGACGGAACGGATGCCTGGCAGCCCCGAACAGGTCGACGCCATGATGGCGCAGTTCGAACAGGCAGCCGCGGCAGGGCGTTGGCTGGCGATGGCCACCGGCCCCCTCTCCGTGGCCGTCGGACTCGCGATTCAGACCGTCCTCGTGTGGCTGCTGGCGACCGCGCTCCAGGGACGGCTCCGATTCGTCCAGTCCCTCGCCCTGATGATCCACCTGGCCGTGATCACTCATCTCCAGGGCTGGGCCAACTTCCTTCTCGTTCACCTCCGCGGCAGCGACGCGATCCGCTCGCAACTGGACCTCCGGGCGCCGATAGGACTCGACCTGCTGCTGGCCGGCGACAACGCGACGCTCAACGCCGTCTACGCGAGCATCAACCCGTTCACGATCTGGTTTCTCTCGCTGCTCGCCCTGGGCGCTGCCGCCGTGTTCGAGATCCCGCAGCGCAAGGCCTGGCTGCTGGCCGCCATCTACTGGGCAGCGACGACGGCCTTCACCGCCGTGGCGGCCGGTCTCTTTGCCCGGCTCACACCGAGCTGACCCGGCCGGCGACCCGGTTCGATCCCGCGTCGATACACTCCCCTCATGGGCGAAGAACCGGAGGCGAGCGGCCACCTCCGGTTCAAGGCCCTGATCTGGATCTTCACCGCTCCGCGGAAGAGCTTCGTCGTCATTCGCGAGCACCACCCGTGGGTCGCCGGCCTGGCCGTGGGCAGCTTCCTGATCGTCCTGGCCCTTCTGCTGAACGCATGGTGGTTCGGCGATGCCATGGGAAGCATCGGCGAGCCCCTCGAGATTCCCTACGGGATGGTCTCGTTCGTCCTGGCGGCCGTCCCGCTCACGCTCCTGTTCGAGGCCGCCGTGCTTCGGCTCCTGGCGGCGGCCATGAAGGGTCGGGCGCGGTTCGAGCAGTGCCTGTCGCTGGCGCTGCATGTCGGCCTCGTCGGCGCCGTGGGAGTGGTCGTCCGCTCGCTGTTGAGAACCACCCAGGTCGACAGCCTCCTCGAGCTGCAGCGGAGCGTCCTCGACAGGAAACCGGATTCCGGCCTCGACGTGATCGGGCAGGTAGCCGAAATGGCGCCCGGCGCGATTCTCGACCTGATGATCCACTCCTTCGTCTTCATATGGTCCTTCCTCCTGCTCGGCCTGGGCGCCGCCGCGGTGTTCCGGCTGTCCCTACCAGCCGGGTTCGCCATCGCCGCGATCAACTGGGTGGCAGGAAAGGTGTTGGAGATCGGTTTGGCGGGCCTGATGATCGCGGCGGTGACGGCATCCTTCCCCTGACCGCGACGCGGCCAGGCGGCAGTTTTCGCCTCAGCGTTCGTCTCGGCCGCCGCCCCACAGATGGTCGAGTCGTTTGACGGACAATCGACCGCGCGGTAGCTTCTCGCCGTTGGTTGTCGTCGCGCCGTGGGCCTGCGAGCCGGGTCTCCTGCCGAATACAACAGTCGACACCAGGCGCCGGGTCGCTCCCGGCGCTCGGCGAATAGGCAGGGCGTTTCGTGCCCACTGTGCATGGCGACCAACAAGGCCCGGCGCCAACTCTCTCTGCCGGCCTCGGCCGCGGCATGCTGGTATAACGGTGGCACCAACCGGCTATCGATGAGGGGAGAAACCATGCCGAGCAGAGTTACTCTCGCTGCCGCCACCGCCGCGGCCGTCGCCTTCCTGGCGGTACCCGCTGCGCCTGCCGCCGACGACGACGCGATCCCGCGCACGGCCTCAGGCCGTCCCGACCTGACCGGCGACTACGAGATCTCCACGCTGACCCCGTTGCAGCGACCTCAGGAGTTCGGCGACAACCTGTACCTGACGCCCGAGCAGGCGGAAGAGATCGCCGAACGGGAGCGCCAGCGCGTAGCGGCACGCGCCGCCGTCCGCCGGATCGACGAACCGCCCCCGCCCGGCGGCGCGCCGCCCATCGGCCTCGGCGACGAGTTCCGGGAGACGAGCGGGGCCGGCAACGTCGGCGGCTACAACAACTTCTGGACGGATCGCGGCAGCGACGTGTTCTCGATCGACGGCAGGTTCCGGACCTCGATCATCGTCGATCCGCCGAACGGCCGGATGCCGCAACTGACCGCCGAGACGCTGCAGAGGATGTCCGAGCGCCGCGGTCGCCGGCGGGGCAACGACGGCACGGCCTGGTGGCTCGAGGTCGAGGGCCCCGGTCCGTACGACGGCCCCGAAAACCTGGGCGTCCCCGAACGCTGCCTGATCGGCTTCGGCTCCACCGGCGGACCTCCGATGCTGCCCGTGCTCTACAACAACGCCAAGCGGATCGTGCAGACCGAAGACCACCTGATGATCCTGGTCGAGATGGTGCACGACGCGCGCATCGTCCGCATCGGCGGCGAGCACGTCCCGAAAGACGAGCGCCGCTGGCTCGGCGACTCGATCGGCTGGTGGGAGGGCGACACACTCGTGGTCGAAACGACGAACTTCATCGACCGCCCGGCGCTCTTCCTGGCCTCACGGAACCTCAAGGTGACCGAGCGCTTCACACGGGTCAACGCGGACGACCTGCTCTACGCGTTCACGGTCGAGGACCCGACCGTGTGGAGCGCGCCCTGGAGCGGCGAGTACCTGTGGCCCGGCACGCCCGCCAAGGTCTACGAGTACGCCTGCCACGAGGGGAACTACGCCATGGGCAACATCCTCAGGGGCGCGCGGCTGCTCGAGGACGAGACCCGCGGCGCGGCCAGCGGCGGCCAGTAGTTCCCGAGCCGCTGCTCTCCCGAGCCGCTCCTTCCGCTACTGCTCGGTCGGATCCCGACCGTCGCGCGGCGCGCCCGTTCCCGAGGAACCCATGAACAGCTTGCGGCCGTCCGGGAAGGTCAGGTCGCGGCCGTTCGCCTTGTTCGAGCCGTCCTTCGCCTGGTAGCCGTCGACCACGATCTCGGTCCCCGGCAGGAGCGACCTCTTCGTGAAGCCGCGCCTGGCGAGCGTGTTCGGCGTACCGCCTTCGACCATCCAGACGGTCGACGAGCCATCGTCGTTCATCACCTCCAGGTGAATCCAGGCGTGGGGATTGATCCACTCCATCTTCGTCACCTTGCCGCGAAGCTGGAGCGGCCTGTCGGCGTCGAACTCGGCCGAAAAGGCGTGATGAGCGGCGAGCGGAATGGCGAGCACCAGGGCGAAGCCTGCTGCCAGTAGGACGATTCGCTGGAACTTCATCGCTGTTCTCCTCTCCTTGGCGGTATCCGTCAGGGACCCGAGTCGGCGCCCTTGCGCAGGTGGCCGTACATCAGCTCCTCGGCGAACTCGACGCACTTGAACTCGAGCAACTGCATGTTCGGGTCGACCCTGCGGTAGAGCGGCAGGCTGATCGTCCAGGGCTGGCTGTAGACGTTCTCGTCGGTGATCGTCGCCTCGTACTGGAGGTGATACGGGCTCATCGCGGTCCAGCGCTCCTCGACGTGGATCGCGTCCGTGTGGTGGTTACCGCTCGAGTCGAGCCAGGTGTCCGGCACCTGACTCGTCACGTCGACCACCAGTGTCTCCCCTTCCCAGCGACCGATCGAGTGTCCCATCCAGGTATCGAACGGAGCCTCGAAGCCCTCCCGGTTCATGTAGACCACGCGGCTGGCGCTGGCGAACTCGTAGGCGATCAGCACGTGATCGGGCGTCTGGACGATCTGGAACGGGAACGGCATGTAGTTGGCGCGCGGGATGCCCGGCATGTAGCACTTCACCGCCGGATCGAGCGCCAGCCAGTTCTCGCGGTTCTGATCGCGCTTCTCCAGCGCCTCCGGCAGGTACGGGATCCTGCCGCCTTCGACGATGCCGAGACCGCCCGGTATCGCGCCCAGCGCGGCCATCTCGACCACCGGGCCGTGGCGCGCGGCGTGCGGTTCGATGTCCCAGTGGGCCGCGCCCAGCGCCTGCCAGATCCCGTTGAGATCCGGCCTGTCGTCGTGGGTGCGCGGCGCCCTGTAGTCGCTGTCCTGCGCCGCCGCGGGCACCGCCGCGAACACCAACGCCGCAAGCAGCGTCAACACCGCCCGTTCCGTGAGACTCCGCTTCATCACAATCTGCCTCCTCCGATGAGGGCCTGCTCTGGTCGCGAACGGTGAGGATAGCAGCCTGCTCGCCCGGTTCCCCCGCGACTCGGGCTCGAACCGGCTGGCGCTAACATGGTCATCCGTTGACCGGTTCCGCACGCCACCGCCGGCCGCCAAGGCTGCTGGTCGCTACCGCCGCCATGGCGCTCACGGCCGCGTCCCACTTCGCGGGCCCGACAGGGGCCAACGCGCAGGACGGTCGGCCGCGGCTGGATCAGATTCGAGAGGACATCGTGCTCCGCGAGTCGATAGACGTTCGGCTGATCAGTCTCGACGCCGTCGTCACCGACTCCTCCGACCGACCGGTGACCGGCCTGACCAAGGACGACTTCGAACTCAAGGTCCAGGACGAACCGGTCGAGATACTGAGCGTGGCCGCGGGAGAAGACCTCCGCACCACCGTCACCGGACGCCTGACGATTCTCCTCTTCATCGACGAGCGCCACCTGCAGCGGAAGCACCGCGACGCGGCCCTGGCCGAGATCGCTGCAGCTCTCGACGAGGAGATTGCAGCCAACCCGACCTGGGTGGCGGCCGCCGCGTTCGGCGACCGTCTCGAGCCGCTGCTGTCGCCGACCCGCGACCGCGCGGCGGTGCGAGCGACGATCGAAGCGGCGATCGCACGGGACATCCCGACGACGACCCTGCGCTCGCAGCAGCGCTCCGTTTCCCTGGCCATGAGGGAGACGCTGCGCCTGATGGCGGCGAGGGGCAGCCGCTACCGCCTCGGCGAGGCCTCCCTCGCCAGCGTGGAAGCGAACCTCCGCAGCTTCGGCGAGGCCCTGCGGCAGGACACCCTGCTGACCGTCAGCGCGGTGCGCTCGCTGGTCGAGGCGCTGGCTTTCGTTCCCGGCCGCAAGGCGATCCTGTTCGTGAGCGACGGCCTGCCCCGCCACCCCCTCGACAGCGCGGCCAAGACGATGTATGACCGCCTCGCGGGCGCTTCCCGGCAGATCGAGGGCGACGAGATGATCAGCGCCCGCGGCTCGCTCGACCTGAACGACCGCAATCACCGGCCCTTCGGCGTTGACCGGGCAGACCGCATGGGCGTGGCGACGAACATCGTCCAGGTCGACGACGGCGGCGCATTCGCCTTCCAGACATTGGCCGCCGAGCTGAGCTGCGCGGACGCCTTCGATCAACTGGCGGCACTCGCGAACACTCACCGGGTCACCTTCTACCCGCTCAAGCCGCCGGTCATCGACCCGGCGATCAGCGAACTCGGCGAGAGCGCCAAGGACCGCGGCTCGATCGTCGAGCTGTCGAACGTACGGACGGGACTGAACAGTCTGGCCGGCCTGACCGGCGGGCTCTCCTTCGTCTCCGACACCGGCGTCGCCGAGTTCCTGCAGTCGACCCGCACCGACATCTCGACCTACTACTCGCTTTCTTTCACGCCTCCCGACTCGATGGGCGACACCGGCATTCGCGAGATCACCCTCCGGCTGCGGCAACGGCCTCTCGCCAGGAGCGGCTCGCTCCGCTACCGGGCGAGCTACGCGCCGGTGACGATCCAGCAGAACCTGGCCAGCCGAGCCTGGGGAACGCTGCTGTTCGGCTGGGAGGAGAACAACCACGGCATGGAGGTCCAGGTCAGGAGGTCCGCGATGCGCGAGCGGCCGGACCAGTCCGGGCACACGCCGCTGGAAGTCAGGGCCAGTCTGCCGATCGGCGACCTCGAACTCGCGCCGGTCCGGGCGACGCGCAACCCGGTCGCCAGCGGCTTCTTCCGCGTGGTGGTCCAGGTCCAGCGAGACGACGGCAGCCGGATGCCTCCCCAGCACTTCGACTTCGAACTGAACGTGCCGGTCGCCGAACTCGAGCAGGCCGCGGGCCAGTACATCGCCGTCCGCAGCGAAGTGCTCCTGTCGCCGGGGTCCTACCGGCTGGCGGTCGGCATCTGGGAGGAGAACAGCGGCCGCTCGTCCTTCGTGGTCCGGGAGCTGGCGGTGCAGGCCGACCCGAGCGTCGCCTGACGCAACTATCGCTGCAGCAGGTAGTTCAGCTTGACGATCAACTGCCGGCCCAGCGGCTCGCGGCGGCTGATCGTCTCGGCCGTCCAGTTCTCGTTGTAGACGATGAACAGGTCCGAGCCCGGACGGTAGATCCAGTGGAAGCGCGCGTTGACGCCGAGCAGCTCGTCGGACGTGTTGTACTGGGCCAGCAGGTTGAGCCGGATGTTCGGGCTGAAGGAGACGTCGATCCGCTGGCGGAACTGGTCGAAGCTGAAGGCGCCGGCCTGCAGCTTGACGTCCGCGTAGGTCCACTGCGTCGAGACGCGGAGGAAGCGGGACAGGCGAAAGGTCAACCCGGAGTTCGTTCTGAGCCAGTTGCCGTCGAAGAAACCGCCCCCGAAGGTGATGTTGTCGAACCAGACGGCCCGCCTGCCGCTCGTCGAGAACCCGCCGGCGAAGCCGTCGTTCTCGTAGAGACCCGGCTGCACGACGATCCCGGGAGAGATCTCGAACGGCGCGAACAACTGTTCCTTCGTTCTCCGGACTCCGCCCCAGAGGAACTCGCCGCTCAGGGTCTGGACGCCCAGCGGCGAGATGCCGACCGTCTGGCTCTCGAGCCGGCCGTCGCTGCTCCGTTCGAAGCGTTCGTAGCTGAGATCCGACCACCAACTGAGGAGCCCCGCCTTCTCGATCCTCGGCCGCCACTCGAGGCGTGGATTGACCATCCGGAAGTCGCGACGCTGCAGGAATCCGACCGCCGGTTCGTAGTCCGGCTGCACCTCCACGTAGTCCCCCGTCAGACTGAGCTCCGGCCCCTGGTAGATGAAGCCGGCCCCACGCGACTCGTTGGCCTCCTGCTCGGAATCCGGGACTCCGCGATCGCTCACCGCCCAGAAACCGGAGAACTCGAGGCGTTGAGTCGGCTTGAAGTCGACGTCGAGGCCGTAGAGGCGTTCGCTCTCGTACCCCTCCCGGCTCCTCTCCGTGAAGATGCCGCCGACCGTCGATCGGTCGCCGATGTTCCGGGTGACCCGGGTCACGCCGTAGGTCGTGCCGGGAACGAGCATTTCGCCCGCCTCGCCATGGAGCGCCTCGGTCCGCGCACCGAGAGCGCCGACATTCCAGCCTCCGGCGCGGCCCGTGAGTCTGGCGCCGAGCTCGAGCGGGACCGTACGACCCTGGTCGAGGCCGATACGGCGAGAGAAGAACGGCCTCATCAGCGCGCTCTCCCACGGAACCTTGGGCCTGGGACCGAAGTCGAACAAGCCGGCGTTCTCGAGGAAGAAGTCGCGCTTCTCGGGGAAGAACAGGGAGAAGCGGGTCAGGTTCACCTGCTGGTCGTCGACCTCGGTCTCGGCGAAGTCCGTGTTCCAGGTCAGGTCCAGGACCATCGAACGGCTCAGGCCCCACTTCAGGTCGATGCCTCCGTCCGAGTCGTCGGAACTGCCCAGGGCCGGATCCTCGGTGCGGCCGCCGATGACATAGGGCTTCACGTCGAACTGACGCGAGGGCCGGAGACCTCGAAGACCGGTCAGATCGCCCGCCAGGGAAACCCGATACACCGCGATCTTCCCGAACTGGTTGAGATCCTCGGCGCTTGCCTCGAGAGGCAATGCGGCCCAGTGCGTCTCCTCGTTGCGGCGGCGGATGATCCGCTGGACGTTGAGCCCCCACCGCTCGACCCGGGGATCGAAGCGCAGGGTGGAAACCGGAATCGCGATCTCCGCCACCCAGCCCGCCGCGGTCCGGCGCGCCGAAACCCGCCACACGCCGTCCCAGGCCCAGTTCACGTCCCGGCCCTCGTCGGTAATGAGGGCGTCGCCGCGGGCGCCGTTCGGGTTCGTCACCAGGACGTAGCCGTTGCGGAGATCGTGGAACGTGTCCAGCATCAGGAGGATCGAGTCGTCCTGGAACAGGTCGCTGTCCCGCTCCATCTCCTTCGCCACGATCCGCTCCGGCTCGCCGTCGTTCGCGCGGACCGCGACGAAAAGGGTGTCCGGCGTGTAGGCGACGGCGAACTCGGTCGTTTCCGTCGACGGCGCGCCCGGACTCGGATCCCGCTGAGTGAAGTCGCCCGCCCACTCGGCTTCAAGCCAGGCGGAGTCCGTCAGCTCGCCGTCGACCCGAACCGGCTGGTCGATCTGGAGCGCAGCGAGACTGGGCCGGCCTTGGGCGTCGACGGGGGACGGCGCGAGGAACGACGGGAGAAGCAGTGCCGGGACCGACAGGACGGCCCGAAGCCGACGCACGCTCAGCATCGCCGGATCATCCGGCGAGCCCCGAGCCTCGGCGCTCTTCGCGACGCCCAGCCAGAGAGTCGAGAATCCGGTGCGGGGCCGCACGCGCCTGCCGGTCGGCCGCACGGATCAACAGGATTCCGAGTGCGAGGGCACAGAGAATCAGCGCCAGCCCTCCCAGGGTCGCCACCGGCGGCCCCCAGGCAACGTTCCGAGCCAGATGCTCGAACAGGAACGGAGTCCCCGCGGCGAGCCCGACGAAGCAGAGCGCCGCGCCGAAGCCGCCCGGATTGGACGGGAGCTTCATCGCGTAGGGCCCGATATCGACCGAATACGGCCAACGGACCGAAGAGTACGCTCCGAAGCCGAAACCGCCGATCAGGACGCCCGCGGGAAACGCCAGCCACAGGGCGAGGATCTCCCACCCCGGCCAGCCCACGCGCTGCCATGCCCAGGCCACGGCGAGGCCGAAGACGAACGCGGGAAAGAGCGTCAGACCCTTGCCGCCGGCAGTTGCCAGGTCGACCAGGCGTACGGGCAGCAGGAAGCGCTCTCCGATCGAGCGGTGCGCGACCCCGTAGACGTTGTTGCGGAGCCCCAGCATGAACCCGACGATGATGAGGCCCTGCGCGATGCCCAGCAGACGGCCCGTCTGCACCAGCGGCGCCAGGAAGACGCCGAGAACCAGGATGCCGCGGACCCACTTCAGCCTCATCCACGAATCGAACTCGATCAGTGCCAGACAGGTCGAGGGCCGGAGACGCCGCGCGCGGCGCAGAATCCGCGCGAGCGGCAGGTGGACCCCGGTGACGTCGCCCGTTCGCGCCGACAGGACGGGGCGCTGGTTCCTCAGAATCCGATACTCGACCAGCATGCAGCCGGTGGCGGCGAGCCACAGAGCGGCCAACCGCGCGAGGTTCGCGCCGAGGTCCCGCGGCGCCTCGAAGATCGCGGCCACAAGGCCGCCCGGCAGGTAGCCGGCGGCCGTCAGCAACCGCGACTCGCGCATCTGGTCGGCGACCAGTTCGAGGACCGGCTGCTCCGTCAGATCGAGCGCCCGGTCCTTCATGACGGGCTCCGCCGCGAAGGCCGCCGCCAGCGCCAGAACAACCAGTGCAGCCGTCGTCATCCAGCTCGCGTTCAGGTCGTCGAGCTTGAGCAGAACGAGAGCAACCAGCCGGCCCAGCAGGACGACCAGAGCGACCGTCGCGAACAGGGCCGTGACGAGGTGCGCAAGACCGTCGGTCCGCTTGAAGAGCAGGTAGACAATCGCCGGACCGAACGCGGCAACCCAGAGCCCGGACAGTCCGGCGCCGACCCGCAGCGCGTAGAGAGCGCTGAACCGGACCGGCAGCACCACCAGCCGCCGGACGTCGAAGTGCCGGGACATCTCGACCCGGACTACGACCGTCATGATCAGCCAGAACAGCACCCCCAGCCCCGCCAGAAGGTTCAGCGTGTTCCGCCGCAGCTTCTCGTCCGGCAGCTCGAAGGTCGCCGCCACGCCGAACGCCGCGAGCAGGCCCACGAACAGGAACCCGCCGGCCATCGCCAGCCGGCCCCAACGTTCCGTCCGACCCCGCCGCCAGTTGTCGCGCAGAAGGACCGGCAGCAACGCCCTGCACTCGCCCAGCACGCTCATCATCGCGCGATCTTAGCCGCGCCATCGACCGTCTCAGGACGCGCGTCAAGTACTTCCGTCACGCCTGTTGCCCTGCCGCTTGCGGGCCGCAAACAGGTGTGCGAGGCGCGATACGCTGAGGAGTCCCAACCGGCAACGGGAGGCGACCGGCCGCCGGCGCCGAAAACCGCAGGAGACATACGATGTCCGCACGCATGCTGTTGATCGCCCTGGGCTGCGCCGGCGCGGCCGGATTCCTCGGCGCCGCCGGCAACGACAAGACCTCCGACACGATGGCCTCGGCCGCGAACAACCTGCTCGCCGCCCTGAGCGATGAGCAGCGTGCGACCGTCATGCTCGACTTCGACGCCGCCGAACGCGTCGACTGGCACTTCATCCCCAAGGAGCGCAAGGGGTTGTCGATGCTGGACATGAGTCCCGACCAGCACCACCTGCTCCACGCCCTCCTCAGCGCCTCCCTCAGCCGCACGGGTTACGGCAAGACGACCACCGTGATGAGCCTGGAGTCCGTGCTGCGCAAGCTCGAGGAAGCGGCCGGCGCCAACCGTTTCACCTCGATGCGGGATCCGCTCCGCTACCACGTGACGTTCTTCGCAGAGCCGAGCGAAGAAGGCGACTGGGGCTGGAGCTTCGAGGGGCATCACGTGTCGCTCAACTTCACCGTCGTCGCCGGCCAGGCGACCGCCTCCACGCCGCTGTTCCTGGGCGCCAATCCCCACCGCGTCCCGAGCGGTCCGCGCGAGGGTCTGCGTGCCCTGGCCAACGAAGAAGACCTCGCTCGGGCGCTGCTCGATTCCCTAGACGACGACCAGCGAAAGCAGGCCGTGATCGGCGACGAGGCGCCACGCGACATCTTCACGTCGAACAAGCCGCGAGTGGAACCGGAGGAACCCGAGGGCCTGCCCGCAAGCGCGCTCCGGCCCGACCAGCGGGATCTTCTGGACGCCCTGATCGAGGAGTACGCGGGCAACGTCCCGCCGGACCTGGCCGAGAAGCGCCGAGCCCAGGTCGAAGCGGCCGGCGATGCGATCCACTTCGCCTGGATCGGTCCGGGCGAACCCGGCGCCCCCCACTATTACCGCGTGCAGGCACCCGACTTCGTCATCGAGTACGACAACGTCCAGAACCGTGCGAACCACAGCCACACCGTCTGGCGCGACTTCGACGGCGACTTCGGCCGCGATCTGCTGGCGCAGCACCACCGCGACTACAGGCACTGACGCGGCCGCAAAACAAGATCCGCATAACCTGGCCCACTTATCCTCGAGTTATGAGGATCTTGTTTGGCCGCGAATCCAGAGAAAGAAGCCCCTCATAACTCGCCCACAAGGTCCCGCACGTTATGAGGATCTTGTTCTTCTGTATCTTCGGGACACACAAGATCTCCATAACCTGCCCACAAAGAAGGTCGCGTTATGAGGATCTTGTATCTTCACGGAATCACTCTGCAGTCGCCGGAACGTATCGTGTGCCGCGGCGCTCGCCGCGGCGCTCAAGGCGACCGCTCGCAACGAGCCGCGCAAGCACGGCCAGAGCCTGCGGACGGCTGAATCCCGTCCGCTCCCGCAGGAGCGCGTTGGTCACCGGGGTTTCCCGCGCCATCTTCAGCACAAGGGCGTCGACCTCCGCGACGCTGAGATGCCCGTGGCGCCGGTCCAAGTCTCTGCTGATCCGGTAGGCCGCACCGCCGCGCTCGCCCTCCTGCACCAGCAGTCCCGCATCCCGAAGCCGCTGGAGTACGCTGCGGGCAGCAAGCGCATCGACGCCCAGAATCTCCCTCGCCCTAGCATTCGTCAGCCGCTCTCCACGCGCCGCAACCACCAGGAGCAGACGGTCCTTGGGCTTCAACTCGCCTTGCTGCTCGAGTTCCTGGACCCAGGCCCTCTCTTCCCGAGTCACCGTCGCTTCCAGCCGGAGCGTGACGGCAAACTCCCGGCCACCCCCCGGTTCGGAGAACTCCGGCTGCCCCAGCAGGTTCGCCGCCATCTCGTCTTCCATGACGTCGATGCCGCGGCCGGCGTCCTCCGCAAGGTCGAAGCGCCGCAGAGCAGCAATCACGGTCTGGTTCCGCGCCGCGCTTTGCTCCCGGATGTTCTTGACCGTCACCGGCTCCGGCAGCCCTCCCGGAGAAGTGACGACCACGCGATTCGGTCGAATCTCGATCCGGGCCGAGGTGCCTCTCATCTCGTACGAGCGGTGCGCGACCGCATTGGCGATCGCCTCTCGCACGACCTTCTCAGGCAGGCGCGGAAGCTCGTGCCGATACAGACCCGGCACGACCAGGTCGAAGCCGACCTCGCGCATCACGATCTCCGTCGTCCTCTCGACCTGGGCCGGCAACGGGCCTGCGACCTCCTCCCTGCGGTCGTAGGCGTCGCCCTCGTCTCGATACCGGAAGATCTCCACGAACGCCTTGCCGAGAAACCGTTTCGGTTCGGGCGTCAGGTAAAGCACGCCCGCGACCGTCAACCGACCGTCGTCAGTAGCGAAGCCCTGCTCTCGGAGGCGATCCTCCAGGCTCTCGCTGCTCCAGCCCCAGGCGCGAGCGAGCTCCTTCATCAGCCCGGCGTCCGCCTCAGCCAACGGGACCACCGTCGCGGTGGCCTCAAAGCTCTGCAAGGCACGTGCGGCCACAAGCTCAGACAAGGCACGTCCGACCAACGGCCTGTTAGAGGCACCTCGCCGAACCAGCACCCGACCTTCGGAAGTTTGGGCAACGCCCTCTTCCCGCGGCGAAACCGAGACCACAACGATCGACGTGTCTCCGACTTGGAGCTCGCGAATCTCGAAGCGGCCCGGGTCATGCAGATTCCCTACGACTTCATGAAGTCGTTTCTCGTGCTCACCGGTAAGGCGAGCGCCGGGCACGGAGCCGTCGTCCAGGACGCCGATCAGGATTACGCCGCCTTCCGCGTTTGAGAACCCCACCACTGCGGCTCCGATCTGCTTCCTCGAGAACCCCAGCTTGGCCTCCACGAATCTGCTCTCCACGCGGTTTCGGCCAGCGGACTCCAAGACGAACTCCCGCCGGAACTCCGCCATGGTCATCGACTGAGGCCCCGACCTCATGTCACGGGGGTGGAACAAGGGATATGCCAATTTTCTTTCCGCCTGAAAGGTCAGATTCAAGTTTGTCATAACTGCCTGCGGAGGCATCGAAGCGGCGACCACTGCATGTCAACGCCAGGAGCGTTGCTAGGGTACGCGCCCAAACCACCCAGGAGGCGCTTGATGTCAGCACCCGCTCCCGGCACAGCCGGGTGGCTTGCCCAGGTCCAGGAAGAAACCGTCGACCCATTCCGCCGGATCGTCGACCCGCACCACCACCTGTGGCGACGTCCCACCGGCGATTATCTCCTCGAGGACCTGTGGGGCGACACCGAAGCGGTCGGTTCCGACGGCGAGAGCCACAACGTCGAGAGGACCGTGTTCGTCGAGTGCCGGGCCTGCTACCGCGAGGACGGTCCCGAGCACCTGCGCTGCGTCGGCGAGACGGAGTTCGTGGCGGAAGCTGCCGCCGCCTCCGCCGCGGGCGACGGCGCGACCATCTCCGGCATCGTCAGCCACGCGAACCTGACCCTGGGCGAAGGCGTCGCGGAAGTGCTCGACGCCCACGAGGAAGCCGGCAACGGACTGTTCCGCGGAATCCGCCACGCGGGCGCCCGCGATCCCCATCCCGAGCACCTGCGGATCGCCGGACGGGCGCCCGAGGGTCTCTACGGTCGCGAGGACTTCCGGCGCGGCATGAGAGTGCTCGGCGACCGCGGTCTGACCTTCGACACCTGGCACTACCACCACCAGAACCGCGACTTCGCCGCCTTGGCGCGCGCCGTGCCCGGGACGACGATGGTTCTCGACCACTTCGGCACGCCGCTGGGCGTCGGCCCCTACGCGGACAGCCGCGAGGAGATCTTCGAGGCCTGGAAGGACGACATCGCCGAGATCGCCGCGTGTCCCAACGTGGTCGCCAAGATCGGCGGCCTGGCCATGCCGGACAACGGCTTCGGCTGGAGCGAGCGCGCCACTCCCGCGACCTCGGACGAACTCGTCGCCGCGCAGCGCCGCTACTACCTGCACACGATCGATCGCTTCGGCCCCGAGCGATGCATGTTCGAGAGCAACTTCCCCGTCGACAAGCTCTCCATCCCGTACCACGCGATGTACAACGGCCTGAAGAAGATCGCGGCCGGCTTCCCGGACGACGAACAGGACGCGATGTTCTACCGGACCGCGGCCCGGGTCTACTCCTTGTGAGGCCGCGGCTCCAGGTCGGCGTCTGCGGTTTGCTGGCCGCGGCGTCCGCCTGGAGCCAGGTTCCGGAATCGACGCCCGGCGAACCGCCGGCGCGACGCTGGACCACGATCGAGCGCCTGTCCGAAGAACGTCTGGCGGCCGCTCACGCCGACATCCAACGCCACCGCGCCGCGGTTCAACCGCCGCCGCCCCTCCCCGGCCTCAACGACTATCGCGGCGTGTTCCACGCCCACGCCGGCGACTCGGACCACACCGGCGGCACGCCCGAAGAGCTCCTGCTGGACGCCAAACGAATCGGCGTCGACGTCGTCTTCCTCTCCGACCACTACCGGCCGCCGCGCGACTTCATGGACAGTTGGCACGGACTGCGCGACGGCGTGGTCTTCATCCCCGGCTCGGAGGCGCACGGCTTCCTGATCCACCCCGAGGAGTCGGTCGTCGAGTACATGGAAGCCGACGCCGGCACCTTGCTCCGCCAGGTGAACCGCGGCGCCGGCATGGCGTTCCTCTCCCACGTCGAAGAGCGGCTCGACCATCCCATGGAGGGCCTGACCGGCATGGAGATCTACAACCGCCACGCGGACGCCCTGGACGACGGCGACTCGATGCGGGCGCTGCTCGCCTGGACCGTCGACCCGGACCAGTCGAAGGCCCTGGCGCGCGCCGCCGAGCTGTACCCCGAGGAGGTCTTCGGCGCCCAGTTCGACTATCCCGCCCTGTACCTGGAGAAGTGGGACCGCGAGACGGCTCGCCGCCCCGTCGTCGGCGTCAACGCGAACGACTGCCACCACAACCAGGTCTTCGTCGTGATCAAGGTCGACGACCAGTCCGTCCGCGTCGGCACGATCGTCGACGATCCGGACGAGATGAGGGTCCTTACCGCCGCCGACGCGCCGGGAATTTCCGAACTCGTGCGTGGCCACGAGTCAGGCGCCGTCATCGGCCGCTACGACCTCGACCCCTACTGGGTCTCGATGAACAACTCCACCACCCACATCCTCGCGCCGGCTCTCGACGAAGAGACCATCCGCGCCGCCGTCGCCGCCGGCCACGTCTACGTCGCCCACGACTGGCTGGCCGATCCGACCGGCTTCTCCTTCTACGTCACCGAAGGAGTAGGACCGGCCGCCATCATGGGTGATGAATGGACCCTGGAAGCCGGCAAACCAACCGAACTCAAGGCCCTCTTCCCCTTGCCCGCAACCATCCGCCTCATCCGTAACGGCGAGGAGATTGCCGTCACCGAGGCCCGGTCCCTCACCCACCGCCTCGATCAACCCGGCGTCTACCGCGTCGAAGGCTGGCTGGAGGTCGACGGTGAACTGCGTACCTGGATCTACTCGAATCCGGTGTACGTGAGATAGGGCTGAGAGCCTCAGGTAGCCAGTGGAAGCGGCTCCAGAGCCTCGATTGCCGCGGCGCGCTCCGACTGGGTGACCTGCCACTGGTCGCCGGGTTCCCGGCCCCAGATCGTTCTGCGGCACCGGCCGCTGCCGATCACGCCGACGCCCTCCAGCCTTCTCCGGTCCGGAGGGGAGGGTCCCCGGGGGCTGTCGGCAAGCGACGGCCGACACCCGCTCATGAACCGACACCCAACCGGAGCGCAGCCGACCGCAGCGAGCGCCGACCTTCCATTCACCGAGAAAGCGCGAGCGGCCCCGGGGACCCTCCCCTCCGGGCCGGAGAAGGCGGGTGCCACCGACGCCGCTACGCTTCGCCGACGCCGCTAGTTCGCCGCGCTCTCCTCCGTGTACCGCCGCAGCTCGGCGCGGCCGACGACGAGGTGATGGACCTCGTCCGGGCCGTCCGCGATGCGCAGCGTCCGCTGGCCGGTGTACATGTCGGCGAGCGGGGTCCACTGGGAGACGCCGGTGGCGCCGTGCATCTGGATCGCCTGATCGATGATCTGGCAGGTGCGCTCCGGGACCATCGCCTTGACGGCATGGACCCAGACCCGAGCTTCGCGGTTGCCGAGCACGTCCATCGCCTTGGCGGCGCGCAGGACCATGAGACGCATCGCCTCGATGTCGATGCGGGCCCGCGACACGACCTCGATGTTCTTGCCGAGCTGGATGATCGGCCGGCCGAAGGCCTCGCGCGACATGC
Source organism: Candidatus Multivorans sp. (assembly GCA_965205095.1). GTDB lineage: Bacteria > Acidobacteriota > Thermoanaerobaculia > Multivoradales > Multivoraceae > Multivorans. The sequence goes on from OZ242040.1 coordinate 679,916, forward strand.
CGCGCTGGACCATCAGGTCGAGCGCCTTCTCGGCCTGGCCCACCGACCGCATGCAGTGGTGGATGCGGCCCGGACCCAGCCGCAACTGCGAGATCTCGAAACCGCGGCCCTCGCCGAGCAGGATGTTCTCCTTCGGCACGCGCACGTTGTCCAGCTTGATGTGCATGTGGCCGTGGGGGGCGTGGTCGTGCCCGAAAACCTTCATCGGTCCCAGGACGTTCACGCCCGGCGTGTCCATCGGCACCAGGATCTGGGACTGCTGGCGGTGAGCCGGCCCGCCCGGGCTCGTCTTCACCATGCAGATCATGATCTTGCAGCGCGGGTCGCCGGCGCCGGAGATGTAGTACTTCTCGCCCTGGATCAGCCACTCGTCGCCGTCGAGGGTCGCGCGCGTACCGATGTTCTTCGCGTCCGAAGAGGCCAGGTTCGGCTCCGTCATGCCGAAGCAGGAGCGGATCTCGCCATTCAGCAGCGGCTCCAGCCACTTCTCCTTCTGCTCCTCCGTGCCGACGCGCTCGAGCACCTCCATGTTGCCCGTGTCCGGCGCGCTGCAGTTCATGCACTGCGAGGCGAGCGGGTTCTTGCCCAGTTCCTGGGCGATGTAGGCGTAGTCGAGGTTCTTCAGCCCTTCGCCCGTCTCCGCGTCCGGCAGGAAGAAGTTCCACAGGCCCATCTCCCTGGCCTTCGCCTTCGCACCGTCGAGCAGCTCCAACTGCCCCTCGCCGTAGCTCCAGCGGTCCTCCCGCCCTTCGCCGCGGCGGTAGTACTCCTCGGTGATCGGCTCGACGTAGTCGGCCATGAAGTTCTTGACCTTCGTCAGAAGCGGCTTCGCTCCCTCGGACATCGAAAGGTCGTACAACTCGGCGTCGATGCCGAACGGATCGAGATCGGGCATGGCTCTCTTGCTCCTTCTCCCAGAAAGACAGGGCTCTGTGACTTGAGGCCGCGAAGCTATCGCAGCCGGCCGGCGGACGCCACAGTCCGGGCGGCCCGGTCGCCGTTTCGGGCAGCCGATCGATTCAAGAACCGGAATCCGGTAGCCGAATCATGGATCCGCCGGATCCAGAGCTTCGTAGGAGATCCGTCCAGGACAGTGAATTGCCATCCTGGAACGTCTGAGAGCCAACCGACTCCCGAACTCGAAAAACCCGCGTGGAAACGACACCAAACGGCCTGACCGGGTGCCTGTCCTGCCTTCGTCACAACAACTGGCATCCGCCTTGCTCAACGGACCTGTGCCCCACAACAGGAGGGAACTTCCGTGTTGTCACATCTTCAAAACGAACACCGAGAAAACCGTACCGGCACGAGCCGAAGCGCGATCCTCGGTCTATGCGCCGCCCTGGCGCTTGCTCTTCTGGCCGCGCCAGCGAGCGCTCAACTCACCGGCCGGCTGGCCGGAACCGTGGCCGACGACGGTGGCGCGGCGCTTCCGGGTGTCACCGTGACCGTCGAGTCGCCAAACCTGATGGGCTCGCGCACCGACTTCACCGACGAGAACGGCGAGTTCAGCTTCCGCGTCCTGCCGCCCGGCGTCTACACAGTCCAGGCCGAGCTCGACGGCTTCATTCCGCAGCAGAAGAGTGAGGTGGAAGTCCGCCTGAGCCGGGTGACCGAGCTCCAGTTCGCGATGCCTGCCGGCGAGTTCACGGATCAGATCGTCGTCGTCGCCGAGACGCCCGTGGTCGATCCGGAGCAGGTATCCACATCGCAGACGTTCGGCGTCGAGTACCTGAAGAAGGCCTCGATCGGGTCGGCGAACCGGAGCTATCAGAGTGTGCTGACGCAGGCCGGCGGCGTCGCCGGCGGCTCCAATCCGAACGTGTTCGGCTCTACCCTGGGCGAAAACGCCTTCTACATCGACGGCATCGACTCCACGGATCCGGTCACGGCGACCTGGAACATCAACATGAACTTCGACACGATCCAGGAGATCAACTTCGAGACCGGCGGTTTCGAGGCCCAGTACGGTCGCGCCACGGGTGGTTTCGTCAACGTCGCCACCAAGTCTGGCGGCAACGACTTCGCCGGCAGCCTGGACGTGCGCTACCGCGACACCGACTTCAACACCGACGGCGAGCACTTCGACACGGAAGCGAACGTCGTCGAGTTCCGGGAAACCGGCGCCAATCTCGGCGGCCCGGTCCGGCGGGACGAACTCTGGTTCTACGTCGCCGCGAATCCGGTGCGTTCCAAGAACACGCCCACGGAAGCGCCGACCACGCGCGACTTCGAGGGGACGAACCTGAACGGCAAGCTGACCTGGCAGGCGAGCGAGGAATGGCAGGTCGTCGGCCGTTACATCGGAGAAGACACCACGATCGCCAACGTGAACTCCGGCCGCTCCGTGGCGCCCGAAGCCACGTACTTCCAGGAGCAGCCAAAGAGCATCCTGGGCCTGGAAGCACTCGGGCTCCCCTCGTCGAACCTGCAGTGGCACATTCGAGCCGCGGCCATCCGGGGCGAGCTGAACTCCTTCCCCCAGAGCCGCGACTTCGACACGATCGGCCACATCGACTCGGCCGGCGACGGGTCGAGGTCGGTGAACTACACGAACCAGCAGTACTCGACCCGCGACCGCGACGACCTTGCCACGAGCCTGACCTGGTTCACGGACGGCGCCGCGGGCGACCACGAGGTGCGTGTGGGCCTCGAGTACGCCGACAACTTCTTCCGAACGGCGAACAACACCGTAGGCGGCTTCTCCTTCGCGGACCGCTTCGGCGAACCGTACATCTTCTTCCGCTCGCCGATCGAAGCGCCGGCCGACAACAACGGCGAACTGTTCACAGCCTACGCCCAGGACACCTGGCGGGTCCTCCCCAACCTGACTGTCAAGTTCGGGCTGCGCCACGACCAGGCCGCGTTCCAGAACGACGTCGGCGAGGAGGTCGCCGACCTCTCGAAGCTGCAGCCCCGCCTCGGCGTCGCCTGGGACATCGGCGGCAACGCGAGAACGGTGGCCCGCGCGAACTGGGGACGGTTCATGCACCCCAACGCTCTGACTTTGCCGAGCTTCGCCCGCGTGAACAGTCTGCCGACGATCCGGTACCTGTCGTGTTCCGCTTTCGCCGCCAGATTCCTGGGAGTCGCACCGGAACGGTGCGCCACCGCGTCGCCCGGAAGCCGAACGATCGGCAGCCTGATGGTGGACAACTGGATCACCGATCCCGAGGGCTTCGATCCACACGGCTGGTTCTACAACACCGTCTTCGCGAGTTCACCGAGTGTTGTCGCTTCGACTCTGGACGCCACGTACGCCGACGAATGGACCCTGGGCATCGAGCATGAACTCGCCCGCCGCACGTCCATCGGTCTGACCTACGTCAACAAGGAGACGTTGGACATCTTCGAGGACACCTGCAACGGCAACGTGCCTACGCCCTCGGCCGGCGCCGACTGCGACTACTACGTGATGGCGAACCTGCCGGGACTCACCCGCGACTACAGCGGATTCATCCTGAACTTCGAGTCGCGCTACACGAACTGGATGGAGGTACGTGCCTCATACACCTACTCGGAGTCCAAGGGCAACATCGAGTACACGCAGAACGCCGGTACGGCCTTCGACATCTATCCGGACCACTTCGACAACCGCTACGGCTATCTTGCGGACGATCGCCGACACCGGTTCAAGGTGAACGGATACGTCGACCTGCCGCTCAACTTCACCGTCGGCTTCGACGCCTTCTGGTCGTCGGCCGGGGCCTACACGGCCACCGAGACGCTCACGCCGCCGTCCTACAGCCGCTACTTCACAGAGCAGCGTGGTGCGCGGAGGGCGAACGACAGCTACAACCTGGACCTGCAACTCGCCAAGGGATTCACATTCGGTCCCGACCTGCGCTTCGAGCTGGTCGCTGCCGTCTTCAACGTCTTCGACCAGGAGCAGGTACTCACCGTCTGCACCCGGGTCGAGGGCTGCACCGGCGGCGTCGATCTCGACGGTGCGCTGACCTATCGTCAGCCCCAGCGCTACGAAGCGGGCATCCGCTTCGAGTTCTAGAGCAGCCGTTCGCGAGGCCCTTCAGTGGCCAGCGGACGGCCAGGGTCCGGCGTCTCAAAAGGGGCGAGGCGCCGGGCCCTATCCCACCTCCACGGCGGAAGCACGACTCAGGTCGCGCAGTCGACCGGCCTGCTCGTCGCTCAGGCCGTGGACCCGCAAGAGCAGGCGGCCGTCGGCGACGTGGTGATCCAGAACCGAAGCCCGGCCTCGGCCGCTCCGGATCCCCCGGCCCGGGAGCAGCCCGCCTTCCCAGAGCACCCGCAGCACGGTCATCAGGATGAGCCCGAGCGCCGTGCCCTCATACGTCACGACGCCTACCGGCGGCCCGGCGACGATCGACATGCCGCCGGTCGGCAGCGGGTAAGCCAGCGCCGTGCCGGCCGCCAGGCCGAAGGCGGTGAGGCCGCCAAGGACGGCGCCGGCGAGCGCGAACAGCAACACCCGGGACTTCGGCTTCGGCAGCGGCAGTTCGTCTTCTTCCAGCGGCGCCGGGCTGCGTACTTCGACCTGGGAAGCCGCCACGCCCGACTCAAGTGCGACCTCCACGACGGACCGCAGGTCCGCGACCTGCTCGAAGGCCGCTTCGACCAGATGCCGCTCCGCGGCCGCCGTCATGCCCCACCTCCGCCGGGTACCGGTGCCGCCGCCGTCCCGGAGGTCGGCGCGGCGTCCGAAGTCGCATCGCCCGCTCCGCCACTCGCACCGTGCCGCCAGCCCTCCCGCATCTCCCACACGGAGACGATCGGCAGCAACTGGGTGAACGTGAAGTAGAAGCAGGCGAAGACGCCGACCGCCCCGATCATGATCCCGAGTTCCACCCAGCTCGGCATGTAGTCGCCGATGCTGTAGGCCAACCGCGGCGTCGACAGGGCCGGCACGACGATCAGGAAACGTTCGAGCCACATGCCGACCAGCACGCCGCAACCGACCAGGGCCGTCGGCAGCGGGCGCCGGCCGCGCGGGAAGGAGAGCACGGCGACCGGAATGACCAGGTTGACCACGACCATCGTCCAGAACGGCAGTGCGAAGTCGCCGTGCAGAAGGACGTGGTGCACGTTCTTCTCGAACAGGTCGCCGCTGTACCAGACGGTCAGGTGCTCGGCGAACGTGAAGTAGCCCCAGACCAGGGACATCGTGACGAAGAGGAGCCCGAGGTTGTTGAACACCCGGTCGGTCAGGAAACGCTTGAGCGCGAGGCCGCGGCGGAGCAGCGCCATCGCGATCATCAGCACGGCGATCCCCGAGAAGATCGCCCCGACGACGAAGTAGGGCCCGAAGATCGTGCTCTTCCAGCCCGGCGTCTGGGTCATCGCGAAGTCCCAGGACACGATCGTGTGAACGGAAACCGCGACCGGGATGATCGCCACCGCCAGGATGCGGATCCCCCACTCCAGGCTGTGCCACTGCTGCGTGGTGCCGCGCCAGCCGAGCGCCAGGACCGCGTAGAAGCGCTTCTTGAGGCCCGCCGCCGCACGGTCCCGCATGACCGCCGCGTCCGGGATCAACGGCAGGAACAGGTAGAGAGCGCTGCCGATGATGTAGGTCGTGATCGCGGCGATGTCCCACACAAGGGGCGAGCGAAAGTTGGGCCACAGCATCCGGCTGTTCGGGTACGGAACCATGTAGTAGAAGATCGCGACCCGGCCGAGGTGGATCAGCGGAAACAGGCCGCCGATCGCGAGCGCGAACAGGGTGATCGCCTCCGCGGATCGGGTCACGGGCCGCCGCCACTCCGCATTCGTGACGCGCAGGATCGCCGAGATCAGCGTGCCGGCGTGACTGATGCCGATCCAGAAGACGAAGTTGATGATGTAGAAGCCCCAGAACACCGGCCGGTTGATGCCGGTGACGCCGATGCCGTTCGCGATCTGGTAGCCCCAGCAGTAGAGGAAGACCAGAGCCAGCGCGCCGCTGGCGAGGGAACCGACGAGCAGACCCGGCCGGCGGCGATCGAGGCGGCCGAGCAGTTGGCCGTCGAGCGCGGCGGCCGAGGGCTGGGACTCCGCCGTCACTCGGCCGGCTCCCTCCACTCGGAACCACTCAGGTAGACGACGCCCGGCCGGGTATCGAGATCACCCAGCAGGCTGAACGCCCGCGGCGACTCGGCCCACCGCGACACCTCGCTGTCTGGATCCTCGAGGTCGCCGAACGCGATCGCCTTCGTCGGACAGGACTGCTGACAGGCGGTCCTGATGTCGCCATCCGCGACCTCCCGTTCCTCCTGCGCCGCCTCGTCCTTGCCGGCCTGGATGCGCTGGACGCAGAAGGTGCACTTCTCCATCACCCCGCCGGGGCGAACGCTGACGTCGGGGTTCAACTGGGAGTCCAGCGGCGCCGGGAACTCGGCGTCGAACCAGTTGAAGACCCGCACCGTGTACGGGCAGTTGTTGGCGCAGAACCGCGTGCCGATGCAGCGGCTGTACACCATCGCGTTCAGCCCCTCCGGGTTGCGGTACGTCGCGTAGACCGGGCAGACCGGCTCGCAGGGCGCGGCGCCGCACTGCTGGCAGAGCACCGGCATGAAGCGGGTGCGAACGTTCGGGAACTCGCCCTCGTAGTAGCGCTCGATCCGCAGCCAGTGCATCGCCCGGCCCTCGCGGGCCTGCTCCTCGCCGACCGTCTGGATGTTGTTCTCGGCCGCGCAGGCGACGACGCAGGCCTCGCAGCCGGTGCAGCGGTCGAGATCGATGGCCATGCCCCAACGCGTCATGCCTTCTCCTCACGGTTCGCGGTAGCCGGCGCGACCGCACCACGGGGTCGGCCGAGCCGGCGCACGAAGCCAAGATCCTCTCCCGCCTCTGGCATCGCCGCGTGCGTGGCGCCGTTGTCGTGCGGCGCCCAGCCGACCGGAATCTCCTCGGCCTGCCGCAGGCCGCGGCCGTAGATCACCGGCCGTTCGCTGCGGCGCGGCCGGCGCAGCCGCTCGACCCGCACTCGAAGATCGCCGCGGGCAAACGCGCCGGCCCCGGCAACCCGGCGATCCGCGGTCAGAAGCGCGTTCACGTTCACGCCGCGGCCCCGCGCGTAGCGGCCGTAGTCTGCGTGGCCGCCGCCGACCGGCACCCCCAGGCAGCCCGGCCGCACCGTGGGCAGGACAATGGCCGGCAGCTCGATCTCCGCCGCGGTGCCCGTCAGCCGCACGATGTCGCCCGTGCGAACGCCCAGGCCATCCGCGTCGGCCGTCGCCATCTCGACCCACGACCCCCACATCACCGTCGACAGCGGGTCCGGCAGTTCCTGCAGCCAGGGACGGTTCGCCCCGCGACCGTCGCCGAGCTTCACGGACTCGAACGGAATCAGGGTGAAGGACTCCACGCCCACGGGAGCGGCCGGCGCCGGCAGGGACGCCGGATCGGGGAGGCCGGCAGGCGCGCCTTCCCCGTCCACCTGAGGCGGCCGAATAGGCGCGCGCCGCATCTCCTCCGTCCCGACCAGGCCGCCGGCGTCCGTCGTCCGCCGCACGAACTGTCGGGCGTTCAGGGCGCCGGCGATCAGCGACGCCGGCAGGGCGACGGGGTCGATCGCATCGTCGCCCGTCGCCCGGGTCGCGGTGAAGGCGTCGCTGAGCGCCGCCTCGACCGCCTCCTGGAAGCCAGGCCAGGGCAGCGCACTGCCGGCGGCCGCGGCGAGCGCCAGGGCCACGTCGCCCGGATGCCGCGCCTCACCCCGTGGGGCAACGGTCGGCGACGCGACGAGCAGCGCCGGAATGCCGCGCACCGGGTCCGGCTCCACCGCCTGGAAGCGCTCCAGATCGGTCTGAATCGGCAGCACCAGGTCGGCACGGAGCGTCGTGTCGTCGAAGAAGGCGGAGAGCGCGATCACCGTGCCCACGCCGCCCATGGCGGACTCGAACCCCGGCATCGCGTACAGCGGATCGGCCTCGGAGACGACCAGGACACTCGATTCGCCGCTGCCCGCCAGACGATCGCCCAGTGCCGCCGGCGGCACGGTCGCTTCGGCATCGCCGGCAACGCGGCCTTCGAAGCCGAAGTCGAGCCCGGCGAAGACACCGCCCTCCCGGCCCACCGCGCCCAGCAGCCCGTTGAGCGCCAGCCCGGCGGCGCCGGCGGCAACGCCGGTCCCGCCATCGAGGGCCGATCCGCCGACCATCACCAATGGCCGGTCGGCCCGGGACAGTTCGGCCGCGAGCCGCTCGATCCGGCTCGCGTCGATGCCGCAGCGTTCGGCCGTCGCGGCCAGATCGGGCGGCGCTTCGGGATAGAGCGTCTCGTAGGCCGCGCGTTCCGCCTCCCCGACCGTTCCCGAGCCGAGCAGGAGACCGGCGAGGCCGCGCACGAAGAAACCCTCGCTGCCCGGACGTACCGGCAGCCAGTCATCCGCGTTCGCCGCCGTCAGCGAATGGCGCGCCTCGACCTGGACCAGCTTGCCGCGCCGGTCGGCGGTCAGCTCGGCCCAGGCGCCCGCGAAGTGAGCGGCGCTCCGCCAGCCGTCGAGGAAGGGCGCGCCGATGCTGAGCACGTAGTCGGCCCGCGCGAGGTCATACGCCGGCCGGGTCGCCTCACCGAAGGCGAGCCGGGCGGCCTCCCGTTCGACGACGACGTCAGCAGGCTGCCAGTGAACCGGCGCCGGCGCGCCGAGCGCCGCCGCGAACCGCCGCCACAGGCCAAGGAGCGGCCCCGACGGTGCGCCGGACACAACGGTCGTCGCGTCCGGCGCGGCCGCGATCGCCGTCGCCGCGGACTCGAGCGCTTCCTCCCAGGACACCGGTTCCAGTTCGCCCGAAGCGCCGCGCCGCATCGGCTCCGTCACCCGGTCCGGGTGATACAGCTCCTGCAGGGCCGAGTGCCCCAACGCGCAGACGCCGCCCGCGTTGACGAAGCCCTCCGGCAACCCCTCGATCTTCTTCGCCAGACGGTCGACCGTCCTCACCTCTATCTCACAGCCGGCGCCGCACTGCCCGCAGATCGACCGCCGCCACACGGATGCGCCCGGCAGGGCCGTGCTCCGCCGAACCGGCGACTCGATCCACTCCTCGTCCCGGCGGCGGCAACCCTGCAGCACCGCCACGCCGGCCGCCGCGTAGACCTTGAAGAAGTCCCGCCGGCCGATCGTGACCCGTGGTTCGCCGCGCCTGCCGCCGTTGCCGCTCATCCAGTCCTCACCGGTGGCACGCCAGACAGTCGTCGCTGGCCTCGTTCTCGCGGTGGCACTCGACGCACCAACCCATGTCGGCGACGTTGCGCACCGGCTCGGCCACCGTCATCGAAGCCACGTCGCCGTGGCAGGTCAGGCACTCGATGCCGGCCCGGGCGTGGGCCCGGTGGTTGAAGTGAACCATCGCCGAGTCGGGGATCACGTTCACCTTCGCCCACAGGATCGGCTCCCGGTTCTCGTTCGCGAGCATGACCTTCTGCACTTCGGGGTGGTCGGGTATCTCGCGCCGATGGCAGCCCGCACACGCCTGCACCGACGGCATCCCGGCATGCACTCCCTCTTCCGCGCCCCGATGGCAACGAACGCACTCCAGCCCAGCCTCGATGTGGACCTGGTGGTCGTAGGCGATCGGCTGGTCAGGCGTCGGCAGGTTCTGGGTCGGGCCGCAGGCGCCGGCTGCAAGGGCGATTCCTGCCAGGAACAGCCGACGGGTCGTGCCGCGGCCCAAGTCTCAGACCTCGCGGATCCGCTGGTAGGAGGGGACTTCCTGCAGCCGCGTCCAGTAGCGCCGCACGTTGTCGCCGAAGTCGTCGATGCCGAGCGACTCCGCCAGCTTCAGGCCGTAGCCGACGCAGATGTCGGCGATCGTGAAGCGGCCGCAGCACAGGAAGTCGCGGCTGTCGGAGGTCGCCGACTCGACCAACCGCAACCGGCCCAGGAACCACCTGCGGTAGTCCTCCGCCACCTGCGACACCCGTCGTTCTTCGGGTTCCAGCCGCGTGTAGCGGAGGAACAGCGTCTGCGGGAAGGTCAGCGTCGCGTCGCTGTAGAACAGCCAGTTCAGGTACGCGCCGTACTCCGGGTCGTCCACGTCGACGGCGAGCGGCGTCGGACCGTAGCGGTCGACCAGGTACTTCGCGATGCCCGAGGACTCCGTCATGTGAACGTCGCCGTCGATCATGTAGGGAACCGTGCCGAGAAGGTTGGTGCCGAGGTAGTCCTTCTTGAACACCCGCGGCGGGAAGGGCAAGACGTGCAGGTCGTAGTCGATACCCATCTCCTCGAGCGTCCAGACGGCACGCAGCGACCGGGCACCCTGGCAGTGGTAGAGCTGAATCGTCACGAGGAACTACCCGACGGATCGACGGCCACGGCCCAACTCGGCTTGCGCTTCTCGCGGAATGCCGCCATGCCCTCGGCCGCCTCCTCGCTCTGGAACATCCGCCGGCTCCAGCCCTGGGTCAACTCGAACCCCTCGGCGAGCGAGATGTCCGGCACCGCCCGCACCAGCTTCTTGCACTCGACGACCGCCGTCGGGCCGCCCAGGTTGATCGCGTCGATCTCCTCCTGGACCACCGACCACAACTCGTCGCGCGGCACCGCCTTGTGGGCCAGGCCGTACTCGACCGCCTGGCGGCCGTCGAAGCGGTCGCCGGTCAGGAACAGCCTCATGCCGTGGTGCGGTCCCAGCTTGCGGAGGCAGACGACCGCGATGATCGCCGGGATCACGCCAATCCGCACTTCACTGAAGCTGAACATCGCCTCCTCGGCAGTGATGACCAGGTCCGAGGCCGCGACCATGCCCAGGCCGCCGGCGAAGGCATGGCCGTTCACCGCGGCGATCACGGGCTTCTCACCCTCCCAGATCGCGGTCAGCAGGTCAGGGTAGGGCACGACCCGGTCCGACTCGCCCTCGCCGGGCTGGCGCTTGAGATCCGCGCCCGAGCAGAAGCCCTTGCCGGCGCCCGTGATCACGATGGAACGGACATTGTCGTCGGCCTGGGCGGCCGCCAGGTGGTCGTAGACCTCCGTGATCAAGCCCGGCGACAGCGCGTTGCGCCGCTCGGGACGGTTGAGCGTGATGAGGGCCGCGCCATTGCGGACCTCGTAGAGCGTGAATTCGGTCCCCGGCCGGTTCGACATTCCCATCCTCCTCCGGCAATCCTCGAGCTGCTACGCCGCGTCCTCGTCGATCACCACGAGCAGTTCGCCGTTCCCCACCTGCTCTCCCTCGCCGACGCGGAACTCCGAAACCGTTCCCGGCTCCGGCGCGGTCACGCGGTGCTCCATCTTCATCGCTTCCAGAACCAGAAGGAGTTGACCCGACTCGACCCGATCCCCGACCGCGACGTGGGTCGAGATCACCTTGCCCGGCATCGGCGCGGTCAGACCGCCGGCGACGGCTTCCAGGCCGGCGACCGGGAAGCGCGGCAGTTCCCGCAGCTCGACGTCGCCCTGCGGACCGTGGACTAGCCAGCGATCGCCATCGGCCGTGACGGTTGAGCGGAACCTGCCGCCGTCGATCACGACTTCGACACCGTCCCCGGTCCGCCGCCGGAATTCGACCGTGTGCCCGCTCGGCTCGCCGTCACCCGCCACGGCACGCGTATCGAACCGGCCGTCGCGCTGGATCCGGTACTCGATCCGCAGCGCCTCGCCGGCGCCGGTCTCGAACTCGGCCCGCTCGTAGGGCATGACCGTGTTGCGCCAGCCGCTGACGATCGTCGGATGGATGCGGGCCGCCTGCCTGCGATCGTGCTGGGCGGCCATCGCCGCGCAGATCCCCGCGGCGACCGCCTCGTCGGCGGACGGCAGTCGCACGGGTTCGGGCGCCACCCGTTCGATGAAGTCGGTCGTCGTGTCGCCGGCCAGATACTCGGGCGACCGCAGCGTCGCGACCAGGAAGTCGCGGTTGGTCCGAATGCCCTGCACTCGCGTCGTCTCCAGCACCCGGGCAAGCCGGAGCGCGGCCTCCCGCCGGTTCGGCGCGCCGACGATCACCTTGGCCAGCATAGGATCGAACTCGATGCCGACGTCGCTGCCGCTTTCGACGCCGGAGTCGAAGCGCGCGTTGATGCCAGGAGCCGGTTGCCACCGCTCCACGCGGCCGGTCTGGGGCAGGAAGTCGTTCGCCGGATCCTCGGCATAGAGCCGGGCCTCGATCGCGTGGCCGGCGATCGCCAGGTCGTCCTGGTTGAAGCCCAGTTCCTCGCCCTGCGCGATCCGCAACTGCTCGCGGACCAGGTCGAGCCCCGTGATCTCCTCCGTCACCGGATGCTCGACCTGCAGCCGGGTATTCACTTCGAGGAACCAGAAGTCGGTCGGAGCTGAGCCGTCCGCCGGCTGTTCGACCAGGAACTCCACCGTCCCAGCCGAGCTGTAGTCGATCGCCTGGCCGGCAGCCACCGCGGCCGCGCCCATGCGGGCGCGGAGTTCCTCGCTTACGACCGGCGAGGGCGCCTCCTCGATGATCTTCTGGTGGCGGCGCTGGATCGAGCACTCGCGCTCGAAACAGTGGACGAGGTTGCCGTGCAGGTCGCCCAGGATCTGGATTTCGACGTGCCGCGAGGAGGCCAGCCAGCGCTCCAGGAACACGGTGCCGTCGCCGAACGCGGCCGCCGCCTCGCGGCGCGCGCCCTCGACCGCGTCGGCCAGTTCGCTCTCCGACTCGACCACCCGCATGCCGCGGCCGCCGCCACCGGCCGCCGCCTTGACCAGGGCCGGGAAGCCGACTTCCGCCGCCGCGGCGGCCAGGTCGGCGCCTTCGTCGAGTTCGACGGCCTCAAGCGTCGGCACCTTCGCCTCGCGCATCAGTGCCTTGGCCGAGAGCTTGTCGCCCATCGCCGCGATCGCCTCGGGGGACGGGCCGACCCAGACCAGGCCCGCGTCGGTCACGGCGCGCGCGAAGTCCGCGTTCTCGGACAGGAAGCCGTAGCCCGGATGCACCGCGTCGGCGCCGGTGCGCTCTGCCGCAGCCAGCACCTTCCCGGCGTCCAGGTAGGTCTCGACCGACGAGCGGCCGTCCAGCGCAACCCCTACGTCCGCCTCGGCCACGAAAGGCGCGTCCGCGTCGCCGTCGGCGTACACAGCGACCGTCGCGATCCCCATCTCGCGCGCCGAACGGAAGATCCGCCGCGCGATCTCACCGCGATTGGCGACCAGGAGCCGCGTGATCATGCCGACCTCACCGCACCGCCCTCACATCCTGAAGACGGCATAGCCCTTGGCCCCTTCGACGGCCCGGCTGTGGCAAGCGGAAAGCGACAGGCCTAGCACCGTGCGTGTGTCGCGCGGGTCGATCATCCCGTCGTCAGAGACCCGGGAGGTCGCGTAGAGGCCCAGCGAGCGCTTCTCGGCCCAGTGGATGACGCCGGCGGCCCGCTTCCGGTCCGCCTCTTCGTCGAACGGGATTCCGCGCCGCTGCGCCGCCCGCCGGGTCACGATCGTCATCACGCCGGCCATCTGCTCCGGGCCCATCACCGCGATCTTCGCGGTCGGCCAGATGTAAGTGAACCGGGTGCCATAGGCGCGGCCGCTCATGCCGTAGTTGCCGGCCCCGTAAGACGCGCCGACGATCACCGAGAGATGCGGCACGGTCGAGTTCGCGACCGCGTTGATCATCTTCGAGCCGTTCTTCGTGATCCCGCCCTGCTCGTAGTCCGTGCCCACGATGTAGCCGGTGATGTTGTGCAGGAAGAGGAGCGGCACGTCGATCTGGTTGCAGAGCTGAATGAACTGCGTCGCCTTCTCCGCCGACTCGGAGAAGAGCGCGCCGTTGTTGCCCAGGATGCCCACCGGGTAGCCGTGAATCGACGACCAGCCGCACACCAGGGTCGGCCCGTAGAGCGGTTTGAACTCCTCGAAGCGCGAACCGTCGACGACTCGGCCGATCACCTCGCGGATGTCGAGCGGCGAGCGCAGGTCGCGCGAGACGAGGCCGAGCAGTTCCTCGGGATCGAGCACAGGATCGTCGGGCGGCAGGCTCGGACCCGGGCCTTCCTTGCGCCAGTTCAGGTGGGCTATCACGTCGCGGCAAAGGCGAATCCCGTCCATCTCGTCCTGGGCCAGGTAGTCGCCCAGGCCCGAGACGCGGCAGTGCATGTCGGCGCCGCCGATGCTCTCCGGTTCCGCGTCCTCGCCGGTCGCCATCTTGACCAGGGGCGGACCGCCGAGCGAGACCATCGCCTGGTTCTTGACGAAGATGTTGTAGTCGCTCATCCCCGGCTGGTACGCCCCGCCCGCGGTCGAGGCGCCGAAGACGATCGACACGGTCGGAATCCGCATCTTCGAGAGCTCGGAGATCTCGTAGAAGAGGCGGCCGGACTCGGCGAAGTGGCCGAGCGTGCGCTTGGTCTGCGCGTCGGGATCGTCGCCGGTGTTGCCCCGCAGGTCGGCGCCCGCGGACTCCACGAACTGGACGTAGGGCAGCCGGTTGACCCGCGCGATCTCCAGGCCGCGCATCAGCTTCTTCGAGTTGAACTCGTTGAAGGCGCCGGCCCGCACCGACGGGTCGTGGCCGAGGATCACGCACTCCGTGCCCGAGATCACGCCGACGCCGAGCACGAAGCCCGAGCCGACCGTGTAGTACGAGTTCCAGGCCGCGAGCGGCGAGATCTCGAGGAACGGGCTGTCACGGTCGAGGGCGTTCGCCACGCGCTCGCGCACCGGCAGCCTGCCGCGGCTCCGCAGGCGGTTCATCGCCTCCGGCCCACCGCCGCCGGACACCTGCTCGAGCAGGCCGTTTACCTGCTCGATCTGCTCCAGGATGTCGGCGCGGTTCTTCCTGAACTGCTCCGAGCTACTGTTGACGCTGGATCTCAGGACCTGCATTGGCCGGATCGCCTCGCTTTGCCCGTTCTAACGTCGACGTTGGATCTGAGAGCCTGCATGCGAAAACCGCTTCGCTAGTCGCGCAGCGGCGAAGAGAAGTCCCTGTTGCGAGCGGCGATCATGTCAGATCGGATCCGCTTCGTGTAGCCGCCGCACCCACGCCGACTCAGGCCGCGCTGTAGGCCCCCTTGCGCCACTCGTCCACCAGCACGAACTTCTGGATCTTGCCGGACGGCGTCAGCGGGAACTCATCCACGCGGTACCAGGCCTTGGGGGTCTTCTGCGGCGACAGGTTCTCGCGGCAGTAGGTGTGGAGTTCCGCGTCCGAAACCGGGTCGGCCGGGTCCGCGTCGCGAACGAAGGCGCCGACGATCTCGCCCCAGCGCTCGTCCGGCAGGCCGACGACCGCCACATCCGCGACCTGGGGATGCTCGAACAGCAGCTCCTCGATCTCCCGCGGGTAGATGTTCTCGCCGCCCCGGATGATCATGTCCCTCAGCCGGCCGGTGATCGTCGTGTAGCCGCGGTCGTCCATCGTCACCAGGTCGCCGGTGTGCAGCCAGCCGTTCTCGTCGATCGTCTCGGCCGTCCTGTCCGGCATCTCGAAGTAGCCGAGCATCACGAGATACCCCCGGCAGCAGAGTTCGCCGGCCTCGCCGATCGGCACGGTGGCGCCGGTCTCGGGGTCGATCACCTTCATCTCCGTCTGCGGCAGCACCGGCCCGAGCGTGTTCGCCTTGTCCTCCTCGCTGTCGTCCGGCTTCATCAGCGTCACGCCCGGCGACGCCTCGGTCTGGCCGTAGATGATCGAGAACTGCACCCCGAGCGTGCTCTCGATCCGGCGCACCAGGTCGGCCGGCACGGTCGCGCCACCCGAACAGACGGTGTGGACGGACGACAGGTCGCGGCGGGCGAAGTCGGGGTGCTCCATCACGGCGATCAGCATCGTCGGCACGCCGAGCAGGTGCGTCGCGCGCAGCTCTTCGATCAGCGCCAGCATGAGCCCCGGCTCGAACATGACCAGGTTGACCAGGGTCGCCTGGTGCTGGCAGGGACCGAGGACGCCCAGCACGCAACCGCCCGTGTGGAACAGGGGCATCGGGTTGACGTAGGCGTCGCCGGGCGTGACACCGAGGCGCTCGGCGGTGAAACGGGCGTTGTTCGTGATCCCGCGGTGGTGGAGGTAGGCGCCCTTGGGGAAACCGGTGGTGCCCGAGGTGTACTGGATCTGGACCGGGTCGTCCGGGCTCACATCGGGAAGCTCGACGTCGTCGAGGGCGGAGGCGACGAACTCCTCGAAGTCGTCGAACGGGATGATCTCGCGCAGTTCGGGCAGGCCGTCCGCCACCTGCTTGAGCGACTCCTCCATCGGGTTGCCGCGGAACGAGCGCAGGTAGAAGATGCCGGACGACCGCGACTGCCGCAGCACGTACTCGAGTTCCTTCGGCTGGTACGCCGGGTTGACCGTCACCAGGACCACGCCGGCGAGTCCCGCCCCGTACTCGAGCAGCACCCACTCCGGGATGTTCGGCGCCCAGACCGCGACCCGCTCGCCCTTCTCGAAGCGCGCCGCCAGCGCTCGCGCCACGCGCTCCGCGTCGGCCAGAAGTTCGGCGTAGGTCCAGGTTCGCCTCTCGCCGGGAACGCCCTCGATCAGCGCCACTGTGTCCGGGGCCTCGGCCGCGGCGTCGCGCAGGATGCCGCCGACCGTCGTCTCGAGGACGGGTGAACTCGTGTCGGCGGGAACGTAGCTCTCGGTCAGCGGCATCTTGGTTCTCCTATGGGCGGCTGAACGCCGAATCGTAGCCGGTCGTGGGTGCGTCGGCGGGTCGAAATCGCACCTGGTCTGACTAGTCAGATAGAGTCAGCCCATGACGATGACCTATTCGACCTACGAAGCGAAGGCGCGCTTCTCGGAAGTTCTCCGGCACGTCCGGCAGGGGAAGACGATCACGATCTCCTATCGAGGGAAACCGGCTGCCGAGATTCGGCCCATCAAACCGAAGAAGCAGACGCTCGAGGAGCGCATGGAGGATCTTGAGCGTCGCGGGATTCTCGTGCCCGCAAAGACACCGGGGAAGCCCTTCCCCATACTCGCGAGACGTCCAGGCGCTCTTGAGCGCTTCCTCGCCGAGCGGAACGAGTGACGCTCGCCTACTTCGACACCTCCGCTCTACTCGCCATCGCCTTCCGCGAACCGGGATGCCGCGAACTGCAAGAGCGGTTGCGCACATCCCCGCGCGCGGTTTCGTCCAACCTGCTGGAAGCGGAACTGCGTTCGGGACTTGCTCGCGAAGGGATGGACTTCAAAGCGGACTTCCTGGAAGGCATCGGCTGGATCCTGCCGTACCGCTCCCTGACGCCAGAGATCGACAAGGCACTCTCCGCGGGCTACCTGAGGGGCGCCGATCTCTGGCATGTGGCGACTGCTCTCTACGCGTCGCGAGTTCCAGAGGAAGCGACCTTCGTCACCAGGGACAGGCGGCAAGGCTCAGTTGCCCAAGCACTCGGCTTCAGAGTTTGAGTCCCATCGCCAGACGGAGGGTGCGCGCCTGCGCTTGCTACCCTCCGCGCCCATGACCAACCAAGTCGCCGAGAAAGTCCTCGACTCGCTCTACCGGGTCGTCGTGCCGTTGCCGCGGAATCCGCTCAAGGAAGTGAACTGCTATGTCCTCGCCGAGGACGACCGCTGGCTCGTCATCGACACGGGCATGAACCGTCCCGAGTGCCGCGACGTGCTGACCGCTGGGCTCGACGAGATCGGCGTCGACCTGGAGAAGACGGACTTCCTGGCGACCCACCTGCACGCGGATCACCACGGCCTGATCCCCGACCTCCTGCGGCCCGGCCGCACCGCGTCCATGGGCGCCATCGACGCGGCGGCGATGGGCCGGGCCCACGGCGGCTGGTCCGAGGACAGCCCGATGGGCGTGTACCTCAGGCGCAGCGGCTTCCCGCCCGAGGAACTGGCCGAGTCCTTCAAGCGCCACCCCGGCGCCCGCTTCAGCGGCCAGAGGATCGAGTACGCGCCGCTTCACGAAGGCGACGTGATCGAGATCGCCGGCTACCGCCTCGAAGTCATCGACACGCCCGGCCACACCTTCGGCCACATCTCGCTCTACGACCGGGCCAAACGCCTGTTCATCGCCGGCGACCACATCCTGGGCGACATCACGCCCAACATCCAGGCCTGGGCCGACGACCACGACCCCCTGGGCCTCTACCTCGACAGCATCGCCAAGGTCGAGGCGCTCGACGTCGACCTCTGCCTGCCCGGGCACCGGAGTCTCATCCACGACTTCAAGGGCCGCTGCCGCGAACTCCGTGAGCACCACGAAGTCCGCGGCCAGGAGGTCGTCGACATCCTGCGCGAGAACGGCGGCCGCAACGCCTACGAGACCGCGGCATTGATGACCTGGGACATCCGGGCCAAGTCCTGGGAGGACTTCCCGATCATGCAGCGCTGGTTCGCGACCGGCGAGGCGATCGCGCACCTGCGGTGGCTCGAGGACCTGGGAGAACTGCAGCGGGAGGACGCGGGCGAGCGGATTCTGTACAGCGCCTGAACGACGGCGCTACCTCCGCAGACTCACGCACGCCCGCGACCTCCGCCTTGTGGCTACATCTGTCCGACTGGACGAACGGCGAAGAAACAGAAGGAGACTCGGATGCCAGACGAACTGAGGCTGTGGGCGATCAGCGACGCACCCGGAGAGGCTGTCCAAATCACAGCTACGAGTCAGACTGACGAGACTGAGAAGATGCTCGAAGACGTATTCGTGGAGCATCCGGGGATGTTGCTGCCCGAGCTCCAGCTCGTAGGTCGCCAAACACTCACCCGAGTCGGCTACCCGGATCTTCTAGGCGTGGACGGTGAGGGCAGGCTCGTCGTCTTCGAACTGAAGCGACGAAAGCTCACGCGTGAGGCCGTATCCCAGTTGCTCAGCTACGGCTCACACCTCGAGTCGCTGAGTGACAAGGACTTGGTCGCCCTCATCGAGCGCGGCTCCGGCAGCAACGGAATCACGCCTATCCCGGACTTTGAGGACTGGTACAGCGACCGTATCGGCCGTCCGCGAGACAACCTGCGACCGCTGAGAATGGTCCTCGTTGGCCTGGGAGCGGACGAGGAGGCGAGGCGGATCGTCGAGTTCTTGCGAGGATATGGCGTACAGATCGATCTCCTCACGTTCCACGGCTTCAGCCACGGCGGAGAAACGCTTCTGGCTGTGCATGATGACAGCGCGTCGCTTGACGATGAGAGCCCCCGAGCCGCTCGGTCCCGGCCAACTGAGAGTCAACCGGAGTTGTTGCGTTCCTTGCAAGAGCGCGCAAAGGAGAACGGTGTCGCCGAGGTCTGGAAAGAAGCATACCAAGAAATGCGGACACACAGCGATGCCCACTACGCCAAGAAGAATGGGATTACATTCACAATGTACCAACCAAACCTGGACCTCGGGGGACCGTTCAACGCTCGTGCTCCCTTCTCTCTGACCTTGGAGCCAGACGGCAAGATCCGTGTGACCTTCTTTCCGGCGACCGTCCACCTCTGCCACAACGAACTGAACGACGCCGATCAGGAGTTTGCTTTCGAGCAACGTCCGCCTAGCAGCGCTCCAACCACGGACAGAGTTGGTGAGGAGTGGTCCACAGTCCTTGACAAAGACAAATGGCGACGCAAACGACACGGCCTGTCATCCCTCTGCGGGAAGGTGGCAGAGGCATGGAAGGCTACCCGGGAACGCGCGACACACCCGTCCCAAACGGAGTAGTCGGACGGACTCGCAGGGCCGGTACCGCGGCTATCCGAGGATGAAGGCGAGACCGGCGTTGGCTTCGTCAACGTCGAACTCGTCTGGATCGAAGTCCTCGCCCATCCACTCCTTGATCTCTTTGTGTTCCGGGTGATCCGGATCACGCAGAATCTCCAGCTTGTCGTAGTAACCCCAGACCCCTCCGCAGTCCTCTGGGGGACAGTTCCTCCTGCCGCCGGTGCACGCCGGTAGAGAGACCGATGGGTCGTATGGGAGGATCTTCTGCAGCGTGATCCGG
Organism: Candidatus Multivorans sp.; assembly: GCA_965205095.1. Taxonomy (GTDB): domain Bacteria; phylum Acidobacteriota; class Thermoanaerobaculia; order Multivoradales; family Multivoraceae; genus Multivorans. The sequence continues at coordinate 699,699 of OZ242040.1, forward strand.
TGCTCCCACCCGTCGCCGAAATCGTACTCGTACCTGATCCAGTCCCTCTCGCGCTTGAGGAGTTGACCGACTTGGACCTTTCCCTCAGCGAGAGTCTTCGGTGCCCCGGGCAGCGTCCAGTCGTCACCCCAAGGGTTCGGGACAGCGTAGGTCTGCCTGCCGTCGACGAACATGTGGAGGTGTTCGTCAAGCCATCCCATCGACTCCTGAATGACCCTGTGCAGGCGGTCGAGAGGAAGGGAAGGCGGCACCAGCACCCGCCGCCAGATGGGAGGCTTCGTGCCCTTCAGGACGATCCTGAGTTGGTAAGTGACGCGCCGAGGCATGTCGCGGCCCGGATGATCTCAGAGCCCCAGCTGCGGCGCAAGGGTCGCCTGCCGCTCCGACCAGAGCGTGAAACTCTGCCTGTTGCGCCCTCATGAACCCGAAGACCCCTTCGATTCCGTCTCCCGAGCGAACCAGGCCGTTGCTTTGCCAGTATCTCCCGCTCTTCCCACAGCCGACGATCGTCGCGACGCAGGCGGCAGAGGTCTTCGCGCTCCGCTGTGGTCAGGTCGTCAGCGCGGCAACCGCGTCAGGCTCAGTTGGTACGCTGGGACCGCAGATCGGGCCGGCCAGCCGACCGAACAGCAGGGTCATGAGAGTCTTCCTCAGCTACTCCCACGTCGATGCCCCTCTCGCAGCCAAGGTCTCCGAGGCACTTGAAGAGAGAGGCCTCGAAGTATGGAACGCGGAGCGGGAACTCCTGCCCGGAGACAACTGGGCCGCGGAAGTTGCCCGAGCCCTGGAAGAGTCCGAAGCGATGGTCGTGCTGCTGACGCCCGACGCGGCCAACTCGCCCTACGTAAGGCGCGACATGCTCTACGCACTCGGCGCGAAGAACTACAGCCACCGACTGATACCCGTCGTCGTGGGCGACCGCGAGCGGCTTCCCGAGCAGCAGATTCCGTGGATGGTGAGGCGGCTCCCCTGGTTTGAACTCGACAGCCAGCATGCTGAAGTCCAGCCGATCGCCGACGCGATCCGCAGTCAGGCCTGACGTCCAAGGCGCTCTCTGCCGCCGCAAGCGTGCCGAAGGAAGTCTACCTTCGGACGGCGTAAGCCTACCGGCAGCCGGCATCGACTTCGATCATCAGCCGACAATGGTCACTCGGGCCGAACTCCCCGATACCGTTCATTGCTCTCGCCTGCACCCTCCGATGAAAGCCCCGGAACGCGAACACATAGTCCAACTGCGAGACGGCGGTTTCCGGTGACTGTGTTCAGCGCCACATGCTCGAGCTGGAAGCCGGGCTGCTCCGCAACGGACCGAGGCGGTTCCTTCCCGGCTTCCTGAACCAGCGCCAAGTCGGTTTCTCCCTTCAAGGCCATCTCGGCAAGTACGCACCAAGCCTCTCTTCTCTTGGCGATGTTCGAACTGACTACCTTGATCATCGACCGTTCCCACGTCATCGTGACGTTCACCCTGCCGTCACAACGGAGAGCGAGACTACGCTTCGAGCCGCGGGCCGAACTCCACCGCAATCGGCTCGTCAAAGGCAGGCGAGTCCGGCCGCCACGAGAGCCGCGCGGTCCTCTTCGCCAGCTTGGGAGCGGCATACACGTAACGCTGATCGTAGGCGTGGTAGATCGCGTCCATGAAACCCTCGATGCGGAGGAGACTCGCGGCCTGAGGCCAATGGGAGAGCACGGCCCGGCGTTCGGGATCGATCATCGCCAGAGCCAGCGCCTCGTAACGCGAAATGTCGTTTCGCACGCCGTCGCGGCCCGCAAGTCCGAGCAGAACATCGTGATAGCGAGTAATCGATTCGACCACTTCGCCATCTCCGCGGACGGCGATGTCGTTGGCGGCCACGTTCCCCCCATCGTCGGCCTTCAGGAAGTGCGCCGCCTCGGGCGCAAGCGGGCCTTCCCGGTTGGCCCGGATGACGTGAAGGAAACCGTAGACGAGGTTCGGATAGGAGATGTGGAGGTTGGTGCAGTCCCCAACCGCCTCTTCCATGCGGTTCGTCAGGTTCCGGAAGGCGTTGAGCGTGCCCTTGATCGACACCGCGACACACGGCCCGATACCTGGCTTGCTGACGACAACATCCACGTCCTTCGTCTTCAAGCCTCCCAGCACCGTCAGCTCGCCTCCCGCCGCGCTTTCCGGGTCGTGAACCAGCATGTGGCCGCCACGCGAGCGGCGCACCGAGAAAGGCGGTCGCGGAACGATGTCGTCCGGGTGAAAGCCGCCCTCAACTACGAGCCGGCAGGCGATGTACCAATGCAGGGGCCGGATGTGGGCCTGGCTCTGGGGCTTTTCAGGCACGGAAACGAACGCGTCGAGGGCCTCGGAGAGCCCGATCCACTGGCAGCGATTCGCCTGTCTAGCCACGATGCCGCCACCGGCGCAGGATCTCGACTCCCTCCCGGAGGTCGCGCTCATCGTCAGAACTCACGTCGCCGTTCAGACTCACGAGAACGTTCAGCGCTTCGCGCGGCTCCAACTTCAACACACCGCCTCCCAGCGGGTGGCCCTCGACTTCGCAACTGAGACGGGTGAGGGCCGTGTCCCACCGCCGACGAAGGCGAGATGCCGGAACACCCGCGCCGTTCAGCCGGACGCCGTGGACCGCATTGGTGCACGCGCAGCGCGCCCGGTTCTCGACCAGAGCTGGCCCCTTCCCACTCATGTAGGAGAGGAAGAGATCGGGCACGTACACATGCGGCACCGCGTACCACGGGGTTCGGACGCGGCACTTGTAGCGCTGCCGCACCTCCCTACCGGTATCCGAATCCAGGTACCGCCTGACCGCATCGGGCAGCGGCGTCTCGGCGCCGAGCGCGAGCAGGAAGTTCGGCCGATCGTTCTCCCGCCAAGCCGCGACCGTCTCCTCGGTTATGGCTCCGGCCTGCAGTTCCCGGCCGCTACGCACGGTAGGCCGGAACAGCTTCCCCGGGATTCCCAGTTCCTCCGCTTCAGACGGGCGGAGGTGAAAGAAGTCGTTGGCACCGGAAACGTAGCCGATTCCTACATCGGCCACGCGCCCGAGTGAGGTGGTCTGTTCGGAGCCTCTGAGTCTCTCGTAGGCGTCGCGAACCCGGCTCGGCAAGAGCATCGGCCGAAGCCGAGAGCCCCAGCGCCGCCACTCCCGGACCGACACGCGAGTGTCGGCTAGCGGTGGTTCGGACCGGAACACGAAACGCTCGTGGAGCGCGAGGTCAAAGTGACTCGTCCTCCCGCCAAAGCCGTCGGCGTAGAGGAGCCAGACATCTTCCGACAGGTCGGCGAAGAGCTTCTGCCGGACTGCAACCAACTGCACATCGTCGAAGTGGCTGGCGAACCAGTCGAGGACCGGGGCCGCGTAAGGGGCATGGCCGATCTCGGCGGGCACGACGAAAGCCATCCGCCCACCAGGCCGAAGCAGAGAGGCCGTCACGATCAGGTACGGCGCCCAGGATGACGAGAGCCCCGACAACTTGGCGCCCAGGGAGGCGCAGAGTCTCAGAGCCTGCCGTCGCGTCTCGCCGGTGAACCGCTGATAGCGGATGAAGGGCGGGTTACCGGCGGCACAATCGAAGCGCTGTGTCGTCGACGCGGCCCAGTCGAAGAAGTCGGCACACTCCACGGTTCCGCGAGGCGCCGCCTCTGTCGCGCTGGAGACGGCTGTTTCGTCGCAATCAACACCAGTGCTTCGGGGGTGCAGCGCGAGGAACCGGCCGTCGCCGCAGGACGGGTCAAGCATGTGCTCGTCCGGATCCCGAACGGCCCATCGAACCAGCGCAGCGGCCGTTTCAGGTGGTGTGTAGTAGGCCCCTCGGGCCTTCTGGTCGGTTACTTGATGCTCGACCGCCACCATCGCGGAGACACGCGGGCAATGGCCCCACGCGCGAGCCGAGACTACACCGTCGTGAGTCGCTCCGGGACGCCAAACCGCGGCTCGGCGGGGCGGTCTACTGGTCGACGGTCACTCCGCCTTGCCGAGCGTCCCCTCCACACTCATCTCCATCGACATGGACATGGACATCGAGGAGGCGCCGGCCGGCTGACCTTCCACCTGAGGCATCTCCATCACCATGTCGGTGTCCATGGTCATGTTCATGCTGTAGGCCAAGGTCAGCCCGGTGGACTCATCGACTCCCATGAATCCGACCACCGGTCACCAGTTGATCGTAGTCACTTCCAACGACGAGCGCAGCCACGAGAGCGGCCTAGCGATCACTCCAGCGGTGCGATCGCGCCCGGCTCTTCCGACTGCTGGCCCCGCCTCCAGGCCTGCCGCAACTCGTTTCGGTGCAGGCAGGCCCACTCGGCTACCAGACCCAGGGCTCTGGGCGGAAGGCGTCCCTTGAACACGGTCGACTGCTCGACCCCGATCAACGCCAACGCACCGCCGTACCGGGCGTGGAAGTGTGCAGGGGGTGTGTCCCCCTTCTCCATCTCGATGACGATTCCGTAGAACCGGCTGACTTCATACATCCGTGGAGGCAGCTTCTTCCTCTCGCAGCACGAATCTTCCGAGCGGTCTCCAAGCGTACCAGTGCTGTCCGACCGAACGTCCTACGTCCGACCGCGGCTGTCAGGCATTCCCTGGCTCCCGCTATCCGCCGCGGGCTCCTCTGTTGCCTCGAGGTCCAGATCGGCTGTGGTCGTGACCTTCGTCCGCGCCGGGATGTCCCGCGTGACGACGCAGTTCACGCCGATGAAGACATCGTCGCCAATCTCGATCTTTCCGATCAGCCGGCTGCCGGCGCCGACGAAGACGCTGTCACCCAGCATCGGCATCTCGTCCAACCGCTTGCCGGTCGGGGCGCCGATCGTCACCTGGTGGAGCAATGTTCCGTTCCTGCCGATGCGAACCCCGGCGCCGATCACCAGACCGATGCCGTGGCTGATGAACAGACCCGGTCCGATTCGGGCCCCAGGCGCGATGTCCACGCTGGTGAGAAACAGGGAAAGCCGGGCGAAAAAAGGGCCCAGGACGGGGACGCGACGGCTCTTGAACCAGTGAGCGATGCGGTACAGGACGACCGCCTGGTAGCCGTTCTCGAAGAGCAGCGACTCGAGGACGTAGAAGGGGAACGGCTTCGTCTTGATCGCGCGCAGACGGCGCGTGTCCTCCCGCAGGTTCTTCAGCATGCCCGGGCACCCTCGTCGATCCTCGGCGGCGGCACCATCGGCGCCCTGAGGCCCTCGAGCACGCCGCGGAGCTTGGCGATGACCGCGCCCTGGTTGCCGCGGACGAGCTCGCGGAAGAAGGCGAGGAACAGACCTGCCGAAAGGAAGGTCACGAACGAGCACCACTGCAGCGGCCCGCCGTAGCGGCGCACGAACAGGGCCGCGCTGCGGCCGTTGAAGAAGGTCCGCGACGCCCGGTAGCCGCCGACGGTCCGCGCCACCATGTGGTACAGCACCGCCCGGTGGGCGTAGTAGCAGCGGTAGCCGCGCGCCTTCATCCGCATGCACCAGTCGGCGTCGTCCAGCGCCAGGTGGAAGAGCGGATCCCAGAGGCCGATCTCCTCGACGACGCTCCGGCGCACCAGCATGGCGCAGCCGTTCACGTAGGGCACTTCCTCGTCGCGGTCGAACTGGCCGCGGTCGACCTGGCCTTCGCCCCGCTCACGGGTCATCGACTCGCGGAAGCGGATGCGGCCGCCGGCCGACCACAGGCGGTCCCGCTCACCGTGGTAGAGAATCTTCGGGCCCACGCAGCCGATGCCGGCGTCCGCCTCAGCGACCGCGACGAGTTCGTCGAGGAAGTCCGGCTCCACCTCGATGTCGTTGTTCAGCAGCAGGAGGTAGTCGACGCCCCGGTTGACGGCGAGTTCGATGCCCTGGTTCATGCCGTGGACGACGCCCCGGTTCTCCTCGACCCGGATCTGGGTGACGTTCGGGTGCGCGGCGGCGACCGCCTCGGTCGAGCCGTCGCTCGAACCGTTGTCGATGTGGATCAGCTCGCAGGCCGTGTAGGTCATCGCTTCAAGGCTGGCGAGCGCCTGCAGGGTGATGTCCCGGCCGTTGTAGTTCAGGACGAGGGCGGCGACGCGCGGTGCTTGCTCCTGGGCCACGCGGGCAGCGTAACGCAGGAGGGGGTGGGGCTAGTATCCACGCCATGCAGCGAAGTGGACGCCGGCCTTGCGGCCGGCGCGGTCTTTTGGCCGCCTGCGGCGGCAGCCGGCGGGGGCGCCGGCGCACCCAGTGTGCGGGCGCTTTCGGGGGCCGGGGAGCCGTGCAGGTGCCGTGCCGCCTGCTCGTTGCTGCCCTGTTTCTGTCTGGGGCCGTGGTGCCCGGCGTGGCGCAGTCGGCGGCCGAGCCGACGCCAAACCCGCTCTGGCCGGGCTTCCGCGGTCCGGCCGGCATCCCGGTCTCAGACAACGACCGGCTGCCGCTCCGCTGGTCCACGACCGAGAACGTTGAATGGAGCGTGGACGTGCCTGGTTCCGGCTGGTCGTCGCCGGTCGTCGTGGGCAACGCGGTCTTCCTGACCACGGCGGCCAGATCGATCGAGGCGACGAAGCGGCCCGAGTTCGGCACCGAGTACAGCAACGAGTTCATGCGTGAACTCCGCGAACAGGGGCTTCCCTGGGAGGAAGTCCTCAAGCGCCACGACGAACGCTTCATCGAGTTTCCCGACGAAGTCGACCTCGACTACCAGTTGATCGCCTGGTCGCTCGAGGACGGCGCCGAACTCTGGCGGCGCACCTTCTTCTCGGGACCGCCGCCGGGAGGCCGCCACTCGAAGAACACGTTCGCCTCCGAGACGCCGGTGACCGACGGCGAGACGATCTTCGTCTACATCACCGGCCTCGGCCTCTGGGCCTACTCACTGGACGGCGAACTGCGCTGGGAGCGCCGACTCGATCCGTTCCAGGTCTACATGGACTTCGGGACCGGCGGTTCGCCCGCCCTGACCGACGACCTGGTCGTCATCCTGAACGACAACCAGGAGCATCCGTTCCTGGCCGCCTTCTCCAAGCTGGACGGGCGCGAGATGTGGCGCGCCGCGCGGGGACGATTGGCCGCTCCGCATGCGCCCAACCACCGAACCTCCTGGAGCACGCCGTTCGTCTGGCGGCACGACGAACGCACCGAGATCGTCGCGCTCGGCCCCTACACCGCGATCAGCTACGACACGATGGGGCGGGAGCTGTGGCGGCTGACGCGGCACTCGCTGCTACCCGTGCCGACGCCCTTCGCCTACGACGGCCTGCTCTACGTCACCTCCGGCGTCCACGGAGACCAGAACCGCCCGATCACCGCGATCCGCCCCGGCGCCAACGGCGACCTCACTCTGGACGAGGACGAGACGAGCAACGACTTCGTCGTCTGGAGCGACAACCGGGCCGGCACCTACATCCCTACTCCCGTGCCGTACAAGGGCTCGCTATGGGTCGTCTACGACCGGGGCATCTTCGCCCGCTACGACGCGGCCACGGGGGAACGGCTCTACCGGTCGCGGATCAGCGACTCGAACGGCCACTTCACGACCTCGCCCTGGGCCTACCGCGACCGCATCTTCGCGACCGACGAGGCCGGCACGACGTTCGTGTTCGGCACCGGCGAGGAGTTCGAGCAGCTCCACGCGAATCCGCTGGACGAGATGACGCTCGCGTCCCCGGCCCTGGCCGGCGACCGGCTGATCATGCGGACGCGGTCGAAGCTGTACAGCCTCAGGGAGGACTGACGACGATCACGGCTTCCGTGCCGTGAAGCGACACGCACTGAAGCACGGAAAGACGCGAATCGGCTCAGTCCGCGGAACCTCCAAGCGCCCAGGCATACGCCGGCTGAGCCGCTACGCCAGCCGGCAATGCCGGCGGGATGCCGTCTCGATGGAGCGTGAGCAGGAGCTTGCGGGCGTCGGGAAACGCCTCCCCCGCCGCCTCGAGAGCCCGCAGCTCCCGTTCAGCGGTCACCGGGTCCGAAGCGTCGGCACAGACCTGAATGAGTTCACGCCGCCCATCGGCCGAGCGGACCAGGAAGTCGACCTCGTATCCCTTTCGCGTTCGAACATAGGTCACGTCGAGCCGCCTGCGCTCGAGCTCGACCAGGACGGCCGTTTCCAGGGCATGCCCCAGGTTCGCACGCCCGGTGCGGTCGAACAGCGGGATCAGCCCGGTATCGACCGGATACACCTTGCGTGGATTGACCATCCGCTGCCGTTCCGAGCCTGACTCCATCCAGACCACGCGGACGAGAAAACAGTCCTCCAGGTAGCCGAGAAACCGATGCACCGTGTCCCGCGCGATGGCGAGGCCCTGGGACTTGACCGCGGCATGGAACTTCTCGACACTGAACAGGCTGCCGGCGTTGCCTAGCAACTGCCGGACGAGCCACCGCAGCCCGGTGACGTTGCTGACGCTGTGACGTTCCACTACGTCGCGCAGGATGGCCACGTCCACGTAGTCGCGGAGCAGTTGCTGCCTCGAGGCGGCGTCGAGACCTTGCGCCTCCGGGAATCCTCCGGTAGCGAGCCACACGGAGAAGGCGCGCTCCAGACGCAGCCGCTCGTCCCGGGCCAAGGTTTCCGTGCCGGACGGCGCCGCGATGCCCTGGTGGCGAAGGGCCTCCTCGAAGCTGAAGGGGTGGATCAACACCAGCCACGCGCGGCCGCGAAGCGCGGTGGCGATCTCCCGCGACAGAAGCGCCGCCGACGAACCTGAGACCACTACCTGAACATCGCGGGTGTCGAGCAACCGCCGCACGAAGCGCTCCCAACCCGGCACGAGATGCACCTCGTCGAAACACCACATGACCGGTTCACCGTCCGGTCCGGCCGGCGATCGCCGGTCGTACTCGTTGAGCAGGAGATCGAGGTGCCGGGTCTCCAGACCCGTCAACCGGTCATCCTCGAACGACAGGTAGGGCGCACGGAACGGCGTGTCGCCTTCCGGCGTCGACTCCCTGCGGAGCTGGTGAAGAAACGTCGTCTTGCCGGCCCTGCGCATCCCCACCACAGCGGTGACCTTGCCCGGAAACCTCGTGCGCCCGGACACACGTCGGAGCGTGTGGGCGGGCGGCGGCTTCCGCAACGACTCCGCGAGTAACTCGGAGAGCACCTGTCGGAGCTGAGCTGGCGCGACTTCCACAGCATTCTCCTTCTGAGAAGGAGAATATGCCACGTAGTTCTCCCTGCTACAAGGGGAACCTGATCCGTAGCCAGGACGCTCCGGCCGGCACGGGCGATCGCCTACTCGTCGCGGGCCGAGCCGACGTGAGGCACCACGCCGATCAGCCGGTCGGTCTCATGGCTGAAGTACGTGCCGTCCTCCGTCGCCCGCGAGAAGACGCCGCCCGGGTCGACGGCGGACGGCCCGCCCAGCAGATCGGCGCACATCAGCGGCGCCACCGCGGCGTTGCGCTCGCCGCTGATCCAGTACCAGCCGCCGGGCGCGGCGCCCGTGACCGTCAGCTTGCCCTGTCTGGGCTCGCCCTCGTCGTCCGTGCAGTAGTCCTTGCGCACCAGCTCCGCGGCGACGCCGTCGTCGCCCGGAGACGCCGTGAGCGTCGACCAGGTCGCGCCGCACTGGACCCTGACCTTCGCGGTGGACCGGCCTTCCGCCGGCCGGACCACGACGCCGCCGTCGCCCTGCCAGTACGGCGAAACGTACTCGCTGCACTCGTTCCTCTCGAGATGCGGCACGATCCCCACCAGCCGGGCCTCGTCGTGCCTGAACCAGGTGGCGTCGTCCGTTGCCTCGGCGGTGACCCCTCCCGGCACGACGGCCTTCGGGCCGCCGAGAGCCTCCGAGCAGACGAAGGGCGCAGCGGCGGCGTTGCGCTCGCCGTGCTGCCAGTACCAGCCGCCCGGCGCGGCGCCCTCGACGCGCAGGCCTCCGGGGCAACTGCCGCTCACGAGCCGGGTCACCACGCCGTTCTCGGCGCTGTACTCGGTCGTGCTGCCGCCGCAGGTCACGCTGACCGAGCTCCGCCCGACCGCGGGCATGACGGTGAAGCCGCCCGACGGGCCGGACCAGTACGGCGCCGCCAGGGTGCAGGTGGACGGAGCGTCGCCGTCATCACCGCCGCCGGCGCCGCCGCCGCCGCCACCGCCACCGCCACCGCCGGGAGGGGTGCCGCCAGCCCCGACCTGCCAAGTGCATTTCGCGGTGATGGTGGTGGTGTCCTTGAGTCTGAACTCGTACCCGGTGACCCGGGTCAGCGGGGAAAGCTCTCTCCAGACCGAGCGACCGGTCGGCCAGACCGGCAGACTCTCGGTCCATGCGCCCTGCATACCGGAGGAGAGCCAGCGATGCTCCGTTGCGGTCTCCGCGGCCGGAGCAGGCGTGAGCACGAGATTCGCCGACGGCTTCACGGAGGCGTCGGCGACCGTGGCGCCGCACGGCGGACGGGCTTCCACGGCCAGGGGAGCAGGGCCATTGATGCTGATGATGAGCGGGTCGAGTGCCTGGGACCAAACCGTTGCCGCGCCCGGCGCTACCGCTTGGTTGTTGCCCGTATAGTGCTCGTAAGCGATGCTCCAGCCACCGTACCCGTCAGCAGGCTCGTCTTCGCCCTGAACAACGGTCAGCCAGGGATTGACCACTCTCCCGTCGTCACCGATCAGGGTACCGGTGGTGAAAACGGCAAGATAGTAGGTCGTGTTCCCCGCGAGCTCGAGACCAGGCGACGCTTCGAAGTGGATCAGCCTGTTCCCGGCTTCACCGGCGTCGCTCGAAGGAGGCGACAGATCCGCGATCTTCGAACCCGGCGCTCCGTTCGTTCCGGAGGACCACAACTGCATTCCGACCCTCGAAAGCTCGGCGGGGGTCAGCTTCCGGCTGGTACTCATGTACACGCCGGCGCTCGTGAGGAGGTAGCGGCTGTAGTCGCCGGTAGTGAAAGCCTGAGCCCTCGCCTTGTCGCGAATTTGGGCTACGTCCGCGTCACCACGCCCTGTCTTGAAATTCGACACCAACTCGGCGGCCGAGCCGGGTGCGGCGGCAAACGGGAGAAACGCGCCGAGAACCAGCGCCAGCGTCCGAAGGCAGGAGCGGACACGGTCGCGCCCGGAGCGCGGATCAGGTTCGCACTCCGCCGAAGGGAGCCGGACGGCGCGCCACGGATCGCCGACGAACGCACATCTTACCGGCTCGGCTCGGCTCGGCTCGGCTCGGCTCGGCTCGGCTCGGCTCGGCTCGGCTCGGCTCGGCTCGGCTCGGCTCGGCTCGGCTCGGCTCGGCTCGGCTCGGCTCGGCTCGGCTCGGCTCCAGCCTTGAAGGTACCGTTCCACATCGTCAGCATCGCGTCAACCTCCCGGTTTCGTCTGAGGATCCTGCCCATCATCAACTCGATAATGGAGGCGAAAGCCCCCTTTGACAGGAAGACCGTCAGCCAGCGTGCAATGCTGACATCTGGAATCTGATTTGTGGGCGATGCAGCGGGACGCTTCGCTGATGGTTCAGCGAAAGACCCGCTACTGGTCGCGGGCCGGCGCGACGTGAGGCACCACGCCGATCAGCCGGTCGGCGTCGTGGCTGAAGTACGTGCCGTCCTCCGTGGCCCGCGAGAAGACGCCGCCCGGGTCGACAACGGCGGGCCCGCCCAGCAGATCGGCGCACATGAGCGGCGCGACCGCGGCGTTCCGTTCGCCGCTGATCCAGTACCAGCCGCCGGGCGCGGCGCCCGTGACCGTCAGCTTGCCCTGTCTGGGCTCGCCCTCGTCGTCCGTGCAGTAGTCCTTGCGCACCAGCTCCGCGGCGACGCCGTCGGCGCCCGGAGACGCCGTGAGCGTCGACCAGGTCGCTCCGCACTGGACCGAAACCCGCACGGTGGACCGGCCTTCCGCCGGGCGGACCACGACGCCGCCGTTGCCCTGCCAGTAGGGCGAAACGTACTCGCTGCATTCGTTCCCCTCAAGATGCGGAACGATGCCGACCAGCCGCGCCGTGTCGTGCCTGAACCAGGTGGCGTCGTCCGTCGCCGTGGCCGCGACGCCGCCCGGTACGACGGCCTTCCGGCCGCCGAGAGACGCCGAGCACACGAACGGCGCCGCGGCGGCGTTGCGCTTGCCGTGCTGCCAGTACCAGCCGCCCGGGGCGGCGCCCTCGACCCGCAGCCCTCCCGGGCACCTGCCGTTCACGACCCGGGTGACCAGGCCGTCCTCGGCCTCGTGCTCCCTCGTCCTCCCGCCGCAGGTCACGCTCACCGAGGTGCGGTCTGGCTCGGGCATCACCGTGAATCCGCCCGTGGGGCCGGACCAGTACGGGGCGACCAGAGTGCAGGCGACCGGCGCGCCGTCGTCATCGTCGTCCTCATCGCCAAAGAGATAGGGGCCGTCGTCCGGAGGAGGGGTCCGGGTGGGATCGTACAGGCGCACCGACACGGCCGTGCCGGCGGCCAGCGCGTTGAAAAAATCTACCCAACGCGGACCCCCCAATCCAAAAACCAAGCCGGTGTTCGTACGGGTGTTTGAGTCCTGGAGAGGGATGATCTCGTCGCCAACCGCGAATATCAACGGTGCGTACTGGTTCTCGAAGTCGATATCGCTCCCAAAGACAACGCTGAAGTTCATGCCCATGTCCACACCAGCCGTGGTCACTTTCTGGAAATAGAACTGTACGATACTGTTGCTCGTGCCGCTGACAGTGAAGTCACGAGACTCCGCAAACGCCCCCGGACATGCGTAGGCCGCGTTGTCATCGCCAAAGCAGCCTCTGTAGATACTGAAGAAATGCTTTACGGTCAGCGTGTTAGACCAGATGGTCGTACCCTGGTTCTCGGGCGCCGTAACCAAGCTCAGAGAAACCTGCTGGTTAGTGCTCCAAGAGATGCCGACTGGCTGCCAAATCCACGACAGTGTGCCGATTGCGCCTCCCTCAGGATCGCTAAACGAACGCGTCGCCGAGCGAACCTCCAGCTCTGTGCCGTCGACGTTCAGAACCAGCGGATCGGGCGGAACACGAGGCTTGATTCCCAGGATCAGAGCATCTCTGTCGGGCTGGATGACGAGTTCCGTGATTGTGTAGGTATAGCCCTTGACCGTGAAACTCACAGGCGTTAGATTAAGATCCTCTTCGCAGTTGGCTAAATTGGTATAGAGATCGTTACTGCAACCGAAACCGGCTCCGTTGCCGTCAGGTTGCACGGTCAGCGTGCCGGACCAGATGGTGGTTTGCGCCGCAGCAGGAAGAGCGGCTAGCAGGGCCAGCGCGGCAAGCAGCAGGGCGAGGGCGGAAGGGCAGCGGCAGAGGCGGGCGCGCGTCACGCCCCCCGCGGCTCGGCCAAAGATATCGCGTATCCAAGGTGTTGTTGTCGTCATGTCAAACCTCTCAACGGCGGACCGGGGACGGGCGCCGGAAACGGCCATGACCAGTGGCCCTGTCTCGTATGTGGAATAAGGCTCGATGCATCGTCGCATCGTCGCGCAGCAGAACGACTGGAATTGTCGCCCTTCCGAGGCAGCGTCGCTAGTACGAGAAACGAAATGAGGGCGGCTGCCAGCCTCATGCAAGGGCCAGCTCTTCGCGGCAGAATTGTGCGGAAAAACGAAATCGGGAACTCGCTGGCGCGCAAGGCCGCAGCCAGGCCGTGTGACGTCAGCGGAGGTTGAAGGAGCCGCTTCGGGCGGGCCGGCGTGGCGCCGGTCGCACGCTACAACCTCGGCTCGGCTCCAGCCTTGAAGGTGAGCGATGAAGCGGGACTTTTCGCTGATGGTTCGGCGAAAGACGCTCCTACTCGTCGCGGACCGGGGCGACGTGAGGCACGACGCCGATCAGCCGATCCGTCTCGTGGCTGAAGTACGTGCCGTCCTCCGTGGCCCGCGAGAAGACGCCCCCCGGCTCGACGGCGGCGGGGCCGCCCAGCAGATCGGCGCACATCAGCGGCGCCACCGCGGCGTTCCGTTCGCCGCTGATCCAGTACCAGCCGCCGGGCGCCGCGCCGGTGACGGTCAGCTTGCCCTGTTTGGCTTCGCCCTCGTCGTCGGTGCAGTAGTCCTTGCGCACCAGCTCCGCGGCGACGCCGTCGGCGCCCGGGGACGCCGTCAGGGTCGAGAAGGTCGCGCCGCACTGGACCCTGACCTTCACGGTGGACCGGCCTTCCGCCGGCCGGACCACGACGCCGCCGTCGCCCTGCCAGTACGGCGAAACGTACTCGCTGCACTCGTTCCTCTCGAGATGCGGCACGATCCCCACCAGCCGGGCCGTGTCGTGCCTGAACCAGGTGGCGTTGTCCGTCGCCGTGGCCACAACGCCGCCCGGCACGACGGCGGGCGGACCGCCGAGAGCCTCCGAGCAGACGAACGGCGCCGCCGCGGCGTTGCGCTCGCCGTGCTGCCAGTACCAGCCGCCCGGCGCGGCGCCCTCGAGCCGCAGGCCTCCGGGGCAACTGCCGCTCACGAGCCGGGTCACCACGCCGTTCTCGGCGCTGTACTCGGTCGTGCTGCCGCCGCAGGTCACGCTCACCGAGGTGCGCCCGGCCGCGGGCATGACCGTGAAACCGCCCGTGGGGCCGGACCAGTACGGGGCCGCGAGACTGCAGGTGGACGGCGCGCCGTCAGCATCACCGCCGCCGCCACCACCGCCGCCGCCACTGCCGCCACCGCCCTCCCGGATCGTCACGAGCGCCGAGTAGGGGGTGCCTCTGGTGAATCCGGATTCCATCCGCAGTTGACGCACATACACCGAGAATGTCTCGTCCTCGGCGTCCGCGTCCCGGCTCGTCCATATCCTGCCCGTGGCGCTCAAACGGTTCGCGGGGATCGTGATGCTCTCAAGCGTCCCGTGATCGCCCTCCTCCGACGTGCGCCGCTCCACCCGCACGGGAACCGTCACGTCGTACGGCACCGTCGTCGGCCGCAAGCCGGAGCCCCGATACAGCAAGACCCTGACCGTAACCGGCGAACCCTCCGGCACCGGGTTCGGGGAGGCCCACAGATGAATCTCCTCATCTTCCGACGCCTCGTCGTCATGGATCGTGATCTGCACCGAGCCTGGACTGCCCGCAGTGATTCCCGAGGGCAGCCTGCCCGTGTTCAGGGCCACCGTGAACGTCTCGTCGAGCTTGTCGCCGTCGTGGTTCGTCTTTATGCTGAGGGTGCCGGTCCTCTTGCCCCCGGAGATGGCGATGTAGGAACGGGGCGAACTGTAGTCCCCCGACTCCGCCGTGTCGTTCCTGAACCTCACCGGGATTCTCACGTCTTGCGACGCCGGCGCCGAGAGCGTCGCCGTCACGGAAACCCTGTCTCCCTCCAACACCCGCCCGCTGTCCGAGGCCGAGAGCGAGACCGTGGGAAGTATCGGCGTGCCCGTCGTGGTTACCCAGATGCTGTGCTGCATAGCAGACGCCCAATAAAGACGGACCGATACCTCGTAGGTTGTACCGTTCGTCAGATTCCTGATTACGAAAGAAGTTGTTGAGCCGGACAAACCTGAACCCGGGCCCTGCCAAGTGCTCGCGTCCTGCTCCCTGTACTGTATGTTGACTTCAGTTGTGCCGGCCCCTGGAGTTGCCCCGCTTTCGTGGACAGTTTGTGTTTAGGGTTCAGGCGGCGGCTTCGTAGTGTTCGTTGCAGGCTTTCTCGAAGTTGACGGGCGAGAGGTATCGGAGTGCGGAGTGGCGCCGATGGGGGTTGTACCAGCCCTCGATCCAGCGGAAGAGTTCGGTCCTCGCTTCGGCGCGATTCCGGAACGTGCTCCGATCCAGCAGTTCGCATTCGAGGCTGGCGAAGAAGCTCTCGGCCATCGCGTTGTCGTAGCAGTCTCCGACGGAACCCATCGAGACTGCGATGCCGGCTCCGCGGCAGCGCTTCCCGAAGGCCAAGGAAGTGTACTGGCTGCCTTGATCGGAGTGATGGATCACACCCTCGGGCCGGCGCTGGGCGATCGCCATCTCAAGCGCGCCGACGACGAGGTCCGTCGCGAGGGAGGAGTCCATGGCCCAGCCGACGATACGACGGCTGAACACATCCAGGACGACGGCCAGATACAAGAAGCCGGAGAGCGTCGGTACGTAGGTGATGTCCGCCACCCACAGCCGGTCGGGGGCGTCCGCCGAGAACTTCCGGTCGACCAGGTCCGGCGCCGGACGAGCGTTCCTGTCACGTCGGGTCGTGCCCGGCTTCTTGCGGCGGCTTGCGCCTGTCAAGCCGGACTCTCGCATCAGTCTGGCGACCCGCTTGCGGCTCGCGAAGACTCCTTCGTCGGCCAACTCGGCCTGAATCCGCGGCGCGCCATACGTACCCCGGCTCCGTCCGTGAATCGCCCGAATGCGCTCGGCGAGAACGCCGTCCGCCTTGTCCCTGGCGGACCGAGGGCGTTTCAACCAGGCGTAGTACCCGCTCGTGGAGACGCCGAGCACGCGAGCCATCGTCGTGACGCGGAACTCGGCCCGGTGCGCTCTCATGAACCGGAAGACCCCTTCGGTCCCGTCTCCCGAGCGAACCAGGCCGTTGCTTTTGCCAGTATCTCCCGCTCTTCCCGAAGCCGGCAAACCTCGCGGCGCAGGCGCCGCAGCTCGGACCGCTCCGCAGTCGTCAGGCCGTCAACGCGCCGGCCTTCGTCCCGGTCTGCCTGCCTCACCCAGTTGCGGATCGACTGCGCTGAAGGCTCGAACTCCCGGGCTAGATGGTCCGGGCTGCGCCCGGACCGGACCAGATCCACCATCTGCTGCCGGTACTCTGCCGGGTACCGGGGTCTTGATCTTGGCATCGTGGATACCTCCTACTCAAAGGATGTCGTGTCCACGAAACCGGGGCAAGCTCACCCAGCCCCAGAGGGGTTGGTCCAGGTTACCGTCAGTTGTCCATTGCCCGGGGCCGCGGCCAGATTGCTCACTGGATGCGCCGTCTGCGCCTGAGCGGGCGCGGCGGGGAAGAGCGAGAGCGCACCCGCTAGCAGCGCGGGGACGGAAAGACGGGAGAGGCGGGCGCGGTTGCGCCCGGTGCGCGGTTCAGGCCGGGACGGAGACTTCCTCGAAGGGAGCCGGACGGCGCGCCACGGATCGCCGACGAACGCTCGTCTTATCGGCTCGGCTCGGCTCGGCTCGGCTCGGCTCGGCTCGGCTCGGCTCGGCTCGGCTCGGCTCGGCTCGGCTCGGCTCGGCTCGGCTCGGCTCGGCTCGGCTCGGCTCGGCTCGGCTCGGCTCGGCTCGGCTCGGCTCGGCTCGGCTCGGCTCCAGCCTTGAAGGTACCGTTCCACATCGTCAGCATCGCGTCAACCTCTCAAAGCGCAGGTCAAGGAATCAAGAAACCACATCAGCCGAAGGGCCATGTAGATACTGACATCTGGAATCTGATCTGTGGGCGATGAAGCGGGACGCTTCGCTGATGGTTCAGCGAAAGACGCGCTACTGGTCGCGGGCCGGCGCGACGTGAGGCACGACGCCGATCAGCCGGTCGGCGTCGTGGCTGAAGTAGGTGCCGTCCTCCGTGGCCCGTGACAGGACGCCGCCCGGGTCGACGGCGGCGGGGCCGCCCAGCAGATCGGCGCACATGAGCGGCGCCACCGCGGCGTTGCGCTCGCCGCTGATCCAGTACCAGCCGCCGGGCGCCGCGCCCGTGACGGTCAGCTTGCCCTGTCTCGGCTCGCCTTCCTCGTCCGTGCAGTAGTCCTTCCGCACCAGCTCCGCGGCGACGCCGTCGGCGCCCGGAGACGCCGTCAGCGTCGAGAGGGTCGCGCCGCACTGCACCCTGACCCTCGCGGTGGTCCGGCCTTCCGCCGGCCGGACCACGACGCCGCCGTCGCCCTGCCAGTACGGCGTGACGTACTCGCTGCACTCGTTGCCCTCAAGATGGGGAACGATCCCGACCAGCCGGGCCGTGTCGTGCCTGAACCAGGTGGCGTCGGCCGTCGCGTCGGCCACGACGCCGCCCGGCACGACGGCGGGCGGACCGCCGAGAGCTTCCGAGCAAACGAAGGGCGCTGCGGCGGCGTTGCGCTCGCCGTGCTGCCAGTACCAGCCGCCCGGCGCGGCGCCCTCCAGCCGCAGGCCTCCGGGGCAACTGCCTCTCACGAGCCGGGTCACCACGCCGTTCTCGGCGCTGTACTCGGTCGTGCTGCCGCCGCAGGTCACGCTGACCGAGGTGCGCCCGGCCGCGGGCATGACGGTGAAGCCGCCCGTGGGGCCGGACCAGTACGGGGCCACCAGATTGCAGGTGGACGGCTCGTCCTCGTCGTCGTCAGCGGGAGGCGGCCCGCCAGGGCCGCCGGGACCGCCAGTAGGGGGAGGACCGCTGCCGCCTTGCCGCGTGACGGTGAAGGTGTATCTCTTCTGTTCGCCGCCGGGGCCCTTCGCTGTCACGGTCATCACGATGACGTTCTCGCCCACGTTCAATGCAAGATCCGCGTTTAGGTTGTCGACCGACAGCGTCGTTGCGCCCGCCACGTCGTCCGCCCGGTACACGATCACCTCGTCCAAGTCGTGGTCGAGCGTAGGCGTCAGCCGCACGTGCGTGATCGAACCGGCTACGGTCGCCGCGTAATGCCTCGTCTCCGGAGCGAACGGCGGGCTCAGTGTCACCGTTTCCAGAAAGCGCGAACCGTCCGTGCTCCCATCCAGCAGAAGGCCCTCCAGCGTCACCTCCGCCAGCCCGGAGTTGACCCTGATCTTGACTGGATTTGTGTGCGTGGACCACGAGGCCCCGGGCTGAGTCGTCATTCCGTGACCGGCACGCCACCAGCGCTGGTTCGCGATGCTCCAGCCGGACTTGCGACCCGCATCCTCATTGTCGTTAAAGGTGTTCCACACCGTCCCAGCGAGGCCTGCGCTGGCTCCATAGAGGACGAGAAAATAGGGGGTGGCCGGAGCAAGCTTGGTGTTTGGTGGTGCCGTGAAGGCAACGTTGCCGGCCGCCAGGGTCGATGGCACCGTCAAGCTGACGATCTTCGAGTCTGGGTCTCCGCTGCCGTCTTCGGACCATAGCTCCGCCCGCAGGCGTCCTGGCGGCGTCAGAGCCGTCGCGACCCGGACCTCGATGCTGCCCAGGATCAGGAACGCACTGTCACTACCCGTCGTGAATTTCTGGGCCTGCCAAACAGCCCCGACCCCGAGTTGTGTTGTGTTTCCCTGGCCAAAGTTGCTCACAACAACGTCGGCCTCGGCCGGCGTGGCGGGGAACATGCACAGCGCCCCGAGGAAGAGGACGGGCGCGGAAAGAAGAGGAGAGGGGCGGACGCGACGACGCCCGGAGTGCGGGTCAGGCTGGCGCGGAGACTTCGCCGAAGGGGCCGGCCGCCGCGCGAGGGAATGCCGACGGCCGCACATCATCGGCTCGGCTCGGCTCGGCTCGGCTCGGCTCGGCTCGGCTCGGCTCGGCTCGGCTCGGCTCGGCTCGGCTCGGCTCGGCTCGGCTCGGCTCGGCTCGGCTCGGCTCGGCTCGGCTCGGCTCGGCTCGGCTCGGCTCGGCTCGGCTCGGCTCGGCTCGGCTCGGCTCGGCTCGGCTCGGCTCCAGCCTTGAAGGTACCGTTCCACATCGTCAGCATCGCGTCAACCTCTCAAAGCGCAGGTCAAGGAATCAAGAAACACAACAGACGACCGAGCGCAACCGCTCACGTTCGTTTGGGTGCGCTCGGTGGTCAGCGTGCCGGACCAGACGTTGGTTTGCGCCGCCACGGGCCAGGCGCCCAGGATCAGACCGCCCAGCAGCAGGGCGAGGGCGGGAGGGCAGAGGCAGAGGCGGGCGCGCGTCACGCCGCCCCCCGCGGCTCGGCCAAAGATACCGCGTATCCAAGGTGTTATTGTCGTCATGTCAAACCTCTCAACGGCGGACCGGGAACGGGCACCGGAAAACGGCCATGACCAGTGGCCCTGTCTCGTATGTGGAAGACCGGCTCGATGCGTCGTCGCGAACCGATACGACTGCAATTATCGGCCTTCCGAAACAGCGTCGCTAGTACGAAAAGCGAATCAGAGTGGCTGCCAGTCCCATGCAAGAGCGGGCTTTTCTCGGCATGGTTGTGCAGAAAACGAAATCGGGGTCTCCCCGCCGCGCAAGGCCGTAGCCTCTACGAGCTGACATCGGCAGCAAGACTCTCAGGGATCCACTGGTGAAGTTCGGGACGGCAGCAGGCAACCGGACCAGACGGGTTTGGGCGGCTCCCGGGCCGCCCGGACGCAACTCCTCGTGCGATAGAATGCCGTTCCATGGACGGAGACGAGTTTCGAGACTTGACCGCGAAGGAAGACAGGGGCCGCGCCAGCTCGTCCGCCGATGGATTCGCGGCAGCCGTGGGTGAGCCCTCGGAAACGGCAGGGTTCCTCCACTTTCTGGACGCTGAGTTCGAAGACCACGAGGCCGGGAGGGAACTGACCCCCTACGATTGGAGTACCGTCAAGGTGTCGAGAGGACGTTTTCGCGGTCTCTGGAGATCGGCCTACTCGCCGAACGCCTTGCTGCTCCACTGGACGATGAACTCCGGCATGTACAGCCGCGTGGGTATCCCGGAGGGCTGGTTCGGCCTTGCCGCTTCGCTCGGTGCACCGGGAGCTCACGCCAATGGCGCGGAGCTGGATCCGGATCACCTGGTCGTGACCGGAGCCGGTGCGGAACTGGAAACCGACTTCCCGGCCGAGGGGGGCAGTGTCCTGGTGCTCGCCGTTCGGCACGGGAACAGGGAGGCCCACATCAACTCGGGAAGAACCGGTCTGGACTCGGGAAGAACCGGTCTGGAACGAGGCATCGTGTCCACCGTCCGCACCGACATGGCCAGGGGTCTGACGGAAAGCGCTCTGGCCCTGCTAGGGATCATGAGGCGACGTTCCGACCTGGGGGCGCCGACGCCGGAGACGGCGGTGAGCACTCTGTTCTCCGCATGCGCCGACGCGATGGCGCTGGAGGGCAGCCTCGACGGACACCATGAAGCAAGGTGCTGCACGCCGAGCTACGCCACGTTCGCCAAGGCGCGAGAGGTTCTTGTGGAGATGGAGAAGTATGACGCCGCGGCGACGGCCGCTGCGACCGGACGTTGCCCGAGGGCCATTCAGCTTGCCTTTGCCAAGCATGCCCAGACCACGCCCGGCCGCTACTTCGCCAGCCTGAAGCTCCAGCGCGCGCGCACCGCGCTGCTGACCGACGACGCGACGACTATCGGCCAGGTCGCCGAGGCGCATGGCTTCTGGGACTGGAGCCGGTTCACGCAGATGTACCGCAAGCAGTTCGGTGAGACGCCTTCGCAGACCCGGGCTCGGCGAAGTCGGCCCTCCGTGCCCGTGGTCAGACGATCCGGACTTCCGGCACCGGCAGGATGAACCTGCCGCCGCGCCGGCGGAACTCGGCCTGCTGGGCGAGGATCTCCTCCTCGAAGTTCCAGGCCAGGAGCAGCACGTAGTCGGGCGAAGGGTCCTCCAGCAGCCGCTCCGGCCCGACGATCGGGATGTGGGAGCCGGGGGTGTAGCGGCCCTGCTTGAGCGGGCTGCGGTCGGCGATGAAGTCGAGCAGGTCCGGGCCCGCCCCGAAGAACTCGAGCAGCGTGCTGCCCTTGGCGGGAGCGCCGTAGCCGGCCAGCCGGCGGTCGTCCGCCCTGAGGCCGTGGAGGCAGTCCATGACCTCCGTCTTCAGCGTGTCGACGCGCTCGGCGAACTCGCACCATGTCGAGAACCTGTCGATGCCGAATTCCCGTTCGACGGCCAGAACCTCCGCAACGCTGGCATCCACCTGGCCCTCGCCACGGCGCATCACGGTGGCGCGGAGCTGGCCATGGTGGATCGGCAGCCGCTCGGCGCGCACGACTTCCATGCCGTGGTCCTCGAACAGGCGCGTCATCGGGCCGAGCGCCCAGTAGGAGACGTGCTCGTGGTACACGGTGTCGAAGGCGAGCTGGTCGAGCAGATCGACCAGGTAGTGCGCCTCGAGGACGAAGGCGCCGCCGGGCGCGAGGGCCGTGTCGAGACCCGCGACGAAGCCCCGGAGGTCGGGAATGTGCGGGAACGTGTTCGTCGCCGTGATCAGCGCCGCCCGGCCCCAGCGGTCGGCGATCTCACCGGCGGTCTCCGCGCCGAAGAACCCCTCGTAGCGCTCGATCCCGGTGTCGCGGCTGAACTCGGCCAGGTTCTCCGCCGGGTCGACGCCGAGTGTGCGGGCGCCCCGGTCGCGGAAGCAGCAAAGGAGCGAGGCGTCGTTGCAACCGATGTCGATCACGAGGCCGCCGTCGGCGAGGCCGTGGCGCGCGGTCAGCGTGGCCGCCAGGTCCTCGAAGTGGGCGCGTAGCGTGTCGGAGGCGGACGACACGTAGAGGTAGTCCGTGAACATCGCGGCCGGCGGCACGCGTTCGACGAGTTGCACGTGGCCGCAGCCGTGGCAGAAGCCGACACGCAGCGGGAAGCGGGGTTCCGGCTGGCGGAGGTCTTCGGCGCTGGGGAACTTGTTGGCCAGGGCCGTGGCGCCGAGGTCGAGGAAGGTCTCGACGGGGGCGGCGGCGCAGACGAGGCAACTAGCCACGGTGGGATTCCCGGAGGCCGGCGCTTTGCGCCGGATGCCGGCGGGGGCGCCGGCGCACCCAGTGGCCGGCGCATGCGGGGCAGCTAGCCATTATCGGGTTCCCGGGGCGCCACCAGGTCGCACACTGGGTGCGCCGGCGCCCTCGCCGGCTTCTGAAGAAACGGCGCCGCGAAGCGGCGACCGCCCTGTCCGGAGCCGCCGCGAAGGACGTCAGCCATGGTGGAACGGGGCGACGAGCTGCGAGCCGTGGGACTCGTGGCCGACGGGCAGCTCGTAGAGGTCGCCGAGTGCCGAGCGCACCGCGGCCTGGCGATCGGGCGGCACGACGAAGAGCAGGAACCCGCCGCCGCCGGCGCCGCAGAGCTTGCCTCCGAGAGCGCCGGCCGCGATCGCCGCGTCGTACCAACCGTCGATCAACGGCGTCGTGATCGACCCCGCGAGCTCCCGCTTCATTCGCCAGCCTTCGTCGAGGAGCCGGCCGATGCCCTCGACGTCGATGTCGCCCGCGCCCAGATCCCGATGCAGGTCGCGCGCCTGGTTCCGCATCCGGCAGAGCGATTCCAGGTTCATGTCCGTGCGGTCGTCCTGCTCGGAGAGGACGGCGCTGGCGTCGCGCTGGTGTCCGGTCCAGAACATGAGTACGGAACGAAACAGCTCGCGCAGCCGGTCGCCGGGAATCCGCAGGTGCTCGACGGTCACCCCGCCGTCCGGCTTGAACGACAGCAGGTTGAGCCCGCCGTAGGCCGCCGCGTACTGATCCTGCTTGCCGATCCGCGCGCCCAGCACGTCGATCTCGATGTGGCAGGCCTCCTCCGCCAGTTGCCCCGCCGAGGCCCGCTCGCCCCTGTAGGAGTGCAGCGCGTTCAGCAGGCCGACGGCGAAGGCGCTCGAGCCGCCCAGCCCGGTGGAAGCCGGCACGTCGCCGACGGTCGAGATGTAGACCGGCGGGTCGACGCCCACGAACCGCAGGCACTCACGGGCGATGTTGTTGTCCAGTTCGTCGATCCGTTCGACCTGTTCGCTCCGCGAGTAGTTGACGCGCACCGGCTCGAAGAAGAGCTCGCTGTGCCGCTTCACCGTGACGTAGACGTAGCGGTCGATCGTCGTCGAGAGCACGGCGCCGCCCTCCCGCCGGTAGAACGCCGGCAGGTCGGTGCCGCCGCCCACCAGCGACACCCGCAGCGGGGTGCGGGTCACGATCAGCCTGGACTGGTCCACGTCTGCGAGAGTCCAGCCGCCTCAGCCGTGCCGGAGCGCCCAGTTGTAGGGAATCCGGTCGGTGAACGGATCGAGCCGCTCCATCTCGTCCGGGTCGTGCGGCTCGGTGGCGGCGTTCGCCATGATCACCTGCCGGTCGCCGTACGCCTTGTAGCCGTTGGCGATCCCCGGCGGAATCTGCACCAGGACGTAGTTGTCCTCGCCGAAGAAGACCTCCTGGAGCTCGCCGCGGGTCGGCGAGTCCTCGCGCAGGTCGAACATGACGAGTTTGGCCCGGCCGCTGATCACCGCGTTGTTCACGGTCATCGAGCGGTGGATGTGCCAGGCCTTGATCGTCCCCGGCCAGGCGGTCGAGAAGTAGATCTCGCCGAAGCCGAGGAAGTGCTCGTCCGTGGCCTTCAGCATGTGCATGATCTTGCCCCGCTCGTCGACGATCTGACGAAGCGGAACCACCTTGACGCCGTGGATCATCCCCCACCCTCCAAGTCTGCTGCCTCCGGGTTTGCCTCGCTCGCGCCGGCGGTCCAGCGCAGCGATCCGTCCAGCCGCCCCGAATCGAGCAGCCGGTTGAGCCAGCGCAGGCGAACGAAGCGCGGGTCGCCGTAGCGCGCCGCATCGAGGCCGATGCGGCCGTAGTCCTCGATCAACCGCTTCGCGCCGGCGGACGCGTCCCGGAACTCGAAGTCCGGGAAGGCGCGGGCGAACTTCTCGAACGAAGCCCGATAGGTGCGCTGATCGGCGCCGGGTTCACCGCGAACCTCGACCTCGCAGCCGGGCACCAGATCGGCCGCGATCTCGGCGAGCTCGATCACCCGGTGGTTCAGGTGGTCGGCGCCGGTGTTGAAGGCTTCGTTGTGAACCACCGAGAGCGGCGCTTCGAGCACGCGGCCGAACGCCGCCGCCACGTCCTCGACGTGGACGACCGGCCGCCACGGCTTGCCGTCGCCGAAGACGACGACCCGACGGTTGGCGAAGGCGGCGCCCGTCAGGTCGTTCAGGACCGTGTCGAAGCGCATCCGGGGCGACAGCCCGTAGACCGTGCCGTTGCGCAGGAAGGTCGGCGAGAAGCCGTCGCTCGCCAGCTCCCGGATCGCCTCCTCGCTCCGGACCTTGGAACGCGCGTAGAGGGTCCGCGGGTCGAGCGGCGAAGTTTCGTCCACCGTTTCCGTGCTGGACTGGCCGTACATGATGCAGGAGGACGAGAACAGGAAGCGACGCACCTCGGCCTCCCGCGCGAGTTCCGCGAGCCGGACCGAAGACTCGTGGTTGATTTCCTCGGTCCAGGTCTCGTCCAGGTTGCCGATCGGGTCGTTCGACAGCGCGGCGAGATGGATCACTGCGTAGAACGCGCGCAAGTCGGCCGGCTCCAGGTCCCGGATGTCCTTGCGGATCGACGGGATCGGCAGCGGGTCGCCAGAGATCGTGCAGTCGTCGAAGTAGCCGGTGTCGAGCCCGACGACGTCGTAGCCGCGCTCGATCAGATACGGCGCCATGACCGAACCGAGATAGCCGCGGTGCCCGGTGACCAGGACCGGACGGCGGACGAAGGCGGTGCTCATCCCGCCGCCGCCGTTCTGCCGGCCGCTTGAAGGCCCAGCAGCCGCTCGGCGTGGGCGAGCAGCGGTTCGCTTCCGGTGACCAGGCCGAACGGGCAGCCCGCCGCGTCGGCCGCCTGGCCGTCGCGCTCGTCATCGCCCAGGAACGTCGTCCGGGTGAGGTCGAGGTGATGGTCCCGCTGCGCCATGAAGAGCATCCCCGGCGCCGGCTTGCGGCAGTCGCAGCCTTCGTCCCATCCGTGCGGGCAGTAGTAGATGCGGTCGATCCTTCCGCCCGCCTCCTCCGCTTCGCCGCAGAGGCGCCGATGGACCGCGGCCAGGTCGTCCTCCGTCATTCGCCCCCGCGCGATTCCCGGCTGGTTCGACACGACGAGCACCCGCCAGCCGGCCCGGTTGAAGGCGGCGAGCGCCTCGCGGGCGCCCGGCAGCCAGCGGAGTTCTTCCGGGGTGCAGACGTACTCGGCCCTCGGCGGGCGCACGTTCAGCACGCCGTCGCGGTCGAGGATGATCGTCGGTGTGCGGGCGAAGAAGGCCTCGGTCAACGGCAGCCGCTCGTGACCGCCGACGCTGTAGTAGCGGTGCTCGCTCCAGTAGGCGTGCAAGTCGCCGCGGGCGGTCAACGCCGGGTAGACCGCCTCCTCGAACAGCTCCTGGCAGTCCGGCAGGAGCGGCAGCACGGCCGACTTCTCGAGGATCGCGTAGCTGATCTCGACGCCGCTGAGCCCGGGCGTCGTCCGGCCACGGTCGAAGACGGTGACGAAGCCGTCCTCGCCGACGATCACGCTGTCCCGGGTGTAGCCGTCGCGGTTCGCGTAGACGGTGATCTGGGCCGCCGCCCCGGACTCGACGTAGGCGCGCCACATCCGGTCGAACTGCATCGGCCAGTAGTTGTCGCAGTAGAGGAGCAGGAACCGCTCGTCGAGCTGCTCGGCCGCGTCCTTGACCCGGTGCGCCGTCAGGTCGTCCGGCCCCGTCACCCGGTGGCTGATCTCCACGCCGTAGGCCGAACCGTCACCGAAGTGGTCGATCATCGCCTCGGCGCGGTAGCCGAGCAGCAGCAGGACGCGCTCGAAGCCCTGCTCGCGCAGCATGTCGACGACGTGGCCGAGGAAGGGCTTGCTGTGGAACGGAATCAACGCCTTGGGCAGCGTGTCCGTCAGCGGCGCCAGACGGGTTCCCCGGCCACCCGCCAGGATCACGGCCTGGGTAGGTCTAGAGTGCATCGTCGGGTCAATCGCCGGCGCTTGGCTCGGCAGGACCTCCGGAGGCCGGCGCTTCGCGCCGGATGCCGGCGGGGGCGCCGGCGCACCCAGTCCCTGCCGCACACTGGCGAGACTAGCAACGACGAACGCGTTGACCGGCGGGGTCGACCATGGGTCGGACGGAGGCCTCGGCCGGAAAGCGGACGCCCGCCACCTCGATCTCGAAGCGGTCGGGCAGTTCGGGGAAGTCGGGCAACAGCGACATGCGGACGTAGCCGAGGCCGACGGCCGCTCCCAGGGTGTGGCCATAGTTCCCGGAGGTGACGTAGCCCGCGATCTCGTCTCCCAGCCAGATCGGTTCGTTGTGGTAGAGCAAGGGTTGCGGATCCCGGAGTCTGAACTGGATCATGCGCTTCGCGATGCCGCTCTCCTTCTGCCTGAGCAGCGCCTCGCGGCCGATGAAGCCGCCGGGCTTGTCGAACCGGACGGCGAAGCCGAGGCCCGCTTCGAGAGGCGAGTCCTGATCGGTGATGTCGTGGCCCCAGTGGCGGTAGGCCTTCTCGATGCGCAGGGAGTCCAGGGCGTGGAAACCGGCATGGACGAGGTCGAACGCCTCGCCGGCCGCCACGATCTCGTCGTAGACGCCGGCCGCAAACTCCGTGGGGACGTAGAGCTCCCAACCGAGTTCGCCGACGTAGGTGATGCGCGATGCCCGCACCAGGCCGTAGCCCACCTCGATCTCGCGGCTGGTCGCGAACGGGAACGCCTCGTTGGCCAGGTTCGCCGGCGTCAGGGACTGCAGGAGCGCGCGCGAGTTCGGGCCCATCAGGGAGATCACGCTCAGCGCCGAGGTCACGTTCACGAGCACGCAGTGCGCGTCGCTCGGGATGTGCGCCTTGAGCCAGTGGAAGTCCCGCACTTCGCTCGTGGCGGCGGTGACGATCAGGAAGCTGTCTTCCGCCAGGCGCGTCACCGTGAGATCCGCCTCGATGCCGCCGCGCTCGTTCAGCCACTGGGTGTAGACGATCCGGCCGGGCGGCACGTCCACGTCGTTGGCGCAGACCCGGTTGAGCACCCTGGCCGCGTCCCGGCCCTCCAGGCGGAACTTCGCGAACGACGACTGGTCGAACAGTCCCACGTTCTCCCGCACCGCCCGATGTTCCGCGGCCGAGTAGTCGAACCAGTTCTGGCGCCCGTAGCTGTACTCGTAGCTGGCCGGCACGCCCTTCGGCGCATACCAGTTCGGACGTTCCCAGCCGGCGAGTTCCCCGTGGCAGGCGCCGGCGGCCTCCAGGCGGTCGTACAGCGGTGAGCGGCGCACGCCCCGCGCCGTCTCGAACTGGCGGTACGGGTAGTGCATCGCGTAGAGGAGGCCCAGGCTCTCGGAAACCCGCTCGCGCAGGTACTTGCGGTTGCCCTGAAAGGGCATGTTGCGGCGCACGTCGACTTCCCAGAGATCGGCCGGCGGATGCCCTTCGAGAATCCACTCGGCAACGACCTTGCCGATCCCGCCGGCGGACTGGATGCCGATCGAGTTCAGGCCGGCCGCGACAAAGCAGTTCTCGCATTCCGGCGCCTGGCCGAGGTGGTAGCGGACATCGGGCGTGAAGCTCTCCGGGCCGCAGAAGAACTGCACGACATCGGCCGACTGAAGGGCCGGCATGCGCTCCCTCGCGCCGCGCAGCAAGGGCTCGAAGTGCTCGTGGTTGACGACGATTTCGTCGAAGCAGAAATCCTCGGGGATGCCGTCCATGCCCCAGGGCCGCGCCTTCGGCTCGAAGACGCCGACCATCAGCCTGCCCGCGTCGTACCGGAAGTACGAGATCGCGTCGTAGTCCCGCACGACGGGCATCTGCGCATCGAGTCCGTCGACGGAATCGAATCGGACGTAGTAGTGCTCGCAGGCGTGCAGCGGGACGTTCACGCCGATGGAGGCGGCCAGCTCCCGGGTCCACATGCCGGCGCAGAGGACGACGCAGTCGGCGTCGATGTCTCCCTGCTCCGTGGAGACGCCGACCACACGCCCGCCGGCGGTGCGGACGGCGGTCACCGGCGCCTGCTCGACGATCCGGGCGCCGGCGGTGCGGGCGCCCGCGGCCAGCGCCAGCGTGATGTCCGTCGGGTTCGCGTAGCCGTCGCCGGGTATGTGCAGTCCGCCCAGCAGGTCGGATGTCTCGAGCAGGGGTAGCCGCTCCCCGATCGCCTTCGCCGTGACCACGTCGACCTGCAGTCCGAGCACCTTCGCCAGCGACGCGCCGCGCTGGAGCTCCTCGAAGCGCTCCGGGTCGGCGGTGACCGAGAGAGAGCCGCAGCGGCGATAGCCCGTCGCCTGCCCGGTTTCCCGCTCGATGCGAGCGTAGAGCTCGCTCGTGTAGCGGGCGAGGTTCGTCATCGTGACCGACTGCCGGAGTTGGCCGAGCAGGCCGGCGGCATGCCAGGTCGTGCCGGAGGTAATCCGGCGGCGCTCGAGCAGGAGCACATCGGAACGTCCCGAGCGCGCGAGGTGGTACGCGACCGAGCAGCCGATCACGCCGCCTCCGATGACGACCACGCCCGCGCGGCCCGGCAACGAGGGCTGCGCCGCGGGGCCCGGCGCGACGGCTGGAGTCATGATCGCGC
This sequence comes from Candidatus Multivorans sp., assembly GCA_965205095.1. Taxonomy (GTDB): domain Bacteria; phylum Acidobacteriota; class Thermoanaerobaculia; order Multivoradales; family Multivoraceae; genus Multivorans. The sequence goes on from OZ242040.1 coordinate 728,652, forward strand.
AGCGTACTCCAGCGGCCGGGCGCACTCGTCCTCCCGGCGGGCCGCTCCCGGACCGGCTGCTAGTCTCCGACGGGTTGCCATGCGATGTTGCCGCCCGCAAGCGCTGGCCCTCCTTCCACTTGCAGCGCTGGTGCTCGCCTGTGGCGCCGGCCCCGAGCCGTCGACCGAGGCCGCAGCCGAACCGCCGCGGCGCGTCTTCCTGATCACGGTCGACACGCTGCGCGCCGATCACCTGGGCTGGCACGGCTACCCGCGCGACACGAGTCCGCGGCTCGACGAGTGGGTCGAGCGGGGCGTCATCTTCGAGCGGGCGATCGTCCAATGGCCGAAGACCGGCCCGTCGTTCGCCTCGATGTTCACGAGCCTCTATCCCCACACGACAGGTCTGATCAACCGGGCCGCGCAGACGATCCCCGACGACTACCTCGCGTTGCCGGCCTGGTTCCAGGAACGCGGCTTCACGACGGCGGCCGTGATCTCCAACCCCGTGCTAAGCCGGGAGCTCGGCTGGGGCCGCGGCTTCGACCGCTACGAGCAGACATGGGTCGACCAGGCGACTCTGGACGCCGTCGACGAACTCCCGGTCGAGCAGCGGCCGATGGCGTTCCGGCGTCATGTGTGGGCCGATCGCGTGAACGAACTCGCACTGCCCCTGCTCGCCTCGCTGGCCTCGGAGGAACGGCTGTTCGTCTGGCTGCACTACACCGACCCGCACGCCCCCTACCTGCTGCAGCCCGGAACCGGGAACCCGTTTCTCGACGACGAGCACTACACAGGCGACGAGGTCGTCGACCTGACTGGCGCCGAGGGCCGGGCGCTCGGCGACCGGCGCGAGCTTCGCTACTACGTCGCCCAGTACGACGCGAACGTCTGGGTGACCGACCGGGCGATCGGCGCGATCCTGGACGAGATCGCCGCACTCGGGATGGAGGACGGCAGTCTATTCGTCATGACGTCCGACCACGGCGAGGAACTGGCCGAGCATGGCGTCCCCTTCGAGCACGGCCCGGTGCCCTACAACAGCAGCGTCCATGTGCCGCTGGCCGTCGTCGGAGAGCCCTGGGTCGACGCCGGCGCCCGCGTGGCCCAGCCGGTCGAGTTGATCGGCCTCTTTCCCACCCTGGTCGAACTGCTGGGCGAACCGATGCCCGAGGGCTTCGAGGGCCGGAGCTGGCTGCCTCTCCTGGCTGGCCGGACGGCGGCCGAAGAGGACGCGGATCCGGTCGCCTTCGCCGACGCCGGGGCCTACCAGCGGCACCTGAGGAGTATCCAGGACGAGGAGTGGCAACTGGTCCTCCGCCCCCCGACCAGGGAGCGCGAGAAGCCGCTGGTCGAGATCTACCACCTGCCGTCCGATCCGCTGCAACTCAACGACGTGGCCTCCGAGTTTCCCGAGGTCCGGGACCGCCTGGGACGGCAGCTCAGCAGGTGGATTCGCGATTCGCCGGAGAACGTCTCGCCTCACACCGAGGCGGCGCGCAAGGCGCTCGAGGCGATGGGCTACCTGGAGTGACGGAGGACGAGGCAGGGCCGCCGCCGTTCGCCATCGAGCGGGTCAGCGTCGTCATCCCCTGCCTGAACGCCGCCGCGACCCTCGGCGCGCAGCTCGAAGCGCTCGGCCGGCAGACCTGGCAGGGCAACGTCGAGGTGCTGGTGGGCGACAACGGGTCGACCGACGGTTCCGTCGAACTCGCCGAGTCGCACCGCGACCGCCTCCCCGGACTTCGCGTCCTGAGCGCGGCTGAGCGCGGCGGTCCCGCTCACGCGAAGAACGTCGCGGCCGCGGCGGCTACGGGCGATGCGCTCCTATTCTGCGACGCGGACGACGAGGTCGCCGACGGCTGGATCGACGGTCTGGTCCAGGAGTTGAAGCGCCACGAGGCCGCGGCAAGCCGGCACGAGATCGAACGGCTGAACAGCGAGCAGGCCCGCCGTCTGCACGGCGACGCGGCTCAGCAGTATGGCCTGCCGAGCTACACGAACCCGCCCTTCCTCGACCACGCCGGCGGCTGCGGCCTCGGTGTCCGGCGCCACGTCTTCGAAGAGCTCGGCGGCTTCGACGAGGAGTACGTCGCGCTGGAGGACACCGACTTCTGCTGGCGCCTGCAGCTCGCCGGGCACCGCCTCGTCTTCGCGCCTGACGCCGTCGTCCACGTGCGGTTCCCGGCGACGCTGGTCGGCGCCTTCCGCCAGGCGGCCCGGTACGGACGGTACAACGTGTACATCTACACGCGGTACCGTTCGCGCGGCATGCCGCGGCTGCCGGCTCTGCCGGGCCTGCTGCGGCTGGGGTCGCTGGTGTTGCGCAGTCCCCAGCTTCTGTCGAAGTCGGCCCGCGGCCGGTGGATCTGGCTCGCCGGCTGGCGCCTGGGGCGGCTCCTGGGCTGCCTGCGGTACGGTACGACCGCGTTCTAGCAGCGGCAGCATCGTCGCCGCTTCGCGGCGCGTCTTTCCGGAAAGCCGGCGAGGGCGCCGGCGCACCCAGTGTGGGACGCCGGCGGACCATCCTGTCGGTGCGCCGGCCTTCTGGCCGGCATCGAGCGCGACGCCGCGAAGCGGCGCAGCGCGAACCGCCCGCCAAGCCAAGCTACAGCCAGCAGCCCGTGGAATCCACTTCGCATCAAGACCCGGCCGCGGCGGGCGCCAAGCAGCGGCTGCTGCATTCCTCGATCAGCGCCTACGGCTCGATGTTCGTGCGGTTGCTGCTCGCCTTCGCCGCCCGTGCTCTCCTGGCCCGGCTCATCCTGCCGGACGTCCACGGACTCTTCGCGCTCGCCCTGCAGTTCGTCGTCATGGCCTCGGCGATCCGCGACGTGGGCCTGACGCACCACCTGATGCGCGACCCGCGCGAGTCCTACGGCACCGTCCTGGCCTGGAGCGTCGGCGTCGGCAGCGCCATGGCCGTCCTCCTGGTCGCTCTCGCGAACGTCTTCTCCCGCCTGAATCCGGACCTGCCCGGCGTGCTGCGGGCGATGGCGATCTGGATCGTCATCGACGCCGTCATCATGGTCTACCGGACCTTCTTCGAACGGCGGCTCCGGATCCGTGAGATCGCCGGCTTCGAGATTCTGCGCAGCCTGGCGTACGGCCTGATCGCGGTCGGCCTCGCCCATCTCGGCGCCGGCGTCTGGGCCTTCGTCGGCGGCGAGCTCCTGGCCTCCGCTCTCTTCGCGCTGCTGTTGCTGTGGCGGGCGCGCGACCAGGTTCCGCTGACCGTCGACTGGCAGCGACTCCCCAACCTGATCAAGGCGAGCCGCTACCTGTTCATCGTGTGGGCCGCGAGCCAGGTCTTCCACCGCGTCGACATCTACTTCATCGAGATCTTCTCGACCACCACCTCCGTCGGTTACTACGAGGCGGCCTACTACTTCGCCTTCCTCGTCGCCCTGACCGTGACCCCAAGACCGCTGCTGCCGGCCCTGGTCGAGTTTCGTGAGAACGCCGCGGAATTCGCGGAGACGCTGCGTTTGGGCACCCTCGCCTTCCTCGCCGGAATCGTCGTCTCGGCCTACTTCCTGTTCTTCAACGCCGAGAAAGCGGTCGAACTCGTGCTCGGTCCCGAGTGGGCCGGCACGGTTCCGCTGCTGCGGGTTCTCTGCCTGGTGCCCCTGGTCGACGTCTTCACCACCACCGGCGGCGAAGCGCTCAAGGTACAGAACCGGGACCGCCTCTGGCTGACGACCGTCGTGCTGAACATGCTCGCGATCGTCGGCTTCGGCTTCCTCTTTACGTACCTCTGGGGCCCCATCGGCATGGCCTGGGCGAACTTCCTGCGCGTCGGCAGCCTGTTGATGTTCTTCAAGGTGCTCGGCATCTTCGCGGGCCGGCGGCGGCGGCTGGTAGGCAGCCTGGCCCAGGTGTTTCTGCTGCCGCTCCCCTTCTTCCTGGCCGCCGCGGCGCTGCTGCCGGCGGGAAGCTGGGGGCGCTTGCTCGCCAGCGTCGCGGCAGCGGCGCTCGGGGGCGGCCTGCTGGCGCTTCGCTTCCTGCCCGACTACCGGCGGTTCTTCCGGCGAGGTCAGACGGCGCCGGCCGGCATGACCGGCAACCCGGGCAACGGAACACCTTCGTGACGGACCGCCGGACGCTGCGACTGCTCGGTGCGTCCGTGGCGGCGCTGCCGTTGCTGACCCTCCTGTTCCTTCCGATTCGCACTATCGACGACGCGTTCATCACGTTCCGCTACGCCCGCAACCTCGCCCACGGCGACGGCCTCGTCTTCAACCTCGGCGAGCGGGTCGAAGGGGTCACGAGCCTGTCGTGGACGCTGCTGCTCGCGGCGGTGGAGACGCTTCGGCTACCGGTCGAGCCGGCGGCGTTCCTGCTCGGCGTGGCCTTCGCGCTGCTGGCGCTGCGCGAGGCGTACCTGCTCGGCCGCGGCCTCGGCGCCTCCGCCGGCGCCTGCCTCGCCGCGGTCGCCCTGGTGGCGGTCCACGGCCGCTTCTGGCTCGTCGCCGGCAACGGACTGGAGGGCGGGCTGTTCGCCTTCCTGGTCGTCCTCGCTGCGCGCAAGACGATCCAGGGCGCCGACGCCCGGCTCATCGGAGTCCTCCTGGGGCTGCTGTTCATGACGCGGCCGGAGAGCCTGTTGATCTCCCCGGTCGTCGTGCTGTACGCGGCGTACGGCGGTCCCGCGCGTCCGAGTGCCGTTCACGAACCCCCCGGGAGGAAGGGCATCCTCCCCGCACCGGGAAGCGTGGAGTCGCCGCTGCCCGCCGATTTCCGGCACGCCAGCCTGATCGCCGCGACGGCCGCGGTCGTTGTCGGAGCGGTCACCATCTGGCGACTCGCCTACTACGGCGCTCCGCTGCCGAACTCGCTGGCCGCAAAGTCCGCGCTCTCGGCGGGGCTGGACACCCTGGTGGCGAACCTCGGCCAGGGTCTCCTGTACGCCGTCCGCTTCGAGATCGCGCACGCGCCGCTGATCCTCGGCACCGCGATCGCCCTCATCCTCGCTCCGAAGGCGAAGGCCCTGTGGTTTTGCCTGCTCGTGGTAGCCGCGGAGCTGCCAGCCGTCCTCGTGAACGGCGGCGACTGGATGCCCCACTACCGGCTCCTGACCGTGTTCGCGCCGCTCCTCGCCGCTCCGCTCGCCGTCTGCCTGTCGAACGCTCTCCACGACTCGGCCGTCTACCCACTGGGTGCGCCGGCGCCCCCGCCGGCTTCCGGGGAAGACGCGCCGCGAAGCGGCGACCACTCTTCTTCGCCGGACACTGCAAGCCCGCGCAGGCGACGCTCCGCCTGGATTCTCGCCCTGCTGACCGTGAGCGCCCTCTTCATGCTGAGTCGCAGCCCCTGGGAGGCCACCCCGGGCCCCCGCTTCACCTTCCACCCGATCACGAGCTGCTACCAGTTCATGGCGAGCCGGCTGAAACCCCACCTGGCGTCCGACGACGTCGCCGCCGCCGAGGCGGTCGGGCTGTTCGGCTGGATCCTCGACGAGACGACGATCCACGATCCCTTGGGCCTGACTTCCGCCCACCACGCCCGCCACGGCGAGTACCACCTGAACTGGGGCAAGACGGACTACGACCACCTCCACGAGGTCCGCCCCGCGGTCCTCGTGCTCCACGAGGGCTCGGTGGTAACCCCCGAGAAGATCGACCGCGGCACCGGCGGCCGCTTCGCCCGCGACTACTCCGCCTGGTTCGTCAGCCAGCAGCCGCCCTGCGCACCGTACCGGCTCATCGTGTACATGGAAAAGGGCCGCGCGGTGCATCTACGCCCGGCGCTAGGCGGCCTGGAAGTCGAACCGCTGGCAGTCGAGTAGACATGTCTTCTTATACCGAGTTTAGGGAGTTTACCCTCTGAAGATAAACTGCCTAATCTCGGTATAAACTCGCTCGTCATGGATCGTCTCGACAACCCGTTCGCTCCGGGCGCCGGCACGCAGCCGCCCGAGCTCGCCGGACGAGACGACATCCTGGACGCTCTCGAGATCGCCGCGCTGAAGTGCCAGCGGGGCGGCCCCACGCGATGTATCGGGCTCCTCGGCCTTCGAGGTGTCGGCAAGACCGTCGTGCTCGGCCGCGTGCGCGACGACGTCGAGGAGCGCGGGCTGCTGACAGCGATGATCGAGGCGTCCGAGGCGCGATCCCTGCCATCGTTGCTGGCGCCCGAACTTCGTCGGGTTCTCCTGGAGCTCTCCGGTAGGCAGCGGCGCCGGGCGGCCGCTCGACGGGCGATGAGAGCCCTCGCCGGTTTCGTCTCCGCCCTGAAGGTCCGCTTCGACGATCTGGAGTTCGGCCTCGACGTGACGCCCGAGTTGGGATTGGCCGACAGTGGGGATCTGGAGTTCGACCTCACGGCGCTCCTGGAGGCGGTCGGCGAAGCCGCCCGCCAAGCGGAAACGGCCTTGATCCTGATCGTGGACGAACTGCAGTACGCGCGGGCGCCCGAACTGGGCGCGCTCGTCGCCGCGTTTCACCGCGCCGCGCAACGGGGCTGGCCCGTCATGCTGGCCGTCGCCGGCCTGCCGCAGCTTCGAGGCCGACTCGGAAAGGCCCGGTCCTACGCGGAGAGACTCTTCGAGTTCCGGGAACTGGGCGCGCTCGATGCCGAGGCGGCGCGAGCGGCGGTTCGTCAACCGCTGAGGAAGCGGGAGGCGGATATCGAAGACGAGGCGCTCGAGAGCATCGTCGACCGAACTCGGGCCTACCCGTACTTCTTGCAGGAGTGGGGTCTGCATGCCTGGAACGTCGCACCGCTTTCGCCCATCCGGCTACGGGACGTCCGAGCTGCGGAGGAGCATGCGACCGCCTCGCTCGACCAGGGCTTCTTCCGCGTGCGCTACGACCGTCTGACCCCTGCCGAGAAGCGCTACATGCGGGCCATGGCTGAGCTCGGCCCCGGACCTCACCGGTCCGGCGACATTGCTTCGATCCTGAATCGACAGGTCACGTCCCTCGGCCCCATGCGGTCCAAGCTGATCGGAAAAGGCATGATCTGGAGCCCCAGTCACGGGGACACCGCCTTCACCGTGCCGTCGTTCGACCGGTTCATGAAGCGAATGATGCCCGACGACGACTGGTAGCGACCGGGGCCGCCGCGCCTCTGGACGCGTTCAGCCCGAGGGCAGCCGGCGGCGAAGCCAGATCGAGCCGAAGTGGGTGTCGTAGTCCTCGACCTCGACCGGGCGGTAGCCGGGAATCGTCCGTTTCAGGAAGGGCTCGTCGAAGTGACGGATCATCGGCGCGGAGAGCAGCAACTCGAACTCACGGTTGAAGCTCAGGAAGGCCTGAAGCACCATCGCCTCCGTGCGGTAGAGCGGCCACTTGGAACGGAAGATGTACTGCTCGGCCGGATACGGCGTGTTGTACGGGAAGTGAATGTCGTGGAGGTGGACCACGACGCCGGGCCGCAGCCGAGGCAGCACCTCGAGGAACAGGAACGCCACGTCGCCGCCGAGCTTCAGCACGTGGGTCGAATCGATGAACAGCACGTCGCCGGCTTCCAGAGCCTCGAAGAGCCCGAGGTCCGCCGCCTCCACCTTCGAGACCACCGCATGGACGGCGGGCTCGCACAGCTCGTTCAGCCGGCCGGTCGGGAACGGGTCGACGCACGTCATCTCGCACACACGGCCGTCACGGCCGTTCGCCGCCGCGGCAAGCCAGGCGTAGTAGGTCGAAAGACCGGACCCGATCTCGACGTAGCGCCCCGGCCGCAGATCGCGCACCATGAGGTAGGTCGTCAGGGCGTCGATGACCGGGAAGCCGGGGCCGTAACCCAGCGCCCGGATCTCACTGTGCGGTGGCAACGCGTCGAACTGACCGCCATGGGTTTCCACCAGAGCCGCTAGAAGCGACTTCATCGCCTCCAGGTCGTAGTCGACACCCACCAGGTCGCTCGGCCGGTCCCAGGAATCCCGACTCGCCGCGACCTCCGACAGCACCGGTAGCGGCGAGTAGAAGTCCGCCGTGCGTGCAACGTTCCACCCCAGTCGCCGCAAAGTGGCGAACAGGGCCGCGTGTAGTCGCCGGTAGATCGCTTTCAGGACTCTCACCATCGGATGCCGACGATAGCCCGTCCGGAGACCAAGGAGCGAGGCTTCGCCTCGCGCGCCTTCGCCGGGCCACGCCGCTCCGCGGCATCGCCCGCAGGGCCGGCGAGGGCGCCGGCGCACCCAGTGTGACCGACGACATCCAGCCTGCGGCGGGGTCCGGAGGGGAGGGTCCCAGCGGGCTGGAGGCCAGCGACTGCCGAGAACGTACGGCCAACCACAGCCCTGGCGAAGCGCAGCCGACCGCAGCGAGCGCCAGGACCCTCCAACCACCAAGAGGGCGCGAGCGTCCGTCTGGGACCCTCCCCTCCGGACCCCGCCGCAGGCGGGTGCTAGCGACGCTGGAATCGCAAACCGGCGACGAAGGTGCGGCCCGGCGTGACGTAGCCGGGGACCTCGAAGTAGTCCTCGTCGAGAGCGTTCTCGATGCGGACGAAGGGCTGCCAGAGGGACCGCGTGTAGCTGAGATTGAGGTCGACCTTGGTGTAGTCGTCCATGACGGCGCCGTCCGAGTTGACACGGTCCGACACGGCCGCGGCCATCACCGCCGCCGAGAACCGTTCCGTCGGTCGCAACTGCGCGACCAGGGTCGTGCGGTTCTTTGGCCGCCGGGCCAGAGGCTCGCCCGTCGACTGGTCTTCCGTCTCGTTGTAGGTGTGGGACAACTCCAGGCTGTAGTCGACATTCGGGCGGTAGCGCAGCGTGAACTCGGCGCCGCTCGAACTCGCATTCGCCACGTTGCGGAAGGAGAAGGTCGGGAAGTAGAACTGGATCAGTTGCTCGAACTCCATGTCGAACCACGTGAGATCGGCGCTGACGCCCGATTCGCCGAAACGCTGCTCGACGCCGATGTCGAAGCCCTCCGTGGTCTCCGGCAGCAGATTCGGGTCGCCCGAGAACGGATAGTAGAGCTCGTTGAAGGTAGGCGCCCGGAACGCGGTGCCGTAGCTGCCGTGGACACGGCCCTGTCCCTCGGCCCACGAACTCGCAAAGGTGACCCGGTGGCTGGTCTCCGACCCGAACGCCGAGTGCTCGTCGCCGCGCACGGCGGCAGTGACGTGCGTATTGTCCGTGATGGCCCACTGGTCCTGCACGAACCAGGAGTCGAGGTCGGCCTCCTCGTCGAAGTTGCCGCCGCTCAGTCCCTTGCGCGTTTCGGTCGAGTAGCCCAGGTTGAGGACGTTGTCGGCGCCCAGCGTCACGTCCGACTGAAGGTCGATCTGCTGAATCTCCGAATTGACCTCGTAGTTGTTCCAGAACGTGTCCGGATCGGTGCCGAGCAGGAGTCCTTCGGTGCGGCCGATTCGCACGGTCTGGCGCCAGAAGGAACCAAGAGCCTTCTCGATCGAGAGCGACAGGGTCTCGTCGTCTTTCGCCGCCATCGCATTCAGATCCTCGGGGCCGAAGCCGTCGAGCGCCGTGTCGCCGCGTGCGGAGCGGGCCCGCAGATCGACTCGGCCATCGTCGAGGAAGGTAGCGCCCAACCGGGCGCTCAAGGTCTGGTTCTCGAAGGGATCGTCCTCCGCGGACCCGCCTTCGATGTAGCGGTGAGAAACCGCGTCGGTGCTCAGGTCGGTCCCGGAGACGCTGTAGTCCCACACGTCGCTGGCCCCGAGGAAGCCGAAGTCGAACCGCTGGTGTTCGTTGCTGCCCGCCTCGGCCGTCGCGTTCAACCGCCAGCCCGGTTCGCCCCGCATGGTCGTGATGCTGATCACGCCGGTCATCGCCTCGGAGCCGTACGTCGCCTGCGGCCCGCGAAGGACCTCGATTCGCTCGATGTTGGCGGCCAGCATGTTCGAGAAGTCGTAGCTGCCGCCGGTGACCGAGTTGACCCGCACGCCGTCGACCAGGACGGCCGCCTGGCCGCCGGTGCCGCCGCGCACCCTCACGGTCGCGACCTTCCCCGGGCCTCCGGTCTGCGTGACCTCGACGCCCGGCACGGTTCGGAGCAGGTCGAGGACCGCCACCTGGTTTCGCTGCTCGATCTCCCCGGCATCGATCACCGTGACCGCGCTACCGACCTCGGAGCGAGGCGCCTCGTAGCGGTTCGCGCTGACGACGATCTCCTCCGCGACGATCGGGGTTCCATCTTCGGTCTCGGCTTCTTCCTCGCCAAACGCGACCGTCGGCGCCAGCATGAGCACCGCCAGCACGGCGCCCAGGCGCCTGCGCACCAACTCGCTTCCTGTTCGACTGTTCATTCGGGCTCTCCTCCCCCTTCGGGATTCCTGCTCCGGGCGGCCTTCCGGGCCGGTGGAGCATCGATTGCCTCGGCAGGCAGCCAGGTTTCCTGACTTACCTTCGTCCTACTGACCGGCCCTTCCCATTCCTGTGCGGAACAGTGGTTATCGCCGGCTTCGTCCGGATCACAGTCGCGGGGCGGCGGGAGATTCTCACTCCCCTTCCCTTGATCTGCCTGCGTTCTGGTGTGTGCTCAGACTCTCGCTTTGGTGATCCTCATCACGTTTGAAGAATCGGGCTGCGAAGCCGCACCCTAGCAGCCTCGCGATGCGGCCTACAATCACGCGAATGCCGAACGCGACGGGCAAGCAACTCTCGCTGCTGATGGACCAGCCGGACGCCGCGTTCCGCGTCCACGCCTCGCACCGGCTGGAGACGCTGGCGAAGCGGCTCGCCGAGGAGATGAGCCGGCATCCCGCGGAACCGCTGGAGCCGGAACGGATCGTCGTGCCCGATGCACTGCTCGGCCAGTGGCTGCGGCTGGAACTCGCGTCCCATCTCGGGGTGGCCGCACATCTGAGAGTCGAGCAACCGGCGCAGTTCGCCTGGGCCGCGATGCGCGAAGAGGTCGCCGAGCTGACCGGTGAATCGGTCTACGGGCCGCCTCACCTGCGCTGGCGGATCTTCGAGCGCCTGAAGAACTGGACAGGCGACGACGAGATCGCGCGCTACGTCGAGGACGGCGACTCTCGCAAGCGTTTCGAACTCGCCGATCAACTCGCCGTCGCCTACGACCGCTGCCGGGTCTACCGGCCGGACGTCATCAGGGCGTGGCAGAAAGGCGAGGGAAGTGGCTGGCACGCACGGCTGTGGCGGGAACTCGCACCGGCAGCGCCCGGCGCCGAACACTGGGTCGACGCCATCGACCGCTATCGGGACCGGCTGGAGCAACGGCCGCGTGCGGCCGGGACGAGGCAACGCGTGAGCTTCTTCCACCCCGCCTCGCTGTCGCCCACCTACGTCGAGGTGCTCCGGCTCGCCGTCCGGGTCATGGACGTCCACCTCTACCTGCTCAGCCCCAGCCGCGACTTCTGGAGCGGACCGCCGGGTGCCGGGGACGTCGAGTCCAACGAACTGCTCGACGCCTGGGGCCGCTCGGCACGGGACCTGCGCGCTCTGGTCGGGGCCGAACCGGACACGGTCGTCGTCGTGGATCATCCGCGCAGCGGCGACATGCCTGCCGGGGCCGGGACCCGACGTGCGGGCGATGCCGGGGAAGGCCATGCCGATGTCGGCGCCCGCCCGAACTGCCTGGCCTCGGTCCAGCGGCACATTCTCGAGGACGATCCGCAGACGCCGGCGGCTGCGGGCGCGAGGACCGGACCGGACGACTCGATCCAGATCCACGTCTGCCACTCGCCGACCCGCGAGGTCGAGGTCCTGCACGACCGCCTGCTGGGCCTCTTCGACACGCATGCCGATATCCAGCCGGCCGACGTGCTGGTCCTCACGCCCGACCTCGACACCTACGCGCCCCTGGTCGAGGCGGTGTTCGGGTCCGCCGGCCGGATCGGTGTCAGCATCGGCAGGCGACGACTCAAGGAAGGCGCCGCGCTGGCCGCCTTTCTCGACCTCCTCGAGCTTCCGGGCTCCCGGTACGCGGCGAACGACGTGCTGGCGCCGCTGCTCGCCGAATCCGTGCGTGTCCAGTTCGGCATCACGGACACCGGTCTGGCGACGATCCGGGGGGCGGTCGCCATGGCCAGGATCCGCTGGGGAAGGGACGGCGAACACCGTACCGAGCTCGACGTACCGGCTTCCCCGAACCACAACTGGCGCCGTGGACTGGACCGGCTCCTGCTCGGCTACGCGGTGCAGGAGGGCGAGACGCTCGTCGACGGCATCGCGCCCAGCGCGCTCGACCACTGGGGGCAGCACGCCGGCGCGGCCGACTACGAACTGTTCGGCCGCTTTCGCCGCTACTGCGACCTCGCCTTCGCGCTGAACGACTGGACAGACGCCGAACACGACGCCACCGCGTGGATGGAGCGCCTTCAGGCCGAAGTCCTGGACGGTTTCTTCACCAGCGACTATCGCGCCGGGCCCGAAGCGGTCCGCGAAGTGAACACGGTCTCCCGGCTGCTCTCCGAGTTCGACGAGGAGTGCAAGCGCGCCGGCGCCGCCGGCGCCATCCCGTTTCCCGTCCTGCGCGATGTGCTGAACGACATGGCCGAGAAGGCCGCCCGTTCGGCGCCGCGACTGGACGACGGCATCGCGGTCGCGGACCTTGCATCAGGCCAGGTCTTCCCGGCCAGGGTGATCTGCGCCGTCGGCATGAACGATGGCGCCTTCCCGCGCCGGCCGCGGCCCCCGCAGTTCGACTTCCAGGCCGACCTCTTCGAAGGCGAAGCGCGACAGCCCGGCGACCGCGACCGCCGCAACGAGGACCGCTTCGCCTTCCTCGAAGCCCTGCTCGCCGCGCGGCGCCACTTCGTGCTGACGTACACCGGGCGCGACCTCCAGGAGGACAAGCCGATCCCGCCATCCGCGGTGGCAAGCGAGCTGGCCGAGTACCTGGAACAGATCTTCCCGGACCCCGGCGGGAAGAACGACGACGAAGAACGTGATCGCTGGGCCACCAGACACCCGTTGCAGCCATTCAGCCCGAAGTACTTCGAGCCGGGCGAAACCGCGCTGTTCAGCTACTCGGAGTCGATGCGCAACGCCGCCGAGGCGCTTCGCGCGAGCGGAAACGAGCCCGACCGCTTCGCCGGCGAACTCGCCGCGGAACCTCGCGAGGAGACCGTGGAACTCGAGCTGGAGGATCTCGTTCGCTTCGCCGCCAGCCCTTCTCGGGACTTTCTCCGCAAGCGGCTGGACATCCTCCTCGACGTCCGCGAAGACGACGTTGCGGCCGACGAGCCACTCGACCTGAACGCCCTGGAAGCCTGGCAACTGAAGAGCGACCTGGCGGGAATCGGCGAACAGGACGACGAGCGGACAATCGAGCTGGCCGCGGCCCGGGGCCTGCTGCCGCCGCGCAACCTCGGCCGGGTCCAGCACCGGCAGTCCGCGGCCCAGGTCGCGGCGCTGATGGAGAAACTCCAACCGTTCCAGCGGCACCGCGAGGCGCCCCGACACCGGGTCGAGGTCGAGTTCGGGAACGTCCGCCTGGTCGGTGCGGTCGGGCAGTTCGACGAGGGAACGAACGAACTGCTCTTCTGGCGCATCGGGAGCCTCCGTCCGAAGGACCGCATCGGCGTCTGGCTGCGGCTCCTGGCGCTCGTCGCCGGCCGGCAGCAGCCGGCGACGGCCCACCTCCTCGGCAGCAAGGACCAGGTCGAGCACGTCGCGCTCCGTGGACCCGAGCCGGATGAAGCGCGGTCGCTGCTCGGCGATTGGGTCGAGGTCTGGCGCGAGAGCCAGCGCAGGCCGCTGCCGTTCTTCGCCTCGACGTCCTGGGTCTGGACGGAGAAGCGCGCCTGGAGCCGCAAGGTCCAGGACGAATGGTCGAAGCAGCCATGGTTCGAAGGCAACGACCCCCGCCACCGGCTGATCTTCGGCGACGACCCGAGCGGCGACGACTTCGAGCGCCTGGCCGAACGACTGCTCCGTCCATTGCGGGAGGCGAGCGCATGACCGCGGCTACCGAGCGTGCCGACGCCTTCGACCGACCGCTCGACGCCGACCTTCTGATCGAGGCGAGCGCGGGAACGGGGAAGACCTACGCCCTGACCACCCTGGTCGCCCGCCTGATCGTCGAAGAGCGGTTCCACATCGACCGACTCCTGATCGTCACCTTCACGATCTCCGCCGCGGGCGAACTGCGCACCCGGGTGCGGCGACTCCTCCAGGCGGCCCGGCGAGCCGCCTCCGGCGCCGACGTAGAACCCGGTTCCCAGGCCGGCAGGCTGGGGCGGCGCTGGCGGCGGCGCGGGATCGAGGACGCGGACGCGCTGAGACGCCTCACGCGCGCCGTCCGCGACATCGACCGGGCGAACATCACGACGATCCACGGCTTCTGCCAGCGGACGCTCCTCGAGTTCGCCCTTCATGCCGGCACTCCGTTCACGTTCAAAGTGAGCGGAGACAACGCGCTGGCCGTCGGCGACGCCGCGCGCGACTTCTGGCGGCGCCGGATGGTCGGCCAACCCGTGTCGCTGCTAGAGCACGCGCAGTCGCAGAAGTTCGTGCTGGACGAAGACACGACGACCTGGGTCGCCCGCCATCACGCCCAGGTACAGGAAACCCGGGGGGTCCGCTCGCCGGAGGCGCTGCCGAGCGCGCTCGAGTCGAAGCGGAGTGCGTGGCTGGCAGCGGTCAGCGCGGCACAGACCGAATGGTCCGACCCGGCGCAGAGAGCGGCCTTCGAGGAAGTCGCCGACCCGGCTCGATGGACCGCGGCAGCACGGAAAAAGACACGGGTACGCGTGCGTAGCCGGATGGTCGGCGAGGCGTTCGATACCGACGCCCCGGAGAAACTCGCCCCGGACTGCGCCGGCGCTTTCGGCGCCAAGGCGCTGAAGGCGGGGTTCTACAAGAAGAACCCGCCGCCTGCCGCTCCGCTGTTCGACCACTTCGACGACATCGCGGAGGCCGGAGCAGCCTATGGCGATCTGTGGCTCGCAAGCCAGCGCCTCAGCCTCCTCGAGGACGCCGGCCGCTCCCTGCGGCACGCCACCCGAGTCGACCGCAGCCTGAGCTTCGACGCCCTGCTGGTCGAACTTCACCGCGCGCTCGACGGGTCCGGCGGAGCCGAACTCGCCCGTCGAATCCGCTCCCGGTACCCCGTCGCCCTGATCGACGAATTCCAGGACACCGACCGGCTGCAGGCCCGGATCTTCGAGACGATCTACCCGGGCGGCGCCGGCGCGGCCGGCGGGCGACTCTTCGTCGTCGGCGACCCGAAGCAGTCGATCTACCGCTTCCGGGGCGCGGACGTGTTCGCCTATCTGGAGGCTCACAAGCGCCTGGGCTCTTCAGACGAAGCGCTGGAACTGAAACACAACTACCGTTCGACGCCCGGACTCATCCGCGCCGTCAACCAGCTCTTCTCGCGGGAACGGCCGTTCGTCCTCTCCGACTTCGGGTTCTCGCAGGCGGCGCCGGCCGACCGGAAACGCGGGGACCTCGTGGTCCAGGACGAGGACGACGATGAGGCCCCGTTCCAGTTCGTCCTGATCCCGAAGGGGGACGGCAAGCCGCGAACCAAGCCGGAGCTGACCGCCCTGGCCGCGAAACAGGCCGCCGAGGACATCGCGCGCCTGATCGCGGCGGGCAGGGACGGCAGGGCCAAACTGACAGGTGGCGACCGGCCCAGGGCCCTGGCCGCCCGCGACATCGCCGTGCTCGTCCGCAAGGGCGCCCAGGGCAAAGCGGTAGCGGCAGCTCTGCACGAACTCGGGATCGACAGCGTCGAGATCGGCGACGACAACATCTTTCAGTCCGACGAGGCGGGCAGCCTCCATCGCCTCCTCCACGCCCTGTGCCTGGACGAATCGGAGTACAACGCCACGCAACTGCTCCGCGGGGCGCTCGCCGCCGACCTGTTCGGACTCGACCTGGAGGACCTCGCCGCGTTGCGCGACGACGACGACGCCTGGAGCCGCTGGCGGGGTTTCGCGCGCGAGTGGGCCGAAGTCTGGCAGGAGCACGGCATCGCCGCGCTGATGCGGGGCATCCTGTTCGCCAGCGACGCCGCCGACTGCTCGGCGAACCTGCTCGCCTACCCGAACGGCCCGCGGCGGTTGACGAACTACCTGCACCTCACCGATCTGCTCCACGAAGTCGAGAGCCGGCGGCGGCCCTCGCGTCAGGGCCTCCTCGACTGGTTCCGGCAAGCCAGGGGGGACGCACAGTCCAACGACGAAACGGCCCAGCTTCGCCTCGAGAGCGACGAGAACCTGGTGAAGATCGTCACCGCCCACCGGGCCAAAGGCCTGGAGTTCCCGATCGTCTTCTACCCCTTCGCCTGGGACGGCCGCGCGCAGGCGACGGGCGGGAACAGAAAGCCGACGGCCGACTACTACGACCCCGAACACGGGACGCCAGTGCTCGATCTCGACCCATCGGACGACGCCTACGATCGCGAGCACATCGAAGAGCACGCCGATGAACTGCGGCTCCTCTACGTGGCGCTGACGCGGGCGGAGCACCGCTGCGTGGTGACCTGGTCGCCCGAAGGCGGAGCCGAACACGCGCCGTTGGCCTGGCTCCTTCACGGCCGCGGAACGGCGGTCCACGACGACGACGCCGGAGCCTTGAAGGAGAACGCCGCCCGCGTCAAGGCGCTGGGGCAGGGCGAGTGGCTGGCGGAGGTCGAGGCATTCGCGCACCGTGCCCGTGGCGCCGTCTCGTTGCGGCTGATCGACGAGGCGGCGGATGCCGACGCCGACACTGAGGCGGCCGAAGCCGGCGCGGAGGCGGCCGGGTCTCTCGAGGCCCGCAAGCTCGAACGCAAGCTCGAGCGGATCCGGCAGCGGACGAGCTACTCCGCCCTGTCGGCCGGGGCCGGCGGGGGCGCCGGCCTAATCGTGCGCGACCGCGACGACATCGACCTCTCCCACGGAGAGGCAGCCGTCGAACCGGCGGCGCCCGCCAACGCGCCGGAACGGGAAGAAGACGGCCCGACCGTCTTCACCTTCCCCAGCGGCGGCCGCTCCGGCCGGTGCCTGCACGAGATCTTCGAGCGGCGCCTCGGCGACCCGGACGCGGCGAGCCTGGAGCGGACCTGCGAGGCCGCGCTCGCCCGCTACGGCTTCCAGGACAAGTGGCTGCCGGCCGTCCGAACCCTGGTCGAGAACGGCCTGGAGACCCCGCTCACGCCGCCGGGCGAGGCGGGCGGCGTGTTCCGGCTGTCCGACCTCAAACGGCCCGTCGCCGAGATGGAGTTCCACCTGCCGCTCCGCAGGCTTCAGCTCGCGGAACTCGCGCACTGCCTCGAAACGCATGGCTACGATCACCGGCTCGCCGGGGGCGACGCCACGATCGACGGCTTCCTGCATGGCTTCATCGACCTCACAGCACGGCACGACGGTCGCTGGTACGTCCTCGATTACAAGTCGAACTGGCTCGGCCCGGACCTGGCTTCGTACTCGAAAGCAGCGATCGCGGAGTCGATGCGCCACCACGGCTACCACCTCCAGTACGTTCTCTACCTGACCGCCCTGCACCGCCTGCTGACGCTGCGGCTCAAGGACTACGACTACGACCGCCACATCGGCGGCGCCTTCTACCTCTTCCTGCGCGGCATGAGGCCGAACGCTCCCGGCAGCGGCGTGTTCCACGACCGTCCGTCCCGCGCCTGCATCGAAGCGATCGACGCCTGCTTTGGCGGAACGCCATGAACAGCCACGAGCAGATCGACGCCTTGACAGGAGCCGGCGTTCTCGCCGACATCGACCGCTACTTTGCCCGGCTGACGATGGACCTCGGCGCCGGCGAGGACGTTGCCCTGGCTGCGGCCACGACCAGCGCGCTGCACCGGAACGGCCACACCTGCCTCGACCTCGGCAACGCCGGCAAGCCGATCGCGACGCTCGTGGAACGACCCGACTCCGGCCGCCCGGAGGAGACGCTGGCGGCCGATCTGCAGGCGATCGCACTGCCCGCGAAGCCCGCGCTGCTCGACGCGCTGGGTCGAAGCCCCGTCGTCGCCGCGGACGCCGACCCAGGCGCGGCCAGACCCCTCGTCCTGGACGGCGACCGCCTCTACCTGCACCGCCTGTTTCACGCCGAACGCCGGCTGGCTGGGCGGCTGCTCGCTCTGGGCGCGACCGCGGACGGAACGGCCGAAACCGAGTCCATGATCGCGCGGGTCTTCGACGCGGGGGAAGATCGGACCGCGGAGGCGGTCGCCGCGCTGCGCATCGCGTTGGAGCGGCGGCTCTGCATCGTCACCGGCGGCCCCGGCACCGGCAAGACGACCCTCGCCGCCAAGCTGATCGCGGCGCTGGTCGACTCCGATCTGGCCCACCCGCGCCGGATCGGCCTCGCGGCGCCCACGGGCAAGGCCGCCTCGCGCATCCAGGAGTCCGTCCGCGGGAAGCTGGGCGAGGGCCTCCTCGACCGGGTGCCGGACCTCCGGGAGTTTCCGGCCGAGGCGTGGACCGTTCACCGCCTGCTGGCGAGCCGGACCAGCCGGATGGACCGGCTCGACGCCCTGGTCGTCGACGAATGCTCGATGGCCGACCTGGCGCTGATGGTCCGCCTGGCGACCAGGCTGCCGGAGCGTTGCCGGCTGATTCTCCTCGGCGACGCGAACCAGTTGGCCTCGGTGGAGCCGGGCTCGGTCTTCAGCGACCTCTGCGCGGCGGGAGAACGGGGGCCGCTGTCGCAATGCGTGACGACCCTGAGGAAGAACTACCGCTTCAGGGAGCGCTCCGGCATCGGCCGGCTTGCCGCCACCGTGGTCGCGGGCGACGCCGACGGGGCGGTGCGCGTCCTCCGGGACGGCGGCGACGCCACGACCCGGCTCGAGCCGATCGATGACGAAGCCGCCTTCGACGCCTTCGCCCGCGACTGCGCCCGGGAGTGGTCCGACCACATGAGGGAGCTCGCGGCCGACCCGCTCCGGGCCGCTCCGTTCCCGGAGCGGCGGGTGCTGTGCAGCCACCGGCGAGGCCCCTGGGGCACCGACCGCTTCAACCGCCTCGTCGAACGCCGCCTCGCCGAGCTGGGACGCCGCACGGAGCAGGACGAGTTCTACGTCGGGCGCCCGATCATCGTCAGCCGCAACGACCGCCAGACCAACCTCTCGAACGGCGACACCGGCGTCGTCGTTCCCGGCGGCGTCACTCCCGGCGGCGTCACTCCCGGCGGCGTCACTCCCGGCGGCGTCACTCCCGGCGATCGGGGCCACCCACGCGTGTGGTTCCCGGACCTCGACCGCGACGGCGAGCGCTTCCTCGTTGCGCCTTCCCGCCTGCCGCAGCACGAGAGCTTCTTCGCCCTCACGGTCCACCGGGCCCAGGGCTCGGAGTACAGGCACGTGGTCTTCGTTCCCGGCCCGGCGGAGTCCCGTGTCAACACGAAGGAACTGCTCTACACCGCCGTGACCCGGGCACAGAACACGGTGACTGTGCTGGCGACCCGGCACTCGGTCCGGGCCGCCGTGCTGCGGACGACCTCCCGCGCGACCGGCCTGCTCGACCGCCTCCGCTAACCCGCACGGAACGAACCGCGCCATTGGGTGCGCCGGCGCCCTCGCCGGCTTCAGAGGAAAACGCGCCGCGAAGCGGCGACGATTCTGCGAGCGCGGCCGAACACCCGGAGACCGGCGCTGCTCTGCGAGCGCGGCCGAACACCCGGAAGCCGGCGCTGCTCTGCGAGCGCGGCCGAACACCCGGAAGCCGGCGCTGCTCTGCGAGCGCGGCCGAACACCCGGAGGCCGGCGCTGCTCTGCGAGCGCGGCCGAACACCCGGAGGCCGGCGCTGCTCTGCGAGCGCGGCCGAACACCCGGAGGCCGGCGCTGCTCTGCGAGCGCGGCCGAACACCCGGAGGCCGGCGCTGCGCGCCGGATGCCGGCGAGGGCGCCGGCGCACCCAGTAACGCGGCCAGTTCCCTGCGCGACAGCGCAGCGAAACCGCCGCGAATACTCCTAGCTGCGGCTACCGCCGCCGCAGCCACCACAGGAGCAGCAGCGCCAGGACCGGCAGGCCGGCGGCGACACCGCCCCACCACCGCTCGGGCCCTGCCCCGGTCCGCGGCGCCTCTGAAGACTCGCTCTCCGTCATCTCCATCCGGTAGCCCTCGACCGGAACCGGCGGCGCCGACTCGAGTTGCTGCCGCTCGGCCTCCATCCGCTGTTCGTTGGCCTCGACGAAGGCATCGGCCTCGGCCGCCGCGCGCTCGATGTCCGTGGCGATCACCGACTCCATCGCGGCGCGGAAGGCCTCCAGCAGGGGTGCGGGAACGTTCAGGACCGCGCCCTGCTCGATCACGTAGCGCAGCAGCCGCGGATTGGCGCACGTATGGCCCGAGCAGGCCGCACCGTGTTCGGCGACGCTGCCGGCGTACTCGGTCAGAAGCCGGCGCAGGGTCTCCTCACTGGCTTCCCAGTAACCCTTGCGGATCGTCTCGACCATGCGGCCGGTGATGTCCTGGTAGGCGAACGGCGAGTTCTCCTCGAAGAACTCTCTCATCCCGAGTTCGTGCCTGTCCTCGACGTAGACCTCGAAGGACTCCTGCCACATCCGGTCGTCGACGGTCTCGGTGACGACGGCGTCCCAGCCCCAGAGGTACTCGACGAACGCGCGCATCTCTCCGGCCCCCGCGTAGCCCTCCTTCTGCATGCCCTCGATCCAGGTCGGGTTGACGTAGCGGGACCGGAACTCGGCGCCGAGGAACCGGTCGATCCCCGTCATCTCGGGGCTGCCCGGGTCGCGGGTATTCGTGACGATGAGTTCCGGGCTCTCTCCGTCGATACTCCGCACCGCCGCCGCCAGGCCGCCCGCGTACATGAAGAAGTCGTCGTTATCGAGGGCGCCGTAGAGCGCCGTCGAGCTGCTGTGGACGACCTTCTCGACCCCGGACAGGGTGAGCCTGAAGACGTCCTCCATCGGCTCGCCCCAGAAGCCGTTGCCGTAGCCGTGCCCCATCTTCGAGAGGTACTCGTCGGCCAGCGCGACATCCGAGTCCCAGCTTCCGCTCGCCGCTGCGATCCGCGACGTGTTCAGGTTGAACCTGCCGGGCGGCTCGTCGAAGATGCGGACGCCGGCCCGGCGGTCCGCTTCCTCCTCGCTGTAGCCGCGCTCGACCAGGGCGGCCCGGGTCGCCAGGTAGTGACGCCGCACGTAGTTCTCCGCCTCATCGAGCGCCTTGACCCGCTGCACCGCCTGGTCGATCAGGCGGGTCACGTTGTTGAACATGCCCTCGGCCGCGGACGAGATGACGACGTCGACTCGCGGCCGGCCGAGCCGGCGCGACGGAACAACCTCGACGTCGACGACGTCGCCGCGGGCATTCCAGACCGGCCGCGTCCCGAGCAGGTGGAAGACCTGGGATTCGATGACCCCCTCGTGCCGCAGCGTCTCGGCGCCCCAGATCACGAACGAGACCTTCTCGGGATAGCGCCCGTGCTCTTCGACGTGACTCGCCAGCATCTCGTCCGCCAGCTTGACCCCGAGGTCCCAGGCCGCCGGCTTGGGCACCTTGTCCGGATCGATGCCGTAGAGGTTCTTGCCGGTGGGGTACGCGTCCGGCTTGCGGATCGGCTCGCCGCCACCGCCGGGCGGGACGTAACCGCCGCCGAGACCCCGCACGAGGTTGTCCAGCTCGCGCGGCGCGGATTCGACGATCCGTTGCTCCATGTCCGCGGCGAGCACGGAGGCGGCGTCCGGCAGCAGGCTGCGATCGACCGCGACCACCGCCTCCACGGTGCTCTGCCGCATCTCGGGCGCAGGCAGCCGCCCGAAGGCGTGCAGCCCGTAGGGAATGTGCTCGGACCGCAGGTCGGTCATGTAGTCCTCGATCTCGTGGAGCGCCTCGTGCTCGATCACGCCTGAGTCCCCGAGCTCGAGCTGCAGGTCCTTGAGGATGCCGAGCGCCTCGGAACGCTCCCGGATCTGGTCCGCGTACGCCTCGGCCAGGGTCTCGTTCTTGTGGACGTTCTGGTGGTAGTCGTCCACCGCCTCGCCCAGGGCGGCCAGTTCCGGCAGCAGCCGGCTCTGGACGAAGGGCGGCACCATGTGATCGACCACGGTCGCCATGCCGCGCCGGCGCGCGACCAGGCCCTCCCCCACGACGTCGACGTTGTAGATGTAGAGATCGGGCAGGTCCCCCAGCAGGGCGTCCGGGGCGTCGGCGGCGCTCAAGCCCATCGCCTTCCCGTCGAGCCACTCCAACGTGCCGTGCGTGCCGACGTGAACGACGGCGTCGGCGCCGAAACCGCCGCCGTCCTCCGGCTCGCGCAGCCAGAAGTAGGCGGCCGCGTACTGGTGGTGCGGCGCCAGGTCGTCGGCGTGGTAGAGCTGGGTCAGATCCTCGCCCCAGCCCCGCGCCGGCTGCGGCAGCAGGGCGACGTTGCCGAAGCGAATGACGGGCACCACGAGTTGCCTCTCGGCGCCGCGGATGCGCGGTCCGGCAGCCATGACTTCCGCCGCTTCCGGCGGCCCCCAGTCCGCCACCATCTTCGCCCGGAGTTCCGGAGCGATCGCGTCCAGCCAGCGGCGGTACACGTCCATGCCGATGCGGACGGCATCGCCGGCGTCGAGCATCCGGTCGAGCTCTCCCGGCGCGTAGCTCCCCACGTTCCGGGCGCCGTCGAGCATCTTCTCCAGCAGCGCATCGGCGGAAAGGTCGATCTCGCCGCCGCCAAGGTCGTAGCCCTCGTCGCGCAGGCGGTCGAGGACGTTCGCCAGCGATTCGGCGACGTTGAGGTAGCTGGCGCCGATGTCGGCCTTGCCGGGCGGATAGTTGTAGTACAGCAGCGCCAGCCTCTTCCCGGCGTTCGGCGTCGCGGCCAGGGCCGCGTAGCGCAGCGCACGGCGCACGGCCATCGCCACCCGGGAGGGGATCGGCTGGCGAGCGACGATCGTGAGCCCGGTGTCCGGATCGGCGATCCGCTCCTGGCTGCCGACCACGGTGGGCGCCACCAGGCCCGCGAGTTCCGGCGAGACGACCTGGAACGTCCCCTCGAACAGGGACAGACCCATCTCCGACTCGCGCCACTCCTGCTCGCCGCGGCCGTAGAGGGAGATCAGGCTGAGCACCGGAATGTCGAGTTTCGCCAGCGACGAACCCGCGTCGGGGCCCGCGAACCGGAACAGGAAGGCCATCGCGACGTCGACCCTCGCTTCGCCGCCGTCGTCGAGCAGGAGTGTCTCGAATGCGAGACCGGCCGGATAGCCGAACACGGGCACCGCCTCGGCGCCCTGCCGCTCGATCTCGGCGACCACGGCGTCGACCAGGCCGGTGTTCCCGGAGTCGAAGTCGGCGCCGTAGAAACCCACCGCGACGCGCGGCGCGCCCGGCCGTTTCCGGCCGGCGCGGGCTCTCCAGTCGTCGAACTCCTGCCAGGTCGCGAAGACCCGGCCGCGGGGCTCGGCCGGGTAGTAGTAGCCCGCCTCCAGGTTCGGCTGCGGTTCGCCGGGCGCCAGACCGTCGACGCCGGCCGCCGAGAGGACGTACTTGAGCAGCTCGAGCTGGTTGGCGAAACCGGAGTACTCCCAGTACGCGCGGGCCCGCCGGTCCCAGGTCACGCCGAGCGGCTCGTAGTGGTCGCGCCCCAGGAGCCCCTCGCCCACCCCGAAGACGGTTCCGCGCCGCACCGCCTGGCCGATCAGGTCGATTCCGTGGGTCGCGTCGAAGCGCTCGATCGTGTGCTGGTCGTGCACGCTCAGCACGAGCGCGTCCGCGTCGACGAAGGACCGGGGGTCGACCTCGTCGAACAGCGATTCGGTGAGCAGGGTGAGTTCCACCCGGCCGCGCAGGTCGGGGTGCTCGGCCAGAAGGTCCTTCCACGCCGCAGCGATCGCGGGCAGGTTGGTGTCGGCGGCGAGGTAGGAAAGGCGAACGTCCGGCAGTCGCTGCTGCGCCGCCAAGGGAACGGCGAGGACGACAAGGCCGATCAGGAAGCGGGCGCTAGCGGCGCCAAAGCGGTCGCCGCTTCGCGGCGCGACTCTCTCAGAAGCCGGCGGGGGCGCCGGCGCACCTGTACCTTTCCGGGGTTGATTCCGGTCACCGTCCCGTACCGATCCGCCGTAGTCGCCGAGGCTGCGGCAGCTGTGGGAAACCGGTCCGCCGGTTTTCCAAGGTCCGGCGGTAAACGGCTTGCCGTTTTCCGCGGGACCGGCAGCTTCCGCAGCCCGCGCCGCGGCGCCCCCTCCCGCGGCGCTGTCCGGAGCCTTGTGAAGTCGGCGGGCAGCCAGGAGCACCAACGGCGCACTGTGCCTTGAGCACCCAACTGGGATTTGTGCCCTGGCTGCCTGCACCGCGATGGACATCCAGTGGGGAGTATGCGCCATGAGCGCCAGTACAGGTACCGAACGGCATCGCGGTGAGCCGACAAGCCAACGCTAACGCACCAGGAGGGAGGACATGACGACGACGTTTACCGCCGGCGTGGACTGGGGAAGCCGAAAACACCACGTCTGCCTGATGGATCACCGGGGCAAGGTGGTCAAACAACGAGCCTTCGACCATGGCGGCAGGGGACTTGCCGCCATGAACGACTGGCTCCTCGACCGCGGCCGACGACCGGCGAACCTGATCAAGGTCGCCATCGAAGTGCCGCACGGACCTGTGGTCGAAACCCTGATGGAATCGGGCTTCCCCGTCCACTCCATCAACCCCATGCAGCTCGACCGCTTCCGCGACCGCTTCTCCGCCGCCGGCGCCAAGGACGACCGGCGAGACGCCAAGGCCCTGGCCTCGGCGCTGCGTACCGACCCGGACTGCCTCAGACCGGTCCAAGAGCCCGACGACGACGTCATCGAAATGCGAGGCGCCGCCCGCGCCAGGAAGGAACTCGTCGAAGACCGCAACGGGATCGCGAACCGCATCCGACAGCATCTCGTGGACTACTACCCGCAGTTTCTCGACGCGACGGACGGCGACGTGACGACGCCCTGGGCGATCGACCTGTGGAAGCGCCTGCCCACCCCGGAAAAGGCCCGGCGCGTCAGGAAGTCCACCCTCGCCAAACTGCTCGCGAAGCACCGCGTCCGCCGGGTCGACGCCGACCAGCTCGCCGACCGCCTCAAAGCACAGCCGATCAAGCGACGAAGCGCCAGTGTCGAGTGCGCCAGAAACCGCATCCTGAGCCTGCTGCCGATCCTCGAGCAGTACAACGCGCAAATCGACAAGGCCAGACGCCAGCTTGAGCAAACCCTCCAGCAGGCCAAACAAACAAGGCACGACGACGACGAACTCCGCGACGCCGCCATCCTCGACTCCATACCCGGAATCGGAAACCACGTACTCGCCACCCTCCTGACCGAGGCCGAACAGGCACTGAACCAACGCGACCACGCGGCCCTGCGATGCCTCGCCGGAGTAGCACCCGTCACCGTCAGGTCCGGCAACAGGAAAACCGTCCGACAGCGCCGAGCCAGAAACCACAGACTCGCCGACGCCGTCTACCACTGGGCCAGAGTAGCCGTACAGCGAGACAGCGAATCCCGAACCAGGTACGACCGCGCACGAACCCGAGGCAAGACGCACGGACACGCCCTGCGAATCGTCGGCGATCGACTCCTCCGCATCGCCTGCGCCATGCTCCGCGATCGCACGCTCTTCCACCCACCGACCGGGAAGGAACGCCACGACGAACACACCGACGCCCCTACCGCCGCGCGCGAACATGCCCGACCTCAACCACCACAAAACCCAGTCACCGGAAACCCCGAACCGGAAACCCCGCATCAGCCCGCCCAACCCTCAACCCAACTGCCCGGCGAACCCGACAACTCCAAACCGCGAAACCACCTCAACCCAGCCACCGGCTCGCCTCACCGCTCGACGTGACTGCGGAAAACCGAACAACGCCCAACACCGATCGCGGGCGATACACCCACTTGCAAAATGGTGGGGAGTCCCAGTGTGGCTACTGGGAGGGCACGTCGACTGCCAGGCGCAGCGTCGGATGGGTCTCCGGCGCCGTAATCGCATTCAGCACCTCGAACGCCATCTCGAAGCTGGTCCGCGTCTCCCCGCTGATCGCCAGGTCCAGGTCGCTGTGCGGCTCGACCCGCATGGTCGACGGGGGACCATTGAACCGGTGGCCGCTGGTGACGCGCAGGTCGAAGGCGGCGTCCGACACGTTGGAGAGCCTGATGTCGATCAACTCATCGCCGGCGCTTCGTTCGACCTTGGTCAACTGCAGCGACGCCTCGAGCAACGGCATGAGGGCATCCTCCCGGCCGATCAGCCAGTTGCCCAGCCAGGCGACCGTGCGGTTCGCGTGCAACGCCTCCTTGATCGACTCCGCGCTCCGTTCCTCGGCGAAGACCAGCGTCACGGTCCGGTGGCCGCCGGCATGGGGCATGTAGTCCCAGTCGATCAGGTAGTGAACATCCGAAACGCCCAGGATCGCCAGGTCGTTGTCGAGGGCGATCTGCAGCGATTCCGCCGAGTAGAAGTCGCCGTTCGCCACCTCGATGCCGTGCAGCAGTCCGTCGGCGATGAGTTCCCGGTGCATGTCGGTCAGCTTGGCGACGCCGTCGGGGCGCTGGGCGGGCCAGTTCGGGTGGTTCCAGAAGACGAAGGCGTTCTGCCGGTTGGCCTCCTCGATCGCCTGCCGCGCCTGCCGCTCACTCGCCTCCTGCTCCTCGGGAGTCGACGGCCGCAGCCGGGCCGGGTGTTCGCCCACAAGGAGGGGGTTCGCGTCCGTGATGAAGACGGCGTTCACGTGGCCCGGAGGCATGCTCCTGGTGATCTCCGCGCCGTTGACGACCATGACGTCCGAGCCGGACTCCGCAACGTACTCGCTGGCGACGATGTAAGAGCGGTTCCGGTCGGGGTGCGGGATGTCCTCCAGGCGCGGCTGGTACTCCAGGTGCTCGGTCACGGCCATCAGCGCGAGGCCGTCCCGCTCGGACTCCTGCATGCGGATGATCGGCCACACCATGCCGTCGGAGAAGACGGAGTGGGTGTGCAGATCGACCGCGAAGGTGCCGTAGCCGTCGACGTCGGGGAACTCGATCGCGCGCTCCTGCGCTACGGCGGGCACAGCCGCCGCGAACGCCGCGAAGGACAGCACCTGCATCCGGATGGCGAGTCGAATCTTCATGGCGGGCTCCTCCTGGGCTGCGGCATTCCGGGACAACGAGTTCGGAGAATAGCCGGTGTCAGGAAACGACCGCCGTGCTCCGGCGCCGCCGCCAGACGTCCGTCGCCACCGCCAGCAGGATCGCCGCGCCGGTGATGATCCGCTTCGTCGGCTCGGTGGCGCCGGCCTGAGCAAGCCCGGTCTGCAGCACAGCGATGACCAGCACGCCCAGGAACGTGCCGCTCACCGAGCCCCGGCCGCCGAGCAGCGACGTGCCGCCGATGACCACCGCCGCGATCGCCGAGAGTTCCATCCCGATCGCCGCGTTCGGATCGGCGGACTGCAGATTACCGACCTGGCACAGCCCGGCGACCGCCGCAAGGAACCCGGCGAGCGTGAAGACCGCGAACTGGACCCGGGCCGGCCGCACGCCGCAGCGGTGAAGCGCCGTCCGGTTGCCGCCGACCGCGAACACCCAGCGGCCGAAGGCGGTCCGCGAGAGGATGAACTGCAGCACCCCGACCACGGCCAGGGCACCAAGGAAGGCGACCGACAGTCCAACGACCGGCACGTTGGCGCCCAGTGCGGCGACCCTGTCGCCAAGGTAACTCGTCCTCGAGGCGGTCACCACGTACGTCGAGCCGCGGGCGATCTCCAGCATGCCGAGCGTGACCAGGAACGACGGGATGGACCAGCGAGCGACCAGTGCGCCGTTGATCGCACCGCACAGCGCGCCGACGGCGAGCGCGGCCAGCGCCGCCACGATGAGGGGCAAGCCCTGATCGACCGTCAGGACGCCCAGCACGGCCGCCGCCAGGGCCAGCACGGAACCGACGGAAAGGTCGATGCCGCCGGCGATCAGCACGAGCGTCAGGCCGGCCGACGCGATGACCAGGGGCGGCAACTGGTTCGCCAGCGTGCGAAACGTGACGGCGGTCCAGAAGTGGTCCGTGATCAGGCCGAAGGCTACGCACAGACCGAAGATGACCAGGACCAGTCCTCCCCGGTATCCGAGAGAGAACGAGCGGCGCCAGCCGGCAACGGCCAGCGTCATCGGTCCGAACGCCCGGCGAGCATCGAGACGAGGATACAGTCGCGGCTGGCTCGGAGAGCCCCTCTCCCATGACAACGCCCCAGCGTCCTGCCTAGTGCGGTCTCTCGTTCGCAGGGTTCGCGGGGGTTCAAGAGCAGCCGGATACCGGCTGGCGAAGAGCATCCTGCGCCGGTTCGGCTACGACTTCGAGGTCTTCCCCCGCTCGAGGCGAGACGCTCACGCCTTAGCGAGCACCGAGGAGAGCTTCTACCGCGAGTGGAACTCCCCGTCGCCGATCTGGGCGCCCTGGCGCGGCGAACCCGACTTCCGGGAGACCTACGACGGGGTCGAGCCGTACACGGTGGTTTCGGCCGACCGCTGCCAGGTCCTCTACCGCCTCGGCCGACAGGCTCTGTCGGTGGCCGGCGATTTCGCCGAGTGCGGCGTGTACCGGGGAGGCACGGCGCTTCTCCTGTCGAGGGTCCTCGAAGGAAGCGGCAAGACCCTTCATCTCTTCGACAGCTTCGAGGGCCTCCCGGCGCCCGATCCGGAGAAGGACCTCGACCTTGAAGAAGGCGTCTTCAGGGCGACGTCTGCCCGGGACGTTCGCGGCCTTCTTGGCCGCTTCCCGGGGACCCTCGAGATCCACGCAGGCTGGATCCCGTCAACGTTCGAGGGGCTCGAGGACTCCCGGTTCGCCTTCGTCCACGTAGACGTCGATCTCTACCGCTCGACGCTCGACTGCCTGGAGTTCTTCTATCCGCGGCTTTCGGCCGGAGCGGTCGTCGTCTTCGACGACTACGGCTTCCCCGCCGCCCGCGGCGAGAAGGACGCCGTCGACGAGTTCTTCTCCGGCCGACCCGAGGCTCCGCTCGCCCTGCCCACGGGTCAGGCCATCGTGACGAAACTCCCTAGCCGGACGACGTGACGATGTCGACCGGCGTCTTCAGGTCCTCCGCCGTTCCGCCGCCCAGGATCTCGAGAGCAGCCTCGATCCCGAACACCGCGAGCCGGTCGGCGTGCTGGTCGGCCGTGGCGAGGATGTCGCCCTGGGCGACCATATCGGCCACGGCGTCGATGTTGTCGAAGCCGACGATCAGCACGTCGTCCCGACCGCTTTGCCGCCGCGCAGCAAGAGCGCCCAGCGCCATGTTGTCGTTGGCGCAGAGAATGGCGCGCAACCCGGGGTGCTCGCGCAGCATCGCCGCCGCCACGGTGTTCGCCTGCGCCTGCTCCCAGCCGCCGCTCTGGACGTCGACGATCTCCGCGCCGGCGGCCGCCATCGCATCCTCGAAGCCGGCCTGCCGTTGTTGGGCGTTGAACGCCGTCGGGATGCCGCCGACGATCGCCACCTGATCGCCCGGTGCAAGCCGTTCCGCGAGCACCTCGCCGACCCGACGGGCGCCGTCGCGGTTGTCCGGGCCGACGAACGGCGCGTCGAGGCCCGCCTCGGCCGCCACCTCCGCGTCGAGCCGGTTGTCGATGTTGACGACGACGACTCCGGCCGCCTGTGCCCGAGCCAGCGCCGGCGCCAGCGCCTTCGAATCGGCAGGCGCAATGACGATCGCGTCGCTGCCCGAAGCGACCATCTGCTCGACCAGAGCGA
This sequence comes from Candidatus Multivorans sp., assembly GCA_965205095.1. Lineage (GTDB taxonomy): Bacteria > Acidobacteriota > Thermoanaerobaculia > Multivoradales > Multivoraceae > Multivorans. Next base: position 758,177 of record OZ242040.1, read on the forward strand.
CCTGCTGGGCGAGGTCGCTCTCGTTGCGCGTGCCGTTGACGACCAGGTCGTAGTCGTCCGCGTTGGCCTCGTGGTGCGCGCGGGCGCCCTCGGCCATCGTCTCGAAGAACTCGTTGGCCAGGGACTTCATGACCAGGGCGATCCGCGGACGGGCCGCGTCTTCGCTGTTGGGCTCATCGCTGCCGGGGCCTCCACAACCCGCGAACAGGAGCGCAATCGCGGCGAGGAGGCCTGAGAGTGGGTCGACGGGTCTGGTGTTCACCATCGCGCAGCAGAGCCTAGTCCGAAACGGCGAGCTCCACCGAGTCCGCAAACCTCGCCAACGCACTCTCCGCGGCCGCCCGGTCCGCGGCCGGCGGCTTCGGACCGTCCGCCTCGTAGTGCAAGGACAGCACTTCCAGGCGCCCCCGCTTCCGGTGCGCCTTCAGGTCGAAGCGCCCCACAAGGCGGTCACCCGCCAGCACCGGCATGCAGTAGTAGCCGTAGCGCCGCTGTGAGGCCGGCTTGAAGATCTCCAGGATCTGGTCGAAGCCGAAGAGATGCGCGACCCGCGTCCGGCGCCAGAGCACCGGGTCGAACGGCGAGAGCAGCACGCCGCGGTCCGGCGCCGGACGCACCCGCCGCAGGCGGGCCGCGAGTTCCAGGTCGGCGGGGCGTACCCATCCCGGCCGCCGCTTTCCGTCGACGGTGATCAGGTCGCACGGCGCCACTTCGCCGGCAGCCGCCAGGTCCTCCAGGGCGTTCCTGATCTGGGGCCGCACGTTCCTGAGCCGCCAGGTGTCGGCCAGCGTGCCGATCGTCGCCCAGCCGTGACCCTCGAGCGCGCGCAGGATCAACGCCCGGATCCCCTTCTCCAGGCTCCAGTCCTCGCTGCGCCAACGCTCGGGGATCACCCGTTCGGGCAGGTCGAAGGTGCGCTGGAAGTTCCGCCGCGAGCGGATGGCGAGTTCTCCGGTCGACCACAGCGAGTAGGCGACCCACCGCTCCCGCTTCGAGCGCCACATCTCACCCAGCATCGGCCCCGTCAGGTCCAGCGACCGCATCGGTCCCTCCGCCTCGACCCGGCGCAGGATCGCTTTCGCCACGTCCGGGTGCTCGCGTATCCCCTTGCTGTGCCAGGTCCTGCCGCTTCGATACTCCTCGCGGCGGAAGCCGAACGCCGGATAGAGATCGATCGGGATCCAGCTCGCCTCGTGACCCCAGTACTCGAAGATCGGCTCGCCCGGCTGGAGGAGTTCCTCCGGCAGGTTCCGGTCGATTCCGGGCCAACGCGACAGCGGCACGAGCGCGTGGGTGCGGGCGCCGGCAATCGAAATCGTGTCGAGCTGGAGGTAGCCGAAGCGCTCGATCAGCGCGTGGACCGCCCGCCTCGCCCGCAGGCCCCGGCCGGAGGCCGCGCGCGGCAAGCCGGTCCACTCGGGATTCAGCAGGCCCGCCCGCGCCAGCGCTAGGCGCCGCGCGTCGCGGACCGTGATCCCGGCCCGGCCGGCGGCCGCCGCTGATCTCTTCCCGGAAGCCGGCGGGGGCGCCGGCGCACCCAGTGGCGAGCGGCCGTCAGGTCGTCCCGACAAGGCGTCAGAACTCCACGCTGATCGACATCTGCACCCGGCGCGGGTCGAAGCGGTCGCGGGGTTCTCCGAAGGCGGCGTCGCGCCGGAAGGGGTTGTTGTTGTAACCGGTCTGGCGGTCGAAGAGGTTGAAGAGATCGACCCGCGACCGTGCGCCCAGGTCGCCCGGCAGGCGGAAGCGCTGCGTGTAGCCCAGGTCCAGTTGCCAGTGGCTCGGACCGCGCCGGCTGCCGGCCTGCTCGGCGTAGCGGTTGGTCGACGAGAAGTAGGAAGGCAGTCCGTAGGCCACGGAATCCCATGCCTCCCACGGTTGTCCGGACTGGAAGAACACGAAGGCGCCGACGCTCGCCCGCCACGGCAGGTCGAGACGGCCGAACACCTTGGCGAGATGCGGCCGGTCGCCGCGCAGCGTTCCGTCCTTGTTGTCCCATAGCTGGCGGCCATAGCCGTCGGCGAGGTTGGACGAACCGATGAACAGGTTGGCGTCGTTGTTCCAGCTCGTGTTGTCCTGGTCGAAGTTGCCGGTGTAGCGGCTCCGTACGTAGGAAGCGTTCAGGTAGCCGCGTTCACCCCGCCACACCAGTTCGAGCGCGGGCTCCGAGTACTCCGTGTAGGCGTCGTCGAGCTGGGCGATCACGTAGCTCGAACCGCCGATCTCCGCTCGAACGGCATCGAGGCCCGGCACGTAGAGGCCGCGGGCGGCGATGTGGGCGGGAGCGCTGTCGTAGCCCCGGGAACCGTTCCAGGTGTCCTCCCAGAAGTGCCCGCCCTCCCGGCGGCGGAGATGAGCGCTCATCGTGCCCGACCTCGCGGTCGAGTCCATCGTGAACCCGCCGCTACGGTTGAAGCCCACCGCCGTGGCACCGGCGCGCTCGAACGTCACCTGGTCGACGTCATGGCTCGAAAGCTCGGCCGACAGCGTGCCGAACATCGGCAGCGACACGTCGACGCCGTCGAAACGGTACACGTTGTCCTGACCGCTGCCGCCGCTGGCCGGTCCCCGCACGCTGTCCTGGGTCACCTGAACGCCCGGAGCGAGCCGAACGAGGCTGCGATAGTCGGGACCGAGCGGCATGTCCCGCACCGCCTCGCCGTCGATGGCGCTGGCGACCGAGGCGCGGCCGCGGACGGCGACCCGCTCTCCGATCACGACGAACTCCTCGCTGACAGCGACGGCCGCGGCGTCGAGTTCCAGGTTCAGCGTCGTCGTCTGGCCGAGCAGCACCTGGGCCTCGACGGTGCGGCTTGCTCCCGCCGCGGTCGTGAACGTGACCCGGTAGAGGGCCGGAGGGAGCCGCGGCAGCGCGTAGCGGCCCGACGCGTCGGTAACGGTCGACCTCGGCCGGGGCACCGCGCCGGTCTCGGCCAGAATGCCGATGCCCTCGGGCGAAGCGGCGCCGCGCAGCGTCACCGTCCCTTCGATGCCCCCGGTTTGCTGGCCTGACGCCGCGCCGGCGCAGAGCAGCAGTGCCAGGGTCGGGAACACTGGACTTTGGGTCAGCCGCCAGTCAGTCATCGCCCAACATGCCCGCGCGCCGTGCGAGAGACTCGACCCCGCGGTAGTACGTCTCGTCCCGTGCCAGGTCCTCCCGGTTGACCAGCATCGGGTTGTCCTGCAGCCCGCGCCGCCAGGCGTGGTAGGCGAGTCCGGCCTTGTAGTGCCGCGTCGGCGGCTGGAAGATGAAGCGGGCAAGCTCCTCCGCCGGGCCCATCAACTCGCGATAGCGCGCCACGTCCCCGGCGCCGAGCGCGCGAAGCGCCGCGGCCGCCGGCTCGGCTACCGCGTCGAAGGCGCCGAGGAGTGCGTGGCTGTAGTCGCCCAGGGCCACTCTGCGACCCTTCAGTTCGAACGTGCCCCGGAGTCTGGAGCCCCTGGCCGGCGGCTGCCCTTCCAGCAGCCGGGCGAAGTGGAAGTCATCACCCGTCAGCACGATCTGGCCTCGCATCGCGATGCGGCGTCGAAGACGCACCTCGAACTCCTCGTCCAGCAGCGAGAGCTTGACGCCGCGCACCTTGTCGGCGTGCCGCGCGAGAATCCGCTCCAGGCTGTTGCCCGGAAAGTAGCCGCGCATCGCCGGGTGGAACATCTCGCCCAGCCAGTGGAGGAACAGCGGACCCTCCAGTTGATCGATGATCGCCCCGTAGACGTCGACGTACTCCCGCTCGGAGGCGCCGGTTTCGGCAAGGCGCGGCATCGGCAGCAGAACGGGAACGCCGCCGAGCTCGCCGATGAACTCCGCCTGCTCCGCCACCGCGTCGACCAGCTTCGCGTTGCTGTCCAGCTCCTCGAATTGGTCGCTGCCGGCCCCGGCGACGAAACCGTTCCGCAGTTCGAGAGACGCGCAGAGTTCGATCAACCGCCGCGCGCTGGGCCAGCCGATCTCGAAACGCTGCGCCGTGTCCATCGCCTCGGCGACGCCGAAGCCCAGCGAGTCGACGTGGCGGCGCAGGCCGGCCGTAGCGTCCCAGTCGATCCAGTGTTCGATCTCGCGCGGCGAACCGGGACTCTCGATCGAGTGGCCGGCCTCGGCATAGCCGCCGCGCACGACGACGTGGAGAGCGGCGTAGCAGAGCCTCGGCAACGGCGCTGCGGAAAGCTGTCCGGGAACTCCTGTCACTTCGCTCACAACGAAGCCGCCGCCTTCTTGATTTCCCTGATCCGCGCGAACTCGGGCGTCTGCCGGTAGTGCTCGTCCAGCGGGTAGCAGCCGCTGACCATGTTGTTCCGGGGTCCCGTGGTGCAGTCGCTGAAGGTGCGGCAGATCCGCTTGCGCTCGAGGGGCCTGCCAGCCAGCACGTCGGCAGGAAGACGCGGATAGGCGAGCACCATCCGTCCCAGTCCGACGAAGTCGACGTGGCCCAGGCCAACCTCCGCCTCGGCGACGTGCGGCAGCCACTCCTGCAAGTAGCTGTAGCCGGTGCCCACCAGGGGGAGCCGCGGGAACGCCGCGCGCACCGCCCGCACCGCGGCGAGCTGGCGCAGCACGGAGCGCAGCGGATCCTCGGGAGGCATGTAGCTGTCCGAAGCGGGATAGATGAAGGGGCGCGAAAGGTGCGGGCAACTATAGGGCGACCCCATCGTCACGTTGACGACCTCGACGCCGGCTTCGACCAGGAGCGCGATGTAGCGGATCGCCTCGGAGCAGGTCGGCTCGGGCAGTCCGACATCGGTTGTGTTCAGGCCGAAACCGAGCTCGGCCGGCGTGGCGCTCTCGACTTCCGGCACGCCGACTCCGGCGCCGTCCGCGCCGAAGGGCGCCACGTCGCCGACGGACAGGCGAACGCCGATGCCGAGATCCGGACACGCCGCCCGCACCGCGGCGATGATCCCGAGCGGCAGCCGGACCCGGTTCTCGAACGATCCGCCGTAGCGCCCCGGCCGCGTGTGCGCACCCAGCAGCTCGTGCAGCAGGTAGCCGTGGCAGCACTTGATGTCGACGAAGTCGTAACCGGCGCGCTCGGCGCAGCGAGCCGCGCGGACGTAGGCGCCGGCGATCACCTCCAACTGCTCGTCGCTCACCAGAGGCCGGTCCGCAGCTTCTCCCAGTCGAGCGTCAAGCACCGGATGCACCTGGGCCCGCAACGGCCTCGGCAACGCGGGTGGCGGGTCGGGCCGCGAGAGCCGACCCGAGTGGGTCAACTGCAGGCCGATCACTGGTCGGTCGCCACCGACTCCACTCTCCTCATGTCCCGCCAGGACTTCCCGGCGAAGCGCCTGGAGCCACGCGACGCAGTCGCCCAGCCGACTCCGGTCAATGTGGAGTTGGTTCGGGTTGGCACGCCCTTCGGAAACCACCGCCACCGCCTCCCCGCCCCAGATCAGCTTCGCGCCGCTCAGCCCGAACCGCCGCCAACGTCTCCGCGTCAGGTCGCTCGGACTGCCGTCCCGGTTTCCGTCCCAACCCTCCATCGGATGGATCGCGAAGCGGTTACCGGCCTCGCGACCGAACACGGTGACCGGCTCCGCCAGCGGCCCCTCCTTGCCGAGCAGTTCGTCGCCGCAGTCAAACGCCGGATCGAGCCCGTGCAGATGCTCCCGGAAGGCTCCGACGCTGCGATGGTGCCCCGGAGGGGTGTAACGTCGGCTCATGATGAAGCACAGAGGCTACATGGGCCAAGTCGAGTTTGAAGACGACGAGTTCTACGGCGTCGTCGTCAATCTCCATCGCGACCATGTGGACTTTCGCGGTCGAACGATCGACGAGGTCCGGGAGGCCTTCCACGACTCGGTCGACTTCTACCTGAAGGGCTGCGAGGAAGACGGCGAAGAACCGGAGAGACCTGTAGCCAATCCCCTCTAGGGGCCTGTCGACGCCACGGCCGGCTGCCAGGGCTCGGGACCGTCTGGCGACGCGCTCAGGAACTGCGCCCCGACTTCGCCGTACCAGGCGTGGAGTCGCGCTCGCATCTCACTGACGCGTTCCGGCTGTGCAGCGGCCAGGTCGCTTCGCTCACCAACGTCGTCGTCCAGGTCGAAAAGATGGACTTGGCCATCCTCGTAGCGCTCGATCAGCTTGTAGCGGCCTGTGGAGATCGCGCCGCCCGGAAAGCCGCCCTGGTTGGCGTAGTGCGGGTAGTGCCAGAACAGGTCGCGCTCGGACGCCGCGGCCGCGGCGTTCTCTTCCGCCTCGCCTCCCCGGAGCAGGCCGAGGAAGCTCGACCCGTCGATCTCGATTTCCGGCGGCGGGTCGATGCCGGCCGCCTCGAGCAGCGTCGGATAGAAGTCCGTGCTGATGACCGGGGCATCCGTCACCCCGCCAGCGGCCGCGACGGCCGGCCAGCGGACGATCATCGGCTCGCGGATACCGCCCTCGTACAGCCAGCCCTTGCCGCCCCGTAGCGGCAGGTTCGAGGTCGGCGACCCCTCGGCCGTCGACAGACCGCCGTTGTCGGAGAAGAAGACGACGATCGTGTTCTCGGCCAGTTCCAGGGCGTCGAGCCGGTCGAGGATGCGGCCGACGCTCGTGTCCAGCGTCTCGACCATCGCCGCGTAGACGGCGTGGTTCTGCACCTCGCGGACGCGCCGCGGTTCGTCGCGCGGCCAGACCTGCTCTTCGTCGCCGAAGTCGTCGGGATCGGCCGGATACGCCGACACCCTGCCCGGCGGCGCCTCCGACACGCTGACCTCAATGCCGACCTTCGCCGCGTACTTCGCGATCAGGTCCGCCGGCGCCCGCAACGGCGTGTGGACCGTGTAGTACGAGAGGTAGAGCAGGAAGGGCCTGCCCTCCTCGTCCGCCGCGTAGCCGTCGATGAGCGCCAGGGCCTCGTCGGTGAGCCTGGCGGTCAGATGCTCGTCTTCGGGGCCGTCCTGGAGCGTCGGGTTCGAGTAGGGCGAAAAGTAGCTCCGCGGCATACCGCCGCGGTGGCCGCCTACGTTCACGTCGAAGCCCTGGGCCAGCGGCCAGAACTCCTCCGTCGGCCCCAGGTGCCACTTGCCGAGGAACGCGGTGTTGTAGCCGCCGTCCCGGAGCGCCTCGGCCAGCGTGTACTCCTCAAGCGGCATCCGGTCGCTGAGCGGGGCCGGAGTGAACCTCTCCTCGCGGCGTCCGGCGAAGTAGTTCGTGGCGCCCACGCGGGTCGGATAGCGGCCGGTCATGATGCTGAAGCGGGTCGGGCTGCACACCGGGTTCGCGGCGTAGCCCCTGGTGAAACGCAGCCCGCCGGCCGCCAGCCGGTCGATGTTCGGCGTCTCGTAGAAGGTGTCCGGGTTGAAGGCGCCGATGTCCATCGCGCCGAGATCGTCGACCAGCAGGAAGACGATGTTCGGAGGCTCGGCCGGCGTTTCGGCAGCGCAGGCGGCGAGGCAGGCGACGCAGACGGCCGCTGCGAAGAGCCCCAGGGTTCTCGAATAGCTGGCCGGCTGCATCAGACGGGCACGCTAGCACCGCAGGGTGGTCGCCGCTTCGCGGCGCAGTGTCCTCACAAGCCGGCGGGGGCGCCGGCGCACCTGTACCTTTCCGGGGTTGATTCCGGTCACCGTCCCGTACCGATCCGCCGTAGTCGCCGAGGCTGCGGCAGCTGTGGGAAACCGGTCCGCCGGTTTTCCAAGGTCCGGCGGTAAACGGCTTGCCGTTTTCCGCGGGACCGGCAGCTTCCGCAGCCCGCGCCGCGGCGCCCCCTCCCGCGGCGCTGTCCGGAGCCTTGTGAAGTCGGCGGGCAGCCAGGAGCACCAACGGCGCACTGTGCCTTGAGCACCCAACTGGGATTTGTGCCCTGGCTGCCTGCACCGCGATGGACATCCAGTGGGGAGTATGCGCCATGAGCGCCAGTACAGGTACCGAACGGCATCGCGGTGAGCCGACAAGCCAACGCTAACGCACCAGGAGGGAGGACATGACGACGACGTTTACCGCCGGCGTGGACTGGGGAAGCCGAAAACACCACGTCTGCCTGATGGATCACCGGGGCAAGGTGGTCAAACAACGAGCCTTCGACCATGGCGGCAGGGGACTTGCCGCCATGAACGACTGGCTCCTCGACCGCGGCCGACGACCGGCGAACCTGATCAAGGTCGCCATCGAAGTGCCGCACGGACCTGTGGTCGAAACCCTGATGGAATCGGGCTTCCCCGTCCACTCCATCAACCCCATGCAGCTCGACCGCTTCCGCGACCGCTTCTCCGCCGCCGGCGCCAAGGACGACCGGCGAGACGCCAAGGCCCTGGCCTCGGCGCTGCGTACCGACCCGGACTGCCTCAGACCGGTCCAAGAGCCCGACGACGACGTCATCGAAATGCGAGGCGCCGCCCGCGCCAGGAAGGAACTCGTCGAAGACCGCAACGGGATCGCGAACCGCATCCGACAGCATCTCGTGGACTACTACCCGCAGTTTCTCGACGCGACGGACGGCGACGTGACGACGCCCTGGGCGATCGACCTGTGGAAGCGCCTGCCCACCCCGGAAAAGGCCCGGCGCGTCAGGAAGTCCACCCTCGCCAAACTGCTCGCGAAGCACCGCGTCCGCCGGGTCGACGCCGACCAGCTCGCCGACCGCCTCAAAGCACAGCCGATCAAGCGACGAAGCGCCAGTGTCGAGTGCGCCAGAAACCGCATCCTGAGCCTGCTGCCGATCCTCGAGCAGTACAACGCGCAAATCGACAAGGCCAGACGCCAGCTTGAGCAAACCCTCCAGCAGGCCAAACAAACAAGGCACGACGACGACGAACTCCGCGACGCCGCCATCCTCGACTCCATACCCGGAATCGGAAACCACGTACTCGCCACCCTCCTGACCGAGGCCGAACAGGCACTGAACCAACGCGACCACGCGGCCCTGCGATGCCTCGCCGGAGTAGCACCCGTCACCGTCAGGTCCGGCAACAGGAAAACCGTCCGACAGCGCCGAGCCAGAAACCACAGACTCGCCGACGCCGTCTACCACTGGGCCAGAGTAGCCGTACAGCGAGACAGCGAATCCCGAACCAGGTACGACCGCGCACGAACCCGAGGCAAGACGCACGGACACGCCCTGCGAATCGTCGGCGATCGACTCCTCCGCATCGCCTGCGCCATGCTCCGCGATCGCACGCTCTTCCACCCACCGACCGGGAAGGAACGCCACGACGAACACACCGACGCCCCTACCGCCGCGCGCGAACATGCCCGACCTCAACCACCACAAAACCCAGTCACCGGAAACCCCGAACCGGAAACCCCGCATCAGCCCGCCCAACCCTCAACCCAACTGCCCGGCGAACCCGACAACTCCAAACCGCGAAACCACCTCAACCCAGCCACCGGCTCGCCTCACCGCTCGACGTGACTGCGGAAAACCGAACAACGCCCAACACCGATCGCGGGCGATACACCCACTTGCAAAATGGTGGGGAGTCCCAGTGTACGCCATGCCGCCAAGTCCGACGGACTGCTAGTCCGGCACATAGACGATCTGACCGTCCGCCAGACGGTAGGCGGTGCCGAGGCGCTCCCCGTCCCCGCCCAGCGTCTCGCCCGTCAGTTCGTAGGCCTCGATCTCCGTGCCGCGCTTGACGATGATCTCGCGCAAGCCGTCCTCGTTCGTCTTGACCAGCGTGACCTCGCTGTTCGGGTCGATCAGATCGCCGATCCGGTAGACCGAGAACAGCGCGATCATCAGCCCGACGATGAAGACGACCGAAACGTCGAAGATGTTGACCACGCCCGCGAGCGGATCGTCCTCTTCGATCGGCGCGTTCGGAGGCGGGAGCTTCAGAAACCGGGCCATCGCGGGGTCATTCTTCCACTGCGCCGAGCTCGGCGTTCATCCGTTCCGCCAGGAACCGCAGTTCAAGCGTCGTCTCGGCGACCCAGCCGCGACGGGCGACGAGCACGGCGAAGGCGGCCGTGCCGGTGGCGAGGCCGATGACCGTGGTCGTAAAGGCGACCACCATCTGGCTGGCCATCGCCTCCAGGTCGCCGGCGGTCAGCGATGCGAGGGCCGCGCCCATCGGGATCAGCGTACCGAGCAGTCCCAGGCTGGGACCCACCCGCACCAGCAGCCGCGAGCCGTTCAGGCGCCGCTCGACGGTCGCCTCGTGCTCGAGCAACACCCGTTCCAGGCCGCCGTGGCGGAAGCCCGGATCGCCGAGCCGCCCGGTCACCGCGCTGACCAGGCTGAGCAGAGTCGCCGGGAGCTGCTCCAGCCGCGCCGTGCCGGCGGAGAGCACCGGACCCTGGTCGAGCCAGCGGTCGAGGTCGAATCCGCGGCGCTCGCGCCGCCTGGTCAGGTACTCCGACACGCAGCCGCCGGCCAGGAAGAACGCGGAGAGGACGCAGACCCAGAGGAGAAGGATGACCGGCAACCTGAGTACCTGGCTCAGCGCGAACAGGCCGTTCTCAAGCATTCCGAGGAGATTCACCGGCGCCTCCGTCCGGTCACGGCCGGCGCCCTTCTCCGCCGCGCCGCGACGAAGCCGCCGGCGACGGCCGCCGCGGCGGCGGCAACCAGTGCCCAGGCCGCAGGCTGCGCGACGGTCGAAGGATCCCGCAGCAACCCGGTGTTGAGCGCCGCGGCCGACTGCCAGCCGACGACGATCTCAGGCAGGAACGCGACCGCCAGCCCAAGCGCCACGACCAGCAGGAGTGCCTCCTCCCGGAGCCGGGGCGGCGCGAACACCGGTCTGACCGCGCTCAGCCAGACCGCCACCGCCGGCATCGCGGCGGCCACCGGCACCGTGATCCAGACCGGCAAGCCCAGGACCTCCAGGTAGCGGCTCCACAGGGCCGCCGCCGCGCCGGAGGCGAAGGAGGCGACGTAGAGCGGCGGACGTCCGAGCAGGGCAGCCAGGGCGATGGCCGTGGCGGTCACGCCGACGACCATCGGGTCGGCGCCGCCGATCCCGGACGCGACCGGCCAGGTGACAAGGAACCCGGCCGCGGGAAAGAACCAGATCCTGCGTCCCGGTACCGCGCCTCGCGGGACTCCCGCGGCGCCGAACACGGCAGCGCCAAGCACGCTGAGCAGCCCGAGGACATGGACGGTCAAGGTCATAACGGCGAAACCCCGTCACGGCCGAGGCGTCTCGACCGGAACGGGGTCCCATTCTCGCCGAAGCGAGGGCGTTTGCGAAGGATCAGCGGCCGCTGACCGTGCCCTCGCTGCCGTCGCTGTCCGCGTTCCGACGCTGCTGCTGGCGAAGCTGGCGGAACAGCTTGCCCTGCTCCTCTTCGCTCAGCGAGTCCCAGTCGACGTCGAAACGCTCCTTGATCAGCTTCCTGAAGTCCTCGCGGTTGAACCGCTGTTGATTCAGGAAGCCGGTGTTGGACGGGTTGTACCCGGGCTCCGCGTCGGCGTAGGAGACGAAGCCGAACATCATCTCGGCGGTGGTCGGGCCGCCGTAGACGACGGTCGCGGTCGGATCGGGATTCGACGGATTGTCCGCCGAGTTGTCCCAGGACATCGTCAGCTCGATCTCGGTCCCCGCCGGGATCTTCTTGCCGCCCGCCGGGTACTTGTAGTGGGTCTGCCAGTTGAAGTCGTACCGGGGTACGTCGAGCAGGACCTCTTCGGTGCCGTCCGGGTACTTCGCCAGGTAGTGGGCCGACTTGCCCCTCAGGTGCATGTGCGGCGTGTAGCCGAGCAGGAGCGCGTCGCGGTCGAACTTCGCCGTCGTCCGGGCGACGTAGTTCGACTCGCCGGGCGGGATCTCGAAGTCGAACTTGCCCATCGACTTGCTCTGCATCACGTGGTCCGGCTTGTAGTCCTTCGGATAGAACCGGAGCGCCACCGAGGAACGGTCCCAGGCGCCGGTACCCGGCCCGGGCTCCTTGTGGTAGTGCATGTTCCACCGGATCGTGGTTCCCGGCTTGACCAGCGTGCCGAAGCCGTCGTGGTGAACCGTCGGGTCGTTGCCCGGAGCGATGCCGCCGAACGGACGCGCGATGATGTGATGCACGACCGGGCCGCCCGGACGGAACTCGACCGCCTTGATCCAGCGCGGCTCGGGCAGCATCTCCTCCGTGATCACGGTCTCGAAGTTGACGTACTGATCCTGAACGTCATCCTCGACGAAGAAGTCCTGGCCCATGTCCATGACCAGATCCGGCTCGCCGATCGTCCAGCCGTCGCTGCGTTCCCACACCTTGGCCGGCGGCGCGTCGGCCGCGTTGCCCATCGGCGCTCCGCCCCTGGCCCAGGCGATCAGGGTGGCCCGCTGCTCGTCCGAAAGCGAGCGTTCGTTCACGAACGTACCCGCATGCCGCGGCGCGGCGTGCCACGGCGGCATCAGGCCGGACTCGACCTGACGGGCGATCGAGCGCGCCCAGGGCCGCGTCTCCTGGTAGCTGGTGAAGGCCATCGGCGCCACCATGCCGCCCAGGTTCGCGCCGTTCGGGCGGTGGCAGACCTGGCACTTCTGCTCCAGCACCGTCTGCACGTCGCCGTAGTAGGTCGGCGTGTCCTGGGGAACGTCGTTGTTGTTGTTCGCCGCCGCCAGCGGAGCGGCGAGCGCGAGGATCATCAGCAAAGCGAGCGCCTGCTTCATGGATCGGGTCTCCTCGGTTCGGATCCTGGTGAACGTTAGTTGCAACACCGTACCACATCTCGCTTCCCAGGCTGTGCACACATCATGCTTGCACGGAACTGGCCGCCCACTGGGTGCGCCGGCGCCCTCGCCGGCTTCTGAGGAAAACTCGTCGCGAAGCGGCGACGATTCTGCGAGCGCAGCCGAACACCCGGAGACCGGCGCTGCGCGCCGGATGCCGGCGGGGGCACCGGCGCACCCAGTGGGCGGCCGGTTCCCTGCGCGACAGCGCAGCGAGTCCGCTGCGAATACTCCTAGAATCAGGTTCGCGACCAGCGAGCCGCGAACGCCATGAACAGGGAAACAGCAAACCCGACGCCGGCCTTCGACATCCCGGCCTGCTACGTCGACGGCTACAAGGCTGCCCGGGCGCTGGATCCGGACCTGGCGGAACGCTACATCCGCTACACGACTCAGGGCGACCCCCTGGCCGACCAGGCGGTCGAACAACTGGCCGCGATCGTCGAACCCCAGCACGTTCACCGCACGATCTCCAGAACCGTCGACCAACACCACGATCCACCGAAGGACACGCCCGAGGCTCTCCGGGAACTCATCGAATCCTCGGCCATCGTCCCCGACTGGTTCGACCCGAAGATCGCCATGACGGCCACCCGGGCCTTCCTCCGCAACTCGGACATGGTCCTCGGCGGCCTCGTGGGCGGCGCCATCGTCGAGGGTTTCTCCACCCTGATCAGCAAGTCGTTCCGCATCAGGAGCCGGATCATCCTGAACGGCGTCCGCCGGCTCAAGCAGAACACGCTCCAGTTGACCGAGCAGTTCATGCCGGGCGGCCTGGAACCCGGGGGCGACGCCTGGAAGCTGAGCCTGCGCATCCGGCTCGTGCACGCCCAGTCGAGAATGTTGCTCAAGCAGTCGGAAGAATGGGACGCAGCCGAGCACGGACTGCCGCTCAGTGCGGCCCACATGCTGCTGGGAGCGGCCGCCTTCTCAGGCCGCCTGATGCACCACGTGGGGCGCCTGGGAGGCGACTTCAGCCAGGAAGAGAAGGAGGCCTACGTCCACGTCTGGAGATACACGGGGCTGGTCATGGGCATACCCGAGGCCATCATGTTCCACGATCAGGCGTCGGCGCTCCGCACGTTCGAGATCGCGGCAACCTGCGAACCGCCCCCGGACGACGACGCGATCATCATGGCCAACAGCATCGTCAACAGCGCGCCGATCCTGCTCGGGTTCACCGAACCCGAGGAACGCCGCGAGATGGCGGCCTTCATCTACCAGGTTTCACGAGAGCTGATCGGCAATGACCTCGCGGACTCCTTCAGATTCCCGAAGTCGAGGTTCGTCAAGCAGGTGCCCCTGCTGTTCCTGAGGAACAGAGCGGAGAAGGCGGCCGTGAAACTGTTCCCCCGTCTGTTCGTGAACCGCTCGCTAAAGCGGTTCAACGCGCTGCTGGACGCCTCGGATCTGGGCGAAATCGAGCACTCGTACGCGCTGCCGACGACGCTCTACGACGAGGATTCGCGGGACTGGTAGGGCGGGACGAAGATGCCTGCTCCACCTCGCCGGATTCTCCGGCGCCGTCTACTCGGGTGCGCCGCCCGCCGGTCGGCCCGCGTCCAGGTCGGCGTGCAAGGCGCCGACGAGCGCGGCCACCTCGGGACGGGTCAGCTTCGACCCCGGGCCCTGCTCCTCGACTCGGGCCAGCGTCGCCCAGGCGAGGCGCACGGGCAGGCCGGTGAAGCCGAGAAAGCCGCGCGGAGCGCCGGCCTGCTGCAGGTGCTCCACGTACTCACCGGCAATCACGAGATCTTCGCGAGCGAGCGCGAAGGCCGCCGCCCGGTCCCGGGCGGTCGGAATGAACGTCCGCCCTTCCCCTGCATCGTCGGCGGCGTCCTTCAGGATGTTGACGAGTTGCAGCGCCTCGCCGAACGCCGCGGCGCGGCGGCGGAGCCCTTCCGCCACTCGTTCCAGCGGCGCGCCAAGCAGGAACAGCTCGGTCAGCATTTCACCGACGATGCCGGCAACGACGTAACAGTAGTCCCGAAGCTCGGGAATGCCCCCCAGGCGAAGCTCGCCCTCCCGGTCGGCGCGCCTGACGATGTGCGCCATGCCCACACAGGTGCGGCGAACGTGGCGACCGACCACCGACCGGGCCCGCGGGTCGAGAGCGCGATACGCCGAAAGCACCTCGTCCGTCGCCTCGAGCAGCTCCAGGTAGCCCTCGTGCGGCGAGGGCGGCTCGGCGAGCCAGGACGCCACCAGGGCTCCGGCCGCGCTACGTGTCTCCTGGTCCGCCTCGTCCAGCAGGTCCGCGAACCGGAACAGGGCCTCGACCCGCTGCTCCCGGCTCCAGACCGCCGCGTCCTCGAGTGTGTCGGCGATCCGCAGCAACAGGTAGCCCAGGGTCACCTGATCCCGCGTCTCGCCTTCGAGTTGGGGAATCGAGAGCGCGAATGTCCTGCTCGTCTTGACCAGAAGATCTTCGAGGTCTGCCATCAGCGAACGAACGAGTCTACCGGTGCCGCGGGCAGGATGCCGGCCACCGGCGCGTGGTATCGTCGCGCCTGTTTTCCTTCAGCGGAGCCACGCTCGAGCGCCTGATGAAGTCCAATGCGATTGCCCCGCTCTCGCTAGCTACCGCTGCATTTCTGTACGTCGGCTGCTCCCTGGCGCCGCCGCCGGAGCTGCCCGATCCGGCAGCCGATATGCCGGAGGACTTCGAGCAGAGCCCGGCCGCCGGCGCCCATGAGCCGCTCGAATGGTGGAAGGCGTTCGCCGACCCCGCGCTCGACCGGATCGTCGACTCCGTGCTCGACTCGAACCTGGACATGGCCGCCGCGGTCGCGCGCGTGGAACAGGCCCGGGAACGGGCCCGGATCGCAAGGGCCGCGATCCGGCCGGTCGTCCAGGCCGGCGCGGGGATCAACGATCTGACGAACCCCACCAATACGGGCTTCGGCGCCCAGATTCAGGAACTTGGCCTGGAACGGCTGGCGCCCGGCTTCGAGCTGCCGGAGCGGCTCGCGATCACGACCTGGTCCCTGAGCGCGGACTTTTCTTACGAGATGGACTTCTGGGGGCGCGCCAGGAGTTCGGCGCTCGCCGCAGGCGCCGAGTATCTCGCTTCGGAGTCCGACTACCAGACCGCCAGGATCGGGATCCTCGCGGAGACGATCGGCGCCTACTTCGAGATCGTCGACCTTCGCCGGCGAATCGCGATCAGCCAGAGAATGGTCGATGTCCTGATGGAGCGCGAAGACGTCGCCTCCACCCGCTACGACCGAGGCCTCGCCGACTCCTCGGTCCTCTACCGTATCCGCCAGGACCTGCGGAACACCCAGGCCATCCAGCCTCAGCTCGAGAACGGGCTGGCGAACGCGGAGGGGCGTCTCGCCGTCCTCCTGGGCGGCTACCGGGACGATCTGGCGGAACTGCTGCCCGAGGCGCCCGCACCCGAGGCCGCGGCCGATCCCGTTCCGGCGGGGATCCCGGCCGACCTGCTCATGCAGCGGCCCGACGTCAGGGCGGCGAGACACCGGCTCGAAGCGGCCCGCTTCCAGGTCGACGCGCGGCGCGCCGAGCTTCTTCCAACCCTCTCGTTCTCCGGCTCGATCGGGCTTCAGAGTTCCAAGGTCGACAGCCTGTTCAAGGTGGACCAGTGGTTCACCAACCTGGCGTCCAACCTGCTCTCGCCGGTCTTCCAGGGCGGGCGGCTGCGCAGCAACGTCGCGCTTGCCGAGGCCCGGTTCGGCGAGTTCGCGGCGACCTACGGCCGGACCGTGGTGACCGCCGTCAACGAGGTCGAAACGGCCCTCGCCGTGCACGGGAACGAGGGCCGGCGCCATGCCCTGCTCGCCTCCCGCCTGGAAGAGGCCCGGGCGACGGAGACGCTCCGCTCCCAGAGATACGAGGCGGGAATCGGGGGCTACGCCGACTTCCTCGACGCGCTGCTCACCCGCCTGAACGTCGAGTCCGCCCTGGCCGGCGCCGAACGGGACCTCGCGCTCTCCCGGCTGACCGTCCACCGCGCCCTGGGCGGCGCCTGGACCCCCGCGGACTCGGTGGACGACGCGACGGCGGCCCAGGCGCCACCACCACCGGCACCACTAACGGAGTAGGACGGGCAGATGAGTCGTACAACCGGCTGGCTCGTTGCCGGCGCCATAGTGATCGGGGCCTCAGGTCTTGCCGTGTTCCTGGTCTCCCAGCGGCCCGAACCGGAACGCAGACCCCCGCCCTCCCGAGTCCCCTTCGCGATCACCGCGCCCGCGCGGGCCGGCGAGGGCGCGATCCCCGTGTTCGGGGCCGGGACGGTGCGGGCCCGGGCGGAGATCGACGTCGCCGCCGAGGTCAGCGGCAAGGTGGTCTGGGTCGACCCGGTCTTCCAGAGCGGCGGGCGGGTGCGCGAGGGGCAGGTGCTCTTCCGCATCGACGATGTCGACTACCGGAGGGCAGTGGAGAAAGCGCGGGCCAACGTCGCGCTCCAGCGGGTCGAAGTCCTCAAGGCAAGGGAAGAAGCGCAGGTCGCGCGCAAGCAGTACGAGCAGTTCAAGGAACGCCAGGCGGCAAGCGGAGCGGCTTCCGAAGCGAGTCCGCTCGCGCTCTGGCAGCCTCAACTCGAGGCCGCCGAAGCCGCTCTGGCCAGGGACGCCGCCACGCTTGCCGAAACCGCGTTGAACCTCGCGCGAACGGCGGTGAAGGCGCCCTTCTCCGGCGTCGTGCGGACCGAGTCCGTCGACGTGGGGCAGTTCGTGGCGGCGGGCCGGGGCGTGGCGCGGCTCTATGCGTCCGACGCCGTCGAAGTCGTCGTGCCGCTTCCCGACAGCGACGCGGCGCTCATCCCCGGCCTGTGGGATCTGCGGGCCGGCGACGGGAATCGGGAGGTGGCGGTTCACGTGTTGGCGGACTACGGCGGCCGGCGCTACGTCTGGGACGGCTACGTCGACCGGGTCGAAGGCGTGCTGGACGAGCAGACCCGCACCCTCGACGTGATCGTGCGGGTTCCGGCGCCCTACGGCAGCGGCGTGCCGGAAGCTGGCGGCCGCGAAGACGGGGACGAGGACCCCGGCGCCGGCGGACCGCCGCTGCTGGTCGGCAAGTTCGTCGACCTGGAGCTCGAAGGGGTCGCGCCGGACGCCTGGTTCACGGTCAGGCGGCCGGCGCTTCGACCCGGCAACGAAGTCTGGGCTGTACGCGACGAGAAGGTGACGATCGTGCCGGTCACGGTCCTGCAGCGGGCCGACGACGAGGTGTACGTCACCGGCGCTCTCCAGCCGGGCGATGCCGTCATCGTGGGCGGGCTTCAGATCGCCACCGAAGGCATGGCGGTGCGCAGCGGCGCTGCCGAGGCCCCATAGGCCAACCCACCGGCAGATGAGTCAACGGACTGGCTGGGCCATCGGCGGCCTGATCCTGGTCGGGGCCCTTGCCGCCGCAGCCGCGATGGTCCTGCTGAGGCCCGAGCCGGCCTCCAGGCCTCCCCCTTCCGTGGTCCCCTTCGCGCTGACTGCACCGGTCGAGGCAGGCGAGGGCGCCATCCCGGTTCATGCCGCCGGCACGGTTCAACCGCGGGCGGAGGTCGACGTCACCGCGGAGGTCAGCGGAAAGGTCGTGTGGGTCGCCCCGGCATTCCAGAGCAGCGGACGCGTCCGGAAGGGTCAACCCCTGTTCCGCCTCGAGGACACGGACTATGTGGGCCGGGTGCAACAGGCGCGGGCCAACGTCGCCATGCAGCGGGTCGAGCTGTTGAAAGTGGAGGAAGAGGCGACCGTGGCGCGCTCCCAGTACGAACGATTCAGGGAGCGCGAGGGCAACGAGGCGAACTCCGACGCTCCGAGTCCCCTGGCCCTGTGGGAACCTCAGCTCCAGGCAGCCCGAAGGGCCCTGGAGCGGGACGGCGCCGTCCTCAGGGAAGCGGCGCTGAACCTGGCGCGCACCGAGATCCGCGCCCCCTTCGACGGCATCGTCCGCTCCGAGTCGGTGGATGTCGGACAGTTCGTGGCAGCCGGCCAGAGCGTGGGGAGGCTCTACGCGTCCGGCTCGGTCGAAGTGGTGGTCCCTCTCTCGGATGACGCCGTCGCCCTGTTACCCGGCCTCTGGGATCTCCGGGCCGGCGAAGCGGACACGCGGATCGCGGCGCGCGTCATCGCCGAGTACGGCAACGGGAGCTATGCCTGGGACGGCTACCTGGATCGGGGCGCCGTCACGCTGGACGAACAGACACGGACGATCGACGTGATCGTTCGTGTTCCGAGGCCCTTTTCGAGCGGCTCGCCAGTAGACCCCGGTCTCGACCCCGGCACGGTTCCACCTCTGCTGGTCGGCAAGTTCGTGGACGTGGAGCTTCAGGGTCTCGCCCCGGAGCGGTACTTCAAGGTGCCGGACTCGGCGCTCAGAACCGGTGACGAGGTCTGGGCAGTGCGGGACGGCAAGGTGGCGATCGTGCCGGTGCGGGTCCTGCAGCGTTCCGACAACGTCGCGTATGTCACCGGAGCGCTCGACTTGAATCAACCGGTTGTCACCGGCGGCGTCCGGCTCGCCACCGAGGGCATGGCGGTTCAGACGGCGGCAGGAGGCTCGTGACGTAGGATGCCGGACTCCATGAGAGTGCCATCGGCGTACTCGGAGTCGTATCCGCGGGTTCGGCCGACCGATCCGGAGGGTGTGGACAACTACATCCGCCACACGACCATCGGCGACCCCGAACTCGACCCGGTCCTGGAGGAGCTCTCCGATCTGCGGCCAGCGGATCTGCACCGCTACATTCGCGCCATCATCGAGTGGGAGGGCGACACTCTGTGCAACGCGCCCAAGGTGCTCCGCGACTTCTTCGACACCCTCGAAGAACCGACCTGGCTGGACTGGGACGGCCTGGAGCCGGGAATTCGCACGTTCTACAAGAACGCGGATCTCATGCTGGGCGCGTTCGTCACCGGCGTGCTGGTCGAAGGCTTCTCGACGTTGATCGCCAAGTCCTTCAGCATCACGGGGAGGGTGAACTACACCACCCGGCGCCTCAAGCAGAACAACCGCCAGTTGCTGGACATCTTCTTCCCCAAAGGCCTGTACAGGAACGGCGAGGGCTGGAAGCTGTCCGTCCGTGTCCGCTTCGTGCACGGGCGGATGAGAAGTCTGCTCGCGAAATCCCCGGACTGGGACCACGAGGCCTGGGGCACTCCCTTGAGCGCCGCGCACCTGGGCTATGCGATCTCCGTGTTCTCGAAGCGTCTGCTCGACTACTCGACGCTCCTGGGCGCCAGATTCTCGGAGGAAGAACGCAAGGGCGTCATGGACGTCTGGCGCTACTCCGGCTACCTCATGGGCGTTCCGGAGAGCATCCTGTACTCCTCCGCCAAGGAGGCCGAGGAGGTGTACGAGGTGGCCTACCTCTGCGAGCCGCCGCCGAGCGAGGAGTCTCGATACCTGGCGAACACGCTGATCCAGTCGATCCCGTCCGTTGCGCAGATCACCGACGAGGCCGAAAAGAAGAAGATCGTGAAACTGGCGTACCGCCTTTCGCGAGCGCTCATCGGCAACCAACTCGCCGACGGCTTCGGGTACCCGAAGCAACGACCCTGGCACGTCGGAACGCTCGGACTGTTCCGGGCCAGACAGCGCCTGCTGCGGCGCTGGTCCGGCGCCGAGACGCTCCGGGCCAACAACATCACGCAGCTTCTCCAGATCTCCGTGTACGACGAGGGGGGCCTCAGCTACAGGATGCCCGACCACGTCAAGGCCGAGAAACAGAACCCCTGGTAAAGGGGATCGCTCCGCAATCCCCCCTGGTAAAGGAGATTGCTTTACAATCCCCCCTGGTAAAAGGGGATTGCTTCGCAATCCCCCCTGGTAATGCCGTTCCCCTGCGGGGTCAGGCAGCACTCGGCTGACGCTCCGTCGCGGCGGCGCCCGTCACGAGGCGAAGTCGAGCCTGAAGCCTCACGTGCAGCATCGCCAGTGCCGGAACGACCAGCATGAGCAGCGGCGTGGCGATCAGGATGCCGAAGCCGAGCGCCGCCGCCAGCGGAACCAGATGGACGGTCGCGGGGTCCGTCTCGAAGACGAGCGGAGCCACGCCGACGAACGTGGTCACCGAGGTCAGAAGGATCGATCTGACGCGGGCCTTGGCGCCGGCGATGATCGCCTCCTGCGGCGCCAGGCCGGCGGCTCTCTTCTCGTTGATGAAGGTGACCATCACGAGCGAGTCGTTCACGACGACTCCGGTACAGCCGACCAGGCCCTGCACGGACATGAAGCCGAAACTGAGGCCCAGGAGCAGATGGCCCACGACGGCGCCGACCAGGCCCAGTGGAATGGCGGCCATGATGATGAGCGGCTGAGTCCAGGACCCGAAGGGGATGGCGATCAGGGCGAAGATGATGATGAACACGACCAGCATGGAGCCCGACAGGGCGCCGATGATCTCCCTCTGCTGCCTCTGCTCGCCCCCGACTCCGTAGCCGAAGCCCGGGTGCTCGGCCGCGAGCGGGGCCAGGATGTCCCGCTCCAGGGCGGGCGTGATCAGTTGACCGGTGACGACATCCGGGTCCACGTTGGCCGTGACCGTCACCACCCGCCGGCCGTCGACCTTGTGAATCGCGGTGGATGACCGCACGAACTCGGCGGAAGCGACGTGCTTCAACGGCACCTCCGAGCCGCCGGGCGTGCGCACGACGAACCGTTCGAGGTCCGCGATCGAACTGCGCTCCTGCTCCGGCAGCCGGAGGTACACCCGCATGTCCTCGCGGCCGCGGAGCACCCTGAGGGCCTCGCTGCCGAAGAAGGCGGATCGCGTCTGCCGCGCCAGGTCCTCCAGCGTCAGCCCCAGCGTGCGGGCCGGCGGCTTGAGTTCCAGTTGCACCTCCCTGAATCCGTCGTCCTGATTCGTGCGGATATCGAACACGCCGTCGACCTTCTGCAACTCCTCGACG
The DNA here is from genome assembly GCA_965205095.1 of Candidatus Multivorans sp. Lineage (GTDB taxonomy): Bacteria > Acidobacteriota > Thermoanaerobaculia > Multivoradales > Multivoraceae > Multivorans. The sequence goes on from OZ242040.1 coordinate 779,641, forward strand.
AACTCCTGGGCGATCGCCTCCAGCTCGACGGGGTCTGGATGCGAGAGTTCCAGGTACACGGGCGGCGGGAGTTCCAGCGCCCCCGACGAGAAGACGAGGTGCCTCGTTCCCTGCACGGTGCCAGTTTCTTCCCGCCACAACTGCTCGAACTCACTGGCCGGCACGGCGGCGCCTTCCGGAAGCGCGAACTGGACCGCGCCGACATGGCTGCGCGGAACCGACGCCCGGTCGCCGCGAAGCGGATTGAAGAGTTCCGCCGATTCGCCGACGGTGATGGCGCTGTTCCAGTCGTCCGCGGCGGCGCTGCCCGGATGCTCGCTCGCCAGCCGCTTTGCTATGCGGCGCCCCGTCTGCTCCACCAGCTCCCCGACCGCCGCGGTCCGTTCCGCCGGCGATCCGGTAGGCAACTCGAAGTTCGCCGCGATGACGTCGCCCTCCACCTGCGGCAGGAACTCCACCCTGACCAGTCCGGAACCGATCAGGACGGTCACGAGCAGGACCGCGCCCGCGGCCGTCGCCAGCACGATCGGCGGATGGTCCGTGGCAAGACGAAGGCCCCGGTCCAGCGGACCGTCGATCAGCCGCTGCAGCCCCCGGTCGACTCCGCGCTGAATCCGCAACAACCGGCGGCCGGCCGCCGTCGAGGCGGTTCGACCGGGCGGCGGCAGGTGCGAGAGATGCCGCGGCAGGATCAGCAGCGACTCCACCAGCGAGATCATCAGGATGATGATGACGACCAGCGGCACGCTCCTCATGATCTTGCCGGTGGAGCCCGGAACGGTCAGCAGGGCGCAGAAGGCCGTCACGGTGGTCAACACGGAGAAGATGACGGGAGCGCTCATGCGCTGCGCGCCCCGAATCGCCGTCGTCAGCCCGTCGCGGTCCCGTCTTCGTTCCGCGAAGATGTTCTCGCCCACGACGATCGCGTCGTCCACGACGATCCCCAGCGCGAGCACCAGGGACATCATCGAGAACATGTTGATGGAGACGCCCAGCATCTGCATGCCCCAGAGCGTTCCCACCAGGGCGACCGACAGCCCCGCGGCCACCCATAGCGCGAGGCGGATTTCCAGGAAGAACGTCAGGGCCAGAAAGACGAGAAGCAGCCCCAGGAGGCCGTTCTCGACCAGGACCGACAGGCTGCCGGCGACCAGCGTCGAGTCGTCCCTCCAGATCTCGACGCCGACGCCCGCCGGAAGCGCGGGGATCACCTCCGCCGCCAGATAAGCCTTCACCGCTTCGGAGATCTCGAAGACCTGCTCGTCCGCGGTTCGGGTGACGTCGACGCGAATGGCCCGGTTGCCGTTGAAACGGGTGATCAGGTCGGTGTCCGCGAAGCCGTCGCGCAGGTCGGCGATGTCGCCCAGGCGAAGCGAGGTGCCGTCGGGGCGGGACAGGACGATGATCTCCTCGAAGTCGTACTGCCCGTAGTTCTGGCCGATCGTCCGGACCCGGATCTCCTCGCCGCCCGTCGAGATGTTCCCCGCGGAGAGGTCCATCGAACCCCGCCGCACGGCACCGGCGATGTCACCCAGGGTGAGACCCAGGGCCCGCAGCCGGTGCGACGGAACCTCGATCGAGATCTCGTACTCGCGGTAGCCGCTGGTGTCCACGTAGGACACCTCGGGAAGCGCCGCGATGCCATCCTCGATGTCGTACGCCAGCTCCTTGAGCGTCCGTTCCGGCACGTCGCCGTGAACCAGGAGGCGAATGACGCTCTGCCGGCTCGTCACCTCCCGCACCTCGGGCCGTTCCGCTCCCGCGGGGAAGCTGGGAATGCGGTCCACCCTCGCCTTGGCGTCGTTGAGGGCGCGATCGATGTCCGTGCCGCTCGTGAACTCGGCGGTGACCGATCCGAGCCCTTCGGAGGCGGAGGCCTCGATCCGCTTGACGCCGTCCAGGGACCCGAGCTCCTCCTCGATCTTGCGGACGATCGCTTCGTCGACCTCCTGCGGGGCGGCGCCCGGGTACGGCACCATGACCTGAACGCGATCCAGAGACGCGTCCGGGAGCATCTCCTGGACGAGCTGACCGGACGCCAGCAGGCCGGCCAACAGCAGGAAGACCATGAGGAGGTTGGCGGCAATCGGGTTGCTCGCCATGAAGGCGATCGGACCGCCACGGACTGTCGGGTCGCCGGCCTCGCTCATCGGTTGCTCAGCCGGGAACCTCCGCCGCCTGCGCTTTCTGGAACGCCGGCCTGGCCATGCAGCGGTCGCCGTAGGCCTCGAGCACCGGCGACTCGGGAAGCATCCCGAACATGCGCAGGAAGACGGCGCTGCTGCCGAGCATCACGTCGGCGGCGCTGAACTCGTCGCCGAGGATCCACGGGCCATCGCCCAGGCCCTGTTCCCAGACCTCGATCGTCTTCGCGAAACTGCCCCAGCCCAGCCGGCCGGGATGGAACGCTTCCGCCTGGTTCTCTTCCGGCACAACGGTCCGCAGGCCCGACTCGAACATCGCCGGCTCGATCATCGCGGGCGAGTAGATGAGCCAGTGGACGAAGCGGGCGCGCGCCGGATCGTCCAGCGCCGGCGCCAGCCGGCCGGAGGCGTAGCGATCCGCGACGTAGAGGCAGATCGCCGCCGAGTCCCACATCTTCACCTCGCCGTCCTCGAGCGCCGGCACCTTGCCCATCGGGCTCGCGGCCAGGTGTTCCGGGGTCCGCTCCGGCTTCGTGATGTCGCAATGCACGAGCTCGTAGTCGACGCCCGCCTCCTCGAGCATCCAGACGGCGCGGCTGGACCGCGTCTGCGGGCACCAGTAGAGCTTCATTCGTAGGCCTCCGAGTCCAGATGTTCCGTACCGGCCGGCGCCCGGCCGATCTCTCTCATGTTCGTGAAGAAACCGCGCACGTCGAGTTCGATCGTGACCGGCGTGTCGCTGTCGTTGAGCCAGAACCAGCCGTGGTTGCCGGAGTAGCCCGCGGTCAGGCCGCCCCGGCCTCCCGTGACGTCGACCTCCTCGGCGTAGCGGACCGGCACGTCGTCCAGGTCGTTGAAGGGGTCGGCGTGGAAGTCCGAGTAGAGCGCGCCGCCGTCCGTCTGCCAGGAGTAGACGATCGTCATGCCCTCGATCATCTGGAACTTGTACTCCATCTGTTCGTTGGCGCCGATCTCGATCGTGACCGTCTCGGCCCGCAGCTCGCGGTTGCCGGCCATCGGAGCCGAAAGCCCCTCCTCCGCCTCCGCCATCGGCTCGGTGCCGGCCGCTTCGTAGAGCCGGTCGAGGCCGAGCAGGCCGCCGATGCGGGTGGGATCGATGCCGTACTCGGCGGGGAGGATGACGACCACGAAGACGACCGCGGCGGCGGCGAGCGTGATCGCCAGCGTCTTCATCAGTCTTTGAAGCGGCGGCGTTCCGAGATCGCCGCCTGGAGCCGGAGAGGAATCCGTCATGACAAGAAGTACCCCGTCAACTGGTAGGCCACGAGCAGGAAGCCGACCGTCATCAGCGCCGCGTTGGCCGCGTAGCCGTGAGACTGGAAGCGGCCGCTGGCCCGCCACAGGTTGAAGCTCAGCAGGATGATCGCGAGGGCGGCGAACTGCCCGAGTTCGACGCCGACGTTGAAGGAGACGATGTTCCCGACGAGCCCGCTGCCCGAGATCTCCACCGGTTGCAGCTTGGTCGCCAGGCCGAAGCCGTGGAACAGCCCGAACACGAGCACTGCCGCCCGCGTATCGATCCTGACCCCCAGAGCCCGGAACCCTCCCAGGTTCTCGAACGCCTTGTACGCCACCGACAGGCCGACGATCGCGTCGATCAGAAACGGATTCGCGTGGATGCCGCCGAGCACGCCGACCAGCAGGGTGACGCTGTGGCCGACCGCGAACAGGGTGACGTAGAGCGCGACGTCGCGGAACCGGTAGAGGAAGAAGATGACCCCCGCGAGAAACGCGAGATGGTCGTACCCGGTCACCATGTGCTTGGCGCCCAGGTACATGTAGGGCCCGACCGCGAGCCCCTCGTTATTCGTCAGGAAGACCTCGTCCTGGTCGGCGACGCCGTGCGCCCACAGGCCCGACGAGAGGAACAGCGCGACCAGCGCAAGCAGGGCCGCCCTGGTCATGGTCCGGCGACGGGTCATGCCACTAGGTCGGCGAAACGGCTACTGCCGCGCCGCCTGACAGGCGACGAACTCTTCTCCGAGGTCCGGCAGCTCCTCTTCCACGAGCGGCACTGACATGGCGTCCGGGCCGCTCGCGTACCTGGCGTCGCCGAGCTGCGGACCGAAGTTCGTGAAGCTCTCCATCATCGCGCTCATGGCGCCCCGGTTGGCGAGCATCCGTCCGAGACCGCCGGGGACCTGCGGGTCGCTGACCGTTTCCTGGACGACTCTGAGTGTTCCTTCTTCGTCGCCCGGGATCAGGATCCACCGCAGATACATGCAGAGCACGCGCTTGCCCTCGAAATCGGGCGTCAGATCGTCCGCGCCGGCTACGTCGTTGATCACGCGGCCGTCGCTCGTGCGCAACCAGCCCGAACGGACGATCGTGACCCGCCGCGAGAGCCCCTTGCCGGAAACGCGGTGGCGCAGGGACTGAAACGGCTGCTCCATTGACGTCGCGCGTTCCTCTTCGCAGATCCCCTGCCACTCGGGACAGGCTTCGGCGTCCTCCAGCATGGCGACCGCCGACGGAATCGACCCCTGCACGACCGTCTCGGCTCGGAGCAGGCGGAACTCGGTGCCATCGATCTTACAGGATTCGATGGTTACCGGGCCCTCGGTTCTCTCGGGGCGGCAATCCGCCGCCGTGCCGGGTTGCGCGCCGAACGCCCCGAACGTGAAAGCAAGGGCCAACACCCTGCCAGCCACCGAAGGACCGTCTTTCACGCGCACCGCCGGGACATTATCAGCAGAGTCCGGACCGTCGGCTGCCGCCTTCAGAGGCGAAACCGCAGCGACGCGCGGAACGCACGCGGCTCGGCCGGGCTCAGGAAGCGCGGATTGTCGAAGCCGTCGCCCAGCACCTCGTCCGGTTCGCCCAAGGCGCCGAACGTCGCGTACTCGCGGTTCGTCACGTTCGATACCTCCAGATCGAGGTCGAGCGAGGGCGTGAGTTCGATGCGGCTCCACAGATCGCCACGCCACGCGGATCCGACCGGCTCCAGCAGGTTCGCCTCGTCGCCTCGCAGGTAGCGGGTCGAATCGCCGAGCAGCCGTGCGCCGAGCACCGCCCGGCCGCCGATTCTCAGGTCGGCGCCGGCCCGGAACTGGCGCCGCGGCACGCCGGGCAGGAAGTCGCCCGGCTCGACCTCGATCTCCCCTTGCTCGGCCAACGGGTGCGGCGGACTCGACAGGGTGAGGCGGTCCTGGAAGGTCGCGTCGAGCAGCGTGTACGAAGCGTCCCAGTTCAGCCGGCCGTGGCTGCCGCGCATCCACAACTCCAGCCCCTGCCGCCGGGTCGCGTCGACGTTCGTGAAGTAGCCGGCGCTGGTCCCCGCGCCGCTGGATACGAAGATGATGTCGTCGGCGCTGTCGCTGTGGAAGAGGGCCGCGCTCCAGCGCACGGAACCTCGACTGCCGCGCAGGCCGAGCTCCGCGCTCGTCGTCACCACCTGGTCGAGCGGCGGGTCGGCGACGAAGGCGTTCGGCAACCGGCACGGGTCGTCCGGATCGGCGCAAGTGAGTTCGACCGGGGTGGGCACGCGGGACGACTGCGAGAGGTTGCCGAACAGGAGCATCGAGGATCGACCTTCCGCCCGCGCCTCCCAGACGAAGCCCGCCGAAGGCACGAGTCGTGAGAAGCTGTGGTCGCCATTGAGCGCCGTGCCCAGTTGATCGTTGAGCTCGATCCGGCTGTCGTTGTAGCGGGCCTGGAGGGTCCACGTCAGCCGGTCGCCGGCAGTCGTCCAGTGCCGCAGCGCCCACAGGCCGGCGTGGCCGGTGTCGGCTCTCAGTCCGACTTCGGAACCGGGAAGCAGCATGCCGCTGCCGATCGTCGTCCGCGAGTCGGTGAGCGATGCGAGTTCCGTCTCGAAGGCGAAGTCGGCGCGCCCGCCGTCCCACGAGGCGCCGGCGAGCCAACGGCCCGAGCCAGTCAGACCGGAGATCTGGATCGAGGCGCCCAGGCCTTCCTGGTCGGTGCGGCTCCGGTTGTTGACCGCGCCGAACTCGTCGTGATCGTCATCGCCGTCGTGATCGTCATCGCCGTCGTGATCGTCGTCGTCATCGTGGTCGTCGTCGTGACCGTGATCATCGTCGTCATCATCGTCGTCACCCTCGAAGGCGTCCGCGTTGTAGGTCGCGACGTCGTTCGCGCGAAGGTAGATCTGCGCTTCGAGTTCAAGCCCCGATCCGATCATCCGGCCAACGCGCAGCCGCGGAAAGAACAGCTCGTTCCAGGTCTGGTCCGGATGCGTGAAGACCTCGGCGCGGTCGATCTCCAGCAGTTCCACTGGCGTCACGCCGTTCCCGATGAGGTCGTTGTCCGCGACGCCAACCGCAAAGTCGATCCGCTCGCGCTCGCCGCGATGCGAGACCTTCGCCAGCGCCTGCCGCAGCGAACTGGGCGAGAAGTCGCGCCAACCGTCCTCCTCGAAGGAGCGACCGCCGACGAACCAGCCGTAGTCGTTATCGGGGCCGAATACGCCCCCGGCGCCGAACTCGCCCGCCCGGCGGCCGAAGGAACCGGCCTCGAGCGTCAGGTCGAACCGTTCCGAGTCGAAGCCGCTGCGCGTGTTCAGGTTGAGCGCCCCGCCGAGCGTGTTCAGGCCGAACATCGGATTGGCGCCCGGCAGGAGTTCCACCTGTTCCGCCGCGAACGTCGGCACGAGGTCCCAGGCCACGACATCGCCGAAGACCTCGTTCACCCGCACGCCGTCCTCGTAGACGGAGAGGCCCTGGTTCGCGCCCAGGAGCGGCGAGGCGCCGAAGCCCCGATAGAGCACGTCGGACTGCAGGGCGCTGCCCTGCGCGGGCGCCAGGCTCACGCCGGGTAGTTCCGCCTCCAGCAGGGCGCCGACGCCGGACACCGCCGACAGGTCGAGCGCTCGCGGCGCCACCCGGTGAACGGTCCAGGGCACGCGGTCGGGCGACTCGCCCACGTAGTCGAGCGGAGCCAGACCGATGACGACGATCTGCTCGTCGAAGTCGCCTTCCGGGGCGGTCCGATCGGCCTCGCCGGCTTCGGCCTCCTGTTCGGACGCCGGCGCCGCGGCAAGAGCGCCGCCGAGGGCGAGAAGCAGGAGGAAGATCAACGAACCGGGAAGCCAGCGGAAGCGACGAGACCGAAGCGGGCCGTTCATCGGTTCACTCTATTGCACCGACCCTTCGCGCCAGCGGCGGTGGCCCCAGAGGTACTGGTCCGGGTCGCGGCGGATCGCCTCCTCCAGACGCGCGTTCAGGGTTCGGATGATCGCCTGGACGTCGGCGTTCCGGTCGCCGCTGCGGGGCTGCTCGATCAGCGGCGACAAGCTCAGCTCGAAGGTCATCGGCGCCGTCCGGCGGCAGACCAGGAACGTGAGTGGCGTCCGCGCGACCAGGTGCAGCATCGCGGCCGTCGTGTGCGTCTTCGCCGGGTGGCCGAAGAACGGCGCGTCGATCCCCCGGCGGGCGTGCTGATCGACCAGCAAAGCCAGGATCTCGCCGTTGCCCAAGAGCTTGAGGAAGCGCCCCGGGTCCGGGTCGTACTTCGGGATCATCCGGAACCGACGCCGCTGCCGCCGGCTGAGCACGAGTTCCTGCACCCGCGGGTTGTTCATCGGCCGGGAGATGCCCGCGACCGGCTTGTAGCGCGAAAGCCACTGTCCCGCGATCTCCCAGTTGCCGAAGTGACCGGAGACGACGATCAGGCCGCGGTCCGGATCCTCCAGTATCGCCGCCACGTCGTCCGGGATGTCGACCCGCAGCCGCTCCGGGTCGTCGAGCACCAACTCCGACTTCATCGACTCGACCAGCACCATGCCCATGTGGCGGGCGGCGCCGCGGCCGATGGCGCGCGCCTGCCGCCTGTCGCCGGCGACGCCCGCGCGCAGAATGTTCGAGATCGCCACGCGACGCCGCGGCCGGTCGGCCGTCCACCACAGCGAACCCAGCACCGCGGCCCAGCGGGAGGCGGCGGCCGCCGGCAGCAGGTCGACCCCCAGCAGCGCCAGCCGCGCCGCCCAGTATTCGAGGAAGTGGAGCACCGGGCCTGGCCCGAGACTCAGGCTCCGTTCTGCTCCAGCAAAGCGATGATCTCGCCGACCGTGCGGGTCTTCACGACCTGCTTCGGATCGAGCGCGATCCCGAACTCCTCCTCCACGTCGTAGAGCACGTCGAGGATGGTCAGGGAATCGAAACCGAGCGACTCGATCGGCGTCTCGCCAACCACCGCGTCCCAGTCGTGCTCCTCGACCGCGCTGTCGCGCAGCACGTCCCGCAACCGGGCGAGGGTTTCGGAGGCGCCTTCGGCATCCATCGGCGAGAGACTATCGCCGATCAGCCTGCGGCGGTCCACCGGTCCGCCGCAGGGCCGGCGCCACCAGGTTCACTCGCCCGGCCCCAGCACCAGCACGCCGTTGCTACCGCCAAAGCCGAAGCTGTTCTTCATCACGAAGGGCCGTTCGAGCGCCTCCGCATCGCCGCCCACCAGACGCACGCTGCACTCCGGATCCGGATTGTCGAGATTGAGATTCGCCGGCAACCGGCCCTGTTCGATGCCGAGGAGCGCCGCGACCGACTCGATCGCGCCGGACGCCCCCAGGGTGTGGCCGAAATAGGACTTGTTGGCGGAGACCGGCGCCCGTTCGGCCGCGGCGCCCAGTACCGCGCAGATCGACTCGCTCTCGCAGACGTCGTTGGCGAGCGTGGCGGTGCCGTGGGCGTTCACCGCGCCGAGGTCGGAAGGATCGATGCCGGCCGACGCCAGAGCGGCCCGCATCGCCACGGCCTGCCCCGCGGCGCTCGGGCTGGTCAGGTGGGTGGCATCGGAGGACTCCCCGTAGCCGAGGACCTCTCCGCGAATCCGCGCCCCCCGGGCGCGTGCCCGCTCCCACGACTCGAACACCAGCATGCCGGCGCCCTCGCCGAGCACGCAGCCGTCGCGGCCGGCGTCGAACGGACGGCAGGCCCGCGCCGGATCGGGGTTCTTCGACATGACGCCCAGGTTGTTCCAGACCCCGTAGTAGAACGGGTCGAAGAAGCCGTCGGCGCCGCCGGTGAGCACTGTGTCGGCGTAACCGTCGTGCACCATCCGGTAGGCCGTCCCCATCGCGTTGGTCGAGGACGTGCAGGCCGAGATGACGACGTAGTTGGCGCCCGTCAGCCGGAAGTGGATCGAGACGCCGCCCGAGATCGCGTTGTCCATCACCCGCGGCACGCTGGTCGGCCGCAGGCCCCGGACGCCGCGCTCCGCGAAGCGCTGCTGCAGCGTCGTGTTGCTCTCGGCCGCGCCGACCGCCGTACCCAGGATCACCGCCACCGGCTGGGGTTCGTAGGGCGGAGCGCCGTCGATGAGTCCCGCGTCCTCGAGCGCCTGGGCGGCCGTCACGATGCCCAGGTCGACCGCGCGGTCCGTCGGCCGGCGGCGCAGACGCTTGAGGCCGGAGGCGACGAAGTCTGGTTCGACTTCCCCGCCGATACCGACCTTCATCTCCGACGTGTCGAGCGACTGGAGTTCGGCGATGCCGCCCCTGCCGGCGAACAGGCTGGCGCCGAACGACTCGACATCCGTGCCGACGGCGCAGGCGACGCCGAGGCCGGTGACCGCCACCCGACGAGGCTCAGCCATACATCGACAACCCGCCGTTGACGTGAATCACCTGGCCGGTGATGTACGACGACAAGGGCGAAAGCAGGAAAGTGACGCAGGCGGCGACCTCGGCCGGCGTCCCCAGGCGCCCGAGCGGCACGGGCAGTCGCTGCCGCTGGTCTTCGGAGAGCTCGGTCGTCATGTCCGTTTCGATGAAGCCCGGCGACACCGCGTTGCAGCGGACGCCGAAGCGGGCAGCCTCCAGGGCGAGACTGCGGGTCAGGCTGACCATGCCGGCTTTCGAGGCCGCGTAGTCCGCGCCCATCCAGCCACCAGGACCGTGCGCGGCCAGTGACGCCACGTTCACGATGCTGCCGCTCCGCGCCTTGCGCATCACCTTGTAGGCGGCGCGAGACGCGGCGAACGTGGCCTCCAGGTTGACGCGCTGGGTCGCACGCCACGACTCCAGGTCGAGGCCGCGGAAGGCGACCGGGCGGCCGCCGCCCGCGTTGTTGACCAGGCCGTCGATCCCGCCGCAGCGTTCGACTACCTGCTCGACCAGGGCCGAAGCGTTCTCGGGGTCGTCGAAGTCCGCGGCAAACGGGAGAGCGTTCTCCGCGTCGATTTCGCCGCAGACAGCCTCGACCCGGGCGAGTTCCCGCCCGTGGACGGCGACCGTCGCGCCGAGAGCGGCGGCGGCCTCGGCCGCCGCCCGGCCGATACCGCGGGTCGAACCGGTTATGAGGACGACTAGACCTTCAAGGGCGCCGGGGGGGGAGACAGTCATGGCCGGCCGCAATCGTAGCGTTGTCGAGGCGGCCGCCCGTTCGGGTCAGGAGGGGGGGCGGCTGCCAGGATGACGTGCGCGCTTGAGAGGTGATGGGAGGGGGTGCGCGCACTCGGCTTCGCTCGCTTCGGTCGGTCGGTGGTTCCCGAAGCGTCGGCGGCAGTCGCTCGCTCAGGCGCACCTGGCAGCCGCCCCCCCTCCTGACCCGAACGGGCTGGTCGGCGTTGCTGCTCACGTCCGGATCCGTCGTACCATCTCATCCGGATGACGACTCTTCTGGTGGACGGGCAGCGAATCGAGGCCCAGGGGGGCGACAGTCTGCTGGTCGCCATGCTGCGGGTCGGGCTGCATCCGACCGGCGGGGGTTGCCTGTGCCTTGGCGGGGACTGCCCGAACTGCCTCGTGACGGTCGACGGCGTGGCCTACACGAGGAGTTGCCAGGTGAAGGCCGAGGCCGGCATGAGGGTGACGTGCGACCACGTCGGCGACGAGGGGCCGGCCCTGCTCTCCGATCAGGGAGGCTCGCCGACACGAAGCGCGGCGCCGGTGCGTCATGTCCACTGCGACACGGTGATCATCGGACAAGGCGCCTCCGGCCGGGAGGCCGCGCGGGAAGCGCGGGAGGCGGGTTTCGATGTGGTCACCCTGGACGCCAGGGATGGGCAGCACGTCACCGGGGTCTATCCCGGGCCGCTGGTCGTCGCGGCGGACGGCGGCGGGCGGGTGCTCCACGTCCACCCAAGGCGGGAGATCGTCGTCGCCACGGGCGCCGCGGAGATCCAGCCCGTCGTTCCGGGCAGCGACCTGGAGGGCCTCGTCACCGCGCGGGCAGCCGCGGCGCTTGTCGCCGCGGGCATCGACCTCGGCCGCGCCGTCGCCGTCGGCGAGTCGCCCGGCGAACTGCCGAGCGGCTCCCTCGCAGGGCACTTTCCGCTCGGCCACGGGGGCTGGGAGCTCGTCCGCTTCGACGGTGACGGCCAGGTCGAGGCGGTCGTCCTGCGAAGACACGGCGACGCCGATGGAACCGAAGAGCGGATCGAATGCGACACGGCCGTCCTCGGCCTTGGCCGCCATCCGCGCAACGCGCTGGCGCGGATGGCCTCCGACCTGCCGGTGCGGGTCGTCGGCGGCGCCGCGATGGAACCGGAACTGCCGTCCTGCCCCCGGGAGGGCACGGTGTGCCCGTGCAGCGGCGTCACCGTCGCCGACCTGGGCGACGTCTGGGAGCGCGGCTTCCACGAGATGGAGTTGCTCAAGCGCGCGACACTTGCCGGCACCGGCACCTGCCAGGGCGGCGTCTGCCTGCCCTACCTGCGCAGCTTCCTGCTCGAGCGAGGTGGCCGCCTTCAGCCCGCGTTCACGGCCCGGCCACTGAACCGGCAACTGACGGTACGGGAGCTGGCCGCCGGCGCGCACACCTCCGTGACCGCCCGCTCCCCGCTCCACGACGAGCACCTGCGGCTCGGCGCGCGAATGGACCGCGCCGGCGGCTGGTGGCGACCCTGGACCTACGGCCGGCAGGACGACGAGTACGGCTCCGTACGCGAGCGCGTCTCGCTCGGCGACGTGAGTTCGCTCGGCAAGATGGCCATCTCCGGGCCGGACGCCGAAGCGTTCCTGGAGCGGATCGTCCCCACCCGGGTCGCGACGATCCGTCCCGGCCGCTGCCGCTATGTCCTCATGCTGGACGAACGGGCTCACCTGCTCGACGACGGAATGCTCTTCCGGGAGGCGGACCAGGGCGCAGGCGACCGCTTCTTCCTGACTTCGACCTCCGGAGGGTCCGGCTTCTTCGAGCTGTGGATGCGCGACTGGGCCGAGGCCTTCGGTTGCGACGTCCGTATCCTGAACCAGACAGCCTCGCTGGCGGCGATCAACGTCAGCGGACCCCAGGCGGCCAGGTTGCTCGCGCGCGCCGGCGCCCGGAGGTTGCCCGCGTTCGGCCGCCACCGGCGAGTGCGCGTCGCCGGCGTCGAATGCCGGATCGTTCGCCTGAGCTTCACCGGCGAGCTCTCCTACGAGCTCCACCATCCGGCCGCCGACGCCCGCAAGCTGTGGCGGCGGCTGCTCGAGGCGGGCGCCGCGTTCGGCGTCCAACCGCACGGACTCGAAGCCCTGCTCCGCCTGCGGCTCGAGAAGGGCCACATCGTCATCGGCCAGGACACGGACTACGACTCGACCCCGCGCCGACTCGCCCACGAGTGGGCGGTCAACCTGGACAAGGGTGATTTCGTCGGCCGTCGGGCCGTCCTGCGGACGAACAAACAGCCGCTCGACAAGCGGCTGGTCACGCTCCGGACCGACGATCCGCCGCCGCCGGGAACAGCCGAAGCTCCGCCCGTCGAAGGCGCGGCCATCCACGACGGAGACCGCTACGCCGGCTACGTGACGTCAGACACGGGCACGGCGGCAGGCGTCGGCGCGACGATGCTCGGCTGGCTCTACCTGGACGCGGAGGGTCGCCTGCCCCGCGAGGTCACGGTCGATGGCCGCCCGGCCCGCCGGGTCGACGGCCCGACGTACGACCCGCAGGGAGAGCGGGCGCGGGCAGCGGTCGACGTCACGACCGAATCACCGGAGAACGTCCGCGAGTTCCCGGTTGCCAGTCCGAACGCAACCGACCTCGCCGCCAGTGCCCCAGCCGAGCGGCCGCGGCTCCGCCGGCTCGAAGCGACCCGCGTGTCGGCCACGCCCGGGGCCCTCGACTCACTGATCGAGCGACCGCCCTGGTCAGCCGGCGCGCTCACCTTCCGCACCGCTCCCGACGAACTCCTCGTGACGGCGACGCCGGACTTCGAGGTCGCCGGCGACCCGCACGCGATCGTCGAGCGCGAGAGCGCGTTCAGCTACGTCTGGCTCGATGGAACCACGGCCGAGCGGTTCCTGGACCGCGAGTGCGAGTGGCGTCGGCCCAGCGCGACGCCGGCCCTCGCCCAGGGCGAGGTCGCCGGCATTCCGGCCAAGCTCTGGTTCGAGGCCGGGAGGACCCTGATCCTCACACCGGCCCCCTTCGAGGCCGCCTTCGAGCGGCGACTGACCGCCTCCCTCGCAGCGATCGACGGGGGCGCGACGTGAACGAGTTCACAGAACGCCAGATGAAGCTGACCTGGCGGGCGCCGAAGAAGAGCTACGACGTCGTCATCGTCGGCGCCGGCGGCCATGGCCTTGCCACCGCCTACTACCTGGCGACCCGCCACGGCATCACGAACATCGGCGTGTTCGATCGCGGCTACATCGGCGGCGGCAACTCGGGTCGGAACACGACGATCATCCGCGCCAACTACGGCATCCCCGCCGCCGTCCGCTTCTACCAGCGCAGCGTCGACCTCTACCGGGGCCTGGAAGAGGAAACCGACCGCTGGCTCATGCACCAGCAGAAGGGGATTCTGTGGATGGCCCACTCCGAGGCCGCGATGCGGGCCGAACGGATGCGAGCGAAGCTGAACACCGAGTTCGGCGCGGAGACCGAGTTCGTCGGGCCGCGGCAGGTCGAGGAACTCTGCCCGCAGCTCGACATGTCCGGCGGCGGCCGCTGGCCGGTCCTGGGCGCTTCCTACCATCCGCAGGGCGCCACCGCCCGCCACGACCGCGTGGTCTGGGCACTCGCCGAGGGCGCGATGGAGCGCGGCGCGCATGTCGTCCAGAACACGCCGGTGGAAGGCCTGATCCTCGACGGCGAGCGCGCAGCCGGCGTGCGAACAGCGGCCGGCGACGTTGCCGCGGGCGCCGTCGTCTCGGCGGTCGGCGGCCACGTCAGCCGCATCGCGGCGATGGCGGGCCTCCGGCTGCCCATCCGCACGCACCGCCTGCAGGCGTTCGTCACGAACCACTACCGGCAGCAGTTCGGGCCCATCGTCGCCTCCTCGGAGCTCTTCTTCTACGCCTCGCAGACCGCCCGCGGCGAAATGCTGCTGGGCGCCGAGATCGACCCGCAGCCGAGCTTCTCCTACCGCTCGAGCCACGATTTCGTGCAGCACGTCTGCCGGCGGGCCCTGTGCCTCCTGCCCTTCATGTCGGACCTCCGCGTGCTGCGCCAATGGACCGGCGTCTGCGACATGAGTCCCGACTACTCGCCGATCATGGGCCGCACCGGCCTGGACGGCTTCTACATCACGACCGGCTGGGGCACCTGGGGCTTCAAGGCGATCCCGGCCGGCGGCGAACAGATGGCGGAACTCATCGCCACCGGCGAGGTACCGGGGCTGATCGCGCCGTTCGGGCTCGACCGCTTCGCCCGCGACCGCACGATGGCCGACCGCGGCTCGGCGGGGACCCACTGACGTGAGCCTGCGCATCCCCTGCCCCCACTGCGGCGACCGATCGGTCCACGAGTTCGTCCACGGCGAGATCCGGCGGGTGCCGGACCACCTGACCGACCCGGACGAGCGCGACCTCGACTTCGCCTTTCACCACGACAACGAGGAGGGGATCGTCACCGAGCGCTGGTTCCACGCCCAGGGCTGCCGGCGCTGGTTCGAGATCCGGCGCGACACGGGAACCGACCGGATCATCGAAGCGCAGGAATCCTGACCGACCGGCCAGTTTCCGGCTAAGATGACCGCACTGTTCGCAACCAGAACCCGGAGGCCGCACATGGCTCGACGCACTCTCATTCTCACGACTCTGCTCGCCTTCGCGGCCGCCGGCGCCATCGTCGCGTCCGACGACATCCCCCGCCGTCACGACGGCAAGCCCGATCTCTCCGGCACCTACGACATCGCCACCCTGACGCCGCTGCAGCGGCCCGAGCAGTACGGCGACAACCTCACGCTGACTCCCGAACAGGCGCAGGCGATCGCCGACCACTGGCAGCGGAACTTCGAGAAGGACTACGCACCGAGCGACCCGAATCGCGAGGCGCCGCCCGAGGGGGGTACCGGCATCTACGCGCCCGAGTTCACGGGAGCTGCAGGCAAGGTCGGCGGCTACAACGCCTTCTACGTGGACATCGGCGAGGGCAACTTCCAGCTCGACGGCGAGTACCGCACGTCGATCATCACGGAACCGGCGAACGGCCGGATGCCGGCGCTCACCGATGCGGCAAAGCAGCGGTATGCGGAGGGCGCGGCCTTCCGCCACGAGAACACCGGCACCGCCTGGTGGATCGACCGCGACTTCGGCCCGTATGACGACCCGGAGCTCCGCCCGCACGCAGAGCGCTGCCTGCTGGGCTTCGGCTCCACCGCGGGACCGCCGGCGCTGCCCGTCATGTACAACAACATGAAGCGGATCGTGCAGACCGACACGCACCTGATGATCCTGGTCGAGATGAACCATGACGCGCGGGTCATCCGCATCGGCTCCAAGCACGACGACAACGTCGAGAGTTGGCTCGGCGAGTCGGTGGGCCGCTGGGAAGGCGACACCCTGGTCGTGACGACGAAGAACTTCGGCGACGACTACAGCTTCACCCAGGCCTCGAAGGACATGGTGATCACCGAGCGCTTCAGCCGCATCGACGAGGACACCCTGCTCTACGGCTTCACCGTCGACGACCCGAACACCTGGACCGAGCCCTGGAGCGGCGAGTACCCCTGGCCGGCCAGCACGAACAAGGTCTACGAGTACGCCTGCCACGAAGGCAACTACGCCCTGGGCGGCATCCTCCGCGGCGCCCGGCTCCTCGAGGAGGAGGCGCTCGCCGGCGACGCCGCCTCCACCGGCGGCGGCTCCGAGTAAACGTCACGGACTTTGCGAGCCGACCGTCGGTGCGCCGGCCTTCTGGCCGGCACCAGGCGCGAGGCCGCGAAGGCGGCGAGCCCGAGTTGAATCAGGCTGAGCCACGCGCGGCACCACCTGTTACCGCCGGCTGCTATGGTCGGCGGCTCAACTCCCCGGAGGACAATCCATGCGCCGCACGCTCTTCGTTCTGCTGATCACTGGTCTTCTCACCGTGACCGCTGCCGCCGCCGACAACCACGGCCCCAGGGTCGAAGACCTGGCCTGGATGACAGGAACCTGGAGCAGCGCGAACCTGGAAGAGAACTGGGCCATTCCCAAGAACGGTTCGATGGTGGCCCGGGTCCGCGGCTTCTCCCCCGACGGCACGACGAACATGATCGAGCTGATCTCGATCGAGGAAGAGAACGACTCCCTGGTCCTCCGCCTGAAGCAGTGGAATCCCGGCATGGAGCCGCGCTACGACGGCTTCATGGTGATGAAGCTCGTCGAGTCGAAGGACCGGATGATCAGGTTCGAGAACACGGGTGAAGGCGCCGCCGGTCTGGCCAAGCTCAGCTACAGCCGGCCCGACGACGACACCTTCGTCATCGCGGTCGAAGTGGCCAGCGGCCAGGAGTTCGAGATCCCGCTCAAGGCGGTCAAGTAGCACTGGCACGGCCGGTGGCGGCCAGCCGCTTGCGCCGTAGAAACCGGGTGCGCCGGCGCCCCCGCCGGCATCCGGCGCGAAGCGCCGGGCTCCGGCTGTCCCGCACTGCCAGCCGCTTCGGACTCGCAGGATCCTTCGTCCTTCTGCTTGCAGGCACCGGCATCGCCGCCGCCCAGGACCGCCCCGCCAGCCCGGCGGGCGCGGCCGCAACCCAGATCGGCGGCTACTTCGACCCCCGCTCCGGCTACGTCAACGGCGGCTGGATCGAGGTCAGGTACGGGCGACCACTGCGCCGCGGCCGCGACATCTTCGGACCTCCCGACTTCATCGCCTTCCTGAACGACGGCGCCCCGGTGTGGCGAGCGGGCGCGAACCTCACGACCCGGCTGATCACCGAGCTGCCGCTCGTCATCGACGAGACCCGCCTCGAACCGGGCGAGTACACGATGTTCATCCAGCTCGGCCCCGAGCGGTGGATCCTCATCGTCTCCGAGTGGCCGGCGCAGGAGCGCTACGACTACCACGACCGGGAGGCGCTCTTCGGCGCGTACGGCTACACCCCGGACAAGGACGTGTTGCGCACCGACATGACCATTCAGCCCCTGCCCATGTCCTTCGAGCAACTGTCCTGGCAGTTCCTCGACGTGACCCCGGAGGGCGGCCGGCTGGCCCTCTTCTGGGACAGGCAGATGGCCTCTGTGCCGTTCCAGGTCGCCCCGCAGCAAGCAGGAGAAACAGATGAGTGAGTCCGAAACGACGGGAGGCCGGATGCGCGGCCAGTGCCTCTGCAGCGCGGTCGAGTTCGAAGTCGACGTGCCCGAACGCACCTACAGCATCTGCCACTGCGGCCTGTGCCGCCGCTGGTCCGGCGGCCCGCTGATGTCCGTCCACTGCCCCGAGCCGCGAACCGAGTGGCTGAACGACGAGGGCCTGACCTGGTACCAGGGCACGCCCTGGGCCCAGCGCGGCTTCTGCTCCAAGTGCGGATCGAGCCTCTTCTGGCGCCTCGCCCAGGAGCCGGAAGGCATGCTGATCGTCAGCGTCGACGCACTCGAAGACGACGGCGACTTCACGCTCGACCGCCACATCTACAGCGACGCCAGACCCGACCGCTACGACTTCGCCGACGATTGCCCGCGGGTGACGGAGGCGGAACTGATGAAGGAACTGGGCCTCGGATGATGACGCTCTGGGGCTGCCAGTCAGGACCGCCGACTTTCGCTGATCCGTCGACTCAGACAGGCGGGACACATGCACCCAGGATTGCCGAGCTCCTTGTGGGCGAGCCCGTGGACGACGCCGTCCTCTTCGTCGAACTTGCTCGCAACGAGGTCGAAGTACTGTGCATCCCCGGCCTGGTAGCGACGAAAGACCGCGTAGGCCACATGGTCGGCTAGCTGAATGACCCGAGATGCTCGAGAATCAACGAAGAGCGGCGTATCCGCCAAGCGCCTGATGACGCCCCACCGAGTGCCCAGGGTCCGGAAGGCGACCGACATCTGCTGAAGTGTCGTCTCGTAGGCGCTCTTGTCGAGGATCACAAGCCCCCGCTGATCGTCGCCACTGGCTCGCAGGCGTCTCAAGTAGCGGTCGAAACGACTGCAAAGGTCCTCGAAGGCGATCTCCATGGGATCCCGGCCGGGGAACGAGGCCTTGTGGACGACGCAGGCAAAGGCTCGAGCGGTGTCGCGGGCATCCGCCAGCACCTTCAGGACGGATTTGATCGTGCCTCTGGCTTCGTCCGGCTTCAGTCCCTTCCAGGGCGAAACTCGTCGGGAGAAGATCTCCGAGGCGTGGAACTCGACGCCATGCGGGTCGCCCGGCTCGGTACTCGCCGCGAGTCTGTCCAGCTCTCTCGTGATCCAGTGCGACTGCGACTCGTACACCGACAATCCACCAAGCACGAGGTACTCCTCCTTGGGGTTGCTGGCAGAGCCTGCGTCGTCGAGGTACAGGAGATGGATGACCGCCGTCCTTGGGGATCCAAAGAAAAAGGCGGCCGGGTGAGCAAGTGCTCAGCGAACCGCCGTGGCAGCCCTCCCAACCGCAACGAGGATCTTGGTCCACGTGCCAGGCGCCTGTCAACTGTCTCAACCGGGAGTAAGGCTCACAGGGAACCGACACGCCTCAAAGGGCCGACACAAGGAGAAGCCGCCTTGGTCCGACGCCCGCCAGCCTGGACCGGGGCCGGAGGGGAGGGTCCCAGCGGACTGGAGGCGAGCGACTCCCGACGACCTACCGCTGACCACAGCCTGGTGGAGCGAAGCCGACGGGAGCGAGTGCGGACTCCCCTCAACCAAGAGGGCACGAGCGGCCGCTGGGACCCTCCCCTCCGGCCCCGGTCCAGGCGGGTGCCCGCGACCTACTCGCCGCCGCCGGTCCCGGCGGCGGCGGCCAGCGCCTCCGCTTCGAGCAGCCGCGCGCCGCGCATGATGTTGCCCATCGCGTAGTTGCCCTCGTGGCAGGCGTACTCGTAGACCTTGTTCGAGGTCTGCGGCCAGACGTAGTCGCCCTTCCAGGGCTGCGCCCAGGTGGACGGGTCCTCGACCGTGAACTCGTAGTGGAGCGTGTCCGCGTCCAGTCGCGTGAAGCGCTCCGTGACGTGCAGATCGCGCGAGGCGGAACTCAGGCCCGGCCGATCGCCGAAGTGCTTCGTGCTGACGACCAGGGTGTCGCCCTCCCACCAGCCGACCGAGTCGCCCAGCCACTTGCGGACGCTCGCGTCGTCGTGCTCGGAGTTCAGGCGAATCACGCGGGCGTCGTGGTTCATCTCGACCAGGATCATCACGTGGGTGTCGGTCTGGACGATCCGCTTGTGGTTGTTGTAGAGCGCCGGCAGCATCGGCGGTCCCTGAGTGGAGCCGAAGCCCATGATGCAGCGCTCGGCATGGGGCCGCTGTTCGATGTCGTCGTAGGGGCCCGGCGCGTCGGCGCCTCCTTCCTCTATCCACCAGGCGACGCCCCTGTTCGCGCGGAACGGCGTCAGCGCCCGGCGCGCGGCGCCGCGTTCCCTGGCCGCGTCCGTGATCGGCGGCATCCGGCCGTTGGCCGGCTCCGAGATGATCGAGGTCCGGTACGCGCCGTCGATCGACACGGCGCTCGACCCGCGGTCGATCCAGAAGGCGTTGTAGCCGCCGACGTTGCCGGCGCCCAGGTTCTCGCGCTGGGAGTCGTCGAATCCGACCGGGGCGGCGCCCGTGTCGGAGGGGGCGGCGCGATTCGGGTCGCTCTTCTCGTTGGCCTTGGCCAGAAACGCGTGCTCTTCCTCCTCGATCGCCTTCGCCTCCTCGGCGGTCAGGAACAGGTTGTCGCCGTACTTCGCCGGCCGCTGGAGCGGCGTCAGCGTGGCGATGTTGTAGAAGCCCGAAAGGTCGGGCTTGCCGTCCGCCATGCGGGGAATGTCGTCTTCGGCGGCTATCGCCGGAAGCGCGATGAAGGCCGCGAAGCCCGGAATGAGCACGGAGCGAACGAGTAGTGCCGGGATCGTGTCGTTCATCGATTCTCCTCCGACTGTTTCGATCTGTTGACGCGGACCCCATCGTACCAACCGCAGCGCCTCCGGAGCCCTCAACGGCGGACCGCCTGCACCCCGCTATGCTCCGCCTCGACAACGGATCAGGCAGGTACCCGTCTGCCAGGGAGCGGGGAGCGTGACATGAGTTCGAACCATGTAGCGGGCGGTGTGCGACTGGCCAGCGTCGCGGCAACTGCCGTACTTCAGGCGTTCCTGGCCCTGGGCTCCGCGCACGGCCAGTCCGGCCCGCTGATCGAGCCGGTGACGGACGCCGAACTCGCCGCCACGCCGGACGGCGACTGGCTGAGCTTCCGCGGCAATCTGTCCGCCTGGGCCTACAGCGCCCTCGACGCGGTGAACACGGAGACGGTCGGCCAGCTCGATTTCGCCTGGGCCGCGCCGATGGAGGACGGCCCCAACGAGGCGACGCCGCTGGTGCGCGGCGGCATCGTCTACCTGCCGCAGCCTGAGGATGTGATCCACGCACTCGACGCCCGTAGCGGCGATCTGATCTGGGAGTACCGTCGCGAACACAACTACCTGGATCCCGAGGGCAGCGACCCGGAGCGGCGCTTCGGCCAGGGCCTGGGCCGGATCACCCGCAACATCGCGATCTGGCAGGACGGCCTGTTCATCGCCACGATGGACGCGTTCATCATCCGCCTGGACGCGAACACCGGCGAGCTGGTCTGGGAAACCCGGGTCGGCGACAGCCGCATCGCGCACTCCTCCGGGCCGATCATCGCCGACGGCAAGGTGATCAGCGGCCGCTCCTGCAACATGTCCGTCGCCGGCGGCTGCTACCTGACGGCCCATGACGCCGAGGACGGACGCGAGCTGTGGCGCTTCCACACGATCCCTCGGCCCGGCGAACCGGGCGACGAGACTTGGGGCGGCCTGCCGCTCGAGCGCCGGTTCCACGTCGGCGCCTGGCACGTCGGCTCCTACGACCCGGACCTCGGCCTCGTCTATTGGGGCACGTCGGTGCCCGCACCGTCGCCGGAGGTCCTGCGCGGCAGCGGCGCCGGGTCGCTCCTCTACTCGAACAGCACCCTCGCGCTCCGCGCCGACACCGGCGAACTCGCCTGGTACTTCCAGCACCTGCCGCGGGACAACTGGGACCTCGACCACCCCTTCGAGCGCATCCTCGTCGACCTGGAGATGGAGCCGGACGAGGAAGCCGCCTGGTCGATCAACCCGACGCTCGAGCGCGGCGACAGGCGAAGAGTGATGACCGGCTTCCCGGGCAAGACCGCCATCTTCTGGACCCTCGACCGGGAAACGGGCGAGTTCCTGTGGGCGCGCGAGACGGTGTTCCAGAACGTGATCACGCACATCGACCCGCACACCGGCACGGTCACCGTCAACGAGGAGGTCATCCCGAAGGCGCGCGACGAGGAGTACGGCGTCGTCTGCCCGGCCGCGAGCGGCGGCAAGGACTGGCCCACGGCGGCCTACAGCCCGCTCACCGAGGCCGTCTACGCGCCGCTGCAGGATGTCTGCATGTCGCCGACCATCACCGGCACCGGCGAGGGCCCGCCGCAGGGCTACGGCATCGCCTTCAACATGCGGTTGGCGCCGAACAAGACGACGGTCGGACGCCTGGACGCGGTCTCCGCGCGCACCGGCGAGTCCCTGTGGCGGTTCGAGGAGCCGGCAGGGATGATGTCGGTGATGACGACCGGCGGCGGGCTCGTCTTCGCCGGCAACACGAACCGGCGCTTCCGGGCCTGGGACGCCGCGACCGGCGACGTCCTCTGGGAGACGGTGCTCGGCGGACCGGTCAGCGGCTTCCCGGTCAGCTTCGCCGTCGACGGCGAGCAGTACGTCGCCGTGACCGCTGGCGGCGGCGACCTCCTGAGCGGCCTGTTCAACCGTCTCGGCAACCTGAGAGCGCGCGGCGGCGCCAACATGCTTTACGCATTCAAGCTGTCCGACACCGCCGGCCGCGGCCCGATCGAGCAGCCTGATGTCATCGCCGCGGCCGTCGAGCCGCCGCCGATGATCATGATCGACGCGCCTCTGCTGGAAGCGTCGGCCCCCTGCGCGACCTTCTCATCCGAGCAGGCCGACCGCGGCGCCGCCCTCTACCAGGAAGAGTGCGCCGAGTGCCACGGACCGACCCTGCGCGGCGGCGCCCAGGGCGCGGCGCTGGCCGGCCGCAGCTTCGTGAGCTACTGGCAGAACCGGGCCGCCAGCGGGCTCTACCGGACGATCCGCGAGACGATGCCGCAGGGCCGCGAAGGGACGATCGGTCCGGCTGCCTCAGCCGACCTGGTGGCCTTCCTGCTACGCGAGAACGGCGCCGGGGCCACCGGCGAACTCGGTTCCGACGTCGAGACGCTGGACGGCCAGCGCACCTGCTTCCGGCAGTAGCCCGAGTCGCCCGGGTGGCCCGACCGCCGACGCATGGTCCTCGTGATCATGGTCGTCGTGGTCGGCCTCATCGTCGTCATCGTGGCCTGCCTCGTCATGGTCATCATGGCCGGCCTCGTCGCCGGCGTCGTCGCCGTCGTCGTGAGCATGGTCGTCGTGCCCGCCGTCGTCGTCATGCGCGTGATCGTCGTGCGCCTCGTGTTGCGCACCATGGTCGTGACCGTCGTCGCCGTGCGAGTGGCCGAGGTGGGAATGCTGATGCCAGAGGCCCATCACCGCCATCGCTCCAATCCCGATCACCACCAGCGCGAACTTGAGCGCCCGGTCCCTGTCCTGCTCGGGCATCGGAACGTCGTCCTCGCCCATCAGGGAACTCCGCACGTACTGGGCGATCCGGTCCCGCTCCCTCGACATCTCCGAGTCGAGCACGTCCATCACCGCCACGTAGATGAACGTCCCGGCGGCGAGCGCGTTGAAGCTCCCCTCGAAGATCAGGGCCGTTCTCCCCTCGAACACCTGCCCCGCCACGGTGCCGAAGACGATCCCGAGCGGCGTCATGACCGAGAACAGCCACAGCGTCTGCCACAGCTTCCGGTTGCCCGCGGAGTGGGCGGTCACGATCAGGGCGAACGCGGCGGACCCCTTGTGGAACAGGATGCCCAGCATGACGACCAGCACGGCCGCGGCTTCCGGCTGAAGACCGAGAGCCATCCCCGCGATGATCGAGTGCACGGAGAGCACGATGAGCAGGACGAAGGCGTAGAAGGGAGGCCTCGTCCGCTCCTCGTCCTGGCCCAGCATCGAGTTGCGGCCTTCGAGTACGACCCGGTCGATCAACAGCAGCAGGCCGACTCCCAGCGCCGCGAGCAAAGGCGCCAGCGGATAGTCGACGAGGTTCCGGAGCGCTTCATCGGCTTCGGGCAGCAGGTGGACGAAGCCGACGCCGAGGAAGATCCCCCCTGCCAGCGCGTTCCCCAGCGAGAGATAGCGCCGGCTGGCCTGCTGCTTCGCGACGAGGATGGGGATCATGCCGCCGACGATGGCGATCCCGAAGATCGACAGGCCGGCGATGATCTTGATGGCAAGAGGGGACATGGGATGCGGCCTTCTCTATCCTCTCACCACTCGACCACTCAGGACGATCCTGCGGACGCCGCGTCGTCCCGAAGCGAGGGCGGCAGCAGTTCCGGTCTGGTGAAGAAGTTCGCCTGTGCCGCTCCGACATAGGCAGGGCGCAAGTTCAGACGATCACGGTAGGCCGCAAGCCGTGGGCCAATAGGCTCCCTGTAGGCAACCGCCCAGTCCAGGCAACTGCCAAGCAGGATGTCGACGCCCGTGAACCGGTCGCCCAGCAGGAACTCCCGGCCGTCGGCGAACTCGAGTTCCGCCACCGCCGACTGCTTGGCGAAGCCCTCGCTCGCGGTCTGAATCGCCGCCGGCGCCTCGCCGTAGAGATAGGCGAGATCGCGGTGCTTGCGGATCACGTAGAGCGTGTGGGCGTCGAGCTCCATCATCACGAAGAACGCCCACTGGTCGTAGCGCGCCCGGGCTTCGGTGCCGGCGGCCGGCATCAGGCCGACCGGCTCGCCGTAGGTCTCGGCCACGTAGTTCACGATCGCCGCGCTCTCGGCCAGCCTCAGCTCGCCGTCCTGCAGCAGCGGGATCTTCTGGCGCGGATTCAGCCGCGTGAACTCCTCCGTCTGCGTCTCGCCAGTGCGCGGACCGATCGGCCGGTGCTCGTAGTCGAGCCCCAACTCGGCCAGCGCCCAGTGCGCGCGCAGCGTCCGCGACGTGCTGCAGCCCCAAAGCACCAGGGATGGGGCCGAAGTTCGCTTGTCTGCCATGGGGTGGTTGAGAGAATGTCACAGAGGTCGAAAAGGTCGCCAGACGAGGGTCATCCGCGCGGTAGATACCAACCTTGGCGCCTCTGTGATACCATCTCGTCCGCTCTCGATGACATCTTCCCCAGCAACCACAAAGTCGGGCCGCTTTCTTCTCCGGATGGCCCCCTCCCTCCACGCCACGCTCGGGGAAGCCGCGCGAACAGCCGGCCTGTCTCTCAACGAGTACTGCATCCGACGACTGGCGACGGCCGGGCCATGCCACGACGACGCCGTAGAGCTCATTTCGCGCGCCGCGACCGTCGCCCGCGAAGGCCTGGTTGCGGTTGTCCTGCACGGTTCCTGGGTTCGCGGCGACGCAACGGCCGAATCCGATGTCGACGTTCTGATCGTCGTCGACTCGCGCGTTCAGCTCAGTCGCGCCCTGTACCGTGTCTGGGACGCCGAGCCGGTCTCCTGGGACGGTCGACCGGTTGACGCCCACTTCGTGCCGACGCCCGACGAGGACGCGCTCAGCGGCCTGTGGGCCGAAGTTGCCATCAACGGCCGGGTTCTCTTCGACCGCGACGGCCGGGTACCCGCACACCTCGTTCGCGTCCGCCGGGCGATCGCCGAAGGCCGGATCATCCGGCGGGTCGTCCACGGACAGCCCTACTGGGCTGAGGCCGCCTGATGCGAAATCTGTCCCTTGCCGCCGATCACCTTCGTCGGGCCCAGGCCCGCCTTGGCGCACTTGACGTTCTCTACGAGGCCCAAAGCTGGGCCGATGTCGTCCGCGAATCCCAGGAAGTCGTTGAACTCGCGCTCAAGGGCCTGCTGCACTCCGTCGGCGTCGACCCGCCGCGGGTGCATGACGTCTCGGACGTGCTGGAAGCCGAAAGGGAACGTCTACCGCCCGCGCTGGCACGCGATGTGGAGCGACTCGCAGCCGCCTCGAGGAGCCTCCGCCGAGATCGCGAGCTGGCGTTCTACGGCGCACCGGACATCGTGCCCTGCGACTTCTACAGGGAGGCGGATGCATCCGAAGCGCGGGAGGCGGCCCGGCTCGCTGTCGCGAGCATCGCGCCTACGGTAGACTAATCGAGGTTCTTCTACCCGAGCCGCCGCCATGGGCCTGAACATCAAGAACGAAGAGACCTGCCGCCTCGCCGCCGAACTTGCTCACCTCACCGGCGAGACCAAGACCGGCGCGATCACCGTCGCGTTGCGCGAGCGGTTGGATCGCGAGCAACGGCAGAGCCGGGCCGAGGCCCTGGCCCGGGAACTGCACGAGATCGGACAGCGCTGCTCCAGACTTCTTGGACCCGGTCCTTCCGCCGTCGAACATGGGGACTTTCTCTACGACGAGCGGGGGCTACCAAGGTGATCATCGACACCTCCGCCGTGTTGGCGATCCTTCTCGGAGAAGCGGACGCCGAGCGCTACGAACAGGCCGTAGCGGGTTCATGGCCTCGCCGCATGTCGACCGTAGCGCTGCTCGAAGCCGCCATGGTGGTGGAGTCTCGCGGTGGAGCCGCAGCCGGGCACGAACTCGACGAGTTCCTCACCCGAGCAGAAGTCGAGCTGGTTGCCGTCACACCCGAGCAAGCCACCGCCGCGCGGCGCGCCTGGAGGAGGTTCGGCAAGGGCAACCATCCCGCAGGGCTGAACTTCGGCGACTGCTTCGCCTACGCCCTCTCCACGACAAGCGGAGAGCCGCTCCTGTTCAAAGGCGACGACTTCGCCCGTACCGACATCGAAGCGGCCTAACGCCGTTGCGGCCCGGCGATCACGGGCCAAGCTCCAGGAACTGACTCGGCTTGCCGAATCCGTACACCAGCAGCTCCTTCTTGGCGCGCGTCGCCGCAACGTAGACCAGCGCTCGTTCCTCGGTCTCGGCGGCAGCGCGGCCCGCTTCGTCGCCGCGACTGCTTACTGCTGCTGGCAGAGGGACGAGGCCTGAGTTCAGGCTCACGACCGCCACTCTGTCGAACTCCAGCCCTTTGACGCGATGCATCGTGGCGAGACGGACGCCCTCCTTCTCACGGTCGTCCAGCTCGTTCGCCTCCAAGACGAAGACCGGCAGATCGTGTTCGTCCAAGGTCTCCCCGAGGGCGTTTCGCTCCTTGTGCGTTCTCGCCACGAGGCAAGAGCTCCGCAGACCCTCGCCGCGGTCCCGCAGAGCCTGGAGCCACTCGACTAGAGCAGCGGTCTGTTCTTCTCGGGTCTCGAACACCCGCACCTGCGGTTCCGGTCCTAGCGTCAAGGACTTGATGCCCTTGTTGTCGTCGAGGCCGCCGTCCAGATCGTCGATGCTGCAGCCGGCAAGCAAGCGAGTCGCCCAGCTCCACGTCTGCTGCGTCGTGCGGTAGTTGAGTCGGAGCTTGCTGGCCCGGCCGCGAATCTCGATGCCGCAGCGCCCGAGCACGACCCGGTTGCGGCCGTAGATGCGCTGGTGGCCGTCGCCGACGATGAACAGGTCGTCGGCACCCCGTGGGACCATGCTTCGGATAAGGCGGTATGCCTGCGTCCCCATGTCCTGGGCTTCGTCGACGATGACCGTCGCATAGTCCAGTGCCGACCGGTCGTCTTCCAGCAGTGCGGCAGCGTCCCGGTACGCGTCGTCGATCTCCTTCAGGCCGCGCTCCGCGAGCTGAGCGCGATACTCCTCGAACACGCGCCACACCTTGACCCGCGCCGCCCTGTGCAGACGCGTGCCGCGACCGACGCGGGACACACGCCGATACTCGGCCTCCGTGGTGACGCCGTTCGGAAGCACGACCCGCTCCCATTCGTCCCGGTAGAAAGCGCTTCCAAAGTCCAGATCGCCGGGCTTCTGATCGAGAGCCAACTGCCACGCTTCCGGATGTCGCCTGAAGATGACTGTGGACTCGTAGCGACGACCGTGCAGGAAGCCGACCACCCAACGGTCCAGGTTCGTCACTTCGATACGGTCCATCTCGTCCGGCGAGCAGATGGACCGCAGGTTGTTCTCGATGTCGGCGGCCAGATTCCTCGTGAACGTGGTGAACAGAATGCGGCCGCCGTCCGGGCCTTTGCGGGCGAGCCAGCGAGCACGGTGCATCGCAACCACGGTCTTTCCCGTCCCGGCACCGCCGAGAACTCTCACCGGACCGTTCCAGTTCCGTTCGACGAGGCGACGCTGCGACGGATGCAGGAAGACGCGCCAGCGCTCCAGGGGCGCGTTCAACATCGCCTCCAGTTCGACTTCGTCCTCCACGACGACGAAGCGCGCCTGGGAATCTGCCCTGTTCAGAGCCTTCTCGAAGTCGGTCGTGTCGACCGGCTCGCGGGCCGCCTCGCTTTCCCGCACGAGCGTCTCGTAGGACTCTCCCGCCAGGTAGAGGAAGAGAGCTTCGTACGCTTCAACCGGCAACCGCGCCTGCATGGCGTCGAGTTCCACGTCGTCACCCACCGCGCGCACCTCCGACACCATGGCCGCAGGAACGCCGAGACGCGTCAGTTGACGGTCGCGTAGGCAGGCGAAGGCCAACGGTCGATCGGCTGCTGCCGACGCGACATCCTCGCCCGTCGGCCTGCCGTCGGCAGGGGCATCCGGTTGGGGCTCGTAGATCTGCAGCGCTCCGGTCTCGGTGTTGATCCGGCATTCGTGCCGCTCGGCCCAGTTGTAGGCATCGTCGTGCTTGGCGGCCCAAAGGAGCATGTGGACATTGCCGCGGTCCGGCTTGAGCACGATGGCCCGATAGCCGAGGTCGATGCGCACTGACCGCATATTCGGATCCCGAGCACCGTGGATCCGCTCGTAGTTCAGTCCGCTGGCCGTCGAGTCGACGTTGAACTTCGAGATGAGCGAGCGCACACCCCTCTGCTGAGGCCGCGGCAACCGGGCGTACGCCTCCAGGAAGTCGCTCGACATCGCCATCGTTGCGCTTCTGGCCATCAATCTTCCTCGCCAATCGCCTTCGCGATCTCACTCACGAGACCGTCCAGGTCGTCCGCGTCGCCGGACACTACCTGCCATCCCGCTGCGGCCAGCACGTCGGCCTGTTCAGGCTCACCCGGCCACTGAACGGCGACCCGCCGGTCGGGCCACGCCAGTTCCGCTTCCGCGAGCACGACGCCGTCCTTGCCGCATAGCTCGAATCCGACTTCAGGCGGAGGCGCGCCGCCACCCGAGAGCGCTTCCAGCACCGGGAGCAGGTCGGGCGCAACCAACTCGAAGCCCTCCTTCCACAGGGCGTCGAGCTCTCCAGGCACCCGCACTGTCCCCGTAACAGCGTCGAGGGCATCGTAGAGCCGCGCCTCGATCGCCTTGCGCGTCGTCCACCAGGCACCGGGCAGGAACTGCAGAAGGTTGAACAGCCCGAGCACCCCGTTCCAGACCTGCCGGTAGTCCTCACGGGCGCGCCCATCCGTGTCGTCCCGCAGGTGGACGGCGGCCCACATGCCGTCCGGATCGCCTCGCTCCACGGCGGCTAGCGGCAGCGCGACCAGCAGGTCCGCGGCTTCCGGTTCCGCGCCAGTCCAGGTACCCAGACCCGCTCTTGCAACCGGCTGTTCGAGGTCAGCGAGTGCGGAACGCCCCTCGTCCGGCAGGGTCTCCGCCACCCTGGCCTCAAAGCGGGACCGCAAGCCGCCGCCGAGCATCTCCCCGCTATCGAAGAGCCCACACAGGGACGCGAACACCGCCCGCTTCCAATGCTCGGGATCCGGCTTCGCCAAGTAGCGCGCGAGCAATTGCAGCGAGGACTCCGTCTCAAACCGGGACCGCAAGGTAGCGACCTCCCAACGCTGGTCGAGCGCAACCTGAAGGTCTGTCTCCGCAGCATCGGCGAGTCCCAGAGTCGGGGCGCCCGCGTCCTCTCCGACGACGTCCTGCCACGTGAGCGACCAGACCAGGTACCCGGCCCGCACAAGCGCCATCCGCTTGAGCGAGTCGTCGTCGGTCCTCTCGCGGTGGAACTCGAATCCGTCCGTGAACACGGCAATCTCCGGCTGTCCGCTCGTCGCCCGCGCTGGACGGATGACGAAGTCCGGCCGACTCGGCACCGCGACGCCGTCGGACAAGCCAAGATCGACCTGCGGCTCGATGTACCAGGTCGAGCTTGCCACCGTCAGAACGTAGCCCGGCTTGCCCCGCACCACGTCGCGCCGGACGCGAACGGGTTCGCCGTCCACCGCGAGCCTCGGCAACGCCTCGACGAACCGTTCCTCGAGTTCGCTCTCGAGCGGCGGCGCGAAGTTCACCGCGGCGAGTCCCTCGACCTCCTCAAGGTCTTCCGCCTGCGCCAGGATGGCCTGGAGAATCTCCACCGCCGTGGTTCTGGACGTGCTGGCCATGTCGCGGCCGCGCCGATACGCGAACACGCAGCGGTAGCAGCCGTCCTTCTCCGGATCCCGGTTGCACGAACAGGACGTGAGCGCGTCCAGAGCCGTGCTGAACACGCCCAGCAGCTTCTCCGGTTCGCTCATCAGTTCCTTGAGGTAGCCGGTGCCGCCAGGAACCGTGTCGTAGAGCATCAGATACGGGCGCCGCGTGCTCGTTCCGGCGTCCGGGTACTCGCTCGTCATGGCTCGCAAGTGGTCGATCTGGCCGCTGAACCACCGCTTCAGTCCCAACTCCAGCGCCGCGACGAAGGAAGCGACACGCCGTTCCGACCCAAGGGCCACGCCGACTGGAAGGAGCATCCGAACCGCTTCGGACCGAAACTGGCGATACAGGTAGAGGCAGTCCACGATGTCGCCCTCGCTGGCCTCGCCCGCGCCCGCAGGCGTGCCGAACGCGCTCGACTCGGCCTCGGCTCGACGCGCCTTTCGCGCGGGGCAAGTCTGGGCATGGACCGGACCGTCCTCCGGCCTGCCCTGGACCCTGCCGCAACGCCCGCAGACGCGGAAACCGTCACGCGGAAGCTCCACGCCGGCGAACATCGTCGGCTGACCTCCCTGGCCGAGGCGACCGAAGTTCATCTCGCGGAACGTGGCCGACGAGATGTACTCGAAGCCGAACGGCAGTTCGCTTCTGGGCATGGCGTAGGCGCGCTCGACCGCCTGCGGCTCGAAGTCGGCAACGAGTTGGCGGGTGTAGAACAGCGGCTCCCGGTCGTCCCGCTCGTCGACGATGCGGCTACGCCGGTCCGGCGTGAAGGCGTGCACAAGCCGAAGCGGCAGCATGGTGCGCCGCTGGCCCGCGTCGGCCCACAAGCGGTCGCCGCAGCGGGGGCAGGCCCCATGCGCGTCCCGGACGTCCACCCGCTCGCAGTAGCTGCACGCCGGGCAAAGCCGCCACGTCTCGATTCCCGATAGCCGCAGATCGATCCGGTCGATCTGGACGCGCCGGCCTCCCGCGTAGAACTGGTTCTCCGGCGCGAGTTCGCCGAGAGCGGAGGCCGCCGGCCGCACGTACTCGTACGTCTCGTACTCCGATCCGGTGTCACCCGCCGCGGTGCCGCCGTCACCGTCCGCCTCCTCGCGCCGTTGCTCCCGGCTCCGGTAGATGACCGACTTCAACGTCACGCCCGCTTCCGGAAACGCGTAGTTCGGAAGGAGTCCCTCGTCGGTCAGGAAGTTGAACGTGTCGCGGCGGTTCAGGCCACGCAGCAGGCCTTGCAGGCCGCCCCGTTCCCGCGTCAGTTCTCCGATCTCGCTCTCGGTCGCCTCATCCGCCGGTGCGCTCCGCAGAGCCTCGATCCGCCGCCGCAGCACGTCGATCTCATTGCGGAGCGATTTCCGTTCTTCGGCGACCTCAAAGAAGCGGTCGAGCAGGCGCAGGCGTAGCGACGGCTGCCCCTCGGCATCGCCGAGCAGGAACTCGCGCAGGTACGTCCTTGACGCCGGATCCAGACTGCCCGAGAAGGCGGCGAAGAAGCCCTCGATCAGAGCTTCCGCCCGCTCCTGCACGAAGTCGAACAGGGGATAGGGGAAGCGGTCCAGCGCCCGCCTGTCCACGCTGTCGAGCACCGCGCCAATCCGGCGCGGCACGGCTTCCTCGCCGACGCCCGTCGCCGCCCACCCGTCGAAACAGAATGCCGTGAGCTGCCGCTCCAGCACGGCCGATGCGTTGAGGAAGACGCCGGGCGGCTCGACGCTGCCGCCCAGCATGTCGAGCGGTTCCTCGTAGAAGTAGAGATCGTGCGGTCGGCCGGTGGCCACTGTCAGCGTGAACGCGTTCCCGTCGCGCCTGCCGGCCCGTCCGATGCGCTGGACGTAGTTCTGCCGCGCCGGCGGGACGGAGCAGAGCACCACGGTCGAGAGGTCGCCGATGTCGATGCCCAACTCCAGGGTCGGCGTAGCAGACAGCACGTTCGGCTCCCAGGGCTTCGAGTCCGCGTCGGCGAAACGCTCCTGGAGTTCGGCGCGCTCTTCCCGCGTGAGCAGCGCCGTGTGCTCGGCGGCAACCAGGCGGCGGATGGCCGTCTTCCGGTAGAGGCGGCCGAACCACGAAGGCGGCGCGGACTCGTGGCGATCGTAGACATCGGGCGCCGCCAGGTCGAGGCAGGGAACGCCTTGCCAGAGGTCCACCTCCCGCTCCGGGACCACGAGGTGCCGGTTCGACCTGGCGCAGCGCATCACGGCGACCTCCGAGGTCGCGTACAGGCTGGCCGGGTCGAGCGCCCACGCCTGGGCAATGCCCGCGTCGACGCGCCGCGCGAGGCCGGCAGCCGCCAGCGAATCGAGAGCCGCCGCGACGACGTCCGGCGCATCGTGCGTCGCGGAGAGCGGGTTTATCGGCAGGAGGACCTTGCTCGTCCATTCCTCGTACCACGACCGGCGCGGCTTTCGGCCGTGAAGCGGCTCCAACCCATCGCCCTTGGCGGTGCCGTCCGCCGGAAAGACCGGCCGCGGCGACCGCGGGCCGAAGTCCTGGAGCGCGACTTGCCTGGTCAACGCCCACCGGCTGGCGCCCTTGGCGAGGAACCGCTCCACCAGGTCGCTCCAGATCGCGCCCCGGTTCTTCATGCGCCGGAGGATGCCGAGCAGGAGCGCCCTCACGGCGTCGGTTTCGACCTCCCGCAGGCCGCCGATCTCCCGAATGCGGTCGCGAGCCTCACCGCACGCCCTGTCGAACCGTTCGCGGTCCACGCCGACCGCCGCCGCGCGCGTGCGTTCCAGCGTTCGACCGATGGTCGACCGATGACCGAACTCGGCGAAGACCTCCCAGCGAAGGCGACGGGCCACGAGCCTGGGTAGATCCGACCCCCGCGGCAGCCGGCCCTCGCGCTTCAGGGCGTCGAAGTCCCGTAGCCAGAGGCGGTCCGGGGCAATGAACTCGCCCACGAAGCGCTCGGTCTCAAAGGCGCCCCCGTCCGCGCCTATGCCGCGCCAGCGGGCAAGCATGAGGCCGTCGTCGTCCGAGCCGCCGATCAGGTCGGCAAGCGTCACCTCGCCCTGCTCCTCCACCACCTGGGCGATCGCCGCGCGGACGTTGTTGGGCCAGGTCCGCGCCGCGACGAAGCCCGCGCGGTGCGCGGCGTCCTGCACGTTGTCCGAGAACGCGATGACCTTGTGGTCGTCGTTGTGGCGCGATGCGAAGGTCTGGCCGAGCGCCACGCTGAGCAGGCTGGACGCTCGCGCACCGAAGATGATCAGCGCCTCCACGGCGCCGCAGTAGGGGCAGTCCCGGCTCAGTTGCGGCACCGGACCGCCGCCGCCGCGGCGCCTCTTCCGGACCACGGCGGCGGGCCGGAACACGCGCAGCACCCGGTCGACGCCGCAGGCGGCGCAGGGCTTGCCGGCATTCTCCCCGCTCGCCGTGAGCCGGCCGCAGCCGCCGCAGATGGTGCCGTCGATCCCTCTGGCAGGCGACGGCGGCTCGCCCGGAAAGAGATACTGCACGTCGACGTCGCGGGCGAAGAACCGGTTATAGAACACGCGCAGGTCCGGTTCGACGCGCTCCTCCCCGTCGCGCTTGACGACGGCGCCCCAGCCGGTGGCGCGGCACTCGCGGCACTGGATGAGGGGCAAATGGACCGACCGGTCCTCCGGCTTCAGGTCGTCCGAATGCCGCAGTCGGTGCCGGGTCTCCCGGTGGGCGCCGCCGCCGTTACCGCTGTCACCGCCCACGTCGTCGCGCCCGCCTTCCGCCGCAGCGCCCTCATGGGAACCATGCACGGAGACGGCTTCGCTCACGCTGCAGACCATGCGGCGGAGTTCCCGCACCCA
Source organism: Candidatus Multivorans sp. (assembly GCA_965205095.1). Lineage (GTDB taxonomy): Bacteria > Acidobacteriota > Thermoanaerobaculia > Multivoradales > Multivoraceae > Multivorans. Next base: position 813,281 of record OZ242040.1, read on the forward strand.
GAGGTGCAGCCCGACCTGAAGAAAGGGCAGCAACCTGCCCGCCTCGTCGCCGCTCTCCCGGCGCCGCGCAACGGAGATCAGGGCGCTCAGTCCGTCGAGCACCGCGAGGGCCTCGCGTCCGGTGGCCACGGGCAGGCTTCGGCTGAGCCGGTCCGCGACCTCGACCACCGGCACCGGACGTCCGTCGAGCACTCTGAGCAGGTTGACGAACGTGGCGTGTTCGCGCAGGCGGTCGGCCAGCGCGACCCGCCAGCCATCCGATCCGAGGTCGCCCTCGATGGGAACGCCGAAGAACAGCTCGTGAAGCCCGCGAACGTAGTCGTCGGGCGCCTGCCGGCGGTCGAGAAGCTCGGCAAGGTCGCCCCGAGGCATCACGTACCCGCCGATCAGAGAACCGCCGAGGAACTCGTCGATGCCCTGACGCGACTCGCCGACGATGGAATCCGGGCCGAACGGCTGATCGAAGATCCGGGACACGTACTCCCGCAACTCCGGCGCCGCGCCTTCGCCGCCCAGCGTCGCCGACGTGCCGGCGCAGATCAGGCCCTTCTCCGCTCCAAGCCGGGCGCGCAGGCGCCGAATGAGGCAGGCGAGATCCGTGCCCTGCGCACCGTCGAACGTGTGCAACTCGTCCACCACCAGATAGCGCAGCGTGCCCGGCTCGTTCTGCCGCCACAGCCGCTGGTCGCGCGGACGAACCAGCAGGTAGTCGAGCATCTTGTAGTTCGTGAGCAGAATGTCCGGCGGCGTCTCCAGGAGACTCGCCCGGTCCGCAACGATGTGCTCCGGCCCCATGCCCACCTGCGGAGCGAACGCGGCCTGGCCGATGAAGAGTCCGGCCGTGACGCGGCCGCGAAGCGCCGGCGTCTCGTAAATCCTCCTCGCGATCCTGCGCGCTTGGTCCGTCGCCAGGGCGTTCATCGGGTAGACGATGATCGCCTTGATGCCCTTCCGGCCCTCCCGCGTGCCCGCCTGCCGGCGGCAGTAGTCGAGAATCGGGAGCAGGAAGCACTCCGTCTTCCCGGAGCCCGTGCCTGTGGCAATGACCGTCGAGCGACCGGCATCCGCGGCAAGCCGCGAGAAGGCGGTCCGCTGATGGCGGTACGGCGTGTACCCGAGCGGCACGTCCGGGAAGGGCTCCCCGCCTTCCGGCGCGTGCCGGTAAGGCAGCGCGACCGAGAGGTACGGCCCCTTGACGAGGTTCTCCGGCTCGGCGAGGAAGTCCTCGATGACGCCCGCCAACTCCGGGTTGGAGGCGCCGAACCCGGTCGCCAGGAAGGACCGGAGGGCGTCGGCGACTTCCGAGGCGACGGCGGAGGGGATCAAGGGGGCGGTTCGACGCGAGATAGCACGAGCGGCGGCGGGATGGCCAACACTCTACGCTTTCGTCGCCGCATCTTGTCAGCGCTGGCTCGGCTCTCGACCTGAGCTACAGGCAGGACGCTGGCCAAGCCGCAGCACGGCTATCACCATGGCGCCGACGAGCCGCGGGACCGAATCGTCGAACCGTGTGCTGTATCTTCCGGGCACGAAGGGGGACGAAGATGCCGACCCACCACTTCACGCTCGTCGTGGAAGGCGCCGACCTACAGACCGAGCCATTGATCAACGCGGTCTTCGAGGCCGGTTGCGACGATTCCACTGTCGGCCGGTCCGAGGGCATCCAGTACGTCGACTTCGACCGCGAGGCACCCAGCCTCAGCGAGGCCATCCAATCGGCGATCCGCGATCTCAGTCGCGTCGAGGGCGTCCGTATCGCGAGGGTAATCCACCCAAGCGGGCCATGAGGAAGCGGCTCCCCTCAAACGGCGGCTTGGAGTTGCTTCCCCGGAAGATTGGCCTCAAGCGCGTCCAGGAATCCCGGTGGATAACGGAGATTGCCCTCTCTGGCCCTCTCCGCGAAACCGCCGAGCGCGCGGTGCGAGAGGTCCGGCCAGTTCCCCGTCGCGTAGGCGGAAAGCCTGCCCAGTCGCCTCTTGACCGGAAACTCGGAAACCGATGCGGTCATTCTGCGGCCGTCGACGTTCCAGCCAGCGGTTGGCCACGGCGTTCCCGGTTCCAGAGGAACGTCCGTGCCGTCGTCATACTCCCCGGGCGTCGCCAATCGCTCCCCGATCCAACTCGCGACCGGCACCGAAACGGCATTCCCCACGAGGCGCCACCGGTGCCGTCTGGCCGGTCCCCGCAATCCCGAAGTCCAACCCGGCTGGAACCCCTGGAACCGCTCCACCGCCTCTATCGGCGGCGTGACGACGCGGCCCGTCGGCAGGAGAACAGCGGGTGGCGACGGTATTGCCAACGTCGACCCGGCCTTCAACGGAGGAATCGCATCGGCCGTCAGGCCGTGGCCGACCTTGCCCTCGGTCCAATAGAAGCCAAGGGGCAACGAGCCGATTGGGCGGGTCAAGTCGAACCTGGGCGGCTCGCTCCCTGGCTCATCGTCCGCCAGCAGCACGTTCCGGGGATCTCCCGCCTGACTGGCGACGATGAACACGCGGCGCCGGCGCTGAGCGAGCCCGAACGAGCGACTGTCCACGACCCGGTACGCCCACCTGTAGTTCCGGTGCTCAAGCCGGTCGAGAATCGAGGCGATCGCCGCACCTTTTCGCAGGTGCAGCATGAAGTAGACGTTCTCGATAACGACCCACGGGACGGCGCGCACATCGAGCAGCCTGAACAGGTGGTCGACGATCACGCTCTTGCTGCCCTTGATGCCCTCCTTGTCGCCGGCCATCGAGAGGTTCTGGCACGGAAACCCCGCCGTCACGATCTCGGCATCGTCCGGCAACGCCGCGAGATCGGCCACGTCCTCATGGAACCGTGCCTTCGGCCAACGTCGCCGAAGCACGCGAGACGCGTAGTCGCAGTTCTCGCAGAGAAGCGCCGGCCGATGGCCAGCGCGCTGCAGACCCAACTCGAAGCCGCCGATGCCAGCGAACAGCCCTGAAACCAGCATGAATCCTGGACTCTCCCCGGCGCGTCGGCTCACGTCCTTCGCAGACTCGGCCGCGACCAAGGCCCAACCTGCCGCATTAGTCCTCGAAGTTCGGCCTGCAGGCCAGCGAATCGCGGAGTCCGAACAGTCCGGGCCCGTCGAGGAACTCCATCGGAAGTGCGGAGTGTACACGTCGCCGAAGGTGGCGGCCGCGATCCTGGACGAAGTCGGATGGCGCAGCGACGCCGACCTCACCGAGGCCCGGCTCCTGGAACCGGCGGCGGGCAACGGCGAGTTCGTGCTTCACGCCGCGAAGCGGCTCGTGACCTCCTTCCGGGCACGCAACGTCGAGCCCCGGATCCGCGAGCTCCGCGCCCGCATCACAGCCTTTGAGATCCACCCCGGCGCCGCGGCCGAAGCCCGCGGGCGAGTGGAAGCCGGACTTCGACGAATGGAGGTCCACCGCAAAACGGCAGCCGCGTGCGCCGCTGCCTGGATCAGAACGTCCGACTTCCTCCTCTCGTCGCCGCCCGCCCAGCCGTACTCCCACGTCGTCGGCAACCCGCCCTACATCCGCTGGTCCAAGATTCCGGTCCGGCTCAAGTCCGTCTACGAGGAGCGGCTCCCTTCCGCCATGGCGCGTGGCGACTTGTTCCTGCCGTTCCTCGACCGATCTCTGGACCTTCTCGAAGCGGGTGGCAAGTGCGGCATTCTCTGCTCCGACCGCTGGCTCTACATGGCGTTCGCCAGTGGGTTCCGCGACAAGTGGCTCTCGCGCCTGACCATCGAGTCCAACGAGACCATCGACGCCACCGACGCCTTCTCCAGTTCCGTCGCCACCTACCCGAGCATCCTGGTCGCCACGAAACGCTGCGCCGCTTCCATCGAGGCTCCAGCAGTCGCGCGCCGTGCGGGGGAGACACTGGCGGAACTCGGCTGCACCATCAGGGTGGGGCCGGCTCTCGGTCACACGCCTGCGTTCGTGGTCGGCCCAGGCGAGGCCGAAGTCGAAACCGAACTGCTCCACCCTTGGGTCGATAGCTCCGAGATCCTCGACGGCTCCGTCGAATGGCGGGGACGCCGAGTGATCGCCATGTTCGACGACCACGGCCACCTCGCCGAACTCAGACACCTCCCCCGCCTCGAACGCCGCCTTCGCCGGTTTGCCCCAAAGCTCAGGGCCCGCTCCATCGTCAAGAACGGCGCCGCCTGGTATCGGACCATCGACAGAGTGCGCCCCGCCGACTGGGCGCCGCCCAAGCTGCTGATCCCCGGCCTCGCAAAGGTACCGAGAGTCGCTATCGACCGTTCCGGCTCGGTGCCGTCACACGGCGTCTATGCCGTCTTCCCGCCGACCGGGAACGTCGACGCAGTCTACGAACGGCTCACCGGTGGCCGCCTGGCCGCAGCGCTGGAAGGCATCGCGCCAACGCTCAAGCGCGGCTACGTAAGGTGCTACAAGCACTTTCTCGCGAAGCTCCGAGTGTAACGCCGCGCCCTATCAGGCCGGCGTTCCGGATCTCCTCTGTCAGCGCCACGCCGGCGCCTGTGCCAACCCCGGTCAGTCGGCAGCAACGCCCATCGCCCGGAGTCGCTTCAGGCAGACACGGGCTTCCTCGGGCCGACTCGCCTTCTGCCACAGGCTCCTTACCACGGCTTCCACACCGTTCGGATAGCCGTGAACCGCCGTCAACATGGCGAGGAACATGTCCAACCACGACTCCCCCGGCACCGGAAACGCCGGGTAGCTGTCGGGAAGCCACCCCGGCAGACGTCTAACCTCGATGTCGTTCCCGCCGGGCACCTTGATTCTCCGGGTCAACTGCATGTGCCAGTACTGATGGCGGCTCCCGCTCTCCCGTTCGCGCTCAAACCGAAACGCAAGAGGAACCCGAAGTGGAGTGGCTTCGCACGCTCGAAGTCCTCCGGTGCCTTCCCCCGCGTCCGAGTCCTCCTGCTGACCGAGCAGCAACAGAATCAATGACACCAGATCGCCGCCTTGGAGCAACGGCAGGAAGAAGCACCACTCGTAACCGGACCGCCTCAAGCTCGGCAGATCTGCCATCGGCAGGAATCGCGGATCGTTGCCTCTGAAGACTTGGGTCACCCCCGCCTCGTTCTCGACGATCCCGTCTCGTATCAGTCGCTTAGCAACTCGGCGAAGATCGCTGTTCGCCGGTTGCGTCCACTCTCTCACGCCGCGAAGCGCATAAAGCCGCATTAGGTCACTACCTGTTGCTCCGATCATTGGCCCAGTCCCGGTTCTTACAGTGCGAACCGGCTCTTCGGGGTGTAACCCCAACCATCCAGGAAGGCCACATGCCGTTGGCACCACTCACCCTCTACTTCCGCGACGAACTCCCGCGGCCCGCCCGCCCCACCAGCCGGGCTGAACCTTGACTGGTCCTCACAGAACACGGCGTGCTCCCACTGATTGTCGTCCTCGTAGAACATCGCGTTGAGTTCGGCGTCACCATCCAGCCTTGGCCACCAGAAGCAAGTCCGGCCCGTCCAAATCTCCTGGCGATACTGGGCCTTCTCCAGAAGCTGCCGGAACGTTGTCTCGTCGAGACCGAACGGCGGCTCACTTGCCCCCACGGCTTGGTTCCACCGCTGCAACACACCAGCACCCTCGCCAAGCAGGAAGGGCATTCGCATAAGCAGATGCGGCACGTCTACGAGGACCGCTTGAGGGGCGACCACGTCCCGCCTGAACCACCGGTCAAGTTCCGCCGCAACAACACGGGACACGACCCGCCGTGAGGCCTCGTTCATTGGATCCCCTTCCGGCGCGTCCTGCAAGATGTCCGTGATCGCTCTTCGCTCATTCGGAATCGGAAGAGAGCGGCCTGAAGTCGCGAAGAAATCCAGGAAGCTCACGGCATCAAGAGCTGCGTCGCCCTCGGATTCCGGCGAAAGTGCGCCCTTGGCATGACGTGAAAGGAACACCATGGATTCCCGGTCAAGAGCGAGCGCGTCAACGATCGAGTTCTCCAGAGAAGCATGGACCAACCTCTCCTGAGATCGGCGTCTAGCAGGCACATCGTTGAGGCTTGGCCAGTACCACGGAAAGAACCCCTCGCCGCCCTGCCTCGACCTCCCGGCCCACAAACCGCGGTTCTTCAGGTGCGGCAGGTTTAGCGCCAAGTCTGCGACCGTCTGATAGTCGCCGACCAAGTAGCGAAGGTCAAAGTCCGTCTGCGGATTCTTGTTGAGCGAGACGATATAGGGAATGTCCGTAAAGGCGCGAACCAGCCCCGCCAGCCCTTCCGCCGTGTGGCGTGCGCCGCCAACGTCCAGCTCGGCCAAGTTGTTGTCCAGGATCATCAAGTCAATGTCGGCGGCGGCGAACAGCGGGTCCCTGCACGTCGCACCGATACTCGGTTCGCCGGCCAAGAAGCGCCGACCATGATCGACGAGCGCACTCATAGCGCACTCGAAATCACTGAAAGGAACGACGATCACCTCGTGGCTGACGCCCGCTGCATCCACAGCCTCTTTCGCCTCCTGGCCACGCTCCGGTACATCGTCACACACGAGGATCCTCACTTCGTTGCTCCTTTCCACGAAAGCTCGATGGACGTGGAAAAGCCGGGGCGCGGTCTCACGAACACGGCGCGTACCGACCTTCGGGCTGCGATCAGCCGAACCAAGGCGAGGCCCAATCCCTGACCGCCCATTGCCACTGATCGATTCTGATCACTGATACGAAGCCGGCGCTCGAACGGCTCGAACAGCCCCGGCGCCTCTCCGAGAGGGACGCCGAGGCCGACGCCCGTGTCGCTGACCCGAAGCCACTCTCGGAATCGTCCCCTGCGACCGCCGTCGAAAGCCACGGAGGCATCTTCCGCATCGAGCATGGCGTTCCAGGCGTTGGACAGCAGGTTCTGCAGAACGGCGTTCCAATCCGCGAACGAACCGACGGGAAACCGAAGGTCGTCAGGTACGTCGACAGGTTCCAACGACACACCGGGCATGATGGGCCGCATGGCGCGAACTACGCTCTCGACCACAGGCGCGACGCGAAGGCGGGCCGTTGCCTCCCGATCTTCCTCGGACACCAAGGGAGCAAACAGCTCCTGGAGTGCACGAAACCGGCTCCCGGCCTCCGAAAGGTCTCTCGCAATCTCCGCGAGCTCTGGAGTCTCCAGTGTCCCAGCGACCGCAATAAGCCTATCGGCAATTCTCATCACGAGCCCAACCTCTCGAGCAAGCTCGTGGTTCAGGGCAAGCGCGGTCATACCGGCCGTCGCCAGGGGCGCCAACAGCACGGCTCGTCGGTCCGTTTCCGCCTCGGCCCTCTTGGAGGCCTTCTCCGCCGCTACGACAAAGCTCCTAACTTCTCGAAAAACAGACCGGGGCATCGCGTCACGGTTCCGGTCCAGAACTGTCACTGCCCTGCGAACCGTCCGAGCCGGCGCCTCCTTGGCTCGCGCTTTCTCGGCAGCCTGAGCCGCTAGCATGCGATAGCGACTCGCATAGAAGTCCAAGGAAAACCGGACGAGATCGCTGAGCTGGTTGAACGCCGCGTTACCGGCAAGCCGGTCGCGGCCCGGCGAGACTTGAAGCGACTGGCCCGGCGCCGCGCTAACTTCCTCAGCGAGACCCCGTTCGTGGTTGGTGTCAATCTCCACAGAACCGAAAATTCTGCCTGGTGCCGGCAGATCTAAGAGGTAGCGCCCCTCTACATTCAGGCGTGCGGGCAGAAGCTCGGAGCTGATCAACCGGCGCCCTTGATCCCTTGTCACGTTCAACCAATCCTGCGACGCACCGTAGTACGGCAGCCTGAATCCACTGTCATAGACTGAGACGTTGCCGAACCGCCGGAGATACTCCCTGACTTCGCTCACCGCCAGCCCGCCCGGCTGTCTTCCTGCCGTCTTGAAGACCAAGATCTCGAATCTCGTACGATCTATGGCGCACCGGGTACCAGAACCTCCGCCCGACGGAGGCCCTAGCGGCAACGGAAGTCGCTCGCGAAACGACCTGCCCGCTTCTTGGCCCTCGGGATAGCCTGCCTTGAACTCCACCTCTACCGTCGCCTCTCCCCCCGCTCGGCCGTCCCTGAGCCGCCCCCTGATCCTCGCCTTCCAGTTCTGGAACAGGGCATTCTGCAGCTTGTCGAAGGCCTCTCTCGCGCGCCGGATCTTCGGAGCGTCGATGTCGACATGAAAGTCCAGCGCCGAAGGCTGGGCCTGACGGACCGAGGGAGCTCTGGACGGCGGGCGCAGCAGCCAGATTTCTTGCCCCAGTTTCTCGATCTCCCCGGTGTCCCACTCACTCCTCAGCCTCTTCAGCACGATACGGGTACCCGAGTTCTCGGCGACTGGACAGACGATGGGAGTGTCGCGGACCTGCCAGAGGACGTTCACGGTTTCCAAGTCTTCCCCCCGCCGAACACCGGCCCAGTCGACGAACGCGTAGAGATGGCGCGAAGGATCCTCGGCTGTAGTGCTCTCAAGTGTCATTTCGTCTGCCAGGAACTGGACGGAAAGACGACCGATTCCCTTTGAGCCCGTCATCGGCCGACGGAAACCGCGCGACTCGCGCGTAACCGCCTTGTGCGTCGTACCCAAGCGCATCCAATGCGCGCGGAACTCCCCCTCGGAGATGCCATGCCCATTGTCCGACACAACGATCTCATCATCGCGGAATTCAATCCGACAATAGGTCGCGTCAGCGTCGTACGAGTTCTTGAGGAGTTCTGCCAATGCAATGTACGAACGGCCGATCAGCCGTTCACCCAGCTCTTGTAACAGGGCCGCATCGACGGTGAACGTTGCTGTCGAACCGAAGAAAAGGTCACGGAGGTCGCCGGACTGATCATGCAAGAGAATCAGGTCCCGGAGGTGGGCGGCCGGCCACAGCTCGATCCTGAGCTTGCGACCGCGAGCGGAGGCTTCGGCCTCGCTGTCATGCTTCCATGCCTCAAGCTCCTCTTGACCGCTTCGCCTTACCCGCCCGTTCGTCCCAGTCGGGTCAAATGGGAAACAAAGCACGAACTCCGTGAGGTCCGGATGCACTTCCAAGGCGGTTGCAAGAGACTCGCTCGCGTGCCGGACCAAAGCACCTGCGTCGAAGACGTACTTGGCCTGCCAGCCTCTCCGGCCCGCGGCTGATTCCAGGTAGCACTCAAGGCCTCCATCGCCGGCGCTGTCCCGCAGCCGGACAAGGGAGGCCCCAACCGAGAACTCGGCAAGCCGGCAACAGAGCTCCTCGAACGCTTCCCGCTGCCCACCAAGACGAGGGAGGATCCGCCGAAACGAGATCTCGCTACTGGGGTCGGTCGAGTTCACTCTGTCCGTCTCCAAGCGCGCCTCTCGCACAGTCTGCCACGAAGTTCTCAACGTCCGCTTCCCTGCCGGACTCTCGGCACGGCATTGGCGGTCGGTCACCTCCGCCGCCGGTCCGTCCTCGATACGGCCGTCACGCCAGCCGAACGGCGATGGTAGTCGATCAGGCGCTCCACTCGTCCTGCAAGAGCAACCTCTTCAGTGTCGCAGGAGTGTCTCGGACGAATCTCAGCCGCCGCTCACCGACCGGCAGTCAAGCGCGTCAGGCTGCTGGTGGAAGGTACCTGCGTGCCGCGCCAGCTTCCTCCCTTCGGCAACCGACCCGTGCAACGGCGTCTGGACACGGCGCTGATCGGGCCACCGCACAGAGACCCGCCTCTAGCGCTAGCCGCGACCTCGCCCCGGTCGGTGCCTTGTCTATCACGGAGCGAACCCCACTGAGCACTCCCTGTGATGCAACGGCACCTCGTTGGCGGTCGCAAGCAGCGCATCGAAGGACTCGGCCCTTGGCTCGATGGCTTGGGGCGTACTCCCTTTGAGCCCTCGCGGATCTTCGGCTGGAGCCCCGACGCTATCCGGTGTCAATGGCCTATAACGGTTCGACCCAAGGAACTCTAGCCGAGGATTCCGTTCACGAGAGCCTTGTCGAACGATGAGAGATCGTGATCGAGAAACCCGCGACGAGTCTGACGAATCCACTCAGCCACCGCTGGCCGGTCATTGAGGCGTAGCAATCTCAGAGCCAGCAGCTTGCGCATGTCCACCCGCTGCCTGCCCGCAACGGAGTCCCACACGGGCTTTCGCCGGATCTTGAAACGAGTCGGGACCTCTTCGTACGCCCGCATGCCCTGCAGCAGGGTGAGAAGGTCGGACAGGTAGTTCTCCCGAAGCTGACTAGCCGCCTCCACGACATCCCGTAGTTCACTCTGACCATACGAAGCGAAGACCACAGCGACGGCCTTGCCGATGGCCGGATCAGCCACACCCGTCAAGCCACCCACTATCGGCCGAAGTCTGGGGAGCGCCCGTCGGTCGCCGAAGCGGAGAATCAACAACGGGGCAATGGCAGCACATTCCTTCCACCCAGTGAACCGGTGTTCCCCTCGTAGAAGCTGCGAAGCGAAGTCCCGCATCCGTAACGCCGCGGAGCGATCCGTCTCCACCTTCAACAGGCCCTCGGCCAAGAACCGGGCGACATCCGCATGCACTTGGCGCTCGTCCGTACAGGTTGCGAGAAGGAAATCGAAGTACTCCAAAGGGCCGATAACCACACGGACGTAGTCCGCAACCCGCGTGGCGAGCGTCGGCTCGCCCAAGAGATCCTCAACTGCTCGGTCAAGGAGAAACTCCCGGCCGCAGATACCGGCGAGCCGATACACACGCTTCAGCACCTTGCTCCATTCGCCTCCATACTCCTCGTGGTGCTGGAACGCGCACCACACCTCCTCCAAGCGGTTCCCAGCCTCATGGCGTTCCCCCTCCACCTCGCCCTGGAGCATCTCGTCGATCTCGTCCAGTTCGCTATTCGCCTCGAAGTGAAAGTGCCGGCCCAGATCGTCGAGACTCAACACCCGGCTCTTCGCCGTGTTCGGCGTAAGGTGAAGTCTGCCCAGGGATCGACCGCATTCCCCGAGCTTCTTGAGGCCGGCCGCGTAGCTCCCGACACCTATCAACTGATCGTCCATCCAGCGGACATATGCCTCCTCGCTTGCCGCCTCGATCATGCGTTCGTCATGAGGAAAGAGGACAATATGGGCCAGGGTCCGGGAGCAGTCGAACTCATCGACAGGCAGGCCGATGCGGGGCGACTCGTTGTAAGGGTCCCGCGGAGAAAGTCGCTCAAGAAGAAAAAACAAGAGGCCGACCAGATTACGGCTAATCTCCGTTCCGTGTATCGCGTCGACAGTGCGCGCGTAGAGGATAGAGTCGAAATAGTTGGATATGTCCGTGATGACGAAGTACGGAAACACCTTGTCGATCAGAAGACGCTTTCTGTACTCGTCGTACTCCTTCCATTTGACGAAGGCGCTACCTGACAGGAATTCGTAGGTGGGCGTGGAACTGTCGGCCGACTCCAGGGAACGGTGCCTCTTGGCTCGTGTATTGCGCGCGAAGTACACGTTGCCCTTCTGGCTTGGCTTGGCTTGGCGGTATATGAGCTCGGTGAGTGCGCGATAGAGGACGAGATCGGGAATATGAGGAAACGTGATAGTCCGGCTGAAACCGAGCTTCTTCGCGAGAGAGAAGCGATACGGCATTCGCGGTTCGTACGTGCCGGCGTTGACGTCGGCGAGGAGCCGATCGATCCACTGGTCAGGATCAACGTCGAACTCGATGAAGTCCGTGACGTCGCGCTTCGAGGCTCGCGGTAGTTGCCGCCGAACCTCCTTCCAGGCCTCCCAGACGGCGCTCTTGTCGAGTTCGGCGACGTAGTTTCTCTTGGCGTCCATCACTCTTGGGGCTGGTGCGTCAGCGAGGCGTTGCATGCACTGAGGCCAGCGCTATCCCGAATAGCGCCCGGCTCGTTCGGGATTGGCCCTCCTCTGAAGCCGATCAATCGTACTGGCGCGGGACCGGGAACCGGACCCGGAAGATGGTCAGGAGCTCTTGCGGGCCTAGGCCGGGAGCCATCGCCGCCAGCACGTCGAGTTCGACCAGGCTCTTCCCGTGGGCCGCCAGGTCGCTCCTTCGAGGCAGATAGTCCGCCCGGAGGGTCGTCAGACCCAGGACGTCGTGGTCGCTGTTCTCCCGCCGCAGCGTCTGGTTGAGGCCAAACCAATGGACCGGATCTCGGTCTGCGCGGCGGCCGGTGGCGTCGCGACCCTCTGCTTGCAGCGCCTGCAGACCCGCATCTTCGAGACGGCAAGCGGCAGCGTGAGCTCAACGTTCGCCCGCCTGTGCAAGCACGGCGGACAGGACTTGGCGAGACAACCGGAACTTCCCTGCCTCGAGTCTCCCCAACCACGGGCGGACACTGCCCAGCAACCCCTCCTTCTTGGCCGCGACAAGAACGCCCGCCACGCCCGTATGCGCGATGCCGTTTGCTCTTGCATGCGCGCGACCTGAGAGATCGTCCATGAGCAGAAGGCACGAAGCAGGATGGCTGATCGCGAATCCAAGCGTGCTGGCTTCCCCGGCGCCGAGCCCCGGGAAGGTAGTGGCATCGAACGGCGCGTTCACGACGACAGCCCACCCCGCCTGGATCGCCTCTCTCGACTCGCGTGAGCCCGGCAGATTACCGCCGCTCAGCACTTCGTCTCGCACCGCGTCGGTAACCCTGATCTGGCCGAAGAGCGCTCTCAACAGGTGGAACTGGCCGGCCATGGCGAGACCGATCAGCGGGCTGGCGTCGACTACGACGAGCCGGTCCGCCATGCTTCGATGGTCTCGATGTCCTGCCGCACCGTTTCGGCCGTGCCCGCGACGACCGGGACTCCGAGCCTTGACACGTGGTCGATGAAGCCGGCGACCCCGAGCCCGGAGAACCTCGCCGCGAGCCCAAGAGACAGACTGCCGTCCCGAAACAGGGACGTGGCAATGGCCTGCCGCATTCCGGGTTCGCTGAGCAACGAGTCGTCGCTGAGGTGGACCAGCACCGCCTCCGGTTCGTGTCGCTTGAGCACCATCACGGGGTCCTTGCGAGCGGCTCGCAGCGCCGCCGAGGGGTTGTTCTTGAGCTCGCGAACGCTTACGGCTTTCATGGGAGCACCCCCGCTGCGGGAACGGATCGTGGAAACTACTGTAGGAACGTAACCGCATGCCCCATGGCGCGTCAACCTGCCAGGAGCTGGCCAACGACGCTGTTCCTCCTAGACGAGCGTACCGTCACAGCCCGTTAGCCGAGTCCATGCGAACAGGAGCAGCGGATTCCCGGTGCGCTGCCGCGCGGGGAACCGGGTCGTGACGCGGCCCTCTTCCGCAGGCCGAAGGGATCTCTACTTGAGTCGATCTTCGAACACGGCCCACGCCGTTCTGTAGTCGGCTTCCCGGTCACAAAGGTCGAAGGGCGCATGGTATTCGATGGTGCGTTCGACGGGGCCACCGGGGAAGGTGTCGTCGGTGATTCGGCGGGCCACGACGCCGTCATCGAGGTCACAGACGTCCTCCCAGCCGAGCGCGATGTCGCTGCAGGTGATTCCCGGCGCGCGGAGGCTGTAGGACGTATCTCCCTTCCTGGCCTTTCGGGGCAGGCCCACGCCCGGTAAGCCCTTCGACACGGTGAAGACGATGCGGCCGTTCCGGTCGTACCAGGTGTCGGCTTCGTACTGGCGCATGACGGGGAACTGGACGCGGTAGACGGTCAGGAGTTCTTCCAACGTCAACCGGAGGGCCATCGCAGCGAGGACATCGATCTCGACGAGGGCTTGGCGGCGGGCTAGGTCGGTCCGCAGAGCTACGTCCCAGCGCCATTCTGACGGGAGTCGGGCGAAGTCCTGGGGCAGACGAGGGTCCTGCTTCGCCCAGAGGTCCGTACGGAAGGCGTCAATGGCCGGAGCACCATCGCCTGGTGCAAGGCTTGCTGAACCGAAGCTGCCACCGTCACCAACTTGCCGGCTACAGACGCGCGTAGAGTCTCCCGTGCAGACCTCGGACCACAAGTCCGTGTAGTGGTTCGTCAGGCAACAGAGACGCAACGCCCTGATCCGAAGAGCGTCCCGAATGCGCGGTTCGCAGGCTTCAGTCAGTATCGGGAGCCGATTCAGCCATGCTGGCTGCACATGACCGGTTCCCGTGCTCTTGATGAAGAAGTCAAGGACGACAGACATCGAGAGCGAAACGAAATCAAGACATGTACCTGAGCTTCGAAAAACGCTCGCTATGCTTGTGAAGATGGAGGCAACCTGTTTCGGGATCAGCGTCGTAATCAGGGTACGTTCCGCAGTCGCACCGACCATCTCCCGATTCACGACGCGGTAGTAGTCCGTCACCTTCCGAGATTCACCCTCTTCCCGGTCGCGCCACGACACGCTTGGCGTATGGCCCTCGTACTCAGCCGAGTCGCAAGCCGGAACGTAGTTGGTGCGGGGTAAGTAGTCCTCACGCAACCTCGTCAGATCGAGCACGTCGTAGTCGCTGTTCTTCCTACAGGCGCGCCGCGGCGTCTTGTAGAGCGGATTCCCAACGAAGTAGTGCGGGCCAGAAAGGACGAATTGCGCCGGAGTCTCGGGGAACTCTGTCTGCCTCCGGATGATCCCGTCGCGTCGGTCGAACGTCTCGTGCCAGTGGGGGGTTGCACAGTAGACTGCCTCCCCTGCGTCACCAAGCCGCGCCGGATGTTCCACGAATTTCTGCAACACGCCGAGGAGCAGTCCTGCATGCAAGGCCGGCAGCCGCGCCCTAATGGGTGCCGTTCCGGGCTCGTCGTACAGCTCCGCAAAGTTGCCAAGCGCCCCGAAGTCGACATCCACGATCCGGTCCCCGTGCCCAGCCGTGGCCCAACGGTTCTCGTCGTCCTTGATCCCAGGGACAGGACCACGCCCATCGTGTTCGAAGCACGCATCGACCGTCGCGGGCGCAAAGAGGTTGGCGATGTGCGTGAAACACGGTGAATGGCGAGCCTGACCACAGATGTTCACGCTGAAGAGAGTATGGTGATCGACCTCCGGGAACAGCCGCTTCTCGTTCGAGAACTGGAAGTGTGCTCGCAGTTTCGGGTAGAGCGCCTCCCGGAGCGTGCCGCCCTTCGGGTCGTCGTACACGCCCTCCTGATGCAGGAAGCCGGTGACGCCCTGTCGCCCGACGACCATCCACGCCTGCGGCAGGAAGCACTTGTAGAGGTTCGCTATCTGGCCGGCGAGCTGCGGGTAGTTCTGACGGGCGTTCAGAAAAGACCGGGTCGCCTCGGCCTCCTCAAGCTCCGCAAGCCAGACTCTCCGCACTCGGTCGTCCGCCATCAGGAGATGGGCACGCAGCGTCGCGATGTCCGCTGCGGACAGGCCACGCAGCACGAGCAGTGGGTTGTAGTCGCCCAAGACACCGCCTTCTTCCCACTTGATACGCACCCACGGCGGATTCCCAATCACCAGATCGAAGCCACCCCGAGCTTCGCCATCGGCCCTGTGCCCATAGAAGATGTCAGCGAACGCCAACTCCCAGTGGTGAAATCGGTGCCGCGCCGCCAGTTCGTCCACGAACTTCAGCCGCGGGAACTGCTCGAACAGCTTGTCGAGGTCCAGCATGCCGATCTCGTTCGTGATGCGCTTGGCGATCTCGTCCGCGTGTTCTGCGTACTCCGCGCCGAAGAGGTCGGCGGTCTGGTTGGGACCAATGCCGGGCTCGTACACGGAGCCCGTGAGCACGAGCGAGATCTCGTTCAGGAACTCGTCACGGTCCGGCAGCCGGTGCGCTTCCTCGATGGGCCAGAACCACAGAGCGCACCAGTAGTCCATCACCAGCTTCAGGCGCCGGTACGGGCTGGCGGTCCGCCCGCTCTCGCTGAGCACGCCCTGGGCACGGATGCGGTCCTTCCACGTGTTCGAAGTGCGCCGCTCGCGCTCGGAGAGCGGTTGACCCCAGACGGGCAGCGTGTCCTCTGTCTCACGGTGGTCGCGGGCGAGTTGCTCGGCGTGCATCGCCCACAGGTCGTCCACGCGGTCGGAGAGAGCTTCGAGTTCGGCAATCTGCTCGGGAGCGAAGGGCTGCTGAACGAACCCCTTGCGCCACTCCTTGATCCGCTCGAAGCTCTCGGACGCCAGTTCCTTCGCTGCCTTGTTTCGGTAGTTCGCCATGCCGGGGTCGGGCACCAAGAAGTGGTACACGGGCCGGGCGGCCGCCACGCGGCGTGGGTGCGGACCTTGCCACGTTCGCCCGCGCCCCGCGTGTCACTGCCGCCACTGCCGCCAGACCGGGACGACGCGGCAGGCTCGGATGACCCCAATGGCGGCTCGACTCGCTTCGGCGGTTCGTTGAACCAAAGGTCCGCCTTCCGTTTCTGCTTGCCAAGGCGCGCCGAAGGAAACACCTGCCGCCTCGCTCCCACCAGTGAGTTCCCGCAGAGAAGCTGGTAGCCAAACCAGGGCACGTGGCCGTCCTGGTGGATGCAGTTCAGCCACAGGGAGACCTCGGCGAGTTCCAGCGCCACGGGATTCAGGTCGACGCCGTAGACGTTGCGGTCGGCGATGTAGTGGCGGACCTTCTGCAGTTCGTCGGCGTAGTCGGCGCGTTCGATCCGCTTGCCCAGTTCGGCCTGCTTGCGGTCGAGGTACTTCTCGGCGAGCTGGTTCACGGCCTCATTGAGAAACGCCGCCGAACCCATCGCCGGCTCGCACACGGTGAGGTCCAGGATGCGATCGGCCGGCATGTCGTCCGGGATAAGCTCCTTGAGCGAGTACTTCACGACGCAGCGCGTGAGCGATTCGGGCGTGTAGTAGCTCGCCGTCTTCTGCCGGTCCCGTCCGGCCAGACGGTAGACGAACGTGCCCTTCGGATGGCAGCGCAGCTTCTTGCGGCCGTCTTCGTCCCGATCGTAGACCTTCTCCTCTTCCTCGTACTGGTCGAGGTCGCCCGCCGGGACGAACCAGGCGCTGGCGAGAACATCGGGCTTGTCGCCCGCCTTCTTGACCTCGTACAGGTCCTCCTCGGCGAAGAAGCCCCGGTAGGAGAGCAGCGCCTCGTAGACCGCACCCAACTGGTTGATGCCTAACTGCGCATAGGAGATTCGCCCGCGCCGCCCGTGGCGGCCCCTCGCCGGGCGGCTGAGGGACATCAGTTTGATCACCCGCTGAAGCACCCGGTTGCGCAGCTTCACGCGCTTGAGCAACGGCGTGGCGCCGTCCCGGAACAGTCGGCTGTCGAGGGCCCTCATCCGAAAGCCGTGGCTGCGGGAGGGGCTGCTGCCGAGGACAAACTGGCTGCCCTGGTCGCCGAAACCGTCGCGAACGAGCTGGAACAGCATCTCGATGCTGTGGTGCAGGTAGTACCCCTCAAGCGATTCCTCGCTGGTCAGGCGCACGAGTTCCAGGTCGCGCAGCCGTTCCAGGCTGTAGCCCTTGCGATACGCCTCGGCCCCTACCGGCGCGTAGCCCAGATCGGGCCGCGCCTCGATGTAGAAGAGGAAGAGCAGCCGGTACATGTAGCGCAGGCACTCTAGGCCGAGCTCGCCGGCGAGCTTGTCGTCCAGGTCGTAGACGCGGTCCTTGCTCACTTCGCGCAGATACCGGATCGCCTCGTTGCCGATCAGTTCGATGGACTCGCGCAGTGCGTACTTCAGGTCCTCCGAGACGGCGAAGGCGTGCTTGTGGCTGTTCTCTTCCAAGCTGTCGAGGAGGCTTCCGCCCTGCGTGGGGACGAGGCATTCGCGATGCAGCAGAGCCGCGGCGGCCTTGAGCGTGGCGCCGTCGCGGCGGCCGAGAATGTCGTCCAGGTCGAAACGCAGCAGGCGGTTGTGGGTCCACTTCCCGCGTTCGAGGAGCAGGACCCGGCCCGCCGAGAGGAGGATCACCCAGCGGGGAGGATGCCGTTGGCCGAAGACGCGGCGCGTGACGATGTCGTTCCAGGTCTCCCGGAGCAGCGCCTCCGGCGGCGGCGCCTCGCCGTGGTACTGGGCACGGTGCGGCTTGAGGGTAAGCGGATCCTCGTCTTCTCCCGCGGCGTCGTAGGCGCCGAGCACCAGCAGGTTGACCGTACCGTGCTGGCGCGCGGCGTAGAGCACCGGCACTTCGTCGCCGTCTTCGAGGACATGGTTGCCCGGCTCGTACCCGTAGCCGAGACCCGCGAGAAGTTGTCGGAACCAGGCCCGCTGACGCTCCACGCGAACTTCGTGCCGGCGTTGCCGTGCGAACCGGTCGCGGAACTGCAGGTAGTCCCGTGCCAGGCCTCGAAGCGCGTCGTAGGGCGGCCGGGCGCCGGCGCTCGCGCCGCCCGCCGCCTTCGCTTCGTCGCTCCAGCGGGAGACGGTGTCCCCGATGTCCTTGGCGAAGATCTCGGCGAGGTAGTGCTGGCTGTAAAACTCGTTCTCGTTGTGGATGCCGGGGAACGTGGCTGCGGTGGAGGCGGGCACCCCCTCAATTCCCCTCGGTTCCCGTTGCCGTGGCCGCGCCCGTCATCACGCAGATGACCCTGATCCAGGGACTCTCCTCGGTTGTCATCGTGTCCTGGACCCACTCCAGGTAGTCGTCGAAGAGCTGCTCGATCTCGCGCTGGCCCTTCTCCTCGCGGGCGCGCTTGAAGAGCTCCGTCTGGGCGGACCGGTCCACCGCACGCCTGAGCCGCTCCAGGCGGCGGGTCTTCAGCCGTTCGAGATCCCGGAGTTCTTCTTCCAGCTTCACGTTTACGCCGTCATCAAACTGTCTGCGGCGCTCCACGAAATGGGTGCGGGCGTGCTCGACCGCGACCGGCAGGAGTTCCCCGAGACTCTCGACATCCGCCGGCAAACCGCGATTCGGGACGGCCTCCCGGCCGAGGCCCGTCCATTCGAGCAGGTCGTCGAACGGAACCAGCGCATCGAACGCGTCTCCACGAAAGCGCACGCCGACCCACTCGTAGACGAGCGGATGGCTCTTGCGGTTCGGCACCAAGCCCGAGAGCACGAACACGGTCTCCTCTCGCTCCAGGCCCGGCAGACCGGCCAGCACGGGAGCTTCGTGGCGGCCGAAGAGGGCCAGCATCCGGTCGTTCAGCCAGCCGACCACGGGGTTCAGCCGCCAGAGGTAGTGCTGGCGCGGCCAGGCCGCCTCGTTGCGGCGGCTCTCGGAGATGGCTTCGTTCATGCGCTCGCGGTCCGCGGTGAGTTCGAAGCGCCAGTTCTCGGGCACGATCTCGCGCGACAGGTAGCCGAACCGGTGTTGCAGGTCGTCGGGGGCGTCGAGCGTCAAGGTCATCGAGTCCGGGTTCGTCTCGAAGCTCAGGTCGTTCCCGACGCCCGCTTGCCGCCGAAGACGATGCAGGGCCGCCTCGCAGTAACCCAGGTCGCCATCGAAGAGCGACTTCGGCGGTCGAGGGACTTCGCCTGGCGCCGCGGACGCCTCCTCCGCGCCGCTCTTGCCGAGGAACAGGGCCAGCAGATCGTCGCCCTCGTTCGACCTCGGCTTCAGACGCTCGTCGAACCGCATCGCTTCCTCGCCGCTGGCTATCGCCTCGGTGGTGATCTTCTCCTCTTCGTCGATGTCGTGGACGTTCATGAATGCCGAAGGATCGCCGACGTTCTTGTACGCCTGCTCGTCCTTCTCCTGGAGCACTTCAAGGATGCGCATGTCGCCGCGGATCGTCTCGTTGGCGCTCCGGGCGACGAGGTAGACGATCCGCGGTTCCCGCTCCTGGCCGTAACGGTCGATCCGGCCGTTCCGCTGCTGGAACACCATGAGCGACCACGGCATGTCGAAGTGGATCAGGCGGTGACACTGGTAGTGCAGGTTGATGCCCTCGGACGCCACGTCCGAGCAGAGCAGCAGGCGCACCGGGCGCTTCGCGTTGCCGAAGTCCTCCACCACTTTCTGTTGATCGATGTCACTCATGCCGCCGTGGAGGATCTCGATCTGGCTGTCACGCAACTTCGGCTTCAGATCCTGCCGGAGGCGGTCGTGAAGCCAGTTCAGGGTCTCGATCCGCTCGGTGAAGACGACGAGACGGTCGGCCGGAGTCCTTGCCTTCCAGCGGAAGGGCGCCCCGCCCTGAATTGCCGCGAGCAACGCCCGGTACTTGGCGTAGTCGTCCGGGCCGATGCGGGCCAGAGCCGATCGCAGCTTGTCCAGCGAAGCGACTTCGGCGGCGAGGCCTTCGTCCGACTCGCTCGCCAGCTCCCGCCGGCGACGCGCGATGCGGTGGTCAACGGTCTGAACGCAGGCTGCCGGGCTGGAGAAGAGCGCCTTCTCCAGCGTCACGACGAAGAGATCCCGGCGAGTCGAGCCCGTACGGTTCGCCACCCGCACCGCCAGCAGGGCATCGTAGGCCGCCTCCTCGGCAGCAGATGCTTCGAAGGTGCGCCGGTATGTGGTCCGGTCCCGGAACGCTTCGCGGACCTCGTGCTGGATGTCCTTCTTGAAGCGGCGGACGACGAGACCCTTGCCGCGGAAGTCCTCCGCGGTGTAGTCGTCCGGGTCGGCAATGGCGGTGGGGTCGAGCATGTTCATCAGGCTCGCGAAGCTCCTCGCCTTGCCGTCGTGCGGAGTGGCCGAGAGCATGATCAACGTGTCGGAGCGCCGCGCGAGGAGACGAGCCAGGTGGCTGCGCAGGGACGCTGTGCCGCGGTCGGCCACGTTGTGCGCCTCGTCGATCACGATCACGTCCCACCAGGCCTGTTCGAGGTAGGTGCGGTACTCCGATGCCTGCTTCAGCGTGTCGATGGAGATGATGGCTTTGTCGTAGTAGTAGAACGGGTTGTGGTTGGTGGGGATGCGCCGCCGCACCCGCTGGATTCCAATCGAGTCGAGGCGGGTGAGCGGGATCGTGAAACGGTTCCAGAACTCCTTCTGGAACTGCGTGAGCATGCTCTTGAGGACCAGCACCAGGATGCGCCGGCCACGCCCCCGCGCGATCAGTTCGCTGACCAGGATGCCTGCTTCCAGCGTCTTGCCGAGACCCACGGCATCGGCGATCAGGATCCGCTGCCGAGGCCGGGCGAGCGCCTGGCGAGCCGGATCGAGCTGGTACTGAACGAGATCCATGGCGGCCTGATGGCCGACACGGATGCGCTCGTCGTTGGGCACGGTCGCGCGCAACTGGCTCTCCATGTACAGCCGGCTGTCCACGAAGGAAGGCGAGGAGTCCAGCGTCAATCGGGTCTCGGCCGGGTCGAGAAACTCGATCTCCTCCAGGGAACTGAGAAAGACCGCCTCCTGCTCGCGGACGAGTTCCGAAACGCCGTCGCAGACGAGTTGGTAGGCCCCCTCCGAGGTCGTGTCGGCGCGGCGCACAACCCATTCCGCGTCGCGAATCAGAACGCGGCTGCCGGGAGCAGGAACGGGTGCGGTCAACCGTGCAGGTACAGGAGGACGTCCGTTGTTAGCGAGGGGCTGCCAGATGCACTACCCGGACCGCGGCAGCGACGCCGCCAGCGAAACGCCCAGGCAAACCATGGCGAGGACGTAGAAGGCGATCGTCACGACATCCGCCAGCACCGGCACGTCGACCGGTCCGGACAGGGACCGCCGGCAGGCGGCTATCGGCAGGCCGGCGCCGATCAGGCCGAGCACGATCCAGCGCGCCCACGTCAGTCGAGAGTTCGGTTCCGCCATGGTTCTCAGTCCCGTTGCCGTGTCGTGTCTCGCGTACCTCGCCGCGAGGCGAGGGGAGGATGTCACAGATCGCGCCGTTTCGCAGCTTCCCCGCGGCGGACGCTAGACTGATCCCCACGAACAGCCAATCAGACGGGAGGTCGAGATGCAGATCAGGCGACGGAAGTCCTCGTTCTGGAGGGTCTGGGGTACCGCGGTGATCTCGGTAGGCGCCCTCGTCGTGATTGCCGTGGCGGCGGCCCTGATGATGTTCGCGGCGTCCCCCGCGGACGCTGAGGAGATTCCGCGACGCCACGACGGCCGCCCCGACCTCTCGGGCACCTACGACATCGCGACCCTGACGCCGGCCCAGCGGCCCGAGCAGTTCGGCGACCGGCTCGAGTTGACGCCTGAGGAGGCCGCCGCACTCGCCGAGCACTGGTCGACGAACTTCGACAGGGACCACGCGCCGAGCGATCCGAACCGCGAGGCTCCGCCGAAGGGCGGCACCGGCATCTACGCGCCCGAGTTCACCGGCGCGGCGGGCAAGGTCGGCGGCTACAACGCCTTCTTCGTCGACATCGGCACGGGCGCCTTCCAGCTCAACGGCAGGTATCGCACATCGATCATCACGGATCCGCCCGACGGCCGCTATCCGGCGCTCAGCGAGCTCGGGCAGGAACGGAGCAAGCGTCTGGCGCCCTTCCGGCACGAGAACACGGGCACGGCCTGGTGGCTCGAGCTTCCGGTCGGCCCCTACGACGATCACGAACTACGGCCCCTCGCCGAACGCTGCATCCTCACCCGCGGCGCTTCCGGGCCTCCGTCCATGCCGGGGATGTACAACAACCTGAAGACGATCGTGCAGACCGACACCCACGTGATGATCCTGATCGAGTGGATGCACGACGTGCGGATCATCCGGCTCGACTCCGAACATCTGCCCGACACGATCCGCAAGTGGAGCGGCGACTCGATCGGCTGGTGGGAGGGCGACACCCTGGTCGTCGAGACGAGGAACTTCCGGGAGATTCCCGGCTCGGTCACACGGGGTTCGCGCGACATGCGGGTGACGGAGCGGTTCAGCCGCATCGACGCCGGGAACCTGCGCTACGAGTTCACGGTCGAGGATCCCGCCTACGAGACGGCCTGGAGCGGCGAGTACCCGTGGCCGGCGACCTCACACAAGCTCTACGAGTACGCCTGCCACGAGGGGAACTACGCCTTCGGCAACATCATGCGGGGCGCGCGCCTGCTGGAGCGCGAGGCGATCGAGCAGGGCGCATCGGGCGCCTCGACCGGTTCCGGGTCCGAGGACTGAGGCCGGGAGAGCGATCCCCATGCCGAACATCAACTTCATCCCCCACCCGCTCGTCGGCACGCCGATGGGCGCCGCGCTCGATCTCTGCGTGATCCTGGCCGTGCTCTGCTGGCTCGCCGCCGTGGTCACCCGGGAGTACTCCTGGGTGGACCGCCTCTGGTCCCTGTGCCCACCGATCTACTGCCTCATCGTTGCCTTCGACAACGACTTCGGGTCGACCCGCGTCAACCTCATGACCGCACTGGCCGTTCTCTGGGGAGCGCGACTCACCTTCAACTTCGTGCGCAAGGGGGGCTACCAGAAGGGCGGCGAGGACTACCGCTGGGCCACCGTCCGCGAGCGATACGGGCCGATCGGCATTCAGATCATGAACATCACGTTCATCGCGCCCGGCCAGATGCTGCTGATCTGGTGGTTCACCTCGCCGGTCCACGCCGCCTGGGAAGCCGGGGACACGGCACTCAATGGACTCGACTTCCTCGCTGCCGCCCTGTTCCTTCTGTTCCTGATCGTCGAAACCGTCGCCGACGAGCAGATGTGGGCGTTTCAGCAGGACAATAAGCGCAGGATCGCGGATGGAGAAGATGTCGCCCAGCCCTTCATGAACACCGGCCTCTTCCGCTACAGCCGCCACCCGAACTATCTCTGCGAGCTCGGCATGTGGTGGGTGTTCTACCTTTTCGCCGTCGCTGCCTCGGGGCAGTGGATCCACTGGACCGGCGCCGGATTCGTCGCGTTGACAGCTCTGTTCGTGGGGTCGATCCGCCTCTCCGAGTCCATCTCGGTTCAGAAGTACCCGTCCTACCGCGACTACCAGGCGTCCGTTCCCTGCATCGTCCCGGGACTGCGGCTGGGCAAACCGTAGTACGCTCGCCGACGCCCAGCTCAACCCCGTAAGGAGGAACCTCGCGTGATCCGATTGCGTCCTCGGGGGCAGTACGCCCCGCTCGCCTTCGCCGCCGCTGCCCTGCTGCTCGCGGCCCTTGTCCTCGCGCCGGCGTTCGCCGCCGAGCCCGAACTCCAGCACGCCAAGCCGGCCGACGTCGGCCTGGACCCGGCCGGTCTCGAGAAGCTCGACGAGGCGATGCACGGCATGGTCGACGGCGGCCAGCTCGCCGGCGTCGTCACGATGGTCTCGCGCAAGGGGAAGGTCGTCCACTTCGACGCCTACGGCAAGCGCGACATCGAGAACGGGCTCCCGGTCGAGAAGGACACGATCTTCCGCATCTACTCGATGACCAAGCCGATCATCGGCGTCGCGCTGATGACGTACTACGACGAGGGCCGCTTCACGCTCGACGACCCGGTGTCGAAGTTCATTCCCGAGTTCGCCGATCTCAAGGTGGCGAAGAAGGACGGGCCGGACGGCATGCCGATCACCGAGGACGCCGACCATCCGATGACGATGCGCGAGCTGATGAGCCACACGGCCGGCCTGACCTACGGGCTGTTCTCCCAGTCCCAGGTCGACACGCTCTACACGAAAGCGAACGTCCTCGACTTCAACCAGTCGCTCAAGGACATGATCGACAAGCTGGCGAAGATCCCGCTCCGCCAGCAGCCGGGATCGATGTGGCACTACAGCGTCGCGGTGGACGTCCAGGGCTATGTGCTCGAGGTGCTGGCCGGCAAGCCGCTCGACGAGGTTCTCAACGAGCGCCTGTTCGGCCCGCTCGGCATGACGGACACCGCCTTCTGGGTCGAGCCGGACAAGGTGGACCGCTTCTCGCACATGTACGCGACGAACGAGGGCAAGCTGGCGAAGGTCGAGTTCGGTCAGTACCTCCAGAAGCCGAACCTCCTGTCCGGCGGCGGCGGCCTGGTTTCGACCGCCTCGGACTACATGCGCTTCGCGCAGATGCTCGCCAACGGCGGCGAGCTCGGCGGCGTCCGCATCCTGAAGCCAAAGACGGTCGAGCTGATGCACACCGACCACCTGCCGGCCAGCGTCACCGACATGGGGCCCATCTACCGGGGCAACCGCTTCGGCCTGGACTTCTCGATCGTCACCGATCCGAACCCGGCGACCGACCACGAGCGCGCCAAGGGCGAGTACTGGTGGTACGGGATCGGCGGCACCTGGTTCGGCATCAACCCGGTGCAGGACCTGGTCGTGGTCGGCATGATCCAGAGCCGCGACTTCGGCGCCGCGGCGAGAGCCCGCTTCACCAGCAAGCGCCTCGCGTACGAAGCGATCGTCGACTGACGTGCGCTCGGGCCTTGCGGAGAATCTCTGGTCGCAAACGACCGGATGCCGGCGAGGGCGCCGGCGCACCCAGTAAAACCCCAGGGACGACTGAGGAGTCGAGGAGCAAAGCGGTATGAGTCTGTTCGCCTGGTCGTGGATGTTCCTCGTCCTCTACATCGTCGGCATGCTGACCTTCGGCTGGGTCGCCAGCCGGAGGATCAGCAACGCCGACGACTTCGCCACCGCGCGGAGCAGCTACGGCCCCTACTTCCTGGCCCTGGCGTTCGCCGCCACCACCGCCAGCGGCGCCACATTCCTCGGCAGTCCCGGCCTCGGCTACGACTTCGGGATGGCCAGCGTCTGGGGCAAGTTCCTCTATCCGATGGGGGTCTACTTCGGCGTCCTCATCACGATCAAGCTGGTCGCCAATTCGGGCCACAAGTTCGGCAACCGCTCGATCCCGGAGTACCTGGGCGACCGCTATCAGAGCGACGGCGTCCGCCTGCTGGTCTCGATCTTCTCGCTGGTGCTGTTTTTCTACATCGCCGGCCAGCTCGTGTCGGGGCTGGTCATGTTCGAGATCATGCTCGGGCTCAAGCCGTTGACGGCCCTGATCATCACGTCCGGCGTTCTGCTGGTCTACGTCGTTCTCGGCGGCGCCCACGCCGACATCCTCACCGACGGTATCCAGGGGATGATGATGCTCGGCGTCGCGATCGTCGTCATCATCATGTTCCTGTTCGCCTCCGGGATGGACGGCGGGCTCGGCGCCCTGGTCAGCAACCTGCGCGTGCAGGACCCGAACCTGGTCGGGCCGCTCAACAAGTCGAACTCGCTCTACGACTCCTGGTGGGCGATCGCCTGCGTCCTGTTCGCCCACATCCCGCTCGGCATGCTCCCGCACATCGGCAACAAGGTGTGGGCGCTCAGGAACGACGGCGACCGGATGCGCTTCGTCAAGCTCGCCTTCGCCGTCGGGCTGACGATGGGCATGCTCGGACTCGGCGGCATCCTGGCCCGCGGCGTCCTGGGTACCGAGCTGCTCGAGGCCGGCCGCAACGCGAACGAGGCGCTGCCCGCGCTGTTCATCGAGCTCTTCCCGACCTGGCTCGCCGCCCTGATCGGTGTCGGCATTCTGGCCGCGATCATGTCGACCGCGGACGGGCTCGTCGTTTCGTCGTCCCAGATCGTCGCCAACGACATCTACCGCCGGTCGATCGTTCCCAAGTACACACCGCACCTGAGCGACAAGGAGGTCGATCGCAAGGTGCTAACCATCAGCCGCTGGAGCACGGTGGTCGTGCTGATCCTCTGTACCTGGATGGCGTGGGCGATGCAGGACATGAACATCGCGCTGCTGGTCTGGGTGGGCACCGGCGGCATGATGGCGGCTTTCGCCGGCCCGCTGGTGGTCGGCGGTCTCTGGCGGGGCGTCACCCTCGCCGGCGCCTACACCGGCCTCGTCACCGGCATGCTGACCTTCGTCCTGCTGCGCAGCGGCCTGCCGTGGATGATCGTCGATCCGGGCTCGCTCGGCCCGCTGTCGGGTATCGCGCAGTGGCTCGCGCACTACCAGATCAACCCCTACTCCTGCGCGGTGGTCGGCGAAGTGGTCTCCATTGCCGGGACCTACATCGTCTCCAAGCTGACGCAGCCGCTGCCTGAAGCGCACGTGGAGCGGTTGTTCAGCGCGCCGGCCGAGACAGCGGAAGCTACGGGCGGTTAGCTCGGCAGGGGCCGGAAGCCGGCGCTTCGCGCCGGGTGCCGGCGGGGGCGCCGGCGCACCCAGTCTCCGTCCCCGTCAACTCCACGCCAGCACCGGCTACACTGGCCGGCAACGCTCGACATCAGGAGGAGGGACGAGATGCGTCGCCGCCGAATCACCCGCTCCCACGTTCAGTGGATTCCGATCCTCGCCGCCGCGTTGATGGTGACCGCCCCGGCGCTGCAAGCACAGGAGGCGGACTGGACCGCGCCGCGGGCCGCCAACGGGAAACCCGACATCTCCGGCGTCTGGGACTTCCGCACCCTGACGCCGCTGCAGCGGCCCGAGGACCAGGAAGCCGCGATCGACGAAACGCGGGCGGCCGAGATCGAGGCCGCGGCCGTGGAACGCGCTCGCGTCGCCGATCTGCCCAGCGACCCCGAGGAGAGAAGGCTGGAGGCCGGCGGAGAAGTCGGCGGCTACAACAACTTCTGGTTCGACCGCGGCGCCACGGTGGTCGAGGACCTCCGCACGTCGCTGATCGTCGATCCGCCGAACGGCCGCCTGCCGGAGACGCGCCCCGGCATCGAGCGCAAGACACCCGGCGACGACAAGCCGATCGACCGGCCCGTGCGGCTACGGGTGGGCGGCATCGGTCTCGACAGCTACGAGGATAGGGGACTGGCCGAGCGCTGCCTCCTCGGCTTCAACGTGGGGCCGCCGATCACGCCGGGCGGCTACAACCAGAACATCCAGATCTTCCAGTCCGCCAACCACGTGGCGATCCTGAACGAGATGGTCCATGACACCCGCGTCGTGCCTCTCGACGGGCGCCCCCACCTTCCCGACTCGGTGCGTCAGTGGATGGGAGACTCCCGCGGCTACTGGGAAGGCGACACCCTGGTCGTCGAGACGAAGAACTTCAGCGACCTGGTGTCGAGCTTCAGCGGCAACGTGTTCAGTTCCGTCGGCACCGCCCGGGAGATGCACGTCACCGAGAGGTTCCGGCGCGTCGACGAGACCACCATGCTGTACGAGTACACGGTGAACGACCCCGCGACCTACACCCGGCCCTTCAGCGCGCGCCTGCTGATGAAGAAGGGGGACGTCCCGCTGTACGAGTACGCCTGCCACGAAGGCAACTACGGGCTGTACAACATCCTTTCCGGCGCCCGCGCCGAGGAGGCCGAAGCGGCCGCGACCGGCGGCGGGTAGCGCGGCGGAATCGTCGCCGCTTCGCGGCGCGTTGTCTTCCGCGGGTCAGAAGACCCGCGCACCCAGTGGGGTCGGTCAGTCGTCCCAGTCGGGAATCGGCTGCGGCCCCGGGACGATCCCCGCGATGTCCGGGTCCTCTCCGCTCGGGTCTTCCGGCGCCTCCAGGGCAGCCTGTTCCTTGTCGATCTTCCGCTGCGCCCGCCGTTCCAGCTTCTCCTGGCGCCGCTGGCGCTTGCGCATCTCTCGTTGACGTTTCGCGAACGTGGTCGGACCAGGTCTGGCCATAGGCGATCTCCCCTCCTCCGCGCCGACTCGGGGCCGTGGCGGAACGGGTCATGGTAACAGGACCTTGACGGCGTGCCGTGAGGCGGCCGCCAGCAAAGCGGCCGCCGGCTCAGGGCGTGTAGTAGGTCGGCGAGCCGGGGCCGACCGGCAGGCCGAGCGCGAAGACCCAGACGTAGAACAGCGTCACCCAGCCGATCAGATAGGTGATCGAGTACGGGATCATCGTCGCGATCAGCGTGCCGATTCCGAGCTTGCGGTCATACCGCATCGCCACCGCCAGGATGAGGCCGAAGTAGCTCATCATCGGCGTGATGATGTTCGTCGTCGAGTCGCCGATCCGGTACGCGGCCTGGATGACCTCCGGGCTGTAGCCGACGGTCATCAGCATCGGCACGAAGATAGGGGCCGTCACCGCCCACTGCGCGGACGCGCTGCCGAGCATCAGGTTGACGAAGCAGCACATCAGGATGAACGGGATGAACACGATCGGCCCGGTGAGATCGAAGCGGGTCAGCAGGTCGGCGCCGACCACCGCCGTGATCGTTCCCAGGTTGGTCCAGTTGAAGAAGGAGACGAACTGCGCGGCGAAGAAGACGAGCACCATGTAGGGCCCGAGCGAACTCATCGCCCGGCCCATGCCGTCGATCACGTCGCGGTCGTTTCGGACGGACCCCGTGACCCGGCCGAACACGATCGACGGCACGATGAAGAAGACGAAGATGAGGGACACGACGCTCCGCAACATCGGCCGCAGATCGTCGATCAGGAGGGCATTCGCAGCGGGGTCACGGAACCAGCCGTTCTCCGGCAGGGCGAGCAGGGCCAGTCCGCCGAGCATGACGAGCACCGTCACCCCCGCCAGCTTCAGCCCGCGCTTCTCGTCCTTCGACAGGGTCTTCAGACCCTCCTCCGGGTCTTCCAGGTCGTTCGCCGCCCGGCTGGGATCGAAGACGCCCAGTTTGGGCTCGACGATCCGGGTCGTCACCAGGGTGCCGATCACCGTGATCATGAAGGTGCTGACGAACATGAACAGGTAGTTCGCGGTCGCCGGGATCTCGTTCACGGCGCCGGGCGCATAGGACGGATCGATGATCCGCGCGGCCTCGGTCGTGATGCCGGCGAGCAGCGGATCGACGGTCCCGATCAGGACGTTCGCCGAGTAGCCCCCCGAAACGCCGGCGAACGCCGCGGCCAGACCAGCCAGAGGATGGCGGCCGACCGCGCGAAACACGACCGCCGCCAGCGGAATCAGCACGACGTAGCCCATCTCCGAGGCGGTGTTAGAGACGACCGAGGCGAAAACCACGACCGCGGTCAGCAGGTTCCGCGGCGCGCCCAGGACCAGGGCCCGGAGCAGGGCCCCGAGAAGACCCGAGCGTTCGGCCACGCCGACCCCGAGCAGCGCGACGAGGACCGTGCCCAGCGGCGCGAAGCCCGTGAAGTTCGTCACCAGGTTCATCGCGATCCGCCGCATCCCCTCCGGGTTCATCAGGCTGACCGCGCGGATCATCCCGTCCTCGGAGCGGCCCGAGACGCCGGCGGGCCGCGGGTCTTCGACCTGCCAGTCGAGCAATTCCGCCATCCCCGAGACCAGCAGGATGAGCAGCGCCAGCACCGCGAACAGCGTCACCGGGTGCGGCAACAGGTTGCCGAGGAACTCGACTACGTTCAGGAAGCGGGCGAAGAGACCGGGGCCGCGTCCCTCTCGCCGCTGCCGCCGCTTCGGAGCCTGGGCCATCCGCCTCAGCCTCGCCGGATGACGGCCGTGTGGTAGGGCTCGAGGTCGTCGATCGCCGACTCCGGCTCCCCGGTCTTCCAGGCGAACAGCCGCACGGTGACCTCGGACGGCGTCACGTCGAAGAGCGCGAAGCCGTTCTTCTCGAAGGTCTCGCCGCGCACGTCGTGCTCGACGCCGGTGGCCGCCAGCGGCGGCGTGCCGCGGGCCGCCGAAGGCCAGCCGGTCAGGGTGCCAAGCGGTCCGGTCAGCACGGCGTGGACCGGATTGGCCGAGAGATCCAGGCTGCCGCTTCGTTCGAGCACGGAGTGGCCGATCGCGTGCAGGTCGCCCGAAAGCACGATGCCTGGCCGCTGCGACTGGGACGTCAGCGACTCCAGCAGTCGCTGATGCTGCCGCAGCCAGCCCACCTGCCAGAAGTACTTCTCCCGCTCCGTCGTCAACCCGAAGTTGCTGCCGGCAAAGTCGCCGATTCGCGACACGGTGGCCCCGCCGTCGTCGAGGTCGGCGACGTCCGGGTACCACTCGCGCCACTTCCCCGCCGACCAGCCAAACGGGTGGGACGGAACGTGGAACACCTGCGAGACCGTCTGGTCCCGCGTGCGCTGGTGCAGCCACTGTTCGGTCTCGGGCGGCACGAGACCGGCGTGGATTCCCTTGAGCGACAGGTAGCGGGCGCAGTCGTAGATCAGGACTTCCGCCAACCCGCCGTAGCGGAACGTGCCGAAGGCCTCGGAGATGCCGGGCTCCCGGTCGCCGGCGCCGGTGCCGGACATCGCAAGCGGACGTTCCACATCCGGCAGAAACTCCGGCAGGAACGCGTTGCGGGTGAACCTGGCGAACTCGACCTGGTAGCGGTCGGGCGGCAGAGTGACCATCTGGGGATCCGCATCGTCGTTCTCGTAGTAGTCGTGGTCGTCGCTGACGAAGTAGGAAGGCGTCGACCGCAGCATGACCCCGTACAACTCGGCGATCTGCGGTCCGACCGCGGCCTTGATCGAGGTCTCGTTGCTGGTTCCCAGCACGGGCAGGCTGAGGTCCAGCCAGCCGATCCGCTCGTAGAACTCTCGGGAACGCCGGCCGCGCTCCTCGCTACGGTTGTAGAGCACCGTGCGCTGGTCCCAGTAGATGTGGTCGCCGATCGCGATCAGCGCCCGCGGGCGGAAGGAGAGCGCTCGCCTCAACAACCGGCGGCGGACCGCCAGCGGCAGGAAGAAGCCCGACTCCTGATGGCCCCCGGCGCAGGTGTAGGCGAGGAAGCGCACCGACTCGGGTTGCGCCGAAGGCGACGGGAACGTGCGGAGAGGCCACGGATCGCACAGCGTCTCGCCGCCGCCCAGCAGTTGCAGGGCGTACTCCGTGTCGGGGTCCAGGCCGGCCGCGTCGAAGGAGAAGAACCGCCGTTCCGTGTCCGTGCTCCGGCCCGCGACGAGGCGGCTACCGATTCGAAGCACCGGCACGAAGTCGAGCGGATCGGCGAAGGAACACTTGAGGGCCACACGGTCGTGGCTCGCCGCCGGGATGAGGTGCTGAAGCGGGCCGGCGCGCCAGCCGTCCTGGGCATGAGCCGGCAAACGGCCGAGCCCGGTTCCGGCAGCGGCCGCCGCCGCAGTGCCGATGAAACGTCTCCGGGTCCAGGTGATCGTCATGGTCCGGTTCCTCCCAGGAAGGAGCGTAGCCGCTCGCGGTCGAGTTCCGTCAGCGGCAGGAATCGAGGTTGGCCGGCGGTACGCGCCGACGTGTCGCAGGGCTGGCACATCAAGACGCCCGGCTCCCGTGTGTGCTTCAGGCCAAGGACATGCCCGAGTTCGTGGGCAATCACGTTGCGCACGACGTGCTCGCGCTCGTCGCCCGAAGGTATGGCGACGAAGTAGCGTCCGTCCTCCCCGTAGGGCCAGGCGAACGGCATCAGGTTCTGCGCCGACAACAACACGACGACCTCCGCTTCGACCGCGAACAGCGCCTCCGGCGGCTCCGGTCCGGGGGCCGACGAGTGCAGACGTCCGGCAAGCTGGGAGAGCTGGTGCGCGTAGTTCTCGAACGGCCGCAGGCCTTTCGGGGGCGTCACGAACTCCGCGTCGGCAAACGCGGCGCCCAGACCGAGCCCCGTGGCGGATCCGTTCCAGAACGACACCGCCTCGTCCACCATCCCGATCCGGCCGTCCTCGACGTCAGCGGTCAGCACGGCGATCCGCCGGAGCTGGGCGCCCGGCGAGTCTGACCCCGAAGCAACTGGCACAATGGCCGGCGCCACGACCAGCAAAGCCGCGAAGAAGGCCGTCCGCATCGGAGCGGAACCGGTCCGCACCCTGAAGGAGTCAGTTGCCATGAGCCACGTTCCAATGGATGTCAGGCGAACAGTCATCCGTCTGCTGGCAGTTCCTCTCTCCCTTGGCCTGATGGGGTCGTCCGTCACCGCCCAGATCCACCGCACGCCGGACCCGGTGCGCCGGGCCGATCTTCACCGTCTGGCCGAAGTCGATCGAGTGGTCATGGTACCGATGCGCGACGGCGTCCGCCTCGCCACCGAAATCTACCGGCCGCGGAACGCCCAGGGACCGGTGCCGGTGATCTTCTGGCGCACGCCCTACAACTTCAGCCCGCTGCCGGAGCCGAACCTGGAGCGACCCAGCGCTCTGCTCAAGTTCGGCCTGGACGCGATCGAGCGCGGTTACGCCTTCGTGGTCCAGAACGAGCGCGGCAAGTTCTTCTCCGAAGGCGACTGGGAGATCCTCGGCCGGCCGCGCACGGACGGCTACGACGCGCTGACCTGGATCGCCGATCAGCCGTGGTCGAGCGGCAAGGTCGCCACGTTGGGCTGCTCGTCCACCGCGGAGTGGCAGATGGGCCTGGCGGCGATGCGCCATCCCGCCCACGCCGCCGCCGTACCGATGGGCCAGGGCGCCGGCATCGGCCGGATGGGGCCGTTCTACGAGCAGGGGAACTTCTACCGCGGCGGCGCGCTCCAACTCCCGATGGCCGTGTGGCTCTTCGGCGAGCAGAACACCCAGCGCCCGACCTTCCCGCCGGGGACCAGCCGGGAGGACCTGGCGCGGCTCGCGACCTACTTCGACCTGGCGGCGAAGATGCCCCAGGTCGACTGGAAGCAGGCGTTGTGGCATCTGCCCATCCAGACGGTAATGGAGTCCGTCGGTGGACCGAAGGGGATCTTCCGCGAGTTCGCGGAGCGCCTGCCGGACGACCCGGCCTGGTACGAAGGCGGCCTCTACCACGACGACGAGCCCTTCGGCGTGCCGGCGCTGTGGGCCAACTCCTGGTACGACCTGTCCGTGTCGCCGAACCTGGCGCTCTACGGCCACGTTCGCGAGAACGCCGATACGGAAGTCCGCGACCACCAGTACATGGTCATCGCGCCCAGCCTGCACTGCAACATGTACCGCCTTACGGACCCGCTCGTCGTCGGCGAACGGGACTTCGGCGACACGGACTTCGAGTTCGACGAGATGCTCTGGAGCTTCCTCGACCGCTTCACGAAGCCTGAAGCGAACCGCTTCGAGGACCGCTACGCCAAGGTCCGCTACTTCCTGATGGGCGAGGACCGTTGGGAGAACGCCGCCGACTGGCCGCCCGCCGGCGTCGAAGCGATGACCTTCTACGTCGACAGCGGCGGCAGCGCGAACAGCGCTACCGGCGACGGCCAGCTCACGGCGGACGGCGGCGGGGGCGGCGCCGACGCGGACCGTTTCGTCTACGACCCGGGCTCGCCGGTGCCACTCACGGCGGCGCCTTCTGCTGCATGGGCGACCACGAACCCGGTTCCTTCGATCAGCGCGGCGTCGAAGCCCGCGCCGACGTGCTCGTCTACACGACGGAGCCGTTCCAGGAGCCGCTGGCGGTCGTCGGTTCGATCGATGTCATCCTGCACGTTTCATCGGACGCGCCGGACACCGACTTCACGGTCAAACTGGTCGACGTCCACCCCGACGGCCGGGCCTTCAACCTGGACGACACGATCCTGCGCATGCGCTACCGCGAAGGCTTCGACCGCCACGTCTCGATGGAACCGGGCGAGATCTACGAAGTGGCTCTGGGCCCGCTCGCCACCGCCAACGTCTTCGGCGCCGGCCACAGGCTGCGAATCGAAATCTCGAGCAGCAACTTCCCCCGCTACGACCGCAACCTGAACACCGGCGGCAACAACTACGACGAGAGCGAGTGGCGGGTGGCGCGCAACGCCGTCCACCACTCGGCGGAGCATCCGTCAAGGATCGTGCTGCCGGTGCTCGAACGCTAGGTCAGAGCTCGGCCAATGGGTGCGCCGGCGCCCCCGCCGGCATCCGCCGCAGGCGGAATCCGTCAAGGAAGCCGCTACGGCTCCAGCGGCGGCACCCTCTGACTGAACTTCACGCCGCTGATGCGGTCGGTGTTGTCCGCCCGCCTCCGGCGACTCGGCGGGAAGTCCTCCGTCTCCTCGATCCAGGCATCGAGCACCCGGCTCAACTGCCGGGCAATCTGCTCCACTTCCGGCCGGCCGGCCAGGTTCACGAGTTCATGTGGGTCGGACTCCAGGTCGTAGACCTCGATCACCGGCCTCGGCGCCTCGAACAGCCGGGCCTGACCCGGCGTCAACTCTCCAGCCTCACGCGCGGCGGTCAGGCTGTACCAGGACGGGCTGCGCGACGCATCCGCGGGCGTACAGAGCGGCAACTCGGTGTAGGCGTTCCGGATCAGCTTGTAGCGCGGACCTCGCACGGCGCGGATGTGCTCGTCGCAGTTGTGCCAGTTGCGCTCCGAGAACACGTAGTCGCGCCCCGGCGAGGCCTGGTCCCGGAGCGCCGCAAGGAAGCTCGTGCCATGAAAGCCCTCGGGTACCGACGCCCCGGCCGCCCCGAGCAGCGTCGGCGCCAAATCGATAACGCTCGCTAGCCCCGCATAGCGGACGCCTTTCGGCGTCACGCCCGGCCAGGAGACGATCAACGGCGTGCGGATGCCGGCATCGTACGCGGTCGCCTTGGCGCGCGGGAACGGCATCCCGTTGTCGCTCAGGAAGACGACCAGGGTGTTCTCCCGGAGCTCGCGGCGGTCCAGTTCGGCCAGCATCCTGCCGATCTCGCCATCCATGCGGGCGATCTCGTCGTAGTAGCGAGCCAGGTCGGCCCGCGTCTTCTCGTCATCGACCAGGTAGGGCGGCACCGAGACCTCGCGCGGATCGTGCGGCGGGTCGACCGCGTCAGTCGAGTACGGGCGGTGCGGATCCCGGAAGCCGACCCAGAGGAAGAACGGCCCCTCGCCGGCCTCGTCCAGGAAACCGGGCAGGCCTTCCCAGGTCTCCTCCGAGAACCAGTCGAACTGGCGTTCACCCTCCGGCCCGTAGTGGGTCTTTCGCATGTGCCCGGTGAAGTAGCCCTCCCGGGCGAGGTGCGTCGGCAGCAGGTCCACGCCGGCCGGCAGCGGCGTGTGCAGATCCTCGGCGCCCGTAGCGTGCGGATACCGGCCGGAGAGGATGCTGATCCGCGATGGACTGCACGACGCCGTGGTCAGGAACGCGTTCTCGAAGACCACTCCCGACGCCGCCAGACCGTCCAGGTTGGGCGTCCGCACGACCCCGTTGTCGTACGCCCCGAAGTCCGACCAGCCGGCGTCGTCGGCGACGAAGACGACGATGTTCGGGGACTCCGCCGCGGCGTTCTGTCCGCCCACGCCGGACGCCGCCACCAGGAGCAGGGCCGGACACAGCCTCTGCCGCCACCGTCGCGCCAGCCGGCAAGCAGTCGGAACGGAACTCAAGCCGTCAGGCAGGCAGGGCCGGCCACGCCGGCGGGGCCAGGTCGGGCAGGACTTGTCGAAAGCCGAGCCGTGTACGCGATCTACTCTCCGCCACCGGCAGCAGCAACAGCATCAGCCTCCAGCAGGCGGGCGCCGCGCATCACGTTGCCCAGCGCGTAGTTCCCCTCGTGGCAGGCGTACTCGAAGACCTTGTTGGGCGTCGACCGCCAGACGTACTCGCCGCTCCACGCAGTCTCCCAGACGTTCGGGTCCTCGACCGTGAAGCCGTACAGCAGATCGCCGTCCGGAAGGCGCTGGAAGCGCTCCACGACGTGCAGATCCTTCGTCGCCGAACCGAGTCCCGGTTCCTCGCCGAAGTTCGTCGTGTCCACGACCAGGGTGTCGCCGTCCCACCAGCCGATCGAGTCGCCCATCCACCGCCGCTCCGCGGCTGGCGCGTGCTCGCCGCCGATCCGCACGACACGGGCGTCGTGGACCATCTCGATCAGGATCATCACGTGGTTCCCGGTCTGGACGATCCGTTTGTGGTTGTTGTAGAGCGCCGGCAACATCGGCGGCCCGCCGGTCGAGCTGAAGCCCATCAGGCAGCGCTCAGGCAGCGGCCGCTGTTCCATGTTGTCGTAGGGGCCGGAGCCGTCCTCGTTCTCCTCCAGCCACCAGGCGGTGCCCGTGTTCTGGTGGCCGAACGCCGCGAACTGGGCGGCCGCGCGGGCCATGCCGGCTGGCGTCATCTCCGGGTACTGACCATTCGGCGGATCCGTGATGATCGAGGTCCGCCACTTGCCGTCGATCCGGATCACGTTGTCGCCCGGGTCCATGTAGAAGGCGTTGTAGCCGCCGCTTCCGCCGGACGCGACCTCCAGGCCCGGATCGAAGATCGGGGCGCCCCCGACCGGAGGCGCCTCGCGATTCGGATCGCTGGGCTTGAAGTCCGCCTCGTAGATTTCCGCCTTGCGGCGAGCGATCGCGGCCGCCTCTTCGTCCGTCAGGGTCAGGCGGTCGCCGAACTCCCGCGGCCTGGTCAAGGGCGTCAGCGTCGCCACGTCGTAGGCGCCGGCAAGGTCCGGCTTGCCGTCGGGTCGCCGCGGAATCTCGTCCTGCGCGGCGACGGCGATCGGGGCGGCCAGGAGCACCGCCAGGCTCAGGAGAAGGAAACGCTCAAACTTCATCCGGCACCTCCTCGGGCACAGGTGTTTACTGTAGCGACAACGCTACCACCCCTGCTGGTCGCCACCCATCACATCCAGTCCGGCGATGCCGACATGCTGTGCCGCCGCAAGGAGGCGCCGGTCGCTACTGAAGACTTCCTGGAAGCCATGCTCCCTCGCGGAGATCAGATGCACGGCATCTCCCGTGCGCAGGAACACGTCCGAAGGGAGGTGCGTGAACAGATCGACCACCGCTCTCATGACAGCGGCCGAGAGTGGAAGCCAGTGCCATACGCCGCTTGCCTCGTCGACACTGAGTTGCCGGAGGACAGCCTGGTGCTGCTCCGCCGTCAGCCCGCCTTCCCGCAACTTCCGGTGCAGGGCGGCGTGGAGTTCGAGCCGCCCGTAGACAGAACAAGCGATGCGTCCGCGCTCCGCGGCCAGCGCCCTTACTCTCTGCCAACCCTGCTCCTTGAGGTAGCACTTGAGCAGGTACGCGGTGTCGAAGTACGCCACTAGCGGTCACGATCCTCCGAGATCACCGCGGTCGAGTCACCCGGGATTTCCGGCAGGGCCTCGAACTCGGGCAGCAACTGGCGCTCGCCGAAGGCCGTTCCCATCCCGTCCTGGCGGAAGGGGACTAGTGATGCAACGGGACGCCCGCGCTCCGTGACCACGACGCCCTCGCCCCTGGCCACTCGGCGGACCCACTCGCCCGTCTTCAGGTGAAGCTCCCTGATACCGACGTGTTGCATGTGCACAAATGTGACACATCGTCGCGGCGTCCGTCAACCGCCGCTATCTCCTGCTCGGGATCAGGAGCACAGGACCAAGCGGTTGGCCCCCGGGGCGATTCAGCCGATCTTGCCGAGCCGGTAGTTCACGGTGACGTTGTAGCTGACCGGGATGGGCTCCCCGTCGATCGTCGCCGGCTCGAACTTCCACTGCTTCACCGCGTCGACGGCCGCCTCCGTGAGACCCATGTGAAGTCCCTTCAGCACGTCGACATCGACAACGTTGCCTTCCTGGTCGATCGCCGTCCGCAGGATGACGACGCCCTGGAGCCGAGCCGCCCGAGCAAGCTCCGTGTACTCCGGCGCCACATCATGGACCTTCACCGGCCGTGTGGCTCCGGGAGGCAGCGGCTGGAAGCCGGCCCTGAGCATCGCCGAATCCGCAGGAGCAGGAGCCTCTGCTGGTGCGGTCACGTGCCGCAACACCTCGAGAGCCGCCGCTTCGACCATGTCGTTCGACTCCCGTTCCATCGGCAACTGAGACCGCACGACAAAGCCGAGAGTGAACGCCACAGCGAGGGCGAGCGCCGCCCCAATGATCCTGTTCAGACTTGCCGGATTCTCCGTCGTCATCTGGTCACCTCCCAGTGATTGATTGGATGTGTCACATCACAACCAACAGGGTGACCTCCAGATTCCGGCTGTCAGGCGGCCCGCAGTGAAGCCGCCGCGATTGCGACCTCGACGCTCTACGGCTGGCCCGAGGACTCCCGATCGTCGTACGGCGCGCCGGTACCCGAGGAACCCGCAAACAGCCGGCGGCCGTCGGGAAGCGTCACGTCGCGGCCGTTGGCTCGCGGCGCACCGTCGATCGCCTGGTAGCCCTCGACGAGCACCTCGGTCCCCGGAGCGACCGAGTTCTTCTTCCAGCCGCGGCGGACCAGGGCGCCCGGCGGTCCGCACTCGACCATCCAGGCCGTCACCGCGCCATCGTCGTCCGTGACGTCGATGTGGATCCAGGCGTGCGGGTTCACCCACTCCACCTTCGTCACCTTCCCGCGCAGCCGCACCGGCTTCGTGGCGTCGAACTCGGCCGCGAAGGCGTGGTGGGCGACGGCCGGCCGGGGCGGCGCGAGGAAAACGAGGGCCAGGGCGAGGCCGAAAGCGGAGAGGAGGACCAGACGGGCGAGAGATGGCGTCTTGTGCATGGGCGTCGTCCTGCTTGCTAGTGTTGCTCGGCGGGAGGAAGCAACCCTAGCACCAGCGGCATCAGCGTCGGTTTCGCGGAGCTTCGGCGGATGCCGCGCAGGCACGGCGGCGCGGGGGCGCTAACGCTAGCCGCTGCCTCGGGGAGCGCCGGCCGCGGCCTGGAGCATCCGCAAGAAGTCGTCAGCGTCCCGGCAGCGCACCGCGGACGCCATCAGCGCGGCCGTATCCGCCGACGAATCGAGCCGTGCCAGCCGGGCGTCGATGGCGCGCGTGACCGGAACGCCTCGGGCCTCGAGCGTCTGCCTGACGAGGAGTCGAGTCGCGTCCATCCGGCCCTCGACACGGCCCTCGGTGCGGCCCTGCGCAAGGCCTTGGGCAAGGCCCTGCGCCCTGCTCTCGGCCCGGAACGCGCCGAGGAACGGGTCCGCGTCCGGACCGGCGCCCGTCGCCCTGGCCATGCGGCGGCCAACCCGCTGCAGCGTCGCCGCCGTCTCCTCCGACATCTTCTCCTCGTTCAGGGCGCGGTGAATCTCGGCCGCCCGCCAGCCGGGAAAGGCGCGGCTGCTCGCCGACTTCACGTAGCCGGCGCCCCGCAGCACGTAGATGGTCAGACCCGGCGGGCGGCCGCTCCGCGGCGCGAGCCACGATGGCGACGGCACCTCGACCCACACCTCGGGAAAGCCCCAGTTGGCATAGACGTCCAACCGTCGACGGCGGACGTCCGTCGTGTGGTCCACTTCGAGAATCACGTCCGGCAGCGGGCCGACCTCGACATCGATGTCCTTCCCGCTTGGCCACGGCCTGCTCAGGTAGAACACCTCGTCGGCCTGCATCAGGACTTCCTGCTCTCCGCTCTCGAAGAACTGCACGAGATCCGTCGAGCCGAGGGCCAGGATCTTCGACCCCCGCGCCATGGAGATGTGCGCCATCAGGAAGGTCAGCCCGCGCGACGGAGTCTCGTGATAGGCGGACGTAGGTTCGGCCACGATCATGGCCGTGGACGTACGCGCCTCCCAGTACTCGATGCGGCCCTCGTACTCGTCGAGTTCCTCGGGCGTCATCGAGACGGCGACGCAGCCGGGGAAGTCGCGTGGGTCCAGGTCACGCACCGGCTCGCGCGGCCTGTGCGGGTGCTTCGAGAGGGGGTCGGCCATGGCTCGTCGAGTGTAA
Source organism: Candidatus Multivorans sp. (assembly GCA_965205095.1). Taxonomy (GTDB): domain Bacteria; phylum Acidobacteriota; class Thermoanaerobaculia; order Multivoradales; family Multivoraceae; genus Multivorans. The sequence continues at coordinate 853,116 of OZ242040.1, forward strand.
CGTCGGCGCGACGGTCCGCGGCCGCGAGAACGCTGGTGAGCGGCTGGTTCGGGCGGAACACGAAGACAGCAATCCGCGATGACGCTCTCCTCCCGCAGCTACGGGGACGCGTCCGGATCTGCCGCCTGCCTTTCGACCCGACGCAGGAAGTCCTCGGCCTCGCGACACTCAACCGCCGCCCTGATGGCGCCGGCTGTATCCGTGGTCACCGAGAGCCGCTCCAGCCAAGCCTCCACGGCAGGCGTGATCGCGAAGCCGCGGGCCAGGAGCGCCTGCCGCACGAGCGAGCGCGCCATCTCCAGTTCAACTTCCGCACGACCTTCCGCACGGCTCTCCGCGCGTTCGGCACCGAGAAACGGGTCGTCGTCGGGGCCGGTGCCGGTCGCTCTGCCCAGCCTGCGGCCCACACGACGTACCGCCGCCACAGTCTCCGCCGATTTCGTTTCCTCGTTCAGCGCTCGGTGGATCTCCGCTGCCCGCCAGCCTGCAAACGCCCGGCTGACGGCGGACTCCACGTAGCCGTCGCCCTCCAGCACGTAGATCGTCAGTCGCGGTCGGCCCGAAGAGCGCGTCCGCCTGCATGAGGATCTCGACGTCCCCCATCTCCCCACGCTGCACCAGGTCCACCGAACCGAGTGTCAGAATCTCCGTGCCGCGCGCCTGGGTGACCATCTCCACCAAACCCGCTACTCCGGCCGACGGAACAGCGTGATAGAGCGTCGCCGGCTCGGCGAGGATCACCGCTGTCTCGGTGCGGGCCTCCCAGTACTCGATGTGGCCCTCGTAGTCGTCGAGATCCTCGGCCGGCAGGTGGACGGCCTTGCATCCCGGGAAGTCCCGCAGGTCGAGCGGCCGCCGCGGTTCGCGCGGCCTCTGAGCAGTCCGGGCAGGTTCAGCCATGGTGGGCGAACTCTAGCGCCGGCCGTTCTCTGCACTCCATCCCCCGCGCTACACTCGCCGGCTTCCGGCGACACGTCCAAGGAGCGAGAATGAAGGAGATGTTCGCGTGGGTACCCTGGTTCAACGAACTGGCGAAGAACATCGCCGAGGGAGGCCAGCAGTACCTTGAGGACCGCGCCAACGAAGTGGAATGGGTAGGCGGATCACCCTTTGCCGACACCGATGTTCTCAACCCTCTGCTCTTTCTGACGGCCGTCGCGAACGAAGGCGACAAGACCGACAGCCGTGACCGAGTCTTCGCGAGTCTGGCGGAGGTCTTCGAGATCCATCCCTTGCAGAACCCCGCCTCTCCCGACGTCTGGCACTTCCCTCGCTCTCTTCGCCTGTTCCAGTACGACAACCCCGACGATCCCGCGAATGGAGACGTGGTCTGGCGGCTTCTGCGGGCCGCCGTTTCGGGTTTGCTGGATGACGAGACCTTCGAGGCTGCCGCCCGCCTTCCCGGCATAGGTTGGTCCAGGCTCACTTCTGCGCTGGTCCTTATCGACGCGAAGGCCCACCTGCGCCTCTCCGAAACGACCGGTTCCTACACCGGAGCTTACGGCGTCAGCCCGGTCGGCCAAGAACTCCGCTTGGCCGACTATCGGGCCCGCATCGCGAAGGCGAGGAACAACTTCCCAGGCTGCGAGCTCTACGAAATCGAGATGTTTGCTCGTCTGCAGGGTTCCGAGAAAAGGGGGGGGGGGGGGGGGGGGGGGGGGGGGGGGGCAGAATCTCACAGCACGCCCGGACCGCTGCTGGATAGTCAGCACGAGACTGGGAGAACCCGGTGAACGACGCGACCATTGGCTCGACGACTTCAACTCCAACAATAGGGTCCGCACGGGCAAGAACTACGACGGCCTATCCGATGCAGCAGTCGGCGACATCGTGTTGGTCCGGTGCGGGGTCAGTGAAGGCCGCGGCATCGGACTCGTGCTTGAGAACGGCTATGGGAACGGCTGGGCTGAGGAAGAGGCGATCCACGTCTTGTGGCTGAACAAGACGCCAGTGAACCTACGCACCGTCGCCTTTGCAGCAACCACTCCGACGCATCAGACCCGACGCACCGCCTGGAGCCGGGCCACTCCGAACGAAGAAACGCTATTCCGAGCCTGCGCCGAGTACCAACCGACATTCGAAGTTCTTGATCGGGTGAACTACGGGAGAGAGGTCGAAGCCGCACTCCGCGAAGATCCGACTGACCTCGGCGAGGTCTGGCGGCGCCACAGACGTAGAGAATCCATGCCAACGATTCGCGCCTCGATAGGCAATGCCCACACGATAAGGCAGGCCCACCAACTCCTCCTCGTCGGGACCGTCCCGGGGGCTGTGACGATTCGGAGGCAGGTCGCTAGCAAGGTCAGGGGCTTCGCAACCCGTCACACGGGGAGACTCTCCGCGAGAACCGTCGAGAAACTTGAAACACTGGTCGCGGAATGCGAAGGCGAGATGCCGGTTGCTCCTCATGATCCCGAGAAGACGCGAGGTACCGTGACCGAAAGGAGGAACGTGAGGAAACGCCATGCTAAGAACCGGATTCTCTACGGCCCGCCTGGCACCGGCAAGACGTACCACACCGTCGGTCACGCCCTTGCCATTCTCGACGGCGCAAGAACGCGCGACGTCACAGACGACGACAAGCGCCGATTCCGGGATCTCCGGTTCGTAGCCGAGGACATAGGCCCCAGGATTCGGCTCGATCCTAAGGAACAACCGCTTCCCGAGCTACCGGCCCACTCTCCGCCGGACCCATCCGCCGACCGGAGGTACTGGCTGATGTCACTGGGCCATGAATCAAAGGGATGGCCTGCGTGTTACAAGCGCGGAGTGGCGTCCCTCGGCTACGACGAACATCCGGTGGGAGATCTTGGTCAGTACGCCTCCAAGCAAGAAGTCGACCGCGCGATGGGCGTCGAGTCGGGCACGCGACTAATGCACCCTCGTCGAGAGCTATGGGAATTCTCCCATGTAATGAAGCCAGGAGACGTGATCTTCGTCAAGAGAGGCCAACACCACGTTCTCGGGCACGGCGTCGTTCAGTCCGAGTATCGGTACGATCCGAGAAAGCACGCGCACAAGCACCTTCGGGAGGTGCGCTGGGTTTCGAACCACGTCCTGCCCGGCCGCCGAGTGGATAGGAAGCTGGTCACCAAGTACCTAACGGACATCACGGAGAACGTTGATCAGGTTAACGACCTCAAGGTTGCGCTCGGCCTATCGGGCGACACGTTGACGACCGGCCGTACATCGGCGGACCAGGAACTGGCCATCGTCGGTGGGACAGAAGCCAGCGAGGTCATCGAGGGCGACAAGAGGAGGTACCAAAGTGTCGCGTCCTCAGGCCAGGTTGCCATGGTGACGTTCCACCAGAACTACGCCTATGAGGACTTCGTGGAGGGCATCCGACCGAGGCTTGCCGGTTCCGGCGACGGCGACGGCGACGGCGACGAAGGGTCAGAGGCGACAGGCTCATCGCCTTCGTCCGAGCTCGACTACGAGCTCCGACCCGGCATCTTCCGGCGGCTCTGCAAGGCGGCCGAGGCGGAGCGTCGCGACGCAGTGAGCACCTCGCGTGAGCCGGGACGATTCGTCCTCATCATCGACGAGATCAACCGCGGCAACATCCCGAAGATCTTCGGCGAGCTGATCACGCTGATCGAGCCATCCAGAAGGCTGGGTGCAGGCAACGAAACCACCGTCACCCTTCCCTACTCCGACGACGACTTCGGCGTACCGGACAACCTCTACATCATCGGCACGATGAACACGGCGGACCGCTCTATCCGGCAGATGGACACGGCGCTTCGCCGGCGGTTCACGTTCGTCGAGATGATGCCCGACGCGAACCACGACCTCATCGCGGAGGATGTCGATGGCGTGAACTGCCGCGAGATGCTGCGGGCGATGAACGAGCGGATCGTGCTCCTCCTCGACCGCGAGCACCAGATCGGCCACACGTACCTGCTCAATGTGGAGACGATGGAGCAACTCGCGGACACGTTCAGGAACCGCGTCTTTCCGCTGCTCCAGGAGTACTTCTACGACGACTGGCGGAAGATCCGCGCCGTGCTCGGGAACAACGCCTTCGTACAGGAGCGTCCCTCCGACGACGGCTACAGGACGGACCTGGCTGACGACTTCGGCCTCGATAGTGCCGGCGACAAGGTCTACGACCGGGTCCCTCTTGACGACGAGAGCTGGAAGGACGCCGAGCAGTACAAGCAGATCTACGCGAGTCCAAGGAAGAGCTGATGGCCCCGGCGCCGGTGTCAGCGCCGGAGGCAAGCTCAGACCTCGGGAACGGGCCTGCCGCGCCGGAGACACCCGTCGGGCTCCGCGAAGAAGGCTCGGTCGAACCGTCCAACGCCGGACCGGATCGTGCGTCGGCTGTCCGGTCAACCGCCGTTCTCCGCGAGTACGACCAGCTCGACCGCGACCAACACGGACTCGATGACGGGGAATGGGAAGGCCTGGTCGCCTTCGCGAGGGCCAACCAGCGGGACAGGCACGGCAACTACCGCCCGGTGCTCGGCTTCGACGCTTCCGGTCGGAAACTCCGCGCAACGAACTACGTCGGGATCCTCACTACGCGGCGCGGCAGGCCGATCGAGATCCTGCCCAAGATCGACCTGGCCGTAGACGCCAGTGGCGCCAAGAGTGACGAGGAGACGCGCAGGGTCTTCCTGGAGATGCTGCGCACCTGGCGCGGCCTCCGGCACGCGGAACTGCCGCCGAGCAGCATCCGCAGTCTGAAGCGATTCCCGATGCTGGAAGCCTTCGTCTTTCTGTTCCTGCACAATCTCGCCCATCTCGCCCGACACGGCCTTGCTCGAAGGTACGTTCCCGTTGAGGACAACCTTCCCTACCTTCGCGGCCGCCTGCTGTTCCGCGAGCAGCTTCGGGAGAACCTGACGAATCGCGCCCGCTTCTTCGTCGCGCACGACGAGTTCAACGCGAATCGGCCGGCCAACCGGCTCATCCGTTCCACCATGAGCCGCCTGCGGCGGAACGTTCGCAACGATGCGAACCGACAACTCCTCCGCGAGCTGTCGGACGCCTTCTCCGACGTGCCACGGTCGACCGACCCGGCAACGGACTGGCGGCGGCACTCCGTCGACCGGACCATGCAGCACTACAAGCCAGTCATGGCGTGGGTGCGGCTGTTCCTGTTCGGTGAAGGTCTCGCGACGTATCGCGGCAAGCACGAGAACCAGTCGCTGCTGTTCCCGATGGAGGAGATCTACGAGGACTTCGTCACGCACAGCTTCCGCCGCCGGCAGAGCGAGTACGGCGTACGCGCTCAGGGGCCGCAGAGACCGCTGACGCGCTCTCCCAAGGCGTTCTGGATGAAGCCGGACATCACTCTCGCGAAGAGCGGTGCGCCGGAGTTCATCCTCGACGCCAAGTGGAAGCGCCTCAAGTCCAGGGCGGAAGACGGCGAGAAGCGGGGGATCGTGCAGGCCGACATGTACCAGCTATACGCCTACGGCAAGCGCTACGGCTGCCGAACCGTCGCTCTTCTCTATCCGCGGACCGACGAGTTCAACGAACCTGTCCGCTTCAGCTTTGACGACGACCTGGCGCTCGTCTGCATGCCATTCGATGTTTCGCAGCCGGAGCAAAGCGTCGCCGCGTGTTTCCAAGCCCTGCGTCGCCCGGAACAGGCGACGCAGGGCTGAATCAACCGCGCTCTCGCACTTGCGACCGCGGTAGAGGTCGCCCCTGACGCGTCGCCGCGGGACCGGACCAAGTCGGAAGTCACTCCGAAACAGTCAGACCAACTCGGAACGCACTCCGAGATGGACAGGAGCGCAAGGCTCCGCTGCGGGCGGATGCCGGCCAGAAGGCCGGCGCACCGGCAGTCGAACCGGAGGCGAAGCGCGACGCGGACGCGCCTCTACGCTCTCTACTGCCCGCCCGAACCCGTCTCCGCCGCGGCGGCCGCCTCCTCGCGGTCACGCGCCCTGGCGCCGGAGAGGATGTTCGTCATCCCGTAGTTGCCTTCGTGGCAGGCGTACTCGACGAGTTCGTACTGCTCGTTGTCCAGTTCGAACTCGAAGCGGCCGGTCCAGGGCTTCGTCCACACGGTCGGATCGTCGACGGTGAATCGGTACTCGAGCCGGTTCGGACCGAGGCGCGTGTAGCGCTCGGTGAGCTTCATGTTCTCGCTCGAGCCGCGGTAGCCCGCGCGGCCGTTGAAACCGGTGGTCTCCACGACCAGGGTGTCGCCCTCCCAGCGGCCCTGGGGATCGCCGAGCCACTGCCTGATTCCCGGGCCGAGCGGTTCGCGTTCGGCGGTGGGAACGACGCGGGTCTCGTGGATCATCTCCTTCTGAATCGCCACGAAGCCGGGGCTCTGGCTGATCTGCAGTCCATTGTTGTAGATCGAGGGCATCATCATCCCCGGCAGGCCCCGGCTGATGCAGCGCACGTAGGCGGTCAGGTCTTCGGGCCCCGCGGGGCGGCGCCGCACGTAGTCGCCGAACGACTGGGCGGCGTTGCGGCGGCGCTCCTGCGCCTCTTCGGTCAGAGGCGGCAGGCGGCCGTCCGGCGGGTCGATGACCATCGCCACCTGTCGTGACGGCGCCGACTTGACGTAGCCGAGCGTCGTGTCCCGCCACTCGCGCTCGTAACCCCAGATGCTCCCCAGGGTGCCGCGTTCGCGGCGCGCGGCCGCCTCTTCGGCGGTCAGTTCCTCGACCTCGGCCAGTTCCTCCGGCCGTTCGAGCGGAATGCCGTGGGCCTTGTTGCCGGACCACATCCCCTGCAGATCGGGCGTGCCCCAGGGCGTGCGCGGCACGACGTACGGCTCGGCCGAGGCGACCTCGTCGGCATCCGATCCGAAGTCGGCGTCGACGCCCTGCCAGCCCGGTTCGAGCACCGCGACCCGCACGTTGTCGGGAGCGGAGACGAAGCCGCGCTTCGCCCCGGAACGGCCTCCCGCCGGCCGCTCGGGGTCCGCCGTGAAGTGGACACCGCGGTCGCGCAGGCCGACCGCCGCCGTGTCGAGATCGGCGACCTCGAAGGCCAGATGATCGATCGCCCGGCCGGCACTCGGCGCGGGCCGGCCCTCAGGATGCTCCGAAGCGAACAGCCAGACCTCGCCGAAACGAAGACCGTCCTGCGTCCCGCGCAGACTCTCCGGCACGCCGCCGAACGTCTCCCGGTACCAGCCGAGGGTCCGTTCCGGATCGCTCGCGCTCAGGTGGATGTGGTGGAAGCCCAGGGTGTCCAGGTCCTCGACGACTTCGATCCGCGTACCCCAGGGATCGAAGATGCGTCCGACCTTGAACAGGCCGGGTTCTTCGCGGAGGGTCGAACCGTCGTCGTAGCGCTGGAGCCGAACTCCGGAGCCACGCACGCCGACCGCTTCCAGTTCGGCCATCTTCTCCTCAAGGTCGGCGAAGGAGAAGCCGATGTGGTCGATGCCGGTGCCCTGGCTGGCGCCCATGATCGGACCCTGCCTGAACTCGATCACCGCGTTACCGCAGTCGACCGCCTCGGCCCGGCCTTCGATCGGCTCGCAGCCCAGGTGGCGGCCGTACCACTTGACCGCTTCGCTGCGCGCGGACGTGGTCAGTTGCACGGTCACGTCGCCGGCCGCGGCCGGGACCGCGGTCAGTCCCAGCAGGAGCGCGGCGGCAACTGCCGAAGCGCTAAGGATCGTCGCCGGTCGGGGTTTCTTCGCGTCGGCGTAGGTGGCCATAGAGCAGCTCCTCGGAAAACTCGACACACTTGTACTCCAGCACCCGGACGTTCTCCTCCATGCGCCGGTAGAGCGGCATGCGGATGGTCCACGCACGGGTGAAGACGTTGGGGTCCTCGAGCGTCGCCTCGTAGGTCATCGTGTTCGGGCCGGTCGGCGTGTAGCGCTCGGTGACGCGCAACGTGTCGCTGGCGAAGTTCCCGGCCCGGTCGAACCAGGCCTGACCGGTGAAGCCGGAGGCCTCGACGACCAGCGTGTCGCCCTCCCAGCGGCCGTGCGAACGGCCCATCCAACTGTCGATCGGCGGCGGCTCCGGATTCTCCTTGTCCATGTGGATCGTCCGGTTCGCCTCGGCGAAGCCGTAGACGATCATGACGTGGGTCGTCCCCTGGAGAATCTGGAACGGGAACGGCATGTAGGTCGCGCGCGGCACGCCCGGCAGGTAGCACTTCGCCTCGGGGTCTTCGCGCCAGCGGTTCTCGAAGTTCTCGCGCTGCTGCTCGCGAGCCCAGTCCTGATAGGGGATCTCGCCGCCGACGACGACGCCCTGGCCCGGCGGCATCGCCGTGAGCGTGCCGTACTCCGCCGGCCCGCCGGCCGCGTTGTGGTCCTCCAGGTTCCAGTGCGCGGAGTTGATCGCCTGCCAGACGCCGTTGATGTCGGGATTGCCGTCGTAGTGGCGCGGGATCGCGTCGCCGGAGTCCTGCGCCACGGCGGGCACGACCAACAGCAAGGGGAGAGCGGCAAGCCACACCGGCCGCCGCCACAGGTTCAACTGGCGTCGTTTCTTCATTGCCGTCCCGTCAGAGATGAGCGTGGAGCATAGCAACGCCGCGGGCACTACACTCATCCTCCGAATCCCAGCCAGGAGAACTCAGCGATGATCGACCTGAACCTGACCGGCCGCCGTGCCGTCGTCACGGGCGCCAGCCTCGGCATTGGCGCCGCCACCGTCCGCCTGCTCGCCGACCACGGCGCCGACGTCGCCTTCTGCGCCCGCAGCGAGGAGGCCGTGAACGAGCTCGACGGTTACGAGCCGCCGGCGGGCGAGGGCGGCGCCCACGGCCACGTCGCCGACATGGCCAACCGGGACTCGATCGACGCCTTCTTCGAGGCGGTGCTGGCCGGCGGCACGGTAGACATCCTCGTCAACAACGTCGGCGCCTCGCCGTCGCGGAACTTCCTCTACATGAGCGACGACGACTGGGAGGAGCTGTTCCGGCTCAACCTGCTGTCGGCCGTGCGCAGCACGCGGCTCTGCCTGCCAGGAATGCGCAAGCAGAAGTGGGGCCGCGTCGTGATGATCGCGAGCGGCGCCGCGAAGTACCCGGGCGCGGCGCTGATCGACTACGGCGCCTCGAAGGCGGCGATGGTCGCCACCGGCAAGGCCCTGTCCGGCAAGTACGGCCGCGACAACGTCCTGTTCAACTCCGTCCTGCCGGGACTCATCCACACCGCGATGTGGGAACGGGCCGCGAAGGAGATCGCGAACGCCCGCGGCGGCGACTGGGAGGACATCATCCGGAACAACGGAAAGAGCGTCCCGGTCGGCCGCTACGGCACCTCGGAAGAGGTCGCCAACATGATCGTCTTCCTGTGCTCGGAAGCCGCGTCCTACGTGAACGGCGCCGTGATCGACGTCGACGGCGGTCAGGGCCGGCACATCTGAAGACGCTGGCGCGGCAGACACTGGGTGCGCCGGCGTCCCCGCCGGCATCCGGCGCGACGCGCCGGCTCTGGATTCTGCCGCGCCTGGAGGTGCTTACTGCTCCTCCGAACCCTCGATCTCGGCGATCCCTGACGCCGTCTCCTCGAGCAGCGCCTGAGCCCCGCGGCGAATCAGGCTGCCGACGCCGGGCGCCTGGAAGAAGCTGAAGCCCTCGCGGTCGCGCCAGGCCAGCGGACCGCCGAGCTTGAGGCCGGCGCCGAGCACCGCTTCGCGGATGCGGTCGACCATCGCCTCGTACTCCGGCTCGCCCTGGCGCTTGCCGGAGAAGCTGTAGAGGTCGGTCGAGGCGGCGAACACGACGTCGACGCCTGGCACGGCGGCGATCTCTTCCACCGCGTCGACGCCCGCCGGCGACTCGATCATCGCCACGATGAGGATGTTCTCGTTCGCCGTGGCACGGTAGTCGCGGCCCCAGAGCGCGCCGTACTGGCCGCCGCCCAGGCTCCGCCGGCCCTCCGGCGGGAACTTCGCGAAACGCACCGCGCGTTCCATCTTCTCCGCGGTGCGCACCATCGGCACGACGATGCCGAGCGCGCCGAGATCGACGGCCTTCTGGATGTCGCCCTCCGTCGCGTCCGGCACGCGGATGAAGGGAATGGCCGAGGCGTCGCGGCAGGCCCAGAGCATCCTCGCCACGTCCTGGTAGGTCAGCGGGCTGTGCTGCATCTCGATCCAGGTGAAGTCGAAGCCGGCGTTGGCCGCCGCGCAGTAGCTGTCGGGGTCCGGCGAGGAGATGCTGACGCCGACGATCCCTTCGCCGCTCATCAGCTTCTGCTTCGCCGTGTTGTACATCCGCACTCCGTCGCCGTCCTGCCCCGCCGCCAAGGCGGCCACGCTCAGGCACAGCAACAGGGCGGAACCCGTGCGGAACGTTCTCATGCATCCTCCCTCGTTTCCGAAGCGCTTGCCGTGTCCACCGGCGTCTGTCCGGCCCGGCCGCCGCGTTGACCGCGCAGCGCCAGGTCGACGCCGACAAGGCGCCGGTTGCCCTCGACCCGGCTGGCACTGCCACGGATCTCCCGGACCACCAGGTAGTCCGCGAATGCAGCCTCGACGTTCGCGCTGTAGCCCATCGCGTCCTGGGCCTTGTTCACGGCGAGCTTGCCGAGGCGCAGCACCGCCGGATCGTTCTCGGCGATCCGTTCGGCATAGGCCATCGTTTCGCGTTCCAGTTCGTCCTCCGCGTAGACCCGGTTGACCAGGCCCAGCTCGCGCGCCTCCTCCCCGTCGATGAAGCGGCTCTCGAACAGCAGTTCCTTCGCCTTGCGGGGATGGATGTCCCAGGGCACGGTGAAGGTCTCGAACAGGCTCGCCAGGAAACGGGCGCTCGGCGCCGCGAAGATCAGGTCCATCGCGGCAGCGATCATCCAGCCGCCGAAGATGCAGTAGCCGTGCACCATCGCGATCGTCGGCTTCGGCAGGTTGCGCCACTTGACCGTGTTGTCCAGGTTGTACCAGCGGAACGCCTCGTACCAGTCCATGCCGACCCACTGGGTCAGCCCCCGCGCCTCGACGTCCGCCTGCTGCTCCGGCGTGCCCAGGTCGTGGCCGGACGAGAAGTGCTTCCCGTCGCCCTTCAGCACGACGACCCGGACGTCCTCGTCGGCCATCGCCCGGTCGAGCTGCCGGTCCAGGTCGTCGAGCAGTTTCCAGCTCTGGGCGTTGTGGTAGCGCGCCCGGTCCAAAGTGAGGACGGCCACCGGGCCACGCCGTTCGTAGCGAACCTCTTCTGCTGCCATATCCTGTCCTCGGCCGGTCATGTGGAGGGAAACCGATGAAGCGTAGCGCACAGCCTGCAGCCATCGAGCCGGCCACTGGGTGCGCCGGCGCCCTCGCCGGCATCCGGCGCGAAGCGACGGCCTGCAGGCATCCGGCCTCGCTCGCCGTCGCTTTGCTCGTCTTCGCCCTGGCCTGCGGCAGCGGCAGCGAGGCCCCGGCGCCCGGCGGCGGCACGGAGCGACCCAACATCGTCCTCGTCATGACCGACGACCAGGGCTACGGAGACTTCGGTTTCACCGGCAACCCGGTCATCCGGACGCCGCATCTCGACGCCCTGGCGGCGCAGAGCGCACAGGTCGAGCGCTTCTACGTCAGCCCGGTCTGCACGCCGACGCGCGCCTCGCTGATGACGGGCCGCTACAACTACCGCACCCGCGCCATCGACACCTACATCGGCCGGGCGATGATGGAACCGGAGGAGACCACGATCGCCGAGATGCTCCGGGACGCCGGCTACGCCACCGGCATCTTCGGCAAATGGCACCTCGGCGACGCCTACCCCATGCGCGCGATGGACCAGGGGTTCGCGGAGAGCCTGGTCCACCGCGGCGGCGGCATCGGCCAGCCGTCCGACCCGCCCGGCGGCGAGGGCAAGTACACGGACGCCGTGCTGTTCCGCAACGGACAACGCGAGGAGACGACCGGCTACTGCACGGACGTCTACTTCGACGCCGCGTTCGAGTTCATGGAGAAGGCGGCCGGCGAGGGTCGGCCGTTCTTCGCCTACGTGCCGACGAACGCGCCCCACGGCCCGTTCCACGACGTGCCGGAGGACTGGCTGGAGCACTACCGGCAAGTGGACCTGAGCGCGGCGCTCCCCGATCCCGGCCAGGCAAGCGAACAGATCCTCGACCGGCTGGCGCGCAGCTACGCGATGATCAGCAACATCGACGACAACGTCGGCCGGCTCATGGCGCGGCTCGACGAACTGGGCCTCGCGGAGCACACGCTGGTCGTCTTCCTGGTCGACAACGGACCGGATCGCGACCGCTACAACGCCGGGCTCCGCGGCCGCAAGGGAACCGTGTTCGAGGGCGGCATCCGGTCGCCGCTGCTGGCGCGCTGGCCCGCGCGGATACCCGCCGGCGGTGACGCCATCGACCGGATCGGCGCACACATCGACCTTACGCCCACACTCCTGGACGCCGCCAGCGTGGAACCGCCCCCGGGACTCCACCTCGACGGCCGCAGTCTGCTCGGCCTGCTGGCCGGCGAGGGCGACGACGACGCCGCGGCCTGGCCCGATCGCACGCTCTACTTCCAGTTCCACCGCGGAGACGAACCGACCGCGTTTCGTTCCTTCGCCGCGGTCGGCCAGCGCTTCAAGCTGGTCCATCCCTCCCCGCGCGGCGAGGGCGACTGGGACGGCGAACTGAACCTCGAGCTCTACGACCTCGAAGCGGATCCGGGAGAGAGCCGGAACCTGATCGACGACATGCCCGAGATAGCGGCCGGGATGAGCGACGACTACCTGGAGTGGTTCGAGGACGTGAGCTCCACGCGGCCGGAGAACTACGCGCCGCCGCGGATCGTCGTCGGCACGGATCACGAGCCGGTTACCGTGCTCACCCGCCAGGACTGGCGGCGGATCACGGCGGACCAGGGCTGGCGGCCGACCTCGCGCGGGCGCTGGCTGCTGAGCGCGAGGGAGGAAGGGACATTCGACATCGAGGTGCGGCTGGTCGCCGGATCCGCTGGTCCGGTGCTCCTCGAAGTCGGCAATGAGACGCATCGCCAGGAACTGGCGCCCGAACAGGGCAACGCTACTTTCGAAGGAACTGCGATCCCGGCCGGCGACTTCGCACTCAGCGCCGCCGCCGGTGAAGGCGACGATCGCCGCGGCGCCCACCAGGTGGTGCTTCGGCGGCGCTAGGGGCCTTGCCGGCTCTGGTAACCTTCGCAGCCCATGCTGCGCCGGCCCGGTTCGCCAATCGCTGTCTTCAGCGCTCTCGCGCTGACGACCGCCACCCTGCTCGCTGGAGCCTGGGAGGCGAGTGGCCATGGTCACGACCAGGTCGAGACGAACGTCGCCTACTGCATGGCCGACCACGAGGCCGAGGCCTCCGGCCTCGCCGACGGCGCCACGCTAGGCCAGGCAACGGCGCCGCACGACCATTCCTGCGTCGCCTGCAAGCTGGGCCGCACCAGGACCATCGAGGATCGCAGGAGTTCGATCGCCGGGCTTGACCTCTTCCCGGCCGAGTCAGGATCCGATCACCGGCCCGGCCCAAGCACTGGCGAGCGCTGGCAGCAAACGGCGCGCGGGCCGCCGATCGGTTGAACCGACACCTCTCCGATCCGTGCTGAACGCGAGGCGTCGGAGCCGTCCCCTCGCCGGGGACGATGGCGACGACGCGATCAGCCTCGGCTGATCCCACCAAAGCCCCCGCATCGCGCCGCAGGCGATTCGGTGCGCTTCCACCGCCACGGATTCCCGCAGCCAGCGCTACAACGCCCTCCACTCGGACAGACGACCCAGGAACTCCCATCATGCTCTTTCACCAGACCAAGCCCTCGCACTCCCCTCCGCCGCTCCGGCCCCGCGTGCGCCGGGCGGCCACCGGCGCCATTCTCTGTGCCCTCGCAGTCCTCCTCATTCCGGCGACGGCCGCCGCCCAGGAAACCGGCTCGATCGCCGGCTCCGTCGACACCCACGGTGAACGAATCGTGCTCGCCGTGGCACGCATCCCCGCACTCGGCGTCAGCACCGCGGTGTCCACGGACGGAGCGTTCCGCTTCGACGAGGTGCCGGCCGGCACCTATCTCGTCGTCGTCGAGATTCCCGCCTTCGGCACGGCTAGCGACTCGGTCACCGTCGCCGGCGGCGATGAGGCCGAACTCCAGCTCGAGATGCGCCACGGAACGCACTTCGACGAGGTCGTTGTCACCGCGACCGGCGACCTGCGCCTCGCGTCCGAGCTGGCCAATCCCGTTTCCGTGCTGTCCGGCCCGGACCTCCAGCTGCGCCTCGGCGCCACGTTGGGCGAGACGCTGGAGAACGAACCCGGCGTGTACTCGACGGCGTTCGTCCCCGGCGCCGGCCGGCCGATCATTCGCGGCCTGACCGGCGGCCGGGTGCGAGTCATGGAGAACGGAGTCGACACCGGCGACGCCTCCGTTGTCAGCGCCGACCACGCCGTGACCTTCGAACCGGGGCACGCGGAACAGATCGAGATTCTGCGCGGACCCGCCACGCTCCGCTTCGGTTCGGAGGCGATCGGCGGCGCGGTCAACGTGGTCGACGGACGGATTCCGAGCGAGAGGCCCGTCAGCGCACTGAAAGGCACAATCGACCTTCGGGGCGGGTCCGTCTCCGACGAGCGCATGGGCGCGATCCACCTGAACGGCGGCGGCGGCGATTGGGCCTGGCACCTGGGCGCCGTCAGCCGGGAGACCGATCCCTACGAGATCCCCGGCTACGCCCGCGTCGAAGAGGATCACGAAGAGCACGAAGAGGAGGAACACGAAGACGAGGACCATGAAGACGAGGACCACGAAGACGAGGATCACGAGGACGAAGACCACGAGGACGAAGACCACGACGATCACGCGGAAGAGGAAGAGAACCCCTTCGGCATGGTCCCGAACACGGACCTCATGACCGAGAGCGGTCGCTTCGGCTTCACCCGATTCTTCGGCGACCGTGGCTCGATCGGCATCTCGGTCAGCGGCTTCAACACGGACTACGGGCTTCCGCCCGGCGCCCACGCCCACGGGCATGGCCACGAAGACGAGCACGACGACGAGGACCACGACGACGAGGACCATGACGACGAGGACCACGATGACGAGGACCACGATGACGAGGACCACGATGACGAGGACCACGACGACGAGGACCACGATGACGAGGACCACGATGACGAGGACCACGACGACGAGCACGGGGAAGAAGAGGAACTCCCGGTCCGCGTCGACATGAAGCAGCGCCGCGTCGACCTGCGGGCCGAGGCTCTGCCGCAGGCGGGCGCGTTCCAGCGCATCGAGGTCCGGATGGTGGGAACCGACTACGAGCACATCGAGCTCGAAGGTCCGGACCCCGGCACGACGTTCTCCAACGAGTACCTCGAGACCCGGCTGGAGATGTTCCAGCGCGAGCGCGGCCGAAGCCGCGGCTCCGTCGGCCTCCAGTACACGGACCGTGATCTCGCCGCCATCGGCGAGGAGGCCTTCGTGCCGCCCACGCAGTCCCAGGGATGGGCGCTCTTCACCTCTCAGGAAATCGAGGCCGGCGACGTCCGGTGGCAGTTCGGGGCCCGCTTCGAGCAGCTCGACCACAACCCGGTGACCACTCGCGGCACGTCTCACGACGGCGTGTCCGCCTCAGCCGGCCTGGTCTGGGACGCCGACACCGACTGGACGCTCGGCGTCTCGGTCGCCCGGTCGGTCCGCCTGCCCGCGGCGGAGGAGCTCTACTCCGACGGCCTGCACGTCGCCACGCTGAGCTACGAGATCGGCGACCCGAACCTGGGCAACGAGATCGGCACCGGCTTCGACGTGTCGCTGCGCCGGACGGAAGGACCCGTCACCGGCGAACTGACGATCTTCCGTCAGAGCTTCAGCGACTTCATCTACCAGCAGTTCACCGGCGAAGAGGAAGCCGGCTTCGCCGTGCTCCGCTCCTACCAGGCGGACGCCTCCACTCAGGGCGCCGAACTCCGGCTCCGGCTGGAGCTGCTCGACCGGAACGACCATCACCTGCACATCCAGGTGTTGGCCGACACCGTCGACGCCGAACTGGACGCGGGCGGCAACCTGCCGCGAATCCCGCCGATGAGCTTCGGCGCCGGCCTCCATTACCACGGCCACCACTGGCGCACCGCGGTCGAAGGACGCTGGTTCGACGACCAGAACGACGTCGCGGAACTGGAGACACCGACGGAGGGCTACACGATGGTCAACGCTCACGTCGGCCGCCGTTTCATCCTCGGCAACCAGATCCTCGACGTGCTCCTGCGGGGCCGCAACCTGACGGACGAGGATGCACGCGTGCACACGTCGTTCCTGAAGAACTTCGCTCCGATACCGGGCAGGGACGTGACGCTCTCGGCCCGATTCTGGTTCTAGAGCCGGAGGTAGAGAACAAGCCCGAGGAGCTGTCCGGTACCCCAATACGCCGGACAGCCCTTCGTTCCGTGCAGCGCCTTCCTTCCGGAAGCTCGCGACGCCTACCCACCCCCTGAGTCCATGAACCTCTCCGTGCCACGCCGGTCCCACTCGCCACTGGTGATCGTCAACGCCCTCGCGCTGACGATCGCCACGCTGCTCGCCGCCTGGGACGTGGTCTGCAACGACAACGACGCAGCAGCGAGCAACGCCTGGAGCACGCTCGACCGCGAAGCCGAGGCCACCGGGGCCACGAACGGTGCCCGCCTCGGCAACGCCGCCGCGCCGCACGAACACTCCTGCGTCGCCTGCAGGACCGCAAGCTCCAGACCCGGCGAAGTCGACAGAAGCTCCGTGGCGAGGCCGCTCGACCTGGCTACGGGCGTGGCGAGGCCGGAGAGCCACGGCAGCGCGAGGCGCGGCGAGTCCAGGCCGCAGGCCGCTCGCGGCCCGCCCCCAGGCTGAGTCGACAGCGGCTCCGACGCACGCGAAGCGCGAAGCGTCGGAGCCACCGGAAGGCAAACGAGGCGTAGCTGCCCCACGTCGGGGCGGTGCCGACGCCGCCATCGCGGTCAGCCATGGCTGATCGCACGGAATCGCAGCATTGAGCGGCCGACGAGTTCGGCGCGCCGCCGCTGCGGAATCCGCAGCCAGCGCCAGAACACCCCTCGACTCGGACTGAACTACCCAGGAACTCCAAACCATGCTCGCTACCTTCACCACGTTCTCGAACTCCCATCCGCGATGCCGGCTCCGGTGGCCCCAGGCAGCGACGGCCGCCGCTCTCTGCGCCCTCTTCCTCCTTCTGACTCCGCCCACAGCCAACGGTCAGGCGACGGGATCCGTCGCCGGAACCGTCAGCAGCCCCGGCGACGCCGGCATCTCGCTCGCCGTTGCCCGACTCGATGAGCTGTCCCTCAGCGCCTCGGTGGCTGCGGACGGGACGTTTCGTTTCGACGCCGTGCCTCCCGGCACGTATCTCCTGGTCGTCGACATCCCGTCGGTCGGCCGGACCAGCCAGGCGATCACCGTCGAGGCCGGTCGGGAGACGACCGTCGAGCTGGATCACGATCACGTCACCCACTTCGACGAAATCGTCGTGACCGCCTCCGGCGATCTCCGGAACGAGTCCGAGTTGCCGAACGCGATCTCCGTGTTGGGCGGCGCTGACTTGCAACTGCGCATGGGGGCGACGCTGGGCGAGACCCTGGCGGGGGAACCGGGCCTGTCCTCGAGCGCGTTCGTGCCGGGAGCGGCGCGGCCGGTCATCCGCGGCCTGTCGAGCGCCCGTGTTCGGGTACTCAACGGCGGCATGGGAACGGGCGACGTTTCCGTGGAGAGCGCCGATCACGCGATCACGTCCGACCCGCTCCTGGCCGATCAGATCGAAGTGCTGAGAGGTCCGGCCACGCTCCGCTACGGCTCCGGCGCCATCGGCGGCGCCGTGAACGTCGTCGACGGCCGCATTCCAGCCAACCGGGCGGCAAAACCCTTCGGCGGCAGGATCGACCTCGTCGGGGGTTCGGTAGCCGGCGAGAGGACGGGAGCGCTCCAGCTCAATGGCGGCGGCGGCGAATGGGCCTGGCACATAGGGGCCGTCAGCCGGCAGGCCGATCCGTATGAGATCCCTGGCTACGCCCGCCTCGAGGAGGACCACGACGAGCACGACGACCACGAGGACGAGGACCACGAGGACGACGAGCACGACGATCATGACGACCACGAAGACGAAGACCACGACGAGCACGAAGAGGAGAACTCCTTCGGCATCGTCCCGAACACCGACCTGAGGACCGAGAGCGGCCGGTTCGGCTTCACCCGCTTCTTCGGCGACCGCGGTTTCCTGGGCGTCTCGTTCAGCGGTTTCAACACCGACTACGGCATTCCTCCGGGCGCCCACAGCCACGCGCATCACGATCACGGCGAAGACGACCACGACGAGCACGAGGACGAGGACCATCACGACGACGAGGACGACCACGAGGACGAGCATGGCCACGAGGACGAGCACGGCCACGAGGACGAGCACGGCGAGGACGAGGAGAACATTCGCCTCGACATGAAGCAGCAGCGCGTCGACCTCAGAAGCAGCGTCTACCTGCTCGCGTCCGCCTTCGAGAGGTTCGACGTGCAGATGTCCGGAACGGACTACGAGCACGTCGAGTTCGAGGCCGGCCGCACCGGCGTCCTCTACACGAACGACCTCTTCGAGACCCGGGTCGAGATGTTCCAACGCGAGCGGGGCGCCAGCCGGGGCAGCGTCGGTGTGCAGCATGTAAACCGCGATCTCGCCGCCATCGGCGCCGAGGCCTTCATCCCCCCGACCCACTCGAGCACCTGGGCAGCCTTCACCAACCAGGAGATCGAAAGGGGCTCGGTCCGCTGGCAGTTCGGCGCCCGCTTCGAACAGGCCGAGCACAACCCGGCGAACGGACCGGCCTGGTCCGGCGACGGCGTCTCCGCGTCAGCCGGCATGGTCTGGACGGCCGGAGAGGCCTGGAACCTCGGCCTGTCCGCGTCCCGCTCGGTTCGTCTCCCCAGCCCGGGAGAGCTGTTCTCGGACGGCGCTCACATACCCACCCGGACCTTCGACATCGGCGATCCCGATCTCGACCAGGAAATCGGCGCCGGTCTGGACCTCACCCTGCGCAAGGACGAGGGAATCCTCCAGGGAAAGTTGACCTTCTTCCGGCAGGACTTCCAGGACTTCATCTACCACGCGTTCACCGGCGCGGAGATGGCGGGCTTCCCGGTCGTCCGCTACAGCCAGGCCGACGCGATGATGACCGGCGCCGAGCTCCACGCGCGGATCGAGCTCGCGGAATGGAACGGGCATGACCTGCACATGGAGATCCTGGGCGACACCGTCGACGCCGAGCTGGACGAAGGCGGAAACCTGCCGAGGATTCCACCGATGAGTCTGGGCGCCGGCCTCCACTACCACGGCCACGACTGGCGGGCAGCGGTCGAGTGGCGCTGGGTCGACGACCAGAACGACGTCGCACAGCAGGAAACGCCCACCGACGGCTACACGATGCTGAACGCCCACATCGGCCGGCGCTTCACGCTGAAAAACGAGATCGTCGACGTGCTCCTGCGGGGCCGCAACCTGACCGACGAGGAGGCGCGCGTGCATACGTCCCTCCTGAAGACGTTCGCGCCCTTGCCCGGGCGCGACATCACGCTGTCGCTCCGCTACTGGTTCTAGGCCTGGAACCCCGGGTGGCGCGTCTCGCGCCACCCGGGACCCGCACTGTGGGCCAGACGAGTCGCCACCCTGATGAGCTATGGTCCGGGTCGGATCGATCCCTCAAGTAAAGGAGTTGCCGATGCTCGCCAACAGGGCCCGTGACGGAGCCTGCCCGCGGTGGCCGGCGATGTTCGTCCTCGTCTTCCTGCTCGTGGTCGCGACGGCCGGCGCCCAGGTGCCCGCCGGGGCGCCGGACGACGTGGGAATGTCCGCGGAACGTCTCGAGCGAGTCGGCGAGATGATCCAGCGCGCCATCGACGCGAAGCAGATCTCGGGCGCCGTAACCGTCGTCGCGCGGCGCGGACGCGTGGCCCACTTCGAGGCGCGAGGCCTCATGGACATCGAGGCGAACACCCCGATGCGGAAGGACAGCATCTTCCCGATCGCCTCGATGACGAAGCCGGTGACCGGCGTCGCCATCCTGATGCTCGTCGAAGAGGGGAAGATCCGCCTGGCGGATCCCGTGTCCCGCTTCGTTCCGGAGTTCAAGGAACCGACGGTCGCGGTACGGCGATCGGACTCCGCGGGCGAGGAAGGCGACATCTACACCGTGCCCGCGAAGCGCGAGGTCACGGTGCATGACCTGATCACCCACACGTCGGGTCTCGGCAGCGGCGGCGTGGCAAGCGAGGCGACGTCACGCATCGCGCCTCGAGACGGGACCGGCACGGTCGCGGACTGGGCGGCCGCGCTCGGAGCGGCTCCCCTCGACTTCCAGCCGGGCACCCGCTGGGCGTACAGCGGGCTGGCGGGGATCGACACGCTGGGGCGCATCGTCGAGGTCACCTCGGGGCTGACGTTCGACGACTTCCTGCGACAGCGGATCTTCGAGCCCCTGGGAATGAAGGACACCGCCTTCAACGTGCCGGAGGACAAGAAGCAGCGCGTCGTGACGCTCTACCGCCGCACCCCCGACGGCCTCGAGCTCCGTGCGGTGCCGGCGTGGGTGGCCACGACGACGCTGCACGGAGGTGGCGGCGGTCTCTGGTCGACGGCCGAGGACTACCTGCAGTTCGCCCAGATGCTGGTCAACGGCGGGGAGCTGAACGGCACGCGGCTGCTGGGCTCCCGGACCGTCGCTCTCATGGCGTCGAATCACGTCGGTGACCTGTACGAGAAGGCGGGGAGCGTCGGCGGCAGCCCCGGGAAGGGCTTCGGACTGACCGTGGACGTCGTGCTCGACGGCGTCGCGGCGCGCGGCGACCACCGCTCGACGGGCAGCTTCGGCTGGGGCGGCGCCTTCGGCACCACCTACTGGGTCGATCCCAAGGAGGACCTGACCGCGGTCCTGATGGTGCAGACGCCGGGCGGTCCGCTCCGGGTCGACTTCCAGAACGCCGTGATGCAGGCGATCGTCGACTGATGGGGGCCGCTCGGCGCGACCCGCATCGTGGACCAGCCTTGAGTACCCCGGATCGGATGATCCGAACCCTGGTTGCTTCGGCCGGCGTCCTGCTGATGGCGTCGACGCTGGCGGCGCAGGAAGGCGAGTGGCCGTACTTCGGCGGCGACCGCACCTTCAAGCGTTACTCGTCGCTCGACCGGATCGACGCCTCGAACGTCGGCGATCTGCGCATCGTGTGGCGACGGCCGGGTCTGGAACCGGAGCTCAGGGAGGAGTTCCCCGAGCTGCGTCCGGGCAACAACCTGCGGTCGACGCCCATCATGGTCGAAGGTCGCCTCTACCTGACCAACCTCGTCGGGCTGCTGCGCGCCGTCGACCCGGCGACCGGCGAGACCTTGTGGTCCCAGGCGCCGTTCGAGCCGACGATCGAGGAGGCGCGCGGCTCGAACCCGCGAGGCGTTGACCTCTGGACCGACGGCGAGCAGCAACGACTGTTCCTCGCACGCGACAACTACCTGTACTCGGTCGACGCCTCGAGTGGCGAGCTCGACGGCGACTTCGGCGACCAGGGGCGCGTCAGCATCCGCCTCCCGGGACCGCTGGCCGGAGACTTCACCTGGACGGCCGGGCCGATCGTCGTGGGCGACGTCGTCGTGGTGGCCGGATTCACCGGAGGCGCCGGCGACGGCGGCAGCACGAAGGAGGCGACGCCGGAGGATGTGCGCGGCTACGACGTCCGCACGGGCCGGCGGCTGTGGACGTTCCACGTCGTGCCGCGGCCGGGCGAGCCGGGCAATGAGACCTGGGGCGACGACTCGTGGGAGTACTCGGGAGACCTCGGGTCGTGGTGCTGCCTGTCGGCCGACGAGGAGTTGGGCCACGTCTACGTGCAACTCTCGGCTCCGACCGCCGCGTACTACGGCGGCCACCGGCCCGGCGACAACCTGTACTCGAACGCACTCGTGGCGCTCAACGCCAGGACGGGCGAGCGCGTCTGGCACTTTCAGATGGTCCGCCACGACGTCTGGGAATGGGACACGGTCGGTCCGGCGACCCTCGGCGAGATCACCGTCGACGGGAGGCGGATCGACGCCGTGATGCAGCCTTCGAAGACCGGCTTCCTCTACGTCTTCGATCGCCGTACCGGGGAGCCGGTGTGGCCGATCGAAGAGAGGGCCGTGCCCGGCTCGCGGGTCCCGGGGGAGCGGCTGTCGCCGACCCAGCCGTTTCCGACGAAGCCGCCGCCCTTCGACCGCCAGGGATTCGTGGAGGACGACCTGATCGACTTCACACCGGAACTCCGGGCGCGGGCCCTGGAGCTCGTCAAGCCCTTCCGGCTCGGGCCGATGTTCACGCCGCCCGGCCTGCTGGACGACGAGCAGGGGAAGATCGGCACCCTGACGAATCCGGGATGGTGGGGAACGGGGAACTGGCATACCGGCGCCTTCGATCCCGAGACCGGCGTCTATTACGCCGTGTCCCACACCTGGCCGAGCGTGTACTCCCTGACACAGCCGGAAGGCAGCGACGCGACGCTCGGCTACGTGGTCGGCTACGACACTCCCGATGTACCGACCCTCGACGGACTCCCGATCGTGAAGCCGCCCTATGGCCGGATCACCGCGATCGACATGCCTCGCGGCGAGCACGTTTGGATGGCGGCCAACGGCGACGGGCCTCGAGACCATCCCCTGCTCGAGGGCCTCGACGTGCCGCCCCTCGGAGTCGCCGGGCGGCCGGCGCCGCTCGTGACGAAGACGCTGCTGTTCATCGGTGAAGGCAGCGACGCCATCCCCGGCATCGAGGGAGAGGAAGGCCTCTACTGGGGCAGGAAGTTCCGCGCCTACGACAAGGCCACGGGCGAGGTGGTGTGGGAGACGGAGCTGCCCTCCGGTACCACCGGCGCGCCGATAACCTACCTGCACGAGGGTCGCCAGTTCATCGTCGTCGCGATCGGCGGCAACGGGTCCCCGGCGGAGTTCGTGGCCTTCGGCCTGTAGCTGAACCGAATCCCGTCCACCCAGGAGACACCCATGAAGAGAAGAGCCCTGATCATCCTCTGTGCAACCGTCCTCGGGAGTTCCATGATGGCCGCAAGCGATGAAACCGTTCGGCCGGCGAAGATCAGCAAGCCGGACCTCGGCGGCAAGATCTTCGAGCGCCCGGACGTGGTCGAACAGACCCACGCCGACGGCCACGTGACGCAGACGGCCACCTCGCTGGTCTCGAGCGACAGGAGCTTCTCTTCCGGCATGTACAAGTCCGGGAAGACCCGGATCGAGATCACCCGGCCCTACGGCGTCGACGAGTTCATGTACTTCCTCGAGGGCGGCGTCACCTTGACGTCCTCCGACGGAACGGAGCTCGTGATCAACGCCGGGGAGGCGGTGACGGTCCCGAAGGAGTGGACCGGAGTCTTCGAGACGGACGGCTACACGAAGATCTGGGTCATCTACTCGCCGCGGGAGTAGACGGTCGCCGAGGGCACGAAACAAACAGCAACCGCGGACGGCGTGTGAGAGGATGACAGGCATCATGGACATGCAAACCGCTTCCGAAACGCTTACCGATGGAACGCCCGCCGCGGCCTCCATCGAGATCAGACCCCTGACCCCGCATATCGGCGCGGAGATCGAGGGAGTCGACCTGTCCCGGCCGCTCACCCCGTCGCAGCAGGACGAGATCAGGCGGGCCTGGCTGGACTGGCAGGTGCTGGTCTTCCGCGACCAGGAGCTCACCCGCGAGCAGCACAAGGACTTCGGCCGGTCCTTCGGCCCGCTGCACGTCCACCCGCTGCACAAGAGCTCGGAGTACAAGGGCGGGCACGACCCGGAGATCCTCGTCATCAAGACCACCCAGAAGTCGAAGTACACGTCGGGCGACGGCTGGCACACCGACGTGTCCTGCGACGAGAAACCGCCGATGGCGTCGATGCTCTACATCAAGGAGATTCCCGAGTGCGGCTCGGGGGGCGACACGCTATTCGCCGACATGTACCGCGCCTACGAAACGCTCTCGGACCGGATGCAGCAGTTTCTCGAGGGTCTGGTGGCCGTGCACGACGGCGCGCTGCCCTACATCGGAAAGTACGGCTACGCGGCGCCCGACGGAAAGCAGTACCCAAGGACCGAGCACCCCATCGTGATCCGCCATCCCGAGACGGGCCGCAAGGCCCTGTTCGTCAACAGCGGCTTCACCTCACACATCCGCCACATGCGTCGGTGGGAGAGCCGGGGGCTGCTCGACATGCTCTTCAGGCACATTGCCACCACGGTCTCCCTGACCTGTCGCGTGCGCTGGGAGCCCAACACGCTCACCCTCTGGGACAATCGCTGCACCCAGCATCACGCGGTATGGGACTACTACCCGCAGTCGCGCTTCGGCGAACGGGTCTCGATCGTGGGTGACCGGCCGGTCGCTTAGCAGGGCCGCCACGGCGGCGGCCAGGGGCAATCTCAAGGCGCTCCGCCGCCTCCTGGCCCGCTCGCCCGCCATTCTCACGGAGCGGGACAAGGAGGGACGCACCCTCCTTGACCTGGCCTGCCGGGCGGCAACCTGCGACATCGCGATTCCCCTGGAGGCGGGCACTGCGGAACAGCAAGCCGCCGTCGACCTGATCCTCGCCGCCGGGGCCGATCCGGGCACGGCGGACAACGACGGCTGGACGCCGCTTCACACCGCCGGCATGGCGGGTCACGCCGACCTTGCGCGCCGGCTCGTGGCTGCGGGCGCGCCGGTGGACGCGGACGCGTACGGCAAGGACGGCGGCTCGGCCCTGTCCTACGCGCTCTTCTACGCCAAGCCGTACATGGGCGAACTACTGACCCCGATCTACCCGGACAACCTGCGGGCCGCGGCGTCTCTCGGCCGGGACCTCAGCCGGTTCGTCGGCGCCGACGGCGAACTCACGGCGGCAGCCCGCGCGGGGCTGGGCTTCTACGCCCCGGTCTTCTTCCCGACCTGGGACCGGACGCTTTCCCGCCAGGAAGTGCTCGACGAAGCGCTGTCCTGGGCCGCCCGCAACAACCAGTGCGGCTCGATCGAAGCTCTCGTCGAGCTGGGCGCCAACGTGAACGCGAATCCGTTCCGGGGCACGCCGCTGCTCTGGGCCTGCTACAGCGACAAGGTGGAGGCCGCCGCCTGCCTGCTCGATCTCGGCGCCGACCCGGATCTCCGGCACGACTTCGGCGGCGAAGGCCACGGAGTCCAGGCCGTCGCGATGCACCTCGCGGCCCAGCACGGCGCGCTCAGGTGTGTCGACCTTCTGCTCGACCGCGGCGCCGACCCGGCGATCGCCGACGCAAAGTACAACGCCACGCCCCTGGAGTGGGCGGAAGAATGCGGCGCGGCCGATGCCGCCGAGCTGCTGCGACGGAGAGCCTGACTGCCGCTATACTCCGCGGCTCGACAGCGGTCGGCACCGCAGCCACGGCCCGAATCCGCGTCCCCATCGTCTAGCCAGGTCAGGACTCCAGCCTTTCAAGCTGGCAACACGGGTTCGAATCCCGTTGGGGACGCCATCGCGCCGAAGGCGCGAGGTCGACCCCAGCGGGATCTCGGCGGCGCGGCCGAGCCTGCGGCTCGGACGCGTGCGAACGAATCCCGTGCGAGACCTGCACACGCAGAAGGCGCGAGGTCGACCCCAGCGGGATTCGGTCGTCGCTCCTCGCCTGCGGCTCGGTGCTCTGGAAGCAAATCCCGTCGGGGACGCAGCGCTGCCGCCGGCGCGATGGCGGCCCCAGCGGGATCTCGGCGGCGCGGCCGAGCCTGCGGCTCGGGGCTCTGGGAGCGGCGCTACCTCAGTTCCACCAGGGCTTGTCGTTGTAAGCGCGCAGGTCCAGCTCGAAGGTCCAGGTGGATCGATGCTGCCGGACGAGATGGAGGTAGGTCTCCGCCACCTGCTCGGGCAGGATGAGGCCGTCGACCGCTCCTTTCGTGCTCCGGAGGGCTTCGTAGCGCTCCGGGCCGAGCATCTTGCCCAGCGTGTCCGGTGCGTCGACCGAGCCATCGACGAGCACGTGCGCCACGTGGATTCCCTTTGCGGAGAACTCGGCGTTCAGGGTCTGACAGAGCAGGCGTCGGCCGCCCATCGCGGCGGCGTGGGAGTGCTGCCCGGCGTTTCCTCGCGCCGCCGCCGTGGCGGAGGTGACGATGAGCGTTCCGTGGCCACGCTCGACCATGCGCGGCAGGAGCACGGAGGCCGTCCGGAAGAGGCCGAACGTCGCCATGCGCCAGCCGAGTTCGAAGGCCTTGTAGCTGGTATCGCTGAGCTCCCGATTGCCGATCTGGGCGCCGAGGTTGTAGATCATCACCTCGATCGGGCCGATCTCCTCCTCCACCTGGACAATCTGATCCTCGATGACGTGGTCCTTGACAGCGTTCAGGAGAAAGCCGGACGCCTCCCCACCTTCCTCGCGAATGCCGGCGACCAGAGCGTTCAGCCCGTTTTCGTCGCTCCGGCGGCAGAGAACCGCGTGGTACCCCTCGCGAGCGAACCTCCTCCCCGCGGTGCCCCCGATTCCGGCGCCGGCGCCCATGACAAAGCAAACTGGTTTCGTCATCCTTCCTCCCTGCGTTGGTCAGCGACTCCCAGACTGAGCCGGCGGAGCGTACCGAAACGCTGGAGCCAAGTTCGCGGTCACGTCAGATGACGGGACCGAAGGCCGCCTCGGTTACTTCCCGCCGAGCCGGTTGATCAGCGGGCGTGCCTGGATCGTGTATGTGTCCTCGAGGGCCGCAGTTCGATGACGCTCGGCTTCCGCCCGAAGTTCGCTCGCCAAGTGTTTCTCAAGGGTCGCGTGGCTCGGGAAGTGATTGATCCGCACCTCGTCCCACGGCCGACCGTCGCCAATGAAGACTCCTTCGATCCTGAACCGCGCTGCGGGGTAGACGCCCATCGGCCTGGCGACCGAGGCGGCGGCGGCACCGTACTTCTTCATCGCTTCGCGGCCGGAGATCGCCGGCTCGGTGGAGCCTTCCTCGTACCGGGCCGTATCGCGGTAGCGAAGCACGTGGATCATCTCGAAGGGGCGATCGTCGGCAGTCGCCGGATACGCCGGTTCCGGCGGGGTGAAGCCTTCGGGCGTCGGGAGATCGATGAGATGGGACACCATGACGATCGTCCTGCCGACGCCGGCGTCCTTGTGGACCGATCGGGCCTGGAAGTCCGGCCGTTGCATCATCTGCAGGAACGCCCGTCGACTCGGGTAGCGAACGATGGCCACCTGGTCCCACTTCGTGCCGTCGCCCAGCCGCATCTTCTCGACCTCGGCCATGAAGACCGGCTCGGCGCCGATCTCCGCCAGGATGTCGATCGGCCGGTAGAGATTGTTGGCTTCCTCGCCAGTGAGGTCGGTCTCGCGCCCGTCGGGGTAGACCGCCTTCTCCCGGTACTTGATCAGGTTGATCATGTAGAACGGCCCGTCCTCGCCAGGATTCGCCATCCGCGCCATCTGCTCCGGGTTGATCTGGCCGAAGCTCGGGCCTGAGTCGGCGCCGGGCTGGGCGTGTGCGCCGGTCAGCGAAATCGCGAGCGCCAGGAATGCCACTGCGGTCCAACGGCTCGAATGCACTCCAGTCATCGTCGTGCTCCTTCGTTTGCGGGAATTTCGGGTTGAGCTCAGAGCCTACTTGCCGGAAGCGATCTTCTTCAGCCGCAGGTCCCTGAACTCGACGCGCATCCCCGCATCGTGGATCTGCAGGCCGATCGCGCCGCTGTCGAAACGTTCTTCGCTCGCGTTGTCGGTGAACTCGGAGGCGAGCTTTCCGTTGATGAAGAACTGGTAGTGCCTTCCCCTGGCGACGACGCGGACGTTGTTCCAGCCCTGGCGGTTGATGTCGCTTTCCGTCACCGGATCCTCGACGTCGCTGGTGTGCGTCGTTCCGTCCGGATCGATCACGAGACTGGTTCCGCGGAAGCAGGCGTACTCCTCCCGGTTGGCGAAGTGGAAGTCCCAGGCGCCGAGAACCTGCGGCCCGATCCCCAGGTGGCCGAGATCCGCGTGGTAGCCCACGAAGGGACGCTTGCCGCTTGAGTCCTTCACGGCGTGGATCTGGATTCCGCTGTTGCCGCGGCCGGGGAAACGGTAGCTCGCCTCCAGCTCGAAGTCCGTCAACTCGACATCGTCGTAGACGAGGTAGACGAGGCGGTCCACGCTGCCCCGTCCGACGATCATGCCGTCCTCGACGGACCAGTCCGAGATCGAGTCGGCCGGCACTGCGTGCCAGCCGTCCAGCGTCTCGCCATTGAAGATGGAGACGAACTCGGCGTCGTCCTCCTGCTGTGCCGCCGCCACCGTCCACGCCGTGGCGGGCAGGAGCGCGAGCGCGACTACGACGGACTTCCACATCTTCTTCTTCACGTCTGCTAGCTCCTCCCGCTCAGGGTCGTGACGTACTTGAAGAGGTCCAGGAGCTGGGCCTGTGACAACAACGACGTCAGGCCCGTGGGCATCGGGCTTCCCGTCACACGGACGTCCTCGATGTTCTCCGCCCTGATCGTGATCAGCTCCCCGGTGGCGAGATCCTGGATCACGAGATCGCCGGCTTCTTCGCTTTCCCTCGTCCAGCGCTTGTACCCCTGGTGGATCAGGGAATCGCGGGTCGTGATCTCCAGCGCGGTGAAACCCTCCTTGATCGCGCGATTCGGCCACAGCGTCTCCTCGACGATCCGTTCGGCGGAGAGCGTCGTACCGACCGCGGTCAGGCTCGGCCCGATGACGCCACCCCGGTCGCCGACCTGGTGACAGGAGTCGCAGCCGAGGTCGACGAAGAGCACCGCGCCCCGCGCGGCATCGCCCTGCTCCGCCGCAACTTCGGCGAGGCTCTTCACGAAGCCTGCGTCATAGTCGAGCTCGAGCGCCTCCGCTCCACTCGCCGTACTGAGCGCGGCCAGCAGGACGTTGTCCGAACGGCCGCTCGCGTAGAAGGAACGGAGCAGCGACTTCGCGGCATCGCGGCCGAGTCCGGCAGACTCGATCGCCGCTGTCAGAGCCGGCACGCCTCCTTCGTGGTTGAGGAACGCGACAAGCGCCCGGGTGGCCGTGGCGTTGTCCAGCCCGGGTTCCCCGAACAGCCTGACCGCCAGTTTCGCCGCCGCCCTGGAGTCGAGGGCAACGAGCGCCTCAATCGCCGAGACGCGCAGCGTGGGGGCGTGCGGTGCACCGGCGTAGGCCGCGAGCAGCTCGCGCGCCCCCTCGGCCTCGAGGCTTGCGATGGCGCCGAAAGCAGCCGTCCGCGCGAACTCGGGCAACGACGCATCCCCCGCCATCACGAGCAGACTCTCCTGCGCGTCATCGGCCTCCCAGACCCCGGCCAGGGTGGCGGCATTGGCGCGAAGCTGGAGGTTCGGGTGCCCCAGCATCTTCGCCAGCCCCCAGGGACTGTCGTACGGCTCGAGGTTTCCTGAACGCGTGGCCTTCGCGGCCGCGGCCAGGATCCGCGCATGTGCGCCGGCGTCGTACTTCCCGCCGCTCACATAGCGATCCGGCATGAGGACGAACTCTTCGATCTCTTCCTTTCCGCCGACCGCCAGGAGATTCTCGATCGCGGTCAGACGCGTGTCTTCGTCGAGGTGGTAGGACAGGGCGATCCTGCGAAGGTCCGCGATCCGTTCGCTTCCCCCGGTGCGGTTGAGGATTCCGGCGAGATGGGCCGGCTCGGCGAATTCGAGGTCGCCGCGTTCGTGCGCCGCTTCCCAGTGGGGCTTGAGGTGGTGGATCGCCTGCGAAAAGACGTACTCCATCGAGTCGTCCATGGGGCGGTCGACCGCACGCGCGACCACGGTGATCGATTCCGGTCGGGGGATCGCGGCAGCCGCGGCAACGGCCTCCATCCGCACCTGCGCGTCGTCGTCTTCCACGCGCCTGGCGAGGAGCGCCAGCGGATCCTCGAGGCGGTCGTGCCATCGTCCGACGATGCGCGAAGCGAAGGCGCGTCCGCCGGACTCCTTCGCTTCCAGCAACTTCGCCAGGACCTCCGGCGCCGGAACCTCGATCGTCGCGTAGGCGCCGACCGCTTCGAAGAGGTGGCGCTCGTACGCCGCGTCTTCCGGGTCCAGACCCGCGACCCACCTTCCGAGGGCCGTCGCGACTTCCTCCGTGTCCCGGCGAGTGATTTCGCGCTTCGCCTGGTAGCGCGTCCAGCGCTCGGGCGCTTCGAGGGCGGCAACGACATCCTGAAGCGGCGCATCCAGGAGCTTCGGAGGCTTCACGAGGGGCGCCGAGGAAGACGTGATCCGCCAGATCCGGCCGTGCGCCTTGTCGCGTGTCGGATCGCGATACTCGTCGTCCTGGTGGCAGATGATCGGGTTGTACCAGTCGACGACGTAGACGGCGCCGTCGGGGCCGACCTTCACGTCCACCGGGCGGAAGTTCCGGTGGCTGGAATGGATGAGCGGCTCTTCCCACTTCAGGGCCGCCCCTGAACCGTCGGCCGCGACGGAGAAGCGCTTGACGCGATTCGCCTGGTAATCGCCGATCGCGAAATGTCCCCGGTACTCCGGCGGCAAGTGACGACCGTCGAGATACGCGATGCCGGCGTATCCGCCGGGCGCCCCGATCGTGCCCAGGCGCCTCCGGTTGGTGGTCGGGACCTGGCCGAGCGAAAGATGGGTTACGCCGCCCGCGCCGTCGACGCTGTAGATCTGACCCCATTCACTGAACGCGACGCCCCAGGGGTTGCCGGGGCCCATGAAGTCGTCCAGCAGGGGATGCATCTGCAGCAGACGCGGGCGCAGCCGGAAGAACCCGGACTGGTACAGGTCGGCGGACCCCCAGGGGGTTTCGACGCGCGATTCGATCCCGTCGCCCTGCCCCATGTACAGCTCGCCGCCGGGGCTCCAGGTGAAAGAACTGATCGTCTGGTGGCTATCGCCCGTTCCGAATCCGCTGAGCAGAACGCGCCGGGTATCGGCTCGTCCATCGCCGTCCGTGTCCTTCAGAAACAGCAGCTCGCCATGGTGCCCGACGTAGACGCCGCCGTCGCCGAGCTCCATCGCCGTCGGAATGCTCAGCCCCTCCGCGAAGACGGTCGAACTCTCCGCGACACCGTCGAAGTCGGCATCCTCCAGCACGATGATCTTGTCGTTCGGAACGTCCCCGGGAAAGACATGCGGATACGTCGTCGAGACGGTCACGTACGCACGGCCGGCCGTGTCCCAGCGAATCGCAATCGGGTTGGTGAGGCCGTCCGCCTCCGACGCAAAGAGATTGACCTCCATGCCGTCCGGCACGGTGAACGAAGCGAGTTCCGCCTCGATGTCCGCGTCCGGATGGGCGAAGAGCTCTTCCGGCTCGGGGCGCCTGTGCCCCGGGTCCGCACCGCCGTTGGCCACGGTCCAGACCCGCTCTTCCGCGCTCTCGATCAGGCCGACAAGCTGCTGCCACTCCTCCCGGAAAGTGAGGTAGCCATGGCTCGACTGGGTGAAGCGCCGCGTCGAGTCGTCGCCGAAGAGCAGCTTCCAGTTGGCGGGACGCCAGTAGTCGAACCACAGGCGCTGCTTCTCGGTGACCGCCGTGTGAAGCGGGGCCAACCGCTCCCAGGACGGAACCTCGAAGCCGAGCTTCTCCGCGATCGTCTCGGATACGTGCCGTAGCGACTCCTCCTTGAGATGCATGCCGTTTTCCGTCAGGCCCGGCTTCGCATTCGAAAAGAGGTCGACGAAGAGAAGGCCTCGCTCCGCGGCGATCTTCCTCGTTGCCCGGACGTACTGCGCGAGGGACCGATTGTGGTGCGACACGTCCGGTAGAGACGCGCTCGTCGGCTTCTCGAAGGGCGTGGGTGAAACGAGCACGATCTGGTCGGCGTGCTTCAGGAATCCGTCGATCAACGCGTTGTACGCCGATCTGAACGACTCGAGCCCTTCGGCTCCCGTCATCGATTCGGCTTTGCCGTACTGCGCGATGACAACCGTGGCGCCAACCCGTTCGAACTGAGCGTCCCAGTCGCCGAAACCGTCCTCGCGCCAGCGTTCCAGCGAGGAGCCCTGCCGGAAGACGGTGTCCGCTTCCCAGGAGAGATCGCGGAAGGTGGGCCGAACGTCGGCGAACGCGTCCGTCAGGATGGTCTCGAGAAAGCCCGCGCGCTGCAGATACACCATGTCGGTGCCGCCGGTGAGCACGACAACTTCGTCCTCCGCCAGGTCGAACGGAGGCGGCGCCTGCGTGCAGCTCGCCAGGAACGTTCCCGGCAGGAGCAAGGTCATGCACAGCAGGGCGCGGGACGGTCTTGGCATCATTGGAGCAGCCATCGACGCTATCAACGCGGCGCGGCCTCTCTGCGACAGGAGGAACTCATGCCCGTCTTTTCCCTCGAACACGCACAACGCCTTGCCGCGCCGGTTCTCCTCGCTTCCTGTCTTCTCGCGTTGGGCACCACCGCGGTGTGGGGCGCCAGCGACGAGGCGCATCGAGGAGACGTCGAGGACGTCGTCACGATCGACGTACTCGACACCCAGGGTCCCTACGACAAGATCTGGGAGCCCTTCATCGCGCGCTGGACCGATGAGCACCTCATCGCCGCCTACGGCCTGCAGGTGCGCGGCAAGATGGACATGGGCGACATCGTCTGCTCGCTGAGCCACGACGGCGGCAGAACCTGGAACGAACGGATCACGGTGTTCGACCACCGGGCGCGCAACGGCAGCGTGCAATACGCCTACAACAACTCGGTCCTGTTCAGGCCTCCCGGTCAGGACGTCGTCTGGCTCTTCGTCATGCGGGCGCCCATGCACTACCGGGACAGCGAGAACGCCGACCTGGTCGCGGCGTACACCGCCGACGGCGGCTACTCCTGGAACCACGTCGAGCTGGCGATGGGCTACCAGGGCTCGCTGATCATCGTTGCGGGCATCGAGACGGTCGAGCGCGATGGAGTCCGTCGCTACCTGCTGCCCGCCCACCGTAACTCGCGCCGCCACGATCCCCATGGCGACCGGCGCCAGTTCGTGCTCGAGAGCAAGAGCCTCCTGCACTGGAAGCTGGCCGGCTACGTTCCGTATCCGGACGACGACCCGGTGTTCCTGCACGAGGGGAAGATCGCTCCGACCGGTGACGGCGCGCTCGAGATGATGATGCGAACGGCCACGATGGACCGCGAGCGTCCGCTCGATCCGCCCCTGGCCTACTCGACTCGCAGCGAGGACGGCGGTCGGACCTGGTCGACGGCGCAGCCCGAGCCCGAACTGCCCAACTACCGGGCGAAGAGCTTCTTCGGCCGGGACTCCTCCGGCCGGCACATCTACGTCTATGGCGACAGCGCGCGCCGGCAAGGCCTCTACTACAAGACGCGGGCGCCCGGAGGTGGCTGGTCGCCGCAGCGCACCTTCTACGACGGCGGCAACCTGAACAGCTACCCGACGCTGCTCGAGGACCGGTCCGACAACGAATCGGGTAGATGGCTCGCGGTCTGGGACAGCTCCGACAGCCCTGAGCGGCGCCGCACCGTGATCCGTTTCGGGCGGCTCTCGGTGGAGTGAAGCCGTCGGGGCGCTCGACCGTGCGGCACCTGGCGATCACGTGCGTCCTGCTTGCGGCGCTGCCACTCGTCGGCTGCGGCGGCGGCGAGTCCGGCGAGGAGGGCAACGGGCCGACCGGCACGGCCCCGTCCGAAGGCTGGGAGCTCATCTGGTCCGACGAGTTCGACGGCGCGGCCCTGGACGCTTCCAGGTGGAACATCCAGACGGGCGACGGCACTGCCGAAGGCATACCCGGCTGGGGCAACAACGAACTCCAGAGCTACCAGGCCGCCAACATCTCCGTGTCAGGCGGCGTCCTCGTCATCACGGCCCGCGAGGAGGACGCCGGGGACGGACATGCGTACACCTCAGGGCGCATCAACACCGCCGGCAAGCTCGATGTGACCTATGGCCGCATCGAGGCGAGCATCCAGGCCCCAGGCGGCCAGGGCCTCTGGTCCGCGTTCTGGATGCTGCCCACCGACTCCGCGTATGGCGGCTGGGCCGCCGGCGGCGAGATCGACATCCTGGAGGTGTTCTCCCGCGATCCGGCTCCCTTCGCCCAGGGTGCGTTGCACTACGGGATGGAATGGCCGCTCAACACGTTCGACTACGCGAGGTACTCCGATGTCGATCCCGCGAACGGCTTCCATGTCTACGCCGTCGAGTGGGACGAAGAGGAGATTCGCTGGTTCGTGGACGGCGCGCACTTCTACACGGTCCGGCGAAACAGGTACTGGAACTACTACAAGGACACCGAGGCGAACGCCTACGTCTCCGGCGGCGTTTCGGCGCCGTTCGACCGCCCGTTCCACCTGTTGCTGAACCTTGCGGTCGGCGGCAATCTGCCCGGCGCGCCGAAGGCCGGCGCGCTGCCCGGCGAACTCAGCGTCGACTACGTGCGCGTGTACGAATGCGGCGTCGACCCCTCGACCGGCCTTGGATGCGCCGACCTGACCGACCGAACGTCCGCCTCCGTCACGCCGCCGTCGCCGGCCGACGTCTACCGGGCCGTCTATGACCTCTACGTGGACGAAGTGGGACCGCTCCGCTTCCCGGGCGAAGAGGACGCCATGACGCTCGACCTCGCCGTCCACGACGCGGATGGAGCGCTCGCCATCGCTGAAGTCGCACGGGCCGACCGCGGGATGGTCATCGATGTCGCCACCTCCGGCGGCGGCAGCTTCTCGATCCGCCCGGCGGGCGGGGAGCAGCAGACCCTGTTCGGCATGGGCGGCGCCTCCGAACCCGGGGACTTCGCCGGAGAACTGCAGTTCGACCTGTACGTGTTCGGCGACGGCACGGACCCGGCGAGCGGTCTGAAGGTCAAGCTCGACAGCGGCTCTCTCGATGCCGGCGCCGTCGAACTGCCGTTCGCCACGTTCACCCCCGAGGAGTGGACGATCGTCACCGTGCAGATCGCCGACATCGTCCGGAACCCCGCCCAACCCGGCGGACGCCCCGTCGACCTCGGTCGCGTACGGAGCCTGTTCACACTGGAACCGACGAGCTTCGCGCGCCTCCAGTTGGACAACATCCGTCTCATCTGTGGCCATGTGGTGCAAGGCGGCTGCGGCATCCAGCCGCCGTAGCGCCGAG
This sequence comes from Candidatus Multivorans sp., assembly GCA_965205095.1. GTDB lineage: Bacteria > Acidobacteriota > Thermoanaerobaculia > Multivoradales > Multivoraceae > Multivorans. Next base: position 888,026 of record OZ242040.1, read on the forward strand.
GCTCGCTCGGGAGGCACGCCTACTTGCAGCGCACCTTCTACGACGGCGACAACTGGGAGGGCCGGTTCATCGCGACGGAAGACCCAGGACATCGCTTGGACTAGCCAAGCTCCCCGGTGGCGTACTTGTGCAGGATGCTGGAGATCAGAGTCTGGTATGGAACTCCCTCGCGGGCCGCTAGCCGCTTGATTTTGACCAAGTCGTGGCTCGGCAGCCGGATGTTGATGCGCTTGTCCTTGCGGAGTGTCTCGCGTGCCGCGGATTCCAGCCGCGCGACTTCTCGGGAAGAGCCCAAGGCTCTTTGAAGACGCCCTTCCTCGTAGGCTCTCAGGATCTCGCGTTCCTCCGGATCGAGTGCTCCTGAATCAAGCTTCGTCGTGCGCTCGGTCATTGCTCGCCACTCTCCTTCAAGTACTTCTTCGTCGCTTTCCGGCTCGGGATGATCGTCTTGAGGAAGAAGTCGCCTGCTTCAGTCTCGACGTAGGGAGCGCCCTGGTCACACCTTAGCTGCGGCGCATGGCGAAGACACCGTTGAGATAGTGGGTCGCCCGGCCGTTGCCGTCGTCGCCCCAGAAGGCCACGTCCCAGCCGCGGTTGCCCCCCATCGCGGGATCCCGCGGCAGGAACCGGTCGCCGCCCAGGGGGATGAGCTCGGACTCGAGCGCCGCGCCGCCCTCCGACCGCGCGATCAGCCGGCCTTCTTCAACCGCGAACGAGAACCGACTGCCGACGGCCTCGAACCGGCCGACGTACCGCTCGAGGTCGACCTCGACGGGCGTCACCGAGTCCGGCTTCGGCGTCTCCGGCTTGTCGATGCCGAAGACCTCCGGGAACAGGGTGTCGAAGACCGTGTCGGCGAGTGGATACCCCTGGCTCGGCACGTTCGAGATCGTCGCGGCCGCCACGCCCCTGCTCGGACACCAGAGCAGCAGGGACGAGCCGCCCGTGTTCGTGCCGCTGTGGCCGTAGATCACCTCGCCGCCCCAGCGCTTCCAGTACGGCCCGGGGCACCACTTCTGGGCGATGACCACGGCCGGCATGTCGATCTCCGGCGTGTGCATCGCCTCGACGGCCTGCCCGGAGAGCACCTGGCGGCCATCGGCCGACCGTCCATCGCGCAGGAAGAGCGCGGCGAAGCGAACCAGATCGCCGGCGCTGCAGCACAGGGTCGCGCCCGCCGGCGCCATGCTGCGCGGCAGCCCCCAGAAGGGCACCCGCAGGCCTTCGGGACTCGCCGGCGTCGGCGAGTAGCCGAGAGCGACCGGGTGGTAGAGCAGGTCCTCCGGGAAGTTCGCCGAGTGCTCGAGCCCGAGCGGCTCGAGGATGCGCTCGGCGAGCAGGGTCTCCCAGTTCCTGCCCATCACCCGCTGCGCCGCGAGCCCGGCGACGCAGGTGCCCGCGTTCGAGTAACCGTAGGCCATCCCCGGCTCGAAGATCCCGGGAATCCCGGCAAGTGAAGCGACATACTGCCCGAGGGCGTCGTCGCCGCGGCCGTGGTCGGTGTACGGCCCGTTGTCGAGCCCCGCCGACATCGAGAGCAGTTGGCGCAGCGTCATGTCGACCGGCGGCTGGTCGCTGGTCAGCGACGCGCCGTCGAGGTAGTTGCCAACGGGTTCGTCGAGGTCGAGTCTTCCCTCGTCGACGAGCGCCATGACGACGGCCGCGTTGAACACCTTGGTCGTCGAGCCGATCTGGAAGAGCGTGTCGGGCGTGACCGCCTGCCCGCGCTCGCGGACCGCCAGGCCGGTCGCGAACTCATGGACGGCCTCGCCGTCAAAGACCGCGAGCTGGCCGCCGACGATGCCGAGGCTTGCAGCCGACTCGTCGAGGAGCTGCTGGAGGTCCCGCGAATCCACCGCCACCTCCGGCGGAGCCGCGATCAGTGCAAGGCCGTGCCCCGGCGAGACGATCGGGAGCGCTGCCGCTGCCGCGCCGGCTTTCAGGAAGACACGTCGATTCATGAGAACTCCCGGGCCGCTCGAAGCTCTGGTCGCCGGAGTCAGCCCCGTCCCATGAACGGCATCTCGTTCGCCATCACGGTCAGGAAAGGCACGTTCGCATCGAGCGGAAGCGCGGCCATGTACCGCACCGCGTCGACGACGGCGCGCACGTCGATGGTGGGTTCCGGCTTCGTGGAACCGTCGGGTTGGGCCACGCCCTCGGACATCCGCGCGGTCATCCGCGTGTAGGCGTTGCCGATGTCGATCTGCCCGCAGGCGATGTTGAACCTGCGCCCGTCCAGCGACGTCGACCGCGTGAGTCCGGTGATCGCGTGCTTCGTGGAGGTGTACGGGGCGGAGTTCGGGCGCGGCACATGCGCGGAGATGGAACCGTTGTTGATGATGCGTCCGCCCTGGGGATCCTGTTCCTTCATCAGCCTGACCGCCCGTTGCGTGCAGAGAAAGGCGCCGGTCAGGTTGACCCCGACGACCCGGTTCCACTGTTCGAACGTCAGGTCCTCGATCGGCACGGGCGGCGCGCCGGTGCCGGCGTTGTTGAACAGCAGGTCCAGCCGGGGGAAGGCGCTCGTCAGTCCGTCGAAGACGGCCTGGACGCCCTCCACGGTGCTGATGTCCGCTGCTACGACCGAGACCTTCTCCGGATCGCGCGCGCCGCTCTTGGTTTCAATCAGCCGCTCCTCGCGGCGGCCGGCGATGAGCACGTGGTAGCCGTCTTCGACCAACCCGTGCGTGACCGCGCGGCCGATCCCGCTGCCGCCGCCGGTGACGATTGCGACTTTGTCTGCCAATGTCGATGCTCCTGGTTCGTGCCGACCGACGATAGCGGAGCCGGCCTGGCGGCCGGCGCGTGTATCCGGCCGCCTTCGGCGGCAGCCGGCGAGGGCGCCGGCGCACCCAGTGGGCGGCGAGTTCACTGCGCCAGCGGAGCGGGTTCGCGGCGCAAGCTCCTAAACTGGCGGGCGTGAGGATGCTGCGATCGTGAGCTTCTGGCGACGGATCCCGGTCTTCCGCGACCACCCGCCCGGGCTCGGCGTCTGCTTCCTGGTCGAGATGTGGGAGCGCTTCTCGTACTACGGCATGCGGGCGCTGCTCATCTTCTACCTGACCCAGCACTTCCTCTTCAACGACAGCCGGGCCTTCGTGCTCTACGGCGCCTACGCGTCGATGGTTTACCTGCTGCCGGTGCTCGGCGGCGCGGTGGCGGACCGCTGGCTCGGACCGCGCAAGGGGGTCACCTTCGGCGCGCTGCTGCTGGTCGCCGGCCACTTCCTGATGACGATCGAGGGGCCGGCGGCGGAGGAAGTCTCGTCCGCAGGCGGGCTCGTCGTCGAACGCAGCGAGTTCCACCTGAGCCTGTTCTACCTGGCGCTGGCGCTGATCGCGACCGGCGTCGGATTCCTCAAGACGAACGCCTCCACCGTCGTCGGCGCCCTCTACGAGAAGGGCGACCCGCGACGGGACTCCGGCTTCACGGTCTTCTACATGGGGATCAACCTGGGCGCGGCGGTCGCACCCCTGCTCTGCGGCTGGCTCGGCCAGACCTACGGCTGGCGCTACGGATTCGGTCTCGCCGGCGTCGGCATGCTGGCCGGGCTGCTGCTCTACCTGAAGGGCCAGAAGTACCTCCGGGGCCACGCGGATCCGCCGCGGCCCGAGGAGCTGAAGGAGCGCCTGGTGCCCGGACTGTCGCGCGAGGGCGCCATCTACCTCGCGAGCCTGGTCCTGGTCGGCGGCGTCTGGTGGGTGCTCCAGAATCCGCCGGTCGTCGGCGGTCTGCTGTCGGCGACCGGGGCCGCGCTCGGGCTCTTCGTTCTCTACTACGCGTTGCGCCGCTGCGACCGGACCGAGCGCGACCAGCTTCTGGCCTGCGCCGTCCTGGTGGCCTTCACGATCGGCTTCTGGGCCTTCTACGAACAGATGGGCAGCTCGCTCAACCTCTTCGCCGACCGTATGGTCGACCGCGGAGTCTTGGGGACGGAGATTCCGGCATCCACGCTGCAATCCCTGCCGGCGATCTACGTCATCGCCCTGGCGCCGCTCTTCAGTTGGCTGTGGATCGCGCTCGGCCGGCGCGGCCGGGAGCCGTCGACACCCGTCAAGTTCGTTCTCGCGATCGTGCAGATCGGCCTCGCCTTCCTGGTCCTGGTGCTCGGCAGCGCCCTGCGGCCGGACGACGGCAAGGTGGCCCTGATCTGGTTCGCCCTCACCTTCCTGCTGATGGTGACCGGCGAGCTCTGCCTGGCGCCGGTCGGCATGTCGATGGTGACGCGGCTGTCGCCGAAGAGGATCGTGTCGACGATGATGGGCTCCTTCATGCTCGCCTACGCCGCCTCGAGCTACATCTCCGGGCTGATCGCCCGGCTGACGAGCGCCACGACGGCGGGGGGCGACATCGTCGACCTCGATGCGGCGCTGTCCACCTACAGCAGCGTCTATTCGAGGATCGGGCTGCTGGCTCTGCTGGTCGCGGCGGTCCTCGGCGCACTCACGCCTCTGCTCGTGCGATTGATGCGCGGCGCTGACTTGCGGCCGGCGTAAGCTCCCGATGAGCAGAGAACCCGAGGAGAAGACGATGAAGAAGAGAAGGCTCTACGCACTCTGCCTCGCCGCATGGCTCCTCGCGGCCACGCCCGCGGCGTTCGCCGGCGCGGACGACGAGGCGGCGATCGACCTCAGCCCGGCCAACTGGAGTGACCGCGAGGCGCTCGAGGAACTGAACGCCTTCTTCGGGACGGACAAACCGATGGCCGAGGGCGAGCACGGCGTGATCAGCGGCACCACCGGGCCGCAGGCGGTGAGAGCGGGTCTCGAAGCGCTGCGTCAGGGCGGCACCGCGGCCGACGCCGTGATCGCCACCGCCCTCACGCAGATCTCCCTGGCCGGCGGCGCCTGGGTGAGCTACGCCGGGATCTTCAACCTCGTCTACTACGAGGCGGAGAGCGGCGAGGTGTTCAACGTCAACGGCGCCTACGACACCGTCCGCGGCGAGACCGAGCCGCTGACGATCCCGACCTCGACGACGATCGGCGCCGAGCACCAACCGAGCGGACGCACCGCCCTGGTGCCGGGGTTCTTCGGCGGCCTCGGCGCTACGCACGATCGCTTCGGGAAGCTGCCGTGGGCCGGTCTCTTCGAACCGGCGATCCACTACGCGGAGAACGGCGTTCTGCTCGGCGCCATTCACACGAGCATGATCGAGCGGCGCAAGGAAGCGCTCTCCCGCCTGCCCGCGACGCGGCGCATCTTCACTGACGATGACGGCGCCTTCCTCGGCGAGGGAGACCTGCTCCGGCAGCCGGAACTCGCGGCGACGCTGCGCGCCGTGGCCGAGCAGGGGATCGACTACGTCTACCGCGGCCCCTGGGCCGAACGGCTGGTCGAGGCGGTCCAGCGCGACGGCGGCAAGCTCTCGATGGAAGACATGCGGAGCTACGAGGCGCTCGTCGCCGAGCCGGTGCACTCCACCTACAACGGCTTCGACGTCTACGGACACGGCCTGCCCGCTCAGGGCGGCGTCCACGTGGCCGAGGTGCTCAACCTCGCCGAGGCGGCAGGGCTGCGCGACATGGGCCACTACGCGAAATCGCCGGAGGCCTTCTTCTGGGTCAACCAGATGACGAACCTGATGGGGATCGTCTTCCTGCCCGAGCCGATGCGCCGCGCGCTCTACGGCGACCTCGACGCCACCCTGGCGGGTCGGACCGGCAAGGAGAACGCCGAAGGTCTCTGGGCGAGGATGCAGTCGGGCATGGCTCCCCTGACCAAGGTCCCCACCCCGGCGGACCCGAAGCACTCCGACGCCATCGTCGCCATCGACGCCTACGGAAACGTCGCCGCGGTCGTCCACACGATCAACACGTCGGCCTGGGGCGACACGGCGATCTTCGTCGACGGCATCTCGATTCCCGACTCGGCGTCCTTCCAGCAGGCGCTGATCGCCGAGGCCGGCCCCGGCAAGCGGCTGCCGGACCCGACCGAGCCGATGATCGTCCTGCGCGACGGCAAGCCGGTGGCCGCTCTCGCCTCCATCGGCTCCGGCCTACACCAGAAGACGGTCAGCGTCCTCCTGAACCTCCTCGACTGGGAGATGGACATCAAGGAAGCGATCGACGCTCCCTCGCCGCACCTGCCGGCCTTCGGCCCTTTGGGCTCTCCTTCCACGCAGGTCATCGAAGGCGACTTCTCTCCCGAGCTGCTCGAGGCCGCGCGCGGGCTCGGGCTCGAGATCAACGTGGTTCCGGCCGGCATCGAGTCGCGGGCGCCGCGCGGCTACGTCGTCGGCGCGACGATCGGCGCCGACGGCAAACGACGCGCCGCGGCGACCACGCTGCTCAGCGGCCTGGCGCTGTCGCACTGAGCGGGAAACGTCACTTGGACATCTCCGAGCGCGCGGCCGCCCTGCACCGTGAGTCGATCGTCATCGACGGTCACTGCGACATCCTCATTCCCGTCAGCGACGGCAAGGTGAAGCTCGACCAGCGCGTCGATCTCCCCGACCCCTCGAGCTGGCAGCCGCCGCTCGGCTTCGACATCGGCCCCTTCGCCCAGTTCGGCATGTCGGCGCACACCATCTGGTTCGGCTGCATGGGCCAGTACGACCTGCCGCGGTGGCGGGAAGGCGGCATCACATCCCAGCTCTGCGCGGTCTACCTCGACGACGAGCAGCTCAACAGCCCGCTGCACCGCGGCCTCGAGATGACCTGGAACCTGCACAATGAGGTCGAGCGGCTCGACGACCTCGTGCTTGCGACGTCGGTGGCCGAGATCCGCCAGGCCAAGGAGGACGGCCGCGTAGCGCTCGTCTTCTCTTTCGAAGGCTGCGAGGCATTGGGCGCGGCCCCCCGCTTCCTCGATCTCTACTACAAGCTCGGCCTGCGGGTGGCCAGCCTGACCCACACCCGCCGCAACATCTACGCCGACGGCTGCTGGGCCGCCGACGACCAGGGCGGGCTGACCGCCGCCGGCAAGGCGCTGATCGACCGCATGGTGGAACTGAACATGGTCGTCGACCTGGTGCACATCGGCGAGCGCGGCTTCTGGGAGATCCTCGAGCGCATCGACCGTCCCGTCATCCTCTCCCACACGACGCCCACCATGTTCCCCAACAGCGACCCGGAGTCGCGCCTCGGCGGAGGCGTTCTTCCGCGAACTCGCCTCGAACTGCCCCGCGACCGGAAGATGCTCGAGGCGCTCGCGGAAAACGGCGGCGTACTGGGCCTGATCCACATCACCCACCGCAACCTCTCCGAGGTCGTCGACGACATCGAGACCGCCCTCGACGTGATGGGCCCGGACCACATCGGCATGGGCAGCGACCACTACGGCGCCGAACTCGCCCCGGACGGCCTGGAGCACATCGGCAAGGTGCCGGCCATCACCGAGGAACTCGTCCGCCGCGGCCACAGCGACGAGACGATCCGCAAGTTCCTCGGCGAGAACTACCTCCGCGTCTTCGAGGAGGTCTGGGGACAGTAGCCATGCCCGAGAACACCGAACAGTTCCGTCGGGCCGCTGTCCTACTCAGCGACGGCAGGGCGCTCTGACAGCTTCACTTGAACAGTTCCGCGTGAAGTCCACGCGCCGGGGCAGGCGCGCCCGTTTACTGGCGGGCGGCTTCTTCAAGCTCCGCGAACATCTCGTCCGCGCTGGCGAATCGAGCCGTCCCGCGTCTCATCGTTTCCTCCGACTCGGCCATGGCCCTGCGGGTCTCGGCGTTTGGCACTTTGAGTTCGAGAGGGAAAGCCTGGTCGACCGCAATTCGGTGAAAGAACAGCCGCACGGCTTCCGAGGCCGTCAAGCCCATCGCCGCGAGCGCCGCTGTCGCCTTCCGCTTCATCTCCGTGTCCATCCGGACGTGGAGCATCGAGCTGTGTGAGGTCATTCGGGTTGCCTCCTGTATCGCATCTGCGAGATGATTCTCGCCACGCTTACCGGACCCGATCAATCCGCTCCCGCGCGAGCCGGCGTCGTGGGTCTGGAGGAGCCTCACGAGCCGGGCGGCGCCAGCGAGTAGTCCGCGGGCGGCTCCTTGCCCGCGAGGTGTCGCACGAAGTAGTCCCAACTGCGGCGAAGGAAGTAGGGGTCGGACACGAATCCGTGGTTGCCGGACGGCAGAACGATCAGGTCGTAGTCCCTGTTCGCCTTCGTCAAGGCCTCGATGACCTGCAGCGTCAGCGCCGGCGGCACGTTGTCGTCCAGGGCGCCGTAGGCGAGCAGCAGCTTGCCTTCGAGCTGGTGGGCGATCGAGGAGTTGGCCTGCTCCTCGTAGCTCACCGTCTCCGGGTCGCCATGGTAGGACTCGCCCCAGAGCTGGATGTAGCCCCGCTGGTCGTGGTTGCCCGCGGAAGACACCGCCACCTTGTAGAACTCCGGGTAGGCGAAGATGGCGCGCGCCGACGCGAAGCCGCCCCCGGAATGACCGTAGACGCCGACCCGGTCGAGGTCCATCTGCGGATAGCGAACGGCGAGCTGGCGGATCGCGGCCAGGTGGTCGGGGAGACCGCCGGCCTCCTGCAGGTTCCCCTCGGAGCGCGCATGAAAGGCCTTCGACCGCAGCGGCGTGCCGAAGCCGTCGACCGTGACCACGACGAAACCGAGTTGCGCCAGCGCCAGGTCGTAGCTCAGGAAGAGCGTCGGGTCGTGCCAGTTCTTGGTCACCCGATGCACCTGCGGCCCGGGATAGATGCCGTCGATCACCGGGTAACTGGCGCCAGCGTCCTCCGGGTCGAAGCCGGGCGGGAAGAACACGTTGCCGTAGATGTCCGTCTTGCCGTCCCGCGCCTTGACGGTGAAGGGCACCGGCAACGCGGTGAGCTCGACGAGCGACTCGAAGTCGGCGACCTCGAGTTCCACCGCCACGCGGCCGTCCGGCAGCAGAACCCGCGACCGAGGCGGCTGGTCGATGCGCGACCACTGGTCGACGAAGGACTTGCCGCCGGGCGAGGCCACGACCGTGTGGTCGCCAGGCTCGGGCGTGAGGATCTCGGGGCGAGAGGTCGTCCGGTCGAGCGACGTGCGGGCGAAGGTGCGGAGGTACGGGTCGACGGTGGGGTCCAGGCCCGCGGCGGTGAAGTAGACCGTGCGCGACGCCTCGTCGACGTGCACGAGGTCGCGCACCACCCAGGCGCCCCGGGTGACCTGGCGGACCAGACCACCGTCGCTGCCGTACAGGTAGATGTGCGCCCAACCGTCCCGCTGCGAGTACCAGAGCACCTCGCCGCTCTCCAGCACCCTGATGTTGGGCGTGCCCGTGCCGATCAGGAGCGTCGGCTCGACGTGATGCCTGGAGGTCTCGGCCACCAGCGTGCGTGCTGAGCCAGTGGAGGCGTCGATCTCCTCGAGCCGCATCGAGCGCGCGCCGCGCGGCCGGCGCAGCAGGTACGCCTTCGAGCCGTCGTCATTCCACCAGAGCTGACCCAGGTCGGCCAGCGCCATGAAGGGCGTGTGGACGCGCTCGGTGTCGACCGGCCTCACCGTGCCGCTCTCGGCGTCGACGAGCAGCAGCTCGCTCCACGGCACGCCGTCGTCACCGGGAATCGGCATCCGGAAGGTGTGCAGGACAGGCCGGGCGCCGTCGCCGAGATCGGTCGTCTGAAGGACGTGCATCTCGCCTACGTCGCGCTGGTCCAGGCGCACGGTGAGCAGCGTCTTGCCGTCGGGCGACCACAGCGCCGAGGGCGGGAGCACGATGCCCGCGCGCTTCTCGGTGACCGTCGAGAGGCGCGCCTCGGGATGCGAGGCATAGTCGTGGTGGGGCTCGCCGTCGTCGGTCAGGCGGCGCTCCTCGCCGCTCTCGGCCGTTACGACGTAGAGGTCGTGGTCCCTAACGACCAAGCTGTAGGACCCGTCGGGAGACGGCAGGGGCGGCGTCTCGTCCTTCTTCTCGTCCTTCTCGTCAGCCGGGGCGGCCGGCACCTCGACGCGCGAGCACTCGGCCCCGTCCAGCGTGCACCGGAACGACTCGGGCCCCTTCTCGCCGGCGATCTGGAACGACACCTGGCCCTCGCCCGACAGGTCGATGCTCTCGAACGGCAGCGCCAGCGGATCCGCCGGCTCGTCGCGAAGCGCGCTCAGGGATGCCGCCAGCCGCGCGTGGTCGAAGGCCGGACGCCGCCGCTCGTCGCTCGCCAGCGGCTCGACGCGCCAGAAGCGGTGCCCGTCGCGGTCGTCGCTTCGGTACCAGAACGCCTCGCCTTCGCCGATCCAGTGCGGCGTCACGCTCTCGTTGAAGATCAGCGACCCGACGCTGAGCATCTTCGCCGCGCGGTCGTAGGCCGAGACGGGCACCTCGTCCTGCGCCGCAAAGGCAACGGCCGACCCCGCCAGCACGATGAGCACTACCGCCGGACGGACGGCGCCTCGCATCCTCATCATTCCCGTCATTCCTCCCAAGCCCCCTGAACTCATCCGTGGCCGGCTCGCGCTCCACGCCCTCCGCCCGTTTCTCGTTTGGTTACAGTCGTATACCAGTTTCAACCGACCAGGAGCGAAACGGAACCGATGTCTGAACCACACCTCTCCCGTCTCCGCCAGTTCGTCTTCCTGCGCGCGTTCCTGCTCGCCGGCGCGATCGGCGCTCTGGCGACAGCACCGGCGCCAGCCTCCGAGCGTCTCGAGATCCTGGGTGACGATCCCGGTCTGAAACACCTGGGCGCCGAGATCGAACGCCTCGCCGAAGCCAGCCTCGGCACGGTGGGAGTCGCCGCGATCCACCTCGAGTCCGGTCGCGGCGTGCTGCTCAACGGCGAAGAGCGCTTCCCGATGGCGAGCACCTACAAAGTGCCGATCGCCGTCGAGATCCTCGCGCAGGTCGACGAAGGCGAACGATCGCTCGACGACCTCATCACGATGCAGACCGGCGATCACGTCGTCACCTACGGCGCCCTCAGCGACTTCTTCGACACGCCGGGCTCCCGCCTGACGATCCAGAACGTCCTCGGCCTGATGCTGCGGATCAGCGACAACATCGCCACCGACCTGCTGTTTCGCGAGGCCGGCGGCGCCGAGGCCATTACCGCACGAATGAGAGCTTTCGGCGCCAACGGAATCCGCGTCGACCGGACGACCCGGGCGCTGATCGCGAACTTCCTGGGTCGAGATGAGGCGACCGTCGCCAGCCCGATGCCGCCGGCCGAGTACAACCGTCTCGTCACCGAAGGCAATTCGAGTCAAGTGGACGAGCGCCGGCTGACCGAGCTGAAGCAGGCGTTCAACGCCGACCCACGCGACACCGCCACGCCCCGGGCGATGGCCGCTCTTCTGGGGAAGATCTGGAAACGGGAGATCCTCAGCGAGAAGAGCTCGGCCCTGCTGATCGACACCATGGCCCGCTGCGAGACCGGCGGGAACCGGATTCCGGGAGCGCTCCCGCCGGGCACGCCGGTCGCCCACAAGACCGGCACGATCGGCGAGTCGACGAACGACGTGGGCGTCATCACCCTGCCGGACGACGCAGGCCACGTGATCTCGGTCGTCTTCGTCAAGGAGTCCAGGCTGCCTTCCAGCGCGGCGATGGAACCGGTGATCGCGGAGATCGCACGCGCCTCGCACGACTACTTCGTGTTCAACCGCGAGTAGCGCAGTGGCTGATCTCGACAACAAGACCTGCCTCGTCACTGGCGGCGCATCCGGCATCGGCAGGGCCACCTGCGAGGCGCTTGCCGCCCGGGGCGGCCATGTCGTCGTCACGGACATCGACGAAGCCGCGGGACGCGACGTCGCGGACACGGTCGGCGGCGAGTTCGCGCATCTCGACGTCAGCGACCGGGACGCCTGGACGCATGTCGTTTCCGGGATCGTCGGGGACCACGGCGGGCTCGATCTCGTCCACCTCAACGCCGGCGTGACGACCTATTCCGCGGCCGGCGGTGACTTTCCCGCCTTCGACATCGCCGCCATGCCGGCGGACGCCTACCGCCGCGCCACGGGCGCCAACGTCGACGGAGTCGTCTTCGGCGTGAGTGCGACCGTGCCGGCGCTGGAGAACCGCGGCGGCGGAGCGATCGTCGTCACGGCCTCGGTGGCCGGGCTCATCACCTGGGAAGTGGACCCCGTCTACACGATGACCAAGCACGCCGTGGTCGGCCTGGTGCGCGCTCTCGCACCGTCTCTCGCCCCGCGCGGCATCACGCTCAACGCGATCTGCCCGGCCGCAGTCGCCACGAAGATCTTCGGCCCCGAAGCCGAGGACTTCGTGAGGGAAGCCGGCCTTCGACTCATGCCGCCCTCCCAGATTGCGGATGCCGTCATCGACGCAGCGGCCGGCGGCGAGACCGGCCAGTGCTGGGTCTGCTACGACGGCCACGATCCGAAGCTCTACGTACCGGCCCCGCTTCCGGGGCTGGACTAGAGCCACACCACTGTGTGCGCCGGCGCCCCCGCCGACTTTCGGGTGACGCCGCGGAGCGGCGACACCTGAGGTCAACTCGCGAGGCCAAGGGCCTCGCCTTCATCAGGCAAGCGGTCGTCTTACTGGTAAGATTACGGCCATGACTGAGATCCAGACAACGAAGATGTCCTCCAAAGGCCAGGTTGTGATTCCCGGCGCCATCCGGACGCGGTTGGGGCTTGAGCCCGGCGTTCAGTTCGTGGTCATCGGGGAAGGGGACACGATCGTGCTCAAGCCGATCACTGCACCCTCGATACGAGAGTTCGATGACGTCATGGAGCGAGCGCGCAAAGCGGCCCGCCGTGCGGGCATGAAGCGATCGGACGTTGCCTCGGCGATCGAGTCCGTTCGCTCCCGGTGAAGGTCGTACTCGACACGAACGTGTTCGTGTCCGGAGTCTTCTTCGGTGGCATCCCGGGTCGGGTCCTGGAAGCGTGGCGGGACGGCAGGGCGGAGGTCGTACTCTCTCCCGAGATCGTCGAGGAGTATGTGCGTGTGGGCGAGGAACTCGCGCATCAATTCCCGGGCGTCGACTTGAGGCCGGCGTGGGAACTCCTGGCTGTCTCGGCGACTCTCGTTGCGTCGCCTCCCCTCCCGGAACGTGTTTCCCGGGATGCCGACGACGACAAGTTCCTCGCGTGCGCTCTGGCGGCAGGAGCCGACTGCGTGGTCAGCGGCGACCGTGACCTGCTTGACATCTCTCCCCACGAGGGGATCGTCGTGCTGAGGCCCCGAGACTTCGTCGACGGACTCCGTAGGAGCGCCACGTGAACTCCTCTCCTGCGACGCGACTCCGTACCCTGCTCGACGCCCCCGGCCTTCGGGTCATGCCCTGCTGCTTCGACGCGCTTTCCGCGCGGCTGATCGAGCAGGCCGGCTTCGAGCTGACCTTCATGAGCGGCTTCGCGGTGTCCGCCAGCCGGCTGGGGATGCCGGACACCGGCTTGATCTCCTTCGGCGAGATGCTCGACCAGGGCCGCAACATCTGTGCGGCAACGCGGCTGCCGGTGATCGGCGACGGCGACACGGGCTACGGCAACGCGCTGAACGTCAAGCGCACCGTCAGGAGCTATGCCAGCGCCGGCTTCGCGGGCGTGATGATCGAGGACCAGGAAGCGCCCAAACGCTGCGGGCACACGCGGGGCAAGCGCGTCGTCTCCCGCGCCGAGGCCCTGTCGCGGGTGCGCGCCGCCGTGGACGCGCGCGAGGAGGGCGCCGACATTCTCATCCTGGCCCGCACCGACGCGCGGGCCACCGACGGCCTGGACGAGGCGATCGTCCGCTGCCAGGCGTTCGCTGACATCGGCGCGGACATCCTCTTCCTCGAGGCTCCGGAGTCGGAGAGCGAGATGGCCTCGTTCTGCGAAGCGGCCCCGGGCCCGAAGCTGGCGAACCTCGTCGAGGGCGGCGACACGCCACTGCTGCCGCCGGCACGGCTCGAGGAAATCGGCTACAAGGTCGCGGCCTACCCGCTGACGCTCCTGTCCGCCGCCACCGCGGCGATGCTCGATGCTCTTCGAGCTCTGGGAAACAGCGAGCGGGCCGACCACACCCTGGGCTTCGAACGCCTGCGCGACATCGTCGGCTTCGACGACTACGACGCCGAAGCCGAGCGCTACCGCATCGAGGACGAGGGCGAACGATGACTCGACACAGGAACGACGTCGACGTGCTGATCGTCGGGGCCGGAGTGGGTCAGGCCCTCCCGTAGAGCGAGCGGCCGCCCCGGATCAACTTTCGCCCGCCTGCTCAAGTACTGCGGACAGGACCTGGCGAGACAATCGGAACTTGCTCGCCTCCAGTCGCTCCAACGCCGGGCGAACGCCGCCGAGCAATCCCTCCTTCTTGGCCGCGACGAGAACACCCGCCACACCCGTATGCGCGATACCGATGTCTCTTGCATGCGCGCGAGCCGGGCAGATTGCCGGCGCCCAGCACCTCGTCTCGCACCGCGTCGGTCACCCTGATCTGGCCGAAGAGCGCCCTCAACAAGTGGAACTCACCGGCGATGGCGAGACCGATCAGCGGGCTGGCGTCAGCTACGACTAGCCGGTCCGCCATGCTTCGACGGTATCGATGTCCTGCCGCACCGTTTCGGCCGTGCCCGCGACGACCGGTATTCCCAGCCTCGACACATGGTCGATGAACCCGGCGACCCCGAGACCGGAGAAGCTCGCCGCGAGGCCAAGGGACAGGCTGCCGTCCCGGAACAGAGATGTGGCAATGGCCTGCCGCACTCCCGGTTCGCTGAGCAACGAGTCGTCACCGAGGTGGACCAGCATCGCCTCCGGTTCGTGTCGCTTGAGCACCATCACAGGGTCCTTGCGAGCGGCTCGCAGCGCCGCCGAGGGGTTGTTCTTGAGTTCGCGAACGCTTACGGCTTTCATCGGAGCCCTCCTTCTGAGGGAACGGATCGCAGGAACTACTGTAGAAACGTAACGCAGGCCCAGAGAAAGGTGAAGGCCATCCGCGAGTACGAGATGCGGAAGATGCTGGCCTGCTGTGATCGACGTGCCCAGAGCGGGTTCTTCCGAGTAGTGTCGGTCCGCGACGCGGCCCTACTCGCCATCGGCTTCGCGGGAGCGCTCCGACGATCAGAGATCTGCCAACTGAACGTCGAAGACGTCGACTTCATCGGCCAGCCTCATGAACACGACGGCCTGTACCTGACCATCCGAAGGTCGAAGACCGACCAAGCGGCGAAGGGCCAGCGCATCGCGATACCGGCAGGAAAGGGGCTGAACGCCGTAGCGCGTCTCCACCGATGGCTGGCACTCTCCCAAGCGACAGACGGGCCACTGTTCCAGTCTCTATGGCGCGGCGGACGCCTTCGCGGGCGCCGCTTGCACCATTCGGACATCCCGCGCCTCGTCAAGCACTACGTCCAGGCGATCGGGCTCGACCCTGCCGAGTACTCAGGCCACTCGCTGCGCGCCGGTTTCGTCACCAGCGCCGCCGTCCACGGCGCCCGCCTGGACAAGATCATGGAGGTGACCCGCCACTCCAGCGCCGAAATGGTCCTCCGCTACGTCCGCCAGGTGGAGGCGTTCGAGGACCACGCCGGCGCAGCGTTCCTGTGAGGCCGCTGCCCCGCTGAACAGATCTCCACCGATCCGACGTTGACTGCCCTGCGGCATTGCCGCATAGTCAAACCGTGCTCGACGAAACGCGACTGCCTAGCCGAATCGTCGACGATCCGGCAGCGGAGCGCATCGTTGCGGTCCGCAAGCGCATGCAGGTCAGTCGCCAGAGCTTCGCCGACCGGTTCGGGCTGGACGCCCGCGCCGTGCAGGACTGGGAACAGGGTCGACGGGTCCCGGATCGCGCGGCTCGCGTCCTGCTGACGGTAATCGACCGCGACCCGGAGGCGGTCGTTCACGCCCTTGCCGACCACAGGCCGTCCGACGCCGCGGAGTGTTCGGGGGCCACGATGGACGACCTGGACGCCGAGGCGATGTACCGTTTCATCCGCATTGCCCGCCGCGCACGGCAGTTGCCGTTGCCGGAGGAGACGCCGCCGTCGGACCTGCTTCGGCACCTGAACCTCTTGAACCGGGGGCGTCTCACCAACGCCGCCGTGCTGCTCTTCGGCAGGGCGCCGCAGCGCTTTCTCATCTCGTCCGAGGTCAAGTGCGCCCACTTCCATGGCACGGAACTCGCCAAGCCGATTCCCTCGTACCAGGTCTACAAGGGCACCGTCTTCGAACTGGTCGACCAGGCGGTCGACTTCGTCCTGAGCAAGATCGCCCTGTCGGTCGGCACGAGAGCCGAGAGCGTTCAGGCGCCCGTGGCGTATGAGATACCCAAGGAAGTCGTCACGGAGGCCATCGTCAACGCCGTGGCCCACCGGGACTACACGGACAACGGCAGCGTTCAGGTCATGCTCTTCGCGGATCGACTGGAGGTCATGAACTCGGGCCGGCTGCCGCCGGCGCTCACGGTCGAGAAACTGCGCGTGGCGCACCAGTCGCTGTCCGGCAACCCGCTGCTCGCCGAGGCGATGTACCTGCTCCGGTACATCGAGAAGATGGGAACCGGCATCGGCGACATGATCCGGCGTTGCTCCGAAGCGGGCCTGCCGGAGCCCGAGTTCGACGTCGGATCGGGCTTCACGCTGAGGCTCTGGCGGCAGCGGGACGAGGAGCCTGCCCGGAAGACGGGGCCGACTACCCAAGAGACTACCCGGAAAACCGGCCTGACTACCCAAGAAACCGGCCCGACTACCCAAAAGACCGTCCGCGAGCAGATCCTGAACCTCTTGCGCGACGAGCCCGAGCTCACCCGGAACGCGCTCGCGAAGCGGGTCGGCCTGACGCCGGACGGAGTGAAGTACCACCTGGACGGCCTGAAGGCCGACGGCGCCCTTCGCCGCGTCGGCTCGACCCGAGCCGGCCACTGGGAGGTGCTCTGATCGCGCGCGGGACCGCGCCTGGTTCAGAGGCTTCTACCGGAGCAGGTCCTTGAACGCCACGGCGACTACCGCGACGCCCACGACAGGAAGACCCGCCGCCAGGTCCTCGCCTCGGTAGAGCAGGATGCCACCGACCCCAACGCCGGCCACAACCGCGACCGCGACCGCCACCGTCAGGATCATCTTTCGGAGGCGGCGCTGCCGGCCCTCCTCCTCCGCCATGCCCATGATCCGGTTTGCCGAGCCCGGGAGGACCTGCTCGTAGCCGCCGTAGAGTTCTGGATGCGGGAGAGGCCCGGCCGTGAACTCGCTGACCTCAACCTGCTGAGACGCGACGGCTATGCCACTGTCACGCTGAGCTTGCCGCCTCTGCAGCGACCCCTGTTTCTTCCTGGGCATCCTTCTCCTCCGCGAAGCGTTCCAACGACTTGCGGATGTCCCGTCCGACTACCACCCAGTCACCGCGAAGCGCACGTCCGTCCTGCCGCCACCAGTCGTCCCGCTGAACCGGTCGCGACGGTCTCCGTTTCTCCAGACTGCCTGACGCTACACGCCGCTTCGACGGTTTGCTCATGTCGGTATGCCTCTGGGATGGAAGTTGCTGGATCGTTGCGGCTCGCCAGTGGACGCATGGCGAACCCTCGACTCTACCGGACCAACTGCCGCCTACAGCGGACTCGGCGCTCGGAACACATGTTCGTGAAACAAGCCCGTACAAGGCCGTGCCCCGTTCTCCTATAGGCGACGTACACCTTATCGGCGATCATAGCCGCAGAACGCCGGATCGCAGCGAGGCTGACGCCAGCACCAGCAAATCTAGCGAGACAGCCGGTCCAGAGCCCGGCGCTTCGCGCCGGATGCCGGCGAGGACGCCGGCGCACCCAGTTTCTGCTCTGCTTCCTCAATCCACCTCCCACGTCCCCGCCTCCTCCATCGCCTTCCGGTACGCCGACAGGCAGTACCAGAACAGCAACGCCCCCGCCGGCTTGAAGATCGCCTGCATCGTGGCGAGGGAGTAGTGGACCTTGCCGTCGTCCTGGAAGAGGAAGTCGGTGAACGCGGCCAGGGTGCTGGTGCCGAAGGCCATGCCGATGAAGCTGGTCAGGAAGATGTAGAAGGCGGTGGCCTGACCGCGCATCTGGTTGGGCGTGATCGGCTGGAAGGCTGCCGCCATGACGCCGAGGTAGGCGCCCGAGAAGATCATCGCCGGCACCAGCAGCAGGAGGGTCATCGTCGCGCTGCCGACGAGCGGCGCCGCAATCGAGGGCAGCGTGGCGATCAGGGTCGTGGCCAGCAGGGTGCGCACGTAGGCGTCCCTGTAGCCGCGCGCCGCGAGGCGGTTGGCGATCCAGGGTGCGACCATGATGCCGACGACTCCGGTGATGATCGAGATCGTGCCGTAGCTCGTCCCGGCTTCCCCGCGAGTCATGCCGTAGTTGCGAACGAGGAACTCCGGATACCACGCGGAGGAGCCGTAGCCGGCCATCGCCAGCATCGAAGAGCCGATGAACAGCGGCAGGTAACAGCGCTTCCGCTCCCAGATGAACCTGACGAACTCGCGGACCGGCAGGCGTTCCCTGCCGCTCCGTGAAACCGCCAGCTCCTTGCGCCGCGGCTCGACCATCGTCAGCAGCAGGAGCGCCAGCAGGACCCCGGGCAGGCCGACCGTCACCAGCGTCGCCTGCCAGGGCTGGAGGGTGCCGACGAGCGGTACCTCGAGGGGACCGATGCGGGTGTAGTAGTCGATGAGCAAGCCACCAATGACCAGAGCGAAGCCGCCGCCGACCCGCACGCCCGTCTTGTAGAAGGACATCGCGTAGCCGAAGTGGGCGGGGCGGTAGCTGTCGGTGATGATCGAGTAGGCGGGCGGGGCCAGCCCGGCCTCGCCGGCGCCGACCGCCATCCGCGAAACGAACAGTTGGGTCACGCTGTTCGCCAGACCGCCCGCCGCCGTCGCCAGGCTCCAGAAAGCGACGCTGGCGGCGACGATCAGCCTGCGCGAGTAGTGGTCGGCGAGCCGGCCCAGGGGAAAGCTGGCGAAGCTGTAGACCAGCGCGAACGCGGCCCCCGCCAGCAGGCTGTACTGGAAGTCGGTGATCCCGAACTGCTCGCGGATCGGACCGACGAGCAGCGAAAGGATGTTCCGGTCGAGAAACGACAGCACATAGGCGAGGAACAGAAGGACGACGCCGTAGTTCGCGGCGCCGAGCGAGGGATAGTCGGCGGACTGCTCCGCCGCGCCAACACCGCCGGGAGATCTGGTCTCGACTGTCACGCCGGCAACTGGCTACGGCCGACGGTTCTTCAGGGCTGCGCGGCGTAGCGGCCGACGATCGGGCGGCCGGGGCTGACTCCCTGCACCGTCTCGCCGTCGCGCACGACGAACACCCCGTTCACCATCGTGTGGACGATTCCCTCCGAGAACGAGAGTCCGCCTTCGAAGGTGGCAGTGTCGATCACCGTCTCCGGGTCGAAGACCACGATGTCCGCGTCGGCGCCGACCTGGATCTTCCCCTTGTTCCTCATCTGGTCGGAAATCGACGCCACCCGGTCCGCCGGCAGCAGGCTCATCTTCCGGATGGCCGTCATCAGGTCGAGCGTGCCTCGTTCGCGCACGTAGCGCCCCAGGATCCGCGAGTAGGTGCCGGCCGTCCGCGGGTGAGCGCCGGGCGCGTACGGCATGCCGTCGGACGCGACGATGACCCAGTCGTTGGCGAGAGCCGTCTCGATCCACTCCTCCTTCATGAAGTGGAGGATCACCGTTCCGCCCTCGCGGCGATACCGCTCGAAGGTCTCCTTCGTCAGTCTCTCGCCCGTCTCCTCCCACTGGAGGTCGCCGTAGTCGATCCCCAGGCGATCCTGCCAGCCCTCGTCGAAGATCGACGACTCGAGGCTGGTCGAACCGGCCGTGTAGGGGTAGGCCTCGGTCGAAACGTCCAGCCCCGCCTTCCTCGCGCCGTCGATCAGGCCGAGCACCGTGTCGATCTCACCGAGCGCCATGCTGTTGACGTGGACAATGTGCAGCGGCGCCCCGGTGCCGACCGCGTTGGCCAGGACTTCCTGCATCGCGTCGATCGACATGGAGCGGACGTGGGTGTGGATGGTGGCCCGCTTCTCGCCGGCAAACCGGAAGACCTCGAAGATCTCCCGGCGGGTGGCCCCGGGGTAGTACTGCGTGGCGAGGCCGATGCCCAGCGCGCCGTCCTCGAGCCCGCGCTGCAGATGCTCCAGCATGGCCGGGAAGCTCTCGGGCGGCAGCTCCGAGTAGTACGTCCTTGCCCCGGCGTCTCGCATGGAATCGAGCGGTTCGTCCTCGGCGCTGGCGGCCGCGAAGGCCGCCGCGAGATCCGCCCGTTCCTCCGGGACGATCTCCAGGCCCCTCAGGGCGCCGCGGTTGACCGTGGCGCCGTAGTTCACGAGCGACCTTCCCCGCCTGGAGTCCAGGAACGACTTGACGTCCGGAACGCCCCATTCGAGCTCGAGCGCCGTGGTCACTCCGTCCCTGGCCTGGTACTCGTGCGCCTTCGGGCCCTGGCCGTGGGCGTGGAGGTCGACGAAGCCCGGCGCCAGCACGAGTCCGGCGGCGTCGATCAGGACGCCTCCGTCGGCGAGCGCGTCGGCCAAGGGTTCCTCCGTCAGGGCGGCGATCACGTCGCCGCGGATGCCGACGTTCCTGACCTCGTCGAGCCTCCTCTCGGGGTCGATGACGCGGGCGCCCTGGAAGACGACGTCGTACTGCTGCGCGTCGGCGTCGCCGTTCTCGTCGGTGGCGGAGTTGCAGCCCAGGAACAGAAGCGCGGCGAGGAAAGGGACCGCTCTCGCCGCAGATGACCGAGTGAGAACCACGAAGCGTCGATGGTATACACCCTGCTGCGCCACTCCCTGCAGCAATCGACGACCTCGACCAAGGAGCCCACCCATGCCAAAGGCGACTCCCGGTGACACCCGCCTGTCCCGCCGAACGCTGGTCGGGCACGGCGCGAGGGCGGGCGCCCTCCTCGCCGCCTCGACCGTCGGCGCGCCGTACCTGGCCTTCGGCCGGCACAGGCTGTTCGCCCAGAGCGAGGAGCGCTACTCGACGCGGACGGTCGACCTGGTCGGCGACTCGCTGGTCATCGACATGCTGAGTCCGCTCACGCTCGCGTCCTCGACCATGCGGTCCTGGTACGGCAATCCCGAGAACATTCCCGAGTCCTTCTGGGACGATCTCGATCGCTCCGGAATCGACGCCGTTCTCGACGCCGTGGGAACCGGCCCGTTCGGGGCGCGGGAATCGGTCCTCGAGCGGGTGGCGGGAGTCAACGGCATCGTCGCGCACAACGGACACCGGATGCTCCGCGTCGCTCGAGCCGCGGACCTCGACGAGGCGGCGCGAAGCGGCCGCGCCGGCATGATCTTCGGCGTGCAGAACGCGGATCACTTCCACTCACTGGACGACGTGGACACCTTCTACGGGCTCGGCCAGCGCGTGTCGCAGTTGACCTACAACGCGCGCAACCTGATCGGCACCGGCTCGACCGACCGGATCGACGGCGGCCTGTCGGACTGGGGGGTCGCGATCATCGAGCGGATGAACGATGTCGGGATGGCGGTGGACGTGTCCCACTGCGGCGATCGCACGTCGCTCGACGCCTTCGAAGCCTCGAAGAAGCCCGTCCTGGTCACCCACTCGAACGTCCGGGCCCTCGCGAACGGCCACGTCCGCTGCAAGCCGGACGAGGTCATCGACGCGGTCGGAAAGACCGGCAGCGTCTTCGGCGTCACCGGCGTGCGGATGTTCGTCAAGGCCGACGAGCCGACGACCGTCGAGCACTACCTCGACCACTTCGACTACCTGACGAAGCGCATCGGCGCCGAGCACGTCGGCATCGGCAGCGACATCGACCTCTACGGCTACGACGACATGCCCGAAGAGGACATGACGCGGCTCAGGGCCGCCTACACCAAGGGCAAGTACCACTTCCGGGACCAGATCGACATCCCGGAAGTCGCCCACCCGCAACGGGTCTTCGACCTCACCGAGGGCCTGATCCGGCGGGGCTACACCGACCCCGACATCCGGGGCATCCTCGGCGGCAACTTCCGCCGGGTTCTGGAGGAGATCTGGGGATGAGACTTCCGCGCTACACACCGCTGGCTCTTGCGCTGGCCCTCGCCGTCGTCGCCGGCCCTCTTTCGGCCGCGACAGTCGACGAGCGCCTCCAGGGATTCGACGAGTGGGTCGAATCGATCATGAAGGAGTGGAAGGTGCCGGGCCTCGGCGTGGCGATCATCGAGGACGGCAAGACCGTGTTCGCCAGGGGCTACGGCTGGCGCAACGTCGAGGAGGAGCTGCCGGTGACTCCGGACACGCTCTTCGCGATCGGCTCCAACACGAAGTCCTTCACGGCGACGCTCCTGGCAATGCAGGTGGACGACGGCGCCCTGACGTGGACCGACCCGGTCCGCAATGTCGTGCCCGAGTTCCGGCTCCACGATCCGATAGCGACGGACGAAATGACCGCCGCCGACCTGCTGACGCACCGCTCGGGCCTGCCCAGGCACGACTCGTACTGGTACGCGACGGGAAGGAGCCGCACCGAGCTGCTGGCCGGTCTCCACCACCTGGAGCCGTCCGCCTCCTTCAGGAGCAGGTACCAGTACCAGAACCTGATGTTCATGACCGCCGGCATCGTCTCCGAGCGAATCGGCGGCAAGTCCTGGGAGGAGCTCGTCCGGGAGCGCATCCTCACTCCGCTCGGCATCGAACGGGCCACCTTCTCGG
Source organism: Candidatus Multivorans sp. (assembly GCA_965205095.1). Taxonomy (GTDB): domain Bacteria; phylum Acidobacteriota; class Thermoanaerobaculia; order Multivoradales; family Multivoraceae; genus Multivorans. Next base: position 910,549 of record OZ242040.1, read on the forward strand.
TGATCCGGATGCAGGAGGACGAGGACTTCTCCTACGGCTACGGCGCGGACGAGGAGATCGAGCGGATCCCCTTCCGGAACATCGACGCGATCGGCCCGGCCGGTTCGATCAACATGTCGGCCCGGGACCTCGCCACCTACGTGCAGTTCCACATCGCCTACGGCAAGGTCGGCGACAAGCAGCTCCTGAAGGAGGCGTCGGCGATGTACATGCAGCTACCGCAGATGGTGATGCCCGGCCCGCTGCAGGCGCGCCTCCAGAACGGTCCGGAGATCGGCGACCCCACCTACGGGCTCGGCCTCATGGTGAGCAGCTACCGGGGGCGCAAGCACGTCAGCCACGGCGGCGGCATCGACGGCTTCATCTCGGCGATGGAGTGGTTGCCCGACGAGAAGATCGGCGTCGTCGCGCTGTCCAACACCACCTACTCCGGAACGGTGCCCTCGCTCGTCGTGCGCAACGCGTTCGACCGCATGCTCGGCCTCGAGCCGATCGACTGGGCGGAGAGGACGCGCAAGCAGATCGCGGAAGCAGAAGAGAAGGCCGAGGAAGCGAAGAAGAAGGACATCGCGGCCGCCGTGCCGGACACCAGTCCCTCCCACCCGCTCGCCGACCACGCCGGCGAGTACGAGCATCCCGGCTACGGCAAGTCGACCGTGCGACTGGAGGACGACGGCCTGGTCGTCGAGGTCACGGGCGTCGAGTTCCCCCTCCAGCACTACCACTACGACGTGTGGATGGTCCCCTACGATCTTCCGGGCGGCTCGCCGGGGGCGGACCGCGGCGGCGCCAAGGTCCGCTTCGACTACGGCAACGACGGGAAGATCAACGTCGTCTACCTGCCGCTCGAGCCGTCCGTCTCGCCGATCCGCTTCCAGCGCGCCGGCGACTGACGCCCGCGACCCGCGCGCATGCAGGGCCGGGCGCCGACGCGCTTCCACACTCTCCTCCTGCCGGCGATCATCGCGCAGTCGATGATCATCGGCGGCGGCTACGCCACGGGCCGGGAAGTCGTCGAGTACGCCGGCCGCTTCGGGAACCGGGGCTGGCTGGCCGTCGCGATCATCGCCGTCTGCTTCTCGATCGTCATGGCGCTGGCCTTCGAGCTGGCGCGGCTGGCCGGCGCGTACGACTACAAGGCCTGGAGCCGGAACCTGGTGGGGCCGTTCTGGTGGCTGGTCGACATCCTCTTCCTGACCATGATGATGCTTGTCATCGCGGTGATGACGGCGGCCATCGGCGAGGTTCTCCAGCAGACCCTCGGCTTTCCGAAGCCGCTGAGCCTGGTCCTGGCCCTGGCATGCGTCGCCTTCCTGTCATGGCGCGGGTCCGGCTTCATCGAGCGGGCAAAGACCTGGGGGTCGGCGGCTCTGTACCTGGGCTACTGCGCCTTCTCGGTCCTCGTGCGGACCGCTCCGGTCGGGGAAGCCGCCTCCGCCCAGCCACCGCCCGGCTCCGAGGCCGGCGCTCTGGAGGTGACGATCGCCGCGCTGCTGTACGTCGCCTACAACGTCGCCGTCGTGCCCGCCGTGCTCTTCTGCCTGCACCGCCAGACCCGGCGCAGCGAGACCTTTGCGTCCGGGCTCCTCTCCGGCCTCGCGATGACGATTCCCTTCGCCCTGACGCTCGCCTGCCTGCTGCGGTTCCCCCACCCGTCCGTGATGGACGCGGAAGTGCCCTGGCTGCGGCTCATTACTTCCGCCGCCGACGGACGCGCCGGCGGCCCGGCGCTCTGGATCGCCCTCTTCGGCGTCGTAGCCGGCTGGACCCTCGTCGAGACCGCCGTCGGTTCCATCCACGCGCTCGTTCATCGCGTCGAACGCAACCTGGGCGACCTGCCCCGCCGGTGGCGGCCTGCCTCCGGCGAACTCACGCCGGGACAGAAGGCACTGACCGCCGTGCTCGTCCTCGTTGCCGCCGCCGGCCTCTCCACGGTCGGCATCATCGACCTCGTTGCCCGCGGCTACGGCACGATCGCCTGGGGCTTCATCGCCCTGATCATCCTGCCGCTGTTCGTTGTCGTGCCGTACCGGGCGTACAAGGCCGCCGGCTAGCGAGCTCCCGCGCTAGCGAATGGACTGGACGAAGACGCTTGTCGTCCTCTCGAGCCCCTCCCCGAGGGCGGCCATGACCGCAGCGTAGAACCCCGCAATTCCGAGTCCTGTCCATTTCGACACTCGAGCCACGACACCGATGCCCAGTCCGAGCAGAATCAACGCCCAAAGGGAGACGGCAATGCTGACGGCTCCCTCGAGCAGCGCCCCGACGGTGGTGTGAACTGCCGGATTGGAGAAGCTGAGTTCGAATCCCGGCGACACGTCGGGAGGTTCAAGCGCCTGACGACCCTTCGTCAGCAAGTAGCTGACGAGGCTACCCAGGCGGCCGACCACGTAGACGTGGACCATCAGCGAGAAAAACGTCAGGAAGCGCGTTGTGGCCCCGAAGGCCATTGACAGTCGCCATACCAGCAGCGCTTCTATCGGCAGCGAGATCAGCACGGCTACGGCCATGGCCATACTGGGTCCGTAGAGGTTCGCGGCCGACTCCCCACCTCCCATGATGGCAGCAAGATCCCGTTGGCCAAGCACGGTCCTCAGGGCAAGGACTGCGAGAATTACTGCCAGGGCAACAACCCATGGCCGGCGCTCGCGGATGATCTCGAAGCTGGTCCGCGGAAAAGCGACGATCCCGACCAGAGCCTTGAGCCCCATAGGGCCACCCGCCGCGCCCTTCCGAGTGGGCGCCTCGTCTGCCTCGGTCCTGGTCGACGCCTCCGCATCGGCCGGTTTCTGATCCTCGGGCATCGCGAGGCCCAGATTAGAACAGGTTTACCCGCGGCCTGTAGACCTCCTCGAGCCGTTGCTCTCTTCGGCGGTCAGTTCGGCTGACCCGAGTCCAGACTCGCCTCCACCAGCGGGGCCTCGACGCCGAACTGCCGCGCGACGGCGAGGCACAGCGAGAGGTCCTTGACCGGCATTGCCGGCCAGGTAATCCGCCGCCGAGGCATCGGGAAGCTCTTCGACACGAAGCTCCGGCCGGTCGACACGTTCAGGATCTCCATGAAGCGGTCGAGGTCCATGCCATAGGCGCCGAGCCCGATGAGACCGATCGTTGGTCGTGGCATGGTTCCCGTGCTCCTTCTTTACGATTTGGTCTTCTATTGTCTAAACTGTACACCGTGCCGCAAACCGATGCCAGCGACTACAGGACCGCGGAGAACCTGCTCGCGGAGTTCGCGAGTACGGGCTACGCGAAGACGTCGATGACCTCCCTGGCCGAGGCGGCGGGCGTCACGCGGCAGACGATCTACAACCGGTTCGGGCGCAAGGATGCGGTGCTCGAATGGGCGATCGGCGCCGTCGTACGCTCGCTGCGGGCAGACGCGCTTGCGTGTCTGGCCGACCCGAAGAGACCGACGGAGCAGGCCCTGCTCGACGCGTTCTGCAGCTGGCTGGGACCGGTCGTGAAGTTCGTGCGCGACGGCCGGTACGGCGACGAGATCCTCGGGCTCGGCAACGCCGCCAGACGGCGCGCGGGCGCGTACCCCCTGGACGCCTTCACCGCCGAGTTGACCGACGCCTTGCTGTCGCGCGGAGTCCGCGAGCAACGCCGGGAAGCCGCCGATCTCGCGTTCGTCCTCGTCATGGCCGCCAAGGGCCTCCTGGCCGACAGCGAAACGGAAGCCGACTTCCGCGCCGGCATGGCGCGCGCCCTGCGCGGAGCCGGAATCAACAGTTCGTCCGACTGAGTCAGTAACCCAACCCCCAAAGGGAGAACCAGATAGATGACCGACCGAACGGTACTCATCACCGGCTGCTCGACCGGCTTCGGCAAGCTCGCAGCGAAGACCTTCCGGGCCAACGGCTGGAACGTCGTGGCCACCATGCGCTCGCCCGGGAAGGAAACCGACCTCGTCGGGCTCGACGGAGTTCTCGTCACGAAGTTGGACGTGAAGGACCCGGAGAGCATCGACGGCGCGTTCGAGCGCGGCACCGCCGACTTCGGCGCGATCGACGCGGTCGTGAACAACGCCGGCTACGGCAGCAACGCGCTCTTCGAGCAGTCGCCCGATGACTCCGTCCGCGACATCTACGAGACGAACGTCTTCGGCCTGATGAACGTGATGCGCCGCGCCCTGCCCGACATGCGGGCGCGGGGCGCCGGCTGCATCGTCAACGTGACGTCGATGGCGGGCCTGATGGGCCTGCTCGGCAACTCGGTCTACTCGTCGTCGAAGTTCGCGGTCGAGGGACTGACCGAGGCGCTCGCGCTCGAGTACAAGCCGCTCGGCATCCGCATCGTTTCCGTCGCGCCCGGCGCCTACCTGACGACCGCGTTCGGCGACAACACGGACAACTACATCGAAGCCGGCGATCCGCAGCTCGTCGAACACTCGGAGAAGCTCCGCGACCACTTCGCGGCGATCGTCTCAGGCGGCAAACCGCAGGACCCGCAGGAAGTGGCCGACAGGATCTACGAGTGCGTGACCGCGGACGACGTCCCGGTGCACAACCCCGTCGGCGCCGACGCCGAGCGGCTCAGCGGCCTGATCGACAGCCTGCCGTCGCGGCAGGCCTTCGTCGCCGCGATGGAGCAGATGCTGCTGCCGACCGGCTAGCGTTAGCCGCGCCGAAGCAGTGCCTTCTCACAGCGGAGGCGGCCAGCGCCTGAGAGGTGGCGGTGGGCTCTAGGTTTTGACTCCCGTACTCAAGTGCTCAAATCTGAAACGCACCGAGCCGCGACCGATCTGCTTGAAACGGTTGCGCGTGTCGTCGGCCAACGGGTTGGGCAACTCTAGTACCATCCAACGTTCAGGCGAGAAGACGAACGGGACATAGAGAATCCGATAGCGTCGGCGGCCGCGTTTCGGCATTCTGGCCGCCACCCGCATCTCGTTCGGAGTCAACTCAAACTCTCCCGTATCTGCGAGCGACGACTTGACTTCATACAGCCACTCCGCTTGCGGTGTGTTGACGCAGAAGTCATAGCCGGCAGTGTCGTCACCCTCACTCCCGGCGAAGAACTTAGTCCGATTCGTCGAAACCCAGCAGGTCTCGTCGACGACTTCGCCGTGTAGACGACGCAGGAACTGGTACGCGAGCCACTCGCTCGCAAGCCCCATGGCCTGCCTCACGTCTTCGGGGGGCCGCTTCCTGCGTTCAGGTACCCGACGGGCCCCGTCGGCGAGCGAACGGCGGCCGCCCTGAATCTCGGCGAACTCGGCCAGCCTGGACGGACCGCTACGCTCAAACCACTCGTCACTACCGATTACCCTGTCTTCCGCCAGGCGGCGAAAGGCTTGAGCGAAAGAGGGATCGGCCGTGTCGAGTGTCTTTCCGGCGAAGTCGATACTCCGCACCTCCACGATCCTGCTATGCCGTTCCCGCTCCCGGCGACGCTCCTCCTCTTCAACGGCGGCCTGATCAAGCCCAAGCGTCGCGGAGTCCAGCGTCAGCGGCATCGCTTCCGGCCAGCAGGCGGCACGCCGGCAGAACCCGGGTAGCAGGGTGTCGTCGACAGGGTCGAAGTCGAGCAGACCTGCGTTCTCGAGCTGCCGCACGACGGACTGCGGGTCCTCCCTCAACCAGGGCTCCGGCACAGGGACGCCGTTGCGGCGGCACCAAACGAGGACGACAGCGCTCACACGAGACGTGAAGCTGCGCACGGACTTCCGATTCGTTTGCAACAAGCCCCGCAGGGACGGGAGCTCGACATCCAGATCCTCTCCCAAGACTTCGTCAAGAAGCCCCGCCACATGAGCCGCGACGATCCCCCGTTCCAGCGTTTCCTTCGACTGAATCCAGGTGTAATCGAACTCCAGGAACGCCATCGTCTTTCGCTTCACGTAGGCCCCGAGATCCCGCCCTTCTCGGAAGTCGGCCGCGTGGCGCCGCCGCAGGCGCTCCAGAATCCCAGGCGCCATCTCCTGAAGAAACGCCGAGTACAAGGACCGGAGCTCGGCGTCATTCGACAGAAGTGGTTCTCCCAAGGCCAAGAGTGTGCGGTTGAACCTCTCGTAGTCGAGCTCCAGACTCCTGCGCACTTCCCGACGGTCCGAAGACCGCTCGCAGGCGTCGAGCCAGCCTTCAGCGGCGGGCAGGCCGGGAAACCGCGCACGGAGCCAGCTCCGAAGGTCCAACTCCGGCCCCGCACTCTCCGCATCGGTCTGAAGCTCCTGGGCCAACGCTACATCTCCGAAGTAGGCGACAACCGGCGTCAGCAGATGCAGAACGCGACCGACATCGGTGCGCAGTGCGTCCCGATGCTCCTGCAAGGTCCGAACGTCGCATCGAAGCGCCCCGGCGAGCGCTTCCTCGGCTGGCGGGTCGAGCGCACCGTCGTCCCCCTGGCCTAGAGCGAGTTGCGGGAGGAACGCCTCAAGGAACCGGAACCGCGAGTCAATCAGTCGCGAGACTGTCCGCGCAAGATCCCGGCCCAGCGTCGTCCACGTCAACGGCACACGATCAGACAGGATGAGCGTCGGTAGCTCTTCGTCGCCGAAGCCGTACCACTCCAGGCTCTCGCTCGGCGACCTGTCGTGCTCGTCAACGACCAAAGTGAGCGCCTGGCACCGCCTGACTCTGATGGCCCGAACGCGCCGCTCGACGGTAGTGGGCCGGACGCCGCGCTCAAGTCGCTCCGCGAGCATCTCGTGGCCCAGGAGCACTGTCTCTGGCAACCACTCCAGGCCAAGGGAGGTCAGCAACGGGTCGCTCGCGCTGGGCACGAAGCGCTCGCCGTCGACCAAGAGCTGCACGTCGGCCCCACCAAGCCGGCGGGGCGCGAACCTGGCGGTAGCCTCCAGTTGCTCCGCAACCCTCTCAGCCGGCGCGTCGCCGATGTCGAGGCAAGGGTAGCCGGCGGAATCAAGGATTCCCGCCTCGAACCGCTGCGTGCTCTGGGCGAGGATCACTGTAGCCGGCTTCGCCGCATCGCCGTTCAGGATCTGAAGCCGGCCGTCTCGGCTCACGACCAGACCCAAGCCCGCCGGCAAAGCAGCGCCTGTATCCGACGCTTCGAGCCAAGCGCGCCGGTACGCCCTTCCAAAGACCAGACGGTCGTGCATCGTGAGCGTCGGAGCGGCGGCCGCTAGCGCCTGCAGACGCTCCACTGCGGTTTCCGGGCGGTTCCAGTCTCGAAGCCCGACAGTACCGTCAAGCACCAAGTCCGCGAGCGCGTCGCTGTTCTCCACGAGGCCCGCCACGGCGTCCCGCACACGAGGCACGAATCGCGGCGGACGCCGTTGCCTGGTTCTGGCAGCCCAGCACTCCCTCGGCCGACGGAACCCGGGTTCATCGTGAGTGCCCGCGGCAACCCAAGCTCGGGATCGGAGGAAGCTCGCAAGAGGCGTCGGAAGTCGGTGCTCATCCCAATGGTGCGAACGACGCTCGAATCGGCCAAGCTCGAAGGTCAGGAACTCACTGCCGTGAGCATTCAGGTGCCTGAACACAAGTTCCTGAAACATCTCTTTCGCGCCTTCGGACAGCGCTTCGTGCTCCATCTGGCCAGGCAACCGCCACGCCTTCCCTTTCCTTCGGTACAGGGTAAAGGGATGTCGCAAGCGCGAACGAGATGCTTCGCTGCACCACTCCGTATCCAGGGCTTCCTTGGCGTCACCCGTGCGTATCAACTTACTCCAAGCCGATCCGTGGTCCCTTGCTGGTAGATCACCCGCAACGGGACTCAGACCATGCGAGACGCCAAGCAGCATCAGGAAGTCGACCCACTGACGTTTGCTGCCACCGGGGACCGACGGCCACTCTGAGAACTCAACTAGAAGCCCGCCTCGAGCTCGCCGACAGTCTGGCGAGACCTCGCCGGCTTCCACCAGGTAGTTCTCAACGGTCCGGCCGACCGACGTCCACGAGGACGAGAACGCCGCCTGAGTTGCCGGTTGCCAACCGCTCAGCGTCGGTACGCGCAGTTCGGCGCTCCGAAGCGCTTCTTCGATGGGGTCGCTCGTCGCCACCCAAACTCTGAACGCCCAGATCAAGGCCTCACAACGCCGATTATCATTCGCTCTGGCGCCCAACGCGGCGGCGACCCCGGACAGGGCTTTGACCGGATCGTACTCGCTGACAAGGCCGGCGTCGAAGAACGCGATCAGCGTCTCCCGTCGAAACGAGATTCTCCCGTCGACGAAGTAGAAGCGCCGGGCGAGCGTCGCCGGCGGAAGCGGCGCGGCACCCTTAGGGCGCCTGCGCCCGGTTGCTGCGGCGCGCACGAAGACGCCGCGCCCAGAGACACCATCCACTCCCGCTGCCCGCAGTCTCTTCGACCGATCCAGCATGATCGACTTCCCGACCAACGCCCGGAGATTCGCGTCGGCGGCATCGAACACCGGTCGGAGGTCCCTATAGAAGCGTGACCAGGTCCGCGGCTTCGCGTTCCTCTCTGCGAGAGACTGCGCGAAGGACTCGGACCATTCGGCGAGACGCCCGCCGGGCGGCCGTAGATTCCGGTGTATCCGTCTTGCCATGGCTTCGAGGCGTTCCCGGCGACCATCGTCGAGCACCGTCGACACGAGCTACGCGCCGGTTCGTTTCACGACCTCCGCGGCCTTCATCAACGAGAATCGTCCTGCCGGCCAGACGTGGACTCCAGACAGACTTGCCGAGTGGCAACGGTCGACCGGCATCACCGGAACGACGGGCGCGTCCTTCAGCGAACTGCCCAAGCCGTCCAAGGCGGCGTCCAGCTTTCGGGCGAGTGGACCAGTCCAGGCGACCAGATCGAAGGCAGCGCGCTGAAGAGTCGGCGTGTCCGCCTCTCTGGCTATGTGCAGTGCCGCCCGGGCACTCGCTTCGGCGGCTGCCTTGAGCAGCATCGCGTTCAGTGGGAGGTCGAAGTCCGCCCTGCGACGGTCAATGCCCGCGAAGAAGGGCGCGTCGAGATGGCCGAGAAGGGGCGCGGGCGCCGCATCGCCCATAGGCAGGAAGTTGTAGAGGCGGCCCTGGGCCACCGCCCCGCGGGACAGGCCAACCGCAACCGAAACCGTCGGCTGGCCCTTCCAGTCAAGCCAACGCTTGAGCTGTGGTGCTCTCGACATGCTCTCCTCGACGGCTTCGAGTACGAGCGCCTTGTCCACTTCGTGTTGGACAACGAGGAAGCGCCGGTCCTGACCGACACCGACCTCATACAGTCGGCAGCCTGGGATGCCCGGTGAATCGCCCAATGACCTCTGGCTGCGAGTCAGCCGACGCCGATAGGCTGGCCTGTCCGGCGTCTCCACGTCGATACGGAAGTCCCCAATGCGGTCCAGGAAAAGCAGGAGAGGCACGTCAAAGTCCGCAAGCGCTCGCGTTTGGCGCTCCGCCAAGGCGATTGCGTCGGGTGTGGACAAGGGCACGACGATGGCCGTCGCGTAGCCTCGGCGGGCATAAGCGACGACCTCCTCGGGCTGTTCGACGAGTGGCTGAGGGACGAGAAAGCGTGGAACCGTGTGGGCGACTTCGCGAGCCGTAGCCCCGTCATGCTCTCTGGCGAGAAGGAGGTTCTCGATCTCGTCGACGGCGGCGAACCGGAAGCAGTAGCCATCGAAGCGTGCCGACTCGCTCATGCCGGCGTGCGAGAAGATACGCACGTCGTCCGTCAGCGCTTCAACGCTCCTGAAGCCGAGCCCCTTGTTGCCGATGCTCTCGCCGATCTTCTTGGAGGTCGTCGCGAGGTTCATTATGGCCTCGACGTCCTTCCGGCGGAAGCCTGCGCCCCCGTTGGCCACGTACAACGTGCCGTCGGATTCGGAGCGCACGACCAGCTTCACGGCGATCCGACCTTGGTCCTGGTCGCGATGCGCGTCGTGCGCGTTCTGTATGAGCTCGTACAGGACCCGGTCGCCGTACTCCGTCCCGATCACTTCGTTCAGGTTGCGGAGACTCTCGTAGACCTTGTTTCTCTCCTTGTGTGCAACCACCGCGTGATCTAGGACACGGCGGACCTGTCTGTTCAGATCCTCAGCGGGGGCGTGGGTCATGCGAGAAGCGCTGTTCCTGTCAACCTGCCGGAGCGCACGGCAGCCGACACGGAATCTCCAAGGCTCTCGGCGCCGAGGGAGAGAGGCTCCTCACACCGGCACCACCGACCTCAGTCGTCGCTCCTCTTGTCGAGGAGCATGTAGACCACAAACGCCGTACGGTCTTTTCGCCCGGCATCCCTGAACTTGGCTACCGCCCGCTCGGCCAAGCGGATGGTCTGGAGGACATCCGACTTGATGAGGCGCTCGGCGGGGTCGTAGTCCGCCCGGTGGCGAGCTCGCTGGAGGTTGATGAACTCCAGCGCGACGTCCTTGAGTCCTGCCGGGAAGCCCATCTGCTTCTTGCCAGTGATCTCCTTGCACCGGCTCTTGGCCTGACCGTGATTCAGGGCGCGGTACGTCTGCCGCCAGGCTCGCTCGCTCCGATCCGACTGGTCTCCACCGACCAGCAGGTCCGCGCCGGACGCGGCGACACAGTGGAACAAGGCGTAGTAGGCGGTGCTGACGGCTCGTCGCAGGTCTGTCTCTCGAGGCCGACCAGCGCCCTGCTGGGTGACTAGCGAGCGGGCTGTCCTGATGAAGTCATCCGGCTTCAACGATGGGCACCTGCTCGCGATACCAATCCCAGTCCGCCCTGTCGCTGAAGTGCGGTGTCAGATCGGCGTCCATCCCTTCTTCGCGCAGCCTGTGCAGCACTCGTCTCGTCAGGCCAAGAGTCCAATCCGGGTCGAGTGCCTCCTGGTCTCCTCGAAACACGATGTCCACTCGAAAGTAGGGATCACCGTCGTGATCGACGAGTTCCCTGACCACGACCGGGCCGAACTCAAAGGCGTCCCCGAAGTGTCCGGAGAGATCCTCGTGGATCAACCTCTTGATCGAACTCACAAGTTGGCGGTTCATCTCGGCAGTCATGTCAGACCCGACTCCTCCGTCCCAGGGGCGGCCGCGCTCCCAGCTGTCGCGCGACCACGGGACTCGCCCCGTAACCGAATCCTACATCCGGCCTGCCCCAGTGACACGCTTCCGACCACCCGTCGATGACCATCCCGCAACAGCCCGCGAACCCGTCCGCGGCCAACTCACCGCCCGCCGGACCGCCCCCTCAGCCGAGGTCGAACCGGTCCAGGTTCATCACCTTGTTCCAGGCCGCGACGAAGTCGCGCACGAACGGCTCCTGCGAGTCGTCGCAGGCGTAGACCTCGGCGACGGCGCGAAGCTGTGAGTTCGAGCCGAAGACGAGGTCGACCGCGGTGCCCGTCCACCGGAGCTCGCCGGTGCCGCGGTCGCGGCCCTCGAAGACGCCCTCGCGGTCGGCGCTGGCCTGCCAGTCGGTCGCCATGTCGAGCAGGTTGACGAAGAAGTCGTTCGTCAACGTCCCGGTGCGTTCGGTGAAGACCCCGAGGTCGGAGCCGCCGGCGTTCGCGCCCAGGACGCGCAGGCCGCCGACCAGCACCGTCATCTCGGGCGCCGTGAGGGTCAGCATCTGCGCCCGGTCGACGAGCAGTGCTTCGGCGGGTCTCCCATGTCCGTTCCCGAGGTAGTTCCGGAAGCCGTCCGCGGTCGGTTCGAGCACGGCGAAGGACTCGACGTCGGTCTGCTCCTGCACCGCGTCCGTCCGACCCGGCGAGAAGGGCACCTCGATCTCGGAGCCGGCGCTCTTCGCCGCCTCCTCGACGGCCGCGCAGCCGCCGAGGACGATCAGGTCGGCGAGCGAGACGCGCTTGCCGCCGGACTGTGAGCCGTTGAAGTCGGCCTGGATCGCCTCGAGCGCCTGCAGAACGTCACCCAGTCGCGCCGGGTCGTTGACAGCCCAGTCCCTCTGCGGCGCGAGCCGGATGCGCGCGCCGTTGGCGCCGCCGCGCTTGTCCGTGCCGCGGAACGTCGCAGCCGACGCCCAGGCGGTCGAGACGAGCTGCGAGACGGAGAGTCCGGAATCGAGGATCCGGCCCTTGAGCGCCACGGCGTCGTCATCGTCGATCAGCTCGTGGTCGACATCGGGCACCGGGTCCTGCCAGAGCTGCGGTTCCGCCGGAACCCACGCGCCGACACAGCGGCTGCGCGGCCCCATGTCGCGGTGGGTCAGCTTGTACCAGGCTCTGGCGAAGGCATCCGCGAACTCGTCGGGGTTCTCGTGGAAACGCCTGGCGATCGGTTCGTAGATCGGGTCGACCTTCAAGGAGAGATCCGTCGTGAGCATCATCGGGGCGTGCCGCTTCGCCGGGTCGTGGGCGTCCGGCACGGTGCCGGCCGCCGAGGCGTCCTTCGGCGTCCACTGGTTGGCCCCGCCCGCGCCCTTCGTCAGTTCCCAGTCGTAGCCGAACAGGTTCTCGAAGAAGTTGTTGTCCCACTTCGCCGGGGAAGTGGTCCAGGCGCCTTCCAGGCCGCTGGTGATCGTGTCGCCGCCCTTGCCGGTGCCGAACTTGTTGCTCCAGCCCAGGCCCTGCTCCTCGAGACCGGCGCCCTCGGGCTCGACGCCGACGTGCTCACCCGCATCGGCGGCGCCGTGCGCCTTGCCGAACGTGTGGCCGCCCGCGATCAGCGCCACCGTCTCCTCGTCGTTCATCGCCATGCGGCGGAACGTCTCGCGGATGTCGCGCGCCGCGGCGACCGGATCCGGCGTGCCGTTCGGCCCCTCCGGATTCACGTAGATGAGGCCCATCTGGACGGCGCCGAGCGGATTCTCCAGCTCGCGGTCGCCCGTGTAGCGCTCGTCGCCGAGCCAGGTGCCCTCGGAACCCCAGTAGATGTCCTCCTCGGGCTCCCAGACGTCTTCGCGTCCGCCCGCGAAGCCGAGGGTTTCGAAGCCCATCGACTCCAGGGCGCAGTTGCCGGTGAAGATCATCAGGTCGGCCCAGGAGAGCTTCCGGCCGTACTTCTGCTTGACCGGCCAGAGCAGCCGCCGCGCCTTGTCGAGGCTGACGTTGTCAGGCCAACTGTTGAGCGGCGCGAAGCGAAGCGTGCCGGAGGCGCCGCCGCCGCGGCCGTCGCCGATCCGGTACGTGCCCGCCGAATGCCACGCCATCCGGATGAAGAGCGGTCCGTAGTGGCCGTAGTCCGCCGGCCACCAGTCCTGGGAGGTGGTCATCACCTCCTCGATGTCCTGCTTCAGCTCGTCCAGGTCGACCTTCGCGAACTCCCCGGCGTAGTCGAAGTCCTCGCCCATCGGATCGGAGAGGGACGAGTTCTGGTGGAGAGCCCTCAGGTTCAACTGGTTCGGCCACCAGCGCTGATTCGCGATGGTCCCCATCGCCGTATGCCTGTCCGTCCCGGCCAGAACCGGGCACTTCGCTTCGCTCGTCACATCGTCCATCGTGGTTCACTCCCGTCGCGTTCGTTGTCGCTGGCCAAGACCTGTGTATACAACGGATCCGGAGGCGCTGAAAAGTCCCTTCGGAAGCGGTTCCCCGGGGCGCGCCCTCCTCAGCGGCCATAGAATCTCCAGGTTCATCACGATCTCCGGGGAGGAGCCAGAATGACCAGCACGACCGGAACCACGTCTCGCACCTGGTCGCCCGTTGTCTGTGCCGGCACCGGCGCCGTCGCCGTCGGCGCTCTGCTCCTGCTCGCCGCCGCCCTAGGCTACCGCACGGGCCTGCTCGGGCTCGGGATGTCCTTCACCGTTCTCCGGTGGGGCGCTCTCATCTCGGCAGGCGCGGCGGGCATCGCGTTGATCGCGACGGTTTGGGCCACGTTCCGGCGCCTGCACTGGCAGAACGTCGCGGCCGGCCTGGTGGCTGCCGCATTGGGAGCGGTTTGCTACATGGTCCCGGCAGGGCAGCAGGCGCTTGCCCGATCGGTCCCGCCGATCCATGACATCACGACCGACACCGACGACCCGCCGGCCTTCGTCGCGATTCTCCCCCTCCGGGCCGACGCCCCGAATCCTCCGGAGTACGACCCCGCAGTTGCCGAGCAGCAGCGTGAGGGATACCCGGATCTCCGTTCGGTGATGCTGGACGCACCGCCCGCCGAGGCGTTCTCCCAGGCGCTGGCCGCAGCCGGGGCAATGGGGTGGGAGCTGGTGGCTGACGACGCCGCGGCGGGACGCATAGAAGCAACCGACACGACCTTCTGGTACGGCTTCAAGGACGACGTCGTCATTCGCGTGCGCGGGGATGGCGCGGGCAGCCGCATTGACGTCCGATCCAAGTCGAGAGTGGGACGCAGCGACGTCGGCGCGAACGCAGAGCGCATCCGCAAGTACACTGCCCGTCTCGCGGGCGACTGATCCCGGCCATGAACGGCTGCGTCCGGGATGCGCCGGCCCCGTGCGCGAGGCCGAGCCGCCTCCTCACTCGAGGATCGCGTCGCGGATGGCGCTCTCGAAGCCGGCTGCCAGACCCTTGCTGCCCTGCTGAACCATCAGCACCGCGGTGATCCCGTTCGCCGGGTCGGTCCAGGACACGGTGCCGAAGGCTCCGCCCCAACCGAAGGCACCCTTGCCCCGCGCACTCTTCGCGGCAACCGGGTCGAGCACGACGGACACGGCGTAGCCGAACCCCGAGCCGAACTCCTTGCCTCCCCGGCCGTAGAGCCCGTCGACCTGATCACTGGCCATCCGGGCGACCGACTCCGGGCTCAACAGGCGGTTTCCGAACAGCTCGCCGCCGCCGGCCAGCATCTGCTCGAAACGAAGAAAGTCCTCGGCGGTGCTGGAAAGGCCGCCGGAGGCCGAGGCGTAGCGGCTCGGCCTGCCCCAGCCCTTCGACTTGGCGTCGAGGCCGTGGATCACGACCCTTCTGGGTTCCTTCTCCGGCGGCAGGAAGAAGTGGGTGTCGGCCATGCCGAGCGGCTCGAAGATCCTCTGGCGCAAGAACTCGTCGTATGGAACGCCGGACACGATCTCGATGATCCGGGCGACCACGTCGTGTCCGTAACGCGGGCTGTAGCCCCATCGCGAGCCGGGCTGAAAGTCGAGCGGCATGGCGGCGTACAGAGGCACGCGGCTCGCCAGGGTGTCGTCCGGGCCGACGTCCGGGAGCTTCGCGACCGCCGTGCCCAGGCCGTAGCTGCCCAACCCGGCGGTGTGGGTCAGCAGGTCGTGGATGGTGATCGGCCGCTCCGCCGGCACCAGACGGTGCTCGGGCTCCTGCCCCGGTATGACGAAGTCGGGACTTAGTCCAACGTCCGCCGGCTCCCGGAGTACCGCGACCCGCATGTTCTCGAACTCCGGCAGGTACTTCGCAACCTCGTCGGCCGGATCGAAGAGGCCTTCCTCGATCATCATCATCGCCGCCACTCCGAGCACCGGCTTGGACGAGGAGGCCATGCGGAAGATCGCGTCCTTCTCCATCGGACGAGCCCGCTCGACGTCCATCAGGCCGTGCACCTTGAAGTGGACGACCTTCCCGCGCCGGGCGACGGCCGTCACCGCGCCCTGGATCTCCCCCGCGTCGATGTGCTGCTTCATGACGGCGTCGATCTCGCGCAGGCGCTCGCTCGACATTCCCGCGTCCTCGGGCGAGGCCGCGGGAATCTCCTGCGCGGCGAGCGCCGTCGAGGCGATCGCCACGAGAACCAGAAGGATGCCGCTCGCCAGGCACTGGGTGCGCCGGCGCCCCCGCCGGCATCCGGCGCGAAGCGCCGGCCTCCGGGACACCTGCTCAACAACGAAACCGCTGCTCACCACTCTCTTCGTCTCGATCATCCTCTGCCCACCCTTCTCAACCGGCGCGGCCGTCCGCCGCATCACCTTCGCACGAGGCCGCCCAGTAGAAGTACGTGATCGCCTGGCGCGGCCGCTCGCTGCGATTCGCCTCCGACCAGTGCACGGTACGGGAGTTGTGGATCGTTGCGTCGCCCGGCTCGACTTCTATCGCCACCGCCCCCTCGGACTCGGCGCCGAAGCCCTTCAGGCCGACGACACTCGGCAGGTTCTGCCGGTGGGTGCCCGCAACGTAGAAGAGACAGCCGTTCTCGCGGTCCGCACGATCCAGAGCGATCCACGCCGTCGCGCCCCTGCGACGGTTGCCGATCGCATCGATATGGGGCCTGATCCCCGAGCTCTCGCCGGGAATGCGCTCGAAGCAGCCGGCGCTGGCCGGCTCCAGGTCGTCCCCCAGCAGCGCCGAGATCAGCTCGGCCTGCTTGCCGCGCTGGAGCTGATCCTCGAACCAGGGATCGATCCTGTTCAGGTTCTTGACGACGCCCGGGTACTCCTCGCTTCTCCTGACCTCGCTGAGGCATCCCGCGGCGCGGGCGCGCAGCTCCTCGAGTTCCTCACGCGAAAGAAAGCCGCGCAGGACGACGTAGCCGTCCCGGTCGAACTCCCGCTTGAGCTGCTCCAGGCTCATCCGCCGCCCACTCCCGTGGCACTCGCCGCGCGCCGCGCCTCCAGCACGGTCAGGATCTCCTCATGCCGGGCGGCGTTCAGGCGATACATCGTCATGAACAGGATGCCGACGCCGTAGATCAGGAGGCAGAGCGGTCCGCTCATCACGAGCAGGCCGGTGAGGGTCCCCGCCGACACTCCTTCCGCTTCGGCGTTCTGCGGAAACCGGATCAGCTCCAGTCCGAAGCCTCCGATCAGGCCGCCGAACCCCTCCGTCGCCTTCATCGCGAACTCCCGGACCGAGAAGATCGTGCCCTCGGCCCGGCTGCCGGTCCGGAGCTCGTGGTCGTCCGCGATGTCGACCAACTGGGAGTCGACCACGATGGCCATCACCGTCACCAGGGCATAGCCGATGAACAAGGGCCCGAACAGCAGGGGCAGCAGCAACGCCGAGTCGTTCCCCGGGAACAGACCAGCCAGACGCAGCACGTGAGGAAAGGCCACCAGCACGGCCGAAGTCGCGCTGCAGATGATCACCGTCGGCTTCTTGTCGAAACGGCGCGTCATCCAGGTGGCGAGGCGCAGGCTCACGAAGATCCCGGGGATCTTCGCGAAGGCCAGGAAAGAAAGCTGTTCGGTCGACAGGTCGTAGACCCAGATCCAGGTGTAGAGGCTGACCATGTCCAGCACGCCCTGGGCCGCGGCGATGGTCAGCCAGGAGACGGTCACCGACAGGAAGGAACGGTTCGCGGAGAGCTGCCGCAGCTCCCCGAAGTGGTCGCGGAACTTGAAGCGCTCGCGCGACGTCGGGTGCAGATGGGGAATCTGGTCGGCCGTGCCGAAGGTCGACCCGAGAACGGCCGCCAGCACCACGACGGCGCCGAATCCGGCCAGGATGACGTACCGGCTCGGGTCGAGAAACCCGTTGAGGTACTCCGGCGTGGACGGGAAGATCGCGTTCAGGACCAGCAGACTCAACCCGACGGCGGCGCCGGTGGCGAAGACGTTGTACCAACCGAAGACCGAGGTCCGTTCGTGGTAGTCGTCGGTGAGCTCCGCGCCCAGCGCGTCGCGCGGGATGTTGTGAAATGACGTGGAAATGCGGAGCAGGACCAGGAAGCCAAGCATCCACGCGAACAGACCGCCCTCTCCCAGTCCGGAGACCGGCTGATACAGGAAGTAGAAGGAGACGGTGAGCGGCAGGGCCGACATCAGCATCAGCGGGTGGCGACGCCCCCACCGGCTCCGGAAGCGGTCGGAGATCGCCCCGACCAGCGGATCGGAGACCGCGTCGACGATGCTCGCGACCAGGTAGGCGACGCCGCAGAGCGCCGCCGGGACGCCAAGCACCTGGTTGTAGAAGATCAGCGTGGTGATCCGGCCGGCGACCACCATCCCCTCCTGAAGGCCGCCGGAGGAGAAGGCGAGCTTGGTCCGCAGCGGCACGATTCGCCGCCGATCGGAGCGGCGGCGGCCGGGGGAGTCGGCGGCGGTCTGAGGCTGGATATCGTCCGTCATCGCCGCGCGCCACAAACTTGGAACAGCGTACCACCAACCACTGGGTGCGCCGGCGCCCTCGCCGGCATCTCGCGCGCTGCCGCGAAGCGGCGTGCGCGAGTCTCTCGACCGCTAACGCTGATACCTTCCGCCCAGATGGAGTTTGGCGCCCAGCTCAGCAGCTATCGCGTGCCGTGGTCGCAGACCGAGGCCACGGTCCAGGCCATCGAGAACGGCACCTGGCGCAGCCTGTGGTTCTCGGACCATTTCTTGCCGCCGGCCGCTCCCAACGACGAACACCTCTCGGCCCTGGAGGTATGGACGCTGATCACCGCGGCGGCGGTGGTGACCGAGCGGGTGCGTCTCGGCACGCTCGCCTGCGGCGTCACCTACCGGAACCCGGCCCTGCTCGCGAAGATCTGCGCCAGCGTCGACCACATCAGCGGCGGACGGATGGAACTGGGGATCGGCGCCGCCTGGTTCGAACGCGAGCACCAGGCCTACGGCTGGGACTTCCCCTCCCTGCGCGAGCGCTCCGACCGCCTGGAGGAAGCGGCCCAGCTCATCCGCCTGCTGTTCACCGCGGAAGAAGGCGAGAAGGTCACCTTCGAGGGGAACCACTACCGCCTGGACGAAGCGCCGCTCGTGCCCGGCTCGACCCGGCCCCGCAAGACCCGGACGCCCCACATCCCGATCCTGATCGGCGGCAACGGCGAGAAGCGGACGCTTCGCACCTGCGCCCGCTACGGCGACATCAGCAACCTGGACTTCTGGCACCCGGCCGGAGTCGACGTCTTCAAGCACAAGCAGACGGTCCTCGACCGCCACTGCGAGGACGCCGGCCGCGATCCCGCGGAGATCAAGAGAACGGTAGGCCTGCCCTTCCGGCTCTTCGCGAACGACGAGGAAGCCGCGAAGTCGCCCGGCCAGCCCTGGTACTGCTGGGGCACCGCCTCCTACGTGCAGGACCTGCTGCAGCAGTACGTCGAAGCGGGCGCCGAGGAGATCGTCCTTTGCGGCGTCGGCAACCGGCCGGAAGCCTGGCAGCAGATCGACGACGAGGTTCTTTCCGCCTTCGACTGAAGCTCGCGCACTGGGTGCGCCGGCGCCCTCGAAGCTCGTACCTCGCACACTGGGTGCGCCGGCGCCCTCGCCGGCATCCGGCGCGAAGCGCCGGTTTCCGGTCGCCCACCCGGTTACACTCTCCCTGCCGACAGACTCCTACCTGCCCAAGGAAGGCCACATGAAGCCGAATCCCATCTTCCTCGTTCTCGGCCTCGCCCTCGTCGCGACCGCCGCCATCGCCGCGCCGCCAGCCAACAACGCGGCGGACCCCTCGGAGGTGACCTGGGCCGACCACGTAGCGCCCATCCTCCACGAGAACTGCGCGAGCTGTCATCGGCCCGGACAGACCGCGCCCATGTCCTTGCTGACGTACGACGAGACGCGCCCCTGGGCGAAGTCGATCCGCCGGGTCACGACCGAGCGCACGATGCCGCCGTGGTTCGCCAACCCGGAGCACGGCGAGTTCGTGGAGGATCCGAGCCTCACCGACGCCGAGATCGAGACGCTCAACAACTGGGTGGCCGCGGGCGCGCCGGCCGGCGACCTGTCCCGGGCGCCGGAGCCCCCCAGCTTCAGTTCGGAGTGGAAGCTCGGACAGCCGGACATGGTCTACACGGCGCCGGAGTTCCACGTCTCCGATGACGTCGAGGATCACTACGAGTGGCTCCAGGTGGACAACCCGGTCGACGAAGAGCGCTGGATTCGGGCGATCGAGATCCACCCCGGATTCGTGGAGGCCGTGCACCACCAGTTGACCTACCTGGCGCCGCCCGACGCCACCCTCGCGGGCGTGCAGAGCCGGACCGGAACGCTGGACCTCACCTTCGTCGGCGGCTGGGGGCCGGGCGTCGCGCCGCTCCAGTTCGCGGAAGGGCACGGAATGCGCCTGCCGCCGAACAGCACGCTGTTCTTCCAGATGCACTACCACAAGACTCCGGGACCGGGCACCGGCGGCACCGACCAGACGACGATGGGCCTCTACTTCCACGACGAGAAGCCCGAGAACGTGGTGGAGACGCTGTGGCTGGTCGATCCGTCGCTCAACATCCCGGCGGGCGAGAGCGACTACCACTCCTGGTCTGCCTTCACCACGAAGCACGAGGCGGTCCTCTTCGACTTCACGCCCCACATGCACCTGCGGGGCAAGTCGATGACGTTCTCGGCCGAGTACCCGGACGGCCGCAAGGAAGTCCTGCTCGACGTGCCGAACTACGACTTCAACTGGCAGCTCACCTATACGCCGACGGCGCCCAGGGTGATCCCGGCCGGCACGACGATCCGGGTCGACGCGAAGTTCGACAACTCGGCCGACAACCTGGCGAACCCCGATCCGACGTCGAACGTCACCTGGGGCGAGGCGACGACCGACGAGATGATGGTCGGCTTCATCCACTACACGTTCAGCGACAAGACGCAGCAGACGGACATGCCCACCTTCATCGTGCCCGAGCAGTTGAGGCAGCAGATGGAGATGCTGCGCGAGTTCCGGCGCAAGCAGAGAGAAGCGGCAGCGGCCGCCGAAACCACCGGCGGCCGCTGATTCCGCCCACTGGGTGCGCCGGCGTCCCCGCCGGCTTCTGGGAAGAACGCGCCGCAAAGCGGCGACCTTGCTGGGCCAAGTCCGCCGCTTCAGCGGCCAACCACGGCGTACGTCCCGTCGAGGACCAGCCGCACCGACACGTACAGTCCGAACATCGGGACGAGAATCCACACCGTGTTCGGCGCCCACACCCAGACGAGCCGGTCCAGCCGGCCGATGGCCCGGTGCCCGCCGGAGATGTAGAAGCTCACCATGTAGAGCGAGCTGACGTAGACCCACTGCCAGAACAGCGCGACCCCGAGGATCCCCGCGACGACGGCCGGCAGGAAACCGGTGGTCAGTGACGCCAGCAGCACCATCGACGGAATCGGCGTGGCGAAGCCGTTGCCCACGTCGCAGTTGAAGCCGAACGTTCGCCGGTCCGTGTAGGCGTCGTCGTACACGCAGTAGGCCGCCCAGACGTCCGCCCATGCCGTCGGCGACAGGATCTTCCCGACCGGGATCCCGGAGAACAGGAACAGGATGGCCGCCGGCCGGCCGGCCGCCGCGCCGCGTTCCCGCCAGTACTCCGCCCGTTGCGCGATGTAGTCGCGCCGCAGGTACAGGCAGGCCTCCCAGTAACAGATCAGCAGGTTGATCGACAGGAAGAGGCTGAGCACGAAGTGGATCGGATCGACGGCTCCGTGCAGCCGGTAGCTCGCCACGTTCCAGGCCGCGGCCTGGAGGCCGACGACGAGGACGACGAAGGCCGCGACCGGGATCTTCGGGCCCTTCGCGCTCCCTGGTTCACTGCGTGCCGCTCCGGCGGTCTCGCGCACGTCCATCCCTCGACTAGCCGGTGCTCTCGCCGGTCTCCTCGACTGCCTCGTCGTCTTCAGACCCAGGAGCCGTCTCCCACTCATACTCGATGCCCCGGACGTGGCGTTCGAACCAGTCGATCTCCACGTTCACCTTGAACAGCTCGTGGCGTAGCTCCCGCCAGCCGTGGGGCTCCCGTGGAGCGATGTAGAGGTGGGTATCCACTCCGTTCGCCTTCAGCGCCCGGTAGAGCTCGACCGACTGCGGCGGCGGCACCCGGACATCGTTCTCGCCGACCAGGACGAGCGTCGGCGTCGTCACCTTGTAGACGTCCTTGAGCGGCGAGTTCTCCCAGTAGACGCCGATCGGGGCGTCCTCCTGCCAGGGCGTACCGCCGAACCAGGGGGTGCGGTAGGTCCGCACGTCGCTCTGGCCGTACATCGAGATCCAGTTCACCGCGCCCGCGCCTGAGGACGCCGCCTTGAAGCGGTCGGTGTGGGTGATGATCTTGTTCGTCATGTGACCGCCGCCGCTCCAGCCCATCTTGGCCATGCGGTCGCCGTCCACCAGTCCAAGCTCGATCAAGTGGTCGACCCCGGTCATCACGTCGAGGTGCGCCTGGTGGAAGTAGTGGCCGACCATGTCGCGCAGGAAGGGATCGCCGTAGCCTGTGCTGCCCCGGTAGTTCGGCTTGAAGACGAAGTAGCCGCGAGCGGTCAGCACCTGGACGTAGTTGGACCAGCGGCCGAAGCCGAACTTGTCGGAGGCCGCCGGTCCGCCGTGCGTCTGCACGACCACGGGGTACCGGTTGCCCTCCTCGTAGTCGAGCGGGTAGTAGAGGAGGCCCTCGACAAGGGCGCCGTCCTCGCCCGGCCAGCGGATCGCTTCCTGCCGCGGCAGCAGGAAGGTCTCGTCGAGGTAGTCGTAGGCGGCGGTCACCTTGCTCGGAGTCCCGCCCCCGGCCGGCATCACGTGGATGTCGCCCGCGTTCTCGCGGCGGTTGATCCCGAACGCGTGCAGACCCGCGTCCTGCGAGTAGCTCCAGGATCCCAGCGCGTGGTCGCCCCCGGTGAGCGGCACAGGCTGAAGGTCGTCCAGCGCGGCATGGAAGAGTTGGCTTCGCACGCCCGTATTCGCGGTGAAGTAGATCGTGCCGTCGTTCGCCCAGCGGGCGCCGTTGACCTCGTGGGGCATCTCCTCGTACAGCAGACGGTGCGCTCCGCCGGCGGCCGGCACCACGAAGATGTTGCCGTTGTAGTACGTCTCCAGATCAGCGCTGGACGTGGAGGTGAACAGAACCCACCTCCCGTCCGGCGACAGCTCGGCGCCCGACTCGGTCACCGTGTTGTCGGTGAGCTGGAGGGCGTTGCCGCCGTCGGCGTCCATGAGCCAGACCTCGCCCTCGTCCCTGTTGTCGAAGAGCGGCGAGGGCGCCCGGTGGTGCGCGATCCGCCCGCCGTCCACGGAGATCCGGAAGCCGACGACCGAGAAGTCGCCCTCCGTGATCCTCTCGACGCTGCCCCGGTCGTCGCCGGTCCAGGCGACCCGGAAGAGATGGCGCTGCTTGTAGTCCTCGTCGAAGGCGAAGACGTCGTCCTTCAGTTCGTCCTTCTTCTTCTCCTCCGGGGTCTCCGGGTCGGAAGCGACGAAGAAGATGTGCTCGCCGTCCGGCGAAAACTCGAAGGTCTGAACGGAACTCTCGTGGCTGGTCAACGGCGAGGCTTCCCCACCCCCGTTCGGCAGGAGGTGGATCTGGGCGAACTCGTCCTCGCCGCGGGTCGCGAGAAACGCCACGTAGTTCCCGTCCGGGGACCAGCGCGGACTACGCTCCCCCTTCTCGCCGTACGTCAACCGAACGTCTCCCGTGCCGTCCATCGCGATCCGGCGGATGTGGGTGTTGCGGCCGTTCTCCTTCCAGTCCGTGTCGCTGCGGGTGTAGAGGAGCCGGGCGCCGTCCGGTGAAATGCGCGGACTGCCGATCCCCGGTACGTCGATCAGGTCGACGATCGTCATGGGCCGCTTGTCCGCGGCGAAGCCGGCGGACGCGACGAGGGCGGCAGCCAGGAAGAGAAGGCATGGTCCGGGGCCGCCGCCGCCCAGATACCGCCTCCAGCCGTGCAAAGCCACGATATGTCCTTTATCTGTAAGGGTTTGTACTACGTCGGCGAAGAGACCGTGTCCCGACCCTCTTGCGTAGCTTTCGATCCCGTCGCTCATGGCGGGGGAGCGTAACAGGGTCGTGACGGGCATGGATCAATGTGTAATTGAGGGAGCCGACCGCGAGCTGGCGGAACAGGCGCCTGGCTCGCGGTTGGCAGCCAGGTGCGACCGGAGCCGAGTCCGGCAACGCGCATGAAACGCTAAATCATCGTCATATTGCGCTGATTCATCGCCCACACATCAGACTCAAGGCGTCAAAATACGGCATCTGCCGAAACGATGTCCCTCACCCACCGTACCCACCGCCCTCGTTTCTCCATCCCCGTTTTCTCGCTGCTTCTGTGCGGCTCGCTTGTCGCCGCCCCCGCCGCCCCGCAGACGTGCCAGCCCACCGACGTGGCGATCACGGGCAGCAGCCCGACCGACGCCGCCGCCTTGACCGCCGATTGCACGGCCTTGCTCAGCATCAAGGACGCTCTGCGCGGTACCGGGACCCTGAACTGGGCTACCGATGTCGCTATCGGTTCCTGGGATGGGATCACCCTGAGGGCCTCGGACCGCAGCCGCGTCACCAAACTCTCGCGGGACGGCGGCAACCTCAACGGGACCATTCCCGGCGGCGTGTCGAAGCTCACGGAACTTACGCGTTTGGACCTCCGCAACAACCAGTTGAGCGAGAGGATCCCCGACCTGAACGCCCTCACCAAACTCACGCGTTTACTCCTCGGCAACAACGACCTGTCCGGGCCAATCCCGGACCTGAGCGCCCTCAACAGCCTTATCACCCTGGCTCTGCAGCACAACGACCTGTCCGGGCCAATCCCGGACCTGAGCGCCCTCACCAACCTCCGTTTCCTCTACCTCAACGACAACGAGTTGACGGGGGAGATCCCCGACCTGAGCGCACTCACCGAACTCAGGGAGCTCCGGCTCAGTAACAACGAGTTGATAGCGGAGATCCCCGACCTGAGCGCACTCACCAAACTCGCATGGCTCTACCTCAACGACAACGGCTTGACGGGGGAGATCCCCGACCTGAGCGCACTCACCAACCTCCGGCTTCTCAACTTCGGCAGCAACAGACTGACGGGGACGATCGACGCCGCCTCCTTTCCCGCCGGCCTTTCTCATCTCTTCCTCGATCGGAACGAGTTGACAGGGGAGATCCCCGACCTGAGCGGCCTCACCAGACTCGCGTTTCTCTACCTGCACGACAACAGGTTGACGGGGAGCATTCCCGCCTCCCTGGGCAGCGTCACCGGGCTGGTGCGACTCCACCTCGCCAGGAACGGTTTGACCGGCTCCATCCCCAGCCAGTTGGGGAGTCTCACCGACCTCGAGGTGCTCTCCCTGTGCGAAACGAATCTGACGGCCTCGGAAACTCTACCGACCGCGTTGGAGACTCTCCGGTTGTCACACCTGCTCGCCGTTTGGGGGTGTGTGCGGATCGAGGACGCGACGGCCGCGGAAGGGGAACCGCTGAACTTCAAGGTGACCCACTCGGTTTGGCCGGCGCGCGGCGGTGGCGGCCTCAGGGTTGTCTATCGAACGCAGGACGTCACGGCTCAACGCGGCGCGGACTATGCGGCTTCGCCCGACCGGCATTCCGGCAGCGTCATGATTCCGGGCATCGCCCCGGGGGCGAGTTCGGCAAGTGGGACGATCGAAGTGGCCACCGTAGCAGACCGAATCGAGGAGAACGACGAGACGTTTCGCGTGATCGTGGAGACCGACACCCCGAACTGGGCGAGAATCGTCGTCCCTCTCCCGACCGTTGCAACGGGCACGATTCAGAATGCAAGCGGCACGTTGCCGGGGCCTTCGGCGCCGCCTCCCAGCGAAGACGAAGACGACGCGCCGCAACCGACGCCGGGACCGACGCCGGGACCGACGCCGCAACCGCAACCGCAACCGGAACCGGAACCGGCGCCGAAGCCGTTGTCCGCGGCCTCCTTCGACGTTGAGGGGGCGAACTGCGACGAAGATCTCTGCCGCGCTCTCACGGATGCCGAGTTGCGTTTCATCGACACCAGTACCGGCGACGTGCGGTCGCGTGAATGGGACTTCGGCGACGACGGGCGGCAGCAGCGAAGCGCGACCGTTCGCCGTACCTGGTCGGAGCCGGGTTTCTACACGGTGACTCTGCGGGTGAGCGACGATGCGCGCGAGCTGACCGCGTCGCGGACGCTGCTGGTCGAAGCCGCGGCGCCGGCCGGCAGTTGCGTGGCGGACGACGAAACCCGCTGTCTCCAGGATTCGCGGTTCGCGGTCACGGCGAGTTGGTGGACGGCCGGCGGCGAGAACGGCCCCGGCAAGGTAGTGCGCGAAGGCACGAACGAGTCGGCGTTGTTCCACTTCTCCTTTGATCGCGGCGACAACTGGGAGATGTTGGTCAAGGTTCTCGACGCCTGCGGCGTGAACGAGCACGTCTGGGTGTACGGGGCCTCGGCTACGGACCTGGGCTATCGGATCCGCGTCACTGACACCGTTACCGGCCGGGTGAGGGACTACGAGAACGGCCCGGGCATGGCGGCGGCTGCGATCACGGACGGGACGGCGTTCTCGGAGCCTTGCGGCGGTTGACCAGCCCCGGCACGAACCGGGGACCCTTGCCGAGCGCGTCGAGCGTTCGCCGCGCCACCGTCCCGGGATCGAGCATGCCGGGCACGCGGCCCTTTCCCGAGCGCAGGTAGCCCGGCGTCTCGACCGCGCCGGCGCAGCAGGCGACCACGTCGACACCCTGCTCGCGAAGCTCCTGCCACAGACCCTCGCCGAGGATCGCGTTGAAGGCCCTGGTGGCGGCGGCAAGGGCGGCGGCGAGATCGGGGCTGGCAAGGTCCATCGCCACCGGCCGCACCTCGACGCCGTAGCGGTCGCGGAACGAGGTCACGCCGGCACCGCGTCCGCGGACGTCTCCGCTACGCTGCGGGGCACCGCCCGCTCTTGGAAACACCCACCATGGAGACTCGATCGTGAGGCTAGCAACGTCTCTTCCCGGCGTTCTTCTCTCCGCTCTCGCCGCGACCGCCTTCGCCCAGCCGCCCAACGTCGTCATCGTGATGACCGACGATCAGGGCTACGGCGAACTGTCGGCCCACGGCAACCCCGTGCTCGAGACGCCGCATCTCGACCGGCTGCGCGGCGAAAGCGTCCGCCTCGACGATTTCCACGTGGCGCCCATGTGCACCCCGACCCGCGGACAACTGCTGACCGGCATGGACGCCGCCCGGAACGGGGCGATCAACGTCAGCAGCGGCCGCGCGCTCCTGCGGCCGGAGATCCCGACGATGGCCGACATCTTCGCCGAAGCGGGTTACAGCACCGGCGTGTTCGGCAAGTGGCATCTCGGCGACAACTACCCCTTCCGGCCCGAAGACCGCGGATTCCACGAGACCGTGTGGTTCCCCTCGTCCCACATCGGTTCCGTGCCCGACTTCTGGGGCAACGACTACTTCGACGACACCTACATCCGCAACGGCAGGCGGGAGGCGTTCAAGGGGTACTGCACGGACATCTTCTTCGACGAAGCGATCGACCACATGAAGCGCTCCGCGGACGCCGGAACGCTTTTTCTGACCTACATCGCTCCGAACACGCCCCACGGCCCGCTGATCGCCAAGGAGGAGGACGAAGCCGCGCTGGCGGCCGCGCTGGCCCGGCCCGAGTTCACGGACATGAGCCCGGCGCTGAAGACCCGGTTGAGTCGGTACCTGGGAATGGTCCGGAACATCGACACGAACGTGGGCAGGCTTCTCGACTTCCTCGAGGACGAAGGGCTGAGAGAGAACACGATCGTGATCTTCATGACGGACAACGGCAGCACCCACGGCCCGCTCTACTTCAACGCCGGGATGCGCGGGATGAAGACCGAGCTGTGGGAAGGGGGCCATCGCGTGCCGTTCTTCATCAGTTGGCCGAACGGCAACCTGGCGGACCCGCAGGACATAACGGGCCTGACCCAGGTCCAGGACGTCCTGCCGACGCTCCTGGACCTCGCCGGAGTAGAAACCCCGGCAGCCGCGAACATGAGCGGCACGAGCCTCGCCCCCGTTCTGCGCGGAGAGGCGAGCGTTCCGGAAGACCGCATGCTGATCATCAACTACAGCCGCATGCCGTCAGGATTCAACTACCCCTCGCCGTACACCCAGTCGATCCTCACCCGCAGTCACGCGGGGGTCCTCTGGAAGGGCTGGCGCCTGCTCGAAGACCGCGAGCTCTACGACCTGGAATCCGATCCGCTGCAGACGACGAACGTGATCGACCAGCACCCTGAAGTGGTCGCCAGGATGCGGGACCATCTCTACGAGTGGTGGGACGAAGTGGCCCCGATCGCCAACGAACCACAGCGGATCGTCATCGGCGACGACACCGAGAACCCGATGATGCTGACCGGCTGCGAGTGGCTCGACGTCTTCGTCGACCAGCAGCGACAGATTCGAGTCGGAACGCGGAAGACCGGGTACTGGCTGCTCGACGTGGCCGAGGCGGGCGAGTACGAGTTCGCGCTCCGGCGCTGGCCCCGGGAAATCGACGTGCCGCTCGCGTCGGCGCCCGAGGGCAGCACGGCGCTGCCGATCACCTCGGCCCGCATCTTCATCAGCGACCACCATCACCTGGATATCGGCGACAAGCCGCCCTACGGCTTCGAAGGGCTCAGGACGGCGGTCGACTCGGACGACACGGAGGCCACCTTCACGGTGACCTTGCCTGAGGGGCCGATGGCGCTGCACACCTGGTTCGACGAAGGCCGCGAGGTCATCGCGAGCGCCTACTACGTGTACGTGACACGGAAGTAGGTGCGGAGAGCGGAGCCGGCGAGGGCGCCGGCGCACCCAGTGTGGCCCGCGGGCTTGGTAGACTGCGCCGTTCAGTCCTGAGCCTTCAATGATCCGCGCTGCGCCCTTCCTCCTTGCCTGGCTGGCGGCGGTCGGCACGGTCGCCGGCGCCGCTGAGACCGATCCCGCCGACCTCGAGTTCTTCGAGTCGAAGATCCGGCCGGTCCTCGTCGAGCGCTGCTACCAGTGCCACGGCGGCGATCCCGCGAAGATCCGCGGCGGGCTCATACTGCTCGACGCGGAAGGCGTCCGCGCCGGCGGCGACAGCGGCGCCGTGATCGTCCCGGGGTCGCCCGAGGACAGCCTGCTGATCGAGGCGCTCCACTACGAGGGTCTCACTCAGATGCCGCCGGACGGCAAGCTGCCGGCGCACGTCATCGCCGACTTCGAGCAGTGGATCCAGCGTGGCGCTCCCGACCCGCGCACCGGCGGGGAGCAGACGGTGGTCGCCACGAGAGCCGCCGAAATGTTCGACTACGGCCCCGGCCGCGAGCACTGGGCCTTCCGGCGAGTCGAAGACCCCGCGCTCCCCGACGTCGAGAACGAGGCCTGGGTCAGCCATGCCCTCGATCGCTTCATCCTGGCGCGGCTCGAGGAACGCGGCCTCGCGCCGGTGGCGCCAGCCGACAAGCGCACGCTCCTCCGACGAGCCACGTTCGATCTGATCGGCCTGGCCCCGTCGGAAGCCGAGATCGAGGACTTCCTCGCCGACGAGAGCCCCGACGCCTTCGCCAAGGTCGTCGACCGGCTTCTCGCCTCGCCCCACTACGGCGAACGCTGGGGCCGCCACTGGCTCGACATCGCCCGCTACGCCGACTCGAACGGCCTCGACGAGAACATCGCCTTCCCCAACGCTTTCCGCTACCGCGACTACGTCGTCGACTCCCTGAACCGCGACAAGCCCTTCAACCGCTTCGTCCGCGAGCAGATCGCCGGCGACCTGATGCCGGCCGAGACCGACGAGCAACGCTTCGAGCAGATCACCGCCACGGGTTTCCTGATGCTGGGCCCCAAGGTGCTAGCCGAGCAGGACGTGGACAAGATGCTGATCGACATCGTCGACGAGCAGGTCAACACCGTGGGCCGCGCCTTCCTCGCCCTGCCGGTCGGCTGCGCCCGCTGCCACGACCACAAGTTCGACCCGATCCCCACGGCCGACTACTACGCGATGGCCGGCGTCCTGCGCTCGACCGCGACGATGAGCGACGCCGCCGGCATGCGCTGGCTGGAGCGGCCGCTGGCCCCGGACGACGAACTCGCCGAGTACGAGGCGGCCCGGAAGCTCGTCGCCGAAGCGCAGGAGAAAGTCGACGAAGTGGTCGAGGAGCAGAACGACGTCCTGCGCCGTCCGCGCCGCGCGGCCCTCGCCGAGTATCTGCTCGCCGTGGAAGAGGCCTACGCGAGCTGGAGCGACGACGAGGCGAAGCAGGAAGAGGCGCGCGAGACGATCGCCCGGGTTGCCGAAGGCCGCGGGCTGGAACCTCCGGTCCTCGAACGCTGGGTCAGGGCCTTCTACCGCTACCGGGAGGGCCCGCCGGTCGAGGGGGACGCCCCGAGCCCGAGCGCCGTCTTCGTCATCTGGAACGCCTACGCCGCCGCCTCGCCCGATCGCTACGAGCAGGTGACCGAAGAGCTGCGGGCGATCATCGCCTCGGAGAAGGTGCTGACGGCGCCGCTGACCCGGAGCCTCGTCCGCGGGCCGGCGCCGAAGACGCTGGAGGAGGTCGCCTGGCGCTACGCGAGCCTCTTCGCGACGGTCGAGATCGCCTGGGAAGAGCACCTCATGCGACTCGGCCTCAAGGACGAGGACGAACTCGCGCCCTCGGATTTCAGGCTGCCGCGTGAGCAGGAGGAGTTGCGCTGGCTGGTCTACGACGGCTACTTCTGCATTCCCTGTCTCGACCAGGAAGAGGAAGAGAAGCTCTACCCGCCGGACGCGCTGGAGCGGCTCGCCGAGCTGCGCGCCGAAGTCGAACGCCTGGAGGAGGCATCGCCGCCCGCGCCGCCGTACGCGATGGCGGTGGACGAGGCGGAGATCGTCGATCTGCCCGTGCACATCCGCGGCAGCCATGTGAACCTCGCCGACGAACCGGAGCCGCGCGGATTCCTGAAGGTCACGGACCACCTCGTGCCGCCTCCGCCGGTAGCCGCCGGCGCCAGCGGCAGGCTCGAACTGGCACGCTGGATCACCCACCCCGAGCACCCGCTCACCGCCCGCGTCATCGTGAACCGCGTCTGGCACTGGCACTTCGGCCGCGGCCTCGTCGACACGCCGAGCAACTTCGGCGCGATCGGCAGCGAACCGACGCACCCCGAGCTTCTCGACTGGCTGGCGCGGCGCTTCGTCGAGGGCGGGTGGTCGCTCAAGAACCTGCACCGCGACATCATGCTGTCGAGCACCTACCGGCTGTCGAGCGACTACGACGCCGCCAACGCCGCGGTCGACGAGGAGAATCTCCTCCTCTGGCGCAACAACCGGCGCCGCCTGGAGGTCGAGCCGATCCGGGACGCCCTGCTGCAACTGGCTGGCCGCCTCGACCTGACGATCGGAGGAAGAGTCGAGGAGTACGACGCCAGGGGCTACGTCTTCGGCGAAACCGGCACCCTCGGCCGGGTCGACATCTACGACGCGCCCAGGCGTTCGATCTACATGCCGGTGGTGCGCACCGCGATCTACAACATCTTCGGCGGCTTCGATTTCGGCGACGCCAGCGACTCGGTCGGCGATCGATCCGAAACGGTCGTGCCGCGCCAGGCGCTGCTGATGATGAACAGCCCCTTCGTCGAGGAGGCGGCGCTCGGCTTCGCGCGGCAACTGCTGGAGCTAGAGGGCGCGAGCGCCGCGGATCGAATCGACACCGCCTTCGTCCGCGCCTACGGCCGCCCGGCCGACGACATCGAGATCGAAGACAGCCTCGCCTTCCTCGACGAGATGCGGCGCGGGGCGCCGGCGGACGAGGGCGAGATCCACGCCTGGACCCGCCTCGCCCACGTCATCCTCGCGGCCAGCGAGTTCATCTACATCAACTAGATTTCCGGTTTCAACACTCCCCGACGATGCGCTACCCCCACTACCAGCCGCCACCCCTGACCCGCCGCCAGATGCTGAAGACCTGCGGCTGCGGCTTCGGCGGCCTGGCGCTCTCCTCCCTGCTGCAGCGCGACCTCCTGGCCGCTGAGCCCGGGAACCCCCTCGCGCCTCGCCCGCCGCACTTCGCCCCGAAGGCCAAGCGGATCATCTTCCTGCACATGCACGGCGGGCCGTCGCAGCACGACCTCTTCGAGTACAAGCCGCTGCTGATCCGCGACGACAACAAGCCGCTGCCCTTCGCCAAGCCGCGCGTGCAGTTCAACGAGACCGGCAACCTGTTCAAGAGCCCCTGGGAGTTCAAGCAGCACGGCCAGTCCGGCGCCTGGGTGAGCGAACTGATGCCCAACATCGCCTCGGTGGTCGACGATCTCTGCTTCATCCGCTCGATGTGGGGCACGAACGCCGCCCACGGCGGGGCCATCCTGGCGATGAACACCGGCAGCGACCGCTTCGTGCGGCCGTCGATGGGCTCGTGGATCGCCTACGGACTGGGCACGGAGAACGAGAACCTCCCCGGCTTCATCACGATCTGCCCCTCGTACCAGCACGGCGGCGTCCAGAACTACTCGTCGGCCTTCCTACCAGCCGCCTACAACGGCACCGCGATCGGCACGACGCGGATGAAGACGGAAGACGCGACGATCGACTTCCTCGACAACGAATCCGTGTCGCCGGAGGTCCAGCGAAGCGAACTCGACCTCCTGCAGCGCTGGCAGCGCCGTCAACTCGAGCAGACCGGGCCCGACCAGGCGCTCGAGGGCCGCATCGAGTCGTTCGAGCTCGCTTTCCGCATGCAGACCGAGGCGCCCGAGCTGATGAGTATCGAGGGCGAGTCCGAGGCGACCAGGCGGCTCTACGGCCTCGACGACCCGGTGGCCCGGAACTTCGGGCTCCGCTGCCTGCTCGCCCGACGCTTCTCGGAATCCGGCGTCCGCTTCGTGCAGGCGACCCACGGGCCGGACTCCAAGTGGGACCACCACTCCGGCCTGATCACGGGCCTGCCGCAGAGCTGCGCCGAGGTCGACCGGCCGGTGGCCGGCCTGATCAAGGACCTCAAGTCACGAGGACTGCTGGACGAGACCCTGGTGCTCTGGGGCGGCGAATTCGGCCGCACTCCCGGCGCCGAAGCCGGGGCCCGCAACGGCCGCGACCACAACCCCCACGGCTACACGATGTTCATGGCCGGCGGCGGCGTGAAGCCCGGCCACAGCCACGGCCGCACCGACGACTACGGCTACTACGCGATCGAGGACAAGGTTCACATCCACGACCTCCACGCCACGATCCTGCATCTCCTGGGACTCGACCACGAGCGGTTGACGTACCGCTCCCAGGGGCGCGACTTCCGGCTGACGGACGTCGAGGGCCTGGTCGTCGACGACATCATCGTCTGAGAGACACGTTAAGAGTGCTCCCTTACGAGAAAGTCAACGTATGACCAAACTCATCCGAACGCTCTGGAAGTTGGACATGAAGTCCTGCCTGTTTGCCGCGCTAGCGCTCACGTTCATGCTCCCTGTAGAAGGACACGGCCAAGCCAAGATCACCCCCAAGTGGCTGGAGTGCCTTGCGCCGAACGAGTGCGAGGTCAGTGTGTTTGCCTCGGCCTTTCACGGCAGAAAGGGGCGACAGCAGCTCCTCGCTGCCCGTGCTGCTAGTGCCTGTCAGGCAGCGGGCTACTCGCACTATGTTGCGGGGAGCACCGAAATCGGCGGATTTTGGGGGTTCCCGGATCTTCCAGAGAGTCTACTTCACTCACGACACTGAGGCACCTGCGCGCCCATGCTCCTTCTCGGCAACGACCAAACTGGAGGCGGAAGCCATGGAGATCGCAAGGTCCAACGGGTACCCGTGGCCGGTGAGTCAAGCGGCAAAAGCCACAGAGTGGACGTTTGAACCTGGCGAGAACGACTGGGGGGAGAAGGTGCCGTTCTTGGACGAGATCACATCGCCCATCGCTCCTGCGTTGCGTAGCGATCAGGACGATTTGCTCGGGCTCCTATCGCTGGGAAGAGACTGCTCCCTGACATTGATGGTTGGTCAGATCGGCAGTGAGCCAGACTCCGATTGGTGGGCCTATTGGGACGGCGGACTCGACCTTGACGATCAGATTCTGGAGGTCCGAGTCGACGGAGCGAGCGTCAAGGAGCAAGGTCGGAACGCCACCAAGCCGACTGCAAGCATGGCCATGTCGAGTACACAGACATTCGGCCTTTACGTGCGATCTGCAGTGCACCAAGACAACGCAGCGTTCAACTGGGCCGTTACCGACCGCGACCGAGAGCTTGTAGAGAAGCACTTCCCCCACTGTGTGCCCTGACTACTGTGGGCAAGTTGCTCATCGTCGTTTCGGGGCTGGTCGCCGGCTTCCTGGTTCTCGGCTTCCTCGACTATGTCCTGACCGGGTTAGCGCGCGGAGCTAGGCCACCAGGGCTCTCGACAACGACCACGGCCTGAACCACTCTCGCCGTGGCTTTCCAACTGCCTCGACTCCGACAAACTGGCGGCCCTGTTCGCCGGTATCAAGGTGTTGTCTGAGCTTGCCCCGGTTTCGTGGACACGACATCCTTTGAGTAGGAGGTATCCACGATGCCAAGATCAAGACCCCGGTACCCGGCAGAGTACCGGCAGCAGATGGTGGATCTGGTCCGGTCCGGGCGCAGCCCGGACCATCTAGCCCGGGAGTTCGAGCCTTCAGCGCAGTCGATCCGCAACTGGGTGAGGCAGGCAGACCGGGACGAAGGCCGGCGCGTTGACGGCCTGACGACTGCGGAGCGGTCCGAGCTGCGGCGCCTGCGCCGCGAGGTTTGCCGGCTTCGGGAAGAGCGGGAGATACTGGCAAAAGCAACGGCCTGGTTCGCTCGGGAGACGGGACCGAAGGGGTCTTCCGGTTCATGAGAGCGCACCGGGCCGAGTTCCGCGTCACGACGATGGCTCGCGTGCTCGGCGTCTCCACGAGCGGGTACTACGCCTGGTTGAAACGCCCTCGGTCCGCCAGGGACAAGGCGGACGGCGTTCTCGCCGAGCGCATTCGGGCGATTCACGGACGGAGCCGGGGTACGTATGGCGCGCCGCGGATTCAGGCCGAGTTGGCCGACGAAGGAGTCTTCGCGAGCCGCAAGCGGGTCGCCAGACTGATGCGAGAGTCCGGCTTGACAGGCGCAAGCCGCCGCAAGAAGCCGGGCACGACCCGACGTGACAGGAACGCTCGTCCGGCGCCGGACCTGGTCGACCGGAAGTTCTCGGCGGACGCCCCCGACCGGCTGTGGGTGGCGGACATCACCTACGTACCGACGCTCTCCGGCTTCTTGTATCTGGCCGTCGTCCTGGATGTGTTCAGCCGTCGTATCGTCGGCTGGGCCATGGACTCCTCCCTCGCGACGGACCTCGTCGTCGGCGCGCTTGAGATGGCGATCGCCCAGCGCCGGCCCGAGGGTGTGATCCATCACTCCGATCAAGGCAGCCAGTACACTTCCTTGGCCTTCGGGAAGCGCTGCCGCGGAGCCGGCATCGCAGTCTCGATGGGTTCCGTCGGAGACTGCTACGACAACGCGATGGCCGAGAGCTTCTTCGCCAGCCTCGAATGCGAACTGCTGGATCGGAGCACGTTCCGGAATCGCGCCGAAGCGAGGACCGAACTCTTCCGCTGGATCGAGGGCTGGTACAACCCCCATCGGCGCCACTCCGCACTCCGATACCTCTCGCCCGTCAACTTCGAGAAAGCCTGCAACGAACACTACGAAGCCGCCGCCTGAACCCTAAACACAAACTGTCCACGAAAGCGGGGCAACTCCAGTCCGACCCGGGGTCGGACGGCAACGCCAACCGGAGCGTGCTTCGACTCGCTGCGGACAGGTGTGTGCCGACCGCAGCGAAGACCTGACTCCCGTAGATCTCTGCTCTGACCCCGCCGGCTGATTCGACTGAAACGGGGAGCATGGAGAGAAACGGGAACGGCGCGGGTCAGGGCCGCCACCAGATGGCTGCGGATTCCCCGCACGCGGTGAAGCGAGAATCCGAGCTCCTGGACAACGCGATCGACTCCATTCGCATCGGCGTAGAGGACTTCAAGGCAGATGATCCGGCCCGAGCACTCTCCGCGATCCGCAACCTGCACGCAGGCCTGTTGCTGCTAGCCAAGGAAGTCCTCGCCCGCACTGTGCCGAATGTCGACGAAGAGGCGGTGCTTGCCGCAGGCTACAGGCCATTGCCAGATGGTCGTGGAGGCGTAAGGTACGTGGCAAGTTCCCAGAACACGATCAACCTCAAGACGATTGGACGACGGTTCAAGGACTTTGATGTCAAGGTGGACCGATCCACTCTCAAGAACCTAGAGAAGCTCAACGCACTCCGGAACGACGTAGAACACCGCTATACCCGGCAGGCACCCGATGCTGTGCGCCAGACGATCGTGGACGCGTGTCCGGTGGTGGCACATTTGTTCCGACTTGTGGACGTAAGGCCGCTCGACGCGCTGGGAGAGAACTGGAGGACGATGCTCCACGAGAACCAAGCGTACGCTCGAGAGCGCCAAGAATGCAGGGCCACGTTCGATCGCGTGGAGTGGCTGTCCCCTGTTGTAGGGCGAGGGCGAAGGGAGTGTCCGAAGTGCAGGTCCGAGCTCTTGGAGCAGGCAAACGACAAGAATCGCGAACAAGAGCATGCGGACGCTGTCTGTCGCACCTGCGGGGCACGCGTCAGCGCAGAGTCGTTGATCGAAGGCGCGGTCGACGACTACTACTGGGGCGCAAACTACCGAGACGCGAAGCACGGCGGGGAGGGCTTCGTCTTCGAATGTCCTGAGTGCGGATTCAACACATACGTCATGGACGTAGAACCCGTCGGATGCGTGATTTGCGAGTACACGGTCGAGGGTCAATGTTGGCGATGTGGAGAGGACCTGACACCGAGCAACCTAGGTCCCAACTCTCCCGACAGTCTGCGACTACTGCGACCACATGATCTTCAAGGACGATTGAACACGATCATGCGACGATCTGCGCTCGAAGATTGTGGAATCGATGCCGGCAGCGGCGGCCTCTGAATGCGGGATTCTCCCATCGCCAAGCGCAGCCGCGCCCCGGCAGTCACATCCCCCACACCGTGACGGCCCGGCCGTCTCGGCGTTCTTCGCGCCGAAAGATCTTCTCCTCCCAGGTCTTCCCCTCGCCGCGGTCGAAGACGACCAGATGGCCGGCCTGGCCGCCGCAGCGGTCCATGTAGGCGGCCGTCTGCTCCAAGCCGTCGGCGATCGTCCGTTCCAGGCTCTTGTGCAGCAGCTTGCATTCGACGACGTAACGGCTCACGGCGGCGCCGGGCGGCGCTCCCTCGCCGCCGCGCGGCCAGACGATCAGCAGGTCGGTCCGGCCCCTGCCGAGACCGTACTCCCGTTCGATGCGGCCGCCGCTGTTGACTACGCGCTGCAGGAACGCCTGCAGCAGAAGCTGCGGACCGGCCTCCGCGTAGTCGAAGCGCCCCAGCCAATGCTCCGAATGCTCCCGAAAGAACTCCTGAAAGGCACCGAGCAGTTTCTTGACGTCGAGGCCGCCATCGGCATCAACGTACCAAGCCGTGTCCTGCAGGAGGAGTTCCTGGGCCGCCCATGTGAGCTCGCGCGGCACCACCTCGGCATAGATCGGATTGGCGATACGCAGGGGACCATCGCGGGCAATCAGCCCCAGATCGCGGACGTACTCGATGTCCCTGGCGGAGGAGTCGCTCTCGTCGCCCCCGCTCAGCAGAGGCTCGACGACGCGCCGCACGCGGTCCTCGCGCAGCTTGTCGGCGAGTTGGTCCAGGTGGGTCTCGCGGCGCGCGATGAGCTGCTCCCGGGCCTCGACGATGTCATCTTCGGTGATGGACCGGTCGCGGTCGCGACCGAGCTCGTCCCGAAAGCAGGCCTGGGCCGCGAGAGCGTTGACCAGCCACGGCTGGCCCTGCGACTGCGCCCAGACGGCCTCCAGGGCCGCGGACGTGAACGCTTGCCCGGTCGCCTCCGTGTGCTGGGCGAGCAGCGAGTGGACCTGCTCGGCCGAGAAGTCCCCCAAGCGCAATGACTCGGCCTTGATGTTGAAGGCGCTGCCGCCGGCGACGATCTCGTTCATGGAACGGGAGTGGATCCGGTAGTCGCGCACGTCGCGCACCCCGCACAGGACGACGCTCTGCGGAAAGCCCTGCGGACGTCGTGCGTAGCCCGCCCGAAGCTGGCGCAGGACCGCAAGCAAGGTGTCTCCGATGAGGGAGTCGATCTCGTCGATCAGCAGCACCAGCGGTCGCGGGTCGGCCTCGGCCCAGCGGGTCAGCGCCGCGCCGAGCGCGCCGCCGGGGCCGGTTCTTGCCAGGAGGTCGGGCCAGACCTCTTCGAGGAACTCGTCTCGAAGCGTCAGGCGCGCCCACGATGCCAGTTCGTCGAAGATGGCTCGCATTGCCCCTTCGACGTCCTCGCGCATCGCCTGCCCGGCCTCGACGTTCGCGTACACGCACCGGTAATCCCCCTCGACGCCGCTGTTCAGCAGGTCGCGCAACGCGAGGAGAGCGGAGGTCTTGCCGGTCTGCCGCGGGGCGTGCAGGACGAAGTAGCGCTTCTGCCGAATCAGCTCCAGGACCTCGTTCCGATTCAGCCGTTCGAGCGGCGGAATGCGGTAGTGATCCTCCGCCACGACCGGGCCGGTCGTGTTGAAGAAGCGCGGCATGGGGGCAGTATGGCAGGTTGAAGGAGGCCGAATGCCGGGCTCCACTGTTCCACGAGGACGGCCGCCGTCGACGGGGTGCCAACGCAGAGGTGTACTGTAGCCCGCGTCCAAATGACTATCGCGGCCGTCGATCTCTTCATCATCGTCGTCTACCTGCTGGGCATCCTGTTCGTCGGCCTGTGGTCGGTGCGGGGGATCAAGCGGCAGACCAGCGAGTCGTACTTCCTGGCGAACCGCAACCTGAAGTGGCCCGTGGTGGGCGCCGCGCTCTTCGCCTCGAACATCTCGACGATTCACCTCGTCGGGCTCGCGGAGAGCGGCTTCGGCGTCGGCATGGTCGTGGGCAACTACGAGTGGATGGCGTCCTTCACGATCATCCTGCTCAGCCTGGTCTTCGTGCCGATCTACTTCAGGAGCCGGATCACCACGCTGCCCGAGTTCATGGAGCGGCGCTACAGCCCGGCCGCCCGGACCACGCTGTCCTTCATGTTCATCATGTCGGCGATGCTGATCCACATCGGCATCAGCCTCTACGCCGGCGCCGCGGTGTTCGAGCGGTTCTTCGGCATCCCGTCGCTGGCGTCGATCGCCATGATCTCGATCATCACGGTGATCTACACCGTGGTCGGCGGCCTGCGGGCGGTCGTCGTTACCGAGACGATCCAGACCGTCATCCTCCTGGGCGGCGCCATCCTGATCACGGTCATCGCGATGACCAGGCTTCCCGGCGTGGGCATCGACTCCTACGGGGACCTCCTCGCCGCCACGAAGCCGAACCAGCTCAGCATGATCCACCTCCCCGGGGAAGAGGGCTTCGACCCCGGGTCGATCTGGTACGGCTTCCTGCTGGGCTTCCCCATCCTCGGCCTCTGGTACTGGTGCACCGACCAGACGATCGTTCAGCGGGTGCTGGGCGCGGGGACCCTGCGTGACGCGCAGCACGGCGCGCTGTTCGCGTCCCTGCTCAAGTTCCTGCCCCCGCTCTTCATGGTCCTGCCGGGCGTGCTGGCCTACGTGCTGTTCAAGGACATCATCGACGAGCCGACCGACGCTCTGCCGACGCTGATCACCGAGCTGCTGCCGACCGGGCTCATCGGCCTCATGGCCGCGGCGCTGCTCGCGGCGCTGATGAGCACGATCGCCGCCGCCGTCAACAGCACCGGGACGCTCGTCGCCGTCGACATCGCCAAGCACTTCCGGCCCGGCCTGTCGGAGACGTCCCAGGTGCGCATCGGGCGCATCAGCTCGGTCGTCGTCATGAGCGTCGCGATCGCCTGGTCCACACAGGGAGAGAGGTTCGGCTCCATCTTCGAGGCGATCAATAAACTGCCGGCCCAGTTCATCGCGCCTCCCATTGCCACGGTGCTGCTCTGGGGCGTCTTCTGGCGCCGCGGAACCCGTCAGGCCGGCACGTTCACGCTGCTCTTCGGCTTCGTCGCCGGCTTCATCATCTTCCTGTTCGACATGGGTTTCGGCTTCCTCGGCGGCGTGCAGTACGTCTCCGATCCCGTGAACGGCCTCGGGATCCCCTTCCTCCTCCAGGCCTGGTGGTACTTCTGCATCCTGAGCGTCATCTACGTGGCCGTCAGCCTGGCGACGCCGCCGCCGAAGGCCGAGCAGATCGACGGCCTGACCTGGGACAAGCCGTACGCGTTCCTGACCCGTTCGGAGATCCGGGGAGTGTTGGATCCGCGCTTGCTGGCGGCCTTGCTGGCCGTCGCCCTGGTCGTGATGTACGTACTGGTTCGGTAGAGCCGTCTCCGCCGGCACACGAACACAGAATCCGTCCTGGTCCTATGTGGGACAACGTCCGCGCAGGGTGGGCGGCGTCCAGCTCCACCAGCACAAGGACCCGGAGATGCAGAGCACAGCAGTACAATGGAACGAAGTCAGGCGCAGCCTCGAGGAGGTCGGGTTCGAACCGAACCAGGCCGAGGCGCTGGTCGACATGGTGACAAAACGAGAGCAGCGACTCGCGACGAAGGACGACATGGCCGTTCTCAAGGTAGATGTCTCCACCCTCGACGCGCTCAGACAGGAAGTGCGAGATCGCCACGAGAGCCTCAGGCAGGAACTCCACGCTCGAATCGACGCCCTGGATAGCAGCGTCAACGCACGAATCGACGCCCTGGATAGCAGCGTCAACGCACGAATCGACACCCTGGACAGCAGCGTCAACGCACGAATCGACGCCCTGGACAGCAGCGTCAACGCACGAATCGACGCCCTGGACAGCAACCTCAGCGGTCGCATGGAGACGCTGAGCAGCACCCTGAACGCCCGGATGGACGCGCTGGAAAGCGGTCAATCCGGTCTGGAGAGCGGACTGTCCGGTCGGATGGACGGGCTAGCCGGTCGGATGGACGCGCTGGAAAGCGGTCTGTCCGGTCGGATGGATGGGCTAGCCGGTCGGATGGACGGGCTAGAAGGTCAACTGACGACAATCAAGTGGTTCCTTGGAGCCATGCTCGCCATGATGACCCCGGCCGCGGCCGCACTCGTCCGCCTCGCATTCCTGTAAGGCGTTGTGCTCCTGCGCCTAGCTCGCCGTGATCTCTTCAAGGCGGCTCTGATCGGGTTCGGCGCCTGCCTCGGACTGCCGAGCTGGGCAACGCAAACGACCGGCGATCGCGACCGCTTCGGAGGCTGGACCGGCCTCAAACTCAACGCGACCGGCTTCTTTCGCACCGAACACGATGGCCGGCGCTGGTGGCTGGTCACTCCCGAAGGCCACGCGTTCATCAGTTGGGGCGTCAACCACTACCACGCGTCCTGGTGGGCGCAGGACTACAACCGCGATCACTGGCTGAGGCGATTCGGCGCGGAGGACGCGTATGACCAGGCCTGGAACAGGGGGTTTCGCGAGGCGGCCCTGGCGGATCTGAGACGGCTGGGCCTCAACACCCTGGGCATTCACACGAACGCCACGATGCTCACTCACCCGCCTGGTCGGGCCCGGTTCCCCTTCGTCGCCCCCTACGAGCCGTTGGTGCTGTCCCACTACCTCAAGCCCCAGCCCGACGCCTACGCGGACATCTTCGCGCCCGAGTTCGAGGCACTGTGCGAGCGCACGGCCCGGCGAGTCGCCGCGCCCTACCGGGACGACCCGATGGTGCTCGGCTACTGCATGGCGGACTGCCCTCCCCTGACCGACAACGAGGCGGAATGGAATGGCAGCACCACGTGGCCCCGGCGGCTACGCAACTTCCCTGCCGAAGCGCCCGGCAAGCAGGCCTACGTCGACTTCATGCGCGAGCGCTACGGCGACGTGTCCGGCTTCAACGCCACCTACGGCACAGGCTTCGCCGCATGGTCGGGCCTGCTCGAGGCAACGGACTGGCGACCCGATCAGGCCCCCTCGAACCAGGCGGAGCGCAATGACAACGCGGCGTTCCTGCTGCTCTGCGTCGACCGCTACTACTCCGTCGCCAGGGCCGCTTTGCGCCGCGCCGACCCGAACCACCTCTTCCTCGGCGACAAGATCAACGGCGACACGGACGGGCTCCACTCCATCGCCGCCACGACAAGCCGTTACACCGACCTCGTGAACACCCAGCACTACGCCCGCTGGGACGGTCAGCGCGACACGATGGACCGGCTGACGAACGTCGTGGGGCAGCCCTTTCTCAACGGCGACGCCGCCTACACCTCGCCGACCGGGACGATGCCCAATCCCCATGGCCAGCATGCGCGCGACATGGCGGAACGCGCCCTGTGGACGCGGGAGTTCATGGAGAACGCCACCGCCCGTCCAGACTTCGTCGGCTGGCACATGTGCGGGATGATCGACACGGCGAACACGATGCCCGGCAAGGAGCAGGCCCAGCACCAGGGGCTGATGACGACCCGCGGGGAGTTCTATCCGGAGATGGAATCGACGGTCCGGGACATCTCGGACCGGCTGTACGAAATCGCCACGTCAAGCGGCTGAACGACGCGGGACCCGCTCAGCCGAGCGCCTGAAACGCCTTCTCCGTCCCGGCGAGCGCCTGCTCGATGTCGGATTCCGTGTGCGCGACGGACAGGAACATGTTGTGCCAGGGGTGCAGGTAGACGCCCTGATCCAGGGCGTGGCTGCAGAAGGCGAACCCCTTCTCCCGCCGGTCGTCGTCTTCGAACAGGACCGCCGGCATCTGCGGCGGTCCGGTCTGGCGGATCGCGTGACCGTGGCGGCGCGCCTGTTCCTCCAGACCGTCCCGGAACTGCTGCCCCAGACGCTCCACGACGGCCGGGGCGTCGACCTCGGCCAGCAGGTCGAGCGTCTCGATCGCCGCGGC
Source organism: Candidatus Multivorans sp. (assembly GCA_965205095.1). Lineage (GTDB taxonomy): Bacteria > Acidobacteriota > Thermoanaerobaculia > Multivoradales > Multivoraceae > Multivorans. Next base: position 952,748 of record OZ242040.1, read on the forward strand.
GAAGGGCGCGGCCTGGTACCAGAAGGAGCCCGTCACGAAGACGCGCGTCGCAGCCTCGCGGTACGCCTCGTTGCCGAGAATGGCCGCCACCGGTTCGCCGTTGCCGATCGCCTTGCCCCAAGCCGAAAGGTCCGGGTGGACGCCGAGCCCGGACCAGCTCGCGTCGAGCGACAGGCGCAGGCCTGCCCGCACGTCGTCCAGGATGAGCGCCGCGCCTTCGGCGTCACAGATCTCGCGGACGCGGCGCGCGAAGGCAAGGTCGGGGAGCTCCTGGTCGTAACCAGCGTCGTGCTTGAACGCGGAGACGACGATGCCGGCCAGGTCGCCGGTCGCCGCCCGGGCGGCCGCTTCCAGGCTCTCGATGTCGTTGTAGCCGTAGGTCGGGAAGTGGACGTGATCCTCCGCCGGCGTGCCGCGCGAGATGTGGTTCGCCCACGGCGCCGCACCGTGGTACGCGCCCTTGGCAACGAGGATCTTCCGCTTCTCGCTCCGCGCACGCGCCACCATGTTGCAGACGGTCGTCGCGTCGTTGCCGTTCTTCGCGAAGATGGCCCACTCGGCGTGGCTGACCTGACGCACCAGGCGCTCCGCCAGGTCGACGATGAGCGGCGACGGCCCGTTCGCGATGTCGAGCCGGTCGCGCTGCGCGTCCGCGGCGGCGCGAATGCGCGGATTGCCGTAGCCAGCGATCATCGGCCCGAACGAGCACATGAAGTCGATGTACTCGTTGCCGTCGGCGTCCCAGAGCCGGCAGCCCTCCGCCCGGTCGAAGTACTGCGGGTACCGGGGCGGCAGGAGCCGGTAGGTGGACATGTGACCGTACATGCCACCCGGGAGCACCCGCTCACCCCGGGATTTGAGCGCCCGGTTCCGATCGAGCAAGAAGGTCAGCCCGCCTTCTTCACCTCGAAGGGCACGGCGAGCCGCTCCCACTGCAGCGCGACCCAGGAATCGACGATCACGAACTCCATCTCCTCCACGTGCTCGCCGATGGTCTTCGGAGTGGCGGTCACGCGAAGCGCATCCTGACCGGCGTCATGCCGGAAGGCGCCCCATTGCTTCGCGACCTTGTTGAAGATGACGGTCCACTCGTTCTCGCCCGGCTCGGTGAAGAGGGCGTAGGTGCCGGCGGCCAGCTTCTGCCCGCCGATCTCGACGTCGGCGCTGAAGGTGATCGTGGTCGCCTCATCGGCGCCGGTGCGCCAGACCTGGCCGTAGGGAACAAGGCCGCCCCAGATCGTCCGGCCCTTCACCTTTGGTCGTCCGTACTCCAGGGTGACGGTGACGCCGTCGATCATCCCTTCGACCTTGCCGTTCTTGCTCGCCCGGTCCGCGTCGTCCGCGCGCTGCGCCAGGGCAGGAAGCGCCGTGACCAGGAGGGCCGTGAAGATCAGGGGAATCGTTGCTCGGAACTTGTGCATGTCGTTGTCCTCCAGCTAGAGAGTGTCTTGTCGGCTCGCGACCGTAGGATAGACGGAAAACCCGGTGTCGGCGTGAGAAATCGCGACGGCGAAACAACTCTGGAGCGTTCCTGGAGCCCTTCCCATGGTGCAGTCTTTCCGCCCTTTCTTCCCCGTGCTGCTCGTTGCGGCCCTCGGTTGCCAACCTGCGGCCGTCGAAGAAGCTCCGCCGAACGTCGTGCTGATGATGGCCGACGACATGGGCTGGGCGCAGACCGGCTACTACGGCCATCCCGTGCTCCGAACTCCCCATCTCGACGCGATGGCCGCGGCCGGCCTGCGCATGGACCGGTTCTACGCAGGCGCGCCGAGCTGCACTCCGACCCGGGCGACGGTCATGACGGGCCGCACGAACGACCGCACCGGAGCCTTCCGCGTCGGCGACTCGATCAACAAGCAGGAGAAGATGCTCTCCACGGCGTTCCGGCAGGCCGGCTACGCGACCGCCCACTTCGGCAAGTGGCACCTGAACGACGTCCATCCGGCCGGCGACAATCCGCTTCCGGCGGACGACCCCCACAACCCCGGCGAGCTCGGCTTCGACTACTGGCTGAGCCACACGAACCAGTTCAACGTGGACCCGGTGCTGAGCGAGAACGGCGTGCCGAAGCAGTTCGAGGGCGACTCGTCCGAGGTCCTGGTCGACGAGGCGCTGCGCTACATCGCGGAGCAGCAGGAGAACGGCAAGCCCGTGTTCGCGGTGATCTGGTACGCCTCCCCGCACCGGCCGTTCGCCGCCCTGCCGGAAGACGAGAAACCCTTCGGCGAGCTGGACGACGCCTCAAGGACGCACCACGCCGAGATCGTTGCGATGGACCGCTCCATCGGCACCCTCCGCCAGGGCCTGCGCGACCTGAGCATCGCCGACAACACCCTGCTGTGGTTCACCAGCGACAACGGCGGACTGCCCGACATCTCCTACGGTCCCGAGAACCCCGGCGTCCGCCCCGACACCACCGGCCACCTGCGCGGCTTCAAGAAGGACTTCTACGAAGGCGGCCTGCGCGTGCCGACGATCATCGAATGGCCGGGCAGCATCGCCCCGAGGATCTCCGGCTTCCCCGCCAGCACGATGGACATCTTCCCCACCCTGATCGAGGTCGCAGGGCTCGACCCGGAGTCGATCAACGCCGTCCACGACGGCATCTCCATCGCCGGCGTCTTCGACTCCGAGCCCGCCCGCCGGAAGCAGCCCATCGGCTTCCGCGCCAGCGGCGGTCACGCCTGGCTCGACAACGACGTCAAGCTGATGCGGAACTTCTTCTCCGACCCGTCCGATCCCTTCGAGCTCTACAACGTGGTCGACGATCCCGGCGAAGAGCGGGACCTCATGGAAGAGCAACCCGAGATCGCCGCCCGCATGCGCGCGGAGCTGGACGCCTGGAACCGCTCCGTCGACGCGAGCGTCACCGGCGCCGACTACCCGGAGGGCCGGGTGCTGCCTTCGGGGCGAAAGGCGAAGCAGTAACGCCGGGAAGCGGAGCGAGGCCTCCGGCCTCGCGCGTTCTCCTTCAGAAGGCCGACGAGGACGTCGGCGCACCCAGTGTGCAACTCCGTCGACGATTCAGACTGGGTGCGCCGGCGTCCCCGCCGGCATCCGGCGCGCCAGCGCCGGTTCCGACTCCGCGAAACACCTACGCCACCTACTGCGCCAGGAGCTTCCCCAACTCCTCGTTCTCCCGGATCGAGTCGTCCAGGTGCCGGAGCACGTCCGCTTCACGAGCAACCTCGGCTACTCCACGCTGCGCCTCCGCCACATCGCGAAGCGCCTTCATGAGCAGGCGCGGGTCATCGCCCATCTCCTCCACTGCCGCACTCAGATACGCAGCCGCGTCCTCCGGCGACTTGAGATAGTCGCTGGCCCTATGAGGTTTCGTCGGCATAGATCCTGTCCCCGAACGGTGGCGGCTCCTCGCCATGCGCACGCATCTCCTCAACGCAGCCGACAACCATCTCCCGAATACCTGCCAGCGCCTCGTCGGACCCCGGCGCCAGCCAACTGAGAGACGGGAACTCGGCACAAAGGCCCAAGTACTCTTCGTCTTCGGTCGACCGAGTGACCCGATAGGTGTAGTCGTCGCTCACTGCCCTCGCCCCAGCACAACTGTACCTTCGTCGATACCACCTCACCGTCCTCTACAACGGACCACCGAGGTCGACGATCACGGGAGCACTCGCGGGCCAGGTTCGGCCCGGCAGGTCATCTAGCGGGGCTCGATACTCTTCATCGACCCATACCTCCGACGCAGATGCCGCGACACGCTCGCCGGCAAGGATCAACTGCAGCCTCGCCGTGGGCCGAACCCGGGGATTGAAGTCAAAGTTGAGGCCCTTGTCCGAATCCGGGTTGGCGCGCCGGTGGAGATCCGCGAACCCGGTCCCGCGGATTGCCCGAAGTCGCTGCTGCTCCTCCGGTGTGCAGTTCAGGACTCTGGACTTAGCGGGAACATCGGGCAGCACGTTGAAGTCGCCGCAGAGCAGGGAACGGTCCGACTCGACCCTTCGCTCCTCAAGGTGAGCGATCAGGCGATCCAGCCAAGCGACCTTGTAGGCAAGCGCACCGTCCTTTCCGCGAACCGCCGGATTGCCGTAGGGCGCATACACGGACGAAACCACAAGGTCGCCGACGCGGGCGGTCAGCAGCCGGTCGTCCCGCCCGTCCCCGCTCGGCAGTCCCCGCTCCAGAATCTCGGGCGCCGGCAGATCGTCCCGAGCCAACAACGCTACGCCGTACCACGACTTCCTTCGAAGCGGTTCCGAACGATAGCCCACGCTGGCGAGCACCTCCGTCGGGAACTTCTCCTCGGGAACGCGGATCTTCTGCAGGGCCACGACATCGGGCCGCCGCCGTTCAAGCCAGTGGCACAGAACCTCCAGCCGACCGCGAACGCCGTCTATGCACCAAGTCGCGATCCTCATCCGTCTCTTCGAGATCCAGGCCACTCGCGGCCCGCAACGAACTCCACTTCCCGGCTCTTCAACCACCGCTCTACCCGCACCGAGACCTCCTCAACCTGGCCCTTCGGCCGAAGCGCGCACTCCCAGATGACGCCGACGTCGTCCGCTCCCCCAATGGAGGTGTCGGCCCCTAGCTCCGGGTCAGTCCGCGCACCCGGAGCACAGTTCCGGTTCGAATTCGACCCACTCACACACGCCCCCGGGTATGAAGCAGGCGTTCCAGTCGTCGCACCCGCACTCGCGGCAGCGCTGGCCCTTGTCGGTGCCGGCGACCGCGTGTCCGGCCGCCTCAAGGACCTTGGAGAGCCGCCAGAACGGAACCGCCAGCCACCATCGGCGAGGCCGCGGCAGCATCGTCAGTCGCCGCAGAAGCATGGACGACACGTTACCGCACATAGCCGCGCCTGATGCCCACGCCGCCCCAGACGTTGACACGGATCCCGTGTACACCTATCCTGTGGTCATGAACGTCACACTTTCCATCGACGAGCGGGTCGTCGCCGAGGCCCGGCGAATCGCCGCCCTCCGGGGAACCAGCCTGAACCAGCTCGTGCGGGACTACCTCCACGAACTCACCCGAACCGACGACGCCGAAGCAGTAGTCGCGAGATTGGACGCGCTCTGGGCCGAGGAGAGCTACGGTTCCGAGCGTCCCTGGACGCGCGAGGAACTGCATGAACGGTCGTGAGTTCCTCGACACCAACGTTCTGATCTACGCCGACGACGCGCGAGACCCGCGGAAGCGCGAGTGCGCACGGGAGCTGATCCGCCGCCTCATGCACGAAGGACGGGGCGTTCTCTCCCTCCAGGTGTTACAGGAGTTCTTCGCGGCCGCCACGCGCAAACTGAACATGAGCAGCGAAGACGCTCGGAACCGCATCGTCCAGTACTCCCGCTTCGACGTGGTGACCCTCAACACCGTCGATCTGGTCGCGGCGGTCGATCTCCACCGGCTGCATCGAGTATCAATCTGGGACGCCCTGGTCATCCGCGCCGCGCTCAACGGAGCCTGCACGACGTTGCATACCGAGGACATGCAGGATGGCTACGTCGTGGAGACCCTGACATTGCGGAATCCGTTCAGCGACTGACCGAGCGGCAGGCTCGCCGCTTCGCGGCGACTTCTTTCCGGAGAGCCGGCGAGGGCGCCGGCGCACCCAGTGCACAAGCACCACAGCTTCAGTGAATCACCCCCCGCAACCGCGGCTCCAGCAGGTCGCGCAGCGCGTCCCCCACACAGTTGAACGACAGCACCAGGAGGAAGATCGCGACGCCCGGGACGATCGACAGCAACGGCTGCTGCTCAAGCATCGGGAAGGCCTGCTGGAGCATGTTGCCCCAGGTGGGCGTGGGCGGCTGGATGCCGACGCCGACGAAGCCGAGGGCGGCTTCGGTGAGGACGGCGTAGCCCATGCTGAGGGTGCTCTGGACGATCACCGGGGCGATGCAGTTGGGCAGGATGTGGCGCAGGATGATGCGGCCGTGGCTGAGGCCGATGCTCTCGGCGGCCTTGACGAAGTCCCGCTCGCGGATGGACAGGCCCTGGCTGCGGATGATCCTCGCCATCCAGGGTACGTTGGCGATGCCGATGGCGATGATCACGGTCTGCAGCGACCCGCCGAGCGCGGCGGCCAGACCGACGGCGATCAGGAGACTCGGGAACACCACCAGGGCGTCCATGAGCCGCATCAGAACGTCGTCGACGCGGCCGCGGAAGTAGACGGAGAGCAGGCCCAGCGGCACGCCAAGCAGCACGCCGAGGCCGACGGCGCCGAGGCTGACGGAAAGCGCGATCCGGGCCCCTACGATCAGCCGTGCCAGCGTGTCGCGACCCATCTGGTCGGAGCCGAGCCAGTGCGCGGCGCTCGGGCCCGAGAGCAGGTTGTCGAAGTCCATCTCCTCGGCGTCGACCGGGACGATCCAGGGCGACAGGACCGCCGCGGCCGCGATCAGGGCCAGGACGACCAGGCCTGCGAGCGCCTGGGGGACGCCGGCGAGCTTGCGCAGCAGCTCGACGGTGGGATGGCGGGCGCTAGTTTGCATGGGAGTGGCCGCCAGGAATGGAGCCGGCCTGACGGCCGGCGCGTTCTGTTGGCCGCCTTCGGCGGCAGCCGGCGAGGGCGCCGGCGCACCCAGTAGTGCGGATGCCGGCGAAGGCGCCGGCGTACCCAGTTTCGCGGCGCACGTTCCTAGCCACCGAACTTGATCCTCGGGTCGAGCCAGGCGCAGGCGACGTCGGTGATGAGATTCGCGGCCAGCACGGCGACCGCCATCAGCAACACCGCCGCCTGCACGACGAGGAAGTCGCGGGCGAAGATCGCCTGCACCATGTACTGGCCGGTGCCGGGGATGCCGAACAGGGTCTCGATGACGATCGCGCCGGCGAAGATGCGGCCGGTCTGCAGGCCGAGGATCGTGACCACCGGCAGCAGGGCGTTGCGAAGGGCATGCGACCAGATCACCGTGCGCTCGCGCGCGCCGCGGGCGCGGGACGTCCGCAGGTAGTCCTGGGCCAGCACCTCGAGCATCGCCGACCGGCTCTGCCGCATGATCAGGGCGCAGCTCGTCACACCGAGCGCGAACGCCGGCAGGATCATGTGCCGCAGGCTCTGGAGCGGATCGTCGAAGAGGCTCACGTAACCCTGGCTCGGCAGCCAGCCCAGGCCCACGCCGAAGAGCAGGATCGCCATGATGCCGAGCCAGAAGTTCGGGATCGCGACCCCGCCGATCGAGATCACCGTCGCCGCGTAGTCGATCGGTTTGCCGCGCCAGACCGCCGAGGCGATGCCCGCGGGCACGCCGATCAGCACCGCCAGGATCCAGGCGGCGAGGCCGAACTGCAGGGTCACGAGAGCGCGGCCGCCGAGTTCCTCCGCCACCGGGCGCATGTTCTGGGTGGAGCGGCCGAAGTCTCCCTGCACGACGTTGCCGAGCCAGATCAGGTACTGGACGACGACCGGCTCGTCGAGGTTGTGACGCTCCCGGATGAGTTGCAACTGCTCTTCGTCGAGCGCCTCGCCGGGGCCGATGAACGCGCGCGCCGGGTCGCCCGGAATCGCGAGCATCAGCGCGAAGACCAGGAACGTGACGAGGAGGAGAACGGGCACCGCCTGCAGCAGGCGGCGCGCGAGGTAGCTGCGCATGAGACTGGTGCTACTCCTCCAGCCAGATCGTGGCGAAGTTCATCTTGCCGTCCCAGCCCATCAACTGGTCGAGGTTGCGCACCTTCCCGGGCGCCGCCGCGTAGGTCACGCCGTAGAGAAGCGGCGTGAACCAGGCCTCGCCGAGCACCGTCCGGTTCATCTCGAGGTAGACCCGCTTGCGGACCTCGTTGTCGTAGAACGAGGCGCCAAGCTCCACCAGCTCGTCGACGTCCGGCCGCAGCACGTTGCCCGGGTTGTAGTAGCCGTCGCTCTTGTAGGCCAGCGACGCCATCCAGTCCGGCTCGGGATAGCGGCTCCAGGAGGTAACGAACATCGGGTACTCCTGGCCGTGGTTGAACCGCTCGGTCGCCGGTCCGCTGGACAGCACGTCGATGTCCATGTGGATGCCGATCTTCTTCAGCATCGCCCGTACCACCTCGGCGCTGGAGACGAGCAGGGGGTTGTGGTGGGTGACCGCCGTGAACTCCAGGCCGCCCTCGCGACCGGCCTTCGCAAGGTACGCGCGCGCCTTGTCGATGTCGTAGTACGGCCGCTCGTCGTCCGGCTCGTGGACCCAGGAGCCCACCGGCCACATGCCCGCGTCGGCCTCGATCGCCCGGTCGAAGAAGATCGCCCTGTTGATCACGGTCGGGTCGACGGCATGGGCGATCGCCAGCCGGACGTTCACGTCGTCGAGCGGCGGCTTGTTCACGTTGAAGACGAGCGTCAGCGCGATGCCGCCGCCCGGCATCGTCTCCATCTGAAAGCGCTCGTCGCGCTCGAAGGTCGACACGTCCTTGTAGGGCAGGTACGTGACGTCGATCTCACCCGTGCGCAGGGCGGCGGCGCGGACCGTCTCGTCGCGGATCACCCGGATCGTCACTTCGTCGAGGTACGGAAGCTGGTTGCCGTGCTCGTCGCGGCCCCAGTAGTTCTCGTTCCTCACGAAGTGCACCAGGGTGCCGGTGATCACTTCCTTCAGCTTGAACGGCCCGGTCCCGGAGGGGTTCCAGCCGTAGTCGGGGCCAAGCTCCTCGATCGCCGCCGGCGAACTCATCACGCCGCCCCGGTCAGCCAGCATGCCGAAGCCGGCGCCCCACGGCCGCGCCAGGTCGAAGCGGACGGTGTAGTCGTCGATCACCTCGACCGCCTCGATCACCGCCAGCGATGCGCGCGGCGTGGCGACCGTCGCAGGATCCAGGATCCGCTCGATGTTGGCCTTCACCGCATGGGCATTGAAGGGGGTGCCGTCGTGGAACACGACGCCCTGACGCAGGCGGAACGTGATCGTGTCGGGATCCGTTCCGATCTCCCAGGACTTAGCAAGCGAGGTCTGGGGCCGCGGATCGAGACGCGGATCCGCGTCGACCAGTTGATCGAAGAGCTGCCGCCAGAAATAGGCATCGGCGCCCGACCGCCCGAGGATCGCGTCGAGCGAGGTGGGCTCGAGGGAGTGGGCTACGCGCAAGTGGCCGCCGTAGCGCGGGCCGCCGACGGCGGGAGGCCGGGCCGCCAGGGCGTCGGAATCGAGCCGTTCGGCCCGACTGCCGGGCGCACAGGCGACGACGATGGCCTGCAGCGCTGCAAGCAGAACCAGCGGCACGGATACGCTCGCTCTCGACGGCGACGCTAGTGGGACAATGGACATTTCTCGGGAAGGTGCAACTCTATTGACTGACGGGACGCATACCATGAGAAGGCAATCCGTACTCCTGTTGCTCGGAACCCTGCTCGCCGTGCCCTGCGTCGCGCAGTCCGGCGACCGCTCGGACCAGTTGCTGCTGGCGACCGCGGCGCCGAATCGGGAAGCCGGCCTCGAAGAGCGTCCGAACGTCCTGTTCATCGTCGCCGACGACCTGAACGTCGCGCTCGGTTCCTACCTCGACTCGGCGCCTTCCCCGCAGTACGCGGGTGCGAAGACCCCGAACCTCGACAGGCTGGCCGCCGAGGGCGTTCGCTTCGACCGCGCCTACGTGCAGAACCCTCTCTGCAACCCGTCGCGGACATCGTTCCTGAGCGGACTGCGACCGGCCACGACGGGCATCCACAACGGGCAGACGCCTCCCCGCAGCACGATCGGAGACGACCTGCGGATGCTGCCCGAGCACTTCCACGATCACGGCTACTTCACGGCGCGGGTCGGGAAGATCGCGCACAACGTCTTCGAGCACGTGGTTTCGTGGGACGTGTCGAACTTCGCCCTGTCGCGAGAGCCCGAGATGCGCTTTCACCTGCCGGGCTACCTTCCCGGCGTCGACCTGTCCGGGCAGCGGGACAACACCTGGGTCGACGGTTCCGAGAACGGCATGTCCCGCGCCGACGTCCTCAGAACTCTCGGGCGGCCGGCGGGTCTGCCCCTTTCGTGGCGCGCGACCCGTGAATCACCGCGCATGACGCCGGACGGAACGACGGCGACGCGCATCGTCCAGTTGCTGGCCCGGAACCGGGACAAGCCGTTCTTCATCGCGGCCGGTTTCCACAAACCCCACCAGCCGTGGGTCGGCCCCGTGGAGTTCTTCGAGCAGCATCCAGCCTCCGAGATCCAGTTGCCGCAGACGCCGCCGGACGACACCGCCGACCTGCCCACCGGGGCGTTCCGAATCCTCCCGGACGACGCCGCCCACAGCGAAGAGCAGAAGAAACAGGCCATCGCCGCGTACCACGCGATGGTCACGATGACCGACTTCTACGTCGGCCAGTTGCTGGACGCCCTGGAACTGCTCGACCTCGCCGACTCCACGATCGTCGTGTTCACCAGCGACCACGGCTTCCAGTTGAACGAGCACGGCGGCCTGTGGCGCAAGACGTACCAGTTCGAGGAGTCGACCCGCGTGCCGCTCCTCGTCCGGCTGCCGAGCGGACGGCAGGCCGGGGAGGTCACGGACGGACTCGTGGAACTCGTCGACCTCTACCCGACGCTCGTCGACCTGTGCCACCTGCCGGCGCCGGCGCACGAACTCGAAGGCACGAGCTTCCGGCCGCTGCTCGACGATCCGGCCCGCCCATGGAAGTCGGCGGCCTTCTCGGAGTCCAGGCGCGGTCGCTTCCACGGACGCACACTGCGCACCCAGCGTTATCGCTACACGGAGTGGGCTCCGCTCGAGGCGAGCGGCGGCGAGACGGAGCGGGAGCTCTACGACCTCCAGGAAGACCCGTTCGAGTGGGAGAACCTGGCGTCTGACCCAGCTCGCCGTGAACAGGTCGAGGATCTGTCCCGTCGCCTCCGCGCCGGCTGGCGAGCGGCCTTGCCGGAGTCACTCTGACGACACCGGCAGCCTCCCCGCGACTCCCGCGCCGCCCGCGGTCCTGGCGGACAAGGCTCCGGGAGGGAGAACGAGAGCTCGATCGCTCGGCGAGCACGCTCGACACCGCGACCGACATCCCGTTCCGGGAGGTCCTGCGCATCTTCTGGCGGGCGCTCTCCTACATGCGCCTCTTCAAGGCGCGCATCGCCGCCAAGTTCTCCCTCGTGACCGCGGAGATGGTCTTCCGGCTGCTCGTCGCGCCCTGGCCGGGCAAGATCGTCGTCGACCACGTCATCCTGGGCATGCCCATCGTGGACGCGGCCGGCTTCCCGTCCTACCTGGCCCCGTTCGTCCTGTTCCTGGCCGGCAAGGGCCCGGTGGAGATCATGCTCTGGGTCCTGCTGCTCGGCGTGTTCATGGTGACGGTGTTCGGCTTCACGACGAGCCGGGGCACGGCCAGGTCCGCGAGCGGGATGCCCACAGGAGCATCCGCGGCCTCATCCGGCGGCGCCACCACCCTCCTGCAGCAGGGGCACGGCACGCTGGCCCAGGGGCACGACACGGCCACCCGGACCGAGAACGAGGCCAACCGGGGCTCCGGCCTGATGGGGGGCATTCTCGGACTCCTCGACTTCCGGGTCCACCTGCGTCTGACCCAGTCCGTGAACCACCTCCTCCGAACGAAACTGGCCGGACGGATCAAGCGCCTGCCGATGACGACCCTGGACGACCAGCGGATCGGCGACAGCGTCTACCGCGTCCTCTACGACACGACGAGCGTCAGCCTCGTGCTCTACGAGGTGGGTCTCGAGTTCTACTCCCACTCTCTCGGCATCACGATCAGCGCGATGATGATGTACACGTACTTCGGCGACGCTCCCGAGGTCATCCTGCTGGCCGCCCTGTCGCTGCCGATCATGCTCGTCTTCGTCGCTCCCTTCGCGCGCATGGCCCGCCGCAGGAGCCAGGCAAGCCGCGCTTCGGGCGCCGCCACGACCTCGAACATCGAAGAGGGCATGAGCAACGTGCTCGCCGTGCAGAGCCTCGGCGGCAACGAGCGGGAGGGCCAGCGCTTCAGGAAGGCGAGCGAGGAGTCCTTCCGCCGCTTTCGCATCGAGTCGCTGCTCAAGCTGACCTACCAGCAATTCGGCAGCCTGGCGTTCCTGCTGGGCCAGGTCCTCTTCTTCGTCGTCATCTCCGGACGGGTGATCGACGGCACGTTCACGGCCGGCGACTACTTCGTCCTCAACTACTACTTCTTCGTCCTGAGCGCGACGTTCAGCGGAGCGGGCTTCATCTACCCGGTTCTGCAGAACAACATCGCCGGACTGCGGCGGGTGTTCTTCCTGATGGACCTGCCGTCGGAGAAGACGAGCGGGGGCGTCGAACTCCCGGCGATCCGCCAGGGGGTCTCGATGGAGGGGGTCGGGCTGACCTATCCGGACGGACGGCAGGCGCTGCGAGGTATCGACCTCGAAGCCAGGATCGGCGAGATCGTCGCGTTCGTCGGCCCGACCGGCGCCGGCAAGACGAGCCTCGCCTACATGGTGCCGGCGTTCCTTCAGCCGACGGAGGGCACGGTTTCGATCGACGGCGTCGACCTGAAGGACGTGTCGGTCGACAGCCTCCGCGACCAGGTCTCCTACGTCTTCCAGGAGACGCAGCTCTTCTCCGACTCGATCCTCGAGAACATCCGCTACGGGAACCGGAACGCGACCGAGGCGGAGGTCGAGCATGTAGCGCGCGTCGCCGGAGCACACGACTTCATCGCCGCCCTCCCCGACGGCTACCGGACGAACCTCGGCACGGTCACGAGCAAGCTCTCGGTGGGCCAGAAGCAGCGCATCGCCATAGCCCGCGGGCTGCTCCGGGATGCGCGGATTCTCATCCTGGATGAACCGACCTCGGCTCTCGACCCGGAGACCGAGGCCTATCTCGTCGACGCGCTGCACGAGGCGGCGAAGGACAAGCTGGTCATCATCATCGCCCACCGGCTGTCGACGATCGCCAACGCCGACCGGATCTGTTTCCTAGAGGACGGCGAGATCCGGGAACAGGGAACCCACGAGGAGCTGATGGCGGTCCCCGACGGGCACTACCGGAGGTACGCCACTCTGCAGGCCGGGGCTGGCTGAGGCTCGGGAGCTCCTGGAGGCCTCGAAGGCGCACGGGCCACGCCCGCATCACGAGAGCTACCGGCGGAGGTAAACTCTCTACACTGTGGAATTCGAGCTCGACCGGAAGTTCGATGCCGGCGAGAGCATCATGAAGTACCTCGACGTGACGAAGGCACGACGACCCGGTTACGACCAGCGGCGAGTCAACGTCGACTTTCCCATCTGGATGATCGACTCACTCGATCGCGAGGCCTCGAGGCTGGGGGTACCCCGGCAGTCTCTGATCAAGATGCTCATCGCGAGGCACCTGGAGTCCCTCGGCTCGCCCGCAGGCCGCTAGGACGTTCACGCAGTGTCTTCCGAGTCGGCTGCAACGCGGCGTTCGGCCAGCAGGGCGACCGACGACGAGGTCCTGGCTGCGTTGCGTGCCTACGACGCCGCGACGAGGGCTGGGGACGTCGACGGGCAGGTCGCCTTCTTCGCGGAGGCTTGGCGAAGCAGTTCCGGCACGACCAAGGGCGATCTGAAGGAGCAACTATGCAAACAGGCTGACCGGGGCGCCGATCAGGACAAGCGCTTCGTGCTGGACGACGCCAAGGTGGTCGTCGACGGAGACTCGGCAACCGTCGACCCGGTGAAGCTCCGTTCACCGACCGGAAACGGCTCCTTCGAGTTCAGGATGACGAGAGAGCCCGACGGCGGGTGGCGATGCGTGTCGATTACGCTCTCGCAGATCGCTGACGCGGCCGCCGAGAGCGCCCGCCACCTCCGGGAGCGCATCCTGGGCGACCCGGAACGTCCCGGCTATCACTTCGTGATCCCCGAAGGCGTGGCGATGCCCTTCGACCCGAACGGGGCCATCTACTGGAAGGATCGCTTCCACCTCTTCTACATCTTCCAGGACACCCGCCTGGGCAAGAAGTCCGACCACTGGGGCCACATGTCGAGCACGGACCTGTTCCACTGGCACCACCATCCGACCGGCCTGCTCGACGGCATGTACAGCGGCAACTGCTTCCTCAACAGGGAGGGTGTTCCGACGATCTGTTACCACCAGAAAGGCCAGGGCAACGCGATGGCGGTGGCCCTCGACGACGACTTGAACGAGTGGAAGAAACTCGACTCGAACCCGATCACGCCCAAGACCCGGGAAGGGGACGAGCACCACGGGAGGTACCGCTCCTGGGACCCCTTCGGCTGGCTCGAAGGCGACACGTACTACGCCATCTTCGGCGGCCAGCGGCCGGCCATCGCGAAGGCGCCCTCGCTTGAGGGCGAGTGGAAGTACGCCGGCGATCTCTTCGCCCACGGCGTCGAGGGCGTGTCGCTCAACGAGGACGTGTCCTGCCCCGATCTCTTTGAGCTGGGCGGCAGGCACGTACTTCTTTGCATCAGTCACCGCCTCGGCTGCCGTTACCACGTCGGCGACTGGCGAGGCGAGCAGTTCCACCCCGAGACCCATGCGCAGATGAGCTGGGTCGACAACTCGTTCTTCGCCCCGGAAAGCCTGGTCGACGACCGGGGCCGTCGCATCATGTGGGCCTGGATCCTCGACGAACCTCTCTTCGGAGCGCGCACGAAGCACGGCTGGTCCGGCACGTTGAGCCTTCCGCGGGTGCTGACGCTCGGGGACGACGGGCTGCTCCGGATGGACGTGCCGGAGGAGATCGAGGCGCTCCGCTACGGCAAGGTCCGAAAGGGACCGTTCGTCGTGCCGGCCGACGAGGAGGCGCCCATGGACGGCGTCGCCGGCAACAGCCTGGAGCTGCTGGTCGAGATGGAGAGCGCCTCTGCCGCCCAGTTTGGCGTCAAGGTATGCGTCTCACCCGACGGCCAGGAGTCGACGTCCGTCTTCTACGACGCCGAGGAGAAACTGCTAAAGGTCGACACGCGTGAATCAGGTCCCGAAGACACACCTAAGGCCGTCGAAGCGGCGCCATTCCAACTGCAGGAAGGCGAGCCGTTGACGCTGAGAGTCTTCGTCGACAAGTCCGTCGTCGAAGTCTTCGCCAACAGGCGCCAGGCCATCGCGCGCCGGGTCTATCCTTCTCGCCAGGACAGCATCGACGTCAGGGTCTTCTCCGCCGACGGCGACGCGCGCGTGCACTCGCTCAAGGCCTGGAAGATCTCGCCTTCCAATCCCTACTAGAACCAAAGGACGATGTGATGAAGCTCCACGACCCTCAACTCCGCATGATCGCTGAACAGCTCGCCCGGCTCGAGGACCGGCTCGGAGCCGGAACCGGGCCCGTCGTCGAGTCTCCAGAAAACGCGATCCTGGAACTGCTCAGAGTCGTGCGCTCGCTGACCGAGCGTCTCGACGAACTGGGCCGTCGCTAACGCCGTAGACCATGCCGTTGGCGTCCGGCAGCTTCCTCAGCAGAAGAGCCTTGGCCGAAGACTACTCGCGCTGAATCTCCTTCCAGTACGCCACCACGGCTTCCAGCCAGCCCGACAGGTCATCGGGGCTAACGTAGATGCCCTCTCCTGCAAGAGGAACCAGTTCTCCGGGAGGCCGAAGAGCGCTTGGCGACTCGGGTTCGCCGTCCGAGTTCGTCCAGTGCGGGGTTCGGAAGAGGTCAGGCCTGACTGCGCGTAGTTCCTCGGCTGATGGACCTTCGCCATGCTTGATCGCATTGGTTGCATAGCGGAGTTCCTCGATGTCGCTGTTGTCGGGAGAACGGGGAGGTTCGAACCCGTGCTCGCATGACTGCGCGCGCAGGCGCTCTCGCTGCGTCTCGAATAGGTGCCACAGGAACACCGCCAACAGATTCAGCATTCCCTGCCGGACGTTGACCTGAGCTTGCCCCGGTTTCGTGGACACGACATCCTTTGAGTAGGAGGTATCCACGATGCCAAGATCAAGACCCCGGTACCCGGCAGAGTACCGGCAGCAGATGGTGGATCTGGTCCGGTCCGGGCGCAGCCCGGACCATCTAGCCCGGGAGTTCGAGCCTTCAGCGCAGTCGATCCGCAACTGGGTGAGGCAGGCAGACCGGGACGAAGGCCGGCGCGTTGACGGCCTGACGACTGCGGAGCGGTCCGAGCTGCGGCGCCTGCGCCGCGAGGTTTGCCGGCTTCGGGAAGAGCGGGAGATACTGGCAAAAGCAACGGCCTGGTTCGCTCGGGAGACGGGACCGAAGGGGTCTTCCGGTTCATGAGAGCGCACCGGGCCGAGTTCCGCGTCACGACGATGGCTCGCGTGCTCGGCGTCTCCACGAGCGGGTACTACGCCTGGTTGAAACGCCCTCGGTCCGCCAGGGACAAGGCGGACGGCGTTCTCGCCGAGCGCATTCGGGCGATTCACGGACGGAGCCGGGGTACGTATGGCGCGCCGCGGATTCAGGCCGAGTTGGCCGACGAAGGAGTCTTCGCGAGCCGCAAGCGGGTCGCCAGACTGATGCGAGAGTCCGGCTTGACAGGCGCAAGCCGCCGCAAGAAGCCGGGCACGACCCGACGTGACAGGAACGCTCGTCCGGCGCCGGACCTGGTCGACCGGAAGTTCTCGGCGGACGCCCCCGACCGGCTGTGGGTGGCGGACATCACCTACGTACCGACGCTCTCCGGCTTCTTGTATCTGGCCGTCGTCCTGGATGTGTTCAGCCGTCGTATCGTCGGCTGGGCCATGGACTCCTCCCTCGCGACGGACCTCGTCGTCGGCGCGCTTGAGATGGCGATCGCCCAGCGCCGGCCCGAGGGTGTGATCCATCACTCCGATCAAGGCAGCCAGTACACTTCACTGGCCTTCGGGAAGCGCTGCCGCGGAGCCGGCATCGCAGTCTCGATGGGTTCCGTCGGAGACTGCTACGACAACGCGATGGCCGAGAGCTTCTTCGCCAGCCTCGAATGCGAACTGCTGGATCGGAGCACGTTCCGGAATCGCGCCGAAGCGAGGACCGAACTCTTCCGCTGGATCGAGGGCTGGTACAACCCCCATCGGCGCCACTCCGCACTCCGATACCTCTCGCCCGTCAACTTCGAGAAAGCCTGCAACGAACACTACGAAGCCGCCGCCTGAACCCTAAACACAAACTGTCCACGAAAGCGGGGCAACTCCATCCGTCCCCACACTGCAAAGATGTTCCGCCACCTGGAGCTGCCAGAGAAGTGACCAGAACTCGGCGAAGTCCGCCGAGGCGACCAAGGGCCGCTTCTCTTCCTGCCAGTTGGGAAGCGTCTCGGCGTAGGAGATCAGATCGTTCAGTCGCTCAAAGAGTGACTCGTCCTCCCAGGTTCCGAGACGCCAGGACATATAGTGGCAGTGGTACGGGGAGCTGTCGGCACACTTTTGCATCGCCTCCATCGGGTGGAGTTGCCCCGCTTTCGTAGACAGTTTGTGTTTAGGGTTCAGGCGGCGGCTTCGTAGTGTTCGTTGCAGGCTTTCTCGAAGTTGACGGGCGAGAGGTATCGGAGTGCGGAGTGGCGCCGATGGGGGTTGTACCAGCCCTCGATCCAGCGGAAGAGTTCGGTCCTCGCTTCGGCGCGATTCCGGAACGTGCTCCGATCCAGCAGTTCGCATTCGAGGCTGGCGAAGAAGCTCTCGGCCATCGCGTTGTCGTAGCAGTCTCCGACGGAACCCATCGAGACTGCGATGCCGGCTCCGCGGCAGCGCTTCCCGAAGGCCAAGGAAGTGTACTGGCTGCCTTGATCGGAGTGATGGATCACACCCTCGGGCCGGCGCTGGGCGATCGCCATCTCAAGCGCGCCGACGACGAGGTCCGTCGCGAGGGAGGAGTCCATGGCCCAGCCGACGATACGACGGCTGAACACATCCAGGACGACGGCCAGATACAAGAAGCCGGAGAGCGTCGGTACGTAGGTGATGTCCGCCACCCACAGCCGGTCGGGGGCGTCCGCCGAGAACTTCCGGTCGACCAGGTCCGGCGCCGGACGAGCGTTCCTGTCACGTCGGGTCGTGCCCGGCTTCTTGCGGCGGCTTGCGCCTGTCAAGCCGGACTCTCGCATCAGTCTGGCGACCCGCTTGCGGCTCGCGAAGACTCCTTCGTCGGCCAACTCGGCCTGAATCCGCGGCGCGCCATACGTACCCCGGCTCCGTCCGTGAATCGCCCGAATGCGCTCGGCGAGAACGCCGTCCGCCTTGTCCCTGGCGGACCGAGGGCGTTTCAACCAGGCGTAGTACCCGCTCGTGGAGACGCCGAGCACGCGAGCCATCGTCGTGACGCGGAACTCGGCCCGGTGCGCTCTCATGAACCGGAAGACCCCTTCGGTCCCGTCTCCCGAGCGAACCAGGCCGTTGCTTTTGCCAGTATCTCCCGCTCTTCCCGAAGCCGGCAAACCTCGCGGCGCAGGCGCCGCAGCTCGGACCGCTCCGCAGTCGTCAGGCCGTCAACGCGCCGGCCTTCGTCCCGGTCTGCCTGCCTCACCCAGTTGCGGATCGACTGCGCTGAAGGCTCGAACTCCCGGGCTAGATGGTCCGGGCTGCGCCCGGACCGGACCAGATCCACCATCTGCTGCCGGTACTCTGCCGGGTACCGGGGTCTTGATCTTGGCATCGTGGATACCTCCTACTCAAAGGATGTCGTGTCCACGAAACCGGGGCAAGCTCAGGGAACATGTTCCCGATGGCTGAGAAACGTCCGCAACGGTCTCTGACAAGGTCCCAGTTCAGCAACTCGTGGACGAGCTGGCGCTGAGCAGGTTCTCTATCGGTCATAACGTCCTCACCTGCTGGTTCGCCGGACAGCGGGACCCTACCCGGCATGCCCGCCGGGAGCAGGGACCTACACGCCACCGTCCGCGTCGCCGCCGACCACGGTCTGGCCGACCGGCCAGACGGCAATCAGGGGCCGGGCCCGGGAACGTACTTGAGGAGGGCAGCCACCCCCACGCCGGTTCCCACGATCCACGCGACCAACCTGCCCTTCATCGCTTCCGTCTTGTCCGCGACCAACTCGCGCAGGTCGTCTCGCGTTGGGAGTTGGGCCATTTCGATCCTGACGTTGGCCAAGCCCGTTTTCACGCCATCCAGGTCGGTCCTCATGCCGTGCATGTCCCTCTTCACGCCGCCCATGTCCGTCTGCAGCGCGCGGATGTCCGCGCGCATCGGTTGCAACTCCTGTCTCAGGTCTTCCCGTGTCAGCGTCATGTCCTTGTCTACTCGACTTTCTCCGGCCGATGGGTTGCCCTCCTTCCAGAGATCCTAGCACCCGGCGGCCTGCTGAAGGCGGGTCGGCCGGCCGCTGTCCGGGGTGCTCAACGGAGGTCGGTTCGTCCCCGACTCTCGCCCTGGGCGCGGTCCCCGAGGTCGGAGCTTTGGCCACTAGCTAGTTCTCGTCCAGAAACGCTGAAGTGCTTGATTTTGCTGGGCTAAACGGGCTCGGTGTAGCTTCGATTTCACAGATCGGAGTGAGGGGGCAAGCATGCGCGCGAGACGGACGGCACAGGTTGGTCTGTTGGATTGTCCGGTCGTGGATCATCCTGCGGCGGCGATTCTGGAGCAGGTTTCGGCGTGGCTGGACGAGCACCGCGAGGTTCTGGGGTGGGTGTCTGCGGACATCGACCGCGGTGTTTCGTCGTCGGTAGGTCGCCAAGGCCTGACCTGCGAGACGATCCTGCGCTGCGCGGTGCTCAAGCACTTGTGGCAGCAGGGTTACAGGGAGTTGGCGTTCACGCTTCGGGACTCTCTGACGGCACAGCGCTTCGCCCGTCTTGGCGGCGGCCGGGCGCCTGGAAAGTCGGCGTTGCAGGCCCTGATCAGTGGGATTCGGCCGGCGACCTGGGAGCGAATCAACCGTCATCTGTTGCGGTTCGCGCACACCGAGGGGATCGAGACGGGCGCGGCGGTGCGGATCGACAGCACGGTGACGGAGACTCACATTCTGTCGCCGGAGGACAGTCGTCTGCTGCTGGACGGGGTTCGTGTGCTGACGCGGTTGCTCAAGGAAGCGCGCAAGCACTTGGGGACGGCGGTGGTGTTTCACGACCACCGCCGTGCCTGCAAGCGGCGGGCGCTGGAGGTCCGTTCGCGGCGCGGGGCCAAGCGTCGGGCACAGACGTATCGCCGATTGTTGAGGCTGGTCGCCCGGACGACCGGTTACGTGAAGGCGGCCAAACCGCAGGTAGGAGCCACTCAGGAGCCCTGGGCGCGATCCTGGGAGAGTCGTGCGGAGCACTGCATGGAGCTGCTCGAGCGCGTGGTGGATCAGACCAGGCGCCGAGTGTTGCACGGCGAAACCGTGCCGGCGCCGGAGAAGGTGGCAAGCCTGTTCGAGCCCCACACGGACATCATTCGCAAGGGCGGCCGCAGGACGCACTACGGACACAAGATCAATCTGGCCACGGGCAAGAGCGGACTGGTGCTCGACGTGGTGGTCGAGAGCGGTAATCCGGCCGACAGCGAGCGCTGCCTGCCTATGCTCAAGCGCCACGTCGCGCACTACGGCTCGGCGCCGGAGCGCGCCGCTCTCGACGGCGGCTACGGCTCGAAGAGCAACCTCGAAGACGCGAAGGCCCTGGGCGTCGTCGATGTCGTCTTTCACAAGAAGGGCGGCCTCAAGGCGGACCAGATGGCCCGGTCCTCCTGGATCTACGGGCAGTTGAAACGCTTCCGAGCGGGGATCGAAGCCGGTATCTCCTACCTGAAACGCTGCTTCGGACTCGCACGCTGCAACTGGAAAGGCCTGACCCACTTCCGCGCCTACGTCCACTCGGCGGTGCTTGCTCACAACCTGATCCGGCTCGCCCGCCTGCAGCCCGGATCGACCTGACCAACCGCCGCTTCCGTCGCCCGACACCCGGTCACAAACCAACCGGAAGCTCCCCCGTGGGCGACATCTCGCGGAGGTGGCCAAACCCCGCCGACCGCCGGCGATTCACTCCCCGGCACCGCCGCTACCGCCCGAAACAGCCTCTGAAGACTCTCAACCAGCCTGCGATCTCGCCTTCCTGAAGCGCAGAAAACCGCGTTTCTGGACGAGAACTAGCTAGCGCGGCAGGGAATCCGGAAGCCGGCGCTTTGCGCCGGATGCCGGCGGGGGCGCCGGCGCACCCAGTGTCTGCCGCAGTGCCATGTCCGACAGCTTGGCGGCTCTACCCGATGCGGAGAGGGTTGACGGCGCCTCCCGCGTCGCCGACGACGACGAGCCGGCCATCGGCGGAGACCACGCACGAACGGATCCGGTCGTGGCACTCGAAGCTGGTCAGTTCTCGGCCGGATTCAAGGTCCCACAGGCGCAGCGTACTGTCCGGGGAAGTGGAAACGGCTCGGGTGCCGTCTGGAGTCACAGTCACGCCGTAGACCGGTTCCGTGTGGCCCTTCAATGCGTGCAGTTCACGCCCGGTCCGGAGGTCCCACAGGCGCAGGGTGGCGTCCGCGGAGGCAGAGACGGCCGCCGCGCCGTTCAGCGTGACAGCTACCGAGTAGACCTCTCCCGTATGGCCGCGGAGCCCGTGCAGGGCGCGGCCCGAGTCCAGATCCCACACCCGCAGTGTCCGGTCGCTCGAGGCGGAGACGGCTCGCAGGCCGTCCGGGGCGACTGCTACCGAGTGAACGGCATCGGTGTGGCCTTCAAGCGTCCGCAGTAAACGGCCGGAGGCAAGGTCCCAAACCCGGACGGTCTTGTCCCAGGAGGCGGAGAGGACGCGCGTGCCGTCGGATGTGAGGGCAAAGGACTTGACGTCATCTGTGTGACCTCTGAGTGTGTGCAGGGCGCGGCCCGAGTGGAGGTCCCAGACGCGAAGCGTCGCGTCCGCAGACGAGGAGACGGCACGCTTGCCGTCTGGTGTCACCGCAACGGAGTAGACCTCCGTCGCGTGCCCCTGGAGCACATGCAGGGTGCGACCCGCGTCGAGGTCCCAGACGCGCAGAGTCCCGTCGAAGGATGCGGAAACGGCGCGGGTGCCGCCCGGGGTCACCGCAATGGACCAGACGCCGGCCGTGTGGCCTTCGAGGGAGTGGAGAGCACGCATGGATTGGAGGTCCCAGACGCGGATCGTGGTGTCGGCAGAGGCGGAGATGAGGCGGTTGCCGTCAGGAGTGAAGGCGAGGGCCTCGACTCTGCTGGTGTGCCCCTTGAGAAGTGCCATGGCGGCTGCACGGGTCGAACGGGGCATGGGACTGTCTAGCAGTTCCTGCAACGCGGTCGCCGCTTCGCGGCGCGTTCTTCCGGCCGCCTGCGGCGGCAGCCGGCGAGGGCGCCGGCGCACCCAGTGTGGAGGGCCGTCAAGACGCCGCACCTGGTGTGGAGCGTCGTCAACGTG
Source organism: Candidatus Multivorans sp. (assembly GCA_965205095.1). Lineage (GTDB taxonomy): Bacteria > Acidobacteriota > Thermoanaerobaculia > Multivoradales > Multivoraceae > Multivorans. Next base: position 974,890 of record OZ242040.1, read on the forward strand.
CACCTGCCTGAAGCGACACATACTCTCGGTACCGGCCATCAGGGATCGCCATCAGTTCCTCGTGCGAGCCTGACTCCCGGACCTCGCCCTGGTCCAGGAAGTAGATCCGGTCGGCTTGGGCGATCGTCGACAGGCGGTGGGCGATGATGATGACGAGTTTGTCCTTGGCCGCTTCGTGCAGGGCGTCGACCAGGTAGGCCTCGGTTTCGGGGTCGAGAGCCGACGTCGGCTCGTCGAGGATCAGGATGCGCGCGTCCCGCAACAGCCCGCGGGCGATGGCGATGCGCTGCTTCTGCCCGACCGACAGCTTGCTGGTCACGGTGCCTAGATTCGTCCGGTATCCGTCGGGCAGCGCGGCGATGAAGTCGTGCGCGCCGGCGACGCGCGCGGCTCGCTCCACCTGCGCCTCGGTCGCGGCCGGGTTGCCGTAGCGGACGTTCTCGAGGATCGAGTCGGAGAACAGTTGCGTCTCCTGGAAGACGTAGGAGACCTGCTTGCGGAGACTCACGACCGACACGTCCTTCAGATCGACGCCGTCGATCGACACCGTGCCCTCCGTGGCCTGCACGAAGGCCGGCACCAGGTAGGCGAGGCTCGTCTTTCCCGCGCCGGTCGGACCGACGAACGCCACGATCTCGCCGATGCGTGCTTCCAGGTTCACGTTCCGAAGCGCGCGGCGGCCGTCCGGGTAGACGAGCCCGACGCTCTTCATCTCGACACCGCGCTTGATTCGATCCAGTTGGACACCGTCCCGCACCTTCTCCGCCGGAAGGTCCATCAGGAAGAACACGCGGCGCATCCCCGCGATGTCGCGCTGCCACTCCGTGTACATGAAGCCCCAGGCACCGAAGGTCGCGCTGAGGACGAAGAAGTAGTACGTCAGGACGAAGTAGTCGCCCGCGGTGAACGTGCCGTCGATGACCCGGCCGGCCATCACGATGAAGAACAGGACCTGGCTCAGCAGCAGCGCCAGGCTGAAGACCTGCCGGTACGTGAGCACGAGGAACCACTCCGTGCGGAAGCGCTTGAACGACTCCTCGCTGGCCCGCCGGAATCGACGACTCTCCCGCTCGTTCCCGCCGAGGCTTTGCACGGCGAGCACGTTGCTCATGCCCTCTTCGATGTTGCTTGTCGTGCTCGAGCCGGACGCGCGACTGGCCTGGCCTCTGCGCCGCGCCATGCGGGCAAAGGGAAGTTCGATGAGGAACACGATCGGAAGGGCCAGCATGCCCAGCACGATGACTTCGGGCGCGGCGCCGAAGTACGTGAACATGATGTACAGCGTGACGACGACGCCGAGCAGGCCGGAGTAGAGCCCCAACGCGATCCCGTAGAGAAGCGCACTGACGCTGGTCGAGTCGTAGAGCACGCGGTAGACGCTGTCGCCGATCCGCAGGTCGTCCAGCGTCGTCATCGGCAGCGACCGGAGCTTCCCGGCCACCTGCGTGCGGAGAAGGTGGTTCATCGACTGCGTGAGGCGCAGGTGCATCCTGAAATCCAGAATCCCCAGGATGCCCGCCATCAGGCCGGAACTCAGGTTCGCCTGGTTCTCCGTCTGCGTGGCGATGTCGTGGCCCTGGGCGAGGGTGCCGTGCCCCTGCGGCGTGAGGGCCGTGGCGCCGCCGGAAGACCCCGCCGAGGCCCCGGTGGGCGCTCCGCTGGGCGACCTGCCCGCGCCCCGGCTCGTGGTGAAGCCGAAGACCGTCACCATGAACACCCCGAGCAGGAACACCCAGAGCATCATCTCCACCGGACCCATGCCGGCCAGCAGCAGCACCGCCGGCGCCAGGTAGGCAGGGAAACCCGAAGCGTCGCCGATCGGCGCACCCAGGATGACGTGGTCGACGACGACCTTCCCCGGCCACGGCGCGACCATCAGGCGGAAGACCAGCTCCACCGTGATGAAGCCGAGCTTCGTCGCGATCCGCGCCTTGAACAGCCGAAAGGTAGAGACGACCCGCGCGAAGATCCGCAGAACCTCCCGGAACGGGATGTCCGTGCCCAGGTCGAGGACGCTGGCGGCTCGGTCGAGCTGCTTCTCGCCTTCCCGAAACGACGGCCGCGACGCCCCGGTAGCTTCGGCCATCAACCGGCCTCTGTGGCCCGTCTCGACAGTCTCGCCTCGGTCTCCACGAATGACCGGTAGCGCCCGCCGTCCACCGCCATGAGTTCGTCATGGGACCCGTTCTCCACGATCCGGCCGCCGTCGAGATAGAGAATCCGGTCCGCCTGCTGGATCGTCGAGATCCGGTGCGTGATCAGGAAGATGGCGCGGTCCTCGCCCCACGCCGACAGGCGCTCGAGCACCCGGTGTTCCGTGTAGGCGTCCAGCGCGGCCGTGGGCTCGTCGAGAATCAGGATCGGAGCGTCCTTGACAATCGCCCGGGCGATCGAGAGGCGCTGGCGTTGCCCGGTCGACAGCTTGCCGCCGCGGTCGCTCAGGACCGTGTCCAGGCCTTCCGGCAGCCCGGCGACGTACTCGTCCACGCAGGCGACGCGGGCCGCCTCGAGCACCCGCTCGTCGCTCGCGTCGGGGACGACGTAACGGATGTTGTCGCGCACGGACATGCCGAACAGGACGTTCTCCTGCAAGGCAACGGAGACGTTGCCGCGCAGGCTGTCCACGTCCAGTTTGCGGAGGTCGACGCCGTCGATCGAAACCGTGCCCGAGTCGGGGTCGAACAACCGGAGCAGCAGGCTGACCAGCGTGCTCTTGCCCGAGCCCGTCGGGCCGACGATCGCCGTGATCGAGCCCGGCTCGACGGCGAGGCTGACGTCGCGCAGAACGGGCCGGTCCGGCTCGTAGGCGAAGTCGACGTTGTCGAACCGGATCTGGCGGCGGAAGGGCCCCATCGTCGCCGCGTCGGGAGCGTTCTTCACGTCGGGCTCGATGTCGAGAATGTCGAAGGACCGGTCGAGGCCCATCGCCATGTCCTGGGCCTGCGACCACAGGGTGACGAGGTTCCGCACGGAGACGCTGGACGCGCCGATCTGCTCCTGGGCCCAGTTGTATGCGGACAGGTTCCACGTCACGAAACTGAGGCCCACGAGGGCGACGAGCGCCGTCGCGAACGTCTCCCGCTCTCCGGCGGCCCAGACGGCCATCAGGAACTGCGCGGTCAGAAGCGCCGCGGCGGCGATCGAGAAGGTGACGATGCCGACGACGGCCATCAGCGACCGGACCCGGAAGGACGCGTTGAACGCTCTCACGGAATCCCGTTCGAGCCGCTCCTGCTCCCTGTCCGCGGCGCCGTAGGCCTTGATCACCCGGATCGCTGCGAACGTCTCCTGGACCCGCGACGTGAAGTCCGAGTTCGCTTCCCGGGAAGCCAGGGACCGCTCGCGCATCCGCGGCGAGAACCAGCGTCCCCAGACCACGGCGAGCAGGACGATGCTGAGCGCCATCGACCCCAGGATCGGGTCGAGCGCGGCCAGGAAGACGACGCCGATCGCGTAGGTGCTCAGCATCTGCATCGACTGCGTCACATTGCCGATGACGGCCGTGACCTGGGCGCTGTCCTGGTAGATGCGGTAGACCGAATCGCCGACCCGGTGGTCGCTGTGGTAGCGGAGAGACAGCCCGAGCCAGCGCTCCACCAGCGCCATCCGCAGGTCCTGGTTCACGCGCTGCATGATGAAGATGTAGTAGTACGGCAGCAGCATCATCACCGGGAGCTGCGCGAACCACCCGAAGACCATGAAGATCGCGTAGATCCACTTCAGGCTGTGCCGCTGCTCGGCGGTCAGCGGCGCGAGGTCGATGTTCGGCTCGGCAGCCCCGGCGTCGGGTTCCACGGACTCCGCGCCGGCGCCGGGCTGCGCCTCGCCGGCGAGTTCCGACCGGCCGATGAAGTCGGCCAGGAACGGTGTCAGGGGCTCGGCCTGGAGGATCGACTGGCTGATCAGGTCCACCGAGAAGAGGGCGATCACCATCGTCAGCAGGGTCGAAGCCCAGACCAGGATGAAGTAGTAGACGAGGTGGCTGCCGAGCCGGACGCGGAAGCGCAGCCTGCCGCCGTCGACTCGGTACTGCAGCACCCAGATGCAGACACACCCCGCCGCGACGAGCCCGACGTAGAGGTTGTCCGCGAGGCCTTCCGCGCCGAACAACGCGAAGACGAACGTTGCCGTGCCGACCACGACGAGAGCCAGGGACGCGCCGAGGTAGGCGCGGCGCTTGACGAACGACAGGGCCCAGACGAGGACAGTCATCAGGACCGTGCCGGCCAGCAGGAGATCGTGGCGCCAGTCGGTTCCCGGGGGCTCAAGCCACAGAAGCGGGCCGAGCGCCGTGAGCACCGTGACCAGGGGCGGAACGTGACGGAAGCTCCACGCGCCGTCCGCCGCCGCGTCGCCCTCGGCGGCCCTGTTGCGCGGCAGCTCCCGCCAGCGGCCGACGATCTGGGGCCACAGGTAGGGCCAGGTCCGGACGAAGATCCGGAGGACCGCGACGAAGCCCTGCTCCTCCGGCGCCTTGCCCGGCGGGGGCTCCGGAGGGGTGTCCGCCTCTCCCCAGAAGGGGAGGGCGCGTGCCTGCTTCAGGTCGTCCATGCGGTTACAGCGGAGAGATCGAGCGAGGCTAGCGCCTCGCGCAGTTCTTCGCAGAAAGCCGGCGAGGGCGCCGGCGCACCCAGTGTGGAGCCTCGTACGGTTCGAGGACCGAATCAGTCAGCCGGGGACTCCGCGGTTCTCCTGCGGCCCTCGACGGCGTAGTCGCCCTCGGGCGGCACATCGAGGCTCAGGGCGCCGCGGAAGGTGTCTCCCCGGACCTGCAGCCAGGCGCTCAGCTTGCCGACCGATCCCTTGCCCCAGTTCATCTGGGATCCGGAGGCGATGTAGTCGTAGCTCAGGATGCCGTCGTCGAAGCGGATCGTCGAGATCTCCATCTCGCCGTCCACCTCGTCGTGGAGCGTCGCGGCGAGGGCGCCGTCCTGCTCGGTCACCGTCAACAGGCTGCGGCGAAACTCGCCGAGTACCTTCGTCACCATGTCCCACTCGCCGATCACCGCGGCGAGGTCCGCCGGCTCCCCGGCGCCCACGACGCCGGGATGGTCGCGCCAGAGCCAGCGCAGCGTGTCGGGGAAGATCGCGCCGCCGTGCTTCAGATCGTGCCCGCCGGTGCCCATTTCGAAGCGGTAGTCGTAGCGGGCGAACATCAGGGCGGAGTCCATCTGGAGATTGGCCAGGGTCCAGTTTCCCTCCGCGAGGTTGATGTCGTTCTCCCCGTCCTGGAGGAAGACCCGGATCGGCTTCGGGTTCCCGCGGGTCGCGCGAATCAGGTGCGGGTACAGCGCACCGCCCATAGGCCTCGTGTAGCTGCCGACGTGGCTGACGACCTTGCTGAAGGCGTCGGGACGCTGCCACGCCGCAGTGAAGGATGCCAGGCCGCCGTCGCTCATGCCGGCGATCGCGCGGCCCTCCGCAGCGGCCGTCAGGCTGTAGTCCTTGCCGACTTCCGGAAGGATCTCCTCCAGCAGGAAGCGGGCGTAGGTGTCGTCGAGCGGCGTGTACTGGTTGCTCCGCTGGTCCCAGGGGATCTCCTTCATCCCGGGGTTGATGAAGATGCCGATCGTCACCGGCATCTCGTCCCTGTGGATCAGGTTGTCGAAGACGGTCGGCGCCCGGACGAGGCCCTCGGGATCGACGTAGAACTCGCCGTCCTGGAAGACCATGACGGCCGCGGGTTCGGCGTCCGTGTACTGGGCCGGAACGTAGACCCAGTACTCATGTCTTGTTCCCGGATAGATGCTGCTGTCGTTCCAGGTGCGCTTCTCCACCGTGCCGGTGGGGACGTCTTCCTGGGGCATCGAATCAGGGCCCAGCGCGTAGTCCGATCCGCTGGCCGCTGCCGGCAGCATCAGGGAGAGGGCGGCCAGGAAGGAAGAGGGGGATCGGGACAACGTTCCGATCCCCCTTCCCTGAACCCTCAGGCCGTCGCGGGCGCTAGTTGAACGGCCGGAACCGGAGCTGCATGCCAACTTCGCGCTGGTACGTGATGAATCCCAGAGCGGGGACGCCTCCATTCCCGGACATTGGCAGGTACTCGAGGACCGCGATCTCGTCGAGGATGTTCTTCACGAACAACGAGACCGACCATCTGTCGCTCGGCGAACTCCAGGTGCCGCCCACGTCCAACCGCTCGAATGACGGCAACTCCCAGAGCCCGACATTGCCGATGCTGGGATACACGTCGTCGGTGAAGGTGTAGGTCGACTGGAACGAGAGGTGGCCGGCGGAGGCAAGCGACTTGAACCAGGATGCGGTCAGCCCCAGCTTGTTCTCCGGCTGCTTGGGCAACCGATTCCCGGTCTGGTCGGTCGGCAGCGTGTACATGCTGGTGGTTGGCTCGCGGGTGGTGAAGTCGATGTAGTCCCACGTTCCGAACTCCGCGTCGGGGTGGCCGTCGATCACCGAGGCGTGCTGACCGATGTCAGAGTCCTGCCAGGCATAGAAGCCCCTGAGTCCGAAGGAGCCGATCCGGTAGCTGAACTCGAGATCCACGCCCTGAATCGTCGTGTCGGGAATGTTCGCCGTGTACTCGACAAGCGGCGAGGAAGAGAAGATCGACACCGGGTACTCCCCGCCCGGCGGCGGCGCCTGAGTGGCGGCGAGCTGGTAGTTGTCGAAATCGTTGTACCAGAGGCCGGCCGAGAGTTGGAGGCGCGAGTCGAGGAAAAAGCCCTTCGCTCCCAGTTCGTAGTTCACCAGCGTTTCTTCCTCGATGTACGGGGGCACCTGACCGGGCAGACCGATGTTGAACCCACCGGAGCGGAAGCCGGTGGAGACCCGACCGTAGATCAGATGGCCGGCATCGGTCGTGTGCTCCAGGGCAAGGTGGCCGATCGGCCTCGACCAGGTCTGCGGAAAGGGGTTGCCCTCGCCCGCAAGAGCGACGGCGACTGCGAGGCCGGTGAAGGTGGTAAAGGCGTACCCGCCCTGGTCCTCCGGCTTCTGCTCCTTCTCGTCTTCGGTGTACCGCAGTCCTCCCGACAGCGCCCAACGGTCGTTGAACCGGTAGTCGCCACTGAAGAACGCGGCCTGGGTCTTGTTCTTGCCTCTGTTGAAGAAACCGAGCAGATCGCTGTGCTCGTCACCCTCGGGGCAGTACCAGTAGAGGCCCTCCTCGTCGCCCGCAGGGTCGGTCGTGCCGATACCGAATCCCTCGATGACCTTGATCAGGACATCCTGGCAACTGTTGACCGGAACGCCAAAGACCGCCCCGAGCCTCCGGGCCTGTTCGTCGGCGGTCCCGAAGCGGATGACCGTGTCCAGATCATGGCGCCAGATCGTCCCGGATCTCTTATTGTCGTACGTGAACAACCCGCCGATGAAGTTGAAGTCGCCTCCGTAGCTCGATCTGAACAGGAGCTCGTGCGAGGACTCCGGGTACTCAAACGGAAGGTCGTAGAACGAGTTCGAGAAGTCCACCGTTCCGTCAGGGCACAAGCCCGGCCAGAGTGACGGTGTGCAGGGCGTCACCGTGTGGTCCATCGAGTTGGGGTCGCCGCCCAGACCCGGATCGCCCGGGGGCGTTCCAACCGGCACCCGGTCCGTGTAGTCGGCGTCCCTGATCACGTGCTGCGCCGTGTCGCCGTCGCTGGCGTTGTAGCTGATTCCGAGAGTGCTGGAGACCTGCCAGTCGGCACGCACCGTGAGGAAGTCGGTCTCGCTCACGTTGGAGCCCGGGTAGTTGAACGCCACCCGGTTCTCGAGGCGGTTGTCGCAGTGCCACCCGGGGAGACTCGGAGGACAGTCAGGGTCGAGGGCCGGATTGGGCGTCTCCCAGAGGTAGTAGCGGTTCCGGGAGTAGCCGCCGGTCGTCCGGTCTGTATTCGCGACCTGCACGAAGCCTCGCGGCACCCCGTCTTCTTCCAGGTGGAGCCAGCGAGCCCTCACGGAGAACCGATCGGTCTCGGCACGAAGCTGCGGCGCGTAGAAGGTCTGATCGGGTGCGTCATGGTCGCCGCCCGGCCCGACGTTCTCCTGTCTGCCGTCGCCCGTGTGGGTGCCGGCCGTCAGACGGAAGCTGAAGGGACCGTCGCCGAGCGGGCCTCCGATGGCTCCGTTCAGGCGCTGCTGCGAGACGTCGGTGACCTCTCCCATCAGCTCCGCATCCCAGTGATCCGTTGGGCCCTTGGTGACGACGTTGATCGCTCCCGCGATCGAGTTGCGGCCGTTCAGGGTTCCCTGGGGTCCACGGGCCACCTCGACGCGTTCGAGATCAAAGCCGCCGCCGGGCGTCGTACCGTAGACGCCCAGCGTGTAGGCGCCGTCGACGTAGGTCGCGACGGCATAGTCGGCCTGGTCGTACTGGGCGTTCCGGGTGCCGATTCCGCGGATGACCGTTCCCTGGCCCTGCTGCTCCATCTCGTCGCCGAACTGGAGGCCCGGTACCAGGTTCTGCAGATCCGTCCTGTCCTGGATCACGAGCTCCTCGAGGATGCTCGAGTCGAAGGCGGTGATCGTCATCGGCACTTCCATCACGTTCTCCTCGACCCGCTCCGCCGTGACCATGATCGTGCCGTGGTACGCCGGACGAATCTCGAAGGAGACCGTGGCCCCGCTCGCGGTCACGTTGACCACCTGGCTCGCGGACTGGAACCCGTCCAGGCTGACGGTCGCCGTGTAGGCGCCGGACGCGATGTCCGCGATCGAGAAGGCGCCGTCGGCACCGCTCATGGCGGACCCCGCCTCGCTGCCGTCCGGGCCCTCGAGACTGATCATGGCGCCGGGGACGGGGTCTCCGTTCGTGTCGCTGACCGTTCCGGAAACGCTGTCGTCCTGGGCCCAGGCGGGCACCGTCAGGAATGCCAGCGCGAGAAACAGGGTCAGGACCGTGGCGGTCCTCGATACGGCTCGGGTTCTGCTCTTCATGGCGGTTCTCCCTCTGGTTGTCGTGCCGGAGCCGGCCCGGCGGCGAACTGGCTCTTGATCCGTTGAACATGATACACCGTTCAAGGTTCCACGTCGTAACTCAGCGCTCGGATCCAACACGATGAACATGCCTCTACCTCAGGACTACGCGGAACGCGTCTACGCCGGCGTTCTCGGCAAAGTCATCGGCGTCTACCTCGGCCGTCCCTTCGAGGGCTGGCCCTACGAGTGGATCGGGAAACGGCTGGGCGACATCGAGTACTACGTCCACGACCGGCTCGACGTGCCCCTGATCGTCACCGACGACGACATCACGGGCACCTTCACGTTTCTGAGGGCGCTGGAGGACCACGGCTCGGGCGCCGACCTCAGCCCGCGCGAGGTGGGCGAGACCTGGCTCAACTACCTGATCCGGGAGCGCACGGTGCTGTGGTGGGGCGGCCTCGGCAACTCCACCGAGCACACCGCCTGGCTTCGTCTGAAGAGCGGCATCGAGGCGCCCGCAAGCGGCTCGATGGAGTTGAACGGCAAGGTCGTGGCCGAACAGATCGGCGCGCAGATCTTCATCGACGGCTGGGCGATGGTCGCCCCGGGCGATCCGGACCTGGCCGTCCGTCTGGCCACCGCCGCCGCGCGGGTGAGCCACGACGGGGAGGCCGTCTACGGCGCCCGCGTCCTCGCCGCGATGGAGTCGATGGCGTTCGTCGAACGGGACACCGACCGGCTCCTCGACGACGCCCTCGCCTACATCCCGTCGGACTCGGTGATCGCCCGGATGATCGGCGATCTCCGCCGCTGGCACGCCGAGGACGGCGACTGGCGGGCCAACCGCGCACGCCTCGCCGAGCGCTACGGCTACGACAAGTACGGCGGCAACTGCCACATGGTCCCCAACCACGGCCTGATCATCCTGGCGCTGCTGCACGGCGAGGGCGACTTCGCCGAGACGCTGAAGATCGTGAACACCTGCGGTTGGGACACCGACTGCAATTCGGGCAACGTCGGCTGTCTCCTGGGGATCAAGGAAGGCCTGGCCGGGATCGAGGCGGGACTAGAGAAGGGCCTCGACTGGCGCGGGCCGGTGGCCGACCGCATCTACCTGCCGACGGCCGACGGCGGCCGGGCGATCAGCGACTGCGCCAGCGAAGCGATGCACGTCGTCAACATGGGCCGCAGCCTCGCCGGCGAGGAGGCGCTGGCCCCCAAGGATGGCGCGCAGTTCCACTTCGCCTTTCCCGGCTCGGTCCAGGGGTTCCAGGTCGCCGACGGCGAGGCGGAGATCACGAACGTCGCGTTGCCGTCCGGCGACCGCGCCCTGCGAATCGGCGCCGCGGGGGAGGCCCGTGTCGGCTCCCCCGTCTTCATCCCCTCGCTGGAGACAGCGAAGTGGTTCGAAGGCCGCGTCTACCCGTTGATGGCTTCGCCGCGGATCTTCCCCGGCCAGACCGTCGAGGCGACGCTCAGCGCCGGAGCGGAAGGCGTGCGGGCCAACGTCTATCTCGGCTACTACGGCGAGGACGACGAGACCGCCGCCTTCGACGGCGACGCCCTGGAGCTCGAGCCCGGCGAGAGCAGGCGCGTGTCGTTCACCGTCCCGGCGCTTCCGGGACCGATCTTCTCGGCCGGCGTGCGGGTCCCTGGCCGGACGGGCACCGTCTTCCTGGAGGCGCTGAAGTGGTCGGGCGCGCCCACGTTCCGGCTGGAACGTTCGACCCACCGCGGCACGATGTGGCGCCGCGCCTGGGTCAACGGCGTCGACCTGCTGACCAAGGGAATCGAGATGTTCCGGCTGGTCCAGAACGCCGGCATGGGCCTGCTGATGCAGGGAACCCGCGAGTGGAGGGACTACTCGGTGACCGCCGGCGTGACGCCCCACCTCGTCGAGCGAGCCGGCGTCGCCGCCCGGGTCCAGGGTCTCACCCGCTTCTACGGTTTGCTCCTCGCTCCCGGGAACCGCGTGCAGCTCGTGCGGATGGCGCACGGCGAAGAGGTGCTGGCCGAAGCCGACTTCGAGTGGCGGCTGGGCGAGACCCATGAACTGACGCTTGAGGCCTGTGGCGACCGAATCGCCGGCGAGGTGAACGGCGCCGCGATCGTCGAAGCCACCGACGACGCCCTCGACTGCGGCGCCATCGGCCTGGTCGTCGAAGAAGGGCGGCTCGGCATCGACCGTGTGGAGGTCGTCCCCGTCGCATAAACTGAGTCAACACTCACGATCTCACGGTATAGTGAGCCCAAGTCGCCAGAGCCCCAACGACCAAGGCGAGCCGCCCATGAACCAGAGAGCACCCCGCATCCCGACCGCGACCCTCTTCCTTGGAGCCGCGCTGGCGCTTGCCTTCGTCGCGACGTCCCCGGCCGCCGCCGCCGACGCGCCGACGTACACCCGCGACGTCGCGCCGATCTTCTTCAGCAACTGCGTGCAGTGCCACCGGACCGGCGAGGTCGCTCCGATGTCGCTGATGACATACAGGGAGGCCCGGCCGTGGGCCCGCTCGATCGCCCGCGCGGTGGAGAACCGCGACATGCCGCCGTGGAGCGGCGACTCCGAGAACCACGTCTGGTCGAACGACCTCTCGCTGACGGACGCCGAGATCGAGACGGTCGTCAACTGGGCGAAGGGCGGCGCCCCGCAGGGCGACCCCGCCGACCTGCCCGAAGCGCCGACCTTCCCGAAAGGCTGGAAGCTCGGCGAGCCCGACTTCGTCGTGACCCTCGACAGCATCGAGGTGCCGGCCGAGGGCGAAGACATCTTTCCGCAGCAGGTGATCGACGTCGACCTCGGCGAGCCGCGCTGGGTTCGCGCCATCGAGTTCCTGCCGGAGGACTCCCGCGTCACCCATCACTTCCTGACGACCTACGTGAGCGAGCTGAACGAGGGCGACCCCGCCGCTTCGGGCGTTCTCGGCATCTGGACGGCCGGCATGCCGCCCTACGTCTTCCCGGACGGCGTCGGCCGCCGCTTCGGCTCGAAGATCCGCATCATCGTCGATCAGCACTACCACCCGATCGGCGAAGCGACCCGTGACGCCTCACGGATCGGGCTCCACTTCGGAGAGGGCGAGCTCGAGAAGGAAGTCATCACGATCCCGGTGACGAACACCGGCCTGCGCATCCCGCCGGGCGCCGGCCACCACGCCGAGAACGCCCACTACCTGTTCGACAAGGACGTGCAGATCCTCGCCTTCAGCCCGCACATGCACGTCCGGGGCAAGGCGATGAGCTACGAGGTCACCTACCCCGACGGCTCGAAGGAGATGCTGCTCGACGTGCCGAAGTACGACTACAACTGGCAGTGGCTCTACTACCCGACGAAGCCGATCGACATTCCGGCCGGCAGCCGCCTCGACGTCACCGCCGTCTGGGACAACTCCGAGGACAATCCGGCCAACCCGGACCCGACCAAGGAGATCATCTACCGCGGCGACACGTTCAGCGAGATGTTCAACGGCTTCATCGAGGTCACCCGGAAGGAAGGCGTCCTCTTCGAGCAGCAGAACCAGAGGGAGCAGATCCTCGACCTCCTGGCGCTGCACCCGGCGAAGGACTCGTACGTGTCCGGGGAGTTCATGGGCTTTCACGTTCCCCGCGAAGGCGAAGGCTGGCTCTACATGGGCGGCATCTACTCCATCGTCCTCGACGACTTCGAGTGGCAGGGCGACGAGTTGAAGATCACGACTCAGTTCCCCACCTTCGCCGCAAGCGCCACGACGACCGTGATCGAGGGCCGGCTCAACGACCAGGGTCAACTCCAGGGAACCGTCACGATCGGTTCGGACACGGATCAGCCGCAACGGATGCCGCTGTTCGCCGAGCCGGTCGGCGGCGGGACGGCGTCTTCCGCCGGCCCCTAGAGCCCCTCGCCGTCCTCCGTCGCCCGATTCAGCCGATCGCGGATCTCGCCCAGCCGCGACCATTCCTGGAGGGCGATGGGCAGCGCGACGCTCGACTCCACGAACTCCCAGGAGTAGCTGAGGATCGCGAAGATCGCGCCCGCCGTGATCATGGGAATCGTGGCCGCGATCCACACATTGCCGAGGACGAAGGCGAACATGGCCGCGAAGATGCCGCCGTAGAGGACGGCCTCCGTGTCCGAGAGCCGGACCTCGCTGCGGCGGAGCTTCCTGAGGTGCCCCACGAGCGACTCCAGACGGCGCTGCTCCAGGATGGAGACCTGGAGTTCCGTCTGGCTGTTGAGCTCCCCGTTCAGCCGGTAGAAGCGGCCGTGGAAGAGCGCGTAGATCAGAACGATCGCGGCCAGCGCGCCCAGGGCGGCCAGCCCCAGGCGGCGGTCGAAGCTGAACAGCACGGCGATGCTCACCAGCAACTGCACCACTCCGGTGAGCACTCCCGGGACGTGCCCTTCGAGAAAGTCGACCATCTCCCGACTCATGCCGAGGCGCGCGTTGAGCCGCGAGACCGGAGCGTCCTGTGATCGGCGTACCAGCTCGCCACCGAAGCGAACCCGGATCGTTCCGTAGCAGCGCGTGTCGTAGAAGCGCCGGCCGGTGGCGACCACGATCAGCGCCGACAGGATCGCGGCCACCTCCCAGAGAGCGCTCGGCCGCCGCTCGAGCAGAGCGTCGATGGCGCGGCCGATGAACAGCGGCACCAGGGCCCAGAGGAGGTTCTCCAGCAGAACGAGGAGCCACGTGACGAGAATGCGTCCCCTGAAGTTGCGGAACAGGAGACCGACGCTGAGAGCACCTTCCATCTGTCTTCCCCTTCGATGTCGAGCTCGATGCCGTAGCCGGCCGGCACGCCCGGCTGGCTGCAGGCTGTCGGTATCCGGGCCGAGTCGGTAACGTCGCGAGGCTACCGCCCGCCCGTCCAGTACGACTCCTCATGAAATCCCTCCACATCGAAACGCCGCTCTTCGAGTCGCGGCCGCTGTCCCTCCAAAGCGGCCGGAGCGTCTGGTTGAAGCTCGACGCGCTTCAGCCGCCCGGCTCGTTCAAGATCCGCGGCATCGGCCACGCCTGCCAGGAGTACGTTCGCCGGGGTGCGAAGCGACTGATCTCCTCGTCCGGCGGCAACGCGGGGATCGCGGTCGCCTACGCCGGACGGCATCTCTCGGTGCCCGTCCTCATCGTGGTGCCCGAGACCACGTCCGACCGGGCCAAGGCCCTGATCCGGCAGGAGGGCGCCGAAGTGGTCGTCCACGGCGATTCCTGGCAGGAAGCGAATGACCTGGCCATGTCGACGGTCGGGGACTCGGACGTGCTGGTTCATCCGTTCGACGACCCCCTCGTTTGGCGAGGCCATTCCACGCTGATCGAGGAGGTCGCAGGATCGGGGATCAAGCCCGATGCCCTGGTCGTCTCCGTCGGCGGCGGCGGACTGCTGTGCGGCCTCGTCGCGGGGCTGCGGCGGGCCGGCTGGTCCGACGTCCCCGTGATCGCGGTCGAGACGGAAGGCGCCGACTCCCTCGCCCAGTCGGTGCGAGCGGGCCACCGCGTCGAGCTGCCCGCCATCACCAGCCTCGCCATCACGCTGGGGGCGAAGAAGGTCTGCGAACGGGCCTTCGATTGCACCAGGGATCATCCGCTTCGGAGCCTCGTCGTCTCGGATCGAGCCGCGGTGTCGGCGTGTCAGAGGTTCCTCGACGACCATCGGGTCGTCGTGGAGCCGGCGTGCGGCGCATCGCTCGCCGCCGTGTACGACCGCGCACCGGAACTCGAGGACTTCGAGTCGGTCCTGGTCGTCGTCTGCGGCGGCGCGACGACGACGCTCGAACAGTTGAGAGAATGGGCGAATGGCGACGCGTGACTCAGCAAAGTCGCCGCTTCGCGGCGCCGTTTACCCGCGCGGGTCAGAAGACCCGCGCCACAGCCGGCGGGGGCGCCGGCGCACCCAGTGTGTAGCGCTCATGGCCATCCTGGCGCTCGGCGTCGGCTGCGCCGGTCCCGGGGAGCAGCGTGGTGGCGTGGAGACCGGCGCCGACGATCCCGCCATCGACGCGATCTTCGCCTCCTGGGACAGGCCCGATTCACCGGGCTGCGCGCTCGCCGTGGCGCGGGACGGCGACTTCGTGTACACCCGCGGCTACGGCTACGCCAACCTCGACTACGACATTCCGGTCACGCCGCAGACGGTCTTCGACGTCGCCTCGGTGACCAAGCAGTTCGTCGCCGCCGTCGCCAATCTCCTCGCGCAGGACGGCACGGTCTCGCTCGACGACGACGTCCGCAAGTGGCTGCCGGAGCTGCCGGAGTACGAAGCGGCGATCACGCTGCGGCACCTCATCTTCCACACGGGCGGCCTGCGCGACTACCTGAACCTGTTTCCACTGGCCGGCGCCGGCGACTACTACTCGGTCTCCCGCGAGCAGCTCCTGGCGATGATGTCGCGGCAGCGCGCGCCGGTCTTCGCTCCGGGTGAGCGCTACGAGTACAGCAACACCGGTTACATGCTGCTGGCGCACGCCCTCGAACGCGCCGCCGGCAAGTCGATCGGCGAACTGGCGCGGGAGCGGATCTTCGAGCCGCTGGGGATGGACGGCAGCCTGATGTACGAGGACCGCGAGCGGATCATCCCGCGGCGCGCCACCGGCTACCACCAGGACGACGACGGCAACCTGCGGATCGTGCACAACTACAACTTCGAGATCGCCGGCGACGGCCAACTCTACACGACGGTGGAGGACCTGCTGCTCTGGGACGACTACCTGCACGGCGCCGACAAGCCGGCGATCCACGAGTCGATGTTGACCGAGGGGACACTCAACGACGGCGAACCCATCGGCTACGCCCACGGCATCACTCCCGGCGAGTACCGGGGCCTTCGCACCGTGGGGCACAGCGGGCATTCCTGGGGGTTCCTGACGGAGCTCAGGCGGTACGTGGAACCGGGCCTTTCGATCGCCGTCTCCTGCAACGCCGAGTACGGGGATCCCGGGGATCTGGCGCGGCGCGTCGCCGATCACTACCTGGCGGATCAGCTCGGGCCCGTGGAGAGCGACGAAGAGGACGATGACGCCGACGAGGAGGACGAGGACTCGCCTCCTGCTCCATCCCTGTCGTCGGCCGAGCTGGCCGCATTCGCCGGCAACTACTTCTCACCCGAGCTGGACGCCACCTACCGATTCGCCGTGGCGGACGGCGGACTCGTGATGCGAGTCGAGCAGCAGCCCGCGCTCGAAGTGCAACCGGTCGCCGAAGACGAGTTCCGGGTGGAGTTCGAGAGCCGCGGCTGGGCAGCGTCGCCGGCGCGGCTGGAGTTCGAACGCAACTCCGCCGGCGCCGTGACCGGGTTCAGCCTGAGTTCGGGCTCGGAACGGGGTCTCGTGTTCGAGAAGCAGCCCGGTTTGGAGATTCGATGAGGAAGACGGAATGGAGCGAGGCCTTCGGCCTCACGCACTTCCTCAGAAGCCGACGGGGACGTCGGCGCACCCAGTGTGCGTCCCCGCCGGCTTTCACGGGCGACGCCGCGGAGCGGTGGCGACCGTGAGGAGAACGCGCGAGGCGACAGCCTCGCTCCCCTGTCGCGCAGCGCTGCTGCTCGTCGCCGGCCTGGCTCTAACGGCCTGCGGCACCGGCGAACCTGTGGCGACGCCCGTCGTCATCGTCAACGCCCGCGTCATCGACGGCAGCGGCGGTCCGTCACTAAGCGTGAACGTACGAATCGCAGGCGACCGGATCGTCGCCGTCGGCGACTTCGAACCGCCACCGGAGGACGCGGTCATCGATGCGGGCGGTCTGGTGCTGGCGCCCGGCTTCATCGACGTCCACAGCCATCACGACTCCAACCTGTTCGAGCTGCCTGATGCCCTGGCCGCCGTCAACCAGGGCATCACGACGATCGTGGCCGGCCAGGATGGTGGCCACCAGTACCCTCTCGCGGAGTTCCTCGCCCAGCTCGACGCATCGCCTGCCGCCATCAACGTCGCGTCCTATGCCGGTTTCGGGACGCTGCGGGAAGAAGTCATGGGGGACGACTACCAGCGCGTCGCGACGCCGGACGAGGTCGCCGCGATGGCGGCTCTGCTCCGCACAGAGCTGGAAGCCGGCGCGCTCGGGCTCTCCTCCGGTCTCGAGTACGACCCGGGCTCCTTCTCGACCACCGAGGAGGTGGTCGAACTCGCCAAAGTCGCCGCCGCCCACGGAGGCACCTACATCAGCCACATCCGCAGCGAGGACCGGTTCTTCTGGGAGGCGGTCGACGAGATCATCCGGATCGGCCGCGAAGCGGACCTGCCCGTCCAGGTGACGCACATCAAGCTGGCGATGAACAGTTGGTGGGGTCAGGCCGAACGGCTCCTGGCCACACTGGACGAAGCCAGGGCCTCAGGCGTCGAGATCACGGCGGACATCTATCCCTACCGGGCCTGGAGCACGTCCTTCACCTGGCTCACGACCGTGTTCCCCGACCGCGACCTCGACCGCCGTGACGGTGCGGAGTACATCCTCCGCGACCTGCTCTCGCCCGACGACGTCCTCCTCCCCGACTTCCTGCCGGAACCGGCCTACAACGGGCTGACGCTCGCCGAGATCGCGGAAGTCCGCGGCACCGACCCGGAAACGACTCTGATGGACCTGCTCAAGGCCGACACCGAGATGGGCAGTGAATCACTCATGATCGGTTTCGCCATGGACGAACCCGACATCGAAGCGATCATGGCCTGGCCGCACACCGTGATCTGCAGCGACGGCGACCTCGACGGCTCCCATCCGCGCGGGTTCGGCGCCTTCACCCGCTTCCTCGGCCACTACGTTCGCGACCGGAACGTCGTCACCCTGGAAGAAGGCATCCGCAAGATGACGGCGCTCTCCGCCGAACACCTTGGGATCGCCGACCGCGGCGCGATCGAGGAGGGGCACCACGCCGACCTCGTGCTGTTCGACCCCGAGACGGTCAGCGACCGTTCGACCTACGAGGAACCGCACATCCCCTCGGCAGGGATCGAGAAGGTCTGGGTCAACGGAGAACTCGTGTTCGACGGAGGCGAAACGACCGGCAACCGTCCCGGCAGCGTGATCCGGCGAGTCGGTGCCTGAAGCGGGCCTACTCCGACTCAAGCGGCGAGAACGGGCCGAAGAAGCCGACAATCAGCTTGAGTCGGCCGTCCTCGTCGAGCTCGCCGTAGTCCATTCCCTCGGCGAGGGTCTGCCCGGCGGCTGATTGCATCGCCCAACTGAAGCGAAGCCGGGTGCCATGGTGATGGTCGACCTGGCTCGTGATGACGATTCGGCCGCCCTGGGCCTGTTCGAGGAAGCCGCCGATATGGGCGACCAGAGCCTCCCGGCCCTTCACCTCCGCGGTCGGATCGGTGTACACGCCGTCTTCCGCCCACGCGCGTTCCAACAGGCCACGACGGCGTTCTTCGTCGGGCTCCGCCCACGCGGCGCCGTAGAGGTCGACCGCCTCCTGAGCCGTCAAGTTCTGGCCCAGGAGGGAGCCCGGCACGAGAAGGGCGCATACGAGCAGGCTAACGAGAGCACCAGGCAGCATGACACCTCGGGATTCCGTTAGCCCTCGGTTCTCCGTTCGACGTTCCGACCTCTTCGTTCCCTCAACCATGGCGGCCTTCCCTTCGTGTCGGCCGCGGCAATCGTCCGCCGGGCCGAAGTGAGCTGTTTCCTGAGTCGCTAGCCATCATCCTAGCCGCTCATCAGCGTCGGCTGGGCGCAGCTAGTCGATCCGGGAGCAGCTCAGACGAGCCGGAGCCGCATTCCGCAGATCGTCACGAGATCGTCACCGGTACGGCAGCCCGCTGCCTCGGCGTTGGCGAAAGCCCGTGCCCGGTCGGTCACGCGAATGTCCAGGCCTCCGAGGCCCTCGGGGCGACCGTCGCGAAGGGGAACGAAACGGATCTCCGCATCCCGCAACGCGATCGTCGGGACATCGCCGTCGCCGACCGGCTCGCCCAGTACCTCGCTCCAGCGGGCTGCCAGTGCCGCGGGATCGGCGGTCTGGATCTCGGCTGCGCGAATGCCGTCGACGATCTCCGTGTGCTTCGCGCGCTGCCAGTCCTCTCCGGCCGGCCACCAGGCGCCATCCGGGCGTTCCTCGTCGACATTCCAGCGCAGTTCCGGGATCGCTCCCGGCACGTCCTTCGGGTGGAGCTGCATGCCCATGCCGCGCTCGTTCCGGCCCGGCTCGGAAACCAGGCGGATGCCCAGGTCCGCGACCCGTTGCTGGTAACCCGCGTAGCTGTCGCGGGGTACCTGCATGATCACCATGTAGCCGCCGTCGCCTCCCCGGCGCATCAGGTAGCGGCCGCCGGGCGTGTCGCGCTCGCCCGGCTGGGGCGAGACCGTCTCGAGGAACTGATCGCCGAACGGGATCAGGAAGTTGTGCAATCCGTACTTCCCTACGCCCGGGTCGCGGTAGCAGACCTCGACGCCGAAGACCGACTCGCACTGCTGCTGGATGCGATCGAGGTCATGCGCGACCAGGCAGATCTGGCGCATGCGGATTTCGGACATGGACGGCTCCTTGTGCGTGCTGGTTGGAGGGCGACTCTAAGGCAACGCGAACACGAACAGATTGCTGCCGCGCCCCGGTCGGAGTTCGGGCGTCATGCGCGCGTTGGTCAGCCGGCCCGGACCCGTGTTGACGGCCACGTACTGGCGGTCCGAGACGGCATACGAGACCGGGAAGCCCATGACCGGCGCGCCGAGGTTGATCTCCCACAGCACCTCGCCGGTCTCCTGGTCCAGGGCCCGGAAACGGCCACCCTGGTCGCCTCCGAACAGAAGACCGCCGCCGGTCGCGAGCAGCGAGAACGTCGCGGCCCGCGTCTCGTAGACCCACCGGGTCTCGCCGGTCTCCGCCGAAATCGCCCGCACGGTGCCGAGCTGATCCGTGCCGGGCGCCACCCGGTGGTTGGCGGCCAGGGCGTAATGCGCGACGATCTGGTCCAGCGCCTTGACCCTCTCGCTCTTGAAATCGGTCGTCACGAGCATCTCGGCGCAGGCCTGCCGCAGCGGGAAGTACATCGTGCGCGTGAGCGGGCTGTAGGCGCCGGCTTCCCAGTCCTTGCCGCCCGCCCACGAGGGGCAGATGAACATGACCTGCTCGAGTTCCCGGAAGATCACCTCTTCGTTCAGGCTGACCTCGCCCGTGGCGCCGTCGATACCGGTGATCACGTTCTGCCGCACCGTCGGCGTCGCCCAGAGAAACTCGCCGGTCGCGCGGTCGAGGGTGTAGACCAGCCCGGTCTTGCCGGGGATGCCGGTGACGACCTTGCGGACCTCTCCCGCCACGAGCCGCGGGTTGATCCACTCGACCGCTTCCGGGTCGGGCGCGACCGCGGTGTCGACCAGGATGCGCTCGAAGACGTGGTCGAGGTCCCAGGAGTCGTTCAGGTGCTGGTAGTGCCAGCGGATCTCGCCGGTCGAGACGTCGAGCGCCAGGGTCGAGTTGTGGTACAGGTGCGTCAGGTCGGTGCCGCCGAGCATGAACCTCGGCGCCGGCGCCGTGACGCCCGTGCCGATGTAGACGAGTTCGAGTTCCGGGTCGTAGCTCGGCGGCATCCAGGTCCCGACGTGCCGGCGCTCCTCGTAGGGCACCGCACCCCAGGTCTCGTCGCCCGGCTCGCCGGGGGCAGGCAGGGTGCGACGCCGCCAGAGCTCCCGGCCGGTCCGGGCGTCGTGAGCGAGGATGACGCAGGCATCGGGTCCGCCAAGAGGCCTGCAGCTCCGGCCCGAGATCAGCTTGCCGTCGGCGACGATCGGCCCGGCGCTGTGATGGGCCGGGTTCTCCTTGTAGTCCAGGATCCGCGTCTCCCAGGCGAGTTGGCCGGTCACGGCATCGAGGGCGTAGGCGTAGTGGTCGGCGCTGGTGCCGAGGATGTACTCCCCCCAGATGGCGATGTTGCGCGTCTTGCGGGCGAGCGCGCCCGTGTAGCCCCAGACGTCCTCGGGCAGATCGCGTCCGTACTCCCAGATCAGATCGCCGGTCTCGGCCGAGAGCGCCTGAATGACGTCCCGGGTACTGGCGACGTACAGGACGCCGTCGTAGGCCAGCGGCGTCGTCTCGGCGCTTCCATCGGCCATGGTCCTCGTCCACTCCATCCGGATCCGGCCGACGTTCTCCCGCGTGATCTGGTCGAGCGGGCTGTAGCCCCAGGCGTCGAGCGTGCGGCGGAAACTGAGCCAGTCTTCCGGCGCCGGGTTCTGCAGCATGGCGTCCGTGACGGGGACGAAGCCGCCTGCCGGAGGCTCCTGCGCGCCGGCGGTCGGACCCGTCAGGGCCGGCGATGCGACCGCGAGGACGGTCAACAGCGCGAGCAGGAGCCTCGCGGATACCTGCATCACGTCACCACCTCCGACCTCATACGCTGCCGCTGACTTCAGTTGAAGTCAAGCGACGCGTTCCCCCGCACCCGCTACCATCCATCGCTCCGGCACCCACGCGGGTCTTCCCAATGAGCGTTTCCGTCTGCCTCACGTTCGACTTCGACGGCATCTCGTCGTGGTCCGGCGGCGCCCGCCGGACCAGGTCGCCCAACCTGCTCGCGCGAGGTGAGTTCGGAGCGGTAGGCGCCGAGCGGCTCCTCGATCTGCTGAAAGACCGGCAGCTCCCGTCGACCTGGTTCACGCCCGGCCACACGATCGACACCTGGCCCGACCTGTGCCGGCGGATCGCCGACGCCGGACACGAGCTCACCTACCACGGCTACTGCCACGAGGCTCCCTCGAGCAAGCGAGACGAAACCGACGAGCGCGCCATCCTCGAACGAGGAATCGCCTGCATCGAGCGGGTCTGCGGCCGGCCTCCCGTCGGCAGCCGGAATCCGGGCGGCAACCTCGGTCCCCGCTGGGTCGATCTGCTGCTCGAGTACGGCTTCTCCTACGACTCCTCGATGGCGCCGCACGACTTCCAGCCGACCTGGGTGCGCAAGGGCGACATCGCCCGAACGGACGGCCCGCATGTGTTCGGCGAGCCGGTCGACCTGGTCGAGCTCCCGTTCGACTGGGCGCTCGACGACTGGCCCTACTTCAGCCCCGACCTCCCGCGTTCGGAAGGCCTACGCTCCCCGAACGACGTCTACGAGATCTGGGCCGCGGAGTTCGACTACCTCCATCAGCGCCTCGGCGACGGCGTCTTCGTACTCTGTCTCCACCCGCAGTGCATAGGGCGAGGCGCCCGAATGCTCATGCTGGAGCGGCTCCTCGACCACATGACGAACGCCGACGGTGTGGCCTTCCGGACGATGGAGGACGCGGCAGCCGAGTTCAGAACCAGGGCGGCGCTCGACAAGGTCCGCGAGCAACAGTTCGTCGACGACGCCGAGATGGCCGAGATTGTGGAGGACGAGTCGTTGCTCCGCCGACTGAGAGCAGGGTCTCGCGACGCGGCTCAACGCAAGGGCTCGTTCGTCGACTGATCATCGGCTACCGTTCCGGATCGACCGACCAGGACATCGGGGAGACGGAGACCCATGACACCAGGATTCACGGACCGCGACGTCCCGGACCAGTCCGGACGAACCTTCCTCGTCACCGGCGCCAACACCGGCATCGGCTTCGAGACGGCCAGAGTGCTGGCGAGGCAGGGCGGCCGGGTGCTTCTGGGGTGCCGTTCCGAGGAACGGGCCGGCGGCGCGATCGAACGGATCCGCGACGAGTCGCCCGAAGCCGACGTCGAGTTCCTGCCGCTCGACCAGGCGGACCAGGCCAGCGTCCGCGCCGCCGCCGAGCAGGCGGCCGCCGAGCCGCGCCTCGACGTGCTCGTCAACAACGCCGGCATCATGGGGGTGCCGCGCACCCTGACCGTGGACGGCTTCGAGGCGCAGTTCGCCGTCAATCACCTCGGCACGTTCGCCCTGACCGCCCTGCTCCTGCCGAAGCTCGAGGAGACCGAAGGCAGCCGGGTCGTCGTCACCGCCAGCCTCGCCCACCGCGGCGGCCGGATCCACTGGGACGACATCGACGGCGCGAAGGTCTACTCGCGCCAGGCCCGCTACCAGCAGAGCAAGCTGGCCAACCTGCTCTTCATGTACGAACTTCAGCGGCGGCTGAAGGCCCGGGGCTCCCGGACGATCGCCGTCGCCTGTCATCCGGGCCTGGCGCAAACCGAGATCGGCCGGGCGTTTCCGCTGATCCAGATGGCGGCGCCGTTGGTCCGCACGTTCTTCAACTCCCAGGCGATGGGCGCCTGGCCGACGCTGATGGCGGCGACGGCGCCCGGACTCACCGGAGGTGACTACTACGGGCCCAGCAACTGGGGAGAACTGAGCGGTCCGGGCGCCGGTGCCTGGTCGTCGCCGGCAAGCCGCGACCCGGAACTGGGCAGGCGGCTGTGGGAGCTGTCGGTGGAGATGACGGGGGTTGATCCGGGGATCTGAGGGAGGAGAAGGCCCAGAGGCCGGCGCTTCGCGCCGGATGCCGGCGGGGGCGCCGGCGCACCCAGTGGGGAACGTCGCAATGCATGCCAGGCCCATCGAAACGCAGGTGCTGATCGTCGGCGGCGGTCCGATCGGCCTCATGGGCTCGCTGCTCCTGTCCCGACTGGGCGTCAGGTCGCTGGTCGTCGACCTGCGGGGTCGCACCAGCACACACCCGCGTTCCCGGCTGCTGGACGCGCCGTCGGTCGAACTGATGCGCGAGGTCGGCGTGGAGCAACAGGTGATCGACACCGGACTCGGCCCCGACTGGACCGAGTACAACCGCTGGTTCGACTCTCTCGCGGGCAGGGAGATCTGCCGGGTGCCCACGCCGTCGTTCCACTCGGTCCGCACCGATCGCAGTTCCTCCATGCCGGTGATGACGGCGCAGGACTACGTCGAGGCGATCCTCTTCGACAGGGCCCGGGAGGACCCCAACGTCGACCTCCGTTTCGACACCACCGCGAGCGCGCTGGCCCAGGACGGCGCCGGCGTCACCTGCACGATCCGAGACAACCGCAGCGGCCGCGCGACTTCTGTCTTCGCTGAGTTCGCGATCGGCGCCGACGGCCTCCGGAGTTCGACGCGCGCCGCGATCGGAACGACCCTGGAAGCGGACTTCATGGACGTGTTCTTCCAGGACGTGATCTTCGAGGCGGACTTCACGAAGCACACGAGCGACCGGCAGGGCGGTCTGCTCTTCATCGCCCACCCGATGGGGGCCGCCGTCTTCCAGCCGCTCGACGGCGTGCGGCGCTGGCGCTGCCAGATCGGTGGATTCGATCGCACACAGGAGATGACCGCCGAGTTCGCCGAGAACTGGATCCGGTCGGCCCTGGGAGCGGACGATCCGGTCTCGATCGAGGTACGGACGATGACCGAGTGGCAGTTTCAGCCGGGCCGCGCCGGCCGCCTGGGCAGGGGCCGGATCTTCCTGGCCGGCGACGCCGCGCACGTCTTCATCCCGACCGGTGGGCTCGGCAACAACACCGGCTTCGTCGGCATCCGCAACCTTGCCTGGAAGCTCGCGTTCGTCCTCCGCGGCGCCTCGGCCGCGTCCCTGCTCGAAACGTACGACATCGAGCACCAGCCGGTCGCGGAGCAGCGGGTCGCGGCCGGACGGCGCAACGCGCAACTCTCCGGAGGGATCTTCCGAGCCTTCCACGAGGGCGGCGATACGGAAGCCGCCGCCCGGAACTGCCGCCAGTACGGGGACTACGACGGTCTGATCTACGGTTACGAGTTGACGTCGGCACTCTGCGCCAGCGACGACGAGCCGGCCCCGGAAGTGGACAATCCCGTCTGCGACTACGTGCCCGTCGTGCGTTCCGGGCGTCGGGCGCCCAATCTCTGGCTCGACGAGAGCCGGACGCGTTCCGTCCTCGACTGGAACGGCCTGGGCTACACCGCCGTGCTGGGCGCGCACGTGGACCGAGCGCCGTGGCAGGCGGCCGTCGAACGCACGGCAGCCGGCGGATTCCCCATCCGGGCCGAGCGGCTGCCCGAGGTCCGGTCCGACTCCCCATACGACAACGGAGAGATCGTCCTCATGCGGCCCGACGGCATCGTCGCCGACCACTGGCACGCCGCCAGCGTCCGCGCCGGTGAAGCAACGGCACGCCTGACCCGCATGCTGCCAACCACTCAGTAGGCCGCCACACACTGGGTGCGCCGACGCCACCGCCGACTCCAGCACGACGCCACACACTGGGTGCGCCGACGCCACCGCCGACTCCAGCACGACGCCACACACTGGGTGCGCCGGCGCCCTCGCCGGCTGCCGCCGCAGGCGGCCAGGAATCGGCGCGAGGCGCCAGCCTCGCTCCTTCCCCGCGCGCCCTCGAAGTGGGACGTGAACACCGCGCCCCGTTACCAAGCGACAACGGTAACCGCTGGCCCGTCGACTTCGTCAGTCTTGCAGGGGGTCCCTCCGCCCCCGGTTCGGAGAGAATGTTCCGGCAATGATGAGAGCCAGGATCGCCGGCGGCACCGCCGCGCTCTTGCTGGTCGCCCTCTTCGTGGCTCTCGGCCTCGTCGCGGCCCGTCTGCTGCGAAACGTGGACGTCGACGCTGACGCCGCCGCCTCGCCGGCGGTTCCCAGCTCGCCCGCGACGTCGGTGGAGGCACAAGAGGGCTTCCTCTACGGACGCGTCACGACGCACGGCGGCACCGCCTACGAAGGGCGGCTGCGCTTCGGCGGCGACGAGGAGGCGTTCTGGGGCGACTACTTCAACGGCTTCAAGGAGGAGAACCCCTGGGCCGCGGAAGTGCCGCCCGAGCGGCTGACCGAGAGCCGGCCGGTCACCGTCCTCGGCGTCGAGATCACCCGGCGGAAGCGGCGGCTCAACTTGGGCCGGCCCTTCATGGCGCGCTTCGGCGACATAAGACGGATCGAGCCGAACGGTCGCGAGCTCCTGGTGACGCTCAAGAGCGGCACCGGGTTCGTCCTCAACCGCTTCGACGCCGACGACTTCGCCGACGGCGTCCGGGTGTGGGACGCCCGGCACGGCGTCGTGGATCTCGGCGAACGTCGGGTCCATGCCATCGAGCTCCTCCCGACCGCCGACCTGGAAGCCGCTCCGGACCGGCTGCACGGCACCGTACGCACCGCACACGGGAGCTTCACCGGCTTCGTCCAGTGGGACCGGCAATCCAGCGTCGGCGCCGACGAGCTTCAGGGCCGAAGCGCCGACGGCGAGCTCAGCCTGCGGTTCGACGCCATCCGCACCATCGCGCGCGACTCCGATGACAGCGCGCTGGTGACGCTGCGCGACGGCCGCGAGTTCGTGCTCTCCGGCAGCCGCGCGGCGGGGCGCGGCAATCGCGGCGTCTACGTCGACGACCGGCGGTACGGCCGGGTCCTCGTGTCGTGGGCGGCTTTCGAGCGGCTCGACTTCGGCGACGCCGGCGGCAGCGGTCCTGCCTACGAGGACTTCCCGCCGGGGCTGCCGCTTTCAGGCGCCGTCACGACCCGCAGGGGCAGTCGCCTCGCAGGCCGGCTCGTCTTCGACCTCGACGAGAGCGAAACGACGGAGACGCTCGACGCGCCCGCGGGCGGCATCGACTACACGATCCCCTTCGGCCTGGTTTCGTCGGTGGTGCTTCCGGCCCAGGAGGCGTGCGGCGACGGCCGATATGTCGGCGTGACGCTACAGGGAGGCGAAACCCTGCAAGTCGAGTGCGCAGGGGACCTCGGTGAAGGGAATGCCGGCATGCTGATCTTCACCGATGGCAGCGAGAACGCCGAGTACGTGGCGTGGGTCGACGTCGAGCGGATCGACCTCGACCGAACGCCGGCTACGTTCCCACCGCTGGAAGCACCTCGCGGCTGATCGCGGCGCCCGTTTCCGCCTTGATGGCGGGTAGGCCACGAGTCCAATAGGCCCGCCCGAAATCCGTCCAAGTCAGCAGGGACCCTCGTTCGTCTCGGCACGCCGCTCTCGGCACGCCGCTCTCGGCCCGTCTGAGGGCGCGCCTGCTCGACTGCGCGGCCACTTCCGCGAGGCGTCCTCGCACCCTCATCGAGAACGCAGATCCTCAAGGAGACTCAGGAATGGAAGGCTACGGCGTAAGATGCTCAGATCAGGCGGCCAGAGACCGGCTTGAAGAAGTCGGGTTCGACCGCGCCCAGGCAGAGGAGCTTGTCCAGATGATCAGCGGCAATCAGGAAGCGCTCGCAACGAAGCAGGATCTCGCCGCGGTCGAAGGCGCACTCAAGCAGGACGTCGCCGGAGTCGAACGCGCACTCAGGCAGGACATCGCCGACGTGCGAACCGAACTCAAGCAGGACATCGCCGACGTGCGAACCGAACTCAAGCAGGACATCGCCGAAGTGCGAACCGAACTCAAGCAGGACATCGCCGAAGTGCGAACCGAACTCAAGCAGGACCTCACCGAAGTGCGTGCCGACCTGAGCGACCTCGCGACCACCGTGGCGAAGAACACGACGCGAATCGAGGCCCTCGAGAGAGCGATGGATGCCCTGCGTCAGGAGGTCCGGGACCGCTTCGAGAGCTTCCGCAAGGAGATCGCCGGTCAGATGGACGGGCTGCGCGGCGAGATGAACGGGTTGCGGGGCGAGGTAAGAGGCGAGTTGAGGGCGATCAGGTGGATGATGGGTGGCATTCTTGCCATCTTGGCGCCGATGGCAGCCGGCTTCATCGCTCTTGCTCTGCGCTGAATGGAGGCGCCTCGCGGCTGATCGCGCCGCGCAAGGGCACCTCGCAGCGCCAAACCTCTCTCGGCGGCTCCTCCTGCACTGTCTGCACCCGCGGTGGCGCCGGAATCTCCGCTGCCGAGCAACCTGCAAGGACAGCCGCGAACAGACCTGCAGCGGCGACGCGTCAATCAGCAAGTCGTGAACCGCTCCTCCCTGACCCTCGGGCCAGTTGTCCCTAACGATGTGCGCCCGGACGTCTTCCTTCGGACCTTCTCCGAGCAAGACGGCATTCCCTTTCGCGCCACAAGCTTCGTCAATGAGTCCCGATGTGTGGGGCCAGAGCGTGCCGTCGAGCATGGCGCCATGCAACGACGCGAGGACGAGTTCGAAGCGATCCTGTTCGTTCACGATGGAAGCAGGCAGCTACTCACCGACTTGTACGTATCGGAACCCGTAGCGGGCCAATGTACATGGGAGTCAGAATGGAGAAGTTTGTAGCCTTGGAAGGCTCTTCGCACCGGTAGAATTGCCGGGATTCCCGTAGAATTGCCGGGATTGGCACGGCGGGCAGTGTCGGGGCGGAGCGAGGCTGACGCCTCGCGCGTTTCCTGGCCGCCTTCGGCGGCAGCCGGCCAGAAGGCCGGCGCACCCAGTGCGGGAACTCGGCGGTGTCGTCGGCGCACCCAGTGTGGGGACTCGGCAGCGGCGGCGGCGCACCCAGTGTGGAGCCTCGCTGGAGGTCAGAAGATGAGCTGGAATCCCTCGCCGTCGACGACGGCGGCGGTGCCGCGGTTGCTCCACCACCTGGGTTCGGCGAGTTCGCTTTCCCAGGCATCGAGGGCGCGCTGGAGTTCTTCGAGAGTCTCGGTCTCCTCGCCCGCGAGGGTGTGCAGTTCCCCGAGGTCGACCCCCAGGTCGTGGAGCCGCAGGACCTGGCCGAGGGGTGAATCGCGGGGCGCGTCGAAGTCCCGGAGCAGATCGCCGGTGCGGGTGATCTGGGAAAGGCGCTCTTCGGTTGCCCGGTTGACCTCCCAGAGCTTCCAGTCGCCGCGGCGGACGGCGCGGTTCGGGCCGGCGCGCCAGAACAGCATCTCGTGCGGCGGTCCCGCCTGTTCGCCGCGGACGTGGGGCAGGAGATCGACGCCGTCGAGCGGTTTCTCGGGCAGCGGAGCGCCGGCGGCCGCGGCGAACGTCGGCAGCAGGTCGAGCGACGAGACGGCCGGCTCGTAGACCTGCCCCGGCTCCACGGCCGCCGGCCAGCTCAGCAGGAAGGGCACGCGGATGCCGCCCTCGAAGAACCAGCGCTTGCCGCCGCGCAACGGACCATTGGTGCAAGCGCCGTCGACGTACAGGGCGCAGCCGTTGTCGGAGAGGAAGACGATCATCGTGTCCTCCTCGATGCCGTGCTCGCGCAGCTTCGCGACCACCTCGCCGACGCTGTCGTCGAGGGACGAGACCATCGCCGCGAAGATGCGGGTCTTCGGGTCCTCGATGTGTCTGTAGCGGTCGAGGTACTTCGCGGTCGCCTGCAGCGGCACGTGCGGCGTGTAGTGGGCCAGGTAGAGGAAGAAGGGCTCCTCGTGGTGCCGGTCGATGAAGTCGAGGGCTTCGCGGGTCAGGGCCTCGGTCAGGTACTCGGTCTCCTCGACGGCTTCCCGGCCGCGGTAGATGGGCCGCTGGCGCGTCTCGGAGATCGGCGCGGGGTTCCAGTTCTCCACTCCTTCGGCGGATGGTTCGATGAAGATCGAGCCGCTCTGCATGCCAAAGAACTCGTCGAAGCCGCGGTCGAGCGGGTGCATGCCGCCTTCCCAGCCGAGCTGCCACTTGCCGACCGCGCCGGTCGCGTAGCCGGCGGACCGCATCACCTCGGCCAGGGTCTTCTCGTCGAGGCTCAGGCCGAACGCCCGGCCCATCCCGTTGAACTCGTAGCCGTGGCGCTGGGGGTAGCGGCCGGTCATCAGGCCGGCGCGGGAGGGGCTGCAGACGGCGGCCGTGACGTAGCCGGCTTCGAAGCGGACGCCGGAGGCGGCGAGGGCGTCGATGTTCGGCGTGTCGATGATCGTGCTGCCGTAGGTGCCGAGGTCGCCGTAGCCGAGGTCGTCGGCGAGGATGAAGACGACGTTGGGTTGGCGAGCCTCGGGCGCGGGCGTGCAGGCGAGGGCGGCGGCGAGGACGGCAGCCAACAGGGACTTCTCTGGCAACTCGGTTCTCCTCCGGGTCGATACACTGCGGAGTGTACTCCCAACCACGTTCGAGAGATCCCTTCATGAGATGGAACCGCCTCACGGCCCTCGCCGTTCTCGTCCCCGGCCTGTTCATCGGATGCGGTGCGCCATCCGACGACGCCCCGTCCGGACCGGACACCCAGGACCCGGCAGCCGCGCCACAGCCGAACCCGCTGCGCAACGCCTACTTCGGCGACCTGCACGTCCACACCCGCTTCTCGATGGACGCCTACATCTTCGACGTGCGGGCCACCCCCGACGACGCCTACCGATTCGCCCGCGGCGCACCGCTCGTTCACCCCGCCGGCCACACGATGCAGCTCCGCCGACCCCTGGACTTCCAGGCGGTCACCGACCACGGCATCCTGCTCGGCGTGCTGCCGGCGATGGACGACCCCGACGACCCGCTGTACCAGGTCCCGCTCGCCAGGGAGCTGCGCGAACTGGGACCCTCCGAGGGCTTTCAGCGCGGGCTCCAGGCCTACCGGGACGGCGAGTTCCACGAGATCGACGGAACGATGGCGAACCACAACGCCTGGCAGCGCATCATCGAGTCGGCCGAGCGCCACAACGACCCGGGCGCCTTCACGACCTTCATCGGCTACGAATACACCACGACCGCCGCGGACACGGGCAACCTCCACCGCAACGTGATCTTCCGCGGCAGCGATGCGCCGGTGCTCCCGTTCACGGCGATGCACTCGGACAACCCCGAGGACCTCTGGTACTGGCTCGACCGTCTGCGCGCCGACGGAATCGAAGCCCTGGCCATTCCCCACAACTCGAACGGCAGCAACGGCAACATGTTCAGTTTGGTGACCTTCGAAGGCGAGCCGTTCGACGAGTGGTACGCGGAGACCCGGATGCGCAACGAGCCGATCGTCGAGGTGACCCAGGTCAAGGGCACGTCGGAAGTCCACCCGATGCTGTCGCCGAACGACGAGTGGGCCGACTTCGAGATCGTGCCCTACCGGGTGAGCAGCACCCTCCCGAGCGAACCCCAGGGGAGTTACGTGCGCACCGCCTACCTCGACGGCCTGCTGCTCGAGGAGACCCAGGGCTTCAACCCCTTCCGCTTCGGTCTGGTAGCCGCCACCGACACGCACAATGCCGGCGGCACACCGGACGAGGACGACTACCACAGCAAGGTCGGCAGGCCGGACGGCACGCCGCAGCTTCGCGGCTCGGTGCCGCTCGACGAGCCCAACCCGGACGGTTCCCCCGCCTACGCCCAGACCTACTACCAGATGTGGAGCGCTTCCGGCCTGACCGGCGTCTGGGCCGAGGAGAACACCCGCGACTCGATCTACGACGCATTCCGCCGCAAGGAGACGTTCGCGACGACGGGGCCGCGGATCCAGGTGCGGTTCTTCGGCGGCTACGACTTCGACGCGGATCTCGCCGACGACCCCGAGATGATCGCGAAGGCCTACGAGCAGGGCGTGGCGATGGGCGGCGACCTGCTGGCGGACGGCGAGCGCCCACCGAAGCTGCTGCTGTGGGCATCGGGTGACCCGGAGAGCGCCGGCCTGCAGCGGCTCCAGGTCGTCAAGGGCTGGGTCGCGGACGGCGAGGCGCAGGAGACCGTGATCGACGTCGCCTGCTCCGACGGCGGCACGCCGTCGGGCGACCCGCCGCGCTGCCCCGACAACGGCGCGACCGTCGACCTTTCCGACTGCAGCATCTCGCGGGACCTCGGCGCGGCCGACCTCCGGACCGTGTTCGAGGACCCGGAGTTCGACCCCGGCCAGAGGGCGGTCTACTACCTCCGGGTGCTCGAGAACCCGACCTGCCGCTGGTCGACCTGGGACGCGATCCGGGCCGGCGTCGAGCCACGGCCCGGCGTACCGACAACGATTCAGGAACGCGCCTGGTCGTCGCCGATCTGGTACCGGCCATGAAGCGCTCGCTCCTCGCGGTCGCACTAGCCGCGACGCTGCCGGCCTGCCAGCCCGCCGACACAACCGACGCCCCCGCCTCCAACCTCGTCGCCGACACACCCACCCGCGCCCAGTCCGTCGACGGCCAGTGGATCTCCTGGCGCGAGCACATCATCGACGACGTCGCGACCTCCGGCGTGCCGATACGCGGCGGCGACGGACTCGAGATGGCGGACCTGGACGGCGACGGCCACCTCGACATCGTCTCGGTCCACGAATCGGACACCGAGTACGGCAACGTCGGCCAGGGCCACGTCCGGCTCGCCTTCGGCGGCCCCGACCCGGCCACCTGGCACCTGGCGACCCTCGCCGAAGGGGACGAAGCCGCGGCCGCCGAGGACGTCGCGATCGCCGACTTCGACGGCGACGGCGATCTAGATGTCGTCGCCGCCTGTGAACTTGCCCACCTGATCTACTTCGAGAACCCGGGCACGGCCACCGAGGAGGCGGCCGCCGCCCTGCGCAGCGGCGCCTGGCCGCGGGTGATCCCGGCCGCAACGGAGGACCGCGGCTCCTACATCCGCGTGTTCGCCGGCGACCTCGACGGCGACGGCCGGCCGGAGGTCATCACCCCGAACAAGGGCGCGCAGAACCCGGACCGGCAGACCACGGAGAAACACGCGATCTCCTGGTTCGACCCGACGGCCGACCCGATCTCCGGCGACTGGGTCGAGCACGAGATCGTGCGCGTCATCTGGCCGATCAACTCGCAGACGGTCGATCTCGACGGCGACGGCGACACGGACATCGTCGGCGGCTCGACCGGCGAGGGGCGGATCTTCTGGTTCGAGAACCGGAGCGCGGGCGACGGCGGCGTCGACCTCGTCGAGCACCCGATCAACATCGACGGCACGACGACCACCGAGGATACGCCCCGGCCGCCGAACGCGCCGTCGACCGGCGCCCTGCTCAACGGCTTCAACATGGCCTTCGTCGATCTCTCGGGCGACGGCCTCCTGGACCTGGCGACCGTCGAGTTCGGCGGCGTGCTGGTCTGGCTGGAGCGACCCGCCGATCCGGCCGGCACCTGGCGGTTGCGGCCGATCGGCCGACTGACGCCCGACAACCTCGTCGGTTTCGCCTTCGCCGACATCGACGGCGACGGCGACCTCGACGCGATGTCCGGCGCCTACAGCCGCAGCGGCCGGGCGGAGGACGGCGAGGTCGAGGCCGACACGCCGCTCGGGAGGCTCGCCTGGTTCGAGAACCCGGGGGACATCGACGGCGAGTGGACCCGGCACGACATCTCGCGCCGCAAGCGCGGCATGTTCGACAGCTTCGTCGCCCGCGACCTGGACGGCGACGGCGACGTCGACTTCGCCGGCACCCGTGGAAACAGCGCCGACTTCGACGGCGTCTACTGGCTCGAGCAGGTGCGCAGCGACGAACCCGTCGCCGCCTTCGACCAGGCCCGCGAGGCCGAGAGCGAGCAGATGCCTCTGCCGTAGACACTGGGTGCGACGCCACACCACTGGGTGCGCCGGCGCCCTCGCCGGCTCTCGGGCGACGCCGCGAAGCGGTGGCGCACGAGGGAGAGTTGCGCGAGGCGTAAGCCTCGCTCCTTTGTGGAGCCGCGGCAGAAAGGAGCGAGGCTGACGCCTCGCGCGTTTTCTTCAGAAGGCCGGCGGGGGCGCCGGCGCACCCAGTGTGGAGCCTCGTGCGTCTCCGCCGGCTGGCGGCGGCGCCGGCGTGCCCAGTGTGTGACCTCGTGTCGACTGCCGCGGCTGGCGGCGGCGCCGGTGCACTCAATATGGGGCTTCGGCGAGTTCGTGCAGTTCTTTTTCACTCCGCAAACGCGCCGAGGACCATGTCCACTCGGCCGGCTGCCGGCACAGACCGGCGGTGACCGGATTCAGCCAGATGTAACGTCGCGCGAGGTAGAGGTGCCGGGCGTCACGGATGTACCGGTCGTAGTAGTCCCTCATCCAGAACGGCCCGGCTCTGCCGAGCAAGCGGTTCGCACGTCTGGCGCTCACCGACTTCCAGCACTGCACGATGTCCGGGAGCCGGCTTCCCAACGGCTCCACCAGCACGTGAACGTGATTCGGCATGACGCACCATTCGATCAGCCGGTAGAGGTCGCCGTCGTCGTGGAGCAGCGTGGACTGGACCAGCGCGGCGATCTCCGGCCGCCTCAGGTGGCAGGCGCCATACCCGGAATCCTCGAAGCGGCTGACGAGCCGATGCAGCCTCGCGGCGCGCGCCTTGTCGGAGTCTCCGGCGGAGTCCTCGCTTCCCGGGCGCTCATCCAGTTCCTCGCGCCACCGCCTGAGCAAAGCCAAAGGCACACTGCCGGCGAGACGGAAGCTCACGCTCTGAACGGCCTCCGGATGATCGAGGTGCGGATGGTAGCCCCGTGAGTGCCAACCCAGCGGCGACTTCTGCCGGGTGATCTTCGTTGAGTCCGTTGCCATGTCTGAGAAGATCTACGAGACCGGCAGGCGCGGCGTCCAAGCCGTGGCGGTGGGCTCGGGTACAGACGCCCCACACTGGGTGCGCCGGCGCCCTCGCCGGCTCTCGGGCGACGCCGCGAAGCGGTGGCGCACGAGGGAGAGTTGCGCGAGGCGTAAGCCTCGCTCCTTTGTGGAGCCGCGGCAGAAAGGAGCGAGGCTTACGCCTCGCACGTTTTCTTCAGAAGGCCGGCGGGGGCGCCGGCGCACCCAGTGTCGAAGCCTCGTGCGTCTCCGGCAGCCGGCGGGGGCGCCGGCGCACCCAGTGTGCGGCTCGTCGACCTAGTCGGTATCCGGCCGATCGTCAGACACGAAGCCGTCGCGGTTCGGCATCTCGACCTTGGGCAGGGTCTCCCGGTCGAGCACCGCGTCTTCGCCGACGATGCCTCCCAGGTGCAGCAGGTGGGCGACGACGGCGTAGATCTCGTCGTCGCTGAGCGAGCCCGGCGATTCGTAGGGCATGGAGCGACGGATGTAGTCCCACAGGCTCGTGGCGTAGGGCCAGTAGCTCTCGACGGTCTTCCGTGGCCTCTCCGAGGTCAGGCTCTCGCGGCCGCCGACGAGCGCCGCGGCCTCGTCGCCTTCGGCGTTCCTGCCGTGACAGGCGGCGCAGAACTGCTGGTAGACGGCCTTGCCCTCGCTGACGGTGCCGCTACCTGCGGGCAGGCCCGTGCCGTCGGGAAAGACGGTGTAGCCGGCGGCGCCGAGTTCTTCGGCGCTGGCTTCGTGGCCGAGGCCGGTCTGTTCGGTTGCGGCGGAGACTGCGGCGCCAACGGCAAGAAGCAGGGCCAAAGCAACAGCAAGACGCCCCACACCGGGTGCGCCGGCACCCTCGCCGGCTCTCGGGCGACGCCGCGGAGCGGTGGCGACCGAAGCGACTCGCGAGGCCGAAGGCCTCTCCTTGCTGAAGCGCCGCGGAGAGAAAGGAGCGAGGCCTGCGGCCTCGCACGTTTCAATCAAGGCCGGCGGGGGCGCCGGCGCACCCAGTGGGCGACTTCCCCTAAGCCTCGGCATTCGTCACCTCGCCCGACTCCTGCACTTCCCAGGCCTTGATCCGGTTGTTGTGGTAGATCGTCGACCGGCCTCTCGCCTCGAGCAGGGCCGCCAGGGTCGGCTGGACGTAGCCCGTGTCGTCCGTGGCCCTCGACATCAAGACGTGCCGGCCGCTGTCCCAGCGCCAGGGCGAGCGGAAGCGGGTGAACGCCTTCGCATGGCGCGGGCCCTCGATCTCGGCATCCGTCCACGAGCGGCCACCGTCCGTCGACACCTCGACGCGTGAGATCGCGCCGCGGCCGGACCAGGCCAGGCCGCGAATCTCGCAGAACCCGGGCCCCTCCAGCTTCTGTTCGCCCGACGGCCGCGTGATGACGGACTTCGCGTCCATGACCAGCGTGAACTGGCGCGCCTTGCCGTCCGGCAGCAGGTCCGTGTACTTCGACGTCTCGTCGCGGGCCATCGACGGCATGTGGGCAACCTCGATCCGCCGCAGCCACTTGACGCTGATGCTCCCCTCGCAACCGGGCACGAGCAGCCGCAGCGGGTAGCCCTGCTCCGGCCGGACAGCCTCGCCGTTCTGGCCGTAGGCGATCATCACGTCGTCGAGCGCCCGCGCCAGCGGCACGCTGCGGCTCATCAGGCCCGCGTCGGAGCCTTCCGCGACGATCCAGCTCGCCTCGGGCTTCACCCCGACTTCGTCCAGCAGGTCCGCCAGCAGCACGCCGGTCCACTCGCTGCAGCTCGCCAGGCCGTGGCTCATCTGCACGTTCGGCGCGCCGGCCGGCGACCACTCCCGCGCGCTGTTGCCCGAACACTCGATGAAGTGGAAACGCGACACCGAGGACATACGCACCAGGTCGTCCATCGTGAAGACGAGCGGACGATCGACGAGCCCGTGGATCGTCAGCCGGTGGCTGTCCGGGTCGATCGCCGGCACGCCGGTGTGGTGGCGTTCGAAGTGGAGGCCGGACGGCGTGACGATGCCCTCGAGATCGGCAAGTGGCGTGTTCGAGGACGATGCCGTGGCGTCCGGCGCGCGGCTCCAGCGCCTGGAGTCCTCGAACAGCGACGGCCTGCCGTACTCGGTGGGGGTCTCGCCGAGGTCGCGGATCTCGCCCGACGTCTGGGCGCTTGCGCGGGCGGCGAACGAGCCCGCCGCGGCCGCGCCGGCGAGTCCGAGGAAAGCGCGTCGGCTCGGCGGCCGCAAGCCGCGCCTGCGAGTAGTCATCACTCTCTCCTTCAAGCTGTGTTCGGTGTCCCAAGCCTAGCGGCTGCACACCGGGTGCACCGACACCCCCACACTGGGTGCGCCGGCGCCCTCGCCGGCTTTCGGGCGACGCCGCGGAGCGGTGGCGACCGAAGTTGACTCGCGAGGCCGAAGGCCTCTCCTTGAAGGAGCGAGGCTGACGCCTCGCACGTCTTTCTTCAGAAGGCCGGCGGGGGCGCCGGCGCACCCAGTGTGATGCCTCGCGTGCCTCCAGAGGCCGGCGGGGGCGCCGGCGCACCCGGTGTGATGCCTCGCGTGCCTCCAGAGGCCGGCGGGGGCGCCGGCGCACCCGGTGTGATGCCTCGCGTGCCTCCAGAGGCCGGCGGGGGCGTCGGCGCACCCAGTGTGTGGCGTTGCTACAGTTGCCGGCCATGTCGACACACGACGAAAGCAGGGGCCCCGAGGGCTACGATCAACCCGCCGTGGAGGCCTGGATCGCTCGCAACGTCGACAGCCTGACGCCGCCCCTGCAGTGGACGCGGCTGCAGGGCGGCCACTCGAACCTGACCTACCGGATCGACGACACGGAGGGCCGCGCCGCGGTCATCCGGCGGCCGCCGCAGGGCAAGCTCCTGCCCAAGGCGCACGACATGAGCCGCGAGTGGGCGCTGATCTCGGCCCTCGGGCCGACCCCGGTGCCGGTGCCGCCGGCGATTGCGTTCTGCGAGAGCCCGGACATCACCGGCGCCTGGTTCTACGTGATGGGCCTGGTCAACGGCCGGCCGCTCTACAGCTCGGCCCACACCGAGGAGTGGGTGCCGCGGGAGCGCCGCCCGAGGCTGGCGCATTCGTTCATCGACGTCCTGGCCGCACTCCACGCCGTCGACCCGGACGAGGTCGGGCTCGGTGAACTCGGCAAGCGCGACAGCTACGTCGGCCGGCAGCTTCGCACCTGGTACCGGTCCTGGACGGCGTCCGTCGAGCCGGCGCAGCTCGACGACCCGCGGGCGCACGAGCTGCAGCGCTACTTCCTCGAGCACCTGCCGGACCAGGGGCCGGCGCGCGTCGTCCACGGCGACTACGGGCTGCACAACTGCCTGGTCGGGCCGGACTCGACGATTGCCGCCGTCGTCGACTGGGAGATCTCCACACTGGGCGATCCGCTGGCCGACCTGGCTTACGCGATGAACCAGTGGATGCCGGCGACGGACACGATGCCCACCGGCTCGGGCGGCGCCACCGCAGCGCCCGGCTTCCCGGCCCGCGAGGACTTGCTGGACCGCTACGCGGAGCGGACCGGCCGCGACCTGTCGAATCTCGATTACTACGTCGGATTCAACCGCTGGAAGTCCGCGGCGATCGTGCACGGCGTGTACGCGCGGTACATGGAAGGCAAGAA
This sequence comes from Candidatus Multivorans sp., assembly GCA_965205095.1. Lineage (GTDB taxonomy): Bacteria > Acidobacteriota > Thermoanaerobaculia > Multivoradales > Multivoraceae > Multivorans. The sequence goes on from OZ242040.1 coordinate 1,012,472, forward strand.
GAGCACCGCGGGCGTCGACCTGCCCGAGATGCGCGAGCGCATCGTGCGGACGCTCGACCTGGCCGAAGAAGCAGTCAACCGCCTCTGAAACCTCCACAGAAGGAGCGAGGCTGACGCCTCGCGCGTTCTCTTCAGAAGGCCGGCGGGGGCGCCGGCGCACCCAGTGTGGGGCCTCTCCTTGTCCCTACGGCAACCGGAACGCGACCAGCTCTTCCGTCGCCGTCACCGCCACGTACTGCCGGCCGTCCGCCGCCAGGTACGTCATCGGGTTCGCGTTGCCCTGGAGCGGCAACTCCAGCGACCACAGTTCCTCGCCGGTCTCCACGTCGAGCGCCCGGAAGCGGCGGTCGTCGGTCGCGGCGATGAAGGCGAGGCCCCCGGCGGTGACGATCGCCGAGGCGCGGCCGGGGCGGCCGGTCTCCCGCTTCTCCGCCGGCAGGCCCTCGGTCAGTCCGAGCGGACGCCGCCAGGCGACTTGGCCGGTATCGGCATCGACCGCGGTCAGCGTTCCCCAGGGCGGTTTCTGGCACGGCCACGACACGTCGCCGATGCGGACCGCGAAGGAGAACGGCCGGGCCACCCGCAGGACGTACGTCGCGGGATCAGCCTCCGTGTCTTCCTCGACCCAGCCCATCGTGCCGACGTCCTGGCTGAAGGCGAGCAGCCGGCGCGTCGCCGGGTCGAAGGCGACGCCGCCCCAGTTCGGGCCGCCGGCGAGGCCCGGGAACAGCAGGGTGGCGCCGCGCTCCTCGGCGCCACGGTGGATCCAGGGCGTGTACGGGCCCGCGTTGTGAAGCGGTCCGGCGCTCTCGACCAGCTCGGCGCAGGCTTCCGCGTGCTCGGCCGTGGTGTCGGCGGCGGTAACCAGATCCTCCGCCTCGTAGCCGACCCGCCCCAGCGCCGGCGTCACGCTCGGGATCGGCTGGGTCGGATGGGTCTGTTCGCCGGGCACTTCACTCGCCGGCATCGGCCGCTCCTCGACGCCGAAGACCGGCTCGCCGTTCTCCCGGTTCAGGACGAAGAGGTAGCCGGACTTCGTCGTCACGGCGAGAGCATCGATCGTCTCGCCGCCCCGCTCGACCTCGAACAGCACCGGCGGCGCCGGCGGATCGTGGTCCCAGATGTCGTGGTGGATCGTCTGGAAGTGCCAGCGGTACTCACCGGTCCGGATGTCGACCGCGACCACCGCGTTCGCGAACAGGTTGGCGCCGTGCCGGTCGCCGCCATAGGCGAAGGGAATCGGCGCGGCGAGCGGCAGGAACACGAGTTCCCGTTCCTCGTCGACCGTGAAGTAGAAGGGCCAGGCGTTCCCGCCCAGACGGCCACGCCAGCTCTCGCCCTCCCAGGTCTCGTTGCCGACCTCGCCCGGCTGGGCCACGGAGTTGAATTCCCAGAGCTTCTCGCCGGTGACGGCGCTGAAGGCCCGGGCGTTGCCGATTCCGCCCGCGGTTCCGGGCGGCGTGTTCGCGCCGACGACGACGATGTCCTCCCAGACCAGGGGCACGGAGTTGTAGGGAACGCCGATGTCGACCATGCCGCCATCGCCGAACTCCGTCGCCGGCGTTCCTGAAGCCGCGTCGAGCGCGACGAGACGCGCGCCGGCGCAGAACAGGATGCGGGGCGCCGCTCCGTCCGCGCCGCCCCCCGGCCAGTACGAGACGCCGCGGCGCGAAGGGGCGCCGTCCGCCACCGTGTGGCGCCAGATCTCGGCCCCGGTCGCCGCGTCGAGCGCGACCACCGCGCCGGCCGCCGGCAGGTAGAGCAGGCCGTCCACCGCGATCGGCGTCGCCTGGGAGCGCACCGACCGCCCGGGATCGCCCGCCGCACCCTCGCCGGCGGGCGAAGAGGCGAGTGCGAAGCTCCAGGCCAGCTCGAGGTCGCCGACGTTGGCGGTCGCAATCTCGGCGAGCGGCGAGTACCCGGTTCCCGCGGCGTCGCCGCGATACATCGGCCAGTCGGCGCGCGCCGGACCGTCCGAGGAACCGTCGCCGCAGCCCAGGACGGCCAACGCCGCGACCGTCGCCGCAAGAGGCCGTATGATCCTCGCTCCAGACTTCATCGCTGTAGTTCCGGGAGTGCCCGCCGGGAAGGGACTAGACTGTAGCCGAGACCCGTTGCCGGCTCTAGTCCAGACTGCTGAGGCGGCGCGGGTCTCTCGGCTTGAACGGAAGAGAAGGCATGAACACACGTCCCCGATTGCCCCTGGCTGTGGCTCTGGCGCTGCTGATCGCCGGTACAGCCGGCGCGCCGCCGGTGAGCGGTCAGGACGACAAGCAGATCGACTACGCCAGGGACGTGCAGCCGATCCTCGAAGCGTTCTGCTACGAGTGCCACGGCGAGGACAGGTCCCTGCGCGAGGCGGATCTCCGCCTCGACATCAGGGAGTCGGCCTTCAAGGACCTCGGCGGCTTCCCCAACATCGCCCCCGGCGATCCGGACGACAGCGAGCTCTACATCCGCGTGAGCTCGGAGTTCCTGGAGATGCGGATGCCGCCGTACGAGGCCGGCACCCAGTTGACCGAAGAGCAGATCGAGACGATCCGGCTGTGGATCCTGCAGGGAGCCGAGTGGCCGGAAGAGGCGGAAGGCGGGACGGATGGTTAGTGTTGTGGTGCCGGCCTGACGGCCGGCGCGTTACCTGGCCGCCTGCGGCGGCAGCGGGTCAGAAGGCCCGCGCACCCAGTGGGGGACGGACAATGAAGCGAAAGACCGCTACTCGAATGACCAGGATCGCCGCGTTCTGCCTGGCAGCCGCCATCGCGGGCCAGGCCGCCGCCCAGACGGGCTACGGCGGCGGGGGCAGCGGCCTCCCCCGGGTCGAACTGCCCGACGAGCCGTGGATCATGAACACCCACCTGATCCCCGAGGTGAAGGTCTCCGTCGTCGCCCGCGGCATCAACCGGCCGTGGTCCCTCGCGTTCCTGCCCAAGGGCGACATGCTGGTCACCGAGCGCGGAGGCGACCTGCGCCTGATCCGCGACGGCGTGCTGGTCGACGAGCCGATCTCCGGAGTCCCCGACGATGTGCTCGCCCGCAGCCTCGCCGGCATGATGGAAGTCGCCACTCACCCGCACTTCGCCGACAACGGCTACGTCTACCTCACCTATACCAGGCAGGTCTCCGGCCGCGAGGGCACCGTCGCCCTGGTCCGCGGCCGGCTCGACGGCACCTCGCTCGTCGACGTCGAGGACGTGTTCGTCGCCGAGCCCTGGGGCGGCTCGATCGCCGCCGCCCGGCTCGCCTTCGTGCCCGGCGAGGACATCATGTACATGACGATGGGCGGAGCCTTCGGCGCCGACCTCGTCGACGGCACCCAGAGCTTCTTCGGCCACGCCAAGCTGGCCCAGGACCCGAACAGTCACGCCGGCAAGACGCTGCGCCTGCGCCTCGACGGCAGCGTGCCCGACGACAACCCCTTCGTCGGCATGGAGGGTCACAAGCCCGAGGTCTACTCGATGGGCCACCGCAACCAGATGGGCCTGGCGCTTCACCCCGAGACCCACCAGCCCTGGACCACCGAGCACGCCCCGCAGGGCGGCGACGAGTTGAACGCGATCGAAGCGGGCAAGAACTACGGCTGGCCGGTCGTCTCCTACGGCCGCCACTACAACGGCGTGCGCATCTCCGAGCGCTTCTGGGCCGAAGGCATGGAGGAACCCGCGATCTTCTGGCTGCCCTCCATCGCCCCCTCCGGGCTCGCCTTCTACACCGGCGACGCCTTCCCCGAGTGGAAGGGCAACCTCTTCGCCGGCGCACTGATGACCGGCCGGATGCCGAACACCGGCCATCTCGAACGGCTCATCTTCAGCGAGAAAGGCGAGGAACTCGGCCGCGAGTGGCTGCTCAAGGAGATCGGCAAGCGCATCCGCGACGTCCGGCAGGGCCCTGACGACTTCATCTACGTCATCACCGACGAGCGGGACGGCGCGGTGATCAAGCTGGAGCCGGTCGAGAAGGCGGAAGAGGCCGAACCCGCCGCCGGCTGACACTGGGTGCGCCGGCGCCCTCGCCGGCTCTCGGGCGACGCCGCGGAGCGGTGGCGCACGAACTCGACTCGCGAGGCCGAAGGCCTCTCCTTCCCTACTCCGTCTTCTTCACCACCACGAACGTGATGTCGTCCTCCGGCGCCGCGAAGGCCAGCACATCCTGCCTGAGACGCTCGCAGATCTCCGGTGCCGACTCACCGCGGACGGCCTCCAGCGCACCCTCCGCCCGCTCCTCGAGATACCGGCCGCCGCCGTGCTCGGCAAAGCCGTCCGTGTACAGCAGAAGCAGGTCTCCGGCCTCCAGCAGGTCGACCTCGCTGACCTCGTAGGGCCGCTTGTAGCCGAGAGGGCCGGGGTCGACGCGCTCGTCCATGTAGGCGTTCGACGCGAACATGCCGACCGGCGGGAAGCGGACGAGCTGGTCTTCGGGCAGGTGCTCGATGCGGCCCGGGCGGCCGGCGAACACCAGGGGCGCCGGGTGGCCGGCCGAGAAGAAACGGAACCTGCCCTGCTCGGACACCTCACCGTAGACCATCGTGAGGTACTTGTTCAGGGTGGTCGACTTGTAGAAGCGCTGGTTGATGTGCTCGAAGAGCCGCGTGGTGATCTCGCCGAAGAGGTCGAGTTCGTAGTACGCCCCCAACAGGAAGGCCTGGTGGAGCATGGCCGCGACCAGGGCGTCGGTCACCTTGTGCCCGGAGACGTCGGCCACCAGGACTCCGGCCCGCTGCTGGCACTTGCGCAGGCCGGCGACCACCTCCGCCCGCCCCGCCGCTTCCGCCTCGCGAAGCCGGCGCTCCAGGTCGTAGCGCTGCTTGAAGTCGAGGTAGATCACATGGTCGCCGCCGATCGCCCGCACCAGCGGCATCGAGACCCCGTGCACCTCCACGCCGCGCAGGTTCGGCAGGTCGCCCGGCTCCGGCTTCGTCGCCAGGCCGATCTCCTCGAGATTGGCCAGCTCGGCCCGAATCTCGGCTTGCCAGGTATCGGTCGGTGTCTGAGGCACGGCGCAATCGACTGTATCGCGCAGAAGAGAGGGGCGGCAGGCCGAAAGCCTGCCGCCCCGGCGAAGGTTGGCAGCGACGACAGATCAACCGAGCGGCCGGCCCGGCCTGATCCCGGCCAGGTACGCCTCACACGGCTCGCAGCGGACGCCGTGGACCTCCAGTCGTTCCTCGCCACGGTAGAGAAGGCGAGCCTGAGCCTCCGGATAGTCCTCCAGGAAGGCGCGCAGCCCTCGCAGATCGCGTGACCGCACGGCAGCGCTGTTCTGCACCTCGAAAGCCCACAGGCCCTCTTCTCCGTACACGACGAAGTCCACTTCGGTGCCCGACTTCGTTCGCCAGAAAGACAGGCTGGCGTTCGAGCCCGAGTAGTCGATCCACGCCCGCAGGTGCTGAGCCACCAGCCCCTCCAGGGCGCCCCCCTCGATCTCCTCCGGGCGATCGAGCGGGCCAGCCGGACGAACCGATCGGAACACGCCGGCATCGAACCAGTAGAACTTCGGATGAACCGTGAGTTGGCGCTTCTGGCGTTTCCTGAACACCGGAAGCCGGAAGGCCAGATAGAGATCCTCGAGGATCCCGATGTACGCCTCGACGGTCTTGCGGCTCGCGTGGACGTCCCGGGCCACTTCAGAGACGTTCAGAACGGACCCGTGGGAGAACGAAACGACTTCCACGAAGCGCGCAAAGTCGTCGAGCCGGCGGACCAGGCCCTCGGCCTGAACCTCTTCCCGCACGTAGAGAGCGACGTAGGAAGCAAGAGTCGCATCCGGCGTATCCGAGTCCCAGACGACGGGCAAAAGACCCCGACGCAGTCCGAGGGCAAGGTCGAACGACGGCAGCTCCGCCGCCATGAACGGATGCATCCGCGCCAGCAACAGCCGGCCCGCCAGCAGGTTGACGCCGGCACTCCGCAGCTTGCGCGCCGAAGAACCCGTCAGCACGAAACGCGGAGCGGTGCGCCGGCCACGCCGTTCGATCAGGTGGTGGACCACGTCGAGCAGAGCCGAGACCTTCTGCACCTCGTCGATGACGACGACCTCGGCGTCCCGCTCGCCGTCGACGAGTTCCCGAAGCCGGTCAGGCCGAGCAGCGAACCGCTGGGCCACCTCGGGCCGCAGGAGGTCAAGCCAGAGCGCGTCCGCAAAGGCCTGCCGCAGGAACGTCGACTTCCCGGTTCCTCTCGGGCCGAACAGGAAGTGACTCGCCTCGGGAAGCTGGAAGAATCGCCCTGGAAACGCCATTTCTTCTGCCGATCTGGCGGCGACACTACCAGAACCGCAGGGGCCACCGCACCTGGCCGACGCGAAACGAGGAATCACGCCGCCGTTCAGATTGTTGGCGGTTTCGTGAAGGGCGTCGAATGCGCGCCCTGACCGAGTGGCTGTAGCCCGGTCCGCAACGAGCTTCGGTGGCGGCAATATCCGCCACGACGGACTGACTTCCCCTGCAAGGCGGAACGGCCTGGCCACTGCCCCGACAAGGAGGCAGGTACAGGTGGACACAGGAAACGGGCCGGCCGTGGACCACGAGTTCTCCGTCCGGGACGCACTCAGGAGATCGCTCTCCGCCAACACCCGCCGCGCCTACCGCAATGGCTGGCGCAAGTTCGCCGCCTACTGCGAAGAGGCCGGCAGAAAGCCGATGGCCGCGACCCCGGCCGACGTGGCCGACTTCATCGTCAGGTTGGCCTCCCAACCCCGCTCGCCCGGTGCGACGACGCGCAGTCGCGAGCCGCTGTCCACGGCCACGATCAGGGTCTACCTCGCAGCGATCAAGCGCAAGTACCGCGAGAAGAACCGGCCCTCCCCCGTGGACGACCTGAGAGTGGCCGCGGTGCTGCGGGGCCTGGGCCGCCACTGGAACCGGCGGGAGCGGCAGGTCAAGGCCCTGCGGGAAGACGACGTCGGCAGCATCCTGGCCTGTTGCGACGAGGAGGCGGCGAGCGGCGGCCGCGGCCTCATCGCGGTTCGGGACGCCGCGCTGGTCGCCGTCGGCTTCGCCGCGGCGCTCCGGCGCTCGGAGATCTGCGCCCTGCAGTTCGAGGACATCGAGCTCCTCGGCGGTTCCCGCAAGGCCGAGCGGATGTTCGTGCACATCCGCAGGTCGAAGACCGACCAGTACGGCCGGGGCCAGCGCGTCGCGGTGCCGGAGGGGCGCCTGCTCCGGCCCGTGTCCAGGCTGCGCCGCTGGCTGGCGCTCTCCGGCATCGAGCGGGGGCCCCTGTTCCAGACGATGCGGCGCGGCGGCCACGTCCAGGGAAGGCCGTTGCACCCGACGGACATCGCGCGGCTGGTCAAGCGCTACGTGGCCGCCATCGGCCTGGACCCCGCTCACTACTCGGGCCACTCGCTGAGAGCGGGCTTCGCGACGAGCGCGGCGGCTCACGGGGCGCGGCTCGACAAGATCATGGAGGTCACCCGGCACACGAGCCCGGGCATGGTGATGCGGTACATCCGCCACGCGGACGCCTTCGAGGATCACGCGGGCGCGGCCTTCCTCTAGCCCGGATATTTCACCGAGGGTTTTGAGATCGGGTCTCTTCCGGCGGATAATCCAAGTGTTCACAAGCATTTGGGAGATCCACAGGAGAGAGACCCGTGAAGACAGAGTGTACTTCGTCGCAGCTTGAGTTTGGCTTCCACGGTCGTCGTCGGGTGACGGCTGGTTTCGACGGCGGCGATCTGACCTCGGAGGGTGGCGGTCTTCTGCTTCGGGAGACGGACGCTTGTCTGGGGCTGATGAGGCGGTTGGCGTGCTGTTTTGGGGATTGTCGCGATCCGTCAGCGGTGGAGCACACGGTGCAGGACCTGGTGTCTCAGCGGATCTACGGTGTGGCGCTGGGCTACGAGGACCTGAATGACCACGATCAGCTTCGCCGTTCCAGGCTGATGGCTCTTCTGGTGGGCAAGTCGGACATCACGGGTGGAGATCGTCGTCGGCTGCGCGACCGGGGCAATCCGCTGGCTTCTCCGAGCGGTCTGAATCGGCTGGAGCTGTCTCGTCCGGAGCAGGCCCAGAGCGATCGCTACAAGCGGATCGCGGCGGATCATGAGTCGTTGGACCGGCTGCTGGTGGACGTCTTCCTGGAGTCTCACGATTCTGCGCCTGAGGAGATCGTTCTGGACCTCGACGCGACGGACGATCCGCTGCACGGCGCCCAGGAGGGTCGGTTCTTCCACGGCTTCTATCGCTCGTACTGCTACCTGCCGCTGTACATGTTCTGCGGCGAGCACCTGCTGTTGGCCCGGCTGCGGAGGTCGAATCGGGACGCCAGCGCCGGCACGGTAGAGGAGCTTCGTCGGATCGTGCCGCAGATTCGCTCGGTCTGGCCGGACACCCGGATCATCCTGCGGGGAGACTCGGGCTTCGCCCGCGAGGAGATCATGGCGTGGTGCGAGGCACAGGGCGTGGACTACGTGTTCGGGCTTGCCCGCAATCAGCGCCTGGAGCGCCGCATCGAGAAGGCGCTCAGGAAGTCCCGGCGGCGCTGTCTGGAGAGAGGCGAGGCCTCGCGCCGGTTCCGCGAGTTCCGGCACCGGACGCTGTCCTCCTGGTCTCGCAAGAGGCGCGTGGTGGGCAAGGCGGAGTGGCTGCCCAGGGGACGCAATCCGCGCTTCGTCGTCACCAGCCTAAAGCCGAACCGGTTCGGCAAACGGGACCTCTACGAGAAGCTCTACTGCGCCCGCGGCGACATGGAGAATCGCATCAAGGAGCAGCAGCTCGACCTGTTCGCCGACCGCACCTCGACCAGGACCATCGCCGGCAATCAGATGCGCCTCTACTGGGCCAGCTTCGCCTACGTGCTCATGGCCGCTCTGCGGCGCATCGCCCTCGCCGGCACCCAGTTCGCCCGCGCACAGTGCGGGACCATCCGCCTCAAACTGCTCAAGATCGCCGCCCAGCTACGCATCACCCACCGACGCATCCGCCTCGCAATGCCCTCCGCCTTCCCCTGGCAGACCGACTTCCAAGCCGCGCTTGACAACCTCGCCAAGCGACCCCGCTACCGACCGGCTGCCTGAGCCTCGGGGGATTCCCCCCCAACTCTCGCGCCTGCTGCAAAGACCGGCCGTCGAGGTGCGCCTCGGCGCCTCTGCCTGCCGTCGAAAACCAACGGCCTGGACGATCTTCGACCCCCAAAAGCCGCCGATCGGAACCGCCGGATCCGTGAAACCCGACAGACCGGTCCGCTTGACGCCGATACTGCTCGGCAACAACCCCAGCAAGGCCGAACTGGATCACGCGGTGAAATATGCGGGCTAGCCGCCGCATTCGGAACCCGCGGGTCTCGGCCCAACCGGCTTCGCGAAGCGGAGGGCGAGAGCCCCGGCCTTCACGAGAAAGGGCGCCGGGCCATTCGGCCCGGCGCCCCGGAAGGTTCGGCAGCGACGAAGAGCGGGTTAGCGCAGTTCGCCACTCAGGTTTTTCGTTTGGACAGACGGCCTAAGCTGGAATCTCCATCGCTGCCTGGCAGCGTCCCGGAGCAAGGAGGGTGCTGATGATCACCCTGAACCTCCGGGAGGGCTGCCTCGTTTCCTTCATGGTCCCCGGTTCCCTACTTGTCGGTGGGGAACGGGTTCTCCGGCACCAACTCCTGGCCCATGTTGGCCGAGGCCGCGGGGCAGACCACCGTGAACGAGAGGGTCGCGGCGATGCGCTGGCCGGCGCTGTTCGCCGCCGCCCTCACGATGCTGGGAACCACCTGATCCGCACCGTTGGCGCCGTCCGCGACGACCGCGGCAACGGTGACCGGCGTGGAGTAGTTGTTGGTCTTGCTGCAATTGGCCGCGTTCGCGGCGACGGTGACGTTCACCGCGTTGTCGCCGTCGGTAGCGGGGGCGGCGTGATCGACGCCCTCGATTGCCCTGCCGGAGGTGATGGGGCTACCGCCGCCGACGCCGCCGCCCGCGGACACGATGTAGCTGACGCCCTGGTAGCGGGTCGACGCTCTGTTGGCAGGCGACGACATTCCGACAGCCCCGATTCCGCGCGCGAGATCGATGCCGTTGGTTCCGGGCGAGGCGGCGTCGGCGCGGAAGTGGCCGCTGCCATTGCCCCAGAGGTCGATGAGGATCGTCTGCTGCGCCCCGGTTCCGGCCGGCCGGGTGATCGTGCCGCCCTCCATGACGCGCGTCGTCGCGTTGGTGAACCCGTCATACGTCGTGGCGAGGATCATCGCCTTGCCGTCGCCCATCTGGCAGTCCGAGTTCCGGACCGTGTAGTTCGATGCGGTAGTGCCCGCACCCTTCACGCCGCACGGCGTGGGCGCCACCGGGTCCATCTCCGGCTCCGGCAGAATGTTCGGCAGGATGCCGACGCGGCCCGTCTTGGTCTCCTTGAGGTAGACGGCGCCCTTGCCCATCGTCATCGAAACGCCGTCGCCGGCGCGCGTGATGCCGGTCGCGTCGTTGTCGAGCACGTCCTTGCTGACCAGGCCGCCGACGGCCGAGTTGTTGGCATCGGTGATCCAGAACCAGCCGCCGTCCATGACGGGACCGATCTCGAAGGAACCGCCGCCCTCCGCCATGCAGGCGAGGTCGCCGGTCCACAGCGCAGCGACGACGCCGTCATCGTCGGGCGCGAGCTCACCGGTCCGGGTGACGCCGCCGCACGAGGCGACCCAGGTCACCATGTCGGCGTCGTCGGCCGTGGCGATGAATCCGCCCTCGCCCATGTAGACCGAAGCCTCGTGGCTGCAGTCGGCGCAGCTCACGGTCTGACCGACCGCTACCGCAGGGATCGCGCAAAGGATGAGCGCGAACATGAGATAGTTCTTCACTTGTTCTCCTTCAGGCCGGCGCTGTACCGCGCCGGTCCAATGCGGGGCTAAAACGCCCCATGTACAAGATGGCGGGAACGAATCTCCCGCCGCCAACTGTCTTTCTCGACTCTCCGGCGGACCTTCCGCCGGACGGCCCATCTCAGGCGCGCATCACCTCCAGGACAAAGAGTGCCGTGCTTCTCATCGCTCGGGATTCGCAGGTCCCTGTCCGCTGCTCCCACACCCGGTCCCGGCGACTCCGGAGCCGGGCGAAAGCTCGCGCTGAACCCGTCGTGCGAGGCACGTTACTTCCTCATTAGGGGTGTTATGTGCTACTGAATGGCAGCCTCGTTTCTCCTCGATTACGCAGGTCAAACGGCCGCACTGAACGCAAGAAACTGCGCCTGCAGGAGTGCGCCGCGCGGCGCTCCTCCAGCCGGCGCCGAGGCCGTGGCCGGATCCCAGCGCAGCGGATTACCCGCCTGCCCGTGGAGACGCCGCCGGACTCGGCTTCCGCACGCGCTAGAATCGCGGTCCGCGCGAACGACGGGTCCAGGCCCGAAGGAGGTCAGACATGGAAAGGTCCGAGCTCTTGTCCCGAATCACAGTCCGGCCAAACGTCTTTGGCGGCAAGCCGACAATCTCGTCTTCGCCCACCGCTCGCTCGCACGCGAACAGGTGTACGAGCGGGTCTCTGCGTAGCCAGCCGGCTTCGTGAAGTAGGCACGAGGGCACGGTTCTCACGAGAAAGGGCGCCGGGCCATCCGGTCCAGCGCTCCGGCCATCGTGGACGAGGAACCGTCTGATCCTTGCCGCCGAGGTAGTGGCCGGGGAGAGCGCGGCCGGAGCAAGCCTCGTTCAGCGGCGGCGCGGAGACAGAATCTCCACGTATTCGCGAGGCGATGGACGACCGCTACGACAGGAGGCAGGACTACGTGGAGAGTCCAATCAATACAGTGCGATCTCAGCTATCCGGTGGTTCTCAAGCTGGTGCTCGATTACAGCGGTGGCCACGCCAAACTCTCGCCCAAGATCATCTATCTGTTCGATCCCGACACGCTCGGTGTTGATGCGTTCACGCAGTGACTGCGAAGGCGCCAGGAACTCCGCGGCGAATGCCCGTGACTCCGCCTGACGTTCGGTTGCCAGAGAACTGAGGAGTCCGAAGCCCGCAGTGCCGCGGCCGAGAAAATCTCCTGGGGCCCGCGCCTGAGTGAACCTGGTGCCCGCCGAATGTCGGCTTGCCATTACGCACGCAGGACTGTCGATTCCGACGAGTCCCTGGATACGTGTGGACGGTGGTGTCACACTTCTGTAGGGAACAGCCGTACGACCTTGCCGAAGATCTATCCGCCCGCCATTCTCGCTGACGTGACTGCGAGCGTGACGAGCCAGCGCGTAGCCTCGTTCCCAGGGCAGACCACTGGATGCAACTACCGGCAGTGCATCGCGAACCTCCGGCCAATCGTTGTCCCCTCCCCATTCTGCAAGGGAACTCTGAGCGCGACCCAACCAATCCGCCACCGGTGACAAGCCCGCGCCGCTGGCCAGAGCCAGGGCGTCTTCCCTTACGGATGCGTCCGCTTCCTTCCAGAATCCGTAATGAGATCCGCGACCTCGTCTTCCATATCAAACGGATCTGCACCGAATAGCGCAGCGGCGCGGCAGAACTCGACCTCCTCGTCTGCAAGGTTGTTGAGTGCACTCCAGGTCCGGCCAAGGTCTGAGCTTGCCCCGGTTTCGTGGACACGACATCCTTTGAGTAGGAGGTATCCACGATGCCAAGATCAAGACCCCGGTACCCGGCAGAGTACCGGCAGCAGATGGTGGATCTGGTCCGGTCCGGGCGCAGCCCGGACCATCTAGCCCGGGAGTTCGAGCCTTCAGCGCAGTCGATCCGCAACTGGGTGAGGCAGGCAGACCGGGACGAAGGCCGGCGCGTTGACGGCCTGACGACTGCGGAGCGGTCCGAGCTGCGGCGCCTGCGCCGCGAGGTTTGCCGGCTTCGGGAAGAGCGGGAGATACTGGCAAAAGCAACGGCCTGGTTCGCTCGGGAGACGGGACCGAAGGGGTCTTCCGGTTCATGAGAGCGCACCGGGCCGAGTTCCGCGTCACGACGATGGCTCGCGTGCTCGGCGTCTCCACGAGCGGGTACTACGCCTGGTTGAAACGCCCTCGGTCCGCCAGGGACAAGGCGGACGGCGTTCTCGCCGAGCGCATTCGGGCGATTCACGGACGGAGCCGGGGTACGTATGGCGCGCCGCGGATTCAGGCCGAGTTGGCCGACGAAGGAGTCTTCGCGAGCCGCAAGCGGGTCGCCAGACTGATGCGAGAGTCCGGCTTGACAGGCGCAAGCCGCCGCAAGAAGCCGGGCACGACCCGACGTGACAGGAACGCTCGTCCGGCGCCGGACCTGGTCGACCGGAAGTTCTCGGCGGACGCCCCCGACCGGCTGTGGGTGGCGGACATCACCTACGTACCGACGCTCTCCGGCTTCTTGTATCTGGCCGTCGTCCTGGATGTGTTCAGCCGTCGTATCGTCGGCTGGGCCATGGACTCCTCCCTCGCGACGGACCTCGTCGTCGGCGCGCTTGAGATGGCGATCGCCCAGCGCCGGCCCGAGGGTGTGATCCATCACTCCGATCAAGGCAGCCAGTACACTTCCTTGGCCTTCGGGAAGCGCTGCCGCGGAGCCGGCATCGCAGTCTCGATGGGTTCCGTCGGAGACTGCTACGACAACGCGATGGCCGAGAGCTTCTTCGCCAGCCTCGAATGCGAACTGCTGGATCGGAGCACGTTCCGGAATCGCGCCGAAGCGAGGACCGAACTCTTCCGCTGGATCGAGGGCTGGTACAACCCCCATCGGCGCCACTCCGCACTCCGATACCTCTCGCCCGTCAACTTCGAGAAAGCCTGCAACGAACACTACGAAGCCGCCGCCTGAACCCTAAACACAAACTGTCCACGAAAGCGGGGCAACTCCAGTCGTCGGAAGCACGCTTGGTTTCGGGATTCTCCTGGGTGCGCCGGAGCACAGCGTCAATCAGGGCTCGAAGCTCCGTGTCGAGTTCGCGTCGTTCAACACTCCGAGAGCCTCCTTCGAGAAACTCGACTCGGGAATGCTCTGGTCGATACGCGACCCACTCCAGGTTCATTCGTTCGGATGATGCGGGAGCGATAAGGAGTCTTGGCAGGACGAATCCGTCACCAGCGAAGGCCAGATTGTGCCGAGACTGAAACCCCGGAGATCGCTCATTCGAGTCGGCGACCTCATGCCAGATGGAGAACCAGTTGAGGACGAGCCACTCCGCTACGCTGAACAGCGGGACGTTGATCATCTCGCTATATCGGCGGTCGAGACGGTCTACGACGCCCGTGATCGTCGCGCTCTCCGAACGGATGCGAAGCGCAGCCATCGTGACTTGGGCGAGTACGTCTGGCGACGATCCCGAGTCTATCCACTCAAACTGAACGCGAATGCTCATCCCGGGAGTCCCCTGACGGCCTGCCACGACTCCAGTGGGTAGCCGTGGTATTGCGCACCTTGACGTTGTCGCGCCTGAGTGTTGGTCGTCTCACGGTCCCCTCGCCCGAATCGGCGGAGGCTACAGGCAGACGCCAGCCTCTTGCAAGCACTCCGGGGCCGGGTCCAAGGCCTGCGCGGCGGGGCTTTCACGCATCCGCGAGGCGATGCAAGCGCTACGGCGTGCGGAGCAGGGGGGCAGGCGCCTGACTGCCCGGACCACGAGGAGATCACTGAGGCGCTGAAGTCTCTACGCGCCGGCCTGAAGGAGGGAGGAACGCCGTGAAGCGCTGAGGATCCTGCTACCTGAGTAGCGGAGCGGGCCAAGACGGCGCATGAACCCCGCGCTACGGCGTCACCCCTTGTCTATAGCCCCCCACAGAAAGGGCGCCGGGCCATTCGGCCCGGCGCCCCGGAAAGTTGGCAGCGACGAAGGGCGGGTTAGCGCAGTTCGCCACTCAGGTTTTCGTTTGGACAGACGGCCTAAGCTGGAATCTCCATCGCTGCCTGGCAGCGTCCCGGAGCAAGGAGGGTGCTGATGATCACCCAGAACCTCCGGGAGGGCTGCCTCGTTTCCTTCATGGTCCCCGGTTCCCCTACTTGTCGGTGGGGAACGGGTTCTCCGGCACCAGCTCCTGGCCCTGGTTGGCGGCTGCCGCCGGGCAGTTGATCGTGAAGCTCGCGCTCCCGACCATGCCCTGATTCGGATCCGCCGCCTTTCGCACGACTGCTGGCGTAATGAGGGCTGCAGAAGCAGAGTCCGTCATCAACGCAACGATCGACACCGTCGCGCTGTGGTTGTTGTCCTTGCTGCAATACGCCGAATTGGATCCCACGGAGATCGTCGCAGCGTCCGTGGTGCTATCGGCCCAAGAGACCCCCCCGGCAGCGCCAGTGCCATCGCCGCCAGAGGCGATGTTGGCGCCAGTCCCGGGGCCGCCGGTGCTTAGGCTGACCGTGTAGGTGACGCCCGTCAGGCGGGTGTCTGCCCTGTTAGAGCCCATCGCCACAGCGGGCTGTCCGCGCATCGCGGAGATTCCGTTGCCCTGCGTCGCATCGTGGGTAGCCACGTAGTGACCGGTCCCGTTGCCCCAAAGGTCGGCGACGATGGTAAGCGAGCCGGTGCCAGCGGGCCGGGTGACGCTGCCCTTGTCCATGATCTGCACCATACCCCCGGTGATCGCATTCGTGCTCGTCATCAGGAGAGTCGTCTTGCCGTCTCCCAGCATGCACCCCGTTTTCACGGGAACGGCCGGCGACGCGGCCGTGGCAGCGCCCTTGAAACCGCACTTCGTGGCAGGAGCGACCGGAGGCTCCGGCAGGATGTTCGGCAGGAGGCCGACGCGGCCGGAAGTGTGCTTCAGATAGACGGCACCCTTGCCGTCCGTCATCTTCACACTGTCGCCGGCGTCGGTGATGTCGACCGTCTCGTTCTCAAGGACGTCCTTGTTGACCAGGCCGCCGACGGCCGAGTTCATGTCGTCCGTGACCCAGAACCAGCCGCCGTCCATGACGGGACCGACCTCGAAGGAACCGCCGCCCTCCGCCATGCAGGCGAGGTCGCCGGTCCACAGCGCAGCGACGACGCCGTCATCGTCGGGCGGGAGCTCACCGGTCCGGGTGACGCCGCCGCACGAGGCGACCCAGGTCACCATGTCGGCGTCGTCGGCCGTGGCGATGAATCCGCCCTCGCCCATGTAGACCGAAGCCTCGTGGCTGCAGTCGGCGCAGCTCACGGTCTGACCGACCGCTACCGCAGGGATCGCGCAAAGGATGAGCGCGAACATGAGATAGTTCTTCACTTGTTCTCCTTCAGGCCGGCGCTGTACCGCGCCGGTCCAATGCGGGGCTAAAGCGCCCCATGTACAAGATGGCGGGAGCGAATCTCCCGCCGCCAACTGTCTTTCTCGACTCTCCGGCGGAGCTTCCGCCGGATGGCCTTCTCAGGCGCGCATCACCTCCAGGACAAAGAGTGCCGTGCTTCTCATCGCTCGGGATTCGCAGGTCCCTGGCTACTCCCACACCCGGTTCCGGCGACTCCGAAACCGGGCGGAAGCTCGCGCTGAACCCGTCGTGCGAGGCACGTTACTTCCTCATTAGGGGTGTTATGTGCTACTGAATGGGGCGTCGTTCCTCCTCGATTACGCAGGTCAAACGGCCGCACTGAACGCAAGAAACTGCGCCTGCAGGAGCGCACCGCGCGGCGTTCCTCCAGCCGGCGCCGGGACCGTGGCAGGATCCCCGGCGCAGCGGATTACCCGCCTTCCCGTGGAGACTCCTCCGGACTCTGCTTCCGCACGCGCTAGAATCGCGGTCCGCGCGAACGACGGGTCCAGGCCCGAAGGAGGTCAGACGTGGAAAGGTCCGAGCTCTTGTCCCGAATCACAGTCCGGCCAAACGTCTTTGGCGGCAAGCCGACAATTCGGGATATGCGAATCGCCGTGGAGCATGTCCTGGGAATGCTCGCGGCGGGCGACACCGTGGAGACGATCCTGACCGAGTACCCGGATCTGAAGGCTGAGGACATACAGGCATGTCTCGTCTTCGCCCACCGCTCGCTCGCAGGCGAACAGGTGTACGAGCGGGTCTCTGCGTAGCCAGGCTTCGTGAAGTTCCTTCTCGACGCGTGCGCGTCCTCCCGAAGCCTGGAGACCTCCCTGACCGAGCACGGGCATGACGTCGTGTCGGCCCGGAGCCTCGGACCGCGCGCCACGGACGAGGACCTCCTTGCCCTCGCCTACCGGGAGGAGCGGATCCTGGTTACCGAGGACAAGGACTTTGGCGAGCTCGTCTTCGTGCAGCGCCTGCCGCATCCATGCATCGTCCGGTTCGTCGAGATGCGAGTCGCCGACAAGGTCGCGGCCATGCAACGGCTCATCGAGAACCATGGGCAGGCAATGGGGCGCGGCGCTCTCATCGTCGTAACCACCGAACGCATTCGGCTGCGCCAGGGACCGGGCACAGCCGAGGGTCAACTGCAGGGATAGCGCACCCTCCGGCGAAGTGTAAGCACCGATTCGTGCCGCTGGCGCCCGGTGGCGGAGGCAGGTCAGAAGGCCGGCTCTTTGACCCGCCACGCGGCAAGGCACGAGCCCCGACCTTCACGAGAAAGGGCGCCGGGCCATGCGGCCCGGCGCCCCGGAAAGTTGGCAGCGACGAAAGAGCGGGTTAGCGCAACTCGCCACTTAGGGTTTTCGTTTGGACAGACGGCCTAAGCTTGGACCTCCATCGCTGCCTGGCAGCGTCCCGGAGCAAGGAGGGTGCTGATGATCACCCTGAACCGCCGGGAGGACTGCCTCGTTTCCTTCATGGTCCCCGGTTCCCTACTCGGAAATCGGGAACAGGTTCTCCGGCACCAACTCCTGGCCCTGGTTGGCGGCAGCCGCAGCCGCCGGGCACACGACCGTGAAGCTCAGCGTGCTGACGGTGAGGTTGGCCGCAGCGACAGCCTTGCCGTTGGCGCCCACGATCGCTGGCGTCACCACCGCCGCCGCAGCCTCATCCGCGACTGCGGCACTGATCGTGACCTTGAGCGCGTGGTTCAGAGGCTTCGTCGCCGTGCCGCAGTATTGGGTGCTGGGAGCGACTCTCAACGTGCCCGACGTGCCGCCATTGTCTACGAATCCAACTGCCTCGGTTGTGGCAGCGCCCGGCTCACCGGGTATGTCGGCTCCGCCTACTCCGCCGACCGCGTTGTAGGTCCCGCTGAAAGCGGCGGTGAAGGCTGTCCCGCCCGGATGCCCGAGCCTTGGGTCGCCGTTCCTCGCAGCCGGGTCGGATTCCGTCGTGAAGTGACCGGTCCCGTTGCCCCAGAGGTCGACCGTGATCGCGATGCCGTCTCCGGCACGTGGCCGCGTGACCATGCCGCCCTCCATGATCGGGGTTTGTTTTCCGGTGTAGGGGTCAGCTGCACCCTGAGCCCTGATCGTCGTGCCACCGTCACCGAGCATGCAGCCCGACGTTTCCCGCGTGTGGGTGGCGCCGGCCGTGGTGTAGGAGCAACGGTTGACCGGTACCGGATCCATCTCCGGCATCGGCAGGATGTTCGGCAGGATGCCGATGCGGCCCGTCGAGGTCTCCTTCAGGAACACGGCGCCCTTGCCATCCATCATCGTCACGCCGTCGCCGGCCTTGGTGATCTCGGCGGCGTCGTTGTCGAGCACGTCCTTGCTGACCAGGCCGCCGACGGCCGAGTTGGTGTCATCGGTAACCCAGAACCAGCCGCCGTCCATGACGGGGCCGATCTGGAACTCGCCGCCCTCCGCCATGCAGGTGGTGGTGCCGCTCCACAACGCAGCGACGACGCCGTCGTCGTTGGGCTCGAGCTCACCGATCCGGGTGACGCCGCCGCACGTGGCGACCCAGGTCACCATGTCGGCGTCGTCCGCCGTGGCGATGAATCCGCCCTCACCCATGTAGACCGAAGCCACGTGGGAGCAGTCTTCGCAGGAGAGGACGGTCTGGCCGACCGCCACTGCGGGGATCGCGCTGATCAGCAGCGCAGTCATGAGAAATCTCTTCACTTGTTCTCCTTTGTCCGGCGCGTCGCGCGCCGGTCAAACCTGGGGCAAGCGCCCCTCATTCAAGATGACGGGAGGAACCCTCCCGCCGTCGACTGTCTTTCTCGACTCTCCGGCGGGCTTTCCGCCGGACGGCCTATCTCAGGCGCGCATCACCTCCAGGACAAAGAGTGCCGTGCTTCTCATCGCTCGGGATTCGCAGGTCCTGGCTACTCCCACACCTGGTCCCGGCGACTCCGAAACCGGGCGGAAGCTCGCGCTGAACCCGTCGTGCGAGGCACGCTACTTCCTCACTAGGGGTGTTATGTGTTGCTAAATTGAGTGACGAATCCCTTCGATTCGACGTGCTGATTGGCCGCGCCAGACGCAAGGGCCTGCCCTGCGGACGGGCGGGACGCGGTGCTCGTGGCGGTCGGCTTCGCCGAGGAGCTCGGGCTCGTGTTCCTGTAGGTGCCGGCCCCGGCCGGCGCGTTCTCCTGGCCGCCTGCGGCGGCAGCCGGCGAGGGCGCCGGCGCACCCAGTGGGCGGCGATCTGGTCACCGCCTCCGGTGGCTGTCGGCGAGGGCGCCCACTTACTCGGGGTGGCGGCTGGGCGAGCCAGTGCCGCGGAATTCCGGTGACGGGCCGATGGACTCGGCCTCGGCTAGACTCCGCGCGGCCTAAGCGCTTCTGCCACTGCGGCTTACGCCGTTCGGGCCTCGACTGGAGGGGTTCTCCCAAAAGGACTTGACAACACCCCTTATGACGTGCTTTCTTCTCGCCTGCACGCGGCCGTCAGGCAGCCGTCAGCACCGTGATGAACGGGTCATTCGGTCCGTAGCCCTCCAGGACCGGCACCCGCCATGGCTGCCTGACGCGCCGATGCGAGAGTTCAGGGCACCTGGGGGGCACCGTGACTACAGCGCATCGGCGCGAGAGGTCGACTGTCGGGGAAAGAGGCGGAACGGCCCGGACCGACCGAATGCACTCGGCAGAGACGGGCAGGCCTCTCGCCAGCGAGGTGATCCGAAGGTCGCTCGCGGAGAACACCCGGATCGCCTATCGGGCCGGCTGGAAGCGGTTCGCCGCCTACTGCCGCAGCACGGACACGGAACCGATGGAGGCGACGCCGGCCGACGTCGTGGACTTCCTGGTCCGGCTGGCGTCGACGCCACGCTCACCCCGAGCGACCACGAAGCACGGGCAACCGCTTGCGCCGGCCACGCTCAGGCTCTATCTGGCGGCGATCAACCGGCAATTCAGGGAACGCGACAGGGATTCTCCCGCTCGCCACCCCAACGTCGGGACCGCCTTGCAGGCGCTGGGGCGGCTGTCGAACACGCGGCGCCGGCAGGTCAAGGCGCTGCGGGACCACGAGATCGTGAAGATCCTCGAACACTGCCGCGAGCGCGCCACGCGCAAGGTGGACCGGCTCATCGCTGCCCGCGACGCCGCCCTGCTTGCTGTCGGCTTCGCCGGGGCGCTCCGCCGCTCCGAGATTTGCGGCCTCCGGTTCGGTGACGTGGAGTTCCTGGGAGGGCCGAAGATCCGCGACGGCATGTTCCTCGACATCCGGCGGTCGAAGACCGATCCGTACGGACAGGGCGAGCGCATCGCGATACCGGACGGCGCGACCATCCGGCCCGTCAAGCGACTCCGGGACTGGCTCAAGCTCTCCCGCATCGAACGCGGGCTGGTCTTCCAGACGATGCGCCGGGGCGGACACCTGCAGGGCCGGGCTCTCGGCCCGTCGGACGTGGCGCGCCTCGTGAAGCAATACGCAGGCGCCATCGGCCTGGATCCCGCCGAGTACTCGGGACACTCCCTGAGGGCCGGTTTCGTGACCAGCGCCGCCGCCCACCACGCCCGCCTCGACAAGATCATGGAGGTCACGCGGCACAAGAGCACCGACACGGTGCTCCGCTACATCCGCCAGGCCGATGCGTTCGAAGACCACGCCGGGGACGGCTTTCTCTAGGCGAAGGTGGGGCCGCCCGCCCCGGTCGACATGGTGTCTGTGCGCGCGGCGGTGGATAAGCCCTCCCCACAGCCGGGCCGCACTGGACGGGCAGCCCCGGAATCTACGGTTCTCCCATCATCTCGACGATAAGGAGTCGCACGACCTGCTGCTGCTCGGGATAGAGAAGGCTCATGGTCTCAGCGTGTGCATCGGGAGCGGACACTTACTAGACGAGAGCGATCGTGTCGTGATTTTCGAGCGATGAAATCGGGAACAGGGGCATAATCGCGTGATCGTGCCGAAGGAAAGCCCCGACCAACTCCGGCAGCGGATCGCGGCGCTCGAGGAGCGTCTCTCCGCGCTTCCAGCCGCCATCATGCGCGTCAGCGCCAGTCTGGACCTCGGCACCGTCCTGCAGGAGGTCGTCGACAGCGCCCGCGCACTGACCGGCGCACGCTACGGCGTGATCACCACCCAGACCGAAGCCGGCCGGATTCAGGACTTCGTCACCTCCGGCTTCACGCCCGAAGAACAGGCCGAAATGACCGCGTGGTCCGATGGCCCGCGGCTGTTCGCGCACTTCCGGGACCTCCGGGCGCCCCTGAGGCTGGCAAACCTGCCGGACTACGTCCGCGAGCTCGGCTTCTCGTCGGATCTGATGCGCTCCCAGACCCTTCAATGCACGCCGCTGGTTCACCGCAACGTCTATGTCGGCAGCTTCTTCCTCGCTGAGAAGGAGGGCGGCCGGGAGTTCACGAAGAGCGACGAGGAGGTTCTGGTCCTGTTCGCTTCCCAGGCGGCGACGGCCATCGCCAATGCAAGCACGCACCGCGACGAGCAGCGCGCAAGGGCCGACCTGGAGGCCCTCGTCGAGACGTCACCGGTGGGTGTCGTCGTGTTCGACGGCCAGACCGGCAAGCCCGTGTCCTTCAACCGGGAAGCGCGGCGGATCGTCGAGGACCTGCGCGCGCCGGGGGATTCCCCGGAAGAGCTGCTGAACCTCGTGATCTGTCGCCGCGGCGACGGACGCGAGGTGACCATGGCCGAGTTCCCGATGGCGCAGCAACTGAGCGCCCCCGAGACAGTACGTGCCGAGGAGATGACGCTGTCGGTTCCCGACGGCCGCAGCGTGACGACGCTCGTCAACGCCACGCCGACTCGCTCCAAGGTGGGCGCGGTCGAGTCGATGGTGGTCACCCTGCAGGACCTGACGCCTCTCGAGGAGCTGGACCGGCTGCGAGCCGAGTTTCTGAGCATGGTGAGCCACGAGCTCCGAACACCCCTGATCTCGATCAAGGGATCGACGGCCACCGTGCTGGGCGCCGCGCCGGCCCCTGATCCGGCCGAGATGCTGCAGTTCTTTCGAGTCATCGACGATCAGGCGGACCGGATGCGCAATCTGATCGCCGACCTGCTGGACCAGGGGCGCATCGCGGCGGGCACTCTCTCGGTCTCGGTCGAGCGGGTCGAGGTGGCCGGTCTCATCGATCAGGCCAGGAGTACCTTCAACTGGGCCGGAAGCAGGCGCGCCATGACCGTCGACCTGCCGGAAGACCTGCCGTGCGTGCTGGCGGACCCGGGGCGCATCGTCCAGGTGCTCAACAATCTCCTGTCGAACGCGGCGCGTCATTCCCCCGAGGCGTCTCCGATCGCGGTGGCCGCGTCACTGGACCGCGACCAGGTAGCCGTCTCGGTTACCGACCTCGGCAGCGGACTGCCGCCGGAGAAGCTGCCTCACCTGTTCCGCAAGCACGCGGACGCGAGCGGCGAGAAGGGAGTGGGCCACGGCCTCGGACTCGCCATCTGCAAGGGGCTCGTCGAGGCGCACGGCGGCCGCATCTGGGCGGAAAGCGGAGACGCGGGCCACGGCACCCGGTTCACGTTCACGCTTCCGGTGGCCGCGGACACGAGCGATGCCGCCCCGACCGTCTCTTCGCAACCTCGTTCGCCGAAACGGAACGGGGAGACGCCCATCCTCGTTCTCGACGACGACCCGCAGACGCTACGGCACCTTCGGGACACGCTCTCCGAGGCGGGCTACGCACCCATCCTGACGGGCGACCCCGACGAACTGCCCAACCTCATCAGGACGCACAGGCCTCGGCTCGTCCTTCTCGATCTCGTCCTTCCGGGCACGGACGGTCTCGAGTTGATGGAGAGCGTCCCCGAACTGGAGGGCCTGCCGATCATCTTCATCTCCGTCTACGGCAGGGACGAAACGATCGTCCGGGCGCTGGATGCAGGCGCCGCGGACTACATCGTCAAGCCCTTCTCCCCGTCGGAGCTGACTGCCAGGGTGCGGGCGGCGCTGCGTCGTCAGGCCGAGCCCAAGCCGTTCCGCCTGGGCGACCTGTCCATCCGCTACGACGAGCGCCTTGTCACCGTGGACGGCGAGCCCGTGGCGCTCACTGTCACCGAGTTCGAGGTGCTCCGGGTGCTGTCAACTCACGCCGGGCGTGTCGTGACGTACGAGTCGCTGCTGCGCCAGGCCTGGCGCGGACGCGCTCGGAGCACCGAGGATCCAAAGGTCGTGCGCGCCATGGTGAAGAGCCTCCGCCGCAAGCTGGGCGACGATGCCGCCCAGCCGGCCTACGTGCTCAACGAGCGCGGCGTCGGCTATCGAATGCCCCGGCCCGGCAACGAGTAGGTCACCGGTCGCGCTGCCAAGAGCATGGCGGAGGGGGTGGGATTCGAACCCACGGTGGGCGATGAACCCACGCCGGTTTTCAAGACCGGTGCTTTCGACCACTCAGCCACCCCTCCTCGGGAATGGCCTAGCCTGACACGATCTCCTCCACCCCGCCGACATACGGCCGGAGCGCCTCGGGGATGCGCACGGAGCCCGACGCCGTCTGGTAGTTCTCCAGCAGCGCGACCAGCGTGCGGCCGACGGCCAGGCCGGAGCCGTTCAGGGTATGGACGTGGCGCAGGGCGCCGCCGCCCTGGGGGCGGTAGCGGGTTCGCACCCGCCGTGCCTGGAACGCTTCCGCGTTGGAGCAGGACGAGATCTCCCGGTACGTCGCCTGGCCCGGCAGCCAGACTTCCAGGTCGTAGGTCTTGGCCATGGCGAAGCCCATGTCGCCGGTGCTGAGGCAGACGACCCGGTAGGGCAGCTCGAGTCGCTGGAGCACCTTCTCGGCATGAGCCGTCAGTTGCTCAAGCGCCTCGTGGCTGGCCTCGGGCGCCGTCACCTGCACGAGTTCCACCTTCTGGAACTGGTGCAGACGGATGAGCCCGCGGACGTCGCGGCCATAGGAACCCGCCTCGGCCCGGAAACAGGGCGTGAGCGCGGCGTACCTGAGCGGCAACTGGTCTTCCTCGAGCACTTCGTCGGCGTGGAGGTTGACCAGGGGCACCTCGCCTGTCGGGATGAGGTAGCGCTCGTCCGGCTGAACCCGAAAGAGGTCCTCCTCGAACTTCGGGAGCTGGCCGCTGCCGAACAGACAGTCCCGTTTCACCAGGAACGGCGGCAGCACCTCGGTGTAGCCGTGCTCCTCGGTGTGAAGGTCGAGCATGAAGGCGGCGAGCGCCCGTTCCAGGCGCGCGCCCCAGCCCATGTACGTCACGAACCGGGCGCCGGCCAGCTTGGCGCCGCGCTCGAAGTCGAGGATGCCGAGTTCGGGGCCGATGTCCCAGTGGTTCCTGGGCTCGAAATCGAAACGGGGCGGTTCGCCGACGATCCGCTCGACCCGGTTGACCGACTCGTCAGCGCCCACCGGAACGGACTCGTGGGCGATGTTCGGCACCTGGAGCTCGGCCTCGGTCAGCTCCCCTTCGGCCCTCTCGACCGCCTCCTCGAGGTGGTCGATGCGGACCTTGAGCCCGGTCATCTCTAGAATCAGATGCTCGGTGTCTTCCTTCTTCGCCTCGCCCTGAGCCTTCAGCCTGCCGATCTCCTGGCCTGCCAACCGCCGGCGATGCCGGAGTTCCTCGAGTTCGGTGAGCGCCTCGCGGCGTCGGCGGTCGCTGGTCGTCCACTCGTCGATCAGCGCGGGGTCGACGCCGCGCGCTTCGACCGCCGCGGCAACCCGCTCGGGTTCGCTTCTGAGCAGTTCTCGGGGCAACATGGCGGTGGCAGTCTTCCAACGTTCGTCCCTCAGGGCAAGGATCGCTTACTGATGACCGACCCAGAGCCAGCCTCGACCTCCGGCGCGCCTTCGGCGCCGACCTGGGCAGCCGCCCTGCCGCCCCTGCTCGCGGGGTTCGCGATGTTCGCCCTGGCCGGCGTCGAGCGCGACCCCCAGGCAGCCGCCGAAGGCCGGTACCTGGCGCTCGCGGCGACGACGGTGCTTCTGGCCACGGCCGGTGTCGCCCGGCGGCCCTTCGGCGCCCCGGCACTGGCCCTGCCGGTGCTCGCGGTGATCGCGTTCATCGCCATCCCGCCCGGCGGCACGCTGCGGGGCGCGGCGTTGGGGGCGCTGCTCTGCCTCGGGCCGGCCGCGCTGCTCGTGGACAGTCTGATCGCCCGGCGCGCCGAGCTGTTCGAGCCTCCCGGCTCGCTCGAACCGGCCCGCCTGTTGCGGATGGGCGTCCTGCTGGCGGCCGCGCTCATCGGGCTCAACCTGCTCCTTCGGCAGGGAGAGCTGCTCGACGGTTCGACGCTCAGGCTGCTGGTGGTCCTGGTCGCCATTCCGGCTGCGGCGACGGTGATCGTCCTGGTGCTGTTCGCTCGTTTCGGCGCTCCGGCCCTGGCGGGGACGGCGGCTCTCCTGCTCGCCGCGGGAGGCGTGCGCTCGAACGTCGTCCTGGTGCTGGCGGCGGCCGCCTGCGCCGACGCCGTCGCGCGCGCCCTCGAGCAGCGCTGGCCGGCGGTGGCGGGAGCGGCCGGCCTGGCGCTCGCCGCAGTGATCGGTTTCGTGCTGTTTCGCGAGCCCGCGTTCGGAGTACTCATCGCCGCCATGGCCGCGGCGATCGTCTGGCGCCGTTTCGCCTTCGCCATCGTCCTGGTCCTCGCCGGGGCCCTGACCGTGTGGCAGCCGCTCGGGGCGGGCGCGCCCTGGCCCGACGTCTTGGCCGGGCTGCCTCTGGTGCTCATCGCGGCGCCAAGCCTGATCGGCCGGGGCAACCTGCAGACGGTGGCCGCGGCCACGCTGCTGGCCATCGCCGGACTGCGGTTCCTGCCGCCGCAGCAGGCGCTGCTGGCGGGCATCGCCCTGTGGACCGTGCTCTACGCGCAACGGTCGGACGGCCTGTCCGCCGACGAGCCGCCGGTCGGGCCCTGGCACCGCCTCGCGCTCCGCGGCGACGCCGCCGTGTTCGGCTACTGTCTCCAGGGAGGCCTGCTCGCGTTGGCGACGCTGTCGGCGACCTATCCCTGGCTCCAGCCGGCCCATCTCGAGGATCGGCTGCGCGCCTTCGGACTCGGCGGCGGGCTCGAGCACTGGTTCGCCCTCGGCGGAATCCTCCTGCTCGCCCACGCGTCGGCCGCGCTGGTCCGCAGGACGCCGGCGCCGCAGGTGCTGGTCCTCGCCCTGGCCGCCGTCCTGCTGACGACGGCCGCGCTCGGCGCATGGGACGCCTTCAAGCCGCGGCGGACGCTGCTCAGCTCGCCCCGCCAGGTGCTGACGGTGGACAACCCCCGCTGGACGGCCCCCGGCGGCGGCTGCGGGAAGCTGATCCTCGACACGGCGGTCGCGAACAGCGGCGGTGTCGCCGCGGGTCAGCCCGTGGCGCGTATCGGCGTCGGCGCCGACGCGGACGCGCGCGCGGGCGCGGGGCCCGGGGCCGCCATCCTCCGGCACGGCGACGACACCGGCGAATGGTCAGCCCGCGCGAGCGGCGACCTCGCCGGCCGGAAGCCCTGGCTGCACTGGGTAGCCCCCGGCGCCGACCGGCCCTTCTTCGGCACCCGCTACCGGACCGAAGTCGACCTGACGCCCTTCTGCGGCAAGGGCGACCTGGTCGTCGTCCGGGATCCCGGGCTGCCTGAGCAGGTGGAACTGACGCTGTTCTTCGCGCTTCAACTCGGCGGGCCTGACGGTTGAAGAAAGTGCGGAGCGAGGCTGACGCCTCGCGCGTTTCGAAGCCGCCTTCGGCGGCAGCGGATCAGAGGACCCGCGCAGCCGGCAGAGGGGCAACGCCGTCGCTGTCCTACGTCGTACCGACGATCGGCGTCCCGGAGCACCTGGAGAAGTGCCTGGCGTCGATCTACCGGGACGGTCAACGGCTCGACGGACCGGCGGAGCTGGTCGTCGTGTGCCAGGCGCCCCGTGCCGGGGAAACCGAGGGCGCAGGGGACGCGGCGAACGCCGGCGACGCCGGCGACGGTGAGGACGCCGGGGACGCCCGCGGGTCGGCGGCGCTGCGCGAGCTGTGCGGGCGGCTTGCGGCGGCGCGGCCGGGGGCGATCGACGGACCGCCGCGGATCGTCGAACTGCCGCGGCCGGCCGGCTTCGCGCGCGCGGCGAACAACGGCATCGCGGTCAGCAGCGGCGACTGGATCGCCCTGGTGAACGACGATGTCGTGCTGGAGGCTGGATGGGCGCGGCGGTTGCTGGAGGCGGTGGGCGACGATGCCCGGGTGGCGGCGGCGCAGGGGATCAACGTGGTGGCTGGCGGCGGGAGCGATGACGGCGAGAAGGCTCGCGTCGACGGCGCCGGTCTGGCCTGGAACCGCCGCTTGCAGGCGATCCAGCCTGGCCGGGGGGAGGCGTTGGAAGCGTGGATCGCAGAGGTCAAGAGCTGTGCGGGCCTGACGGCCGGCGCGATTCAACGCGGCCTCCGGCGGCAACCGGCGAGGGCGCCGGCGCACCCAGTGGGTGACGACGTGCTGGAGGCGCCGGCCCATGCCGTCTACGGGGTGTCGGCTACCGCGGCGATCTACCGTCGTGACGCCCTGGCGGAGGTCAGCGGCGGCGGCGAAGCGCTCAGACCGTTCGAGGAACGGCTCGACAGCTACTACGAGGACGTCGAGCTGGCGGACCGGCTGCATGCCGCCGGTTACGGCGCGCTGCTGGCGCTGGCGGCGCGCGCGGAACACGCCGGGGCGCTGTCCAGCCGCAGTCCGCGAGCCGCTCGGCGCAGGACGCGGCGGGTCTACGCCAACCGTCTGCTCGTCCTGGCGCGGGGCCTGGGCCGCGGTTTCTGGCCTCGTCTGCCCGTCCTGCTGGGGCGGGACGTTGTCGACGCGCTGAGGCGGCCGGGGACCGGGCCGCTGCCGGGCGATCTGGAGCCGCCTGGCATCGTCGACCTGGTGTGCGCCTGGGGCCGGGCGACGCGGCTGCTGCCGCGGTTCGCCCACTTCGGCCAAGGTCGTCCCGCACTGGAGAGAGGCTGCACACCGGGTGCGCCGGCGCCCTCGCCGGCTGCCGCCGGAGGCGGCGTTGAATCGCGCCGGCCGTCAGGCCGGCACCGCTTTCTCGAAAGGAGCGAGGCTGACGCCTCGCGCGCTCTTCCGAAGGCCGGCGGGGGCGCCGGCGCACCCGGTGTGGAACGTCTTCACGAGGGCGATGGGGACGCCGACACACCGCTTCTCTCGGCCGTGGCGCCGCACTGGCACGACGAGGATCACCTCGCCGTCCTGGTGCGGGACTGGCCAGGCGACGAACGCTTCGAGCTGATCGTCGTCGACAACGGTTCGGATCGGGATCCGAGCGAGTTGGCGGCGGATCGGGCGAACGTCCGCGTGCTGAACCCCGGCCGCAACCTTGGGTTCGCGGCGGCCGTCAACCGCGGCGCCGCCGAGACCGGCGCCGACCTGGTCCTGATCCTGAACCCCGACGCCGCTCCGCAGCCGGGAGCGCTCGAGGCGCTCGTGCAGGGCATCGAACGCCACCCCGGCGCCGCCGGGCTCGCGCCGCGGCTGGTCGGTGCGGACGGCGGCGCCCAGGGGGCCTGGCAACTCCGGCGGCTGCCCACGTTCGGCGCGCTGGTCGGGTACTGCTGTTTCGTCGAGCCGGCGGCCGCCCCGGCGCCGCCCGCCGGTGCGCCGGTCGAACAGCCGGCGGCCTGTGCGCTGTTGCTGCGCCGGACCGCGTTCGAGAACGCCGGCGGGATGGACGAGCGCTTCTGGCCCGCCTGGTTCGAAGACGTCGACCTGGCGCGCCGGCTCGCCGACCGCGGCGAACAGATCCTCTACTGGCCGGAAGCCATCTTCCGGCACGGGCTCGGCGGCTCCGTGCCGCGCCTGGGCTACGGCGGGTTTCTGGCGGCCTACTACCGGAACCTGGACCGCTACGCCCGCAAACACCACGGCGCCGGCGCCGCTCTCCTGCTGCGGGTCGTGCTGGTCGGCGCGGCGTTCATGCGGGTCGTGCTGTTGCCCCTGCGATGTCCAGGTCGTGCTCGGGGGCGGGGCGAGGCTCTCGCCGGGCTGTGGCGGCTGGCGGTGGGGGCGGCCAGCGGATGGCGAAGCCGGTAAGTGCCGGCAGCCAGAGCGGTCGCCGCTTCGCGGCGCGTTGTCTTCCGCGGGTCAGAAGACCCGCGCACCCAGTGGGCGGCCGCCGGGCTAGCGGCCGTCCAGGCCTGATCCGGCCGTCAGTTCGCGCGCCATCGTGGCTTCGCCGACGGACGCCGCGCCGCCGCGCGGCGCGCAGACTACACTGAACGTCGCCTCCGCGGCCGCGCCGTCGAGGTCCTTCGAGTGGCGGATTGGTGGACGCACGGGGTTGTAGGGCATGTTGTTGCCAGTTTCCACCGTCTGGGTGGCGCGCACGCGCACCCTCTCGGTGTGTTGCGTCCCGGTGGCCGGGCAGTGGTCCTCGGACGCGCTGACCTCAAGCCACCTGTAGTTGCCATCCTCAGCGGGCGCCGCATCTGTCAGTTCGAGTCCAGCCGACTCGAGCGTCGACAGCGACCCCTGAGTCACCACGCTCACTTCCCAATCCGACCGGAGCGGGCTGGCTCCCTCGATGCCCGGCCAGCCGAACGTCGGCGGATAGTCCGTCGCGGCGCCGTAGACGACGCTGCCCGTCCTGTTCAACCACAGCGACAGGCGAACCCGCGATTCGCCGGACGCGGGCCTCGTTACCGAGTTGCCGCGAACCGCCACCGCAACCCCCGCCGTTCCAATCTGGTGCAGACCGACAGTGGTTCCGCCGTCTCCCAGGGCGCAACCCGTTTCGCGCGCCACGTACTTTGGCGAGCCGTCCGCATCCTTGCCATCCTCGATCGGACCGCAAGGTTCGACGTCTTCCTCGGGTACCGGCAGCACGTGGGGGAGGATCCCGACGCGCCCCGTACTGATCTGCTTGAGGAGCGAAGCCGTACCGGCCCGGTTCGCCTCGACCAGGATGTCCGGCGACCCCGGGTTTACCGGCATGATCTTCCGATTCCCCATCACGTCCTTCGACATCAGCGGCGCGATGGCCGTGTTCACGTCGTCATGAAGCCAGTACCAGCCGCCGTCCGTCAACCCGCGGAGCTCGATCGTCGCATCCTCGTTGGCGGCGCAGGCCAGAGCATCGTGGGCGCCACTGTCGGCTCCGAACAGAGTCGAAACCAGGCCGTCGGCGCCAGGCGCCAGCTCCCGCTGCACGACCTTCCGTGTGGCGGCGCCCCGGCAGATCATGAACACGTCGACCTTGTCGACGCCTGAACGGGCGCGCCCCACGAAACCGCCGGTGCCGGAGGCAATCGGCACCACATGACAGGCCACCGTTTCACAGTCCACCGTCACGGCCTGTCCGTGCACGGCAGCGGCGCCCGCGACGACCAGAGGCCAGATGGCCAACTGAGCGGCCAGCGCGCGGACTACGGCAACGCCTGGCAGAGGGGAGCCGTTCCCGGGTCGACCCCGCAGGAACCGATCAGTCCTTCGGTTGACACGGGAAGGCCTGGACATCGACGGTGGCCGGAGATGGCTCCCCACTGTTGCTCCTCTTCGTGTAGATCTTCCTGTCGTTCTCGTCGTCGCCGCGTTGGACCGCGACGGCGTGGTCGAGGGTCGTGGCCGACGCAACGAACACCCACCAGTGGTCGTTTTCCCGGCATCCGTTGAGAACCTTGACCAGGACCTCCCAGTTGTCCGGGTTGAAGAAGTACAGCACGCCCGAGTCGATGGGCTGCTTGTCTTCGAGTTCCACGACGCGAGAGGCCTGTTCTCCGGCGGCGGTGGTGAAGGTGCCTGAAACGCGGAACAAGCCGTCGTGCAGACAGAGCCTGGGGTCGGCATCGCTGCATGTCGACGTTCGCCTCGGCGCCGGCTCCTCGTCGCCCCCCGGTCCGGAGTTCGGCCCCGGGTTGGGGTTCGGCGCGGGGTTGGGGTTCGGCGCGGGGTCGGGGTTCGGCGCGGGGTCGGGGTTCGAGCCCGGGTCGTCGTCCGGTTCGTTGCCGCCGCCCGGCGGTGGCGGGCCGCCTCCTCCGGAGTTGGTGACGGTGACGTTGAACGTCTGAACGGCGGTCAGCCCCGAGCCGGCGGCGTCGCTGGCCGTCACGGTCACGGTAGCCGTGCCCGCGGACAACGGAGACACGGTGACCGAGGACGTCGAGGCGGCGCCGCTTGCGACGGACGGGTTGGACGAGTCCGCGGTATAGGTAAGCGGGTCGTTCTCCGGGTCCGAGAACGCGGACGCGACATCCACCCTTCTCGGCGCCAGCCCGGAAACCAGGTTCAGGTCGGCCAGTGCGCCAACTGCGTCGGGTCCCAGGTTGGGCCCCAGCGACGCGGTGATGCCGTACAGGCTGGACCTGGTTCGGACCAGCAGCCGGCTCCCGGTGACGGCCGGGGTCGCCATCGTCATCTCGTCAAGCGGGTTGACGCGTACCAGGCTGAATTCCCGTCCCGGAGCGATGACGTAGGTGTCGCCGTCCTCGCTGATCGCGAAGATCCGGTCGTCGTAGGTCCAGGGCGACGCTGTGAAGTTGGTCCCGGCTCCGAGGCGTTCGCGGTAGATCAGCGTTCCCGTGCCGGCGTCGTAGGCTTCGATGTAGCCGCGCGTCTTCACGTTGTAGAAGATGCCGTCGTGGACGAGTGGCGAGGTGATCCAGTTGCCCGCGTCGCCGTTGAACCAGGCAACATGGTCGCTCGACGTTTCGCCGGTCTTGAGAGAGATGTCTCCCGATGCGCCTGGCCGGATGGCATAGACCGGCCGGGGCTCTCCCGACCAATAGCCGGCGCTGACGTAGAGCAGTCCACCTGCGGCGAACGGCGTGGGGATCGCCGCCCACGACTTCTCGCACCGGTACACCTCTCCGGGCTCATCGACGCACGCACCCCGGAGCCACCAGTTCCGGTTTCCGTTGGCCGGATCGTAGGAGGCGATGCTGTTCGGGTCGGAGACGATGATCTCCGTCCGGCCTCCACTGTTCCAGACCTATGGAGTGGCCCAGGTGGACCGCTCCTGCCGGTAGTCGATCTTGGCGATGTCCCCGGACTGGATCCGGGCCACGCGCCATCGCCTGGTTCCGTCCGTCGTGTCGAAGCCCGCGAGCCAGGTGCCGTCCTGCGCGTCGTAGGCGATGATGACGTTCCCGCCGGCCAGCACCGGCGAACTGCTGGACCCCCAACTCTGGAAATCCTGGTCCGGATGGCCGGTCAGGACCTCCCACCGTTCGGCGCCGTCGGCGACGTCGAGAGCCCAGAGCCCGAGATCTCCGATGCGGACGTACACGTTGTTGGCATCGACCACGGGCGTCTCGTTCGCGTAGGTGCTCTTGGCGTGGCGGCTGAACTCGGGGATGGCGGTGTGGATGGACGTGTAGCCGTTGGCCCAGCCGCCACACGGCTTGCCGGTCGTCGTTTCGAAGCAGTAGACCCGCCACTCGTGCTGCTCCTGGACGATTCGGCCGGAGGTCAGGATTTCGCGTCCGCGGTCGTCCGTGGGAAGACCCGGTTGCGGCTCCTCGACGTTCGACGCGAGAGCGGTGGAGATGAAGACGCGCCCGCCCGCGACGACGGGGCTCGACCAGCCAACGCCCGGAACCGTCGCTTTCCACTCGACGTTCTCGCTGACGCTCCAGGTGTCGGGGAGGTTGGTTCCGACCGCTACTCCGTTGCCGTCGGGGCCTCGGAATTGAGGCCAGTCGGTGCTGCTGTAGCCAGGGGACGAGCTACCGCCACCCGTCGCAACGAAGATCGTCGCCGTCGCCAGCAGAATCGGTACAAGCCGTGATTTCCAGTACATGATCGTCATGCCTTCCGGGGGCTTGGTTACTGTCGCTGCATGCGCCGAGCCGTCGCCGAAGAGGTCGGAAGGTGGGTGCCCGACCGGGCGCACCCTCACGCTCGCGCCACGACATCTCGGCTCGGCTCGGCTCGGCTCGGCTCGGCTCGGCTCGGCTCGGCTCGGCTCGGCTCGGCTCGGCTCGGCTCGGCTCGGCTCGGCTCGGCTCGGCTCGGCTCGGCTCGGCTCGGCTCGGCTCGGCTCGGCTCGGCTCGGCTCCAGCCTTGAAGGTACCGTCCCACATCATCCGCATAACGTCAACCTCTCCTTGATCATTGGAACTGGGTAGAAGAACCGAACCATCGGCAGAGGTCAATGTTGACAGAAAAAGTCCGACGTGTTGACGATTCAACACCTCAGTTTGCTGACGCTTCTGTGAAATTTGGGCAGCAACGGCATTGAGACGCAGCCAGAGCAAGCGCACCGGAACCGTTGACGGGCCGGACCGGCGGCGGCTAGCGTTGAGCCTTCCATGAGCCGCAGCGTCTACCCTTCAGGACAATCCGTCCCCCCTCGTTGACCGGGAACGCTCCCCAGGATTCTCGCGCAGCCGGCGCGCTGGCCATCTGCACGGTCACCTGGAACGACGCGGAGAACCTTCCGCGCTTCTTCGAGTCGCTGGCGGAGCTCCAGGGGCCGGCGTTCCGGCTGATCGTCGTCGACAACGCGAGCAGCGACGGTACGGTGGAGTCGCTGCGGGAGCACGCCGGGGCGGCAGGTTTCCCGGTCGATGTGATCGCCCTCGGCGAGAACACCGGCTTCGCCGGCGGCCTGAACCGGGCGCTCGAGAGCGCGTTCGCGAGCGACCCGCAACCCCAGTGGGTGCTGAGCCTGAACGCGGACGCCTGGCCGGCGCCGGATTACGCGGAGCGGCTGATCGAGAGCGCGCGGCGGTTCACGAGCGAGGAGCGGCCGGTGGGCGCGGTGACGGGGAGGCTGTTGCGAGCGGAAGCGGAGGAGGG
The DNA here is from genome assembly GCA_965205095.1 of Candidatus Multivorans sp. Taxonomy (GTDB): domain Bacteria; phylum Acidobacteriota; class Thermoanaerobaculia; order Multivoradales; family Multivoraceae; genus Multivorans. The sequence goes on from OZ242040.1 coordinate 1,046,271, forward strand.
TCCGCCTTCGGCGGAATGCCGGCCAGAAGGCCGGCGCACCGGCCGGCGCACCGACAGGGGCGCCGACAATCCCGTCATCGACGCCTGCGGCATGGCGCTGACCCGGAGCTGGCGGCACGTCGATCGCGGCTCCGACCAGATCGACCGCGGCCAGCACGCGGTCACCGAGCGCGTGTTCGGCGGCACCGGCGCCGCGACGCTGTTCCTGGGCGCGGCGCTCCAGGACGCGGCGGTCGAGGGCCGCGTCCTGGACGACGACTTCCATTCGTACCGGGAGGACGCCGAACTCTGCTTCCGGCTGCAGGAACGGGGCTGGCAAGTGCTCTACGAACCGAGGGCCCGCGCGGTCCACCGCCGCGTCAACCTCGCCCGGCGGCGACGGCGGATGTCGCCGGAGATCAACTTCCATTCCTTCAAGAACCGCTACCTGCTGCAGTACTACCACCGCAGCCTCGCCGATCTGCCCCGCACCTTTCTGGCGACCGCGATCCGCGAACTCGGCATCGTCGCCTACGTCTTGCTTCGGGAACGGTCGTCGCTGGCCGCCTTCGGATGGCTCTGGCGCCATCGCCGCCGGCTGCGTGAGCGACGGCGCCTCATCCGGTCCCGCCGTCTCGTCTCCGCCCGCGCGACCGCACGCTGGTTCGGCCGCGCTTCGCTGCCCGCGGACCCGGAGCGGCCGCGGATCCTGATGCTCGGCAGCCGCGGCATTCCCGCCAACTACAGCGGCTACGAGACGATGATCGAGGCGCTGGCGCCGCGGCTGGCCGAGCGCGGCTGGCGGGTGACCGTGTACTGCCGCTCCCACTACGTGGACCGGCGGCTGCGCTCCCACCGCGGCGTGGAACTCGTCGTCCTGCCCACGCTCAGGACGAAGTACGGCGACACGCCGGTGCACACCCTGCTCTCCTGCCTGCACGCCACGCTGTTCGCGCGCGGCGCGCGGGCCGCCCTGGTCGTGAACGGCGCCAACGCGGTCTTTCTGCCGCTGCTGTGGCCGCGGCGGATCCGCACCGCCCTGCACGTCGACGGCATCGAGAAGCGGCGGGCCAAGTGGGGCTGGCCGGGACGCCTGGTCTACGCCGCCTCCGAGCGGCTCGCCTGCCTGCTGCCCGGCGTAACGGTGACCGACGCGGACGTGATCGCCGCTCACTACCGCGCCCGCTACCGGCGCGAGTCGACGATGATCCGCTACGGCGTCGAACCCGAACCCCTGCCGGGCCATCCGGTCCTCGACGAGCTGGGCCTCGAACCCCGCGGCTACTTCCTCTATGTCAGCCGGTTCGAGCCGGAGAACAACCCGCATCGGGTGGTCGCGGCCTACCGCAAGGTCGGCGGCGATGTGCCCCTGGTGATGGTCGGCGACGCGCCCTACGCGAGCGACTTCATCGCCGCGATGAAGCGTGGCGCCGACCCGCGGGTGCGGTTCCCGGGAACGGTCTTCGGCGAGGGCTACCGGGGCCTGCTGTCGTCCGCACTGGCAACGGTCCACGCCACCGAGGTCGGCGGCACGCACCCGGCGCTGGTCGAGGCGATGGGCTACGGCAACTGCGTGCTGGTCAACGACGAACCGGCCAACCGCGAAACGGCAGGCGACGCGGGCGTCTACTTCGAGGTCGAGGACGAGGCCTCGCTGGTCGCCGCCTTCGAGTTCGCCCGCGCCAGGCCCGAGCGCACCCGGCGCCGCGGCGAGCGGGCCGCGAAGCGAGCGGCCGAGGAGTACAACTGGGACCGCGTGGCGGACGAGTACGAAGGACTCTTCCGGCGGCTTTCGAAACCCTAGGAGCCGGCCTTGCGGCCGGCGCGTGTAGTTGGCCGCCTGCGGCGGCAGCGGGTCAGAAGACCCGCACACCGACACCCGCGGCGAAGTGGCTACCGCTCGGCCACACGCTGGGTGCCGCGTTACACTCCCGGTAGCTTCCGCGAGCCGGAGTCATGCTCAAGCAACGCGTTCGCCTACAGACGGCCCTGATCCTGGCCCTCGACCTCTCCCTGGTCGCGGTCGCGTTCTTTCTGGCCTACTGGATCCGCAGCGGCCTCTTCCCGCTCGTCCTGCCGGGGCTCTACCCGCAGCCGCTCTATCCGTTGAGCGACCACCTGCCGCTGCTGCCGCTGGCCCTGGTGACCTGGGGGGCGCCGCTCGTCTTCACGCGGCGCTACCGCTCGCACCGGACGGCCGATCTGAAGACGGAAGGGACCGCGATCCTGAAGGTGGCGGCGATCGCTACGCTCCTCACGCTGTTCGCCGTCTTCGTCCTGCGGCTCGACCAGCTCCTGATCCAGGACAGCCTCAGCAGAACCTGGCTGCTCCTCTTCACCGGTCTCGCCTTCCTGCTGCTGCTGGCGGACAAGATCGCGTTGCGCCTGGTCTCGCGCGACATGCGGCGGCACGGGCTGAACCGGCGGACGGTGCTCATCGCCGGCGCGCCGGAAGCCGCCGCGCAGCTCGCCGAATCGATCGAGGACCACCCCCATTGGGGCCTCCAGATCATCGGCCTGGTCCATACCGGCGGCAGCCCCTCCGAAGAAGCCAACGGGAACGTGCTGGGCAGCATGGACGACGTGCTGCGCATCGTCTCGGAACACGTGGTCGACGACGTGTTCTTCACCGTCACGCCCCACGAACTGCCGGCGCTCAAGGACATCATCGACGGCCTGCAGGAACAGGGCATCCGGACCCGCATCGCGCTCGATCTGCTGCCGCCGACCCACACCAAGGTCGACCTCGAGTACCTGGACGGGCGGCCGGTCGTCACGCTGTCGCCGGCGCCCTCGAACTTCCTCCTCCTGCTGTTCAAGCGCGCCTACGACTTCAGCATCGCCGCCGCCCTTCTGGTCATCAGCCTGCCCGTGATGCTGATCCTGGCGCTGCTGATCAAGGCGACCTCGTCCGGCTCCGTGCTCTACCGGCAGACCCGCTGCGGTCTGAACGGCCGCCGCTTCACGATGTACAAGCTCCGCACGATGGTTGCCGACGCCGACCAGCGGAAGCGCGAACTGGAGCACCTGAACACGATGGACGGCCCCGCGTTCAAGATGCGCGGCGACCCGCGGATCACCCCGCTCGGCCACTACCTGCGCAAGTTCAGCCTGGACGAGCTGCCGCAGTTCTGGAACGTCGTGCGGGGCGACATGAGCCTGGTCGGCCCGAGGCCGCTTGAGGAGAAGGAGCCCTACACGCGGCGGCAGCGGCGGCGCCTCTCCATGAAGCCCGGCATCACCTGCCTGTGGCAGATCAGCGGCCGCAACGACCTCGACTTCAACCGCTGGATGGAGCTCGACCTGGAGTACATCGACACCTGGTCGCCGCGACTCGACTTCGTGATCCTGCTGAAGACGATTCCGGCGGTGCTCAGCCGGCGCGGGGCGTCGTAAGCGGAGCCGGCCTGCGGCCGGCGCGCTTTCCTGCCGCCTTCGGCGGCCAGCCGGCGAGGGCGCCGGCGCACCCAGTCAGCTAACGACGGGCAGGGCGGCCTTGCCGGTGCGGCGGCCCCGGTAGCTGTCGTCCTCGTAGGCGAGGCAACAGAGCAGGCGGCCGCACTGGCCGGAGATCTTCGACGGGTTCAGGCTCAGGCCCTGACGTTTCGCCATCTGGATCGAGATGGGCCGGAAACCGTCGAGCCAGGTCGAACAGCACAGCGTTCGGCCGCAGATGCCGACGCCGCCGAGGAGGCGTGCCTCGTCGCGCGGCCCGACGTGCACGAGACGGACCTGGGCCTTGAAGCGGGACTTCAGGTCGCGCAGCAACTGCCGGAAGTCGACGCGCCGATCCGCCGTGAAGTAGAACGTCGCGTTGCGGCCGTCCAGACTGAAGTCGACCCGGGACACCTTCATCTCGAGGCGGAGCGCTCGGGCCCGCTCCCGGCAGAAAGCCCTGCCGCGCACCTCGTTCGCCAGTTGCTTCTCCCTCGCCGCGCGGTCGGCGTCGTCGGCCCGCCGGATGACGGAGCGCGCGCTCGACTTCTGACACGGCTTGAACACCGGCATGGGGGACTTCTCGACCCGGCCGTAGGCGGGACCCGGCTTCATCGACACGATGACCTCGTCGCCGCGGGCGAGCAGTTCGCCGCCGGTGCTGCAGAGCGTCAGGTTCGTCTCCTCGCCGAAGCGGACGCCGACGTACGTGTCCTCGACGGCCGTGGACTGACCCGCGAAGCTGCAGCCAGCGCAATTCATGGCGGCGGTCCGACGCCGGCGCCCCCGTCGAGCACCCTCCGCCCGATGTCCGAGCGCATCGCCTTCGACGGCCAGCGGATGAGCGCGGCCGCTCCGTAGGCCCGTTCGAGCGCCTGCCCGAGGTCGTCGCCCACGGCGCAGACGTTGAGGACGCGTCCACCCGTGGCGATCACGGCGTCTCCGTCGCGACCGGTGCCGGCGTGGAAGACGACGACGCCTTCGCGGGCGCGGGCGTCCTCGATTCCCTCGATCGCGTCTCCCGACGACGCCTTCCCGGGGTAGCCCCGGTTGGCCAGCACGAGGCAGGCGGAAGCGCCGGCGCGGAAGGCGAGTTCCGGGCGCCCGAAGTCGCCGCCGGCGCCGGCGAGGAACAGGTCGACGGGGTCCTCGTCCAGGCGCAGCAGCAGCGCCTGCGCCTCCGGGTCACCGAGCCGGGTGTTGAACTCGAGCACCTGCGGGCCGTCCGGACCCATCATCAGGCCGGCGTAGAGGACACCCGAGAAGGGCGTACCGTCCGCCGCCATGCCGGCCACGGTGCGCTCCATCACCTCGCGCATGATGCGGTCGACCTCGCCGTCCGAGACGATCCCCGCGGGGCTGTGGGCGCCCATGCCGCCGGTGTTGGGCCCGGAGTCGCCGTCGCCGATCCGCTTGTAGTCCTTGGACGTCGCTAGCGGCAGCACACGGGTCCCGTCGCAGAAGCCGATGAAGGAAACCTCCTCCCCGGGCACGAAGGGCTCGATCAGGATGCGGGCGCCGGCGTCGCCGAACCGACGCTCGACGAAGAACCCGTCCAGCGCGGCCTCGAGCTCCGCGGGCGTGGAGACGATCAGGACGCCCTTGCCAGCGGCCAGACCGTCCGCCTTGAGCACGGCCGGCAGCCCGAAGCTCTCGGCGGCGCGCCTTGCGCTGTCCCGGTGGTTGGTAACCACGAAGTCGCAGGTCGGCACGCCGTGGCGGCGCATGAACTCCTTGGCGAAGACCTTGGAACTCTCGAGGCGCGCCGCCGCCCGGGTCGGGCCGAAAATCGCCTGGCCGCGCTCCCTGAAGGCGTCGACAACGCCGAGCGAGAGCGGCACCTCGGGGCCGACCACGGTGAGGTCGATCCCGCGTTCGGCGGCGAACCGGGCCAGGCCGTCGATGTCCGTGACGTCGAGCGCGACGCTCTCGCCGCATTCCTCGGTGCCGGGACTGCCGGGCGCGCAGTAGAGCTCGGTCTCCGGCGACCGCTCCCGGATGAGCCAGCAGAGGGAGTGTTCGCGGCCGCCGTTGCCGATGACCAGGACTCTCAGGGCGCCGCCTCCAGGATCGCCGCCTCGACCTCCTCGATCATCGCGTCCGGAGTCGAGGCGCCGGCGGTGACGCCGACGGTGCGGCACTCCTCGAACCAGGTTCTCCGCAGGTCGCCCGAGTCGTGGACGAGGTGGCTCCGGGGCTCGATCTCACGGCAGATCTCCCACAGGTGGCGCGTGTTCGCGCTGTGCCGGCCGCCGACGACGACGATGCAGTCGATCTCCGGGTCCTCCGCCATGGCGCGCGCCGCGTCCTGGTTCTCCTTCGTCGCGTAGCAGATCGTGTCCGCGCGCTCGGCTTCCGCCGCGCGCGCCTCGATCGTCCGCGCGACCTGCTCGTACTCCTCGCTGTTCAGCGTGGTCTGGTAGAAGATCTTGACCTTCGGGTGGCGCTTGAAGTCGACCCGTGCGACATCGGCCGCGGTCAGCACGACGTCGTACGCCGAGGGATCGAGATCCCGGGTGTAGCCGATCACCTCGCGGTGCCGCCGGTCGCCGATGAACACCAGGTGGTAGCCCGCCTCGAGCGCCTGCCGGGCCTCTTCGTGGACGTCGTAGACGAACGGACACGTTGTGTCGACGACCAGGAGGCCCCGTTCCAGCGCCCGCCGGTGAAACGAAGGCGGCACGCCGTGGGCCGAGAAGACGATCGTCCCGTTCTCGATGTCGTCGAGCGCGTCCGCCGTGGCGAAGCCGAGCTGCACGAGGTCGGAGACGACCCGCTCGTTGTGGACCAGTTGACCCAGGATCCGACCGCGCCGTCCGCCGGCGGCCAGCTTCCGCACTGTGCGATCGGCGATCCGCACACCGGCGCAGAATCCGTACTTCTCGGCGCGCCTAAGGGTCAGCGGACCCGTCATTCGTTGCTTCCGCCTGTCTATTCGAACCGACCGACCATCCGGTCGGAGAGAGCCACATCCTAGCAGTGAGAGGAGAGGCCTACGGCTTCGCGTACTCGAACCGCGCCGCCGAGTTGCCCGGCGTCGCGCCCGGTTCGATCGCGACCTCGACCCACTCGTCGCCCCTGCTGAAGGTCATCGTCTCTCCGAGCGTCGCCCGCCAGCCCGCGGCCTGCGCCTCGCGCAGCAACCACTCCCGCGCAGCAGGAGCACCCAACGGGAGGAGCAGTCCGACGTACTCCGCCGTGACGGTCTCGCCTTCTTCCGTCGCCACGTCGCCGAAGTCGACCACCGTGGACGCATCCGGAACGGGGAAGCCGTCCGGGAAGGCGCCGGGAATGCGCCCGCGCAGCACCACCTCCGGCGCCCGCTGCTCCTGTTCGTCCTCCTCCGGCCTGAGAATGGAGTCCGCCGGCTGTCCCACCGCCACGGTTTCCAGGTCGTTCTCGTCGAGGGTGGGCGGGTCGGAAGGGACCCCGCAGGCCCAGCCGGCTGCGAATGTCAGAAGAGCAACGCAAGCGGGCGCGAACCGCGAGACGCGGAGACCGATCTGCAACGGCGGGTTCCCGGTTCAGTCGGCGATGACGTGCAGCGGCCGGCCGGGCGAAGCGGCAACGCGCTCCGGCGGCAGGTCGTGCGGAATCTCGATCTTGCACTCGCAGACTTCCTGCTGGCGCGCCGCCAGATCGGCGAGGCTGTAGTTGCACAAGATCGTCTCGACCGCCTCCTTGACGCTGAGGAACACCTCGCGGATCGCGCAGTGCTTCGGTCCCACGCCGATCGTGCAGGGCTGGGCGAGGATGTGGTCGATCGAGGTCGTGTGCCCCTCCAGCGCGACCAGGATGTCGTGCATCGAGATGTTCCTGGCCGGCCGCCCCAGCAGGTGGCCGCCCTGGGGACCGCGGTTCGAGCGGATCAGGTGGTCCCGGGCGAGGGCCGCCAGGATCTGGCGCAGGTACGGCTCCGGAATGCCCTGGTTGATCGCGATCTCGTGGCTCGGCACCGGCCCGCCGTCCGCGTGCATCGCCACGTACAGCATGGCGCGGATTCCGTACTCGCCCTTGGTCGAGATCTTCATTGCGGGTGGACCGCCATCCGGCAGTGTAGCAGCGTCTTCCTAACCCGGCAGGTAGTCGAGAACCTCGTCCAACGAGCCGATGTCGCCACCCGCAGGGTTCAGCCACAGCGCCTTGAGGCCGGCTGCCAACGCTCCTTCGCGGTCCTCGATCTTCGCGTCGCCGACGTGAAGGACCGAGGCGGGCTGCAGTTCCAGCTCCCGGCAGGCGGCGAGGAAGATCAGCTCGGCCGGTTTCGCCGATCCCACTTCCTCCGAGCAGACGACGGCGTCCAGGTAACGCTCGAGACCGAGGTTGGCCAGCACCCGCGGCAGGCGGCGGTCCCAGTTGCTGGTCACCACGACCCGCAGGCCCCGGCAGCGCAGCTCCGAGAGGACCTTCCGGCAGCCGGGCCGGAGTTCCCAGGCGTCAGCGCGTTCGAAGCGGGCGAAAAGCTCCGCGCCGGCGAAGGGTCCCGGCGCTTCCCGCTCGAGCAGGAGACACATGCGCTCCAGCAGGTCGCCCCAGAAGCCGCGAGCTCCGTTCGGATGGCTGTTGTACCGGTCCTCGCCGCGGGCGAGGCGGCACTCGAACTCCTTCCAGGCGGTCAGGAAGCCCCGCTCGATGTCGGCGGCTGAGAGTTCGAGACCGTGGCGGGCGAGGACTTCGGCGTAGATCTCGCCGCGCCGAGGGCAGGCGATCAGCGTACCGGTCGCGTCCAGCGAGACGCCCCGGACCCGCGGCCGGACGTCGCGACGCGCGGCGACCGGTCTCTCTCCCCGGCGCCCGTTCAAGAGAAACCGTACCGGCGGGCGAAGAAGTAGAAGGCCGCGACGACGAGGGAATGGCTGATCTCGCCGCTGACGATGCGTTCCGGAACTTCCCGCAGCGGCACGAGGACCACTTCGAGTTCTTCGCTGCCGTCCCCGATCGGGTCGCCGGTGTGGATCAGGTCGCGGGCCAGCCAGAGCGAGCAGACGTTGTCCAGGATCGCGGGGTTCGGTTCGACCTCGCCGAGCCGTTCGATCGTTCCTGCCCGATATCCGGTCTCCTCGTGGAGCTCCCGCGCGGCGGCGACTCCACCATCCTCGCCCGGCTCGACGATGCCGCCGGGAATCTCCAGCGACTCGGCGGCGCGGCCGAAGCGCCACTGGCGGATGAACACGACCGTCGCGCCCTTGCCGTCCGCCCCGGGTTCCGCCTCGATCAGCGGGATCACGTTGACCCAGTCCGCCGACCGCAGGACGACCGCCTGACGCCGGTCGGCGCCGGCGCGCAGCTCCTGCGCTTCGAGCTGCAGAAGGGGGTGGTCGAACTCGGTGCGCGCGCCCTCGACCCGCCAGGGACGGACCTTCATGCGGGACTCACTCTCCTAGTCCTCCCGCTCGAAGGGCGGACGGACGTACTCGAAGCGCAGGACGCGGATGGCCCGGCCGCTGAAGAAGATGAGGACCGCGACGCCGGCGCCGCTCGACAGTGCCATCAGCCAACTGAAGTCGCGCCAGAGCATGACGATCACGATCGTGAGCCCGCCCACGACGATGGCCGCGGCGAGCAGCCGGAAGGCGGTCCGGTCGAACGTCGGCGGCCGGATGATCGGCGAGGCGTCGTCAGGGGTTTCCGGCATCCCGTGGAGTATGTCAAGGGGAAGGTGCCGGCCTGCGGCCGGCGCGGTTCGACGCCGCCTTCGGCGGCAGCCGGCGGGGGCGCCGGCGCACCCAGTGTGCAGCCCTATACGTTGTCGAGTCTGGCCAGGCAGGCTGCCACAACCCGGTCGGCATCGAGCCGCTCCATGCAGGCGAAGTCGCCGCGGCTGCAGGTGCGGCGCCAGCACGGCTGGCAGTCCAGCGGCCGGTCGAGCTGCACCGCGGCCGACCGCGGCCCATAGGGACCGTTTCGGGCAGGATCGGTCGGGCCGAAAACCGAAACGCAGGGAACGCCCAGGGCGGCCGCCAGGTGGGCGGGACCGGAGTCGCAACCCAGGAACAGTGCGGCGCGCCGCAGCAGCGTCGCCAGTTCGCGGAGGTCGGTCGGCGGCGCCAGCAGGACGCGGCAGCCGTCCCCGGCGACCGCGACGATCTCCTCGGCCGCCCGTCGCTCCTCTTCGCCCGCCCAGGCGACGACGACCGGCAGACCGCGCTCGCTCCCGAGGCGCCGGACGGCCGCCGCGAAGTGCCGCGGAGGCCAGTGCTTCGTGCGCCAGATCGTTCCGGGCGACACCGCCGCGTAGCGGCCATCGCTCAGATCATGGCGCTCGAGGAAAGAGAGGGGCCCGGGCTCGGCGTAGTCGGGCAGCCGCCACTCCGCGACCGGGTGCTCGTCGACAACCAGCCCCGAAGCGCTCAGCAGGGCCAGATTGCGGTCGACGACGTGCCTCACGCCCAGGCCGACGGCAAAACGCCGGTTGAGGAACAGGGCGTTCAGTTCGCGGCTGCCCATCGCCGGACCGCCGCGGAAGCCGACCCGTTCCCCGGCGCCGCTCCACCAGGCGACCAGGCCGCTCTTCGTGAGGCCCTGGACGTCGACCGCGACGTCGTACCGGCAGCTCCTGAGCTCGCGGCGAAAGCGCCTGAGCGCGTCGAGATGGGCGCCGATGCCGCGGGTCCGTCGCGGATACAGGTGGAAGCGGTCGACGCCGGTGTAGCCACGCAGCAGGGTCGCGGCCGGTTCCTGGATGGCCCAGCCGATGAACGCGTCCGGATGAGCGCGGCGGAGCGCCGACGCCACCGGAGCCGCATGGAGGCAGTCGCCGATCGCGGAAAGGCGAACGAGCAGGACGCGGAGCGGCAGGCGCGGTTTCTGCTCCGTGGCGGTCATCCGGCCAGAGCATAAGGGGCGGCGCCATCCCGCGCCGCAGGCTGCTATCATTCGCCGCCTTGCCTGTCGGGGCGTGGCGCAGTCTGGTAGCGCACCTGCCTTGGGCGCAGGGGGTCCTCAGTTCAAATCTGGGCGCCCCGATATCGCTCGCTAGCCTGGACCTCGGCTAACCTGTCGCTGTCGCTTTCGCCTGCCTGTAGCTCAGCTGGATAGAGCGGCGGCCTTCTAAGCCGCGGGTCGGGGGTTCGAGTCCCTCCAGGCAGGCCAGATCGTTGAGAGTTCGGTTTGAAGATGTCTGGTGGATGTAGCTCAACCGGTAGAGCGCTTGATTGTGGTTCAAGTGGTTGGGGGTTCAAGTCCCCTCATCCACCCCATCCCGATTCCGAAACCGTTCCGTTCGCGCGCCCGTAGCTCAGCTGGATAGAGCGACGGCCTCCGGAGCCGTAGGTCAGGGGTTCGAATCCCTTCGGGCGCACCACGGCACCCCGCTAAAGCACTTCGAGCGGGGCGTAGCGGCGGACGAGCTTCCGCTTGCCGGCCTTGTCGAAGAACACGGTCAGCTTCGCGTTCTCGCCGTCTCCGTCGAGCTGCAGAACGACGCCCTTGCCCAGGGTCGCATGGCGCACGACGGCGCCGGGCCGCAGGACGCCGGCGATTCGTTCGGTCGGCGGCTTCCGGACGCGGCGGGAGGGAGACGCTGCCCGGAAGGACGTACCTCCGCCGGCGCGGTCGGCGCCGAAGTAGCTGCGCACGCCGGCGGTCCGCGGGCCGCCCCAGAGTTCCGTGCTGCGTGTGGTTTCGACGAGTTCCTCCGGCAGGTCGGCGAGGAAGGGCGACGGCTGCTGGTCCTGGAACTGTCCGGCGACCATCCGGCGGCGGCAGCCGCTGAGGAGCAGCCGCTGCTCGGCCCGGGTCATGCCGACGTAGAACAGCCGCCTCTCCTCCTCGATGTCCCGCGCCGCGAGGCCGGCGTGGAAGTGCGGGAGCAGGCCGTCCTCGAGACCGGTGACGAAGACGGCCGGATACTCTAGGCCCTTGGCGCTGTGCAGCGTCATCAGGGCGACGCCCAGCTCGGCGTTCAGGCCGTCCGTGTCGCTGACCAGGGAAACGTAGTCGAGGAAGTTCACCAGCGGACTGACGGCCGGCTCGACCGCTTCCGGCCCCTCGTCAAAGAGAGTCGCCTCGCCGGCTTCCGGGCTCTCTCCATCAGCGGGAACGGCGGCGATCCTCGCCGGAACGCCGCTCAGGCCGTGAAGGGACTCGAAGTCGTGGGCCGACGACACGAGCTCGTTCAGGTTCTCGAGCCGTTCCTGGGCCTCCTCGTCGCCCTTGCCGTAGAGCGCCTCGAAGCCGGCGGCGACGATCGTGCCGCGCACGAGTTCGGCCAGGGGCTGGCGCTCCGCCTCTCCGCGCAGCGCCTCGACGAGGCCCTTGAAGTTCCGGACCGCGCGCAGGCTGCGGGCCGGCAGCTCCTGCAGGGGATCGAGGCGGATCGCGTCCCACAGCGAGTTGCCCATCCCGGCCGCGCGCTCGAGCAGCACCTCTTCGGTCCTGCCGCCGATGCCCCGCCGCGGCTGGTTCAGGATCCGGCGCAGGGAGAGGTTGTCCTGCGGGTTGGCGATGACCCGCAGGTAGGCGATCAGGTCCTTGACCTCGGCGCGCTCGTAGAACCGGATCCCGGCGACCAGGCAGTAGGGGATCTCGCCGCGCAGCAACCGGTCCTCGATCGCCCGGGTCTGCGCGTTCGTCCGCACCAGCACCGCCATGTCCCCGAACTCGAACCCCTCCGTGCGGAGTTCCGCCAACCGACCCACGACCCAGCGCGCCTCGTCCTCGTGGTCGCCGGCGTAGAAGACCTCCAGGGGGTCGCCGGCGCCCTTGTCCGTCCACAGGGTCTTGCCCCGGCGCTGTTCGTTGCGCGAGATGACGGCGCCCGAAGCGTCGAGGATGTTCTGGCTCGAGCGGTAGTTCCGCTCCAGCTTGCGGACGCCGCCGCCCGGGAAGTGCTTCTCGAACCGCAGGAGGTTGTCGAGTTCGGCCCCGCGCCAGCCGTAGATGCTCTGGTCCTCGTCGCCGACCGCGGTCAGGCCCGAGACGGAACCGTCCGGGTCGATCACCAGGTTCTTCACGAGTTCCAGTTGGGCCGCGTTCGTGTCCTGGAACTCGTCGACCAGCAGGTGGCGGAAGCGTCCCCTGACCTGCGCGCCGACTTCCTCGTCGTCGCGCAGCAGGCGCACGGCGAGCGCGATCAGGTCGTCGAAGTCGACGCCGCCTGTACGCCGCAGCTCGGCCTGGTACCGGCGGAACACGAGGGCTACATGACGGTCGAAGAAGTCCTCGGCCTCCTTCTCGAAGGCCGGCGGCGTGAGCAGGCGGTTCTTCGCGCCGCTGATCCGCCCCTGGACCGCGCGCGGCTGGAACGCCTGTTCGTCGAGGTTCTCCGCCTTGAGCGACGCCTTGATCAGCCGCAACTGGTCCGGCGCGTCGACGATCGCGAAGTCCGGCCGCAGACCCACCCGGTCGCCATAGCGCCGCAGCAGGCGGACGCAGAAGCGGTGGAAGGTGCCGACGAACACGTTCGCATTGCCGCCGACCAGGTCGAGCGCCCGGCCGCGCATCTCGTCCGCGGCCTTGTTCGTGAAGGTGACGGCCGCGATCCGCCACGGCTCGACGTTCCGCTCGGCGATCAGCCAGGCGATCCGGTACGTGATGACCCGGGTCTTGCCCGATCCGGCGCCGGCGACGACGAGCAACGGCCCGCCGTCGTGGGTGACCGCCCCGAGTTGTTCCGGGTTCAGCCGGGAACGGAAGTCCACGCCGTCAGGAGGTTGCGCCGCGGGAGCGCGGCGAAGCGAGCCTCGCGGGGCAACCTCCTGGCGAGGACGGGCTGGGCCGGAATGCCGAGGCACGAGGGATTCCGGGGCTACCGGGGCCGCCGCTTGATGTTCTTCTGCCGCGCGCGCCCCACCGCGAGCGACTCGTCGGGCACGTCCTTCGTGATCACCGATCCGGCGCCGGTGTACGCGCCCGCGCCGATTTCGACCGGCGCCACCAGGATGCAGTCGCTGCCGACGAACGCGCCCTCGCCGATCACCGTGCGGCTCTTCTTCCTGCCGTCGTAGTTGCAGGTGATGACCCCGGCGCCGATGTTGGCGCCGGCGCCCACCGAAGCGTCCCCCAGGTAGGCGAGATGGGACGCCTTGACTCCGCGACCCAGCGTCGCCTTCTTGACCTCCACGAAGTTGCCCACCTTGGCGCCGTCCTCGAGCACGGCCTCCGGGCGCAGACGGGCGAAGGGACCGATCGTGCAGTCGGCGGCGACGCGCGCGCCGTCGAGCACCGAGTAGGGCAGCACCTCGACGCCGTCGGCGAGAACGCAGTCGCGGATCCAGGCGCCGGTGTGGACGGTGCAACCGCTCCCCACGCTGGAGGCGCCGAGGAGGGTCACGTTGGGATGCAGTATCGAGTCGGCGCCGACCGTCACGCCGGCATCGATCCAGGCGCTCTCCGGGTCGAGAACCGTGACGCCGGCGGCAAGCAGGGCATCGACGCTGCGCCGGTAGAAGACGCGCTGAACGGCGGCGAGGTCGGCCCGCGACTTGACTCCCAGCACCTCCGAGGCGTCTTCGACCCGGACCGTCGCCACCGGCTGCTCGCGAGCGGCGGCCGAGACGGCATCGGTCAGATGGAACTCGCCCCCGGCGTTGGCGGCGTCGGCCTTGTCGAGCCAGTCGAAGATCTCCGGAACGGGGAGCGCCCAAGGACCGGCGTTGTGGCCGGCGTTGACCGTGCGAAGCGCTTGCGTTTCGTCGGCGGCGACCGCCAGGCTGCCCCAGCCGGCGGCGGCGGCATCGAGCAGGGCTCGCAGGGTCTCCGGGCGGACCAGGGGCGCGTCGCCCGGGAGGACAAGGGCGAGCCCCTCGAAGCGCAGGGATTCGCGAGCCATCGACAGCGCGTGCCCCGTGCCCCGCTGCTCCGCCTGCTCCACCTGCTCCACCCAGACGATGTCGCCCGCGCTCCCGTCCTCGCTCTCGAGCACCGCCCGGACCTCGCGCGCCCCGCTACCTGTGACGACAACGATCGGAGCGCAGCCCACGTCGCGCGCGGCTTGAACGACCCAGGACAGGAGCGGCCTGCCGCCCGCGCGGTGAAGGACCTTCGGCTGTTCCGAACGAAGCCGGTTGCTGTGACCGGCGGCGAGAATGACGGCCGCGACGGTGCTGGAGGTCATCCTCCGTCGCTGTGGTCATGGACGAGGCTCAGGAAGCGCTCATCTTCGTTGAGGGAGTCGAAGTCCGTGTCGTGAAACGCCCGCACCCGGTTCGTCGGATCCAGTTCGACCGCCTTCGCGAGCGAATCGAGCGCGGACTCCGATTCGCCCAGCAGGGCGCGGATACAGGACGCGAGGTAGACGAAGCGGCCGTCCCTGGTGCGCGACCCCGCCGTGCAGATCTTCAGGGAGCCCTCCAGGTCGCCGTCGTTCCGGGCCATGACCGCCTCGATGAACGCGTCGTTGCCCTTCCCGTCCTTCGCTGCCTCGGCCCGGCCGCATGCCGTGAGGTAGTCCCTGGCGCGGCTCGTGAGCCGGCTCTCAGCTCCCGCGGCGATCACCGCCTCGAACTCGGTCCGGGCTTCAGCGACCCGATCCCCGTGGAACAGCTCGATCCCGGCTTCGAGCTTCTTCAACGCGGCGTCCGCCGCCTCCGAACCAGCCTCACTGCTCGCCATCCACCACCTCCGACTCGGCGCCTACCGACCATTCGGCCTACCAACCATTTGGAACGGGCAACCCTAGCGCAGAATCGTCGCCGCTTCGCGGCGCGCTTTCTACGGAAGGCCGGCGAGGGCGCCGGCGCACCCAGTGGGCGGCGCCGCCTACGCCGGAATGTAGTCCTCGCGGAGCAACGCGTACAGGTAATGGTCGGTGCGCCGGCCCTGCAACACGAAGTAGGAACGAAGCCTGCCTTCGCGCACGAATCCCAGCTTCTCCAGCACCCTGCGGGAGGCGTCGTTGTCGATCGCGCAGCGGGCCTCCAGGCGCTCCAGCGGCGTTCGCAGGAGGAGTTCGGGCAGCAACTGGCCGAGCGCGGCCGTCATCGTGCCGCGGCCATGATGCTGCGTCGCCAGGGCGTAGCCAAGTTCGCCCAGGCCATGCTCCCAGTTCACGACCGCGAGGGTGATCCAGCCCGAGCGTTCGCGGTCGGTTTCGATCATCCAGGTGTAGCGCTCGCCGCGACCGCGGTAGAGGTCCCTGGGGCGCTGCGCGGCAAGGTCCGCACGCAGCCTGGCAATGGACACGTTGTGGAGGGGCTGGTAGCGGCGCACGGCGGGTTCGGCGCGCCAGCGACGGAGGAACGCCGCATCCGAAGCCCGCGCCGGCCGCACGACGACGTCGATCGCGGGCGGAGGCGGTGGATGACGCGTCAGGGGGCTGGTCATGGCTATGGGGAGTCAGGTAGTCCCGGCGCGGCGCCCCAGCCGGGGCAGGGCGCCGCCGAGCGCGATCAGGCTATACCCCTGGGCGAACAGGTAGAGAAAAGGCAGGGACCACCAGCGACCGTAGAGTCCCGCGGCGGCAACGCAGGCCCAGAAGTAGAGCGCGAGAGTCGCTTCGCCCCAGAGACTCCATACCGCGGCCGACCGGTAGAGCGCAGGCGGGTTCCGGGCGGCGGCCGGGATCTTCGGCGTCCGGGCGAAGACGCCGCCGCGGCGCAGCAGACCGCTGATCGTCGCGGCCGAGTTGTTGAGCGACAGGCCGATGCCGATCGACATCGCGAGCGGCACCTCGAACCAGAACCTGGATCCGCGCCTTCCGGCCCGGCGCTGGCCGGCGGCGTAGCAACCGGCGACCGCGACCGTCCCGAGCAGGAACAGGGGCGCGTCGATCCACAGCAGCAGGTGCGGCGACTCCTGCCGCTTCAGGATCGCCGGCAACAGGAGGAGGCCGAGAGCCACGAGCAGCGGATAGCAGATGCCCGACGTGAGGTGCGCGGCAGCCGCCAGCTTGACCCGCGGCCTCACCCCGCTGCGCAGAATCCGCCCGAGGAGCTTGCGCATCGTCTGGGCGGATCCCCGGGCCCAGCGGTGCTGCTGGCTCTTGAAGTCGTTGACCCGGGCCGGCAACTCCGCCGGCACCGCGAGGTCCGTCATCAGCATGAAGCGCCATCCGGCGAGCTGGGCCCGGTAGGAGAGGTCGAGATCCTCGGTCAGGGTGTCGACCTGCCAGCCCCCCGCGTCCTCGATAGCCCGCCGTCGCCACACCCCCGCGGTGCCGTTGAAGTTGAAGAAGCAGCCCGCCCGGTAGCGAGCCGCCTGCTCGACCAGGAAGTGGCCGTCCAGCAGTACGGCCTGAGCGCGGGTCAGGAGCGAATCCCCGCGGTTCATGTGGCCCCAGCACGCCTGGACCATTCCCAGGCCGGGATCGCGGAAGGCCGGCACCGTCCGCCGCAGGAAGTCGGGTTCCGGCACGAAGTCGGCATCGAAGATCGCGATCAGCTCCCCCCGCGCCTGCTCCAGACCGGCGGCGAGCGCGCCCGCCTTGAAACCCCGCCGGTCCTTCCGCCGCAGGTGCCGAACGGTCGGTAGCGGCCGGTTCCGCCCGGAGGCCCGGGCGAGCTCGGCCTCGACCCGCTCGCCGGTGTCGTCGGTCGAGTCGTCGAGGATCTGGACTTCGAGCCGATCCGCGGGGTAGTCGAAGTCGAGAACGGCGGCGATCAGCCGGGCGGCGACGTAGCGCTCGTTGTAGATCGGCAGTTGGACGGTGACCAGGGGCCACTCGACATCCCGCTGCGCGCTATCTTGGACGCCAGCGGAGTCCGCGCCGCCATCCTCGCCGGCGACCGACGATCGCGACACGCGAAGCACCAGGAGCAGGACCAGGCGATGCAGTCCGTAGAGAGCGAGCGTACCGAGAACGGCGTAGTAGACCGGCAAGAGCACGGACGTTGACGATATGGCAAGGCGACGAGGGTTCGGACTGCTGGCGGCGGCCTGGCCCCTGCTCGCCTGTTTTGCCGCGCTCCTGGCGCTCGACCTCGCCGGGCTCGGACCGGCGCCGGGCGCTCCGGCCGCCGGCGTCTCCTTCCTGCTGGTCCTGCTGCTGGCGTTCGCCGCGCTGTGGTGGGGGCTGCGCCGCCTGGGCGGGGCGACGGACTCGCCGAGCGATGTTCCGGTCGCGGGCATCCTGGCGGTGGCCATCGTGCTCCGCCTCCTCGCGCTGCCGCTCACGCCGAGCCTCTCCGACGATGTCTACCGCTACCTGTGGGACGGACGGGTCGCCGCGTCCGGATCGAACCCGTATCTCCTGACGCCGGACGACGAGAGCCTCGCCGGGTTGCGCGACGACCTCTGGACGAAGACCGGACATCGCGAGATCGCCACGGTCTATCCGCCGCTGGCGCTGGGAATGTTCGCCGGCGCCGCGGTCCTTCCCGAGCCGCTGCTCGCCTACAAGCTGGGGCTTGCCGGGGTGGACCTTGCCGGCTGCGTACTGCTGCTGGCGCTGGCCCGGCGGCGCGGCAATGGCTTGTTGGCTCTTGCCTATGTGTGGAATCCGCTGCTGGTCGTCGAGGGCGCCGGCATGGGGCATGTCGATGTACTCGGCGCTTCCCTGGTCATCGCCTGCGTCTGGCTGCTCTCGGTGGGAAGGAACGCCGCGGCCGGCGGCGCCGCCGCGCTCGCGGTGCTGGCCAAGCTCGTGCCGTTGGTCGCGCTGCCTCTCTGGTGGCGAGGTGTGGGCGGCCGGGGACAGCGGATGTTCGCGGTCGGCGCCGCCGCGCTGGTGTTGCCGGCGACGGCCGCCGTGCTGCTGTGGACCCGCGGCGTTCCCCCGGGCCTCGTGGAGTACGCGCTGCGCTGGGAGTACAACGGTCCCTTCTACGAGCCGCTGTGGCGCCTGATCGGAGTGCTGCGGCTCGACCTGGCCGCTTCCGGGGTCGTCCACCTGGTCCGGGTGATCTTCGGCGGCGAGGTCGAGGCGACTCCGTGGAGCACGCTCTACTCCTACGCCTATCCCCAGTTCCTCGCCCGCCTCGTTCTCCTGGCCGCCGCCGCCGTTCTCTGGCTTCGCCTCTGGCGGCGGCGCCAGGAACCCGTCCAGGCTGCGTTCGGAGCCTTCGGCGCCGTTCTCCTGATGAGCCCCACGTTCTACCCCTGGTACCTGATCTGGATCCTCCCCTGGGCGGCGCTGACCGGCGCCCGGGCCGTCCTCCTGCTCTCCGCGACCCTGCCCCTGGCGTATCTTCCGGCTCTTGCCGGAGTCCCGTACTTTCCCTGGGTCCATGCCGCCGTCTGGCTGCCGCCGCTGTGCCTGTTCCTGATCGACCGCCGACGTTCCAGGATCCCGCCGCCATGAAGTACCACCTGCTGATCGCCTACGACGGCACTGGATATGCCGGCTGGCAACGCCAGGACAACGCCCTGGCGGTCCAGCAGGTGGTGGAGGAGGCGGTGGCGGCGGTCGCCGGCCGGAACGTCACGGTCCATGGCGCCGGCCGCACCGACGCCGGCGTCCACGCCTCCGGGCAGGTGGCGCACCTCGACCTTCCCGCCGGGAACGTGCCGTCCGGCGAAACCCGCCGGGCGCTCGTCCAGGGCGTGAACCACCACCTCCCGGCGGCGATCCGGGTGCTCGCCGCCGACGCCGCCGACGACTCGTTTCACGCCCGCAAGAGCGCCTCGCTCAAGGTCTACATCTATCGACTCTGCACCGCGCCGGTGATCGACCCGTTCCGGGCGCCCTTCGTCGTCCCGGCGCCGCGAGGACTCGATCTCGAGTCGATGAAGACGGCCGCCGCCCTGATCACGGGCCGGCACGACTTCTCGGCCTTCGCCAAGGCGGGCGGCAGCCACAGGAGTCCGCTGCGGACGATTCGCGAAGCCGGATGGGCCGAACAGGGGGACGAGATCCGGTTCCGGGTCGCCGGCGACGGGTTCCTTCGCGGCATGGTCCGCGCCCTGGTGGGCACGATGCTGGAGGTGGGCCGCAGCCGCCGGACGCTGGCCGATCTGGCGGCACTGCTCGAAGGTGGCGCCCGCAGCGCCGCCGGACCGAACGCCCCTGCCCGCGGTCTGTGCCTGGACAGCGTGGAATACGATTCCCGCAAATGAAACGCGTTGTCACGGGCGTCGTGACCGCGGCGCTGACAGCCGCCCTGGTCCTCTACCTCGACCCCGTTCTGTTCGGAGTGGCGGCCACGCTCGTGATTCTCGTGGCCGCGGCCGAGTACAGCACCCTGGTGCAGCGGATCGTCGTATCGCGCACCGTGAGCTGGGCACTATGGCTCGCGGTCGGCGTGCTGGCCCTGGCCGACACGACCGCGAACGAGCTGATCGACGTGCTTCTGCCGGCAGGCCTGAGCGGCGCCGGCACCTGGTTCGCCGCCGCGGCCGCCATCCTCGCCCTGGCCGCCGCGGTCGGACTCGCCAGCCACGCCGACATCCGCGATCGGCTTCTTACCTCGGCTCTGTTCGCCTTCGGCGCCCTCTGGCTCGGGCTGTTCCTGGTCGCCGCCATCAACCTCCACGTCGTCGAACCGGTGCTCCTGCTCTGGGTCCTGGTCGTCGTCTCCCTGGGCGACATCGGCGCCTACTACGGCGGCCGCCTGCTCGGACGCCGGCCGCTGGCGCCGGTGCTCAGCCCGAAGAAGACGATCGCGGGCGCGGTGAGCGGCCTGGCCGCCAGTTGCGCCGCCGGGGTCGCGGTCGTCGTGCTCTGGCGCGGTCCCGAGGCACTCGGCCCGGACGTCCCCGTCGTGGCGCTGCTGTGCGGCGGCGCGGGGCAGGTCGGAGACCTGGTCGAGTCGATGCTCAAACGGGCCGTGCAGGTCAAGGACACCGGGGGCCTTCTGCCCGGCCATGGCGGGCTGCTCGACCGTCTCGACAGCGTTCTGCTGGCGACGCCGGCGTTCTACGTCGCCATCCAGGCCGGTGCGACGCCGTCGCTCCTGCCGTGAGCGCGCGAAAGCTGGCCGTACTCGGCGCCACCGGCTCGGTCGGTGAGGCGGCCCTTGCCGTGGCCCGCCGGCATCCGGACAGGCTCCAGGTGTGCGCGCTGGCGGCGAGCGGCACGAAGCCCGCGCGGCTCGCGGAGCTGGCACGCGAGTTCCGGCCTCGGCGGATCGTCGTCGAGACGGAAGCAGCGGCGGGGCGACTGCGCGCCGACCTGCCGCCCGGCACGGGCGTCGACTGGGGCGAAGCGGCCCTGGTCGACGCGGTCGGGGACAGCCACCTCGACCTGGTGCTGACGGCGATCGTCGGCTCGGCCGGTTTGAGGCCCGCCGCGGCGGCTCTGGCCGCCGGCGCCGACCTGGCGCTCGCGAACAAGGAGGCGATGGTCGCCGCAGGCCCACTCCTGCGCCGGCTGGCGGCCGCCTCGGGCGCGAAGATCCTGCCGGTCGACAGTGAACACGCCGCGATCCACCAGGCGCTGCGCGCGGGACGGCGCCGGGAGGTCAGGCGCCTCGTGCTGACCGCCTCGGGCGGCCCGTTCCTGGACCGCGACCCGGCCACCCTCGACACGGTGACTCCGGCCGAAGCAACGGCCCATCCGACCTGGAACATGGGGGCCAAGATCAGCGTCGACTCCGCGACGCTGATGAACAAGGGACTGGAACTGATCGAGGCCAGCTACCTGTTCGACGTGCCGGGATCCCGGATCGACATCCTGATCCACCCCCAGTCCCTCGTTCACTCGATCGTCGAGTTCCGGGACGGCAACTCGATCGCCCAGATCTCGGCCAACGACATGGAGTACCCCATCCGCTACGCCCTTTCCCATCCCGAACGCTGGCCGCTCCCCGACGACGGCGCCGCGAACGGGCTGAGCGAGCTGCTCGAGGCAGCTTCCGAACTCAGGTTCAGAAGAGTGGACCCGGAGGTGTTCCCGGCGCCGTCCCTGGCCCGCGAAGCGCTCATCCGGGGGAACGGCGCGCCCGCGGCGCTCAACGCGGCGAACGAAACGGCGGTCGCGGCGTTCCTGGGCGGCACGGCGCCGTTTTCCGCCATCGTGCCGGCGGTGGCGGAAGTACTCGACCGTCACGGCCGCGAGGCCGGCGGCGCGGAGCCGGCGACGATCGACGAGGCCCTGGAATGGGATTCCTGGGGTCGCCGCCGTGCCCGGGAAGTCCTCGCGCCGGTTGGCGGTTAGAGTCGCTAAGCGCGGCAGATCCGGAAGCCGGCGCTTCGCGCCGGATGCCGGCGGGGGCGCCGGCGCACCCAGTTCGAGCGATGAACTTCCTGAGCAACATCCTGGCCTTCCTGGTCGTGGTCGGAGTGATCATCTTCATTCACGAACTGGGGCACTTCCTGGCCGCGAGGCTGTTCCGGATCAGGGTCCGGGTCTTCTCCATCGGCATCGGTTCCCGCATCTGGGGCTTCGAGCGAGGCGGCACGGAGTACCGGCTGGCCATGATCCCGCTCGGCGGCTATGTCGCCTTCTCGGGAATCGACGCCACGAACCCGACCGGCGACGCGGGCGACTTCACCGCCAAGCCGCGCTGGCAGCGAATGATCGTTCTCCTGGCAGGTCCGGCGGCCAACGTCGTGCTGTCGATCGTCCTGATCGCGGCGGTGCTGATGGCCGGGACGGAGTTGGCGGGACCGCGGGACCTGAGTAGCGAGATCGGCGGCGTGGCGCCCGACTCGGCCGCGGCCGAAGCCGGGCTACTGGCGGGCGACGTGATCCTGCGCCTGGACGGCGAGGAAGTGTCCGAGTGGAGAGAGGTCTCGAACACCGTCCTGATGTCGCCGGAACGCCGGCTCGCGGTCGACTTCGAACGCGACGGCGAAGCCCTGAGCACGGTACTCGTCCCTCGCCGGATGCCGCGCTACGAACTGGGCGACGCGGGGCTCTACGCCAGCCTCCTGCCGCGGGTCCGCCAGGTCTTCGAAGACACTCCGGCCGAGCAGGCGGGGCTGCGCTACGGAGACACGCTCTACGCCGTCGACGGCCATCCCGTCGCCAACGCGGACGACTTCCGGCGGCTCGTCGAGCCGCGCGCGGACCAGGAAGTGAGCCTCGAGATCGGCCGTGGCGAGGATCGTCTGGTCGTGCGGCTCGTGCCGGAGGAGGAGGGCGGCGTCGGCCGCGCCGGCATCGCGATCAGCCACTTCTCCTATCAGCGCGTCGGCCCGGTCGCGGCCATCGCCGAAAGCGCCCGCATCAACTGGGAGACGACGACGGAGATCTTCGACTTTCTGGGCGGCATGGTGGAGCGGCGCGTTTCGCCGCAGAGCGCGCTGGCCGGCCCGATCGAGATCAGCCGGATCAGCGGTCAGGCGGCTCGCAGGAGCTTCAGCGACCTGGTGTTCCTGATGGCCCTGATCAGCCTGAATCTCTGCATCCTGAACCTGCTGCCCATCCCGATCCTCGACGGCGGCCAGCTCGCCATCCTGCTGCTCGAGAGCGTTCTGCGACGCGACCTCTCCCTCCAGATCAAGGGCCTGGTCACCCAGTTCGGCCTGGCGCTGGTCGTCGCCATCATGCTGTTCGCGATCTACTCCGACCTGGTGAAGAACCTGCCCGGCCTCGGGCGCTGAAGGCGGTCCCGTGTCGATGGCAGGCAAGCTCCGGGACTGGACCGGCAAGGCGATACGCCATCCCTGGCTCAGGCGAGGCGTGCTCCTCGCTGCCTACGGGGGCCTGCTCGTCGCCCTGCTGGGCGCGTCGTCCTACCTGGCGCTCTCGAACTTCGTCCGCAGCGGCGTCATCGCGGTTCCCGACCTGGTCGGCCTCGATCAAAGCCAGGCCGAAGCGGGCCTCGCCACCGCGGGCCTGGCATTGCAGCGCGTGGAGGACGACCGCTTCGACGAAGCGGTCCCGGCGGGCCACGTGCTCCGGCAGGATCCTCCAGCCGGCAGCGCGGTCAAGGAAGGCAGCGGCGTGATCATGTACCTGTCGCGCGGCCGGGAGCTCGTCGAGACGCCGGACCTGAGCGGCCAGGTACTGCAGACGGCCCAGGTGAGCCTGACGGCCTCGGGCCTGCAGATGGGCAGGAGCCGGAGCGTGTTCGCCGAGTCCGGCGTGCCGGGCACCGTGGTCCGCCAGGATCCTCCAGCCGGCAGCCGGATCGACCCTTCGTCCCAGGTGGACCTGATGGTCAGCCTGGCCAACCCGGGGGCGATGTACGTCATGCCGGACCTGATCGACCTGCCCGAGGACCCGGTCCGCGAGTTCTTCGAGACGCGCGGATTCCGGCTCGGAAGGGTAAAGTACGAACCCTACGAAGGCGTCCCAGCCGGGATCATCCTGCGTCAATACCCGCTTCCGGGCCACCCCCTGCGCCAGAGCGATTCGATCGCCCTCGTCGTAGCCGCGCAAGACAGCCGCTGAACCCGCAAAGCACGCCCGCAAGAACCCACCGATGAAGATTGCGCCTTCGATCCTGGCGGCGGACCTCGCCGACCTCGCCTCCGCGGTCAGACTCTGCGAGGACGGCGGCGCGCAGTTGATCCACGTCGACGTGATGGACGGCCACTTCGTGCCCAACCTGACCTTCGGGCCACCGGTGATCACAGACCTGGCCAGGCGAACGAGCGTCGGCTTCGACATCCACCTCATGGTCTCGAACCCCGAAGCGCTCCTCGACCGGTATCTCGACAGCGGGCCGGCCTGGGTGTCGATCCATCACGAAGTGACGAAAGAGCCGGGACGGCTCGCGGCGCGCATCCGCGAGCGCGGCGCCGGCGCCGGCGTGGCGGTCAACCCGGCGACGCCGCTGGGCGAACTCCTGCCCTACCTGGACCAACTGGATTTCGTGCTGCTGATGTCGGTCGTGCCCGGTTTCGCCGGCCAGGCCTTCCACCCCGAAGTGCTCGACAAGGCCCGGCGGCTCCGCGCCGTCGTCGACGAGCGGGGTCTGCCCATAAGCATCGAGATGGACGGCGGAATCAAGCCCGGCAACCTGGACGAAGTGGCCGCTGCCGGCGTCGACGTCGCCGTCGTCGGTTCCGGCGTCTTCGCCGCGGACAGGCCCGTCGAAACCCTCGTCGCCCTCCGACGGCAGGCGGGCGAATGAGCCGTCGCGGCGCGGAGATCCTGCTGGCGGCCGCGCTGGCCCTCACCGCCGCGTGCGGTGGCGTCAAGGACGACCCCATCCTGCGGCTCTCGTCGGCCGAGGCCCTCGAGATCGGCAAGCAACTGCTGGAAGACGAGAAGTTCACGCAGGCGCGCGAACATCTCGTCCACGCCTTCGAGGTCGAACCGAACTCCGAGACCGGCCGTGAGGGACTGCTGCTTGCCGCGGACGCCCTGTTCCTGCGCGGCGGCTACCAGTCGTACGTCGAAGCCGAGCAGCGCTACCGGGACTTCCTGAACCGCTTTCCGACCTCCGACCAGGCGGCGTACGCCCAGTTCCGTCTCGCCGCCTCCCTCGCCGAACGAATGGAGAAGCCGGACCGCGATCAGCAGACGGCGCGGCAGGCGCTGACGGAGTTCGAGAACGTCCGCCGGCTGTATCCGACCAGTCAGTTCGCCGGTCAGGCCGCCCAGCGCATCGTCGAGGTCCGCAACCACGTGGCGGAGCACGAGTTCGTCGTCGGGTCCTTCTACTACCGGTTCCGTACTCCCACGGCTGCGGGAAACCGCTTCAGGGAAATGCTCGAGCAGTACCCGGACTACCCGGAGCCCGACAAGATCCTCGCCCACATGTGCCTCACGTACCGCCTGGTGCTCCAGCAGATTCCGAGCCGGTTGGGACTCGACCGCTACGAGTACCTGCGCGAAGCCTGCGAGCGGCTGCGGAACGAGTTTCCAGACAGCCCCTGGATCAAGAAGGCGCCTTCGGAGGAGCAGCTCCGCAAGCTCCGAACCAGACTGCCGGCCTCGCCCATCCGACCGGACCCGAATCGACCGGATGGTCCGCGCACGGAAGAGAACGTCGACAACTGAATCAGATCGTCGCCGCCCCGAAAGGGGGCCTTCCGAAGGGCGGGAACGCCGGAACCTCTGTGCTAAGTTCGCTGTTTCTGCACGTGACTCGCGTTGAAGCCGCTCAGCCCAGACGACCGCTCTCCGGACGACGCGAACGAGGATCTCAACGGCCAGCTTGACCGCCTCGTGAACCAGTTGGCTTCCCAGGGCGTCACCCTGGCACAGGCCCGCGGGATCTTCGAACGGCAGTTCATCCTCGCTTCCCTACGACTCAACCAAGGAAACATCACCAACTCGGCAAACCACCTGGGCCTCCATCGGAACACGCTGCGGAACAAGGTCGCCGCGCTTCAGATACAAGCCACCGACTACCGAGGCTCGGGCAAGAGGATTCAGTCGAGCTGACGCGCTGAAACGCATCGCAGGCCCGCCGTCCCGGACCTTCATCCGACGCGCATCAGATTGGCATACAGCTTGCTCATGGGACACGGTCGCTTGCTCCCGTTGGCAGCAAGCGCCTGACGCTCCGGCGCCCGAGGAGGCCGCCGCACAGAGGTCGGGCGCCGAAGTGCGGCCCGCAGATACCAAGACGCCTGCCAGCAGACATCCCGATGACTCCACGCAAACCCCGCCTCCGGAACCGGACCATTGTCGTGGCCGTGGCGACGGCAGCCATACTGGCCGCCGCGCCCCGCGAAACCGCGCCCGGTCGGCACATGGAACCGCTGCCCATCTCGCCCCCTCTGGAAGACATCGTTCTCCTGGAGCAGATTCAGGCGTGGCTTGAACCGTCGGCCGGATCGGCCTCCGTCTACCTGGGAGGGGGTCCGCTGTACGAGCGCATCCCGTCGCGCCGGGAGAGCTTCGAGCTCTTCATCGGCGCCGCCGACGAGGACGCGGTCCGCGAGCGGATGCAGCGTGTTCCGTACGGCGACCTGATCCTCGACGCCGCCGAGCGTCACGGCGTCGACCCGCTCCTCGTGGCGGCCATCGTCCAGGCTGAATCCTCGTTCGACACGGAGGCGGTCTCGCCTCGGGGTGCCCTCGGTCTGATGCAGATGATGCCGACGACCGCCGAGCAGTTGGGAGTCGCGGATGCCTACGACCCCGGCCAGAACCTCGACGCGGGCGTGAGTTACCTGGCCTACCTGCTGCGCCGCTTCGACAACGACCTCGTCCTGGCTCTCGCCGGCTACAACGCGGGACCCGGCAGGGTCGACCGTTTCGGCGGTTTCCCCCCCTTCCGCGAGACGCGCGGGTTCACGAACAGCGTGCTCCGCGTCTACATCGCGCACCACCGCGCGGCCTGGGCCGCCGTCAATCCTGACGGACTCGACTTCGCGGTGCTGGCGGGCGGCTAGCTGGTCTTGGCGCCTGACGAAGACGCGTTTTCCTCCTCCAGCTCGGAGGAGTCGTCGCCCCGCAGCCCCCGCTTGAAGTTGCGGATGCCCTCACCCATCCCCCGGCCAAGCAGCGGCAGCTTGCTGCCGCCGAAGATGACCATCAGGATGACGAAGATGATGAGAAGCTCTTGGATGCCAATGGAAGGCATGGGGGTCTCCTGTTGAGGTTGGAGGATTCTAGCAGCTAGAACGCCGCCCACTCCCGGCGCAGACGGGGTGCGAGCTCACGGCCCTCGGGAAGCGCGTCCAGCGCGTCGAAGAACCGCCGCAGGGCGGGGGGAATCAACGGCAGGTGACGCTCGTTGCCGAGCGCGGCGAAGTGGGCGAACGTGCCGGCTATCTTGAGCATCCGCTGCGCCACCGCGGCGTGGTAGAGGGCAAGCTCTTCGGTGTCTTCCTCCAGCGTCGCCAGATGGCCCCGCCGCTGGCCGGCGGTGAGCGTCAGGCTGTCGTTCAGGAGCGAGGCCAGGTCATAGTGCGGCGGGCCCAGGCGCAGGTCCTGGTGATCGATCACGACGACCTCCGGTTGCACACCGTCCCGGTCCGAGGTCCGCAGCATCAGGTTGCGGACCATGAAGTCGCGATGACAGGGCACGGGCGCCGCCGAGCCCAGACGATCGCACACGGCTTCGCAGAGAGCGCGCAGTTGCCCGGCCAGGTTCCTGTCTCGCACCAATCCCCGCGGCTCGAGAAAGCGCTCCCAGGTCAGATCGAGCTCCGCCATCAGCAGCTCCCGGTCGAGCGGCGGCGAGCCCAGAGCGCGCACCCTGTCGGGAGACAGAAGCTGGATTCGGCCGATGCAAGCCACCGCCTCCGTCAGGAACCGGTCCAGCGCGGCCGGACTCAGACCCCCGCCCTTCCACCGGTCGAAGACCGTCTGTGGTCCCAGGTCTTCCAGGAGGATCCAGACCGGCTCGCCCAGCGAGTGCCGTTCGACTTCCGGCAGCGGCACGCCGACCGAGTTCAGCAGCTCCGTCGCGGCCAGGAAGCGCGACGCCACGTCGGCCATGTCGTCCGGGTAGGCGCAGACGACGAACTGCTCGCCGCCCGCGAGACGCAGCCGCGCATAGCGCCGCGCGGAAACGTCGCCGGCCAGCGGCTCGAAGGAAGCAGGCCGGAAGCCCGCGGCTCCAAGCCCTTCGACGATCGGCCCCCAGACATCCTGATCGTCACGTAGCGGATCCCGACTGTCGCGCGGAGCGTCTCTTTGGGATAATGATCTCGCTGCCATGGAACCCCGGCTCAAGCAACTGCTCGAAGACCTCACCCGCTCCCTGTGCGAAGCGATCGCGGACTCGTCCGAGGTCCACGACCGGCTCGAGTCGATCCGGCAGGAAGGGTACACGCTGAACCTCTTCCTCGACTGCAAACCGTTCGAGAGCGACGACGAGTCCGACACCGAGGATGAGGCGAATCGTCGGCCTGTACCGGCGCCGCCCTTCAGGATCGACGGCCGCGACCTCGCCTTCCTCCGGTCCGTCGGAATCGACCCCACGCGCAAAGCCCGCAGCCGGACTTCCCGTCAGTAGCACTCTTCGCGCCAGATGAACCCGTAGTTGCGGCCCGCCCGGGCGCCATCCCGACGGTAGCTCCACCAGTCGGGACTGCAACGCACGCAGCGTTCCACGGTCGAGACCTGGCCGACGCCCAGACCGGCTAGCTGCCGCGAAGCGGCCAGCGGCAGGTCGAGGTGCGGCTTCCGGCCGGGTCGTCGAGCGACCACCTCCGGGCCGCTCCGGGACTCCACCTGAACGGCAACGTCTTCGCCGACCTCATAGCAACAGGGTCCGATCGCCGGACCGATCCATGCTTCCGCCGGCGCCCCGTCACCGGACGAATCACCGTTCAGCTCGCGGACGGCCGAGGCCAGAACGCCCTTCGCAAGCCCACGCCAGCCGGCGTGAACCGCGGCCACCGAGTCGCCGGCGGCAATCAGCACGGGCACACAGTCGGCGACGAAGACCGTGGCCGCGACTCCGGACGCCGACACGATCAGCGCATCTCCATCGCCGGTCGGTCCGGGACCCGGCGCTCTCAGCGCGTCGGCGCCGTGCCGCTGGCGAAGCCAGGCCGGCGCCGCCGCAGCCGCCGCGGGAACCTGGCCCGCCAGAACCTCGAGGGCGTCCTCCGGCCCGGCTGCGCCCCCTTGCGGCACCACGCCGAGAAACGCGGCCCACACCGGCCCGCGGCGGTAGACCTCAAGTGCGACACTCGCCGACGGGCCATTCACCGGGCGGGCCTGCTGTAGGATGCCGCGGCCATTGAGACGGCCATGAGCGTAGCGCAGAGCACGACCGGGGCGGGGGCCGTCGGAGTTCCCGTCGACACGGGATGGGAAACGGTCATCGGACTGGAGGTCCACGTCCAGCTACGCACCCGGACGAAGATGTTCTGCCGTTGCGAGAACCGCTTCGGCGCCGAACCGAACGATCTCGTCTGCCCGGTCTGTCTCGGCTATCCGGGCACGCTGCCGGTGACGAACCAGCACGCGGTCGACCTGGCCATCCGGCTGGCGCTGGCCCTCGGCTGCGAAGTCCGGCGGCGGTCTGTGTTCGCGCGCAAGAACTACTTCTATCCCGACCTGCCCAAGGGCTACCAGATCAGCCAGTACGACCAGCCCCTGGCCGAGGGGGGCGGCGTCCCCTTGCCGTCGGGGAACACCGTGCGCATCCATCGGCTCCACCTGGAGGAGGACGCCGGCAAGCTGCTCCACGAAGTACCCGGAGGGGGACCGCTCCCGGGCCGGAGCCTGGTCGACTTCAACCGTTGCGGCGTGCCCCTGGTTGAGATCGTCACCGAGCCGGAGATCGGCTCGCCGGCCGACGCGCAGGCCTATCTGCAGGCGCTTCACCAGGTCCTGCTCTACACCGGCGCCAGCGACGGCAACATGGAGGAGGGCAGTCTGCGCTGCGATGCGAATCTCTCCCTACGGCCGGCCGGCGAAACCGCGCTCGGAACGAAGACGGAGGTCAAGAACCTGAACTCGTTCCGCCACGTGGCGAAGGCGCTCGAGTACGAGCGGGAACGTCAGTTGCACGTCCTGACGTCGGGCGGCCGGGTCGAGCAGGAGACGCGGAGTTTCGAGCCCGCCACCGGCGTGACCCGGTCGCTCCGGTCGAAGGAGGAGGCGCACGACTACCGCTACTTCCCGGAGCCCGACCTGCCCACCGTCGTGCTGTCCGGCGAACGCATCGAGCGGCAGGCGAACCAGCTTCCGGAGTTGCCGTGGACGAAGAGCGCCCGTTTCCGCGACGCCTACGGGCTACGCTCGGAAGAGGCGGCGCTGCTCTCCGGCAGCGTCGCCCTGGCGACCTATTACGAGCGGGCCGTCGCCGCCCATCCGCAGGGGAAGAGAACCATCGCCAACTGGGTGATGACGGAACTGCTGCGCGAGCTGAAGGAGCGGAGCATCGACGTGGAGCAGGCGATCGCCCCGGAGCGCCTCGCCGCCGTCGTCGCCCTGGTCGACTCCGGCGAGCTGTCGACCACGGCCGCCAAGGACGTCCTCGCCGAGGCCTGGGACTCGTCCGAGACGCCGGACCAGATCGCGGATCGCCTGGGTCTCCGGCAGGTCCGCGACGACAGCCGGCTCGAGGCCTGGGCCGACGAAGCGATCGCCGCCAACGAGAAGGCCGTCACCGAGTACCGTGGCGGACGCCAACAGGCCCTCGGCTACCTGGTCGGCCAGATCATGAGAGCTTCACGCGGCAGCGCCGAACCCCGAGCCGCCCAGGAGATCCTGCGCCGCAAGCTGGCTGACGGCTAGCGGCGCTCAGCGGCGCGGAGCCTCCGCTCTACTGGAGTCGGAACGTGACGGTCAGGCTGTAGTACACGGCGACCGGCTTGCCGTTCAGCGTCGCCGGCTTGAACTTCCACTGTTCCACCGCCGCCACGGCGGCCTCGGCAAGGCCCATGGGCAAGGGTTTCAGAACCTTGGTGTCGGTGACGTCGCCGTTCTTGTCGATCGTTGCCTGGAGGATCACGACACCCTGGATCCGCGCCTTGCGTGCGATCTCGGTGTACCGGGGCTGCGGCGCGCTGAGCTGCTCCGGCCTGGTCACATCGCCGGCGACGTTGATCGGGCCCTCCGGTTCCGGCGGCGGCGGCGCGTCGGGAAGGGGGAGGAGATCGAGATCGTCGACCTCGGGAATGTCGATCTCGTCAGGCTCGTCGAGCCGAATCGGTTCCGGCTCCTGGGGCGTGGGATCGGGGATCGGAACCTTCTTCGACTTCGGTTTCGGAATCTGCTGCTCTTCCTTCGGCGGTGGCGGCTTGAAGCGCACCTGCTGCACGACGAAGACCTTGGGCTTCGGCGGCGGCGCCACCACGTCGCCGTACAGGTCCGGCAGCTTCACGATCAGCAGGATGCCGTGGAGGATGACCGCCAGCCCCAGCGAGTAGCGGCAGGTCTTGTTGTCCTCGCGGGTCTCCTGCACGTAGGTCAGCAGGCCCTGCTCAGCGGAGGTCGGCGAGGCCGGTTCGCCCTTCGCGGGCTCCTCCGCGCGGGATGCAGCCTGTTCGAGGTTCTCGTCACTCATCCGGCACCCCCTCTTCGCTCACGTTCTCGGTCGGCTGTTCTGCCGCGTGGTACCTGAGTTCCAACGTCCAGCCGGTTTCGGCCTATTCCGGCCTCCAGAACGAAGACCCACGAACCCGGTCGAGGCCAGGTCACGACCAGTGGCTGGTCGCCAGCCCGCTGGAACCCCCGAGAACCCGGACGCGGCCGGCTTTCCCTGGGAGGAGCGGCTTCAGCGGCCCCCAGCGACGCCGGAGCCGTCAGGGGCGTCGCCAGGTAGCCAGAACGGTCCGCGCCTTCGGATCGCCTCCTCCAGCAGACCTTCCAGGTCATCCCGGTCCGCCGCCACCCGCCGCTGAATCTCGCGCACCTCTTGAGCGGCTTCGGCGTTGCCGGCGCTGTGGTACGCCTCTGCCGCCTCCGCGTATCGTCCCTGCCTGTACAAGACATAGCCGAGCCAGTTCCAGACCAGGTTCCTGTCCTCGCCGTCGGCCAACGGCAGAGCGGTCCGGAGTGAGACCTCGGCCCTCTTGTGACGCCCTCGGTGAGTGAACGTCTGCCCCAGAGCGACATATGCCCGCCAATCGTCAGGGTCGCGCGAGATCGCGCGGCGCAAGGTCGACGCTGCCGGCTTGTAGCGCTCGCCGCCGAGTTGAGCCTCGCCGAGCAGGAGCAGATGGTCGTGGCTGGGGCTGGCGCGTACCAGACCGCGGGCCACCCCCTCGGCTTTGGCGTAGTAGCCGGTTCTGGCCCAATGCCCCTCGGTCGTCCGAGCGGCATGGACGAGCGTGTCGACGAGGGTCCGCTTCCACCCCGGTTTGCTGCCGTCCATCGAGATTGCACGCTCGTAGGCCGCGATGGCGGCATCGATTTGGCCGTCGCCGCGGAGCCACTGCCCGTACTCGAAGCGCGCCTTCGCGTCGGTCGGATTGAGGTCGGCGACTCGGCCCAGGTCGGAGGCGGCGCTGCGGGTTCCTCCCAGACGGGCATGGCAGGCGCCCCGAAGCTTGTAGGCCCGCTCCTGAAACGTCCGCGGCAGCGCCTCGATGTCCAGTCCGTTCAGGGCCCGTTACGCAGTCCCGCCACCTATCGTTCTCGTGGAACGCGTGGCCGAGATGGAGCCTTGCCGAGGCATCGTCAGGCCTCAGTTCAACCGCCGTCTCGAACGGCTCGATCGCCTCGTCAGGCTTGCCGGCGGCAAGCAGCGAGCGACCGAGCATGAGGTGGCCGGCGTACTGATCCGGCCGTTCGTCGACGACCCGTCGGAACTCCGCGACGGCCCGCTCGAAGTCCGAGGCCTTGTAGGCGTCAACGCCCGCCTGCCAGTCGGCGAAAGCCACCGGACTCAGGGCAAGACAGACAGCCGCCCAACCCAGGGCGCCGGCGCACCCAAGGTGAACTGTCGACGGCCTTCGGCGCAAGTTCCTACCGACGCGGAGGCTCGTTCGTCGCTCCGGGAACCTCTTCGAGTTGCTTGCGGAGGGCCTCGCGCTGACGTTCCAGTGCCTCGATGTTCCTGTTGAACTCGTCGGCTGCCCTGTTCTCCTGCTCGATCTGCTGGTTCTCACGGACCCGCGCGGCGCCAGCCGCGTTCCCGGCGCGCTCGTAGGCCGAGATCGCCGGCTCGTACTTGTTCTGCTTTGAGAGCACGAAGCCGAGGTAGTCCAGGATCGCCTTCTTGTCGGCTTCGTCGGAAGCCAGAGGGAGGGCCGTGTTCAGCGGTCCTTCGGCGTCGCTGTAGCGCTCGAGAGAGCCGAAGGCCTGCCCGAGGTAGAAGTGCGCGTGCCAGTCGTTGCTCTTCTTCGAGATCCCCTGCTGGAACGTCGAAGCCGCCGAGTCGTAGTTCTTGCCTCCGAGCTGAACCTCGCCGAGAAGCAACAGGTTGTCGTAGGAGGGGCTGCTTCCAACCAGGCTCCTCGCCACGTCTTCGGCCTTGCGGTAGATGCCGGTCTTGGCTGAGCCCTGGGTGCGCCGACCCTTGACCTTCAGGGCATTCACCAGAACCCTCTTCCACTCCGCCTGGCTACCGTCCATCGAGATCGCCCGCTCGTAGGCGGCGATCGCCGGGTCGAGCTGCGCATCGTTGTGGAGCATCTGCCCGTACTCGAAGCGGGCCTTGGCGTCACTGGGCTTCAGGTCGGCAACCCTCCCCAGGTCGGCAGCCGCACTGCCGGTGTTGCCCAGCCGCGCGTAACTGGCGCCGCGCGTCTCGTACACCCCAACCTGGATGTTCGCCGGCAGCCCGCCGATGTTGAGCCTGCTCAGGGTCGAAATGCACTCCCTGGGCTTGCCGCTCTGGTAAAAGGCCTGACCCAGCAACACTTGGCTGCCGATGTCGTCGGCCTTCATCTCGATCGCCTTCTGGAACGCGGCAACCGCTTCGCCAGCCTTGCCGCCCCGGAGCAGGGAACGGCCCAGCATCTGGTAGCCGGCCTGCTGGTCCGGGCGCTCCTCGACGAACTGCTGGAACTCAGCGATCGCCTGAGCGTAGTTGCCGGACCTGAATGCGGCGACGCCTTCGTCCCAGCCGGCGAAGGCCACCGACGCGGTCAGCAGTGCGCAGACAACAGCAAGTGCGAGTACGGATCGGCGAGTAGTCATTGGGCCGTGATCCTCCGCTCTACTGGAGCTGGAAGTTGACGGTCAGGTTGTAGTACACGGCGACCGGCTTGCCGTTCAGCGTCGCCGGCTTGAACTTCCACTGCTGCACGGCCGACACGGCGGCTTCGGCAAGGCCCATCGGCAGGGGCTTCAGGACCTTGATGTCGGTGATATCGCCGTTCTTGTCGATCGTCGCCTGGAGGATCACGACGCCCTGGATCCGCGCCTTGCGCGCGATCTCGGTGTACTGGGGCTGGATGTCGGTGATCTTCTCCGGCTTCGTCACGTCGCCGGTGACGTAGATCGGCCCGGTCGGTTCCGGCGGAGGCGGCGCCTCGGGAAGGTCGAAGAGATCGAGGTCGTCGACCTCGGGGATGTCGATCTCCTCGGGCTCGTCGATCCGGATCGGCTCCGGCTCGTCGGGCGTGGGATCGGGGATCGGAACCTTCTTCGACTTCGGTTTCGGAATCTGCTGCTCTTCCTTCGGCGGTGGCGGCTTGAAGCGCACCTGCTGCACGACGAAGACCTTGGGCTTCGGCGGCGGCGCCACCACGTCGCCGTACAGGTCCGGCAGCTTCACGATCAGCAGGATGCCGTGGAGGATGACCGCCAGCCCCAGCGAGTAGCGGAAGGTCTTGTTGTCCTCGCGGGTCTCCTGCACGTAGGTCAGCAGGCCCTGCTCGGCGGACGTCAGCGCGGTCGCTTCGTCCTTCGCGGGCTCCTCCGCGGGGGATGCAGCCTGTTCGAGGTTCTCGTCACTCATCCGGTTACCCCTCTTCGGTCAGGTTCTCGGTCAGCTTGTCTGTCGCGTGGTGTCTGAGTTCAACGTCCAGTCGGTTCAGGCGTATTCCGACCTCTAGTACCAGAAGCTCTGGATCTCGCGCTGGGTGGGAACCGAGATGTTGATCGGCTCCGCCAAACCGTGATCCTCGCCCTGGCGCAGTTCGTCGTACACCTGGACCATGTACTTGTACGGCGTCGCGGTATCCGGCCGGATGATGACCGGCTTCTTCGGGTTCCGCTCGAGCTTCGGCTTCAGGTAGGGGATGATCTCGTGCAACTGCATCGGATCCTGGTCGACGATCAACTCGCCGGTGGGCAGGATCTCGATCAGCACCGATTCCTCCTTCTCGACCACCGGCGGATCGTCGTCGTCCTCGGGAAGCGCGAAGTCCAGTCCGCGGGTCGCGGTGAACGTCGTCGTGATCATGAAGAAGACAATCAGCAGGAAGGCGATGTCCGCCATCGAGGAGGTCGGGATCTCATCGTCCGGGCGATCACGATCAAGTCTCATCTTGCGTCTCCATCCATCGTCTGGTCAAGCCTACCCGTCGGTAACGGTCCGCTGATCGGACAGCAGGTAGACGTCCCGCACCTTGGCCCGCTTCAGCGCGTCGATCACCTCGTCGACCTTGTCCCAAGACACTTCGCCGTCCGACTTGACGACGAAGACCTTCTGCGGGTCCATCGCGATGACGCCCGCGGCCATCGAGAGCACCTCGTCGGCCGCGCTGACCAGGGCGCTCTGTTCGTTGCCGTCCGACACCCGGATGCGGCCGTTCGGGTCGATCGAGACGTAGGCGGACTGTTTCGGGATCTCGTACCTGAGCGTCGTCTTCGGCAACACCACCTGGGTCTTGTCGACCTCGAAGGTGATCGTCAGCATGAAGAAGATGATCAGCAGGAAGGCGATATCCGCCATCGAGGCCGTCGGGATGTTCGGCTTGTGCTCGATGGTTGCCTTGAGCTTCATGTCGGCCTAGCCAGCGTCGCCGCCGGACTCCGGCGGAACGCCGCTGCGCTCCATCTCGCCGAAGGTCTCGAGCAGCATGTTCGCCGACGTCTCGATGTCGCGGACGAACTTGTTGATCCGGCTCATGAAGTAGTTGTAGGCGAGCTGCGTCGGAATGGCGACCGCCAGACCGCCGGCGGTCGTGGTCAGCGCCTCCTTGATACCGGTAGCGACCGCGCCGGGGTTCGACAGGCCCTGTGCCGCCAGGGCGTCGAAACCGGCCATCATGCCGGTCACCGTGCCGAAGAACCCGAGCAGCGGGGCGACGTTGGCCGTGGTCGCCAGCACCGCGAGGCCGCGCTCGAGGCGGCCCATCTCGAACAGCGCCGCGTTCTCGATCGTCTTCTCGACGTCTTCCTTGGGCTGGCCGTACTTCATCAGGCCGGCCTTGAGGATCGAGGCGACCGGTCCGCGGTACTCCTCGCATACCTTGACCGCTTCACGAATCGAGCGGTTCACGACCAGCGCCTTCCGCACCTTGGGGAGGAACTCGTGAACGTTGATCCGGGCCCGTCGCAGCGCAATCAATCGCTCGACCACCACCGCTGCCGCGATGACGGAGAAAGCGAGCAATGGCCACATGACGGGGCCGCCCTCGTTCATCAACTTCCAGAACGTGCCACCAATGTTCACCTAGCTACCTCCTCAGGACTATGCCCGCCACTACGGGCCTGGTTGAACCGCCCGCCGAAAGGCGGACGCGATTCTGGACATGCGGTGACCCCTACACCGGGAGGGGTGCCTGGCTCACCTTGGAACGGTGGAGCAATATAGCACACGGGTTCGGCTTTCGAACCGCCCGATCAAGCGCGTTCCCGCGACGCCCCGGCCGCCTTCACGACCCGCTCCAGAGGCCGGCGGTGGAGGTAACAGAGAGCGGCGGCCAGAGCGTCGGAGGCGTCGGCGCTGCGCCGCACCGGCGCTGGGCCCAGAAGCACATCGACCATGCGGGAGACCTGGGTCTTGTCGGCCCGGCCACTGCCGCAGACCGCCTGCTTGACCTCGGCCGGCGAGAACTCACGGACGTCCAGGGCATGCCGCCCGAGCACGGACAGGATGACGCCCCGGGCCTGGGCCAGCGCGATCAGGGAGCGGCTGTTGCGCCCGTGAAACAGGGACTCGAGCACCGCCGCCGCCGGCTGCCAGCGGTCGAGCGTCTCCTCGACGCCCTCGGCCAACCGGGCCATGCGCGCCGCCGGCGTCGGCTCGCCGGCGAGGGCGATCCGGCCCGCGTCCAGTTGGCGAACCCTCGATCCCTCCTGCTCCACCACGCCGAACCCCGTGTAGCGACTCCCGGGATCGATCCCGAGGACGATCACGGCAACGCCACGGAGACGGTCAGGACGCCAGCCGCTCGAGCAGTTCGTCGTCCAGGTCGAAGTTGGCCCAGACGTTCTGCACGTCGTCCTGATCCTCCAGTGCGTCGATCAGGCGCATGAGCGGACCCGCGCCCCCTTCGTCGACGTGGACCAGGTTCTGGGGTTCCATCGTCAGTTGCGCGACGGTCGCGGTCAGGCCGCGCTCCTCGATCGCATCCTTCGTCGCATGGAACGCCTCGACCGAGGTGTAGACGCTGTAGCTCTCGTCCTCGACGGAAAAGTCCTCGGCCTCGAGTTCGAGCGCGAGCTCGACCAGCGCCTCCTCGTCCACGCCGGAGCCCTCGAGGGCAGCGCGATCGAAGACGAAGAAGCCGCGGCGATGGAACATCCAGGCGACGCAGCCGTTCTCGCCCAGGTTTCCGCCGTGCCTGGTGAACAGGTGCCGGACCTCCGAAACGGTCCGGTTCCGGTTGTCGGTGAGGGTCTCCACCAGCACCGCCACGCCGCCGGGGCCGTACCCCTCGTAGGTGACTTCCTCGTAGGAAACGCCTTCGAGCTCTCCCGTGCCCTTCTTGATCGCCCTCTCGATGTTGTCTCCCGGCACGTTCTGCGCCTTCGCCTCCGACAGGGCGTGACGAAGTCTCGGGTTACCCGAGGGATCGCCCCCGCCGAGACGGGCGGCGACCGACACCTCCTTCAGGATGCGAGTGAAGACCTTGCTGCGGCGGGCGTCCTGCGCCGCCTTCTTGTGCTTGATCGTGCTCCACTTGCTGTGACCGGACATGGTCCATTTATCTTATGCTGCGCCGCCACGTGACCGGCGCGACCAAACCCTCGGCGAGCGAGATCCTCGACCGCCTCGAAGTCTGGGGGCAGAAGCTCGGCCTCGACGCCACGCGGAGCCTGCTCGACGTGCTCGGCAAGCCGCAGCACCGGGTGCCGACGGTGCTGGTCGCGGGTACCAACGGCAAGGGTTCGACCAGCGCCGCGCTCGCCTCGATCCTGAGCGCCGCCGGCCTTCGCTGCGGCCTCTACACCTCGCCCCACCTCGAGCACGTCGAGGAGCGGCTCCGGATCGACGGCGCGGCGATATCGGAGGCCGAACTCGGCCACTGGCTCCGGCGGGTGCTGGACGCCGCCGGCGAGGCGCCGCCGACCTACTTCGAGAGCCTGACCGCGGCGGCCTGGCTGCACTTCGCCCATCACGGCGTCGACGCCGCGGTGTTCGAGGTCGGCCTGGGCGGTCGACTCGACGCGACGAACGTCTCGGACCCCCTGCTCTCCGTGATCACCCAGGTAGCTCGCGACCACGCGCCGCAACTGGGCTGGACCCTGACTTCCATCGCCGGCGAAAAGGCCGGCGTCATGCGCCCCGGACGCAAGTGCCTGACCTGGCCTGGCCCGCCGGAGGT
The DNA here is from genome assembly GCA_965205095.1 of Candidatus Multivorans sp. Taxonomy (GTDB): domain Bacteria; phylum Acidobacteriota; class Thermoanaerobaculia; order Multivoradales; family Multivoraceae; genus Multivorans. The sequence goes on from OZ242040.1 coordinate 1,084,422, forward strand.
GGAGCGTGAGCTCCGCCGCTGCGCGGCGGTCTGCGGCGCCCATCTCGTGGACGCCAGCGCCGGTGCCGAACTCGACCGTCTTCAGGCGCCGCTGGCCGGCCGCCACCAGCTCGGGAACGTCGCGCTCGCGATTCGCGCCGCGGAGGAGTTCTGCGCCCTCGCCGAAAGGGAGCTTCCCGCCGAAGCCGTCAGGAAGGGCGCCGAAGCACTGCGCTGGCCGGGCCGCCTGGAATGGGTCGACGTGGACGCCCACGGTGTGCACCGCCGGGTGCTCTTCGACGCTGCCCACAATCCGGCCGGCGCGGCCGCGCTCCGCGCCCACCTCGAAGAGACCAGGCTCCGGTTCGATCTCCTCTACGGATCACTCGCCGAGAAGGAGCCGGAGCAGTGCCTTCCTGCGTTGGCACAGAGGGCGGATCGGGTCGTGCTGACGGACTTCGACCACCCCCGGGCGGCCTCGCCCGAAACGCTGGCACCGCTGCTGCCGGCAGGTCGCGCCGTCATCCATGAAGACGCCTCGAACGCGCTCGAACGCTGCCTCGCGGAACCGTCGAGTCCGGACCACGCGCTGGTCGTCACCGGCTCGCTCTACCTCGTGGGCGAAGTCCGATCGTCCCTGCGCGACCGCTACAACGTGCCTCCCGCAGCAAGGGAAGTGGTCACGGGCTTCCGGCCGTAGCCGGGCGAGCGTCCCCCGGAACCCCCTCCGCTGACCCGGCTACGGCGGCGGCTACGCCGGATTCGCCGAACTGTCGATCTTCGCGACGCGGGCGGTGTGGCGGTCGCCGTCGAAGGCGGTGTCCAGGAAGACCTCGAGGAGTTCGGTGGCCTGGCCGGCGCCGAGGACGCGGGCCCCGAGGGCCAGGACGTTCGCGTCGTTGTGGGCGCGGGACATGCGCGCCGTGAAGCTGTCGGTGGGGTTGACGGCCCGGACGCCCGCGAAGCGGTTCGCCGACATCGCCATGCCGACTCCGGTGCCGCAGACGAGCAGGCCGCGGTCGACCTCTCCGGCGGCGAGGGCGCGCGCGACCTGGGCCGCCTTGTCGGGGTAATCGACGGGGCCGGAACCGTCGGCGCCGAAGTCCACGAACTCGATGCCGCGCGCCCGCAGAACCTCGCCGAGCTGGTTCTTCAGCTCGACCCCGGCGTGATCCGCGCCGACCGCGAACTTCATCCGCCGCGCTACTCCCCGGACTCCGTTTCCGGTTCCGGCTCGGCCGGCGCGGGCGACGCCCTGGTCTTCTTGCTCGACGCTTTCTTCCTGGACGCCTTGGCCTTGGCCTTGGTCCGCCGCACCTTCGCCGCCCGCGGCGCCGCCTCCCGGGACGCGGCCTCCTCCCGGCGGCGTTGCTTGAGGCGCTTGAGCCGGCGCTGTCGGCGACGACGGAGCTTGCGGTCCTTCTCTCTCATTCCTGGAGCGTAACCGCATCCTGCCGCACGCGCTCGTCGGCCGCTGCCACGCGCTCGCCCATCCCGCCGCGGTAGTCCTTCAGGGCGGCGGCCAGATCCGGATCGCCGAGCGCCAGGATCTGGAGAGCCAGCAAGCCCGCGTTGTCGGCACGGTTCACGCCCACGGTAGCGACCGGGATCCCGGGGGGCATCTGCACGATCGCCAGCAGAGCATCGACACCGTTCAGCGGACCGCTGGCCACCGGGACGCCGACCACCGGCAGCGTCGTCGCGGCCGCCACGACGCCCGGAAGCGCCGCGGCGACGCCGGCGCCGGCGATCAGCACGCCGATGCCGCGCCCGGCCGCGCCTTCGGCCCACTCGGTCGTTTCCCGCGGGGTCCGGTGGGCCGAGAGAACCCGCGCCTCGCAGCCGACGCCGAAATCGGCGCAGACCTTCGCCGCCTTCTTCATCGTCGGCCAATCCGAGTCGCTGCCCATGACGATGCCCACTCTGATGTCGCTCATTCGCTCCCTATCTCCGACTTGCTGCTGGTGATGTGTGTTCAGCCTTGCGGCCGCTTCTACAGAGGAACGCTGCCGTGCTTCTTCGCCGGTACGCCGCTGCGCTTGCCGGCGAGCTGGCGCAACGCGCGCACGATCTCGCCGCGAGTCGTGCGCGGCGCGATCACCGCATCCACGAAGCCGCGCTCGGCGGCTACGTACGGATTCGAGAACTTCTCCCGGTACTCGGCGGTCAACCGCTCGCGCAACGCCTCCGGGTCCTCCGCGTTCCGGATCTGCTGGCGGTAGAGGATGTTGACCGCACCGCCGGGACCCATGACCGCGATCTCGGCGGTCGGAAAGGCCAGGTTGACGTCCGTCCGCAGGTGCTTGCTGGCCATGACGCAGTACGCGCCGCCGTACGCCTTGCGCGTGATCACCGTGATCTTCGGCACGGTCGCCTCGGCGAACGCGTAGAGCAGCTTGGCCCCGTTCCGGATGATTCCCCCGTGCTCCTGCCGCACGCCGGGGAGGAAGCCGGGAACGTCCTCGAAGGTCACGAGGGGGATGTTGAAGGCGTCGCAGAAGCGGACGAAACGGCCGCCCTTGACCGCGGCGTCGATGTCGAGGACGCCCGCCAGGTAGTTCGGCTGGTTGGCGACGATGCCGACGCTCCGGCCGCCCATGTGAGCGAAGCCGACGACGATGTTCTGCGCGAAGTTCCGGTGGACTTCGAGGAACCGGCCGTCGTCGACGACCGCCCGGATCAGGTCGAGGATGTCGTAGGGCTTGTTCGGGTCGACCGGAACCAGTTCGTCGAGCTCCGGAGCCTCCCGATCGTCCGGGTCGTCGGTCGGACGGAGCGGCGGATCGTCGAGGTTGTTGCCGGGCAGATAGCCGAGCAGATCGCGGATCAGCGCCAGGCAGGCGGCATCGTCCGACGCGGTGAAGTGAGCCACGCCGCTCTTGCGCGCGTGCGTCATCGCGCCGCCGAGCTCCTCCATCGAGACGTCCTCGTGAGTCACCGTCCTGATGACGTCCGGCCCGGTGACGAACATGTAGCTCGTGCCCTCGACCATCATGACGAAGTCCGTGATGGCCGGCGAGTAAACGGCGCCGCCGGCGCAGGGGCCCATGATGGCGCTGATCTGCGGAACCACCCCCGACGACAGCGTATTGCGGAGGAAGATGTCGGCATAGCCGCCGAGCGACGCCACACCTTCCTGAATGCGCGCGCCGCCGGAGTCGTTCAGCCCCACCACGGGCGCTCCGTTCTCCACCGCCAAGTCCATCACCTTGCAGATCTTGCGGGCGTTCGTCTCGGACAGCGAGCCGCCGAACACCGTGAAGTCCTGGGCGAAGACGTAAACCGGGCGCCCGTCCACGCGGCCGTGGCCGCAGACCACGCCGTCGCCGGCGACGCGTTGCTCGGCCATTCCGAAGTCGGTGCAGCGATGCGTCACCAGGGCGTCGATCTCGACCCAGGAGCCGGGATCGAGCAGCAGGTCGACTCGCTCGCGGGCGGTCATCTTGCCGCTCGCGTGCTGCCGGTCGATCCGCTCGGCGCCACCGCCCAGTTGGGACTGCTGGAGCCTCCGTTCCAGTTCCTGGACCTGCTGGCCCCGGAGGTCGCCGGCGGTTCCCTCTGGTTTCGCTGCCGCGGTCATCCGATCGGCTTTCATACCACAGGCCCGGGAAGCGGAACCCCACGCCCGGCCTGCGTCCCGTCCCACACGAAGTCGCCCTAGAATCCGGTTGATGAGGTCGAACGCCAACGGTGCCGAGACGCGGCCGCTGCTGACCTCCGACGTTGCCGCCCCGGCCGACGCGCTGACCCGACTGGGCGCGCGCGGAGACCAGCAGTTCGAGGCGTTCTTCGAGCGCCTCGAGACCGTCGAGCTACTGCCGCGAAGCGCTCCCAACCGCGTCCGCCTGAGGAAGGAACAGGGACTCGCGATCAGGAAGATCGAGAACGGCCGGAGCCGTCTGGCGGCCACCGACACGATCTCGGGACCTGCCTTCGCCGCCTGCTGCGACCGCGTGGCGGGGACGACCCGGTCGATCGGCACGGCGCCGCCGCGCATCAGGACCGGCAGATGGCCGGCGCTGCGCCTGGCCGAGATCGAACGGGCCGAGTCCAGGCTCACCCGCGCCGTGAACCGGCGGCGAGTCGGATTCCCGATGGAGATCACCGCGCGCCGCCATCGCCGGCAGATACAGGTCATCCGCAGTCCGATCGCCGCGCCGCCGCAGTTCGAGGAGTACTTCGGCCTGCAGGCGACGACGCCCTGGGGCGTCTGGGGCGGCCTCCTGCCGTCGCTCGCGGATGAGGACCTGGATCCGATCGCCCTCTGCCTCGTCGACCGGCTGCGTTCCCGCGGTCTGCCGCCCCACCGCGGCGGTGCAGGCGTCATCGTCCTCGGGCCGAACGCCGCCGCGGTCCTGCTCCACGAAGTCGTCGCCCACGCGCTGGAGGCGGACACCCTCGCCCTGTCCGGCGCTCCGGACCAGGCTGTCGGGCTGAAGCTGGGCGGCCCCGAACTCGACGTCGTCGACGATCCGAGTTCCGCGCCCCGGGTCTGCAAGCGCTCGAGCGACGACGAGGGCACGGCGGTCATCAGCCGCTGGCTGCTCAGACGCGGCCGGGTCCGGCAACCCCTCGCCGATCTTGCCTGGGCCGAGCGCTGCCCCGGCATGATCCCGGGCGCCGCCCGCCGCGCGAGCCGGCATCGGCTGCCCGGGCCGCGCACTAGCCACCTCGAACTCCTCCCCGGGGCCATTCCCGAGGGGGATCTCTTCGCCGAGGCAGCGGGCGGGATCTACATCGGAGAGTTCGACAGCGGCAGCCTGGATCCGCTAAACGGCCGCTGCGTGCTCCGGGCGCCGTGTGGCCGGAGGATCGGAGCGAGCGGCCCGGTCGACCACACGGGCCCCATCGAGATCCGCTCGCGGGCCGCCGATCTTCTCGCAGCGGTCACCGCGGTCGCGGATCGTCCGCTCGCGGCCGGCGCCGGCTGGTGCGCCAAGGACGGCGCACTGATGCCGGTCTGGGCCCGCTGCCCGTCGATCCGCCTGGAAGGACTGCAGGTGGCCGATTGAAGTCGGCTCGACTACCCGGCTTGCGCAGCATCAGACTGGCGCTGGGCGCGGTCCGTGAACACAGCGGCGCGCCCGGCGCCGAGCTCTACGTCAAGGCCGGAAACACCTGCCGGATCGAGATCGATCCCTGGATGACGCCCGTGACGGCCGACCCTGACGACCTGCAGGCCCAGGTGTCCGTTCTGGACGAACGGGGATGGGCGCTGCGCGCCGGAGGCGCCAGGCGCGCGCTCTTTCTCGCCGACTCCGGACCTCTCCCGGGGCCGAGCGGCTGGAGACGAGTCAATCGCCACTCCTTGCGGCCGGGAGCCCTCAGACTGCCGTCGCCATCCTCCGACACGACGCCCAGGACCACGCCGTCTCCCGCCGCCGATGCAGGCGAACCTCCGCCGGACGACGAAGAGACGGCGGGCCTGGCCTTCCTGCGGGATCTCCTGCGGTGTCTCGGCGAGCGAATGCCCGAGGCCCGTCTCGTCCGGGGCCGGCTCGACAGCGGAGCCAGCGCCGCGGTACTCGCCAGCACGACCGGCGTCACCGGGCGGAGCGCGCGGCGGCTCGCGACGGTTGAACTGGACTTCGCCATTTCACGAGACGGCCGCCAGACACACTGCAGCCTCTACCGAGCGGCCTCGAACCTCCACCTGCTCGGCGCCGACTCGATCGCGGGGGAGATCGCGGAACGTCTGACACTGGCGACGGCCCCCCCTCCACCCTTCCTCCCCACCGGCGAGGTCGCCGTGTCCCCGGCACTCGCCTGCAACCTGCTGGCGCTCCTCGCGCCCTTGCTGCGGGGACGCGACGGCTGGCGGCGGCTGCGGAAGCTCGGCGCCGGCCGCCCGCTCGGGCCGCCCCAACTGCAGATCGTGGACGACGGCGCCCTCGATGCCGGCTGGATGAGCGCGGCGGCCGACGACGAGGGCGTGCCGACCCGGGCCGTGGCCCTGGTACGCGACGGCGAACCCGGCGAGCCGCTCTTGAGCTGGGAGGACGACGGCTGGTCGGGCTACGCCGCCGCCGGCTGCCGGCGCAGGTCGGGATGGCGGGCGCTACCGGAACTCTGCCACTCCCACCTCTACATTGCCGGCGCCTCCGAACCCGCCGAGTCGATCCGGAGCGGCATCGTGCATGGCTGCTACCTGCTGGACAGGGCGCACGACGGGCGGTGCCAAGCCACGTTCGAACCCTCGACGAACGGCGGCGAAAGACGTCCCGAAGAGGGGCGCTTCGAGGTCGACGCGATCGGTCTGGTCATTCGCCGCGGCGCCATCGTGGGCGAAGCTCCCAAGGTGCGGCTGACCGGCTCCCTGCGCCAACTGCTCCGGGGCATTCGCGCCATCGGCGACGACCTTCGCTTCCTGCCCGCGCCCGGCGCGGTCGGCGCTCCGACCCTGCTGCTGACGGGGCTGCAGGTCGAGGCGGTCGGTTAAGCGGTTTCAGCTACGGCGCGGGGACCGCGTGGCGGCGGATCGTCGTCTCGAGCTGCGCGCTGCTGCGGGCGCTGGGCTGGAACCGCCCGCCATTGCCGCGGAACGTCCCGGCCGCGGGAGGAGCCGACTGCCTGCCACCGGGGCCGACGGGCGTTCCGAGCTGGACGCCGCCAAGGGAACCCCCGAGGGGGCTCGCCTGTGCCGGAGCGCCGCCCGCCCGTGCCCCGGTCACCATCGGAGCCGCGCCGAGCGTGCGCGTCCGCAGGTGCTCCCGGGTGAAGACCCGCGGCCGCTCCCCGGCGCGCCCAGCGTCCGACTCCCGCTCCGAGACGGCGTTTTCCGGCTTCGCGTCGCCCGTGTCCCACTCCGTTTCGAGGGCCTGGAGGGGAACGGCGCGGTCGAGCGGCCCGTTCAGGCCGCTGGCCGCCGGCGCCGGCAGGCTGCCCGGCGATTGGATCACCCGCCTGACTCCGTCGGCGCTCGCGCCCTCGTCTCCGGGCGCGCGGCTTGCCCGCCTGGGCAGATCCCCGTCCGGCTCGGGCGTCTCCGTGGCCTCCGCCGCCTCGACGGCGCCGCCCGCGTCACCGGCCACCGCTCCCTGCTCCTGCTCCACCCTCGGCAACAGCAGGCTGCTGATGCGGCCCGGTTGGGAGTAGGTCCGCGGCGGCAGGGCTTCGACCCGGCTTCGATCCGCCTTGAGAAGCACCTCGGTGGCGTACCGGTTGACCGCGAAGTGCGGATTCACATCGGTGAAGGCGAGGCGCGTGTCCAGGCTCAGGGCGTAGACGTAGTGATCCACGGCCGCGCCGACGTCTCCGGCGTCGTCCGCGATCCGGCCGAGCTGGTAGTGGGCCCAGGCGTTCCCCGGATCGAGCTCGACCGCCGTCTCGAGGTGCGCCGAGGCCAGCTCACTGTCACCGGTCGTGTACGCGAGCAGCGCGAGGTTGTAGTGCGCGGGCGCCCAGGCTCCGTCCTCCGCGATCGCGGCGAGGTAGTGCTCGAACGCCCCCTCGACATCCCCGCGCAGTTCCAGCAGGTTCGCCAGGTCGTTCAGCGCGCTCGCACGGTCCGCGGACCCGGTCTGTCCGTCCACCACCTTGCGTTGCGCCTCGATCGCCCGGTCGAGGTTCCGGACCTCCGCCGTCGCGGGCTCGACGGTCTGCGCCGCGCCCTCCGGGACGCCGCCGACCGGCAGGCCCGGCCCGAACATCAGCCAGACCAGCGCCAGCACCATCGCTCTCGACATCGTCTTCATGGCGGTCATGTGCCTCTTTTCGCGCGGCTCCGAGGAATAGGATCAGCAGGACGTGAGTCAACTGCGACGACTACCTGCAGTCGGACATCTGCTGCAGGAGAGCCCGCTTGCCGAACTCACTGGATTATACGGAAGGGAAGCGCTGAGGGTCCAAACGACCCGCATTCTCGACGCGGTGAGGGCCGAGATCCGGACCGGAATCGAGGACGACCAACTGGCGGAGACCATCCGCGAGATCCCGGATCGCGTCCGGGCCGCGCTGGAGGCCGAGGCGCCGCCGCTCAGGCGCGTCCTCAACGCGACGGGCATCTTCCTCCACACCAACCTGGGCCGGGCGCCTCTGCCCCGCGAAGTCGTGGCCGACCTGGCCGATCGTCTCGACGCCTACTGCGATCTGGAGATGAGCCTCGATACGGGGCGGCGCAGCGACCGCGGCAGACGAGTGGAGAACCTGGTGCGCGCCCTCACCGGCGCCGAGGCGGCCCTGGTCGTCAACAACAACGCCGCCGCGCTGGCTCTCGCACTCTCCAGCCTGGCGTCCGGCCGCGAGGTCCTGCTGTCCCGGGGCGAGATGGTCGAGATCGGCGGTTCGTTCCGGATTCCGGAGATCCTCGAGGCGAGCGGCGCGCGCCTGGTCGAAGTCGGCACGACGAACCGCACCCGCCTCGCCGACTACGAGCGCGCCATCCGGCCGGGCGTCTCCCTGGTGCTCAAGGTCTACCCGAGCAACTACCGGATCCAGGGGTTCGTCGAAGAGGTCGACCCCGCGACTCTCGCCGACTTCGCCCATCGCCACGGCCTCCCGCTCCTGGTCGACGAGGGCAGCGGCATGCTGCGAGCGGAGGCGGCACCCCCACTCCGGGGCCACCAGAGCTTCAAGGACCTGCTCGAAGCCGGCTGCGACCTGGTCTGCGGCAGCGGCGACAAGCTCCTCGGAGGCCCGCAGGCGGGGCTGATCGCGGGTCGGGAATCGATCGTCGCGCGGCTCCGGGAGTCGCCCCTCTACCGGGCGCTGCGGCCGGGAAGGCTGGTCCTGACCGCTCTGGACGCGGTGCTCCGGCGGCACCTCGCGGCGCGGCCCATGCCGATCGCGGCTCTGTGGCGCGACGACGAAGAGCATCGCCGGCGGGTCGAGGGGCTGGCGGCCCGGCTTGGCGGCAAGGTCGTCCGGGGCAGCGCCTACCTCGGCGGCGGTTCCGCGCCGGAGCAGGAGATCGAAGGCTGGGTGATGGCTCTGACCGCCCCCGGCGATGTCGCCGCCCGGCTCCGCCAGGGCGAACCGCCGGTCGTCGGCTACCAGCGAGAGGGCCGCCTGTTCCTCGACCTGCGGACGGTGGACCCGGAAGACGACCAGGCGTTGGCGGAGGCGGTCGAACGAGCGTTGGGACGGCGGTCGTAGCCGGGGCTGCCGCCGGTCGGGCAGCAACGGGGTCAATGCGCGTCCGTCATCGCGCGGGACCGATTCACTGCGCCGGAACCGGGCGGCGCAACTCGATCGAGCCGACGGCGACACCCAGCGCGCGGCTGTCGTTCCTGCCGGGAACGTGCGTATCGCTCAGCAGCCTGATCTCGAGGTCGGGCGGCACGAGCCGACAGTCGTCGAGCGGAAACGTCGCGCTCCAGGCGCCGTTGATGGTCTGATCGAAGACCGTACAGCCTTCGACCGTCACGCGGAGCTGTTTGGGGGAACCGGTCATCAGGACGTCGACCGCGATCTCCGCCGGCCGCGACCGCCGATCGAACGGCGCCAGCAGCCGCGCGTCGCCGCGCGTCCAGCGGAACGAGCGGAGGCCGACCCACTCGGTCCCGAAGAACCCCGAGGTCTCGACGCCCACGGACACGGCCTGGTCGTCGCGAAGGAGGTTTGGCCATGGACCCGCTGCCGATGTCGCGCCCGCGGCCGCCAGCGCCACGCCCCCCTGGTCGCCGGCAGCGCGGATCTCGAACACCTCGAGGGAGTTCTCGCCCGGCCTGAAGCGGCGCGGATCGACGATCGTCTCCCAGGCGTCCCGGCGTCCAAAGACGGGAAAGGCGTACGGCCTGGTTACCGCCGCGACGACGCCGTTGAGCGCTATCGCGAGGACCGGCCTCGGCCCGCTGTCGCTCACGCCGACCACGGCGCCCGTGAGGTGCGCCGGCACGAAGTCCGCCGCCGGGTTCACGTCCCGCAGCAGCGGCCCCGAGTCGACGACCACTTCGAAACCGGCAGGGTCCGGGATGAGCATCTCGCTGGCCGCGCGGCCGATCAGCTCGCCGTAACGGTCGTCGGGAGTGGGCGGGTCCAGGGGGTTGCCCGTTTCGAACCGATCGAACTTGCGCGCCACGCTCCGCAGCAGACCGGCACGGAGATCTCCCGGCGCCTCGATCCGGCGTCGCGCCCGGTCGAAGAACATCACCTTCGATGACCTCGGGCTCCTGCCCGGATCGAACAGGCTGGCGCCGTCGGTCCTCCACGGCACCTCCGCGCCGAGCTCGGCCGCGACCGTCGGCAGAATGTCGGTCACTTCGGCGTTCGCATCGACCGCCTCGCCGTGCCGCTGCCCGGGCCGCTTGACGAAGAGCGGCACCGCCGCGATGTCCACGACAGTGGATGCATCCGGTCGCCGGAACGAGAGCCCCGCTTGCAGGCTCGCACCGTGGTCCGCGGTGACGACGATCAGCGCGTCGTCGTACATGCCTGTTTCCCGCAGACGCGCCACCAGACTACCGAGCAGCGTGTCCACGTATCCGACCTGCAACAGGTAGCGCTGCAGGTTGAGCGCGGCGGCCCACGGATCGTCGGCCCACTTGCCCTGCCGGAGGCCGATACTGTGCCTCTGTACCGTGAACTGCTGTCCCGACGGCAGATAGAGCCACGGTTCGTGCGGCAACAGGAAGTGCATGAAGTAAAGCGACGGCCTGGTGCTTTCGTCGACGGACTCGATGAAGCGGACGGCGGTAGCCCGCCGATCATTGACGCGGACCTCGCGCCAGCGGTCCTCCAGCGTCTCGTTCGCCGCAAAGTCCTTCCAGCTCTGGGTCGTTGGCGGCAACGACTCGGCCAGACCTCTCGGCAGCACAGCCGTCAGATAGACCACGGCCAAGTCGCGCAGGACGCCGGCGAGCCGATACGGGAAAGCGGCTCGTTCCGGCGGGCACAGCGTTTCCGGACACAACCCGGTCAGCGGCTCCAGCACCTGCAGGCGGTACTGGCCGCCCAGCAGCGTGAAGAGATTCCCTGGATGCTCGGCTGCTACGGGCAGCCGACGGGGCGACGGATACGTTCCTGTCAGGATCGCCGGTAGCGCGTACCGGGTGAGCCCGGCCACGGCGGTCGCGTTGCGAAACCAGGTGGCGTCGTCGGCCAGCGCCGCGAAGTGCGGGAAGGCTCCGCGGTCGATGTTGCCTTCGCGGTCAAGCAGCGCGGCGAGCTGCAACTGGTCGAACACGACGACGACGACCGGCGGCATGGCTCTGAACGCGACACCCTCCATCGCCTCGACTTCAGCGGCCGGCCTCAGCAGGCGGGACACGCCGGGGCTGAGCAGGAACAGGGCCGGGACAACGATGGCGGCCGGCGCCAGAAACGTGGAGAACAGGCGGACCGGGGCGAACCGTACGTACGCCCAGGCCGCCACGGCGCCGGCGAGAGCGGCCAGCAAGAGCAGCAAGCCGTCGGGCCAGCCGCCGAGCGGTTTGAGTGCCGCCAGCGCGATCACGCCGGTCAGGCCACCGACGACAGAGGACACGGCTCGGCGGCGCCAGCGCCAACCGCCGCTTCGGCTGACGAGACGAACGAGGAGCAGGCAGGCTGCCGGGCCGCCGAGGCAGAGGAGCGCCGCCAGCGCCAGAAGGTCGCCGCGACCGACGTCGTGGGCGACGAAGAACTCCGGACTCGGCCCCGCGATCTCGAAGATCGGCTGCGCGACCGCAAGGCTCCAGAGAGCCAGGATGTGGAGTGGCGCGAACCGACCGGCGCCGCCGACTTCACTGGGCCCGGGCTGAGGACGTCCTTCCATGAGTCGTCAGTTTGACAAACCGCTGCGATTCAGAACATCCCGTCTTCGAACCAGTCGACCTGGCGCTTGTAGAGCACGTCGCCGGAGTCCATCGCCGCCAGGTAGAGCCAGTTTCCCACCTCATCCGGCCGGTCAGGGTCCCAGCCGCCGCCGAGCGTGCGGGTGGTCGGATCGACGGCGCCGGGCCGTGGTGACCACGCTGGCGAGGAAGGCTCCTCCGTCCACGGTCTGTTCGACGGTCACGTCCAGGTCGATCAGGTCGTCGGCGATCGGCTGCAGCCGGTTGGAGTTCCGCCGTCGCCAGGCGACTTCGCTCCCCGGGCAGAGGGACGAACCGCACCCGCATCGACGACTACGAGCGCGCCATGCGTCCAGGCGTCTCCCTGGTGCTCAAGGTGTACCCGAGCAACTACCGGATCCAGGGCTTCGTCGAAGAGGTCGACCCCGCGACTCTCGCCGACCTCGCCCGCCGCCACGGCCTCCCGCTCCTGGTCGACGAGGGCAGCGGCATGCTGCGAGCGGAGGCGGCGCTCCCACTCACCCGTAGCTTTCAGCGGCGCAAGCTCACGAGCACCTCGGTCACTCGACGTAGCCCATCGCTCTCAATTGCCGGAGCGTATCTTCGTCGAGCGCGACTTCGTTGGAGTCTACCGCCTGGAGCTCGGCCCGCCGCACTTCGTCCTGGAGAATCCGCAGCAGACTCCGCACCGGCGAATCGGCGCCGCGAACCGCGCAGCAACGGCACGAGGCTCAGTCCATCGACTTCCTCCGCGATCTCGCCCCCGGCAAGGTCGACCAGCGTGGGCACGATGCCGCCGGCGACACTCTGGGTCGCTGTTCCGGTCAGACTCGCGGGAATTCCGGGGGCCGCTATCGGACCGGGATCAGGATCGGGAGCCGGATCGGGGTCGGGCGCCGGGCCAGGACCATCGGGGTCAGCTCCAGTGCGGAGCGCGAGGACGTTCGACCACGGGCCGTCGCCGCCCGCGTTCGTGGCCCGCACTCGGTACTCTCGATAAAGTTCCCACGCCCCGTTGACGCTCCACGACCTGACGCCGGGACCCAGATTCGAGGTCGACGAGGGACTGCCGGCGGCCGAGTACCGCCAGGCGTGGACCGACGAGTTCCTGGTCTCCAACTGGTAGCGAGTGACTTCGCTCCCCTCGGCAGCCGTCCAGGTCAGCGTCTGAGTCCGACCCGAGACGGAGCCGCTGAGCGTCGGCGCGGACGGGCTCGGTGTCGGAGTCGGGGTCGGAGTCGGGGTCGGTGGCGGAGTCGTCGCGCCGGATGGTCCCGGGGAACTGGTCAGGTCCAAGGCATGAGCTGGGCGGAGGTGGAGGCGGCCGCCGAGGCGGCCGCGAGAGGCGGTAGCGTGGCGGGCCTCCGCGATGCGGCCCTCCTCCGCCTCGGGAGCGACGCCCTCCTGCGTGTCTCCGAAGTGGTCGCCGTCAACTACGCGGACCTTGAACCAGCGGAAGACGGCAGCGCGGCGCTTCGCATCCGCCGTTCCAAGACCGACCCGGCAGGACGCGGCGCAACCGTCTACGTCGGCAGGCGCACCTGGCTCGCAATCGGCGCCTGGGTCGCTGCCTCCGGGGTCAACGCAGCGGACGGCCCTTTGTTCGTTCCCGTCCGTCGGGGCGGCAGGGTGCAAGTCAAACAGCGCATGACGACCCGGTCCGTGCGGAGGGTCATCCAGGAGCGGGCCCGGGCCATCGGCATCGAGGGTCGGATCAGCGGCCACTCCCTGGAATCGGCAGCGCGCAGGAACTGGTTCGGGCCGGCGCCGATCTTCCCGAACTGATGCAGGCGGGGAGGTGGCGGAGCGTAGCCGTCGCGGCAGGCTACGTCGCCAACCAGCTGGCGAGTCGCGGCGTAGTCGCCCGCTTGCGCTACGGCTCAAGCGGCTAGGCAGCAACGCGGCCTCAGGACATCCCGCTCTGGAACAGCGCGAAGCGGCGACCATCTCAGCCCCCGAACCAGTCCATCTCGACGCGGCACACCGGCAGCACCGCCAGCCGGAGCGGTGCGCCGCTCGGGCTCTCGGTTTCCAGGCGCACGCGAACACCCCCGAACCGGCACCGCCGCGGCATCGCCGCACGGAGAACCTCGATCTCCCGCTCCTCGCGGGGAGACAGCGGCACGGTGTAGCGCCCCGGATGGTCGACCTCGATCCGGGTCGGCGATCCGAAGTCCGTCGCAGGCCGCGGAACGCCGGTATCGACGACGAATGCGCGCGGCCCGCCGGCGAGGGCCTCGCCCGAACGAAGCCGGAGTGCATAGCGGCGCACCTCGCCGGCGTCGAGTCCGTTCGGTTTGAAGGTGAGGAACGTGAGCAGTCCGGCCGCCGCGAATGGCGGCGAGGCGAGTTCCTCCGCCGGCTCCAGGGAGAGCGACCAGGCCTGCTCCGCCGGCGCCGGTCCCGAGTCGACGACGGTGAAGAACCTGCCGGCGGCCGGCTGCCCCGGCGGCGGCGGGTCGAACGGCGAGCCCGTGCCGAACGCGAGCAACAGCGCGCCGCTCTCCGGCACGGACACCACCGCCGGTGGATGGCGGATCGGCAATCCGCCGGTCTCGAACACCCGCCGCGGCGCCCAGGCGCCCGCCGAGACACGGCCGCCCGCGAGCGGCGCGCCCGCCGAGACGTCGACGCGGTACAGGCTGCCGGCGAGCGTGCCGGCGTAGAGCCGGTCGGCCACTCCGTCCCCGTCCAGGTCGGCGGCTGCCGGCGTCGCGGTGGCCGGCGCGTCGAGCCTCCGCTTGTAGAGCAGCGCGCCGGACTCGATCCCGACGATGTACAGCCAGTCGCCGACATCGGCCGGCCGATTCGGGTCGTACCCGCCGCCGAACACCGCCGCCAGGCGGTCGCCTCCGCCCACGCGTAGCCTGACGATCGCCGCCGGCGACAGCGGCACCCCCAGGTCGGGGGCGCCGTTGCCGTCTTCGTCGCTCAGGTCGACGAAGGACGAGAGAGGATCCGGCCGCGGCGGCGTGGCCGCCAGGTCCCATGCCTCCCGGCTGCCCGCCGGCCAGGGCGTCAGGTCCACCACCGCGGACACCGAGCGCCGGGGAGGCGGCAGGCCGTCCGAACGGCTCGGAGCGCTGGCGTCGGCGGATACGACGTGGCTGACACGCCTCAACCCGCCCATCGATCCCAGCGTTCCCTCCAGGTTCGTCATGCACAGGCGGCAGGGACCACTCGCCGCCGGAACGAAACCCGTTACCTCGACGACGACTTCCGCGCCCGTCGCGCCGCCGCCGAGCCTCCGCGTGGTCGGCTCCACGGCGCCGGCCATCCCGCGCGCGACGCCGAGCTGCACGCCTCCGTCGGCCGCCGCCAGCAGCCGCACCTGCACCTTCTGCTGGGCCGCGATCAGCATCCCGGTCTGCGTCGCCATCAGAAGCGCCAGACAGGATCCGCTCAGCAGGAGCAGGATCAGCGTCACCAGCAGGGTCGAGCTGCCCTGAGCGGAGGTCGATCGCTTCACGGGAGGTTTCTCAGCCGGACAAAGGACGACGTTGTCCGCTCGACCCGCAACGCGGCGGCGGCCGGTTCGCCGGCCCGGGCCGTAGTGACCACGCTGGCGAGGAAGGCCCCTCCGCCCACGGTCTGTTCGACCGTCACGTCCAGGTCGATCAGGTCGTCGGCGATCGGCTGCAGCAGGTTGGAGTTCCGCCGTCGCCAGGCGATGCCGGTCCCCGGGTACAGGCGGGCCATCGCAAGCTGCGGCCCATGCCCCGACCGCGGGTCGGGCGGCCGAATGTAGAAACGCCATTCCTCCAGGACGCCCACCCTCTCCACGACGCGCATGGGGCCTCCGGGCCAGGCGCCGCCGCTCGACATCCCCAGGTAGGCGCCGGCCACCGGCCCGCGCGAGGCGTCGGCATCGAAGTGGACCCTCAGTCGGCGCCTTCGTCCGCGGCCGCTGGCCGCGACCTCGGTGATCGGCACCACCGCGTGGACCGGAGCGACGCCGGAAACCAGGAGCAGGGCGTCGTCACCGGCTGCGCCAGCGTCCTCGAGCATGGCGAGCGGCTGGTGAACGCCGCCGGGGGTATCGGCCAGCACTTCCACCCAGCCGCGCGCGACCGTCGGGTCGACCTCGACGTCCTCCACCCAGTAGAGCGGGCCGTTCATCACGCCCCGCACGACCAGCACGTCGGTGCCCTCGGCCGCTGTCAGGCCGCCGACCGGATGGCCCGCCGCAACGTCCTTCTCGACGAACGCCGCCAGCTCCGGACGCGCCTCCTGGCCGGGCGACTGGCGCGCAATGCCGCCGCGGCCGGCCGCGCGCAGCCCACGCCGCAACTCGCGGTGTGCCGCCTGCTGCGCCTGCTGCAGCGCCGAGTCGTCGAGTTGAGCCCGCGCCAGATGCTGATGGAGGCCGAACAGCGAGAGCGCGAACGCAGAAACGGCGACGGTGAGACCGAACGCGACCAGGGTCTCGATCAGGCTGGCGCCCCCTTCCGTCGTCTTCGGCAAACCCGTGGCGGCTCTCATGGCAGGCGGAGGGTGACCAGGGACATCGTCCGTTCCCCGGCGGCGCGACCGGCCTGCAGGGCGGTCACTTCCACTGTCACCTCGAGGATTTCGACTGACTCCCCCGGCACGCCCGGCTCGAGCACGGAGACCGACCGGACGACGCGACGGAACTGCGGCGGCTCGGCCCCGCAGTCCTCCTGCCAGGCCGCGGCGGAGGGACACCAGACCTGTGCCGGTTCCCCCGCGCCGGCGGCCCCCTCGATGGACGACCAGGCCATCCCGACCAGCGCCTCGGCGCGGCGTGCCTCCAGGTTGTTCAGGCCGGATCGAACGAGAAGCGAGAGCACGGTTGCCGCCGTGAGGCCGAGCAGCGCGAAGGAGACGAGCGTCTCGACCAGGCTGAAGCCGGCGGTCCGCGGCGGAACGAGGCTGGCGCGGTGGATCCTGTTCATACTGAACAGGACGGAAACGGACGCGTCGTCTTACAGCAAGGACGTGTAGGCCGCTATCAGCCGGGCGCCGAAGAACAGCGACACGACGGCGCCCACCGCGAGAAAGACGCCGAAGGGGAGCCTGGAACTCCAGCCCAGCCGGCCGCGGACCATGAACAGGAGGCCGGCTAGCGCGCCGACCAGTGACGCCAGGAACAGCGTCAGCAGCGTCCCGCCGACGCCCAGAAACGCGCCGACCGCGGCGAGCATCTTCACGTCGCCGAGCCCCATGCCCCGTACCCGGCGAAGGAGGTACCAGAGTCCGATCAGCAGCAGCAGCGCTCCGGCCCCGACCGCGGCGCCGAACACCGCGTTTCGGGGGGTCGTCCAGGACACCGCGAAGGAGCCGGCCAGACCGAGCCCGATGCCGCCATAGGTCAGCGGGTCGGGGAGCAGGAGGTGGCTCGCGTCGATGAGCGCCAGCACCAGCATGAGGCTGCAGAAGACGGCGGCCAGAAGACCGTCGAACGTCGGCCCGAAGACGAGCCAGGAGGCGAGCCAGAGGACACCGCTGCCCGCCTCCACCGCCGGATAGCGCCACGCGATCGCCTCACCGCAGGTCCTGCAACGGCCGCGGAGAATCACGAAACTCAGCAACGGCACGTTGTCCCGCGCGGCGATCCGGGCGCTGCAGTGGGGACAGCGCGAGCGCGGGCGAACGATCGACTCGCCTCGGGGCAGTCGCCAGGCGACGACGTTGAGGAAACTGCCGACGCACAGCCCGACCACCGCGGCGTACACCGCTCCGAAGGCGATGGTCACGGTCGCTCCGGTCATGGTTCCCCGCCGTCGTCCCGAACGAGCGCGGCGACGACCCGTTTCATCATCTCGCAGCCGCGCAGGAAACCGTCCACCGGTATCCGCTCGTCGAGCCCGTGGATCCCCGCGGCGTCCTCGGCCGCGACGACGAAGGGGGAGAAACCGTAGGCGTCCACGCCGCGCCGGCGGAAGAAACGCGAGTCCGTCGCGCCGGCGATCATCGCCGGCGCCACCGGCGCGCGCACACCGAGGACGCGCTCCAGCGTCCGGTAGACGTCGCTTTGGGTGCTCGACGCCGGGCTGGCGCCCGAGCGCAGGAGCTCCTCGACGTGGATGCCGGTACCCAGGACGGTGTCGACCCGCCGGCGAAAGGCATCGGCATCCGTGTCCGGCAGCAGGCGGGCGTCGATGAGCGCCACCGCCTCACCGGGCGCCACGTTGACCGGTCCGGCGCCATTGTCGATCCGCGTGATCTGCACCGTGTCGCGGAAGCTCGCCGACATGCCGGGCAGCAGTACGCGGTCCAGGCCGCCCAGCCGCAGCCGCCGGTCGAGCTCCGCCTGCACGCCCTCGATCGGCTGATCGAAGACCTCGGCGAACTCCTCCGAGTGGAACGTCGCGAGGCCCCGGTAGGCCTCGTGCGCCGCCGTCGTGACCCGCCACGGATGTTCCAGTTCGAGCACCCGGTTCAGCGCCCGCACGAGGCGGTGCGTGGGGCTCGCCGGGTTGAATCCCGAACCGTGCCCTCCGCGTCCGGTGGCCATGACGCGGAGCCAGAGGACCTGCTTCTGCGCCGTCTCGATGCCCCACCACAGCAGGCGGTCCCCCGCCACCCGGTTCACGCCCGCCTCGTTCAGCACGGCCTCGGCATCGGCGAACAGCTCCCAGTGCTCCTCCAGCAACCAGCCGACACCTTCGGCGCCGCCCGCCTCCTCGTCCGCGCTGGCGACGAAGACCAGGTCGCGGCGCCGCGGCTGACCGCTCTCGAGGACGTGCAGCATCGCGCCCAGATGGGCAATGCCGAGACTCTTCGCGTCGAGGGCGCCACGGCCCCAGATCTTCCCGTCGCGCATCGTTCCGCCGAACGGAGGCCGGCTCCAGCCCTCTCCCGCCGGGACCACGTCGACGTGATGCAGCAGCACCAGGGCGCCGCCGGCGGCATCTGGGACGTTCGCCGGCAACCGGGCGTAGAGGTTGGCCCGGCCGCCGGGGCTGGTCAGTACCCGAACGTCGAGCTCGCCCTCCGGATCGTGGCGCTCGATCAGCGAAACCAGGTACTCGACGGCGGCCCGCTCGGCGCCCGGGGGATTGCTGGTGTCGAACGACAGGTAGGTCTGAAGCCAGGCGACCGGCCCGGCGCCGGCGAAGGTCGGCCCGGCCGCCAGCAGAACCGCGGTGGAGGCCAGGAGCAGGCCTGTCCGCCGCGCGCCGGGCGCCCTCACCGGGCCGCCTCCGCCACTCCGCCCGAGGAGGCGGTGGCAAGTCGCGTCCCGGCAGTGGGCGGCAGGTCGAGAAGGTCCAGCACGACCTGGCGGTACAGCTCGACGCCGTCCACGAAGGCGGGCAGGGCGATCTTCTCGTTCGGGCCCGCGACGGTCATCGAATCGACCGCCAGGAACCGGAAGGGCGTGAATCCGTACGCGGCAATGCCGTCGAGCCGGAAGAAGCGGGCGTCGTTGGCATAGCGCGCCAGCAGGTAGGGACCGATCCGGTCCGGCTCGACGCCGGTGCGCCGGCGCAGCGACTCGGTCAGCCGCAGGTAGGCCGGATGATCGAGGGGACTGCCATGCACCGCTCCCCGCCGCTCGTGGATGCGGATCTCCACGCCGTCCAACAGCCGGGCCGGCAGCAGTTCGGCCACGGCCGCGTCTGCGTCCAGCCCGGGCAGCACGTGGAGGACGATGCGCAGCCGGTAGCCGCCAGAGGAAGCGGCTTCGACGAAGAACGGGTGCGCCTCGTTGCGGAACAACGCCTTGAGCAGGTTCGGCAGGCCGTCGAACAGTTCCGGTTCGTCTAGCACCCGGTCGGGCTCCGCCAGCGCCGCCCGGTACTCCGGGTGCTGGCGGGACGGCCCGTAGGCCGCCGCGAACGCGGCCACCTCCGGGACCACCGCCACCGGTTTCGCGGTGCGGAGCGCCGCGAGCAGGTCCGCGCGCAGCCGCTCCAGCCGCTCCGCCGCCGGCGCCGTGGCGGTCACCTCCAGGAACTGCTTCTGGGCGAACGAGGTGCCCCAGTACTTCACTTCGTTCGTCCAGGTCGCCTCCAGCACGCCGCCTTCGCCCAGCACCGCCCAGAACCGCTCCGTGAGTTCCGGGCGGTGGGCGAGAATGTGACGCGTCCCCGGGTCGCTGCCGGTCTCCTCGCTGCTCGTCGCGAGAAAGATCAGCGACCGGCTCGGGCGCCGGCCGGTTGCCGCCGTCCGCTCCGCGGCCGCCAGCATCGCGGCGAGCTGGGCCACCGTCACGCTCTTCATGTCGAACACGCCGCGGCCGATGATCCATGGCGGCTCGATCCGCCCCTCGAAGGGCGGCACGACCCACTCCTCGGGGCGCCGCACCGGCTCGACGTCGAGGTGGTTGTGAAGCACGAGCGCCTCCCGGCTCTCGCCTTCGAGGATCGCCCAGAGGTTTGCCCGGGCGCCCTCGTGCGGCTCGATCTCCACGGCGATGCCCGCATCCTCGAGAATGCCGGCGAGGTAGCGCGCGGCGTCGATCTCGCGACCCGCGTCCGATGTCGTGTCGATCCGCACCAGGTCCTGAAGGCGCCGGACGTTCTCGTCCGCCTCGTAGTCGACCTCCCGCCAGCTCGTGTCGAAGGTCGGCGCCGGCGCCGTCCGCCGGGAGAACACGACGGCGAACGCCAGGGCCGCGAGCAACGCTCCATAGAGCACGATCCGGGCAGCCAGGCGGTGCCGCGCGTTCGACTTCGCGCTCGACATGTGCGGAATCAGCTTAGCGCCTCCCACCTGAGCTGTACGGTCACCAAGCTGCTACCGTCCATGCCGCCGCTCGTGCAGCTCTCCAACCACCAGCCGTTCCGCGGCATCGGAAGGGGCCTGCTGATCCTGCTCCTGCTGGGCACGGTCACCTTCGCCGCACTCGGCTTCGTCGGCGACTTCGAGCAGATCCGCGATCTGATCCGGGACTTCAGCCCCTCGACGCTGGCCGTCGTGCTGTTGCTGTCCGCCGTCAACTACTGGCTGCGCTTCGTTCGCTGGCAGATGTACCTGCGGCAACTCGACATCCGCCTGAGATGGAGCCGCAGCCTCGCCATCTTCCTGACCGGCTTCCTGCTCGCGGTGACGCCGGGCAAGGCGGGCGAACTCGCCAAGGCCTGGCTGGCGCGCGAGTTCGGCGGCGGACGGGCGCGTCCGGTCGTCGCCGTCGTCGTCACCGAACGGCTGCTCGACGTCTTCGCCGTCCTGCTGCTGCTCCTGTCGTCGGTCTTCGTCTTCGCCGGGCAGCGCTCGTTCGTCGCGCCCATCGTCCTCGTCGCGGCCGGCGCCGTGGTCGCCGTGGCCTACGGTCCTCTCACGAAACGACTGCTGCCCCTGCTGGCGAAGAGCAGGCTCGCCAGGGGTCGCGCCGCCCTGCTGATCGACATCCATCAGGCATTCACGAAACTCGTGGAGCCCAGGATGCTGCTCCCGGGCCTCGCCCTCTCCACCGCGGCCTGGGCGGCCGAGGGCATCGGCTGTGCGCTCGTCGTCCGCCACTACGCGCCCTCGGTGCCCGTCCTGGCCTCGGTGTTCGACTACGCGGCCTCCAGCGTCGCGGGCGCCGCCTCGATGATCCCCGGCGGCCTGCTCGCCGCGGAAGGATCGCTCGTCCTGCTGCTGGAACGCCAGGGCGTCGCTCTCGACGCCGCGATGGCCTCGACCATCATCGTCCGCGCCGCCACCTTCTGGTTCGCGGTCGCGGTCGGCGTGCTGGCGATGCCCTGGGTGCTGTCGCTACTGCGCCGGCGCTAGGCGGAAGCCGACGCTTCGCGCCGGATGCCGGCGGGGGCGCCGGCGCACCCAGTGTCCAAGCGCCGGCGCAGCCGATTGTCTACTGCGCCGGCCCCGCCAGATAGACGATCACGAAGACGGCCAGGGCGTAGAGCCCCACGTTCACCAGGAAGGGAACGTCGTACAGAAGTAGCTCGGTCGGATTCCGCTGCTCGGGATTTTCGGCCTTGTGGATCAGGTACAGGTAGCGGAAGATGCCGAAGAGCACGAACGGCACCGTCCAGACCAGGCCGTAGTCGCCGAAGCGCATGACGGTCTCGTCGGCCGTCGTGTAGAGGGCGTAGGACAGCAGGGTCGACGCCGTCACGACGTTCATCATCTGGTCCAGGAACGCCGGGCTGTAGTGATCGAGAACCGCCCGCTGCTCGCCGGCGTCGGCCGGAAGCAGCACGAGTTCGTGGCGGCGCTTGGAGAAGCCCAGGAACAGCGACAGGAAGACCGTGCAGAGCAGCAGCCAGGCGGACACCGTGACCCCGACCGCGGCCGCTCCGACCACCACCCGGATGACGTAGCCGCTCGCGAGCACCATCACGTCGATGATCACGATCTCCTTCAGCCACAGGCTGTAGAGCAGGTTCGCCAGCAGGTAGAGGCCGACCAGCAGCGCGGTCTCCCGGTTGAGCGTCCAGGCCGCGATCAGCGCGGCGGCGGCCAGCGCCGCGCACGCCGCTGCGGCCGGCGCCGTGCCCAAAGCGCCGGACGCCACCGGCCGCGACCGCTTCCGGGGATGGCGGCGGTCCTGCTCGCGGTCGCGCAGGTCGTTGAACAGATAGACGGCGCTGGCCGCGGCGCAGAACGCGACGAAGGCGATCGCCGAAGCCTCCATCGTGCCGCGATCCAGGAGGCTGCCGGCGAACGTCGCCGGCGCAAGAACGAACACGTTCTTGCTCCACTGCGCCGGCCGCAGCGACCTGAAGAGCGGCACGAAGCGGTCAGCCGCGGCCGGAAACGGGGATCCCGAACTCGCGGAGGGTTCCCTCGAGCGTCGGCCGCCCCAGGCGCATCCGGTCGTCGGTCAGCAGGTAGGAGAAGAGGAAGCCGCCACCCAGCATCAGGATCCCGACCAGGAAGCAGTACATGACCGCGCGGTCGGGGTAGCCGTCCTTGAGGTAGCCCAGGTACACGGGACCGACGATCCCGGCGGCCGCCCAGGCAGTGAGCACGGCGCCGTAGATCGAGGACATCTTTCGCGAACCGAACACGTCCAGGACGAAGGGCGGCATCGTGGCGAACCCGCCGCCGAAGCAGAGCAGCACATAGCAGACGAGGATCGAGAAGATCCACGGATTCGTCTCGGTCATCAGCACGCCGAACACGACCATCTGGCTCGCGAGCAGGATCCGGAACACCTTCACCCGGCCGATGCGGTCCGACAGCAGGCCCCAGAACAGTCTCCCCACGCCGTTGCACAGCGAACTGATCGCGATCAGCGTGGCCCCGTACTCCGCCAGGGTCGCCGGTTCGAGCGAGGGGTCGGAAAGGCCCCAGACCTCCTGAAGCAGCTCCGACTGGAAGCTGATCACCGTGATGCCGGCCGCGATGTTGAAGAAGAAGACGATCCACATGAACACGAACTGCTGGGAACCGAGGTAGGTCCTGACCGCCGTGTCGTCTTCCGCGGGCGCCGTCTCCGCGGCGGGCCCGGCGACGGACTTCACCAGATCCGAGGGAACGGGCGGATCGCTCAGCAGCAGGCTGCAGGGGATCAGGAGGCAGGCGAACGTGATGCCGAGCCAGAAGAACACCTCGGACAGGTCCTCGCCCGTGCGCAGCACCAGCAGGGGCGCCAGTCCCTTGCTGAGCAGGAAGGCGCCGACACCAAAGCCCATGACGACGATCCCGGTGACCAGTCCCTTGTGGTCCGGGAACCACTTGGCCACCGTCGCGACCGGCGTCACGTAGCCCAGTCCGATGCCGGCGCCGCCGATCACGCCATAGCCGATGTAGAACAGCGGCAGCATGTCCAGCCGGAGGGCGGCTGCCGCGACCAGGTAGCCGCCCGAGAACAGGACGCTGCCGATCACGGCGAGCTTCCTGGGTCCCAGCCGCGGCAGCACCTGCCCGGCCCAGGCCGCCGACACGCCCAGCGTGAAGATCGTGATGCTGAACGCCCAGGCCGTCTGCGAGAAGGTCCACCCCGCCTGCCGGACCAGCATCGTCTGGAAGAAGCTCCAGGCGTACACGGTGCCGAAGCACAACTGGAGCATCGTGCAGAGCAGCGCGATGACGACTCTCGGTACCCGCACCGCCGCGCTACTCCGTGCCGGACGTGTTCGCCGGCAGACCCCGGCCGCCGCCCTGGCGCGACACGTGAAGGAACAGACGCGCCAGGTGGCCCACCTCGTCGTCGCGCGCCAGGATGTCCCGCTCGCCGAGCTCGTCGTTCTCTCCGTCCTTCGCCAGTTCCACCGCGTAGGCGAGCAGTTCGCCCAGCGGCTTCGCGGCCAGATTGACGAACCAGATCGAGGCCAGCACGGCGATGAGGAGCATGACGCTGATCAGGTAGACCTGCTGGCCGATCGCCCGCTGGATCTTGAGGGCGACGACGTCGAGGTCCATGCCGACGTGGACGGTCCCGGCGACTCCGGCCAGGATCGGGCTGCCGACCTCGATGAAGTCGCCCATCCCGGGCAGGCTCCGTTCAACCGGCGCCGTGTTGCTGTGTTCGCTCTCCAGAATCTCCTCGGGGATGCCGGGCACGAAGGTGTGCGCCAGGAACTCGCCGGTCTCGCTGGTGATGTAGATGTAGCGAATGCCCTGAACCTCGAGAAACTGGTCGACGAGCGACTGCAGCGTCGCGAGATTCTGGTTCAGGAGAATGCCGGCGCTCGAGTCCGCGATCGTCTTGGCGATGTTCTGGGTGTTGACCTCGTACTCCGCCGACAACTCGGTGTCGACGGTGTAGATGCAGAGAATGGAGGTCGACAGGACGATCAGGCCGAAGACGGCGAAGATGCCGAACCTCGTCCACTTGAACAGCCTGCGGATTCTCATCTCAGCCGAACCTGGCGCCCCAGTCGTCGAGCGGAACGAACCGGCCGTCCTCGACAACGGTGTGGTAGACGCTCTGGAGCCCCTGACGCCGGTCGGGACCGAACGACACGCGTTCGCTGATCCCGAGGTCGAAGTCCTCGATCGAGAAGATCGCCTCCTCCAGCCCGGCCCGGTCCGGGTTCGGCCCCAGCCGCCGCAGAATCTCTCCCATCAGCTTGGCGTTCAGGAATCCCTCGAGGCTGCCGAAGCTGTGCGGGAACGGCGCGTACTCCTCCTGCACCAGGTCGGCCGGCACCTGGGGGTCGTAGCGCGCCATCAGGTCCCGATACTCCTGGACCGCCGGAATCGAGGTGTCTTCGTAGCTGGGGACGACCTGGGAGTTGATCAACTGCCGGGTGTATCTCTCGGCGTCATCCTGCCCCTCGGTCAGGAGCTTCAGCAGGTTCTCGCTGCCGACGAAGGAGAGGTTGGCGATCGGCACCTCAAGCCCGAGGTCGACGGCGTCGCGCGCGAACGCGGCGCAGGCGGCGTACGCGCCGATGCAGATGACGGCGTCCGGCGAAACGCCCTGCAGGATCTCGACCTGCTTTCTCATGCTCCCAGTGAACTTCTCGCCGCGGCTGTAGGTCGCCTCGCCGGCGAGCCGCTCGCCGTGCTTGTCCAGTGCCGCCCTGACGCCGGCCCAGCCGCTCCGGCCGTAGGCGTCGATCTGGTAGAAGACGGCGATTCGCCGCCTGCCGATCTGCACGAGATTGTCGACCAACCCCGCCGTCTCCTGGTTGTAGGAGGCTCGCAGGTTGAACGCGAACTCGCCGTAGGGCGGCTCCCGTTGCGGCTGGGCGCCGGTGAACGGGAAGAACAGGAAGATCTTCTCGTCCTGGAACTTCTTGAGGATCGGAAGGACCCGGGTGACGGTCGGCGTCCCGACGTAGCCGAAGAGGGAGAACACCTTGTCCTCCAGCATCAGCCTCATCGTGTTCTGGACGCAGGGATCGGGCTGATAGCCGTCGTCATACAACCTCAGGCTGACCTTGCGGCCCTCGATGCCGCCGTTCTCGTTCACGTGGTTGAAGTACGCCATGGCGCCGCGGTAGAGTTCCGTGCCGAGGCCCCGGGACGGACCCGAGAAGGCGGCGGACACGCCGAGAACGATCTCTTCGTCCGTGGCGCCCCGACCCTCAGCCCGGTCCGACGACTCGGCCTCGGAGCCTCCGGATTCCTGGCCGCGGCCCGCGACCAGCGCCGACGCGGTGAAGGGAGCGACGAGCAGCGCGGCCAGTCCGGACCGCATCAGGGACTTCCTGGTGACCAGGGGACCCCACTTGCCGTCAGGCGAAGCTTCCGGTTCGAGACTGCATTGCATAAAGGTCCTCCTCTTCCGTTGGCTTGCTCAGACATTATCGCCATCACGGCTAGGATGCGCCCCTTGGCATGAAGAACGGCCTGAAGAAGGTACTCGTCGCCAACCGCGGCGAGATCGCGGTGCGGGTGATCCGGGCACTCCGCGAACGCGGCATCGTCTCGGTCGCCGTCTACTCGGAGGCGGACCGCGACGGTCTGGCCGTGCAGATGGCGGACGAGGCCCACTGCATCGGTCCCGCGCCCTCGATCGAGAGCTACCTTCAGGCCGGGAGAATCGTCGACCTGGCCGCGGCCGTCGGCGCCGACGCGATCCACCCCGGCTACGGCTTCCTGTCCGAGAACGCCGGGTTCGCGCGCCTCTGCGAGGAACGCGGCATTGCCTTCATCGGGCCGCCCTCCGCGGCGATCGCCGCGATGGGTTCGAAGATCGAGAGCCGGCGCCTGATGACCGCGGCCGGCGTACCCATCGTTCCGGGGGGCACCGACCCCCTGGCCTCCGCCGAAGCGGCGCGCGAAGCGGCAAACGAGATCGGTTATCCGGTCATGCTCAAGGCTTCCGCCGGCGGCGGCGGCAAGGGAATGCGGCTGGTGCGCGAGGAAAGCGAACTCGAAGCGGCATTCCGGGGAGCGACCTCTGAGGCCGGCGCCAGCTTCAACGACGCCTCGGTCTACATCGAACGCTTCGTCGAGCGGCCCCGCCACGTGGAAATCCAGGTCCTCGGCGATAGCCACGGCCGGATCGTCTCCCTCGGCGAACGGGAGTGCTCCCTGCAACGACGGCACCAGAAGGTCGTCGAAGAGGCGCCGTCGCCCGCCGTCGACGCGGATCTTCGCCGCCGCATGGGCGAAGCGGCGGTCCGCGCCGCGGCCGCCGTGAACTACGTCGGCGCGGGCACGGTGGAGTTCCTGCTCGATCCCGGGGGAGAGTTCTACTTCCTGGAGATGAACACGAGGATCCAGGTCGAGCATCCGGTGACCGAACTCGTTACCGGCATCGACATCGTCGCCGCCCAGCTCGACATCGCGGCCGGCGAACCGCTGCCGGAAGCGCTGGAGAACGGCCCGGAGCCCCGCGGTCACGCGGTCGAGGTCCGCCTGTACGCGGAGGATCCGTTCCGCAACTTCGCTCCTTCGCCCGGCCGGATCGAACTGCTCCAACTGCCGGAGGGCCCCGGCGTCCGGAATGACTGCGGCGTGTACGAGGGCGCCGAGGTCACGATCCACTACGACCCGATGCTGGCCAAGCTGATCGTCTGGGGGAGCGACCGGAACGACGCTCTGGCCCGCCTCGGGCGGGCGCTCGCCGAGACCCGGGTGGAGGGCATCCGCACCAACCTGCCCCTCTTCGAGCAACTGCTCGAGGACGAGGACTTCACGACGGGCAACATGGACATCTCGATGCTCGATCGCAAGCTCGAGAACGGCGAGTTGCGGCCGGCCGGGCCGGACGACGACGCCCTGGAGGCTGATCTTCCCGTCCTCGCCGCCGTCCTCGCCCACCTCAAGCGGGCCGAGGCGAACGGAACCGCGGCCGCGGCCGGCGGCGGCGGCGGCGCCCCGCGGTCGAACTGGCGCCTCGCGGCCCGCCGCGACGCCCGGAGGGCCACGACGTGGAACTGATCGTCGCCCGCGCCGCGGACGAGGTCCGCGTCGAGGTCCGCGCCGAGGCGAACGGCCACTGGACCGTCGCCGTCGAGGATCGCGAGTACCGGGTCGACGCCGCGACCCTGGGACGGCCGGACGTCCTGAGCGTGATCGTCGACGGACGGCAGGCGACGCAGAGCGTCCGCTCGCTCGGCAACGGTCTCTACGACGTCGACGGCGCCGAGTTGAAGGTGATCGACCCCCGCTCCCGGGCCCTCGGGGAGGCCACGCAGCAGGGAAGCGCCGACACCTTCGAGGCAACCGCCTACATGCCCGGCCGTGTAGTGGCCGTGCTCGCGGCCGAAGGCGACGAGGTGACCTCGGGGCAGGGCGTCGTCGTGCTCGAAGCGATGAAGATGGAGAACGAGATCCAGTCTGAGATCGACGGGCGGCTCGAGCAGCTCCTGGTCGAGGTCGGCCAGACGGTCGACGGCGGCCAGCCGCTCTTCGTCGTCGCCGCCGTGTGACCACGGGTCTTCTGACCCGTGGAAGACAGGGCGCCGGCCGAAGGCCGGCACGACCAGCGGCTGCCGCTAGTTCGCTTCCCGCACCAGCACCTTCGACGCCGCCGGAAAGCCCAGGCTGAACTCCCGCGCGCCCGAGACCACCGCGACGCTGCCGGCAGTCTCGTCCCGCGCCGCCACCTCGACCTGGCTGCCCGGCGCCAGCCCTTCGCGCTCCGCGAAGCGCAGGAACTCGGCGTTCTGGTCCGTCACCCGGACCACCTCGACGACCTGGTTCAGGGCGCACTTCAGGAGGCTCGGATGATCCACGAGTTCGATGTGACCGTCAGCGCTCGGAATCGGATCGCCGTGGGGATCCACCGAGGGATGGCCGAGCATCTCGTCCATCCGTTCGATCATCCGGCCGGAAACGGAGTGCTCGAGCAGTTCGGCCTCCGAGTGGACCTCACTCCAGTCGAAGCCCATCACGTTGACCAGGAAGAGCTCGATCAGCCGATGCCGCCTGAGTACGTGAGTCGCCAGCTTGCGGCCCGCCGGCAGGAGCCGGACGCCGCTGTACGGTTCGTAGGCGACCAGCCCGGAGTCGGCCAGGGTCTTCATCATCGCCGTGACCGAGGCGGGCGCTACCTCGAGCCGCGCCGCGATCCGGCCCATCGGCACGAGCTGCGCGCCCTCCAGCCGGGCCTCGTGCTCCGCCAGGAAGATGCACTTCAGGTAGTCCTCGACGGTGCTACTCGCGCGCATCTTCCACCCCGCTCGGGCTCACGAGTGTACCGGCGCTCTCCGCCTCGCCGCCAGCGCGCCGGAGCACCGACTCGAGGAGGCCGGGCCGGCGCCCGTCGATGATGAGCGATTCGACGCCGCGCCGGGCCAGCCTCCAGGCGGTCGAGACGCGGTGCTCCATGCCGCCGGTGACATCGACCGCCGGTGAACTTCCGGCGGCCGCGGACGCCGCCCCGATGTTCGCCGCGTCGATGCGGGGAACGAGCCGCCCGGCGTCGTCCAGGACGCCGGCCGTGGCGCCGAGCCACACCGCCCGCCGCACGTCGATGCCGAGCGGAACGAGGGCGCCGGCAAGGAACTCGAACACGGTCTCCGTCGACGCGATCGAGGCCCCGCGCGCCCGGTCCAGGACGACGTCGCCCATCGTGACCGGCACCAGGCCGAGTCGCAGCGCTGCCGCCAGCGGTTCGGCCGGCGGACCGCCGGGCTCTCCGTCGTCCGCCACCAGGAACGCCGACGGCAGTTGCGAGTACGCCGGCACGCCGGCCGCGATCAGGCGGGAAACGACCTGACGGTGGAGTTCCTGAGCGGCGGCCTGCGTACGCGCGATGCCCATCCGGTCCGTCGCCGAGCCGAGCCGGCGGCCGCCGGCGCCTCCCGCCAGGCCGGCGGCGCGGGCCTCCGGGTGTCCGAAGGAACCGCTGCCGTGGCCGATCACGAGGCCGCCCCCCGACCACCCGGCCGCGATCTCGGCCGCCAGCCGCCGCAGATGTTCCTTCGCGACCGTGCGCGGTTTCGTCTTGTCCGTGATCAGGCTGCCGCCGAGCTTGACCAGGGTGACCTCCAGCCGCCCGTCCGGGGCGTTCGCGGCGGCGGCCGCACTCAAAGCTCGGCTCCGCCACGCCACACGGGCGGGCCTCCGGTCCGGTCGCGCAGCACCCGCTCGACGCTGCCGAGAGCCACGAGCCGTTCCGCCACCTGCCCGGCGTCCGCCGGCTGGCAGATCACATGAACGTTCGCGCCGGCATCCATCGTGGCGTAGGCGGCCAAGCCGTCCGCGCGCAGCTCGCGGACCGCGGCCAGTACCTCGATCGTCCCCGGCGACCAGTAGTAGACCGGTGGCCGCGAGGACATCGCGATGAGGTGCAGGTCGATCCCCTCCTCCTCGACCGCGTCGCCGAGCGCCTCGAAGTCGCGGCCATGGAGCGCGGAGCGCACCCGTTCAAGCCGCGCGTCGAGAGCGGCCAGGCGCGGTGCGAAGTACGGGCTGCTCGTGGCCCGCCGGTGGCCGTCCCGCGACGACACCTTCTTCGCTCCCGTCTCGACCACCGCGACCAGGTCGCAGAGTTCCCACGCCCCCTCGTCCAGGATCTGAACCGCCGCGTTGCCGTCCCCGTCCGGCCACTCGACGTAGCCGCCCCAGGCCGAGCGGGCGGCCGAGCCCGAGCCGCTGCTCCGCGACAGGGCGGAAAGCGTCCGCGGCGGCAGGTCGAAGCCCATGCAGGCCGAGGCGGCGAGCGTCAGCGCGGTGAAACCGGAGGCCGACGAGGCGATCCCGGCGGCCGACGGGAAGGTGTTGCCCGTCGCGATCCGGAATCCGCCCGCGTAGGGCGCCGCCGTCTGCCGCGACCATTCCCGCAGCCGATCCAGGTGCCGCCGCGTGCGCTCGACGAAGGCCGGCGGCGCTTCCTCAGCCGCGCTCGAACGGCCGCCCGCCGGCTCCTGTACCCAGTGGATCTCGTCGTCGCTGCCTTCCGGGAGCGGCGATGCGGAACAGATCGACCGGCAGGCGTCGAGGGTCATCGACAGCGAGCGGTTGAAGGGAACGGGACCCTCGGAGTCGCCCTCGAGATCGCGGGCGCCCCAGTACTTGATGAAGGCGATGTTCGACGGCGCCTCGGCGGTCACGGGCCCGGGCTCACGGGCCGGTTCCAACGCGGAGTTCATCGGGCCGGAGCCTACAGTCGATCGGCCGCCTGACCCTCGAACCTGAGACCGCTGGCGCCGATCGCCGCGTTCACGGGCTCGAGGTCGGAGATGCCATCGACGGTCTCCACCGGCCGGCCGCCGAGCATGCAGATCAAGGCCCCGGCCGACTCGCCTCGCAGGGCGCCGGCTCCGGAGATCTTCGCCGCGCCACCCGCGGCTTCCACCGACGCGATCCGGCGCGCGACCGCCGGCGGCACGACGCCGAGATCGACCAGAGCGCGATGACCGTGCGCGATCGCCGCCGCCGCATCCCGCGGCCCGCCATCCCGGAGCGCCGCGCGGAACGACTCCACCGCCGCCTCGATCCGGTCAAACACGGCGGCTGTCCGCTCAGGCTCCTCGTCATAGCGACGGCGCACCGCCGTGACCACGGCGCCCGTGGTCTGGCCGGGCGTCCCGCTGTCCAGGATCTCGACCGCAGCGGAAAGCCACTCCGGCCGCGGCAGGTCGTCGAAGCGCAGCTCTTCCCCCGCACGGCGGACGAGCAGCACGCCACCGCGCAGCACCGTCCCGCTGTCGATCCCCGACGGGAAGCCGTGTTGCCGGCGCTCGACCTCGAGCGCGGCCGTCTCGATTGCCTCGAGGTCGCCAGGCGGACGCGCGCCGGACGCCAGTGCCCGCACCGCCGCCACGACCCCGACAGCGGCCGCCGCCGAACTCCCCAGACCGGCGCCGACCGGAAGCTGAGACCGCACCCCCAACTCCAGAGTCCTTCCCCGCAGCCGTTCCGAAGCCGGCGGCGGCAACGAGGCCAGCGCCTCGCCGACAGCGATCCGGACCAGGGCGCTTCGGTCGTTCGCCGGCCTGAACGGCGCATCGCCGCCCTCGAACGCCCGCCAGCGTCGGCGGGCGTTGCGCGTGAAGTCCTCGAGCGCCGGCCACGCGTGCTCTTCCTGAAGACCCAGGTCGGGCAGATCCAGCCGGACTCCACCGACACCTGCCGGAGCGAGACGGGCCTCAACGGCCAGCCGCAGATCGACCGCGGCCACCACCGCCGGCCGGCCGTACACGGCCGCGTGCTCCCCCATCAGGATCACCTTGCCGGGCACGCTCAGCCGGACCGATTCGGTGTCGGCCATGGACGGCGATCAGCCGGCGCTTGCCGCGCTGGAGCGGCCCAGCCGCTCGTGGGCCCGCGCCAGGTCGCGCGACGTGAACGCCGCGGTCAGGGACAGTTCGCCGGCCAGGACGACCGCGCCGACGATCTCGGCCAGCCGGCGCACCGCCGCGCCTGGCCGGTCCGGCTCGGGTCGCACGCCCATCACGTCAAGCGCCTCGCGCTGGGTGTCCAAGCCCGTGCCGCCGCCGATCGCAGCCAGCGGACAATCCGGCATGTAGATCGAGGCGTAGACCGAGCCGTTGTCGCGCGCCTCGAACGAGGCGACGCCCATCGCGCCCTCCACGACGTGGGCGAGATCCTGGCCGCAGGCGACGAAGACCGCCGCCAGCACGTTCGCGAACTGTGCGTTGAAGGCAAGCGCGCCGGCCGCCACGGAACCCAGCAGGTTCTTCCGGTAGGCGACGTCCTGGAGTGCCTTCGCCTCCGACTTGAGGACCTTGCGCACGGTCGTCTCGTCCAGCACGACCTCGGCGTGAATCCGTTTGCCGCGACCGAGCTGGTAGTTGACCGCGGAGGGCTTCTTGTCGACGCAGTAGTTGCCGGACAGCGCGACGCACTGGACGCCGGTCTCCGGCTCGATCAACTCGGACACCACGCGGTCGCAGGCGATCGTCACCATGTTCATGCCCATCGCGTCGCCGGTCCCGAAGCGGAACCGAAGGAACACAGTGCTGCCGACGACCGATGGCCGAATCTCCCGGAGTTCCAGGAAGCGGCTCGTCTCGTGAGCCTTGGCGCGGATCGTCTCCTCGTTCGCTTCCAGCCACTCGAGCAGCCGCCTCGTCTCGTCGATCCCCGTCGTGCGGAAGACGGGGGCCCGGGTCATGCCCACGTCCTCGACGTAGACGGTGGCGCCACCCGCCGCCGTGATCGCTCGGCAGCCCCGGTTCACGCTGGCGAGCAGCGCTCCTTCGGTGGTCGCCATCGGCACGCAGACAGCGCCGTCGATCTCGCTTCCCCGCACGTGCACCGGCCCGGCGACGCCCATCGGCACCTGGGCGGCGCCGATGAAGTTCTCGCAGTTCTGGGTGGACGCCCGTTCTCCGTCCAGGGCGTAGCTGCCGATCGCCGTGAGCGGACCGCTGCTGGTCGCGAGGTCCAGAGCCCGGCGGCGCACGGCTGCCTGCCCCGCGGCGTCGAGGCCGGCCGGCGGCCTGTGGAAGCCGCGCTCCGAGCCGGCGATCTCGGCCGCCGCGGCCTCGAGTTCGGGGGCCAGTTCGGAGCCGGAATCCAGCCGATCAGCCATCGCCGGTCTCCTTCACCAGCGGCACGCGGCGCAGTGCCGCCAGGTCGGCGGCGCCGGTGCAGAACATGCAGGTACGCAGTTCGAAGGCCGTGCGGGAGATCCGGTCGACCACGGCGTCGGTCGACGTGTTGGCCGCTTCGAGGAACGGGAACGCCATGCCGGCGATGTCGGCGCCGAGGGCCAGCGCCTTCGCCGCGTCGACGCCGGAGCGGATGCCGCCGCTGCCGATCACCTGGACGCCGGGCACCGCCGCCAACTGCCGGATCGACTCCGGCGTCGGCAGACCCCAGTCGGCGAAGCGTTCGCCGAGCGCCACCTCGTCGGCCCGGGCCGCCTCGATCCGCGCCCAGCTCGTGCCGCCCACGCCGGCCGTGTCCAGGATGCGGACGCCGACGTTGGCGAGTTGCCGGCCAACCGCGGCCGAGATGCCGCAGCCGATCTCCTTGACGACGACCGGCACGTCCAGCGCCTCGACCACGCGCGCGATCTTCGGCAGCAGGCCCCGGAAGTTCAGTTGGCCCTCCGGCTGCAGCGCCTCCTGCAGGGCGTTGAGGTGCAGCACCAGGGCGTCCGCCTCGACCATGTCGACCGCGGCCCGGCACTCGTCGATGCCGTAGCCGTAGTTCAGTTGCACCGCGCCCAGGTTGGCGAGGATCGGCACGTTCGGCGCGAACTCCCGGACCCGGAATGTCGCAGCCGTCTCCGGGTCGTCGATCGCCTTGCGCTGCGACCCGACTCCCAGAGCGACCCGCGCGGCCTCGGCCGCTTCCGCCAGCCGCCGGTTGATCTGCTCCGCAACGCCGGTTCCACCGGTCATGCACGAGATGAGCAGCGGCGCCTCGAGTTCCCGTCCCAGGAAACCGCCGCCGATCCGCACATCGTCGAAGTCGATCTCCGGCAGCGCCCTGTGCTCGAACCGGTAGTCGTCGAAGTAGCTGCGCTCGACCTGCATGCGCCGATCCAGCGCCAGCCGGATGTGCTCAGCCTTGCGGTCCCGCTCCCCCTCGGCCGCCGCCAGCAGCGGACGAGTACTCACGCGACCGCCCCGATCCTGCGGCTACGCATGCGCGGGACTGTACCGGAACTCGCGTAAGTGAAGCGTTCACGGTCGGATGCGACTGCCACTGCGGCCGCCGGAAACGGGTCCGGGGGAGGGTCCCGGACGGACGCTCGCACCCGCTTCGTGAAGGCGAGGGTTGGTGCTCGCTTCGGTCGGCTGCGCTCCGCTGGTTCCCTGGCTAACGAGAGGGTCTCGACAGTCGCTGGCCTCCAGCCCGCTGGGACCCTCCCCCGGACCCGCTTCCGGCTGGGTATCGGCAGGCATCGAGGCGGTCGCAAACTGGGTGCGCCGGCGCCCTCGCCGGCTGCCGCCGAAGGCGGCCGGGAAACGCGCCGGCCGGCAGGCCGGCTCCGCTTTGGTGGAGGGTGCCACGCAAGCCCTGCAGCGAGTCCACGGGGTGCTAGCGTCGCTACCGGGTGGACCCTTGAACCGAACTGGCGTCAACATCGAGTTCCCCGTGGAGGTGCACCGCGAGCGGGTTGTGTGGGTGGCCTCGTGTCCACAGCTTCACGTAGCCAGCCAGGGTTCCACGGCCGAGGAAGCCATGGCCATGCTGCAGGAGGCCCTGGCCCTGTTCCTCGAGGGTTGCCGTGAGGAGGGGATTCTGTGGAGCGTCCTTGAGGAGAGCGGCCTGGACTGCTCCGCGACTGACGTCGTCTTGCCAGCGGACCCCGCCTAGGCGGTCTCGGCCGACGCTCCCTTGGTGTCCGCTCCCTCTCCTCGGTCCTCGACCTGCGGGGGCCGCTTCTGCCACGCACGCAGGTACTGGCCAACGTGCGCGTAGTAGTCGTCGACCAGCTTCTCCAGAAGGGTCACAAACTGCTTCCGACTCCTGAACTTCCCAGACAGCTCACGCTGAATGACGACCTCGAATCTCGTCAGCGCGTCGCTGTTAGCGCTTTCCAAGTGCCAGGTCCCTTCGATCACCTTCGACAAGGAAGCTTGTGTGTGTGGACTCTTCCTGCCTTGCCGGTGCCAGTACGCCCGCAGAATGACCTCCGCCGGTTCCTTCACCTTGCCCTGAAGCTGTCTCTTCAGCCAGTTGATTCTCGCTGATGCACTCTTCTTGTCCTGCGGGGAGCCTAGTTCCATCACGCACTCGATCGTGCGCGAACTGAGGTCTGCAACGACATCGATGTCGCTCGCGGCGTTGGGAACGCGAAGCGTGCACCGTAGCCTCCAGGAACGCTTGAGCAACTCGCAGTCGTCGCGAAGACGGTGCCGGCCACCCGTCGTACCGCGCCTGTGCTTGAGCGGCAAGACGCAATCCACGCGGTCATTGGTACGCCGACTAAGGATGAGGCAAATGTCCCTCACCTCCTGGTGCCAAGCACCCACCGTAGCCTCCAGCGTCGGTTTTTCGAGCGGCGACTTGTTGCGAGAGGCATCCACCACGCTGGCCCACTCCTGGTTCATCTGATCGAACGGAAGCACTCCAGACCCACTATGTCGAAAGTACTCAACCATCTCTTCCAGGATGTACCGCTGCTCCTCGTCGACTTCCCGCTCGCTGTTGAGGATGAGATCCGCCTCGGTCCGGATACTGGCCCAGGATCCATGCCGGAAGGCGACTCTCTTCGCCTTTGGGACCGCGTACGGAACCTGGTCAGGCAAGGAAACGCGCTGATTGGAGACCGTTACGACCGCATCCATACCGTAGTGGCGAGCGACAGTCGCGTAGCGCTCTATCTGCTCTTCCTCAATCGGCGTGCGCCCGGCCTTCGCCTCCACCAAGGCCACCCAGCGTTGCCGACCCGTCGCAAGCACGAGAACTCCGTCGGGTCGCAAATCGCCGGCGCGATCCGGGAACGTAACCTCGGTGTACGCCGACAGTCGAGCGCGTTTGCCCAGCATCCGCCCGGACCAAGCCTTCAACAGGCTCTCGGCCAACGGTCGGACCACGGTCATCGTGGCGAGGAGGACTGTCGTAAGGCGCTGCTCCTTCTGCTTCAGGTGGTACCTGGGTATGAGCCTCGCTGGCTCCTTGTTCCTCAGGAGATCGTCGAGCGAAGGGCGGGGAGGGGCAGGCATTGGTCGTCCTCCGACACTGAAACAAGCGCTGCGGTGAGTTGCCTCGGCGAGCCTACTCGAAGCAGCATCTCTGCCTTGCCGTCGGTGGCTGGAGGGGAGTCGTCGGCGGCTTAGAGAGCCGGCAACGCGGATCGCGTCAGGTGAGGAAATCGGCGAGACGGGACAGGAGCAGCAGCGCGCCACCTCCACCAAGAAGACGCCAAAAGAGGCGCGACTCCAGAGCCGCGATCTCGGATCCCAAGCCGGCGATCTCGGCGCGTATCTCGGCGGTCAGAATAGCAAACTCGCGACGAGTGGCGGGCTCGTCGTGGGGCGGCAACCCGTCGGCGCGTTCTGCCGCCTGATCGACCGTCGTCATCCGGGACAGGCTACTGGCCGCGTTCGGCGGCAGTCAACGCCGGAAGGCTCTCTCTTCGACTCATCGAACTGCCTCGCGAGTTAGCTCCGTCGCGGAACCGGCGGGCACGGCCAGCTCAGACCAGCGTGAGGTCGGCCCAGACCCCAAAGTGATCCGGGAGTCCGTCGCCCCGCTTCACCCTCTTCGGGAAGACACCAACGCGCCGGTCCACGGCGACATCGGCCAGAACCAAGTCGGTCGAGTGCGCAATGTGGTCGATCAACTGGAGCGATTGCTCACCGGAAGCCACGTCCGACAGTGAAGCCTGCCAGGGCCCTCCAGAGTCATCTGCCGAGAAAGGCGACTGGAAGAACCCCGTAGTCGCGATCCGCAGGCCCTTGAAAGCCCTCATGAGTTCGCCGTGCACGTCCACCGGCGCCCACGTCCTCGGAACCTTCTGATTGAAGTCACCCAGCACAATCGTCCGTGGCTGCGCGCCCGCATAGACGAGCCTTCCGAACCCGGAGAGCCAGTCGCGATGGTCCTGCCACCGGTGTCGGTTCTTGCGCCCGCCCTTCACGTTCGCCCGATCCCACGGAATGCAGACGCCAACCACCGTGAGGGGCCCCACCGGAGTCTTCGTCACACCCGCCACCAGCCTGCCGCCGGGCAGATCCCGCTGCCCCGGGTCGAAGACAGGTGTCCACGGACGCTTGCTCCAGAGCATCACCTTCCGGAGACCCGGACTGGCCTTCGGTAACTCATAGCCCCAGTCCGTACCGGCATCGATGACGTGACCGTCCGCCGGAAGAAGGCCCGCATCCCCCACTTCCGTCACGCAGAGGACATCGCAATCGGGGGCGGCGAGGATCGGTTCGACCCGCTTTCCCTTGGGAGTGCCGGGCTTCGCCAACTCGACGTTCCAGGTGCCCACCCGGACGGAACCGGCCATGTGGCCCCTCCTCACGGTCTTCTTCCCGGAGGCAGTCCCCATGTGCCTGAAACTATCGGCCGCTTCCGCCCTTGACAGGCCTGTTCTCTCTGGCCAGAGTGGCTAGTAGATGAAACGGGCCAGCGTCAGCGAACCGAAGGACAACGATGCCGCAGCGGAGTTGGTCCGTCACGGTCACGCGACAGCACCCCGCGTTCCGCTGGATGTCGAGCGCGTGTTACAGGCGAGACTCCCGCGCCTTCCGGAGGGCATCAGTGCAAGCCGTCTGGTCGCCGCGGAGAGAGCCGGCGACCGCTGAAGTACTGGGACTCCTTCGCCGTGGCGGCTCTTCTCGTTCAGGAGCCGACCACCAATGAGCGTACGCCGGAGGGGCAGAAGCCGGCCGGAAGGCCGGCGCACCGGCAGTCGGGCAGCTCGGCTCAGCCGCCGATGCGGAACATCTCGACGCGTTCCGCAATCGGCTGGAGGCCGGCGCGGAGGCGCTCCGCGCGGACTTCCGAGTAGCGGTCTTCGCGTTGCCGCCAGTGCTGCGCCAGGAAGACGAGCAGGTCGTCGTCCGTGGCGCCGGCGCGGAGGCGGTCGCGGAGCGACGGGCCGGTGTCGGCGAAGAGGCAGGTGTAGAGGCGGCCGTCTGAGGAGAGGCGGGCTCTGGCGCAGTCGCCGCAGAAGGGGCGGCTGATGGAGGGGATGACGCCGAACTCGACGCCGTCGTCGAGGTAGCGGAAGCGCTCGGCGACGTCGCTGGGCTGGGCGCGGTCGACGGGTTCGAAGGCCCAGCGTTCGGCGATGCGCTCGGCGATCCCGGAGGCGGTGACGACCTGGTCGAGGCTCCAGTCGTTCACGGTGCCGACGTCCATGAACTCGATGAAGCGCACGATGTGGCCCCGCTCCTTGAAGTAGCTCGCGATGTCGGCGACTTCGTCCTCGTTGGTGCCCTTCATGACGACGGTGTTGATCTTGATCGGTCCAAGACCGGCGGCGGCAGCGGCTTCGATCCCTTCCAGCACCTGGCCGACGCCATGGCCGAGGCCGGTGACCCGGCCGAAGACGTCGTCGTGCAGGGACTCGACGCTGACGGTCACCCGGTCGAGGCCGGCGTCGGCCAGCGCCTTCGCCTTCGCGCCGAGCAGGGCGCCGTTCGTCGTCAACGCCAGATCCTCGACACCCGGCACGGCGGCCAGAATCCGGACCAGTTCCTCGATGTCCCGCCGCAGCAGGGGCTCGCCGCCGGTGAGCCGCAGTTTGCGGACGCCGAGCTGCACGAACAGCCGAACCAGGCGTTCGATCTCCTCGAAGGTCATCAACTGCTGCCTGGGCAGGAACTTGTACTCACGGTCCGCCGGCATGCAGAACGTGCAGCGGAAGTTGCAGCGGTCGATGACCGAGATGCGCAGGTCGCGCACCGGCCGGCCGAGGCGGTCGATGACCGCGAGAGACGAGGCGCCGCCGTTCGTGGAGTCGGGAGACATGAGCGGACAATGCTACGCGAGCCGGCATGGTCGCCGCTTCGCGGCGCGTCGCTTTCCGCGGGTCAGAAGACCCGCGGCCACAGCCGGCGAGGGCGCCGGCGCACCTGTACCTTTCCGGGGTTGATTCCGGTCACCGTCCCGTACCGATCCGCCGTAGTCGCCGAGGCTGCGGCAGCTGTGGGAAACCGGTCCGCCGGTTTTCCAAGGTCCGGCGGTAAACGGCTTGCCGTTTTCCGCGGGACCGGCAGCTTCCGCAGCCCGCGCCGCGGCGCCCCCTCCCGCGGCGCTGTCCGGAGCCTTGTGAAGTCGGCGGGCAGCCAGGAGCACCAACGGCGCACTGTGCCTTGAGCACCCAACTGGGATTTGTGCCCTGGCTGCCTGCACCGCGATGGACATCCAGTGGGGAGTATGCGCCATGAGCGCCAGTACAGGTACCGAACGGCATCGCGGTGAGCCGACAAGCCAACGCTAACGCACCAGGAGGGAGGACATGACGACGACGTTTACCGCCGGCGTGGACTGGGGAAGCCGAAAACACCACGTCTGCCTGATGGATCACCGGGGCAAGGTGGTCAAACAACGAGCCTTCGACCATGGCGGCAGGGGACTTGCCGCCATGAACGACTGGCTCCTCGACCGCGGCCGACGACCGGCGAACCTGATCAAGGTCGCCATCGAAGTGCCGCACGGACCTGTGGTCGAAACCCTGATGGAATCGGGCTTCCCCGTCCACTCCATCAACCCCATGCAGCTCGACCGCTTCCGCGACCGCTTCTCCGCCGCCGGCGCCAAGGACGACCGGCGAGACGCCAAGGCCCTGGCCTCGGCGCTGCGTACCGACCCGGACTGCCTCAGACCGGTCCAAGAGCCCGACGACGACGTCATCGAAATGCGAGGCGCCGCCCGCGCCAGGAAGGAACTCGTCGAAGACCGCAACGGGATCGCGAACCGCATCCGACAGCATCTCGTGGACTACTACCCGCAGTTTCTCGACGCGACGGACGGCGACGTGACGACGCCCTGGGCGATCGACCTGTGGAAGCGCCTGCCCACCCCGGAAAAGGCCCGGCGCGTCAGGAAGTCCACCCTCGCCAAACTGCTCGCGAAGCACCGCGTCCGCCGGGTCGACGCCGACCAGCTCGCCGACCGCCTCAAAGCACAGCCGATCAAGCGACGAAGCGCCAGTGTCGAGTGCGCCAGAAACCGCATCCTGAGCCTGCTGCCGATCCTCGAGCAGTACAACGCGCAAATCGACAAGGCCAGACGCCAGCTTGAGCAAACCCTCCAGCAGGCCAAACAAACAAGGCACGACGACGACGAACTCCGCGACGCCGCCATCCTCGACTCCATACCCGGAATCGGAAACCACGTACTCGCCACCCTCCTGACCGAGGCCGAACAGGCACTGAACCAACGCGACCACGCGGCCCTGCGATGCCTCGCCGGAGTAGCACCCGTCACCGTCAGGTCCGGCAACAGGAAAACCGTCCGACAGCGCCGAGCCAGAAACCACAGACTCGCCGACGCCGTCTACCACTGGGCCAGAGTAGCCGTACAGCGAGACAGCGAATCCCGAACCAGGTACGACCGCGCACGAACCCGAGGCAAGACGCACGGACACGCCCTGCGAATCGTCGGCGATCGACTCCTCCGCATCGCCTGCGCCATGCTCCGCGATCGCACGCTCTTCCACCCACCGACCGGGAAGGAACGCCACGACGAACACACCGACGCCCCTACCGCCGCGCGCGAACATGCCCGACCTCAACCACCACAAAACCCAGTCACCGGAAACCCCGAACCGGAAACCCCGCATCAGCCCGCCCAACCCTCAACCCAACTGCCCGGCGAACCCGACAACTCCAAACCGCGAAACCACCTCAACCCAGCCACCGGCTCGCCTCACCGCTCGACGTGACTGCGGAAAACCGAACAACGCCCAACACCGATCGCGGGCGATACACCCACTTGCAAAATGGTGGGGAGTCCCAGTGGGTCCGCTAACGCTCGGCGCGGAGCCAGTCGTCGATCAACCGGCGGGCGATGGAGAACGGCGGCGGCAGCCGCACCTCGCGGGCCCGGAGCGCGTACTCCAGTTCGGAGCGCGTCGCCCACACGGCCTGCTCCAGCTCATCGGTGTCCACCCGCACGTCGCCGCCGGGCGATGTCGCATAGAAACCGAGCATGATCGAGGTCGGGAACGGCCAGGGCTGCGAGGAGTGATAGCGGACGGCGTCCACCGCGATGCCGGTCTCCTCCTGAACCTCGCGCGCGACCGCGCTCTCCAGGCTCTCGCCGGGCTCGACGAAGCCGGCGAGGGCCGAGAACATGCCCGGCGGCCAGGAGGCCTGGCGGCCGAGCAGGCAGGAGCCGTCTTCCGCGGCGGCGCCGGTGTGAACGAGCATGATGACGGCGGGATCGGTCCGCGGAAAGTGCTCGATGCCGCACGCCGTGCAGACGCGCAGGTGGCCGGCGTTGCGACTCTCGGTCGCGGCGCCGCACTGGCCGCAGAAGCGGTGCCGGCGATGCCATGTAGCCATGGCGCGAGCGTAAGCGAGCAGGTTGCCGCCGCGGCCGCTCATCGCGGCGCCGACCTGGCGCAGCTCGACGAAACGGCCGGCGCCCCGTAATGGGCCGGCGAGCGGATCCTCCCGATCGGAGAGGTCCACCGAGAAGTAGGCGACCCCCTCCGCCTCGCCCAGAAAGACGACGTCTTCCGCTTGCTCGACCAGGCCGACCGCCTCGACGGCCGCCACCGTGCCCGGAACCGGACCCTGGTCTCCGGCGTGAGCGTCGAAGACGAGGCTTCGCTCGCGCCACACGGCCGTCAACTGGCT
This sequence comes from Candidatus Multivorans sp., assembly GCA_965205095.1. Classification (GTDB taxonomy): domain Bacteria; phylum Acidobacteriota; class Thermoanaerobaculia; order Multivoradales; family Multivoraceae; genus Multivorans. The sequence goes on from OZ242040.1 coordinate 1,126,063, forward strand.
GGCCGGATCAGCGAGGCGGCGCGCCAGCCACTCGGCGTCGGCGCGCCGCTCCGAACGCCGGTCGACCGCCGGTTCGGCCAATGCGTTGTGGGATCTCATGAGGCCCCGGTCGAGCCCGGAGCGGGGGCGGTCCCCCCGCCGGTCAGGATCCCTCGCCGGCTTCAAGCAGTTCGAGGACAGCCTCCTCGAACTCCGCGTAGAGCATCCGTCCGAGATGAATGTTGGTCAGTTCGCCGCCGCGGTCGAAGAACATCGTCGTCGGCAGCGCACCGGGCCACTCCGGATCGAACGAGGTCACGAACTCCACCGAGTCGTCTTCCCCGGCGCTGGCCAGATAGGAGACGAGGCCCGGCGCCCGTTTGGCGAAGAACGGCCGCACCCGGTCCTCGAGCTTCTCGGGATCGTCCATCGAGACGGCGAGCACGACGAGGCCGCGGTCGGCGTAGCGCTCCTGCAGAAGATCTAGCTCGGGCAGCTCCTGGAGGCAGGGGATGCACCAGGTGGCCCAGTAGTTGACCACGACGACCTTGCCGCGGTGGTGTTCCAGCACGGCGCGGAACTGGTCCGCGGTCGCCGGATGGATCGTGTCCGGTTCAAGCAGGTGCTCCACGGCCGCCGTGTCGTCGGCGAGGACGGGCGGCGCGACGACAAGCAGCGCAACAACCAGAACCGAAGCCGAAACGACAGTCGCGGCCACTTTCTTGACGGTCATCCGAAACCCTCCTGTTCCCCCGACGATCGGCGTCGAAAGCGCCAGCCGCCACTCGTTCCGCAGTATAGACCTGCTGCTGCGGGCAGCACTTCCGGAGGCCGGCGCTTCGCGCCGGATGCCGGCGAGGACGCCGGCGCACAAGGTTCCGCGCCCATCAGGTGAGGGCACGGTAGGTCGGGCCTTCGCGTTCGACCCGACCGTCGCGTTCGAGACGATCCAGATGCAACTGCATGCTCCACCGTTCCGCCTTCGGAATGCCCTCCCCCTGGTCGCGCGGGCGGTAGACGAAACGGTGGGCGACGATGTCGTCCATCGTTCGCGGTTCCTCCACGTACTCGAGCAGGCGCCGTTCGCGGTCGGCGATGCGCTCGACGTAGCGGTCCAGGCGGGCGAGGAACGCCTCCCGATCGGCGAGCAGGCCGATGTGGTGGCCGGTGACGTAGTGCCTCGCCTCGATGTCGCGCACCAGTTCGAGCGAACGTTCGAACGCTTCCAGGTCGGACCAGGCGTCGCCGTAGTACGGGCCGAAACCGGTCAGGTCGATGTCGCCCAGGAACAGGACGCCGTCCGGCTCGATCAGCAGGGCGCAGTGGCCGCGGGTATGACCGGGCGTGTGGATCACCCGCACCGACACGCCGCCGCCGAGATCGAACAGGTCGCCGTCCCGAAACGGCACGGCGTCGGGCCGGGGTTCATAGAAGAACGTCGTCTTCAGGTACCCGCCGTACTCCTCCCGGCGCTCCGGCTCGGCGCCGAAGATGTCCAGGAATCCGTCGAAGTCGAGCAGCCCCGGCAGATCCTCCTCGTGGACGTACACCGGCGCGTCCCGAAACAGCGGCAGCGCGGCCGTGTGGTCCTCGTGGCAGTGGCTGAGCAGGACGAGGTCGACAGCGGGCAGGGCGCTCCGGCCGCGTGCCCGGACGCCGAGCGACGGGTCGACCAGCATCGTCGACCCGGCGCCCTCGATCAGCAGGGCGTTGTTGTCGGGGTACTTTCCGCCGCCGGCGCCGAACAGAATGGTCGCGGCGCCGATCCGGCGGTCTTCGAGTTCGGTCACCTCAGCCGGCCGACGCCTCGGCGCCCGTCACCCGGGGAACCTGCCAGCCGTTGTGGTACTCGGCCCGGAGCATCGCGTTCGCCTCGTCGTCGCCTTCGAAACGTCCCGCCTCCTGATCCCAGTAGACCCGCCGGCCGGTGCGGAACGCGATGTTGCCGAGATGCGCGTTCACGGCCACGAGAGCGCCGACGTCCGCGTTGCAGCGCGGCTGTTCCCGGGTCTTCATGCACTCGATGAAGTCCTCGGTGTGCTGGGCCAGGCCCCGCTGACTCCGTGATGCGGACCGATCGGGCATGGCGGGCGTCTTGTAGTACCTCCTGCCGTCCTCGCGGCCGACTTCGGGCAGCACTTCCCAGCCGCCGCGGTCGACCACCAGGGTGCCCTTGTTGCCGACGAAGGACACGCCGTGCCCGCGCTGGTGCGGACCGAGCGCGATCCCCAGGGCGTGCTCCCAGATCATCGTGAAGTCGTCGAACTCGTAGACCGCCTGCTGAGTGTCCGGAGTTTCGATCGGGGAGTCCGGATAGCCGAACGGACCGCCCAGCGACATGACGGATTTCGGCGCGCTCGCCTTCATGCCCATCAGCACCATGTCGATCAGGTGAACGCCCCAGTCCGTCATCAGGCCGCCGGCGTAGTCCCAGTACCAGCGGAAGTTCCAGTGGAAGCGGTTCTCGTTGAAGGGCCGCTTCGGCGCCGGGCCGAGCCACATGTCGTAGTCGACGCCCCTGGGCGGCTTCGAGTCCGGCACGGGGATCGGCGCGTCCCAGTCCATGTAAGCCCAGGCCCTGGCCGTGCGGATCTGCCCGAGTTCGCCGGACCAGAGGTACTCCATCGCGTCCTGCCAGTGCTTGCCCGAGCGCTGCCACTGGCCGACCTGGACCACCCGGCCGTAGGCCCTCGCGGCCTGCTGCATGATGCGGACTTCCTCGATCGAGTTCGCCATCGGCTTCTCGACGTAGACGTCCTTTCCCGCCTCGCAGGCGTCCACCATGATCTTGCAGTGCCAGTGGTCCGGGGTGGCGATGATCACCGCGTCGATCTCGTCGTCCTCGAGCAGCTTGCGGTAGTCGCTGTAGGCGTCCGGCTTGCTGTCGGTCAGCTCTTCGAAGGACTTGACCCGCTCCCCGAGAACGTTGCCGTCCACGTCGCAGAGCGCCGCGCACTCGACCCCGTCGATGTCGAGCATCGAGCCCATGTTGCTCGAGCCCATGCCGTTGACGCCGATCGCGCCGACCCGGATGCGGTCGCTCGGGGCCACTGCCTTGCCGCGCGCCGGCCGCGCGAACGTCGCGCCCGCCGCGCCGAGCCCGGTAGCGGCTGCTCCGAGACCGCCCATGCCATGAAGAAAGGAACGCCTGGTCGTCGTCATCGTCTCGCTCCCCGATGGAAATCCCCGGTGACCCGAATGCCTGTACACTGCGCCATGCAGACCGCGCATGATACCGACTCGAACGGGCCGCTCTCCCGCGCCGATCTCATCGGCAGGCTGCCGAAGACCGACCTTCACGTTCACCTGGACGGTTCGCTCCGGCTCGACACCCTGATCGAGCTGGCGCGCGACGCCGGCCTGGAACTCCCCTCCCAGACGCCGGAGGGCCTCCTCGAACTCGTCTTCAAGGAGACCTACGACGACCTCGAGGACTACCTCCGCACCTTCTCCTACACCGCGCCGGCTCTCTGCACCGCCGAGGCTCTGGAGCGGGCCGCCTACGAGCTCGGCGCCGACAACCTGGCCGAGAACGTCTGCTACGTGGAGGTGCGGCTGGCGCCGCAGCTCCACACCGGGCCCGATCTCGACATCGCCGGCGTGCTGGCCGCGGTCGACCGCGGGCTCGCCCGCGTCCAGCGCGAGCACGAAGCGACCGACAACGTACGAAACGGCGCCGAGCCGCCCTTCCGCTACGGGATCATCGCCTGCGCCCTGCGCATGTTCGGCCCCGGCCACAGCCCGTACTACCGGGGGCTGTTCACCGCGCTCCACGGCTGGACCGAGCCGGAGATCCACGCCGCCGCTTCGCTGTCGCTGGCCCGTTCCGTCGTCGAGGCGCGCGACCGGCTCGGGCTGCCCGTCGTCGCCTTCGACCTCGCCGGCGCCGAGGCGGGCAACCCGGCCGCCGTGCACCGCGACGCCTTCCTCTACGCGCAGCAGCACTTCCTGATGAAGACGATCCACGCCGGCGAGGCCTACGGTCCGGAGAGCATCTTCCAGGCGATCACCCTGCTGCAGGCGGACCGCATCGGGCACGGAACACACCTCTACGCCGCGGATCGCCTCCGGCGCGACAACCCGAACTCGGCGGCGGCGAAGGATCCCGAGCGCTACATCCGCAGCCTGGCGCAGTACATCAGCGACCGGCGGATCACCCTCGAGGTCTGCATCACCTCGAACCTGCAGAGCATCCAGCGCCTCGAGAACTTCGCGGACCACCCCTTCGGCCGGATGATGGAGGATCGGCTCTCGGTCACCCTGTGCACGGACAACCGCCTGATGTCCCGCACCACCGTGACGAGGGAAATCGCCTCCGCCTGCGAGGCCTTCGACCTGTCGCTCGAGGACCTGCGCAACGTGATCATCTACGGCTTCAAGCGCAGCTTCTACCCGGGCAGCTACATCGAGAAGCGGGCCTACGTGCGGCGGGTGATCGACTACTACGACGAGGTGGTTGCGGCGGAGCTGGCAGCCGGCTGACGCCCATGTGGGCAAAGGCGGGCCGCAGAGCGGCACGTTGCCGGAGGCGGCCGTCTCAACCGTCCAGGACCGGGCCTGGGCCCGAGTCGTACTCCGCCCTCGTCCCTCGAAGCCACTCGTGCAGCGCCTCGGCCATCGAGTCGTAGCCGCGGCCGCGAAGCGCACATTCCCAGACCACGGCGACACGCCATCCAACCGCGAGCAGGTCGAGCCGATTCCGCGCATCACGGATGACATTCGCCTCGAACTTCGCCGCCCAGAACGCCGCGCGCGTAGCCGGCGTGGTCGCGTAGCGGCAGCCGGAGTGACGGTGCCAGAAGCAGCCATGGACGAAGCACGCGGCCCGAAAGCGGGGAAAAACGATGTCAGGCCGTCCAGGTAGCCTTCGATCATGCAGTCGGTAGCGGAGACCACGGGCATGGAGGGCGCGCCGCAGGCCAACCTCGGGCCGAGTGTTCCGTCCTCGGATGCGTGACATCATCCGCGAGCGGGTCTGCGGATCGACTATGTCCGTCATCGACGAAGAACTCCGGCGACTCGGCCGGCTCCCCAACTCCCTGTTCTGGAGGGTCGATGAAGGATAGCGTGCAGCCCTACGCCGTCGTGGACCTCTTCGCCGGTCCAGGCGGCCTGGGCGAGGGATTCGCGGAATGCCGCGGAGGAGATGGCGGGGTTCGCTTCCAGACAGTTCTCTCGGTCGAGAACGACCGACACGCGCACCAGACGCTGCTGCTCCGGGCCTTTCTGCGGAAGTTCGGGACCGACTATCCGGACCAGTACTACCGGTTCATCAACGGTCAGTCGCCCGAACCGAACTGGGAAGAACTGGCGCCCGACAAGTGGCGCGAGGCACTCGACGAGACGAGGTGCCTGAAGCTCGGCACGTCCGAGGCCGAAGACTTCCTCAAAGACCGGCTGGAGCGGATCCGTAGCGCCTGGGGCGATCGGACGGTACTGATCGGCGGCCCACCGTGCCAGGCGTACTCGCTAGTGGGCCGGGCGAGAAACGCGGGCGATCCCAACTACGACCCACGGGAGGACGACCGCTACCGCCTCTACAGCCAGTACATCGACGTGCTGGCTTCGCTGCGCCCAGCCGTGGCCGTGATGGAGAACGTGAAGGGGTTGCTTTCCGCAGAGATGAACGGGCGACGCATCTTCCCCGACGTGCTCGCCGGCCTGCGCTTCCCCCGCAACGACACCAGGTACCGCACGTACGCGCTGTGCCCTCGATCACGCAACAGCAGCCTCCTCGATCGCGACCACGATCCGGCCGATTTCGTTGTGCGTGCCGAGGAGCATGACGTACCGCAGGCGCGGCACCGCGTGTTCGTGGTCTGCGTGCGAGATGACATCGCCGACAGCCTCCCGGATACGGTCCAGCCTCGGCTTGAGTCGCCCGGAGGCCGCGTGACGGTAAGTGACGTCATCGACGCCATGCCGAGGCTCCGGAGCCAACTCAGCCGCAGCGACAGCCCCGAAGCATGGCGGCGGGTCGTGCGGCAGGCCTGTGCGGACATCACGGGCCTCGCCAACAGCCTGGCCACGAAGGAAGCTCGGGCGTACCGACTTGCCGCTTCCTCCACACTGGGTTCTCTCAAGAGCAAGACACCGCCAACGGGCGGCGCCACCGGACACACGGAGATCCCGAACGACTGCCCCGAGACCCTCCGAGACTGGATTCTGGACGAGAGAATCAAGAGACTCCCCAACAACGAAACCCGTTCACACATGCCGACGGACCTGGCCCGCTACCTGTTCGCGGCCGCGTTCGCCGCCGCCTGCGGCCGAAGCCCCAAGACTCGCGACTTCCCCGCAAGACTCGCGGCGAAGCACCGCAACTGGTCGTCCGGCAGCTTCGACGACCGCTTCAGGGTGCAGGTCTGGGACAGCCCCGCGACGACGGTAACGAGCCATCTCGCCAAGGATGGCCACTACTTCATCCACCCGGACGCCAGTCAAGTGCGGAGCTTCACGGTACGCGAGGCAGCCCGCGTGCAGACGTTTCCAGACAACTACTTCTTCTGCGGTCCCCGAACGTCCCAGTACGTCCAGGTCGGGAACGCGGTGCCGCCCTTCTCTGCGTGATCCCCGGGCAAGTGCTGGCTTCAATCTACGATCGTTTCGGCGCTCGCTTGCTGGAGCAGAACGTGCGCGTGTTCCTTCAGGCTCGCGGGAAGGTCAACCGGGGAATCAGGAACACCCTCGAGAACGAGCCGTCACGGTTCTTCGCCTACAACAACGGCATCACGGCCACAGCCGAGGACGTAGACATCGAGCGCGACAACGGTCGCCTCCTGCTGCACGGAATGAAGAACTTCCAGATCGTGAACGGTGGCCAAACGACAGCGTCGCTGCACGTTGCCTACCGGGGCCGGCCAGGGCGCAAGAAGACCGAAGTGGACCTGTCGCGAACAAGCGTGCAGGTCAAGCTGACCGTCGTCGATCGGGAGCGCGCCGCCGAACTCGTCCCGAAGATCTCGGAGTATGCGAACACGCAGAACCGGGTCAGTGCCGCCGACTTCTTCTCGAACCACCCCTTTCACGTGCGATTGGAGGGCTTCTCGCGCCGCACCTACGCACCTTCCCCGGAAGGTACGTTCGTGCAATCGAAGTGGTTCTACGAGAGGGCCCGCGGTCAGTACGCCGACGCACGAAGCCAGTATGGCACCCCGGCCCAGCGCAGGAAGTTCGACTTGGAAAACCCGCGCCGCCAGCTCTTCACCAAGACGGACCTCGCCAAGTTCTGGGCCGTCTGGGAAAGGCGTCCGCACGTTGTCAGTCTGGGTGCACAGAAGAACTTCGCGGACTTCGCTGGTCGCGTCGGCACAGCGTGGGAGAAGGACGAGGCCCAGTTCAACGAAGCCTGGTTTCGTGAAGTCGTCGCGAAGGCCATCGTCTTCCGGCGCACCGAGCGAATCGTCTCGGTCCAGGACTGGTACCAGGGCGGCTATCGCGCCAACATCGTCGCATACACCATCGCCAAGCTGGCACATGACGTGGAAGCGGGTAAGCGCGGCGTCGACTTCGAAGCCATCTGGCGACGTCAGGCGCTGACCGAAGCGATGGAGGAGGCCTTGGCTCTGGCCGCGTACGAAGTACACGAAGTCCTTGTCTCCCCACCCGAGCACATGCGGAACGTCACCGAGTGGGCCAAGAAGCAAGGGTGCTGGCACAGGGCGCGGTCGCGAGACCTCCCTTGGCCCGAGGCCTTTCTCGCCGAACTGATCTCGGTCGAGGAGAAGCAAGCGGCCGCGCGAAGCGCCAAACGGTCGCAACGCGAACTGAACGGCCTCGAAGCACAGATAGCGGTGGTTCAGGCCGGAGCCGGATTCTGGCGAGACGCCCTACAGTGGGATAGTGCTCATCACGTGCTGTCGGCGAAGGAAACAGGCGTCCTTCAAGCAGCCACGCGACTCCCTGACCAAATGCCAAGCGACAAGCAGTCGCTTCTGATACTCGCGACCTTGCGCCGACTCCAGTCGGAGGGGTACGCGAAGGATCTGCCGGCCTCCGATCCCTGAGGCCTCCTCAGCGGTTTCGAGCTTCCCAACTCTCAGCCCGTAGCCGCCTCGGCCAGTCGCTGCTGACGTCGCCGCCAGCGCTCACGAGCCTTCTCCGCTTCGACTGTCCGATTGCGGGGCGGCGCGGTCGTCGTCAGCTCCTGGAGCAGTCGCGCGGTCACGTCAGCAATGGCGTCGACCGCCCGCTCAAAGGCAGCCTCATTGGCACGCGACGGCTTCGTCGAACCGCTGACCTTGCGCACGTACTGGAGCGCCGCGGCGCGCACTTCCCCGTCATTGGCCGGCGGCTCGAAGTTGTAGAGGGCGCGGATGTTCCTGCACATGGTGACCTCCTTCAGCGGGCGAGTCCATCGTAGCGCGGCCAGCGGTCCGGCTACGGCGCCCCACGTGGGGCCGGCTGTGCAAGAGTCCCAGCATGACGGCAGCCAAAGAACCGCCCTACTCGATCACGACCGAGATCCTGTCTCTGGTGGAACAGATCGGCGAGGCGATTGGCCGGGCCGAAGCGGCGGGCCTGGGACTGGACCTCCGGCTGCGGCGCGAGGCCCGCGTTCGTACCGTCCATGGTTCTGTCGCGATCGAGGGCAACGCGCTGTCCGAGGAGCAGGTTTCGGCGATCCTGGACGGGAAGCGGGTCGTGGGTCCACCGAGGGACGTTCAAGAAGTGCGCAACGCAATCGCCGCTTACGACCGCTGCGAAGACTGGGAACCGGCGAGCGAGGGCGATCTGATGTCGGCCCACGAGGTGCTCATGGCCGGCCTGATGGACGCGCCGGGCCGCTTCCGAGCGCGTCAGGTCGGCGTGGTCGGCCCCGGCAAAGTCCACCACATCGGGCCGCCGGCCAAACGCGTGCCCAAGCTCATGGCGGATCTCTTCGCATGGCTGAGGAGCACGCGCGAGCATTCCTTGGTCGCAAGCTCCGTGTTCCACTACGAGTTCGAGTTCATCCATCCGTTCGAGGACGGCAATGGGCGCTTGGGGCGTCTCTGGCAGACCCTGATCCTCAGCCGCTGGAAGCCGCTGTTCGCTCATGTCCCGGTCGAGAGCGTCGTTCGCGCCCGTCAGAGCGCCTACTACGGGGCTATCGAAGACAGCTCTGAGGCAGGCGAGAGCACGCGCTTCATCCGCTTCATGCTGGAAGCGATCCTCGACGCCATACAGGAGGGGACCCCCCAAGAAACCCCCCAAGTTACCCCCCAAGTAGAGCGGCTCCTGCGCGTGCTGGACCGCGAAATGTCGGTGCGCGAGGTGCTGGACGCCCTGGAACTGCGCGACCCGAAGTGGCTGCGCCAAGGCTACCTGCGACCCGCCCTGGACGGTGGCCTGGTCGAGATGACGCGGCCCGACGCTCCTCGCGCGAGGAACCAGCGCTATCGCTTGACGCCCGCGGGGCGGCGCGTGCGTGGCTAACGACGGATGTTCGCGTCGCCGCCAAACGCCTCGCAGGCTCGGAGTTTGGCCCCAGCCCCCACCTGTCCAGCGGTCCGCGCCACGCTATGGCGCGAATCGCTGGACTGGCCAGTCCGGTTCGTACTCGGTGCTCTGGTCGCCCCAGGCGGTCCAGAGATTCGAGTGGCGGCCGCGGGCGAACAGTTCGAGGTACGGGCCCGGGCTGCACGCTTCGATGATCTCGTAGAGCTCGTCCGGCTTGCGGGAGTGCTCCCGCTTGCGGGTGCGGATGATGTTGACCTGCCTGCGGCCGGGAGCGAGGGTGCGCAGCTTGCCGCGGACGCCGAAGAGGACGAGTTCCGTCGTGTTGCGGAAGTAGAAGCCGACGCCGCGGCCGTCGGGACCGCCGTCCTTGCGCACCTTGTGCCAGACGAGGTTCGTCTTGTAGGTGAAGCCCCAGTTCTCCATGACGTCGAGGCCTTCCTGGAGGAGGGCGTTGGGCACCCAGAGGTAGAGGTGGGCGGCCTCGGCGCAGGCGGCGGAAACCGGGATCGCGGCGATCTCGGCCTGAGAGAGGGTCGCGTAGCGACTCAGTCGGTGGTGCTCGGGAGCCACCTTGCCGGTGCGGTTCGTGAACTGCCAGGGCGGGTCGGCGAGGACGGTGCCGAAGGCGCTGTTGGCGTGGGCGCGCTCGAAGTCGGCGGCTGCGGTGGGGCGCGGGGGCATGGTGGGTCGATGGTAGCTCCCAAGGTGGAGCCGGCCTGCGGCCGGCGCGTTTCGAGGCCGCCTTCGGCGGCAGCCGGCGGGGGCGCCGGCGCACCCAGTGGGTGACGGTGTGACGAGACCTACTCTTCCGCGACCGTGTACCTCATGAGGAGCCAGGCGTCCGGGTCGATGTGGAGCCGCTCGGGGCTGGCCGGTAGACGCAACGACACGGTCGTTCGCTCGCCTTCGACGTCCACCCGGCCGCGAATGGTGCGGCCGTCGTCGAGCACGGCCTCCACGTCCAGCGGCAGGCGGTAGATCGTCGGACCGAACTGCGCCACCGTCAGCTCGACCGCCGACGCCGCCTCGTCGAACCGCCACGCGATCTCGAGCTCCGGCACGCCGGGCCGGCGCAGCCACTGGTCGAAGAACCACTCGAGTTCGCGGCCCGACACCTCCTCGATGATCGCCGCGAAGTCGGCGGTCGAGGCGTTGCCGTCGCGGAAGCGCTCGTAGTACGTCCGCATTCCCTTCCAGAACGTGCCGTCGCCGACTTCGCCCCGGAGCATGTGCAGCACCCAGGCCGCCTTCTGGTAGACGTTCGGACTGAGCAGGCGGCGCGGGTCGGGCACCGCTTCGGGCACGATGACCGAGTCCGGAGCCTCCTCCACGTAGCTCAGGACTCTCGTCCTGGCCCGGTCCATCTGTTCCCGGAAGCGCTCGCCGCCGTAGGTCCACTCCAGGTAGCAGGCGGTCAGGTAGGTCGCGAAGCCCTCGCTGAGCCAGACGTGCGGCCAGTCGCTCTCGGTGACGGCGTCGCCGAACCACTGGTGGGCGACCTCGTGCGCGATGAGACCCTCGATGCCGCCTTCGCGGTCGACCGCGTCCTCGTCGTAGAACACGTTCCCGGCGTTCTCCAGGCCGCCCCAGCGGGTCGTCGTCTGCACGTTGGCGAGCTTGGCGTACGGGTAGTCCCCGAGCCGTCGCTCGAAGGTCCCCAGCACGCGCGGCCCCGGCGTGAACGCCCGCAGGCCGGCTTCCCGGTCCTGCGGGTAGACCCAGGTCTCGACCGGCACGCCGTCGACGATCGCCTGGCGCTGCCGGACGAAGCGCGCGACGCCGACCGCCATCACCTTGGTGGCCACCGGAGCGCGGCTGCGCCACTCGGTGCGGCGCATGCCGTCGCCCAGGTCGACCGCCTCGGCGAAGGCGCCGGTGGCCACGACCTGGTAGTGGGCCGGCGCCGTGACGACGAAGGCCACGGTCGCCTTGTCCGACGGGTGATCGACGACCGGCAGCCAGTGGTGGGCCCGATCCGGCCAGTTGTCGGCGAAGAAGGTCCGCTCGCCGTGGCGGTTCGTGCCGATCGTGAAGCCGTCGGCGGGGACGCCGCGATAGCGGACCTCGATGCGGCGTCGTTCGCCGGCCGCGGCCTCACCGTCCAGCGCCACGAGGAGCCGGTCGTCCTGCTGCCGGAACCGGAGGGCCGCGTCGCCGAGCGTCGCCGAGGAGACGACCATCCCGCCGGCTTCCAGGCCGCCGTCCGCGGCCGGGTCATCGAGATCGAACTCGACCTCGCGGACGGGTCGCAGGACGCGAAAGGCGATGGCCGCCCGTCCCTCGATCTCGTCGGTCCGGTCGGAGAGGTCGAGTTCGAAGCGGTAGTCGAGGACGTCGATCGCCGCGCCGGGCAGCTGCGCGTGGGCGGGCGCAGGCCCGGTCAGAGCGGCGAACACGCCGGCGGCGGCGACTGCGGAACGGAGAATCGTCGCCGCTTTGCGGCGCGCCCCTCTCAGAAGCCGGCGAGGGCGCCGGCGCACCCAGTGTGCAGCCCCGTCCCGGGACCGGCGGGGACGCCGGCGCAGCCGGTTCCCGCGGAGCGGGTCGGTGCGCCGGCGTGCGCCGGCGTCAGTCTCAGTCGTTGAGGAACTTGTAGACGAGCGCCGCCACCGCGCCGCCGACCAGCGGACCCACGCCGTAGAGCGCCAGGGTGTTGGCGTCGAAGCCGCCGCCCGTGATCGCTTCCATGACCTGAGGGCCGAGACCAACTGCGGGATTGAACGCTCCACCGGAAACACCAGCGCCCGTGTACAGGGCCGCCGAGAGTGTAAACCCGATGGCCAGACCGCCGACCGGGTTGCCGGCCGACCGCGAGGACATCATGTTCAGGACAACGGTGACGAGCGCGAAGGCGAGCAGCGCCTCGGCCACCACGCCGTGCATGACCGGATGCTCGGTCGGCATCGGCGCCGTGCTGCCGCCCATCAGGTAACTGTGGACGAGCCAACCAAGGCAGGCGCCGACAACCTGGGCCACCATGTACTGGACCATGTCGGCCACGCCGAGCTTGCCGCGCATCCATGCGGCCAGGCTCACTGCCGGGTTGAAGTGTCCGCCGGACAGGTGTCCGCCGCTGTAGACCATCACCGCCAACATCAGACCGACGGCGATGGGGTTGTTCCCGCTGAAGGCCACGGCCATCATCAAGAACAGCGTGCCGATGCACTCCATGAGCAGCTTGCGCATGTGCCTTTCCTCCCTTGGTTTCTGCTTCTGCCTCTTCCTCCTTGTTTACGCTCAGCCGGAGACCAAGCGGCGGCGTTTCCCCAACGATGTTAGCCTCCGGTCATCGTCGCCGGACCATAGAATTTTCCTGATTTTTCCTAAGGGGAGGCAGGCATCAAATGAAGTCAAGAGCCGCGGTTGCCCACGAAGCCGGCAAGCCACTCGAGATCGAAGAAGTCGACGTCGAGGGCCCGAAGGAAGGCGAGGTCCTGGTACGCGTCGTCGCCACCGGCGTCTGCCACACGGACGCCTACACCCTGTCGGGCGCCGACCCGGAGGGACTGTTCCCCGCGATCCTCGGCCACGAGGGGGGCGCGATCGTGGAAGAGGTCGGGCCCGGCGTGACCTCCGTGAAGCCCGGCGACCACGTGATCCCGCTCTACACGGCGGAATGCCGCGAGTGCAAGTTCTGCCAGTCCGGCAAGACGAACCTCTGCCAGGCGATCCGCGCCACGCAGGGCCAGGGCGTGATGCCCGACGGCAGCTCCCGGTTCTCGAGCGGCGGCAGCTCCCTCTACCACTACATGGGCACGTCGACCTTCTCCGAGTACTCGGTCATCGCCGAGATCTCGACCGCCAAGGTGAACAAGGCGGCGCCGCTGGACAAGGTCTGCCTGCTCGGCTGCGGCATCACGACCGGCATCGGCGCGGTGCTCAACACGGCGAAGGTCGAGCCCGGCTCGACGGTCGCGGTGTTCGGCCTCGGCGGCATCGGTCTGTCGGTGATCCAGGGCGCGGTCATGGCGAAGGCGGGCCGGATCATCGCGATCGACGTCAATCCGTCCAAGTTCGACTTTGCCCGCTCCCTCGGCGCCACCGACTTCGTGAACCCGGCCGACCACGACGACCCGATCCAGGAGGTCATCGTCGACCTGACCGACGGCGGCGTCGACTACTCCTTCGAGTGCATCGGCAACGTCGAGGTCATGCGCGCCGCCCTGGAGTGCTGCCACAAGGGCTGGGGCGAGTCCGTGATCATCGGCGTCGCCGGCTCGGGCCAGGAGATCGCCACCCGGCCCTTCCAACTGGTCACCGGCCGCGTCTGGCGCGGCACCGCCTTCGGCGGCGTCCGCGGCCGCAGCGACATCCCCGGCATGGTCGACCAGTACATGGCCGGCGAGATCGAGATCGACAGCATGATCACCCACACGATGGGGCTCGACGACATCAACCACGCCTTCGACCTGATGCACGAAGGCGAGAGCATCCGCTCGGTGGTGCTGTACTAGCGGCGGCGGAATGGTCGCCGCTTCGCGGCGCGAGTTCACCGCGGGTCGGAAGACCCGCGGCTACGGCCGGCGAGGGCGCCGGCGCACCCGGTGTGCGGCGGCGCGGCGGCCCCTGCCTCGGCCTCAGTCCTGGGCGATCGGGTTCAGGACCATCGTCATCTGACGGCCCTCCAGTCCCGACCGGGTCTCCACCTCGCCCACGCCCTCGATCGCGTCGCTCACCTTGTCCAGGATGGCGATGCCCAGTTCGGGCCTGCGGAGCTGCCGGTAGCGGAAGAAGATCGTCACCTTGACCTTCTTGCCCTCGCGGAGGAAACGGAGCGCGCGGTCCGTCTTGATCTGGTAGTCGTGCGGGTCGATCGTCGGCCGGTACTTGACCTCCTTCAGATCGATCGTCGCCGCCTTCTTCCGCGACTCGCGCTTCTTCTTGTCGCGCTCGAACTTGACCTTCCCCCAGTCCATGATCCGGACCACGGGGGGATCGGCGTTGGGACCGACTTCGACGAGATCGAGCCGAGCGTCCTGGGCCCTCCTCTTCGCGTCCTCCAGGGGAACGACGCCTACCTGGGCGCCGTTCTGATCGATGAGCCGTACCGGGGTCTTACGGATCCGGTGGTTGATGCGCGGCTCGTTTGATGGGCGTGCGATCTCGAGGCCTCCTGTGCTGCTGCCTACCGGCGCGGGCCGGAACGGACGGCTACCTTAGCCGCTTCCCGCCCGCGAGTGTGTGCGGATCCAGTCTGTTGAACGGACACGGCCGCGGCCGCAAGGCGGCCTTCGCGACCCGTCCTCACGAACGGGTACTCACGTCAACCGGCCACGGCCCGCTTCGCCGGGGCGCCTGCAGCCCGTCGAGCCCGCTTCTTCTTCGTCGCCTTGCGCTGTGCCGCCGCCTTCCTGGCCGGCTTGGATTCGGCGGTTGCCTCCGCCTCCGTCTCGCCGTTCTTCGACAGGCTGGCCTTCAACGCCTCCATCAGGTCGATGATCTGCGCCTGCGGCGCCTCCGTCTCGTCGTCCGCGAGCTCGCGGCCGTCGATCTTGCTCTGGATGGCGTCCCAGAGCCGCTTGCGCACCTCGTCCGTGTACTGATCCGGCTTGAAGTCGTCCGAAGCGATCTGCTCGATCAACTGCACGGCGAGCTCCAGTTCGCCCGGCTTGAGTTCCGTCTCCTCGCCGAGCGGCACCTCGTCGAACGACTTCAACTCGTCCTCGTACTTCAACTGCTGCATCAGGAGACCGGAACCGTAGGGACGCAGCATGACGAGGTACTGCTTGCCGCGCGCCGCGTGCTTGGCCAGCGCCGAACGCCCCGTCTTCCGCATCGCCTCGCTGAGGAGGCGGTAGGCGCGTTCGCCGCCCTTCTCCGGGCCGAGGTAGTACGACTTCTCGAAGTAGATCGGCTCGACCTCCGTGAGCGGCACGAACTCGGTGATCTCGATCGCCGGCGACGCCTTCTCCTGGAGTTCCTTGATCTCCTCGTCGCTGAAGGTGACGTACTGGCCCTTGCCGAACTCGTAGCCCTTGATCGTCTCCTTGCGCTCGACCACGTCGCCGGTGCGAGGGTTGATCAACTGCTGCTTGACTCGCGAGTTGTCGCTCGGGTCGAGCATGTTGAAGCGCACCGCGCCGGAGGTCTCCGACGTGGAGTACAGGCGGACCGGAATCGAAACGAGTCCGAACGAGACGGTGCCTCCGCCAACCGTACGAGCAGGCATAGACGGCGGATTCTAGCACCGGAAGCGCTTTCGCGGGGCATGGAGCCTGCGAATCGGAGCCGGTCTGTGAGAATGCACCCCTCATGCCGCACGGCAATCTGGAGGCCTACCGCCGCAAGCGTTCGAGCGAGGCGACGCCCGAGCCGATGGGTTCCCGGGCCGCGGCAGGCGGCGGGCGCTTCGTCGTCCAGAAGCACGCCGCCCGCAGGGTCCACTTCGACCTGCGGCTGGAACTCGAGGGCACGCTCAAGTCCTGGGCGGTGCCGCGCGGACCCAGCCTGGACCCCGAGGTCAAACGGCTCGCGGTGGCCACCGAGGACCACCCGCTGGAGTACGCCGACTTCGAAGGATCCATCCCCGCCGGCAACTATGGCGCCGGCGCGATGATCGTCTGGGACAGCGGGCGCTGGGTCCCGCTCGAGGACCCGGTGGCCGGCATGGAGAGCGGCAAGCTGCTGTTCGAACTCCAGGGCTACAAGCTCCGCGGCGTCTGGACCCTGTTCCGCACGGGCGGTCGACGGCAGACCGACGACGGCAGCCAGTGGCTGCTGATGAAGAAGCCGGACGCGGCGTCGCGCCCGCAGGAGGAAGGCGGCGACGAGGACGGGTTGCCGCCCGAGTCCGTGCTGTCGGGCCTGACCGTCGAAGAGCTTCGGGACGGCTGCGACCGGATCCAAGAGGTGCGGAGCGGGATCGAAGCCTCGGATGCGCCGCGCCGGCCGGTGGACCCGCGCTCGCTGCCGCTGATGCTCGCGACCGCCGCTGACCGGCCTTTCTCGCGCGCCGGCTGGATCTACGAGCTGAAGTACGACGGCTACCGCCTGGTCGCCGCCAAGGAAGGCGGCAGCGTATTCCTCCGCTACCGGCGCGGCGGCGACGTCACGGCGCTCTACCCGGAGCTGGCCCGCGCCCTGCGCCGCCTGCCGGTGGACTCGCTCGTCCTCGACGGCGAGGTCACCGTCCTCGACGGCGGCGGCAGGCCCAGCTTCGCCAGGCTGCAGACGCGCGCCCTGCTCAGTCGCCCGGTCGACATCGAACAGGCCTCGGTACGCCGGCCGGCAACGCTGTTCGCCTTCGACCTCGTCGCGTTCGAGGGCCGCGACCTGCGGCCGCTGCCCCTGCTCGAGCGCAAGGGCTGGCTGGCTCAGGTTCTGCCGCCCGCCGGACCGCTTCGCTACTCGGACCACATCGAGGAGCGGGGCGAGGAGTTCTTCGAGCAGGCGGTCGCGATGGGACTCGAGGGCACCATGGCGAAGGACGGCGCGTCGCGCTACACCGGCCGCCGCTCGTCGTCCTGGGTCAAGCTGCGCGCCGAGCGGACGGGGGACTTCGCCATCGTCGGCATGTCGCCGCCCAAGGGCAGCCGGGTCGGCCTGGGCTCGCTCCACCTCGCGGTCTGGAACGCCGAGGCCGGCGGCCTGGTCTACGCCGGTCGTGTCGGCACCGGATTCAGCGACGCGGACCTGACGAACCTGGCGGAGCTTCTGTCGGCGCGCCAACGCCAGGATCCTCCCTGCCACGCGCCGGCCGGCGAGGACGCAGCGGTCGGGAGCGAGCTGACCGACGGCCACCTGATGGGCGGCCGCATCGAGGACCAGACCTGGGTCGAGCCGGACGACGGGTTCATCTGCGAGGTCCGGTACAAGGAGTGGACTCCCCACGGCATGCTCCGGCATCCCGTCTTCCTCCGCCTGCGTGACGACAAACCGCTCGAGGAATGCGTCCGCCGCGCCGCGCCCCGCGGCGTCGAAGCCGCCCAGCCGGCGACGCCGAAACGGCAGGTCGACGTCACGAACGAGTCCAAGGTGTTCTGGCCGGACGAGGGCTACACCAAGGGCGACCTGATCGATTTCTACGCCGCCATCTCGCCGGCGATGCAGCCCTACCTCTCCGACCGTCCGCTGGTGATGACCCGCTATCCCGACGGGATAGACGGCAAGTCCTTCTTCCAGAAGAACGCGCCCGATTTCGCCCCCGACTGGCTGCAGACCGTCGGGCTGACCAGCCCGCGGACCGGCAAGGACGTCGAGTACTTCGTCTGCCAGAACCGGGAGAGCCTGGTCTACGTGGCCAACCTGGCGGCGATCGTCCTCCACGTCTGGTCCAGCCGGCTGCACCAGCTCGGCCAACCCGACTGGTGCATCCTCGACCTCGATCCGAAGGACGCGCCCTTCGAGGACGTGATCGAGATCGCCCTCGCCATCCGGCGCCTGTGCCGGCAGATCGAGCTGCCCTGCTTCGTCAAGACCAGCGGCTCGAGCGGCCTGCACGTGCTCCTGCCGCTGGGCGGCGCCTGCACGTACGAGCAGTCCCGCAGCCTCGGACAACTGATCGCAGAGATCATCTGCCGGCAACTGCCCGAGATCGCCACCGTCACCCGCAATCCCGAACGCCGCGGCGGCAAGGTCTACATCGACTTCGTCCAGAACGGCCGCGGCCGCCTGCTCGTCGCCCCGTTCAGCGTCCGTCCGCTGCCGGCGGCGCCCGTCTCGACGCCGCTGCGCTGGTCCGAAGTCAAGCCCGGCCTCGATCTCCGCGACCACAACATCCGCACCGTGCCGGAACGGCTGAAGAAGCTGAAGACCGACCCGCTCCGCGGCGTGCTGACGGAGACGCCCGACCTGCTGGCCGCGCTGCGTCGGCTGAGCGAGTTCGTATAGAACGTCAGAACTGAAGCCGAAGACCCGCCCGCACTCGCCGGCTGGTCTGGAACGCGACCGGCAGCGACTCGCGTGGATCCGGCCTCGCCCCCTGAGCCGCCGCGGCGACGAGCGCGTCGGGCCGGGCCGGACCGACCAGGACCGGGTCCAGGTAGGCAAGGGGCCAGAGCTGGTCTGCGGCGTCCTGGTCGAAGACGTTGAGGGCCTCGGCGAACAGGGAAAGCCGCCGGTCGTCGGAGCGAAGCGGCACGCGGTAGGTCAGGGAGAGGTCCGCGCGCTTGAGATCGGCGCTCTTGACCGGCGCGTCCGCGCCAGGCGCCAGGGGGGTCAGGCCGGTGCTGAGGATGCGCCTCGCTTCGTCCACCCGCACGGTCAGGGCCCGCGGCACGTAGGCGGCCCCCGTGCGGAAGCGGTAGACGAGAGCCATCAGCCAGCGTTCGCCCGGCGACAGAACGAGCCAGCCGGACAGTTGATGCTCGCGGTCGATGCTCAGGCGTCGGCTGTCGCTCGTGACATCGAACACGTCGCAGGGCACGGGCGAGGAGCAGAGGTCGAGGGCGGCCAGGAGCGGATGGGCGCCAGGCAGGGTTCCCGCCTCCAGCCCGAGTCCGCCGGCCTCGTGGTTGCCGGTGAGGCGGCTCAGGAGGTACGAAAAGTGGATCCTCCAGGAGGGGCTGAAGCCGACGTTGGCGTTGAGCTCGGCGCCCCACCAGTCCTGTTCGAGCTGGGGAAGCTCGCTGCCGGCGCCGCGGCCGGGGGTCAGCAACGTCGGCACGACCTCGCCGCCGGCCGGTAGCGGCATGAGACGGATGCCGTCCCGCAGGCGCCGTCGGGAGACGCGTGCCGAAATCACGACGTCGGGCAGGAACTGATAGCCCGTCCCCAACTGGAGCTCGCGCACCCGGCCCGGACGGAGATCCGGATCGACCGCCGCCCTCGTGAAGTCGAGGCCGGCGCCCCTGTAGCCGCCGGTCGCGTCCAGCGTCGCGACCGCGTCGAGGTCGGAGCGACCCGCCCGCGGCCGGGAGACGTCGATGTGCCACCAGGCGGCGCCGCCGTAGACCTTCCATCTTCCGCGGCCGGCGACGTCCCAGACGAACGCGAGCCGCGGCTCCGTGCGGTCCGCGAACTCGAGGTCGAGGGGACCCGCCTGTTCCTCTTCAGCGCGAAGCCCGCCGTGCACGGTCAGGTGCCTCCGGAAGGCGCCGCCCACGCGCCAGGCGTCCTGCACGTAGAGGGCGCGCTTCTCCTGCCGCAGGCCGGCGGCGCCGAGCGGTCCACCGCTCCAGGCGTCGAGCCTGCCGCCCGGAAAGCGCAGCATCCGTCCGGAGCGCTCGGAACGGACGAGCTCCAGGCTGCTCCTGGAGTCCTGGATTCCGATCTCCAGCGTGTGGTCGAAGAGGAAGAACGACGGCTCGACCGCCCAGTTCCGGCGTTCCGCGGCGCGGCGGACCCGGTTCGCCGGCGCGGCCTCGTACCAACCCGACGGCCGGCCGGGCGCCGGCGCCGCGAAGTACAGGCCCGCGCCCTGCCAGGGATCGCCGTCCTCGACGACATCGGATCGGCCGCCGAACACCCGCAACCACAGGCGATCGCTGACGCCCCACTCGACGTTGAGGCTGGTGGTCTGCCGTCGCGACCGGTCACTCTCGGTTCCATCCAGCGACGGCAGGACCTGCAGCGCGGGCCGCCGGCCCTCGAGGTCGCCGGACCCGGCGTGGTGCTTCAGGGTCAGATTGCTGGCCGAACCGGCCCACCAGTCGAGTTTGCCGACCGACTGTTCGGCGGTTTCGCTCCAGGTCACCGGTGCGCCGGCCCCGAAGAGGTCCTCCGTGGCGCGGCTGCGGCTTCTCGTGAAGCCGCCGAACGCGCGGGCGCGCTTGTCCCGCAACGGGCCGCCGGCGAAGAGCGTCGCCTCGTCGCCCTCGACGCGCCTCCTGTCCCGGCCGCCTGCCGGCGCCTCCCCGGCGTCAAGCAGGCGCAGGGCGAGCCGCTCGCCGCTGTCGAGCGGCTCGACCGTCGACCAGCCGCCGTTCACCCGCCAGTCGGTCCCTCCCGAGCGCGTGATCAGGTCGATGTGGGGACCGGCCATCGTCGCCGCCAGTTCCATCGTCCAGACGCGCACCTGATCCACCCAGCGCGGATCGATGGCGGCCGACCCCGGTTCGCGAAGCGCGCTCTCCTGACCGTCGATCCGGTACGTGGCGAAGCCGGGCGGCCAGCCGTTGACCGCGACGTCCGCGTCCAGGGCGTCGAGGCCGGAGGCCAGGTCCAGATTGAACGCCGCGACGGGACCGGGTAGCTGCCGCAGGTCGTCGCCCGCCAGGACGTTCCCGTCGCTGCCGGTGACCACGTCGAGCAAGGGCGAGGAGACGAGGTCGAGCGCCGACGCGCTGCCGGCCCGCATGTGGAAGTCCACCCTCAGCACGCCGCCCGCAACCAGGATCAGGTTCTCGACCACGGAGGTCGCGTAGCCGTCCATGCTCGCCTCGACGTAGTAGTCGCCCGGAGGCAGACCCGGCGCCCGGAAGCTGCCGCCGCGACCGGCGCGAACCGTCTGGGTGCTGTGCAACTGGTCGCCGGTGATCCTGATCTCGGCGCCCGGCAACGGGACATCGGTGGCGGCGTCGCGCACCTGGCCGTTGATTTCGCCGTTCAGGCCCGCGGAAGCCGGGTCCGGCCAGAGAAGCGCCCCGCCGGCAAGCGCCACGACGAGCACGGTCGACACTGCCGGCGCGGCCGCCAGTCGACTCGGCTCCCGTTTCGGCAGGAGCAGGGAAGCGCAGGCGGACACGAGGCCGACGACGGCGCCGGCCTGCAGCACCGAAGTCAGTTCGAAACGATCGGCGAGTCCTCCAATTCCCCAGGTGGCGAGCCCGCCCGTAGCGAACAGGAAGCCAAGCGCCGTTCCCGAAGCCAGACCCCGCCGCCAGGGCAGCAGTTCCTGGGCCATGACGATCAGGATGGAGTGCGACGCCCCGAGCAACGCTCCGCACGGCAGGACGACCGCGAAGATGAGGCTTCCGGAGCCCGGCACCAGGGCCAGGAGCAGGGAGCCCAGCAGCGTGGTCAGGAAGACGATCGGACGTCGCCCCCAGCGATCGGCCCAGGCCCCCGCCAGCACCGCGGTGACGGCGCCCCCGAGCAGGAACAGCCCGCTGGCAAGCCCCTGAGCCGAGGAGCTGTATCCCTGCTGGCTCAACAGGAGAGGCAGGAAGGCCATCGTTCCGAACATGGCCCAGGAGCGGCTGGCGAACACCAGCGCCAGGAGAGCGATGACGCCGCCGCGCACCGGTCTCCGGCGGCTTGCCGGCGCTTCCGCGGCAACGACCGGCGTCTCATCGGCAGGCCGAGGCGGACCGGGCACAACATGGAGCCGGCGCGGGCCCATCGCGAACGCCATGAAGATCGGTACGGGCGCCGCCAGGAGCACGAGCCAGTAGATCCCGTTGAGTCCCGCCCGATCGAGAGCCAGGCCCGCCAGGAGCGGCCCGGTGGTGAGCCCGAGCTGACCGCAGAAGAAGAAGATGGCAGTGAACGTGGCCGAACGGGCGAGGTTCACCGTGCTGGAGTGCATGACTCCCAGGGGATGAAAGGCGCCCGACGCAACCGCCGCGAGAGCGAACGGGACGAGGAACAGCAGGAACCTCCCCGTCGCGGCGGCGGCGGTAACCGCCATCGCCATGCAGGCCAGGTTGAAGGCGACGCTGAACGGTCCGAGGAAGCGGCTGCCGACCCGATCGACCAGCCAGCCGAACGCCGGCTGGGTAGTCCCGGCCAGGACCTGGAACAGTCCCACGGCCAGACCGATCTGGGCGGCGCTCAGGTTGAGCGGCCCGCTGAGGAAGGCGAGCAGCACCGGCCCCATGCTGTTGAAGATGTCGATCCCGAGGTGACCCACCGTCACCGCGGCGAAGATGCGCCGGCCGTTCACCTGCGGCCCCTCAGTCGGCGTCGCCGGGCGCGTCTCCACGCGACGCGCTGGCGCCGCCGCCTCGCCGCGGGTCCGCCACGCCGAGCAGGCTCGACCCCTCCACCAGGATGGCCGACACGTCGCCGCTCAGGCCGCGTTCGAACAGCTCGTGGCCCCTGGCCGCCAGACCGTCGAGCGTCTCCGCGGCGAGACTGCCCTCCTCGTAGAAGACCTGGTCCGGCCACGCCTGGTGATGCACCCGCGGGCTCTCGACCGCCCGCTGCAGGCCCATCCCGTGGTCGATCACGTTCGAGACGACGTGGTAGACGGTCGTGATGATCGTCGGTCCCCCCGGCGTGCCAACGACCATCTTCAGCGCGCCCTCCGGGTCGAGCACGATGCTCGGAGTCATCGACGACATCATCCGCTTGCCCGGAACGATGGCGTTGTTCTCGCCCTCGACGAGGCCGAACTGGTTCGGTTGACCGGGTGAGGCGGCGAAGTCGTCCATCTCGTTGTTCAGCAGGAAGCCGGCGCCGGTCACGGTGACCGCGTTCCCGAAGCCGCTGTTGATCGTCGTCGTCACGGATGCCGCGTTGCCCCAGCGGTCGACGACGGAATAGTGCGTCGTTTCGGTGCTCTCGGCCGGCGGCGCCACTTCCACCGGCGGCAGGGACGTAGCCCGTTCGGGATCGATCCGCTCCCGCAGCGCGTCGGCGTACTCCTGCGATTCGAACTGGTCACGCGGCACGTCGACGAAGTCCGGATCGCCGAGCAGCGTGTTGCGGTCGCGAAACGCCAGCCGCATCGTCTCGGCCTCGAGGTGAATCAGGTCGGCGCTGCCGAAGGGCGGCAACGGTTCCCGCCCCTCGAGGACGTTCAGGATCAGGCCCAGGGTGAGGCCGCCCGACGACACCGGCGGCATCGAGTAGATCGTGTGACCGCGGTATCCGACCTCCACCGGGTCACGCCAGACCGGCGCGTACTCCTCGAGGTCCTGGTGCGACATGAGACCGCCGCCCCGCTCCATCTCGGCGACGATCAGGTCGGCGACGGGGCCGCGATAGAAGCCGTCCGGCCCCTGCTCCGCGATCGCCGTCAGCGTCGCGGCAAGGTCGGGCTGGGCCAGGATCGCGCCCGGCGCCGGCGCCTCGCCGTCGACCAGAAACTGCATGGCGCTCGCGGGGAACCGGTTCAGCCTCGGCGCCGCCGATTCGAGGCTCCGCGAACGCACCTCGTCGACCTCGTGGCCGCGCGCCAGCTCGATCGCCGGCGCCACCAGATCGCCCCAGGGCAGGGTGCCGTGCTCCCGGTGCATCTCCCAGAGCCCGGCCACCGAACCCGGAACCCCGGCCGCCAGGTGGCCGATCACCGCGCTCTCGGCTACCTTGCCGTCGGCGTCCAGGAACATGTCCCGAGTGGCCGCGGCCGGCGCCTTCTCGCGGTAGTCGAGCGCGCGGACCTCGCCGTCGTTCGATCGATAGACCAGGAAGCCGCCGCCGCCGATGTTGCCTGCCGCCGGCAGGACCGCGGCGAGAGCGAAACCGACCGCAACGGCCGCGTCGATCGCGTTGCCGCCCCGTTCGAGGATCGCGGCGCCGGCGTCGGAGGCCAGACCGTGGCCGCTGACGACCATGCCCGCCTCGCCCCGGGCTACATCCGCGGTGCCGTAGAGCGGCCAGGAAGCCTCCGTATCCGGTGCGGCATTCCGCCCCCCGCAAGCCGATCCCAGCAGCAGGAGAGGCACGAGCAGCCAGCTCACCGCGCGGGGGACCCGCGGGCGCCAGGCGGTGGTCGCGGGCCGGCTCATGGCGGCGTTCACGGTATCAGAGCACCCCGGGTCGGCGGGGATGCCCGCGCGCCCGGAGGCGACGGATACGCTTGTGGCGTTTCCCACCCAGGAGCGGACTCATGAAGACGAGCCTCCCCGAGCTGACGATCGGGATCGAAGAGGAGTACCAGATCATCGACCCCGAAACCCGGGAGTTGAAGCCCTTCATCCAGAAGTTCCTGGAACAGGGCCAGATCGTGCTCCAGGAGCAGATCAAGGCGGAGCAGTTGCAGTGCCAGGTCGAGGTCGGCAGCGAGGTCTGCCGCTCGATCGACGAGGCCCGTCACGAGCTCATCCGTCTCCGCCGGTCGATCGCCCAACTGGCCTCGAGAAACGGCCTCCGCATCGCGGCCGCCAGCACCCATCCGTTCTCCTCGTGGCAGGAGCAGGACGTCACGGAGGCGCAGCGTTACATCAAGCTGCAGGAGAACTTCGGCGACGTGGCCCGGCGCATGCTGATCTTCGGCATGCACGTCCACATCGGCGTGCCGGACGAGGCGCTGCGCATCGACGTGATGGACCAGTCGCTCTACTTCCTGCCCCACCTGCTGGCCCTGTCCACCAGTTCACCGCTCTGGCAGGGGCGGGACACCGGGCTCAAGTCCTACCGTTCGGTCGTCTTCGAGAGTCTCCCCCGCACCGGTCTGCCGCCGTCGCTGCGGTCCTACGCCGAGTACGAGCGTCTGGTGAACGTCCTGGTTCAGACGAAGTGCATCGAGGAACCTACGCAGATCTGGTGGGACGTGCGACCGCACCCGAAGTTCCCGACGATCGAGTTCCGTGTGTTCGACGTCTGCACGAAGATCGACGAGGCGCTCTGTCTGACCGCCCTGCTGATGGCGATCGTCGGCAAGCTGATCCGCCTCCGCCACAACAACCAGGCCTGGCGCCGCTACCCCCGCCACCTGCTCTACGAGAACAAGTGGCGGGCGATGCGCTACGGCATCGACGGCAAGCTGATCGACTTCGGCAAGGGCGAAGAGGTGCCGCTCCGCTTCCTCACTCTGGAACTGCTCGACTTCGTCGACGACGTGCTGGACGAACTCGGCGTGCGCAAGGAAGCCGAGTACGTCCACACGATTCTCGCCGAGGGCACCAGCGCGGACCGCCAGTTGAAGCGGGCCGAAGGAGGCGATCTGAACGCCGTCGTCGACGGCCTCATCGAGGAGACCCGCGAAGGCTGCGACTGATCGCCGCGACGGGCAGGACAATCGAAACCGCAGCGAGCAGCCACGGCAGGTACCTGGGCCAGATCCAGATCCTGTTGCCGCCGGCGGGGCTTGTGTAGGTCGGGACGGGGACGGCGCCTTCCTGCTGGAGGCGTTGGACCCGATCCGGCGGGAAGGCGTGGCGCAGGTCGCCCTCGGGAATCCGGACTTCTTCGACCACGGCCGGGTAGTAGCGGTTGAGGATCGCCTCTTCGGACGCGGCGGTCGGCCAGTCTCCGGCGTCGAAGGCCTCGTTGCGGGTCTGGACGTGCCAGGCGGCCTCGGACAGGAAGTGGTCTTCGATGTGCCAGGGCTGGAGAACCATCGGCGGCTGTTCTGTGGCCCAGCGGCCGCGGCGGTTCTCGTTCAGGCGCTCGAGCCGGTCGGCGCTGTAGTAGCTGCGGAAGCTGCCGAGTTCCGGGTCGACGATTCGGTGGCCGAGGTTCGTCAGGTCGACGAGGCCGGCCGACGCAGCGACGAGGACGATCCACAGCGCGGCGATCGTCCGGCGTTCCGCGGGGTCGGGCGCCCGGGTGTCGAATCCGAACAGGCCCACGCCAAAGACGACGCCGCAGCCGGCTGCCGACGAGTTCAGCAGGCAGTCGTAGAAGTCGCCGGCGCGGACCCAGACCAGCCACTGGATGAACTCGTCGGCGATCCCGACGAGCGAGGTCAGGACGGCGGCGGAAAACGCGGCGGCGATCGCCGACCGGCCGCCTTGCAGCAACGCCCGGTAGAGCAACAAGGCGACGAGCCCGTAGAGGACCAGGTGCATCCGTTCCAGGGCGGACTCTTCCGGGCGGCCCCGGGCCAGAGCGGTCGCCTGGACCACCGCCCAGAGCGCCCCGGCCGCGAGCGCGGCGCAGTTGCTCCACCGGAGCCGCCGCGAGGAGCGGACGATCCAGACCACGAACGCCGCCGCGGCGCCCCAGAACAGGATCGTCGGCACGATGACCAGGAGCGAACGGTCCACCTCCTCCTGAATCCACCGCGTGAGCCGGCCCAGGAAGGGCGCCGAGCCGACGATCCAGAGAGCAAGGAGAATCGGTGCGATGAAGCCGGTCCGTCGCATGGGCCTAAGGGGACACGCGGCTATCATGAACCAACCCGAAAGCTGAAGGGGAGCCCCCATGACCGAACCCGCGTATCGTTCCGCTCAACCGATCGAGGAGGTACCGACTCGGCCGCCGGTCGAGGCGAACAGCGGCGGCAGCCTGCGGGAAGCGCTCGACGACTTCCTGGAAATCAAGGAGTTCGTGGCGGCTCAGGAGGACGGGGATCGCGCCCTGCGCGAGCAACCCGCGATGGTGAGTCGCTTCTACGATGTCGTCACGCGGTTCTACGAGTACGGCTGGGGCCAGTCCTTCCACTTCGCGCCACGCCGGTCCGGCGAGGGCCTCCACGCCGCGCAGCGCCGCCAGGAGGCCGGTGTGGGCGAGCTCCTGGAGCTGGGCCCGGGCATGCAGGTCGCCGATTTCGGCTGCGGCGTCGGCGGGCCGCTCGTCAACATCGCGAAGACGACCGGCGCCAGCGTCACGGGCCTGAATCTGAACGCGCACCAGATCGCGAGAGCCGAGCGTGCGGTACGCAGAGCGGGGCTTCAGGAAACATGCGGCTTCCTGCTCGCGAACTTCATGGACGTACCTCTCGACGACGGTCACTTCGACGCGGCCTACTCCTACGAAGCGATCTGTCATGCACCCGACAAGAGTCTCTGCTTCGAGGAACTCCATCGGCTGCTCAGGCCCGGCGGCCAGATTGCCCTGACCGAGTGGTGCCTCACCGAGCGCTTCGATCCGGACGACCCCACGCACCGCGACATCCGCGACCGGGTGGAACTCACGAATGCCGTGCCCAACCTGCTCACGACCGCCTCGCACGTCGAAGCCATCGAGCGAGCCGGTTTCGAGGTTCTCCTGACGAAGGACCAGGCCTTCGAAAGCGACCCGGAGTGGCCCTGGTATCGGTCCCTGCAGGGACGGGACATCTCTCTGGCATCGCTCGCCCGCGTTCCCGCCGGCCGATCCCTCACGGCCGCCGTCACCGGGCTGCTGGAGCGGCTCCGCATCGCCCCGTCCGGTACCGCTCAAGCTGCCCGCATCCTGAACGTGGCGGCCGACGCGCTGGTCGAGGCCGGCGAGGCGGGGATCTTCACTCCCTGCTTCCTGACCCACGCGCGCAAACCGGGCGGCCACGCGCCGGGTTCTTCGTAGCGGCTTCGAGTGGCTCCGATGGGTTTCAGGACTCGCCGTTCGCGGCATCGGGAACCGCCGACATCGGACGACGCGCGTCTCGCAAGCTATCCCCACCCGTACCCGGACGGCTGGTACCGGCTGATGACCTCGAAGTCGCTCCGGCGGGGACAGGTCCGCTACGTCGAGTGCCTCGGCCGCGCGGTGGTCGTGTGGCGGAGCCAGGAGGGGGACGACCTGCATGCCATGCAGGCGTTCTGCCCCCACCTGGGCGCCAACCTCCGGCACGGCCGCGTCCGGGAGGACCGCATCGAGTGCCCGTTTCACAACTGGCAGTTCACGGGCGACGGCCGAGCCGCCTGCGTGCCCTACAGCGACACGGTGCCGACCCGCGTCGCGGCCGAGAGCTTCCCGGTACGGGACGTGCATGGGCAGATCTTCATGTACCACCGGAGCGGCGACGCCAGACAGCAGGCCGGCGATGAGCCGCCATACCCCATGCCCCGCATCCCGGAAGTCGACGACGGCAGTTTCGTCTATCGCGGGCACCACGACGCCGGCCGCGTTCGCATGCACATCGTCGAGTTCCTCGAGAACACGGCCGACTTCGCCCACTTCCAGTACATCCACAGTCAGATGACGGTTCCGTGGACGCAGATCCCCGTTCCCGGCGTCGAGCTCGAACACAGGCCGGGCTGGGAACTGGACGACGACCGGCCCTGGAGGATGTACTTCCTCGACCGGGCCGTGCTCAAGTTCCGCGGCCGCCGTCTCGAACGAACCCGGGCAAACGCTCGGGTCGCCGTCACGGGGCCGGCCAGCCTCGTCAACTTCCGGATCACGATCCCCGACGCGGGCGGGGTCGAAATCGTTCAGACCCACCTTCCGGTCGCACCGCTCGAGCAGCAGGTCGACTTCCACTGGTTCGCCGACCGGCGGATGCCGCGCCTGCTCGCGTGGTACGTCGTCGGCAACTGGATCTCCCAGTGGCGGCACGACATCCGGATCTGGGAGAACAAGAGCTACACCGTCCACCCGACGCTCTGCCGCGACGACGGGCCCGTCGTCCGGCTGCGGCGCTGGTACCGGCAGTTCCTCCCGGAGTCGCAACCGGCGGAGGCGAAGCCGCCCGAGGCGCCGCAGGAAGCGGCGCCGGAACGGGCCGAAGGCAAGCTCGTCGGAGTGGCCTCGAACTGAGGATGCAGCGCTTCCTCACACCCGCGACGTGCGTCCTGCTGGCTGGACTCGCGGCGCCGGCGCCGGCAACCGACCCGGAGTCGAACCCCGTGGTCCGCATCGAGCGCTGGATCGAGGGCGGCGGCCGGGTCGACTGGTCCCGCCAGGGCGAGTGGCTGGCCTACGACAAGGCCGGCGAAGACGGCCGGTACGACGTCTACGTGATGTCGACCGACCGGCTCGCGGAACGCTGTCTGACCTGCGACATGTACGCGCTGCGCAAGGACAACGCCTTCAATCCCGTGTGGCATCCGTCGGGCGACCGGCTGGTCGTGCAGGTCCAGAGCCGGCCGAAGCGGCTCAAGTTCGTTGCCAACCCCCTGCAGCTCCTGACGGCCGATCGAGCTGTCCACAGCGAGCTCTACCTGATCGACAGGAAGGGCACGGACTTCCCTTCTCACCCGGTTCGGCGACAACGGCGCCGCGGCGCTCGACCCCCAGTTCTCCTACGACGGTGCGCGGCTGCTCTGGAGCGAGCGGACGAAGGCCCGCGAAGGCCGCTACGGCGCCTGGCAGTTGCGAAGCGCCGAACTGCGAATCAACCGCGCCGGTATCCCGCGGCTGCGGAAGATCCAGTCCTACCGCCCGCCGGTCGACGCCCTGATCGTTCCCCAGGGCTACACCCCTGACGACCGGGGCGCCCTGGTCGCGGCGAACTTCGAGCCGGAGCAGTCGCCCGACACGCTCGACCTCTACCGCCTGCGCTTCGAGGGCGGCGAGCCCGAACGCCTCACCCATTCCCGCGGAGGCGCCGAGGAGTACGCCCGCCTGTCGCCCACCGGCCGCCACGTCGCCTTCACGTCGAACGCCGAAATCCGCGGCGCGGAGCCCGACCAGACGGTGCCGCCAACCATCCGCCGCGAACTCTGGCTGATGGACGCGGACGGCTCGAACAAGCGCCGGCTGACCTGTTTCAACGACCCGACCTCGGACCACAGCCTGGGCCACACCTACGTCGGCGACCTGACCTGGAGCCCGCGCGGCGACCAGATCGCGGTCCACGTGCTCTGGGGCTCCCGAAACGGCGACCGGCCGCGGGAGGCGGTGTACCGTATCGACCTTGATCCGTCTTTTCGCCGCTAGGTCTGACCCAACTCGAGGAACCCGTATGAGAAACCACCTGGCCACGTTCCTGTTCGCGGTTGCACTGCCGGCACTCCTTGCCGTCGTGCCCGCCGCGGCACAGGACGACCCCCACGTCTTCCGCGGCGCGCTGGTGCTGCCGATCAGCGGTCCGCCGATCGACGGCGGCGTCCTGGTGGTCCAGAACGGCAGGATCACGGCGGTCGGCGGACCCGACACGAGCACGGCCCGCGGCGCCGTCGAGCACGATGTCACCGGCAAGGTGCTGATGCCCGGGCTCGTCGACACGCACTCCCATGTCGGCTCGGTCTCCGGCGGCGACCGCTCGTCGCCGCTGCACCCGGAGGTGCGAAACCTCGACTCGATCGACGTCGCCTCCGACAGCATCTGGCGCGCGCGATCCGGCGGCATCACGACGGTGAACATCATGTCGGGCTCCGGGCATCTCATGTCCGGGCAGACCGCCTACGTCAAGCTCCGCGACGGCGCCCGCACGATCGAGGACTGGCTCTACTGCGACGATCCCCTGAACGGCATCTGCGGCGGCATGAAGATGGCGAACGGAACGAACTCGATCGGCTCGCCGCCCTTCCCCGGCACCCGCGCCAAGTCCGCGGCCCTGGTCCGCAACCTCTACCACGAGGCCGTGGAGTACCGCGAGAAGATGGCCGCCGCCGAGGCCGAGGCGGAAGAGAACGGCGGCGAACCGGCGAAGCGCGACCTGCGCATGGAGGCGCTGGCCCAGGTGCTGGCTGGCGACCGGATCGTCCAGCATCACACCCACCGCCACAACGACATCACCACCGTCCTGCGGCTCAAGGAGGAGTTCGGCTTCCGGGTCGTCGTCCAGCACGGCACGGAGTCCTGGAAGGTCGCCGAGGAACTGGCCGCCGCCGATGTGCCCGTGTCCATCACCTGGATCGACGCGCCGGGAGGCAAGGAGGAGACGATCGACTGGAACATGGAGATGGGCGCGATCCTGGAGCGCGCCGGCGTCGACGTGAGCTTCAACACGGACGACTCGGTGACCGACTCGCGGCTTCTCTTCCGGGCCGCGGCGATCGCGGTCCGCTACGGCATGTCGCGGGACAAGGCGATCGAGGGGCTGACTCTGGCGCCGGCGCGGGCGCTCGGCCTCGAGGACCGGATCGGCTCGCTCGAAGCCGGCAAGGACGCCGACTTCGTCATCCTCTCCGGCGATCCGCTCAGCGCCTACACGAAGGTCGAGCAGACCTGGGTCGAGGGGACGATGATCTACGACCGCTCGAACCCCGACCACCGCAAGTACGCGGTCGGCGGCTACAAGGTCTACCGGACCACGGCCCACGAAGACCACATGATCCGGCAGTTGCTCGAGGGAGAGACACGATGACGGCAAGAAACCCCGACGTCTTCCCCAAGGGCGACCGGCCCGGCGGCCGCGCGCGGCGCCTCGGCACCGCCTCCTTCCTCGTCGCGCTGGCCGCCCTCGCCTCCATCCCGGCCGCGGCCCAGGTCGCGGTCCGGGCCGGCACCCTCCACACCGTATCCGGCGCGCCGATCGAGAACGCGGTGGTCATCGCCGGCGCGGACGGCAGGATCGAATGGGTCGGTCCCGCGGCCGACGCGAACATCCCGGACGGCGTGGACGTCCTCGAAGCCGCCGTCGTCACGCCCGGACTCGTCGACGCCCGCTCGGTCGTCGGCCTGTCCGGCGCCCTGAACAGCAACGTCGGCCCGGTACGCGACCAGGACCAGCTCGAACGGTCCTCGCCGCTCCAGCCCGACCTGCGGGCGATCGACGCCTACGACGCGAACGAGACCCTGGTCGAGTGGGTCCGCTCGTACGGGGTCACCACCCTGCACACCGGTCACGGGCCGGGCGCCCTCGTCAGTGGCCAGACGATGATCGCGAAGACCAGGGGCCGCAACGTCGAGCAGGCCACGTTGATGCCGGTGCGGATGCTGGCCGCCACGCTCGGCAACGCGGTCTCCTCGAACTTCCAGTCGCCGGGCACGTCGGCCAAGGGGATCGCGATGCTGCGAAGCGCCCTTCACGGCGCCCAGTCCTACCTCGACCAGGTGCGGAAGGCCGAGGAGGCCGCTGCCGAGGGGAACGGTGAAAGCGATGGCGACGGCACCGGCGAAGGGGACGGCGACGCCAAGCCGGCGCCCCAGCCACCGCCCCGGGACCTCTCCAAGGAAGCGCTCGGCCAGGTGCTCGACGGCGAACTCTCCCTGCTGGTGACCGCGAACACGGTGGCCGAGATGGCCTCTGCGCTTCGTCTGCAACAGGAGTTCGGCTTCGACCTCGTGCTCGACAGCGCCGCCGAGTCCTACCTCTTGCTCGACGAGATCCGCGAGGCCGGCGTGCCGGTCCTGCTCCATCCGACGATGAGCCGGGTCCGCAACGGCTCCTACGAGACCGCGGCCACGCTCGCCGACGCCGGCATCCCGTTCGCGATCCAGACCGGTTTCGAAGGCTACGTTCCGAAGACCCGCGTCCTGCTCTGGGAAGCGGCCATCGCCGCCGCCAACGGCCTCGGCATGGAACGGGCCCTCGAAGCGATCACCCTGAGCCCGGCCCGCATCCTCGGCATCGACGACCGCGTCGGCTCGATCGAGGTCGGCAAGGACGCCGACCTCGCCCTCTTCGACGGCGATCCGTTCGAGTACACGAGCCACATCTGCGGCGTGATCATCGAGTCGGAGGTGTTGTCGGCGGAGTGCCGTTGAGGACACGGTCCACGCGGAGGAAGCCCGATCATGGCGAAACAACAAGAGCCGCTCCCGCTGGAAGAGAACCTGGGCAGGGACGTAGCGCCGCGGCAGATAGAGAGTTCGGCCGTGACCCCTGAGTCCGTACCGTCTCTGACGGAGCTGCTCAAGAGAACCAATCGTGTCCGGCGAGTTCTGACCCAGACCAAGAAAGGGCAGGCCAACCTCTCGGCTCAGGATGTCGGGAAGGTCGTCTCCGCTCTTCAGGCGATCGAGATCGACCGCGTCGTCTCCGAACTGGAGAAGCAGCGTGCCGCTTTGACTGCGGCCCACGACGAAACGTTATCGCGGCGACGGGAGGATCTGGAGCGCGCCGCGAAGGCGGCCGGCTGGACAGTTCGACGACTCAGCCGCTTCGACGATGTGGATTGCTTCCGCCTCGAGTACAAGAAGGACAAAGTCGTGATCAAGCTGGGCAGCGAAGTTCTGCTCACAGTAACCGAGGTCGATGGTTCACGACTGCTGTCCAGGCTCCGAACCGAGAAGCAACAACTCGAGGCAGTCTCGTTCGACCGCGCCGAGTTCTTCGCGACGATCAAGGCTGCAATCGGCTTGGCCCGTGTGCTGGACAAAGACCGCGACGGGAAGGTACTGGTTCGCGATCTCCATCCGCTCGTCGTCCTCATCCGGCAGACCGGCAACGAACGGTTCGTCAAGCGGCCGACCCAACGGCTCTTCGCTGAGTATCCGATGGCGCAGTTCGCCTTTGACCTGGCCCGTTTCGGGCGGGACGGCTGGGCGACGGAACGTGGCGAGCGACTGAGCAACCAACCTCCCAACATGGCGTCGATCAGTAAAGGCCTGACCGTGACCCTCCCCTCGCTGGATGGAAGAAAAGGCGAACAGATCTGCGCTCTCTACGTTCAACGAGCGCGGAGGTGAACATCTCGGCTTTCGAGGTGCTTGTTCAGCTCGCCGAGACAGGGACTCCGCCGGCTGATGACGAAGCGGTGGCTCACTTCTCGGCCGGACTCGAGAGGACCATCGACCGCTTCGACCAGGAGACTTTGCCGTTCCTGGCTGCCGGTGGAAGCGAGCTCCAGTTCCTCTACGGGCCATACGGCCGCGGCAAGACCCACCTGCTGGGAACTCTCGCCCATTCGGCTCGCAAAAGGGGATTCGTCACGGCAAGGGTGGACTGCGCGGATGGTGAGAGTCCGTTCAAGTCCCTGGTTTCGACCTATCGATGGATCGGTCGTGCGATGACCACAGCAGCGACGGCAACCAACGGCATCGGCAGCGAGCCCGACGGAGTACCCGGTGTGCTCGATGCCCGCCTCGGAGACCCGAACCACTTCGCCATTCAAGACACCATCGAACGGCTCAGTGTCGATCAATCGCTCGCCCCCGACTTCAGAAACGTGGCCATGGCCTACTGCTCGGCTCACCGCGACCCGGTGCGTACCGAGAGCCTGACAAGCCGGCTCGCGGCCATGCTGTTGGCCGATCCGACCTATCGCGTCACGGTCGGTCCCTTGTACCGGAACCACCCCGAACTTCCGAGACCTCTGGGCACGCTCGCCCCGCGGAACGCCGCAGGCTGGCTCCGTTCGCTGCTCTCCCTTCCCCGCGTTCTCGGATACCCCGGCCTGGTCGTTCTCTTCGACGAGACCGAAACCGCCCTCCACAGAGGCAGTCCCCGGCAGCAGCAGACCCATCTCGCCCACATTCGGACGTTCATAGATCACCTCGCGACCGGCGCATACGAAGGCTGTGCGGTCTACTACGCGGTGGCGGAGGAGTTCATGGACATGGCCGAGACAAATCTGAACGCTCTGGCGCAGAGAATCGAGCGGGTCAGGATCGGCAGCTATGACCTCGATCCGCCAGCCAATCCGCGGGCAGTCTGGGTCGATATCGACGAACTCACGGTTCCCTCCACCAGCGACCCACGGTTCTTTGAAGAGCTGGCCGATCGCATCCTCGTCCTCGGAGAGGATGCGGGAATCGCGGAGTCCAATCTCGCAGTGGTTCGAACCCACGCCTCGAGCCTCGCCTACAGATACGCCGAGAGTCTCAATGACGGCCGCGTCCGCGAGTTCGTCAAGGACATGGCGGAGTTGCTGCTGAGCGCCGCGTAGCCCGTCCCGACACCGAGGCCGCTTCCAATTCCGAATCGCACACGGAGCAACTGCAATGGACCAGAACGACGCACTGGAACTCTGGCAGCGACTGGGCGAGGAAGGCAAGGCGCCGACGGATCTGATCCGGGCCACCCAAAGCCTGCCCAGCTATACGGTCGGTTTCGACCCGTGGGTCGATCGGCTGGCGGCACGCTATCTCGGCGGACTGTGCCGCCGGAGCGCCCACTTCAAGCTCGCGTTGGCCCCCTATGGCGGGGGCAAGACCCACTTCCTGATGAGCCTGGGGATTGAGGCGTGGCGACAGAACTTCGCGGTCTCTTACGTGCCTTGCAGCAGCGAAGTCAGTCTGGACAACCCGCTGGAGGTCTACCGCGCTACCGTGAAGTACCTCCGCCTGCCTAACCGAGACGAGCCGGGACTCCAGTCTCTGGTGGATGCCACTGTAGAAGCAAAGCGGAACGAAATCGAACGTCACTCGGTCCCGAACCCGGCGGCTGCCCTGACCCAGTGGATCCACACGTTGCGCCGACGGTCTTTCCCGGAAAACGCCTTCGGACGCGTGATGGCGGCAGCCCTTGAGGCCGCATCCGGGGATGGGGTCTCGCCCGTCGGCGACGCAGCGGAACGCTGGCTCCAGGGCGATGCAAACACTCTGACGGGAGACGAGTTGGCCGAGTTGCGCCTGGCCAAGCCGCGCACAGCAGACTCCGCACGCCTTGGACGCGACCTGCTGCTATCCCTCGCCAAGTTCCTTCCCGAAACCGGGGCGTACGGTCTCACACTTCTGCTCGACGAGGTGGAGAACCTCTTCCAGATCAGGAGCGGAAAGGCCAAGAACAAGCTGCTCGCAGCCATGAGAATTCTGCTGGACGCGCCCACCGGTGTACCCGGCGGCTTGCCGCTGTTCGGCGTCTTCTCCGCTACTCCCGACGTTCTTGAAGACCTCCGTCAGTATCCCGCACTCGAGCAACGGTTGGCCGTGCGCGGCGCACCATTCGGCCAAGGAAACGACCTCGCCGTGCAGTTGCCGCTGGAAGATGTGCAGGGCCAGGAGGACCTGCTCGAAGGCATCGGCGCAAGGCTCATTGCCGTGGGCTCCCTGGCACTCGATCTCGAATTCGATGTCGACCTTCAGCGGCGGAACGCTCGCCAGTTGGCCCGCGTCGCATCGAAACGCAGCATGGAAGTGGATGCTCGACGGATCTTCGTCAAGACCTGGGTGGGCCTGCTCGAGTTCCAAGCGTCCACCCATCAGCGTGCCTTCGAGGAAGGCGAGTTGGCAGGACGTTACAGCGGCTCGTTCGACTCGCTGGCCCAGGCGGAGGAAGCGGAGTTCGAAGCGTGAGCCGCGGCCCTCGGGTTCGTCACACGAGCTACGGAGATGGCGTGGTCCTGGGGGACCCGACGCTCATTCAGCCCACCGTTGACTTCGGCTACATGACGACCCCGGTACCGCGGGGACAGCTCCAGTGGATCGAGGCGCCCGACCAGCAGCAGGCGGTCCGGGCACCCTCAACTACGAGGAACGAAGTACCGCCCGTAGATGACCATCGTACCGAGTCTCACCCGGCCATTCCACAGCCCCGAGGCACGAGCGTTGGAGCGTCTCCACCACAGGTCAGGCATGAGGAACCGGCGCCGCCGTGGGCGCACGACCTGGAAGACAATGGTGACGGCGACGACGCGGTTTTAGCGGACGGCACCAAGCCCTCCGACTTACCGCCTGAAGTAGTCGAAGCTCGTCGCGCCATCCTGGCTCTGAGGCTCGGTCAGGTGCTGGAGGAGAACGTCGAACACCTCAGCGTCGGCCTGGATTCGATTCACTCAACCTTGCTTCGATCGGTCGAAGAAGCGGTCGGGCGACGCCCCCAATCGTTGCTTTTCGAAGGCTCGTGGGGCACGGGGAAGACCCACCTCCTGACCCTGCTGACCGCGCTTGCCCGACAGCGAGGCATGGCGACGGCCCATGTGATCCTGGACGGGGAAGGAGTCACGCTCGCGGAACCCATGGGCATTCTCAAGGGTGTGCTGGCTTCTCTCCGCTACCCGGATGAGGCGGTGCCTTCGGGCCTGGCCGCGCGGCTAAGGCAAGTCCGCATCGAGCAGCTGCCCGAGGCGATCCGCGGGCGACTGGGGCGACACATCGGATGGGCGTTGCTCGAGATTCCCCGGTCCGCCTACGACGACCCTGAAGTCATCGACATTCTTCACGACTTCTTCTCCTTGGCTCTGCCGAAGACGAGGGCAATGGAGGCCCTGAGCCACCTTGGCTACTACACCAACCTGCCGGCAATCGGTGCGTGGATGGTGAGGGAGCGACCTCGACGCTTCCGAGAACTCCTGTCTCGCTGGGCCGAGTTCTGTGTCATGACCGGCGCCACCGGCCTCACCGTCGTGTTCGACGAGTTGGACGTCGAGTACGCGCAGACGATGTACCGACGAGACCGGCAGGATCGGAGGCGCCAGGTGCTCCGCGTTCTGGAAGACCTGAGCTCCTGGCGCTGCCCTCTCGTGATCGCGTTCGGGAGCGCACCGTTGGCCGGATTCGACCACGAGAGCTACGATGCAGCCGACGATGTGGCCCGCCACGTGGGAGGGTTGATTCGCGTCCGGCCGCCCACACTCACTACAGACGACATCTGGAATCTGGTGGACAAGCTCCAGGCCGTGTACGAGACGGCCTACGGAGAGGAAACAGGCGACGTTACGTTGCAAGTTGGCGATCTCGCGGCTGCGCTAGCGGACGAACTCAACCCGACGCCCAGAAGGTTCGTCCGAGGCCTGCTGGAGATTCTCGACCTCACGGCCCTGGACGACCGGCCCGAAGCAAGAGACTGACGGCCAACCGAGTCGAAGCCCCGCAACGATGGAACATCGCGACGCGGCAAACGACCGCGCGATCATCAAGCCCTTGGGCCGGGTCGGAAGTGCTTTCTTCGGCGGATTTTCGCAGTTACGACAGGTACAACGGCTCGCGATCCCGCCGATCTGGGCAGGCCGGTCCGTACTGATTGCGGCCGCAACCGCATCCGGTAAGACGGAGGCGGCCCTGGCGCCGCTGGCTGCCCGTCTCCGGTCGCGCAACGACCGCACGAAGATCCTCGTCGTGGCCCCCACGCGAGCTCTGGTCAACGATCTGTACCGCCGGGTCGAGGCCCCACTCGATCGCGTCGGGCTCACCAGCGGTTGCCAGACGAGTGATCATCGACACAAGGCGAAGCGCCCATTCGTCCTCATCACGACTCCCGAGTCCTTCGACTCGATGCTGGTGCGCGATGGCATCTGGCAGGACGGAGAATTCAGGGATCACCTTCTTTCGCAGGTTGAAGCCGTCTTCGTCGACGAGGCCCATCTGTTTGACGGCAACGCACGGGGCGACCAGTTGCCATGGCTCCTGGGGCGTCTTCGCCGTTTACGAACGGCGAGAGCCGACAGCAAGGGTCGGCCGGCTGCTCCACTACAGATCTGCGCCGCCAGCGCCACGATCAGCGATCCCGACGGGCTGGCCCGTCGCCTGCTTGGCGAGTGCGCAACCGTCGTCCGTGCCCCGGGTGTGAGAGAGATCGAACTCTTCGGTCCATCCACGGACAACGCTTGGCTTTCTCTCGAACCGTCGCTCGACATCGCAGCCATTCGTCAACGCCTTCAGGTCGTAGCGTCAGGCGACTTCCCGACCGTAGCGGGCCAGAGGCTGTGGCGCTCCCTGTCCGGTTCGACAGAACCCGCCATGCGGAAGATCCTCACCTTCGTGCCGACTCGCAAGCTTGTGGACGAGCTTGCGGCACACTGGACAACGGAGTTGAAACGGCACAGGGAACTGGATGTTCTTGCGCACCACGGCAGCCTCTCCAGAACAAGGCGCGAGTCAGCGGAAAAGCGTTTCGGCGCGGCCTCCGACGCTGTACTGGTCGCAACGACGACCATGGAGGTCGGCATCGATATCGGGGATGTCGACCTGGTCGCCTTGGTGGGCGCACCACCCGGCACGCGTTCTCTCCTGCAGCGAATCGGCCGCGGAGGTCGTCGAATCGGCAGAACGAGAGTCCTCGCCTTGCCCCGAAACGAAGTCGAACGCGCGGCGCTTGCCAGCGAACTGCATGCCGCCCGCAATGGCGAACTTGAGCCGGAGGGGAACGCCAGGCGTTGGTCCGTGTTCGTGCAACAGGTGGCCAGCTTCGTTGCACAACAGAGAACTCGCGGACGGCGACGGTCCGATCTACTGGCCCTGGCTGCCGATGTCTGGCCCGAGGATCCGCCGATGACCGCCGAGACCATCATCGATTCACTGATCGGTGGGGACCACGTTCGAGAGCACCGTCAACGACTCACCTTGGGGAGCGCCTGGGCCGACCGCTTCAGCGCTCGCGGCATGCACGCGAACATCGGGGCGGAAGCCCCTGGTGTTGCCGTCGTCGACGCGAGCACCGGCGACGAGATCGCACGCGTACGTCTGCCGCCAAGTGGCAAGAGAGCGATTGCGCTCGGCGGGCAGAAGTGGGATCTCGAGACCGCGGTCGAGCAGCAGATCCGGCTGAAGCCCGTGCAGTCCGGCGCCGTTCGAGAGTCGTTTGAGTACTCGATCCGGCGGGCTCCCACGGGACGTGAGTACGCGGTCCATGTCAGCCGCGGCCTTGGCTTCGGGCCCGACGACGCGCCGCTCCTGGAACGCGCCGAGGGCACGCTGTGGTTTCACTTCGGCGGTAGCGCCTACGAGATGCTGCTCTGCAGCCTATTGGAGCGGCTCGCCCCCACAAGAAACCTCGCGGGACTCGCTTTGCGGGGAGCTCCGGATCTTGAGACGCTCCGCGAGTTCGCTGCGGACCTGCGCCTCCCCGAGACGGTGCGGATGCGCCACGAGCAGCTTGAGGCGCTGCTCAGGGTGGGTCCCTACCAACGCCTACTTCCCACCGACGTACGCCAAAAGGTGGTCACAGATCTCCTCGACCTAGGCGCGTTTCGCCGCTGGCTTGAGTCCCGCAAAGTCTGGACATTGGCGCACGACGATCGGAGGTGGCACCTCGTCGAGACGGTCTCGACGGCCCGGCGCTAGCTGTTCCGCCTGGCACACTCACTTCCGGCTGCCGTCCCGGCTTCGCGACGAGCCCGTGCGCGCCCGGCCGCCAAGTGACCGTGGGAGCCGCATTGCCAGAGGAAGAAGCTGCGCCCCGCCCCGACCCGGCCTCGCTAGCTTCGGCGGTTTCAGTGGTCGGCAAGTGCGCTGGTCTCCTTCCACGACAGCGAGCCGTTCGAGTACACGAGTCGCACCAGCGCTGTCCGATCCTGGAAATGGGCCCGAGCGGGTCGGTTTGTCCAGAAGTGCTATGGCCGAGCGCGGTGCTTCCTGGAACGGCAAACCGAGCGCTAGCGGAGTCTCCCGCCGTTGCAGAACTCGGCGGCACGCTGCTAGCTGGGCTCGCTGGCGCTGTTTATCGCCACGTGGCATTCGTACACGCTGGAAGAGTCGCTCGCTCCGGTGTTCGGGCTGATGTCAGCCAGCGGCATGGTCTACATGGGTCTCGTGGGCGGGCGATTGGCGCTATCCGGGATGAGCAGCCCGGCCGCCCGACTGAACCTCCCCGGCCCTGCCGTCTATAGCCGCAAGTCCGGTGAGGGTGCCCAGAAAGTCGCATATCAGACTGGGCTGTAGCCGGTTCGCGGCCAAGATCGCCGACGGTCTCGCCTGATTCACAACGCTACCGGAGCACTCAAGCGGCTCTCCTCTACCCCGGCGCCGACGAAACAGATCAGAGGCCAACGCTAACGAGGCAGCGCGTAGACCAGGAGCGGCGGTCGCGGGTCGAAGTAGTTGTGATCGCCGGTCACGTAGGCAAGGCCGTCCAACACGGCGATGTCCGACGGTTCTCCGGCATCGATACCCCAAACGTCCGTGACGCGCCAGGCGACCGGATCGACCCGCAGGATGGACGAGTAGTTCTCGGTGATCAGGTAGAGAGACGAAGCATCCGCGGAGATCCCTGAAACCACCAGACCGTCCGCGGTGCGCCCGGGCCGCAGATGGGCGCCGATCTCGGGTTGGCGCCGCTCACCGGTGCCGAGATTCCAGATGGCGAGGCCATCGTCGACCGTGCCGAGAAGGTCATCGCCAAACCGGGTGA
This sequence comes from Candidatus Multivorans sp., assembly GCA_965205095.1. GTDB lineage: Bacteria > Acidobacteriota > Thermoanaerobaculia > Multivoradales > Multivoraceae > Multivorans. The sequence continues at coordinate 1,166,732 of OZ242040.1, forward strand.
GACCCGTGAACTCCAGGTCATCGAGACCGTCCGGCAGTGCCATTGCCTCAGTGGACCTCCACTTTCCATCCTCGCTCCGCCATGCGGCGACCTCCCCCAGCTCGCCGATGCCGAGCAACCGCTCCCCCTGGACGGCAATGCCCTCCAGGCGGCCCTGCCGCATGATCAGCAGGCCGCCCAGCAGGCGGGTGACCGGTGCAGCTTCGACGCCGCCGTGCGACAGGGTGAACAACTCCGCCTGATCCGTGCTGACGTAGATGTGCTGACGGTCGACGTGGAGCCCGGAGCCCTGCTCCAGCGAATCGGGGAGGGTTATGCGTTGCTGCGCGCTCAGGAAGCCGGACAGAACGAGGGGCCCCTCGGTGGGGTCGCTCGGCAGGTTGTCGGAGCCGACGTCTCCCAGGACGTCGAAGACGATGAAGATGCCGAATCGCGTCGTCGTCAGAACCAGGAAGACGGCCACGAGCGCCGCGGCCACGATCGCTTTCTTCATCGTCCAGCGACTCCACCGGAGTCCGTCGTCACCGGCGCGAGTGGTTGATACTGTGGCCGAGGTTTCCTTGGCGGATCGCTGTTGCGGTAGATCACGGAGGCACATGACGCGTTTGACGGAAGCGAGACTTGGCGGCTATTCGCTGCTGTCCGGAACCGTGGCGGTGGCAATCGCCTACGCATTCTCGCCCGGCCGCGGCATGGTGGATACCGTCTCCAGCACCAGCCTCGCGGACCTGACGATGGCGATGGCGCGCAACGCCACCCTGTCTTACGCCGTAGCGGTCGTCCTTGTTCTGGGCGCGCTGGCCATGCTGAACGGCATCGTCACCTTGCGGAGGTATGCCGCCCCGTTGCCGCGGCTCGGTCTGCTCGGGATGGCGGTCGGTTCCTTCCTGCAGATGGTGATGCGAGGGTTCGACTACATGCTCGTCGGCATGGGCGAAGCGGCGCTCGGGCCCGACGCCGAGCAGTCGGCGCAATGGCTGGCGTCGGCGCTGGACATGCAGCGCACGGTGTGGGGCCTGCACTTCACGGGCAGCGTCGCGGGTTACGCCGGGATGGCGATTCTGGCCTTCGGCCTCATGTCCCGGCCGGAGCCGCTGCGCCTGCCGCCGGTGCTGAACGGCATCGTCGCGCTGCTGGCCCTGGGCTCGCTCGTGCTGTTCATCGCCGCATGGCATTCGAACGACCTGGAAGAGACACTCGCTCCGGTATTCGGGTTGATGTCCGCCAGCGGCATCGTCTACATGGCCCTCCTGGGGTGGCGACTGGCGGTGTCCGGGGCAGGCGAGCCGGCCACCGACTGAGCCGCGGTCGCAAAGCGGCAGGTGCGCCGGCTACGCGGCCGGCCGCGGGAACTCCGGCAACCCGCGTTCGAGCCACACGCCCGCCTGCATCACGCGATCGATCCGCCTCGTGTTGCGGATGTCGGCGACGGGGTCGGCGGTGAGCAGAACCAGGTCCGCGGCGTTGCCGTCCGCGATCGTGCCGAAGTCGGGGTCGGCGGTGAGTTCGGCGGCGGCGGCCGCACCTGCCGCGGCAAGGGCCTCGAGGGAGGTCAGGCCGCCGTCATCGACCAGGGCTTCCAGCTCGTGGTGGGTGCCCCAGCCGTACGCGATGTTCCCGGCGCCGCTGTCGGAGCCGAGGGTGATCACGACACCGGCCTCGTTCATCCGGCGAACGAACTTCGACACGTAGTCGAAGGCGACGCGGCGCTTCGCGGTGTTCTCGCTGGCCAGCGTGGCGGCACGGTTCTCGGGGTCTAGGAGACGTTCGAGCAGGGGCGGCTGGATGCCGGCCCGGAACTCCTCGTCGTCCAGCAGCTCCGGGTGCTCGGCCACCCACCAGAAGGTCTTCGCCTGCCCGAGCGCCGGCGCGAAGGTGAGCCCGTTCTCCTGGGCCATGGCGACGAAGTCGTCGTCGACTTCCCCATCGCGGACGCCGTGGATGAAGGAACGAACGCCGGCGTCGACGAGTTGCCGGACATCGTCCTCGAAGAAGATGTGGGCCGAGACAGGAATGCCGTACCCTGCCGCCTCGTCGGCGATCGCGGCGCGAATCCCGGGCTCGATCTTCGGCCGCGTTTCGAGGAAGGTGTCGACCCACATCTTGATCAGGTCGACTTCCTGGGCGGCGAGGTCGCGCACCATCTCCCGTGCCTCCTCTTCGGTGGCCGGACCCAGCTTGCCCGGCGGGAAGCCCTCGGGGTGGGAGAAACCGACCCCGGCGGTGAAGATGCGCGGCGCCGCGACGTTGCCGGCACGGGCCTCCGCGATCATCGCCGGCGTCTGGCCGTGGTCGGAGCCGAGGCTGCGGACGGTCAGCACGCCGGCGTGGAGCTGCAGGCCCCACGACCACTCCTCCAGACCGTCGCGGTAGTGGTTGTGGAGGTCGACGAGGCCGGGGATCAGGAACTTCCCGGCGGCGTCGATCACCTCGCCGCCTTCGGGCACCGGGACGTGCTGGCGCGAGCCGGCGCGTTCGATCCGGTCGCCGCGGACGATGACGACGGCGTCCTCGACCGGTGGCGCGCCGGTGCCGTCGATCAGCGTGGCGCCGGCGATCGTGATCGTGCCGGCGCCGTCGATGGCTGGTTGGTCGGGGGCGCAGGCGGTGAGGGCGAGCGGGGTGGCAAGCGCTACGGCCACGAGGCCAGACCGGATGCCGGCCAGAGGGCCGGCGCACCCAGTAGGCAGATGCCGGCGAGGGCGCCGGCGCACCCAGTGCCGGCCAGAAGGCCGGCGCACCGACAGCCGTGACTTCATTCGAAGAAGACCTCGGCGATCGCGATGCCGCTCTCGCCGGCGACCGCGTACAGCAGGAAGACGCGGTCGTCCTCCTCGTAGATCGCCGGGTCGCGCAACTGGTTCACATGCCCGTAGGCCGTGCTGCGGACGGACGGCTCGAGCGGCGCGTCGGCGCCTTCCCAGTCGCGTTCCGGGCGCAGGACCTCGACCGGTTCGGACTCGGTCCAGTCCATCCAGTCGCCGCTGAGATCGATGCTGCTGAGCAGGATGCGCTCGGGCGCCTCGCCGACCTGGGTCCAGAACACCCACAGGGTGTCGCCGCGGAGCAGCACGGCCGAGTGGCGCATGTCGGGGTTGAACAGCAGCGGCCCCTCCTCGAAGTTCGTGAAGCCGTCCGCCGACCGGTAGAACTGACCGGGCATGGCGAGCGACCAGGTCCACCCGCCGTAGTGGAAGATCCGCATGTAGGTGCGGCCCAGTGACTGGGGCTGCGCCTCGAAACGGATGCCGTCGGTCGACGTGGCGACCCGCGAGATCTGGCGGCCGACATCCTCCAGGCCGTGGAAGTACATGACGATCCGCTGGTTCTCGTCGTCGACATGCACGTCGGGCGACGCGATGTGGGTCGCCGTGATCTCCTTCTGGACGTCGTGGGAGAGCTTCAGGCCGCGGCGCTCCTCCCACTCGGCGACCATCTCGGGGGTCACCTCCGGCGGCTCGACCAGGAAGTGGGAGTCCTCGATCTGGAGGCTCCCGGGAACGTGGACCGACCAGGGCCCGAGCAGGTCGTCCGCGTAGGCGAGCCGGATGTAGTGGCCCTTGTGGTCGGCGAAGTAGAGGTAGTAGCGGCCGAGCGGGTCGGCGACCCAGTCGGGCACGCGGATCAGCGACGGCCCCTGGATGTTCTCCCCGATGCTGGGGTCGAGCTCCGGGCCGATGATCGGGGCGTCGAGGAGGCGTTCGACGCGGGCCGGGGCGGCGGCGTCGGTCGCGGACGCCGCCTCGGCGCCGCCGGCCGGTTCGGGGTCGGCGGCGGTGCAGGCCAGAGCGGTGAGCGAGGCGGTGAGGGAGAGGGCCAAGAAGGGTAGTCCGACTCTCATTGGCCTGATCGAGAGCTTGTCGATTTCATGAGGTCTATGCTAGTGCCACACGGGCTCGCCGCTTCGCGGCATCGCCCGGATGCCGGCGAGGGCGCCGGCGCACCCAGTGGGTACCGTCGTTGGGAACTCGACTTCTCTGCCGCACTCGTCAAGTCACCGCTGCGAGCCAGCAAGTCGCAGGCCGCGCGGTCGCACTGACCGCGCTCGGCCTTCTCCTCTGCGCCTCCGCGGGTGCCCAGTACGGTGCCGAGGACGGCGAATGGCGCCACCACGGCGGCGACGACGGCTTCACCCGCTACACGGCGCTCGACCAGATCGACGGCTCGAACTTCGCCCGCCTGAAGGCGGCGTGGAAGTGGGCGTCCGCCGACTCCCGCATCGAGGCGGACTCGCCCTACCGGCGGCAGGTGTTCCGGTCGTCGCCGCTGATCGTCGACGGGCGCCTGTACATCCCCACCGAGCTGAGCCAGGTCGCGGCGCTCGACGCCGCTACCGGCGAGGAACTCTGGCTCTACGACCCGAAGAGCTACGAACGCGGCAAGCCGGCACAGAACAACTACTACACGCGCGGCCTCGAGTACTGGACCGACGGCGAGCAGGAACGGCTGTTCATCGCGACGATCGGCAAGCAGCTCATCTCGATCGATCCGGCGACCGGGCAGCCGGACCGGACCTTCGGCGAGGACGGGGTGGTCGAGCTCTCCCGCAACCTCGGCCGCGAGAACACGGTGCTGCGGAACATCAGCCACGGCCAGCCGGTCATCGTGGTGGGCGACACGATCGTCGTCGGCTCGCGCATCTACGACTTCCCGCTCCAGAACAACAACCCGCCGGGCCACGTCCGCGGCTACGACGTACTCAGCGGTGAGTTCAAGTGGCGCTTCCACACGATCCCCCAGGAGGGCGAAGAGTTCGTCGAGACCTGGGAGAACGACTCCTGGAAGACGACCGGCAACACGAACGTCTGGGCGCCGATGACGGCCGACCAGGAGCTGGGCTACGTCTACCTGGCCACCAGCACACCGACCAGCGACTACTACGGCGGCCTGCGCCACGGCGACAACGTGTACTCCGAGAGCCTGATCTGCGTCGACGCCGCGACCGGCGAACGGGTCTGGCACTTCCAGACCGTCCACCACGGCGTCTGGGACTACGACATCGCCTCGGCGCCGAACCTGATCGACATCGTCGTCGGAGGCCGGCTGATCAAGGCGGTCGCCCAGGTCTCGAAGACCTCCTTCACCTACGTCTTCGACCGCGCGACTGGCGAGCAGGTGTGGCCGATCGAGGAGCGGCCCGTCCCGTGGGAGAGCACGGTGCCGGGCGAGAAGCTGTCGACGACGCAGCCGTTCCCGACGAAGCCGCCCGCGTTCGACCGCCAGGGGGTGAGCGAAGACGACCTGATCGACTTCACGCCGGAACTCCGGGCCGAGGCCCTCGAGATCGCCGAGAAGTTCATCCTCGGCCCGATGTTCATGCCGCTGATCCGCCGCGGCGAGGGCGGCAAGGAGGCGATCCTGGCCGTGCCCGGCGCGGGCGGCGGCGCGAACCACCCCGGAGCGGCGGCCGATCCCGAGACCGGGATGCTCTACGTGCAGTCGTCTACCCGGCCCTCGGGGATGGCGCTCGTCGAACCGGACGGCGCGCGGAGCTTCTGGCCCTACGTCCTCGATCGCGTCTCGACCGCCGGGCCGCGCGGCCTGCCACTGCTCAAGCCGCCGTACCGGCGCATCACAGCGATCGACCTGAACCGCGGCGACATCGCCTGGCAGGCGCCGCTCGGCGACGGACCGCGCAACCACCCGGCAATCCGGCACCTCGACCTGGGACCCCTCGGCGGGCTCTCGTCGAGCGCGGTGACGGAGGGCGGCATCCTGGTCACGAAGACACTCGTCGTCACGCATGCCGCCCGCTTCGAGGTCTACAACGACCGCTCGACGGTGCTCGGCAGCTCGCTCCAGGCCTACGACAAGTTCACCGGCGAGCTGCTGGCCGAGGTGCTCACCGAGCGCGCGCTGCACGGCGCTCCGGTCAGCTACATGCAGGACGGGCGGCAGTACATCGCCGTCACCGGCGGCGGCATCACCCAGCCGGCGGAGCTGATCGCCTTCGCCCTGCCCGAGTAACCGCGCCGAAGGAGGACCAGCCGATGAGAACCCAGCGTGTATGGAACAGGCCGCACACTGGGTGCGCCGGCGCCCTCGCCGGCTGCCGCCGCAGGCGGCCAGGAACACGCGCCGGCCGAAAGGCCGGCTCCGCGATGGCGGCCAGTCGGCCCCTGCTGGTCGCAGCCATCCTGGCCGCTCCCGTCGCTGCCGTCGCGCAAGACGACATTCCCCGCACGGCAAGCGGCCGGCCGGACCTCTCCGGCACCTACGACATCGCCACCCGCACGCCGTTGATGCGCGATCCGAAGTACGGCGAGGACCCCTACATGAGCGCCGAGGACGCGCACCGGATCGCGGCCGCCACCGAAGCGACGAAGGTCGAGGCCGACATCCCCAGCGATCCGAACCGCAAGGCGCCCCCCGTCGGCGGCGACGGCCACCGCAGCAACATCGGCGGCCACGACCAGTTCTGGTTCGACTTCGGCACGATCCCCTTCCAGGTCGACGGCAGGTACCGCAACTCGATCATCACGGACCCGCCCAATGGCCGGCTGCCGCCCAAGACGGAACGCGGGCAGGCGCTCACGCCGCGCGGCCTAGGCGCCTACAACCGCAACCCCGGCGGCGCCTGGTGGCTCGAAAGCGGCGAGAACCTCTACGACGAACCGGAAGTCCAGACCCTCGGAACCCGCTGCCTCTACGCCGGCGGCCCCACGGTGCCGATCCGGCCCTCGGCCTACAACAACCTGAAGACGATCACCCAGACCGACACCCACGTGGCGATCCACGTCGAGTGGATGCACTGGACCCGGATCGTTCGCCTCGATTCCGAGCACCCGCCGCCCGAGTACCGATCATTCGGCGGCGACTCGATCGGCCGGTGGGAAGACGACACCCTGGTCGTCGAGACGACGAACTTCCTGCGGGCGCCGCACGTGGCGCACGACGGCCTGAAGGTGACCGAGCGTTTCCGACGCATCGACGCGGACACGCTCTTCTACGAGTTCACGGTCGAGGACTCCGACTACACCACGCCGTACACCGGCTCCCTGCCCTGGCCCCGCACCGACCAGCGGCTCTACGAGTACGCCTGCCACGAGGGGAACTACTCGATGGGCAACATGCTCCGCGGCGCACGATTGCTGGAGCAGGAAGCGCGCGAGAGGCGGCGCGACCCCCGGATCGTCATCGACTGACGGAGCGCGGCAGGTTCTCGTCAAGCAGGACGCGCACGGCCTGGCACGTAGTCGCAGGCCAGGTCCAACGCGGCGAGTGCCTGTTTCTTCGAGACAGACGGAAACTGATCGAGGAACTCGTCGAGCGTCTCCCCGCCCTCCAGGTAGTCGAAGAGCGACTGAACCGGTACTCGCGTCCCGTAGAAGACGGGGGTATCCGCCAGAATGTCCGGGTCGGTATGCACGACCGTCTGCAAATCAGTCCGCATAGGGTCAGGAGGCTAGCGACGAAACTCCTCTCGCAGACCAGGAATGTTGACGGCACCCCAACACTGGGCCGTCAAGTGGGCGCCTTTGGGCGGAAACGCACCGTGAATGACCTTGATACCGCGGGTTTCCAGGAAAGCGGCTACCGGGACGAAGTCGCGATCAGAAGACACCAGGACGGCGATGTCGTAGTTGTCAACCCACGCGAGGCTGATCATGTCGGTGGCCATGCGCACGTCGACACCCTTCTCCTCCATGCCCCGCATTCCGGCTCCGCATGACGGACAGGTCCGGACCTCCCTCTGGCAACTGGGACACCTGGGCGCCGATCGCTTCCTCTGGAGTTCGACCATCGAGACGCTGATTCCGGGCAGCTTCGGCAGCACGGTCGTCGCCCACTTGTGCAGTCGACTGTTGTCGGGATCGTAGGAGCCGTACACGCTCAGCCCTTGGTACTCGCACACAGCGTCACCGTCGACGACGTTGACGGCCGAGCCCGCCAGAACGCGGCCGAGGGCTACCCAGTAGGTTTGGAACGCGGCTTCGACATCTCGCATGGACAGCGAGAAGTTCCAGAAGTCGACGAAGACCCGAACGCGGTGGCGGCTGATCTGAATCGAGGGCTCGCTCGCCATCTCCTGTCCACCAAATTGCTACAGGGGCGCCTGAGCGCCCCTGGGATCCGAGTAAACCGGCTTCCAGGTTCTCCCTATGCGGGCTGGAAATCCGGTGGGTCGTCTTGGAAGCGGACGCTAGCGAGAGTGAACTCGCGGTGTCAAGGGGTTGTAGACCCTCTCCTGTCTCTCGAAGCGGCTGATACCCTCCCTGCGGCCCAGCCAACAGACCGGCGCTTCCGAAGCGCCCCTCGACGCTCCGGAAGCTCCTTCTGGCTAACCAGGTACTCGATCCGTACACCGTCCGCCACGGCGAAGCCGTGGCCCCGCCGGCGACCTTCCGGGAGCGTCTGAAGTACCTCGGACCGAGCCTGATCGTCACCGGCGCCGTGATCGGCTCGGGCGAGCTGGTGCTGACGACGAGCCTCGGCGCGGTCGCCGGCTTCACCCTGCTCTGGTGGATGCTGCTCTCCTGCTGGTGCAAGTCGCTGGTCCAGGCGGAGATGGCCCGCTACACGATCGAGTCCGGAGACACCTACCTGCGGGCGATGAACCGGTTGCCGGGGCGGATCTGGCGGATCTCCTGGCCGATCTGGCTGGGCATCATCGCCTTCGTCCCCGGCACGATGGGACTGGGCGGCATCATCGGCGGCGCCGGCCAGTCGATGTCCTTCCTGGCGTCGCTGGCGCACGTCGAACTCGACGGCGTTCTCTGCACCGGCCTGATCGCCGTCGTCTGCTCGATCATCCTCGGCACCGGCTCCTACAAGTGGCTGGAGCGGGTCATGCTGCCGCTCGTCCTCGTCTTCACGTTCTGCACCCTGGTCTGCCTGATCGCGATGCAGTTCACGGAGTTCCGCACGTCGCCCGCCGAGATTCTCGGCGGCATGAAGCCGGACATGACGCTCTTCGTCGTCGTCGCGGCCCTGGCCCTCTCCGCGTACGGTTACACGGGCACGACCTCCGGCGACATCACGTCCTACACCTACTGGTGCATCGAGAAGGGCTATCCCAGCCTGCTCGGCTCCGACCGCAGCGACCCGAACTGGGAGTCCCACGCCCGCGGCTGGATGCGGGTGCTCCACACGGACGTCTGGCTCGCCCTGCTCATCGTCACCTGCGCCACGATCCCCTACTACATCCTCGGCGCCGGGGTGCTGAACAAGATGGGGCTGACGCCGGAGGGTAACGACGAGACGATCGGGGCCCTCTCCAACATCTTCACCCAGACGCTTGGCCTGTGGGCGGTCTGGATCTTCGCGATCGGCGCCTTCTGCATCCTCTTCTCGACCGTGCTCTCGGGCGCCGGCGGAAGCGGCCGCGCGATCCCGGACTACCTGATGGAGATGGGCCTGATCGAGCGCTCCAACCTGGCGCTGCGCAAGAAGATCATCCGCGGCTACCTGGTCTGCCTGCCCCTGGCCGCCTTCGGGATCTACTACTTCGTCACGGACTTCGTCATCCTGATCATGGTCGGCGGCCTGACCTCGGCGATCTTCCTGCCGATTCAGGCCGGCGCCACGCTGTGGCTCCAGCGCACGCGGATGGACCCGCGGATCAGGCCCCGGCGGCTGACCTGTGTCGGCCTCTGGGTCGTGTTCGCGTTCGAGGCCGCGATGGCGCTCCTGGTCATCCGCTACGTGGTCCTGGCGCCGTACTTCAACTGAAGCCCGGCGCGCCAGCCTGACCCTGGGACCTCAGGGACGGTTGCGCGGACTGCGGGATCGGAATCGAGCCCGCGTCTGCGAAGGCGTTTCACCGAACTGCCGGCGGTACATCTGCGTGAACCGGCTCCAGTCCCAGAAACCATGCGCCGCGGCGATGTCGCCGATGGTCGCTGCGCGATCGCCCGGGTCGGCCATCAGTACGGTGCGAGCGCGGTGGAGCCTCAGGCTGACGAAGTAGCGGTACGGCGTCGTCCGGGCGTGCTCGGCAAAGGCCATCTGGATTGCCCTCGGACAACGTCCGACGGCAGCGGCCAGCGCCGCGGCGTCGAACCTCTCCATCCCCGCCAGAACACGCCGTGCCCTGGCGAACGTGGCGAAGCTCGGCCGGCAGCTTTCGCCGCCATGGTCCCCGCCGAGGCCCGCCTCCAGCTCCAGCCCCTCGACGATTGCGGAGAACAGAGTGGTCGCCACACTCTCCGGCGGCCGCCGGTCGGGTCCTCGCCCGAGAATCCTCAACAGGGCCAGGGTGCTTTCCGTGAGCGCTCCGGCCATGTCGGTGCGGACCGTGGACACCGTGCCTCGTCCCAGAGGGATACGCCCCGAGTTGGCGTGCGAGCAGACTGAAGCCTCCAGGTTCCCCTGGTCAAGGGAGAGCACCACGAACTCGCCTCCCTCAGCCGGGATGTCCACTTCCAATTCCGAACCGGGTCCGCTCAACACCAGGCGATTGCGGCCAAGCTCGACGCCGTTGGCTCTGGCCCCCGGTGGGCCCAGCGAAACACAGAGTCCGAACCAGCCCTCCGGGACAGCCACACGGTGGTACATGCCGCAATTCACTCCCCAATGGGCCATCAAGGCGCGGTCCGTCGCGTAGGCCGATCTCCAGCGGCCCCGATACGGTCCTCTCGATGTCTTGAACTGCTCCGCGTCGTACGGGCTCAGCTCCGCCCAAGCCTCGAAGTCGTCGTATTCCCGATCGAAATAGCCAAGGGCCACCTCCGATTCCGGTTGCTCGCCCGACGGGACCGACGCCGCTACTCCGTCGGCGGAGGACCGGCCGCTCTGTCTGTCTCTCTTCGCAGCTTGCGCCACGGCAGCGTCTTGCGTTTTGCCTTGAACCTTCAGGACCGCCACCGCCTGAGCCGCAGCCCGCCGGGGCAACTGCCTCGCACGAGCCGGGTCACCACACCGTTCTCGGTGCTGTACTCCTTCGTCCTCGCGCCGCAGGTCACGCTCACCGAAGTGCGGCCGGGCGCGGGCATCACGGTGAATCCGCCCGACGGACCGGACCAGTACGGCGCCGCCAGCGTGCAGGTGAACGCTGCGTCGTCAGCATCACCGCCGCCACTGCCGCCACTGCCGCCGCCGTCCTCATCATCGCATCAATCTCCTGGATTCGTTTGTCGTGAGCGCGCAGATCAGCCGGCGCCGTTCGACGGCGTGGTGCGGGGCTGCGCTTGCATTCGCGCCGCGGGGTGCAAAGCTGGGTCGCGTCGGAAATCGTAGGGCTTCCCGAGGCCGCGTCGTTAGTGCGAGGAACGAAAGAAGACGACGGCCGATCGTGCAGGCGGAGCAAGCTCTTCGCCGCATGATTGTGCGGAGAAACGAAAATCGGGGCATTCGATGGCCCGCCAGGCCGCGAGGGTCGGCGGTCCCGGGTGTCTACTCGTCGCGGTCCGGGGCGACGTGAGGCACGACGCCGATCAGCCGGTCGGTCTCATGGCTGAAGTACGTGCCGTCTTCCGTCGCCCGCGACAGGACGCCGCCCGGATCAACGGCGACGGGCCCGCCCAGCAGATCGGCGCACATGAGCGGCGCCGCCGGCGACGCCCTTCACGGCCACGCTCACCACGAAGACGTTATCGACCGGGTTCAGTGCAAATTCCGCGCTCGGGCTCGCGCTACCGCTCGGGCCGCCTAGCGTCGCGTCCGCCCACGGCACCTCCAAACTCACTGTGTGACCGAAACGCCTGACCCGAACCGAGCTGGCGGGCCATCGAACCACCTGATTTTCGTTCTCCGCACAATCATGCGGCGAAGAGCTTGCTCCGCCTGCATGATTGGCCGTCGTCTTCTTTCGTTCCTCGCACTATCGACGCGGCCTCGGGAAGCCCTACCATTTCCGCGTTGATCGGCGCGCCGCGATCCCGCGATGCCGCGGCTCGGCCGTGCACCCCGCGGCGCGAATGCAAGCGCAGCCCCGCACCACGCCCTCGAACGGCGCCGGCTGATCTGCACGCTCACGACAAACGAATCCAGGAGATTGATGCGATGTTGCCTCCACGGTACGCAATCCTGCGGCCGAGCGATGATGTGCGCTCTCGCTTGCCGAAGCGCGCCGTTCGCTCCCTGCGTCCGGTTGGCCGCGGCCTTGGCGCCCGGTCCCTCCTCCCTGCCCTCGCGTTGCTGCTGGGTGCAATCTCGCCGGTCGCGCGCGCCCAGGCACAGGTTCCCAACGCGCCGCCGACCGGTCTGACGTCAGCCGGGACGACCGTGTGGTCCGCCACGCTGACCGTGGCGACCATCGTCGAAGTAGACGGCGCTATCCGCACTCGGGGATGCTCGGACGGAAGCGTCGCTTTCTGCACGAATCAACTGAGCGGCAACACCTTCAGCCTTGACGGCGTGGAGTACCAGGTCACCGAGGTCCTGACGGCCACGTCGCGGTTGGTGCGGTTCAGCCTGAACAAGACGATTCCCGAACGGATTCGACACATGACGCTGTACATCGGCGACGCGGCGTTCGCCCTGCGGAATGCGACTCTCGAGAATTCCGCGGTCGCGACCGCCCACAAGGCGGAGTGGTATGTCTCTGTTGCCCTGGCCTGGCCGATCGGTGAGGACGTGGCGGTCCGCCTCGTGGACCCTCCCGAGTTTCAACTGAGCGTGGAGGCCACTCCGGCGTGCGGCGCCACGGTCACCGACGCCTCCATGAAGCCGTGGACGAATCTCGTGCTCACGCCTGCCCCGGGTGTGGAGACCGCGACGGAGTATCGCTGGCTCTCTCCCGGGGAGCAGGGGGAATGGACCGAGGCCTTTCCGATCGTGCCGGCCGGTCGCTCGATCAGGACGGAGCGCGCTCCGCTGGCCCGGATCACCGAGTACGAGTTCAGACTCAAGGACAACCCCGGCGTCACCGCCAAGTGCGCCTGGCTGGTCCAGGATGACGACGGCGGCGAAGGCAGCGGCGGCAGTGGCGGCAGCGGCGGCAGCGGCGGCAGTGACGACGGCGACGCACCGTCCACCTGCACCCTGGCGGCGCCGTACTGGTCCGGCCCCACGGGCGGCTTCACGGTCAGGCCCGCGTCCGGCCGCACTTCGGTGAACGTCACCTGCGGCGGGACCACCACCGAGTACAGCGCCGAGAACGGCCTGGTGACCCGGCTGTTGAGAGGCAGGTGCCCCGGGGGCCTGCGCCTCGAGGGCGCGGCCCCGGGCGGCTGGTACTGGCAGCACGGCACGCGCAACGCCGCCACGGCGCCGCTCGCTTGCCGGGAAGACCTCGGCGGCCCGAAGGCCGTCGTGCCGGGCGGCGTCGCGGCGGACGCGACGGACGACGCCACCTGGTTCAAGCACGACACGGCCCGGCTGGTGGGGATCGTTCCGCATTTCAAGGGGAACGAATGCAGCAAGTACGTCACGCCGTACTGGCAGGGCGACGGCGGCGTCGTGGTCCGGCCGGCGGAAGGCCGGTCCACCGCGAAGGTCAGGGTCCAGTGCGGCGCCACCTGGTCGACCCTCACGGTGTCCCCGGGCGACGACGGCGTCGCCGCGGAGCTGGTGCGCAAGGACTACTGCACGGACGACGAGGGCGAGCCCAGACAGGGCAAGCTGACCGTCACGGGCGCCGCGCCCGGCGGCTGGTACTGGATCGACGGCGAGCGGAACGCGGCGGCAGCGCCCCTGATGTGCGCCGATCTGCTGGGCGGGCCGGCCGCCGTCGACCCGGGCGGCGTCCTGTCACGGGCGACGGAAGACGGCACGTACTTCAGGCATGACGCCGACCGCCTGATCGGCGTCGTGCCTCACGTCGCCTCGGACCGCGACGAGTAGAGCGTCTTCAGGGGCGTTCCCCTCCACGATCGAACTGACGATGGGCACGATTCTCAAACATACGAGGTTCACGCAATGCTGACGATGTGGAACGACTCCCACACCCGCCATTCCCTTCTCGCCGCCTTCGCGCTGATCGGCGGGTTGCTGCTGGACGCCGCCGCGCCCGTTGCAGCACAGACGGTACCAATCTGGTCTTCCACCTTCACCGCGAAAGTGCAGAGCGGGTTCATCGGGTGCAATGATTCTCCCGCATGCGGTCACCTCTTCGAGACTTATGTTAACTCAGTGATAGTACGCTATCACTTCGATTATGAGGGTGTACACTATAAGGTCAACCAGGTAAATCGCTTTGGTGGCGACCTGTGGTTCACCACCGCTCCGGCAATCTCCGAAGAACTCAAGGCGGTGGCGGTCGTGAAGGTTCAAGGTAAGAGGTTTGCTTTTCGAGATGCCCCCATTGTCCATAATCAGGGCAAGACCCATATATGGGGCGGGGTCGCTCGGTTCGGGTCAGGCGTTTCGGTCACAGTGAGTTTAGAGGTACCGTGGGCGGACGCGACGCTGGGCGGCCTGAGCGGTAGCACGAGCACGGACGGCTCGACCTTCGACGGCACGTTGACGCTGAGTCCGGCGTTCACTCCGGAGACGTCCCGCTACGCGGCGACCGTAGCGAGTGCGATCACGCACGTGCGGCTGACGCCGACGGTCGATCACGACTCGAACGAAGTAGTGGTGTACCGGCCGGACCACGCGTCGCCCGGGTCGACCCTGTCGGCCGACAGACCGAGCGCGGATTTGGCACTGAACGTAGGCGAGAACGTCGTCGTGGTGAATGTGACAGCGAAGGGCACCACCGGCGGCAACCAGAGGCACTACAGGGTCACCATTACCCGACAAGGTGGCGGTGGCGGCGGTGGCGGCGGTGGCGGCGGCGGCGGCGGTGGCGGCGGTGGCGGCGGCGGCGGCGGCGGTGGCGGCGGTGGTGAAGGCGACGCTCCGTCCACCTGCACCCTGGCGGCGCCGTACTGGTCCGGCCCGTCGGGCGGCTTCACCGTCATGCCCGCGGCCGGGCGGAGCTCGGTCAGCGTGACCTGCGGCGGCAGCACGACCGAGTACAGCGCCGAGAACGGCGTGGTGACCCGGCTCGTGAGCGGGAGTTGCCCCGGAGGCCTGCGCGTCGAGGGCGCCGCGCCGGGCGGCTGGTACTGGCAGCACGGCGAGCGCAACGCCGCCGCCGCGCCCTTCGTCTGCTCGGAGGCTCTCGGCGGCCCGAAGGCCGTCGTGCCGGGAGGAGTCACCGCCGAGGCAACGGACGACGCCACCTGGTTCAGGCACGACGAGGCCCGGCTGGTGGGGATCGTGCCGCATCTCGAGAGGAACGAGTGCAGCGAGTACGTTTCGCCGTACTGGCAGGGCGACGGCGGCGTCGTGGTCCGGCCGGCGGAAGGCCGGTCCACGGCGAAAGTCCGGGTTCAGTGCGGCGCCACCTGGTCGACGCTCACGGCGTCTCCGGGCGACGACGGCGTCGCCGCGGAGCTGGTGCAGAAGGACTACTGCACGGACGACGAGGGCGAGCCCAGACAGGGCAAGCTGACGGTCACGGGCGCCGCGCCCGGCGGCTGGTACTGGATCAGCGGCGAGCGGAACGCGGCGGTGGCGCCGCTCATGTGCGCGAATCTGCTGGGCGGGCCGTCCGCCGTCGACCCGGGCGGCGTCCTGTCACGGGCGACGGAGGACGGCACGTACTTCAGCCATGACGCCGACCGGCTGATCGGCGTCGTGCCTCACGTCGCGCCGGACCGCGACGAGTAGGAGCGATCGCCGATACCGGCGACGTGAGGTCCAGGCCCTGTCAGCTAGGATCGGGCCGCGTAGTCTCTCAGGCGACCTCTCAGGCGACGAAGTACAGCCAAGGCGTCGCGCTCCCATCACGGCCCACGTTGCCTGTCAGCGCGGCTCACCTGGACTGGCAAACACGAACTCAGGAGGAAGACCCGTGCCGAAGCGAGTACAGATCGACGGCCAAGAGGAGTTGGTCGACCAGGAGGGAGTGTCCTCCGGCTCTGAAGCTCTGGCGGCAGACGTCGAGCAGGTTGAAGTACTGCGCGGCGAGGAGCTCCGGCTGGTTGAGGAAGGGCTCGAGGACATCCGGGCGGGCCGGGTGTACACGCTGGCGGAACTCAAGGAGGAGTTTGGCCTCTGAATGCCGGCCCCTACTACTCACGCGCAGCAGGGCGGGACCTGAAGCGGCTTGACCGCCAGGTTCGGAACCGAGTCATCAGAGCCGTTGAGCGCTACGCGGCGACCGGCAGTGGGAACGTCGCGAACGTGATCGGGTCCTCGGAGAACCTCAAGAGGCTTCGCGTTGGGGATTGGCGGGTCCTGTTCACCCACGATCTCGAAGCCGGTGACCTCCCGGAGATTCACGTCGCCCGGGTTCTCCATCGGAGCGTTGCTTACCGCAACTAGTGCTCAACTTGCCCCGGGGGCTGCGGCTGGAGGGCGCGGCGCCCGGCGGCTGGTACTGGATCAGCGGCGAGCGGAACGCCGCGGTGGCGCCGCTGATGTGCGCCGGTCTGCTGGGCGGGCCGGCCGCCGTCGACCCGGGCGGCGTCCTGTCGCGGGCGACCGAGGACGGCACGTACTTCAGCCATGAGATCGACCGGCTGATCGGCGTCGTGCCTCACGTCGCCCCCGACCGCGACGAATAAGGCGTTTTTCGCTGAGTTATCAGCGAATCTCTCGGTTTCATCGCCCACAAATCAGATTCAAGGCGTCAGAATACCCCTCGTTTTTGACGGTCTAGCCAGCTAGCTCCTGGAATGGGGGCTTCCGCCCATCTTCGAACTGGTGATGGGCACGATTTCTCCGACGTGGCGGGAGGTTGACGCGATGCTGACGATGTGGAACGGTACCTTCAAGGCTGGAGCCGAGCCGAGCCGAGCCGAGCCGAGCCGAGCCGAGCCGAGCCGAGCCGAGCCGAGCCGAGCCGAGCCGAGCCGAGCCGAGCCGAGCCGAGCCGAGCCGAGCCGAGCCGAGCCGAGCCGAGCCGAGCCGAGCCGATTGATGTGCGCTCGGCGAGCTGTCCCTCGCGCGGCGTGTGACTCGCACCCCCGGTGCCGGCGCGCCCGCTTCTCGCGCCTCCTTCCCGTCCTCGCGGTGTTGCTGGGCGCGGTTTCCTGGTTCGCCCCGCCGGTCGAGGCCCAGTCCGCCCCCGGGGCGGTAGGGACACTCCGTGCCAACAAGGGGGACAGGTCCGTGGCCTTGAGCTGGACGGCGCCGTCGGGAGGGGGGACCGCGACGGGCTACGACGTGCACTACGTCGTGGACGGTGTCCTCGATTCTACTAACAAGAACGATGCGGCCGGCACGGATCCGAGCGCGGAGTGGACGCCCGTCACTCGCAGCGGCGTGGTCACCTCGCAGACGGTCAGCGGCCTGAAGAACGGAGTGCGGTACTGGCTGCGAGTGCGCGCGAAGAACAGCAACGGAGTCAGCGCGTGGAAGTGGGTCAAGCAGGTGGCGCAGGCTCACGGCCCGCCCACCTTCCTCCGTGTGGAGGCCGGCGTCCGCGAATTGCGCCTGGGGTGGGCCTCGGCTCCAGGTCACTACGACCGCTACGAGATCCAGACCAAGGCCGGAGCGGGCTCCTGGACAGTCGCCTTGAGTTCGGTAAGTCGCTCCGCCAACGAGGCGACACTCAGCGGCCTCACCAACCTGACCAGCTACCGGGTGCGGCTGCGAACGATTTCCCCGGGCAGCTCCTGGGCGTACAGCGACAGGGCCTACACGCCGGGGGACGGGACGCTGAAGAGTCTGAGCGGGAGCACGAGCACGGACGGCTTGGACTTCGGCGGTGCGCTGACCCTCACGGCCTCGGGGACGCCACCGGACTACACGGCGACGGTGCCGAACGCGGTGACGCACGCGAAGCTGACGGTGACCGCCGACACGCCGGACGCCCTTATTGTGGTTGAAAAGTTCGACAGCACGGCGGGCACTAGCGTGGCGAGCGGCGAGGCGAGCCCGGCGTTGGCGCTGGATGTGGGCGCCAATGCGTTTCGTGTGTTTGTCTCGATGGCGGGTGGTCAGAGGACTGACTATCCGGTCACGATCACGCGTCAGACTGCGTCCGGTACGTCCCCGGATGTGCCGGGGGACGGCAACGGCGACGGCAACGGCAACGGCAACGGCAACGGTAACGGCAACGGCGACGGCGACGGCAATGGCGACGGCAACGGCAACGGCAACGGCAACGGTAACGGCAACGGCGACGGCGACGGCAATGGCGACGGCGACGGCAACGGCGACGGCGACCCGCCCCCGGACGGCGACGATCCCGGTGGTGACGGCGGCGGCAACGGCGGCAACGGCGGTGGCGGCGGCGGCGGTGATGCTGACGACGCACCGACCACCTGCACCCTGGCGGCGCCGTACTGGTCCGGCCCGTCGGGCGGTTTCACGGTCATGCCCGCGCCCGGCCGCACCTCGGTGAACGTGACCTGCGGCGGCAGCACGACCGAGTACAGCGCCGAGAACGGCGTGGTGACGCGGCTCGTGAGCGGCAGTTGCCCCGGAGGGCTGCGCCTCGAGGGCGCCGCGCCGGGCGGCTGGTACTGGCAGCACGGCGAGCGCAACGCGGCCGCGGCGCCGTTCGTCTGCTCGGAGGCTCTCGGCGGCCCGCGCGCCGTCGTGCCGGGCGGCGTGGTGGCCACGGCGACGGACGACGCCACCTGGTTCAGGCACGACACGGCCCGGCTGGTCGGGATCGTTCCGCACCTTGAGGGGAACGAATGCAGCGAGTACGTCACGCCGTACTGGCAGGGCGACGGCGGAGTCGTCGTCCGGCCGGCGGAAGGCCGGTCCACCGCGAAGGTCAGCGTCCAGTGCGGCGGGACCTCCTCGACGCTGACGGCGTCTGCGGGCGCCGACGGCGTCGCCGCGGAGCTGGTGCGCAAGGACTACTGCACCGACGACGAGGGCGAAGCCAAACAGGGCAAGCTGACCGTCACCGGCGCGGCGCCCGGCGGCTGGTACTGGATCAGCGGCGAGCGGAACGCGGCGGTGGCGCCTCTGATGTGCGCGGATCTGCTGGGTGGACCCGACGCCGTCGACCCGGGCGGAGTCCTGTCACGGGCGACCGACGACGGCACGTACTTCAGCCACGAGACCGACCGGCTGATCGGCGTCGTGCCTCACGTCGCCCCGGACCGCGACCAGTAGGCAAGCGCCGAAGCGCGTTTCGCCTTGCATGGAACTGGCCGCCCACTGGGTGCGCCGGCGCCCTCGCCGGCTTCCGAGGAGAACGCGCCGCGAAGCGGCGACGATTCTGCGAGCGCGGCCGAACACCCGGAGACCGGCGCTGCGCGCCGGATGCCGGCGGGGGCGCCGGCGCACCCAGTGGGCAGCCAGTTCCCCGCGCGACAGCGCAGCGGGAAACCGCTGCGCGCACTCCTAGAGCACCTTGGTCGGTCCCGGCATTCGCCAGCGTCGCAAGGACGAGATGCCCCCGGCTCGCGAGGCGCGGCGCACGTAACGTTCGTCCGCCGTGACGAACACACCTCCGAGACCCAGCGCCACGGCATGGTACGCCGCGTCGTAGAACGCGACGCCGTAGGTCACGGACAGCGACACGGCTCGGCTTCTCCACCTCGCGTCCAGGCTCGCTTCGGTCAGACCGAAGTCTGCCAGCGTCGCCAGCAGTTCGCCGGCATCATCCGGAAACCGCCTCGCCAGCGTGTTGCCGACCTCGTAGATCCAGAGCTGAGGAACGACGAGATCAAGGCCACCGGCAACGGCCTCGTCACGCAGCGCGAGGGCCTCGTCCGTGTCCTGTTCGTCCTCTCCCGGAAGCACCCACTTCAGGAGTACCGACGCATCCGGCGTGACGATCACGGCAACAGACGCTCCCGTTCCTCACGGATCCATCGAACGATCCGGTCCGTCGGGACCGCGGGCAGGCGCTCCCGCAGCGCATCCATCCGGGCGGAAGCGTTCCGCCTCCTGGAAGCCCCCGACCATTCCCGGATCGCGGCGTTGACGGCGCGGCTGCGGGCGCCGCGCGGCAGCTTCCGAATCACGCTCCACGAATCCTCGTCCATCATGATGTTGACCCGTCGTGTCATGCTGGTTCCTCCTCCCGAGAGCGCCTTGGACGTAGTGTGTAAGGGTTACACACCCAAACCTCGTTCGCAAGATCTCCCGGGGGAACGAAGGGCTCGGCCTCTGCCACAAGGACGGAATCACTACGTGCGGAGGAAGGCTGGCGACGCCTGACCGCCACGGAGCGGGTCGCCCGGCCTGTCGCACCGACGACGAGGGCAACGCGAGACAGGCGCGGACGGGGAAGCGCCGACGCCTCCGCGGCTAGCGCCGATCCTGTCCGGCGCTAGCATTGCGGGCATCATGCTTCGCTACGGCCTCGCGACAACCCTCGCCCTCCTCACGACCACGACCGCCCTCGCCCAACGGCCCGGCGACCGCGGCGACCGGATGCGGGAACGCAGCCGGCAGATCGACGCCCGCCTCGCCGACGACCCGTACGTCGGCATCCACGGCAGCGCCGGCATCCGGCACGGGCTGTTCAGGATCGAGTCGACCGGCGTGTCGACGGCGCCTGTCCGTCAGGCCGCCGAGGCGTTCCTGGCATCGCTGACCGAGGACCAGCGCGCCAGGACGATGTTCCCCGTCGACGACGACGAGTGGCGCAAATGGATGAACCAGCACTTCTACGTGCGACAGGGCGTCGGTTTCGACGAGATGAACGAGACCCAGCGCGAAGCCGTCTTCGGCCTGATGCGCGCCTCGCTCAGCGCGGACGGACTGAAGCTGAGCCGCGACATCATGAACCTCAACCGCACGCTGGGCGAACTGAACGGCGACAACTTCGCCGAGTACAACGAGTGGCTCTACTGGATCACCGTGATGGGCGAGCCCTCCGCCGACCAGCCCTGGGGCTGGCAGGTCGACGGCCACCACCTGATCATCAACTACTTCGTGCTCGGCGACCAGGTCGTCATGACGCCGCTCTTCGTCGGCTCCGAGCCGGTGATCGCCGAGTCGGGCAGGTTCAAGGGCACGGCGATCATGCAGCGCGAGCAGGACCAGGGCCTCGCGCTGATCCGCTCGCTCTCCGCCGAGCAGCAGGCCAAGGCGATCATCGAGACCTCGAAGGACGGCAACGACAACCTCGGCGAGGCGTTCAGCGACAACATCGTTCTCGACTACGCCGGAATCGCGGCCTCCGAGCTGTCAGCCGGCGCCCGGAAGCGGCTGCTCGACCTGATCGGCTTGTACGTCCACAACATGCGGGAGGGCCACGCCAGGGTGCGGATGGCCGAAGTCGAGGCCCATCTCGACGAGACCCGTTTCGCCTGGGTCGGCGGCACTGGCGACGACTCGGTCTTCTACTACCGCATCCACAGCCCGGTCATCCTGATCGAGTTCGACCATCAGCGGCCCGTCGGCATCCGGCACCTCGTCGAGGGCCGCGCTCCGATCCGGCAGCACATCCACGCCGTGGTGCGGACGCCGAACGGCAACGACTACGGCAAGGATCTGCTGCGGCAGCACTACGAGCGGGAGCACTGAGGTCGCCGCTTCGCGGCGCGATTCCCTAGCCGCCTGCGGCGGCAAGCCGGCGAGGACGCCGGCGCACCCAGTGTCGGAGCCGGCGAGGACGCCGGCGCACCCAGTGTCGGAGCCGGAGGGGATGCGGCGCACCCAGTGTTTGCCGCTTCGCGGTCAGGCTGCGTGGTTCGCCTGCTCCTCCTCGGCGCATACCTCGCACGAGGCGGCGTGGCAGAGGCGGGCGCTCAGCACCATGGCCCCTGCGATCGTGAGGCTGCCGGCGGACGAGGTCAGCGTTTCGGGCAGCGGTTCGAGCCAGCCCGCCAGGGAGGCCGCCCACAGCACCGCTCCCCCGGCGAAGGTGAGGATCACGGGCGCGTTCCTGCGGGCCGGGCCCAGCAGGAGCATCGCCGCGCCGAGAAGGACGGTCCCGGCCCAGGCGGCCCGTTCGACGCCTTCGGAGAGCGCGAGCGCGGGCGCCGCCACGACCAGGACCGGCGTGAGCGCGCAGTGCAGGCCGCACAGGACCGCGGCGCACGCCGCGAGCCGCGAGCCGGAAACCAGGTACGGGCTTGACGGAACGGTTGCGACAGAGTCCTTCATGACGGCGGCCTACTCTACCGTCACCCAGATCGGGGACGACCAGGCCATGTTGCCGTCGACCTGGATCACGCGCACGTAGTAGAGGTGCTCGCCCGGCTCGACGTCGGCGTCGGCGAACTCGAGGCTGACGTCGGCCTCCAGGTTCTGGCGGTTGTAGAGGAAGGTCTGGTCGCGGATGATGTCGATCTGGCGAATCGGCGTCGTGCCGATGACCCGGACGCTCAACCGGAAGTCGCCGTCCGCGGTCAGGATGTCGCCCTGGAGGTACTCCCTGCCGCCCGTCCGCAGCCGGTAGTCAAGGATGATGTTGTCCGTCGCGCCGTAGCTGTGGCGCTTCTTCATCGCGTCGAGCATCCCCTCGCGCGTGAACTCCTCGGCGATCGTGGCGGCGTAGGAGATGTGGGTCGAGAGGTGGTCCGACGCGGCCTGGACGCCGAGCTTGTAGCCCTTGGCCCAGGCGTTCCAGACGTAGCCTTCCGGCCGGAAGCCTCCCGGCGCCGAGCGCAGGTTGCCGGTGCGTGCGGCTCTCGGCGCGCCTTCGTACTCGTTCGAGACCCGGTCCCCCTGGTAGATCTCGACCAGAGGCTCGACCTCCGGGTCGTTGTCGCGCCAGTCGGTCCCCATGTTCGAGGCCGACGTGTGGGAGATGGCGATGCCGTCGTGCTCCTTCAGGTACTCGTAGAGCCTCGCCGCGCCCTCCTCGTGGGTCCGTTCCGCCTCGGTCACCGGCAGGGTCGGCTTGCCGCGCTCCGCGAACAGGATGTTCCGGTGGCCGTCGGGGAAGGAGATGCTGCGCTCGTAGCCGTAGAAGGGCTGGAACCGGCCGGAGACCGAGAAGACGTCGACCGTCTGGTGCAGCAGCCAGTTGATGTACTCGATGTCCGGGCCGCCCAGGAAGTTGTGCTCGCTGGCCAGCAGGAAGTCGAGCGAGGCCACATCCATCGCGTAGCGGTAGGTCTGGATCAGCGAACCGTCGTTGTTGCCGTCCATCGAGATCTCGGTGTGGCGGTGGGTATCGCCGCGGTAGATGCGGTACGTCTTCCCTTCGGACTCGATCTCGTAGCTGCGGATCCTCTCCAGGTCCTCCGCCTCGTTCTCGTGGATCACGTAGGCCGGCACCTCGTCGACGATGCGACCCACCAGCTTCGGCGGCACGACCTTCGTCTCAAGCCGCGGCAGCTTCGCGGCGTAGACGTCGGCGTGCTCGAACAGGAACCCGTCGTAGTCCCGGTTGTCCGTCGGCCAGGCGGCCCAGACATCGCCGTTGCCGTCCGACGCCAGACCCCAGCGGGCATCCTGCCGGAAGCGCGTCATGGGGATGTGCTGCGGCCGGAGCCAGCGGTCTCCCTGGAGCGTCGTGCTCCAGACCTCCCAGGAGGCCCGGTGGGCCGGGGACTCGCTGAGGATGTCGGCCTGGCGGGTGGTCCGGTGCCGGAAGTGGAGCCAGATGCGTCCGTCGGCATCAGGGAACAGCACGGGGAAGTCGTCGTAGCCCTGGAGTTCTTCGGGTAGCGCCTCATTGATGTCCGCGGCCGGCGAGCGCCACTCCCAGCCGTCGTGGACCGCGACGTTCATCGTGCGCCACTCGTAGAGCCGGGTGCCTTCCCGGTTGAGCACCCAGCCGGTGTCCTTCCCCCAGTTGACTCCGCTCTCGTTCCACGCCGCCCAGACGCGGTCCTGGCCGTCGACGGCGAGGCTGATGTGCGCCTCGTACTTGGCCGTCGAGGCGACCGACATCTCCTCGCCCCACTCGCCGCCGGCGTGGCGGCGGACCATCACGTCGTAGTTGCCGGCATCGTAGGTATCCCAGCCGACGTAGACGCCGCCCTTCGAGTCGGCGACGATCACCGGCTCCCAGTCGTTCGCAGGCGACGACGAGACCTGCTCCGCCCCGGACCAGCGTTCGCCGTCGTGGCGGCGGGCGAAGATGTCGGCGGCGCCGTCGCGGAAGCCCTGCCAGACCACCCAGAGATTGCCTTCCGCGTCCGTCGCCAGGTTGTGGAACACGTCCGGCTGCGGCGCTTCGGTCAGCCGTTCCGCCGCCGACCAGGCATCGCCGTCCAGGACGCGGGCGTAGAGATCCCAGTTGCCATCGACCTGAGCCGAGTAGACGACCCAGGGGCGGCCATCCCCGTCGCGGCCCATCTTCACGAGAAAGTGGTCGCCGGGCTGCTCCGTCAGGGTCTGGACCTCGCCCCAGCCCTGTCCGTCGAAGCGGCGCGCCAGGACCTCGTTCGCGTTGTCGCGGTAGCCGAGCCAGGCGGCCCAGACTTCGTCGCCGTCACCGCCGAGGATCGTCGCGAAGTCGTTCTGGTAGTCGTCGGACGTCATCCGCTCGACCCCGGGCACGCGCTCGACCGTCACGTCGCCGCCCAGGAACCGCAGCCGCCGGCCGACCGCGACGTCGGCGAGCCGGACCTCGAACTCGCCGCCCGCCGTGGCGAACATGAGGCGCGAGCCGCCGTTGCCGCGCACGTCGACGACCAGTCCGGGCGACCGGACGTACTCGACCGGACCGACCGTCTGCGTATCGTGGATCGCGCCGGGCCTGTAGTTCGGCCCCTGGTAGCTGTCCAGCTTCCAGGCGGCGCCCTCGACCTCGTTGCCGGGCCGCGGCCGCCAGTCGCGGAGGCCCAGCAGTTCGCCGCCCGACACTTCGAGCGAGCCGTCCCAGTCGCGGGCGGCCGTGTCGTTCACGCCCAGGCGGACGAGGAGCGAGACGACGTCGTCACCGGCGAGCGTGCCGGCTTCCTGGGCCGGGGCGGGCGGCGGCGCGAGGATGAACAGGGCGGCTGCCGCTACGGCAGCCGAGACGAACCCGACCTTGTTGTGTGGCATTGCCGGCTAGCTTAGCTGGTGCCTACTCCGCCCTCAGATCCTCGGACACCTGCTTCAGGACATCGTTCAGGGCCTCGCGCGCTTCCTCCGGCGCGTCGTCGCCCAGCACGACACCCTCGATTCCTCGGCTCATCGCTCTTCTTGAAGCCGACCGTTCAGCGGCACTTGCGTGTCAGGCGGCCGCCACGAGGGTTTCCAGCCGCTGCGCGAGAGCATCGAAGTCCTCCGGGCACTTCCGGCGGATGGCGTCGATACGGCGCGCCGCTTCCTCGCCCAGGGGTCTCCGGCCGCCGCCCGGAGCGTCGGCAACGCCTCTCTCGCTGGCCAGCTTGTCGAAGTAGCGCTCCTTCACGTTGACTTCGGCACGGACATCGGACCAGCGCCACTTCGACGGCAGTTCCAGCCCGGCAAGCGTCCACGTCTCCAGCTCTTCCCAGGCGTTCTCCGCGAGAAACGGCTGCGTGGCGCCGAACTCCTCTTCGATGGCGTCCAGTCGCGTTCGCCGTCCCTTCTCGCCGTCCCGGTCCACGCAGAGAACGTAGAGGTCCGCCATGCCCCGGTAACGATCGACGACCTCGGTCAGACGCTCCGACTTCAACGCTTCGCCGATGCCGCCGAGCAGGGGCTCCTGACAGACCACCACGCGGGCGGACGCCCTCCCGAGTTGCCTGAAGAGCCGCTCGAAGAGCGGCTTGAGGAGGTACTGGTCTTTACGGAAGTCCTCGGGGACGACGACGATGTTCACGATCCGTCGGTTCCGTCGCCAGCGAAGAAAACAGCGTCCTCCATCCAGCCGGACGCATGAAGCCGGCCCAGGCCTTGAGACTCGCGCAGGCGCTCGGCATCCGGCAGCTCGCCGACCGGCCGAATCACGGCATCGTTCGTCTCGGGCCGCCGGCAGATCACGGACGTGTGCTTGAACGTCTCCTCGTTGGCCATGGCCAGCAGAGCCGGTGAATGGGTCGTCGCCAGCACCTGCATGTGCCCCTTTGCCACCTGGCTCTCGATCAGGTCGACCAGCAGGCGCAGGCGAGACGGGTGAATGCCGCTCTCGATCTCCTCGAAAACGTAGAGGCCGGCCCGGTCCGGGTGGACCAGCGCCGCCAATGCGGACCCGTCGGCAGTCACCAGCGCCGCCAACAGGGCGAGAAACCGTAGCGTCCCGTCCGATGCCGCATAGGAGGAAACCGTTCTGCCGCCTGCCTCTCGCAGGGCAAGCTGGACCCTGCCCGTCGTCGGGTCGACGGGAAACTCGAAGTCCTCCACGTCCATCGGCGTCAGCTCGCGCGCCCATTCCACGAGAACCCGTCTCCGCTTGTCGTCGGCACAGATGTCCTTGAGCACCGTCGGCAGGTTGTCGCCGCGGTCGCCGAGCACTGTCTGACCCGGGAACGCGGACCGCCTCATCCGGGCGGGCGAGAAGTCCAGAAACCGCATGTTGGCCAGCATGCCCTGCATCAGCTCGGCCTGACCGCTGTGATGGCGGGAGACATCCTCGTCCTTCTGGACCGCCAACAGCGCCGGGAAGTCGCGGCTCACGTCAAGGTGGAATCCGGTCTCCCCCTGCTCGCCCCCGGCCATTCGAATCGGCATGGAGACGCGATTCGCGTCCTCGCGAACCAGGTCTGCTCCATCAGTTCGGCTGGTGAACGTCGTCTCGCCCAGGTAACGGAGGCTCTCGTGGCTCACGCGGAACGGCGAGGCTCGGTTCGGTTCGCGGCCTACCTCCAAGTCGTACTCCCACGGCCGGAAGCACTCCCGACCGGATTCCTCCAGCCACTTGTGCTTCATGTTCACCGTCAGGCGGAACGAGTCCTCCCCGAAGCGGACGATCTCGTCGATCGCGCCGCGAATCGGCTCCCACTCCACCTGACCGCCGGCACCGTACTTCCCGCCAATGATGTCTGCGAGTCGGTACCCACGGCCGATGCCGTGCAGGAACCGGAGCGCGTCCCGGACATTGCTTTTGCCGCTGGCGTTGGCGCCCACCAGCACGGTGAACGGTCCCATCCGCAGCGTCTCGTCCGCGAAGTTCTTGAAGTTCCGCAGGCGGAGGGCGGTGAGCATCAGGCGAACCTACAACATGGTTTGCTGACGAGGCGACGACGCCGCGGCGGCCGCGGCCCTGCAGGTGATTCTGGATCGACTCCAGAACGGATCGCTCCTCGGAACCTTCGGCGGCAGCCGGCGGGGACGCCGGCGCACCCAGTGGGGAGTACTCTACGGCTCCGGTCACACAGAAGAGAGGTTCCCGATGCAGAAGCGGTACGGACACCTGATCGTCGCCGCGGCGGTCTCTACTCAGATCCTGGGCGTCGCGATCGCGAGCGCCCAGTCCGGCGACGCCTTCGTCCCCGTCACCGACGAGATGCTCGAGAACCCGGCGCCCGGGGACTGGCTGTCCTGGCGGCGCACCGCGAACGGCTGGGGCTACAGCCCGCTCGACCAGGTCACGCCGGAAAACGTCGGCGACCTGCGCATGGTGTGGACGCGGTCGCTCAACGACGGCAGCCAGACCGGCACTCCACTGGCCTACCGGGGCGTGTTGTACATGCCGAACCCGAACGACGTGATCCAGGCGCTCGACGCGGCGACCGGCGACCTGATCTGGGAGCACCGGCGCAAGATCCCCGAGGACGCGAAGGACTACGTCGGAGGCTTCCTGTCCCAGAACAACCGGAACATCGCGATCTACGCGAACCTGATCATCGACACGAGCGTCGACGACCACCTCTTCGCGCTCGACGCCGAGACCGGGAAGATGGTCTGGGAGACGATGGTCCTCGACTACCGCACCCACCCGGCCCTCCAGGGCGCCGGCCCGATCATCGGCAACGGCAAGGCGTTCTCCGGCCGGAGCTGCTCGCCGCGCGCCGGGCCCGACGCCTGCGTGATCACGGCCCACGACGCTCTGACCGGCGAGGAGCTCTGGCGGCGGCGCACGATTCCCGCTCCGGGCGAACCGGGCGACGAGACCTGGGGCGACGTGCCCTTCGAAGAGCGGGCGCACGTCGGCTCCTGGATGCCGCCGAGCTACGACGCGGAACTCGACCTGGTGTTCGCCGGCACCTCGGTCACCGCGCCGGCGCCCAAGTTCATGCTCGGCGGGGTCGAGAACAAGCACCTGTACCACAACTCGACTCTCGCGCTCGACGCGGACAGCGGCGAGATCGTCTGGCACTACCAGCACATGAACGACCACTGGGACCTGGACCATCCGTTCGAGCGCCTCGTCGTCGAGACGGCGGTCGCGCCGGATCCCGACGAAGTGCCGTGGATCAACCCGAACATCGAACCGGGCGAGGTCCGCAAGGTGATCACCGGGATCCCCGGCAAGACGGCGCTGGTCTACTCGATCGACCGCGAGACCGGCGAGTTCCTCTGGGCGCGGCCGACCGTCTACCAGAACGTGATCCAGAACATCGACGGCGAGACCGGCAGGGCCACCGAGAATCCGGAAGTCATCTTCAACGCCCTGGAAGAAGAGCGGCTGATCTGCCCGAACATGCACGGCGGCAAGGACTGGGAGGCCGGCGCCTACAACCCGGAGACGAACACGCTGTACTACCCGCTCCGCAACATGTGCATGCCGACGCTGACGACGACGGACCCGAGCGCGTCCCACCCGTACTACGCCCTGAGCGTCCGCCACGAACTGGCCCCCGGCACGGAGAACCTCGGCACGGTCTACGCGATCTCCGCCGAGACCGGGAAGACCGTGTGGCTACACGAGCAGCGCGCGTCGACGACCTCGCTCGTCGCGACCGGCGGGCGCCTGCTCTTCGGCGGCGATGTGAACGGCCGCTTCAAGGCCTACAGCCAGGAGACCGGCGAGGTGTTGTGGGAGGTGAACCTGGGTGCACCGGTGACCGGCTACCCGATCACCTACGCCGTCGACGGCACGCAGTACGTCGCGGTGAGCACCGGAATCTCGGCGACAACCTCGAGCTTCCTGCGGCTGACGCCGGAGTTGAAGCCCGGCTTCGCGAACAACCTGTTCGTGTTCGCGCTGGAGTACGCCGAGCCGTAGGCGGCACAGAATGGTCGCCGCTTCGCGGCGCGTTCTCCTCGCCGCCTTCGGCGGCAGCCGGCGGGGGCGCCGGCGCACCCAGTGGTCAGCGGAACGAGACCGAGGCGGCTTGCTCTATGGAGGCATCCGCTCGACCGCGATACGGTCCAGCACCGAAGGGTCCGCCCCCAGCTCCCGGTCGCCTGTCGGGTACCCGTTGGCGCTCAGCAGGAAGGCGACGATGTCGATGTAGGTCTGGTCGCCGAGCGTCGCAGGCTCTTCCGGCGGCATCGTCGACTCGACGCTGTCGTAGATGTCCGCCACCTTGAGCCCGCGCCAGCGGAATCTGAAGGCCACGCCAGTCAGGCCCGGCGCCATCTCGCCGCCGCCGAGGCCCTCGCCGTGGCACTCGGCGCAGTGCGCGTCGTAGCCGACCCGGCCTCGTTCCACCTGGGCCTCGGTGAAGATGCCGTCGAGGACGGAGGTCGGCGGAGGAGCCGACGCGGGCTCCGGTGCTGCGGGGGACGGCGCCTCGACGGGAACTGACGGCGGCGCCGTGACCGCGGCCGTCGAGCAAGCCAGCGCCGAAACCAGTAGCAGAACCGCGGCCCCAACCACCGCGACGAGAACCCTCACGAGACCTCGCGAAACACGTCCTCATCCGTCGACCAGCCGCAGGCTTCGGCGAACGGCCCCATGGCCCGGCGCAACTCCTCGAGGCGCACCACCAACAACCGGCGGCGTATCGCCTCACGCACGAACGCGCCCGTTCCAACACCGGTGCGGGCCGCCAGATCGCGAAGCTGAGCGTCGAGTCGGTCGTCGATTCGGACAGTCAAGGTCGCCATGTCCGTCAACGTACTACGCCATCGACATGACCGTCCACACGATGATGGAGCCCTTCCCACGGGAAGACGACTGGTATCGTCACTGCATGGCCCAGGGGGAAGGCGTCATGCACTGGCAGAGATGTACCGCGGTCGAGCAACACCCGCACAAGGTCAGCGGCGCCTGGGTGTTCCGAGGCAGCCGGGTACCGGTTGCCGCACTGTTCGCGAACCTGCGAGACGGTGCCTCGGTCGAACAGTTCCTTGAGTGGTTCCCCGGGGTCGATCCGGCGAGCGTCCAGGACGTACTCGACTTCGAGGCGAAGACGCTGTAATGAGGCCCGGTGACTACGAAGAGGTGGAAATCCAGTAGCGGCGCCGGCTCACGAACCAGGGAACAACATGGAGCCGCCCATCAGAACGACGATCCTGGCTCCCTCAGGAACGCGATCTCCTCGTCCGTAGACCGACGACCCAGGACCTGGTTGCGATGCGGGTAGCGGCCGAAGCGATCGATGATCGCCTTGTGCCGGCGCTCGTAGTCGAGACTCTCCGGATCCTCCAGACTCTCGAACAGCCGCATCGCTTCTTCGTGGATCTGCCGCGACTCGCTGTGCTGGTAGGGCATGTAGACGAACTGCCGTCGGACCGGCGAGACCGCCTGATCGGCGCCGACCCGCACCGCCTCCTGCGCCAGGGCGAGCGCCATCCCGTCGGCCGCAAAGGCGCGGGCATCGTCGCGATAGAGGTTCCGCGAGAACTGGTCGAGCACGATGATCTCCGCGAGCCGGCCCTCCGGCGTGTCACGCCAGCCGTAAAGCTCGCCCAGAACCGCGCGGCCGTGGAGTGCGCCGAACCGTGAGCGGATCTCCGCGTCGAACCGAGGGTCTCTCGTCCACCACTGCTTGGGGCCGTTCTCTTCGAACCAGAAAGACAGGACTTCTTCGATCATGTTCACGTCCCCTCAGCGGGCGCGGGGCGCATCGGAAGCTAGCAAGGAGCCGGACTGACGGCCGGCGCCCCCGGTGTGGTTTATCCTCTACTGTCTCCATGCATCACAGAACGTTCCGCCTGTACCCGGTAGCGATGGCGATTGCCATCTGCGGCCCCGCGGCGTCGTTCGGCGCGACGGCCGCCGAGCCGGCGCCCGCCGTCGACTTCCAGCGCGACGTCCGGCCGATCCTCTCCGACAACTGCTTCGCCTGCCACGGGCCGGACGAGGCGACGCGAGAGGCGGACCTCCGGCTCGACACCCGTGACGGCGCGTTCAGCGCGCGGCCTCCCGCTGGCCGCAGCAACCGGCCGCGCGGTCCCGCGGTCGTCCCGGGCGACATCGACACGAGCCTGCTGGTCGAGCGCATCAACCACGAAGACGCACTCCGGCGGATGCCGCCCGAGGTGTCGCAGAAGTCGCTCTCCGGCGACCAGATCGCGACGCTCACGCGCTGGATCGAGCAGGGCGCTCCCTGGGACGAGCACTGGTCCTTCGCGGCCATCGACCGGCCGGCGCCGCCCGAAGTCAAAGACGAGACCTGGGCCCGCGATCCGTTCGACCGCTTCATCCTGGCGCGGCTCGAAGAGGACGGCCTCACGCCGGCCGAGGAAGCGGACCGCCGCACGCTCGCCCGTCGCGCCGCCCTCGACCTGACCGGGCTGCCCCCCGATCCCGGCACGCTGGCGACATTCCTCGACGACGCGGAAGACGGCGCCTACGAGCGGCTCGTCGACCGTCTCCTCGCCTCGGCTCACTGGGGCGAGCACCGCGCCCGCTACTGGCTCGACGCGGCCCGCTACGGCGACACCCACGGCATCCACATCGACAACTACCGGGAGATGTACGCCTACCGCGACTGGGTCATCAAGGCGTTCAACGAGAACCTCCCCTTCGACCGGTTCACGGTCGACCAGATCGCCGGCGACCTGCTGCCGGAGCCGACCCTCGACCAGTTGATCGCCACCGGCTTCCAGCGCAACAACATCACGACGAACGAGGGCGGTGTCGTGATCGAGGAGTACGAGGCGATCTACGCCAAGGACCGGGCCGAGACGATCGGCAGCGTCTTCATGGGCCTGACCGTCGGCTGCGCGACCTGCCACGACCACAAGTTCGACCCGATCAGCCAGCGAGAGTTCTACGCACTGACCGCGTTCTTCCGGAACACGACGCAGTACGTGATGGACGGCAACATCTCCGACCCGCCGCCAACGCTCGTCGTGCCCCACGAAGACGACCGCGACACCTGGTACAGGCTGCGCGCCGAAGTCGGCGAGATCGAGGACGCGATGGCAGAGCGTGTCGACGCCGTCGAACCGGCGTTCGCCGACTGGCTCGCGAACGACGCGCACCGCCAGATCGACGCGCCGCTGGGCGCCGGCCCGGAACTGCTCCGTCTCAACCTCGACGGCGGCGCCGAACCCGCCGTCGTCATCGGCGGCGAGCGGAAGCCGATCTCGCTGCACGGAGAGGTCCGGACCGAGCCCGGGCCACGCGGACTGCCGGCCCTGTTCTTCGGCGAGAAGTCCTCGGCCGAGCTCCCGCCGCTGGAGCTCGACACCGACACGCCGTTCTCGCTCGCCATGTGGATCCACATGCCCGAAGCCGAGGGCAGCTACACCGTCGCCAGCCAGAGCGACCCGCACGAGGCCGACCGCGGCTGGCAGGTCACGCTCGGCGCGCGCGAGCTCCACTTCCGTCTCCGGGGCGACCGCGCCGGGCCGGGCCGGGGCGCGACCAGCATCTCGATCAATCCGAACAACACGCAGCGGCTGACGCCCGGCGAGTGGACGCACATCGTCTTCACCCACGACGGTTCCGGCGAGCGCGGCGGCCTGCACATCTACCGCGACGGCGACCGGGTCCCCGAACAGGGCAGCGAGTTCTTCGCCAAGGTCCAGGGCCGCATCCGCACCGACCGGCCCTTCTACCTCGGCCGCCACGACCGGCGAACGGAGGGCAGCGCCCAGTACTTCGCCGGCGGAGGGGTCGCCGACGTGCGCGTCTTCGACCGCGTCCTCTCGGTCAAAGAGGCAAGGGTCCTCTCGGAGTGGAGCGCCATCCGCGACGCCACGGCCAAGGGACCGGCCGACCTGACCGCGGACGAGCGCCAGGCTCTCCTTCTCAGCTACGTCCACACGAACGACGAGGAGTACCGCCGCCTCGCCGACCGGCGACTCGAGATCGACGCCGAGTGGCGGGAACTCCGCCGCCGCGGCACGGTCACCCATGTCATGCAGGAGATGCCGGGAAGCGAGGCTGCCGCCCACGTGCTGTACCGCGGCAACTACGACCAGCCGCGCGAGCGCGTCCTCGCCGGAACGCCCGCGGCGTTGCCCGCGATGCCGGAGGACCTCCCCCGCAACCGGCTGGGCCTCGCCCACTGGCTGGTGGACGAGTCGAATCCGCTGATGGCGCGGGTCACCGTGAACCGCTACTGGCAGCAGCTCTTCGGCACCGGCCTCGTCACCACGAGCGAGGACTTCGGCGCCCAGGGCGACGTGCCGACACACCCCGACCTCCTCGACTACCTGGCGACGGAGTTCCGGGAGTCGGACTGGGACGTCAAGGGCTTCTTCCGGCGACTCGTCCTGTCTTCGACCTACCGGCAGGC
Organism: Candidatus Multivorans sp.; assembly: GCA_965205095.1. GTDB lineage: Bacteria > Acidobacteriota > Thermoanaerobaculia > Multivoradales > Multivoraceae > Multivorans. Next base: position 1,199,914 of record OZ242040.1, read on the forward strand.
GGCCACCCTGACCCCGGACAAGCTGGAGCACGATCCCGACAACCGGCTGCTCTCGCGCGGCCCCCGGTTCCGGATGGACGCGGAGATGGTCCGAGACACCGCGCTCGCGGCCAGCGGCCTCCTGGTGCGCAAGATCGGCGGCCCGAGCGTCAAGCCGTACCAACCGGAGGGGCACTGGCAGCGGGTCGCAATGAACTCGAGCAACACGTACCGCTACCGCAGAGACTCGGGAGACAAGCTCTACCGGCGCAGCCTCTACACGTTCTGGAAGCGCGCCGCCCCGCCGCCCTCGATGACGATCTTCGACGCCGGCAACCGCGAGCACTCGGTGGTGCGCCGCGAGCGCACGAACACGCCGCTCCAGGCCCTGGTCACGATGAACGACACCCAGTTCGTCGAGGCGTCACGCTACCTCGCCCAGCGCGCGATGCGGGAGGCGGGCGACGACTTCGACCGACGGCTCGACTACCTCACGACCCGGCTCCTGGCCCGGCCCTTCGACGACGCCGAGCGGGCGGTCGCGAAGCAGACGTACGACAGCCTGATCGACGTCTACCGCACGGATCAGGCGGAAGCGAGGAAGCTCGTCGACGTCGGCGAATCGCAGCACGACGCCGCGCTGCCGGCCGACGAGTCGGCGGCCTGGACGATGCTGGCAAGCCAGTTGATGAACCTGGACGAAACACTCAACAAGTAAGCCGGAGGCGCCCGAGATGGACCCGTTCAAGGAAACCGTTCGAGCCGAGACGAGGCGTCAGTTCTTCGGCACCGCCGCGAGAGGCATCGGCGGCCTGGCGCTGGCCAGCCTGTTCGCCGACGACGCCTTCGCCCTGCCGGTCGCCCGTGACCGCTTCGGCGGGCTGCCCGACCTGCCCCACTTCGCGCCGAAGGCGAAGCAGTGCATCTACCTCCACATGATGGGCGCGCCGCCGCAGATGGACCTGCTCGACTACAAGCCGAAGATGAAGGAGTACTTCGACCAGGATCTGCCCGACTCGATCCGCCAGGGGCAGCGGCTGACCACGATGACGTCCGGCCAGTCGCGCTTCCCGATCGCGCCGTCCGTCTTCGACTTCTCGCAGCACGGCGGGAACGGCGCCTGGTTCTCCGAGCTCCTGCCGCACACGGCGAGCATGGCGGACGACATCGCGATCATCCGCTCCATGCACACGGACGCGATCAACCACGAACCCGGCATCACCTTCATCCAGACCGGCCAGCAGATTCCCGGCCGGCCGTGCATCGGCTCATGGTTCGCCTACGGCCTCGGCAGCATGAACGAGGACCTGCCGACCTTCGTCGTGATGAACGCGGAGCGCAGCCATCCGTCCGCCGGCATCCAGGCGATCTCGGCCAAGCTCTGGAGCGCCGGTTTCCTGTCGCCCGAGTACGCCGGCGTCGGCCTCCAGACCGGCGACGAACCGGTGCTCTACCTCAAGGACCCGCAGGGAGTCTCGCCGGACGTGCGCCGGCGCGTGCTCGACGGGATGGGCGAGCTGAACCGGCTGCGTCACGCCCAGGTCGGAGACCCGGAAACGCTGGCCCGGATCGAGCAGTACGAGATGGCGTTCCGCATGCAGTCCTCGGTGCCCGAAATGGCCGACCTTTCGGCCGAGCCCGAGAGCACCTGGGAACGCTGGGGCGAAGAGGCTCGGCAGCCCGGCAAGTTCCAGAACGCGGCGCTCATGGCGCGGCGCCTGGTCGAGCGCGGGGTGCGCTTCGTCCAGATCTACCACCGGGGCTGGGACGTCCACCGGGTCCTCCCGACCGTCCTGCCGGCCCAGGCCCGCGACGTCGACCGGGCCGCCTGGGCGCTGATCCAGGACCTGAAGGAGCGCGGCCTGTTCGACGAGACCCTGGTCATCTGGGGCGGCGAGTTCGGCCGGACGATCTACTCGCAGGGAGCCCTGACCGCGGACGACTACGGCCGCGACCATCACCCGCGCTGCTTCAGCATCTGGATGGCCGGCGGCGGGGTGAAGGGCGGCGTCGTCCACGGCGAGACGGACGACTTCTCCTACAACATCGTCAAGGATCCGGTCCACGTCCACGACCTGCAGGCCACGGTGCTGCACCTGTTCGGCATCGACCACGAGCGGTTCACGTACCGGCACCAGGGGCTGGATGCGCGGTTGACCGGCGTCGAGAAGGCGCAGGTGGTGAAGGAAGTGCTCGCGTGACGGGAAAGCCGCCCCAACGATCCCGGCAGACCGAATCGCTGATGATGCGAGACGTCTGAGGCCAGCCAGGGGAGCAGTTTCTGGTGCGCCTCGACGGCGGTCCTGGACTGGATGTGGTTTGGGTGCTGTCGAGGCACCGAACCGATGGCGAGTGGGAAACGGAATCGCGCCGGCTGATCGAGCGCGAGGGAGTGAAGGTCGCTGCTGACAATCGTCGGCGTCGCAAATGCACGTGCTGGCCGCAGTTCACCGCCACGGTCGCAACCGCCACCAAGCCGACCCACCGCCCGCGCTCGCTGACGCCCGGACGCCCTGTGCCACAGAGGCCCCCGGCGTCGCCCGCCGTCGAGGCTGCCTACCCGCGCCGCGCTACGATCTCCCGCCCGGCAGCCTTGACCGAAGATGAGCGGTGCCGCAGAATGCAGGGTTCGTTGCTCGCGCACGGCGCTCGAATCGTCAGGCCGTACGCGCCTCACCACGGGAGATGACATGGCCGAGTACGCACTGTTCTTCGAGAGTGGAGGTCCCGTCCTCGGCGAGGGCTACATCGTCTCGATTCGCGTCCGCGGCCGGGCCCTGGCCATCCGCGACGAGGAGAGCGGCGAGTTCCAGCTCAGCGGCGTGAATCCGGGCAGCCTTCTGGGGTTCGGCCGAACCCTGAACGAGGCGTACCAGGAGTTCGTTGAGTCGCTGCGATGCGTTCTCGTAGACATCGCGTCAGATGCGCCGAGTCCCGAGGACTTTCGGCGGGAAGCCCGGGACTTCTTCCATACGGAGGACCCTGGGGCCGAGGCACGGTGGGAAGCCGCGCGGGAGCGAGTTCGGAAGGGCGAAACACCGAACGACCTGGATCTCCGGCTGGAGCGCTCGACCCCCGATCTCGGCATCGAGGTCCAGCACGTCGAGGCCCCGGCGCTCTCCGCCAACGCTCCAGCACAGGAGCTTTCGCCAAGCGCGCTCGCAGCCTGAGCGACCCACCGCAGTTCGATGGGCACGAAGGGGTTCGTACGTCTGAACGCGATCTGGCGCATGCTCGACCTGTGCGCTCCTGGCCACGAACGGACCCTGAAGACACACCGATGGTGGGTCAGATGGAACGGCCGGACCTTCCGGGGCCTACCCAAGGGTCCCGGGCGCAAGCAGAATGCCGAGGTTCGCTTTCAGTACGTCGAGAAACTGGTCGCCGTGCTCGCGATCGACCCCGATTGTGCGGCCGGGTCCTTCCGCCAAGCGCTCTGAACTCGCCGGGAACCGCGGATCGCGTCCGCCCACCTCCCACGAGTCACCGCCCCGCTTGGAGGCGCGCTTCCAACCGGCCAGCCCAGCACGTGGCTTCCACTGACGCCTCGGCAGCTGCGTGCCGGGCCAAGGTCAGTCTTGCGGCTCGATCACAGCACCGTTGACCACGATTCCAGCGTTCGCCGCGAGATACGTACCGTCGCCGAAGAAAAACATGTACTTGAAGCTGCCAGCGGCGCGGATGGTCAGGCCCGACGCGAAGAGTTGCAGCGCATCGGCACTGCCGAACTCGGTGCTCTTCAGAACCGCATAGCGTCCCGTTCCGTCGTTCAGCCATGCCAGCACGTTCGCTTCCTCGGCATACAGCTGTGGCGCGATGTCGACCGCGCCGTCGCCGTTGAAGTCGAAGAAGCGATGTCGCACATGCCAGGGCTCTCCGGCCGACCAGGCGCTCGGGCCGAGGCGACTTGGCGTTTCGTCGACGAACACTCGCCCACCGCGATTCACCAGTAGTTGCACGCCTCGCCACGGCTGCCGGTCCTCTGACCTCCATCCGTCGTCATAGCCGCCGAGGAGGAGGTCCGGTCGCCCGTCTGCGTTGACGTCGTCCACGGCCGTGGAGATAACCTCCCCGCCACCGTAGGCGGTGATGAAGCCGGGCGCCGCAAGGGCCGTCACGTCCTCGTCGCGATACCGCCCCGCCGCGGAACCCCAGTACACGAAGGACTTGTTTCCCGGAAGGCGCCCGTTTGCTCCCGCGAGCAGATCCAAGTGACCGTCGCCGTCCAAGTCGGCCAATTCGACTACCCAAGGCCAACGGCGCGAGTCCTCGTTCATCTCTTCCGGAATCCTCTCCGTGTCCGGGGCGAAGTTGGCTCGGCCATCGTTCATCAGGAAGTAAGGTCCGTCGATCCACTCGCCTCCGTTGTTGGCCACCAGAATGTCCACGTCCCCGTCACCGTCGACGTCCCCAGACGCGGCGCCGTGCGAATAGCCGGTCCGATCTCCCGGCAGCCGGTCCGTGGCATCCCGGTACCCGCCGGCAGTCCCGAGCAGCAACTGATTACGCCAGCCGGGGAACGGCGGAAAGTCGTAGCCGCTGTCACTGACAAAGAAGTCGTTTCTGCCATCCCCGTCAAAGTCGGCCATCAGGATCTTGGCTGGATGTACGCCCCGCGGGCGATCCCCGGCAGCGACCTCAAAGGTGAAGTCGCCCCGGTTCAGGAGGATGACGCCGACCCTTTCGTGCGCCGGATCGGAACCTGCGGGCGCACCGGCGGGCGCCAGCAGTACGTCGTCGTCGCCGTCGCCGTCGAAGTCGGCCGCGAACGGAGTGCCGATGCTGTCGTAGACGACATTGGCCTCCCAGACGCCCCACTCGACAGCGATGGAACCGGGCGACGCCAGCGTCGGCGGCAACGGCCCGCAACTGTCGGGAAACGCCTTGGCGTCAGTGATTGCGGGCGCCGGTCGTCCGGGCTCGTTCGTGTACTCCTTGATATCGCCCGTAGCCGTGTCCGTCACGCGGATCGCGTAGCCCAGATCCGTCGTCGAGGCGGCGTACACCCAGTAGTGGTCGTTCACCGCGCAGGCGTCGAGCACCTTGACAAGGATCTCCCAGTTCTCGGCGTCGAAGAACCGGAACAGGCCGGAGTCCGCGCCGGCCTGCGGCACGACCTGAGCCGACCCGCTCTCGCCGGCCGAGGTCCGCCATGTCGCCCGCACTTCGTAGCGACCGTCGTGGAGACAGAGAGTCTCCGCACCGGGCGAGCAGGCTTCGTCGGAGGGTGGAGGTCCGGGGGCTGCGAGGGCGGCCACGGTGATCAGGGCGACCGTGCCACACAGCCATGAACGGACCTGCCGTTTCAGAACACGCCCTCCCGAAAGAGAAGGATCACCAGGAAGACGGTAGTACCGGCGTAGAGCGCCACGTGGACGCCCAGGCACCAGATCATGATCGTCAGGCGCCGGCTCAGCCTGTCGAACCCGGCTCGGAGATCGTCTCTCAGATCGTCGAACCCGTCGTTGACCTCGTCCCTCGTCATGGTCGCTGATCGACTCTACTGCTTCCGCTTCCCCGCCTGTGAACCGTCGGCATTCCGCCGGACGATCGCGGCCTGTCGCGGCGCGGCGCTTTCGCCGTGTCAGACCGGGGCGTCCCGGAAGAGGATCATCACCAGGGACACGGTCGTGCCGGCGTAGAGCGTCACGCCCACTCCCATGAACCAGAGGATGAGCTTGAGCCGGCTGTCCAGACCGTCGAATTTGGCGTCGACCCTCTCGAACCTGGCGTTCATCTCGTCCCTGACGCCGTCGAATCTCGCGTTGACCTCGTTCCTCAGGCCGTCGATGCGAGTGTGAACGGCGGCGAGTTCGCCCCGCATCTCGGTACGAAAGGCGCCCGACTCTGTGCGCAGCAAAGCGATCTCGCTCTTGACGCGCTCCTCGGACGCTTTCAACCCGGCCATGTCCGCGCTGAGCGCGCGTCGTTCGGCACCGGTTACATCGACCAGCGCCTGGACCTGTTCGTCGCCGAAACCGGCCTCCTTGAGGCGTCGTCTCGTCATGGCGTTGTCGGACTCTACTACTCCTGTCGCTTCCTGCATGGTCTTGACCTCTTCCGGTGACGCGGCGCCCGGTGCTGTTCGGGCTCTACAGGATCCAGACGAGTTCGGGCTTCGGTTCTTCGCCCCCGGTCCAGCGGGAACACCGGCGAGCTCAAGGCCGGCCCGCCGGTCACCCGTGCTCGCCTAGGCGCGGCAGAGGGTCAGAAGCCGGCGCTTCGCGCCGGATGCCGGCGAGGGCGCCGGCGCACCCAGTGTCTGGCGCGCGGGCTCCTAGGAGCCGCCGGCATAGCGGCGGCTGATCGCGGCCTGCCGCGCCGCGATGATCCGCGCGCGTTCTTCGGGAGAGACCCTCGTCGTTTCGGCGGGCAGGTGCTGATCCAGCTCGTCCAGCTTGATCACCTGGGCCGAGATCCCGGTCGGATACTCGCTGCAGTACGTCCACCGCGCACAGAGCGAACCTTCGGCCCAGCCGGCGGTGTCCAGCCAGTTCTGGACGCCGGGATCCCGGCGGCTGATCACGTAGCGCACGCGGCCGTCGGCGTCCGCGTGGGCCGTGCGGTGGTTCAGGCTCGACTGATGGCTGGCGTAGTCGAGCGACTCCATCCACGGGTTGGCGAGCTGGATGTTCGTGTACCGGCAGTCGGCGGCCGGCACGTCCACCAGCAGGGCTTCATCCTCCTCCAGACGGAAGTAGCCCCGGGAAGCTGCCTGGAAGGCGTCGGCCATGGGCAGGTTCGGGTCGGCCTCGGCGGGCTCGGAAACCCTGTTTGGCCTGAGCGCGAGCTGAAACGTGATCCGATGCACGAGGGTCAGCAACTGCCGCAGGGAGCGGGTCTGGGTCGCGGCGTCGTCGAGCGTCCGGGCGACCGACTCGGGCGTCGGCCGGGGGGCGCCGGTGCCCAGCGTGGTCAGGTTGACGACCTCCCACAGACCCTCATCCGTCTTCTCCCAGTCCGAGACCAGGCGCCGTACGACGACGATGTACGCGTCCGGTTCCAGCTTGAGCCAGTCGCCCTCGGCCCGTACGGCGCCAAGCGTCAGGACGAAGTCGCCGTTCTCGTCCACGTCGAGTTCGTCCGAGGCGATGCTCGAAACCGTGCGGATGCTCCTGATCGGCGTATGGCCGAGCATGCCGCTGTACACGTTGATCGTGACGAGGTCGAAGCTGGTCGTGTTCCCGCGCAGCCGGTAGACGTGATCGCCGCGCACGGGAAACGCGAGATAGGGATTGTCCGGGTTGTCCCAGCCGATCCGGGCGACGCTGTTCGGGAAGCGCGCGAACTGCGGGTAGTCCGGATTCCGCAGGTCCGTGAAGTCGGCCAGGAAGGTCGACAGGAAGCGGGCGAGGTGCCTGTACCCCGCGGCCGCGGTCTGTTCGTCGCGGTTGAACGGTGCACTCTCGATGGCCCCGCCCATCTCCGCGACCTCCTCGGCGAACCGGCTCCAGGCCGCGTTCACCTCCTCCTGCTCCGCCGACTGGGGATTGAAGAAGAACACGAAGTACAGCGCCAGCACGACGACGAGGAGTGCGGCCAGGACGTAGAGGAGGATCTTCATGGCTGGTTCTCGCGGTTGAAGGAGATCGGCCCATGTTGTTGGATGAGACGCGCCGGCGCAATGTACGAGCGAAGAGTGGTCGCCGCTTCGCGGCGCGTTCTTCCTCAGAAGCCGGCGAGGGCGCCGGCGCACCCAGTGGGCCGGCTTCCGACCGTTCCCCGCCGCTAGCATGAGCGTCGTGGAAACCCCCAGGACCGCCGGGCAGCACGTGTTCTCGATGGCGCCGCTCGGGGTGTGGCTGCGGCTGATCGCGGACAACGGCGGCGTGCCGCCCCGCTACTGGGGCAAGCTGGCAAGGGTGCTGGCGATCAGCGCGATGATGACCCCGCTACGGGTCGCCGAGCGCCTCCGCTACGGCCCGTCGCGGATGGCCCGGATCCCGATCGACGAGGCGCCGCTGTACGTCCACGGCTTCGGACGATCCGGCACCACGCATCTGCACAACCTGCTCGCCCAGGACCCGGGTTTCGGCATCGTCTCGACGTTCCAGGCCATCGCGGCGCCGATGTTCCTGACGGCGCGCGGCCGGCTGGAGCGCCTCGTGGCGAACGGGATGCCCGCGACACGCCCGATGGACAACATGGCCGTGTCCGTCGAGCTGCCGCAGGAGGAGGAGATCGCGCTCGCGAACACGTCGCACCTGTCGTTCGTGCACCACCTCTCCTTCCCCAATCGGGCGAAGAAGTACCAGGAGAAGTACGCCACGATGCGGCTGACCAGCTCCGAGATGGCCCGCTGGGAACGCGCCTATCTGGACGTGCTGCGCAAGGCCACGCTGGCCTCCGGCGGTCGCCGACTGGTGCTAAAGGGCCCAACCAACCTCGGCCGCACCGCGGAGCTCCTGCGCCTGTTTCCCGACGCGAAGTTCATCCACATCGTGCGCAACCCCTACGTCGTCTACCGGTCGATGACGAACCTGTACCGGCACGTGCTGCCCATCTGCCAACTGGACGACGCGGATCCTGAAGACGTCGTCGGCAGCATGCTCGACTCCTACGCCGCGATGATGAAGCGGTACATGAGGGACCGCGAATCGATCCCGCAAGGACACCTGGCCGAAGTGCGCTTCGAGGATCTCGAACGAGCCCCCATGGCCGAACTGGAGCGGCTCTACGACGAACTTGCGCTGCCGGGCTGGGAGCGAGCCAGGCAGCCGATGGCGGACTATCTGGGAACCCTGTCGGGTTACCGCAAGAACATCTACCGGATCGATCCGGAGACGGTCGACCTCGTCGACCGGAACTGGGGATTTGCCGTGAAGGCCTGGGGTTACCGGCCGCCGAACGGCGCGCACGGTTGAGGGAGGTTGACGATGACGGGTGAACCGAAGGACTGGCGATGGCCCTGGCTGGGCGCGGTCCTGCGCTTCCCGCTGACGCGGATCGTGATCGCCGTGGCGATGATCCTTGCGGGGGTCCTCCTCGTCTCGCTGCTGCTGCTCGGCATCTACCTCCTGACGGACATTCGCCTGCCGCCGTCAGCGATCTTCCTGGTCCTCGCAGTCCCCGCAGTCCTCGTCACTCACTTCATCTACATCGGTTTCGTCCGCTTCGTGGAGCGGCGCAGCGCGGACGAGCTGGCGTTCAGGGGCGCCCCGCGGGAAGTCGGAACCGGCATGCTGATCGGCGGCGGACTGCTGCTGGCGACGATTGGAGTGCTCGCGGCCTTGGGTTACTACCGAGTCGACGCGGTCAATTCCTGGACTGCCCTGATTCCGGCGCTCGGCGTGGCGCTGTTCGCGGGGTACGTCGAGGAGGTTCTGTCCCGCGGAGTCATCCTCCGCATCCTCGAAGAGAGGTTGGGCACCTGGATCGCCCTTGCCATATCGGCCGGGTTCTTCGGCTTCGTACACTTCGGCAACCCCGACATGGGCCTCCGCGGCCTGTTGGCAATCACCGTAGGGGCGGGCCTGCTCCTGGGCGCGGCCTACCTGCTGACCCGCCGCCTCTGGCTCGCTGTTGGAATCCACTTCGGGTGGAACTTCGTGTACGTGTTGTTCGGCCTTCCCCCACCCATCGCGGAAGGCCTGTTCGAATCGCGGCTGAGCGGCCATCACCTCTTGATCGGTGACCCGAGCGGCGTCGAGTCATCGATCCTCGCGCTGGCACTCTGCGTGGCGGCAGCCGTAGTCCTTCTTGTAGCGGCCCACCGGAAGGGCCACTTCGTTAGACCCTTCTGGGCCCGAACCACCGAAGCAACCAACAACGAGACCATGGGAGAGGAGACCAACCCATGATTCAGGCTGAAGAACGCAGCGACATCACGCCGCTCTGCCCGCACTGCGAGCATCCCGTGAGCATCTACTTTCGGGAGATCTCGGGATTCCGGGGCAAGCGCTACGTCTACTTCTGCGCGCTGTGCAAGAAGGTGCTCGGCGTGTCGCACCGCAAGGGCTTCTTCATGGGTTAGCGCCGCAGAGTCGTGTCCAGTCGGTTCAATCCGTGACGATGCTGGTATCGACCTACCCTGGTTGGGGCAACGTGCAGTGTTCCCGTTCATGCAGGCGGTCCAGATAGGACTGCAGGTTCCCGAACCCTCCCAGTAGACCGTCGTCGGCGCCCCAGCTCACGGTGTAGCCGACGATGATGTCGGTGACGGTGAAGCGGTCTTCCACAAGGTAGTGCGACTCCCCGAGTACTGCGTCCAGTACCGCCGCACTGCGCCGGAACAGTGCGTTGTTCTGCTCGATGATGGCGGGAACTTGACGCTCCTTCGGCATCAGAACGTCGACGCTGTTGAGCTCGGAGCTCCACAGCCACGGTTCCATCTCGGTCAAGGCGAAAGAGACCCACTGATCGTGGAGCGCGCGCGACCACGAGCCCGGTTTCGCTATCAGGTCTCGTTCGGGTGACAGGTCCGCGATGGCGGTCGCGATGGCAGCGGATTCGAACAGGGGACGCCCGTCGATGATCGCGACCGGCAATTTGCCCAGCGGGTGGACGGCGCGCAACTCGGCGAGCCCGGCCTGGCCGCCGATGCCCACCGACTCGTAAGCCAGACCGGCCTCGAGGAGGGTCCACCGGCAGCGCGCGGACCGCGTGGGTGCATGTTCGTAGAGCGTGATTTGTGGCATCGCGGGTGCTCGCATCGGGCGTATCGCTTTGGGGGGCGCGCACTCTAGCGGACGCACAGTCTCAACACGCAAGGCCCGGACGGACATGGCCGACGGACGTTCCTGCTCAGTCGATACGGAGGCTGTCGAACTCGTCCCAGGCGGACATGTCCGACAGAACGACCTGATCGCCCGGAACCAACCCGTCGATTACTTCGATCGTGTTCGCCGAACTTCTACCCAGGAGCACGCGGGTTCGGGTGGCGCCGTTCCCCTCGCCGTCCAGACGGAAGAGACCGACCTCGCTCTCCTCCTGACCGACGACAGGCCGACCGACGAAGACCACATCCTCGAGCCGTTCGAGTTCGATCGCGCCGGCCACCGTCAGGTCCGGCCGCGCCCCGCGCGGCAGTTGGCCGTCCAGCGCTACATCGACCGTCACGGTCCCTTCCTCAACCGCTGGATCGATCCGTGCGACCCGGCCGGGGACGATGCCGTTCCGCGTGTCGACCGACGCCACCTGGCCGATCTGAACGTCCTTCGCCTGGGTCTCGGCGATCCGCAGCTCCGCCTTCAGCGCCGCCGGGTCGCCGACCCGGGCCAGACTCGTGCCCGTGCTGACACGCTGTCCCTCCTCGACCGGCACCTGCTGGAGGACGCCGTGCATGCCTGCGCGAACCTGCAGGGCCGCGACCTGATCGAGACGGAGTTGCCAGAGAGCGCGTAGACGATCCACCTCCGCCCGCTCGACGGCGAGCTTGGCCGCCTTCGTCGTTTCCGCGATGCCGAGACGCTCCTCCTCCAGCGCGAAACGCGTTTCATGTTCCCGCTTCGAGGCCTGCGCCCGCTGGAGTTCGATGGCCGACGCCAGGCCTTCCTTCGCCAGTTCGGCGTCGGCGTCCGCCTCGAGCCGGGCCACGACGAGCGCGGCCTCCACGCTCGCCAGCCCGGCCTTCTGTATCAGCAGCTCGCTCTCGAGTTCGACCTTCCGGTTCTCGTAGCGCGCCTCGGCGGCGCGCAGGTTCAACTCGGCCTCCCGCGCCTGGTGCTCGAGTTCCGGGTTGCTGAGTTCAACGATCACCGAGTCCGGCGTCACTTCGGCGCCGGGATCGAGAACGATCCTCTCGACGGTGCCCTCCGTCGTCGCCGGGATCCACCGGATCTTCTCCGGCACGAGCGTTCCCCGCCCCCGGACTTCCCGGACCATCGGCCCGCGCCGCACCGTGTCGATGTAGAGGGCGTCGCGGTCGACGCGCGGCGCCGACGGCTGGACCTGCTGCAAGCCGAGCGTGGCCAGCACGAACAGGACGCCCCCGAGAGAGAAGTAGGTCACCCGGCGAACCTTCTTCTTCCGGGCCAGGTCCGGCCGCGCGATGTCCATCCCTCCAGCCGGATCCGGCACGTCGTTCAGTCCGTGGCCCGCCCGTCGAACAGGTGGATCTCACGCTCCGCATAGTCGGCGTACCGGGGGTCGTGGGTCACCATGCAGATCGTCGATCCTTCCTCGTGCAGGGCCCGCAGCAGGTCCATCACCGCCCCGCCGTTCTTCGAGTCGAGGTTGCCGGTCGGCTCGTCGGCGAGCAGGATCGACGGTTGGCCGGCAACGGCCCGGGCGACGGCGACCCGCTGCTGCTGCCCTCCGGAGAGCTGGCTCGGCAGGTGCTTCGCGCGCGGCGCCATCTCCACCTTCTCCAGTGCCTCGCCCACCAGATCGCGCCGCTCCCTCGGCCGGATTCCGCGGTAGGTGAGCGGAAGCTCGACGTTCTCGTAGACGGTCAGGTCGCCGATCAGATTGAAGTTCTGGAAGATGAAGCCGATCTCCCGGTTGCGGATCCGCGCCCGCTCCGACTGCCGGAGCTGCGCGACCGGATAGCCGTTCAGCGTGTAGTCGCCGGCCGTCGGCGTATCCAGCAGGCCCAGGATCGACAGCAGGGTCGACTTGCCGCATCCGGACGGCCCGGACACGGCCACGTACTCGCCCGAGTCGATGTCGAGAGTGACGCCATCGAGCGCGTGGGTCTCGATCTCGTCCGTGTAGAAGACCTTGGAGACGTTCTCCAAGTGAATCAGCGTATTCATGGTGTAGACAATCTACGTCATATGGAGTAGCTTGTCTACACCATGACGCCAGCAGGTCCCCGCAACCAGCTTCTCTACGGCACCCTGGACCTGCTCATTCTGCGCACCCTGGTCTACGGCCCGGCACACGGTCATGCGATCGCCGGGCACATCCAGCAGGTGTCCGAAGACGCGCTCCGCATCGAGACCGGATCGCTGTATCCGGCGCTCCACCGGCTGGAGGCGCGCGGCTGGATCGCCGCGAAGTGGAAGACGTCCGACAAGGGCAAGCGGGCCAGGTACTACCGGCTCACCCGGACCGGGCGCCGGCAACTCGTCGTCGAGCAGTCACGGTGGCAGCAGCTCTCGGTCGCCGTGACCAGGGTGCTTCAGCCGGCCGAGTAGCGGGAGAGACAAGGCGATGCCGCGGCTGCTTTACAACCGACTGCGCTCCGTCTGGCACCTGCGACGCAAGGACGCCGAACTCGACGAGGAGCTTCGCTTCCATCTCGCCGAAGAGACGGAAGAGCGGATCGACGCCGGCCTGGCTCCGGAGCAGGCGCGCGCCGAGGCGCAGCGCGACTTCGGAAACGTCCTGCTGACGCGCGAACTGACCCGCGAGGCCTGGGGCTGGGCGCCGGCGGAGCGGCTCCTCAAGGACGTCGGCTCCGCGTTCCGCATGATGCGCCGCAACACCGGTTACACCTGCGCCGTGGTCCTCACGCTGGCGTTGGGCATCGGGCTGAACGCCGCGATGTACGACCTGCTTTCCCGCCTGTTCCTCCAGCCGCCCCCGCACATCGAGGACCCGGAGGGGATTCACCGCGTCTGGGTGCGGGAAAGGGACGATGCGGTTGACCGGGGCGTCTTCACGGGCCCCTCCGCCGCCGCCGACCGGATGGACTGGGCGGAGTTCAACGCGCTCCGCACCGACCCTGACCAGTTCACCGCTGTCGCCGGCTACACAGCTCCGCGTCGGATGCAGAACGGACTCGGCCAGAGCGCCGAAGACTTGCAGGTTTCCACGGCAACCGGAGACTTCTTCGCGCTCCTGGGGATTCAACCCGCGCTGGGCAGGTTGCTGCAACCAGAGGACGACGATCCGGCGTCGACGCCGGCCGCGGTGATCAGCGATGCCTACTGGCGGCAACGCTTCGAGCGTTCACCCGAAGCCCTCGGCGCAAGTCTCACCTTCAACGACGTCACATACGTCATCGTCGGCGTTCTGCCGCCCGGTTTCGCCGGCCCCGACCCCAACGCGGCCGAGATCTGGTTGCCTCTCCAGGTCGCCGCCACCGCCATCCGCGGCGACTCCTGGAGGCAGTCCCTCACTGGATTCTCGCTGACCGCGTTGACTCGCCTGGCGCCCGGAGTGAGCGCCCAGGCGGCTGCCTCCGCGGCAACCGCCGCAGTGCGCACGGCGCGAGCTACTTCGCGGCTGCCGGAGGCCCGGGATCCGGAACCCACCGTGGTGCTGGGACCGCTGCTGCAGAGCCGCGGACCCTCCGCCTTGCCGGGTCAGATGCGGCTACCGCTGGTCGTGGGCGGGGCAGCCCTGCTAGTGCTCCTGATCGCGACCGTCAACATGTCGAACCTGCTGATGCTGCGGGTCGCGGCGCGGCGACGGGAGCTTGCCGTTCGCAACGCACTCGGGGCGGGAAGGTGGGGCGTGGGACGCCTGCTGGTTGTCGAGAGCGTCGTGCTCTCCGCACTTGCCGGCGTGGCGGCGCTGGTCGTGGCAGCGGTCGCCGGCCGCTCTCTGCGGGCCACGCTGCTGCCGAACTTCCAATGGGCACAGGAGCCACTGGACGGCACCGCGATCGGATTCACCGCCTCCGCCGTACTCGCCATCGGCTTCGCGGCGGCCCTGGCCCCCGCCGTGTACGCGGCGCGGAGCCGGGGAATCGAGAAGCTCGAAAGTTCGCGAGGCGCCTCGGCACTCGGAATGCCGGTCCGTACCGGTCTGATCGTCGTGCAAGCCGCTCTGTCGCTGATCCTGCTCAGCGGTGCGGCCATCTTCTACCGCTCGTTCGAAGCGGCGCGTCAGGTGGACGTCGGCTACGCGAAGGAGAACCTGATCACGGTGGACCTGGCGGGCTTTCGCGCCCCCGGATCGGTCGACGAGAGCGCCGTCAACGCGCTGGAGACTCGTCTCCGGTCACTGCCAGACGTCCTCGATGTCGCCCAGGGAACGAACTCGCCAATGTGGTCGAACGCGGCGATGCCGGCACCGCGGGTCGAAGGGCTGGACCGCCTGCCGTTCGCCGAAGGCCCCTACATGGGCCTCACGACGCCCAACTTCTTCCGCGTCGTAGGGCTGGCGACTCTGGAGGGTCGCGGCTTTACCGAGTGGGATCGCGCAGAGACCCGGAAGGTCGCGGTCGTGAACGCGACGTTCGCTCGCGGCGCCTGGCCCGGCAGGAGCGCCGTGGGCCAGTGCCTCTTCTTCGGCGACGCGTCCACGGACTGCACGACCGTAGTCGGGGTTGTTGAATCCGCCCTCGACCGGGGCCTGCTGGACGCCGACCGCGCCGCGGTCTACTACCTGCCCATCCCCCAGGTTTCGCCGAACACCATTCAGGCGAGCTTCGTGAACAACATGCGCACGTTGATCGTGCGAACTCGCGGAAACCCCGGGCGCGTGGTGCAGCCAACGCTCCTCGCCCTGGCGGACCTGTTCCCGGACCTGCCACGCAACAACGTCCGAAGCCTCCAAACTGTCTTTGCGCCGCGCATCCGTACGTGGACCGTTGGAACCGGGCTCTTCGGCGCCGCCGCTCTCCTGGCCGTGCTGCTCGCCGCCATCGGGCTCTATGCGGTCATTGCCTTTGGCGTTCGCCAACGCGAACTGGAGTTCGGCATCCGCCGCGCCCTGGGCGCCCGGGCGTCGCGCCTCCTGCGCATGGTGCTCGCGCGCGGCTTCTGGCTGGCGGCGGCCGGCGTCGTGGCCGGTGTGCTCGCCGCGCTGTGGGCCGGCAGGTTCGTCGAACCGTTGCTCTTCGACGACCGGACTCCCCGCGATCCGCTGGCGTTCGCCGTCGCGGCCCTGGCGCTCCTGGCGATCGCGGCGATGGCCTCGTACCTCCCGGCCAGACGGGCTGCTCGCGCTGATCCCCGTCGGGCTCTGGAAGCGGAGTAAGCCGCCAGACCCGATGCTGAAACAGCTCCGGTTTCGCCTGCATTCGCTTCTCGGCCGGCGGCGACGCGACGCCGAACTCGACGACGAGATCCGTTTCCACCTCGCCGAAGACGTGGAAGAACGAGTCGAGGCGGGACTGCCTCCTGAACAGGCGAACGCGGCCGCGCGGCGCACCTTCGGCAACGTCGTGCTCACACGCGAACTGACCCGCGAAGCCTGGGGCTGGGCCCCCGTGGAGCGAATCCTTCGGGACGTCCGGGCCGCGTTCCGGATGATGCGACGCAACAGCGGCTACACGTGCGCCGTTGTCCTGACCCTGGCGCTCGGCATCGGACTGAACGCCCCGATGTACGAGATGCTGTCCCGCCTCTTTCTCCAGGCGCCACCTCACATCGAGAACCCGGATCGCGTCCATCGCCTCTGGGTCAGCGAGCGCATGGATCCAGTCGGTCTCGGCGCCTCCACCGGACGAACCTGGGTCGTCGATGCGATGCAATGGCTCGACCTCACGGCCCTGACCGCCGACAACGAACTCATCGACGGCGTCGCGGGTCACAGAGTCTCGTCAAGGACGAACGGCCGCGGTCAGCGCGCCGAGAGCCTGACGGTTTCCTGGGTCACGAGAGAGTTCCTCGACTTCCTGGGCGTGACTCCGGCGGTCGGACGGACGATCGCTGCCGCGGACCACGACCTGGCGGCGCAACCCGTCGCCGTGATCAGCGACGGCTACCGGCGGCAGCGGTTCGGCCGCGCGGAGGAAGCGCTCGGCGCAACGCTCAGCTTCGACGACGTCACCTACGTCGTCGTCGGCGTGTTGCCGCCCGGCTTCACCGGGCCCCGCTCGAACGCGGTCGACGTGTGGCTGCCTCTCGAACACGCGGCAACGGCCAGCCGGGGGAACAGTTGGAGACGGTACGGAACCACCTTCTACCTCACGCCATTCGTGCGGCTGGCGCCCGGGGCGACGGAGGAGGCCGCGGCCGCCGTGGCGACGGCCGCCGTCCGGGCGGCACGCGCCGCTTCGCGGTTCCCGGACTCCCTGGACGCGGAGGCGACGATCGCCCTGGGTCCGATCCTCCGAACCCGCGGTCCCACCACGCTGCGGCGCCACATGCGCCTGCCGCTGGTCGCGGGCGGCATCACCTTCGTGGTGCTCCTCATCGCGGCCGTCAACATGTCGAACCTGCTGATGCTGCGGGTCGCCGCCAGGCGACGCGAGTTGGCGGTGCGCTACGCGCTCGGCCTGGGACGATGGGGAATCGGGCGGCTCCTGGTAACGGAGAGTCTGGTACTCGCCGTCCTCTCCGGCGTCGTTGCGATTGCCGTGGCAGCGGTCACCGGCGACGCCCTTCGCCGCACGCTCCTGCCGAGCTACCAGTGGGCCGAAGATCCGCTGGGCGTCACGGCGATCGGTTTCACCGGATTCACCGTGCTCGGCATCGGTCTGGCCGCGGCCCTGGCCCCTGCCGTGTACGCCGCGCGTAGCCGGGGAATCGAGAAGCTCGATACCTCGCGGGGCGCCAGCGCGCTCGGAACGCCCCTCCGTACCGGCCTGATCGTGGTCCAGGCCGCGCTGTCGCTGGTCCTGCTCAGCGGGACGGCCGTCTTCTACCGTTCCTTCGAAGCGGCGCGCCAACTGGATGTCGGCTACGCGAAGGAGCACCTGCTCACGGTGACCCTGGGGAGCTTTCATGGTGACACCCGCCTGGCCGGCCTGGACGGCGCACCGCTCGACGAGAGCGCAATCCAGTCCATGGAGGCCCGCACAAGGGACTTGCCGGAGGTGCTGGATGTCGCCCAGGGAACGAGTTCACCGATGTCGGGAAGTGGCGCCGCATACGGGGGCCTGCGCATCGAGGGCTTCGACCGCCTGCCCTTCCGCGGCCGTCCCCATGTGAATCTCACGACGCCCAACTTCTTCCAGGTGGCCGGCCTGGAAGTGCGAGAGGGTCGCGGCTTCACGCAGTGGGACCGCGAAGGGGCGCAGAAGGTCGCGGTCGTCGATACGTCGTTCGCCCGGCAGGCCTGGCCCGGCCAGAGCGCCGCCGGTCGATGCCTGTTCGTCGGCAACGCCGCCGACTGCACGACCGTCGTCGGCGTGGTCGAATCCACAAGGAACTGGGGTCTCGAGGCCGCCTACCCCGTCTACTACCTGCCCATCTCGCAGGCGTCATCCGACTCCGCACTGGCCGGATGGCGGAGCATTCAGCGCTCGCTGATCGTCCGCACCGTGTCAAGCCCCGGGCGGGTCGAGGCGCCGGTGCTTGGCGCCTTGGCCGAGCTGTTTCCGGAACTGCCGGGTAGCCACGTCCAGGACCTCTCCTCGACCTTCGAGAGGCGAATCCGCACCTGGAGTGTCGGAACCCGGCTCTTCGGCGCCTCCGCGGTGCTGGCTGTCCTGCTAGCAGCCGTCGGGCTGTACTCGGTCATCGCGTTCGGCGTGCGCCAACGCGAACTTGAGTTCGGCATCCGGCGCGCTTTGGGGGCCAGACCGTCGCGCCTCCTGCGCATGGTGCTGACACGCGGCGTCTCGCTCGCCGCGGCCGGGGTCGTCGCCGGCGCACTCGCCGCGCTCTGGGCCAGCCGCTTCGTCGAGCCGCTGCTCTTCGATGGCCGCAGTCCGCGCGATCCGCTGGCGTTCGCGGCCGCAGCCCTGGTGCTCCTGGCCGTGGCCGTGAGCGCGTCGTTCCTGCCCGCTCGCCGAGCCGCTCGCGCCGACCCTCGTCAGGCCCTGGAAGCCGAATAGCCTTCCGCGTCCGTCAGGACGCACCGAATCACGGCAGGTCGGCCACCCACATCTTCGCCTGCGCGCCGCGGCCGGTGGTAGCGGTCCTATGCCGGCGGGGGCGCCGGCGCACCCAGTCCAGAAAACGCGCCCGTGCGGTCGGCGGCTAACATGACTGCTTCCCCACTCAAGAAGGAGAGCCGATGCGGATGAGGTCCACACCGTGACCACGGCCCTGCTCGCCCTGTTCCCGATCGCCCTGGGCGCGATCCTCCTGATCGGTTTCCGGGTGCCGGCGCGGCGTGCGATGCCGGCCGCCTACGCCGCGGCGGTCCTGGTCGCGCTGTTGATCTGGCAGATGCCGATTGCCCGCATCGCGGGCGCGTCGATCCAGGGCCTGTTCCTGACCTTCGACTTGCTGTTCATCATCTTCGGGGCGATCCTGCTTCTGCACACGCTGGAGCGCTCCGGCGGCGTCGATGCGATCCGGCGTTCGTTCCACGGGCTGAGCGACGACCGGCGGGTGCAGGTGGTCATCGTCTGCTGGCTGTTCGGCTCGTTCATCGAAGGCGCCGCCGGCTTCGGCACGCCGGCCGCGGTCACGGCGCCGCTTCTCGTCGCGCTCGGCTTCCCCGCCGCCGCGGCCGTGATGCTCGGCATGATGGTCCAGTCGACCTCCGTCACCTTCGGCGCCGCCGGCACGCCGGTCCTGGTCGGGGTCCAGGGCGGGCTCGGCGGCGAGGCGTTCTCGGCCGACCTGGCGGCCGCCGGCATCGGCATGCTCGACTACCTGGCGGTCGTGACGGAACGCGGCGTCGTGCTCCACGCCACGGCCGGCGTGCTCATGCCGACCCTGATGGTCGTCATGCTGACCCGGTTCTTCGGCGCCAGGCGCTCATGGACCGAGGGGCTGTCGATCCTCCCCTTCACGCTCGCCGGCGGCCTGGCGTTCACCGTGCCCTACGTGCTGTTCGGGTTCTTCCTCGGACCGGAGTTCCCGTCGCTGCTGGGCGCGCCGGTCGGCCTCCTGATCATGGTCACGGTCGCCCGCCGGGGCTGGCTGGTGCCCTCCGACACCTGGGACTTCCCGGCCCGCGATCACTGGAAGCCGGACTGGGTGAGCGGTTTCGAGGACGAGGCGACGGAAGCCAACGACCGCGGCATCGGCCTGGTCAGCGCCTGGGCGCCCTACGCGCTGCTTGGCGGTCTGCTCGTACTGACCCGCCTGCCGGCGCTGCCGCTGGGCGGCTGGCTGCGGACGCCGGCCATCGCCTGGGACGACATCCTCGGCAGCGGTGTCTCGGGGTCCACAACGCCGCTCTACCTGCCTGGTTTCATCCTGGTCGTGGTCGTCGTCATCACCGCGTTCCTGCACCGGATGAAGTTCTCGGAGGTTCAGGCGGCGGCGGCGTCTTCCGGCAAGGTGCTGCTCGGCGCCGGTTTCGTCCTCATCTTCACCGTGCCGATGGTGCGGGTCTACATCAACTCCGACGTCAATGACGCGGGCCTGCTCTCGATGCCCCTGGCCATGGCCGAGTGGGTCGCGGTCAACGTTGGCGACGTGTGGCCGTTCTTCGCCGCCATGACCGGCGCCCTGGGCGCCTTCATCGCCGGCTCGAACACCGTCAGCAACCTGATGTTCACGGCCTTCCAGTACGGGGTCGCCGAGAGGCTGATGATGTCGACCGCGATGATCGTCGCCCTGCAGGCGGTCGGCGCGGCGGCGGGCAACATGGTGGCGATCCACAACGTCGTGGCCGCGTCCGCAACCGTCGGCCTGCTGGACCGCGAGGGCGCCACGCTGCGCAAGACGATCCTGCCGACGATCTACTACCTGCTGGTGCTGGGGATCCTGGGGCTGGTGGCGGTCCATGTGATCGGGCTGCCGGATCCGTTGATGGCGCGCTAGGACATGTCCACGAACCTTGCTTCTTGCCTGGCGGTCACAGCGGCTGCCCTTGCCCCCGCCTGCGCCGGTGACAGTCCATCCGGCGACCCGGCCGAGGCCGAGCCGGCCAGAAGGCCGGCGCACCAGCGTCAGCCGCGGAGCTGCCGGGCCAGGGCGACGGCTTCATCCAGCAGCTCCCGCATCCCGGCGCCTTCCAGCCAGTCAACTCGAAACGACCGGTAGCTGGCCTCCGCCCGAGCCGCGTTGAGCCGGCACAGCGCCAGTACGCCGGACTCGACCGTTGTCGAAACGCCGTCGATGTAACCGTTCAGCAGATCATCAAGGACGTTCGCGTCGTTCAGCGTGCCGAGCACGTCCTGGAGGCGCTTGCAGCGCTCCACCAGCGAGACCCCGACCTCGCTCTCTGCCCTGACCGGTTCGACCAGGTAGCGGAGGCGCTTGCAGGAAATGCGAACCTTGTGCGGGCCCCGCACGCGGTCGTCGCCAATGCCGTCGACGAGAACCTCCAACCTGTCCGTCACCCAAGCCAGCCGCCCCGCCAGCACCTCCGCGAACGGCCGGCCAACGCCTTCCGCCCGCACTCGCTCGGACAAACGCGACTCTGAGCCGTCCGCCCACTCGACAAACTCGGCACAGACTGCCTGGTTCGCGTCGCCTGACGGCGAGGCCGTTTCCGACAGCAGCCCCGCCTCGACCCAGTCGTAGCCGGGCCGGTGCTCGGGCTCCAACGCCTCGACCTGGCCTGCCAACCACTCGAGTGCCACCTCGGCATCGCGGCTGCTGCCGGTCCGTTTCTGGAACCCGGCGAGCGTCCGCCGGTCCCGCTTCGTGACCAAGCCTCGGAGCAGCCCCTTCCACGCGCTCAGCGTGCTCCGCAGCCGCCGGATCGAGACCCGGAAGTCGTGGAGGCCCTCGGCGTCCTCCGGGTCGACGCATCGGGGCGCGGCCTCTCGCGCCTGCGACACGAAATCGAGTGCGATCAGGCGAACAGCCTCCTCCGCGTCCCGCCGCAGCAGATCGCCCGGAAGAGGCATTCGGTCAGTATATGGACGCGCCAATGAAGACGATCATCGAGCCCTTCCGGATCAAGGCCGTCGAACCGATCCGGCTGCCCACCGCGGAGCAACGCGAGGCAGTGCTCCGCCGCGCCGGCTTCAACCTGTTCAAGATCGAGGCCGAGCACGTCCTGATCGATCTCCTGACGGACAGCGGCACCGGCGCCATGAGCGCTCAGCAGTGGGCGGCGGTCATGCGCGCGGACGAGAGCTACGCCGGTTCGACCAGCTTCCTCCGCCTCCGAGAGACGGTCGAGGAGATCATGGGGTTCGAGCGGATGCTGCCTACCCACCAGGGGCGAGCCAGCGAGCGAATCCTCTTCGACCTGATCGGCGGCGACGGCAGGATCGTGCCGAACAACGCGCACTTCGACACGACCCGCGCGAACATCGAACACAGCGGCGCCCGGGCGGTCGACCTCGGCATTCCCGAGGCGACCGATCCAACCAACCGTCACCCGTTCAAGGGCAATCTCGACCTGGACCGGCTGGAGTCGCTGCTCGACGCCGAGAGTGCGCGCGTACCCGTCGTCATGTGCACGGTGACGAGCAACACGAGCGGCGGCCAGCCCGTGAGCCTGGAGAACCTGCGCGCGACGCGGGACCTCTGCCGCCGGCACGGCGTGCCCCTGTTCCTGGATGCCTGCCGGTTCGCCGAGAACGCCTGGTTCATCAAGGAGCGGGAAGCCGGGCAATCCGAGCGCTCCGCACGCGCGATCGCGCGCGACATGTTCGACCTCGCCGACGGCGCCACGATCAGCGCCAAGAAGGACGGGATCGTCAACATCGGAGGTCTGCTGCTCCTGCGCGACGCCGAGCTGTTCCGCCGCGCCAGCGACCTGACGATCCTGACCGAGGGCTACGTCACGTACGGAGGGCTCGCCGGCCGCGACCTCGAAGCGATGGCGCTCGGCTTCCGCGAAGTGCTCGACGAGGACTATCTCCGCTACCGGATCCGCAGCACGACGTACGTCGGCGAGAAGCTGTTGGAGGCCGGGATTCAGATCGTCGAACCGCCGGGGGGCCACGCGATCTACATCGACGCCTGCCGGTTCTGCCCGCACCTGTCCCGGGAGCAGCTTCCAGGGCAGGCGCTCGTGGTCGCCCTCTACCGGCATGCCTGCATTCGTACCTGCGAGGTGGGAACCGTCATGTTCGGCGCGCGGCAGCAGCCACCGCTCGACCTGGTTCGGCTCGCCGTGCCCCGGCGGGTCTACACGCAGTCCCACATGGACTACGTCGTGGAGGCGCTGGTGGAGCTGTTCGCGCGGCGCGAGCGGATTCGGGGGCTGCGGATCGTTGAGGCGCCGGCGGCTCTGCCGCATTTCTCGGCTCGCTTCGAGGAGGTGTAGCTGCAGGCCCTACACGGTCGTGCGCGGCAGGATGCGGAACAAGCCGTACGCCGCCGCCAGCGTTGCGATGCCGAGGACGGCAGCGGCACCGAAACGCCCGTAGAGCGCCATTCCAGTCCCGAACAGAGCGGCGTACACGGCGGCGCAGCCGAGCAGCCAGGCGAGCAGCGCCGCGGTGGCGCTGCCGGGCGTATCCGCCTCGGTCTCTACGACCCTCCGCCAACCGGCGGCGAACGGGCGGACCCGGTCGTAGAACGACTGCAGAACCGCGACCTCGGTCGGCCGCGTCGCCATCGTGACGCCGAACCAGACCGCGGTCGTCAGAGCAACACCGAAGAGGAGCTGCGCGGTGGTGGAAGGCAGCGCCAGCCCGACCGCCTCGTGGCCGAACTGGAACCAGATGGCGACCGCGAACGAGATCACCATCGCCGAGATCTCGGACCATGCGTTGATCCGCCACCAGAACCACCGCAGCAGGAAGATGAGCCCGGTGCCGGCGCCGATCTGCAGCAGGATCTGGAATGCCTGCATCGCGTTCTCCAGCCACAGCGCGACGACCGCTGCCAGCGCCACCAGCATGATCGTCGACAGCCGGGCGACCAGAACGTAGTGGGACTCGCCGCGGCCCGGCCGGACGAAGCGGCGGTACACGTCGTCGACGATGTAGGAGGCGCCCCAGTTGAGATGCGTCGAGATGGTCGACATCAGCGCCGCCGCCAGCGACGCGACGACCAGGCCGAGCAGGCCGTGCGGCAGGAAGACAAGCATCGCCGGGTAGGCGAGGTCGTGGCGGATGATCGACGGATCGAGGTGCGGGAAGGCCTCGGCGATCGAGTCGAGGGTCGGGTAGACGACGAGCGACGCCAGCGCGACCAGGATCCACGGCCACGGCCGCAGGGCGTAGTGGGCGATGTTGAACCACAACGTCGCGGCCATCGAGTCCCGCTCGCTCCTGGCGGCGAGCATGCGCTGGGCCGCGTAGCCGCCGCCGCCCGGTTCGGCACCCGGATACCAGGTGGACCACCACTGGACGGCGATCGGGATCAGGAAGACGGTGGCCGCGGTCTCCCAGTCGGCGAAGTCGGGCAGCAGGGCGAGGCGCGCCGCGATGTCCGGGTTCGAGACGAGCCCCGAAAGCCCGCCGACGGCGGGGTGCGCGAGCGCGTACCAGGCCGCGGCGACGGAGCCGACCATGGCGATCACGAAGAGCATCAGGTCCGTGACGACGACGCCCCAGAGCCCGGAGGTCGCCGAGTACGCCGCCGTGACGGCGGCCGCCACGAGCACCGTCGTGTACTTGTCGGCGCCGAGCAGGACGCCGCCGATCTTGATGCCGGCGAGCAGGACCGCGGCCATGATCATCACGTTGAAGAAGACGCCCAGGTAGACGGCCCGGAAGCCGCGCAGGAAGACCGCGGCCCGCCCTGAGTAACGAAGCTCGTAGAACCCGATGTCGGTGAACACGCCGGAGCGCCGCCAGAGCTTGGCGTAGAAGAACGTCGTGCACATCCCGGTGATCAGGAACGCCCACCACATCCAGTTGCCGGAGACGCCGCCGTTCCGCACCAGGTCCGTCACCAAGTTCGGCGTGTCGGTCGAGAAGGTCGTCGCGACCATCGACGTCCCGAGCAGCCACCACGGCAGGTTCCGCCCGGCGAGAAAGAACTGCCCGGTGCCCCGGCCGGCCCGCCGGGCGAAGACGAGGCCGACGGCTAAAGCGAGCGCGCCGTAGGCGGCGAGAACGGTCCAATCGAGGCCGTTCAGCCTCAAGCAGGTCTCCGGGACGCGCGGTCCGCAAACCAGTCGCCGAGGTCGGCTGGATAACTGCCAGAATCGATGCACTGCTGCAGTGTGGACGCGACGGGCGGCAGGTCGCCGGGGTAGGTCAGGCCGGCGGTGTGCTGGGACATGGGAAGGAGGCGGACGGTTGCGGAACCTTGGCCGATCAGGTCGCCTACCACCTCGCTGAGCAGGAACTCGTTCTGCAGGGGATCGTCGAGGCTCGCGTGGAAGTCGGCAAACGCGGCTTCGAGGAGACCGAAGATCGACGGCTGGAAGGCCCAGAGGTTCATAGAGCATGGGCAGTCGGGGGCCAGCGATCGAGCTTCGCCCTCGCCGTCGCGACCGACAAGACCGGCATCCGTCTTCCGTACGTCGTACACCTCGTCGATTCCCTCCAAGGTCGAGCCGGAGCCCGCGGTGAGGATGCCGCGGTTGACGCCACTGGTGCGGGAGACGCCGGTGCGATGGAGTTCATACGCGGCGAGGAAGTGCGACTCGCCGCCATCGACCAGCAGTTCGGCGGCCCGCTGGCCGAACGACTCGATCGCCCTCGGTCCATAGAAGTCGTCTGCATTGACGACCAGGAACGGTTCGTCGATCTTGTCCCGCAGCGCCAACACGGCATGGCCCGTGCCCCACGGCTTCGCTCTGCCGGCCGGCGGCAACGCGCTACCCGGCAGGTCGTCCAGGCTCTGGATCACGTAGTCGACGGGAACCGCCCCGCCGGCCTGTTCGGCTGCCCGGGCCATGAGCTGGTCGTTCCAGTCCGCCGACGTGACGAAGACGACCTTGCCGCAGCCGGCGCGGACGGCGTCGCAGATCGCGTACTCGAACAGCACCTCGCCGCTCGGGCCGACCGGTTCGAGCGTCTTGGGGCGGCCGAACCTCGCCGAACGGCCGGCGGCGAGGATCGCCAGGGTGAGTCCGCGGCTCAAGCCGCTCGATGCCTTTCGACGACCGCCATGTCGAGCTCGACGCCCAGCCCGGGGCCGGTCGGCGGTTCGATGAAGCCATTTTCGAACTTGATCGGCTCCACGAAGATGTCGCTGTGCAGGTCGTTCGTGTTGAACTCCTGGATCAGAAAGTTCGGCGAGCAGGTGTCGAGCTGAATCGCCGCCGACGCCGCGACCGGGCCGCAGTACATGTGCGGCGCGATCATCGCGTAACGGGTCTCGGCCATGCCGGCGATCTTCTTCGCCACCAGGAGGCCGCCGCACTGGCCGACGTCGAGCTGGATGATCTGGGCCGCCTGCTTCTCCAGCACCTCCGCGAACTCGAACATGTTGACCAGCCGCTCGCCGGTCGCGATGGGGATGTTCGTGTGCGCCGCCACGCGCGCCAGTTCGTCGACGTTCTCGGGCGGCACGGGCTCCTCGAAGAAGAACGGATCGAACTCCTCCAGGATGTCGGCGACCCGTAACGCCACCGCGGTCGAGAACTGGCCGTGGGTGCCGATGCCGATCTCCAGCTCGTCGCCGACTGCGTCGCGCATGGCGCGGAAGATCGTTGCGACGTGGCGGATCGTCTTCAGCGAGTAGTCCCGCGGCGGCCCCGTGATCGGTGAGAACGGGTCGAGCTTGCAGCAGGTGATGCCGCGATCGACCAGCTCCCGCGCGCGTTCGCCGGCGAGAGCCGGGTTGTCCCAGATGCCGGAGCTGTTCAGGTAGGCGTAGGCGCGAAGCTTGTCGTGGTATCTGCCGCCGAGCAGGTTGTAGACCGGCTGGTCCGTCGCCTTGCCGATCAGGTCCCAGCAGGCCATCTCGATGGCCGAGAACGCCGGTACGCCGTACAGCCCGGGGTGGCTGTAGTCGTGGAGCGTCGTCTTCATCCGCTGCCAGATCTTCTCCACGTCGAACGGGCTTTCGCCTTTCACGAACCGGTCGAACAGGTCGTTCAGCAGTTCGATCTGCGGCTTCAGATTCACAGCGCCACCGGAAACGCGCTCGCCCAGGCCGACCAGGCCCTCGTCCGTCCTGAGCTGGATGAACAGCCACTTGCGGTGTCCGATCGGCGGGTCGATGTTGTCGATCAGGATCGTCTCGAGCTCGGTGATCTTCATCTTCGACGCCTCGGAGTGTTGAGCCAGCGCGGCGGCCGCCTGCCGGGCCGCGGTCAGGCCGGCGCCAAGGCCGGCCGCCGCCATCCCCGCGCTGGAGAGAAAGCCGCGTCTCGTGATCATGACAGGCGGCTTGACTCTACGCGGCTTGCGACGCGCTGACAGCAGCGCGTGCTACCGTTCGCTACCTCATTAACGTGAAACGCAAGAACACGGAAGGGTGTCTCAAGCCTTCGGAGGCATTCACGCGGCACTTCGGCCCCGAGCACGGGGTTGAGCTTCCGCCGCGCAGAGGACGCATCATGAGACGCCGGGACTTCCTTCTCGCATGGGCCGGAGGTGCGCTCCTCGGGCCTGCCGTGCGCGCTGCGCGGCAAGACTTGCCTGATGACATCACGGTTACTCGCGTCGTCGGTTTCGACATCGAGACGAGGCGTTCCAAGATCGCCGGCAAGAACTCCCGGCTCGACGTACACGGTGATCGGGCGACCGATCGGATGCTGCGCATCTACACCAACACCGGGCTCGAGGGCGTAGGGAACTGCCGGGTGGACCGTGAGGCGGGTCAGAAACTCCTGGGGACGAACCCGTTCGCGCTCTACGAGTCAGAGCAGAACCGGATGAGGGGGCCCCTCGGATCCGGCACCATGCCTCTCTGGGATCTTCTCGGTCGAGCGCTCGGCAAGCCGGTCTTTGAGATTCTCGGCGGCCGCGGGCCGGATCGAGTGCCCGTCTACGATGGCTCGATCTACTTCGCCGACCTGCTGCCGCAGTACGCCGATCGCTGGCAAGACCGCTTCCGCGAGGAGATCGACATGGGCCTGGCCATGGGCCACCGGGCGTTCAAGGTCAAGGTCGGCCGCGGTGCGAAGTGGATGCCGCGACGCGAAGGCGACGACCGGGACGTCGAGGTACTACACGTCATCCGACAACACTCCGCCGACATCCTGATCGGCATCGATGCCAACAACGGCTACGACCTGGCCGGAACGAAACGCCTCTTCCAGCGAATCGGAGACCTCGACGTCGCGTTCGCAGAGGAGATGTTCCCCGAGACCGTCGAAGAGGATCTCGAGTTCAAGGCCTTCCTGAAGGACAACGGCTGGAACACGCTCGTTGCCGACGGCGAGACCCAGCGCGAAATCGATGTGTTCAAGCCCTTCATGCAGGCGAAAGCGATCGACGTCTACCAGGGAGACATGAACCGATTCGGATTCGAGGGGATTCTCACCGAGGCCTCCTAGGCGGACGATCACGGCCTGCTGGTCGCACCGCACAACTGGGGCTCCCTGGTCGGCTTCTACATGCAGCTCCAGGTCGGCCGCGCGATCCCGAACTTCTACCGGGCCGAGCACGACCCGTTGTCGAGCGATGTCCTGGTGGCAGATGGCTACGCCATCGAAGGCGGCGTCGCCGACGTCCCCGACGCACCGGGTACCGGGATTACGATCGACGAAACCCGGTTCGCTTCCGAGGCGACGATTCGATTCGACATCAGCCTGTAGGCCAGGTAATCGAGCAGCGGGCCAGTCGAGTCAGGTCTCCACCCTGCTCATCAGCCGAGCATCGGTCACCGGGAAGTGGCAGAGCGTCTCGTCGCACGCCTGGTAGTCGATCAGCAGCGCCGCCACGTCGCCCGCGCCTTCGAGCGGCACCTCGATCCGGAAGTCGCCGTGTATCCGGCCCTCCGGGTCCACCTTGGGCAGGACGGGGTCGCCCGCGACCTGCCAGGCGAAGCCGGATGGCGCGCGGACGCCGAACTCGAACTCCGCGTCCGAGTCCGGCGCGTAGATCCAGAACCCCGGTTCGAGCCGGAAGTCGAGGACGGCGCGCGCTCCGTCGCCGTCAGCCGTCGTCGACATCGTGACCTCGACCGCGGGACTCACGGTGACGGAGAGATTCTCCAGTTCAGCTCCGGAGACTGCGAAGCGGGAGGAGCCCCGTATGTCCGGTTCTCCGGGCCCGCCGGCCGGCCGGAACCGGTAGCCGCCCCAGTCGGAGGCGAAGAGCGAGCCTTCGTTCTCGTCGAGCCAGCCCTGCCAGTCGTCCGCGGAGTCATGGTCCGCCCCGCCGTACCGGGCCAGCAACCGCTGCGCGCGCTCGGGTTCCACGCCTTCGCGCAGGTCCAGGGCGGCGCGCTTCAGCAGGGCCGGGTCGTTGTTCGCGATCCCCAGCGTCCTGGCGTCTTCGTCGATCCGGAACTTCCCCTCCAGCCGGAAGTAGGCCTTGCCGGCGTACTCGCTACCGATCCGGCCGCCGTCCCAGTAGAGATACGGCTCGTTCTCCTCGTACCAGGCCCGGCGCTCTTCCCTGGCGCCGCGCGCTTCCGCCGGGACGTCTTTGCCGAAGGTGCGCTCGAGGACCCGCTCCTGGGCTTCCTTCACCTTCTCCGGCGTGTCGTAGTACTCCTTCATGTCCTCGGTGGCGTAGTTGTCGAGGAGGGAAAGCGAGGTGGCCAACGCCTCGCGGGGGCGGGCCTCACGAGTCGTCAGGATCGGATGATCCCTGAAGCCGTGGATGTAGTGGACGGCGTTGACCAGCAGACGCTGGCCGGTTTCGGTCATCTCGTCCACGGTGCCGTAGAAGCCCCACTGCAGCAGCCGTCCCTGGCGGCCGATGGCGAAGTAGTCCGGACCCTTCAGGTGCATGCCGCCGGCGATCCACTCGGTGTCCGGTGAATCGAGGAAGCCGTCGCCGGTCGTCACCACGCCCGCTTCGCTCTTGTCCGGCCGCTCGCCGACCGGCAGGTTCAGGGTGTCCCATTCCTTCTTGAGGACCTTGACCGTGGTCATTGTCTCCGGAACGTCGTCAACCAGTTCGTAGTACTTGTACTTGGGCGGGGTCGGCACCTCCTCGAGCTCCAGCTCGATCGGCAGAGGTCCGTGGAAGATTGGATGACCAAGGTTCGGATCGGACGTGGACTGTGGCACGACAGCCCTGGAGAACAGACACAGTCACCCGTATCGCCAGCCCAGCAGCAGGTTCAGGTCGTCCGAGATCCTGGCGCCCTGGCCGCCGATCAGGACCGTGGGCATCGACAGGGTCTCCAGATCGACTCCCTCGACTCCCGGGATCGTCTTGATCCGCTCCTCCGACCGGTCGATCGTCTGGCCGTCAACGATCAGGACGTCGGCGTCGCTGAGGTCGGCCGTCGCCAGACCGTTGCGCGGAATGCTCCGCACGTCGAAGTGCTCGGCGAGCAGTGCGTGGTAGCCCTTCGCGTGAGGCGTGCCGGCGTCGCCGGCGTAGACGACGCGGAGTTGCGGCGCCGGTTCGGCGCTGCACGCCAATGTGAGCAGCATTGCGGCCGCCGGCAAGCTGAACCAGGTGAGTCTTCTCATGGGTAGATCCTCATCGAGTTTGGACGAAGGGCAGTCTAGACGGTGTGGCGATCCAGAAGCGGCGCTACGCGCCGGATGCCGGCGGGGGCACCGGCGCACCCAGTCTCCGCGGCGCACGCTCCTGGCAACAGCCGGGGCGTCTCTGATCGGACGCTGTCGGCGTGTCCAGCGAGTAGACGTTGAACTGCCTGAGCGGTGGCGAGTAGATGTGGAGCGTGATCAGGTCCTCGCCCGACGGCTGGGTGTTTGCGACCTGATGACAGTCGTCCTCTTCCGAGGCGCAGACGCGGCCGGCCCCATGCTCACGGCGACCGCACGGGCAGATGAGCCCGGACGCCGTCGGCTCGAACTCGGTCTCGGTCGCCACGCCCTCGACGACGCGGAAAGCGCAACTCGAGCCCCGGTGGTCGTGGATCGGGGTCCGCTGGCCGCTGGACCAGCACAGGCAGACGAGTTCGTACCAGTCCGACTCGGCGATCCGGTTCCGCTGGTACTTGTCCTCGCCGAAGCGGCAGGCGGAGCCGAGGTCGGCCCGGGTCACCGCGATGTCGCCAAGCAGGCCGCTGAGCACCGCCAGGTCGGCTCGGCCGTCGAGCGACCCCAGGTAATCCAGCAGCGGACCGAGCCGACCCGCGGACGACCCCGAGTTCACGTCACGCCCCCTACATCGACCACCGGATCCCGAACTGGGCCGAACGCTGCGGTCCGCGCCTCCGGATCCGGGGAAAGTCGTCGCGAGTTATGGTGCCGGGGCCGCCGAGAGGGCCGCTGTTGTTGTAGCTGCGCAGACCGTCCATCTCGATCGCGTTCGTCCTGTCGGTGGCGTTGAAGACATCGAGGAAGACGAGAAGGCCGTGCCGGTCCCCGATCGTGAAGTTCCTGGCCAGACGGCACGTCGGCCGAGAAGTAGTCCGGCGCGTTCCTGCTGTTGAAGCCCTCGAAGAGGACCGAGGGCCAGACTCTGAAGCCCCCAGGCGATCGCATGAACGTTGAGTCCCGAACCGTGTAGGGGGTGCCGGACCGGTAGTCCAGGAAACCGGACAGTTGGAGTCCCCAGGGCAGGTTCCCTACCGCCGAGAGCTTGTAGCTGTGCTCCACCTCGGTGTTGAGCGGCCCTACAAACTGAGCGGGCGGGGCGTCCGACTCCAGACGAGCTGCCCGATTGAGGGTGGAGTTGCCCGAGATCAAGTCGAAGTACGAAGAGCCGAAGGCATCCTGATTCGTGTAGCTCACATGCACCAGGGAGCCGTTGGCAAAGCGGCGCTTGAACTCGACCTCGACATCGAGAACCTCGCTGTGGCCCGTGTTGGTGTAGAAGAGGACCTGGCCCCTGGTGGGATCGGGCCGCGCTCCGTCGAGCTCGAAGGACTGCCTGTTCTGGAAGTCCGTAAAGAAGAGACCGTCGCTGTCGGAGCCGATGACGTGGATGCTCATCGTATTGCGCTCACCGAGCTGGCGCTCGTAGCCCACGTTCCACTTGACGATCTCGGGCAGGTGGAGGTCCGGGTCGACGACCAGCACGCGAGGTTGCGAGCCCGGCCTCGTCGGGTCCATCTGTAGAGTCACGGGATCGATCGGCACGTTGAAGAGGAGCGGCGGCCGGTCGGCCCCCGTATGGCCGATCAGGTTCGTCCGATCGTGATACAGCCCGGCGCCGAAGCGGAGGACGGAACGGCCGTTCCCCCCGACATCGACGGCAGCGCCCAGCCGCGCCTCGACGGTCTGGTCGTCAACCAGGTTGTTCCGGTCGTAGCGCCCGCCCAGATTGAACGTCCAGCGGTCGTTCACGAACCAGTCGTCCTGGATGAAGAGATGCGTGTTCGAGACCGAGACGTCGATGTCGGTCGGGAACTGGTAGACGCCACCGGCCGGAGGGACAGAGAAACTGTCGACAAACCCATAGCCCCAGTTTTGCCACGCCGGCTGCTCGGTACGCTGACCGAAGCGCTCCACGCCGACACCGGCACGCAGGGAGTGATCGCCCCGGAGCCACGACAGGCGTTCCCTCCACTGGAAGCTCTCGAGCGTGTTGTCGACTTCGGGGCCGATGCCGCCCTCGAGGTGAAACACGACGCCGCCATCGTCAAAGTAAAGACGCAATCGCCGCAACGGGTCTGCGTCGGTTTCCATGCTCCGGTCGGCCCGAATCTGCCCCAGCACCGATTCGAGCGTCATGTCCGACCTCACGGTGGCGACATGGCGCACCGACAGGCCAAGGGAGTCGTTGGCATGAGTCTGGTTCTCTATGTCCTGTGTGCGGGAGCGGAAGAGCGAGTGCCCGACCTCGGCCCCCTCGCTGACCCAGTTCCCCGAGACCGTCAGGTCGTTCGAGTCCGAGAACTGGTGGGTCAGCTTGCCGGTCAGGCGGTCGCGGGTGGTGGTGTTTGCCGTCAGCCCCAACTCCACCGGCACGGCCCGCGTGTAAACGAGGCCCTGGTTGTAGTCGTAGCCCATCTCATAGTCGTCGTGCTCGTAGCTGGTGAAGAAGTGGGTCGTGCCCCGGTTTATGGGGCCGCCGAGGGTCAGCGAGGCCTGCCTGATCGTGAAGTCCTGGCCCTCCAACTGTTCCGCGTCTTCCGCCGTGGTCCCGACGAACCCCGGTTCCACCAGCCCGTCCTGTTGTTGCTGAACCGTCGCCGAGGCGTTGTATTGATCGGCGCCGGAGCGGGTGATGATGTTGATCACCCCCCCGGACGCGTTGCCGTATTCGGCCGAGAACGTCGAGGTCGTCACCTGGACCTCCTGGATGGCGTCCAGGTTGTAGGTCTGCAGTGCCGTTCCCGTCGAGAAGGTCGACCCCCTCTGGCCGGCGCCGGCGGAACCCCGAGGCCCGGCGCGGGTCTCGGACGTGGCCAGGTCGTCGTAGTTCAGGTCGCTCAGGTCGTTGTTGGCCACGCCGTCGATCAGGAACTGGTTCTGGTTCATGCGGGCGCCGTGAATGCTGAAGCTGTTATTGGGGGCACTGTTCTCGAGTCCGCCGACCGCCAGCCCACCGTGGACCCCGGGGAGGATTCTCAGCACGTCCAGGAAACTCCGGTTCTGGAGCGGCAGGCTCTGGATCTCCTCGAAGGTGATGTACTTGTTCACCCGGGAATCGACCGACTCGATCTGCGGCCGCTCGGAGACCACGGTGATCTCCTCGCTCACCTCCTCGGTGGCCGCGAGTTCGAAGTTCACGCGCTGAATGCTGCCGACCCGCACCGCCAGGGATGCCGGAGCGCCGGCATAGCCCGCGGCCTCCACCGAGATCTGGTAGGTCGCGGGGCGCACGTTCGTCGCGTTGTAGAACCCGTCGGCGTCGGTCGTGACGACGAGCGGATCCTCGATCTCCTGCGACTGCAGGATGACCGTCGCTCCGGAAACGGCAGCCCCCTCGGTGTCCGTCACGTGGCCGAGCACCTGGGCGGTGGGACCCTGGCCCATGGCTGGCGCCGCGGCCAGCAGTACCGAAAGCGCCAGAGCCCATCCAGGAAGGTGCCGATTCCGCGTTCTCGTTTCGTTCAACATGTCCGATCTCCCTTCATCCAGCCCGTCGTTCCTCCGCTACCGCCCAAACCTGCCGGTCCACTGGCGTGTCGCGGCCGGCCAAGTCACGCCCTCATCCTCGGGGTCGTCAGACCCAGGAGACCACTTGCGCGAAACTCCGAGCGGCACTGGCAAATTACCGAGGAGACACCGTCGATAGCTTGATCCAATCCCGAGCCGAAGTTGATCGGACCTGGAGCGGGAATCAACCGGATCGTGAGCGGATTCGGTAGGATCCGTCAGTGATCTTCTACTTCGGCCCCTTTGTGCTGAAGCCCGAGCAGTACGGCCTCGAGGTGGCCGGACAGCCACGCCAGCTTCAGCCCAAGGTGTTCGAACTGCTGGCCTTCCTGGTCGCAAACCGCGACCGGGTGGTGTCCAAGGAAGAGCTTCTCCGGAACATTTGGCACGACGCCTTCGTGTCGGAAGCGGCGATCAGCCGGGCGGTCAGCGAGGCGCGCAAGGTCCTCGCGGGCGGCGGTGGAAGCGCCGACTGGATCACCACCGTGTACGGGCGCGGATTCCGCTTCACCGGGCCGGTCATCGAGGACCTGGCCGCGCCGGAAGGCACCCCGTCGATCCCTGTTCCACGGCCGCCGGAAGAGGAGCGCGGGCTCTCCATCGCCGTCCTGCCGTTTGCCGACCGGAGCCCGCAACGGGATCAGGCTCACCTCTGTGAAGGGATGGCGGAGGAGATCCTCCTCCGTCTCGCCCACGTCGAGGGGCTCCGGGTCACGGCTCGCGGCGTTTCCTTCCAGTACGACGCGCTGGCGGATCCGCGCGACGTCGGACGGCGGATCGGCGCCGATCTGGTGCTTGCGGGAACCGTGCGCAAGGAAGGCGACGAACTCCGCATCGGCGTCGAGGTCACCGACGCCCGCACCGGAATCCAGGTCTGGTCGGAGCAGTGGCAACGCCACTCCCAGCAGATCTTCGCCCTGCAGGACCAGACCGCCACCCTGATCGCCGACACGCTGGAACTGCGTCTCGCCCCGGACGCACCGCGGCACGAAGCACGCCGCACGGCCTCCGGACAGGCCTACGACCTCTACCTGCGAGGCCGCAGCCTCTACCACCAGGCGCGCAAGAAGACCTACCACGAGGCACAGCGTCTCTTCGCGGAAGCGATCGAACTGGATCCGGACTACGCCCTCGCCCACGCGGCCTCGGCACATTGCTCGGCATGCCTCTACCTCTTCCACGAGCCGAGCGATGAGAACCTCAGACGAGCCGATGAATCCAGTTCGCGCGCCCTGGAACTCGCGCCCGAAGTCGCGGAGGCGCATTCGGCGCGCGCGATGACGCTCAGCACCAACGGCCGTCTCGAGGACGCCGAAGTCCACTTCCGGCGCGCGCTGGAGCTCGACCCGTCGAGTTTCGAAGCGAACCACAACTTCGCCCGCCACCGTTTCGCCCAGGGACAGATGGAGGAAGCGGTGACGTTCTTCTTCCGGGCCATCGAGGCGGATCCGGCGGCGTACGCGCCGTGCTCGATCGGCGCCTCCGCTCTGCGCGCACTCGGCAGGGACACCGAAGCGGCTCGATTGACCCAGCTTGCCCTGGCCCGGATACAAAGGCGGCTGCTGCGCTACCCCGACGACCAGCGGGCGATTTATCTCGGCGCGGTCGCCCTGGCGCGGGAAGGCAACACGGACGAGGCGCTCGAGTGGGCGCGTCGCGCGGAAGTTCTGGATCCCGAGGATCCGGTCGCGCTGTACAACCTGGCCTGTGTGGCGTGTTCGTGCCACGACGTGGAGAACGGGCTCCGGTACCTGCGATCGGCGATCAGGCACGGCTATCCGCACCTGAGCTGGATCGAGAACGATGCCGATCTGGCGGCGCTGCGGGCGGATTCGCGGTTCGAGGAGATCGTGGCGCCGTTGAAGGAGGGAACGCATGCTTGAACTGGGCCTTGGAGGCAAGGTGGCGATCGTCACCGGCGGCAGCGAGGGAATGGGGCTGGCGACTGCTCGACGACTGGCCGGCGAGGGTGCCAGAGTCGCGATCTGCGCGCGGCGGGCGGGGCCGCTGGACCAGGCCGCGGACGAACTGCGCGCGACCGGCGCCGGCGACGTCTTCGCGCAGGCTGCGGACGTGACATCGAACGGCGACGTCGACCGGTTCATCGACGCGGTGGCGGCCGAGTTCGGCGGCGTCGACATTCTCGTCAACAACGCCGGCGCCTCGGCGGCCCAGGGCCTCGAGGCGCTCGACGACGACGCCTGGATGGCCGACATCCAGCTCAAGGTGATGGGCGCGGTGCGGTTCTGCCGGGGCGTCGTGCCGTCGATGCGCGAGCGCGGCGGCGGCGCGATCGTCAACGCGACGATCGGCGGCGGCAAGGCGGCGCCGGCGCGGGCGCTGCCGACCAGCGTCACCCGGGCCGCCGGCATCAACCTCACCAAGTCGCTCGCGAACGAGCTGGCCGCCGACAACATCCGCGTCAACACGATCTGCATCGGCCTGATCAAGAGCGAGCAGTGGGTGCGCCGGGCGGCGGGCCAGGGCGTCGACGTCGAGTCGGTCTACGAGGCGATGGGCAAGCGGGTCCCGCTCGGCCGCGTCGGCGAGGCCGAGGAGTACGCGGACCTGATCGCGTTCCTGGTCTCCGAGCGCGGCGCCTACATCACGGGCACCGCCATCAACCTGGACGGCGGGCTGTGTCCCGTCGTCTGACCTCCGGCAGTCCCCGGACAAGGAGCGCAACGTGAAAGTAGCCATGCAGAAGAGCCCCTTCAACCGCGGGGATCTGCTCGAGGAGCAAGGCTTCGAGGTCGTGGAGGGCGTCTGCCGCACGGAGGACGACCTTGTCGACCTGCTGTCCGACGCCGACGGCGCGCTCATCGGCGTCATGCCGCTGACCACGCGCTCGGTGATGGAGCGCTGTCCGAAGCTCAAGGTGGTCAGCCGGCTGGGAGTCGGCGTCGACTCGATCGACCTCGACGCCGCGACCGAACTCGGCATCCTGGCGACCAACGTGCCCGGGTCGAACACGACGGAGGTGGCGGACCACGCGATGGCGCTGATGCTCGCGCTGACCCGGTGCGTCGTCGACGCCGCCGGCACGACCCGCGAGGGCCGCTGGGGCCATCGGGAATCGATGCTCGGCCTCCTCACCGGCGCCCGGCGGATCGCCGGTCACACGGTCGGCATCATCGGTTTCGGCAACATCGGCCGCGCCTTCGCCACCCGTGCCCGCGGCTTCGGCCCGGCCCGGATCATCGCCGCCGACCCCTACGTAGACCAGGTCGCCGCCGACCTCTACGGCGTCCGGATCGTGCCGCTCGAAGAGCTGCTCGCCGAGGCCGACTACGTGACGATCCACTGCTCGATGACGGAGGAGACGCACCACCTGATCAACAGCGACACGCTGGCGCTGATGAAGCCGACGGCGCTGCTGGTCAACGCGGCGCGCGGGAAGATCGTCGACGGCGCGGCCCTCGGGGAGGCGCTCGCCGAAGGCCGGATCGAGGCCGCCGCGCTCGACGTCACCGAGAAGGAACCGATCGACCCGGACGACCCGCTGCTGAAGCTCCCCAACTGCATCGTGACCCCGCACATCGCCGGGTTCTCGCCGGTGTTCCTCGGCGAGTGCCCGATCCGTCAGGCCGAGAACGTGATCCGGGTGCTCACCGGCCAGATGCCCCACGGCATCGCGAATCCCGAGGCGATCAAGACGATCGCGGTGATGCGGGCCAGCGATCCGGGGCGCTGGGAGGGGGTGCCCCACTTCTCCACCGCCCTGGCGTTGTAGGGAGGATTGCTGAGAGGAGGAACTGCCATGATCCGCCAACTGTCCGACTCGCGTCGAGCCCGTCCCGAAGCGGAGGCCGGCGCGGTGACCTGGCCGCCTCCGGCGGCAGCCGGCGGGGGCGCCGGCGCACCCGGTCGGCACGCGCTTTTCCTCGTTCTGCTCGTTCTGTTCTGCCTCTTGCTGCTCGCTGCCTGCGGGGCGCCGCCGGCCGAACAGGCGGCCGCGCCGGCCGTCCCGGACGTGGAGGCCGTCACCAACTGGCGGATGATCGACCTCAGCCACGCCTACGGCGGCGACACGCTGTACTGGCCCACCGACACGAAGGGCTTCGCGCTCGACACCCTCGCCGAGGGCATGACCGACGCCGGCTACTTCTACGCCGCCAAGGAGTTCGCGACCGCCGAGCACGGCGGCACGCATCTCGACGCTCCCGTCCACTTCGCCGAGGGCGGCGACGACGTCGCCTCGATCCCGCTCGACCGGCTGATCCTGCCGGGCATCGTCGTCGACGTCAGCGAATCGGCGGCGGCCGACGCCGACTATCTCGTGACCGCCGAAGACGTCCTCTCCTGGGAAGGCGAGCACGGCAAGGTGCCGGCCGGGTCGGCGGTGCTGATCCGCACCGGCTGGGCCTCCCGCTGGCCCGACGCCCTCGCCTACCTCGGCGACGACACGCCCGGCGACGCGAGCAACCTGCACTTCCCGGGCGTCGGCGAGGACGCGGCGCGCCTGCTGCTGGAGGAGCGCGGCATCGGCCTGCTCGGCATCGACACCGCCAGCGTCGACTACGGCCAGTCGACCGACTTCATCGTCCACCAGATCGGCGGCGCCGCGGGGGTACCGAACCTGGAGAATGTCGGCGACCTGACGGAGTTGCCGGAGACGGGCTTCCTGCTCGCGGCCCTGCCGATGAAGATCGAGGGCGGCACCGGGGCGCCGGTGCGTATCGTCGCGCTGGTCCCGCGGTAGTAGAGTCCGCTCTCGCACCCACAACACAACCCCAGGGAACCGGCACGCCGGGGCCTGCGATGCGCACGGCCGCGTCCCACCGAGAGGAGTAACTCATGCGGTACACCACTTCAGTTCTTGCGGCGGCGGCCCTGCTGGCGCTCGCAGCGTTGCCCGCGGCGGCCGGATCGATGGACGTCGACCTCAAGGCGTCCGACGGCACGATGCTCAAGGCGACCTACATGTCGCCGGGCAAGCCCGGTCCGGCGATGCTGCTGATCCACCAGTGCAACATGGACCGGAAGTCGTGGTCGGGCATCGCTTCTCAGCTCGTCGACGCGGGCGTGCATGTGCTGACGATGGACCTGCGCGGCTTCGGCGAGAGCGGCGGCGCCGGTATTCGCGAGGCGGGTGGATTCCCGCCCTTCCTGCAGACGGCGTCCGGCGACGTCGACATGGCGTTCGACTACCTCGTCAAGCAGGATGGCGTCGACGCCTCCCGCGTAGCGGCCGGGGGCGCGAGTTGCGGCGCGATGCTGACGGCCGATCTGGCCGCGCGGCGGGACGTCAAGGCGCTGATGCTGCTGTCGGGCCCGCCGAGCGAGGCAGCCGTGGCGAACATGGCGGCCAAGTCCGATCTGGCGGTCTTCGCCGCCGCGGCGAGCGGCGACACGATCACCGCCGGCGTCGACAAGCAGCTCAAGGGCGCGGTCGACGGTTCGAAGCACCCGAACTCGACGGCGAAGATCTACGACGGCCCCGAGCACGGCCTGCCGATGTTCGCGAAGAACGCGGACCTGGAGCCGGCGTTGATCTCCTGGCTGAAGACGGAGTTGAAGGGCAAGTAGGGCCCACCGAAGGGAGGTGCCGGCCTGTGGCCGGCGCGTTCCTCTGGCCGCCTTCGGCGGCAGCCGGCGAGGGCGCCGGCGCACCCAGTCCCGGAAGGCCGGGCGAGGGCGCCGGCGCACCAAGTCCCGGAAGGCCGGGCGAGGGTGCCGGCGCACCCAGTGGGGGCTAGCGGAGTTCCGCGGTCTTGTTACGCTCGATCAGGTCGAAGTCGATCTCGACGCCGAGGCCCGGGCCCGTCGGAGCGTGGACGTAGCCCTCGGCGTCGACCTCGATGTCCTCGACGAGACCGTACTTCTGCGCGCCGGCCGGCAGCAGGACCTCGAACCACTCGCAGTTGCGGATCGCGGCGCTGAGGTGAAGGTGGGCGACGTTGTTGAGCGAGTTGCCGCCGTGGTGGATCTCGAAGTTCATACCGAAACCCTCGGCCAGGTGGGCCGCCTTGAGGCAGCCGGTGATGCCGCCCTTGAGCGCGACGTCGCCGCGCAGGTAGTCGGTCGCCTGGTTGTAGATCCAGGGCGCGAACGAGTCGTACCAGGCGCCGGGGAACTCGGTCGCCAGGATCGGGATGCGGAGCTGCTGCCGTAGCTTCGTGTAGTTGTAGATGTCCTGGTCGCCGAGCGGGTCCTCGTACCACTCGAAATCGAGCTCCTCGATCAGCTTGCCGACCCGCAGGGCTTGCGGGTAGTCGTAGCCCCAGGTCGAGTCGAGCATCAGCGGGAAGCCGTCGCCGACCGCCTCGCGTACGGCCCGGCAGATCTCCATGTCGTCGCGCCAGACGCGGAACGGGTGGATCTTGTAGCCCTGCCAGCCGTTGCCCTGGTACGACAGCGCCTGCTCGACGTAAGTCTCTACGCCGGGCTGCTGCTCGGAACTGGCGTACGCGGGCAGCTTCTCCCGGTAGGTGCCGAGCAAGCGGTGGATCGGCTCCCCCGCCGCCTTGCCGGCGATGTCCCAGAGCGCCACGTCGACGGCGCCGACCACCCAGGGCTGGACCACCAGCCGCCGCTCCAGCATTGCGTGGTAGAGCTGCTCCCGAGCCAGCGGGTCGCGGCCCATGACGACCGGCTTGAGCATTCGCAGCAGCGGCTGTGCCGCGACGCTCGCCCCCATGCCGAGGAAGGAATGGCCCTCGATCCCCTCGTCGGTACGGATCGTCACCAGAGCGAGTTCGCCGACCTGGTTCGGTTTGCCGGTCGGGTCGAATGGACCTCGCCCCAGGTAGGAATGGGGCGGGATGTCATTCCAGGCGAAGAGGGTGATGCTGAGATCGTCGATTTTCATCGGTGGGGGCTCTCCCTTGAGGTTCCGGCGGTCACCGCCGGTCGGCCAAGCTAGCAGCCCCGATAGACTCCGCCAGGTCGCTCGGGTCAGATCACCGTGGAATCCCGCACCAAAGCACGCCCCATAGCCAGGGCTCTGCTCGCCGTCCTGATCGGCATCTTCGCCGGCGCCGGGTTCAACGCCATGCTTGGCGAAAAGGGCGCGGACACGCCGGCGCTTGCCCTGCTGGGCGGCGCGGTGGCACTCGTCGTCCTGCTGGTGCGGGCACGATTGAGAGCAGGGACGTCGTAGGCGCCGCAGAGTGTCGCCGCTTCGCGGCGCGTCCATATGGCCGCCTTCGGCGGCAGCCGGCGAGGGCGCCGGCGCACCCAGTTTGCGGACCCCAGGCCCGCGCTACGGCGTGTACCAGATCGGCGACGACCAGGCGCGTTCCTGGATCGTGGCCGGGAAGTCCTGCCGCGGAGCGGTGCCGGCGCGCAGCGCGTCCCAACTCGACCAGCGGCAGGTGGGGTTCTCCAACACCCGCGCGTAGTAGAAGGCGCGCTGGTTCGAATCGAAGTCCGGGTCGGTCCACACGGTCTTCAGTTCGGCGGCGCCGACGCCGGTGCTGACCGAACAGTCGCTGAGGTCGACGGTGGCCCCGTTGTCGGGGCAGCGATTCGTGGCCGGGTCGACCTCGAGGCCGTCGGAGCAGGCGACGTCGTAGACCATCTCCGCGGTCTCGCCACCTGATTCCCAGCCCTTGACGATCTGCACGCGCTGGAGCGGCGCGGCCATCGTGTCGCGGATGGCCCACACGAGGAAGCTCGGGGCTTCGTCGCCGTCGTCGCCGGTGAGGTCGCCGCCCATCGGCACGCCGCTCTCGTAGGCGGAGGCGACCAGCTCCGGGTCGTCGAGGTCGAGGCCGTCAAGGCCGGCGCCACCGAAGAAGCGCACCCTCATCCTCGTCCCGCTGGTGCCGAAGGTCTCCTTGCGGCGCATCGCGTCGAAGATCGCCTCGCGGCTGTTCTCGTCGGCCCAGACGCCGGCGAGGCCGGAGGCGCCGCTCGTGATCGCCGTGGTGAAGGGGTAGATGCGGCCGCTGCCGTCGTCGACCGCTTCGGCGGCGGCGGTGGGGTTCTGCAGGTCGGCGCCCGCCCCGGGTTCGCTCGGCACCGAGCCGCGCTGCTGGGGCGTCACCTGCATGAACCCCGAGGCGGCCCAGTAGTTCTCCTCGTCGAAGGAGCCGGCGGCGACGTGCGTGTCGGACGAGCCGATCACGCCGAGCTTGTACGGGTTCGACACGCCGCCGGCCTCGATCATGAGGCCGCGGCGGAAGGCATCGCGGACGTAGCTGCCCGGCGGCTCGCTCAGGACGCTGGTGGAAACGCGATACGGCATGATCTCGAATCCCGCCCACTCGTCGTTCGGCGACAGCGCCGGATGAGTCTCCGAAGTCCCCTTGGTCTGGGTGATCTCGACGATCGGCTCGTTGCGCCTGCGGAGATCCGAGTAGGCCTGGTCGATCGCGCCGCCCTCGAAGTACTCGTACTCGAACATCCGTCCGCCGGAGCCGTTCGTGTTGTGCGGGATCGCGATCGCCTCGTAACCCTGGTCGCGCCACGCATCCATCCGGGCCCAGAGGTCCTCCGGGTTGTAGGAGTCGAGCCGCGAGAACGGGATGTCCGGCGCCTCGTCGCCGCGGAAAACGACGTTGCGGTGCAGGTTCTCGTAGAGGCCGCCGGCGCCCGCCGAGGTGTACTCGTAGGCGATGAACGTCGTGAAGACGCCGGGCTCGTAGTGCCGGTTCGCGGACCCGACGATCTCGCTCCAGGCGGAACGGACGACGTTCTTGTCGAGCTGCTCGCGGTTGCTCGGGTCGGCGTCCTTCATGAATCGCACGTAGGGCTGCAGGGCGGCGAAGATGCCGCGCCGCTCCTGGATGGTCTCGGCGCTGCGGACAGTCTCGGCGGCCGGGTGGTTGTATGCCGCCTGGTCCGGGTCCTGCATCGCCGGCAGCATGCCGAGGTAGTTCGCGTGGTCGGAGACGCCCTGGAAGTCGAGCGGCCGGTCGAGCTTCAGCTCGAAACCGGCCGGATGCTCGATCGGGTTCCCCTTAGCGAACTCGTAGGCCTCGTCCGGACCGGCGCGGGTGCCGAACACGAAGGCATCGTAGGAGTACGTCGTGTGGACGTGCAGGTCGCCGAAGAAGGCCTGGCGGTCCGCGGGGTTGCCGGTGGCCTCGGCGGAGGTCCCGGCGGGGGCGACGGACGGGTCGGAGGGGTCG
Source organism: Candidatus Multivorans sp. (assembly GCA_965205095.1). Lineage (GTDB taxonomy): Bacteria > Acidobacteriota > Thermoanaerobaculia > Multivoradales > Multivoraceae > Multivorans. Next base: position 1,242,549 of record OZ242040.1, read on the forward strand.
TCGGCGGCGCAGGCGAAGGCGAGAAGGACGACGAGGATCAGAATCGGAAGGGCGAATCGCTGCAAGGAAGCCTCCCCTCAGGCGTTGGCATCTCGAATGGCGCCAGTGTACCGATGGCGTGAAGCTAGGATGAGTCCCAGCCCACGAACATCCACTCCTCTCCGCCAGTCCGGAGGACAGCATGGCCCGACGACTCTCCCTGGTCCCAGCCGGTTGCTGCCTCGCCGCGGCGCTCCTCGCGGCCGGCTCGCTCGGTGCACAGGCCATCCCGCCGCTGACCGGCGACGATGTCGTCTCCGTGCGCGTGCGGTTCGGGATCACGGACAGCGAACCGCGGTCCTGGGACGGCTCCGTCGTAGTGGCCGGCGGCGATCTCCTGGCGTTGCGGAACTGGAGCGTGCATCCGTCGGAGTCGGTCGACAGCGCGAGCTGGACGATGGCGACCAGGCCGGGGATGAACTACCCGCGCCGGGTCTACCAGTGGGAGGACCCGAAGGGCACGGTGACCTACCTCCACCACCCCGGCGTCGTCGTCGACGTGACGGCCCGCTCGGGGACGCGGCTCGCCTTCTCGACTCCCCACGGCGACTTCGACCTGCGGCCCTCCGACCTCCGGGTCGGCGAGGAGTTCTCCTTTCTCGATGGCGCCGTACTGGCCGACCGCGTGGCGCCGGCGGAACCCTTGTCCTCGCCCGAGGTCGAGAACGACTTCGCGACAATGACGAGCGGCGAGGACGGTGAGGTCTGGGCCGCCTGGACCGCCTACCGGGACGGCGGCGTCTCGATCGTGGCAAGGCGCTTCGACGGCTCGGTCTGGCAGCCCGCCATCCAGGTCACAGACGAGCCGGGCGACCGCCTGATGCCGAAACTCGGGCGCGACGGCCGGGGCCGCCCCTGGGTCATCTGGTCCGAGCAGGTGGACGGCAACTTCGACCTCTACGGCCGCTACCTGCAAGACGCCGCCGACGGATCCTGGTCGGCAACCGAACGCCTGACCTACGCACCTCAGGCCGACATCGAACACGAGCTGGCCAGCGACGCGGAGGGCAACCTGTGGCTGGTCTGGCAGGGCTTCCGCGACGGCCGCTCCAACATCTTCGCCCGCCGCCACGACGGCTCCCGCTGGTCGGCTGAGGCAAGCGTATCCACCTCCCCTGCCAACGACTGGACGCCCGCCGTCGCAGCCTGCGGCGACGGCCGGGTCTACGTCGCCTGGGACACCTACGACCAGGGCAACTACGACATCCAGTTGCGGAGCTTCGCCGGCACCGGCTGGAGCGACGTGGTTCCGGTCGCCGACACGCCCAAGTTCGAGGCCCACGTGTCGATCGCCTGCGACTCCCGGAACCGGCTCTGGGCAGCCTGGAACGAGAGCGGCTTCCAGTGGGGCAAGGACTCTGGCTTCGAGATCTACAAGGAAGCGACGCGCCTCTACGAGTGGCGCACTCTCGCAGTAGCAGTGCTGGACGGCTTCCGCTGGCGGGTGCCCGAAGCCGACGTGAACGAGCTGCTCGAACGCGAGCTGCCCGAGTACATCCCGGGTTTCAACGACCTGCCCATGCTCCAGGCCGACGCCGACGGCCGGATGTGGCTCTTCTTCCGCCACCGCACGATCCGTGCGCGCGACACGCCGGACTTCACGCCGGCCCACCGGGCCGCCTGGCAAATCTTCGGCACAGCCTACGTCGGCGGTGAATGGACGCGGCCGCTTCACCTGCCGTTCAGCCGCGGCCGCCAGGACGTGCGCTGGGAACTGGCCTCCGACGGCCGGGGCAACCTGTTCGCGGCCTGGCCGACGGACAACCGAAACTCCGAGGAGTACCTCTTCGAGCACTCCTCGATCAACGCGGCGAAGCTGCCCTCACTGACCGGCGAAGCGACGCCGCCGCGACTCGTCGACCCGGAAACGCGCGCCTACACGACCTACCCGGTGCATCCCAACGAGGCCGAAGACGTCGCGCGCATCCGCGCCTACACGATCCAGTCGGAGGGCCGGACCTACCGCATCTACCGGGGCGACACCCACCGCCACACGGAGTTCTCGCACGACGGCCTGAACGACGGCTCGCTGATGGAGGCCTACCGCTACGCCCTGGACGCCGCCGAACTCGACTTCCTCGGCGTCAGCGAGCACAACAACCGGGGCGGCCAGGACATCCCGTACATCAACTGGCTCCACCCCCAGATCGCCGACATCTTCCGGCTGCCGGGGAGCTTCGTGCCCGTCTACACCTACGAGCGCAGCATCAGCTACCCGGGCGGCCACCGGAACATCCTCTCGGCGAAGCGCGGCATCCCGACCCTGCCGATCACCGAGGCGGAGTCTCAGAGCGAGGAAGGCGCCGCGCGACTGTTCGCGTACCTCCGGGAGCACGACGCGATCTCGATCCCCCACACGTCCGCCACCGGCATGGGCACCGACTGGCGCGACAACGACCCCGAGGTCGAACCGCTGGTCGAGATCTACCAGGGCGACCGCACCTCGGCCGAGTACGAAGGGGCTCCCCGAGCGGCCACCCGCGAGAAACCGATCGGCCAGCAGGGCGGCTTCCAACCGGAAGGGTTCGTCTGGAACGCCTGGGCGAAGGGCTACAAGCTCGGCGTGCAGGCAGCCTCGGACCACATCTCGACCCACATCTCCTACGCAGCCACAATCGCCGAGGATCTCTCCGCCGAAGGCCTGCTCGACGCGATGAGGAAGCGGCACTCCTACGCCGCGACGGACAACATCATCCTCGACTACCGGATGCGCGCGAACGGCCGGGAGTACCTCCAGGGCGACATCGCGGAGGTTTCGGGGCGCTTCGAGCTGGTCGTCAAGGTGATCGGCACCGCCCGCATCGAGCAGATCGACATCATCCGCGACCAGACCTTCCTCTACAACCGCCAGAACCTCGACCAGGAGGTCGAACTGACCTTCGTCGACAGCGACGTGACGCCCGGCGAGCACTACTACTATGTGCGGGTGATCCAGAAGAACAAGGAGATCGCCTGGTCGTCACCGATCTGGGTGACGGTCGAGTAGTCCATCAACCCAGGTACTCGCGGAGGGACGAGACAGCGCTTCGCGGTCGTACGAGAACTTCCGCGCGAGAACGGACAGAAGTTCGTCGAGGATCGGTCTGGAGACCGCTAGTGAGTCCTCTCCGAGAACCGATCCAGATCCTCCTCCGTGAGAATCCCGCGCTCCTTCGCCCGTCGACTCCAGTAGTCCTGCAACTCGCCGAGTTCCTCCTCGAAGTAGGCGGCGCGCGCCCTGCGGAGCGCGTCCTGTACGACGGCGCTCAACGTCTTGCCCTCAGCCTGTGCCATCTGCTCGGCGGCGCGGCCAAGGTCGGACGGCAACGAAACGGTCTTTCTGACGGCGTTCGGCATGGGTCGGGCGCTCCTCCACGAAACAGTATGAACCGATCATACGCGCTTCGCGCGCTGCTGCCCTCGTTCGCGCCGCCGGCGACCGCAGCCGGGAACTTCGCCAAAACATCTCTGGTCCATCTCTTCTGATCGCTCCTTTATCAGACGAATTCTGCGAAACTCCAGGTACTTCATTCACCGTTGCCTTGTCGGGCCAGTGAGTGGCTGCATACGGAACGTGGGGACCGCGCAAGTCCACGGCTGGAAACCGGAGTTTGACATGACGAGATCGCCGTGCTAACCGATTCTCAGCCGAGCCGAGCCGAGCCGAGCCGAGCCGAGCCGAGCCGAGCCGAGCCGAGCCGAGCCGAGCCGAGCCGAGCCGAGCCGAGCCGAGCCGAGCCGAGCCGAGCCGAGCCGAGCCGAGCCGAGCCGAGCCGAGCCGAGCCGAGCCGAGCCGAGCCGAGGTTGTAGCGTGCGACCGGCAGCTCGCCGGAAAGCACCGTCCGGCTCCTTCAGCAGGTTCTCCGTCCAGGCCTGACCCGCGCCCCGGGTGTCGCGGTGCCCGCCTTCTCGCGGCCCTCGTCTTGCTGCTCGGCGCGCTCAGTCTGTTTCACGCCGAGCCTGCGGAGGCGCAAGTCACCACCGTCTGGTCGGCAACTTTGACGGTGCAGGACCCCACGGGTACTAGCGGCGAGATCGGATGCAGCATCACCGACACAACTGTCGGTAAGCGCTGTGCTTCCGTTCTGACGGACGACGACTTCGTACATGGCACCCCAACCGTCACCTACGACGTCACCCACATCAGACTGTTCACAGGCGCTCATCAAGGGGGTATGGCGATTGCGCTCGACAAGGCATGGACCACCGATCTGAGGAAGGCCACGCTTCACATCGGGTCGCAACAACTCGCGCTTTCAAACGCGCAGTACTACACGTGGGTCAGCCCCACCAGGTACTTCGCGGGCTGGGGCACCAGCGCCGGCATCACCCCTCCAAGCGTCGGCGACACGGTGACACTCAAGCTGACGCTGGGCCCGGCGCAGTCCTCGAACGCCAACCTGAGCGGGCTGACGGCGAGCACCGCCACGAGCCTGAACGGGACGTACACGGCGCTGAACATCGGGACCTTCTCGGCTTCGACGACGAGCTACACGGCGACGGTGGCGAACGCGAGGACGCACGCGAAGCTGACGCCGACGGTGGCGGACACCGGCAAGGCGACGGTGACGGTGGACGGGACGCCGGTGAACAGCGGCTCGGAGAGCGGGGCCATCGCGCTCAGCGTGGGGTCCAACGCGATCACGGTGCGGGTGACGGCCGAGGACTCGACGACGAAGGACTACACGGTGACCATCACGCGCCAGCAGCCCCCGCAGTCCTCGAACGCGAACCTGAGCGGGCTGACGGCGAGCACCGCCACGAGCCTGAACGGGACGTACACGGCGCTGAACATCGGGACCTTCTCGGCTTCGACGACCAGCTACACGGCGACGGTGGCGAACGCGCAGACGCACGCGAAGCTGACGCCGACGGTGGCGGACACCGGCAAGGCGACGGTGACGGTGGACGGGACGCCGGTGAACAGCGGCTCGGAGAGCGGGGCCATCGCGCTCAGCGTGGGGTCCAACGCGATCACGGTGCGGGTGACGGCCGAGGACTCGACGACGAAGGACTACACGGTGACCATCACGCGGCAGGCGCAGAAGGCGCTGCCCGCGGTCACGCTCTCCGCCGCCCCGAACCCGGTCAACGAGGGCTCGAGCGTGACCGTGACCGCGTCGCTCACCGCGGCGTTGTCGAGCCAGGTGGTCATCCCCGTGACGGTCACCGACAACCTGGCGGAGCCCGCCGACCACGGGGCGTTGACGGGCATCACGATCGCCTCCGGCGCGACCAGCGGCACGGGGACGATCACGACGGCACAGGACAGCGACGAAGACGACGAGACCTTCACGGTGGCGCTGGGGAGCAGCCTGCCGTCGGGGGTGACGGCGGGCACGCCGGACTCGGTGACGGTCACGATCCGGGACGACGAAAGGGACGACGAAAGGGACGACGAAAGGACCGCGGATCTCCCGGCGTCGCTGTCGGCGAGCACGCTGCGCCCGGCGGAGGGCGCCGCGGTGCGTCTGACGGCGACCTTGAACGAGCCGGCGACGGCGGGTGGCGTGCGTGTCCGGTTCTACGCCGATGGCGTCAAGGACGACGGGGCGACTCCGCTCCTCGACTACACGCTGTCGCCGCCCGGTGCGGGCCAGAACGCGACGGCGTTGATCACGATCGCCGCGGGAGAGCGGGAGGCCGTGGCGACGCTGAACGTGGTGGACGACAGCGAGGCGGAGGGCGACGAGACAATCGACGTCCGGCTCGGCGGCCCCTGGCTGGACTCGCCCGGCTGGCCGGCCCTCCGGTTGACCATCCCGGCCAACGACGGCGGCGGCGGTGGCGGCGGTGACGGCGGCGGCGGCAGTGGTGACGGCGACGCGCCGTCCACCTGCACCCTGGCGGCCCCGTACTGGTCCGGCCCGTCGGGCGGCTTCACCGTGATGCCCGCGGCCGGGCGCACTTCGGTCAGCGTGACCTGCGGCGGCAGCACGACCGAGTACAGCGCCGAGAACGGCGTGGTGACCCGGCTCGTGAGCGGGAGTTGCCCCGGAGGCCTGCGGCTCGAGGGCGCCGCGCCGGGCGGCTGGTACTGGCAGCACGGCGAGCGCAACGCCGCCGCGGCGCCGTTCGTCTGCTCGGAGGCTCTCGGCGGCCCGCGCGCCGTCGTGCCGGGGGGCGTGGTGGCCACGGCGACGGACGACGCCACCTGGTTCAGGCACGACACGGCCCGGCTGGTCGGGATCGTTCCGCACCTCGAGGGGAACGAATGCAGCCAGTACGTCACGCCGTACTGGCAGGGCGACGGCGGCGTCGTCGTCCGGCCGGCGGAAGGCCGGTCCACCGCGAAGGTCAGCGTCCAGTGCGGCGCGACCTCGTCGACGCTCACGGCGTCCCCGGGCGCCGACGGCGTCGCCGCGGAGCTGGTGCGCAAGGACTACTGCACCGACGACGAGGGCGAAGCCAAACAGGGCAAGCTGACCGTCACGGGCGCCGCGCCCGGCGGCTGGTACTGGATCAGCGGCGAGCGGAACGCGGCGGTGGCGCCGCTGATGTGCGCGGATCTGCTGGGTGGACCCGACGCCGTCGACCCGGGCGGCGTCTTCTCACGGGCCACGGAGGACGGCACGTACTTCAGGCATGACGCCGACCGGCTGATCGGCGTCGTGCCTCACGTCGCCCCGGACCCCGACGAGTAGGGGCGCCATGAACGGCACGGCGGCTGGTCCTGGCACCCGTGCCAACTTCGCTGCCAACGTCTTCCCTGCTCCGTCCGACAGACACGTCATCATCCCCGTACACGCGAAAGATCTGAAGCGCGGGACGCTGGCCAGGATCCTGCGGACGAAGGCCCGCTGCCAGCAATGGGCCCATGGTCGGACGGTCGTTCCCCACTGCTACCCTCGATGGTCATGGACACAGTCTGGGTCCTGGTTTCGGCCGCTGTCGGCATCGGCTTCGTCCACACGCTGATCGGCATCGACCACACGCTGCCGTTCGTCGTCCTCGGCAAGGCCCGCGGATGGTCGCTGCGCCGGACGTTGTGGATCACCGGCCTGTGCGGCGGCGGACACGTCGCCTCGTCCGTCCTGCTCGGCGGCGCCGGGATCGGGATCGCCCTCTTTGCCACCGGTCTCGACACCCGCGAGGGCCACCACTGGATGCAGGGCCGTGTGGGCGCCTTCGAGTCCATTGAGGCATTCCGCGGCGACCTGGCCGCCTGGGCGCTGGTCGCGTTCGGCCTGACCTATGCCGGCTGGTCGCTGGCTCGCAGGCGGCGGCGGCAGCGCCACGTCCACGCCCATGCCGGCGGGCTCGTCCATGCCCATGAACATCCCGAGGCGGCTGCCCACGAGCACCCGAAGGCTTCGGCTGCCGGGGTGGCCGGCCTCACGGCCTGGAGCCTGTTCGTCATCTTCGTGCTCGGCCCCTGCGAGCCGCTGATTCCGATCCTCATGGTGCCGGCGTTCCAGATCGGCCTGTGGGCCGTGATCCCGGTGACCGTTGCCTTCGGCGTGACGACGATCGCGACGATGGCGGGAGTCGTCGCCCTCGCCTATCGGGGCCTCGAGTTCGTCCGGCTCCCCCGCCTCACGGCGCATGTGCACACTCTGAGCGGCCTCGCAATCGCCGGCTCGGGGCTCGCCATGATGCTGTTCGCGATCTAGCCGTCCGGCATGGGCGCACCTAATTTCCAGGTTCACGGCCACGACGACGCGCACGGCCACTCGCACAGCCACGGCCTGCTGCAGCGGATCGGCTACGTCGCGCTCTGCGTCGCGGTCGGCGTCCTGCTGCTGCTGTACCTGCTTGGCGTTGTGCGGACCGTCGCCGGTATCGACCTGGCGCTCATCCTCACCCTTGTCGCCGGCTATCCGCTCATCCGCCACGCGATCCTGGACCTGCTCCAGGGGCACTTCTCGTCCCACCTGACGATCGCCATCGCGGCGGGCGCAGCGGTCTGGATCGGCGAGTACTTCGCCGCCGCTGAGGTCATGTTCATCATGCTGATCGGCGAGGGGATCGAGCACTGGACGGTCGACCGCGCCAAGGGCGCGATCGCCGGCTTCGTCGCCAGCCAGCCGGAGCAGGCGCGGGTGCTGCGCGACGGCGGCGAGCAGCTCGTCGCGCTGGGTCAGGTCGAGATCGGGGATCTCGTGCGAGTCCTCGCGGGCGAGCGCGTGCCGGTGGACGGGATGATCGAGCGCGGCGCGTCGTCCGTCGACCAGAGCAGCGTCACGGGCGAACCGCTGCCCGCCCAGCTCGGCGTCGGCGACGCGGTGTGGAGCGGCAGCCTGAACGAGTACGGCGTGCTCGACATCCGCTCCGAGCGAACCGGCAGCGACACGACCGTCGCCCGCATTGCCAGCCTGATCGAGGACGCGCAGAGCCGGCGGGCGCGCGTCGTCCGCACGGCGGACAAGCTGGCCCGCTTCTTCCTGCCCGCGGTGCTGGTCGCGGCCGGCGGCATCTACCTGTTCACCGGCGAGATGATGCGAACGGTAGCGGCGCTGATCGTCGCCTGCCCCTGCGCCCTGGTGCTGGCGACGCCGGCGGCGATGGCTTCGGCGATCGGCCGGCTGGCGCGCGAGGGCGCCCTGGTCAAGGGCGGCGACGTGATCGAGTCCCTGTCGCGCATCGACGCCTGCGTGCTGGACAAGACAGGCACGTTGACCTGCGGCCGTCCCGCGCTGACCGCGATCGCACCAGTCGGCGGCGTGGAGGAGGATCGCCTGCTCCGACTCGCCGCGAGCGCCGAGTTGACTTCCGAGCATCTGCTCGGCCGGGCGCTCGTCACCGAGGCCCGCGAGCGGCAGCTCGACCTCTCGGAGCCCGAGAACTTCAGGCTCCACCCCGGCCGCGGCGTGACGGCCACCGTCGACGGGCACGAGATCACGGTGGGCAACCAGGCGCTGCTGGCGGAGGTCGTCGGCGAAGACCAGATCGGCGCCGTGGCCGAGAGCGTCGTGCCGACGCCGGGAAGCGGCGAGACCCGGCTCGCCGTCGCCGTCGACGGCGCGCTGGCCGGGGCGCTCGCGCTGGCCGATCCGCTGCGGGATGAAGCGACCGAAGCGGTCGCCGACCTGCGCCAGACCGGGCTCGAGCCGATCGTCATGCTGACCGGCGACGCCGAGGGAACGGCGCGCACGATCGGCCGCCGGGCCGGCATCGACCAGGTCCAGGCGGAGCTGCTGCCCGAAGACAAGGTGCGCCGGCTCGGCGAGCTCTCCCGCGGCGACCGCAACGTCCTGATGGTCGGCGACGGAATCAACGACGCACCCTCCCTGGCCGCCGCGTCGGTCGGCGTGGCGATCGGACACGGCGCCGCCGACCTCTCGGCCGAGGCGGCCCAGGTCGTCCTGCTGCCCGACCGGCTCGACTACCTGGCGCCCCTGCTCCGCTACTCGCGGCGCGTCGTCGCCCGGATCCGCAGCAGCATCCTGATCTTCGCCTTCGGCATCAACTTCGTCGCCGTCGGCTTCGCGGCCTTCGGCTGGCTGCCCCCGGCCGCGGCGGCGATCGTCCACCAGGCCGCGTCGCTGCTCGTCATTCTGAACTGCGTCCGGCTGCTCTACGAGGGGCGGGCGGTGGCCGCCCGCGAAGACAGGGGCTTTGGCCGTTTCCGCGTTCTCGCCGGTCCGGTCGAGGGGCTGGTCGCCGGCTGGAGGGCGTTCAGCGCAGGCCGCCGTGCCGCCGTTCATCGCCTCGAGCACGCGCTCCAGGACAGCCCGGCCCGGATCCGGTCCGCGGCCCCCAGGCTGCTGGGCGCGGCGCCGTTCGCGCTCGCCGCGGTCTGGGCCGCGAGCGGCCTGCGGATGATCGATCCCCAGGAAGTCGGCCTCGTGCAGCGCTTCGGCCAACACGTCGGCGGTGAACTCGGTCCGGGCCTGCACCTGCGCTGGCCGTGGCCGGTCGATCTGGTGACCAGGGTCGAACCGGACCGCCTGCGGATGGCCGCGGTCGGCTCGCCCCGGGAAGCCGGTGCCGGCGAAACCGGCACTCCGGCGAGCTACGAGTGGAACGTGCGCCACGCCGGCTTCGACGACACGCCGCCGCTCGAACGTCTGATGCTGACCGGCGACGAGAACCTGGTCGAGGTCGCGGCCCGGATCCACTACCGGGTCGCCGACGCCGCCGCCTTCGCCTTCGCCACGGCCGATCCGGCGCTCCTGGTCGAGACGAGCGCCGAGCGGTCGCTGCGCACCGTGCTCGCCGGCCACTCCCTCGACGACGTGCTGACCGGGAAGCGCGAGGGCATCGAGAAGGCCTGGCACACCCATCTCGCGGCGTTGCTCGAGAGCCTCGGCGCCGGCGTCGAAGTCGTGAGCGCGACGTTGCAGGACGCCCACCCGCCGCTCGATGTCGTCGACGCGTTCCGCGACGCGGCGAGCGCGCTCGAGGAGCGGGAGACGCTGATCGACGAGGCCGAGGGCTACGCGCTGGAGCGCCTGCCGATTGCCCGCGGCGAGGCCCGCCGGCAACTCCTCGAAGCCGAGGCCTACCAGACCCGGCGCGTCGAGGCCGGCCGCGGCGAGAGCGAACGCTTCGAGCTGCGCGCCGCCGCGTACCGGCGCGCGAACGACCTGCACCGCTTCCGGCTCCAGCTTCAGACGATCGAAAATTCGCTCGCCGGCAAACCGAAACTGATCACCGACGCGACCGGCGGTCGCAAGCGCTTCGTCTTCGTCGACGAAACGCCGGACCGTCTTCTCGATGTCTTCGTTCCTCCACCGGGTCCGTCCCAGAACGAGGTAGAGCAATGACCCAACACGACCATCATCAACACGACGACCTTCACGGTCATCACCACGACCACCACGAGGACGCGCACGACCACTCGCCGCGCGGGACTGCCTGGTGGCTGTACGGCCTGGCCGTGCTGGCGCTCGTCGCGCTGGCCCGGACCGTCTTCGTCGTGCCGGAGACCGAAAGCGCGATCGTCACCCGCTTCGGCAAGCCGGTCCGGACGATCGAGGATCCGGGCCTCAAGCTGAAGTGGCCGATCGACCGGCGGCTCCGTTTCGACAACCGGGTGCTCCTCTACGATCCGGCGCCGGCCGAGTTCCTGACCCAGGACAAGAAGAACCTCGTCGTCGATACCGCGGTCGTCTGGCGGATCGCCGACCCGGCGCGCTTCCTGGAGACGATCGGCGACATCTCCGGCGCCGAGATGCGGCTGCACGACGTGGTCTGGGCCGGCCTGGCGGCCGCCCTCGGCCGCACGGAACTCTCGCAGCTCGTTTCCACGAAGCCGAAGCATCTGCGCATCGAGGAGGTCGCGGCCGAGGTCCGCGAGTCCGCGGTTGCCGTCTCCCTCCCCCAACTCGGAGTCGAGATCCTTGAAGTCCAGCTCACCCGGCTGAGCTTCCCGGAACAGAACCTGGAGTCCGTCTTCGCCCGCATGCGGGCGGAGCGCGAACGGATCGCCAAGGAGTACCGGGCCCAGGGCGAGGAACAGGCGATGATCATCCGGGCCGAAGCCGACCGGGACCGGGAGCTGATCCTCGCGGGCGCCTACCGTGAGGCGGAGATCCTCCGCGGCCAGGGCGACGCCGAGGCGGCCGGCATCTACGGCAACGCCTACCGGCAGGACCCCTCCCTCTACCGCTTCCTGCGCACCCTGGAGTCCTACGAGTCGATCCTCGACGACCAGACGACGGTCATCCTGTCGGCGGACTCGGAGCTCTTCTCGCTGCTGGGCGGAGGCTCCGAATGAGACGTCGCGTGCTCCCGGCCTCGGCGCTGACCCTGGCGCTGATGTGGCTGGCCTGGGGCGTCTACTTCGTCGCGCCCGACGAGGAGGCCGTGACCCGCGTTCTCGGCCGGGCGAGCGCGACGCCGGCCGGACCGGGCCTGCACTGGAACTGGCCGCGGCCCGTCGGCCGGGTAGACAAGCTGAAGGTGCGCGAAGCGAAGCGGTTGACGCTCGGCTTCGCGGCGGCCGACCGCGTGCTCGGCGGCGACGCGACGCCGGCCGAGGCGCGCTGGTTGACCGGCGACCGCAACGTCGTCCACGTGCGGCTCGTCGTCCTCTACGCGATCCACGATCCGCTCGCCTACTCGCTGCGCTTCGCGAACGTCGAGTCGCTGCTCGAGGCGAGCGGACGCGCGGCCCTGCTCGAAGTGGTCGCCGGCATGGGCGTCGACGAGCTGCTGACCACCGGCAAGGTGGCGGTCCAACAGAGCGTGCAGGCCGCATCGCAGGAGCTGTTCGATCGCTTCGGGACCGGCGTCACCGTCCTGTCCGCAAGTCTCGAGGGAGTCAGCCCGCCGAGCCTCGTGCGCGAGGCGTTCAACGACGTCGCCAGCGCGCGCGAGGATCGCGACCGCCTGATCCGCGAAGCGGAGAGCTACCGCAACGAGGTCGTCCCGGTGGCGCGCGGCGAGGCGCGCGCTCTCGTCACCGGGGCCGAGAGCTTCCGCACCGCCGAAGTCGAACGGGCGACCGGTGAAGCGGACCGCTTCCGCTCGATCGCGAACGCCGACCAGGGCGCCCGTGCCGAGATCCGCACGCGGACCTATCTCGAGACGATGGAGCGGGTCCTTCCCCGGATGCGGAAGACGATCCTCGAGCCCGGCCAGAGCACGATCGACATCGACTTCCTCCGCCGCGAGCTGACGTCCGGGTCCAACGGCCAGCCGTGAGAGTGAGCCGCAACGTCGGCGCGACCGCGCTGACCGTCGTCGTGCTCGCGGCCGGGCTGGTCGTGGCGCTGCGCGATCGGCTGCCGGAGCGCGGCGAAGATGCGAGCGATCCCAGCGATGTCTTCTGGGAGATGGTTGACGCGAGCCGCGAGGGCGCGGCGGATGCCTGGCTCGATCTCTTCGCCGGCGAGGTACGCGAGCAACTGGAGACCGTGCGCGACGAGATGGGCGATGCCGCCTTCGAGCAGTACCTCCGCCAGCGGGTCGCCGGCCTCAAGGGGGTCGCCGTGACCGGCAGGGAGGATCTCGGCGAGGTCGTGCGACTGGACGTCGAGTACGTCCGGGAGGCGAGCTACGAGACGCAGTCCCTGGACGTTCGAAGAACCCGGGGACGCTGGCGCATCGTCGCGCTCGGTCCGACGCACGAGCGCGAGCCGCCGGTTCCCTATGGCACGCCCGTCGGCCCGACCGAGTGACGGCGGGAGGAAGGAACGATGAGAAAGCTCGCAATCGCTCTCCTTGCGTTCTTTCGCCGGATCTCGCTGGCGATGCGCAAGCTCCGCGGGCAGTCCGAGGACGACGTCGCCTCGCAGCGAGTCGTCACCGGCCGCTCCTGGGACGAGTTCTGCGACACGCTGAAGGCCGCCGGCGCGTCGCTGAACTTCCCGGGGACACCCCGCGACGCGTTCAACCAGGCGGAGGGCTACCGCTACCTGAGCCGTCTGGCCCGGGCGGGGCTCATGGCCTTCGTCGAGCACGCCGACCCGCGGGCGCCGGTGCTGCACCGGGTCGCGCACGAGACGGTCAAGCTCGGTTCCGACAACCCGGACAACCACTATCTGACGGCCGCCCTCTCTGGCGCATACGAGTACCGGATCAGCGGACGGCGCAACACGGTCGCCTACCTCGGCTTCGGCACCCAGGCCGGCCACTACGGACAGGGCGGCGGCCTGCCGCCGACCGGCTACGTCGAGGCGGCAGAACTCGAGATGGACGCCGACGACCGCTTCGAACTCGTCCTCAGTTGCGAAGAGCAGGAAGGCAACTGGCTGCCGATGAAGCCCGACACGGGAATGCTCATCGTCCGCCAGACCTTCCTCGACCGGCGCACCGAGGTCCCGGCCGAACTGCACATCGAGCGGATCAACTGCCCGCCGGAGGAGAAGCGTCCGTCACCGCTGACGCCGACCCAGGTCGACGAAGGGTTGCGCTCCGCCAGCACACTGGTCGCCGGCGCCTCCCTGCTGTTCGCGAAGTGGGCCCGCGACTTCCAGAAGCACTCGAACAAACTGCCCCGCTTCGACCAGGAGACGTCGAACCAGGCCGGGGGCGATCCGAACATCGCCTACTACCACTCGCACTGGCGGCTGGCCGGGGACGAGGCGCTGGTCATCGAAACCACGCCGCCGGAGTGCGAGCACTGGAACTTCCAGCTCAACAACTACTGGATGGAGTCGCTCGACTACCGCTACCACACGATCCACACGAACAAGCACCTGGCGGAGTACGAGCCGGACGGTTCAGTGCGCCTGATCGTGGCCCACGAGGATCCCGGGCTCCCGAACTGGCTCGACACCGCCGGCCACACTTCCGGCACGATGTCCTTCCGCTGGATCCGGGCCGAGGAACACCCCGAGCCGGCGACCCGGGTCGTCAAGCTGCGTGAGCTGCAGGCTCCCCGCGGGTGACCTTGCGCCGATCCGGCATCCTGACTGGGTGCGCCGGCGCCCTCGCCGGCATCCGCACTCCGACATGACGCCGAAGCGGATCACCCAAACCTCGACGGACTACGAACGACCGTACCGGCCCCTCCCGGTCGCCCTCCTGAACGCGGCCGGACGGGCGGCACGCCGCGCCGGCGCAAGCGGGAAGCTCGACGTCGACTCGATGGTCGCCAAGGCCCGGAGGAAAACCGGCCTCTCCAGCTTCGGCGACGAGTGGTTCATGGAACCTCTGTCCGTCCTCGTCCGTTCGATCAACGAGGAGGCCGACCTCACGCTTCTCGGCCGGCTGATCCAGCGACGGCGGATCGAGGGAGCTCTGGCGACGCGCCTGCGGGTCGAGGAGCTCCTCCGCCGGCGGCCGGAGATCCGGGACATCGACCTCGGCCGGATCGTCGTGATCGCCGGCCTGCAGCGAACCGGCACCACCACGCTTCACCGGCTGATCGCTTCCCACCCCGAGATGCGCGCCGTCGCGGCCTGGGAGGGACTGAACCCGCTGCCCCTGCCGCGTGAGGAGCCGGGCGATCCTCACGCGCGGATCCGTCAGGCCCTGATCGCGGAGCGGGCAATCGCCTACCTGGCGCCCGCCTTCTTCGCCGTCCACCCCGCCGAACACGAGGCTCCCGAGGAGGACGTGCTGCTGCTCGACGTGTCCTTCATGAGCCAGTCGGCGGAGGCGACCATGCACGTGCCCGCGTACGCCCGCTGGCTGGAGGGCCGGGACCATACGCGCACGTACGAGGAGTTCCGTACCTTGCTCCAGGTCCTGCACTGGCAGCATCCGCGTCTCAACTGGGTGCTCAAGACGCCGCATCACATGGAGTACCTGGACGTCGTTCTAGAGGTCTTCCCGACGGCCACGATCGTGCAGACGCACCGCGATCCGCTGAAGACGATCCCCTCCTTCTGCAGCATGGTCGCGCACGGCCGCGGCCTGTTCAGCGACCGCGTCGACCCCCGGGAGATCGGCTCGCACTGGCTGACCAAGACCGCGCGCCTGGTCGAACTGACCGCCCGGGCCAGGGAAGCGGCGGATCCGCGCCGCTTCGTCGACGTGTCCTACTACGACCTGGTCGACGATCCGATCGCGCAGTTGACCAAGGTCTACGAGCGGGCCGGCATCCCCTTCGGGCAGGATGGAAGACGGGCCGCCGAGCGGACAGCGAGCCGCAACGTGCAGCACCGCTACGGGCGTCACGTCTACGATGCGGGTAGCTTCGGCCTGACCCGCGAGGCCATCGAGAACCACATGGCCTCGTACCGGCAGAGGCATGGCATCCCCATCGAGCAGATAGAGACCGGGTAGAGGAGACACTGGAACGTGAAGAAGCTCTTCAAGGTCCTCCGCAAGGCGGTCAGGGACCGCGCCGCCGAGCCGGCGGAGATCGAGCCTCTTTCCGATTCCGTGCGGATCGACGGCAAGACCTGCCTGGTCACGGGCTCCAACAGCGGGCTCGGCAAGGCCGTCGCCATCGACCTGGCGAGGCGCGGCGGCCACGTCCTGATGGCCTGCCGCAGCGGCCACCCCGACGCGGGCGAAGAGGTCCGGGCCGCCTCCGGCTCCGAACGGGTCGAGATGCTGCGGGTCGATCTCTCCGACATGCGTTCGGTCCACCAGCTCTGCGACGAGCTGAGCGACCGGGAAACCACGATCGACATCGCCGTCCTCAACGCCGGCGTCGTGCCGCGCCGCGCGCGCCGGACGCCGCAGGGCTTCGAGCTCATGTTCGCGGTCCACTTCCTGGCCAACCGCGTACTCGTCGACCGCTGGCTGAAGGACGGCACGGTGCGTCCGGCGGCCAGGATCGCGGAGGCGCCCCGCATCGTTCTCGTCTCCTCCGACGCCCACCGCTCGGCCGAGCCGATCGACTTCGACCGCTTCGGCGCCTTCGTCGACTACGGCGTCCGGGACGGGATCAAGCACTACGGCGCGAGCAAGCTCGTCGTCTGCACCTACGCGACCGAGCTCTCGCGTCGCCTGAACCGCGGCGGCGAGGGGCACGTCGCTGTCCACTCGCTCTGCCCCGGCCCCGTCAACACCGCGATCGCGCGGGACGCGCCCTGGTTCCTGAAGCCTCTGGTGGCGCCGATGATGAAGCTCTTCTTCCTGACGCCGGAGAAGGCCGCGAGGCCCGTGAGCTACCTCTGCTGCGCCGACGACGCCGGCAGACGGAGCGGCATCTACCTGCACATGCTGCGCGAGAAGCGCCCGTCCGAACACGCCACGGACCCGGGCAACGGCGCCAGGCTGTGGGAGGCGAGTGAAGTGCTGCTCGAGACGCAGGCGCCGCCGGGCGCGCCTGGAAGTGGCCGCCAAAGCGGTGCCGGCCTGACGGCCGGCGCGTCTTCCCAACCGCCTTCGGCGGCAGCCGGCGGGGGCGCCGGCGCACCCAGTGGGCGGCCAGATCCATGCGACTCGGCCCCGCGGAAACCGGGTGCGCCGGCGCCCTCGCCGGCATCCGGCGCGAAGCGCCGGCTCTGAACACTCCGTCGCGCGCGCCAGCGAACGCCATGTCCTATCGACCCGGATCCGGCCTCTCGAAGGCCTTCCACCACATGTGGGAGCTCTGCTCGCCCAAGCCGATGGCTCAACGGGTCGACATGTCGGGCAGAAAGGTGATCGTTACCGGCGCGACGCCCGGATCGATCGGCTACCAGGTCGCGAGGACGCTGGCCGCGTGGGGCGCCGAGATCGCAGTGACCTGCCCGCGCAACAGCGCCGCCGCCAGGGAGGCCCTGCTGCGGGACGTGCCGGCCGCCGGCCGGCGGCCGAACGGCGTCGACGCTCACAGACTGGACCTCGCCGACGCCGGAGACCGCCCCAAGAGAATCGAGGCCCGCCGGCTCGATCTCGCCGACACGCGAAGCGTCGCGGACTTCGCCGACTGGTACCGGGAGATGTCCGGCGGCCGCCTGGACGTGCTGATCAACAACGCCGGCATCCTCCGCGACGTGCTCTGGCGCTGGCGCGAGCGCAGGGTCTCCGCCGACGGCTTCGAGATCCACTGGCGAACGAACTACCTCGGCACGTTCCACCTGACACGCCTGCTGCTGCCGATGCTGCTCGAGTCCGGCCGGCGCAGCGGCGACGCGCGGGTGATCAACGTCTCCTCGCACCAGCACGACAAGGGCAGCAACGACCGTCTCTTTGAACCACCGGACAGGTTGGACTCATGGACCGCCTACGGCCAGTCCAAGCTGGCGCTGATCCACCACGCTTTCGAGTTGCAGCGCCGCTACGCGGCGGAAGGCAACCTGCGATCGGCCGCCCTGCACCCGGGGTCGGCCTACTCGAACATGACCTTCGGTTGGCAGGACGAACCCCGGTTGCTGAGGCGGACCAAGCGCCTGATCACGCCGCTGGCGCCGCTGATCCTCCTGACGCCGGCCCAGGCCGCCCAGACCACGATCCACTGCGCCACGAATCCGCACCTGGAAGGCGGCCACTACCATGAACGCTGCGCGAAAGCCGAGCCCATCCCCGAGGCCAGGGACGAAGCGGCGTCACGACGCCTGTGGGAAGAAGCCGACCGCTGGTTCCGATCCCTCGGTCAGGAGTAGCGGCGCGCGGTACGCTGCGCTGACGCCCATCGGACTGGCCACCCACTGGGTGCGCCGGCGCCCTCGCCGGCATCCGGCGCGCAGCGCCGGTCTCCGGGTGTTCGGCCGCGTTGGCAGAATCGTCGCCGCTTCGCGGCGCGTTTTCTCAGAAGCCGGCGAGGGCGCCGGCGCACCCAGTACGCGGCCAGTTCCATGCAGTCAGCGCAGGAGGCCCCCGGATGTTCAAGCACTCGATCGATTCAGAGCCGGTAGAGATCAACGCCCCCATCGAGGCGGCCTGGGACCTCCTTGTCGACCTCGACCGCTACCACGAGTGGAATCCCTTCGCCCGGACCTGCAGGAAGACCGATGTCCGCGTCGGCTCCACGATCCACTTCGACGTCAAGCTGGACCGCTACAACCGGAAGCAGACCGAACGCATCTCGATCGTCGAACCGCCGACCCGCCTGGCCTGGACCACGAACGTCGCTCTCGGACTCGTCAAGGCCCTGCGCGTGCAGCGACTCGAGAGACGAAGCGAGACGAGTTGCACCTACTTCAACACGGACACCCTCGAAGGGCCGCTGGCGCCCGTGGCCCGGATCCTGTTCGGCGGCGCCATGCACCGCGGCTTCGCAGCCGTCGGCAGGGCGCTGAAGCAGACGGCGGAGGAACGGGACGGCAGCTAGAGGCGCGGAGCCGGCGTTGCGGCCTGCGCATTGACCCGGCCGCGTGCGGCGGCAGCCGGCGAGGGCGCCGGCGCACCCAGTCCGCGGCCATCGAGACGACGACCGGCCGCTCCGCTACTGGAACCGGAGACGCTAAGGTGTTTCCATGACCACCTTCAGGCTGATCCAGTTCGTTGTCGCCCCCGGCGTTCTGCTGGCCGTTGCCTGCACGCCGACCGAAACCACTCCCACAGCCCGTCTCCCCGCGCCCGACGGCTACATCGGCGGTGTCGTCGAGGGCCCGCAGGGCCCCGAGGCCGGCGTCTGGGTAATCGCCGAGACGGAGGACCTGCCGACGAAGTTCGTGAAGATCGTCGTCACCGACGACGAGGGCCGGTTCATGCTGCCGGAACTGCCCGACGCGAGCTATGCGGTGTGGGTGCGGGGCTATGGCCTGGTCGACTCGGAGCCGCTCGAGATGAGGCCCACCGTTGACCCGACTACGCTCCAGGCAACGATGGCAGCGACTCCAGAAGAAGCCGCGAGGGTCTATCCCGGCGACTACTGGCTGTCCCTGATGGCGCCGCCGGACGAGAGCCTCTTCCCGGGCACCGGCGACGACGGCAACGGCATGGGAACCCGCATGCTCTCCCAGGCCCACTGGCTCGACTCGCTGAAGTCGGACTGCAACTTCTGCCACCAGCTCGGAAGCCGCCAAACCCGCACCGTCGACCATGTGTTCGAGGCCAAGCCGGAGCTCACCACCCACAAGGAGGCCTGGGAATGGCGGCTGGGCACCGGAGTACGCGGCAACCAGATGTACAACGTGCTCCGGATTCAGGGCATGGATGCGTCCCTCGACGTGTACGCGGACTGGACGGAGAGGATCGCAGGCGGAGAACTGCCGCCGGCGCCGCCCCGGCCCGAGGGGATCGAACGCAACCTCGTCCTCACGATGTGGGACGTCGGCAGCGACAAGACCTTCATGCACGATCTCGTGTCGACCGACAAGAACAACCCCCAGGTCAACGCCGGCGGACCCGTCTACGCCGCGAGTTCCGGCCACGGCCAACTCGTCGTGATGGACCCCGTCCAGAACGTGAGCTACGCGCGGAACATCCCCACCAGGGAACCGCGAAGCGTGGTCCCGTCCCGCTTCCCCCCGCCGATGCGGCCCTCCTTCTTCTGGGGCGACGAGCACATCTGGGGCAACCCCCCATACAACCCCGCCGATCCGCACAACCCGATGATCGACAGCAAGGGCCGCGTCTGGCTGACCTCGAAGATCCGCGGCTCGCGCCGCCCGCCGGCCTGGTGCAGCGACCCGGAGAACAGGTACGCGGCCTGGTGGACGCCTCGGTCCGGCGGCCGCCATGCCTCCTTCTTCGACCCGGTCACGCGGAAGTTCACGCTGATCGAGACCTGCTTCAGCACCCACCACCTGCAGTTCGACAACGACGCCAACGAGACCGTGTACTTCAACGGCGGCGGCGCCGGCTTCTCCTGGGTCGACACGTTGGTCTTCGACGAAACCGGCGACGAGCAGCAGGCGGTCGGCTGGTGCCCCCTTGTCGTCGACACGAACGGTGACGGCGAGATCACGAAGCCCTGGAACGTCGCGGTGGCCTCGGCGGGCGGCTATACCTACCGGGTCGACGCGGTCAGAGCCGAGGAGGAACGAACCGCGGCGGGAGAGGTCGAAACCACCCCCGAACCCGACCCTCGCTACGACACGCAGCTTTCCTACGGCCTCTACTCGGTCATTCCAAGCCCGGTCGACGACTCGTTGTGGGGCGCCTCCCAGACCTATCCCGGCTACATCATCCGACTGATGCGCGGGGACGATCCCCCGACCAGTTGCCGGTCGCAGGTCTTCCGCGTCCCCGAACCCGGTTTCGACCCGCGCGGGATCGACATCGCCAGCGATGGCGCCGTGTGGACGGCTCTGGCCGGCAGCAGCCACCTGGCGAGCCTCGACGTCCGCAAGTGCGAGCCCCGGGACGAGCCGGACAGCGCCGACGGCAGCCAGTGCCCCGAGGGCTGGACCCTGTACCGGACCGAGGGCCCCACGATGAAGGGCTCGGACGTACCGGCGGACTTCCACTACTACAACTGGGTCGATCAGCACGACATCGGCGGCTTCGGCGAGAACATCCCGATCGCCACCGGATCGAACTCGGACAGCCTGCTGGTCCTCAACCCCGACACCGGCAAGTGGACCACGCTACGGGTCCCCTACCCCCTCGGCTTCTTCTCCCGCGGCCTCGACGGCCGCATCGACGACCCGGACGCGGGCTGGAAGGGCCGCGCCCTCTGGGCCAACTACGGCACGAACTACATCTGGCACACCGAAGGCGGCAAGGGTACCCGCGGCAAGTTCGTCAAGTTCCAGATCCGGCCGGATCCTCTGGCGAGGTAGTGGGGCGACGCGGCGGCGAAGCAGTACGTTTGCCCCGATCGGCACCGGTTGACCAGGGTCGCGCTGAATGACAGGGTATGTCGCAAATGAGATACGGGAGACCGTGATGACGACGCAGAGTTCGATGCTGCACGTCCGGATGGACACCGAAATGAAGCAAGAGGCGACGGCGGCGCTCGCGGCGATGGGACTGACGGCTTCGCAGGCCGTGCGGCTCCTGTTCCACCGCATCGCCGTCGATCAGGCCTTCCCGCTCGAGCTCAAGGTGCCGAACGCTCGGACCCGGGAGGCCATGGCCGAGGTGGACGAGATGGTGAAGGAGCGCAGCGCGCGGTTCGCCAGCGCGGACGAGGTGTTTGCGAAGCTTGAAGAAGCCGGCGGCGAGTAGACGGGCCTGGTTGCCGCGGCGAGTCGATTACGCCCGGCAGTTTCTCAAGGACTGGAAGCGGCTCTCGCGCTCGGGCCGATACGACATGAACCGGCTCAAGGCCGTGATGCTCCTCCTCATTGCCAACGATGCTCCGCTCGGTCCGGAAAGGAGGGACCACGCGCTCAAGGGGTCATGGGCGCCTTACCGGGAATGCCACATCGGCGGCGACTTCCTTCTGATCTATCGCATCGACGACACGGACCGGCCGAGCGGGTCGATCTACTTCGCCCGGGCCGGCACGCACGCGGAGTTGTTCGAGTGACGACCGGCAAGGGCGTTCCCAGACTGAGCTTCACGCGCAGAGGCCTCCTTGCATTTCTGGCCGCGGCAGTGCCCCTGCCGAGGCGAATCCGACGGGCCGAGGCGGCGCAACAGGAGCGGGACGCGGTCCCCAGCAGCAGGGTCGACCGGTGGCATGAAACGCACGACCGAGTCTGGCTTGGCGAGCGGTTCTGGGCCAATCCGATGGAGGACTGGCGAGTCGTGGACCACGCCGCCGAAGTAAAGACGTCGGGCGGCGACCGGAATGTCCACCTGATCACGCATCGGTTGACTGGCGAGCGGGGGCGGTTCCGGATGTCGGTCCGTTGCCGGCGGGTGGAGGCCGGAGAGCGGGACGGCGGCGCGGGGTTCCGGATCGGCGTCCGCAACCTGATCGACGACCATCGCAGCAACTGCTTTGCGCGCGACGTTGGGGTGGCCGCAGGGGTAGTAGACGGCCGGCTGGTACTGGGCGAAGCGAGCGGGGAGTTGGCGGGCGGGGATTCGGTTGCGGCCGACGGAGTGGAGCTGACTCTTCAAGGTCGCACGGAAGGACGCGACTGCGAACTCACGCTGGCGGCCCTGGACACGGCAGGCGACGAACTCGGCAGTGTGCAATACACGGCCCCGGCCGCCGATATCGAGGGCAACGTAGCCATCGTCAGCAACTTCGACCGGGAGATCGCGAAGGGCGAGGGCGCCCGGTACCGGTTCAGCGAGTGGACGGCGGATGGAGATGCCTTCGAGGTCGACGAGGACCACCGGTTCGGGCCGATCCTGTGGTCGATGTACTCGATGAGCGACTCACGCGGCGACGAGGGATTCGTCGTCAAGCTGACGGCGCTCCTGCCGCCGCTGGGAGCGGAGGACGATCGGCGGGTCGAGTTGCTGACGGAACACGACGGGGAGTGGCGGTCCCACGGCTTCGCGGAACTCGACCCGGACGCATGGACGGCGACGTTCCGGTTGACCAACTGGGACGAGCGCGCGGCGGCGCCGTTCCGACTCCTCTATCGCGAGCGGCACACCGACGGCGGCGAAACGGAACACGACTGGCGGGGCACGATCCGGGCAAACCCCGAGGGCCAGCCGCTGCGGCTGGCAGGCCTAACCTGCCAGAACGACTACTCGTTCCCCTACGCGCCGGTCGCCGACCATGTTCTGGCGCGCGATCCCGACCTGCTCTTCTTCTCCGGCGACCAGCTCTACGAAAGCCACGGCGGCTACGGCCTGATCCGCGAGCCGGCCGGGCCGGCGATCCTGAACTACCTGCGCAAGTACTACATGTTCGGCTGGGCCTTCCGCGAGGCGATGCGCGACCGGCCGACGCTGTGCATCCCGGACGACCACGACGTGTTCCAGGGCAACATCTGGGGCGAGAGCGGCAAGGCGATGGACACCGGTCGGGGCACCTCCTCGCTCGGCGGCTACCGGGAGCCGGCGCGGATGGTCAACGTGGTCCACCGGACGAACGCCTCTCACCATCCGGATCCGTTCGACCCGGCGCCGGTCGAGCAGGACATCAGCGTCTACTACGGCGACATGGTCTACGGCGGCGTCGGCTTCGCGATCCTCGCCGACCGGCAGTTCAAGAGTGGGCCCGAGCACGTGGACACCGGTTCCGGCCGAGCCGACCACGTGCTCGACCCGGAACTGGATACAGCCGCGCTCGACGCGCCGGGTCTTGCCCTCCTCGGCGAACGGCAGGAGAAGTTCCTGGAGCAGTGGGCCGGCGACTGGCGCGGCCACACGATGAAGGTGCTGCTCAGCCAGACCGTGTTCGCGGGCGTCGCGACGCATCACGGCGGCTACGACGACTACCTGATCGCCGATCTCGACTGCGGCGGCTGGCCGCAGACGCCGCGCAACCGCATCGTCCACATCCTCCGAAAGGCGAAGTGCCTGCACGTCTGCGGCGACCAGCACCTGCCTTCCCTCGTCCAGTACGGCGCCGACGCGCAGCGCGACGGGTCCTGGGCTTTCTGCACGCCGGCGATCAGCGCCGGCTACCCGCGCTGGTGGCGGCCGGACGAAGTCGGGACGCCTCACCGGAACCGGCCCCGCCACGGCCTGCCGCACACCGGCGAGTTCCGCGATCCGCTGGGCAACCGGGCCTACGTCTACGCCATCGGCAACCCGGAGGTCGGCACCGCGCGCGACCCCTACGAGCGGGCGCACCAGAAGAGCAGCGGCTTCGGCCTGGTCACGGTCGACACGGAGGCGAAGACCTACCGGGTCGACGCGTTGCGGTTCCTCAGCACGGCCGATGAGAGTGACGAGGCCCAGTTCCCCGGCTGGCCGGTCACCCTGCACCAGGACGAGAACGCGGGGGACAACCGGCTCGGTTAGCGTCGGTGCCCGCATGGAAACGGATGCCATGGAGGTCGCCGCTTCGCGGCGCGGTCTTCTGGCCGCCTGCGGCGGCAGCCGGCGGGGACGCCGGCGCACCCAGTGTGCGACCGAGTCGCAATGAAACATCGCCACGTGGTCAACGTCCTACGTGCAGGGCTGTAACGCGGCATTGCCCCACGGCTCACGTGAAGCAAGAGAACCTCGCCATGGAGAACCGTCACCGCCGGTCGTTCACCCTGGCGCTCGCAATGCTGATCGCCATCGCCCCCGGCGCCGTCCTCGCCGAGGAAACCGGCTCGCAACCCGGTTCGCCGGCTCCGCTGACGAAGCCGCTGGAGCTCCCCTTCACCTTCGACGGGCCGCCGCCGCCCGTGCCGCCGGCCGTGGTGAGCCGGGACGACTCCGGCCGAGCCACGGTCCGGGCGGTCCGCCTCTCCGCGCCCCTTCGGCTCGACGGCCGGCTCGACGAACCTCTCTACGGCACGGTGTCCCCGATCTCCGACTTCATTCAGGTCGAACCCCAGCCGGGAGAGCCGGCCACCGACAAGTCGGAGGTCTGGATCACCTTCGACGCAACCACGTTCTACGTCTCGATCCGCTGCTGGCAGGACCCCGACCGGATCGCCGCCAACGACATGCGGCGCGACGGCTTCAGCTCGGACGACTACTTCGACATCGCTCTCGACACGTTCTTCGACCGGCGAAACGCCGTCATCTTCACGGTCTACGCCTCGGGCGGCCGCTTCGACGCCCAGATCACCGACGAGCGCCAGATGAACGTCGACTGGAATCCGGTCTGGGATCTCAGGGCGGGCAGGTTCGAGGGCGGCTGGACGGCGGAAGCCGCGATCCCGTTCCGATCGCTCAGGTATCGCCCGGGTAGCTCGCAGATCTGGGGCATCAATCTGCAGCGCTACACCCAGTGGAAGAACGAGAATTCCACCCTCGTCCGCATCCCGGAGGCCTTCAGCGAAATGGGCATCATGCAGATGTCGCTGGCGGCGACTCTGGTCGGTCTCGAAGCCCCGCCGGCCTCGAGGAACCTCGAGTTCAAGCCCTACCTGGTCGCCGACATGGTCAGCGACCGGCTGGCGACCCCGGAGATTTCGGACGAGGTGGACGCCGATCTCGGCATCGATATCAAGTACGGAGTCAGCCAGAACCTCACCGCCGACTTCACCTACAACACCGACTTCGCGCAGGTCGAGAACGACCAGCAGCAGGTCGATCTGACGCGCTTCAGCCTCTTCTTCCCCGAGAAGCGCGACTTCTTCCTTGAGAACCAGGGCACCTTTGGCTTCGGCGGGGCCCGGGCCGGCGGATTCGGGGGCTTCGGCGACACGCCGGCCCTGTTCTACAGCCGGCGCATCGGCCTGCACCGGGGACGCGCGGTACCGATCGAGGCCGGCGCCCGTCTGACCGGGCGGACCGGCCGCTACACGCTCGGTCTGCTGAACATCCAGTCGGACGACGAACCGCTGTCCGGCGCCATCGCGACGAACTTCGGCGTGATGCGAGTCAAGCGGGACATCCTGCGCCGGAGCAGCGTCGGCGTCATCTACACGCGGCGCTCGATCGATCAGACCGGCGCCGGGCGCAACGAGGCCTACGGCGTCGACGGGACGTTCGCCTTCTTCGACCACCTGACCTTCAACACCTACTGGGCCGAAACGAGCACACCCGGACTCGAGGGAGACGACGCCAGCTATCGACTGCAGATGGACTACAACGGCGACCGCTACGGAGTCCGCCTGGAACGCCTGCGGGTCGGCGGCAACTTCAATCCCGGCATCGGCTTCGTCCGCCGCCACGACATGCGCAGTTCCTACGGCGAGTTCCGGTTCAGCCCGCGGCCGGCCGACAGCAGGCTGGTGCGCAAGTACTCCTGGACCGGGTCGATGGACTACATCGAGAACGGCGCCGGCCTGGTCGAGACGCGGGAGGCCGAGGCCGAGTTCGGCATCGAGTTCCACAGCGGGGATGAACTCCAACTGACGTACGTGCGGGCCTACGAGTTTCTCCCGCATCCGTTCCCCATCGCCTCGGACATCACGCTCGGCGTCGGCGGCTACGACTTCGACTACGTGCAAGCCCGGTTGCAACTGGGCCAGCAGCGGCGGATCGCGGGCGGGTTCTTCTTCGAGTACGGCGACTTCTACAGCGGCCGCAAGACGACGCTCGGCTGGGGCTGGGGGCGCGTGAGTCTGAGCCCGCAGTTCCTGCTCGAACCCGGCATCTCGTTCAACCGCGTGGAGCTGCCGGGGGGAGACTTCGACGTGGAACTCGTCGACCTGCGCACGATCTACACGATGACGCCGCGCATGTTCGTGACCGCGCTCTTTCAGTACGACTCGGAGAGCCGCGGACTGGCGGCGAACGTGCGGCTGCGCTGGGAGTACCAGCCGGGCAGCGAGTTGTTCGTCGTCTACAACGAACAGCGCGACACGTTGACGGGAGGTTTCCCGGGGCTCAACAACCGGGCCCTGATCGTCAAGGTCACGCGGCTGTTCCGGTTGTAGCCACCACTCGCGCACGCCGCTTCGCGGCGGCGCCCGGTTGCCGGCGAGGGCGCCGGCGCACCCAGTTGTGCCGCGGCGGCTCGCTAGCAGCTAGCGAGACATCAGCACCGTCACGCGCTGGGCCGCGGTCACGGACGCGTGGTGCATCAGGACGTCCTGCTTGCCGTCCCGGTTCAGGTCGGTCAGCCAGGTGTACTCCTCGTCCTCGGGCACGGCGATCCCGATCCGCTGGGGCTTCTTCGCGAGCAACCCCGGCCCCGGCACGCCGAGATGGACATGCAGCATCTTCCGGTTCCTTGCAATGAGCACATCGGAGCGTCCGTCGCCGTTCACGTCTCCCATCCGGACCGCCGGCCAGAACGTCCTCTCGCCGCTCTTTCTGGGGGATCTGGGTCTGATTTCGCGCACCGCGTTCGGGCGGTCGCCGTAGCGGCCGTCCTCCATGCGGAACATCTCGAGATCGAATGACCCGGCACCCGTGAAGATCGACGTGACGAGCACCCGGATGGCCGAGAAGACCGTCGGCTCGAAGGCGGTCACCACCACGTCGACCTGGCCGTCGCGGTCGAAGTCGTGTCGGTCGATTCCGGAGATGATGCCCTCGGACTCGACCACGGCGCCCGGTTCGGGAGAGAACTCCACGCTTCCACCCGAGCCCGGAGCGCCGAAGTACACCTCGTACGACGAGTGCATCTTCCACAGGCTCGAGCCCTTGAGCGAGAACACGACGAGGTCGGTCACGCCGTCGCCGTTCATGTCGGTCAGAGAGTGCAGCACCCTGCCGGTGCGTTCCCCTTCCGGCATGTGGTCCAGGCGCCGCCTCCGGATTCCCTCCGGCGCGGCCAGCGAGGCGATCTGGTCGGAGTCGAACTCGATCACGGTCGTGAACGTCCGGGCCTCCGGTGAGAAGAGCCCCTGCTCGGTCTGGAGATGAACGACGAAGTGGCCGTCGTTCCAGAACACGAGATCGGTGCGACCGTCCAGGTCGTAGTCCATCTCGTGGATGCGGCCGCCCTCGTCCCAGGGACGGTACCGGTAGCCGTCGGCGCCATAAACCCGGTCGAGGCCCGCGACAGGTCCGATCGTCAACGGGTCGCCGAAGCTCCCGTCCTGCATCTGGACCAGCACCCGGAAGCCGTGGCCGTGCACCAGCGCCAGGTCGTCGCGACCGTCTCCATTCAGGTCGCGCGTCACGTCCACGTGGAGAACTTCGCCTCGGTCGGACCCCCTGAAATCGGACGTCGCCGCGACCAGATCCCGTTCCACAGACGACTCCGGATCGAACCAGGTCAGCCGACCGCCACCGTACGCGATCAACCGGTCCCGGCCGTCGATGTTGGCCACGTCGATGAAGGACACGTCGCGGCGCAGCGCCGCGGCGACTCCCTGCTCCCAGGCGTTCTCGACGAACGAGAAGATGCTGAGGCGGCGGTTTCCGTCGCCGTCCATGTGCACGACGGCGAGGTCCGCTACAGGGCGGCCCGAGAGGAACCCGGTCAGGACGGTCTGGCGTTCCGCGACGCCGGTGACGACTTCGTAGCGAGCGGGAACGTACGCCGGGGCCGGTGCGGCACCGGCCTGTGCGACGGCGGGCATCACGCATCCCGACAGACAAACCCGAAGAGCCAGCATGGAAACCCGGCTCGACCGATACCGTCTCCAGCCTCCGCTCGTCAGTCGCTTCTTCATGGCGTTTCCTCCTCCGTACGAGTTGTTGACGGCGTCAACATACACGCCCTTGTTGACGTTGTCAACACCCTCTCCCTGCCATAATCGCGCATGGCCGAGCGGGCGCGCACCTATCACCATGGAGACCTGCGCGTCTCACTGGTCGACGAAGCCGCCGCCATGATCTCCGAAGGCGGCGCCGCCAGCGTGACGATGAGGGCCATCGGCAGCCGACTCGGCGTATCGCGGGGCGCGCCCTACCGCCACTTCCCCGACAAGACTGCTCTCCTGGTCGCGGTCGCGGTCGAGGGATTCAAGCGTCTCAACCGGCGCCTGGGAGCCAGCGAAACCCAGGCCTCTCCATCCAGCGTCGAGCAACTCCGGCGCATGGGCGAGCAGTACGTGCGCTTCGCCCTGGAGCATCCGGCTCACTATCGGCTGATGTACGGCAAGGAGGCCCTTGCGCGCCAGGACCAACCGGAACTGCGAAATGCCGCCGGCGCCCTGCTCGAGAACCTGGTCGACGTGATCCGGTTCCACCAGCAGCGCGGGGAAATCGAGGGAGGAGATCCACGGGCACAGGCCTACGTCGCATGGAGCGCGGTCCATGGTCTGGCGTCGCTCTTGATCGAGAGGCAGATCGACCCGAACGTCGATGTGGATGACCTGATCGGGCAAACCACTCGGACAATCCTGCACGGTATGCGAGATCGCAACCGGGTCTCGATCTAGAGCTCGCCCGCGAGTTCACCCTACGATCAGCATCGTCACCCGATGCGGATCCGCATCCCGGCAAGGCCGCATGGGCCGGACAGCGTTCGGCTCCGACTCCTAGACGACCGCCTGGGGCGTCGCGACCCGCGGATCGTTGACGCCCATGCCATCCACCAACTCCTGGAAGCGCGGTTCATCACGCAGGCAGTCGAAGGCAGGATGCACCTTGGTCCAGAGCACCGCTCCGAACTTCGCCTCGAGCGCAGTCTCCAGGCAGTTCAACGCAGCTTCCTTTTCGTCCAGCCAGGCGTAGAGCATCGCCAGGGCGGCAGACCGGTCCTCGCCGTTGCTCGACCGCTTCAACTGCCAGTCCACCATCCAGCGGAGGACGCCCGGCTCACCGTCCTTCGCGTAGATCCTCCGGACCGCTTCCGCTTCTTCGCGGCGACCGGTGTTCCGCAGGTGCAACTGACGCTCACGGATTGCCTCGTCCGTTCGACCCAGAGCGCTGTAGCAGGCCGCCAGCAGCGAGCGCACGATCGGATACTCGCCTTCCAGGGCAAGTGTGTGACGAGCCTGCTCCACGCCCTCTTCGAAACGGCGCCTGTAGTACAGGATCTGGCACAGCCCCTGGGCAAACACCGGCGCCAGGGGATCCAGGTCTACGGCAACTCTGATCTGATGCTCCGCCTCCTCGACACGGCCGACCGGCGAGAGGAAGTGGTTCCCGTAAGAATAGTGGGCCATCGAGTTGCCCGGGTCGAGTTCCAGAGCCCGAAGGAACGCCCGCTGCGATGCCGCCCAGTCCCACCTGAACGCCGCGCTCAGGAGACCCCGGGCCCGGTGCGCAAGCACACTCGCATCGTTGAGTTCCAGCGCCCGGCGGACCGCGGCCTCCGCCTTGTTCACCGTGTCCGCTACCGGCAGATAGCCGTACACCGCCAGGTTGACGTAGCACACCGCGAGCTGGGCATGACCACGCGCGAAACCCGGCTCCAGCTCGATCGCCCGCTCCAGGAAGCCGATCGCCTGCTGGAGACGGCTGCTGTTCTGCTGATTGGCGCAGTACCGGGCCTCCAGGTAGAGCCGATAGACCTCCTGGTTGTCCGTGTAACGCGGTACGAAGGGACCGGGATGCGGATCCAGGAGCTTCGTGCGCACCCGCGCGACGATCGCTTCAGCGATGTCCTCCTGGATATCGAAGACATCGCCAAGCTCCCGGTCGTAGTGCTCGGACCAGAGCTGCGTGCCGTCCGACGTCCGGATCAGTTGCGCGGAGATTCGGAGGCGCTCGCCAGCCTGACGCACGCTACCTTCGAGAATCGACGAGACGCCCAGGCTCTCACCGACCCCGGAGGCGCCAAGATCGCGCAGACGACGGTCGAACGACGACGTTCGGCCAACAACCCGCAGACCCTCGACGGCCGCAAGCGCGTCGATGATCTCTTCCGCCACGCCGTCGCAGAAGAAATCCTGCTCCGGATCGGGCGTCATGTTGGCGAAGGGCCTGACCGCGATGGACCCTTCGAGAGTGGCCTCGACGGGAGCAGTGAACCGGTAACCCCGTCCGGGAACCGTGACGACGTACTGGGTCTCCCCGTCCTGCCCAAGAACCTTCCGCAGTACCGAGAGATTGTGCATCAGATTGCTCTCGTCGACCGCGGCGTCCGGCCAGACGATCGCCATCAACTCCTCCTTGTGCAGGAGCCGGTCACTGTTCTCGACGAGTGCCCGCAGCGTGTCGAAGATCTTCGGGCGAATGGCTACCTTCTGCCCGTTCTTGAGCAACTGCCGCTGATCGACATCGAGCAGGTAGGGCCCGAAGGTGTAGGAACGGCGATCAGGCAGAGTAGACATCGACGATCGAGAAAGCGGACCCGCCGCCGCAGCCCCCCGCCTCCCGTCGTGCTCACGCCGAATCCGGGGACAGCCCGGACCAGGGGCCGCACCACGGGCACCGGGCGACGACCGCGACGGAGCCTGTGATCGGCCGATCTTAGCGTCTATTTGAAAATCTGTGCGTCAGCGCTGCTCGGGTAGAGCGAAGACGTACAGGTGGCCGCCGCGGGCGCGGGCGGCGCCCTCGGGTGTGTGGCGGAGGCTTCCCGGCCCGGTCGAGATGGCCACGTACTGGCGGCCGTCGACGGCGTAGGAGATCGGGTAGCCCATCGCCGGGGCGCCGACGTTGACCTCCCACAAGACCTCGCCGGTCTCGTGGTCGAAGGCGCGGAAGTGTCCGAGCGCGTCGCCGCCGAAGATCAGGCCGCCGCCCGTGGCGACGACTGAGTACGTCGAGCCTTCCGTCTCGAACAGCCACTTCGTCTCGCCCGTCACGGCGGAGATCGCGTACACCGTGCCGAGATACTCCTCGCCGGGCGCCTTGATGTGATCGGCGGCCAGGTTGTAGATCGCGACCTGCTGTTCGAACGCCTGCGCCCGCGGGCTGTTCGTGTCGCCGGTCACGAGCATCCGGGCGCACATGTTGCGCAGCGGGTAGTACATCGTCCGGGTCAGCGGGCTGTACGAACCGGCCTCCCAGTCCTTGCCGCCGATCCACGTCGGGCACACCAGCATCTCCTGGTCCAGCTCGGTGAAGATGATCTCCGTGTTCTCGACAGCCCGGCCGGTCGTCTCGTCGATGTCGACAACCACGTTCTGCGGCACGGTCGGCCGCGCCCAGAGGAACTCTCCGGTTTCGCGGTCCAGCGTGTAGACGAAGCCGGTCTTGCCCGGGATGCCGGTCATCACCTTGCGCGTCTCGCCCGGTTCGAGACCCTCCCGGATCCAGCGCACCGCCTCCGGATCGGGCGACACGGGGAGATCGACGAGGATCCGCTCGAACGGATGGTCGAGATCCCAGTGGTCGTTCAGGTGCTGGAAGTACCAGCGGATCTCGCCGGTCTCCGCCTCGAGCGCCAGGGTCGAGTTGTGGTAGAGGTGGGCCAGATCGGTGCCGCCGAGCATGAACTTCGGCGCGGGCGACGTAACGGCGGTGCCGAAGTAGATGAGTTCGAGCTCCGGGTCATAGCTGGGGACCATCCAGGTGCCGACGTGGTGGCGCTTCTCGAACGGCACGTCGCCCCAGGTTTCGTCCCCGGGCTCGCCGGGCGCCGGCATCGTCCGCGTTCGCCACAGTTCCTCCCCGGTCAGCGCGTCGAGCGCGATCATGATGCAGGACTCCGGTCCGCCCCAGGGCCGGCAACTGCGTCCGGAGACGACGCGGCCATCCGCGACGATCGGACCCGAGCTGTGGGTGGCGGGATTGACCTCCCAGTCCAGGATCTGCGTCTCCCAGACCAGCTCTCCCGTCTCGGCATCCAGCGCGAAGGCGTGGTTGTCGTCGCTGTTGTTCAGGATCAGCCGGTCGTAGATCGCGATGTTCCGGTTGTTCTTCGCGTTGAAGCCGACCTGCGCATAGAGACCCTCGGGCTGTTCCCGCGTGTAACGCCAGATGAACTCGCCGGTCGTCGAATCGACCGCCTCGATCGTGTCCTCGAACGACGGAACGTAGAGCACGCCGTTGTACGCGAGGGGAGTGATCTCGGATGTTCCCACCTCCACCTCTCGAGCCCAGACAAGACTCAGGCTGCCCACGTTCTCCCGGTCGATCTGGTCGAGCGGGCTGAAGCCCCAACTGTCGTGCGTGCGGCGGAACATGAGCCACTCCGAATCGGGCGGGTTCTCCAGCATTTCGTCCGTGACCGGCACGAAGGTCGATGCCGCATCCTGGGCTACCAATGCGGCGCTGCACGCGAAGCCCAGGGCAAGCGTCGCAACCACCATCCGGACTGGGTGCGCCGGCGCCCCCGCCGGCATCCGGCGCGAAGCGCCGGCCTCCGGGCACTCCGCCACGCTAGCGCTCTTCATGCAGCGCCTCCGTTTCCTCGCTGTCTCCTGGACAAGACGCGGACTCTAGCCCACGACCACGACCGGCAAGTGACATCATCGAGCGTCCCATGCGAATCGAAGCCGATGGAGCAACGCTCCACGTCGAGGTCGACGGCGACCGCCAGGCGCCCGCCGTCCTCTTCTGGAACGGCGGCGGCTGCACTCTTCGCATGTGGGACTTCATCGTCGAGCGCCTGGGCAGCGCCTACCGCACCGTCCGCTTCGACATCCGCGGCACCGGCCAGAGCACGCCGGCGGCGGATCCCTCCCGGTACACGCTGGAACAGTACGCGGCGGACGCCGTCACGATCCTCGACGCACTCGGGATCGAGCGCTCCCACGTCTGGTCCATGGCCTGGGGGTCGCGGGCGGCTCTGGCCTATGCGGCGCTCCACCCCGAACGGGTCGACCTGCTCGCGCTCTACGATGCCGCGATCGATCCGCCCGACGTTCCGGCACAGCGGGAAGGCAGCCGCGAAGCCGTCCACAAGCAGGAGACCGCGGGCATCAAGCGCTTCGGGCGACCCGCGGACTGGCGCGAACACGCCCACCCGGATTCGGTCCGCCCCGCCATGCAGGCGATCTCCAGGGGCTTCGACCTCGCGGCCGCGGCGCGGGGGCTGGCGATGAAGACCCTGGTCGCCACCGGAGACCACGACCCGAACCTGCCGTCCAGCCGCGATCTAACCGCCATGGCGCCCGACGCGGAACTCGTCGTGATGGAGAACGTCGGCCACGGCTCGGTGCTTCAGCGCCCCGACCTCGCCACCGCGATCTTCACGGACTTCGTCGCAGCGAACACCTCGGAGCTTCCCCCATGAGACAGCACGACTTCGCAGCGCCTGGCCGATCGAGCCGGCGCGACTTCCTGAGCCGTAGCGCCGGTCTGGCCGCGGTCGCGGCATCCGCGGGAATCGCCGGCACGGCAACCGGCGCCTGCTCCGGGCCGCAGCCCGAAGACGGCGACTCGGACGGTCTCACGATCCGCTCGGTCGACGCCTATCCCGTCTACATCAACCAGCGCTCCGAGGGCCTGCTCGATCCGCCGGTCTTCTCCGGCGACGACGATCCGCGCCGCTGGCGCTACGGCGGACCCTTCGAGCAGTTGCCATCCGCGATCATCGCGATCATCAAGACGAACGCCGGGATCACCGGATTCGGCATGGGCGCCGGGGGAAGCGCCGCGGTCGAGATCATCGACGGCCATCTCAAGCACCTCCTGGTGGGCACGAACCCGCTCAACGTCGATCAGCTCTGGGACCAGATGTACAGCTCGGCCGTGCTCTACGGCCGGCGCGGCATCTTCGCGATGGCGCTCTCCGCCGTCGACACGGCGCTCTGGGACATCAAGGGCAAGCACGCGGGCAGGTCGGTCCACGCGCTGCTCGGCGGACAGCCGGACGACCGCGTCGCCGTCTACCAGACCGGCGGCGACATCGCCGCCGGCAAGACCCTCGGCATCCGCCACTTCAAGCGCATCCTGCCCATCGGCCCGCACAGCTCCGAGGCCGAAACCGATGAGTGGATCGACGATGTCCTCGCCGCCCGCGAAGCGATGGGCCCCGAGGGCAACCTGATGACGGACTGCGTCTCGCGCAACGGCACCGTCGACTGGGCGGTCGGCGTCGCCGAGCGCCTGCGCCCGGCGAACCTGTATTTCATGGAGGAACTGCTGTCGCCGGACAACGTCTTCGGCTACGCCCAACTGGTCGAGAAGATCGGCGGCGGCGGACCCGGCTGGACGAAGGTGGCCTGCGGCGAGCACGAGTACACGGAGCACGGCTTCGAGGTCCTCGTGCGGATCGGATCGGCCGAAGTCCTGCAACCGGACATCACCTGGTGCGGCGGCCTCACGGCGGCGAAGCGCATCGCCGACCTGGTCGAGGCGGCCGGCCTCGAACTGATCCCCCACCGGGGCGGCAGTCTGTGGGGACTGCCGATCTCGCTGACCGCCCCGAGCTGCACGATGGCGGAGAGCTTCGCCACCGGCTCGGCGATTCTCGACGCGATGCAGGCGCCGTTCGAGGACGGCGACTTCCTGGCGCCCAGTGAGCCGGGCTTCGGCACCGGGTTGACCGAGGAGATGGTCCTCGACCACCGCCTCACACCGGGCTAGCGCCGCAGCACGGTCGCCGCTTCGCGGCGCGTCTTTCTCAGAAGCCGGCGGGGGCGCCGGCGCACCCAGTGCCTGCGGCGAAGCCCCGCCTCACAGCGTGAAGTAGCATCGCGCGTTCCGCATGAAGTCGTTGACGCGCCTCGTCTGCTCGCTGGCCGCGATGTCGTTCCTGAGCGCCGGCCTCGGCGCCCAGGAGACCGGCTTCGTGCCGGTCACCCAGGAGATGCTGAACGACCCGGAGCCGGGCCAGTGGCTGCACTGGCGGGGCACGCAGAACGCCTGGGGCTACAGCCCGCTCGACCAGATCACGACCGCGAACGTCGGCCAGCTTCAACTGGTCTGGGCCTGGGCCATGGACGACACCGGCCCGCAGGAAGCGGCGCCGCTGATCCACAACGGCGTCATGTACGTGCCGAATCCGGGCAACGTCGTCCAGGCGCTCGACGCCGCCAACGGCGACCTGCTCTGGGAGTACCGGCCGGAGCCGGTGGGTGACGGAACGGGCGCCTTCGGCCGCGGCGTCCAGAAGAACATCGCGATCTTCGGCGACCGGATCTTCGGCGCCAGTTCGCGGGCGACGATCTTCGCGCTCGACGCCCGGAGCGGGAAGCTGATCTGGGAGACGCAGACCGCGGACACGAGCCTCGGCTACCGCTACACCGCGGGCCCCATCGTCGCCAACGGCAAGCTGGTCACCGGCATCACCGGCTGCGGCCGCTACAAGGACGACGTCTGCTTCATCACCGGCCACGATCCGGACACCGGTGAAGAGATCTGGCGCACATCGACGATCGCGCGCCCCGGCGAGCCCGGCGGCGACACCTGGGGCGACCTGCCGCTCCGCTTCCGCGCCGGCAGCGACGCCTGGATCGCCGGCAGCTACGATCCGGAGCTCAAGATCGTCTACTGGGCCACGTCCCAGGCCAAGCCCTGGGCCCGCTCCGTCCGCGGCACGGACGGCGACGCGCTGTACACGAACTCGAGTCTGGCGCTCGATCCCGACACTGGCGAGCTGCTCTGGTACTACCAGTACCTGCCCGGCGAGACCCACGACATGGACGAGGTGTTCGAGACGCTCCTCATCGATGTCGACGGCCGGAAGAAGCTCTACAAGATGGGCAAGCTCGGCATCCTCTGGGAACTCGATCGGGAGACGGGCGAGTTCCTGGACGCGATCGACGTCGGCTACCAGAACCTCGTCGACGTGGACCGGGAGACGGGCGAGGTGACCTACCGGCCGGAACTGATCCCGGAAATCGGGGTCGAGATCAACATGTGCCCGAGCACGTCCGGCTTCAAGAGCTGGCGCGCCATGTCCTACGACCCGAACACCGGCGCCCTCTACATCCCGATGACGATGAACTGCGAGCTGGCGACGTTCGGCCCCGTCGAGCGCGTCCTCGGCGGCGGCGGCGCGGGTCCGGTCAAGCGGATCAACACGCTCCACCCCTATTCGGGCGGGAACCTCGGCGAGTTGCTGGTCATCGACGTCCGGGAGGGGGACATCATGTGGCGGCACCGGACGCTCTCGCCGATCAACACCGCCGCGCTCTCGACCGGAGGCGGAGTCGTCTTCGCGGGCGACTACGACCGCTACGTCTACGCCTACGACGCCCGCACCGGCCAGATCCTCTGGCAGACGAGGCTGCCCACCTCGGCCCAGGGCTTTCCGGTGACCTACCTCGCCGGTGGCCGCCAGTACGTCGCGATCCCGGTGGGAACCGGCGGCGCCAGTTGGGCCACCATGGTGCCGCGCGACCTGATCCCCCACATCCGACGCCCGAGCAACGGCAACTCGATCCACGTTTTCGCGCTGCCGGCGGACCTGCCGGCGGCCGCGGGGGGCGCTACCCGGATCGCCGAGGCAGACCGCGAGGCGGCGGCAGTCGCGGCGACCGCGACCGTCTGGGACGGCGTCTACACCGCCGAGCAGGCAGAGCGCGGCGCCGTCGCATACCGCGAGACCTGCGCCACCTGCCACGGCGACGACCTCGGCGGCGGCAGCAACGCGCCGGGCCTGGTCGGCGTCAGCTTCCAGTTCTTGTGGGGAGACAAGACCCTGCACGAGCTGTACGAGGCAATCCGCACCACGATGCCGACCGACAACCCGGCCAGCCTGCCGCGTGAGACGTATCTCGACATCCTCACCTTCATGCTGGAGACGAACGAGTTCCCGGCGGGTGAGACCGAACTCGATAGCGATCCCATCGCGCTCGGCGGAATCCTGATCACAGAGCAGCCCGACGCGTAGCTACAGGGCGGCGCCGCCTACTCGCGGCGCTCCTCGCGTCGGGGCAGCGCGGCCGCCGGCGGACCGTCCGGCGCTTCGACCCACTCGACGTCGAAGACGCCACGGTAGCCGAACAACGGGCCCCAACTCCGGTTGGCGACTGTGACCTCGATCCGGTAGCGCTCCTCCCCGTCGTCGAACCACTCGCAGACGTCGGCTACGCCGGAAAAGAGCAACGGAAAGCGGAACGCAA
Organism: Candidatus Multivorans sp.; assembly: GCA_965205095.1. GTDB lineage: Bacteria > Acidobacteriota > Thermoanaerobaculia > Multivoradales > Multivoraceae > Multivorans. The sequence continues at coordinate 1,279,940 of OZ242040.1, forward strand.
TCGGGCCTTCGTAGAAGCGTTGCTGTCCCGATCGGATCCGAAGGCCCCCCCGGCGGTCGATTGAAAGGTGAAGGTCCACCGGTCGAGCCGGGCGGGGCGGCCCGGCGGGCGATCGTCGGTCTTTACCAGTTGACTCTGAGTAAAGAACAGGTTAGCGTTCACTCGCATCGGCCAGCAGGAAAGGACGTCACCATGCCGCGAGTCAGCGCCAAGCGCCAGATCACGCTCCCCATCGCTCAGTGCCGGGAGGTCGGAATCGAACCCGGCGACGAGTACCGCTGCTTCGTTGCCGATGGCCGCATCACCATCGTGCGAAAGGAGCCCGGCGCGGCCAGGGGCTTTCTCAGGCATGTCGCCGGCGACCCGGCGATGAGCGACGAGGAGTCGCTGGCCGCCGCGCTCGACGCATCGACGCCTTGATCGCAGTCGACACGAGCGTCCTGCTCCGCTACCTGCTACGAGACGACGAGGTCCAGGCGGCCCGCGCGGACCGGATCTTCGCAGCCGGTGAGGCGGTCCTGGTGACCGACGTCGTCCTGGTGGAGACGATCTGGACGCTCGCCGGAAAGAAGTACGGACTAGCGAAGGCTCAACTCGTGGCGGTAGTCGAACGGCTGTTCAGTGAACCGGGCGTCCGCTTCGAGGACGACCAGGTCGTGTGGCGCGCTCTCCATGCCTACCGCGACGAGGGGAAGGCGGGCGAGACGGGGAAGACCGAACACGCCGGATTCGCCGACGCGCTGATCGTGTTCAAGGCACTCCGGACCGCAGCGAACGACGGCGAACCGTTGAACGGCGTCTACACCTTCGACGCGGCCATGCAGCGGCTCCCCAAGGCCTTGGCGCCCTGAGAACGGGCGGCCTAAAGCGCCTCCGGCACCGCCTCCACCAGCAGCGCCAGCGCGCTCTGCAACGCCGCCTCGGCATGCCCGCCGAACGAGCCCTCGTACAGCCCGAGCCGCACGACCACCATCTCGTGCGACGGCACGATGATCGTGCTCTGGCCGCCGGCGCCCTGCATGCTGAACGCGCTCTCGGGTAGCGACGGATAGCGCCGCTGGCCGCCGCGCGGCGGCTGGTTGATCCAGAAGAAACCGCCGTAGATCGGCCGGCCGTCGGCCACCCAGGCCGGCGCCGGCGTGCTGACGAACTCCACGAAGCCCTCGGGCAGCACGCGCTCGCCAGTCGGTGACACGCCGTCGTCGAGGTAGAGCTGACCGAGCCGCGCCCAGGTGCGGCCGGACCCGAAGCCGTAGCCGTTGAGCAGGAAGTTGCCGTGGGGGTCCGCTTCTGCCACGAAGCGCCGAACGCCGATCCGGTCGAAGAGGTGCTTCTGCGGGAACTGGTGGTAGTTCTCGCCGCGGCCCTCAACCGCGAGCCGCACCAGGTGGTTGGTCAGGATCGGGTCGCAGTTCCGGTAGCGGCCGATCGTGTTCGGCGGCCACTGCGGTGGCCGCTCCGTGGCCCAGAGGTGGGAGTTCACCGTGCCGGTGTAGAGGTAGAGGTGGTCCGGGTAGCCCATCGCCGCCTCGTCGTACTCCGGGTCTCCGGCGTTCACGCAGCGCAGGCCGCTCGACATGCGGAGGATGTCCTGGATGCGGATCGTGGCGCGGACGTCGTCCGGGTCCTCGTGCCAGGAGTCGACCGGCGCCAACTGGTCCAGCGTGTAGGCACCCTGCTCGATCAGGACGCCCATCAGGGTCGCCGACAGGCTCTTGTTCATCGACCAGCTCTCGAGCGGCGTGTCCCTGTCGATTCCCTCGCGGTAGCGCTCGGCGATGAGCCGGCCGCGATGGAGCACGACGAAGGCGAGGGTCATCGCGTCCGGGTCGAACGCCGCCTCGACTGCCGCCGCCAGCTTCTCCGCGTCGATGTCGTCCGGCAGCGGCTCGTCCGGCAGCCGGTCGCCCATCGGCCAGAGTGCGTCCTCGTCCAGCGTGCTGGTGACCGGAACCGTCTTGTAGAACGGCGCGTCCTCTCCCTTCGGCAGGGCGACGCAGCCCTGGTCGCCGTGCAGCACCGCGGTCCGCGTCACGCCGGTGTCCGTGGTGATGTGGACACGCTGGTTCTCACGATCAAGCTCCCGGCCCGGAAGCCGGGCCCGGTACTGGTGGCGCGAAGTGAACCCGCCGATCTGCGTCCAGGCGTCCTCGAAGTCGAGTCCGGTCAGGAAGACGGCGGAGCACAGGACCTTGGCGAACCCGGCGGCTTCGTGCTCGATGAAGTCGCCCGGCGGCGGCACGCGGACGGTGTCCAGCTCGTGCTCCTGTCCCCGCGCCACAAGGCTCTCGCCCAGCGTCGGTTCCTGGCCGGCGGCCGGCGGATTGCCGTCGGCGCCGGCGCATCCGACGAGCAGAATGGCGGCGAGAAGGACCCGGGGCGCGGCGGGCCACGCAAGAAGACTGGCAGCGGCTTTCTCTCCAGACCGGCGCTTCGCGCCGGATGCCGGCGAGGGCGCCGGCGCACCCAGTTCCGGAACTGATCCCCCTTGTGCCGTACTTGCCACGCCGTCCCTTACTCCGGCCGGTACCAGATCGGCGACGTCCAGGCCATCTCCTGGATCGTCTCGGGATAGGAGCCGTCCGAGCAGACGGCGGGTCGGTCTTCCGGGGCGAGGCGCCGGCAGTCGTACCAGCTCCAGCGCAGGCTGGGGTTCTCGACCACCCGCAGATAGTAGTAGGCGTGCAGGCCGGCATCGAAGGCCTCGTCGCGGTAGACCGTGCAGAGGGTGTCGTGGCCGTCGCCGATTCGCTCGCCGGTCGCCGGATCGACGCTCGCTCCGTTGTCCGGCGATCCGGCGATCGGGATGACCTGGGTGCGGCCCGTCCCGTCGGCGTCGACCCAGCCCTTGACGAGCTGGAGCTGCTGCAGGAGCCCGGCGCCGTCCGCCGGATCGCGGGCGGCGAAGGCGAGGAAGGTCGGCGCCGCACCGGCCGACGCTTCCGGCAGATCGCCGCCCATCGGCACGCCGCCGGCGTAGGCCTGCTCGAACAGATCCGCCTGGTCGCACAGGTTCTCGGAATAGCCCCAGCCGCCGAAGAACCGGGGCCGGATCCGCGGACCCGAGGTGCCGAACACCTCGCGCCGTTCCATCGCCTCGAAAATCGCATCGCGCGAGTTCTCGACCGCCCAGACGCCGGCCAGACCGCCGGGATTGCCGTCGATGCCGCTGGTCAGGAGACCCGGCTGCAGGCGCTCTTCGGGCGTCGCTTCCAGAGTAACCGCGCCCCGCCAGTCCTCTTCCGCCACCGCCCCCGGCGTCGCCGTGTGCGTGTCGGTCGACGCGATGATGCCGAGCTTGACCGGATTGAGCCCGGTCTCCATCTCCTCCTCCAGGCCGACGACGAGCGCCGGGCGAACGAAGTCCGTCCGGCCGACGCAGCCGGCGCCGAGCATGCCCTGGTTGCCGTTCTCACCCTCCGGGCACTCCTCGGTCAACAAGGTCGTCTCGCCCGAGAGCAGGGACTGGACCGTCTCATCGCGGCCCATCACCCGCACCGCCTCGATGTCGCAGAGTTCGTCCGGTTCGCCGAAGACGGTCGACAGGCCGTTGATGCACTCGGAGCCGCCCTTGTGCTGGAAGATCTCGATGATGGGCTCGCGTTCCAGCCGCTTCTCCGCGTAGGCGCGTCGCACTTCCAGCGTTCCGTCGAGCCCGCGATACGGCGCCATCCGACCGTTCGCGAGATTGCTGTTGTGCGGGATCGTCAGGTAGTCGCAACCGGGCCGCGCCGTCCCTTCGCCGCAGACTGCGTCGAGTCCCTGCCAGAGCAGGCTGTCCGTGGGCGCGTCGATGTAGGAGACAGGCAGGTCGGGCACCTCGGAGCCCCGGAAGACGACGTTCCGGTGGTAGTTCGAGATCCCCGGCGTGCCGGTGTACTCGTAGCCCACGAAGGAGGTGAAGCTGCACGCCTCCGTCCGGTCGTACGCGTCCTCCGCCGCGTCGACGATCTCCTGCCAGGGGCTCATCGCCCACTCCAGGCACAGCGACCCGTCCTCGCCGCAGACCTCCTCGATCCGGCTCGGCGTTTCGGTGGTGATGACGGCGCCGAACATCTGCATGCCGACGCGCTGGTCCGAGCGCGCCGTCGTGCAGAACTCGGAACCGTAGCGCGGCGAGTCCGGATCCCGGCACAGGCGGCGTTCGCCCAGGAACTCCCCGTGGTCGGTGACCGCGACGAAGTCGAGCGGCCGGTCGATCGTGATGCTCCCCTCGGGCGTGCCGTCCTCTCCGATGGGCCAGAACGGGATCGCCTCGCCCTTCGCGAAGCGGTAGGCGTCCGCCGGCGTCCCGCCGGTGCTGATCGCCGCCGCGTCGAACGAGAAGCTGGTGTGAACGTGCAGGTCGCCGAACAACGCCTGGCGGAGCGGCGTGGCGTCGAGGCAGGCGGGCCGGTCTTCGGTGCGCGAGACGGTTCCGCCTGGAACGGCGCCGTCGGTGGTCCCCGCGGCGCCAGGCGCAGCGCAGGCGGGAGCGGCGAACACGAGGAGGGGCAGCAGGAGGCGAATCGGCTCGGATCTCATGGGCCGACGCTATCGCCCTCTATAGTGACTTCAACCCACTTCCAAGAGGAGAACGAAGATGAAGCCTTCGCTGCCGACCGTTCTCGCCGCTGCCCTGGCCTCCACTGCCATCGCCGCGCCTGCTTCGAGCGCCGAACCCGATGACGTGCGCTCGAGGTGGGAAACCTCCTGCATGATCCGGCACGACAAGTTCGACTACGTGCTGCCGGGCGCCATGCGCCGCAACGGCATCGACATGTGGATCGTGATCGACCGGGGCCGCGGCACCCAGCCGATGACGCTCGACTTCGCCATCTCCACGGTCAACGGCCAGGGGTTCTTCATCTTCACCGACCGCGGTGGCGACCGTATCGAACGGATCCAGCTCGGTCCCGAGACCGACCTGGCCACGGAGTGCGGCGCCTACGACCGCTTCGGCAATGCCGACGAACTCCGGTCGATCGTCGAGGAGCGCGATCCCGAGACCATCGGTCTGAACTACCTCGACGTGCCCTATGAATCCGAGGGACTCCACGTCGCGGACGGGCTCACCCACACCGACTTCAAGGGTCTGACGAGCGAACTGGGCGAGAAGTACGCGGCGCGGTTCACCTCGGCCCAGCACCTGATCGCCGACTTCCACGGCGAACGCGTGGCGGGCGAGATCGTCGAAATGGCCAAGATCGGCGACCTGACCCGCCGGCTCCTGGAGCGGGCGCTCTCCAACGAGGTGATCACCCCGGGCAAGACGACCCACAACGACGTCGCGCGCTGGCTGGAGCAGAAGCTGCACGACCACGATCTGCTGCGCGCCTGGTACCCGACCGTGTACAGCCACCGCCCGGACGGCAGCGAGATCGGCGGCACCGAGCGGGTCATCCAGCGTGGCGACGTGCTCCAGATCGACTGGGGCGCCGGCCGGAACAACTTCTCGACCGACATGAAGCGCTTCGCCTACGTCCTGCGCGAGGGCGAGACCGAGCCGCCCCCCGGCGTGCTGAGAACCTTCGCCGAATCCAAGAAGGTGCAGGAGATCATCCGCAAGCACGTCCGCTCCGGCCGCACCGGCCGCGAACAGTTCGACGAGCTGAAGCAGATCATCCGGGACGCCGGCTACGTGTACACCGAGCTCGAGGAGGCGGGCCCCGACGCGCCCGGCATCGAGGTCAACGTCGGCATGCACGCGGCTGGCAACATCGGCCACGACATGGCCGCCAGCCTCTTCGAGATCTTCCCGGAGCGGACCAAGTACGTCGTCCGCCCCAACTCGATCATCTCGCTCGAGTACATCGTCTTCATGCCGGCCGAGGAGTGGGACGGCAACAAGATCCCGATCAACGTCGAGGAGAACGCGTTGATCACGGAGCGCGGGATCGAGTGGCTCCATCCGCCGCAGGCGCGGGTCCTGGTGATTCGGTGACGCGAGGGCACCCGCCAGAGTCGCGGCCCTACGAACGCTTCATCCAGCTTCACAGGTCGACGCCGTCTTCGAGGAGCGTCCGGCGCATGGCGTCGGTCGCCGACTCGATGGGGATGATGTCGAGAGCGAAGTCGGTCAGTTCGGCCGCTTCAGCGGAAACGCTGAAGAAGCGCTCCGCCGGAAGACCGGCCACCGCAAGGTCGATGTCCGAGCGCCAGGTGAAACGGCGGTCCGGGACGAATGCGGATCCGATTCCCACGACTCGGCTGGCGCCATCGGTCACTCCTCCTCGCCCCACCAGCGACGCAGGCGTTCGGCGATCGCGGCCTCGGAACCCTGGTCGGACGGCTCGTAGTAGCGCCGGTCGGAGAGGCCGGGCGGCAGGTACTCCTGCTCCTCGAAGTTACCCTCGAAGTCGTGGCTGTACTTGTAGTCCTTGCCGTAGCCCATGCCGCGCATGAGGCCCGTGACCGCGTTGCGTAGGTGCAGCGGCACGGGTTCGTGCGGCGCATCGCGCACGTCCGCCATGGCGCGGCCGAGGGCCACGTAGGCGGCGTTGCTCTTGGGCGAGGTCGCCAGGTAGACCGTCGCCTCGGCCAGCGGGATGCGGCCCTCGGGCAGGCCGATGAAGTGGACCGCCTGCTGGGCGGCCACGGCGACCGGCAACGCGCCTGGGTTCGCCAGCCCGATGTCCTCGGCGGCCAGGATGACCAGACGGCGGGCGATGAACAGCGGGTCCTCGCCCGCTTCCAGCATCCGGGCCAGCCAGTAGAGGGCGCCGTCCGGCGAAGAGCCGCGCACGGACTTGATGAAGGCCGAGATCGTGTCGTAGTGGCTGTCGCCGGCCTTGTCGTACTGCGGTGTTCGCCGCTGCAGGGCGTCCGAGATGGCCTCCATGTCGATGCGCCGCACGCCGTCCTCGCCTGGCTCGGCGGCGACGACCGCCATCTCCAGGGCGTTCAGCGCGACCCGGGCGTCGCCGTTCGCGATGTTGACGAGGTGCGCCACCGCGTCCGGCTCCAGTTCCGGGGCCAGGAGCCCTAGGCCGCGGTCCTCGTCCGCCAGCGCGCGCTGGACGATCCCAGTCATCGCGTCTTCGTCCAACGCGTGCAGCGTGAACACCCGGCAGCGCGACAGCAGCGGCGCGTTGACCTCGAAGGACGGGTTCTCCGTCGTCGCGCCGATGAAGGTGATCGTGCCGTCCTCGACGTGAGGCAGGATCACGTCCTGCTGGGCCTTGTTGAAGCGGTGGATCTCGTCGACGAAGAGGATCGTCGGCCGGCCGTAGAGGGATCGGAGGTCCTGCGCTCCCTTGACCGCCCGGCGCAGGTCGGCGACACCGGCCGACACGGCGCTCACGGGCTCGAAGTGGGCCTGGGTCGTCGTCGCGATCAGCCGCGCCAGGGTCGTCTTGCCGGAGCCGGGCGGACCCCAGAACAGGAGCGACGGCACCCGGTCCGCCTCGATCGACCGCCGCAGCACCTTGTCCTCGCCGAGGATGTGCTGCTGGCCGACGAACTCGTCGAACGTGGCCGGGCGCATCCGTTCGGCGAGCGGCGCGGACGCCCCGGAGGCGAGCTCCGCGGCGTCTTCGAACAGGCCGGCGGTCGTCGGCTTACGGGTCACACTCCTAGGCTACTGTCGCTCCGCTCCAGCGCCGCCACCGCGTCGGCGTACTGCTCGAGCGCCGCATGGCCCTTCGGCGTCAACCGGTAGACGCCGGGAGGCGTATCGGCGGCGCGTTCGAACCAGCCGTAGTGGTCCGCGTACATGATCGCCCTGGCCCGGGCGACTCCCGTTCCCCTGGCGACCAAGGCAGCCTTCGTCGGACCCTGCAGACGGAGATGGACGGCGCAGCGCAGGGCGTCCTGCCGGTAGGCGGTCATGATCGGGCGGCCGGTCGAGCCACCCTGGTTCGGATCGCCCACCCGCCGCTGGAACTCCCGCAACAACCGTCCGATCGCGTGCTTCCGCTGGCGCGGCCGGTACGGCGCCGGGTCGGCCAGCGCCTCGACGAAGGGCGCCGGCTCGAGCCGCACCGTCAGCAGACCGAGCCCGAGGCGGCGGCACAGCCCGAGGGCATCCTTCTTGCGGGTCGTTCGGCCCGAGAACGGTGGAACCGCGAGGTAAACGTGATCGGAGAGAGCCTGCCGTGCGATTCCCTGGAACACCAGGGGCAGGGAGAAACTCGTCTTCAGCTCGACGATCAGGGGCGGCTCCTCACCCCGGACCGCGACGAGGTCGCAACCGTTGACCTCTCCCTTGACGGCGTAGCCCTGTCCCTCGAGGAACGCCTTGACCGGCGGGTAGAGCGTCTGTTCGCGCACGCTGGTTAGCCCTGTGCCATGAGCGTCTTGCGCATGAGAGCCGGACGCCAAGTATACGATCCGGGATGCGGAGACGGCGACGAGGACTACCGGCGATGAAGGCGAACCACGGCACCCGAGCCGCCGCACTGGCCTGCGCCGTGGCCGCCGCCGCGGTCGGCTGCGGCACGCAGCCAGGCGACGTCGACTCGACCGCGCGCAGCGAGGACGGTCGACCGCCGAACATCGTCCTCATCATGGCAGACGACCTCGGCTACGGCGACATCAGCCCGTACGACGGCTGGATCGAGACGCCGAACCTGGATCGCCTGGCCGCCGCCGGCATGCTGCTGACCGACTTCCACACCAGCGGCGCGGTGTGCTCGCCGACCCGCGCCGGCCTGGTCACGGGCCGGTACCAGCACCGGGCGGGCGTTCCCGCCGTCCTGCTCGCCAACTCGGACAGTCCGCTCTACCACCAGGGCATCGACAGCGAGGCGCACACGATCGCCGAGGCCTTCCGGGAACTCGGCTACACGACCGCGGTCTTCGGCAAGTGGCACCTCGGCTACCTGCCGCAGTTCAAGCCGCCCCTGCACGGTTTCGACGAGTTCCGCGGCTTCGTCAGCGGCAACATCGACTACCAGTCCCACGTCGACCGCATGGGTCGGCCCGACTGGTGGAACGGCGAGACGCTCGAAGCGGAAGACGGCTACCTCACCGACCTGATCGGCGACCACGCCGAGCGGTTCATCGCCGAACAGCGGGACGCACCGTTCTTCCTCTATCTGGCGCACCACGCGCCGCACTACCCGTACCAGGGTCCGGGCGACCCGGCTGAACGCTATGCCGGCGACGACACGTTTCCGGGCGTAGGCGCGGTGACCGACCGGAAGCGCGCCTACCGCGAGATGGTCGAGTCGATGGACGCCAGTATCGGCCGCGTCCTCGACGCGCTGGAAGAGCAGGGCTTGTCCGAAGACACGCTGGTGTGGTTCTTCTCCGACAACGGCGCGACTCGCGTCGGCTCCAACGGACCGCTGCGCGGCTTCAAGGCCAGCTACTGGGAGGGCGGCCACCGCGTCCCCTCGCTTGCGGCCATGCCCGGCCGGATCGCTGCCGGGTCTACGTCCGCCGCAATCTCTTCGACACTCGACGTGATGCCGACCGTCCTGGCGATGGCCGGCGGCGCGGCGCATCCCGACCTGCCGTTCGACGGCGTCGACATCGGCCCGGTTCTCTTCGAAGGCGACGATGCGCCGGCTCGGCAGCTCTTCTGGAGCAGCGCACGCCAGTTCTGGCGCGGCGCGGCGGTGCGGGACGGCCGCTACAAGCTGGTCATCGACCGTCGGACACAGCAGGCCGCCGCGGCGGAAGGCGAGGAGATCACCGATCCGGTGCCCATGCTCTTCGACCTGGAGGCCGACCTCGGCGAGACGAGCGACCTTGCCGCCGATGAGCCGCAGCGGGTCGAAGAGATGATGGCGGCGCTCGAGCGCTGGCGCGAGGACGTCGGCGCGGTTCCATAGCCGTAGAGCATCATCGTGAGCGACACTCCGACCCCACCGCTTCTGGAAGAAGCGAGGGCGTACTACAGGGCACTGCTGCGGCCGGTCTTCGAGGGCCGCGGGTTCGTGCTGCCCGGCAACATCGCGGTGGGGCTCGGAAACGTGGCCCTTGAACTCCGCGGACTCGGCGCGGCGCGGCCCTTCGTGGTCGCCGGTAGCCGGGGGACCGGACCGCTGGCGCCGCGGGACGATGCGGAGCTGCGCGTGCTCGACGTTCGCGGCACGGATCCGTTGGAGCACAACCGCAACGTCCAGCGCGCCCTGGCCGATCTTCCTTCCTCGGTGCAGGATGCGGTCAACGCTTGGGATACCGAAGGGACGGCGCGGACCCTGCACACGGACCCGCTCGCCGAACCCCGGCCGGTCGCCGGACGAACGGCCTACGCCGCGCGGCCCTCGGCGTGGACCGCGATCGAAGACAAGGTCGTCATCGACGCCTTCTGGGACGCGGTCGGCGTGCCGCGCGCGCCGTCTCAGGTCGTTCCCGCCGAGCACGGAGCGCTCTGGACCGCCGCGACGGCGCTGGATCGCGGCGCCGGCACCGTCTGGGCGCCGGACGCCCGCGAAGGCGCCAATGCCGGCGCTGTCGCCTTGCGTTGGGTCCGACCCGACGACGACGGACGGCAGGCCGCGGCGGACCTGGCCCGAATCGCGGACCGCGTCCGCGTCATGCCCTTCCTGGACGGGATTCCGGCGAGCATCCACGGCGTCGTCTTCCCGGACGCCGTCGTCGCCTTCCGACCCGTCGAGATGCTGGTCCTCCGGCCGGCGACGGGCGACCGCCTCTTCTACGCCGGCTGCTCCACCTGGTTCGATCCGAAGCCGGACGATCGCGAGACGATGCGCGAACTCGCCCGCCGCGTCGGCGCCGCGCTGCGCGAACAGGTCGGTTTCCGCGGTTCGTTCAGCATCGACGGCATCCTGGCCGAGGAGGGCTTCCTGCCCACGGAACTCAACCCGCGTCTCGGCGCCGGAGTAAGCACCCTCGCCGGCGCGCTCGGCGACTTGCCCCTCATCCTCCTCTGCCTGGCCGTCGCGGAAGGCGAAGAGCTCGACTACCGGCCGGAACTCCTCGAACGCGCCGTCGTCGAGGCCGCCGACGCCCACCGCGTCTGCGGCGGCGGCAGGACGACGGAACGGACGCTCACCGACACCGGCACGTTCGATCTGGTCCGCGACGGCGATGACTACCGCGAAACCAAGCCCGGGGAAGATGTCGAAGCCACGCTTCTGTTCGGACCCGGGCCGATCGGCGGGTTCCTCCGCTTCACGCTCAATGCTGAGCGCAACGAGCCCGGCCCACCCTCGGCCCCCCAGGCCGCGCGGGCCTTCCGCCTGGCGGATCGCCTGCTCCGCACCGGGTTCGGCGATCTGGAGGCGGCGCGGAACGTGAGACCCTAGCCCTCCTCCGCCTCCGAACTTCCGCCGCGACTTCGCTGGTAAAGGAAGGAGACGGCCACCAGCAGAGCCCCGACGATCAGGAACGACAGGATCCGGTAGCCCTGATCGAGGAATGACAGGTCGACGAGGAACGTCTTGCCCACTACGACGAGCAGCAGCGCCAGGCCCTGCCAGCGCAGGCCGGGGGCGCTCCGGCGGATGCCGGCGGCGATCAGGGCGGCTGCCCACAGGAGCCAGACGGCCGACAGGACGACCTGGGCGGCCAGGTCGAGGTCGAGGTCGACGTCCAGCGCCTGGACGAGGTCCCACGACTCGGTCGAGACGGCAATGAGCGCGACGACGTTGGCGACGACGAGCGCCACGGCCCAGACGGGCGTCTCCATCCGCACCCTGGTCTTCAGCCGGCCGCGCACGTAGACGGCGGCGACGGCGAGACCGGCCGCTACCCCGGTGAGCGTCAGGAAGCGCAGGTTGACGAAGAGGAGGTCGCGCTCGCCGCCGAAGGCGGCCGGCGCCATCAGCAGGACGACACCGAACAGCGCGACGGAGAAGACCCGCATCCAGATTGCCGGCAACCGCGTTCCGGCGATCGCCAGTGCGACGGCCTCCGCGGTCCAGGCCAGCGTGATCCAGTCGCCCTCGAGCCGGATCGGGAAGGCGATCGTGGCCAGCAGCGCGGCGAGGACGGCGAACAGGTCCTGGAGTTGCCGGCTTCGCCGCTCTTCGCCGGGACTCCAACTCCCGAGCGCGCGGGACACGGCCAGGTGGACCGCGGCCAGGGCCAGGACGGCGCCGGTCAGCCACCACCGGTGCTCCTCGTAGAGGAGTTGCTGTAGCAGCAGAACGAAGAAGCCGAGCGCCAGGATCAGAACGCCGAGCTCGGTCGGTCGCAGCCGCCGGGCCTGACGCACGCGGGCCAGAGGCAGGGCAAAGTAGATGGCGTAGAAGAGCGTGCCGAAGAGAGCCGTCGAGAAGAGCCGCTCGCCCTCGTAGAACTGGACGTACCAGGCGATGAAGTAGACAGCCGTCGCGACCAGGGCGGCCGGCGCCAGGACGCGGAAACCGCGCAACAGGGCCAGCGCGAGCAGGCTGGCGCTGAGCAGGGCGAGGTAGCTGAAGAGGACGACCTGGGCGTCCGTGCCGGTGCTCAGCAGCGCCGGCGTCAGGAAGCCGCCGGCGAGCGCCAGGGCCGCCAGCCGCTGCGAGTCGCGCCGTACCGACAGGCCGATGACCGCCGTGGTGACCAGGGCGAGGAACGCGAACGCCGCCGGTTGCGGCACGAGGGCGTAGAAGTCCCACGCCGCGTAGCCCGAGAGATAGACGATGCCGGCGCCAAGCGCCGACATCCCCTCGGCGAAGTAGCGAATCTTCCGTGCGGCGAGCCATTCGCCGTAGCCGGCGAGCGCCAGGCCGCCGACGAGCCCTATGAGGACGCGCCCCGTCGGCCCGATCCACTCGTTCTCGAACGCGTAGCGCAGGAAGAAAGCGGCCGCGATCAGGAGCGTGAGGATGCCGATCCGGTTCAGCCAGCGGCCGCCGATCAGCGACTCGAAGTCGATGTCGCGCCAGGCGGCGCGCCTGGGTTTGCGGCCCGCCGTGGCGGTCGCGACGGTCTGAGGGCGCGGCTCGACCGAAGCCGGCGGGGACTCGGGCGCTTCCGGGCTGGAAGGCGCCGCAGCTTGCGCGCCTTCCCCCTTGCCTCGGAGTGCAGCGACCTCCTCCTGCAGCTCGCGGACTTGCGCCTCGAGCGCCTGCACCCGCTGATCGAGGGCCTCCGGCACGCGCTGCTTACTCTCCGTCAGCGACCGGGGGTTGTCGCAGCGGCGCACGCCTCCGCCTGAGTTCGGTCGGTTTGACCTGCACACCGTAGTTCGCGGCCAGGTAGTCGAGGATCGGCTCCTCCAGGTCGCCCAGCGGCTCGAGTCCTTCGTCCTTCTCCATGCGGCGAATCGTGCGGATCCAGCCGGCGCGGCTGGTGCGGTTCTGCTGCAGGAGCGTCGCCGAGTGGCATTCGGTGCAGCGGTCGAGGGTTGTCTGCCAGACGCCGGCTTCGTCCTTGATCAGGCCGCTTTCGGGGTCCAGAGTCCTCGCCTGCTCCTGAGCGACAACGGCACCTGTCAGTAACACCAGACAGAGCAAGCTTGCATGGAGCAAGGCTCGTGCTCGCCGCTTCTCAGCATCGCGCTTGATGCGGACCAGAAGGTCCGCGCACCCAGAGAACGGGCGTCGGGCAGCGAGATTCTCTACCGCAGAGGGACTGTTCCCCGCGCGGCCGCGCAGCGGGATACCGCTGTCCCTGGTCGCCTGGAACAACCTACGCCACATAGACGGCGATCCGGTGGCAGGCGTTGTTCAGGTAGCCCCGCGGGTTCCAGCCGGGAAGGACCACCGGCTGCACGTCGCCGTTCGCGTCGGCGGCCCGTGCCCAGATTTCGTAGTAACCAGCGTCGGGGAACGTCAGGTCGAGGTCCCAGTTCTGCCAGGCGAGGCGGTTCGCAGGCGGTTGCAGATCGGCCCGGGTCCAGGTGCGGCCGAAGTCGATCGAGACGTCCAGCCGCTCGACGCGGTTGTCACCGGTCCAGGCGTGGCCGTGAAGCGGCAGCGCCTCGCCCGCAGGATGCTGGAAGCCGCTTTGCGGATTGGTAATCAAGGACTTGACCGGCATCGCCTCGATGATGCGCATGTCCTCGGGAGCGACTTCGGTACCCGGCGCGACCGGTTCACGCGGCACCTTGTAGGACATGCCGGTCATCTTCGGTCCGTCGTGGACGACGTTGCGAACCACGATCCGCCGCAGCCATTTGCCCGAAGTGGAGCCCGGCCAGCCGCCGAACACGAGGCGCAGCGGATGGCCGTTCATCGGGTGGAGCGGCTCGCCGTTCATGCCCCAGGCGATCATCGACTCGGCTTCCAGGGCCTTGGCGATCGGCACGCCCCGCGAGATGGGAACTCCCCCGCCGCCCGCCGTCGTGTCGGCGCCGTAGTAGGCCACGTACACCGCGTCGTCGCGGTAACCGCAATCCTTCAGGACGTCCCGCAAACGGATGCCGTCCCAGCGTGGACACCCCACGGCGCCCACCGTCCACTGGTTGCCGGACGCCGGCGGGTCGTACTCCGAGCGACCGTTGCCGCCGCACTCCATGACGAGTTGGCGGCTCGTGTTCTCGAAGCGCTGCTTCAGATCGGCGAGCGTGTACGTCTTCGCGCCGGCCGCCGACTCGCCGTCGACCGTCAAGGTCCAGCCCATGGCGTCCACGTCCTCCGGCGGAAGGCCGTTGTTGCGGACGAACAGCCGGCTCGCGGGCGTGATGTCGTCGTTCAGCAGGTGCGCCGGCGTCTCCGCGCACAACGGCCGATCGTTCAGCACGGTCAGGCCTTCCTTGCCTTCGATGGTGAACGGCTCGGCCTGATTCGCGTACGCCGCCGGAATCAGGCCGGCCGGCATGACGTCGGAGAAGACGATCTTCGCGCCGACCAGGGCAGTCATCGCGCCGAGGCCCTGGAGAAATCCCCGCCGCGTGCGGGGATCCGAGCGGCGTCCCCACACTTCCCAGTCCGCTCGCTCCGGGTCGGCGGCAAAGACCTCGTGAATGCCCCGCACCCGTCTGCTCATCCTGACCCTCCCTTGGCTGAAGCGCTCCTGAACGCTACCAGTCCGCCGGCTGGAGAGTTCTTGACTTCGCTACTCTCGGCGCAGCAACCTGAACTCGGGCTCGCCGCTTCGCGCCGGGTCTTCCGCGGGTCAGAAGACCCGCGGCTACAGCCGGCGGGGCGCCCGCGCACCCAGTGAGGGAGCGTCTTACCAGGGGAGTACAATCGTTCCATGAGCTGGTTCTTCAACAAGGCCCGCATGCCGGAGCCCGGCGAGGCGCTTCCCGGCCGCGCCGAGACAATGCCGGTCGCTCCGCGCCACTACGTCCTCGACGCACCGATCGCGCCGCCCTACCCGGCAGGGAGCGAGCTGGCGATGTTCGGGCTCGGCTGCTTCTGGGGCGCCGAACGCAAGTTCTGGGAGGCCCCCGGCGTGATCACGACCGCGGTCGGATACGCCGCGGGCGCCACGCCCAACCCGACTTACCAGGAGGTCTGCAGCGGGCTGACCGGACACAACGAGGTGGTCCGGGTCGTCTTCGACCCGGAGCGCATCTCCTACGACGACCTGCTCCGCATCTTCTGGGAAAGTCACGACCCCACCCAGGGCATGCGCCAGGGGAACGACGTCGGCACCCAGTACCGCTCCGGCATCTACGCCTGTTCGAAGGCCCAGCGCCGCGCCGCCAGAGAGTCTCTCGCGGCCTACCAGCAGCGGTTGGTCGCCGCCGGCTACGGCCCCATCACGACCGAGATCCTCGACGCGCCCGACTTCTACTTCGCCGAGGACTACCACCAGCAGTACCTGGCAAAGAACCCCGGCGGCTACTGCGGCCTGGGCGGCACCGGGGTGGCCTGCCAGACCGGACTCGAGGCGCCGGCGCAGCAGGCGGTCTGAAAGCAACACACAGGAGGCAGACGTGGCGGACACCACGGTTGGAATCACCCGCGGCCTCGGCTGGCTGCTCTTCGTCGGCGGTGTGCTCGCTCTGGGCGGCGTCGCCATCTACGCCCTCGCCGTCGACGACGAAGCGCCCGTCTACATCAAGCTGGGCGTCGTCGCTGTCTACGGCGGTCTGGCGCTCCTGCTGCTGTCGGTGCTCCGGCAGCAGTTGGTCGCCCGCAAGACGGACAGGTACAAGAACGTACAGCGATGAGGGCCCCCTGAATGCTGATTGCAACTACCGAGACGATCGCCGGACACGACATCACGCAAACGCTGGGGCTGGTACGCGGCAACACGATTCGCGCCCGCCACGTCGGCAGGGACATAACGGCCGCGCTCCGCAACCTGGTCGGCGGCGAGGTCACGGAGTACACGAAGATGGTCGCCGAGAGCCGCGAGCAGGCGCTCGACCGCATGGTGGAGGAGGCGGAGAGCCTGGGCGCCGACGCCGTCGTCGCCGTGCGCTTCACGACATCGGTGATCACCAGCGGCGCCGCGGAGCTGCTGGCGGTGGGGACCGCCGTCAAGCTCCAGCGGCGCTAGCTAGTTCTCGTCCAGAAACGCGGTTTTCTGCGCTTCAGGAAGGCGAGATCGCAGGCTGGTTGAGAGTCTTCAGAGGCTGTTTCGGGCGGTAGCGGCGGTGCCGGGGAGTGAATCGCCGGCGGTCGGCGGGGTTTGGCCACCTCCGCGAGATGTCGCCCACGGGGGAGCTTCCGGTTGGTTTGTGACCGGGTGTCGGGCGACGGAAGCGGCGGTTGGTCAGGTCGATCCGGGCTGCAGGCGGGCGAGCCGGATCAGGTTGTGAGCAAGCACCGCCGAGTGGACGTAGGCGCGGAAGTGGGTCAGGCCTTTCCAGTTGCAGCGTGCGAGTCCGAAGCAGCGTTTCAGGTAGGAGATACCGGCTTCGATCCCCGCTCGGAAGCGTTTCAACTGCCCGTAGATCCAGGAGGACCGGGCCATCTGGTCCGCCTTGAGGCCGCCCTTCTTGTGAAAGACGACATCGACGACGCCCAGGGCCTTCGCGTCTTCGAGGTTGCTCTTCGAGCCGTAGCCGCCGTCGAGAGCGGCGCGCTCCGGCGCCGAGCCGTAGTGCGCGACGTGGCGCTTGAGCATAGGCAGGCAGCGCTCGCTGTCGGCCGGATTACCGCTCTCGACCACCACGTCGAGCACCAGTCCGCTCTTGCCCGTGGCCAGATTGATCTTGTGTCCGTAGTGCGTCCTGCGGCCGCCCTTGCGAATGATGTCCGTGTGGGGCTCGAACAGGCTTGCCACCTTCTCCGGCGCCGGCACGGTTTCGCCGTGCAACACTCGGCGCCTGGTCTGATCCACCACGCGCTCGAGCAGCTCCATGCAGTGCTCCGCACGACTCTCCCAGGATCGCGCCCAGGGCTCCTGAGTGGCTCCTACCTGCGGTTTGGCCGCCTTCACGTAACCGGTCGTCCGGGCGACCAGCCTCAACAATCGGCGATACGTCTGTGCCCGACGCTTGGCCCCGCGCCGCGAACGGACCTCCAGCGCCCGCCGCTTGCAGGCACGGCGGTGGTCGTGAAACACCACCGCCGTCCCCAAGTGCTTGCGCGCTTCCTTGAGCAACCGCGTCAGCACACGAACCCCGTCCAGCAGCAGACGACTGTCCTCCGGCGACAGAATGTGAGTCTCCGTCACCGTGCTGTCGATCCGCACCGCCGCGCCCGTCTCGATCCCCTCGGTGTGCGCGAACCGCAACAGATGACGGTTGATTCGCTCCCAGGTCGCCGGCCGAATCCCACTGATCAGGGCCTGCAACGCCGACTTTCCAGGCGCCCGGCCGCCGCCAAGACGGGCGAAGCGCTGTGCCGTCAGAGAGTCCCGAAGCGTGAACGCCAACTCCCTGTAACCCTGCTGCCACAAGTGCTTGAGCACCGCGCAGCGCAGGATCGTCTCGCAGGTCAGGCCTTGGCGACCTACCGACGACGAAACACCGCGGTCGATGTCCGCAGACACCCACCCCAGAACCTCGCGGTGCTCGTCCAGCCACGCCGAAACCTGCTCCAGAATCGCCGCCGCAGGATGATCCACGACCGGACAATCCAACAGACCAACCTGTGCCGTCCGTCTCGCGCGCATGCTTGCCCCCTCACTCCGATCTGTGAAATCGAAGCTACACCGAGCCCGTTTAGCCCAGCAAAATCAAGCACTTCAGCGTTTCTGGACGAGAACTAGCTAGCGCAGGCCCATCCGCTCCAGCACTCCCGCGACGAGCAGCGGCCACACCAGGGTCGCGTCGGCGGGAACCTCCGCGAAGCGGCCGCCTTCTTCGACCGGGACGAACTTGCCCCAGGACACGCCCTCGCTGTAGCCGCAGCCCGAGAGGCCGCCCCAGTGCTCCGGCTCGGGGCAGATCCGTACGCCGTAACGAAACCGCCTGGGCGGCGCGTCTTCGCCCTCCCGGCGCGCCGCCGCCTCCAGGTACGGCGCCACCTGCTGCGCCCAGTTCCGCGGCACGCCGCCGCCGACGGTGAAGATGCCGAGCCGTTTCGCCCCGGCGACGAGTCCCGTGTAGTGCTCCAGGTCGAGGAACGGGTCGAACCGGATCGGCGCCTCTCCGCACCGGCGCCGGGCCCGGTTGAAGAGCGCGAAGTCCAGGCCGATCTCCGAGTCCGTGAACGCGGGTACGTAGACCGGGACGCCGCGCCGCCAGGCGGAAGACAGCACGCCGCGCACGGGCGCCGAGGCTCCCTCCGTTTCGTCCAGCCACGCCCGAACGCCTCGTTCAGCAGGCGCGAGCAGGCGACCTCGCCCTCGGGCCATTGCTCCAGGACCGAGTGGACGATCAACTCGACGCGGTCCAGGTTGCTCTCCAGCTCCAGCGTGTCGTAGATCCGGTCGTAGCCGGAGTAGTAGGCGGTGCGATCGTCGAGCTTGCCCGCCGGCGCCTTGAAGTGGACCATCCCGGCCGACTCGACGAAGCCGTGGACCATCAGTGCCCCGGTGCAGACGATCGCGTCGAGCAACCCGTGGCCGATCATGTCGCACAGGACCAGCCCCTGCTTCGCCGCGGTCATCGCGCCGGTGAACGTGCCGACGACCAGGCAGTCCGGATCGACCGCCATCTCCTGGAGCACGTCCGCCGCCTCGCCCAGCTGACGGCCCCCGAAGGAGGTCGACTTCATCGCCGCGAGCAGGTCCGAAAAGGAACCGACGGTACTCAGATCGAGCGGCGCGAGCGGTTCCAGTCCCTCTCCGTCGCTGAACTCCGTCGCGCGCCGCGCTTCGCCCGGAGGCCTGGGGGGTCGTTCGTTCATGAGGCCAGCCCCAAGCTATCGCGGCAGGCGGGACGCATGCCGGAGCGGTTCGGCCCGATTCTTGCTGCCAGGGGCAACCATGACCGACAGGACTTGGGCTGTGACAGGATCCCTCGGCTGGCCCGTTGTGAACTCACGCGAACCCAGGGAACTCGAACTCCTCTACCGCCTGAGTCAGACCCTCGGCGAGAGCCTCGAACTGCGCGATGTCACCCGGCCCGCGCTCGAGACCCTGGCCGAACACCTGAAGCTCAAGCACGGCACGATCACGCTCCTCAACCGGAAGACCGGCGAGATCACGGTCGAGGTCGCGCACGGACTGAGCGGCGAGCAGATCGCGGAGGCCCGCTACCGTCTCGGCGAAGGCGTGACCGGTCAGGTGATCGAGACGGGCGAGGCCCGCGTGATCCCGAAGACGAGCGAGTCCGAGACGTTCCTCGACCGGACGCGGCGCGGCAAGAGCGCGGAAGTCTCCTTTCTCTGCGTGCCCATCCGCACCGGCAACGAGACCTACGGAGCGTTGAGCGTCGACCGGACCTACGATCCTGACCACGACCTGAACGACGATGTCCGTCTGCTCCTCATCGCCGGTTCCCTGATCGCCCAGGCGGTCAAGCTCCGCCGCACCGCCGAGGAGGAGCGGGAACAGCTCGAGGAGGAGAACGAGCGTCTGCGGGCACAGCTCCGCGACCGCTTCCGGCCCGCCAACATCGTCGGCAACTCGCACGAGATGCAGGAGGTCTACGACCAGATCGCGACCGTCTCGAGCAGCAACACGAGCGTCCTGATCACCGGCGAAACCGGCACCGGCAAGGAACTCGTTGCCCAGGCCATCCACTACAACAGCGCCCGTTCCGACCGCCCCTTCGTCAAGGTCCACTGCGCCGCGCTGCCCGAGAGCGTGATCGAGAGCGAGCTGTTCGGGCACGAACGCGGCGCCTTCACCGGCGCGATCCAGCAGCGCAAGGGACGCTTCGAACTCGCCCACACCGGCACGATCTTCCTCGACGAGGTCGGCGACGTGCCGCTCCTGATCCAGATCAAGATGCTGCGAGTGCTGCAGGAACGCGAGTTCGAGCGGGTCGGCGGCACGCGGACGCTGCGGGCGGACGTGCGGATCATCGCCGCCACGAACAAGGACCTGTCCGCGATGACCGCGAACGGCGCGTTCCGCGAAGACCTGTTCTACCGCCTGAACGTCTTCCCGATCCACGTGCCGCCGCTGCGCAAGCGCAAGTCGGACATCGTCCAACTCGCCGACTTCTTTCTGGAGCGCTATGCCCGCGTGAACGGCGGCAACGTGCGCCGGCTGTCGAGCGCCGTGATCGACATGCTGATGAGCTACCACTGGCCCGGCAACGTCCGCGAGCTGGAGAGTTGCATCGAGCGCGCCGTCCTCGTGGCGAGGGACGACGTCATCCACCCCCACCACCTGCCGCCGACCCTCCAGACCGCGGAGAGTTCGGGCACCGAACCCGCCGGGAGCTTTCAGTACCTGGTCGAGAACTACGAGCGGGACCTGTTGCGCGACGCGCTGAAGAGCGCCCGCGGCAACATCGCCGCCGCCTCGCGCAAGCTGCGCACGACGCCCCGGATCACCGGCTACAAGATCAAGAAGTACGGCATCGACCCGAGCCGTTACGCGAACTAGGCGCGGCGCTGGCGCGCACCCGTGACTTCGGACGGCGAGAGGTCGGATTTGGTCACGTCATGTTTGTTCGTCAGCACCCTGACTTGCTACAGAATTGTAGGATGGGAGCCGGAGCGGATTGACTCCGCTGGCTATGAGAATGGGTGCAATGGCTTTGCGGGCAACCACTTGTCATGTGAGCGAGCGTGTGAACCCCATCGTTGGCACCTGTGTTGCTACTCAAGCCGCGTAACCGGCAATTTGCCCTTTTCAAGGAGGTTCTCCCCCAATGTTCCGCAAGTCAACGATTGTCCTGACCACCTTTGCCCTTCTCGGTCTGGCGGCCGCACCGGCTTCCGCCGACGCCGACTACGCTCTCGATTTCGCGTCCGCCTATGTCTGGCGCGGCATCACCTTCACTGACGGGGCCGTGTGGCAGCCTTCGGTCACCGCTTCGAACGACAGCGGCTTCGCGATCAACGTCTGGGGCAACCTCGACATCGACGACGCGAACGACATGAGCGGCGAGTTCAACGAGATCGACCTCACCGCCTCGTACGGTTTCGGCTCGGACGCCGTCTCGGCCGAGGTCGGCTTCATCGAGTACCTGTTCCCGAACACGGCCTTCGCCGGCACCCGCGAGCTCTACCTGAGCCTCGGCTTCGACGTGGCCGCGTCGCCCAGCGTTTCCGTGTACTACGACATCGACGAGGTCCAGGACTTCTACGCGAACGTCGGCGTCTCGTTCGGCGGCGACGTGAGCGACGCCCTGGCCTGGAGCGTCGACGTCTCGGCCGGCTTCGCCGGCGACGACTTCGCCGCCGCCTACGGCGGAGTCTCGGGAGGCATGTACGACGGCAACGTGACGTTCGGTCTCTCCGGCGGCGCCTGGTCCGCGTTCGTCAGCTACGTCGACGCACTGGACGACGACGCGCTGCCCGAGCAGCCGGTCGACTTCCTCGCCGGCATCGGCTTTTCCTTCTAGACAGATCCCACGGCGCCCGAAGCTCCTCAGAGCTTCGGGCGCTTCCGCGTCAGCGGCCCGTGAACTTCGGCGCCCGCTTCTCCATGAAGGCGGTGACGCCTTCCTTGTGGTCGTCCGTCTGGCCGCAACGGATGTGTGAGATCGCCTCGCGGTCGAGGATGGACCGGAAGTCCGAGGTGACCGCGAGGTTCACGTTCTCCTTCATCCAGCGGTAGCTCACCATCGGACCGTGAGCGAGCCGCGACGCGAACTCCATCGCCTCGTCGCGGAAGGTCTCCGCGTCGTAGACGCGGTTGACCAGACCGATGCGGCGCGCCTCCTCGGCGTCGATGATGTCGGCGGTGAAGAAGAGCTCCTTGGCCAGCGCCGGGCCGACCAGCCGGGTCAGTTGCCAGGTCGTCCCCCAGTCGCCGCCGAATCCGACCTTGGAGTAGGCGGTTCCGAACTTCGCCGCGCTCGAGGCCAGGCGCAGGTCGCAGCTTGCCGCCAGGCCGAGGCCGGCGCCCATCGCGAAGCCGTTGACCATGGCGATCGTCACCTTGGGCACCGAGTGGACGAGCCAGGCGGCTTCCTGGCCGCGCCGCAGACTGTCGATGCGTTCCTCGAGGGTGGTTGGCACGCCGCTCGACCCGCCCATGCCCGAAACGTCGCCGCCGGCGCAGAAGGCGCGGCCCTCGCCGGTGAGAACGATCACGCCGACATCGGGGTCGGCCGCCAGCCGCGGCACTTCTTCCTGGAGACCGGCGGTGATCTCGGCGGACAGCGCGTTCAGCTTCTTGGGACGGTTGAACGTCAGCAGGGCGACGCGGTCCTGAACATCGACCTTGAACTCGGGCTCCGGCGTGGTCTTCATCTCGGCTACGGTCATTCGGGCTCCTCCTGGTTCCTGACTTTCGAGGGAAGGGCCGGAGTCTAGCCCGAGACCTTCTCATGCACGCCGCTTCGCGGCGGCGCCTGATGCCGGCCAGAAGGCCGGCGCACCGACACTGACGGAACACTTCGCGCTTTCGCGCGTTACAACAACTGAGATGCCGGTGGCCGCGCTGAGGCCCGATCCGCTGGCGGCGCCGACGAGACTCCGACGCGCCCCGGCGCAGATGACCGCCACGCCAGAGGCGGTCCGGGTGGACCGCGCGCTGGAGGACGGCGCGCTCATGGCCCGCGTCAAGCAGGGCGACGAGCAGGCCTTCGCCGACCTGGTCAACCGCTACAAGGACCTCCTCGTGAACTACCTGACCCGGATGACCCGCAGCCGCGAACGCGCCGAAGACCTGGCGCAGGAAGCGTTCGTGCGGGTCTACCGCTCGGCGGACCGGTACCGCGAACGGGGTCAGTTCCAGGCGTTCCTGTTCCGGATTGCCACGAATCAACTGCGCAGCGAGGAGCGTCGCGCCGCCCGCTGGCGGGGGTTGCTGCCGTCGCTCGTGGCCGAGCAGCGCCTCCGGCCGCCGGCGCCGTCGCCGCAGGGCGCGGCGTTGTGCGACGAGGCGGTCGACGCCGTCACGGCGGCGATCGGCCGTCTGCCTCTCCACTACCGGGCGCCGGTCGTGCTCCGCGAGATCGAGGGCTGGCCCTACGCCCGGATCGCCGAGGCGCTCGGCTGTCGGGAAGGAACCGTCAAGTCCCGGGTCCACCGCGCCAAGGATTTGCTGCGAGAAGACCTCCACGACTACTGGAACGGAGGATCGAAGTGACCGACCAACTCGACCTGAAACGCCTGCCCCGTGTGGAAGCTTCGGACGGCTTCACTGAAGACGTGTTGCGCCGCGTCCGCGCCGGCGAGGAAGGCCGGCCGGCGCCACGCCTGCGACTGGCCGTCGCGGCCGTCGCCGTCGTCGTCGTCTCCGCGGCCGCCGGCGCCTGGTGGACCCGCCAGTCCCTGCCGGCCGAACCGGCGACGGTCACCGCCGAGAGCCTTGAGCAACTGAGATCGGAGTACCAGGAACTGAGCCGGGAACTGGAAGCCCTCCACAGACTCGCCGAGGACACGCAGCCCTTCGTACCGGTTTCCATCGATCCCCAGACCGAGGTCCTCTTCGACCTCCGCGACATCCAAGCGCTTCCCGTCAGCCTTGCGTCGACGGGGAGCCGCCGAGTCCAATAGGAGCATTCCGTCATGACAACGAGCAGTTTCCTCGCCTCCCGTCTTCTCTCCCGACTCACTCTTGTCACGATCCTGGCCGCGGTCGTGGCGACGGGCGCGAGCGTCGCCGCCTTCGCCCAGGAACCTGACGAGCAGAAACGTGTCGTCCGCGTCATGGTGCTTGGTGACGGACAGGTCGAGGTCGTCGAGGATGATCACAACGCCCGGACACCGGTCGTCCAGTTCCGTGAGCTGGTCGATCGAGCCCGGCCGACACTCGCGCTGCACTGGAGCGGCGCCTACCTCGGGGTCGAACTCGTCAATCTGAACGAGCCCCTGCGGGCCCACTTCGGTGTCCCCGAGGGCAGCGGAGTCCTGGTCTCGAACGTTGTCGACGACAGCCCGGCGGCCCGCGCCGGCGTCCAGGTCGGCGACATCATCACCCGCTTCGACGGCGACGATGTAACGAGTTCACGGAAGCTGACGACCATGGTGCGGAAGGCCGAAGCCGGGGATCCGGCCGACCTCGAGATCTGGCGCGACGGCAAGGTCGAGACGGTCAGCACGACCCTGGACGAACGGCCCCGACCCGACCTCCAGGCGAACTACTTCTCCTTCCTGCGCGGGAGCGAAGATCTGGACGGCGACGGCGATGTCGACCTCCTCATTGGCCCAGACAACCTCGATGGTCTGCAGGAGAAGATCCAGGAGTACTTCGACGGTGACGAATGGAAGGAGCGGCACGAACGCATGCAGCGGCTCCTCCACGAGCGGCGCCCCGACATGCAGGCGTTGGAGGAACGCCTGACGACCCTGAAGGAGCAGCTGGAAGCGCTGGAGCGCCGCCTGGAAGAGAGAGCCGAAGAGAACTAGAGGACGGCGCTCTCCCACTCGGAGAGCATCGTCAGCAGCCTGCCCATCATCTCGTCGACTTCGCCGGAGTCGATGGAGAGGGGCGGCGCCACCCAGATCGGCAGGCCGCGGGCCATCGCGGGATGGCGGGCGGCGCCGTAGAGCGAGCTGTACATCGCCAGGCCGTTCTTGAGCGCCAGGGACTGGAAGAGTGTCTGCGCATCGACGCTCTTGTCGAAGAACGCCATCGTCTCCTTGTCCGCGACGAGCTCGATCGCCATCATCAGGCCCCAGCCCCGGACGTCGGCGACGGTCGGATGGGAGAGCAGCTCGTCGCGGTAGGAGAAGAGCCGGGGGCTCTGCTCGTTGCAGTTCTCGATCAGCTTCTCGTCCCGGATGATGTGGATCGCCTCGCAAGCCGCCGCGCAGCCCAGGGGGTGACCGCCGAAGGTGAAGCCATGCACGAAGGAGTAGCCCTTCTCGAAGGGCTCGTTGAGCCTGTTGGACACCGACACCGCGCCGAACGGCACGTAGCAGCTCGAGATGCCCTTGGCCATCGTGACGATGTCGGGATCGACGCTGAAGTGATCCATCGCGAACCACTTGCCGGTGCGCCCGAATCCGGTGACGACCTCGTCGGCGATGATCAGCACGTCGTGGCGGTCGCAGATCTCCCGGATCGTCCGCCAGTAGCTGTCCGGCGGGACACAGGCGTAGTCCGCGCCGCAGCCATGCGGCGTCGCCAGGAACGCCGCGACCGTCTTCGGGCCGGCGTAGTGGATCGCGGTCTCGAGCGCCCGAGCGCACTCGACGCCCCACTCTTCCCGGCTCGTCCCCTCCGGCCGGTCGAAGTCCGAGTACTGCCGGATGCCCGGCCACTTCGGCAACATCGGCTCGAACCGCGACTGGCTGGCGGGGTTGTGCGAGACGCCAAGGGTGGCGAGGGTCATGCCGTGGTACGAGTCGCGGTGGCTGACGATCTTGTACTTCGCCGGGTTCCCCATCGCGATCTGCGCCTGCCGGGCCAGCTTGATCGCGGTTTCCACCGCTTCGGACCCGCCCGAGACGAGGTAGGTGTGATCCAGGTCGGCCGGCGTGATCTCCGCGAGCAACCGGCAGAACTCGGCCCGTTTCGGGCTGGCGAATGAGGGATGGGTGTAGGCGTAGTCCTCGAGCTGCGCCGCGATCGCCCGCTTCATCCTCGGATGGTTGTGCGGCAGGTTGACGGCCATCGGCCCACCCGAGACGTCGAAGTAGCGGTTGCCTTCCCGGTCGTAGATGTACACGCCTTCGGCGCGCTCGATCTCGACATCCATCGGGTGATACGAGAAGACGTGGCGCCAGTCGCCTTCGGGGCGGAGAGGGCGGGACAACGGATGCGTTTCCGGCACGGTTGCGGGCGCTGTAGCCATCGATTCTGCTCCAGATTGGGAAGAGGAAGGGAGGCATCGTAGCAAGCTGTTACCGTGCCGCCCGACCGGCGAAAGGAGCAGCGGATGTCACAGCCCACAGGCAACGAACGGATGGAACGGATCGTGGCGCTCGCGAAGCGCCGCGGGTTCGTGTTCCCGGCCTCCGAGATCTACGGCGGGATCAACGGGTTCTGGGACTACGGCCCGCTCGGCGTCCAGCTCAAGAACAACCTCCGCGACGCCTGGTGGCGCGACATGGTCGAGTGCCCGCCGCTCGGCCCCGACGGCGCGCCGCTGTCGATCGTCGGCATCGACTCCTCGATCATCCAGAACCCGAGGGCCTGGGAGGCCAGCGGCCACGTCGGCGGCTTCTCCGACCCGATGATCGACTGCCGCGAGACGAAGGCCCGCTTCCGGGCGGACCACCTGCACGTGCTACGGCCGAAGCGGGAACTGGTGGAGTCTGCCTTCTTCGCCTACCTGGAGGGCGAGCCGGATCCGGCACTCAGAACCGCCCGCAAGGCGATGCGCGGACGGCCGAGCCTCGACGACTTCGAGTCGCTGCCGCTTGCCGAACTCGACGACGCCGAGCGGGGCCACCTCTGGGCGCCAGGCGCCTCGGAGGCGGGCACGCTGACCGACGCGCGCGACTTCAACCTGATGTTCAAGACCTTCGTCGGCGCCGCCTCCGGCGAAGAGAACACGGCCTACCTGCGGCCCGAGACGGCCCAGGGCATCTTCCTCAACTACAAGGGCGTGCTGGATACTTCACGGGTGCGGCTGCCGTTCGGCATCGCGCAGATCGGCAAGGCCTTTCGCAACGAGGTCACGCCCAGGAACTACACGTTCCGCACCCGCGAGTTCGAGCAGATGGAGATGGAGTTCTTCTGCCACCCTTCCGAAGCCAGGCTCTGGTTCGAGTTCTGGACGCAGCAACGCATGGACTGGTGGAGCGATCTCGGTCTCGCCGGCGACCGGCTGCGCCTGCGCCGCCACGAGGCGTCCGAACTCGCCCACTACGCCCAGACGGGCGAGGGCACGTTCGACGTCGAGTACCAGTACCCGTTCAGCGAGCCTGGCTACGGCGAGCTGGAAGGTGTCGCCCACCGCGGCAGCTTCGACCTTGAGCAGCACCAGCAGTGGAGCGGCGTCAAGCTTGAGACCTTCGACCCGCAGACGCGGGAACGGTTCACCCCGCACGTGATCGAACCGGCCGCCGGACTCACCCGAGGCGTCCTGGCCCTGCTCTGCGAGGCCTACTCGGTCGACGAGAGCCGGCCTTCCTCCGAGCTGATGCGCTTCCCTCACCGCCTGGCGCCGATCCACGCCGGCGTCTTCCCCCTGGTCAACAAGGGCGGCATGCCGGAGATCGCGGAGTTCCTCTACCTCGAGCTGCGCCGCCGCTACCGCATCCAGTACGACGCGAAGCAGTCGATCGGCAAGCGCTACGCGCGGATGGACGAGGCCGGGACCCCGTACTGCTTCACCGTCGACGGCCAGACGCTGGAGGACCGGACGGTCACCGTGCGCGACCGCGACACGGGCGCCCAGGAACGGCTGTCGGTCGACGCCGTGTCACGCTACCTGGACGAACGCCTCAGCCTCTGAGCTCAGTCTCTGAAGCGTGCCATTCTGGCGCGGTCGGTCGCCGCCGCCGACAAGTGAATGTCGGCAACGGCGACCAGGAGAACAAACTGAGGAAGTGGCGCGGAGGAGGTCCGGTTGGAGGGATTCTGGAAGGGCTCGCAGCGTTCTGGACGCGCGAGTCGGAGGTTCCGAGCAGGAGGCTCTACCGGCATACGGGCACTGGCAAACGGCTGACCAAGCGTGTCGAGCACGCGGCCGTGCCGCCGGTTGGCTCGCTGTTGGGGAAGGAATCTGATTGAGGGGGACCTCCTCCGATGATTTCCACATCTTCGGGATGACGCTTGCAATCCCGACACACAGGGAGGAAGCAAGGTCCGTGCCAGGCCCGCTAAACAGCGCGCTCGTGCGCCGCCCGCCGCGGATCCTCGATACGGATCAACTTCCGCAGGGCCAGCAGATGCAGGACGATTGCGATCAGGAAGACGCTCTCGATCGGGGCTACCTGGCTGACCACGCCGGCGGTCAGGAACCCCGCTACGCCGCTCGCCTCGGCCAGCGAGTGGGTGGCGGCGATCCGCATGGGACGGTCCCGCTCGCGGCCGAACTCCAGGACGAGGTTCTGGGACGCCAGCATCACGCCGGAGAACCCCGCCCCCACCAGCAGGAAGACCGCGTACGCGATCGAAAAGGCCGGCGCCCAGAGCACGGTCAGGCTGCCGAGAATCCAGGAACCGAGCGCCAGCACGTAGACGGCGCGATACCCCGAGCGGTCGCCCAGCAGGCCCCACATCAGCGCGCCCACGGACTGCGCCGCCGCGAAGGTGACGGTCAGGCCGGCCAGACGCGCCCCGCTGACACCGAACCGTTCGCCGACCAGCAGGACGTAGAACGGCAGGGCGCCCCGGGCGGCGCCCGTCAGCAGACGCGCCGAAAGGAAGCGGGCGTAGTGGGGGTCGGAGCGCAGGAGATCCGGCAACTTGCCGAGCCGGGCGCGCAGGTCGAGCCCCGCGTCGTGGACGTCGAGGGCCGCGGGCTCGCGAATGAAACCCATGAACCCCAGCCCGGTCGCCGCCAGCAGCGCGGCGCCCAGGAAGGTCAGGCCGTAGCCGCGTGGAAAACCGTACTCGTCGAGCACCCAGCCCGCGGCCACCGAGAGCAGAATCACCGAAGTCCCCGCGGCCAGGTTTCGGGTTCCCTGGAGCCGCCCGCGACGGCCGACCGGTACGGACTTCGCGAACAGCAGGTTGAACGCGACCATCTGCATGCCGCTCGAGAGACCCCACATCAGCAGCACGGGCCAGACCAGGAACACCGCGACCTCCACCGGAGCGAAAAGCGCGAGCAGGGCCAGCAGTAACACCTGGAACCGCATCAGGCCGCCGAACAGCAGCGCCACCCACTTGACGTGGCTGCGGTGCTCGACGAACGCGGCGCTCAGAAGCGGCGACACGAACATGCCCAGGCTCTGACAGGCGGAAGCCAGGCCCACCGCCGCATTGGCGCCGGTCAGGAGGTTGATGTAGGTTGGCAGGAAGGTCGGGGCCTGGAGCAGCCGGAACCCCGTCATCCCGAGCAGGCCGTGGGCCAGGAGGGCAGCGTAGTTGCGCCGCCGGTCGAGGCGGCTGCGACCTCGGTCGGCGGAGGACATGCCTGACCCCAAGGTAACACGCAGCCGGACGACGATGACACTCGGAGCTCAGAGCCCAAACGGCCTGCACGAGACCTTCCATCGCATCGTCCGGCTGATTCCGGAGGGCCGGGTGGCGACCTACAGTCAGATCGCCACGCTCGCGAATCGCCCGCGCAACGCCCGACAGGTGGGCTACGCGCTGGCCCGGCTGAACGACGAGAGCGTGCCGTGGCACCGCGTGGTCAACGTCAGGGGCTCGATCAGCGAACGCGGGGTCGACCCGCTCGAGAGCGTGGAACGCCAACGCTTCCTGCTCCAGGAAGAGGGCGTCGTCTTCGACCGCCTGGGCCGCATCGACCTGGACCGCTTCGGGTGGAGGCCATGAGGACAGTGCGGATGCCGGCCTTGCGGCCAGCTCCCAACGGTAACGCCGCACGGCTTGCAGTCGGCCGTCCACCACTATCGCATGCGGAGGGACGGCTGCCACGTAACCTCTGAAGTGTTGCCCACCCGCCCGAGCATCAACCGCCGCCGAAAGCCCCGGATGGCGTTCGACGGCTTCCTCATCGGCGATTGGAACCGCAAAGGCCAAACTTCACTTACCAGCGTCTCTCCAGATCGAGGGCGGTCATACGCGACGGTTGATGCCGTCACCCCCCCTTCTTCAGTTCCGCCGTTCGCAAGAGCGTTCGCCGAACCCCGACCAGTTACACCGAACGGGAGCTGGTCAGGCGCGGCGCGACAGCGCGGCTACCCTACGCGCAGCGGCGGTTGCGTTCCGCAGCACGGCTTCTCCTTCTCTTTGTGCCGATGGCCGAGCCTCTTTCTACGTACAACCGAACCCGGGGTTCTGGTAGACATCAAGCTCACAGGCGTTTCGCATGCCGCCACAGTTGCCGAAGCCACTGTAGGGGACACAATCACGACTTGGTGTGGGTGAGTTGTTGCAGTGGCTTGGCGGACTCCAGCCGTTGTTGATGCAGAGGTCGAACTCGAGACCGCAGGCGCCAAGGCGTTGGTCACGGTTGTAAGCGCAGAGATAGTCGAGAAGGCTGAAGAGATTCCACGGGCTGCCGAACTCGGACTCAACAACTGCTAAGCCATCCTTCTCGATTTGTTCCGCTGCCTCCGGGTTGTTCACAAGCTCCAGTTCTCGGAGGGCATCCACTTCGTCGGCTATGTGTCGAAGTTGCGCAGCGGCCCTTTCCGGGGTCAGCCCGGACGGGACGTCGACCATCCTCTCCAGCATCGCGGTGTCGTCTGCGGTGTACGCCGCTTCGATCTGATCGAGCAACTGGCGGCGAAGCGCGAAGGCGTCGGGATTGTCGTCGCGGCCTTGCGCATAGCCGGCCGCGAGCAAGCATGCCAGAACGGACAGCACGGCGACGGCAAGAACGATGTCCTTCTTTCTCATGTGGTCTGCATCCTCCTACAGCGTGTGACGCTACAGCCCGCGTGTCTGCGGCTTGTCCGCTAGCACTCCCGGCTGTGAGCCTGTGACTCAAGGCTGGGGACGGTAGCAAACGCACACTTTCTGTCAAGTTCTCCTTCCATGGGCCATATCTCGAAGTCCCCTGGGCCTGCGGCGTTGGGGCGGCTCCGGGACCGGAGCGGGAATCTCGGTCTACGCGCACACGGCGCGGATCAGGGTCAGAGTGCCCGGACCGGCCACAGGAAGCGCCGTTGGCGCTCGCTGGGCACGGCGGCTCGACGGCGGGCTGCTGCATCGCGCCGTCCTACCGGGTGGCGAACTAGCGGTATCGAGCGGCGACGAGGGGACCGAGCCATATGCTGCGGCGACGCGGACTATCGCCTGGGTCTAGCCCGGGCGCCTATAATGCCCAACTTCTTGAAGGGGCGACTCGATGAAGAAACGACTCGATCAACGGAGAGCGCCCGAGCAGGCTAGCCTAGCTAGCTATAGCTACGGCTCTCTTGAAGGGCGTAGCAACTCAGCTTGTGCCGCTCGGCGGAGAAGAGCAGTGATCCACGCCCACTGCAATCGCCTCGTCGGGAGGCGGGCACGGGAACGGGCTATGGTGTCGACGCAGCGGCCATCGCTGCGCCCGGCGCCGGTTCGTGACCTCTGGCGACTACTCTTGGCGATAGTGTTACTCGCCGTTGCTGCATGCAATGAAGCCGAACCACTGCCCGAGCGGTTGGAATCAGCGCCCGAGGGGATGGTGCGCGTACCCACCGGCACAGTTGCGCGGGCCGATCACGTACTACGCGTACCGACCTTCTACGTCGATGCCTACGAAGTGACGAACCACGACTTCGCCGCGTTCGTCGAAGCGACCGGCTTCCTGACGGAAGCGGAGCGCTGGGGTTGGTCCGTTGTCTTCCACCCCGACCCTACCGCGAAGCCGCACCTGGAGCGACGCCCGCGGAGAGCACCTTGGTGGCTGAGGGTCGACGATGCCAACTGGCGGAATCCCCGCGGTCCCGGCTCCGATGCCGAGCCGGAATTTCCTGTCGTCCACGTCAGTTGGAACGACGCCGTCGCGTACTGCACTTGGCGCGGCAAGCGCCTTCCGTCCGAGGCGGAATGGGACCTGGCCGCCGGCGCCGGCAACGACGGCGAAGGCGACGCCCACTACCCCTGGGGAGACGTCCCCGCTCCGGACGGCCGCTGGGTTGCCAACGTCTGGCAGGGCGACTTTCCCGCTCAGGACGACGCGGCCGACGGCCACGCCTACCTGGCGCCGGTCGGCTCCTATCCGCCGAACGCGCTTGGCATCTTCGACCTCGGCGGCAACGTCTGGGAGTGGTGCGAGGACTGGTACCGCCCCGGGGGCGCAGGCGGCGAAAAGGTCCTGAAGGGCGGCTCCTGGCTTTGCGCGGCGAGCTACTGCGAGGGCTACCGCAACGCGAACCGGAACAACTCGGCGCCGGACTCCGGCCTCGACAACACCGGTTTCCGCTGCGCCCGCAGCATCCGCTGACCCCCCTGAACGCCCACGCGCGCCGATCTGTCGCCGCTTCGCGGCGCGTCCCCCTCGGAAGCCGGCGGGGACGCCGGCGCACCCAGTGTGTAGCCGCCCGGGCCGGGCTTTTCACGGATTCCTGAAAGTTCCAATAGTTCAGTCATATTTCGAAAAGAAAAATCTCCAACGCGGCACCTTTCCGTGCTACCGTCCCTTTCTCTTCGTTTCGTACCGGCCGGACCGGCGGCACTTTGGACCCGTCGCCAGCGCGCCCGGAAGCCCCACAGGTTCAGCGAGGAAGGACAAAAGAATGACCAGGATCGATACGGGCATCGCCTCCATCGGACTCCACCTGCCGCCACTGGCCATGCCGGTGGAAGAACTCGCGTCGCTCCGCGGCGTCGACCCGGACAAGTACCGCATCGGGCTGGGCTGCTCAGAGATCTCCCTCTGCCCGCCGGAGTTCAGCATCGTCGACCTGGCCTCCGAGGCCGCCCGGCGCGCCCTTTCCCGATGGGACGGCGGCCTGGAGGACATCGGCATGATCGCCGTCGGCACGGAGACCGCGGTCGACATGAGCCGGCCCCTCTCCGCCTTCGTGGCCGACGAGCTCGGCCTGATCGGGAACATCCGCTCCTACGAAGTCAAGCATGCCTGCTACGGCGGCACCCTGGCCCTGCGCCAGGCCTGCGAGTGGCGCATGTCGGGAGCGGCCCGGGACAAGGCTGCCCTGGTGGTCGCCGCCGACATCGCGCTCTACGAACAGGGCGACCCGGGAGAACCGACCCAGGGCGCCGGGGCCGTGGCTTTCGTGGTCGACCAGCCCGAGATCGCACAGGTGGGTCTCGACACCCACGCCTGGAGCGAGCCGGCCTTCGACTTCTACCGCCCGGTGGGCGAGTCCTACCCGACGGTCGACGGCAAGCTGAGTCTCGAGTGCTACAAGAAGGCGGCCGTCGAGTGCTTCAACGCACTCGCCGACGGTCGGAACCCCGCCGAAGTGATGGAACGGTTCTCAGCGATCTGCTTCCATGTCCCGTTCCCGAAGATGGTCAAGAAGGCCTTCCACCTCGTCGGCGAGGTGGCCGGATGGTCCGCGGAACGGATCCAGCAGATCTACAACGACAAGGTCGAACCGTCGATGCTCTGGAACAGGCTCTCCGGCAACTCGTACACGGCCTCGCTCTGGATCGCGGTCGCCAACGCGCTCCAGGGCCTGAAGGCAGGCGAGCAGGTGGCAGCCTTCTCCTACGGTTCCGGCTTCGGCTCCGAGATTCTCTCCCTGGTCGCGGGCCCACGCGCCAGGGACGCCGCATGGGCGCAGGACATCGAACGCGATGTTTCCAGTCGCCGGCAGGTGGACGCAAGCGGCTACAGCCTCCTGCGCGCGGCAGTTCGTACGGCGGCCGCGTAAGTCGACCCGCGGACGCCGGCCCCAGGTGGCCGGGCTACGGTTCTTACGGATTCCGTAGCCCGGCTACCTGTTTCAACTGCTCAGCGTAGGCGGCCAGGACGCCGGCGGCGACGCCGATCTGCTCCTGGGCCTCGTCCCAGTCGCGCTGCTCGATCGCCTCCCGTACTCCCGGCAGCGTCTTCACGCCGTAGCCGGTGTACATGCCCGGCGCGTAGAGGTGGTGCCGGAACCAGGGCCGACGCGGCAGGCCCTCGCTCCGAGTGAGCCTTCGCTCGCTCTGGGCGACCAGCCGGTCGAGCGCGGTCTGCCTAGCCGTGTCCCCACTCCGGGCGGCCTCCGCCAGGGCGCGGTCGGCGGCCTTCGCCGCCCGCCGGAGGCGATCGTGCGCGTTCCTGAGCGGCGCGAAGTTCAGGTACGGCGCGGGCGGATCCGCCTCAGGCTCGACGAACGGTCTGGTCGGATCGGCCGCCAGGCGCAGGGCGGCGCTGCTGAGGAGCTCGTTCTCGCGCTCGACGTTCCTGCGTTCCTCGTCGGCCAGATCCGCGACTTCGTCGATGTAGCGGCCGGCGGTCGCGGCGGTGGCGCCGAACTCGAACGGAAGCACGTCGGCGTTCGCGAGCCGCAGCGTCAGGCGCAGCCCGGTGCGGGCGAGCGCGGCGCCGTAGACCGCGCCCGGGTCGACGAACCGCCGGAAGAAGTCGAAGGTGTCGAAAGCGGTGTGGTACTCGCCGCCCGGCGCCTCCCCGCCGTAGCCGACGTTCAGCGACGACACGCCGAGGTGCTGGAGGAACGGGGAGTAGTCCGAGCCTGAACCCAGCGCCGCGATCCGCAGCCTGTCCGAGGACTGGAGGCGCTCGACCTCCGCGCCGCTGCCGTTGACGCGCCGGAACGCGAGCAGGCGCTCTCCCACGCTGACTCCGGTCTGCGGATCCTCGACCTCACCGGCCACCTGGTTGACCAGCGTCTCCAGCGCGTGGGAGCCGCCCGCGCGCAGAAAACCGCGGCTGTTCGAGTCCGAGTTGATGTAAACGGCCGCGTGCTCCCGCAGGGCGTCGGCGTGGTGTTCGGCCCACTCGGTCGAACCGAGCAGACCCGGCTCCTCGGCGTCCCACGCGGCATAGACGACCGTGCGCCGCGGCGGCTGGCCTTCGCGAGCGAGCCGTCCCAGCGCCTTCGCCTCGGCCATCAGGCCGGCCAGGCCGCTGATCGGATCCTTGGCGCCGATCACCCAGGCGTCATGGTGGTTGCCGCGGACGATCCACTGGTCCGGCCTCTCGGAGCCCGGCATCCGGGCGATCACGTTGTGCGCCGGCGCCAGACTCCAGTCGAACTCGAGCCGGAGCCGCACGCGGGCGGGGCCAGGGCCGATCCGGTAGGTGATTGGCAGACCGCCGCGCCACTCGCGCGGCGCGGTCTCGCCGCCGAGCGCCTCCAGCAGTGGTTGCGCGTCTCGCCAGGCGATCGGCAGCACCGGGATCCGCATCAAGGTATCCGCGTCC
This sequence comes from Candidatus Multivorans sp., assembly GCA_965205095.1. Lineage (GTDB taxonomy): Bacteria > Acidobacteriota > Thermoanaerobaculia > Multivoradales > Multivoraceae > Multivorans. The sequence goes on from OZ242040.1 coordinate 1,314,978, forward strand.
TCCCGGTCGAGCCGCGGCTCGCCATCAACGGCGCCGCGCATCGGCGTCAGCGGGTCGCCCGGGCGAAGCGGCAGGTCCAGCACCGAACCCCGCTGCACCGCGCTCGGGTGCTTGAACGAGCCCTCCGGATACCCGGCGCCCTCGCTGTAGCCGTCGTCGCCCGGGTCGTTGAAGATGAGACAGCCGATCGCACCGCGCTCGTGGGCGACCTTCGGCTTGATGCCGCGCCAGGAACCGCCGTAGCGGACGATGACGATCTTCCCCCGGACGTCGATGCCGAGCCGTTCGAGCACCTCGTAGTCCTCGGGCACGCCCCGGTTCACGTAGATCAGTTCGCCGGTGACGTCGCCGTCGGCCGAGAAGGCGTTGAAGGGCGGCAGACCCTCGGCCATCGCGACTTCCGCGGTGCCGTCGCCCGCCGCTGGTTCCTCAACGAGCGACGCCTCGAACCGCGTCGGCTCGAGCAGGGTCAGCGACCGCAACCGCGGCGTCGGGAAGAGAACGTCGAAGGTCTCGATCTCGGCGTCGAACCCCCACTCCCTGAACCGCTCCACCATCCAGCGCGCGTTCGCCTCCGTCTGCGGCGCCCCGGCGTGATGGGGCCGCGGCGTCATCAGCCGGTTCCACTCGAGCAGTTCGTCGGCGACGATCCAGTCGTCGGCCCGCTGCTCCATCTCCCGCTGGGCGTCGACGCGGTCGGGGTGGAAGCCGATCAGCTCCTGGGCGCCGGCCGGCACCGCAAGCAGGACCGCCGCCATGAGCGGCGGCAGAAACCGGGTGCGCCGGCGCCCCCGCCGGCATTCGGCCCGAAGCGCCGGGCTCTGGATCCGCTGTCGCGCTGGCACTACTGTCATCTCAACTCTCCTTCGCCGCTGCCCGTTCCGCCGCCGCGAGCACCGTGTTCCGCAGCAGCATCGCCACCGTCGTCGGACCGACGCCGCCGAGGCGCGGCGTGATCCAGCTCGCCACCTCGCCCACCGACTCGTCCACGTCGGGCAGAAGCTTCCGCCCCTCCCAACTGATGCCGCCGCTGACGACGACGGCGCCCGGCTTGATCATCTCCGGCACAACGAAGCGCGGCACGCCGAGGGCCGCGACCACGATGTCGGCCCGGCGCGTGAACGGCTTGACGTCCTTCGCACCCGTGTGGACCACCGTGACGACCGCGTTGGCGCCCGGCTGCTTCAGGGTCAGCAGCAGGGACAGCGGACGACCAAGGGTGGGACCGCGGCCCAGGACGACGACCTCGCGGCCGCCGATGTCGATGCCGTAGTGCTGGAGCATCGCCTGGATTCCGGCGGGCGTGCAGGGGACCGGTCCACGCTCCTGGAGCACCAGCTTGCCCAGGTTGACCGGATGCAGGCCGTCGGCGTCCTTGGCCGGATCCATTCGTGCCAGGGCCTCGTTGAAGTCGAAGCCGGCCGGAACCGGATGCTGGATGATGTAGGCGTCGACTTCAGGGTCCGCGTTGAAGCGGTCGACAGCGGCCAGGAGTTCGGCCTGGCCGGCGTCCGCCGGAATCTCGGCGTTGAACGAGGCAATCCCTACCTCCTCGCACGTCTCGTGCTTCTTGCGGACGTAGCCCGCGGACGCCGCGTCTTCGCCGACGAGGATCGTGCCCAGTCCGGGCCGCACGCCCGAAGACCCGAGCTGTTCGACCCGTTCCGCGACCTCGGCCAGTACGGCCTCGGCGACCGGTTGGCCAACAAGCAGTTGCGCCGTCATTCGTCGTTCTCTCCTGCGGCCCGTGCCGCGTCTTCGTGGTGGTGGTCGTGGTGATGATGTTCGTGATGGTGATCGTGGCCGTGCGGCCGGGCCGCCAGCCGGCGGGCGCGGCCATCGATCTCGGATCCGCCGACGAGCCCCGCGCCATCGAGTGAATCCTCGAAGGCCTCCCGCCAGCGCTGCCAGTAGTCCCAGGTCTCTCCGGCACTGGGTGCGCCGGCGCCCCCGCCGGCTGCCGCCGAAGGCGGCCAGGATGCCCGCTTCTGCCAATCGCCGATGCGCGCGATCAGGCGGCCGCGAAACGCCTCCCAGTCGAGCTGCCCGCCCTCCACCAGCGCCATCGTCAGGCCGAACAGGCGGCTCTCCCAGGGCGCGGCGAAGGCCAGCTCCCCGTTCTCCCGCGGAGGCGCGGCGACGCCGTCCTCATCCAGGCGGACAGGGAGAGACATGCGGGTTCGCCGGACCTAGAGCCGCTCGACGCCGATCATCGAGTCGCGGGTGACGCGGGCGGCCAGTTCCTCGACGCTCAGGCCGTCCGTGCCCCGCGGCCGTTGCGGCAGGACCAGGTAGCGGACCTCGGCGCTCGAATCCCAGACCCGCAGTTCGACGTCCGGCGAGAGGTCGAGCCCCAGTTCCGCGAGCAGCCGTCGCGGTTCCCGCACCGCGCGCGACCGGTAGGCGGGCGACTTGTACCAGGCCGGCGGCAGCCCGAGCACGGCCCACGGATAGCACGAGCAGAGCGTGCAGACGACCAGGTTGTGGACGGACTCCGTGTTCTCCTTGACCACCAGGCGAGCGACGTGAGAGTCCGTGTTGTCGCCGAATCCCAGCTCCCGGATCGCCGGCATGCCGTCAGCGAGCAGGCGCTCCTTGAACTCCGCGTCGGTCCATGCCTCGGCCACCACCCGGGCGCCGCGCAGCGGCCCGATGTCCTGCTCGTAGCGTTCGACCAGGGCATCGACCGCGGCGGACTGGACCAGTCCCTTCTCCACCAGCAACGCCTCGATCGCCTCGGTGCGGATTGCCGGGGATTCGCCTCCGTGCTGATGATCAACAGTCATTCCATCGCCTCCAGGTACGGCTCGAACAGATCGATATAGACGGTGGCGCCAGCCTCCGCCTCCTCGCCCCAGAGCTCCCGGCTCTCGAAGACGACGGTGTAGAGGTACTCCGGCGACTCGCCCCGGCCGTCGGCGTTCGTGTCGGGATAGACGCAGGCCGGATGGACGTCGGCGATCACGCCCCGCCGGTCCCGGGCGTAGCCGGGCAGCCGGGTGTGCCCCCGCGGATGGCGGTTCCAGGTGCGCACCGGGTCGCCGACTGCGAAGCGGGGTTCGCGGTCAACCGCCCGGGTCACCGAGCCGATCTCGGGCCGCTCGGGCGTCGTGTCGGCGCCCACACGTTCCCGGGCCAGCGTCTCCAGCGCGTAGAGCCAGCGGCCGTAGTACCCGTCGGAGAGGTAGCGGTCCGGCGGCATCCGCTCGATCGCGTGGCGGAAGGCGTCGATGTTCGCCAGCCCGGCGCCCATCGCATAGCCGGCGAGAGCGCAGACCCGCCCCTGCCAGGCCTCCGGGAACAGCACCTCGTCCGAGCGGCGATCCACGGCCCCGAAGCCGTGCATGCCGCCCATGTCGTGGATTCCGTTCACCGCCTTGAAGCCAGCCGAAAGCGGACGCGAGTCTACTAGGAGCCCCTGCCCGCAGACTGGGTACGCCGGCGCCCCCGCCGGCTTCTGAGAAACGCGCGCCGCGAAGCGGCGACCGCTAGGCTCGGGGCATGAACACCGCCGACCCGAGCCTTGCCGCCGCTCCCCTGCCGCATGCCGAGGACTATCCGTTCCTGGGCCAGGGCAGGGCGCCTCTCGAGGTGGCCGCCGCCGAGGGCTGCTACATGATCACGCCCGGCGGCCGGCGGATCCTCGACGCCGCCGGCGGCGCCATCGTCTCGAACATCGGGCACGGCCGGCGCGAAGTGGCGGAGGCCTACGCACAGGCCGCGGCGCAGACGGACTACATCGTGCCTCCCTTCGCGACCCCGGCGCGAACGGAGCTCGTCCATCGCATGCGGACCCGCTGGCTGCCCGGCGACATCAACCGGGTCCTGTTCGCGAGCGGCGGTTCCGAGGCGATGGACCTGGCGATCCGCTTCGCCCGCCAGCACCACCTGTCGGCGGGACGCCCCGAGCGCTGGCGGGTGTTCGGGCGCCAACTCTCCTACCACGGCGCGACGATGGCCACCCTCGCCGTGGGCGGGCACCAGGGGCGGCGGGCCGGCTTCGAGCACTGGCTGGTCGACGAGCAGACCGACCAGCCGCGACCGCCGGCCCACTACTGCCTGCGCTGCCCGATGGGCAAGACGTATCCCGGCTGCGACATCGCCTGCGCCGACGAGGTCGAGCGCGTGTTCGAGGAGATCGGCCCGGAGGAGATCGCGGCCTTCGTCGTCGAGCCGATCGTCGGCTCGAACGCCGGGGCGCTCGTGCCCCCGGGCGACTACCTGGAACGGGTCGCCCGGATCTGCAGGCGGCACGGCATCCTCCTGATCGCCGACGAAGTGATGACCGGCTACGGCCGCACCGGCCGCAAGTTCGGCGTGGACCACTGGGACGTGGTGCCCGACATCCTCGTCGGCGGCAAGGGACTGACCGGCGGCTACGCGCCCCTGGTCGCGATCTGCGCACGCGACGAGGTCACGGCGCCCATCGCCGAAGCAGGCGATTCGGTCATGTTCTTCACCTACGGCGCTCACTCCCCCGCCTGCGCCGCGGCCACCGAGGTGCTGCGCATTCTCGAGGACGAGGAACTCGTCGAACGCGCCGCCACCGTCGGCGCGGTGCTCGGCGAGCGCCTGCGGGAGACCTTCGCCGATCATCCCCACGTCGCCGAGGTACGCGGCCGCGGCCTGCTCTACGGCATCGAGATCGTCCAGGACCGCGAGACGCTGGAGCCGTTCCCCGCGGAACTCGCGCTGGTCAACGCCGTCGTGGCCGCCGGACTGTCGATGGACGTCTTCTTCTACCCCGGCGGCAACGATCCGGCCCGCGACGTCGTCTGCCTCGGCCCGCCCTTCATCCTCGGCGACGAGGAGATCGAAAAGATCGTCACCGTGCTGCCGAAGGCGATCGACAGCGCGATCAGCCGCAAGGGGCCGGCGCCATCGCTGTTGGGGCCGCCGGTGCAGGACTAGCCCGATGAGCATTGAGCGCCGCTTCGACGTGCCCCTGATCGCCGAGATGGCTCTGCGCGAGAAGCAGATCCAGCAGGTCTACCGGCCGATCATCGCCGTCCACAAGTGGTTCGCTCGCCGGCCCGGCACCTTGTTTCGGGGTCTCCTGCTCTCCGAGTTCGCCGACGAGCCTCTGCACGAGTCCTTCTACCGTTCTCACGACTTCCCGGGGCTCCGCGTGGCCGACCCGTTCATGGGCGGCGGCATCCCGCTCATCGAGGCCAATCGCATCGGCTGCGATGTCGAAGGGCTGGACATCAACCCGATGTCCACCTGGATCGTCCGCGAGGAGATCGCCTCCATCGATCTCGCGGCCTATCAGGAGGCCGCTGCCGCGCTCATAGTCGCTCTCGACGCTGAGGTCGGCCGCTACTACCGCACCGGATGCCCTCTCTACGAAGACTCCGACGTACCGGTCAAGAGCTTCCTCTGGGTGAAGACGTTGAAGTGCCAGGGATGCAACGAGCCGGTCGATCTGTTTCCCGGCTACCTGCTGGCAAGAGACCGCCGCCATCCGACGAACGTACTCATCTGCCCCGAGTGCGGTGAACTCAATGACGCTGCCGACCTGGAGAAGCCCGGTAACTGCTCCTCATGCTCGGCCGAACTTCGCGTCGCCGGACCGGCCCGTCGCGGCCGCTGTGATTGCCCGAAGTGCGGTCACGAGAACACGTACCCCGGCTCGCCCTCCGCTCCTCTCAGGCACCGGATGTTCGCAATCGAGTACCACAATCCAGGATGGCGCTCCGAGCACAAGGGCAGGTTCTTCAAGAAACCAGACGCCGAGGACCTGGCCCGCGCCGAGGACGCCGCCAAGCGCTGGCGCCAACTGACGCCGCGATACGTCCCGGAGGCCGAGGTTCCCGCAGGAGACGAGAGCGACCGGCTGCACCGGTGGGGCTACTACCGCTATCGGGACATGTCCAACTCGCGCCAACTGCTCGGACTGGAGTTGAGTTGCAGGCTGATCGGCGACCTGCCGGACGCTCGCATCCGGCGAGCGCTAGCGACCAACCTCTCCGACCTGCTGCGCTACCAGAACATGCTCTGCCGTTACGACACCAAGAGCCTGAAGTCGCTGGACGTGTTCTCGGTCCACGGATTCCCGGTGGGTTTGGTCCAGTGCGAGCCGAACCTGCTCGGGATTCCGCTGTCGAACGGCCGCAACGTCGGATCCGGCGGTTGGTCGAACATCGTCAGCAAGTACGTCGAAGCGAAGCGATTCTGCGAGGCCCCCTTCGAGGTGCGAAAAGCGGGTTCGCGCCGCCGCCGGATCCCGATCGATCGCGAGCGGATCGGCGAACAGGCCAACGGCCGGCCACGCACCGTGCTGTTGCGCTGCGCCGACGCAACGTCGAGCGACCTCGGGCCGGGCACGCTGGATGCGGTACTGACAGACCCGCCTTACTTCGGCAACGTCCAGTACGGCGAACTCATGGACTATTGCTACTCCTGGCTGCGGCGGCTGGCGGCCGACGACGATGAGTGCCTCGAGCGCACCTCGACCCGTTCAAGCCGCGAACTGACGGGCAACGCGACTGAAGCCAGGGGACTGACCCACTTCACGGAGGGCCTGGCCGCCGCGTGGACCAACGCGGCCGGCGCACTGAGGCCGGGCGCGCCCCTGGCTTTCACGTTCCACCACAATCGCATCGGGGCCTACTGCGCTGTTGGCGTGGCGATTCTCGACGCCGGCTTCCTCTGCACGGCATCGCTGCCGTGCCCGGCAGAGATGAGCGGCTCGATACACATCCACGGCACGGCGTCATCGATCGTCGACACGGTGTTCGTCTGCAGGTCCGCGAATCTCGAGCGATCGCGTGAACTGTCCCGTGCACCGGAAGACCTTTCGGCGCTCATCGGCCAGGAACGAGCCCAACTGCTGGCGGCCGGCTGGAAGGCGACCTACGGCGACACCCGCTGCATGCTCCTCGGCCACCTGACCCGTATCGCGGTCAACGATCTGCACAGGCGGTGGAACAAGTCGTTGCCGACGGAGCAACGCCTGGACCTGGTCAAGGATGCGCTGAACCGATTCGGAAACCCGGACGACCTGGCTCGGCGTCTTGCAGATGCGCCGCCGCCGGAAGAGTCCGTCGTCCGCTCAGTCAGTAGCGCTGGCAGCGAGGTAGAGCAGGTTGCCATTCCCTTTTGAAGTCCCCTTCGACGAGGTGAGGGATCACCTCGACGGCTTCGTGGACGCCGTGTTCGGCTCTCTCGAGTCCGAGTTCCTCGTCATGCCGCGGGGCGATGGCTTCGTGGACTTCGCGACCTTCGAGGCAGGCTACGAGCGGCTCAAGCGCGAAACGTCCGGCTTCCGGGAAGTGACGCCGGAGCAGGTGGCGGAAGCCGTTCTCGAGCAACCGATCTCGCTCATCGTTCTCCGCTGCATGCTGGGCTTCACTCCGCCGGAATGAGCGTACCTCACCACCCGATACACGGGCATAGAAGTATCGCAGAACGCTGCACGGTCACTGGAACGAAAGGCCCGGACCGATCCGGAAGGTCCGCTCACACGGAACGGAAGCGTTAGCGAGCAGAGAGTGAGGGCCTTGATCATGGTCGCGTGCGAACACCTCGCCCGGGGAGCGCCAACCGTGTCCGCCGACGAGCTCCACCGGCTCGACAAGACCGACACGGCCGACGGGCTGGCAAGCCTTCGCACGGCTACAAACGCTTGGCGTCCCTTACTCCATGCTCCTCTACGAGCGGTTCCTCGGCCGGCCCTTCGCCAGCCATTGAGACTCCGTCAGCGAGATCGTCGGCAACCTCGTCGAGAACGCCATCCAGCAAGAACTTGAGCAGGCCGAGATCAGTTTCCGGAAAACGAAAAGGGCAGAGACGATCCCCGGCTTCGACCAGACTCCGGACTTCATCGTTCCTAGCGAACTGAACCCCCAAGTCGTCATTGAGGCCAAGCTCAGCGAGGACGATGGAACTGCCCGAGACAAGATCACGAGAATCCAGCATCTCAGCGGCCCCCGCCACACCGGAACCACCCCAAAGTCCGGTGAACCACTCCCCGAGGCTAAAGACTCCACGTCGCGCTCCTTGTAGCAACGAAGCCCCGGCGGCGGCCACTGCGCCACCGGGGCAAAGCACTCTCGTTGGTGTCCGCTAGAGCAGAAACGGCAGCCAGCCGCCAGTAGACCAGAACAGGCTATCGACCTCCTGATCTGTCAATGGCCGGCGACTGCCGTCAGCCGCAACCGCCACAAGTCGGAACGCCGACCGCTTGCTCCGCCCGCACTTGAGAGCGCGACGCAATGAGCGGTGAAGATGGCCGCATTCCCGACCGTCAGCGCGGGTGACCGCAACAAACCGCAGTCGTGGCTCTGCTCCACCAGGAATCACGGGAATCCCGATCCTCCGGTAGCACACAGGTTGAACTGGATCTGGTTGAAGCCGTGGCAGATATCGTACTGGTACTGGCAGTTCGTCAGTCCGTACTGCGCCCAGTCGATTCCGCCAGGGGGAATCTCGTCAACCGTGTCTCGGCACTCCCGGTAGTCAGCATTACACTGCTCGCCCGCCTCCTCGGCGGACCTAATGCACTTCCACATCATGAACAGCCAGCCGACGCCGAGATTGCTCTGCACACCGACTAATCCGTCATCGTTCTCCACGAACGGAGACGGGGTGACGGCCGGTGGAACCGGGCTCTTCCACAGCGTCTCGAAGGTGTCGGCTCGAATTCCCGTTTGCTCCATAGCAACCCACTGCAGATCGGCCTTCATCCTCTCCCGAAGAACGGCACAGTCTTGCAGGTCTATGAGTTCGGGAATCGCCCCGTCAGTGAACGCTAACTCGACGTAGTCTATTAGCAATCTCCGTTGTTTGTCGACATCTCCCTCCGCGCTAGCGGCGGCGTCCCGCGAAAGCAGCAACCTCGTCATGCGCGCCATCGTGCTGACGTCGCTCGCTTGGTACGCACTGTCGATGTAGTCGAGAGCCCACCGGCGGAGCTCAAACAGATCGTCGTCATCTTGCGCCGACGCAGAACCGCCGACCATCAGCGCCAAGAAAAGCACGCTCAATAGCGCGCCACGGAACCAAGTCTCTTTCCTCAATGGAGGACCTCCTGTTGTGGAGGACCTCCTGTTGTGGAGGACCTCCTGTTGTGGAGGACCTCCGTTGTCTGGGCCGCCACTATAGCACGGCTGTCAAGCGCGGCAACACCCAGTCTGAGGTGGTCCCGGTTCTCCCACATCATCATCGCCACCTCCTTCAAGTGCCATCAGCGTGCCGTCGATCAGCTCCTTGAAGCGAGGCCATCGGTGCTCCGGCACCCGGTCCGGGTGGTACAGCCACAGGTAGCGCGTGTCGGTCAGGCCCTCGTCGCCCAGGGCGCGCAACCGGCGGTGCTCCGCTCTGCGCACCTCGTCCACCGCGTCGCCGAGATGAGCCGCGACATGGAACTTGTCGTACGCGATCCTGTCCCCGCCGTCCGGCAGGCAGGACACCGTCGCCGAGATGTACGCGGGCCACATGTCCATGGCCACCGTCTCGATCCGCGAACGCTCGGCCTCCGACAACGACTCGTAGTACGAGGACAGAGCGCCCTTGCCACGACCGTCCGCCACGTGATGCAACGCGCGGCTCGCCCTCGATGTCCGCCACCACCGTGACGTACTCATGGCGCTTCTGAAACGACGTCTCGTCCATGCCGAGAACCCGCGAAGCCGGCGCCGAACCACGCCGCTCCAGCCCGCGCCTAACGGCACGCTCCATCACACCCGACACCTAGTCCCAACTCAGGTCCAGCAGCTGAGCCACCGCCGAGATGCTCGCCGCGCCCAGCCAGCCGATCACCAGAGCCTCGAACAACGCCGTAAAACGGGAGCCCGGGTCCGACCAGGGCACGACGATCGTGCGCACCCCATGCTCCGCGCAACGCACCCGAGGCGCGTCTGCGGTGAGGATCGTCCGATACTGGCACGTCGGCAGATGCCGCCAGCGACGACGACGCGTGTCGTGGCGGCTCGCAGCGCCCCCGCAGGCCGGACAACGGTAAGACTCGCCCTGGCGCCGAGCCACGAACACCTCCACCTCGCCGGCCTCAAGCAGCAGCTCAACGCCCGTCACCTCCCAAGGACTCTCGATACCTGTCAATGGCAACCGAAAACTGCACACTTGTGGCAACTGAAAACTGCACACTTCTTCGTGTGCGGCAGGGTTCTGAGCAGGCGTCCGGAGTAGCGGCCCAGGGCTCCGGTGTCGGCCTCCGGTCGCTCCGCTCCCTACGGCCGACACCGGAGGCGCGCCGAGGCCGGGGGGTTGGCGGCTTTCCGGCTTGAGTTACATGGCTTTACGCCCTCGTGTGCGCACGGCCATCTGCGCGGACTACTAGAGCAACCGGGTCGAAGAGATCCCCAACTACACGGCCGCGCCTCTACGCTCTAGCGGCTCGCAACCTCAAAGGAAGGGGCACCGCACCGGGCTGCGGCAGTCTACTTCTTCGGTCGCGGCGGCGGCGGGGGAGGAGGCGGAGCCTTCGGCATCGCTGGTTTAGCGGGTCGTGGCAGGCTGTCGGTTCCTTTGCGGATCTTAGGCTTGGGCATACTGCTGCTCTGCGGTCGTGTACTCGGCCGTTGCGCACCGTTCGTTGAGTTCGTCGTCACCCAGTTGCGCCTCCGCGGCCGCAACCGTCTCGTCGACAAGACGTCCTCGGGCTTCCAGTTCGCGCAGGCGATCCTCTGCGTCTTCGGGTTCCAGGGATGTCAGACTGCGCCAAAGACGCAGGTACTCGGCCCGCAGTTCGGTGCACTGTCGCGCGATTTGGTGATAGGACGCCGCTCGCCGCCCTGGATCAACAGCCCAGTCGTAGGCCGAGCAACCGGCCAGTCCGATCCCGAGAAGCAGACTCAAGATCGACGGGGTGCCGTCGAGCAAAGTCGCGGCGGAACCGCCACCAAACGCGATCATCGCCAGTCGCAGCCCGACCCGCTGGCGCCGGTGCCTCTCGTACAAGGTCGTGAAGTATCGGTTCGTCCTTCCTAGGTCGAGTATGTGTCCCCAAACTTCCTCGTTCATTGCAGCCCTCCTGACAGGTGTTCACTGAGCCTAACGCAGTCCTCGAACCTCGTTGTCGGAGCCTCTAGTAGCTCGAGATCCCGATCTCCTTCTCGGTGATGAACTCCAGCAACGCCGGCGTGCCCGACTCGGTCGCCTCGATGCCGCGGCGGATCGCCGGGACGATCTCGGCGGGGTCGGTGACCCGCTCGCCGTAGCCGCCGAAGGCCTTCGCCATGTCGGCGTAGTGGCCGGAGATGTCCGTGCTGCGGTACTTCTCGGTCGCCACCTGCATGATCGGCAGTTCGATCGCCATCGAGAAGTTGTTGAACAGGATCGAGAGGATCGGCAGGCGCTCGCGCACCGCGGTCTCGAAGTCCATGCCGGTGAAGCCGATCGCGGCGTCGCCCCAGACGTTGATGCAGAGCTTGTCGGGCTGGGCGAGCTTGGCGCCCATCGCGAGGCCGAGGCCGTAGCCGAGCTGGGTCGTCTTGCCCCAGCCGATGTAGGAGAGCGGCGTCGTGCTGCGCCAGAAGGGGGAGATCTGGTCGCGCGGCGAGCCGGCGTCGTGGGTGATGATCACGTTGTCGCGGTCGACGGTGTGCATCAGGTCCCAGAGCACCCGATAGGGCGAGAGCGGCGTGCCCCCGGAGGTCAGCTTCGGCATCCACTCGTCGAGCCAGCCGGAGCGGATCCGCTCGATCTCGGCCGGCACGGACTCGGCCCGAGCCGCGGCGTGGGGCAGCGACCGTCCCTCGAGTTCCGCGATCAGGGCAGCGAGAGTGAGCTTCGCGTCACCCGCCACCACGCAGTCCGAGGCGACGTTCTTGTTCAGGTCGACGGGATCGAGCGTCGCGTGGAGGTACTTCGCCTGGGGGTACTTGCCGAAGTAGAGGCCGAACGCGGTGGTCGTGAAACTGCAGCCGATGCCGAAGATCACGTCGGCGGCGCCCAGGAACTCGTGGACCGTCTTCGGCACGGCGCGGCCGCCCGAGCCGAGCGACAGGGGATGGTCCTCGTTGAAGGCGCTCTTGCCGCCGAGGCTGGTCGTCACCGGGGCGTTCAGGAGCTCCGCCAGGCGTCGCAGCTCGTCCCAGGCCTCGGCGTAGTGGACGCCCTGGCCGGCGTAGATCACCGGCCGCTCGGCCGCCGCCAGCATCTCCGCCGCCTCGCGCACCAGGTCGGGGTCGGGGCCTACGCGCACTCTGCCGTTGGGCCGGGGACCCAGGTCGTCCGGCACGTCCTCACCGAAGACGTCGGCCGGCACCTCGACCATCACCGGACCGGGACTCCCCGAACGCAACTGGCTGAAGGCGCGGCGCATCACCTCGGGCAGCGCCTTGCCCATGGAGAGCGGCTCGCACCACTTCGTCACATGCTGGAAATTCGCCACCGCGTTGAAGTTCGGCGCCACGTGCATCGCCCGGCGGCTGTAGCCCATGGGAAGGACCAGGATCGGCGCCGACTCGCCGTAGGCCTGGGCCACGCCGCCGAAGGCGTTCTCGGTGCCCGGCCCGCTCTGCATCGTGAAGACGCCGAGTTGCCGGCCCGAGCTCAGCCGGCTGACCGCGTCGGCCATGTGCAGGCCGATCCGCTCCTGGCGGACGATCACGGTACGGATGTCCGCCACCGCCGCGGCCTCGATGATCGGGTTGACCGGGTAGGCGACGATGAACTCGACGCCCTCCCGCTTGAGGTACTCGGCGACGCCCTGGGCTACCTTCACGCTGGAACTCCTGGGATTCTGGGAGGGGAGGGAGGGCGGCTACGATACCCGGAACCGCCGCCGTACCAGAAGCCGGCCGACACTTCAGAGAGGGATCTGCCAGATGACGATTGCAACGATCTTGATGGCGCTCGGCCTGGCCTTCGCGGCCACTCCGAACCCGGCGACCCTGTCCGGGCCGATCACGGGAGGGGAACGCGGCACGCCGTTCAACGCGGTGAACGTGGCGGATCGCGGCTACCTGACCGAGGAGTACTTCCTCGAGGGCGAGGCGACCGCGTACGAACTCGTCGACGGCACGCATTCCGCGGACGGCCAGTGGAGAACCCGGGCGTCAGCCGACAAGGCGGACTTCAAGACCCGCATGCTGGTGGTTCGGCCCGAGGACCCGTCCGCATTCAACGGCACGGTCGTCGTGTTCTGGCTGAACGTCACCGCCGGCTTCGAGCTGGGTGCCGCGGGAGGCGAAGCGCTGCGCGGCTATGCCTGGGTCGGCGTGTCAGCGCAGAAGGTCGGTATCGACGGCTTCCCCCAGAATCCCGGAGGACTCAAGGCGTGGGATCCGGAACGCTACGGTTCCCTCGTCCACCCCGGGGATGCCTACTCCTACGACATCTTCACCCAGGCCGCGAGCGCCATCGGTCCGGAACGCGACCGGCAAGGCCTCGACCCCATGGGCGGTCTGGCGGTCGAGCGCCTGATCGCGGCGGGCGCTTCCCAGTCCGCCGCACGGCTACGCACCTACATCAACGGCGTGCAGCCGCTTGAAGGGGCGTTCGACGGGTTCATTCCGTACATCGATTTCGGCAGCATCGTGCCCTTCGCCTCCGAGCGTGGCGGCGGGCGCCGGGGCCGCAGCCTCGCGTCGGTCCGGGCGGACCTGGACGTCCCGGTCATCGTGGTGAACTCCGAGACCGAGCTGCCGAGCTACTACACCGTGCGCGAGCCGGACTCGGCCCGCTTCCGGCTCTGGGAAGTGGCGGGGACTGCGCACGTATCCGTGGTGAGACCGGACGAACGCACCGTCGAAGGCTCGAACTGGCTGTCCTACACGCCGGTGTACGAAGCGGCGATCAGGCATCTGCACCGCTGGATCAGGGACGGCGTCGAACCGCCGAGAATGCCGCGCGTGGAGATGAAGGCCGGAGACCCCCGTCCCGAAGTCGTACGGGACGAGCACGGCAACGCCGTCGGCGGCATTCGCCTGCCGGATCTCGAGGCGCCGACCGCCTCGCACAGCGGCTTCGGCACGCAGAGGGAGGGGACGCGGTTCGGGTTCCTGTACGGCGCCGCGACCGACTTCGACGCGGAGGAGTTGGCGGATCTGTACCCGGACAGCAAGAGCTATCTCGACGCCTGGAACGCGGCGCTGGACAAGGTGATCGAGCAGGGGATGATCCTGCCGGAGGACGCGCCCGAGATGCGAGAGCGGGCCGCGGAATGGGCGGCGCGGCTGGATTAGAGGCCGTAGTAGCCGCGGTACCAGTCGACGAAGCGGGGAATGCCGACCTCGATCGTGGTCGTCGGCTCGTAGCCCAGGGATTCCCGGGCCGTCGTCAGGTCGGCCGCGGTCCGGACGACATCTCCCGGCTGCATGGGCAGGAACTCCTTCTCGCCCTCGCGGCCGCAGCTCGACTCGATCTGCCGGATGAAGGCCATGAGTTCCTCGGTCCGCCCCGCGGCGAGGTTGCACACGAGCTGCTCGTGGTTGCGGTCGATCGCCGAGACGACGCCGGCGGCAATGTCGTCGACGTAGGTGAAGTCCCGGTGCATCCGGCCGTGGCCGAAGACCTTGATCGTCTCGCCGCGCAGCAGGGCGCCGGTGAACAGGAACAGCGCCATGTCGGGCCGGCCCCAGGGGCCGTAGACCGTGAAGAAACGCAGGCCGGTCACCCGCAGGCCGTAGAGGTGGTTGTACACCGAGGCCATCAGCTCGTTCATCTTCTTCGTCGCGCCGTAGAGGGAGCACTGTGCCGAAGTGCTGTCGCTCTCGCTGAGCCGCTCCCGCGTGCTGTCGCCGTAGACCGAGCTGCTGGAGGCGTAGATCAGGCCGCCAACCTCGCGCTTGCGGCACAGTTCGAGGACGTAGGTGAAGGCCTGCACGTTGTCGCGCACGAACTGGTCCGGATGGTCGATCGAGTGACGGACTCCTGCCTGGGCCGCCAGGTGGCACACCCTGGTCTCCGTGCCGGAGGCGCCACGGACGAGATCGTCGAACGCGTCCCGCAGGGCCTCGCGGTCGCCGATGTCGGCACGCACGAGGCGGAAGTTCGACTGCTCCTCGAGGATCGCGTTGCGCCGCTCCTTGAGCTGCGGGTCGTAGTACGGATTGAAGTTGTCGTAGCCGATCACCTCGTCGCCGCGCTCGAGCAGGGCCCTGGCGACGTGGAAGCCGATGAAGCCGGCGCTGCCGGTAAGCAGGACCCTCACGAGACGCCCCCGGAAGGGCTGCTCTGCCAGCGTTCCGCGAGCTGGGCCACCGGATCGATCAGCAGGTCCTCGACGGGAAGTTCGGCCAGCAGTCCGTCGTCGAAGGTGGGCGCTTTCCGGAGCACGTGATCCCTGAGGCCTTCGTAGCGCTCACGGTAGTCCGACAGCAAGCCCCGTAACTCGGCCGCCGGCGCCCGTTCCCGGAAGCGAACGTGGATCAGGACGAGGGCCGAGACCGTGCCGTCGCTGAACTCGGGCACGCCGATGAACACCCGGCCATCCGTCCGCCCCCGCGCCGCCATCAGCCGCCTCTCGACCGCGACCGCGTACTTCGTGCCCTGGAGCAGCGGCTCCCGCACGGTCCGCGACTGCAGGTCGCGGCAGAGGCCGCCGGCCCGCAGCACGCGGATCGTGGCGGCATCGCCGGGCGCCGGACCGTCGCCTCCGCGCCAGAGCCGGTAGCGGACATATCCGAGCACCTGGTCGACGAAGGGATCGAGGGCGCTCATCGTGCGCTGGTCTTCAGGCGAGATCGCCTCCTCCGGCGCGCCGGCCTCCACCAGGGCGGCCGCAAGGGACATCCGGCCCAAGGTCTGGTCGTGCCGGGAAATGCCCACGGTGACCGTCTTCGCCTGGTGCTTGATCGTGTCGATGTGCCGGGTGAGGTCGTCGATCGCGGGGCCGAGAGCATCTCGCAACTCCGCCAGCGCGTCCACCTCACCGCCTTCACTTGCTCCACCCAGCCGATCGAGCGCCACCGCCAGCCGCACCGCCCGACCGACATGCAGGTTGCCGTCATAGCCGCCGGAGGCCAGGCCCACGCGGATGGCATCCATCTCGTCGCCGGCCCTCTCGCGCAGCCGAGCCAAAGGCCGCGCCGCGCCGGCGGCAGCCACATCGTCCACCACCGTGCGGATCTCCCGCAGCGGCCTGGCCAGATCGTCGATGGCGAGGGCCGCGTGGTAGCCGAAGAGGTGGCCGACCACGGTGGCCAGCACGAAGGACAGCTCGGGCGCCACCTCGGGCACTTCGATCGTCGCTGCCGCGGACGGAAACGCCGCGCCCTCGGAGGCGATCACGATCGGCGTCGCGCGATGGGCGCGGTAGACGTCGATCTCCTTCCTCGTGTCCGCCGCCGTCGAGCCCTGGACCCCGGTGGCGCAGACCAGGATCAGGGGCTCGGACGACAGGTCGATGTGCTTCTTGTCTTCGGTGGCGTCGCAAGCGATCGCCTTGTAGCAGAGTTCGGAGAGCTTGATCCGGATCTCCTCCGCGGCGATCCGGTCGAGGCCGTTGCCGACGACCGACCAGTCCCGCAGCCGCGGGGCGTACTCGCTCGCGGCCTCCGCGATCGCAGGGCGCAGAGCGAGGGTGCGCTCCATCGCGTCCGGCAGGCGCCGGAGCTCCCGCAGCAGGCGATCGGCCGCGGGGCGCTCGTCCGGGCCGCCAGCGACCTGGTCGGCGATCGCCACGGCGAGCAGCATCCCCGCCGCGATCTGGGAGTAGAAGGCCTTGGTGGACGCGACGCTCATCTCGACGTCCCGCCCGTCCGAGGTGTAGAGCACGCCGTCCGCCCGCTCCGCCAGGTCGGAATTGCGGCGGTTCACGATCGCGACCGCGCGGGCGCCCCGCCGCTGCGCCAGGTTGACCGTGCGCAGCGTGTCGGTCGTCGTCCCCGACTGGCTGACCGCCACGACCAGGGTGTCCGCCATGTCCGGCTGCAAGTGGAAGCCCGAGAGCTCGGTCGCCGGCATCGCGTCGACCCGCAGGCGGCTCACGCCCCGCTCGCGCAGCCGCCCCTCGATCGCGGCGGCTATCGCCTGGCCGCCGACGGCGGCGGTTCCCTGACCGGTGACGACGATGCGGCTTACCGTTCCGTCCCGGAGGCCCCGCGCGACCGTCTCCGGCAGCGTCCGCTCGCCGAGGGTGACCCGCAGGCGGCCGGTCGCGTCCTCCCGCAGCTTGCCGCGCAGCGTGTTGCGCACGGAACGCGGCGCCTCGCTGATCTCCTTGAGCAGAAAGTGGGGGTACTCGCCCCGGTCGATGTCGCGGGTCGTGATCTCGGCGCGGTCGAGTTCATCCGGCGACACCGGCAGGGGCGAACCGCCGGCCGAGTACCGTTCGATGCCCTCCAGCTCGCCGGCGCGGGCGGCATCGAGCACGGCGATCTGGCCCCAGCGGGCGCCGGCGCGGTCCGGCTCCGCCTCGCCGTCGAGGCGCAGCCAGGTCGAGGTCTCCTCGACCAGGCCGTAGGGTTCGCTGGCCACGACGAAGGCGTGATCGGCCAATCCCACGTAGAGGCCCTGGCCGCTGCCCTGGATCGCCAGGTAGAGCCGGGACGGGTCGTCCCAGGCGAGCGCGCCGACAGCCAGCGAACCCTCGAACGCGGCCACCGTTTCGCGGAAGGCGTCGAAAGGCCTGTCGCCGCCGGCCAGCCGGCGGGACATGAGAACCGGCATCACCTTCGCGTCCGTCGTGATCCCGGCGTCGAGCTCCAGCTTCTCCAGCACCGCCAGGTCGCCGTGGTTGTCGATGTCGCCGTTGATGGCCGCGATCACACGGGGCGACGCCTGGCCATCGGCACCGCCGTTCCCGGCCTCCGCCTCGTTCAACGGATGCGCGTTGGCCTCGTTGATCCGGCCGACGCTCGCCCAGCGGGTATGCCCGAGCACGGCCGCCTCGAGCTCCGGACTCTCGAGCGCCGCCGCCAGCAACGGGTCGGCAGCGACCGCCTCGCGCAGGAAACGGACGTTGTCACCGAGCTCTCCGATCTCCTCCGCGCACTTGTAGACCAGGCCGATCCGGCCTCCGCTCAGGTTCACCGCGCGATGAGCGAACAACGGATCCCCGGCCCGGCCGTCGAGTTCGGCCCGGACCGCCGGATCGTCCCGGTCGAGGCCGTGCCCCGAGAGCAGCAGGAACAGCCCGGCCGAATCGCGGCCGCGAATCTCGAGCCGGTCAAGCGAGGAGAAAGCCTGCTGAACCGCGATGAGGACATCGAGCCCGGCATCGCTGGCGCCGGCCGGCGCCAGTGCGCTCACTTCGACGGTGGTCCGCAGCCGATCGCGCCGAATCGCCCACTCGGCGTCGGCGAGCGCCGCGGCAGCCCGGTTCACGGCCTCGAGGCCGGTATCGCCGTAGCGGGCGGCGGCGACATCGAGGCTGGCTTTCAACCGGTTCACCGCCGCCGAGCAGGGCCGCAGCGCATCGGCGATCGCGGCTCGCAGCGATTCGTCGCGCACCAGGGACCGCACGGCCGGCCGGGCCCGCAACCGCCGGTCCCAGTCGGCCAGACCGGATGCGGCAGCGGACAGGGCCGCGGCCAGCGGTTGCGCCTCGGCGCGGCCGCAATCGGCAACCGCGGCTTCGGCGCCTCGGCCCGCGGCAGCGAGGCCCTCCAGCAGCTCGCGCGAGTCGATCGCCGGTCCGGGGTGGGGGCGCATCAGGATGCCGACGATCCCGCACATGGGTTTCCGAAGCTTAGCCCGGAACGTGGCGGTAAGCTCCCGGCGAGAGCGAAGCGACCGGAATGAACGACACGACGACATTCCTCGCCGCGGTAGTCCAGATGGGCTCCACCTCGGACGAGCAGGCCAACTGGGAAACCGCCCGGCACTGGATCGAAACGGCGGCGGACCGCGGGGCAACGTTCGTGTCCACGCCCGAGAACACGAACTACCTCGGGCCGCACAAGGAGAAGGTCAAGCTGGCCGAACCGACCTCCGGCGCCACCTGCGCCCGGTTCGCCGCTCTGGCTCGCGACCGCGGCATCCACCTCCTGCTCGGCTCCTACAACGAGAAGGCGCCGGGGGAGAGCGAACGCTGCTTCAACACCAGCGTCCTGTTCGACCCGCAGGGGGACATCGTCGCCACCTACCGCAAGATCCACCTCTTCGACGTCGACGTCTCCGCCGAGGTGCGGTTCCTGGAGTCGAAGACGGCCGTGCCCGGAGAGGACACGGTGACCGTCGACACCCCGCTCGCACGCCTCGGTCTCACGATCTGCTACGACATGCGCTTCCCCGAGCTCTACCTGAAGCTCGCCCGGGACGGCGCGGAGGTGCTGACCGTCCCCTCCGCCTTCACCCTGATGACCGGCAAGGACCACTGGTTTCCGCTGCTGCGCGCCCGGGCCATCGAAACCCAGTGCTACGTGCTGGCCGCCGCCCAGACCGGCCGCCACGACGACCGCGGGCTACGGCACAGCTTCGGTCACTCGGTGATCATCGACCCTTGGGGGCACGTCCTGGCCGATGCCGGAGACGGGCCCGGCATCGCGATCGCGGAGATCGACCGGCGTCGCGTCGCCGAGGTGCGGCGCTCGATGCCGGTCGCCTCGCACCGCCGGCTGCCCGTCGGCTGAGCGCCGGGAACCGCCGATGGACATCTGGATCCTCGTCGCCGTCATCGTCTTCACGTTCCTGGCGTTCAGCTTCGAATGGCTGCGGATCGACGCGGTCGCCCTCTCCAGCCTGGGGCTGCTGCTCCTGTTCGGGCTGGTGACGCCCCAGGAGGCCATCCGGGGTTTCAGCAACGACGCCGTCATCACGGTGATGATGATGTTCATCCTGAGTTACGGGCTGACCCACACCGGTCTGATCGACCGCTTCGGCCAGAAGCTCGCGCAACTCTCCGGCAGGACGCACTGGGCCGCCGCCATCGCCCTGATCCTGGTCTGCGGCGTGCTCTCGGCCTTCATCAACAACACGGCTGCCCTGGCGATCCTGATGCCCGTCGGCATCCAGATCGCGAAGCACTACGGCGTGTCGCCGTCGCGGATCCTGCTCCCCCTGTCCTACCTTTCGATCATCGGCGGCACCTGCACCCTGATCGGCACATCGACGAACCTGCTGGTCGCCTCCATGTCGGCGGAGTACGGCTTCGGAGCCTTCAGCATGTTCGAGTTCCTGGCGCTCGGACTGATCCTCCTGGTCGTCGGCTTCGCCTACATCGTGTTCGTGCCGATGCGACGCCTGCCGGATCGCGCCGGGTCCTCCGACCTGACGACGAAGTACCAACTGTCTTCTTTCCTGACCGAGGTCCAGGTGCCGGAGGGAAGCTCCCTCCTCGGCAACAACGTCGTGGACGCCCACATCAACGAGCGTTTCCGCCTCACGGTGCTCGAGATTCTGCGCGGCGAGGAGCGGATCGCCGTCGAACTCCGCTCCACGCCCATTCGGGGCGGCGACCTCCTGATCGTCGAAGGCCTGATGGACGACATCGTCAACTTCCGGGACCACTACGGCCTGCGCCTCCGCACCGAGGTGAAGATCGGCGACCGCGACCTCTCGGACCAGAACAACATCATGGCGGAGATCCAGCTCTCGCCGGTCTCGCGGCTCACCGGCTCGACGATCCGCGAACTGGACTTCCGCCGCCGCTTCGGCTGCTTCGTGCTGGCGCTCAACCGCACCGGCGAGCCGATCCGCGAGAAGCTGGCCCACATCGTCCTCCACAACTGGGACACCCTGCTCGTCTTCGGCCCCCGTTCCCGGATCGAAGCCCTCTACGAGACGGAGGACTTCATCCCGTTGCAGCAGGACGTCAAGCTGCGCCTCGTCATCCCGCGGCGCTGGTGGCTCGCCGTGGTGATCATCCCGATCGTCGTCGTCGTCGCCGCCACGGGCGTCACGTCCATCCTGAAGGCGTCGATCCTGGGCGCCGTGGCGCTCATCGTCTTCGGCGGCATCTCGGTGCAGCAGGCGTACGAGGCGATCAACTGGACCGTCATCTTCCTGCTCGTCGGCATCCTGCCGATGGGCATCGCGATGGAGAAGACAGGCCTCGCGGCGATGATCGGAGAGACGATCGCGAATGCCGGCGCCGACTACGGGCCCTGGGCGGTCATCGCGCTGGTCTACCTGACGACAGCCCTGCTCTCGGAGATCGTCTCGAACAACTCGACCGCGGTGCTCATGGTGCCGATCGCCGGCACCGCCGCGGCCTCGATGGGCCTGGAACCGAAGCCGTTCATGATGACCGTCGCCTTCGCCGCCTCGGCCAGCTTCCTGACCCCAATGGGCTACCAGACCAACGCGATGGTCTTCGGACCCGGCGGGTACCGCTTCATGGACTACGTGAAGTTCGGCGCGCCGCTCAAGATCGTGTTCTGCGCCCTGTCCGTGTGGCTGATCCCGATGTTCTGGCCGCTCACGTAACGAGACCGCCGCCACACACCGGGTGCGCCGGCGCCCTCGCCGGCTGCCGCCGAAGGCGGCCGGAAAACCGGCCTGCCGCAGGCCGGCGCCGCTACTTCTGACACCGCGGGCAGTAGTACGTGCTGCGATTCGAGAGACTCACGCGGCGGATCCTCGCCCCGCAGCCGGTCGGGCAAACCTCCCCTTCCCTTCCGTAGACGTCGAGCGAAACCTGGAAGTAGCCCGAGTTGCCCTCGCCGTCGGCGAAGTCGTTCAGCGTTGTCCCGCCCTGTTCGATCGCCTCGCCGAGAACCGCACGGACGGCCTCCGCGAGGCGGTCGAAGCGTCGTGTCGCGATCCGCGCCACGGACCGGCGCGGGTGGATGCCGGCGCGGTAGAGGGCCTCCGAGGCATAGATGTTGCCGACGCCGACGACGACCGTGGCGTCCATCAGGAAGTTCTTGACCGGCGCCGTTCGTCCGCGAGCCAGGCCGGCGAGGCGGGCGCCGTCGAACCCGGTCGACAGTGGCTCGACGCCGAGATGGCGGAAGTGCCGATCGCTGTCCAGGCTCTCCGTCGACGCGACGAAGGCCATGCCGAAGCGCCGCGGATCGCGGAACCGCAGGCGGCGGCCCGAGGCAAGCTCGAACCCCAGGTGCTCGTGCGCCACGAGCGGGGCCGCCCGGTCGACCAGGGTCAGCCGGCCGCTCATTCCGAGATGCACGGCAAGAGTCTCGCCGCCGGAAGCGTCGATCAGGAGGTACTTCGCGCGCCGGCGCAGGCCGACCACCTCCTGGCCTTCCAGGCGGCGCAGCCGGCGCTCGCAGAGCGGCTCGCGCAGGGTCGGGAAGTGAACGCGAACGGTCTCGAAGCGATCGCCCACCAGCGGGCGCTCCAGGCTGCGGCGAAGAACCTCGACTTCGGGCAGTTCGGGCACGTCAGCGCCGGCGGCGACCGCGACGCTCGGCCGAACGGCGCGCGCCGGAACCCGCGCGCGAGCCGGCTCGTGGCCGCGCCGACAGAGCGTTCCCACTGCGCGGCGGACCTCCACCGGCGACCGCCAGAACCAGGGCCTCGAGCGCGGCGTCGTCCTCGCCCGTGCCGCCCCGCAGGCGAAGCTCTGTCTCGAGGACCTTCCAGGGAAGCTCACCCATCGCAGCCACCGCCTCCGGGCCGCGACGGGCCATGGCCGCCGTGTAGAGGTTGAAGAGGGGCCATGGCGTGGGCTTCTTCGTAGTATCCGGCCACTCTGCCATCAGTTTCGGCAACACCCGGGCCTTGAAGCCGTTGAAGCTCCCCGCTTCCGGCAGACCGTGAGCCATGGCGATGCCGTGGACGGTGGCCAACTGCTGACAGCGGCCGGCCAGGAGACTCAGGAACCGGAACCGCTCGCCCCGTGGGTCCGCCGCACTGTCGAAGTAGCGACTGAGCGCCGCCAGTGCCGCGTCAGGCTTCTGGGAATCCATCGCGTTGAAGACGGCCCACACATCCTGCTCGCCCCGGTCCACCACCGACTCTTCCACCGCGTCGCGGTTGATTCGACCGGCGCCCTTCGGCATTCCGGCTGCGAGCTTCCGATACTCGGCGGCGAAGCGGGCGGCGGAGGCGGCGTCTGCCTCGGAAGCGCCCCATCCCTCCGTGCGCAGGGTACGACGCGCCAGTTCGGCGGCAGCCATGCGGTCGATGCTCACGCCGGTCTCGCGCGCCAGTTCGGCGACGATCGGATCGAGGCCCGTGGGCTTGCCCTGCCGATCCAACCCGAGCGTGTCGAACGCGAACGCGGCCTTGCGCTCGAACAGACGCCGGACGATGGGATGATCCCGGTCGACGCTTCGGTCCGCCAACACCAGGGCATGGCCCTCGGGTAAACCGCCCTCGGCGACCCTGTCGAGTTCCGCCAGGTTCCCATCGGACCAACCGCTCAGGTCTTCTGCGCGAGCCGCCTCCAGAAGCGCCGTCAACCCCTTCTTGAGCTCCGCCTTCTGCTTCTTCAGCCGCCCGCGTCGTCCACCTTTCCGGTAGTTCTTGCCGCCCGAGAACGTGGAGTCCGGCAACGCCGCGACGACCTCCTCCGCGGCGCCAGCCATCGGATCGACACTGAACAACCGGAGCACCTGCAGGAGCCGGCCAGCGGCGGTCCGCTCCGCCGCCGGCAGAGGTTCGCCGCCGTGAACCAGGCGGCCCTCGTCGTCCAGAACCTGCGCGGCTTCGTCGATCAGACCGGCTGCCGCGTCCTTGTCGGCGAACTCGGCGCTCCCGGAAACGAGGGCGATCTTGGCTGGTTCGAACAGAGAGTAGGTAAAGAGATCGGCCAGAATCGACCCCAGTTCGGCGCCGGAGGCGCCGTTGCGGACCGTCACTTCGCAGCCCGCGGCGGAAGCCAACGCCTCGGCGATCCGCGTGCCTTCACGAATCGCCTGCACCTCTTCACCGATCACCAGGTAGAGCGGCTGGCGGTCGCCGCCCTTGATCCGCTCGACGGCGGCGTCGATCTCGGGTGCCTTCACTCGTCCGCGGGGAGCCGGCCCTTCTCTTCGAGTTCCTGACAGTCGATGCAGTAGGGCGCCCACGGCACCGCCTCCAGCCTGGCCCGGCCCAGCTCGTTGCTGCAGTGGACGCAGATGCCGAACGTGCCGTCGTCCAGCCGGGCCGTCGCTTCGACGATCCGGTTCAGCAGGATGCCGTCGCTGTCCGAGAGCGAGAAGTTCAACTCCCGGCTGTAGGCGTGATTCGCCCGGTCGACCAGGTCCTCCGCGCCCTCGCCGGTCGACGCCTTGAGGCCGGCGGTGAGATCGCGGTTGTACCGGCCGAACAGCTCACGCCGCTTCTCTTCGAGCCGTTCCCGCACCCAATCGAAGTCGACCGCCGCGTTCCTTCTCCGGGCGCCCGGGCCTCCACCGCCATTGGCGCGCTCCGGCCGAAGCAGCAGCGTCGGCGGCTTTCTCGGCTGCGGCTCCTTGCGCGCGGCCTTCTTCCGGGCTGGTTGTCCCTTCACCGGCTTCGCCGCGGATTCGACCTGGACTTCCTCCGGCGGCGCCGCCTCGCGCTCGACTGCCTTCTCCGCGGCCGCCTTCTCGGCGGCCTCCGCCTTCACCACCAGTTTCTCCGCCGCCGCCGCGGCCCGAGCGGCGTCCCTGGCAGCGGCCTTCGCCGCTTGAGCAGCCTTCGCGGCCTTCTCTGAGGCCGCCGCCCTGGAGGCGGAGGTTCGGGCCAGCTTCCTGGCGGCAACGCCCTTGGCGGACGCATCCTTCGCGGCCGCCTGCGCCGCGGACTTGCGATCAGCCAGGAGTTTGGCGGCCCTGGCCGCGGCACTGCCGGTCGTGGCCGCCAGCCGGCCGGACTGGACGGCGGCCTTCTTACTGGCAGCCGCTTCTTCCCGGCCCCTGGCCAGGGCTTCGGCGGCCGCTACCGCCTCGCGATCAGCCTTGGCGGCCTCGCGCTTCCGGAGCGCGGCCTCGCGCGCTGCCTGCTTCGCCGCGGCCGCGAGCGCAGGAGCGGCTTCAGCCGCCCTAGCCGACGCTGCCCGTTCCGCAACCGCCGTCCGCTCGGCCTTCTTCGCCGCGGCACGCCGCGCCGACGCCTCCTTCTCGGCGGCGGCGGCGGCCTCCTTCCTGGTCGCGGCGGTCTTTCCGGCCCTGGCCGCGGCCGCGGCGCCGGCTTTCTCTTCCCGGGCCGCCTTCTGTGCCGCTGCCTTCTTCTCCGACGCTGCCTTCGCGGCCCGATCCGCCGTCGCGGCCTTGCGGTCCGCCGCGGCCTTGGCCTTCCTGGCCGCGGACCGGACCGCGGCGAGCTCTCGCGCCGCGGCGGCTGCCGCTTCCTTGATGTCGTTCGATCCGTCGGTTCGAGAAGCCTCGTCCGCGTTTGCCACCTGAATCCTCCGCACGCGGCTCAGTAAAACGGGCGCCGATGATAGTTGATTCCCTCGAGGATGGTGAACGCTCTGTAGATCTGCTCATGGAGAGTCAGTCGGGCGAGTTCATGAGCGAGCGTGAGCGGCCCCAGAGAGAGCCGGAAACGGCACGAATTCACGAGGTTGCGGTCGAGTCCCAGGTCCGAGCCCACGATCCACACGACGGGGCGCCGCCACTCCGAGCGCAGCCGACCCACCTCGGTCGCGAGGCCGGTCGAACTCAGGGGCCGCCCGCCCCGATCCAGAGCAACTGTCCAGGCGTCGGCCGGCAGGGCGGAGCGGAGCGCCTTCCCTTCGAGCCGCAGTCGCGTCCGGTCGTCGCCGCGGGCGGGGCGAACGACGAGTTCGCGCACCGGCGCAAACCGCTCGATCCTCTGCCGATAGTCGCCGCAGAGCGTCTCCCAGGGCTCCCGCCGGCGACCCACCCAGGCGACCACGATTTCGAACGCCACGGACCGATTATGCACAGCCCTCACTGTTATTCTCCGCCCCATGGCGCGCTCCGCCAACCAGGAATCCCGGCGTTTGATCAGGCGGCGTCTGACGAACGGACTCGTCATCGGCGGCATCGCGCTAGGGGCCCCGGCCCTGTTCAACGCGATCGTGGCCCGCAAGGCGGGTCGCCTGCCTCGACCCCGATGGGGTTCCACCCGGCACATCGAGGTCGACGGCCGTCGCGTGGCCTTCGTCCACCTCGAGTCACCCAGCCGCGGCGGCAAGCCGCCGATGGTCCTGCTCCACACGTTCGGCCCCGGGCACACCGGCCTGCTATGGCGCGAGACCGCCGAACGCCTGGCCCGGAGCCACGACTGCTTCGTGCCCGACTGGCTCGGCTGGGGCGACTCGGAACGGACAAACCGGCGCTACACCGCCGAGCTCTACATCGACCTGCTCGGCCGGTTCCTTCAGGAAGTCGTCGGCGAACGCGCCGTGCTCGTCGCCCCCCACCGCGCCGCCGCCTACGCTGTCGAGGCCGCCCTGAACGTCCCGGACCGGGTCGCCGCCCTGGCCCTCGTCGGGCCTCAGGGCATCGGCGCCGAGGTCACCGACGACCGCAGCGACCCGGTGATTCACGCGCTGCTCCGGGCGCCGGTGCTCGGCAGGTCGGCGCTCAACCTGGTGACCGGCGAACGGGCGATCGAGACCCACCTGCGACGCGAGACCCTGTTCGGCGCCGAGGGCCTGGGAGAGTCCATGGTCGAGCAGCTCTACCGTGCGAGCCACCTTCCCGGCGCCAGCCACGCCCTGATCGACTCGCTCTGCGGCCGCCTCGGCCACCGCCTGCAGGCCGGCTTCGGCGAGAAGGTCAACCAGCCGGCATGGCTGGCCTGGGGCCGCCAGGCGACCAACCCACCGCTCGAAAACGCCGACCTCTGGTTACAGGAAATGCCGAACGCCCACCTGGATGTTTTCGACGGCTGCCGCAACCTGCCCCACGTCGAACGACCGGCCAAGTTCGCGGCGGCGCTGACGGCGTTCATCGAGCGCCAGCGCTTCGCCGCCTGAGCGGCCGCCGCGCCCAAGGCCTTCGCCGTGTCCAGGGATCCCGCGTTTCCGCCCGTTCCCGGCGGCTATCCCTTCCCCGAGCTCGAGCGCGAGACGCTCGAGTTCTGGCGCCGCGAACGGGTGTTCGAAACCTCTCTTGAGTCTCGCGGCGAGAGCGGGGAAACGGAGTTCTCCTTCTACGAGGGGCCGCCGACCGCGAACAACGTGCCCCACGTCGGCCACGTCGTCACCCGGGTGGTGAAGGACCTCTATCCGCGCTTCCGCACGATGACCGGCCGCCGCGTGCCGCGCAAGGGCGGCTGGGACACGCATGGCCTGCCGGTCGAGATCGAGGTCGAGAAGCAGCTCGGCTTCTCCGGCAAGCAGCAGATCGAGGACTACGGGATCGAGAGGTTCAACAGCGCCTGCCTCGAAAGCGTCAGCGCCTACGAGCGGCAGTGGCGGCGGATGACCGAGCGGGTCGGCTACTGGCTCGACATGGACGGCGCCTACCTGACCTACAGGAACGCCTACATCGAGTCGGAGTGGTGGGCGCTGGCCGAACTCTGGAAGAAGGACCTGCTCTACGAAGGCCGGAAGATCCAGCCCTACTGCGCCCGCTGCGGCACCACCCTGTCGAGCCACGAAGTGGCGCAGAACTACCGCGACACGGAGGATCCTTCGATCTGGGTCCGCTTCCCGCTGCGACCCGGCCAGTCCATCGCGGGCGAGTTCAGCACCGACCGGCCGGTCGACATCGTCGCCTGGACGACGACGCCGTGGACCCTGCTCTCCCACGCCGGCATCGCGGTGCATCCCGACCTGACCTACCGCGCCGTGGAAGACCCGACGGACCCGGAACGGCTGCTGCTCATCGCCGACGGCCTGGAGCAACCGGTCCCCGTGCTTCTTCCCGGCGACGGCAAGCCCACGCGAGTCGATCTCCGGGAAGCCGGCACCGTCGCGCGCTTCTCCGGCCGGTCCCTCGAGGGTCTGCTCTACGACCGGCCCTTCGCGGTCGAACCGCGTCGCTCCTACCGGCCCGCCGACGTGTCGGACAGCGCCGGCTTCCGCATTCTGCTCGCGGACTACGTGACCCTCGCCGAAGGGACGGGCGCCGTGCACACCGCGCCGCTGTTCGGCGAGGACGACCTGCGCAGCGGTCGCCAGTACGGCCTGCCCGAGCTCCAGGCCGTCGACGCGGAGGGAAGGGTCGCGCTCGACCCGGCCGGCAGCGCCCAGGACCCGGCGACTCAGAACCTGATCGATGAGATCGACGGCGAGTGGTTCAAGGACGCCGACCGGACGATCGTCCGTGCGTTGCGGCAACAGGGCCGGCTGCTCCACGGCGAGCGGCAGGGCCACAACTACCCGTTCTGCTGGCGCTGCGACCAGCCGCTCCTGTACTACGCGACAACGAGCTGGTTCGTCCGCACTACCGCCGCCCGCGACCGGTTGATCGAGAAGAACCGTCAGGTCAACTGGCACCCGGAGCACGTCGGCCAGGGCCGGTTCGGCGACTGGCTCGAGAACGTCGTCGACTGGGCGCTGTCACGCAGCCGTTACTGGGGCACGCCGCTGCCGGTCTGGAAGTGCGCCTGCTGCGACGCCGTGGACGTCGTCGGCTCGTTCGAGGAGCTCTTCCGCAAGGTGGGCTGGCCCCTGCCGGAGGATCCCTACGACCGCGACTGCTTCGACCCGCACCGGCCCTTCATCGACGACGACTTCCAGTGGCCGTGCGCGACCTCGGGCTGCGCCGGCACGATGAAGCGGGTCGAGTACGTGATCGACGCCTGGTTCGACTCGGGCGCCATGCCCTTCGCCCAGTACCACTACCCGTTCGAGAACGAGGAGATCTTCCGCTCGCGCTTCCCCGCGGACTTCATCTCCGAGGCGGTCGACCAGACCCGCGGCTGGTTCTACACCCTGCACGTCCTGGGCTGCCTGCTGTTCGACAGCCCCGCCTACCGCAACTGCATCGTCCTCGGCCACGTGAACGACGAGAACGGCCGCAAGATGTCCAAGCGCCTCGGCAACGTCGTCGAGCCGATGGAAGTGCTGGCAGAGACCGGCGCCGACGCGCTCCGCTGGTACTTCTGCGTCAACAACCCCGAGCAGCCGTCGCGGTTCTCGGCCCGCCTGGTGCGAGAGGCGGCCCAGACCTTCCTGCTGCCGCTGTGGAACGCCCTGTCGTTCTTCACGATCTACGCGAACCTCGACGGCTGGCGGCCCGGGCGCGCGGAGATTCCGTTCGCCGAGCGGGGGTCGCTGGACCGCTGGATCCTGCTCCGCCTCTACCGGCTGGTCCGCACCACCACCGATCACCTGCGGGCCTACCGCACGGCGCCCGCCGCGCGCGGCATCGAGACCTTCCTGGACGAACTGACGAACTGGTACATCCGGCGCAGCCGCGACCGCTTCTGGGCGGCCAGCGAGGACGAAGGGACCGGCGACGGCGCACCGGGCGAGGACAAGGAAAGCGCCTACCAGACCCTCTACGAGGTGCTGACGACGATTCGCCTCCTGATCGCGCCGTTCGTGCCCTTCGTCGCCGAGGAGCTCCACCGGCGCCTCGTCTCGAGCCAGGGCGGGGGCAGCGTCAGTTGCCACCTCGAGTCCTGGCCCCAACCGCCCGCGGACCGCAGCAACGAGCGCCTCGAGGCGGCGATGGCCACCGTGCTCCAGGTGGCCCGCAACGGCCGTTCCGCGCGGAACGCGAACGGCATCAGGATCCGCCAGCCGCTTCGCAGCGTCACCCTGGTCAGCGCCGACCCGGAACTCGAAGGACTCGTCGCGCCCTACGTCGACCTGCTCCAGGACGAACTGAACGTGCACGAGGTTCGCTGGGCCGCCGACAGTTCGGAGTACGTGTCCTTCGACGTGGTGCCGCACTACCCGAAGTGCGGGCCCCGGTTCGGCCGCGCCATGCCGGCCGTGCGCTCCGCGCTCGCCGCCCGCGGCGGCCTGGAGCTGAAGCGGGAGCTCGATCAGTCAGGGCGCATCGCGATCGAAGTCGACGGCGAAACGGCTCGCCTGGAGCCCGACGAAGTCGAGGTACGGCTCGAAGAGCGGCCCGGGGTGGCCGTTCACGGCGACAGCGAGCTGCTGGTCGCTCTCGACGTCGAACTGGACGACGAACTGATCGCCGAGGGTCTGGCGCGGGAAGTCGTGCACCGGGTCCAGAACCGGCGGCGCGCCGCGGACCTCGACTACGCCGACCGCATCGCCGTTCACTACCGGGCCGCCGAGGACGTCGAGGCGGCCATCGACGCGCATCGCGACTGGATCTGCGGCGAAACGCTCGCCGTCACCCTGCAGGCGGTGAACGGCGACGGCCCCGACGGCCTGGAAGAAGCGCCGATCGAAGGGCGTGCCTTCGCCCTGGCGATCGAAGTGCGGCCCCAGTGAGCAGCAGCGGCTGAACAAGGAGCCAAAGGGACGACATGGCAGGGATATTCAAGGCGTACGACGTGCGCGGCCTCTACCCGGGGCAGTTGAACGAGGAGCTGGCGCGGCGGATCGGCATGGCCTTCGAGCACCTGGTCACGCTCGAGGGCGACCAGGGCGCGGCCCTGCCCCGCACCGTCGTGGTCAGTCGCGACATGCGCGACCACAGCGTGCCGCTCACCGCGGCGCTCTGCGCCGGACTCACCTCGGCCGGTCTCGATGTGCTCGACATCGGCCTCGCCACGACGCCGATGAACTACTTCGCCACCGGCCATCTCGGCGCCACCGGCGGCATTCAGGTCACGGCCAGCCACAACGCCGCCGAGTACAACGGCCTCAAGTTCAGCCTCGCCGGCGCCGTGCCGGTGTCCGGGGACCACGGCATCCCGATCATCGAGCGGCACGCGCTGGGCGAAGAGCCGGCGCCGGCGGCGGCCCCCGGCCGGGTCGAGACGAGAAGCATCGAGACGGAGTACGCCGAACACGTCCTCTCCTTCCTCGACCGCTCGTTCGAGGCAACCGGCGCTCCGAAGCTGCGGCTCGCCGCCGACGCCGCGAACGGCATGGGCACGATCTACCGGCCTCTGCTCGAGGCCTGCGGCGTGGAACTGCTGCCGCTGTATTTCGAGCTGGACGGCACGTTCCCGAACCACGAGGCGAACCCGCTGCTGCCGGAGAACCTCCGCGACCTGAGCGATCTCGTCGTCGACCAGAAGGCCGACCTGGGCGTCAGCTTCGACGGCGACGGCGATCGCGCGGCCTTCGTCGACGAACAGGGCGAAGCCATCGGTTCCGACCTGATCACCGCCCTGATCGCCGGCCAGATGCTCCAGCGCGAGTCCGGCGGCGCGGTGATCCACGACATCCGCTCGTCCCGGGCGGTTCCGGAGTACATCCGCGAGCATGGCGGCGATCCCCTTCCCGAACGGGTTGGCCACTCCTTCGTCAAGGCGACGATGCGCCGCACGGGAGCGATCTTCGGCGGCGAGCTCGCCGGCCACTACTACTTCCGCCAGAACTACTGCGCCGACAGCTCGATCCTCGCCGTCGTCGCGGTGCTCAACCTGCTCCGCCGCTCCGGCAAGCGGTTCTCCGAGGTCACCGCGCCGCTGCGCCGCTACGCCAAGAGCAGCGAGATCAACTTCGAGGTCGAGGACAAGGAAGGGACGATGGAGGCCCTCGTCGCACGTTACGCCGGAGAGCAGGGCGGCACGCTCGACCGCCTCGACGGCATCCGCATCGACTTCGACGACTGGTGGTTCAACGTCCGCCCATCGAACACCGAACCGCTGCTGCGGCTCGTCCTCGAAGCGTCGACCCCGGAACAGCTCGCCGCCCGCCAGGCCGAACTGACGGCGCAGCTAGGCGATCCGATCTAGTCCACAGTGTCCGCGTGTCGGTGCGCCGGCCTTCTGGCCGGCCTCCGGAAGTTCGGGCTCTTTAGTCCCGCCCGCCCAGCAGCCCCGCCCGCATCAGGAAGTAGACCAGCGTCAACAGCGAGGACACGGCCGCGGCAACGTAGGTCAGCGCGGCCGCGTTCAGCACCCGGTCCATCCCCACACGCTCCGTCTGCAGAATCAGCCCCTGGTCCACGGCCAGGCGCTTCGCCCGCGCCGTGGCGTCGAACTCCACCGGCAGGGTAACGAGCTGGAAGAGAACGACCGCCGAGAACATGACGACGCCAACCATGAACATGCCCATGTTGCCCAGAATCAGGCCGAAGAACATGACGAAGTAGCCGACGTTGCTGCCGATGCCGGCCATCGGCACAAGAGTCGACCGGAGCCACAGCGGCGCGTAGTTCTTCGCGTGCTGGATCGCGTGCCCGGCCTCGTGGCAGGCGATGCCGATCGCGGCCACCGAGTTGGAGCCGTACACCTGCTCGGACAGGGCGAGCTTCTTCGTCACGGGGTTGTAGTGGTCGGACAGCCGGCCCCGGGTGGCGACCACCTGCACGTCCGTGATGCCGGCGTAGGCCAGCAGGCGCTGCGCCGCCTGGGCGCCGGTCATGCCCGTCACCGAGCGCACCTTGGAGTACTTCTTGAACGCCCGCTTGACCCGGAAGCTGGCCCACAGGGACAGCAGCAGGCCCGGCGCCAGAAAGACGAAGTACATGGGATCGAAGATCATCGAACGGACTCCTTGATGCGTGTCCGGACTGAGTTACGGGCCGTGGGGGGCAGTGTTTCGCGAGGCGTCCGGAGCGACCCGGCGCCGCGACATGGCTGCGGGAAGGTCAATCCGGGACCGCGAAGAGTATATTCCGCGCTTCCTCCGCGGACCTGACGCCAGACCGATGCCCCGAATCACTCCTCTCGAACTGCAGGGCCCCGCCGGGACGCTCCAGGCCGAACTGCTCGAGCCGGGTGCGACGCCGTCCTTCGTCGCGACCGTAGCGCATCCCCATCCGCTCTACGGCGGCGACATGGACAACCACGTCGTCACGAGCGCCGCCAACGCCGTGGTCGAACTCGGAGGCGCGGCCCTCCGTTTCAACTTCCGGGGTACCGGCGGCAGCGAGGGACGCCACGACGCCGGCCGCGGCGAAACCGACGACCTGGCCGCCTGCGAGCAGGAACTCCGCAGCCGCTTCCGTCGGCTGCCACGCATCGGCATCGGCTACTCCTTCGGCGCCGTCGTCACGATGGCGCGGCTGCCGCACGCGGAGGCGGCGCAGGACCCGCCCGGCGGGCTCCTGCTCATCGCGCCGCCGCTCACGCACTACGACTTCGAGGCCGCGACCAGCGCCTCGGTGCCCGTCGCCGTGGTCTACGGCCAGCTCGACACGTTCACGACGGACGCGATGATCCGTCGGCTACCGAAGCGCTGGCCCTCGCTGGGCGCGTGCCTGGAAGTCTCCGGCGCCGGCCACGACCTCTCGTCGCCACTCCTGGGACCGAAGATCCGTCAGGCGCTCAAGAGCCTGCTTCCCGGCTAGCTGGCGCGGACTTCGTCGACCTCGTTTGACGAGCTGTAACAACGCCGGCAGCGGGCCTCGTAGGTCTCCACGTCCCCGACCAGGACCTGCTGGTCACCGCCGGCGATCCGCAGCGAGTACTGGGCCGCGGCCCCGCAGCGGACGCAGACCGCGTGCATCTTGTCGACGTACTCGGCGATCGCCATCAGCTCGGGAATCGGCCCGAACGGGCGGCGCCGGAAGTCCAGGTCGAGCCCGGCGACGATGACCCGCACGCCCAGGTCGGCGAGTTCCGTCGCCAGCCCGACCAGGCCGACGTCGAAGAACTGAGCCTCGTCGATGCCCACGACCTCCACGCCCAGTGTCAGCTTCTCGCGCATCTCGTCGCTGGACGCCACCGTCTCCGCGGACAGGCTGCGATTGTCCCGGGTGGTCAGCACATCCACCTCGCCATCCCGGGTGTCCGTCGCGATTCGGAAGACCTGGACGCGCTGGCGTGCGATCAGGGCACGGCGGAGCCTGCGCAGCAGCTCCTCGCTCTTGCCCGAGAACATACCGCCGGTAATCACTTCGATGCAGCCGCCGTCGCCGGCGCCCTGTTCCCGGATCATGCCCGTGCCCCCGCGGCACGCCGAACCTGGTCGTGACTACCTCCGGCGGGCCCGGTCGAACCGTCCGAAGTCCCCGTCAACACGGTTCGATGATACCCTCGGGCACCAGAGTTGCCGCCGCGATGCAGCCGCGCGCGCGCCTCTGTCAGGGGTCTCAGGAGGCCCCAGGACAATGCCAGAGATCGACTTCCCGTCCCCACCCGCTCCCACCCCGGCGCCTGCCCGGATGCCGGAGACCCTGCACGTGACCGCCAAGGCGATCCGGATGATCAAGCTCACCCGCGAGGACGAGGGCCTGTCCTCCGACCACGGCCTGCGGGTCGCGGTCCGGGGCGGCGGCTGCAGCGGTTTCGAGTACGCGCTCGACTTCGAGACGAACCAGCGCGAGACGGACGAGGTCTTCGAGTACGAGGGCCTGCAGGTCTACGTCGACCCGATCAGCGCCCGCTACCTCAAGGGCACGACGATCGACTACCAGCTCGGCGTCGCCGGCACCGGGTTCAAGTTCTCGAACCCCAAGGCCGTCGGCACCTGCGGCTGCGGTTCCTCGTTCGCCGTCTAGCGGCAGCGCTTCAACGCGGCTGACAAGGCGCACCGGCCACCAAGCTGGCGGCCGCACACTGGGTGCGCCGGCGTCCCCGCCGGCTGCCGCCGAAGGCGGCTTCAAGACGCGCCGGCCGTCACCGGCGCTGCTTGCGGCTACTCCAGCGGTTCCTCTTCCCGCCAGGCGGATTTGCCGTCCACGTAGTGCTCCCGCTTCCAGATCGGCACTTCCGCCTTCAGCCGCTCCAGGGCGAGACGGTTGGTCTCGTAGGCCTGCCGCCGGTGCGCTGAAGCCGTCGCGATGACGACGCTGGCGTCGCCGACTTCGAGCGTCCCCAGGCCGTGGACGATCTCCACGCGGGTTCCCGGTTCCGCGGCCTCCAGTTCGCTGACGATCCGGTCCAGGCGCCGCTCCGCCATCGCCGGATACGCGGAGTAGGTGATGCGCTCGACCGGGCGGCCGCCGAAGGAGTTGCGGACGTTGCCGACGAAGACAACGACGGCGCCCTTGCCGGCGTCCTCGACGCGGGCGCGCACGGAGGACACCGTGTCGGCATCGACGGCGCCGTCACGGAGGCGGCCGGCGCCTGCGCCGCATGAGCCGCCGGAAACCGGGGGCAGGAGGGCCACTTCCGCCCCGTCGTGAAGGGGCGCGGTACGGTCCGCGGCCACCTCGCCGTCCACGGCTACGGCGAGGCGCGGCCACAGCGGCTCGATAGCCGGGTACGCCGCCGTCAGGCGCTCGACCAGGTCGGCGACCGTGGCGCCGTCCGGGAGGTCGTGTTCCGTCTCGGCGCTGCCTACAGCGTCCAGCGCGGTCGCGAAGCTCAGCACCCGTACGATCAAGACGGGGAAGGCTAACAGTCGCCCGCACTGCGGATAGTCTCCCCGCCTACTCGGAAACGACGGCTACCCGATGCGCCTTCTGCTCTTCGACATCGACGGCACCCTGGTTCGATGCGGCCCTCAGATCGGGCCCATCTTCATGGGCGCGCTCAAGCGCACCTTCGGCCGCACGGGCAACGTCAGGGCCTACGACTTCGGCGGACGAACGGACACCGAAGCCGTCATCGACCTGATGACCGACGCGGGCCTGCCCCGCGACGAGGTCGAAGGCCGCCTGGGCGAGGTCCGATCGCACTACAGCGACCTGCTCGAACGGCTGGACCCCGAACAGATGCGCCTCCTGCCTGGAGTCACCGAACTGCTCGAGGAACTCGCGGACCACGACGACACCTGCGTCGCCCTGCTCACCGGCAATTGGGAGATCGGCGCCCGGGCGAAACTCGAACCCTTCGGCCTCAACCGCTTCTTCGACTTCGGCGCCTTCGGCGAGGACGGCGTTCGGCGCAACGAGCTGGTGCCCGTAGCCGTCGACCGAGCCACGGCGCACCTCGGCGCGCCTCCGGAGCCGAGCGATGTCGTGATCATCGGCGACACGGTGCGCGACATCGCCTGCGGCGACGCCCACGGCGTGCCGGTGCTGGCCGTGGCGACGGGCTTCACCCCGGAACCACGACTCGAACAGGCGGGCGCCCGCTGGGTCGTGCCCGACCTGCGACACGCTTCGGTACGGGAGATCCTCCTCGACGGCCACGGCACCTCGCGCCCAACGCCATGAGCTTCGAACGCGACGTCGAACTGTTGACCACCGGGGCCGCCCTGTGCGAACCGCCGCGGGCATCGCGGCTCGAACTCATGGGCCCGGACCGCGAACGGTTCTTCGGCGGCATGGTGACCGCGGCGGTCGAGGGCCTGGCGCACGGCCAGGGCGCGTTCGGCTTCATCACCGATGTCCGCGGCCGCATCCTCGCCAGCGCCACCGTGCTGACGCTCGAAGACCGCCTATGGCTCGAGATCCCCAGGGGCCGCGGCAGGACGATCATCGAGCACCTCGAGAAGTACATCGTCACCGACCAGGTCGAGATCCTGCCGCTCGGCGACATGGCCTCGGTGCGGGTCGCCGGACCGAAGAGCGCCGAGGTTCTCGCCGAACTCGGCGCCACGGCCGCCCGCGACCTGACCGGGGCCTGGAGCCACGCCCAGGTCGAAATCCTCGACTACCAGACCCGCCTTGTACGCGAAGGGCACAGCCCGGTGCCAGCGTTCTCCCTCTGGCAGTCCTCGGCCATCGCGCCGCTGATGGCCGAGGACCTGGCCGAAGCCGGGATCCCCCAGGCCGGCACCGAAGCGACCGAAGCCCTCCGCATCGAGCACGGACACCCCCTCTGGGGCGTCGACTACGACGACTCGAACCTCCCCCAGGAGACCGGAATCGAGGATGCCGTCGACTACGAGAAGGGCTGCTACCTCGGCCAGGAGATCGTCGCCCGCATCCACTACCGCGGCCAGCCGGCCCGGAGGATGTGCCGGCTCATCTTCGAGCCCGGACACACGCCGGCCGCCGGCGCCGAGATCGAGTTCGACGGCCGGTCTGCCGGCACTCTCACGAGTGACTCCCCGTCGCCACGCCGCGACGCCGCTATCGGCCTCGCCCTGCTGCCACGCCGAGCGGTCGAGACACTGCCCGACGCGACGGTACAAGTAGAAAGCCGGAACGTCCGGTTCGAACCGGCAGGCGGCTGACCGTCAGTCGTCGAAGAGCACGCCGCCAATCAGGACTCCCGCGCCCACCGCGATCATCGCGTTCCAGAATTCGCTGTCGGCCTCGGCGCCAGATCGCATCTCGTCGAGCCAGTCGGCCAGCTTCCGGTCCGCCGAAGGAACCGTCAATCTCAACTCCGGGAGCAAAGGCACCCTACCGTTCCCAGGCAACCCGCGCCTCTCGCACTCGACCAACGGATCCTCGAGAGCATCGACCGTCGTCAGGAGCCATTTCTCGACCTGGCGCAAGGTCTGACGGTAGTAGAGAACCAGGAGGTCTCGTCCGCGCACGAATCTGCCAGTGGCATTCAGACGCCTGGCGACCCGATACCCGGCCAGCAACTGGCGGATCCCATCGCTGATCCCGGTCACCGCGCGGGTGCGTTCACGCTCATCGACCTGTTCCATGCCAACCGCCTCGCTCCAGATCTCCCCGGCTTCCCGGAACCGCTCCTCGAACCTCTCCAAGGAGCCGAGATGACGGGCCATCTCGGTCTTGACGTTCGGAGCCGACCAGGCTGGCTTGACCGGTTCCTTCAGCGCTTCACGAAGAGCCGCAAGCACCGGCCGCATGGCGTCGCCGAACCGTTTCAGCCGGGCCACCGCAGCGTCATCGGCGCCCCCCGAACCGAGGTTCACGGCGATGGTGCCCGCGAGCCGTGTCGGAGTTTCGGCCAAAGCGGCCCCGGCCTCCCGCCGACGACGCTCACGATCGACCCAGTCCTGCAACTCGGCAATCCGCTCGGGCGCATCGAGGCTCAAACGGAACCGCAGTTCCACATAGCCGGTCTTCGGCAGGCCCCTCCTCTCGACTGCTGCGTCCGGGTCGGCAATGGACTCGACGAGGTCCTCCAACCACCGTTCGATTCGGTCAAGCAGCTCGCCGTAGACACCTTCGAGCAGGCGGGCGGCTTCCGCGAACTCTCCCGCCGTGCACTGCCGGAGGTCCGCACAGTCGTCGATCAGGTCGTCGACCCGACCCTCGAGGCGAGCGACCATCCGGTAGACGTCGGCATCGTCGGCAGTCTCGTTCGCGATCACGTCTTCCATCATCGCTTCGACCGCGGCCTCGAGACGCGCTATGGCCCTGTCCAGTTCGCGAAGGCGCTGAGACAGGAACTCCACCGTGACCGGCTCCGCCGCCTCGCCGACAGCGGGAGCGTCGGCTCTCTCCTTCAACTTCGACAACAACGGCCGCAGGGCCTCGCCCATACGAACCACGCGAGGAGGCAGAAGCGGTTCAGAACTCACGGTCAGCTCCTCTCGTCTCGACCGTTAGGGTCGATTCCAAGTTCAGCCATCCAAGACCTCCACGATCCGGTTTCGCAGCTCGGCGATCTCCGGACAAAGCCGAAAGAACCGACGACGCCGTCCTATCGATTCTTCCGTCATCGCGCCTCGCCCGTGCCCCGGCCGTCGAGGGTCGCCATGCGCTTTGAGCAGCGGCTCGAAGATGGTCTCCTTGAATCGCCGGTGCGAGCGTGCCGCGGTCCATGAACCCCGAATCTCCTCGCGATAGGCCACACAGGCGTACACCTCGACTTCGGGCTCGGCGGGACAGCAAAGGAGCGTCACGCCTTCCTTCCCGAGGCTCCGTTCGAGATCGCGCATCGCATCGTCGCTGGCCCTGTCCGCATCGGGGAAGAACAGCCACAGATCCATGAAACGGTACCTTGAGCACAGCTCGCCGCGGATGACTCCGACCGCTTCGTCGTATCCGCGAACTCTGGGGTTCGTGAGCACCGTCACTCTGGCGGCGGGTTTGCCCGCTTCCGCCAGAACCATCTCCACCAACGGTTTCAGAATGTAGCCATTGAGCGTTGGATCTTCCGGGATGACCAGAACCCGCACACTCACAAGGCTGCCTCCAGCCAGCCTTCGGCGAACAGGTCGGCAAGCGAGTGCGTCTTCGCCACGTCCCGAAAACCGGGAACGTCGCGGAGCCGCGTAATGGTCGCTTCACTCGTGTCCTTGTCGCGCCGGCAGACGTAGGTCGTGACGTACTCGGCCGGCTTCAACCACTCGAGCACAACCGGCGAGTGGGTCGTCGCGAGGACCTGCGTTGAACCCGCCTCGGCGTTGGCTCGAAGGAGTTCCAGGATCAGACGCGTTCGACTCGCATGTATGCCGTTTTCGATCTCCTCAATCGTCATGATCTGCGGCATGTCGGGCTGAAAGAAGGCCGCCGCGATCGCAGCGAACCGGAGCGTCCCGTCGCTCAACACCGGCGCGGGAAACTCCCTGCCTCCCTCTCGCAGCATGAAGAGCGGCTCTCCCACGGCGCCGGACAGGGTCGCCACGCTGTCCACTTCGGCCGGGCGCAACTCGCGCAGCCACTCCAGGTACCCGGCCTCTGCGTCGGGGTCGGCACAGATCCCCCTGACCAAGGCGGCAAAGTTCTCGCCGTGTTCGCCCATACGAGCCACCTGCCGCGCCTGCGAGTAGCCCCTCAGAATCGTCGGCGTGGGGTCGACACGCTGCATGTCGGCCAACACGTTGGCCACCCGCGCAGCGAATGCACCATGCTGCGACTCCACGCGAGTTGCGCCTTCAAACTGCCGCAGAACGGGCCGGGAGCATTCAAACGGCAGGTGCGGGGGGCGACCGCGTCCTCCGCGCTGATACTCGACCTTGAGCACCGGGCTCCCAACGCCGTCGTTGTCGGCCCACCGGGAGTCATAGATTGAACGCCCTCCATACTGAAGGCGCTCCTCCGCTACATGACCGCGGCCTGACGCCAGGGTCACCGAGTACTCCCACCGCCTGGTCGCCTTTCCGACACTCAGACGGCCGGCAGCAGTGATTGAGAAGGTCTCAGGCTGCTCAGACCCCTCGAAACAGGCCTTCGCACTCCCGCCTCGCACTCCCTCCCAAACCTCGCTGGTCGCGCTTCTCGGTTTGCCGTCGAGGATCTCGCTCACGGTGAAGCCGTTGCCGATGCCCTGGAGCACTCGAAGCGCATCGAAGAAGTTCGACTTGCCGCTGGCGTTCGTACCGACGAACAGGTTCAACCCGCCCAGGCCGACGGTCACGTCGCGGAAGCTCTTGAAGTCTCTGATGGTGATCCGGTCGATCATGGGAGTTCTCTTACGCCTGATTCCCGCCGCGGACTACGTCTGAGAAGAGCGTTCTCCGAGGTCGCGCCCCTGCACCTCGCCGCGGAGCGTAACAGCGGGTTGACCCGACAGCCGCTATGCCGAAGTTCTGAGCGGCAAAGCGGCAATTCCGTTGTGGGTACGGGGGTTGTCGTGGGTTCGGATGTGTCCGGTACTGGGTACGGTCCTTTCAGGTTCGTACGCCGAGGAGTCTGAGAGCCTCCTGCTGGAGCGGCGTCGGCCGGGCCAGGATGTTGGCGATCGCGTCGTTGTTTCCGGGCGTCCTGACGCGGTTTCTGGTGAGCGTGGCAAGGTCTTCGATGAGTGTCTGGAAGCTGTGCACGGGCAGTCCGTCGGGGGTGCAGCCGGAGTTGGCCTTGATCTTCGCGGCGTTGGATTTCCGCGCCGGTTCGACGGGCGAGGCGCGTTCGTCGGTCTTGGCGTGGTCGTCGAAGAGGATGGTTGCGAGGCGTTTTCGCATGTGCCACTCGACGTAGTAGGCGAGGACGCAGAGGAGGACATGTGCGCGCACGCGTCCGGCGAGCCGGTGATGCACGGGTCGCACCTTGAGGTCGACGCTCTTGAGGCTGCGGAAGACCCGTTCGACGTGGCTCAGGCTCTTGTAGGAGCGTACGGCCTCGTCGGCGGGCAGGTCGTCTTCCGGGACGTTGGTGCGGATGACGTAGAGGCCGTCGAGGGCGGCCTCCCGGGCGATGCGCTCCTGGTTGCGGCGCCAGTTGAAGCCGTCGTCGGCGATCTCGACGTCGTAGTGCTTGGCGACCTTGTACTTGCGCAGGGCGCGGTCGGCTCTGACAGCGATGGCTTCGCTGCCGCGCAGCGGCCTGTTCTTTCGCTTCGTGGCCTTCTCGACGGCTTCGAGGAGCTCGTCGGTCATGTCGAGCAGTTCCAGGCGCTTGCGGCGGCGCTCGGCGGCCAGAAGCGGGTTTCGGCACACGATCAGCCGCTCCTTGGGGTACAGCTCCGGGACGCTGATCTCGGCCATGTCCCGCCGGTCGAAGAGCGACAGTTGCAGGTGCCCCTGCTCGGCCAGGGTGCGGATCGCAGGTGCGCGCAGGGCGCTGATCCAGTCCAGGCCGGAGGGTTGGAGGTCTTCCTCGATGCGGGCGTTGGTGATCAGTCCGCGGTCGCCGACGACGATGACCCGGTCCAGCGAGAAGCGGCCGCACAGTTTCCGCGCTTGGCTGCCCAGGGCGCCGGGATCGGCGGTGTTGCCCTCGAAGACCTCGACCGCTGTCGGGCATCCCTCCCGGTTCGCGAGCAGGGCGAGGACGATCTGGAGCTTGCCCCGCTTCTTGTCCCTGGAGTAGCCGTGTCTGGCCAGCGGACACTTGCCGCCCTCGAGGTACACCGAGGTCAGGTCGCAGAGGACGAGCGAGCCGTTCTCGAGATGCCGCCTGGCGAGACCGCGTTCGATCTTCGGCTGCCGTTCGAGCAGCCAGTCCATGGCGTCGTAGAGGTCTTCGGCCGAAGCGTCTTCGACGCCGAGTTCTTCGGCGAGGGTGTGGTTGGCTGTCTCGCTGGCGAGTCCTCGGGCGGTGGCGAGCTTGGACCGTGGTTCGAGGATGCGGGCGGCGATCATGGCGACGGCGAGGGCTCGTTGTCTGGAGGGTTTGCGGTCGATCAGTCTTTCGAGGCCGAGCTTCCTGATGGTGCCGAGGGTGGCGGCGACGTGTCCGTGTGGTTTGGCCCGCAGGATCTGGAAGGCGTCGTCGAGGGAGGCGAGGGCTACGCCGCCCTTGAGGAGCGTTCTGATTCCCTCGACGACGTCGTCCGGCAACCTGGAGAGGTTTGCGATGGTGCGTTTCCTGACCTTTCCGTCGCGTCGGTAGGACTCTCTCAGCAGCACCGCGGGCGGGGAGTTGCGGTTGGGCACGCGTTCGATGTACATGGCTTCGAATTGTAGACGACAAACCTCACTGTGTCTATCTCCATTCTCACTATTACATGGCTACGAATGACAGCGTAAACGCTGTGCCCGACGGCCCGAAACCCAACCGCGACAAGCCCAAACGCACCACGCGAACCCGTGGAACGCTCAGAACTTCGGGCTAACGGCCCGCTCTGACGCGCTCTCCTGGGGCGGACCATGGCGCTTGACACGACGCCCGGTTAGTCCTACGGTTAGCTAAACAGGCGGACCGTCCGGAGGGGATGGAAGTGTCGATAGTGAACGTGCATCAAGCGAAGACTCAACTGTCGCGCCTGCTCGCCCAGGTCGAACAGGGAGAGGAAGTCGTCATCGCGCGGAACGGCGAACCGGTCGCGCGGCTCGTCAGCTTCCGGCCCAGGGTCAAGCGCGAGTTCGGGGCACTTGCCGGCCGAATCCATCTCGACGATTCCTTCTTCGATCCCCTGCCCGAATCCGAACTGGCCCCGTGGGAGAAGTGACCTCTGCGGCTCCTGCTCGATACGCATGCCCTGATCTGGTGGCTTGAGGGCAGCAAGCGGCTGTCGCCGGACGCACGTCAAGCGATCTCCGAGGAAGAGAACGAGATCCTGATCAGCGCCGCCTCGGCTTGGGAGATTGCCACCAAGCATCGACTCGGCAAGCTCCCGAGCGTTGACCAGTCCTTCACGGCAGACATCGCCGGCGAAATCGCCAGCCAGGGTTTCAGGGAACTGCCGATCAGCGTTTCCGACGCCACACGCGCCGGCGCGCTGCCAGGTCCCCTTCGCGATCCGTTCGACCGCATGCTGATAGCGCAAGCACTCGGGCACGATCTGGTCCTCGTTTCGATCGAGGATCTGTTCGACTCGTATGGCGTGCGGCGCGTCTGGTAGCGAGGCGCCGGCGCACCCTGTCGGCGGGCCGCGCCGTCAGTACCGCGGCAACGACGGATCCACTTCCTCCGCCCACGCATCGATCCCGCCGGCCAGGTTGTACGCCTGCTGGAAGCCGTTGTCGCGGAGGATGTTCGTCGCCCGGGTCGACCGTGGGCCGTGGTGGCAGTGGACGACCCAGAGCTTCGAGGGGTCGAGCTCTTCCAACCGGCCTTCGAGTTCCGCGACGGGGATCAGGGTCGAGCCGTCGATCCGGCAGATCGCGTACTCCTGCGGGCCGCGGACGTCGAGGATGCTGAAGTTGCGGCCGTCGTTCATCCAGGACTGGACCTGGCTGGGGGTCACGTCG
Source organism: Candidatus Multivorans sp. (assembly GCA_965205095.1). Taxonomy (GTDB): domain Bacteria; phylum Acidobacteriota; class Thermoanaerobaculia; order Multivoradales; family Multivoraceae; genus Multivorans. Next base: position 1,357,996 of record OZ242040.1, read on the forward strand.
ATCAGGTCGTTGAGCGCCGGCTCTTCGGCGACGGCGGGGACGCCGCAGAACTGCTCGTAGTCGATCAGTTCGGTCTGGGTCGGGTTCTCGGAGCAGATGGGGCAGTCCGGGTTCTTGCGCAGCTTCAGCTCGCGGAAGCTCATGCGCAGGGCATCGAACAGGAGCAGGCGGCCGATCAGGGGATCGCCCTGGCCGATGATCAGCTTGATCACCTCGTTCGCCTGCAGGCTGCCGATGATGCCGGGCAGCACGCCGAGGACGCCGCCCTCGGCGCATGAGGGGACGAGTCCCGGCGGCGGCGGTTCGGCGAACAGGCAGCGGTAGCAGGGACCCTTGGCGCCCCAGAACACGGACACCTGGCCCTCGAAGCGGAAGATCGACCCGTAGACGTTCGGCTTGCCGAGCAGGACGCAGGCGTCGTTGACGAGGTAGCGGGTCGGGAAGTTGTCCGTGCCGTCGACGATCACGTCGTAGTCCTCGAAGATCTCGAGCGCGTTGCTCGAGTCGAGCAGCACCGGGTGCGGCGTGAGTTCGATGTGCGGGTTCACCTCGTGCAGGCGTTCGACCGCGGCGTCGAGCTTGGGACGACCGACATCCGCGTTGCTGTACAGCAACTGCCGGTGCAGGTTCGATTCGTCGACGACGTCGAAGTCGACCAGGCCGAGACGGCCGACGCCCGCCGCGGCCAGGTACATGCCGACCGGCGAGCCGAGCCCGCCGGTGCCGATCATCAGCACCTTGGCCTGCTTGAGCTTCAACTGCCCCTCGGAACCGACTTCGGGCATGATGAGGTGGCGGCTGTAGCGGAGAATCTCCTCCGGGTTCAGCTCGGTCGCGGTCGACCGAGCCGCGGCTGGCGGCGGTTCCGCCACCGCGCCGCCGGCGATCGACGGGATGATCGCCAGCGTCGCGTCGCCGTTGATCGGCGTCGCCTCGCGCTCCAGGTAGCGCACGTCCTCGTCGTTCAGGAACAGGTTGACGAAGGTGCGCAGCTTGCCGTCGTCGCCGAAGAGGTGCGGCCGCAGCCCTTCGTAGCGGGTCACGAGCTGCTCCATCGCCTCGCCGACCGTGGCGGCGGCCACCGCCACCTCGGCCTGTTCGTCGGCGAAGCCCCGCAGGGGCGTGGGAATCTGTATGAGTACGGTCATCGTCGGTCTCCGTGGGACTCTTCGGTTCTCTTGCGCTTCAGGTCGCGGGCGGTTCAGGGGTGCGGATCGGTTCCTCGTCGAAGCGGGAACGGTCGTTGCTGAGCCGCCAGCTCCGCTCGTCCCGGGCGCGGCCCTCGCGCACCGAGACGATCAGGTAACTGTAGCCCGGCCAGGCGTGGTCCCGGTCGAAGTCGCTGGGCCGCGACGGGTGATCCGGGTGCGAGTGGTAGTAGCCCACCACGTCGAGGCCTTCCGCCCGCGCCTCCCGCTCGGTCCGCAGGATGACCTCGGGCGGGATCAGATAGCGGTTGTGGCGGTTCTCCTGCTCGCGCGTGTTCTCGGCGCCCACGAGCCGCACCACCCGGGCCAGAGACGCCCCATCATCGCCGGCAGCCTTCTCACTGCTGCCGACCAGGATGCCGCAGCACTCCTCCGGGTACGTCGCCTCACCGTGGGCGCGGATGCGGGCCAGGTCGCCCTGGGACAGTTCGATCATCCTCAGTCCTCGTCCCAGAACGGCTCGGACAGGTACTTGTCGGCGCCGTCGCAGAGGATGGTCACGACGACGGCGCGCTCCCCGGCCTCCGCGGCGCGCTCGGCGATCCGCCGCGCCGCGACCACATTGGCGGCCGCCGAGATACCGACGAGCAGGCCGCTCCGCCGGGCAAGCGCCTTGACCTCGGCGTAGGCGTCCTCCGTGCTGACCGCGGCCTCCTCGTGGGCGATCGAAGCGTCGTAGATCGCCGGCACCAGGGCGCTCGGCATGTGCTTCATGCCCTCCAGTCCGTGGAAGGGACCGTCCGGCTGCATCGAGATGAGCCGGACCCCGGGAGCGCGCTCGGTCAGGTAGCGGGCCGTGCCGCAGAAGGTGCCGCTGGTGCCGAGACCCGCGACGAAGTGGGTCAGCCGGCCCTCCGTCTGTATCCAGATCTCGGGGCCGGTCGTCTCGAAGTGAGCCCGCCAGTTGGCGGTGTTGCCGTACTGGTCGACGTAGCAGAACGCGTCCGGCTCCGCCTCGATCATCCGCCGCGCCTCGCGGATCGCGCCGTCCGAGCCCTCCATCGGATCGGTGAGGACGAGGTCGGCGCCGAACGCGCCGAGGATGCGGCGGCGCTCGATCGAGGCGTTCTCCGGCAGGCAGAGCGTCACGCCGACGTCCATCGCCGCGCCGATCATGGCGAGCGCGATGCCGGTGTTGCCCGAGGTCGCGTCCAGGACGCGGCGGCCGCCGTCGAGCTGGCCGGCGTCCCGGGCCGCCAGCATCATGTGACGCGCCGGGCGGTCCTTGACCGAGCCGCCGGGATTCGCCATCTCCGCCTTCGCCAGAAGCTCCGATCCGAGCTCCCGGGCGGCCGGTCCGAGAACGTGGCTCAGGTCGAGCAGGGGCGTGTTGCCTATCCGCGACAGGAGGCGCCGGGCGCCATCGCCGAGCCCCTCAGGAATCTGCGGGCCGGCCAGCTCGACAACGGCTGCTGCGTACTCGCTGGAAGCGGATTCGGTTCGTCTCACGCCGCGCAACCTCACTTGCGCGTGGGAGACGTCTTCGGCGGAATGGATGCTCATCGTGCGGACTCCGGCGGGCGGCTCAGGGCGAGCCGCGGCGCGGGGACCGGGAATTGTTGACCACATCGCTCACATTTACAACCGGCGGGCTGCACGGCGCCGCGCGTGTCGATAGTCTCCCCCGCCATGAACGATGTCCCGAGGCGCGGCGACGACCGGATCCCCCCCGGCCAGTACGTCACGAAGAAGTGGCCGGTGCTGTCCGTCGGCGACACGCCGGAGGTCGAACTGGCCGGCTTCGAACTGCGGCTGTTCGGCCGCGTCGAGACCGAGCACGCGTTCGACTGGCCGGCGCTGCAGTCGCTGCCGCGGCGCGAAGTGACGGCGGACTTCCACTGCGTCACCCGCTTCTCGACCCTGGACAACCCGTGGTCCGGGTTTGCGACCCGGGACGTGCTCGGCGCGGTTGCACTGTCTCCGGGCGCCACCCACGCGATGATCCACTGCTCCGGCGGCTACACGACGAACCTGCCGCTCGACGACCTGCTGTCCGAGCACGCGTTGTTCGCCGACCGCCACGGCGGCGAACCGCTGGCGCCCGACCACGGCGGCCCGCTTCGGCTCGTGGTGCCCCATCTCTATGCCTGGAAGAGCGCGAAGTGGGTAGAAGGCATCGAGTTCCTGAACGGCGACGAGCGGGGCTTCTGGGAGGAGAACGGCTACCACACCTATGGAGACCCCTGGACCGAGCAGCGGTTCTCGTCGCAGGAGACGCGGCAGGCGTGGCAGGTGCGGCGGGCCGTGCAGGGCGGCTAGGAGTTCGGGCTCGCCGCTTCGCGGACTCGCGTCTGGTGCCGGCCAGAAGGCCGGCGCACCGACATTCCGGCGACGTGGATCAGTCGCCTTCCAGCAGGGTCGCGAGGGACTCGCGGATGCGGTCGCGGGCGGCGGCGCTCTTGAGGACCAGGAGGACGGTGTCGTCGCCGGCGATCGTGCCGGCGACGTCGGGCCAGTCGGCCTGGTCGATCACGACGGCCAGGGCGTTCGCGTTGCCGCTGCGCGTCCTCAGCACGAGGAGGGCCTCGCCCTCGCTCACGCCGGTCACGAACATCCGCATGGCGCGCTCGACATCGGGCCGAACCGGTCCCGCGGCCTGCTCCGCCGGCGCGTAGCGGAAGCCGCCGTCCGCCAGGGGCACCTTCAGCAGGCCGAGCCGGCGCACGTCGCGCGACACGGTGGCCTGGGAGACCTGGAAGCCCCGGCGGCCGAGAGCGCGCACCAGGTCCTTCTGGCTCGACACCGGCCGCCGGCCGATGATGTCCAGGATGGCGCCGTGGCGAATCGCGGTGGTCATGCGCCGGCTCCCGGGACCTTCTCAGCCAACAACCGACCGTCCAGGTGGGCCCGGTAGATCGGCGGCGGTTCCTGCTCGCCGAGCCAGCGCCGCTCGGCCGCAAGCCGTTCGCCGATCTCGTCGATCTGCTCGCGGACCCGCTCCGGCGCCGGCCCGCCGTAGCTCCGATGGGCGGCAAGCGAGGCCTCGGGTCGCAACGCGGCCAGCAGCCCTTCCCGGTCCTCGATCTCCGGCACGAGTTCTTCGAGATCCGAGGCTGGAAGCTGCCACAGCTCGACGCCCCGCTCGCCGGCGGCGCGGACCACGGCGCCGGTGCGCTCATGGGCGCTCCGGAACGGCACGCCCGCCGCGGCCAGGAGATCGGCCAGATCGGTGGCGGTGATGTACGAACCCTCCAGCGCCGCCGCCATCGCCTCGCGGTCGAACTCGAGACTCTCGCCCAGCACCCGGGCCACGTCGAACGAGGCGGTCACCGTGTCGAAGGCGTCGAACAGGGCCTCCTTGTCCTCCTGCAGATCGCTGTTGTAGGTCAGCGGCAGGCCCTTGACCGTCACCAGCAGCGAAACCAGGTCGCCCACCGCGCGGCCCGACTTGCCGCGGAGGATCTCCGCGGGTTCCGGGTTCTTTTTCTGCGGCATGATGCTCGAGCCCTTGGCGGCCCGGTCCTGGAGCCGGGCGAAGGAGAACTCGCTCGACGTCCAGAGCACGACTTCCTCGGCCCAGCGGGACAGGTGGACCATGGCGAGCGCGCAGGCGAAGAGGGCCTCGGCGACGTAGTCGCGGTCCGCCACGGCCCACATGCTGTTCGGATAGGCGGCGTCCATGCCGAGCAGTTCGGCGCTGCGGGCGGGGTCGATCGGGTGCGGCGACCCGGCCATCGCCCCGGCGCCGAGCGGGCTCAAACCCGCCGCCCGGTGGGCCCGGCGGAGCCTTCCCGCGTCGGCCAGGACCGACCAGGCGTGGGCGAGCAGGTGCTGCGCCAGCGTCGTCGGCTGGGCGCGCTGCATGTGGGTGTAGCCGGGAAGAGCCGTGTCCACGTGCAGCCGCCCCTGGCTGAGCAGGGCCTCGACGAATCCCAGGGCCGCGGCGACCGCGCGCTCGGCCTCCGACCGCTGCCACAGCCGGAAGGCGACCGCCGTCTGGTCGTTGCGGCTGCGGGCTGTGTGCAGCCGCCTGCCCGCGTCGCCGATCTCCTCGGTGAGCTGCCGCTCGATCCAGGTGTGGACGTCCTCGTCCACGCCCCCGACCTCGAGCTCGCCCGCCTCGACGCGCCGGAGCATCGAGCTCAGGCCGGAGAGGACGCCGGCCGCCGAATCCCGGTCGATGACCCCGGTCTCCAACAGCATCCGGGCGTGCGCCAGCGAGCCGATCAGGTCCGCGGCGGCGAGCCGGTGGTCGAACGGCAACGACCGCGTGTAGGCGTCGATGACCGGATCGACCTCCGCGTCGAACGCGCCGCCCCACAGGCGGGGCGTAGCGGGCCCGTCGGCCTTCCCGCTCAAGCCGCAGCTTCCTCCAGGCAATGCGCGAGGATCCCGACCGCCCGCTCGATCTCCGGGTCGTGGACCACGAGGGGCGGCAGCATCCGGATGCTGTGCGGACGGGGCGCGTTGACGATCAGGCCGTTCTCCAGGCAACGGGTCGCGACATCGGCCGCGTCCGGGGTGCATTCGATCGCCGTCATCAGCCCCTGGCCCCGCACTTCGGTGACCAGGCCGCCGGCCTTGAGCTGACCGAGCAGGGCGCGAAGGTACTCGCCCGCGCGGACCACCCGCTCGAGGAAGTCCGCATCGAACACGGTCTCGAGCACCGCCCGGACCGCGGCGCTCGCGAGCGGGTTGCCGCCGAAAGTCGTGCCGTGGGTGCCCGGCACGAGCGCCGAAGCGACCTCGCTCCGCGCCAGCACGGCGCCCACGGGAACGCCGCCGCCCAGGCCCTTGGCGAGGGTCACGACGTCCGGTTCGAGACCGTAGTGCTGGAAGCCGTAGGCCCGGCCGAGACGGCCGATTCCGGTCTGCACCTCGTCGAGGATGAACAGGGCGCCGCGTTCGCGGCAGAGTGCCTGCAGACCCTTGAGGTAGCCCTCCGGCGGCTCGATCACGCCGGCCTCGCCCTGGATCGCCTCGATGAGGACCGCGCAGGTGCTGCCGTCGATCTCGCCGGCCGCCGCCTCCAGGTCGCCGAAGGGCACCGAGGCGAACCCTCCCGGGAGGGGGCCGAAGCCGACCTGGTAGGCGGGCGTGGCGGTCGCCGCCAGAGCCCCCAGGGTACGGCCGTGGAAGCCGCCCTCCGCGGTGACGATCCGGTGCCGGTCGCCCGAGCCGTCGCGGTCGTAGGCGTAGCGCCGCGCCAGCTTGATCGCCGCTTCGACCGCCTCGGCGCCGCTGTTGCAGAAGAAAGCGCTGTGGAGCAAACCCTTCGTCGCCTCCACCAGCAACTCGCCCGCCCGCTCCTGTTCGCGGATCCTGAAGAGGTTCGAGACGTGCAGGTAGCGCCCGGCCTGGCGCGTGATCGCCTCGGTCAGAGCCGGGTGGCTGTGGCCCAGGGACGAGACCGCGATACCTGCCAGGAAGTCGAGGTACTCGCGGCCCTGGGTGTCCCACAGGCGCACTCCGTCGCCGTGGCTGAACGCCACCGGCGCCCGCTTGTAGTTTGCGAACAGGCTGTCCTCGGTCATGACAGGTCTACTCCCTGAATCAGGCTCTGCTGGGTTGCGGGTTTGATCATCGTTCCGATGCCGCCTTCGGTGAAGAGCTCCACCAGGAGCCCATGCGGTTCGCCGGCGGCGACGATGTGGGCGCTGCCGACTCCGGCCTCGATGGCGCTGAGGCAGGCCCGCACCTTCGGCACCATGCCGGCCGACACGACGCCGGAGTCGATCAGCTCCTGGGCTTCGCCGGGGGTGAGCCGCGACCGGAACGAGCCGTTGTCGTTGATCCCGCGCACGTCGGTGAGCAGGAGGAGCTTCTCGGCGGAGACCTCGGCGGCAAGCGCCGCGGCCGCGGTATCGGCGTTGACGTTGTAGGTGTCGCCGCCCGGCCCGACGCCGAGCGAGCCGATCACCGGCACGTACCCCGAGTTCGTGAGCTGGTCGAGGAGGGATGTGTCGACCCTCTCGATCTCGCCGACGAAGCCGAGTTCGTCCGCCCGCGCGTGGGGGCGCACCCGCAGCAGGTCGCCGTCCTTGCCGGTGAGGCCGACGGCCCGTCCGCCGGCCCGCTGGATCATCCCCACCAGGCGCTTGTTGACGGAACCGCCGAGGACCATCTCGACCACCCGCATCGTGTCCTTGTCCGTGACCCGCAGGCCGTCGACGAAGCGCGGCTCGATGCCCATCGTCTGGAGCGTCGTCGAGATCTCGGCGCCGCCGCCGTGGACCAGCATCGGGCGCAGCCCGGCGCTCCGCAGCAGCACCAGGTCCTCGATCAGAGTGCCGAATTCCTCGCCAGCCATCGCGCGGCCGCCGTACTTGACGACGACGCGCTTGCCGCGCCACGCCGAGGCGTAGCGCAGCGCCGCCGCCATTTCCTGGCCGAGATCCCGCTCTGCTTTCATTGCCGCGCCCGTCCTCAACTGATGTAACTGGCGTTGATCTCGATGTAGCCCTCGGACAGGTCGCAGGTCCAGACCGTCCAGCGGCCGGAGCCGAGGCCCAGATCGACCTCGAGAACCGTGTGGTCCGCGAGCATCGTCCGCGCCAGACCCTCGAGTTTGTCGCTGACGCCGAGGCCGCCGCGCACGACCTCGACCCGCTCGCCGTCGGCCAGCACCGCGATGCCGATCCGCTGCTCCACGATGTCGACTCCCGCGCGTCCGATCGCCCCCATGAACCGGCCCCAGTTCGGCTGACCGGAACGGTAGGCCGTCTTGACCAGGGGCGAGTTGGCGATCGTGTTCGCGACCTGCCGGGCCGCCACGTCGGTGCGAGCGCCCTTCACCCGGACCTCGATCACGCGGTTCGCTCCCTCGGCGTCGGCGATCAGGGCGACGGCGAGCCGGCCGAGCACACGCTGCAGACCGGCCGTGAAACGGTCCAGGTCGTCCGGGGACTCGGCCTCGACCCCGGCCGCGCCGTTGGCGAGCACCAGGACGCAGTCGTTCGTGCTCGTGTCGCCGTCGACCGTGACGCTGTTCAAGGTCGGCTCCACCGCCTTCCGCAGGGCGAGGTCGAGCGTCTCCGGCGACGCCTTCACGTCCGTCGTGACGAAGGCCAGGGTGGTCGCCATGTCCGGCGCCATCATTCCGGCCCCCTTCGCGATGCCGCCGATCGTCACCTCGCCTCCCGCGAGACCGACCTTCTCGACCTTGATCTTCGGCCGGGTGTCCGTCGTCAGGATCCCCTCCGCCGCCGACACGCCGCCCCCCGGCCCGAGCTCGTTCGCCGCCTGGTCGATGCCGGCGAACACGGTAGGCATCGGCAGAGGGACCCCGATCACACCGGTCGAGGCGACCAGGACGTGGCCCGGATCCATGTCGAGCGCCGCGCCGGCCCGCTCCGCCATCGCCCGCGCGTCGGCCAGGCCCGGCTCGCCCGTGCAGGCGTTCGCGTTGCCGCTGTTCGCCACGATCGCTCGCGCCCGGCCGCCAGCCAGGACCTCGCGGCAGTAGAGCACGGGCGCAGCCTGGACCTGGTTGCGCGTGAACACGGCCGCCAGGGCCGACGGCTCGTCGGCGGTCGAGGCGATGATCGAGAGGTCGAGCCGCCTCTTCTTCAGGCCGCAGTGGACGCCGGCGGCAACGAACCCCTGCGGGGCGGTGACGCCGCAGCTCACGGGAACACGGGTACGGCCGAGAGGCCTTTGGTCTCTGGAAGATCAAACATCACATTCATGTTCTGCACCGCCTGGCCGGCGGCTCCCTTGACGAGGTTGTCGAGCGCCGCGAACACGACCGCGAGCCCGCGTTCCGCATCGACGCGGACGGCGAGGTCGCAGTAGTTGGAGCCCAGGGTGGCCTTCGTCTGGGGCAAGACCGAACCGGTCAGCACCCGCACGAAGGGTTCGCTGGCATAGCGATCGAGATACGCCGCTTCGAGCTCGTCGCGGCTCGGCGGCGAGGTCATCGGCACGTAGCAGGCGGCGAGGATGCCCCGGGTCATCGGCACGAGATGGGGCGAGAAGAACACCCGGGGCGCTTCGCCTCCCGCCGCCAGTTCCTGCTCGATCTCGGGCTGGTGGCGATGAGCGCCCGAACCGTAGGGCTTCAGGTTCTCGTTCAGCTCCGAGTACTGGTAGCCGTCCCGTGCGTTCCTGCCTGCGCCCGAGACGCCCGACTTCGCGTCGATCACCACCGCGCCGGCGACGCGATCGCCGAAGTGCTCGAAGAGCGGTTTGAGCGCCAGGGCCGAGGCGGTCGGGTAGCAGCCGGGATTGGCGACCAGGCGCGCTCCGGCCACCGCGGAGCGCCGCCACTCCGTCAGGCCGTAGACAGCTTCAGCCAGAAGGTCCGTGGCCGTGTGCTCGCCGCCGTACCAACGCCGGTAGGCGGACGGGCTCCGGAGCCGGAAGTCCGCGCCGATGTCGATGACCCTGGCCCCAGCCTCGAGCAGCCGGCCCGCGGCGCCGAGCGCCTCGCCGTGCGGCAGAGCTAGGAAGACGACATCGGCGGCACCCAGGCGATCCCAGTCCGTCTCCACCAGATCGGCGGTGACGGCGTCGCCCAGGTGGGGAAACACGTCACTCGCGGAGCGGCCCGCCTGGCGGCCCGCCGCCAGGGCGCCAAGCTCCACTTCCGGGTGGCCCTGAAGCCACCGGACGAGTTCCGCTCCACTGTAGCCGGACGCCCCGGCGATCGCAGCCCGAATCACAAGGCCGCGAATAGTACACCACTTTGGCGAAAAATTATTCGCTCACGGTCAAATCGGTCAGAACGACCAGGAGATGAACGAGAGCGGCACCGCCAGCAGCGATACGACGAGCAGCACGAGAGCGGTGAGTACCTGCCCGGGGCGCTCTTCCGTGTTCGGACCGTAGCGGCTCGCCAGCAGGTATCCCCCGGCCAGCCCGCCGAGATGGGCCCAGTTGTCGATTCCGGGGATCAGCAGGCCGAACAGCACCAGGGGTATCGCCATGCCGAGCACCTGCCTCATGAACATCCGCCCGCCACTCTGGCGCGAGTAGCAGATCAGCGCTCCCAGCCAGCCGAACACGGCCGCCGAAGCGCCGAGGGTCACACTGGCGCGGTGAGTGAACGGCATCCAGGGCGCCACGATCGGCATGGCGCTGGTCACCAGGAAGCCCATCGCCGAGGAGAGCAGGTAGATGATCGCCGCCCGGGGAACGCCGTAGAGCCGGGCCATGACCGGCCCGAGCTGATGCACCCAGTACATGTTGAAGGCGATGTGCAGCAGGCCGCCGTGCAGCCAGCCGGCGCTCAGGATGGTCCACCAGCGGCCGTAGTCGAAGACGATCAGCGCACCGCTGGCGCCGAGCCGGACGCCGACCTCGAGGTCCGGCGCCAGGAAATCGAAGCCGAGCTGCGTGTTGACCCGGCCAGGGGCCATCAGGAGTTCCAGCAAATGGATGACGACGCAGAGGCCGATGACGACGGTGGAGAACACCGCCTCGTTGCCGAGGTTCTGCAGGGCGCGCGAAAAGCCGAACAGGCTGGGCCGGGTCCGGCCGCAGTTCCAGCAGCGCTCGTCCTGCACGCCGACGAGCCGGCCGCAGCCGGGGCAGACGACGGAGCCTGTCTTCTGGCGCTCGAACATCAGAACGGGATGTCGTCCTGGTCGTCAGGCGACGCGGGCTCCGTTGCGGGCGATTCGGCCTCCGGTGCCTCAGGCGTCGCGGCTCCCGAGTCGGTCCCGTCTTCCTCGATCTGTTCGACGATCTGCCGAACCTCGACCTCGGCCCGGCGGATCTTCTTCCGGCAGACCTCGAGCAACTGCGCCGCCCGACCCAGCTCGCGGCCCAGTTGATCGACGTCGATCTCGTCGCCCTCGATCCGCCGGAGCACGCTCTCGAGCTCTTCCATCGCCTCGCTGAAGCTCAGTTCGGCCACGTCACCACCGGTCCGGTCGTCACTCATGCCGTCTCCTTGCCGTGCAAGGCGCCCGTATCAACGGTGCTCGCCACCGTGCCGTCGGCAAGCCGGGTACGAAGCTCGTCGCCCGCCTCCACGTCCGAAGCTCGCCGCACGAGTCCGCCGTCGGCGCGGCGGGTGACGCTGAAACCGCGGGCGAGCGTCCGCTCCGGCGAGAGTTGCTCGCAGAGCCGGCCGTGCGCCTCCAATCGCTCGGCCGCCCGGCCAACCGGCTTGAGCGCGCCGCGGACCAGGCCGTCGCGCCGAATCTCCTCCTGCTTCCTGGCGGCCGCCACGAGCCGCTGGGCGGCAGTCCGCGCCCGACTGGCCGCCAGCCGGCACTCGGCGGTACGGTCCGACAGCGCTCTCCCGGCCGCTCGCCCCAGGTCGCGCCGGAGGGCCCCGCAGTCGCGGACGCGGTTCCTGAGCAGGGCGCGGCTCGGCGACGCCAGCCGCGGCGGGAGGGAAGAGACGCGCTGCCGTGCGGCGCGCAGGAGGTCCGTGGCCTGCCTCGCCAGGGCACGGCCCGCCTCCTCCACCCGGTACGCCGCCTCGCCGACCCTGCCGGCCAGGAACTCGGCCGCCTCCGTCGGGGTCTTGCAGGAAGTGTGGGCGACGACGTCCGCGATCGACACGTCGATCTGGTGGCCGATGCCGCAGACCGTCGGCACCGGCGACCGGGCCACCGCGCGCGCCACCCGGCGACTGTCGAACGTGGCCAGGTCGGAGCGCGAGCCGCCGCCCCGGATCAGGGCGATCGCATCGAGCCTCCGGCCGCCGCGTGCGTACGCGCCGAGCAGATCGAAGGCGCGGTCGATCTCCGCTTCGGCCGCCGCTCCCTGTACCGCCGAATGGACGAGGTACACGCGAAAGCCCAGGCCGGAGTTGACCAGGGTGTCGAGGAAGTCGTGGTAGGCGGCGCTCCCCTCGGACGTGATGAGTCCGATCTCCAAGGGCGCCGGCGACAGCGGCAGCTTCTTGTTGCGCTCGAGCAGGCCCTCGGCCTCCAGCGCCCGCAGCGTCTCCCGGCGCCTCTTTTCGAGCGCGCCGAGCGAGAACAGTGGATCGACCTCGCGGACCGTGAACTGGAGCCGGCCGCCGCCGGGCCAGAACTCGGGACGGCCGCAGCAACGCAGCACGACGCCCTCGGCCAGCTCGACTCCGGCCTCACGCAGTTGAACCTCGGCGACGGCGCGTTCGTCCGCCCAGAGCACGCAGTCGATCTTCGCCCGGATCCGGTCGCCGCGGCCCTTCTCGATCAACTCGAAGTAGAGCTGGCCCCTGGCAGCCGACCGCAGCCGCTGGACTTCCCCGGCGACCCATACGGCAGGGTACGCGTCGGCGAGCAGGCCCTTCATCTCCCAGGCGAACTCGGAGACGGTGTAGGTGCCGGCCGGCAGTTCGGAATCGAGGCGGTTCAACTGCGGCTCAGTGAAAGCCGGTGAGTTCGGCCATGGATTCCATCGGAATCGCCTCGGCCCACTCGAGGGCGTTCTTGTCGCCGATCGTCAGCTTGTCCAGGAACTGGCGCGCCTCGTCGCGGTGCGTGAACAGCCGCCAGATGAAGGTGTGGCCGGCCGGCGCGGTGAAGTAGGTGTAGTTGCGCATCCCCTCGCTCAGGTCGAAGCCGAGATCCGATTCGCCGTTCACGCCGACGCAGGCCATGGCGATCGCCCGGTACGCCAGCGCGAGCGCCTTCAGCGGCTCCTCGAAGTCCGACAGCTCCTCGCGCGAGAGCGGGGAGTGGAAGAGGGCGATCTTCGAACCGTCCTCCTCGGCGAGCAGGTTGTACGGCACGTCCGACCGGTCGAGCGCGTCCCGCGTCTCGCTGGTCATGACGAAGACGTCGTCCGTGTCCTCGACCTTGTAGGCGATCGCGAAGGTGTCCGAGTCCAGCCCCCCGAACGACTCGGCGAGGATGCCCTCGTCTTCGATCGTGAAGTAGAAGAGGCGTGAAATCATCCGACGGGTAGCCATGCGTACTCCTGGTCAGCCGTAGCGGCCGAGCGGCGCGAATCCTACCGGATCGCCGCCAACTCCGGGGGTTCGCGCGGCCCCCGGGGCTAAGGCCGTTCAGGGCGTCCGGTGCTGGAGCAGAAACCGGTCGAGTTCTCCTCTTTCTTCCGGGGTCGTGTCCTCCAGGGCGATCAGGTACTCGCCGCCCGCCTCGGGCAGCGGAACGCTGATCAGGGTGACGGCGCGCTCGATCGCTTCGCAGTCCAGACTGACCAGGACCAGGGCCATCTGCCGGCAGACGGTGAAGAGCTGGGTGCCGAGCTCGCTCTCGATCCGCACCTGGGTCGTCGCCGGCATGCGTTCCGTGCGGATCCAGTAGCCCTCGTCGCCGCGCCGGATGGCGATCGCGCCCTCCAGACGCAATGTCTGGGCAGGTACGACGAGTTCCTGGGTCAACTGGCTCTCCAGGCTGCCGATGACCACGTCCGCGGCGATCCGTCCCGAACCGGAGATGTCCAGCTCGAGTTCGGCGTCGAAGACGCCGTCGTCGCCGGCAGCAAGCGCCGCCGCGTGGCGACTGACGGTCAGGGAGTGCTCGGGAGAGCGCAGGGCCACCTCGGCCGGCCCGATCCGGATGACGGAGAGGTCCTCGATCAACTGCTCGTAGACCCGGTTCAGCCGCTCGAACGAGACCGTCCGCACGCCGTCCTTCTCCTGTGCCGCGACCGGCGCGGAAACGGCGAGCAGCAGCGCGAGCGCGAGCCGCCGGCGGCCGGCGCCCCCGGTCACGGGTAGTAGCCGCTGATCGTCCGCGCCTTGAAGCGCCCCTTCACCCGCACTTCGACCTCGCGGTACTCGTCACTTTCGCCGCCGCGGTCGGAGGTGTAGGCGAGCAGGTACTGGGAGCGCAGTTCGCGTTCGATGTCGTCGTAGACCGGCGCGAGGTCCTCGGCCTTGGAGATGAAGAACGAGCGCCCTCCGGTGGCCTTGGCCAGATCGTTCAGCTTGTTGCGCAGGATCATCTGGGTGCGGCCGACGCCGAGGCCGATCGTGTAGATCGCGACGCCCGAGCGCCGCGCGTACTCCTCGACGTCCCGGAACTCGACCGTGCTCGAAGTGTCCTCCCCGTCCGACAGCAGCACGAGCGCGCGGCGGCCCCGAACGCCCCGGAAGTAGTAGAGGCTGGTGATCACCGCGTCGTGCAGGGCCGTGGCGCCCGCGGCCCGCAGTCTCTGGATGACCGAGGCCACCGCGCTGACGTCCGAGGTCCGCCCGATCAACAACGCGGGCCGCGAGGCGAACGCCACGGCGAAGGACCGGTCTCGCGGCGTGATCATGTTCGTCAGGAACTGCGAGGCGGTCCGCCGCGCCTCGCCCAGGGACGTCTCCATCGAGCCCGAGGTGTCGATCACCACCCCCAGGGTGAGCGGCAGGTCCTCGACCAGCTCGAACTTCGCGAGTTCCTGCCGCCGCTTGTCCTCGAAGACGGTGAAGTCGCTCTCGGCCAGGCTGGTCACCGGCCGGTTCTGACCGTCCACGACCGTGGTGTAGAGCTCGACGAGGTCGACCTCCAGCGACTCGGTGAAGGCGGGCGCGTTCAGGAAGCGGACGTCCTCGGCGCGGCTTCCGTCGTCGAGCGTCGCCGCGACCGTCAGGTAGACGAGATCCTGCTCGCCCGCCCCGGGGGGCACTTCGACCTCGGCCCGCCAGGGCGGCTGGCTCAGGACGGTCTGAACCTCCCCGCCGACGCTGAACTCGACCTCCTCGACGAGGCGCTCTTCGGGCACGACGATCGTCGCCGACGCCTCCACGCTGCCCGAGACGCGGGCGCCCCGGCGCGGCTCGTTGATCGTCACGCGGAGCTCGCCCCGCTGCTGGTTCAGCACGATCTCGTCGGCGTCCACCACCTCGCGCTCCGCGTTCAGGCCCTCGACCCGGACCACCTGTTCCTCGGGGTACTTGGCCAGCCGGACCTCGGCGGTGAACGGCGGCCGGCGGCGGGTCACCTGGACCCTGCCGTCGACCAGAAAGCGCACGGCGACGATGCTCTCGCCCGTGATCAGGGTATCGGCCCGCCAGAGACCGAGCACCACCTCGCTCTCGGGCGGCACCAGCATGATCGCGTTCCGCGCGTCGAGGACGGTCTCCGGCAGATCCTCGGTCGCCATGACCAGCCGCAACTGATCCTCGGGTTCGACGGGAACCGCCTCCGGCCTCAGGGGCACCTCGACCGGCACCGAGGCGAACGCGGCCGCGCCGCCGACCTCGTCACGGACCAGGAGCCGGAGCAGGAGGACCGAACCCGGCCGGAAGAGCTGCTCGACCGGCAGCGCCATGGAGCGCTCCGGGTCCGGCGCGCTGCCGACGAACCGCATCTTGAAGGTGTCGAAGACCCGGCCCGGCAGTTCGACCATGCCCTCCACGTTGATCCGCGTCTGCTTCCTGCCGGCGTCGTCGACGAAGGGCTCGACGGGAGCGCCCGGGGGCAGCGAGAGGAGAATCCGCGTCAGGATCCGCTGCCCCCGCTCCTCCGGAAAGGTGAGGATCGGATCCTCCAGTTCCAGCGGCGCCGGCCCGGGCACGACGTCGCCTGCGGCCTCTCCCGCCCACGCCTCGACATCCGCGGGCGGCGCCACCCAGGCCAGGAAGTCCTCATCCGTGCGACGCTCGCGCCGGAAGCCGAACAGGCCGCGGATACCCGTGATCTCGTCGACCCGGCGTGCCTTCTCGCAGACCTGCAGGTCGAAGCGCCGGGCCCGCAGCAGGCCGCGGAGTTCCTCGTACTGTTCGAGGAAGTACTCCATCTCCGGCATGTAGAGGGCGCGCTTCGTGTCCTCCGGCAACCACAGCCGGAAGACCTCGGCCGGCTTCGGCTGGTAGATGACGAGGTTCGTGTGCTCACCGTCCTCCGGCCCGTAGCGCCAGAGCTGGAGCGGCCGGAACGTCTGGTCGCAGTCGACCGGATCGATCGCGTCCGGCTCGCCGTGGAGGAACAGCAACCGGGCCCGGACGTCGAAGAAGGGCAGGCCCGCCATGCGCACCCGCTGCCGCCGATGCTCGACCGCCTCGGCCACCCTGCCGCGGTCCAGGAAGGTGTCGATGTACTCCAGCCGGGACAAGGGATCCAGATTCCGCACTCGCTCCAGTTCGGCCGGCGCGAGCAGGAACTGGGGCCCGTCGAGAAAGAACTCCCGCTCACCGCTGGTCCACTCGGCGAGCCGCCACTCGGGTTCCTGGGCGGCGGCAGGCGCCGCCAGCAGGCCCGCCGCCAGAAGCAGCACGCCGACGGCGCGCACACGGTTTGCCGCCAACGTCACCACGACATGCGATACAGCATCCAGTACACGACGACCCCGGTCACCGACACGTAGAGCCAGATCGGCAGCGTCACGCGGGCGATCTTCCTGTGCCGCTCGTACCGGCCCCGAAGACCCAGGACGACCGTGATGATCGCCAGCGGCGGCACCGCCGCCGCCAGCACCGTGTGCGTCAGGAGGATGCCCAGATACACGGTCCGCACGGTCCCCTCGCCCTCGAAGTGAACCGAACCGACCTGGTAGTGGTAATAGAGATAGGAGATCAAGAACGCCGCCGAGCACCCGAGCGCCGACAGCATCACCTGCTTGTGCCGCTCGCGGTTGCCGCGGCGGATCAGCACGTAGCCGATCACCAGCAACGTCGCCGCGGTGGCGTTCAGAATCGCGTTCAGGGTGGGCAGGTGCATCGGGCATGGAGCTTAGCCGGGTGCGATGCACAGGCTGTGCCGGACCGGGAGCCGACGCGTCGGAGACTGGGTGCCTCGTCGACGACCCGCCTACCGGCGCTCGCGCCAGTAGCGGACCTGCCAGCGGGCGACGTTGCGGTTGTGCTCGGCGAGGGTCTCGGCGAAGACGTGGGTGCCGTCGTTGCGGCTGACGAAGTAGAGATAGGGAACGTCGGCGGGCTCCGCCGCGGCGCGGAGGCTGTGCTCCCCAGGTGAGCAGATCGGGCCCGGCGGCAGGCCCGGATGGACGTAGGTGTTGTAGGGCGAGTCGAGTTCGAGGTCACGGCGGCGCAGGTTGCCGTCCCAGGTGCCGGCCAGTTTCAGCGCGTAGATGATCGTCGGGTCGGCGTAGAGGCCGATGCCGCGTTCCAGCCGGTTGTGGAAGACGGCCGAGACCAGCGGGCGTTCCTCGATCGCGCCGGCCTCCTTCTCGATGATGCTCGCCAGCGTCACGAGGCCCCGCGGATCGAGACCGTGGCCGGCAGCGGCGTCCAGGTGATCCTCGACGCGGCGGTGGAAGTTGCGGACCATGGCCTCCACGATCTCCGTCTCTCCCGTGCCTCGCGGAAAGGCGTAGGTGTCGGGGAAGAGGTAGCCCTCCAGGGATTCGGCGGCCGGATCGAGGTCGGCGATGAGCGCCGGCGAGGACATGGCGAGGAGGAAGGCGTCCAGGTCGCCGAAGCCCTCCGCGGCCAGGTGCTCCGCGGTCTCCTGGAGGGTCAGGCCCTCCACCACCGTCACAGGGTAGGTCACCACCTCGCCGCGGATCACCCGGTCGAGCGCCTCGACCGTGCTCATCGGCTGCTCGAAGCGGTACTCGCCGGCCTGGAGCGCCTCGCCGGGGCGCCGGTAGTCGAGGTAAAAGCGCGCCAGCAGAGGATTGCCGATCACGCCTTCGGCCGCCAACCGATCGAGGATTGCGGTCATCGGCGTGCCGCGCTCGATGGTGAGTTCGACGGTCTCCGTTCCCCGCGGCCGCTCGAGTTCCCGTTCCGCCCAGGCGACGAGACCGACCGCCGCGGCGGCGAGAGCCGCGAGCGCCGCAACGGCGCCGACCGCGAGCCACGGCAGCCAGCGCTGCCATCGCCGACGCGCTGGGGGCTTTCGCGTCATCCAGTCTCCCGGCCCAACTCCTCCTCGAGGAGGATCTGCGCCGCCACCGCATCGACCCGCTCCGGATGCCGCCGCGGATCGACACCCGCCGCCCGCAGCCGGCGTTCCGCCTCGACAGAGGTCAGAGACTCGTTGACGGTCCGCACGGGCAACTCGCACGCCTTGCCCAGTTTGCGCGCGAACGCCCGCGCCCGCTCGGCCGCCGGCCCGACCGTGCCGTCCAGCCGACGCGGCTCGCCGACCACCAGCACTTCTGCCTCGCACTCGGCCGCCAACGCCTCGATCTCCGCGATCGCCTGCGCGTCGCTCGTGCGCCGGATCGTCGAATGCGGCGCGGCCACTCCGAACCGCGAGTCCCCCGTCGCCACGCCGACCCGCTTCTCGCCGAGATCGATGCCCAGGAAGCGCACAGCGCGGTCACTCTGAAACGGGCCAGCGGGACTGTCAACCGACCGGCGCTCGACGCATCGAGCCGGCCCGGCAGTTGCTAGCATCTTCCGGACGTGGAGACCGTCCGGATCAGCGCCCGCATCGACCCCGCACTCAAGCGGGCAGTCGAGGACTGCTGTCGCTCCAGCGGGACCGCGATGAACCACTTCGTTCAGGAAGCCCTGATGGACCGCCTGGAGGAGCTTGAGGACATTGACGAGCTGAGACGGATCCGTCACGAGCCCACCCGCCCCCTGGCAGACCTACTTGGGGAGCTCGGGCTCGATGGCCGGGATGTCGATCGCTAGACGACCCATCCTCGGGCTGGCGCTGAGTCTGGCGATTGTCGCCGCGGCGGCGGCCCAGGAGCCGGAAGCGGCAGAGGAGACGTCGGAAGAGGTTGCGGCCCCGGTCGAAGAACCCGCAACAGACATCGAAGAACCCCCCCCCGACGCAGCAGAAGCCGTGGAGGAGGAACCCGCCGACACGGGTCCGCCACCGCCCCCCGGCGCCAACACCTTCAGCTTCGCGGTCGAGGACGAGTCCGGCCCTGGACAGGTGGAAGGTTGGGCCGGCGCCATGGAAGGCACGTTCGAGGAGCAACACACACTGTCGAACGGATTCTGGATCCGGCTTCGCGATTCCCAGGTCTCCGGCGACCGGGCGGTGTACGACCACGCGAACGAACGCTTCGAGGCCGAGGGGCCGGTTGTCCTGATGCGAGGCAACGAAGTGCTCCGGGGTTCGCGACTCGAGTTCGACGTGGCGGCCGAAACGGCCTCGATCTTCGACGCGGACGGCAACATCGGCACCGACCTCTTCTTCACCGGTGCGGCGGTCCACATGCTGAGCGAGGACCGCTTCACGATCCTCGACGCCCAGTTCACGGCCTGCGAAGTCGAGGACGGCGGCCGGGCGCCGGACTGGAGCTTCCGCGCGAAACGGGTCGACGTGAACGCCAACGGCTACGCGAAGACGCGCGGCGTCTCCTTCCGGACGAGAAAGGTGCCGCTCGTCTACCTGCCTTACATGCTGTGGCCGGTCCAGAGTTCCAGGGTGAGCGGCTTTCTGACGCCGAAGCCGGGTTTCTCCACCAGGCGCGGCCCGTCGCTCGGCCTCGCCTGGTACTGGGCGATCAACAGGAGCTACGACGCCACCTTCAACGTCGACCTCTACGCCGGCGCGCCGAGCAACGGCAATCAGGCCTTCTCGACCGAGGCCTTCTGGGGGCTCGGCACCGAGTTCCGCTACCGGCCGACCGAAGGGACGGCAGGCGAGTTCGACGGCTACCTGATCGACGACACGGAGCGCGGCGAGCGCCGCTGGCGCATGCGCTGGAACCATCAGTCGCAGGACCTGCCCGGAGGATTCCGTGGCGTCATCCGCTTCGAGGACGTGTCCGACTTCGAGTTCTTCCGCGACTTCGAACGCCGGGTCGACCGCAACAGCCTGCGCCAGCTCTACTCGACGGCCTTCGCCTCGCGAAACTGGGGCAACCAGTCGCTCAACGTCCAGCTCGACCAGCGCAAGACCTTCATTTCAGCCAGTCGCGAGGTTCAACTGCGCCAGCTTCCCGAGATCGAATACAAGCTGCGTTCCACGCGACTGGGAAGCTCGCCTCTCTACTTCCAGGTGAAGAGCTCGCTCCACTACCTCGACACGAACCGGTCGGCGCGACGCATCGGCCGCTACGGACGCGCCCATCTCGAGCCGGAGATCAGCGTCCCGATTCCGCTGGCGAGCTGGTTCTCGCTGTCGCTTACCGCGGGCGGACACCTGACCTGGTACGAAGACAGCCTGATCAGCGCCCAGGAACGTCGGGAGACGATGACCACCACGGACTTTCGGGGAGAAGACCTGATGCGCGTGGTGCCGACGGCGCGCGCCGAGATCGTCGGCCCCGGTTTCTCGCGCATCTTCGAACTGGGCGAGGAAGGGCGCTTCTCCAGACTCAAGCACGTCATCGAACCCCGAATCGCCTACGGCTTCTTCGAGGACTACGACGAACGCTTTCGCATTCCGCTCTTCGACGAGATCGACAACCTCCGCGGCCGCAACGTCGCCCGCGTCAGTCTTTACAACCGCCTGCTGGCCAAACCCGCCGATCCAGAGCAAGGTGGCGCCTTCGAGATCCTGTCGGTCCAGTTCTTCCGGGACGTGTCGCTCGACGCCGACCAACCGCTGCTGCGCTCCCTCGACCGGTCGTTGACCAGCCAGAACGGTCCGGTCGGCGCCCTGTTGCGCTTCAATCCGTCGCGGCGCACCGGGGTCCGCTTCGACGCGCTCTACGACACCCTGTTCTCGCAGGTCTCCTCTACAGCCATCTCGGGCAGCCTCGGTATCGGCGCGACCGGTTCGGTCGGCCTGCGCTGGGCCGTCCGCCGCAACCCTGAACTCGACCGGACGCGCCGCCACCACGTCCAGGTTTCGACCGGTCTCGATCTGATCCCGAACAAGCTGCGGGTGAACAGCATGGTGAGCTACGACATCGAACAGAAGCTCGTCCAGATCCAGCGTCACATCGTCGACTTCAAGGCCTGTTGTTACGGACTGCGATTCGAGGTGGCCGACTTCCGCACCGCGCTCCGCCGCGACACCCAGTACCGGCTGCTGGTGACGCTGAAGAGCGTCGGCGCCTTCTTCGACATCACCGGCGGCCAGAGCGAAGCGTTGTGACCGCCGACGCCTCCGGCGCCGGCGGGCGGGCCGTGGTGCTCGGCGCGGCGGGTCAACTCGGAAGGGAAGTCGCCGACGAACTCCGCCGCCGCGGCGTCGACGTGCTCGCTGCCGACCGGCGGCGCGCGGACGTCACCGACACGGAAGCGATCGTGGCGCTGGCCGCCCGCTTCGGCGCCGCCGCCGTCTACAACTGCGCCGCCTGCACCGACGTCGACGGCTGCGAGAGCGAACCGGAGGCCGCCCTGGAGATCAACGGCAGGGCACCCGCCCGGCTGGCTGCCGCCCTCCCGCGGGCCTGCCGCCTGATCCACGTCTCGACCGACTACGTGTTCGACGGCCGCGGCCGGAGGCCCTACCGCGAAGACGATGAGACAGCGCCCGGCACCGCCTACGGACGCTCGAAGCTCGACGCCGAGGAGGCCGTGGCCGACGCGGGCGGACTCGTCGTCCGCACGAGCTGGGTGTTCGGGCCCGAGGGCAGGAACTTCGTCTCCGCGATCGCCGCCCGCCTCGGCCGCGGCGAGCCGCTCCGCGTCGTTTCCGACCAGATCGGTTGCCCGACGTACGCGCCCTACCTCTCTCGCGCTCTCGTCGATCTCCAGGCGGCCGGCGCCGCCGGCATCGTCCACTACTGCAACGTACCCGCCACCTCCTGGCACGGCTTCGCGATCGCCATCGTCGGCGCCCTCGGCCTGAACGCCGAGGTGGAGCCGATCGCGACCGCCGACCTGCCCCGTCCCGCCGTCCGGCCGGCCTACTCGGTGCTTGATGTGGCCCGTTTCGAGTCCATCACCAACCGGCGGGTCGAAAAGTGGACGTCAGGCCTCGACGACTACTTCGAGCGACTCGGACAGGGCAAGGCGGAGACATGAAGCGCGTCCTGGTCACCGGCGCCGAGGGGTTCGTCGGCGGCCGCCTGGTGCCGCGACTGGTCGCACGGGGGGCCGCCGTCATCGCCTGCCATGCGCCGGGGACGGCCATCGCCAGCGACGGCGACACCGGCGCACGCGCCCCTGTCGAGCACATCGCCCTCGACATTCGCGACCGCGACGCGGTCGACCGCGTGTTCAGGGCTACGGTGCCGGACGCGGTCGTCCACCTGGCGGGTCTGTCCGACGTGATGGCTTCCTGGCGGCGGATCGACGACTACTACCGGGTCAACGTGGAGGGCTCCGAGCATGTCGTCTCCGTGGCCCGCGCCCTGTCCGAAACGTGCCGCCTGGTCATCGCCTCGAGCGCCGAGGTCTACGGCCCGGTGCCGGAAGCAGAACTGCCGGTGTCCGAGACCCGCGGCCCCGAACCGGGCTCGCCCTACGCCCTGACCAAGGCCGCGGTCGAACGGCTGAGCCTTCCCCTGGGCGCCATCGTGGTCCGTTCCTTCAACCTGATCGGGCCCGGGCAGGGCGCCAACTTCGCGCTCCCGTCGTTCGCAACCCAGCTCGCGGCGATCGAAGCGGGCCGCGAAGAACCCGTGCTTCACGTCGGCAACCTGACCCCGCGGCGGGACTTCGTCCATGTCGACGACGGCGCCGACGCCTACGCGCTCCTGGTCGAGCACGGCGAACCGGCCAGCGTCTACAACGTCGCCTCCGGGGAAGCGATCGATCTCGAGGCGGCACTCAGGCGGCTCATCCGGCTGAGCGGCCTGAAGGTCGAGATCCGGCAGGACCCGGACCGCATGAGACCCGCGGACGTTCCCGTGATGTGCGGCGACGCCAGCCGGCTACGCGCCCTGGGCTGGCGCCCGAAGCGGGGCTTCGATCAGGCCCTGGAAGCGATCTGGGACGACGCCCGCCGCAGGAGCTAGTCCTCGGCGTGCTTGCGTTCCAGGGCGAGCAGATGCGCCTTGCGCTTCTCCCCGCCGATGTAGGACCCGGGACCGCTCCGGCGCGGCACTACCCGGTGGCACGGTACGAGGATCGGCAACGGGTTGGCCATCAGCCTGGAACGGATCAGGCGGTAGGCGCCCGCCTGACCCGATGAGGTGGCCACGTTGCGGTACGTGCGCGTACTCCCGTATGGAATCCGGGCCGTCTCCTCGAAGATGCGCCGGGACAGGGCATCGATCCCGGTCCGATCGAGGTCGTAAGGCAGATCGAGGTTCCGCCGGGCGCCGGCGAAGTACTCCGAGAGGCGACCCAGAGCCTCGTCCACGAAGTCGGTTGTTTCCACCGATCCCAGGGAAGTGAACAGCGCCTTCTCGGCGCCCTTCGGCGCAATGACCAACCGGGTGATCAGTCGACCGATGAACTCCAGCCCCAGAGAACCGAGCGGCGAGGCAACCAGCACTCGCAGGGGCTCGGCGCCGCGCGGCGCGGGCCAAGCGGGCGCACCGGCGCGCGCCCCGGCACGGCTCGCGAGTTCATGCACCACGGGAGGCACGGTAGCATGGCTACTTTTCTATGTCGACGCGAGGCGAAGGTTCACTTCTCCCGGCAGGAGTTCACTCCTCCCGGAGCACGATGCGCAGGGCCACGTCCTCTCCTCGCGCGGCTTCGAACGCCCGCACTTCGGCCACGTAGCCGGGACGTGTCACCTCCAGCCGGTGGGCGCCCGGATCGACGATCAGCGCCGAGTGGAGGCTCGCCAGATCCACGCCGCTCCCCAGCAGGCGGCCGTCCAGGTAGACGACGGCGTCGGCGGGTTCGACGTCCACCCGCAGCCGGGCCGGATCCTGCCGCTGGTCCTGCTCGATCGGACGGCCGCGGTTCTCGACCCTCCACGACTCGCCTTCCGGCGCCGCGGGCGCCGGGGCCGGCCTCGGCGGCGCGGGCCGCGGCGGTTCCGCGGTCCCTGGGACGAGGTCCTCGTCGATCCGGATGACCACACCCGGTTGCACGCGGATCCGGCGCTCCAGGGTCTCGTAGCCCTCCATGTAGATCGCGAGCCGGTAGCTGCCGTCGCGCAACCAGAGGTAGCGCGGGAAGCCGTCGAAGCCGTCGACCCGACCGACCAGCTCGCCGTCGATGTAGACGGAGGCCTTCTTGGGCCGGGTGTTGATGTCGAGCGCACCCGCGTCCGCGTAGCCGACCGGACCGGAACCCCAGCCGTACGGTCCGTAGCCGTAGGAGTAGGGCGACCAGGCGTAGGGCCAGAATGGACCGAGACCGCCGTACCATCCAAAGGAGCCGTAGTACGGCCGCACGTAGGTCCGGGAACGGCGGCCCTTGCGGTCGCCGCCTCCGCGGCGATCCCGATCGCCTGCCTCGACCGCGACCGGCGCCTGTACGGCGAGGGCTTGAACGACCGGAGCAGTTCCGGCAGCCCCGGCGACCGCTTCCGCGCCGCCCGGCAGGCCGAGACCCATCATGCCGGCCAGCGGCAGCGCCATTCCCATCGCGACCCGCGCCCTCGAACTCACGACGCACCTCCCCGGTCCAGGCCGACGCCCTCGGACCAGCCGTTTCTGAGACCTTCCAGATAGTGATGACGCATCGTGTTCTCCCACAGCCGGGGCAGTCTGACAGGAAGCCCCTGCAACGTCCGCGCCAGTCGTTCCTGCAGCCACTGGCCAGCCCGGTCGAGAACGCCGCCGACCGGAGGCGGCTCGCCGTCGTGGAACCCCAGGAAGGGGCCGAGCTGTTCATGCCGCCGGAAGAAGACGACCGCAGAGTACCCGGCGCGGTACTGCCGCTTCGCGAACCGCCGAAGACCGGTCGGGTGGTCGTGAGCGACCCGGGCCTTCGGCCGGTAGAGGAGGCGCAAGCCGCGTGCGGCCAGGCGGTATCCAGCTTCGATGTCCTCCCAGGCAGCGAACGGAAACGCCGGATCGAAGGGCTCCGCCGCCATCGCTTCGCGATCGATCGAGAGGTTCGACGTGTAGAAGAAGTTGAATGGCACGTCGTCCTGGTCCTCGATCAGGGCGAATCCGAACTGCAATCCGTTCTCGTTGATGTAGTCCAGGAACGGCGTGCGCCGCATGCGCTGGTGCCAGTCGGTGCGGCCGATCACGCCGACGCAACCGCCCTCCGCGCGAATCGACCGCGCCAGGGGCTCCTCCTGGGCGCGGCGATGCGCGGCCAACCATCCCGGAGCGGGGACAGTGTCGTCCCCAAGGAAGGCCACCCACCGGCCGCGGGCCGCCGCGACGCCGCGGTTGCGAGCCACGGCGGGTCCCTGGTTCTCCTGATGAAGGATCCGCAACTCCGGCTCGCGGCCGTTCCTGCCCGCGGCGCGTTCATCGAGCCAGGACGCGGTGCCGTCCGTGCTGCCGTCGTTGACCACGAGGACCTCGAATCGCGGCCCCTCCTGATCGCCCAGGGCCTCGAGAACCTCCTTCAGGGCCCCCAGACGGTTGAAGGTGGGAATGACGACGGTCCAGTCCGGCGACCCGGTCACCGCTCCACCTCCATCACGTCGTCCAGCAGCCGGCGAACCGGCGCCAGGTCCTCCGGCCACAGGGACTCGAAGCCTGCGCTGGCGAACAGTTCTTCGTCGCCGGGATAGGTCGGCACCACGTACAGAGGAAAGCGCTCCAGGATCTCGCGGTCGGACCGCCGCCGCCGGGCCTGCACCTGGCGCCGCCGTTCCGAGGCGCCGTCCAGGCCGCGGACGATCGCCGACAGTGCCCGCACCTGAGCCACGGTCTGGTCATCGACGACGGCCGGCGCCCCGGCGGGCACGCCGCCCAGACGGCGGGCGAGCCTTCTCAGGCGGGTCCGCAGGGCAACGATGTCGCGCGCCCGCTGCCAGAGACCGCGCGGTGCCGCGCTCGGGTTGGTCCGCGGCGCCGTGCCCCGGTCGCCGGAGGCAGCCTCGCTCGCCTCCCCAGCCGTGCGGAAGGGATCATGCGCCAGTACGTCGCCGTTCGGATTGCAGCGGGTGAGCAGGTGCTGCGTACGGGCGAGCAGCGTCAACTGGACCGCCGGCATCAGTTGCGGCCAGAGCTCGGCGTCGTAGTTCTTGAAGGCGGTGAAGTAGGCGTTGCGCTCGAACAGCAGGCCCCGGTTGGCGTTGCCCAGCAGGTCGCTGGTCGCCTTGGAACGGTGGTGGACGACGGCCCGCGGCGCCGACAGCACCCGTTCGCCCCCCGACCAGAACCGCCACCCGAGATCGACGTCCTCGAGGTACGCGAAGTAGCTCTCGTCGAAGCCCCCGGCCGCACGAAAAGCGTCGCGGCGCGCGATCATGTTGCCGCCGCAGGGAAAGAGCAGCTCGGTGCCTTCGGCCGGGATCTCCACCTCCTCCAGGAGACGGCCGTAGTCGAGTTGGAAGGCGTGACCGTCGAAGGCCATCACGCCGCGTCCGAAGTCCAGGCGCTCCCCCTCCCAGTCAACGATGCAGCCGGACAGGGCGGCCACATCCGGAGGCGACGCCCGCAACGCCGCGACGAGTTCGGCGAGCCAGTCCGGCCGCGGCCGCGTGTCGTTGTTGACCAGCACCAGCGCGTCGGCCGAACTGCGCTCCGCGAGCCGGTTGTTCGCGGCGGAGAAGCCGAGGTTGACCGGATGTTCGACGACTTCGACCTCCGGGTGTTCGGCGCCGACCCAGGCCGCCGTCCCGTCCGTCGACCCGTTGTCGAACAGCCGGATCCCTACCGTGGCGCCGGGATCGCGTTGCGACGCGAGCGCCGGCAGCAGCGTCTCCAGGTGCCGGCGACCGTTCCAGCTCACCACGAGGATGTCGACGCTGTCTACCCGCGGGCCATGGCCGCCTCCGCCGGCACCCCGGTCGCTCATGGTCCGCCTGCCGGGAGCGAGCCAGCCAACCGGCGCCGCAGCCAGCGCCGCAGGCGGAATCCCGGTTCGTCGGCCGGCGCCGCCGTCTCCGGCCGGAACGCAAACCCGGCCTTGGTCGGATCGACGCGCGGCGACGAAAGGAAGGCTGTCAGCGGGGCCAGCGTGCGCTCCCAGGAGTAGTCGACGAGCGTCCGCTCCCGGCCGCGGCGCGCCCGCTCTTCGACCTTGCCGCCGCCCGCCACCAGTTCGGCGAGGCCGGCGCGGAGCCCCTCGACGTCGCCGCAGGGAAGAACGAGCCCCGCGTCCCACTCCCGCAGCAGCCGCGGCACGGTTCCGCCCTCGGTCGTGAGCACCGGACAGCCGACGGCGAGCGCGTCGAGGAACCGGGTGCGCAGCGACAGGTCGGTCTCCAGCCCGGGCCGGTGGCAGGCGGCCAGCGCGTCGACGTCCCGCAACAGGTCGTAGCGGCGTTCGAAGGGCACCCAGTCGAGAAAGCCGATGCGATTCGGATCTTCCCTCCGGCTGCGCGCCTCCACCTCCGCCAGCAGCCGCTGAGGCGCCTGGGCGCCGGGCGGCTGCCGCACGAAGAGAAGTCTCGCGTTCGGATCGGGCAGGCCGGCGAACGCCTCGAGCAGGGGCTCCGGGTCGTACCAGTCGTAGAGCCCGCCGAACAGTACGCGGCGCTCGCCGTCCGCGCGCGCCGGCAGCAGCGGCCGGTGCTCGGGCAGCGGGTCCGGCACGCCCAGCGGCGCCTCGGCAATCAGGCCGGAAAGCTCCGGATCGTCCCGGTAGCGATGCGGGTTCACCCGTCCGAGAGCGGTCAGAAAGCCGAGATAGTAGGCGCGCTGCTCCGGCGAGGAACAGAGGAAGAAGTCGCCGCGGGACAGTTGGTGGATCCAGCTCCGGTGATCGTTGCGGTATGGATCGAGCCCCAGGGTCTCTAGATGGGTCAGGTTCTCCACGAGGAAGGGATCGTAGAGATCGATCACCGTCGGCAGATCGGGCAACTCGTGGAGCACGTCGTTCGCCAACTGACCCTGGGCGACGGCCGCGTCGCAGCCCCTCAACAACTCCGGCAGCGGCGCGGAGTCGAACCGACGCGCCTCGACGGAACCGGCCGGCACGTCCGGGGGCTCGCCCGTGCGCCAGGGCGAAACCAGGGAGACCTCGAAGCCGAAGTCCGGCAACCGCCGCGCCATCTCCAGGTAGCGGATGCCGATGCCGGCGGCGCGCTCCCCGAGCGCCTCGCTGCAGACCAGACCGACCCGGGTCACCGGCGTTCTCCCGCGGTCGCCCTCACCCGGAACCGCGCAGGGATTGCAGGGTTTCGTGCAGCCGCCAGGCCCGAGTGGCCTTCATCTTCTCGATCTCGGCCATGAGATCGCGTTCACGGTCGTGAAGACGCTCGACCTCCGCCCCGCGGGTCCGGTTCGAGGCCTGGACGAGTTCGAGCTCCCCTTGCGTCTCGCGCAGCATCGCCCGCGTTTCGCGCAATGTCGCCCGCGTTTCGCGCAGCATCGCGCGCGCCGCCTCGGCCGCCAGCACCGCTTCGCGCCGCATCCGGATCACGGCGCCCGCCAACACGTCCGGCTCGAGTTCATCCGCATGCTTGGCCATTACCCGGGCCTTCAACGCCTCGAAGTCCTGTCGTTCGGCGGCCGCTCCGCCCAGGGCGTGCCCTCCGGACGACCTGCCGTCGCTCCCACCCAGGAAGTGCCGGTACTCACACGTCGTCCGCGACAGGTGAACGAAGGTCGACCACCGCGACAGCCGGATCAACAGGTCCCAGTCCTCGAACGCCGGCAGCCCGAGATCGAACGAACCGGCCCGCTCCAGGGCCTCCCTGGTCATCAACACCGTGTGAAAGGGAATGTAGTTGTCGAGGAGGAGGATCCCCCGATCGAAGTCCCGGCTGTACGGCAGGCCCCGGCTCGACTCTCTCCAGCCGTCGGCGCTCGGCTCGTAGCTGACCACGGCGGCGTCGCTGTAGGCGACGTCGACATCGCCTCGAAGCATGGCGGTCAGGCTCTCCAGGTGTTCCGGCGCCAACAGGTCGTCGTCGTCCAGAAACCCGATGCAGTCGCCGGTTGCCGCCTCGACGCCGGACTGCGCCGCCGCGGCGCGCCCTCGGTTGCTCTCGTGGTCGACGAGACGCAGCGCGAAGGGGAAGTCCTCCGACACATCAGGCCGGCGGCCCCCGTCGTTCACCAGCACCGCCTCGACGTTCCGGTAGGTGCTCCGCGCCAGGCTCTCCAAAGCCTCGGCCAGCCGGCGCGGCCGGTTGAACGTTCGCACCACGATCGAGACGCGGCGGGGCGAATCCACCTCGACCAGCGCCGGCGCTCCTCCCAGACGGGCTATCAGTTGGGCCGGACTCCGGGTCGTGAAGTCGCTGGCCTTCAACTGGCAGTATCCCTCAACGAACCGGCAGTCCCGCGGCAGGCTGTGCGCTCGGAAACGCCGCAGGCCAAGGCACGATTCGAGGTAGTCGTGCCGCTCCTGCTGGCTCCGATAGTGGGACATCGCCGCGGAAATCCCGTCGACTTCGGCCGAGACGTCCACCAGGAGATCCGGGTAGAAGGGGTGGTTGACCTCGTAACAGAGGATCTGGATCGACAGGCTCTCGAGCGAGGAGTCGTCCGGCAACGCCGCCAGGGAACTCCCATCCGCCCCCTGAATGCGGCGGGCGATCAACGCCTCATGGAGGGCTCGGAACGTGGCCTGGTGATCCGTCGTCACTTCGAGCGGCGAAGGGACGAGGACCAGATCCGGCTGGATGCCGTCGAGCAAGGCCCCGATCTGCCCGGTCAGTTCGCCCATCGAAGAGACCAGGCCACCGTCCGGAAGGCTCTCCCGATGGCCGACGTGCTCGACGCGGGCAACGCCGAGGTCCGCGGCGGCCGCCTCCGATTCGACCCGCCGCAACGCCGAGTACTGCTCTCCGCTCAGTCCTTCCGGCGGTCCTTCGGCGCCTCCCGATCCGTCGCTCAGGAAGGCGCACACGATTTCCGCATCGCTGGCGGCGAGCTGCAACAGCAGCCCGCCGCAGCCGAGCACCTCGTCGTCGTAGTGGGGCGCCAGCACGAGAACCCGCCGGGCGACCACCGAGCCCGGCACGGTCGGCGGCTGCGGCCGCTCGCGTCTCGTCATGGCGCCGATCCTCGCACGTCCGTATTCTGGCGCAAGCCGTCCCGCGGGCTCTTGTAGGCTGCGCGCCCGATGCTGCAGCGCAAACGACCCCTCGTCGCCGGCGTGCTGCGACGCGTCCTTTCCGACGTCTTCGGGATCGACCACGATCCGGTGGTCGAAGTACCGCCGCAGCGTCGCCTGGGCGACCTCGCGAGTCCCTGCGCCCTGCACCTCGCGCGCGAGCTGCGCCAGGCGCCGCGGGCGATCGCGGAGCGCCTCGTCGAGCGTCTCGAGCTGCCGGAGGGTTTCGAGCGGGTGACGGTCGAAGGCCCGGGCTACGTGAACTTCCACTTCGCCAGGAGTCGGTTCGCGGCCGCGATGATCGACGCGGTTCCGGTGACGGAGTCCGGGGCCACCGACGCGCCGGCCAAGGTGATCGTCGAGCACACGAACATCAATCCGAACAAGGCGGCGCACATCGGCCACCTGCGGAACGCCGTCCTGGGCGATGTGCTGGCGCGGGCGCTCCGCGGTCTCGGCCACAAGACCGAAGTCCAGAACTACATCGACGACACCGGGGTCCAGGTGGCAGACGTGGTGGTCGGTTTCCTCGATCTCCGCGATTGCTCCGTCGCCGACATCGAGGCCCTTCCCGAGCCCTTCGACTACATCTGCTGGGACCTCTACAGCGAGGTCGGCCGCTGGTACGAAGGCGCCCCGAAGCGGCTCGAACTCCGCCGGCGCACCCTTCACGCACTGGAAGCGGGAGAGGGCCGCCGGGCCGAGGCCGGCCGGCTGATCGCCCGGCGGATCGTCGCGCGGCATCTCGCCACGATGGCGCGCATCGGCGTCGACTACGACCTCCTTACCCACGAGAGCGAGATCCTCCGTCTCGATTTCTTCGTCGCGGCCTTCGAACAGTTGAAGGCGACCGGCGCCGTCCGTTTCGAAGAGAGCGGCAAGAACGCCGGCTGCTGGGTCATGCCGCTGGCCGACAGCGAGGAGTTCCAGGGCCTTGAGGATCCCGACAAGGTGATCGTCCGCTCCGACGGCACGGTGACCTACGTCGGCAAGGACATCGCCTACCAGCTCTGGAAGTTCGGCCTGCTGGGCCGCGACTTCGAGTACGCCCCCTTCCGGGATGGACCCCGCCGCGGCAGTCCTCTCTGGAAGACCGGGCCGGCGGAACCGGATGCCGGCGACGGCGGCGCGGAGCGGAGGCCCGACTTCGGAAGGGGCGCCCGCGTGATCAACGTGATCGACGCGCGCCAGGCCTACTTGCAGCGCATCGTCCGCGCCGGCCTGGAAGCGCTCGGACACGACGGCGAGGCCCGGGACAGCATCCACTTCGCCTACGAGATGGTCTCCCTGTCGGCGAAGACCGCCGAGCGTCTCGGATTCTCCGGCGACTCGCAGCTCGAGATGTCCGGCCGGAAGGGCATCGGCGTCAAGGCGGACGACCTGCTCGATCAGCTCGAAGCAAAGAGCAGGGGCGAGATCCTGGAGCGGCGCGCCGCCGACGGTGACGGGGAAGCCGGCGAAGAGGTCGACCTCCTGGCGCGCCAGATCGCCGTCGCCGCGCTGCGCTTCTTCATGGCCCGCGCCACGACCACCCGGGTGATCGCCTTCGACATCGACGACGCCACCTCGTTCGAGGGCGAGTCAGGCCCCTATCTCCAGTACTCCATCGTGCGCGCCAGGAACATCCGCCGACGCCTGCGCGAAGAAGGGCTGGCGCAGGAGGTCCCCGGGCGCCGCGTCGCGACGCTGCCCGCCGGCGTCTGGTCCGACGACCTCTGGGACCTCGTGCTGTTCGCATCGCAGTGCCAGGAAGTCGTCGAGCGGGCGGCGGCGACGCTCGAGCTCTCCCTCATCGCCCGGCACGCCGTCGACCTGGCGCAGAAGTTCCACGCGATCTACCACCGCCATCCCATCCTGCACGAACAGGACGCGGACCTCCGGGACGCGCGCCTGGCGGTAACCCAGGTCTTCGAGCGGTCGCTCGAAGCGCTCGCGGAGATTCTGGGCGTGCCACTGCCCGAGCGGATGTAAACGCAGGCTCCGGACTGGTCCCTCCCGCGATCAGAGATCCGCAGGAAACCTCAGAAGCGGCTCGTCGGAACCGAATCCGAGGTCGACCTCGAACTCCACGCGCCCCCCCGGCACGAGCACACTCTCGGCGCCAGCGCTTGCGGCGAGCACTCCCGCGCAGGCGTTCACATAGAGCCCGTAGCCGACGGCCGCCGATCGGACAACCCGGTAGCGACCAGCGGAAAGTCCCGACAGTTCGATGCGGTCGACCGCACTGCCAGTCGCCAGGTCCGCCCCCGCCCCGCCGGCAAAGCTGCTCCAGGCGATCAGGTCGCGCAGCGAAAGTATGCCTCCGTGCGGCGTCACGAAAACGGGCTCGGAGGCATCTTCCGGACGATTACCGTCAGTGTCGCGCAGCACTACCGTGCCGACCGGTTCGTCCATCAAGTCGATTCGCAGAACGGGCACGCCCGGCGGTGGGAGCGAAACGCAACCCGACCACAGCAGATGGGGCGGCGCCTCGACGACCACCGAAGCCGGTCCCGCGCCGTCGCGAGGAACGAAGACGCTTGTTCTCCCCGAGCCGTCCGTCGAACCATAGCCAGCGCCGACGGCCCCCGATCGGCTTCGCGCAATGACCTCGACCATCGCAGCGGGCAACGGGGTTCCCGCTCTCGTCAAGAGCAGGTCGAGTGGGTCGGCAGGTTGAAGGTGCAGGCGCACTGTCCGAACGTCGTCGACTACCCAATCCTCCAGCGGGGAGGAGAGAACCTCGGCCCTTCCCTCCGCGAATCCGTCGAGCCAGGCCAACAGGCGGTAACGGCCCTCCTCGACTCCGTCGAACGCGAAACGGCCCTCCTGGTCGGACACGATCGGCAGAGAAACGAAGGCGTCCAGATCGTCATCGTCATTTCCTCCCCCCTCGTCCGCTCTCTCGATGCGCACGGCGACGTCAGGGAGCGGTTCCAGCGTCGAACGGTCGAGGACAACGCCGCGTACCGTTCGGTCGCCCAAGTCGAACCGCAGTCTCAGGACGTCCCCGTCCGCAACCGCACGGACCTTGAACATTCGGCGGAGTCCGCCGGCCGTTTCCACGGCAGCGGCGACGACATCGCCGGGCGGCCGCGGCATCTGGCCGCGGAACTCGCCTTGCTCGTTCGTGACGAACGGTAGGCGGTCGCCAACCCCGCGGCTGAGCGCCACCTCTGCCTGAACGCCGTCGCCGCCAAGACGCACCTGACCGCGCACCTCCACGAAGTCCAGATCGATGGCCACGGTTTCGTTGCCCGCCAATCGCCTGAGCTCCGAATGAAGCACGTCGCCGTCAGGAGTCCGCAGCTTCAGAAGGTACGAGCCCGTCCCCAAACGGAGGGTCGCGATGCCGCTGGGGTCCGCCTCGGCCATCAGGGGCACCGCAGCT
Source organism: Candidatus Multivorans sp. (assembly GCA_965205095.1). Classification (GTDB taxonomy): domain Bacteria; phylum Acidobacteriota; class Thermoanaerobaculia; order Multivoradales; family Multivoraceae; genus Multivorans. The sequence goes on from OZ242040.1 coordinate 1,391,222, forward strand.
TGATCGAGTCTCTGCAAGGTAACTCGCCACCTTCCGGTGCTGGGTGCCTGCGGCGAGATGAAGACCCGAACCTCGGCAAACTCGCTCAGGACGACTTCCGCAAGCCGCGTTTCGGCGTCGGACGCCAGCCGGAGGCCGACGATCCGTGTCGGCGGCCGACCCTCGCTCTCAACGATCAGGGAGTAGTACTCACCGTCAAGCCCCACGATCTGCGCAAAGCCGTCTTCGTTCGTGACGGCCCGCGCCGCCACTGCGGCGCTCCGATCCTCCGCGGGCGGCGGGTACGGCTCGGCCCTCACCTTGGCGCCGGCGACGGGCAGGCCCGAATTCTCTTCCAGCGCATGGAGTGACACCGAGGATCCCCTGACAAGCCGCAGCGGTTCGAGTTGCCTCATCCCAGCCTCGATGTCCCGGTCGAAGAGATAGCGAGGCGCCCAACCCTCCACCGCTATCCGATAGTCGGTACGGCCAGCCGGTCCGCGCCAACGGAGGAGGTTCCCGTCCAGAGTGCCAGCTTCCACGAAGTGGAGCGTTCCCGACTCCACTTCGAGCCAGCCCTCGACCGATGGAGGAGTTCCACCTCCGAGGCTCTCACCGGAAGGCAGAACGAGAGGCACGGCGACGTCAGCCAACGCATAGGCGGTCAGATTGACGACCTGAACGGCTGGCGCCTCGCCGTCGACGACACTCGCCATCGAAGTATCAACACCAACCCGTGGACACCAGGTCAGCGAACTGCGACAGGAAACGTACTCAAGGCCCTCAACCGCGGCGCGGACGGACACCTCTCCCGGCGCGCCCAGTTCTCGCAGCATTCCGCCGTCCCCATCCACGGAGACCAGCGTGATCGTAGCTGCTGCTTCCGGCGCCAGATGCCCCGTCGCGACCGACACGGCGACCTCCGCCGCCGGAAGAGTGCCCGGTATACTCAGGACTGGGATCAGGATCGCGGACCTGATCGGAATCCTAACGGAATCGAGTCTCAGTTCAGGGGCCCACCATCGCCGCCAAGTGCCGTCCCGCTGGCGCGACTTGCCGAATCCCGCTTCCGCTCTCCCAAGGCGACTTGCAAACCTGCCAAGCTAGGCTGCCCGTTGGGTATCGCACAGGTTGCGATAACGGTTCGCGCCGGGATGCAAGCGCCGGTCGGACGCAGCGTCGGATCCCCGTCGCGGTCGTGCATTGCCTCCGCAAGGGTCATAGTCGGTCGCGTCGTCAGAGTCGATTGCGCCGTCAGAGGGGATTCCTCCTCGGGCTCCCCCGAACCCGGAGCGGGGTTGTAAGCGGGGCCAGAGCCACACCCGCCGACCGGGTAGCACCCGCCGGGTCCGAAGCCACAGTCCCACCCGCCCATGTGAGGAGTGCCGAAGCAATGGCCTGAGCGAGTACAGCGCACGCAATCTGCTGCCTCCACCGTGGCGCTTGCCAAGAACAACTCCATCCCTGCGATTCCAAGGAGTGCAACAAGAAAAGGGCTCAATCGTCTCAACTTTCTTCCTCCGGCTTTCTTTGGGGGGGCGTGAGCAGGACGCTAGTTTCTACGGGAGCCATAGTCAAGTCTCTGTACTGGCTCAGTTTGGAGTTGCCCCGCTTTCGTGGACAGTTTGTGTTTAGGGTTCAGGCGGCGGCTTCGTAGTGTTCGTTGCAGGCTTTCTCGAAGTTGACGGGCGAGAGGTATCGGAGTGCGGAGTGGCGCCGATGGGGGTTGTACCAGCCCTCGATCCAGCGGAAGAGTTCGGTCCTCGCTTCGGCGCGATTCCGGAACGTGCTCCGATCCAGCAGTTCGCATTCGAGGCTGGCGAAGAAGCTCTCGGCCATCGCGTTGTCGTAGCAGTCTCCGACGGAACCCATCGAGACTGCGATGCCGGCTCCGCGGCAGCGCTTCCCGAAGGCCAGTGAAGTGTACTGGCTGCCTTGATCGGAGTGATGGATCACACCCTCGGGCCGGCGCTGGGCGATCGCCATCTCAAGCGCGCCGACGACGAGGTCCGTCGCGAGGGAGGAGTCCATGGCCCAGCCGACGATACGACGGCTGAACACATCCAGGACGACGGCCAGATACAAGAAGCCGGAGAGCGTCGGTACGTAGGTGATGTCCGCCACCCACAGCCGGTCGGGGGCGTCCGCCGAGAACTTCCGGTCGACCAGGTCCGGCGCCGGACGAGCGTTCCTGTCACGTCGGGTCGTGCCCGGCTTCTTGCGGCGGCTTGCGCCTGTCAAGCCGGACTCTCGCATCAGTCTGGCGACCCGCTTGCGGCTCGCGAAGACTCCTTCGTCGGCCAACTCGGCCTGAATCCGCGGCGCGCCATACGTACCCCGGCTCCGTCCGTGAATCGCCCGAATGCGCTCGGCGAGAACGCCGTCCGCCTTGTCCCTGGCGGACCGAGGGCGTTTCAACCAGGCGTAGTACCCGCTCGTGGAGACGCCGAGCACGCGAGCCATCGTCGTGACGCGGAACTCGGCCCGGTGCGCTCTCATGAACCGGAAGACCCCTTCGGTCCCGTCTCCCGAGCGAACCAGGCCGTTGCTTTTGCCAGTATCTCCCGCTCTTCCCGAAGCCGGCAAACCTCGCGGCGCAGGCGCCGCAGCTCGGACCGCTCCGCAGTCGTCAGGCCGTCAACGCGCCGGCCTTCGTCCCGGTCTGCCTGCCTCACCCAGTTGCGGATCGACTGCGCTGAAGGCTCGAACTCCCGGGCTAGATGGTCCGGGCTGCGCCCGGACCGGACCAGATCCACCATCTGCTGCCGGTACTCTGCCGGGTACCGGGGTCTTGATCTTGGCATCGTGGATACCTCCTACTCAAAGGATGTCGTGTCCACGAAACCGGGGCAAGCTCAGTTGAGACTCAAGCCGCAACCTACGGTCGGCAGAGCCGAAGCGAGGAAGGCCCAGAGACCAACCCTGCCCGTGCTGGAGACAGTGCCTCCGGCGCCCCTACTCCGGCGGCCAGACCGTAGAGAAACAGAGAGCGCATCCCTGCGGGCTGCAGTGCTACGAAGACCACGAAGACTCCCAACTGAAGGCTGGTCAGGCCAGCAGTCACCCGTGTCGCCGACGACAGGTGGAATCGGCAGAGAGGCCCCCCGCTCACCGCTATGCGCGCACGGCTCAGTCCATCTGCTTGCGCAGCACCGTCGGGATGTCGTAGTCGTCGACATTCCTCCAGTTCGGTCCGTAACCGCCCGGATCGATCTTGTGGTGCTCGGCCAGGACGCGATCCCGGAACTCGGCCTTGCCGCCTTCCTCCTTGCCGGCCTCCTCGTCCGCGGGAACGGCCTCGGGCAACTTCGGATCGGCCGGCGCGGCCGCTCCGGCCTCGGCGGCCTTGACGTCGGCGCCGTCGCGCGGCTGCCGGTCCTCGGAGAATCCGGTGGCGATCACGGTCACCTTCACCTCTTCGTCCATCGATCCGTCGACCACGAGACCCGAGATGATCGTCGCATCCGGGTCGACCGCGTCGGAGATCGTGCTGGCCGCTTCCGCCACCTCGTGGAGGGTCAGCGAACTGCCGCCGGTGATGTTGATCAGGCAGCCCCTGGCTCCCTCGATCGAAGCATCCTCCAGCAGGGGCGACGACACCGCTCTCTGCGCCGCTTCGAGAGCCCGGCTGTCGCCGGACGCCACGCCCGTGCCCATCACCGCGATGCCCTGGCCGCACATGATCGCCCGCACATCGGCGAAGTCGGCGTTCACCTCGCCCGGCATCGTGATCAGGTCGCTGATGCCCTGGACCGACTGCCGCAGGACGTCGTCCGCGGTCACGAAGGCGTCGGCGAGCGACGTGCCCCGGTCCACGAAGCTCAGCAGCCGCTCGTTCGGGATCGCGATCACGGTGTCGACCGCCTTGTGCAGCTCCTCGAGCCCGCGTTCCGCCAGCATCATCCGTCGCCGGCCCTCGAACGCGAAGGGCTTCGTGACCACGGCGACCGTCAGGGCGCCGACTTCGGCCGAAAGGGAGCCGATGATGGGCGCGGCGCCCGTGCCCGTGCCCCCGCCAAGGCCTGCCGCCAGGAAGACCATGTCCGCCCCGTTCAGCATGTCCAGGATCTTGTCCGTGTCCTCGAGCGCCGAGTTGCGGCCGACCTCCGGATCGGCGCCGGCGCCCAGGCCGCGGGTGATCTTGCGGCCAAGCTGCAGCTTCGTCGGCGCTTCGCAGCGCCGCAAAGCCTGCAGGTCGGTGTTGGCGGCAATGAACTCGATGCCGCCCAGATTGGCGGCGATCATCCGGTTGACGGCGTTTCCGCCGCCGCCGCCTACACCGACGACCACGATCTTCGCAGGCCCGAAGCTGTCCTCGGACGAGACCTCCTCGTCGATTGTCGGCGTGACCCCGGTCGGCTGCTGCTCTTCCATCAGAATCATGGTTCCCTCCATTTCGAACCTTGGTTCATCAAACTCAAATCAGACAAGATCGCTGAACATCTGGCGCAGATTGCCCATCACCGAGCGCACGCCGCCCAGAGAGCGCCGGCGCGCAACGGGCAGGCGAGCCTCCTCGGAGGCGACCGCATAGCGAAGAAGACCCGCGGCCGTAGCCCAGGTCGGGTCAGTCAGACCTTCGATCTCGCTGACGAGACCGAGCGGCACTCCGTAACGAACGTCACAGGAGAAGACCTGCTGGGCCAGTTCGGGCAGGCCGAGCAGCTTCGAACCGCCCCCGCTCAGGACGAGTCCTCCGCGAAGCTGATCGGCCCAGCCGGCCTTCTCCAGCTCGGCCTGTATCAGGTGGAACATCTCCTCGGCGCGCGCCTGCAGGATCTCGGCGAGGTCCCCGCGCGCGATCGTCTTGCTGCTGCCGCCCGCGACGCTCGGCACGACCAGACCGTCGTCGCCGTCGACCAGGCCGACCAGGCAGCAGCCGTCCCGCAGCTTGAGCGCCTCGGCGCCGGCGAACGACGTCCGGAGCACGGAAGCCAGGTCGGCCGTGAAGTGACTGGCGCCGAACGGAAGGACCCCGCTGTGCTGCACTTCGGCGTGCTGGAAGAAGGCGAAGCCGCAGGTTCCGGACCCGATGTCCAGCAGCAGGACGCCCAGTTGGCGCTCGTCGGGAAGAAGGACCGCTTCCGCGGTGGCGAGCGGTTCGAAGACGATCTCCCGGGCCTCCACGCCGGCGCGGTTCAGGCATCGGACCAGCGTCCTGGTTCGTGGAGCGTGGCCCATGACCAGGTGAACCTTCGCTTCCAGCCGGCTGCCCAGCATCCCGTGCGGATCCGCGATGCCGCCGTGGTCGTCGACCGCGAACTCCTGCGGAATCGCATGCAGGATCTCCCGGTCGGGTGGAAGCGGCACGTCCCGAGCGGCGTTCAGAACCAGGTCGATGTCGACACGGGCGATCCCCCGGTCGCCGCAGTCGACGTAGGCAGTGCCGTGGCTGTTCGCCGACCGCAGGTCGGATCCGCCGATGCCGACAAAGGCGCGGGAGATCTCGACGCCCGCCATGGTCTCCGCCTCCTCGGTGGCGCGCTTGAGCGCGCTCACCGTCGCGTCGAGATGCACGATATGGCCCCTCAGCGTTCCGCGGTTGGGCGCCCGCCCGACGCCGACGATCTCGAGGGCCGGTTCTCCGTCGACCTCGGTGCGCTCGGCGATCAACACGGCGACCTTCGCCGACCCCACGTCGATGGCGACCACATGCGTATCCGTCTTCGGCATCCTCTTGCGTCCTCCCTGGCTATGAAGGGGCTTGAACTCCGTCCCCGGTGGCCGGAGCGTCCTGCGCGTCCGTAGCGATACCCGCCCCCGGCGCTTCCATCGACAGAACGATCCGATCCCTGAACCGCAGGTCCACGACTTCCGGATCGTTGTGTTCCGTGATCGCGCCGTGCAGCAGCTCGAACACCGAAGCCTTGGCCGTCAGGTCGCTGCCGCGAACGAGCACGGTGGCCGGACGGCCGCTGCAGGCGAGCAGATAGTCGTCGCCAACGATCCCGAAACTGATGACCTCCACCGCCCGGACCTGACGTCCCCACTCGAACGCCCTGACTTCGGTCGCCACGTCGAGCGCCCGTTTCAGCGTTCGAGCGAGAACCTCGCCCGGCACGTCCCTGGACCGGCCCGCCCCTCCCGACGATCCAGCGCCAGGACCCGGGTTCCGCGCAGGGCCGTCCCCCAGACGCTCTCCCGCCAGAGCGCTTTCGATCGACACGCTGACCAGATCGCCATCGCACAGGTCGGGCGCCCGCTCACACGGCACGATCGTCCGGCCGTCCCGGTCGATCACCCATGCGCGGTCCCCGGCCGTGAACAGGGCCGCCGGTTGATGCTCCACCACCCGCACGGTGAGTTCGTTCGGCAGGCGCTTGAGGAGTTGCGCCTCGCGGACCCACTCGTGGTCGAGCCGTCTCGCGGCGGGCTCGAGGGAGAGCAGCGGCAGGTTCCGTCCCTCCAGCGGAGCAAGCCGGCTTCGCACCCACTCCTCGGAGATCCGCTCGGCGTCCTCGATCTGGATCTCGAGCTCGAGGTCGAACACCGGGGCCGTCGCCAGCCACACGCCGATCCCGACAACGGGCGCGATCCCGAGGAGGACCTTCCCCACGCCCAGCGCCAGCCAGACGACGGGCCGCGGCCGCCTGCGGCGCACGGGACGGCGAGCGCCCGACAGCCTGCGAGTCGCCCGCCGGCTCACGAAACGTCCCCCTCGCCGGCGGCGAGTCGATGCGCCAGCCGGTAGATGTCGCCAGCCCCCAGCGTGAAGATCAGGTCGCCTTCGCCGACCTGGGAACGAAGCCGGTCGGGCGCCGCCTGCCACGGTCCGCAGCCGCTGACGCTCGGATGACCGGCGCGAGCAGCGGCGGCCACCACCAGACCCGCGTCGACTCCCGGAATGGGCCGCTCGCGGGACGGATAGATGTCGGCGACCAGCACGTTGTCGGCGAGCAGCAGTGAGCGGCCGAAGTCCTCCGCCAGGTCCCTCGTGCGACTGAACAGATGGGGCTGGAACACGGCGTGGATCCGGCCCGTTCGGGCGCCGTTCCCGCCGCCGGGGCCGATCACCTCGCGCGCCGCTCTCAGCGTCGCCTCGACCTCGGTCGGATGATGCGCGTAGTCGTCGATCACCGTCGCACCGCGCCACTGCCCTACCCGCTCGAACCGCCGGTGGATGCCCCGGAAACCCGAAAGGGCCCTGGCCGCCGCCTTGAAGTCGAGCCCGACGGCCCGCGCCGCCGCCACAGCCGCGAGGGCGTTCAGGACGTTGTGACGCCCAGGCAACGGCAGTTCCAGGACACCGAGCGGACCAAGATGGGCGTCGGCGACCTCGAAGCGGACACCCGCGCCGGTCGGCGACGCATCCAGCGCCCGGAGGTCGACCCCCGGATCGAAGCCGTAGGTGACGATCCGCCGGTCGGCGAGGCGCGGCAGCAGGTCCCGGACGTTCGGGTCGTCCGCGCAGGCGATCACCTGGCCGAAGAAGGGGACGCGGCCGGCGAAACGCGCGAAGGCATCCTGGATGTCGGCCAGATCGCGGTAGGTGTCGAGATGATCGACGTCGATGTTCGTGATTACCGCGACCACCGGCGCCAGATCGAGGAAACTCCGGTCGAACTCGTCCGCCTCGGCGACCAGGTAGTCGCTGCTCCCGTAGCGGGCGCCGGTGCCCGAAACGCGAAGGCGTCCGCCAACGATCACCGTGGGGTCGAGGCCGGCATCCGTCAGCACGCTGCCGATGAGCGATGTCGTCGTCGTCTTGCCGTGCGTACCGGCCACGGCGACGCCGTACTTGAGCCGCATCAGTTCGGCGAGCATCTGGGCGCGGCGCACGACAGGCACTCCCCGCCGCCGGGCCGCCACGACCTCCTCGTTCCCGGCCGGCACCGCGGACGAGATGACCACCAGGTCGGCCCGATCGACGTTGTCCGCGCTGTGACCGATGGCGACTCGAGCGCCGAGCGCCGCGAGCCGCTCGGTCGTTTCGCTCCCCTCCAGGTCGGAGCCGCTGACCTTCAGCTCGTAGTTCAGCAGGATCTCGGCGATTCCGCTCATGCCGGCGCCGCCGATGCCCACGAAATGGACCCGCTCGAGCCCCGCGGTGCGCAGGAACAGCAGCATCAGCCGGCCCTCTCCCGACGCCCGGAGGTCCCGCGCTCCGCGATCTCGCACACCCGGGCAGCGATGTCGCTCGCCGCGTCGTTCCGGCTCAAGCCTCGAGCCGCCCCCGCCATCGCCAGCAGACGCCCGCGATCCGCAATGAGCCGCGCGCAGCGGTCCGCCGCCGCTTCGCCCTGCAGGTCGTCCTGGTCGACCAGGATCGCGGCTCCCGCCTCGACCATCGCGCGGGCGTTCCCGCGCTGGTGCCCGGCGGCCATCGGCAGCGGGACGTAGACCGCCGGCCGGCCGGCGGCGGCGATCTCGGCCACGGTCACCGCTCCGGCGCGCGACACGATCAGGTCGTGCGCCTCCATCGCGCCGGCGGTGTCCCGGATGAAGCCGGTCACCGTCGAGGAAAGCGCCGGCGTGGCCACTCCCCGGTAACGGTCGCGGGTCTCGTCGACCCAGGCCGGGCCGGACTGGTGCGTGACCTCGACCCGGCTCTGCCCGGCGGCACGCGCGAACAGACCCGGCAGAAGTCGGTTGAGCGCATTGGAGCCCTGACTGCCGCCAAGCACCAGGACCCGAACGCGGTCGCCCGGAAGGCGCAGCTCCTCGATCTCCTGGAAGGCCCGCCGCACCGGCACGCCGACCAGCCGCGCCTCGCACAAGAGGCTCCCGGCCGCGGACTCGAAGGCGACGCCCGCCTCGGTCGCGAAGCGCGACAGTTTCCGGTTGGCGGCGCCGCTCTCCGCGTTCGGTTCGAGCAGGTAGAGCCCGCAGCCATGGAGCCGGGCGGCCAGAGCCGCCGGTGCGCAGACATAGCCGCCCGTCGCGAACACGAGCGCCGCGCGGAACCGGCGCAGCAACGCCGCGGCGCGGAGGGTCGAGAGCAGGAGGACCGCCAGGGCAACCGCACGCTGCGCACCGCCGCGGTCGACGAACGGCCGGGCGGGGAGCGCCCTGAAGTCGACTCCGGCCGACGCCACCAGCCGTTCCTCGAGGCTGCCGCGGCGGCCGATCCAGGCGGCGTTCCAGCCGAGAGTCCGGAGCTCGTCGGCCACCGCCAGGCCGGGGAAGACGTGGCCGCCCGTGCCGCCGCCCGAGAAGACGACCGTGCCGCGGTGAGTGCCGGTGCTCATCCATGCTCCGAGACGCTCAACAGCAGACCGCAGGCGATGAGGGTCATGACGAGGGACGACCCTCCGTGCGACAGGAACGGCAGCGGCGTGCCGGTCACGGGCACCAGCCCGACCGTGACGCTGACGTTCACCAGGACCTGGATCAGGACCGCCGACGTCAGCCCCCAGGCAAGGAAGCGACCGAAGGCATCCGGAGCGCGGTGTCCGGCGACATAGCCGCGCCAGGCAAGCACCGAAAAGGCGGCCAGCACCGCGGCGGCGCCGAGCAGCCCGAGTTCCTCGCTGACGATCGAGAAGATGAAGTCGGAACTCGCGAGCGGCAGGAAGTAGAGCTTCTGGGCGCTCTCGCCCAGACCCTGGCCGGTCAGGCCGCCCGATCCGATCGCGATCAGGGACTGCAGCACCTGGAAGCCGTTCCCGGAGGGATCGTCCTCGGGCGAGAGAAAGCCGAGGAGACGTTCCCTGCGGTAGGGCTCCAACCAGATGAAGACAGCGAACAGCCCCGGCAGAACCACCATCGCGGGAACGATCCAGCGCCAGGAGAGGCCGGCAAGGAAAAGCACGACCCCGGCGATCCCCAGAATGAGCGCGGCACTGCCGAAGTCCGGCGCCTGAAGGACAAGCAGGGTGACCAGCCCCACCGCGAGGCCGCACGGCACGAGCACGCGCGGCTGGCTGACCCCTTCCGGACAGCGGTGGATCTGGTAGGCGAGGAAGACGACGACCGCGATCTTGGCCAGCTCCGAAGGCTGGAAGGTCAGCGGTCCCACCGACAGCCAGCGGCTGCTGCCGTTGATCGGCGCCGCCGCAAGCACGACGACCAGCAGGACGAGCGACGCGCCGAGCCCGGCGTAGGCCAGCCACGGCTTTGCCCAGCGCCGGTAGTCGATGCTCATGATGACCAGCATCGCCACCAGGCCGACGACGGCCGCCAGCAACTGGGTGACGAACTGACGCTTGAAGCCGCCGTCGGGATCGGGCGGGTTGGCCGAGTAGACCATCACCAGACCACCCGCCACGAGCAGGACGACGACCGTGAACAGGACCTTGTCGATCGCGAGCTTCCTAGCCATGGCCGCCTTCCCTGCCGGCCGTCGCAAGCGCCCGCACCTGTTCCTCGAAGCGACGTCCGCGATCCGCGAAGTCCTCGAACTGGTCGAAGCTGGCGCAGGCCGGCGACAGCAGGACCGCCTGGCCCTCGCTCGCGGCCGCCGACGCCGCTTCGACCGCCCGTTCGAGCGTCCCGCACGGGCGGCACTCGGCAGCGCCGCGGAGCACCGAGGCGATGACCGGGGCCGCCTCGCCGATCAGGTACACGGCCGCCGCCCTGGCGCCGGCCACCGACGCCAGTTCGGCGAAGGCCGCGCCCTCGTCCTTCGCCCGGCCGCCGAGGATCAGGTGAACACTGCCCTCGCCGAACCCGGCCAGAGCCTTCATCGTCGCCGCCGGGTTCGTCGCCTTGGAGTCGTTGTAGTAGCGGACGCCGCCGACCGTGCCGACGAGACGCATCCGATGCGGCAGGCCCTCGAAGGCGCGCAGGGCGGGCGCAAAGTGGCTCGGGTCGGCGCCGACCGCCGCCGCGAGGAGGGCGGCCGCCATCGCGTTCTCCAGGTTGTGCAACCCGTCGAGCGCCAGGTCGTCGAGCCGGAACAGCTCTCGCCGGAACTCCGGCCCCACCTCGATCACACGGTCGCGATCCAGGTAGCAGCCGTCCTCGACCTGTCGCAGCCGGGAGAAGAACCGGCGCCTCACGGCGGCCGGCGCGCCGTCGCGGCCGGCGCTCCAGCGGCGGGCCTCACCGTCGTCGGCGTTCACGACCGCGACGTCGCCGGCGGCCTGCCTGCCGAAGATGCGCGCCTTCGCGGCGGCGTACTCGGAGACGTTCGCGTAGCGGTCGAGATGGTCGGGGCTGATGTTGAGCAGGGCCGCCGCACGCGGGCGGAAGCGGTCGATCGCCTCGAGCTGGAAGCTGGAGAGCTCCACCACGAACACGCGGTCCGGCGGGCCGTCAACCCGAGCGCAGAGCGGTGTGCCGATGTTGCCGCAGACCTCCACCGGGTAGCCGGCCGCTTCGAGCAGCGCCCCGGTGAGCGCGGTCGTCGTGCTCTTGCCGTTGCTGCCCGTCACGCCGACCACGGTCGGCGAAGCCTCAGCCTCCAGGAGGCGCCAGGCGAGTTCGACTTCGGCCAGGATCGGAACGCGGGCCGAGCGGGCGGCCCGCAGCAGCGGACGGTCCGGCGGCACACCCGGACTCAGCACGATCGCGTCGAGGTCGGCCGGCAACTCCGCCCCTTCTTCGGCCAGAAGTTCGTCGACCCGCTCCGCTCGCAACAGCTCACCGGCTCCAGGAGGCAGGTCCTCGGCCGGACGGCCGTCGACCGCCACCACGCGGACGTTTCGGTCGGAGAGCGCCCGGGACGCCGCCACTCCCGACAGGCCGAGGCCGTAGACCAGCGCGCTTCCCCAGGCGGAAACCGGCGCCGCCATGGACATCCCGCTACGGCTCACTTCAAGAGTCACGCGCTACCTCAACTTCAGGGTCGAGAGACCCAGGAACGCGAACAGGACGGCGAGGATCCAGAAGCGGACGATGACCTGGTTCTCGCTCCAGCCGCGGAGCTCGAAGTGGTGGTGCAGCGGCGCCATCCGCAGCACCCGCTTGCCGGTCATCTTGAAGGACGCCACCTGGACGATCACCGACAGCGCCTCCAGCACGAACAGACCGCCGACCAGGACCAGCAGCAGCTCCTGCTTGGAGAGCACGGCCACCGCGCCGATCGTGCCGCCGATCGCAAGCGACCCGACGTCGCCCATGAACACCTGGGCAGGATGGGCGTTGAACCAGAGGAAGCCGAGACTGGCGCCGACCAGGGCGGAACAGATGATCGCGACCTCGCCGGCCCCCGGCACGTAGGACACCTGCAGGTAGCGCGCGGCGATCGAGTTGCCGGCGATGTAGGCGAAGACCGCGTAGGTGCCGGCCGCGACCAGGGTGGCCCCGATGGCCAACCCGTCGAGACCGTCCGTCAGGTTGACCGCGTTCGAGGATCCCGCGATCAGGATGGCGACGAACGGGATGTAGAAGACCCCGAGTTCGAGCACGAGGGTCTTGAAGAACGGGAAGCTCAGGTTCGCGTCCAGGTCCGTGAGGTTGACGAGGGCGGCGCCGAGGGCCGCGCCGACGACGAGTTGCAGGGCGAACTTCGCCCTCATGCTCAGGCCCCCGTTGTGGCGCCGCCTCACCTTGAGCAGGTCGTCGACGAAGCCGACGGCGCCCAGCCCGATCGTCGTGCCGATGGCGAGCCAGACGTAGACGTTCGAGAGGTCCGACCACAGCAGGGTCGGCACGATGACGGCGGTCAGGATCAACAACCCGCCCATCGTCGGGGTACCGGCCTTGCTCTGGTGCCGCTCCGGCCCCTCCTCGCGGATCGTCTGGCCGATCGAGAGCCTCCGGGCCGCCCGAATGAAGCTGGGACCCAGGACCAGGCTGAGCACGACGCCGGTCAGGGCCGCGCAGGCGCAACGGAAGGTGATGTACTGGATGACGTTGAAGGGTGCGATCCGCTCGCCGAGCGGCAGCAGCAGGTCCAGGAGCATCAGTTTGGCCTCTCCTGAAGCAGCGCCTCCACCAGGTGCTCCAGCGCCGCGCCTCGCGAGCCCTTGACCAGGACCACGTCGCCCTCCCGGATCAGAAGGGGAGCCCCGGCGCTCGCGGCCTGCGTGTCCTCGAACCAGGCGGTCTCGACGCCAGCCTCCCCGGCGGCCGCGACCGTCTCCGACGCCAGCTCGCCGACGCCGACGACCAGGCCGAAACCGAGTTCCGCCGAGTCGCGGCCCAACTGCCGGTGGTAGCGGCGCTCGGCGCTGCCCAACTCCAGCATGTCGCCCAGGATCGCGACATGGCGGCGGCCGTCGAGCAGGCGCGCCGCCTCGAGCGCCAGGCGCGCCGCCTCGGGATTCGAGTTGTACGAGTCGTCCACCAGGGTGGCGCCCGACGGCAGCGAGACGACCTCGCCGCGGCCAGCGCCGGGACGGGGACGGCGCGCCGCCGACGCGACCGTCTCGATCGGCACGCCCAGGCGCAGGGCGCACGCCGCCGCGGCCAGGAAGTTCTCGACGTTCACCCTGCCGTGCAGCGGCAACTCGACGTTCGCCGAGGCGCCCCGGTACTCCAGCGTGAATCGCGTGCCCGGCTCTCCGGCCAGGGGCTCGACCCCGTGAGCCGTGACCTCGGCCCGCGGAACCTTGTTACGCGCCGGTTCCACTTCGTACCAGACCACGCTCTCCACGCTCTTCGCCGTCGCCGGGGCCGCCTCCAGGCGCCGCGCAGCCAGGTATCGTTCGACCAGACCGACCACTCGCGGGTCGCCGGCGTTGGCGACGATCAGGCCGTCGGCGGCAAGCCCCTCCAGGAGCTCCGCCTTGGCACGAGCGATCGCCTCGACGTCCGCCGGGGCGCCGTCCGGTTCCTCGAAGCCGGCGAGATGCGCCGGACGGACGTTCGTGAAGATGGCCACGTCCGGCCGCCCGAGGCGGCTCACCGCCGCCAGTTCGCCCGGTACCGACATCCCCATCTCGGCGACCAGCCACTCGCAATCCGTGCCCGTGGCCAGCAGCGTGAGCGGGAAACCGAGCAGGTTGTTCAGGTTGCCCGGGCTCTTCCGCACCCGCCAGCGCTCGCCGAGCAGAAGGGCCAGAAGATCCTTCGTCGTCGTCTTTCCCGCGGAGCCGGTCACGGCGGCCACCCGGATATCGAGGAGCCGCCGGTGATCGCGGGTCAGCTCGTGCAGTGCCGCCGTCACGTCCTCGACCCGGATCTGGGGACAGCCGGCGTCCGCCGCAGGCGTTCTGACCACTGCCGCCGCCGCGCCCGCGGCCAGGGCCGCCGCCACGAAGCGGTGACCGTCGGTCCGCTCTCCGGGCAGCGCGAAGAAGAGCTCGTCGCCCTCGACCCGCCGCGAATCGATCGCGGCGCCGCGATAACAGGCGCCCACGTCGACCTCTCCGATCAGTGTGCCGTTCATGACTTTGGCCGCATCAGCGAGGGGCCGCCTCACCTCGAAGGCGCCTTCCGCCCTCCGGGCAACCCGGAGGCGCTCAGTGCAACCAGTGCCTCCCCGGCCTCGTCCCGGTCGCGGAATGGCAGCTTGCGTTTCCCGATGGTCTGCGTCGCCTCATGGCCCTTGCCCGCGATGAGCACCGTCCAGCCGGGTTCGGCGGCGGCCAGCGTGACGGCTCGACGAATCGCCGACCGGCGGTCCGGAACCACCTCGTGGCCGCAACCTCCGGCCGCGCCGAGTCCCGCCACGATCGCCCGGTGAATCAGCGCCGGGTCCTCGCTCCGGGGATTGTCGTCGGTGACGATGGCGAGATCCGCGAGCTCGCCCACGGCGCGTCCCATCAACTCCCGCTTGCCGCGATCCCGGTCGCCGCCGCAGCCGAACACGACGAGGATGCGCCGGTCGCCCAGTTCGCGGATCGCCTCGATCGCGGCGCGCAGGCCGCCGTCGGTGTGGGCGTAGTCGATGAGAACCGGGAACTTCTGGCCGCGGTCCACCGGCTCCAGCCGGCCGTCCGGGGGCTTCTCCGCGGCCACCGCGGCGCGGATCGCGTCCGGCGGCACTCCCAGGGCGCAGGCGGCGGCGACCGCCGCCGTCAGGTTCTCGAGGTTGAACCGGCCGAGCAGCCGGCTGACGAGCGAGAGACGGAACCCGGGCGCCTCGACCTCGGCCCGAATGCCCGCGAGGTCGAGTTCCGACCCGACGACGCGCACCTCGGCATCGTTCCGGCCGGCGCTGCTGCAGCGCCACACCCGGACCGACCTTCCGACCTCCGCGGCCAGCCGGCGGCCGTACTCGTCGTCGACGTTGATCACCGCGGGACCGCCCGAGCGAAGCAGGGAGAAGAGCCGGCGCTTGGCCCCGTAGTAGGTCTCCATCGAGGCGTGATAGTCGAGATGGTCGCGGCTGAGATTCGTGAACACGGCGGCGTCGAAGCTCATCCCGTTCAGCCGCCCCTGGTCGAGCGCGTGCGACGAAACCTCGACGGCCGCGGACCGCGCTCCCAGGTCCACCGCCCGCCTGAGCATCCGAAACAGGTCGCTGCTCTCCGGCGTCGTCCGGTCGGAAGCCGCGGAACTCAACGGGCTCGCGTCGGAGTGCCCGGCGCCCGGCACCTGCACCTTCCGGCCCAGGGTCCCGATCACCGCGGCCGATCGGCCGGCCCGGGTCAGACAGGAACCGATCAACTGGGCGGTCGTCGTCTTGCCGTTGGTGCCGGTGACCCCGACTGTCAGGAGCTCCCGCTCGGGGTGGTCGTACAACCTGGCGGCGACGGGGCCCATCTGGCGCCGTGGATCGTCGACCTCCAGCCAGGGAACGGAAAGCGCGGCGGGCGGCGGTCCGAAGGAGAGGACAGCGGAGGCGCCGCGGGCTATGGCATCGGTCGCGAAAGCCCGGCCATCGTGGACTTCGCCCCGCCAGGCGACGAAGAGGTCGCCGCTTCCGATGCGCCGGGAGTCGTGCTGAATCCCCGTGACTTCCGTGTCGGCCGCGGGAAGGCTCAGCTCCGAGCGCAGAGGCAGGTCGGCGACCGCGTCGCCGAGTCTCATCAGCTCGATCCCGCCGCCGTCCACAACTCGCCCTCCGTCGACGCGTCATCCTGATCGGGGCCCGCAGACTGGCCGCCCGCAGCCGCGACCCGGACTTGCGGCGGTCCTTCGAGCGGCGCGGGCGCCGGCTGCAACCAGACGGGCTGACTCCAGCCCATCGGCTGGCGCGACGGCGTCGCGCCGAGATAGAACAGAGCTTCGCTGATGATGCGCTGAAAGGCCGGCGCCGCCACTTCGCCGCCGGAGGTCGAGACGGTCGGCTCATCGATCATCACCAGGCAGACCAGGCGCGGCGCCCGCGCTGGAGCGATGCCGACGAAACCGGCGACGCGGCCGGTCTCCGAGTACCCGGAAGCGTCCGACTTCTCGGCCGTGCCCGTCTTGCCGGCCACCCGGTAGCCGGCGATCGCCGCCTTGCGGCCCGTGCCGCTGACGACGACCTCCTCGAGCAGGCGGATCACCCGGTACGCCGTCGCCCTGGAGAGCACGCGATGGCCACGGTTGCTGGGTCGCATGTCGACGACCTCCCCTTCCCGTTCCAGCGCACGCACCAGGTAGGGCCGGTTCCAGACTCCGCCGTTGGCGACCGCGGCGTAGGCATTCGCGAGCTGGAGGGGCGTCACCGCGATACCGTGGCCCATCGAGGCGTACGCCGTCGTCTCCTGGTCCCAGACCCGTAGCGGAACGATGCCCGGGTGTTCGCCGTCGAGGTCGATGCCGGTGACCTCGCCGAAACCGAACGCCGTGACCAGCTCCTGCATCGTCTCAGATCCGGCCAGGCCGCCCGCCTTGATCGCGCAGACGTTGCTCGACCTGGCGATCGCGGTGCGGAAGGTGAGTTCCGGAAACGGCTTGTGGTCCTTGATCAGGGCCTTGCCGACGCGGATCCGGCCGTTGCCGCAGTCGATGATCTGGTCGGGGTGCACGACGCCTCGTTCGAACGCTCCGGCCGCCGTGATCATCTTGAACGTCGAGCCCGGTTCGTAGGAGTCCTGCAACGCACGGTTCCGCCGTTCGTTCGGGCCGAAATCGCCGAAGCGGTTCGGATCGAAGGTCGGGTAGGAGGCCATCGCCAGGACCGCCGAATCCTCGGGGGCCAGGATGACGACACTGCCGGCACTGGCGCCCGACGACTCGATCGTTTCGCGCAGGGCGCGCTCGGCGAGGTGCTGGATCGTCGCGTCGATCGTCAGATGGAGGTCCGCCCCCGGTTTCGGTTCGCCCAAGGAACCGGCAACCACGACCAGTCGCTGCTGGCCATCGCGAAGGACGTGCCTTCTGACCGATTCGCCCGCCACTTCCCTGTCGTAGCGGTACTCCAGGCCGGCGAGGCTGCGGTCCGTGCCGACGAAGCCGAGCACGTGAGCCATCAGGGGGCCCATCGGGTACTTGCGCTTGCTCTCGCCCAGGAAGTAAAGGCCGGGGAACGCGGACAGGTCGATCCGGTCGGCAACCTCGCGATCGAGCTTGCGCGCCAGGGGCACATGGCCCGGTTTGTTGAGCAACGCCTCGATCCGTTCCCTGGACCGGCCGACCAGGGGAGCGATCTCCGCGGCAACGACCGCCGGCTCGCCCACCTTCGCGGTTTCGGCGTAGAGCGTGCGCGTCCCCACCGAAACGGCGAGTGGCCTGCGGCGGGCGTCGTAGATCGTTCCCCGCTTGGGATTCAGGACGACTTCGCTTCGCTGCTGGCGGGCGGCCCGTTCGCGGTACTCGTCAGCCCCGCTGATCTGCAGGTCGAACAGCCGAACGGCAATCGCACCCATCCACAGACCACAGAACGCGACCAGCACCGCCAACCTTCCGACGTAGCGGCGGCGGGCGCTCCGCGCCCGGGGTCCCAGCGTGCTCACTGCGCCGCCTCCGCGACCGCACGGGCCTGCAGGAGGGACACGCTCTCGGAACTCAGGAAGACCATCTGGTCCAGTGTCGGCGGCGCCATCCCGAGCTCTTCCAGAGCCAGGGCAGAGAGCCGCTCCGGCCGGCTGAGCCGCGTGGCCTCCAGTTCGAGCCGAAGCTCCTGCTGCCGCAGCTCCTCCAGGCGCCGCTCGAGTTCCTCGATCCGGTAGCCGGCTTCGAGTCCCTGTTCATGCACCCAGGTGTACGCGAACACGGCCGCCGCGAACGGCAGCAGGATCGCGAACACCGGCCACAGGCCGCGCAGGCGACCGGGATCCCGCTGGCGCACCAGGAAGGGATTCGCGACCTCCTTGCTGACGCTGTAGCCGGTCTTCACCGTACCGGTTCCCTGGCGGCCACCCCGCTAGAGGCGCCTCGCCGCCCGCAACCGGGCGGACCGCGACCTCGGGTTGTACTGCACCTCGCTCGGCTCGGGCCGGATCGGCTTCCGCGTCATCAGCTCGATCAGACGGGTCTCGACGCGAGGCCGGCCGGTGATCGGATCCACTTCGCCCAGGGCGTTCGCGCGCAGACGGTGCTTGACGATCCGGTCCTCCAGGCTGTGGTACGAAATGACCACCAGTCGCCCGTCCCGCTCGAGCAGCTTCATCGCCTGTTCAAGAGACGCTCCGAGGCCGGACAGCTCCTCGTTCACCGCGATGCGGAGTGCCTGGAACGTCTTCGTCGCCGCGTCGATCGACCGGGCGCCGGCCCGCAGGGCGCGGCCACGCCGCACCCTGGAGGCGCCGACCGCCTCGTGAACCAGATCGCGCAGGTCATCCGTGGTTTCGATCGGCTCGCGACGGCGGCGCTCGACGATCGCCCGCGCGATCCTGCGAGCCTGCCGCTCCTCGCCGTAGTCGCGCAGCACCGTCTCCAAAACGCTTTGGGATTCCAGATTCACTACGTCCCTCGCTGTCCTCGTTGCCGATCCGGGCGATTGGTCCATCCGCATGTCGAGCGGCCCGGACCGCATGAAACTGAAGCCGCGTTCCGGCCGATCCAGCTGGAGCGACGAAACGCCCAGGTCGGCGAGGACTCCGGCCGGCTGGCCGATGTCCGCCGCCGCCACGATCTCCCGGACCGACTCGAAGTTGCCGTGGACGACGCGCGCCCTCGGGCCGAACGCGCGCAGCCGGGCCGAGGCGTGTTGCAGGGCCTCCGTGTCCCGGTCGATGCCCAGGACCGAAGCCTCGGGGTGGCGCCGCAGCACTTCGGCCGCGTGACCGCCCAGGCCGACCGTGCAGTCGACGAACCAGCCGCCCCGTTCGGGCGCGAGGAACCGCAGCACCTCGTCAACCAGGACGGGAAGATGAGAGACGGTTCGGTCGGCCACATCGCTAGCCGTCCCGGTGCCCGTTTGCTTCGAGCGCGTCGAGGTCCCGCGTGAGCTCATCGAGGTCCTCGTCGGTGAACGGCCTGGCCTCGATCTCGTTCTCGATCCGCTCGAGGTTCCAGACCTCCAGATGGTCCGTCTTGCCGAAGAGGACGACCTCGCCCTCGATGCCCGCCCGCTCGCGCAGCCGGCCCGGAACCATCAGCCGGCCCTGGGAATCCAGTCGACTCTGCTGGCCGAAGTAGCTGATCCGGCGCAGGTAGTCCCGCCGGCGCGTGTTGGACGAGGGCAGCCTCCCGAGGCGGTCCTCCTCCTCTTCCCACACGGGCAAGGGGTAGATCCACGCGCAATCGCCGCGCAGCGACGTCGTGAAGATGTCCGGGCCGTAACGCTCCTGAAGCGGGCGGAGGAAGACGCTCGGCACCTTGAGCCGACCCTTGGCGTCGATCTTGGCCTCTGCATGCCCTCGAAACATCGTTCACGCCCCGAGAGTCAGGTGGGCGGAATTGCCCACCATCTGACGCTCAGAGGCGGAACACTAGCACCGCTGGGCCATTCTTGTCTACTTCAGACCACTTTGTTCCACTTGGGAATCGAGGTGCTCAACGTCCTTCGGAGCGGCGCCAAAGCGGCGCCGGCCTGGCGGTCGGCGCGTTCTGCAGGCCGCCGGCGAGGGCGCCGACGCACCCAGTGTGCGGGCCAGTTCAGGGCCGGGCGTCGGGTGCGTCGTCGCTCTCTTCGGTCGCGGGCTCTTCCGCGTCCTGATCGTCCGCATCGGGCTGAACACCCGCGTCGGGCCCGAAACGACTGAGCAGCCCGAGAGCGTCGGAATCGAGCGACTGCGTCGCGACCGGCCGGTAGCCCACCGCTTCCTCCGGCAGGCGCTCGACGATGTAGGCGGCGTCCGCAAGCTCCTCCATGTAGAGAAGGTACTCCTCGTCGAAGAGACGGCCGCGTTCCTCCCGCTCGATCGCTTCCCGCACGTCCTCGAAGGGCTGCACGGAAGCGGGCTCGCGCTCGAGCATCTTCAGCACGTGGAGGCCGCCTCGCGCGGCGACGGCGTCCGCCACGTCCCCCGGTTGCAGATCCCAGGCAACGGCGTCCAGCTCGGCAGCCAGGTCGCCAGGCGTCACCCAGCCGACATCAACGGCGGTCGCTCCTTCACCGAGGCCCTCCACTACCTCCGTCGCCTCGGTTCCGGCCGTGAGCCGGGTCCGCGCCAGCGACGCCAATGGCGCCATCCGGTCCGCCGGAACGACGCCTTCGAGGATCACTACCTCCTCGAACCGGGCCCGCTCGGAGATCGCGAAACGCTCCTCGTTGTCGCGGTAGAACCTGCGCAGGTCCTCATCCGCGAGGTCGACCCGCGGCGCGACCTCGCGGCCGCGCACGATGTTGGTCCGCAACTGCTTGCGCATCTGGTCGCGGAAGTCCTCCTCGCGCATGCCCTGCTGGGCGAGGGCGTCCTGGAACTGCTCCTCGGTCTCGATGCCGGCCCGTTCCCACATCGCCCGGATCTGCTCCTCGACATCGCTCTCGTCGACGACCACGGCGAGCTGGTCCGCGCGGGAGAGGATCAACTGCTCCTCGAACAGCGCCTTCATGATCATCCGGCCGGCCTCGCCGAGCAGCTCCTGACGCCGCGGGTCGGTAAGCCCCGGCGCGTTCCGGATGTCGCGGATCTGCACCGCAAGCGCCCTCTGGTACTCGTAGAGGGTCACGATCCGGTCGTTGACCCGCAGGACGACGCGGTTCTCCCGGCCCGGCTCCGACTGTCCGGCCGCCGGCAACGCACCCAGAGCCGTGACCAGCGTCGCGACCGCCAATGGCGCAGCGCCACCCGGGAGACTCCACGTTCGTGCTCTGACTCGGCTCATGTCGTCTTCCTTACTCCGTTGCGGAGGCGCGGTAGGGACCGCTGTACTCGAACGGTAATCGTGAAACCGCAACCCGCAGATTGTATTCCCGCCTCGCCTCTTCGATCGCCTGCCGGATCAGCGCTTCGCTTCGTTCGGCGACAAGCCGGGACCGGATCGAAGGCGCCGCGACCTGGAGCGACAGCGTCTCGTCGGGCAGAAATCGTTCGACCTGGAAGATCCGAAAACCGTAGTCGGCCTCCAGCAGTTCGCTCCACTCACCCTCCTCGAGCGCGAACACGACGTCGGCGAGGGCGCCGGGCAGGTCCTCCCGCGACAGTTCGCCCTGGAAGCCCCCGTCCGGGGCGCTCGGTCCGATGGAACGGATCCGCGCCACCTCGCCGAAGTCGACCCCGGCCTCGAGTTCAGCCACCGCCAGCTCCGCGCTTGCACGATCCTCGACCAGGATCTGGCGCAGCCGCGCCCGGGCGGGCCGCTGGAAGTCGCTCCGGTGCTCCGCGTAGTAGCGCTCGACATCGGTCGTGGAGATATCGGGCTGCGAAGCCTCCAGCAGCGAGGCAGCAGCCTCGTGCGAGGTCGCCGTTTCGTCCGCGAATCCCCGGTCCCGGGCCCATCGCAACAGGAGCTGGTCGTCGACGAACCGCTCGAACAACCGCGACAGCACGTCGCTGCTCGACCGGGAGGCATCGACATCCAGGACCTCCATGACGTAGCGGTCGAAGTCCTCGTAGCTCTTCTCCTCGACGCCGATCCGCACGACCACACCTTCCGGCAGGCTGCCCGCGCAGGCAGGGAACAAGGCCGCCAACAGCCACACCGAGGGCCGCGGCACGCGCACCGGGTTCAATGGACCGTCTCCACGGCGCCCAGGCGCCGCTGGGCCTCGCCCGAGAGAAGCTCCAGCAGTTGCAGCGAGATCTCCATCGACTCCCGTCCCGGGACGTCCCGCAGCGTCAGCACGCCGTCCGGTGCGAAGGCGGCGCCTTCCCGTTCGGACACGAAGCGGATCAGCCGCTCGACATCGACCTTCGCGTCGCGGCGCAGGCGGATCGTCAGCAGGTCATCGCGGTGGGCGATCGCCTGGACGCCGACACCCTCCGCGATCCGCTTCAGTTCGGCCCCCTGGATCAGGGTGTGGACGGGTTCGGGCGGCGGACCGAAACGGTCGCGCAGTTCCGCGAGCAGCATGGCCGGATCCTCCGCGGCGTCCGCCAGGCGACGGTAGATCTCCAGCCGCAGCGAGATCTCGCCGATGTAGTCCTCCGGTATCGACATGGCCGCGGGCAGGCTGATCGTCGCGGAGGGAACCTCCGACGGCGTCTCGCCGCGCAGTTCGGCGATCGCATGCTCCAGCATCTTCATGTAGGTCTCGATGCCGACCTCCGCGATGTGACCGCTCTGTTCGGCGCCGAGCAGGTTACCCGCGCCGCGGATCTCCAGGTCGCGAGCGGCGATCCGGAAACCCGCCCCGAGCTCCGTGAACTCACGGATCGCCACGAGCCGTCTGCGCGCCTCCTCCGACAGCACGGTGTCCGGCGGCGCCAGCAGATAGCAGTAACCGAGCTGATCGCTGCGGCCCACCCGGCCCCGCAACTGGTAGAGCTGGGCCAGGCCGAACCGGTCGGCTCGGTGGACGAGCATCGTGTTCACGTTCGGAATGTCGATTCCGTTCTCGATGATCGTCGTCGCGAGCAGCAGGTCGTACTCGCCCGCGGTGAAGGCGCGCATGCGCCGGCCCAGCTCCGCCTCCTCCATCTGCCCGTGACCGACGGTGATCCTGAGCCCCGGGACCAGTTCGCGCAGATAGCGGAGGATCCCCTCGATGTCCTCGACCCGGTTGTAGACGTAGAACACCTGGCCCCCGCGCTCCACCTCGAACTCGATCGCTTCGCGCACGAGGTCGCCCGAGAACGGCAGGATCCTGGTCTCCACCGCCATGCGGTCGCGCGGCGGCGACTCGATCAGGGACAGGTCCCTCACGCCGGCCAGGGACAGCTGCAGGGTGCGCGGCACCGGCGTCGCCGACATCGCCAGCACGTGGACGTTGCGCCGGAGTTCGCGCAGCCGCTCCTTCTGGGCGACGCCGAAGCGCTGCTCCTCGTCGATCACGACCAGACCCAAGCACGGCATGTCGATGTCCCGGCTGAGCAAGCGGTGGGTGCCGATCAGAACGTGAATCTCCCCGGCGGCGAGGCGGGCCCGGATCGCCCGAATCTCGGCCGCCGACCGAAACCGCGACACCATCTCGACCTCGACGTTGAAACCCTGGAATCGCCGCCGGAACGTCCGCAGGTGCTGGTCGGCGAGGATCGTCGTCGGCGCCAGGACCGCGACCTGCAGCCCGTTGTCGACCGCCTTGAACGCCGCCCGCATCGCGACTTCCGTCTTGCCGAAGCCGACGTCGCCGCACAGCAGGCGGTCCATCGGCCGGTCGCGGGCAAGGTCCTCCTTGATCGTCCGTACGGCTTCCAGTTGATCGGGCGTTTCCTCGTAGGGGAAGGCGCTCTCGAACTGGAGTTGCCGGTCGCTGTCCCCGTCCATGGGGACCGCCTGCGCCAGCCGGCGCTCCGCGTAGAGCTTCAGCAGGTCGGTCGCGATCGCCTTCAGACTGCGCCGGATCCGGCTCTTCTTCTTCGCCCAGCTACTCCCGCCCAACTGGTCCAAGCGGGGCGCGATGCCGTCGATGCCGCTGTAACGCTCGATCTCGTCCAGGCGAGTCAGCGGCAGGAGCAGGGTCCGCCCAGCCGAGTAGAGAAGCTCCATCACCTCGACCGCGCGCGCCTGCTGCTGCCGGAGCGGATCGGCCGCAGCCGCCGGACCCTCGCCGGACGGACCGTCGAGGGTCTTGAGCCCCAGGAACTGACCGATGCCGTGATCCTCGTGGACCACGAACTCGCCGACGCGCAGATCGCGCAGACCGGAGACGAAGGGACCCATCCGGCGGCGACGGCGGCTCGTGGAGAGCCTCTGGCGGAAGAGCTGACCCTCGCCGTAGAGCACGAGACCGGCGTGCGGCAGCCGGAAGCCCCGCCCCAGTTCGCCGTCGACCAGCCGCACCGCGCCGCCGTCCCAGTCGATCTCGCGGCGGCCCAGCGTCTGGCGAAGCGCCTCGTGCCGTTCGGAACGGGCCACCAGCCAGAGGTCGTCGCCGCGCGCGGCGGCGGTCTCGACTTCACGCGGGAAACGGGGAAGCTGATCGATCAGCACGTCCGTCTCGACCGCGCCGAAGTCGACCCGGAGGCGCCGCCCTCCCGAAGCCGGATCGCCAGGGGCCCGATCGAATGTCCCGCCGACCCGGAACGCCGCCCGCTCGACGAGCTCCAGCACCTGGTCCGCCGGCACCGTCAACCGCTCCGGTTCGGCCGCGATCTCGCCGTCGTCGCAACGCCGCGCGTACTCCTCCCACAACAGCCCGGCGTGCTGTTCGACCTCCCCGCTCACCCGCTCGGGATCGACCACGACCACCGAAGCGTCCGCCATCACCTCGCCGAGGCTCGTGCCCGGCTCGAGCAGGGGCAGGTACTTCTCCCAGCCGTCGAAGGGTTCCCCCGCCGCCATCTCCTCCAGTTGGGCCCGAGCCTGGTCCGACAGGTCGCCGCCACGCTCTTCCAGCAGCAGCGCCGACAGATCGGCCGCCCGCTCCGGCCCGGCGACGAAGGGCGTCAGCGGCCGGATCCGGAGCGACTCGATCGGCTCCTCGGAACGCTGGGTGGACGGATCGAAGCGGTGAATGCTCTCGACCGTGTCGCCGAACAGGTCGAGACGCGCCGGTCGGGGTTCGCCGGGCGCGAAGAGATCGAACACGCCGCCCCGCTGCGCCACCGCGCCGACCGCCGCCACGAGGTCGCTCCGCCGGTAGCCGTGGGCGAGCAGACGGGGCAAGAGCTCTTCGGGCGTGGCCTGGCCGCCGACCTCGAGTTCGACTACTGACCCGAGGAACGCGTCCGGCCGCGCCAGGCGGTGGAACAGGGCCCGCGGCGTACAGACGACGGTGACTCTCGAA
Source organism: Candidatus Multivorans sp. (assembly GCA_965205095.1). GTDB lineage: Bacteria > Acidobacteriota > Thermoanaerobaculia > Multivoradales > Multivoraceae > Multivorans. Next base: position 1,416,117 of record OZ242040.1, read on the forward strand.
GCTCCGAGCAGGGCATCGTAGGCCGTGCTCTCCTGGGCACGCACCAGCAGCGAGGCCTCCGCCTGCTGGTAGGGCGTCAGCGCCGGCGACGGAAAGGGGATGAGCCGCGCCCGGCCCGGCCCCCGCAGCAGCCCCGCGGCCTCGGTCCAGGCCAGAACCTCGTTCTCGCTCGGTACGACGACGAGCTGCGCTCCTTCCCGATCCTCCGCCAGCAGCTCGAACACGACCGCGGCCGCCCGCACCGGAAGACCGACGACCGCCGCCCGCTTCGCATCCGCCAACTCGCGGTAGTCCCGGCCCCGACGAATGCGGCGGCCCAGTTCACGCCACGCGGACACCGGTCGGGGAAGCCGGAGTCAGTCGTCCGTCTGCGGCAGGACGACAACCGTGTCGCCCGGCTTCACCAGGCCCAGTTCCTCGCGCGCCAGCCGCTCCAGCACCACGGGATCGTCCTGGAGCAACTCCACCCTGCGGCTGAGTCGATCCACGCGCAACCGGGTTTCCTCGAGGTCGATCTCGAGTTCCGCCTCGCGCTCCGCCAGTTCAGCCAGCCCCGCGTAGCTCTCGGAGCCCGCCCTCGCAAGAAACAGGAGGGCCAGGATCAGGCCCACGCCGATCAACGTCGGCAGCGAACGCTGAGCCCTCTCGCGCCAGCGATCCAGGCGCTCCCGCAACCGTTCGCGCCCTTCTTTCGGCGTCGTCGACACGGGAGAAAGCCTACACGAGCAGGACTTTCCGTTGCTGCCGGCCGACTTCTCCGTGGCCGTCCGCACGGCCCGGATCCGACCGCCGAACAGGTTGACATCCCTATCCCGCTATGCCACCATTTTCCGTCCTGACGCGGGGTGGAGCAGTCTGGTAGCTCATTGGGCTCATAACCCAAAGGTCGCAGGTTCAAATCCTGCCCCCGCTACCAAGTCTTCAAAGGGCGCGGCCTCTGGCCGCGCCCTTCTCGCGTCTGGCGAAGAGAGCCACTTCACCGTAGCGCAACAAGTCGCTGCTGAAATCGGGAGGAGAAGTATCGTCGGCGGCGCCCGCCGCGGTCTTCTTCATTGCCACGGGCCGGTCACGATGTTCAGTACCTCGTCTGCCTTGATGCGCCGTTTCCTCGACGCGCTGCGCGATCTGGCTCCCATCTTTCTGGTGATCGCCTTCTTCCAGGTCGCCGTGCTGCAACAGCCCTTCCCCGACATCGGCAGGGTGTCGTTCGGCACCGTCTGCGTCGTGCTTGGCCTTGTGCTGTTCATGCAGGGGCTGGAAACCGCCTTGTTCCCCATCGGCGAGGCGATGGCCGATGCCTTTGCGCGCAAGGGGAACGCGGCAGCGCTGCTCGCCTTCGCCTTCTGTCTCGGCTTCGGCACAACGGTCGCCGAGCCGGCGTTGATCGCGGTGGCAGCGAAGGCAGCCGATATCGCGGCGGGAGCGGGCGCCATCGCCGACGGCACGGAGGCGCGCACGGCCTACGCCTTCGAGCTTCGCATGGTGGTCGCCATCGCCGTCGGCGTGGCGATCGTCCTCGGTGTGCTGCGGATACTCAAGGGCTGGCCGCTGCACTGGATGATCATCGGCGGCTATCTGATCGTCACCGCCTTGACGCCCTTCGCGCCGGACGAGATCGTCGGCGTGGCCTACGATTCGGGTGGCGTGACCACCAGCACGATCACCGTTCCGCTGGTCACCGCGCTCGGCATCGGGCTCGCCGGGTCGATCGGGGGGCGCAACCCGATGGTGGACGGATTCGGACTGATCGCCTTTGCCAGCCTGACGCCGATGATCGGCGTCCTGGCCTACGGGGTGCTGTCGTGATCGCCGAGCGTCTGGCCCTGTTTCAGGGCACCGCGCTCTCCACCCTGCTGGACGTCGCGCCGATCGTCGCGATCCTGGCCGTCTTTCAGTTCGCTGTGCTGCGCCGCCGCCCACCCAGGCTCCGCCGCATCGCGATCGGTTTCGTCTATGTCCTGGTTGGCCTCACGCTGTTCCTGATCGGGCTGGATGAGGCGCTGTTCCCTCTGGGAGAGACCATGGCACGCCAGCTGACGGCACCAGAGCGGATCGGCGGGACGGGCTGGTCCGGCTATCTGCCGGTCTACGCCTTCGCGGCCGCGACCGGCTTCGCCACCACGATCGCCGAGCCGTCGCTGATCGCGGTGGCGGTCAAGGCGGAAGAGATTTCGGGCGGGTCCGTCGGCGCCACCGGGCTACGTATCGCCGTCGCGGTCGGGGTCGCCGCGGGTGTCGCGCTCGGCTGTCTGCGCATCGTGACCGGCACGCCGCTTGCCTGGTACATCGTCGCGGCCTACGCCGTCGTCATCCTCCAGACCATCCGCGCGCAGCGCGCCATCGTGCCGCTGGCCTACGATTCGGGCGGCGTGACCACCTCCACGGTGACGGTTCCCGTCGTCGCGGCGCTCGGACTCGGCCTCGCCGCGAGCGTGCCTGGACGCAGCCCTCTGATCGACGGGTTCGGACTGATCGCCTTCGCCAGTGTGTTCCCCATTGTGTCGGTGCTGGGATACGCGTGGGTCGCATCCCGGCTTGGCCGAAGGCGGAACCCAACGAAAAACCCCGGGAGCTGAAACCATGGAGCTGAAACTCATCGTGGCCCTGGTCGACGACGACAGGATCGACGCAGTGATCGAGGCGGGCCGGACGGCGGGCGCCACCGGGGCAACCGTGATCACCAGCGTTCGCGGCGAGGGGCTGGAGCCCGAGAGCACGTTCTTCGGGCTGGAACTCACCGCCAAGCGGGATGTCGTGCTCTTCGTGGTCGCCGCAGCGAGGGCACGGGCGATCCTGGAATCGATCCGTGACACCGCCCGCTTCGAGAGCGAGAGCGGCGCCGGCATCGCGTTCCAGCTCGACATCGAGAACGCCGTCGGTCTCAACACCCAGCTTCCGGCGATCCTGGGAGGGGAGCCTACGGAATGAACGGCAGCACCGAGTAGCGCACCCGCTTCGTGTAGCGCTCCCACAGCTCGCCGTACTTCGCGCGGCAGCGGCGGTCGTCGCGCCTCGAGCGGTGCAGCAGCAGCCCCGTGAGCCACGCCGGGACCAGGAAGGGCACCCAGGAGACGAAGCCGGTCGTCAGCGTGAACGCTAAGTAGACGCAGATCTCGCCCGTGTAGTTGAGATGCCGGCCCTTGCCCCAGAAGCCCGAGACCAGGAGACGGCCGTCCAGGGTTTCGGCGGGCCGCCCCCAGATCCTCACGTTCGGGTCCTGCTTGAAGCGGTGCTTCTGCTCGTTGGCCCCCCGGAAGAGCCAGAAGCCGAAGGCGGCGAGCAGGACGATCCCGACCGCCGCGACCGGCGGCAGGGCGTCCGGCGCGTCGACCAGCCACCACCCGGCAAGGCAGTAGAAGAACGGCACGAGGACATAGTCGCCCCAGACCAGGCCCAGCCCGAAACGCTCGGCGATGATGTCCCAGGTGTGGACCATTCCGTACTCGAACTGGAAGTAGTTGAAGACGTACACGAAGGTGATCGCCTGGTAGACGGCCATCGCGAGCGTCAGCCGGCCGGTGCTCTCGTACTGCACGGCCGCGAAGGACAGGTTGAACACCGCCAGGCCGATGAGCGACGGGCGGTAGCTGAACATCTTCAGGTCCACCCCGAAGAGGGTCGGGTTGAGCTCCGAGCCCATCAGGAACCCTCGACCATCTTCCGCCGAGGCGGTCCTGGCCCGTGCCCCCCGGAAGTAGAGCCAGGCCGTGACGACAAGGGAGAACACGTTCGCGACGACGAACAGGGCCGCGAAGTGGGTGTGCAGCACGGAGAAGGAGAACCAGCCGAACCCCTGGGCGACCATGCCGAGGGTCACGGTGACGAGGAACAGGGCGAGGCCGTTCAGCTTGTAGACGCGGGTTTCCCCCTCGAGTTCGGGCCCGGCGACCCGCCGTCCCGGCAGGACCATCGAACCCACGAAGAGAAAGCCGATGAACAGCAGCAGCATCCCCGCCGCCTCGAGCAGGGTACCGGCCGACAGCGCGGACAACGAGAACTGCGGCATGCCTGTTACCTCCCTGTTGAGAGAGGTTACCCGGCAGGCTCAGCGCGTACTCGCGCGGACATCGCCGCCGCCACGATCAGAATCGCCCCGATAGCGACGAACGGCGCCTCCGGAGACACGGCCTGGAAGAGGTAGGCCGCAGCGAGCGGCGCCGCGATCTTGCTGCCGTTGCCGTACGCCTGCTGCACGCCGAGCACCTGCCCCACCACGCCGCTTCCCGGGGCGCGTTTCGAGACCTGGGAGGTCGTGCAGGGGAAGAGCAGCGACGTTCCCAGCGGGACCAGGAAGATCGCCGCTCCCAGCGTCCACAGACCGGTGGCGAAGGGAATGGCGATCAACCCGACGCCGAAGCTCACGGCGCCGGCGCGCAGGACCCTGATCTCGCCGAAGCGCCGAACCGCCGGCCCCAGAACGAAGACGCGGAAGGCGATCGACAGACCGCCCAGGTAGAAGAAGAACAGGCCGATGTTCGACTCGTCGACACCGAAACGGCGACCGAGGTAGAGGCCGATGATCGCGGTCATCCCTGCCATGCCGATCTGTCCGGCCGCGTAGATCCAGATCAGCAGGTTCAGCGGACGCAGCGGCTGCGCGGCCACGCGACCGACCGCACCAAGGATCGAGTAGTGCGTCTCCTCCCCCTGCTCCCCTTCCCTTCTCTGCCGTGACTCCGGCAGCCAGAAGCGCGCGAACACCGCTGCCGCCAGGCTGAAGGCCGCGGCCACGGCGCCGGCGCCGGCTGGATGAAGCTGGCCTGCGAGGCCGCCCACGGCCGGGCCGATCATCGCCGCGGAGCTCGTGACCGCGGTGACCCAGCCGATGCCCTCGGCGCGCCGTTCCCCGGTGACCGAGTCGGCGATGTAGGCGAACACCACCGGCACCGTGCCGCCGCCGACACCGTGCACCAGGCGGGCCACCAGCAGCAGTTCGAGCGACTGGGCCAGGCCGAAGAGCAGGTAGCCCGCCGCCGACACGACGAGGCCGAGGAGCAGCGCCGGCCTCCGGCCTCTGCGGTCCGCGAGCCGCCCCCAGAGCGGAGCGGTAGCCATCGACGCCAGGGCGAAGGCGGACACCAGAGCGCCGATTTCCAGGGGCGTCGCGCCGTAGCGCTCGGCGTAGAACGGCAGGAGCGCCACGACCAGGAACTCGCCCAGCGTGCTGACGAAGGCGACCACCATGAGGGCCGCCAGGCGATGGCGAATCAAGCGAGCCAAGGCAGAGGACAGCCCGACTTCCGAGCGACCAGCGGAGAATGGATCAGGCGAGCCACGTCAGAGGCGGCCGCCGGCCCGGTCGTCCCAGGCGATGAACGCGGCCGCGCTCAGCAGCATCAGCAGCACCCCGTACGCGGCGGCGATGCCCGTCTCCTGGATTCGCAGGCTGGACTGGATCTCGATCGAGATGGGACGGGTGTCGTAGGTGTAGAGCACGATCGAGGTCACGAAATCGCCGAGCATCGTGATGAAGGCCAGGCCCGCGCCGGCGATCACCGCCGGACGCAACAGGGGCAGCACGATCTGGAGAACCGTCCTCAACGAGCCGGCGCCGAGACTCGCCGCCGCTTCCTCCAGGCGCGGGTCGAGCTGGCGCAGGCCGGCGAAGATGGAGCGGCCCGTCAACGGCAGGGAGCGCACCAGGTACGCCAGCGGCAGGATCCACAGCGTGCCCACGAGCACGAAGCGGCCGACCCAGGGCGCGTTGACGCTCATCGCCGCCGCCAGGGCCAGGGCGAACACGGTGCCGGGTATCGCCCAGGGCAGGGTCATCATCGCCTCGAGCGCGCGCCCGGGGAGGCCGCCCCGCCGGAGCGACAGCCGCGCCGCCATCACCCCGACCACCACCGCCGCCAGCGTCGCCGCGGCCGCCATCCAGATCGAGTTCAACGCCGGTCGCAGCCGTTCGGCCGACGACAGGAGATCCCCGTAGTTGACGAGCCCGAGCACCGGCGGGAACGCCTCGACCGTCCAGGTGTTCGGCGGCACGAGCGACATCAGGATCAGCGTCGCGTGCGGCAGCAACAGCACGCCTGCGAGAACCCAGCCGCCCGCCGCGGCGGCGACCCGTGCGCCCTGGCCATGCAGGCGGCGGCGCGCCGGCGGCGTGCCGCGCGCGCCCGACGCCAGGTCCAGGCCCGGATCGATCCGGCGCAGCAGCAGCAGCGAAGCGAACGCCAGGAGCGCCAGCATCGTCGTCTCGACGTACGCCATCCGCAGCTCGCCGTTCAGCTTCGACGCCACGATCTGGGTCGTCATCACCCGGAACCCGCCGCCGAAGATGTAGGGAGCGGAGAACGAGCCGAGCGAGGTCATGAACGTGAGCAGCGTCGCCCCGGCCAGCGCGGGACGGAGCCGCGGCAGCGTGACCCGGAAGAGGATCTGCCGCCGGCTCGCGCCCAGGCTCTGCGCCGCCTCGATGGCCGCCCCGTCCTGCCCGGACAGTCCAGCCCGGGTGAACAGGTAGAAGTAGACGTACATCGAGTACGCGTGGACCAGGAGGATCGCCCACGCCCCGGTGAGCCTCCAGGACACGTCCAGCCCCAGGGTCTGGAGCCCGCGCGCCGCCAGCCCGCTCTCGCCGTAGAGAAAGAGGAACGCGATGACGCCGACCAGCGGAGGCAGCGCCACCGGCAACGCGACCAGGGCGCCGAGCAGGCGCCGGCCCGGGATCTCGTTGCGCTCGAACAGGAAGCCCAGCGGCACGCCGATCGCGGCCGCGGCGAGAGTGGAGAGCACGGAGATCCAGAGCGTCCGCCACATCGCGTTCCACTCGTCGGCACGAGTGAAGAAGGACCGGAACGCCTCGGTCGTCGGGCCGCCTCCGTCGGGGCTGCCGATGCCGAAGGCCTCCGCCGCGACGACGAGCAGCGGGTAGCCGACGAGCCAGACCAGGAACGCCAGCACCAGCCACGGCATGAGCGACCGGAGTTGCGGCGCCCGTCGGCCGGTCCCGGCGGCGCTCAAGGATCGGACTCCGTCGAAGCTCCAGCAAACACCGAGGGCGGCTCCCCGGCAAGCTGCCGCACGACGCAGGCGCCACTCAAGCTCGCCGCGGTTCCCGGCATCGCCACCTCAATGGCCGGCCCCGCCGCCGAGCCGTCCCCTGCGTCACTCCGGGTCGACGCAAGGCGCACCGTGTAGAAGCTGTTGCTGCCGGTGAAGCGCTCCGCCTCGATCCGGCCGGCCAACCCCGACCCGCCGTCCGTCGACAGTTCCAGGGCCTCCGGACGGACGCAGACGTCGACCTGCTCTCCCGTCCGAAGTCCACTGTCGCCCCGGCACAGCCAGGGCTCAGCCTGCGGCTGCGATTCCAGGCGCACCGTCAGTTCGTCGCCGCCGTGCCGCTCCAGAACGACCCCCGAAAGCACGGAGCAGCGGCCGACGAAGGTGGCAACGAAACGCGAAGCGGGATCCCGGTAGAGCTCGGCCGGCCCGCCGACCTGCTCCAGGCCTCCCTCGTTCAGCAGGCCGATCCGCTCGCCGAGCTCGAAGGCCTCCTCCTGCTCGTGGGTAACCAGCACGGTCGTGATGCCGGTCTGCTTGACCGTGTGTCGCAGGTCGGCCCGGGTTTCCTCCCGAAGTGCCGGGTCGAGGTTGGACAGCGGTTCATCGAGCAGCAGCACGCGTGGCCGCGGCGCCAGCGCGCGGGCCAGAGCCACGCGCTGCTGCTGGCCGCCCGAAAGCTCGGCGATCCGCCGCTGCTCGAAGCCGGAGAGTCGTACGAGTTCGAGCATCTCGGCCACGCGGGCATCCGCCTCGCCCTGCGCGCCGCCGCGCACCTTCAGGCCGAAGGCCACGTTCTCGGCCACGCTCAGGTGCGGAAAGAGCGCGTAGCTCTGGAATAGCATGCCCACTCCGCGGCGCGCCGGCGGCAGGTGTTCGACGGCCTCGTCCGCGATCAGCAGCCGGCCCCGGTCGAGCTGCTCGAAGCCCGCCAGCAGCCGCAGCATGGTCGTCTTGCCGCTGCCGCTGGGGCCGAGCAGGGCGAAGATCTCACCCGGTTCGACGGTCAGCGAGACGCCGGCGAGGACGACCGTGTCGTCGAACGCCTTGAAGACGTCGTCGAAGCGGACCGAAACGCCGGACGCCGTCACCTGGCAGCCCGTGGGGCGCGCCGACTCATCCTCCGCCCTGGCCGCGCACGGCCCGGTCCCACTCCGCCATCCACGCGGCGCCGTTCTCCTCGATCATCCGCCAGTCCACCTCGGCGCGACGGAGTCGGGACTGCACGTCGGCTACCCACGGCGCCAGCCCGCCGGCGTCGAGGTCGAGCCGCGCCGGCAGGCGGAACGCCTCGCGCACCGCCAGCCCGAGGGCCTCGGGCGAACCGAGCCAGTCGACGAAGGCCTCGGCTTCGTCCTCGTTGTCCGAGCCCGCGACCACGCCGACCGAATCCTGGATCACGGCCGTGCCGCTCGCCGGAAAGCGGTAGGCGATCGGCGCGCCGCGATCGATCAGGGACAGCGTGTCGGTCATCTCCCACAACGTGAGCACGCCCTCCTGGCGCGTCAGCTTCTCGTGCAGGACCGCGGGGCTGTGGACGTACTCCCGGGTCTGTCCGTCGAGCCGCCGCAGCCAGTCGAAGCCGGCCTCGGTGCTGCCCGTTTCCGACACCGAGTCGGCCAGGATCTTGCCGAAGATCGTACGCATCGTGCCGCTCGCCAGGGGATCGCGGATCACGACCTCGTCGTGCCAGCGTTCGTCGAGGAGATCGTCCCAGTCGGCCGGCGCCTCGTCCGCGCTGATCGCGTCGCGGTTGTACACGATGATCGTCGGCGTCTGGTACAGCGTGTAGTAGAGGCCCTCCGGGTGCCGGTCGGCCGGATCGAGGGCCTCGGCCCAGGAGGGCTCGGACGGCGCCAGCAGACCCTCCGCCGCGCCCCGCGCCAGGATCGTCGCCGGACCGCCGAACCAGACGTCCGCCTGCGGGTTCGCCCGCTCCGAACGGATCCGGTCGTAGACCTCCTGCGACCCCATGTCGAGCCAGCGGACGTCGACGTCCGGCCGCGCCTCCTCGTACGCCTGCTCGACCACGGTCAGCAGGTCCCGGCCATGCGGCGAGTACACGACCAGCGGCGTCCTGCCGTCGCCGCCGCAGCCCGCCACGGCCGCGGCCGCCGCGAGACAGAACAGGATCGATCGGCGGCCGAGGGCCAGGGCGTTCCGCATCGGCCGCCAAGTGTACGCCGCCGGCTGCAGGCTGGCCGTCGCCAGCACGAGGATGCCGGGTGCCGGTGCGCCGGCCCGTAGCCGCGGGTCTTCTGACCCGCGGAGAAGGCGTGCGAGGCCGCGAAGCGGCGAGCCCGAGTCTGATCCCCAGCAGAGGGTCAGGAGGCCGACCGGGTCACCAGACTCGGATGAAACCGGCGAAGGTTGCGGAAGTAGGTGCGGTGGGCCCTGGCGAGCCAGTCGAGGTCGACAGCTTCGGCGTCGCCGGTCTCGGCGATCTGGCCTTCGAGCAACCGCCGGGGGTAGACCTTCATCTCGCCGATGATCAGGACGGGATCGCCGTCCTTGGCAGTCGTTTCCACATGGAGGCCCTCAGCCTCGAGTTCACGCCGGAGGAGATCGCCCAGACGCCGGACGGCGTCAGCGGGCTGTGCGTCCGGAAGGACGACACGTCTCTTTGGGTCCCTACGAGCCACTACTTGCCTCAAGCGTTGCGGCTACGCGCGTTCAGGAAGCTGGAGAACCCGCCTCAACGTCTCTCCGTCGACATTGCCGCCGCTGACGACCACCGCGGTGACCTTGCCGTCGCGCGGTATCGCGCCCTGCAGGAGGGCAGCCACACCGACAGCGCCACCGCCTTCGACCACCCAGCCCTGCACATCGACGAGGAAACGCATCGCCGCCGCGATCTGCTCCTCGGCGACGAGCACCACATCGTCCAGGTAGCGCTTGCAGATCTGCACCGTCATCGAGCCCGCCTCGATATCGCCCGAGAGCGCCTCGGCAAGGGTGTTCCAGACTTGCGGTCTGTCGCTGTCGTGGAAGACGTTGAACATCGCCGGCGTCGATTCGGCACTCACGCCGATCACCTCGACCGCGGGGTCGAGCTCCTTGACGGCGGTGGCGACGCCGGAAATCAGGCCGCCGCCGCCCACGGGGACCAGCACCCTTTCGACCCGGGGCAACTCGGTGACGATCTCGACGCCGATCGTGCCGGCCCCGGCGATCACCCGCCTGTCGTTGTAGGGCGACAACCAGGTCAAGCCGCCCCGGGCGCGGCGCAGGGCTTCGGCCTCGGCCTGATCGAAATTGTCACCGAAGAGCACGGCTTCGGCGCCGGCGCCGGCGCCGTAGCGACTCACTCCGCTTGTCTTCTTCTTCGGCGTTCCGACGGGCATCAGGATCTGTGCCGATGCACCGCACAGACGCGCGGCGTAAGCGACCGCCATCGCGTGATTGCCCGAAGACGCGGTGATGATGCCGCGGTCGAGCGCCTTCTCGTCCAGCGACAGCATGGCGTTCAGCGCTCCCCGTATCTTGAACGAGTGCGTCCGATTGGCGTTCTCCAGCTTCAGAAACGTCCCGGCGCCGAGACCGGCGGCATCTTCGAGCGGTGTCGGCCGCAAGTGAGCCTTCAGGCGGTGCTGCGCCCGGACGATGTCACCGAGGGTCGGGTGGTCTGTCATGGCGTGATTCCCGCCGTAGTATTGCCGGAATGCGATCGGCGGGCCTTGACGAGATCAGATCCGTTCTCGACGTACCCGCCGCCATCGAGTTGATAGAAGCCGGATTCGTCGCGCTGTCGAGCGGTGCGGCGACGGTTCCTGCCGTCGGTTATCTGGGCTTCGACAGGCCGCCGGGCGACTGCCACATCAAGTACGGCCACATCCACGGCGATGACGTCTTCGTCGTCAAGATCGCCACGGGCTTCCATGAGAACTCTTCGCGCGGTCTTCCCACGGGCCACGGAGTGATGATCGTCCTGTCGGCGGAGACCGGCGAGGTGTTGGCCCTGCTGGACGACTCGGGCTACCTGACCGACGTGCGAACCGCCATTGCGGGCTGCATCGCGGCCCGCTATCTCGCGCCCGACGCGGTCGAGTGCATCGGCATTGTCGGTGCGGGCATGCAGGCCCGCATGCAGTTGGAGTACCTGCGCCATGCGCGCGACTGCAACCGGGTCCGGGTCTGGGCGCGACGCCGCGAACAGTCGGCGGCGTACCAGAGCGAGCTGTCGGATTCCGGCTTCGATATTCAGGTAGCCGAGACCCTTCAGGACCTCTGCGAGAACAGCAACGTGATCGTCACCGCCACGGCGGCGAGGAGTGCTCTAGTCCGCGCCGAGTGGATCCGGCCGGGCACTCACCTCACCGCGATGGGAAGCGATGCTCCCGGCAAACAGGAACTGGACCCGGCGTTGTTCGCAAGAGCCGGTGTCTGCGCCGTCGATTCACTGTCGCAGTGCATCGACCACGGTGAGTCGCACTACGCGCTGGCGGGCGGCCACGTGGCCGAAACCGGTCTCGTCGAGTTAGGCGACATCATCGCCGGCAGGGCCAGGGGACGCTCGGACGAGGACGAAATCACGATCGCGGATCTGACCGGTGTCGCGGTGCAGGACATTCAGATCGCGAAGTCGGTCTGGCAGGCACTGAAGGACTAGCGGCCGCCCGTCAGCCGTCGAGACCCGCCACGAGGTCGCGCTCGGACGGGACGCGCCCGAGTTCGTCGTGCCGGGGCCGGTGGGTCTTCCGTGTCATCAACGACACCGCCACCATCGCGATCAGGCTGAACACCGGGGCCAGCAGCGTGTCCAGGCCGCGCCAGGCGTCCGTGACCGCGAAGTGAAGCACGAGCCGCGCGGCGCTGCCGGCGAGGACGCCGGCCAGCGCACCGGTCGTGTTCGCCTTGCGCCAGAACAGGCCCAGCAGGAGCGGAACGAAGCAGCCCGCGAGGACGATGTCGAAGGCGAGAATGAGCAGGACGCCCGGCTCGGGCCGGACGTAGGCGAAGACGACCGCGACCGCCATCGTGGGCAGGGCGATCCAGCGGGAGAAGCGGAGCATCCGCTCGTCGTCCCAGGTCGACCGGCTGTGGCGCTGGACCAGGTTTCGCGTGATCACGTTCGCCAGGTCCAGCACGACGCCGCTCGCGGTCGACATGCTGGCCGCGATGATCCCGAGCAGGATGGCGCCGCCGACCAGGAGCGGCAGATCGTTCAGCGCGAGGTCGATCAGCAGGGAAGAGCCGGCCTCCCTCCCGAAGTGGAACGCGGCCAGCCCGATCAGGGAGACGGCCAGGCCCACGACCAGCGTGAGCCCGGCGGCCAGGTAGCAGCCCCGCTTCGCGGAGCGGCCCGAATCGGCCGAGATCATCCGCTGGATGAAGTCGATGGCCACGATATCGCCAAGCGCCAGCGATCCGAGGGCCGCCCAGTTGACCAGCGCTCCGTGCTCGCGGGAGAACAGGCCGTTCAGACTCGCGCTCCCCTCCGGCGCCGCGGCAAGCAACGTGCCCCAGCCGTGCGCTCCGCCAAGCCAGATCACCGCGACGACGATGCTGACGATGAAGATGGAGACCTGGAGCACGCTCGTCGCGATCGTCGCGTACAGGCCGCCCGAAACCGCGTAAGCCAGGATGCAGACGGCGATGGCGATCAGCATCACGAGATACGGCAGGCCGAAGACGACCCGCAGCAAGAGTCCGAGGCCCGCGAGGTTGCCGGCGACCAGCACGACGTTGCTCAGCAGCATCAGTGCGGCGGCGACAGTCTCGGTCGAGACGCTGTACCGGCGCCGGTAGAAGTCGGCCAGGGTCATCAGCCGCATGCGGTGCAACGGCTCGGCGAACCAGGCGCCGGCGATCACCAGGCAGAGCGCCAGGCCGATCGGGATGACCGCACCGGCCCAGAAGCCGCCCGAGTGGACGAGCGACGCGTTGCCCACCGAGCCGTTCGCGTCGAACGCCTGCGCGCAAAGCGTGATGCCGACGACGCCGACCGGCATCGCGTTGCCGGCGACGTAGTAGTTCGTCGCGCGGCCGCGGATCTTCGCGTACGTACGGACGCCGACGACCAGGGTGGCGGCGATGAAGAGGAGAACGGCGATGCCGATCGCTGACACGAACGGCAGTGTAGTGCTCGGGGCGGTCTCGGGCCCTGCCGCTACGCGGCATCGCGCAGATGCCGGCCAGAGGGCCGGCGCACCGACACGGCGGGCGAGCGCGGCTATAGTGCCGGGAGGTGATTCCAAACGGCGCCAACCGAATGCCGGCGCTGGTCGCGGTCGCGGCGGCGCTCGCGGCGTGCGGGGTTCCGGGCGCCGACTCCTCGACCGCTCCAACCGAGCCCGTCGACCTCGAGGTCGTCGCCGAACTCCGTGACGAGGGCTTCAACCGCTCCCGGGTCATGGAGTTCTCCCACGTCCTGACGGACCTCTACGGCCCCCGGTACGCGAACTCGCCTTCCTACGACGGCGCCGCCTCGTGGGCGCGCGACACGTTCGAGGAGTTCGGCCTCGAGGCGAGGCTCGAGCCCTGGGGCGAGTACGGCTACGCCTGGGAGAACCGCCACACCTCGGTTCACATCACCACCCCGCAGTACCAGCCGGTCATCGCCTACGCGCAGCCGGGCACCCGGAGCACCGATGGCAGCGTCGCCGGACCCGTGACCGCGATCGACCTCAGCGGTGTCGAGACGCGGGGCGATCTGGAAGCCCTGCAAACACGGCTCGGAACATCGATCCTCCTCGTCTCGCCCGAGCGGGAGCTGGTTCCCAACTTCTCGCCGCAGGCGGTCCGGCTCTCCGACGAGGAGCTCAGCGGCATGGCCCGCCTCGAGATCGATCCGGCCAACAACCCGACCCGGTCCCCGGAGGACGAGGCCGAACCCGAACTGACGCGCCACGACATCGAGACGTTCCTCGAACAGCACGGCGTCGACGTCCTGGTCGAGATCGGTTCCACGAACGTCGGTCCGATGGACAAGGGGATCGTCCACGTCTCCGGCGACGGACCCCTGCCGCTCGACGAACCGGTCGCGATGCCTCGCGTCGTCATCGCCGCGGAGCACTACAACCGGATGATGCGGCTGCTGGCCGCCGGAACGCCGGTCGAGATGGAGATCGAAGTCCGCAACGTCCTCAGCGACGACGATCCACTCGACTACAACGTGATCGCCGATCTGCCAGGCGGCGACCTCGCCCACGAAGTCGTCATGATCGGCGGCCACCTGGACGCGGAACCGGCCGGCACCGGCGCCACGGACAACGCGGCCGGCAGCGCGATCGTGATGGAAGCGATGCGGCTCCTGCGGGCGGCCGGCCTCGAACCGCGGCGCACGATCCGGGCCGCTCTCTGGGGCGCCGAGGAGAGCGGCCTGCTCGGCTCCCGAAGCTACGTCCGCGAGCACTTCGGCGACCCGGCCTCAGCCGAGAAGCCGGCTGCCCACGCGAACCTTTCCGTCTACTTCAACGTCGACTGGTACGGCCGCTTCCGCGGCATGTACCTGCAGGGCAACGACGCGTCCCGGCCGATCTTCGAAGCCTGGATGGAACCGTTCCACGACGTGGGGATGTCCTGGATCGTGCCCGGCAACACCTGCTGCACGGATCACATGGCCTTTCTCGAAGCCGGCCTGCAGGGCTACCAGTTCATCCAGGACGACCTCGAGTTCTTCAACGCGACGTTCCACACGAACATAGACGTCTACGACCGCCTGATTGCCGACGACCTCCGCCAGGCCTCCGTCATCCTGGCCAGCTTCGCCTACCATGCCGCGATGAGAGACGAACTCTTCCCGCGCACCGACGGCCTCGCCAACGGGCGGCGCTGGCACAAGTAGCCGCGGGATCGACGGGAGGCAAGGACCGCTCATGGAGTACCGCGTACTGGGACGGACCGGAGTCAAGGTCGCGCCCCTCTGCTTCGGCAGCGACAACTTCGCCGATCCGACGCCGGAGCCGGAATGCGTCCGCATGCTGGAGACCGCGATGGACAAAGGCATCAACCTGATCGACACCGGCGAGGTCTATGCCGAGGGCGAGGGCGAGCGGATCATCGGCCGGGCGCTCAAGGCGAACGGCCGCCGCCACGAACTGCTGATCGCGACCAAGGTCGACCACGGCCGCAGGGTCGTGGGCGAAAGCGTCGTGGACTACACCGGCAGCATCGGCCCCAACGAGTACGGCCACTCGCGGATCAACCTGATCCGCGCCTGCGAGGGCTCGCTCCGAAGGCTGCAGACCGACTACATCGACCTCTATCAACTGCACCGCCCTTCACCTGAGATGCCGTTCGACGAGACCCTGAGGGCGTTGGACGATCTGGTCCGGGCCGGGAAGATCCGCTACATCGGCTGCTCGACTCACCCGGCCTGGATGGTCGCCGAGGCCGTGATGACGAGCGAGTTGAAGGGCTACGCCCGCTTCGCCAGCGAGCAGCCGCCCTACAACCTCCTGGACCGCCGGATCGAGAACGAACTGATCCCGATGTGCGAGCGCCTCGGCCTCGGCATCATCACCTGGGCGCCGATGGCGATGGGCGTTCTGGCGGGCCGCTATCTCAGCGACTCCGACTATCCCGACGGCTCGCGCGCCGCGCTGCGCGGCGGCTTCTACGCCGACCGCGTCACCCGAGCCGGTATCGCGGTCGGCCGCGAGTTCGCGGCGATCGCGGCCGACTCCGGCCTCACTCCGGCCCAGTTCGCGATCCTCTGGACCAAGGACCAGCCGGGGATCACCGCGCCGCTGATCGGCCCGCGGACTCTGAAGCACCTCGAAGACCTGCTGCCGGTGCTCGAGATGAGCCTGACGGACGAGCAGCGGGCCGCCTGCGACGCGCTGGTGCCGCCCGGCAGCGTCGTCGCCGACTTCCACAACACGGCGGGCTGGATGAAGATGAAGGTCATGCCGCCAGCGGCCGGGGCCTAGATCCCGGTGCACGTCTCCCACGTAATCCACGCCGTCGACACCCACGTCTGCGGCGAACCGGGACGGGTGATCGTCGGCGGCGTTCTCGACGTCCCCGGCGCCACGATGTTCGAGAAGATGCGCTACCTCGAGACGGAGGCGGACGAGTTGCGCCTGCGGATGCTGCGCGAGCCGCGCGGCTATCCCGCGGCGAACTGCAACCTCATCCTGCCGGCAACCCATCCCGACGCGGTCGCCGGCTACGTGATCATGGAGCAGGTCGAGTACCCCGGCATGTCCGGCACGAACACGATCGCGGTCGTCACCGTGCTGATCGAGACCGGGATGGTGCCGCACACGGAGCCCGTCACCGAACTCACGCTGGAATCGCCCGCCGGCCTGATCCGGGTGCGCGCCGACGTCGAGCGCGGCAAGGTGAAGCGGGTCGAGTTCGAGAATGTGCCCGCCTTCGCCGTCCACCTCGACGCGGTGCTCGACGTCCCGGAACTCGGCGAGGTGACCGTCGACGTCGCCTACGGCGGCATGTTCTACGTGATCGCCGACGCAGACCAGGTCGGGCTCACCCTGGCGCCGGATGAGGCCGCCGAGGCGACCCGGGTCGGCGAGATGATCAAGGCGGCCTGCCAGGAGCAGCTTCCGCCTCCGGTGCACCCCCTGAACCCGGAGATCCGCGGCGTGACGATCGGCCAGCTCTCCGCGCCGCCTCTCGTGCCCGGCTCCCACCGGCGGAACACGGTGATCGTTTCGACCGGCAAGCTCGACTGGAACAGACCGCTGACCTGGACCGGCGCCCTCGACCGCTCGCCCTGCGGCACCGGCACCTGCGCCAAGATGGCCGCGATGTGGGCCAAGGGCGAGCTGCCGCTCGGCCAGGACTTCGTCCACGAGGGCGTCCTCGGAACGACCTTCACGGGCCGGATGGTGCGCGAGACGAAGGTCGGCGGCGTCGACGCCGCGGTACCGGCGCTGGCAGGCACGGCATGGATTACCGGCTTCGCCCAGTACGTCGTCGATCCGGAGGACCCCTTCCCCAACGGGTTCACGGTCGGCGACATCTGGGGCGGCCAGGAGGAGCAAGTCGATGAGTGAAGACAGAGTGATGGTGGTCACCGGCGCGTCGAGCGGCCTGGGCGCCGAGGTCTCGGAGCACTTCGCGCTCAAGGGTTACCGGGTGGTGATGAGCTACCTGATCGAGCCCGAGGCGCAGGCGACCTACGACCGCATCGCGGCCAGCGTGGGCAGCACCGATCGGCTGATGAAGGTCCAGGCCGACGTCGCCAACCGGGAGCAGGTGCGGGCCATGTTCGACGCCGTGATCGAGCGCTTCGGCCAGGTCGATGTCCTGATCAACTTCGCCGGCATCAACCGTGACGCGCCCTTCACCGAGTTGACGGACGACATGTGGGACTCGGTCGTTGCCGCCCATCTCCGCGGCCACTTCGTCTGCGGCCAGGAGTTCGTCTTCCACAACCCCGACCGCCCGGGCGTGATCATCAACCTGGGCGCCGCCTGCGGCCAGATCGGGCGCAAGAACGGCGCGAACTTCTGCAGCGCGAAGGGCGGCGTCATCGCGCTGACCAAGTGCATGGCGCAGGAACTGTCGCCCCGGATCCGCGTCAACTGCCTGGTGCCGGGATCGGTCCGGACGCGCGAGGTCATCGACCGCTACGACCTCGAGACGGAGGACGGTCTGGCCAGGGAGCTCGCCACCCTGCCGATGGGGCGGCTGGGCGAGTTCGAGGACATCACCCGGATGGTCGACTGCATGATCGGTTCCGAGTTCACGACCGGCGCCACCTTCTACGCCAACGGCGGCCAGTACATGCATTGAAGCGCCTCGGCGCCATGTTCCGGGCATTGGTTCGCCACCCGCTGGAGGTGGCGGTCTGCACCATCCTCGTCGCCCTGGTCGCGGTGACCTTCTCCCAGGTCGTCTTCCGCTA
This sequence comes from Candidatus Multivorans sp., assembly GCA_965205095.1. Classification (GTDB taxonomy): domain Bacteria; phylum Acidobacteriota; class Thermoanaerobaculia; order Multivoradales; family Multivoraceae; genus Multivorans. The sequence goes on from OZ242040.1 coordinate 1,433,938, forward strand.
CGTCCTGCAGGCGCCGCTCTCGTGGTCGGAGGAGCTTGCCCGCTTCCTCCTGATGTGGCTCGCCGCCCTCTCCACCGCCTACGCGATGAAGACAGGCGCCCACTTCGCGCTTCACTTCGTCGTCGACCGCACGCCGCCGGCCATGCGGCGCCTCATCGGTTCGGTGGTCGCGCTAGCCGCATCCGCGTTCCTGGCCGTCTTCGCCTACCAGTCGCTCCGTTTCGCGATCGAGGTTCACGACATGGAGGCGCCCGCCACACGGATGTCGATGGCGATTCCCTACTCGTCGGCCTTCGTCGGCAGCACCCTGACCCTCTACTACGTGCTCGTGAACTGGCGCCGGGAACTCCGCGGGCAGGAGGAGTAGGGCCAGGCGATGGGAATCCTGGTCATCCTGACCCTGGTGGCGGCGCTGCTGCTCGGCGTGCCGGTGGCCATCGCGCTCGCCCTCGCGGCGTTGGTCGGACTGCTCTACAGCTCGCCCGAGTTCCTGATCGTCCTGCCGCAGAAGTTCCTGGCCGGCCTGGATTCCTTCCCGCTCCTGGCGGTGCCGCTGTTCGTGCTCGCCGGAGCGCTCATCTCGCACGGCGGCATGGCGCGCCGGATCGTCGACCTGGCGATGCAGTTCGTCGGCCGCCTGCCGGGAGGCCTCGGACTGGTCGTCATCCTGTCGACGATGCTGTTCTCCGGCATCTCCGGCTCGCCGAGCGCGAACACCGCGGCCATCGGCTCCGTCGCCCTGCCGGCAATGCGCCAGCGGCAGTATCCGGCGCCGTTCGCGACCGCGGTCTTCGCTTCGGCCGGCGGCGTCTCGACCCTGGTGCCGCCCGCGATCGACCTGATCATCATCGGCGTCGTCTCGGGGATGTCGATCGGCGCCCTGTTCGCGGCCGGCATCACGCCGGCGATCGTGTTGGGCCTGGCCCTGATGGGGATGACCTACATCAAGGCCCTCGATCTCAACCTGCCGCTCGAGGCGAAAGCCTCCTGGCCGCAGAGGCTCCGCGTGATCCGCGACGGCGTCCTGCCGCTGTTCATGATCGTGATCATCCTCGGCGGCATCTACGGCGGCGTCTTCACGCCGACCGAGGCGTCCGCCGTCGCGGTGGTCTACGGCGCGCTGGTGTCCTTCTTCGTCTACCGCGAACTGAAGCTCGAGGACATCCCGAAGGTCCTGCTGCAGACGGCCTCGCTCTCCGGCGTCGTCCTGTTCGTGCTGGGGACGGCGTCCATGTTCTCCTTCGTCCTCACCTTCGAGCGGCTGCCGCACCTGCTGGCGGAAGGGATCTCGGCCCACGCCCCGAACTGGATCGTCTTCATCCTCTTCGTCCACCTGATCTTCCTCTTCCTGGGCATGGTGATGGACGCCCTGCCGCCGATCATCATCCTGATGCCCATCCTCCTGCCGGCGGCGCTCGCACTCGGCATGGACCCGCTCCATTTCGGCATCCTGGTCGCGGCCAACGTCGGCATCGGCATGATCTCGCCGCCGGTCGGCATCTGCCTGTACGTCGCCTGCGGCATCTCGAAGACGCCGATCGAGAAGGTGACACCCAAGCTGTTGCCCTTCCTCGCGCTGCTGCTCATCATGCTGCTCGTGATCACCTTCGTGCCCGGGGTCACGCTCTGGCTGCCGGAGGCCCTCGGCTATGAGTAGCCCGGACCCGCGCGCCACACACTGGGCGCGCCGGCGCCCCCGTCGGCTGGGTGCGCGGGTCTTCCGACCCGCTGCCGCCGAAGGCGGCCAGGAACCCGCGCCGCAAAGCGGCGACCACTCTCCGCTCCGTGCCGTAGCTCTCGGCATCTGCGTACTCGCCCTCCTCGCCGGCTGCCGCGGCAGCGACGGCGTCACGGTGCTGAAGGTCGCCCACAACGGGCCGGCCGGGCACCCGTTCCAGGCCGGCTTCGAGGAGTTCGGCCGGGTCCTGGAAGAGCGCACCGCCGGTGCGGTCCAGGTGCAGATCTTCGAGAACGAGCAGCTCGGCACCGAGGAGGAGGCGACCCTCATGGTGAAGCTGGGCGCACTCGCAGCCTCGGCCGCGAGCGCCGGCGGCGGCATCGCCGCCTTCGTGCCGGAAGCCGAGATCTTCAACTTCCCGTTCATCTTCCAGGACCTCGACCACTTCTACCGGGTGCTCGACGGCCCGGTCGGCGAGCGCGTCGCCGCCCGCATCGAGGAGGAACTCGACGTCGTCGTCCTCGGCTATTGGTTCGCCGGCCGGCGCAACGCCTGGAACGCGGAACGGCCGATCGTCACGCCCGACGACTTCGAGGGCCTGAAGATCCGGGTCATCCCGACGCCGATCCTGGTCGACACGTTCAACGCCCTCGGCGCTCAGGCGACGCCGATGTCGTTCGGCGAGCTCTACTCGGCGCTGGAGCAGGGCGTCGTCGACGGCGCGGAGACGGACCACGTCGATCTCTACGGGGAGCGTTTCTACGAGGTCACGAAGTACGTGTCCTACACGCGGCACCTCTACCTCGCCGTGGCCCTGATCTTCAGCCGCAAGCTCTACGACGAGCTGCCGCCGGAGTTCCAGGAGGCGGTCCTCGACGCCGGCAGGGCCTCGGTCCAGGTCGAACGGGAGGCGATGGCGTCGATGACCGCGGCGGCCCTGGTCGAGCTGGAGAAGCTCGGTCTCGAGTTCAACGAGATCGACCGCGGTCTGTTCGAGGAGCAGGTGCGTCAGGTCTACCTCGACAACGCGGAGCGCGTCGGTGGGCTCGACGCGATCGAAGAGGTGGCCCGGCCGTAGACCGGGGCCGACGAACTCTCATCGAGCGTCTGGGTGCAGATCGTGAATCCGGCGCGTCGCGTGAGAAGGGGAAAGATGCCCGGGTCCCAAGTCCAGAGAGCCGTACCAAGTACCTATCTGGCGAATCGGGTGTGGCTAGGCCACTTCAGCCAACGAACTTGTGGGCTTCGGGACGGACGAAAAAGAGCGAGTTGACAGCCGTCGGCCCCCAGCGCTAGCCTTAGTCACTAAGCTGGGATCACGTTCCAAGAGATGTAGAAAGGAGTTCGTGCATGAAGAACTTCAGCGGTCTGTTCGCGGGGCTTGTGATAGCGGGGACCGTCTTTTTTGTCACGCCGGAACCGGTCGACGCCCGCTGCAAGAAATGCACGACGACAGCGTGCGGGCGGCCTGCGGGACGCTGTACCCTCGGAGGCGATGCCGCACGTTGCCGGACCCTCATCTGCCCCGGAACGAGACCGAGGGAGCGCAGGTGTATTGAGTTGGGTTACTGTGATTCGTGGCGCCGGAGCACTCAGAACGGCGGGCACGTGACGACTCCCGGTATGTTCGTGGCGTCCTTGGAACCCAGCCTTGATCATGCGGTCACTTCGAGCTTCCGGACGGCCTCCGTTGCCTGCACGCCGCCACCCGTCACAGGAGTAGCTTGTGTTGTCGAGAACGGCACGCTAGCCGGTGCCTGTCGTCCCGACCCGACCGACACACAGCGGACGAGAGTTACTGGTCCTGGTCCGCTGGCGCGTCAGGCAACGGCACGTTGAAGTGCTGAGGTGCTTCAGCGGACCACAACGGTCGTAACCGCTGTCATTGCGAGCTTGTTGGGGATCGGCACTGGCCATGCCGAGGAATACGAGATATCGCTGTCTACGGCAGGGCTCGACTTGGAGGACGTCGAGCTTGTAGTTCTGGACGGATCGGGCTTGGTCCTGCAGACGTACCCGGCTTCCGGGGGCACATCTCCTCGGATCACTGCCCCGAGCACGAATGTCGTCTCGTGCAGAAGTCAAGCGATTTGGTGTCCTCGGATCCCCTTGATGCCGCCAAGCGACAAACCGACCTCATCTAGCCATGCGGACCGTTCGGTTGTTCGGTCCATAGCCCTGCCTGCTTACCGACGGTCCCGATTCTCGTTGCCGCTCCGGCTTCCACCCGGTGACGCCATCGCTGATGAGCGGTTCCTGATCGAGGGCTGGCTGGGCAATCCGCCCGAGACACTACAGTTCGTCGAACAGGCAGACTGGGATGGTCGCCGACTGGTCTGGGATGGGCCGGTCGGTAGAACAACCTTCCGCGTGACAGCAAGCGGCTGGGCACCGAGCTACCTGCCAGCCGTAGATGCGGCACCTGGCATCAACGAACTTGAGCCAACGTCCCTGGTCCGAGGCGCTTCGCTCTCCGTCACCGTCTACGAATCGGCGTCAGGGTTCCCCGTCGCGGGAGTACGCGCTACAGCCTGGCTGGTGGAACCAGCCGAGTTGGCGGGAGTTCCGGCGACGGTCCGGCAGGTCGCAAGCGCCGTGAGCGACGATTACGGCTTCGTTCAGATGGCGGGATTGCCGCCAGCGACCTACGCGCTGCGAATTGACAGCGAGGGGAGACCGCCTACCATGGTCGACAGCGTCCGGCTCCTGGCCGATGCAGAGACCCGCTTGACCGACATCATCTTGCGCGAGTTCGCGGAAGTTCTCGTGTACGTCACTCCGGCGCTGGACGACGGAGGTCCGTGGGAAGTAGTACTGGACGGACTGGACGATCAGGCCCCGGAGCGGACCGCGTACGCCGACACGACCGGCGCCACAACGTTTCAAGACTTGACCACGGGTTGGTACATGCTGGATGTCCGCAACCACGATGGCGGAGTCCTCTACTCGGAGCAACATGAGATCACGGCTTCGGGAGTACTTTCCGTCGATCTGGACCTGATCAAGCTCCTGGGGAGGGTCCGTGTGGACGGGGAGGGAACTCAAGCGGAAGTGGAGTTGAGCCGAGGCGCCGGCGACCGTTTGTCATTCACTACCGACGAGGACGGACGCTTTTCCGGCAGGGTTCCGCGGCCCACGAAGGACCTCGTTCAGGCCGTCGTCGAGACGACTGATGGTCTGCGCCGGGGCTTCGTCAAGCAGCCGAGGGTCCGCAATGAGGTTCTTCGATTGAGTCTCGACCTGGGTGGCCAGACCGTGCGCGGCCTGGTACTGGACGCTTCGACATTCGAGCCGCTTGCGGGGATCCCCGTCTACGCCGAGAGTCTCGCGGCGTCTGCTGCCGTCGACGGCGATCAGGAGTACACCTTCGCGCCGTTCGCGGAGTCGCAGGACGACGGCTCGTTCGCTTTCGACGGTCTGGAAGGAGGTTCCTACTTGGTCGGCGCGGAGCCCGACGGCTTCACGGAGGCTGAGGTGATCGCGGAAGCGTGGCCGCTCAAGGACAACGTGCCGGGCGACTCGCGGCACATCCGTCTGTACCTCGAACCAGCAGAGCCTCTGGAACTGCTGGTTAGGGCCGGCACGCTGCCCCTGGCCGACGCGCAAGTTCTCGTGACGGCCCGTGGCAGTTCAGGCGTCCCTGGTCAGGGGTTCGGGAGAACGGACCCGGCCGGAAGGGCGATGTTGGCGGTTCCGCGCGGTGGAGTGGGACCGGCCTCGGTCGTGGTCACGGCCCCGGGTCTCCTCTGGTCGGGCTGCGTCGATCTGCCGCCTTCGGGCAACCGGACTCTGCGGCTCGACCTGCCTCAGGGGCCCACCGGTACGTTGGCCCTGCGGAACATCGGCGAGCGGGAACGGGCGCCGAACGGGACAACCGTGATCGTGACGCCACAGAGGGGCATCCTGACGTTTGCAGAGGTTACGAGCAGCAGCCTCGATCAACTCCTCTCCGGTCCCGTTCCGGACGTCGTCGAAGTTGGCGGGCTTCCGAGCGGTCGATACGCGACTGCCGTCCTGCCTGGTTCCTGGAGCTACGTTGACGTGTGTTCAGAGCAGCCCGCGCTCACTGGCCCTTGGCAGATCCTTGTGCCGGGCGGCCGTGTGGAGCTTGAGTTCGACTTCGGCGTCGAGGCCGGGGGGTCTCTGGCGACCTTTCCGCCGGAGTTAGGCCACTAGCACTAGCATCCCGACCTCGCAGATCTCGCCCTGGCTCACGGATCAGAAGAACAGGGGCAGGACATGGAATTCCGCGGTGTCATGACGGCGATCACAACGCCCTTCAACGACGATCTGTCGGTCGATCACGACTTCCTCGCAAAGCACGCGAACTGGCTGGTGGAACACGGCTGCACCGGCATCGTGCCTCTCGGCTCGCTGGGCGAGGGCAACACCCTCCAGTTCGACGAGAAGCTGGCGATCGTCGAAACCTGCGTCACCGCGCTCGACGGCCGGGCGCCCGTGATGCCCGGCATCTCCGCGCTCAGCACGGCCGAAGCCGTCCGCATCGCCCGCGGCTCGGCCGAACGCGGCGCCGAGGCGCTCATGGTGCTTCCACCCTACGTCCACAACGGCAGGATGCACGAGACCCGGGGTCACTTCGCGGCCCTCTTCGAGGCCACGGACCTGCCGTGCATGCTCTACAACAACCCCTTCGCCTACGGCGTCGACATCCTGCCCGAGATCATCGGCGAACTGGCCGCCGAGCACGCCAGCCTGCGGGCGATCAAGGAGTCGAGCGGCGACATCCGGCGGATCACGGCGGTCAAGGCCCTGCTGGGAGACCGCCTCGACGTCTTCGCCGGCCTCGACGACATGCCCTACGAAGCCGTGTGGTCGGGAGCAACGGGCTGGATCGCGGGCCTGGTCAACGCGCTGCCGGCCGAGTCCGTTCGCCTGTTCGACCTGGCCGCGGCGGGCCGGCGCCAGGAGGCATTCGAACTGTACGCCTGGTTCCTTCCTCTCCTGCGCATGGACACGGTGCCCGAGTTCGTCCAGTTGATCAAGCTCGTGCAGGCCGAGGTCGGGATGGGGTCCGAGACCGTTCGGCCGCCCCGGCAAGCCTTGCCCGAGGCCGACCGCCGCGAGGCGCTGGCGTTGATCCGGGAACGCCTGGCGACCCGCCCCGGTCCAACGTCCTGAATTCGGTTGACGCCCCCACAAGGCGGCGCTAACGTAGTTGGAACATTGTTTCAAGATCCCCGGCCGGCGCAGTTCAGCGAACCGGCCTGCGCATAGCACTTCAGGAGACAGCTACCTAGAGCCCAAGGAAGGAAGGCGGTCATGAAGCATCGCGGAGCCACGTGTTCTCGCGCCCTTGCCCCCGCGGCAGGACTCACACGGATCATCTGCCTGGGGATCCTGATCGCCTTCGTCTCCGCCGGCGTATCGGCCCAGTCGATCGAGCGCGGCTCGATCACGGGGACGATCACCGACCCGAACGGCGACCGGATGCCCGGCGTCAACGTGATGCTCACGTCGACGGAACTCGGCGCGACGAGCGAGACGATGACGGACGCGAACGGACGCTACCGCTTCGTCGCCCTCCTGCCGTCCACCTATACGGTCGAGGCGTCGATCGAGGGCTTCTCGACCGCGCAGCAGGGGGACATCGAGCTCACCGTCGGCAAGACCCTGAGCGTCGACCTCGCGATGGAGCTGGGGAGCGTCGAGGACATCATCATCGTCGAGGGCTCGCCGCTCATCGACGTCCGGAGTTCGACGCTGCAGACGACGGAACTCAACAACGAGATCCTGATGGACGTGCCGAGCGGCCGCAGCATCCGGAGCGTCGTCCAGTTGGCGCCCGGCATCCACTCGGAGAACGCGGAGGGCAGGCAACCGTCGGCCTTCGGCTCGCCCGGCATGGGGGTCCAGTTCTCGGTCGATGGCGTCGTCATCAACAGCCCGGAGGCGGGCGAGAGCGAGGTGCCTCTCGGCTTCTTCTCAGTCGAGGACGTCACCGTCCTCGGCGCCGGCGCCTCGGCCGAGTACGGCGGCTACAGCGGCGTGATCGTCAACGTGACGACGAAGCAGGGCTCGAACGACCTGAACGGCATGGTCGACCTGCAACTTGCCGACAACGACTGGCAGTCCCAGAACACGAACGACCCCGATCTGCAGCGCAGCGGCAGCGACCGCACGGATACGGAAGTCCACTTCGACATCGGCGGACCGGTGCAGCGCGACAAGGCGTGGTTCTTCACCTCGTTCAAGTACTACCAGCAGGACTCGACGGCCAGCGGCGACCATGTCAACGCCCCGACCAACGAGAGGCCCCGCTTCCTCGGCAAGATCAACTGGACGCCGACACAGGAGAAGATCTTCAGCGGCATGCTCGAGTACAGCACCCGCGACCAAGCCTACCAGGGCGCGGACGAGGGCGACCTGGTCGCCCCTGGAGCCACCGTCAGCCTGGAGGGGACCCAGTACCTGTTCAACTTCAACTACACGGACATGCTGTCCCAGGACACGCTGCTCGATCTGAAGTTCGGCGGCTATCACCAGCGCCAGGCCGAGACGCCCGACGGCGGCGATACACCCGCCCGCTACGACATCTTTGAAGACCGCCTCTCCGAGAACTGGTGGGGGCCCTTCAACGCGAACCGGGAGCGCTACCAGCTCATTGCCTCGGTCAGCCACTTCACGGATGACTTCATCCGCGGCGAGCACGACTTCAAGTTCGGGGTCGAGCTGCAGAACACGGTGGTCAACACGCTCAACCAGTACGCGGGCGGCAAGTTCTACGAGGACTACGCCGGCGAGAACTACATCCTCTTCGAGAGCACCGGCTACGACACCTATGCCGACACCGACAAGATCGTCGGCTACGTGCAGGACTCCTGGGGAATCAACGACCGCGTGAGGCTGAACCTTGGCCTGCGGGCCAACTACTGGCGTGGGGCCGTCGAGTCGGACGTGAACGGCGTCCGCTTCGACCCGGGCGACGTGTTCACGCCCGACCTCGCCCTCGCGCCGCGCATCGGACTGAACATCAACCTCGGCGACGACAACGACTCCGTGCTGAAGGCGCACTGGGGGCGCTACTACCACCAGGTCATCTCGCTCTTCTACAGCCGGCTGGCGCCCGAGAGCGACGTCACCGGCTACATATGGAACGCCGACGACGAGGTCTGGGAGCACGACTTCACCGAAGGGCGAGGTCCCGGCCAGTGGACGATCGATGACAGCCTCGGCGTGCCCTACATGGACGCCCTGGACGTCGGCTGGGAGAAGGTCCTGACGCGTACCGTGTCCCTCGACGTCACGGCGACCTACCGCACGAACCACGACTTCCTGGACGGCGTGAACCTCACCGGCGAGTTCGAACCCACGCGGTACACGGATCCGGACAGCGGACGGAGCTACAACGTCTTCGACCAGACGAACGAGGGCGAGAACCGCTTCTACTTCACGAACGTCAACTACTGCCAGGACTATGGACAGGCCTACAAGGAGCTCACCTGCTTCAAGAGCAGCCGCAAGTACGCCGGGATCACGGCGAGCCTCGCCAGGCGATGGCGCAACAACTGGCAAATGCAGGCTTCGTGGACCTACGGCGAGGCAAGGGGCAACAACAACAACGGCTGGTACGAGTTCCAGGAGGGGAGAGGTTCCTCGCTCGGCAGTTCGACCTTCTTCAAGGACCCGAATGTCCAGATCAACGCCTACGGCAACCTGACGATCGATCCGACGCACCTGATCAAGGTCCTGGGCAACGCCAAGCTCCCGGGCGGGGTCGTGGTCGGCGGCTACCTCCGCTACTTCTCGGGGAACACCTACAACCAGCTCATCAGGGTGGAGGACGTGGATCAACGTTCGGAGATCTACGGCTACCCCAACGGTTCCTTCCGTCTTGACGACGGCCTCACTCTCGATCTGAGGGTGGAGAAGGACTTCAACCTCGGTGGCGGCCGTCTGCTGGGCGTCGGCATCGACGTCTTCAACGCCGGCAACGCGGACACCGTGATCGAAGCCGAGCAGACGCTGAACAGCGACCGGCCCTTCGGCGCCCCGGTTCGGCTGATACGCGGTCGGGTCTGGCGGCTGGGGGCGCGGCTCCAGTTCTAGGCAGCGGCGCGGCGGCGCGGTGCCGGTGGCACCCGCCTGCCGCGGTCCGGTGGAGAGGGTCCCAGCGGACGCTCGCGCTTTCGGAGTGGATGGGGTCTGCGCTCGCTGCGGTCGGCTGCGCTCCGGTTGTTGTCGGACTACGAGAGGATGTTGGGCGTCGCTTGCCTTCAGCCCGCTGGGACCCTCTCCACCGGACCGCGGCAGGCTGGAGGGCGTCGGGCGGCCGAACGGTGCCGGTTAGCCGGGCGCCCCGGTTGGTGTCGGACGATGAAACATCAAGTGATCGCACACTGGGTGCGCCGGCGCCCCCGCCGGCTGCCGCCGGAGGCGTGTGACCGCGGGTCTTCTGGCCCGCGGAGAACCAAGGCGCCGGCCGTCAGGCTGGTTCCGCTTGGCCTGATGGCGACTTGACTCGTTGGGGCAATCAACACCGCTGTTAGGCTTTTTTCCTCGTCATGGGCAGCGGACCAACTCGCCGGGATGATGTGAAGCGCGCGGGGCGATGGATCGGGCTTGCGGTGGCTCTGGCCGTTGCGGGTGTGGTGGTGGTCGGTGTGGCGGTCCGGTTGCAGTCAGGCGGGGAGGTCACGGCGCCGTCGGGGCACTTGCTGGGGCGGCTTCCGGACGGTTTGGCTCCCGATGATCTGAGCGTGCTGCTGATCACGCTGGACACGACGCGGGCGGACCGGATCGGGGCCTACGGGTTCGCGGATATCGAGACGCCGCATCTTGACCGGCTGGCGGCCGAGGGGGTGCTGTTCGAGCAGGCGCAGGCGGTGGCGCCGCTGACGTTGCCGGCGCACTCGTCGATCTTCACCGGGGAGTATCCACCCGCGCATGGGGTTCGGGACAACGGCGGCTTCTACCTGGACGAAGAGCACGTCGTCCTGGCGGAGATCCTGCGCGACGAGGGTCTGCGCACCGGCGGCTTCGTGGCGGCGTTCGTGCTCGACGCGAAGTGGGGGATCGCCCAGGGCTTCGACCACTACTTCGACGACTTCGACATCAACGACACCGTGCGCCTGGCGCTCAACGAGATCGAGCGGCCGGCCGGCGAGGTGACCGACGCAGCCCTGGCCTGGCTCGACGAGGCCCCGGACTCGCGCTTCTTCTCCTGGGTCCACTACTACGACCCGCACTCGCCCTACGAGCCGCCGGAGCCCTGGGCCGAGCGCTACCGCAACCGTCCCTACCTCGGCGAGATCGCCTACATGGACTCGCAGATCGGCCGCCTTCTCGAGTGGCTCGACGACAACGACCGGGCCAGAGACACGGTCGTCATCGCGATCGGCGACCATGGCGAGAGCCTCGGCGAACACGGGGAGACCGGTCACGGCTTCTTCATCTACGAGGCGGCGACCCGGGTTCCCTTCATCCTCCGCGCGCCCTACGAAACGATGCGCGGACGGCGGGTGACGGACGTGGTTCGGGCGATCGACGTCACCCCCACCGTCCTCGACCTCCTGGCGGTCGATGCGGGCCAGGGCGAACTCGATTCCTCCTACGAGGGAACTACTCTGGTCCGGTTGCTGACCGGCGCCTCGGGGCCGCGCCTGCCGGCCTATGCCGAGGCGGTCTACCCGCGCTACCACTACGGCTGGAGCGATCTCGCCGCGCTGCGGCTCGGGAACATGAAGTACGTTGCCGCCCCTCGCCCCGAGCTCTACGACCTGGCTGCGGACCCCCGCGAGCTGAACAACCTCTACTCCACGCGCCCGGACGAGGCCGATCGGATGGCGTCCATGCTCCAGGCACTCGAATCGAGGTGGACCGACAGGGCCCTGCCCGATCCGGTGGAAGAGATCGACCCGGAGACCCGGGCGCGGCTCGCCGCCCTCGGCTACATGGCCAGTTTCAGCGGAGGCTCCGTCGAGCCGGTGGACCGCGCCCTGCTGGCCGACCCCAAGGACCGGATCCACCTCTTCAACCTGATGCGCGCCGCCCGCGAGGCGTCGCTCAAGGGGAACCGGGCGGCTGCCGTGGAAGCGCTTGAACGGGTGCTGCTCGAGGACCCGTCGGTGATCGACGCATGGGTGCGGCTCGGCGACGAACAGATGCGCGGCGACGACACCGGCGCCGCGATCGAGAGCTACCGGAGAGCGATCGAACTGAAGCCCGACTACCCGCACGCGGTGATCAATCTCGCCAACGCCTACCGCCGTGCCGGCGCGGAGGAGGAGGCGATCCTCGGCTACCAGGAGTTCCTGCGCCTCGATCCCCGCAACGCGATCATCCACTACGAACTGGCGCGCATGCTCGTGGACAGCGGCGACCTGGAGGGCGCGGACGGACACCTCCGGGAGGCCGCCGCCCTGTCTCCGGACATGGGCGCCGCGGTGGTCAGTCAGGGCGCCGTGGCTCTACTGCGGTCCGACCTCGTCAACGCGCAACGGCTGTTCGAGGAAGCGCTCGCGATTCAGCCGGACGTGCGCCTCGCCCACTTCAACCTCGCCCTGCTGGCCGAAGAGCGCGGCGACCCCCGCGCGGCAGTCGACTTCTACCGCCGCGAACTCGATGTCCACCCGCAGAGTTACCGGGTCCAGTTCAACCTCGGCCGGCTGCTGGACAGCCTCGGCGACCGCTATGGGGCGACCGCGGCGCTCGAGCAATCGATCGAGATCAACCCCGAGTTCGCCATCGGCCACTTCTTCCTGGCCAAGTCCCTCGTCGACCGCAACGAAGAGCTGGAACGCGCCATGGAACTGGCACGAACCGGCCTGGAGCTCGACCCCGGCTCGGACATGGCGCCCATGGGCCACTACCTGCTCGCCGACATCTACACCCGCCTTGGCCAAGCGGAAGAGGCACGACGGGAACTCGCCTCGGCCCGAGCCCTGGAACGCAGCGGTTGACCTCCCACTGGGTGCGCCACCTGTCGGTGCGCCGGCCTTCTGGCCGGCACCAAGCGCAATGCCGCGAAGCGGCGAGCCAGTGCTATCGCCTCGTCCCCATTCTCCTCCTCCTCACCGCCTGCTCCGCCCCAACCGACACCGACCCCGCCACAGCCCCCCCACCCGCCATCTTCATCGACGCCGCCCCCGCCGCCGGTCTCGACTTCGTCTACTTCAACGGCATGTCCGGCGAGCACTACTTCAACGAGATCATGGGCGGCGGCGCCGCCCTTTTCGACTTCGACAACGACGGCGACCTGGACCTCTACCTCCTCCAGGGCCGGATGATCGGCCCCGACCTCACGATCGAGGACGCCCTTTTGCCGCCGCCTCCCGGCACGGCGCTCACCGACCGCCTCTACCGCAACGACCTGGAACCCGGCGCCGGCGACGCCACCCTCCGTTTCACCGATGTCACCGACGCGAGCGGCATCGAAGCCGCCGGCTACGGCATGGGCGTCGCGACGGGCGACTTCGACAACGACGGCTGGATGGACCTCTACGTCACGAACTTCGGCTCCAACCAGTTGCTGCGAAACCGCGGCGACGGCACGTTCGACGACGGCACGGCCGCCTCGGGCGCCGACGATCCCCGCTGGTCGGTCGCCGCCACGTTCTTCGACTTCGACCGCGACGGCTGGCTGGACCTCTACGTCGGCAACTACGTCGACTACTCGCTGGCGGACAACACGCCGTGCCCGCTCCCTAGCGGCGCCCTGACCTACTGCGCCCCCGGCGCCTACCCGCCGGCGGCCGACAGCCTGTTCCGCAACCGGGGCGACGGCACCTTCGAGGACGTGTCCGTGGCCTCCGGAATCGGCAACGAGCCGGGCTCCGGCCTCGGCGCCGTCGCCGCCGACTTCAACGGCGACCGCTGGATCGACCTCTACGTGGCGAACGACCTGATGTGGAACCGGCTGTGGATCAACCGCGGCGACGGCACCTTCGGCGACAACGCCCTGCTGGCCGGAGTCGCCGTCAACAGCGACGGCCAGCCCGAGGCCGGCATGGGCGTCGACGCCGGGGACTTCGACGGCGACGGCGACCCGGACATCGTCCTGAGCCACCTGGAACAGGAGACGAACACCCTCTACGTGAACGGCGGCGCCGGCCTGTTCCGCGACCAGTCGTCGTCGAGCCAGCTTGGGCCGCCAAGCCTGCCCTTCACCGCCTTCGGCATCGGCTGGATCGACTACGACAACGACTCCCGGCTCGACCTGCTCGTCGTCAACGGCGCCGTGATCGGCATCGACGCGTTGATCCGGGAGGGCGATCCCTATCCACTGCGGCAGACGGACCAGCTCTTCCACAACCTCGGCGACGGCACTTTCGCCGACGTCACGGCCGAGGCCGGCCCGGTCTTCGAGTCGTCCGAAGTCAGCCGTGCCGCCGCCTTCGGCGACGTCGACAACGACGGCGATCTGGACGTCGTCGTCGTCAACAGCAACGGGCCGACGCGCCTGCTCCTCAACCGGGTCGGCCAGGACCAGCCCTGGTTGGGCCTGCGGCTCGTCGCCCACAACCGCGACGCCCTGGGCGCTCAGGTCACGATCCGCCGGGAGGGCGCGGCGCCGATCTGGCGCCACCTCCACACCGACGGCAGCTACGCCTCAGCCCGCGATCCGCGGGTGCTGGTCGGGCTGGGCGATGGTGCAGACGCCGCCGTCAGCCACGTCGAGGTCAGGTGGCCGGACGGTTCGGCTGAGCAATGGGCGAAAGTGCGGATCGGGGAGTACCAGACGCTGGTCCAGGGCGAAGGGCAAGCTGTCGTCCCGCGGCCGTGAGCAGATAGGCGCTACGGCCGCACTGGCCGTCTCCGGTCCACATGGGTGCGATGGCTGTTTCTCGTCTTGGTCTACATGTCCACCAGCCAGAGCCTCGTTGACTTGCGCGACACAATCGCGTCACTATCGTGTACACATAAATGCCCTCGAGGTGTGCACACGATGGAGTTCATCAGCATCCGTGACCTGCGCAGCCGGTCCGCAGCGGTCTGGGATTCCCTCACCGAAAAGCAGGACCTGGTCGTCACGTCCAATGGCAAGCCCGTGGCCGTCTTGTCGGCTGCGACTGCATCCACCTTGGACGCGACTCTCAACGCTCTCCGGCAGGCTCGAGCCCAACTCGCCATCGTCGAAATGCAGCGCCGCGCACGCGAGGCGGGTCTCGACCAATGGAGTCTCGAGCAAGTGAACGCCGAGATCCAGGCCGCGCGGCGCGAGCGCCGCGTTCGCAAATGAGGATCGTCGTCGACACGAACGTCCTCGTCTCCGGTCTGCTCACGCCCTTTGGCCCGCCGGCCGTCGTCGTCGCCCAGATCGTCTCCGGCGCCGTCAGCCTCTGCTACGACGGCCGGATTCTCGCCGAGTACGCGGACGTGCTACGCCGGGAAATGTTCCCGTTCTCGGAGACGAGCATCGCGGCACTACTCGGCGCGATTCAGGCGAATGGCGAACTGGTGTTTCCGGCACCGTCACGCGTTCGCCTGCCCGACCCGGATGATGAGCCCTTCCTCGAAGTCGCGGTCGCGTCGCTGACCGACTATCTGGTCACGGGCAACGTTCGACACTTTCCCGACAGCGCCAGACAAGGCGTCCGTATCGTCTCACCCCGGGCGTTTGTCGACGCCGCTCTGCGACCCGGCTAGTCCTCAATACGGCGGAAACGCGTCTGCCGCCCTGGCACAACAGGCTTCCCCGCGTTCGTAGCGCTCCAGGTTCCGGGCCAGCCGGCGCTCTTCGCCGGCGCGACCCTGACGGCGCGCTTCCTGGACGAGTGTGCGCTGGATGCTGGCCGCTTCCTCGAAGCGGCCGACTTCGGCCAGCGCCATGGCGGCCGTCTCGGCGGTCGGCGCCGAGCTGTCGGCTTCGAGAAGCGCTCCGGCGATCGTCATGGCCCGCTGGCCGTCGCGGAGCGATGGGTCCGGAGCGCCGGAGAGGAGCCGGGCGAGCGAGTGAGCCGCCGGCCCGTCCGCCGAGTCGACCGCCAGCCTCGCTTCGAGCACGGCCCTGGCGTCGGCGAAGCGTCCGAGCCCCATCAGCACCGTCGCCTCGCGCAGCCAGGCAAGGCCTTGCGTGGGATCGAGTTCGCGCACCCGGGTGTAGTGGGACAGGGCTTCCTCCAACCGGCCGGTGCGCACCAGCGCCTCGGCGAGGCCGAAATGAACCTGCGGTGTCCGGTCGCCCTCGGGTAACAGGCGCAAGGCCTCGCGCAGTTCCGTGGCGGCCGAGTCGAAGTCGCCGGTCTGCGCCAGCACGGCGCCGAGCCCGAGTCGTGCTTCGCCGTTCGCGGCGTCACTCTCGAGCACCTGGCGGTATGTAGCCTCCGCCTCGTCGAACCGCCCCATGCGAGTCTGGACGTTGCCCAGCGTCAGCAGCGCCTCCACCAGCCCCGGTTCGAGTTCGACCGCCCGACCGAGGTGCTCCAGTGCGCGGTCGTTTCGCCCCAGTTCACTCAGGAGCACGCCGAGGTCCGAGTGGGCCTGGGCATTCCCGGGCTCCAGACGGACCGCGACGCCGAAGTGCTCCACGGCCGCTTCGGGGTCGCCACGGCGCACGAGCAGCGTCCCAAGGCTCTCGTGCGCGCGCACGTTCGTCGCGTCGGCCGCCACCGCCTGCCGGTAGGCAGTCTCCGCATCGGCCAGCCGACCCTCCCGGGCGGCGGCATGGCCTCGGGCGAGATGGGGCAAGGCGCCGATGGCGAGCGTCGTCAACTCGTGCATCAGCGGATCGGCCATGGCGACCCGGCTCGGCCCGCTCCGCGCCAGCGCTTCTTCGGCGCGGTCCAACTCGCCCAGCTCGCGGTAGGCCTGACCGAGGTTGTAGTGGATGACGGAAGCACGCGGCTGCAGCGTCAGCGCGCGCTGGAACTGCTCGATGGCCTGGGCGTACTCGCCACGCTCCTCGGCGACCCGGCCCATCCCATAGGCCACGGCCGCCGAATCGTCCACCGCGGCGGCTCGTACGTAGAGCAGCTCCGCCTCCTCGACCCGCCCGCGTTCGAGCTCGAGGTCGGCGAGCCGGATCAGGGCCGGCCCGTCGTCGCGACGCAGTTCGAGAGCGCGCCGGAACGCCGTCGCCGCGGCTTCGACGTCTCCGCTTCCCGCCGCGAGAACCCCCAGGTAGTAGGCCCATTCGAAGGAATCGGGCGCCAGAGCGTGGGCCCGCGCGTAGCAGGCGCGCGCCGCCTCCAGCAGACGATGAGCCTGGTAGAGGCGACCGAGTTCGCCGAGGGCCTGGGCCCGGTCGGCGGCGCTCGCTCCCTGGTCGGCGAGCAGGGCGTCCAGGTCAGCGCGGCGGGCCTCGATCTCGCGAGCCAGAGGCGGTTCGAGTTCGGTGAGGACCGGGTGCGGGATCCCCGCTTCGTCAGCCGGCGCCGGCGCCTCATCGGGACCGGGCGTACAGGCGACATGGGTAGCCAGGAGCAGGAGAGCCGCAATCGCGTACGGCGTCGAGTCGGTGCCGCCCGAGCGGAGCCGGCCCTGCGGCCGGCACGTCAACCTGGCCGCCTTCGGCGGCAGCCGGCCGGGACGCCGGCGCACCCAGTCAGAACCGGGTTATCGCCTTGCGGCTTCAAGGACTGGGGCGCTCCTGTATGGTGATCTCCATCCACCGAATGCAGGTTATCCGCTCCATCGGGCCGATCTGGTGCGCAGCAGTCCTGACTGCGTTGGGCGCTACCGCGCCGGGCGGAACGGCCCAGGCCCAGACGGCCTCGTCGGCAACACCTCCGGTGGTCCCCGGCTACGAGCAGCTCCGCCTCGCCGGCGCCGCGGACGACGCCGCGCTGGGCGAGATTCTTCTCGGCGAGTTGAACTGTCTCGCCTGCCACGAGCCCGCGCCCGCCGTGGCTGCGCGAATTCCCGCCAGGACCGCGCCGGACCTCGACCGGATCGCCGAGCGCGCCACCGGAAAGTGGCTCACGGACTACCTGCTCGCGCCCCACGATGAGAAGCCCGGCTCGGCGATGCCGGACATGCTCCACTCGCTGGACCTGGACGACCGCGAGGACGCCGTGCGGACGATCGTCGGCTTTCTCGCGCACCGCGCGGAGACAGCGAAGGCGGCCGCCAGCAGCGAACCAGCCGAAGCCGGCGACGTCCTCGGCGATTTCCCGGTTCACCGGTTCGGGGCGGCCGTCGAACGCGGAAGGGGCCTCTTCCACTCCGTCGGCTGCGTCGCCTGCCACGCTCCCGAGGCCGGCGAAGAGCCGGCGATCCCCTCCGTGCCGCTGCCGGACCTGACGGCGAAGACATCCGTCGACGCGCTGGCCGCGTTCCTGCTGGACCCACGCGCCGCGCGGCCGGGCGGCCGCATGCCGCCGCTCCACCTCGCCCCGGAAGAGGCCGACGACATCTCCGTCTACCTGCTTCGCGGGCAGGCGCCGTTCGTGGCGGAACGCCGCCGCGGCTTCGAGTTCGAGTACTTCCTCGATTCGGAAGAAGACGAAGACGCCGCCGGCTTCTTCGACCGGCCCACGCCCGACCTCCCCCAACCCCGCCCTGTCGCCGTCGGCCGGATCGCGACCCTCTCCCTCAAGCTGCCTTTCGCCACGAACAGCGGCGACCACGCCTACCGGTGGAGCGGCCTGCTGCGCCTGCCCGCCGCCGGCCGCTACACCTTCACCCTCGCCTCCGACCGCCGGTCGGCCTCCTCACTCCGCGTGGGCGACGAGATCTCCGCCACGAAGCCGCCGTTCAGCGGTCGCCGGGTGGACGTCACGCTCCGCCTGCGAGCCGGCGAGCATCCCGTCGAAGTGACCTACTTCATCCGCGGCAGTACCGGAAGGCCGTTCGTCGAGGTGGACGTCGCTGGAAGAGCACTGCCCGAGCCCGTGCCTCTCCACGCACTGACGAGCCATGAGAGCATCCGCCTGCGGCCGGCGGACGGACCCGCGCCGCCCCGCAGGCGGTACGAGGAGAACGGCAGCATCCTGTTCGCCCGCCACGGCTGTTCCTCCTGCCACGCCTCGCCGGGCGTCGATCCTGAGCGGGGCCGGTCCTACGCCGTCTCACGTCCCAACGCCCCGGCCCTCGACGCTCTGGACCCGGAGCGGGTGCTCACGGAGCCGGCCATGCACAGCGACGACACGTCGCCGCGGTATCGGCTGGCAGAGCACCAGCGGCGGGCGATTCGAGCCGCGCTCGCGGCACTCCCCGGCCTGCCGGCCGAGCGCTCGCCCGACGCGGAGATCACCCACACGTTTGCCAGCTTCAACTGCCTTGCCTGCCACCAGCGCCGCATCGGCGACATCGAGGTCGGCGGGCCGGACGCCGTTCGCGCCGCCCACTTCCGGGTCGTCGGCAACCAGGACCTCGGCGACGAGGGGCGGTTTCCACCGCCGCTGCACGGCGTTGGCGGCAAGCTGAAACCGGACGCGCTGCGCTCCGTCCTCACCGGCGAGCGCTTCCATGTCCGCCGCGACTTCATGGAGGTCAGGATGCCGGGCATTCCGGCGGACGCGGCCGGGCGGCTCGCCGCCGCGCTCGAGGCCGCCGACGCCACTCCGGGCGATCTCGACGAACCGTCTACATCGAGCGCCGCCGTCGACGACGGCTTCGAACTGCTCGGCACCGGCGGAATGGGCTGCGTCACCTGCCACGACATCCACGTGAACCCCGCGGCCGGAATCTCCACGATCGACCTCGCCACCGCCTACGACCGCCTGCGTCCCGGCTGGGTGTTCCGCTTCCTGCGAGACCCGGCCGCGGTCCGGGCGGGAACCCGCATGCCGGCCTACTGGCCGGAGGGCGAGGCGAACTTCCCGCACCTCGGCGACGGCACGACCGAGGGCCAGATCAGGGCGCTATGGGCCTTCCTGTCGCTCGGAGGCTCGATGCCGACGCCCGAGGGCATGGACATCGGTTCCGAACTCGTGCTGGTTCCGGACCAGCGCCCGCTCGTCTTCCGCACCCACATGATCGATGTCGGCCCACGGACGATCGCGATCGGCTACCCGGAGAACGTCCACGCCGCCTTCGACGCGAACACCGTCCGCCTGGCGAAGATCTGGCGCGGCGCCTTCTTCGACGCGAAGGGAACCTGGCAGGGCCGAGCCGGGCAGTTCTTCGGCCCCTACGGCACCGACGTTCTCAGTCTTCCGGCGGGACCTGCCTTCGCCGTCCTCAACGACATCGACAGTCCCTGGCCGGCAACGGGCCGCTACGACCGGAACGTCGGCGGCCGTTTCCTCGGCTACCGGCTGGACGACCGCGGTCGCCCGTCCCTCCGCTACCGTCTCGGAGACATCGTGATCGAGGAGACCCCGACGCCCCTGCCAGGCGGTGGCGGCGCGGACCTCGTGCGCCGTTTCCGGCTCGACGCCGGCCCGGCTCCCGGCCCGCTCTTCCTGCTGCTGGCCGAGGGCGAGGAGATCGTGGCCGGCCCGGGGCGCACCTGGTCGGTGGACGGCCTGCTCGACGTCTCCTTCGCCTCCGAAGAAGACCTCACGCCGATCGTCCGCGACTCCCAGGGCGTCCGCCAGCTCCTGCAACGGATCGAGCTCGAACCGAACGGCGGCCTCGACCTGGAGGTAACCCTGTCCTGGTGATGTTCCCTCGTAACCGACCAACGAATGCCGGCCACGCCGCCGCGACCGCGCTGCTCGCGGTGCTCTTGCCCTTGCCGGCGTTCACCCAGGAACCGCCCGACGAGGAAGACCGGCGGGACATCGAGAAGGCGCTGCTCGCCAGCCAGCGGGAGGCGCTCGGCGAACAGACCGCCGCCGAGGAGCGGTACTACCGCGTGCTCACGATGCCGCTTCCGGAAGGCATGTCGATGGAGGTCGGCGGCCTGCTGCAGCTTGTGGACGGCCGCCTCATGGCGGCGACCCGGCGGGGCGAGATCTTCATCGTCGAGAACGCCTTCAGCGATCCGCCGGCCCCCGTGTTCAAGCAATACGCCTTCGGCCTCGGGCAACCGCTCGGCCTGCTCGAACTCGACGGCTGGATCTACACCTCCCAGCGCGGCGAACTCACCCGGCTCAGGGACACCGACGGCGACGACCGGGCCGACGTCTTCGAGACCGTGTCGGACGCCTGGGAAACGAGCGGCGACTACCACGAGTACGTCTTCGGTCCGCGGCTGACGCCGGACGGCAAGCTCTGGATGACCCTCAACATCCCCTTCGGCGCCGAGCCGTACGGTCCGGTCGACTGGCGCGGCTGGGCGGTGCGGGTCGATCCCGCGACCGGCGCCACCGAGTTCGTGGCCGCGGGGCTCCGCTCGCCCGCCGGGGTCGAAGTCAGCCCTTCGGGCGAGGTCTTCTACACCGACAACCAGGGCGAATGGAACAACGCCTCGAAACTCTCGCTGATCGAGGTCGGCGACTTCCACGGCCACCCCCACGGCATGGCCTCGACCCGACTCCTCGGGTCGCTGGTCGAGCCGCCGCCCGACGGCCAGCCCGAAGGCGGGACGTTCATGAAGGACCTGCGGGAGTCGATCCCCAACTTCCGCATGCCTTCCGTCTGGTTCCCCTACGTGAAGATGGGCCAGTCGCCGTCCGGCCTCAAGTGGGACACGACCGGCGGCCGGTTCGGACCTTTCGCCGGCCAGGTCTTCGTCGGCGACCAGCACCATGCGATGGTCATGCGGGTCTTTCTGGAGAAGGTCGGCGGCCACTGGCAGGGCGCGGCCTTCAACTTCCGGCGCGGGCTCGACAGCGGCGTGATCCGCCTGGCATTCGCGCACGACGGATCGCTCTTCGCCGGCCTGTCCGAGCGCGGCTGGGGCAGCATCGGCCCCAGGTCGCACGGCCTCCAGCGGATCGTCTGGACCGGCGCCTTGCCGTTCGAGGTCCACGAGATGCGGGCGCGGCCGGACGGCTTCGAACTCACGTTCACCGAGGCCGTCGATCCTGAGACAGCCGGCGACCCGGCCTCCTACCGGATGGAGAGCTACACATATCGACTCAGCGAGAACTACGGCGGTCCCGAGGAAGACAAGCTGGAGGTCGTCGTTCGTTCGGCCGAGGCAGCCGGTGACGGCATGAGCGTCCGCCTGACCGTCGAGCCGCTCCGCGCCGGCTACGTACACGAACTGCACCTCGACGAAGTCCGCAGCGACGACGGCGAACCGCTGCTTCACCCGGAGGCCTACTACACGCTCGTCAACATCCCCGACTAGAGGAGCTCCCATCATGCGGCACCCCCGACTCCGCCTCGCTCCGTTCACGTTCCTGCTCGCGCTGGCGATCGCCTGCGCCCCGGCGGCGCCACCCGCCGCCGACGAAAGCGCCGCCGGCACTCACGCAGACCTGCTCCAGCTCTTCGAGGAGTTCCGCGTCTTCCAGGAACCCGGGATCGTGGACGGCGTGCCGGACTACACGGCCGAGGCAATGGAAGCCCAGCGGCAGGGCCTGGAGGACTACAAGCGCCGGCTCCAGGCAATCGACATCTCGGACTGGACGGTCTCCGAGCAGATCGACCACCACCTGGTCCGCGCCGAGATGAATGGCCTCGACTTCCACCACCGGGTGACCCGGCCCTGGTCTCGCGACCCGGCCTTCTACCTGATGTCCCAGGGCGGCGCGGGGCCGGCGATGTCGGGCTTCCGGTCGCTCTTCCGACTCGAACCGCCGTTCGACGAGGATGAACTCGCGGAGTACCGGACGACCCTTCAGGCGGTGCCGAAGGTCTACGAGCAGGCACGCGCCAACCTGACCGAGGCCGTGCCCGACCTCGGCACGATCGCCATCTGGGCCGCGCCCCGGGAGGCCCGCATCTACGACGAGATCGCGGAACAGCTCGCCGGGCACCAGCCGGATCTCGTCGCCGACGCCGAAGCCGCCCGCGACGCGGTCCTGGCCTTCGGCGGATGGGTCGAGGAGCACAAGCCGTCGTGGAGCGGCGCCGCCGGCATCGGCAAGGAGAACTACGACTGGTGGCTGCGCAACGTCCACCTCTCGCCCTACGGCTGGGAGGAGAGCCGGATGATCGTCGAGCAGGAGTACAACCGGCTCGTCACCTTCCTGGCGCTCGAGGAACACCGCAACCGCGATCTGCCGCCCTTCGAGATCGCCGACACGCCGCAGAAGTACGCCGACAGCCTGCACCAGGCGCTCCGCTATGTCGTCGACTTCCTGCGCGACGGCGAGGTCATGACCGTGCCGGACTGGGTCGACCCGCACGACTACAGCGACCCGAACGAGCCGCCGGAACCGTTGCCGTCCGACACGAGCATCGACCACAAGGCCCGGGAGCGCGAGATCCTGCCCGGCGAGACCCACGAGTACGTCGGCCACATGCTGGACGACCAGCGGCGCCAGCGCGACGACCGGCCTATCCGCGGCGCCGACCGCCGCTTCAACATGGAGTGGATGCGGATGGAGGGCTGGGCGGTCGCCCTGGAGGAACTCATGATGCAGGCCGGCGTCCTCGACGAACGGCCCCGCCGCGGCCGCGAAGTCGAGTACCTGATGAACATCTCCCACATGAGCCTGGCCCTGCCCGACCTCGCGATGCACGCGAACCTGATCACCTTCGACGAGTCGCGGGCACTCTGCGCCGCGCTGATGTCCAAGGGCTGGACCCAGCAGGACGAGCGCATGGTCTGGTACGAGATGGAGTCGAACCTCCGTTTCCCTGGCTTCCACACGGGGGTCGTGGTCGGCAAGGCCCACTTCATGAAGCTCTTCCGCGAGCGGGCGATGCAGCTCGGCGACCAGTTCGTCCTCCGCGAGTTCATCGACGAATTCCTGGCCGGCGGGATCATCCCGATCTCCCTGATCCGCTGGGAGATGACCGGCTACGACGACGAGATCCGGTTTCTGACCGGCGAGGACGACGTGCCGAACCGGGTGTTCGATCCGGCGCTGCAGTTGGCGGATCGTCTGTAGCGGCACCCCGCTTGACAATCCGCCCCACTTTGCCAACAATCCTGTTGCCAACAACCTTGTTGGCACTTTGCCCCGGAACCGGGAGAAGGACGTATGGCACTGAGAAAGGCGGGTTCCGACTGGGTCGACGGAGACCGGTTCTTCGATCGCGAGACGGAGCTTGAGGCGCTCAGGGAGCGGATCGAGGACGGAACGCACACGCTCCTGACCGCACAGCGGCGGATGGGCAAGACCAGCCTCGTCCGGGAACTCCTTCGCCGCCTGGACGAAGAAGGGACCTTCGAGACGGTCTTCGTCGATCTCGAGGCGGCCGGCGGTCCCGAAGACGCGGTTGCCGAGATCGCTGCTCGGTCAGGGTCAGTGACCGGAGCCTGGCCAACGATCAAGTCCGGCTTCGCCAATACCCTGCGAGGAGTAGTCCAGCACATCGACGAGCTGGGCGTCTCCGAGGCCAGGGTCAAGTTCCGGGCCGGAGTGGACAGCGGCAATTGGCAGCACACGGGCGACCTCGTCCTCCGGGCCTTGGCCGCGAGCAGGAAGCGCGTCGTCTTGGCCATCGACGAACTGCCCATTCTCGTCAGCCGGCTGCTCAAGGGAGGTGACGGCACGATCACTCCGGAGCGAACTCTGTTGACGGAAGAGTTCCTGGGCTGGCTCCGAAAGAACGGCCAAACCCACCAAGGCCAGATCTGCCTGATCCTCTCCGGCAGCGTCGGCCTCCAGCCCATACTCCATCGGGTCGGGTTGACAGCCCAGGCGAACATCTACAGCCCCTTCAATCTGAGACCCTGGAACGAGCCGACGGCGACAGAATGCCTCGCCGAGTTGGCAGAGACCTACGAGCTTGCTCTCGCCACAGAGATCCGAGCCGACATGTGTCGCCGCCTGCGGTGTCTGGTTCCCCACCACGTACAGCAGTTCTTCGATCACCTGCATGAGCATCTGCGCCGCGATGGTCGCCACAACGCCACGCTTGACGACGTGGCACATGTGTACGAGCAAGAACTGCTTGGCGTTCGGGGCCAAACGGACCTGGATCACTACGAGAGCCGGCTCAAGCTGGTTCTCGACCTGCAGGGCTACCAGGCCGCACTGGAACTCCTGACCGAGGCGGCGACTAACACCGGCGAACTTCGCACCGACGCGGTCACCTTGTACAACGACGAATACGAAGACTCCGTCCCGATTCAGAACGTGCTCAATGTCCTGGAACACGACGGCTACCTCGAACCGTCCGACGATGGCTATCGATTCGTGTCCGCCCTGCTCGAGGACTGGTGGCGCGCCCGCCACGGCCAGCACTTCGTACCGATTGCTGAGCGCGGGTCCGCCAAGGGATAGGACGCATGGCCGTAGCGACGCGTAAGTTCAATCCGGGATTCCTGAGCGAGGACGAGCTCGTGGCGTCCTTCTGCGTGCGGACCCACGAGTTCGAGTCGATCATCGAGACCCTCCGCGGATGCACCGGGAACTCGAGCCAACACCAGATTGTCATCGGACCGCGGGGCAGCGGCAAGACGACTCTGCTACTACGGGTCGCCGCCGAAATAGGCCGCGATGCTGAATTGTCCGAGAGGCTCTTCCCGATTCGATTCGCGGAGGAGAGCTACGAAGTCTCGACAGCCGGCGAGTTCTGGCTTGAGTGCCTGTCCCAACTCTCCAACCAGGCGCCTTCCGAGCAGGGCGGCCCGGACCTGCGCCGGACCTGCGGGGACTTACGAACGAGCCAGGACGACCAGGCGCTTACGGACCGCTGCCTCGGAACCCTCCTCGACTACTCCGACCGCCACGGGAAGCGCCTGGTCCTCCTAGTCGAGAACCTGAACATGATGTTCCGGGACATGGTGGATCCTAATGCTGGCTGGACGCTGCGCCACACCCTTCAGACCGAGCCTCGAATCGTTCTGCTCGCCAGTGCCACCAGCCGGTTCGACGAGATCGACAATCCGGACAGTGCTCTCTACGAACTTCTTCGTGTCCACTCGCTGGCGCCTCTCGACACCGACGAGTGCATGACCCTTTGGGAGGCAGCGTCGGGCGAGTCCGCATCCCGGGAAGAGGTCCGGCCTCTAGAGATCCTGACCGGCGGCAGCCCACGCCTGCTCGCGATCGTCGCTCGCTTGGGCGCCGGCAGGTCCCTGGGAGACCTGCTGGACCACCTCCTCGACCTGATCGACGACCACACCGAGTACTTCAAGAGCCACATCGAGGCGCTTCCGGCGCAAGAGCGCCGCGTCTACCTGGCCCTCGCCGAACTCTGGGAACCGGCGACGACCAAGGAGGTCGCCGGTCGAGCCCGCCTCGACACGAACAAGTGCAGCGCGCAACTCAAGCGCTTGTCCGACCGCGGCGCAGTGCGAGTCGTAGGCGGCTCAGCGCGCCGGAAGCAGTTCTATCTGACGGAACGGCTCTACAACATCTACTACCTGCTGCGCCGCCATCGAGGCCCGGGTCGGGCCGTGCGGGCCCTTCTCCGGTTCATGTCGTCGTACTACCTGGGAATCGAGTTGGTCATCGCCGTAACTGAATTCGTCAAGGACACCCTCAAGTCGCGAACGGAAGTGAACCCGCTTCGAGCCGCGGCGCTGGAACAGCTACCGGACGTGGCCCTCGCCGACATCGAGGACACTTGCCGCGCAACGCGAGGCGAACAGCCGCAACTGAAGTTCGTGGCCGCATCGGGCCAAGTGGCCTACTACAAACGTCTCAACCGCCTGGAGAAAGCGCTTGGCGCCTGCGACGCGATGCTTGCTGCCTTCGAGCCAGGGGACCTTCCCGGAGAGTTCTGGCCCGCCCCAACCCTGGGCGTAAAGGCAGACCTGCTTCGTAGCCTGGGCCGACAGGAAGAAGCCATCGCCGTATGCGACGAGGCCCTGGGGCTTCCAGAGCCAGCCGAACACCATGTCGCCGCAGCCCATGACCTCTTCAACGCCGCGATGTTGGATGTCCTTAACACGAAGGCCACCTCGCTTTGCGAAGTTGGCCGCCACGAGGCCGCGGCCGACGCCTACCTTGAGGTCGAGAGTCGATTCGGCGAAAGCGAAAACGTGGCCCATACAGCGGATGCGGCCGCCGCCTTGCTAAGCCGAACCATGATCCTGGACGACCTGGGCCGTGACCAGGAGGCTCTGAGCCAGTGCGATGCGGTTCTTGATCGGTTCGGCCTAGTCGGCCAAACAGAGATGGAAGAGTGGATGGGCTACACCCTCTACTTGAAGGGGAACCTCCTCGACCGCTCGGATAGGCCGAAAGATGCCTTGGCCGCTCTTGATGAAGCGCTACAGCGATTCGAGAACAGCGACCTCTCCAAGACCGATGATGCCGTCCTCGCCGCCCTCGCGACAAGGGGATCTTTACTCTGGAAGCTCGGGGAAGAGGACGATGCACGAGCAGCCTTCAGCGATGCTCTGGAGCGCATGAAGGGCGCGCAGACCGATTCCGCCGCAGACTGGCGAACGAGAGTGCAGCTCCTGAAGGGAAATCTGGAACTGGAGTGCAAGGAGTACGAAAGCGCCCGGCAGGCCGCCAGTGAAGCGTTGGATCACGGCCCTGACGGCGATCCTGAACTCCGCATTCACTCTCTCTTGCTCCGCGCGCGATCCGCGCTGTCCGAGACTCCCGCAGCCGCCGAAAACGATCTGGCAGCCGCCCTCGAGTTGCTGCCGGCCCTGGATCTCCTTCCAAGCGAGGCGTTCGACGCTCTAGTCGATGCCGCAGTCGAACTCGGTCCGGCCTGCCTTCTCAAGCTGATCGAGAGTTCGGCCTCGGCCGAGTTGCTCCTTCCCCTCCAGACTGCGCTAGAACTGGAACTGGGACGCACGCCGAGGGTCGCACGCGAGGTGGAAGAGGTCGCCAAGGACATTCGAAAGGGCCTGCCGGCGGCGATACGAGAGCGCGTTGCCATCCAAGAAGACACACAGACGACAAGCGGGGACGCCTCCTGACATGAACTACCGCACCTTAGGCCGCACCGGCCTGAAGGTTTCGCCGCTCGGCCTCGGCACGAGCAACTTCGGCGACGTGACGCCGGAGGACGAGGCGCGGCGGATCATCGAGCGCACGCTCGACGCCGGCGTGAACCTGATCGACCTGGGGCACATCTACGGCGACGGCAAAGCCGAGCGGATCGTCGGCAGCGTGCTGAAGGAGACTGGCCGGCGTCACGAAGTCCTGATCTCGACGAAGATCTACCCCGGCGAGTTCGACGACGAGACGGGGCTGGCCAAGGCCGAACACGTGCCGGGCCGCAACCCGAACGAGCAGGGGCTGTCCCGGGCCGGAATCATGAACGCCTGCGACGCGGCGCTGCGCCGGCTGCAGACGGACCACATCGACCTCTACCAGACCCACCGGCCGGACTTCAGCATCCCGATCGACGAGGCGCTGCGCGCGTTCGACGACCTGGTCCGGGCCGGCAAGGTCCGCTACATCGGTTGCTCGACCTATCCCGCCTGGGGCGTGATGGAAGCACTCATGGTCAGCGAACTGAAGGGCTACGTGCGCTTCTCCTCCGAGCAGGCGCCCTACAACCTGCTCGACCGCCGGATCGAGAACGAGCTGATCCCGCTCTGCACCAGGCACGGGCTCGGCATCCTCGCCTGGGCGCCGCTGGGGATGGGCGTGCTGGCCGGCCGCTACTCGGACGCCGCGGAGTACCCGGAAGGCTCCCGTGCGGACCTGCTCGGCAAGTACTACGCGCGGCGGGTCACCAAACGCGCCGTCCGCGTCGGCGTCGAGTTCGCCAGGCTCGCGGCCGAAGCCGGCATCACGCCGGCCCAGCTCGCGATCCTCTGGTGCAAGGACCAGCCGGGAATCACTGCCCCGCTGATCGGCCCGCGACGATTCAAGCATGTCGACGAACTCGTAGCCGTGCAGGAGATGACGCTCGACCCGGGGATCGCCGCCGCCTGCGACGCCCTCGTCCCGCCCGGCAGCGCGGTGTCCGACTTCCACAACACGTCGGGCTGGATGAAGACGCGCCTCACCTGGTAGCCGTCTCGCGCACCCTCGCCTCAGCCTGCGCCATCTCGCGCGGGCTAGGCCCGCCGCTCGGGCAACCGCTCCCGCAGGCGCCGCACCTGGTCCGGCTGCAAAGAAGCCAGGTTCCGCGACTCCTCCGGGTCTGCCAGCAAGTCCCACAGCCGCCACTCCTGATCGCCGTAGCCGCGAACCAGCTTGTAGCGGCCGTCCCAGGCCATCCGGAAGTCCCGCAGGCCCGAGAGGACGACCTCGCGGTGGCTGTCGGTCGAGCCTTCCAGCACGGGCCGGAGGGAGCGGCTGTCCATCCCGGCCGGGACCTCTACGCCGCCGTAATCGAGGAACGTGGCCGCGAGGTCCATGACCGAGACCGGAGTGGCGGTCCGGAAGCCTCGCCGGACGCCGGGCCCAGCCAGGAGCAGCGGCACGCCGACCGAGGCCCGGTACGGCACCCCCTTGCCCCAGCGGCCGTGCTCGCCGAGCATCTCCCCGTGATCGGATGAGTAGACGATGATCGTGTTCTCGAGCTGGCCCCTCTCCTCCAGCCAGTCGATGTAGCGGCCGAGCCACATGTCGATGTTCTCGATCATCGCGGCGTAGTTCCGGCGCGAGCCGAGGTGCTGCTCGGCCGTGAACGAGCCCGTGTAGTTGTGGGGAAGGCCCAGTCCCTCGAGGACGCGCTCGGGGCCGCGCACCGTCCTGTCCATCTCGCGCGTGATGTCCATCGGCGGGTGAGGACCGACGAAGTTCACCACCAGGTGCCACGGCTTGTCCTCGGGCGCCTGCTCCAGGAGGTCGAGGCCGTTCCGGGCCAGCCAGTTGTCGCAGTACGCGTCCGCGTCGAGCGGCGACGGAGCGGTGTCTCCCCACCAGCCTTCCGGCCTGCGGGCGTTTCGCCGGACCATGTCCTCTGCGCAGATCGACCCCTGCGGCGGATCGAGCGAGTCCAGGTAGGCGTAGTACGGGTCGCTCGGGCCGACCGGCTCCCGCAGGTAGGACATGCCGGCGCCCTTGCCGGCGTTGTTGATCATCGCGGAGAAACCCCAGGCGGCGGCGCGGTTCGTGCCGTCCAGACCCCAGTCACTGCTTCCCTTCGACAGATCCAGCTTGCCGCAGGCCATCGTGTGGTAGCCGCTGTCGCGGAGCAGACCGTGGTAGGTCGGGCGGTCGACCGGATAGTCGTACCGGTTGTCCGGCACGCCGCAGCGGTCGTACTCCATGCCGGAGGCCAGGCAGGACCGCGACGGCGCACAGGTCGGCGCCGCGCAGACAGCCGAAGTGAAGTTCACTCCCGTGCGCGCAAGACGGGCCACGTTCGGTGTGGCCAGGGGCGCCGCGTAGCCGTCGAGGCCGATCCAGTCGTATCGGTGTTGATCGGGGAAGAAGAAGGGAAGTTGGGCCGGCGTCCCGCCGCCTCGGCCGGCGTCCGGGAACTCGGACCCGCGCAAGCGCCAGCTAGGCCGGCCAGACCGCTTCCGGCGACCAGGCTCGACGACTGCCGCAGGAACTCGCGCCGAGTGCTCTTGTCGCTCATGCTGCCTGCCTCCAGCAACGGCGCCGCACCTCCGCCAGACACGACCGCCTGCTGCTAACATTGTAGGAACTTCCAACAAGAATAGACCGGCCGCAGCGGCCAGGCAAGGAGTTGCCATGACCTCTCGCAACCACCTTCTCTCCCGACGCGAGGTCCTCGTCTCCGGCGCCGCGGCGACAGCGGCAGCTCTCACCGGCTGCGGCGACGCCCAGATCCCGGGCCCGCGCGCGATCAGGCGGCCGAACATCCTGCTCCTCATCTCGGACCAGCACCGGTACGACTGGGTGGGGCGAAACCCCGACATCCCGGTTCCGACGCCGCACCTGGACGCGCTGGCGGCGCGCGGCGCCGACTTCACCCGGGCGATCGTGCCGTCGCCGGTCTGCGGCCCGTCGCGGTCGTGCCTGGCCTCCGGCATGGAGTACGAGAACTGCACCGTGGCGTGGAACCGCGACGAGTACAACGCCGCGCTCCGCCCGACCTTCTACAAGCACCTCCACGACAGCGGCTACCACACGATGGCCTGCGGCAAGATCGACCTCCACAAGGGTCCCGCCGGCCGCCGCCCCGACGGCAAGCTGCACATGGAGGAGTGGGGCTTCTCCGACATGCTGATCACCGGCAGCAAGGGCGGCGGAGACAGCGAGCCCTACGGGTTCTGGCTCGATTCGCTCGATCCGCCGCTGAAGGCCATCCACAACGCGGACATCCAGGCGCGGGGGGAGCCCCGGCACGTCAACTGGTGGGGGATGACGAACCCGACCCCGATCGGCGACCACGCCTACAAGGACAACTACACCGCTCGTACCGGAATGGAACTGCTCGACGGCGTGCCGGACGGCAGCCCCTGGTTCCTGATCGTCAACTTCAACGGGCCCCACCCGCCGATGGACATCACCGAGCGGATGGAGCGCGAGTACCGCGGGCCGGACCGGGTGATCGAGGACTTCCCGCAACCGTACAACTACCGCGGCATCTCCCGCGGCGGACGGTTGCTCGCGCCGCCGTCGCCGTTCACGCCGGAGCACCACGTCCGCATTCGCCAGAACTACGCGGCGATGATCGAGAACATCGACCGCTGGATCGGGCTCTACGAGGAGCGGCTCGAAGAGCGCGGCGAACTGGACGACACGATCGTCATCTACACCAGCGACCACGGCGAGATGCTCGGCGACCACGACTACTGGGGCAAAGGGCTTCCGCACGAGGCCTCCTGGCGGGTCCCCATGGTCATGGCCGGGCCGGGCATCGCCGCCGGCACCCGCAGCGACGCCCTCGTCACGAACATGGACCTGGCCGCCACGAGCCTCGACTACGCCGAGACCGCCGTCCCCGAGGAGATGCAGAGCCGGTCGCTGCGGCCCCTGCTCGACGCCGGAGCCGGTGAGCACCGGGAGCACATCCGCTCGGCGCTCAAGACGGGGAAAGCGGCGAGCGGCCGGTTCCGGGTGGTCCAGGACCACCGCTACAAGCTGGTCGACGGCTTCCTGGAGGAGAAGGAGCTGTACGAGGTGGAGGCGGACCCGTGGGAGGACGAGAACATCGCGGCCGCGAAGCCGGATGTGGTGGCGCGGCTGGAGAGGCTGCTGGTCTGATCAGCGGATCAGGGTGAGCTCCGTCTGTGGCGGCGACAGGAACTCGATGCCGTCCTCGGTGGCGAGCGCTTCCTCGTGGGCCCACCAGAGCAGGTACTGGTCCTCGCCCTCCGCCGCCGGCGAGGGCAGGTAGAAGAAGTACTCGATGACGAAGTGGTGGTACGGCGCCAGGGGAATGTCCTTCGACCAGTCCGGGCCCAGGGAGCCGATCCGGGGGCCGAAGTAGGTCTCGACGGACTGCGGCCGGGCGCCCTTCGTCTGGCCGTGGGAGTCCATGGAAATGTGCGTCTTCGTCGCATCGAAGCCGGCGGCGTAGGCCGGGAAGTCGTTCTTGGCCGACACCATGTGGAGCTGGTTGTCGCGGACGACGATGCCGGCTTCCTCGAACCTGGCCGTGTAGTCCTCGACGATCTCGCGCGGAGTCCGGCCCGCCTTGATCGTCTCGGCCAGGATCGCATCGACCTTCAGGTACTCGGCCCAGAGTTCCTGTATCTCGGGCGGCGGCTCCGTCTCGCCGTCGCGTAGCACGTAGGCATACATGCCGATGCTCGGGTTCGTGACGATGTCGCCGCCCTGGACGACGGCGTCCTCCCAACCCTCGCTGCGGCCGCGCTGCGACTGACCGGTTCGCATGCGGCGCATGATCGTCAGTTCCGTCTCGTCGATCCTGGTGACGCCCGGCTCGATCGCGTCCAAGGCGTCCTCGAACAGCCAGAGCTCGTCGCGACGCAGCCGCTTGAGCAGTTCGACCTCACTCGGCACCTGGTGGTTGACGTAGTCCATGATCAGCCACTCGGACGACACCAGCCGGCTCGCGTACGTCCCGCCGAGTTCCTCGGAAAGCAGCAAGTAGTCGGTGTGCGAGAGGCCGTCGATCTCGCCCCGGTAGGTCGGCCACGGGCCCAGTTCCTGCTTGAAGTTGACCGCGATGACGTCCGGATCGCGCTCGGCGACGAAGTCCCTCAACCCCTCGAAGCGGTAGTCGTACTCCGTCTCCGGGCCGCCGACCGGCTCCTGGACCCGGACCGCCGGGGCGACGATGTCGTAGGCGCCGCTCTCTTCGACGTACCGGTAGTCCGTCTCGCCCCAGCCGCGCTGGGTGGCGCCCCAGCGCCGTCCGAGGATGGCGCGCTCGATCCGGTCGCCGCCGCGGTCCGTGAACACGAAGACGCCGGAAGCGCTGCCGAGTTCGTCGATGCCGAAGGAGTCGGGAATCGACTCCCGCATCACGTGGATCCACATGTCCACGCCGCGCTCCCTCATGATCTCCGGGAGGACGAGATCGAACTTGTCGCGGCGGATCTTCCGGTTCGCCGCTTCGTAGGGAGACCGAAACTCGTACGGCTCGATCACCAGAGGCGCGCCGTCGTACGTGCCGTCCGGGATGACCATCGGGATCCGGTACTCGGGATCGCTCAGAATCTCGTGGAGAACGGGCTCCCCCTCCCTCACTTTCTCGGGCGTGTTCAGCGGCCACTCGTGGCCGATCTGGTCGAGGCGTCCCGGCAGGTCCTGAGCGCCGATGAAGGACGTGTACACCCAGTAGATGTACTCCGAGGCCATGCAGCCGTAGTCGCAGGTCTCGTCGTCGTAGGTGTACCAGGCGCCCTCGGGGTACTCGTCCGGCGGGCCGTCGAACGCGCCGCCGCGGGCGATGTCCATCGCGTCCGTCAGGGCCGTGCCCGGCTCCGTCCCGAACACGTCCGGGTAGGCCACGCCGTAACCGTTGTCCGAGACCATGTGCCAGATCTCCTCGAGCGCCGCGTCGAACACGCCCTGCTCCCGGGCGTCGATCACCGTCTCCTCGTCGTAGAGGCCCTGGCCCCGGGGAGCGTTCCTCCAGTCCATCTCGTGCGCCTCGTCCTGGGTGCCGGTCATGACGATCGTGCCGCCGGTGTCCAGCATCGCCTGGTGGACCTTCGGGTTGTCGATCTCGCCGTCCTCGTCGTTGTCGAGGAACTGGGCCAGGACGCCCGCCGCGTGGAGGAGCTTGTCGTCGCCGGTGGTGTTCGTGGCGTAGATAGGCACGCCGTGAACCATTACCTTCTTGACCCAGGTGATTTCGGTTGCCGGTTCAGCAGCGTCTTCATCCGGCGCGGCAGCGCAGCCAGCCAGGACCACGCTACCCACGAGAGCGGGCAGAACAGCTCGCGCACGCCGCTTCGCGGCTGCGCGCCTGATGCCGGCGGGGACGCCGGCGCACCCAGTGGTCTTCATGGTTGCTCCTCCTTGCGGCCTCAAACCGCTCTCAAGGCATCTGCAGGTACCGCGTCGACAGGCGCCCACGGCGCCCCGGGCTTCAGGGCGCGAGGAGTTCGCGCCGGACGGCGTCTTCGATCAGTTCCTCGGCATAGCGCCAGAGCTCGGGCGCGCCGTCTTCGATGCAGCCGTTGATCTCGCGTACCTGGTCGGCGCGGATGCCGTGCTGCTGCCACGGCCCGCCGCCGTTCACGTAGTTCAGCACCATCGGCTGCAGGCGATCCAGTGCCCTGGCGAACTTCGCTTCGGAGCTCTGCCGCGCCTCGAACTCGTCCCAGACGGCGCGCAACTCGGCCCCGCTCTCGGCCGGCAGCAGGCCGAAGATCCGCTCCGCAGCCCGCTCTTCGCGCTCTTCCTGGTCCTTCAGGCCCTTCTGGTCGTAGACGAACGTGTCTCCGGCGTCGATCTCGACCAGATCGTGCACGATCAGCATCTTCAGCACCTTGAGCTGATCGAGCCCCGAAGCGGCCGCGTGCTCGGAAAGCACCAGCGCCATCAACGTCACATGCCACGAGTGCTCCGCGGAGTTCTCGCGCCGGTCGTTGCCGACGATCGAGGTGCGCCGCAGTACCTGCTTGAGCTGGTCGACTTCGACCAGGAAGCGCATCTGCTGCGCGAGGCGTCCATTTCGCTCCTGCATCCCGCAACCGTATCCAACTTGCAAGGACCTGGCCGTCCAATGTGGCGCCGGCCTTACGGCCGGCGCCCATCCCTGGCCGCCTCCGGCGGCAGCCGGCGGGGACGCCGGCGCACCCAGTCATCTACTCCTCCGAGTCCGGCAACTGGACGGTTCCGTCGCTGAACTGCAGGGACTCGATGCCCCGCAGCGTGTCGACGCCGTCCCGGTCCGGCTGCGAGTCGGTGACCGTCGCTCCGTCGCCGTCCTGGTTCACTTCGTAGTCGGCCGCCGGGCCGCTGAAGACCGCCGTGTCGTCGCCGTCGCCGCCGTCCAGCATGTCGTTGCCGCCGCCGCCCTCGAGCAGGTTCGCGCCGGCATTGCCGGTCAGCACGTTGTCGTGCGCATCGCCGCGCAGATCCGCGTCGCCGTCGCCGGTCAGCGCGACGTTTCGCAGATGCTGGGTCTTCATCGTGTAGCGCACTTCCGGATCGAACGTCATCGAGAAGGTGCCGCTGAAGTCGAGCGGCAGCTCGGACGTGTACGTCAGGTGCGGCGGCACGAACCTCTCCATCAGCGCGAAACCCAGCGGATCCGCCTCGAGCATGGCGGACCTGCTCCCCGCGAAGTAACGCCCGAAGTGCGACTGACCATCGGGAATCTCGCCGGGTTCGATGTCGACTGCCTCGTACATGGTCGGCGGCACCGTCCAGAGGTCGTAGTAGTTGTCGATCAGCACGCCGACGTACTCGTTCGGGTGCTCCTGCGGCTCGTCGTCGGGCCAGCCGCGCCAGCCGTTCGCCTCGGCGACATCGTTCGCTGCCCGCATCTCGGCGATCATCTCGGGCAGCGTCGGCTTGATCCCGTAGTCGTGAATCAGGTGCCAGATCTCCTCGTACGAGGCGTCGCGGGTGACGTGGGCCATGTAGTCCGCGTCGCCCGGGGCCGGGCACTCGTTCGCGCGCAGGTCCTGCATGCTGAGGTCGGTCGCCCTCGCCAGCCCGGATCGCATCGCGTCGTTCAGTTCCTCTTCCGTGTTGAAGAAGACCATCGTCGCCTTGCGGTCCGCCATCGCGCTGGCGATGGGGCTCTTGTCGTCGCCGTAGGCCGAGCCCGGGAAGTCCGCCAGCAGGTGCTCCATCACGTTCAGGCCGTGCTTGATCTGGTCGCGCGTCCAGCCGTCCGACGCGAGGAAGTGGATCCGCCTTCCGTCCGGCGTCGGGACGTAGGCGTACCGGTTGAAGTGCTCATGGAACACCTCCGGCACGTCGGCCGGCAGGTCGACGATGCCGTCGGGCGAACCCGACGTGTCGATCTCGGGCAAGGTGACGAGTTCCCGCGGAGCGCATGAAACCGTCAGCAACGCGAGAACCGTGATCAGAACGCATGTCCGAATGACCTTCATCTGTTACTCTAGGTGGACGGTCCCGTCGCTGAACCGCAGGGACTCCACGCCCCGCAGCGTGTCGACGCCGTCCCGGTCGGTTTGCGAGTCGCTCACCGTCACTCCGTCCTCAGCCGTGGCGACTTCGTAGTCGGCCGCCGGCCCGCTGAACACCGCCGTGTCGGCGCCGTCGCCGCCGTCCAGCGTGTCGTTGCCGCCGCCGCCCTCGAGCAGGTTCGCGCCGGCGTTTCCCGTGAGCACGTTGTCGTGCGCGTTGCCGACGAGGTCCGCGTCGCCGTCGCCGGTCAGCGCGGCGTTCCGGAGGTGCTGGGTCTTCATCGTGTACCGCACCTCCGGATCGAACGTCATCGAGAAGGTGCCGCTGAAGTCCAGCGGCAGTTCCGGCGTGTAGGTCAGGTGCGGCCCGACGAAGCCGGTGACCAGCGCGTAGCCGAGCGGGTCCTTCTCCGGCATGGCCGCGCGGCTGCCGGCGAAGTACTGCCCGAAGTGCGAGTACCCCTCAGGGATCTCGTCCGGCTCGATGGGGCGCCCCTCGTACACGGTCGGCGGCACGGTCCAGAGGTCGTAGTAGTTGTCGATCAGGGCGCCCACGTACTCGTTCGGATGGTCGTCCGTCACCTCGCGGGGCCAGGCGTACCAGCCCTGCTCCGCCGCCGCGTCGTTCGCCGTTCTCATCTCGGCGATCATCTCCGGCAACGTCGGCTTGATCCCGTAGTCGTGGATCAGGTGCCAGATCTCCTCGTAGGCCGCGTCTCTGGTGACGTGGCCCATGTAGTCCGCGTCGCCCGGAGCCGGAGCCTCGTTCGCGCGCAGGTCCTGCATGCTGAGGTCGGTCGCCTCGGGCAGTCCCCCGCTCATCGCCTCGCGCATGTCGGGTTCATTGTCGAAGAAGACCATCGTCGCCTTGCGGTCCGCCATCGCGGCGGCGATACCGCTCTTGTCGTCGCCGTAGACCGAGCCGGGGTGGTCGGCGAGCAGGTGCTCCATCACGTTCAGGCCGTGCTTGATCTGGTCGCGCGTCCAGCCGGAAGAGACCAGGAAGTGGATCCGCCTGCCGTCCGGCGTCGGGACGTAGGCGTAGCGGTCGAAGTACGTGTGGAACACCTCCGGCACGTCGGCCGGCAGGTCGACGATGCCGTCGGGTGAACCGGAGGTGTCGATCTCGGGCAGGGTGACGAGCTCCTGCGGGGCACAGGCGGTCAGGAGGAGGCTGGCGACGGCGAGCACGAGCACGACAGGACCACAGAATGCCGACGCTTCGCGCCGGATGCCGGCGGGGGCGCCGGCGCACCCAGTTTCGGCAACGCAACGTTCTCGCCACGTCCTGGCCTGGCTCACTTGCTCCTCCCGTTCTAGTCCTGCAGGTACAGCTCCCAGAAGCTGGCCTGACCTTCATCCTCCGAGCGGTTCACGATCTTGCCGTCCTTGATCACCATGGACAGGCTACGCAGGTGGGAGATGTGCTCGAGCGGGTTCTTCTCGAGCACGATCAGGTCGGCGAGCTTGCCGACTTCGACCGTTCCGAGATCCTCGAGCATCCCCATCATCTCCGCGCTGTTGCGGGTCGCGGCCTGGATGGCGCCCATCGGCGGGATGCCGTGGAAGACGAACTGCTCGATCTCCAGGATGCCGATCTCCGAGATCGGGTTCGAGTCGCTGCCGGTGGTCAGGCGGATGCCCGCGGCGTAGGCCTTGTTGATCACGTCGCGCGCGTGGTTCGCGTACTCCGGGCTCCGCTCGTCGGCGCGGGAGACCAGCACCCGGCCTTCCACGACCTCCGGCGGGTCGATGTAGCCCGCCTCCTCGATCAGCCGTTCCCGGTCGGCGATGAACTCGGCGCTCAGGTTGCACTGGATCGTCGGGTCGAGGAAGGTGCCCGCCTCGGCCATCATCCGGATCGTGTCGTCGGTGAGGTCGTTGCCATGCTCGATGCTCTCCGCGCCGGCCATCACCGCGATCCGGGTCGCCTCGTTGTCGGCATGCACGGTGACCGGGATGCCGTGCCGGTGGGCTTCCTCGATCCCGGCGATCAGCTCCTCGGGCGGCATCCGGTCGCCGAGGAACTTGATGAGCTGGACCCCTTTCGCGATGTTGTCGGCAACGATGGCCCGGATCCCCTCGGGCCCCATGCCGGTCCTCACCAGCCAGTCCGTGTCGCCGTCGGTCGAGAGCGGCGGACCGCCGGCGACGATCCGCGGCCCGACGAAGGCGCCGGAATCGAATGCCTCCTTCCAGGCCACGTCGATGAAATCGCGATCGCCGGCAATCCGCAGCGTCGTGAAGCCTGCCTTGAGCGCGTCGATCGCGTTGCGCCCCGCGCGGATCATCGCCCGCGGCAGCGGTTCGTCGGGCAGCAGGCCCTTCGGATCCGGCAGCAGGTCGCCGAGGTGGGAGTGGTTGTTCCACAGGCCCGGCAGGACGTAGCCGCCGCCGAGGTCGATGACGCGGCCGTCGTCGCCGGGATCCGGCGCCGAGGAAGATGGCGTGTGGATCGCCGTGATCCGGTTGCCCTCGATGACGACCGCCGCGTCCTCGATGGGCTGCGCGCCGGTGGCGTCGATCACCGTGGCGTTGGCGAGGACGGTGGTCTGGGCGGCGGCGGGCGCCGCGGCGAGTAGCCCCAGGATTGCCAACGCGGCCCCGGAGGCCGGCGCTGCGCGCCGGATGCCGGCGAGGGCGCCGGCGCACCCGGTTCGCAACGCCTGGAGGGCCCGGTTCCTTGTGTGCCGCTTCATCCCTCAGCCCTCCTGCGATCTGCCGATCGCGCTATTGATCCGTTGCCGTGTTGCCGCGCTGGAAGCCGGCCGCCTCCTCGGACTCCGCCAGGAAACCCTCGGGCAGTTCCATCGAGCCGTAGTAGTCCCAGTAGGTCGACGTACCGAGCTGGGCGTCCAAGTCGACCATCACGCCGCCCTTGAGCACCATCACCGTCTCGCGGATGTTCGAGATGTTCTCTAGCGGGTTGGCCCCGAGGACGACCAGGTCGGCCAGCTTCCCTTCCTCCACCGTGCCGAGATCGCCGAGCACGCCCTGCACCTCGGCCGCGTTGCGGGTGGCCGCGATGATCGTGTCCATCTCGCTGACCCCGGAGAGGACGAACTGCTCCATCTCCAGGAAGCCCATCTCGCCGACCGGCATCGAGTCCGAACCGATCAGGAGCTTGACTCCCGCCTTGGCGGCCTTGGCCAGGATCTGCCGCTGTTCAAGCGCGAACTCCGGCGATCGCTCGTCGGCGAAGGCGACCATCGTCCGCAGTCGCACGATCTCCTCGTCCTCCGCGTAGCCCAGTTCGGCCAACCGCGCCTCGCGCTCGGCGATGTATCCGGCGCTCAGGTTGCAGATGATCGTCGGCGTGTAGAACGTTCCCTTCTCGGCCATCAGCTCGATCGTCTCGTCGGTCAGCCCGTAGCCGTGCTCGAGACAGTCCACCCCGGCCTTGACCGCGGCGTACGCCCCCGGTTCGCGGACGTGCGAGGTGACGTGAACTCCGAGGCTGTGCGCCGTCTGGACCGCCGTCTCCAGTTCGTCCGGCAGCATCTCGACGCTGAACAGCTTGATCACCCTGGCGCCCTTCTGGACGCGTCTCCGCACCTCCTTGCGGATCGCCGCCACGCCGTCGGCGCCTTCCTCGACGTAGCCGCGATGCCCCGCGGTCGGACTCACCGGTGCGCCGCTGGCGAAGACCCGCGGACCGAGGAAGAAGCCATGGTCGAACGCCTGCTGCCAGGCGACGTCGATGTAGTCCTCCTCGCCCACCGAGCGCACGCTGGTGAAGCCGTGGCGCAGCCCGTCGATCGAGTTCAACCCGGCGCGGATGACCTTGGACGGCATCCGTTCGCCGGCAAGGGCGGGGTTGTCCGGGAACATCACGCTCAGGTGGGAGTGCATGTTCCAGAATCCCGGCAGCACCCAGGCGCCGTCGAGATCGTGCACCACCGCCCCGTCGCCGGCATCAGACGACTCGTACGGTCCCTGAGTAATCGAGGCGATCCGCTCGCCGGCGATGACGATCGTCATGCCCTCCTGGACCGGACCGCCGTTGCCGTCGATGATGTTGACGTCCGTCAGGACGATGGTCTGCGCGGCGAGGCCGACCGGCGCGAAACCGGCCACCAGGCCGGCAAGCAGTATCGGCAGCGCCCGGACCAGACAGGTGCGGTGCGTCTTCATCCCCGGGAGGTTGACCGTCTACTGTACACGGTCCAGTCGAGAGTTCCGACTGTCGGTGCGCCGGCCTTCTGGCCGGCTCCGCTAGTTCGAAGACCGGTACGTCACTTCGACGACCCGGTCGAGCGCATCGACCTCCACCGCCTGGCGCGTTCCGTCCGGCCACAGCACTTCGACCCGCTCCAGTTCGTCCGCCGACGCCGCCGCGCCCAGGCCGATCGTCACGACCGGCTCGACCTGGCTCTGGTAGCTCCGGGTCGGCATGACGCGGCGCCGCTGGACGACCGGGCCGGCCGCGGTCCGCTGCTCCACCTCGACCCAGGCGCCGATGGCGTCCCGGTTCACGCGCTCGCCGTCGCCGCGGAGCAGGAAGCGCAGCCAGCGGTGGCCCGTCTCCTGGTCGTTGCGCAGCAGCAGGGGCCGGTCGCCGGTCTGGAGCAGCAGCACGTCGAGGTCGCCGTCGCCGTCGATGTCGGCGTAGCTCGATCCGCGGCCGACGAGTTCC
Organism: Candidatus Multivorans sp.; assembly: GCA_965205095.1. Taxonomy (GTDB): domain Bacteria; phylum Acidobacteriota; class Thermoanaerobaculia; order Multivoradales; family Multivoraceae; genus Multivorans. The sequence continues at coordinate 1,474,468 of OZ242040.1, forward strand.
ACGGTGAGGCCGTCTCCCGGCGCGGGCTCGACCGGCACGAAGGTCGACGCGGCGCCGGGACCGGCGTTCCAGAACAACTGGGGCGCCTGGCGGTACTGCTGGCTGGGTTCGACCACCTCGATGTCGTCCTCCAGGTGGCCGTTCACCTGGAGAAGGTCGAGCCGTCCGTCCAGGTCATAGTCGAAGAAGAACAATCCGAAGCTGAGGACCCGGCGGCTCGGCGCGCCGATGCCGGCGGTGATCGCCTCGTCGCTCCACAGGGTCGGGTCTCCCTGGGAGACGTAGAGGGACGTCATCTCGTTCGCGAAGTTCGCGATGGCGAAGCCAAGTTCACCGTCGTTGCGGAAGTCGGCGGCGTCGGCGCCCATCGCCCCGGTCGCCGCGCCGTCCCGGCCGTAGGCGAGTCCGTAGAGCTCTCCGTCCTCGGTGAACACGCCGCTGCCGTCGTTGACCAGCAGGAAATTGCGCACCGTGTCGTTCGCGACCACGACGTCGATATCGCCGTCTCCCTCGATGTCCACCGGCGCCAGTCCCAGGGTCTTCGCCACCGGCGTGTCCGTCGCCGGATTCAGGATGTGCAGCCCGGCCTCCTCCGAGACGTCGGTGAAGACCCCCGAGCCGTCGTTCCGGTAGAGGTCCATCGTCGTGCCGCCGTAGTTGAGCGGCGGACCGTAGGCGCGCCCGACGCCGGTCAACTGGTAACCGACCTCGATGTCGATCTCCCGCGACCAGCGCACGTAGTTCCCGACCAGGAGATCGAGGTCGCCGTCCCCGTCCGCGTCGAAGAAGGCGCTGCTGCTGCTCCACTCCGTGTCGGCGCCGGCGACGCCGGCCGTTGCCGTGACGTCCTCGAAGCGCCCGCCTTCCATATTACGAAACAACCGGTTCGAGCCAACCGCCGAGACGAAGAGGTCCGTCCAGCCGTCGCCGTCGACATCGCCGACCGCGACGCCCGTGCCGTAGAAGCTGACCTCAAGGCCGGAGCCCGCCGTGCGGTCCGCGAACCTCCCGGCGCCATCGTTCTCATATAGTGACATCATCGGCACGGTACCCGGCCCAGCCTCCGCGTCCGAGAGAACCGCGTCCCAGGTCGTCGAGTTGACGAGCAGCAGGTCCTGGTCGCCGTCGCGGTCGAAATCGAAGAAGGCCCCGCCGGCGCCCATCGTCTCGGGCAGCAGGGCCTCGCCCGCGGCGCCGTTGACGTGGACGAAGTCGATGCCGGCCTCGGCGGTGACGTCCGTGAAGGAAACCACCGGCACGTCCTGCGGCGCCGCCTCCACCGCGCGCGGCGCGGCCACCGGGATCTCGACCGCTTCCTCCGGGCCGGCCCGGAACACGTAGCGGAGCGCAACGACAATGAGCGCGGCGGCCGCCAGAGCTGCCAGGACCTTCAGCGAACGCGCGAAGACCCGGCCGATGACCGCGTCGTCCTCCGGCGCGAGTTCGCCTTCGGGAACCTCCGGGCCCTCGCCCGGGCGATCCGGCGTCAACCGCCGCCTCCGGCAACCGCCGCGCGGCTGCCTTCGAAGCGCTCCGGCCGGTGCAGGTCGTAGATCACGATCGCCTCCGCGGCGTGATCGGCCGCGGGGTCGGAGCGCCTGGCAATGGCGATCGCCCGGTCGCGGGCGTTGTCGTCCGGCTTGTAGCGGGCGTGGAACTCGCGATGCAGGACCGCGCTGTCGGAGTCGCCGAGCTGGGCGTGGATCAGCCCGAGGTTGTAGTGGGCCGTCACGTTCTCCGGATCGATGACGAGCGCCCGCTCGAACGACTCGCGGGCTTCGTGCAGGCGCTCGGCCCGCGCATCGGCCCGAGCCGGGCCGCGCTCCCGCTTGGCGCGCTCGAACAGGGCAAGGCCAAGCTCGTTGTGCAGCCGCACGTCGCGGCTGAAGTCGAAGCCGCGCCGGCGCATCTCCTCGCTGTCGGCCTCGAGGATGGAGCGGAAGTTCGAGATCGCCTCGTCGACGGCGCCATTCTGCAGATTGACCAGGCCCGAGAACCAGGCGACCGACCAGCTCGGCGCCGGCGGTTCGAAGGCTGCGGCGCGCTCGAGCGCCGCGATCGCGTCGTCCCGCACGGTGCCCTGGGCCAGGTAGACCCGCGCCAGGTTGAGCGGACCGTCGGGACGGCCGAGTTCCTCGACCCGGGTGAAGGCTTCGATCGCCTGGCGGAGTTCGCCGCGGCCGGTGCCGCCCTTGCGCAGCAGGCCGATGCCGTAGTCGTTCCAGCGCTGCCACGGGGGCTTCCCGGGCTCGCGGGCGGCCGCCGGCGGCAACTCGGCGGCACCGCCGGCAGCAGCGGCGCCGTTCACCTGGAACGTCACCGAATCCCGCGCCAGGTCGAGGATCGGCAGTTCATTCGCCGTCTCCGGGCCGTAGATGTGGCGCAGGTAGGTCGTGTCGAACTTGCGGTAGCGCAACGCCGCCTCCACGGTCAGCGCGGCGGCGGCGCCCGCCGGCGGCACCTCCAGCCGGTAGTGGACCACGTCGCCCGCTCCCGGCGGGATCTGGTGGTCGTAGAGCGGCACGAAGATGTCCTCCGCGTTGCGGCGGTCGATCCGCGCGCCGTCGCGGTCGAGCATGTAGACGTTGATGAAGTGCGACCAGGGATCCACCCGGTTGCCCTCGCCGAGGCCGCCGCTCCGGCCGACCAGGTTCCCTCCCTCGTCGCGCACCTCCACGTCGAGCCAGAGCTGGTTCGAGTCCGCGGTGCCCTGGGTCAGGTGGTGGCCCAGGCCCAGAGTGCGCACGACGACCTCCAGCAGGTAGTCCTCGCCCGGCTCGAGCGCGGGAATCTCCGGCCGGAGCGGCGCGATCAGCTCGTCCTCGATCGTGCCGCCGGGCTTGACGCCGAAGATGTCGACGTCGACCACGCCCTCGTTGAACTCCCGGTGCGCTTCGATCACCCAGTCCGGGAAGTCGAGCAGGTGGGGAATGCCGGTGTTGGCGGACGGGAACAGGTGGTCGTGAACCTGGGTGGTGTCCGGCCGTTCGCTCTCCGGGTAGCGCTGCGAACCGAAGTCCTCCGACGGCAGCAGTTCCATGTGGCAGCCGTTGCAGTTCGGCTCCGCCTTCGGCGGGTAGTAGAAGCTCGCCACCCCGTGGCCGGAGACGCCCGAGAGCAGGTGCGAGTCGTAGTGGTTCTGGCCGCGCAGGAACTTGTAGTGGTTCAGCTCCTCCGGCAGGTGGACCTTGTGACAGGCGCCGCAGAACTCGGAGGTCTCATGCAGGGGCTTGAGAAACGTCCGCTTGTGCAGCTCCGGCTTGGCCTTGACGAGCTGTTGGTTGACGAAGCGGAGCACCCCGGAGTCCGAGAAGGCGAACGGATAGTGCTGGGGCTCCTCGATCGTGTAGTCGGCGTTGCCGCGCGGGCTGTTGATGTGGGTGATCGCATGGCAGGAGGTGCAGGTGATCCCGGCATGGGCGGACGGCTGGTCGACGTCGAACTCCGGATCGTCGAAGGCGCCCGAGAAGAAGACGACCGGGTCGTGGCAACCGGCGCAGAAGCGGGACGCCTGGACGTCGCCGGAGCGCTCGTACGCCTGGTCGCGTGTCTGCTGCACCGAGAAGCTGTACGCCGGATTGTTGAAGGAGCTGAAGCGGTGAGCGCTGTAGGCCCAGCGGCCGTGGATGTCCTCGTGGCACTCCACGCAGTAGGCGTCGTTGCTCAGCGCGTGCTCCGGGATGAAGCCGCCGCTCGCGGTGCGCGCCAGCGACGGGAAGAAGTACTGCTCGCCCGACGCCGGTCCCTCCACGTTCCAGGCCCGCGGATCCTGGAACTGAAGCACGAGGGCGACGCCGACCAGCACCACGGCCGCCGCGGCCACCCGTCCGCCGATCCGCCAGTTGATCCGCTTGCCGGCCAGCCGGTGGAGGACGAACAGCCAGACCGCGACCAGTGGCGCCAGGACGTGGAGCCAGTAGGCGACGCCGCGCACGGCGGGGTCGTTCACCGTGATCACGCCTTCGATCCGGGTCAGCACGATGCCGCTGAAGAGCAGGACGAGCGCCGTTCCGAACAGCGCGTAGCCGACCTTCACGGCGCGGCGATTGGGACGGTTCCGGGCATTGCGCATGTGGGCGAGACCGAACCAGATGACCGGCAGCACGAACAGGGCCCCCACCGCCAGGTGCAGCAGGAACATCGAGATGTAGAACCAGTTCTGGTAGGTCTCGCCGGTCGCCGCCTCGGCGACGCGGACCCCGGACAGGTAGAAGGAGTTGACCGCGAGCAGGGCGAAGAGCCCGAAGACCACCCACAGCAGCGGTTTCAGTCTCGGGCCGATGGCCGGCCGGTAGCGCCGGCGAGCGGGTCGCTTCCCGCCGCCCGCGTCGGTGGTCACGGTCCCGCTCCGGTCGCTCCTGTCAGCCGCAGCGAATCACGGGCGGCGGCTTCGATCTCGTCGCCGACCAGACCGTCGAGTGCCCGCAGCAGGCGGTTCGTCACCGCATAGCCCGCGCGCCGAACGCGCGACGAGGTCGGTTGGCCGGTCACCCGGACCGCGAAGGCGTAGCGAGGCGGCTGCTCGCCGCCCGCGGGGAAGAAGCCGACGTAGTTCACGTGGAAAGGCTTGTCCGGACCGCGCGCGGTGCCCGTCTTCATCGCCACCTGCAGCCGCCGAGGCGCGACCCGGTTCGCGGTTCCGCCCGGCGACACGACGGCGCGCATCGATTCGTGGAGCGCCGGCAACCAGGACGGATCCAGGACCGGGACGGCCTGCGGGTCGTTGGCGACCGGCGTCCGCGGCGAGATGCCGAGCAGGCCGTCCGCCTGCAGGACGAACCTGGGCTCGCGGCGCAGCCCGTCAGAGAGCGTGGCGGCGAACACCGCGGCGCCGAGAGGCGTGATGGACGCCTCCTCGAGACCGATCGAGAGCTCGCCGAGCCGCTTGCCCGGATGGCGGTACTCATGCACCACGCCGACGGCGTTCCTCGGCACGGCGGCGCCCTGGGGGCCGCCGATCACGAAGCCGTAGCGCTCGTACTCCTCCACCAGGGCCCGGTCGCCGACGTCCATCGCGAGCCGGGCGAACGAGACGTTGCAACTGCTCGCCATCGCGTCGGTGAGCCCCCTGAGCCGCCCGCGGATCGCGGCGCAGTAGAGACGCTCGCCGTCCATCAGCACCGAGCCCCGGCAGGTCATGTTGGCGATCTCTTCGTCCGGGTCGAGGCCGGCCCGCATCGCGGCCGTCGTGGTGATCAGCTTGGCGATCGAGGCCGGTTCGCGCGGGTCGAGCACGCTGTCGCCACGCGCCCGCCAACGGCTTCTTCGGTTCCGGTTGCTGACCGCCGCCAGCACCGCGCCCGACGGGAGCTCGAGGATCGTGATCGCTCCCTCCTCCCGTCCCAGCGCCCTGTCGGCCGCCTCGCTCCAGGCCCGGTCGATCGTCAGCCGCAGCGCCCTCGCGCCGGCCGTGGAGGCGGCCATCGCCCCCGGCCCCGCGGCGGCCAGGCCGGGCGGCTGAAGAGCGGGAGGAAGCAGGTGGGTCCCCAGTTCGGGCGGCACGAGTCCCGCCGGCAGATCCTCTTCCAGGGTCAACGAACGGTCATCGCCGATCGATCCCAGCGGCCGGCCCCTACGGTCGAACAGCAGTTGCTGGACGCCCGAGGCGTCGACCAGTTGCGCCCGGCGCAGCCGCTGCTCGAAGGCCGACGCGGGCGGTTCCACCAGGGACTCCTCCGCCGCCCCGCCGGACCCTGGCTCCGCATCCGCGGCAACCTGACGGTCCAAGCCGAGTTCGACCTCGGCAGCCTCCAGCAGTGCCGGCGGCAGGTGCTCGGCGTACTCGTCGTAGAGATCCGCCACCTCCCGCCAGCGACTCTCTCCGGCCGCCTGCCGGGCGGCCAGGCCAAGCAGTCGCGGCGCCCTCCCGGCGAGCTCTTCGAAGTCCGCGCCCGCTATCGCCGCTTCCGCCATCCGCAGATCGATACGCGCCTGGCGCACGTCCTGCCGGACCCGGAACGAAAGGACGGCCGCCACCGCGAGGGCCAGCACCAGCACCGCCTGAACCCGCCGGCGCGGAGGCCAGAGGACGCGCCACGTCTCCGCGGCGCCACGCCCAGCGTTCTTCCGGTTACCGCTCATTTCCTCGCCGCGCCTGGAAGGCGGCTCAGAATACCAACTGCACCCACTCCCCATCGATCTGGGTGATCGTCGAGCGCACGCCGGGGAGGATCTGCTCGTCGAGCAGCGTGTCGCGCCAGGAGTCCAGTTCGGCCTCCAGCCGCGCGACGACGTCCGGTTGCTCCGCCGCCAGGTTGTTCAGTTCGCCGACATCCGCGTCGAGGTCGTAGAGCAGAGTGAGCTGGCCGTGGGGCGAGGCGGTCGTCCAGCCGCCCTCCGGCGGCTGCAGGCGGCCGTCCCCGCGCAGGTTGTCGGGCCGGAAGTCCGTGCGGTTCAGCTTGATCAGCTTGTACCGGGCGTCCCGGATCGCGACGCTCGGGCCCGCCCGCCAGTAGAGGTAGTCGTGCGGCGCGCCGTCGGCTTCGCCCGTCATGTAGGGCAGCAGGTTCACGCTGTCTTCGGTCTCCGCCTCTTCGCCCGCGGCCGCGGTGAACGTGGCCATGTAGTCGAGCGTGATCACCGGATGGCTGAACTCCTGCCCGCCCTCGACGGCCGCCGGCCAGCTCATGATGAACGGGATCCGGACGCCGCCCTCGTGGTGGTAGCGCTTGAAACCGAACAGCGGACCGTTCGAGCAGGCGTTGCCGATGTAGCCGGCGCAGCCGTTGTCGCTGGCGAAGGCGATCAGCGTGTTCTCGTACACGCCCTGAGCCTTCAGCGTCTCGACCACCCGCCGCACGCTCTCGTCGAGCGAAGCGACCATCGCCGCGTAGACCCGCGTCCGCTGGTCCTCGATGTGACGGTAGCCGTCGAGGTACTCGGCCGTCGCCTGGAGCGGGGTGTGCGGCGTGGTGTGGCTGAGGTAGAGGAAGAACGGCTCGTCCCCGGCCGCGCCACGCTCGATGAAGTCGACCGCCTCGTCAGTGAAGACGTCCGTGAGATAACGCTCGACCTTCTCCTCCTCGAATCCGCGCAGCACCTTGTTCCGGCGCTCCGTCGGCCCCTCTTCGCCGCGACGCGAGCCGTACTCCACGCCCGGCAGGCTGGAGTCGATGAAGATGCTGCCGCCTTCCAGGACGCCGAAGTACTCGTCGAAGCCGCGGCTCATCGGGTGGTGCGGCTCCTGGTGGCCGAGATGCCACTTGCCGACCATTCCCGTCCGGTAGCCCAGGGCCTTCAGACGGTCGGCCAGCGTCGCCTCGTCGAGGCTCATGCCGGCGTTCACGTCGCGGCCTGCCGGGTTGAACTCCCAGCCGTGGCGCTGCTGGTAGCGGCCGGTGACCAGCCCGGCCCGCGACGGGCTGCACACCGGGTGGCTGACGTAGCCGTCCGTGAACAGGACGCCGTTCGCGGCCAGCGCGTCGATGTGCGGCGTCGAGATGATCTCGCTGCCGTAGATGCCGATGTCGGCGTAGCCGAGATCGTCGGCGAGGATCAGCACGATGTTCGGCGGACCGGCGCCGGAGTCCGCGACCGGCGCGTCGGCTTCGGGCGCACCGCAGGCCCAAACGAGCGCGGCGGTCGCTGCCAGAGCCGCAGCGATCGGCCACTGGGACTCCCCACCATTTTGCAAGTGGGTGTATCGCCCGCGATCGGTGTTGGGCGTTGTTCGGTTTTCCGCAGTCACGTCGAGCGGTGAGGCGAGCCGGTGGCTGGGTTGAGGTGGTTTCGCGGTTTGGAGTTGTCGGGTTCGCCGGGCAGTTGGGTTGAGGGTTGGGCGGGCTGATGCGGGGTTTCCGGTTCGGGGTTTCCGGTGACTGGGTTTTGTGGTGGTTGAGGTCGGGCATGTTCGCGCGCGGCGGTAGGGGCGTCGGTGTGTTCGTCGTGGCGTTCCTTCCCGGTCGGTGGGTGGAAGAGCGTGCGATCGCGGAGCATGGCGCAGGCGATGCGGAGGAGTCGATCGCCGACGATTCGCAGGGCGTGTCCGTGCGTCTTGCCTCGGGTTCGTGCGCGGTCGTACCTGGTTCGGGATTCGCTGTCTCGCTGTACGGCTACTCTGGCCCAGTGGTAGACGGCGTCGGCGAGTCTGTGGTTTCTGGCTCGGCGCTGTCGGACGGTTTTCCTGTTGCCGGACCTGACGGTGACGGGTGCTACTCCGGCGAGGCATCGCAGGGCCGCGTGGTCGCGTTGGTTCAGTGCCTGTTCGGCCTCGGTCAGGAGGGTGGCGAGTACGTGGTTTCCGATTCCGGGTATGGAGTCGAGGATGGCGGCGTCGCGGAGTTCGTCGTCGTCGTGCCTTGTTTGTTTGGCCTGCTGGAGGGTTTGCTCAAGCTGGCGTCTGGCCTTGTCGATTTGCGCGTTGTACTGCTCGAGGATCGGCAGCAGGCTCAGGATGCGGTTTCTGGCGCACTCGACACTGGCGCTTCGTCGCTTGATCGGCTGTGCTTTGAGGCGGTCGGCGAGCTGGTCGGCGTCGACCCGGCGGACGCGGTGCTTCGCGAGCAGTTTGGCGAGGGTGGACTTCCTGACGCGCCGGGCCTTTTCCGGGGTGGGCAGGCGCTTCCACAGGTCGATCGCCCAGGGCGTCGTCACGTCGCCGTCCGTCGCGTCGAGAAACTGCGGGTAGTAGTCCACGAGATGCTGTCGGATGCGGTTCGCGATCCCGTTGCGGTCTTCGACGAGTTCCTTCCTGGCGCGGGCGGCGCCTCGCATTTCGATGACGTCGTCGTCGGGCTCTTGGACCGGTCTGAGGCAGTCCGGGTCGGTACGCAGCGCCGAGGCCAGGGCCTTGGCGTCTCGCCGGTCGTCCTTGGCGCCGGCGGCGGAGAAGCGGTCGCGGAAGCGGTCGAGCTGCATGGGGTTGATGGAGTGGACGGGGAAGCCCGATTCCATCAGGGTTTCGACCACAGGTCCGTGCGGCACTTCGATGGCGACCTTGATCAGGTTCGCCGGTCGTCGGCCGCGGTCGAGGAGCCAGTCGTTCATGGCGGCAAGTCCCCTGCCGCCATGGTCGAAGGCTCGTTGTTTGACCACCTTGCCCCGGTGATCCATCAGGCAGACGTGGTGTTTTCGGCTTCCCCAGTCCACGCCGGCGGTAAACGTCGTCGTCATGTCCTCCCTCCTGGTGCGTTAGCGTTGGCTTGTCGGCTCACCGCGATGCCGTTCGGTACCTGTACTGGCGCTCATGGCGCATACTCCCCACTGGATGTCCATCGCGGTGCAGGCAGCCAGGGCACAAATCCCAGTTGGGTGCTCAAGGCACAGTGCGCCGTTGGTGCTCCTGGCTGCCCGCCGACTTCACAAGGCTCCGGACAGCGCCGCGGGAGGGGGCGCCGCGGCGCGGGCTGCGGAAGCTGCCGGTCCCGCGGAAAACGGCAAGCCGTTTACCGCCGGACCTTGGAAAACCGGCGGACCGGTTTCCCACAGCTGCCGCAGCCTCGGCGACTACGGCGGATCGGTACGGGACGGTGACCGGAATCAACCCCGGAAAGGTACAGGTGCGCCGGCGCCCTCGCCGGCTTCCTGAAGAATCACGCCGCGAAGCGGCCACCATTCCGCCGCGCTCGGGGTCTCGCATCGTCATCCCGGCCTCCCTGGGTTCACTACGTGGTTCCGAAGAGCGTAGCGGACAGCACCCCATGGACCTGCTTCGTGGGCTACGCTCCGCGCTGCCATGACGTCCGAATCCGCAGGGGCATCCGAAGCCGCAGACCAGCCGGCCCCAGCCGAACTCCCGTCCTCGGTGCAGCGACTCGAACTCGACGAGCGCGAGGTCTTCCTCGTCGGCACCGCCCACGTCTCGCCCCAGAGCGTCCGCGACACGAAGGAAGCGATCGAAGCCGTCGAGCCCGACACCGTCTGCGTCGAACTGTGCCCGGCCCGCTACGAGAACCTGGAGAACCAGGATTCCTGGCGCAAGCTCGACATCTTCCAGGTCATACGCGAAGGCAAGGCGGCGCTGCTGCTCAGCTCCTTCCTCATGCACTCGTTCCAGCGGCGCCTGGCCCAGCGATTCGGCATCGAGCCCGGCGCCGAGATGCGGGAAGCGATCGCCCGGGCCCGTGAACGCGGCGCCCGGCTCGAGCTGATCGACCGCGACATCCAGATCTCGCTGAAGCGCACCTGGGCATCGCTCGGCTTCTGGCAGCGGACGAAGGTGATGGGCCAGTTGGCCGGCAGCGCGCTGGTCGCAGACGACCTGAAGGAAGAGGACATCGAGCAGCTCCGCGACAGCGGCAACCTGACCGACCTGATGTCCGCCCTCGCGGAGGCCCTGCCCGGCGTCAAGGGCACGCTGATCGACGAGCGCGACGCCTACATGGCCGAGAAGCTGCGCCAGTCGGCGGGGCCACGGACGGTGGCCGTCGTCGGCGCCGGGCACCTGCCCGGCATCGCCGGTCTCGCCGACTCGTCATGCGATCTCGAGGAACTCGAGCAGGTGCCGGACCCGCCGATCTGGCCGCGAATCGTCGCCTGGCTCGTGCCGATCCTGATCGTCGCCCTCTTCGCCTACGGCCTCGTCTGGGGCGACAGGGAGCGCGCCGTCGAATCCGTGTATATCTGGGTCGCGCTGAACGGCGGCCTCGCCGCTCTCGGCGCCGTCATCGCTCTGGCGCACCCGATCACGATCCTCGCCGCCTTCGCCGCCGCGCCCCTGACCAGTCTGAACCCCCTGATGGCAGCCGGCTGGGTCGCCGGCCTGGTCCAGGCCGTGCTGCGCAAGCCCCTCGTCGCCGACATGGAGAACCTCGCCGACAGCCTGGGTTCCGTGCGCGGCTTCTGGAGCAACCGCCTCACGCGTATCCTCCTGGTCGTCGTCCTGTGCAACCTGGGCAGTGTGCTGGCGACGTTCATCGCGGGCGCGTGGATCGTCGGACGCACCCTCTGAGCACCCCCCCGCACGGTACGACCCCGCCTGTCGGTGCGCGGGTCTTCTGACCCGCTGCCGCCGAAGGCGGCAAAGAAACGCGCCGGCCGAAAGGCCGGCTCCGCTCCGCCCTACGCAACCTAATCTTGCATCAGACGATCCGCAAGAGATACCCTCGCCATCCAACGGCAACCGGCAGGAGACAGCCGACACCATGCCCACGTCACCGATCTGGTTGCACTGAAGCAACTCAGCAAGAGTGCCGGCGCCTCGCTACCCGAGGCCGCGCTGAGAAACAACGGCCGTCCTAGCGTCGAGATGAAGAACGGGGGAATTCAGGCGGAAAAGCCGCCGCCCAGGTTCTCGAGACGCTTCGCCGAAGTCATGGCCCGCGCCGTCGACAAGGGCTTCATCTCGCTTCGCCGTACTGCGACTCTGCTCGAGTGTCCCGTCGAAGGTGTAGGCGACCTGTTCGCCGAGCATGGTCTCAAGCGTCCCGTCGAGCGGTGAGCGAGCTGGTTCTTGATCTCGGACTGTAGAAGATCCGCCAGATCAAGGTGACAAACTAGCGCAGCGACAACGAATGAGGCCGCGACAGGCGGCTTCAAGGGAGCAGCTTCATGACGGAACGGACGACATACGAACAGGTCGGCGACGTGGCCCTGATCACGATGGACGACGGCAAGGCCAACGTCTTCGGGCCGCCCATGATCGCCGCCGTGAATGTCCGGCTCGACCGGGCCGCGGACGAGGCCAGGGCCGTCGTCCTGACCGGCCGGCCCGGCGTGTTCTCCGGCGGCTTCGACCTCAACGTGTTTCGCGATGCCGGCCCGGCGGAGGCCCGCGCGATGGGACTCGCCGGAGCGCGTCTGATGATGCGCCTGTACGGATGGCCGCAGCCCCTGGTCGTCGCGGCCAGCGGCCACGCCATCGCGCTCGGCGCGCTCTGCGTGCTCACCGGCGACCATCGCCTGGCCGCCGACGGCGACTTCCGCTTCGGTCTGAACGAGGTCGCGATCGGCAGAACGCTGCCGCCGTTCGCCTGGCTGCTGGCCAGGGAACGACTCTCCAAGCGCGCCCTGACGCAGGCCGCCCTGACCGCGAGGATGTACGACGCCGAGGGCGCCCGCGATGCCGGCTTCGTCGACGCCGTCGCACCCGCCGGCGAGCTGCGCGACGCCGCCCTGGAGCGGGCCGCCCAGTTGGCGGAGTTCGACGCCAACGCGTTCTCGGCAATGAAGCAGGGTCTGCGAGGCGAAGGCATCGACGCGGTCCTCGCCGGTCTCGAGGGGGGCTAGCAACCGGATGGCTCTTGACGTCTACTTCAGCGCGACGCCCAACGGCTGGAAGATCTCCATCATGCTCGAGGAGCTGCGCGAGGCGGGCGTCGAACTGCCCGAGACGCGCCTCCACATGGTCGATCTCTCGGCCGGCGACCAGTTCACGCCCGAGTTCACCGCGGTCAACCCGAACCAGAAGATGCCGGCCCTGGTGGACGACGGCCGCGCCGTCATGGAGAGCTGCGCCATCCTGCAGTACCTCGGGGAGAAGTACCCGACGCCGCTCTTCCCGACGGACGAGCGGCGCTGGGACGTCCTTCCCTGGCTCTACTGGCAGGCCGCCAATCTCGGCCCGGCCTTCGGCAACAAGCTGAGCTACACGCGCTACATCGACATTCCCGATGAACAGAAGGCCCATCCGCTGGAGCGCTTCGGCAGGGAATCCCTGCGGTTGGTGGCGATTCTCGGCCGCCGGTTCGAGAAGCACCCCTACATCTGCGGGGAGGACTTCACGGTTGCCGACATCTCCGTGTTCCCCTGGATCCGGGCGTACAAGTGGGCGAAGGTCGACATCACGACCCAACCCAGCGTGGTGGACTGGCTGAAGCGCGTTCGCGCCCGCCCCGGCGTGGACCGGGGAGTCGCCTACGGCGTGCCGAAGGACGAGGTCGACAGCTTCAGCAAGGAGCGCCGGGAGCGCTACAAGGCACGCGGCGCGAAGATCGCCGCCAACGAGAATCTGAAGACATCGATCTGAACGCGGGGCCGAGCAGCCCGAGGCGCCCGTACGCCCTGCACGGCTACAATTCTCGAACTCGCGGATCGAACCGGCGATGAACCAGGAAGCCACAGTCCAGCAGGTCCAGCTCATGGGCCACCGCATCCGGCGGTTGCGGCGCAAGAACAAGCTGACGCAGCCCGCGCTGGCGGAGCGCGTCGGCATACCGGCGTCCGATCTTTCGCGGATCGAGCGGGATGAGCTCCGGGTCAGCCTGGACGTCCTGATCCGCATCGTCGCCGAGTTCAACGTCGGGCTCGACGAACTGATGGGCAAACCGACGGGCCGGCAGCACGGCCGGCGCCGCTAGAGCCGCCAAGATCGCGCCGTCGATTCCTCGAGCTACTGGATCAACGCGAGATCCGTCAGCGAGAAGTCCTCGCCCTTGCAGAGCAGCGGTTCGCCGAACTGGCGGGCCAGCGCGTAGACGAAGCAATCTCCGTAGTTGAGTCCGGCCGGGTGGCGCCCCTTCCCGAAATCGGCGAAGGCCTGACGTGCGATCCTGGCTTGAGCCAGATCGACCGGCACCACTTCGACGCCGGCCGACTCGATCAGCAGGTCGAACGACCGAACACCTTCCGCTCCGTGACGGGATTCGAGGACCATGGAGGCCTCCACAAAGCTCGCCGCCGAGATCCGACACACGGCCGCCGCCGCGATTCTCTCCGCGAACGAGCCACGTTCCGGCTCATCCTGCAGGATCGCGAGCATCGCCGAGGTATCGATGACCATCAGCGAGGAAGGCCGTTCTCGTCGTACCCGAGGATCTCGTCGGCGGACCGCCCGTCGCGTACTGGCAGCCTGGCGCACCGGCGTCCGATCTCGCTGAGTTCGCTGGCCAGGGTGCGGCCGGACTGTTCGCGTCGACACCGTTCCAGGTGGTTTCGCAACGCCTCGGTAACCGCCTGGGTCTTGGTTTGTCCGGTCAGCCGCGCCAACTCGCCAGCCAGCCGTTCTGTTTCTGCGTTTCTGATGTTGAGTGCCATTGCTACATGTATAGCACGAGAGCTACACGCATCGGAATGTTACGCGGCGAGCAGCAGCGCATGCTCCTAGCCCACAGCATCGACCAGACGGCGGAGGCCGGTTTCGATGTCACCGTCGATATGGACGGCGAGCACCCGCCGGCCGCGTTGGACCAACACCTCGTAGTCGCCCCAGGCCTGGGCGAGTTGGACTTGGCCGAACGTCAGGCTTTCCTCGGGGACCGAGATATCCGAGGCCGGCGGATCGGCGGTGATCTGGAGGAACAGGCCGCGGTTGGGGCCGCCCTTGTGGGCTTGGCCGGTGGAGTGTAGGAAACCGGGACCGAAGCCGAGCACGGCCGCGCCGCCCGTCGCACAGGCGATACGCCGGCGCAGCGTCTGGAGCAACTCGCGGTTGCGGGAGCCGCGGTCGAGGTAGGCCGACACGACCGCGTAACCGCCCTCTGGAAAGGTCGCGAGGTGATTGCCCAGGAGCTGGGACAGACCGAGCGCGCTGACCTCGCGCAGCCGGACGACGCCGCAGGGCTCGGTCGTGTCGCCGGCTTTCATGCGCTCGACGTAGCGTCGCGTAACGACCTTCGACGATTCCACGTCCGGCTGGTCGAAGGGGTTGACGCCCAGGAGTGCGCCGGCCACCGCCGTGGCGAACTGCCAGCGGAAGAACTCGGCGCCGAGGTCGGCAGGAACGAGTTCGATGTCGAGCCGGTCCGGGGCCGGCCCTGCCGGAAGGCCCGCCGCCACCGGCAGCAGCAGCACGTCGCCCTTGCCGAGCGATTCGGCGACCAGCTGCTCTACCCAGCCGACCATCTCCGCGCAGCCATCCGGAGCATGGAGGTAGAGCTTGTCGCGGCCGCAGTCGTGCGCCGCGGCGAGCAGCAGACCCAGTTCGACGCCGGGGTTCGTGCCGGCCTCGGAGGTCTCCCGCCGGCAGGCCGTGGCGATCGATCGGGCGCTCGCAAGCAGCGGCTCGACGTCGATTCCCGCCACCGCGGCAGGCGTCAGGCCGAAGGCCGAGAGGACGGAGAACCGGCCACCGATGTCCGGGTGGCCGAAAACCACCCGCGCACCGGCTTCCTGAGCGCGCGCTTCCAGCGCCGAGCCTGGATCGGTGATCGCCAGCGCGGAGCGCGAAGCCGTATCGCCCAGCCGGTCCAGCAGCAGTTCGAAAGCCAGCTTCGTTTCGAGCGTGCCGCCCGACTTGGAGGCGGCGATCACTCGAAGGTTGACCGGATCGACTCCGTCGAGCGCACGGTCGATCTCGCGAGGGTCCGTCGTGTCGAGGACGATGAACTTCGCGTCGACCTGCCGCGGCAACGCCCGCCACAGGAGGCCCGCGCCGAGCGCCGAGCCGCCCATGCCGAGCAGGAGGCAGCGTTCGAAGCGCGGTCCCGCGAGATGCTCGGCGAGCTTCGCGGCTTCCGTATCGACGCGCTTGCCAGTTGCGTCGATGAGGGTCAGGTGGCCCAGGCGCTCGACGTCCAGCCAGCCGAGCCACTTCTCCTCGCCCGAACCGGTCCAGAGCGAGCCGTCGCGGGACCAGAGGCGAGCGGTGCCGTCGATTTCGCGCCACTCGTGACGGCGCCGCTCAAGAGCGGCTGTGAAGACGGAATCTCGCACCAACTACGGCTCGAAGCGCTCGACGTAGTTCTCCGGCCCCTCGGCGCGGATGTCGCTCAGCCAGTCCCCTTCGTAGGGCCATGCCTCGGGGTCCTCTTCGCTCGGCCCCTGCCAGAAGCGCGCTGCCGGACCCTCGGCGCCGCCTTCGAGCGACCAGGCCTGGCGGCGGAAGGACCAACTCTCGGGGACCAGGCGGTGCGCCTCGCGGAAGTGGCGGATCGCCGCATCGTGATGACCCTCGAGCTCCAGGTGCGAGGCGAGCTCGAAGTGGGCGTGTCCGAGGGACACGTCGGCATTGCGCGGCCTCGATCGTTCGACGACTTCCTCCGGCGAAAGCGCGAATCGGCTCGCCGCGCCCTTCTCCACCCAGTCGCGCAGCGCCCGGTGGTAGGCGTCCGTGTCGGCGGGGATCTTCGCCGCCTCCTCCAGCATCTCGCCGATTCGTCCCGGGATGCCCGAACCGGACCTCAGACCGGGCCCGCGACCTTCCGGCGGCGCCGGCGCGGCCTCCGCCGGCCGGACGATCGTGCCCGATTCGTCGATCCACACCGAGCTCGGGATGTTGACCACGCCGAAGAGCCTGGCCAGCAGATGGTGCGGGTCAACCAGCGACGGGTGTTTCGGCCTGGCGGCCTCGATGAAGCGGCGGCAGCCCTCGGCCCCCAGCGTGTCGAGGCCGACCGTGACCAGTTCGAACCCCTGCGGATGAAGCTCGTCGCGCAGCGCCTGCCACCCGGGCAGGTGGGCCGAGCAGCCTCAGTAGGGGGCCCAGGCGTAGACGAGGACCTTCTGCCCGCGCAGGCTCGAGAGGCGAAACAGCTTCCCGTCCAGATCGGGCAGCTCGAAGTCGGCGTCTTCGGCCGACACCAGTACCCGCGAGCCGATCGACTCGGGACCGACGGCCCAGACGCCGCGCTCCTCGTCGTGAACGACCGGCAGGCCGATGGCCTCGGCGATTGCCGGCCCGTCCATGTGATCGGAGGACGCCACCGCCCGGTCGGCGAGAGGGACGCAGACCTGGCCCTTGCAGGCGCCCTCCGGCTTGAGCTGCCAGCCCGTGCCGGTCTCGAACTCCGTCCTGGACACTGTCTTCTCTGTGAGGATCATGCGGCCAGTGTAGCCGGGGCAATGCCCACTGGGTGCGCCGGCGCCCCCGCCGGCTGCCGCCGCAGGCGGCCAGGCAAACGCGCCGGCCGCAAGGCCGGCTCCGCTCGGGGGCGGAACAACCCGTGCCCGCCGCCTGTTAGTTTCAGCCGATGCCCCGCGCACCCTCAGCCGGCCCCACCGAACGGCCGCGAATCGCCACCACGGCGGGCCTGCTCGTGCTCGCCGCTCTTGCCTTCCTGGTGGGCTCCCGCTGGCAGGGCAACGTGCTCCAGGCGGAGAGCCAGGGCGAGCCCCGGCGCGTGACGCCGAGTTCGGGTCTGCTTCCCGAGGAACGTGCAACGGTCAACCTGTTCCGCGAGACGCAGCCGTCGGTCGTCTACATCACGACTTTGGCCACGCAGCGTCGGGTCGACCTCTTCGGACGCCGCTTCGACCGCGTCCAGGACGGCACGGGCAGCGGCTTTCTGTGGGACGACAAGGGACACATCGTCACGAACTACCACGTGATCGGGAACGCCGACACCTACCAGGTCACGCTCCACGATCAGACGACGTGGCCCGCCACGTTCGTCGGAGAAGACCCGGAGATGGACCTCGCCGTGCTGCGGATCGACGCGCCAGCCGAGAAGCTGCGGCCGATCCCCGTGGGGTCGTCAAGCGATCTGCAGGTCGGCCAGTCGGTACTGGCGATCGGCAACCCCTTCGGCCTCGACTACACCCTGACCACCGGCGTGATCAGCGCCCTCGACCGGGAAGTGCAGTCGATCGGGAACCGCGAACTCCAGGGAGTCATCCAGACCGACGCCGCGATCAACCCGGGCAACTCCGGCGGCCCGCTTCTCGACTCGAGCGGCCGGCTGATCGGCGTCAACACGCAGATCGTCTCCTCAGGCGGCGCCTGGGCCGGCATCGGTTTCGCGATTCCGGTCGACACCGTGAACTGGGTCGTACCGGAACTGATCGCCCACGGCAGGGTCAACCGTCCGCAGCTCGGCGTCACCCTGGTGGAAGGCGCCCGGCTCCGGCCGCGAGTCGACGGCGTGCTGATTCTGGAAGTGGTCCGCAACTCCGGGGCCGACCGCGCGGGCTTGCGCGGCAGCCGGCGCACGCGGCAGGGCATCGTTCTCGGCGACGTGATCACCGCGATCGAGGGCCAACCGGTGCAGTCGGTCAGCGACATTCGGGCCCTCCTCGAGCGGCAACAAGCGGGCGACTCGGTCACCGTGAGCCTGCTCCGCGGCGAAGAGGAGACCGAAGCGGAAGTGCGCCTCTCCGCACCGCGCTAGCAAGGCCGCGACGCGCCGGGTGCGCCGGCGCTCTCCCACGGAGGGACGAGGATCCCGTCCGGAGGGAGGTCTTGACACGAACTGAGAAGTGATTATCGTATCTCCTATGCGAAGAGCGAAGCAGCAGCAGACCGTCCTCCGAGCCCTTGACGAAGCGGACGGCCCCCTTTCCGCCAGAGAACTGTGGAGCCGCCTGAGCGGAACCGGTGTCGGTCTCGCCACGGTGTACCGCGCTCTCCAACGAGGTGTTGAGAAAGGCACGCTGGAGGCGGTCGAGATGTTGGGCGGCGGGTTGCGGTACGAGCCCAGGGACCGCGAGCATCACCATCACTTTCTTTGCTCCAGTTGCGACCGCGCGTTCGACCTCTTCGGTTGCGTCGAGGGCCTCGAGTCCCTGCTTCCAGGCGGGTTTCGGATGACCGGACACGAGGTGGTGTTGCTCGGAACCTGCGATGGATGCGCCGATGCGGCGTGACGATCGCCCAGGAGCGGTGGAAGTCGCCACCGCCTGATCGCTCCCCTCCTTTCCCTGTTCTGCCTCGATTTCCACGCCACGGAAGGCGCTGATGCATCTAGCAGAAGGTGTACTACCGCTCAGCCAGGCCGTGGCGTGGAGTGCCGTGGCCGCACCCACTGTGTACTGGAGCCTTCGTCGCGAGCAACGAAGGCGACCCGACACACCGTCGCCCTCGGTCGTCATGGCCGGGGTCACGAGCCTGCTCTTCGCCGGCACTCTGCTGCCGCTACCGGTCCCCGTCGTCGGCGCAACCAGTCACCTTTGCCTTACGCCGGTGCTCGCCCTGGTCGTCGGGGTCCGTCGCATCGTGTGGCCCACGTTCTTCGTGCTCCTGCTGCAGGCGGTCTTCTTCGCTCACGGCGGGCTCACGACGCTGGGGGTCAACCTCCTGACACTGGGACTGCTGGGGCCTCTGACGACAGTCGGCGTTTGGGCTCTGCTCCAGCGGCTCGGCGTGGACGGGTCTCTCCGCGTCGCGCTCGCCTGTGGCGTCGGCGGCCTGAGCGTCTACGTGGCGGACGCCGCGGTGCTCGCCGTGGCGTTGTCCGAGGTGACGGCGCCAGCGACGACCTTCGGCGCGGTCCTGCTCGGGTTCGCCCCGGTCCAGATCCCCCTGGCGGTTCTCGAAGCCTTCGCCTCCATCGGCATCGTACGGCTGCTGGCCACACGTCGGCCGGACCTCCTGCCGAACTCGCTGAGGGGACTTCGCACCGTGTCCGCTCCCGCCGCGTCCGCCATGCTTCTGGTGCTCGTAGTCGGCCTGTCGGGCTGCGCCTATGAAGGAATCGACGGAACCGTGTTCGGTGCGACCGCGGAGGAGGCGGGGCGACCGCCAACAGGGAGCATCGTCGACCTGAGTCAAGGAGAGGTCGGGCTCGCGATGTCGATCCTCATCCTCTTCGGAACGGGCTTCATCGCGGGGCGCACCTGGGAACGAGTGCTCGGAGGAGGACGCGATGCACCTCCACGCTGAGCATTCCCTGTTCTTCGAGCGTCGCCAGCCGCTGTGGGTTGCGGCATTGGCTGTCGCGCTGACCAGCAGCGTGCTGATCGTCAGCGCAGGCGCGCAAAGTACCGTCCTGTCCCTGACCTGCTCCGGGCTCGGCGCGGTGCTTCTGCTGTTCGCACATGCCCATGGACGCCGCAGGATCAAGCCTGCCCTCGCGTGGACCCTGGCCGTCGCGGCGCTCGCACTGCTCGCGGGGGCCGCCCTGGATTCCGACACGGACGTCATCGTCCAGACGAGCGCCAGGATCCTGTGCGGCGCCATCTGGATCCTCTGGCTGGGCACCCAGGTCGACTGGGCGTCGCTGCGACAACTCCTGCTTCGGATGCGGATTCCCGAGGGCATCGTGGCCAGCCTCGACCACGCGCTCATGCACGGTGTGCTCGCCCAGCGTGAATGGGCGCAGCGGCGAGACGCGGGCCGCCTCCGCCTGGGGTCACCGCGTTTGCCTGTGGCCGCCTGGGGACCGCTGCTCGGCGAAGGCGCCCTGCATGCCTTTACCCGCCTCGAACGCGCCGAGGAGAACGGCCTGCTGCGCAGTGCCTCCTGGGAAAACGTTCAGGCTCATGACGGCGTCCACCTCGACGCCATCGACGTCGAACGTGGTGGACACCTCGTGCTCCGGCAGCTCGAACTTCGCCTGGCAAGAGCAGAGTGGCTGCTCGTGCTTGGGCCGAGTGGAGCCGGCAAGTCGAGCTTGCTGCGCCTGCTCGCCGGGCTCGACGGACCCGCGCAAGGGACCATGACGCGCCTGGGCAGCCACGTGTCGCCCGATACGAAGCTCCGCGCCCGGCTCCACGGACGCGTGGCCCTTCTCGACCAGAACCCGGAACACCACTTCATCGCGAGCACGGTTGCCGAGGACATTGCCTGGGGCCTGCTTCGCCGCGGCGTCGAGCCAGGCGAGGCCCGACGTCGATCCCGCGAGGTGGCGGCGGCCCTGCGCATAAGCCACCTGCTGCAGCGTCCGTGTCACCAGCTCAGCTTCGGGGAGCAGCGCCGCGCTGCACTCGCCGGCCTCCTGGTGCTCGAGCCCGCGTTGCTCCTCCTCGACGAGCCCACGGTCGGGCTCGATCCCGTCGCGGCCCTTGAGCTGCGCACGCTCGTTGCGGAGGCGGTTCGCCGAACGGGCGCTACGTGCGTCTGGGCAACCCACTGCCTTCACTCGCTGCCGTCCCAGGCAACGCGCGCCATCCTGCTGCGCGACCAGCGCGTGCTCTTCGACGGGCCCAAGGCAGAAGGGCTGTCGAACCCGTGGCTCGTCCGAGCTGGTCTCGCATCTCTTCCCCAGGAGAACTAGTCAGATGAACACACAGCGAAAAGTACCTGTTTCCATCCTCACGGGCTTCCTCGGCTCCGGCAAGACGACCCTGCTCAACCGGATACTGAGTGAAGAGCACGGCAAGCGCATCGCCGTCGTCGAGAACGAGTTCGGGGAGGTCGGCATCGACCAGGCGCTCGTCATCAACGCCGACGAGGAGATCTTCGAGATGTCGAACGGCTGCATCTGCTGCACGGTGCGCGGAGACCTGATTCGCGTGCTCGGCAACCTCATGAAGCGCCGCGACAAGTTCGACTACGTGCTGGTGGAGACAACGGGGCTCGCCGATCCCGGTCCGGTCGCACAGACGTTCTTCATGGACGACGAGATTCGCGCGGAGTACGCGCTGGACGGAATCGTCACGCTCGTCGACGCGGCCCACATCGAGCAGCAGCTCGGCCGAAGCGACGAGAGCACGGAACAGATCGCGTTCGCGGACGTCCTCGTTCTCAACAAGACAGACCTCGTCGACGGCGACAGGCTCGACAGGCTCGACAGGCTCGAGACCCGGCTCCGGGAAATGAATCGCATGGCGCGAGTCATCCGCAGCGAGTGGGCCGACGTCTCCGTCGATTCGGTACTCAACCTCGCTGCCTTCGACCTGGACGAGGTCCTCGAGCGGCGTCCCACTTTTCTCGAGCCGGAGTACCCGTTCGAATGGACGGGTGTCTATTCGCTCGACACCGGCCGCTACGAACTCAGCCTGGCCGATGGGCCTGACCCGGCGATGTCTCTCGTCGTCGTACCCGACCAGGGCACGGAAGACTCCGCACTTCGTGAAGGTGCGGAATGGTGTGTGCGTCGGTACGCCGAACCCGCGGAGCCCGTTCGTCCGGGAGACGAGATCGCTGTCGGGAAGCACCTGAACCTCCAGCTTGATTCCCCGGGGCGCAAGTCGTTCTTCCTGGAGGTCGATACGCAGGTGAGGGTCGGCCTCTTCGCCCAGCACACCGCGGAGGAGTTCGATCTGCAACTGACGAGCGCCGGCGCCGCCCCGCGCGTCGAGGGGGTGGTCCCCGTCGAGGTCGAGCGAACCTGGGTCGCGCAGCATGAGCACGACGACGAAGTGGGCTCGATCGCGATCGAGACGGATGGCGATGTCGATTCCGGCAGGCTCAACGCGTGGCTTGGGGAACTGCTCCGTGAACGCGGAGTCGACATCTTCCGAATGAAGGGCTTCATCAGCCTCGCGGGCGAATCGCGTCGCTTCGTCTTTCAGGGGGTTCACATGCTCTTCGACGGGCAGCCGGATCGTCCATGGGGAGACACGCCCCGCCGCAATCAGCTCATCTTCATTGGCCGCAACCTCGACGAGCAGGGCATGCGGCAGGGATTCGAGGCATGCCTGATTTGAGAGGCATGCCTGACTTGAATGGCGGCAGTCCGACGGGCATTCTGCGCCCGGGCTGGTCCGCGGAGGTCGGTGACTACGCCATCGCCGGCGGATGGACGCCGCGCGGTGAGGCCCTGGTGGTCGGAGACGCCGCGGGTGGCGTGTACGCCTTCGACCGCAGGTCTGGCGCCACCATCTGGGCGCAGCGCGAAGTCCATGAAGGCGGCGTGCTCGCGCTGGCAATGCACCCGAACCGACCCGCGTTCGCCACGGCCGGCCAGGACGGCCGGGTCCTGGTCTGGAATGCCGCCGAAGGTCGGATCAGCCAAGCTATCGACGTCGGAAGCGGTTGGGTCGAGAACGTGGCCTGGTCACCGGACGGACGGTGGTTGGCCGCCTCCTGTTCCCGGCAGGTTCACGCGTATGGCGCGGACGGAACGAGAATCTGGCGATCTCACGATCATCCCAGTACCGTCAGCGCAATCGCCTGGTCCGGCACAGATGAGCTGGCGACCGCCTGTTACGGCCGCGTGACGTTCTTCGACGCGTCCACCGCCGAGGTTCGCCAGAAGCTGGAGTGGATGGGCTCCCTGGTTTCGATGGTACTCAGCCCGGACGGCGATGTCGTGGCCTGCGGCAGCCAGGACAACTCGGTTCACTTCTGGCGTCGCTCCACGGCGCAGGACTCGATGATGTCGGGCTACCCCGGCAAACCGTCGGCTCTGGCCTTCGACGACACCGGCACCCTCCTGGCCACCGGCGGAGGGGAGGTGGTCACGGTCTGGAGCTTTCGGGGAAGGGGACCGGAAGGCACCCGGCCCGGCGTTCTGGAGCATCACGTTCAAACTGTCACGGCGCTCACCTTCGCTCGCCGCGGGATGCGCCTGGCCTCGGGAGCTCGGGACGGCCGCGTCGTCGTCTGGTCACTCGGGCGCGACGGGCACGGCCATCCGATAGGAGACGCACCCGTGGCGGATGTCGTCGGCACCTTGTACTGGCGACCCGATGGACGTGCGCTTGCCGCGCTCGACGCTCGGGGTGGCGTGACGGCCTGGCGGGTCGGCTGAACAAGGACCCAACCTCCCCGCAGCAGTTGAACTCACCCCGACGCCGAGTTGCGTCGGGCTCCCTTCAAAGGACAACATCGAATCAGAGGAGAAGCCACAATGCCACGAACACGTAACCCACTCGACCCCTTCCACCTGATACCGACGCTCCTGCTCGCCACTCTGGCCACAACGGCAGGACTCCATGCCGAGGAAAAGACCACGTCCCCGGAGGGAGCGGGCGAGGGTACTCGCGGGGGGACCGCAGCCGAGGACAGCGTGAGTGACGAGATCACTGTCTATGGCAAGCCCCTCAACACTGCCAGCGAGACGGGCAGTCGGCTGGAACTGACCGTCCTGGAAACGCCGGCAACGGTGGACATCCTCGACGGCGATGCGATTCGTGAGCGCCTCGATACGACCGTGATGGAGGCCGTGACTCGCTCCGCCGGTTTCACGAACGATGGGCACCCGGGCAATGGCGGCCAGAACATCGCCGCCAGGGGCTTTCGAGGCCAGGGGACCGTCACGAAGATGTTTGACGGCTCCAGCTACTACAACGCGTTCAACACGATCACCTTTCCCTTCGACACCTGGGGCGTCGAGCGCATCGAGGTACTGAAGGGGCCCGCCTCCGTGCTGTACGGCGAAGGCGGCATCGGTGGCGCGTACAACGTCATCCCCAAACGACCGCAGCAGGAACACGCCGGGGAAATGCGTGCCACGGTCGGTGAGAACGACACCCGTTTCCTCGGCCTCGGCCTGACCGGCGGTCTCGCCGACAACCTCGCTTACCGGCTCGACTACAGCAACAACCAGTCCGACAACTGGGTGGACAGAGGCGACAGCGAGGCCGAGATGATCTCCGCCTCGTTGCTGTGGCAGGTCACGGACGACTTCTCACTGACAGGCCGATACGATCAGGGCGACCAGGAGCCCATGCGGTACTTCGGGATACCGCTGGTCAACGGGGAGGCGCCCACTGAACTGGTGACGAGCAACTACGACGTCAACGACGGGAGGATCCGCTACCAGGACGACTCCGCCCGGATCAAGGCCGACTGGAACATCAGCGAACGCCTGTCCATGCAATCCGAGCTGTACCGCCTGAACAGCGATCGTTTCTGGAAGACGCTCGACTACTACCAGTACGATCGAGCCGCCGCCACGGTCAGACGGGAATCGCCTCTGGTGATCGCTCATGACATCGAGCATGACGGATTCCGCACCAACTTCGTGTTCGATGCCGGCGATGACGACCGCAAGATGAAGACCTCCGCGGGCTTCGAGACGAACGATCTGACCTTCGCTAGGGCGACCAACTTCGGCGGCGCGAACCCCAATGGAGTCGATTGGGTCAATGACTTCGACGTCGTCGACGCCTTCAACTTCGACCCCGGTGTGTTCACCGATATCACCGCGGCGATGCACCGGACGGAGATCATCTCCGATGTTGCCCAGATGGCGGTGTTCGCCGAGAGCCAGATCGGCCTCACCAGAGCCCTGACACTGGTGCTGGGCCTCCGCCACGAGGATGTGGAAACGGACTACAACGACGTCAGCAACCCGCCGACTTTTGATCAGAGCGTGGACGCGTTGACAGGCCGGGCAGGACTGACCTTTGACGTCAGCGACAATACGGTGCTCTACGGCCAGTACACGACCGGCGCGACGCACCCGAGCAACAGCATCGTGCAGACCAGGGTTAGCAACCGGGAGCTGGATTTCATCAGGAGTGAGCAGGTCGAGGTCGGCATCAAGCAACGACTCGCGGACGAGCGTTTGTCCTGGGGCGTGGCCCTGTTCGACATCGTCAAGAACAACCTGATCGAGGACGATCCGACGTCCCTCAATCCCGATGATCTGATCGTCATACCGGAGCAGACTTCCCAGGGCGTCGAGTTCAACCTCACGTACGGGCTGACCGACGACCTCACGTTGACGGCAGTCGGGACTGTTCTGGAGGCGGAAACCGATACCGGGGAGACACCGAGGGAAGTGCCCGAGGAGACCTTCAACCTGGGTCTCGTGTGGGCTCCGATGGGCAAGCTGCAGCTATCGGCTGATGGCCGGTATGTCGGCGGACGCGCTCATCCCGACGGCCCGATTCCCTCGTACACGGTCGTCGATGCGTCCGCACGCTGGCGCTTCAACCCCGACCTTTCGGTTGCCCTGCGCCTCGACAACGTCTTCGATGAGCTCTACGCCGTTTCCGCGTACTACTGGCCCAACACCTGGCTTCTCGGCAAGCCCCGCACTGCCAGCCTGACCCTGGACTATGACTTCTTCTAGGCCGCGCTAGCGCGCGGTGCCCTTCAGGCCCGCGATGAGCCCTAGAAGGCTGCTTTACGTCAGCCACCGGTGGCTGGGTATCGCCATGTGCGGTTTCCTCGCCATGTGGTGCGTCAGCGGCGTGGTGATGATGTACGTCGGGTTCCCTGAACTGACCAGGGACGAGCACTACGCTGGGCTTGAACCACTCGTTGCCGACCGCGTCAACGTCGCTCCTGAAGGGCCCCTCGCTCTCGCCGATTCCGACGCCCACGTCGAGCAACTGTTGCTGACCAGCAGCGCGGAGCGGCCCGTCTATCTGCTGAAGGTGGAAGGCGCCTCGTGGAAGGGCATGTACGCCGATACCGGTGCGGCCATCGACAGACTGCCAGCGGAGGCGGCCGTGGCGGCCGCCGTCGGCTTCTCCAGGGCGCAACATTCCGGTAAAGCCGCAACCGGCAGGCATCTCGAGCAGCTCCACATGGACCAGTGGTCCGTGTCTGATGGTCTGCACCCCTACCGGCCACTGCACCGGGTGTCGGTCGACGACGGCATGGGCACTGAGCTGTATGTGTCGTCGTTGACCGGCCAGGTCGTACGCGACACCCGGCGCGGCGAGCGCATCTGGAACTGGATGGGTTCGAACCTGCACTGGATCTACCCGGTGCAGTTACGCGAGCACCGGGGCGTCTGGGAGCAGGTCATCATCGTCCTCTCCCTGGCGGGCCTGGTTTCGGTCATCACCGGCGCGATCATCGGTCTCACGCGCCTGCGACTGAGGCCCAGATACCGGGACGGCTCCTGTTCGCCCTATCGGGGCATGACGAAGTATCACCACATCCTGGGCCTGCTGGCCTCGGTGGTCCTGCTGACATTCCTGCTGAGCGGCCTGATGTCGGTTGGGCCCTGGGACGTGTTCGAATCCAGCAGCAGTTTCTCTGAACAGAAACAGCGCTACCGGCAGCAGGAGGGCGCCTCGCGGTCAGCTCCCGCGTACTCCGACGCCCAGGAGGTTCGGCAACTGATCCGGCAGGGCGCGCCTTTTCCGGTCAAGGAGATCGCCTGGCACTGGATTGGCGGCAAGTCGCACGTCTCTCTGCACGGCTCCAGACACGAAGTCCAGTACGTGCCCGCTCCGGGCGAGACGGAGTCGCTGGAGCAGAAAGTTCATGGCCGCATCGCCAGGCTGATTCCCGGCAGCGGCATCCTGGACCGGCAGCGGCTGGACAGTTACGACCTCTACTACTACTCCCATCACGACCGGCACCGCCCGCTGCCAGCGCTACGAGTCGAGTTCGCCGATCCTGAATCCACCTGGTTTCATATCGATCTGTCCACAGGCGAGATTCTCGATCGCCTCACCGACAGGCGCCGGCTGGAACGGTGGATCTTCAACGGGCTGCACACGCTTGACTTCACCTTGTTGATCAATAGCCGACCTTCCTGGGACCTGGTGATGATCTTCCTTTGCAGCGGCATCTTCCTTTTCTCGGTGACATCCGTGGTCATTGCCGTGCAGTACCTGCGACGGAGAGCGCGCTGAACCGCCGGCACCGGCCGGACGGCGCGTTCTCGGGTCGTCTCGCCCAAGGGGGTGTTCCGCGCTAGAGTCGCACCTTCCGTGACTCGGCGAGACCTCTTCCCGCGGGCGGCACTCCTTGCCGCCCTTCTCATGACGGTGCCCGGATCTCCCGGCGCCGAAGCCCAGGCGACGCAAGCGTCCGAACGCGGCGACTTCGTCCCCGTCACGGACGCCATGCTCCAGAACCCGAGCGACGACGACTGGCTGATGTGGCGCCGCACGCTCGACGGCTGGGGCTACAGCCCGCTCGACCAGGTCACGACCGAGAACGTGGGCGACCTGCGGCTCGTCTGGTCCCGCGGCATGAGCGAGGGCCGCCAGCAGGGGACGCCGCTGGTCTACGACGGCGTGATGTACATGCCGAACCCCATCGACGTGATCCAGGCCATCGACGCGGTGACCGGAGACCTCCTCTGGGAGTACCGCCGCGAGCACCCGGAGAACATCCTCCAGCAGGTCGGCGGCCTCGCCGCGAACAACCGGAACATCGCGATCTACGGCGATCTGATCATCGACACCAGCGTCGACGAGTTCGTCTTCGCCCTCGACGCGAAGACGGGCGAGCTGGCCTGGGAGACGATGATCCTCGACTACAAGACCCATCCGGCGATGCAGAGTTCCGGCCCGATCATCGCCGACGGCAAGGTCATCTCGGGTCGAAGTTGCCTGCCCCGCGGCGGCCCGGACTCCTGCGTCATCGTCGCTCACGACGCGAACACCGGCGCCGAACTCTGGCGGCGTCGCACGGTCCCGGCGCCCGGCGAGCCCGGCGACGAGACCTGGGGCGACACCCCGTTCGAGGACCGCACTCACGTCGGCACCTGGATGGTGCCGAGCTACGACCCGGGCCTGGAGCTGATCTACATCGGCACCTCGGTGACGTCGCCGGCGCCGAAGTTCCTGCTCGGCGGCAGGGAACTCCGGCACCTGTACCACAACTCGACGCTCGCGCTCGATGCGAACAGCGGCGAGATCGCCTGGCACTACCAGCACCTGAACGATCACTGGGACCTCGACCATCCCTTCGAGCGCCTGCTGGTCGACACGGCCGTGGCGCCCGACGCCGACGAGGTCGACTGGATCAACCCCCGCA
This sequence comes from Candidatus Multivorans sp., assembly GCA_965205095.1. Lineage (GTDB taxonomy): Bacteria > Acidobacteriota > Thermoanaerobaculia > Multivoradales > Multivoraceae > Multivorans. The sequence goes on from OZ242040.1 coordinate 1,502,558, forward strand.
TCGAGCCGGGCGAGGAGCGCAAGGTGATCACCGGGGTCCCCGGCAAGACGGGTGTCGTCTACACCCTGGACCGCGAAACCGGCGAGTTCCTGTGGGCGCGACCGACCATCCGCCAGAACGTGATCGCGATGATCGACGGCGCCACCGGCGCGGTCACCGAGAACTCGGAGGTCGTGTTCCGTGAGCTGGGCCAGGAGGCCTACGTCTGCCCCACCTACATCGGCGGCAAGGACTGGCAGGCGGGCGCCTACAGCCCGGTGACCAACGCGATGTACGTGCCGATGCGCAACTCCTGCGCCCGGATGACGGCGACGCGCGCCGGCCGGCTGCAGATCTACGCCCTGGACGCCGAGCACCAGATCGCCCCCGGCACGGATCTCTCCGGCGCCGTCCACGCCGTGTCCGCCGAGACCGGCAAGTCGCTGTGGACGTACGAGCAGCGCGCCGGTCTGATGTCGCTCTTCGTCACCGGCGGCGGCCTGGTCTTCGTCGGCGACGGCAACGGCCGGTTCCGCGCCCTGGACGACGAGACCGGCGAGAGCCTCTGGGAGATCAACCTCGGCTCGCCGGTCACCGGTTTCCCGGTCACCTACGCCGTCGACGGCCGCCAGTACGTCGCGGCCAGCACGGGCAACCGGTCAGCGGCCCTGCTCTCCGGACTGACGCCGGAGCTGCGTCCCAGCTCGGGCAACAACCTGTTCGTGTTCGCGTTGCCGTAGCGCCGGTGCTAGCTTGGCGTGGCGCCGAACGAGGCACGCCATGGAAGAAGGGCCGCTCCTGCGGAGAATCCAGACGGAGTTCCCCGACCTGCGGTGGACATCGCATCGATATCTGACCCACGGCTGGGACCACGCGGTCGTCATCCTCGACGAAGCCCTCGTCTTCCGGGCCCCGAGGGCGCAGGCGTACCGGGAGGCGCTCGCCGACGAGGTGCGGCTGCTTCGCCACCTCCAGCCGCGGCTCGAGGTCGGCATCCCCGACTACACCTACCGGGCCGCCGATGGCTCGTTCGCCGGCTACCCGCTGCTCCCCGGCCGTGAGCTGGACGTCGATTCCTTCCGCGAGCTTTCCGACAACCAACGGAGACGGATCGCGGACCAGCTCGCCGCGTTCCTCACCGCGGTCCACGAGATCCCGAAACCGACCGCGCGAGAGCTCGGGGTCCCCGAACCGGACCCGCGGAAGGACCTCGACGATCTACGCCGCGACACCGAGGCGCTCGTGCTCCCGCGACTCGCGCCGCACGAAGTGCCCGTTGTCCAGGCGTTCCTGACCGAGATGGCCGCCGAGCCGAGAACCGTCCATCCCACGACTCTCATTCACGGCGACCTCAGTGGCGAGCACATCCTCTGGGACGCCGGGAATCAGCAGGTCAACATCATCGACTTCAGCGACCGCCTAATCGGCGACCTCGCGCTCGACTTCGCCTATCTCCATGCATACGGGGACGAGTTCATCGAACAGGTCCTGGAGCGGTACCGCGGACCGAAGGACGAAGGGACGCTGCGGCGGGCGCGGCTGTACTTCAGACGGGGGGCACTGGAAACGATGGCCCATTCGCTCCAGGGCTATCCATGCACCTTCGAGGAAGGCTACGCGGAGTTTCTAGCGCGGTTCGCGCCGTGAGCGTCACCGATCAGGGCGAGATGGCTGGGAGGCAGGGATTCGAACCCCGATTCTACGGTCCAGAGCCGCATGTCCTACCGTTAGACGACCTCCCAGCGGTAGCGGCAAGCCGGGCAGTTTAGCGCGAACGGCGGCCATTGTCCGCCGCGTGCGCCGACAGCGCCGAGGACACTTGGCCCCGGACGCCGCTACGGCCACCGACGCCAGGATCGAACGTCGACGCCGCTCCTGCGATAGCTGTCCTCGCCGCCGTGGACGAGGATGCCTCGGGTCTCTTTGCCGCCGAGCTTCTCCCAATAGCGGAGCCCCTTGAAGAAGTCCGCCACGACCGTTGCGCCGGACTTGATCTCGACGGGAACGGCGCCGCGCGCGGTCTCCACCACGAGGTCCACTTCGTTGCCGCGATGGTCCCGCCAGAAGCCCAGGCGCGGGTCATGACCCCCGTGGAAGCACGACTTGCGCAGTTCGGAAACGACGAGGTTCTCGAACACGGCGCCCCGCATCGCGTGAACGGCCAGTTCGTCGGCGCTCCGGATGTTCAGCAAGTAGCAAAGGAAGCCCGTGTCGACGAAGTAGAGCTTCGGGCTCTTCGTCAGCCGCTTTCTGAAGTTCTCGCGATGGGGCTGCAGACGGAAGGCGACGAAGCTCGCCTCGAGAACAGAGAGCCAGCGGCGAGCCGTCTCGTGGCTCACGCCGCAGTCGGCGCCGAGGGCCGAGAGATTCAGCAGTTGTCCGGCACGGCCCGCGCAGAGGAGAACGAAGCGGCGGAAGGCCTCGAGGTCGCCGACCTGCGTGAGGGACCGAACGTCCCGCTGCAGGTAGGTCTGGAAGTAGAGGGAGAGCCATTCCGACCCTTCGAGCCCCCGGTCGTGGATCGCCGGGTAGCCTCCCACGACGGCGATTTCCGTCCACTCGCCCGACAGCGCGGCGGACCCGCCGTCGCCGACGTCCTCCGCCGCGCGCAGGGGAAGCCCTTGCAGTTCGGCGGGCGAGAACGGCAGCAGGTGCGAGATGTGGACCCTGCCGGCGAGGCTCTGCGCGATCTGTCGCATGAGGAGGAAGTTGTGCGACCCCGACAGGACGAACCCGCCCGGCTCGGGTCGTTCGTCGACCAGAACCTGGATGTACGAGAACAGGTCCGGCGCATGCTGCGCCTCGTCGACGATCACCGGGCCGTGGAACTGGGCCAGAAAGCCACGCGGGTCCGAGAGGGCGAACGCGCGCGCGTCCGGCGCTTCGAGGGACGCGTAGCGGTGGTCCTCGAAGGCGTGCCGCAACAGGGTCGTCTTGCCGGACTGGCGCGGCCCGGTCACGGAGACGACCGGATACTGCCGGCTCGCTCGCAGCAAGGTCGGTGTCAGGTGTCGGGGGATCACCGGCCGGATCGTACAGATTGCATTTTGAAAATGCAATCTGTACACGCTCGCTCCAAACTCACCGTCGGTCTCGAAGGCGCTCTCGCCCTGGTCGACCCAGAACCAGTTGTAGCCGCCGGATCTGGGAGTCCGAGGGCGTGACCAACCGGGACCGCCGGGCCTCAGCCCACTTCGTGCGACACGAGGACCGCTACCTCGTGTACAACGAGAAGGGCGAACTCCTCATCGCCCGGTTCACGCCGGAAGGCTACGTGGAACTCGACCGCACCCACCTCCCAAAAGCCGACCTCCCGCACCGGCTACGGCCGATCGGGGCCCGGGACCCGGTCGCGAAGGCGGCACGGGCAGAGCGACCGCCTGGTCGTCTGGCTGCATCCGGCTTTCGCCAACCGACACGTCGTGCTGCGGAACGACGAGGAGATCATCCGTGTATCGCTGGACGAGGGCGACTACTAGAGGGGCGAAGCTCGGCTAACACGCGTAGCCAACTCCCCGTTCGCCACCGGCGTTCGCCGCTCCTCTCACCATGGCACCGAGGCTCCTAGTCGCCAACGCTCCTGGGCGAGCCGACTCGAGGTTGCGGGCCAACGAGATCATCCCCTTCGCGCTGCAGCAGCAGCCTATTAGGCCCGACCGCGGCCGCGCGCGCCGCCAGTGCGAAACCCATCTCGCCCGCTTACGGCCGTTACCCGAACAGCCAACTGCGGGCCCATCAAGTCCGGGCCAACGCGCCGACTACCGACTGAGACCCCCGTCGACCTCGCTCAAGAACGCGTTCGCCACCCGTAGCACTTCGGACGTGTGCTCGATCATCTCCGCCTTGCGACGAGGACGCCGGTTTCGATTCGGCTGGTCGAAGTCGACATCCATCTCATGCACGATCTCGTTGCGCGCACGGAAGATACGCTCCAACAGCCTAACGTCGGGCGCGAGCGCAGCCGATCGGATATCAAAGAAGGAACCAACCCGCAGGACCTGATCCTTGGACTGCAGGCTCTGCGAAATCAGGTCGTCAATCAGCGCGCTCACGAGTACGTCCCTTGGGTCGCGGCTTGCGAGTACGGAGGAGAGAAAACCAGGATCGAGAGCATCTTGCCGAGCAAGTCGTTTCGCAATAAACCTCCTGAAGTTCTCCGCGGCACCTTCGGACCTGTCGATAGTGATTGGCAAAGCATCACGAACAAGCTGCTTTATCATCGAGTCTAGGCCAGCGCTTGCGAAGACCAGCATCGCTCGAAGCAGATTCTGCTCTTCATCAGTTGGAGTCCCCCTCGCTCTACGCGTTCTCCTCGTTCCCTCGAAGATGTCAAGAAAGGAGGATGCCGCGTTGTGAGCACTGCACAGAATCGTGAAAGCGTTCCGAACCGCCTCCGAAACCGGCGTGCTCGGATAGTGCTGAAACCTACTCACAAGCCTTGAGCGTCGCTGAGATTGACATCCTCGGCTCCAAACGGTGGCGGATCGTAGCCAGCATATCCTGGGTAGCCGGGATAGCCCGGGTAACCCGGATAGCCTGGATAGCCTGGATAGCCACGATATGGACGAGCCGCGAACCGGTACAGGCGCTCGTTGTTCACGATCGTGCCTAGATACGCGCCATTCCGATCCACCACCTCATCGTCGTTCCAGGGAAGCCAGCCAATCCAACGGCCGTTTCGGTCGAACACATACTCCCCCATGCGAAAAGCGATCCAACTGCCTCGCGAGTCGAATAGGTACGTGACGCTCATTGACGTAGCGTATCGCGACCCAAGCGCCGGTCAAGTCAACGGCGGCTGGGGGGCCGAGCAGCCGTTCCGTCTCCTGCTTTCGCCAGGGCCGACGTAGCGCCTGCAGTCCGCGCGCAGAGGCACAGCGGGCTACGTTCGGGCTCTGACCAAGCGGATCACCGGTTTGGAGGGCCGCTCAAGTCGCTGTCTGCTAGACCTACCTGTACTGCCGGCCGGCGGCCGGCGCCCGCACTGATGCAAGAGCAACGAGCGCGGCCATCGAGATGTCGCTCGGCTAGCCGGAGTAGACGACAAGCCCCTCGGCCAAGGCTGGTTGCGGAAGGCCGCGTACGGCTGAGTGTTGGCTGGGAGGCAAGGGTTCGAACCCCGATTCTACGGTCCAGAGCCGCATGTTGCACCGTTGAGACGATTTCCCAGCGGTAGCGGCAAGCCGGACAGTTCAGCGCGAACGGCGGCGATTGTCCGCCGGCTGTGCCCTGATGCACATCAGTCGAAGGCGTCGTCCAGCGCCGGCCGGGACGGCATCTCTGGCTGGCCTCTTCCTTCGGCGAAGAAGTCGTCCGAGAACTTCCCGGCGACCTCCTTGAGCCCCGCCTTGTGCCGCGTACCCGGCGCCGGCGGCGTCTCCGGCCCGCCGGCGAAGCACTGGGCCATGCCCATCCACTCGGTGGCGATGGGCCCCGTGACCTCCAGCGAGGTGTCGGCGATGTTGCGGACCTGTGTCACCACCTGGGCGAACTCGACCGAGCTTCCACTGATCCGGTTGTCGGTCTCTTCCGCGTTCCAGGTCCATACCTCGCCGGAAGGCGCGGTCAGTTCGAGCGCCGGCACGACGCCCGGCACATCGAGCCCGCGCACCATGTACGTCCAGCCGAACGTGTTGAAGCCCAGGAAGACGATGTTCCTGATCCTGTCGGCCTCTTCACGGTCGAGGCCGAGCACGTCGAAGACCTCCTGGCCGTGGGCCCAGGTCTCCATCTGCCGCGCGGTGACCGAGCTCCGCACGCTCATCGGCGGCCCGAACCACTCCACGCGCTTGCGCGGGTCGGTTCCTTCGAGCCGGTCGCACATCCGCGGGTAGTACTCGCGCCAGACGTCGTAGACGGCGCGGTTGCGCTGGCCCTCGAACCACTCGTCCGTCAGTTCGCGGAGGTTGAGCCGGCCACGACGCTCGGCCATGAACTGCTTGAAGGCGTCGAAGGCGGACTGATCGTGGTACGAGGCGTCGGCGGCGTAGTTGAAGATGTGGAGATGCGCGACGACGTCGTGGAGCGTCCACCCCTTGAACAGGGTGGCCCGCTCGAAGTCCGCGTCTGAGAGGGGGTCCAGGACCTCGGCGAGGGAGTCGCACTCGGCCCGGAAGTCGGCGACCTGGGAGAAGCTGCTCATGTCGTTTCAGCGTCGGCGCAACAGTATCGCCGCCGCTTCGCGGCGCGTCCTCTCTGAAGCCGGCGAGGACGCCGGCGCACCCAGTGTGCTCAACGCTGCTGTTGCTTCCCGGCCGCGAGGGCTTCCTGCTCGAGGATGCGCGCACCGCGCATGATCCCGCCCATCGCGTAGTTCCCTTCGTGGCAGGCGTACTCGTAGAGCTTGCCGTTCATCGGCCGCCAGGGGTACTCGCCGCTCCAGGGCTCCGTCCACGTCGCCGGGTCCTCCACGGTGAACCCGTAGAGCAGCGTGTCGGGGCCCAGCCGGGAGAAGCGCTCGGTGACCTTCCGCTGTGCCGAAACGTCCCGGTGCTCGCGGAAGTTCGTCGTCTCGACGACGAGCGTGTCGCCCTCCCAGTAGCCGACGGAGTCGCCCATCAGGAACGTCACGTCCGCGGGCGGATGCTCCGAGTTCAGGCGGACGATCCGGGCGTCGTGGATCTGCTCGGCCAGGACCATGAAGTAGTCGTCGGTCTGCACGACGCGCTTCGTGTTGTTGTAGAGCGAGGGCATCATCGGCGGTCCCGAGCGGCTGCGGCTCAGGATGCAACGCTCGGCGAGCGGCCGCAGTTCGATGTCGTCATACGGGCCGACCTCCTGGCCCAGCCACCAGGCGGTCCCCGTGTTCGCGTGCCGGAAGGCCGCGACGCGGGCGGCCGTCTTCTCGCGGCCATCCCCGGTCATCGGAGGCATGCGCCCGTTCTTCGGGTCGGTGATGATCGACGTCCGGAACTCACCGTCGATCTCGAAGGCGCTGTCGCCCTGGTCGACCCAGAACCAGTTGTAGCCGCCGACCCGGCCGGCGCCGAGCGCTTCGCCTGCTTCCGGATCATCCTCGAAGCCGAACGCACTCGCGCCGCCGACGGCGGGCGCTTCGCGCTCCGGACTGCTCCAGCGTTGCGCCTTCGCCGCGAACTCAGCTCGCTCGCGGGCGATCTCCGCGGCCTGTTCCTTCGTCAGCGTGAGCCGATCGCCCAGCTCCACCGGCCGCTGCAGCGGAGTGACCGTCGCCGTGTCGTAGGTGCCCGTGAAGTCCGGCCGGCCCGCAGCCGTCCGTGGCTCCTCCTGCGCGGCGACGGAACCCACCGCACACGCGACGAAGTCCAGGACCAGGACGACCGCGCCGGCAAGGACACGGCGGGGCCAGGACCGTCTGCCGTCCCTGTTCCTGCTCACACTCGTCTCCTTCACGGAAGATCCATGGACTGGTGGTCGACTCAAGGCTACAACGGCCCCGGCGCTACCCTGACGCCGCGGGACCTGCGATACTGTCCGGTCAGCCAGCAAGTCGTCGCCCCAAACGGCTGCCGGACCTTCCAGGAGCTGAGAGGAGAAGGAACTCATGGCGATCGCCTTCACCCTAAACGGCAAGTCGACGACGGTCGAGGCGCCGCCGGAGATGCCCCTGCTGTGGGTGCTCCGCGACGAACTCGACCTCAAGGGAACCAAGTTCGGCTGCGGCCGGTCCTTCTGCGGGGCCTGCACGGTGCACGTCAACGGCGAGCCGGAGCGCAGTTGCCGCATGCCGGTGTCGCGCGCCGAGGGGAAGGAGATCACGACGATCGAGGGGCTGTCCGAGGACGGCGCCCATCCCGTCCAGGTCGCCTGGCAGGAGATCGACGTTCCGCAGTGCGGCTACTGCCAGGCCGGCCAGATCATGTCGGCTTCGGCGCTGCTCGCCGGCAACCCGCAGCCGACGGACGGCGACATCGACGAGGCGATGAGCGGCAACATCTGCCGCTGCGCGACCTACACGCGCATCCGGGCGGCGATCCATCGCGCCGCGGACATCGCGCAGGCGCCGCCGACCAGCCACGAGACGGCCACGGGAGCGGGAGGGAGTGAGGCATGAACGCGGTAGACAAGACAGGCAACCTCTCCCGACGCGGCTTCCTTCACGTCACCGCCCTGGCGGGCGGCGGCATGCTGATCGGCGCCCGCTTCTCGCTGGACGGCGCCCGTGGCGCCCTCGCCGCCACCGCCGGCGCCGAGACGACCCTCAACGCCTTCATCCGCCTGACGCCGGACGGTATCGCGACGATCATGGCTCAGAACCCCGAGATCGGTCAGGGCGTCAAGACGATGCTGCCGATGCTCATCGCCGAAGAACTCGACATCCCCTGGAGTCAGGTGCGCGTCGAGCAGGCGGATTTCGATTCGACCAAGTACCGCGGCCAGATGGCCGGCGGCAGCATGGCGACGCCGATGCACTACCAGTCGATGCGCCGCGTGGGCGCCGCCGCCCGCGCCATGCTCGTCGCGGCCGCGGCCAAGCAGTGGAAGACCGACCCCGAGAAGTGCACCACCGAGGCCGGCGTCGTCCACTTCAAGAAGAAGTCGCTGTCCTACGGCGAGCTGGCGACCGCCGCGGCGGAGATCGAGCCGCCGAATCCCCGGACCGTCCCGCTCAAGGAGCCTGCGGACTTCCAGATCATCGGCCAGGAGATTCCCGGCGTAGACAACCCGAAGATCGTCACCGGCGAGCCGCTCTTCGGCATCGACGTCACCGTGCCCGGCATGAAGTACGCCGTGTTCGAGAAGTGCCGGGTCCACGGCGGCAAGGTGAAGACCGCCAATCTCGATGCCGTCAAGGCGTCGCCCGGCGTCACCGACGCCTTCGTCGTCGACGCCACCGCTCAGGCCGGAAGCGCCACGCCCTCGATGTTCCAGGTCGCGCCACCCAACGGCATCGCGATCGTCGGCGACTCCTGGTGGCTGGTCAACGAGGCCCGGAGCAAGCTCGACGTCACCTGGGACGAGGGCCCGACCGCGTCCCAGAGCACGGAGGCCTTCGACCGGCAGGCCGAGGAACTCTCGAAGCAGGCGCCGGAACAGGATCTCAGGAACGACGGCGACGCGGCCGGGGCCCTGGCCTCCGCGGCGAAGACGCTCGAGGCCGCCTACCAGTATCCCTTCCTTGCCCACGCGCCGCTCGAACCGCAGAACACGACCGCGCACTTCCACGATGGCGGGCTCGAGATGTGGGCGCCGATCCAGACGCCGCAGTTCGCACGCGGCGACCTGGCCAAGACGCTGGGCATCCCCGAAGACCAGATCACGATTCACCTGACCCGGATGGGAGGGGGCTTCGGCAGGCGCCTGTACTGGGACTACATGCTCGAGGCGGCGCTGATCGCACGGCAGGCGGGAGTTCCGGTCAAGCTGGTGTGGACGCGCGAGGACGACACGCGTTTCGACTACTTCCGCCCCGGCGGCTACCACTATCTGGAGGGCGGTCTCGACGGCTCCGGAAGCCTCGTGGCCTGGCGCGACCACTTCGTCTCGTTCGGCGAAGGCCCGCGCTTCGCGGCGAGCGCGGAGATGGCCCGGAACGAGTTCCCGCAGGCGTTCGTGCCGAACTTCGCGCTCCAGGCGTCGAAGATGCCCCTCGGCATCCCGACCGGCGCGCTGCGCGCTCCGAACAGCAACGCGATCTCGTTCGTCGTCCAGTCGTTCATCGACGAACTCGCGGCCGAAGCCGGCAAGGACCCGCTCCAGTTCCGGCTCGACCTGCTCGACGCGGTGCCGGAGGGAATGAGGCCGGCGTTCGACGCGAAGCGCATGAAGGCCGTGCTCGAACTCGTCCGCGACAAGTCCGGCTGGGGCACGGCGGACCTGCCGGAAGGCACCGGCCAGGGCGTGGCCTTCCACTTCAGCCACCGCGGCTACTTCGCCGAAGTCGTGCAGGCCACGGTCAGCAAGAAAGGCGAACTCGGCGTCGACCAGATCTGGGTCGCCGGCGACGTCGGCAGGCAGCTCGTCAACCCGAGCAACGCCGTCAACCAGGTCCAGGGCGCGGCCCTCGATGGCCTCGCCCAGGCGCTCGACCAGGAGATCACCTTCGAAGGCGGCCGCACGAAGGAGAGCAACTTCCACAACTTCAAGCTGCTCCGCATCGACCAGGCGCCGCCCGTGGAAGTCCACTGGGTCATGAGCGACAACCAGCCCACCGGGTTGGGCGAGCCGGCACTGCCGCCGGTCCCGCCGGCGCTCTGCAACGCGATCTTCGCGGTCACCGGCAAGCGGATCCGCTCCCTGCCCATCGCCAGGCACGACCTGAGCTGGACCTAGCTCTGCTGGGTGTGGGCCTAGCTCTGCTGGGTGCGCGGGTCTTCTGACCCGCTGCCGCCGAAGGCGGCCGGAAACCGCGCCGCGAAGCGGCGACGATGTTCCCCCGCAGCTACAATCGCCCAACCGTGCGCAACACCATCATCGCAACCGCCGTCCTAGCCCTGATCGCCGCCCTCGTCGCGGCCGCGCAGGACGCCAAGCCCTCCCTCGACGGCATGCCCCTCCCCACCTACACCGCCGACGGCGACCTCATCCGCCCCGAGGACTACCGCACCTGGATCTTCGTCGGAGCATCGCTAGGCCTCAGCTACAGCGAAGGCGCCGCCGAACGCGAAGGCCCCGGCGCCTTCACCAACGTCTACATCCAGCCCGAGGCCTACCGCTACTTCATGGCGACCGGCGAGTTCCCCGAGGGAACCATGCTCCCCATGGACATCTACCGCCCCGGCTCCCGCGAGTCCATCAACCAGGCCGGCTACTTCGAGAAGGACTTCCTCGGCATGGAAGTGGCCGTCAAGGACAGCGAGCGCTACGAAGAGGGCTGGGCCTACCTCAGCTTCCGCGACCGGTCCGGAGGGCTGAGAGAGTCGGCGTCGGCGTTCCCGAAGGACCGGTGCTACGACTGCCACGCGGAGCATGCGGCGACGGACAACGTGTTCACGCAGTTCTACCCGGTGTTGCAGCGGGGGGAGTAGGCGGACGCTAGCTGGCAGAGAGCCGGCGCGTTCCAAGGCACCCGCCGAGTCCATCAGGACGCGCGAGACTCCCGCAAATGCAAGACGCCTACGTAGGTGACATCGGCGACTTCGCCAAGTACGGGCTGCTTCGTGCCATCTGCGGCGAGAGGCGCTTGGGCGTGGCGTGGTACCTGCACCCCAGCCCGGAACAGACGGCCGGCCAACACGCCGGCGACGGGCGACACACGAAGTACCTCTCCGACAGCGAGAGCTGGCGAGGCCTCGACCCTCAACTGTTCGAGACGCTTGGGGGACTCGTGAGGGAAGCCAAACGCAGCACAGCAGCGATCGAGGACTCCGGCCTTCTGGGCGAAGCCGTCTTCGCGAACGAACTTCTCGACATTCGCAATGTCCCGTTCGCAGAAAGACCACCTTGGCGAGAACGCTGGTTTCAGGGAGTCCGCCGAAAGCTGGAGGAATGTGACCTCGTCTTCGCCGACCCGGACAACGGCATTTGCTTGGACGAGAGATTCAGGCGCACTCAGCAGGTGAGTGCGAAGAGAGTCCCCGTCACCGAAGTCGAGCAGCTCGCCGACGGACGGCCAGCCGTCATCTACCACCACAACACGCGCTTCCGCGGTGGCCACCGCAAGGAGATCCGGTACTGGATGGAGCGATTGCCGGACTGCCGATGGGCCTGGTACTGGCGCCGGTGGAGCAACCGCACGTTCTTTGTGCTGAACCCGGACGCCGGTATCGAGCAGCGTCTCATCGGCCACGCGAAGCGTTGGGCGGGCCACGGAGAGCTCCTGCCAGCACCCGAATAGCCGGTGCTCACACACTTCGTCCGGGCCGATTCGACGTCTCTGTCAGGCGGGCTTCGCGCCTAGAGCATCCGCGCTTCCTCAAGCACTCGGTCCCGGAGTGCCGGATGGAGGCTGTGGGGCGTTACCACCTGAACCCGCCTGCCCAGGAGATCCTGTACCTCCATAAGGAGAGCGCCGAGCGCCAGACCGGTGCGCCCCGGCGGCAAAGTGACCAGCAGATCGACGTCACTCGTATCTTCTGCGTCTCCCCGGTCCATTGAACCGAAGATGCGGACATCGCGGAGGCCGTGGCGCTCGGCGAGGGCTCGGATCTCGGCTCGGTGGAACTCGATCAGAGCGTGCATTGATCCTGGGTCCAGTGCACTCGGCCCCGGATCGGGATTCGCGAAGCTGCTCAGCTAGTCGACGCCGTCGTCCCGGACTGAATCCACGTCAAACGACAGGTCTCGCTGCCGTGAAGAGTCGGCCAGTGGGAGATCGAGGGTCTGTATGACATTGAGTTCAGTTCCTTCGGCGAGGGTCTTGATGTCGCCGTCATCCGAGTAGATAGCCGTCTCGCCCTCGACACGGGCGATCGCGATGATCTGGCGGTCGAACTTGAGCTTCGCGCGCGTTGCCGACGTGCCAGCGCGAAGATCGCCCTTCTCAATGGCCGCGCGGGTCATGGCTGCGAGCTCAACAGCGGCCCGCTCGCCGAAAGGAACGATGCGAAGGCGGGCAGTGCCGTGCAGTATCTGCAAGTAGCCCGGGCCAGCCTCGTCAGCATGCACGAGCACCTCGCTGAGGGCCGGAGTCGGCACGAGGATGGTCTCCCTGGCCTTCTGTAGCTTCGCGATCAGACCTTCGATGCGGGCCTTTGCGTCGGGAATCGGTTCGCCGCTGGCCGGGTCCATCGCCGCTCGAGCATCCGGTTCCAAGAAGTGCAGGAGCGTCGTGGCATCGAGAACCGCCATTCAGTCGTTCTCGCCGTGCCCGCCGCGGAGCCGATGAAGCTCGCGAGCCGGCTCCGAGATTCGCTGCCAGCCGCTCCCTTTGACCGCCCGTAGCCGCCGGACGGCTTCTCCGAGCGGCACGTCGTCGAGCGGCTCGAAGTCGCGAATGTCGAATCGCAACAGGGTCCACTTGCCCTCCTGGTCACGCTCCCAGCGTCCTTCGCCGTGTACCCGAAGGATGGCGCCGAAGAGATTCGGAGCGAGAAGCCGTGCTACCTCCCGATTCGCGTTGCAGATGTGGACTTTGTCGCCATCCAGTAGATGGACCGGCACGGTGTCGTCCTTGCCACCAACCCGGATGAGAACGCCATGGAGCGATCCTCTCTCCCTGAACGGACCGTATGTGAGGCCGGGCGTCTGTTCGACGCCGGGGAACGGGATGATCTCGGCCCCTCCGGGCTCCCGGAGACTCGCACGGGCCTGGTCCTTGGCGAGGCGCTCGTTCATGGTCCGAAACGCCTTTGCCACATCCGCGGGAGCATCGTCTCGACCCACGGCACCTAGCCGCTGCTCGACGGCTGGAACGGCAGCTTCGTCGACTTCGTGCACGAGGATCGCACTACCTTCGCTGACGCGGTCGAAGTGCACGTGCTCAGGCTGGCCGAGGAGGCTCGCCAGGTCGGCGATGTACTCGGCGAGCCGGGCCATCGGCAGAGTCCGGGGGCTCAAGCCATCGATCGCGAAGTGATACGTACGCGTGGGGTTGCTCATGGTCGTATCGGCCGTCCGAGACAGGCGTCAGGAGCCGCACGTGATTCCGTTACGGCGCTGTCAGTGGAGTTCAACTCTGCCACACCGCCTCCGCAGCGGTGCGGCCTTAGAAAGCGGAGATGGGCCCGCACGGGCGCCTCCGGCTAGTAGCTCTCGTACTCTTCAAGCTCCTTGCGCAGATCCGCCAGTCGGCTCTTCATGGCCTCCAGCTCGGCACGCAACAGCCTCGGATGAACGTCCGGCCGTTCATGCGATTTAGCGTCGAACTCCTCGATGGCACTCGCGAAATCCGCTGCCTTTCTCCGCGTGATCCTGTACTGCCTCTCGCTGGTGATCATGGCAAGCTCCCCAATGCGATCAGTACGGCGCCCTTCGCGACGCAGTGCCAGTCCGGTCAGCGCGCCGATGGCGCCACACATACTCGCCGACTCGACGCTCCTCGTCCCGCGTCAGTCCGGTGCCATCCGCACGGAGGACGTGCCAGCCCTGGTCGGGCCCACCTTCCAGCGCGCACCGCACCGCGGCGCCGATCGAGCGGTGCCGATGCTCGCAGCGGTTCGTCGTGTACACGGTGGGGCCTTTCGGGGCACTCATCGCCAACGAGTCTACGCAGCGGGACGGTTGGACGCGGACGCCGGCAACCCGTCCCAGCTCCTCCTAGCAGTCAAGGCTTCGACAAGACCTCGTTCAAGTAGGCCAGGATCTGCTCATTCAGAGATTCCAGGAAGCTCGCGCGGTCAAACCCTGCCGGGTCCCTGCCCGCTGCGCCGACGCTCCCCGCCAGGGCAGCTGGAAACGGCGTAATGAACGCGAAGTGATGCGCTTCGGGGTGGACCACGAGCCTCGCCTTCTCTCCCATGAGGGCGGCAACGTTCTCCGCGTGCCACGGATACCGCAGGATCCTGTCTTCACCGAATCGGTGAATCTGCACATCTGCTTCTACCGCGTCGAAGGCGCCTTCACCGAACGCCGCGCCGACCGGCGCAACGGCGACAGCCGCCGCGACTCGCCTGTCGCCCAGATCCGGTACGGCCAGGATCTCGTCTCCGGGCTGGCCGTAGCCGCAGAAGTCCTCGTCCTCCTGGGCACGTTCGGCACAGTGGCGTACGACCCGCATCAGATCCGCCCTTGCACCCACGAACGCAAGCACCGTGTAGCCACCGATCGAGTGCCCGACCGCGGCGATGCGCTCCTGGTCGATGCTCGCGGCGAGGTCCGGATCAGCCAGGAGCCGATCCAGGACGACACTCATCTGTTGAGGCCGCCGAACGAAGTTCTGCGGGCGACCGGCGTACGTCTGGTCGAGGTAGTTGTCGCCGCTGTGCTGAGGAGCAACGACGATGTACTTCGCCTGGGCCAGCCGGATTGCTGTGTCGCGGTGCGCCAGGGCGCTGCCTCCCAGGCCATGAGAGATCAGGACGAGCCCATGGCGCCCCGGGGCAATCGGAACATCCTGAGTGGCGGCCATGGTGAACGGACCCACCGTCATCTCACCCGAAGGAGCTTCGGCCGGATACCAGACGGCCAGCGGCATCTCCTCGCCGTTGAACTCGGCTCCCATGAAACGGAAGCCCACTCCCTGGGCCATCGTGGCCGTGCTGCCCACCAGTGTCGCGGTCAGCAGTGCGAAGAGCACCCGTCCGACGAATGGGCGACTCCGAGCGAAGCAGTGTCGCTTCAACATCTCCGGCATTCCGAGCTCCTTTCTTCCCGCGGCTACGGTTGGGGCTCCCGGCCTGATTCCGTCTCAGCCGTACTACGCCTCAGGGAGATCCTTGTTTCAAGATTCCCCGGCGGATTGAGCCGTGATCCGTGTCAATCAGCGGCGACTCGGTCGCCGTCGGCAAGCGCCGGCGGGCCCTCGACCACCACGCGCTCGCCGGCCGACACGCCCGCCAGCACCTCGACGGCGTCACCGTCCTCGAGACCGGTGGTGACGGTCCGCTGCTCGACCGTTTCGCCGCGCGCGACGAAGACCACCCACCCGTCGCCCTCGCTTCGGAGCGCCTCGGACGGGATCCAGAGTCTGGGCTCGGCATCGGGGGCGGCCTCCGCCGGCGCCCCGGCCTCGAGGAACGCCACGTTGACTCCCATGTCCGGCAGGATGCGGGAGTCGCCCAACTCGTCGAACCCGATCCGCACCAGGACCGTCGCGCGCTGGCGGTCGGCGGCCGGAATCGTCGTGATGACGCGGGCCGGTATCTCCCAGTCGGGGTAGGCGTTGAGAACCGCCACCACGCGCTGTCCGGACGAAACCCGGTCGATGTAGCTCTCGTTCACGTCGACCTCGATCTCGAGCGACGACATGTCGACGATGGTGCAAACGCCGGTGCGTGTGAAACCGCCGCCGGCGCTGCCCGGGGAGATGATCTCTCCCGGCTGGGCGTCCCTGGAGACGGCCACGCCGCTGAACGGCGCGCGGATGACGGTCTCCTCCAGGGCGGTCCGGCGCACGTCGAACTCGCGCTCGGCCACGACGACGAGTTCGCGCTGGTTGGCGATCCGCGCCTCGAGCGAGTCCGCCTCGGCCCGCGCCGCGTCGAGAGCCGTCTGTGCGATCAGGCGCTCGTCCAGCAGCCGGCGCTGGCGATCCAGGTCGAGGCGTGCCTCCTCGTGGCGCACTTCGAGCTCGGCCAGGGCGCCCCGCACCGCAACGAGTTGAGCCTCGGCAAGCGCCAGGTGCGAGCGCTCGGCGGCATCGTCCAGCCGGGCGAGGACCTGGCCTTCGGTCACCGCCATGCCCTCCTCGACGAGCACGTCGACGATGCGCCCCGTGACCTTGGAGGAGACCGTTGTCTGCAGGCGCGCGGTCACGTAGCCCGAAGCGTCCAGCACCGTCGGCTGGCCGTCGGCCGGCAACGTCTGCCGCACCGCCGCGGTCCGCACGGCGAGGATCCGGGCCTCTTCCCACCAGCGCCAGCCCGCGACGCTCCCGCCGCCCAGGACGGCGAGAACGAGAACGAGCCAGACGAACCGGGCGACACGGGACCGGGCGACACTGGACCGGTCGATCTTCAGTTCGTCGAGTGCCGCGGCCATGATTCAGGTCCCCCGCAGAACGGTGGTGATGGGCAGACGCGCGGCGCGCAACGCCGGCGCCAGGCCGCCGATGACGCCGACCGCGACGGCCCATCCGAGACCGAGACCGATTGACTCCGGCGTCACCCGGAACGCAAAGGCCAACTGGGACCCTGCGGCCGGGTTGAGCGTCGATGCCGTGTAGCCGTCAAGAACTGCGTACACGACGGCGGCGCCCAGGAGTCCCCCGGCGAGCGCAAGCACCGTCGCCTCGACCAGGACCGAGACGACGACCGGCACGGGGTGGAAACCGAGCGCGCGGAGGGTCGCGATCTCGACCGAGCGCCGGCTGACGGCGGTGAACATCGTGGCCAGCGCGCCGAACACCGACCCGAGCGCCATGATGCCGGCGATCAGGTAGGCGAACGCGTCGATCAGCGCGGCGCGTGACGCCGACAGCGCGGCGAAGAACTCCTGCTCGGGAATCAGCGTAGTGGTCAGGCGCGGGTCGGCGGCCAGGCGCCGGTTCAGTGCCTCCACGTCGACGTCCGCAGCCAGCTTCACGCGGGCCACGCTGACCGCGGAGGCGCGACGGAAGACGCTCTGCGCGACCGCGCGATCCATCCAGATCTCCGATTCGGCCGCGGCGCCGTCGGCGATGAAGTGGCCGACCACTTCGAGCGTCGCGGTGCGCGCCTGCACGGTGTCGCCCACTCCGAGTCCGGCGTACTGCCGCGCGGCGGAAGCGCCGACGATGATCTCGTTTCGTCCCGGCGTCAGCGTGCGTCCGCTGACGATCCGCAACTCGGGGCGCAGCGCGAACGCCGCGGCGGTCACACCGCGGCAGACGACGTCGACCGCGGTGCCGGCCCCACGCTTCGGCACGGTAAGCGTCGCGTAGATCTCCCCGCTCGTCACGTCGAAGCCTTCGTCCGACTCGATGATCGCGAGCTCCTGAAGACTGATCCATCCGTCCATCTCGTTGCCGCTGCCGTTCCGGAGAATCAGCCCGCGGTCGGGCTTGGCCGTCTCGACGAGCGCCGAACGGAAGCCGGCGGACATCGCGAGCAGGCCAAGCAGCACGGCGACCACGGCCGCCGAACCGACGACGACGGTCGCGCTCGATGCCGCGCGCGAGCCGAGGCTTTCCAGATTCATGCGGGTAACGGCTGTTGTCTGTTTCAACATCTAACTGATCTCCCTCAAGGCGCGAACGATCGACAGGCGTCTCGCGGCAACCGCCGGCGGCAGGCCGATGGCCAGTCCCAGCGCTCCCGCGATCCCGAGTGCTAGCCCCGCGTCAACCCAGCTCATCTGGAAGTGGCCGACAACACGCGCGAGCTGTGCGTTCAGCGGCGCCTCGAGCGCGAGGCCGACCGCGACGCCGGCCACGCCGCCCATGAGGCAGAGGGCCAGCGCCTCGGCGAACACCACGAGCGCGGCGGTGCCGTCCTTGAATCCAAGGGCCTTCATGACGGCCAGCTCCGGCACGCGCTCGCGAAACGCCAGCGCGGCGACGTTCGCCGTCAGCAGGAGCATCGTGAAGAAAACGGCGCCGAGAATCAGCGTCGCGATGAGGCCGATATCTCCAAGCTGGTTCGCGAACTGCCGGCTCCATTCATCTTCGGACAGCGAACGGGTCGGGTCGGACGAGTTCTCGAAACGGCGGTCGATCGCGTCGACGACCACCTTCGGATCCACGCCGTCCTCCAGCCGAGCCACGACCCAGCCGACCTCGTTCTTCGCCCACTCCGCGACGGACTCGTTGAAGTAGTCGTAGCGGAGCAGGAACCAGGGCTGGAGAGCGCTGCCGGGAGGCACCTCGTAGGTCCCCGCGACCTCGAAGTCCCAGTCCCATGAACCGTCCGACTTCGGCCAGATGTCGCCGACGATCGAAACGAGATCACCGGCTCGCCAACCGTACTCCTCCGCCAGCTCGTCGGGAACGACCACGGCCCGGCGCGAGGCCTGGAACCGGGTGAGAACGTCGTCCGCAATGACGAGTTCGGGGAAGATCCGGAAGTACCGCTCATGGTCAACCGGGGCCTTCGCGAAGGCGTGGGCCGGATCCTGGTAGTAGCCGCCGAACCAGCTCATCTGCGTCGCGTCGGCCACGCCGGGCAACTCGCGCACGCTCCCCACCGCGGCAAGCGGCAGGTTGTCGGTCATCGCGTACTTGGCATCGACGAGCACGCGCCCGACCCCCGGAACGCTGACGCCGCCCGTGAACGCGGCGCTCAGAGCGCGCAGGAGCATGAACAGGACGAAGGCAACCGTGAGCGACAGCGCCGTCAGCACCGTCCGCGTCGGCTTCCGCCACAGCCCCGTCCTCACCAGGCTCAGCCAGGTCACGCCGCGGCTCCCATCAGAGTGCCCTTGTCCAGCCGAACGACGGAGTCGGCATACTCCGCGGCCCGGGGATCGTGCGTGACCATGACGATGGTCTTTCCCATCTCGCGATTCAGCGATTGGAGGAGGGACAGCACACCGGTCGCGGTCTCCCGGTCGAGGTCTCCGGTCGGCTCGTCGCACACCAGCAGCGTCGGGTCGGTGACGATCGCGCGGGCAATCGCGACCCGCTGCTGCTGGCCGCCCGAAAGGGCCGACGGCTTGTGCGCCGCGCGGTCCTCGATCCCGACGATCCGGAGCGCGGTCTCCGCATGCTGGCGCCGCTGGCTTCGCGTCAGCGACGTCAGGAGCAGCGGCAATTCGACGTTGGCGACCGCCGACAGCCCCGGCAACAGGTTGTAGAACTGGAAGACGAACCCGACGTGGGCCGCCCGCCACTCGGCCAGCGCCTTCGAACTCAACGTGCCAAGCGGCACGCCGAGGACCCGAACCTCTCCCGACAGCGGCCGGTCCAGGCCGGCGATCAGATTCAACAGCGTCGTCTTTCCGGAGCCGGATGGCCCCATCAACGCCGTGAAGCCGCCCTTCTCAATCGTGAGATCGAGACGATCCAGCACGACGAGCGTCTGGCCACCTCGCGTGTAGGCGTACTTCAGGTTGCGGCACTCGACCAACGCTTCGCTCACGGCAACACCTCCGCTTCACTCATCGCTACACCTCCTGGCGCCTCCTGGCGCAATCGTTGAGCGAAGCTAGAGGTCGGCGGACCGGGCTGTCTCGGCGGATCCTTGAAGCAGTGGTCGTTTTCGGAAATCGCCCGGGCTTTTCAGGAATCGGCCAGCTTCTGCCGACTGCGGGCGCGAAACTGGGTCGGCGTCATCCCCTTGAGTGCCCGGAACGCCCGGTTGAACGGCGAGATCGAGTCGTAGCCGGCCGACAGGGCCAACGTGAGCACGAGTTCGTCGTCCCGGGCGGGATCGGCCAGCGCTTCGCTGACCTCCTCCACGCGGTACTGGTGCAACAGCGTGTTGAAGTTGCGATAGCCCAGGTCGCCGTGGATCAGGGAGCGGAGGCGGTACTCCGGCAGCTTCAGGTGTTCCGCCAGCGCGCCGATGGTCAGCCCCCTGCGCCGGTACACCCGCTCGGACTCGAACGCGGCCCGGATTCGCGCCACGTCGTACGCGTGCCGGCTGGGGTCGACCGCGGTGGCGACGGGCGTCGGGCGTAGCGGATCGACGAATCGTGCGGCGTCGGGTCTGAGCAGCAGCAGGACGACAGTGCCGGAAAGCAGCAAGCCGAAGGTGGTGATGCCGGAATGCACGCCAAAGTAGACGTCGATGGGCAGCACCCAGATCAGCAACGCAAGGCGCTCGACGAGCACGGTCAGCACGATGTGCGCCACGGTCACCACCACAAGCACGATCCGGGTCTTCCGGCGCGCCTCCACCAGGTCGGCGCCGGACTCGCGCAGCGCCCAGACGAGCGCGAATCCGAGCATGACGATCTGGAGCGCGGACGGGACGACCTCGAAGAGCACGAAATTCGCCTGCGGCTGCGCCAGCGCCCATGCGGACGGCGCGACCCACTCGAGCGGCTCCTCGAGCGACATCTGCACGGCCCAGACCGCCCAAAGCGGCCAAGGCAAGCGCTCTTCGTCCCGAAAGATCGAATGGCAAAGGACCATCACCAGGCCGGAACCGAGGTTCCGGGCGAAGTTCATGGGGATGATCAACGGCCCCAGGTCCACCGCGAAGCCCGCAGGGAGCACCGCCATGTAGGAGTGCCGCGCGGACACGACCATGCAGACCGTGCTGAGGGCGAGCAGTCCGATCAACCGGACGTTGCGGTTTCGGGGCGCCAGCGCCAGCAGACGGATCGCGAGCACCAACAGGAAGGCGATGTGGGCGCCGTCGATGACGGCGTAGAGAAGGTGCGGGTTCATTGCCGGGACAGGCCGAGACCGCGGCGCGCGTTCCTGTAGCGAGGTACGCGAGTGTAATCAGCCCGTGGTCGGAGGCCGTGCCGCACCGGGAGCGATTCCAGCACGCCAGCGACTGCTACGCTACGACGAGACACGGGGGCGAAGGCGATGAAGATACAAGTCGTGATTCATGAGGCGGAAGAGGGCGGCTACTGGGCCGAAGTACCGTCGATCCCGGGGTGCGCCACCCAGGGAGACTCCTTCGAAGAACTGCTGAGCAACCTCTACGAAGCGGTCGAGGGCTGCCTCTCCGTGGAGGTCGCCGAAGTTCCCGTCTCCGACAAGGACCGGGTCATCGAAATCGCTGTGTGAAGGCTCTCACCGGCAAGGAGTTCTGCTCGCTGCTCGAATCCCGAGGATGGCAGTTGAAGCGGATCCGGGGCAGCCATCACATCTTCGTCAAGCCGGGCATTGCGGCACGTATCTCGGTCCCGGTCCATCGGGGCACGCTGAAGCGCGGCCTTCAACGCCACCTGATGAAGCTCGCCGAGATCAAGGTCTCGGAGCTGTAGCGCCGTACCTGGGTGGTCTGGCGGAGAGGGAGGGATTCGAACCCTCGGTCCAGGTCACCCCGGACAACTGCTTAGCAGGCAGCCCTGTTCGACCACTCCAGCACCTCTCCCGAGCGCGGGAGTCTAGCAGCGCGACGGGGCCATAGGGATGACCGGAGGCCCGGTGATGAGGGCTCCCCTCTCGCTTGAGCCGGCATGGAATTCGCTAGGTGTGCTGGCAAGGGCGGGAATGAACTCGCCGGTAGGAGGGACGATGACTGACACTCGGGGCATCGAGCGGCAGCTGTACGAGATTGCCCGTCAACTGTCGGCGTTGCGGGCTGTGCTGGAGCGGATTGAGCGGAGGCTGCGGTAGGTCAGCGCCGACCAGTATCGTCGCCGCTTCGCGGCGCGTTTTCTGGCCGCCTTCGGCGGCAGCCGGCGGGGACGCCGGCGCACCCAGTGGGTGGCGCTACGCCCTCGCCGACACGTCGACGCGGGCCTGGGCCGTGTCGACGCGATCCTTCAGCGCGCCCTGGTCCTCGAAGCTGGCACGGTCGTACTCCGCCGCCAGCTCGTCGCGCTCGGTCCTCGCCGCGGCGGCGTCGATGTCCTCGGCCGGTTCCGCGGTCTCGGTCAGCACGGTCACCGTGTCGTCCGCGACCTCGCAGAAGCCCGGGGCCACCGCAACGAAGCGGCGCGCACCGCCGTCCGACGGCTGGTAGCTGAGCTCGCCGGGCCGCAGCGTGCTGATCAGCGCCGCATGACCGGGCAGGATGCCCATGTCGCCCTTGCGTCCTGGAAGACCGACGTCCGAGCACTCGATTTCGAGCAGCTTCTCGGCGTGGGTCACCAGGATGAGATTCAAGCTGGCCACGTTCGTTCGCTCCGCTGGTTCCGCCTCGGCGACGCCCTAGGCCGCCAGGAGCTTCTGGCCCTTGTCGACCGCTTCGTCGATCGTGCCGACCATGAGGAACGCCTGCTCGGGCAGCTCGTCGAGCTCGCCGGAGAGGATCGTCTTGAAGCCCTCGACGGTGTCCTCGATCTTCACGTAGCGGCCTTCGAGGCCGGTGAACTGGGTGGCGACGAAGAACGGCTGCGACAGGTAGCGCTCGATCTTCCGCGCCCTGGCGACGACGAGCTTGTCGTCTTCCGACAGTTCCTCGACACCGAGGATGGCGATGATGTCCTGCAGGTCCTTGTAGCGCTGGAGCACCATCTGGACCTGGCGGGCGACGCCGTAGTGCTCGTCGCCGACGACGGCGGGCTCGAGGATCTTCGAGCTCGAGTCGAGCGGATCGATCGCCGGGTAGATGCCCTTCTCGACGATCGCCCGGGACAGCGTCGTCGTCGCGTCGAGGTGGGCGAAGGCGGTGGCCGGCGCCGGGTCGGTCAGGTCGTCGGCGGGGACGTAGATCGCCTGCACCGAAGTGATCGAGCCCTTCTTGGTCGAGGTGATCCGCTCCTGAAGCGCGCCCATCTCGGTCGCCAGGTTCGGCTGGTAGCCGACGGCGCTGGGCATCCGGCCGAGCAGGGCGGACACCTCGGAGCCGGCCTGGGTGAAACGGAAGATGTTGTCGACGAAGAGGAGCACGTCGCGGCCTTCGACGTCGCGGAAGTACTCGGCCACCGTGAGCGCCGAAAGGCCGACGCGGAGACGGGCGCCGGGCGGCTCGGTCATCTGCCCGTAGATCAGCGCGGCCTTGCTGTCCTTGAGTGCCGCGCGATCGACCTTGGTCAGGTCGAAGTTGCCGGTCTCCTCGTAGTTCTTCAGGAAGTCCTCGCCGAAGGTGACGACGCCGGCCTCGACCATCTCGCGGAGCAGGTCGTTGCCCTCGCGGGTGCGCTCGCCGACGCCGGCGAACACGGAGAAGCCGCCGCCCTGCACCGCGACGTTGTTGATCAGCTCCTGGATGAGCACCGTCTTGCCGACGCCGGCGCCGCCGAACAGGCCCGTCTTGCCGCCGCGGGTATAGGGCTGCAGCAGGTCGACGACCTTGATCCCGGTCTCGAACATCTCGGTCGAGGTCGCCTGGTCTTCAAACGCGGGCGCATCGCGGTGGATCGGCCAGCGTTCCTCGGCCTCGACGGCACCCAGCGTATCGACGGGGTCGCCGATGACGTTGAGTACCCGGCCCAGGGTCGCCTCGCCGACGGGCACGGAGATCGGCTCGCCGAGGTCCACGGCTTCCATGCCGCGGACGACGCCGTCCGTCGGCTGCATGGACACGGCGCGCACCAGGTTCGAGCCCAGGTGCTGCGCCACTTCGGCGGTCAGGTCGATGCTGCCGTCGTCGTTCTTCACGCTGACGGCGTTCAGGATCTCGGGCAGTTGCTCGGCCGGATACTCGATGTCGAGCACCGGTCCGATCACCTGGACCACCTTGCCGGTCGCGCCGGACGTGTTGCTTGAGTCGTTCACGGGTACATCTCCGTTCTATCCCTCGAGGGCGTTCGCGCCGGACACGACCTCGATCAGCTCGGTCGTGATCTCGGCCTGGCGCGAGCGGTTGTATTGCAGGGTCAGGGCGTCGATCAGTTCGCCGGCGTTCTTCGTCGCACTGTCCATCGCGGTCATCCGGGCCGCGTGCTCGGCCGCCTGGGACTCGAGCAGCACGCGGTAGATCTGGAAGGTGACGAAACGCGGCAGCAGGTCGTTCAGGATCTCGGCTTCGGACGGCTCGTACAGGTAGTCGCGGTGATCGTCTCCCGCGCCGCCGCCCTCTTCGCCGACGACGTCCTCGCGCGCGATCGGCAGCAGGCGCTCCCAGCTCACCCGCTGGCTGAGCACCGAGATGAACTCGTTGTAGACCGCGTAGACCGCGTCGTACTCGCCGTCGGAGAAGGCGTTCGAAACCTCAGCCGCCAACTCCTGCGCCGTCGCGTAGCTCAGGTCCTTGAACAGGCCCCGGCGGGCGCCGCGCATCGCCGTGCCGCGGTGGGTGAAGAAGTCCGCGCCGCGGTTGCCGAGCGCCAGGATCTCGCCGTCGCCGTTGAGCGTAGCCATCTCCTGTTCGGCGCGGCGCTGGACGTGGGCGTTGAACGCGCCGCACAGGCCCTTGTCGCCCGTGACCACGAGGACCAGGGTCTTGCCGGAACCGGCCTCGGCGGACTCGCCTTCGTCACCGCCTCCGGCCGGAGTCAGCAGCGGATGCTCCACCTCGCCGGCCGCCACGGCGGCCAGGTGCTCCGTGACCTTGCGCAGCTCCAGCGCGTAGGGCCGGGTCGCGAGGATCTGGTCCTGGGCACGGCGCAGCTTCGCCGCGGCGACCATCTTCATCGCCTTGGTGATCTGCTGCGTGTTCTTCACCGAGCGGATGCGCCGGCGAAGATCGATCAGGCTCGCCATCTCTGCGACCTACCTCAAATCGTCCCGTTCGTTCCCGGTGCGCCCTAGTTCTCTTCCAGCACGGCGTCGGGGTTCTCGGCCACGAAGAGCTGGAAGGCCCGGCCGATCGCCTCCATGATCTGGGCGTCCAGCTCGTCGCTGAGCTTGCCCTCCTCGCGGATGCGGTCGCGGAGTTCCGGCTCCTCGTTCCGGAAGTGCCGGTGCATGAAGTCCTCGAAGGGCCGCACCGCCTCGACCTTCAGGTCGTCGAGGGCGCCGCGGGTACCCGCGAGGATCGAGAGCACCTGGTCCTCGATCGACAGCGGCGCGTACTGGCCCTGCTTCAGGAGCTCGACCAGCCGCTCGCCGCGCGCCAACTGCTGCAGCGTGACCCGGTCGAGGTCGGAGCCGAACTGCGCGAACGCCGCGAGCGACCGGTACTGCGCCAGGTCCAGGCGCAGGGTGCCGGAGTTCTTGCGCATCGCGTTGATCTGCGCGTTGCCGCCGACCCGGCTGACCGAGATGCCGACGTTGACCGCCGGACGCACGCCGGAGAAGAAGAGGTCGCCCTCCAGGAAGATCTGGCCGTCGGTGATCGAGATCACGTTGGTCGGGATGTAGGCCGAGACGTCGCCGGCCTGGGTCTCGATGATCGGCAGCGCGGTGAGCGAGCCGCCGCCGTTCGCGCGCGACAGCTTCGCCGCCCGCTCCAGGAGGCGCGAGTGGAGGTAGAAGACGTCGCCGGGGTAGGCCTCGCGTCCGGGCGGCCGCCGCAGCAGCAGGGACACCTCGCGGTAGGACGCGGCCTGCTTGGAGAGATCGTCGTAGATCACCAGCGCGTGCTGGCCGTTGTAGAGGAAGTACTCGCCCATCGTGCAGCCGGCGTAGGGGGCGATGAACTGGAGCGGCGCCGGTTCGGATGCCGAGGCGGAGACGACGATCGTGTGCTCCATCGCGCCGTTGTCTTCGAGCGTCTTGACGACCTGCGCGACGGTCGAGCGCTTCTGGCCGATCGCGACGTAGACGCAGATCACGTCGCCGCCCTTCTGGTTGATGATCGCGTCGACGGCGACGGCCGTCTTGCCGATCTGGCGGTCGCCGATGATCAGCTCACGCTGGCCGCGGCCGATCGGGATCATCGAGTCGATCGCCTTGATCCCGGTCTGCATCGGCTCGGACACCGGCTCCCGTTCGACGACGCCGGGGGCGATCCGTTCGAGCGGATAGTTCTCGGCGGCTTCGATCGGCCCCTTGCCGTCGACCGGGTTGCCGAGCGGATCGACCACGCGGCCGATCATCCCCGGTCCCACCGGGACCTCCATGATCCGGCCCGTGCGGCGGACCTCGTCGCCCTCGTCGACCAGCCGGGACTCGCCCATCAGCACGGCGCCGATCTGGTCTTCCTCGAGGTTCAGGGCCAGCCCGAAGACGTCGTTCGGAAACGCCAGCAGCTCGCCGGCCATCGCCTGCTCCAGCCCGTAGACGCGAGCGATGCCGTCACCGACACTCAGGACGGTGCCGACCTCGGCGACGTCGACCTCGGCCTCGTAACCCGCCAACTGGCGCTCGAGGACCGCTGCGATCTCATCGGCTCTTACCTGCATGTTCTCTCTACTCCTTAGGGGTGCGCCCCGTGTTCGCGGAGCGTCTCGAAGTCCTGACTGTCGCTAGCTCGCTGACTCCGCCGTCAATCTGGATTCCAGGGTGGCCAACTGGCCCCGAACGCTCGCGTCGTAGCGGTAGCTCCCGAACTGGGCGACGAAGCCGCCGATCAGGCTCGGGTCGACCTGGGCTTCCAGCCGGACCTCCGCGCCCGAGAGCCGTTCGAGGGCCCCCTGGAGCCGCGCCTGCTGATCGGCATCGAGTTCCTCGGCTGCCGTCACCGTGGCGCTGACCACGCCGTGGGCCCGGTCGAGCAGATCGTCGATCGCTTCGAGGATCGCCGGCAGGTGAACCAGGCGGTAGTTGTCGAGCAACAGCCGCAACAGGCGCCGCGTCAGGTCGCCAGCGCCCAGCATGTCGGCGATCTCGTCGACCACGGCCCGCTTCGTCGCCGGCGGCACGCCGGGATTCGAAGCCATGCGGCCCAGCCGCGGGACGGCCCGCATCCCCTCGGCGAAGGCGGCGAGTTCGTCGCGCGTCGCCTGTGCCGCCTCGAGTGAGCCGGCGGCGCCCATCAGGGCCTGCGCGTAGGGCCTCGCGTAGCGGTAGATCATCGTGCGTCCGCTCCGGCAGAGGAGTCGTCCGCCCGGCTCTCCAGGCTCAGCAGTCCGCGATCGAGAATGCGCCGGCGGGCGGCCGAGTCGACTTCGCGCTCAAGCCGCTCCGCGGCGAGCGCCGTGGCCAGCCGGGCCGCGTGCTGCGCGAGCTCGACCCGGGCGCGCGCCGTGCGGTTCCGGATCTCGGCGCGGGCCTGCTCCATCATCCGCTCGCGCTCTCGCTCGGCGAGGGCCGCGATCTCCCGCGCGTCGCGTTCGCCTTCCTGCCGGGAGCGCTCAGCGGCCTGGGTGACTTCCGCCTCCAGGGCGGCGAGCTGGTCGTCGAGGCCGGCGTGCAGCTCTTCGGCGTCCGCGCGCTGGCGCCGCGCGGTCATCAGGCTGTCCCGGATCTGGTTCCGTCGCCCTTCCAGCGCGGCCACGGCCTTCGGCCCGACCAGGTAGCCGAGACCGCCGAAGAAGACGAGCATGTTGAACCAGGAGAAGACCACCCGCGGCAGTCCCAGGAAGTGAGTCGCTTCGCCGACTTCCGCGCCGAACGCGGCGCCGACGCCGGCGAACAGCGCCCAGAGCAACGCCAGCGAGGCGGTCTTCAGAAGCGCGGAACGCCTCACGAAGGCGCTCCCCAGAAACGCGTGCCGTCGACGGCCCCGCGCAACACCCTTGCCGGCCGGCGCTGAGAGGCGTCACAACTCACGAAGGCGCTCCCATCAGCTTGGCGGTCATGTCGGCCGCGAGCCGCTCGGCGCGGGCCTCGAGCGAGCGTCGTTGCTCGGCGGTCTCGGCGTCGAGCGCGGCGATCGCCTGCTGGAGTTCGGCATCCGCCTCCTGGCGGGCCTCGGCGACCAGCGTCTCGCGGGCCTGCTGGGCTTCCTTCCGCATCCGGTCCCGGTGCGCGGACGCCTCGGCGCGGGCTTCCTTCAGCTTCTCGCGCTGCGCCTCGATCCTCGCCTCGACCTCGGCCTGGGCCCGGTCGAAGGTTTCCTGGGCGGTCACGATCTCGCTGTCACGCTCCTTGAGCATGCGCATGATCGGCCGGACGAGGTAGTACCGGACCACCACATAGGTGGCCCAGAAGATCGCCATGATGACCAGGAGGCTGGCGTCGAAGTCCACAGCTACTCGTCCCGCAGTCGTCCGGGTCTGTATCTCTTGGGCCCTAGTGTTCCGGCGTTGATCCGGCTCGTTGCTTCCGGCTTCTTCCGGGTTCCTGCCTCTCTCGCCCAAGGCCCGAAAGCGGCGGTAACGTAACACGGCTACCGGGGCCGGTCAACGGCGGCGACAGGCGGGGAGAACCGGCGATTCGAACGGCCGAAATCACGGCCCGAATCAGCGCGCGATCGCTGCCTGCAGCGCGCCCGATTCTTCGACTGCGGTCGAAAATGTCCGTGGACATTTTCACCTGTGGTCGAAAAATCTGGTAATCTGCCGCGTCGTGGCAACAAGAACCAGGTACCTGGCGGACCAGGTCGAGCGAGACCTCGAGCGGAAGATGGTCTTTGTCGCCGGCCCCCGCCAGGTCGGAAAGACGACTCTCGCCCGCAGCTTGCCCGGTGCCGAGGCCGGCTACCTCAACTGGGACATCGCGGAGGACCGGGAACGCGTCCTGAGGCGCCAGCTTCCTGCCGCCGGCTTGTGGGTGTTCGACGAGATCCACAAGTACCGGGACTGGAGGAACTACCTGAAGGGTCTCTACGACGCGAGTGTTGCCCGGGAGCCCGCGGGGACCGGGCGACGCATCCTGGTGACCGGCAGCGCCAGGCTCGATGCCTACCGCTTCGGCGGCGATTCGCTGCAGGGCCGCTTCCATCTCCTCCGCCTGCACCCCTTGTCCGCCGCGGAACTCGGGCTGCGGAAGACCGTCGAACTCCAGGACCTGCTGCGGCTCGGCGGCTTCCCCGAACCGTACCTCGGCGGCTCCGAAGTCGAGGCCCGCCGGTGGTCGCGGGAGCACCGCACCTTGCTGATCCGCGAAGAGGTCACCAGCCTTGAACGGATCCAGGACCTCGGCCGCCTCGAACTCCTCATGCTCCGGCTCCCGGAGCTGGTCGGCTCGCCGCTCTCGATCAATGCCGTGCGCGAAGACCTGCAACTGAGCCACAAGACCGTCGCCGCCTGGCTGGCCGTCTTCGAACGCCTGTACGCGGTCTTCCGGCTGTCGCCTTTCGGCGCACCCACGATCCGGGCCGTCAAGAAGCAGCAGAAGCACTACCACATGGACTGGTCGGTCGTGCCGGAAGACCCGCCTCGTTTCGAGAACCTGGTCGCCAGCCACCTCCTCAAGTGGGTGCACCATCAGCAGGACACCCAGGGTCTCGACCTCGAACTTCGCTACTTCCGGGACACGGACGGTCGCGAGGTCGACTTCGTCGTCACCGACGGGCGAAAGCCTGTGCTCTGCGTCGAATGCAAGTGGGCGGACGGACAGCTCGACAAGAGTCTGCGCTACTTCAAGGTCCGCTTCCCGGACTGCGAAGCGTGGCAGGTGTCGGCCACGGGGACGAAGGACTACGTCACGCCCGAGGGGATCCGTGTCGCGCCGGCGCTGGAGCTGTTGGGGCGACTGGTCTGACGAGGCCCCGCGGCCCCGAAGTCAGGGAGCCAGCCCGCGCGCGACGCGGAAATTCCCGCTCTTGAAGTAGGGATTCTCCACCGGGCGGCGAAAGGCCGAGCGCAGTTCCCTCGGGCCGTCCCGCCACGAACCGCCGCGGATCACATGGTCCGAACAGTCGCCTTCCAACCGGGCGCTGGCGTCGGAAGGAGCGCCTTCGTGAGTGTCGTTCCAGCAGTCCTCGACCCACTCCCAACCGTTGCCGACCGCGTCGTGGAGGCCCCACGCGTTCGGCGGGAACCGGCCGACCGGCGCCGAGAATTCGTACTCGTCGCCACAAGCCCAGCAGTTCGCGCGGTTCGTGCCAAGCTCGTCGCCCCACGGATACGGCGTCGTCGAGCCCGCCCGGGCGACGTACTCCCACTCGGCCTCGCTCAATAGACGGTACTTCTCGCCCGTCTCCCGAGACAGCCACTCCGCGTAGGCGCGGGCATCGGCCCAGGACACCCAGCTCGCCGGACTGGCGCCTTCACCTTCGAACTTGTAACCCTCTCCAGCTCGCCCTCGCCCAAAGCGATTGAACTCCAGGCGCGTCACGACGTACTTCGACACCGCGAACGGCTGCTCGATCGTCACTTCGCGGACCGGAAGCTCGTACTCGCTGCAACCTTCGGCCGAGAGGCACCCCATGCGGAACGTACCGGCGGGGACTACGACCATCTCGGGGCCCGAATCGCCCGATGTGAGCGTGTCCGAGAACGTATCCCCGGGCTGCGGATCCGCGGGTTCCTGACTCGCAGGCTGGGCCTCGAAGGCGGCGGCTGCCGCCGCCAGCAGAACTGCCAGAAACGCTGCATGCACGACGGTTCTCTTCATTGGGCGCATCTCCCTGTCATCAGCATTGGGACCGAGTCAATCTACCCCAGCGGCTCACTCGCCCTGGTCGGTCTCGGAAAGCGTCTCGATGCCGCAAGTTAGCCGAGGCAAAGCGGTCGCCGCTTCGCGGCGCGGTTCGAGGCCGCCTTCGGCGGCAGCGGGTCAGAAGACCCGCGCACCCAGCAGAAACAGACGCGCGTAGCGGCGACCCTTCCGGCGCGCTAGCCTGATCGCATGGTTCGCCTGGAGTGCGTTCCGAACATCAGCGAGGGGCGGCGGCGGGATGTCATCGACGCCTGCGTGGCGGCGGCTTCGACGCGCGGCGTGCGCGTGCTCGACGTGTCTTCCGACCCGGACCACAACCGGACGGTGCTGACGCTGCTGGGCGAGGGCGATGATCTGGTGCGGGCCGTGACTGCGTTGGCAGCGGAAGCGATCGACCGCATCGATGTCGGCGCGCACTCGGGCGTCCATCCGTTTCTTGGCGCGCTGGACGTGGCACCGTTCGTACCCTTGGAGGCGGGGCAGATGCCGGCGGCTGTCGACGCCGCGAAACGCGCCGCTGACGCGCTCGCGGCGCTCGATCTGCCGGTACTCCTGTATGGCGAGGCCGCATCGGCTCCAGATCGCGCCGCGCTGGCCGACCATCGCCGTGGCGGTCTGGCGCGGCTCGCCCAGCGGATGGCCAGCGGGGAATGGCCGCCGGATCGCGGGCCGAGCCGGTTGCATCCGACTGGCGGCGCGGTATGCGTTGGCGCGCGGCCGCTCCTGGTTGCGTTCAACTTGTTGCTGGACACGGGCGAGCTCGCCGCCGCGAAGCGAATCGCGGCCTCGCTGCGGGAGTCCGGCGGCGGTCCGCCCGGCGTGCGTGCTCTCGGGTTCTTGCTGGAGAGCCGCGGACAGGCGCAGGTCAGCGTGAACCTGACCGACTGCGAGCGAACGTCGCTGCTCGATGTCGTCCAGTCGGCCGATGAACTGGCGGCTGTGGAAGGCGTGCGGGTCGTCGAGACGGAGCTGATCGGGCTCGCGCCGCGCCGGGTTCTGCCGGCTGGAGGCGCCGCGGCGCTGAGACTGCCCGGATTGTCAAAGACGCAGATCCTGGAGACTCATCTGTAGCGCGGAAAGCGGTTGCCGCTTCGCGGCGCGTTTCGAAGCCGCCTTCGGCGGCAGCCGGCGAGGGCGCCGGCGCACCCAGTGTGGGAACGTCTAGCCTGCCAGGCCGTCAGCCAAACGACGGGGCATGTCGTCGAAGGATCCGGACGACATGGTGACCAGGACGTCGCCCTCGCGGGCCTCGGCCAGCGCCTTCTCGGCCAGTTCGTCGTTGGAGGCGCAGGCGGTCGCATCGGCTCCCTGCCGCTCGATGTCGGCCGCCATCTCCTTCGGGTCGAAGCCTTCCTCGCCCAGCCGTTCCCGGTGAAACACCGGGGCCAGCAACACGCGGTCGGCCGATGCGAGCGCCGCAGCCAGGTCGGCGGCGAACTGACGGCGTCCCGCGCTCAGGCTTCGCGGCTCGAACAGGGCCACCAGGCGGCGGCCGGGGAAGCGCTGCCGGAGCGCGGCGAGCGACGCCGCGACCTCCGAGGCATGGTGGGCGAAGTCGTCGATCACGACGACCCCCGCCACGTCGCCGACCACCTCGAGCCGCCGCTTGACGCCCCGGAACGTGGCGAACGCCTCCAGCACGGCCTCCCGCTCCAGCCCGTCGGCGCGAGCTGCCGCCCACACCGCCATCGCGTTCAACGCGTTGTGCTCGCCCCAGACGCCGAGTTCGATCCGCTGTCCCCCGCCAGCCTCTTCCAGCTCGAAGGAGATACCGTTCTCGCCACTCTCGACCCGACCGGCGAGCCGGACATCGGCCGCCCCAGGGCCGCCGGACTCCGGGCCGCCGATTTCCGCGCCTCCCGCCCCGGCACCGTAGGTCACGACGCGGCACGGGCTCGCCGGCAGCAGCCGTTCGACCGTCGGATAGTCGTCGCAGGCGATCAGCAGCCCACTCGAAGGCAGCCGCTCCACCAGGCCGAGGAAGGCCCGTTCCAGTCCCTCGAAGTCGGGATAGAGGTCGACGTGGTCGTGCTCCAGGCTGGTCAGGATCACGGTCTCCGGCCGGTAGTGCCAGAACTTCGGGCCGCGATCGAAGTAGGAGGCGTTGTACTCGTCGCCCTCGATCGCGAAGCGCGGCCCGCCGCCGAGCGCGAATCCGGACGCCAGGCCGACCGGCGAGCCGCCGATGAGATAGCCGGGATCGGCGCCGGCGCGGGAGTAGACCCAGGCCGCCATCGCGGTCGTCGTCGTCTTGCCGTGGCTGCCGGCGACGACCAGCGGCCGGCGGTCCCGGAGCACGAAGCGGTCGAGCGCTTCGGGCATCGACAGCCGCGGCAGGCCGAGCTCCTCCATCGCCACCGCCTCCGGGTTCGTCCGCGGCACCGCGTTGCCGACGATCACGAGGTCCGGCCGCGACTCCAGGTGAGCCGGGTCGTAGCCGACCAGCGGTTCGATTCCCGCGTCGGCCAGCATGTCGCTGGTCGGCGGGTAGAGGGGCCCGTCCGAGCCGCGCACATCATGGCCGAGATCGCGCAGCAGGCAGGCGAGCGGCGCCATGCCGGTACCGCCGATCGCGATCAGATGGATGTCCAGAATGGCTCCGCTAGCGAGCAGGACGACCAGAGGCCGGCGCTACGCGCCGGGATGCCGGCGGGGGCGCCGGCGCACCCAGTCTCGGAGCTAGCCACGGGGAGGCCGCTTCCAGACGCTGGCCTCGTCCTTGGCCTTCGCCGGGCCGCGGCGGCGGCGTTCCAGCGCCTCTTCCATCTCCGCCAGCCGCGGCGCCAGGCAGCTCTGCTGCAGCTCGGTCAACTCGTCGATCCCGGCCAAGGCCAGGTCGAGAAGGCCGTCGAACTCGGGCCGCGTGAACACGCGGCCCTCGGCGGTGCCCTGGACCTCGATCAGGTTGCCCTCGCCGGTCGCCACCACGTTCAGGTCGACTTGGGCGTCCCGGTCCTCGACGTACTCCAGGTCGAGCAGCAACTCGTCCTGGCAGATCCCGACCGAGACAGCGGCCACGGAATGGACGATGGGCCACCTCTTCAGGTCGCCCTCGAGCAGCATCCTGGAAAGCGCCGCGACCGTCGCCACGTAGGCGCCGGTGATCGAAGCGGTGCGGGTGCCGCCGTCGGCCTGGATGACGTCGCAGTCGACCGCGATCGTGACTTCCGGGAGTTTCTTCAGGTTGACCGCCGACCGGAGCGAACGGCCGATCAGCCGCTGGATCTCCGCCGTGCGCCCCGAGGGCCGCCCGCGCGACACCTCCCGCCTGGAACGGGTCAGGGTCGCCCGCGGCAGCATGGCGTACTCGGCGGTCAGCCAGCCCTGCCCCTTGCCGACCAGGAAGGGAGGCACGCGCCGCTCGACGCTGGCCGAGCAGAGCACGCGGGTGTCGCCGCACTCGATCAGCGCCGAACCCTCGGCGAACTTCATCGCGTCCAGCTCGATCGTCACCGGGCGCAGGGCGGAAGGCGACCTGCCGCCGCTGCGGTTGAAGCCGCCACCTCGATTCGTCACGATGCCTCGACCTCCTCCCCTGCCCTCAGGGTTCCTGTGGTTTCCGACTCGTCCACGTCGATCCACTCGAGCGTTGCGGGCTCGCCGAGGATCCGCTCGGCAAGTCTGGCAAACCGCGGACCGGCGTCGGTGGCGAAGAGTCTCACACTCGCCGATCCCGGACCAGCGCCGTCCGTCCATCCCTTTCCGCGGAGCTCCTGTTCCACCAGGGCGCCGGTCGACTCGGCGGAGTCGACGAGGGTGACCTCCGGGCCGCAGACCCGCTCCAGCACGCCGCGCAGCATCGGGTAGTGGGTGCAGCCGAGCAGCAGCGTGTCGATTCCCTCGGTCAGCAGCGGTTCGAGATACCGCGCCACGACGCGCCCGGTGATCTCGTCCTCCTCCCAGCCCTCCTCGACCAGCGGAACGAGCAGCGGGCAGGCCTGCTGACTCACGCGGAGGCGCGGGTCGAGACGGCGGATCGCCTCTTCGTAGGCCCCCGACCGCACCGTCGACTCGGTGGCGATGACACCGACGTGCCGGCGCGCCGACGCCACCGCCGCCGAGGCGCCCGGCTCCAGCACGCCCCAGTGCGGCGCCCGCACGGCGAGGTCGTCGAGCGCCATGGCGGAGGCCGTGTTGCAGGCCACGACCAGGGCGTCGACGTTGCGGCGCTCCAGGAAGTCCACGTTCGCCTGGGAGTAGCGGAGCACGGTCCGCCGCGACTTCGTGCCGTAGGGCAGGCGGGCGGTGTCGCCGAGGTAGAGGATGGAGGCGCCGGGCAGACGGCGCCGGAGCGCGGCGACCACGGTCAGGCCGCCGACGCCCGAGTCGAAGACGCCGATCAGGGGCTGCGCTCCGGGCATCGCTCAGAGGTCCGCGGAAGGCTCGGCGTTCCGGTCGAGATCGGGGAGCAGCGGCCGGCTCGTGTCGACATGGCCGGCGAACGTCAGGCGCTGCTCGCCGTTCCACATCAGCACGACGCGCTCGATGCCCAGGTTGCTCGCGGTCAGACTGTTGACCAGGCTGTAGACGGCGAGCAGTTCCTCGCGCAACGCCATCGCCGGCCGCTCGAAGCGCAGCGTGGAGCCGGTCCTCCCAACGGTCAGGTCGACGTAGGCGACGCCGTTGACCAGGTCGAAGGCCTGCAAGCCGACCTCGGGAGGGAGGACGGGGAACATCTCCTCGTCCGGATGCGGCGGGTCGTCGCCGGCGTGTGTCCGAGCGGTCGGACCGGGACCATCGATCAGCGCCTGGACGATGACCGCGGCCGTCTCCTCGACGGTGCCTGCGGCCGGGATCGCCCGCGGCTCGCAGCGGAGCAGTCCGTCGGCGGTCGGGAAGCAGAGGGTCGCGAAGAAGTCCTCGCCCTCCGGGACGAGTTCCACCTCGCCGTCGACCGCGCCGTCGACGTCACCGTCGCCGCATGCCCCGAGCACCAAGAGCAGCGCGGGCAACAAGACGGCGGCGAGCGGCTGGAAGCCTCGAAACGGCCGGTTCACGATCGCGTCCCGTCGGCCGCCGTCTCCACGGCGCCCGTCATGACGCCCCGGTAGAGCCGGATCGCCCGGCCGATCGCCTCGAACACCTCGCGGCCGCGCGGACCGTCGAAGACCGGGGTCTTCTCGCCCTCGCCGTCCTCGACCTCCTCGTACCCGAACTCGATCAGGACCGCCGGCATCGACGCCCCGGTCAACACCCGCAGGGGCGCGCGCTGGAAGCCCCGGTTCGGCAGGTCGAGGGCGTCGCCGACCTGGGTCTGGATCAGCCGGGCCAGCAGTGCGCTGCGCTCGAGCTGGCCGTCCTGCACCCGGTCCCAGGGTTCGAGCGGCGGGATCACGACCGGCGGCTCTTCCTCCTCCGGTTCGGACTCCAGGTCGTCGAACACCTCGCCCTCAAGGGCGTCCGGTTCCGCCGCGTCCTCGGCGGCTTCGAGAGCCGGGTCTGCCTCCGGGTCCACTTCCAGGTCCGCTGCCGATTCAGCCTCCTCCGGCACGAGCGTCGCCGGAGGCGGATCGAGAACCCACGTCTGGAACGCGCTTCCCGGCAGGAGCGACGCATCGCCGCTCACGTGCAGCGACACGAAGAGGTCGGCCTCGTACTGGTTGGCCAGGGAGGTGCGATTCTCGAGCGTGACCGTGCTGTCGCCGTTGCGGGTCAGCACGACGCGCGCCCCCAGCTCGGATTCCAGGTGCGACCCGAGCGCCTCGGCGATCCTGAGCGCGACGTTCTTCTCGCTCTGGCCGAACGGCGCCCGAACGCCGTTGTCCGTCCCGCCATGACCCGGATCGAGGACGATCCGGAACTCGCGTCGTTCCTCCTCCGGCCGCGACGTCGCGCGCGGCTGAAGTCCCGGCCGGCCCCGCGTGATGTCGAGGACGAGCTGGACCCGCGGCGGACGGCCCAGAAGGTACGGCTCGGACGCCTCGGCGCCAGGCGCCAGACCGATGTCGACCGAACGCTCCCGCACTTCGATCCAGCGCACGAGGGGATCGTTCAACCGCACCCGGCGGCGCGGCTCCATCACTCCGCTCAGCAGCCGCAGCCGCACGCCCGCGCGATACCGGTCGACCTGGAAGCGAGGCCGGCCGGAGAAGGTCACGACGAGCGTCGTGGCGCCGAGGTCGTGGACCCGGTCCACCTCCACGTCGAGACGGCGCTCGCCCGTCCGGTCGACACGAAGCAGGCCGCGCCGCCGGTCGAAGTCGAAGCGGTAACCGAGCGTCTCCGGATACGCCCGCGCCAGCGCATCGACCGGCACGAACAACTTGCGCGGCTCGATTGGCTCAGGGGGCAGCTCGGGCTCTTCCTCCTCGCCATCCTCTTCCGGCTCCGACGCTTCCCCGTCGTCCTCGTCCTCTTCGTCCGGGTACACCGGTTCCGGCTCGATCCACGGCCGGATCGACAGGTTGTGGACCTCGCCGTCGACCATGACCGTCCTGCTCAGGGGTCCGAGCACGACCTCCCGCCCCGCTACGCGAACCGTGTGCGCCTCGCCGAGCGGACCGATCTCGAGGTCCCCTCCCAGCACATCGACGACGGAACCCAGCGCGACGAGCGGCCCGGAGGAAGAGCGGGCCCAGGGTAGTGGCTCGGAGTCACGGCCGACGACGATCGTCCCCGCCTCGTGGGAGAGGATGACCGTTTCCGGCTCGTCGTCCCTCTGCGCCGACGCCGGCGCGACCAGCGAAAGCCCCAGGGCCGCTGCCAGCAGTCCGGAGGCACACCAAGGGATGCCGCGTCGGAGAGACACTACGGCAACCTAACACCCCGGCAGGACTGCGTGATTCCGGACCTGTCGGCCCCGCCGGTACCAACACGACTGTGCTAAATTGCGCGGCCCTGCGCACGCGTGGCCCGTTCGTCTAGGGGTCTAGGACGCTGGCCTCTCACGCCAGTAACACGGGTTCGAATCCCGTACGGGCTACCACGCACATCAACGTGGCTCTGCTGGGTGCGCGGGTCTTCTGACCCGCTGCCGCCGAAGGCGGCCAGAGAAACGCGCCGGCCGAAGGCCGGCTCCACTCCCAAGCCCGCAGTCAGGGCACCGACGAAGCACTGTTGACGTCGACGTGCGTGTTTGGATTCAGGTCCTGATTCGGGTCGACCAGATGGCCGCCCGGGAAGCTGACCGAGACCGCCGGGGCGGACGTATCGAGGCACAGAAGGTGGTTGTTGTCCCGGTCCCCCAGATCCGCGAGCGCCGCCGGAACGATCTCGTCACTCGAACCGTCCGGACGCTCCACGGTCACGCGATAGAGGGCGCGCTCGGCGTCGCCGAGTTCGTCGCCATTCGGCAGTCGCACGCCTCCGGCCCAGGTCGCCCGGACCACCTGCCGGGTGCCTTCCGGACAGGCGGTCCCCCGGCTCTCCGTTGACCATCGGTCCTCGGGTACCACTTCCGCCAGCACCAGAGAGGGCCCGGCATCGAGCGGCGTGACATCAGTCTCCGTGCCGCGGAAGTTCACCGGTTCGCCAGATACTCCATCCGAAAGCAGGTCGCCGACAACCAGCACCTTCGCCGGTGGGTCGTTGTCCGCGTTGCCGAACTCGCCGATGAGGAGCACGGTCCTGAGTTCGCCTGGATCGCCGGCCGGCCTGAGGGTCGTGCAGAGGGGAGTGCGTTCAGACCCCGACTGCGTGACGATCCGAAGTCCCCGGGCTGCAAGGTCTCCGCGTCAACGGTATGGGACAGCACGACCGGCATGCCGTCCTGCCCGGCTGCGCCCTGGCAGAGGAGATTCGCCCCGGCCGGCAGCGCGTTGTCCAACCCGAAGAAGGCCGAAAGCGGGCGCGCCGTTTCGCCGTTCGCAGCCGGCGCGCCCGGCCCGGTCCGTGATGCGTCCTGCGCCACCGCGGCACTGCCTGCAGCGACCGTGGCAGCGAGCACTCCCGCTGCCACCGCGAACAGGATCCATCGTGTCGTTTTCATCCTCTCACCCTCCGTCGTCCGGGTCGAAGCGCTTCCCGAGCCCCGTCCAGCAGTCCGTGTAGTCGTCCTGTAGCGGCGCCTCCCGGGCCGCGAACTCGGTCAGGTGCTGCGGGAAGCGGGTCTCGAACATGAAGCTCATCGTGTTCTCGAGTTTCTTCGGGGCCAGTTCGGCGGACGTCGCGGCCTCGAAGGCGTCGGCATCGGGGCCGTGCGGGAGCATCATGTTGTGCAGCGACAGCCCCCCCGGCGCGAAGCCCTCGGGCTTGGCGTCGTAGATGCCGTGGATGTTGCCCATCAGCTCCGACATGATGTTCTTGTGGTACCACGGCGGCCGGAAGGTGTGCTCGGCGACGCTCCAGCGATCGCGAAAGAGCACGAAGTCGATGTTGGCGGTGCCCGGCACGCCCGACGGCGCGGTCAGGACCGTGAAGATCGACGGGTCGGGATGGTCGAAGAGGACGGCGCCGACCGGCGCGAAGGCCTCCAGGTCGTACTTCGAGGGCGCGTAGTTGCCGTGCCAGGCGACGATGTCGAGCGGAGACTGGCCGATGTCCGACGCGTGAAAGCGGCCGCACCACTTGACCACCAGCCGTGACGGGACCTCGCGGTCCTCGAACGCCGCCACGGGGGTCTTGAAGTCGCGCGGATTGGCGAGGCAGTTGGCGCCGATCGGCCCGCGGTTGGGAAGGCCGAACTTCGCGCCGTAGTTCTCGCACACGAAGCCCCGGGCCGGGCCGTCAGTGACCTCGACGCGAAAGACCATGCCGCGCGGCAGGATCGCGACCTCCCGCGGCTCGAGGTCGATCCGGCCGAGCTCCGTCCAGAAGACGAGCCGGCCGTCCTGGGGCACGACGAGCAGTTCCGAGTCCGCCGAGTAGAAGTACTCGTCGACCATGCTCTCGGTGACGAGGTAGACGTGGGCGGCCATCCCCACCTGGGTGTTCACGTCGCCGGCGGTCGTCATCGTGCGCATGCCGGTCAGGAACGTCAGCGCCTCGGTCGTGTGCGGCACCGGATCCCAGCGGTACTGGCCGAGGGAGATGACGTCGTCGACGATGTGCGGAGCCGTACGCCAGTAGGGCAGGTCGATGCTCCGGAAGCGCGACGTGTGCCTGACCGACGGACGGATCCGGTAGCACCAGGTCCGTTCGTTCTCGCCCTGCGGCGCGGTGAACGGGGTCCCCGAGAGCTGTTCCGCATACAGGCCGTAGGCGCAGCGTTGCGGACTGTTCTGGCCCTGCGGCAACGCGCCCGGCAGCGCTTCCGTCTCGAAGTCGTTGCCGAACCCGGGCATGTACCCGGGCGTTGTCCCGCAGGGCGCTTCGGCCTGGACGATCCGGCGTTCCGTCATGGGTCGGGCGCTCCCTCTTCGTGCTTCGCGTGCCGGGCTGCGCGGAGATCGATCGTACCCGCTCGTGCTTCCGCGCATCAACGGACGTTCGCCAACGACCCACCGCCCGGTTCCACAGGCTCATCCGCGCTACGATCGCTGAGGACAGCGCGAACGAGAACGCACTTGAGGTGAAGCAAATGGGTGTCGCGACCACCGAGTACCTGCCGTTGAGGTCAGCCGATCTGCCGGAGTGGCCGGATTCGCAGCCGACGCCGGTGGCGGTCGAGCATCTAGGCGGCTACAAGCTGTGGGTGAAGTTCACCGACGGCGCGGAAGGCGCCCTGGACCTGACTCTGACGATGACCCGTCTGAGCGGCCCGATCATCAGGGCGCTGAGGAAGCCGGAGATGTTCCGCCAGGTCCGCATCGACCGTGAGCAAGAAACGCTCGTCTGGCCGAGGACCGATCCGAACGATCCGATGACTGCCTACGACATCGCGCCCGACTACCTGTATCGCCGTTGCGTCTACGGCGACGGCCACCCCTTCGCGGACGACTGCGACGCGGACCTGCTGTTCGCGGGCCGTTTCAAGACCACGAAGCGCCGCCCCTCGACGCGGCGGACTCTCCGCCAGCCGCAACGGTCGACCTGACAGCGGTCAGCGCCAAGCGCACCAGCTCGGCCTGACGCGAGCAGCCCGTCTTCGCCAACGCCTGCTTCACCTGCCAGCGAACCGTGTGCTCGCTCCGCCCCGAGGCGTCGGCGATCGCGGCGATCCTCATGCCTTCGGCCAACCTCGCAACCACCAGGCCTTCGGCCGGCGTCAGGTCTAGGAGTTCCGCCGTCTGCCGCGGGTCCATCCGCAGCTTCGTCCAAGGATCCACGATCAGCACGAGAACGGCGACGCGGCCGCTTCCGAAGACCGCGCGGCCCCGGTTCACGGGCAGGACATGAACCGCGAGCGGCGGTTCGCAGGGCTTCCGACAGACTGCGACGAAACCACCGGTCGGCGCACCGGAAGCATGCCGGCGAAGCGCGGCGGACAGAACGTTCCCGAGCCTTGCGTCGTCATCGGAACGGCTTGCACGCAGCTGCCCGCAGCGGACGATCAGTCCGTCCCGAGAGCGCAGGGTCCGTTCCGCCGCGTCGTTCGACCCGACAATGGCGCCAGCCCGGTCAAGGTAGACGATGCCCGCCGATCCGCCTGCGAGCGTTTCCTCCAGCGTCCCGCTCAGCATGCGAGCACCGAGGAGCTCCTGGCGCACCGCCACGGCATGCGTCAGGTGGGGCGACAGCCGCTCGATCAGCCGGAGC
This sequence comes from Candidatus Multivorans sp., assembly GCA_965205095.1. Classification (GTDB taxonomy): domain Bacteria; phylum Acidobacteriota; class Thermoanaerobaculia; order Multivoradales; family Multivoraceae; genus Multivorans. The sequence goes on from OZ242040.1 coordinate 1,543,425, forward strand.
GACTCCTCTTCCCACTGGCCATCGGCCCGGTGCCGCGACAGCACCCAGATCACGTCCAATCCAGGACCGCCGTCGAGCCGCAGCAGAAGCTGTTCCCCGGTACCGCACGTTGGAAAGAACTCGTTGAGGACGGGCGAAGTCTTCCATTCCTGTTCCGTGAACAGGTCCCGATTCGTCATCAAGCGGCCATACTCGCCGCCGAGCAGCCGCGGTCCTCTTGGATCGGTGGCCCAGTACTCTCCCGCGTAGAGTCGCTCCGGTTCCTCCCAGACCTCGCCATGGGAGTAGATCCGGCCAAAATCCGACTCTTCGTCGACGACCAGATCGCCAGCCACGATGGTGCCTAGTTGGCTGCCGAACGCCCCGCAGTGCCCGTCGGCCAGCTTGGTCGCCTCCAGCCAATGCCTATCGTCCAGCGCCGCCCGTTGGAAGCCGGCGACGATGCGGTCGAAGTCTGCTTGTTGAATCACCGGAGAGCAAGTCGTTACTCCATCAAAGGACGGGAGCCACCAGACCTACTGCTGCTGCTGAAGCAGCGGAATCCAGTGAACATCCATGGTCCCGGAGTTCGAGCTGCCACCTCTTGCTACGCTCCAGGTCTTTCCCCTTGGCACTGGACAGCTGACACCGTCGTACTCGCCGCCTCGAGTTCGGGCACGAAAACCGTCGCTCCCTTCCACAAGGATCTCGAAGTCCGACTCCGCAGGCGGCGTATCGCCATGGCTCCGGACGACAACAAATCCGTCCGTTTCCGCCACATACTCCTGACTGTGGGTCTTCAGGACCCACTCGCCAAACACCATCGAAACGACGGGATTCTCCGCATTTTCCAAGACGTTGATGCGTTCGTCCAAGACGTTGATGCGTTCAACAACTGAGCCGACCGTGTATGCGGCACCGGCAAGTGCAACCACCAAGCTCAAGATCGACACTACGAAAGTCGTGGACCAGTTCCGCGGATGGCGCGCCAGGTCGTCGTTCATTACTTCCTCCTTCTCTGCTACCGGCGGTTCGACTTTTCTGACGATCCTCGGTATCTGCCTGAGGTTCGCGGACTAAGTTCAGCGCCAATCCTCCGGGCAGCGACACTCGGTTCCCCCGAACCGGCCGACCAGAGCGTCCAAGCGAGCACAGAGGTCGGCGGTTTCGCGCTGTCGGGCTTCGATCTGTTCTGGTGTTGAGGAAGTGCCAAGAGCGATCGCGCACTGTGCGCCTGCCGCCACGAGGGCAGTTGAGCGAATCTGGAAATCCACGCTCGCAGGGCACCAGGGGAGCGCCAGATTCTCGGCGTCGGCGGGTCTTGGGAAACCCGGTATCAGGCACTGAGCTCGGTGCTCGGACGAGGTCACCGAGTCGGGCCTGGCCGCTACCGACGCTGCTTTGTGGCCGTCAAGACCGGCGAGCGGTTCGGCGGGGCGTTTCGGCATGTCCGCTTCAGCCAGATCCCGCGTGAACCTCCTCGCGTTCTCGATGGCCTGACGGGCATTGCCAGACAGTGCTCCTGCTGATTCACGCCTAGACGCTGTGGGTCGGCTGAGATCGGCTTCGTAGCTTGTCTCTCGTCCAGGATCGACGGCACTTTCCCGATTGAGCCTCGACCCTTGAGACGCAGCGAGAATGCCGGCCCGGACGTCGGCCTCCAGTACGCCTAGGCGGCCAACGGCTTGCTGATCGAAGGCGACCAGGCTCTCGTCCGCGCCTACAGCGGTATCGAGTGCGACCCGAGCGACCTCGGCGGCGACTTGACTGTCGCGAGCGTGGGCCGCTAGCCGCGTGTTGTCTGTCTTCAGAGACGTCAACACCGCCGCCTCGAACTCGGAGAACGAACGGTAGCGCTTGTACCCTCCCAATTCGCGGAGGACGCGATCGGCACCCCCATCCAGCCATCCGGGTAAGTCGTCAGGATCCACCAGAACTGGCGGAAACCGGGATCCGAGAGCTTCAACCTCGAGCTCGGGGAACGCCTCGGCCAGCGCTCGACTCCGGGAAGCTCGTGCGGCCAAGATGGCGCGCCCATGTTTCTTGCCGGCTTGGCGCACCAAGTCCCTTGCGCGATCCGATGCGAATGTACCGGAATCATAAGTGACAGGGGCCAAGCCCAGCGCTTCGACCAACGCATCCTCTAGGGCCCTGTCGGCAGCCGCGACGTCGCGTGCATAGGTTCCCCGCTGGATACGGTCGAGAATCGGACTCACGTCAGCGACACGGGCATCGTTCTTCGCTTGAGCCGCCTCCAGCGCCCCCTCGGCGTTGAGAGCTTCTGCCATGGCGTCGCTGTACTTGACCTTGAGCGCTTTCTCGTGGGACAGGAGAGCGGTTCTTCTGGCTCGGCCGTACGCGTCGAGGCCCGCCTCAATTGCTTGGCGAGCGGAGTCGGCGGTGACCCGCTTCAGTGCCGCAGTCTCCAGCTCTCCGATGGCCGACAAAGCTCCAGCCGTCAGGGCGGCCTCCACTTCCCGAAGCTCCAAGGCTCCGTAGACGCGAACGGTCTTGGCGATGTCCACGAAGGCGACTCTCCGTGCAGCAAGGGCGGCCTCATGATCGCGAGAGGCGCTCTCGCGCTCGGCTGTCGCGGCGGCGACGCCGCGAGACGCCCGGCTGACCGCGGCGGCGGCATCCCGGTAGGTGGACGCCGCAGCGTCCCGCCTGGCACGAGCCGCTGCGACCGTCGCCTCGTACTGCCTCTCGGCGACGTCGTTCGCGGCTTCAGCTTCGGCAATCGCGTCCAGGCGAGCCTCGAACGCCTCCTCGCCCGCGCGGTCGGCAGCCGCCGCAGCAGCAGCGTCTCCGCGGAGACGAGCGCCCAACCCGTCCACGAACGCTGCGAACCGTTCTCCACCAAACCGGCTCGCCTCGATCTTCTCCGGCCTTCTCGCCACTGCCTCGCGGTAGGCCCGGTCCGCAGCGTCGTACTTCGCCTTCGCGGTTGCCGCTTTGGCGTCGAGAGCGGCAACATCGCGCGCCTCGCCGGCGGCTACGCGGCTGACGGCGTTGGCGAGCGCGGCGGAATCCTTGGCTACGAAGTCGGTAGACTCCAGCACCGCTCTGAAGACTTCGAGTTCGGTCCGCAGTGCTGCTGTGGATTCCTTGACCGCGTTCCACACGATGCCGGCGGGTTCGTAGATTCTGACCGCTTCGTCCACGCGACGGACCCATTCGACCTCGGCGGCCTCGACTGCGTTCATTAGGGATCCGCGCGCCCTTGCCAACGCTCCATCTCGAAGCCGACCAGCTGCATCGGCACCAACTCTGGCGGCTGCGGCTTCAAGTGTGGTAGCGATCCGGCTGAAGTCGTCCTGAGCGGCGCCAAGAGCCCTGTCGCGGGTTGAAAGCGCTGCTTCAACGGCGGAAAGGAAGCCGCTCTTGTCAACATTCTCCGCGCTTTCCGTGACCCCTGCAGTCTCCGCCGGGAAAGCCAAGCAGATCAGAGCAACGGCGACTGAAGTTCCGCAGGCCCCACGCCACGTCGTGCGGCCCGGCGGTGTTCCTTCTCGCATTCCGCCTCCTCCTCGATCAGTACTGAGCCATGCCTCCGTACCGAAGGAGCTTCTCGTCCATGCTCGAGTCCGTCGGGAACGGCGCATCGTACGTCAGATCGTCGTCGTCTGATTCCTGGAGATAGGAAGAGAGGGCGACTCCCAACAAGGCCGCGCATGCGACAATGACAAGCCATGCCCTTCTCTTGCGCTTCGCTTCGCCTTGCTCCTCAGCCTTCCGCAGCCGATCGCCGAGGTCGTCGCCCTCTTCTTCCTCCTGAAGATGCAGCGCCTCTCGTTGCTGCCAGGAGGGACCGGCAAGGCCGCTGCTCTGCAGCCCGGCGCCGGCGCAGCCCGCCAGCAGGACCGGGCACAACAACAAGGCCACGAGGCTCCTGCACGGCCTCCCGATCATAAACCCGGCAACTGTCGATAGCGCTTTCATGTGCGTCCTCCGCCGTGCTCGCTAGCGTCTACTCCATTCGGATACCGAGCCGACAGGTCGTGAACGTTGAACGCCTCTAACGTAGCGGCGCTTGATCGCGCCCGTCACCACCCAAATGGGTGGGATCGCGCAAACGAGCGCGCACGAACGTCAACGGAGCCGGCCGCAACAGCAGCGCCGCGTCAGGCCATCGGGAGCCGCGATGCCGAGAGCACGAGGCGCACCAGGTCGGCCTGACGCCGGCATCTGGTCTTCGCGAAGCACTGCTTGACGAGCCAGCGCACGGAGTTACGTCGTATCCCGTTGGCGCGGGCGATCTCACGCACGGACATTCCTTCGGCCAGTGCCGCCGCTACCCGGCTCTCGGCCGGCGTCAATCCAAGGGTCTGGCGTACGACCTCCGAACTGACGGAGAGCCGTCTCCAGGAGTCGACGATCACGAGGACGGCGACGACGCCGCGGACCGCCGCCTCGCCGACGACCGGACGGCAATGAACCACCAGCGGTTGCCGGTCGGGCCACTCCCCGAGCACGGCCGAGGCGCCGGAGCCACCGAGTGCCGGTCCGTCGTGCGCGGCGCCCAGCAGACGGTCGATCACCGCGGAGTCCTCGGGCATGGACGCCCTAAGTCTCCCCTTGAGGCTGCACAGGGTTGCTGCCTTGCCCAAGAGCCTCCTCGCCCGTCCGCTGGACCAGACGATCCTCCCCCTGCAGTCGACACAGATCAGGCCAACCACGTTCTCATCGACCAGGGCGCCTACGAGCCCGCCCCAGCCGCGGAGCCACTCCGGGGAGCGCCCGGAAGCACCGCGACTTTCTTCACCGGCGAGTGGAGCGGGAATGCACGAGGAAGACGAATCCGTCTTCCGGGCCGGGGAAGGCGCGGAGGCACCGAGGGGCTGACGAGCCAAGGATTCTTGATACCAACGCACGCGGCCCGCGTCACTGCCCAAATGAGCAGGAGCGCCGGAACTCCAGACCTGATCTCGGCGAGGCCCTGAGTCTCGCCTCCTGCCGCGAATCGCCGACACGCTGGGGGACGATGTTGATTTGAATATACTCGACGATCCGTCAAGCAGGTCCAAATCAACATGCCCAGAACACCGCCGATCGTCAAGCACCCGCCCGAGGCCGTGGCCGACACGTTGAGCCGTCTCGGCCGCAACATCCGTACGGCTCGCCTGCGCCGACGCCTCACCCAGCTCGAGGTGGCGAGACGCGCCGGCGTGTCACGTTTCGTGGTGGCCGATCTGGAGAGGGGCAAACCCGGTACCGGGATTGCCGCCTACCTCGGCGCGCTCTGGGTGCTCGGACTGCTCGATCACATGGACGATGTGGCCGACCCCCAGCGAGACCGCGAGGGCGCCCTGCTCGAGCTCGCGCGCGGCGCGCAACGGGCAAGGCTCCGCCAGGCGTTGGACGATGACTTCTGAACGCGAGTGCTTCGTCTACATCACGTTGCCCGGCGACACCGCGTTCACCACCGCGGGACGGTTCCGCGTGAGGAACCGGAGCGGTGTCCCCGTCGGCGAGTTCGTCTACGGCCGCCGGTACCGGGAACGCCCGGACGCCGTCGAGATCGACCCGGTGGAGCTGCGTCTGGCGGATCGACCGTTCGAAACGACTCGTCTGGGCGGCTTCTTCGGTGCGATCCGCGACGCCATGCCCGATTCCTGGGGCCGGCTAGTGATCGAGCGCCGAATGCCGGGCCGCGTTCCGGAGGAGTTCGACTACCTGACGGAAGGTCCCGACGACCGCATCGGCGCACTCGGCTTCGGGCCGTCAGTCGATCCGCCGTCGACGCCCTGGCGGGGCAACGCGGCAGTGGATCTGGCGGACCTGCAACGCGCTGCAGACAAGGTCGTGGCCGGTCGAACGGAACGGGGCGACCCCGCTGCCCATCATGCAGAAGAACTGCTGCGCCTTGGAACGTCCGTCGGTGGGGCGCGCCCCAAGACCGTGGTGCGGGACGGAGACGATCTCTGGATAGCGAAGCTGTCGCGGCCGGACGACCGCTGGAATGAGCCGAGAATCGAACATGGCATGCTGGCCTTGGCGCGCATCTGTGGCCTGGCCGTTCTGGACAGCCGCCCGGTCTCCGTGGGTGACCGCGACGTGCTGCTTGTCCGCCGATTCGACCGCCACTGGAACGGGGCGGGTTTCCGCCGCTCCCGCATGGCGAGCGCGTTGACGCTGCTGCGGGCGGACGAGGCGGTCACCGATCGCCGACGCTGGTCCTATCTCCTGCTCGCGGATGAGGTCCGACGCCTGAGCGGCAACCCGGAAGTGGACTTGCGGGAGCTGTTCGCCAGGATGTGTTTCAACGCGGCCGTGTCGAATCTGGACGATCATCCGCGCAACCACGCCGTGGTCGCCGACGACCGCGCATGGCGCTTGAGCCCGGCCTACGACCTGACGCCGACGCCGGTGGTCGCGCGGGATCGACGCGACCTGGCCATGATCTGCGGCCCGTACGGACGAGTCGCGAACCGGGGCAATCTGGTCGCCGGCCACGGTCGCTTCCTCCTCACGCAGGCCGACGCCTCCACCCTGTTCGACGATGTCGTCGCAACCGTGCGCAGCCGCTGGCGCGAAGCGATGCGGCGCGCCGGCGTGGGTCGCCAGGACCGCGCCCGGATCGCCGGCGCTTTCGTCTACGACGGCCTGACCCGGACCGACCCGGCTCGTCACCGCCCGGATTGAGCAGGAGCGCCGGAACTCCAGACGTACGATCAGGATCCGTCCGGTAGAACTCCCACCGGGAAGACCCGGCTGTCGGTCATCAACCAGCGGTCAGATCGATGGGGTCCTGCTTCACGATCTTCCGGCAGATCGTGAGGCACGGCTGAAAGCTGTCCCGCCCTGTCAAACGCTCCACGAGGCCGGCCACTCCGGGCCACCGCGACGCGTCGAGCGGACCGGCGACGAACTCGAACTGCGCGATCTGGCACGCGAGCGAGATGTCCGCGATCGTCAGCGCGTCTCCAACCAGGAACGGCCCGTCGCCGACTTCGCCCTCGAGATAGTCGAGGCGCCGCGGAAGCCGCTCCTCGTACGTCTTCCTGGCCGTGTCCACGTCGGGCTCCTTGCCCATGAAGCGGTTGAACTGGATCGGGCGGAAGATCCCGAGGCCGAGCGCCATCGCCAGCTCCGTGTCGCAGTACTCCTCCAGCCAGACCGCGCGGCCGCGTTCGTAGGGGTCCGCCGGATAGAAGGCGGGCTCCGGGAACTTCTGCTCGACGTAGGCGCAGATCGCCGACGAATCCGGGATCGTGCCGGGCGGACCTTCCTCGCCGACGTCGGTATCGCGCAACACCGGAATGCGACGGGCCGGACTGATCTCCTTGAACCAGTCGGGCATCGGCATGATGTTCACGCTCTCCAGTTCGAAGGGCGCCCCCTTCTCGCGCAGCAGGGCATCCGCCTTTCGAACGAAAGGAGAGAGAGGGGCTCCGTAGAGGATGAGGCCCATCCTGGCGGCGCCTACCGACCCGGCATCACCAGCGGTTCGATCGGTACCTCGATCGTGACCGTCTCTTCCTTCGGCACGTAGCAGACCGTCTCGCTGCAGGCCTGGTAGACGACGTCGACCGGAATCTCGATCGAGGTCGGCTTGTCCTGAATCGGCCAATTGAGAATCTCGGCGTTCAGCGCGATCGGGATGGCGATGTCGGTCGCGCCCTCCTCGTAGACGTTGAGCGTCACGTCGAGCTGGGGGAACTCGCGCTTACGGGTCGCCGGGTAGACCGGTTCGCCCAGCCGCACGCCCTTCGTGGGCACGACGGTCGCCGTCGATGCGATGAAGCCGTCGGGCAGGGGGTCGGCGTAGATGTGGTAGCCCTCGGCGACGTCGAAGCGCACGTGCAGGGTGCTCGCGTACTCGAACTTCAGCGCCTCGTCGGCGAGGAAAACGGACACCTCGACGTGCTCGTCGCCCAGTTCGGCGGTCGGCGCCTCGTGCTTGGCGAGGATGCGGCCGATCGCGCTGTCGCGAATCGTCCCGGCCGAAGTGCGCGTCGCGTAGTGGCGGTGGAAGAACTTCTCCGTCACCCGGCCCTCACGGTCGGTGACGTAGACGCCCGGGAAGGGAATGCCGTAGAACCCCCGCTCCGTGGCGCGGTTGAACACATCCGAGTCGGGGTCGATCGTCGTGTTCAGGATGCCGAAACGCTTGATGACTTCCGAGTCGTAGTCGGAGAGCAGGTCATAGGAGATGTCCTTGCTGTCGGCGAAGGCCTTCAGGTGCTGCTCCGAGTCGTAGCTGACGCCATAAACCTTGATGCCCTCGGCGTCGAAGAGCGAGATGTTCTCTTGCAGCTCGACCAGCTGCGTGCGGCAGTACGGTCACCAGACGGCGGAGCGGTAGAAGACGACGATGGCCTTCGAGTCGCCCCGGTGCGCGTGGAAGTCGACGAGTTCGCCGTTCTGGTTCGGCAGCTCGAACTCGGGCAGGCGCTCGCCGATCGCGGGACCGGTCGGGAACTCGTGGTCCGCCGGATAGCGCCGTCCCGGGTGGCTCGTCGGAATGGGCACCGTGATGCCGAGGTCGTCCTGCCGTGCCTCCGGCGACTGGTTCTCGTGAGCGCCCTTCACTCTCTCATTCTCGTTCCCGGCGCCGTCCTGGGCGAAGGCCGGAACGGCGAAGAGCAGCGGGACAAGGGCGAGCAAGGCGAATCGGCCTGTCTTCATGGGTCGAACGCTCCCTCTGACGGTGGTTGCGCTGTACGGGTTCGGGGTCAGCGACGGTACCAGCCATGCCGTGGAGGCTCAACCGGCAGCCTGCTGCGACGCGTAGGATACGCCCTTCGTACCACGGGAAAGGAAAAGACACCATGAAACGACGCTCCCGAGTGACCCGACGCGGACTGGTCGGCCTCGGTCTGGCGATCGCCCTCGCGGGAGGCGCCGCGGGCGCGGCTGCCTACTGGCAGGGCACGACCCAGCCCGCCCAGCAGCAGCCCGCCGTCGGCCCGACCCAGACGATCGACTGGCAGTCGGGCGCCGATCCGTTGGCGCGGCCCGCCGGGGAGAGGCCGCCCAACATCGTCGTCATCCTGGCCGACGACCTGGGCTGGAACGACCTGAGCTGGCTCGGTGGCGGCGTCGCGGGCGGCACGGTGCCGACCCCGAACATCGACTCGCTGGCCCGGGACGGCGTTCACTTCGCCAACGGCTACTCCGCGAACGGCACCTGCGCTCCGTCGCGGGCCGCGCTGATGACCGGCCGCTACGGCACCCGCTTCGGCTTCGAGTTCACGCCGACGCCGCCGGGATTCGCCACGATGGTGCCCCGGCTCTCGAACCGGGAAGGCAGGCTCCGGCAGACGAGCGCCAACGACGAAGGGGCTTCGGTTCCGTTCGCGGAGAAGGGAATGCCGCCGTCCGAGATCACGCTCGCCGAGCTGCTCAAGCCGGCCGGCTACCACACCGTGCACATCGGCAAGTGGCATCTCGGCGGGGGCGAAGGCATGCGAGCCCACGAGCAGGGCTTCGACGAGAGCCTGCTCATGCGGAGCGGCCTCTACCTGCCCGAGGACGACCCGAACGTCGTCAACTCGAAGCAGGAGTTCGATGGGATCGACCGCTTCCTGTGGCGCTTCTCGCGCTTCGAGGCCTCGTTCAACGACAGTCCCGCCTTCGAGCCCGGCGGGTACCTAACCGACTACTACACCGACCAGGCGGTCCAGGTGATCGAGGCCAACAAGGACCGGCCCTTCCTTCTCTACCTGGCGCACTGGGCGGTGCATACGCCGCTCCAGGCGCTGCGCGCCGACTACGAGGCGCTGTCGCACATCGAGGAGCATCGCCTGCGCGTCTACGCCGCGATGGTGCGCTCGCTCGACCGCAGCGTCGGCCGGGTGCTCGAGGCGCTGCGCGAGAACGGCCTCGAAGAGAACACGCTCGTCTTCTTCACCTCCGACAACGGCGCGCCGGCCTACATCGGCCTGCCGCGCGTCAACGAGCCGTTCCGGGGCTGGAAGATCAGCTTCTTCGAGGGCGGCATCCACGTGCCGTACCTGATGAAGTGGCCGGCCCGCCTCAGCGGCGGCCAGACCTACGAAGCCCCGGTGCACGGCTTCGACATCTTCTCGACCGCGGCGGCCGCGGCGGGAGTCGACCTGCCCGGCGACCGGACGATCGACGGCGTCGACCTGGTGCCGCACGTCCTGGGCGAGGCCGAGGGCTCGCCGCACGACCGTCTCTTCTGGCGCACCGGCGGCTACGAGGTCGTCCTCGCCGACGGCTGGAAACTCCAGGTCAGCGAGCCGCCCGGGAAGGTATGGCTCTTCAACATGGCAGAGGACCCCACCGAGCAGCACAACCTCGCCGACACCGAGCCGGAACGGGTCGCGGCGCTCAAGAAGCTCCTCGCCGAATACAACAAGGAACAGGCGACGCCGATCTGGCCGTGGGCCACCCGGACCCCGATCAACATCGACAAGACGCTGCTCGATCCGGACGCGCCGGACGACGAGTACATCTACTGGTACAACTGAGCGGGCGACTCGACATTCCGTAGACGAGTGGGCGTTCAAGGCATCGAGTACGGACGAGGGCACAAGCGGCTGGAGAAACTGCTCCGCTCCATCGACCGCCCTGGCAACTACTGCGTAGGCGGGCGGGAGTTTCTGCCCGTGCCGCGCGTCGTCGCGAAAGGCGTGGGCGAGTTGTCGTTCCCTGTTCCTCCGGTCCAGATCGAGGCCTTGGCCGATGCGGCCGAGCGGGCGCCCTACGGCAAGGGCACGCAGACACTGGTGGACCCATCGGTCCGCGACTGCTGGCAGATCGATGCCCGGGACGTGAGCCTCTCGGGCCGAGCCTGGCCCCGTTCGCTCGCGAAGATCATCGAACTCGTGGCGGAGGGCCTTGGTCTGCCCGCCGAGCGGCTCGGCGCGGAGCTCTACAAGCTGCTCGTCTACCGGCGCGGCGGTTTCTTTGCCGAGCATCGGGATACGGAGAAGGTTCCCGGCATGGTGGCGACCCTCTCGCTGTCGCTGCCGGCGGCAGGCGCCGGCGGCGAGATCGTCGTTCGCCACGGCGACGACGAGACCACGTACGACATGACCGCGGACGAGCCCTCCGAACTGCCGTTCGCCGCCTTCTACGCGGACTGTCCGCACGAAGTGCTGCCGGTCACCGAAGGCCACCGGGTTTCTCTCGTCTTCAACCTGTTCCTGGACTCCGCCGGCCGCGGGCCGGGCGCGCCGGATTACTCGAACCTCCTGGCGCCGGTGGCGGAGTGCCTTGCGGAATGGCGAGCGGAGAGCGTCGACCAGGATTCCGAAGAGCAGGATTCCGAAGAGACCGGGGACAAGGTCGCGGACAAGATCGTCTGGCTGCTCGAACACGAGTACAGCGAGGACGGACTGTCGTTCGCGACGCTCAAGAACACGGACGCGGCCGTGGCGGGGGTGTTGCAGAATGCGGCGGAGCGTGCCGGTTGCGAGTTCCTTGCCGCGGTGCTTCGGATACACGAGTACGGCACGCCGGACCTCCACGTGGACTACTGGGACAATGTGGAGGAGGACGACTCCACGATGGTCGACGTTCACGATCGCTGGGAGGCCCTGGATTCGTGGGCGGCCACGGACGGCAGCAGGCCGGATCTGGGCGAGATTCCCCTGAACGAGGGAGAACTTCTTCCCGAGGGTGCCCTCGACGACGCCGAGCCGGACGATCGACGACTTGAGGGTTCGACCGGCAACGAGGGCCCGACCCTGGAACACGTGTATCGCAGAGCGGCGCTCGTGGTCTGGCCACGCGAGAAGACCGTGGACGTGCTGGCCCGCGGCGGCATCGACGGCGCCGTGGCCTGGGCGGCATCGCGAATCACGGACGATGCCGGCGCGGACAGGAAGCGCGACGTGGAGGCCATCGAGCGGCTGATCGAACTCTGGCCGCTCGGCGAACGCAACTATCGGAAGCAGGATCGCGGCGCGATGCTTCGTCTGCTGGCCACCGCCGGGGCCGCCGAGCAGGCCGTGGGCTTCCTGCATCGCGCGGTGAAGGCGAAGTACGACGGCAGCGAGAACGAGGCTCTGGCGGCCGTCATGCCGCTGGTCGGGGCGGAAGAAGCGGGCGACTTCCTCGTTGGTCTGGCGGAGGAGCAGTTGTCGATGCGACCGTCCTGCGTCGTCGATCTGCTTGTGCTCGCGGAGGAGGCAGGCGACGGGGCCGAGGACGGAACGGAGCGGGCGATGTGGCGCGAGGCGCTGCGGCAGGTCGTGTCCTTCGTGCTGACGGGTCTTCGGGCGGCGCTCGAACGAGAGGCAAGGGTGCGCGCCGATCGTGAAGCTGGCCGACTCGAACGGATCGACATGGGCTTCGTCCGCGAACGGAAGGCGCCCGAGTGGATCGACCACGAAGCGGTGCGCGACCTCTTCCTGCTGGCGCGGCCTCTCGGCCTCGCCGACGAAGCGATGGCGGCGGCCGGCGCCATCGGCGACCATCCGCGCATCGTGACGCGCGGACGAATGCTCCCGGCGGCGCTCGAGGGAATCCACGAGGACGAGGAGTCTGCCCGGTCGCCGGTCTACGCCCTGCTTTGGCGTCAGGCCGCCGACTTTCTGCTGGAACGCAGCTCCGACGTTCCCGCCGAGCCGACCGACTGGGCCATGCCCGCCGAAGTGCGCTGCAACTGCGAAGACTGCGTCGCCCTGCTCGCGTTCTGCCGGGACCCCGACAAGCGGGTCGGCCGTTTCAGCGTGCGGAAGGACCGGCGCAAGCACCTCCATCGGACGATCGACGGCTACGGCCTCGACCTGGATCATGTAACCGAAAGGAAAGGCAGCCCCTACACCCTGGTCTGCACGAAGACCCGCGCCGGCCATCGGCGACGGCTCCGCGAGTATGCGGAGGACCTTGAATGGATGGACTCGCTGCGCGATTGCGCGCCTCGGGTGAAGGGCGCCGCCGTTTCCGCGAAGACGGTGGATCGTCTGGCGAGAGCGGTGGAGACGGGAACGGCTGGGGGCTGAGGCGCCGGCCCGCCGAAGGCGGACCGTGAGCGCGGGCAGCTCGGATCGCGGCGCTACTCCTCTACCTTTCCGAGTTCGGCGCCGACATGGTTCAGCAGGTCGCCGACCAGCACGATAGCGGTCTCCCGGTCGATCGGCTGGACCCACTCGGCCACTCCCTCGTAGCGGTACTCGACCGCGTAGGGCGTGAATCCGGCGAGGTCCTTGAAGCGGGCGAGGTCCTTCGGAGCGGCGCCGCAGGCCTCAAGCTGCCGGAGCAGGTCCTCCAGGTCATGGGTCAGTTCGTAGAGACCACCGAGAAGCGCGATCCAGGCCTTGAACGCTTTCTCGACGGCCTGCTGCAGATGAAAGCCGAACACTTCTTCCGTCACGGCCTCTGGATCCCGCATCACGTCGAGCACTTTCGCATCGCCGGCGGCCAGCTTCAGCATCATCCGGGCGCACTTCGGGTCGGCGGTCATGCGCTTCCCTCGGGTGCCGTCCGGGAACCTCGCCTGAGCGGCCGGTCGCTGTCGCCGGCGCGTCGCTCGTAGAGCACCTTCCCCTCCCGGAGCGCCCGCGCCAATACGTGGTTCAGGGAGTCGCGCCAATACTCCACTTCCTCGTTCGAGAACACGAGGATGTCCTTCGGCACGCGGAAGCCCCTGAGTGCGCGGTACAGCCGGTTCATCTCCGCGTGCTTGCTGCGCGCGGGACCGAAGGACTCGGCCTCGATGACCAGAAGGTCGACATCCGAGCTCACCCGCGCGTCGCCACGGCCCCGTGAGCCGAAGAGGATGACCTGCTCAGGGTCCACTTCTTCGACGATGGCCCCGACCATGCGGCTGAGGAGTTGGTCGGTTATGCGCGTCACAGCCCGCTGACCAGGAGGAACTCCGGTCACAGCCGCCGGCTCCCGACTACGTGGATCAACTCGCCCTCCTGGTCGAAGGCCGGCGGAGATCCTCCGTCGTTTCCCACGTACTGCCGCCATCGTTGCTCGTAGACGTGGTGCTCAAGCAACGAGAGATCGTCCGTGGTTCCCGGTTTCCCCTCGTCCAAGCCATAGTCGAAGCGTACTCCTCCGAGTTCAGTCAGCACGTAGCGGTTGTGGAGCGCCTCGCCTCCTGGCTTCTCCAGGAGCCTGCGAATAGCGACGCGCATTCCTGCCGGGACGCACTGGCGGAGTCTCTTCTGGCATTCCGTCTCGAAGAACGACCTGCGGCCTGTCTTGTCAGCGCTGGTCAGGATCTCAACGCGCTTCGGCGGGGCTCCCGTGCGCTCCTTCACTCGCTTGAGGAAGGACTCGAGCGCGCGACGGTACCTTGGCCTCTCCGGGCCGAAGCGAGGGTCCACGAACATGAGGACCGAGCTCCTCTTGAGGACCGGCGCGATCATGTCGGCCATGAGATCGGCCTTCCTTTCGACGACGCAACTGCCGACGGCCGCCCAAAGCGGCGCCGGCCCCTCCAGAACCGCGCGCGCCGTGACGACGTGCGAGTGCTTCTCCGGGTTAGATCGGGCGATGATCGCGTGAAATGGCAGACGCTGATGCTCGACCACGGCATTGTCGAGCCAGCAGGCCGCATCCGGGTCCCAGTGAACCTCGCCTCGGGATGCGGCGAACTCGAAGAGCTCGTTGACGAGCACTTCCAGTCGTGTTCGGTCCATGTCGGTGGTGTCGTTGAAGGCATCCCACACTTGACGCTTCCACTTCTTCGGGTAGCGCGCGACGATCCTTCCCTTGCCCATCTTGAAACCCGAGAGCAAGCGGCCACCGAGGATTCGGTCCGCGTTGGCCACCATCTCGGGTTCGAGTGCGTACTCCTGAATCACCGTCAGAAGAGCTCTTTCGCCCGCTCGGCGAAGAACCCGTCAGGCCATCGGCGCTCGAACTCGCCGTCGGGGGTGATCGGCAGCTCGATGATCTCGGCACCCTCTGGCCCGGGCTGAACGTAGAGGACCGCCACGTCCTCGGGCCTAACCGGCGTCGCCTCCTTCGGTGGGTCGCCCTCCGCCGTCTCGCGGATGCGGCGCAGGATTCTCAAGATCAGGTGCTCACTGTGCGTCTCGATCAGGAACCGGTTTCGGGCGTCACCCAATGCGGATTCGAGGAAGACGTCACCGAGTTCAGCCTGGAGGCCGGGGTGAAGGTGAATCTCAGGCTGCTCGATGGCGATGAGCTCCCCGGCGGAAGCGTAGGCGGAGACCAGCACTGGAAGCACCTGACTCACGCCGATTCCTACGTCGCGGTGGCTCACAAGAGTGTTGGAGCGCTCGTCGATCAGCAACAACTCCGGACGCGTGTCGCCACGCTCTCTGACTCTCCTGAGTATCTCTCGCACCCACTGTTCGGCGACGACCTCGGAATCGACGATGGTATCCACGAGTTCTGCAATGGCGAGAAAGCTCTCGTCACTCCCACTGTCCACATCTGACACCGGATTGGTGTCCTGACGTAGCAGCTCTAGTGCCGCAGCAAGCTCGTCCGAGTGCGGGCCGTTGCTCTCCACTTCTCTGAGCAGAGAATGCGCAAGTAGGTAAAGTTCGGGCCCAAGCCTCGACGACAAACTGCCCTCCAGAGCACCGGCAGGGAGCAGCTCCCGAACCCGGAGCTTGTAGGGCGTCTTGAGACGCCGGGAGTTTCCCAGCCATCCATTCACTCGATCCCTGATGTCGCTCCGTTTTCGGACCTCATCCCACGCCCAGCCACCTCCGGCATCCCAGTTCGGGTCGTGGTGTTGGGAAAACACTAGATGTCGGGGTGGATACGACCGGAGTGGCCCGAGGTAGCGCAGCTTGCGGATCTCCTCTTCCAGAACTTCGGAGAGGCCGCCCAGCAGTTCGCGCAGCACGTCCGGCAGCAGCTGTCGCGCTGCCTGGGCCAGGCTTTCCTGCCTGTGGCCGCGCCCGATCGGTCGAAACGTACCCTCGGTTGCAACCTGCTCGGTACGCAGAAACATGCCGCTGCTCCGCCAAACGGCGATCTGCGGCACGAGCTGGTCCACAACTTCGGCGAGAGTGGCAAAGTCCTCATCCTGAACATCCTGAGCGGTGGTTGAGAACTGCAGGATTCCTCGAAAGACCTCTCGGAAGACCGGGTGTGCATGGTCAGCGCGATCCAACTGTAGGCCCGAGCCTCGACGGATGCTCAGGGCGAGCAACTCCCGACCATCGACGCCGGCCGCGAAGCGCTGAACTCCGACGCGGCCGTCCGGGTACGTGCCTTCCATGCCGACGCCGACCTCGACTTCCACACTTTGCGCCGTACCCAGAATCTCAGCCAGTCTCCCGGAGAACTTGGCCGGATCGAGCGCGAAAGTCAGGGTCACTTCCTGGTACGGTCGGCCACGATGTACATACTGGCGAAAACCGCCCAAGTCGATGGAGTCACCTCCGATCCGAGTCCGGTGAACGTCCAAGTCGCCGGTTTCAACCGCGTGCCGCGCCAAAGCTAGGGCGTGCAGCACACTTGACTTGCCGGCGCTGTTGGCGCCAAAAAGGAGCGTGATCGGTCGCAACGGCACCCGCTGCGGCGTCCCGAAGGCCTTGAAATTGGCCAAGCGAAGGGCGTCAAGGCTCACGCCACGCCCTCCATGTTGCCGGCGCAACCGTGGTTACGCGAACTCCTCTCGAGTAGCTCCGCCGTTTGTCTTTCACGCCAAGCAGATGTCAGAGAACCGCTGAAAGCCCTGCTCAGGAGCAGGCGGAAAAGGCGGTTCATCGCTAGCGCTCCCTTCTGCCGGTTCTCGACGAGGCGGCGATGGGTCTCGGCCATGGAACTTACTTGGTCGATCTGATCAGCACTCGGAAGCGGAATCCGGAACCGCATGAGGTCGGGTGTGTCGAGCTTGCGGGTGCCGTGCCCCGCAGTCCGGACGAGACTCCCCAACTGCCGCTTCGCCACCGTGAGGGCCGCCCAAAGGTAGGTGCCGGTGATCGGTTCCCTCTTCGGCAGGAGAGCCTTCATGTCTTGGTTGATCGTCACGGGACTCAGGTTGATCGCCAGCGGAACGGTGCGGGCGAGGATCATCCCTCGTACGACGACAAGCGCGCTGCCTCTCTCGATCAGCCTCAGGTTGGTCTCTTGGACCGCAGCGTCCGACACGTGGTCCTGGCTGTCCGAGAGGAAGTCCGTCTTCATGTCCTTGGGCGAAACCCACGGCACGTCGCCCTGCCAGAAACCCTCGACTGACTTGGGCGGAGTTGCTCCACTGACAAAAGACACCAGCGTGCCCAAGGGCTCGCAGTCCGAGTCCCCTAGCCACGCCTCAGAGGGACCCAGGACGCGCGTCAAGATGACCGGAAGAACTCGCTCTGCTTTGTCGTCGGCATCGGACCGAAGTTGACGGACGTGGTTGGCCCGATCGAGCAGAGAGACAATTCGGCGCTGCTCGGAAACGCTGGGGATTGCGATCTTCAGGTTCTTGACGTCGCGGTCTGAGACCGCCGGGTAACTGGCCCCTCGGACCTTTGAACTCAACTCAGCGACAAAGTCGGGAGCCGTGACCCGGTAGTAGAGGAATCGAGGTTCAAGAACCTGGCGATTCGCCCGAAGGACGCAGAATCCGGTGGACGCGATCTCCCCGTCGAGTTCTTTTGGGACCAGCGCAACCGCGTTTAGGTTGGGCCGCACGGTGGAAACGAGCACGTCGCCCCCACGAATCACCTTCCGAGCTCGGCTGGGAGCCTCCGCGCCTTGGAGTACTAGGGGCGGCTTGATCGTCTTGGCCACCCGGTCGATTCCGGCAATGTCTACGTAGCGAAACGTGGACGTGGGGGCCCGTCGAGGGTCACGTTGGTCAGTAGGCACGCACAGATCACTCAAGCGCTGTTCCGGCCACATCGTCACGATCCTCCGATCTCTTTTAGAAGGCCTTCCAGTCCCGCGGTGATCCTCCCTTCAATCACCAGGATCTCCCGGATCAGCTGAGCGGGATCCTCTCGTGGAATCTCCTCGGCAACGATGGGCTTGTACCGAGATGCGGCCAGGTTGAAGTCGCTGCCGGCGATTCGTTCAAGAGGAGCGAACCACGAGCGGGGCTGCTCGCTTCCAGGCGGAAGAACACTCCCAACGTCGACGCCAGGCGGCTCCTCAAAGCGCGCTCCGCCGTACGCGCCCCAAGCTGCCATTAAGGCGGGGACGTCGTTCTCGATTGGCGTCTCGGGACGCCCGCCCTGCTGAATCTTGTCCGGGTCGTAGCCGTCGTTGCGAATCTCGTAGAACCAGACGTGGCTGGTCGCGCTTGCGCCATCCTCGGGTGGTGTCTTCGGCCGCCTGAAGACGAGCACGGACGTCTTGACGCCGGCATAGGGCTTGAACACGCCCGCAGGCAGTGACACGACTGCCAGCACCTCGAACTCTCGCAACAGCTTCTCGCGGAGATCCTTGTGAGCCTTCGTGGAGCCGAAGAGAGCGCCTTCCGGTACGACCACCGCACACCGCCCGCCGGGGGCAAGGGAACGCATCATCAGCGAGAGGAACAGGAGCTCGCTCTTCCTCGACTTCGTCGGGAGGTCGGCCCGGACCGACTCACTGGGGATCTGGCCGGCAAACGGCGGGTTCGAGAGAATCACCTTGTACTGCCGATGCAGGTCGTCCTCGGTGAGGCCACTCATCTCGGAGAGCACATTGGCGCGCTTGACGCGAGCGCCCCGGATGCCGTGCAGCACCAGGTTCATCACGGCGATCCGCATCATCTGGCGGGAAACGTCGGTGCCGTGGATCGACGCTTCGAGCCGCTTCCAGTCCGGCAGCAGGTCTCCGGCCCCCTTGCGATACGTCTGGAGATTCGGGATCTCGGCCTTGGCTTCTTCCAGAGTCTGGCCGCGCTTCTCCAACCAGTCCTCGCCGTAGATCGGGATCTCCTCGGGGTTCTCGCTGTAGCGAGCCAGGATGTGGTCCACGGCGTCGATCAGGAAGCCCGCCGTGCCGCAGGCCGGGTCGTAGATGGTGTCGCCGAGGTCCGGGTCCGTCATCTGGACCATGAACGCCCGAATCTGACGCGGCGTACGGAACTGGCCGTTCAGGGCCGACTGACCCAGGTGCGTCAACAGGTACTCGAAGACATCGCCCTTGACGTCCGGCCCGAGCTTCTGGAACTCGATGCCGTCGAGTTCGTCGATCACCTGCTTGAGCACGTTGGGGTCGGTGATCTCCAGCACGGCGTCGCGGAAGTAGCCGGCCACCTGCGGTTCGTCCTTCACGAGCGAGGCCATGTAGGGGAAGACCTCGTCCCGCACGAAGTCGCGCAAGTCGTTTCCGCTCTGGAACCGCCACTTGCTCCAGCGGTAGCGCTCCGCCTGGAGGGGGAAGAGGCGCGCGCCATTGCCGCCGGCAAGTCGCGCTCGCAGTTCGCGGTTGGCCTCTTCTTCGTCGAGCAGCTTGAGGTAAATGAGGTAGGAGATCTGCTCGATGTAGGTGACGGGGTTCGTGACGCCCCCCGCCCAGAGGATGTCGGTGATCCGGTCGAGCTTGCGCCGCAGGCTGTGGTCCATGGTTCTCCGCCTCCCTTTCTCAGCTCGCCCGCTTCGCAGGCAGGAAGACGCCTTCGTTCAGGTCGTCCACGACATCACTCAGACCCTGTTCGCCGAAAAGAGCCACTCCCTTGCCGGCAACGTTGAGAATCGAGAGAGGTGGCTCGAACAGGTCTTCGATCCGCACATGGCCGGTAGCGATGCCCCGGTTCTTGAGCAGACTCAGATACTCGGCCTGGCGTGGCGTGAAGGAACGCGAGACGAGCCAGGCGCGGAACGCCTCTTCGAGTTTCTCCTCGCGGCTCTTGATGCGCAGCGTGCCGAGAGCAGCGCGGATGAAGTCGACGAGCGTTCCGCTCGGGTCGCGGTAGGCGCGGCGGAGGTTGTCCTCGTTGAAGTAGCGCTCCGGCCGGTTCAGGCTCCGGGCGAGTTCCTCTTCCTCGCCGGCCTCGAGCGCCTCTTCGTCCCGCACCTTGCGGAGCAGCGGGTCATCGGCTACTCGGGTCTGGACGACCTCCTGCCAATCGCTCTTGTACTTCTCCTTGTCGACCCGTTCGCCTTCCGGACCGACCTCGACGTATCCGACCGCTTCGAGCCATTCGTCCTCGAGACCAAGTTCCACCAGGTCGCCGCGGTACGTCGAAGGGGTGTCGGCAGGCGCGGAAGCATGTCCGCCGGCGGCGCCCGTGAATGCGTCCGTGTCGCTGTCGTTGAAGTACTGGTGGTTGCGGAAGAAGTCGTAGATCACGAACTTCCGCTTGTCGATGTGGGGCGCCATGCGGGTGCCGCGACCACGCATCTGCTGGTACAGGATGGGGCTGCGCACCCGGCGGCAGAGCACCAGGTGAAGCACTTCGCGGCAGTCGAAGCCGGTGTCGAGCATGCCAACGCTCACGGCCACCTGCGGGTAGGGCTCGTGCTTGAACCGGCGAATCAGAGCATCAGGGTCCGTTACATCGGACGTGATGACCTCTGCGTAGCGTCCCTTGTGTTCCGGGTGGAGCTCGTTGAGGTACTCGGCGAGACGCGCAGCGTGCCGCTTGCTGATCGCGAAGACGATCGACTTGCCCGGGCCGGGGTCCTGCTTCGGGGCCAACTCCTCGTACGTCGCCCAGGCAAGTTCGTCGAACTCCTTCATCATCAGGCGGTTGCTGGCTTTGTTGGTCCACTTCTTCTCGAACGCGGCCGGGTCGTAGTGCTCGTCGTCCACTTCGGCACCCTCGGCCACCAGTTCGGTGATGCCGGTCGCGAAGCAGTACGGCGCCAGGTAGCCCTCGCGGAAGGCGTCCTGGATCGGAAAGCTGAAGTCGGGCTTGCCCGGCTTGCAGTGGTAGAAGTCGTAGGTGTTGCGCTCGATGTAGTTGGCCGGCGTGGCGGTCAGGCCGATGTGCACCGCCTCGAAGCGGGTGAGCGCGGGCTTCCAGCCGTCGTAGATCGAGCGGTGGCACTCGTCGGTGACCACGACGTCGTAGTAGCCGGCCGTGTACTCCTCGATCCGGCCGATCATCGTCTGAAGCAGGGCAACCGTGATCTGCTGTTGCTGACGCTCCATGCCCGACCGCATCCAGTAGCTGGAGTGCTGTGGAAGCAGGTCCTGCACCGCCTCCAGGAACTGCTTGGCCAACTGCTCCCGGTCCACCAGGACGAGCACTCGTTCGACCCAGCCGGCCTCGAAGAGGCGCTTCAGGTAGAGACAGGTGAGATCCGTCTTGCCCGTACCGGTCGGCAGCTCGATGAGGAAGCGCCGCTTGCCGAGCTCCAGGGCGTGGTCGAGCGCCCGCATGGCGTCGGTCTGGTAAGGGCGGAGGGTGCGCGTTTCGCCCTGGCGAACGTAGTGCTCGGGAATCTCGATGGTGGCGAGCGGCTTGCGGTTCTCCTGGGCTTCGACGAGCCGTTCCAGGTCGCGCTGCGAGAAGAAGCCGGCGACCTCGCGCGCGTCGTCGTTCTTCCAGTCCCAGAAGTAGGTCTGTTCGCCGTTGGCGAGGAAGATGAAGGGCGCGTCGAGCGCTTTGGCGTACGGGAGAGCCTGCTGCTTGGCGACGTACGGGTGGATCGCGTTCCGCTTGGCCTCGATGACGGCCAGCGGCCGGCCGCGCCGGTCGTAGAGGACGTAGTCGGCCCGCCCGCCACCTGCCGCCGCGCCGTCGCCGGCTTCTTCCAGGTCGAGGACTTCGACAAGCTCGCCCACCACTCGCAGATCGTCCTCGGCTTCGGGGGAGAAGACGAGGGGGCGGAACGCGGGATCCGGGTTGAGCGGTTCCAGGCGGATCTCGCTGTGTCGCCACGTCCCGGCGCCGTCGCCGGCCTTCTTGCTCGTGTAGCGCTTGACCGAGAACTCTCCACCGAGTGCCGGGTCGGTGCAGCCCCGGTGCCAGACGAGAACCCGCTTGCCCTCGCGACTTCCTCCACGGTCGGCCCGGAACAGGCACCAGGACCCGTCCGGGATCGCCGGTTCCATCGAACGCCCCTCGACGCGAGCTACGAAGTGGTCGCGCGTCAGACGTACCGAGCTTGGCACGGGCGCCCAGCCGATCTCGTCGCCCGCTTTGCCCACGAGTCGATCCGGCCCGAAGTCGCCGGCGGCCGCAACGAGGTCGTAGGCGGGGGCGTGCGTGTCGAACGGTCGGGCGCCGAAGCGGTCCACCAGCGGGCCGGGCCGGTCAGGCATGACCGCCGGCGCTTCCGTCGCGACCATGGACTTGTCGCTCGGATTCCAGCCGGCCTGCTTCAACAGATCGTCGATCACGATCCGGGCGTCGGCCTCGGTCTCGCGCGGGGTCATCGGTGCTTCCTCGAACATGCGAGGAGGCTTGAGAGCAAGCGGCGTGCCATCACTGGGCCAGACCATAACGCTTCATCCAGTTGGTGAGCGTCTGGTAGCTGGGGAGCCCCACGAGCCGGGCCGCCTCCGTCTTGTTGCCTCCGGCTTCCTCCAGGGCCCGCTCCAGATAGTGGCGGGCCACGTCCGCCAGCACCGCCCGAACGTCGAGGCCGTTGCCCAGAGGGCGATTCAGCACAGTCTCGGCCCGGTCGCTCGCTGCGACGGGCAGCAGCGCCTCGCGCACATCGTCCACCGTCAGAGTCTCCTCCGAGGACCACAAGGCAGCTCGGCTCAAGGTGTTCTGAAGCTCCCGCACATTGCCCGGCCACGGGTGTGAGAGCAGGAGGTTTCTTGCGCCGGCAGACAGCTTCTTGTGCACATGGCCCGGCTGCTGTTCGCTCTCACGATTGACCCGTTCCAGGAGCCGGTCGATCAGGAGCGCCAGGTCCTCGGCCCGTTCGCGGAGTGACGGCAGTCGAAGAACCGCGACGGCCAGACGGTAGAAGAGATCTTCGCGGAAACGACCGGCTCCTACTTCCGACGGGAGGGAACGGTTGGTCGCGGCGATCGGCCTGACGTTCACGGAGCGCGGCCGAGAGCTTCCAACGGGCAGAACCTCGCCCTCCTGCAAGGCGCGGAGGAGCTTCACCTGGGCGGACAGCGGAAGCTCGCCGATCTCGTCGAGAAAGAGCGTGCCCCCATCGGCCGCGACGAAGTGGCCGTCGCGACGTGCCGAAGCGCCAGTGAAGGCGCCCCGCTCGTGGCCGAAGAGCTCGGACTCAACGAGTTCGGGCGAGAGGGCGCCGCAGTTCACGGCCACGAAGGGCCGGTCGCGGCGGGGACTTGCGCGGTGGATCGCTCTCGCCACCAGTTCCTTGCCTGTGCCGGTCTCTCCCTCGATCAGGACGGGTACGGAGCGGGGAGCGACCCGCCGAGCACGCAGGATGACCCGTCTCATCGCCGCACTCCGGTGCAGGATCTCATCGAACTCCGGCGCTTCGGGCGCCAGGCCGGCGGATAGACGCTCTAGTTCCCGGTCGGGCCGGCGGAGGAGATCGGGAAGGAAGTCCGCGCTGATGTCGAACGGTACGGACGCGACGCGGACCCCGTGCTGGCGGGAGGATTCGATGAGCTCCGCGGGGAAACGGGTCTTGGCCAGAATGACCCAGATGGCCGCCATCGCCGGTGTGCCGGGGCTCAGGTGGAACGTCAGCGAGCTGGCGTCAGGCGCCTCCTCGACCACGGCGCCGCAAGCGCGAACCGCGGCAGCGTAGATCTCTCCGAAGTCCGTGGGGCTGCTAAGGGTCTCCTGCGCTACCTGAATCTCGACCTCGGGGTTCCGGGTCTGAAGCCACGAGCGGTACGGCGTGACCGTGCTCGGCTCGTGGTTCGTCACGAGGCGAGCCTGGTCGAAGCGCAGCTCTTCGAGGGCCTGTGCGACGGGTCCCGTGCCGACCTCGGCGCCCTCCTCGGGTGCGCGAAGATCCGTGGTGCCGATCCATGAGATGAGGACCTTGTGCATCCGCCGAGGGTACAAGGATCGTTGTTTGCTTCGCAAGATCTCTTAGGCAGGAGCTCTGCCGGGTACGGAGTCTTGATCCCGCCATCGGTGTTTGCCTCCTCCTCAAGGGAGGTCGGTCTGCGAAAGCGGGGCAACCTCGGGCCCCAATCCGCGCGAGCTACCGGTTGCGCGGGCGGGGTCAGCTACTCCCCAACACTCCCGTCTGGTAGAGCAGACCGATCAACTCCCGGGCTACCAAGGCGACCACGGCGATCCAGAGACTCCAGACAGCTACCTTCAGCCGCCGGGAGGTTTGCTCGGCGGAACGAAGACTATGGAGTTGCGACCGGCCAGCGTGGGTGAGCGCGAACATCTTCTTCTCGAAGTCCCCGTCCGTCACCTCAACGAGGTCTCCCTCGATCAACTCGTCGAGACTCAGCGCCCAATCTTGAAGGGCGGACTCTCCACCGTCCCAGTCCACGCCGTCACGCAGACCATGGACGAAGCGGTGTTCATCCACTACGGCCTCAAGCCTCTCCCAGAGTAACTTGCCGTACCCCTCCACTTGCTCCAGGAGAAAGCGGTCCGTGGCGGCTTCGGCCCAGAAGTGCTGGAAGCGTGGATTGCGAAGCAGGTCCGTCCGCGACCGTGCCTTCCAGATACGACGCCTTCGCCAGATCCCGATTCTGCGCCACATCACGCTTGCGAAGGGACCGAGCGTTGGCGGTGAAACGTGGCAAGGCGATCACGAGCCTTCTTCCTCATCTCCCGTGGTTCCCCAGGTTGGCTCTACAGTTGGCTAACGGCGATCCCGGCAAGGCTACCCGAGACTGCCGAAGTCGGCCTCGACCCGCCCCAGGAACTCGCGCTGCCACGGCAGGACCCGGACCGGACCGCCCGCGCCCTCGCCCTCCGGGACCAGCAGACCCGCCTCGATCCAGTCCGCCACCGCCGACGCCTTCTCCGGCCCCGGACGGCCCACGCATGGAATCGAAACCCACCCCCGGTTACCGCCCTCCCGGAACGGCCGTGAGTGCTCATCGGCCCCCCTGGTCGCCCCGGACGGCAGGCAGAGCGAGCCGCAGCGCGGCCGAGACCGTCAAGGAGCCTTGCTCCACTTGCGCGAGCGCCGCCGCCGCCCCGTTGCCGTCGGCCAGGCGCAGCAGCCGGCGAGCCTTGACGACGATGTTCCGGCCGACGCCTTGCAGCTTCGCCGCCGCCGCGAGAGCAACCGAACCCTCGCCGCCGGGTTCGGTTTTCGCCGACGGCCGCCCGGCCCCGGCGTTGGCCATGCGCGCCGCGAGAACGGCCCGTTGGCCGACTGTCGCGGCCGCGTTCATGGTCCCCGGATTCTACCGCCCGGCTGTCTCGAGGTGCGGCGCGGAAAGCCTTGCAGGCGCTAGCGCCGAGAGCGGTTCGGATCGGGTTTCGCGTCCCCGGAGAGGTATACTTCGGCGGTGATCAACCGCTTCATCGGCTTCATCATCTTCGCAACCGCGACTTTTGCGCCCGGCGCTCACGGACAAGACGTCAAGGTTGACCGCGCCCCTGACGGCACCGTGAATGTGATTCCTCCAGTCAACGACAAGCGCCCCTCCGTTAGCTACGAACCCGATGGAACCGTGAATGTGATTCCCCTGGTCAACGGCGAGGCTCACGGAACCGGAGTCCGGCGAGAACCAGACGGCACCGTGCAGGTGTTCCCCCTCGTCAACGGCAAGCGAACCGGCGTACAGGTTGGCTACGAACCCGATGGAACCGTCGTGGTGTTCCCCCTGGTCAACGGCAAGCGCCACGGCGTAGCCGTTCTACGCTCTCCCGATGGAACCGTGACGGAGTTCCACTTCGCCAACGGCAGCCTCTGTCACCCGGAAGCCGTATTCGACGAATTCCGCGATCACTGCGTCCCGCAGGATCCCTAGTACCGGTTTGCGCGACTGTTCTCGAGCGCCGCATCGGAAACCCCTGCAGGCACTGGACCGCCGAGCGGTTCGGTTCGGGTTTTCTACCCCTTGCCGTAGAACAGCCGCGCCACCGGCCCGCGTCCGGCGAGTTCCGCTTCGGCGTATGCTGTCGCCGTCTTCGCGTCCCGCCAGCGTCCCGCCTGCATCAACTCCCCGGTGGACGCCCCGGCCCTGACCAGGGACTGAGCCGTTCCCACCCGGAGCGAGTGCCCCGAGACGCGGCCTTCGACGCCGGCAGCCTCCGCCCGCTTAACGACGGCCCGCCGCACGCTCCGCGCCGTGAACCGGAACAGCGGCCCGTCCTCGACTCCGGCCGCCTCGCGCCAGGCATCGACCGCCCGCATGGCGTCCGGCCCCACGAACAACACCGTCCCGCGCCCATCCTGGTCCGTCTTCGAGCGCCTGACCGTCAGACGGCCGGAGCCGTCCTCGCGCCGTTCCAGGTCGCCGACGCGCGCGGACGCGAGTTCGGAGACGCGCAGCAGGCGGTCGGAGCCGAGCCGGAGAATCGCCGCGTCCCGCAAGTCCCGGAGCGTTCCGTCCGAAGCGGCCAGCGCGGCCGACGCGGCCGACGCAGCGCGTCCACTTGGCCCCGGCCCCGAGGTTCGCCGGCCGCCGCTTCCCGCGCCGCCCGCCGCCTGAGCCCCCGGAAGGCATGGCGGGTTCGATCGCCGCGAGGATCGGGTTCGCCGGCAGCCTTCGCGGCCGCGGCGATCGCCGCGAGATCGGGACCCAGCGTTGCCGGCGAGACCGGCCAGCCGCGACGACCTCGACAGAACGGCCGCCGCGGCCATGATCGCCGCACGCCGGCAGTGCGGCCGCGCCGAGGCGGAGCCTAGGCCGCGATCCCCGGAGAGGCTACCCGGCTCGCTTCAGGACTCGCGAATGAGTCAGATCGGTGGCTTCCACGGGACGAAGCTGCGTCGCCGGCACGGTCGCCACCGCTGCGGTGTTGCCGTCCAGGGACAGGAATTCCACCTCGAAGGCTCTCCCATCTCGGTGGACATGCACGATCGTGCCAACGTCTCCTCCCTTCAGTCGTCCGGCCGCCAGGTCCTCCGTGAGCACGATCCGATCATGTTCTTCAAGCATCGGGTCTCCCCTCAAGCATGGGGCTCCTCAGCGGATATGCGGTGACGAGGCGTGGAGCCCTCCGTTGGCTGTCGACGATCCAGACGGTCCGTACTTGAGGATTGCGCCCGTCCGGAGTTTCGATGACACCGTCCACGCTGTACCTCGTACCGTAACCCGACTCTGACATCCCGCTGACTTCTCCGCTGGCTCCATGGGCGCGCAGTGCCCGGGCGAAGTTCCGCCAGCGTTGCGCCCGAAACCCGAACGCGGCGAAGAACGCAGGCTTGGCGCGCCCATCAGGATGGTGCGCCGACAGCAGATAGTCTACGACCTTTGATTCCTCGACGATTGATCGAGCCGCATTGGGCAGCCTCATGCACTCGGTCTCACTTGGGCCTTCACCTGACGCTGCAAGGCCACTGACCCCGGCGCGTCCATAGCGCGCACCTTGCACACATGATTGCTCAGATCGATCCCGATTCGAGCAGTCTCTTCCACCGTTCCCGCCCCGCACGCTCTACCGCGACAGGTGCCGGTCGAAGAACCGCACGATCACGCGGTGCACTCCGTCCGACTCGGGCAGACGGGGATTGAACGCGAAGGTCGCGTGGCCGAGACCCTCCCAGACGTGCAGGTCCGCCTCGACGCCGAGGCTGACCAGCTTGTTGTGGCTCGCCAGCACGCCGCCAAGGGCGAAGTCGCGGGTGCCGCTGATCAGCAGCGCCGGCGGGAAGCGGGCGAGTAGCTCGTCGTGGTCGCCGGGAGCGACCACGGGGTCGCCCGCTTCCACGCCACGGAAGTAGCCGCTCGGCTGGGGCGGCTCCGCGGGCTCGACCGGGCGCGGAAAGCCGCCCAACGCCGACACCAGGAAAGCGCTCTCGCTGCGGCCCATCTTGAAGACGCCCGGGGTGTCGCCGTCGGTTGTCGGTATCCCGGCGCAGAAGAGGCCGATGGCGCCCGGCAGGGGCAGGTCGTTCTCGAGCATGTGGGCGACGGTCTGCGCCGTCAGCATGGCGCCGGCCGAGCAGCCGTAGATGCCGATGCTGGCCGCGTCGTAGTCCTCGAGCATGGCCCTGTAGACGGCGATGACGTCCTCGACGCCGGCCGGGTGGGCGTGTTCCGGCGCCATCCGATAGTCGGGGCTGATCACCCTGTAGCCGCCCATGTCGGCGACCTGCATTGCCTCGGTATGGCTGAAGTAGCGGGCGCCGACCCGGAAGCCGCCGCCGTGGATGCTGATCAGCAGCCGGTTCGCGTTCTCCTCGGCGACTCCCCGCTTCGGAACGAACACCTCGGTGTACACGCCCGCGATCGTCTCCGCGGTGATCTCCACGGGATGCTTCGCGACGGTGTCCTGGTAGATGGCGGTCTCGTAGTAGCCCTCGGCGACGCACTGGCGCGCCGCGCGCACGGCGTCCAGGTCACCGGCGACGTCGTTCAGGCTCCCGCAGCCCTCGGAGAAGGTGCCGAACTCCGGCCCATAGACCTCGCGGAAGTGCTTCATCGCCGCCCGCGACTCCTCGCTGAGGTAGGACGTTTCCGGCAGGTCGAACGCGGGGACGTGAACGGTGCCGTCGGCTTCCACGCGGGGACGTTCGTCCTGCTCCGCGGGCTCCGAGCAGGACACAACGCCCACGGCAAGGGCGACGGCGACAAGGCCGAGCTGGTTTCGCATGACGGACAGTCTAGGCGCA
Organism: Candidatus Multivorans sp.; assembly: GCA_965205095.1. Classification (GTDB taxonomy): domain Bacteria; phylum Acidobacteriota; class Thermoanaerobaculia; order Multivoradales; family Multivoraceae; genus Multivorans. Next base: position 1,571,834 of record OZ242040.1, read on the forward strand.
GGGTGCACAGGAGCGCCGGGGGACGGAAGTAGCTATGGAGCAAGTAGAATCCAGCGACGATGAACGGACGGAGAACCTGCAGGACCAGGGATCTGCTGGCACAGAAGATCGACGATCCGACCCGGGAGGTTCTAGCCGAGATCGCGAGCCTCAAGGAGCTGGTGCTCAGCCGACTGGAGCAACAGGACAGGGCCCGAGCCGCCGAGTACTCGGCAATGAAGTGGTCTATCCGCTCGATGATGGCCGCCATGGCCCTGCTGGTCGCCATGATGGCCCGGTTCACTCTCCTGCAGTAGTCAGGAACCACGGCAGGACCCTGAAGCCCTTCAGGTCGAAGCTGTCGTCGCCGCCGTGAACCAGAACGCCGCCCCGGTTGGGATTGGCGGGAATCGACGTCCACCATTCGAGGGTTGCAACAGCGTCCGCGGCCACGGTGCGGCCCGACTTGACCTCGATCGGAATCAGGCGATCGCCGGCATCGAGAAGAACATCGATCTCATGCCCGGCGGCGTCCCGCCAGAAGAACAGCGGCGAATCGCGTCGTGTCGCCGAAAGGGCCTTGATGAGCTCCGCCACGACGAAGGACTCGAAGATCGCGCCGCGCAGGGGGTGGCTCTCCAGCGTCACGCCGTCCCGAATGCCAAGCAGGTAGCAGATCAGACCCGTATCGAGGAAGTGCAGCCGTGGACGCTTGCGCAGGCGTTTCCGGTAGTTGGCGTGATGCGGCGGAAGCGCGGTCGCCAGGTAACCGATCTCGAGCGCGGTGAACCAGCGGCGAGCGGTCTGCTGCGTCACGCCGACGTCGCCAGCCAGGCCGCTCAGGTTGAGCTCGGATGCCGTCCGCGCGGCCGCCAGCCGCATGAACGTCTCGAACTGCCGCAGGTCGAGCACCTGCGTCACTTCACGCAGATCGCGCTCGACGTAGGTGCGGAAGTAGTCGGCCAACCACTCGCCGGCCGGGACACCGCGGTCATGGATCGGCGGAAAGAAGCCCGTGACCAGAGTGTCCCAGAGCGCATCCGCGGCCAGTGGCCTGGCCCCGGCTGCCTTGCTCCCGCCGCCGCCGCCAGCGGCGGCCGGCTGATCCAGGCTCAACGGCTCAAGCGGCGGCAGACCGCGCAGCTCCGCCAGCGAGAACGGGTGCAGGACGAGCAACGCCGTCCGGCCCGCGAGCGTCTGCGAAACCGACCTGAGAAGGAGGATGTTCTGCGACCCGGTCACGATGAACCGGCCGCCGCGAAGGTCCTCGTCGACGAGCCCCTGTATGTACGAGAGCAGCTCGGGCGCTCGCTGGATCTCATCGAGGATCATGCGGTCCGCCTGAGCCAGGAAGGCGCGCGGATCCGCGAGGGCCCGCGCGCGCACGTCCGGCGATTCAAGCGACAGATACCGGTGCTCGGGGAAGACGGCTCGCACCAGGGTCGTCTTCCCCGACTGTCGCGGCCCGGTCAGCGTCACGACGGGATAGTCCTCCGCGGCGCGCTTCAACGCGGGGGTGATGTGGCGGGAGATCATGGCAGGAGAAGTCTGCTTCGCCGGGCCACTTGTGTCAAATCGGTGATTGCATCATCGAAATGACATTCTAGCGACGCACGGCATCGAAGCAGCGGAGCCGGCCTTGCGGCCGGCGCGTGTTGAAGCCGCCTACGGCGGCAGCCGGCGGGGACGCCGGCGCACCCAGTGTGGTCCGTCGACGTTGTCGGAGGCACAACAGCCGTTCGTTAGAGATAGCCTCGTTCCTCCACACCGCAGGAGAACTCCCATGAGCCATCGAGTCGTCCGTCTCTCCGGGTCCCTCGGCGCCGAGGTCCACGATCTGCCCCTGGCCCAGGCCGGCCCGGAGGAGGCCGCAACGATCCGCGGCCTGCTGCTTGATCATCAGGTCCTCTTCTTTCCCGATCAGCATCTGGACGTGGCCCAGCACGTCGCTTTCGGCCAGCACTTCGGCGAGCTGGAGGGGCATCCGCACCTGAACAACCCGTTCCTGGACCACCCGGAGGTGTTCGAGCTGGTCGCGACCCGCGGCGGCGTCGCCGACGAGTGGCACAGCGACATCAGCTTCCAGGAAAGCCCCTCGGTGATGGCGATCCTGAACATGGTGAAGTGCCCGGAGGTCGGCGGCGACACGATGTGGGCGAACATGTACAGGGCCTACGAGGAGCTGTCGGCGCCGCTGCAGGAGCTCTGCGAGGGCCTGACCGCGCTGCACGACGCGACACCGCACGGCAAGCCGGAGAAGATGACGATCCACCCGGTCGTCCGCGTCCATCCCGAGACCGCCCGCAAGTCGCTGTTCGTCAACGAGCACTTCACCCGCCGCATCGTGGAGCTCAGCCACGAGGAGAGCGACCACCTGCTCGGCTACCTGACCCGCTGGGCGACGAACACGCGCTTCACAGTCCGCTACCGCTGGCGGCAGGGCACGCTCGCCATGTGGGACAACCGCTGCACGCAGCACTTCGTGCTGAACGACTTCAACGAGGAGCGCATCATCCAGCGCGTCACCGTGATGGGCGACCAGGTCGAGGCGGCCGGCGAAGCTCGCTGGGAGCCCTACGTGCGAGCCCGCCACGCCGGAGCGACGAGCCGCTACGACCGGCAGCTCAACAAGTACCTGAAGCGCAAGGTGCAGTCGCTGGAGTCGAACGCGAAGAAGGAAGTCGCGCTGGAGATGTAGGGGTCGCGGGGGGAGGAACGTCATGCTTCAGCAGAGCGGTCGCCGGCCATGCGGCCGGCGCGGTTCCAAGGCCGCCTTCGGCGGCAGCCGGCCAGAAGGCCGGCGCACCTGTACCTTTCCGGGGTTGATTCCGGTCACCGTCCCGTACCGATCCGCCGTAGTCGCCGAGGCTGCGGCAGCTGTGGGAAACCGGTCCGCCGGTTTTCCAAGGTCCGGCGGTAAACGGCTTGCCGTTTTCCGCGGGACCGGCAGCTTCCGCAGCCCGCGCCGCGGCGCCCCCTCCCGCGGCGCTGTCCGGAGCCTTGTGAAGTCGGCGGGCAGCCAGGAGCACCAACGGCGCACTGTGCCTTGAGCACCCAACTGGGATTTGTGCCCTGGCTGCCTGCACCGCGATGGACATCCAGTGGGGAGTATGCGCCATGAGCGCCAGTACAGGTACCGAACGGCATCGCGGTGAGCCGACAAGCCAACGCTAACGCACCAGGAGGGAGGACATGACGACGACGTTTACCGCCGGCGTGGACTGGGGAAGCCGAAAACACCACGTCTGCCTGATGGATCACCGGGGCAAGGTGGTCAAACAACGAGCCTTCGACCATGGCGGCAGGGGACTTGCCGCCATGAACGACTGGCTCCTCGACCGCGGCCGACGACCGGCGAACCTGATCAAGGTCGCCATCGAAGTGCCGCACGGACCTGTGGTCGAAACCCTGATGGAATCGGGCTTCCCCGTCCACTCCATCAACCCCATGCAGCTCGACCGCTTCCGCGACCGCTTCTCCGCCGCCGGCGCCAAGGACGACCGGCGAGACGCCAAGGCCCTGGCCTCGGCGCTGCGTACCGACCCGGACTGCCTCAGACCGGTCCAAGAGCCCGACGACGACGTCATCGAAATGCGAGGCGCCGCCCGCGCCAGGAAGGAACTCGTCGAAGACCGCAACGGGATCGCGAACCGCATCCGACAGCATCTCGTGGACTACTACCCGCAGTTTCTCGACGCGACGGACGGCGACGTGACGACGCCCTGGGCGATCGACCTGTGGAAGCGCCTGCCCACCCCGGAAAAGGCCCGGCGCGTCAGGAAGTCCACCCTCGCCAAACTGCTCGCGAAGCACCGCGTCCGCCGGGTCGACGCCGACCAGCTCGCCGACCGCCTCAAAGCACAGCCGATCAAGCGACGAAGCGCCAGTGTCGAGTGCGCCAGAAACCGCATCCTGAGCCTGCTGCCGATCCTCGAGCAGTACAACGCGCAAATCGACAAGGCCAGACGCCAGCTTGAGCAAACCCTCCAGCAGGCCAAACAAACAAGGCACGACGACGACGAACTCCGCGACGCCGCCATCCTCGACTCCATACCCGGAATCGGAAACCACGTACTCGCCACCCTCCTGACCGAGGCCGAACAGGCACTGAACCAACGCGACCACGCGGCCCTGCGATGCCTCGCCGGAGTAGCACCCGTCACCGTCAGGTCCGGCAACAGGAAAACCGTCCGACAGCGCCGAGCCAGAAACCACAGACTCGCCGACGCCGTCTACCACTGGGCCAGAGTAGCCGTACAGCGAGACAGCGAATCCCGAACCAGGTACGACCGCGCACGAACCCGAGGCAAGACGCACGGACACGCCCTGCGAATCGTCGGCGATCGACTCCTCCGCATCGCCTGCGCCATGCTCCGCGATCGCACGCTCTTCCACCCACCGACCGGGAAGGAACGCCACGACGAACACACCGACGCCCCTACCGCCGCGCGCGAACATGCCCGACCTCAACCACCACAAAACCCAGTCACCGGAAACCCCGAACCGGAAACCCCGCATCAGCCCGCCCAACCCTCAACCCAACTGCCCGGCGAACCCGACAACTCCAAACCGCGAAACCACCTCAACCCAGCCACCGGCTCGCCTCACCGCTCGACGTGACTGCGGAAAACCGAACAACGCCCAACACCGATCGCGGGCGATACACCCACTTGCAAAATGGTGGGGAGTCCCAGTGTGTGGCGTTGTTGCTTGCCGTTGCACTCGCCCCGGGCCTTGCGCAGGGCCAGTCCGCGGAACAGTGCGTCCCCGAGGGCGCGAACCCGCCGATGCCGAAGAGCGCCAGCGCCTACGCGGCGATGTGCGAGCCGCACCTCGGCGTGGCGCCGACCGTCGACTGCAGCCAGGGGGCGCGCATCCGCATCCGGCAGGACGGCGAGGAGATCTTCAAGGACCCGGGGCTTCACGCCTGCGACGACGGCAGTCTCCAGATCGGCGACTGCATGCCGGGTTCGAGCCTCCAGCGCCACGCGGGCAGGAACGCGGACGGCACGCCGCGTTCCGAGGTCGTCTGGGTGAGCTTCTGCCGCCACGACGGCCGTGACGACGTCTTCAACGTGGACATCGGCGACTCGGTCCAGATGATCGGCTACAACCATGAGACGGGCGCCACCTGCTTCTTCGAGTCCGGCGACAACAGCCCCTGGACCTCCGTCGGCGAGAACAACCGGCTGCTCGGCGTGCTGCCGGGCCCCGACGACCCGGAGTTCGACGACGCGTACATGCCTGCCGGAGAAATCCAGTGCGTCCGCTGCCACCAGGCGGACCCGTTCATCCACAATCCGTGGATCAAGTCAGCGCGGCTTCCCGAGAACCCGCGACAGCCCGTGGTCCCCGTCCTGCCGGGCCCAAACCCGCCCTACTACGTCGTGGGCGCGCCGGACTGGGACATGCGGACGATCCACATCGAGGGCAACGGCTGCCTCGGCTGCCACCGGATGCCCATGGAGACCCTGGAAGAGTTCACCGGCGACTTCTGGGATCCAAACGAGCACATGCCGCCGCACGACCCGGGCTCACTGGCAGCGGACCTCGAGGCGCTCCGGCTGTGCTGGGCGGACGGTCCGGAGAACACGCCCGGCTGCGACTGGGTGATCCCGCCGGCCGGCGAATGCGCCGGGGGTGTCGTGGGGCCGGACTATCCGCACGCGGCGAAGGGCTTCAACCGCGGCCTTGAGAGCGCGCCGCACAGCTCAGGCAAGCGATGGATGTCGCGGGACCGGTGATTGTCGTACACCGCGTGCCTCACGGCGACGCGACCAGGATGCCGTCGAGGTCGAACCGGTCGAAATCGGACAGGTTGTACGTGAGAATCTGGTCGACACCTTCCTTGCGCGCACACTGGGCATGGAGAGCATCGTAGATTGCCCCGCTGCTCAGCCCCTGATTCGCGACCTGGCGTAGAGCCGCGCGGTAGTCGGCGGAGTCGAGCGGAATCACGGCCAGGCGGCCGAGCACGGTGCCTTCGATGAGCCGTCGCGCCTCGTCCGGCGAGAGCCTCCGTTGCAGCGGCAGGGCCGTCAGCGTCGCGTAGGTTTCCGCCACCGCGTGCGTCGAGCAATAGCCCGTGTTCTCGCCATGCGAACAGCGCCGGAACTCGCGGAAGGCCGCTTCGTGGGCACCGAGTTGATCCACCAGGGCCGCGACGACCACCGATGTGTCGAACAGCGTGCGCACTCAGCCGATGTCGCGGGCGATGCGAGCGCTTCGAGCCTTGCGTTCGGCGCGGACGAACTCGCCGATGTCCACCGACGCGCGCGGGGACCCGTGATGGATCAGAATCCCCTGCTTGCGAACCAGGGCCGGCTCGACTTCGGTACGGCGGAGGATGATCCCGTTCGGACCGGCTTCGATCGTGAGTTCACACCCGGGAGTCAGGTTGAACTGCTCTCTGAGGGCTTTCGGCACGACCAGCCTTCCCGCGCCGTCAATGGTAATGAGCATGGCGAGATGGTATTTCAGGTGGCAGACCTCGTCAATCCTGGGACATGCGGCCGCGGAGGCGTCGTCGCGGCGGAACTCTCTACTGAGATTGCTCGATGACCAGTAGCTGGTCGACCGCGACGTGTTCCCGCTCCGTCGTCGACCCGTCGGGCCACGTCACGACGACCGAGTCGACGGTGGCGGCATCGCCGAGGCCGAAGTGCTGCCGGAAGTCGTCCTGGGACAGGTAGCTCGTGCCGCTGCGGATGTTGCGGATCTGGCTTCGCTCGCCAGTCGTCACCTGGATGACCGCGCCGATCGCGTCCGTGTTCCTGCCGGCGCCCTCCAGCCTGACCTGCAGCCAGTGGCCGCCGCCGGCCTCGTTCTTCAGCACCGTCGGTGAGCCGTCGAGGTCGTTGATCACCAGGTCCACCCGGCCGTCGTTGTCGAGGTCGCCCATCGCCAGGCCGCGGCTGACCCGTTGTTCGAGGAAGGCCGGACCACCCCGTTCGGCCACCTCCTCGAATGTGCCGTCGCCCAGGTTGCGGTAGAGGAGCTTGCGCTGGCGGTAGCCGGCCGAAGCGCCGAGCCGGGCGCCGTCGAGCTGGGGGTACACGTGGCCGTTCACCACGACCAGGTCCTCCCAGCCGTCGTTGTCGTAGTCGAAGAACGCGGTCCCCCAGCCGACGAAGGGCAAGCTCGACGCGCCCGTCCTCGAGCGGAAGGAGGCGTCGCTCGAGTAGCTGCCCTCGTTGCGATAGAGCGCGTTGTACTCCTCGGCGAAGTTGCTGACGAAGAGGCTCAGCCGGCCGCTGCCGTCGTAGTCGCCGACCGCGACGCCCATGCCTCCCTGCTCGCCGCCGTCCTCGCTCACCGCGACGCCCATGAAGAAGCCCGACTCTTCAAAGGTGCCGTCCTTCTGGTTCATGTAGAGGTAGTTGGGCGTCGAGTCGTTCGCGACGTAGAGGTCGAGCCAGCCGTCGTCGTCGACGTCGACCCAGGCGATGCCGAGGCCGAAGTAGCCGTCCGGGTCGCGAACTCCGGCCTCCTCGCCGACCTCGGTGAAGGCGCCGTCCTCTTCCTGGCGGAACAGGAGGTCGGAGGTGCCCGGCAGGCCGCGCGGTCCGCACTGGACGGCGACGCCGCGGTACTCGCAGGTCTTGCCGCTACCGAACTCCGGCAGGTTGTCGAGATCGAACTCCACGTAGCGGCTCACGAACAGGTCGAGATCTCCGTCGCGGTCGTAGTCGGCGAAGCCGCAGCCCGCCGACCATCCCGAGGCCGTGACGCCAAGGTCCGCCGCCACGTCGGTGAACGTGCCCTCGCCCGAGTTGCGGTAGAGCCGGTTCCGGCCGATGCCGGTCACGTAGAGGTCCTGCCAGCCGTCGCCGTCGATGTCGGCGATGCACAGGCCCATCCCCCAGCCCGGGTGGGCAACGCCGGCCGCGGCGGCCACGTCACTGAACGAGCCGTCGCCGAGGTTGCGGTAGAGCGCGCTGTGCGACGACTCGGGATCGTTCGCGGTGTCGACGGTGAGGGAATTGACGAAGTAGATGTCGAGCAGACCGTCGCGGTCGAAGTCGAAGAGTCCGACGCCGCCGCTCATCGACTCGACGATGTACTTCTTCTCGGGCGCGGAGTTGTGGCGGAAGGTGATGCCGGTGGACCCGGTGATGTCGCGGAAGAGGGGCGGGCCGTCCTCGTTCTGGGCGAGTGTGGAGGCGGGCCAGACGAGGAGCACCGCCATTGCTGCAGCCGCAGGGTTCCGGAGACCGGCGCTGACGCGCCGGATGCCGGCGAGGGCGCCGGCGCACCCAGTGGCTGCCGGCCGAGTCAAGGCTCGGTCCTCGAGCCCAGCGGCGGCTGGGCGCGCAGGCGCTCGATGTGCTGTTCGATCGCGGCCTGGGCCTCGCGGGAAAGCGCCAGGTGACGCTCCGCGCCCTCGCGGTCGCCGAGACGAGCCAGGGCGAGGCTGAGCTGGTAGTGCCCCTTGATCGACTGGGTTTCGACGGCGACCGCTCGGGTGAGCGCCGCCCGAGCCTCCTCGAAGCGACCCTCCTTCAACCGAGCCGTTCCGATCGTCACCAGCGCCGTCGGGTGATCGGGGTTGGCCGCCAGCGCCCGGTCCGCGAGCCGGGTCGCTTCGTCCAGGTTGCCAAGTCCCTCGACGGCCTCGGACATGGCGGCAAGCGCCTCGACGTTGCCGGGCTCCAGCCGCAGCGCCGCGGCCAGGGCTTCCCGGGCCTCGTCGAAGCGGTCCACGCGGTTGAGGGCCAGCCCGAGGCCGATGTGGGTCAGGGCTCGACGCGGATCCAGGTCTGCCGCCTCGTGGAGTACCTCGGCCGCTTGCGCCATCTCGCCTACCTGCATGCGGGCCACGCCGAGCAGGTAGGCGTACTCCGCCTCTCCGGGGTGCATGCGAGCCAGCGGCTCGAGAGCCAGGATCGCCTGGATCGGGTTGCCCCGGCCGAGGGAGAAGCGGGCGTAGGCGTTGAGGACGTCCTCGGAGTTGGGCGCCAGGGAGATGGCCCGGCCGAGTGCTTCGGCGGCGGCTTCGGGTTGGTTGCGCGAGGCGAGAGAGCGGGCCTGGTCGAGGAGGGTGCGGACGGACTCGGTGGATGCGGCTTCGGGCTGGGCGCCGAGACCGGTCGGCGCGAGCAGCAGCGAGAGGAGCACCCAGCGGAAGGTCACTGGTCGGACCTTCCCTTGAGTCGCTGGAAGATCTCGAACTGCTCTCGCGCCTTCTCGCGGTCGCCGAGCTTCTGGTAGGCCAGGCCGAGCTGGTTGCGGATGTTCGGATCCTCCGGTGCCAGCTCCGCGGCCGCGTGTAACTGCGCAGCGGCCTCGGCGACCCGGCCGGCCTCGAGCAGGATCTTGCCCCGCAGGTAGCGGGCGTCGGCGAAGTCGGGCTCCGCGTCGAGCACGAGTTCCACTTCGCGCAACGCGGACTGGGGCTGGTTGTCGAGTTCGAGGACGGTGGCCAGCACGTAGCGCGACTGGTGGTCCACGGGGTGCGAGGCAAGCTCGGCGCGCAGCGCGGCGCCGGCTTCCTCGAGGCGGCCCTGGCGGAGATAGATGTTCCCGAGCGTGGCCCGCGCCTCGGCGACGCCGGGCCGCAGTTCGATCGCACGCTCCAGGTGCTCCACCGCGGCCTCGAAGTCGCCTTCCTGCGCCGCCGCCTGGCCGAGCAGCACGTTGAGCTCCGGCCAGTCGGCGTGCTCAGCGAGCAGGCGGTCGAAGATCGGCTGCGCCTCGACGCTCCGGCCGCTCCGGACCAGGGCCAGACCGTAGGCGTACTGGAGCGAACGGTCGGCCGCGCGGGCCGGATCGGTGGCCAGCAACTCGGCCGCGCGGTCGTAGACCTCGGCGTTCAGCCAGGCCAGCGCGAGCATTCGCCGCAGCGCGGGATCGTCGGGCTGCCGTTCCAGCGCCGCAGACAGCGGCGAGGTCGCCTGCTCGAACTGCCCGGCGTTGAAGCGGGCGACGCCCAGCGAGTACTGGACCCTCGGGAAGGCCGGATCGACCGCGGCGGCCTGCTCGAAGTGACCCGCGGCCCGAGTGAAGCGCCGGGCCTGCGTCGCCATCACGCCCAGATTGAACGAGGCCCGGGCCAGGGTCGTTCGCGCCGTTCGCACGAGCCGTGCCCGAACCTCCGGGGAGAGGCCGGAAACCGGCGTCTCGCTGAAGGCGGACAGGCCGACGACCCCGGCCGACGGCTCCTTGCCGTGGCCGTCCAGGTAGTTCGACATGCGATCGCGCGACGTCCGGGCCAGGGCCACCGAGAAGCGCTCGGCGGCCTCGAAGTGAGGCTTCGCCCGCGCCTCGTCGCCGGTGCGGCGGAGCGCCAGGGCGAGCTGGTAGTGGAGGCTCTCCATCTGGTTGGCGTTGAACGAGCTCCCGTACCCGCCCTCCGCCAGTTCGATGGCGCTCTCGAGCGCGGTCGCCGCTTCCCGCGGCCGGTCGAGTCCGAGGAGAGCCCGGCCCAGATGATGGAGCGCGTTGGGTCGGGTGGACGCCGACTCCACCGCGATCTCCAGCGAGCGCAGCGCTTCCTCAAAGCGCCGGGCATCGACGAGCACCATGCCCAGGTAGAGGTGGTTCACCGGATCCTCGGGCGAGATGCGGCGTTCCTCCTTGAAGTGGTCGATGGCCTCCTCGACGGCGCCGCGGCCCCGGTCCAGAAGCTCCACGGTCCCCAGATAGAAGCGGGCCCGCGGCACCCGCCGGTCGTCCTCGATGGCGCGTTCGAGCGCCTCGCGGGCCTTCCCGTACTCGCCGTAGTCGCGGTAGGTCCTGCCGATCAGAATCCAGGTCTGCGGAATCGGACGCTCCGCGGCCACGTCCCGGAAGAGCCTCTCGGCGGCCTCCGGACGCTCCAGGCGGAGGTAGCCGCTGGCGAGCGCAAAGCGGGTTTCCACGTCTTCCGGCGTGGACTCGACGGCTCGCTCCAACTGCTGCACCGCCATCTCCGGCTGGCCGCTCGCGTTGAAGGCCCGGGCGAGCAGGCGCACGGCGCGACCGTCTCCCGAGCTGCGCGCGAGCAGACGGCGGATGTGGTCCGCCGCGCCTTCGGGAGGCGCGCTCGTAGGCCGTCTCCGCCTCGGCCGGAGCGCCGCCGGCGCGGTGCAGGTCGCCGAGGAGCAGCCAGCCTTCGAGCAGCGCTTCCCGGTACCAGCTCTCGGCCGCCTGCGGCTCGTCGCGGCGGAGCATGGTTTCGGCCTCCGTCAGGGCGCGCTGCATGGCGGCGGCGGGCGGCGGTTCGTCCTGGGATTGCGTCGCCGCGGGCAGCCCGACGGCCAGGAGCAGGGCCAGAGCCCAGTGTGGTCGCCGCTTCGCGGCGCGTCTTTCCCTAAAGCCGGCGGGGGCGCCGGCGCACCCAGTGTGCGGTCCCGTGCTGTACGCGGAAGCCGGTGGGACCCCGGCGCACCCGGTTCGGCGATGCACCCAGCTCAACGTCCGTTCCCGGCCCCCTCGCCCACGGCCAGGGTGGTCGAGACGAACGCGGTCTCGCGCGTGGCGTCGTCCCGCACGCCGACCGCGACGAGGTTCAGGCCGTCCGGAATGTCGATGTTGAAGACCAGGTCGAGAAGCCGCGTTTCCCGATCCGGGGGCGCCTCGACCAGGAAGGTCTTCTCGTCCCTGACCACCCTCGAGGTCTGGGCGTGGCGGCTCGCGACCTCCACCCTGATCTGCGCCATCTCCTTGCCCTCGAACGGCAGGAAGGCGACTCCCGCGGCCGGCACCATGACGTGGAGCGGCAGCCGCCGCTTGCCGCCGCCGGCCGCGCGAACGCGGCCCGCGCCGAGCCGTACGCCGAGCGGGTTCTCGACCAGGCCGAGATAGAGCGCGCCGTCGAGCTGCTCGCTCATCCGCTGGTCGGAACTCTTGTCGCGGTAGCCGCGACGGTGGCGGACCTGCACGTTCCGGCCCCGAACCCTTACTCGGATCTGGTGTTCGCCGCGGTCGCCGCCATGGGGCGGGCGGTAGGCGAGCGAGTAGTAACTCGCCATCTCGCTGGCGATCTGCTCGAGTTCGTCGCCGAACTGGTTGCGGTTGAAGATGGCGCGGCCGCCGGTTTCATCGGCGAGCACGGCCATGCCGTCGCGTTCGGCCTCGCGAACCGAACTGTTGAAGGGGTTCGCCCCCTGGAAGTCGATCGAGGACTGCTCCGCCGCGCTCAGGAACGCCGGGCGGAGGCCACTGGTCTGGAGCGAGTAGACCGTCACGCGGTTCGCGTTGGCGTGACGGGTGAGCTCGTGAAAACCGGTGGACAGCTCCGCCACCGGCGACTGCGAGCGGAACCGGTCGCCGGCGGGACACAGGCCGGTGATGAAGTCCCGCAGGTCGCTGCCGGGCGTCCGTTCGAGGGAGTCGCTGATGTACAGCAGCGTCTTGACGCCGGGCAGCGCGGCCAGGAAACGGACGGTCGTCGTCAGGTGATCGAGCGTCGCGCCGATCCGGTCCCGGCCGATGTGGGCGGCGTTCTCGACCTCGGGCAGCGCCTGGCGCACGAACGTTCCGCAGGGCGCCGGCGCCGAGTTGCGGCGGCTGCTGCCCGCCGACGCGAGCGTCCTCGCGTCCTGCCAGAGCTGGTTCAGGCGCCGTATCGCGAGCCGCTTCGCCTGCTGCGACTGGCCGCCCATTCCCGGCGAGGCCGCGATGCGCTCGAGCGCCGCGTCCAGGTCCTCGCGGCTGGAGCCGAAGTAGGCCTCGGTGACGAGGTCGCGGTCCTGGCGGAAGATGAGCACGCGTTCGGCCGGAAACGTCTCCTCGTCGAGGAAAGCCCTCAGATCCGCGATCGCCTGCTTGCGGCTGGCCGGGCCGAGATGGAGTTCGTCGAAGTAGAGGACGAGATGCGCCGGCTCGGCCGCGGCCCCGCTCCCGGTCGCTTCCGCCGCGGACGCCGGCTCACCGGGCTCTCCGACCGGACCGGCGGCGACGGCATCCGTGACTTCGCTGAAGAAGTCGATCGTCACCGGCTCGCCGTCCTCGCGCACCTCGAAGTCGTCCGGACCCAGGCCGGTCACCGGACGGCCGCGCCTGTCGCTGACCCACACTTCGACGTTGACGAGCTGAACGTCGACGACTTCGCTGAAAGACGGCGGCTCGGCGTCCTGCGCCTGGGCGAAGGCCGGCCCCAGCACCGAGAACGCCATCGCCGGCAACGCGGACCAGCAACCCGGGGGTCGGCGCCGCGGCCGCGCTGCGCAGGCGCGCGGGGGGGCGGCAGGAGCGCGGTCTGAACTTCTCAACATCATCACGTCAGTCTACTTTCGCTGTCAGGTGAGTAGTGGTCCGGCTGCGTGTCCTTGAAGCGGCGGAGCACGCCGAAGCAGAGAGCCAGGAGAACGAGGCCGCCGACCGGAGCGACGAAGCCGGCCGCCAGCCGGTCCGGCCCTCCGGCGAGCTGCGCCGTCAGCCAGGGCAGCACCGCGCCGCCGGTGCCGGCGACGGCGAACACCCAGCCGGTACCGCGAGAGCGGGTCGCGGCGGTGAGATCGGCGAGGAATGACAGGGCCAGGGGAAAGAGAGGCGCCAGCCCTGCGCCGGTTGCGGCGGCGGAAACCGCGATCCCGGCAGCCGTCCGGGCCACCATGAGTCCGATCAGCCCGGCGGCCGCCAGGAGAATGCCGGCCGCGAACAGGGTGGGTTCGGTCATCCGGCGAAGCAGGAGCGGCGCCAGTGCCCGGCTCGCCAGCAGCGCCGCCCAGAACCCCGATCCGATCAAGAGGGACGAGGCGGCGGGCGAGGCCTGGATCTGATCGGCCAGGCTGACCAGCCAGCCGCCGACCGAGGTCTCGATGCCGACGTAGAGGAACATGATCCCGGCGATCGCGAAGAGGGCGGCCAGCCGTCGCCGGCCGGCCGACCGCCGGGACTCGGGGGCCTCGGCAGTGGCGTCCCTGCCCGGTGCCTCGCCCCGCGTGGCCACGAGAGACAGCAGGATCACTCCGGCCAACACCGCCAGGGCGACCAGGACCGCGTCGCTGGACATTCCCCGCGGCCGCGCGGCGAAGAGCAGGGGGCACGTGACCGCGCCGACGCCCCAGACCAGGTTGAGCGACGACAGCGCCGCACCGCGCCGGGCCGGCTGGGCGTGGGCGACCCACAGGTTGGTGGACGGAATCGCCAGCCCCAGGCCCAGGCCCATCGCGGCCACCGGGACCAAGGCGACCGGCCAGTCGGCGATCGCCAGCAGCGCCAGCCCGAGAGCGATCAACAGGTAGCCGACCAACAGGCTGAGGCCGAGCCGGTAACTCGAGACGAGCGAACCAACGGCGCTGGCCAGGAACTGGGCTACGAATAGGGACCTGAGCTCCTCGACCGGCAGGCGCCACTCTCCGGCCAGTTCGGGCAGCAGCGGGCCCAGCAGCACCGTGGCCACTCCGGTGGCGAAGAAGCCCACGTAGAGCGGCACGGTGCGCCCGGCAGCCGCCCCCGGGCGAGTCGACCCGGCCCTGACTTCAGCCACCGCCCCGTGCCGGACCGGTCGAATCCCGAACGACCAGCTCCGGTTCGATCGTGATCGCGGGGGGCGACTCATCGCCCGGAGCGGCCAGCTTGCGCAGCAACTCGGCCGCCGCCCGCCGGCCCATCTCGTGCAGCGGCTGCCGCACGGTCGTCAGGCTGGGGTTCTGGAAGGCCGCGCTCAGGATGTCGTCGAAGCCGACGACCGAGACGTCGTCGGGAATCCGCAGCCCGCTCTCGCTCAGCGCGCGCATCGCGCCGATGGCCGAAACGTCGTTGAACGCGAACAACGCCGTGAACGGCGCCCCCGTCTCGAGCAGCTTCCGGCCGAAGACGTCGCCCTCGCGATAGCCCTCTTCGGGTGAGAACTCCCCGCCGGCCGGTTCTCCGGAGAGTTGGAGGGTCAGCCGCGGGTCGATTTCCAACCCGAGATCCGCCGAGGCCGCGACGATCGCCTGCCACCGCGATTCGGTGTCCGCCGAGTGGACGTGGCCCTTGAAGAAGGCGATGCGGCGATGGCCCAGCTCGGCGAGGTGGGCCAAGGCCAGCCGAGCGGCCATCTCGTGGTCGATCACGACGTTCGTTACGCCCTCGATCTCGCGGTGGCCCGCCACCGCGACCGCCGGCAAGGCCAGAGCGTTCTCGATCGGCGTGTTGACCAGGATCAGCCCCTCGACGGAGCGCTCCGTGAGGAGCTGCAGATAGTCGTCGAAGAGGTCGGGCTTCGAGTGGTGGCCCGCAACCAGGTAGAAGTAACCCTCCTGCAGGAGCTGGTCCTCGATGCCGCCGAGGACGCCGGCCGCGTAGCCCTCGCTGATCTCCGGCAGCAGGACACCGACCGCGAACGTCCGCTGGCGCCTGAGCGAGCGTGCGATGAAGTTCGGGCGGTAGCCGAGCTCTTCCGCCGCCGCGCGGACTCTCTCCTGGGTTTCCGGCGGGATCCCCTTGGCCGCCGGCGAGCGGTTCATCACCAGGGAAACGGTGGTCGGCGACAGGCCGAGATGGGCCGCCACGTCCTTGAGCCGGATCGGCTTTCCGGTGTTCGGCTCGCCCCGACGGGGGCTGGTTCCTCTGGCGGCGCTCATCTTCCTCACGGCCGGATCCAAAAAAGTGGGGCGCTTCACGGGATCTTGACAACCCTACGCGGCGTGTGCAGACTCAGGCTAGCATGCTAAAACGATTTAGCCCGCCCCTTCCGTCTGCAGCGGCAGGATGCCGGGCGTTTTGTACGGCTACCGGCTAAATCGGTTTACCCGTCAAGGAGGTACGTATGGCACGAAGACTCGCTCTCATCCTCATCCTCACGCTGCTCGCCGCGCCCCTGGCAGCGCAGCGGTTCACGGCCAGCATCCGCGGCACCGTCACCGACCCGAACGGCGACGCCCTGCCCGGCGCCACGGTGAACCTGGAGGGGACCGAAACCGGTCTGAACCGGACGACGTTCACGAACGCGGCCGGCATCTACACCTTCGGCGACCTGCCGGTCGGCGCCTACGAAGTCACGGTCACGCTCGACGGCTTCAATGCCGCCGTAGTCACCGACATCGCCCTGCACGTCGCCGACGTGCGTGAGGTGAACGCGCAGCTCGAGCTCGGCGACGTCTCGGAGATGATCACGGTCGAAGCCGAGGCCATCCCCGTCGACACGCTGAGCGGCGAGGTCTCCGGCCTGATCAGCGGCGAGCAGATCCGCGAGCTGCCGCTCAACGGACGCAACTTCGTCCAGCTCACCCTCCTGCAGCCGGGCGTCAGCGCTCCCGAAGGTTTCGACACGAAGAACAAGGGCCTGCTGGCCGGCGTCGACCTGTCGATCAGCGGCAGCGGCACGACCGGCAACCTGTGGACGATCGACGGCGCGAACAACAACGACGTCGGCTCGAACCGCACGATCCTGATCTACCCCTCGGTCGACGCCATCGAGGAATTCAAGATCCACAGCAACAGCTACAGCGCCGAGTTCGGCGGCGCGGCCGGCGGCCAGATCAACATCGTGACGCGCGGCGGCACGAACGACTTCCGCGGCAGCGCCTACACGTTCATGCGGGACGACTCCTGGAACGAGACGAACTACTTCCTGGAGCAGGCCGGGCTGGACACCGAGCCGCTCGACCGCCAGGACTACGGCTTCACCCTCGGCGGCCCGATCCAGCAGGACAAGCTGCACTTCTTCCTCTCCGGCGAGTGGAACGTGGAAGAGCGCGGCATCGCCCGCACGGGCTTCGTTCCCACCGCGGCCGAGCGGGCGGGCGACTTCAGCGGCCCGTCGATCCCCGGGTGCACCCCGGCGATCCCGACCGATCCGACCACCGGCCAGCCCTTCCCGGGCAACGTGATTCCCTCGGACCGGATCAACGCCGGCGGCCAGGGCATGCTGAATCTCTACCCCCTTCCCAACGTGACGCCCACGGGCGGCAGTTGCAACAACTGGGTCGAGGCGGTGGTCACGCCGATCGACTGGGACCAGGCGAACCTGCGGCTCGACTACGACGCCACGGACCGCAGCCGGCTGATGCTTCGCTACACCCGCGACAACTGGGTGAACGGCGCTCCGAACGCCGGCGAAGCGAACGGCCTGTGGGGCGACGACCCCTACCCCGCCGTCGACACGAACTGGGACCAGCCCGGCCACTCCCTGGTGGCCCAGCTCAGCCAGACGATCGGCGACGACAGCGTGAACACGGTCACCTTCTCCTACTCGGGCAACGAGATCAGCCTCAACCGGGGCGGCTTCCAGCCCGAGCTGAACAACCAGATCAACGCGGCGATCCCCGCGATCTTCGACGGCAAGACGGGCGGCGCGGACCGTAGCCACCCGGTGTTCTGGGGCGCCGCCGGCTACGGCGCGCTGTGGAACATCGCGCCCTGGGAGAACAAGCAGGACCTGATGGTGCTCAAGGACGACTATTCGCAGGTCTTCGGCAAGCACTGGCTCAAGGTGGGCGCCCTCTACAGCGAGAACAAGAAGAAGGAGTACATCGGCGGCAGCTCGGCTTCCGAGACGCCTCAGTTCTGGGGACCGAGCACCGGCCACAACGGCTGGGGCGCGAACACCGGCAACGTCCTGGCCGACTTCCTGCTCCAGGACATGACCTTCGGCTACGCGGAGAACTCGCACCAGCCGACGCCGGAGCTGAACTGGGAGGACATCGAGTTCTACGTCGCCGACTCCTGGCAGGCGAACCCCCGCCTCAACATCGACTACGGGATCCGCTACTCGAACTACAAGTGGCCCTACGCCAGCGACAACCTGCTCACGGCCTTCGATCCGAGAGCGTTCGATCCCGCCTTGGGCGGCGACCCGTGCAACGGTCTGCTCCAGGTGCCGGGAACGGACCCCTGCGGCGATGCGGGCCTGATGGGCGGCTCCACCGGTCCGGGCCGCGGACTGGTGGACAGCGACACGGACAACTTCGCGCCGCGCCTCGGCCTGGCCTACGACCTCTTCGGCAACGGCCGGAGCGTGGTTCGGGCCGGCTTCGGTCAGTTCTTCCAGCGTGACCGCGTGAACATCCAGCTCGAGTTCGCGGGCAACCCGCCCTTCCGCTCCAGCCTGAACGGCATCCGCAAGCTGGACGAAGCGCCGGAGCCCTGCCTCGACTGCGGCCTCGGAAGACCGCAGACGGGCATCGACCCGAACTTCCAGACGCCGTACAACCTGCAGTTCAACGTGGCCTGGGAGCAGCGGCTGGGACGGAGCAGCACGATCGAGATCGCCTACGTCGGCACCCGCGGGCGCCACATCACGCGGCGCTCCGACATCAACCAGGTGGCCTCGGGCGACAACAACGGCAACGGCATTCCCGACCGGCTCGAGTACGTCACCGCCCCGGAGGGTGACGGCGGCGCCGCTTTCCGCGGCAGCCTGCGACCGTTCTCCGTCTTCGGCGACGGCGGCATCCTGTTCTGGGAATCGAACGGCATCTCGGAGTACGACGGTCTCCAGATGCAGTACGTGCATCGCTACGGCACCGGCTCGCAGTTCCAGGCCTCGTACACCTTCTCGAGCTTCAAGGCGAACGATCCTCTGAACGACGCGGGCGCCGGCGCCTTCGCCGGTCAGATCACGGACCGTGAGAACCCGGATCTCGATTTCGGCTACGCCGGCCTGCACCGCGACCACGTGTTCAACGCGAACGTGCTCCACAACCTGCCCACGCTCGAGAACCAGGGCGGCTTCGTCCGAGCCCTGTTCGGGGCCTGGCAGTTCGGCGGCATCGTCCAGTACTCCTCGGGCCAGGCCCTGACCATCCGGACCGGAAACCTGACCGGGGTCAACGGCGCCGGCGGCACCGGCTACACGGAGAACATGCGGCCGCTCCTCACCGGAGCGTCCTGCGGCGGCAGCGGACTGCAGGTGGTCAATCCCGATGCGTTCACGCTGGTCGGATGGCAGCTCGGCACCCTCAGTGGTACACCGCCGGGCGTGTGCGAGGGCGCGGACTTCTTCCAGGTGGACTTCTCACTGACCAAGAACATCCGCATCACCGACCGCATGACGGGCCAGTTCCGGTTCGAGGTCTTCAACGTGACGAACCGGGACAACTTCGTGGGCATCAACACGGTGATGAACCCGAGCAGCGTCACCTACAACAGCGACGTGGCCACGGAGCGGCGCACGATCACGGGCTACTCCCTGCCGAACAACTTCGGGCAGGCCCAGGCCGCTCGCGATCCGCGGCAGATTCAGCTCGGCTTCAAGCTGTTGTTCTAGAGCCGACCACGGGACGCCGAGAAACGGACGACTTCGCACCGTGACGGCTTCCCGGCTCGCGCTGGCGCTGGTAATCGCCTGGGCGGTTCCGGCGCCGGCGCAGCAGGCTCCGGCTCCCGAGGTCCGCACCGACCTCTGGCCCGAGCTCACTTCGCCGCTTCCGGCCGACCCCGAGCTCGAAGCGCGGGTAGACGATCTGCTCGAGCGGATGACTCTCCGCGAGAAGGTGGGCCAGATCATTCAGGCGGAGATCCGCTCCGTCACGCCGCGGGACGTGCGGAGATTCGACCTCGGGTCGGTCCTGAACGGCGGCGGCTCGTTCCCCGGCAACGACAAGCACGCCGCGCCGGAGGACTGGCTGGCGCTGGCCGACGCGTTTCACGAAGCCTCCACCGACACCTCGGACGGCGGCATCGGCATTCCGGTGATCTGGGGCGTGGACGCGGTGCACGGCCACAACAACGTGATCGGCGCGACGATCTTCCCCCACAACATCGGGCTCGGCGCGGCCCGGAACCCGGATCTGATCCGCCGCATCGGCGAGATCACGGCTCGCGAGGTCCGCGCCACCGGCCTCGACTGGAACTTCGGGCCGACCGTCGCCGTGGCCCGGGACGATCGCTGGGGCCGCACGTACGAGAGTTACTCGGAAGACCCGGAGATCGTCACCCTGTACGCGCGCGCGCTGGTCGAGGGCCTTCAGGGCAAAGTCGGCAGCCCGGACTTCCTGGGCGAGGAGCGGGTCGTCGCCACGGCGAAGCACTTCCTGGGCGACGGCGGCACCTTCGAGGGCGTTGACCAGGGCGACACGCGGGCGAGCGAGGAGGAGCTCCGCGACATCCACAACCCGCCCTACGTCGCCGCGCTCGACGCCGGCGCGCAGGCGGTCATGGCCTCGTTCAGCAGTTGGCACGGCCGGAAGATGCACGGCCACGCCGGCCTCCTGACCGACGTGCTGAAAGGCCGGATGGCGTTCGACGGCCTCGTCGTCGGCGACTGGAACGGCCACGGCCAGTTGCCCGGCTGCAGCAACGACGACTGCGCCGACACGATCCAGGCCGGCCTCGATCTGTTCATGGTCCCGGAAGACTGGAGGGCGCTCCACCGGAACACGCTCCGGCAGGCGCGTTCCGGCGCGATTTCCGAGGCAAGGCTTGACGACGCGGTGCGGCGCATCCTGAGAGTGAAGATCCGCGCCGGCCTGTTCGACAGCGGCCCGCCCTCGGAGCGGGCGCTCGGCGGACGGTTCGAGCTGCTGGGCGAAGCCTCGCATCGCGAGGTGGCCCGGCAGGCGGTGCGCGAGTCCCTCGTCCTGCTGAAGAACGACGACGGCCTCCTGCCCCTCGCGCCGACCTCGCTCGTGCTGGTCGCCGGGCCGGCGGCCGACGACATCGGCCGGCAGAGCGGCGGCTGGACGCTGACCTGGCAGGGAACGGAAAACACGAACGACGACTTCCCGGGCGCCACCTCCATCTGGACCGGCATCGAGCGGGCCGTCGAGGCGGCGGGCGGCAGGGCCGTCCTCTGCCAGGGATGCGCGTACAGCGGCGAGCTGCCGGACGCGGCCATCTACGTGACCGGCGAGACGCCCTACGCCGAGAGCCAGGGCGACGTCCCGAGCCTCGAGTACAGCCCGGGCGACAAGTCCGACGTCGAGCTGATGGGTCGGCTCCAGGCCGCCGGCATTCCGGTCGTCACGATCTTCCTGTCCGGGCGCCCGCTGTGGACGAACCCGGAGATCAACGCCTCGGACGCCTTCGTCGCCGCCTGGCTGCCGGGCTCCGAGGGCGGCGGCGTGGCCGACGTCATCTTCGGCGCGGCCGGCGGCGGAGTCGCCCACGACTTCAAGGGCAAGCTCTCCTTCTCCTGGCCGCGTTCGCTGGACCAGACGGTCCTCAACGTCGGCGACCCGGACTACGACCCGCTCTTCCCCTACGGCTACGGCCTGACCTACGCCGACGAGGGCGACCTCCCCGAGCTGGACGAGACCCGGCCCGCCGGATCGACGCCAGTTCGCACGACGGACGCTGGCGGGTCGGCCGACCGCGTTCTCTTCGAAGGACGGACGGCGGAAGGGTGGCAGTTCTACCTGGGCGACGAGGCGGACTGGCGCGTCTCGGCCCCCGACGGCCGCGGCCAGACCCGCCGCCGCGTGTCCGGCGTCGTACTCTCGGCAGTCGACCGCAACGTCCAGGAAGATGCGAGGAAGGCGCAGTGGAGAGGCCGCAACGAGGCCCAGATCTACCTCCAGTCGAGTCCCATCGACCTGCGCGCCGAAACGGCTGCCGGCATGACTCTCGAGATCGACTTCCTGGTGGAGCAGGCGCCCGCCGGGAGAGTCCAGATGCGGATGGATTGCGGCTTCCCCTGTACCGGCGGTCTCCTCGTCACGCCCGTCTTCTCGGGCGTTCCCGAAGGAACATGGGACACTCTGCAGATTCCCCTCCGCTGCTTCGAGGCCTCCGGCGCCGAAATGGACCGCATCGACACCCCCTTCCTGATCACGACGGACGGACCCTTCACGCTTCGTTTTTCGCGCATCGCGATCGCGCCGGCCGATCCCGCCGCGCTGACGGCCGGTTGCTGAGGAAGGAGAACACGCCATGCTGACGGCGAAGATCACGACCCTCGACTGGACCGTCGTCGCCCTCTACTTCGCCGGCGTCTTCGCCATCGCGCTCTGGGCCATCCGGCGGGTCCGGCACGGCGAACGCACCTCGTCGAGCTACTTCCTCGCCGGCCGCAACGTTGGCTGGTTCGTCGTCGGCGCCTCCCTCTTCGCCTCGAACATCGGCTCGGAGCACCTCGTCGGCCTGGCCGGCACCGGCGCCCAGAGCGGCCTCGTTCTCGGCCAGTTCGAGCTCCAGGCCTCGCTGATCCTGCTCATTCTCGGCTGGCTGTTCGTGCCGTTCTACGTCAAGAGCGGCATCTTCACGATGCCCGAGTTCCTCGAGCGGCGCTACTCGCCCGCGGCCCGCTGGTACCTCTCGGTGATCTCGGTCATCGGCTACGTCCTGACCAAGATCTCGGTGACGATCTACGCGGGCGGCGTCGTCTTCGAGACCCTGATGGGGATCAACTTCTGGACGGGCGCCCTGGTGGTCGTCGTGATCACCGGGGTCTACACCGTGCTCGGCGGTCTCCGCGCGGTCGTCTACACGGACCTCCTGCAGGCCATCGTCCTGATCGTCGGCGCCTCCACGGTGACGATCCTCGGCCTCGCCGAACTCGGCGGCTGGCGGGTCATGGTCGAGACCGCCGGTCCCGGCTTCTTCGACATGTGGAAGCCGATGTCCGATCCCGATTTCCCGTGGACCGGCATCGCCTTCGGCGCGCCGATCATCGCGGTCTGGTACTGGTGCACCGACCAGTTCATCGTGCAGCGGGCGCTCTCGGCGCGCGGCATCGACGACGCCCGGCGCGGCACGATCTTCGCCGGCTTTCTCAAGCAGTTGCCGCTCTTCCTGTTCGTCGTGCCCGGCGTGATCGCCTACTGCCTGGCCGAGTCCGGGAAGCTCGAACTCGCCTCCTCCGACCAGGCGCTGCCGGCCCTGGTCGTCGCGCTCCTGCCGGCGGGCTTCCGCGGACTCGTCGTCGCGGGACTGCTGGCCGCGCTGATGAGCAGCCTCTCCTCCGTCTTCAACTCCTGCTCGACGCTGATCACGATCGACATCTACAAGAAGCTCCACCCCGGCGTCTCGGAGCGCCGCCTGGTCCTCGTCGGGCAGACGGCGACGATCGGCCTGGTGGGCCTGGGCCTGCTCTGGATCCCGTTGATGCAGAACATCTCCGGCACGCTCTACCAGTACCTCCAGAGCGTCCAGGGCTACATCTCGCCGCCGATCACCGCGGTCTTCCTGCTGGGACTGTTCTGGAAGCGCCTCAACGCCCAGGGCGCGATCGCGTCACTCGCGGTCGGCTTCGTCCTGGGCATGGGCCGCCTGGTGGCGGAGCTGAACAAGGACAGCCTCAGCGGCTTCCTCTACACCTTCGCCGACATCAACTTCATGCATGTGGCGATCTTCCTGTTCCTGATCTGCGCCGCCGTGCTGGTAGCCGTCAGCCTCTGGTTCCCGCCGCCCTCCGAGCAGCGCGTCGCCGGCCTGACCTGGAGTCGGGCCGGCAACGCCGACCTCCTGGCCGAGTCCGACCCGGCGAAGCGCCGGCTGGACCGGACGCTGTCGGTCGTCCTGGTGCTGATCGTCGCCGCCGTGATGGTCTACTTCTCGGGCTGACGACCGGGCGACGCCAGCAGAACCTCCATCATCCGGTGCGCCGTTTCGGCGCCGCTGTTCTGGTTCTGGCCCGTCACCAGACGGCCGTCGACGACGACGCGGCTCGCGAGCATGTCGCGAAACCTGGTCTCGCTCTCGAACAGGGCTCCGGCGGCCCGCAGGTCACGCTCCGGGTGCATCGGCGTGAAGGTGATGCCGAGCTCCTCGATCTGCTTGTCCGAAACGGCCGAGACGCGACGCCCCCGCACCAGTGGTTCTCCGGCCGGAGTCATCGCCTGGAGCAGTCCCAGGGGACCGTGGCACACGCCGCCGACCACGGCTTCACGGGCGTACGCCTCGCTGACTTTCCTGCCCAGGTCATCCGACTGGCCGAAGTCGTACGCCGCGCCCCAACCGCCGGCGAGAAAGACGATGTCGTAGGCGCTCGCGTCGACGTCGTCGATCGCCAGCGAGTCCTCGACCTTGGATCGAAACTCGGTGTCACGGAGGTAGCGTTTGTCCGCCGCGGTGGCGACCGGCCACCGAACGGACTGGCGCTCGACCGGGATCGCGCCGCCCTGGATACTCGCCACGTCGACCGCCATTCCGGCCTCCGTGAACGCGTAGTAGGGCACCGTCATCTCCGAGGCCCAGACACCGGTCGCCTTGCCCGAGTCGCCCAGCGTGTCGTGGCTGGTCGTCACGATGAGAGCGCGTTTGCCGGCGAGATCGATCGCCGGAATCTCGTAGTGGGCGTGAAGGCCGAGGCCGACGAGCACTCTCGGCAGTCCCAGCCAGGCGGCGGCCGCCAGAACGACGACGGCCAGCCCTGCTCCGGTCCATAACCTGGTCTTCATGAAGGTCTCCTTTGCGCGGTCGGTGAAGTAGTTGATCGCAAGCTGTCGGGCCGGTGAATAGAAGGCCGGGACTTCGAGCACGCCCACGCGCTCCGCGTAGGCCTCGTAGTCCGCCAGCATCTCGGCGAACCGCTCCGGCTGTTCGGCGGCCAGGTCGCGGGTCTCGCCCGGGTCCTCCGCGAGGTTGAAGAGGCGCCAATGGCCGTCGCCGACCGGAGCGCCGACGCGGACGAGCTTGTGGTCGCCCTTGAAGACGCCCTTGTGGCCCGCGGTCTCGAAGCCGACGGCGTCGGGCGGCGGATGGATCCGGGCTGACGGATCGCGCAGCGCCGGAGCAAGGCTGCGGCCATCGATGGGATGCGCGCCGGACGGAGTGTCGTCCCCCGTTCCGGTGAGTTCGAGGATCGTGGGGACGAGATCCGTCACGAAGGAGAAAGCCGGGGCGACTCCTCGCGCCTCGATGCCAGGCCCGGCGAGGATCAACGGGACGCGAATCCCGCCCTCGCCGCCGTGGAACTTGTAGTACGCGAGCGGAGCGGCCGCAGCCCGCGCGAAGTGCGGGCCGATGATCGCGTAGCTCCCCTTCTCGCCGAGCGTCTCGAGATCGCGGCGGTAGCCGACACGCTCCGCCCAGCGCGCGAACTGACCGCTCTGGGCCGGGTCGCCGGCCTCCGGACCGTTGTCGGACAGCACGACGAAAACGGTGTTCTCCAGGAGCCCTTCCTCCCCGAGGTACTCGACGAGTCGACCGAAGTGGTGGTCCATCGCTTCGAGCATCGCCGCGTTGACCGCCATGTTCTTCGCGGCGAACGCCTTCTCCTCCGGCGAGAGAGCATCCCAGTCCGCCTGTTCGGGGATGGTCGACGGCGCGGCTCCGGGGGGAAAGACACCGGCTTCGACGGCGCGGCGATGACGCTCTCTCCTCAGCGCATCCCATCCTTCGTCGTAGACGCCCTCGTATCCCTCGATGAACTCCCGCGGCGCCTGAACCGGCAAGTGGACCGCCTGGAAGGCGAGGTAGGCGAAGAAGGGCTGTGGCACCCCACCCGCGGCCCGGTCCATGTGGATGAACTCGACGAGCTTGTCCACGAGGTGCTCCGACGAATAGAAATCGTCCGGCAGATCGGTCGGCTCGCCGTCGGCGAACCAGGGAGGCTCGCCGTAGATGGGCAGGTAGGGCTTCTTCTCGAAGTTGTCAGCGCCGGTGGCGTCAAGCGCGAACGTGCGATCGAATCCGCGCGCGCTGGGCAGCGAGGTGGGGCCGTGGCCGAGGTTCCACTTGCCGCTCATGTAAGTGCGGTAGCCCGCGGCCCGCAGCCGGCTGGCGATCGTGACCACGTCGGTGCTCAACTCGCCGCGGTAGCCCGGTCGACCGCGATGACGAAGCGGCGTGGCCACATGCAGGCTGGCGACATCGGTCAGGTGCGAGTCCACACCGGTGAGCAGCATCGCCCGCGACGGAGAGCACATCGGCGAAGCATGGAAGTTCGAGAAGCGCACGCCGCGCGCGGCGACCGCGTCGATGTGCGGCGTGCGAATCTCGCTGCCGTACGCGCCCAGGTCCGTGAAGCCGACATCGTCCGCGACCACGACGACGACGTTCGGCCCGGGCGCGGCAGGAGCCACGGACTCCGCCGCCGTCGACGCGGACGCCTGCAGGGCCGCTGCCGCCATGAGCGCCGACGCCAGCACTCGCACGCCGCCCCGGCGCTTCCTTCGTCGTCTGGAGATGGACCCGTGAGTCATGCCTTGGGACCGACCTGCTAATGTCTATCATTAGTGCTGATGAATGTCATTAGTCCTTCCCTCCCCATGGCGGCGAAGCAGGTCCCCGGGTTGCGATGAGCGGCGGGGCACGCGCGGCGACGATGACGGCCGGCGAGACAACGCGGGAGAAGCTGCTTCGAGCCGCCGAGAGACTCTTCGCCGAGCAGGGCGTCGGCCCGACCTCCACTCGCGCCATCCTGCGCGAAGCGGGCCAGCGCAACGAGTCCGCCCTCCAGTACCACTTCGGCGGCCGCGAGGGGCTCATCGACGCCATGTACGTCAAGCGCGGCGCACAGATCGGGGAAGAGCGGGAGCGCATGCTCCACGAGCTGGATGACGCCGGCGAAGTGCAGGACGTGCGCCGCCTGTGCGAGGTGGCGGTCATGCCTCCCGTGCGGATCGCCCGGCGGGATCCGGAGTTCGCGCTCTTCCTCAAGGTGGTCGGGCAGCTCGTGTTCCTGCCCGGCGAAGAGCTCCGCGAGGGCGCGACCCGCTACACGGGCGCGGGAGTGGGCGAGGTGGCGAAGCGCATCCGCGCGCAGCTTGGCATCCCCAAGGCGCTGGCGGACCGGCGCTTCGACCTGATGCACCGGATGGCGGCGCTGGCCCTCGCCCAACGGGCGCTCTCAGGCGGCGCCTTCGACGGCGCCGACGCCGAGCTGTTCTTCGAGACGCTGCTCGACGCGATGGCGGCCATGCTCGAGGGACCGGTTTCCCGCGCTACCGAACGCGAACTCTCGAGGTCACCCGTCGCCTGACGGCCACGTTCCGCCACTACCCGCTCGCGCCCACCGGAAGGGCCACGCCCGAGGTCAGAAAACGGTCGCCGCCGGCTTGACCGCAGGCCCAACGGCTGCGGTAAGCTCGCGCGGATCCGGACACTTGCGGGAGGGTAGCGATGACGAGTCGACGCCTGGTTGGTTTTGCGCTCTGCCTGGTCCTTGCCGGGGCCGCCCACGGCGCCGCAGACGCGGAAGGGCCGACATTCTACGAGGATGTCCTGCCCATCCTGCAGCAGAACTGCCAGGAGTGTCACCGGCCGTCGGGCAGCAAGATCTACCGGGGCGGCGTGCCCATGTCGCTCACGACGTACGAGGAGGCCCGGCCCTGGGCGCGCTCGATCGTCCGGATGACGGCGTCGAAGGAGATGCCGCCGTGGGACGCCTCCGAGCACTTCGACGGCGTGTTCCGGAACGAGCGCGGCCTGACCGACGGGGAGATCGCGACGCTGAAGCGCTGGGCAGAGGCGGGCGCGCAGTCCGGCCGTCCCGAGAACGGCCCCGCGCCCATCGAGTGGCCCGACGACGACGGCTGGGTGTTCACCGATCCCGACCTCGTGCTCAAGATGCCCGAGCCCTACTACGTCGATGACGACATCAAGGACGTCTACACCAAGCACCGCCTGGTCCTGACGCCGGACCTCCTGCCCGAGGACAAGTGGGTGCAGGAGATCGAGTTCCGCCGCGGCAGCGAACTCGTCCACCACTTCAACATCTTCGTCAAGAGTCCGGACGACGAGGAGACCCGCGGCGACGGGAACTATCTCGGCGGCGCCACCTCCGGTTCGCCGCCGCATGTGTGGCCGGAGGGCTACGGCTCGCTGCTGCGGACCGGCGACACGCTGACCTTCGACCTGCACTACCACAAGGAGCCGGGCCCCGGCAGCGGCGGCTGGGACCAGTCGTCCATCGCGCTCAAGTTCGCGACGAAGCCGGTCGAGCACCCGATCCACTTCTTCCCGATCAGCAACTTCGAGTTCGAGATTCCGGCCAACCACGACTACTGGCACGACACGGCCGAACGGACGTTCGAACGCGACGTGACGATCCTCGGCATGCTCCCCCACATGCACATGCGCGGCCGCGAGGCGAAGTACACCGTCCTCTACCCGGACGGCCGCGAAGAGCAGATCCTCCACGTCCCGGACTGGGACTTCGACTGGCAGGAGATCTACTGGTACTCCGAGCCGAAGGTACTGCCCGCGGGCAGCACCCTGCGGATCGACATGTGGTTCGACAACTCGCCCGAGGAGGCGGAGCGCTGGGGCTTCAACCCGGACCGCGTCGTGACGTTCGGGCCGGAGTCGACCGACGAGATGCTGATGGGCTTCATCTCCTGCGTCTACAACGACGAGGAGCCGCCCAGGGCGCGCCTGCCCGGCGTGATCGAGACGACGGGCGGGGAGTAGCCGCGCGTCAGTAGGACAGGTTCTCGGTCACGCGTACCCACCGTCCGTCCTGCACTTGCGACAGGAAGGACTCGTTCGTGCCGAGGTGTTTCTCCGGCCCGAAGCTCAGGACGGGGCCGCCGAAGATGTCCTGGTAGTCGTCTACGGACTCGATCGCCGCGACCAGCCCGTCGACCGTGAGGTCCGGCCCGGCGTCGCGCAGGGCACGGACCGTGAAGTCGGCGACCACCCAGCCGAAGAGCGAGCCGGTGTTGGGCTCCTGGCCGTAACGTTCGTCGTAAGCGGCGACGAAGTCGCGGACCTCCTGGCGGGGGTGATCGGGGTAGGGGAACTCGAAGGACGTCATCGCGTAGAAGCCGTTCGTCACGCCGCCCTCCGCCTCCGCGACCTCGGACTCGAACGCCGCGATCGTGCCGACGAAGTCGACGTCCCAGTCGATCCCCCGTGCCGCCGAGATCGCCAGGATCGTGTCGCCGATGATCGTTCCGAGCAGGATCAGGTCGCAGTCGGCCTGCCGGAGCTTGAGGATCGCCGCGCTGAAATCGGTATCGAGAGGCCTGTGGGCGGTCGAGTCGGTGACCTCGCGTCCCATCTCGCCGAGCTGATCGTTCGCCGCGTCGGTCAGCTCCGTTCCGAAGTCGGTGTCCTGGGCCATCGTGCAGATGCGCTCCTTGCCCCTCTCCTCGATGAAGTACTTCGTGGCGGCGCGTATCTGTTCGTAGTAGGTGGAGATACCGGCGAACTTCAGCGGATGCAGCGGTTCCGCCATCGAGCGCGCGCCCGAGAGCGGGAAGATGTTCGGAACGCCCGCCTCGAACTGGCTGCTCATCACGGCGTTGTTCATCGGCGTCCCGAGGGCGCCCACCATGGCGAAGATCTCGTCGCGGTGGATCAGCTTGTTGGCCGCCTGGACCGCGCGAGGCACCTGGTACTGGCCGTCCTCGACGACGAAGCGGATCTGGCGGCCGTGGATGCCGCCTTCCTCGTTCGCGCGATCGAAGATCATTCGCGCCGCGTTGACGCTGCCGACACCGATGGCCGCGGCCGGACCGGACAGGTCGCTGTAGGTGCCGAGCACGATCTCCCCGGCGGCCTCCGAAGTCTCGGGGTCGGAGCCCCCGCATCCCGCCAGGACGGCGCCGATCAACATACAAGCGACGGTGAGGGAACGGTGTCTATCGGTCATGCCTGCTGTCCTCCGTACATCGAATCGATCAGGGGTCGGTACTTCTCGTTCACGAACTTGCGCTTGAGCTTCATCGTCGGCGTGAGCTCGTCGTCCTCGGGGGTCAGCTCCTGGTCGATCAGGCGGAACTTCTTCACCTGTTCGACGCGCGCGAACTTCGCGTTGACGGCCTCCACCTGAGCCTGGATCAGCTCGACGATCTTCTCC
The DNA here is from genome assembly GCA_965205095.1 of Candidatus Multivorans sp. Classification (GTDB taxonomy): domain Bacteria; phylum Acidobacteriota; class Thermoanaerobaculia; order Multivoradales; family Multivoraceae; genus Multivorans. Next base: position 1,601,352 of record OZ242040.1, read on the forward strand.
GCGGCACACAGGCTCTGGTAGTTGGTGAAGGGAACGTGATGATCCTGAGCGTACTTGACCACGTTGTCGTGGTCGATCATCACGAGACATGTCAGGAACTTGCGCTTGTCGCCGATCACCACCGCGTCGGCGATGTAGGGCGAGAACTTGAGCTGGTTCTCGATCTCGCTCGGCGTGATGTTCTTGCCGCCGGCCGTGATGATGATGTCCTTCATCCGGTCGGTGATCCTGAGGAAGCCCTCGTCGTCGATCTCGCCGACGTCGCCGGTGTGGAGCCAGCCGTCACGAATCGTCTCGGCCGTCTTCTCCGGCTGGTTGAGGTAACCCATGAAGACGAACTCCCCGCGGATCAGGATCTCGCCTTCCTCGGAGATCCTGATTTCGCCGTAGGGCACTGAGCGGCCGACGGTTCCGGGCTTGATCGCGTCCGGCTGGTGGATCGCGGCGATGCCGGTGTTCTCGGTCTGGCCGTAGCCCTCCACCATGTCGATGCCGAGTGCGAGGTACCAGCGGATCAGATCGGGTGAGATCGGCGCGGCGCCGGTGCCGATCCAGCGACAGCGGTCGAGGCCCAGGAACCTGCGGATGTTGCGCAGCACGAGCGCATCGCCGATGCGGTAGGCGAGCTCCAGGAGCGCCCCGGGCTTCTCGCCTGCGAGGCGTCTGTCCGCCCGTTTGAAGCCGATCCCTATCGCCTTTTCGTACGCCCATCGCTGCAGGAAGGTGGCGTCGGAGAGGGCGATGCTGATGGCCGAGTAGAACTTCTCCCACACGCGCGGCACGGAGAAGAACAGCGTCGGCTGGATCTCCTGGGCGTTCTCGGGCACCGTTTCCGGATTCTCGACGAAGTTGAGCTTCGTGCCGGTGTAGAGGGAGCCGTAGACGAAGATCCGCTCGGCGATGTGGCAGAGCGGGAGGAAGGCCATCCGCTCGTCGTCCTCGTTCTGCGAGAGGACGTGCGGGGCGTTGACGCACTGGAACACGAGGTTGTGGTGGCTGATCATCGCCCCCTTCGGAGGCCCGGTGGTGCCGGAGGTGTAGACGAGGATCGCCAGGTCCTCGGGCTTCGCCAGTTCGATGCACTCGGCCCAGGCCTCGGGGTGGAGCTCGTCCTGTTCGCGTCCGAGCGCGAGCAGGTCGTCGTAGCTCATGGCCCGCGGATCCTCGAAGTCCCGCAAGCCCTCCATGTCGAAGATGACGATCCGCTCGAGCGTGGGGCACTTCTCGCGCACCTCGAGCACCTTGTCGAGCTGCTCCTCGTCTTCGACGAACATCACCTTGCAGCCCGAGTCGTTGACCAGGTAGTCCACCTGCTCGGCCGCGTCCGTCGGGTAGATCCCCGCGCACACGCCGCCGACGCCGAGCACCCCCATGTCGGCGAACATCCACTCGACGATCGTGTTGGAGAGGATGCAGGCGACGTCGCCCTTGCCGAAGCCGAGCGACCGCAGCCCCAGCCCCGTGTGGCGCGCCTTCTCGCCGAAGGTGCGCCAGGAGACGTCCTGCCAGATGCCGAAGTCCTTCTCCCGCATCGCGATGCGGTCGCCGTACCTCTCGACGCGGCTCCAGAACATGGTCGGTACGGTGCCGGCGAAGCTCGTGTCGCGCCAGAACTCGACCTTGTGGCCGTCGTCGGTCGCGCGCGTCTCACGCACCAGATCGGGGTTCGATTCGGGGCCGCCCATCCTCACCTCCAGGTCTTGCGCTTCTTCCACCGGCGGACCCCCCTCGGCATCTGGTCCTTCATGCCGAGATAGAACTCCTGGATGTCCGGCGAGCTCTCGAGCTTCTCGCAGGTGTCGTCCATGACCACCCTTCCGTTCTCGAGCACGTAGCCGTAGTGCGAGTGCCGCAGCGCGACGTGGGCGTTCTGCTCCACGACGAGGATCGTCATGCCCGCCTCTTCGTTGATGCGCCTGATGATCTCGAAGATCTGGTGGACCAGGATCGGAGACAGGCCGAGCGACGGCTCGTCGAGCAGCAGCATCCTCGGATCCGCCATCAGGGCGCGTCCGATGGCGAGCATCTGCTGCTCGCCGCCGGAGAGCTGGCTCGCCGGCTGCGAGCCCCGATCGGCGAGCGCCGGGAAGTAGTCGTAGACGCGCTCCAGATCGTCGGCGATGCCGGCGCGGTCGCGGCGGCTGAAGGCGCCCATCTGCAGGTTCTCGTTCACCGAGAGGAAGGGAAAGACCTCCCGGCCCTCCGGCACGTGGCTCAGGCCAAGGCGCATCACGGCGTCGGGATCGCGACGTGCGATGTCCTCGCCGGCGAAGAGAATCTCGCCCTTCTGGGGATCCATCACGCCGGAGATCGTACGGAGGATGGTCGTCTTGCCCGCGCCGTTGGCGCCCAGCACGGCGACGATCCGGCCTTCGGGCACCGCGAGGCTGACGCCGCGGATCGCCATGATCGGACCGTAGTAGGTCTCGACGTTCTTGAGCTCCAGCAGCACTCAGTCCGCTCCCAGGTAGGCGTCGACGACGGCGGGGTTCTTCTGCACCTCCGCGGCGCTTCCCTCCGCGATCACGCGACCTTCGTTCAGGGCGAGCACCCGCCCCGCCACCCGGCTCACGAGGCCCATGTCGTGCGCCACCATGACGACCGTGACGCCGAGATCGCGGTTGATGTCCTCGATCCAGAACCCCATGTCCTCGCTCTCCTCGGGGTTCAGCCCGGAGGTCGGCTCGTCGAGGAGCAAGAGCTTCGGCTCCAGGCAGAGCGCGCGGCCCACCTCCACGACCTTGCGCACCCCGTAGGGCAGGTTCGCGATCCTCTGCTCGCGGTAATGGGCGAGCTCGAGGAGGTCGATCACGTCCTCCACGCGGCGCCGGTGCTCGAGCTCCTCCCGCCTCACCGAAGGGAGGAACAGGAGATGCGACAGCGCCCTCGAGCGCCGGTGGACATGACGGCCGATGAGGAGGTTCTGCAGAACGGTCGCGTGCTCGAAGAGCTCGATGTTCTGGAAGGTGCGCGCGAGGCCGAGCGGCGCGATGCGATGCGCCGGCAGCGAGGTGATGTCCCGGCCCGCGAACCGCACGCTCCCGCCGTCGGGAAAGTAGATGCCGCTCACCAGGTTGAAGAGCGTCGTCTTGCCGGCGCCGTTCGGTCCGATGATGGCGAACACCTCGCCCTCCTCGACCTCGAAGCTCACGTCGTCGACGGCGCGAATGCCCCCGAAGCTGATCGACAGGTCCGTAACGGCGAGGTAGCTCACCTCAGTCGCTCCGTGCGCAGGTAGGTCTTCTGGCGGCGGTGCGTCGCCCGGCGATAGAGCGGGAACAACTGGAAGTAGCTCTTGATCTTGAGCCAGCGGCCGAAGATGCCCTGGGGCTCGAAGAGGATCACCAGCACGAGGATCAGGCCGAAGATGCCCGGCTCGAGGCCGGGAGCCTGAGCGATCTGCGGCGGCAGCGTGTCGCGGGCGATCGCGAGGAGCTGAGGCAAAAGGCCGATGAAGAGCGCGCCGAAGATGACGCCCCGCATCGAGCCGACCCCGCCAACCACCACCATCAGGAGGAGCTGCAGCGAGATGAGGAACGTGAAGGCGTCGGGCGAGAGGTAGCCGAGGCGATGCGCGAAAAGAGCGCCGGCGAGGCCGGTGATGCCGGCGCTGAGAGCGAAAGCGAGGGTCTTGTAGACGGCCAGGTTGATGCCGACGCTCTCCGCCGAGATCTCCGAGTCCCGGATGGCGACCATCGCTCTTCCCGTCGACGACCGCAGGATGTTGAGCGCCGCAAGAAGCGTCACGACGAGGAGCGCGAGCGTCACGTAGTAGTGCTGCCAGCCTTCCGTGAGCGGCATCCCGAAGAGGCTCGCCTGCGGAACGGCGAGGCCGCGAAAGCCCCCGGTGAGCCACTCCGCGCGCGAGATCGTCTGCTCGGTGAGCATGGCGAAGGCCAGGGTGGCGATGGCGAGATAGATGCCCGTCATCCGGAGCGCGATCCACCCCACGCCGGCGCCGACGAGCGCCGAGACCAGGACCGCCGCGACGAGCGAGAGGAGGAACGGGACGCCGGCGCCCAGAAGGAGCGAGTGGGTATAGGCGCCGATCGCCAGGAACGCCGCGTGGCCCAGGCTCACCTGGCCGGTGTAGCCCACGAGCAGCATCAGACCGACGCCGGCGATCGCGTAGATCATCACCAGGTTGAGCTCGCCCAGGTAGAAGGTGCCGAGCGCCGCCGGCGCCGCCGCGACCAGCACGAGGAGCAGGCCGTACCAGAACCGGTCGCCACCATGCTTCAGGTGGTCGATGTCCTGGTTGTAGTGAGTCTTGAAGAGAAACCGCATGGTGCTCGCCGGCCGTCAGACCTTCTTGCGCTGAATCTGCGCGAACAGGCCTTCGGGCCGCAGGATCAGGGCCAGGATGAGAATCCCGTAGGCGGCCATCTCCTGGAAACCGGCGGGCAGGTAGACCCCCGCGAACTGCTCCGAGACGCCGATGATCCAGCCGCCGAGCAGCGCGCCGGGAATCGAGCCGAAGCCGCCGATCACCGCGGCCGCGAAGGCCTTGATCCCGATGAACCCCATCCCCGGCTGGACGAGCGAGACGGGCGCCAGGAGGATCCCGGCCACGGCGGCGACTCCCGCGGAGATCGCCCAAACCAGGGAGAAGACCCGCTTGACCGGGATCCCGACGTAGTAGGCCGCGAGCTGGTTCTGCGACGTGGCCTGCATGCCGATGCCGAGCCGCGTGTGGCGGAAGAAGAGGAACAGCACGATGCAGAGGACCAGGGTGCCCAGCAGGATCGCCAGGTTCTCGTAGCTCACGACGACTTCGCCGACCCGCAGCGACTCGCCGGTGTACGGCGTGGGAAAGCTCCGCGGGTCGTAGCCCCACACGAGTCCCGCCACGGCGCGGAAGATGAAGCCCAGCCCGATCGTCAGCATCACGATGGCGAACTGCGGTTCGCCCAGAACGCGGCGCAGCACGAAGGCGTCGAGCAGATAGCCGAAGACCGCCAGCGCCAGTACCGACAGCACCAGCCCCAGCACCCAGGGCATGCCGACGTCGCCGATCAGGGTCACCGCCATGAAGGCGCCCAGCATCATCAGATCGCCCTGGGCGAAGTTCACCATCTCGGTCGCCTTGTAGACGAGGACGAAGCCGAGAGCGATCAGGCCGTAGATACAGCCGACGGCCAGACCATTGATGAGAACCTGCAGGAGCTGACTCAGAGTGACTCCCTACCGCGAAACGGCGACCATACTGCGGTGCTAGGCCTCGCGCGCCAGTACCTGGCAGCGCTTCATCAGTCGTCGCAGGTGGTCGGGGAAGGCGTCGCGCCGATGAAGAACGCGACGGTTGTCCCAGATGAGCACGTCGCCGACGGTCCACTTCTGGGTCCAGACGTTCTCGGGCAGCGCCGCGTAGCTCCAGAGTTCGTCGAGCAGGGCCTCGCTCTCGTCGACTTCCAACCCCATCACGTACGCCCACTCGCGCCGGCCGAGATAGAGGCCCTCGCGACCGGTCTCCGGGTGGCGCAGGATCGCCGGATGGACCGCGCCGGGGGACTCTCTCGGGCTGTCCACCTCCTCGAAACCGACCCGCAACTGGCCGATGCTGGTGTGCGCCGCGTCGTGCTTGATCTCGATCTTCTCCGCCTGCTGGCGGAGCGCCGGCGGCAGGGACTCCAGAGCCGCCTGCTGGCAGGCGAACTGGGTGTCGCCGCCTTCGTCCGGCACCTCGATGCTGAGCAGGACGCTGGCCGGCGGGGGCGTCTCCTCGTAGGTCATGTCGGAGTGCCACCTGGCCTCCGCGTTGCCGAGACCGCCGATCGGCTTGCCGTTCTTCCTGATGTTCGAGAGCGGCGTGACGTACAGGCTGTCGAACATCTTCCTCAGCTTCTCTTCCGGCAGCTTGACCGGGATCTTCTCGAGCGGCCCGAAGCGTGCGCTGAAGCGCTCAAGTTCCGTGTCGTCGAGGCTCTGGCCGCGAATGCGGAGGACGCCGTGGTCGAGCCACGCCTGGTAGATCGTCTCGAAGTCCGCGTCGGAGACCGCGGCCAGGTCGACGTCGTCGATGTTGGCGCCGAGGGCGGGGGAGAGCGGCGTGATGTTCATTTGGCCGATGCTAGCTTCTAGATGAACGGCTCGACGCCGGGCATCAGATCGTCCATGTAGACGCGGGGGACCATGGCGCGGCGGCCGAACATGCCGAGCGCGCTGTGTTCCGAGCCGGCGAGGCGCACCGCGGCGGCGCCGATCAGCCGCGCCAGCGCCGTCTCGCGCCAGAACCAGTCCCGCAGTTCGAGAGAAGTGGCCCGGCCGGGCCGGCCCTGGGCCGCCTCCATGTACCAGGTGCGCAGGTCGTCGCAGCCCAGGCGCACCCACTCCGGCAGCGGCAGGTTCGTGGCGACAGAGGGGTCGTTGGCGCCGCCGGCCAGTTCGCCCAGTCCCCGGACGATCTGCTCGTGGCTCAGGCCGCTAGCCGGCGGCGCGGACCGCTCACGCTGCGCCGCGTAGGCCTCCTGCCAGGGCGCGAGACGTCGCAGTTCCGCGAGGACCTCGCCTGCCAGCCACGCATCGGCGGCAGCGGCCCCGTCGGCCCCGGCAGCACCGGCAGCACCGGCAGCACCGGCAGCACCGGCAGCACCGAACGAGACTGGACACGACCAGCCGCCGTCGTCGTCATCGTCAACAGCAGGCGCGTCGTCTGGAAAGTCCTCCAGGACGACCGGACCGTCCCGGCGCTCCAGCAACCCGAGCGCCGCCCGCAGGACGCGGCGCTGGAAGTCCGGCTCGTGAGGCGCGCCGAACGGCCGTCCCAGCTCGAACGGCACCCACAGGAACCTGGGCAGCTCCATCCGCTCCGTGTTGACCCGCACCAGGCTGATGCCCGTCGTCGCGATGCCTTCATCTTCCAGGAAGTGACTTACCGCGCCCACGGCGCGGGTGCAGTTCGGTCACACGGGGCAGAGGCAGACCGCCTCCACCTCGTCCTCCCTGAGCCGCGCGGCGAGCTCACGCACCGTCGGTTCGATCGCCTCGGGCGGCCAACCCGCGCCCATCAGCGAGTAGTGGAAGTCGGCCACCGAGCCGATGGCCCCTTCGCTCTCCAGCTCGCGCAGGCGATCCAGCGGGAACACGACGTTCACGTCCTCGCGAAAGCCGGTCCGGTCGAAGTGAACGGACGAGTGCGTCATCGTCAGGTCGCTGGTCGAGATGGAGCCCGGGATCACCCGGTAGCTCAGATCGACCGTCGAGAAGGCCCGGTCGCCCACCCGGTGCAGGCCGGCCGAAGTCACCAGCGCCACGCGCCGCTCCGCCAGCGGCGGACCATCGACCCACGGCCGCGTCGCGAACGGCACGCACTCCTTCGCCACCACGTGGGCGGCTTCGACTTCGGGCATGTCGGACAAACGGACCATCGCGTCTCGGACTGCCCCGCCGCCGGACGCCCGCGGGGCTGACACAATCTAGCGGCTCGGGGCTGCCGGCCGCGAGGGAACTGGATGCGCCGGCGTCCCCGCTGCTCTATAGGATCAAACTGGGTGCGCCGGCGCCCCCGCCGGCTGTGGCCGCGGGTCTTCTGACCCGCGGAAGACAACGCGCCGCGAAGCGGCGACCATTTCGGCCAACCGACAGGAAGTGACCCATGAGCATCGCCGCCTCCGAACCCACCAGCGTCCCCACGTCCCTTCCCGACCTGGACGACCCCGGTCTGCTTCAAGCCCAGGCCTACATCGACGGCCAGTGGGTCGATGCGGACTCCGGCGAGACCTTCGCCGTCGAGAACCCGGCCAACGGCGAACTCCTTGCCGAGGTCGCCTGCTGCGGCGGCGCCGAAACGAAGCGCGCCATCGAGGCTGCCGCAAAGGCCTACGAGCAGTGGCGGCACACCACGGCCAAGGAGCGCGCCGCGCTGCTGCGGCGCTGGTTCGACCTGATCATGGAGAGCCAGGAAGACCTGGCCCGGATGATGACGGCGGAACAGGGCAAGCCCCTCTTCGAGGCCCGCGGGGAGATCGCCTACGGCGCCAGCTACGTCGAGTGGTTCGCCGAAGAGGCCAAGCGGATCTACGGCGACACGATCCCCCAGCCTTCCAACGACAAGCGCGTCGTCTGCATCAAGCAGCCCGTGGGAGTGGTGGCCTGCATCACGCCCTGGAACTTCCCCAACGCGATGCTCGCACGCAAGATCGCACCGGCCCTCGCCGCCGGCTGCACGGTGGTCTGCAAGCCGGCCAACGAGACGCCGCTGTCAGCCAATGCGCTGGCCGAGCTGGCGGAGCGGGCGGGGATCCCGGCCGGCGTGATCAACATCCTCTGCGGCCAGACCGAGGAGATCGGCAAGGAGCTGACGTCCAGCCCGACGGTCCGCAAGCTCACCTTCACCGGCTCGACCGCGGTGGGCAAGCTGCTCATGACCCAATGCGCGGGCACGATGAAGCGGATGTCGATGGAACTGGGCGGCAACGCGCCCTTCATCGTGTTCGACGACGCCGACCTGGACGCGGCGGTCGCCGGCGCCATGATCTGCAAGTTCCGCAACGCGGGCCAGACCTGCGTCTGCGCCAACCGCATCCTGGTCCAGGAAGGCGTCTACGACGAGTTCGCAGAGAGACTCGCCGCGGCGGTGTCCGGGATCAAGATGGGCGACGGCACCGAGGACGGCGTCACGGTGGGCCCGCTGATCAGCACGGAGGCCGTCGCGAACGTGACGAGTCGCGTCACCGACGCGGTGGACCGCGGCGCCACGGTCGAGATCGGCGGCGGCCCGTCCGATCTCGGCGACTGCTTCGTCCAGCCCACGATCCTCACCGGCGTGACGGACGACATGCGCGTCTTCCGCGAAGAGATCTTCGGACCCATCGCGCCGCTCCTGAAGTTCAGCACCGAAGAGGAAGCGATCGCCATGGCCAACGACACCGAGTTCGGCCTGGCCAGCTACTTCTACGCCCGCGACGTCGGCCGCATCTGGCGCGTCAGCGAGGCCCTCGAGTACGGCATCGTCGGCATCAACGAAGGCATCATCTCCAACGAAATGGCCCCCTTCGGCGGCATGAAGGAGTCCGGCCACGGCCGCGAAGGGTCGAAGTACGGGCTCGACGACTACCTCGAGATCAAGTACATGTGTATCGGGGGGATTGAGGGGTAGGGGCAAGGTCGCCGGCCTGCGGCCGGCGGCTGTTTATTGGCGGGCTTCGCCGCTCCGCGGCTGCGCCCGAAGCGGACCAGAAGGTCCGCGCACCCAGAGATACAGCCCGGTGTGGCTCGTTTCTCTACATGCGGATGACATGGCGCCGCTCCGGGCGCAACCCAACTGCAGCAGAGCACTTCGCAGAACCCGACGCACGTTCTCTGGGTGCGCGGACCTTCTGGTCCGCTCGCCGCCGAAGGCGGCCAGAAACACGCGCCGGCCAAAGGCCGGCTCCGCCTTTCCACCTACCCGCCGACCCTCAAGCCGCCTCCCGCGAACCGCTCACGAGCCCTGCCAAATCGCGGACGTCCTCCACCACGTCCAACCGCAGCGACACCTCCCGCAACCGCTCACTCGCCTCCGCGCCAAGCAACGGCGCCGTCAGCCCGGTCATCTTCGCGGCCAGCTTCGCCCCCTGCGCTTCGAGATCCGTCGCCGGAATCCCCGTGTCGTGGAACTCCTCGAGCGAATGCCCGTTCGCCCGCAACTCGACCCGCGCCTGCGTGTGGCCAAGCCCGCGATCGGTCCGCACCTCGACCCTGTCGATCATCCGCCCAACGTCCGGGTTCTCAAGCGTCTCGTCGACAAAGGTGCCGGTATCCGTCGTGTCGATCCCCAGCATCGCCAGCGACGTCGTCGCGACCAGACTGAACTTCGCCTCCAGCCCCGTCTTCGGTTCCGGGATGCCGCAAACGTCGAGCAAGCCCGGATGCACTGTGACGACCGCCTTCTCGACGTCCCCCGCCGCGACCCCCTCGGCCGCCAATCGCGGCCGCAGCCGACCCACCGACTCGATCGCCGCATGCGTCAGGTAGCAGGCAGCGTGGTACTTGAACAGCGTGTCCTCGATTAGGAAGCGCCCGTCCTGCTCCTCGAGCCGCTGCCAGTTGACCTGTTCGTGGCCTGAAGCCGCCGCATCGGCATAGCCCTGCCGCCCGTCGACGGCCTCGGGGTTCGAGGTGAAGCCCCGCATCGCCAGCCGTGCCGACAGCAAGCCGCGCTCGGCGGCGTGCCCGGCATGAAACGGCTTCGTCATCGTGCCGAAGTTCGCCTTGAGACCGCTGGCCTGGGACGCCGCCAGGCCAAGCGCGTGCGCGAACTGCTCGTTGCTCGCGCCCATCAGGTGGCACGCCGCGGCCGCGGCGCCGTGGACGCCAATCGTCGACGTCGAGTGCCAGCCCTTCTTGTAGGGAGCGCCTCCGATGAGCGCACCGACCCGCGACTCCACCTCGATGCCGACCACGAACGCGACCAGCAGTCGCTCGCCGCTCGCACCCATCTCCTGGGCCTGCGCCAGCGCAGCCGGGAACACCGGCACCGTCGGATGCCCGCCCATCATGCTGTGCGTGTCGTCGAAATCGAGCGCGTGGCCGGCCGCGCCGTTGACGAGCGCCGCGACGCCGGGCGCGCAGTGCAACTCCGTGCCCACGATGGAGCACGGCCCGCTCTGGCCACCCAGCTCGTCGCGCAGGATCCCGGACAACGGCTCGCGGCTACCGACCAGCGCGCAGCCGAACCAGTCGAGCACGCACTGGCCCGCCACGGTACGGGCCGACTCGGGAATGTCGTCCAGGGTCAAGCGACCGAAACGGTCCCAGAGATGGTTGGCAAGTCTCATCGTGTTTTCTCCACTTTCCGGCCTCCCCGCAGCCTCCGGATGCCGGCGAGAACCGGCGCTGCGCCTCCGAAGTGTAGGTCACCGGCAATTCACGGTGGGATCGGCCGATCACAAGAGTTGCGACAGCAACGTTCGCACCGGGACGATCAAGGGCCTTCCCGGCTCCTCGAAGCAGCTCCGGTCGACGTAGTCAGCCGAGACGGAAACCTGGAAGGCGAAGGGCGCCCGCAGACGGTCCTGGTAGTAGCGGAGGTGAGGGCTCAGCGAGTCGCCGCCGTGCTTGACTTCGACAAGGATCCAGGGCTCGCCATCCCGCACGACGATCAGGTCGACTTCGCGCTTCTCCTTGTCTCGCAAGTAGGCGAGTTCGAAGTCGCCCAAGCCGAGATCGTTCCAGCCGTCGACGGCCTTGGCGAGGTGGCAGGCAACGAAGGTCTCGGCGCGCTGGCCAGGGTCCTCGACGCCCGACCAGTCCCGCAGGTACCACTTGGGCTCCTTGCGCAGCGACCGAGAGAGGTTGCGAAACCAGGGGCGCACCAGGAAACCCAGGTGAAGGTCAGCGAGCGTGGCGACCCAGCGGCGCACGGTGTCGGCCGCCACCCGGACCTGCCTGGCGAGATTGTCGTAGACGATCTGCTGTCCAGAGCGGTCGGAGAGCAGACGCACCAGGACCTCCAACTGGTCCAGTTGCTGGATTCGGGTCAGGTCTCGCACCTCCTCGCGGACCAGTTGCGCGAACCGGAGAGTCCGCCAGCGACGGGTGAAGCGGATGTCGCGCCTCAGGTACGGCTCGGGAAAACCGCCGTGCTGCCAGAGCGCCTCGAAGTCGCCGTCGTCAATCTCCCGGGGCGAACCGGGGAGGCCAGGCGGCTCGGCCAGATCACGCGGCGCAACCTCAGCCACCGAAAAGGGGTGCATCCGGTAGAGGAAGTAGCGCCCCATCAGGCTGTCGCCACCGCGCCGGTAGACATCCAGCCGACTGCTGCCAGTGACCAGAATCTTCATCCGGTCCCCGTAGCTGTCGAAGAGCCCCTTGAGGAAGGACTTCCAGCGCGCGAACTTGTGCAGCTCGTCGAACAGCACGACGGGCGGAGTCTCGGACAAGCGGTCCAGCTCCAACGCCTCGACAACTCGCCGGGGACCGGCGAGCACGAGTTCCCGATGGTCGAGATCGTCCCAGTTGAGGGTTGCATCGGCCCTGGCGCGACAGGTGGTCGTCTTGCCGACTTGCCGCGGGCCGCTGACGAAGGCCATCTGCCGATTCCGGCCGAGATGCTCCCTCAGGATCGGGTCATAGATGCGCGGTGATTCCGAGTCCACGCGACCATTCTTCCCACTATCGTGGAATAGTCAAGACCATTCCACGACAACCCTCTGAATGGTCGCGCCCCTCAGCTCCTCCTCGACGGCTTCCCCAGCAACGCGTCCGACACGATCTTCAGCATGATCTCCGACGTCCCCTCGAAGATCTTCGTCAAGCGCGCGTCGCGCCAGTAACGCTCCACCGGGTAGTCCGTCGTGTAGCCCGCGCCGGCCAGCACCTGCAGCGCGTCGGAGCACACCCGCTCCGACATCTCGGCGGCGAAGTACTTCACCATCGCCGCTTCCTTTGCGCACGACACGCCGGTGTCGATCTTCGCGCACACCGAGTAGTTCAACTGGCGCGCCGCCTCGACCTCGGCCGCCATGTTCGCGATCTTGAAGCGAATCGCCTGGAAGTCCGCGATCGGCCGCCGGAACTGGATGCGCTCCTTCGAGTAGGCGATTGCCTGTTCCAGCGCGCCCTGGGCAAGGCCGATCGACCGGGCCGCGGTGTGCGCCCGCGCCGACTGCAGGCCGCGCGTCATGCCGTAGAACGCCTGACCCTTGGCCTCCTTCTGGCGCTTCGTGATCGGCACGCGGACGTTGTCGAAGTGGAGCTCCCACGTCTTCCAGCCGTGGTAGCCGATCTTCGGGATCGGCGAGCCCGTGACGCCCTCCGGCAGCTCGCCGGGCGGCTTCTCGATCCCGATGCCGGTGAGCGCCGCGTGGCGCTTCGACGGATCGCCCTCCGTCCGCGCGATGACCTGGATGAAGTTCGCGCCGTCGGCGAAGGTGCACCAGTACTTGTTGCCGGTGATCACCCAGTGGTCGTCCTCCATCCGCGCCCGGCAGGTGATCGACGAGATGTCCGACCCGACCTCCGGCTCCGACATCGCCAGCGCGCCGAGGTACTTGCCCTCGGCCATCAGCCTGATCCGCTTCAGGCGCTCCTCGCCCTCGAACGGGATCGAGCGGTAGAACCCGTTGCCGCGAGCGATGATGCTCGCGACGCTCATCCAGCCCCGCGCCAGTTCCTCGGCGACCAGGCAGTACTCGAACGCCCCCAGCCCGGCGCCGCCGTACTCCTCCGGGATCACGATGCCGAAGAAGCCCAGTTCGCCCATCTTGTCGATCAACGACTGCGGGATCGTCTCCTTCTTCGGGTCCAGCTCGTTCGCGACCGGGAGGACCTCCTTGTCCGTGAAGTCCCGGGCGATCCGGCGGAGCATCTCGCGCTCTGGCGTCATGTAGCCGACGGTCCGGGTTGATGTGATGTCGTTCATGGCGTGGTCAATCGGGATTCGTTGGCGCTAGACCTGAGAGCCGGGGAGCCTAGCTGACAGCGATTCCGGCTGGCGGTTCGCGACATCGCCGCGATGCCCGTCAGAACAACCGCGCTAGCGCCTCTCCCGGAGTCACTGCAGGAATCGGCGACCGCCGGAAGTCTCTGACATTTCTCGTAACGATGTGCTGTGCCCCGCACGCTTGCGCGGCGGCAACCTGCATCGCATCTTCGAAGTCTCTCATCGGCAACGAAATCGCGTAGCGGAGAGCCGCCGTATCCACGGGCGCTACCGCCACGAAGCGCACCAACTCGTCGATGAAGTCTCGAGCATCCGCGTCCCCACGTTCGGAAGTCACGAGGTAGTAGAAGTTCGAGAGCGTGTGCCATGCGACGTGCGCTCGAAGCGGACCACGCTCGACCCGCTCAAGGAACTCGGCGGACGGTCCCGAGTGCGGGTGCCGGTCAAGAGCGATGTCAACCAGGACATCCGTGTCCAGCAGCATCAGAGGTACTTGCGCGCAAGCGCCTTGTACCGGCCGTCGGCCCGTCGGGCCGGCTTGAACCGGCCCCGCCAGCGAGACGCGAACGAGGGGACGTTGTCGCCCGCCATCTCTCTCAGCGACGCCTCGATCAGCGACGACAACGAGACGCCGCGAGCTTGGGCGTACTGCTTGGCTCTAGGCACCAACTCACTATCCACGGTGATTGTCAGTTTGCTCTTCATGGTCTCCCGTCCGATGGGCGAACACGTATGCTGCGTATCGTATACGTGTAAACGCCGAGCGGCAACCGAGCGGAGTTGTGACAAGCTGCGAAGTGCAGTGTCACCGCCGAAACCGCCCAAGCCAACAAAGCGCGAGAAGCGCTTGGAAGCGCTGGCGCTGCTCAAGATCCTCGAGCTAGGCGACCGCCAGATCGAAGCCGGTAAGGTCCAGCCAGCGGCCGATGTGTTCGCGCGGCTCCGAAAGCGCTACCAAGCAGACTGAGTGCGTGAGACTCTGCCCAACGGCACGAAGCGCCTGTCATCGGCGCCGTTTCAAACGCCGTAGCTCCTGATCTCCTCGGGAACAATCGTCAGCACACGCAGTTCCGCAGCCGCTCGGCGCCACACGTCGACCACCTCCGCGTGCGCCTTCGCGACCGCCGGGTCCTCATCGACCCAGTAGCGTGCGGCCAGCCGTTCCATGAGCGGCACGACCCCTTCCTGGGTGATCGACACAACACCGTCAACCGCGACCCACGCCTCCGGTTCGCCGACTTCCCTGGCCACCAGAAGCGACGCCCTGGGATCGTTCTCGAGCCGGGCGATCTTCTTGTGCGAGGCGAGGCTGAACATCCGGATCCGCTCGCCGTCCCACTCGAACCAGACGGGCACGCCGTTCGGTGCCCCGTCAAGGTCGTTCGTGCATAGGACGCCGATCCGGGTTTCCCTCAGGAACTCGTCGATCTCGGATCGGGACATGTCCGGCATTGTGCTCCTCCTCGTCGTCGTAGCGGAAGCCGGCCTTCAGGCCGGCGCGTCTCTCTGGCCGCCTTCGGCGGCAGCCGGCGGGGACGCCGGCGCACCCAGTCCGGAGCGCCTCACCAACGGCCGGCGGCAGCCGGCGAAAAGGCCGGCGACCCCAGCCGCGTCTGATCGCCGACAATCTCCGCCAGCACCGGCTCGACGTACCCGTAGAACCGCTCCGGGTCCTCCGACATCGGGAAGTGGCCCAACCCCTTCATCGTCCGGTACGTCGCGCCCTTGATCTGGCCGGCAACTTCCTTGGACGCCTCCGGCGGCGTCGCGGCGTCGTACTCGCCGGTCAGCAGGAAGACCCGCGTCTGCGAGGTGTCGATCTCCGAAGCCCGGTCGCCCAGGTCGTGGTCGGTGCCCCAGTAGAAGAGGTCGCCCCGGAACACCCGCGGCGCGCCCTGGCTGTAGCACCAGCCGACTTCGCGGCGGTAGGCCTCGGGCGCCTTCGGTGAGGTGATCCCGATCATCAGGTCGCTCTTGTAGCCGTTGTTGATCTCGGGGTGGTCGAGCAGGTCGATGTTGCCGGGGTCCGACTTGATCGCCGCCTCCAGCCCGATGACGGCCTGGAACAGGCCCGGGCGGTGCAGCGCCAGGTCGAGGGCCAGGTGGCCGCCGATCGAGCTGCCCATGTAGACCGGGTCTTCGAGCTGGAGTTCGCCGACGAAGCCGGCGACGAAGTCGAGCAGGAAGCTCTTGGTCAGCCGGTACTCCTGCTTCCACCACTCGACGCCCGTGGGCGGCACGGACTTGGCGTGGTAGGGCAGGTCGTAGGCCAGCACGTGGAAGTGCCGGCCGATCCGTTCGTCCTCCAACTGGTGGCGCCACTGGCGGCCGTCGGAGCCGGCGGTGTGCTGCAGGACCAGCGGAATGCCGTCCGGGTTGCCCGCCGACTCGAAGTAGACCTCGTAGCCGACGCCCTGGACTTCGAGGTCCAGGTAGCGGCCGACGCGTTTCGCGAACGTGGGCATCAGGCCGCCGCCCGCTGGTCGCCGAGGAGCATCCGCTTCACGTCGCCGTCCGTCTGCTGGCTCAGGATGAAGAGGTAGAGCGTCAGGAACGGCACGCCGAAGAAGAGAGCGACGACGGCGAGCAGGAGACCGCCCGGGGAGAAACCGTTGCGCCACGCGACCCACAGCCCCGACAGCGTGAGGAACCCCATGAAGTCGAGGTTGAACTGGCCGTTCCAGGTCATCGCGGCGATGTCGCCGAAGAAGATCTGGAGCAGACCCAGGCCGTGCTCCATGGCGACGAACACCGTGTAGACGACGATCACGCCGAAGACGGCGCCGAGAAACAGGCGAAACGCGTTCATGCGGAAGCTCTCTCGGTTTCGTTGGACACCTCGCGCATCACCTGGACCAGGCGGCGCAGCGCCGGGTAGTACGCGGCGTATTCGAGTTGATCGTGGTTCATCTCGATGCCGTGATGCACGCTGGCGAAGAACGGGTCCTGGTAGAAGGGCCGCGGCACCTCGCGCAGCAGCTCCCGCCACTCCTCCTCAGGGCCCGCGAGAAAGACGTCGGACGGCGTGTCCGCCTCGCACGGCTCGAGCGCGGCGACGGCGCCGTCCTCGAAGCGGATCGCGTGGTGCGCGTCGCCTACGCTGAGCCGCAGGCTCGCCGTCCAGTGCCGGATCGTGTACCGGAACTCGGGATCCTGCTCCAGGTTCGATTTCAGGTTGTTCCAGGGAATCATCCCGGAATCGTAGCGCGCAGGACGACCGGATGCGCCCCACACTGGGTGCGCCGGCGTCCCCGCCGGCTGCCGCCGCTGGCGGCCAGGGAACCGCGCCGCGTAGCGGCGACCGCTCTCCGCCGGGCCCCTCTCGTGACTCTGGTCCTTCTCAGCCGGCGCGGGCGCCATTCGGGACCGGGCGCTCGGGAGTCAGCAACGCCGGAAGAAGACCGTCCTCATAGCCGACATCGAACAGCATGCCCTGCGAGGTGATCCCCATCATCTTCCTCGGCTCCAGGTTGACGATGAACAACGCCTGCCGACCTTCGATCTCGGTCGGATCCTCGCGCTCCTGTTGCATCCCCGCGAGGATCGTCCGCTTGTGGTCGCCGAAATCGACCTCGAGTCGGACGAGCCGGGTCGATCCTTCGACGTCGCTGACGCTCTCGATCGTGCCGACGCGGGCGTCCACCTGATTGACGACACCGATGTCGATGGCGGGCTTCACCGGTGCGGGTTTCATCTCTTCCAAGACCGATCCTCCACTGTGTCCGTTCGAAGGGGCGAAGCGTACCGGGAGAGCGGTCGCCGCTACGCGGCGCGGTTCCCTGGCCGCCTGCGGCGGCAGCCGGCGGGGACGCCGGTGCACCCAGTGTGGAAACAAAAGGCGCCGAGCGAGCGTTTAGCCTGCACACAGACCGAACGGAGTCCCTCGATGAACTGGAGAGCCTTGCTACTCGCGGCCTCAGCGGCAGTGCCGGCAGCGATCGCTCAGGAGAACGGCGCACCTCACCAGCCTGCCCCTGTGGACATCGTCGAGGAGGAGATCCAGGTCGTGGGAGATCTCCCCGGGCCGCCCCTCTGGAAGGTCACGAAGGACGACCACGTCCTGTGGATCCTCGGCACTCCCGGACTCGTGCCGAACGATCTCCGCTGGCATCCGGACTCCGTCGAACACGCGCTGGCCCACTCCAGCGAGTACCTGCCGTTTCCATCCCTGAGCGTCTCGTTGACAAACCCGGTGAAGGCATGGCGGCTGATCAAGCGCATACGACGGATCCCGGACCGGGGAACCCTGGAGGACGTCCTGCCGGAGGACCTGTACCGTCTCTTCTCGGAGACCAGACTCAGATACGCACCGAGGCGGGACAGCCTCGAAGAACTGCGGCCTAGCGTCGCCGCCGAGGAACTCTTCGACTCGGCGGTGCAGTCGGCTGGCCTGGAGTCGGGCCGAACGATTGGTCGGGCAATCGAGAAGCGGGCGAAGAAGCACAACGTCAGCAAGGTGCCAGCGCACCTGTCCGAGCGCTACAAGGACTCGCCTCTCTTCGATTCGATCCGGGAAATGTCGGCCGATGCGGAGCGAACCTGTCTGCAGACACTTCTTCAGGAGCTCGACTCCCAGCTCAAGGCGCACACGCGTCTTGCGGCTGCCTGGGCGGTAGGCGATTTGGCCACGCTTAGGGCCCATCCAGGCGATTCGGCCACCTGGGCCTGCGATTCCTTTGCACTCGCCTTCGAACCGGAGGTGCTGAGCCAGATCGAGTCGCGCAGCTGGGCGCTCTGGCTCGAGAACGTCGACCGTGCCTTGCGCGACAACGACTCCACCTTCGCCACCCTGCGTCTCGGCGACCTGCTTCGACCCGACGGGCCCCTGTCCTGGCTCCGGCAGAGGGGCTACGAGGTCGTTGAACCCGACGAGACTCCTGCGGCGGGGCAGCAAGGCTAGGGCCAGTTCGGTTGCAGTAGAGAACCCGCTCCCCGTCGACCGTTCTCTGGGTGCGCGGACCTTCTGGTCCGCATCGAGCGCGATGCTGCGAAGCAGCGAGCACGAGCGCGCCTGGGCCGCGAACTGGTGCCTGGCCACAGATTTGTCGCCGGCCTCCGGCCAGGCGCAGTGTTGCTCCGGACTCCGCCGCTTCGCGGCTTCGTCCGGAAGCGGACCAGAAGGTCCGCGCACCCAGAGAACGGGCGTCGGTTCTGCGAAGTGCTGTGCTGCAGTTGACATCGCCGTGGGCGGCTCTGGCGGCCAGTGTCAGACAAGCTTGCACCTCCGACTTGCTCCCGCTACGTTCAGCGGCACTACGTTCCGCGACGCAAGCCCCTAGAATCCTCCCCGCATGCCCGACCCCGACTTCTCCACCTTCCCCCTCAAGAAGAAGGGCAACCGCTACCAGGACTTCGAGGAAGGCCGCACCTTCCAGCATCACTGGGGCCGCACCCTCACCGAGGCGGACAACGCGCTGTTCGCCACGTCGACGATGCGGTTCACGCCGCTCTACTTCAACGCGGAGTACGCGCGCGCCCACGGCCACGACTCCGTCGTCATCGACCCGCTGCTCGTGCTCTGCACCGTCGTCGGCATGTCGGTCGAGGACCTCTCCGAGGGCGGCGGGCCGTTCCTCGGCGTCAACCAGGTGAAGTTCCACCGGCCGGTCTACCCCGGCGACACGATCACCGCCACGAGCCGCGTCGTGGGCCGACGCGAGTCCGGCTCGCGCCCCGCCTTCGGCATCGTCACCTGGGAGACCGAGGCCCTCAACCAGAACGGCGACGTCGTCGTCAGCTACCAGCGCACCAACCTGGTCGCCAAGCGACGGGAGCCCGCGCCATGACCACCGCCCTCACCGACATCCCCACACTGGGTGCGCCGGCGCCCCCGCCGGCCTTCCGGAAGAACGCGCCGCGCAGCGGCGACCATCTTGTCCGGGCCGCCGCCCCGCAGCGCAGCGAGGCCACGCCATGACCTCCGCCCTCACCTCCCCCACCACCTACTTCGAAGACTTCACCGCCGGCCAGAAGATGCGCCACGCCCGCAGCACGACCATCGAAGAAGTCGAAAGCCAGCTCCTCACCAAGCTCGTCATGAACACCGCCGACGGCCACTTCGACGAGCACAAGATGAAGGCGTCCCCCTTCGGCCAGCGCCTCGTCTTCGGCCTCGTCACCGGCTCCACCGTCATCGGCCTGGCGACCCAGGACACGGCCGAGAACGCGCTCGCCGAGCTCGGCCTCGACAGGATGCGCTTCCGCGCGCCGGTCTTCCTCGGCGATTCGCTGACCGCCTACACCGAGGTGCTCGAAGTCCGCGACGCCGACCGCGACGACGCCGGCGTCGTCCGCTTCAAGCACTGGGGCACGAAGCAGGACGGCACGATCGTCTTCGAAGGCGAGCGCGAGGTCCTGATCAAGCGCCGCTCGCACTGGGGGTCGTAGTGGGCGGAGGCACAGGCCCCCTCTCCGACCTCGTCATCATCGACTGCACGATGGCGCTCGCCGGGCCCTTCGGCTCGGCCATCCTCGCCGACCTCGGGGCCGACGTGATCAAGGTCGAGCCGCCGACCGGCGACATGTCGCGGCCGTCCCCGCCCATCCCCGAGGACTTCATCCACCCCGCCCAGGGCAAGGCTGGGGTCGACGGGGGCTGCGACTTCGGCGGCTACTTCGGCAGCATCAACCGCAACAAGCGCAGCATCGCCCTCAACCTGAAGGACGAAGCCGACCGCGAGACCTTCCTCCGCCTGTGCGAGCAGGCCGACGCCGTGCTCGAGAACATGCGCGCCGGCGTGATGGACCGGCTCGGGCTGAGCTACGAGGTCATCCGCGAGCGCAACGCGCGAATCGTCTACGCGGCGCTCCGCGGCTTCGGCGACCCGCGGACCGGCGAGAGCCCCTACGCCGACTGGCCCGCCTTCGACATCGTGGCCCAGGCGATGGGCGGCTTCGCCCACGTCAACGGCCCCCGGGGCGACGGCGACCGTCCCGGCGGCGGCTACCCCGGCGGCGCCTCCGTCGGCGACCTGTTCCCCGGGGCGCTGATGGCGCTCGGCGTCGTCGCCGGGGTGCACCACGCGCGGCGCACCGGCAAGGGCCAGTTCATGGACGTCGCCATGATCGACGGCGTCAACCTCCTGTGCGA
This sequence comes from Candidatus Multivorans sp., assembly GCA_965205095.1. Lineage (GTDB taxonomy): Bacteria > Acidobacteriota > Thermoanaerobaculia > Multivoradales > Multivoraceae > Multivorans. Next base: position 1,621,805 of record OZ242040.1, read on the forward strand.
GTCCGTCTTCGCGAACTACGGCTCCGCCAGGCGCCACCAGCTCCCGCCGCGCGGCAAGCACCACCACAGCCTGAGCCCGTTCGGCATCTACGACGCGAAGGACGGCGGCGTGGCCATCGCCGCGCCCCTGCCGGCGCAGTGGGAGATCCTGTGCCGGGAGATGGGACGGCCCGACCTGGTCGACGACGAACGCACCAGCGACTTCGCCGCCCGCCGCGCCAACCGGGACTTCGTCGAGGGCGTCGTCTCCGGGTGGACCGGCTCGCTCACCCGCGACGAGGTCGTCGAAGCGCTGGCCGGCCGCGTCCCCTGCGGCCCCGTACAGACCGCGGCCGACATCTTCGAGAGCCCCCACACCGCGGTCCGCGAGATGGTCGCCGAGGTCGAGCTCCCGGGCGACAACGCGCCGGTCAAGATCGTCGGCAGCCCGATCAAGTACACCGAAACGAAGACCGGCGTGCGCCGGCGGGCGCCCCTGCTCGACGAGCACCGCGACGAGATCCTCGCCCAGTTCGGGATCAACGCCGGGATCAAGGAGTAAGGACATGCGACTGAGACGTTCCGAACTGGCCGTGCCCGCCAGCAACCCGCGGATGGTCGAGAAGTCGGCGCAGAGCGACGCCGACCTCGTCTTCCTCGACCTGGAAGACGCCGTCGCCCCCGACAGGAAGGAAGGCGCGCGCCAGATCGCCATCGACGGCCTGAACGAGCTCGACTGGGGCAGCAAGGTGCGCTCCGTGCGCGTCAACGACCACACCACCCGCTGGGCCGTCGACGACATGATCAGCATGGTCGAAGGCGCGGGCGAGAACATCGACGTCATCATCCTGCCCAAGGTCAAGCAGCCCCGCGACGTCTGGTTCTTCGAGACCATGCTCGACGGCCTCGAACAGAAGCTAGGGCTTACGCGCCCAATCGGCCTCGAAGCGCTGATCGAGGAAGCCGAAGGCCTCGCCAACGTGGAGGCCATCGCCACCTGCTCACCCCGCCTCGAAGCCCTGATCCTCGGCTTCGGCGACCTCTCCGCCAGCATGGGCATGCGCTTCGGCCACGAACTCGACAAGGACTTCCGCTACCCAGGCGACATGTGGTCCGCCCACCGCGTCCGCATGATCGCCGCCTGCCGCGCCGCCGGCATCGACGCCATCGACGGCCCCTTCGGCGACTTCAGGAACGACAAGGCCTACCTCAAGCAGGCCACCTGGTCCGCCAGCCTCGGCGCCGTCGGCAAGTGGTGCATCCATCCCAACCAGATTCCCCTGGCCAATGACGTCTTCGCGCCCTCGCCCAGGGAGATCGAGCAGGCGCAGAAGATGGTCGATCTCTACAACGAGTCCGTGGCGAAGGGGGCCGGGGCTGGAGGCAAGGGCGGGCAGTTGGTGGATGCGGCTACGTTGCGGATCTATGAGCCGGTGTTGGAGAGGGCTAGGGCTACGGGGAGGTTGTAGGGCGAAGCCGCGAAGTCTCGCTGAAGGCGCTCCAGTTCGTACTGCAACGATCACCCGTCGACCCTGACCGATTAAGTCCGTGCAGCGCTGGAAGTTCAGTTACACTGGATCCCTCCCCGCCTATTCGACGGGCACGGGACACAACCGTACACCTGACCGAGAGCCCACAGAAACACGATATGACAATCCCTGAACGACAACTTGAACAATGGACCGGCGTCGGCTCTCAAGCCGGCTCCGCCACTACGTACGCCTCGATCAGAACCGCCCTCGAGGCACACAACTGGCCGTCCGGAATGAACCACTACGTCTATCTGCAAGGTTCCTATCCGAACCACACCAACATCCGCGCCGACAGCGATGTCGACGTAGTCGTAGAAAGTTCGAACGTCTTCTATCACAACGTACCGGGGCCAGCCGAGCGCTTACAGTACGGCCTGACAAACCCTGGACACTACGGATGGGAAGAGTTCCGCCATGAAGTCCTGCTAGCGTTGCGCAGTTACTATGGTCCTTCCGTCTCAGAAGGAGACAAGAGCATCAAGGTGCCGAGGTCCGGCAACCGACTGAACGCCGACGTAGTCCCGGCCCTGCTTTACCGCCAGTACCGTCCTCCAGCACATCTCCGCGCTTACGCCGAGGGAATGACCTTCTGGACCCGCAAGACCTCCACCCAGATAGTCAACTTCCCCAAGCTCCATAGGAAGAACGGAGAGACGAAGAACAGCCAGTGTCTCTCCCGCTACAAACGGTCGATTCGCATGTTCAAGAACGCGCGCAACCGCGCGGGAAGCGACTTCCCGTCCTACTTTGTAGAGTGTCTTCTCTACAACGTGCCCAACCTGTGCTTCGCGGTCAGCCTCGCCGCGACGTACGACCGTGCGCTGAGATACCTCGAGGGCGCGGACCTCCGCTCCTTCGTCTGCCAGAACGAACAGCAGAACATGATCGGTGACGCGCCCTGGCAGATCGACTGGCTCACCGCGGAAGAAGTCGTCCGTGACCTACGGCACCTCTGGCGCACATGGAGCTAGGAAGACCGTACAGAATCCTGTCCCTCGACGGGGGCGGTGCGCTCGGTGTCTTCACACTCGGCGTACTGAGTGAACTAGAGAAGATGATCGGTTCTCCGCTGTGGAAACGAGTCGATCTCATCTACGGCACAAGCACGGGTTCGATCATCGCTGCTCTACTCGCCCTAGGCCACCCGGTCGACCACGTGTACGAACTCTACCTGGAACGTGTTTCGGACATCATGCGCCGCTCTACGTTGTGGACGAGATCGGCTGCTCTTCACAGGCACGCCGAGGACGTATTCGAGAAGAAGAAGGTCGACAGCTTCCTTGTAGACGTTGGCATCGTCGCAACGAACTTGGATTCTAAGCGACCCTTGGTGTTCAAGAGCACCGCCGAAGGGGCACATGGCAGGAAGGCGAGTTTCTGTCCGGGATTTGGCTGCACCATAGCAGACGCCGTGATCGCTTCCAGCGCCGCTTACCCTATGTTCCGGGTCAAGCGGATCTCGACTTCCGTGCATGGGGAGCTGCGTGCAGCCGATGGCGGATTCGTCGCGAGCAACCCAACCCTTCTTGCGTTGGCGGATGCCCTCGGTCCACGAGAGAAAGCGCGGGGGGACCTCGGCGTACTAAGCGTGGGAACAGGCTCGTATCCGCCAAAGCCCTCCGTGTATCGACTCGTGAAGACACTTACAACGTTGATGCAGAGTGGATCCGGGGCAGTTGATATGCTTCGCAAACTTCTGTTTAGAGACGTGTGGACAGTCAGAGTAAACACAAAGGAGTCGAGCTCCCGTCTCAAGACGAACATGCTGGAGCACCGGACGCGCGTACTGCGACGCGTCTATCAGAGGGGACAGGATGCGTTCGGAGAGAACGAAGAAGCTCTGGCTGAGCTGTTCGTTGGAACGGAGAGGGATGGCCGATGACTACTGGCACGGCGGCAGAGAAGCGCGAACTACGGCTAGAGTGGAACAAGCCAGACGGTCGGTGGCACTCGCTGCGCGACGTGAGCCTCGATGATCCGAGCGTAGGGGATCAGGATGGCGTCTACATCATCTGGCACGGTGGCCGCAATCGAAGAGTCGTCTACGTAGGAAGCGGAAGGATCGCTACTCGGCTGAGCGCCCATCTCTACGATGGTCGTTTCCTACCGTATGCACACCTCGGCCTAGGGGTGACCTGGGCCGAGGTTCCAATGAAGCACCAGCGAGGCGTGGAACGCTTCTTGGCCGAAGAGATGGAGCCGGTAGCTGGTGGGCGCTATCCGAATGCCGCGCCGATTGCCGTGAATCTACCTTGGTAGCAAGGTGATGCCGCAGTTTCGCCGCTCCGAGCCGCCGGACGTCACGCTGCATGAGGTCCAGAACCAGGATCTGGACCTGATCAGGAGCGCTGGCAATAGGGCCACTCAAGGTGCGTCAGGAGCCTCTGCCACCGCGTCAAGCACGGTCGCCATCCTACTCACGTTGGCGACGTGCGATGTCCCCGTACCATGGCGCACAATTCTCGGAATGACGGCGTTCGCTTGTGTCGTCGGCGCCTTTGTCTTTGGGCGCATGTGGTGGCGGGGCCATCGGGAAGGCCAACGCCGCGTCGACACGATCAAGGAACGACCGATCGCTGAACGGCCCGGCCCGGCGGTCGACGAGAGGCTCGAACGCCTCCTGGAGCAGCTCACGCGGGAGGAGGAAAGTCCATGAGTCTCCCCGAACCAGCGCGTATCGACAGTCTGGCACTGCACGAAGGGCGATTCATGGTGTCGGCTGCACTCTCTCACCAAGGCGATCGCTTCAAGATCACCTCCGCTGTCCTGCTCGCTCCTGACGCTCTGGTCCTGTGCAGCTTTCATCCCGCCAATCCGGAGATACTGATCAAGCTCTTGGATGGGCGGCACATCAATGGGCACTGGTGGGTTCAGATCGCAAGCGTGTCCCAAGTCGCAGTCGAAATCACCGTGCAAGACGTCGTAACCGGAGAAGCGAACACCTACCGTTCCATCGAGGGTCCGTTTAGTCCGATCGCCGACTTCACAGCTTTCAAAGACGCGTATCGCTCCTTCACTGACAGCCCCAGCCCTGAGGGCAACGCCGCTGCGCCGAAGCTTGCTGACATATATGACTCTTCAATGCCGTCACAGGAGAAACACATGACAGACTCACAACTCGAGCTCAAGAGGCTCCGCCTCTTCCAGACGATTCATGAGTGGGCCTTCAACGACCATAGTCGGCCGTCTTCCTATGATCCGCGAATCACGACTCTCGAAGTCCAAGCAAGGCTACTCGGCCTCAGCCCGAGGAACATCCAGATCCTCACCGAGAGCATCAGCGGTATCCGCGACCTGGCCATTGACTGGTGGAAAACAGGCCAGGAGGAGATTGGCGGCGAGGAGCGGGTCGAGCTCAACAGGAGGATCGACGAGGCCCTCACTCCGCTGTATCAGATGCTTCTAGGTGAGCCCCCGAGCGGGCCGCTAGCTCCAACGTGGCCCAGACCTCGAGCAGGAGCCGACCTCCCGAAGTCAGAGACGCATATTGGCTGAGTTGGACTCGCTCGTGCACACCAGACTCTTGACTGATTTGGAGGCTGCACGAAGCGCGCTCCCTCAAGGCGAACGGAACAACAACCACGACAACGCCAAGAACGTGCTCGGCCTACGCGAGCGAGCCAGTGTACTCAAAGCACAACCGGAGAGAAGTTGATCATGTATGGGGAGTCGATCTACTACTGTGCGCGTTGTGGCGACAGGGCAGAGGTTCAGATCAACCAAGCGACTCGTGAAGGCCATCCCCAAGGACTCGTCAAGTGCCTCAGGCCCGGTTGCGATGGCGGTACCGAGGACTACGAGATACTTCTTGAACAGTTGGGAAACCCGGGGAGGAATCCTCGTCCGAAGTTCGTTCTTGTCCCCCCTTCGAAGTCGAAGACGGACTGCGCAGAGCCAAGAACTCGGTGTAGTTGAGCCGGCAGCTCGTACTGCCCAGAACCGAGGCAGAGGCGCAGCTCGGTCTTGGGGCGTGGAGGCGTCCCGTGACCGAAGGCCTGCCGGATCATTCAGCCGCCGGCACGGACTTGCGGTCGGCTCCGGCTGTCGCGTCAAGTTCGGCCGACGAGCCTCGCGTTGGCGCCAGCGCGGCCGACATCTCCATCAGCCGGTCCAGCGTGAAGCGCCCGAGATCGGCATTGCGGACGCGGAAGAAATCCGCCGCAGCGAACCCGGTGAGACTCGCCGCCTCGTGAGCAGCGAGACGACGGTCGTCCAACACCGCGATGATTCGCGCAGCAAGGACAGCCTTGGCCTGCTTCAGGTCCGCCTAGGGGTCGCCGAAGTCCCGGAAGACGTTCCCGCTGCCGTGAACGAGTTCGGATTCTCTGTAGGTGACCATCGGCACGGGCATCACGCCGCCGTCAGACGCACCCGTTCCCCGTCCAGTTCGAGCGTGGTCTTGGAGTAGGTCAGCTTCTGAACGATCTTGCCGTCCCTGAAGTGCAGAATATCGAGGCCGCGCCTCGCTTCATGCTTGTCTCCCTGGCCCTTCTCGAACGAGGGCGAGTCGAGCTGCCAGCGGAAGAGCATCTTCTGCTCGACTTCGTCGATGAAGGTCTCTTCGGTCGTGAACTTGAAGTCTCCATGATTGGCGAACCACGGCGCCCATGCCTCACGGAGACTCTCCTTTCCACGGACCGAGCCCCCGTTCCAGTTCTCGAAGTAGATCTCGTCGTGAAACAGGTCCATCACGCCGTCGAGGTCGTGCTCGTTCCAGGCAGCGCCCCATCTGGCGAACGCGCTGGCCATCTCGTCTCGTGTCAGCATGGTCTTCCTCCTTGGTGACGGCACAGAGAAGCAAGGGCTGCCCAGAAGGGCAGCCCTTGAGCCGACAGCACGCTGCCGGCGGGTATCTGTCGGAGACTATACGCGCAGAGCCCCAAGAGCCCTAGGTACGCCGCGATGGAAGTCAGCCTCTAACAAGAACGGGGGCCACCAGGGTGTCTTCTCGAGTTCCGCTCTTCCGCACCAATGCTCCGCCCTTGATGCCCTTGGCGTAGACGGCGCGTATGGCCTCGTCGCAGCTTGGGTAGGCACCGATGACCTGCCGACCGCGAATCACCAGGTGCTGGCCCGGATACCGGCTCCTGAGCTGGTCGAAGTGCTCGTCGTAGTAGTCCCGTTCCTCCTTGAGCACAGTCCTCACGACGTAGTACCCCGTCGCACACTTTGGCTCCATTGCCAACAGCGGTTGCTCTCGCACCGGATGCTACCAGCGCACTCCGGAGGCCCGGAAGCGGACGGCTACTCGCGCAACCAAGTCCTCCCCGTTGCGGTGGCGACGCCTCCGCGGTCGGCTGCCGCCGCGTTAGAATCGCCTCCGACGCGAACGGCGGGCCCATGCCCGAAGGAGGGTCACTATGGAGAAGGCGGCCACGGGCTTGGCCTGGACATTGAAGGTGCAGGTGGAGGCATTCCAGGAAGACGGCGACTGGGTCGCCATCTGCCCGGCCCTGGACGTGGCCAGCCAGGGTGAAACCAGAGAGCATGCCTTCAAGATGCTCGAAGAAGCCCTGATCGGCTACTTCGAGTGCCTCTCGGAACTCCGTCAGCGGGCTCACATCTCTACATGACCCGACCAGGGCTGAGCGGCCTCGTTGTCATCCCCATGCACAGAAGAGACCTGAAGCGGGGAACACTGGCGTCGATTCTCCGGCAGGCCGGACTGAGCCGCAGCGAGTTCATCGACCTTCTCGGCTAAGGGCGTCACTCGCAACATCCGGGCGATACCCCGGCGGGTTTATCGGCGACGGCGTTCAGGTAGCTCGGGTCGCCGCTCGCAACCTCCGCGTTCCGAACCAGACGCCCACGGCCCCGATCAGCGGGTTGAGCCAGAGGTACCACGCCGGCTGGCGAGCCCCTGCAGTCGCCTCCATCATCGACACGTCGTCGGGGCGCGGTCCTGCCGCCATCTCCGGCGCGACAAGGGCATTCACCACTCCGAGCACGATCACCAGGCCGATCAGGATCGTCGCGCCCTTGGCGTCGTGCGCCACCCAGGCACAGACTTGCCCGCCGATGGACGCGCCCACTAGCCCCAGTACCACCTGGACGAGTACCCAGCCGCCGGACACCTCCCACGAACCCGGCTCGAAAGCGCGCGAGGGCCCCACCGTCAGCCACAGAAGCGAGAAGAGTGCGAATTGCACGGCGGCCATGGCGACGTAGCCGACGATCGCGGCGAGGATGTTCCTGAGCATCATGTTCCTCCGAGCTCATCCAGGATAGCTCGCCTGGTCAGGTCAGCGAATCGATGCGCCGACTACTGGCAGCCAGGCGACGACGCTAGCGAGGGCGAACGAGCGGCCTAGGCTCACAGACGTACCCCAGCCAGAAGAGGCACAGACCGGTCGTGAGAGCCGGTCCACGGAACTCTTCCATCCCGATTCGGGGAATGACGAAGGCGATGCCGAGCAGCCCGAGCGCCGCTCCAAGAAACACGAACGAGTACGCCAGCCAGTCCGGCACACGGTCGAGCCGGTCGAGGAAGGTCCGTGGATGCCCGGAGCCAGAACCAGGAGAGCTCCACGCCGCGACACCAAGACTGCCCAAAGCGAGAGTCAGGAGAGCGAAGCCCAGAACCAGAGCCGATTGCTCGAGAGCGGGCCGCTCTTTGGGGATCAGAAACGCGCCGACGCCATAGAACGCGTAGAACGTGACGACGCACGAAACGACGAACCACCTGAAACGGGGGCTGTGTCCCCGGACCGGCGAAATCTCGGCTTCCTGCGACGCGCTCATGGAACTCTCGGTCCATTGAGCCTACCGGACGGCTCAACAACGTTACTCCCGTCGTCGGGACACGGTCATGCCGCCATCTCCATGCCGCCGGAGCCAGTAGTCTCGCCCATCCGCTTCGGGCGCTCCAGCGACAAGACCCCATGACCCTCGACCTCACCTTCGGAGGCCGCCTCCGCATCCCGCTCATCGCGGCGCCGATGTTCCTCGTGTCGTCGCCCGAGATGGCGCTCGCCGCCTGCTCGCGGGGCGTCATGGGCAGCTTCCCCGCCCACTCCACCCGGACCCGCGCGGTCTTCGCCGGCTCGCTCAGCACCGGCCGCGACATCGTTGCCGCCCTCGCCATGGGCGCCGACCTCGCCTACATGGGCACCCGCTTCATCCCCGTCCGCGAGTCGCTGGCCAGCGAGGACTACCGCAAGCGCCCTGTTCGGGGCGACCGCGAAGGACGTCCTCTTCACGACCGCCCTCGACGGGTTCCCGGCCAACTTCCTGGCGCCCAGCATCGAGGACGCCGGCCTGGACCTCGACGAGGTCAAGGCGACTCCACCTGGGCAGATCGTCGACCCCGGCAAGGCGCGGGGGCGCTACAAGAGGATCTTCTCCGCCGGCCAGGGTGTGGGGATGGTCAATGAGGTGAAGCCGACGGCCGAGCTCTGCGATGAGTTGATTGCGCAGTATCGGGAGGCGCAGGTGGCGGTACGGGAGCGGCTCGGTGGCTCGGCGGTGGCGGGGGCGGCGGCGTGCCGGAGGCGGTTGGAGAGGCGGAGAGGCTAGAGAGAGTCACCAAACGGGAGGGAGATTCGAGTGGCCAGGCACCACAAGCTGATCCAGAGCTACGGGCTGTTCTGGTGAGCTTGCCCCGGTTTCGTGGACACGACATCCTTTGAGTAGGAGGTATCCACGATGCCAAGATCAAGACCCCGGTACCCGGCAGAGTACCGGCAGCAGATGGTGGATCTGGTCCGGTCCGGGCGCAGCCCGGACCATCTAGCCCGGGAGTTCGAGCCTTCAGCGCAGTCGATCCGCAACTGGGTGAGGCAGGCAGACCGGGACGAAGGCCGGCGCGTTGACGGCCTGACGACTGCGGAGCGGTCCGAGCTGCGGCGCCTGCGCCGCGAGGTTTGCCGGCTTCGGGAAGAGCGGGAGATACTGGCAAAAGCAACGGCCTGGTTCGCTCGGGAGACGGGACCGAAGGGGTCTTCCGGTTCATGAGAGCGCACCGGGCCGAGTTCCGCGTCACGACGATGGCTCGCGTGCTCGGCGTCTCCACGAGCGGGTACTACGCCTGGTTGAAACGCCCTCGGTCCGCCAGGGACAAGGCGGACGGCGTTCTCGCCGAGCGCATTCGGGCGATTCACGGACGGAGCCGGGGTACGTATGGCGCGCCGCGGATTCAGGCCGAGTTGGCCGACGAAGGAGTCTTCGCGAGCCGCAAGCGGGTCGCCAGACTGATGCGAGAGTCCGGCTTGACAGGCGCAAGCCGCCGCAAGAAGCCGGGCACGACCCGACGTGACAGGAACGCTCGTCCGGCGCCGGACCTGGTCGACCGGAAGTTCTCGGCGGACGCCCCCGACCGGCTGTGGGTGGCGGACATCACCTACGTACCGACGCTCTCCGGCTTCTTGTATCTGGCCGTCGTCCTGGATGTGTTCAGCCGTCGTATCGTCGGCTGGGCCATGGACTCCTCCCTCGCGACGGACCTCGTCGTCGGCGCGCTTGAGATGGCGATCGCCCAGCGCCGGCCCGAGGGTGTGATCCATCACTCCGATCAAGGCAGCCAGTACACTTCACTGGCCTTCGGGAAGCGCTGCCGCGGCGCCGGCATCGCAGTCTCGATGGGTTCCGTCGGAGACTGCTACGACAACGCGATGGCCGAGAGCTTCTTCGCCAGCCTCGAATGCGAACTGCTGGATCGGAGCACGTTCCGGAATCGCGCCGAAGCGAGGACCGAACTCTTCCGCTGGATCGAGGGCTGGTACAACCCCCATCGGCGCCACTCCGCACTCCGATACCTCTCGCCCGTCAACTTCGAGAAAGCCTGCAACGAACACTACGAAGCCGCCGCCTGAACCCTAAACACAAACTGTCCACGAAAGCGGGGCAACTCCATGGGACCGGGACAAGGTCGACTGGAGCAAGAACAAGGCAAAACTGCTTGGCCGGCTCAAGGCCAAGGACGAGCCCGTGGACTTTCGCGACCAGGCGGGAATCTACGCCCTCTACGACCGTGAGTTTCGCCTCCTCTACGTCGGCCAAGCTGGGAGCAGCAACAGCACCTTGTTCAGCCGCCTCAGGTACCACAACACTCTTCACGCCGGAACTCGCGGATTGGCCTCCCGCTGGCAGTACTTCTCCTGGTTCGGCCTCCTCCGCGTCCTGAAGGGAAGCCAGAAGCTGGCTGATCCGCCCAAGACTCACCAGACGAAGCGGCCAGAGATCCTCGATGCCCTGGAAGCTGTCGCTATCGAGATTGCCGACCCTGACCTCAACCGGCAGGGCGGCAGGCTGCGCGCCATTGAGGAGTACCTGCAGTGTGGAGATGACGTCGAAGAGCAGCGGGCCGAGGACGGTGGCTCTGCTGCGGGAGGAAACGAGAACGCATAGTGCCGCGCCTCTAGGGCGCGCGGGCTCCGACCCCGGCAGCGGTGGCGGCCATGCGAGAAGGGACGAGGAGGTCGACCGACGTGGAAGGAATCAAGATCTGGCAGCTCGATGGTTCGCGGGCCATTCCTCTGGCCTCGGCCAACCGGCTGAGGTCCGAACAGATGCTCGAAGAGGCCCTGGTCGAGAACCCGCACCTCTTGCTGGACGGGTTGACCCTGGTCGGTCGGCAGACGCCTACAGACGGCGGGCCGCTTGATCTTCTGGGACTAGACCAAGACGGCAGGTTGGCCGTCTTCGAGCTGAAGCGCGGCACACTGTCACGTGATGCGGTCGCTCAGGTGATCGACTATGCCTCCCACCTCGACGACCTGGATCTCGAAGAGCTCGCTGGTCACATAGGCGCAGCGTCAGGTGCTCACGGCATCGACAAGATCGAGAGCTTCGAGGACTGGTACGGCCCGCAGTTCGGTGAGCTGGAGTCCCTCAAGCCGCTGCGCCTGTTTCTGGTTGGCCTCGGTGTCGACGATAGGACGGAGCGGATGGTGAGGTTCCTCGCCAACAACAGCGCCATGGACATCTCCCTGCTGACCTTCCACGGATTCGACCAAAGTGGAAAGAGCCTGCTGGCCAAGCAAGTGGAAGTGGAGCCAACGGACAACGCGCAACGGACTGTCAGACGCAGGCGCAGGAGCCGGCAGGAACTCCAGCAGTTGTTCGATGAGAAGCTCAGTCGATGCGGAGTCCCCGAGCTGTTCCACGAGGTCAAGGGCGTGTTCGAGACAGACTGGCCGCGAGCAAGGAAGTGGGCGAACACCTACGGACTCGCCTTCAAGCTCCAGAGACCGACGCCGTCGGGGCGGTACTCGGTTCAGTATGCGCGGGTCAGTCCCAACGAAGACGAAATAGTCATGGTCTTCTTCCCTCGTGCCATTCGCCTGTGCAGGGAGGAGTTCAGGCCCCGAGTCGAGGAAGTTCCGTACCAGACGTGGCCACCGGAGCGTGAAGCCCTGCCAGCGAACGAGGACGAACAGCCGGAGATCCAGTTCCGGCTGACGCCGGAAGTCTGGGACGACCACAAGGCGAGCCTGACCGAACTTGCCCAAACCGTCTACGAGGCTTGGGAGGAAGAGCGTGCGAATGAGCCGTAGATGGTGATGTCCCTACAACCGGCTCCTGTCGAGGCCGGCCATGGTCATCGTCGAACACGGCGCTAGCCGCTTACAAGCCGCCTGACCGGGCACTCATCCAGCGCCGGTACCGTCCAATGCGCCGCCGGGGCTACCTTCAATGGCGTAGCCCCCCTTGTGCTACCGTCCAGCCCGTCACCGTAGGTGCAGGCCCCGTGTCGGGTCGCCTGCCGAATACAACAGTCCCGATACATGGCTTGGGGTAGCTCCCCGGACCTGGGGCGAATAGGCCGGAATCTCTCGTGCCTGCACCAGACGGTGACAACGGCCCGACGCCAATCCCGGTGTCGCGCCTCTGGTCGGAGGAGCCGTGCGCCTGTTCGTCAACCTTGTCACCGTCACTACTCTAGCCACCTTTAGCCTTCCTCTCTCCGCGCAGTCATTCTCCGTTCATGGCGATGGAACCACGGATGTCTTTCTGCCTCGGCCACTCACAGAAGGAACTTGGGATATCGAGTTGACTAGGAACAGTCGAAACGACACCGCCTTTCTCTTCTGGCTACGGGGAACCACGCCAAGACTTGGAGCTATCTTCAGCGGCAGCCGCCGCATCACGAGAACGACTATCGCCGCGTGTTGGTGGTCTTGGTGCCACATCGTGCCCGAGTGGAGTTGCCCCGCTTTCGTGGACAGTTTGTGTTTAGGGTTCAGGCGGCGGCTTCGTAGTGTTCGTTGCAGGCTTTCTCGAAGTTGACGGGCGAGAGGTATCGGAGTGCGGAGTGGCGCCGATGGGGGTTGTACCAGCCCTCGATCCAGCGGAAGAGTTCGGTCTTCGCTTCGGCGCGATTCCGGAACGTGCTCCGATCCAGCAGTTCGCATTCGAGGCTGGCGAAGAAGCTCTCGGCCATCGCGTTGTCGTAGCAGTCTCCGACGGAACCCATCGAGACTGCGATGCCGGCGCCGCGGCAGCGCTTCCCGAAGGCCAGTGAAGTGTATTGGCTGCCTTGATCGGAGTGATGGATTACACCCTCGGGCCGGCGCTGGGCGATCGCCATCTCAAGCGCGCCGACGACGAGGTCCGTCGCGAGGGAGGAGTCCATGGCCCAGCCGACGATACGACGGCTGAACACATCCAGGACGACGGCCAGATACAAGAAGCCGGAGAGCGTCGGTACGTAGGTGATGTCCGCCACCCACAGCCGGTCGGGGGCGTCCGCCGAGAACTTCCGGTCGACCAGGTCCGGCGCCGGACGAGCGTTCCTGTCACGTCGGGTCGTGCCCGGCTTCTTGCGGCGGCTTGCGCCTGTCAAGCCGGACTCTCGCATCAGTCTGGCGACCCGCTTGCGGCTCGCGAAGACTCCTTCGTCGGCCAACTCGGCCTGAATCCGCGGCGCGCCATACGTACCCCGGCTCCGTCCGTGAATCGCCCGAATGCGCTCGGCGAGAACGCCGTCCGCCTTGTCCCTGGCGGACCGAGGGCGTTTCAACCAGGCGTAGTACCCGCTCGTGGAGACGCCGAGCACGCGAGCCATCGTCGTGACGCGGAACTCGGCCCGGTGCGCTCTCATGAACCGGAAGACCCCTTCGGTCCCGTCTCCCGAGCGAACCAGGCCGTTGCTTTTGCCAGTATCTCCCGCTCTTCCCGAAGCCGGCAAACCTCGCGGCGCAGGCGCCGCAGCTCGGACCGCTCCGCAGTCGTCAGGCCGTCAACGCGCCGGCCTTCGTCCCGGTCTGCCTGCCTCACCCAGTTGCGGATCGACTGCGCTGAAGGCTCGAACTCCCGGGCTAGATGGTCCGGGCTGCGCCCGGACCGGACCAGATCCACCATCTGCTGCCGGTACTCTGCCGGGTACCGGGGTCTTGATCTTGGCATCGTGGATACCTCCTACTCAAAGGATGTCGTGTCCACGAAACCGGGGCAAGCTCAGAGAACCCCGGATTAGTGAGAAGCAAGCTATGGATAGAGCCGTTTCTGTTTGATGGTCGGTGGACCATAACGTTCACGAAACAGGGGAGCGACCCCGACCCTGAACCACCGCCTCCCATCTACGGCCCATGTACGCCCACCACAGACGTACTCCAGTTCACTGGAGGCTACAGCGTCCGCATGTGCTGGCAAGCGTCAGACGGGCGCACAGGACAGGCGAAAGCTGGCCTGTGGGCCTCCGGCGAGTCCGGTCTGCTCTGGTTCTTCGAGCGAGACAACGCCGAAGCACTCGTCAAAGTGCTGGACGGCTGCCCGATCAACGGATACCGATGGGTATTCGTGGCTCCAGTAACCGACCTTGGCCTATCGCTCCGCGTTACCGGACCAACCGGACAGACGTGGGACTACACCAACTCAGTGGGAGTAACCGCGCCGTCACGAAGCGATACTAACGCATTTAGATGCGCCAATGAACAACATGAGAAACGAGGTACTCTGCGGACGCAAAGACCCGGTAGCCACGTTCAAGCTGATACACCGAGACAGAAAAGAGGCGCTGGAATCCGATCAGCAACGAGACCTTAGTGAATTTCGCTCTGCTACTCGCGCAGTTTCCGCGTTCCAAACCACACACCCACGGCCCCAATCACCGGGATGAGCCAGACGTACCACCCCGGCTGCCGGGCCCCTGCGGTCGCCTCCATCATCGTCACGTCGTCGGGGCGCGGCCCTGCCGCCATCTCCGGCGCGATCAGGGCATTCACCACTCCGAGCACGAGCACCAGGCCGATCAGAATCGTGGCGCCCTTGGCGTCGTGCGCCACCCAGGCACAGACCTGCCCGCCGATGTACGCGCCCACAAGGCCGAGGACGACCTGGACGAGTACCCAGCCGCCGGATACCTCCCACGAACCCGGCTCGAAGGCGCGCGAGGGCCCCACCGTCAGCCACAGAAGCGAGAAAAGTGCGAATTGCACGGCGGCCATGGCGACGTAGCCGACGATGGCGGCGAGGATGTTCCTGAGCATCATGTTTCTCTCTGGGCGGGCGCTTGAGGCTGCCCCAGAGAAGCAAGGGCTGCCCAAGAAGGGCAGCCCTTGAGCCGACAGCACGCTGCCGGCGGGTATCTGTCGGAGATTCTACCTACTTGCATGCCACGCATGCTGAACGGTGCGGACAACGCATGGGCCACTCGCCGCAGCTCCGACCGGGGAGGGTCGAGGCGCCATCGGGCTCCGTTGCCCGCCTCGAAGCCCTCATCCTCGGCTTCGGCGACCTCACCGCTCCCGGCGGTCCGAAGCCACTGAGATCGTCTCCAGGTCCCGCCGCAAGTCTTGGAGTTCGTACTGCGCCGGCACCTTCCGGGCGCGGGCGTAGTCCATCATCTCCCACAGTGAGACGCCGGCGTCGCGCGCCGCTCGTGCGAGCGTGACCTTCCCGTCGCCGTACTGCCGGGCGTAGTGCTTGAGTTTCCAGTCGTGGACCGCGCTCGCAAGCAACCGGCGCACCGTCGTCGAGCGGTCGGCCTGCTCGACCTCCTCGATGAGTTCGAGTTCGCGGACCAGGCCCATGGGCAGCCTGGCGCCCACTGTCTGTTCTTTCTTCATGAGTCTGTCCAGGGAAGGACTCGTAGATGCCTATCCAGCACTTTACTCTGATCGTCGAGGGTACCGACCTGCAAGCCGAACCGTTCATCGGCGCTCTCTTTGAAGCTGGCTGCGACGACGCGACCGTCGGCCAAGTGGACGGCGTCCAGTACGTCGACTTCGATCGGGAAGCGGAGAGCCTCGGCGAGGCGATCATCTCCGCAGTGCGGGACGTCGAGAGGGTCGACGGCCTTCAGGTAGTTCGGGTCGCCGATGCGGGGCTCGTCTCGATGACGGACATCGCCTCCCGCCACCCGCTCAGGCGTTCAGAAACCCCTTAGTCACCATTCGCTTCATGAACGGAGATGCAGGCCTTCGTCGAGACGAACAGGGCGACCATTCCCGGGTTGCTGGCAACGCTCGGAAAGTGAGCCAAACGCCGATCGGAAAGTGATCCACCCTCGGCGGTGTTTGAGTGTACGGGATCCGTTCTCCCGGGTGTCCTTCGGAGGTCAGTAGCAGCAGCGGCTGCGGTAGCAGTGGGAAACCGGCTTGGCGGTTTTCCAAGGCGCTGCGGGAAACGGTCTGCCGTTTTCCGCAGGGCCGGCAGCTTCCGCAGCCGGCGTCGCCGCCTGGTTGGAGCACGCAAGGCGCCTCATGCCGTGGTCCTCAAGCGGGTCCGATACGAGGCGCCCTTGGTGGTGAGGATGTGGGCGTGGTGGGAGAGGCGGTCGAGCAGGGCGGTGGTCAACTTCTCGTCGCCGAAGACCCGGACCCATTCGGAGAAGGCGAGATTGGAGGTGAGGATGGTGGAGCGGCGCTCGTAGCGGTCGGCGAGGACGTTGAACAGGAGTTCGCCGCCGGCGCGGTCGAAGGGCACGAAGCCGAGCTCGTCGAGGATCAACAGGTCGACTCGCTGCAGACGTTGCTGCAGGCGGCCCAGCTCCCGCTGGTCGCGGGCTTCGAAGAGGTCGCGGACGAGGTCGGAGGCCTTCCTGAAGAGGACCCGGCGCCTTCGCTTCGCGGCCTCGATGCCGAGCGCGGTCGCGATGTGGGTCTTGCCGGTGCCGATGGGTCCGACCAGGACGACGTCGTCGCCGCGATCGATGTATTCGCAGGAGGCCAGCTCGGCCAGCTTGGGTTTGGAGATGCCCTTGAGCGCTTTGAAGTCGATCTGCTCCATGGTCTTCTGGTCGGGGAAACGGGCGGCGCGCATCAGGCGCGCGACGGCTCTGGCGCCGCGATCCCTGATCTCCGCTTCAAGCAGTTGCCACAGGTAGTCCTCGTAGTCCCACTGTCCGTCCCGGGCCTGCCGCGCCCGCTGCTCGTAGTCACGCAGCACGGAAGGCAGCCTGAGCGTCCTGAGGCCCTCCGCAATGACGGCTCTGCGCGCGACGCGGCTCACGACGCCGCCTCGTGAAGCAGGGCGTCGAAGTCGGCGGCCGCGGCGCTCTCGACCGTGTGGTCTCGAAGGGCTTCCGGCACCTCGATCGCGAGGGCCTGCCTGTGCTCGACCAGCCCCAGCAGATCGAAGCGGCCGGCGGCCAGGGCCTCCTCGACTGCGGCGGCGACCTCCTCGCTGCCCTCGTCCGTGATCACGCTCAGCAGCTTGGCGAAGAGCCGCGCCGTCTCCAGCGCACCGTGCCGAGACTCGAGCATCCGCCACAGCTTGCGGTAGGCCGGGCCGAGCTCAAGAAGCAACTCCGGAGCGACCTGTCGCACCGCCTGGGGTTTGCGCGACAGCTCCTCGAAATAGTGCGAGTAGCGCACCAGGCGTTGGCCGGGACGCATCCGATCGCAGCGGTACTCCTCCTCCCGGCAGCGGAAGACGATGTCGCTCGCCCCGATCCGGGCATGGACGTCGAGGCTCTTCCACCGTGAAGGAACGGAGTAGGTCGCGCCGCCCAACTGCACCGTCGCCTGGCGAGAGACCCGCACGATCCTGAGCTTCCTCGGCTCGAAGTCCGATCCAGGCAACTCCCGCATCGCTTCCCGCTCCTCGTCCCAAAGCGCGGCGTCCTTGTGCGCCGCATCGACCGAGGCCAGCACCGCGGCCGCGATCTCCGCAAGCGTCCCGCCGCGAGGCGCCGGACTCATGTGCGCCAGACGGATGCCCTTGCCCCGAGCCTCCACGCTGCCCTTGTCGTGACCCTCGCCCGGACGGGCGAAGCACGGCTCGAACAGGTAGTGGCTCGCCAGGGCCGCGAATCGCTCCGTCAACTCCCGCTCGGACCCGACGCGACGGCGAACCGCCGAACTCAGATTGTCGTAGACCAGACGATGGGGCACGCCGCCGAAGTGCAGGAATGCCCGCACGTGACCGTCCAGGAACGACACCTGGTCGCAGCGGTCGTACAGCCACACGAACGAGCGCTTCGAGTACGGCAGATGCATCAGGAACTTCCACACCCGGTGCGCCACGCCGCCCTCCTCGACCGTCACCTCGAAGAAATCCACCTGGCCCGACTCCCCGGCACGGTGCACCAGCGGAATGAACGTCTCCCGCCGCACACGCTTCCACTCCCGAACGTAGCTGCGAACCGTCGTGATCCCGGACCTCGTAGCCCTCCTCCGCCAACTGGCGGTGCAGACGAACAGCCGTCAGGCGCTGCTTGGCCGTCGTCCGCCGCGACCACCTGCTCAGCAGCTCCTCCAGTCGCGGCCCCACTCGCTCCGTCACCCACCGACGCCGGGGCTTGCTCTCAACCCGGCGCGCCTCGCTCTGGTCCAGGTACCTCCGCACCGTGTTGCGGCTTACGCCGTGCTCGCGAACCACCGAACGCTGGCTGCGCCCCTCCACCAGAACCTGGTGCCGAATAACATGAACCTGATCCATCCTCAGCAAGTCCTTCCTCCGATCGCGTTGGTCTCATCGTCAAGACCAAGCTACCGGCCAAGGGCCGAGGGTGGATCACTTTCCGATCGTTGGGTGGCTCAGTTTCCGAGCGATGCCTCCAGCCACGAGACGCTCGTGCTCGGCTTCGACATCGTCGACGGCGAAGGAAGCAAGGGGGATCCCGTCCTCCACGAGCGCCCTCCTGTACGGACCGACCGCGGGGTGTTCAGCAGGCTCGAGCAGCAACTCCGTCCCCTCCGGAGCTTCCTCGGATACGACGGTGATCCAGGCGTGCTCTCCCACCGGGATGTCGTGCTTTACCCGAAAGCCGAGCGTCTCGGTGTAGAAGCGAAGCGCCTTCCGCTGGTCGTCCACGAAAACGCCGGTCAGGTGGATTCTCATTTCTCAATGTCCTCGTCTGTTGAGACCGGCCACCGCTCCCCGATTGCCGTGAGCGGGGCGCCCTCGAACCAGTGGAGCTTGGACCTTCCCTCCCGCTTCGTGCGGATCAGCCCGGCGGCTTCCAGGACCTGCAGGTGTTGCGAGATCGCCTGCCGCGAGGAGTTGATGTCGTGCTTCATGATCAGGCGCCCGCAGATCTCGAAGAGCGATTGACCTGGCCGATCGACGAGCTCATCCAGGATGGCTCGCCTGGTCGGGTCTGCGATCGCGCGGAAGATGTCCACATGTCTACGGCAGGTCTGCGTGTCGAGGCTTCATGTATATGCAAGCACCGGCTTGCATGTCAACCGTGAGCTTCCCACGGCGCTGCACGGCTCGTTGTGTCGTCCCTCAGCGCCCGAGGTCAGCGGCACGCCGGCTTGCTCGGCGGTCAGTCCGGGGTCACCCGGAAGTTGGGTCCCACACCCAAAGCGCGGTCACGGGATCTCGTCGTCGGTCGCTTGGCCCGTCCCAAAGCACCCCGTCTTCATCCAGAGCCGCGACGTGCCGGTCGAAGCCGACCAGGCAGGGGACGAAGGGGAGACAGTCCGCGACACGAGCGGGCGGATCATCAACCCGTGTCAACAGGTGCGGTAGAGAATCGAGCCAGCTGGCAGCAGCTCCCTCGCCAGGGCGATACGGTTCACCGAATGGTCGCCCCGTGGCGTTCTGGAACAGGGCAAGCGCGTCTCTCCCGAACGGTGGCAACGACCGGTCAGCATCACCTCGATAGCGTCCAAGGCCGCGGCAGGCTCGGCCCCGCAATCGGCTAGACACTGCAACCGCAACTCATAGTCCGAGAGCCAGCGCGCTCGTCTGACCCACTTGAGGACAGTCCACGGCGTGCAGCCTGACACCCGCGTCAGGGCAATCACGGCGCAGGCGTTCGGGTGTAGCGCCTCTTCACCGGACGGCAATCCATCCAGGGCATTGCCGAGACGGACGCGGGGACGGAACCAACGGGTCACACTGTCTTTCTCGTCGCCTTCCTCAGGAGGCCGCGACGATTGTAGTCAACCCTCACCGCCGATGCTGCGACGTCGGGGGTTCAACTTAGAGTTCGGGCTCGACGAAGGCCCGAGTAGTCCGGGCGCAGCGGGATCGGTTACATTGACCAGGTCGGGAGCGCGTTTTAGACCTCGGTCCGCCTGCGGCGGAATGGCTGGCGGGCTCGAGGCGGCCGCAGGCCTCCCGCCTCAGTACCGGCAACCTAGCCCCGTCCCCGGGGATAGATCCTCGCGGTCTCGACGACGCGAGTACGTTCCCGAGACTGCCGACGACCCCCAAGCCGTTGCGGCACTTGGCTCTTGATCGCGCATTCGTTGCTCGATAGCTCGTTAGGTTCGCCCTGAACTTGCTCCTGATCGCTGTATAGTCGCGCCTTCCATTCATCGGGGTGGAGTCATCCCCTAAGGGCGACGGACCGTTCGCCGCCACGCGCGCACAACCTCGTCGGCCGCGACTCAGCCACGTGAAGCTGCCCGGTTTCCTGGTGGGAGAGTGACCAGACGGAAAGGGAGATTCCGAGTGGCCAGACACCACAAGCTGATCCAGAGCTACGGGCTTTTCTGGGACCGGGACAAGGTCGATTGGAGCAAGAACAAGGCGAGACTGCTCGGCAGGCTCAAGGTCAGGGACAAGGCTGTGGACTTTCGCAACCAGGCGGGCATCTACGCCCTCTACGACCGTGAGTTTCGCCTGCTCTACGTCGGCCAAGCTGGGAGCAGCAACAGCACGTTGCTGAGCCGTCTCAGGTACCACAACACTCTTCACACTGGAACTCGCGGATTGGCCTCCCGGTGGCAGTACTTTTCCTGGTTCGGCCTCCTCCGCGTCCTGAAGGGAAGCCAGAAGCTGGCTGGACCGCCCAAGACTCACCAGACGAAGCGGCCAGAAATCCTCGACGCCCTAGAAGCTGTCGCTATCGAGATTGCAGATCCCGATCTCAACCGGCAGGGCGGCAGGCTGCGCGCCATTGAGGAGTACCTGCAGTGTGGAGATGACGTCGAAGAGCAGCGAGCCGAGGACGGTGGCTCTGATGCGGAAGGAAACGGGAACGCATAGTCCGCTCGCCTAGTGGCGCGCGTGCTCCGGCCCCAGCAGCGGCGGCGGCCGGCGCCGCCACCGCACGGGTCGTTGCGAGAAGGGACGAGGAGGTCGACGGACGTGGAAGGAATCAAGATCTGGCAGCTCGATGGATCGCGGGCCATTCCTCTGGCCTCGGCCAACCGGCTGAAGTCCGAACAGATGCTCGAAGAGGCCCTGGTCGAGAACCCGCACCTGCTGATCGAAGGGTTGACCCTGGTCGGTCGGCAGACGCCTACAGAGGGCGGGCCGCTTGATCTCCTAGGAGTAGACCAGGACGGCAGGTTGGCAGTCTTCGAACTGAAGCGCGGCACACTGTCACGAGATGCGGTCGCTCAGGTGATCGACTATGCCTCTCACCTCGACGACATGGATCTCGAAGAGCTCGCCGGTCACATAGGCGCAGCGTCAGGTGCTCACGGCATCGACAGAATCGAGAACTTCGAGGATTGGTACGGCCCGCGGTTCGGTGAGCTTGAGTCCCTCAAGCCGTTGCGCCTGTTTCTGGTTGGCCTCGGCGTGGACGATAGGACGGAGCGGATGGTGAGGTTCCTCGCCAACAACAGCGCCATGGACATCTCCCTCCTGACCTTCCACGGGTTCGACCAAGGTGGAAAGAGCCTGCTGGCCAAGCAGGTGGAAGTGGAGCCAACGGACAATGCCCAACGGACAGTACGACGCAGGCGCAGGAGCCGGCAGGAACTCCAGCAGAGGTTCAACGAGAAGCTCAGTCGATCCGGTGTCCCGGAGTTGTTCCACGAGGTCAAGGGCGTGTTCGAGAAAGACTGGCCGCGAGCCCTGAAGAGGTCGAACTCCTACGGACTCGCCTTCAAGCTCCAGAGACCGACGCCGTCGGGGCGGTACTCCGTGCAGTACGCGCGGGTCGATCCCAACGAAGACGAAGTAGCCATGGTCTTCTTCCCGCGCGCCATCCGCCTGTCCAGGGAGGAGTTCAGGCCGCGAGTCGACGAAGTCCCGTACAAGACGTGGCCACCGGGTCGTGAAGCCCTGCCAGCGAACGAGGACGAACAGCCGGAGATCCAGTTCCAACTGACGCCGGAAGCCTGGAACGACCACAAGGCGAGCCTGGCCGAACTTGCCCAAGCCGTCTACGAGGCTTGGGAGGAAGAGCGTGCTAGTGAGCCGTAGGCGACGCCCCTACGCTCCGCGGCGACACGGGCAACACCGGGGACGATTCCAGCAGACCCGCAGCTACGACCCGCCAGACCCGACTAGCGCAGAGGGGAGCCGAGAATGGTGAAGCTGGCCGCATGGACGATCGAGGAACAGCCCGAGAAGAAAGGCCCGCAGAAATGGGAGCCACGGAGAATCGAGCCCTCCCAGATCGACCTGGAGAAACACCTCGAGGACTGGATCGTCAAGGATGCATCCCTCATCGGGCAAGGGCTGACACTGGTCGGCCGCCAAGTGACGATCGACGACGGTCGTCTCGATCTGCTGGCCATCGACTCGCACGACCGGTGGGTGGTGATCGAGGTCAAGCCCGGAGTTCTCCACTCCGGCGCACTGAACCAGGCGCTCTACTACGCCTCGTCACTCGCCCTTCTCGACACGGATGACGTCAGCAGGCTCCTGAAAGACGGACTTCGCCAGCTTGGGGACGAGGAGGCACTTTCAGCGAGAGTCAAGCAGCTTCTGGACGAGGAAGAGGAGCGAGAGATCGCCCTGTTGCTCGTCGGTGCCGGCGTCCACCCGGGCTTGGAGCGAATGAACGGCTTCCTCGGGCGCTTCGGTATTCCGGTCAGCGTTGTCAGCTTCGAGGTGTTCGAGTTGGATGAGGGCCCGAAGCTCCTGGTCCGCGAGGTGATCGACGAAGCCGTCGCGGTGCCGCGTCCGAAACGCCGCTACACCGTTGGGGCTATCCGGAACCTGGCCGTCAAGGCGGGCGTTGGAGAGCAGTTCGATCGCTTCGTCCGCATCTCGGAAGAGGCCGGTCTGCCGGTGCAGGCGCAACAGGCATCTGTGAGAATCGCTCCGCCGGCAGACAAGAGGCGTTTTCTGATGTACGCGACGCCGCGACCCGACCCGAACGGCGGAGCACTGGGTATCTGGGTGGGTCCCGAGAACTTCGCCGACTGGTTTCCTCCCATATGCGCCGAAGCGGCCACGGACGCGCTCGGCACCTACGACGACGGCGACTTCCTGGCCGGTGAGGAGCTCGCCAACCGGCTCGACGAGATAGAGAGCTTCCTGACGACGTACTTTCCGGAGCCAACTGCGGACAGCGACTAACCCCTCGGGGGGTGGAAGCAACCCGTCGACTCCAGTCGCAACGCTTGCTCCGCGGAGGTTTAGCTGGCCGCCGCGCGCGTTCGGCATCGAAGAGCACCTGTTCTTGGAGGCCTGCGGTCAGCCGGCCGGAACGATCTTAAGAGGCAGTTACAGCACGGCTGACAACTGCTTTCGTCTCGACCGCGACCATCTCGAGAGCCTCATCTCGCTCATTGTCGACCGACCAACGTCCGGAGGCAGCCTTCCGGAGGACTGAGCATCCGCTACGGCACTGGGGCCGGTAGCAACGGCGGGCAGTTGTGGATGCGGCAACGTTGCAGATCTGTCAGCCGGTGTCGGATCGGACTAGGGCCACTGGGAGGTCGTAGGCGTGGCCCGTCCGACCCGTCGCCAGAACATCAGCGAGTCCTTGATACTCTCCACCTGGCCGCAGTCAGGCCCGGCTGGCTTCTTGACGGCTCAAGCAGCAAGATCTGAGTGCCATGAACGGCCTAGTCGTCCGCGGTGCTCTCGGCTTGGTTCAGTAGCTCTTCACTCCAAAGCCCAATGTCCTCTGCATCTGACCTCAGAGCTCGCGTCGGCTACTTGCTGGCTGGCGGTCTAGTGTTCCTCGCTATTGAGCACATTCTAGTGGACGCCACTGTCAGCTTCATCAAGGGCACGACAGCTTCGATCATCGAGTATGTTCCTGAAATAATGCCGTCTACAGTCGTCCAACGAGAACGACGAGAGCGCATAAGGGAACTGAGAGAAGAATCTCAGCACGAGCTATGGCTGTCGAGAAACTTGACGTTCGAGGGAGACTTCTCCGACTCGCTCAGGGAGGTGTTTCGTCGCCACCATAGGGAACAGGCCGTGCTCCTGGACCTGCAAGCGCGACGGTTGGAAGAGGGCCGGCTCGTCAGAAAGTACCCACCCGCGAAGTGGTATGACAACGTCTTCGTCTACCCTATGGACTTGAACCCTAGCGATCTTCCCGGTCTCTCCGTCAGAGATGCCAACCGGAAGCCGATAATCCTGCGCAACAGAGTCACAGTTAGGCTAGATGGGTCGAGCTAGCGTGGCGCGGGCCAGGCGCATGCCGTGAACTCCTTGGGCCAGTGGCTCTTCCCTTCAGGGGACTATGTCGAGTAGTGCCTACGCCAAAGGGCTACACGGCATCGCCGATCTGGGACGCCAACTCGCCTTCGTAGACGTACACGGCGCCCAGCATCAAGTACTTCGTCCACAGCCGCCAGACCGCTTGCCATCTCGAACTCTTCGGATCAGCCTGTTCCACGGGGAGTCCGTAGCTCCTTGCATCCGTCGCCGACACGATCGCGCCGTGGTTCTTGGATTCGCCGATCAGATGCTGGTGCAGGGCTTTGGCGAGCGCCTCCACATCCTGGGGCTTGCGTGACGAAACGCTCGCCAGAGCCTCCCGAGTCAGGTCTGCGATTCGGTCCATCGCGTCGCGGCTCTGCTGGACCATGAGCGCTGTGATGTCGGTCAAGAGCGATGCGTGAAGTGGATAGGTCGTGGGGTTCTCTTGAATCCTGCGCTCGGCCTCTTCCACCGCGGCGATGATGGCGCGTGCGGGGGCCAGGGAGCCGTCCGGAAGCTGGAACTGTGGGTCGACAGGGCCGAGGTCACTCGTCGGCCCCATGTAGATGCTGTCCGCCCCCAAGACCAGGAGCGTTCCGGCGCTCTTGGCCTGGTCCGGCACGATCACGGTCAGCTCCCGGCACCGCGACTGGGCTTGGCGAATCATCCGCAACGCGGTTTCGCCATCCCCTCCCAAGGTCCCGAGCATGAGGTGAAGATCCTGCTCCGGGTCCGCATTGAACAGTGTCTCCTCAAGAAGCGGGACGCTGCGAAGCGGGAAGATCACATCCCGCACGACCACGAGACGGCAGTCGTGAGCTTCCTGGTAGCTCCGGATGATCTGCTGGCGTTCGTACCGCCCAGCGTTGGCGGCTTCGTAGAGAGGACTGCGGTTCGTCACTGGCGGATGCGGATCGGTAGCCCCTGCAGATCGAACGTGGACGGCTTGTCACCCCGAGCCTTCCGCGTCTCCTCCCGTACCCGCTTGGCGAACTCGATCCGTTCCCGCCAATCGGGATCGATGCTCGTCGGGGGGTGCCCAAGCGCGGGTGACTGTCCGGCGACATCCCGGCTGCGATCCGACGGTGTGGCTTTAGGCTCGGTCACGACTGGTCCCTGCTGTTCCGTATGGGGCGTTCCGAGTACACGCTCGCCCTCTCGGCCGAAGTGTACGAGGTGGATTCTAGCGGAGACCCACCCTGGCGGCTCGATTCGCCCGAAGCCCGAGACCTGATTCAACTCTCGGGTTGAATGACAGCCCAGATCCCGCTACCCTCAACCACATGGTTGAACAAGACCTGAACCACATCTTCCACGCCCTCTCCAACCCCACCCGCCGCGCCATCCTCGCTCGCCTCGCCTCAGGCGAAACAACCGTCGGCGACCTCTCCAAGCCCCTCCCCCTCTCCTTCGCCGGCGTGTCGAAACACCTCGGCGTACTCGAACGCGCCGGCCTCGTGACACGCGAAGCGCGGGGCCGAGAACGAGTGTGCCGGCTCAACCCGGCCGCGCTCCGGGACGCCCAGGAGTGGCTCAAGTTCCACACCCGCTTCTGGACCGAGCGCTTGGACGCGCTCGGCGCACTGGTCGAGACCGGCGCCGGCGCCGACGACGCGGACGAGGACGAGGGCGAAAAGCAATGACGAGCCCCACCCAGCCGACACCAGCCACCCGCACGAACAGCCCGGAGGACCCCGTCATGGCGGACCACCAGAACGAACCGAACATCCACCTGACGCTCGAACGCGTGATCGACGCGCCGGTCCAGCGGGTCTACGCGGCATGGACCGACCCGGAGTTGCTGAAGCAGTGGCTGGCGCCGGGGGATGCCGTCGCCTCGCGCGCGGTCGCCGACACAGTGGTCGGCGGGACGTTCCTCATCGAGATGCGCGGGACCGACGGGCAGCGCTGGCTCGCCCGCGGCGTGTACCGGGAAGTCGCGCCGCTACGCCGCCTGGTGCACACCTGGCGCTGGGAAGGCAGCGACATCGAGACACTGGTCACCGCCGAGTTCGAACCTGAATCGGCCGATACGACGCGCCTCACGGTCACTCATGCCCGATTCGCCCAGGACGAGGCCCGCGACCAGCACGGGAGTAGCTGGGCGTCCTGTCTCGAGAAGCTCGGGGAGCTGTGCGCCGCATGAACAGGGTCGCGTCGACCGCCCGTCCCGATTGGGTTTCCGACGACCTGTTCCCGTTCGAGAGCCGGTTTCTCGACCTCCCGCCCGATCACCGGATGCACTACATCGACGAAGGCGAGGGCGAACCGATCGTGTTCGTCCACGGCAACCCCGCATGGTCGTTCGAGTTCCGGCATCCGGTCCGGGAACTGCGGTCGGAGTTCCGCTGCGTCGCGCTCGACCACATCGGCTTCGGCCTCTCGTCACGGAGCGCACGGCGCGAGGACCATCGTCCCCGGAGTCACGCGCAGCGCCTGGCCGCTCTGCTCGACCATCTCGACCTTCGCGACATCACCCTGTTCATGAACGACTGGGGCGGGCCGATCGGCCTCGACTTCGCACGCAGGCACCCGGAGCGCGTCAAGCGTCTCGTCATCGCGAACACCTGGTGCTGGCCGGTCGGCGACGACTTCCACTTCAGGTCGTTCAGCTTCCTGATGTCGAGCTGGATCGGCCAGTACCTGCTGCGGCACCACAACCTCTTCGTGAACGGAGTGATGCCGAGAGCGGTCGGCGACCGGAGCGTCCTGACGCCGGAGATCATGGCTCACTACCGCAGCGCACAGCCGTCGCCCGCGGCACGGGCCGCGAGCGCCGCGCTGCCGGGCTACATCGTGGGCGCGAGCGACTGGCTGCGCTCGATCTGGGAGGACCGCGCCGCCTTCGCGGACAAGCCGGCGCTTGTTCTCTGGGGGCTGAAGGACATTGCGTTCCGGAGGAAGGAACTGGAGCGGTGGAAGTCGGCGCTTCGGGATGTCGAGGTTCGCGAGTTTGAGGATTGCGGGCACTTTGTGGCGGAGGAGGCGCCGGGGAGGGTGGTGGAGGGCCTTCGGAGGTTCATGAGGCGCTCGTAGCGGCCTGCCCGCATGATCGCTGCCCGCTGCGGGGCCAGCATCGACGCCATCGATCGCCCCTTCGACGACTTCAGGAACGACAAGGCTTACCTCAAGGCAGGCCACTTGCGCCGCCAGCCTCGGCGCCGTCGGCAAGTGGCTCATCCATCCCAACCAGATTCCGATGGCCAACGACGGCCTCGCGCCGTCGCCCAGGGACGTCGAATAGGCGCAGAAGATGGTCGATCTCCACAACGAGTCCGTTGCGAAGGGGACTGGGGCGGGCGCGAAGGGGGACAGTTGGTGGGCGCGACGACGTTGCGGGTCATGAGCCAGTGTGAGGAGGGCGCGGGCTGCTGGGAGGTTGTAGGCCCGACGCGCAGCCCCGACCACGGCGAGGCGACCACCGATGTCGCGCCCTTCGCGCGTCACCCAGCGCTGCGCCGCACGCGACCACAGCGGCGGCCGGTCCTATGGCAGCGAGTGGATCTGGCCCCTCGATCAACTGGTGCTCCTCCTCGCGACATCACGGGTATCTCCACCAGCCGCCGCCGTTCAACAGGCCGGTTCCGAGCGGAGACCTCACAGCGACTCAGCCTCGGGTATCGGGTGTCTACCGTAGTTCCGGCTCGATCAGTGGAGGTACGGGGCCAGGACCGCCTGTCGGTGCTTGAGGAGGACTGCCTGCACCTTTCTGGGTACGCTCCGCCGGCCTCGCACTACTGTCGCGATGCCGCGAACGGTACTAGTCTTGGCGACGGAGGCGCGACCATGAACGAACTCTACGAAGAACGACAGCCTGGGTGGATCGCAGGTGGCGCACCCGGGAACGGCAGGTCGAGAGGCTAGGACGATGAAGGTGAGGCGCGACGAGAACGGCATTCAGCTCTTCGACCGAGTAAGCGGACTCAACATTCTCGTCGATGAAGTCTCGGTGCCGGTACGGGCGCGCCACTTCGCGCCACGGTTCGTCTCGATTGCGCTGACGAATGCATGCGATCTGAACTGCCATTTCTGCTACGCGCCGAAAGATCCCGCGCGACTCGACCTCAAGTCCGTAGTCGCCTGGGCCGTGGAGTTGGACGGCGGCGGCTGCCTCGGGCTCGGTTTCGGAGGTGGTGAGCCTACGTTGCACCCGGACTTCCCGGCAATCTGCCGTCGCGTCGCCGAGGAGACCAGCCTAGCGGTGTCGTTCACGACGCACGGCCACCGCATAACCGAGCGGCTCGCCAAAGAGCTAAGGGGGGCCGTCCATTTCGTACGAATCTCACTCGATGGAGTCGGCGCCACCTACGAGAGAATCCGAGGCCGGTCCTTTGAAGCTTTCCTCCACAAACTAGACGTCGTCCGCACGATCGCTCCGTTCGGTGTCAACTACGTCGTCAACGCTGACACCATCGAAGGTCTGGGCGCCGCGGCACGATTAGCCTTCGACCGAGGGGCCCTCGAACTGCTGTTACTGCCCGAAAAGCCGGTCAACGGCAAGGGCGGCATTGACCCCACCACTTCTCAAGCGCTCTCGTGCTGGATTGAGCGCAACCACCACTACCGGCTCGCAATATCCGATACTGCGGCACCAGACGGCCTTCCGTTAGCTGATCCCTTCCGCGGAGGAAGTCCTCTCTCCGCCTTCGCCCACATTGACGCGACAGGGCGGCTCCGTGCCTCTTCCTCTTCCAGGCTCGGCTCACCCATTCAGTCTTCCCTCAGACTTGCACTGTCCGCCGTCCGCGCCAAGCTAGGAGAGCCAACATGAAAGTATGGGTAGGTTACGGTTCTGAGCACTCTTCCAGGCTCAATCTGATCGGCCGTTTCAAGACACCCGAGGCCGCGGAGGAGGTTCGACGACAACTGGAGCAGCTCTGCGAACTCGTCGCGAACAGCTACGACCACGATAGGTTTGACGAGAACCCGATGGCCCTCTACCTCGACAGGGAACTATGCGAGACGTTAGCCGGCCTCGGTTGCCGCCACTTTTCCCCAGAAGACATCGCGAGTCTCATCGGCGAGCACCAGATAGACCGCCGCGGCAACGAACTCCGAATCTGGTCCAACGAATTCAGCGTTAGTGGTTTCGTCAAGTTCCTGATAGAGAGACCGGTCCGTGTCGAAGTCTTCTCGGAGCACCACTTTCCCGAGGCACAATCCTCACAGTAGCTACGCAGTCTGAGAGAGTTCAGTTGGATTGGGAACAATTCACACGGCTACCCGGGTCAGAGTCCTGGAACTGGGAGCGCCTCTGCGGAGCAGTGGTGCGGCGGAGCTTCGGGGCCCTAGGGAGACTCCGCTACGTTTCCCAGCAACCGGGAGTAGAGTTTCACTTGGAGTTGGAGCGCCCTTCAAACATCTTGGGCCAGCCGGGCCGTTGGTGGGGCTGGCAGTGCCGATGGCACAAGATCTCCCCCGGTCGACCACTCGGAAAGACACGCCAGAAGAAGATCGAATCGTCGATTCGCACAGCCGAGAAGTACGTTCCTAACATGACCGATTGGGTCCTCTGGACGAGAAGGCCCCTCACTCCGACGGATCAAAAGTGGTTCTTCGCCATCCCATCTAGACTGCGGTTGCACCTGTGGACCGAGGCTGATCTGGACGCTCACCTCGTTGGCGAAGCTGAGATGCTCCGGCGCACTTACTTCGGAGATCTCGTCCTTACACCGGGAGATCTTTGCAACCTACGGGATCAGTCCATTGCTCCAATCCGTGACCGGTGGCTGACCCACGTCCACACGGAAGTCGATGCCGAGAGCGAACTTCGGAAACTTCTTGCGGAAGCAGACTACTGGAACGAGATGGCAGGACTTGTCGCCGAGCTTGACTCTTCAACCCAGGAGTTGGCGAAGATTCTCCCTGAAGTTGAGGAAGAGTTCCAGGGCCAAGTTCGATTACTCGCGGACGACCTCCGTGGCTTGAGTGACGCCACCGGAGAGACATCCCGCGCATTACAGAGCGCGGCCTTGGCCACTGCAACCGAGAGGACCGCCACGGAGCCCTCCTTTAGGCTCAGCCGTGCCCAGGGGACTCGGCTCGCTCGGTCCCTCAGGAAGCGACGCTCTCAGTTCTGCTTCCCCGTACAAGCCGCTCTTGCCCGCCGCCGCGACGCGGAGATCCTCCTGGCGCAGTTCCGAGGGTACTTGTCCACCTCGGCCGTCGCCGTGGTCGGTCCGGCAGGATGTGGCAAAACGCACCTAGCCGCCGAGCTGACGACCTCCCGCGGTAGTCGACCGTGCGGCATCTACCTCCAAGCTTGGCCTCTGACAAAACGGGGCACGGCCAAAGAACTGATGGACCAGGTCGACGGCGTTGGCGCAGAGTCCTTCGTCGAGCTACTTGAAGCCGTGGACGCGGCCGGGTCACGGGCGGGCACGCGAGTACCGGTGGTCATTGACGGACTGAACGAATCGGAGGATCCGGTCAGCTGGAAGAGCGAACTGGCAAGCCTGGTTCCCGTGTTGAACCGACTACCACACGTTCTCCTCATTGTGACCGTGCGGCCGTCTGTGGCGAGTATGGCGGTTCCAGAGGGTCTCCGCAGGCTGGAACTCCCCGGCTTTGATCACGCAACGCCCGCAGCCGTCGATCGGTACTTCCAAGCGTACCGGATCGACCCCGGCTCGGTGCCTCTTTCATACGGACCATTCCAAGAGCCACTTTTCCTCCGAATCTTCTGCGAAGCGACAAATCCCGGCAAGGAGGTCACGGTGAGGCTAGATGAGGTCCCCGCCTCCCTCATAGGTGCGTTTGGCCGTTTCCGAAGGACCGTCGCGGAGAGAATCGCGGATCGGCCAGGTGGTGTGCGCCGCTACGTTCAGGATGTTCTAAGAGCTCTGGACGCCATCTCGCTGTCCCTCTGGACTGCGAAGCGCCGAGCCATGTCCTTCGACGAGCTCCGCAAGCTCATCGGCGACGACGCCCAGGATTGGACCAAGAGCCTTGCCAGAGAACTACTGGACGAAGGCATCCTTGGCGCAGAGCCATATGACGGCCGCCACGGCCGAGTCGTCATCCTGTTTGATCCCTTCGCTGGTTTTCTTGTCGCGGACGCGCTGATCCGCGAAAGAGGGCGGGAGGACTTCACTAAGTGGATCGGCGACGACCACACGAAGACTCTCCTCGGCACTCACCCGGAAGAGGCACACCCTCTCGCATCGGACATCCGAAGAGCCTTCGTGGGCCTAGTTCCCAGGAGATTCCGGACACAGTTCTGGCAGCTCGTAGACGGCGAGGTCCGGAGGGAGGCGACCCTCGCCGCTGCTGAGCTTGAGGCTACTCTTCTAGACCACGCAACCGTTCAGGAGATCGGTCGGCTTGCTTTGCGGCCGGACCCTGACCTCGTCCCGAGTCGGTTGGGCCGAGGCGATCTCTTTGACCGATTCCGAGAGCTACGAGAGGCTGTTGGGCATCCCCTCAACGCCGAGTTCTTGGATCACCTACTTGGTCCCCAATCGGTCGCGGATCGCGACTTGCGGTGGTCCGAGTGGGTCCGAAGACGTGAGCACGACATCCTCGCCGACATCGACCTCTTGACCAAGCGTTGGCGATGCACGGAGGACCGCACACGCCGAGATGACCTCCGTGCC
This sequence comes from Candidatus Multivorans sp., assembly GCA_965205095.1. Lineage (GTDB taxonomy): Bacteria > Acidobacteriota > Thermoanaerobaculia > Multivoradales > Multivoraceae > Multivorans. The sequence continues at coordinate 1,653,594 of OZ242040.1, forward strand.
CTTTGGCTAAAGTGGCTGCTTACGAGTACTCATCGCGACCTTAGAGACCTCGCCACACGCGCCCTCTACTGGTATGGCCGAGGAGAACCGGAAGCGTTGTTTCGCCTCGCGATCTCCAGTATGGGCACGAGCGATCCGTACATCAAAGAACGCCTTCTTGCAGCCTCGTTCGGTGTCGTCATGGCTGGACCCGGAGGGAGGCACGAGTTCGGGCGGGAACTACACGACTTCTTGGATCAGCTATGGAATGCGCTCTCTGCAGAGGACGCTGCGCACGCTACCGACCACTGGCTGATTCGTCACTGCGTAGAGGGAATTGTCGCGGTGGCCCGCCTCTACTACACCTCGGCACTCGGCAAGTGGTCGACCGAAGGGGAGTTTCGGCGCCCTGGCAGGCCGGAACCGATCGCACGCAAAGACCCTCGGAACGCGGAGCGAGAACTAGTCTATGGCATGGACTTCAGAAACTACACGGTCGGCAGGTTACTCCGAAACCGGGACAACTATGACTTCAAGGACGAAGAGTACGAGGAAGTGTCGTCATGGATTCGAGCGAGGGTCTGGGAACTGGGTTGGCGAGCCGAACGCTTCAAGGCAGCGGAAGAGAGCATCGCTCAGTACCGTCGATATCGTTTCCATCATCGCGGGAAGGTGGAATCGTACCAGAAGAAGTACGGCTGGATCGGGTTCTTCGAGGCCGCGGGTAGGCTCGTGGAAGAGGGACGGTCGCCGTTCATGGACGGTGAAACCCAGCTATCCGACGTCGACATCGACCCGTCCTTCCCGTCAGTACCCAGAGCTGCTCCTGCATGTATCCCGGACCTACTCTCTGAGGACTTCGAGGATTCCGAGAGCTGGGTCCTGTCTGGCACTGTGGATGTACCGGATCGCATGCTGCGGCATCGGGTGCTTGAGGACTCCCACGGGCCGTGGGTCGCACTCTCCGCATCCTTACGTCAACGGGATCTCGAAACGAGACGGGAGGTGTTTGCCGTCCTATGGAGCATGCTTGTTCGCCGGGGGGACGAGCAGAGACTCAGGCGAGTTCTCCGGTCACGGCGTCGGCCAGGCAACATCTGGCAGCTACATCCTCCTGAGAGCTACTACGTTTTCGCCGGAGAGATGCCATGGAGTTTATGCGCCCGGTTCGGTGAAGGCGCGGACAATCTGCGGCAGCTGTACGCCCGAACCGCCAGGGGAGAGGACGGGCAGGAGGTTCCGGTCGAGTTGGCGGCCAACTACTATGCATGGGAGTCGTACCACTCCGTGACCAATGACGCTGGAGGATTCCCTGTCCCAGCGGTCACCTTCGCCGAGGCTTTTGATCTTCGGGTCGTGCCAGCCAGCCTGGACTGGTGCGACGCACAAGGCCGGAGAGCTTCGATGACGTTCGGGCCACCGGCTAGGTTCGACGAAAGCGGACACCTCCTGTATCTCCGGGAGGATCTCATTCGGAAGTACTGCAACCAGCACGACTACGAGCTGATCTGGATGGTTTGGGGCGAACGGACACCGTGGTTCGCCGACCGACCAAGAGACCTGCCAGCTTGGCTCCTTCAGGCGTACGAGGACTACACGTACGGCTGGCGCCGCATTGCATCGCTGGACGAGGTCACTGCCGTCTAGCTCGGCTACCAGGGCATCGTCGGCCCGCTTTTCCCCTCCCTAGGTCCTCTGAACCCGGCCGCCGGCCCGCGCGGATTGTCACGCGATGCTCGATCTGCGCCACCAGATTCTCTGACAGCGCATGCTCCAGGAAAGGAACATCCCCGACTCCTTCGTAACGCCCCAGGCCGATTCTCAGGGACGGCGGCGACTTCGTGCGACAGCTCCAGGTCGGCCGAAATGCGACAAGTCGATGCCACCCACTGGTGGTCCAGTAGGTCCGTAAGGTGTGGGGGTGCCGTGGTGCTCAACCCCGGAACGGGTCGGGGATCACATCGGACTCGTTGCTACTCCCCTCGATGCGTCCAATCGAACAAGCGGACTCTGAGTCGGTAGTCAACCCGCTCTCTCGGCCTCCGTCTGAAGCGACCGGATGCCATCGATCACGCCTGCAACACGGTTGACTTGAGCCTGTCGCCACCGCTACAGTGCACGACCTCCAACTTGGGGCCGGACTCGCCAAGGCCGCCGATAGGCCGCCTCCACACGTGAGCCCCACGACAAGAGAGACTTGATCTCCGTGTCGCAGTCACAAGGCACCGCGCCCGCACCTAAACCGCAAGCTCCCCCGGTACGCGGCAACGCTAGTCCTCAAGATGCCGCGGTCAAGCTCCACTTCGCGCACGAGCTGGTCAACCGGCTTTGGCAAAACGCTCCCGACATTCAGCCGGATTGCGTCGCGGACTACGTGGCGATTCAGGCTTGGGCGTGGATTCCCTCTGGCTGTCAGCTCGTCGAACAGTCCTTCAAGGCGCTGATCGCCGCCCGCCACGGCACGCCACTCACGGAACGGAAGAAAGGCCACCATCTGGACGAACTGTTCGCCAAGTTGGAGAACAGCGACAAGCAGGCGATCTCGCACGCCTTCGAGTCCTTCGTCAGTCTTCACAACCACATACCAATCCCAACCGTAGGCGACTTCTTCGACTCCGTAGGTCGCGGCTACACCCGATGGAGATACATGCTCCTCGACGGAGCGGAGGGTATCCCGCCCAACCACTTTGGTGCGCTCCTAGAAATCGCCAATGCCACGATTTCTCTGCTCAAGTCCTGTCTCGCTGACAAACCACCGAGTTTCCCGACGGTAATGCAGCGGATCCAGTTCAACATCGATGGTGACATCGGGCATGCGTGCAACCGCCTCAACCGAGGCGACGAGGAGCTGGATGAACTCGAACATCGCTACCAGCGTCTACGACGAGAGATCCTCGGCAACATGAGGACCCGTCTCGCCATTGCCGCCCACTTGGAGAACACCGACAACTCAAGGTTGGGACCACAGCCACCCCCGAACCCTTGGAGCCGGAACTTGCCCGAACTCACCCCTCCGATCGAGGTGTTGATCGACCTCTGGAAGCGGTCGAGCGATCGCAAGAACCTCGTAGCCTACTTCCGCAAGCCACTGTGATCCTCACCGGATGGGTCGCGCAGACGCCGACCACAGGTGACGGTCGCGTGGTCACCTTCCTCTATTCCGGCACGGGCGCCGAACTCCGCACCTGGGCCGGGAGCCACGAAAACACATGCTCCGGCGGGGGCCAAAGGCCCTATGCGGAGGCTCCTTTGGCCCGGTTGTGCTTTCGGCATAGTACTTGTGCATTGCCAATCACGGTTGGGCCTCCCTTCGAGTGCGGCACTACATGATCCGCTTCGTACTCGGACCAAGGAACTCTCGCCTCGTCAATCGGTAATCCGAGCCGCGAACACTCCTGGCACACCCCGTCAACCGCTCGGTAGATCGCAATGCGATCGCTCTCGCTGAAGCTCCTCCTCTCATCCTTCGTCAGGATCTCGACGTCTTCGGCGCTCGCGAACTCAAAGAAGATCTGCCGAATGACTCGATCTCGTATCTTGATTTCGCGCCCGCTTTGCTGTCGGTGAGAAGTGAACACCTGTATATCTGAGTCATCTTCCCGGTGATCACGCCGTCGCTGGTCGAACGAGATCGTGAATGCCCGGAATAGCCGCTGCTCCCGCTCGGCGAACACGTAGTGCTTTCGCAGGTGCCGGAGTAGGAGGTAAAGCGAGACAATCACGTACTCCGCTTCTAGCTCCCGCATCCCATGCCCGTCCGTCACATCCTCCCGAAACACTCCATAGAACGCCCTCATATTGGCAAGCACCGATCTTGCGGGCGACGTCCCTTCGTAGGAGTAGTTGCCGATGCCTTCGGGATGCTGGCCCTTCTCGATGAACTCACTGACGTTCTTGTTACTGATGTCCGCAGGGCCGTCCTCCTCCTCTAGGATCAGCAGTCGAGTCAGTATTGCCAAGTGCTGCATCCGCGTGTTGGCCCGCGTGATCGTACGGAAGAAGTCGTGCGTGTGGGGATTGTCTTCGATGGGTTCGTAGGAGTCGTAGTCAAAGCTGATGTCGTCCGCGTACTTCACGACGAAGTTCCGGGGAAGGCTCGATAGTCGGGCGTGGGCGACCTCCATATAGTTGAGGGTCTCGCCTTGCTGAAGACGCCAGAAGATCTCCGCGGCTGTCTGCTGGTGCTGAGGGTTTCGGGGGTCGTCAATCCCCTTTACCGTGTCCACCTCGTAGCGGAGGCTCTTGTCGACGAACTGTCGCACCTTGACCGGGAGGTCCCTGTACTTTAGCCCGGGAAGCGAGCTGTCCAGGTCCGCAAGGGACTGCGGCAACGCCAGTTCATTCTTGTAGAATGCTTGGGCAACGCGTATGCGCTGCTGACCATCGATGACCTCGTTCTTGTTGTCCTTCTCGGCCAGCTTGATTTCGCGAAGCACGATTTTCGGCACATAATACCGACGGAACAGACTGTCGAGTAATGCCTGTTGTTTCTGCCGTGACCATACGTTCTTGCGTTGGTATGGTGGTCGAACGACATAGTCTTCTGGGTACTTGTAGAAGTCCTCCAGCTTGCTGTGGCCCGGGATCACGTCATAGGTTGTCGGCGGACTGAACAATGCTCTCTCCTGCTGTCGGTTCTTGAGTCGGGCCAGATTGGACTGGGACCCCACGGAGTCGGCACTACGCCGCCCCTCGATTCGGCGACCTGCGCTCTTCGGCTCGAATCACCGTAGAGTGTGTCGCTTCCATTTCGAGACGATCTCCTCGACGCCTTTGTTCAGTTCCCTCAGCTCGTCCGCCAAGGCCGTGTTGCTCTCGGTCGCTCGCCTTTCGGCGCCGGCCACTCGCGTCACGGTCTCCTTCTGCGCCTCCAGCGACGGAAGGAACACGCTCAGGCTCTCGAAGTCACCCTCTTGCGTACGTCTACGATTGGAATGTCCCGTGGTGATTGCTCGCACTGCTCGTTGAAAGTACGCTGTCCGTAGGAGCAGTTGCAAATAGCGGGCGTCCACCTGCTCGCGGCTCTCCTCGCGCAGATAGTAGACTGGGAACTCGCTCGTGACTATCGCGCCATCAAACTCCTGCGGAACAACTCCAACACAACCCTTCCAAAGGTCGATGCGTGACAGCAGAATCCCGCCCGCGTGGATCCGGTTCCACACTTGGCTCTCCTTGAAGTAGGCCCCCAACCAACTTGGTGGATTCCGTCCCTTTCCCGCTTCACGAGGCGTGAACTGTCCTTCCTGGCTCAACGTGACCGTCAGGAACTCGGTATCCGGCTCGCTGTTAGGAACTACGGGGTCGGCCCTTTGCTCAAGAAGCTCCCCGACCTTGTACGTCCTTGTGCCGCCGGGAGTGTCCTCCACCTCTTCGGCGATCTTGAAGATGTGGTACTTCGGGTCGATCCTCGAACTAGGATGTGCGCCATACAGGTCACTGGCGGGAACCGCCAAGCACGTGGGATAGGCACTACCAGAGTAGCCCTCTCGGTCTCTCTCGAACAGTCGGAATTGACCAAGGATCGTCGACGCCGGTGCGGCCACCGCTCCGCCGTCCTGGGCATAGAGGTCATTGTCGATGTCCGGCGAACCCGCTGGGGTGAATCCAATAGCGTCGGCTTCCGCGAGAAACACGTGGTAGTCGTTCTCCGCGAGCGCTCGGCCGACCGCCCCTCGCTTCGTGCTGCCGGCTTCCTCCAAAGAAGTCGTCATCCGACGTTCTTCCTCCTCCGAGAACCGCTTCAGGAACAGCAGACTCGTCTTGTTCTGCGCCCCACTCTTGCGAAACGCGAAGTCAGGAAGGGACACGATAGCGAGAACCCGGCATTTCTTGAAGATGAATCTCCGAGCCGCTGGACAGAGACTTCGTTCCCCCGGATTGTTGAGAAGACCATCTGGGACGACCATTCCAAGACGACCGCCGGGGGCGAGCCACTTGATGGAACGCTCCAAGACAGCGATCTCGGACGCCACTTGGCTTCCGGTAGGGATCTCGAAATTGTCCAGGCTGTTACCACCCAAATGGTCTCGATCACCTTCCTTCACGCTGTCGCCGAAGGGTGGGTTTCCGACGATCAAACTGAAGGGACTCGTCGAGGGATCGAGAAGCGGATTCATGAAGTTGCTATCCAAGCAGCTCCGGTCAACTTCAATGTTCGTATGACCATCCCTGTGCAGAATGAGGTTTGTCTGACAGATTCGTCCCAGTTTCTCGAAGATCTCGATTCCGTAGAGTCCCTTATTGGCGAAGTCGAACTTCCGGCGCTCCTGCCCCTCCTGACCAGCGTATGCGACGTCAATATGCCGCCATACCTGAATCAGTGTTTCGAGAAGGAACCCCCCGCTCCCAGCTGTGGGGTCGAGCACTCGGTCCGTGTCGGTTGGCCTAAGCAACGCACACACGAAGCGGACAATCTCGCGACGCGTAAAGTACTGACCGAGTTCTCCTCGGAAGACCGAACCGAAGAAGCCTTCGAAGGCACTGCCCAGCGCATCGACGTCCATCCGAGTAAACGCCACCGCTTCGATAGTTCGCACTACCTGGGCGATCTTGTCGTCCGACACATCGAGAGGTTCAGAGAACACCGTGGGATCTTCGCCCTGCGCTTCCGCGTAGAGAGTGCGAATCCGGTTGCCCGTGCTGACGTCCTCTTCGCGCCGGCCTACTTGGAACCGACGGGGCTGGCCCGTGGCAGTGTGCCTCTCATCGTGAATCTTAGCGAAGAGCAACTTAGACCACTCGTCGAAGGCGGTTAGAGGATCGCGTTTGCCACCGGCCCAGATGAGGGCATGGGCGTTCCGCACACGGTTCTCGACATCCCGGCTTGGAAGAGGCCGGATGTCCCGTTCTTCACCAGCCACGAACGGAAACTGTGACACTTGGCCGTAACACTTCGGAAGGTCCTCGCGAGTACCAAGATGGTTCTCGTCACGCTCTTCCGGTGGATAGTCCGCAACCGCATAGAGTGCTGAATCAGAACCGCTGTCGATCAACGCTAGTGACGTCGTACGTAGGGAGTTAGCGTTGCCGAACGCCTGTTCGACCGCTTGGAGAAACGCGCGCTCGCTGACGCCAGGCCTCTTCGTCTCCGCCACGAGGTAAGGCGTGTCACAACTGCTGTCGGTGTAGATGACGATGTCTGCGTAGTCGGAGGGCGTTCGACGGGGGACTTGCACCTCGACCTTTATCGCAGTGGCCGGATACTCACGCTCGAGAATCAGCCAAGCGTACAGGCCAGCGCGGACCTTTTCCTCCGGGTCCGTGAAGTCCTGGTCTGTGCCGTTTGCGCACTTGTAGAGAACGCGATCACCGTGAAACTCTAGGTAGCCGCGCTTCTCAGCCTCCGCGATGAGGCCGCTCCAACTAGCCGGAACGGCGGCTTTCGATCTAGTCATGTAACGGCCCGCCTCTCCGAACGGAGTCGGCGAGACTCAATGTCGAGCCACCTCCCGCCCCTCCTTGGAGCGTGATCGAGTCGTCGATGTTCCTCAAGCGCTCGGGCTGTCGAACGTTGCGATTCTGGGTTGCTCGTAGCGTACGTGGGCAAAGGTGCCGACGACGTTGGGTTGACGTTGCTCCACAAGGACTTCGATGTACGGACGTGAGCTCGGAGGTCTCCGCAGCGTCAGTGACGGACACAGGTGCGGTCCACCTTGCCCCGGTACTTTGGTCATCCCTGCCTACCTTTACCTCGGTTCGAGACGGCATTACTATCTGGCGGAAAAGCGGTCTGTCAAGACCTCGCCCCCACTGGCACGGAGTGGGCCTAGCGTGCGTTCCGGGCTTCCTACCCGACACCGCCGACTTGTCGGGACGTTCTAGCCGCCGACTTCACCCTGGTGCCAGCTAAGGACTACCAAGGCATAGTCCGCCCGCTGTACTCCCTCCCCACCTCCGCCGAATCCTCCCGCCGCCCCGCACCAATCATCACGCCACGATCAATCTGCCCCGCCACATTCCCCTGCAACACATTGTCCAGGAAGTACATCCCCCGCTCTTTCGTCAGCTCCAGCACCATGTCCCCCGCAGCAACCACCTCCGGCGGCAACGGCGGATCGGCCCGCCCTTCCAGATAGCCGTACGACAGCCCCAGGTCCCGCGGCCCGTGTTCGGCGAAGGCCAGGCCCGGCACCGACAGCGTCTCCGCCGCCCTGTCCAGCGCCTCCTGGTCCTCCAGCTTGACGCCGAGCATGATCTCGCCCTCGGGGTTGAGCGGCCAGACGTCGGCCTTCTGCAGGTACTCCGGGACGCTCAGCCCCCAGACCCAGGCTGCGTAGGTGTGGCTGCCCCAGCCGCGGAGGCCGACGCCCAGGGTGTCGGTGGCCTGCTTGTGGATCGGGTAGCGGGCGGCCTGGACGAAGCGCTTGACTCCCTCCGGGTCGCGGGCGCGGGCGAGGTGAACGCCGTGGACGCCCTGGGCGAGGGCCTGCTGGACCATCCAGCCGCCGGCCGTGACGGTCGCTTCGTCGAGGCCGAGCAGGGGCAGGGAAACGATGACGGTCGGCGTGCGGTGGCCGCTCGGGGTGGGGCCGGCGTCGACGAGGCCGCGCATGAACTCGTGGAGCGCCGCGAAGTCGAGCGCCACGTGCTCAGCTAGCGCAACGGAGGGAAGTTGATGGTCACGATCCGGTACACGGCTACAGGCTCCCCGTGGAGCGTCGCGGGCTTGAACTTGTACCGCCTCACGGCCCTCGCAGCCTCCAAACCGAGTCCGTAGCCGGGGTCCTGGAGAATGACCGGGTGCTCCACGCTTCCGCGTTCATCGATGACGTATCCGATCACCGCAGCGCCGTAGACGCCAGCCTCAAGCGCCCACGCCGTACGCCTTGGCCCAAGGGAATCGGGGTTCTTCCGCACGGGCGGTTTCATGCCTTCCACCGGCTTGCCGCCAACGTTGAGGGTGTGGATCTCCCGGTCAGGATTCGCCAGGCGTACTGCCAGAAGATCGACATCGACGACGAGTCCGAGCGCGAACGCATAGTGCTCGGCGGCGTTGCTGCTTCTCTGGTCGACATGGCGACGCGCGGACGAAACGGCCACGTCGTGCAGTCCCTTCTCCTTTGCCGCCATGGCGTGGATAGCCCAGAAGAGCCGCGGCAGTTCCAGATCGGGATGGAGCGCCTCGAGCTCGACGATGTCGTCCAGGAAGCTGAGCGCCTCGGGCAACTGTTCCAGTTCGGCGAGGCGCGCCGCTTCCGCCCACAGGCGCTCAACGTCAGCCTCCGGGGTCGGCTCTTCCTGCGCCAGGAGGGGCGCCACGGTGATCAGGAGAAGAACGGGGATGTACGAACGGCGGAGGGTCGCGGACAGGTCGCGCTGTCCTTGCCTGGCGCCGGTAGCCATCACTGCCACTACCAAGGGCATCGCCCGCCCACTGTACTCCCTCCCCACCTCCGCCGAATCCTCCCGCGGCGCCGCCGACCTGCAGGCCGGCGTCGGGGACCAAACCGCTTCCGCGTCGGCGACGGCGGCGCGTCGTAATGACGACTTGACATCTTGATCTGCGAGCATCATGATGCCTTCCATGCGAACAACCGTCACGCTGGATGCCGATACCGAGTCCCTGCTGCGCGAGGCGATGCGGCAGCGGGGCCAGACCTTCAAACAGACGTTGAACGACGCCGTGCGCCGCGGACTCACCGGAATCGTGAGCGATCCGGAGCGCCCGCCGTTCGTCCAGCGGACGTTTCCCATGGGCGTCAGGGCCGGGTACGACCTCGGGAAGCTGTCCGCCCTGGAGGCGGAGATGGACACGGAGGCGTTCCTGGACGTGACCCGTCGACTGATCGACGACGACGCCGGGCCCGGACCGGGATGATCGTCCCCGACGCGAATCTCCTCCTGTACGCGGTCGATTCGGCAAGCCCGTTCCACGGCCGGGCCGCGAAATGGTGGACCGACTGCCTGAGCGGCACCATCCCGGTCGGACTCTGCCAGCCGATCCTTCTTGCATTCCTGCGAGTGAGCACCAACCGGCGCGTCTTCCGGGAGCCCCTCTCCCTCGAGGCCGCGGGCGAACTCGTGACCGAATGGACGGCCCATCCCGTGACACGGCTTCTGCTGCCCGGTGAAGACCATGTGCGGCAAGTCGTCGAGTTGCTCGCCGACGCCGGATCCGCAGGAGGCGACCTGGTCACGGACGCGCAGATCGCGGCCCTGGCCCGAGCGCACCGAGGCGAAGTGCACACCGCGGACCATGACTTCAGGCGCTTCGAGGGCGTGATCTGCCGGTATCCGCTGGCGGATGGCAACTGATCCCGCGCTACCAGGGCATCGTCCGCCCGCTGTACTCCCTCCCCACCTCCGCCGAATCCTCGCGCCTCCCCGCGCCGATCATCACGCCCCGGTCAATCTGCCCCGCCACGTTCTCCGGCAACACATTGTCCAGGAAGAACATCCCCCGCTCCTTCGTCAGCTCCAGCACCATGTCCCCCGCCGCGACGACCTCCTGCGGCAGCGGCGGGTCGGCCCGGCCTTCCAGGTAGCCGTACGACAGCCCAAGGTCCCGCGGCCCGTGCTCGGCGAAGGCCAGGCCCGGCACCGACAACGTCTCCGCCGCCCTGTCCAGCGCCTCCTGGTCCTCCAGCTTCACGCCGAGCATGATCTCGCCCTCGGGATTGAGCGGCCAGACGTCGGCCTTCTGCAGGTACTCCGGGACGCTCAGGCCCCAGACCCAGGCGGCGTAGGTGTGGCTGCCCCAGCCGCGGAGGCCGACGCCCAGGGTGTCGGTGGCCTGCTTGTGGATCGGGTAGCGGGCGGCCTGGACGAAGCGCTTGACTCCCTCCGGGTCGCGGGCGCGGGCGAGGTGGACGCCGTGGACGCCCTGGGCGAGGGCCTGCTGGACCATCCAGCCGCCGGCGGTGACGGTCGCTTCGTCGAGGCCGAGCAGGGGCAGGGAGGCGATGACGGTCGGCGTGCGGTGGCCGCTCGGGGTGGGGCCGGCGTCGACCAGGCCGCGCATGAACTCGCGGAGCGCCGCGAAGTCGAGCGCCACGTGCTCGACGTTGTAGATGATGTAGTCGCCCCAGGTGCCGGCCATCTGCACGCCTTCCTCGTAGCCGCCGGTGGAGGCGTCGTAGTAGATGGGCTGACCGCGCTCGAGGAGCTCGATGGACTTGTTGACGCGCCGGGGCTGGTAGTCGGACACGGCGCGGGCCGCGTCGGCGCCCTTGCCGAAGCCGGGGGAATCGGCGAGCTGGCGGTAGGTCGGGAGCAGGCGGAGTTTGGTGGCGGGCCGGAAGTCGCGCCAGAGCGTCAGGTGGCGGCCGGAGGCGGAGTGGACGACCCCCCAGCCGTGCTGGCTTGCGACCACGCGGTTCGTGAGGTCGCCCGGGGGAAGGGGCGCCGCGACGGTGATGCGGGTCTGGTGGGTGGACGGCGACCAGGAGGTGGCGAGGACCTGGAGTTCCCGGCCGTCGTCGAGGAACTCGGGTAGTCCGGCCTCGTTGCCATCGCCCTGGGAACTGTCGCGGCTCAAGGACGCGGTGACGATCGCCGTGCCGTCGCTCTCCAGCGACCCGGTGACGATGTTGTTGCTGAAGCGCGTGGGCTCGAGCCCTTCCTTGGTCTCGATGAGCAGGGTGTCCTCGAGGATCGTGTTGTCGGTGACCTCCAGCTCGCTCCGCTGCAGGTAGAAGCCGCCGTTGAGCGCGGCGACGTTGCCGGCGACGCGGCCGCGGCTCTCCATCGTGATGCGGGTGGCGCCGGAGTTGCGGGACGGGTTCGAGTTGCCGAAGAAGCGGTTGCCGGTCACTTCGACGAAGAAGTCCTCGGGCGCGGGCATCGGGTCGAACGGCCGGTCGTAGCGGTGCTCCTGGCCGCCGACGAACAGGCCGCCGCCGTCGTCACTGCCAAGGTTGGCGACGATGACGTTGTCGCGAACCTTGGCCGAGGACCAGTAGGCGACGAAGATGCCGCCGCCGTCGTTGTTGTGGAGCGCCCAGTTGGCGAGGACGACGTTGCCGGTGATCTCGGGCGACGACCGGTTGAAGATGGAGATGCCGCCGCCGTCGCTGCTGCGCATGGGGTCGGCGGCGGCACCGGCGACGTTGCCGATGATGGCGTTGTCGGCGATGACGCCGTCGCACTCGCCGTCGAAGGCGATGCCGCCGCCCCGGCCGATTTCGGTGCCGTTCTCGGTGATCAGGTTGTTGCGGATCACCGGGGCGCCACCGTTGCGGCAGTAGATGGCGCCGCCGTCGTGGGCGGTTTCGTGGAGGTACTTGGGGGCCCAGTTGGCGGGAGTGAGGGTGCTGTTGTCGGTGAAGACGTTGTTGGAGAGGACGGGTGAGGCGCCATCGATGAGGATGCCGCCGCCGGGGGCGCGGACCAGGCCGCCCTGGATGCGAAGGCCGTCGATGCGGGGGTTGGTGTTGGCGTCGCCGGAGACGGTGAGGACGCGGTCTTCGCCCTGGGCGTCGAGGATGGTCGGGTGGGCCTGGATGTCGCGGTCGCGGGTCCAGTCGGTGGAGGCGGGGTCGAAGCCGGCGTAGAGGTCGGTGTTGGGGGGGAGGTTGAGGTTGTGGGTTGGGTAGGTGCCGGCGGCTATGAGGATGGCGGCGCGCGTCGTGGTGGCGTCGGCGGTTGTGTCGGCGGTAGCCGCGGCGAGGGCGGCGGTGATCGTGGCGTAGGGGGAGGAGGACGTGCCGGTCGCGGTGGCGTCGTTGCCGGTGGTGGCGGAGACGTGAAGGACTTGCGTGTAGGCCGTCGTGTCGACGGGGGTTGTCTGGGGGCCGGGGGTGGCGGCAGTGGAGGTGGTCGCCAGGAGGAGGGTTGCGGCGACGCTGAGGAGGATGCAGCGAGTCGTCGCGACTGTCGGTGCGTTTGTCGGTGCGCCGGCCTTCTGGCCGGCTGCCGCCGAAGGCGGCCAGATGATCGGCCGGCCGGAGGCCGGCACCTTCCTGAAGAGGCGGCCCAATGTCATTGCACTCGCGCAAGCCACTTCGCGGCATCGCGCTTGATGCCGGCCAGAAGGCCGGCGCACCGGCACGGGCGCCCAGTGTGTTCTGCTGTGCATTCTCCTTACCCTCCTTCCACGAACTGCATCGCGTAGAGCTTGGCGCCGCGCATGCGAAAGACGACTTGCACCGTTCGGCCCACCAGCGGGCTTAGATCGGCGCCGGTCCCCAGCCAGTCGACTTCCTTCGCGATGAAGTCGCCGTTGACGTAGACGCAGTCGTCCACGGTGTAGCCCTCGATTGGCCGCCCCCGCTCGTCCAGGAAGCCGACCTGCAGGTAGCCGACGGCGTCGGTGTCGACGTTGAGTTGCAGGCGGTTGCCGGTGAAGGTGAGGGGCCTGGTGATCGCGGTCGTCTCGTGGCCGTAGGGACTGTCGAGGGAGATGAAGCCGTCGAGGCGCTGGACGAGGCGGTAGACGCCGCGGCCGTCCGGGTCTTCGGTGTGGGGCGAGTGGTAGTGGGTCTCGCCGAAGTAGTACTGCCAGAGCTCCTCGCCGCGGCGGACCATGCCCTGGGCGATGTAGGCGGTGACCACGTCGCGGCCCTCGTGCCGGCCGATTCCCACGTAGGCCGGCTCGGGATGGCGCTTCCAGTCGAGCCCGTTGCGGCTGACGGCGACCTGCGATTCGAGCGGGCCGGAGCCGAGGCCGCGCTCTTCCAGGCCCAGCACGGTGCGGGCCTCCGGTCCGTCGCCGTAGTAGTGGAAGTAGCCCACCGGGAAGGCGAGGTAGGTGTCGGGCGCGTAGGGGTACTTGATCGCCTTGGTCAGGTAGAAGTCCACGCCTGCCGGGTCGTCGGGGGTCGGGTCGAACAGGTGGGGATACTCCATGCCGAAGCCGCCCGGCGTCAGCGGGCCGTTGTCCACCCACCAGGGCAGCGGGTCGCGGAGCGGATACTCGCCGCGCAGGTCGAGGTACTCCTGCTGCGTCAGCGGCGTGAACGGCTGGGTCGTCCGCAGGTCCTCGTGCTCCGTGACCACGGAACTGCGCTGCGTCGCGCCGCCGGGCGTGTGGAAGATGCCGGAACGGTGGAAGGCCACGTAGACCTGCCGCTGGTCGTCGTAGAAGGTGCTGCTCTGGGTGCCGGACCGGAACGGCAGGATGATGTTGCGGCGCCGCGTCCAGTTGTAGCCGTCGGGCGAGGTGTAGAGGTAGAGGCCGCGCCGCTGGTAGTCCGTGAGGTACTTCCAGTGTTCCTCGGGCGGGCCGTGCGGGTCCCGGAACGGGCTGCCGAGGCCGCCGACCATGTCGGGGATGACGATGTTGCGGTGGCCGTTGATCTCGCCGCGCCCCTGGTCGGGCCGCTCGAAGTGGACGCCGTCGGTCGACGTGTAGACGGCAAGGTGGTCCTCCTCCACCGAGTTGTAGATGCGGATGACGCCGTCGTCGCCCTCGATGACCGTCAGGTGCTTGCGGAACGTGCCCCTGATGTTGTCGATGACGCGCTCGGCGCGCTTCGGCGGGTTGACGACGAACTCGGTGTCGCCGGAGGAGGCGAGGATGGCGCTGTCGATGAAGAGGTGCTTGCGGGTGCCGAGGTTGAGGGGTTCGGGCGAGGGGGCGGCGTCGGCGGTCGAGTCGTCGGTGGAGCTGTTGGTGGAATCGCCAGTGGAGGCGTTGGTGGAGGCGTTGGTGGAGGCGTTGGTGGAGGCGTTGGTGGAGGCGTTGGTGGAGGCGTTGGTGGAGGCGCCGGTGGAGTCGTTGGTGAAGTCGTTGGCGAAGAGGAGCGGCGGGCCCTGGGTGAGTTCCAGGGGTTCGGGTGCGGTGGCGAAGGTCGCCGCCGGGTCGAAACTGGGTGCGCCGGCGCCCCCGCCGGCATCCGGCGCGAAGTCGGCGGTGTAGACGAGGCCGCGGCTGACGCGGAACTCGTCGAGCAGGCCAGTGAGGGGGCGGTCGAACAGGCCGTCGCTGCCGAGGACGAAGTAGGCCTCGTCGCCGGCGGGGAGGGCTTGGAGGGCGGCGGTGGGTGGTTCGGGTTGAGCGGTGCCGTCGACGTAGTGGGTTAGCTGGTTGGTGGCGGCGTCGTAGGTGAAGGCGTAGTGATGCCAGTCGGCGGCGGGCGCGGCATCGGCGGATGCGGCGTCGGCCGGTGAAGCGCCCGCTGGCGCCGGGCCGGCGGTGGGGATCTCGATGGCCGCGCCGGAAGGCTGGTTGCCGAGCACGAAACGGGAGCGGTCCGCCGACCACTTGAGTTGCGTGACGATGTCGTTCTCACCGCGGGGACCGGTGCCGATCTCGAAGACGACGGCTTCGGCATCCGCGGGGGCGTCGCCCGGCGCGTCGCCAGGGGAGTGCCAGAACTCGACCGTCCAGTCGAAGTCGCCGAGGTTCAGGGCGTTCGTCGTGGGATTCTTGAAGCCGACCTGCTTGCGGAGGTGGTTCTCGCCGGAGGTCATGAGGGCCGCGTAGTGGGCGGTGAACCAACTCAGCGGTTCCACGGTGCGGCCTTCGGGGATCGGCAGGCGAGCGAGGCCGAACTCGCCGGGCTTCTCTTCGGCCGGCGGCACGTCGAGCGGCGGGTCGAGCGGAGCGAGCAGCAGGGCGTTGCCGTAACGGCCCGGGACGACCCGGGCGCCGAGGCCAAGGGTCAGGACCAGGTCGTTGTCCGACATGTCGTCGAGGGTGTGGCTCGGGTAGAGGCCGGCCGGTTCGTCGAAGAGCCAGAGGGCGGTTGTGGTTGTGGTGTCGTCGGTGGCTGGGGCGTCGGGGGCCGGAGTGCAGGCCGTGAGTGCGATGAGGAGGGCCGTGGGGACAGCAGTAGAGAACCCCGCCCGCACCGGGGCCGTTCTCTGGGTGCGCGGACCTTCTGGTCCGCTCTCGGGCGAAGCCGCGGAGCGGCGTAGCCCGAAGAAAGCGGCCGCCGGCCGAAGGCCGGCGACGTTGTCTCCGCCGCCTTCGGCGGCAGCGCACCAGAAGGTCCGCGCACCCAGAGAACGACCGTTGCCGGGAGCCCCCTTCTCTACTGGTATCGGCGCGTCCATCTAGCTCCCCACAGAGTCGGTCACCGCGAGGTCGGCATGCGGAATCACCAACGTCTCCACCAACTCATCATCAATCGAGTAGATCTCATACGTCACCCGCGGCTCCTCCCCCGCCGTCTCAAACGTCAGCAACCCGAACGAGTCCTTCAGGTTGTAACTGAACAACGCCCCCGGCTCCACCGGGTGCGTATGGATGTTCGTCAACTGCCCGCTCAGAAGATCGTGGAACGCATAGCCGCTGTCCCGCTCGATCGCCCAGGCTTCGGAGCGATGCCGGTCTGACGAGAGCAGAACCACCCCGGTGACGTCGTTCTCCTCGATGAAGCGGAAGATCTCCTCGCGCTCCTCCGGGTAGCCCGACCAGGTGTCGCGGCTGCCGGGCTTGGCGCCGTCGGCCCAGGCGACGGGGCTGGCGATCACCTTGAAGGTGGCTTCGGAGGCCGCCCAGCGAGTCGAGCAGCCACGCCTTCTGCTCCGGACCGAGCATGGTTGGGTCGTCGGGCCCGTCGTCGAAGGGGTTCGTCCGGTAGGTGCGGCCGTCGAGCATAAGTACGTCGACATCCCCGAGCGAGAACCCGAACCAGACGCCCGGGTGGGAGTCCGAGCCGTGGCCCGGGTTGTTCCAGTTGCGCCGGAACAGGTCCACCATCGGCTGCTTCCAGGCCGGGCGGTCGACGTAGGGGCCGAGCCAGATGTCGTCGACCGCGGCGTCGTGGTCGTCCCAGATGGCGTAGACGGGCATCGCGCTCACCAGGCGCCGGAACTCGGGGCGCGACTGGCGCTGGTAGTAGGTGTAGTCGTGGAAGGGGCCGGGTTGCTCGGGCAGGTCGATGTAGACGTTGTCGCCGAGGATGAGGAAGGCGTGCGGGGTGTGGCCGGCGATCGTGTCCCACATGCGCTCGTTGGCGGGGGTGTAGCCGGCGCAGCCGCCGAAGGCGATGGTGAAGGTGCCGGGTGTGCCGGGGCTGGGGGCGGTGCGGAGGGCGTAGGTCGGGGACGCGGGCGCCTGGAGCGGCTGCGACGACTGTGACGACTGTGACGACCCGGAGGATTGGGACGACCCGGAGGACTGCGACGGCTGGGACGACGCGGACGACTGCCCAAGCGGCGACCGCTGGGACGACCCGGAAGGCTCCGACGACTGCTCCGGCTGCGGCTTTGCCCGCGGCTCGGACGGCGCCGTCAGACGGACCTGGTAGCTGTAGGTCGTGTCGGGCGAGAGACCTTCAAGGGTCGCGGTGCCGGTGAAGTCACGGTCGGCGTTGGTGGCGCCGGAGGCGACGTGATGCTCGTCGGCGGTTGTCGCGATGACTTCGAGGGGAGTTGCTTCGGCGGTGCGGATCCAGACGCGGGCGGTCGTGTCGGTGACGGCGCCCAGCATGGGCCCGTGGACGATCGCGTGCTGCGGGCTCGCCGCGTGTAGGGCGAAGGTCGCGGTTGCGGCAAGCGGCGCGAGTAGCTCGCGCGGGCCAGCGAGGAAGCGGCCGAAGGGCATGCCGGCGTCGAGGGCTGCCTGCATGGCTCCCTCGGCTTCGTCGATCCGGTCGAGTTGGGTGAGCGCTACAGCGCGGATGAAGTGCGATTCGGCGTCGTCCGCGTCGTCGGCGAGCCGGGCGTCGGCGAGTTCGATGGCTCTGGCCGGGTTGCCGTCGAGGATCTCCAGGAGTTGCCGCTGGCCGCGGCGCTTGTAGTAGAGGTCGGCGGAGCGCTCGTCGAACATGCGCCGGCTCCACTCGTTCTCGGCGCCGTAGAAGGGGTGCGGGTTGTCGCCCTCGTAGGCGTCGGGCGGGCCGAACTCGCCGAAGTTCTCGCCGCCGGGGTTGCCGGCTTCGCGGGCTGTGAGTTCGGCGGTGCGGTCGTCGACAGGGGCGGAGCAAGCAACGACTGCCGCCGTGATGAGCAGTAGGAGGCCCAGGTGAGCGGTCCTCCCACTGTCGGTGCGCCGGCCTTCTGGCCGGCTCTCGGGCGAAGCCGCGGAGCGGCGCAGCCCGGACAATGAGGCCGCCGGCCGGAGGCCGGCGACGTTGTTTCCGCCGCCTGCGGCGGCAGCCGGCCAGAAGGCCGGCGCACCGGCAGTCGGACTGCGGGCAGAACTACCGGTCGACGAAGGCGCCATCTTCTGTCGTCAAGGTGCTCCAGCTCTTCGGCTCGTACGGGAACTTCGCGGCTACCTCCTCGTCCAGGTCGATGCCGAGGCCGGGGCGGCTGGGAAGCTTCGCGAAGCCGCGTTCGTAGGAGAAGTGGCCGCCGTGGAAGAGGTCCTGCCAGAACGGGTCCTGGCCGCTGCCGATCTCGAGGATCGTGCAGTTCGGGGTGCAGGCGCAGACGTGCATGGAGGCGAGCGTGCTGACTTCGCTCTGCGGGTTGTGCGGCGACACGTCGACCCGGAAGCCCTCGGCCATGATCGCGATTTTGCGGAGCTCGGAGATGCCGCCCACGTGGACGACGTCGGGCATGATCACGTCGACGAGCCGCTCCGAGCACAGCGGCGCGAAGTGGTAACGCGAGGTGAGGCGCTCGCCCGTCGCCAACGGCACCCGGGTCTGGGCGCGGATCTGGCGGACCTCCTCGATCACCTCGTTCTCGAGCTGGGTGACCTCCTCGACCCAGAACGGCCGGAACTCCTCCACCCGGTTGCAGAACTCGACGGCGGAGAGCGGCGTCGGCTTGCCGTGCGCTTCGACGATGATGTCGAAGTCGGGCCCGACGACGTCGCGCACCTTGGCGAGGAGCTCGACGCCGCGGCGGATCGACACGCGGTGGTTGATCGGCCGGCCGCCGGGGTAGAAGCCCCCCTTGACGCAGGTCCATCCGGCCTCCTTCTTCTGCCGCCAGAGGTCGAGTTCTTCCTCCTCGTCGGCGGCGCGGCGCTTCTGGCGGTGGCTGATCCGCTCGAGATAGCCCTCGTGGCAGTAGAGCCGCACCTTGTCGCGCGCCTTGCCGCCGAGGAGCTGCCAGATCGGCTGGCCGAGGGCCTGGCCGAGGATGTCCCACATCGCGATCTCGACCGCGGAAAGGGCCGACATGAGCACCGGGCCGCCCCGGTAGCGCGGGCCGATGAACATGCCGCGCCAGTGCCGCTCGATCTCGGTCGGGTCCTTGCCGACGAGGTAGCGCTTGTGGTTCTCGATCGCGGCGGCGACGACTTCGCCCTTGTTGGAGAGGGTGCCCTCGCCGAGACCGGTGATTCCCTGGTTGGTGTAGAGCTTGACGAAGACGAAGTTCTCGTCGTTGCCGGCGTCGACGAGGAAGGTCTTGAGGTCGGTGATGCGGAGGTTGAGGGGTTTGGCGTCTTCGAAGGTGCGTTCGAGGGGGCCGGGTTGTTGTTGCCGAGGCGGCTGGGCGCGGAGGGGGCGGGCGGCGGCGCCGGCGGCGAGGCCGAGGGCGGCGAGGAGGGCGTCGCGGCGGTTGAGCGTGGTCACGCTCGGCGCCTCCCAGTGTCGGTGCGACTGCCTGTGTCGGTGCGCCGGCCTTCTGGCCGGCTGCCGCCGCAGGCGGCCAGGGACACGCGCCGGCCGTGAGGCCGGCTCCGCCCGGCGCAGGGTCGACGCTCTGCTCGAGACTCGGGCTCGCCGCTTCGCGGCATCGCGCTTGATGCCGGCCAGAAGGCCGGCGCACCGACACTCACACTCTCCCGCTTCATCTTGCGTCGCCTCCGTGTTCGTCGACGAAGCGCCAGTCGTGGCGGGCTTTCTCGTAGCCGGGGTTGATCGTCATCTCCCCGGCGCCGACTTCCTGGCGCCAGGCGGCGAGTTGGGCGAGCAGGCTGTCGGCGAGTTCGGGTTTCTCGGCGGAGAGGTCGGTCGTTTCGCCGGGGTCGTCCGCGAGGTTGAAGAGGCTGACCGCGGGGCCGACGTCGGCGATGGTGCCTTCGAACCACTCGATCAGCTTGTAGTCGCCCTGACGGATCGCGCCGGCGGGCATGTAGCCGAGGTGGTGGTAGTGCGGGTAGTGGAAGTAGAGCGTGTCGCGGTCGAGCGAGCCCGTGCCGTCGAGCACCGGCAGGAAGTTCAGGCCGTCGATGTCGGCGGGCAGCTCGTCGACGTCGAGGATGTCGGCGATCGTCGGGAAGAAGTCGTCCGAGGTGATCAGCTCGTCGCTGACCGTGCCGGGTTCGACCACATCAGGCCACTTGACGGCCAGCGGCACGCGGACGCCCCCTTCCCAGATCATCGCCTTGCCGCCGCGGAACGGGTCCTGCGCCTGGAGTTGCTCGAAGCCGCCGTTGTCGGAGTAGAAGATGACGATCGTCCGCTCGGTCAGGCCGTGCTCCTCGATGCGGTCGAGGATCTGCCCGAAGCCGGTGTCCATCGTCTCGATCATCGCGCCCATGATCGGGTTGTTGACGGGATCGTCGGCGCCGGGCTTGGCCTCGTACTTCGCGATCAACTTCGGGTCCTCCAGCAGCGGCCGGTGGACGACGTGGTGCGTGACGTAGAGGAAGAAGGGCTGGTCCCGGTTCGCGTCGAGGAAGGCGAGCGAGCGCTCCGTGATCTCGCGGGAGTGGTGGGCGTCGGCGAGCGGGTCGTCCTCGTACTCGGGCTTGACCGTGGTCAGGATGTCGTCGAAGCCCTGGGAAGCCGGGTCCATCGGCCGGCCGGGCACGTACTCCTTGTCGACGTTCAGGTGCCACTTGCCGAAGTGGCCGGTGGCGTAGCCCTGGGCCTTGAAGAGCTCGGCGAGCGTCACCTCTTCGAGCGGCAGTCCGGGGACTTCCGCCGGGCGCAGGAGGCGCGCGTAGGGGTAGGGGCTGCCGGGGATGTAGTCGGTGATCTGAAGGCGCGCCGGGTTCTTGCCGGTCATCAGGCTGGCGCGCGTGGGCGAGCAGACCGGGTTGGCGGAGTAGGCGTTGGAGAACTGCATGCCGGCGGCGGCGACGGCGTCGATGGTCGGGGTCTCGTAGAAGGTCGTGCCGTGGTAGCCGACCTGGTTCCAGGCGAGGTCGTCGGCCAGGAAGAGGACGACGTTCCAGGGGGTGGTGGGGGTGGTGTCCGCAGTGGGCGGCAGCGCGTCCGGGGCGGGGGCGCAGGCGGCGAGGAGGAGCAGAGGCAGAGCCGGCGCTGCGCGCCGGATGCCGGCGAGGGCGCCGGCGCACCCAGTCTCAGAGCTGCCGGCGGGGGTGCCGGCGCACCCGGTGGCTCGGGCTCGCCGCTTCGCGGCATGGCGCTTGATGCCGGCCAGAAGGCCGGCGCACCGACCCGCCCGCCCAGCGGACCCAGTGTGTAGCTGCGTCATCTCCTTACACCTCGCTTCGCTTTCGGTCTTTCCAGCCAGCATAGGTCAGATTGCGGTCTACCTCCCGGGCCGGGAACAGGTAGCTCGCCGCCCAGGCGACGCCGAACAGGACGATGTGGCTGTAGACGCCGAGCATGTAGTTGTGCTGCGTGTAGTTCAGCGGGCCGAGGTCGAGCAGGATGCGCGGCTCGCCGCCAAGGCTGAACTCGGTCGATGTGAGCAGCGCCGCCGCAGTGAACAGGACGCAGACGCCGATGCCGACGTAGAGGCCTTCCCTGTTCACCCGCGGCACGAAGATGCCGAGCAGGAACATGCCCGCGATGCCACCCGAGAAGATCGCGTAGAGCGCGAACACGGTCGCCAGCACGCCCGCGTCGCCGGCGGCGACGTAGATCAACGCGACGACGATCGAGCCGAGTCCCGACAGGGTGACGACGATCTTGCCCATGCGCACGCGCTGCAACTCGGTGCTCCGGGGCCGGAGCTTCTTGTAGTAATCGTCGACGGCGACGGCCGCCAGGCAGTTCAGGTCCGAGTCGAGCGACGAGGTCGCGGCGGCCAGCAGCGCCGCGATGATCAGTCCGATCACGCCCGCCGGCATCTCGTTCAGGATGAAGTGCGGAAACACGGCGTCGGCGCGCAGGCCGTCGGGCAGGGTCGCGGACCCCTGGTAGAAGGCGTAGAGCGCGGTGCCGATGAACATGAACAGCACCCACACCGGCACCACCATCAGCACGCCGCCGATCGAGGCCCGGATCGCCTCCTTGTCCGACCTGGCCGTCAGGTAGCGCTGCACCATCGTCTGGTCCGTGCCGTACTTCTGGACGGCGTAGAAGATGCCGTTGATTGCCATGACCCAGAAGGTCAGCTCGACCAGGTTCCAGTCGAACGAGCCGAGGCTCACCTTGTTCTCGGCGGCCGCGATCGCGAACACCTGGCCCAGGCCGCCGTCGATCTTGACCGCGAGGACGAGCAGGGCAACGAGGCCGCCCAGGATGAGGAGCACGCCCTGGATCACGTCGAGCCAGATGACCGCCTCCATCCCGCCCAGGAGCGTCAGGACGGTCACCACTAGGCCGAGGACCACGACCACGGTCACCACGCCGATGCCCGTCATGCTGGAGACCGCCAGCGCCAGCAGGAAGAACACGGAGCCCATGCCGGCGAACTGGGCCAGCACGAAGGCCAGCGAGGCGTAGAGCCGGGCGAGGTAGCCGAAGCGGCGCTCGAAGTACTCGTAGGCGCTGAGGCCGATCACCTTGCGGTACGTCGGCACGATGAAGCCGATGCCGAGCAGCACGACGATCGGCACCATCAGCCCCTGCACCAGGCGCACCCAGTTGCCGGCAAAACCGTCGCCCGGGTAGGCCAGGAAAGTGAGGCTGCTGATCAGCGTCGCGAAGATCGACAGGCCGATCGCCCACACCGGCACGTTGCGGCCGGCGGCGAAGTACTTCGAGGTGGTCGACTGGGCCTTCGCGAAGCGGACGCCGACCCCGACTGACAGGACGAGGCTCGCCCCGATGATCAGGTAGTCGAGTATGTGGAGGGAGGGGGTGTCCACGGGCTAGCGCGGCACGACCCCAGAATGCCGGCCAGAAGGCCGGCGCACCGACACCCGGCGCACCCGGTTGTTGCCGCTCAACCTCCTAGAACGACCAGCGCATGCCGGCGTTGAAGGTCCGGCCGGTGATGTTGTGCTCGGAGGACCGGCTGCCGACGCCGAGGTAGAGGTAGACCACCTCTTCGGTCAGGTTGTTGGCCTGGAGGAACAGCTCGAGGCCGCTGTCGAAGAAGTAGGTGAACGAGTAGTCGAGGTACATCGCCGAGTCGTTCCACTCGTCGAAGTCAGCCGACTCGCCGACCTCGGTCATCCACCTGCCGTTCATGTTGAGGGCGAGCCGGGTCAGGATCCGGTTCTTCTCGTAGATGAGCGCCAGGTTGCCCAGCCGTTCCCGCTGCTCCGGCAGCACGTCGATGTCGTCCCGGTCGGTCTGTTCGCCCAGGTCGATGCTCAGCACGTTGGTGTACGTGTAGTTCGCGTAGATGCCGAAGCCCGAGTTCCACTGCTGCTCCCATGCGACCTCGATGCCCATCAGCTCGGCGTTGCCGCCGTTGACCGGCGACTCCACGTCGAAGCCGTCGAACGGCCCGCCGCGCTGCGTGGTCACGGTGACGAAGTTGAAGTCGTCAATGCTCTTGAGGAACACGCCGCCGGAGATGATCCCGACGTTCGGCAGGAAGTGCTCGACCAGGAAGTCGAGGTTGTCCGAGATCGCCGGATCGAGGTACGGGTTGCCGCGGAGGATCTCCTCGTCGTCCGTGTGGGTGTAGGAGAACGGCATGGAATCCCAGAAGTTGGGCCGGGCCATGCCGCGCGTGTACGCGGCCCTCAGGTTCGTCTGCGGGTCGAGGCGATAGCGGAACTGCAGGTTGGGGTAGACGAAGTCGTAGGACCGCGTCACGTTCTCCTGCGTGTTGCTGATCACGTCGTCGTCGTTGACCACCAGGTTCGCGCCGGTGTAGTCGAGCTCGTTGAACTCGGCCCGGACGCCCATCAGCATGGTCAGCCGGCCATAGTCCTGGGTGGTCATCGCGTAGACGCTGGTGATGTCCTCCTCGGCGTTGTACGGCTCGCCGAGGTTCACGTCGTTGCGCACCTGCTCCTCGAAGGCGCCCGGTCCCTGGTTCGCGTAGAAGAAGGAGCGGAAGGCCTCGCGGTTGTACACCCGGCCGATGTTGTAGCCGCCCTCGGTGATGGTCGAGTCGCTTCCCTCGAACTGGCTCAGGTACAGGTCGTCGCCCCGCCATCTCCAGCGCGAGCGCAGGTCGGCGCGTTCCTTGTGCAGCGCCCGGAGTTTCGCGCCCATCTTGAACTCGCCGGTGTCGCTGTTCCACTGCATCGGCCTGGTGATGTCGAGCGTCACCGCGTCGATCGTGCTGGTCGTGTCTTCGTACTTCTCGTCGACGATGTCGAACTCGAAGGCATCGCTGCCGTGGATGTCCATCCGGTTCGGATCCCAGCGCGGCGCCTTGCCGCCGACGTCGATGATGTCCAGGTCGTAGCCGCGGGCCTGGAACTCGGGCCTCAACTGGCCCTCCGGCTTCTTGGTGAAGGCGGAGCTCGTCGACAGGCTGAAGTCGAGCAGGGTCAGGCCCAGGCGGTGCTCGCCGGCGACGCTGTAGGTCGTGCTCTCCTGCTCTTCGAGCCGGTCGTGCAGGGACTTGACGAGGCGCAGGCCCTCGACCTCCGTGGCGCTGATGTAGTCGCCCCGGTCCCAGCGGATCCGCGTGATCTGCCGGTCCTGGTCGTCCTCGCGGTAGTTCTGGACGACGCTGAAGTCGAGCTTGTTGTCGTCGTCGATCCGGACCTCGAGGCGTGCGTTCGCGCCGTAGCGGTCGCGGTTGTTGGCCGAGAACTGGACCTCCGAGTTCCTCAGCGCGAGCGGCAGGTCGACCCCGTCGACCGTCTCACGGTCTCCCCAGCGCTGCTCGTTGTTGTGGCGCTCGGCCGCGGTGCGGGCGAAGTTGATGCCGATCGAGAACCCGAGGTTCTGGTTGGCGCCCGCCACGGTCGAGTAGTTGAACGACGAACGCGAGTGCGTGCCGTCGGCGATCGAGTTGTCGCCGACGCCCAGCGAGAAGTTCGTCACGCCCTCGGGCTGGTCGAAGGCGCTCCGCGTCTTCAGGTTGATCGAACCGCCGATCGAGTCGGCGTCCATGTCCGGGGTGAGCACCTTGGTCACCTCGATGCCGGAGAGCTGCGCCGCCGAGATGACGTCGAGCTCGACCATCCGGTTCTCCGTGTTCGAGTAGCCGACCTGGTGGCCGTTCACCGTCACGTTGGTCATCGCCGACGGCGTGCCCCGCATGGAGACGAACCGGCCTTCGCCGCTGTCGCGCTGAATGCCGATGCCGGCGACGCGCTGCAGCACTTCCGCGGTGTTCAGGTCGGGGAAGCTCTGGATCTGCTCTTCGGAGAGGACGTTCTTGATGTTGACGGCCTCCTTCTGCTCGTTCAGCGCCTTGCTCTGCCCGAAGCGGACGGCCTGGACGACGATCTCCTCGTCGAACTCGTACCGGGCGTCGAGTTCGATCGCCAGGCTGACGGTTTCACCGGCCGCGACCGTGACGCTGGCTTCGAAGTCCTCGAAGCCGACGTAGTTCACGACGAGCGTGTAATCGCCGGCCGGCACGCCGTCGAGCCGGTAGCGGCCGTCGCTGCCCGATCGCGTGCGGTAAGGCGTGCCGTCAAGCGACACCTCGGCGCCCGGAAGCAGGGCGCCCGATTCCTTCTCGGTGATCGTCCCCTGGACGGATGGTCCATTCTGCGCCAGGGCCGTGCCGGCGCAGAGCAGGACAGCCAGGGCGGCGATGCCGGCTGCCGTCAAACCGTTTCCGAGTCGCTTTCTCATGGCGAAGTTCCCCCAGGAAGAGAAGTTATGGATTGCAACCCCGTTCTACGCGAGAGCCGGGGGTTGGTTCAGCTTCTGGGGACTACCGCGGGGATAGCCGACTTGAAACGCTGTTGGAAAAGTAGCACAGCCGCCCGGCCCAGGAGACCGAAAGGCGCCCGGATCCAACGGGTTGGATAGTCCGACTGTCGGTGCGCCGGCCGCAGGCCGGCGACCTTGTGGCGCGGAGCGCCGGCCTAGGGCGGCAGCGACCGCGCCACCCGGAAGCCGATGAAGTAGCTGCGGAATCGCGAGTAGATCTTGAGCCGCATCGCGGAACGCAGGTAGCCCGGGCCGCCGTTGTAGGCGCCACCGCGGGTGACGCGGCCGACGCAGTCGCCGTCGAGCCAGGCCGAGCCGTCGGACGGCGCGCCCTCGTAGCTGTCGTTCCAGCAGTCCTGCGTCCACTCCCAGACGTTGCCGTGGACATCGTGGAGCCCGAACGCGTTCGCCGCGAACGACCCGGCCGGCGCCGTGTGCCGGTGGCCGTCGTCCGGCCAGCCGTGGTCCTGTTCGCCGTTGGCGTGTTCCGCGCTCGGTTCGTGGCCCCAGCTATAGCGGGTCGACGCGCCGGCACGGGCCGCGTACTCCCACTCCGCCTCGCTTGGCAGGCGATACGCCTCGCCGGTCACCGCAGTCAGCCAGAAGACGTAGGCGCGCGCGTTGTCCCAGTTCGCGTTGAGCACGGGATAGCTGCCGCGACCGCGGCCCTCGTCGCCCGCTTCATAGCCCTCGCAGCCGCCGGCCGCGACGCAAGCGTCCCACTCCTCGAACGTCACTTCGCGAACGCCGACGGCGAAGGGCTCCGCGATCGTCACCTCGTGCACCGGACCCTCGTCGTCGTAGCGGCCGGGCTCGTCCGGCGGCGAGCCCATGACGAAGGAGCCGGCCGGCACGACGACCATCTCGGGGCAGACGTCGCAGTCGCGGAAGGTCGTGCCGGAGTCCGGCTGGGCCTGGGCTGCCGTGGCGGCGATGCCGGCGAGCGACACGACGGCGACGAACAGCGCCGTCACCGCTCTTTACTCTCCGAGGCCGCTGAGATCGTCTCCAGGTCCCGCTGCAAGTCCTTGAGTTCGTACTGCGCCGGCACCTTCCGGGCGCGGGAATAGTCCATCATCTCCCACAGCGAGACGCCGGCGTCGCACGCCGCGCGCGCGAGCGTGACCTTCCCGTCGCCGTACTGCCGGGCGTAGTGCTTGAGTTTCCAGTCGTGAACCCCGCTCGCGAGCAACCGGCGCACCGTCGTCGAGCGGTCGGACTGCTCGACCTCCTCGATGAGTTCGAGGTCGCGGACCAGGCCCATGGGCAGCCTGGCGCTCACCGTCTGTTCTTTCTTCATCTGTCGACCCCGCACGACTCTACGCTCCTCCGGCATGCGCCTAAGGTCCTGCCGGAACGGCCAGCCCTCGCCGACTAGGATCTCGGGATGGTTCGACAAGTCATGAGACAGGTCACCGTCCATGCAGCGAAGACTCACCTCGCGCGGCTACTTTGGGAGGTAGCCGCCGGTCACGAGGTCGTGATCACGCGCTCCGGTCGGCCGGTCGCGAAGCTCGTCAGCATCGACGAAGGGCGGCCGATCTTCGGCAGAGACAAGGGCCGGTTCGTCGTGCCGAACGACTTCGACGCTCCTCTCGATGAGGACCTGCGGCACGCGTTCGAATGCCGGAGTTGACGGGAGTGCTCTTGATGCCGATCCACCACTTCACCCTGATCGTCGAGGGCATCGACCTGCAAGCCGAACCGACAATCGACGCCCTCTTCAAAGCCGGCTGCGACGACGCCACCGTCGGCCGAGTGGATGGCGTTCAGTACGTCGACTTCGACCGGGAAGCGGAAAGCCTCGGCGAGGCGATCATCTCCGCAACACGGGATGTCGAGAAGGTCGACGGCGCTGCTCTCCTCCGCCCGTCCGTCGAGGTCTAGCGACCCCGGCCACCGGGGTTCCGCTGGGTGCGCGGGTCTGTCATTCGTGCGCCCGATGACGGGCGCACGAACTGGTTCACGGGTGGCGCGAGAACGCGCCACCCGGGTGCTGACCCGCCCCGGGCGGAGCCGCGAAGCGGTGGAGCCCGGATCAAAGCGGCCGCCGGCGAAGCCGGCGACGATTGCGACGCGACGCGGCCGGCGAGGTCCCGCAGGGGAGCATCAGCGGGGTAGCCCAGCCGGAACTCGACGCGGCTACCTACTAGGCCGGCCCAGACAGCTCGACCTTGACTGTGACCCTGGCGT
Organism: Candidatus Multivorans sp.; assembly: GCA_965205095.1. Taxonomy (GTDB): domain Bacteria; phylum Acidobacteriota; class Thermoanaerobaculia; order Multivoradales; family Multivoraceae; genus Multivorans. Next base: position 1,681,433 of record OZ242040.1, read on the forward strand.
TGGCGTCCAGCGCGGCCAACGTCTTCATCAGCCCGTCCAGCGTGAAGTGCCCGAGGTCGGCGTTGCGGATGCGGGAGAAATCCGCCGCAGCCAACCCGGCAAGACTCGCAGCCTCGCGCACGGCGAGACCGCGGTCGTCCAATACCGCGATGATCCGCGCAGCAAGGACGGCCTTGGCCTGCTTCAGGTCGGCCTCGGGGTCACCGAAGTCTCGGAAGACGTTCCCGCTTCCGTGAACAAGGATCTCCGCCGGCTCGACTGGCGGATCCTCGATGTTCGGGAAGTCCTCTTCCAGCGGAGCGAGCCGCGAGAGAACCTCGGCAAGGGGCGGCTTCCCGTCGTCAGCATTCGACATACGCCAAGCCTAAGACATGGTCCGCTCGGTGTGTGCCTCCCACCTCCACCGAATCCTCTCGCTGCCGACGTTCATCCGAGGTTCTGCAGGCGCTTGATCAGGCGGCCGATGTCCGTACCCGGTGACGGACCCGCCCTCGCGGCTCTCTCGGCATTCTGAATGGCCTTGCCCCGAAGGCCGCTCAGACCGTCGAAGAAAGGACGGCTCCCCTTCCGGTAGTCGTTCACGTGCCTTCGAAGCATTCTGGTCGCCTGTTCGCAGCCGCCGACCTTGTCGAACGGCCGCGTCGTGTACTCGAAGTGGAGCAGTAGCCAGTACTCGAAACACGGATCCGAGATCACCGCTTCGATCTTCGGGCCACTCCGACGCTTCCGGGCGCGCTCGTACCAGACGAAGAACTTCCGGACTTCTTCCTCGCGCCCATCGTGGTCCAGAACGCACCAGATCTCGTCGAGGCCGGGATCGCTCAGACGGGCTTCGTCGGCGGCCATCATCAGGCTGCGGAGTCCCCTTACCTTTGTAGGACGCCACACGCGGACGCTGGGCAGTCGTATCTCGACCCTCAGAGCGGAGAAGTAGATGTGTTCCGTCTTCTGGCCCTCGCAAAGAACCAGAATCCTGGGTTTGGGAAGGGGCGGCGACCGATACGGTCTCCGCGGCTGGCGTCGTGGCGCCATCGACTGCCTTCCCGGACCTAGCCGTACTCGGCAATCACCGGCACGCCGCCGTAGCGTCCGCCGAGGTAGCCCCGGTCCAGCGATTCGCGGCGGCGCGGCTTGAACGCGCTCACCGGCGTCAGGTTCGAGGCCTCCGTAGCCGCATCCTTGTCGACCAGCCAGATCTGATCCCGGTCGAGGGCGCCCTTCATCGGCGTCGTGTCGTGGAGCGTTGCGACGAGTTGAGCGCACCGATCCTCACTCTCCGGAGGAGCGCTGTTGATCCGTCGAATCAGCGCGGCGGTCAGGTGCGCGTGCATGCTGGAGTCCAGCTCGTCGACGACGACAACAAGGTCGTTGTCGAGTATGTCGAGCCACGGACCGGCTAGCGCAAAGAGCCTCTGAGTGCCCTCAGACTCCTCATCGAGGTCCAGAAAGTGCGTCTCGGTACACCCGTCCGGACGATGACCGAGGTCGGCTTCCCACCGATTCACCGTCGTGTGGCCCGCATCCTTGAATTCCTTCAGGATCTCCGGTGGAGGGCTGGGTTGCAGGTCGTCTAGCCGGACCGACTCCTTGCGGGTTCGCACGGAGGACACAGCGATGTCGGCATCCCGGAGCATTCGCCGTACTCTCTCTGTGGCCCGCTCGTCGCCGTCGATCATCGCGATGGTGACGGCCGGAAAGAGGCCTCCCGCCGTTACGACGCGGAGACGCTGCTGGAACCACTCCACGACCGGCGTAAACACCTCGCTGTTCAACTGAGCTGCCGTCGAGACGAGCAGCGTGTCCGGCCTTGTGCTCGCTTGCCAGGCTCTCTTCTCGCCCCGCACGGAAGCCCCGAAGTTCCAGGACTCTTCGCCTGTTGCCGGGTCGTACTCTCGATCAAGCAGCATTCGCTGCCGTCCCCCGGCCGGCCACTGGTACAGCCACTCCTCGTGGACGCGTTCGCTGTCCACGGAGAAGCCGTACTCATAGACGGACCCTGCCTCGATGAACGAGATCTCGAAGGTCGTCGGCTGCGACCGGCTCTCAGCGTCGAACCGAAACGGCTCGTGGGGAATCGGCTCGCCCGTCTGGCGTCGCTTCGAGGAGCCGATGACGAACGAATCAACGAACGCGAGCGCCTGGATGAGCCGCGACTTCCCGCTGGCGTTGGCACCGTATAGGGCGGCGGCTCGGTGGAGCCGAGGAATGCGGCGTACGCCGGTGTCGAACGAGAACTCGTCGTCATCCGTCTTGCGCGGAGGCACCAGGGTGAGTTCCTGGTGGTCCTTGAAGCAGGCGTAGTTCGTAACGGCGAACGAGATGAGCACACAGCCTCCGATCAGGCGCGTTTATCTCGTGATTGTGGCGAAATCGACCGCAATCGTCAACTTAATACGGCTAGAGGCGGCTCTAATGGGACTTATCGGCCGGCCGAAGGGACTTCGCCGTAACCCAATGGCTGCGCCTCCGATGCGTGCTCGGAGATAGCCTCACCGTCCTACGGCACTCGGGGAGCATTCATGTCGATCAAGTCCTTCGCCTCGAAGCAGTTCTCGACCCACCTGCTCGACGAGCGCCGACGCGACAAGGCGCGGGCGCGCGTTGAACGGGAGCGCCGGCGGAAGGGGGAGCCGCACCGGATCGAGTTCTTCCACCAAGTCGACGATCCGTACTCGCATCTGCTGGCGCAGGCGCTGGTCAAGCTGGAGGAGCGTTACGACGTCGAGATGGCGGTCTGGCTGGTTGAGCCGCCGGAGGACTGGGCGGCGCCGGCGCGGGCGCTGCTGGAGTCGTACTCGCTTGTTGATGCGCGGCGGTTGGCGGAGAAGGCGGGTTTGCATCCGAGTTCGGAGAGGCGGCCGGAACCGGAGGCGGTGCTCGACGTGCAGGAGAGGCTGGCGGCGACTTTGCCGTCGGCCGAGGGGCCGGGGTCGGAGGCGACGCTCGAGGCGGCTGTGGCGTTGGGCCGGGAGCTGTGGGACAGCGAGTCGGATGGGGCGGATCTTTCCGGAAGCCGGCGGGGACGCCGGCGCACCCAGTGCGGAGCGTCAGTGCGGACTGCGCTTCGCACCGGCACTGCACGGCGGGCGGAGCTCGGTCACTACCTGGGTGGCATTTGCTTCTATGGCGGCGAGTGGACCTGGGGGATTGATCGGCTGGCCTACCTGGAGGAGCGGTTGGCCGAGTTGGGGGCACGGCGCTCGAGCGGCGCCGCCAACGCGAGCGGCACTCCCATCTACGCGCAGCCGCGGCTGCTCGAGCAGCCGGTTCCGGCCGACGCCCTCGAGGCGGCGAACCTTCCCGACCTCCACTTCTTCGCCTCGTTCAGGAGCCCGTACACCTGGATCTCGACCGAGCGGGTGATCCGGCTCGCCGAAGCGTTCGGCGTCAATCTGCGGATCCGGTTCGTCCTGCCGATGGTGATGCGCGGCCTCCCCGTGAAGCGGTCGAAGCGCGTCTACATCCTGCTCGACGCGGCGCGCGAGGCGCGGCGGAACGGGGTTCAGTTCGGGCCTATCTCCGACCCGGTCGGCAAGCCGGTCGAGCGGGGCTACTCGCTGCTGCCGTGGGCGATCGACCAGGGGAAGGGCATCGAGTACTTCCGGTCGTTCATGACGCTGGTGTTCTCGCAGGCTGTCGATGCGGGGTCGGACCGGGGGTTGCGGCGGATCGTCGAGGAGGCCGGGTTGGACTGGTCGGAGGGGCGTGGCTACCTGGACGATCCGGCCTGGCGGGAGGAGGCGGAGCGGAATCGGGAGGAGTTGTTCGATCTCGGGCTGTGGGGTGTGCCGTCGTTCCGTGTCGGGTCCGTGGCGGCCTGGGGACAGGATCGGCTGTGGGTGCTTGAGGACGAGTACCGGCGGCGGCTGGCGGCTGGCCGGTAAGTCAGCCGTTCTAACGAAGACGACCCACACTGGATGCGCCGGCCTCCTCGCCGGCTTTCAGGAAGACGCGCGAGGCGTCAGCCTCGCTCCTCTTTTGGGGAGGCACGGAGAGATAGGGAGCGAGGCTGACGCCTCGCGCAATTCTCTCCGTCGTCGCCGCTCCGCGGCGTCGCCGGTTCAGCCGGCGGGGACGCCGGCGCACCCAGTGTGGCGGCTCCCAGTGTTTACCAGCGGTAGTTCAACCTGGCGTAGTAGTAGCCACCCGACAGACCCCAAGGCGTCACCGGGCTGTACCGCGATCCCAGCACGTCGACCAGCGGCGCGGGCGCCGACGCGAGGACGTCGAACATGTTCTGCGCGCCGATGGACAGCGTCGTATCCCCGGCGATCGGGATGCTCGCCTCGAAGTCGACGATGTAGGCCGTGTCCTGGACCGGCGGCGCGGAGTCGACCCACAGCCGGGTGTAGTAGTAGTCGATCCAGGAGCCGTAGTAGCTGAGGCGGCCGAGGAGGTTCACCGGCCCGATCTGCTGGCCGACGGCGAAGTTCCAGCGCAGGCGCGGTACGCCGCGCTCGATGGAGAGCACGTCCGCGGCGCTCAGCAGGTCGGAGTCCTTCGTGACCTCGGTGTCCGTGTAGTTCAGGGTGAAGCTGAACTCCGTGTCACCGTCGAGGGCGAGCGGAATCCAGGTCGAGACGAGGTCAATGCCCTGGGTGCGGGTCGAGAAATCGTTGATGAAGAAGCGGAAGAAGGACAGGTTGCGCGCCGAAGTGATGCCCTGCGACAGCAGCAGCTCGCGCTCGTCCTCGGTCAGCGTGATCACCTGCGACAGGGACAGCCGATCGTCGATCTCGACGTTGAAGAGATCGGCGGTCAGCGTGAACGGCCCGTTGTCGATCACCAGGCCGGCCGTCGTGTGGACCGACTCTTCGGGTTCCAGCGGCTTCCCTCCCCGCAGCTCCGCCGCGATGAAGGTGGACGGCACGGTGGCGCTGTCAACGAGTTCCAGGGTCACCGAATCGATCGTCGTCTGCACGTTCAGCGCGTTCTGCTGGCCGGGGGTCGGCGCGCGGAACCCGGTGCTGACGCCACCGCGCAGGGCGGCGGTGTCGCTCAGTTCACGGCGGAACGACAGCTTGCCGTTCGTCGTGTTGCCGAAGACGTCGTAGTCCTCCACCCTGAGCGCGGCGCCCAGGCCCCAGCGGTCGTCCTCGCCGTGCAACTCGACATCGCCGTAGACGGCGACGTTGTCGCGGCTCCACTTTCCGGCCGTGTAGTCGGGGAAGCCGGGGAAGCCGTTCGAGGCGGGAATGAAGCCCTGCTCCGCGTAGGGGCCGACCTCCCAGGACGGCCGCCCGCCGGCACCGATCGTGAAGCTCTCGTCGCGCCACTCGGCGCCGGCTGCGACGCTGAGCCTGTCGGACACCGGGTAGGAGACGTCGAAGTTCAGGTTCAGGTCTTCCTGCTCGTAGAGGCCGGGGTCGAAGTCGCGCGGCGTGTCCGGGCCGAGCGATGCGTTGACCGTGTTCCGGAAGAAGAAGTCCGACTCGTGCGAACCGAGGCTGGCGGAGAGATCCCAGGTGAATCCGTTGTCCAGCTCCTTGCGGAACCCGGCGACGATCGAGCTGTCCGTCACGATGCCGCCGAACTGCGGTGTGAAGCCGCCCGGCGCGATCTCCTGGAAGGAGAAGCAGTTCGGGTCGGCGAACACCTGGGCGAGGGCGTCCTGGTCGGGCACGTTGTCCGTCACCGTGACGATGGGGCAGTTCGCCGAACCCATGCCCTGCGCCCGGAGGACGTCGCCGATCAGCAGGGTCTGGCCGCCGTCGAGGCTGTAGATGCTCTGCCGCGAGTTAGGGTTCCGGAAGAAGAAGCCCTCCGTCATCGTCTTCTCGGCGAAGTTGGCGAAGCCGTAGAACTCCAGGCCGCTGGCGGAGCTGTGGCCGATGTTGGCGAACAGCTTCACGTCGTCGTCGACGGCCGGGTTGCCCCAGATCTGCGCCGGCTGGCGGACGTCGTGGTTGCCGGCGGCGATCAGCGCGGCGGCGTCCTGGCGCTGGACGCTGCGGCTGGTCGGGTCGGCCTCGCCGTACTCGAAACTCAGGTTGGCGAAGCCGTTCCCGCCCATCGGCAGGCCGAAGTTGCCGGCGACGCTGTAGCCCGCGCCGTCGCCCGCGATGTAGCTGCCGCTGTTCATCTCGAGGCTACCGCCGGCGGCGTCGTCCTTCAGCAGGAAGTTGATGACGCCCGCGATCGCGTCCGAGCCGTACTGGGCCGAGGCGCCGTCCCGCAGCACCTCGACCCGTTGCAGGGCGATCGCCGGGATGGTCGAGATGTCGGGCCCCTGGGCGCCGTCCGTCACGCCGCCGAACCAGGCGACGACGGACGACCGGTGGCGGCGCTTGCCGTTGACCAGGATCAGCGTGTGGTCGTGCGCCAGGTTGCGCAGGCTGGACGGCCGCACGAGGGTCGCCGCGTCGCTGATCGGGTGGGTCGCGACGTTGAAGGAGGGGATCAGGTTCCGCAACTGGTAGTCGATCGCGGAGGCGCCCTGGCGTGTGATGTCCTCGACGGGAATCGCGTCGATGGGGACCTGCGATTCGGTCACCGAACGGGCGTGCACACGGCTGCCCAGGACGACGATCTGTTCGTCGAACTCGTGTTCGTGGGCGTGCTCGTCTTCCTCCGCGTGGGCGTGTTCCTCTTCGGCAGACTCCGCCTCCTGGGCCGTCGCGGCGGCCGGCATGAGCAGAACCGCGGCGATCGCCGCCACGGTGGGCAAGAACGAGTATCGGGCTATCCGGGTCACAGTAGTAATCCCTCCTCTGTGTAGCGGCGACGACCCCGCGGCGCTAGTTCGAGATCCGGTAGAGGTGCCTGTCCGACCGGAACACGATCGAACCGTCAACGATCGCCGGCGAGGCGATGAGCCTTTCGTCGAACTCGTTCTCCGCCAACACCTTGAACTCCCGCGACGCGGCGATCACCGTGACCGTGCCGCCGGTGCTGGTGAAGTAGATCCTGCCCTCGGCCGCCACCGGCGAGGCCCAGTGGTCCCCGCCCGCGGGCAGCCGCGCCTTGAACACCTGCTCGCCGGTCGCCGCGTCCAGGGCCGTCACCACGCCGCCGCTGTCGGAGACCATGTAGAGCACCCCGTCCGCGACGATTGGTGAGGGAATCTCCGGCGCGCCCCGCGATTCACTCCAGACGACGCGCGTGCCGGTGACGTCGCCGGCGCCACCGGGGTCGACCGCCACGAGGAGGCGGGAGACCCCCTGCGTGAGATAGACGAGGCCGTCCGTGTAGACGGGCCGGCTGGCCACGTTCCATCCCCAGCCCTCGTGGACAACCCGCCACAGTTCCTCGCCGGTCTCGGGGTCATAGGCGAAGGTCACCTCTGCGGCGGGGCTGACGAGCTGCTGCCTGCCTTCGTGCTCGATGACCGTCGACGTGGCGTAGGCCTTGCGGTTGTCGTTCGGCTTCGCCGCCAGCGCGCCCTCGATGTCCTCGACGCCGAATGCGCGGAGCTTCTCCGCGAAGTCCGTTGCGATCTCGCGGTTCCTGAGCCAGATCGTCTTTCCGTTGCGTTTGTCCAACGCTGCCGCGAACTGCCTGTCCACGCCGTCGTAGGCCAGGAAGAGAGCGTTGCCGGACTCAACCGGCGAGGAGGCCGGGCGGACCCGGTGATCGGTCTTCAGGTCCCGCCGCTCCCAGAGCTTCTCGCCGGTCCGCGTGTCGAGCGCCGCCGTGCCGTAAGCGCCGAAGTGAACGTATATGCGGCCGTCCTCGATCAGCGGGGTCGGCGTCGCGTGCGTGTTGTGCCCGTCCCAGGCCACCTGCGGCTCGGCGACGTCGAAGACCTTGATGTCATGCACGATTTCGCCGGTCGCGAGGTCGACGGCCACGGCGAACACCTGGGTTCCGTCCTCGCGGGCGGTCGTCACCCAGACCTGGTCTCCCCAGACGACCGGCGACGACCAGCCCTCGTCGTGAATGGCCGTCTTCCAGCGCAGCGACGTCGCGCCGAAGGTGACCGGCACGCCGGTCGCCGGGCTGTGGCCATCGCCGGAAGGGCCGCGAAACTGGTTCCAGTGGCGAGCCGGGTCGGCCGGATCTGCCGCCGCCGCCTGACCGGTCGCGGCCGCGGGCAGGCCGGCGAGAAGCGCGGCGGCGATGAGGAGACGCGGTGTTGTTCTCATTCGGCTTCCATCCCGGTCTGCGGCAGCGTACCGCCCAGGTCGAGCGCGGCATTCATCAGCGCCCGGGTATAGGGCTCCCGCGGCGCCTCGAAGAGTTCGTCGGCCGGGCCGTGCTCGACGATCCGGCCGTCCTTCATCACGGCGATCTCGTCGCAGAGGGCGCGGACGACCTTCAGGTCGTGGCTGATGAAGAGGTAGGTGAGGCCGTGGCGACGCTGAAGGTCGAGCAGGAGTTCCACGATCTGGGCCTGCACGGTCATGTCGAGCGAGGAGGTCGGCTCGTCGAGGACGACGAAGCGGGGCCGGAGGATCATCGCCCGGGCGACGGCGATCCGCTGGCGCTGACCGCCTGAGAACTCGTGCGGGTAGCGGCTCTGGATCCCGGGTTCCAGGCCGACCTCGCCGAGGATCTCGGCGACCCGGCGGCGGCGCTCGCCCGCCGGGATGCCGGGTTCGTGGACGCCCAGACCCTCGGCGACGATCTCCTCCACGGTCAGGCGCGGCGACAGGCTGCCGTACGGGTCCTGGAAGACGATCTGCATGGACCGGCGCAGCGGCCGGAGCTGCCTGAAGCCCAGGCTGTCGATCGCGCCGCCGTCGAAGACGATCTCGCCCCGGCTCCTGAGCAGCCGGACGATCGCCATCGCGAGGGTCGTCTTGCCGCTTCCCGACTCGCCGACGACGCCCAGGCTGTGGCCCTGGCGGACGCGGAGCGACACGTCGTCGACGGCGACGAGGGTCTTCTTCCGCGGCCAGCCGCGCAGCGGGAACTCCACGGTCAGGTCCTTCGCTTCGACCAGGGCCGGCGCGTCGTCCTCGGGGATCGGGCAGGCGCTTCGGGGCTCCGCGTCGATCAGCTTGCGCGTGTACGGGTGGCTCGGACGCTGGAAAACGTCGTCGGCGGCACCCTCCTCGACGACGCGCCCCTGCTCCATCACGTACACGCGGTCCGCCATCGCGCGGACGATGCCGAGGTCGTGGGTGATGAGCAGCAGCGCCATGCCGAGCCGCTCCTGCAGCTCCTTGATCAGGGCGAGGATCTGCGCCTGGACGGTGACGTCGAGCGCGGTCGTCGGCTCGTCGGCGATCAGCAGGTCGGGATCGCCCGCGATCGCCATGGCGATCATCACGCGCTGGCGCTGGCCGCCGGAGAGCTGGTGGGGGTAGGAGTTCAGCCGTTCGCGCGCCTCCTGCAGGCCGACGAGTTCGAGCAGTTCGACGGTCCGTTCGAGGGCCGCGGGTCCGCGCAGTCCGCCGTGCAGGGCCAGCACCTCCTCGACCTGCTTGCGGATGGTGTGGAGCGGGTTCAGCGAAGTCATCGGCTCCTGGAAGACCATGGAGATCCGGCTGCCGCGGATGGCGCGCATCTGCGGCTCGTCCGCGCCGACGACCTCGGCGCCGTCGACGAGGATCGAGCCGGTCGGGTGCGAGGCGCGGGGGTAGGAGAGCAACTGGAGGACGGACAGGGCGGTGACCGACTTGCCGGAGCCGGATTCGCCGACGAGGGCGACGGACTCGCCGCGGTCGAGCCGGAGGTCGAGCCCGTGGACGACCTGGACGCCGTCGAAGGCGACGGCGAGGTTGGAGATCTGGAGGAAGGGAGTTGGTGCGGTCACTTAGGTGCTACTCACATGGAACCAGCCGCGTACTGAGTACGCTGGTCCCCACTGGGACTCCCCACCATTTTGCAAGTGGGTGTATCGCCCGCGATCGGTGTTGGGCGTTGTTCGGTTTTCCGCAGTCACGTCGAGCGGTGAGGCGAGCCGGTGGCTGGGTTGAGGTGGTTTCGCGGTTTGGAGTTGTCGGGTTCGCCGGGCAGTTGGGTTGAGGGTTGGGCGGGCTGATGCGGGGTTTCCGGTTCGGGGTTTCCGGTGACTGGGTTTTGTGGTGGTTGAGGTCGGGCATGTTCGCGCGCGGCGGTAGGGGCGTCGGTGTGTTCGTCGTGGCGTTCCTTCCCGGTCGGTGGGTGGAAGAGCGTGCGATCGCGGAGCATGGCGCAGGCGATGCGGAGGAGTCGATCGCCGACGATTCGCAGGGCGTGTCCGTGCGTCTTGCCTCGGGTTCGTGCGCGGTCGTACCTGGTTCGGGATTCGCTGTCTCGCTGTACGGCTACTCTGGCCCAGTGGTAGACGGCGTCGGCGAGTCTGTGGTTTCTGGCTCGGCGCTGTCGGACGGTTTTCCTGTTGCCGGACCTGACGGTGACGGGTGCTACTCCGGCGAGGCATCGCAGGGCCGCGTGGTCGCGTTGGTTCAGTGCCTGTTCGGCCTCGGTCAGGAGGGTGGCGAGTACGTGGTTTCCGATTCCGGGTATGGAGTCGAGGATGGCGGCGTCGCGGAGTTCGTCGTCGTCGTGCCTTGTTTGTTTGGCCTGCTGGAGGGTTTGCTCAAGCTGGCGTCTGGCCTTGTCGATTTGCGCGTTGTACTGCTCGAGGATCGGCAGCAGGCTCAGGATGCGGTTTCTGGCGCACTCGACACTGGCGCTTCGTCGCTTGATCGGCTGTGCTTTGAGGCGGTCGGCGAGCTGGTCGGCGTCGACCCGGCGGACGCGGTGCTTCGCGAGCAGTTTGGCGAGGGTGGACTTCCTGACGCGCCGGGCCTTTTCCGGGGTGGGCAGGCGCTTCCACAGGTCGATCGCCCAGGGCGTCGTCACGTCGCCGTCCGTCGCGTCGAGAAACTGCGGGTAGTAGTCCACGAGATGCTGTCGGATGCGGTTCGCGATCCCGTTGCGGTCTTCGACGAGTTCCTTCCTGGCGCGGGCGGCGCCTCGCATTTCGATGACGTCGTCGTCGGGCTCTTGGACCGGTCTGAGGCAGTCCGGGTCGGTACGCAGCGCCGAGGCCAGGGCCTTGGCGTCTCGCCGGTCGTCCTTGGCGCCGGCGGCGGAGAAGCGGTCGCGGAAGCGGTCGAGCTGCATGGGGTTGATGGAGTGGACGGGGAAGCCCGATTCCATCAGGGTTTCGACCACAGGTCCGTGCGGCACTTCGATGGCGACCTTGATCAGGTTCGCCGGTCGTCGGCCGCGGTCGAGGAGCCAGTCGTTCATGGCGGCAAGTCCCCTGCCGCCATGGTCGAAGGCTCGTTGTTTGACCACCTTGCCCCGGTGATCCATCAGGCAGACGTGGTGTTTTCGGCTTCCCCAGTCCACGCCGGCGGTAAACGTCGTCGTCATGTCCTCCCTCCTGGTGCGTTAGCGTTGGCTTGTCGGCTCACCGCGATGCCGTTCGGTACCTGTACTGGCGCTCATGGCGCATACTCCCCACTGGATGTCCATCGCGGTGCAGGCAGCCAGGGCACAAATCCCAGTTGGGTGCTCAAGGCACAGTGCGCCGTTGGTGCTCCTGGCTGCCCGCCGACTTCACAAGGCTCCGGACAGCGCCGCGGGAGGGGGCGCCGCGGCGCGGGCTGCGGAAGCTGCCGGTCCCGCGGAAAACGGCAAGCCGTTTACCGCCGGACCTTGGAAAACCGGCGGACCGGTTTCCCACAGCTGCCGCAGCCTCGGCGACTACGGCGGATCGGTACGGGACGGTGACCGGAATCAACCCCGGAAAGGTACAGGTGCGCCGGCGCCCTCGCCGGCTTCTGAGGAAAACGCGCCGCGAAGCGGCGACGATTCTGCGAGCGCGACCGAAGACCCGGAGACCGGCGCTGCGCGCCGGATGCCGGCGGGGGCGCCGGCGCACCCAGTGTCTGGCGCCGTGTTGTTCTCGCCGCCGGCGCACCCAGTGCGTGAACGTGTACTCATCAGGTCCGGCGGGGGTCGAAGGCGTCGCGGAGCGCTTCGCCGATGAAGATGACGAGGGTCAGCAGGGTCGCCAGGGTGAAGAAGGACACGAGCCCCAGCCAGGGGGCGTGCAGGTTCATCCGGCCCTGGGCGAGCAGCCGGCCGAGCGACGGCGAGTCGGCGGGAAGGCCGAAGCCGAGGAAGTCGAGCGAGGTGAGCAGCGTGATCGACCCGGTCAGGATGAAGGGCAGGAAGGTCAGCGTCGCGACCATCGCGTTGGGCAGGACGTGCCGGCGGACGATCGTCCGGTCGCCCACACCCAGGGCGCGCGCGGCGGTCACGTACTGGAAGTTCCGCGCGCGCAGCACTTCCGCCCGCACGACGCCGACGAGCGCCATCCAACTGAACGCGACCAGGATGCCCAGCAGCCAGAACACGTTCGACTCCACGATGCTGGAGAGAATGATCAGCACGAAGAGCACCGGCAGCCCGGCCCAGATCTCGATCAGGCGCTGGCCGAAGAGGTCGACCTTGCCGCCCAGATAGCCCTGGACGGCGCCCGCCAGCACGCCGATGATCGAACTGAGCGCGGTGAGCACCAGACCGAACAGGAAGGACAGCCGGGTCCCGTAGATGAGGCCGGCGAGCACGTCCTTGCTGACGTCATCCGTGCCCAGCCAGTGCCGGGCCGACGGCGGATAGGGGGCCGGGCCGGGCAGCTCGTAGTCGATCGTGTCGTGGGCGTAGGGGATCGGCGGCCAGATCATCCATCCGCCGGCGTCGCGAATGAGGTCCCTGACGAACTCCTCGCGATAGTCGGCCTCCGTCTCGAACACCCCGCCGAACTCGGTCTCGGCATAGGTCGCGACGATCGGGAAGTAGAGCCGCCCTTCGTGGCTAACGACCAGGGGCCTGTCGTTGGCCAGCACCTCGGCGAACAGCGTGGCGCCAAAGATGACGAGGAAGATCCGCAGCGACCACCAGCCCCGGCGGTTCGCCTTGAAGGCCGCCCACCGCCTCGTCGCCAGGCTGGGGAACCCTGCCGCGGCCACTGGGTGCGCCGGCGCCCCCGCCGGCATCTCTTCGCAGTCCGGCTGTCGGTGCGCCGGCCTTCTGGCCGGCATCCGGCGCGAAGCGCCGGCCTCCGGGACGTCCGCCCCTCTTCGCCCGGGACCGCTCACACTTCCCGGCTCTCGAAGTCGATCCGCGGATCGGTCAGCGTGTACGTGATGTCCGTCAGAAGCTGCAGCACGAGCGCCAGCAGGGTCGAGATGTACAGCGTCCCGAAGATGATCGGGTAGTCCCGCGTGACGATCGCCTCGAAGCCGAGGAGCCCCAGGCCATCGAGCGAGAAGATGATCTCGGCCAGCAGCACGCCGGTGAACAGCGCTCCGACCAGCGCCCGCGGGAAGCCGGCGATGATGAACAGCATCGCGTTGCGGAACACGTGGCCGTAGAGGACCCGGCGCGTCTTCAGGCCCTTCGCCTTGGCAGTCAGCACGTACTGCTTGTGGATCTCGTCGAGGAACGAGTTCTTCGTCAGCATCGTGAGCGTCGCGAAGCTGCCCGCCACGAGGGCCGTGATCGGCAGCACGAGGTGCCAGAAGTAGTCCTTCACCTGGGCCCAGAGACCCAGGTCGCCGAAGTCCTCGGACACCAGGCCCCGGAGCGGGAAGTACTCGATCATCCCGCCGCGCGCGAACAGCACGATGAGCAACACCGCGAGGATGAAGGCGGGGATCGCGTAGCCGACGAGGATCACGACGCTCGTCCAGACATCGAACGGGGAACCGTCGGCGGTCGCCTTGCGAATGCCGAGCGGAATCGACACGGAGTAGACGATGAGCAGCGTCCAGAGCCCCAGGGACATCGAGACCGGAAGCCGATCCAGGACGAGGTCGATCACCGGCACGTCCTGGTAGAAGCTCTCGCCCAGGTCGAAGCGCAGGTAGTCGCGCAGCATGATGAAGAACCGCACGTGCGCCGGCTTGTCGAAGCCGAACTGCCGCTCGAGCTCCTCGATCAGCGCCGGGTCGATGCCGCCGGTGGCGGTGAGCTCGGTCTCCATGGTCGCGCCCGCCCCGCCGCCGAGCAGCCCGACACCGGCGTCGAGGCCGGTGCCCTGCAGCCGGGCGATCGCCTGGTCGACCGGGCCGCCGGGCGCCGCCTGGATGATGACGAAGTTGACGAGCAGCACGCCGACCAGCGTCGGCACCATGAGGAGGATCCGGCGCAGGACGTAGAAGAGCATGGGAAGCGTCCGGCGTGTATCGGAGCCCTAGCGGCCCTGGCGGGTCTCGCCCAGCGCCGCGTCGACCCGGGCGCTCTTCTCCGCGTCGAACCACCAGAGGTGCGGGAAGCCGGTCCAGTTCAGGTGCTCACGCCCCAGAGGCGGATGGCCGAAACGATCCCAGTAGAGGAGGTGGCGGCCCTTGGGGGCGCCCTCGGGGATCACGTAGAAGCTCCACAGGAGCACCCGGTCGAGCGCCCGCCCGGCGATGTTCATCTCCTCTTCCGTCTCGGCCGCGATCACCTCCTCCACCAGGGCGTCCACGGCCGGACTGTCGATCCCCGCGTAGTTGAGCAGGTTTGGCAGGTCGGCGCCGTCCGACCGCATGAGGTTGCGCAAGAGCGTCGGTTGGGGAATGGGGTGCGTGTAGATCTTCTGCATCGTCATCTCGAACTCGTACCGCCGCGCCCGATTCGTGTGGATGTTCGCCTCGACGCGGCGGACCGTCGCCTGGATGCCGAGCCGTTTCAGGTTCTCCACGTACGGCACGAGCATGCGCTCGTGCTCTCTCAACTGGACCATGATCTCGAACCGGAGCGGCTCTCCCGTCGCCGCGTTGACGCGCCGGAAGTCGCGCACGACCCAGCCGGCTTCGTCGAGCAGCTCCCCGGCACGCAGGAGCGCCTCTCGGTTGCGGCCGTAGCCGTCGGTTTCGGGCAGGGTGAACTCCTGCGTGAACACGCGCTCGGGGATGTGTTCCCGCAACGGCTCGAGCAGCGCCAGTTCCCCTGGCGACGGCAGACCGCGCGCCGCCATCCCGGAGCCGAGAAAGAACGTCGTGTTGCGCCGCAGGGCTCCGTACTGAAGGGTGCGGTTGCCCCAGTCGAAGTTGTAGGCGAGGGTCAGCGCCTCACGGACGCGAATGTCCTCGAACAGCGGCAGGCGGGTGTTGAAGACGACCGACCAGTGCATCCCGTAGGTCTGCGCCATCCGGTACGTCTCCTTGTTGAAGAGCCCCATGTCGACCTCAGGGAAGTCGTAGGCGGTGGCGATCTCACGCTCGTCCTGGTCGCGGTAGTAGTCGACCACGCGGGCCTTGAGCGCCTGGATGCCCGCCTTGATATCGCGAAAGTAGAGGACGCCGAAGCGATCGAAGTTGTGGTAGCCGCGCCTGAAGTTGAGGTCCTTCGCCCAGTAGTCGGGGACCCGCTCGAAGACGATGCGCCGGCCCGTGTCGACCTCGCCGATGCGGTAGGCGCCGTTGCCGAGCGGCGGCTCCATCGTGGTCGCCGTGAAGTCCCGGTCCTGCCAGTAGTGCTTCGGCATCGGGAAGAAGAGGGCCGCCTCCATCACCGATCTGCGGTTTCTCCTGTCGGCGGCGAAGAGGAAGCGAAACGAGCGCTCCCCCAGAGGCTCTATGCCCTCCACGTGGCGCCAGGTGGCCTTGAAGCCGACCGGACCGTCGGCCTTCAGCGCACGATAAGTCCACACGACATCGTCGACCGTGACCGGGACACCGTCGTGCCACCGCGCCTCGGGCCGGAGGGTGAAGGCCACCCAACTGTAGTCCTCCGCGACCTCGATCGTCTCGCACAGCAGACAGTAGAGGGTCGAGAGTTCGTCCTCGGACGGCAGCATCAGCCGATCGAGGGTCAACGTCGTGCGCCGCCACCAGTTGTAGAACTCGGGGCGTCCCTTGTCCGAGTACGGGTGCAGGTTGTTGAACGTGCCGGGGACGAAGAGCCTCACCTCGCCGCCCTTGGGCGCATCGGGATTGGCGTAGCCCAAGTGGGGGACGTCGGCGGCGTACTTCGGTTCGCCGAAGTAGGCGATCGCGTGGCTGGGTCCGGTGCTCGCCTGGGCTCCGAGCGCCGCGGCGGCGCCCAGGCAGCACAGCGCGCCGACGGCGGCCGCGGCGGCGGCGCGGAAGCCGGCCGAGGCGGATGGAACGGGGTTCACGGCTCGTCACAATAGCCGAGGCTGGCCGGAAGGGTGTCGTCCGCCGCCTCGAGCGCCGCCCCCGCGCTCCGTGCGCCGCGCGAATGTCAGCTTCGTAATACAATACAAGCATTCAGCGAGTCACGACATGCCCACTCCCCACTATCCGACAGCCGCAGTCCGCAGGACTCTGCGCAAACTGGGCGCTGACCTGCGCGATGCGCGGCGACGGCGGCGGCTGTCGATGCAGATCGTCGCGGACAGGGCCTTCACGTCCCGGTCGACCCTGCAGCGGGTCGAAGCGGGGGACCACCGGGTCGGAATGGGGATCTACGCTTCCGTCATCCATGCTCTGGGACTACTCGACGGCCTCGGAGACGTAGCCGACTGGCGGCGGGACGAGTTCGGCCACGCGCTGATGACGGCCGAGCTGCCCCGCCGGGCAAGAAGTCGACGGCCTGCCAGGTCGCGGTCCGATGACTGAAGAACCGCGCCGCGGGAGCCCCCGGCAGGTCGAGGTCTGCATGGACCTCAGGGACGGGCCCCGACCGGTGGGTCTGCTGCGTTCCCACCCCAGCCGGCAGCGAGCGGAAACGGTGACCTTCGAGTACGACCCCGGCTGGCTCGCCGGCGATGGGGGCTTTGCGCTCGACCCGGGTCTCCCGCTCACGCCCGGACTCTTCGAGGTGACCCGCCGGGGACGACTCTCGGGCGCGCTGGGCGACGCCGCGCCCGACACCTGGGGCCGGCAGTTGATGCGGCGGGCAGCACGCCTGCGGGCGCGCAACGCCGGCAGGCGGATCGGGAGCCTGCGCGAGGTCGACTACCTGCTCGGCGTTCTGGACGACGTGCGACTGGGCGCGCTGCGGTTCCGGGCCGCCGGTGAGCGGAGGTTCATGGCTCACGGTGTGGATGCCGTCCCGGGTCTGGTCGACATCCGCCGCATGGCCGCGATCGTCGGCCGGCTCCTGCGGGACGAGGAGACGGAAGAGGACCTGCGGCTGATTCTGGCGCCCGGGTCATCGCTCGGCGGCGCCCGGCCCAAGGCCGCGGTGCTCGACCGGGAAGGCAGGCTCGCGATGGCCAAGTTCCCCAGGGAGACCGACGAGTACAGCCTGGAGACGTGGGAGGAGGTCGCACTTCGACTCGCGGAGCGGGCCGGGATTCCAACCCCTCAGCACGAACTGCTTCAGTTCGCAGGTCGGTCGGTGCTCCTGTCGCGCCGGTTCGACCGGGCAGGCAACGCCCGGATTCCCTTCGTTTCCGCCATGTCGCTCACGGGTTCCGTGGACGGCGAACCGGGAAGCTACCCGGAGATCGCCGACGAGATCGCGCGTCACGGCGCCGACGCCCGCGCCGACGCGGCCGCACTCTATCGGCGGATGGTCTTCAACGTGCTGGTCTCCAACGTCGACGATCATCTTCGGAATCACGGCTTTCTCCGGCTCGACGAGAAGGGCTGGCGGCTGTCGCCGGCCTACGATCTGAACCCCACGCCGACCGACGTGAAGGCCCGCGTTCTCTCAACCCGCATCGACCTCGACGATGGAACCTGTTCGCTGGACCTCGCGCTCGGAACCGCACGCTACTTCGGTCTGTCGCCCACCGCCGCGCGGCGCATCACGCGGGAGGTGGGGGCCGCGGTGCGTGGCTGGCGCGACGTCGCCCTGGCGGTGGGCGCCGCGCCAGCGGAAGTCGACCGGATGGCGAGCGCGTTCGAGCACGACGATCTGAAGGAGGCTCTGGCCATCCGCGTCTGATCCTTGCGGAGCCGCGCACTGGGTGCGCCGGCGCCCTCGCCGGCTGCCGCCGAAGGCGGCCAAACAGCCGTCTTGCGCGGCCGGCTTCCCCTCAGGCCTCTCCTCGGACGCTTCCAGCCGTCTGGCCGCAGTACACTCTTCGCCCGCCGCCGAACGACGAACAGAAGGGATCGGGTGTGAACGACGTCTCGAGGCCCGTGGCCGCCGCCACGGCCGAACCCCGGAGCACGGATCGCTACCTCGGCGAGGACTCCACGTCGAAATCGCTCTACGAGCGCGCCCTCGACGTCATGCCCGGCGGCAACAGCCGGCACACGCTGGTCATGGACCCGTACCCGATCTACGCGGCGTCGGGGCACGGCTGCATCGTGACGGACGTCGAAGGCCAGGAGCGCATCGACTTCGTCAACAACTACACCTCGCTGATCCTCGGGCACTCGCACCCCGGTGTGACGGAGGCGGTCGCCCGGGTGATCGGGCAGGGCACGGCGTTCTCGCTGCCGACCGAGACGGACATCCGGCTAGCCGAGCTGCTGGTGGAGCGCATTCCCTACATCGACCAGGTGCGGTTCGCGAACTCGGGCAGCGAGGGCGTGCTGCTCGCGATCCGGGCGGCGCGCGCGGCGACCGGCCGAAGCAGGATCGCGAAGTTCGAGGGCTGCTACCACGGCATCTACGACTACGCGCAGGCTTCCGACAGCTCGCGGCCGAAGAACTGGGGCGAGTCGGAACGGCCGGCGACAACGCTCGAGCCGAGCATGGCGAAGAGCCTCGAGACGGAGGTCGTCACGTTGCCGCTCAACGACATCGAGGTCTGCGGCGCGCTGATCGACGAGCACGGGGACGACCTGGCGGCGGTCTTGCTGGACCCGTTGCCCGCCGCGCTCGGGCTGATCCCGCCGCGGCCCGAGTTCGTGGCGGCGATCCGGGCGAAGACGCGGGAATGCGGCGCCCTGCTGATCGCGGACGAGGTGTTGTCCTTCCGCATCGACTACCGCGGCGCCTGCCATCGCTTCGGGATCGAGCCGGACCTCGTGTCGCTCGGCAAGATCATCGGCGGCGGCTTCCCCGTCGGCGCGGTGGCGGGCAAGGCGGACGTGATGAAGGTCTTCGACCACCGCGACGGCGAGCTCGTCCACCACGGCGGCACCTACAACGGCAACCCGGTGACGATGGTCGCCGGCTACGAGACGATGCAGCGCCTGACGCCGGACGTCTTCGCCGAGTTCGACCGGCTGGGCAACCGGGTCCGGGACGGGCTGCAGGAGGTGCTGCGCCGGCACGGGATCGAGGCGGTCGCGACCGGCCGCGGCTCCCTCTTCGCCGTGGTGCCAGGCAACGAGCCGCCGAAGGACTTCCGCGCCGTGTTCAGCGCGCGCTCCGCGGCGCCGCAGATCCAGAAGATCGCCCTGGAGATGCTGAACCGGGGCATGCTGATGGGCGCCCGCGGCCTCTTCGGCGCCTTGTCGACGCCGATGGGCGACGCGGAGATCGACCGCTTTCTTGAAGCGGCCGACGGCGCGGCCCACTGGGTGCGCGGGTCTTCCGACCCGCCCCGGGCGACGCCGCGAAGCGGGGGCGCCCGGACAAAGTAGCCGCCGGCCTCCGGCCGGCGACGATTCTGGACGCCGCCTGCGGCCGCAGCGGGTCAGAGGACCCGCGCACCCAGCAGAATCGGCCGGCGAGCGCGCCGGCGCACCCAGTGTGGCCCGGTGTCAGGGCACGGTTCGGCCAGACAGCTCGCCGCCCGGGCTGTCCGAGCCTTCCCGCCGCAGCGCGCCGCCCGGCCGGGCGCCGGTCACCTCGCCGTCGAGCAGAACGAAGACGCCGTCCACCAGCACGTGCCGCGCGCCCGTCGCGTAGTGGTGCGGATCGCCGAAAGCGGCCGGGTCGTCGATCTCGTCGACGGCGAAGACCGCGACGTCCGCCACCGCGCCCTCGCGCAGGCGGCCGCGGTCCGTCAGGCCGAGCCGGTCGGCGGGGAACGAGGACATCTTGCGGATCGCCTCGGGCAGGGACAGCACGCCCTCGTCGCGAGCGTAGTGGCCGAGGACGCGGGCGAAGGTGCCGTAGTTGCGTGGATGCGGCACGCCCTCGCCCGGCGCGACGATGCCGCCGTCCGACGCGATCATCGTCTGCGGGTGGCGCATGATCCGGACGACGTCCTCTTCCTGCATCGCGTGGAAGATGCCGCTGAAGCCGCCCTTCTCCTGCAGCTCGAGCGCGAGCTCCGCTGCCGCCTCCAGGTCGTCCCGGGCCTCGCCGCGTCCGGCCAGGATGTCGGCCAGGCTCAGCCCGTTGAGCGACGGGTCCCACTCGCAGTAGGAGACGACGACGTTCTTCGGGTGGCCGCCGCCTCGGTCGACCCGCAGGTTCTCCACGATGGCGGCCTTGATCCGGGCCCTGGAGTCCGCGTCGCGGAGGCGCGCCAGCAGGTCCTCCGTCGTACCCTCCAGGCTCCAGGCGGGGAAGAGGATCGACAGCGAGGTACTCGACGCGGTGTAGGGGTACTGGTCGATCGTCACGTCGACGCCTCTCGTCCGCGCCGCGTCGACCAGGGCCAGGGTCCGCTCGCTCGCGCCCCACATCGGCGCGCCGACGACCTTGTGGTGAGTCAACTGGGTCGGCAGGCCGCCTTCCTCGCCGATGCGGATCGTCTCCTCGACCGAGGCGATGAGATCAAGGCCCTCCTCGCGCATGTGGCTGACGTGGAAACCGCCGAAGCGGCCGGCGACGCGGGCCAGCTCGATGACCTCCTCGGTCGTCGCGTAGGCGCCGGGTACGTACTTGAGGCCGGTCGACAGGCCGAACGCTCCCTCCCGCATCGCCTGCTCGACGAGCCGCTTCATCTCCTGGAGCTCGTCTTCGGTCGGCGCCCGGTCCTCGTTGCCGATGACGAGGCCGCGGATCGTGCCGTGGCCGACGGTGAGTCCGAAGTTGATCGCCGGCGGGTGGAGGTCGATGCGCGCCAGGAACTCGGCGATGGGGAACGGCGAGCTGCCGTCCGGCCCCTCGATGACCGTCGTCACGCCCTGGTGGAGGTAGTTCTCGGCCAGCGGGTGGCGGAAGACGCCGCGGACGGCGTGGCTGTGAATGTCGATGAAGCCCGGGGTGACGGCGAGGCCGGTCACGTCGAGGCGTTCGGCGGCACGCGCGTCCGTCAGGTCGCCGATCGTGTGGATCCTGCCGCCTGCGATGCCGATGTCGGCGGTGTAGGGGGCGCCGCCGTCGCCGTCGTGGATCGTGCCGCCTTCGAGGATGAGGTTGTAGACGGGCGGATCGGGGGGCTGGGCGAGGAGGGCGGTGGTGGCGAGGGCGAGGAAGGTGGTGGTGGCGAGGCGGAGCCGGCCTGCGGCCGGCGCGTTTCCTGGCCGCCTTCGGCGGCAGCCGGCGGGGACGCCGGCGCACCCAGTGTGGGACGAGGTCAATGTCGTTCGAGGAGCAGGGCCAACAGGGCGTCGCGGACCTGGTTGCGGAAGTCGAGCTCGTTCTGGTTGAACTGGACGGCGACGGCGATGCCTGAATCCCGGTGGTAGTACATCGTGGAGCGCCAGCCGGGGAACCAGCCGCCGTGGCCGACGAGTTCGCCGTGGGGCGATTCGCCGCGATAGACGCCGAGGCCGTAGGTCGCGCCGGCGTCTTCGCCGCGGTAGCCGGAGTTCAGCATCTCCTCCAGGTACGGTCCGTCGAGGGCGCGCTCTTCGTAGAGGATCTTCGCCCACCGGGCCAGGTCGCGTGAGTTGGAGACGTAACCGCCGCCGGTCCACTCCGTCTGCGGGCTGAAGGCCATCACGTCGCCCTCGGCGGTCTTGGCCGGAAGCGAGAAGGGGTTGTCCTCGCCGATGTGGCCGGGGGCGAGATCGGGGAACGAGCGGCCGATCTGTTCGACCGTGCCCGGCAGGTCGTGGCGGTCGAGGACGCGGCGCCGGGCCTCGTCGTAGTACGCGCCGCCGGAGGCGGCCTCCAGCACGAGGCCCGCGACGATGAAGCCGGTGTCGGTGTAGGCGTAGCCTTCGCCGGCCGGGAACAGCGGCTCCTTGTCGAGGACGTACTGGACCAGATCCCGCGGCTCGAAGTACGAGTCGGGGTCGCCGGCCGGGCCGCACCGGGACCGCGCTTCGTTGCGCCAGGCTTCGTCGTAGACGTGGTCCGTCAATCCGCTCGAGTGGCTGAGCAGGTGGCGAAGCGTCATCGTCTCGTGGTTGGGAAGGCGCGTCCACCACGGTTCGTCGCCGAGCCAGCGCGAGGCCAGGTCGTCGAGGCCGAGCAGGCCCTCGTTGACCATGCTCAGCGCCGTCGTGGCAGCGATCGTCTTGCCGATGCTGCCGGCCGGCATGCGGTGCTCGGGCGTCATCGGCAGGTCGTTCTCCGGGTCGGCGTAGCCGCTCGCCGCGACGCCTTCGCCGCCGTCCGGGAGGACGAACGCGGCGGTGGCGCCGATGAAGCCGAGTTCGGCGCGGAGTTCGTCGAGGCGCTGCTGGAAGAGGCGTTCGGTCTCGGTCAATGTCGTGTCGGGGGCCGGTGGCGCGGCGCAGGCCAGGGTCAGGAGCGCCGCGGCCATGACGCTGCTACTCCCAGCCGTAGGCGGCGCGGATTCGCATCGGAAGCTCGAAGAAGATGACCGGGTTGGCAACACTGCCGCTGGCCAGGATGACATAGCCGTTACCTCCTTCGAGCGATCCGACGAAGTTCCCGCGGAAGCCCCAGTTGCCGCCGGTGTGGCCGAAGTAGCGGTCCGCTTCTCCGGGCGGCGCGGGACGGTGCGGGGTCTCGGCGCCGGTGGTGAAGCCGAGAGCGTAGTGGCCGACGCCTCCGGGCGTCACCATCTTGCGCATTGACTCTGTCGTGAGAATGCGGTTCGAGCGTCCTTCGAGCGAAAGCTGGACTTCGATCAGGAACTTCGCCAGGTCGGTCGGGGTTGTCCAGAGGCCCGCGGCGTAGAGCTCGGGGTAGACGTGCCAGGGAGCGCGGGGTTCGCGTTCCTTCGCCGCGCTGCCGGTCGCCGACCCGCCGGCCCGCGCGGCGTTGCCGTGCAGCCCTGCAGGCAGCGGTTGGCAGAAGCAACTGCGGGTCATGCCGAGCGGGTCGAGGACAGTCTTCTGGAGGATCTCCTCGAACGGCATGCCCTGAACATCGCTCAGGGCGAGCTGCAGAATGGTCGAACCGCCCCCCGAGTACTCGTAGCGCGTGCCGGGCTGCCAGCCGACGACGACCGGATCGGTGTTCGCGGCCGTCTCTTCACCTTTGCGGCCGAGGACCTCGGGGACGGTCGGAAGATCGGCGTCGGGCTTGTAGCCGGGGAAGCCCGAGACCGTGGTGCCCGCCGTCATGCTCAGCAGCATCCGCGGCGTCACCGGGGTCTCGGCGAGCAGCTCCGCGTCGTCCAGGAGCGTCCAGGACCGCAGGATCGAGTTGATGTCATCGTCGAGCTCGAAGAGGCCGTCCTGCACCGCCCGGAGTACCGCCATAGCCGACACCGGTTTGCTGATCGAGGCGGCCTGGAACACGGTGTCCGTGTCGGCAAGCGCGCCGGTCGTTTCGTCCGCGACTCCATAAGCCCTGGCCCAGTGCAGCCGGTAGTCCTCGACGACGGCGACACTGAGCGCGGAGATGCCGTGCGCCTCCATCAGCTCGGCGAGGCTCTTGCCGCCGTCCTCGCTCGACCCCGGTTCGCGCGGCGCCTCGATTCGCGCCATGAGCTCCGCCGGGTCGTCCGCCGCGGCCTCGGTCGGCTGGGCCGGAAGCGGTGCGGCGAGAAAGACCGCCAGCAGGACGCCGGCGGTCCAGCCGGATGAAGCGCCGTTCACGCGCGGCAGATTAGCGAAACGGGGCGGCGGAGGTCCCGGAAACCGGCGCTTCGCGCCGCCCGGGCAGCGCCACGGTCCACTACCCGCCGCCCTGCTCCTCTTCCGCGGGAACCTGATCCGCATCGCCGCCAGAGGCAGGCTGACCCGAAACAACAACCGGCTGAAGCACCTTGATGAAAGCGACGCCACGGTCATTCTCGATCAACTTTGCCGCAGGCGTCGCCGAGAATGTCAGCATACACGCGTGATGAACGGACAGAACTGCCTCTTGCAGTGCCTGGTCGTCCTCCAGTGCAGCAACCCTGAGGCCCATATCCCGACATCGCTGAATCGAAAGGTGCCGCGCGTGGGACTTCGTGAGAGCGTGGTCTCCCAGTTCCTTCAAGATTCTCTTTATCTTCTTTTCGGCCGCCGCCTTCTCCAAACCCTCGAACATCCCTGTCCGAAGCCACTCCGCCGTCATCTCGTTCGACCACGCGATGGCCTTCTCGCATTCCCCTATGAGAGTTGGGCTGTACTTCGCGATGATCGGTTGCCACAGCGGAATGCTCGCCGGATTCTCCTCTATCTCTCGCCTCGCCCTGCCGAACTCTTCTACGACGCCATGAGCCGGAATCCCGGCGAACTGCGGGTCGATCGGACCGAGACTCGAGTGCTTGCCCATCACGACCTCTTTGCAAGCGCACGCAACCATCGTACCGCCTGACATCGCCAGTTGCGGCACGATCGCGCGTATATCGCTTCCGAAAGACGCCCTGAGGTAGTCAACCAGAGATTCGGTGGCTGCCGTTTCTCCTCCGGGAGTATGAAGTAGAAGATCGAGACCGCAGGATCGATCCATTTCATGGATAACCGTCATGAATCCGTTCTTGTCCTCGTCGCTGATCGCGACGCCTCCCAAGCCGCTCTTTTGAAGCCAACCCGAGTAGTAGACGATGACGTTTCGCCCGGTGAGCTTGCCAAGCTCCCGCAGGTAGCGCCTCCGCACCACGTCGTGGACGCTGCCGGCGCTTCCGATCTCAGTGAGGATCTGACTCCAGTTGGGCATCAGAGCCGAGCCCCTTCAGGACTCTCCCTTAGTCATCGACCGCAGTGTCCCCTCGAATCACAACGCGCGGTTCCGAGGACGCGTCGTCGCTTCCCCAACCCTTGGCCAGCCTCTTCATCAACTCGCTGACCTCGGGGTCATCGAGCCGGAGTTCCCGAAACACGCCGAGGATGGCGTCCGTGCTGATCTCCCTGGAATGCTCCGGCGCGGCCCCGGCAGCGCTCGTGCCTGCACGGCCACCGTTGCCGCCATCGCTGAGAGTCGAACTCACGGTCAACTGTCTCCTCGGGCCATTCAAGCAGGCGCGTGCCGATGTCGAGTCAGGCTCTCGCCTAGGTTCCGCCTAGTCCGGATCATGCCAGACCCCAGCTTGCTGGCCAAGTCAGGATCCCGCGTTCGTGCTCCTCCGCCGTAGCCGGCGAAAGCAAGCAGACCAGCGACGATCGCTGAAGGGAGGCAACCGTACCGCTGAAGCGGAGGGCCCGGCAGCCGCCGCCGAAGCCCCGCGTACGCGGGTCCTCTGACCCGCTGCCGCCGCAGGCGGCGACCAGTATCGTCGCCGGCCGCAGGCGGGCGGCCTTGTCGTACGGGCTACGCCGCTTCGCGGCTCCGTCCTCGGGCGGGTCAGCACCCGGGTGGCGCGATTCCGCGCGACCCGTGACCAGTCCGTGCGCCCGTCATCGGGGGCACGGATGACAGACCCGCACACCCGACGTTGCCGCACCGCTACTTCCAGCCGTAGACGGCGCGGATCTGCATCGGCAGCTCTACGAAGACGACCGGGTTGGCGACCTCTCTCTGCTGTACATGGCGAAGTACCGCTCCTCATCGAACGGCGTGGCGCCTTTGACCAGCTTCAGGTACTCGCGGGAAAAGGTGAGCGCCGCGAGGCCGGATGCGGTAACCAGATTCCGGTCGGAAACCGCAGATGGGGAGGAGACGTAGTGTTGGCTTCCCCGATAGTCGCCGGCGTGTTCCCGTAGAAACTCGAAACCGTTACTCGTGTGCCCATTGTTTTCGAACAACCCGACTCGCGCCGCAAACACCGTTGCTCCACACACGATGCCGATGGGGCACCCTAGCCCGAGGGCGCGAGTGAGTACCTCTCCCGTTGACTTGCAATCAAACTCAAGCCAATCGTCACTCCCGATCAACAGGTAACCGGCATCCGGTGACGCCTCGATGGCGTCGAACGCGGCGTGGGGCGTAGTGCGAATCCCGCCAATGGAAGTCACAGGTTTCCCGTCTGGCGAAGCGATGACGATCTCGCAACCCAAGTTGCGACGGAGCCCTGCTAGGACATAGCCGCATTCCCAATCTGCCCATCCGTCCCGCAGGTAGGTGTAGATCCTCATGGAGTCGTGATCTCGTCGCATGCACGCTGCCGGTGACCTCGGGTGGCGCGGCTCACGCGCGGCAGGTTAGCGGAACGCGGCGGATGGCACCGTCCGCTGGGTGCGCGGGTCTTCTGACCCGCCCCGGGCGAAGCCGCGGAGCGGCGTAGCCCGGTTTGAAGCGCCGCCGGCGAAGCCGGCGACGATGTTGGCCGCAGAGGAGAAGGTCGGCCTTCGGCCGGCGATTCGAAGCCGCCTCCGGCGGCAGCGGGTCAGAAGACCCGCGCACCCAGCGGAACCGGCCGGTGATTCGAAGCCGCCTGCGGCGGCGGCGGGTCAGAACCCGGCTGGCGCGTCCCCGCGCCAGCCGCGTCACAGTCCGAGCGCCCGTCTTCGGGCGGTCGGATGTCAGACCCGCGCACCCAGTGGACGGCGCTCCGGGTTCTTTACTTGCCGCCGGCTGAGGGACCCATTCCACCGCCGAGGCCGTAGAGGGTCTTGCGGCCGCCGAGACGGAAGTTGGCCGTCACGCCGACTTCGCGCTGGTCGGTCAGGGAGCCGCGGATCACGCCGGTGCCGAAGCCGTAGCCTTCGTTCGGCCGCCATTGCTGCACGGCGATCTGGTCGAGCACGTTCTTGGCGAAGGCGTGGATCTGGAGACCCTCGCGGGGGGTGTACCAGATCGCCCGCAGGTCGAGGCGGGTGTACTCGGGGATCTTGTACTTCGGCAGGTTGCTGATGTCCGTGTTCTTGTCCGTCGTGTGGCCTAGCGTGCCGAGGAACCGGAGGTTGCCGAGGTCGTAGATCGCGGTCAGGGAGAACTTGTGCTTCGGCTGCAACGGCATCTGGTTGCCGCCGAAGTTCGTCAGGCTGGCGATCTCCTGCGTGAAGGTGTTGCCCTCGCGGTCCTGGAACTCGACCGTCTCGGTCGGTGCGGCCGGGTCGCAGCAATAGATCGTGCCGAAGTCTCCCAGCTCCGAGTCGAGGTAGTTGTACCAGCCGCGAATCGTGAAGCGGTCAGTGGCCCGGAACGCCGCCGTGAGTTCGAGCCCCGAGATCCAACTGCCGTCGATCGTGTTCATCTCGCCTTCGAAGATGCTCTCGCCGGGGATCCGCTGCTCGACCGGCAGCAGGCGGCTGGAGTTGATCCAGTAGCCCTGGTAGTCGTTGTAGAAGACCGCGGCCTCCAGTTGCAGCCGGTTGTCCGCCAGCAGGCCCTTCCAGCCGCCTTCGTAGTTGATCAGCTCCTCCGAGTCGAAGGTCACCTCGTTCATGTTGCCGAAGCCGACGAAGCCGCCCGGGCGGCCGCCCTTGGAGACGCGGCCGTACCACATGCTGGCGGGATTCGCGGAGTACTGAAAGCCCGCGTTCCAGGTGGTCTGGTTCCACTCCGCGTCGTTCTTGCCTTCGAAGCCTTCCACCGCCGCGTTGCGGAAGATCCAGAGGTCGACCGCGAAACCGAAGTTGATGCCGATCCGGACGTCGTTCTGGACGTGGGTCTTGATGTCCTGGTCGTGGCGGATGCCGCCGAACAGCGTCCACCTGTCGCCGAGCTGGTACTCGACGTTTCCGTACCAGGCCCGCGTCTCGAACTGCGAGTGGCCGTAGAAATCGAGCCAGTGGCCGTTCATGTTGCCGTCGGAGAACGCGCCGATGGCGCCCGCGTTGGACCAGTCGAGCAGCTCGCCGGGACACGCCCAGACGCCGCCCTGACCCGACTGGCGGGACGTCGTGCCGAAGTCGCTCAGCAGGGGCAGCCCGAAGAACGGCAGGGCCGCCTGGCACGTCGCCAGCGTGTTCGTGTTGAAGGCGGGGTTGGAGAAGTCGAAGAAGCGGGCGTCGTAGGGTTCGTCGCCGTCGCGCTGGAAACCGCCCAGCACGAACTGGAAGTCACCGGCGAAGCTCGACGCCAGCCGCACCTCGTGCGAGGTCTGCTCCGAGTAGCGGAAGTAGTTCGTCATCGTGTCGGAGAACGGGTAGCCGTTCGCGTCGAGGAACGGGTTGTCGGGACCGCCGACGCGCGAGGTGCCGTCGGTGTCGGTCTGCGCGTTCTCCGTCGTCTCCCGATAGCCGCCCTTGTAGGACAGGGACAACCCCCGGCTGGGCCGAATGTTCAGGTCGGCCACGGCCATCTGGAGTTCGGAGTCCTCGTTACCGGGCGTGTTGTAGTCGACGACATTGCGCAGGTCGTCGCCGGGGCAGATGAGCTGGTTCGGATCGCTGAGGTCGCAGTCCCTGACCGACGGCGCCTGGTTCGCCGCGCCCAGGAAGGGGTTCGGGAACAGACATGTCGGATTGCCTTCGGGATCGGTGCCGGTCAGCAGACACTCGGTCGTCACGTCGCGGCCGGTCAGTTCGACCGAGGTGCGGGGCGCGCCGCTGTCCTCACGGCCGGCGTAGCGAAGGTTGAAGTCGACCGTCTCGCCGAGGTAGCGGAGCTGCGGCGCCCAGTGGGTGTTGTCCGGCTCGTCGTAATCGCCGCCGGGGCCGATGTTGGGCTGCGCCCCGTCGCCCTGCCAGCTACCCGCCGTCAGCCGCCAGCTCACCCTGCTGTCGCCGATCGGACCGCCTATCGCGAGATCGCCGCGCTACGAACTCTGATCGGTGTACTCGGCCAGGGCGTTCACGTCGAACTGGGCGGTCGGCTTGATCGTGTTGAAGCTGATCGCGCCGGCGATCGCCGCGCGGCCGCCGGTGGTTCCCTGCGGGCCGCGCGCCACGTTCATGCTCTCGACGTCGAAGAGGTTGCCGGGCTCGAGCCCGTAGATCTCGTCGGTGTAGATGCCGTCGACGTAGGTGGCGACCGCGGTGGCCTGGAAGAACTCCTGGTTGCGCTGCGAGCCGATGCCGCGCAGGTAGAGGTGGTTGCCGTGGCCCGAATCGGGCGACTGGTGGCCGATCTGGAGGCCCGGCGTGAGCGCCTCGAGGTCGTTGTTGTTGTTCATGCCGAGTTCGACGACCATGCCCTCGTTGAAACCGGTAACGGTCATCGGACGGCGCAGGACGTTCTCCTCGCCGAGCTCGCCCTGGACGACGATCTGTTCGACCACGGAGAGACCGAGCGCAAACTCGACGGAGGCCATGCCGCCCGCCACCTCGACCGCTTCGCTGGAGGAACGGAAGCCCTGGAGAGCCGCTGTCGCCGTGTAGGCGCCGTCCGCGACGCCGTCGATGCGGAAGGCGCCGGCGGCGTCGGTCTGCGTGCTCTTGCCGATGTCGTCGCCGTCGGCGTTCTGCAGGCTGACCGTGACGCCCGGCAGGGCGCCGCCTTCGCGGTCGTAGACCGTGCCCGAGACGCTGCCGTCCTGGGCCGCGGCGGGTAGGGCGGGCACTAGCATTGCGAGCAACGTCACGGCGACGCACTCCAGAGTCGTTCGACCAGCAGGAGGCCTGCTCTTCATGACGGAGCTCCTTGTTGCTTCCGGGCCTGGTTCCGCGACGCCCCTGGGGGCCGGAACCACCGAAGCAGCGGTTCCTCCACGATCACGCTGGGACGTCACAGTCAAGAGGGTACGGAAAAACATGATACAGCGTTTCAACTCTGTGACAACACGGCTCCGGATCATTGGATCCGCCCCAAGTTGACACACTGTTACAGGTTCGCGTAGCCTGAGCCTCCATGAGGAGACACCGCATGAGCGACCGAACGACTTCGCTGGCCGCAACCGCCTGCGCGCTCCTCGCCCTGCTGGCACAGCCCGCGACAGCGGCCGAAGACGCCTGCATACCCGGCGGCAAGGCGCAGACCATGCCGGAGACGGCGTCCGAGTACGCCGCGATGTGCCTGCCCCACGTCGGCGTACCGCCGACCGTCGACTGCGGCGCCGGTGTGCGGATCCCGATCCACGTGGACGGCGTGGAGGTCTTCGAGAGTCCGGGCTACCGCCAGTGCGACACGCCCGACTTCAAGGGCAACTGCAACGTCGGCTCGCGGATCGGCAGGGTGCAGGGCAAGGCGGCCGACGGCAGTCCGCTGGACGATGTCGTCTGGGCGTACCTCTGCCGCTCCGCCGGCAGGGACCTCCTCGAAAAGGGCATCGCGTCCGTCCAGATGATCGGCCACAACAAGACAACGGGCGCCACCTGCTTCTTCGAGTCGCCGGACGGAAAGGGCGATCTCATCCAGGGCAGGGAGTACCTTCACATGGACGAACGTGGCCTGCTGGCCGGGAAGCTCCCCGGTCCCGCCGACGAGGACTTCGACAAGGCCTTCATCCCGCCGCCTCCCGGCGTCCAGTGCGTTCAGTGCCACCAGAACAACGCCTTCCTGCACGACCCGTGGATCGACGGCGCCAAGCTGCCGTCGAACCCGAGCGAACCCGTCCTGCCGGGTTGGGTGGACCCGGAAGCGCCCTACTGGGTGGTCGGCGGAACGCACTGGGACATGAGGACGCCGCACATCGAGGGAAACGCCTGCCTCGACTGCCACCGCGCGCCGACCCGGACCGCTCGGCTGCTCGAAGCAGGTCAGGTGCATGTGAACGAGTTCATGCCGCCGCGCAGGCCCGGCAGCCTGAAGGCGGACTACGCGGCGCTTCTGGCCTGCCACGACGACGGCCCGGAGAACACGCCGGGCTGCGACTGGGTCGTCCCGCCCGGCGGCGGCTGCCCGGGCGGCGTTGTCGCCGGAGCCGGCGAGGGCGGTCGCGTGCCGACGGGAAGAGTGAAGGAGGGGATCTGAACGTGACGCAGACTACGCATAGCGCTCGCCGCTTCGCGGCGTGTTCCTCCGCGGGTCAGAAGACCCGCGGCCACAGCCGGCCAGAAGGCCGGCGCACCCAGTAAGTCAATGAGCAGGCTTGATTTGACCGACCGGGTCGCGATCGTCACCGGCGGCGCCGGCGGCATCGGCACCTGCATTGCAAAGGCCTACGCCGACGCCGGCGCGAGGGTCGTCGTCGCGTCGCGGAAGAAGGAGAACCTGGACGGCGTCGTCGGCGAGATCGAGTCGGCCGGCGGAACGGCCCTGGCCGTCGGTTGCGACATCACGGTCCCGGAACAGGTCGACGGACTGATCGCGGAGACCGTCGGCGCCTTCGAGCGGCTCGACGTGATGGTGAACAACGCCGGCGGCGGCGCCACGCCCCGCATGCCCGAGGACACGCCCTACGACGAGTGGCAACGCATCGTCGACCTGAACCTGACCGGCACCTGGCTCTGCTGCATCGCCGCCGGCAAGCAGATGATCGAGCAGCAGAGCGGCAACATCATCAACATCTCGTCCGTGGCCGGCACCAAGGGCCACCCCGGCATGCTCCACTACTCCGCCGCCAAGGCGGGCGTGATCAGCCTGAGCAACAACCTCGCCTTCCAGTGGGCGAAGCACAACATCCGCGTCAACTGCGTGGCGCCGGGCCTCATCGCGACGCCCGCGATGGTGAAGTGGGGCGTCATCCAGCCGGCCGAGAAGGAGGACGGCACTCCCGTGCCGCGCCTCGAGCGGCCACCCGACCCCGAGGACGTCGCCGATCTCTGCCTGTTCCTCGCATCGCCCGCCTCGGCGCTCCTGACCGGCGAGGTCATCCCGATCCGGTCCTGGACGCGACTCGACCGCTTCTGGAACTAGCGACGTGCGCCAGGAACCACTGGGTGCGCCGGCGCCACCGCCGGCATCCGGCGCGCAGCGCCGGTCTCCGGAACCGATGACGCCGCCCGAAGTAACAGCCGCCTTCGTCCGCCCGCTGGACACCCGCGACGACGATCTCGATCTGCTGGGCGGCAAGGGCCGCTCGCTGGCGCGCGCCTCGAACGCGGGGTTCGCGGTGCCGGGCGGCTTTCACGTCACGACCGCCGCCTACCGCGCCTTCGTCGCGGAGCACGGCCTGCAGGAGCGCATCGTCGCGCTGGCGAAGCCGGAACTCGTGAACGGCGCCGTCTCCTTCGACAAGGCGTCGGCCGCGATCCAGGAACTCCTGGCGGAACACGCCCCCTCCGACCTCGCCGTCTCCGAGATCGCCGCCGCCTACCGCGGCCTGGAAACGGCGAGCCCGCCCGTGGCGGTCAGATCGTCCGCCAACGCCGAGGACCTGCCCGATGCGTCGTTCGCCGGCCAGCAGGACACCTACCTCAACGTGCGCGGCGAGGAAGCCGTCGTCGCGGCGGTCCGCGACTGCTGGGCCTCCCTGTGGACGCCGCGGGCGATCGCCTACCGCCACCAGATGGGCATCGACCAGGGCAAGGTGGCGATGGCGGTCGTGGTGCAGATCATGGTGCCGTCCGAGGTCTCGGGCATCCTGTTCACCGCGAACCCGGCGACGGGCGAGCGCTCCGAAGCGATCGTCAACGCGAGCTTCGGTCTCGGCGAGGCGGTCGTCGGCGGCCAGGTGACGCCGGACACCTACGTGGTCGACCGCGCGACCGGCGAGGCGACGGAGACGATCATCGGCACGAAGGAACACCAGATCGTCCAGGAAGGCGATCAGGGCACACGGCTCGAAGAGGTCGACGAGGCCGAGCGCGGCCGTTCGTCGCTGTCGCCGGAGGCCATCCGGGAGCTCGTCGAGCTGGGCGGCGCCGTCGAGGCGCGGTTCGACGGCGTGCCACAGGACATCGAGTGGGCGATTTCCGGCGGCAAGCTCCACCTGCTGCAGTCGCGGCCGATCACGAACCTGCCGCCGCAGCCGATCGAGGTGGAATGGGTGCCGACTCCTCCGGCCCGCATCCTGACGCGGCGCCAGATCGTCGAGAACATGCCCGACCCGATCTGCCCGCTGTTCGAGGAGCTCTACCTGACGATCGGCCTGGAGAAGGCCCGCGGAGGAAAGAGCATGATGGTCGGCGGCGGCCCGGTCTTCGTCACGATGAACGGCTTCGCCTACCAGCGCGGCGACTGGCAGATGCTCTTCCCGGACGGCGACAACACGGAGATCAGGAAGCCGACCGAGGAGGAGATGGAGGCCGCGGAACGCGCGATGGCCGAGCGGCGCAAGGACTCCCCCGCGGAGAACGTGGAGATGGCGGAGCACGACCTGAAGCTGTTTCGCGGCGCGCTCGGCGACGAGGACCGCCGCGCCTTCGACGCCTGGGCGGCGTCGGCCGAACCCGGCGAGTCGCTGGCGCAGCGGGTGACCATGCCCGAGAGCAGGAACCCGACCTTCATCGCCTTCAACCGCACCCAGTGGAACGAGGGCGTGCTCAGGAAGTGGCGGGAAGAGACGATGCCGCGCCTGGTCCGGATCACCGGCGAGTGGCGCGAAGTCGATCCGGCGTCGGCCTCCGACGAGACGCTGCTCCAGGGCATCGTCGATCTGGGCGTGGCCGAGGGCGACTACTGGTCGAACGACACCGGGCACACCTTCGGCGTCGCCAAGTCGACCGACGACCAGCTCCAGTGCTTCCTGCGTGAGACGCTGCCCGACCACCGCTTCACGAGCGGCCAGTTCCTGAGCGGCTTCAAGTCGAAGACGATGGAAGCGAACGACGCGATCTACGAGGTCGCGAAGCGCATCCGGGCCGACGAGTCGCTGTGGGAGCTCGTCATGACGACTCCGCCGTCACGGCTCATGGAGGCGCTCGCCGCGCACCCGGCGAGCGGCCCCGCGCTTGAGGCGATCGACGACTACCTCTCCACCTTCGGGCACCAGGGCTACACGCTCGACTTCGTGGAACCGCCCCAGAGCGAGGAGCCGACGCCGTTCTTCGCGACGCTGAAGACGATGGTCGCCAACCGGGACTACAGCCCGGAGCAGCACGACATCGACGCGAGGGCAAAGAAGGAGAAGGCGCTGGCCGAGATCGAAGGGCTGCTCGACGGCCTGGAGTACTGGCAGTTCCGCTTCCGCCTGTGGTTCACCTACCTCTTCTACCCGATCCGCGAGGAGACGATGTTCTACCTCGGCAGCTCCTGGCCCGTGCTGCGCTCGCTGGCGACGGAGCTGGGGCGGCGCCTGGTCGAGGCCGGCACGTTTACCCAACCGGATGACGTCTACTTCTGCGTCACGGACGAGCTCCGCGAGGCGATCGAGGCCCGCGCGCGCGGCGAGGCGAGGCCCGACCTCGGCGCGCTCGCCGCCGAACGCCGGGAGCTACGCGAGGCGCGCAAGCGCCTGCACCCGCCCGGCACCGTGCCGGAAGAGGCGAGCGAGCATCCGTCGATCGCGTTCAAGGAGACGCAGGCCCGCAACGATCCGAACAGTCCCACGCTGCGCGGCGTCCCCGTGAGCCCCGGCACCGTGACGGCGCCAGCGAGCCTGATCAAGTCGCCGCCCGAGTTCGACCGGATGCGGTCCGGCTCCATCCTGGTCTGCCCGATGACGAACCCGGCCTGGACGCCGCTGTTCGCTCACGCCTCGGGGCTCGTCACCGACATCGGCGGCATCCTCGGCCACGGCTCGATCGTGGCCCGCGAGTACGGAATTCCCGCGGTAGTGGGTACGGGCACGATCACCCAGCGCGTGGCGCAGGGGCAGGAGATCAGTGTCGACGGGGACGCGGGGGTGGTGACGCTTCACGAGGAGGCCTGACGGGCGCCAAAGCGGTGCCGGCCTTCGGCCGGCCGGGTTTCCGGCCGCCTGCGGCGGCAAGCGGACCAGAGGGTCCGCGCACCCAGAGATACGCCGCTGCTGCGGCGGAAAGCTCTACTGCACAACCACCGCCTGCTGCAGAGCGGTGCCGGCCTTCGGCCGGCCGGGTTTCTGGCCGCCTGCGGCGGCAAGCGGACCAGAAGGTCCGCGCACCCAGAGATACACCCCGGCGTGGCAGGGTTCTCTACATGCAGATGACATGACGCCGCCACAAGCCTTCCCAACTGCAGCAGGACATCCAGCAGAACCGCCGCCCGTTCTCTGGGTGCGCGGACCTTCTGGTCCGCATCCGGCGCGATGCCGCGAAGCGGCGGAGCCCGAACAAGACTGCCGCCGGCCGAAGGCCGGTGACGATACTGACGCCGCATCCGGGCGAAGCCGCAAGGCGGCAAAGCCCGAAAAAGACTGCCGTCGGCCACAGGCCGACGACGACCCGGCGATACGCTTTGCGAAGATGAAGCGTCCCGCCACCCTCGCCGCGCTCTTCCTGCTGTACTTGGCGAACGGCATCGCCGGAGCCCAACCCCAGCCGGAGGTACCCTCCACCTTCGGCGAGACGATCGACGTCCGCGTCGTCAACGTCGACGTCTGGGTGACCGACCGCGACGGCAACCCGGTGACGGGCCTTGCGGCCGACGACTTCGAGGTGCGGGAGAACGGCCGCCCGGTGGAGCTGTCGAACTTCTTCGAGTTCACCGACGGTCTGGACGCCGCCGCGCGGGAGCGATCGGCCTCCGCCCGCCGGGACGGTCAGCCGAGCGACCTCGACCGCTTCATCCCTGCCGAACCGCCGCCGCCGGAGCACCGGCTGAGCCTGATGGTCTACATCGACAACAACAACCTGACGCCGACGGACCGCAACCGGCTGCTGCCCTTCCTGCGGAACTTCCTCAGCGTCCAGCTCAGCCCCTACGACCGCGCGATGCTCGCCGTCTACGATCGGAGCCGTTTCGAAATCGCGATCCCCTTCACCACCGAGGCCTGGCGCGTCGCCGAGGCGACCGGGGAGGTCGCAAGGGTCATCGGCAGCCGTGATCGCATCGAGTCGCAGCGCCTCGACATCCTGCGCGAGCTCAACATCGAGTACCCCCCGCCCCGCTACAACGCGGTGTTGGAGCAGATCCGCGACTTCGCCGCAATGGTCAGAAGCGAAGTCGACGCCTCGGTCGTGAACCTGGAAAACGCGATCCAGACGATGGCGGGGCTGCCGGGGCGCAAGGCCATCCTCTACATCAGCAACGGGCTGCCCATGCGGCCGGCGGAGGATCTCTTCCGGGCGGTGGAGGAGCGGTTCGATGATCGGCGCGCGCGGTGGCGCGGCGCCCCCCGCGAGGGGCCCTTCCGCGACGTAGACGCTAGCGACAACCCGAGGAGCATCGACGCGGCGAACGCCTCCCTCGAGGCCTACCAGTACGACCTCTCGCGGCGATTCGACGAGCTCGCCTCGCTCGCCAACGCCAACGGCGTCACCTTCCACAGCGTCGCCGCCGCCGGAGCGCGCATCAGCGGCATGAACACCGCGGATCTCCGCTTCTCCACCAGCATCGAGTTCACCCGAGCCGCCAATCTCGAGGAACCGTTGCTCCGCCTGGCCGATCGCACCGGCGGCCGGGCGATCGTCAACACCCGGAACTTCGCGGGCGGCCTCGACCGCATCGCGAGCGACCTCCAGAACCGCTACTCGCTCGGCTATTCGCCGACCCACCTCGAGCGGGGTAACACCCACCGGATCGAGATCGAGCTGACCGACGAGGCGAAGCGGCGCTACCGGAGACGCCTGACGCTTCGCCATCGCGACAGCTATGTCGACAAGTCGATCTCAGCCGAGATGGCGGACCTGACCCTGGCGGCCCTTTCGATGGGAGAGGCGGCGAACCCGCTGGGCGTCCGCATCGCCCCGGTCCGCGGCACGGGAAGCCAGGTCGAACTGGACAACGGCGACATCCAGTCGAGGATGCTGGTCGCGATCCCGATCGGCCCGCTGACCCTGGCCCCGGCCGCCGACGGCCACGAGGCGAAGGTCCGCCTCTGGGTCCAGGTGATCGACGGGGAGGGCCGCGTCTCCGAGGTAACGGAGCATCCCGTCCCCGTCCTGGTGCAAGAGGGGGAGATCGAGGACGCCCGGGAACTCTCCTGGCCGTTCGCGGTCGACGTGGTCACCTCGCCCGGGCCCCATCGCGTCGCCGTCGGCGTGCGCGACGACCTCGCCGCCACGACCTCCGTCGTCACCTTCGACCTGGACGCCGGCAGCGCCCCGGCCGCGCCGGAGTCACCCGCCGTGGTCACCGAAGCGCCGTCCCTGCCGGAGACGCCGGAGCAATGGCTCGCCGAGGCGGCGGCCCACTACCAGCGGTCCGAGCTCGAACAGATGGCCAATGCCGCGCGCCGGGCACTGGAACTGACCAATCGCGGCTCCGGCGCGAGGTCCGGGAATGACATCCGCCTGCGGACGCGGGCCTACAACGCGCTCGGCGTGGCGCTCTTCGACAAGCCCGACCGCACGGAGCAGGACGTGGTCGAGGCCGAGGATGCCTTCCGCCGCGTGATCGCGGTGATGGACGACGAGGCGTCCGCGGCGCCGCGCTACAGCCTCGCGCGGCTGCTGGTGGACTCCGGCCGGTCAGATGAAGGCGTCGCCGAGGCGAGGAGCATCCTGGGCATCTCGCCGGAAGGCCCGATCCCCGACCGGGCGAGGGTCCTGATCTGCCACTCGCGGGTCGCGGCCGGGGAGGTCGGCGCCAACGGCAACTCAGACCGCAGGCCGGGCGAGATGATCTACCAGGTCGCCCACGAGTACACCGATGAAGCGATAGAAGCCGGCGTCGAGGGCGTGGTGGGCCTCGGCGTCAGCATCGACGGGGAAGGTTGCGTCGTCGATGTCGAGGTGCTGGAGCGACTGCCCCACGGCCTGACCGAGAACGCCGTCGCGGCGATGCGACGGGCCGTCTTCCGGCCGGCGATGGAGAACGGTGAGCCGGTGGGGGCTACGTACCGGACGGCGGTGCGGTTCTCGCTGGACGGCAGGTAGGGCGGAACGACAAGGTCGCCGGCCAGGGCCGGCGGCTGATTCGATGGGGCTTCGCCCCAAGCGGGTCGGAAGACCCGCGCACCCAGAGCACCACCTTTTCCGCGGCCAGCATCTCTACTGCAGGTCCACCGGTCGAAGCGACGCCCTGACGGTTCCGTAACAGAAGTACGCCTGCGCCGACGCCCTATCTCTGGGTAATGGGATGGTCCGCCCCGCATCCAATAGGGCCTCTTGAGGGCCAGAATGGTGTTTTACCAATCACCAAGGAGGAGGCGGACCGTGGGAGAGATTACTCGAGTCGGGATCGATCTGGGCAAGCATGTGTACCAGGTGTGCGGGATGGAC
Organism: Candidatus Multivorans sp.; assembly: GCA_965205095.1. GTDB lineage: Bacteria > Acidobacteriota > Thermoanaerobaculia > Multivoradales > Multivoraceae > Multivorans. The sequence goes on from OZ242040.1 coordinate 1,719,250, forward strand.
GGGTCGGGAGCGGTGGTGTTGCAGCGCCAGGTGAAGGCGCCGCGGCTGATGGAGTTGATGGCGCAGGTCAAGCCGTGCCTGGTGGGTATGGAGGCGAGCTGCGGGGCTCACCACTGGGTGGAGCGGCTGCGGGAGCTGGGCCACGAGGTGCGGATGATGAGTCCCCAGTTTGTGCGTCCTTACGTGAAGTCGAACAAGAGCGACTACCACGACGCGGAGGCGATCTGCGAGGCGGTGTCTCGTCCGACGATGCGTTTCGTGCCGTACAAGACGAAACAGCGCCGTGCGCTGCAGCAGGTCCACCGGAGTCGGGAGACGATGGTGGCCATGCGCACGCAGTTGGCGAACCAGTTACGTGGTTTTCTGCGGGAGTACGGGATCGTGCTGCCCCAGGGCTTGGCCGTGATCAAGCGGGAGGTGCCTGCGATCGCCACGGACGAGGAGCGGGACCTGCCGGGCGCCTTTCGGGCTCTCTTGTGCATGCAGCACCGGGCGCTGATGCAGGTCGACGAGCAGGTGGCGGATCTGACGGCGAAGCTGGAACGGGAGTCGCAGGAGAATCCGCTGTGCGAGCGTCTGATGTCGATCCCGGGGATTGGTCCTTTGGTGTCGACGGCTCTGGTGGCGTCGGTGGGCTCGGGCTGGGCCTTCAGCAGCGGTCGTCAGATGTCGGCGTTTCTGGGTCTGGTGCCTCGTCAGGAATCGACCGGCGGTCGCGTGGTGCTGCGGGGGATCAGCAAACGCGGCGACCGCTACATGCGAGCGCTGCTGATCCACGGTGCTCGAGCGGTGCTGCGCACGGCTCACAAGGGCGAGCGGACGAGGCTCAAGGAGTGGGCCTTGGACGTCAAGCGTCGCCGGGGGGCGAACGTCGCCACGGTGGCGGTGGCCAACAAGCTGGCGCGGATCGCCTGGGCGGTGCTCCGACACGACGAGTGCTACAGCGACGAACGCCACGTCGGCGGTCGAACGAAGGCGTCACGGGCCGCGGCGTAGACGGCTCGGCAACAACCAACCAACGACAGGAGGATTGCCCCACCAAGCAATTTGCGAGGACTCGAACCAGCGATGGCGAAACAGGTCGGACCGGCGCGTCGAGAAGCCTGAACCCGCGCAAGGCCCATCAAAGAGGCCGTCTGGGTGAAGAGGCCGACACGCATCCGCGTATTCCATCGGGGCCAGGAAGCTCGATCTCAGAGACTCCCATCAACAGGCCGAATACATGCAAGCAACTGCACCTACCTCGCCGGAAACCCCGGAACGAGACCTTGCACAAGCGGGGCGGGCCATACATGCGCGGGTCTTCCGACCCGCCCCGGGCGAAGCCGCGAAGCGGCGAAGACCGAAGGACAAGGCCGCCGGCCAAAGGCCGGCGACGATTCTGGACGGCACACCCAGTGTTCAGGCGTCGACGCCGAGGAGCGCCAGGAAGCGCCGCTTCTGCTCGTCCGTCATCGCCTCGAAGTCCGGGACGGCCATGTCCGTCGTGGGAAAGTCCGCGAACTCGGGGGACGGCGTCTGCAGGCTCGCGGCGATGTTGTGGAGGCCGCCGCCTTCCTCCGCGCCCTTGCCCAGGGCCATACCGACTTCGCGGGGCCAGACGTGCTTGGGGCCGCCGCCCAGGCCGAGGGGGTTCGGCCGCCCGACGTACTCCTCGATCTGCTGGAACATCACCTTCTCCTGCGCCGACCGCCGCATCTGGCCCTCGCGGCCGTACTTCGTGCGCGACTGGTTGCAGATCGAGGCCCAGGGCATCGCGATGTGGAAGCCCGGCAGCGCGCGGCACTCTTCGGGGGCGCCGTCGCCACCGGTGATCCGGCCGTCCTTGACCATGATGAAGTACGCCGACATCTCTCGGCCGCCCTCCAGCAACCGCTCCGGCGCGTGGGTGTAGATCTCGGTGAATCCCCACGCCGTGTCCGGCGGCAGATCACCGTCTTCAAGGAGTTGCACGCCGTACCCGGCGCAGGCCTCGCACCACGCGAGAGAACCGAACTCTCCTACCGGTTCGAGTTCGGCCACGTTGATTTCAGTCACTTCAGGTTCTCCCCCGGTCAAACTTGAAACAATGTACCATCTTCCCGCACACTCCAACCGGACGCGCGTATCATTTCGGCGAGCAACTGACGCATGACCAGCCCCGAAGCCAAGAGTGAGGCAGCCACCAGGCCGGCAGGCCGGCGCGAAGCGAACGTCGCCGCGCGCAGGCAGCGCATCCTCGAGTCCGCTCGCACGCTGCTGAAGGAGTCCGGTCCCGACGGCCTCTCCATGCGCAAGCTGGCCAAGGACGCCGGTCTGAGCGTCACCACGCTCTACAACCTGCTGGGCTCCCGCGAGGCGATCCTGCGAGCCCTGATCAGGGACTCCGACCAGCGGCTCGAGGCGGCGGCGCCCGACGCCGGCGCCGCCCGCACCCCTCTGCGCCGGGCCTCCAGGGCGATGGAGAGCGTCCTCCGCTACATGATCGACAACGCCGACCTGCTGCGGCCGCTCATCGTGGCCCACTTCGGTACCGGTTACCTGGCCACCCTGGGCCAGGCGGACCAGGGCGAGCACTTCCGGTCCGCCAAGGAGGCGATTCGCGCCGCCGTCGCCGAAGCCCAGGCCAGCGGACAACTTCGGAAGACCGTCGGGCAGGCGTTCCTCGAGGCGCAGCTCTACGCCGGCTGGGGGCTGGCGATCGACCAGTGGGCTTTCGGTCTCATCGACGACGAAACGCTCCGGCTCAAGAGCCTCTCCGGTTTCTACGTCGTCCTCCTCGCCATCGCCGAGCCTGAGGTTCGTCGCGGCATCGAGAAGGAGCTTCGCCGTCTCGAACGGCAGCTCGCCGCGGCCGGTTCGGGCCGCGGCTCCAAGTAGGCAGCCGGGAGAGTCGCCTGGACGTCATCGGCCTCGGCCTCGCCATCGTCGATGTCGTGCTGCGCGTCGAGCGCATGCCGGTCTGGAAGGATCCGCGCGGCCTACTCGATTTCACGCTCGCCGACGGCGGGCCCGCCGGCACGGCGTGCTTCGTCGCCTCGACGTTCGGCCTCCGTACAGGCTTCGTCGACACGGTGGGCGACGACGATCTCGGCGAGCACCGGCGGCGATCGCTGGAGCAAGCGGGGGTCGACACCAGCCGGCTCGTGCCGCGGGAAGGACCGGAGGACCATGTCGTCGTCGTCTACGTCGACGCCTCGACCGGAGAGCGGGTGTTCTCGTTCCGGCGCGGCTTTCTCTCGCGGCCCGTGGACGCCTCGGAGCTGGACCGGAAGTACATCGAGTCGGCGCGGATCCTCCATCTCGATGGCAGTCACGGCGACGCGGCCCTCGCCGCGGCGCGCTGGATGAAGGGGGCGGGCGGCACGGTCGTGCTGGACGCGGCCGCGACCAGCCACAAGGTCCTCGAACCGGCCCGGGCGCTCGTGGCGGAGACCGACGTGCTGATCTGCGGCTCGGGCTTTGCGCCGATGTTGACCGGCGAGGACGACGTGTGGCGGGCAGGGCGTGCCGCCCTCGACCTCGGGCCGCGCGTGGTGGTCCAGACGGAGGGCTCACGGGGCAGCTACACGGTGTCCCGCGACGCGGAGTTCCACACCCCCGCGTTCGAGGTCGACGTCGTCGACACGACGGGCGCCGGCGACACGTTTCACGGCGCCTACCTGGTGGGCCTGGCCAGGGGCTGGGATCTCGAGCGCTGCGCCGCGTTCTCGTCGGCCGTGGCGGCCCTTCACTGCACCGTGCTGGGCAACCGCAAGGGGATTCCCCTGCTGGGCTCCCGCGAGGCGATCCTGCGAGCCCTGATCAGGGACTCCGACCAGCGGCTCGAGGCGGCGGCGCCCGACGCCGGCGCCGCCCGCACCCCTCTGCGCCGGGCCTCCAGGGCGATGGAGAGCGTCCTCCGCTACATGATCGACAACGCCGACCTGCTGCGGCCGCTCATCGTGGCCCACTTCGGTACCGGTTACCTGGCCACCCTGGGCCAGGCGGACCAGGGCGAGCACTTCCGGTCCGCCAAGGAGGCGATTCGCGCCGCCGTCGCCGAAGCCCAGGCCAGCGGACAACTTCGGAAGACCGTCGGGCAGGCGTTCCTCGAGGCGCAGCTCTACGCCGGCTGGGGGCTGGCGATCGACCAGTGGGCTTTCGGTCTCATCGACGACGAAACGCTCCGGCTCAAGAGCCTCTCCGGTTTCTACGTCGTCCTCCTCGCCATCGCCGAGCCTGAGGTTCGTCGCGGCATCGAGAAGGAGCTTCGCCGTCTCGAACGGCAGCTCGCCGCGGCCGGTTCGGGCCGCGGCTCCAAGTAGGCAGCCGGGAGAGTCGCCTGGACGTCATCGGCCTCGGCCTCGCCATCGTCGATGTCGTGCTGCGCGTCGAGCGCATGCCGGTCTGGAAGGATCCGCGCGGCCTACTCGATTTCACGCTCGCCGACGGCGGGCCCGCCGGCACGGCGTGCTTCGTCGCCTCGACGTTCGGCCTCCGTACAGGCTTCGTCGACACGGTGGGCGACGACGATCTCGGCGAGCACCGGCGGCGATCGCTGGAGCAAGCGGGGGTCGACACCAGCCGGCTCGTGCCGCGGGAAGGACCGGAGGACCATGTCGTCGTCGTCTACGTCGACGCCTCGACCGGAGAGCGGGTGTTCTCGTTCCGGCGCGGCTTTCTCTCGCGGCCCGTGGACGCCTCGGAGCTGGACCGGAAGTACATCGAGTCGGCGCGGATCCTCCATCTCGATGGCAGTCACGGCGACGCGGCCCTCGCCGCGGCGCGCTGGATGAAGGGGGCGGGCGGCACGGTCGTGCTGGACGCGGCCGCGACCAGCCACAAGGTCCTCGAACCGGCCCGGGCGCTCGTGGCGGAGACCGACGTGCTGATCTGCGGCTCGGGCTTTGCGCCGATGTTGACCGGCGAGGACGACGTGTGGCGGGCAGGGCGTGCCGCCCTCGACCTCGGGCCGCGCGTGGTGGTCCAGACGGAGGGCTCACGGGGCAGCTACACGGTGTCCCGCGACGCGGAGTTCCACACCCCCGCGTTCGAGGTCGACGTCGTCGACACGACGGGCGCCGGCGACACGTTTCACGGCGCCTACCTGGTGGGCCTGGCCAGGGGCTGGGATCTCGAGCGCTGCGCCGCGTTCTCGTCGGCCGTGGCGGCCCTTCACTGCACCGTGCTGGGCAACCGCAAGGGGATTCCGTCGATGGACGAGGTCGAGGCGCTGATGGCCGCGCAGCCGGCCGGCAAGGCGGCGGCCGCGGCGACGGCTCCGTAAGAGCGTTCAGGGAGAGAAACGGCATGGGAAGAATCGGCATCACCTTCAACTACTGGGGCAACGAGTGGATGGAGGACCTCGAGGAGTACGAGCGCCGGATGGCTCGCGCCGCGGCGATCGGCTTCGACCTGATGTCCTTCTCGCAGGACGTGCTCTTCCTGTACACCGCGGAGCAGAAGAAGCGCTTCCTCGGCACGGCGGCCGAGCACGGGATCAGGATCAACTACATGGCGGGGCTCGGCCCCAAGCAGGACATCAACTCGGATTCCGAGGAGGACCGGCAGCGCGGCATCGCGCACCTGCGCGCCCTCGCCGAGAAGGCGAGCGAGATGCAGCAGATCGCGGGGGGCGGCGGCGCGGACGTCGGCGGCGCGATCACCGGCGTCATGCGCCAGGGTCTCGACGGCCGCGACAAGGAGCGCTGCTGGGCCCACGCCGTGGCCGCCATGCGCGAGGCGATGAAGACCGCCGAGGACCTCGGCGTGACCTTCCACATCGAGGTCCTGAACCGCTTCGAGCACTTCCTGATCAACACCTGCGACGAGGCGCTGCGCTTCCTCGACGAGGTGGGCAGCCCGAACCTGAAGATGATGCTCGACACGTACCACATGAACATCGAGGAGGACTCGCTGGGCGAGGCGATCGTCCGCGCCGGCGACCAGCTCGGCACCTTCCACATCGGCGAGAACAACCGCCGGCCGCCCGGCCGGGGCCACATTCCCTGGGACGAGGTCGTCGCGGCGCTCCACGAGATCGGCTACGACCGCGACACCGTGATGGAGCCGATCGTCCACATGGGCGGCGGCGTCGGCAACCTGCTCGGCGTGTGGCGCGACATGACCGGCGGCCGCGACCTGGACGAAGCGGCGCGCGAGGGGCTCGAGTTCTACCGCGCCAAGCTCGCGGCGGCCGGGAACGGGGGCAGCGCATGACCGCCGAATCAACCCTCGCCGCGACCGCGCAGCGGATGGTCGCCCCCGGCAAGGGCATCTTCGCCGCCGACGTGCCGCTCAAGGGCCTCGTCCGCGGCTGGTGGGGCGAGTCGACCCACGCCAGCACCGAGGAGGACGCAGCCGACTTCCAGGAGATGATCTGCCGCACCCCCGGACTCGGCGAGCACCTGTCGAGCATCATCGTCTTCCCCGACGTGCTCGATCGACAGGCCGGCGACGGCACGCCGCTCGTCGAGCTCATCGCGGAACGCGGCCTGCTGCTCGGCATCACGCCGACCACCGGCTGGCAGTTCCTGGGAGGCTCCGAGCACGAGTACGTGCCGCGCGGCCTCGACGGACTGGCCAAGCGGCTCGAGGCCTGGCGCGAGCGCGGCGTCGCCTTCATCAAGTGGCGGGTCGCGGCGCGTGTGCGCCCGGGACTTCCCACGGAGCGCGCGCTCGTCACGAACGCCCGCAGCGTCGCCGAGGTCGCGGCGCTCGCCCACCAGTTCGATCTCGTCCCGATCGTCGAGCCCGAGGTCGAGATGAAGGGGGAGCACACGATCGAACGCCAGTTCGAGGTCACCGAGCGCTTCCTGCACCGCACCTTCGAGGCGCTGTACGAGCACGGCGTCGCGCCCGAGGAGATCGTCCTGAAGACGAACATGGTCGTCTCGGGCAGCGACTGCCCCGAGCAGGCCGGCGTGGACACCGTGGCGCGGGAGACGTTGCGCTGCCTGCGCCGGGTCGTGCCGCCGGCTTTGCCAGGGATCGGCTTCCTGTCCGGCGGCCAGTGGGACCTGGACGCGACGGCGCATCTCGACGCGATGAACCGGCTCGATCCGCAACCCTGGGCGCTCAGCTTCTCGTTCGGCCGCGCGATTGGCCGCGCCCCGGTCGAGGCCTGGGACGGCAGGACCGACGAATCGACCGGGCAGACGGCGCTCCGCCACCGCGCCCGCATGAACGGACTGGCCACTCTCGGCGAGTGGTCGACGGAGATGGAGAACGGCAACGATGATTGACTTCGCAGGCCACCATGTAGTCGACCTCAGCCCGCGCATGGTCGGGCGCATCACCCGGCTCGACGGCACCGTCGAGGAGGGGAACAAGGACATCTACGGCCTGCCATGGATCCTGGAAGAAGGCCGCGTGCCCTACGACGACACGCTCTACACGCTGGTCGGCGGCAAGGAGGGCGACTCCTACTGGCCCCCCGGAAGGGTCAGCGCCCACTGCGGCGGTTCGCACATCGAGGGCGGCAAGGGCCACATGGACCACTGGGAGGGCCTCCCCGACGACGTCCGCGGCCTGTGGGAGTTGCCCCTCGACACGTTCTTCGGCCCCGCTGCCGTCTGCTTCTTCGACGAACTCGAACCGGTGGAGCAGAAGAACGACGAAGGGGAAATCGTCAAGGTCGGCCAGCCGATCCTGCCCGACCACCTGTCGAACGTCCGCGAGGGCGACATCGTCCTCCTCGGCAGCCCGTTCCGAGGCGCGGAGCAGCCGACCTTGCCGGCCGGGACGACCAGGTGGCTGGCCGACACCGGCATCAAGCTGCTGGCCGTCGGCGCCCCCGGCATCGCCTGGGAGTCGGACTTCCAGACTCCGCAACCTGACAACTCGCCCACCCACCGCAACATGCTCGGCAACAACATCCCGATCTGCTACCCGCTGGTGAACGTCGAGAAGCTGAAGAAGGACCGCGCCTTTTTCATCGCCATGCCGCTCAACGTGGAGCGGCTGGAAGCCACCTGGGTCCGCGCGATCGCCGTCGAGGAGCTGTAGCCGGTGCGCCGCCGGTGCGCCGGCCTTCTGGCCGGCATCCGGGCGCGGACGCGTAGCGGCCTGCGCTCTACAAGTACCCTTCCCGGGCAAACCGCGTCCACGGCTCCCGCTCGCCGATCCCGTACCCACTGAGCAACGCCTTCCTCAGCCACTCCCGGAACTCGGGAAACCCGTCGAGCGGCCCGATGCCGTCAAGCGCCTCCAGCCACGGACCAGGGTCGTACTCCACCTGGCAGTGACGAAACACGCCGTCCTCGATCACCCCGTAGCAGGCAACCCGCCGGCCGCAGCGCGGCTGACCGACGCTGCCGGGGTTGATGAACTCCTGTCCGTCGATCGCGCGCCGGAACTGGATGTGGGAGTGTCCGAAGAGCACCAGCGGACAGTCCGTTCCGCCGGCCAGCGCGGCCAGGCGATCGGCGGCGGTGTCCGGCAGCGCCTGCCTCGGCTCGTCGGGCAACACGCCGTGGTGCAGGAAAACGCGTTGGCCCCAGACCTCGTACTCGCCCTCCGCCTGCAGGCCGCGGAGCAGCTCCCACCCCGCCGGCTCCAGCGTCTCCAGGATCCAGTTCGTGTAGGCGCGCCAGGGAGCCGGCCAGCCCTCGAACCGCTCGGGCTCGAACATCTCCACGTCGTGGTTGCCCTCGATCAAGACACCATCGAGATCCGCGAGCAGAGCCATCGTCTCGTTCGGCTGCGGCCCGGACAGCACCGTGTCGCCAAGGAAGATCGTCGCGTCGGCGTCCCGCTCCTTCTCCAGCACCGCAGAGAGCGCCTCGGCGTTCCCGTGCACGTCGGCGATGACAAGGATCTTCACTTGAGGTTTCCGCGCGGCCGCATGGTCCGTCTACTGGGTGCGCCGGCGCCCCCGCCGGCTGCCGCCGAAGGCGGCCAAAGACACGCGCCGGCCGCAAGGCCGGCTCCGATTCCATGCAAGGCAGCGCCGGTACGATACTCGCCACCAACCCCAATGGACCGTGAGGTGACCGCATGGAACACCCGAAGTGGCAGCGACGCACCCTCCTCTTCAGCCTGCTCGCCGCCGCGGCTCGCAAGCTCACCGCGTTGCCGCAACGACGGCAAGAGGGGGAGTCAAGGTTCACCACCGGCCTGAAGCGGAGGTTCATCGAGACCGACAACTCCGGCTTCGACCCGGTCAGCCACAGCTTCGAGGACTCGGGACAATGCGTCGTCTCGGCGGGGGCCATCGAGGGACCGTTCTACGTAAACGACCCGGTCCTGATGCGAAGCGACATCACAGAGGACCGCGAGGGACTGCCGCTCGAGGTCGCCCTCCGCATCGTCGAAGCCGATGGCTGCACGCCGATCGCCGGCGCCGCCGTCGACCTCTGGCACTGCGACGCGCTGGGCTTCTACAGCCACTACACCGCCTACGACCCGAACGTCTGGCCCAGCGGCCGCGCCAACCCGTCGGACAACGAGACCTTCCTCCGCGGCCGCCAGGTCGCGGACGAAGCCGGCATGGTCCACTTCCAGACGATCTATCCCGGCTGGTACACCCCCCGGGTTCAGCACATCCACGCCCGGATCGTCCTCGAGCAGAAGGTCGCCGCCACCGTGCAGCTCTACTTCCCCGAGAAGCTGAACCGGACGGTCGCCCTGCGGAAGCCCTACAACCAGCGCCCGCCCTCGCCCTACAACAACCTGAACGACTTCGTCATCAGCCAGTCGAAGGGCGGCGACGGAAGCTGGCTCAGGATGACGGAGACGTACGACGGCTACCGCGGTTCACTGACGGTCGGCGTCAAGGTCTGAGCGCGACGTCGGCGGCGCAGCGAAAGCCCATGTGTCCAGCCGCGCTGTCGGGCGTGTTGTGGGTACGGGCCGACAGGCGGTAGCGACTGCAGTAGGAGACGTGGCAGAGGTGCGACCCGCCGCGGGTGACGCGTGCCGTGCCGGTGGCGGGACCGCGCGGATTGCGGGTGCCGGGCGCGGCGGGAACGGCGCTCCACCAGTCGGCGCACCAGTCCCAGACGTTGCCGCAGACGTTGTAGAGGCCGAAGCCGTTCGGCTCGAAGGCGTCGACCGGGCAGGTGCCCCGCCAACCGTCGAGGCCGAGATCGCGGTCGGGAAAGCTGCCCTGCCAGACGTTGCAGCGATGCTCGCCATCGGGCTCGAGTTCGTCGCCCCAGGGCTGCGCGGTCTGCTCCACTCCTCCGCGGGCCGCGAACTCCCACTCCGCCTCGGTCGGCAGCCGGCATCCCGCCCACGCGCAGTAGGCCAAGGCGTCGTTGTGCGACACCTGGACGACGGGATGGTCCTGGCGCCGGGCGATCGAGGATCCCGGTCCTTCGGGACGGCGCCAGTCGGCGCCGCTGATCCTGCACCACCAGGAGGCGCCCGGCAGACGGTCCTCGATCGCCGTCCGCCGGAGCTTGCGCGACAGGCGGCCCTCGAAGACGAAGGACCAGCCCAGGCGCTCGCTGTCGGTCTGGTAGCCGGTCGCGTCGACGAAGGCGGCGAAGTCGGCGTTGGAGACCGCGCAGGCGTCGATGCGGAACGGGTCGACGAAGATCTCGCGGACCGGCGTCTCGCCGTCGCCCGGTATGGCGTCGGCCGAGTCGGTGCCCATGAGGAATCGGCCGCCGTCGAGAGGCACCATGTCGCGGCCGTTCGGTGCCGGTCCCGAAGCCGGCGCCGGCGCCGCGGCCGGCTCCGCGCCGCCGGCCGGCCGGCCGGGATCACGCGAGGGGGCGCAGCAGGTCATGGAGCCCGCATGATACGGAGCTTCTTCAACCAGCGTAGAGGCGCTCAGCGATGGCGGTCAGCTCCCTGACGATGCCGGAGTTGCCGGTGTCGTCGATCACGTTGTTGAACTCTCCCGGATCGGCCTCGAGGTCGAACAGCTCCGAGCGCGCCCAGCTCAGGTAGTTGAGCTTCCACTTGCCGGTGCGCACCATGAGAATGGGCGGCTTGCCGACGTAGCGGTCGTCCACCGTGAAGCTGCGGTGGCAGAAGTAGTACTCCGAGTAGACGTGCTCGCGCGGCGTGTACGCGCCGCCCTGGACCAGGGGCGCGAAGCTCCGGCCGTCGATCCCGGAGGAGGGACTCCCCAGCCCGCACAGCTCGGTCAGGGTCGGCAGCAGATCTGTGTGCTCGATGAGCTGAGTGCGCGCCGTCCCGGCTTCCATCCGGTCCGGCATGCGCACGACGAGCGGCACGCTGACGCTCTGCTCGTACATGTTGTGCTTGGTCCACGTGCGGTGCGCACCGGCCATCTCGCCGTGGTCCGAGGTGTAGACGACCACGGTGTTCTTGTCGAGCCCCAGCTCGCGCAACGTGTCGAACACCCGCCCGACGTTGGCGTCCGTCTGGGAGATGTTGCCGTAGTAGCCGCGGGTCGCTTCGCGCAGAGAGTCATCCTCCTGGTCGTACCAGCCGCGCTGCCTGGAGCGAATCAGGTGCCCCTTGAAGCCGTCCTCCAGCTCCCGGTCCGAACGCTCCGGCAGACTGAGAGTGATTCCGTCGTACATGTCCCAGTACTGCTTCGCCGGCACCAAGGGCGTATGCGGCATGTAGAACGACGTCCACAGACAGAATGGCCGATCCTTGTTCTCGCGCAGGAAGGCGACCGACTCCTCGGCGAAGAAGGTGTCGGGGAAGTACCGCTCCGGCAGGGTCGAGGCGGAACCGCTCAGCCCGGTCGCGTAGCCGCCGTCCGCGGGGTAGTTCACGTACTGATCGTCTCGAAACGCCTGCTGCTCGGCCTGGGTGAGCCGTTTGTCGTGATCGGGGCGATGGAGCCGGTGGTCGAAGCCGTGCCGCCGCGTCTCGTCGACGAAGTGCATCTTGCCGATGGCGCCGGTGACGTAGCCGTGGTCCTTGAAGTAGTGGGCGACCGTGCGGGCCTCGTTGGGCAGCGGGTCCCGCAGGATCTTCGCCCCGTGCCTGCAGGGGTGGAGGCCGGTGACGATCGACCCGCGGGAGGGGACGCAGACGGGCGCGTTGCAGTAGGCGCGGTCGAAGCGGACGCCGTCGGAGGCGATCTCGTCGATGTGGGGCGTCTGCGCTTCGCTGCTGCCGTAGCAGCCGGTCGCGGCGGTCTGGTGCTGATCCGAGCACAGGAAGAGCAGGTTCGCCCGGTTCGTTTTCGCGAAGCTGAAGGCGGCTCCCAGGGCGGACCCCGCCGACGCGGCGGCGACGCTCTTGACTGCTTGTCGGCGTGTAATCATGATGGCCGGGATTCTAACGCAGGTGGAAAAATCGGACGCCGTAGGCGACAATCAGGCCATGACAACGCACCGCGCCGGCACCGCCGCCCTCGTCCTCGCCCTGGGAGCGCTGGCAGCGCTTCCCCTGCGCGTTCCTCTGCACGCGGCCGAGCCGCCGAACATCCTCTGGATCATCGTCGACGACATGTCGGCCAATCTCTCCTCCTACGGAGAGACGGTGATCGAGACGCCGCATCTCGATCGCCTCGCGAACCGCGGAGTGCGCTTCACGAATGCGTACGTCACGGCGCCGGTCTGCTCGCCCAACCGCTCGGCGTTCATCACCGGGATGTACCAGACCTCCATCGGCGCTCATCACCACAACAGCAGCCAGGGGGAGCTGAAGATCCACCTGCCTCCCGGCATCCGGCCGATCCCCGAGCTGTTCCAGGAAGCCGGCTACTACACCGCGATCACCGGCTGGCCGAACACGGATCGAACCACCATCGGGAAGACGCACTACAACTTCGAGTGGGACGAGGCCATGTACGACGGTCCCGACTGGAGTGAGCGTCGACCCGGCCAGCCCTTCTTCGCCCAGGTCCACCTCCCCGGCGGAAAGCACCGCGGCCGATCGCTCGAGTCGTTCCGTCGGATCAGCGATCGCGTCGAGAAGCTGCTGGGGAGCAGGACCGATCCCTCCGACGTGAAGCTGCCGCCCTACTACCCGGACGATCCAGTCCTGCTGGCGGACTGGGCGGCCTACCTCGACTCGGTTCGGCTCACCGACAGGTTCGTCGGCGACGTCATCGAACGGCTCGAAGCCGAGGGCGACCTCGAGAACACGGTCGTTCTCTTCATGACCGACCACGGAATCAGCCATGCCAGGGGTAAGCAGTTCCTCTACGACGAAGGCATGCACGTCCCCCTGGTCATCGCCGGACCGACGATCGAGCCCGGGCAGGTGCGCGACGACCTCGTGGAGCACATCGACATCGCTGCCCTTTCGCTCGCACTTGCCGGCATCGAGATTCCCGACCACATGCACGCCCGCGACGTCCTCGCCCGGGACTACGAGGAGCGGACGGCGGTCTTCGCCGCCCGCGACCGCTGCGACGAGACGGTCGACTACATCAGGGCGCTACGGACGACGCGCTTCAAGTACATCCGCAACTTCCTGCCCGACCGCCCCCACTTGCAACCCAACCTCTACAAGGACGGAAAGAGCATCGTCGTCGCGCTGCGCGAGGCTCATGCGGCCGGGACGCTGACCGAAACACAGCAGCTTCTCTTCACCCCCACCCGACCCGCGGAGGAGCTCTACGACCTGTCGGAGGACCCGTTCGAAGTCCGGAACCTGGCCGGCGATCCGAAGCACCAGGCGCAACTGAAGAAACTCAGGAAGCGCATGGACGAATGGATCGAGCGCACGAACGACCATGGCGCGGAATCAGCAGCCATGTACGACAGCGAAATGGCCGCGTACTCCGCGCGCGTCAGCGCGAACCCTGAATCCGCGGCCATCCTGAGCCGCAACATCGCCCTGATGAAGCGCTGGGCGGCCGAGGGCAGGTAGCCCGTTTCCACCCTTGCGCGAGCCGCTCAGAGGCGCTCAGTCGAAGAAGCCGCTGGGCGAGGTCTTCGCGCCCGTGAAGTCCGGCCCTTCCTCACGCCAGCCGTTGAAGATCCTCTCTCCCATCAGACGGGCGAACCGGGGCTCGTCGGCATAACGCTCGAACACCTCGGGATATCGCGTATCGCCCCGTCGCTCCTGGGTCGAGAGATGAGGCCGGCAGAAGTAGACCGCGAGATTGATCCGCGCGCCCGGCAACTCCCGTCGCCAGCCGCCGTGCCACGAGTTGCCATGCCAGATCGCGGCATCTCCTGGATCGAGCTCCAGGGTTACGCCACCTCGCGGCACCGTCCACTCGAGGGCGTCCAGCTCTTCCGGATCGAGCTTCTTCGCCATGATCTCCGGAACGGTCTGATGACCCGCCATCCAGTTCTCGTGAGCCGTGGGCTGGCGCTGCTTTCGATGGCTGCCCGGGAAGAGCACGAGCGCGCCCGCTTCCCGGCTGTAGGGGGTCAGCGCGTAGTTGCAGTTGGCGACCAGGGACGTCTCGGTCATGCCGACTCGAACCCCGTCGGCGTGCACCGACAAGGGCATGCCGCCGGGCCCGCGAAAGTGACTGCCCATGGAAGACAACACACAACTCTCACCAAGCAGATAAGTGATCATCGCGAGCGGCTTCGGCTCCAGCAGGATCTCGGGGAAGACCGGATCCTCGAAGATCAGGTAGTGCTGATACGCCATACCGCTGAAGTCGTCGGACGTGGCCGTGTCGGGATCGACTTTCCTGCCCGTTGTCCTCTCAACGCGCCGCAGGATGGCCGCCCTGGCGCGCTCGATCCGGTCCTCGGACAGCACGCCCGGGAGCACCGTGTACCCGTTGGTCTCGAGCTCGAGCAGGTTCTCGTTGAGACCGAGCTCCGCAATGCTTGCCAGCACCCGCTCGCGCGCCTGGTTGTCCTTGCCGGCCATCGAGACGACACTCTACAACTGCTACGGTCCAAAGGAGGCGATCCTCGCCCCTGTCGGCCCGGTTCTCAGGAGGAGCCAATGAGAAAGAAGTTCGCACCCCTTCTGCTCGCCACTGTCGTGTCCTCTCCGGCAGTCTCGGAATCTCCCAACATCGTCCTCCTGCTCGCCGACGACCTCGGCTGGACGGGGACCTCGGTCCAGATGGACGAGCGCGTCCCCGACTCGAAGAGCGACCTCTACCGCACACCCAATCTCGAGCGCCTGGCGTCGCAAGGCATGCGTTTCTCCAACGCCTACTCGCCGGCGCCGAACTGCTCACCGACCCGCATGTCGATTCAAACGGGAAAGACCGCTGCCCGGCTCGGAGCCACCGACATCATCGACGTCGTACCCGACGAGACCGGCCGTGCGGCATACCAGTTCTTCTACGATGACTTCTACCGCAACAAGCCCATGCACGTGCCGCTCCCGGTCTCTGATCTGGCCGATGAGGAGCTGACGATCGCGGAGTTTCTCAAGCTGCAGGATTCGCGTTACGTCGCAGGCCACATCGGCAAATGGCACATGGGCGGCGGCTCGCCGGAGCGTCATGGCTACGACGAGCACGACGGCCTCACGACGAACGCGCCCGGAAGGCAGGGCATGCCCGATCCCAAGCGCACCGGTGAGATCACCGAGCGATCTCTCGCCTTTCTGGAGAGGCACGGCGCCTCCGAGCGACCCTTTCTACTGCAGATCTCCTACTACGCGGTCCATACGCCGGTCCTGGCGAAGCCGGAAACCGTTTCGCGCTATCACGGCTATTCGAGCGCTATTCACTCGAACAGTACGTACGGCGCAATGACCGACGAGCTGGACCAGAGCGTCGGCAAGATCCTCGACAGGATCGACGCTCTCGGCATCGCCGGCGACACCTATGTCATCTTCACCTCCGACAACGGCGGCGAATCCGACCGCCCCGTGACCAGCAACGTTCCGCTGTCGATGGGCAAGACGCATGTGTGGGAAGGCGGCATTCGAGTACCGCTCATCGTGCGGGGTCCCGGTATCGCCGCAGGTAGCCAGAGTCATGTGCCGGCCATCGGCTACGACCTCCTGCCGACGATCGCCGACTGGTTGGGTGCGGGCGATCGGCTTCCCAACCATCTCGACGGCGGCAGTCTGGCCGGCGTGCTGGCAAACGGAGGAGCCGGCGAAGTCGATCGGAGTACGGAGCCTCTTATCTGGTACTACGGTGCCTATCGCAACATGAAGCACGTCACTCCTCAGGCAGCGATCCGTCTCGACCATCACAAACTCATTCGCGAGCTGGAGTCCGGGCGCGAGGTCCTCTACGACCTCGATCTGGATCTCTCGGAGACCACCGATCTCAGCCGGTTTCGTCCCGAGGTCGCTCGCCGGCTCTCACGCCTGCTCGACGACTATCTCGCGAGCGTGGATCTCGATCTACCAACGCCGAATCCCGAGTACGATCCAACCAAGGACTCGGGACTGATCTCGGTTGGCGGAATCGGCTCGCCTTGAGCGGAACACTCTCCCGACGCGAATTGCTCGGTGGCCTGGGGCTCGGCGCCCTCGCCGCGGGCTGCGCGGGCAGTCGGGGGCCGAGCGCCGACGGCCCCAACGTCCTGATGATCTCGATCGACGACCTGAACGACTGGATCGGCGTCCTCGACGGACACCCGCAGACGCTGACGCCGAACATCGACGCGCTCGCCGGCCGCGGCGTCACGTTCCGCCGGGCCTACTGCCAGACGCCCGCCTGCAACCCGTCCCGGGCGAGTCTGATGACCAGCCAGCGTCCCACCACCTCCGGCTGCTACGGCAACGGCGACGTCTGGCGCAACGCCATGCCGCGCGCCGTCACCTTGCCGCAGCACTTCATGCAGCACGGCTATGAAGCGATCGGCGGCGGCAAGACGTTTCACCAAAGCCAGAACGAGGCCGCGTCGTGGCACTACTACAACAGCTTCCGCGGCTTTCTCTGGGCCCCCGGCTACCCCGTGAACGAGCTCGACCGCGGCGGCTTCGACTGGGGCTCCCTCGACGTCGACGACGCGGAGACGACCGACACCCAGCTCGCCAACTGGGCGGCTGACTACCTGTCGAGAGATCACTCCCGGCCGTTCTTCCTGGCCTGCGGCTTCTACCGCCCGCACCTGCCGTTCTACGCCCCGAAGAAGTACTTCGACAAGTTCCCCGAGGCCGAGATGGAGCTGCCGCCCTGGCTCGCGAACGACCTCGACGACGTTCCCGAGTCCGCGCCAACGGAGCGCGGTCTGGAAGACCACGAGCTGGTGACGGCGACGGGTCAGTGGCGGCGCGCCATAGCGGCCTACCTGGCGTGCATCAACTTCGCCGACGCGAACGTGGGGCGCGTGCTGAAGGCGCTCGACGAGGGGCCGCACGCCGGGAACACGGTCATCGTCCTGTGGACCGACCACGGCTGGCAGCTAGGCGAGAAGAACCAGTGGCGCAAGTACACGCTCTGGGAGCGCTCCTGCCGCGTGCCGATCATCTTCGCCGGCCCCGGGATCGAGGCACAGGGAGAGTTCTGCGACCGAACCGCCGAGCTGCTCGACATCTATCCCACCCTGGCGGATCTCGCCGGGATACCCGGGCGCGACGACCTCGACGGCGAGAGCCTGCGGCCACTGCTCGAGGATCCCGAGGCGGAGTGGGATCACCCCGCGATCACCTCCGATGCGCCGGACAGGCACTCGATCCGCACCGAGCGCTGGCGCTATACGACCTATCCCGACGGCGAAGAGCTCTACGACCACGACACCGACCCGAACGAGTGGCGCAACCTGGCGAGCCTCCCCGAGCATGCCGGCACGAAGGAACGGCTTCGCGCGTTGCTGCCGCGGAACCCTTCCCGCAAGAACGTGCTGCAGGTCGCCGATCAGCCCGAGGAAGAGCGTCGCCTCACGGAGCTCCTGCCGGGCCGCTCGCACAGGGCCGGCGCGGCGAACGACGTCGGCCTCGATCCGGCGCCGCCCTAGAGCCGCCGGATGGGAATGTTGGTTTGCGTATACTCAACAAGCCGTCAGGAAGGTCCAAATCAACATGTCCAGAACACCGCCGATCGTCAAGCACCCGCCCGAGGCCGTGGCCGATGCGTTGAGCCGTCTCGGCCGCAACATCCGTACGGCTCGGCTGCGCCGACGACTCACCCAGCTCGAGGTGGCGAGACGCGCCGGCGTGTCACGTTTCGTGATGGCCGATCTGGAGAGGGGCAAACCCGGCACCGGGATTGCCGCCTACCTCGGCGCGCTCTGGGTGCTCGGCCTGCTCGATCACATGGACGATGTGGCCGACCCGCAGCGAGACCGCGAGGGCGCCTTGCTCGAGCTCTCGCGCGGCCCGCAGCGGGCAAGGCCCCGCCAGGCGTTGGACGATGACTTCTGAACGCGAGTGCTTCGTCTACATCGCGTTGCCCGGCGACACCGCGTTCACCACCGCGGGGCGGTTCCGCGTGAAGAGCCGGAGCGGTGTCCCGGTCGGCGAGTTCGTCTACGGCCGCCGGTACCGGGAACGCCCGGACGCCGTCGAGATCGACCCGGTGGAGTTGCGTCTGGCGGATCGACCGTCCGAGACGACTCGTCTGGGCGGCTTCTTCGGTGCAATCCGCGACGCCATGCCGGATTCCTGGGGCCGGCTCGTGATCGAGCGCCGAATGCCGGGCCGCGTTCCGGAGGAGTTCGACTACCTGACGGAAGGTCCCGACGACCGCATCGGCGCACTCGGCTTCGGGCCGTCAGTCGATCCGCCGTCGACGCCCTGGCGGGGCAACGCGGCAGTGGATCTGGCGGACCTGCAACGCGCTGCGGACAGGGTCGTTGCCGGTCAAACGGAACGGGGCGACCTCGCGGCCCGCCATGCAGAGGAACTGCTGCGCCTCGGAACATCCGTCGGCGGGGCGCGCCCCAAGACCGTCGTGCGGGACGGAGACGATCTCTGGATAGCGAAGCTGTCGCGGCCGGACGACCGCTGGAACGAGCCGAGGATCGAACATGGCATGCTGGTCCTGGCGCGCACCTGTGGCCTGGCCGTCCCGGACAGCCGCACGGTCTCCGTGGGCGACCGCGACGTGCTGCTTGTGCGCCGATTCGACCGCCACTGGAACGGAGAGGGTTTCCGCCGCTCCCGCATGGCGAGCGCACTGACGCTGCTGCGAGCGGACGAGGCGGTCACGGATCGCCGACGCTGGTCCTATCTCCTGCTCGCGGATGAGGTCCGACGCCTGAGCGGCAACCCGGAAGTCGACCTGCGGGAGCTGTTCGCCCGGATGTGTTTCAACGCCGCCGTGTCGAATCTGGACGATCATCCCCGAAACCACGCGGTCGTCGCCGACGACCGCGCATGGCGCCTGAGCCCGGCGTACGACCTCACGCCGACACCCGTGGTTGCACAGGATCGACGCGACCTGGCCATGATCTGCGGCCCGTACGGACGAGTCGCGAACCGGGGCAATCTGGTCGCCGGCCACGGTCGCTTTCTCCTCACGCGGGCCGACGCCTCCACGCTGTTCGACGATGTCGTCGCAACCGTGCGCAGCCGCTGGCCCGAAGCGATGCGGCGCGCCGGCGTGGGTCGCCAGGACCGCGCCCGAATCGCCGGTGCCTTCGTCTACGACGGCCTGACCCGGATCGACCTCTGAGGTGGTCCCGGTTCGATGGACAGCTTCCAGTCGTTCCTACGGTGTACTCCGTGGTTGATCAAGCCGCCGTTGCCGGGCAGCGGAAAGCCGCAGGCCCCGTGAGGGGCGTGGCTAGAGCTAAACGGCGCTATAGCCCCCTACTCTAGACCTAGCTGCCGGCCGAAGCGGACCGAGACGGAGCCAGAGTTCGCCGCGATGCTCGACTAGGCGCTCACCAGCGGCCTGCCGGTCCAGGCCTCGATCGAGGTCCGTCACGCACTCGGCGTCACGAAGTGTGACGAGGAGTACGCCGAAGCGGTGAAGGGCGGCCCGGAAGGCCTTCGCGGTGTTGGGCGCGATCGAGGCCTCGAGGGCGGCGCTGACGCGCCGGACGTCGCCGACGTCAAACTCGCCCTGGGCGGCGTGTTCGAGCTGGCTCACGACCCGCGGCACCGGCGACGTGGCCGCGTAGAGCTCCCGCTGAAACGCGCACATTGACCCGCTACGGGGGGCGCAACAGCGCCTCGGATGAGGGGGTTGTCTATTTCCAGCCCTACGTCGGAGGTAAGTCGCGGACCGTAGCGGGCCGGATCCAGTCTAGCAAACTTCCATCGTCGTTAGCCGCTCTGTTGGTTGTGCTAAGGTCCGCGGTGTCTATTTCCAGTCTACGGTCGGATCGTCGCGGATGAGCCGTAGACGGCGGGCTGTAGCAGTCCCAAGAAAGCGAGACTACGAATGAGGGAAGCTCTACGGGGCGCGCTGCTGAGCGTGCTACTCTTCGGTGGGATGGCGTTGCTTGCCGTGCCAGCGACCGCACAAGGCGGCGACGCCGACCCGGACGTTTGCGAGGAAAACGACGATGGCACTGGCGAGGAATGCACGGTGACGGGTGAGGATCCGGGACCACCACCGCCACCGCCGCCGCCACCACCGTGCCTTACGTGCCATCCCAACCCTCACCCCGAACCGCCGCCTGAGCCTACTCCGCCGAACCCGGGGCCGACAATGAGGCCTGAGACGGAGGAAGATAGGAAAGCGGAGGAAGAGCGCCAGCAAGAAGAGGAAGACCGGAGGACAGCCCAATGCACGATGCACTCGACGTCCTTGACGGCACTTCAGGAACAGTTCGACGAACGAGGCTGCGACGGGCTCGTACTCAACAGGAACAAACGCAGGGCTTGTCGCAGCCTCGGAAGTAGAATCCAAGATCTCACGGCCAAAGTGGTCGCTTGCACGAACTAACCATGAAGCACGGACTAACCATGAAGCACGGAAAGTCAACTATGAAGCCATCAACTATGAAGCCACTCGTTCTCCTCGCCCTTCTAGGGGCGGCGATCCTCGTTCCGACCGCTCTTGTCTCCGAAGAGGAAGACCCCCTCGATCAGCGCATGAGACAAGATGACGAAATCGTCGGCAAGTATGGTCGCGCGCTGAGCGAGGCTCTACAGCACGCAACAAGGACAAGCGACTACACCGCCCTACCGGAGGTCGTGGCCGCATACATGAAGGCTCAAGAGGACCACGCACCTTCCCAAATGGACATGTGGGAAAGTCGACACCGACTGATCGACCTCATCTACGACAGCGACGACGAAACGGTGTACTTCTGGTACGTCCTCATCAAGGAGAGTCTTGACGAGGATGAAGAGATAGCCAAGGCCATCGCGGAAATCATGGCCCCGGTTGACCGTATGGAACGGAAGCTAGCCGCCCAAGGTGTTTCCTTGACGCCCGAATCCCCCGAGACGCCCGAATCCCCCGACTGGCCCCGCCCGTAGAACAGCCACGCCACCGGACCGCGGCCCGCTAGTTCGCCTTCGGCGTAGCTGGTCGCGGTCCGGGAATCGCGCCACCTTCCCGGCCTGCATCAACTCCACCGGTCGACCCGCCAGCCCTAACCACGGACTGCGCCGACCCGAGTGCCCCGGAGACGCCCGCCGCTTCCGCCCGCCTGACGATGACGCGCCGCACGGGTGTTGGCAACGCTCGGAAAGCGTCGGCCGCCGGTCCATCAGGCGTCTCGGCGCCTCCCGGTGGCGCTTCATGCCTAGCTCCTCAGCCGGGTCCGCTAGGAGGACCCTTGGTGGTTAGGATGTGGGCATGGTGGAGAGCCGGCCGAGCAAGGCGGTAGTCAGCTTCTCGTAGCCGAAGACCCGGACCCACTCGGAGAACGCGAGGTTGGAGGTGACGATGGTTGAACGCCTCTCGTAGCGGTCGGCGAGGACGTTGAACAGCATCTCGCCGCCGGCGCGGTCAAAGGGGACGAAGCCGAGCTCGTCGCAGATCAACAGATCGACTCGCTGCAGACGCTGCTGAAAGCGGCCCAGCTCCCGCTGGTCTCGGGCTTCGAGGAAGTCGCGTACGAGGTCGGAAGCCTCCCTGAAGAGGACCCTTCGTAGTCCTCGTAGTCCCAACTGTCGGTCCTGGACCTGCCGCGCCCGCTGCTCGTAGTCGCGCAGCACGGAAGGCAGCCTGAGTGACGGAAGGCAGCCTGAGTGTCTTGAGCCCCTCCGCGATGACGGCTCTGCGCGCTGCACGGCACATGATGCCGCCTCCACAAGCAGCACGTCGAAGTCGGCGGCGCGGGCGCTCTCGACCGTGTGAGCCCGCAGGGTTTCCGGCACCTCGATCGCGACGGCCGGCCTGCGCTCGACCAGCTCCAGCAGATCGAAGCGCCCGGCGGCCAGGGCCTCCTGACCTGCGGCGGCGACCTCCGCGCTGCCATGATCGGCGACCACGCTCAGGAGCTTGGCGAACAGTCGCGGCGCCTCCAGCGCACCGTGCCGCAACTCCAGCATCTGCCACAGCTTGCGGTTGGCCGGACCGAGCTCTGCGAGCAACTCCAGAGCTACCTGGCGCACCGCCTGAGGGTTGCGCGCCCACTCCTCGAAGTAGTGCGAATAGCGCACTAGGCCCTGGCCGGGACGCATCCGGTCGCAGCGGTACTCCTCCTCCCGACAGCAGAAGACGATGTCGCTCGCCCCGACCCGGGCATGGACCTCCAGGCTCTTTCACCGCGAGGGAACCGAGTAGGTCGCTCCACCCAACTGCACCGTCGCCTGGCGAGAGACCCGCACGATCTGTAGCTTCCTCGGCTCGAAGTCCGATGCCGGCAACTCCCGCATCGCTTCCCGCTCCTCATCCCAGAGTGCGGCGTCCCTGTGCGCCGCGCCCACCGAGGCCAGCACCGCGCCCGCGATCTCCACCAGCGTTCCGCCGCGCGGCACCGGACTCATGTGCGCCAGACGGATGCCCTTGCCCCGAGCCTCCACGCCGCCCTTGTCGTGACCCTCGCCGGGACGGGCGAAGCACGGCTCGAACAGGTAGTGGCTCACCAAGGCAGCGAACCGCTCCGTCAACTCCCGCTCCGCCCCCACGCGACGGCGCACCGCCGAACTCAGATTGTCGTAGACCAGACGATGGGGCACGCCGCCGAAATGCAGGAACGCCCGCACATGCCCGTCCAGGAACGACACCTGGTCGCAGCGGTCGTAAAGCCCACACGAACGAACGCTTCGAGTACGGCAGGTGCATCAGGAACTTCCACACCCGGTGAACCATCCCGTCCTCCTTGACCGTCACCTCGAAGAACCCGTGTGGCGCGCCTCGCGCCACACGCGAAGCACTCCGCGTGCGACTCAACGAGCACACGGATGGAAGTCCACTTGCCCAACTCGCCGGCGCGGTGCACCAGAAGAATGAACGTCTCACGACGCTGCCGCTTTCATTCCCGCAGGTAGCTGCAAACCGTCGTGATCCCGACCTCGTAGCCCTCCTTCAGCAACTGCCCGTGCAACGGGTCGCCGTCAGACGCTGCTTCGCCGTCGTCCGGCGAGACCACGAGCTCAGCAGCTCCTCCAGCCGCGGAGCCACACGCTCCGTCACCCACCGGCGCCGGAGCTTGGTCTCCACACGACGCGGCTCGCTCCGGTCCAGGTACTTGCGGACCGTGTTGCGGCTTACGCCGTGCTCACCAGCCACCGAAGCTGGCTGCGCCCCTCCACCAGAACCTGGTTGCCGAGTAACATGAACCTGATCCAGCCTCAGCAAGTCCTTCCTCCGATCGCTCTGGTCTCTCGTACAAGACCAAGCTACCGGCCAAGGGCCGAGGGTGGATCACTTTCCGATCGTTGGATGGCTCAATTTCCGAGCGATGCCTCCAGGCTAGCTGCCGGGAACGATCCAGATCGGCGACGACCAGGCGCGCTCCTGGATCGTCGCCGGCAGGGATACGCGCGGCGCAACGCCGGCTTTCACGGCATCCCACGTGGACCAGCGGCAGGTCGGGTTCTCAAGGACGCGAACGTAGTAGAACGCGTGGTGCCCGGGGTCGAAGCCGGGATCGCTCCAGGTCGCTCCCAGCTCGGCGTCGCCCACGTCCTGGCTGATCGCGCAGGTGGACAGGTCGACGGCGGCGCCGTTGTCCGGACATCGCTGGGTCGCGGGATCCGGCTGCAGCCCGTCGGAGCAGGCGACGTCGAAGATCCGCTCCTGCTGATCGCCGTCCTGCACCCAGCCCTTGACGATCTGGAGACGCTGGAGCGGGGCGCCGGACGGATCGCGCAGCGCGCGGACCGCGAACGCGGGACTGCCGCCTCGATCGGCGTCGAGTTCGCCTCCCATGGCAACGCCGCGCTCGTAGCCCACCGCCGCCATGTCGTCACGGAGGTGAAGATCGTCAGGCAGGCCGTAGCCGGCGAACGTCCGCACCCGGATGCGGGTGCCCGAGGTGGCGAAGGTCTCCTTGCGGCGCAGAGCCGCGTAGATGGCCTCCCGGCTGTTCTCCTCGGCCCAGACGCCGGTCAGGCCCGAGTTGCTGTAGTAGCGGCGGAAGACCTCGCGATACGTCGGCACGCCGTCGACGACGTCGGCCGGGACGGAGCCCCTGCTGACCGGGTCGAAGTCGTGAACGCCGACCTTGCCGGTGTGTTTCTCCTCGTCGAACTGAAAGCCTGAATTGTGGGTGTCGCTGGCGCCGACGAACCCCAGCCGATACGGGTTGAAGCCCTCCCGACTCTGAAACGCGATGCCGTCGAGCAGCGCCTGGCGGACGTAGCTGCCCCTGGGCCGGCTCTTGGCCCATTGGCCGACGCGAAAGGGGAAGATCTCGAAGTCGGCCCACTCGTCGTTGGGCGACAGAAAGGGATGGGTCTCGGAGGTGCCCTTGACCTGCGTGATCTCGACGACGGGCTCGTTGCGCATCCGTTTCGTCGCGTACTCGGCGTCGAGCGGGCCGCCGGCGAACGTCTCGGTCTGGAACATCCAGCCGTCCGATCCGTTCGAGTTGTGCGGAATCGCCAGTGCCTCGATGCCCTCGTCGCGGAGGCGATCCATCCAGCTCCAGAGGTCTTCGGGATTCGCCGAGTCGAGCCGGCTGAACGGTTCCCGGGGTGCTGTGCCGCCTCGGAAGATCACGTTCCGGTGCAGGTTGCCGCCGTCCCGCGAGGGGGTGTACTCGTAGCCGATGAAGGTCGTCAGGGTGCCCGGCCGGTAGTGGCGTTCCGCCGCGGCGACGATCTCCTGCCACGCGGTCCGGAGTATCTCCGCGTCCGCGCGCCGGGCCACGAACTCCTGGGCGCCCGGCAGGTAGCCGCCTCGCGCCTTGACCGTCGTCGCGTCGACGTAGCGCCTGACCTCGGGGTCGTTCGCGAGCGGGTGGCCGGGGTCGGCGAGGGCGCGCAGAACCCCCAGGTACGCCGCGTGGTCCGTCACGGCGTAGAAGTCGAGGGGCCGGTCGAGCTGAATCTCGTTTCCCGAGGGATGCCTGATCGCCTCTCCGGCGGCGAAGCGGTACGCGTCGTCGGGCGTCGTCCGCGTGGCGAACGAGAAGGCATCGAACGAGTAGGCGGTGTGCACGTGCAGGTCGCCGAAGAACGCCGAGCGCTCCTCGCCCGCGGCAGGCGAGAGCACCGCGAACACCGGGAGAATCCCCAGGGTCGCCGCGAGAAGGAGTCGGGGAGGTCGCATGGTGGCTCCGGACGTCACTGGTAATCAGCCTGGTTCAGCGACGCGGAGATCATCTCCTCGTCGTTTCTCACGTAGATGTGCCTGTTGGCGTAGGCCGGGTGAACCCAGCTCACGTAGCGCAGTTCCCGGCGGTTGCCTGGGCGCGACGTGGGGGTGATGAGATGCGTCCGGCTGATCTCTTCGTAGCCGGAAGGACTCAGTCGGGCGATGATCAGGTCGCCGCGGTCGTTGTTGATGAAGACCCGGTCGCCGTTCCGGACCAGGAAGCCGGACACCCAGCGCCGTCGTTCTCCGGTCGCTTCCTGCGTTTCCCAGAGGCGCTCGCCCGTCTCGGCGTTCAGGCCGCGCAACTGGCCGTAGCTGCAGATGCCGTAGATGGTCCCGCCCTCGATGATCGGCGTCGCCAGGACGGCGTGGAGCCCGTCGGTCTGAATCTCGCTGTTGCTCGTGCCCTTCCAGGCAACGGTGGCGCCCGGCCTGTCCTGGTCGAGGTTCAGCATCAGGGGTCCGTCGTAGAAGGTCGTGAAGAACAGTTGCGATCCCACCTGCACCGGCGTCGCGACCGTCATCGCGCCGCCGACCGTGTAGGGCTGCCGCCAGTAGAACTCGCCGTTGGTCGGATCGAGCGAGACGACCTCTTCCGGATTCCAGACGATGAGCTGCCGCGCGCCGCCGGCCTCGATGATGATCGGCTGCGCGACGCCGAGGTCCGCTTCGCTGTCCAGCGCGCGCCAGATCTCCTCGCCGGTCATCTTGTCGAACGCCACGACCCGTGCGTCCTCCGGGCCGCCGACGAAGCAGATGAGCCGCGGACCGTCGACCAGCGGCGCGCTGGCGAAGCCCCAGTCGAACCCCCACTGCAACCGGTCGACGCCGTAGTCTTCGGCGTAGTCCTTGCGCCAGAGGAGTTCCCCGGTTTCGACGTGGAACGCCGACAGGACGCCCGTGCGTCCCAGGGTGTAGACGCGGTTTCCGTCGACCGTCGGCGTCGCGCCGGGACCCGTTTCCCACTGGATTCCCGCGTAGTCCGCCTCCCATGCCTGGGTCCACAGGATACGGCCGGTCGCCTCGTCGAGCGCGAGCGCCCGCTCGGTTCCGCGCATGCCGTGCGTGGCTTCGAAGTCCGTGATGAAGACGCGGCCGTCGGCCACGGCGGGGCCCGCGAACCCTGCCTTGATCGGGGTCCGCCAGAGCACCTTCAGGCCATCGGCCGGGAACTCCTCCAGGAGCCCGGTCTCGTGCCAGACGCCGAGGCGGCCCTTGCCTCGAAACTCCGGCCAGTCGTCGGCACGCGCCTGGGTCGCACCCACCAGGGTGGTTGCGGCGCACACGAGCGCCACCTTGAGTCGCCCGGTCATGCGCGACCCGTTACCGGTTCGCCAGCTCGTCATAGATCGCTTCGATGTTCGCTCTCGCGTGTTCCATGCCGTAGTCCCTGTAGCGCTCGGGCAGCTCGAGGGTCGCCGCCGCCTCGTCGACGGTCAGGCCGGCCTGGAAGGCCCTTTCCGTGGCCTCCAGAAAGTCGCGATTGAAGTCGGCGTACTCCTTGAGATCTTCCCACGTCATGAACCCCGTCCAGGGCCGGTCCGCCCCGGTCTCCCGGCGACCCCGTCCGGCGTAGGTCACAGGCGCCTCGCCATGGCCCGTGATCACACGACTCACACCCGGGATCCCGGCGACCGCCTTCGCCAGCGTGTCGGGGAAGGCCACGCCGCTGCCGCCGTTCTGCCTGTCGATGACCGGCGTCGCCTTCGAAGGAAACAGGCCTCCCAGGTACGCCACCCCCTTGGCGGGGAAGACGACGATGATGTCGCCATCGGTATGGGCGGGGCCGAAGTGATACAGCTCGATGCGGTCGATGTCCTCGAGCAGCGAGAACCGGTCGGCGAACGTCTTCGTGGGCAACGAGGCGGCCTTCGCACCCGAGTAGAGGTCCATCCGGGCCATGTTCGCCTTCGTGTTCTCGTGCGCCACGATCAGGGCGGCGCTCCCGAACTCGCCGTTGCTGCCGGCATGATCCGGATGGGCGTTGGTGTTGATGATCGTCGTGACCGGGAGATCCGTCACCCCGTCCAGGGCGTCCCGCACCGCCTGGCCCCATCCCGGGCGCTTCGTGTCGATCAACACGACGCCGCCGTTGATCTCGTCGATGAGCGCCAGCGAGTTGGCGCCGCCGCCCGACAGGTGGTAGAGCGTGTCCATCACGCTCAGGGTGTCGATGCGGACCGTCTTCGGCTCCTGCGCCTGACCACCTGTCGCGATGGCCACGAGTGACACGAGTGAGAGAACCACGAGCCTCAAAGTTCAACCTCGCGCGCCGATTCATGACTCCGCCTCAGCCAACACAGTGGCAAACTAGCAGCGTGCGCCGTAGAACGCAGCGAAGCAGGTTCTCAGGCGGTCGCTGATCGTGACGATGCGGCAGAATCGGCGCGAATCCGCAACAGGGAGGGAAGAGAATGAAGGCCACACATCTGGGGCTCGGCATGGCTTGCACGCTGCTGGTTGCCGCCTGCGCGGCCCAGGAGCAGGAGACTGAGTCGGCATCGGACTCGGAAGCGCTCGCATCCTCACTCGAACCCGTCCCGACCTACTCGCCCGAATCGCGTGATCTCACCCAGGCGGACATCGAGCGCCTGGTGGAGGAGCTCTCCAACTGGGGTCGCTGGGGCGACGACGACCAGCTCGGAACGGCCAACCTGATCACGCCCGAGAAGCGCCTCGAGGCCCTGGCGCTGGCGACGGAGGGCATCTCCGTCTCGCTCGCCCATCCGCTGATCATCGAGCAGGCCGTCGACGTGCCGTTCCCGTTCGAGCGGGCGATCCTGCGGCTGCCCGATCCCGACAACGAGCCCGCGTTTCGCGGCGGCGTGAGCGACCGCTACGAGATCAGCTACCACGGCTACTCGCACAGCCACATCGACGCGCTCTGCCACATCCTCTACAAGGGGAAGATGTACAACGGCTACTCGCAGGACACGGTGACCGAAGAAGGCTGCACGCGATCCTCCATCTTCAACCTCCAGGGCGGCATCGTCACGAGGGGCATCGTGTTCGACATCCCGCGCCTCAAGGGTGTGCCGTATCTCGAGCCGGGGACGCCGATCTACACCGAGGATCTCGAGGCCTTCGAAGAGATGGCCGGACTTCGCGTCCGTGCCGGCGACGCCGTCTTCATCCGCACCGGGCGCTGGGCGCGTCGCGCCGAAGTCGGACCCTGGGACGTGTCGCAGAACGCGGCCGGCCTCCACGGCTCGACGATGCCCTGGGTGCGCTCCCGCGACATCTCGTTCATCGGCTCGGATGCGGCGCTCGACGTGGTTCCATCGCAGGTGGAGGGCGTCGATCTTCCGGTCCACATCCTCACGATCGTCGCCATGGGCCTCGACATCTTCGACAACCAGGACCTCGAAGCCGTCGCCGAGACGGCGGCCGAGTTGGGTCGCTGGGAGTTCCTGCTCGTGGCGGGGCCGCTGGCCGTCGAAACCGGCACCGGCTCGCCGATCAACGCACTGGCGATTTTCTGAGACTGCCCTCGATAGAACCACTGAAGGAGAGACGATGATCGATTTCGAGATTCCACAAGAGACCAAGACGGTGCGCGCCAGGGTGCGCGAGTTCGTCCAGAACGAGTGCATCCCCGCCGAAGAGGGATGCACTCCGGAGAACTTCGACGAGGTGCTGGCCGCACTCCGCAAGAAGGCGAGGTCGCAGGGGTTGTGGTGTCCCTTCATCCCGGAGGAGTACGGCGGCATGGGTCTCAAGCCGCTGGCCAACGCGCTGGTCCAGATGGAACTCGGCGAGAGCTTCCTCGGAGCGCTCTCCCTCAACACGCAGGGTCCCGACGACGCGACGATGCTGACGCTGCTCGAGAACGGCACCGAGGACCAGAAGGAGCGCTTCCTGAAGCCGCTGCTGGCGGGCCAGAAGCGGATCTGCTACTCGATGACCGAGAGAGCCGCCGGCGCGGACGCCACGGGCATGCAGACCTCGGCCGTTCTCGACGGCGACAACTACGTGCTGAACGGCGAGAAGTGGTTCAGCTCCTCCGCGAGCGTCGCCGACGTCGCCCTCGTCATGGCGAAGACCGATCCCGACGTCGCCCGCCACCGGCAGTTCTCGACCTTCCTCGTCGAGCTGCCGAACCCGGGCTACAGGATCGTCCGCGACATCGAGACGATGCAGCCGCACACCGATCTCGGCCTGAAGCTCGGAGGCTCGCACTCGGAGATCCGCATCGAGAACCTCATCGTCCCGAAGGAGAACCTCCTCGGCGGCCGCGGCCAGGGCTTCGCGATGGGCCAGCACCGCCTCGCCTACGGCCGGCTGCGTCACGGCATGCACAACGTGGCGATGGCGCAGCGCGCCCTCGACCTCGCCGTCGGGCATACGGTGAAGCGGGTGACCTTCGGCAAGCGCCTCGCAGACCGCCAGGGAGTTCGCTGGATGCTCGCCGACTGCGCCGCCGAGCTCTACAAGGCCCGGCTCATGCTGCTCCACATCGCCTACAAGGCGGAGAACGGCATGGACCTGCGGGTCGAGAACGGCATCGCCAAGGTCTTCCTCGCCAACATGGTGCACCAGGTCGTCGACACCGCGATCCAGCTCCACGGCGCATTGGGCTACAGCATGGACACGCCGCTCGCCCGCTGGTACCGCGGCATTCGTGCCCAGCGCCTGGTCGACGGGCCGGACGAGGTCCATCGTTGGCGCAGCGGCAAGAACGTCGTGCAGGCCTTCGAGGCGCACGGCACCTGCGCTTCCGCCTGCGGCGGCGATCTGCTTTGAGACAGCAGAGAGCGAGCGCGGCAGAAACTGGGTGCGCCGGCGTCCCCGCCGGCATCCGGCGCAAAGCGCCGGCTTCGGGATCTTCTGCCGCGCTCGCGCTCTCGATCCTGGGCGCTCTCGTTCTCTCGTCCCTCGCCTGGGCCGAGACCGCCGAGTGGTCGCGATTCCGCGGACCGAACGGCGGCGGCGCCGTCGAGGCCGGCGCCTTGCCGGTCGAAGTGGGACCCGACCGCAACCTCCTCTGGCGGACCGAACTCCCGGCCGGCGACTCGTCGCCGGTGCTGAGCGCCGAGCGGATCTTCCTGACGGCCTCGGAAGGCGAAGCGCTCTACACGATCGCCCTCGACCGCGAGACCGGCTCGGAACTCTGGCGGCGCGAGGCCCCGAGGCCGCGGACCGAGACGCTCGACAACCGCAACGGACCGGCGTCGCCGTCCGCGGTCACGGACGGCGAGCGCGTCTGGGTCTTCTTCGGCGACTTCGGCCTGCTCTGCTACACCGTCGACGGCGAAGAGCTCTGGCGCCACCCCCTCGGTCCCTTCGACAACATCTACGGCATGGGCGCCTCGCCGATCCTCGCCGCGGGCAACGTGGTTCTCGTGGTCGACCAGCAGCGGGACTCGTACATCCTGGCCGTGGACGCCGGGTCCGGCGAGTTGGCCTGGCGCACCGAGCGCACGGCCGCGAGAAGCGGCCACTCGACGCCCACCCTCCACCATCCCGAGGGCGGCGAGCTCCAGATCGTCGTGCCGGGCTCGTTCTTCCTCACCGGCTACTCGGCCGAAACCGGCGAACGCCTCTGGTGGGTGAGCGGCCTCTCGTTCGAGATGAAGTCCACCGCGGCGGTGGAGGACGATCTCCTCTTCATCAACGGCTACGCGATGCCGCTGAACGAGGAAGGGCGCCACGTCCGGCTCGACCCCTTCAGCGAAGTCGTCGCCGAGCACGACGGCGACGGGGACGGGAAGATCTCCCAGGACGAGGCGCCGGAGGGCCTGGTGAGCAATCTCCTGTCCTACTTCGATCTCGCGAGCGACGGCCACCTCGACGAAGGGGACTGGACGTACTTCCAGTCGGCCCTCGACAGCCGCAACGGCATCCTCGCCATCCAGCTGCCGGAGGCGGATCTCAGAGGAGACCTGACGGCCACCCACACGCGGTGGACCTACCACCGCAAGATCCCGCAGCTCCCGTCGCCGATCGTCGACGACGGCGTTCTCCTCATGGTCGACGACAGCGGCATCACGACGACGCTCCGCTCCGCGACGGGAGAACTCATCGAGCAGGGCCGCCTCTAGGGAGCGGTCGACAGCTTCTACGCGTCGCCTATCGTGGCGGACGGCAAGTTCTACCTGCTCTCGAGGTCCGGCAAGCTCGTCGTGCTGCCGAGCGATGGCTCGCTCGAGCCGCTGGCCGTCTCGGACCTCGACGACCTGGCCACGGCGACGCCGGCGATCGAGGGCACGACGATGTACCTGCGCACGCGAAGCGCGCTGTGGGCCTTTCAGCGTTCGGCGGACGACTCGCCGGCCGGCCGGTAGACTCCCCTCCACCCCCATGAACGACACGCAGAGCGCCAGCGACCCGGTGACGACGCCCACCCGGGCGGAGCACGCGGCCGGGTTGGCGGCGTACCAGGACGAGGGGCTGCGCATCGCCGCGGAGATCGGCAACCGGGGGCCGATTCGACTGACCGACGGCGGCCGGCTCCATCCGGACATCCTGGCGGCGTACTGGAGGCACGGGTTCTACGTCTTCGAAGGACTCATCGACAGCGACGAGGTGGCCGAGCTGCGCCGCGACGCCAACGAGATGCTGGAGCGCGCGCCGGTGGGTCCGGACGCGAAAGTGGACGCGCAGGGGCGGCCGGCGCTGGGGCTCGACTACGCCCGCACGCCGTATCTCTTCGCCAAGCCGCTGGCGGACCCCTGGGGCGGCACCGGGCTTCTCAGCGGACGTCACCCGACGCAGATGACGCAGCCCTCGCCCGACCGGGACGCGCCGGCGGACATCGTCTTCCTCATGAACGCCATGTGCCAGGCGATGCCCTCCGGCTTGCGGCTCTACGGCCACCCGCTCCTCCTCGAGATCGCCGCGGCGATCAACGGCGACGACTTCGTGCCCTTCACCGACACGATCTTCGTCAAGCAGCCCGGTCTCGGCGGTTCGGTGGCGTGGCACCAGGACGGCGTCACCCACTGGGGTTCTCCCGACTGGGACGAGGGCATCCACGGATTCAACTTCCAGGTGCAGCTCTATCCCACGGCCCCGGCGAGTTGTCTCTGGGTGGTGCCGGGCACGCACAAGCTCGGGAAGATCGACATCGAGGCGCGGGTGCAGGGCAACGGAGGAAGCGAGCAGCTACCGGGGGCCCTGCCGCTCGTCTGCGACGCCGGCGACGTCACGATCGTCAACCGCCAGATGCTCCACGCCTCGTTCGCCAACACCTCGTCCGAGCTGCGCATCTCGCTCACCTTCGGCTTCCACCGCCGCAAGTCCGTGGAGGGGCAGAAGGGCGCCCTGGGTGTCGAAGCCGACAAGGTCGTCCACGACGCCCAGCGCATCTTCGATCGCTCGTCGGTGATCGCCGTGGCGATCGACGCCCGCCGGCAGCACCGGCCCGGGGAGCCGTCGTTCGCCTACCAGCCGTTTGCCGGTCTGGAGGACGACTTCCGCTTCAACGACGAGACGTTCGAGCGCGTGATCCGGGACTACAACCTGAACGATCTGGCTATCTAGATCTAGCAAGCCGCGCTTTCAGGGCGATCCGGACCCGCGGGACGACCGTAGGCCGCTGCTCGTCGGCGGGCGACGGTTCGGGCAGAGCGCCGCCTTCACGTATCGTCGTGCCGATCAACTCCCGTAGAAGATCCCTGGCTTCGACCAGCGCCTCCTCTCGCGTCGCGCCGTCCGTGGCGCCCCAGCCAAAGTCCGGAAACGAAACGACGTGGCGTCCGTCTTCGTCGCGTTCGACATCTGCGGGATAGTTGTAACCGTCCGGCATCGGGCTCTCCTGGAAGGCGACCTTAGGCCGCCGTCTCGGCTCGCCGGGCTCTCGCGAGATCGTAGGCGCCTTGCATGCGTACCCAGTGTCCAGCGTCGCTCCAGCCTAGCCGTTCCAAGGCCAACGCCAACCGAGGTGAAACGCCGGCCCGGCCATTGACGACGCGGGAGAGCGTGTTCCGGGTAACACCGAGTCGGGAGGCGGCGTCCGAGACGGTCCAGCCCTCGGCGTCTATCGCGTCCCGAATGATCTCGCCCGGATGTGCAGGGTCGTAGATGGCGCTCACAGCGTTGCCCTCCTCAGCGGCAGTCGATCGAATCTACGCGTCGACCGCCTCTACAGGAGAGCAGCTTACCGATCTGGAGGCGCCGCCGCGACGTAGTCGACGAGGCCGTTCAGCATCTCGTCGGTGGATTCCAGGCCCCACCTGACGTCGACCGTCGGGTCGGGGTTGCTGGGGTTGCCGGCCGAGTTGTCGAAGGTGGCCTTCACGTGGATTCGTGAACCGGCCGGCAGCCGGATCGGCTCGGCCAACTGGTAGGTCGTCTGCCAGTTGAAGTCGTAGCGGCTGACCCGGAGCAGGTCCCTGGTGCTGCCGTCCGGAAGCTCCGCGCTGAAGTGCATGGACTTTCCGCGATAGTGCATGTGCGGCGTGAAGGCGCGAAGCTCGACGTCTTCCTCGAAGACGCGGCTCGCTTCCGCTTCGTAGTTCGGGTCGCCCGCCGGGATGTGGATGCCCGCGTTCCAGACCGGCAACGTGATCACTTCCTTCTCGATGTCCTCGGGTTCGGCGAACCAGAGTCCGATGCGGCTGCGATCGGTCGCCGCCTCGCCGCTCGGGTGGTAGTGAAAGTCGCCGATCAGCTTGCGGCCCTTCTGCAGCAGGCGGGCCGACCCCGCCGGGAACTCGTAGGGCTTGCTGCCCGCGGTCCAGGCGGCCATCCAGCTTTCCTGGTATGTCGCGCCCTCGGCGGCTCGCCAGAGGATGAAGTGATGGAGCACCTTGCGGTCTCCCGGCTTGATCTCGACGGCGCGGATCCAGCGATCCTCATCGAATCCGGTCGTGATGGGCACGTCGCGGAACTCGTCCGGTCCCTCCGCGGCCACCTCGTGGGGATCGAACTCGAACACCCAGTCCGGTTCTCCGAACGTCCACTCGCCCGCGGTCTCCGGCCGCTCAACGACTGGTTCGTCGCCTTCGCCGCGGGGGGCGCCGTTCGCCGCCCAGCGGACGATCGCCGCGATCTCGTCGTCGCTCAGGCTGATGTCGTTCAACCACGGCCCGTAGCCCGGGTCGGCATCCCAGGGCGGCATGTCCCCGTTCTCGACCGCGCGGGCGATGGACCGGGCCCACGGCCGCACGTCGCGGTAGGTGCGCAGCGACATCGGCCCGATCTCGCCGGGCTGGTGGCATGAGACGCAGTTGGCGTGGAGGATCGGCGCCACGTCGTCGACGAAGGTGGGCTGATCGACGTTGAGGCGGGCGGCGATGGCCGGCGCCAGAAGGAAGGTGGTCGCCGTGACGGCCGCAACGCGGGCCACGCGCGTGGCTAGCTTCATCAGGGGCTCTCCGAGAGTGCTTGGAGGAGGGCGGGTCCAAGGCCCCGACCGATTTTACCCCGAGGCGTCCGGAGGCGCCGTTTCCAGCCGTGCTACGGGTCAGCGATACGACTTGACCGGCGGCAGTCGCGCCCCCGTCTCGCCCGGCGGCTTCTCGCCGGCGACGACCGGGAGCCGGAGCGTGCCGATGCCGTCGATCGACGCCTCGACGACCTCGCCCGGCTTGAGGAAACGATCCTCCGGCCCGCGGGTCGCGGCCGCGCCGGCGGCCGTGCCGCCCGAGGTGCCGTTGTTGATCACGTCACCCGGGTAGAGGGTGATGATCGATGATCCGTACTCGATCAGCTCCCACAGCGAGTGGATCATGTCGCCGGCGCGCGCCTCCTGAAGCAACGTGCCGTCGACGCTGAGGGTCTGCCGGAGGTTCTCCATCGGATCGCCGTAGAACTCGCGCGGCACGATCCACGGGCCCTGCGGCGCGAAGGTGTCGTGCCCCTTGCCGACGAACCAGTCGCTGCGGACCGGGTTGCCTCCCGGAGGCCGTCCGCCGCGATCGGAGACGTCGATGGAGACCATGTAGCCGAAGACGTGGTCCTGAGCTTCGGCGGCGGAGACGTACCTCGCCGTCCGCCCGATGACCGCGCCCAGTTCGACTTCCCAGTCCGTGCGGTCGCGGCCGTACGGGATCACGATCTCGTCGCCGCTGCCCACGACCGCGCCTCGGGACGGCTTGAGAAAGAGGTAAGGGACACCACGGTTCTCCCGGCGCTGGCGCCGGGCCGCGGCCCGCTCTTCCTCGGTTCCCGATTCGTTGACGTGACTGTAGAAGTTGACGGCCGCGTTCAGGATCTTCCCCGGATACATGATCGGCGGCCGGATCCGGAGTTCGCCGACCGGGTGGACGTATCCGGGCGCCTCGCTCCCCAGGAGTTCGTTCCCGACGAGATGGTTCACGATCTCGTACAGCCGGTACTTCAGGCCGTACTCGTAGCGACCGATCAGCTCGAGCATGTCCTCCGGCATCGGCATCCTCGGGTACGCGGGATCGGCCTCGAGTCCCCGGTTCGCCTCCGCGATGTCGACGACCAGGCTGTCCCGCAGGACGAGGCCGACGCGCGGCACACCGTCGATGTCGAAGGTCCCGACCTTGAAGGGCTCGGCCGATTCCGTGGCCTGGCCGAAGGCGGCCGGCGCGCCTATCAGAACGACCAGGAGACCGGCGAGCAGACACCAACGAAGTTCACGCATGGTTCTCTTCCTCATGGAACACGATCGATGACGGGCCTGGGCGGTGGAGCGACGAGTCTAGCTTCGAGCCGGGCGCAACCCACGACGTTTGTTTGTGGTACAGTGTTTGAGACTTCCAACAGGGTTCTACGTGCCTCAGCTCCCGGTCAAGGCGAGAGTGCATGTCCGCTTGGCAGTTTCCATCACGCGGCCCGGTGGCGGCCTTCAGCAGGAAACGCCGATTCGACGGGTCGCAGACTCTGGAGGGGAGAATCGTGAGAACCACCGCCATCAGGTCCTCTATCTGGACCCTCGCCATCGCCATCTGTGCGCTGCCGCTTCTCGCGGACGGCCCGCAGACTGTCCACCATCGACGGCACGATAACGGACGCTCAGGGCGACGGCCTGCCCGGCGTCACCGTCACCCTGACCGGCCCTCAGAACACGAGGACCGAGATCACCGACGCCAACGGCGACTACCGCTTCGCCCTTCTCCAGGCCGGTGACTACACCGTCACCGCCGACCTCGAAGGCCTGGGCTCGGCGGAGCGCGCGGTCGTCCTCGAACTGGGGAAGCGCGAGGACGTCGACCTCACGCTCGGCGCCACGGAGGAGGAGATCACCGTCACCTCCGAGGCGGCGTTGATCACGAAGTACGACACCGGCGCCGTTAGCGCCCTCGGGACAGAGGAGCTCCAGCACGTCCCCCAGGCCACGCGGAACTACTGGTCGAACATGAAGCTGATGGCCGGCGTCGTGTCGTACAAACAGGAGTTCGATCAGGCACCCGGGGTCAACGGCGGCATCGGCCAGGAGAACGTCCTCTTCATCGACGGCGTCGACATCTCCCACAACCGTCGCGGCGGCGAAATGACCTTCTACATGCCGTCGACCGTGGTCTCCGAGAACCGCATGGAATCCGCCGGGTTCAGCGCCGAGTACGGCCGGGGGGTCAGCGGCGTGATGAACACGACGATCAAGACCGGCACGAACGAGTTCCACGGCGACTTCCTCTACATCGGCCAGAACCCCGCGTGGCGCTCCGAGAACTGGCTCGAGATGGAGCGGCCGGATTCCATGATCAACAGCTACGAGACCGGTCTCGG
This sequence comes from Candidatus Multivorans sp., assembly GCA_965205095.1. Lineage (GTDB taxonomy): Bacteria > Acidobacteriota > Thermoanaerobaculia > Multivoradales > Multivoraceae > Multivorans. The sequence continues at coordinate 1,756,229 of OZ242040.1, forward strand.
CGGGCCGCTCTTCCGCGACAAGGCCTGGTTCTATGCCTCCCTGAGCGAAATGAACGACAACCGGCTCGACCTGACCCGCGACGGCAACACGATCAACACGAACCGCACGGCCGAGCCACTCGTCGGCAAGGTCAACACCCAGCCCAACGACCGTCACCAGCTTGCGTTGACCCTGATCGACTCCCCGTCAGGCCGCCTCAATCCACCCGGGTCGGCGGGCGACATCTACTCGGTCACCAGGAACAGTTGGAACAACAGAATCCAGACCCTGACCTGGAGCTTCGCCCTGACCAACTCGGCGTTTCTCGAGGCCAAGGCCGCCAACCGCGAGCTCCAGACAGCCCGTATTGGTTCCCCGCCCGCGGAGATCCTTTCCGGCGCGTCTCCCGACACGCCCGACGGCAACAACTTCCGCTACCGGGATCTCGCCGACGGTCGGCGCTACAACGCTCCCGTGAATCGCCTCGGCGCGGGTGGTAACGACTTTCCGCGCGATCAGGCGAACGCCTCGCTGACCTTCTTCAGGGGCAAGCACGAGTTCAAGGGCGGCATCGACGTCCAGGACGTCACCTTTGCGACGATCACGAGTATCGGCACCGAGTATCGCGGCCGCGGCTACGGCCGTTCGCTGCCCGGCGGCTACGCGAGCCCGGTCAACAAGCGGGTCTTCGACTGCCCCGTCCCCTGCAACACCGCCTTCACCAGCGGCATAGGTGCTGCTTATGTCCAGGACCGCATCACGGTCGGTGACCACCTCACCGTCAGCCTCGGCCTGCGCCAGGACACTCAGGACATCAAGAACAACCTCGGCCAGGAAGTCATGGACTACCAGAAGGTGGCGCCGCGCCTTTCGGCGGTCTACGACCTCAACGCCGACGGCAGGATGCTCGTGCGGGCATCCGCCGGCCGCTACTACGACTACATCGGACTCGGTGTCGTCTTCACGGAGTTCACGGCAGGCGCAAACGGCGAGAACGCCTACACGCAGTACGGCTGGAACTCCGAGACGGAGCTCTACGACGTCTTCCAGCGCCGTGTCGAGCCCCGTGATCCCCTGGCCTCCTCCGTCGAGCCCTACTACAAGGACGAGATCTCGGTTGGCTTCGACTGGCAGTTCTCGAACAACTGGGTCTTCAAGTCGCGCGTGACCTCGTGGGATATGGAGAACATGTTCCACAGCACCCTGCAGTTCGACGCGCAGGGCGCGGTCGTTCGCGACCTGAGAAACTGGCCGCAGAACAGACGCGAGTACGAGGGCATTCTGCTCCAGCTCAACCGGGCGTTTCGCAACGACTGGTCACTGCAGATGAACTACGCGAGGGACTGGAACGAAGGCAACAACGAGTCCCGCAACGACAACGACGACCACCTGGAAGGCTTCGGTGGCATCGAGGTTTCGACCGGGATTCTCAATCCCACCAGTGGCCCCAACTGGTTCGGACCGATCAGCTACCAGCGGGACCACATCGTCAACGTCGTCGGCATGAAGCGCTGGAGGTTCGGCAACCATGACCTGATGACCAGTGCCAGCGCTCACCTGGCCTCCGGCGAGCCCTGGGGATTGCAGCCCGCCACCCAGGTCAGGCACCCGGTGTCCGGCCAGACGATCACCACGACGACCCTCAGGGACAGGAGAGGAACGAACCGGCTCGACGACTTCTTCACGCTCAACCTGAACGCCACCTACCAGTTCCCGATCAGGGGCGGCGTGCAAGGCATCATCGGCGGCGAGGTTGCCAACGTCACGAACGAGCAGGCTCTGATTCTGATCAACACGAGAAACGGCCGTCCTGTCGGCTCCCTCGACACCTACCAGTACACGCGGGAGTTCCGCCTCAAGGTCGGCGTCCGCTTCTGAGGACGGGGAACTGCCGGTCCGGATCGTTCTGGAGAACGGGCCGGTAACCGCCGGCGCTCTCGTCTGGCTCCATGCGGCGAGCCCCGTCGGGCGCGAGTTGAACGATGTAGGCCTTGCGGACCTCGGAAGTGAGGTTCGGCCCGGTGGCATGCGGCGTGAGTGAGGAGAAGACGACGATGCTGCCCGCTCTCGCCGGCGCGGCGAGCCCTTCGGCGTCTTCGTCCGCGCAGCAATAGCCGAGATCGGTGGTCCAGTGCTCGAGGGTGCCGTGGCGATGCAGCCCCGGGAGCACCCGGGGGCAGCCGTTGCTGGTTGTCGCGTCGGTCAGTGCGATCCAGCAGGTGAGATAGGCCTGCGGGTCGAGGAAGCCGTAGCCGTTGTCCTGGTGCCAGGGAAAGGGGGCCGGAACGCCCGGCTTCTTGTAGACCGCCTGGTCCCAGTAGAGCCGAACGTCGGGGCCCACCAGGTCCCAGGCGAGATCCCGAAAGAGAGGCCCGGCACAGAAGTCCCGCAGGAAAGCCGAGCGCAGCACCAGGTGGACGGTGAAAGTGATCTCGTCGGCGCGGGCGATGAAGCGACACCCCTGCGGCAGCTCGCGCAGGGCCGCTTCGGCCCTGGCCTCCCAGGGATCGATCTCGGCGATGAGGCGCTCGAGCGTGGCTGGCTCCACCGCGTCCTCGAGGACGAAGAAGCCCTGCTCGCTCCACTGGCGGGCCTGCTCGGACGAGATGCGCCGGTACGGGCCGCGCCGGACCTCCCAGCGAAAGTCCCGGTTGAGCGGGTGGAGCTTAGGCGTCATGTGTGCAGGGGCGCCTCCAGCCCGTTTCCGGTGTCGCTCATCCTGTTCCTTGCTTGATCTTCGTGTTGCGGATCGCAAGCACGACCATGGTGAGGCTGAGCGCGAGCATCGGCAGGTTTCCGATCTTGCCGGGCGGCGTCCGCAGGTAGTACTCGGGCGTGAGCGGATGCATCATGCCGACTCCGAGGCGAAACAGGACCTCCACGACCACCAGGGCCCACATGAGTGGAATGAGGTTTCGGTAGCGCGCGAGCACGGCTGCGTACACCATCAGCATGATGACCTGCTGCGATCCCCAGAGAGAGCTGTACATGTAGACGACGTTGTTCGGATCCGGCGTCCCGGAGAACAGGATGATCGACGCGATCGAGTTCACGCCGCTGTCGTCCAGGAGGAAGTGGGCGAACGAGCGAAAAGTCGCCACCGCGACAAGGACGTAGAACAAGTAGAGCGGAACGCGGCCTCCGCGATAGTCGTTGTTCGCGGCGCGCGGGAACAGCACGTCAAGAGCGGTCATGGGCGGGTCTCCTCGTACGGCAGTTAGCGGCTTGCAACAATCAGTCCTCCGATCGGCGTTCCGCGCCCGGATTCCTTTCCGAGCGGCTCGAACTTCTCCACCTCCAGCCCGCGGCCCGCGAAGAAGTCCAGCACCTGCTGGCGAGCGGGCGCGGCGGTCGAGATCCCGAAGTGCATGCTCTCGCCGTAGAACGACTTCAGGGCGTACCTCATGTAGGTCCCCATCACGGCGTAGGGCTTTCGGCCCAACACGAGCTCCCGGCTGAGGAAGTCGAAGGCGATGCGCGAGCCGGGCGCGAGTCCGGCGACTTCGGCGAGCGTCTTCGAGACCGCCGCGTCGTCGAGGTACATCGTCACGCCTTCCCAGAGGATGAAGGTGGGCAGTGCCGGGTCGAAGCCGTGCTCCTTCAGGGAATCCAGCCAGGACTGCTGGTTGAAGTCGGTCGGCGCGAACGTCACGTGGGAGTGTTCGGCGCCGGCCGCTCCCAGGGCCTGGACCTTGACCTGCTGCGTCGGCGGCTCGTCGACCTCGAAGACCTTCACGCCCGCGCCGGCCAGGTCGACGCCCTCCGACAACGGACCGTACGCGCGCGTGTCCCAGCCCGCGCCCAGGACGACGAACTGGCGGATCGGGCTGTCTGCTTCGACCGCGGCCGCGATGGCCGTGTCGAAGAAGTGCGTGCGGTGGCTGATGAACGTCAGCAGGGTCGACGGCCGTGGCCCGGGCCAGGCGAAGAACGAGCCCCGGAAGCCGCTCCAGCGCGCCGCGTTGGCCATCGGGTGCACCAGTATCCGCATGACCAGGGGCGACAGCGCCGGCAGGTGCGGCGCGATGGCTTCTGAGACGGCGTCCCGCCGGCTGCCGATCAGGTGGAGGACCAGGCGGGCCATGTAGGGCTCGTACGCCGTGCCCGAGATGCCCCGCGGCATGTTGACGAAACGGACCCTGCAGGCGAACACCAGCGAACCGACCAGCAGGAGCGGAGAGAAGACAACGCACAGGAAGATGAAGGCGAGGGCTCTCACTGGATCCCTCAGGGTCGCGGTCCGGCCCGGCGAAGATCGGCCAACGTCAGTTCTTCAGCTCGATCGTGCGGCCCTTCAGAGGTTGCACCGGGCGAGCATTCATCGGATAGAGATCCGCGAAGGCGTCGATCTGGCTCTGGGAAGCCGCGATCGACTCGGTCATCACGACCCAACTGACGATCTCAGAGCAGGGCGGCGTCGTCAGCGAACCTGGATAGCGGTAGTGGCTGCCTCCCTCCGGCAGCAATGCGCTCGGATCGAACGCCGCGAGCGCTCCCGGCGACTCTCCGGCGGCCGGAATCGCCTCCCAAATGCTCTGGATCGTCGGATCGGCTTCGGCCGCCTCCATGAACACCCCGATGACCGCCAGATCGCCCTCCGCGGCGGCATGCACGAAGTGGATGTCCATCGGGTAGGCGCTTCCCTCCACGATGTGCTCGCTGGGCAGGTGGAAGTGGAACTGCAGCAGCGTGAACTCCCGTCCCTCCAGACTGATGGCGCTTCCCTCCGCCACGTTGACGACGATGGTGTGGCCGTTGTCGACCACGTCGGCGTCGCCGGGCTGCCAGCGAATCTCGAGCTCGCTCTCGCCGCCGGCCGTTGCTCCGACGATGTCCACGGGCGACTGCCGCACGCCGTCGTCGCAGGCCGCGAAGGACGGGTCGAGGGAGCCCCACATGGCGGGTCCGGTGTCGCCTTCGTAGGACCAGTGGAGTTCGTGGTCGCCGTCGCCTTCTTCGTGCTGAGCGTCCATCTCGGCGTCAGCGACGGCATCGTCGGCCTGGTCGGCCTGACATGCCGAAAGGGCAACGACGGCGAGAGCGGCAACGAAGGTCGCGAGGATGGTGCCGGGGATTCCGGATCGGGGCATGGAAGGTCCTCCCTCTTCGATGTGGTGTAGCGGAGAATGCGCTATCTACAGAGCCTACTTCGCGTTGCGTGACGATCGCCCAGCCGGTGGGCGATAATCGCCCGCGTCATGGGCGATTATCACAACGTCCTTCGCCTGGCGGCCAGACTCCTCGGAGGCGCCCTGGTTGCGTGTGATGGAGTTCGCCGATTCGGAGTCCACTCCGAGCTGGAGCGACCGCTCGAACCGCGGACCTCCCCTACACCGCCACCGGCGTCAAGCTGAACACGCGTGCGTACCTCGTCGCCGTTTCCAGGTCGCCTCGACGCAGGGCCTGCCGCACGTCGTCGAGCCGGTACGCATCCTCCAGAGACAGGTGCGGCGACCATTCTTCCGGTTCTTCCAGCAGTTCGACGTCGACTTCCGCGACGTCACTCCCCTCGTGAACGAGCTTTGTCCTCTTGGTTCGCTTCATCTCCGTCACCGGCGGAACCCCGGCTCCCATCTTTCCGGGTCGGGTAAGTATGCCGTAACCAGAACGGCCGGCGCCGCGCGGCGAGCAGGCAAAGACGGCCTCGCGAGGCCGATTCCCCGTCACTCTTCCGTGAGCCCGAACCGCTCACGAAGCTCCTCGACCGTCAGCACCGAGCCTTTCCCGTCCCGGATCTCCTCATCGGCCTGCCGCAGCCTCTCGGCGTTCTTCGGCGAGCGAAGCAGGTACTCCGTCTCGGACCACGAACCCAAGTCCCCCGCCGCGACGAGGGCGACGTCTTCCTTGCCGCGTCGCTTGATGTACACCGGCTCTCGCGTGTCCACCACCTGATCCATCAGCGCGGCCAGGTTCCGGCGCGCGGCGGTGTAGGTCGTCTCCCTGATCATGGTCCTGACTCCTTCCGCAGAGCACGATGGACGGCAACGCTTGCTCGTCGCCTTCCTGCCGAAGCGTACGCGAACCGTGTACTACTGCCCCACGGATGCCACGGCGTGCCGCTCGCCGCCTCACAGACCTGGAGGCCCAGCCGCTTGGCCGGCAAGGCTTCATGGACGCTGTCGCTTGCCCCTCCGTATACTTCCAAGCATGTCCGTGACGCTGCTCGAACAGCCGCCGCCGACCGTGCCTCGGAGACCTGGCCCCTATCGTCGGGCCGACTACGCCGCACTTCCAGACGAACCCCGCTGCGAACTGATCCATGGCAGGTTCTACTTGAGTCCGAGTCCGATTCGGATCCACCAGTTCGTGGTTGGCCACATCGGCCGCGTCCTGCACGACACAGCCGAGGCAACCGGTGGAGAAGCGATCGTCGCGCCGATGGATGTCCACCTCGCCGACCACACCGTGGCCCAGCCCGATGTTCTGTACGTCTCTCCCGAGCGGCACGAGATCCTGCAAACCTGGGTCGAGGGCGCGCCGGACGTGGTCGTGGAGGTGCTCTCCCCCAGCACCGTGCGCATGGACAGGCTCCTCAAGCTGAACCGCTACGCTGAGGGTGGCGTCAGGGAGTACTGGCTCGTCGATCCCGCAGCGAGGACCATTGAGTTCTACGTGAGCGACGGCGAACGCTTCGTCGTTCACACGCAGGAAAGTGGCTCCTGGGAATCCCCCGCCGTGTCCGGTGTCGAGCTGGACATCGACGGACTCTGGGAGGCCGTGGAGCGGAAGTTCGGGCCTTAGCGTAAGCGCCCGCCACTACCTGAACAGCGAAGCACAACCGGCCCAGTTCCGGGAACACCATCAACCGGCGCGCCGTCTGCCGTCTTCCGCCGGCCTTCCTGGTGGCCCGACCGACGCTAAGTTCCGTGAGAGCGCGCTGTAGCATCGAGGACAGTATGGCTTCCAAACCGCTACTTGATGCCATCCGTGAAGTTCAGCCGCTGGCGCGGGACCTGCGGGAGGCGCTTTGAGTCCTTCCGATCCTGGAGGTCGGCGACTTCCAGCTTCACGTGAGAGAGTACAGAGATACGGCTCTCGGCATTGTCTTGCCCGTGTTCCAGCGCCTCTATGACGAGCGGGTAGAAGAACTCGCCGGCGCTGGGTCGGCAGGGAAGGGAGACCCAATGACCTATACGTCCCTCGCCGAGGAGATCGCCTTCTACGAGGAACACTTCAAGGAGTACCGCCAGAAGGACGCCGGTCGTTACCTCCTGATCCACGGCTCCAGCCTGATCGGTGTCTACGACGACGAGATAGAAGCGTGCTACGAGGGCTACCGGCAGGTCTGGCGCACGGGGACCGAGGAGCACGGCTACTTGGTCGTGAAAGCGGGCGAGCCGGCTGTGAAGACGGTGACGATGCCTACCGTCCTAAGGATGGCGCGGGCCGCCGCCGGCTGAGTCGGAGCTCCGGGGAGGCTTGACCCAACGTCGCAGCGAGGTTGCCGCACTTGAGGCTTGAGGCTCGGATGGTTCGGGCTCGCCGCTTCGCGGCATCGCGCTTGATGCGGGTCAGAAGACCCGCGTACCCAGTGGTTCTACCCCTGCTGCCCAATCCACCAGTCGATGTGCTCCTCCAGCACGACCATCGGCATCGCCCCGCTGCCGATCACCGCGGCGTGGAAGGCCTTGATGTCGAAGCGGTCGCCGAGGGCTTCCTCGGCCTTCCGGCGCAGGCGGAGGATCTCCAGGTTGCCGATGCGGTAGGCGAGGGCCTGGCCGTGGATGTCGGCTGAGTAGCGCAGGAGCTCCGTGGCGACCTCAACGTCGGAGTAGACGACCCGGGCGCTCATGTACTCGCGCGCGCGCTCGATGTCCCAGCCGAAGTAGTTCATGCCGGTGTCCAGCACGAGGCGGCAGGAGATGAACATCTCCATGACCAGGCGGCCGTAGAGGTCGTAGGGGTCCTCGTAGAGGCCCATCTCCTTGCCGAGGTTGGCGGCGTACTCGGCCCAGCCTTCGGTGAAGGCACCGTAGCCGATCGTCTCGCGGCGGAAGCGGGGCAGGTCCTCGCGCTCGTTTGCCAGCGCGAGCTGGAAGTGATGGCCGGGGATCAGCTCGTGGTAGATCAGCCCCTGGGCCGAGAAGAGGGAGCGGTTCTCCAGGTCGGAGCCGTTGTAGCGGTATTCGCCGCGCGGGTTGGCGGCGGTCGGTAGCTGGTAGACGCCGAAGGTCATCGTCGCCTCGGAGGTGGGGTCGAGCCGGCGGACGCCGTAGGGTGCCTCCGGCAGGACGTCGAAGTAGTCGGCGACGTGGGGCTCGATCTTCTCGATGTAGCCCATGTAGCGTTCCTCGACCTCCTCGGGCGACTCGGCGATGAAGCGCGGGTCGGCGCGGACCTGGTCGAGGAACTCCTTCATCGCGGTCTCTTCGGACGCAGCCTCGAAGCCGATCTCGTCTCGCAGCGCCGCGAGCTCCGCTTCGATCCGCGCCACCTCGTCGAGGCCGAGCTGGTGGATCTCCTCGGGTGTGAGGTCGGTCGTCGTGTGCATCCGGACACGGTGGACGTAGAGCTCGCGGCCGCCGGGCACCGTGCTCAGGCCCACCTGCTCGGGCGCCGCCGCCAGGTAGTCGTTGCCGAGGTCGGCGGTGAGGCGGCCGAACTGCCGGGCGATTCCGGTCTCGACCGCCTCGCGGACCTGGACCAGGAAGTCGTCGGCCCCGTCGCCGGCGCGGTCGGCGGCCGGCACGAACAACTCTTCGAGCCGAGCACGGTACCCCTCGAACATCCCGACCACGGCCGGGACCTGGGCCTTGGGCAGGTAGATGCCGCGTTCCTTCTGGCCCGCCACCTTGTCGGCGAGTTGCCCGATCCCCTGGGCGTACTCGTCGAGCAGGTGGAGGTAGTGGGCACGTTCATCGTCGGTTCCAACCGGAGCGGCGCCCAGCACCTGGTGGAGGATGTTCAGGCTGAAGCCGCCGCCGGCATAGGGCGTGACGTTGAAGTCCGCCCAGTAGTGCTTCGGCGCCTCGACCAGCATGCCGAGGTTCCAGCGCAGGAGTTCGAGCGAGAGCCAGTCCTCGCGGTCGATCGCCTCTTCGTCGACCCCGGCGAGCCGCTCGAGCAGGTCCCGGGCGAAGGCGGCGTTCGCTTCCGCCGCCTCGAGCGTCGAGTCCGGGAAGTGCTCGACCCGCTCGCCGCGGCGGAACTTCAGGTAGGGGTCCTGGTCGGCGACGAACTCCAGGTACTCGTTGCCGGCGGCCGCGATGACGTCCGCGTCCGCCTGTTCGTCCACGGACCGCGGGCCGCAGGCCGCCAACGCCAGGACGATGGTCAATGTGACGACTGCACCGCGGTTCGCCGGATGCCGGCCAGAAGGCCGGCGCACCGACAGCCGGCGCGAGTGCCGGCAGAGGATGAAGGACGTTGCTTTCATGGCTTCAACGATCGTACATACAGCACCGGGACCACCACCAGGTTCAGGAAGGTCGACGTCAGCAAGCCCCCGAGGATGACCTGGGCCATCGGACTCAGGATCTCGTTGCCCGGCTCGCCGGCGCCCAGCACCAGGGGCACCAGCGCGAGTCCAGCGGTCAACGCGGTCATCAGGATCGGCGGCATGCGCTCCTCCGACCCGCGCCGGACGGCGGCTTCCAGCGATAGCCCTTCGCGGAGCAGGCGGCGGTAGTTGCTGACCAGCAGCACGCCGTTGCGGGTCGCGATGCCGAACAGCGTGACAAAGCCGACGACGGTCGCGAGCGACAGGACGCCGCCGCCCAGAGCCACCGCGACGACTCCGCCCACCAGGGCCAGCGGCACGTTGACGAGCATCGCCAGGGTGTCGCGGTGGCTGCCGAACTCCACGTAGAGCAGGCCGTACATTCCGGCCAGGATGAGCGCGATCAGGAGGCCCATCGTCGAGAAGCGCCGGCCGGCCTCCTCGAACTGCCCGCCGAAGGTCACGAAGTAGCCGGAGGGCAAGTCGATCTCGGCATCGACCGCGGCCTGTGCGCGCTCCACCGTGCCCACGAGGTCCGCGCCGGCGACATTCGCCGTGACCATCGCCACCCGCTGGGCGTTCTCCCTCCGGATCAGGGACGGACCCAGGGCATGGCGCACGCTGCCCACCGCGCCCAGGCGCACGAGATCGCCGGCCGGGGTCGACACCGGGAGGGCCGCGACCCGGTCCGGTTCGGCCCGGAGACCTGGTGGCAGGCGCACCGCGATGTCGGACGCCAGCCCTTCCTCCACGATCTCGCCGACGACGACGCCCTGGAAGAGCGCTTCCACCGCCTCGCCGAGGTCGGCGAGACTCAGCCCGTACCGGGCCATCGCCGCACGATCGAAGTCGACGACGAGTTGCGGCACCGGCGACTGCTCCTGGTTCGACAGGTCGACGATGCCGGGCACTTCCCCGAGAACCTGCTCGATCCGCGCCGCGAGCGACCGCAGCACCGCGAGATCGGGGCCGAAGACCTTCACCGCGAGGTTCGTTCTGGAGCCCGAGATCATGTGGTCGATCCGGTGGCTGATCGGCTGCCCGAAGGAGACCGTGGCGCCCGGAATAGCCGCCACGGCAAGGCGCATCTCCGCCACGAGTTCGTCCTTGGAGCGGCCGTCTTCCAGCCGGGCGAGCACGACCTCCAGCTCCGAAGCGTTCACGCCCTGCACGTGCTCGTCCTTCTCCGCCCGACCGGTGCGCCGGCTCGTCGAGACGACTTCGGGGAAGGCGAGGAGCGCCTCTTCGACCTGGCTTCCCAGCCGATCGCTCTCCGCGAGCGGGATGCCGGGGGCGCTGACCACCGACACGGTGAGCGACCCCTCGTTGAACGGCGGCAGGAAGCTGCGCCCCAGCCCGGGCAGGAGGCCAAGCGCGAGGGCCACGAGCACGGCCGACGACGAGAGCACCGCCCAGCGATGCGAGAGGCACCAGTCGAGAGTCGGCGTGTACGCCCACTGGAAGGCGCGCAGAAGCCATGGCCCGCGGCTCCGGAGCGCCCGCGCCCGACCGAGGAACAGGAGCGCGAGCACCGGCGTGACGGTCAGCGCAACGACCAGCGAGGCCGAGAGCGCCGTGATGAAGGCGAAACCGAGCGGCCGGAGCAACCGGCCCTCCAGGCCCGGCAGGAAGAAGATCGGAACGAACACCAGGACGACGATCAGCGTGGCGAGGAGGATCGGGCTCAGCACCTCCTTCGTCGCGGCCGCGACCACCTCTTCGGCCGGCCGGCGATCCCCTTCCGGCAGCCGTCGCTCGTCCCTCATCCGGCGAAAGATGTTCTCGATCGCGATGATCGCGTCGTCCACGAGCAGGCCGATGGCGATCGACAGGCCGCCGAGGGTCATCGTGTCGATCTGCAGCCCGAAGGCCGAGATGACCAGGATCCCGGTGACCAGGGACAGCGGGATCGCGAACGCCGAGATGAACGTGGTCCGGACGCTGCCGAGGAAGAGCGCCAGGATGACGATGACGAGGATCGCTCCGTCGCGAAGCGCCTCGGAGACGTTGCCGATCGCCACCTCGATGAAGTCGGCCTGGCGGAAGTTCTCGCTCTCGAGGGTCACGCCTTCGGGGAGTGTCGGCTGCAGCCGCGCGAGGGTCTCGTCGATCGCCGCGGTCAGATCGAGCGTGTTCGCCCCCGGCTGCTTCTGCACCGACAGGATGACCGCGGGGCGGTTGCGGTAGGAGCCGGTGCCGCGGACCGGCGCGGGCCCCCATTCGACGCTTGCCACGTCGCCGACCCGCAGCGGGATCCCGCCGTCGACCCGCACCACGGCGGCCGCCACCTCCTCCGGGCTGCGCGCGCGGCTGCGCACGCGGACGATGTGCTCCTCGCCGGCCTCCACGTGAAAGCCCGCCGCCAGACTGCGGCTCGACCGGGCCACGGCACGGGTGACGTCGGCGAGCGGAAGGTCGTTCTGGGCCAGAACGGTCGGTCGCACCGTGACCTGGAGCTGCCGCCTTTCGCCACCGATCGGGACGACCTGGGACACGCCGGGGAGGGCCAGGAGAGTCCGCCGCACGACCGTCTCCGCCACCCGGCGCAGCTCCATCGAACCGACGCCGCCGTCCTCGACGGGATCCGAAGTCATCGCGATGAACGTGATCTCGCCCATGATCGACGAGATCGGTCCCAGCTCCGGCGTCTCGGCCTGCGCCGGAAGGTCGACCCGCTGCAGGCGTTCGCTGACGACCTGGCGGGCCCGGTAGATGTCGGTCCCCCAGTCGAACTCGACCCAGGCCACCGAGATCCCGTCGGCCGAGATCGAGCGCAGTCGCCGCACACCGGGAGAGCCGTTGATCGCCGACTCGACCGCGTAGGTCACCAGGAGCTCGACCTCCTCCGCGGCCATTCCCGGCGCCTCCGTGATCACGGTCACCGTGGGAGCCGAAAGGTCGGGGAAGATGTCCACCGGCAGGCTCAGGATCCAGACGGCTCCGCCGACAGTGAGAAGCGCGGCCCCGGCGACCACCAGCAACCGGTGGCGGAGGGAGAAGCGAAGCAGTCGCTCGAGCGGACCCATCCTCAGCCCTTCAGTGAACGTGGCCGTGCGCTTCGCCGCTCGCCATGAGCGACGAGCGGCGGATCGCGTCGCCGCCGCGGGTCACCAGGCGCTGGCCGGGCGCCAGGCCGCCGACGAGCACCTCGTCCCCCTGCCGGCCCAGCACCGTCACCGTCTGGCGCTGGAAGTCCTCGCCGGAGAGTTGCAGGAAGACGACCGGCACGCCGCCGTCGTCGACCAGGGCCGAAGCCGGCACGACGATGCCGCTCTCTTCGCCGGCCATCAGCACCTGCGCCGCGACGGTCGACCCGAGCGCGAAACCCGAGCCGGCAAGGCCGGGGGCCTCGAGCAGGACGGTCACCGTGCCGGTCCGGGGAGAAAGCTCCGGCGAAACCGAGACGAGGGAAAGGCCCTCGTCGATGCGCACCGGTCCGCTCTCCGGGTCATCCAGCACGACGCCGCGCAGGCCGGCCGACGCGAGCCGTCTCGCATCCTGCGGCGGGAGCGCGACCTCGATCCAGACCACGTCGGTCCGAACCAGCCGGGCGAGGGAGTCGCCGGCTGAAACCGTCGCGCCGGGTGTGGTGCTCACGGCGGCGATCCGGCCGGAGAACGGAGCCTTGAGCGAGATGCCGGCGCCGTCCGCTCCGCCTTCGCGCGAGGAACGGGCCGACTCGAGGTCCCGCTCCGCCGCCCGGTGACGCGCCTCGAGCGTGCGGGCCCGGACCCCGGTCTCCTCTACGTCCCGCTCGCTGACCGCTTCGAGCGCCAGGAGTTCCTGGAGCCGCGTGCTTCGCGATCGTGCACTCTCCAGCTCCACAGCCAGCGCCTCGAGCTCCCCTTCGAGCGTCGCCAGACTCCGCTCGGAAGCGACCAGCGGGACCACTCGAAACAGAGGGGCATCCCCTTCCACGCGGCGTCCGACGAACGGCCAGGAACGGGAACCCGCGGGAGGCTGCACGACGCCGTCCACCTGCGCGGTCACCGTGCTCTCGCCGCCCCCCGGCGGCCGGAAGGTGGCCACGCCGGAGACGCTGCGGGCCAGGTGTCCCTCCTCGACCCAGGCGGTCGCGAAGCGGCCCTGCCACTGCTGCTCCTTGAGGAAGGCCACGGGCTCGCCGCCGTCGGAACCGGCCGGCAGCTCCGGCGCCTGGATGAGGCCTTCCGCGTGATCCGCCGCGCCGACACGGACCCGGCCGCCCGGGATCTCCTCGATTCCCGCTCCATCGTCGATCCGGAAGAGCAGATCCGCCTCCCCGGTTCGCCGCGGGGTGACCTCGACGAGGAAGTGGCCGGGGTCGGCTGACTCGCCGGCGCCGAAGACCTGTTCGCCTTCGCCGTCGACGAGCACGATCTCCACGGTCCCCTCCACCAGGGGTCCGAAGTCCGCCAGACGGGTGACGTGAGTGTGGGCCATCGCCGTGTGCCCGACCTCCAGAGCGTCGATCTCGGGGAAGACCTCGAAGCGCTCGCCGAGAGCCGTGACCGTCCAGGCTTCGTGAGAGTGCCCGTGCTCCTCCGCCGCCGGCGAGTTCACGCAACCAAGGAGGAGTACAGGAAGCGCCGCGAAGATCGCTGTCAAGCCATGTCCTGGCACGCCTCGTGTCGGTGCGCCGGCCTTCTGGCCGGCTTCCGCCGCAGCTTCACCCCACCTCATGACCCCGGCCCCCCTTCCCCGCTCGCTGCCAGCCGTTCCAGTTCCCGGTGCGCCGCCAGCGCCGCCTCGTGCAGGTCGAGCACCGCCAGCTCCGCCTCGGTCACCGAACGGTGCGTCTCCAGCAGATCGGTCAAGCCGGCCTCTCCCTGCCGGAAGGCCGCCTCGGCCCCGTCCAGCATTCGCTCCGTGGCACCCAGCTCCTGACGGGCGTCCGCGAGAGCAGCGGCAAGCCGCGTGAAGTTCGTTCTCGCGGCAGTCCGCGCCGCGGTCGATTCGCGCTCCGCGAGTTCGAGCCTTGCCCGGGCGGCCTCGAGGCCAGCCTCCGAGTTTCGCCGCGCCGCCTGCCGGCGGTCGAAGAGCGGGACCGACCAGGCGACGCCGAAGATCGGTCCGTCGACCGCGCCCGGCGTCAGGTCCTGCCGGCGCCAGCCCAGCGTGAGCTCGGGCGAGGCAAGGATCGGTCGGGTCGCGAGCTGAGCCAGTTCGGCCGAAGTCACGGCCGCCTCTGCGGCTCGCACACGGGAATCCGTCCCGTCCAGCGGCGGCGCGTCCGCCACCTCCGGCAGAACCGGCCGAGCGTTCGCGGGCAGGCCGGAATGCCAGGCCGCCGCTTCGGCCTTCGCACTTTCGCTCCCGCCGCCAGCGAGAGCCACGCGGGAACGCAGCGTGGCGGCGGCCAGGCGGAGCCGGCGGGCCTGGAGCCCCGAGGCTTCCCCTCTCTCCGCGCGGGCGGCTTCGCGCTCCGCGAGCGACTCGACGCGCTCCGCCTGGACCGAGAGTCGTTGCCATCGCGCGGCGGCCACGGCCCAGCCGGCATAGGCCTCCCTCATCGCGAGGCGGTAGCCCAGCAGGTCGTGGGCCCGACGCCTCCGGGCGGCCCCGATCTCGCCTTCCCGAGCCTCGATCTCCGGGCGGCGCGCGGCGTTCGGAATCTGCCAGGAAACGAGAACGTCGGTCTGGCCGATCGGGCCGGCGGGATCCTCCCGGACCGCCTCAAGGACCGGATTGTCGAATGTCCGGGCCGCGAGCAGACGGGCCTCGGCGAGCCCGACGGCCTCGGCGCTCTCGCGAACCGCGGGGTGCGTCTCGTCGAGAACCGAGAGGAACTCGGCCTCGGTGACGACTGGCCGTTCCTGGGCCCCGCCGGCGACGGCGAGTAAGCCTCCGAGAAGGCCGATCAGGGCAAAGCGATGCATGCTGACTCCTTTCCACGTCCAGGTTCCGGGCTCGAATCGAGCCCGGGCCAAGGCCGCGGATCAGAGCAGCAGCGCGCAGTGAGACCGGAAGAGAGGCGCCGGCGGTCCGCGTCGGGACGCCGCGTCGTAGAGGGACCCCTCGGCGAGCGTCAGGGACGCGGAAGATGGCAGGGCAACCACGGCCGTCGCTGACGGGTCAGGCCGCTGCGCGCCCGCTTCCACGTCCAGCGTGACGTCGTGGTCGTGGTCGGGCACGACCTCGTCGTCATGGTGATGCCCGTGGGTCGCCGACCTCACCAGGTCCGCGGTGTCGTGCTCGTGACCGGACGCGAAGAAGTGAGCCGCCAGGTCCAACCCGGCCGTGAACGCAAACGCACCCGGCGTCTGGCATCCCAGCAGGATGGCGACCGCAACGACACGCTTGAGCGGAGTGCTCACCTTGGTCACTGTGCCAGACGTGCTGCGGTTGGTCAATGAAGCCGAGGTCGCAATCGCGGCGCGTCACCCGCTCAGGAAGTCGTCCGGGTATGGTGAAACGCCTCCACGAACCACCAAAGGTCGTACCCGCCATGACGCCAAGCTCCCCCCACCTACCGAAACTCCGATCCCTGATCTCCGCCGGTCTGCTTCTCTGCCTCGCAGCCTGTAGCGGCGACTATCCGCCGCCGCCCGAGACGGAGCAGATCCCCTTCAACGAGACGATCCACGGCGTCGAGTTCGAGGATCCCTATCGCTGGCTGGAAGACCAGGACAGCCCGGAGACGCGGGCCTTCATCGACCGCCAGAACGAGTACGCCGAGCTGATCGTCGGCGAGCCGCCGGAGCGCGACTGGGCGCGGCGACGGCTGGCGGAGCTGATCGACACGCCGTCCATCGGTTCCCCGAACAAGGCAGGCGAGTACGAACTCTTCACTCTTCGCCGGGCCGGCGAGGAGCTGGCGTCCATCGTGCGCAGGCCGGCGCCGGAGGACGCGGAGGCCGGGCCCGTGAAGATCGATCCGGCGGGCGAGTACGAGGTCGTGATCGACCCGGCGGAAGCCGGCGGCGACTACGCCCACCTCGGCATCGTCGGCGTTTCGCCTGACGGGAAGCAGATGCTCTACAACGTCCGCATCGGCGGCGCGGACGAGACGGCGGTCCGCCTGCGCGACCTGGAGCAGAACGTCGACCTCGACTTCGAGATGCCCCGGGCGCTGAACGACCAGGCGTTCTTCGCCAAGGACGGCAGCGGCATCTACTACGCGGTTCGCGACCGCCACGAGGGTCCGCGGATCCGCTTCCACCGCTTCGGTACCGAGCGTGCGGACGACGTCCTGGTGTTCGGCGAGGGGATCGGTCCGCGTGCCTTCGTCCGCGCCGAGCAAATCGACGACACGAGGCTGCTCGTCGGCGTCCAGCACGGGTGGGCCAGGAGCGACGTGTACCTGGTGGAGATCGGCACCTGGCAGGCGACGCCGATCGTCGAAGGCATGGAGGCCCGCTTCAACACTCACCACAACGACGGCCGGCTGTTCGTGCGGACGAACCTGGGCGCGCCGCTCAACCGGTTGATGGAGGTCGATCTCGACCGGCCAGCGGTCGAGAACTGGCGCGAGGTCGTGCCGGAAGCCGAGGACGTCCTGCAGGGCGTGTCGGTCATCGACGGCAAGCTCTACCTGACCTACCTGCACCACGTGGCGAGCCGAATCCGGGTCTTCGAACTCGACGGCACGCCGGCCGGCGAGGTCGAGGTGCCCGAGCACCACAACGCCGGCATCCGCGGTGCCGGCGAGGGCAAGGCGCTGCTGTCGCTCGCCTCCTACCTGCAGCCGCCCGTCACCTGGCTGCTCGACCTCGAGACCGGCGAGCGCGAGGTCTTCCGGGAGCCCCAGGCGCCCTTCTCCGGCGACGGCTACGTCCTGAAGCAGGTGCGCTACACCTCGAAGGACGGCACCTCCGCGCCGATGTACATCGCCTACAGGGAGGGCTTCGAGCCCGACGGCACGACGCCCGCCCTGCTCAACGGCTACGGCGGCTTCAACGTCTCCCTGACCCCGCGGTTCAACCCACTGGCGGCGCTGTGGCTAGAGGCCGGCGGCGTCTACGCCGTCGCGACGCTCCGCGGCGGCAGCGAGTACGGCGAGGAGTGGCACCAGGCCGGGATGCTCCACAACAAGCAGACCGTCTTCGACGACTTCATCTCGGCCGGCGAATGGCTCGTCGCCGAGGGCTACAGCGACCCGGACCGCCTGGCGATCCACGGCGCGAGCAACGGCGGCCTGCTGGTCGGCGCCTCCCTGACCCAGCGCCCCGACCTCTACCGCGCCGTGCTCTGCGGCTTCCCCGAGCTCGACCTGATCCGCTTCTACACCTTCACCGAAGCGAACAACATGCCCGCCCTGCTCGAGTACGGCGACGGCGAGATCCCCGACCAGTTCGAGTCCCTCCGCGGCTTCTCGCCCTACCAGGCGATCCGCGACGGCGTCGCCTACCCCGCCGTCATGCTGACCCAAGGCGACCTGGACACCCGGGTGCCGCCGCTCCAGGCCCGCAAGGTCGCGGCCCGGCTGCAGGCGGCGACGTCCTCGGGGCTGCCGGTCATCATGCGCTATCACCCGTACGCCGGCCATGCCGCGAGTCGCGGCTTGCCCATGTCGGAGCGGATCGAGTTCGTGGCGGCGGAGGCTACGTTCCTGTTGACGCAGACGGGTTTGACGGCGCCGGAGGCCGTACCGGGAGACTGACCGCGGGGCCGAAGTGCGGAGTTATGCAGAAGTTCGACATCGCTCCCGGAGCGGTGTCGAACTATGGCAAATCAGACGTCGTCGTGACTATGCCGTGATCCGCAGTCGCAGACCCAACGCGGTCGCGATGCGCATCACGGTTGCGAAGGTGGGGTTGCCATTCGCCGAAAGAGCCTTGTAGAGCCCTTCGCGGCTCATCCCGGCCTCGCGAGCGAGGCCGCTCATGTTGCCGGCTCGCGCAACGTCGTTCAGGGCGGCGCGAATCAGGCTGCCGTCACCCGGGTCCTCCTCGGCGCAAGCTTCAAGATAGAGCCGGGCGTCTTCTCTGGTTCGGAGATGCTCGGCCGCGTCCCACTTCGTGATCATGCCGAACTGTAAACCACAGTTCACACCGTCGTCAACTGCGGGCCGCGGACGTCCCAGCGGATTGTCCGGCGGCTTGCCCGGCAGATTTCCCTGCCACTTGGCCACCTTGGAGTAGGGTTCGCGCCGTCGCGTTCAACGTCACCGGAGCGCCGAATCGCTCGTGAAGGCCCGACGGCCGCTCCCGAGACGCTAATCAGCGCTGCTCTCAACGACCCCCCAAGAGGCGTAGCAGGTTGGCCCGTAACCGTTGCTTCGTTCAGCTCTCCCACCCCGGACGGGAGCATGAGCCCGATCGCGGCCCGGAGAAGACGTGGAACACGCAGAAGCACGGCCATGCTCGGAAGTTCATGCAGTTGCACGGCCATTGGATCGACGAGGGCGGCGGCAAACAAGCGGGCGACCTGTACGGCTGGGGCGAGTGGGAAGCGGAGTCCGAGCTTGTACACCCACTCAATCCCCCGGACGGCGACTTCCTCTATCCGCGGTGGTTGTGGCGCCCGTACTACGTTCCGAGAAACAGCTACGAGGGCCTGCACAACACCGACCCCTTCATCTTCGGACCGCGATTCCTCTACTCGAACTGTTTCCAGCCGAGCAAACCCGGCCTGAGACGACTCGACGAAGGGTCCGTCATCGCATTCGGGAGCGCCAAGAAGCGCAACGGTGCGTGGCGGTGGATGCTCGATACCGTGCTCGTCGTCAAGGACTTCAAGGACTACCACGGTGCTGACGCACGCTCCGTACTCAGAGATTGGGTTCCGAACACCTTCCTGGACGTGACCATCCGGCCCCTGACCGGTGACACGCCGGCGGCGAAGACCTGTGCAACGGCCCGCGACCGGCTCCGCCTCTACCGGGGAGCGACGCCTGACGATCCCGTCGAAGGCATGTTCAGCTTCTTTCCCGCGAGTCCCGAGTGCGGCGATTCGGGCTTCAGGCGCCCGTTCATCGATCTTCCGATCGAGTATCTGAACCCGGCCGCCTTCCGAACTCCGAGGGGACTCGGTCGCGACCGGAAGCCCGCCGAGCTTCGTGCACTGTGGGATCAGCTCGTGGCGCAAGCCCGCGACGCAGGACTCGTTCTGGGGACGTTCGCCGAGTTGCCGGAGCGGCGCTGAGAGCGGCCGCTTCCGGCGCAGAATGGTCGCCGCTTCGCGGCGCGTCCACTTGGCCGCCTGCGGCGGCAGCCGGCGAGGACGCCGGCGCACCCAGTGTGCGGCTGCCGGGCTACGGGAGCGGGAACTCCTCCATGTAGCGCTCGTAGCCGGGCTCGACGTCGATCTCCAGCGACCGGAGCACGCGGACGACGGCGTTGTAGAACGCGATGATGATCGTGAGCTCGACCAGAAGCTCTTCTTCCAGGTGACGGCGTAGCGCGTCGAAGGTCTCGGCGCTGATCTCGAGACCTTCGGTCGCCTCGTCGGCGGCGGTGAGGACGAGGCGTTCGAGTTCCGGTAGCGACCCGGCGTCCGGGCCCGCGATGACGGCGCGGATGTCGTCGTCGGAGAGCCCGAACTGCCGCCCGAGTTCGATGTGGTGGGTGTACTCGTAGTCGGTGCGGGTGATGACGCCTATGCGCAGGATGGCCATCTCGCGCAGCCGCGGATCGAAGCGGGACTTCCAGCGAATCCAGGCTCCGGTGCCGCGGAACGACCGCGTGCCCGCGGGGCTGTGCGCGAGCATCCGCGCCAGGTTGATCGGCCGGTCGAGCAGCTCCCGGTCTTCGGGGGCGAGATCGTCCACGTCCAGGTAGGGCAGTCGAGCCACGGGGAGCCTCCTTTGCGGGCGGGATGCCCACGTTGCCAGGAAGCGATGAGGGTATCGCCGCGCCGCCGGCACTCCACTAGGGCAGCGGGAACTCCTCGAGGTAACGCTCGTACTCGGACTCGACGTCGATCCCCAGCGAGTTCAGCATTCGAACGACGCCGTTGTAGTACGAGATCGTCATCGTGAGTTCGACGAGCATCCCCTCGTCGAGGTGGCCCTGCAACGCCTCGAAGGTCTCGGCGCCGATGCCGACGCCGGTCGTCGCCTCGTCGGTGGCGGTGAGGACGAGCCGTTCGACTTCCGTGAGCGACCCGGCGTCCGGACCCGCTACGACGGCCCGGATGTCGTCGTCGGAGAGCCCGAACTGGCGGCCGAGCTCGATGTGGTGGCTGTACTCGTACTCGGTGCGCGTGACGGCGCCGACGCGCAGGATCGCCATCTGGCGCAGGCGCGGGTCGAGCTTCGTCTTGAAGCGAATCCAGATGCCCATGCGGCCGAACAGGCGCGCCCCCTCAGGGCAGTACGCCAGGACCCTGAACAGGTTGAGCGGCGGATCGAGGAGGCGACGGTCTTCGGGGGCGAGATCGTCCACATCGAGGTAGGGAAGTCGTGGCATTGGAGGACCTTTCCTGCAGGTAGGAATCGCCAGGAAGCGCGGGCGGCAGTCAGCGGACCGGAGACAGCACGGTGACGCCGCCGTCGACGACCAGCGCCTGGCCGGTGATGTAGCGGGCGTGTTCGGAAGCCAGGAAGACCACGGCCCGACCGATGTCCCAGCCGGTTCCCTCGATCCGCAGCGCCGAGGCGTTCTTGCGCCGTTCGCGGATCTCCGGCGTCATCGTCGGGCGTTGGACCATCGGGGTCCAGACCGGGCCCGGGAGCACGACGTTCACGCGGATCCCGTCGCTGGCATGGTCGACGGCCATCGCCCTGGTCAGGGAGACGACCGCGCCCTTCGAGGTCGAGTAGGGCGTGAGCCCCTTGGGGCGGATCGCGGAGATCGAGCTGATGTTGACGATCGAGCCGCCGCCGGCTTTCGCCATCGCCGGGATCAGGGCACGGGCGACCAGGTACATCGACGCGACGTTGACCTTCATCACCCGGTCCCAGAAGTCCGGTTCGGTGTCGAGGACGGTGCCTGGCGCTCCGATGCCGACGTTGTTGATCAGCACCGTCGGCGGTCCGAAGCGATCCACGGTGAAGGAAGCCAGGGAGGAGCAGTCGTCCTCGTTCGTCACGTCGCCGACGAAGAAATCGGCCGTGCCGCCTTCCTTTTCGATCATCTCGACGGTGCCGCGTCCCGCTTCCTCGTTCCGGTCGACGATCACGACCTCGGCGCCGGCCCGTGCCAGCAGCAACGCGGCCGCGCGTCCGTTGCCGATCCCGTCGCCTCGGGCACCGCCTCCGGTCACCACGGCGATCCGGCCGCTGAAGTCGCTGCCACCCTTCGTCGGATCCTCCCTGCTCATTGGCCCTCCTCCCGGTCCAGCACCTCTTCCCTGCACTCGAAGCTCCCGGCGTCGCTAGGTTCGCCGCTGCCGGAGTAGATCGCGACCTTCGGGTAGCGGCAGATGGGACGCGATTCGATGAGAGCGCCGTTCTCGTCCCGGCGCGTGGCGGGGAGGGTCTCGGGAGCGACCCCGTCCTCGACCCAGCGGACGACCGCGGCGAAGGCGTTGTCCGGAGTGCGGCCCGGAATGTCGCGGCAATGCAGCGCGCCGGGGACCATGAAGAGGCGCAGGAAGGCGTCCGTCTCACCGATGCGCGCCTGGACGCCTTCGAACCAGTCGACCGTCCCCTGTGCGTAGATCAACGGATCCGACCAGCCGTGCCAGACGATCGCCTTGCCGCCGCGGTCGCGGAAGCCGGACAAGTCCGTGCGGTCCGTGCCGAACACGCGACCGAACTCCTCCACGGACTGGTCCCAGTAGTGCTCGTAGGAAGCGCGGGTGAGGCCGGTCCAGTCCCACTCCGGGTCGCGGGCGAGGAAGTAGCGGAACCAGTCGAGGGTGATCGGCATGGGCCGGCCCGCCGGCGGGTCGGCGGCGGTGCCGTTGAGCGAGAGGAAGTTCGTCCCGGGCGCCAGGCCGTACCAGAGGAAGGAGCCGTCTCGCCGGCGCGGGCCTTCGATGATCTTCCGGATGACGGCGACGTCCGCTTCGGTGATCGGGCCGCAGTCCCCGTTCCCGGCATCGGCGCCGAGAAGCTCCCCGGGATCGAACGGACACTGCCGCGGCTCGGGGATCACGCCGTCCGCGAGACCGTCCTGGAGATCGCAGGCTTCGACGGCCTTTGCCTGGGCGAGCCGGAAGGCGCACGGCCGGACGAAGTGGCCGCTCTCGAGCATGACGAGTTGGCCCCACATCTGGCCGAGGTGGAGCCGGTCCCAGTTGATCGCCGGTGCGCCGGAGAGCACGCCGTCGTAGTCGTCGGGGTAGCGCTGGACCTCCATCAGCCCCTGACGGCCGCCGGTCGAGCAGCCGCGGAAGTAGGAGTAGCCCGGCGCTCGGCCGTAGAAGGCCTCGGTGAGCTCCTTGCCCACCCGGGTCATCGCGTGGATGCCGAGGTAGGCGTTGTCCCGGATCAGCATCCACTCCAGGGCGCCGTCCGGTCCGAGGGCGAAGCTGCCGCTGCTCCCTTCGTGGCCGGTGTCGGTGGCCGCCGCCGCGAAACCTTCCCGAACGGCGCCCGGGAGGGAGCGCGGACTGCCGCCGGAGAAGCCGCCGCCGCCGGTGCCGAGGAAGCGGCCGTTCCAGTTCTCTATGGGCAGGGCGACCCAGATCGTGACGCGGTCGTTGGCCGGCGGGTGGGTGGCGATGATGGTCACGCGGCAGTACGGCGGGCCGCTGGCGCCGGCGGTGTCGATCGTCGCCGACTCGACGGTGGCGTCGAGCAGATCGAGGGTTGCGAGGCTCTCGCAGCTCCGGGTTGGCTCAGCGGAATCGTAGAGGGATGGCGGCGTCCACTGGGCGGACACGGGTACGGCGAGGGCGAGGGCGAGAACGACGGAAGGGTGCTTCACGGATTCGAGCGTAGGGGTTGTGCCGGAGTATGGTCGCCGCTTCGCGGCGCGTCCTTCTCAGAAGCCGGCGGGGACGCCGGCGCACCTGTACCTTTCCGGGGTTGATTCCGGTCACCGTCCCGTACCGATCCGCCGTAGTCGCCGAGGCTGCGGCAGCTGTGGGAAACCGGTCCGCCGGTTTTCCAAGGTCCGGCGGTAAACGGCTTGCCGTTTTCCGCGGGACCGGCAGCTTCCGCAGCCCGCGCCGCGGCGCCCCCTCCCGCGGCGCTGTCCGGAGCCTTGTGAAGTCGGCGGGCAGCCAGGAGCACCAACGGCGCACTGTGCCTTGAGCACCCAACTGGGATTTGTGCCCTGGCTGCCTGCACCGCGATGGACATCCAGTGGGGAGTATGCGCCATGAGCGCCAGTACAGGTACCGAACGGCATCGCGGTGAGCCGACAAGCCAACGCTAACGCACCAGGAGGGAGGACATGACGACGACGTTTACCGCCGGCGTGGACTGGGGAAGCCGAAAACACCACGTCTGCCTGATGGATCACCGGGGCAAGGTGGTCAAACAACGAGCCTTCGACCATGGCGGCAGGGGACTTGCCGCCATGAACGACTGGCTCCTCGACCGCGGCCGACGACCGGCGAACCTGATCAAGGTCGCCATCGAAGTGCCGCACGGACCTGTGGTCGAAACCCTGATGGAATCGGGCTTCCCCGTCCACTCCATCAACCCCATGCAGCTCGACCGCTTCCGCGACCGCTTCTCCGCCGCCGGCGCCAAGGACGACCGGCGAGACGCCAAGGCCCTGGCCTCGGCGCTGCGTACCGACCCGGACTGCCTCAGACCGGTCCAAGAGCCCGACGACGACGTCATCGAAATGCGAGGCGCCGCCCGCGCCAGGAAGGAACTCGTCGAAGACCGCAACGGGATCGCGAACCGCATCCGACAGCATCTCGTGGACTACTACCCGCAGTTTCTCGACGCGACGGACGGCGACGTGACGACGCCCTGGGCGATCGACCTGTGGAAGCGCCTGCCCACCCCGGAAAAGGCCCGGCGCGTCAGGAAGTCCACCCTCGCCAAACTGCTCGCGAAGCACCGCGTCCGCCGGGTCGACGCCGACCAGCTCGCCGACCGCCTCAAAGCACAGCCGATCAAGCGACGAAGCGCCAGTGTCGAGTGCGCCAGAAACCGCATCCTGAGCCTGCTGCCGATCCTCGAGCAGTACAACGCGCAAATCGACAAGGCCAGACGCCAGCTTGAGCAAACCCTCCAGCAGGCCAAACAAACAAGGCACGACGACGACGAACTCCGCGACGCCGCCATCCTCGACTCCATACCCGGAATCGGAAACCACGTACTCGCCACCCTCCTGACCGAGGCCGAACAGGCACTGAACCAACGCGACCACGCGGCCCTGCGATGCCTCGCCGGAGTAGCACCCGTCACCGTCAGGTCCGGCAACAGGAAAACCGTCCGACAGCGCCGAGCCAGAAACCACAGACTCGCCGACGCCGTCTACCACTGGGCCAGAGTAGCCGTACAGCGAGACAGCGAATCCCGAACCAGGTACGACCGCGCACGAACCCGAGGCAAGACGCACGGACACGCCCTGCGAATCGTCGGCGATCGACTCCTCCGCATCGCCTGCGCCATGCTCCGCGATCGCACGCTCTTCCACCCACCGACCGGGAAGGAACGCCACGACGAACACACCGACGCCCCTACCGCCGCGCGCGAACATGCCCGACCTCAACCACCACAAAACCCAGTCACCGGAAACCCCGAACCGGAAACCCCGCATCAGCCCGCCCAACCCTCAACCCAACTGCCCGGCGAACCCGACAACTCCAAACCGCGAAACCACCTCAACCCAGCCACCGGCTCGCCTCACCGCTCGACGTGACTGCGGAAAACCGAACAACGCCCAACACCGATCGCGGGCGATACACCCACTTGCAAAATGGTGGGGAGTCCCAGTGTGAACCGATGTGGAGGGTATCGTCCGCGTGCTACTTGCATCGGCATTGCCCTCCAGGAGGATCCCCATGAAGAGATCGAAGCCGCGAACCCTGCCGGCCGTTGCCTTGGCGTCGAGCCTGGCACTCGCGTTCACCGTCGCCGGCCTTCAGCCAGCGGCAGCCCAGGAGTCCGGTTCCTGGACCGTCGATGAGCGCGTGGTGCCGCCGCCGGCCGGTGCGAGCGAGCAACTCCAGGCCGCCCTCGCGGCAGTGCCCGCGCCCAGCGTGGCGGCGTCCAGGCAGCAGACGCCGCAGAGCGACGAGCAGTGGCTGGTGATGCAGAAGGCGACAGCCAACGCCAACCTCGACCAGATCGCGAGTGGGTTCGGCGTCTCGATCGAGAAGGCCGAGGTCGAGGGAGTGACGGTCTACCGGGTGGCACCCGAGAAGGTCCATCCCCGGCACACGGACCACCTCTTCCTGCACGTTCACGGCGGCGGCTACGTCCTGAACGGCGGCGACGCCTCGGTCACCGAAGCGGCCATGGTCGCGTCCCGGGCGGGCATCGTGGCCCTGTCCGTCGACTACCGCATGCCGCCGGAGCACCCGTTCCCCGCCGCGGTCGAGGACGTGGTCTCGGTCTACAAGCACCTGCTGGAGAACCGGTCCGCGAAGTCGATCGCCATCGGCGGTACGTCCGCGGGCGGCGGGCTGTCGCTGGCCGCGGTACACCGCTTCATCGCCCTCGGTCTCGAGGTGCCCGGCGCCATCTACGCCGGAACGCCCTGGGCGGACCTGACCAAGACGAGCGACAGCCTGTTCACGAACGAAGGGCTGGACCGCATCCTGGTGACCTACGACGGGTTTCTCGGCGCCGCGGCGCGGCTCTACGCCGATGGCCATGACCTGAAGGACCCGCTGCTCTCACCCGTCTACGGCGACTTCGAGGGGTTCCCGCCGACCTACCTGATCACCGGTACCCGCGACATGTTCCTGAGCGACACGGCGCGGACCCACCGCAAGTTGCGCGCTGCCGGCGTGGTGGCGGACCTGCATGTGTACGAGGGCGTGGCCCACGCCGACTACCTGATCCTCGTGGGGTCCCCGGAATCGGAAGACGTGTTCGCGGAGGTGAGTGCGTTCTTCAAGAAGCACCTGGAGTAGGGGATCGTCGCCGCTTCGCGGCCGTTGTTCTCCGCGGGTCAGAAGACCCGCGGCTACAGGCCGGCGGGGGCGCCGGCGCACCCAGTGTGGGACTACTCGCTGCGGCTCGCCGTGAACCCGCGCTCGCCGCGGGGAGTGATCATCTTGCCGGTCATGGCGTCGCCGTCCACCGTCGCCTCGAAGTTGAGGTTGAAGGTCTGGCCGCCCCTGCCGATCTCGCGGCCGAACTTGAGCGTCTCGCCGTCCCAGGACACGTTCTTCAGGTCGCCGTTCCGGCGGGGGTTGGTCCAGGTGCCCTTGAGTTCGCCGTCGACCTCCGTGAACTCGTACACGACCTCGAAGGTCCCCTGGGGCGTCTCGGTCGTCGACTCCCATTTGCCGAGGACGGCGGCGTTGTCGGCGGCCGCTGCTATGGGCGCGAACGTCAGGGCGACGACAACGGCGATCAGAATGGACTCTCTCATGGCAGGCTCCCTCCGTAAGATGCAGCGGCTTTATGCAGCGGCTTTGATGAACAGGACGACCGTCGGCGCTGTTTTGTTTATTGTTCGCCTCAGGTCGCGCCGGCGACCACAGCCGGCAGGCGGCCTGGGAGCCCGTCCGACAGCGCCCAGGAAAACCCGCGGATGAAGATCGACCACTTCATGTACGCCGTTGCCGATCTCGACGAAGGCATGGCGTGGGCCGAGGGAGCCTTCGGCGTGGCGCCTGCCTTCGGCGGCTCGCACGAGGGTCTCGGCACGCGCAATGCCTTGTTGAGCCTTGGCGACACCTACCTTGAGATCATCGCGCCGGACCCGGCGCAGGCGGTCGAGAGCCAGATGGTCACGGGCATGGCCGCGATGAGTGCCGGGGGGTTGGTGACCTGGGCGGCGCAGGGGGATCTCGTCGTCACGAAGGGCCTGCTCGAGGAGGCGGGGATCCCGTCGGCCGGCCCCGTGGAGACGCGGCGGCGCACGGCGGACGGCGGCTTGCTCGTTTGGGATCTGCTGTTTCCGCAGGGCGGCGGCTACGGGATGCCGTTCTTCATCGACTGGCGAGAGTCTCCGCATCCGGCAGCGACGACCCCGACAGGCGGGGAGTTCGTGTCGTTCGGGATCTCGACGCCGGATGCGGGGGATCTCGCGGCGGTGCTGGCCGGTCTCGGGCTGGATGTCGAGGTGTCGGAGGGAGATGCCGAGATGCAGGTCGTGATCGAGGGGGAGAAGGGGCTCGTGGAGTTGGTGTCGACGAAGGAGAGCCGGGGGTTGCAGCCGTCGTCGCGGCGCTAACCGGCCTCGGCCCGGCGCAATCCGGGACCGCCCGCCGCCGGCTGCCGTTCCGAACCCGCTCGCGTGCGCGCCGCTTCAGCCGGGTTGAACGTACTCTCCCGCGGTCATGATCTCGATTCCACGAAACGGGTTCAGGGCCAGCAGGTCTCGATCTCCCGTGAGGACCAGGTCCGCCTCCCCGCTCAGGGCCAGTTCAAGGAACTTGTCGTCCCGAGGATCCCTGCATCGCCGCACCCGGTGCCGGATCGTGATCACTTCGACGGTCCGCAGGAGCAGACGAACGTACTCCTGACGCTGCTGGATGCTCACATAGGGGTCGAACTTCCTCCGACCAAGGACATCCGCCAACTCCTCGAGCGTTGCCCTCGACGCGAGGACCAGACCATCCCTCTCGGCTTTCCGCACAGCCTCGCCCGGGGTCGACCGCGGCAGCAGTAGCCGGCCGATGAGAAGGTTGGTGTCAACGACGACCCGCGTCGGCACTCTTTCCATCCAGGATCTCGGCGAGCTTCTCTTCCGTAAGGCCTCTCTCCGCCGCCTGAACCGCGATCCGGTCGCAGTACTGGTCGAGTTCCTGGAGGTTCAGTCCGCGTAGCCGTTCGTATTCCCTGGGCGACAGAACGACCGCCACCTCCCGTTTCTGGCGGCGGACCATGATCGGCTCGTGCTGCGCGGCGTCGAGGATTGCCGCAAGTCTCTGCTTCGCCTCGGTTGCGCTGACGGTTCGCACGTTCGCGTCTCCTCAAACGAGTCTGAAGTGGACATTCTAGACAAAATATCCATCGGTCGCCATACGACGTGAGACGGCGCCGTCCCGTTTCCGGGGGATCATGTAGTTTGTCGGCCGCACGCACGGCGAACACGACCGTCTGACGACGAGGAACCAGCACGATGACCCAGAACACCCTGAACCGACGCGGTCCCCGGGCCCGGCTCTACCTCGCGGTCGCGGCCCTGAGCCTCGCGGTCGCTGTTCCCGCGGCGGCCCAGCTCGACATCGACGACTGGGCCAAACGGGCCGGTGACCAGATCGTCTGGCACCAGACCCAGTTGAGCGACACGGTCTACCTGCTCCTGCCCGAGCCCGGGCTGGCCGGCAACCTTGCGGTCTCCGCGGGCGAGGACGGCATCCTGATCGTCGACGACGCGATGATGCCGGTCGTGCCGAAGATCAAGGCGGCGGTCGCGAAGATCCAGGAGGGCCGGATCGACTTCGTCGTCAACTCGCACTACCACTTCGATCACGCGGGCGGCAACGCCGGCTTCGGCGCGGACTCCGCGATCGTCGCGCACGCGAACGTGCGCAAGCGCCTGCTGGAGAACCGGCACGCCGGCGCGAACTTCTCGGCCACGCCGTTCCCCTCCGAGGCGCTGCCGATCGTCACGTTCAACGAGAGCGTCACCCTGCACTGGAATGGCGAGGCGATCGACGTGATCCACTTCGGCAACCCGGCGCACACGGACGGCGACGCGGCGATCTTCTTCCGCGACTCGAACGTGGTCCACGCCGGCGACCAGTTCCCGAACCTCGGCGGCTACCCGTACATCGACCGGGACGTCGGCGGCAGCGCGCTCGGCCTGCGCGACAACATGGCCCAACTGCTCGAGATCGTCGACGACGAGACGAAGATCATCCCCGGTCACGGACCGCTGGCGACGAAGGCCGACCTGCAGAAGTACCACGACTACGTGGCGGAGACGATCGACCACATCGACCGGCAGAAGCGCGCCGGCAAGTCGCTCGAGGACGTCCAGAAGGACGGTCTGCCGGAGAAGTACGCGCCGTACGGTAACGGGCCGCTGTCGCCGGAGCCGGTCTGGATCGGCTACGTCTGGGCGAGTCTCGACGACTGAGATCGCAGTCGCGGCGATGACCAACGACGTCGTGATCGACGTCCGGGACCTGCGCAAGAGCTACGGGGAGCTCGTAGCCGTCGACGGGGTCTCGTTCCAGGTCCATCGCGGCGAGATCTTCGGCATGCTGGGCCCGAACGGGGCCGGCAAGACGACCACGGTCGAGATCCTGGAGGGACTCCGCCAGGCGGACGGCGGCGAGGCGTTCATCGACGGCGTCGGCGTGAAGAAGAACCGGCGGCGGGTCAAGAGCATGATCGGCGTCCAGCTCCAGCAGAACGCCTTCTTCGACAACCTGACGCTCCGCGAGACGGTCCAGTTGTTCGCGACGCTCTACGCCTCGGACGCTTCGCCGGACGACATGCTGGCCAGGGTCGACCTGGCGGATCGGGCGAAGTCCCGGTACAAGCACCTCTCGGGCGGCCAGCGGCAGCGCTTCTCGATCGCCGTCGCCATGGTCAACGAGCCGGTCGCGATGTTCCTCGACGAGCCGACGACCGGGCTCGATCCCCAGGCGCGCCGCAGGATGTGGAAGCTGATCGACGGCCTGCGCTCCGACGGCATGGCGATCATGCTGACCACCCACTACATGGAAGAGGCGGAGGTTCTCTGCGACCGCGTGGCGGTCATCGACCGAGGCTCGATCGTCGCGGTCGACGCGCCGCAGACATTGATCGAGCAGTTGGCGAAGCGCGGCGGCCAGTCGGTCCGCCGGGACGGCGCCCTGACGCTCGAAGACGTCTTCCTCGATCTGACCGGGCACCAGCTCGTCGAGTAGGGGTCCCAGGATGAAGATCTACGCGGCCTTCATCGCCGCCGAACTGAAGATGTTCTTCCGCGACCGGGCGGCGCTCTTCTGGTCGCTGGCGTTCCCGACCGTGATGATGGTCGTCTTCGGCCTCTTCGACTTCGGCAGCTTCGCTCCGCCGAGCGTGGGCATCGTCGACCAGGCGAAGAACCAGGCATCGACCCTGCTGGTTTCCGTGCTGAAGGGCGACCTCGGCGGCGAGCCGCTCTTCAACGTCCCGGAGTCGGACGACGCCGAGTTCCTGCGCTCGGAGGTCCTCGCCGGCGACATCACCGCGGTCCTGGTGATCCCGGAGGGCTTCGGCGAACTCGGCGCCTCCTCGACGATCGACCTGACCTTCGACGGCAGGAAGGCCCAGGAGGCGGAGGCCGCCCGGTCCATCCTCGGCCAGGTGCTGGAAGGCGTCTTCAAGTCCGTCGCGAACGTCCCGGCCGAGTACCGGGTCGAGAACTGGGCGACGATCGCCGCCACCGAAGTCGCCGGCCGCGGCCAGGGCTACAAGGGGTTTATCGTCCCGGGGATCGTCTCGCTGGCGATCATGCAGAGCGCGCTCTTCGGCGTCGTCTTCACGCTGGTGCGGCTGCGGAATCAGGGCGTGCTCAAGCGCCTCTACGCCACGCCCATCGGCCCGAATCACTTCCTGGTCGGTTCGCTCACGACCAGGCTGCTGCTGCTCGTGATCCAGACGAACGTGCTCCTGCTCGTCGGCATCCTCGTCTCCCGCGTCGACGTGGCGCCGGGCTACCCCCTCTTCTGGCTGGAGGTCATTCCGCTGATCTTCCTCGGCGGCCTCGTCTTCGCCTCACTCGGCCTGGCGATCTCCGGCATCGCGAAGACGGAGAACACCGCGGCGCCCCTGGCGAACATCGTGTCGCTGCCGTTGATGTTCCTGTCCGGCGTGTTCTTCCCCCAGACCGCGCTGCCGGACTGGCTGCTCGGCTTCGCGAAGCTGCTGCCCCTGACCTTCCTGGCGGACGCGATGCGAGCCATGGTGAACAACGGCGAGACGCTGTTCAGCCAGGGCGGCTCGATCCTGGGGCTGGCCGTGTGGGCCATCCTCTGCTTCGGGCTCGCGGTCCGGGCGTTCCGCTGGGAGTAGCCGGCCTCCGCGAGTCACGGAGACCGGCGCTTCGCGCCGGATGCCGGCGAGGGCGCCGGCGCACCCAGTGACCTACTCGCCGCCGGAACTCTGGGGCTGGTCGTACTCCGATTCGAGCAGACGGGCGCCCCGCAGGACGTTGCCCATCGCGTAGTTGCCTTCGTGGCAGGCGTACTCGTAAACGCGGCTGTCCTTGGCCTGCCAGGTGTACTCGCCGGCCCAGGGCTCCGTCCACGAGTTCGGATCATCGACCCGGAAGTGGTACAGGAGGTTGCCGTCCTCGGTTCGGGTGAAGCGCTCCTCCACGACCATCGTCTCGCTGCCTCCGGGGAGGCCGGTCTCGTTGCGGAAGTTGCGGCTTGTGACGACCAGCGTGTCGCCATCCCAGTGGCCTACGCCATCGCCGAGCCACCAGTCGACATCGTCGGGGCCGTGCTCCCCGTCGATGGGCACGATCCGCGCGTCGTGGACCATCTCCGCCATGATGACGACGTGGTTCTCGGTCTGCACGATGCGCGCGTAGTTGTTGTACAGGCTGGGCAGCAGCGGAGGTCCGCCGACGAAGCCGAGCAGGCAGCGCTCGGCCAGGGCCAGGGTCTCGGGGCCGTCGAACGGCCCGGGGCCGTCATGGTCGAGCCAGGAGGCCGTGCCGTCGTTGTTATGGATGAACGACGCGAAGTTCGTCGCCATCCGCCGCATCGCCGCGGGCGTCATCCGGGGCCGCCGGCCGTTCTTCGGCTCGTAGATGATCGACGTGCGGAACTTGCCGTCGACGACGACCGCCTCGGAGCCCGGGTCGATCCAGAAGGCGTTGTAGCCGCCGACGCCGCCGCCGCCGAAGCGGTTGTCGCCGTCGCCGCCCTTGACCGGGGCCGTCCGCTCGGCACCGCCGCCCTTGCCCTCCTCTTCGACCTCGCGCCAGAACTCATTCCTCTCGTCTTCGAGGGCCTGCGCCTCCTCCGGACTCAGGTAGAGGTTCTCGCCGTACTGCGGTGGGCGGTCCACCGGCGTGACAGTGCCGGCGTCGTACACGCCCGAAAGATCGGGCTTGCCGTTGGGCATCCGCTTGATGCCGTCTCCCTCCGCGGCCAGGGCCGGAAGCGCGACGAGGAACAGGGCGAGCGAGGCGAGAGTGAGTTTGCGCATGGCTGGAGTCCTTACTTGAGGCAGACTGGACCGATCGCTTGAAGGGCCTGCAATGCTACCACCGGTTGACGCTCCGAGGACTGGTGCGCAAGCCCTCTGACGGCATACTTCAACCATGTGCTGCTTCGGCCGCAGAACCGCTCGCGATCGAGCGCCGCGCTCCCTCGCCGCGGCCGTCCTCTGCTGTCTGTTCCCGACACTGCCGGCCGCGGTTCATCCGCAGGAGCCGGCTGTGGAACAGGTCGAGCTGAACGGCGCCGTCTACGCCGTGCCGCCACCCTGGCGAGGCAATCGGATCGCGGAGACCGCCGACCCGTCCCGCCTGGTCAAGTTGCCGGCCGCGCTCACCGGCGAACTCGGCATCTACGTCACCCCGGATACGCGCGACGCAGTCGTCGCGATGGCTGCCGCGGCACGAGAGGATCAGATCGCTCTGTCGATCGACTCCGGCTTCCGCAGCTTCGGGTTCCAGAAGCGGATTCTCGAGAAACTCCTGGCCAAGGGCCGACCGTTTCTGAACGCCGTCCGTTGGACCGCGCCTCCGGGTTACTCCGAGCACATTACCGGCCGCGCAGTGGACTTCGTGCCCAGCGACGCGGACTTCAAGGACGTGCCCGCGTACCAGTGGCTGCGGAAACACGCCGCCGACTTCTGCTTCACCGAGAGCTACCCGCTCGGCAACGCCGGGGGCTTCGACTGGGAACCGTGGCACTGGCGCTACGACGGCTGCGACGAGTAGCGACGCCAGCGCGGCAGAGGGTCCGGAGGCCGGCGCCCTGCGCCGGATGCCGGCGGGGGCGCCGGCGCACCCAGTTGTGAGGCGTGTTTCCTCGCAGCTTCGGGCTAGTAGGCTGGACGGCAGGAGAGCACCACGATGAAAACGATCGAGCATCACGTCAACGGAAACCGCCTCGCCGCCCGCTCCGGCAGGACCCACCCGGTGTTCAACCCGGCCACCGGCAAACAGACCGCGGCGGTCGGACTGGCCAGCACGGACGAGGTCGACGCCGCGGTTGCGGCGGCCAGGGACGCCTTCGGCGACTGGCGGCGCACCTCGCTCGCGGTGCGCACCAAACTGATGTACTCCTTCCGCAACCTGGTCGAGACGCACACGGACGAGCTCGCGCGGCTGCTGACGGCCGAGCACGGCAAGGTGCTCTCCGACGCCGCCGGCGAGGTGTCCCGGGGCCTCGAGAACATCGAGTACGCCTGCGGGCTCGCCGACCTGCTGAAGGGGAGCTACAACTCCCAGGCCTCGACCGGCGTCGACGTCTACTCGGTGCGGGAGCCGCTCGGCGTCGTGGCCGGAATCACGCCCTTCAACTTCCCGGCGATGGTGCCGCTGTGGATGTTCCCCAACGCGATCGCCTGCGGCAACACGTTCGTGCTCAAGCCGTCCGAGCGCGACCCGTCGGCGCCGCTGCTGCTGGCGGAGCTTTTCGACCAGGCCGGGTTCCCGCCCGGCGTGTTCAACGTGGTCAACGGCGACAAGGTGGCGGTCGACCGCCTGCTGACGCACCCGGACGTCGCGGCCGTGAGCTTCGTCGGCTCGACGCCGATCGCCCGCTACGTCTACGAGACGGGTACCGGCGCCGGCAAGCGGGTACAGGCGCTGGGCGGCGCCAAGAACCACATGGTGGTACTGCCCGACGCAGACGTGGACCTGGCCGCCGACGCCGCGGTGTCGGCCGCCTACGGCTCGGCCGGCGAGCGCTGCATGGCGGTGTCCGTCGTCGTCGCGGTGGGCGGCGTCGGCGATCCCCTGGTCGGCGCGATCCAGGACCGGATGGGCAAGCTCCAGATCGGCCCCGGCATGGACGGGAAGTCCGAGATGGGCCCGCTGATCACCCGCGAGCACCGCGACCGGGTGGCCGGCTACGTCGGCGCCGGCGCCGAGGAGGGCGCCACCGTGGTCGTCGACGGCCGCGAGGCGGACTTCGACGGCGACGGCTTCTTCCTCGGCGTCTCGCTGCTCGACAACGTGACGCCCGACATGACCGTCTACCGCGACGAGATCTTCGGCCCGGTGCTATGCGTCGTCCGCGCCGACACCTATCAGGAGGCGGTCGAGCTCGTCGAGCGGAACCCCTGGGGCAACGGCACCGCGATCTTCACCCGCGACGGCGGCGCCGCCCGGCAGTTCCAGGAGGACGCCGACGCCGGCATGGTCGGCGTCAACGTGCCGATCCCCGTGCCCGTCGGCTACCACTCCTTCGGCGGCTGGAAGCAGTCCCTCTTCGGCGACACCCACATGTACGGCCCGGAGGGCGTCCACTTCTACACGAAGGCGAAGGTGGTCACCGCGCGCTGGCCCGACCCGGCGGAGAGCCAGGTCGACCTCGGGTTTCCGCGCAACCGCTAGGAGTCAGTGCTGCGTCCTCGCAGCGCTGACTCGCATGGAACTGGCCGCGTACTAGGTGCGCCGGCGCACCCGGTCGGCTAGTCGAAGGTCCACTCGCGGGGCTCTTCGCCCTCTTCGGGATTGGCTTCGCGCACCGTGACCGGCGGGGACTCGCCTTTCTCGTACGTGAGCACGTACTTCAGGCCCTTCCGGTTCTCTTCGGGAACCGGGTCGGCGTGGGTTGCGAGGTCCGGGCCGTCGAATACGTTGATCTTGCAGAACTCCTCAGCTTGGCAGACGAACCTGGCCATCTGGACCCAGTCCTCCATCTTCGTTTCGGGCTCGATCCAGGCGCCGAAGGAGAGGCCGGTCAGGCCGACGATGTTCAGCGGCGGCGGTGTGTCGCCCTGCTGCTGCGCGGCGGCGGCGAGCGGCAACAGGATGGCGATCGCGAGGACAGGAGCGCATCGATTCATGGCTGGGTCACCTCTAAGAAACGATCCCATAATGCCATGCGCTCCCGGTGGAGGTGGCTGCCCGCTTCGATCGTCGAGCCGAACTCGAGGTGCCGGGCCGTATCCGGCTTGAACTTCGGCCAGGCCGGCAGGCCTGAATCGGCCAGCGGGTTCGGGTCGCCGGTCGAGGCGAAAGCGACCCAGTAGCCGGACATCGCCTCGGCAAGTTCGCGGTCCTCTTCCGCGTACTCGTAGTCCAGCTTGTCCAGGTTGTCGAAGGCGTAGGCGATCTCGGCGGCGTGGTAGGCGCCGTAGATGTCCTTCTCGGGGTGTGGTGGGGCGTGAGTGAAGAAGTACAGGTATGCCGGTGACGACACCGTCTCCGAGAGAGTCGCCCAAGTCTTCATATGCCATGCGAAGACGCGGTCGGAGAAGGCGTCGATGAAGGCCCTCCTGGCCGCCGCGTCGTCCGGCACCGGATAGGCCTCGAAGAACTCGTCCGCCACGTCCGCGAACTGGCTCCTGACCATGAACTCGACGCCGGACTTGTTCGACGGCAGCATGCCGCCCATCAGGCTGGTCGCCTCGTCCCGGTTCGAGCCGACCAGCACCGGCACGTTCGCCTGTTCGCCGGCCCGGTAGATCTCGGCGACCTGCTTGGGCAGCACCCAGCCGTCGACGTTCGGCCTCGTCGCGAAGGCGCCCTGCTTCGAGGCCTCGGCGAGAATCGTCCCGGCGTCCAGCTCGCGCAGGCGGGCAGCCGCGTCGCCGCCCTCGATGCCCAACCGCTTGGCGAAGGCCTCGCCAGCGCCCTCGGCCGAACCGTCCTCCGACGAGCGAAGCGCCGGCAACCCGTCGAAGAAGCCGCCGCTCTGGCCGATCGCGCGGTGGAACAGTCCGCGCGCCAGCGGCGAAGCCTGCAGCACGTTGACGCTCCAGGCGCCGGCCGATTCGCCGAAGATCGTCACCCGGTCCGGGTCGCCGCCGAAGGTCGCGATGTTGTCCCTCACCCACTGCAGGGCGAAGATCTGGTCGAGCACGCCGTAGTTGCCCGATGCTCCCTCGTCGGACTCCGCCGACAGAGCCGGGTGGGCGAGATAGCCGAAGGCGCCGAGCCGGTAGTTGATCGTCACGACGACGACGCCCTTGCGCGCCAGCGCCGTGCCGTCGTAGAGCGGCAGCGAACCCGACCCGCGCGTCAGCGCGCCGCCGTGAATCCAGACCATGACCGGCAGGCGGTCGCTGTCGGACTCCGCCGCGGTCCAGATGTTCAGGTACAGGCAGTCCTCGCTCACTTCCTCCAGAGGCTGGGCATAGAAGCCGCCCTCCCGGTAGGGCGACTGCATGCAGGACGGCGGCTCGACGAGCGCGTCGATCGGCACCTCCGGCGGCATCGCGGGCCGCGGCGGCCGGAAGCGTAGATCCCCGACCGGCGGCTCGGCGTAGGGAACGCCGAGGAAGACCCGGACGGAGTCGTCCTCCTCGGAGACGTACCCGATGACGTAGCCGCTCGATGTCAGCCTCACGAGCTGAGGCAGGGTTTGGGCGCCGGCAACGGCGGCGGCCAGCAGCAGCGTGCCGGCCAGAACCCAGCCGTGACGACCGCGCACGGAAGTACTCATCGCTCCGATTCCTCCAGTCAGGCTACTTTGCGACGTCGTAGGACGTCAGCGACTCCTGGTCGCGGATGTAGAAGGCACCGTTGGCGACCACCGGGTGCGCCCAGGTGGGACCTCCGCGCTTCTCGATCTCGAACCGGCCTCGCTCCTCGTATCCCTCGGGCGTCGCGACGGCGAGACCCACCTTGTTCCACTCGCTCAGCAGGAAGAGCTTGCCGTCGGCCATCACCAGGGAGCCCTTGCCCACGCTCCGGGCTCGCCAGTGAACCTCTCCCGTCTTCGCGTCCACCGCGGTCAGCGCCGGACCGAAGAAGCTGTAGAGAGTTCCCTCGTGAGCAACGACGCCGCCGTGGTGGTTCTGAAGGCGCGTTCCGAAGTACGCCTCCTCGCTCAGGAAGGAGCCGCCTTCGTCCTCGGCGGTGACCCGAACGGCGCCGCCACCGATGCCGTAGGACGCCGAGTAGAAGACGAGGTCGTCATGGAGCACCGGGGTCGTGATGTTGATGGCGTTCACCGTCGATGGCCGCTCGTAGCGCCAGAGGAGCGCTCCGTCATCGGCGCGGACGCCGACCCCGGCCTGACCCGTGAAGCCGAGCAGCACCTCGGTGCCCGCGATCTCGCGCAGGACGAGGGAAGAGTACGAGGCCACGTCACCGAGTTCGCTGGAACGCCAGATCGTGCTGCCGTCGGCCGCCGAGAGCGCCGCGATCGCGCCGTCCCGGCCGCCCGGCATGACGAAGACCCGGTCGCGCACGACGAGCGGAGACTCGCTGATGCCCCAGCGCGTGTTCGGACTGCCGAAGCGCTCGAGCATGTTGAACTGCCAGATCACCTCGCCCGAGTCCTTGGCGAGCTTCGCCGCCTCGCCCATTCCGTTCAGCACGAAGAGGGAGTCGCCCTGGAGGGTCGGCACCGAGCGCGGACCGTCGCCTCTGTCCGGATGGTCGTAGTAGGGGCCCAGCTTGCGCATCCACACTTCGCCGCCATCGCTCGCCCGCAGGCGGAACACGGCGCTCTGGCCATCGCGCGTGCCCTGGACGTAGATCGCATCGCCCTCCACGGCGACCGTCCCGTAGCCGTGGCCGAGCGTCTCGATCTGCCAGTTGACCGCGGGGCCTTCCGGCGGCCACTCGTCCAGAAGGCCGGTCTCCGTGGAGATTCCGGCGCGATCGGGGCCGCGCCACTGCAGCCAGTCGTCGGCGTGCGCCGCCGTTGCGAGTCCGGCGGCGATCAGGGCCGCCGGGACCAGGCAAGTTCCTGTCGGGTTCTTCAGTCGCATCGTCGTCCTCAGATTTACTGGCTGACCGGCCAGCACTATACTGCCCGGCCGCAGCGGGACCGGAGCGTACTCGCTCGGACTCTCCCGAACAGCCTGCGGGCGGACGCCCACAGCGAAGCGGGAGATCCGCGACCTGGCCGACCGATATCGTGCGCGCTCACGGGACTGAGCAGATAAGGAGAACGGCCATGGAGTTCTGGACCGCAACCGTTGCCGCGCCGACCCGGAGCGCCGAGTTCGCTCGCGAGGCGGAGGCCAGGGGTTGGGACGGCATGAACGTCGTCGATTCGCAGAACCTCTCCGGCGATCCGTACGTCTGCCTGGCGCTGGGCGCCACCGCTACCGGGACGCTGCGCGTAGCGACTTCGGTGACGAACCCGGTCACGCGCCATCCGGCGGCGACCGCCTCGTCGGCCCTCTCGGTCCAGCGGGTGTCGCGCGGTCGCATGGTGCTGGGGATCGGCCGCGGCGACAGCGCGCTCGCGCACCTCGGCCGGGCGCCGGCCCGGCTCGGATGGTTCGAGAACTACCTCGCCGTTCTGCAGACGTATCTCCGCGGCGAGGAAGTCGCGTTCGAGGACACCGGGATTGCGGACGAGGCCGCGCCGCTCGCGGAGAAGCTCGGGCTCGCGCACGGGCCTGCCGCGAGCCGCATCCGCTGGATCGGCGACGGGCCGAAGGTGCCGGTCGAGGTCGCGGCCACGGGGCCCAAGGTGATCGGCATCGCCGCCCGCCAGGCCGACCGGGTCATGCTCGCCGTCGGCGCCGACCCGAAACGCGTCGCATGGGGAATCGAGACGGCCCGCGGCGCCGCCGCGGAGGCCGGCCGCGACCCGGACTCGCTCCGCTTCGGCGCTTACGTCAACGTCGTCTGCTGCGAGGACCCGGAAGTCGGCCGCGAGCTCGGCCGCGCGTCCACCGGCCTGTTCGCCCGCTTCTCGGTCATGTATGGAGAGATCGCCGGACCCGCCGACGAGCAGCAGGCCGACGTGTTCCACAAGCTCCACGACAGCTACGACATGACCGCCCACGGCCGCGAAGGCGGGCAGCAGACGGCCGCGCTGACGGACGAGTTCATCGACGACTACGCGATCGTCGGCAGCCCGGAGCACTGCGCTGCGCGAATCGAAGCGCTGCTCGATCTGGGTATCGACAAGTTCGCGGTCACGGGGCCCAACTTCGCCTCGCCGAGCCCGCCGGCACGTGAAGCCGCGGAGCGGTTCACGGACGACGTCCTGCCGCTGCTGCGGGGCTAGGCGTCTACACCAAGGCCCCCAATCAAGGAGATCGATGATGGAACTCCGTGGCCGTTCGGCGGTCATCACCGGCGGCGGCAACGGCATCGGCCGCGCCATCGCGCTGGCCCTGGCGCGCGAGGGCGCGAACGTCGCTGTGGCTGACGTGGAGAAGGACGCCGCGGAGAGCGTCGCCCGCGAGGTGGAAGCGCTGGGCGCAGGCGCCCTGGCCGCGCGGGTCGACGTCGCTCGCGAGGAGGACCTCGAGCGCCTGGCGGACGACGCCTGGTCGGCCTTCGGGTCGGTCGAGTTGCTGTTCAACAACGCCGGCGTCGGCGCGGGCCGGGCGCCGGCCTACGGTTTCAGCGCCGACGACGTGCGCTGGATCCTCGGCGTCAACGTCGAGGGCGTGCTGAACGGGATCCGCGTGTTCGCGCCCCGGTTCATCGAGGGCGGCAAGGAGTCCCGCATCGTGAACACCGGCTCAGAGCACAGCCTGGGCATCCCCTTCCCCGGATCGTCCGTCTACACCGCCTCGAAGCACGCGGTGCTCGCGATCTCCGACGTGCTGCGGGCGGAACTGCCGGACCACGTCGGCGTCAGCGTGTTCTGCCCCGGCTGGGTAGCGACGAGCATCTGGCGCTCCTCCGAGCGGCGGCCCGAGCACCTGGGCGGACCCCAGGAGGCGAATCCGGCAGGCGGCAAGCTCAGCGCCGAGAACGCGATGTCCGCGGACGAGGCGGCCGCGATGGTGCTGCAGCAGATCCGCGAAGACCGCTTCTACCTGCTGACCCACCCGCACGTCATCGAGTACGCGCGCACTCGGTGGGAGGACGTCGAGGCCGCGTTCGCCGAGCAGGCGCCGCGGTACGAGGGCGACGACCGGTACGACGTGACGAAGGCGATCGCGCGGATCCGGGCGCAGCGCGGCGGGTAGCTACGTCGCAGGCGGACCGCACTGGAACTCAATCGTCGGGCGGCTCCTGCAACCAGGCCGGAACGTCCCGCGCGCCATGCAGAACGCGCCAGACGTCGACTTCAGTCGCCTGCTCGACGTAGAAGATCAGATAGGGGAACCTGCTGACCAACCGCACACGCAAGCCAGGAAGACCCAGTTCGTGCGCATGGCGGGGCGATCCGGCCGCCGGCAGTTCCCCGA
The DNA here is from genome assembly GCA_965205095.1 of Candidatus Multivorans sp. Taxonomy (GTDB): domain Bacteria; phylum Acidobacteriota; class Thermoanaerobaculia; order Multivoradales; family Multivoraceae; genus Multivorans. Next base: position 1,796,768 of record OZ242040.1, read on the forward strand.
CCAGGCGATGCGCCTCCTCCACCGCATCGAGGAACGCCAGGGCAACCGCCGGGCTCGCCTCGGCCAGGTAGTGCTCAACCGCTCTATCGATGTCGCGCCGCGCCTGCTCGCGCAGAACGACCGGTTTGCTGCTCACCGGCCGGCTTCGCGAACCTCACCGCGAAGACGGTCGAAGTAGTCCGCGTCGGCCAGACCGGCCCGTGGCGACGCTGCGCCTGCCAGAAGCCGGTCACGCAGTCGCTGGCGGTCGTAGTCCTTACGGATCAACTCGCGGACGTACTCGCTCGATGTGCTGTAGCCCCGAGAGCTGACCTGATCGCTGACGAAGGACTTGAGGGCCGCGGGGAGGGAGATGTTCATCGTGGTCATGCCTTGACGCTACCGCGAGTTGACAAAGTTTGACAACTGCGACTCGGGCGTCTGAATGAGCGCCTCCAGGAAAGAGGAGCCGGCCTTGCGGCCGGCACGTGTCGAAGCCGCCTCCGGCGGCAGCGGGTCAGAAGACCCGCGCACCCAGAGCTACGAAGCTGCAGGATTCGCAGCGAGGTGCAAGAAGCGGTTCGCTTCGCGGGTCTCCCGGTAGCAGTCGACGATCGGCTCGAGGTCGCTCGGGCTGGCGCCATGGAGAATGACGCCGTCGGCGCCGAGGTCGAACTGGCCGTTGATCTTCTCGACGCAGCGTGCGGCTGGGCCGGTGGCTGCGGGGGCTAGCCAATCTTCAGGAATCAGCGGGGCGATCCGTTCCAGTTCCTCCGTTGTGGCCAGGCTGTCGATGGCGCCGCGGAAGCCGGCGACCAGCGGGTCGGCCCGGAAGCGCTCCAGGACCTTCGGGTCCCAGCGGTTCGTCTCGACCATCAGGTCGCCGTAGGCCTGCAGGTAGGTCGCCATCCGGCCCACCGTCTTCTTGAGGCGCACCGGCTCGGGCAGGTGGTCTCCGATCGTCGCGAAACAGGACCAGACGCGGACCGAAGCCGGGTCGCGACCGGCTTCCTCGGCCGCGTGTTTCACCGTGTCGACGCAGCGCGCGAGGGTCTCGTCGGAGAAGAAGGTATGGAGCACCACGGCGTCGAAGGCCCGGCCGCCGAGCGCCAGGGAGTTCGGCCCGAAGGCGGTCAGGGTCATCGGGATCTCGTCGTGAGCTTCCGCGCCCAGGCGGAGCAGCGGGAAACGGCCGGCCGGCCCGTCGTGGTCGACGATCCGCTCGCCGCGGCACATCCGGCGCATCAACCCGACGAAGTCCTCCATCTGCGCGGTGGTGATCCGCGGCAGGCCCAGCGCGTCGAAGACGCGGGCGATGCCGCGGCCGAGCCCCAGCGAGAAGCGGCCGCCGGTCAGGCGGTGCATGGTCAGCGCGTAGGACGCGGTGATCAGCGGATGGCGGGTGTTCTGGTTCGTCGCCGCGGTGGCGATGCCGAGTTCCGTGGAACAGGCCGCGGCCGCGCCCGAGAGCGTCGCCGCCTCCTTGACGTTGAAGCGCTCCGAGATGAACACCGAGCCGAAGCCCATCGTCTCGCCCGCGCGCACCTCGTCGAACAGCTCGGCCGGAGACTCGGTCTGGCCGGCCAGGGTGTAGAAGGCGAGTTCGTTCATCCGCTGCACTGTGTCTCCTCCTACAGCAACTCGGCCGAGTTCAGGTCCAGGGCGTGCCGGGTGTGCCGCCGGGTCATCGCGACGAACATCTCGTTGCCGCGTTCCGTCTCCTGGACCATCATCGAGGCGATGACGCAGACGCCGAAGCCGGCGAAGGCGCCGCGTCGGTAGTCGTTCCAGCAGGCGTCCCAGGAGTAGTCGGCGATGCCGGCGGCGACCAGCCGCACGTGGTATTCGCGGACGATGTCCTGTTCGCACCGCAGCCGCCGTTCGCGCCGGAGGCTGCCGCCGAGGAAGTAGGCCACGTCGCCGAGCGGCAGGCCGATCGTGATGCTCTGCCAATCGACCGCCGTGATCGAGGGCGGCGAACTCCGCCTGTCGATCAGCAGGTTGTCGAGCCGGTAGTCGACGTGCACGAGGGAGAAGGGCTCGGGAGCTTTGCCGGTCCAGGCCGAGTCGGCCTCGCCGTACAGGCCGAGGATCTCCCGCCGGTCGGACTCGAGCCGGTCGCCGTATCGCTCCAGGAACCCAGGCAGCAGGGTCCGGTAACGATGACGGAGGGTCGCCGAGAGTTCGGCGCTCGGCCGGCCCAGCCACCCGGTTTCGAGCAGGGCGGCGTCGTTCCAACCCGGAGCGTGCAATCCGGCGAGTTCCAGCGCCGCCGCCCGCGCCACCTCCTCGTCGCAGCCCGCGATCTGGTCGCCCGGCACGGCCGGCGCCTCGTCGCTCATCAGCACGGCGAAGTGCGGGCCCTTGCCCTCGATCTCGGCGAAGTAGCACCGCGGCGTCGAGATCGAGAGCCGGGCCTGGATCTCCTGGTAGAAGCGCACCTCCTTCAGGTAGTTGCGCAGCACGACGCCGGTCTCTCGGCTGGTCGGATCGGCGGAGGGAAACTTCCCCACCAACGTGCGCGGCGCGCCCTCGGCGCCTTCGCCGTACTCCAGCCTGTAGCGGACGCAGCGTCCGATCTGGCCGGTGCCGATATCGAAAGCCTCGAAGCCAAGCACCTCCACTTCGTGCCCCGCGGCGCGGAGCTGCTCCGTGAGCCAGCCGGCGCTGACCTCTCCGGGCGTGGGAATGAACGGCCCCGAAGTCACTCGGCCGCCCGTTCACGCCACCAGCCCGGCCCGACCCGGGACGGCCAGCCGTCCGGCGGCGTCGGCCACAGCAGGATGGTCCCCATCGGGCCGAGTTCGACACCGCGGATGTCGTTGTTGAAGACCCACAGGAAACTGACGTGGAACAGGAACAGCACCGGCTGATCCCGGTACACCTCGCGGTGGATCTCCCGGTAGATCGCGGCGCGCTTCTCGCTGTCCTGCTCGCGCTTGCCCAGTTCGAAGAGTTCGTCGACCCTGGGGTTCGAGTAGCCGCCGCTGTTGCGGCCGCCGTCGTAGGCGTCCGTCGCCAACTGGTTGCGTAGGGCGTTCGGATCCTGGGTCGTGCCGACGACGGTCCCGAGCGCCTGGAACTCGTGCGCGAGCCGCTTCTCGTTGAGGGTAGCGCTCTCGTAGGCGCGGGTCACCATCTCGACGCCGAGGCGGCGGAAGTCTTCGCGCAGGATGTCGAGCGTCGGCGGCACGTAGGTCAGGCCGGCGGTGTACGACAGCTCGAAGCTGAAGCGGACCCGCTCGCCGTCGATCTCCTTGTGGCGCCATCCGGTGTCGGGGTCGGCAAGCCAGCCGGCCTGATCCAGAAGCTCGGCCGCGCGCGCCAGGTCGTAGTCGTAGGGGCGTTCGAGAATCGCCGGCTCGTAGTCCCATCGCTCTTCCACCATGAAGCCGTACGACCGCCGGTAGAGGCCGTGGCCGACGCGACGGAGCACGGTCTCCGCGTCGTAAGCGTGGGCGAGCGCCCGCCGCACGAGCGGGTCGCCGAAGAACGGATTGCTCCCGTCCATGTTCCAGACGATGCCGAACAGCAGCGCCGACGCGTGGCGGCCCTTCACGCCTCTCTCCTCGAACAGCTCTCCCGTCGCCTGCCGGGCGAAGATGTTCGCGTCGACGTAGATCTGGTCGTACTCGCCGCCCAGGAACTGCAGGAAGGCGAGGTTCCGGTCCGGCTGGAACTTGAAGATCATCGTCTTCGCGGCCGGCGGCGCGCGCTCGAAGAAGTAGTGGTCCTCCCACCGTTCGAGGACGACCCGGTCGCTGTTCCGCCATTCCACGAAGCGGAACGGGCCGCTGCCGATCACCGCCTCGCGGCCGTAGCGGTTGTAGTAGGGCGAAGACCGGAGCGTCGGATCGGCCGCGCGCTCGGCGGCGTTACCCACGATGTGGCGCGGCATGATCGGAAAGGCGAGCGCCTCCAGCCGGAGCTGCGGCGCCAGGAGTCCGGCGAAGTCGAAGCGAACGCGGTGTTCGCCCTGCGCCATGGCCCCGACGACGAGGTCGCGCGGCGTTGGCCAGAAGCTCACCGGCACCCGTTCGTCGCGCAGGGCCTCGAGCGAGAACACGACATCGTGCGCGGTCCAGGGCTCGCCGTCGTGCCAGCGCAGCTCGGGATTCAACTCCAGGACGACGGAGTGCAGATCCTCCGACACTTGCACCGCGAGGACGACGTTCGAGTTCCAGTCGTAGTCCACCGGGCTGCCGTGACGGATCACCAGCCACTCGAAGAGCATCCCGAACATCGTCCAGGCGGACGCCGCGCCGGACGGAAACAGCGGATTGAGCGTCGCCGGCTGGGAGAAGTCGTGGCGAACGATCGTCGTCCCGCGGTCGGCCCGTTGCGGCTCGGCGACCGGATACAGCTCGTACAGCGCCGGCGGATCCACGAGAGGATCGGCCAGCGGGTCGTAGTCGCCGCCGGCGTCGACGACGGGAAGCGGATTGCCGCAGGCGCCGGCCAGGAGGCCGGCCGCCACCGCCAGCCTCCACCGGGCGTTCACGCGTTGCGCTTGATGTCCCGGAACGGGCCCTGATCGGCGCGGTATCCCTTGGGCATCCCCAGCACCCGCTCGGAGATGATGTTGCGCTGGATCTCGTCCGTACCGCCGGCAATCGAGATGGCGGGCACCGAGACGAGGACTTCCGCGATGATCCCGTCCGCGGCCGAATCGGGACCGCTCAGCATGGCGTCCGCGCCCGAGATCATCGTGTGGACGTGGGAAGCCTGGCGGGCGATCACGCTCGCGGCGAGCTTGCCGATCGACCCGGCCGGGATGATCTCCGTGGTCCCGGCCTTGCGCGTGGCCTCGGCGCTGTCCGAGGCGAGCCGTGCTCCGGTGTACAGGCAGAGCAGCTTCGCGATCTCCTGCCGTGTCGCCGGATCCTTGATCGCGCCGGTCGCCCGGGCGCGCGGCAGAACGAGATCCACCCGGCCCTCGCGCTGCGGGTACCAGGTGTACGGCTCGGTGGCGATCCGAAGCTCCTCTTCGTACTCCTTGTAGATCGGCCCCTGCTTTGGTCCGTCGAGCGAGGATCCCCGAACCCGGCGGCTGAAGCCGCGACGCTCGAAGGACAGGGTCGTCTTCGCCACGTGCCAGCCGTTGCCCTCGCCGCCGATCAGGTCCTCGGGCGCCACGACCGCGTTCGTCATGAAGACCTCGTTGAACGACTGGTGGCCGTTCATCTGCCTGAGCGGCCGCGCCTCGACCCCCGGCTGGCGCATGTCCAGCAGGAAGTAGCTGATCCCCTGGTGCTTCGGCACGTCCCAGTCGGTGCGCGCGACGAGGAGACCGAAGTCCGCGTGATGCGCGCTCGTGTTCCAGACCTTCTGGCCGTTGACGATCCACTTCCCGTCCTTCAACTCCGCCCGGGTGCTCAGGCCGGCCAGGTCCGAGCCGCTGCAGGGCTCGCTGAAGAGCTGGCACCAGGTGTGTTCGCCGGTCAGGATGGGCCGGAGGAAGCGCCGCTTCTGGTCGTCCGACCCGCAGGCCAGGATCGTCTCGGAGGCCAGTCCCCGAGGGCCTACCTGGGCCGCCGGCACCGCGTCCCTCTCCCTGAAGACCTCGGCGACCACCGCGGTCTGGTCGAGCGTGAAGCCGCGTCCGAACCACTCCTCGGGCCAGTGCGGCGCCGCCCAGCCGCCTTCGAGCAGGATGTTCCGCCACTCGATCAGGGGACGGTCGGACCGCCAGTTCGCGTCGAGCCAGGCCGAGACGTCGCTGCGGATCCGGTCAGGGGTCATGCCGCGCCCTCCAGCATCGTCATCATCCGCTCGCGGTGGATCGCCGGGGTGCCGAACAGCACCTCGGAGCCCTTCGCCCGCTTGAACCAGAGGTGGGTGTCGTTCTCCCAGGTGAAGCCGATCCCGCCCCGCAACTGGATGCCCGCTCTGGCCGCGCTCATGCAGGCGTCGGCGGCCGCCGCCTTCGCCATGCTCGCGGCCCAGGGTTCGCCCTCGCCGGCATCCAGGCAGCGGGCCGAGTGGTGGGTAAGCGCCCGCGCGATCTCGATCTCCAGCAGCAGGTCGGCGCAGCGGTGCTTCAGCGCCTGAAAGGAGCCGATCGGCCGGCCGAACTGGAAGCGCTCCTTCGTGTAGTTCACCGTGGTCTCGAAGAGATGCTGCGCGCCGCCGATCATCTCGTGGGCCAGCGCGGAGCAGATCCGGTCCCAGATCCGGTTCAGGGTGTCGCCGGTCACTTCGCCGACGCGGCGGCCGGGAACGCCGGTGAAGGCGACGCGGGAGAGCTTGCGCGTCGGATCGACGACCTGGAGCGGCTCGACCGCGAGGCCGGACGCGCCGCCCTCGACCGCGTGGAGCCCGAGCCCGCCGGCGCCGCCCGCCATGACCAGCAGCAGGTCGGCGACGTGGGCATCGACGACCATCGGGGCCGTTCCGGACAGCTTCCCGTCCGCCGCCGACGTGATCGAGCCGCCGACGCCCGCCGGGTCGTTCAGGTCGTCGAGCACCAGGGTCGCGATCGTCGAACCGTCGGCGACGCCCGCCAGCAGCGCGCCACCGCCCTCGTCGCCCGCCGTCTCGAGCAAAGCGGTCCCGGCCATCACCGCCGAAGCGAACCAGGGACCGCAGAACAGAGTACGCCCCATCTCCTCGGCGACGATGCCGAGCTCGACCGCGCCGCCGCCGGCGCCGCCGCGGGTCTCGGGAACGTGAACGCCCGCCAGCCCGGCGTCGCCGCAGAGTTCCTGCCAGACGGCCGGGTCGTAGCCACGATCCGTCGCCATCAGCTCACGGACGGCCGTCGCCGGCGACTTGTCGCGCAGGGCCCGGGCCACGACGTCGCGGAGAAGGTTCTGCTCCTTCGAGAACTCCGTCTGCACGCTACCTCCTGTCGCCATTCACCAGCCCGGGAAACCAGGCCGCGACTCCGCAGCGTACCGGAGGCGGATAGAGTCGCGGTGGCCCCGCAGCCAGCATCTTACTGAGTGACCAGCCAGCACTTCATTCGAGCCAAGTCAGGCATGACCGAGTCCAGCCGCTTGAATTCGAGAACCGACGGCCAGGCCGCGACACGCCCGCGACGCACCCAGGCCGAGAGGCGCGCCGAGTCGGAACGCGAGATCCTGCGCGCCGGGGCGACGCTGTTCGGCCGCCAGGGCTACACAGCGACGACCCTGGAGCAGATCGGCAAGGAGGCCGGGTACTCGAGCGCCCTCGTGTCGCTGCGCTACGGCTCCAAGGAGGGGATCGCTGAGGCGATCGTCGACCGCCTCCAGAGCCGGGCCGGCAGCGAGGTGTTCGAGCCCGAGGAGGGAATCACCGGTCTGGCCAGGTTGAACCGGCTCTTCGACGGCTACTCGGACCTCATCCGGGACGCGGGAATCTGGCTGCGCGCCCTGTTCATGCTGATGACGGACTCCCTGGGGCCGCTGAACGGGAAGATCGACCTGTTCAGGGCCGGCAACGACAACTTCGCCGCCGCCTTCGAACGGGCCATCCGCGAGGGGCAGGAAGCCGGCGAGATCCGGACCGATGTCGATTCCGCCGGGACGGCGTTCGAGATCCTCGCCTCGGTCAGGGGAACCACCCTCCTCTGGCTGCTCGATCCCGACAAGGTCGATCTCGTCGCGGCGATCGAGAGCCTCCGCGCCAGCGTCGAGGATCGGCTTTCGGCACGGAGCGGCTGAAGGCGCCAGGGCGGAGCCGCTTCGCGGCGCGTATTCCTGGCCGCCTTCGGCGGCGGCGGGTCAGAAGACCCGCGCACCCAGCCGTCAGTCCGACTCGGGTTCCAGCTTGTCCTGCGTCTTCGTCTCGAAGTCGGCGGCGCCGTGACGCTCGCGTAGCTGGGTTTCCGGGGGTCCCCAGGCGCGGTTCACCATCCGGCCGCGCTTCACCGCCGGGCGTTTGGCGATCTCCCGGCCCCAGCGGTTCACGTTCCCGTAGCTCTGCCCCTCGATGAACTCGCCGGCCTCGTAGAGGTGGCCGGCGGCGAGCGCGCCGTACCAGGGCCAGATCGCCATGTCGGCGATGGAGTACTCGTCTCCCGCCATGTACCGGGCGTCCGCCAGGTGACGGTCGAGCACATCGAGTTGACGCTTCACTTCCATCGTGAAGCGGTCGATCGCGTACTCGATCTTCTCCGGCGCGTAGGCGTAGAAGTGGCCGAAGCCGCCACCGAGGTAGGGAGCGCTCCCCATCTGCCAGAACAGCCAGGACAGGCACTCGGTCCGGGCGCCGTGGTCCTCGGGCAGGAAGTCGCCGAACTTCTCGGCCAGGTAGAGAAGGATCGCGCCCGATTCGAAGACCCGCGTGGGCGGCTCCGTACCGTGGTCGACGAACGTGGGGATCTTGGAGTTCGGATTCGCCGCGACGAAGCCGCTCGAGAACTGGTCGCCGTCGCCGATGTTGATCAGGTAGGCGTCGTACTCGGCGTCATGCCCGCGGTCCAGGAGCTCTTCGAGCATCACCGTGATCTTCACTCCGTTCGGCGTGGCGAGCGAGTAGAGCTGGAACGGATGCTCGCCAACCGGCAGGTCCTTCTCGTGGGTCGGACCCGCGATCGGCCGGTTGATCCTGGCGAAGCGGCCGCCGCTCTCGGTGTCCCACTTCCAGACCTTGGGCGGGGTGTAGGGGGAGTCGTTCATGGGATCAATCCTGGTCCGCAGCGTGGAGGGAATGGTGCACCCTGGAGGAGTCGAACCCCCAACCTTCGGATCCGTAGTCCGACGCTCTATCCAGTTGAGCTAAGGGTGCATTTCAAGGCCGCCGCACCGAGCGAGTGCGGAACCCTAGCAGCTTGGGTTGGAGAAGTGGAACGACGAAACGGAGCCGACCTGACGGCCGGCGCGCATTCCTGGGCGCCTGCGGCGCCAGCCGGCGAGGGCGCCGGCGCACCTGTACCTTTCCGGGGTTGATTCCGGTCACCGTCCCGTACCGATCCGCCGTAGTCGCCGAGGCTGCGGCAGCTGTGGGAAACCGGTCCGCCGGTTTTCCAAGGTCCGGCGGTAAACGGCTTGCCGTTTTCCGCGGGACCGGCAGCTTCCGCAGCCCGCGCCGCGGCGCCCCCTCCCGCGGCGCTGTCCGGAGCCTTGTGAAGTCGGCGGGCAGCCAGGAGCACCAACGGCGCACTGTGCCTTGAGCACCCAACTGGGATTTGTGCCCTGGCTGCCTGCACCGCGATGGACATCCAGTGGGGAGTATGCGCCATGAGCGCCAGTACAGGTACCGAACGGCATCGCGGTGAGCCGACAAGCCAACGCTAACGCACCAGGAGGGAGGACATGACGACGACGTTTACCGCCGGCGTGGACTGGGGAAGCCGAAAACACCACGTCTGCCTGATGGATCACCGGGGCAAGGTGGTCAAACAACGAGCCTTCGACCATGGCGGCAGGGGACTTGCCGCCATGAACGACTGGCTCCTCGACCGCGGCCGACGACCGGCGAACCTGATCAAGGTCGCCATCGAAGTGCCGCACGGACCTGTGGTCGAAACCCTGATGGAATCGGGCTTCCCCGTCCACTCCATCAACCCCATGCAGCTCGACCGCTTCCGCGACCGCTTCTCCGCCGCCGGCGCCAAGGACGACCGGCGAGACGCCAAGGCCCTGGCCTCGGCGCTGCGTACCGACCCGGACTGCCTCAGACCGGTCCAAGAGCCCGACGACGACGTCATCGAAATGCGAGGCGCCGCCCGCGCCAGGAAGGAACTCGTCGAAGACCGCAACGGGATCGCGAACCGCATCCGACAGCATCTCGTGGACTACTACCCGCAGTTTCTCGACGCGACGGACGGCGACGTGACGACGCCCTGGGCGATCGACCTGTGGAAGCGCCTGCCCACCCCGGAAAAGGCCCGGCGCGTCAGGAAGTCCACCCTCGCCAAACTGCTCGCGAAGCACCGCGTCCGCCGGGTCGACGCCGACCAGCTCGCCGACCGCCTCAAAGCACAGCCGATCAAGCGACGAAGCGCCAGTGTCGAGTGCGCCAGAAACCGCATCCTGAGCCTGCTGCCGATCCTCGAGCAGTACAACGCGCAAATCGACAAGGCCAGACGCCAGCTTGAGCAAACCCTCCAGCAGGCCAAACAAACAAGGCACGACGACGACGAACTCCGCGACGCCGCCATCCTCGACTCCATACCCGGAATCGGAAACCACGTACTCGCCACCCTCCTGACCGAGGCCGAACAGGCACTGAACCAACGCGACCACGCGGCCCTGCGATGCCTCGCCGGAGTAGCACCCGTCACCGTCAGGTCCGGCAACAGGAAAACCGTCCGACAGCGCCGAGCCAGAAACCACAGACTCGCCGACGCCGTCTACCACTGGGCCAGAGTAGCCGTACAGCGAGACAGCGAATCCCGAACCAGGTACGACCGCGCACGAACCCGAGGCAAGACGCACGGACACGCCCTGCGAATCGTCGGCGATCGACTCCTCCGCATCGCCTGCGCCATGCTCCGCGATCGCACGCTCTTCCACCCACCGACCGGGAAGGAACGCCACGACGAACACACCGACGCCCCTACCGCCGCGCGCGAACATGCCCGACCTCAACCACCACAAAACCCAGTCACCGGAAACCCCGAACCGGAAACCCCGCATCAGCCCGCCCAACCCTCAACCCAACTGCCCGGCGAACCCGACAACTCCAAACCGCGAAACCACCTCAACCCAGCCACCGGCTCGCCTCACCGCTCGACGTGACTGCGGAAAACCGAACAACGCCCAACACCGATCGCGGGCGATACACCCACTTGCAAAATGGTGGGGAGTCCCAGTGGGCGGCCAGCTTCTAGCCGGAGAGGTCGATGAAGCGGTCGCACTGGGCGCGCACCTGCGCGTCGCCCTCAGGCCCCCCGAGGCCGATGACCGTCAGGCCGTTCATCTGCAGCTTGGCGACCAGGGGCAGCATCTGGACCGACGTCGCCACCAGCACGACCGTGTCGACGCTTCGTTTCGTGTAGCAGAGTTCCAGCGCATCCACGACGATCCGCACCGCCGCGGAGCAGCCGCGCACTTCCGTGCCCGAGGGCACGTCGACGACCTCGGCGCCTCCGCCATGGAGCGCCTTCCGGTCGAGCCGCTCCTCGCTCGCGTCGGCATAGACGCGGCGCAGGACGAGCTTGCCGAGTTCCCCGTCCAGCCGCGCCAGCAGGCCTTCCGCATCGAGCGCCGGGCCGCCCTCGAGGCTTCGCTCCAGACCGCCCAGGTCGAGAAGGACCGCGGCGCGGCCCGGTCCACCCGACTTCGTCTTCCGTGGCGCGGCGGCCGGACCCTGCGCTTCGGCGCCCTCGCCGGCCTCGTCCTGCTGCTGCGGTCCCCCACCGCGTCCGCGGCGGCGCGAGCGACGGCGCCGGCGGCGACGACGCTTGGGAGGCGCGGCCTCGCCGTCATCGCCAGTCGCCGGCCGGGCCGGTTCCGCCGGTTCCGTCGCAGCCTCGAGCGCCGCGGACACCGGAGGTTCGGCGGCCGGCTCGGCCTCTTCCGCCGCTTCCTCCTGCCCACCCGGCGCTTCCTCCGCCGCCGCCACCTCGGCCAGCGGGGCCTCGGTCGGCTCGGCAGCCATCGACTCGTCTTCGTCAGGCTCGGGAGCGGCCGCGGACTCGTCGCCGCCAGCCGTCTCGACCTGCGGCTCGTCCTCCGTCTCGGCGCTGGCTGCTTCCGGCCGCGCCGGTCCAGGCTTCTCCTCCGCTGCCGGTCTCCGCCACCAGGGATTCACTCTCACTTTCCCCCTATCGGAAGTCCTGTTCGGGCTGCTCCGGCGCCGGGCGCAATCGCCTCTCCGGGCCGCGGCCGGCGCCGCCGGGGATTGTATAGTCCGGGCAGTGCCCGTGGACGCGCTCCCGTACCGGTATCTGGCCGTCGACGGACCGATCGGCGTAGGCAAGACGACCCTGGTCGAGATGCTCGCGCAACGCTTCGAGGGGGTGAAGATCCTCGAAGACGTGGACAACCCCTTCCTCGAGGCGTTCTACCGCGACCGGCCCGGCACCGCGTTCCAGACCGAGCTCTACTTCCTGCTGACGCGCTACAAGCAGCAACTCGATCTGGCCCAGGAAGAGCTGTTCGATCCCATCCGCCTCGCCGACTACACTTTCGCCAAGAGTCGGCTGTTCGCCTTCCTGAACCTGACGGACGGCGACCTGATGCTGTTCGAGAAGCTCTACGACCTGCTCGAGCCGCAACTGAGCCAGCCGGACCTGCTGATCTTTCTGACCGCCGACATCGACACCTGCATGGCGCGGATTCACAAGCGCCGCCGCGCCATCGAACAGAACATCTCGGCCGACTACCTGGGCGAGCTGATCGAGGCGTACAACCACCACTACTACCACTACGATGGGTCGCCCCTGCTCGTCGTGGACAGCCGCAACCTGGACTTTGAGCACAAACCGACCGACTTCGAGGAGCTGCTCCACCACATCTCGCGGCAGATCCGCGGCACCGAGTACTTCGTGCCCGCTCGCAGCACCTGAGAGAAAAGACGCCATGACCACGCCAGAGCCTCTCGTCATCGCCGGCCGCGAGTTCCACTCGCGTCTCATTCTCGGCACCGGCAAGTACAGCGACGAACAGGTGATGGTCGACGCCTTCGACGCCTCCGGCACCGAGATGGTCACGGTGGCGCTTCGACGCGTCGACCTCGACGATCTGGGCAAGGGCTCGCTGATCGACCACGTCGACCAGGACCGCTACCTGCTGCTGCCCAACACCGCCGCCTGCTACACCGCCGACGAGGCGGTGCGGACGGCGCGGCTGGCACGCGAGCTGGGTGGCTGGAACTGGGTCAAGCTGGAAGTGATCGGCGACGAGAAGACCCTCTTCCCGGACAACGAGGAACTGCTCGCGGCGACCCGGGAACTCGTCGCCGACGACTTCATCGTGCTTCCCTATACGACGGACGATCCGATCACCTGCCGCAAGCTCGAGGACCTCGGCGCGGCCGCGGTGATGCCGCTCGCGGCGCCGATCGGCTCGGGGATGGGCATCCGTAATCCCGCGAACCTGCGGATCATCGTCGAGCAGTCGAACGTGCCCGTCATCGTGGACGCCGGCGTCGGTACCGCGAGCGACGCCGCCCTGGCGATGGAGCTGGGCGCGGACGGCGTGCTGATGAACACGGGCGTCGCCGGCGCCCGGGATCCGGTGCGGATGGCCCGGGCGATGAAGCTGGCCGTCGAGGCCGGCTGGCTGGCGGCCAACGCCGGGCGGATTCCGAAGAAGCTGTATGCGACGGCGTCGTCGCCGGAGACCGGCGTCATCAGTTAGGCCACGGCAGTGCGCCACCTAGTGACCCGGGTCTTCTGACCCGGGCCACGCCGACACGCCTAGGCCGGGGCGCTCTGGGAGCGCTACAGGGGCTGATGGACGTGGCGTAGCGAAGGGGCCCGGGTCAGAAGACCCGGGACACTAGGCGGTTTCTTCCCGGCGCGTCACAAAGGGGATGCGGCTCTCCGCGTCGGCGGACCGCGGATCGTCCGTGTCGCCGCGGCGAAGGCGCAGGAGGCCGGCGTGGGCGATCATCGCCGCGTTGTCTCCGCAGTAGCGGAGCGGGACGAGCAGGATCTCCGCGCCTCGACGTTCGCCCCAGGCGACCACTTCCCGCCGCAGCAGGCGGTTCGCCGCCACGCCGCCCGAGACGGAGAGCCTCTCCACCGGCCGCTCGTCGCGGAGCCGGTCCAGGCGGTCGACCAACTGCGCCACCGCGGTGTGCCGGAAACCGGCGAGAAGGTCGAGCACCTCCCGCGGCCAGGACTCGTCGTCGCCGGCGGCATGACCGTTCCCCGCCTCGATATCGCCGAGCGCGCGCAGCGCCTGGCTCTTCAGGCCCGAGTACGAGAACGCCAGTTCGCTGGACTTGATCGTGGCCACCCGGAACGGACAGGCCGCCGGATCACCGAGCTCGGCCAGGCGATCGACCTCGGCGCCGGCCGGGAAGGCCAGGCCGACACGATGGCCGATCTTGTCGAAGGCCTCGCCGATCGCGTCGTCCCGGGTCTCGGCCAGGCTGGTCACGGCGCCCGACGGACCGTCGACGGCGAGCAGGCTGGTGTGGCCGCCGGAAACGACCAGGCCGACCATCGACTCGGGTACCGGCCGGCTCGCGCCGTCGGTCCGGAGCAGAGGCGAGAAGAGGTGGCCCTCCAGGTGATGCACGGCAAGGAAGGGCACGCCGAGCGAGTAGCTGATCGCCTTGCCGAGAGAGAGCCCGACGAGAAGCGACCCAACCAGGCCGGGCCCGCGGGTCGCCGCGACGGCGCCGATGTCGGACCAGTCCACGCCGGCCTCCTGAAGCGCCGCCGCCGACACGGCCGGCCAGTTGCGGAGATGTTCGCGCGACGCCGCCTCCGGCACCACGCCGCCGAACGGACGGTGGACGTCCAGTTGGCTGGAGACCACGGACGAGAGCACCCGGCCCCCCGCGTCGAGCACCGCGCAGGCGGTGTCGTCGCAGGACGTTTCGATGCCGAGAACGAAACCCATGAAACTGCCGGCGGCTTCGTTGGCCGTGGACATGCCGGCGACGTTATCCTCCCCCTCACCGGCGCCGGCTGGCACGGCGGCCCACCGAGATCGCGACCTTGATCTTCCCACCGAGCTTCCGTGACGGCTCCCTCGCGCCGCGGAGCCGGCGTGTCATCGTCCGGGTCGACTTCAACGTACCGATGGCGGGCGAGGAGGTCCTCGACGCGACCCGTTTGCGGGAAGCGGTGCCCACGATCGACACCCTCTGCGAGGCGGGCGCCCGCGTCGTCCTGCTGTCCCACCGCGGCCGGCCACGGGGCAAGGCCGACCCGGGACTCAGCCTGCGTCCGGTCGCCGGCGCCCTTTCCTCCATCCTCGGACGGCCCGTCGCCTTCGCCGCGGACTGCGTCGGCCCGGCCGCCCGAAACGGCGCCGCCGCGCTCGACGACGGGGACATTCTGTTGTGCGAGAACCTCCGCTTCCACGCCGGCGAGGAAGCGAACGACCCGACCTTCGCCGCCGGGCTGGCCGCCCTCGGCGAGGTCTACGTCAACGACGCCTTCGGCACAGCCCACCGCGCCCATGCCTCCACCGCCGCCGTCTGCGGCCTGGTGAAACAGGCCTTCAGCGGGCTGCTGCTCGACCGCGAACTGCGGCAGCTCGGCCGCCTGCTCGACGACCCGCCGCGGCCGTTCGTGCTTGTCGTGGGCGGCGCGAAGATCCGAGGCAAGATCGGCGCCCTGCGGCGTCTGCTGCCCCTGGTCGACCGGGTCCTGGTTGGCGGCGGCATGTCGAACACGTTCCTGGCCGCCCGCGGCGCCGAACTCGGTTCCTCGCTGGTCGAAACGGAGAGCTTCGACCTGGCGCGGGAGATCGAGACCGAGACCGCGGCCGGCGACGCCGGGCTGCTCCTGCCAAACGACATCGTGGTCACGGATTCGCTCGACGCAAACCCCTCGGAGCGGGGGATTCGCACGGTGCCGGTGGAGGACGGCGTGCCGGCCGGATGGCTCGCGGTCGACATCGGGCCCGAGACCCGAGCCGCGTTCGAGGCCGCGATCGGCGGCGCCGCGACCCTGTTCTGGAACGGCCCGATGGGCGTCTTCGAGACACCGCCCTTCGATGCCGGCAGCCTCGCGGTGGCGCGAGCCGTAGCCGCCTGCGACGGCTTCACCGCGATCGGCGGCGGGGAAACGGTGGCCGCGGTCCGGCAGGAGAAGCCGTCCGGAAAAATCGATCACGTCTCGACCGGCGGCGGCGCCTCCCTGGCGCTGCTGGCCGGCGAGGAACTGCCGGCCGTCGAGGCACTCAACGCCCGACGCAGGGAGGAAGCATGACGCGCACACCGATCATCGCCGGCAACTGGAAGATGAACCTGCTCCGCGCGGACGTCACGGCGTACGCCGAGGCTCTCACCTCCGCCGGCCCACCCGACCCGCAGGTCCCCGACAACGAGGTGGACGTCGTCCTGTTCCCGACACCCGTCTACCTGGGCCTCGCGGTGACGGCCATGCCCGACTGGGTCGCCGTCGGCGCCCAGGACGTCCACGCCGAGGACGGCGGCGCCTACACCGGCGACGTCGCCGCCGCGCAGATCGTCGATGCCGGCGCTTCCTGGGCCCTGGCCGGCCACTCCGAACGGCGCCAGTACCACCGCGAATCCGACGACGACGTGGCGCGCAAGGCCCGCCAGGCCCTGGACGCCGGGCTGGTCCCGGTCGTCTGCGTGGGCGAAACCCTGGAACAGCGCCAGCGGGAGGAGACGGAAGGGGTTCTCGACGCCCAGTTGGGAGCCGTCCTCGAGGTGCTCGCCGCGGCCGGCGCCGCCGGAGTCGTCGCCTACGAACCGGTGTGGGCGATCGGCACCGGCCTCAGCGCCTCGCCCGAGGTCGCCGCCTCCGTTCACGGCCACCTCCGGGCCCGGCTGAACGGCCACCAGGGCGGGCTCGGCGACTCGACGCGGATCCTCTACGGCGGCTCGGTAAACGCCGACAACTGCCGGGATCTGATCGGCCGTCCAGACATCGACGGCTTTCTCATTGGCGGCGCAAGTCTTGATCCTGCCTCGTTCCTGCGTATCATTCGTCTTTCTACGGGTTCCGCCGGTGGCTCACAGCCCTGACGAACGGAGCCGTGCTCGCGCCGCGGATACCCCGGAAGGGAGATTGACTTGATCTTCGTGCTGTATGCCGTCCACGTGACGGTTTCGCTGTTTCTGGTCCTCGTCGTCCTGCTGCAGCAGGGCAAGGGGGCCGACCTGTCCGTGTTCGGCGGCGGCGCGTCCCAGGCCGCTTTCGGCGCCCGCGGCGCGGCCACGCTTCTGCACAAGCTGACCGTCGGCTGCTTCGTCCTCTTCATCGTGACGACCCTCTCGATCGGCTTCCTGCAGAAGCAGGACACCTCATCGGTCATGAGCGGCGTCGGCTCCGTGATGGACGAAGTCCAGGCCACCGAGCCGGAGACCGCGCCGGCGTCGACGGCGCCGGCCCAGGAGACCGAGGGGGCCCCGGCGGAAGCCGAAGGCGACTCGACCGAAGCCGGCACCGGGACCGGAAGCGACAACCAGGGATAGAGCCAGCGGACGACGTGGCCAGAGCCGAAGTGGCGGAATTGGTAGACGCGCACGGTTGAGGGCCGTGTGGGGCAACCCGTGCCGGTTCGAGTCCGGCCTTCGGCACCACCCTCTGAGAACTGGCAGTTGTCTCTGAGAACCTTAGGCCACAACCTGGCCCGCGGGCACGACGCCGGCCCTGTCGGCCTTGCCTGCAGCGGCGCTACTGGCGCTTGACGCTCTTGATGACCACGGTCTCGACCGGTTGAGCGTTGCTCAACTGGCCCGGCTCGTTCACCTCGACCGTGGCGATGGCGTCGACCACCTCCATGCCCTCGACCACCTTGCCGAACACTGCATAGCCACCGGCGTACGTGTCCAGACTCTCGTTGTCCACATGGTTGATGAAGAACTGTGCGGTCGCGGAGTGCAGATCCTCGGTCCGCGCCATGGCGACTGCGCCCCGTACGTTCGAAAGGCCGTTACCCGCTTCGTTCTGAATCGGCGGACGCGTGATCTTCTTCTGGAAGCGGGTGTCGAAGCCGCCACCCTGGATCATGAATTCCTCCATCACCCGGTGGAAGATCGTGCCGTCGTACCATCCGCGGTCCACGTAGTCGAGGAAGTTCTCGACCGTGACCGGCGCCTTCTCCGGGTTCAGTTCCAGCACGATCGTGCCGTGGCTCGTTTCGAGGGCTACCCTCGGGGGCGTGTCCTGGCCGAAGCTCGGCGCGGCCAGCAAGACGGTGGAAGCGGCGTAGATCAAGAAACGACTCCAGGGTCCGGTGAGTGAGTTGTGCATCGGTTCAATCTCCAGAAGTGAATCCGCCCTTGGCGCTGCACCGTAGATAGGTAGCTTAGCAAGGCTGTGCCATGGGATGCGGACAGGAAGGAGATCAACCAGGACCATTCCAAAGTCGGGGCGGTAGTGGTGCGAGGGTGGTTGCGTCTGGGTCGGAAGTCCTGCGGCCGGTTGTTCCGGTGTTGACGGCCGGTTGTCGGTGTCTGAAGGCGGCGATTGGGGTCGTTGTGTCGGGCCGGGCTCGTGGCGGGCGCGTCAAGGGTTTCGGGCTGGCGGGGCCGGGGTGTCAGGTGTCAGCCGGCGAAGACGCTCCGGGTCACCTGGCGCATGGCGTCGCCCTGTCGGGCGGCGAAATGGCGGTGGGCCTGGGGCATGTACTCGAAGCGTCCGTCGAGTCGCACGATCGAGATGGCGGCGTTGGCGAGGCAGGCGAGGTTGCGGCGGAGACGTTTCGCTCGTACGCGGTTTCGGTCTTCGTCATAGGTGAAGTCGCGGACGTAGTGAAGCCTGTTCTCGATTTCCCAGTGGCCGCGGTTGAGACTCAAGAGCTCGCTCGCCCTTGCCCGTTCCGGCCCCAGCGAGGTGACGCCGTACACGGTTTCGGCGGAGGTCTTGGCGGTGCGCAGCACACGGCGCTCGCGCTCGATGCGGAAGGCCTGCCGGCGGTGCGGCATCGAGACGTACTCGGGCGAGACGAGATCGAGGTCGATGGTCCGGCAGCGTCGCGCCTCGATGCGCCCGTGCCCCTTTTCGACGGTTTCGCGCTCGGTTGCCGCGACTGCTCCGGCATCCCAGTCGAAGGCGGCAAGATCGTCGAGCAACTCCTGCCGATTGCCCTTGACCGTCATCAGGTAGAAGCCGGCGCGCTCGACGATCAGTCGCGCCGTCTTGCGCTGCGTGTGCAGAGCGTCGAGCGTCACCACCCGATCCTCGATGTCGAGACGGCGCAGCAACTCGCGCACGCCCACGATCTCGCCTCCCACGCCGTCGCAGGCCTCCTGACCGCAGACCAGCCCGCTTGTGTGCTCGACCGCAGCCACCAGCATCCGCTCGCTGTCCCTGCCCTGCATCCACTCCGCCGCGGTCGACTTGCCGTCGAGCGCGACCGCGCCGTGCGGCGACCGACACTGGTCGATGAAGCCGCGTAGCGCACAGTCGAGCGTCTCCGGAGCGATCTGCGACAACACGCGGTGGAACGAGGCTGTCGAAGGCGCGACGTAACGCTCCCTCGACGGGCTCCAGAACGCCCGCACCGCCGCCAACTGCGCCTGGGTCAGACGAGAAGCGAACTCCCCGACCGCCACCACGCCGCGCACCCCCGAGAGCTTCGCCGCCAGAGCGATCGCGAAGATGGTCGCCAACTGGTGACGGATGCCCCGCGCCTTCCGGTACTCCGGCACCCGCCGCAGAAACTCGTACAAGCTCGGGGATCAACACTCCTTTTGACAAGCGGCAACGTCTGTGCTAGCAATTCCAAGTCTTACAACAGGAGGTCCTCCACATGAGGAAAGACAGTTGGTACCGTGGCCCGCTGCTGAGCGGGCTCTTCTTTGCGCTCTTGCTTGGCGGTGGGCCAGGGATAGCGGTTGCGACGGACGCTCCGCAATCCGTGACCCAAGAGCAGCGGTGGACGATGATCGAGGGGCCGTGCCAGCAAGGCACAGACTACGTTCTCACGCGAGAGGTCGGCTGTGTCCCGTACGCTGATTTCATGCATAACAACATCTGCGACCAAGCCTCCGACTTCATGATTGTCGGCGGTGCAGGTGGAGTCCTCGGAGGCCTGCTGGGCAATCCCGTCTTGATCGCCGGTGGTGCCGCACTAGGCCTATGGGGTGCCGGCATTTGGATGTCCAACGACTGTTGAAGCCGGCGGCGAGGATGCCCGAGTTCGCGTGGGACGGTCATGTGGGATGGAGATGGCGACTGATTGTCGTCGTCATGAACGCGTTCCTCGTGATTGTGGCCTTAGTCGTCTCCCATTGAGATGGGACTGCCGGCCTAGTCCACTAGATCGGATCACGTGGATTCCATACCGCCGCACTTGGCGAACGGCCAAGTGCGGCGGTTTCTCTCTCGGTCCGACGGCGCTGCGTCGGGCTTAGTTTCGCCCGCAGCCCTGGAATTGGCAGAATCTTGGGCTTCGAGAAGCCCGCTGCGAGGACGACAACACGGTTCGAGCCACGCGCGTTGCATCCCGGGAGGGACTTGCCGCCCCGAGAGGAGACCCAAGCTGATGCGACAGTCGCTCGTGGGCGTTGTACTCGCCGGGGGTAAAGCTAGCCGGCTGGGGCAGAGCAAGGCAGGCCTTCGCCTGCCGCGCCCACGGCCGGGAAAGCCAGGACGGACACTGGTCGAGTGGGCGGTTGCTCGGCTTGCGACGGTTGACGAGGTCGGAGAGGTCGTCATCGCCGCCGGCAACGCCGGCATCGAAGCCGCGTCCACGGACTACCGCATCCCCGTTTCGGTTGGAACCGACGGCCCGGGTTCCGGCCCGGCTGCCGGCGTGCTCGGCGCGGCCCGGGCACGGCCCGGCAGGCACCTCCTCGTCCTGGCCTGCGACCTGCCGCTGGTGCCGGTCGACCTGCTCAGCGACCTCGCCGCCTCGGGGGCCGACTTGGCGCCAGCGGCTACCGACCCCCGCGACCCACGATCCATGAACCCGACCTGCGCGCTCTGGACACCGCCGGCCCTCGAAGGGCTGGCGGCACGAGTCGAAGAGGGCGACAACCGTCTCTACCCCCTCACCCGATGCGCCGGCTTGCGGGTCGAACCGGTCGACGCGGGCCGGTTCGGAGACCCTCAGGACGTTCTGCTGAACGTGAACACGGCTGCCGACTGGGAACGGGCCCGCCGGCTGGTCGAGCGGAGCCGGCCTTTGACCGGCGCGTGTTGATGGCCGCCTGCGGCGGCAGCGGGTCAGAAGACCCGCGCACGCAGAGCATCGTCTAGCCGGTACGGCACTCCTCGCAGGGGCAGAGGCTCCGCAGGAAGTCGAAGCGGTAGATGCCGGTCCAGTGCCCGTCCGACCAGGCGATGCTGAGCGCGTAGTTGCCGACCTGGGAAACGGTCTGGGCCGTCACCGGCCGCGGCGGCGGCTGAAAGCGCAGCGGGCCGGCGTTGTGGCCCTGGCACATGGCGCAGGGGCAGTAGCCCCGCAGGACGTCGTACTCGTAGTCGCTCCGGTGGCCGTCCTGCCAGAGCACGCGCAGCAGGCGCGCCTCGTGGTCCCGGCGAACTTCGGTGGGCCAGACGGCCATGTCAATCGGATGCCGGCCGGAAGGCCTGCGCGGCGGCAGTCCGTGTCGGAGGATCCACCGTGCCCGCCGGTGTCCACGGTCCACAGCGGACGAGCCGGGCCATTCCGCGCATGCTTCCCGCCGCGAAACCCTGGCTTCGTATCGTCGCCCGCGTGTACTCGCTGCACGTAGGTTCGAAGCGGCAGTGGACGCCGGCGCGCTCGAGGAGCGGCGAGACGGTCGCCTGGTAGGCGGAAATCAGGGCGCCGGCAGCGCGTGCCGAGAGCTGGTGTTCCGGCGGCCGGGTCAGGTCGAAGGCGGCGGTGCCAGCGAGCAGGATGCCGGCAGGCAGGAGCAACCGTATGGTCGCCGCTCCGCGGCGCGTCTTTCCCGGAGGCCGGCGAGGGCGCCGGCGCACCCAGTTAGCGATACGCCGGTACACCCGGTTTCTGCCGCGTCAGAAGCGGTCGACCAGCGGTGTCAGCACCGGAATCTGGAGACGCCCGCCGTTGACGCCGCGCACGATGCAGGCGATACGCACCAGGACGAAGGCGACGAACAGCATGAAGATGAACGGCGCCAGGAAGCAGCCGATGCCGCCGGTCGCAAACAGGGCGATCTGGAGCACGACCCACAACATGAACTCGGCGGCCATCAGGACCAGTCCGTGCTTGGCGTGCCAGCGGACCTCGTCGTCCCGTTCCTCGATGAGGAGCGGTACCAGGACCAGGACCCACAGGTAGGCAAGCACCACCATCAGGTTCCGGTTCGACGAGGGGCCGTCCGGAGCGGGCGGCTCCGGCGGTGCGGGCGCCCCCGAAGAGGAGGATTGCTGCGTTGCCGGTTCTGTCATGCCTCAACCTTCTCGAGGAGCGGGCCGTCCTCGGATGCGGCCGCTCGGCCCATTGTCAGTGTAGCGCGGTACAACTCCCGGTACCGCGCGACGATCCGGCCACGGTCGAAGCGGGAACGTGCCCACTCGCGGCCGTGCGCTGCGAAGGCCTGCCGCCGCGATGGATCGCTCAGAAGGGCCACGCAGCTCGCCGCCAGCGCCTCCACGTCGCCGACCGGGCAGAGCAGCCCGTTGCGGTTCTCGCGGACTACCTCCGGCACGCCCCCGGTGCGGGTCGCCACGACCGGCACACCGAGCGCGAGGGCCTCGAGCGACGCCAGGCCGAAGCTCTCGCTCTCCGAAGCGGAAAGGAACAGGTCGCCCTGCTCCAGGATCGGTTCCACATGGGCCTGGTTGCCGAGGAAGGTCACGTGGTCCGCGATCCCCAGTTCGAGGCACTGGCGTTCGGCGCCGGCGCGCTCCGGCCCATCACCCACCATGCATAGCTGCGCCGGCATCTCCCGGCGCACGAGCGCGAACGCCGCGATGACGTCCGACGCGCGCTTGACCGGACGGAAGTTCGAAACGTGGACGATTCGCCCCGGCGGGTCGGCGGCCGGCGCCGGCCGTTCCGGGCGGCCTCCGGCGGCCGGCGGCACGAAGTTGGGAATCACCTCGACCGGTTCGTCCAGAGAGAACCGCTCCGTCGCCTCGCGCGCCAGCGCCTCGGACGGCGCCGTGACGCGATCGCTGCTCCGCAGCGCCCAGCCGACGATGTCCCGGTAGCTGGGCCGCGCGCCCACGAGGGTCACGTCCGTGCCGTGGACCGTGGTGACGATCGGGCAGGGCGGCTGATCGCCGGCGCCTTCCGCCAGCAGGCGCCTGGCCAACAGTGCGGCCACGGCGTGCGGCGCGGCGTAGTGGGCGTGCAGGACGTCGAGACGGGCTGCCGCGGCGACCTCGGCCAGGCGGTTGGCAAGGGCCAGCGTCTGCAGCGGCCGATCGAACAGGCCGTACTCCTGGATCTCGGATCCGTCCACGCGGTGGAAGTGAACGTTCGCCCGTTCGCTCAGCCGCGGGGGCCTGTCCGAACTGACGACATGGACGATGTCCCCGCCTTCGGCCAGCGCGAGAGCCAGCTCCGAGGCGACCACGCCTGAGCCTCCGAAGCTCGGTAAGCAGCAGATTCCAATCCGCATCGGATCCTCTTCTACGCGGGCGGGCGATCCGCTGTTTCGTCGCCGACCCGCCGGACGCGGGCCAGCGACAGGGGTTGCAGGTGCCGCGGATCCCTGTCGATCGACCCGAGTTCCCGAATCAGCGCGCCGCCGTACGACGCCAGACAGTGAAGCGACGCGAACTCGCGCTCCTGGGGCTTGCCGTTCGGCAGGCAGTGCGCACGCAGCCTCATGACCCGTCCGCGCAGCACCTCGTCACGCCGGGCGGCCGCGGCAACGACGCGCCGCTCGAAGAGCGCGAACGTCCGCTTCAGGTTCGCTCCCGTCTTCTTCCACGCGACTCCCAGCGACTCGTCGACCGAGGTCTGCCCCGCCGCCAGATCGTCGATTGCCGCTTCCAGCTTCTCGCTGGCGGCGCCGAGGAAGTCGAGGTCGAGGCGGGAGGCCAGGAGCTCGTCGAGTTCATCGGGCCCGGAGAGCACGGCCGCCAGGTCGATTCCTTCCGCTTCCAGTGCGTCCAGCCAGCGACGTTCCCGGGCACCGAGCAGCACGACCTGGGGACGAAGGACGATCGCCGGGGGAGGTACGTCGACCGCGCCGTAGAGAGAGCGCGCCTGGGTCATGTAGGCGAGTTCGCCCGGGCCGAGGATCTGAAGCGCCGTGCCGAACACCGCGTCCTGAACCACGGGACGCGCCAGCACGCCGGGGCTCAGGGACTCCGGCTGCCGGTCGAGGCCTTCGAGCAGAGCGCCGACCTCGCCGGCGCCTCCGCCGCGCAACCGGTAACCCCCGTTCTCCGTCCACACGACCCGCCGCCGCTCGCCGGAGTCATCGATCAGGAACAGGGGCGCTTCGCCCCGCCGCGACCGGACCTGCAGCCGGATTCCACGCTGGTCCAGTTCCTCCGCCGCCGACTCGAGAGCCGCGTCCACCTCGCGCCGGCCTTCGATCAGCCGGCGCAGCACCGGGACCGACGCCTCTTTGAGCGCGGGGAGCTGCGAGTCGACGAGCAGCGGGCAGCTATCGCCGAGGAACCGCGCCATGAGCCGCGCGAAGGACTCCGTGAAGCAACGATCCGGTTCCAGGTCGTTCCGGCAGTCGTCCAGCCGGCGGCGGTAGTCGTCGTTCGGCGCCGCTTCCCGGACCCTGGCCAGCAGGGCCGCGGCCTCGGGTCCGAGCTGGCGGCCGCCGACCGGCACGAGTGGCGCCGGATCCTCGCCCAGGGAGAGCGCTTCCGGACCCGCAGGCGGAAACCAGGCGCGGGCCACCTCGGCGTAGTCGTGGTCCTCGGACGCCATCCAGAACAGGGGCACGGCGCGCCGGCCGCGGCGCGTCAGGGCTTCGGCCCAGCGGACGCAGGCCGCGGCCTTGGTCAGGGTGAACAGCGGACCAGCCGCGAGACCGCACTGCTGGCCCGTGATGACGACCAGGGTGGCCGGATCGGCAAGAGCTTCGGCGAGGCTGGCCGCGCCCTGGTGGCCGTAGCGCTCGTTGGCCTCGGCGAGCGCTACGGCGACCGTCCCGCGGTCGGTCGCCGGGTCCGCCGGCGCCTTCACCTGGTCCTCCTCGCCGGGCAGCACGAACCGCAGCGGCTCGAGCAGGTCGAGGTCCCGGCCGTCCAGGAAGCGCCGCGGCAGATCGCCGAGCAGCCCGCAGGCGCAGAGGTCGGGGCCGCTCGAGGCGGCGCTCTGGGGGCGGTTCGGCACGATCGCGAATCCTACAGTCGCGCCGCGAACCTGCGTGGCTTCTGAGGGGGAAGCGTAGAATCGACACCATGACCGCGTCCTCGCCAGCGATACCGGCGCTCGAGCCGATGGTCATCGGCCGGGGCGACCGCGCCGTGACGATCGACCCGCCGTTGTTCCTGGCGCCGATGGCCGGCGTGACGGATCGGGACTTCCGGTTGATCGTCCGCCGCATCGGCGGCGTCGGCCTCGTGTCGATGGAGTTCATCTCCTCGCGGGCGATCGTCGACGGCAACCAGCACACGCGGGACCTCATGTACTTCGCCGAGGAAGAGCGGCCGCTGGCGATCCAGATCTACGGCTCGGACGTGGAGACGATGGCGGAGGCGGCCGAGGTCGTCGAGGAGCTCGGGCCCGACATCTGCGACATCAACATGGGCTGTCCAGCCAACAAGGTGCTGAAGGGCTGCGCCGGCGCCGCCCTGATGGGCGACCTCGACCTGGCCAGCCGCATCATCCGCGAGGTGCGGAGCCGGATCCGGATTCCGCTGACCGTCAAGTTCCGGCTCGGTCTGAACCACACCCGGACCAACTACCTCGACCTGGGACGCCTCTGCGAAGACCTCGGCGTCGACGCGGTGACGATGCACGCACGGACGGCGAAACAGATGTTCCGGGGCGAGGCGGACTGGACCCACCTGGCCCGGCTCAAGGAGGCTCTCTCCATCCCGGTGATCGGCAACGGCGACATCACCACCCCCGAGGACGCCGAGCGACTGCTCCGGCAGACCGGCTGCGACGGCGTCATGGTGGGCCGCGGAGCGACCCGCAACCCGTGGATCTTCCACCAGATCCGGAGTCATCTGCTCGGCACGGAAGCGCCGGAGCCCACCCTGATCGACCGTCGCGACCTGATCCTGGGCCACTTCCACATGGTGGCAGAACGGGAAGCCAACCGCTTCGCGCTGCACAAGCTGCGGAAGTTCACCGGCTGGTACACCTACGGACTACCCAACGGCAAGCGTCTGCGCCAGCAGATCCAGCAACTCGACACGGTGGAGAAGTTCCTGGTCGCGGTCGAAGCCTTCTTCGACCAGCAGCTCGACGACCTGGCCGCCTAGGGCGCCACGCAGGCCGCCCCGTGGACGCACCGTATGAGATCGAACTCGATCTGACGCCCGACGAAGCGCTCGAAGCGCTCTCCGACGGCGCCGATGCCTGGAACGGAACCTGGCATCGCCAGGGTACGGGCGGCCAGTTGACCCTGCCGGTGGCTGCCGGCGTCCGCTACGGCGTCCTCTACGGCTCCGTTTCCGTCCAGCCGAGCGGCGAAGGAGTCCGCGTGACCTACCACGTCGACCGCTCGGAGTACGCGACGAACGCCGGCGCGGTCGGCATCCTCGCCCTGGGCGCCCTGGGCGTGCTTGCCATGCTGGCCTGGCCCCTGCTTCCCGGCACCTCTCCGAACCTGGCCGGCAGCGGCTTCATCCTGATCCTGCTGGCGTGGCTCGTCGTCGGGCGCAAGCTGCGGCACCGCGGCGCCGCGGACTTCCTGGCCAGCCTCGGGCCCCGGCCGGGCGAGACTCCGAGCGGGCCGTTCGCTCCACCGGCGGCGTGACCAAGGTCCTGACCATGGACGTCTTCGCGATACCGTCGGCGGCGCCATGAAACGATGGACGAGGAGAGTCGCCGCAGCGGCCGTCGCGCTCGCGGCTCTCGGCTGCGCGGCCAGTCCGGAAACCGGGCAACACCAACCAACGGTAGCGGCGACTGGCGACGCTCCCGGCCCGTCGGACTGGGCCGCCGACGTCGTCATCCACCGCGACGACTGGGGCGTCCCGCACATCAAGGCGTCGACCGACGCCGCGGTCGCCTTCGGCTCCGCCTGGGCGCAGTGCGAGGACCACTTCTTCCAGCTCGAGGACACGTACATCAAGGCGCTCGGCCGCTACGCGGAGGTCGTCGGCGAGTCCGGATTCCGCAGCGACCTCGAAGTCGCCCTCTTCGACCCGGTCGGGAGCTCCCGGCGCGACTTTCCGAACCTGCCCGAGAACATCCGGCGCATCGCCGAGGGCTTCGCCGCCGGCTACAACTACTACCTGGAACGGCACCCCGAGGAGAGGCCGCGCCTGCTCGACCGGATGGAGCCGTTCCACGTACTCGCCTTCGAGCGCTACATGATCCTGGGCCGGCTGCTCGGCGCCGCCCACGCGCCGCGCGGACGGCTCCCCCGGCTGGCGGAGGAGCTGGCCGCGTCGCTGGGTTCGAACCAGTGGGCCGTCGCCCCGTCGAAGACACGCGACGGCAACGCGATGCTGTTCATCAATCCCCACCAGCCCTGGTACGGCTCGGGCATGTTCACCGAGATGCACGTGGTGAGCGACGAGGGGCTCAACTTCTCGGGCGCGATGTACCCGGGCGGCCCCCTGCCCACCGCCGGCTTCAACGAACGGCTCGGCTGGGCGTACACGGTCAACGCCGCGGACATCTCGGACACCTACCGCCTCACCTTCGACCACCCGAGCGACCCGCTCAAGTATCGCTACGGCGACGGCTACCGCGATGCCGAGGAATGGCGCGCCACGATCCACGTGCGCGGCGGCGACGGCGAACCCGAGCCGCGCGAAGTCGTCCTCCGGCGCTCGCACTACGGCCCGATCGTCGCCAGGGAGGACGACGGGCACTACCTGGCCGTCCGCGTGCCGCGTCTCTACGAAGGCAGCCGCATGGTCCAGGCGCTGGCCCAGTCCAAGGCTCGCACCTTCGAGGAGTGGTACGCCGCCGTCTCGATGCAACTGCTGCAGACCTTCAACACGACCTACGCCGACGCCGACGGCAACATCTTCTACCTCTACAACGGCACGTTCGCCCGCCGCGACCCGTCGGTCGACTGGACCCGGCCCGTCGACGGCGCCGACCCGAACAACGAGTGGGGTCCGTTCCACCCGATCGAGGAGCTGCCGCAGGTCCTCAACCCGCCGTCCGGCTTCGTCCAGAACTGCAACTCGACGCCCTTCACGACCACCGACGACGGCAACCCCTCGCTGCTCGACTTCCCGCCCTACATGGTCGAGGACAAGCACGACGACAAGCGCCGCGCCAAGATGGCCCGCTACCTTCTGCGGAGAGCGGAGGACATCACCTTCGAGGACTTCCAGGACCTCGCCTACGACACGACCCTCTACTGGCCGATGACCGAGCTGCCGGTCTACGCGCGTCGCCTGAAGACGCTCGAACGGACGGACCCGGAACTCGCGGCCAGGGTCCGCCCCTACCTCGAGCACCTGCTCGACTGGGACTTCAAGGGTTCGCTGACCTCCACCCAGGCCACCCTGGCGGTCGGCTGGTACGAGGAGCTCTACGGCCGCGGCTACCCCGTCGAGACCCTGAAGCCCGAGTACGTGAACGACATGGCGGCGCGATTCGTCGCCCTGGAACGGGCCGCGTCGAAGCTCACCGAGCTCCATGGCGACTGGCGCGTGCCCTACGGCGACATCCACCGCATCCAGCGCCATGCGAACCAGCCCTCGGCCGGGGCCGTCCCCTTCTCGGACCACGAACCCAGCCTGCCGCTGGCCGGCGTCCGCGGCCCCCTCGGCGTCGCCTTCACGCTCTACCACTCGCCGCCCACGACGCTTGAAAACGGCGAGGTGCGCAAACTGCGCTACGCCGCCACCGGCGCCTCCTACATGGCCGTCTACGAGTTCGGCGAGAAGACCCGCGGGGCGAGCTACCTCCACTACGGTCAGAGCCACCGCCCCGAGTCGCCCCACTTCTTCGACCAGGCGAAGCTGCTCTCGGAACGGCGCTTCAAGCCGGCCTGGCTCCACTGGGAAGACGTGGAGGCCCACACGACGCGGGCCTACCGGCCGGCCGACCCTTGAGCAGGCGGTCGCCAGCCGGGCTCCGCCCGGCCATCCGCCATGCCTCTGCTAAGGTGACCGTGTGAAGATCGTCAGCCGCATCTTCCTCTCGACCTGCGCCGCTCTTGTCGCGTCGGCAGCCCTCGCCAGCGACGAGGAGGGCATTGCCGCCTGCAAGGCCGGCGACTACCTGAAGAGCAGCAGCCAGACCACGGAGGCGATCGCCGCCTCCGAGCAGGCGATCCGGAGCGCCATCTCCGCCGATCCGGGGGACTGGCGAACCCAATGCGCCCTGGGCGAAGTCCTCACCCACCAGGGCCGCTACCGGGCCGCCAGGAAAGCGCTCAAGACCGCCCTGGAGCTTGCCGCCGGTTCAGACCAGAAGGTGGTCTGGGGTTGGCTCGGCAATCTCTACTGGCAGCGGCAGCAGTACACCAAGGCCGAACGGGCATGGGAGAAGGCCGGCGAGTTCGCGCCCCCGGCGAGGGTGCGTGAGCGCATCTACTGGCAGCCTTCCGACGTCGGGATCAGGGAGATCAACCACCCTCGGACGAAGGGCCCCGCGTGGCTGCCGCCGAACGCGAGCCCCGCGCCCGTTCCCGTGGACGGCTAGCGGCTCGACGGCCGCAAGTGGTGTAGAATCACCGGTCCCTGGGGGCGCATGGCTTCGACGGGAGATCATGCGGTTCGGGGGTTGCGTGCCGAGTCCGTCTCGTAAACCGGACCTTTACACTCGCCAACGACGAATTGGCACTGGCGGCTTAGAAGCCGTCACGGTCCTGCCGGAGCCTTGATTCACGGCGTCGTCAGGATTGACACTCAAAGTGGATCGAACGCCTGAGCGAGGCTCTGAACTCAGGCCGGATCACTTCGGGGCTAGACCGCGGGCCGTGGTGGCCTTCTACCCAAGCCGGCGGCGACTGATCGAGTGAAGGCTACGCACGTAGATCCCTCGCGCCGAGTCTCGCGGACGTGGGTTCGATTCCCACCGCCTCCACCAGACTTCCTCCATCGGCCGGGACATCATGCCCGGAACGTTCCAGGAGACCCCAGCATGAGAGCGCATCGAGTCGTTCGGGCGCTCGGGCTGCCAGCCCTGCTCGCCGCCGTGCTGACCGGCTGCGGCGCCCCGGCCCCGGACGCCGCCGCGGTGGCATCGGCTGCCGTACCGGCGGATGCGCCGCTGTACTTCCCGCCGCCCGACGGCCCGTGGGCCACTGTCCACCCCGGCGATGCCGGCTGGGATGCCGCGAAGCTCGACGCCGCGCTCGACCTGGCTGCCGAGCGCCGTTCGTCCGCCGTGGTCGTGCTCCACCGCGGGCGCATCATGGCCGAGCGCTACTGGCCGGTCGACGACCCGGGGACGGGATACGCCAACCAGCGGCAGGGAACGACCGCCGCCGGCCACGCCAAAGAGGACGTGGCCTCGGTGCAGAAGAGCGTCGTCGCGATCCTGACCGCCATCGCCGCCGAGCGCGGTCTCCTGGCGTTCGACGACGCCGTCAGCGACCACCTGGGCGCGGGCTGGAGCCAGGCGCCCGCGGAACAGGAGGCCGCCATCTCCATTCGGCATCTCCTGGCGATGACGAGCGGCCTGACGCCGCAACTGGCGTACGAGGCAGACCCGGGGACGCGCTGGCGCTACAACACGCCCGCGTACCACCACCTGTTGCGGATCATCGCCGGCGCGGCAAACGAGAGCCGTGACGCGGTGACCAGCGACTGGCTGACGGGTCGCATCGGGATGCGCGACTCGAGCTGGGCGCCGCGGCCGTGGGCAAACTCCGACATCGCCGTCGGATTCCTGACCACCGCCCGCGATCTCGCACGATTCGGCCTGCTGGTCCAGGCCCGCGGCGACTGGGACGGCGTCGCCGTCGTCGAGGACGCGAGCGCCTTCGACCTGGCGACCCGGCCCTCGCAAGACCTGAATCCGGCTTACGGCCTCCTGTGGTGGCTGAACGGCCAACCGTTCCGGCTGGCCGCCGGCGGCGCGGCTCGGAGCGACGGCCCGCTGATCGCCAGCGCACCGCCCGACCTGGTCGCCGCGCTGGGCGCTCTCGACCGCAAGCTGTACGTCGTGCCGAGTCTCGATCTCGTCGTGACGCGGCTGGGCGATCGCGGCTCGGTCGACGGATCCTCGTTCAACGACGCGTTCTGGGACCTGCTCATCCAGGCAGCGCCGGCGCAGCCGGACAGCGAGTAGAGATCACGGCCGCGAGGTCGCTCCCCACTCGATCCACCAGCCATGCGGCGAGGCCCGGGCGAGCAACTCCGTCTCGCCGGCACCGCTTCGGTACCTGGTCAGGGTGAGGCTCGGCGGGTGGACGCCTTCGAGAGCCACCTGCCAGACGGGCCGCTCCCGGCTCCGGGCCTCCAGAGCCTCCGTGATCCGCCGCCGGCCCTCGCGGGGAACCTGGTAGAGGGCGATCGTGGAGTAGACGACCAGGGCCGCTTCGGCCGGGACACGGCCGAGCAGGTGCGGCAGGTCCCGCGAAGCGTCGCCGCGATGAAGACGGATCGGGCTGTCTTGCAGTTCGGCCGCGGCGTCCACGAGTTGAGCGTGGCGCTCCACGTGCTCGGGCCAGATCAAGGCACGCAGCCAGAGCAGCTCATCCGGGTCGGCGAGGTCGATCGGGTTCAGGTCGATTCCGTCGCGGCTGGCTACCGGGACTTCCGGTGGGGGCGCCGGAGGTGTGCCGGGTCCCCGCAGGTCGGCTTCCAGTTCGACGCGCGCCGCGTCCGTTCCCCAGCGCAGGACCTCGCTTCCGGCTCGCCGGTAGCGGCAGGCGTAGCGGTCGAAGTTCAGGTTCAGGCCGGCGCTGGCGCCGACATCGATCAGGGCCAGCGGCGCTCCGGACTCGCGGTGGACCAGGCCGAACGCGGGCAGCAGACAGGTGCAGCGCCGGACGACCTGGGTCTGCGTACGACGGCTGGCGATCAGCTCTCCGACCGCCTCGCGGTGTTCGAGGCAAAAGGCCCGGAAGGGCGGGAAGGCAGGCCCTGGCGGCGGTTCCGGGCCCGAGAGGATCGGGTAGTGCGCGGCCAGCGGGTGCTCGACTCCCTGCAGCAGCATGTACTGCACTGCCCCGAACAGCATGTTCGGCGCCGGCTGTCCACGTTGCCGATGCGCCGCCAGGGCCAGCAGTTCGTCGTCTCTCGCCACGCCCGCGGCGAGTTCCGCGTACATCGGCGAGTCGAGGTCCGGCGCCTCGACGCGCGCGAAGCGCTCGAACGCCTCCTTGAGTTCCGTGTGGGGGCTCAATGCCCGGGGCCGCCGCGCTCGCTGAACGCGGCGTCGATCGACTCGCGGTAGGGAGGCCGGAGCACGCCGGCGTCCGTGATCAGGGCGGCCACGAGTTCCGCGGGCGTGACGTCGAAGGCCAGGTTCAGAGCTTCCGTGTCGTGGGGAGCGATCCGCTTGCCGAAGGCGTGGACCACCTCCTCCGCGTCGCGCTCCTCGATCGGGATGTCGGCGCCGGAGGCCGTGCTTCGGTCGATCGTCGAGAGCGGCGCGGCGACGTAGAACGGAACGCCGTGACGGGCCGCGAGCACGGCGACCGGGTAGGTGCCGACCTTGTTCGCGACGTCTCCGTTGGCGGCTATCCGGTCCGCGCCGACGACGATCTTCTGGACCCAGCCCCGCGCGATGATTGCGCCGGCGCTGTTGTCCGTGATCAGGCGGTGAGGGATCTCGAGGCGCGCCAGCTCCCAGGTGGTAAGCCGCGAGCCCTGGAGCAGCGGCCGCGTCTCGTCGACCCAGACGCTGGCCAGCCGGCCCGCCGACCAGGCCGCCTCCACGACGCCGATCGCCGTGCCGTAGCCGGCTGTCGCCAGGGCGCCGGCGTTGCAGTGGGTCAGGACGCGGTCTCCCTCGTCGAACAGCTCCCGGCCGAACGCGCCGATGCGGCGGTTCGCCTCTACGTCCTCGTCGTGCAGGTCGCAGGCCCAGGCGAGCAGCCGGGCGCGCAACTCCTGCCCGTCACCGCCTTCGACGACGCGGTCGCGGAGCGCGCGGCCCTGGTTCAGCGCCCAACGCAGGTTGACGGCCGTCGGACGCGTTGAGAGCAACAGTTCGTAGGCAGCGTCGAACTCCTCGGCTCCCAGCACCAGGCCGTAGGCCGCGGCGACGCCGATCGCCGGCGCACCACGCACGGAGAGTCGCCGGATCGCCCCGGCCACATCCTCCGGCCGCCGACAGCGGAGCCAGACCTCCTGCTCCGGGAGCAGCGTCTGATCGAGCAGGAGCAGTTCGCCGTCGCTCCAGCGAATAGGCGAGAAGCCGTCTGCCATGGCCGAAGCGTAGCGCGCGCCGTTTCACACGCCCTTCCATTCTTCCCGCTCGCGCACGTAGCGGAGAATCCGGATCTTCCCGGTGCGGTTGTAGACCCGAACCGCGAACAGGTGGTAGCCGTCCGTGACGAAGACGGTCCCCGGGCTCGCCGTGCCGAGCGGTCCGAACGACGCCAGGTCGCTGCGGCCAAAGCGCACCGGGTCGTCAAGCCGGTCCAGCCGGCCCGAGCCGGTGAAGTCTCTCGGTTCGAGGTCCTCCGGGAAACCGAAACGAACACCGCTGCCGACATGCAGCAGGCGAGCCGGTCGGCGGATCCGCGGGTCGGCTCCGGTCCTCAGATCCGCCGTGCGCACGCCGTCGCCGTCACCATCCGCGTAGAGCGAGAAGACGGAAGGCACGCCGTCCGGCGCCGCTTCGTCGACCTCGAACCGAACCGCCATCGCGACTCCATGGCGGACCGCACCGGCGCGGGCGGTCCAGAAGGCCGCGGCGACTTCCGATGCCGCCAGGCGCACGCGGTGCTGGGAGATCTGCTGGCGCAACGGCGGCACCGCCAGGGTCGCTAGCAGGGCGAGCACCGCCGTCGCGATCAGCAGTTCGATCAGGGTAAAGCCGTGAAGCATGGAGACGGACGCTCGCCCGTCCGCCTCCATGCCGCCGAAGGCGCGGTTCCGGTCAGGGACCGTCGGAGGGGCCATCCGACCCCGATCCGCCGGTCGGTGCCGGCTCATCCCGGGGGATCCGCACCTTCTCGGTCAACGTCGTCTCGCCCTCGATCGTCACGTAGGGCCTCATGCGCTCGAACGAGCGCTCGCCGATGCCGCGCACGAGCATCAGATCGGTCGGCGACTCGAACTTGCCGTTCTCCGTGCGGAACTCCACGATCCGTCCCGCCGTCGAGGGCCCGACCCCCGGCAGCAGGGCGAGGCCGGCAGCGTCGGCCGTGTTGATGTTGACCACACCGTCCGCCGCTCCGGCGGGGAGCGCCGCCAGCAGGCTCAGCAGGGTCACTGCCAGTAGTGCGGTCCTCTTTCGTCTTGTCATGTGCATCTCCGTTCGTCCCCGGAATCCGGGTGTTGTTGCGGGTGTTGTTTCTCCGACGGCGACCCCGAGTTCGGGAGCGAGCCTGGCGAGTTAGGGGGGTACCGCAGTACCCCCCTGATCCCTTGCCAACTTGGCTTTTCAGCTAACCCGATTGGCACCTCCTTGCTCCGGGTCCGTAGGTGCCGCTCGCCCCTTTCAAGTTCCCGGCCAACCATCGGACACTTCTCCAAGTGCACCAAACAAAGGGTGTTGGCGCCACAAGGGGGCTCCGTCAACCGAACGGATTCGTCAATGCAGCTTGACTGGCTCCTCCACTCGCGCGGCACGGATCTGTCTGATCTCGTTGAGCGAAGCAGCCGGTCGGCCCGGGGTCAAGGGAACTTGACCGACTCCAGGTCTTCTGACTCGGAGCCACCGCGCGGGAGAGACAGAAGCCCGGATCGCTGCCGGCTCGTTGTAGATTAGCCGGCCGATGGCACGCGACCAGAAGATAGCGCCGGAGCCCCCCAGGGCCCGCAACACCTCGGTGATCCGGGAGTACGTCGAGGCGTTGATCGTCGCCGCCGTGTTCCTCGGGTTCACGAACAACTTCGTGCTGAAGACCTTCTACATCCCCAGCGGCTCGATGGAGAACACGCTGCTGATCGGCGATCACCTGTTCGTGAACCGCTACATCTTCGGGCCGCGACCCACGATGCTCGAGAAGACGCTGCTCCCGGGCCGCGAGGTCCAGCGCGGCGACATCGTCATCTTCCGGTCCCCCGAGACGCCGAAGCTGGACCTGGTCAAACGGTGCATCGGCCTGGCCGGCGACAGGCTGAACATGGTCAACAAACAGCTCTTCGTGAACGGCAAGCCGGTCGATGACGACGCCTACGTGATCCACCGCGACGAGAAGGTCTACCCGGCAACGGGTCCGTACGGCCAGTACAGCACGGGCCGGGACAACTGGGGGCCGGTCATCGTCCCCGAGGACCACCTCTTCTGCATGGGCGACAACCGCGACGAGTCCCTCGACTCCCGGGCGTGGGGGAACGTGCCGCTGAAGCTCATCAAGGGCCGCGCGGTCATGGTCTACTGGTCATACGGTGGAGAGACTTCGGACGGCACCTGGCACGGCTTCGGCCACCGTCTGAAACAGCTCATGAACACGGCCCTCGGATTCGTGACCAAGACCCGCTGGGAGCGGACGTTCAAGCTCATCCAGTAGGACGCTGAGGTCCAGCAACCTGGTGACGCCGAACGTCTCGTGGGGCCGCAAGATCGTGACCGACGTCGCGGCGGCGCTGCTCGTCGCCGCCGTGTTCGCGCTCTTCACCAGGGCGTTCCTGGTGCAGGCCTACCGCATCCCCTCCGAGTCGATGGAGCCGGCGCTCCTGGTCGGCGACCACCTGCTGATCAACAAGTTCATCTTCGGCGCCGGAGCCGGCCGCTGGGGCCCGCTGGTGCCCCAACGCGAGGTCAGGCGAGGCGACCTGGTCACCTTCCAGGGCATAGAGGACCCGTCCCAGGAAATGCTGAAGCGCTGCGTCGCGACCGCCGGCGACGAAGTGGAGATCAACGCCAAGAGACTCCGCGTGAGCGGCGCCGCCGTCGACGAGTCGGCGTACGTGGTCCACTCGGACGAACTCGTCTATCCCCGGTCCGACTTCCTCCACGAAACGGTCTGGCGGCGGGACTCCTTCGGCCCCGAGCGTGTACCCAAGCGGAGCCTGTTCTGCCTCGGAGACAACCGGGACATCTCGCGGGATTCACGCTTCTTCGGCCCGGTCGGAACGGACCTCGTGCGAGGCCGACCGTTGCTCGTCTACTGGTCGCGGGACCGGGAAGCGGGCCGTTGGGCCTTCCGCTGGCGGCGCACCCTGCACGTTCCGCGCTGAACGCCGACGCAGCGAGCCAGCGAGGACGTACGAAGCGCTATTCGCAGGCTTCAGCCAGTGCCGCCAGCGCGGCTTCCGGGTCGGGCGCCTGCGTCAGCGGCCGGCCGATCACCAGCAGGTCCGCCCCCGCCCGCAGCGCGGCCGACGGCGACGCGACGCGGCGCTGATCGTCGGCGGCAGCGGCGCCCGGACCTGCGTCGAAGCGGATGCCCGGACTCACCAGCAGCAGTTCCGGGCCGAGTTCGGCGCGCAGATTCGCCAGCTCGAGAGGCGAGCAGACGACGCCGGCGCAGCCCGCGGCCTGCGCCGACCCGGCCCAGGACAGGACACGGTCCCCCGCCGCGCCGGGAAGGTCAAGGTCGCGGAGATCGTCGGCGTCCAGGTGGGTGAGCACGGTGATCCCCAGCACCCGGACCCCGTCTCCGGCCTCTTCCACCGCCGCCTCGAGCATCCGCCGCCCACCGCCCGCATGCACCGTCAGGTACGTCACGCCCAGCTCCTTCGCCGCGCCGACCGCACCCGCGACGGTGCTCGGAATGTCGTGGAACTTCATGTCGAGGAAGACGTCGGCGCCTGTGGCCGCGGCCTCCCGCACCGCATCCCGGCCCCATCGCAGGACGACGCGCGGCCCAACCTTCAGCACGCCGACGCGCGGCCCGAACAGGCAGCACCAGTCGCTGTAGGTGTCGCGGTCGTCGGTGTCGAGCGCGACGGCGATGCGCTCCAGCCTCGTTTCGGTCATTCCGGTCTCGCCGCCGCCCCGATCAGGGAATCGACCGAGGGGATGCCTTTGGCCCGCAGGCGCTCCCGGAGTCCGTCCACCAGCCGCTCAGCGGTGCGGGGGTCGCGGAAAAGGGCCGTGCCGACCTGCACGGCGGAGGCGCCGGCGAGGAGGAACTCCAGCACGTCGTCGACCGTCTCGATGCCGCCGATCCCGATGACCGGCAGGTCGACTTCGCGAGCGACATCGAAGACGATGCGCAGCGCCAGCGGCTTGATCGCCGGCCCCGAAAGGCCGCCGCGGACCGTGGACAGGACCGGGCGCATGGTCGCCGTGTCGATCGCCATGCCGACGAAGGTGTTCACCGCCGACAGGATATCGGCGCCGCCCTCCTTCGCCGCCCTGCCGAGGTCCTGCGGCGACGTGACGTTGGGCGACAGCTTGACGACGATCGGCTTGCCGGTCGCCGACCGCACGCGCCGCACCAGGCCGGAGAGGATCTCCGGCTCGTGTCCGAACTCGATGCCGCCCTTGCTCACGTTCGGGCAGGAGACGTTCAGTTCGACCGCGGCCACGCCCTCGTACGGATCGACGCGCTCGGCCAGCCGCACGTATTCGTCCTGGGCGTAGCCGAACAGGTTGACGATCACCTTGGGCGGCAGATCCTTCAACCTCGGCAGCACGTCGCTCAGGAACCGGTCGACGCCGATGTTCTGCAGTCCGATCGAGTTCAGCATCCCGCCGCGGGTCTCGGCGATCCGGACCGGCGGATTGCCCGCCAGGGGCTCGAGCGACAGGCCCTTGGTCACCAGGCCGCCGAGGCGATGCAGGTCGGCGCGCTCCGCGAATTCCAGACCGTAGCCGAACGTGCCGCTCGCGGTGAGGATCGGGTTCTGCAGCCGAAGCGGGCCGACCCGGGTCGACAGATCGGGCGAAGACGGCCGCGCCGCGTCGCCGCTCACCACGCCACCTCGTCCAGGCGGAAGACGGGCCCCTGGCGGCAGCAGAGCGCGTAGCCGCCGTTCTTCAGTGTCACGGCACAGCCCAGGCAAGCGCCGTAGCCGCAACCCATGGGCGTCTCGGTCGCCGCTTCGCCGGCGACGCCGCCGGCGGCCGCGATCCCCGCCACCGCCGCCATCAGGCCATGCGGTCCGCACGTGCAGACCGTCGTGTAGCCCGCGCCGGCGCGAATCTCCGCCTCCAGAGCCGTCGTGATCAGGCCGCGCTCGCCGGCGCTGCCGTCCTCGGTCGTCTTCACCAGCCGGCCGCCCGTGCGCTCGCTGAGACGCCGGAAGGTCTCGGCCCCGACCAGATCCTCCGCGCTGCGCCCCCCGTAGAAAAAGTCGAAGGACCGGCCGGCCCGCGCGAGGGCCTGGGCCAGCAGCCCCAGACCGGCGGATCCGATGCCGCCCGCGACCAGCGCCGCCCGCCCTGACCCGGAACCACCGTACCCGGAGATTCTGGCTGCCACACTATGAAATCCCCTGCCCAGAGGGCCGAGAACCGGGATCCGCTCGCCGGGGAGACAGGCGGCGAGGGCCTCCGTGCCGCGACCGATGACCTTCCCGAGCAGCGAGATGACCAGGGAGCCGTCGGCCGCCGCTTCCTGGTCGTAGACCGAGAACGCTCGCCGGAGGTACGGCTCGGGCCGGTTGGCGCCGGCGACCATGACGAACTGGCCGGGCTCGGCGGGCTCCATGGCCGCCACCCGAACCCGCAGCAGGAAGTAGGGCAACGGCAACGCCTGGACATCGAGCACTTCTCCCCTCGAGTCCACTGCCGCCATGGCGCGGCGAGGGTAGCACCGTCCGCGGGGCTGGCGCCGATGCCCGCTAGAGTCGCCCCACGTGAATCGGGAACGTCTCATCGCCGCTGCCGCCTGCGCGGTGCCCGGCCTCCTTGCCGGGATCCACCTCACCGGGCTTCTCTTCTTTCTCAATCCCCATCTGCCGTTTCATCCCTGGCCCGTCATCCGGACGAGCGCGTACTACGGAGTCCTGGGCTCTCTCACCGCCTGTGCGTTGCTCCTCGCCGTGTCCTGGCGTCGCCCCGAGCGCGCTCCGCGACTCCTGCCCTGGTCGATGGCCGCGGTGTTCGCCGCGGCCTCGGTACTCGACCTCACGCACGCGGTCGGCTACGAGCGCTTTCTGCCGCCCGGCCTGCACGACCGCCTGATCAAGGCAGGTCTCTGGCTCGCCCTCGCTTCCCTGATCACGGCGTACACCGCGTTCCTCCACACCTACCGGCGAAAGCGCCCGTACGGCGCCCGCTCCCGTTTCGGCATCGCCGGCCTGGCGGTACTGACCGTGTACTCCGTCTTCGAGCGGCGCGAGGCCTTCGACCCGCCGCCGCCTGCGACGCCGCGCGCCGCCTCGATCGACTCCGTTCCACCGCCGAACCTGCTGATCGTGGGCCTCGACGGCGCCTCGCTCGACGCCATTCTGCCTCTCTCGGAACAGGGCCTGCTCCCCTTCTTCTCCGAGACCATGCGCGCCGGGAGCTACGGCCGGGCGGAGTCGATCGAACCGGCGATCCGCCTCTCACTATGGACGACCGTCGTCACCGGGAAGTACCCCTTCCGCCATGGCGTCGTGGCGGAGCAGACGAGCCAGGCTCCGCCGCTGCCGGGCGAGCGCTTCCACCTGACCCCGGGCGCAATCGGCTTCGGCATCTGGGGAGACCGCGGCACGAGCGACGGCGGACCGGCGATCCAGCCCTCGGCGCCGGCACTGTGGCAGATCGCCGCGGGTTTCGGCGTCGACTCGGTCGCTCTCGACTTCAGTGTCGGGCTCACCGACGTCTCGGGTGCGCGCGCCGCGGCTCTCGGCTCGGCGATGGTGGACGAGCGGCTGGCCCGTCTCGGAGACGGCCCGCCGTCGGCTCTGTACACGGCGGCGCTTCGCGATCTCGAGACGCAGAGCCAACTGTTGGAGACGCTCCGGTCGCAATCCCCGGAGGGCTCGCGGCTGCTCGCCTTCGCCTTGATGGACGGCCTTGCGGACGTCTCCCGGCTCTACTACGACTCGTACGAGGCCGTTCAGTTCGACGGCGACCAGGCGCAGGTTCGTCTGGACCGGGCGCGGTGGCTGTCCGCCTACTACGCGTTCCTGGACGGCCTGGTCGCCGAGGCCTGGGAAGCGCTTCCTCGGCCGCGCATGCTGGCTGTGGTCAGCGCCTACGGATTCGAACGGTCCGGACCCATCCGCCGCCTTCTCGGCCGCTGGAGCGAAGCGGCGCCGATCCCTGGCGGCGGCTTCCAGACCCCGGATGGTCTCCTCCTGCTCCGCGGCCAGGGCATCAAGGAGGACTTCCTGTTGACGGGGCCGGGAATCCAGGACGTGGCGCCGACGCTGCTCTACGCCCTGAACCTGCCGGTGGCCAGGGACATCGACGGCCGCGTCATCACCGAGTCGTTCGAGCTCACGACCCTCGCCCGCCGCCCGATCGCGTTCGTCCCATCATATGAAATGAACGCCCGGGAACCGTAGACGGGCCCCGGCGCCGGGCGGGGCTCAGTGGGCTACGTGTTCGTCGGGCTCGGACTCGCCTTCTCTCCCGCCGGCCGATTCGACCATCGCCGGCTCTTCCGCGGCCGGAGGCCGGGAAGGCCTCGCGTTCATCGTGCACTGGCCCTGGAAAAAGGCCCCGCTCTCGATGACGAGGACCGGGGCGTGGATTTCTCCTTCGACCCGGCCCTTGGCGCCGATCTCGGTCCGTCGCGAGGTCTCGACCCGCCCCTCGAGACGGCCTGACACATGGAGTTCGCCTACAGCGACGACGCCTTCCACGACACCGCCCTCACCGACGATCAACTGTCCTTCCGACTCGACGGTGCCCTTGAACCGGCCATGTACCCGGAAGGTGTCTTCGAATCGCAGTTCCCCGTGGACCTCGCAACCGGCGTCAAGAAAGCCATTCAATTCTCCAGGGGAGCCGGTTCTCAGGTTCTTGGACATAACTCAGCACACTCCGACGTTGGTCACTCCGCCGACAGCCGTTCGTAGAGACGAATCAGCTCCGGTTCGGAGTGGAAGTGGATCTTCAGGACGCCGCCGCCACGCGCGCGGCGGCTGATTTCGACTCGGGTCTGCAGTCTACGCGTCAATCGCTCGACCGCATGCACGGTGTCGGGGTCGCTCCCGCCAGCCTTGGTTGTCGCGGCGGGTTTCCGGCCCGGCCCGGAGGAAGCGATCCGCTCCAACTCCCGGGCACTCAACGATTCGCGCTCGGCTCGCGCCGCCAGTTCGACCTGGCTTTTCTCGTCGCCGAGCGAAAGCAGCGGGCGTGCCTGGCCCGCGGTCAACGCTCCAGACCGGATCCGCTCCTGGACCGCCTCAGGGAGGCGCAACAGGCGCAACGAGTTCGCGACGGCGGCCCTGCTGCGGCCCACGCGGTCCGCGATCTCCTGCTGCGACAGTCCGAACTCCTCGCTCAGCGCCCGAAACGCCTCGGCCTCTTCCAGTGCGTTCAGATCGGCACGCTGCAGGTTCTCGACCAGCGCGAGCTCGAGGAGCTCGCGGTCGCTCTCCACCTCGCGGAAGACGACCGGTACCGTCTCCAGCCCGGCCTTGCGAGCCGCGCGCCAGCGGCGCTCCCCCGCAACGATTCGATAAGCGCCGTTGCGGGCGGGATCTGCCGCAACGACCAGGGGCTGGAGCACTCCCCGCTTCGCGATGGACCCGGCGAGGCCAGCCAGTTCGGCGTCGTCGAACTGGTCGCGCGGCTGGCGACTGTTCGGCTCGAGCTGAGCGACGGGCAGCTCCCTGACGGCCCGCGGAGAGGTCGGCGGAAGAGCGCCGCTATCCGCGAACAGGGCATCGAGCCCACGGCCGAGTCCGGGGCGCCGGCCGCTCATCACGAACGGCGGCCCGCCAGTTCGTGCGCCAGACCCAGGTACGCCTGCGAACCCTTGCTCTTGATGTCGTACTGCAGGACCGGCATACCGTAGCTTGGAGCTTCCGCGAGGCGAACGTTGCGCGGGACGATCGTATCGCAGACGATCGATCCGAAGTGCTTGCGCACCTCCTTCGCCACGTCCCG
Organism: Candidatus Multivorans sp.; assembly: GCA_965205095.1. Classification (GTDB taxonomy): domain Bacteria; phylum Acidobacteriota; class Thermoanaerobaculia; order Multivoradales; family Multivoraceae; genus Multivorans. The sequence continues at coordinate 1,838,305 of OZ242040.1, forward strand.
TGACAGGTTCGTGCGATCGTCGTACATGGTCAGCACGACGCCGGCGATTTCCAGCTCGGGCCGCCCCAACTCACGCACCCGCTGCACGGTCGCCAGCAGCTCGCTGATCCCCTCGAGCGCGAAGTACTCGCACTGGAGCGGCACGATGACCGCGTCGGCGGCGAACAGCGCGTTGAGCGTCAACCGGCCCAGCGCGGGGGGGCAATCGATGAAGACCCGTTCGTACCGGGCATCCAGTTCCTCGAGCGATGACGTGAGCCGCCGGATCCACTGTTCATCACGTTGCAGGCCGAACTCGGCGCCCACCAGGTCCCGGTTGGCCGGGAGCAGGTCGAGATACGGGAAGCCGCTGGCGACGATCACATCGCCAGCGCTCGCCTCGCCGGACAGCACGTCGAACAGCGTCGGCGGCCGGCCTGACCAGCCGACGCCCCGGCTCGCATTGCCCTGCGGATCGCTGTCCACCAGCAGGACCTTGCGCTCCATGGCCCCGAACGCCGCCGCCAGGTTGATCGCCGATGTCGTCTTGCCGACGCCGCCCTTCTGATTGGCGACCGCCAGGACGTCAGCCACGGCGAAGCGGCCGGAGGCAGAGAATCCGCCGGTGTGGACTGTCGGGCAGATTCATCTCGTGTTCCACAGCACAGGTATCCAACAGACCGCTCGCAACGCGGCGGCCGGCCCACAGCACGAGGCGTCCCCCATCAGGCAACGCTTCCACCAGGCGAGTCACCGTGGCCTCCGGCAGCCGAAGGCCACGAATCGTCGCGCACTCTACCGCCCCCGCGAGCCGCACCGCGAGTTCGGCCTCGAGCCGCTGCCTGACGATCCTGACGTTCGGCAGATCGAGCTCTCGCCCTGCCTCCGCCAGGAATGCCGCCTTCCGTTCACGCGCTTCGACGAGAGTCACCGGCCGTTCGGGATGAAGCGCCGCAAGCACCAGCCCGGGAAACCCGGCGCCACTGCCGATATCGAGAAGCCCGGGCTCACCGTCGCTTCCTCCCATCGAGGCTCGCCAGTACGCCCTGGCCGCGACCGACTCCGCGTAGTGCCGACGAATCCACTCCGCCGGCTCCGCTTCACCGACCAGCCGGACCACCCGGTTCCAGCGTTCCAGGAGTTCCGCGTGGCACGCCAGCCGGTCGACCGCTTCAGGAGGCAGCTCGTCGCCGAACTCTCGCTGAAACAGATCACGGTGTTTCACGTGAAACACCTGCGAGGCCATCGGTGTCGATGTTTCACGTGAAACAGAGGGAACCGAACACCTGCCGCTGACCGTTCCCACCGCACCAGTCGGGCGAGGCTATCTCTCCCGACCAGTGGGGTCGCCGGCCTCACGACCGGCGCAGGTCGCTGGCCGCCCCCGGCGCGCTTCTCTCCGCGGGTCAGAAGACCCGCGGCAACAGACCCGCGTACCCAGAGCACTGTTGTCGACGTGGCGTCAGGCCGTACTGCAATCGCAGCTTCCGAAAGACGACCCGCAGCCGCCTCCCACCGACGCCCTCCAGTCGGTCGCGGAGGCCCGAGGGGAGGGGTCCCCAGCGGGCTGGAGACAAGCGACTGCCGTAGAGCCTCCCTCTGCCGACGCTCTCCCGGAGCGCAGGCGACCGAAGCGAGCGTCAGACCCCACATTCACCAAGAAAGCGCAAGCGTCCGATGGGGCCTCTCCCCCTCGGGCCTTCGGGACAGACGGATGCATGCCCCGCCGTCACGCCACCGACATCCTCCAGTCAGTCGCGGAGGCCCGAGGGGAGGGGTCCCAGCGGGCTGGAGACAAGCGACTGCCGTAGAGCTCTCCCCGGCCGACGCCCTCCCGGAGCGCAGGCGACCGAAGCGAGCGCCAGACCCCACATTCACCAAGAAAGCGCGAGCGGCCGATGGGACCCCTCCCCTCGGGCCTCCGTGACTGACGGGTGCAAGCCGCAGCCGCCGTGCGACGCCGCTACAGCAGGCGAATGCTGACGCGTTTGAAGTAGCCGTTGCCCTGGCTCTCCGTCTCGACGTCCGGGTCGTCGGCCAGGGCCAGGTGGACGATGCGGCGGTCCGCCGGGTTCATGGGGCGCAGGGTGCGCGTGCCGCCCCGGTCGATGACCTCCTCGGCCACGCGCCGGGCGAGGCCTCTCAGCCGCGCTTCCTTCTTGTCCTGGTAGCCGCGGCTGTCGAGACGGCACGGGATGATTCGGCCGACCTGCCCGTACATGACCCGCGGCAGAAGGTGCTGCAATGCCAGCAGAACCTGCCCTTCGTCCTCGACGAGCAACTCCTCGTCCACGCCTTCGATCTCGATCTCCAACCTCTCGCCGGCCAGGACGATCTCCGCCGACACTTCGAGATCGGCCAGGTCCAGCAGTTGATCCAGCGCCGCATGCGCGATCGAGAGGACCTCCTCGGAGGTCTCTTCGGGCGCCTCCGCCTCAACCGGCACCGCCGCATCCTCCCCGGACACCGTCGCCTCGTCCGCCGCCGCCGTCCCATCATCGTCCGCCGACACCATCGCATCGTCCGCCGCCGACACCGCATCATCGTCCGCTGACGCCGGCTCCTCCGCCGAGGGAACTGTCGCTTCGACGACAGCCTCCGCCACGACATCGGCGCGATCGTCGCTCCCGGCGGAATCGCCGTCTACGCTCCGGCCGACGCTGGCCGGGTCGACACGAATCACCACCCGACGGTGCTTCACGAAACCGTGCCGCTTCTCCACCCGGTCGAAGGCGATCTGCTCCGGCGACACGCCGAAGTGGTTCGCTGCCGCCAGGATGGCCCGGGCCTCCGTCTCTCCCGAGAAGAACATGCTGTTCATCGCATTCATCGCTGCTACCTTGCCCTCACTTCTTCTTCGTCTCGGTCGTCTGCGCGGCGACTTCGCCGCCCAGGTAACCCCTCTTCTTCAACTTGTTGTACACGCCGGTCTGCACGATGCCCAGCAGGTTGTTCGTCAACCAGTAGAGAACCAGGCCGCTGGGGAAGCTGAACGAAAAGATCGTGAACCAGATCGGCATCGTGTTGATGATCAGCTTCTGGGTCTTGTTCGCCGGCGGCGGCAACATCCGCTGCTGGAGGAACTGGGACGCTCCCATGATCAGGGGCAGCACGTAGATCGGATCCGGCAGGGCCAGGTTCCCGATCCAGCCGAGCCACGACGCATCCCAAAGCTCGACCGCCTCGCTCAGGAGACGGAAGAAGCCGAAGAAAACGGGCATCTGGAACAGGATCGGCAGGCAGCCGCTGGCCGGGTTCACGCCTTCCTCCCGGAACAGGGCCTGAACCTCCTCGTTCATCTTGCGCTGCTGGTCCATGCGGGGCCGGCCTTTGCCGTCCTTCAACTTGGGCCGGTACTTGGCGCGGATCGCTTCCATTCGCGGATTCAGCTTCTGGATCCGCTGCATGGAGACCTGACTCTTGTGCGTCAGCGGGAACAGAACGAGCCGGATCACCACCGTCATCAGGACGATGCTCCAGCCGTAGTTCGCCACGACGTTGTCGTAAATCCAGCGTAAACCGAACTGGAGAGGTCGGGAGATGACGCCGAAGAAGCCGTAGCGGACCGTCTTCTGCAGTTCCACCCGCATCGCCGCCAGCGCGTCGTACTGCTTGTCGCCGAAGTAGGCCCGTCCGGCGAGCTGGCCGCCCGAGGCGTCGAGCACCAGCATCAGGTCACGGGTCAGGTCTTCGGTCGTGACGTCGCCGGCCTCGACCAGGGTGAAGCCGCGCAGGCTGCCGTCGGCCTCGTCCAGGTTCCCCACCGGTAGAGCCCGAACCGCGCCCCGTGCCCCGGACGGAATGACCGCGGTGATGAAGTAACGGTCTTCGAGAGCCACCCAGCGCGCGCCTTCGCCGAGTTGCTGCGGATCCTCCGCCCGCCGCGGCTCGAGGGACTCCATGTCGCCGCCCGCGAACCACGTTGCCGCCCGCCGTTGCTGGCTCGACAGCCGGCTCTCGAGCTCGTCCACGCTCGGATTCCGAATGCCGGGACCGAGCACCAGACCCCAGGCGTCGCCTGGCGACTCGACCTCGTAGAGGAAGGTCAGGCCGCCGCCCTGGGTGTTCACCGTCGGAATGCGGAACGTCTTCGTGGCCGAGCCGCGGTCTCCGCTGTAGCGGAAAACGACCCGCTCGTCGCCGTTCTCCCTGGAACGTTCCACGACGAACAGGGCATCGTTGAGCGGCGAATCCCCCTGCGGACCCGACAGGCCGAACGGCCAGGGCTGGCCCGGCTCGCGCCGGCGCACGAGTTCAACGGGTTCGGCGCCGTCCGGGCGCAGCAGTTCGAAGGACAGCAACTGGGCGCCCCGGTTCGTGAATTCGAGTCTGGCGTTGCCGGACTCGACGACCACCCTCTCCTCCAGGGACCCTTCCACCCGTTCGAAGACCGCCAGCGGCTCCGGTGCGCTCTCCACCTGCCTCGCCGGAACCGGCACCGCCGTCTCCGACGGCGTCCTCGGTGTTTCCTCCCCGACGACGACGGGAGTCCGTTCCACCGGCGGTGGCGGCGGAGCCACGAAGGTCGACCAGAGCAGGAGGACGCCGAGCGACAGCAGGGCCGCCAGGAGGAGTCTGCGGTTGTCCATCGGTTCAGCTAGCCCTTGGCGGCCCCGGGTTCCACCCTCCGCGCGGCCGGCGGCGGGTCGATCCCGCCTCGCCCCAGAGGCTGGCAGCGCAGAAGCCTGCCGATCGTCAACCAGGTTCCCGCGAACAGGCCGTGGCTCCTGAGCGCGAGCTGGCCGTACTCGGAACACGTCGGACTGAAGCGGCAAGCTCCCGGGAGCAACGGCGAAAGCCAGCGCTTGTACGCCCGGAGCACCGCCACGGCAAGTCTCACCAGCGGGTTCATCGCCGCGACCTCCCGCGGCCGCGAGACCTTCCGGCGGGAACGCCCTGGCTCGTCACCGTCTCGAACAGCCGGTCCAACTCGCGGTAGAACGTCCGGCGGTCCGCGGCGGCCGCGGCCGGCTTCAGATGCACCACCACGTCCACCGCCGGCAGCCGGTCCCGCTCCACGACCTGCCGGTAATGCTCGCGCACCCTCCGGCGAAGCCGGTTGCGCGCCACGGAGCCGGCCACTCGACGACCAGCCGTGAATCCCAGCCGCGCATGCCCGACGTCGTTGCGGCGCACGTGGAAAACGGCGAACTGGCCGTGCAGACGCCGGCCCCGGCGGTAGACCCGCCGGTAGTCGCTACTCGACCGTATCCGCTCGGCCCCCTGCTCGAAGCCGGAGGTGCGAGCGGGGTTCCCCGATCGGTTCAACGTCAGACCGTCAGCCGCTTGCGGCCCTTGCGGCGGCGGCGCGACAGGATCGCGCGACCGTGCCGGGTCCTCATCCGCAGACGGAAACCGTGCTTCTTCTTCCGACGCCGATTGTTCGGCTGGTATGTCCTCTTCACGTTCCTTCCTTCCCTGAAGCATGTGGCCTTAGGGCGTATGGCGGAGAGGGTGGGATTCGAACCCACGGATCGCGTAAACGATCAACGGTTTTCGAGACCGCCCCATTCGACCACTCTGGCACCTCTCCCCGTTCGCTGGCCGCCCGGCGCATCCCGTCCCCCACCGCCCCGTTCATGGCGGAGAGGGTGGGATTCGAACCCACGGTAGAGTTGCCCCTACACATGCTTTCCAGGCATGCACCTTCGACCACTCGGTCACCTCTCCTCAATCGAAAGCCCGTTCGACCGTAGACGCCGGAAGAACGCGCGCAACAAAGCTGAGCTCTCCTCCGCCAGGACGCCGGAGCATACCGTGATTCGGTGATTCAGTCCTGGTTCGCGAACAATGTTCCCGAGCGAGCCGCAGAAGCCGCCCTTCGGATCCGCGGCCCCGAACACGAGACGGTCCACCCGTGCGTTGACCATCGCCCCGGCGCACATGGCGCAGGGCTCGAGGGTCACGTACACCGAGCAGCCGTTCAGCCGCCAGCCCTGCTGTCTGGCCGCAGCCTCCGCCAGGGCGATCATCTCGGCGTGCGCCAGCGGATCTCCCCAACTCTCCCTCCGGTTGTGGCCGCGGCCGACGACCACGCCGTCGCGCACCACCACGGCTCCCACCGGAACCTCTCCGGCCATGGCGGCCAGCCGGGCCTCATCCAGGGCCAACTCCATGGCGGTCCGATCGTCCATCACTCACGCTAACAGTACGCCCTCCGGGCGATTCACTGTTACCATCCAGCCCAGGTTCGCGCGGCGGCGAACAGGCTCGGGATCGAGAAGTGACCGAAGGGTTCGGGCCCTGTGTTTCGAACGGCCCCGAACCTCGTCAGGCCCGGAAGGGAGCAGCGATAGGGTGTTCGTTTCGAGGGCGCAGTTCAGCCGGAACCCTTCAGTGACTTCTCAATTCGGGTCATGACGTACCAGCCGCTGGCGCGCAAGTGGCGACCTCAGACGTTCGCCGACCTCGTCGGCCAGGAGGCGATCGTCACGGCCCTGCGCAACGCGCTGGGAGACGGCCGCATCGCGCAGGCCTACCTGTTCTCCGGCATCCGCGGTATCGGCAAGACGACGGCCGCGCGAGTCCTTGCCAAGGCTCTGAACTGCCTCGGCGCCGACGGCTCCGCCGGAGGCCCGGCGTCCGAACCGTGCGACACCTGCCTGGTCTGCACGGAGATCCGGGAAGGGGCCGATCTCGACGTGATCGAGATCGACGCCGCGACCCACTCGACCGTGGACAAGGTCCGCGACCTGACCGAGAGCCTGACGTACGGACCCGCCCGCGACCGCTACAAGGTCGTCGTCCTGGACGAGATCCACCGGCTTTCCCGCTCGGCCTTCGACGCGCTGCTCAAGATCGTCGAGGAACCGCCGCCGCACCTGACCTTCATCTTCGCGACGACCGAGATCGAGAAGGTACCCGCGACGGTTCTCTCCCGTTGCCAGGAGTTCCACTTCCGGCGCGTGCCGCCCGAGCCGATGGTCGCTCATCTGCGACGCATCTGCGACGCCGAAGGCTTCGAAGCCGGCAACCCCGCCCTGCGCCTGATCGCCCGCGCTTCCGAGGGCAGCGTCCGGGACGCGGTGGCCCTGCTCGATCAGGCCGCCACCTTCGGCAACGGCAGGCTGGGCGACGACGATGTCGCACGTCTGGTGGGCGGCATCGACGCGGCGCTGCTTTCCGCCCTGCTCGAGGCGGTCCTCGCCGGCGACGGCGCTCGCCTGTCGACGACGATTCGCGAGGTCGAGGACGGTGGCAGCGACCCCAGGCAGGTGTTCACCCACTTCCTCGGGTTTCTGCGCAGCGCGCTGCATCTCGCTCAGGGTCTCGACCCGGAGCAGCTCGACCTGCCCGCCGAAGCGGCAGAGGACCTCAAGGAAACCGCCGCAGCCTCGGGCTACGAGAACCTGCTCAGGCTCCTGCACCTCCTCCTCAGCAGCGAGACGGTCGTCCGGCGCGCGGACGCCCCCGGCCTCGCCCTGGAAGTGGCGCTCCTGCGCGCGGCCGAACTCCCGAGACTCGTGCGGATCGAGCGGCTGGCGGCCGGCCTCCCGGCGGCGGTGGAGACCCCGGCCGGCCCGTCCGAAGCCCCGGCACCACGAAGTTCCACGGCAGCGTCTCCTGCGGCGACGTCTTCCGGGGCTCCCGCCGCGACGTCTCCCATGGGCACCGCCGCTTCGGTCGTGAAGCGGCTCGAGAGCCAGAGTCCCGCCCTGGCGGGCCTGCTCGACTTCCACAACGCGCGCCTCGAAACGCAGGGCAATACCCTGGTCATCGAGGCCGTGCCCGAGCTTGAGCGCCAACTGCGCGACGAGGCCCGGGCCGCTCAGCTCCACGACGCGGTGCGCTCCGAACTCGGTCCCGACGCCGGCTGGAAGACGACGCCCGCAACGCTCGGAGGCGACGGCGGCGGGCCGTCGCGCGCCGATCCTCCGCCGCGTGGCGACAGCGCGCTGCCAACAGGACGCACCGCCGACGCGCCACCGCCCGCCGACAGCCCGCCGACGCGCCACGCGGGATCCCGCCCCGAGACCGGCCGGCCGGCGCCCGAGCGCCGACGCCCGCGACGCGCACCCGGCCCCGGCAGCGAAGCGCGAAGGGCCGCCGAGGCCGATCCCGGCGTCCGCGCCGTGCTCGACGTCTTCGGAGGCCGCGTACTCGACGTCCGGCCCAGGACCCCCTGATTGTCCACTCACGGAGCATAGGAAAGAGCGACGAATGAACATCCAGAAGCTGATGCGGCAGGCCCAGCAGATGCAGGAGCAGATGCGGCGCGACCTGGCGACCGCCGAGTTCACCGCCAGTGTCGGCGGCGGCATGGTCGAAGTGCGGATGAACGGCGAGAAGGAGGTCCTGGCGGTGCACATCGACGCCGAGGTCCTCGACCCGGAGGATCCGGCCATGGTCCAGGACCTGGTGCTCGCCGCGGTGAACGAAGCGGGACGCAAGGTGAACGAGTACGTGGGGCAGCGGATCGGCAACATGGCCGGCGGCATACCCGGCCTCACCTGATGCCGGCCGATCCGCTGTCGAACCTGGTCGAGGAGCTCTCGCGCCTCCCCGGCATCGGTCCGAAGACAGCGCGACGGCTGGCGCACCATCTCCTCCGCGCGGACCGATCCCGCGCCGAGGCGCTCGCGCAGGCGGTCATCGACGTCAAGGACCGCATGATCCACTGCTCGACCTGTCACCAGATCACGGCGGTGGATCCATGCTCCATCTGCAGCGATCCGCAACGCGACCAGACCAAGCTCTGCGTCGTCGAGGAACCCTTCAACATCGAGCCGATCGAACGTACAGGCGAGTTCCACGGCCTCTACCACGCCCTCCTGGGCGCCCTTTCCCCTCAACGCGGCGTCGGCCCGGACGAACTCACCGTCGCCTCCCTGCTCGACCGCCTCGAAGGAGTCGAAGAGGCGATCCTCGCCATGAACCCCAACGTCGAAGGCGAAGCCACCGCCCTCTACCTCGCCAACCTCCTCAACCGCCGCGGCGTCCACGTCACCCGCCTCGCCTTCGGCCTCCCCGTCGGCGGCGACATCGACTACGCCGACCAGGTCACCCTCGCCCGTTCGTTAGCCGGTCGCCGCGATCTTTGAGGGCTTGCACCCGGCGGGAGAGGTCCGGGGGAGGTCCCCAGCGGACGCTCGCGCTTGATGGGTAGATGGGGAGTTGGCGCTCGCTTCGGTCGGCTGCGCTGCGATGGGGCGTCAGTCAGGCGGACGATCTCGGGAGACGCTTGCCTCCAGCCCGCTGGGGACCTCCCCCGGACCTCTCCCGCCTGGAGGACCTCGCCGCGCGGGCGACCCTGTGGCCGGGCTTCGGGACAGGCGGCGTAGGGCGACTAACGGGATCCAGAGTCGCCGGGCAGTTGGCCGCCCGCTGGGTGCGCGGGTCTTCTGACCCGCTGCCGCCGTAGGCGGCCAGCAACACGCGCCGCGAAGCGGCGACCACTCCGGGGCCGCCTTAGTCCTCTCCCGAACTGGATAAGCGCAGGTTGACCCGCTACGGGGGGCGCAACGGCCACCTCGAGTGAGGGGGTGTCTTACTTCCAGCCCTGCGTCGGGTGTAGTCGCGGGCCGTAGCGGGCCAGATTCCACCGTAGCACCCTCCCCCCCTTGTGCTATGGCGCGCAGCGTCTTACTTCCAGTCTACGGTCGGGTCGTCGCGGATGAGCCGCTGACGGCGGGCTGTAGCACCTGCCCAGGGAGCCGAGTACATGAGGGGGGTTCGCCGGTCGCTGGTCGCCGCGGTGTCGGCCGTGTCGAGCGCGTGGCCGCTCTGCGTGTTCGTGTTCGTCTGCGGCGTCGGGTTGATCCCGGCCCCGCGGGACTGGTTTACACCGGACCCGCCGGAGGCGTGCGCGGACAAGTTGCGCCGCTGCGTGATCGAAGACGGCCGACCCGTCGCCGACTGCGCCCGCGAGTTCTTCGCCTGTCTCGGCCCCTGGGGAGGACCACTCCCCTAACGGGGGAAAGAGAGGCTACGAATGAGGGAATCTCTACGGGGCGCGCTGCTGAGCGTGCTGTTCCTGGGCGGGCTGGCGGTGCCGGCGGTGCCGGCGACGGCGGACGACAAGATGAAGTGCAAGGGCAAGAATTGCACGGATGAAACGACGGTTACAGGGAAAAAGCCAGATCCTCACAGGGGCGGGAACATGATTGGCTGGGGGCCGGTCGTACCGAGGACTTCGCCGCCGCCGCGGCCACCGGCACGGCGAGGAACGCCGGGCAGTCCCTATCCTCCTGGCAACAACTGGAGCATGAACAAGGGCGGGCAAGATCTGACCGAGGAGCAACTGTCATCTTTGCTAGATGGTTCTGTACCGCAGTGAGGAACGGCGACGACCCCGCAACGTTTCTTGGTGGCATACTGGCGATCGTCAGGAAGAACCCGTGGTTGTTCGTTTGGCGCGAGGCGTGATCGAATCGGCCGAAGCTGCTTGTAACATGCTGGGAGGATGAGTCGAATGAAGACGAACTACCTTCGCGTCGCGGCTTGTTTGGTGCTTGCCGTACCGGCCGTGTGGTCCATCGTTCCGTTGGTCAGAGAAGGCGAATGGGGAACGCTGATCTTCGTTGCTGTCCTGCTGGCTCTGTGTACTGCGCTAGCCTCCCTGGTTCCGGTCAAGTGGAGAAGGTGGCCTGGCAAGTCATCCTAGACCCGTTCTTCGGCCTTCTCTTGACATGGTTCCGCCGTCTCCGGGCAACCGGGGGCGGCGGTTTCGCGTTTCGGCTCGCGGCTACGTCCTGGGCCGGCGTCCGCGGTCGGGGGCGCAGAATCGCCTCGTGTGGGTTCTGCCGGCGGCTATCTCGCTGTAGACATGGGCGGTTGCGCCGGCTTCGATCGGCCCTCCGCATCCCTGGCATCGAATACGCGGCGGGCGTACCGGGGCGCGGCGCGAAGGTTCGGCGCTCGGCTTGAGCTTCGGGGCGACAGGCTGGCGGACCTGGACGCGGCGGGCCGGGATCTCGCGGTCGCGGATTTCCTGGCCGATCGGGCCGACGGCTGGACCTGGACGGCGAAGGCGGGCCCGTCTCCGGGCCGGCCGGCGTCGCCGGCAACGCTCTGTCTCGATCTGGCGGCGATCGCGCCACAAGGGAGAGCGGGCAGTGCGAGGACTTCCAGTCTGGTCCGGTGGCCGGAGGGAGGGTCCCTGCGGGCTGGAGGCAAGCGATTGTCGAGACCCTCTCAGGAACCGAGGACCTAACGGAGCGCAGCCGACCGAAGCGAGCGCCGACCCCCCATCTATCCGGAAAGCGTGAGCGTCCGCAGGGACCCTCCCTCCGGCCACCGGCACAGACGGCCTACGCTCCAAGGACCTCGCGCAGTGCCGCTGCCGCGTAGTCGAGCTGCTTCGCCGTGATGACGAGGGGTGGGGCGAGCTGGAGGACGGTGCCGGAGGCGCCGCCGGCGAGGGCGATGAGGCCGCGGTGGAGGAGGTTGCGGCTGAGGGTGTGGGCGCGGTTCGGGGAGTCGAGTTCGATGGCCCAAAGCAGGCCCTGGCCGCGGATGTCGGTGACTTCGGGGCGGCTCCTGAGGGCTTCGAGGGCCTGGCCGAAACGGTCGCCCATGGTGCGGGCGCGGTCGATGAGGTCTTCGGTCTCGATCACTTCGAGGGTGGCGAGGGCGGCGGTGCAGGCCAGCGGGTGGGCGACGAAGGTGGCGGTGTGGCGGGCTTCGCCGTCGCTTCGCCAGGCGTCCATGACCTCCTTCCTGCCGAGGACGGCGGCGATCGGGAGGCCGCCGCCGAGGGCTTTGCCGCAGCAGACGAGGTCCGGTTCGACGCCGGCCTCGCGGCAGACGAACCAGGCGCCGCAGCGGCCGAAGCCCGTGAAGATCTCGTCGACCGCCAGTACGACTTCGTGACGGCGGCAGAGTTCAGCGAGGGCGGCCAGCCAGCCGGACGGCGGCCAGCGGGTCGCCTCGCGACCGATGACCGGTTCGACCAGGCAGGTGCCGATGTCCGGTTGCCGCTCGAACAGCTCCGCGATCCGTTCCGGGGACACTCCATACGGCAGACGGTGAACGACCTCTTCGAGGGCTTGGGTGAAGGGCTCGCGGAAGGCCGGCCGCGAGGTGGCCGCGAGCGCGCCCAGGGTGGTCCCGTGGTAGGCGGGGTCGAATGCGAGCACGCCGGGGCGGCCGCTGTGCAGGCGGCCCGTCTTGAGCGCGATCTCCACCGCGTCGGCGCCGGAGACGGCGAAGTAGACCCGGGGGTCGGCGAGCGGCGCGAGCGCGCACAGGCGCTCCGCCAGCTCGAGGCGGGCAGGGTGGGCGTAGACGTCGCCCAGTCCGTGGACGAGCTGTTCCGCCTGCTCCCTGACCGCCGCGACGACGGCCGGGTGGCGGTGGCCGACGGCCGCGACGCCGAAACCGGCGGTGAGGTCGACGTAGCGGTTTCCGTCGACGTCGACCACGTTGCTGCCCAGAGCTTCGGCCCAGAGCATCGCGGTCGTTCCGCCCACGAGGGTATTGATGCCCGGCGCCTCGGAGGCCTCAAGGCGGCCGGCCATGGCCCGGGCCCGGGGCCCGGGAGGCGGGGTCAGGATCTCCGGCAGCAGGCGGCCGCTCTCGAGTCCGTGCGAAGGCACTTCCGTCAGGCGTTCGCGATCCGCTCGCAGATGCGATCCAGCGCGCCCTGGTCGAGGTACGGATGCATCGGCAGGCTGACGACGCGGTCGGCCAGGCTTTCGCTGACCGGCAGCGAGCCGGCGCCGCGGCCGTAGCTCTCGTAGGCCGGCTGCAGGTGCATCGGCCGGGGGTAGTAGACGGCCGTGGGAATGCCTGCGGCGTCGAGATGGGCCCTCAGGGCGTCCCTCGTCCCGGCCGACGGCCGGCCGGCCTCGTCGTCGACGCGGAGCGTGTACTGGGCCCAGCTCGACTCGACACTCGACCCGGCGCCGGACTCCGGCACCGACACCCGCCAGGGAGTCGCCGCCGAGGACGCAACCGCTCGCAGCCGCTCGCCGTAGCCCGCCGCGACGGCGCGGCGCGCGGCCAGCTCCTGCTCGAAGACGGTCAGCTTCGCCAGCAGCACGGCGGCCTGGAGGCTGTCCAGACGGCCGTTCACGCCGAGCCGGACGATGTCGTAGCGGTCGGCGCTCTGGCCGTGCTCGCGAATGGAGCGGACGATCTCCGCGGTCGCCGGTTCCACGCAGAGCACCGCGCCGCCGTCGCCGTAGCACCCGAGAGGCTTGGCCGGATAGAAGCTGGTCGTCGTGATCGGCGCCAGCGAACCGACCGGGTTTCCGTCGCGCCGCGCGCCGAAACTCTGGGCCGCGTCCGAAATCACGTCGAGCTGTCTTCTGGCCGCCCACTCCGCCAGCGGTTCCTCGGCCACCGGCAGGCCGAACAGGTCCACCGGAATCACCGCCTTCGGCTCGGCGACGCCGGCGGCCCGCACGGCCTCGTACTCCTGGTCGAGCGACTCGAGGTCGATCAGGAAGTCGTCTTCCCGCACGTCGACGAAGACGGGCACCGCCCCGGCGAGCAGGACGACCTCCGCGGTCGCCGTGAAGGTGAAGGCTGGAACGAAGACGGCGTCGCGGCGGTTCCCGCCCCCGCCGACGCCAAGCGCCAGCAGGGCGATCAGCAAGGCATCCGAGCCGCTCGAGACCGCCACCGCGGAGGCGCCGCCTCCCCATCGGGCCAGCTCCGCTTCCAGCTCGTCGACCTCGGGGCCCATGACGTAGCGGCCGTGGTCGAGAACCTCGGCGATCCGGCGGTCGATCTCCGGCCGGAGCCGCCTCGACTGGGCGGCCAGGTCGACAAAGGGGATCCTCGGCGGAAGTTCCGTCGGCGTCATGGCCCGGAGTGTAGTAGCGGATCGGCGCGCTTGGCGCCGACGGCGTCGAGCGTCTTCCGCAGCAGGGACGAGGTCGGCAACTCCCCGATCTCCTCCTGGCCGAACCAGGCCAGGGCGGATCGCCCCGCCGCCGCCCGTTCCGGCCGCCATCGGGCGACCGCTGCCCGCACGTGGAAGTCCCTGTAGGTCACGGCGTGCCGCACCAGGACCGGGCGTTCGTCACACTCCCAGCAGCCACCGAACTCCCGGCCCAGCACTTCCGCCGCGCGGCTCGGCTCGTCGCCGCTCGCGAGCTCCACCGTCGGCAGGTGCCAGCGGCCGGCCAGCCAGTCCGCGTCCCCGGGCCGGCGATGGAGCAGCAGGTCGTCGCCTCGCTGGACGACGGCCGTGAAGCAGTGGCGGACCTCCCGGGCGCGGCGCGGTCCGGCAACCGGAAAGGACCGCGGATCGAGATCCGCCGAGTGGAAGGCGCGGCAACCCGGGGCGAGGGGACAGACGCCGCAATCCGGCGCACCCCGACGGCAAACCAGCGAACCGACCTCCATCAGCGCCTGGTTGGAGTCGCCGGGACGGCTCGGGTCCAGCAACCGGGCCGCGGTCGCCAGAAGCCTCCGTCTGGCGGCGGCGCGGCGAGGAGGTTCCGTCGATGCCAGGAACCGGCTCAGCACCCGTTCGACGTTGCCGTCCAGCACGGGCGACGCCTCCCCCGAGCAACGGCTCGCGAGCAGCGCCGAGGTGTACGCGCCGATTCCCGGCAGCTCCGCCCACTCCGCGGCGCTCGCGGGCAGCGTGCGCCGGGACGCCAGGATCCGGGCCGCCCGGTGAAGATTCCGGGCGCGGCGGTAGTAACCGAGGCCCGACCATGCCGCCTCGACCGACTCGACCGGCGCTTGCGCCAGCGCGCCGACACCGGGGAAGCGGTCCAGGAAGCCACGGTACCGGGTCGCGACGACCTCGCTCCGGGTCTGCTGGAGCATGATTTCCGCGACGAGAATCTCGTACGGATCCTCGGTTCGCCGCCAGGGCAAGTCGCGCCGGCAGCGGTCGAACCAGGCCAGCAGCGTCCCCCGGAGCGCCTCCGGCTCGACTAACTGCAACACAGTTCAGAACCTGGGCGCGCCCCGGCCGGACCGCGCCCCGCCCGCGACGAAGAAAGCGTGAAGAAAGTGGTCAGACACCCCTTGTTGAAGCCGGATCCCGCTGCTATCCTGCGCTTCTCGCGCAACGGAGGCCACACGGCGTGGGACCAACAGGTAGCCCCCTGGAGTTATCTGCCCCGAGTCTCTTCGCCGGTCGTCCAAGGCTTTTCCACACTGTGCGGAAAAGCTGCGGAACGTAGCTCTGCAGAGCGGCAATTCCCTACCCGGCACCGGGAATTGGTGGTCGTGCGCATCGGAACGTGGGGGAGAAGTGCGTCGGTTCGGAGTAGCAACGGAACAAGCAGGCAGGGGCTCTGCCGTGCGCCGGTTCACCATGGCTCTGGTCGCTGCGGATGGAAAGAGGGAGCATGCCTAGTTCCGTCTGGCCGACTCTACGACGGCAGTTGCGGGCGGATCTTCCGGCCGAGGACTTTCGCACCTGGTTTCATCCCCTGAGGGTCGCGTCGGAGGACGCCGACCACCTCGTCCTCGAAGCGCCGAACTCGCGCTTCGTCGCGGCGCTCGAAGAGGGCTTCCGCCCGATCGTCGACTGGGCGATCGCCGACCTCAAGGGCCCGACATACCAGGTCCTGTTCAAGAGCGGCGAAACGCGGACCAGGGTCGAAACGCCGGGACGATCGTCGGCTGCGAAGTCCATCGCGAGCCGGGAGCCGGCAACTCGCCCCGACCTGGAGGAGACGCCGAGCAGTTCGCTCAACCCCCAGTACCGGTTCGACTCGTTCGTCGTCGGCAACTCGAACCGCTTCGCCAGCGCCGCCTCCCAGGCCGTCGCCGAGAAGCCCGGCATCGCGTACAACCCGCTCTTCCTCTACGGGGGCGTGGGTCTGGGCAAGACCCATCTCCTGCATGCGATCGGAAACCGCCTCAAGCGGGCGGCGCCGGGTACGAGAGTCGTTTACCTCGCGGCCGAAGACTTCGTCAACGACCTGATCACCTCGATCCGCTTCGAGCGAATGCCCGCCTTCCGCGAGCGCTACCGGACGATCGACGTCCTGCTGGTGGACGACATCCAGTTCCTGGCCAAGAAGGAGCGCTCCCAGGAGGAGTTCTTCCACACGTTCAACGTCCTCTACACCCGTCAGAAGCAGATCATCGTGACCTCGGACGCCCAGCCGCGCGACATGGCGGACATCGAAGAGCGCCTGCGGAGCCGCTTCGGCTCGGGGCTTCTCGCCGACATCCAGCCGCCCGACCTGGAGACCAAGGTCGCCATTCTCCAGCGCAAGGCCCGGCAACTCCAGGGCCTGGATCTGGACACGGACGTCGCCATGTTCATCGCGCGGCAGGTGCACTCGAACGTGCGCGAGCTCGAAGGCCTGCTCAACCGGGTCACCGCCTTCGCCTCGCTGTCGGGTGTGCCCCTCGATCTCGAGTTCGCCAAGGAAGCGCTGCGCGACGTGCTGCCGGAACAGGACCGTCCCGTGTCCTCGGCGCAGATCATCAAGATGGTGGCCCACCACTACGGCCTCAAGGTCCGCGAGATCAAGAGCAAGAGCAACTCCCGGCAGATCACCTATCCCCGCCAGATCGCGATGTACCTCTGCAAGCGCCTGACCGAGATGTCCTACCCGGAGATCGGCAGGGTCTTCAACGGCAAGCATCACTCGACCGTCATGTACTCCGTCGAGCAGATCGAGCGCCGACGCGCCGACGACGAGCGTCTGGCCGCTCAACTGGAGCGCTTCACCCGTCAACTCGGCTGAGCGAGAGCCGCCGCCGTCTCGCCAGGGACGACCTCCGCGCAACCTGTCGAATGAACATCCTGCGGAATCGCGGCGGATCGGACACCAGAGGATCTGCGCACCGGCAGCGGATTGCCAGGGCACCGGCTCCGGTTGTCCTGCGGCCGTGCTGCGGAGGGAATCCGCACTCCGCACGGCCCGGCGGCCGAAGTCCGCAGAATGCACAATCGCTCCGCTGCCGACTCCGCTCCTTACAGACTCCCGCGGGAACAACCTAACCTACTGATTATAAATGTTTTACAAGGTTTTTCCGCGACCGCAGCCGGTGCCTTCTACGGCTACTTTCTTGGTGTATATTTCTTCCCGAGGAGAAGACAGATGAAGACCCGAGTCGAACGACGAGAACTGCTGACCGAACTCGTGGCGATGCGCGGCATCGTCGAGAGCAGGTCGACGATTCCGGTCCTCTCCCATCTTCTCCTGACGGTCCGCGACGACCGCCTGGAACTCGCGGCGACCGATCTGGACGTTTCCCTGACTTCCTGGTGCAGCGCGGAGGAGGGAAGCTGCGAGCCGGGCGCCACCGCGGTGCAGGCCCGGAAGTTCCTCGAGATCGTTCGAGCCCTGGCCGACGGTCCCGTCGAGCTGTCGACCGGCGATTCCAACTCGCTTCACATCGACGCCGGGTCTTCGAAGTTCCGGATCAACGGTCTCTCAGCCGAGGACTTCCCGACGCTCACCACGGTCGACCAGGACTCGTCGTCCTCGTCGTTCGAGGCGCCTTTCCCCGAGGTCAAGCGGATGATCGGCAAGATCATCTTCGCCGTCTCGGCGGAAGAGTCCCGCTTCCAGTTGAACGGAGCCCTGCTCAAGTTGAAGGACGGCAAGGTCGAGATGGTCGCGACCGACGGCCACCGGCTTGCCCTGATCGAGGCCGAGATGGCGGGCGTCGCGGAAGCGGACGGCGTTCTCGCGCCCCGCAAGGCCCTGCTCGAGTTGATGCGCTTCGACAGCGACGAGACGATCCGTTTCCGTCGCGGCGAGCACCATCTCGGCTTCGTCATCGGGCGTCGCGAGCTCACGTGCCGCATTCTCGAGGGGACGTTCCCGGACTACGAGAAGGTGATCTCCACGGAGAACGACCGCAAGGCGACGTTCGATCGCGGCGCGCTCTCCGAGGTGGTGCATCGGGTCGCCCTGCTGACGGGTGACCGCGCCCCCATGGTCAGGCTCGGTTTCGAGCCCCAGTCGCTGCGTGTGTCATCCTCGAACCCGGATCTGGGGGAGGCGGAGGAGAGCCTCGCCTGCGACTACGAGGCCGAGAAACTGGACATCGGCCTGAACCCCGTCTATGTGCGGGATTTCCTGTCCGCGATCGACACCGAGCAGGTGGAATTCGCGCTCAAGGACGAGAACAGCCAGTGCCTCGGAGAGCCCGTTGGGGGGCCTGATTTCCGCTACTTGTGCGTGATCATGCCGATGCGGATCTGAGCATCTTTGGTCGGCCAGATAAGTCTCCTGTTTTCAGATAGTTGCGATCGGGCCTGAAGCGGCCCCGGAAAGCGGTCGAAATGGCCGTCATGTGATAGTTTTCCGCACATGACGGCAGCCGGGACAACGGATGTTCAGGCGGCGGCCGAAGCCGGGTACTCGGCCGAGCACATCAAGGTCCTCAAGGGCCTCGAAGCGGTCCGGAAACGGCCCGGGATGTACATCGGCGACACCGATGACGGCTCGGGTCTGCACCACATGGTGTTCGAGCTCGTCGACAACGCGATCGACGAGGCGCAGGCAGGCTTCTGCGAGCTGGTCGAGGTCGTCATCCACGGCGATGGCAGCGTCTCCGTGCGGGACGACGGACGCGGAATTCCGGTGGCCTTCCACGAGGGTGAGGGGCGGTCGGCGGCTGAAGTCATCATGACCGAACTGCATTCCGGCGGGAAGTTCGACCAGAACGCGTACAAGGTCTCGGGAGGCCTGCACGGGGTCGGTCTCTCCGTTGTCAACGCTCTCTCGGTCCAGCTCGATCTGGAGATCGACCGCGACGGCCACTCCTGGCGCCAGAGCTACGGTCGCGGCGTGCCGAAGGCGCCGATCGAAGCGGTCGCCGCGCTCGAGAATCCGGAGGCGACCGGCACCGGAATCCGCTTCATGCCGGACCCGCGGGTCTTCACCCGGCTCTCCTTCGACTACCAGGTGCTCGCGCAGCGCCTGCGGGAACTCTCCTTCCTGAACCGGGGCATCGCGATCAGCCTCTTCGATGAACGGACGGGCAAAGGCGCGAAGTTCGAGTACGAAGGGGGGATCAGCAGCTTCGTGGCTCACCTGGGCCGGAACAAGACGGTGCTGCACCCGGATCCGGTCCACCTTCACAGCGAGATGGGCGAAGCCGGCTCCAGCGAGTCGGTCGAGGTCGCGCTGCAGTGGAACGACAGCTACCAGGAGCGGATCTACTGCTTCACGAACACGATCAACAACCGGGACGGAGGCACGCATCTCTCGGGCCTCCGGTCGGCGCTGACCCGCACGGTGAACGCCTACGTCGCTTCCTCGGGTATCGGCAAGCACCTGAAGGAGAAGCTCTCGGGCGAGGACATCCGCGAGGGCCTCGTGGCGATCGTTTCGGTCAAGGTGCAGGATCCGAAGTTCTCCAGCCAGACCAAGGAGAAGCTCGTTTCCTCGGAGGTCCGCGGCTGGGTCGAGTCGACGGTGGGCGAACAGCTCTCCGCGTTCCTGGAGGAGAACCCGCGGGACGCGAAGCGGATCGTCGAGAAGGTCGTCGACGCGGCGAGGGCGCGGGAGGCGGCGCGCAAGGCGCGGGAACTGACCAGGCGCAAGGGCGCCCTCGACAGTTCGAACCTTCCAGGCAAGCTGGCGGACTGCAGCGAGCGGGATCCGGCCTTCGCGGAACTGTTCCTGGTGGAGGGGGACTCCGCCGGCGGCTCGGCCAAGCAGGGCCGGGACCGGCGCTTCCAGGCCGTGCTGCCGCTCAAGGGGAAGATCCTGAACGTCGAGCGGGCGCGCCTCGACAAGATGCTCTCGTCCGAGGAGATCAGGACCCTGATCCAGGCTCTGGGCACCGGCATCGGCACGGAGGACTTCGACGCGGACCGCCTCCGCTACCACAAGCTGATCATCATGTGCGACGCGGATGTCGACGGCAGCCACATCCGTACGCTCATCCTGACCTTCTTCTACCGCCAGATGAAGGAGCTCATCGACCGCGGCCATCTCTTCATCGCCCAGCCGCCGCTCTACAAGGTCACGGAGGGCCGTCGCTCGAGCTACCTGAAGGATGACGAGGAGTACCACGACTACCTGGTGGAGCGGATCCGCAGGAGCTGGCAGGTTGCCCTCCCGAACGGCGACATCGACGATCCGACCGTGTTCGAGGGCGACCGCCTGCGCGTCCTGCTCGACCGTCTGGCTGCGTTCAGGCGGTCGCTCGACTCGCTGAGCGCCCGCGGCATTCCGCGCGACGCCCTCCGGGCGGCGGTCGCCGGCGGCATCAGGGACCGGGACAGTCTGGCCGACCGCGAGCGGGTCGAACTCACCGCCCAGGTCATCGAGGCTTCCGGCTTTCACGACGTTTCGGTGGAGACTGGCCGCGAGGGGTTCCTGGCGATCCGGTTCCGGTCGCGCCGGGACGGCGTGGACCGCCAGGTCACGATCGACGAAGCGCTGGTCACAGGCGCCGATTTCCGTTCCCTGACCGCCAACGAACAGGCGCTGGAAGCGTGGCAATCGCCCTCGATCCGGCTGCGCAAGGTGAACGGCAGCGCCACGACCGACGAGGTCGAGGCCGAGTCCGTCGACGAGGCGCTCGACGCGCTGTTCGAGGCCGCGAAGAAGGGCCTGTCGATCCAGCGTTACAAGGGCCTGGGCGAGATGAACCCGTCGCAGCTCTGGGAGACCACGATGGACCCCGATCGGCGCCGGATGCTGCTGGTCGAGATCGACGACGACCGCTACGACGAAACGGACGGCATCTTCACGACCCTGATGGGTGAAAAGGTGGAGCCCCGGCGCGAGTTCATCGAGAAGAACGCCCTGAACGCGATCAACCTCGACATCTGACCCATCGACCGTGAGCAAGGGCGAGAACCCCATCCAGCCGCCGCAGCCGCCGGCGTCCGGTCGCGACACCGTGCCGGTGCAGCTCGAGCGCGAGATGCGGCGCAGCTACCTCGATTACGCGATGAGCGTGATCATCGGCCGCGCCCTGCCCGACGTGCGGGACGGCCTCAAGCCGGTCCACCGGCGGGTGCTCTACGGCATGTGGGAAGCCGGCAACACGGCCGGCCGCGCCTACAAGAAGTCGGCGCGCATCGTCGGCGACGTGATGGGCAAGTACCACCCGCACGGCGACGGGCCGATCTACGACACGGTGGTGCGCATGGCGCAGGACTTCTCCATGCGCTATCCGCTGGTGGACGGCCAGGGCAACTTCGGCTCGATCGACGGCGACAACCCGGCCGCGATGCGCTACACCGAGGTTCGCCTGACCCGGATCGCCGAGGAGTTGCTGCGCGAGGACATCGAGAAGGACACCGTCGAGTGGATACCGAACTACGACGGTTCCGAGCAGGAGCCTTCGCCGCTTCCGGCGCGGATCCCGAACCTGCTGGTCAACGGCTCGGCCGGCATCGCCGTCGGCATGGCGACGAACATCCCGCCGCACAACCTGGGCGAGGCGCTCGCGGCGGTCAAGCTGCTGATCGACCGCCCCCAGGCGACCCTGGAAGAGCTGATGGAGCTGCTGCCCGGGCCGGACTTCCCGACCGGGGGTTTCATCCATGGCCGCGCGGGCATCCATGCCGCCTACGCCACGGGCCGTGGCTCCATCCAGGTGCGGGCCCGCGCCGAGATCGAGGACGCCGGCCAGGACAGTCAGTCGATCATCGTGACCGAGCTTCCCTTCCAGGTGAACAAGGCCCGCCTGATCGAGCGGATCGCCGAGCTGGTGCGCGAGAAGAAGCTCGAAGGCATCCGCGACCTGCGCGACGAGTCCGACCGCGACGGCATCCGGATCGTGATCGACCTGAAGCGGGGCGAGGTGGCCGAGATCGTCCTGAACACCCTGTACAAGATGACCAAGCTCCAGGTCAGCTACGGCATGAACATGCTGGCGATCGTCGACAACCAGCCCCAGGTGCTGACGCTGCGCGCCCTGCTGCGCCACTTCCTCGACCATCGCCGCACGGTCGTGATCCGGCGCTGCCGCTACGACCTGGCCCGGGCCGAGAAGCGCGCCCACGTCCTCGAAGGGCTGCTCATCGCGCTCGACCACCTGGACGCGGTGATCGCGACGATCCGCGCGAGCCGCACTCCGCCGGAAGCCAGGGAGCGCCTGATCGAGGGCTTCTCCCTGAGCGAGCCCCAGGCGCAGGCGATCCTGGACATGCGGCTGCAGCGGTTGACCGGCCTCGAGCGGGAGAAGATCGAGCAGGAGCACCGCGAGCTGATCGCCGAGATCGAGCGTCTGCGCGCGATCCTCGGTTCCGACGCCCTGCTGCTTCAGGAGATCCGGGGCGAGCTCGACGAGATCGAGAAGCGCTACAGCGACCCGCGGCGCACCGAGATCGTGGCCCACTCCTCGGACATCACGATCGAGGACATGATCGCCGACGAGGACATGGTGATCACGGTCACCCGGTCCGGCTACATCAAGCGGTCGCCGCTCAGCCTCTACCGCGCCCAGCACCGCGGCGGCAAGGGCCGGACCGGCATGGCCACCCGCGACGGCGACTTCGTCGAGCAGCTCTACGTGGCTTCCGCCCACAGCTACATCATGGTGTTCACCGACCGGGGCTACTGCTACTGGCTCAAGGTGCA
Organism: Candidatus Multivorans sp.; assembly: GCA_965205095.1. Taxonomy (GTDB): domain Bacteria; phylum Acidobacteriota; class Thermoanaerobaculia; order Multivoradales; family Multivoraceae; genus Multivorans. The sequence continues at coordinate 1,860,711 of OZ242040.1, forward strand.
CCAGATCCCGGAACTCGGTCCGGCCGCCCGCGGCAAGGCGATCGTCAACCTCCTTCGGCTCGACAGCGGCGAGGGCGTCGCGGCCACCGCCGCGGTGCGGGAGTTCCCGGAGGATCGGTTCCTGACGTTCGCCACCGAGGCCGGCGTGGTCAAGAAGACGGCGCTGTCGGAGTACTCGCGGCCGCGGACCAACGGCATCATCGCGCTGCGGATCGACGAGGACGACCGTCTCCTGTCGGTCAAGGTGACGGACAGCGGCAGCGAAATCGTGCTGGCCACGAAGAAGGGCTACTCGATCCGCTTCCCGGAGACCGACTTGCGCTCTCTCGGCCGCGCGACCCGGGGCGTGCGCGGGATCAGTCTGCGCCCTGGCGACCGGGTCGTGTCGATGGAGTGCCTGCTGCCGCAGGAAGAGTCCGCGGAGCCCGGGTCTCCGGAGACGACGCTCCTGACCGTGAGCGAGAGCGGCTTCGGCAAACGCACCGCGATCGAGGAGTACCGCCTGCAGTCGCGGGGCGGTCTCGGGATCATCAACCTGAAGGTGTCCGACCGCACAGGCGAGGTCGTCGGCGTTCGCCAGGTCAGCGAGGACACCGGCCTGATGCTGATCACCCCCGAAGGCAAGATCATCCGCATCACGGCCGGCAGCGTGTCGCTCATCGGCCGCGCCACCCAGGGGGTCAAGGTCATGGACCTCGACGAGGGTGACCGCATCGTCGCCCTGGCCCGCATCCCCGATCGCGGCGAAGAGGACGAGGACGGCGAGGACGGGGAGGACGCGGACACCGAAGCGGCCGACACGGAGCCGGTCAACTAGAAGCGAGCAGCCCGGGAGCGGCACGATGAAGTTCTTTCTGGATACAGCGGACACAGGCGAGATCGAGACCGGCCTTGAATGGGGCATGGTCGACGGCGTCACCACGAACCCGAGCCTGATCGCCAAACAGGGCAAGCGGTACCTGCCGACCGTCAAGGAGATCGCGGAGCTGGTGCCGGGCCCCGTCAGCGGCGAGGTGCTGGCGACGGATCTCGACGGCATGCTCGACCAGGGCCGGCGGCTCGCGGGCCTGGCCGACAACGTCGTCGTCAAGGTGCCGCTCGGGCCGCCGGGGCTGACCGCCGTGCGGCGTCTGGCCGAGGAAGGGATCCGGTGCAACGTGACCCTCTGCTTCTCGCCGTCCCAGGCGCTGCTGGCGGCGAAGGCGGGCGCCGCGTACATCTCGCCCTTCGTCGGCCGCCTCGACGACATCGCCCAGGACGGCATGGACCTGATCCGGCAGGTCGTCTCGATCTACTCCCAATACGACTTCGGGACCGAGGTCCTGGTCGCTTCCGTGCGCCATCCGGTCCACGTCGTCGTGTCGGCGGAGATGGGGGCCGACGTGGCGACCCTTCCCTTCAAGACGCTGAGCCAGCTCTACCGTCATCCGCTGACCGACATCGGTCTGGAGAACTTCCTCTCCGACTGGCGGGCAACGGGCAAGAGCTTCGATGACTGACCGCGGCGGGCGGACCCGATGAGCGTCGACGCCGTTCTCGAGCGGGTGGACCGCGAAACCGGCGCCAGCCTGGATCAGTTGAAGGAGTACCTTCGGATCCCGTCCGTCTCGACCGATCCGGAGTACGCCGGCGACGTGCGCCGCTGCGCCGGTTTCGTGAAGGAGCGGCTAGAGGCCGCGGGGCTGGCAGCGGAGATCATCGACACGGCGGGCCATCCGCTCGTGTACGGTGAGTGGCTCGGCGCTCCCGGCCGCCCCACCGTCCTCTTCTATGGCCACTACGACGTGCAGCCGGTCGACCCGTTGGAAGAGTGGCGGAACGACCCGTTCGAGCCGACGGTCGAGACGGGCGAACGCGGCGAGCGGATCGTCGCCCGCGGCGCCACGGACGACAAGGGGCAGTCCTTCACCCACATCAAGGCGGTCGAGGCGATCATGGCCGAGACCGGCTCCCTGCCGGTCAACGTGAAGTTCCTCATCGAGGGCGAGGAGGAGTGCGGCGGCGAGGCGATCGAGGCCTACGTCCGGAGCCCGGCAGCGGAGCGCCTGGGCTGCGACCTGGCGCTGGTTTCCGACACCTCCATGTACGGCCCGGGCCAGCCCTCCGTGCTCTACGGCCTGAAGGGCCTGCTCTACACCGAGGTCCGGGCGCGCGGCGCGGGCCGGGATCTGCATTCGGGCACCTTCGGCGGCGCCGTGGCGAACCCGCTGAACGTCCTGGGCACCATGCTGGCGGCGCTCCGCGACCCGCGGGACGGCCGGATCCTCGTTCCGGGCTTCTACGACGACGTGCGGCCGCTGGGCGCGGAAGAACGGGCGGCGTTCGCGGCGCTGCCGTTCGACGAGGCGAAGTACGGCGACGAGATCGGCGCGTCCGCGTTGTGGGGCGAGGCCGGCTACACGACCCTGGAACGGGTGTGGGCGCGGCCCACCTGCGACGTGAACGGGCTGTGGGGCGGCTACCAGGGCCCCGGCGCCAAGACGGTGATCGCGAACCGGGCCGGCGCCAAGGTCTCGATGCGGCTGGTGCCGGACCAGGACCCCGAGCGGCTCTTCCGTGCCTTCGCGGACTACATGCGCTCCCTGGCGCCGCCGGGCATCGAGGTCGAGAACCTGAACGGAGCGCCGCCGGTGCTCGTCGACCTCGACGGCCCGCTCGTCGACGCGGCTCTCGAGGGCGTGCGCGAAGCCTGGGGCCGCGAGCCGGTGCGGGTCCGCGAAGGCGGCTCGATTCCCATCGTCTCCACCCTGTCCGAAGTGCTGGGCGCGCCCGTTCTGCTGATCGGCTTCGGCCTGTCGGACGACCGGCTGCACGCCCCGAACGAGAAGATGGACCTCTCCAACTTCTACCAGGGCATTCGCACCGTGGTCCGCGTGCTCGACCGCCTCGGAGGCTGCGCCGCCGCCTGACCGCCTGTGGCTGCCGGGCGCGAGCGTGAGATCAAGGTCGCGGTCGCCGATCTGGACCGGCTCCGGGAACGGGTCCGCGCCGCCGGCGGCAAGCTCGAACGAGCCGCCGCCATGGAGTCGAACTGGGTCTTCGACCGCCGCGACGCGCCCGTGGCGGAGCGGCTGCGGACCCGCCGCGAGCTGCTTCGTCTCCGCACGGACGGCGGCGGCTGCCGGCTGACCTTCAAGTCCGCTCCCGAGATACGGGGCGGCGTCAAGGAGAGGGCGGAGCACGAGTTCGCCGTCGACGACCCGGCGGCGGCGCGGCTGTTCCTCGAGTCGCTCGGCTTCGAGGTCACCGCGCGCTACGAGAAGGTCCGCGAGTGCTGGCTGCTTCTCGGCTGCGAGGTCGCCCTCGACCGGACACCGATCGGCGACTTCGTGGAGGTCGAGCAAGTCGACCCGGACCTTCCAGCCGGCGGGATCGAACGCGTTTGCCGCCGCTGCGGCATCGATCCGGAGCAGGCGGATCCGCGGGACTATCTGGCGATCTACCGCGATCACCGCGCCCGGCACGAGGGCTTGCCCCGGGACATGGTGTTTGAGGAAGGTCGGCCTTCGGCCGGCGCCTCCAGCGGAGATTCGCAGTGAGAGGCGCGAACCGGCGGGTGCGGGCGCTCGTGCTCTGCGCCGGCCGGGGAGAACGGCTGCGGCCGCTGACCGCCGCCGTGCCCAAGCCCCTGCTGCCGGTGGCCGGCCGAGCCGTCGCGCTGCGGACGATCGACCTTCTTCACCGCGCCGGCTGCGAGACGGCTGTGAACCTCTTCCACCTCGGCGACGCGGTGAGGCGCGGGCTCGAGAGCGAGGCGGGCGCCCGCGGGATCGAACTCCACTTTGAGGTCGAACCGGGGCTGCTCGGCACGCTGGGCGCCGTGGTCAACCTCCGCGACTTCCTCGCCGATGCCGACGACGTCGTGCTGGTCAACGGCGACTCGCTCTGCCGCTGGCCGATCCGCGACGCGCTGGACCGCCACCGCCGCAGCGGCGCCGACGTCACTCTCCAGGTCGGCTGGAACGACCGCGTCGGCGGCGGCGTGGAGGTCGATTCCCGAGGCCTTGTGATCGGGCTGCGCGACCTCCGGGTCGGCGCCGTCCGCGGCCGGAAACGCACGTTTCAGGGCCTCCACGTCCTCTCCCGCCGGGTCGTCGAGCAGATCCCGGCCCGCCCGTCGTCGAACGACATCGTCGAGGGTCTCTACCAGCCGCTGCTCCGCTCGGGAGGCCGGATCGCCGGCTTCCGCTGCCGCCGCCCCTGGCACGACCTCGGAACCCCCCGCCGCTACCTCGAAGGCGCCCTGGACTGGGGCCGCACCGCCGGTAGCCGCAAACGCCGCCGCCGCTTCATCGCCCCCGGGGTCTCGGTAGCCGCCGACGCCACCGTCGAGCACAGCGTGCTCGAGCCGGGGAGCCACATCGGCGAGGGGGCCGTCGTCGAACGGAGCCTCGTGCTGCCAGGCGCCCGGATCGGCTCGGGTGCCCAACTCCGGGACGCCATCGTCGCCCCGGGAGTCCGGGTCCCCGAGTACGCCTTGATGGACTCCGAACTCGTCACCCCAATCGACTCGGGTCTCTCTCCGGACAGTCAGGAACGGGACGGGCTGGTCTTCACGCCGCTTGAGTGAGCAGAAAGGTCGGCCTTCGGCCGGCGATTCGAAGCCGCCTCCGGCGGCGGCGGGTCAGAAGACCCGCGCACCCAGCAGAACCGCTACCTATGAACCGCTGGGTTGCCACGGTCCGTCCTGCCACCGAGCGAAGTCCTCCAGTCAGCGGCGGCTCCGGGGGAGGGTCCCAGCGGGCTGAAGCCAAGCGACTGCCGTAGAGCTTTCCCCTGCCGACGCCCTTCCGGAGCGCAGGCGACCGAAGCGAACCCCCTGACCCCACATCCACCAAGAGGGGGTGAGCGTCCGCTGGGACCCTCCCCCGGAGCCGCCGCTGACGGGTGCCGCGCCCCAGCCGTGCCTCTGCCTTCCGCCTCCGGCGGCCGCGCCTCAGTCGCCGCGCAACAGCACGTCGCGCAGGGCCGGGTACTCAGCCGGGATCTCGATGATGCGTTCGGGGAGGTGGGCGGAGCGTTCGAGGGCGGGCGGCGTGGGCGGGTCGATGCCGACGGCGGTCTGGACGGTTTCGGCGAACTTGGCGGGGTGGGCGGTGGCGAGGACGACGCCGGTGCCGCCGCCCTGGGCTTCGAGTTCCGCCTTGAGGCCGAGGTAGCCGACGGCGGTGTGTGGGTCGAGCAGGTAGCCGGTGCGGTCATGAACGTCGCGCATCGTGCGGCGTGTGGTGTCGTCGTCGAAGGCGCGGCCCGCCAGGTCGCGGCGGATGCGCTCGAGCGGTTCGCCGGCGCTCGAGTAGAGGTGGACGATGCGGGCGAAGTTGCTCGGATTGCCGACGTCCATCGCGTTCGAGATCGTGGCGACCGAGCCGCGCGGCAGGTAGTCGCCGCTGCGGAGGTAGGCGGGAACGACGTCGTTCAGGTTGGTCGCGGCGACGAAACGGGAGACGGGCAGGCCGATCCGTTTCGCGATCAGACCGGCCGTGAGGTTGCCGAAGTTGCCGCTTGGGGTCGAGAACACGAGCGGTTCGCCGGCGTCGTCGAGCGGCGGCGAGGGGAGCTGCGCCCAGGCATGGAAGTAGTAGAAGACCTGGGGAAGCAGCCGGCCGATGTTGATCGAGTTGGCCGAGGCGAGGGGACGCTGCTCGCGCAACTCGCCGTCGGCGAAGGCGTCCCGGGCCAGGCTCTGGCAATCGTCGAAGGTGCCTTCGACCGCGACCGCGGTCACGTTGCCGCCCAGGGTCGTGAACAGGCGCCGTTGCGCCTCGGTGACCAGGCCGTTGGGGTACAGCACGCAGACCCGGAAACCCGCCACGCCGCTGAAGGCGTGGGCCACGGCGCTGCCGGTGTCGCCGCTGGTCGCCACGATCACGGTGGTTTCGGCGTCGCCGGCGACCGTGGCGAAGCGCGCCATCAGGCGGGCCATGACCCGTGAGGCGACATCCTTGAAGGCGAGCGTGGGTCCGTGGAAGAGCTCCAGGCAGTGGATGCCGGGCTCGATCGTCGTGAGAGGGATCGGAAAGTCGAGGGCGTCCTCGATCAGGTCGGCGAACTCCCCCCCGGGGACCTCCGAACCGAAGAGGCGGTTGCTGAGGATGGCGGCGATGCCGGTCAGCGGCAGCGACTCGAGGGTGGCGAGGTCCGCCGCGTTCAGCGGCTCCAGGCGTTCGGGAACGAACAGGCCGCCGTCGGGCGCAGGTCCCTCCAGCAGCGCCTCGGCGAGGGTGACCGGCGAGGTCCGGCCGGCCGTGCTCAGGAAGCGCACGTTACGACTCGCCGTCGATCACGCGCGCGCCCGGCGCCGGCAGGGGCGCGACGAGCCGATCGCAGTTGAGACCCGCGGAGGAGTCGAACGCTCCAGCCATGGCTGCCGCGACCCGCCTGGCGCCGTCGCGGCCGTCGCACAGGGCGAACAGCGCGGGGCCGCTGCCCGAGAGGCTGCAACCCAGCGCGCCGGCCTCGATCGCGGCCGCCTTGGCGGCGTGAAAGCCGGGCACGCCCGGCGCCCGGACCGGTTCGGCCACGACGTCGACCAGGGCGCGGGACAGGAGTTCCAGGTCGGAACGGTATAGCGCCGACACCAGCGCCGCGGCGTTGCCCCACTGGGTCACGGCGCGCTCGAGCGGCAGGTGGCGATCGAGGCGCGCACGGGACTCCTTCGTGTTCACCTTGGCGTGGGGCCGGACGAGAGCGCAGGTCAGGCCTTCGGGCACCGGCAGGTCGATCACGTCCGGCTCGGGATCGAGCGAGCGGACCAGGACGAGGCCGCCGAGCAGGGACGGGGCCAGGTTGTCCGCGTGGGGGCCGCCGCTCGCCAGGACCTCGCCGGCGAGGGCGTAGCGGAGCAGGGACGCGGCGGGCAACTCCAGACCGAGCAGCGCGTCGACCGCGACGACCGCCGCGACGGCGCTGGCGGCGCTCGAGCCCAGGCCGCTCTCGAGCGGCATCCGCTTCTCGATCTCGAGGTCGACCGCCGCGCCGGGCGCCTCGGCGTCGACCAGCGCCCTCGCGGCGACGGCGGCCGTGTTGCGCTCCGCTTCGAGCGGCAGCCGGCCTTCGTCGCCGGCGATCGCGGTGATCCGGACCGGTCCGTGCCCGCCGGCTTCGCTGGCGGTGACGATGTCGCCCGGCCCCAGGTCCCCCTCGCTCTCCGATTGCAGAGCGAAGCCCAGGATGTCGAATCCGCAGGCGATGTTCGAGACCGAGGCCGGGGCGAACGCCCTCACCGGGTTCGTCATCAAGCGGCCCGTCGACCGCAGCGGGCGACGGCGAGTTCGGCTGCGAGCAGCGCCCCGCCGGCGGCGCCCCGCAGGGTGTTGTGCGAGAGGGCGACGAAGCGGTAGCCGAGGATCGGACACTCCCGCAGCCTGCCGATGGAGGTCGTCATGCCCTGGCCGAGGTCGCGGTGGACGCGGGCCTGCGGCGGCTCGTCGTCGCCGAGGTAGACGGTCGGCCGCGCCGGCGCCGACGGCAACCCGCGTTCCTGCGGCTCGGCGCGGAAGGTCCGCCACGCTTCGCGGACGTCCTCCATCGCCGGCTCGCCCTTGAGGTCGACCGAGACGCAGAGCGTGTGTCCGTCGACCACGGGAACGCGGTTGCACTGGGCCGAGACGGCGACCTCGGCCGGCTCGATCTTCCCGCCGGCGGCGCGGCCCAGGATCTTGCCGGTCTCGATCTCGAGCTTCTCCTCTTCGCTGGAGATCCAGGGGATCACGTTGTCCAGAATCTGGTAGCTCGAGATGCCGGGCAGGCCGGCGCCGGACACCGCCTGCAGCGTCACGACGGAGATCCGCTCGAAGCCGAAGGCATCGGCCAGGGGCTTGAGCGCCAGGACCAGGCCGATGGTCGAGCAGTTCGGGTTGGCGACGATGCCGGCGGGGAGTTCCCTGCCGTCCTCGGGCGGAGACAGCAGCGAGAGATGGTCCGGATTCACTTCGGGCACGATCAGCGGGACGTCCGCGTCCATGCGGTGGGCGCTGGCGTTGGTGACCACCAGGCAGCGGCGGGCGAACCGGGGCTCGACGTCTCTCGCCACGCTGGCGTCCAGGGCCGAGAAGACGATGTCCAGTTCGCCGCCGGGCAGTTTGGCGCCGTCCAACAGTTCGTCGATCGTCCGGACGGGCATGGCCGCGACCGCGTCGTCGATCGGCCGGGTCTGAATCCAGGTCGCCGCGTCGCGGTAGGCCTTCCCGGCCGAACGCTCGGAAGCGGCAACGGCCGTCAACTCGAACCAGGGGTGCCCTGCCAGCAGGGTGACGAAGCGCTGGCCCACGGTGCCGGTCGCACCGAGGACGGCGGCGCGCAGGGGTTCGTTCCGGGTTGTCATGGTGAGGCTCCCCGCTCGGCCCAGGCGCGCAGGATGTCGCCGAACACGCCGCCCGCGGTGAGCTCGGTTCCGGCGCCGGGTCCCTGGACGATCAGCGGCCGTGCATCGTACCGCTGACTGCGGAAGACGAACATGTTGTCCGAGGCCGGCATTCCGGCCACCGGGTGGTCGGGCGGCACGGCACGGAGCCCGACCCGGGCCGTCGCCGCTTCTCCGCTCGTGTCGAGTTCGGCGAGATAGGCGAGTTCGAGGCCGGCCGACCTGGCCTCGGCGAAGCGGGCGGCCATCTCCTCGTCCGCGGAGGCGAGGCCTTGCCAGTAGTCCTCGAGCGGCAGGTCCGCGAGGTCGGGCCGGTCGAGCATGGGCGCCACGTCGACATCGTCCATTTCGAGATCGGCGCCGCACAACCGGGCCAGGATGAGGAGCTTGCGGGCCACGTCCAGTCCGCCGAGATCGTCGCGCGGGTCCGGTTCGGTGTAGCCCAGCCGGTGAGCCCGGCGCACGGCGTCGCTCCACACCTGCCGCGCGCTCAACTCGCCGGTGAGGTAGGCCAGCGTTCCGGAGAAAACGCCCGAGACGGACTCGATCGGATCGCCGGCGCCAAGCAGCAGGTCGACCGTGTGGAGCACTGGCAGGCCGGCGCCCACGGTCGCCTCGTGGAAGACGTTCGCCCCGCCGTCGGCGTGGAACGCGCGGAAGTCCGCGATCGGCCCGGCGAATGGAAGCTTGTTCGCGCTGACCACCGCGGCGCCGGCCGCGAGCGCTCGGTGGTAGACGGCGCTCAGGTCGCCGCTCGCCGTGACGTCGACCAGGACCGTCCGGCCGCCGCCGGCAGCGGTCTCGCCGAGGTGCTCGAGCAGGCGGTCGAGATCCGCCGCCTCACCGCCCTGCTCCAGCGCCGCGCGCCAGCCGTCCGGATCCGCGGCGGCGCCGGGGTCCAGCCGCCGCCCGCCCCGACGCACGGCGAGTTCCATGAACCGCGAACTCGCCAGGCCCCGAAGCTGAAGGTCGATGCCTCGCTGCTCGAGCGCCTCCCGTTCGGCGGCGAGCTGGCGGAGCAGCGCCGAGCCGACGCCGCCGACGCCGAGCACGTAGACCGCGAGCCGCCCGGAGGCGGCGCCACGAAAGAACGCTCGGTGGATCCAGCGCACCGCGCGTCCCTGGTCGGCTTTGGCTACGACCATCGAGATGTTCCGCTCGGACGAGCCCTGGGCCACGGCCCGCACGTTGACTGCCCGACGACCGAGGATCCCGAACACCCGGCCGGCGATACCCGGGCGCTCCCGCATGCCGTCGCCGACGACCGCGACGATCGACTGGTCGCGCTCGACGACCAGGGGCCGGACCGATCCGGACTCGATCTCCGACCGGAACTCGGCGTCCACGGCCTGGCGGGCCGCTTCGGAGACTCCGGGCTCGACCGCGAAACAGATCGAGTGCTCACTGGACGCCTGCGAGATCAGGATCGCGCTGGCGCCGCTCGCCGCGAGGGCATCGAACAGTCGCGCGGCGACTCCCGGGGTGCCGACGAGGTTGTCGCCGACGAGCAGCATGAGGTGGACGTCGTCGATCGAGGAGATGCCGGTGACCGCCGTGCCGCGCGCCCGCTGCCGGTCCCTGCCGCCGTCGACCAGGGTTCCGGGGTGCTCGGGGTCGAGGGTGCTGCGAACGAGCAGGGGAATGGCCTTGCGGCGTGCGGGGGTGACCGTCGGCGGGTAGACGACCTTCGCGCCGAAGTGGGAGAGCTCGAGCATCTCCTCGTAGCTCAACCGCGGGATCGGCAGGGCGTCCTCGACGCGCCTCGGGTCGGCCGTCATCACGCCCGGGACGTCGGTCCAGATCTCGATCCGCTCGGCGTCGAGCGCGGCGCCCACCAGGGAGGCCGTCAGGTCGGAACCGCTGCGGCCCAGGGTCGTCGTCTCGCCTTCCGGCGTGCTGCCGAGAAAGCCGGTGACCACCTGCAGGGGTCCGTCCTCGCCGATGCCGGCGAAGTGGGAGGCGATCGCGTCCATCGTCGGTTCGAGCGCGACCTGCGCCGCCTGGAAGGAACGGTCGGTCCGCACCAGCGGGCGCGCGTCGCGGGCCTCGGCCGGCAGGCCCCGGGCGCGGAGCGCCGCGGCCAGAAGGCGGGTAGACAGGAGCTCGCCGTGGCAGACGATGCGGTCGATCCAGGCTTCCCGCGGCCGCTCCGGGGTGACCCCTGCCCGTGCGCAGTCTCCGAGTTCCCGGACCAGGCCGTCGCAGAGTTCCTCGAGGGCCGTCCTGAGGGCGGGGAGGTCGGCCTCGGCGGCGACCTCGGCCGCGATCCTCAGGTGGTGGTCGCGAAGCGCGTCGGCTTCGCGCTCTGCTTCCGCGCCTTCCGTGCCGTCAAGGGCGCCCGCGGCGAGAGCCAGCAGGCGGTCCGTGACCCCGCCCAGCGCGGACACCACCACCGCACCATCCCCCGGACAACCGTCGAGTTGCCGCTCGACGATGCGCGCCGCCGCCTGCAGGCGGCCGGCATCGGCCACGGAAGAGCCGCCGAACTTGAGTACCTTCATGATCGGATGCTGTGGAAGTCACGTCGTCGTCGCAGGGCGCGAAAGGCGCCATAGCGTATACGCGCTCGCCGGTTGGCGCTATGCGGTGCGCGGAGACCCACCTGCCGCGTTACCCGATGCTTGAAGGACGGGGCACGGTTTGGTAACGTGTCTTCGCTTGCTCCCCGCTCGACACGCCGCAAGGCCTCGGGCGGGGTTATTGTCTTCAGGGCTTCCGGTTCAGAACAGAGTGCCCCGGACCTTGAGGTTCAGGTGTTCGTACGCTCGCTTGGTAGCCACCCGGCCGCGGCGGGTGCGCTGCAGGAAGCCCTTCTGCACCAGGTACGGCTCGTAGAAGTCCTCGATCGTGCCCTGGTCCTCGCCGACCGACGCCGCGAGCGCCTTGAGGCCTGCCGGGCCACCCCCGTACTGTTCGATCAGCAGTTCCATGATCCTGCGGTCGATCTTGTCCAGGCCCTGCTCGTCGACTTCCTGCTGAAGGAGAGCCTGGTTGGCGATGTCGCGGTCGATCCGCCCGTCCGCCTCGATCTGCGCGTAGTCGCGCACCCGGCGCAGCAGCCGGTTCGCGATCCTGGGCGTGCCGCGGCTGCGCCGGGCGATCTCGTCGGCGCCGCCCAGGTCGACAGGCACCTCGAGCAGCTCGGCGGAGCGCTGGATGATCACGCTGAGGACGTCTGGACCGTAGAAGTCGAGCCGGTGGACGATGCCGAAGCGCCCCTGCAGCGGCGGCGTGATCAGACCGGCGCGGGTGGTGGCGCCAACCAGCGTGAATCGGGGCAGATCGATGCGCACCGTCTTGGCCATCGGCCCGGCACCGATCACCAGATCGAGCTGGAAGTCCTCGAGCGCCGGGTAGAGGATTTCCTCGACTGTCGGACCGAGCCGGTGGATCTCGTCGATGAAAAGGACATCCTCAGGCTCGAGGTTCGTCAGAATCGCAGCCAGGTCGCCCGCCCGCTCCAGGACCGGACCGGAGGTGGACCGCAACGTCGAACCCATCTCCCGGGCGATGATGTGCGCCAGGGTCGTCTTGCCCAGTCCGGGGGGCCCGAACAGCAGCACGTGGTCCAGAGCTTCGCCCCGCCGGCGCGCCGCCTGCATGTAGATGTCGAGCAGCTCGACGATCTTCTCCTGGCCCAGGTACTCGTTCAGCCGCTGCGGCCGGAGGGACGGTTCCACGCGCCGATCGTCGGCGTCCCGGACGGCTGAGAGAACGCTCTCTTCACCGTCGGTGCCGCCGGTTCCGGCCATGGGCGGATGCTATCGCGGCCCCTCGGCAACGACTTCCAGCTCGTCCTGGGGCCGGAGCGCGAACGTCACCTGGGAGCTGACCCTCCGGCCCAAGGACGGGCGGGTGCGCCCGACGCCTTCCCGGTCGTCAGATCCGTGACAGCCGTCGCAGGCTCAGGCGCAGCAGATCCTGGAAGTCCATCTCGGGCTCCTCCGCGAGCACCCGCGACACCGCCCGCTGCGCCTCGGTCGCGCGGTAGCCGAGGTTGACCAGCGCGCCGACGGCCTGTTCCTGCTCGCGCTCGCGGCCGGTTTCGGCCTCGGAGGCCGGCGGTTCGACGCCGGCCTCGGCGAGCAGCGTCTTCGCCTTTTCCCTGAGTTCAAGGACCATCCGCTCGGCGGTCTTGCGGCCGATGCCCGGAATCCGGACGAGCGCGGCGACGTTGCCGCCGCCGATCGTGTTGAGCAGGTCGCCGGTGGAACCTCCGGACAGCACCACCTGGGCGAGCCGGGGGCCGATGCCGCTGATGCCGATCAGGTGTTCGAAGAGCGTTCGTTCCGCCTCCGTCCAGAAACCGAACAGTTCGATGGCGTCGGCGCGGACATGGGTGTGGACGAACAGGCCGATCTCGGCGCCCGGGTCGAGCCTGTCCAGTTCGACGTGGGTCGACAGGGGAATCCGCAGGTCGAACCCCACGCCGTTGGTGTCGAGCACCAGACGTTCGGGCTCGAGGGCCAGGCGGCGTCCGCGCAGATAGCCGATCAAGCCGCCAGGGAGCGCCGCGCCGCGGTCAGGTGCCGGCTGCCTCGGCCTCGCCCAGGCCGAAGTTCTCGATGAAGTCCTGGGTGTAGTGGACGCCGACCTCCTCGCGGAGCCGCTGCAGCAGGGACTGGAGCATGGTCAGGTTCCGCTCGGCCAGGAGTTCGTTCCGTGTCGCCTCGGGGTCGAACAGCGCGGGATCGAAGGACTCGCGTTCGGTCACCTCGAACAGAACGGCGCCGAACGGAGTGTCCACCGGGCCGCCGAACTGGCCCGCGGAGAGCGCGAACACGGCGCTGGCCAGCTCGGGCATTGCGCCCAGCGTGCCGATCGGCTGGCGCAGGCCGAAGCTGCCGCTTTCCTCGATCACGGCATCGAACTCCCCGGCCGCGTCGTCCATGCTCAGCCCGTCCTCGACGCGCCCCCGCGTCTCGGTGAGCGCCGCCGCCAGGAGCTCGGTCTCCTTCTGCCGGCGGACGACCTCGCGAACGTCGACCTCGACTTCCACGAACTCCGAGTCCCGGGGCGGCAGCACCTCGAGCACGGAGAGGAGAGCCCAGCCCGCCGCGATGCGGACCGGCTCGGACCAGGCGCCGGCCTCGAGGCCGAACGCCGCGGAGCTGAAGTTGAAGTTGCGGCCGATGCCGGCCACGGCATCGTCTTCGCCGAACGGCTCCGTGCTGGCGTAGACGAGCGCTTCGGCGGCGGCCAGTTCCCGGGCCTCGTCCTCGCCGGCGAAGGTCTCGTCCGCCAGGCGCTCGTGCAGGGAATCGATCCGGCTCTTCGCCTCCTCTTCGGCCCGGGTGGCCAGGAGCTGGACCCGGATCAGGTTGCTGACCTCCTCGAGGGTCTGGCGTCCGCCTTCGCGGCGCTCGTGGACCTGGATCAGGTGATGGCCGGTGCGCGGACCGAGCTGGTTCTCGACCGGTCCCACCAGGTCGCCGCCCGCGGCGCCGAACGCGGCGTCCTCGAAGGCCTGGGTCATCGCACCGCGGCCGAAGTACCCGAGATCGCCGCCCGCTTCCTTCGTGGCCTCGTCGTCCGAGTACTCCCGGGCCAGCGCCGCGAAGTCCTCTCCGGCCTCGATGCGGCCGCGCAGCCGGTTCAGCAGGGTGCGCGCCTGTTCCGCGTCCCGTTCGCTGTTCTCGAGCAGGAGGATGTGGCTGGCCCGAACCTGCTCCGGGATCTCGAACTGGGCCGGGTTGTCTTCGTAGTACGTCCGGACCTCGTCGTCGGTCACCTCGAGTTCGGCGCGGACCGTGTTCGTGCTGACCAGGAGGTAGCCAACCCGCCGGCGCTCGGGGAGTCTGAACTCCTCGCGATGCTCTTCGTACCAGGCCGCGGCCTCCTCGCTCGAAGGCTCGGCCTCTGCGGCGAAGCGGCTGGCCGGCACCTGGAAGTAGCGGATCGCGGCGCGCTCGGCCGCTTCGCGGGCGCGCAGCTCGACCTCCGCGTCGGAGACGTGGGCGACCTCCGTCAGCGCCGACTGCAACTTGCGCACGAGCAGGGACGTGCGCAGGTCGGCCTCGAAGTCGTCCACCGAAAGCCGGTTCGCGCGCAGGAGATCCTGGTACTGCCGCGCGCCGATGAAGTTGCCGGCCCCGTCGGTCAGGGCGGGCACGGAGAGAATCTCCTCCTGCAGCTCCTCGTCGCTGACGGTCAGGCCCATCCGTTCCGCTTCCATGATGAGAAGGCGGTCGTTGATCAGGGCTTCCAGCGCCTGAACCGGCAACTGGAGCTGGTCCGCGAGATCCGCGTTGAAGGCGTCGCCGTAGATCTCCCGGTAGCGGCTCTCCGCGTTGCGGTAGCTGCGCTCGAACTCGGCGAAGGTGATGCTGTCGCGGCCCACGGTGGCCGCGTCCGGATTGATCTGCGTGCCGTCGAGCGTCTGAAAGTCGGTGAAGACGAGCAGCACGAAGACGAGGGCCAGGCCGATGGCCAGCGGATAGAAACTCTTGATGTTCTTGCGAATGACGTTCAGCATGATTCGGACCCCGGCGCTCGGTAGAACGCGGAAGGTCTTGCATGGTAACAGGATCGGGCGGTCTCCCGGCGGTTATGATCGCGGCGCGAGGTTCATCCCGAATGCGTTTTCTGCAGTGGTTCTCCAGCGACCTGGCCATCGACCTGGGGACGGCCAACACGCTCGTCTTCACCCAGGCGAACGGCATCGTCGTCCGCGAGCCGTCGGTCGTCGTCGTCAACAGCCAGAGCAACCGCATCGAGGCGGTCGGCACCGAGGCCAAGCAGATGCTCGGACGCACGCCGGGCATCCTGTTCCTCGTACGGCCGATGAAGGACGGCGTGATCGCCGACTTCGAGATGACCGAGCACATGCTCAAGCACTTCATCCGCAAGGCCCACCACGGCCGCCGGCTGGCTCGCCCGCGGATCGTGATCGGCGTGCCATCGGAGATCACGCCGGTGGAGAAACGGGCGGTGAGGGAGTCGGCGATGAGCGCCGGGGCCTCGGAGGTCTTTCTCGTCGAGCAGGCGATGATGGCGGCGATCGGCGCCGGCCTGCCGATCACGGAACCGACGGGCAACATGATCGTCGACATCGGCGGCGGCACCAGCGACGTCGCCGTCATCTCGCTCTCCGGGACGGTCTACAGCCGCTCGCTGCGCGTGGCGGGCAACGCGATGGACGACGCGATTGCCCAGCATCTGAAGAGCAAGCACAACATGCTGGTCGGCGAGCGGACCTCCGAGAGGATCAAGGTCGAGATCGGCTCCGCCTTTCCGCTCGAGGAGGCGCTCTACATGGACATCAAGGGGCGTGATCTCGTGCGCGGCGTGCCCCGCAGCCTCCGGATCTCCGACGGCGAGATCCGGGAAGCGCTGGATGAACCGGTTGCGCAGATCGTGAAGTCCGTCCTGCAGGCCCTCGAACGGATGCCGCCGGAACTCTCGGCCGACGTGATGGACAAGGGCATCGTGCTGTCGGGCGGCGGCGCGCTGCTTCACGCGCTGGACCAGCGGCTGCGCGAGGAGACCGGACTGCCGGTCTTCGCCGCGGAGGACCCTCTCGCCTCCGTCGTGCTTGGCGCCGGCCGGGTGCTGCGGGACATCGATCTGCTGCGCAGGGTCTCGGTTCGCTAGGGAGCGTTCACCGAGATGAGCGAGCGTCGGGTCGCCATCCTGTTCGCCGTCACGGTGACCTTTCTGCTCGCGTCGTTGACCGCTCAGTCGCCGGAGCGCGCGGGCGATGTGGCGCTGTGGGTGGAGGCCCCCGCGAAGCGACTGGTCTCCGCGGCCGCCGATGTCGCGGGCGGCGTGCGAGAGGGGTGGCGGACGAGGGCTCGGCTGGAACGCGAGAACGAGGAACTTCGAAGCCGGCTGCGGCAGCTCGAGGCGGCCCATGCGACGGCTCTTGGCGCGGAACTGGAGGTCGACCTGCTTTCGGCGCCGTTCGGATACGCGCGGCCGCCGGACGTGGAGCTCCTGCTGGCGGACGTCGTCTATGTCGACTACCACTCCTGGCGGCGCACGGCCATTCTGCGGTTGCCTCGCGGCAACGCGAGGGCGGAGTGGGCGCGGCGGCCCGTGACCACGGTCGACGGCTTGCTGGGCCGCGTCGTTTCGGCCGGGGGCGACTATGCGCGCGTGCTGCTCGTTACGGATCGAGACTCTTCGGTGGGCGCGATGATCGAGCGAACGCGCCGTCAGGGCATCGTCCGGGGCACCGAGGCGGCAGGCGTGCTCTCGCTCGCGTACGTGCCGGTGCAGGTCGATGTCCAGCCGGGAGACCGCGTGGTCACGGCCGGCATCGACGGCGTCTTCCCGCGAGGAATCCCGATCGGCACGGTCACCTCCGTCGAGTCCGGCGGCGATCACTTCCACGAGATCAAGGTCGCCCCGCGCGTGGATCTCGGTTCGCTCAGCCACGCTTTCGTGTGGCGCCGCGACCCGGTACCCGAGGCGGTCATGGACGGCGCGGATGCCGTGGGCCGCTAGGTTCGCCGCCAGTCTGGCCCTGGTGTCGCTGGTCGAGTTGCTGCTGGCCGAGGTGCTGCCGGCGGCCGGGCGGACGATCGACCTCTTCGTGCTCCTGGTCGTGCTCGGCAGCCTGGCCGGCAACTCGCTCCAGGGCGTCGCGGGCGGCCTGGTCGCGGGCCTGGTTCAGGACACGCTGAGCACCTCGCCGTTCGGCCTTCACGGCCTCGCCTGCTGCGTCGTGGGCTACGGAGTCGCCCGCCTGTCGCAGCGCGTGGACACCGGCCAGAGGACGGTGGCGTTGCTCCTGGTCGCGGTGGGTACGCTGGTGCACCAGGCGATCGTTCTCGGCCTCCTCAGGTTTCTCGAAGTCGGCGAGTTCGGCGGCGCCGTCGTTCCGCTGCGGGTGGCGGCGACGACCGCCGTCGGCCTGCCGGGCCTGTGGTTGTTCAACCGGGCCCAGGCCTGGGTCGATGAACGGCGTACCCTGAAGGAGGGGAGGGCGCGTCCGCGGTGACCGCGACGGCCACATGATGAGTCTGCAGAACCCGGCGCAGGAGTACAGCTCGGATTGGGTCCTGCTGAACATGGCCGTCCGGCTCAGATGGCTGTGCGGCGTGCTGGGCGTGGCCCTGGCGGTCGTGATCGGCGCCTACTGGTATCACCAGGTCATTCGGGCGGAGCACTACGAACGTCTGGCCGAGAACAACCGGCTGCGGGTGCTGCGACTGGACGCGCCGAGGGGCCTGATCTACGACCGTTCGGGGCGGATTCTGGTCGAGAACACGCCCACTTTCCGCTTGATGATCGACCGCAGCGCGAGCTCGGACCTTGGCGCCAGTCTGGCCTTCGCGGCCGGGATCCTCGGCCGGGAGGAGCGGGAACTCAGGGCGGCGCTGGAGCGTCATCGGGGCGTGGCCCGGGAGGTGCCCGTGCTGCTGGCCGAGGACCTGGAGCTGACCCAGGTCGCCCGGTTCGAGGTTTCGGAGCCCGAGCATCCGGAGTTCGAGATCTCCACTTCGAGGCGCCGGCTGTACCGGCACAGCTTTCAGACCGCTCATGTGGTGGGCTATCTGGGCGAACCCACCCCCGCCGAACACGACCGCGACGACTCGCTGGCGGCCGGGGATCTGGTAGGCCGCAGCGGCGTGGAACTGCTGCGGGATCGCCGGCTGCGCGGAAACCACGGGGAACGGATCGTGGTCGTCGACAGTCGGGGCCGCGTGATGGGCGAGGACGTGCGGCGGGCGGACGCCGAGCCCGGCGAGTCCGTGACTCTGACGATCGACCTGCGGCTGCAGCAATTGGCCGAGAGCCTGCTGGCGGACAAGGCCGGCGCGATTGTCGCGCTCGACCCCCGCGACGGCGCGGTCCGGGCGATGGTCTCCTCGCCGTCGTTCGACCCGAACCGCTTCGCCGGCCGGCTGAGCCAGGAGGACTGGAACCGGATCGTCGACGCACCGGGAAAGCCCCTGCAGAACCGCGCGATCCAGAACACCTACCCGCCGGGCTCGGTGTTCAAGATCGTGATGGCGGTGGCGGGTCTCGCGGAGGGACTGCTTGACCCCGAGGAACGGGTCTACTGCAGCGGCGCGACCCGGCTCTACGACCGCCGCTGGCGTTGCTGGCAGCGGCGTGGGCACGGCTTCGTCGATCTGCGCGGGGCCCTGCAGCACTCCTGCGACACCTACTTCTACCGGCAAGGCGTCAAGATCGGAATCGAGGTGATCGCCGCCTACGCCCGGCGGCTCGGGCTGGGTGGCCGAACGGGAGTCGAACTCCCCGGCGAGAGCGAGGGTCTCGTACCCGATCCCGAGTGGAGCAGGGATCGGCGGGGCTATCCGTGGTATCCGGGCGAAACGGTCTCGGTCGCGATAGGCCAGGGGCCGCTGCTGACTTCGCCGCTGCAGGTGGCGGTGATGACCGCCGCGGTGGCGAACGGGGGGTTCCGGGTGCGCCCGTACCTGGTCGCGGGCGGCGGGGAGCCTCCCGAGCCGCTCGGCCTGGATGCCGAAGTGATCGCCTTCGTCGCCGAAGCGCTCGCCAACGTCGTCGCGAACGGAACCGGACGCAGTGCCAGGACGCCGGTGGTGGCCGTCGCGGGCAAGACGGGAACCGCCCAGGTCGTCGCGCAGGAGACCTGGATCCGCTCGGAGGATCTCCCGCCCGATCAGGCCGACCACGCCTGGTTCACCTCCTACGCTCCGGTGGACGCGCCGGAACTGGTGGTCGTCGTCTTCGTCGAGAACGGGGGCAGGGGCTCGGAAGCGGCGGCGCCGCTGGCGAGAGAGTTGCTCGAGGATCACTTCGGTGCTGCCGCCGGAACCTGAACGCTGGCATCTGCTCCGCCGGGTCCGGTCCGTCACCTGGCTGCTCGGCGGGTCGGCGCTGGCGTTGTCGCTGATCGGCCTGGTCGTCATTTCCAGTGCCTCCGCGGACATGAACACGGACTACGAAGTGCGCCAGTCGGCGTGGATCGCTCTGGGTCTGCTGGTCATGGCGGCGGCCGCCGCGGTCGACTACACGTTCCTGCTTCGCTACGCCTTCTGGATCTACCTGGCGGCGGTGGCGGTACTCGCCGCGGTGACCTTCTTCGGCCATGAAGCGGGCGGCGCCCGGAGCTGGATCGGGTTAGGCGGTTTCGGCGGTCAGCCGTCGGACTTCTGCAAGATCGCGACGGTCCTCCTGCTGGCCCGTCACATGGCCGAAGCGCAGGCGCCGGTGGCGCCTCGCGGCTGGCTTTGGGCGGCCTCGGCGTTCGTCGTGGGGCCGGTACTGCTGATCGCCCTGCAGCCGGACATGGGCGGCGCCCTGATGTTCGTGCCGATGCTCGCGGCGATGTCCATCGTCGCCGGCCTCAGGCTCCGGTCCGCCCTGATCGCCCTGGGGGTGGCCGCGGTGGTCGCGGGCGCCATCTGGGTCTTCGCCCTGCAGGACTACCAGAAGGACCGGGTGTCGAGCTTCTTCAGGCCCGACGCGGACCCGCTCGGGTCGGGCTACCAGGTGCGCCAGAGCCGCATCGCCATCGGTTCCGGCCAGATGCTGGGCAAGGGATACGGCGAGGGCACGCAGTCGAATCTGCAGTTCCTGCCGACGCCTCACACCGATTTCGTGTTCGCCGTGCTGGGCGAGGAATACGGGTTCATGGGCGTCACCGTCGTCCTGGGGCTGCTCCTCCTCTACCTGGGAAACGGCGTGCGCGCGGCCCTGGCCGCGCGAGACCCGGCCGGCATGCTGCTCGTCGTCGGCCTGCTCGCCTTCATCGCGGGCCACGTTCTCTACAATACGGCGATGGTGGTCGGCCTGCTTCCGATCACCGGCATCCCGCTGCCCTTCCTCAGCTACGGCGGCTCCTTCATGCTCTTCTGTTGTGCGGCCACCGGGTTGATGATCCGCGTTGACGTTCAGCGCTTCGTCAACATCTGAGCGGGCCGTCAGGGCGGCCGCCGGCACTGACATGCACAGGGAGCTTCTGGTCGAAGGCGACCCGCACCAGACGCGCCTCGCCGTCCTGGAGGCCGGCCGGCTGGTGGAGTTCTTCGTCGAGCGCCATCGTGGCCGCGGCCTCGTCGGCAACATCTACAAGGGGAGGGTACGGCGGGTTCTTCCCGGCATGAGGGCTGCCTTCGTCGATCTGGGACTGGAACGGGACGGCTACCTGTACCTCGAGGAGATGGCGGTTGACGAGTCGGGAGCGCCAGGCGGAGACGGCCGGCGGACGAGTCCCGGCATCCCGCGGCGGGGCCAGGAAGTCGTCGTTCAGATCGCCAGGGAAAGACTGGCGGACAAGGGACCGCGGGTCACGACCGAGATCACGCTTCCCGGCCGGTACCTGGTGCTGACGCCCCTGGCCGGTCGGTTGGGGATCTCCAGGCGGATCGAGGAACCGGACGAACGGGCGCGTCTGCAGACGGTGGCCCTGGAACAGTGGGGCGATGCGCTCGAAGCGACGGGGTGCATCGTGCGCACGGCGGCGGCGGGGGCGCCGGCGGAGGACCTGGGGAGGGAGTACGAGCTTCTGGCGGAGGTCTGGCGGGAGATCGAGGCGCGGGCGGCCGCGACCGCGGCCCCGGCATTGCTCCACCAGGAGGAAGAACTCGCGGTACGGGTGATTCGCGACCACTTCGGCGAGGACTTCGGCGCCCTGCTGGTCGACGGCGCCGATGCGCACAGGGTCATCCGCGAGTACCTCGGGCGGGTCCAGCCGGAACTCGTGACGAGGCTGGAGAAGAGCCGTCGCGGCCTGTTCGATCGCTACCGGATCGACGCTGCCGTCGACGCCGCGCTGGAGCCGCGGGCGCCGCTGCCCTCCGGCGGCTACCTGGTCATCAACCAGACCGAGGCGCTGGTGGCCATCGACGTGAACTCCGGCCGCGATGTCGGCTCCGGCGGTTTCCGCGACACGGTCCTCCGGACGAATCTCGAAGCGGTGGCGGAAGCCGTTCGCCAGATCCGGCTCCGGGACCTGTCCGGCATCCTCGTCATCGACCTGATCGACATGGAGCACGAAGAAGATCGTCGCGCGGTGTTCGCGCGGCTCGAACTGGAACTGCGGAAGGACCGCGCCCGGAAGCGGGTGCTCGAGATCTCGGAGTTCGGCCTGGTTCAACTCACCCGGCAGAGGCGGGGCGAGAACCTGGAGCGGGCGCTCATGGGGCCCTGCCCGACCTGCCGGGGCCGGGGCCGGATCAAGTCCGTCGCGACGATCTGCCTGGAGTTGCGGCGAACCTGTCTGGCGCGCGCCGGCCGCGGTTGCCGCCAGTTGGCGGTGCGGGTCCACCCGGAGGTGCTGGACGGCCTGAACGGTTCCGAATCGGACGTGCTGGACGGGATGCAGGGAGCGTTCGACATCCCCATCCTGCTCCGGGCGGATCCGGCCCTCGATCGGGAGCGTTTCGTCGTAACCGAGATCGAAGGGTCTTGACGGCCGGGGCCGAAGGACCGGAACGCCGGTTCGAGTTCGACGACCTCACGGGCGCGGTCACGCCGACCGCCGTGGACGGTGACCTGGGCGCCGGCTTCGAGGAGACCCTGCGGCGGCTGCTGGACCCGGGGAGCGGCCGGCGCAGCCTGCACTGGGGACGCAGCTACCTCTACGAAGCCGGCTGGCGAGGGGCCGCGGAGGCGGCCGAGACGGCCGTGGTCGTCAAGCAGTTCCGCCACGACGATCTGCACGCGCGGCTCCGTCGCCGCCGCCGGGGCAGCCGGGCTCGCCTGAGCTTCCGGGCCGCGCGCCGCTTCCGGCGTCTCGGGATCCCGACGCCGGAACCCCTCCTCTATGCGGAGTCCAACACGATCGACGGTCCCGCCTGGTACGTCTGCCGCCTGGTGCCGGACGCGCTGGAGTTGCGCTACGTCCTGCGGGCCCTGAACGACGGCGCCGGCCCCGACCAGTTTCCCGGAATCCACGGTCCGACCCTGTTGCGAAGGGTCGGGGCGCTAGCCGCGGAGCTGCACCGCCACGGCGTCTGGTTCAGGGATCTGACCTCCGGCAACATCCTCCTGTCGGAAGCGACGACCGACGCGGAGCTCTTCCTGGTCGACCTGAACCGCGCCCGCTTCCGCCGACGGCTGTCGACCAGTCAGCGGCTGAGGGACCTCAGCCGGATGCCGGTGCTGCGGCCGGAGGATCGCGCCGAGTACCTGGCCGGCTACCGGCCGGGCGGCCTGCCGCGGCTTCAGCGAATCTGGTTCGAGATCTGCCACCGCGCCTTCCGTTTCAAGTTGGGATCGAAGCGGGGCGCGCGCCGGGGCCTGCGGCGTCTGTCCGATCTCCTCCTGCCGCGCCGCCGCGCCCACCCCCACGTTCCCGACGCGGAACGCGGGGCCACGGCCACCGAGCGCACGGTCTGGGATCCACTGACCGATCAGCCGCATCAGCAGGCCACTCGCGGCCAGCGCCTCGGCGTGCGCCTGCGCGACGCCGGCCACCACGCGCGGCCCCTGCTTCGATCCGCCGGGCCGCTGCTCCTGTCGGTCGCGGAGGCGCGTCGCGTCAGGCGTGCCCTCGACCGCGCGCCGGCGCCGGTCCGTTTCGGCGGCCTGGGCGTCGCGATCGGACCCGGCTCGGCCCCGGTCCCTTCCCTGGCCGGGGCGATCGAGGAGCTCGGAGTCGACACCGTGCTCCTGCGCTTCCACCTCTGGCAGGGCGTCGACCGCGACTTGCTGGAACTGGCGCGGACTCTCCGCCGTGGCGAGCGGCCGGTCGACCTGGTGTTCCAGTTCAGCCAGGACCGGTCGCTGGTTCGGGACGCCGGGCTCTGGCGGCGGCGGGTCGAGGAAGCCGCGGCCGCGCTCGCTCCCTTTGGGCGGCGGTTCCTGATCGGCCAGGCGCCCAATCGCAGCAAGTGGGGCGTCTGGCGGCCCGGGGACTACTGGAACCTGCTGGCGGCCGGCGCCGAAGCGGTACGGGCTCAGTGCCGCGACGCCTGCGTTCTCGCACCCGCGGTGATCGACTTCGAGCCTCACGCGACAGCGGCTCTGATCCACTCGGGACGGCCGGAGCGCCGGTTCGACGTTCTGGCGAGCCAGCTCTACGTCGACCGGCGCGGCGCGCCGGAGAACCGCCAGCTCGGCTTCGACCTCGCCGGCAAGCTGGCGGTTCTGCGCTCCCTGGCTCGCAGGGCCCCGGACTGCGCGTCGGACAGGAGCTGGGTCACCGAGTTCAACTGGCCGCTCGCCGAGGGTCCGCACGCCCCCGCCGGCCGCGATGTCGCCGTGGACGAGGACGCCCAGGCCAGCTACCTGGTCCGCTATGCGCTGGAGGCGCTGGGCAGCGGTCTGGCGGAGCGCGTCTACTGGTGGCAGTTGGCGGCCGCTGGTTACGGCCTGCTCGACCCGCGGGGCGGCGGCCTCCGGCGGCGCCCGGCCTGGCTCGCCCTGCGTCAACTCCAGCGCGAGCTGGCCGGCGCGGAAGTCGACCGCCTGCGGATGCCGTCAGGGCTGCGCGGCTACCGGGCGGTCCGGGAGGGGCGCGAGATCCGGGTCGTCTGGGCGCTGGACGGCCGCGGTCGCTCGTACCGGCCGCGGAGGGAGGTACGCGCGGTGCGCGACCGCGATGGACGGGAACTCGACCGGGTTCCCGCCGTGCTTGCCGGGGCGCCGGTGTACCTCGAGTGCGAGACCGGCGGTCCGGCCCGCGCACCCGCGTAAGATGCTCGCGGCAATGGTCGACTTGGCCCGAACGCTGGTCCGCTACCGCAGCCTGCTCTGGACTCTGGTCATGCGCGAGCTGCGCGCCCGTTACCGGGGAAGCGTCCTGGGGTTCCTGTGGTCCCTGCTCAATCCCCTCCTGCTGCTCGCCGTCTACTCGTTCGTGTTCGGCATGATCCTGAAGCGCTCGGACCTGGTGGCGGTCGAGCCGTACGGCGTGTTTCTCGTGACCGGTCTGTTCCCCTGGATCTGGGTCTCCACCTCGTTGCTGGAAGGCTGCACGTCGCTCACGGCCAACGGAGGCCTGATCCGGAAGGCCGTGTTCCCGGTCGAGGTGCTGCCGGCGGTGGCGGTGGCGGCAAACCTGGTGCATTTCCTCCTGGCGCTGCCGATCGTGGGGGTCGCCCTGGTCGCCGCCCGCCTGCTCGGCTATCCGATCTCCGGCTGGACGGCCGCCCTGCTGCCCGTCGTCCTGGCGATCGAGGTGGTCATGGTCGCCGGCCTCGCCTTCGCACTGTCGGCTCTCTGCGTTCACTTCAAGGACGTGCGGGACCTTCTCGGCAACCTGCTCGTCCTCGCCTTCTTCCTCGCGCCGATCATCTACACCCTGAGCGACCTGCCACCACAGTTCGCGAGGGTGGTGCAACTGAACCCGATGACTTCGTTCACGACCGCTACGCAGGATCTCCTCTTCTTCGGCCGGCTGCCCGAACTCCACGTGTGGGCGATCATGGCCGCGATCGCCGCCGTGTCCTGGGTGGCGGGCGCGGGCCTCTTCTCCCGCCTCTCCGACACCCTGGCCGAGGCGGTCTGAGTTGAGCCCGCCGGCGGTTGCGGCGAGCGGCCTTTGCAAGCGGTACCGGCGCGCCGCCGGCGGATACCGGCTGCGGACGCTGAAGAGCGCGCTGCTCGAAGGCAGCCTGACCGGAGGCCTGGCCTCGGGTGAAGTCGTCGAGGCCCTGACCGACGTCAGCTTCGAGGTCGCGGCCGGGGAGGCGGTGGGGATCATCGGAGGCAACGGTTCGGGCAAGTCGACGCTGATCAAGCTCGTGGCCGGTCTGCTGCCGCCGACTTCCGGCGAGCTCTCGGTGAACGGACGGGTCGCGGCCCTGATCGAGCTCGGCGCGGGCTTTCATCCCGAGATCTCCGGCCGGGAGAACGTCTTCATCAACGGGGCGCTGCTCGGGCTGAGCCGGCGGCGGATCGAGCAGCGCTACGACGACATCGTGGAATTCGCCGGTCTCGGCGACTTCATCGAGGAGCCGATCAAGTACTACTCCTCCGGCATGTACGTGCGGCTCGGCTTCTCGGTCGCCATTCACACCGACCCGGAAGTGCTTCTGGTCGACGAGGTCCTCGCCGTCGGCGACGAGGAGTTCGTTCACCGCTGCCTGGCGCGGATCGAGGAGCACCTGGCCGGGGGCGGCACCCTGCTCGTGGTCAGCCACACGATGACGCTGATCGACGAGATCTGCGACCGGGCGATGTGGCTGGACGGCGGGCGGGTCCGGGGCCTGGGGTCGACGCGACGGGTCATCGACGCCTACCTGGAGTCGGTGGCGGCGCGCGAGGGCGAGGCCCACGACCGGCGCCGCCAGTCGGCTGAAGGCGAGCAGGCCGCGACCGCGCCCGCGGACGCTGGCGAGGAGGTCGCGCGCTGGGGTTCGGGCCAGGCCGAGATCCTGGCGGCGCGCCTGCTGGCCGGCGACGAGCGGCAGGAGCGCTACCACGTCCACTGCGGGGAAGCGGTGGCCTTCGAACTCGACGTCGAACCAAGAGAGGAACTGTCCGACTTCGTCTTCGGCGTCGGCGTCAAGACGCCGCGGGGCGTCGACTGCTGGGGCACGAACACCGATCTGGCCGGCTACGAACCGCGCTCTCTCGCCGGGCCCGTGCGGGTGCGGCTCGTCTGTCCGGAGCTGCGGCTGGCGCCGGGCGAGTACACCGTGGATGTCGCGGTTCACGCCCGCGATGGCAGGGCGTACGATTACCGCCGCCGGGCGCTGCGGTTCACGGTGACGGAGAGCACGTCGCTGAGGAGCATTGGCCTCTACCTGCCCGACCACGAGTGGCAGGTGGAGACGCTGGGCGCGCGGACCGACATCGACTGGCTCTCGCCCGGCGAGCAGGCCGGCTATCAACGGAGGATCGAATGAGCGACCAACCCAAGGAAGGATCGGCCGACCAGGATGCGTCCTCGTCGATCAACGTCAAGATCGGCGACGCCGAGCTCAAGGGGGCCTACTCCAACCTGCTGCGCATCACCCACACCCGCGAGGAGTTCATCCTCGACTTCATCAACGTGGTTCCGCCTCAGGGCATCGTCAGCGCCAGGATCGTGACGAGCCCTGGGCATCTCAAGCGGATCATCCGGGCCCTGGGCACGAACCTGCGGCGCTACGAGGAGGTCCACGGGGTGATCGAGGAAGCGCCCGACCCGACGGAGCCGTCCAGCCGCATCAATTGACGCGCTGACTTTTCAGGTACATCGAGGCGATCACGTCGCGGTAGCGCTCGTTGACGATCTTCCTGCGCACCTTCAGGGTGGGCGTGATCTCGCCCTCCTCCAGCGTCAGTTCCCGCTCGAGCAGCCGGAAGCGGCGCACGCGCTCGTGGGCCGGCAGCCGCTCGTTCGCGCGGTCGAGCACGCCCTGGACGAGCTCCTGGAGGCGCGGGTCCTGGCGGAGTTCCGAGGGGTCCATGCCGGTGAACGGCTCCGGCGGCTCCACGTAGTTGGGCACGATCAGGGCATTGAGGTACGGGTAGCCGTCGCCGACCACGACCACCTGGGCGATCGCGGGGTGCGTGATCATCATCTGCTCGATCGGCTGGGGCGCCACGTTCTTGCCGCCGCTCGTTACCAGGAGGTCCTTCTTGCGGTCCGTGATGTAGAGGTAGCCGTCCTCGTCGAGGCGGCCGATGTCGCCGGTGTGGAACCAGCCGTCCGGGTCGATCGCCTCGGCGGTGGCATCAGGTTTCTTCCAGTAGCCCTGCATCAGGCCCTCGGTGCGGGCGAGGATCTCGCCGTCGTCCGCGATGCGAAGCGAGACCCCGGGAGCGGCCGTTCCGACGGAGCCCCGGCGGGAGGCGCCGGGGTACTCGACGGCCAGGACCGGTGCCGTCTCGGTCAGCCCGTAGCCCTGGTAGAGGCGGATGCCGATCGCGTCGAAGAACTCGGCGACTTCATTGGCGATCGCGGCGCCGCCTGAAATGGCGAACCGCAGGCGGCCCCCGAAGCGCTGCTTGATCTTGCGGAACACGAGGCGGTCGGCGATCAGGCCCTGGAGCGCCGCGCCGCCGCGCTCGGCGCGCCGCTTGCCGACCTTGAGCGCCCAGGCGATCAGCCGGCGACGGGCCGGCGGCTGACTCGCGAACAGGTTCTGGATGCGCAGGTAGGCGCTCTCGTAGAGCCTGGGCACCGAACACAGGACGGTGGGCCGCACGTCCGGCATCAGGCCGGCGACGCGCTCGATCGCGGGGGAGTAGTGGATCGACACTCCGCGGTAGAAGAAGAGGTAGTCGACCGTGCGCTCGAAGACGTGGGAGAGCGGCAGGAAGGAGAGCGCCTGATCGTCCTCGCCCAGCGGATAGAGCTCCTGGCAGGCCAGGATGTTCGAGACGAAGTTCCGGTGCGACAGGACGACGCCCTTGGGGTCGCCGGTGGTGCCTGAGGTGTAGATGATGCTCGCCGTGTCGTCCCGGCCGACCCGCCCGCTGAACGTCGCGAGGTCGGCATCCGTGGCCGGCGGCGCTCCGGCGATCAGGGCTTCGAGGTGGGTGCCGCCGGGGGCGGCGGCCTCGGCATCCAGCGCCACCATGCGCAGACCGCGCTGCTCATCGCCGTCCTGGTCGTCCTCGCCGCCGTCGCTGGGAACGATGCCCGACAGCAGGTCCCGTTTCGCCCTGTCGTCGTAGAAGATCCAGCCGGCGCCGCTGTCGAGCAGGATGTAGGCGACCTGGGGCGCGTTGAGAGTCGGATAGATCGGTACGGAAACGGCGCCCAGCAGGTGGCAGGCGAAGTCAACGATGTGCCACTCCGGCCGGTTGGTCGCGAACAGCGCCACACGGTCGCCCTTCGCCACGCCGTGCGACTCGAGCGCCTTCGCGGTCCGGCAGACGGCGTCGAGGAACTCCCGCGCGGAAAGCGAGTCCGTCCGGCGATGACGCCGGATGGACAGCAGGGCCTCGCGTTCGCCGTAGCGTTCCGCTACGACCCCGAGCAGGTCGGACAGAGTCTCCAAGCAGTAAACGGTAACACCAGGCTGGGTGCGCGGGTCTTCTGACCCGCTGCCGCCGGAGGCGGCGTCGACATAGCCGCCGCGAAGCGGCGACCTTACCGCCGCGGCCGCTCGCCGAACAACGCGGAACCGATCCGCACGTGGCTGGCGCCTTCGAGGACCGCGGCCTCGAAGTCCGCGCTCATCCCCATCGACAGCCATCCCTCCCGGTCGCCGAACAGGCCGCCCTGGGCCAGCCGGTCGCGCAGGCGCCTGAGAGCGGCGAAGTCGGCGCGGGACTCGCGCGCGTCGGAGCGCTGCGGCGGAATCGCCATCAGGCCGCGCACCCGCAGATGGTCGAGTTCACCGATGCGGAGCATCGCTTCCGTGTCCTCCGGCAGGAAGCCGTGCTTGCTGGGTTCGCTGCCGATGTTCACTTCGAGCAGGCAGCCGCGGGCGCCGAGTCCCCGGCTGCCGAGCACACGGTCGAGCCGCTCCGCGATCTTCGGCCGGTCGACCGCTTCGAACACGTCGAACACGTCGCAGGCGCGGGCCGCCTTGTTCGACTGCAGCGGTCCGATCAGGTGCCAGGCGACCCGGTCGCCGTAGCCGGCGTCGACCAGCGCCGCGCGGTGCACCTCGCCCTCCTGGACCTGGTTCTCGCCGAGGATGCGGAGGCCGGCGTCCAGCGCCGCCGCGATGCGCTCGAGCGGCTGCCGCTTGCAGGCGCCGACCAGGGCGACCTCTTCCGGCTCCCTGCCTGCCTGCCGGCAGGCCTCCGCCAGCCGCTCCACTATCTCCCCGTAGCGTTCGGCCGCCGTCTTCCCCGGCGCCTCGCTCAGCCGGTCTCTCCGCCGTCCAGGTACAGGATTCGCTGGCAGGAGTCGCAGGGTACGAGCGCGCCCTGGGTCTGAATCTGCACGACGACCTGAGGCCTGATCCGGTAGTTGCAGAACGAACAGTGCCGGATGGGAGCGCCGGTACTCTCGACGACTCCGATGGCGGCCAGTGGCGCGCCGCCGTGGCGGTCGAACAGGCGCTCGTACTGGAGGAGGGCGGCCGGCGGCAGGCGTTCACGGAACACCTCGATCTGCCCCTCGAGCGTTTCGACCCGCTTGCGCATCTCGGGCTTCTGCTCTTCCCACACGGCGAGCTGCTCCTGGTACTGCTGGTCGAGCGTCTCGAACGCGCCGCGGATTTCGTCGAGCTGCGCCGACGCCTCGTCCTGGCGCTCGATGGCCAGGAGAGCCTGCTCGTCCGCTTCCCGCATGCCGGCGCGCACCGTGTCGATCTCACTCAGAAGGGCGCCGTACTCGCGCTGCGTCGTGACGCGGGCGATCTGCTCCTGGTAGCGCTCGATGCTCTCCTTTCCCGCCGCCGCCTCCGCTTCCGCGGCGCGGCGCTCGAGTTCGGCCTGCTGGCACTCCTGCTCGAGCCGTTCGATCTCGCTCCGCTGGTGTTCGTACTGGTCGTGGAGCTCCTGCATCGACTCGGGAACCCCGTCCAGCAGGGCGAGGCTGTGGGCGAGTTCCATGCTCGCCTGCTGCAGATCTACGATCGTGTCGAGGACTCGTTCCATGCGCCGATTGTCAGAGGTTCCAGTGAGTTAGCGATCGCAGGCTCCGCAGTTCGCGGTGTGGGTCCACCTGGATTCGAACCAGGGACCTGCCGGTTATGAGCCGGATGCTCTAACCGCTGAGCTATGGACCCTCAGGGCACCCGAGCGCAGTGCCGCAGTATAGCCCCACGTCGAGCCTCCGTGTGCGCCCTTTCGCGGCCCGCCTTGGGGTATAGTCGCCGGCACGCAACAAGCGGTCCAAGGAGGCGCCAGAATGTCGAGATCCACTCCAATCGGGCGGCCGGGCCGGGCGGCGTTCGCCGCTTGCGCTTCGGTCATCGTCCTGTTCGCCGCTCTGGTCGCGTGCGGTCCCTCGGAGGAGGAACGGGTGTCCGCCGCGCGCGCCGATGCGTGGGCCGAGTTGCAGGAAGAGCAGGCGGCGCTGAACGGCAAGCGCGACGAACTGGCGGGGCTTCGCGCGCGGGTCTTCGCGCCGGGCGAGGACGACGACGTCGAGGCCCTCACCGCGCAGGTCGATTCCCTCGACAACGAGATCGGAAACGACGGCGAGGCCTTTGCGACCAAGCTGGTCAACTACATCAACGAGGCGGAATGGGAACTCGGCGGTGAGATGACCGAAGAGCAGCGGGCCGCCTTCGCGATGAAGAGTTCCGAGGACATGTACCTGGCCGAGGAGTACGTGGTCAAGGGCGGCGACTACCGCCGCGCGGTCGAGATCCTTCAGCGGGCCCTTGGCGTCGACCCCGACAACGCCGACCTCCAGGCGCGGCTGGCCGAGTACCAGGACGCGCGCTACATCACCGCCGAACGGCTGGCGGAAGTGGAGCGGGGCATGACCGAGGCCGAGGTCGAAGCGCTCCTCGGCAAGGTGTTCCATCGCAACGTCCGGGAGTTCGACGAGGAGAACGTGTTCGCCTGGTTCTATCCGAAGAACCCCGAGGAGCATGGTGCCGGCGCGGCCGCCGGGGTGTTCTTCCGCGAGGGCGACGGGACGGTCTACCGCACCGACGCCAACGCCGTGGAGGGTCAGGCCGAGGAGGAGTAGGCGTGCCCGGCCCTTGACGGGGCGGGCCGGCTCGTGCAGAATCCGCGTTCGCCCGTGGGCTGACGTGCGTCGGCGGCTCTCGGGCTATCCGGGCGGGAGCCCGCGGGTCAACAAAGGGAACGAGATCACTTCATGCCGGTTGTGCAGGTACGCGAAGACGAGAGCTTCGAGAATGCGCTTCGCCGCTTCAAGCGGAAGTGCGAGAAGGAAGGCATCCTGACGGAGCTCAAGAAGCGCCAGCACTTCGAGAAGCCGTCCGTCAAGCGGAAGCGCAAGGTCATGCAGGCCCGCAAGAAGATGTTGCGGCGGCTGGCTGAGGAGCGCCGCGCCGGTCTCGCCTGAGGGCGTTCCCGCAGCGAATGCGCTGCGCCGAGCTTGGTGATCCGTTACCGGGCTGACAGATGAGTTGCTACAGATGAGTGGCTGTAGCGCCGCTACCTCCGAGGCGCTCGAGTTTCCGTCGCTGCTCGCCGTCCTCGCGGGTTTCGCCTCGACCGACATCGGGGGCCGGGCGGTACGCGCCATCGCGCCGGAAACCGACCGCGACGAGATCGAACGGCGCCGGATTCGCTACGCGGAGATCGCCGGGGAGGTCGAACGGGACGGTGTCCTGGTGCCGTCGCTCGATGGGCTTCTGGACCTCCGCTCTCATCTCGAGGGGGACGGTCGAGGGTTGGGCGGTCCGGAGCTGCTCGACCTGTCCGCGGCGATCGAGGCCAGCGAGGAGGTGCTGGGACGGCTGGAGAGTCCCGACGCCACGCCGCAGTGCGCCGCCGAGGTCGAGGCGCTGCGACGGATGGAGGCCGACGCCGCGGAAGCCGTCCCTCCGGGCCAGCACGGCGGAGGCTGCGCCGGGTTGGCGAGCCGCCTGCGCCGCATGCTGAACCGGCGCGGCGAGGTGCGGGACGACGCGACGCCGCGGCTGCGGACGCTCGTCCGGGACGCCCG
Source organism: Candidatus Multivorans sp. (assembly GCA_965205095.1). Classification (GTDB taxonomy): domain Bacteria; phylum Acidobacteriota; class Thermoanaerobaculia; order Multivoradales; family Multivoraceae; genus Multivorans. Next base: position 1,892,444 of record OZ242040.1, read on the forward strand.
GCGCACCCAGGCTTCGGTCGAGGCCTCGCTTCAGGTCTATGTGCGGGAGCACGGCAGCGCTCTGGCGGACGATTCGACGCCCATGCGGGGCGGCCGGCTGTCGGTCCTTCTTCCCTCGGGCAGCCGCGGCCGTCTCGCCGGACTCGTCAGGGGCCGCTCCGCCTCGGGCAGGAGCTTCTACTTCGAACCCTCGGAGGTAGTCGAAGGCAACGACGAGATCGAGCGGATCGCCTCGGACCGGGAGGTCGAGCGCAGCCGCATCCTGGCCGAGCTGGTGGCTCAGGTGCAGGTCCTCACGCCGGCGATCGTCGCGCGCATCGACTTCCTGGCCGCCGTCGACGCGATGCAGGCGGCGGCGCGCTTCGCAGTCGACGTCGACGCCGTGCTCGCCACGGTCGCATCCGACGGTCCGGCCGGCAGGGCGCCGCTGCTCGAACTCCGCGGCGCCCGCCACCCGCTGCTCGATCCGCGGCTGGCCGACCGCAGGGAACTGGCGCTGGGCGTGGCCGGCAACCGGGGCGTCGTCGTGCCGCTGGACCTGAAGCTGGACGAACACCGAACGCTGGTGCTGACCGGTCCGAACGCCGGCGGCAAGACGGTCGCCCTGAAGACGGTGGGGCTGCTGTGCCTGATGAACCAGGCCGGTCTGCCGGTTCCCGCCGGGCGGGACAGTCGCCTGCCGATCCTCGACCACGTCGTGGCGGTGGTGGGCGACGAGCAGAGCGTCCTCGACGAACAGTCGACGTTCAGCGCCCGGTTGCTCCGCCTCCGCGAGGTGTGGCGCCGCGCCGGGCCGCGCACTCTGGTCCTGCTCGACGAGGTCGGCGCCGGGACGAACCCGGAGGAGGGCGCCGCGCTCGGAATCGCCCTGCTCGAGGGGCTGGTCGAGCGCGGTTCGCTCGGCATCCTGACGACCCACCTCACCCAGCTCGCCGCGGCCGCCCTCGAGTCGCAGGCGGCCTCCTGCGCCGCGATGGGTTTCGATCCGCGGAACGGCCTGCCCACCTACCGGCTGGTCGTCGGCCCGCCCGGAGGCAGCCAGGCGCTGGCGCTGGCGCGCCGCCTCGGGCTGCCGCCGGCCTGGCTGGAGCGGGCCGAGCACTTCCTGGGCTCCGAACACCAGAAGCTGCGGCGAGTGCTGGAACGCAACGAACGCCTCCGCGAGCGGTTGCTCGAGCGGGAGGCGGAACTCGCCCGGCGGACCGCCGAGACGGAGACGGCCCGCGCCCGCTTCGAAACCCGGCAGGAGTCCCTGCGGGCGGCCAGGGAACGACTCGGCAAGGCGCTCGGCCGGGAGGTCGACGCGCTGCGGCGGGCGAACCGCCGCCGGCTGGATGAGGCCCTGGCCGGGTTGTCGTCGACCTCCCGGGGGCCGGGCAAACGGGCCTTCGCCCGGGCGGCGGCATCCCTGCACGGAGAACTCGACCGGGACCTGGCGGCGGCGGCCGATCGTGCCTCCCGGGCGCCCGGTGAGATCGACCCGGCGCCGGAACGGGAACCGGAGGAACCGTCGCAGCCGGACGAGCAGCGTCCCCTGGTTGCCGGCGAGCGTGTCCGCCACCGCTCGCTGGGCTGGCTGGGTGAGCTCGTGGAACTGCGCGGCGACCAGGCGACGGTGCTGGTCCGCGGCAAGCGGGTCCGGGCGCCCGGCGCCGATCTTCTGGCGGTAGCGGGCGGAGAGAATCCGGTGCCCGGCCGGGTCCGGGTCCAGAGGTCTCCCGCGCCCTCGGTGGAAGCGGAACTGCTCCTGATCGGCCAGTTGGTCGAGCCGGCCCTCGACTCCCTCGACGCCTACCTCGATCGGGCTCTGGCGGCCGGCCGCGAACGGGTTCGCGTGGTCCATGGCCACGGCAGCGGCCGGCTTCGCCGGGCGGTTCGCGAGCACCTGCGCAGCCACCCGGCGGTGGCCGGTTTCGATCCCGCTCCCCCCTCCGCCGGCGGCGACGGCGCGACCGAAGTCCTCCTGCGCTGACGGCTCCTGAGGGGCGCCTGTCGCTGTAGCATGAGCGGTCGTGCAGCGAGGCTCCAGGCTCACCGACGAGGCGGTGGACGCGGTGCGCGAGGCGGTCGACCTCATCGACCTCGTCAGCGAGCACACGAAGGTCGAGCGCCGCGGCCAGCGCTTCGTGGCGCTCTGCCCCTTCCACAAGGAGAAGACGCCGTCGCTGTCGCTCGATCCCGAGCGCAAGCTCTACTACTGCTTCGGCTGCGGCGCCGGCGGCGACGCCATCCGCTTCCACATGGAACTCACCGGCGACACCTTCGCCACCGCGATCGAGAGTCTGGCCCGCCGCTACGGAGTTCCCCTGCGGCGGGCTTCCGGGCCGGGCGCCGATCGCCGGGCCGACCGCTCCGAGCGCATCCAGGCCGCGCTCGACGCCGCCTACGACTTCTTTCGGGCGAAGCTCGGGACGGAGCCCGTGCCCCGGCAGTACCTGGAGCGGCGCAAGGTGCCGCGGGAGCTCATCGCCAGCTTCGGCGTCGGCTACGCGCCCGACGACTGGCGGACGATGATCGAGGAGCTGGGACGGCGCATACCGGTTCCCGACCTCGAGGCCGCGGGTCTCATCGCCCGCAGCCCGAAGGCGCCGGACCGTCCCTACGACCGGTTCCGCAACCGGCTGATGTTCCCCATCCGGTCGCCCTCCGGCCGCCTCCTGGCGTTCGGCGGCCGCACCCTCGGCGACGACCAGGCCAAGTACGTCAACACGAACGAGACGGACCACTTCCGGAAAGGCACCCTGCTCTACGGACTCGACGCCGCCCGCCGCGGGATCCGGGAACAGGGCCGGGCGCTCCTGGTCGAGGGCTACTTCGACGTTATGGGCGCCGCGGCGTCCGGCATCGACTGGGCCGTCGCGAGCATGGGGACGGCGCTCACGGAGCAGCAGGTGCGGTTGCTGTCCCGCTACACCGACGAGGTGGTCCTGGGTTACGACGGTGACCGCGCCGGCATCGAGGCGGCCCGCAAGGCGGCGGGACTGATGCTCGAGGCCGGGCTCAACGTCCGCCGGGCGCTCTTTCCGGCGGGCCAGGATCCGGATTCCCTGCGGCTCGACGAGGGACCCGGGGCGGTGCAGGCCACGGTTGCCGAGGCCCGGGATGCGGTGGCGATCGAGATCGACGACCTGCCCAGCCGGGGCGAGCTCGATCCGCGGTTGCGGGCGCGCGAGGCCGCGCGGGTGCGGACGCTGATCGACAGGATCGGCGACCCGATCGCGCGAAGGGGCTACTACGAAACCGCCGCCGAGCGACTCGGGGTCAAGGTCGACGTGCTGCTGCGGGAATCCGCCCCGGCCGCCGAGAAGCCGGCCGCCGCGGACGCGCCCGGGCCCGCCGCCGTCCCCCGTCCCCCGGTGACCTCTTCGATCGAGGAGCAGGTGCTGCGTCTGCTGGCCGCCGCCCCGGACGTTCGCGGCATCGAGTGGCCGGCGCCGGATGCCTTCTTCGATCCCGCCCTGCGCGCCATCTGCGAGGCCATGAGGGAGCAGGCCCAAGCCGGGGCGGAGCGGATCGACTCCGGCGCCCTCGTGGATGTTCTGGGACGCCGGGCCGGTACGGACGACGAGACCGGTCGACCTGTTGACCGGATCGCCGGGCTTTTGTTACAACGGTCGTCAGCCTTCTCTGAATCGGAGCTTCGGATCAGTCTCGTGGAATTGGGTCGGCGTTTCACCAGACAGCGGCTCAACCTGCTTGCCCGGGAGATCAATCGCGCACAGCGTGAAGGCGACATGGAGACCCTGCACCGGATGATCGAGGAAAAGCAGCAGCTCAGCCGCGAGTTCTACGGACAGTCGGGGCGCTGAGGAGATGTCGTGGCCCTGAACACCGCGGCCGTCCGGGCCGAGGAGATCGAGCCGATCGAGCAGCGCCACAGCTCGGTCCGCGGCGTGTTCAACCTGGGCCGCGAGAAGGGTTACCTGCTTCAGGACGAGCTCGAGACCCGGTTGCCCGAGGAACTGCTCGCTGAACCGCGGGACATGGACGCGATCCGGATGCGTCTCGGGTCGATGGGAACGGGTGTGATCCGGCGCCCTGAGGCGTTCGTCAACGTCGTCGACGCCGATCCGCTGCCGCCGATCGGCGGCGTCGAACGGAGCGAGCCCGAACCCGCCCTCCTGACCCAGCAGGACCGGACGACGGATCCGGTCCGCGTCTACCTGCGGGAGATGGGAAGAGTCGATCTGCTCGATCGGGAAGGCGAAGTGGAGATCGCCAAACGGATCGAGCGTGGCGAGTGGATCGTCTTCGAGGCGCTCTGCGACAACCCGGTCGTGCTCCGGGAGTTGCTGCGGATCAACGAGCTGGCGCGGCGCGACCGGCGCCTGATGCGGGAACTCCTGGCCGATGGCGGCGCCCACCTCGACCAGAGCGCGAGGGACCGCATCGCGAAGAACCTCCGGATCTTCCGGGCGATCGAGACTCTCGACCGGCAGGTGCGCCGTCTGCGCCGGCAGAGCGACCGCTGTCGGCCGGGCAGCGATCGGTTCTCGGAGATCGAACGCGAGATCGATCGCACGGCGGGCAAGATCACCGAGCAGATCCGCTCGATCGAGTTGACGGCGCAAACGCGCAGCCGGCTGGTCGAGATCCTCAAGCAGCTCTACGCGGAGATCTCGCGCCACGACCGGGACATCCGCCGGGCGCAGATCGCGCTCGACCGGGAGCGCGACACGGAGCTCGGCGCGCTGCAGCGGCGCCGGATCGAGAAGTACCGCGCGCGTCTCCGCGCGTCGGAAGAGCGCTATGGCACGACCCTCGCGCAGGTGACCGCGACGCTGAACAAGGTGCGGCGGGGCGAGGCGATCTGCGAGCAGGCGCGCTCCGAGATGATCCTGGCGAACCTCCGTCTCGTCGTTTCGATCGCCAAGAAGTACACGAACCGCGGGCTGCAGCTCCTCGACCTGATTCAGGACGGCAACATCGGGCTGATCCGGGCGGTCGAGAAGTTCGAGTACCGCCGCGGCTACAAGTTCTCGACCTACGCGACCTGGTGGATCCGTCAGGCGATCACGCGGGCGATCGCCGACCAGGCAAGAACGATCCGCATTCCGGTCCACATGATCGACACGATCAACAAGCTCACCCGGACCAGCCGGGCGATGGTCCAGGAGCTGGGCCGCGAGCCCACCGTCGCCGAGATCGCCGATCAGATGGACATGGAGGTGTCCCACGTTCGGGAGATCATGAAGATCGCGCTGGAACCGATCTCGCTGGAGACACCGATCGGCGAAGAGGCAGACTCGTCCCTGGGGGACTTCATCGAGGACGCGAGCGCGGTTTCGCCGCTCGACGCGCTGCTGACGAAGGGCCTGGGCGAGCAGACCGCCGCGGTGCTCCAGACCCTGAGTCCGCGGGAGGAACTCGTGCTCCGGATGCGCTTCGGCGTGGGCGACGGCGCCGAGTCGACGCTGGAGGACGTCGGGCGTTCGTTCAACGTGACACGGGAGCGGATCCGGCAGATCGAATCGAAGGCGCTCCGCAAGTTGCGTCATCCGAGCCGCGCCAGGCAGTTGCAGCCATATCGCAACCGCCTCTAGCTTCGCCGACAGGCGTTCGGGCGGGGGTTTGACAGTCGGCTTGAAGCCTCCCTAAGATGAACTCCGTGTCGCCCGCCGCTGTTCGCCGTGAGGCGGACTTTTCCTCGGTAGCTCAACGGTAGAGCGTTCGGCTGTTAACCGAAATGTTGGGGGTTCGAATCCCTCCCGAGGAGCCACTGTTCACGGCCTGGACGGTGAGGCGGGACCGCTTCTCGCTCTCGACCGTGGCGAGGTAGTTGAGATGGTCGAGGTTTCCGAGGAGTTCCTGTCAGCCAACCGGCGCGTCGTTCACCGGCGTCTCAGCGTGGCCAGGCTCTACGAAGAAGCGGTTCGCCGCGGCGAGGCCGCGATTGCCGCCGGGGGGCCGCTCGTCGCATCGACCGGCGAGCACACGGGGCGGTCTCCGAATGACCGCTTCGTCGTGCGCCGCGCGCCTTCGGCCGACCTGGTGGACTGGGGCCCGGTGAACAAGCCCCTCGCGCCGGAACACTTCGACCGCCTCCACCGCAAGATGCTGGCCGCGGCCGCGGATCGGGACCTGTTCGTCTTCGACGGTTTCGCGGGCGCCGATCCCGCCTGCCGCCTGAACGTGCGGGTGATCAGCGAGCGGGCCTGGCACAGCCTGTTCGTCCGCAACATGTTCCTGCGCGCGGCGAACGAAGCGGAGCTCGCGGACTTCGTGCCCGACTACACCGTTGTCGACATCCCGAGCGTTCTGGCCGACGCGGAGACCGACGGCACGAACAGCACGACCTTCATCGCCCTCGACCTGGAGCGGCACCTGACCCTGATCGGGGGCAGCGAGTACGCCGGCGAGATGAAGAAGTCGATGTTCAGCGTGATGAACTTCCTGATGCCGCAGCGCGGCGTGCTGAGCATGCACTGCAGCGCGAACTACGGCGCGGATCCGTCGGACTGCGCCCTGTTCTTCGGCCTCTCCGGCACCGGCAAGACGACCCTCTCGGCGGACCCCGCGCGCACCCTGATCGGCGACGACGAGCACGGCTGGTCCGACCGCGGCATCTTCAACATCGAGGGCGGCTGCTACGCCAAGGTCATCCGCCTCGATCCTCTGGGGGAACCCGAGATCTACGCCACCACGCGGCGCTTCGGCACCGTGCTCGAGAACGTCGTCTTCGATCCCGAGACACGGAAGCTCGATCTCGACGACGACTCCCGCACCGAGAACACCCGGGCCAGCTATCCGCTCAGCCACCTCGAGCACGTCGACGTCGGCGGCAACGCGGGACATCCGACGTCGGTCGTTTTCCTGACCTGCGACGCCTTCGGCGTGCTGCCGCCGATCAGCCGCCTGGACGAGTCGCAGGCGATGTACCACTTCCTGTCGGGCTACACCGCGAAGGTCGCCGGCACCGAGCGGGGCGTCACCGAGCCGTCGGCGACCTTCAGCGCCTGTTTCGGCGCCCCCTTCATGCCGCTGCCGGCGTCGGCCTACGCCAAGCTCCTGGGCGAGAAGGTGCGGCGCCATCGCGTCGACGTCTGGCTCGTCAACACGGGCTGGGCCAGGGGGCCCTACGGCCAGGGCAGCCGGATCAAGCTGGCGTACACCCGGCGCATGATCCACGCGGCGCTCGACGGCAGCCTGACGGGGGTGCCCACGCGCACGCATCCCGTCTTCGGTCTGGCCTATCCCACGGTGATCGAGGGCGTGCCGGGCGACGTGCTCGACCCGCGGGAGGGCTGGAGCGATCCCCAGGCGTACGACCAGTACGCGCGGCGCCTGGCCCGGATGTTCACGGACAACTTCGAGAGCCTGGGCGGCAGCGCCTCCGACGCCGTGCTGGCGGCGGCGCCGCGCGTCGCGGTGTAGGTGTCGCGAAGGCCGGCAAGGAGAGTCGGATGATCCCCGTCAAGAGCGCCATCTCGGACAGCGGCCGCGCGCACGTCGACGGCCTGGACGCCTACCGGAAGCTCTACCGGGAGTCGATCGAGGATCCGGACGGCTTCTGGCTCGAGCAGACCCGCTCGCTGGACTGGTTCACCGAGCCGAGTTCCGGGGGTCGCTGGGACTTCGAGGCCGTCGACTTCGCCTGGTTCGAGGACGGCGTGCTGAACGCCTGCACGAACTGCGTCGACCGCCACGCCGCGGCGCGGCCCGACAAGACGGCCCTGATCTGGGTCGAGGACGAGCCGGGCCGCTACCAGCGGATCAGCTACCGGGAGCTGAAGCGGAACGTTTGCCGGGTCGCCAACGTGCTGACCTCGCTCGGGATCGGGCAGGGCGACCGGGTCTGCATCTACCTGCCGATGATCCCGGAGCTGGCCTACACGATGCTCGCCTGCGCCCGGATCGGCGCGGTCCATTCCGTGGTCTTCGCCGGCTTCTCCGCCGACAGCCTGCGCGAACGGATCGTCGACGCCGGTTGCCGGCTGCTCGTGACCGCGAACGAGGGTCTGCGCGGCGGCCGGACGATCCCGCTCAAGGCGACCTGCGACCGGGCGGTCGAGGGGCTGGACCTGGTCGAGCACATGCTGGTCGCGCGGCGAACCGACACCGAAGTGCCGATGACGCCGGGACGCGACCTCTGGCTCCACGAGGAGACGGCGAAGCAGCGCGCCACGGCGCCGGTGGCGCGGCTCGACGCGGAGGCGCCGCTCTTCGTGCTCTACACCAGCGGCTCGACGGGAAGGCCCAAGGGCCTGCTCCACACGACCGGCGGCTACCTCCTCTACGCGTCGATGACGCACCGCCTGATCTTCGACCACCACGACGACGACATCCACTTCTGCGCCGCCGACATCGGTTGGGTCACGGGGCACAGCTACATCGTCTACGGGCCACTGGCCAACGGCGCGACCAGCGTCATGTTCGAGTCGGTGCCGACCTACCCCGACCCGGGCCGCTACTGGCAGGTCGTCGACGACCTGGGCGTGACGCTCTTCTACACCGCGCCGACCGCGCTGCGGGCGATCGCCCGCGAGGGTGACCGGTGGGTCACGGCCTACGACCGCGGTTCGCTGCGGGTGCTCGGCTCGGTCGGCGAGCCGATCAACCCCGAGGTCTGGAACTGGTACCACGACGTGGTCGGCAACGGCCGGTGTCCGGTCGTCGACACCTGGTGGCAGACGGAAACGGGCGGCATCCTGATCACTCCGCTGCCGGGCGCCACGCCGCTCGTGCCCGGCTCGGCGACCCTTCCCTTCTTCGGCGTCGAACCGGTGCTCGTGGACGCCGACGGCCACGAACTCGAAGGCAACGACCGGAGCGGCAACCTCTGCCTGAAGCGCTCCTGGCCAGGGCAGGCGCGGACGATCTACGGCGACCACCAGCGCTTCGTCGAGACGTACTTCAGCACGTATCCCGGCATGTACTTCACCGGCGACGGCTGCCGGCGCGACGAGCACGGCTACTACTGGATCACCGGCCGCGTCGACGACGTGCTCAACGTCTCGGGGCACAGGCTGGGCACGGCCGAGATCGAGAGCGCGCTGGTGGCGCACGACGCGGTGGCCGAGGCGGCGGTCGTCGGCTGCCCGCACGAGATCAAGGGCGTCGGCATCTACGCCTACGTGCTGATCACGCCGGAGGCGGAGAGCCGCGACCAGGCCGGACTGGTGGCCGAACTGCGCCAGCAGGTCCGCACGGTGATCGGACCGATCGCCACGCCGGACCACATCCACGTCGCCGCCGGCCTGCCGAAGACCCGCTCCGGCAAGATCATGCGCCGCGTGCTGCGCAAGATCGCCGCCGGCGAGTACGAAGACCTCGGTGACGTGACGACCCTGGCGGAACCCGCGGTGGTCGAGGGCCTGGTCGAGGACCACCGCGCGGCCGCCGGCTGAACCTCCCCGGGACCACAGGGGGCTCAGGGCCAGGCAGGGTTACACTGCGGCCAGTGGCCAGGGACGATCAGGCACGGGATCTCGGTACGCCGATGCGACTGCTCCTGGTCGCGGCCTGCGTCGTCGTCCTGGTCGCCGGCCTGCGGGCCGCGTCGTCGATCATGATCCCGTTCCTGGTCGCGGTCTTCATCGCCGCGATCAGCCTGCCTCTTCTGACCTGGCTGCAGCGACGCCTGCCGATGATCGTCGCCGTCCTCGGCACGATCCTGGTGGATCTGCTGGTCATCGCCCTGGCCGGCTATCTGGTCGGTTCCACGGCGAACCAGGTCGCGGGCGAGATGGGCGAGATCCAGTCCACCCTCACGGAGTGGATCGAAGACGGCGGCGACTGGCTCGAGGAGCGGGGAGTGCCGGTCGCCAGCTGGCTGGCGGACTCGACGGCGGACGGCACAGGCGGTGGGGCCGGGGCCGTCGACCCGGAGTCCCCGGATGCCGCTCAGGCAGCGCCCGAGAGCGGTGACGACTCCCTGCCGCTTGCCCTGTTCTCGCGTTTTGAGCCAGGTTTCCTGGTCGACTTCGTGAACCGGACGCTGCGGACGACGACGGCCGCCCTCTCGTCGTTCCTCGTCATCTCGCTGATCGTCATCTTCACCCTCTTCGAGGCGGCGACCTTCGGCCCCAAGGTGCGCGCGGCCTTTGGCAGCGCCGGCGCCGAGGCGCGCTTCGCCCGCGCCATGCACGAGATCCAGCACTACATGGGGATCAAGACGGTGATCAGCCTGGTCACCGGCCTGCTGATCGGCATCTGGGTGGGGGTGATGGGCGTCGAGTTCGCGGTCTTCTGGGGCCTGGTGGCGTTCGTTCTCAACTTCATCCCGAACCTCGGTTCGATCATCGCGGCGGTGCCGACGACGCTCCTGGCCATGGTCCAGATCGGCGTCGGCCGGGCGCTGCTCGTCGCCCTGGGCTACCTGGTCGTCAACATGGTGATCGGCAACTTCATCGAACCGCCGCTGCTGGGGCGGCGGCTCGGCCTCTCGACCCTCGTCGTCGTCCTGTCCCTCGTCTTCTGGGGTTGGCTGTGGGGACCGGTCGGGATGCTGCTGTCCGTGCCGCTGACGATGGTCGTCAAGATCCTGCTCGAGAACACGGAGGAGTTCCGCTGGGTGGCGGTGCTGCTCGGCGACAGCCGGGAAGCGGAACGCCTGGCGCCGGCGTCCGGCGCGGAGGGGAAGGACTGAGGCCGGGCCTCAGAGGAGGCCGGGGACGAGCGCTCGGCGGTTCGAGGGGTAGTCCGGGAATCGCTCCCGATACCAGCGGTGACGCCACAGGGCGCGGGGCACGAGGTTGGCCGCGGTCCAGAGCGCGAACGCGAGGCCGGGTAGCGACCAGCTCATCAGCGCGAACCCCGCCCACTCGACGATCTCGCCCGCCAGGTTGGGGCAGGAGACGAGGTTGAAGGCGCCGCCGCGCGGCAGAACGGCGCCGCCGGAGGCTCTCGCCCGCAGGGCCGACAGGCGGTAGTCGGACGAGACGTTGAGGGCGGCGCCGACCAGGAAGAGAGCGGCGCCGGCCACGAAGCGCGGATCGGTGAACCAGTTCGCGGGGTAGTCGGCGATCCGGGCCATGAACCAGCCCAGGAACGCGCCGTTGACCAGATTGAAGAAGAAGCCCGAGGCGGCCGTTACAGCCGGGAACGGCCGCGCCTGGCGCTGGACGAACCATGGCCACACGAGGGTCCGGTGGACGTAGTGGGCCAGCCACAGGCCGACCAGGAGGTCGCCGACCGCGTGACGCTCGCCGGCCGCCAGGTAGACGGCCGGGAACACGGCCAGTGCGGAAACCTCCATGAGGAGCCAGCCCCAGCGCGGGTCGACGTTCGGACCCCGGGGCCGGCCGCCCAGCCGCCCGGTGACGTCCTTGCCCACCAGGCCGTAGACCAGCACGGGCACGGTCAGGCCGCACCAGGCGATAACGAGTGCCTGGAACCAGTCCACGTTCCAGCTCTAGCGGAGGCGTCGGTCAGGCCGGGGAGACAACGGCGAGGCCGGCCTCCCTGGCGGCGTCCGCGAGGCGGTGGTCGTAGGTGACGAAGGCGTCGAGCCCGTCCAGGGAGAGGGCTGTGGCGAGGTGGATGGCGTCCAGGCTGCGCAGGTTCGGCGGCCCGAGGGTTCCCGCTTTCCCCAACAGCGGCCCGCGCATATCCACGAGGGAGATTCGGGCGAGTGATCGCTCGGCGTCGCGGCGGCGGTCCTCCGTGTCGTCAACCCGTCGCACCGTGCGCAGTACTTCGACGCGCGCGAGGCTGCTCGATACGTGGTCTTCGTCGCTGGCCAGGAAACTGCGAAGGGCCAGCGACTCGGGCTCCGGAAGGACGAGTTTGACGATCGCAGAAGAATCCAGGTAAATCACGCCCCGCTCAGAGACGGTCTTCGCGGTCGGCGATCAGTGCCTCGCTCGCCTTGGTCGACACTTCGCCTTCTGGCGGCGGCAGATCGAGCAGGTTTCCCACCGGCCTGGTCGCCCGCCCCTCGGCGATCAGGCGTTCGAGCGGCGACAGGTTCTCCTCGAGCGGCAGCAGCAGGCCCACCGGCCGGCCGCGGTCCGTGACCTCGAAGCGCTCGCCGCGGCGCAGCCGCCGGACGTACACGCTCAGGTTCTGACGCAGTTCCCGGATGCCGACCTTCGATGTCCTTGCAGTGAGCTCGGTCATGGCGACGCACACGGTAGCACATTCGCTGGCCAAATGGCCCGCGTGACCGATTGACACGCGACTTTCCCGTGCTAGTCTCCGAAACGGGACTAGAGGGGTCCCGGTTTCACGGGTGGCGCGCACCGGGACCCGATCAGCAGGCATCGGAGTCCTGTTCTTCAGCCACGTTCCGCCTCCGACGACACGCGTCATGATCCGACTGACCAAGCAAGCCGATTACGGCATCGTCCTGTTGAGCCAACTGGCGTTGACGGGGCAGGCCGCAGCCGCCGAGTTGGCGCTGCAAACGCATCTGCCGGCGCCGATGGTCAGCAAGATCCTCAAGTTGCTCGCCCGGAACAGGTTGCTGGTGTCTCACCGCGGCGTCCACGGCGGCTATGAGCTGGCGCGTCCGGCGGCCGAGATCAGCGTCGCCGAGGTGATCTTCGCGCTCGAGGGGCCGATCGCCCTGACCCAGTGCAGCGAGCACTCCCACGATGACTGCTCTTACGAGGCGTTCTGCCGCGTGAGCGAGAACTGGCAGCGGATCGACCGGGCCGTTCGCGGCGCTCTCGAAGCGGTCACGATCGAGGACATGGCGCGTCCGGACTTCCTGTCCGGCTCCGCCGGCAGTCGGCCGCAGTCCGTCGCCTCCACCCTCATCCCGCTGCGGAGCAGCACCTGATGTTCACGCGGAGCAGCACCTGATGCCGACGGCGACCGACACGATCGAAGCGCTGACCGAGCGCGACTACGAGTACGGCTTCGTCACCGACGTCGAGCAGGACACGGCGCCGCCGGGACTGAGCGAGGAGATCATCGCCTTCATCTCGGCGAAGAAGAACGAGCCCCAGTGGTTGCTCGACTGGCGCCTCGAGGCCTATCGGGGCTGGCTGAAGATGGTCGAGCCGCAGTGGGCGAACGTGCGCTACGAGCCGGTCGACTACCAGTCCATCTGCTACTACGCCGCGCCGAAGAGCGACGACGACCGGCCCAAGAGTCTCGACGAGATCGATCCCGAGATCCTGGCCACCTACGAGAAGCTCGGCATCCCGCTCAAGGAGCAGGAGATGCTGGCGGGCGTGGCGGTGGACGCGGTCTTCGACAGCGTCTCCGTCGCTACGACGTTCCGCGAGAAGCTGTCGGAACTCGGGGTCATCTTCTGCTCGTTCTCCGAGGCGGTACAGGACCATCCGGAACTCGTCCGCAAGTACCTCGGCACGGTCGTGCCGCGGCGGGACAACTTCTTCGCCGCCCTGAACTCGGCCGTGTTCTCGGACGGTTCCTTCGTGTACATCCCGAAGGGCGTCCGCTGCCCGATGGAGCTGTCCACCTACTTCCGCATCAACGCGATGAACACCGGCCAGTTCGAGCGCACGCTGATCATCGCGGACGAGGGCAGCTACGTGAGCTACCTCGAAGGCTGCACGGCGCCGATGCGCGACGAGAACCAGTTGCACGCGGCGGTCGTCGAACTGGTCGCCCACGAGGACGCGCGGATCAAGTACTCCACGGTCCAGAACTGGTACCCCGGCGACAAGGAAGGCGTGGGCGGCATCTACAACTTCGTGACCAAGCGCGGCCTCTGCGAGGGCCGGCGCAGCAAGATCTCCTGGACCCAGGTCGAAACCGGCTCGGCGGTGACGTGGAAGTACCCGAGCTGCATCCTCAAGGGCGACGACTCGGTGGGCGAGTTCTACTCCGTGGCGGTGTCCAACAACCGCCAGCAGGCCGACACCGGGACCAAGATGATCCACGTCGGCAAGCGCACGTCGAGCACGATCGTCTCGAAGGGGATCTCGGCCGGCGAGGGCCAGAACACGTACCGCGGGTCGGTGCGGATCCTCCGCTCAGCCGAGGACGCCAGGAACTTCTCGCAGTGCGATTCGATGCTGATCGGGGACCGCTGCGGCGCTCATACCTTCCCCTACATCGACGTCGCGAATCCGAGCGCCCAGATGGAGCACGAAGCGTCGACATCGAAGATCGGCGAAGACCAGATTTTCTACTGCAATCAACGGGGCATCGAGACCGAGGATGCCGTTTCCATGATCGTCAACGGGTTCTGCAAGGAAGTGTTCCGCGAACTGCCGATGGAGTTCGCGGTGGAGGCACAGAAGCTGCTCGAGGTGAGTCTCGAGGGCAGCGTCGGCTAGAACCCCGCGAAAGGGGGCCGGATGCTGCCGGAACCGCAAGCGGCTGCCCAGGCGCCGGACGGAGAGAGCCAGCAATGCTGAGTGTGAGTGACCTTCACGCGAGGGTCGAAGAACAGGAAATCCTGCGGGGTGTCAACCTCGAGGTCAAGGCGGGCGAAGTCCATGCCGTGATGGGGCCGAACGGCTCCGGCAAGAGTACGTTGGCCCAGGTGCTCGCCGGCCGCGAAGACTACGAGGTCACGGCGGGTTCGCTGGAACTCGACGGCGAGGACCTGCAGGAGATGGCGCCGGAAGAGCGGGCGCACGCCGGCCTCTTCCTGGCCTTCCAGTACCCGGTCGAGATCCCCGGCGTCGGCAACAGCTACTTCCTCAAGGCGGCTCTCAACGCGACCCGCAAGGCGAGGGGCGAGCAGGAGCTCGACGCGATGGACTTCCTTCAGTTGCTGCGCGACCGCGCGAAGCTGGTCGACGTGGACGAGGCGTTGCTGCGGCGGCCGGTCAACGAGGGCTTCTCGGGCGGCGAAAAGAAGCGGAACGAGATTCTCCAGATGGCGGTGCTCGAGCCCCGGCTGGCCGTACTCGACGAAACGGATTCCGGGCTCGACATCGACGCTCTGAAGACGGTCGCCGCCGGCGTCAACGGGCTCCGGAGCGAGGATCGGGCCTTCGTGGTGATCACCCATTACCAGCGGCTGCTCAACTACATCGTGCCCGACCACGTCCACGTCCTCCAGGGCGGGCGGATCGTCCGCTCGGGCGGCAGCGAACTCGCCCATGAGCTCGAGGAGAAGGGCTACGCCGGTCTGACCAACGGCTCCGCGGGGGACTAGATCGGGTGACCTCCATCGCCGGCTCTTCCACGGGTCCCTACCTGGACCTCTACTCCCGCCGTACCGGGGAGCCCGGCTTCCTGCGCGAGCGGCGCCAGCAGGCGCTTCAGCGTTTCGAGGCCGCGGGCTTCCCGACCTCCCGCGACGAGGAGTGGCGGCAGACGAACCTCGGCCCGCTTCTGCGCACGATGCCGGAGACCGCCGCGCGGACGGCGCTACCTGGGGGCGAAGCCGCGCAGTTCCTCTATCCCGGCTGCCACAGGCTGGTGTTCGTGAACGGCCGCTACGCGCCGGAGGCGTCCTCGCCGCCGGAGGGTGTCACGGCGGTGGCTCTGGCCGATCTCTCCGCTGCCGGCGAGAACGCGGACGTCATCGCGGAGCATCTCGGAGCAACCGCCTGCGGCCTCGCGTCGTGCAGCGCGGACGCCGGTGTCCATGCCTTCGCGGCGCTCAACACGGCCCTCTTCGAAGACGGGGCGGCGATCGTCATCCCGGAAGGGGTGGTGGTCGAGGAACCGATTCAGGTGCTGTGGCTCAGCCTGCCCGCGTCGGGCCCCGGGAACGCCGGCGACGGCGGGTCCACCCGGCTCGAGGTCAGCTTCCCGCGTCTGCTCGTCGTGGCCGGCGAGAACAGCGAGGCGTCGGTCGTCGAGACCTACGCGGCCGCTCCGGACGCGGTCGGCTACTTCGTCTGCCCGGCGGCGGAGTTCATCTGCCGGGCGGGGTCCGTGCTCCGGCACACGAGGCTTCAGGCCGATGCGACGGACGCGTTTCACTTCGGTTTCCAGCATGCGGAACTCGAACGGTCCGCCGTCTTCGACTCTTGCTCCCTGGCGTTCGGAGGCGGCCTGGTGCGCAACGACGCTGTTGCACTCCTCGACGGCGAGGGGGCCCACTGCACCCTGGACGGCCTCTACGTGGTCGCGGGCCAGCAGTTCGTGGACAACCACATGCGCGTCGAGCACCGCCAGCCGCACACGACGAGCCACCAGCTCTACAAGGGCGTCCTCGACGACCGGGCGCGTTCCGTCTTCAATGGCCGCATCTACGTGCACAAGGCGGCGCAGAAGACGGACGCCAAGCAGACGAACCGCAACCTCCTGCTGTCCAGGTCCGCCCTCGCCAACAGCAACCCCCAGCTCGAGATCTTCGCCGACGACGTGCGCTGCACCCACGGTTCGACGATCGGCCGGCTGGACGAGGACGCGCTCTTCTACCTGAGGGCCCGCGGCCTTCCCCGGGACGAGGCGTACGGCATGCTCGTCTACGCGTTCGCGCGGGAGCTGGTCGAGAAAGCCTCCTTCGAGCCGCTCCGGCAGGACCTGGAGAGCCGGTTGCGCGCGAGTCTGAACGGCGGCCCGGGCAGCGCCGGAAGGACGTAGACCGATGACAGCTCCGGCGCCTTTGGCAGAGCGGGAGCGGCCGCCGGCGGCCGCGGCCCTCGATGTCGAGCGCCTGCGTGAGTCGTTCCCGATCCTCGACCGGGAAGTCCACGGTCACCCGCTGGTCTACCTGGACAACGCGGCCAGCGCCCAGCGGCCGGACGTGGTGATCGACGCGATTGCGGACTGCTACCGCACCTACTACGCCAACGCCCACCGCGGCGTCCACGCGCTGTCCGAGCAGTCGACTGACGCCTACGAAGCGGCCCGCGGCAAGGTCGCGCGCTTCATTGGCGCTCCGGACAGCCACGAGGTCGTCTTCACCCGCGGCACCACCGAGAGCCTGAACCTGCTCGCCCAGAGCTACGGCCGGCCGCGGCTCCAGCCCGGCGACGAGGTGCTGCTGACCGGGATGGAGCATCACTCGAACATCGTCCCCTGGCAGCTCGCCTGCGAGCAGACCGGCGCCCGCGTGCGTGCGGCGCCGATCACGGACGACGGCGAGCTCGATCTGGAGGCGTTTGCCCGCATGATCAACGAGCGCACCCGCGTGGTCGCGCTCGCCCACGTCTCGAACGCGCTCGGCACGGTGAACGACATCCCGGCCGTGGTCGAGCTGGCCCGAGCCCGCTCGGATGCGGCCGTCGTCGTCGACGGCGCTCAGGCCGTGCCGCATATGGCGGTCGACGTCGCCGCGCTCGGCTGCGACTTCTACGCCTTCTCGGGCCACAAGATGTACGGCCCCGGCGGCATCGGCGTGCTCTGGGGCAGGCGCGAGTTGCTCGCGGCGATGCCGCCGTACCACGGCGGTGGCGCGATGATCACGCGGGTCACCTTCGAGCGCAGCGAGTACATGGCGCCGCCGCAGCGCTTCGAGGCGGGAACGCCCGCTATCGCGCCGGCGATCGGCCTGGGCGTCGCCGCCTCGTTCCTTACGTCGATCGGTCTGGATCGGATCGAGCGTCACGAGCAGGAACTGCTCTCCCATACTGTGGCAATCTTGGACGACCTGCCCTGGGTGCAGGTCCTCTGCCACCCCTCGGAGCCCGAGTCGACCCGCGCCGCCGTCGTTTCGCTGGTGATCGACGGCGCCCACCCCCACGATGTGGCAACGATTCTGGACGAACAGGGGGTCGCGATCCGCGCCGGCCACCACTGCGCGCAGCCGCTGATGGACCGGCTTGGCGTCCCGGCCACGGTGCGGGCTTCGTTCGGGCTGTACAACACCCACGAGGAAGTCGACCTGCTCGTCTCCGGCCTGCACGAAGTGCGGCGGATCTTCGGCTGAGCGGCCATAGGGTAGGCACCATGTCCGATCTCCGCGATCTCTACCAGCAGGTCATCCTCGACCACTATCGGGCGCCCCGGAACTTCGGCGCACTGGAGCCGGCGTCGGCCTGCGCCGAGGGCTACAACCCGCTCTGCGGCGACAAGGTCAAGATCTACCTGCGGATGGACGGTGACCGTGTCGACGGCGCGACCTTCGAGGGTGTCGGATGCGCGATCTCGACCGCCTCGGCCTCCCTGATGACGGAGGCCGTCCGCGGGCTGGGACGGCCGCAGGCGGAGGCGCTGATCGCTTCCTTCCTGGCCCTGATGACCGGCGACGGCAACGGTGGCGCCGGTGCCGACCTGGGGAAACTCGAGGTGCTGAGCGGCGTCAAGGACTACCCGGTGCGGATCAAGTGCGCGACGCTGGCCTGGCACGCATTGCGCGCCGCGCTCGAGGGCGGGGACTCGGAAGCCGTGACGACCGAGTAGGCTGTACGGTCGACGGGAGGAACGGAGAATGGACGACACCGCCACGACTGGAGTCCCGGTGGACATGGCGGCCCTCGAGGCCCGGATCGTCGAGGCGCTCAAGACGGTCTACGACCCGGAGATCCCGGTCGACGTCTACGAACTCGGCCTGATCTACGACGTGCGGATCGAGGCGAACGCTCACGTCAAGCTGCAGATGACGCTGACATCTCCGCACTGTCCGGTCGCCGAGTCGCTGCCGGGCGACGTGGAACGGACCGTGCGCGACGTGGAAGGCGTCGAGGATGCCAAGGTCGAGGTGGTCTGGGACCCGACCTGGAATCCGGCGATGATGAGCGAGGCCGCGAAACTGGAGTTGGGGTTCTTCTGATGAAAACACTGGGTGCGCCGGCCTTCCGGCCGGCATCCGGAGGAGGTTCTCCGATGCGTAGTTTCTCCCTTGCGGCTGCCCTGTCCACCTTGGCCCTGGTTCTCACCGCTTCCCTTGCCTTCGCCGAGCAGAAGGACCACGGCCTGCGGGGCGCGAAGCACCCGGAAGAGGGCATCCTCTTCGGTGGCCAGCCGACCGAGGAACAGCTCGAGGCGATGGCCGCGGACGGCCTGTCCTTCGTCCTGGACTTGCGCGCCGAGGGCGAGAATCGCGGCTTCGACGAACCCGCGACGCTGCAAAGTCTGGACATTCCGTACCTGAACCTGCCTGTCGACGGCGAGCGGATGGAGCAACCCGAGACCTTCGAGCGTTTCATCGAGGCGATGCAGAAGCTGGATGGCCCGGCACTCGTGCACTGCGCCTCGGGCAACCGGGTCGGCGCGCTCTACTACGCCTACCTCGTTGCCGGCAAGGGCGAGGACCGCGAAGCGGCCAGGGCCCGAGCGAAGGAGAACGGCCTGCGAAGCGCCGCGCTCGAGAAAGCGGTCGACCGCTACCTCGATTCGCGCCCCTGACGGAGGACCAGCAGGAGCCGCGTCTTCGTCCGGCTGGCGGCGTATATGCTTGGCGCCGCTTGACCGGCCTCTCGCCACGCCTTCGTCCGCCGCGCCCACGACCCACGAGAACCACGCGTCGATGAGTCAGGTCGAGGCCGCCGGAACCGCCGACGCCGGCGGGCCACCGCAGCGTGCGCCGCTGGACGTGGCGACGGACACGCTGCGATTCCTCGCCGTCGACATGGTCGAGCGGGCGAACAGCGGCCATCCCGGCGCGCCGATGGGTCAGGCGGCGATGGCGGCGCTGCTCTGGACGAAGTACCTTCGCTACGCGCCGGAGGATCCGCGGTGGCCGAACCGGGACCGCTTCGTCCTCTCCTGCGGCCACGCCTCGGCGCTGATCTACGGGCTCCTGCACCTTGCGGGCTACGACCTGAGCTTGGATGAGATCCGGAACTTCCGGCAGTACGGCTCGCTCACCCCGGGCCACCCCGAGCACGGCCTGACCCCCGGCGTCGAGGTGACGACCGGGCCCCTCGGCCAGGGGATCTCGGCCGCCGTCGGCATGGCGATCGCCGAGCAACTGCTGGCCGCCCGCTTCAACCGGCCGGGCCATGTCCTGTTCAATCACAAGACCTGGGTGCTCGCCAGCGACGGCGACCTGATGGAGGGCGTCGCCTCCGAAGCCTGCTCGATGGCCGGTCACCTCGGCCTCGGCAAGCT
This sequence comes from Candidatus Multivorans sp., assembly GCA_965205095.1. Taxonomy (GTDB): domain Bacteria; phylum Acidobacteriota; class Thermoanaerobaculia; order Multivoradales; family Multivoraceae; genus Multivorans. The sequence goes on from OZ242040.1 coordinate 1,912,262, forward strand.
GAACGTCCTCTACGACGCGAACCGGATCACGATCGACGGGCCGACGGACCTCAGCTTCACCGAGGACGTGCTCGCGCGCTACGAGGCGTACGGCTGGCACACCCTGTCGGTCGACGACGGCAACGACATCGAGGCCCTCGACGCGGCGTTCGAGGCGGCCTTGGCGGAGACGGGCCGGCCGAGCCTGATCCAGGTCAGCACCCACATCGGGTATGGAAGCCCGAACAAGCAGGACAGCGCGGCGTCGCACGGCGCGCCGCTCGGCGCCGACGAGGTCGTGGCGACCAAGGAGGCCCTGGGCTGGCCGCTCGAGCCCGAGTTCTTCGTGCCCGACGCGGCCCGCGAGGCGTTCGCGCCTGCCGCGGATTTCGGGGCTCAGGCAGCCGCCGAATGGAACCGCCTGCTCGAGTCCTACCGCCGCGAGTACCCGGACGCCGCGGCCGAACTCGACCGTCGCCTGGCCGTCGGACTTCCCGATGGTTGGCGCGACGCGCTTCCCCGCTTCAAGCCGGATGCCGGCCCGGTCGCCACCCGCTCGGCTTCCGGCGTCACGCTGAACGCGCTGAAGGACCTGATCCCCGAGCTGGCCGGCGGCTCGGCCGACCTGACCGGCTCGAACAACACCCTGCTCGAGGGCGAAGGCGACTACGCCGCCGGCGCGCCCACCCGGCACTTCCGCTTCGGCGTGCGCGAGCACGCGATGGCCGCGGCGATGAACGGCCTGGCGCTGTCCGGCCTGTTCCGCCCGTACGGCGGCACGTTCCTCTGCTTCCTCGACTACCTCAAGCCGAGCCTGCGCCTGGCGGCGCTGATGGAGCTCCGGGCGATCTACGTCTTCACCCACGACTCCGTCTTCCTCGGCGAAGACGGCCCGACCCACCAGCCGATCGAGCACATGGCGCACCTGCGCGCGGTGCCGGGACTCGTCGTCGTCCGCCCGGCCGACGCGAACGAGACCGCGGCGGCGTGGGCCCTGGCGCTCGAGACGCCGGGTCCCTGCGCCTTGGTCCTGACCCGCCAGAAGCTGCCCGTGCTGGAGGCCACCGTCGACGGAGCGCTCGAGGGCGTCGCCCGCGGCGCCTACGTCGTGAGCGACGGCGCCGGCGAGCCCGATCTCATCCTCATCGCCACCGGCTCCGAGGTCGCCCCCGCGCTCGAAGCGGCCGAGAAGCTCACCGCCGAGGGCCACGCGGTCCGCCTCGTCAGCATGCCCTCCTGGGAGGCCTTCGCCGCGCAGCCCCAGGAGTACCGCGACGAGATCCTGCCGCCCGGCGTCCGCCTCCGGCTCGCCGTCGAGGCCGCGGCGACCCTCGGCTGGGAACGCTGGACCGGCTCCGACGGCGACGTCCTCGGCCTCGACCGCTTCGGCGCTTCCGCTCCCTACGCGGACGTGGTGGAGAACCTCGGCATCAACGCCGCGGCGATCGCGGCACGGGCCCGGCAACTGCTGGGCGGCTAGGAAGGTCGCCGGCCGTTGGCCGGCGGCTGTTTCCCCGGGGCGGCGCCGCTTCGCGGCTTCGCCCCCAAGCGGACCAAAGGGTCCGCGCACCCAGAGAACGGGCTGAGGTCCTGCGGGACTTCCTGCTGCAGTTGGGTTACGCCCGCAGCGGCGTCATGTTATCTGCTTGTAGAGAAGCGGGCTGCACCGGGGCGTTTCTCTGGGTGCGCGGACCCTTTGGTCCGCTGCCGCCAAAGGCGGCCAGAAATCCGTGCCGGCCGCCAGGCCGGCTCCGCTCACCTCCGCCTCCGCACTACCATGGGGCGGAACATGCCTCACTCCCTCGCCGCCTTCGCACTCGCCGCCGCGGCCCTGCAGCCCCCGCCCGACACCCCGGCGCCCCTCGTCGCCGCCCTGGACGCCGACGCGGACGGCACGCTCGTCGCCTCCGAACTCCCTGCCCAGGCCCGGCGCGTCCTGCTCTTCGCGCTCGACGCCGACGACGACGGCACCCTCTCGGCCGAGGAACTCGAATCGATCGGCAACGGCGGCGCCGGCCGCGGTCGCAAGACCCGGCGGGGTCCCGACAACTGGGACTACTCCGACGAGACCGCGAACGGAACCCGAATCGTCCGCAACGTCGAGTACGCCACCGGCGGCGAGTTCGCCGGCGGCCGCGGCAAGCTCGATCTCTACATCCCGGCCGGCGACGGCCCGCACCCCGTCATCCTCTTCTTCCACGGCGGCGGGCTCTACAACGGCGACAAGGCAACGCTCGTTGAGCTGGGGCCGCGGTTCGCCTCTCTCGGCTATCTCGTCGCCGCGCCGAACTACCGGCTTTCGCCCGAGTACACCTACCCCGCCTACATCGAAGACGCGGCCACCGTGTTCCGCTGGGCCTGGGACCACGTCCCGGAGTACGGCGGCGACCGCGACCGCATCGCCGTCTCCGGCGGCTCCGCCGGCGGCCACATCGCGGCCCTCCTGTCGGTCGACGGGCGCTACCTCGACGCCCAGGGACTCAGCCTGAGCCACATCCGCGCGTCCCTGCCGATCACCGGCCTGATGAACGCCGAACGAGCCGGCCGCGAGCGCCACCTTCTGACCTGGCGTGGCGACCCGGAACTCATCCGCGAAGCCTCGCCAATCCGCTACGTCGCTGCCGACCTGCCGCCGATGCTGATCACCGTCGCCGACGGCGATACGGAGATCCGCCGAACCCAGAACGTCGAGATGTTCGAAGCGATGAAGGCGGCCGGCGCCGAAGTCGAGTTCGAGTGGCTGGTCGACCGCACCCACAACTCGATCCTGCCCAACATGATCAAGCCAGGGGACCGGACGGTCGAACTGCTGCTCGACTTCCTGCGCCGCCACGGCATGGCGCCGTGACTCGACACGGCTCGCCGGAGTCCCTGACGGCCTGAGTCAAGCCGACGGCACGACTACGGCCGCGGAGCTAAGTAGAGTCCCTCCGCGATGGGAAGGTCCGAGCGCGGTTCGGAGGACACTGATGGTTGACCTGAACTCATGGCTGAGCGAACAGCCTCGATGGCTGCAGGAGGCTGCGCGCCGGCTATACGCGGCCGACGAGCTTTCCGACGGCGACTATGAGGAACTGGTTGAACTCTGTAAGCAGGAGGCGAATGGCACGCTTGACGTTACGTGCGAAGACTCCGAGACTCTCCCCGGGGTGGAGGAATCGAGTGCACCCGGTTCTCTACGATTGAAATCGATCGAGAACGTCGTGGGTATCAATGCCTTGGCGTCGGAGAACGAGCTTGACTTCGGCTCAGAACCGCTATCGATAGTTTACGGGCGGAACGGTGCGGGAAAGTCCGGCTACATGCGGATCCTCAAGCACGCTTGCGACGCGAAGGCGCGCGGCGATCTCTTACCGGATGTCTTCAGAAGACAGGCCGCGAGTCAAGGCTGTCGAATCAACTTCGACCTGGGCGACGAGTCCAAGCAGGTCCAGTGGTGTGTCAGCGATGGGCCGATCGAGGAGTTGAGGCGAGTCGCAGTCTTCGACCAGGCTTGCGAGCGTATCTACGTCAATCAGGAACACGAGACCGTGTATGAGCCGCCTGAACTGGCGCTGGTGCGGCGGCTTGTCGATGCGTGCGGGCGTGTTAGTGGAGCTCTCACGTTGCAGCAAGGGTCGATGCCCTCGCGATTGCCGAGAGTTCCTACAGAGTATGCGGAGACGGCGGCAGGTCGCTGGCTGAGGGAGCTGCGGCCATCAACGAAGGGCGAAGACGTCGACCGGCATTCCGGCTGGACGGCCGAGGACTCGGACCATTTGGAGCAGTTGAACGTTCGCCTCTCAGGAGTGGATCCTAGACAGAGAGCAGCGGAACAGCGTAGTAAAGTCCGAGCGCTTGAAGCGTTGAAGAGCCTCCTTGAGGACGCGAGGGAGGGTCTTTCGGACGTCTCGTATCGACAACTGGAGGCGGCGCGGAGAAAGGCCGCAGCGAGCCGACAGGAGGCCGTTGACGGGGCCAGTAGGGCGGCAACGCCTGTGAGGGGCGTTGGCTCGGACCACTGGCGCCGACTATGGGAGGCTGCCCGGAACTACTCCGAGGTAGAGGCGTATCCCAGCGACCCGTTCCCAGTGGTTGACGCCACAGCCCACTGCGTCCTTTGTCAGCAGCCCCTGCAGTCGTCGGCGGTTGAACGACTGATCTCCTTCGAGGCCGCTGCGAAAGGAGCCCTCGAAGCTAAGGCCAGCGCTGCTGAGGCTCGGGTACGGGACATGATCGAAGCGCTTCCCAGGCTGCCGTCGCTTGAAGACCTCCACGCGCGCCTGGACCGCGCCGGCATCGGCGCGGAAGCGGACCGTGCGCAGGTCACGGATTACTTGGACGCGCTCAGACCACGATCTCAGTCCTTCAAGGACGGCACTGGCCGACTGGCTCCCTTGCCGCCTCGTCCCGGAGGCCAGATGGAAGCGCTCCAGAGTCTGTTGACCTTGGCCCGAAGAGAGCTGCAAGCGTTCGAGAACGATGCCGAGGGTACGGATCTTGGGGAACTGGGGCGTCAGCGAGCGGAACTGGCCTCGCAACAGTGGCTCTATCAGCAAAGGCCGGCCGTCCGGGAGGAAGTCGACCGCCTCAGGGCGGTTGCGGCTTTAGACAATGCGAGGACGCTCACTGGCACAAATCGGTTGTCACGGCTGGCGACGAGTTTGTCGGAGAAGCTCGTCACCCAAGCTTTTGGAGACCGCTTCAGGTCCGAGTTGAAGCGGTTTGGTGCCGACTACCTTCGAGTCGAGATGGTGAAGAGCAGGACCATCAAGGGCCGCGTCCTCCACAGGCTGGTCCTGCGGACCGACTCTTCACACGAAACCGCCGCGATTCTAAGCGATGGCGAGAAACGGATCGTGTCGCTCGCGGCGTGCTTCGCTGACGTCTTGGCAGAAGAAAGAGACGTGCCCTTTGTATTCGACGACCCAATGTCGTCTTTGGACCAGGAACACGAAGAGAGAGTTGCTGATCGACTAGTTGAGCTAGCTGGCACGAGGCAGGTGATCGTGTTCACACATCGCCTTCCATTCATGATGGCCCTGAGCCAGTCGGCGTCCTCGAGGGGTGTGAAAGTCCAAGTAAGTTCCTTGGAACGGACTCCATGGGGGGCCGGCGTCCCGAGTGGCTCACCGCTACATGCACAGCGGCCCGACCGAGCACTGAATCAATTGGCGGATGAACGTCTGTCTGCTATCCGGAAGGCTGAGGAAGCTCAGAATCTGGAGGGGGCGAGAGCGCGAAGAGCGGAGTTGTGCAGAGATCTCAGGATCACGCTTGAGAACATCGTAGAGAAGGTGCTGCTTGCGGATGTGGTAACACGGTTCCGAAGGCCGATAAACACGAAAGGCAAGTTGCGGCTGGTGGCGAGAGTGCGGGTCGAGGACTGTAATCTGGTGGACGGGATGATGACGAAGTACTCCTTTCCTGAGCATTCTCAGCCCGAGGAGACACCCGTTCTTGCGCTGACAGCCGACGAACTGGAGACCGATCTCCAAGAGTTGATCGCGTGGCTTGGTGAGTTCTCGAAGAGGAAGGCGTAACTTGGATCGCGGCCTGCGGGTCCGCCTCTAGCCCGGCAGCAACCCCAGGAACTCCTCGAACGGCAGCACCTCGACGCCATCGATCCGCTGCGGCCGATCCCCCAGGTAGACGATGATCCGGCGCTTCAGGCGATCGGTCCGGCTGGCGAGCGAGCGGAAGCCGCGGAGGACGGAGCGACCGGCACGCCGGCTGGCCTTGACCTCGATTCCCCACAGCTCGCGGCCCACCTCCAGCACGAAGTCGACCTCGGCGCCGTGGCGGGTGCGGTAGTGGTAGAGGGCCGCCTCCGGCCAGAGAGTTCCGAGGCGGCGTTGCAGCTCGTAGGCCACGAGGTGTTCGAACAGGAGGCCGCGCTCGTCGTCGAGTGGTCGATCCAGCGGCCGGCGGAGCAGGGCATTGCGGACACCCAGGTCGAACAGGAAGAGCTTGCCGTGGCGGACCAGGGAGGAGCGGTCCGAGCCGCTCCAGGCGGGGACGCGGAAGGCGACCAGGGTGTCTTCGAGGACGTCGACGTAGCGGCGCGCCGTCTCGTAGGCGATGCCGGCGTCCTTGCACAGTGAGTTCAGGTTGAGAATGCGGCCTGACGCGGCAGCCGCAAGGTCGAGCAGGCGGCTGAAACCGCCGACGTCGCGGACCAGGGCCTCGGCCTGGATCTCCGCGCGGAGGTAGGTGTCGACATAGCTTCTGAGGTCGAGTGCGCGAGTGGCGCCGTCCGTTTCCGCATAGATGCCCGGCAGGCTGCCGTGGGCCAGCACCCGATCCAGATCGAAGTCAGGCCCGAGCTCACTGGCGAGCAGCGGATGCATGTAGTGAACGTGGATCCGGCCCGGCAGCAGGTTGGCCTGCCCCCGTCGCAGCTTGCGGGCGCTCGATCCGGACAGCAGGAAGCGGAAGCGGGCCGGCGTCTGGTCGAGAAGCACCTGGACGACATCGAGCAGAGCCGGGACTCGCTGAACCTCGTCCAGGAAGACGGTCGCCGTGTCCTGAGGGGCGGCCGCCAGCTCGCGGGACAGCCGCTCTGGCTGTGCTACGTAGTCCCGGAACGCCCCCGGATCGGCCAGGTTGACGACGAGGTCCGGCTCGAGGCTCGCCAGCAGGGTCGACTTGCCGACCTGACGGGGTCCGAGAACAAGAGCGCTGCGCCGCGATGAGCGGAGGATCGGAGCCAGCAATCGTTCGTACACGCGGGTAAACTAGCCGTAGTTTTCCCCGGATGCAATAGATTTCTGCCGAGGACCGACCGTCCGGGTCGTGCCGGCCTGGCGGCCGGCGCGTCCATCTGGCCGCCTGCGGCGGCAGCCGGCGGGGACGCCGGCGCACCCAGTGGGCGCTTCTCAGTCTGGCAGGCTGAACGCGATGTACTCGCCCCCGGAAGGTCCGCCCGTGCGCCCACCGCCGGCGGCGATCACGACGTACTGCTTGCCGTCGACGCTGTAGACCGCCGGGGTCGCGTAGCCGGCGGCCGAGAGCTTCGTCTCCCAGAGGATCTCGCCGTTCCGCGTGTCGTAGGCGCGGAACATCTCATCCGGCGTCGCGGCGATGAAGATGAGGCCTGAGGCCGTGACCACCGGGCCGCCGTAGTTCACCGCGCCGAAGCCGAGGCCGGGGTGCGAGGGGTAGTCGCCGAAGGGCACCTTCCAGGCGATTTCGCCGGTCGCGAGATCGATCGAGTTGAGCGTCCCCCAGGGCGGCGAGTTGCCGGGCAGGTTCTCGTGATCGCGGAGATAGACGTAGCCGCCGAGCGCGTAGGCGACTTCGCCTCTGGGCTCGTCCTCTTCGGGCTCCGGGGACAGGATGTACGCCTCGATCGCGCCCAGTTCGATCCGGTTGAGGTGCGCGAAGCCCTCCATCCGGCCGCTGCCTTCGCGGATGATCCGGCGCATCTCGTCGCGGGACAGGCGGTCGCCGACGCCGAGCAGGGGGCCGCCCATGTCGGTGCCCTCGAGCTTCAGCCCGTGGCAGCGTCCGCAGTGAAGCGCGTAGGTGCCGTAGCGGCTGAAGCCGACGGGAACTTCGGTGAGGTTGAGAATGCCGGCGACGTCGTTCGCGTTGACGATCAGATGGTTCGTGTTCGGGTCGAACGCCGAGCCGCCCCACTCGCCGCCGCCGTCGTACCACGGCATGAAGAGCACGGTGCCCACCTTCGGCGGCGCCCAGGGCCGGAGGTCCCAGTCCTTGATTCGCTCCTCGACGAACGCCCGCGCCTCCGGGGTGCGGTTCGTGATCTCGAAGTCCTGGCGGCTGATGACCACGGCGGACATGGGCTGGGTAGGCGCCGTCACCTCGCCCGGGAGGGTGCTCGGAATCGGCGTCTCGATCTCGTGGATCTCATACATCGACTCGCCGGTCTCGCGGTCGAAGACGTAGAGCTGCCCCGTCTTCGTCGTGATCGCGACCGCGTCGATCGTGCGGCCGTCCCGTTCGAGCTGAACGAGGGTCGGCGGCGACGGGTTGTCCTTGTCCCAGAGGTCGTGGCGGACGACCTGGAAGTGCCACTTGAGTTCGCCGGTGCGCGCGTCCACGGCGACCAGGGCGTCGGAGAACAGGTTGTCGCCGAGACGGCTCGCGCCGTAGAAGTCGGGCGTCGCCGAACCGGTCGGCGCGAACACGATGCCGCGCTCCTCGTCGAGCGCCATGCCGGTCCAGACGTTCGCGGCGCCGGCCCGTTCGAGCGACCCTTCCGCCCAGGTCTCGGAGCCGGTGTCGCCGGGCTTTGGAATCGTGTCGAACTGCCAGACCAGGCTGCCGTCCACCGCGCTGAAGGCCCTGATCGAGCCGGGATACGCGTTCGCGTCCTCGTTCGTCGAGAAGCCGAGAATCAGCTTGTCCTCGAAGACGAGTCCGGGCACGGTGACGTAGATGACGCCGTTTCGGTCGACATCCGGCGTCAGGTCGACCAGGCCGCCATCGCCGAAGCCCGCAACCAGGCTGCCGTCGGCGGCGTCGAGCGCGATCAGGTCCTTGCCATGGGTGTAGAAGAGCCGCCGGTCGGAACCGTCTTCCCACGACATGAGACCGCGCTGCGCGCTGCCGGGAAGCTCCAGATCGCTGCGCCAGATCTCTTCGCCGGTGGCCGCGTCGAGCGCGAAGGCGTCGAGATGGGGCGAGAGGGCGTAGAGCACCCCGTCGATGACCAGGGGGCTCGTGTACATCGTGCCGCCGGCGCCCCGGGGTTCGCCCGCGTCGTAGACCCAGGCGACCTCGAGCTGGCTCACGTTGTCCCGGTCGATCTCGGACAGCGGGCTGTAATGCCGGCGTCCGGAGTCGCCGAGGTAGACGGGCCAGTCCTCGTCGGTCGGGCCGCAGGCGGTCAGGAGAAGCGCCGCCGTGAGGGCGGCGGTCAGGTTCGAGGCGCTGGCTGATCGCATGGCGAGCAATCGTACTTGCTTGCGGAAGGCCGATCCTCGCCAGGGGGCGCGTGTATTCTGAACGGAAGAAACCCGAACGCAGTTCGAAGGGAGGATGCCCGATGAAGAGACTGAACCTCGTCTTCTTGACCCTTCTGCTGGCGACGGCCGCAGCCGCCGAGGACCCGCCCAACATCGTCCTCCTCTTCGCGGACGACCTCGGCTACGGCGCGATTTCCGCCTACGGCGGCGCCGGCATACCGACTCCGCACATCGACTCGCTGGGCGAGGACGGCGTGCGCTTCGTCTCCGGCTACATGACCGCGCCGGTCTGCAACCCGTCGCGCAACGGCCTGATCACGGGCCGCTACCAGCAGCGCTGGGGCAAGGAACTGAACTCGCAGACCGTGCCGCCGATCGGCGCCGCTCGCGGAACGCTCGGCCTTCACCACCGCACGATCGCCGACGCGCTCCAGACCGCCGGCTACACGAACGCGGCGATCGGCAAGTGGCAGCTCGGGATGCGGCGGCTGCTGCATCCGCTCGACCGCGGCTTCGACTACTTCTACGGCATGCCCTCCGGCATGAACTACGTCGACCCGAGCTGGCCGGGAGCGCACGCGCTGGAGATGAAGCCGGTCACCCGCGGGAACCCGGACCGCATCGTCGCCATGTTCAGGGGCCGGGAGGAGGACGAACTGAAGGAGTACCAGACCACCCAGCTAGCCCGCGAGGGAACGGACTTCATCGACCGCAACAGGGACGAACCCTTCTTCCTCTATCTCGCCTTCTACGCGGTCCACGCCCCGATGCAGGTGATGGACGAGCACTACCAGCGCTTTCCCGACTTCGACGACCAGTACCGGCGCGTCTACGCGGGCATGGTCAGCGCGCTCGACGACGCCGTCGGCATGGTTCTGGCGAAGCTCGAGGAGCACGGCCTCGCCGACAACACCCTGGTCATCTTCACGTCCGACAACGGCGCGATGAGCACCCAGGACACCGAGCGGATCCACAACAGCCCGCTGATCGGCCACAAGCGGAACCTCTACGAAGGCGGCATCCGGGTCCCCTTCCTGATGCGCTTCCCGGGCCGCATCCCGGAGGGCACCGTCTACGAGCACCCGGTCAGCTCGCTCGACCTCTTCGCCACCTCGGCGAGCCTGGCGGAGGTGCCGGACGTGGAGAACTACCGTCTCGACGGGGTCGACCTCATCCCCTACCTGTCAGGCGAGCAGGAGGGCGCTCCTCACGAGTACCTGTTCTGGCGTTCCGGGCCGAACGCCGCGGTGCGCCACGGCTCCTGGAAGCTGCTCATGGCGGGCGACCGGGTGCTCCTGTATGACGTCGACCGCGACCCAGCCGAGTCCGAAGACCTCTCCGCGGCCAACCCGGAGGTCATCGCGAAGATGAAGGAGGCGTTCGCCCGCTGGAGCGAAGAGATGGAAGACGGCCGGGTCTCACCGCCGTCGCGGCGCACGACGACGGACTACAACGGCGACACGATCGAGTGGCACATCTAGCGGTCGAATCGCTCGACCAGCCAGCGGGAGAACGAACCGAGACTGTGGGAAGCGCGGCGCTCGTCGCCGGCGGGAATCGGCGTCTGCGAGACGAGGAATCGCCGGCTTGCGCCGATCATGTCGGCCGACCGGTCGAGTCGAGCCAGGTCGTGCGGGCTCGGCGATGTCGTGAGCTTCGTCTCGATCGCCCAAATCTCGCCGTCGATCTCCAGCACCAGGTCGATCTCGTCCCGGTTACCGGCCCGGAAGTGGTAGCCGGCGTGAGGGGGGCCGAGAGCCGCCAGCAGGCCCAGCGTCTGCTCCACGACGAAGCCTTCCCAACTGGCCCCGACCCAGGGTTGGGCCAGGAGAGACTGGTGGTCAGCGGTCCGGAGCACGGCGTGAAGCAGGCCACTGTCGCGCCAATGGAGCTTCGGGCTCTTTGTGATCCGCTTCCTGACATTCGCTTCGAAGGGCTGGAGCAGGCGGATGAGAAACGCGCCCGTCAGGTAGTCGGCGTACCGGTTGATCGTGTGGTAGGTCAACCCGAGACCCTGGCCGATCTTCGACGCGTTCCACATCTGGCCGCTGCTCGCGGCGAGCATCCGCAGCAGCCGATCAGTCACTTGCGGCCGGCTTGGCAGTCCCCAGTTCGGCAGGTCCCGCTGGACCAGCAGGGCCAGATAGTCGAGTTGCCATTGCGGGTAGGCGCCCGCTGCCAGAACGCCACCATCGGCGAAGCCGCCGCACAACCAGCGCCGCTCCTGCTCGACCTCCGAGGGCAGCTCCCGGGACAGCAGCGGCGTCAGCTCGACGAGGGCCAGACGTCCCGCCAGAGATTCCGAGACCTGGGTCATCAGGGCCGGAGAGACGGAACCGAGCAGCAGGAATCTCCCGTTGCGTTGCCGATCGCCGTCAATCGCGGCTCGCAGTCGGGGGAAGACCTCGGGCCAGGCCTGCGCCTCGTCGAGAACGACGAGGCGCCGCTCCCGCTCGATCTGTGGCCAGTCCAGGTCCAGGCGTAGGCGTTCGGCCTCCAACTCCAGGTCGTAGTAGACCTGACTGAGCGATCGCGCCAGCGTCGTCTTTCCGGCCTGACGCGGGCCCACAAGGGCCGCTGCCGGCGTCGTTTCGAGACGGCGCAGTAGCGTTGGACGGATCAGGCGGTCGAGCATGGTTGTGCATTATAGAAACAGATTTCTATTTTGCACAGGCCGCCAACGCCTCTAAGGGTCGTCCCTGACCCGCTCCCCGCGCTGGACCTGGCCCCAGCGTTCCAGGCGAAGGTGGGTCGTTTCTCCGGTCTCGGGATCGACCTCGAAGATCGCCATCTGCTCCCGGTCCCGGGTGCCGGCGAAGCGGTGCTCGCCGATCGGCACGGTCTCCCGGCCCGCGATCAGGAGCACGCCGTCCTTGATCGCGACCGGTAGCGGGCTGCGGCCGAAGTCGTAGATGCCGGCGTAGCGCTCCAGTTCGTCCTCTTCCAGCGCGACCGGAGCGTGGTCAGGCTCCGCCACGCCCAGCACCGTGCGGGCGATCCGCGCCTGCAGGGGCCCGGGCTCGGCGGATGTGCTGTTGGCGAGCACGGCGACGATCAGATCGTCGTCCGGGTACCAGGCGAGCTGGCTCAGGAAGCCGTTGATGCCGCCGCCGTGCTCGATCTTCCGGCGGCCGGCCATCTCGCCGACGAACAGGCCGAGGCCGTAGCCGATCTCCTCGCCGCCGGGCAGCCTTCGGCGGGTCGTCATCGCCTCGAGCCCCTCCGGCCCGACGACGTCGCCGGCGCCGAGCGCCACCGTCCAGCGCACCAGGTCGAGGACGCTGGAGCCGAGGGCGCCCGCGGCGAACGGCAGGTGCATGGACAGCGGCTCGTCGTTCAGCAGAACACCGTCCTCGACCCGGTAGCCCTCGGCGCGGTTGGGCACGATCGGGTCGTTGTAGAGGTAGTGCGACTCGCGCATCCCGAGCGGCCGGAAGAACGTCTCCTCGAGGTACTCGGCGTACGACTTGCCGCTCGCCTTCTCGACCAGCAGGCCGGCCAGGTAGTAGCCGGAGTTGTTGTACTGGTAGCGGTCGCCCGGTTCGAACTCGTACGGTTCGGCCGAGAACAGCTCGATCATCTGCTCGTGGGAGAGGTCGAGCCGGCCCTGTTCCCAGAAGGCCGGCATCTCGGTGTAGCCCTTGATGCCGCTCGTGTGATCGAGCAACTGTCCTACCGTGATGTGAAACTCGCCGACCGGGTAATCGGGGAAGTACTTCGTCATCGGGTCGTCGAGGGCGACGCTGCCCTCCTCGACCAGCTTCATCACCGCCGCCGCCGTGAACTGCTTGGTGACGGAACCGATGCGGTAGACCGTGTGCTCGGTGGCCGGCACCCGGTTCTCGACGTCGGCCAGGCCGTAGCCTCTGGCGAGGATCAGCTCGCCGCGGTGCTGGATCGCCACCGAGATGCCGGGCGTCTGCGTGGCCTCCATCGACTCGGCAACCAATCCGTCGATTCGCTCGAGCAGGGCGCCGCGGTCGTCGCCGGCGGCAGCCGCCGCAGCGAGCAACGATGCAACTGCGGTCAGGAAGGGCACGAAGAGCGTTGATCGGATGCGCATGGAGGCGATCCTAATGGCCGGGAGCCGACCCCGGTGACCCGGGCGCCGTTGTCCGAACGGCGTTAGAGTCGTGCCTTGGCGGCGGCGCCGCGGCCGGAATCGCCGGCCCGGCCTCAGTCGCCCGGACTCGGGGGAGGTGCCCATGTCGAAGCGTCCAACGGCCTCGCCGAAACTCTCAGCCGCGGCCGCGATCCTGAGCCTCGCCGCCTTCGGCTGTACCGACACGTCGCTGTCGGTCAACGACTACGCCGAGGCCCCCGCGCCGGCGTCGCGCACGGACGGCTACAACGAGCAGCGCAACGTCTACTTCGGCGATGTCCACGTTCACACCCGCTACTCCTTCGACGCCTACCTGCTCGGCACCGATGTCACGCCCGACGAGAGCTACCGCTTCGCCAAGGGCGAGGCGATCGAGAACACCTTCGGCGACGAGATGAAGCTCCGCGAGCCGCTGGACTTCTTCGCCGTGTCGGACCACGGCTTCTTCCTCGGCATGGTGCCGCTCTGGGCCGATCCGTCGACCCGGGTAGGCCAGCTTCCCGGCGCGGAGGCCTTCCACGGCGTGAACGAAGGGGACAACCTGCATCCGTACTCGGTGCAGATGCGGTCGGTCCTGTTCCGGCAGAGCTTCGGCCGCCAGATGCGCACCGACGGCGGCTTCCTGCGGCGGCAACGGGCGCGGATGGCGAACCACCCGCAGATGCAGTACGCCTCCTTCGACGACGAGGCGCACCGCACGGCCTGGGAGGACTCGATCCTTGCCGCGGAGCGCCACAACGACCCGGGCAACTTCACCACCTTCATCGCCTACGAGTGGACCTCCTCGACGCCGGCGCCCGAGTCGGCGGCGTACCACCGCAACGTCATCTTCGCGGGGTCGAAGGCGCCGGCCCGGCCGTTCACGCGGATCGACTCGCACGAGCCCGAGCAGCTCTGGAGCTGGATGGACCGGCTGCGCGAGCAGGGCGTCGACAGCCTGGCGATCCCGCACAATTCGAACCAGTCCCACGGCCAGGTGTTCCGGCTCAAGTACTCGGACGGTCGTGCGGTCGACAACGCCTTCGCCGAACAGCGGATGCGGAACGAGCCGCTGGTCGAACTGACCCAGGTCAAGGGCACCTCGGAGACCCACCCCCGGCTGTCGCCCGACGACGAGTGGGCCGACTTCGAGATCCTGAACACCCGCAAGGGCAAGATCAGCGCCCACAGCGATCCGAGCCGGAGCTACGCGCGGCAGGCCCTGGTCAGCGGCCTCGCGCTCGAGCAGGAGGGCCGCGGCAACCCGTTCAAGATCGGCTTCGTCGGCTCGAGCGACACGCACAACGGCGCCCCCTCCTTCGACGAGTCGAACACCTTCGGGTCGTCGCCGGTCTCGGGAACGGCGGAGAACCGGGGCTCGGCGCCGGTCTCCCGGGAGCGGCTGGACTACATCGCCGGCCTGCCGCCCGCCGAGCAGGCGTTCGGCGAGGTGGTCGACGACGGGCTGGGTCCCTACTTCGGCATGCGGCGCGCGCAGTTCTCGGCCTCCGGCCTCGCCGCCGTCTGGGCCGAGGAGAACACCCGCGACTCCATCTTCCAGTCGCTGCGTCGAAAGGAGGCCTATGCCACCTCGGGCACCCGCATCCGGCTCCGCTTCTTCGGCGGCTTCGGCTACGACGGCCTCGATCCGGCGAGCGCCGAAGTCCTCGAACAGGCCTACGCCGGCGGCGTGCCGATGGGCGGCGACCTGGTCGCCGAAAGCGACGCCGCGCCCCGCTTCCTCGTCTGGGCCCAGCGGGACCGGCTCAGCGCGCCGCTCCAGCGCCTCCAGGTCGTCAAGGGCTGGTACGACAGCGGCTATCGCAAGGAGATCCGCGAGCAGGTCTACGACGTGGCCTGCGCCGATGGCGGAGCGGTCGATCCGGAGACCCGTCGCTGTCCCGACAACGGCGCCACCGTAGATCTCACCGACTGCTCCTTCAGCGAAGACCTGGGCGCCGGCGAGCTCGCGACGGTCTGGGAGGACCCGGACTTCGACCCGGGAACCGACGCGGTCTACTACGTGCGGGTGCTCGAGAACCCGACCTGCCGCTGGACTACCTGGGACGCGCTGCGGGCGGGCGTCGAACCCCGGGGCGGCGTTCCGCCGACGATCCAGGAGCGGGCCTGGTCGTCGCCGATCTGGTACTACGCGCCGCGGTAGCGCGGCGGACAGTTCAGAGGCCGCCGCTTTGCGGCGGATGCCGGCGAGGGCGCCGGCGCACCCAGTCTCTGTCGCGCCAGCGAACCGTCTGGTGGGCCGTGAGGGGATCGAACCCCCGACCCTTGGATTAAAAGTCCACTGCTCTACCAACTGAGCTAACGGCCCGGCGCAGTATACGCCCGCCACTGGGTGCCGCGGCGCCCCGCCCGCATCCGCCACCGGGTGCGCCGGCCTTCCGGCCGGCATCCGCCGCGGGCGGAATCCGGACTACTCGTCGACCGCCGCCCGCACCGTCCCGAACCGCTCCCCCAGCCACTCCTCGAGCCGTCCACCGCCGCTCACCATAGTCTCCTCGCGCCGCGGGCCGGAAGAGATCAGGTCCGTGCTCGCGTCGAGTTCCTGCTCGAGGAAGTCGATGTAGTCGAGAGCCGCTTGCGGCAGGTCGCTCCGGTCGAGTACGCCGCGCGTATCCTGCTTCCAGCCGGGGAAGGTGCGGTAGACGGGCTCGGCGGCCTCCAGCCGGTCGGTGACCGCAGGCAGGTTGCGCACCACTTCGCCGCCGATGCGGTAGGCGACGCAGACCTGGAGTTCGTCCAGTTCGTCGAGCACGTCGATCTTCGTCAGCGCCAGGCTACGGGCGCCGTTCACCCGGCTCGCGTGCCGCAGGACGACCAGGTCGAGCCAGCCGCAGCGCCGCGGCCGGCCGGTCGTCGTGCCGAACTCGTGTCCGCGGTCCCGCAGGTGGAGGCCGACGCCGTCCACGAGCTCGGTGGGCATCGGCCCCTCGCCGACCCGGGTGGTGTAGGCCTTCACCACGCCGATCGCGCCGTCGATCGCCGTCGGCGGTACGCCGCTGCCGACGGCCGCGCCGCCGGTCGTCGAGTTCGAGCTCGTCACGTAGGGATAGGTCCCGTGGTCGACGTCGAGGAGCGCGCCCTGGGCGCCCTCGAAGAGCACGGTGCCGCCCTTCCGGATCAGACCGTCCAGCTCGACGGACAGGTCGCAGAGGTAGGGAGCGAGGCGCTCAGCCCAGCGGCTGAAGTCCGCCGCCGCGGCTTCGGGGTTCAGTTCTGCGCCTTCGGCGGCGGGGCGCTCGAAGTCCGCCACCCGCACGATCTGCCTCTTCATCATCGCCTCGCCGCCGGCGACGAGTTCGGCCAGGCGGATGCCGGTGCGGCCGATCTTGCTCTCGTAGGCCGGGCCGATGCCCTTGGCCGTGGTGCCGATCCGGTCCGCGCCGCGCGCCTCCTCGCGCACCCGGTCGAGGGCGACGTGGACCGGCGTCAGGGCATGGGCGCGGTCGGAGATCCTGAGCCGGCCGGCGGGTCGAACCCCGCGCTGCTCCAGTTGATCGACCTCGCCCAGGAAGGCCTCCGGGTCGATCACCATGCCGGTGCCGAGGTAGCAGGCCGTTCCCGGGTGCAGGATGCCGGACGGGATCAGGTGCAGCGCGAAGTGCTCGTCGCCCTCGCCGCTGCCGAACTTCACCGTGTGGCCGGCGTTGTTGCCGCCCTGGAAGCGAACCACGGCGTCGAAGGCGGGGCAGAGGAGATCGATGATCTTGCCCTTGCCTTCGTCGCCCCACTGCATGCCGACGACGACTACGTTCGCCATGTCCGGTTCCCTAGAGCAACTCGCGGTTCGGCCCGCGTCGCCGCGACGCGGGGAGCGCGACCCTACCAGCGCTGCCGTATCATCCCGGCCCGTGGCCGAACGTGCTGGCGCCGCTTCCTTCGTTCGCGGGTCGCTGGTCGCCTGCGGCCGCGACCTGAGGGCCGGTCTGCTGTTCGGCGCGCTGCTGTTCGGCGGCCCGATCTCGCTGGCGCACCTGGTGCACAACCGGACGGACAGCGCCGTCGCGGGAATCGCCGCGCTCCTTCTCTTCGCGCTGCTCTACGGAGTCTGGGCGGGCGCCGCCTTCGGCGGCCTGGGCCTGCTGTGGCGGACGCTCGCCCAACTGCGGCGCAGGCCGGCCGGCAATCCGGTGCTGCTCGCCGCCTGCCTTTTCAATGTCGTCTTCTTCGAACTCGTCCTGTTCTACGGCCTGACCTACGGGCAGGTCCCCTGGTTCACGCCCGCCGGTGTCTGGAGCATGGCGCTGTTCCTTGCCGTGGCCTGCACCCTGGCGGGCGCCGCCATCTGGATCGTCACCCGGGCGCTGGCGGCTCGGGTCGTCGGTCTTTCCGGCTCCGGTCGACTGCCGCGACTCGTGGCCGCGCTCGCGATCGCCCTGGTCGCGGCCCACGTGGCGTTGCCGATCGCGTTCCGGCTCGTTCCGGAACGAGAGGCGGCGTCCTTCGACCCGACGGCGCTGGTCGCCGGCGAAGGGCCGCCGGTGGCCCTGCTCGGCTTCGACGGGGTGGACCCCGACATGCTCGACAAGCTGATCGACGCCGGCGAGCTGCCGAACCTGGCGGAGTTCGTCCGCGACGGTACGTCGAGCCGCCTCGGGACGATCAGCGACGCGAACTCCGCCGTGATCTGGGCGTCGATCTACACCGGCGAGGCGCCGAGGCGCCACGGCGTCCACGACTTCTACCGGATCCGTTTTCCCGGTTCGGGCGCCGGCCTGTTCCCGGTTCACCGCACGAGCTTCAAGGAGCTGATCGACCAGGTGGCCCGGGCGCCGGTGATCTCGCGGCGTTTCGTCAACCGGCTCGACCTGGCGTCGCCGCCGATCTGGGAGATCGCGGACCGGGCCGGCCTGCCGACGGTCGTCGTCGACGGCTACTTCTACTCGTTCCCGGCGCAGGAGATGCTCGAGCCGTCGAGCCGGATGCTCGGCTACGGCCTGAACGACGCGCTGGCCGCCTCCGGCGGCGCGGGCGCGACGCTCGACTGGTTCGCCCAGCCGCCCGACGTGCCTCAGGAGGTCCTGGACGCGGCCGCCGGCCGGCCGGACCTCGACTGGCAGCACCGGGCCGTGCTTACCCTGCTGGAGCACCGCGCCGGGCAGGGCCTGCCGCCGCCGCGCTTCCTCAACCTCAACACCCATGAACCGGACACTGTCTCCCACCAGCGCTGGCGCTGGGCCGAGCCGGAGCTGTTCCCGTTCGTCTCCCGGGCCGGCATCGAGGAGCACGGGGAGGCCGTGGCCGACGTCTACCGGTGGATCGACGGCCTGGTCGGTGAGTTGCGGCAAGCCCTGGGGCCGGAGACCGTCTTCGTCATCGTCTCGGACCACGGTCAGTCGCCGACCTTCGTCCACCGCCTGTACACCCAGCACCGGCACGGCCCGGACGGAGTCCTGCTGCTGTACGGCCCCGGCATCCGCCGCGGCCACCGCCTGGAGAGCAGCCACGTGTTCGACGTCTTCCCGACCGTGCTGGCGCTGCTGGGGTTGCCAGTCCCGGAGGACGCCGAGGGCCGGGTTCTGGAAGGCGCGTTTGAAACACCGCCGGATCCGGCCTCGGCCCGCCGGGTTGCGACCTACGGGGACGCGTGGCAGCCCGTCGACACAGTCGGCGGCACGGACGTCGAGCGGACGCGCCAGGAGATCGAGCGTCTGAAGGCGATGGGCTACCTGTAGCGGTCGAGTGTCGGTCTGTCGGTGCGCCGGCCTTCTGGCCGGCTGCCGCCGCAGGCGGCCGGAGATCGTCGCCGGCCTCCGGCCGGCGGCTGCTTTGTCCGGGCTGCGCCGCTTCGCGGCTCGCCCGCGAGCCGGCCAGAAGGCCGGCGCACCGACACACCGGCGCAGCGACGGACAGCGATGGCCATTGACACTGGGCCAGAATAGGCCCATGTCCAGCGTTCGGCAGGCCCTCGACGCCCTCGACCGCGACGCCGCGGGCCGGTCGATGATGGATTTCGCCGCCGAGCTCTACCCGATCCCCCGGAGCCTCACGGGGGACGGCGTGCGCGCCACGCTCGAACGGATAAGCCGGCGGATCCCGCTCGACATCCAGGAGCTTCCCACCGGCAGGCCGGTCCTCGACTGGACCGTGCCGCGGGAGTGGAACCCGCGGGAGGCGTGGATCCGGGATCCCGCGGGCCGAAGGGTCGTCGACTTCGCCGACCACAACCTCCACCTGGTCGGCTACAGCGCGCCGGTTCACCGCCGGATGACGCTCGACGAGCTGCGGCCCCATCTCCACAGCCTGCCGGAACAGCCGGACCTGATCCCCTACCGCACCTCCTACTACGAGGAGACCTGGGGCTTCTGCCTGCCCCATCGCCTGTTCGAGTCACTGCCCGACGGCGAGTACGAGGTGTTCATCGACGCCTCGCTCGAGGACGGTTCGATGACCTGGGGCGAGTGCCTGCTGCCCGGCTCGATCGCCGAAGAGGTCCTCGTCTCGAGCCACGTCTGCCACCCCCAGCTCGCCAACGACAACCTCTCCGGGATCGCCGTCGCGGTCCATCTGGCCGAGGCCCTGGCCCGGATTCCCGAGCGCCGCTACAGCTACCGCTTCCTGTTCGCGCCGGGCGGCATCGGCGCGATCGCCTGGCTGGACCGGAACCGCGACCGCCTGGAGACCTTCCGCCACGGCCTGATCGCCGCCAACCTGGGCGACGCCGGCGCCTTCCACTACAAGAGGAGCCGCCACGGCGACGCCGGGATCGACCGTGCCGTGGCCGCCGCCCTGGCCGACCTCGGCGAGGATCTCGTCACCGAGGACTTCTTCCCCTTCGGCTACGACGAGCGCCAGTACTGCTCCCCCGGCTTCGACCTGCCGGTCGGCGTTCTGACCCGCACCCCCTGGGGCCGCTACCCCGAGTACCACACCTCCGCGGACGACCTCTCGTTCATCGCCGCGGAAGCCCTCGCCGGCTCGCTCGCGGCCTACCTGGCGACCGCCGCCGTGCTGGAGGAAGGATCGGGTGCGCGGGCACACCCGCCGGCCGCGGCCGAAGCCGGCCAGGGAAGCGCCGTCAGCACCGGCCCGGACGCTCCATCAGCCCCAGCACGGTCCCAACCCCCCGCCGGCGGCCGCCGCTACCGCAACCTCGAGCCCTTCGGCGAACCCCAGCTCGGCCGCCGCGGCCTCTACGGCGGCCTCGGCGGCGCCGGCCGCAGGGACTTCGAGATCGCCATGCTCTGGGTGCTCAACCAGAGCGACGGCGAGCACTCCCTGGACGACATCGCGGAGCGTTCGGGGTTGCCGCCGGGCGTCGTCGGCGAGGCCGCGGAGGCGCTTCGGGAGGCAGGGCTGTTGGAGGAAGTGGAGTAGGAGGAGGCGGAAGGTCCAGCAGCCGGCGCCTTGCGCCGGATGCCGGCGAGGGCGCCGGCGCACCCAGTGTGTGCCACGCCGACGGACTGCTATGGCTCCTCCACGCGGATCGGCAGCCGCAGCGGTACGCCGCCGCGCTGCTCGAACCAGGCGACCTGCTCGTACACGAGGTCGATCTCCAGGGTGTAGCCGCCCGGCTCGTCCGGTGCCCGCACCCGCAGCATCACCGTCTCGAAGCCGCCGGGCGCCAACTCCGTCAGCAGGCTGCGCCGGCCTTCCGGGGCGATGCGCGGGCCGGGCTCCTCGCCCTCGCCGGTCGCGATCCCCTGCCGCCAGCGGGACGCGAGGTTGACCCCGACGTAACCCTGGCGCCGCCAGGTCACCTGGGACTCGTTCGTCACGCCGACCGGGAGCTCGACCTCCGCCCCGGCGGGCAGCGCGGCCGGCATCAGGCCGACGGTGCCGATCCGGGCCGCGAAGACCTCGGCGTTCATGTGCTCCTCGCTGGCGAGGAGCCGCAGCTCGGCGCCGAGGTAGAAGGTCTCTTCGGTCTCGCGGTTCCAGGCGTAGACGGCGCACGGCGCGGGCGGCCGCACCCTGGTCCAGACGGTGGGCGCGCCGCGGGTGGTCTCGACGCGCAGGCGGTGGACGTAGCTCCGGTGGCCGTCGCGCCTCCTCGTCCTGTGCGGCTTCCGGGAGTGCAGGGTCACCCGCTGGCGCCGGCCGGCCTCGGCGAACTCCACGTCGACCGCCGGACCGCCGTCGAGGCGCAGGCGCACACGGTTCGGCGCCACGGGCGAAGTGACGAAGAGCGTCAGGCTGTCGTACCGGTGCCGGGACTCGAGGAACAGTTCGCTCGGACCGCGGGCGGCGACCCACCAGGCACCGCCGCGTTCCAGCACCCGGTCGGCACGGCCCAGGATCCGCGTGCCCGCGATGCTCCTCCGCTCGTAGCCGGGCACGTTGCGCAACGAGAACTCGAACGGCAGGTAGCGGAGCGGCGCGTTGCGGGTGTGCGCCTGCAGCGTCGGCGCGGGCACGGTGACGCCGAACGGCGCAAGCACCATCGCGCCGGTGAACAGGCCGGCGGCGAGCCCCCCGGCCGGCAACGTCCAGGGCGGGATCCGGCCGGGCACGAGAAACAGGAAGGCCGGCATCACGCTGACGAAGTAGCGGTTGCCGATGAAGCCGCCGCCGCCCTGCCAGTTCCAGCCGATGAAGAGCAGGAAGTAGCCGGCGACCGCTGCCAGCCCGAGGACCAGCAGCCAGCGGTCCCGGTCGCGGCGGCCGCCGAACAGGAACAGGCCGAAGGCGAGAGCCGCGAACGGGTGGTAGGGCAGCAGGCCGGCATGGCGGCCGACCAGGAAGTAGCCGGCGTTCTCGACGACTTCGCCGAACGACTGGCGGGGAATGCGGAAGAGCCAGGAGAACGTGTTGCCGGTCGGCGACTCGGGAATGGTGACGGCGGCCGCCGCTTCGCCGGTGGTCGGGGCCTGCCCTTCGGCGACCCGCCGCGCCTCGACGATCTCCGCCGGCCAGCCGCCCGGCTCGCAGACGCGGACCGCCGCCCGCACATCGGAGCCCAGGTAGGGCAGGAGCTGGCCGGTCCAGCCGAGCGACATCGCCGAGAGCAGCGCCAGCGTGGCCGCGAAGCCGGCGATCCAGAGGGCGGCCGTCCGCCACTGCCGCCGCAGCAGGTAGGCGCCGGCCAGCGGCAGCGCGATCGCGGCGAACATCGGCTTGTTGTACGCGGGCAATGCCAGCAGCACGCCGGAGAGGGCCGTCAGCCACCAGGCGCGCCGGCGGTTCTCGAAGCCCCAGTAGAGGGCGCCGAAGACGCCGAACATGTTGAACACCTCGGGCTGGAGCCAGAAGACGTAGCGCGAGCAGGCCGAGAGCAGCAGCAGGCCGCAGGCGAAGGCGGCGGCGACCGCGGGCGAGGCCCGCCGCGCCAGGAACATCGCCGCCAGCCACAGCATGGCGACGAAGAGCGCCATGTTGAAGAACAGCAGCCCGTTCGCGCCCCACAGGGCGGCGAAGGGCGCTCCGAACAGCGGGTAGGCCAGCGGCTTGCCGTAGTGGACGGTCTGCCAGCCGTCCGAGGTCATCAGGATCAGGTTGCCGGTCGAAGTGAACGGGAACTCCTCGAGCAGCCGGTCGCCGTCCGCGGGCTCGTAGCTCAGGTCGAGGTCGCGGGCGAGGCTGAGCGCCATCAGGTGGTAGGCGGGCTCGTCCGCCTTGAGCGTCGCCGGTTGACCGGGTTTGCCGATCGTCAACGGCACCGCCAGCAGGAAGAGGCTCAGGGCCGCCAGCGTCACGACCGCCGGGCGGCTCGCGAACAGTCCTTCGCCGCTCCGGAGTCGGGCCTGGAAGCGAGCGGCCAGTGCCCGGATCGTGCTCCTCACGGTCGTACCCCGGCGGGCCGTCCGGGTTCCGCGCGCCAGCCGGACGTGCCCGGCCAGAGCGCGCGCGGGAGACCCGACGTGGAGTCGCGGTCGAGAACGGGCGTCGCCGATGTCGCCGTCGCCGCCTCGAAGCGCAGCGTCGACGCCGGCCCGGCCGCGGTCCAGGTCCGGGTCGCGCCCTCGAGGTAGAGCAGCGTGTCGTCGTCGCCGGCCCACTCGGGGTAGAGCGAATCGGGTGGACCCGCCCAGTCCTCGTCGCTCCAGCGTCCGTCCTCGAAGCGCGCCGTCCGCACCCGGTAGACCCGGCCGTCATAGCGGCTCCAGGCGACCGCGGCGCCGTCCGGGGTGGCGAGGAGCCGGGGCGTGATGTCGGGCACTCCGTTGTCGGCCGAGACGCGGCCGCCGACCCAGTTTCCGTCCGGCTGGCGGTGCCGCCAGACGAGCTCGTCGTCCTCGCCGTCGAAGGCGCACCAGACGAGCAGCCAGGAACCGTCGGCGAGCACCGCGGCGTCGAGAGCGGTCTGGGAACCGGGGCCATCCGCGACCAGCCGGACGGAAGCCTCGAACGCGCCGTCGCGCCAGGGCGCCAGCCAGACCTCCTGGGCGCGTGGACGGCTCGCTTCGAGCCAGGCGAGGCCGTGCAGGGGCTCGGGGCCGTCCGACGCGAGCCACCGGGCCGAGGCGAGCCGGTTTCCCGGGCCCGCCCGTTCCGGCGCCGGCAGAGCGGTCACTTCCGTCCCGCGTCCGGCGTACAGCAGGAAGCCCGGCCCGTCCGCGCCGCGGGCGAGGCCGGCGACCGCCCACTCGACGCCGCCGTCGGGTTGCGGGTTGAGCAGAACGAGGTCGTCGTAGCGGGCGGCGCCCATCGCTCCGGCCTCGGGCAACTCGACGGAACGCTCGGTCCCCAGCCACAGGACGGGCGGTTCGGCGGTCGCCTGCAGGTGCGCCCAGGCCGATCCGCGGTAGGCGGTGAGCCCGTCGGCGGCGATTCCCGGGGGGAACGCGCCGGCCAAGGCGAGGATCGTCAGCGTCAGGCGAAGCGACCTCGGCATCAACCGCAGCTTACCGGCCGGTAAGCTCCGCGCGTGTCGAGGTTTGCCGAACGGGTCGCGGTCGTGGCCGGGGCCACCGGCGCGATCGGCGGCGCGGTCGCCCGGTCGCTCGCCGGGGAAGGGGCGTCCCTGCTGCTCCTGGGCCGGGACGGGGCGCGGCTGCGGGAGATCGGGGCGGAGCTGGACGAAGGCGCCGCGGCCGTTCGGACCGTCGCCGGAGACCTCTCCGGGCAGCCGGCGGTCGAGGCGGCCGGCGCGGCCGTGGAGTCGCTGGGCGACGGCGTCGACCTCCTCGTCCACGCCGCCGGCGCTTTCCGCGCGGGCTCCGTCGAATCGGCGCCGGCCGGGGACCTCGATCTCCAGTTCGCCGTCAACGTCCGCGCTCCGTACCTTCTGACCCGGCGACTGATGCCGGCGCTCCGCGCCCGCCGCGGTCTGGTCGTGTTCGTCAACTCGACGGCGGGTCTCGGGGCGGGCGCCGGCAGCGCCGCCTACGCCGCGAGCAAGCACGCGCTGCGCGCGGTCGCCGACGGCCTGCGCGCCGAAGTGAACGCCGACGGCGTCCGGGTGCTGAGCGTCTACCCCGGCAGGACCCGCGGCCGGATGCAGCGGGAGGTCTGTCGGAGTCTCGGCCAGCGCTACGACGCCGAGCGCTTCCTCGACCCCGCGGACGTGGCGACCGCGATCGTCGACGCCGCCGCGCTGCCGCCGTCGGCCGAGGTCTACGACCTGCGGCTCCGGCCCGCGAGCAAGCCGCGGCTGTAGCGCAAGTCTTCCGACGACTCGCCTTCCGACTACTCGCCGTCCGGCGCCGGCTTGCGCGACGTCACGACGTAGCCCAGGGCGCGAAGCCGTTCCATCTCTTCCGGGCTGATCTCGGGCTCGCCGCGTTCGGCGAGCCGGGCGGCCAGGTCGGAACCGTTCTCCGCCTGCCAGCGCTCCTGCAGTCGGCGCGCGAAGTCGTCTTCCGCGGCGCCCGGCTCGACCGTGCCGTCGGCGCCCCAGTCGAAGGCCTGGAGCCCGGGCCGCGTGCCGGCCGCCCCCATCAGCGGCGGCGCGTTCTCGAACTCCCGTTCGAGGCGAGCCGTCACTTCCTCCGGCGCTTCCGGCAGCGGCGACGGCGGCTCAGCGCCCGCGAGCGCCAGCATCGCGTCGTAGTAGCGCGCCTCGGCGGGCGCGAAACGGCTGGTCCACATGAGCTGGCGATCGCCCTCGACCAGGGACATCCGGTTCACGCCGTTGCCCAGGTAGAGCTCGGACAACGCTCCGTCCGCGCTGGGTTCGAACAGGCTGGGCGGACTGCCGGGCGGCGGCGTCCCGCCGGCGGCTTCGATCAGCGTGGAGAACAGGCGGTGGTTGGCCACGGTCGCGCCGGGATCGATGGCACGGGGCCAGCCCACCGGCAGCTTGACGATCAGGGGAACCTCGATCAGCACGCGGTGCAGGTTGTTGCCGTGCAGAACCTGGCCGTTCTCGCCGAACTCCTCGCCGTGGTCGGAGGTCACGGCGATCAGGGCTTCGTCGAAGTGTCCGCTGTCGCGCAGCGCCTCCAGCATCTCGCCGACCTGGCTGTCCGCGTGGGCGGCGGTCAGTTGATAGAGCTGCCAGGCCCTTTCCCGCTGATCCGCGTCCAGCGGCCTCTCCGGGTCCGCGAACGGCCGCATGTCGAGCGGGGTGATTCGCTCCGGCAGGTCGTCGCGTGGCGCGTCCAGGCGGTCGAGATAGCGGGCGTGGCGGCGGTAGGGCGCGTGCGGCGGCAGCAGGTGCATCCACACGAATTGCGGACCGCCGTCGAGCGCCGCCAGGACCTCCGTGACCCGTTCCATCCGGCTCACGGGACCGAAGCGGTCGAAGCCGCGGACGTAGCCGAAGGTCTGTGTGAGCCAACTGTTCGACCGGAAGGCCGCGTTCTCGTAGCCGAGCTCACGGAGGATCTCGGGCAGGGTCGCCACGTCGTCGCGCAGGTGGGCGCGGGCGCTGTGCCAACTGCCGTGACGCCAGGGTTGCTGGCCGGTGAACAGCGACGCCATGGACGGCACCGTCCAGCTCGACGTCGTGATCGCCGTGCCGGACCAGTCCGCCTCGGCTGCGAGGCGATCCAGGTTCGGCAGCAGCCCGGTGCCGACCAGGTCGGCGCGCAACGCGTCGATGGTGATCAGCACGATAGGCCCGCGGTGGACCGGCGGCGCCTCGGCGCAGCCCGTCCACAGGGCCGCGGCGCCGAGCGCTAGCGACAGGTGGACTCCGGCTCGGCGCGGCCTCATGCGGCTACATTATGGCCGTAATCGCGAGGCGGGGATCCCGCGCCGGGCGAAGCGGGAGGGGGTGTTGAGGTTGCCTCAGTTCTTTCGAGCGCGCAGTCGGATGTCGCTGTAGGTCCAGCCCCACTGCGGCGGCTCGATCTCCTCGGTGCCATCGCTGCCCATGACCAGGACGAGTCGATCGGAGGCGGTGAAGGAGAGCGAGTCGACGTTCGCCGTGCCCCGGGAGCAGAACCGCGTCTCCTGACTGTCCGTCACGCAGAGGGAAACCTCCCCGCCGGCGTTGTAGCTGTAGCTCAGCCTGTACGTCTGATTCGGCCTCAACGCCCGCGGCAGGACGAGGCG
Source organism: Candidatus Multivorans sp. (assembly GCA_965205095.1). GTDB lineage: Bacteria > Acidobacteriota > Thermoanaerobaculia > Multivoradales > Multivoraceae > Multivorans. Next base: position 1,938,632 of record OZ242040.1, read on the forward strand.
GGCCTTGTCGGTGTGGGTGACGCCAAGGCCGTGGCGGACGAACAGGTCGCTTCGACGCTGAACCGTGAATCCGAGCAGGTCTCTGTGGCGGTTGATGCCGAGCCAGAAGATCTGGGCCCCTGCCGGGTCGATGCTGGTCGTGCGCAGGTTGAACTCCAGCTCGACGGAGCGATAGCTGCCGGCCTCCAGGCCGGCGCGGAAGATGTACTGGAGGTCCTGCCTTCTCACCGTGTGGCTCGTTCGGTCCGGATTCAGACAGTTCCAGCCGCTGGGGCAACCGGCAGGCGGCGGCGGGTCGGGCGTTTCCGGGTCCGGTGTCGCCGGTGGCTCGTCGTATCCGGGCGGCCTCAGGCTCGACACGCCGCTCTGCGACGGCTCCAGCACGGTCAGCCTGTCATTCCTGTCGTCCGAAACGAGCGCCGCCACGTAGAAGCTGTCGCCGCAGTTGGTCGAGATGGTGTAGCGATCGCCAAGCTCCACGCCGACCACCTTGAGCACGTCGGCCACGTAGGTAAGGGACAGGGGCGGGTGTTTCAGGACGCTCGACTCCCGGGCCCAGTAGCCTTCGCGGCTGCGGACCCGGTGCTCGCAGGCGTTGGTCGAATGGGAGAGGTTCAGGATCGCGTAGTCGGAACGATCGTAGGAGTCGCGGCGCAGTCCGGTCACATAGGCCCAGTTGCCGCCGCGGATGAGGCTCTCCGAGTCGACGATCGGGACCTGCTGGCGCAGACCGACCCGGCTGCCGCTCGAGTTCAGGGGCATCAGGTACGCCTGGAAGGTGAGCTCGCCGTGGGCGGTCAGCTCGACCATCGCGGGGCCGCCGCCGGCGAGCTCGGAGTAGACCACCGTGCGTCCGGCCGGAACGTCGATGCGGGTCGGCGAGGTCGAGCGATGGACGCCGTTGGTTCCCGCGGCGATCGGGAGAACGTCGAAGCTCTGACCGTGGCCGGTCGGGTTGTGAACGCTGAGCAGAACTTCCCTGGCGTCGTCGCTGTCGCCGATCAGGACGTAAGACGTCCCCTGTGCCGAAAGCGCGGCGGGAACTCCGAGCAGAACTGCCAGAACCAGACCGCAGGTTTGCCTCATCATTCCGTTCTTCTCCTCAAGGGCGCGATGGGCCCCCAAGTTCAAGGAAAACTGCCAAGGAAAACTGCCAAGGAAAACTGCCAGGGAAGACTGACAGGATGTGCAAACATGCACAATAGCACATAATCGGGAGAGAAGGAACCCGTCTGACGGTCCGAACCCGGCGCTTTGTAGGATGGCCGCCCATTGGCCGGTAGCTACCTCATCGGGTCCCCTGGCAGCGCCCCGCGGGCCCTCCGGCTCGCCGTCGCGAGTCTCGTCGGCGCCATTACGTTCGCTGCCTCCGCCACGGCCCAGACGCCCGGTCGCTGCAAGGCGTTCGGCGACAGCATCACGGCCGGCGTGGGCGACGATCCGGGGCGGGAGGCGCCCGGCTACCCGCCGCGCCTGGAGGAACTGGTTCCCGGGCTCGTCGTCGACAACCGCGGCGTGGGCGCCGAGCGGACGCCGGAGGGGCTGGCGCGCATCGACGGCGTGCTCGCGGAGCCCGGCGACTGTCTGCTGCTGATGGAAGGCACGAACGACATCAGCCGGGGAATCTCGCCGGAGACGACCCTGTTCAACCTGGACCGGATGGCTTCGCTGGCGGCCGAGGCTGGCCGCCGGCCGTACCACGCGACATTGATTCCACGCCTGCTGAATGCCCGTTTCGACCCGAACAACGTGGAGAACCAGGACCTCGTTCAGGCGATCCGGCGGCTGGCCGCGGAGCGCGGCCGCGGCCTGGTCGATCCGTTCGAGGTGTTCAGTACCAGGCCGCGGCTGTTCCGGGAGTACTACTACGCGGGGGAGGAGGACCCCGTGGGGCACCCGAACGGACCGGGTTACGACCTGCTGGCGGCGGTCTTCGCCGATGTCCTCCTCGGGACGGATACCGTCCCGCCCGTGCCGACCCGGCTCGAACCCGCGCACGGCGCGATTCAGATCCCGGCCGAAGCCGCGGTGGAAGTGGAGGTGACGGATTTCGGCAGCGACATCGTGGAAGGGTCGGCAACGCTCGTGGTCGGGGGCGCGCCGTCGCCGGCGCCTGTCGTGGACGACGATGGACGCCGTCTGCAGTGGAGCTACAAGCCGCCCGTCCCGTTGAGCGGCGTGGTCACGATGACCCTTCGCGCATGGGATCTGAACGGGAACGTCTTCAACCGCTCGCTCGGCCGCTTCCAGGTCTTCGGTGCGGTCATTCCGCCGGGCGACGTCGACCGGGACGGACGGGTCACCGGCTCGGATCTGGTCCGCCTGGGCCTGGCGTTCGGCGCCGGCGCGAGTTCGCGTCGCTACGACGCCGACGCCGACCTCGACGGCAGCGGTCAGGTCGACGGCGAGGACCTGGCCGTCCTCGCCGCCAACTTCGGCGCGGGCGTCTGAAAGGCGCTCCGGATGCAGCTCGGCATCCTCGGCCTGCCGAAGGCGGGCAAGACGGCGCTCTTCAACGCGCTGACGGCCTCGCGTCAGGAGACCGCGAAGTTCAAGGCGTCCAGGACGACGAACGTCGGCGTCGCGCATGTCGACGATCCGCGACTGGAGAGGCTCCGCGAGCTCTACAGCCCACGGCGCTACGTGCCGGCGCAGGTGCGCTTCGTGGACGTCCCGGGCATCGACCGCGGCCGGGGCGAGACCCTCGACCTGGCCGAGTTGCGGATGATGGACGCGCTCGTTCACGTCGTGCGCGCGTTCGAGGATCCGGAACTCGTCCACCCGGCCGGCGGCGTCGACCCGGCGCGCGACGTCGCCGCGGTCGACCTGGAGCTGATCCTCGCGGACTACGAGCTGGTCGAGCGCCGGCTCGAGCGCCTGGTCCAGGCCCGGAAGCGGGGCCTCACCGACCGGGAGAAGCGCGAGCGCGCTCTCCTGTCCGAGCGTGTTCTTCCCGCGCTCGAAGCGGAGACGTCGCTCCGGTCGATGGAGTTCGGCGACGATGAAGAGAAGCAGTTGCGGGGCTACGGACTGCTGTCCCTGAAGCCCATGCTGGTCGTGCTGAACGTCGACGAGGAGGTCGCGGGCGACCGGGACGCGATCGCCGGTCTCGAGTTTCCGCCCGGCGCCGACGGGTTGGCCGTCAGCGCTGCCCTCGAAGAGGAGATCTCGCGCCTCGAGCCGGAGGACCGCGGCGCCTTTCTGGCCGAAGCGGGCCTGGACGAGCCCAGCGCGGTGCGCGTGGTGAGGGCGGGCTACCGCCTCCTGGGGCTGATCTCCTTCTTCACCGTCGGCGAGGACGAGGTGCGTGCCTGGACCATTCGCCGCGGCGACACCGCCGGAACCGCGGCCGGGGCCGTTCACTCGGACATCGAACGCGGCTTCATCCGCGCCGAGGTCGTCGACTGGCAGGAGCTGATCGACGCCGGCTCGATGGCGACCTGCCGGGATCGCGGAACCTTGCGCCTGGAGGGCCGGGGCTACCCGGTGCGGGACGGCGAGGTCGTTCACTTCCGGTTCAACGTGTGAGCCGCCGGCGATGAACCGGCGGGGCCCCTTCCAGCTCGACGAACGGAGTCTGGACTTCCCGTCTCCGGAGCTGGCGGACCCGAGCGGCCTGCTGGCGGTGGGCGGCGACCTCGAACCGGAGCGCGTGCTGGCCGCGTACCGGGCGGGCATCTTCCCCTGGCCGCTTCTGGGCGCGGACGGACCCATGCTCTGGTTCTCGCCCGACCCGCGGCTGGTGCTCTACCCGGAGCGGTTCCGGGTGTCGCGGAGCCTCCGCAAGGAACTGCGGCAAGGTCGCTTCGAGGTCACGGTCGACACGCGCTTCCGTGAGGTCATGACCGCCTGCTCGGAGGACCGTTCGGGCAGGCCGGGCACCTGGATCACGCAGCCTCTGATCGATGCGTTCGATCGCCTGCACCGCAGGGGGTTCGCGCATTCGGTCGAGTGTCTCGCGGACGGCGAGCTGGCCGGCGGCCTCTACGGGGTCGCCGTCGGCGGCGCGTTCTTCGGCGAGTCGATGTTCACGCGGCGTTCGAACGCGTCCAAGGTCGCCCTGGTTCACCTTGTCGACCGTCTGCGGAACTGGGGTTTCGCCTTCATCGACTGCCAGCAGGTCACCGAGCATCTCCTGCGCTTCGGAGGCGAGGAGGTCGCGCGAACGCGCTTCCTGGATGAACTGGCGGCCGCCGTCGCGTTATCCGGCCGCCCCGGCTCCTGGCGGAGCTAGCTGGGTGCGCGGGTCTTCCTCGACGAGCTGCGCCAGGCGCCCGAGCACGGCGTCGCCGATCCGGGCGCTCACTTCGGTCTGGAAGACGAGGATCTCGTCCTCCGCGCCGTCGTAGGCCTCGGTCCACAGCACGGTGCCGTCCTTCGCGAGCAGCAGGCGCGCCCACACCCGGAGCGTGCCCTGCTCGCGCTGAACGCGGCCGTCGAGGACGAAGTCGGCGTGGACACCGGGCACCGCCGCGCCGGTATCCACGTCGGGCCCGGCGTCCTGGGCCACGACGGCGAGGTTCTGCGAGCCGTGGCGGGCGAGTGAGGTGATGAGTTCCTGGGCCAGGGCCTGGCGGAAGGGCTCGGCGCCGGTCCAGTTCTCGAGGGCGGCGAAGGGCAGGACCGCCAGTACCTGGCGCGGCGGCTCGTTCGCGGTGCCGGGCCGGGAGTCCAGGGCATGCCAGATCAGGACCGTGAGGACGATTCCAAGGGCCGCGCCCACCGCTGCGAGCACTGCGGCCGCGATCCGTCGAGACCGGGGCCGGGGCTTCGGCGCGGCCGGCGCGGCCCGCGGAGCCGGCAGCCGCGGATCACCTTTCCGAACTTCCATCACGGGCTGCAGGAATCGATAGCCGATCCGCGGAAGCGTCTCGATGTAGCGGGGAGCCTCCGCGCTGTCCCCGAGCGCCACCCGAATGCGTTTGACGCAGGAATTCATGCTCTGGTCGAACTCGACGTGGATCTCGTCGGGCCAGAGGTGCCGCCGAACCGCCTCACGCGATACGACGGCGCCGCGGCTGGCGATCAGCAGGTGAAGCAGCTTGGCCGGCTGCGGCTGGAGCCGAATCGACTCCCTGTCGCCGTGCAGTTCGAGCGTCTCGGGATCGAACTCGAAGTTCCCGAAACGCAGGCGGCGCGGCTGGCCGCGGGCGGTGACCCGGCGCTTGCCGCGCCTGGGCGCTGCCTCTTGCGACGTGCCGTTACCGCGCTGCATGGGCTGGCTTCTCGACTGCTACGTGGGGCGAAGGTTCCCTGCGCCGGGAGGCCGGCCGCCGCGAGCGCGGGACCGGACCCCGAGTTTTCGATAACTCTAAAGGACACTACGTTCGGAGCATTCCGTCCGATGCGTGACGCTTGGCTGACCAGTGTCTGACCGGCGGGGCCCTCCCATTTTGGAGGTGCGTTCGCTCCCCGGGCCTGGCGCCATGACCTGTAAGTTACTGACGAGGTTGCACTTACGGGCGAACCGTGCTAGGTTTCCGCCGGGCCAAAAAAGAGGATAGGGACCGCTTCAGGAGTTTCACCCGAATCGACCTCAGCCTCTCACCCCACCGTTCGCATCTCTCGGACCTCTACAGCTTGGCGGGCATGGGTCTTGGAGCGCGAGCGCGCCACCAGCCGGGGACTCACCGAAGCCTGGCCTTTGCCGACCTGACGCCTGCGGGGCACTCCGTCGCTCGACTGGTCGGGTCTCACGACGAAGCCCCCGTAGGGTCTGCCGACGAGGCGCTTCAGTTGCCGGTCGGCCATTCCGTTGCTGCCGGGCAACTTTCCGGCCGTCCGCTTCCCTGAAGCCGCCTTCCCAGTAACGTCTCCGTCAGGCTTTCGCCCTTCGGCGCCGCTCCCGGGAAGACTGTCGGCCACGGGAGCCACTCGATGACTGGAGCTTTTCGGAATCCGGTTTTCCTTTGGCTTGCGCCTCCGGGTCACCCGACTCCCAGCGGCTCCTGCCGCCGAGCCCGGCGTCCGAGTCTTGACCCTCCTACCTTCGCCCTTGACTGGCGCCCACCACGCGAACGTGACTTTCGCCCTTCTCAGGCTCCGATCCGAAGGTCTCGTCTCAGGACCGGTGGATCAGGATGCGATTCTTGGTCACAGTCCCTATCCGCGAAACAACGTACAGGCCGTATGAAGGGTGTGTCAAGACGGCGTTTTTCTCCGGTGGCGGGGCAGGCGGCTCGGTCCGGCCGTAAGTGTTTTCATTGCCGTTACTTGCCGCTCCCGGAGCCCGGTTGAAGCGTTCTGGAAGGCACTGCGGAATACCTGCGGATTCTCCGAATCCTCCGCACCGGCGGTCTGGAAGGGGGGCCTTGACCGGGTCGCGGACATGGTGCCCAGGGGCGGATTCGAACCACCGACACCCTGATTTTCAGTCAGGTGCTCTACCAACTGAGCTACCTGGGCAGCGTCGCGCGGGCCGCACGATGGAGACGGTTTCTAACAGCTTGCGCCGTCGAAGCGCAATGGCCGAGGCAGCGGATCCTGCGTGCTACGCTGCGCCGACGCCGATGCTCCCCGTTCGCCGCGCACTGGTTTCGGTCTTCGACAAGACGGGCCTCGAGGATCTTGGATCGGGTCTGGCGAAGCTGGGCGTCGAGATCATCTCGACCGGCGGTACGGCGCGGCAGCTCGCGGAAGGCGGCGTGCCGGTGACCGCGGTGTCCGAGATCACCGGCCACCCGGAGATTCTCCACGGCCGGGTCAAGAGCCTGCACCCCCGCATTTTCGGCGGCATCCTCGCCGATCGGCGGCGTTCGGAGCACCGCGACGAACTCGAGCAGCACGAGATCCCCCCGATCGACCTGGTGGCGGTCAACCTCTACCCGTTCGAGGACGCCGCCGAGGCCCCGGACGCGACGGTGGACGGCACGGTGGAGATGATCGACATCGGCGGGCCCAGCATGGTCCGGGCGGCGGCCAAGAACTTCGCCAACGTCGCCGTCGTGGTGGACCCGTCCGACTACCCGGTCGTGCTCGCGGCGCTCGAGAGCGAGGGCGGCCTCTCCGAAAGCGTCCGCCGCGGGCTGGCGCTCAAGGCCTTCCGTCACACGCGGAGCTACGACGCGGCGATCGCCGACTGGCTGAGCAACGGCGCCGGTGCTGCGCCCGTTGACGAGGCCGACCATGCGTCCCTGCCCGCGACGGTGCACCTTGAGCTCGAGCAGATCCTCCAGCCCCGCTACGGCGAGAACCCGCACCAGGCCGCCGCGGTCTACCGGCAGGTGGGCGGCGGCGGCGTGTTCGGCGGCTTCCGGCAGCTACAGGGCAAGGAACTCTCGTGGAACAACCTCCTCGACGCCGACGCGGCGCGCAAGCTGTCGGCGCTGTTCGACGGTCCGGAGGAAGACCCCGTCGTGGTCATCGTCAAGCACAACAATCCCTGCGGCGTCGGTCGCGGCGGCACGCTGGTCGAAGCCTACGAACGCGCGCTGGCCTGCGACCCGGTGTCGGCGTTCGGTTCGATCATCGCGGTCAACCGGCCGTTCGACGGCGCTCTCGCCGAAGCGATGGCGAAGCTCTTCGTCGAGGTGGTGACGGCGCCTTCCTACGAGCCGGCCGCGCGGGAGCGGCTGGGCAGGAAGAAGAACCTGCGCCTGCTCGAATGCCCCGCCTTCTCGCCCGTCCCCGGCCAGTGGGAGCTGCGAGCCATCGAAGGCGGCTTTCTCGGCCAGCAGATCGACGCCGCGCCGGAAGATCCGGCCGGCTGGAACTGTCCGACCCGCGCTCAGCCGGACGCCGCCCAGCTTCGCGCTCTCGACTTCGCGTGGAAGGTCTGCCGGGCAACCAGGTCGAACGCGATCGTCGTCACCAACGAGCACCAGACGGTGGGCATCGGCGCCGGCCAGATGAGCCGCGTCGACTCCTGCCGGATCGCGCTGGACAAGGCGCAACTGGAACTCGCCGGAACGGTGGCGGCATCCGACGCCTTCTTTCCCTTCCGCGACGGCGTCGACACCCTGGCTGCCGCCGGCGTGACCGCGATCGCCCAGCCGGGCGGGTCGGTGCGCGACGACGAGATCGTCGCCGCCGCCGACGAGCACGGCATCGCGATGGTGCTCACCGGCCGGCGTCACTTCAAGCACTGATGTCAGCGGTCCGGGCTGCGGCGCTGGCGACCGTCGTCGCCTCCGCGGTCGGCTTCGGCGCGGCCGCGGCGCCGGCCGCCGACGACCCGTGGCGGGTCCTGGAGGATTTCCGCCGGGTGCTTGACGACTCGGGCCCTCTGTCGGCCGGTTTCGTGCAGACCTTCGTGCCCTTCGGCTTCGCGCCCGAGGATGGGGAAACCGAGCGCGGCAGCCTCGCCATCGACCTCCCCGGCTGCCTGCGCTGGGACTACTTCCCGCCGTTCGAGAAGGCGTTTCTGCTCTGCGGACGCACGGTCCACCACTGGAATCCCGGCGAGACGGTCGGCCAGCGCTACGACCTCTCGGAACAGCCCGCGCCCGGCCTCGACTTCTTTCTGCTGACGACCAGCGACCTCAGGGACCGTTACGAGGCGGAGCTGGACACGGTGGAAGGGAACCGCCTGCGCCTCGTCCTGTGGCCGCTCGAGCCGAGCGAGGACGTCGTGGAAGTGCAGGTCGTGATCGACGCCGGGGACCAGCGGCTGCGCGAACTGACCTACTACGACGCCCAGCGCAACGAGAACCGCTTCCAGGTCGGCGACTACCGCTCCGGCGCGCCGCCCGGCCGCTTCGAACCGCCGGCGGGCATCGACTGGGACGAACCGTGACTACCGCCGCGCCCGGACCGCCCGCAACCCGGGCACGCCGGTAACGATCACCGTGTCGAAGCTGCGCGGGGCCGAATCGCGCCACGCCGGCCTGCCGGGTGTCAACACGAGGGGCAGCCGCTCGCAGTCGCCCGCCAGACAGATGCGCAGTTCGTGGGGGTCGCCGGCAGCTGCCGGTCGAAAGTCGAGTTCCAGCACCCCGTCGACCTCCCGGCCGAAGTCGACCCGATGAGACAACCGCCGTCCGGGCTCGATCTCGAGGCCCGGCGACGCGGTCACGCGGACGATGCGCCGGGCGCCGGCCGCGCGCCAGATCTGATCAGGCTTCCGCATGTCACCGCGGCTCACGCGGCCCCAGCGGCCCACCGGCGGCCGTCCCCAGACCCGCACGGGCCGGAGCGCGGGGCGGGCGTCGGCGAGGAGGGTCTCTCCCTTGACCAGGCGGGGATCCCAGTCGTCGGTGAACTGCCAGTCGCCGTCCGTCACCACCGGCATCGAGGCGTCCGCGAGCTCGATGCCGGCGAGCACGCCGCCGTCGCCATGGGGCGTCCGCGCTTCGATCGTCAGGCGATTCGGACCCTCGCGCAGCAGGTGGGCGACCTGGAACTCGTCGACCGGCTCACCCCGGCGGTACGCGCCTCGGGCGATCTGGTGTCCGTTCAGGTGGACCGCGTACTCGCGGTCGGCGGCGACGAACAGCCGTGCGGCCTCATTGGGCGCCGCCGGCAACTCGAAGTCGCTCAGCAGCACATAGGCCGCCGGCTGTCCCGGCGCGGCGGAGGCGTCGTCGGCCCAGATCCACTCGGCCGCGCCGGTCGGCGCCGGCGCGCTGACGCAGCCCGGCTGCGCGAGCCCGATGGCGAGCAGCGCGACGGCGAGTGCGCCTGGGCGGGTTCTCGTCACGCGGCGAGCCTAGCGTCGCCGCTTCGCGGCACGTTGTCATCCGCGGGTCGGAAGACCCGCGGCCACATGCCTGCGGCGGCAGCCGGAGGGGGCGCCGGCGCACCCAGTGGACGGGTCGCGGCCTCCTGGCTCTACAGTTTGACCCTCGGCGCGGCGCGCGGTTAGTGTGGGCCGTGTCGAGTGCTGGACTCGTAGCAGACGCCGTCGGCGTCGTCTGTGCCATTCCTGCTCGCTATGACTCGATCCGACTGCCCAGGAAGGCTCTGCTACCGATCTGCGGCCGACCAATGATCGAGCACGTCTACCGGCGGGCGAGCGCGGCCTCCGGGCTCGACGCCGTCGTCGTGCTGACGGACCACGAGGAGATCCGCCGCACGGTGGAAGGCTTCGGCGGCCACTGCGAGATGACGCCGGAGGACTGCAGGAGCGGCACCGACCGGATCGCCTGGGCGGCTCGCCGGTGGCGGGCGGATGCCGTGATCAACGTGCAGGGCGACGAGCCGCTGCTCGATCCCGAGGCGATCACCGGGCTGGCCTCGCACCTTCGCGCTCATCCCGGGGAGGACATGGCGACGCTGGCCGCCGAAGTCGACGAGGATGCGCTCGAGGATCCGAACCAGGTCAAGGTCGTCTGCGGCGGCGACGGCTACGCCCTCTACTTCAGCCGCGCGGGGATTCCCTTCCGCCGGCAAGTCGCGGACGAAGGAGAACCGGCCGCGCCGGTCCGGTTGCACGTGGGCGTCTACGGCTACCGGCGGAGAGTGCTCCTGCGGCTCGCCGCCCTGGAGCAGACGCCGCTCGAGCGCCGTGAAGGTCTGGAGCAGCTTCGCGCCCTGGAGAACGGCATTCGCATCCGCGTGCTGCCGGTCGACGAGGCGCCGCTCGGGGTCGACACGCCGGGGGACCTGGCGGTAGCCGAGCGCCGGATGCTCGCCGAAGTGAGTCACTGACAGGCAAGACGAGGATCAGCCCCATGGCCAAGTACATCTTCATCACCGGCGGCGTCGTTTCTTCACTGGGCAAGGGCGTTGCCGCTTCGTCCGTCGGGGCGATCCTCGAAGCGCGCGGATTCTCGGTCGAGATGATGAAGCTCGACCCGTACGTCAACGTGGACCCGGGAACGATGTCGCCCTACCAGCACGGCGAGGTCTTCGTGACCGACGACGGCGCCGAGGCGGATCTCGACCTCGGGCACTACGAGCGCTTCACGACCTGCAAGACGAGCAAGAAACACAACTACACGACGGGCAAGATCTACGAGGCCGTGATCAACAAGGAACGGCGCGGGGACTATCTGGGCAACACCGTCCAGGTGATCCCCCACGTGACGGACGAGATCAAGGCCGGGATGCGGCGGGTGGCCGGCGACGCCGACGTCGTCCTGGTCGAGATCGGCGGCACGGTGGGCGACATCGAGTCCCTGCCCTTCCTGGAGGCGATCCGGCAGTTCCGCCAGGAACTCGGACGCAACAACGCGGTCAACCTCCATCTCACCCTGGTGCCCTACATCGCCGCCTCCGACGAGCAGAAGACGAAACCCACCCAGCACTCGGTGCGGGAACTGCGGGCGATCGGCATCTCGCCGGACATCCTGCTCTGCCGCGTGGACCGCGACCTGCCGGCCGAGACGAAGGCGAAGATCGCCCTGTTCTGCAACGTCGACGCGCGCAACGTGGTCGCCGCCCGCGATGTCGACACGATCTACGAAGTGCCCCTGATGTTCTGCCGCGAGGGCCTGGACGAGTCGCTCCTCGACCTGCTGAACCTGCCGGGTTCGCCGCGCAACCTGGCCGGCTGGGAACGGATGGTCGACCGCATCCGGAACCCGCGGGGCCGGGTGCGGATCGGCATCGTGGGCAAGTACGTCGAACTGCCCGACGCCTACAAGAGCCTGAACGAGGCGCTGATGCACGGCGGCATCGCCAACGACGTCGAGGTCCAGTTGGTCTACATCAACGCGGAAGACCTGGAGGCCGAGTCCTGGCCGCAGGAACTGTTCGAGGTCGACGGCCTGCTGGTTCCCATCGGCTTCGGCCCCCGCGGCGTGGAGGGGAAGATCCGCGCGATCCGCTACGCCCGCGAGAAGCGCGTGCCGATGTTCGGCATCTGCCTGGGAATGCAGTGCATGGTGATCGAGATGTCCCGCAACGCCTGCGGTCTGACGGGCGCCCACTCGACGGAGTTCGACGAAGCGGCCGCCGATCCGGTGATCTACAAGCTGCGCGATCTGCTCGGAGTCGAGGAGATGGGCGGCACGATGCGCCTCGGCGCCTATCCCTGCCTGGTCGAAGAGGGCACGCTGGCGGCCGAGGTCTTCACCGGGTCGGCCGGGGAAGCGGAAGGACGGATGCTGATCCAGGAGCGCCACCGCCACCGCTACGAGGTCAACCAGAAGTACCTCGCCGCGCTCCAGAGCGCCGGTCTCGTCGTCTCCGGCCGGAGCCCGGACGGCAAGTTCGTCGAGATCGTCGAGCTGCCGGACCATCCCTGGTTCCTCGGCTGCCAGTTCCACCCCGAGTACCGCTCGCGGCCGACCGACCCGCACCCGCTCTTCGTCTCCTACATCCGCGCCGCGGTGGAACAGAGGGAGCGGAACGCGGCCGCCTCGGCGAGCGCCGGCGACGAGTTGCCGGCCGGCAGCGCCGAGGCGAACTGAGGACGTCTTGGCAGACGGCTTCGAGCTCGCGCCGGGGGTCGCGCTCGGCGGCGGCGCGCTGCCGGTGATCGCCGGTCCCTGCGTGATCGAGGGCCGCGACTGGCTGGTTGGCTTCGGCCAGGAACTCCGGGCGATGAGCCATCGCCTGGGCCTGCCGCTCATCTTCAAGTCCTCCTTCGACAAGGCGAACCGCAGCTCCGGCGACAGCTTCCGCGGTCCCGGCCTGGCGGATGGACTGAAGGCTCTCGAGGAGGTCAAGGCGGTCACCGGCCTGCCCGTGCTGACCGACGTTCACGAGCCGGGCCAGTGCGCCGCCGCCGCCGAAGTCTGCGACGTGCTCCAGATCCCGGCCTTCCTCTGCCGGCAGACCGACCTGGTGATCGAGGCCGCGGCCACCGGCAGGGCCCTCCTGATCAAGAAGGGGCAGTTCATGGCGCCCGCCGACATGGCGAGGACGGTCGACAAGGCGCGGGCTACCGGCAACGCCCGGGTCGCCGTCACCGAGCGCGGCAGTTCGTTCGGCTACCACAACCTGGTCGTCGACATGCGGAGCTTCCGGATCCTGGCCGAGCACGGGATCGCCGTCCTCTACGACGTGACCCACTCGCTGCAGCTTCCCGGGGCGCGGGAGAAAGAGAGCGGCGGAGACCGCCGCTTCGCCGAACCCCTGACGCGGGCCGCCATCGCCGCCGGCGCCGCGGGCCTCTACCTGGAGGTGCACCCCGATCCGGACAGCGCGCGCTGCGACCGGGAGACGCAGTTGCCGCTCCAGCGGGCCGAGAACCTGCTCCTGTCCGCGCTGGAGATCCACCGTTCGCGGGCGGCCGAGGGCCCCTGGGTTTGACCGCGTCGAAGATCGCTGAAGGGGTCGCGGCCCAGGCGGCCGGCACGGACCGCAGCCTGGAGATCGCCCGCAAGGTGCTGGAGATCGAGGCGGCGGCGATCGAGGGCCTGATCGGCCAGCTCGGCGAGGACTTCGCGGAGGCGGTGCGGCGGATGCGCGACTGCCGGGGCCGCGTCGTCTGCACCGGCATGGGCAAGAGCGGCCACGTGATGAAGAAGGTGGCGGCGACCCTGTCCTCGACCGGGACCCCGGCCCTGTTCATCCACCCGGCCGAGGCGATCCACGGCGACCTCGGCATGATCGTGCCGGGCGACGTCGTCCTGGCCGCGTCGTCGTCCGGCGGCACGGAAGAACTGCTCAAGATGATCGACGTGCTGCATCGTCGCGGCGTTCCCCTGATCGCGATCACCGGCGCCGCCCGGAGCACGATCGCCGAGCGGGCCGACCTCCACCTCTCGGCCGCGATCGACCAGGAGGCCTGCCCGCTGAACCTGGCCCCGACCGCCTCGACGACCGCGACCCTGGCCCTGGGCGACGCGCTGGCGATGGCGCTGCTCGAAGCCCGCGGCTTCACGCTGGAGGACTTCGCGACGCTTCATCCCGGCGGCGCACTCGGCCGCCGCCTGATGACGGTGGAGCAGGTCATGCACCGCGGCGACGCCCTGCCCCGCGTGGGGCTCGGGGCGTCCCTGCGCGAGGCGCTGTTCGAGATGACCGAGAAGTCGTTCGGCATCACGGCGGTCCTCGACGGCGAGGGCAGGCTCCGCGGCGTGATCTCCGACGGCGACCTGCGGCGGTTGCTGAACACGGAGCCGGCGCCGGGCGCGGGCGGCGGCGCCTTCCTCGACCGCTCGGTTCGCCACTACATGACGCCCGAGCCGAAGACGATCCCCGCGGACGCCCTGGTCACCGTCGCCCAGGAGGCGATGGAGCGGCACCGCATCACGTCCCTGTTCACCTGCCACGCCGACGGCCGGCTCGAGGGCCTGGTGCACATCCACGACCTCTGGGGCCTGCGCCGCAGGTAGCTCCCGCGGAACCCTCCCATGCTCTCCTCCGTTGTCCTGCGCCTCCGTTTCCTGCTCTTCGATGTCGACGGCGTGCTCACCGACGGCCGGCTCTACTACGTCGGCGACGAGGTGGCCGTGGCGTTCGACACCCGCGACGGCCTGGCCGTGCGGCGCGCGCGCGAGGCCGGCCTGGGGATGGGCCTCCTGAGCGCCAGGAGAGACTCTCCGGCCGTCGAGCGCCGCGCCGCCCACCTCGGCTTCGACGAGGTCCTCCTGGGCTGCCGCGACAAGGCCGCGGCCTTCGCCGACCTGCTGGAGCGCCGGGGGCTCGATGCGTCCGAAGTCGCCTACGTCGGCGACGACCTGGTCGACCTGCCGGTGCTGCGCGCCGCGGGACTGTCCGCGGCCCCGGCCGACGCCGTGCAGGAAGTCCGCGACAACGTCGACCTCGTGCTCGACGCCCGCGGCGGCCGCGGCGCCGCCCGCGAACTCGTCGACCGCATCATCGACGCCCTCGGCCCCGTTTCCTGAAGACTGGGTGCCGGTGCGCCGGCCTTCTGGCCGGCATCAGGCGCACCGCCGCGAAGCGGCGTGCGCGAGTCAGTCAGCTTCCCCCTCGTCCTCCAGCCGCTTCCTCCGCCGCTGCACCAGCGCCGAAGCACCCACCCCCACCAGATACAGCAGCAACGTCGGCCCGGCCACGATCGTCATGTTCACGACGTCCGGGGTCGGCGTGATCACGGCGGAGAGGACGATGATGATGAGCACGGCCCAGCGGAAGTGCCGCATCAGGAACCGCGGCGTGACGACCCCGAGCTGCGAGAGCATGAAGATCACGATGGGGAGCTGGAACATGACCGCCAGCCCGAGCAGGATGTTGACCGCGAAGTTCAGGTAGCGCTCGATCCGGATGTCCGCGTCCCAGCCGGCGCTCACGCCCAGGTTGACCAGGAACTCGACCGCGAAGGGCAGGGCGACGAGGTAGCCGAAGGCGCCGCCGCCGATGAAGAAGAAGGAGCCGAAGAAGATGAAGGGGATCGCGTAGCGCTTCTCGCGGCGGTAGAGGCCCGGCGAGACGAAGCCCCAGAGCTGGGCGGCAAGATAGGGCGACGTGACGAAGACGGCGGCCAGCAGCGCCACCTTCACCTGCACGATGAACGGATCGGCGACGCCGTCGAAGACGAGCTGGTCGACGTGGGGCTCGATCGGTCTCGCCAGCAGCGTGTAGATCTCCTCGGCGAAGAAGAAGCAGCCGAAGAAGGCGACCACCACGACGATCAGCGTGCGCAGGATGCGGCGGCGCAGCTCGTCGAGGTGCTCGAGCAGCGTCATCCGCGGAAGCTCTTCTTCCTCCTCCTCGTCGGGCTTCCGCTTGCCCAGCCTCGTCTCGGGCAACCGCTCCGGTTCCGGCGCTTCGGGCGGCTGGACCGGAGCGTCGTCCTCAGACTGCGGGGTCACTCGGGGCCCCGGCGCCCGATTCGGGCGGTTTCTTCGAACTGCCCGGGTTCGACGCGCCGGCGCTTCTCCTGGGAGTGTCGATGCGCCGCGCCGGCGCGGGCCGCTTCTCGTCGTCGAGTTCGACGTCGATGGACCGCTTCAGGTCGGTCGTGGCGCGGCGGAACTCGGCCATCCCGCGGCCGAGGGTGCGGCCGAGCTCGGGCAGCTTCCTGGGGCCGAAGATGAGCAGGGCGGCCGCCAGGATGAACAGCATCTCCTGCATGCCGATCGGGCCGAACATGGCCCGGCATGATACGCCAACCGGAGGCGCTGCACACTGGATACGCGGGTCCTCTGACCCGCTGCCGCCGAAGGCGGCTTCAGTACGCGCCGCGGAGCGGCGACCGATTTCGCTGGTACAATCGCTGTTTTCCCGGTGAAACCGTGAAGCAACCCTGGCGCAATCTGGTACTCCTTCTCTTCGCCGCGGCGGTGGCCGTCGGCCTGCTGGCGGGCGGCAACCTGGGGGCGGTCGACGCGGAGCAGATCGCCCAGGTCCGCCACTACACGGAGCTGGTCGAGGCGGCCCACGCCAACTACGCGGTCGACGACGTCACCTACCGGGATCTCGTCTACGCCTCGATCGGCGGCATGCTGCGCAACCTCGATCCGCACACGAGCTTCCTGCCGCCCGTGGCCTACGACTCCATGCGCGAGCGCCAGCAGAGTTCCTTCTACGGCCTGGGCATCTACGTCGGCACGCGCAACAACCGCCTGACCGTCATCTCCCCGATCGAGGGCACGCCGGGCTACGAGAAGGGCATCCGCGCCGGCGACATCATCCATCTGATCAACGGCGAGCCGACGGAGGAGATGAACCCGAACGAGGCGATCCGGAAGCTCAAGGGACCGAAGGGAACGGACGTCACGGTGACGCTGCTTCGTCCCGGTCTGGACGAGCCCCTCGAAGTCACGGTGACGCGGGCCGAGATCCCCCAGGAGACGGTTCGCCACGCCCACATGCTGACGCCGGAAACCGGCTTCCTCTGGATCACGGACTTCTCCCGTTCGACCGGCGGAGAGGTCGCGCGCGCCCTGGCCGAGCTCAAGGACCAGGGCATGCAGCGGCTGATTCTCGACCTCCGGTTCAACGGCGGCGGCCTGCTCGACCAGGCGATCGCCGTCTCCGACCAGTTCGTGCCTCCGGGCACGACGATCGTCGAGACCCGGGGCCGGATCGACAGTTCACACCAGTCGTACGGTTCCACCGGCCGCCACGAGCCGCTCGGCCTGCCGGTCGTCGTGCTCGTCAACGGCGGCTCCGCTTCCGCCTCCGAGATCGTTTCGGGCGCCATCCAGGATCACGACGTGGGCCTCGTCGTCGGGGAGTCGACCTGGGGCAAGGGCCTGGTGCAGACGGTCTACGAACTGTCCTACGGCGCCGGGCTGGCTCTGACGACGGCGCGCTACTACACGCCGGCGGGGCGGCTGATCCAGCGCGACTACTCCTCGTACTGGGACTACTACACCGGCTACGACGCGAACGGCGACAACGGCGACGAGGACGAGCCGCCGCCGGTCGATCAGCCGGAGAGCGAGGACCGGCCGGTCTTCCACACCGATCTCGGCCGCGAGGTCTACGGCGGCGGCGGCGTGACCCCCGACTACGTGGTCGAGCTGGACGAGGATCCGCCCATCATCTTCCGCCTGCGGACGCGCAGCGGCTTCCACCGCTTCCCCTTCGAGGAGGGGGTGCCCGAGGGGGTCGACTCCACCGACTGGCAGGTGACGGACGACTACCTGGAACGGTTCTGGGACTGGATCGTCGCGGAGGACCTCGTCTCAGCCGAAGAGCTGGACGAGGCCCTGGAGAATCCCGCCGTCGAGCGCCACGCCCGCGTCCGGCTCCGCTACGAGATCTTCAACACCGCCTTCGGCCTGACCGAGGGCTTCAAGGCCGAGCGGCAACTCGACAACCAGCTCGAAAGGGCCCTCGAACTCCTCGACGAAGCGGAGGAGTTGCTGAAGCGCCGCATGGAGCAGGACCGCCAGACCCGCGGCCGCAGCCAAAGCACCGGCCTCGTCGCCGACGGTGCCGGTGTCGGTGCGCCGGCCTTCCGGCCGGCAGCAAGCGCGAGCCGCGAAGCGGCGAGCCAGCCCTAGCCCCTGAACCGCGCCGCCACGGCCTCCCAGTCGACGACGTTCCAGAAGGCGTTCAGGTAGTCCAGACGCCGGTTCTGGTAGTTCAGGTAGTAGGCGTGCTCCCACACGTCGACTCCGAGCAGGGGCGTCAGGCCCTCCATCAGCGGTGAGTCCTGGTTGGGCCGCGCGATCACGGCCAGACCGTCGTCGCCGCTCACCAGCCAGCCCCAGCCGCTGCCGAACTGGCCCATCGCGGCGCTGACGAAGCGCTCCTTCATCTGGTCGAAGCTGCCGAAGCGGATGTCGATGGCAGTGGCCAGGTCGCCGCTCGGAGCGCCGCCGCCGTTCGGGCTCATGACCGACCAGAACAGCGAGTGGTTGGCGTGGCCTCCGCCGTGGTTCCGCACGGCGCCCTTGATCGGGTCCGGCACCTCGTCGAAGTTGCGGAGCAGGTTCTCGACGCTCATCGCGGCGAGTTCGTCGCGGCCTTCGAGCGCTCCGTTCAGATTGGCGACGTAGGCGGCGTGGTGCTTGTCGTGGTGTATCTCCATCGTCCGCGCGTCGATGTGGGGCTCGAGTGCGTCGAACGGGTAGGCCAGATCGGGAACTTCGTGCATGAGTGAGTGCTCCTCAGGGGAAGGTGGTTCTGCCGCCGCGATTCTGCCACGGAGTGAGGCCGCCCGGTGCTCCGTTGACGATGACCTCCGCCTGCCCTAAGATTTCGCGGCCTGCGATGTCCGCCGGACGACCGTACGGTCGCCGCCGGGGAGGTTAGCTCAGGGGTAGAGCACCTGCTTTACACGCAGGGGGTCGCGGGTTCGAATCCCCCACCTCCCACCACGGAGGTTCCGGAGTACGCGCGACCAGGTAACCGTCAGTGAGTGCCGCATGGCGGCGGGAGTAGGACGAAGAAACAAGAGGGCGATACGCCGAGGACGGACGCACGGGGTCGTAGTTCAGCTGGTTAGAATGCCGGCCTGTCACGCCGGAGGTCGCGGGTTCGAGTCCCGTCGGCCCCGCCATCCCGCTCCTCAGCCCTCGAGGCCCGCCTGGTCGCATCGGAGGTGACGACATGAGAGAGAAGATCAAGCTCGTATCGAGTGCCGGTACCGGGTACTTCTAC
Source organism: Candidatus Multivorans sp. (assembly GCA_965205095.1). Lineage (GTDB taxonomy): Bacteria > Acidobacteriota > Thermoanaerobaculia > Multivoradales > Multivoraceae > Multivorans. The sequence goes on from OZ242040.1 coordinate 1,957,481, forward strand.
ACGACGACGAAGAACAAGAAGCTCAGCCAGGAGAAGCTGAAGCTGAAGAAGTACGACCCGAAGATCCGCCGCCACGTCGAGTTCGTCGAAGAGAAGATGCGTTAGCCAGCCCCCACGCAACCACTGGGTGCGCGGGTCTGTAGCCCCGGGTCTTCTGACCCGGGGACTTGCGATGCCGCGAAGCGGCGAGCCCGAAGTTCTGCGATTGCGCCTCGCGAGTCCGCAATTCGTCCTCCGAGAGTGCTACGCTCTCCCGCCCTTGCCCAACCCTGAGTAGGCCGGCCCGGGCGCCTCCGCTCCACTTGCATGGAGCGGAAGATGAACTCACATACTCACCACCAGCAGAGCGAGGAGTGGCACGACTTGCCCGCGCTCTGGCGCGGATGCGTCGCCCGGGATGCGGATTGGGCATCCCTCGTTCAGCGCGTCGACCCGATGCTGCGGAGCACCCTCTCCGGCCTGGGCCGGAGCTACGGCGTGTACCTGAACCGGGATCTCCTCGACGAAGTGATCCAGGAGACCTATGTCCGCCTGCTGCAGAACGATCGCAGGGTGTTGCGCGGCTGCCGCGGGCGATCCGAGACGACCATCCGGTCCTACCTGCGCCGGGTCGCCCGGAGCACCCTGATCGACTGGTTGCGCTCCCGCCGGGCACTCAAGCGGGGTCGCGCCGTCGAACTCAGCATCGACGCCCTCGATGTCCTCGCCGGGGACGTCGAGGGCTTCGACGTTCCGAGCCGGGCCTCCAGTCCGCTCGACGCCATCTACCTGCAGGAACTCCGCCGCCGCTTCCGCCGCGAGTGCTGGTGTGTCGCCAGGCACGGCGGCACCGCCCCGCGCGACATCTGGATCACCGAGCGCATGGTGGTCGACGGGTGGAACTCCCGCGAGGCGGCGGGGGTGGTCCAACTGGCGCCGGCCACCGTGGCGACGGTGCTCAGCCGCATGCGCCGGGAACTCCGGCGCCGGGGCCTCGTCGTGCCCGGGCGGCTCGGTTCGGGCACCTGAAGTCCCACTTCAGTCTGAAGTTATGGCATAATGGCCAACTCTCTTCATTCCCTGGAGACCCCTGATCGTGGACCAGAAGACAGAACATCGGCCTGTACGCCTCGGCGGCTCCCTGAGCGGCCTCGAGCCTCGCGACCGGCGCTCCCGTCACATGACGAAGGTCTTCAAGGCGCTGTCCGACTCGACCCGGCAGAACATACTCCGGCTATTGGAAGACGAGCAGCGTTGCGTCGGCGACATCGTCGGCGAGTTCGATCTTTCCCAGCCGACCATCTCGCGCCATCTGTCCGTGCTCAAGGAAGCCGACCTGGTGATCGACCAGAGGCGCGGCCAGAACGTGATCTACCGGTTGAACGACGAGGCGCTGTCCGAGTCGATGCGCAGCTTCTTCGGGCAGTTCCGAAGCTGTCAGGACTCGCTGCGCAAGCCCGGCCCCTGAGCGAACTTCGCTCGCACAGGCCGGGCGTCGATTCCGGTAGGGTTCCGCGTCGATCTGGCGGTGTAGCTCAGCCGGTTAGAGCAAGCGGCTCATATCCGCTGTGTCGGGGGTTCGAGTCCCTCCACCGCCACCACTTCACGCGCGGGGTTCGACGATGATCATGCAGCCGGTCGAGGCCGCGGTGGCGGGCTTCTTCTCGCGGCGTCCGGAACTCGCCCGAACGGTATGCGAGGCTCCGCTGGCCGTCGCGTTCTCGGGCGGCCCCGACTCGACGGCGCTCCTGCGCGCCATGCGGCTCTGCGCGCCCCGGTTCGCCTGGAGTCCCGTGGCCGTCCACGTCGACCACCGGCTGGACGACGGCTCCGCCAGGCGGGCCCGGACGGCGGCCCGGATCGCCGCGCGCCTCGAAGTTCCCTTCCAGGTCCACGTGGCGCGCTCCCTGCCGCCGGGCCGGAGCCTGGAGGAATGGGCCCGCGCCGAGCGCTACCGGCTGCTCGTCGCCGCCGCGCGCTCACTGGGCGCGGCGGCGGTCCTGACCGCTCACCATCGCCTCGACCAGGCAGAGACGGTTCTTCTCCGCATCCTCTTCGGCAGCGGCACCGCCGGTCTTGGAGCGATGCGGCCGGTGTCGAACCGGCTCGGACTGCCGCTGCTCCGGCCGCTGCTGGACCTGGCGCCCGGCGCCCTGCGGGACTACGCGGCCCGCGGCGGCATCGAGCCCGTCGACGATCCGACCAACCGCGCCTCCGGGCCGCGGCGCAACTTCGTCCGCCGCCGCCTGTTGCCCGTCCTCGCGGCGGAGACCCCCGACGTCGACGAGCGGCTCGTCCGTCTGGCCCGGGCCGCGCGGAGGGCCGAGCCCACGGTGCGCCGCCTGCTCGACGAGGCGTTGGCGCCGCTTCCCGGAGAGCAGACCTGCGAGGTCGAGGCCGAGGCTCTGGTTCGGCTGCCGGCGTCGCTGTGGCCGGCGGCGCTGGCCCGTCTGCACCGGCTTGCCGGCGCGGCCTACCCGCCCACCCGCAACGCCCGGCGGGAGCTGGCGCGGCAGCTCGACCGGCGGAGGATGAGCGGTCGGTCGGTCGGCTGCGACTGCGGCGGCGGCTGGCGCTGGGAACAGAGTCGCGACCGGCTCAGGGTGCTTCGCCCGCGTCCCCGGGAGAATCAAGGGATTGGATCCCTTGAAGTCGGGGGGCTGGAGTGACAACCTTCCGGGCACCCGCCCGTACAGTGGTTACGGAATCCCGCGGGCTTCGGGACCGTTGTCCCCCGCGGGTGTGGCCCCGCTCAGCAAGATGAACGCAACGCTCAAGAACCTCCTCCTGTGGGCCGCCATCTTCGTGATGGTGATCCTCATCTTCAACCTGTTCAACCAGGGCGCGGCGAGGCGTGGAGCGGTCATCTACAGCGACTTCTTCGACGACGTCGGGAAGGGCCGCGTGGAAGAGGTCAAGATCGACACGGACGGCAGGGTGAGCGGCACCTACAAGACCCGGCCGCGCGACGGTGTGGGCGACGGCAGTTTCACGACCCAGGTGCTGCCGGAGGATTCCGCGATTCTCATGGCCCTGCTCCGCGAGCAGGGCGTGCGGATCGAGGTCGAGGAGGTCAAGGAGAACACGCTGACGATGGTCCTGATGACCTGGGGTCCGCTGCTCCTGATCGTCGGTCTCTGGATCTTCTTCATGCGCCAGATGCAGAGCGGCGGCAACCGCGCCCTCTCCTTCGGCAAGAGCAAGGCGAAGCTGCTGAACGCGAGCGGCAAGAAGGTCACCTTCAAGGACGTGGCCGGGGTCGAGGAGGCGAAGGAGGAACTCTCCGAGATCGTCGAGTTCCTGAAGGAGCCGCAGAAGTTCCAGAAGCTCGGCGGCCGGATTCCCAAGGGCGTGCTGCTGATGGGCCCGCCCGGAACCGGCAAGACCCTGCTGGCGCGGGCGATCGCCGGCGAGGCCAGCGTGCCCTTCTTCTCCATCTCCGGCTCGGACTTCGTCGAGATGTTCGTCGGCGTCGGCGCCAGCCGGGTCCGCGACCTGTTCGAGCAGGGCAAGAAGAACGCCCCCTGCATCATCTTCATCGACGAGATCGACGCCGTCGGCCGCCACCGCGGCGCCGGTCTGGGCGGCGGTCACGACGAGCGCGAGCAGACGCTGAACCAGTTGCTGGTCGAGATGGACGGCTTCGAGACGAACGAGGGCGTGATCCTGATCGCCGCGACCAACCGGCCGGACGTCCTCGACCCGGCGCTGCTGCGGCCCGGCCGTTTCGACCGCCGCGTGGTCGTCGACCGGCCCGACATCGCGGGCCGCCTCGGCATCCTGCAGGTCCACAGCCGGAACATCCCGCTCGATCCGGACGTCGATCTCCAGGTCCTGGCGCGCGGCACGCCCGGCTTCTCCGGCGCCGACCTCGCCAACCTCGTCAACGAGGCGGCGCTGATCGCGGCGCGGCGCAACCACAAGAAGGTCGACATGGCCTCCTTCGAGTTCGCCAAGGACAAGGTGATCATGGGCGCCGAGCGCAAGACCATGATGCTCACCGAGCAGGAGAAGGAGGTCACCGCCTACCACGAGGCCGGTCACGCCCTGGTCGCCGCCTTCGTGCCCGAGGCGGATCCCCTGCACAAGATCACGATCATCCCCCGGGGCCGCGCCCTGGGGTTGACGATGCAGCTCCCGACCGAGGACAAGCACACCTACCGCCGCAAGTACGTCGATGCCCAGATCGCGATCCTCATGGGCGGGCGGGTCGCCGAGGAACTGACGCAGGACGACATCACCACCGGCGCCGGCAACGACATCGAGCGCGCCACGGACATGGCCCGGCAGATGGTCTGCGAGTGGGGCATGTCGGACCTGGGGCCGCTCAACTTCGGCGAGAAGAGCGAGCCGGTGTTCCTCGGCCGCGATTTCAGCCAGCGGTCCGACTACTCGGACAGCACCGCCCAGTCGATCGACAGCGAGATCCAGGCCATCGTCCAGCGCGGCTACGACAAGGCCCGCGACATCCTCTCCGAGTACCGCGAGCTGCTGGAGTCGCTGGCCAGGGAGCTGCTCGAGGTCGAGTCGATCGAGGGCGACCGGGTCTACCAGTTGATCCTCGACGCCACGGGCCGGGACCTGACGCCGGCGCGTCCGACGACCCGCATCCCCGACCTGGAACCGCCGGACGAGGGCCAGGAGGCCCCCGCCGCGGACGACACGCCGGCGCCGGGCGTGGCCGGCACGCCAGAACCCGCAACGATCTCCGAGCGGCAGGAACCCGACCCGGTTCCCTTGCCGTTGCCGAAGGCGGAGAGCTAGCGCGGGAGTAGGCTCGGGCCGGAGGTCGTGATCGGAACGCGATGGACTTGGCTCAGCCGCTCGGGCTTCTAGGCTGGAGGGATCTGGTCGACCTCCTGGTGGTCGGCCTCGTCGTCTACAACCTTCTGCTCCTCATCCGCGGCACCGGGGGCGTCCGCATCCTGGTCGGCATCCTGGTGCTGGCCGCGGCGGCGTGGATCGCGGCGCTGCTTCGCCTGGACACCCTGCAGGCCTCGCTGAACTATCTGTTGCCGGCACTGCCGATCGTCATCGTCGTCCTGTTCCAGAACCAGATCCGGCGAGCGCTGGCCCGCGTCGGCCGCAACCCCCTGCTGCGCCTGACGACCGACCAGACGGGCGAGACCTGGATCGAGGAGGTCGTGGTCGCGGCACAGGCCCTGTCCGTCCGGAAGCTGGGCGCGCTGGTCGTGGTCGAGCGGATCGACGGTCTGCGGGACTACGCGGAGAACGGCATCGTCCTCGACGCGGCGGTTTCCCACGACCTGCTGTTGACGATCTTCGCCCGCGATACGCCGCTTCACGACGGCGCGGTGATCGTCCAGAAGGACCGCATCGCGGCCGCGGCCTGCTTTCTGCCGCTGACCACCAGCGCCGGCGTTTCCATCGAGCACGGCACTCGGCACCGCGCCGCGATCGGCATCACCGAGGAGACGGACGCCGTGGTGGTCATCGTCTCGGAGGAGACGGGCAGGATCTCGATCGCGCAGGAAGGTCGCCTGACCGGCGACCTCACCCTGCGCGAGTTGCGCAACCAGCTCTTCGAACTGTTGCTGGCGTCCGGCACGAGCAGGCCTGCGGGATGAGCGAGAACGGCAATCGCTGGACGTTCCGGGCGCTCGCGGTCGTGATCGCGATCGGCATCTGGCTGCCCGCGTCGTTCTGTCCGCGCCTGCGCGAGATAACGACGCCGCCGATCGAGGCGAACGTGGCGGGGCGGTTGACGATCCCCGATCACGAGCGCCTGACGGTGCTGAGCATCGAACCCGAAGGCGTTCAGGTCCGCATTCGCGGCAACGACGAGCTGATCGATTCCCTGGAACTCGATCAGGTCCGCGTCCAGGTGCCGTTGCCCGACGACGTGTTCGCCGCCGGTCCCTACAGCGGCCCGCGGGAAGTCGAGGTCGTACTCGCCGCCGAAGATGTCGTGCTGCCCGACGACCAGGTCCAGGTCGTGTCCGTGGCGCCGGATCGCCTCGTCCTGAGCGTCGACGAGGAGATCTCGGTCGCGGTGCCGGTGGCGGTCGAGTGGATCGGCGAGCCGATCGGCGGCATCAGCGTCGACGATGAGAACGTGCGGATCGAGCCGGCGACGGTCACCGTGCAGGGGGCGCGCTCCGAGATCAACAAGCTGAGGTTCGCGCTGGCCGGGCCCATCGACCTCACCGGCCGTGGCCTCGACTTCACGGCCAGGCAAGTACGCGTGCGGTTCGGCAGCGAACACGTCCGGGTCGAGTTCCCGACCATCGTCGACGTGTCCGTGCCGATGATCTCGAGGCAGCCCCAGAGCTCCGGCGCGGGCAATTGACCTCGAAGCTGTTCGGCACGGACGGCATGCGCGCCGTCTTCGGCACGCCGCCGCTCGATCAACCGACCGTCCAGGCCGTCGGCTACTGGTTCGCCCGGCTGTGCGCAACAGAGGCGCCAGACTCCGACCACTGGGTGCGCCGGCGCCCTCGCCGGCTGCCGCCGGAGGCGGCCAGGAAACGCGCCGGCCGAAGGCCGGCTCCACTCTTCCTCCTCGGCGGCGACACCCGCGCCAGCCGCACTGAAATCACCAACTGGCTCGCCGCCGCCGTCCGCGCCGCCGGCTGCGACGTCCGCTCGGCCGGCGTCGTGCCCACGCCGGCGGTGGCCTACCTCGTCACCGAACTCGGCGCTGCCGGGGGCATCGTCGTCTCGGCCAGCCACAACCCGTACACCGACAACGGCGTCAAGCTGATCGGCGCGGACGGCTTCAAGGTCGATCCCGAAGTCGAGCAGGCGATCGAGGAGCGTGTCGCCGCCCCCGGTGGTCGGCCTTCGGCCGGCGCCTCGTCTTCCACGGGTCGGAAGACCCGTGGTCACACGCCTTCGGCGGCAGCCGGCGAGGGCGCCGGCGCACCCAGTGGAGAGAGTCGGCTTTCGGGCGGTGTCGTCGAGGACGAGCCCGAGCTTGCGGACCGCTACCTCGACCATCTCGCGGCCTCGCTGCCGGGCGGCCAACCCCTGGCCGGCCTCCGGATCGCCGTCGACGCCGCGAATGGCGCCGGCGCTCCGTACGCCGCGCCGCTCTTCGCCGGCCTGGGCGCCGACTGCGCCGTCACCTGCGACCAGTCGGACGGCCGGAACATCAACCTCGACTGCGGCTCGACCTGCACCGGGCGCATCGCGGCCTTCACCCGCGCCACGGGCAGCGACCTCGGCGTCGCCCTCGACGGCGACGCCGACCGCGCCCTGCTCTGCGACCACCGGGGCCGCATCTGCGACGGCGACATCCTGCTCTACGTCTGGGCCACCCACCTCGCGGCCCGCGGCGAACTCCCCGGCGGCCGCATCGTCGCCACGACGATGTCGAACATGGGCCTGGAGAAGGCGCTCGAAGCCGCCAGCGTCGACGTGGTTCGCTGCGGCGTCGGCGACCGCGAGGTGGTCGAGGCCATGCGGCGGGAAGGCGTCCGCCTCGGCGGCGAACAGTCCGGCCACCTGGTCGACCTGGAGCTCGGCACGACCGGCGACGGCCTGCTCACCGCGGCCGCCGTCGCGAGCATCGTCGCCGCGTCCGGCCGCACCCTCGCCGACCTGGCCGGCGATTTCCGGCGCTTTCCGCAGATCCTGCGCAACGTGAAGGTGCGCGAGAAGCAGCCGCTCGAGAGCATCCCCGGCCTCAGCGAAGCCGTCGCGTCCGTCGAACGCGAACTCGGAACCTCGGGCCGTGTCCTGCTCCGCTACAGCGGCACGGAAGCCCTCGCCCGCGTGATGATCGAAGGCCCCGACCAGGACCGCATCGAAGAACTCTGCGGCCGCATCGCCACCGTCCTGGAAGCCGAACTCGGCGCCTGACCTGTCGGTCGTGTCGGTGCGCCGGCCTTCTGGCCGGCATCTGCCGCGGGTGTCGGTGCGCCGGCCTTCTGGCCGGCTCCGCTTCCGCCGGCAGTCGATCTAGGATCAAGCCATGACCCATCTCTCCGTCAACGTCGACCATGTCGCGACGCTGCGCCAGGCTCGACTGGCCGGCTACCCGAGCCCGCTGGAAGCGGCGCGCCTCGCCGAGGAAGCCGGCGCCTTCGGCATCACCGTGCATCTGCGCCAGGACCGGCGCCACATTCAGGACCGGGACGTCGTCGACCTCCGGGAGACGGTCACGGGCCGGCTCAACCTCGAGATCGCGGCCGAAGAGCCGATGCTCCGGTTCGCGGAGCGGGTGAAGCCGGACCAGGTGACGCTGGTTCCCGAACGGCCCGACGAGGTGACCACCGAAGGCGGCCTCGATCTGATCGCTCGCGGCGACCAGGTGCGCCGCGCCGCCGGCCGCCTGGTCGAGGCCGGCATCCGCGTCGCCGTCTTCGTCGACCCCGGCCTGGAACAGCTCGCGGCGCTGGCCGACCAGGACGACGTCACCGGCTTCGAACTGAACACCGACGCCTACACCCGCGTCTCTGGCGCCGAAGCCGACGCCGAGTTCGCGAAGATCGAGGCGGCGGCCGAACGCGGCCTCGCCGCGGGCCGGGAGGCGTACGCCGGGCACGGCCTGACCGTCGCCAACGTCGGCCGCGTGGCCGCGCTCGCCGGCGTCAGTGAACTGAACATCGGCCACTCCATCGTGTCCCGGGCGGTCCTCATCGGCATGCCGGCGGCAGTGGCCGAGATGCTCGAAGCAATGCAGGCTGGCTGACCTCAGCCCCCGACCAGCCCCCGCTCCCGGTAGTCCTTCAGCTTCCGCTGCAGCGTCCGCACGCCGATGCCCAGCAGCCGCGCCGCTTCGGCGCGCTTGCCGCCGGTGCGGTCCAGCGTCTGCAGGATGGCATGGCGCTCGATCTCGGCCATCGTCCGCGGTTCGCCGAAGGAGCTCTGGACGGCGGCTTCGGCCGGCGCCTCGGCGGCCTGGCGAATCTCCTCGGGCAGATCGCCGACCTCGATCCGGCCGCCGCCGTGGAAGACCGCGACCGTCTCGAGCACGTTGCGCAGCTCCCGCACGTTCCCCTGCCAGCGGTTCTGGGCCAGGCACGAGAGCGCCCTGGCCGAGAGCTGCATCTCCGGCTTGCCCTCGCGGGCCGCGAACTCCCTCAGGAAGTGGTCGGCGAGCAGCGGCAGGTCGTCGAGGCGGTCCCGCAGCGGCGGAATGCGCAGCGTCACGACCTTGAGCCGGTAGTAGAGGTCCTCCCGGAAAACGCCCTGCTCGACCGCCTCCTCCAGGTTGCGGTTGGTCGCCGCCAGCAGCCGGAAGTCGACGTCGAGCATCTTGCTGCCGCCGACGCGCATGATCTGCCGCTCTTCGAGAACCCGCAGCAGCTTGACCTGGAGCTCCGGGATCAGCTCGCTGATCTCGTCCAGGAACAGCGTCCCGCGCGCGGCGAGCTCGAACTTGCCGATCTTGCGGCCGACCGCGCCGGTGAAGGAGCCCTTCTCGTGCCCGAACAGTTCGCTTTCCAGGATGTCGTTCGGGATGGCGCCGCAGTTGAGCGCCAGGAACCTCTCCTGGCGCCGGTCGCTCGCCTGGTGGAGGGCCTTCGCCACGAGCTCCTTGCCGGTGCCGCTCTCGCCGAGGATCAGCACCGAGGCCCGGCTCGGCGCGACCTGGCGCATCTGCTGGAACAGTTGCTCCATCGCCGCCGACTGGCCCACGATGGCGTCGAAGCCGAAACGCTCGTCGAGCATCTCGCGCAGGTTCGTCACCTCGTCCCGCAACTGCCAGTTCTCGATCAGCTTGAGTACGCGGCTCCGCAACTCGTAGAGGTCGACCGGCTTGGTCAGGTAGTCGTCGGCGCCGACCCGCATCGCCTCGACCGCCGATTCGATCGTGCCGAAGCCGGTCACCAGGATGACCGCCAGGTCGAGTTCCTGGGCCCGCACCCGGTTCAGGAAGGCCAGGCCGTCCATCCCCGGCATGCGCAGGTCGCAAACCGCCAGGCGCACCTTCGGTTCCCGTTCGACGAAGGCGAGCGCCGGTTCGGCGTCGTCGAAGACGCGGACGCGGAGTCCGGCCCGCTCCAGGGCGATCGCCATGGACTGGCGGGAACCGGCCTCGTCGTCGATGACGATGACCCACGGGGCTGCTGCCATGCCGCGATCCTAGCCCGCCATAGCCCGCTACTTGGCGACGGGCGAGAACCCGATGATGAGGCCGCAGGCGGATAGAGTCGTTCTACCGCGTCTGCATGCCGGATGGCCGACGCTACTACCGACGCGGACGACACCGGAGAACCGGATCTTGAGCGACGACGTAGCACCTCGCAACGGCCTGGAACTCGACGTTTCAGAGTTCGGTCCCATTACCAGGGCCGCGGTCGAGTTGCGCCCGCTGACCGTCTTCATCGGTCCGAGCAACACCGGCAAGTCCTGGCTGGCCATGCTGATCTACGCCCTGCATCGCTTCATGGGGCGAGCGTTGGGAACCGGCGCTCGCCGGCTGGTCCTGCCGGGGCGGATGTTCGACACGCAGATGGAGTTCGCTAGCGACAGGGCCGTCCATCATGCAGTCGACGAGTTGGTGAAGACTCTCTACCGACGAGGTGCACCACCTGGCGAGGAGATCCCGCTTGGCAGCGTCCTCTCGGAGGAGATGCGCTTGGCTCTCGCTCGGCGGGCCGAGGATCTCAGAGATGAGCTCCGCCGGTGCCTCGGCGTTCTGGAAGCACGGGAGTTGGTGCGAAAGGGATCCGAGGGTGGCGCGACGGTGGCGCTGCGGCAAAACGCGGTCGACCTGCTGGCCTTTAGGTTGAACGGGACGGAGGCGACGCTCGGCGTCGGTATCCCCAACGATATGCGCGTCCGCAAGGACGCCGTTCGGGACGACCTCTCGTACCTGCTATCGACCGTGTACGGAACCAGCCAGCGGGACGACGAGTCCCGCGATGCGGGCTACCGCGACGCACTCAGGGTGCTGGCCGGACAGGTTCTTCCGCAGTTGTTCAACCCCTTCTTTCGTCAGGCCTTCTACCTACCCGCGGGGCGGACCGGAGCGATCGAGGCCTACCGGGAGATCCTCGGTGGCATGGCGGACAGCGGCCGATCGCTGTTGCCTCGCGTCCTCACCGACTTTCTACGGCACCTGATCGAACTGCTGCCGACGCGGAACGGGGATGGAGGATTCGACAAAGTTGCTGGTCGAATCGAAACGGAGATGTTGGGCGGCGGGATCCGTATCGCGCCTTCTCCGGTGCCCGGCTTCCCGCAGTTCGGGTACCGTCCTGAGGGCTGGAGCGACGATCTGCCGCTGGTCAACTCGTCCTCCGCCGTGTCCGAACTCGCGCCGGTCGTTCTCTTCCTTCGCCACGTCGTCGCTCCGGGCGATGTCCTGATCGTGGAGGAGCCGGAAGCCCACCTGCATCCCGAGGCGCAAGTGCGGCTTGCGAGACTCTTGGCAGGGACGGTGCGGGCGGGTCTGCGGGTCATCCTGACGACTCACAGCGAGTGGATACTGGAGGCGCTTGCCAACATGGTTCGCCGGTCGGGTCTGACGGAAGGTCCTTCGGACACGACTCCTGGGACGGGACCGGCCCTGCCGCCGAGCAGTGTCGGTGCTTGGTTGTTCACACGCCAACAAGGGGACGGCTCGGTCGTCGAGGAGATCGAGTTGGACGACGAAACCGGCCTGTTTCCGGCGGGCTACGACCGCGTCAGCGAGGCGCTCTACAACGAAGGGGCCAGGATCTTCAATCAGATCCAGCGCGCGAAGGAAGAATGAACGGGGTCGTCGCGGCGTTTGCCGCGAACGTGCCCCCTCCGTGCCGAGCCTCCGATTGTGAGCGGCATGGGTGCAGTGTGGACCTGCGTGGCTGTTCGGCCAAGCGGGCGATCGTCGACATGGATTGTCTCGCGATCCCGCTACCTCCCGATCAACAGCGGTGCGACTACCTCTTCGTTGGCGCGGAGGACGGCACAAACTGGGTGGTGCCGATCGAGTTGAAGAGCGGGAGTATCGGCAACGTGAACGAAGTTCTACGTCAGCTTGAAGGCGGTGCGTTGACCGCCGACGCCTGGCTTCCCGCTGGATGCGAGTTCGACTTTCTTCCGGTGCTGGCTCACGGGAAGGACATGCCGAGGCGGGCCTGGAACAGACTCCGGCGTCTCAGGGTGCGGCTGCGCGACAAGGAGCGATCGCCAGGGATCATCCGATGTGGCGGCCTGTTGCTCGATCTGCTTGCTGCTGAACCAGGGTCAGGCGCTTGACTCGCGGCTTGGAGCGGCGAGAAGCTCCTCGAACCCCGCCTCGTCCAGCACGTCGACCCCCAACTGCTCCGCCTTACGGCGCTTCGAGCCCGCTTTGTCTCCGTACACGAGGAAGTCGGTGTTCCGGCTCACCGAACCCGTGACCTTGCCGCCCAGCGCCGTGATGCGGGCTGCCGCCTCGTTGCGGGTCATCCCGCCCAGCGTTCCCGTCAGGACGAAGGTCCTGCCCTCGAGCGGGCCGTCCTCCGCAACCGCTTCGGTCTGCTCCTCCTCGAACCGCAGACCCGCCTCGCGCAGCCGCTCGAGCAGGTCCTGGTTCCTTTCCGAGTCGAAGAACGCCCGGACCGACTCGGCGATGCGGCTGCCGATGTCCTCGACTTCCTCCAGCTCCTCGGCGGACGCCGCGGCGAGCGCCTCGATGCTGCCGAAACGACGGGCGAGCAGAGCCGCCGTGCTGTCGCCGACGAAGCGGATGCCGAGGGCGTAGATCAGGCGGCTGAGAGAACGCCGCTTCGATTCCTCCAGGCCGGCCACGGTCCGCGCCGCCGCCTTCTCGCCCAGCCGGGCGTCGTTCGTCTTCCTGAGATCGGCGAGTTGCTCCACGGTCAGGCCGTAGAGATTCGCGGGGTCCCGGACCAGGCCGCCGCCGACGAGTTCGCCGACCAGCCAGTCACCCATGCCCTCGATGTCCATCGCGTTGCGCGAGGCGAAGTGGCGGATCGCCTCGCGGACGACCGCCGGGCAGGCGGCGTTGACGCAGCGAAGCAGCGCCTCCTCCTCCGGCTGGTACAGCTTCTCGCCGCAGACCGGGCACGTCGTGGGCGGTGCGAACGGCTTCGACTCCGGGCCCCGCCGCTCCTCGAACACCGACACCACCTTGGGGATGATGTCGCCGCCCTTCTCGATCACGACCGCGTCGCCCTCCCGGACGTCCTTGCGCGCCAGGTCCTCGTAGTTGTGGAGCGTCGCGCGCTTGACCGTCGTGCCGGCGACGAGCACCGGCTCGAGCTCGGCGACCGGCGTCACCGCGCCGGTGCGGCCGACCTGGGCGTTGATCGCCCGCACGACCGTCTCGGCCTGCTCGGCCTCGAACTTGAAGGCGACCGCCCAGCGCGGCGCCTTGGCCGTCTCGCCCAGACGGCGGCGCAGGTCCTGATCGTCCACCTTGACGACGACGCCGTCGGTCTCGAAGTCGAGCTCGCCGCGCTTTGCCTGCCACTCGTCGCAGAAGGCGACGACCTCGTCGAGACTCGCGCAGCGCCGCCACGAGCCGTCGACCGGCAAGCCGAGGTCCGCCAGGGCCGCGAGACAGTCGCCGTGCGAGCGGCGTTCCTCGTTGCCGTCGCCGCCGCCGGCGGACTGCACCCACTCGTAGCAGGCCAGGTCCAGCCGCCTCCGCGCGACGTCCCGGCTGTCGAGCAGGCGCACCGTGCCGGCGGTCGTGTTGCGGGGATTCGCGTAGAGCTCCTGGCCGGACGCCTCCCGCTCCTCGTTCAGGGCGGCGAACACGCTGCGGCGCATGTAGGTCTCCGCTCGCACCAGCAACCGCGCCGGCGCTCCCGCCGGCAGCCGCAGCGGCAAGGTGCGGATCGTCCGCGCGTTGGCCGTCACGAGGTCCCCGACCCGGCCGTTGCCGCGGGTCGCCGCTTCGGTCAGCACGCCGTCCTCGTAGAGCAGCGACAGCGAGACTCCGTCGACCTTCAGCTCGCAGACGAAGGCGATCTCCGTGTCCGGGAGCAGCCGCTCGAGCCGCTCGACCCACTCCTGGAGTTCGTCGTGGTCGTAGGTGTTGTCGAGCGAGAGCATCGGCGGCTGGTGCTCGACCTGCTCGAAGCCCTCGGTCGGCTCGCCGCCAACGCGCTGCGTCGGGCTGTCGGCGGCCCGCAACTCGGGGTGTTCCTCCTCGATCGCCGCGAGCTCCGCCATCAGGCGGTCGAACTCGCGGTCCGTGATCTCGGGCTTCGCCTCCTGGTAGTAGAGCCGCTCGTGCCGCTGGAGCTCCTGGCGCAGGAACGCGGCGCGGGTCTTGGGGGAGTCCGTCATCGGCGCCCTTGGTCGGCGGACTACTGATCCGCGGCCGCCACCAGCTTTGGCTCATCGACCGCCAACGGCTCGAAGTCCGGCGCCGTCATCGGCTCGTGATCTCGCCACCTTCCCGTCATCTCGATGAGCACGCGCTGGCGGGAGGGGGCCGGTTGCGGGTTCACGCGCACGACGGTCGCGCTGTACTCGCTGGGAGCCTCGGCAACCGCCAGGGTCAGATCCGGAACCAGATAGCGCGGCGCCCACCCCAACACGAGATAGTCGCTCGTCTGAACCTGAACAGCGACACGAGTGACCGGGTTGGTCAGTTCCAGCGCGATGGTCAGGTCGTCACCGGGCTGGAGGGACTCGAGCCGGGCCTCGGCCGCTCCGGAGACATGCCGCCATCCGTGAAGGAAGAACCTGCAGGCGAATCGACCGTCCGGTTGCTTGTTGATCTTCGGAAACACCTCGTAGGAGTCGGTTACTCTGCTTCCGCCGTTCACGGAGAGGATCTCGATCGGATCCACCGTTCCCTGGGGCAGTCCCAGGTTCTCCAGATAGACCTCGAAGTCGGGGCGGCGGGGCGTGAGGACGCGGTTCGTGAACAGCGACCACAGCCTGTCCGCCCTGTAGTCCCGGTTCAGATTGGGGAACTCCGTGATCAGCCGGAAGTCCCCTTCCGCCTGCGCGCGTTCCGCGCCTGCCGTGTAGCGAAACCGATAAAGGGACTGGGCAACGTCTGCATCGAGTCGTCCGATCGGAAACCACTTCCGGCTGGGATTCTGTGCCTGCCATGCAAGAAACAGGGTCTTCTCGCTCATGAGTCCATCCTCCGGAGCCGTTCGATACTAATCTCCATGAGCTTGCAGGCGAAGTCCCGTGCGGCCGGGCTCATCCAGTCTCCCGGAACGCGGTCGACCAGTTCCCGCACCTTCCCTCCGCCAAGCCGACCGACGCGACTCAGCGCAGGCAGGAAGGAGTTGGGGTAGCGACGGGAGGCAAGGCGGAACAGCTCCAGAGGGCTGGGACCGTGGACCTCGTTCTCCGACCAGTAGACGCCGCCTCGACCTCGGCGAACGTAGGCGCCGACCTGGGCTTCCGCCAGGCGACTACGCCGCCGCTCGTCGCGGAGTTCCCTCCCGAGCGAGGATCCGTGGTCGAAGGACGGCGCAAGTCGGACGCCTCGGCCGGCTCCCAGGGAGATACCCCAGTTCTCATGATGACGATCGGTGTTGCCGACCACCGCGTCCAGCAGCAGGTAGCCGGCGAACAGACGCTTCGTGGTGGGCAGATCACTCCCAATCAAGCGGCTCAGAAGGCCGAGGCACTCCCAGATGTTCGCCAACGAATGTCGTCTGTACCGAAACCCCGCGTCGGGATTGTAGGAGTCCACGGCGAGCTCCATTAGCTGGTTACCGTGAACCAACTCCTCTCCAGGTGGGACAAAGGACCGGAGGGCCACGCCCTTCTGCCCGTCAAACACAGCCAACTCGGCCGTGGCGTGATCCACTCCCAGGGCGCCCGCGACTTCTGCGGCGATCTTCTCGGCCCAATGTTCCCCCGTGCGTTCTCTGGGGTACTTGAACAGCCACTCGGTTCTGGTGTCCGGGTCGCGATACCAGAACTTCCGCTTGGTGCCCATGCCCTCCTCGTCGAGCGCCCAGGCAGGTCTGACGATCACCACTGGATACGGTTCGGTCATTGTTCTTCGGGCGAATGCGCGCCGCGCGCCGGCGCGACACGGGGCGCTTGGCCCGCAGTACCGTTGTTCGCGCGGCACCCGGTCAACGCCACGCCGCCTGCGGAAAGCGCCACGTCAGCAGGTTGAGAGGGACGGCCAGAGTTGGCGACACCGATTCTAGTCCGCTACCACATCGACGCCGGCCGAACACCTTGTCCACGCGTCGCCGAAGTATGCTGCACCCGAATGGAGTTGGTCGGCTTCTTCCTTCGGTACGCCCGCCGCTATGTGCACTGGGGGCTGCTCGCGGTGGCGGCGATAGCCGTCTTCGGCGTCGCCTCGGTGGCCTTCGTCGGGCTGATCAATCCGATGTTCGACGAGGTGCTCCTCGCCACGGACGAGGAGATCGAGAGGGCGCCGATCGCCGGTCTGGCCGGCGCTCGCGGCGAGGACGAAGCCGACGCCGAAGCCTCCGCGCCCGGTCTGCTGCGACCCGTCGAGAACTTCACCGCGAACCTCAGGGCGGCGGCCGCCGATCTCTACGACGACGCGAAGGAGCTGTTCGGGATCGAGGGGCGGCGGGAGGTGTTCTTCGCGCCGGCGCTGCTGGTGCTCGTCGTGTTGTTGCGGAGCCTCATGGCGTTCCTGTCGGGCTATTCCTTCCAGCGCGCGGGCCTGGGGATCACGACCGACATCCGCAACGATCTCTACCGCCGCATCATCCACCAGTCGAGCCGCTTCCATCAGCGCTACACCTCGGGCGAGCTTTACAGCCGCGTGGTCAGCGACGTCTCCAAGCTGCAGAACGCGGTCACGGCGCGGCTGTTCGACATCGTCATGTCGGTGGCGATGCTGGTGGTCTACACCGGAATGCTGCTCACGCTCCACTTCACCCTGGCGGTCGTGTCTCTGTTCGCGGCGCCGGTGTTCGGCTTCCTGCTGGCCCGGTTCGGCAAGAGCATGCGGAAGGTGACCTTCCGCAGCCAGGAGCGGATGGCCGATCTGTCGGGGCTCCTGACCGAGGGCATCCGCGGCAACCGCGTCGTCAAGGCCTTCGGCATGGAGGACTTCGAGTGCCGGCGGTTCGAGCACGCCACCCGCGGCCACCTGCTGGCCAACCTGCGGGCCCAGTTCCTCTCGACCCTCTCGAGTCCGGTGATCGAGTCGACCGCGGCGATCGGCGGCGCCGTCCTGGTGATGTCCGCCGGGTTGATGATCCGCGACGGGAGCCTCACTTTCGGCCAGTTCTTCCAGTTCCTGCTGACGCTCATGCTGATGTACGACCCGATCCGCAAGCTGAACAGGGCGAACCTGGTGCTGCAGGAGGCGGTGGCCTGCAGCCAGCGGGTCCATGGCCTGATGCAAATCAAGAGCGACATCGTCGACAACCCCACCGCGCCGCCGATCTCCGGCCTCGACCAGGGCATCCGCTTCGAGGACGTCTCCTTCGACTACGAGGACACCGGCCACGGCAAGGGCGTGCTCTCCGGCATCCGTCTCGAACTCCATCGCGGCGAGGTCGTGGCCCTCGTCGGCGCCTCGGGCGCCGGCAAGTCGACGCTGGTCAACCTCCTGCCGCGGTTCTTCGACCCGGTCTCCGGCCAGGTCCAGATCGACGGCACGGACATCCGCGCCCTGCCGCTTGCGAACCTGCGCTCCCTGATCGGCATCGTCACCCAGGAGACGGTGCTGTTCAACGACTCGGTGCGGAACAACATCGCCTACGGCCGCGACGACCTGCCGATCGAGGAGGTGCGGATGGCGGCGGCCGCCGCCTACGCCGACGACTTCATCATGGCGATGCCCGAGGGCTACGACACGGTGATCGGCGAGGGCGGCCAGAACCTCTCCGGCGGCCAGCGCCAGCGGCTCGCGATCGCCCGCGCGCTGCTCAAGAACGCTCCCATCCTGATCCTCGACGAGGCGACCTCCCATCTCGACACGGAGTCCGAGGTCGTCGTGCAGCGGGCGATCTACAACCTGATGGAGGGCCGGACCGCCCTGGTCATCGCCCACCGGCTGTCGACGGTCGTCCGCGCCGACCGGATCGTCGTCCTGGACCGCGGCTCGATCGTCGAGGAAGGAACCCACGAGCAACTGCTGGAACTGGGCGGCGCCTACAAGCGCCTCTACGATCTCCAGTTCCATGGCTGATCCGGGCGTCGCTGCGCCGGCCTTCTGGCCGACATTTGCCGCAGGTGTCGGTGCGCCGGCCTTCTGGCCGGCATCTGCCGCCCGGCCGTGCTGCCCATGAAGGTCCGCGGCGTCGCCCTGCCGCCCGCCGCCGTGGCGGTGCGGTTTCTCACCCAGGCGCTCACCGCGACCTGGCGCCTCCACCGCCTCGAGGGCCGCGAGCACCTGGAGCGGGCGCTCGAGCCGCCGGCCCTGCTCGCCTGCTGGCACGAGCAGACGGCTCTCTCCCTGCTGCTCGTGCGCAGGTACCTGCTGCCCGCCGGCGGACCGGTGTCCATCCTCGCCAGCCACTCCGCCGACGGTGAACTCTCGGCGCGGGTCGGCCGCGCCTGGGGCATCCGCGTCACGCGCGGTTCGACTTCGCGGGGCGGCCGCGACGCGGCCCTCCACCTCTACGGCGAACTCCGCCGGGTCCGGTCGACCCTGCTCCTCATGCCCGACGGTCCCCGCGGGCCGGCCCGCGAGGCGAAGCCCGGCGGCATCGTGCTGGCGGCGACGTCCGGCGCGCCGATCGTTCCCGCGGGTATCGCCGCCGCCCGCGGCTTCAGGTTGCGAAGTTGGGACCGCATGGCCGTCGGCGCTCCGTTCACCCGCGTGGCGGTCGCGGTCGGCGAACCGATGGCGCTCGAGCGCAGATCGACGCCAGGGGAGCGCGAGGCGGCGCGGCTCGAACTCGGCGCCAGGCTCGACGAGTTGACGGCGAGGGCCCGCGAACTGCTCTCCTGAGCGGGAATCCACCGCCGCCGGAACCGGTTGAAGCCTGTGTTCCTCCCCGTGTTCCTGTCCGATGGAAACCCCGCGAAACCCGCGAGAATGCTAGAATCCCGGCGCTTCTGCCTCGCTCCTGCGTTCAGGGCGACGGGTAATCCTATGCCCACCCATCGGTTCATCGACATGATTCTCCGCACCCCCACTGGGTGCGCGGGTCCTCTGACCCGCTGCCGCCGAAGGCGGCGTCGAACCGCCGGGCGAAGCCCGTCAATTCTCCCGCTCGCCATCGCGATCCTCATCGCCCCCGCCGCCCACGCCCTCGTCTACGTCATGCCCACCGACGAGGCGATGGTCGACCGTTCGCCCGTCATCGTCTTCGGCGAGATCATCGCCGCCGAACCGGCGCCGGTGGAAGGCATCCCCTCGACCGACTTCATGTTCCAGGTCGAGGACGTGCTGAAGGGCTTCGTTCCCGGCGGCACGATCGTCGTGCGCCAGCCGGGGGGCATCGGCGCCGGCGGCGTGGCGGCGCGGGTCATGGGCCTCCCAGGTCTCGTCGAGGGGGACCGGCTGCTGCTGTTCCTCGACCCGGTCGAGGGCGTCTACAGAACGGCGGAACTGGCGCTCGGCATGTTCTTCGAAGTGGAGGCGGCCGGCCGGACCTTGCTGATGCGCGGCTCATCGCAGGACGGTGGGGCGTCCTGGTCCGCGGACGCCGACGAGCGGAGCCAGGAACGCCTGCCGCGCTACGCGGAGCCCTTCCGTCGGTGGATCGCCGACCACGTGGCCGGCCGGGCGAACGAGGCCGACTACTTCGCCGCCGACCTGCGGGACGGGCTCGTGTCGGTCGTTTCGCCGTTCAACCTGACTCGGAGCCCGGCCGGTTGCGAGCAACCGGGCACGCGGCTGCGGTGGCGCAACTTCGACCGCGGCGAGAGCGTCGGTCTCCTGGTCCAGGCCGGCGGTCAGCCGGGCGTACCGGGCGGCGGCATGGCCCAGGTGCTGTCCGGCATGCGGGCCTGGAACGGGGATCCCAGGAGCCGGGCGCATCTGGTCCGGAGCGGCGTCACGAACGATGAGTTCACGCTCGGTGTAACCGGCGAGAACAGGATCGCCTTCGAGGATCCGGCCGGCGAGATTCTCGGCACCTATCCGGAGGTCGGAGGCGTTCTGGCGATCACCGCCGTGTACTTCTACTGCGGCGCCGAGGATCCCCCGCACTCGATCCCGGGAGGCGGGCGTGCGCAGGCCTACGAAGTGCTCGAGGCGAAGATGGCGACCCAGGACGGCTACAAGGACTGGCTTGCCGGAACGCCGAACCCGCGCCGTGCTCACGAGGAGATCATGACGCACGAGTTGGGCCACGTTCTGGGCATCGGCCACTCCTGCGAGATCGGCGATCCCTGCACTGGTGTGCCCCGCGAGGCGATCATGCGCGCCTGGGCCCACGGCGACGGCCGCGGCGCGGCCATCAACCGCGACGACCGGAACGCGGTGCGCGCCCTCTACCCGCTGACCGGCCCCGTCGGTCCGGTGGGGCCGGCCGCGCCCACCGACCTGACGGTCACGGCGATCAGCCAGACGGAACTCAAGCTCCACTGGCAGGACCGCTCCGGCAACGAGACGGGTTTCGAGATCCACGAGCGGATGGTCGACAGCGAATTCATGCGCATCAGGACGCTGCCGGCGAACACGACGTCCGTCGTCATTCGGGACATTCCGCCGGAGACCTTCCGCGCCTACCAGGTCATCGCCAGGAACAACCGCGGCAGTTCGAGCCCCACGCTCGAAGTCGGCGCCACGACGTTCGCCGAAGTCGCGGAGTGCGTCGCGGACGCCGACACGGTGTGCCTGAACCAGGGCCGCTTCCGTGTCGAAATCGAGTGGGAATCGGCGGACGACTTGGGCGCGGGCGCCGCCGTGCCGCTGACCAACGACACGGGCTACTCGTGGTTCTTCAACGAGGACAACGTCGAAGTCGTCGTCAAGGTCCTCGACGGCTGCGCCCTCAACCAGCGCTACTGGGTGTTCGCCGGCGGGCTGACCGACGTCAAGGCCGTCATGAAGGTGATCGACTCGCAGACCGGCGTGGCGGCCACCTACTACAACCCGCCGGGGACCGCCTTCCAGCCGGTCCAGGACCAGGAGACCTTCGCCGTCTGTTCGCAGGGCGCCAACCTCTACGGCGAGAGCCGGTACCTGCTCGGGGAAGAAGAGATGGAGGCGCTGCGCGGCGGCATGGACCTCGCGGCGGCCGCCGGCTCTGCCGAGCCCGGCTTCGAACTGCCGTTGCCGTTCCAGGTGGCGCAGGCCCAGGACGGCGGCGGCAGTTGCGTGCCCGACGAACGGACCCTCTGCCTCGAGAACGGCCGCTACGCGGTCCGCGCCACCTGGGAGAAGCCGGACGGAGAGACCGGCGCCGCCGTCGCCTGGCCGTTGACCGGAGACACGGGCCTCTACTGGTTCTTCGCTCCGAGCAACGTCGAGATGGTGCTCAAGGTGCTCGACGGCTGCGCCATCAACGGCCACCGCTGGGTCTTCGCGGGCGGACTGACGGATGTCGGCGTGACGATGACCGTCACCGACACCGAGACCGGCATGGAGAAGCCTTACGGGAACCCCGTAGGCACCGCGTTCCAGCCGGTGCAGGACCTGAAGGCGTTCGCCTGCCAGGCGCCGTAGCCACTCTGCCGTTGCGCCGCCCTGTCGGTGCGCCGGCCCCCTGGCCGGCTCCGCCTGCGGCAACGTCACCCTGTCGGTGCGCCGGCCTTCTGGCCGGCAGCAACGTCGCCCCGTGGCCATATCCATTTGCATTCTTCTATAACGTGGGCGTAATCTACTGGGACGTATAGATTTCCCACTCAACACCGGGCGCTCCACCGGAGTGCTCCGCCGGAAAGGGAAGACCATGAGACTGAGCCGCCGTACCACACGACATCTCATCTGCCTGACGAGTCTGCTGGCGTTCGCCTCGACGTCGCTCCTGGCCCAGACGGGAATCGACCTGCTGGACGCGGAGCAGGTCCGCCGGGCCACCGAACCGTCCGGCGAGTCGGGCGGGACAGCGACCGTCCGGGCCACGCTGGACGTGAGCCCCAGCGGTCTTGTCCAGGCGAGCAACCACAGGGTGACGCTCAAGTACGACGACGGGGACTTCGAGAACTTTGACGACGCCGCCGCTGGTAGTCAGACGTACCCGGGGCCGCAGGGCCAACCTGCTCAAGCTGGCGCCGAGGGCCTGGTGGAGTGGGCGCAGCGTTTCAGGGTAACGGCGGACAGCACCGTGGTGAGCGCCAGGGTGTGCTTCCTGAGGCCTGAAGGCGACCTGAGCCGGTCTCTGGACTTCAAGGTGCGTTTCTACGCCAACGAGGTCACCAACAGGATCAGCAACCCCGGTCGCCGGGGGGGGCTTGTTTACAACGTCGAGGGGGACATCAGGCGCGCCGGGAGGCCCCACTGTGAGCTGCTGAGAGGCCACATTGTCGGCAAGGCGCTCAGCGCGGGCCTGCACTGGGTCGGCGTCGAGTGGAACACCAGAACGATGAAGCAGCTCGCCGGCGACCACTACAGGTCGGCCGACATGGCGGAGGTCGACAGGAACGATGACCCAAAGTACGAGACGGAGATTAGGTACCGGTCGCTCCCGGTCCAGCAAGGTTCGCCCAACGATGGATGGTCGCGTGAGAATCTCGGCCGAGGCACTACTCCCGACAGGGGTCTCAAGGCCATCGGCGTCAGCCTGATTCTGGAGCCGGTCCAGGCTACCGAGCCCGAGCCAGACCCCACCCCCACGCCTGACCCGACCCCCGACCCGACTCCCGACCCGACCCCCGAGCCCGATCCGGACCCGGGCATGATCACTCCGCCGCCCACCGGCGCCGGCTACTCCGCCTGTCGTCCCACGGTGGCGCCGCTCACCTTGGAGGGCGGCATCAAGGTCAGCCTCTGCTACGACACGATGAACGGGGACATGGGGAACGCCGAGAGCGTCTACGGGTCGGGCAACTCCGGTCTGCTCTACTTCTTCGAGCCCGACAACGCGGAGGTCTTCGTCAAGGTGCTCGATGGCTGCAGCCACAACGGCCACCGCTGGGTCTACATGGCGGCGTTGACGGATGTGGCGTTCAACATGTACGTCAACGACGGTCGAAACCCGACGAAGGCGTACCACAACCCGTCGGGCCAGAGCCACGCGCTCGTGCAGGACCAGATGGGGTTTCCCTGCTCCCCGTAAGGGCGTAGGCAGCGTCCGATGAGGCGTCGCCGTCCTTCGGCCGGCGGCGAATCGAACCGGGCCTCGCCGCTCCGCGGCGATTCCCGGAGCGGGTCGGAAGACCCGCGCACCCAGCAGACCTGCTGCGGTGGTGGCTCTTCCGACCGGCCGTATCCGCTTCCGCTGGGTACGCGGGTCTGACATCCGACCGCCCGAAGACGGGCGCTCGGACTGTGACGCGGCTGGCGCGGGGACGCGCCAGCCGGGTTCTGACCCGCCGCCGCCGCAGGCGGCTTCGAATCGCCGGCCGCAGGCCGACCTTTCTTCTCCTCCCCGTCTGCCCGCTACGCTACGCGGGCCCGTCTGGCACGTCTCTTGCGGTTGACTCCTGCCGCAGGCGTGCTCGTTCACGGACATACCAAGGAGGAATCGCCCATGACGTGTCGGACTCTCGTTGCTGGTTGCCTCGCTTCCCTGGCTTGGACCCTCATCGTCGCGCCGACGGTCGCCGCCCAGACGGGCCGCGACCTGCTGCTGCCCAAGCCGGGGGCGGTCGTCCGCGCGGAACGCCTGAACCCCGTCGAGCATGTGGACGCCGTACGCGTCACGGCGCGCGACCGCGGCGCAGCGTCCGTCGACCGGGCCGCGGCCAGCGTCCGCCAGGCCGCCACCGAGGTCTATCAGTACGACGACGATGAGTTCCGGGATTGGCTCGTCGTCCAGCTACAGGACACGGGCGAGATCTCCTACGAGATGGAGTTCGCCCAGCGCTTCCGGCTGCGGGCCGCCGGGACGGTCGAGTACGCGACGGTGTGCATGCTGCGTGATGAAGGCGACACCGAGCCGGACTTCAGCTTCTCGCTCACCTTCTACTCGAACGTGGCGGGCAGGCCGGGAGCCGTGCTGGAGAACTACGAGTTGCGGGTGAGCTATCCGAGGGCCAACGTCTATTCCTGTATTCCGGTCCGTGAGGACGTCCTGGCGGAACCGCAAGTTGAGGCTGGTGAGTTCTGGGTCGCCATCTCCTGGCGCCGCGGCACGCCGCCCGGGAACACGAAGCGCCTCGCCCTGGACAGGGACGGCACCGGCGGCAGGCGCGCCTTCCGGGCCCGGCTTGAAGAAGGCGATGAGTGGGAGAGCTGGCGGCAGGACACTCAAGACGGGGTCTACGGCATCCGTCTGGCCGTCAACCACCCGGATCCCGAGCCCGAGCCGGAGCCGGATCCCGAGCCCGACCCCGACCCGACGCCCGATCCAGGCCCAGACCCGGATCCCGGCGCCGGGCCGCCGACCGGAGAGGGCTACACCGACTGCGTCCCCCAGACGACGCCGCTCGTCTTCGATGGCGGCTACAACGTCCGCATGTGCTACGAGACGAGCGAGGGCACCGTCGGCGAGGGCAAGGCCGGCGTCTGGGCCTCGGGCCAATCCGGCCTGCTCTGGTTCTTCACCCGCGACAACGCGGAAGTGCTGATCAAGGTGCTGAACGGCTGTGACATCAACAACCACCGCTGGGTGTACGTGGCCCCGGTGACCGACCTCGCCTTCAACCTCTACGTGGTCGACAGCGAGGGCCGCACATGGCCCCACCACAACCGGCAGGGAGACACGGCGTCCACCAGGAGTGACAACGAGGCCTTTCCTTGCAGCAACTAGGCGGCCGCCGCCGCCGGCGGCCTCCGGCCTCCGCTGGGTGCGCGGGTCATCTGACCCGCTGCCGACGAAGTCGGCTATCGAAACGCGCCGGCCGTCAGGCCGGCTCCATACTGGCCGCCCTTCTCCTCGCCACCCCCGCGGCCGCCCTCGTCTACGTCCTCCCCACCGACGACTCCATGGTCGAACGCTCGGAAGTCATCGTGTTCGGCGAGGTTCGCTCCGTGGCGCGGCCCCTGAACGGCGTCACGGACTACACCTTCGAGGTCGAAGAGGTCCTCAAGGGCTTCGTCCCCGGCGGCACGATCGTCGTGCGCCAGCCTGGTGGCCTCCTCCCCGGCGGCATCGCGATGCGAGTGCAGGGCCTCCCGATGCTGGCGGAAGGCGACCGCGTCCTCCTCTTCCTCGATCCGCCGGCCGACGCCTACCGCCCGGTCGAGTACGCGCTCGGCATCTTCTTCGAGGTTCAGACCCCCAGGGCCCGCAGCTCATGCGGGAACCGTCTCTCCACGGCGAAGTGCCGATGCCCGGCGACCCCGAGGCCGCGGCCCGCGCCCGCGCCCGGCTGCCCCGGGATTCCTCCGGCTTCCGCCGCTGGATCGTCGACCGCGCGGCCGGCGTCGAGCGTCCCGCCGACTACTTCCTCGCCGAGCCCCCGAACGGCCCGCGCTCGCTCGCCCGGCCGTTCCGGGTGACGAGAAGTCCGGCGAACTGCTTTCACGACGGCCTGCCCCTGCGCTGGCGGGAGTTCGACGGCGGCCAGAGCGTCGGCATGACCGTCCAGTCGGAAGGACAGCCCGGCGTGCCCGGCGGCGGCCTGCCCGAAGTACAAGCCGGGATGCGGGCCTGGAACAACGTCTCGGCGAGCCGCGTCAACCTGGTGCTTCAGGGCACCTCGAACCGGCAGTTCCTGATCGACGAAGTGGACGGCGTGAGTTCGATCAGCTACGAGGATCCCTTCGACGAGATCCCGGGTTCGTACGAACGGGGCGAGAGCGGCGTGATCGCCATCACGCGCACCTTCTTCTACTGCGGTGCTCCGACCGCTACCCACCCGATTCCAGGCAACGACTCGGTCGAGGCCCTGGCGATCATCGAGTCGAACATCACCACGCAGGACGGGTACGAGCACTGGGTGAGTCTCACGCGGGATCCACGCAAGGGCCACGAGGAGATCATGGGCCACGAGCTGGGTCACGTGATCGGGATCGGCCATCCCTGCGGCGACGCCGCCAGCGGGCCGTGCGACGAAGTCACCGGCGAGGCGCTGATGCGGGCCACCGCCCGCGGCGACGGGCGCGGGGCGCGGCTCAACAGCGACGATCGGGCCGCCGTACGGTTCCTGTACCCGGTTCCTGAGCCTGAGCCTGAGCCCGAGCCCGAGCCTGACCCGGAACCGGATCCCGAACCCGAACCCGAGCCCGAGCCCGAGCCCGACCGGACTCTCGGTCCCCTGCCGCCCCCTCCTCAGGGGCCCGGCTACACCGACTGCCGTCCGGAGATGGCGTCCCTGGTGTTCGACGGAGGCTTCAAGGTCGCCGGGTGCTACGAGACGGCGAGCGGGGAAGTCGGCGAAGGCAAGGCCGGCATCTGGGCGTCCGGCGAATCGGGCCTGCTCTGGTTCTTCAATCGCGACAACGCGGAAGTCCTGGTCAAGGTGCTCGACGGCTGCCATCTGAACGGCCACCGCTGGGTGTACGCCGCTCCGGTCACCGACCTCGCCTTCAACCTCTACGTTCAGGACGCCGGCGGGAGCAACTGGAGGCACCACAACCGGCTGGGCGAGACGGCGACGAGCAGGAGCGACAACTTCGCCTTCCCCTGCAACTGATGTGTCGGTGCGCCGGCCTTCTGGCCGGCATCCGGTCTGACCGTCGCCGGTCCGATACTCGTTAGCTCCCGGGCATACTCCCGTCAGCCCCCCGTCCGGTAGCGTGTTGGATCATGCGGGTCGCAGTCGTCTGGAACTACGGTACGCCGCTCCGGCAGTGCAGCTTCCGGTTCGAGGAGTACATCCGCGGGCTCGAGGCGCTCGGTCACGAGGCGTTCGTCGCCTGTCCCGAGTCCTCGAACGACGGCTTTCCCGTGCCGATCGTCTCGCCGCCGGGCGGCGGCGGCCTGGAGGACGACGAGTTCTGGCGCGGCCTCGAGGCCGACGTGGCGATCGTGCCGTCCTTCCACCAGATGTCGGATCTCCTGGAGCTGATCCGCGGCGCCGGCGTGCGCACGATCGCCATGGGCGACTCGGACGGCCAGATGGGTCTGCGCGCGTTTCCCCTGGCCACGCTGCGCCGTAAGGTCTTCTCCGGCTCGCCGGAACGCGACCACCAGTTCCGCCAGCTCCGCTTCCTGGCCCGGCGCTACCTGCTCTCCTTCCGCCGGACCGATCCGCAGGACGCCGAGTTCGTGCGCAGCGCCACATCGTCCGACGTGCTCATCCTGGGCTGCGAGGAGGCAAGGTCCCACTTCCGCCGCTTCCTTCGCGCGGCCGGCGCGGCGGATCTCCAGGACCGGGTTCACGTCTCTCCGCTCGCCATCCACCGGGTCTACGTCGATTCGCCCGACCTCGGACGGGAACGCCGGGGCATGGTGGCGATCGGCCGCTGGGACGATCCCCAGAAGAACGCTCCGCTGATGGCGCGGGCGCTTGCGCGCTACTTCGGTCGAGGCGGCCGCGAGGCGCGCGGCGAGCCGGTCAGCATCTTCGGTCCGGGCGCCGAGAGTCTCTTCGGCGAGCTCAACCGACGCTTCCCGAACGTGGAGCACCATGGGCCGCAGTACCCGGAAGTCCTCGCCGACGCGCTGGCCGCCAGCCGCTTCATCCTCTTCTCGTCGCGGTGGGAAGGCGCGCCGCACGCCGGCTGCGAGGCGCTGTCGATGGGAGCGACCGTGGTGGGCACGCCAATCCCGAGTCTTCGGAGCTGGGCCGAGGGCGGCGCCTACGGCCGCGTCGCCTCCGCGCACCGCGCCGGCCCGCTGGCCGCGGCGATCGCGGAGGAACAGGCGGCGTGGCGACGCGGCGAACGCCACCCGGCTAGCATCGCCAAGGTATGGCGCCAGCGGAGTTCCGGCCGCGGCGTCTGCCAGACGATGCTCGAGGCCCTGTCCGCATGACGCCTTCACGTGCAGTGTCGGTGCGTCCCGTGTCGGTGCGCCGGCCTTCTGGCCGGCATCTGGTGTCGGTGCGCCGGCCCTCTGGCCGGCATCTGGAGCTCTGACCGTGTCCCCCTTCCAACGCCGTCCGCTCGAGGTCATCCTCGACACCACCGAGCGCTGCAACCTGAAGTGCAAGATGTGCTACTTCTCGGCGGTCGACCGGCTGCAGTTCCTGCCCTTCGACCGGCAGTTGTCCCGAAACGGCATGATGCCGGTGGAGACCTTCTCCCGGGTCGCGGCCGACCTCTTCCCCCGCGCCCGCCGGGTCGCCCTGGGCTGCGCGGCCGAGCCGCTGGTGCACCCGAAGTTCATCGACATCCTTCGCGAAGCCGGCAGTTACGGCGTTCCCGACCTGTGGTTCCCGACCAACCTGCTGCCGCTCACCCCCGCCAAGGCCGAGGCGATCTGCGAGGCAGGAGTGAAAACCGTCGGCGTGTCGATGGACGGCACCAGCGCGGAGACGTATGAGGCGATCCGGGTCGGCGGCAAGTTCGACCGGCTGATGCGTTCGCTCGACCTGCTGAACGAGGTGCGGCGGGGCGCGTCGACGCGGCTGCGGCTGATCTTCGTGTGGATGCGGACGAATCGCGGCGATCTCGCCGACCTGCCGCGCTTCGCCGAGGAAGTCGGCGCCAGTGAGCTGGATGTCCGCTTCGTGGCCCCGACCGCTCACGTGAGCGCCGAGGACGAACTGCTCGACGACGAGGACCCCGGCGCGCTTCGCGCCGAGCTCGCCGCCACGGCGGAGGAGGCGGCCGCCCGCGGGCTTCGTCTCGTCTCCTACCCGGACTTCGACAACGGCCAGCCGGTTGGCCTGCGCGGCCACATGATGCGCTGGCGGGCGGGTCTCTACGACCGGCAGCGGCTGCGCGGCCGGTTCCGCACGGCGGTCGCCGGCTGCGCCTGGCCTGGCCACACGGTGGTGGTCCGGCCCAACGGCGCGGTCTCGCCGTGCATCTTCTGGGAAGAGCAGCCGATCGGTCTGTATCCGGAGACTTCGCTGGGCGAGGTCGAACGCTCGCCGTTGCTGGCGGAGATCGTCGATGGGCTGAAGAGCGGGAACCCGTGCGGGACTTGCAATACGTGCACTGAGCGGAAGCACGCGCTGTACTTCCGGTTGCAGTGGCGGCAGCAGGCGGGGGAGAGGCTGGAGCAGTTGGGGGCTGGGCCGGGTAGTGGGGGTGTGGCGGAAGGGCGGGAAGAAGGTCGGCCTTCGGCCGGCGAGTCTCCGCCGCCTCCGGCGGCAGCCGGCCAGAAGGCCGGCGCACCGACACCCACGGCGCCGGGTCTTCCCAGCCCAACCGCCTGGATCGCGGAGCACACCCCCGCCGAACCCTTCGACCGCGTCCTCCTCGTCGGCGACGAGACCTGGGCTGCCGAACTCCTCCGCGCAGGCTTCGCAAAGCAAGTCGACATCGTCACATCAAGTGCCAGTGCCAGTGCCGGTGCGCCGGCCTTCTGGCCGGCATCAGGCGAGCCGCGAAGCGGCGAGCCCGAACCTCCCACCGGCGGCGAGCCCGAACCTCCGCAAATCCGCCACCTCCCCATCCACCCCCGCCTCCCCGTCCTCCCAACCGCTGCCTACCAGGCCGCCTGCTGCATCGGCGGCCTCTCCTCCCACCTCCGGCTGGAGCGGCTCCTCGACGCCGTGCTCGACGCCCTGGAGCCGGGCGGCCGCCTCTTCGTGGACGACTACGTCGGCCCGGCCCGCCACCGGTGGAACCGCCGCACGGGCGCCGCCGCCGCTGCCGCCTACCGCCGGCTGCCGGCCGCGGTTCGGCGGTTCGAACGGCTGCCGATGCCGCCCGTGGAGGGCGACTGCGCCAGGGCCACCCGCTCCGGCGACGTGGCCCGCCTGATCCGCACCGGTTTCCGGGTCGAGTCCGTGCGCCCCTACGGCGGCGACCTGGTCGCGCCGCTCGCCACGTCCGTCGACTGGAGCCGGCTGCCGGAGGCCGACCTCCAGCGCCTGGTGGAGGGCTCCGCCGCCGGCGCCGGCCACTACGCCCTGACGGTGGCCCGTCCCCGCGCCGGCTGGCAGCGCCGGCTCGCCGGGGTGCGCTACCGCATTGGCCCCAAAGTCCGTCGTGTCTTCATTTACGAGCCCCGTCGCGCTCGCGACCTGGCGTTCCAGGCGCTGCGCGGAAAGGTCTGAATCATGGTTGCTATCGTTCGTTGGGGAATCATCGGCCCGGGCGCCATCGCCCGCGTCTTCGCCACCGCAATCGATGGGCTGGACGGTCACGAAATCGTGGCCGTCGGCAGCCGCGACCCGGAGCGTGCGCTCGCCTTCAACGCCGAGCGCGGCTACGTGGACGCGGAGGTCGGCACCTACCGGGACCTGGTGCGCAGCGAGTCGGTCGACGCCGTCTACGTCGCCAGTCCCCATCCCAGTCACCTGGAGCACGCGGCGCTGGCGCTCCGGCACGGCAAGGCGGTGCTCTGCGAGAAGCCGCTCTGCGTCAACGCCTCCGAAGCCCGCCGGCTGTGCGAGATCGCCCGCGAGCGGGGGCGGCCGCTGCTCGAGGCGATGTGGACCCGCTTCCTGCCCGCGACCCAGCGGGCCGCCGACTGGATCGCCAACGGCACGATCGGAGAGCCGAGCCGGGTGGTCTGCTCCTTCGGCTTCCACGCGGCGTTCGATCCGGAGAGCCGGCTCTACGATCCCGAACTGGGTGGCGGCAGCCTGCTCGATATCGGCTGCTACACGCTGTCGCTGGCGTCGCTCGTCTTCGGGGAGCGGGTGACCGGCGGCAACATCCCGCAGATCGAGGTCCGCGCCGATCTCGCTCCCTCCGGGGTCGACGAGAACTGCAGGATCGTCCTGCGCTTCGGGGACGGCGCCGAGGCGTACCTCGAATCCTCGATCAGCCAGGCCCTCTCCGCCACCGGCGTCGTCCAGGGCGACGGCGGGAGGATCGTGATTCCGGACTTCTGGCGCGCCCAGACGCTCAAGCTGGAGTGCGAGACGCAGGACGTGGCCACACTGGAGTGCCCCTTCCTCTGCAACGGCTACGAGTACCAGGCGCTCGAGCTCGAACGAATGCTCCGCGACGGCGACATCGAGAGCCCTTTCCTGCCGCACGCGGAATCCATCGGGCTGATCGAACTGATGGACGAGCTCCGCCGCCGCATGGACGTCCAGTACCCCTTCGAGTCAAGGATCGGCGTCACCGCCGGAACCCACCGCGCCATGACCTACCGCCCCTTCGACGATGGTGTCGGTGCGCCTGTCGGTGCGCCGGCCTTCCGGCCGGCTTCCTGCGAGCCGCGAAGCGGCGAGCCCGAGTCTCCCTCGAGCGGCGAGCCCGAACCCCTCCACCTCCCCCGTCTCATCCTCGGCACGATGTCCCTCAACAACGAAGCCCCCGCCGCCCGGGACGCCGCCGCCGCCCTCCTCGACGCCGCCTTCGAGAACGGCCTCTCCGCCGTCGACACCGGCCACGTCTACGGCGGCGGCGCCTCCGAGCGCGCCATCGGCGACTGGCTCGAGCGCCGCGGTTTCGCCGACGACGTCTTCGTCCTGTCCAAGGGCTGCCACCCCGATGAAGCGGGACCCCGCGTCAACCCCGAGGCCCTGGCCCTTGACCTCGCGGAGTCGCTCGACCGGCTGCGGCTGCCGGCGGTCGACCTCTACATGCTCCACCGGGACGATCCGGCGGTGCCGGTGGGCGAGATGGTCGACGCCTTCGCCGAACACCTCGCGGCGGGCCGGTTGCGTGCCTACGGATTCTCCAACTGGACCCGCGCGCGGATCGAAGAGGCCTGCGACTACGCGGAAGCGAACGACCGTCCGCTGCCCGCGGCGTCGAGCCCCAACTTCTCGCTCGCCGACCAGGTCGAGGACCCGTGGGGCGGGGGCTGCGCCACCCTGACGGGGGCGGCGGCCGCCGACGACCGCGAGTGGCACCGCGACACCGGCATGGCCATCTTCGCGTGGTCGTCCCTGGCGCGCGGCCTGTTTTCCGGCCGGGTCAGCCGCCGTGCGCTGGCGGCCGATCCCGGGCTGGTCGACGAAGCCTGCCGCACCGCCTACGTCCACAACGTGAACCTCGCGCGGCTGGACCGGGTGATCGAGTTCGCGGAGGCCGGCGGCGCTTCGGTGCCCCAGATCGCGCTCGCCTGGGTGCTCGCCCAGGACCTGCCCCTGCATGCCATCGTCGGCGCGGCCACCGGAGAGGAGGTCGAGGACCTCGCCGCCGCCGCGGCCCTGACGCTGACGGACGAAGAACAGAAGTGGCTGAGCAACGGCGGCCGCCGGCCGCTCTCCATGGCCCGCGAGAGCCTGGCCAAGCGCCTCGAACGCCAGGCCATCCGCATCGGCCGCCGCCTGCCCGGCCCGATCAAGCGCCCGATCAAGCGCCTCGTAGGTCGCGCGTAGGCGTAGGAACTCTCTCTGGGTGCGCGCGGCGGGTCGGTGTCGGTGCGCCGGCCTTCTGGCCGGCATCAGCGCGATGCCGCGAAGCGGCGAGCCCGAGCTTCAAGCGGAGCCTCGGCCCTGCGCCGAGCGGAGCCGGCCTCACGGCCGGCGCGTGTTGCTGGCCGCCTTCGGCGGCAGCCGGCCAGAAGGCCGGCGCACCGGCACCGGCACCGGCACCGGCACTCAGCCGTCGGTCACGCACCCCGTCGACGCGGAGCTGACGGTCTTCACGTAGCGGTACAACGTGCCCCGGGTCGTCTTGAGCGGCGGCGGTTCCCAGGCGTTTCTGCGCGCCTCCAGCTCGGCGTCGCTGAGCGCCACGTCGATCGTGTTGCGCACCGCGTCGATCTCGATCCGGTCGCCGTCGCGGACCAGGGCCAGGGTGCCGCCTTCCTGGGCTTCGGGCGCCACGTGGCCGATGAGGAAGCCGTGCGAGCCGCCGGAGAAGCGGCCGTCCGTGACCAGCGCCACGCTGTCGCCGAGGCCGGCGCCCATGAGCGCCGAGGTCGGCTTCAGCATCTCGGGCATGCCCGGCCCGCCCTTGGGTCCCTCGTAGCGGATGACGATCACCGAGCCGTCGCGAATCTCGCCGCGCTCCAGCGCCTCGACCATCGCCTCTTCCGAGTCGTAGACCTGCGCCGGGCCGGCGAAGCGCTCGCCTTCCTTGCCGGTGATCTTCGCCACCGAGCCCTCGGTCGCCAGGTTGCCGCGGAGGATCTGGAGGTGGCCGGTGGCCTTGATCGGCTCGTCGAACGGCAGCACCACGTCCTGGCCCGGCGCGAGATCGGGCAGCGGCGCCAGGTTCTCGGCCAGCGTCCTGCCGGTGACGGTCAGGCAGTCGCCGTCGATCAGTCCGCGTTCGAGCAGCATCCGCAGTACGGCGGGCGTGCCGCCGACGTCGTGCAGGTCCTCCATCAGGTACTGGCCCGAAGGCTTCAGGTCAGCGAGGAAGGGAACCCGGTCGCTGACCTTCTGGAAGTCGTCGATCGACAGGTCGACGCCGGCCGACTGGGCGATCGCGAGCAGGTGGAGGACCGCGTTCGTCGAGCCGCCGAGAACGGTGATCAGCACCATCGCGTTCTCGAAGGCGGCCCGCGTCATGATCGCGCTCGGCCGGAGGTCCTGTTCGAGCAGGGACTTGACGGCGGCGCCCGCGCGCCGGCACTCCTCCAACTTCTCCGGCGCCGTCGCGGGGGTCGACGAGCTGTAGGGCAGGGACATGCCGAGGGCCTCGATCGCCGCCGCCATCGTGTTCGCCGTGTACATGCCGCCGCAGGCGCCGGCGCCGGGGCAGGCGCGGCGGACGATCGTCTCCCGCTCGTCGTCGGTCAGTGCGCCGCTGATCGCCTCGCCGTAACTCTGAAAGGCGGAGATGATGTCGATCTTGCCGCCCCGCCACTCGCCGGAGCGGATCGTGCCGCCGTAGATGACGATCGCCGGACGGTCCACGCGAGCGATCGCCATCAGGCAGCCGGGCATGTTCTTGTCGCAACCGGGGATCGACACGTTCGCGTCGTACCACTGCGCCGCCATCACCGTTTCGATCGAGTCGGCGATGAGGTCCCGGGACTGGAGCGAGTAGCTCATCCCGTCCGTCCCCATCGAGATGCCGTCCGAGACGCCGACCGTGTTGAAGCGCAGGCCGACGCAGTCCGTGGCGTCCACACCCTCCTTGGCCGCCGCGGCGAGGTCGAGCAGGTGCATGTTGCACGTGTTGCCCTCGTACCAGACGCTGGCGATCCCCACCTGGGGCTTGCCCATGTCATCGGGGGTGAGGCCGGCGCCGTAGAGCATCGCCTGCGACGCTCCCTGCGACTTGTCTTGGGTGATGCGGGCGGAGTAGCGGTTGAGGCGAATCATGGCGGGGGACTATGGCATAGGGTGCGCCGACGTCTTCTTCGTTCGCTCGGGCTCGCCGCTTCGCGGCCCTGCTTCCCCGCGGGTCAGAAGACCCGCGGTAACGGCCGGCCAGAAGGCCGGCGCACCGACAGGCCGGCGCACCGACAGGGCTGCGGCGGCCCCAAACGAAGAAAGCGGGCCTTTCGGTCCGCTTTCAGGAATCCGCCGCTGTGAGGCGGTTCAGGCGGCTTCGGCTGCGCTGACGGTAACGGTGACGGTGCCGTCGTCGGCCTTCATCGCCGTGCCGGTGACCTTGGCGTTCTTGCCGCCGAGACCCTCGAGGGTCTTGATCGCGCCGGCATCGGAGGCAGCGCGGTCGATCTTGACCACGTCGTCGCCGACGAGCAGACCCATCTCGTTGCCGTCGCCCAGACACTTGGCAGCGCAACCGGCGTGTCCGGCGCCCTTCTGGCCGTTGCCAAAGCAGACCATGTCGAGGACCTCGCCGGTCCAGGAATCGCCGGCGAGCGCCGGGGCGCCAAGCATCAACGAAAGGGCCAGTGCCGCGAACAGTGCCTTCTTCATGCTGAGTCCTCCATCGTGGGAGCGGTTCGGGGGAGAAAAGACGAAACAGCCGGCAGGCTAACACAATTCTCGCCGTCCTTCGGCCGGCGGCAGACTGCGCTCTCGACGAAGTGTCTTCGAGGATAGGGTCAGCGTTCATGGTTGGTTGCGGGCGGCCGGGGTGAACCCTGGCGTCGTGTACTAGGGGTGGAGTCAGGAGGGGAGATGGTGAACAGGACGTTGACGGCAGTCATCGAACGAGAAGAGGATCTCTATGTCGCCCTGTGCCCTGAGTTCGATGTGGTCAGCCAGGGAGCCAGCGTGCGTGAAGCGCGAGAGAACCTGCGGGAGGCGCTCGATCTGTTCCTCGAGGAAGCGCCTCCCGAAGAACAGGAGCGGCGGTACCGACCGGAGGTCTACGTCACGAACCTGAACATCGCCGTTGGCTAGGCTGCGGCGGCTTTCGGGGGCGGTTCACCGTGAAAGCCGGCGACATCGTCTCGCGGTTCCGGGTGCAGAACCCGCTCCACTGCCTTCCGGGGGAGTTGCCTCTGCCGCTGTACCGTGCGCAGGACATCGCCGCCCGGTTCTGGGTGTTGCTGCAGCGCTACCCTGAAGACGCGCCGCGGGCTGAGGTCGAGGCGGCAGTCGACGACAACGAGGCGATGGTCAGCGAAGGGGCCGACGGCGACGAAGGTCCCGCGCCGCTGGTCGACTGGTCGTTCGAGCCGCCGGCGCACCTGGCCTGGCCGCTTGGCGGTGGGGAGACGCTGCGTCAGCGGCTCCAGCGCTCGCCGCTCGGTCCGGAACAGGCCGCCGAGATGGGCCTCGCGGTCGCCCGGGCGCTGCGCAGGCTGCACCGGTCCGGCACGGTCCACGGCAGCCTGCGGCCGGCCAACGTCCAACTGCTGGAAAGCGGCGATGTGAAGCTGCTGGCGCCGTCGAGCCTGGGTCCGGTCACGCTGGCGATCGCCGGCGAGGCCGTCGAGTCGCCGAGCCTCTGGACCGCGGCCTACCTCTCGCCGGAGCAGATCGAGGGCGCGGCCGCCGCGGTCACGGGCGACCCTGTGCCGTTCACGACCGCGGACGACGTGTGGACTCTCGGCGTCGTGCTCTATGAACTCGTGACCGGCGAGTTGCCCTTCATCGCGAACACGTACGCGGCCATGCGCCGGGCGATCGGCATTCAGGCGGTCGACCTGACCGGCACGCTTCCCGGCAGCGCGCCCGAAGCGTTCGAGCCGGTGTTCACGGCCGCGCTCGACCGCGACGTGGACCGGCGCCGCGCCGCGCTGGACGACGTGGTCGGCCGGTTGCTCGGGATCCGGGATGAGCTCCGGCCTCGAGTGCGTCCCACCGAGGACAGCGTTTCGCGCGTCCACGCCCGCAAGTCAGCGGTCGCGCGCGACCGCTCCGCCGCGAGCCCCAGGAAGGGAGAATGGCAGTCCGCGATCGAGTCGCTGAACGATCGCAGGCGACGCCTTGCCCGGGAACGCCCGGCACCGGCCCTGTGGCGCGTCTTGCTGCTGCCGCTCGCTGCGGTGTTGCTGGCGGGGGCCGTGGCAGCGGTGTTCCTGCTGCGCTAGCCCGGGCACGGGCTCGCCGCTTCGCGGCGTCGCGTCAATGCCGGCCGGAAGGCCGGCGCACCGACACGGCTACCGCACGCCGATCTCGCCGCTGGACGACAGGATCGCGCCGGTCAGCGGGTCGTAGACGGCGATGACGAACGTGTGCTCCCGCCGCCGCAGTTCCAGCCCGGTCGAGTAAGTGAAGTACTGCCCGGGCTGCGGCTCCCGGGGGCCGGCGATGCGGACCTTCTCGACCGGCGTCTCCGAGCGGTTGCCGTGCTTGTCCATCACCGTGACCCGGAACTCCAGCTCGTTCTGCCACATGCCGGCGACCGGCAGGAGCTGGACTTCGTCGAGCGGGATCGCCACCTCGACCGGGACGACCATCTTGCCGAAGCCGCGCTTCTGCGGCTTGCCGAAACGCACGCCGAGGGGTTTCGCGGAGGGCGGGTTCCCGAACAGGAGCGAGCCCTCGACCATCATCGTGACCTCGGTGGCGCGCGACATGTCGACGTAGCCCTCCCGCGAGCGCACCCGCAGGTCGTCGTGGCCGACGAGCCGCACCTCGACGTCGTGGACTTCGTCGTCCTCGCGACGCTGCGGCTGGAAGCCGAGCCAGTAGTAGGAGCGGGTATCCGCGATCGCGTCCCCCAGCGCCGTGTCCCGCTCGGCGTTGATCATCGCCAGGCCGCCGGTCGAACGGGCCAGCACCTGGAGGGTGGTGTGCTGCAGCAGCTCGCGTTCCTGGAATGCCCCGGCGCCCGCGGACGGGTCGGCCGCGGCGTTGCTGTCGAGGCCGACCGACGCATCCAGATGGAACGTCGGGCGGAATCCCGGCACGTCGACCGGATAGAGGGTGTAGCCGATCAGGTTCGCGGCCGAGATGAGGGGGCCGTAGAGGTCGTCCTGGCTCATCAGCCGGGTGTCCGACGCGGCGCCGATGCCGACCGGCGTGATGTTGTCCCTGGCGATCGTGTAGAGCGCCGGCGATTGCGGCCAGCCGCCCGCGAGCAGGAGCATCACCTTGCGGCCCGGGCGGTTGGCGAAGCTGCGCAGGGTCGCCACGGCCGCCAGCACGGACCGCTCCAACTGGGTCTCGAGGGTCGTCGCGTAGCGCAGCTCGGTGCCGCGCAGGCTGTTGCGCAGCGTTTCCTCGGGCGGTTCGACGCCGCCTTCCTCGATGAAGCGGTTCGCGATGGCTCGCAGTTCCGACTGCTCGCTTCGTTCCTGGTCGTTCGTGCGCAGTTCGCCCATCCGCATCAAGCCGTGCGCCTTGCGCCGCCGCGCCTCGCGCAGCGCGTCCGACAATTGGGACGGCGAGTTGGTCCAGGTGGTCAGCATGTCGACCGACTTGCCGTCGAAGGAAACGGCGGCCACCCGGTCGGCCGGCCCAAGCTGCGTGAGGTCCTTCTCGAGGCGGTCGATCACCCGGTCCCGGTCGCGCTTGATCGTGAAGAAGTCGTCGATGAAGAGCAGGAAGCTGGTGCCCACCGGCGCGTCGGGTTCAAGGTTCGGAACACCCGC
Source organism: Candidatus Multivorans sp. (assembly GCA_965205095.1). GTDB lineage: Bacteria > Acidobacteriota > Thermoanaerobaculia > Multivoradales > Multivoraceae > Multivorans. The sequence goes on from OZ242040.1 coordinate 1,995,160, forward strand.
CACCGCCCCGCCGTCGGCCGTCGCCAGAGCCCGGCCCTCCTCGATCTCCGTGAAGTAGTCGATCGGAGTCGGCTCGCCGTCCACCAGCAGCTCGAAGTCGGACGCCGTCAGGCCGTGGACCCGGTTGCCGTCCCGGTCGGTGACGACGACCTCGATGTTCACGACCCGGACGTCGATCACCTCCGAGAACACCGCCGGCAGGTCCTGGCCCTGTTGCTGGGCGAGGGCGGCCGCCGCGAACGGCAGAAGGCAGGCGAGGACGATCAGGTTTCGCGCAAGTTTCTTCATTGGTTGGCCTCGTCAGATCCTCTGAACAGCCGTGACAGGGAAGACTATTGCAGAGGATCGCCTCCGCGCACCCAGAGGTCGCCTTGCCGCGTTACGCTGCGCGGATGCCTGACGACCGCCCGCCGCCCGCCGCCACCCCCTACGGCGCCTGGCCGTCCCCCATCTCGGCCAGGTCGGTCGCCGAAGGCGCCCGCCGCATCGACGACCTCGCCGCTGCCGGCGACAACGTCTGCTGGCTGGAGCGCCGGCCCGAGGAAGGCGGTCGCAACGTCCTCGTCCGCCTCCATCCCGACGGCGGCACCCGCACCCTGACGCCCGACGGCTTCGACGTCCGCAGCCGCGTCCACGAGTACGGCGGCGGCGCCTTCCTCCTCCTTGCCGGTGCGCCGGCCTTCCGGCCGGCAGTAAACGCGATGCCGCGAAGCGGCGAGCCCGAACTGCTCCCCCACGTCTTCGTCAACTTCTCCGACCAACGCGTCTACCTCGCCACCGCCGCCGCCACGGTCCCCCTGACCCCGGCGGACAACTCCCGCTACGCCGACCTCGTCTTCGACCCCCAGCGCTGCCGACTCCTCGCCGTCCAGGAACGCCCGACCTCCTCCGGCGGCGACGAAACCGCGGCCCTGGTCGCGATCCCGCTACCGGCGGACCCGCCTGCCGCCGACGCACGCGCCGCCGCCGAGCCGCCGACGCCCACCGAACTCGTCTCCGGCGCCGACTTCTACAGTTCGCCTCGCCTCTCCCCCGACGGCAGCCGCCTCGCCTGGCTGAGCTGGAACCACCCCGACATGCCCTGGGACGCCACGACCCTCTGGCTCGCCGGTCTCGACGACGCCGGCCTGCCGCAAGCCCCACGAGCCGTTGCCGGCGGCGACCCGGACCACCCCGAAGCCGTCCAGCAACCGAGCTTCGACGCACAGGGCCGCCTCACCTTCATCTCCGACCGCAGCGGCTGGTGGAACCTCTACCGCGCCGGAGTGGGTGTCGGTGCGCCTGTCGGTGCGCCGGCCTTCTGGCCGGCATCCGGCGAGCCGCACAGCGGCGAGCCCGAACCCCTCTGCCCCCGCGATGCGGAGTTCGGCGTCCCGCCGTGGCTCTTCGGCATGTCCACTTACGCCCACGTGCCGGGAGGAATCGTCGCTACCTGTTGCGAGCGGGGGGTGTGGGGGCTCGTCTTTCTTCCCGACCGCGCCGATGGCGACCCGAGGCCTGAGCCGATCCCGATACCGACGCCCTACACCTCGATCACCTGGCTGCGCTCTGCGGCGGCCCCGGAAGCCGGCCAGAAGGCCGGCGCACCGACACCCGCGGCGACAGGCGCACCGACACCCGCGGCGACAGGTGCACCGACAACCGCAGCGACCGTCATCTTCCTGGCCGCAGCCCCGGACCGCCCAGCGGAAGTCGTCCGCCTCCGCCTCTCCGGCTCCGACGCCGCCGCCACCGAACCCCACCTCGACGTCCTCACCGCCACCGGCCCGACCCCGGACCCCCGCTACCTCTCGACCGGCCGGCCGATCGATTTCCCCTCCGCCGACGGCCGCCGGGCCTACGCCTTCTTCTATCCGCCGAAGAACGACGACGCGCGGGCGCCGGAAGGCAGCCGTCCGCCGCTCATCGTCAAGAGCCACGGCGGCCCCACCTCCGCCGCCGAGCACGTCTACGACCCGGGCGTCCAGTTCTGGACTTCGCGCGGCTTCGCCGTCGTCGACGTGAACTACGGCGGCAGCACCGGCTACGGCCGCGCCTACCGTGAGTCGCTGCGCGGCCGCTGGGGCATCGTCGACGTCGAGGATTGCGCCGCCGCCGCCGAGGCACTCGCCGCCCGCGGCGAGGCCGACGCGGGCAAACTGCTCATCCGCGGCGGCAGCGCCGGCGGCTACACGACTCTCGCCGCGCTCGCCTTCCGGGACACCTTCGCCGCCGGCGCCAGCCACTACGGCGTCGCCGACCTCGCCGCCCTCGCCCGCGACACCCACAAGTTCGAGTCGCGCTACCTCGACCGCCTGGTCGGCCCCTACCCGGAACGCGCCGACCTCTACGACGAGCGCTCGCCGCTCGAAGCTCGCGACCGCTTCTCCTGCCCCGTCATCTTCTTCCAGGGCGACGAAGACCGCATCGTGCCGCCCAACCAGGCCGAAGCGATGGTCGAGGCGCTTCGAGCCAAGGGCCTCCGCGTCGACTACCACCTGTTCCAAGGCGAGCAGCACGGCTTCCGCCGCGCCGGAAACATCGTCCGCGCCCTCGAAGCCGAACTCGCCTTCTACGGCGAAGTCCTCGCCATCACGTAACCGTCGGTGGTGTCGGTGCGCCGGCCTTCTGGCCGGCACAAGCGCGAGCCGCGCAGCGGCGAGCCCGTCGACGCCTTTGGGACCTTCGCTACACTCGCGAGGCCCAGTTCCAGTCAACGAGACGGCAAGCGTTCTCGACCGACGCAGACGGACAGCGAGACGCAGATGGACACCGAATCCAGTTCACCTCTACATCTTCCGAGCCTGAAGATCACGGGGTTTCGCGGCTTCGATCACTTGGAGATTCCGCGTCTGGGACGCGTCACCCTGCTTGCAGGGCGGAACGGCGCTGGGAAGACGACAGTGCTGGATGCCGTTCGTGTCTTTGCTTCGCGAGGTCGCCCGAGCGTGCTCTCGGATCTTCTGGAGGAGCGCGAGGAGTTCGTCACCGATCGGAACAAGAGCGGAGAACCGTTGACGATCCCGGACGTCGCGGCCCTTTTCCACGGCCGGGGAGAGGCTCGCGGCAACGGCATCGCCATCGGTCCAGAGCCGGAGAAGGACGGCCTGAGGCTGGCGCGTTCGTCCCCGGAGGAGTGGACCGACGAGCAGAAGCCGCTCCGCATCGACGGGGAGGCTCTGAAGGTCGAGTATGGAGAGTGGAAGGACTACGTGCCATGGTCGCTGATGGCTGGTTCGTCCTCCAAGTACGTCTTGGACTCGTTGTTGGGAACACGGCGGTTCAACGAGGCTGAGTGGCCGGCTCCGATCAAGTGCGAGTCGCTCGGTCCCGGTTTGCCGGACAACACGCGTCTGGCCGTCCTCTGGAACCTCATCGCTTACAGCGAGGACGAGGACTTCCTGGTCGAAACGATGAGTCGGCATCTCGATGAGAAGGTACAGCGGATGGGTGTCGTCAACGGCACCGGAGGAGCGCCGGGATCCCTGTCGAAGCGGGGTGTTCTCGTCAAGCTGCACGGACATCGACGCCCCGTTCCTCTGAAGAGCTTCGGCGACGGCGCCGTACGACTGTTCGGCGCCGCCCTGGGGCTGACCCACAGCCGCGACGGCCTCCTCCTGATCGATGAAGCGGAGAACGGTCTCCACCACACCGTTCAGGCGGACTTCTGGCGGCTGGTGCTGCAGGCCGCGCACGACGGCGCCGTGCAAGTCTTGGCCACCACTCACAGTTGGGACTGCATCGTGGGCTTCGCCCGAGCCGCTACAGAATGCGAGCACACCGACGGAGTCCTGGTCCGGCTGGAACGATCCGAGGAGGAGTGTCGTGCCGTCGTGTACTCCGAGGACGAACTCAAGATAGCCGCCGAACGTCGCATCGAAGTCAGGTAGCGGCGTGTCCAGTGAGCGAATTCTCCTCGTCGAGGGGGAGGACGACGAGAAGGTCGTGGAGCATCTCGGCAGAGTATGCGGACTTCAGCAGAACTTCACGATCGAGAATGAGAGAGGCTTCTCGAAGCTTTGCGGTCACATCAGCGTATGGGCAAAAGAGCCGGGACTCCGGACTCTCGGCGTATTGGCCGACGCCAACGACGACCTGGAATCGAGGTGGAAGGAGATCGTGGATGCAGCGGCTGGAGTTGGCGTGCGCTTGCCCGATGCGCCAGGGCCGTCGGGCACGATCGTCGAAGGCAGTCCCAGGATCGGCGTGTGGCTGATGCCGGACAACTGCAGGCCAGGGGAACTGGAGGATTTCGCCCTTGAGTTGATCCCAGCGTCCGATCGCGTGTGGTCTTTGGCCGAGCAGTACATCGCGTCTATTCCCGAAGCCGAGCGCAAGTTCAAGCCCGGCAAGGTCTCCAAGGCGAATCTCTACGCTTGGCTCGCCTCGCGCAAGCACCCCCAGCGAATCGGCGCGGCAATCGGCGTGGGCGACTTGGATGCGGAAGTTCCCCTTGGCAAGCAGTTCGCCAAGTGGCTGAGCGACCTGTTCGCCGATTGACGCCCGGACCACTGAACAGCCGCCGGCTCCGCCGGCGACGATTTCGAAGCCGCCTTTGGCGGCAGCGGGTCAGAAGACCCGCGCACCTGTACCTTTGTGGGGATGGATTCTGGTCACGGCGTGGTAGTGATCGCCGTAGTCGTCGGAGGTGCGGTAGCTGTGGGAAACCGGTCTGCCGGTTTTCCAAGGTCCGGCGGTAAGCGGCTTGCCGCTTTCCGCGGGACCGGCAGCTTCCGCAGCCGGCGCCGCGGCGACGCCTCCCGCGTCGTGTACGGGAGCCGCGTGAAGTCGGCAAGCAGCCAGGAGCAACCAACCGCGCACGGTGCTTCGAGCGCCTGGCTGGGACCAGTGCCCTGGCTGCTTCGCCGCGTTGGACGCCCAGTGGAGAGTCAGTGCCATGGAGCACCAGTACAGGTACGGGCAGGCAACGCGACATGCCGACCGGACGAGCGTAGCGCAAGCAAAGGAGGACGCGATGACAGGGACGTGGTACGCGGGCGTGGACTGGGGGTCGAAGACTCACCAGGTGTGCCTGATGGATCGGGACGGCAAGGTGAGAGGAGAGCGGGCTTTCCCCCACAGCGGCAAGGGACTGGCCGCCATGGCCGACTGGCTCCTTGAAAACACGCGACCTCAGCCTGCCGCCGAGGTCGGCATCGCCATCGAGGTGCCGCACGGCCCGGTGGTCGAGACGCTGATGGAGCGAGGCTTTGCCGTCCATTCCATCAACCCCAAGCAACTCGACCGTTTCCGGGACCGCTTCTCGGTTGCCGGCGCCAAGGACGATCGCCGCGATGCCCGGGTGCTTGCCTCGGCGCTTCGCACCGACCCTGAGGCCCTGAACCGCCGGAAGGTCCCCGATGCCGACATCGTGGCACTGCGCGAGGTGTCCCGCGCCCGCAAGCAGTTGATCAAGCATCGAAACCGCCTGGAGAACCAGGTCCGCGACCAGCTCTGGCGCTACTACCCGCAGTTTCTCGACGTGGTCCAGAACGACGTGTCGACGCCTTTCGCCCTTGCCTTGTGGCAACTGGCACCCACGCCCGCAAAGGCTCGGCGGCTGCGCAAGACCACCATCGCCGCGCTGCTCAAGAAACACCGCATCCGACGTCTGACCGCCGAACAACTGCTTGACCAACTGCGAGTCCAGCCGGTCGCACTCTCCGATGCCGCCATAGAGGCCGCCGCCCACCACATCCAGCTCCTCCGGCCACTGCTCGACGCGACCTGTAACCAGATCGCCGACGCCGACCGGACGCTCAAGACCATGACCCGCCAACTCGAAGCTGCGGCTCATCAGGAGGACCAGGACCACACGCCAAGGCCGAGCGATGCCGCCATCCTCGGCTCGCTGCCCGGAATCGGCACCGTCGGACTCGCCACACTGCTCTCCGAAGCAGACCAGGCCCTCGAACGCAGAGACTACGAAGCACTCCGCTGCCTCTGCGGTGTCGCGCCGGTGACCGTCAGGTCCGGCAACAAGCTCATCGTCATGCGACGACTCGCCGCCAACGAACGCCTCAGCGACGCCACCTACCACTGGGGACTGCTCGCCATCCAGCACGATCCCGTAAGCCGCGCCAAGTACGACGCCCTCAAAGCCCGGGGAAAACAGCACGGAAGAGCCATCAGACAGGTCGTTGACCGACTCCTCGGCGTCGCCTGCGCCATGCTCCGAAACCGAACGCTCTTCGATCCTCGAAAGCGTCCCCAGGTCCAGGCCGCTTGAACGAGAATCCCCCAACAACACCCTTGCTAAAAGGTGGAGAGTCCCAGCGGCGTCACCCCACCTTGAACAGACTCCCCATCCGCATCGCCAGCCCCATGTCCCCGTCGATCCGGAGCTTCCCGCTCATGAACGCGACGGTGCCGTCCAGTTCGCCCGACGTGAGCTGGACGTAGTCGGCGGCCTCCATCGACAACGTCATCGTCGGCGCGTCGTGGGCGCCTTCGCCGACGGTGCAGGCGCCGTCCTTGATCGCGCAGTGCCACAGGCCGCCGCCGTCGCCCGAAAGGTTGAACTGGATCACGGCGTCGAGGCCGGCCGCGGCCTGCGCGTCCAGGCGGCTGGGCATCTGGCTGAAGATGTCGTTGATGGCGGCGGCGGTGTCGGTCATGGGCTGTCTCCTTGGGCCTCGAAGTGAGGCGTAGAGCCTATCCGGCCCTGCCAGCGCCAGCGCCGGCACCGGCCGCCCCTCCGTCGACCGGGTTACAGTTCTCTCGCCATGCCGACCCTCTCCCCAAGACGCTCCCGAGGCGGTGCGGGCCGTGGCGTCCTTCAGGCCTTTCTCTCGGCCTTGGCCGTCTTGGCAGGCGTTGCCATCCTGGTAGCCGGCACCAGGCTCCTGCCTGCTGGCCTCGCAATAGGCCTCTTTGTTCCTCTCTCCCTCGCGGCCTTGACCTACGTGTTCTACACGGACATCAAGAGATCGCGTGAGTATCGAGAGAGCGACGCCGTGCCCGACGATCTGGCCGGACGCCACGACGACGACGCGCTACGTCACTGAGCGCCGAAGCCTCGCGTCTCGTAGTACTCGCCGAGGCCGAAGCCGGACTCGTCCAGAGCTCTCCGGATCCCGTCGGGATCCTCTCTGGCCAGGACAGCCGTGGCATTGTCGGGGCCCCGTTGAACGACCCGAACCGCGGCGGGATCATCCAGGAAGTCCAGGAGCAGCGGCGAGTGCGTCGTGACGACGAACTGCACGCGGTCCTTCGCCTGGAGCAGGTGTTGGGCGAAATCCCCGAGGGCCGTGGGGTGGACGTGGTTCTCCGGCGCCTCTATGCCGATGAGGTTCGATCGGGGCTCGGTCAGTAGCGCGGTCATGAGCGCAAGCATGCGCAGCGTGCCGCTGGAGACGGCCATCTCATGCACCGGGTAGCCGAGGCCCTGCTCCCATTGAACGAAGTAGAACCCGTTGTCCGACTCCCGCGGCTCGATGTCGGAAGGGAGGCCGAGAACCGATCGGGTCGCCGCCACCACGTTGTCGAAGGTCTCGGGCGACGAGCGACGGAGCTTGTGGAGAGTCCTGGCCAGGTTGCGTCCGTGAGGGTCGAACCTCTCGGAATCGAGTCCGCCCCAGTTCCTGCGAAGCAGAAAGGGGCTCGGATCGAAGAAGCCCCAGCGGCGGATGAACTCGGCGACCTCACGTGCCTCGAACGAGGCGTCGGCGGCGGCTGCGGCGAGGGCGCATCCGGTGGCCTCCTGCTTGAGCGGCACTTTCTTGCGGCGCTGATCCGACCACCACCACCCGCTGCCGGCGCTGGACTCCAGTAGCGAATCGGGCGGTCCCTTCGACACCCCCTGAGAAATGAGGCGTTCGTCCACCGAGAACTCGTACCCATCTCTCACGAGGCTGACGGACCATTCATACGTCGTTTCTTCGTCGACCACGGTTGCCGTCAGACCTGTGTGGGACGCCTGTTCCCCCTTCCAGGCCAGGTGGACGATCCCTCCCCGGGCGTGCATCGGCGCACCAAACTCACCGGCCACGGCGCCCTCGTGGAGAAACCGCAGTGCATCCAGGACGTTGCTCTTGCCCGCCGCGTTGGCGCCGATCAGCAGGTTCAGAGGTCCCACGTCGATCGTGTCGTTCCGCACGCTTCGATAGCGGCGCGCCTTGAGTCGTGTGAGTTTCATCGGATCGTGCTCTCCGCTGGCGATGGCCTTGTCTCGCCGGCCGCCCGCCACCAGGAGACGTCCTGCCGGGTGCCGACCGCCCCGGAAGTCCGCGGCGTCGACTGTCCTCCGACCGTCGAGCGTCGTCTACGGCTCCGACGGCACTTCAGAGCAGTATCCCTGACTCGTACTTCTCGTCAAAGTGGCCGAAGTAAGCCAAGTTGTTGTCCAGCCATACGCGAACGCTATACATCGGCACGGATTGACCCAGCGAGTAGACCACCGGCGCGTTGGAGACTGTGAAGTTCTCCTGCCGTGCGGCGGCCGCGCGGCCGTCCAAGGACCACTTGATCCTCAGGTCGAACGGCCCACGCATCTTGCGAGGGATGTTCGAGTAGAACCAGAACCGGGATGCCGCGTTCGACAGATCGGCTCTTTGCACGAACGTGCCCCGCTTCTCGAACAGCCTTCGATCGCCCTCGTCCGTGTGAATCCTCGTCAACCACTTGTGCCGAGCACTCGCCGAAAGGAGGTTCAGTAGCGTCTCGCGCTCCGGTGCCGACCGGCAGACGATGTGCTTCAGCTTGTCGAGCGGCAGCTCGTTCTCGACGACGACCTCGGAGTGCCGCGCGTTCAGAATGGTTGAGCGCCGTACCGATTCGCCGAGTTTCCCCACCGCATGATCGTGGTAGACGTCGCGGAAGTCGACCGACTTGAGGAACTCAGCCGAGCCGCCGACTTCCGCCGCCTCGGTGAGGCGGCCCTTGGTGAAGGAGACGCCGTGCTCGGCCAGCAGGCTTGAGGCGAACAGCAGGTAGACCGGCACCGGCATGTGCGCGTCGTACTGGATCTCGCCTTGCGGGCGGATGCCCTCGTTCACGTACTGGGTCGGCGTTCGGGGCCGGAAGTAAAGGCGGACCAGGTTCCGGTGGGCATTGGACAGATGACCCACATAGTGCGGGCTGCCGCTGTCCACCGGGATCAGCTTCCCATGCTCCGCTGCAGCACGCGACAGTAGTCGTCCGCTGTTCAGTATCGCGGCGGCGTTCTCGACGTGGTCCGACCGGAACAGCCAATTTGGCCAGAAGCGCCGGCTGCGGTCCAGCCTCAGGCTCGACCGGCAACTGTCGCATGTGTTCGAGGATCTCGTCCGCGTCAGCCTTGCGCGGCATGATCCAGCCCCGCGAACAGACTCCGCGTCACAGGGTCGGGCGGCATCGGGGGCGGGATCACTTGGAGGCCCGTCGCCGGATTCCGCCGCAAGCCCTGCGGCGACGCCGACACCACTACGGGCTCCACGTAGGGCAACGTCGCGAAGACCGGCAGGAGATAGGACACGAGCCTGTGCTCGGGTGCGATGCTCCCGTGTGTCAGACCGAAGTCCCGCAACTGCTGCCAGAACTCCATGAGTTCTTCGGGGAGAATGCGCGTCGCCCTTCCGCTAGACGTGATCGTCAACGTGGCCGGGTCGGCCGTGGCCGCGACTTCGTAGGGGCTGCTCTTGGACGGGGTCTCGAACTCCCGTCGCTCGCTCAGTACCTCCAGCACGTCCGGCCAGACCTCGTCGAACGGCAGTGCCGCCGGTTCCGAGCGCAGCCACTTCTTGATGCGCCGTACATCTTTGTGTTCCGGCGGGTCGGTCTTCACGCCCCGCAGATAGATGAACGTGGGGACGGAGAGGCGGCCCAGATACCGCTCCATGAGCGGCCTCACCTGCGTCTCGAAGTCGAGTTCGCCGTTGCCACAGCCGAGCTCAGGGAATGCGATCGACGTCGCGCCTGCCTCGGCACAGCAGGTTCGGAGCTTCCTGAGGCCCGCCTCGAGGTACTCCACTCTCGATGGGCTGCGCCAGTGCTTCTTGGTCGGGAAGTTCAGGATCCACTTGTTCGGGGTCTTGAAGAGGAAGAGTTGGCCGACTTGAAGATCGCCCCGCTCGCAGTGGTTGCGGTATGCCTCGAACATCTCGGGGTAGATGCGCTTGAACTGAAGCGCGATGCCCTTCCCCATGACGCCGACCGTGTTGACCGCGTTGACGAGGACCTTGGCTGGCGACCGGAACAGATCGCCGGACATGTAGGTGATCATTCGAGTCCCGAAACGCCCCTGCGCAAGGCGGTCTCGGCCCATCTTCGCGGTGTGGCTGCCAGCCTTTCTCGTGGCGCTGCGAGGTGCCCGTGGCCGTGCTTCGCTGCCCTTAGCCCGCAGCATGGACGAAGTACGGACACCCATCTCATCAGACGGCAGTGTACCAGCCGACCATCGGCTTCCGATGGGCTGAGGTCGCCACCGGCGGTGCTGTCGCGGATCGGCTCGCGGGCCTCGGTGGCTCGCTACGCCCGCCCCGCAACGTCAAGAGAACTTGGCGTTTGCTCCGCCGCCTCCCCGCGCTAGCCTCCACGCGCCCAGCTCGCCATGGCCATACGCATTCCCCGCAACATCGCGCTCTGCTTCGACGGCACCTGGAACAGCGACGACGCCTCGTCGCCGACGAACGTCGTCAAGACCTGGCAGGCCATCCGCCCGGCCACGTCGGAGGGCGTGGAGCAGCTCACCTACTACGACCGGGGCGTGGGCACCGGGCGTTTCGACCGCTTCCGGGGAGGCGTGCTCGGCCTCGGGCTGGCCCGGAACGTCGAGCTCGCCTACCAGTGGCTGGCCGCGAACTACCTCCCGCGCGACCGGCTGTTCCTGTTCGGCTACAGCCGCGGCGCCTACACCGCGCGCAGCCTGGCGGGGCTGATCGGCCTCTGCGGCATTCCCGACGAGGGGCGCTGCGCCTTCGCCGCCCGCCCGCCGGCGGACGCGGTGAGCGAGGGCATGGCGATCTACCGCATGCGCGCAGGGGAAGCCCGCGACGAACGCGCCGCCCGCCACCGGGAGACGTTCTGCCGGGCGCCGGGCGCCCCCGAGTTTCGCGGCGCGGATCTCCTCCGGCCCTCGAGCGTGGTCCACTTCGTCGGCGTCTGGGACACCGTCGGCGCCCTCGGCGTGCCGGTCACCTGGCTGAACTGGATCGGCGCCCGCCGCCACCGCTTCCACGACGTGCGGCTCGACCGCCACATCCGCCACGCCTGTCACGCGGTGTCGGTGGACGAGGGCCGCCGTCCCTTCGCGCCCACCCTGTGGCTGAACTCGCCGGCCCCGGGCCAGCACGTGGAGCAGCTCTGGTTCCCGGGGGTGCACGGCGACGTCGGCGGCGGCCGGCCGCACGCCGGCCTCTCGGACGGCGCCCTGCTCTGGATGTGGGCGAAGGCCTACGCCGCCGGCCTCGCCTTCGAGCCCTGGGCGGCCGTCCACGACGTCGCTCCAGACCCGCTCGGCCCCCAGGGGAAGATGTCCGCCGTCTACCGGGTCTGGGGTCGCCACGACCGGCCGGTCGGCGAAGCGGACGAGAACGGCCGCCCCGCGGTGACCGGCGAGGCGGTCCACTTCTCGGCCATCCGCCGCCTGGAGAACCCGGAGTCCAACGCCTACCGCCAGGGCGTCGCCCGCCGCACCCTCCTGCCGGCCCTGGAAGAGAATCGCGTCCGCCCGGCCCTCCCGTCCCCCGGCGAGCAGGACCCGGACTCCCTCGACTGGGCGAGTCCCCCGTGACAGCCGGGTATGCTCGGGGCGTCAGGAACGACTCGTGAGCGGCCGGAACATGCAGCGGGAATCGGGCGGCGGGACGGCGTCACCACGAAGCCGAATCAGGCCAGAGTAGCTCTGGTGGAACTTCAGCGCTTCGGTGTGGAGCGGTACAAGGGCTACGTGGGGCCGGCGACGTTGGAAGTTGCTCCCCTGACCATCCTGGTGGGCGGCAACAACTCGGGCAAGACGGCCTTGGCCCGCGGAATTCAGTTGTTGGCGGGAGGGCTGAGCACTTCGACCAACGGCTCTTCGGAGCCGCTTCCGCTGGAATCGGGCGGAATCCGCCACGGAGACAAGTTCGAGGATCTCGTCACCGGGCGCGCCCCGCACGGCAGGTTGACGTTGTCCGTCGAACTGCTTGACGCGGGAAAGAGGATGTCGCTGTCCGCCACGGTGAGGAACGTGGTGGCGCCGGACATGCCCTCCGAACGTCAGGTGTCTCGCTGGGCGCTGCGGAGCGGGGTTGACGAACTCGTGCTGGAGCGTCAGATGTTCGAGAAGCGATCTCTCTACGACATCGCCGTTTCAGGACGGGCCGCCGATCCCTCTTCCGTCCGTTGGCGCGGGCTCGCGCCCCGGTCGAGAGAGGGCCTGCCGTCCTGGGCGGCCGCTTCGGTTGACGGCCTGCGGTCTTGGGCGGATGGGGTGCGGTACCTTCGGTGCCCGCGGCGCCTGGGCAGGCCGCCCTACAGCGTGCCCGAACGTCCGCCTCGCACACTCGGTTCCCGGGGCTGTGGCGCGCCTCTGGCGTTGGCCGCAGACGGCGCGCTGAGGACCGCCGTTCAGGAGTGGTATCGCACCGCCTTCGGGGTTCATCTCGAACTCGAAGCGCTGGGCGACTACTTCGACCTCAAGGCGCGGCCGTCCGGAGGTGCATCGAGCGTCGCCCTCAGCCAGTCGGGCCGGGGACTTGCTCACGCATTGCCCGTCGTGGTGACGGCCCTGACCGCCGGATCGGCCGGCCCGGGCGTCGACATCATCGAGCATCCGGAAGCGGAGCTCCACCCGGCAGCGCACGCCGAGATTGCCGAGGTTCTTCTCGGTCATCTTGCCGGCGCCGCCAGGCCGCTGATCGTCGAAACCCACTCCGAGATGGTGGTGCTCCGAGCGAGGCGGCGAGTGGCCGAAGGACGCCTTCGGGCTGAGGATGTCGTCGTCTACTGGGTTCACCCCGCGCCGGCGGGGCAGGGGTCCGCCCTGCGCAAGATCCGTATTCGCGAGAACGGGCGGGTGGACGACTGGCCAGACGGCGTGTTCATCGAGGACTACGAAGAGATTCTGGCAATTCGGCGCGCCGCCCGCGACGGAGGCTAGGTCCTGGTCCTGATGCTGATCGAGATCGATGTCGCCGTCGCGGACGATGGCGCCTTCCACAACTGGCTCGACCGCCTGCTCCACAAGATCGACGACGGGTGGCACCTCTGGGATACCTCCGGCGTCGAAAGTGCCTCTGCCTTCGAGAACTCCTCGTGGCTACGGGATCGCGGGCTTCAAGGCGAATGGGTGCATGAACTCCTCGTCGCCTCCTTCCAGCGCGACGCCTGGAGTTCGGCGCCGCATGGCAGGCGACTGCGCGTGACGAACGATCCGCGCGAGAGCGACGAACTGACCCCCGAGGACGCCGTTCGGCTTGTCGAAGAACCGCTGATCCTGTTCGTGGAGAACCGCAACAGCGACGGTGCCTTCGTGGAGCGAATCGCGACCGAGTGCGACAAGGCGCTGAGTCGCCTCTGGCGCCGCCCCGGGGGTCCGATCAGGCTGGACAGCGTCGGTGGCATCGGACAGATGCCGGCCGAGGTCGAACGGCGGGCCCGAATGGCGAGGTTCCGCCCGCGGCTGGTCGTCATCGTGGACGGCGACCGCAGGTTTCCGGATGCCGAGGAGCCGCCGGGAGTCAAGGCGGTCAGGAAGGCATGCGAGGAGAACGGAGTAGCCTGCTGGATCCTGGCGAAGCGTGAGTCGGAGAACTACCTTCCCCATGCTCTCCTCGATGGCCGCCGGAACGCCGGAATGGACCACGCCCTCCGCGTCGATGCCTGGGACGACTTGACGGATACGCAGAAGGACTTCTACGACATGAAGGAAGGGCTGCCGGATCGTCCGTCAGAAGGTGAAGCGGCGCTCTTCGAAGATCTCACGCCTGGGAACCGGGATGTGCTCTCAGGCGGTTTCGGACCCAACGTGGCGAACTGCTGGTACCTCCACATGCCGGTCGAGCGACAGCTTCTCGAGCGCGGCGGCGGAGACCTGGAGCGCGGGATCGCGCTGATCCGCGAGGAGGTCTGAGCGAATGTCCGCTGGCGACCGGCCCCGTGCGAATGTCGTCCCGGAGGTCGTGTTCCTTGGCGACCTGATCGGCCAGATCGCGGCAGGTAAGGTGCGCGTGCCCCGGTTTCAGCGAGGTTTCGTGTGGAAGCAGCAGGACCTCCATCTTCTGCTCGACAGCGTCCTGCTCGGCTTTCCGATCGGCTCGGTCCTCGTTTGGGAAACGGACGCGAAGATCGAGAGTGCCTCGAGGATCGGTCCGCTCGAGGTGGGGCCGCCGCCCCAAGGCCCGGTCGGATACGTGCTCGACGGGCAGCAGCGCTTGTCGACGCTCTTCGGCACGCTCCGCCTGCCGGAGCAGGCCGAATCGACCGTGGAGCAAGTGGACTGGCGGATCTACTGCGATCTCGAGGCACAGGAGTTCCGCCGGCTGCCCGGCGGCGATGCGGAGCCTCGGCTCTTCCCGATGAACAGTCTGCTCGACACGAGCGCCTTCTTCTCGGCGTGTCGCGGCATCGAATCGCGTGTCGACGACAACGCTCGTGCCCGCCGTTGGCTCGACCGTGCAGATGGCTTGGCGAACGCGTTCAGAAACTACAAGATCCCCGTCATCCGCATACGCGACGTGAACCTCGGCACGGCGGTGGAGGTCTTCGCCCGCCTCAACCGGACGGGGCGCAAAATGGCGGACGACGAGATGGTTTCCGCCCTGACCTATCGGGAGGGCGAGTTCCACCTTGCCGACAAGCTCGACGACGTCAAGAGCGAGCTTGCGCGGAGCGGGTTTGGCGGCCTCGACCGGGTCCTGCTGCTGAGATCCGTGCTTGCCGCACTGGACCGCGACATCTACGCCAAGGACTGGACGGACCTCTTGGTCAAACCCGATGTTCGCTCGGAGCTCCCCGACGCCTTCGAGACCGCCGTGGACGGGCTCACGGCCGCGGTCGAGTTCCTGCGCGGCCTGGGAGTCGTGTCCGATCGACTGCTGCCCTATGGACTCCAGTTGGTCCTTCTGGGCGAGTTCTTCCGATTCTGCCCCCGGCCCGCGGAAGAGGTTGTCGAGCTGCTGGAGCGCTGGTTCTGGGTCACTTCGTTCACCGGCTGGTTCGGGGGCGTCAGCACCTCCCAGGCCACGCGGGCGTTGCGCGAGATCCAGGACCTCGCGAAAGGAACGAACGACGCCTTCACCGTGGTCGATCTCGGCGCGGCGGCTCAGCCCTTCCCGGAGCGTTTCGATGGGCGAAGCGCCCGTGTGCGCGCCTTCCTGCTCTACCTGGCCTCCCTCGAGCCCTGCTCTCCGCGAACCGGCGAGAACCTCGACGTGGGCCGCCTGCTCGCCAACCGGGGCACGGGAGCGTTGGGCTACCTGGTTCCGAGGCGGGAGGACATGCGCCCGGAGCTCCGAAGCAGCCCCGCCAACCGGGCGTTCGCCGACGAGCAGGGAATGCTCGGCGATCTGGCTGCCCTGGACGACGACAAACTCAGGCGGATCCTGCCGAGGCATGGCTTCCCGGAGGAATCGGTTCAGAGGCTGCGGGAGGGAGACCGAGAGGGGCTTGTCAACGGGCGGCTCGAGTCGTTGGTCGAAGGCGAACGCGCCTTCCTCAAGGCCCGGAACGTGACCTTGCCGACGACGCGAACCGCAACGGCCATCGCCGATAGCGACGCGTCGGACGACGATGGCCGAGAGTAGAACTGCCGGTGCGCCGGCCTTCCGGCCGGCACAAGCGCGAGCCGCGCTTCAGTATCGTCGCCGGCTGCGCCGGCGGCTACTCTCCTCCGGGCTCCACCGCTCCGCGGCTCCGCCCGGGGCGGGTCAGAAGACCCGCGCACCCAGCGGAAGGTCCTTTCCCGCGCAACTCCAACAGACTCAATGACTTACTCGCACACACTTCCACACGCCAACCCCTTGACGAATCCCCTCAAACCCCCTATAGTGCCCAGCCGTAGAGGAACCTCACCACAGGAACGGACCGTCAGGCCAGCAACACTGGATCTGCCCGGCCGTTTCCGCTAAGGTTCCAACACGTCTTTGGACAGACGGCCTTGAAGTCTTTTAGCGGGAGGTGATGCGCAGCATCAGCTTGAGTGGCGGTCGGTGGCTCGATTGAGCCGTAACAGCGACCGTCCAGTTGAGACAACGTCAGCGGCTGTGGCAACGCGGATAGTCCGCACCGCCACGGCCTGATCTTCGGATCGAAACCTTGGTCCGGCTTTGGACAGCCGGGCCGAAACGAACGGCGGCAAAGAGCCGCCCAAGGAGAAAACAAACTGATGAAGCTGATGAAGCACATCATGATCGCGCTGGTTCTCTGCGCGATCCCTGCAGTGGCGTTCGGTCAGGACGTTTCCTGCGACGACTGCACCCACGTGGTCTCGGTCTACTACGGAGGTGGCGGCCTGATCGCCAAGGCCGGGGAAGACGCCGAGATGGTGACCTACGTCGCCACCTGCGGGGGCGTCACCCGGAGCGGTGAGCTCATGCCCGACGACAACGGCGTCGTTGCCAAGCTGCTCGAGGGCGATCTCGCGTGTCACACGGCAAAGGGCGCCTTGTTCGAAATCGGTCCCATCATGGATGGCGGCTGGTACTGGCTCACGATGGACGACAACTCGGCCGTCGGCGGCCTGGTCAGCAAGGACGTTCTCATGAACGACCCCGCCGACATCACGGACGCCGGCGACGGCGTGAAGATGACGATGGGCAAGGGCGCCGTCCTCCTCTCGGAGACGGCCACCGGCCGCGTCGGCATCCTGCCGACCATCCTGCCGGAGCCTCCGGTCGCTCCTGCCACGAAGTGCGGTTTCAAGGGCGCTGCCACGGCCGCGTCGCCGGCCGTTCCCGTGAAAACGGGGTGCATGCTGGGAGACGGCAAGACGACTCTCCTGATGACGAGCACGAATGCGATCACCGGGGGTATGGTGCAGATCATGGACAAGGGCAGCGTCACCCGGCCCGCTGGCACCGGCTCGCTTACCATCGTCGCCGACCTTTGGGGCAACGGGACCGGTCACTACGTGGCTACCCACGATGCGACGCAGGGCAACGGAATCTCCGCGATGCGCGGACAGCCCGCTGTGGCGATGAACGCTGTTGCCAGGCCTAACACCCGCCTGACGGGCGTCACCTACGGGCTGAGTGTAAGCACCGGCGGCCCGGGCGCTGGCAGCCCGGTCACTTCCGGCACGCCGGTAGGCGGCGTTGACTTCACCGACGCGACCAACGCGGCGACGATCACCGTTGCGAATGACACGTCGTATTGCAGCAAGACGGCCAACCACTCCGCCACGGTTACCGTCACCGCGACGATGACTACTGACACCGACGCTGACCAGGTGGTCCCCTCCATCGTGCGGTCCACCACAAGCACGCCGGAGGGCATGGTCGGAAGCGCGAGCTTCACGGTCAACTGCCCGGCGGCCTCGGCGAACCAGGGTCAGGAGCTGGTGCCGGAGAACCCGTTCCCGGTCGAGTAAGGGAACAGCCGATCTCTTGAACCGAGGGGCTTCGGCCCTCCGGTTCCGAGAACGACTTCAAGGCGGCGCCTCCGCGTCGGGCCCCAGGCCCGGCGCGGAGGTTGCCGCCTTCTTCATCTGGACGCGCACGCTCCTGTCTGGACCTGCAGAGACGTTTCCCGTAGGGTTGATCGACTGCGGTTCAGGTCGCCGCCGCAGGGAGAATCGGGAGAACCGACCGATGAAGCACATCCTGGTCGCACTGGCGCTCTGCGCGCTTCCGGCCGCGACGTTCGCCCAGGGCGTCGTCTGCCAGGCCTGCGACCACATCGCCCCCTACTTCCGGGGCGAGGGGGGCTTCATCGCCACCGTCGCCGAAGGCGCCGACGAGGTCGTCTTCGTCGCCTCCTGCGGCAACGTCACGATCACCGGGGAGGTCACGCCCGGAGGCGCCACGGTCGCCCAGTTGTTCACCTACCGGAACGGCCTGGCCTGCGACGGGGACGACGGCAGTCTCGAGATTGCCGGCGTGGAGGACGGCGGCTGGTACTGGATCACGGACGCCAGGAACTCGGCCGTCGGCAGCCTGGTCAGCATGGACGTCCTCGACAACGACACCGCCGACATCACGGACGCCGGCGAAGGCGTGACGATGACGATGGGGAAGGGCGCCGTCTTCCTCAAGGAGGCGAGGACCGGCCGTGTCGGCATCCTGCCGAACATCCTGCCTGAGCCGCCGGCGCCCGAACCCAGGAAGTGCGGCTTCAACGATCGTGGATCGACGGGTAGCGACCGGGCCGCGGTCGCGAACGACGCCAACGCGCGGTACACCCGCCGGATGACCGAGTGCGCGCTGGGCGACGGCGGGACGATCACCCTGGCGACGACAACGAACACGTACACCGGCGCGACGACGATGGTCGCGGACAAGTCCACTCTCACCCGTCCTGGCGGTACCGGCTCCATTGTCGTGACCGTCGACCTGTGGGGCAACCACAGCGGCCACTTCACGACGGCCGCGGACGGGCACGCGCTGCTCGGGCAGCCGTCGGTCGCGATGGCCCCCGGCGGCAGGGATCGACGTCTGACCGGTGTCACCTACTCGGCGGATCTGGGTGCCGGTCCGACAGAAGCAGCGTTCGCGGACGGCGCGGCCCAGGGCGGCATCACGATGGACACCTCGACGACCGCCGACGTCGTCACGTTCACCATTGAGGCGGATGGCGACTACTGCAGCGACGACAACAACCACTCCGCCACGGTGTCGGTCACAGCACTCATGACCGATGCGGCGAGCGCCGCTCAGGTGACGCCGTCGCGGACGCGGAACAGCACGTCGATGGCGGTCGGCGGCACCAGCTTCACGGTCGTGTGCCCGTGATGAAGCACCTGGCACGTCCGGCCGGCTGCGCGGGTCTTCTGACCCGCTGCCGCCGAAGGCGGCCCTGGAACGCCGGCCGAAGGCCGACCTCATTCCCCTGCAGGAGAAGCCCGTGAAGCAGATCATCCCCTTCGCACTCGTCGCCGCCACCGTTCCAGCCCTGCTCGCGGCCCAGACGGGCTCCGTCGAATGCCCGCGCTGCCAGGTGGCGCCCTACTTCGCGGGAGAGGGCGGTTTCGTCGGCGAGCCGGCCGACGTGGGCGGCTTGACCGAAGTCACGATCACCCTGACCTGCGGCCAGACGACGATCACGCACAGGGTCCAGCCCGACAGCGACGGCATCGTCCGTCAGGCCCTGAACAGGGCGAACGGCCGCAACTGCCCGGAGGGCGCCGGGGGCACGCTTGAAGTCGACAACCTGAAGCCGGGCGCCTGGTACTGGATCAACGACGATCAGAACTCGGCCGTCTCCGCGTTCTTCCCGAAGGAAGCGGTCGACAACGAGCAGATCGACGTCACCGACCCGGGCGGCGTGGAGGTCGTCACGCCGTCAGGCGGCATCGCCACCTACGTGAAGCACGCCGGGACCGGCCGCGTCGGCATCATCCCGCGCATCGTGCCGACGAGGCCGGTGCCGGGCTGCAGCGGCATGGTGGGTGAGGCGTCGGCGAGCGACTGCCATCTCGGGACGTCCGACGGCTGGCGGCTCTCCGTGAGCCCCTCCGAGGTCATTCGGCCGCTCGGGGCCGATCCGGCGAAGGAGGTCGTCGTCCGGCTCCTCGGCGAGAACTTCATCACCACGCGAACGCTCTCCGCGCGGGCGGAGATCGACCACCACACGAGCGTGGCGGCCATCCAGCTTCCGGTGGACGGAGGTGAAGCAACCGGCCAAGGGGAAGAGGGCGTTCTCAAGTGGACGGTGACCGTCGGCGCCGACGACAACCGCTGCCTGCCCGCGAACAACGACCCGGACCGCCGGAACGAGCAGACCATCACCTTCTCGATCGCGGCGATGGACGGCACCATTCCGGCGCTCGGAGACGACGGACTCGAGACAACGTTCGAGGTGAACTGCCCCGACGACTCGGCCGCGGCCCAGACCGGCGCGGACCTCGTGCCGGAGAACCCCTTCCCGGTCAACTGACGCCGGCCGTAGCTCCGCTGGGTGCGCGGGTCTTCTGACCCGCTCCTAGAGAGCGCACTTGCCTGACTTTGCCCACGCTCCCGGGCCGGTTTTCCGTCTAGGTCTGCAGAGGCGTCGCTCACCCGCTGACGCTGCTCCTGCGGCGCTTGGGCGACCGCCCAGGACCAGGACGAAAGGAGAGCCGCTCCACGCGGCCATTACGGTACGATGAATCAGATGAGCGTCGCCAGCCCGAGCGGCCCAAGCGTGGTTCTGACGCAGTTTTCGGTGGTTCTCGTCGTGAATCAGATGGACCCGTCCATCTTCAACCCGGACTTTCTCCGCCTCAACCAGATCGTGGATTCCGAGGCTCAGGTGTCTGAACCACCGGTCTCGACTCCGCAGTTCTCCCAGATCAGCTTCGGCGACGGGGTGACGGTAAGGGCGGATCCCGGTACCGTCACCTTTGAAGAGGCAGGCGACCCCCTGCGACCGCAACGCGTTCGGCCTCCAGCCATGGCGATGCGGTTCGTCACCCTGTTTCCGAACACGATCTACAAGGCTGTCGGCATGAACCCCATTGGCATCCCGATTCTCGACGGTGCCGTGGATGAGCGCGCCGCGGTCCGGAATGCACTGGTCGATGCCGGACGGTGGCTCGCTTTCGGCGGACAGACCCCGACTCTCGGTTTCTGGGCCGCCTACAACCTGCCCGACAAGATGATGTTCCTGGAGATCCGGGAGAACGATGCTCCCGCTCAATCCAAGGTCGTCGCGTTTCGGCTGAACATCCACCGCGACTTGCCCGAGACCGATCAGGTAGGAAGAAACCAACGTCTGATCTCCGTTCTCGCCAAGTGGGAGACCGACCTGACGGACTTCGAGGACCTGGTGACGCAGTGCCTTGTCAGGAGCTTCACGCAATGAACCAACCCGCGCCCGTTTCGCCTCGTTCGGGTCGAAGCTCAGCGACACCCGCGGACCCGTTCTCCGTCGCCTGGCCATTGTCGAGCGGGCCCCCTGGGGCGTACCGTCTCCCGTCCACGGCCGGTCTCGCAGTTCGCAACAAGCTTGAGACTCTGCTCGAGGCTCTACTCAGGACTCGCCGGACGCAGCTTCCGTCGACTGCCGCGCCCATCGCTCACCACCGCGGGTACGCGCCGACGTTTCCCGACGAGCGCACTCGGATCGATTGCCGACCACCTGCCCGCGGAGCGACGGCAGGAGCTTGGCAGGTGCGGCCGGTCGCCGTGCCGGACGAACTCAAGGAGGCCCTGGAAGACCTTGAGGACACCCCCCGGGAAGCTGAGGATGAGGGCTTTCCGCCGCCGACGCAGACCGCCAAGGCGAACGCCGCCCGTCTGATCCGGGCGATGTACGGAATCCAGGCATGTCGATTCGAGGTGTATCCGACCGCCGATGGAGAAGTCGCCATCGATGCCGGCGTACCCAATCGCTCGGTGATTCTCCTCTGCGAAGCCGCCGGCAGCGCTCTGTGTCTCGCGAACACGGGTGCCACTCATCGTCGAGCGCACTACTCCGATGCAAGCCAGCTTCCCGACGGGTTCCTACGTGAAGCTCTTGCCGAACTGGTCGATTGCGAAGAACACTCGGATGAGGATGCCAGCCGTACCAGCGGTAGTCGAACCGGATGAGGCTCTCGGACGCTATGTGTTCTCCAGCAGAGAGGCACGGCGGGGGCGGCGACGAGGCCGGGTGCGCTTCAACGTCTTTCTCGAGAAGCCCCACGTCCGGGACCTGTCTGTCGACCGTTTGGATCGCGCTTCAGTAGAGGAGGCTGTTCGCCTTGGAGAGCTGGCGGCCGAGAAGCGTCAACGGACGTTCTACGGCTGGGGCGTCGTAACCGCCGAAGGGGCCGCCGAGAACGGTCGCCGCGTTGCGGCTACGCCACGGCCCGACAACCGCATTCACGCCGACATCATCTTGCCGGATCCGGCGGTCTCGGACAGAGAGGAGCAAGAGGTACAGGCCCAACAACTCGCCGACTTGTCTTCGTGGCGCGCCCGTCCCTGAGAGGTCCATGGCGCATGATGTTGATCGTCGGCATGCTGCTCGGGCTCTTCACCGCACTCGACAGGCTCTTCCTGAACTGACGGCGAGAGGCGCCCGAGAGGGCCGGGCAGGAAGTGGCAGATCCCGAGCACGCAGACGAGATCGCGGATCAGCGAGTCGGAAGTGCAGGACGGCACCTGCCCGAGTCCGCAGGACAAGTCGCTCACGGGCACGTCTGGGTCTTCGGCGGGGCGGCTACCGGATCACGGTGACGGACACCGTCGACGGCACGGTCCGGGCGTACACGAACGAGCCCGGCAACCCGGCGTCCGCGATCACGGACGCGAAGGGGTTCGGTTCCTCCTGCCCGGGACCGGCGGCGGCTACGCGCTAGGACGAGAAGGCCAGGTGGAGAAGGGCGAGCACCGCTGGCACGGCGGTCGCGAGGACGAATCCGAGCAGCCACTTGATCGCCACCAACTGGCCCTTGAGCTCCGCATGCACGGTATCGATGCGCCCGTTGAGACGCGCTTCCAGCGCACCCATGTGGGCCAGCATCTCGTCCCGGAGCCCCTCGATGCGTTCGCGGATCTCCAGTCTCAGGCCTTCCAGAACGAGTGCGAAACTGTCCATTCGGCCGTCCAGCGCGGCCACGTCGACCTTGAGTTCGGCCACGTCGGTCTTCAGTTCGGCCATGTCGTCCTTTCTCGCCAGCCGCTCTTCGGTTCCGCTCATCACGTCAATCAGAACTCGAGCTTGAGCAGCATCGAACCCTGCCTCCTCAAGCGTCTTTCGGGTGTCTTCTCGTCGATAGCCTACAGCAGGGCTCGTCATGGTCTCTCCTTCCCTACGGATGTCGGCAGGTTGGCGACCTGCCGTCTGGTCTCTATGGACCAGGACGGATTTGGCGGCCGCGACGTCGGTTTCCGTCTGAGTCTGTAGAGGCGCAGCCCTCGCTGGTAATCTGACCAGGATCTGCCGCCCGCCCGGACCTGGGCTCTCCCCTCACGATGACCAGCATGAGCACGACCGACAGCGTTGCGGGCGCCAACGATCCGCCGACCTTCGCCGAGATTCGGGAGGTCCTTCGACAGGTCGCCCGCCAGCAGCGAGAGACGGCCCTTCAGATGAAGGAGACGGACCGTCGCTTGAAGAAGGCGGAGGGCCTGTTCACTTCGCAGTGGGGCAAACTGATGGAGAGCCTGGTCAACGGCGATCTGGTGCCGCTCCTGAACGAACGCGGCATCGAGGTCGAGACGACCCACCAGCGGCGCAGGGGCCGTCGCAACGGCGAGCACTTCGAGATCGACATCGTGGCGGTGAACGGTCGCGAGGTCGTCGTGGTGGAGGTGAAGACGACGCTGCGTTCGGAGGACGTGACGGAGTTTCTCGCCAAGCTGCCCGTGTTTCCGGACTTCTGCAAGGAGTACCGGGGGAGGCGCATTCTCGGCGCCGTTGCCTACCTCGACAGCGACGCTTCGGTGACCAAGTACGCGGAACGGCAGGGCCTGTTCGTCATCCGGGCAACCGGGAGCAGCGCCAGCATCCTCAACCCACTGGACTTCGAGCCCCGCGTGTTCGGCTGACCGCGGTGTCCTGGGGGCGTCGCCAACTGCGAGCTTGACCCTGGCCCACACATGGTCTAGCTTGGACCACGTTCGACGAAAGGAAACCACCCCCCGTCAAGGCCGAGCGCTCGACGCCGCAGAAACCGCTCGGGCAGTGGCTTGTCGAGAACGTGCCCAGGGGGCTCGAACTCGACCTCCCCGACCGGAAGGATGAGCCTGAGCGCGAGATTCCCTTCCAGGGCGACGAGTGGGATTGAGGGGGTCTCCCACTTCCAGAGTCTGGGCGTCGATGTCGTCAGTCCCTGGGAATCCCTGGCCGGCTAGGGTCGACTTCCGCGACACGGCGCGAAGCTTCCGGGCCGGTCTTCGTCTAAGTCTGTAGAAGCGTTGCTCACGCGCCGACGCCGCTCCCGCGGGGGCTTGGGCGACAGACCAGCATCCGGACGAAAGGAGAGCCGCGCCCCGCGGCCATTACGGTACGATGAATCAGATGAGCGTCGCCACGTTCGACACCCTCGCGGCGGTCCGCAACCTGGAGAAGGCCGGAATGGGCACTTCCCAGGCCGAAGCCGTAACCGAGACGATCCGCATCGCCGTCTTCCAGGGGGTCGCCACCAAGGAAGACATCGGCGAGGTACGTACGGAGTTGAAGACGGACATCGCCGAGGTACGTGCCGAGTTGCAGACGGGAATCGCCGAGGTACGTACCGAGATCGCCGGCCTGCGCGGGGAGATGAAGGAGGACCACGCCAGGCTGCGGGCCGATTTCGAGAAGTTCCGCGCCGACATGACGTGGCGAATGGTGGTCATCATGGGCGGGCTGCTTGCGCTCTTTGCCGCCCTTGACCTGTTCTTCCTGAACTGACTGAGCTTGAAAGACGCCGCCGAACTCGAGGATGCCGGCATGGACGCGAAGTTGGTGAAGTCCGGGAAGCCTTGACCGGCCAGGGGCTCGTATCCGGGATAATCGGCCGGTGACGGTCGTCTCCACTTTCAGCCGCCGCAGGCAGCACCTGTTTCTGCTGCGCGAGCTGGTCGTCCGCAACGTGCGGGCGCGCTACGCGGGTTCGGCGCTGGGCCTGGCGTGGTCGCTGCTGAACCCGCTGTGGCAGCTCCTGCTGTTCTACTTCGTGTTCTTTCGCGTACTGGAGTTTTCGCTCGACGGCGAGGAGACGCAGAACTTCGCCGTCTTCCTGTTCTGTGGCCTGCTGCCGTGGATGGCCACTCACGAAGGGGTGAGCCGTTCGGCTTCGGCGATCACGGACAACGCGGACCTGGTCAAGAAGATGCGGCTGCCGGGCGAGTTGCTGGTGGCGTCGCTGGTGCTCGGGGCGCTGTTGCACTCCGTGGTCGGAGTGGTGGCGTTCATCGTCATCCTGGGAGTGATCGGCGAGCTGTCCGTGGCGAGCCTGCCGCTGCTCCTCGTGGCGGTGCCGCTGCAGGCGGCGCTGATGTTTGGCCTCGGGCTGGGGCTCGCGTCGGCGAACGTCTACTTCCGCGACACCGCGCAGGCTGCCGGCCTGGTTCTGAACGCCTGGTTCTTCCTGACGCCGATCATCTACTCGGTGAATGTCGTTCCGGCCGACTACCAGCGGTTCGTGGAATGGAACCCCCTGACCGGCCTGGTCTACCTCTATCGCGCCGCCTTCCTGGGCGGCGGCATCCCGGTGAGCCTGGCGCCGCTGCTTGCCGCCACGATTGCCGCGGTGGTCTTCGGCGGCGCGCTGTTCGCCCGGCTGAAGCATGGCCTGGCCGACGAGATCTGAGCCGGCCAGAAGGCCGGCGCACCGACAGGGGAACCGGCAGGCGCAGGAGTGCCGGTGCGCCGGCCGTCGCGCGGGCCTTCTGGCCCGCGATCCGACCGATGCCGCGAAGCGGCGAGCCCGAACGTGATCTCCGCGGTCATCGTCCACTACCGAACACCCCGCCTCCTCGAGGCCGCGGTGGCGGCGCTCCACGAGGACGCGCGGACGTCGGCGGTCTCGCTCGAGGTCATCGTCGTCGACAACGGCGCCGCGGGCGCGTCGGCGGCCGGGGAGGAGGCGCTGGACGGTCTGGAGGCTCAGGTGCTCCGCCCGGGCGAGAACCTGGGCTACGCAGCCGGCATCAACCTCGGCGTGCACCACGCGACGGGAGACGTGCTGCTGCTGATGAACGCCGACGTGGCGGTCGAGCCCGGTTGCCTGCGTGCCCTGCTCGACGCGCTGGGCGACGCCGAAGTGGCCGGGCCGCGCCTGTTCTGGGACCGGGGCTGCCGGCTGATGCTGCCGCCGCAGGCGCTGCGGACGCGGCGGGCGGAACTGGACGCGGCCTGGGCGGAGCGCTCGCCGGCCTGGGGCCGCTCCTTCCGGCGCCGCTGGCGGCGCCGCGCCCGGGCCTTCTGGGGGGCCGAGGCGCCGGTGACCTGCTACGAGCTGACCGGCGCCTGCCTGGCGGTGACGCGGGACGGCTGGCGGCGGGTCGGTCGCTTCGACGAGGGTTTCCGGCTCTACTACGAGGAGACGGAGTGGCTGCTGCGGGCGCGGAGCGAGGGCGTTCGGGCGGTGCTGGCGCCCGCGGCGCGCTGCGTCCACGCCTACGACCAGAGCGCGAAGCGGGAACCGCGCGCGCAGTCGTGGTTCGACGAGTCGGCGGCGCGTTTCCGGCGACGCCGCTACGGGGCGTGGTTCGCGGCGCTGCTCCGCCGCCTGGAGCGGGTGCCGCGGCGTTTCGAGGAGGTGGTCCCGCTGGCCGGCGGGGCGAGCGGCGACGAGGTCTGGGTCGAGGTGACGCCGCTGCCGCTGGGCGCGCCGGCGACGGGCTGCCGCGTCGCCGCCGGCGAGGCGGCGGGATTCGAGGTGCCGGAGGACGTGGTCGGCGGCGCGAGGTCGGACCTGTGGGTGCGGGTGACGGATGAGAACTGCCGCGATCTCGGCGGCTGGCTCGTGCAAGTGAACCAGAAGTAGCTCTGGGTGCGCGGGTCTTCTGACCCGCTGCCGCCGCAGGCGGCGTCGAATGTCGTCGCCGGCCTCCGGTCGGCGGCTTTCTTCTCGGGCTTCGCCCGGGGCGGGTCAGCACCCGGGTGGCGCGATTCGCGCCACCCGTGAACCAGCGGTGCGCCCGTCATCGGGCGCACGGCTGACAGACCCGCGCACCCAGCGGAATCAGAACAGGTCTCCGTCGGCCTTGGTGTAGTACCCCGTCGCCCGCACGCGTTCGACCGCGTCGCCACAGACGAAGGGCACCATGATGGTCACCAGGCCCTGGGGTTCGGGCCGCCGGACGAAGCCGAGCCTGTCGATCTCTCTCGACCACCACGACGGTCTCTCGCTGAACCAGCCGGCGAGCGGCAGGCCGGCCTCCCGGACCTCGGCCACGACGGATCGCAGCGCCGGGCGCTCCCGGGGGTCTATCAGGGCATCGCCCAACTCCACCCCGTCCGGCAGGCGCCTGGCCGCCGCCCAGCCCGCCAGGCGGCCGCGGCGGTAGGCGGCGACCAGCTCCAGGCCGTCATCGGGGCAGTCCAGGTAGCGCCAGCGCAGATACTCGACGGATCGCTCCACCAGCAGGCCGTAGCGCTCGGCGACGCGGTCGAACAGGGCGTCGAACTCGGTACCGAGCTCGGAGCGCTCGGCGATGCGGCGCAACTCGTAGCCGCGCCCGAACCGCTGGCGGCCGCCGAGCCGCGCTTCCTTCGGCAGCACGCGGTAGGGAGCGTCCTCCACGACGTGGGCGCCCACGTAGCGGGTGGAGAACTTCGTGATGTTGCCCGTGTTGAAGCCGTAGTTGAACGCGACCCGGCCGTTGCAATGGACCAGGTAGAAGTGCCGCGAAGTGCGCGCGAGGATGCTGGTCGGCCCGCGGCCCACGCCGCGGGCGCTGCGGTGGGTCATCGTGTCGCCGACCTGGTGACCTTCGACAGGGGCCGATGGGGGAAGGCCGCGCCAGCGTACGGGGTACGCGCAGTACTGGCAGACGAGCTGGCCGTCGGGCGCGAACGCGAGCGAGATGCGCGGGCCGCCGCGCGGGTTGTCGAGGTACCTCCACCGCCAGCGGTCCAGGCGCAGGTTTTCGCCGAAACTGTCGCGGAACAGCTTGAGGATCGCGAGTTCATCGCCCGGCCGGTAGCTGCGAATGCGATAACCGTCCCGCCGGGCGCGCAGGACGCGAAACGGGGGCGACTCGCCGCCCGCCCGCTCCTGGACGATCCGGAACCCCGCCTCGAGCAGGTCGAGGACCAGCCGGTCGTAGCCGTGGGCGCCGCCGGGCGCGTCGGCGTCGCCATCGCCGCCGTCCGCCCAGCCGATGAGCGCCTCGTCCGGCAGGGCCTCCGCGTCGCCGATCGATTGCGAACCGAGGACGAGGCGCGCGGCGTCCTCCGGCACGGCGGAGATGTCGCCCCGCGGCAGGACGCCGGCGACGGCTCGCTCGAGATCATCCTCGGGCGCTCCGCCGGCGCGCAAGCGGTCCAGGGAACGATGCCAGGCCGTCTCCGCTACTGCTCCCACGCCCCGACGCTACACGCGCTCTTCACGACTGAGATAGAATCCCGCGACTTGTCCGAGCTTTGGCTGTTGGGGAGTAGGTAGTGGCCGTCAGGATGAACGACACGCTGCTCGAGCTGATCGAGGGCGACATCACGGAGCTGGAGGTCGACGCGATCGTCAATCCGGCGAACGAGGAGCTGCAGCTCGGCGGCGGCGTCGCAGGCGCCGTGCGCGAGAAGGGCGGCACCTCGATCCAGGACGAGTGCAACCGGATCGGCGGCACGCCGGTCGGCACCGCGGTGATGACCGGCGCGGGCACGCTGAAGGCCCGGCAGGTGATCCACGCCGTCGGCCCGCGGATGGGCGAGGGCGACGAAGACCGCAAGCTCGCCGCCGCCGTGCGCGCGTCGCTGGCGCTCGCCGACCGCAACGGCCAGCGCACGATCGCGATCCCCGCGATCTCCACCGGCATCTTCGGCTATCCCGTCGACCGCTGCGCCCGCATCCTGCTGACCGAGGTGCACCGGTACCTCCAGGGCGGCACGAAGCTGGAGCGCGTCGTCGTCTGTCTCCACGGCGAGAAGAACTTCCAGACGTTCCGCAACGAGCTGCGCCGCGGCTTCCGCTGATTGAGCCAGAACGTCCAGCCGCTCCACGTGACCTTCGAGGCCACGCCGGAGATCTTCGCCACGGACAGCAAGGGCGCGTTCGTCTACGCGCTCAAGCACGGGGGAGGCGACCGCGTGGACACCCAGCGCTACGACGAGATGCGCTTCGTCGTCTCGGTGTGGCACCCGCGGGAAGGCAAGAACATCGATCTCGACAAGGCCTACCTCGAGTTGCGGGCGAATTTCTCGGAGAACGGCCACTGGACGCGGCTGGCCGAACTGGAGCCCGTCGTTTCGCCCTACAACCGGGGCGAGAGCTTCGACGGCTGGATCGTCCTGCCTGTGCTGTCGGGGGATTCGGCGTTCCGGCTGCACGGCGGCGGCTTCCAGCCGCGGGCGCGGCTGCAGGTCCGCGCGTCGGCGTACTTCGTCGCGTGACGGGGGCTGCCATGGGGCGGCAGGAGATCCTGAGCCGGCTGGCGCAGCGCAACGGGCGCCGGATCGTGGTGCTGGTGCTCGACGGCGTCGGCGACCTGCGGACGGACGCTCAGCCGCGGACCGCCCTGGACGAGGCGCGGACGCCCAACCTCGACCGGCTGGCCGGCCGGTCTTCGCTGGGCCGGCTGGTTCCGGCCGGAACCGGCATCACGCCGGGCAGCGGACCGGGCCACCTCGCCCTGTTCGGCTACGAACCGACCTCGCCGGAAACGGACATCGGCCGCGGCGTGCTCGAGGCGCTGGGTCTCGGCCTCGACATCTCGCCCGACACGGTCGTGGCGAGAGGCAACTTCGCCACCGTCGACGGGGAAGGTCTTCTGACGGACCGCCGCGCCGGACGCCTCCCAGGCGCCGAGGGCCGGCGGATCTGCGCGCGGCTGGCGAGCCGGATCGAGGCGGCCGGCAGCGCGCCGGGTGACGCGCTCGGCGATGTGGTGGGCGATGGCATCGAGGTCGAGGTCCATCCCGGCGAGGCCTACCGCTTCGTCCTGCTGTTCCGGCCCCGGCCGGGGACGCCGCCGCTGGGTGCGGAGCTGGCGGACACGGACCCGCAACAGCTCGGCGTGCCGCCGCTGCCGGTCCGGGCCGCCGCCGGCGCCGGCGAATCGGCCCGGCGGACCGCCGCCCGCATCGCCCGGGCGGTGGCCGCGCTCCAGGCGGAACTCGGGGACGAGGAGCGGGCCAACGCCTTCCTGCTCCGCGGTTTCTCGAAGCTGCCGGCGCTGCCCGGCGTCGGCGAGCTCCACCGTCTGCGGGCGGCGGCGCTGGCCGGCTACCCGCTCTACCGCGGCGTGGCGAAGGTCTGCGGCATGGAGATCGTCGACTGCGGCGGGAGCTTCGGCCAGGTCCTCGACCGGCTCGAGGAACGCTGGGACGACTTCGACTACTTCTTCCTCCACGTCAAGGGCACGGACATGGCCGGCGAAGACGGCGACCTGGCGGCCAAGGTGGGCGCGATCGAATCCGTCGACGCCCTGTTGCCCCGGCTCCTCGACCTGGGCCCGGACGTGCTGGCGATCACCGGCGACCACTCCACGCCGGCGCCGATGAAGGCCCACAGTTGGCACCCCGTGCCGCTGCTCCTGCGGTCGGAGAACTGCTTCGTTGACGAGTGCTCGCGGTTCACCGAGGTGGAGGCGAGCCGGGGCGCGATCGGCACGATCCCGGCGAGCGACCTGATGGGCCTGCTGCTGGCTAACGCCGGAAAGCTGGCGAAGTTCGGCGCCTGATCCGCCGCCGCCTGCGGCGGCCAGCCGGCCAGAAGGCCGGCGCACCGACACCGATGGCTACTGCTGGCGGAAGGCGCGCACGTCGCTGCCGGCGCCTTCGAACAGTTGCCGGACGGTCGGCAGGGGCAGGCCGACGACGTTGCTGTAGTTGCCGTCGATCTCGAGGATGAACAGGCTGCCGAGGCCCTGGACGGCGTAGGCGCCGGCCTTGTCGTCGGGCTCGCCGGTGGCGGCGTACCAGTCGATCTGCTCGGGGGTCAGTTCGGCGAACAGGACGCGGGTGCTCTCGACCGCGTGGAGGGTGTCGCCGCCGGGCGGCCGGAGCGCCGTGCCGGTCAGCACGAGGTGCCAGCGGCCCTGGAGGCGTGCGAGCATCCTTCGGGCGTCGTTACGGTCGGCCGGCTTGCCGAGGATGGCGCCGTCTTCGACGACGATCGTGTCGGCGGCCAGCACCCACTCGCCGTCGCGGGCGCCGGCTTCGGCCTTCTCGCGGGCGAGCCGGCGGACGAGGTCGCGGGGCCGCTCGCCCGGGGCGGGGGTTTCGTCGACGGTCGCCGGGCGCACGGTGAAGTCGAGGTCGAGCGACTCGAGTAGCTCGCGCCGCCGGGGGGAGGCCGAGGCCAGGATGAGGGGGCCAGGCGCGGCTGCTGCGGTGCGGATTCCGCCTTCGGCGGATGCCGGCGAGGGCGCCGGCGCACCCAGTGGGTCGGCCGGTGGTCCGGCTGTCGGTGCGCCGGCTTCCGCCGTCGTCGTCGGCGCACCCAGTGGGTCGGCCGGTGGTCCGGCTGTCGGTGCGCCGGCCTTCTGGCCGGCTTCCGGCGTCGTCGCCGGCGCACCCAGTGCGTCGCGTCCGTTCACTGGAAGTACCCGGGGATCGTCTGGACCTTCAGGCCGCGCCGGCCGCGGGCGCGCGGGTCCTTCAGCTTCACCTCGACCTTGCGGAAGGCGTCG
Source organism: Candidatus Multivorans sp. (assembly GCA_965205095.1). Lineage (GTDB taxonomy): Bacteria > Acidobacteriota > Thermoanaerobaculia > Multivoradales > Multivoraceae > Multivorans. The sequence goes on from OZ242040.1 coordinate 2,026,443, forward strand.
CGGTCGCCTTCCGGCGACTCGAAAACGAGCAGGTACTGGGAGCGGACCTCGGTCTCGATCCGCTCGTAGACCCGCGGCAGTTCGGATGCCCCGGTGATGAAGAAGCAACGGCCGCCGGTTTCCTTGCAGAGCTGCTGCAGCCGGCCGCGGAACATGAGCTCGCGCTGGTCGATGTCGATGCCGATGCTGTAGATCGCCACCTGGGAGCGGCGGGCGAACTCCAGCACGTCGTCGAAGCGGTACTCGCTGCTCGAGTCGCCGCCGTCGGTGAGCAGGATGAGCGCCCGCTTGCCGCGCAGTCCGCCGAAGTAGTAGAGGGAGTAGAGGATGCTGTCGTAGAGCGCGGTCTCGCCTTCCGCCACGAGGTCGGCCAGGCCGCCGGCCAGCGTCTCCCTGGAACCGGTGAAGCCGACAGCCAGTTCGGGCCGGTCGTTGAAGGTGATGAGGGCGGCGCGGTCGTGCGGCCCGAGGACGAGTTCGAAGAAGTGGAGCGCCGCTTCCTCGGCCGCGTCCAGCCGGTGATCCATCGATAGCGAGGTGTCGAACAGGATGCCGGCGTGGATGGGCTGGTTGGCGGCGTTGTCGAATCGCTGGAGCTGCTGAGGCTCGCCGTCGACGAAGACGTCGAAGTCCTCGTTGCCGAAACCGCGCACCGGGTCGCCGGAACGGTCGGTGACGGAGACGTAGAGCTCGATGAGGGCGACTTCGACTTCCTCGACCAGGTTGCGGGAATTGACGAAGACCAGGTCCTCGGCCCAGGCGCCCGTCTCGAGGTAGGCGACCGCGCGCACGTAGGAGAGCGGTTCGGCCGGGTCGATGCCGATCGGCTGCTCGAACGGCGGCTGGTAGAGGGTGGCGGTGCGGGTGTCGTTCAGGAAGAACTCCACCCGGTCGAGCCGCTCGTGGCGGGGCGCCTCGACCTCGGCCACCGCGCGTACGCTGCTGGTGTGGCTGGCGCCGCGCTGCGGCGAAGTGAGGCGGACCGCGAAGCGGTGCGGCCCCGAGTTGATCGTCACCTCGTCCGTCGCCAGGATGCCGCCCTGGCCGTCGTAGGCGTCGACTCGCAGGGCATGGGCCCGGGGCGCACCGCCGACGTCGATCTCCACCTGGTAGGGCGGCCGCCGCTTGCTGATCAGTTCACGGCCGTCGAGCGAGAAGGCCAGGTGGTGGATGTCCGGCCCGCCGGCGTCGGCGCCGACCCGGACCCGGCCGGTGATCAGGCGCTCCGGCAGGGCGTGGATGCGGACGGTGTGCTCGTCCCGCGAGTCGACGAACCGGGGGCTGACGGCGTTGGCTTCGGCGAGCCAGTCGGGCACAGGCCCACTGGGTGCGCGGGTCGGTGCGCCGGCCTTCCGGCCGGCTTCCGGCGACGATCTTCCGCCGCCTACGGCAGAAGCCGGCCGGAAGGCCGGCGCACCGACACCGTCGGCGTCGCCCCGTCGCACCAGCGGCACTTCGATCTCGGCGCTGCCCCCGAAGAACCGGTCGGCCTCCAGCTCCCGCACCTTGACGACCAGCCGGTACGGACCCGGCCGCAGGTAGCGCTCCGTGATCAGCGGGATCGCCGCGGCCTCGGCGCCGGCACGCGCCCGCGGCTCGAAGCGGTAGCGGAAGTTCTCGAACAGCTCGCCCCGGCGGAGCACCTCGCCGTCGAGCACGAAGCGACGCGCTCGGTCGCCCGGTTCCGGCAGGAGGGCCGGGTCGATCCCGACGATCGCCTGGACCACGGTGCGGTTGCCGCGGCGTCCCGGATAGCGCAGCGTGATCTCGGCCGGCAGCGCTTCCGCGCCGTCGGGCGTTTCCGTGCTGCGGTCGAGGAAGGCGAGCGCCCACTCGTCATTGGCCCGGCCGGGGTCCGGCGCCTCGGCGTCCATCGCCTGCCAGTCGAGCGCCAGGCCGAACGCGCTGAGCAGGTCGCCGCCGCGCGAGCAGCGGCGGTTGATCTCGCGGAGCTGGGCGTCGCGGTCCGTCGAAACAGTGGCGAAGGCGAGCAGGGAGGAGAAGCCGTCGGCGGCCGTCCACAGACGGAAGCCGCCTCCCTGGCGAAGGAAGATGAGGTAGAACTCGCCGCGCACGGCCGGGCTGTGCGGGTAGTGCCAGACCTCGAGGGTGCGCAGCAGCTCGCAGGTGGTGCGGAAGGTGCGCAGCGGCTCGCCGTGCAGCAGGAGCGACTCGAAGCGGTCGTCCCGGGCGTCGCCGAAGCGCTCCCCGGCAGTCTCGACGGCCTGTTCGAAACGCTCGCGGAACTCGTTCTGCGGCGTCTCGGGGTAGGGGTCGCGGACGGCCCAGAACCGCTGGACGAAGGCGTCGCGCTGGTAGCCGTGGCGGAGCTCGCCAAACACCCGGCGCTCGGTGTCGGAGAGGATCGGGTCGACGGCGTCGAGGAAGTCGGCGTGGCGGCGGTCGAGGGTGTCCTGGGCGGTGGCGGCTGCTGCGAGGAGGACGAGGCAGAGAAGGACACGGGCTCGCCGCTTCGCGGCGTCGCCCGGAAGCCGGCCAGAAGGCCGGCGCACCGACCGTTCTCTTCCGCCTGGTGCAGACGTCGCTGCGGGTGTCGGTGCGCCGGCCTTCTGGCCGGCTTCCGGGTGGCGCTCCCTCACGGGTAGTAGCCCTTCAGCGTACGGATCGACACGCCGGGCGCGGTGACGTCGGCTTCGATCTCCCGGAAGCGGCGGTTGCCGCTGGTGTTCGTCGACTGGTAGGTGATCAGGTAGCGGGAGCGCAGCTCGCCGAGGATCTGGTCGTAGACGCCGGCGAGTTCGGCGATCTGGCCGATGAAGAAGGCGCGGCCGCCGGTCTGCGCGGCGAGCCGGGAGAGGGCGCGTTTGGCCGGCCCGGGCCGCTTGCCGAGGCCGATCGCGTAGACGGCGACGCCGGAGCGCTGGGCGTACTCGAGCGCCTGGTCGAAGCTGAAGCGGCTGCTGTCGTCCTGGCCGTCGGAGAGCAGCAGCAGGGCGCGCTGGCCCTTGATGCCGTTCAGGTAGTAGAGGCCGAAGACGATGGCGTCGTACAGCGCGGTGCCGCGCTCGGCCTTGAGGCCGGCCAGCGAGCCGGCCAGCGAGCCCTGGTCGTTCGTGAAGTCCGAGGCGAGGTACGGGTGGTCGTTGAAGGTGACGAGCGCCGCCCGGTCGCGGGGCGTGATCCCGGTCTGGAACAGGTCGAGCGCGGCCTCGCGGGCGACCCCGAGGCGGTCCACCATGGAGGCGGAGACGTCGAGCATGACCTGGAGGTGAACGGGCAGGTCGGTCACCCGCTGGAAGCGGAGGATCTCCTGCGGCGCGCCGTCCTCGAGAATCCGCACCTGATCGGCGCGCAGGTCCTCGTACGGCCGCCCCGAGCGGTGGAGCGCGGTGGCGTAGAGCTCGACGTACTGGATGTCGACGATCTCCAGGTAGTCGGGCGCGTTGACGTAGACCACGGCGTCGGTCGTGTTGCCGTCGACGAGGTAGGCGGCGGCCCGCAGGTAGGTGATCGCGTCGCCCGGAGGCAGTTCGACGAGTTGACTCCAGGGCTCCTGGTAGAGGGTGGCGACCGGTTCGTCGTTCAGGTGGAGTTCGAGGCGCTCGACGAGGCTGCCGTCCGGCACCTGGACGTCGATTTCGACGTGGACCTCGTCTTCGTAGCGGACGCCCTCGCGGGGTTCGGCGAAGCGGAGCGCGAAGCGGTTGCGGCCGGCGTTGAGCGAGATCTCGTCGGACGCGAGCTCCGCGCCCTCCGCGTCGTGGGCGGTGGCGCGCAGGACGTGGACCCGGGGCGTCGAGCCGAGGTCGAGCTCGACGGAGAAGGGCGGCCGGCGCTTGCGGGCGACTTCGCCGCCGTCCAGCCAGAAGCGCATCTCGGCGATGTCGCCGGTGGCCAGGGTGTCGAAGCGGACCAGGCCGGTCTGGAGCTCCCCAGGGGGCTCGAGGAGCTGCACCGTCGGCACGTCGCTGGTGAGCACCGCTTCCGCCTGGTCGATGATCTTCTGCACCGCCGGGTCGAGCTGGCGGGTGGCGGGCGCCTCGAGGGCCGGCACTTCGAGCGGCCGCTCCAGGCGGGCGAAGCGGCCGCCGTTCAGGTCCTCGACCTTCACCACGAGGCGGTAGTCGCCCGGCCGCAGCCGGCGCTCGAAGGACAGCAGGATGGGCGGTTCGCCGCCATCGCCGCCATCGCCGCCATCGCCGCCGGCCGCGGCGTCGCCGGCGGCGCCCAGGGGCAGGTCGAACTTGTAGCGGAAGTTCTCGAAGAGGTCCTCGCCGCGCAGCACCTCGCCGGTCAGGAAGAAGTTGTAGCTCGACTGGCCGCCGACCGTGTCGCGGTGCGCCGAGGCCGGGTCGATCTCGACCAGGGACTCGACCACCGTCCGCGCCTGGTAGCGGGCCGGGAAGCGCACGTCGAGCGTCGCCTCGAGCGGCTCGGCGTCCTCCGGCACGTCCGTGGTGTAGGCCTCGAACGTCAGCGTCCACTCCGCCGACGGCGCCTCGGGCCGCTCGTCGAGGCGCGCCATCAGGGTGGCGAACTCGAGCCCGTTGCTGCGCAGGAGCCAGTTGATCGCGGAGGCGGCCACGTCGCCGTTCGCGCAACTCTGGATCTCGCCGGCCGCCGCCTGCGCGTTGACGCCGAAGTCGAGCAAGCGCTCGATGCCGTCCGAGGGATGCCAGAGTTCGTAGCGCTGCTGGTTGCCGCGCCGGTAGAAGAGCAGGAAGAACTCGTGCCCCACACGGTCGCTGTGGCTGTAGAACCAGATCTCGATGGGCCAGGTGACCATCGTGCACTGGAACTGGATGCGCCCGGACGGTTCGCCGTTGAACAGGAACATCCGCGCGCGATCGGAACGCGGGCTCTCGAACTCCTGGTCGACGTAGAGCAGCCGTTCCTCCCAACGGTTCCGGAACTCGTTGCGCGGACTGTCGGGGTACGGGTCGCGGATTCGCCAGAAGCGCTCGATCCAGGCGCGGCGCTGGTAGTCCTGGCTGACTTCGAGGAACGCCTCGCGCTCGGCGTCGGAAATCAGGAAGTGGACGTTGGAGAGGAACTCCTTGAACTCGAGCGGCAGCGCCTCCTCGGCCGCGGCGAGCGCGGCCCGGCGCTCGCGGCGTTCCTTGCGGGTTTCCCTGCGCTCCTCCTGGCCGGCAGCGATGGCCGGGAGAAGCAGCCCCGCCGCCAGGGCAAGAGCCAGGGCTTGGCGTACGGGTCGGTTCGGCAACGGCGTTTCCTTGCTGCGGGCGTGGCGCCTGGATCGTCAAGCGTACCGCTTCGGCGGTGGCGTCGGTGCGCCGGCCTTCTGGCCGGCCTGCCGCCCCAGGCGGCCTTGAAACTGCTGCCGGCGACACCGGCGGCCTTTAGAATCACCCCCCATGCCCGCCGCCCCCGTCTACCTCGACCACAACGCGACGACCCCGCTCGATCCGCGGGTCGCCGAGGCCATGCTGCCCTGGCTGGGCGGCCGGCACGGCAACCCGTCCTCGGTCCACTCCTTCGGGCGGGCGGCGCGGGCGGCGGTGGAGCAGGCGCGGCAGCAGGTCGCGGAACTGGTCGGCGGCAGCCCGCCCGAGGTCGCCTTCATGGCCTCGGGGACCGAGGCGAACAACGCGGTGCTCATGTCCATCTTCGACGACCGCGCCGGCGGTCACCTGGTCATCTCGGAGCTGGAGCACCCGTCGATCCAGCGCGCGGCGGACCGGCTCGAGAAGGCGGGCGTCGAGGTGACCCGGCTCCGCCCGGGAGCGGACGGCGTGGTCGGCGCCGCGGCCGTGGCGGCCGCTCTGCGGCCGGACACGCGCCTCGCCTGCCTGATGCTGGCGAACAACGAGCTCGGCACGCTCCAACCGGTTGCCGAGGCCGCGGAGGCCTGCCGGGAGCTGGGCGTGGCGCTGCTCTGCGACGCGGTCCAGGCGGCCGGCAAGCACGCGGTCGACGTGGGTTCGCTCGGCGCCGACTACCTGGTCGTGGCGGCCCACAAGTTCAACGGCCCGGTCGGGGCGGCGGCGCTCTGGGTCCGTGAGGGCGCCGGCTTCGAACCGCTGATCCTCGGCGGCGGCCAGGAGCGGCAGCGGCGCGCCGGCACGGAGAACGTGGCGGCCCTGGTCGGCTTCGGCGCGTGCGCCGCCCTGGCGTCAAGCGAACTTGACCACCGGATCGCGCGCCTGGGCAACCTGCGCGACGGCCTGGAGGCCGGCCTGGCCGGCATACCCGACGCGCGCCTCCACTGCGCGTCCTCGCCGCGGCTGCCGCACACGACCCACGTCGCGTTCCCGGGGCTGGTCGGCGAGGAACTCGTCGTTCGCCTCGATCTGGCCGGTTTCGCGGTCTCGACCGGCGCCGCGTGCGCCTCCGGCGTGGTCGAGCCCAGCCGGACCCTGCTGGCGATGGGAGTGTCGCCCGAGGAGGCGATCGCGTCCGTCCGCATCAGCCTGGGCACGTCGAACGACGAGGCCGAGATCGACCGCTTCCTGCCGGTGCTGGCGCGCGAGGTCGAGGCGCTGCGGGAGCTTTCGGCCGAACCGGCGGCGGCACGATGACTCCGGCCGACGCCGCGGTGCCGTCGACCGTTGTTGCGATGAGCGGCGGCCTCGACTCGTCGGTGGCGGCGCTGTTGCTCACGCGGCAGGGCGGGCCGGTCATCGGACTCTCCATGCTGCTCTGGGACCGCTCGCAGCAGGTCCGCCACGGCCGCTGCTGCGGCTCGCTCGACCTCGGCGACGCCCGCGGGGTCGCCGAGCAGATCGGCCTGCCGCACTACACCCTGCGCATGGACGGCGAGTTCCGCCGGCACGTGGTCGACCCCTTCGTGGACAGCTACGTCGGCGGCCGGACCCCCAGCCCCTGCATCTCCTGCAACACGGAGATCAAGTTCGAGGCGTTCTGGGAGCGGGCCCGGCGGCTGGGCGCCGGCCGCATCGCCACGGGTCACTACGCTCGCATCCGGCAGGACGAGGAGGGCCGGTACGAGCTGCATACCGCCGTTGACGAGTCGAAGGATCAGAGCTACTTCCTGTTCGAGCTGAGCCAGGAGCAGCTCTCGCGGGCGGTGTTTCCGCTCGGCGAGCTGACGAAGGTCGAGGTACGCGAGCTGGCCCGCGAAGCGCGGCTCGCCGTCGCCGAGAAGGGCGAGAGCATGGAGATCTGCTTCGTCGATCAAGGCGTCCGGGAGTTCATCGAGGACGAGCGCCCGGAGTTGCCGCGGGTGCCCGCCCGGGTCACGACGACCGCCGGCGAGGAGCTGGGCGAAGGCGCGCCGACCTACCGCTACACGGTCGGGCAGCGGCGCGGCCTCGGGGTCGCCGCCGGCCGCCGGCTCTATGTGCTCGACGTGCAGCCGGACGCGAACCGCGTCGTCGTCGGCGATCGCGACGAGCTGCTGGCCCCGGGCCTGGTCGGACGCGGCCTGCACTGGATCGCCGGCGAGCCGCCGCGCGACGGCGCCGGGATCCAGGTCCGCATCCGCTCGCGCCATCCCGGCGTCGCGGCCACGGTCGAGAGCGGCGGCGCGAACGGCGGCACGGGGGCCTGCCGCGTCCGCTTCCGCGAGCCCCAGCCCGGCGTCGCACCCGGCCAGGCGGCGGTGTTCTACCGCGGCACGCAGGTGCTCGGCGGCTGCTGGATCGAGAGTGCGCTCGGCGGAGCCTGACCCGCCTTCCCGTCCGGCTTCAGCTTGCACTACACTCGCGCCCGCAAGCGCTCAGCACCTTCTTGACCGAAGAGGAAAGTTCCCATGAAGCGATTCCCCCTGGTTGCCCCGTTCGCGCTGACACTGGCGTTCGTCTGCCCCTCGCTCGGCGCGCTCGAGTACTTGCAGAACGCGCAGTTCCGGCTCGTCTGGAAGGACGAGTCGCTGGGGCAGTTCGCGAAGCCGGCCGCCTGGTCGTCGGACAAGGGAGTCCTGTACTGGGTTGAAGACCAGGAAGAGCCCGAGGCCCTGGTGAAGGTCCGCGAGCGGGACGGCTTCTGGAGGCTCGAGCTGGCGGTGACGACGGACCGCCAGGGGATCCTGTTCATCGTGCACAACGAGACGGAAGCGCTGTGGGCCGTCCGAACCGGTCGAGCCGAAGATGTCGTTCCCCGCTACGACGGGGACTTCCCCGACCACGCGGTGACCTGCATGATCCCGCGCGGGGCGCCTCGGGACGCCTGGCGCTGCTATTGGGGAACGACGCTGATGCTCAACGACGCATGGAATCTGGAAGGGAACATTCCGGCGAAGTACTTCGAGCCCTGGCCGCGCTGCCAGGGGACGTTCGAGAGCGTGGTCGTACTGGGGAAACCAACCGTTTCCACCACGGGTGGGCGGCCCGCTTCCCAGTGTCCGTCGGATAGCGCCGGTCAGGCCCCTCCGGCTCCCTGGATCGGGCTTCTCGAGCCCTAGGGCGACTCGCTCTCAGGAGCGGCGGACGCCCCGGCCGACCACGATCGTCACTTCGCCGCGCAGCTTGCCGCTCTCCGCGGCCTGAGCGGCGATCTCTTCCAGCGAACCGCGCACCACCTCCTCGTGGAGTTTGGTCAACTCGCGGGCGAGGGCGGCGTTGCGATCGGGGCCGAAGACGGCGGCCGCATCGGCGAGCGAGGCGGCGGCGCGCCGCGGCGACTCGAAGAAGACGACGGTGTGCGGGAGTTCGGCGTACGCCTCGAAGAAACGCCGGCGCTTCCCCTGCTTCGGCGGCGGAAAGCCGAGGAAGGTGAACGGATACGGCGGCAGGCCGGAGACGACGAGGGCGGCCAGGATCGCCGACGGTCCGGGCAGCGCCTCGACCGGGAGGTTCCGCTCCAGCGCGGCCCGCACCAGCCGGTAGCCCGGGTCGGAGACGAGCGGGGTGCCGGCGTCGGAGACGAGGGTCACCGCGTCGCCCTGCTCCAGCCGCTCGAGCACCCGGCCGATCTGCCGGTCCTCGTTGTGGTCGTGCAGCGGCAGCAGCGGCGGACGCTCGGCCGAGCCGCCGCGGCCGGCGGCGAGGCTCTGGAGCAGCCGGCCGGTGCGGCGCGTGTCCTCGCAGGCGATGAGGTCGGCGGCGAGCAGCGCCTCGCGGGCGCGCGGCGAGAGATCCGCCAGGTTGCCGATCGGCGTGGCGACGATGCGCAGGCGGCCGGCGGCCGTCGCCGGCTCCTCCCCGCTCACGGGCGGCCGGGGCCCTGCCCGTAGAGGTCGTGGTACTGCGCCACGTTGTACAGGACGCGCTCGATGTAGTTCCGGGTTTCGCGGAAACCGACCTTGGTGAAGTACTCGTCGGCGCCGGTGGTGTAGCAATGGCGCTGCCAGAGCGCGGCCTGGGCCTCGCCGGCGTTGTAGGCGGCCAGGATGACGTGTTGCTCGCTGCCGAACAGCGCGCGGAGTTCGGCCAGGTAGGAGGCGCCGAGTTCGACCGCGAGCGCAGGGTTCTCGAGTTCGCGCGGGGTCGAGAGGGACCGGCCGGCGTTTGCCGCGAGCCGCGCCGCGGTGGGATAGACGAACTGCATCAGGCCCCGCGCCGAGGCGGCCGACACCGCCTGGTGGTCGAATCGGCTCTCCTGGCGCATGATGCCGGAGATCAGGAAGGGGTCCAGGTTTCGGCGGGCGGCGGCGGCGGCGATCAGGTCGCCGTAGGCGTCGGGGTAGAGCGCGCGGCGCATCGTCAGCGGGTAGAGGGGCTCCGGCACGCGGCGCGGCGCCCTCTGGGCCAGGATCTCGGCGATCAGCAGGGCGCGCCGGGGCCGGGTCGTCGCCAGCCCCTCCGCGGCGGTCAGTGCCAGCCGCGGGTTCGCCACCGGGAAGTGCCGGTCCACGACCTCGGCCGCGTCGCCCCACAGGCCGAGGGCGAGCAGCAGTTCCTGCGGGCTCGAGGCGGCCCGGTCCCACAGCGGCCATTCGCCGGGCGGCACGCCCCGGAGACTGAAGAAGGAGCGCACCGCCGGATCGGCAACCAGGCGGGCCTGGAGAATCTGCCGCGCGGCCTCGGCTTCGTCGCCCTGGCGGCCGTGGAGCAGCCAGGCGCGATAGAGCCGTGCCGGGTCCTCCGACCGTGCGAACTCGGCCGCGATGGGCTGGACGTACGCTCTCAGGGGCTCGGCGGCCAGGCGCTTCTCGGCTTCGCGAGCCAGCGGGTGGAAGAGGTCGGCGGCGAGCAGGTCGGCGTAGCCGGTGATGGCGCGGTCGAGCGCTCCGCGGGCTTCGTCGAGCCGGCCTCGCCAGTAGCGGACCTCGAAGTCGACGCTGCGGCTGGCGCGGATGGCGTCGCTGAGCCAGTCGCCGGCGCGGTCCGTGCGGCCCTGGACGATGTCGGAGGCGGCGAGGAAGAGGCTGGCGCGCGCCGATACCGCGCGGTCGTGGCGGAGCTGGAGCAGCACCGAGTAGAGCTCGAGCGCTTCGTCCTCCAGCCCGCGGCGCCACTCCAGGCGCATGGCGCCAAGCAACGCCGCCACGGAGAAGTTGCCCTGGGGGTCGGCCAGGTAGGCGCGGCGGTAGTCGGCGGCCGCGGCGATCCAGTCGCCGGAGAGTTCCTCCGACCGCGCCTTCTGGTAGAGCGCCTGCCCGGACTGGCGTGGCGAGGACACGTTCGTAGCCAGCAGCTCGTAGTGCCGGGCGGCGTCTTCCAGGCGACCCTGCCGGAAGTGGCTGCGCGCCCACCGGTAGTGGATCTCGAAGTCGGAGGTCGATTGCACCTCCAGGTCGACCACGATCTGCCCGAGGAGTTCGTTCGAGCGGTCGAAGACGCCGTGTTCGTGGAAGGTGTTGCCGAGCAGCAGCACCTCCTGGCGGTCCTCGAGGGCCGGCCTCAGGCGGTGAAGGCGGTCGGCGGCTTCGAAGGCCACCAGGTCGTTGGCCCGTTCCCGGATCAGGCCGGTCAGGACGGCGGCCGCTTCGTCCGGGTCGCCGTCCGCGAGGTGGCACTTGGCCCGGCTGAGAGTCAGCAGGCGACGTTCCGGCGCCGGCAGGCGCGACATCGGGACGCCGCGCAGGAGCCGGCAGTCGCCGCCGCGGTCGAGACTGGTAGCGAGCAGCTCGGCTGCCGGCTGCACGAGTACGCGTGGCGGCTGTCCGCCGAGCAGGGTGGCGGTGACCCCGGCGGCGATCTCCGGGTAGCCGAGCCGCGTCTGGCCCGCGGCCAGCCGGTAGCGCGCCCAGGGCCCCAGCGCGGGCGTTTCGGTCAGGCAGGTGGCGAAGGCCTCGGACGCCGTCTCGAGCTGCTCGAGCTCCTCCAGCAGGTGTCCTTCCAGGTAGCAGAGGCCATGCCTGGACGCGAGGTCCGGTTCTTCGGCGCGAAGCCGTTTCGTCTCCTCGAGCGCGGCTTCGGCCTGACCGGCGGCCTGGAACTCGACGAGCTGGATGCGCGGATCCTGAGCGACGGCCAGGGCCAGGAGCGGCAGCGTCCAGACGGTCACGATTGACGCGGCCATACGAAACGATAACCCGGCGAGCAGAATCCGGCATTCCGCAGGGTCCGTGGCAGGATACGGAGTGGACAGGAGGATCTCGGGCCATGCTCGAAAAGCTCGAACAGATTGAGCAGACGTACGACGAGCTGGCCGCCCGGCTCGCCGATCCGGACGTGCTCGCCAACCCGGCGCAGTTTCGCGACACGAGCCGGGCGCTGGCGGAGCTGAACCCGGTCGTCGAGCTCTACCAGCGGTACAAGAGGACGAGGGACGAACTCGACCAGACGGCGGAACTGCTGGGCGAGCTCGAGCGCGGGGACGACATGTACGAGATGGCGGCCGAGGAGAAGGGCCTGCTGGAGGAGACGCTCGCGTCCATCGAAGCGACGATGAAGGACGAACTCGCGCCGAAGGATCCGAACGAGAAGCGCAACGCGGTGCTCGAGATCCGCGCCGGCACCGGCGGCGACGAGGCGTCGTTGTTCGCGGCCGAGCTGTTCCGGATGTACAGCCGCTATGCCGACGACCACGGCTGGAAGGTCGACATCCTCGACATCTCCGAGTCCGGCATCCGCGGCGTCAAGGAGGTGTCGGCGATCGTCGAGGGCCGCGGCGCCTTCGCCACCTTGCGCTACGAGGCCGGCGTGCACCGCGTGCAGCGGGTGCCCGAGACGGAGGCGTCCGGCCGCATCCACACCTCGGCGGTGACGGTCGCGGTGCTGCCCGAGGCCGAAGACATCGAGATCGAGATCGAGCCCTCCGACCTGCGCGTGGACACGTACTGCGCTTCCGGCCCCGGCGGCCAGGGCGTCAACACGACGTACTCGGCGGTCCGGTTGACCCACCAGCCGACCGGCCTGGTCGTCACCTGCCAGGACGAGCGCAGCCAGATCAAGAACAAGGCGAAGGCGATGCGGGTGCTCAAGAGCCGCCTGCTCGAGATCGAGGAGGCGAAGGCGAACGCCGAGATGGGCGAGGAGCGCCGGCGGATGGTCGGCAGCGGCGACCGCTCGGAGAAGATTCGCACCTACAACTTCCCGCAGAACCGGGTCACGGACCACCGCGCCGGGCTTTCCGTGCACAAGCTGCCACAGATCCTCGAGGGCGACCTCGAACCGTTGATCGTGCCGCTGCAGCAGCATTTCGAGGCGGAGCGGCTGCGGCAGACGGGCGAAGCCGACCCGGTCTGAGTGCCGGACGGCCCGAAAGAGCCTCCGCCGGGGGCGGCCCGTATCGTCGATCTGCTCGACGCCGGGCAGGAGCACCTCGCCGGCTCGGTCGAGCAGCCGCGCCGGGAGGCGGCGCTGCTTCTGGGCGAGGTGCTGGGGCTCGCCGAGGCGCAACTCTACGCCCGCGCCGACGACGACGTGCCCGAACAGGCGGCGGTCAGCTACGGGCAGTTGGTGCGGCGCCGGGCGGACCGGGTCCCGATGGCCTACCTGCTGGGCCGGCGCGAGTTCTACGGCCGGAGCTTCGCCGTCGATCCGCGGGTGCTGATTCCGCGGCCGGAGACGGAGCACCTGGTGGAGTCGGCGCTGAACTGCATCGGCGACGGCGCGCGCGTGCTCGACGTGGGCACCGGATCCGGCTGCATCGCGGTCACCCTTGCGCTGGAGCGGCCCGACAGCCGAATCGTGGCGACCGATCTCTCCCCCGGCGCCCTGGCCCTGGCGGCCGCGAACTGCCGCGAGCACGGCGTCGGCGACCGGGTGCGCCTGGTGCGGGCCGACCTCCTGGCCGCCCTTCGCCCGGGGGTCTTCGACGTCGTCGTCTCCAACCCGCCCTACATCGACGTCGGCGACTGGCCGTCCCTGATGCCCGAAGTCCGCGACCACGAGCCGCCCGAGGCCCTGTTCGCCGGCGACGGCCTGGACTTCTACCGCCGCCTGTTCGCCGCCGGCAGCTTCCTCCACGCCGGCCAGCGGCTGCTGCTCGAGATCGGCAAGGGCCAGCTCGAGGCGGTCCGCGACCTGGCGGAGCGAGGCGGTCTGGATGTCGAGTGGGTGGTCGCCGACCTGGCCGGGATTCCGCGGGTCCTGGGTTTGACCGGTAGCTGAGGCAGCCCTTGAGCGGGACGCCGCGGTCCTCGAGTCAACGGAAACGCAGCGCGGCGCGCACCATGATCGCGTGGTCGGCCGGCGCGCCCTTGTGCTCCCGGCGCTCACCGACCAGTCGCACAGCCAACTGCTGCCTGATTCTCCACTCGGCCCCGATGCGGTAGCTGTCCGAGCCGTACATGCTGGACAGTTCCCCGAGCAGCGTCAGCGGGCCGCCGGGCGCCGCCAGACCGTAGCCCAGACGCGCTTCCAACTGCAGGGCGTCGTCCTGGTACTGGAGCGCCTGATCCTGCAGGCCGTGCTCCCAGAGTTCCTGGATGCCGCTTCGGCTGTTGCCGTAGCTCGGGCGCAGGGCGAACGAGAAGCCTCTCTCATCGGCTCTCGGCTTCAGCTCGAACGCCGCCTCGCCGCCCCATTCGCGGTGGTCGCTGCGCACGAGGACTCGCGCGCTGCCGGCCAGGGAGAGCCGCCCGTTCGAAGCCTCGTAGCTCAGCCCGCCACCGAGTTCCGCTCCGGTCCCGGCCACTCCGTCGCCTGCGTCGTGGACCGCGCCCAGTTCCAGCACCGGCGAAAGCCGGGCGCCGCTGTTCAGAGCGCGCGAACGGCTGGCCTCGACGGTCAGGCGCAGTCTGCTGGCGTCGACCGCCAGGCCTCCGATTCCCACTCCCTGCAGGCCGGTGTCGTCCACTTCGAGACGGGTCCGCAGGCCTTCGCCCTTGAGTCGCAGCGTGGTCTTCGCCGTCTGCCAGACCCGTGCCCGCACGCCCATCGCTGCCGTGCTCGTGCTGACATCGCTCTCCGCGCTCTGGTTCGACGACCGGGCGTTGATTCGCATGTTGCCCTTGCCGGAGCCGCCGGTCGCCCAGAGTTCCCAGGTATCCCGCGCCCACCGCGCGTAGGGGTGGATGGTTGCCAGATCGAGTTCATACAGATCGTCGGCGCCGCCGTTCCGATACCTCAACAGGCTCTGGGTCCAGGAGGCGGCCAGCCCCGTGAGCCACCGGTCCGACAGTCGTACGTCCGCGCCCAGGTGGGCCGTCAGCAGGTCTCCGTTCCAGGAAGCGTCACCGTGTTGCCCGAAGAGATTCCTGTAGTCGCCGCGGCCCCAGAGGCTGAACGGAGATTCGCAGTTCTGCGCGCCGGCGGGCGCGTCCGCGGGCTTCGTGCCGGTCGCGGCGCAGTCCACCAGCGGCGAAACGAAGTTGAGGTTCCCCAGCACCTGCCGGTCAACCGGATGCCAGGCCGGACCGCGCGAAGTTCCGGAGGTCTGGAAGTGGCCGGGGCCTCCGCCGCCACCGCCGATCGCCGGGTAGTGACCGGCAGGTCCGCTGCCGCCGGCGGTCGGCGGGAACCGCCCCTGAATCCATGGGCTCCCGGTCGGCTGCGCGAAGGCACTCGGGCTTCCGGCGCCGGCGCCGGTGCCCGTAGCTGCCTGATCGAAGCGCCTGGTGATCGCGCCCACTCGCTGGTCCGCCAACGCTCGCGCCAGGTCCGTCATGAGCTGCGGGTCCGGCGCAAGATCGTTGTCGGCCAGGGTCAACCGAACGTCCGCCGCCGCCACGACTTCGTCGTAGCCGCTGACCGCGTGAGTGATCCTCGCCAGCTCGTCGGTCGCACCCGCGTCTTCTCCGACGGTGACGGTCACGCGTTGCGGCTTGTTCCACTCATCGGGCGGGAAGGTGACGGGGCCGCTCACCACCGCCGCCGGTTCGTTGCTGGTCGGAGTCACCGTGACGGTTGCGGCGGGTCGCGTGTCGAGCACGATGGTGTAGGCGCCGGCGCCGCCTTCGACGATGGTCAGTTCCGTGGGCTCGATCGTGACGCCGGCCGTGTCGTCGTCGGCGACGGTGACCTCCACCGCTGCCGCGGTCCTCACTTCGTCGTAGCCGCTGACGGCGTGGTTGATGGTGACGCGTTCGTCGTAGGCGTCGTCGTCGTGGGCCGTGGCGACCGGGACGGTCTGTACCGCGTTCCAGTTCTCGGGCGTGAAGACCAGCGGCGGACCGGCGTCGGCGACGTCCGGGTCGTCGCTGGCCGGCCTCACGGTGACTGTTCGGGCGGGACGCGTCGTCAGCGTCACGGTGTACCAGCCGGTTCCGCCCTCGGCGACGGTGAGTCGGGTCGGTGCGACGATGACGCCGGCCGTGTCGTCGTCGGCGACGGTGACTTCCACCGCTGCCGCGGTCTTCACTTCGTCGTAGCCGCTGACGGCGTGGTTGATGGTGACGCGTTCGTCGTAGGCGTCGTCGTCATGGGCCGCGACGACCGTGGCGGTCTGCACCACGTTCCAGTTCTCGGGCGTGAAGGTCAGCGGGGAGGCGACGCTGGCGGCATCCGGATCGTCGCTCGTCGGAGTGATCGTGACGGTTCCAGCGGGCCGCGTGTCGAGCACGACGGTGTACTCGCCGGCGCTCCCCTCGGTGAGGTTGAGTTCGACGGGCTCGACCGTCACGCCGGCCGTGTCGTGGTCGACGATGGCGACGTTGACATCGCCGCCCGAAGTCACGTCGTCATAGCCGGCGACAGCGTGGACGATCGTGATGGCTTCGTCGTAGGCGTCATCGTCTTCTTCCGCGGTGAGCGTGACCGTCTGCGCGGTGTTCCAGTCCGAGGATGTGAACGTGAGGGAAGCCGGAGTCGGCGTTGCCTTCTCGTTGCCCTCCGGCGTTACGGTGACGGTTCCGGCGGGCCGCGTGTCGAGCACGACGGTGTAGGTCACGGCGGCGCCCTCGGCAACGGTCAGTTCGGCGGGCTCGATCGTCACGCCGGCCGTGTCTTCGTCGACGACCGTCACGGCGACCGGGTCGGCCGTGGTGACCCCGCCGTATCCGTCGACGGCATGCGCGATCTCGACCTGTTCGTCGTAGGCGTCGTCGTCTTCGGTCGTGATCACCGTAACCGCTTGCGGAACGTTCCAGTTCTCCGGCGTGAAGGTCAGCGGTCCGTCGACGCCGGCTGTTTGCGAATCGCGGCTGGCCGGAGTGACCGTGACCGTCTTGCGGGGTCTGGTGTCGAGCACGACGGTATAGGTTGCCTCGCCGCCTTCCCCGACCGCGAGTTCGGCGGGCTCGATCGTCACCCCCGCCGTGTCGCGGTCCATGATGTTGACCGTGACCGGGTCGGCCCCGAACATGTCGTAGTAGCCGACGAGATGCGTGATCATCGTGCCTTCATCGTAGGCGTCGTCGTCCCTGTGAGTGCGGACGGAGACCGTCCGGGGTTCCTTCCAGTCCCAGGGCTCGAAGGTCAACAGCGCGTCGACGTCGACCATCTGCGGGTCCAGGCTGTGGGGAGCCACGGTCAAGGTCTCGACCGGTGGAGTCAGCAGGGTGACGGTGTAGGACGCGGAGCGGCCCTCCATGACGGTAACTTCGGTCGGTTCGATGAGAAGGACTGGTGGTTCCGGGGGAGGATCGGCTGGCACCGGGGGATCCTCGGGCGTTTCGCCAGTGCGGGCTTCCATGACGTTCACCATCACCGGATCCGCCCTCGTCATCGACCCGTACCCGCTGACCGCGTTGGCGATCATGATCGACATCTCGTCGTCCTCGTCCTCGTCCTCGACGCCGTAGACGGTGAAGGTCCGCGGCGTGCTCCACTCGTCGACCGCGATGGTTACCGAGGTCGGACTGAAAGTGGCCGCGTCGGGGTTCGCCGAGGCGGGAGTGATGGTGACGTCGCTGGAGGGCTCGGTAGCGAGCGAGACGGTGTAGGTTGCGCTTTCGCCTTCGTCCACGGTCAGTTCGGTGGGGACCACAGTGACGCTTGGCAACGGCGACTCCGGGTCCGGCGCCGTCGCGTCATCGTCCGTGATCGTGGCATCGGCGGAGGCGGTCCCCAGGGTGACCCCCGCGGGCAAGGTTCCGGAAGTCAGCCTGAACGTGAAGGTCTCGTCCGGCTCGTCCGCCGTGTCCTGGGCCGTGGCGAAGGTCGCGGAGGCCGTCGAAGCCCCCGCGGTGATCGTGAGCGTCTTCGCCGTGCTGTCCGTCATGTCGGCGGCTGCGGCCTTGCCGGCGGCCGCGGCCGCGAACTCCGGCGTCACGGTGAGCGCGAGGTCGGAGGACAGGGTCACATCCTGGCCGCTCGAGTTCTGGAGCGTCACGTTGGCCGTGAACGAGCCTCCTTCCGCCACCGAGGAGGACGCCAGCGAGAGCGCGACGACGCCCGCGTCGTCGTCCGTGATCGTGATCGTTGGCGCCGTACCCGCGGCGTAGCCCGAGGCCGGGCTCGTGATCGCGATCGCCGCGGTGAACGTCTCGTCGCCCTCGATCAGGCTGTCGTCCGTGATCGGGATGGACACCGTCGTGCTGCTTGAGGAGCCCGCGATCGTGAAGGCGACCGCGTCAACGGTGTAGTCGGCCGCCCCGGCGGTGCCTGCGGTCGGCGTGACCGTGCCCTGGATCGCGGTCGTGTCGCCGGAAGCCCGGGTCAGGCTCAGGGTCAGCTCCGCGTTGCCGGCGCCTTCGGAGACGGTGACGCTCTGGGCGCCGACATCGCGGTTCTCGTTGTCGGAGTCGTCGTCGTTGACGGTGACTGAGGCGGAGGACGGGCTGCCGACGGTGTAGCCGGTGCCGGTGCCGACGGTGACCGTCACGTCGCCGTTGGCCTCGTCGACGGTGTCGGCTACGGTGGCCACGGTGTACGTCTTGGAAGTGTCTCCGGCGTTGAACGCCAGGGTCTTGGCGCCCTCGTTGGTCGAAGCGACGAAGTCGCTGCCCGAGACGTCGGCCACGGTGAGCGTGATGGTCAGGCCGCCGGTGGGTGCCGCGCTGGACAGCTCTACCGTGAAGGAGGCCGCCGTGCCTTCGGTCACCGGCGAGGTGCCGGCCTTGATGGTGGCAACGGGAGCGTCGTCGTCGTCGTTGACGGTCACCGAGGCGGAAGACGGAGTGCCGACGTTGTAGCCGGTGCCGGTGCCGACGGTGACCGTCACGTCGCCCGAGGTCTCGTCGACGGTGTCGGCGACGGTGGCCACGGAGTAGGTCTTGGAGGTGTCTCCGGCGTCGAAGGCCAGGGTCTTGGCGCCCTCGTTGGTCGAGGCCACGAAGTCGCTGCCCGTGGCGTCGGCCACGGTGAGCGCGATGGTGAGTCCGCCGTCCGGCGCCGCGCTGGACAGCTCGATCGTGAACTCCGCTGCGGTGCCTTCGGTCACCGGGGAGGTCCCCGCCTTGATCGTGGCGGCGGGAGCGTCGTTGTCGTTGACGGTCACCTTCGCCGACGACGGACTGCCGACCGTGTAGCCGGTGCCCGTGCCCACCGTCACCGTCACGTCGCCCGAGGCCTCATCGACGGTGTCGGCGACGGTGGCCACCGTGTAGGTCTTGGAAGTGTCTCCGGCGTCGAAGGCCAGCGTCTTGGCGCCCTCGTCGGTAGCGGCGACGAAGTCGCTGCCGGAGGCGTCGGCCACTGTCAGGGCGACGGTGAGTCCGCCGTCCGGCGCCGCGCTGGACAGCTCGATCGTGAACTCCGCTGCGGTGCCTTCGGTCACCGGGGAGGTCCCCGCCTTGATCGTGGCGGCGGGAGCGTCGTTGTCGTTGACGGTCACCTTCGCCGACGACGGACTGCCGACCGTGTAGCCGGTGCCCGTGCCCACCGTCACCGTCACGTCGCCCGAGGCCTCATCGACGGTGTCGGCGACGGTGGCCACCGTGTAGGTCTTGGAAGTGTCTCCGGCGTCGAAGGCCAGCGTCTTGGCGCCCTCGTCGGTAGCGGCGACGAAGTCGCTGCCGGAGGCGTCGGCGACGGTCAGGGCGACGGTGAGTCCGCCGTCCGGGGCGGCGCTGGACAGCTCCACCGTGAACTCCGCCGCCGTGCCCTCGGTCACGGGCGACGTCCCCGCCTTGATAGTGGCCGCGGGGGCGTCGTCGTCGTTAACCGTCACCTTCGCCGACGACGGACTGCCGACCGTGTAGCCAGTCCCCGTGCCGACGGTCACCGTCACATCGCCGTTGGCCTCGTCGACGGTGTCGGCCACGGTGGCCACGGAGTACGTCTTCGACGTGTCTCCGGCGTTGAACGCCAGGGTCTTGGCGCCCTCGTTGGTCGACGCCACGAAGTCGCTGCCGGAGGCGTCCGCGACGGTCAGGGCGATGCTCAGGCCCCCAGTGGGCGCCGCGCTGGAAAGCTCGACTGTGAACGTCGCCGCGGTGCCCTCGGTCACTGGAGAGGTCCCCGCCTTGATGGTCGCCGCCGGGGCGTCGTCGTCGTTGACGGTCACCTTTGCCGACGACGGACTGCCGACCGTGTAGCCGGTCCCCGTGTCGACGGTCACCGTCACGTCGCCCGAGGCCTCGTCGACGGTATCGGCGACAGTGGCCACGGAGTAGGTCTTCGACGTGTCTCCGGCGTTGAAGGCCAGGGTCTTCGAGCCCTCGTTGGACGAAGCCACGAAGTCGCTGCCCGAGGCGTCCGCGACGGTCAGGGCGATGGTGAGTCCGCCAGTGGGCGCCGCGCTGGAAAGCTCGACTGTGAACGTCGCCGCGGTGCCCTCGGTCACCGGCGAGGTCCCCGCCTTGATGGTCGCCGCGGGAGCGTCGTCGTCGTTGACGGTCACCTTCGCCGACGACGGACTGCCGACGGTGTAGCCAGTCCCCGTGCCGACGGTCACCGTCACATCGCCGTTGGCCTCGTCGACGGTGTCGGCCACGGTGGCCACGGAGTACGTCTTCGACGTGTCTCCGGCGTTGAACGCCAGGGTCTTGGCGCCCTCGTTGGTCGAGGCCACGAAGTCGCTGCCCGAGGCGTCCGCGACGGTCAGGGCGATGGTGAGTCCGCCAGTGGGCGCCGCGCTGGAAAGCTCGACTGTGAACGTCGCCGCGGTGCCCTCGGTCACCGGCGAGGTCCCCGCCTTGATGGTCGCCGCCGGAGCATCGTCGTCGTTGACCGTCACCGAAGCCGACGACGGCGAACCGACGGTGTAGCCGGTGCCGGTGCCGACGGTGACCTTGACCGCGCCGTTGGCCTCGTCGACGGTGTCAGCCACCGTCGCCACGGAGTACGTCTTCGAGGTGTCTCCGGCGTTGAAGGCGAGGGTCTTGGCGCCCTCGTTGGCCGAGGCCACGAAGTCGCTGCCCGAGGCGTCGGCCACGGTGAGCGCGATGGTGAGTCCGCCGTCCGGCGCCGCGCTGGACAGCTCCACCGTGAAGGACGCTGCGGTGCCTTCGGTCACCGGGGAGGTCCCCGCCTTGATCGTGGCGGCGGGAGCGTCGTTGTCGTTGACCGTCACCTTCGCCGACGACGGACTGCCGACCGTGTAGCCGGACCCGGAACCGACGGTG
This sequence comes from Candidatus Multivorans sp., assembly GCA_965205095.1. GTDB lineage: Bacteria > Acidobacteriota > Thermoanaerobaculia > Multivoradales > Multivoraceae > Multivorans. The sequence goes on from OZ242040.1 coordinate 2,047,102, forward strand.
ACCGTCACGTCGCCCGAGGCCTCGTCGACGGTGTCGGCGACGGTGGCTACGGAGTAGGTCTTGGAGGTGTCTCCGGCGTTGAAGGCGAGTGTCTTGGCGCCCTCGTTGGTCGAGGCGACAAAGTCGCTGCCCGTGGCGTCGGCGACGGTCAGGGCGACGGTGAGTCCGCCGGCCGGGGCGGCGCTGGAGAGCTCGATCGTGAACGACGCCGCCGTGCCTTCGGTCACCGGGGAGGTCCCCGCCTTGATCGTGGCCGCCGGGGCGTCGTCGTCGTTGACGGTCACCTTTGCCGACGACGGACTGCCGACCGTGTAGCCGGTCCCCGTGTCGACGGTCACCGTCACGTCGCCCGAGGCCTCATCGACGGTATCGGCGACAGTGGCCACGGAGTAGGTCTTCGACGTGTCTCCGGCGTTGAAGGCCAGGGTCTTCGAGCCCTCGTTGGACGAAGCCACGAAGTCGCTGCCGGAGGCGTCGGCTACGGTGAGCGCGATGCTCAGGCCCCCAGTGGGCGCCGCGCTGGAAAGCTCGACTGTGAACGTCGCCGCGGTGCCCTCGGTCACCGGCGAGGTCCCCGCCTTGATGGTCGCCGCCGGAGCATCGTCGTCGTTGACCGTCACCGAAGCCGACGACGGCGAACCGACGGTGTAGCCGGTGCCGGTGCCGACGGTGACCTTGACCGCGCCGTTGGCCTCGTCGACGGTGTCAGCCACCGTCGCCACGGAGTACGTCTTCGAGGTGTCTCCGGCGTTGAAGGCGAGGGTCTTGGCGCCCTCGTTGGCCGAGGCCACGAAGTCGCTGCCGGAGGCGTCGGCTACGGTGAGCGCGATGCTCAGGCCCCCAGTGGGCGCCGCGCTGGAAAGCTCGACTGTGAACGTCGCCGCGGTGCCCTCGGTCACTGGAGAGGTCCCCGCCTTGATGGTCGCCGCCGGGGCGTCGTCGTCGTTGACCGTCACCGAAGCGGAGGACGGCGAACCGACTGTGTAGCCCGTGCCGGAACCGACGGTGACCTTGACTGCACCGTTGGCCTCGTCCACGGTGTCGGCCACCGTGGCTACCGAGTACGTCTTGGAAGTGTCTCCGGCATTGAAGGCGAGGGTCTTGGCGCCCTCGTTGGTCGACGCCACGAAGTCGCTGCCGGACGCGTCCGCGACGGTCAGGGCGATGGTGAGTCCGCCAGTGGGCGCCGCGCTGGAAAGCTCGACTGTGAACGTCGCCGCGGTGCCCTCGGTCACCGGCGAGGTCCCCGCCTTGATGGTCGCCGCCGGAGCGTCGTCGTCGTTGACCGTCACCGAAGCGGAGGACGGCGAACCGACTGTGTAGCCCGTGCCGGAACCGACGGTCACCTTGACCGCGCCGTTGGCCTCGTCGACCGTGTCGGCCACCGTCGCCACGGAGTACGTCTTCGAGGTGTCTCCGGCGTTGAAGGCGAGGGTCTTGGCGCCCTCGTTGGTCGAAGCGACGAAATCGCTGCCGGAGGCGTCGGCCACGGTGAGCGCGATCGACAGGCCGCCAGTGGGCGCGGCGCTGGATAGCTCGACCGTGAACGAGGCTGCGGTGCCCTCGGTCACCGGCGAGGTGCCGGCCTTGATAGTGGCGGCGGGAGCGTCGTCGTCGTTGACCGTCACCTTCGCCGACGACGGCGTGCCGACCGTGTAGCCGGACCCGGAACCGACGGTCACCTTGACGTCGCCGTTGGCCTCGTCGACGGTGTCGGAGACGGTCGCCACCGTGTAGGTCTTGGAAGTGTCGCCGGCGTTGAACGCCAGGGTCTTCGAGCCCTCGTTGGCCGAGGCCACGAAGTCGCTGCCGGAGGCGTCGGCCACGGTGAGCGCGATCGACAGGCCGCCAGTGGGCGCTGCGCTGGAGAGCTCGACCGTGAAGGCGGCGGCGGTGCCCTCGGTCACCGGCGACGTACCGGCCTTGATCGTCGCCACGGGGGCGTCGTTGTCGTTGACGGTGACGCTCGCGGACGACGGCGAACCGACGGTGTAGCCGGTCCCCGTGCTGACGGTGACCTTGACCGCGCCATCCGCCTCGTCCACTGTGTCGGCGACCGTGGCCACGGAGTACGTCTTCGAGGTCTCGCCAACGGCGAAGGCCAGGCTCTTCGAGCCCTCGTTGGCCGAGGCGACGAAGTCGCTACCCGCGGCGTCGGCAACGGTCAGGGCGATGGTGAGTCCGCCGTCCGGCGCGGCGCTTGAGAGCGTCACCGTGAAGGCGGCCGCGGTGCCCTCGGTCACCGGCGACGTACCGGCCTTGATCGTCGCCACGGGGGCGTCGTCGTCGTTGACGGTCACCTTTGCCGACGACGGAGCGCCGACGGTGTAGCCGGTGCCGGTGCCGACGGTAACCGTCACGTCGCCCGAGGCCTCGTCGACCGTGTCGGCCACCGTCGCCACGGAGTACGTCTTGGAGGTGTCGCCTGCGTTGAACGCCAGGGTCTTGGAGCCCTCGTTGGTCGAGGCCACGAAGTCGCTGCCCGAGGCGTCGGCCACGGTGAGCGCGATGGTGAGTCCGCCACTGGGTGCCGCCGTGGACAGCTCGACAGTGAACGACGCTGCCGTGCCCTCGGTCACGGGCGACGTGCCGGCCTTGATGGTGGCCGCAGGAGCGTCGTCGTCGTTGACCGTCACCGAGGCCGAGGACGGCGAGCCGACCGTGTACCCGGTGCCCGAACCGACCGTCACCTGGACCGCGCCGTCGGCCTCGTCCACGGTGTCGGCAACGGTGGCCACGGAGTACGTCTTCGAGGTCTCGCCAACGGCGAAGGCCAGGCTCTTCGAGCCCTCGTTGGCCGAGGCGACGAAGTCGCTGCCCGAGGCGTCGGCGACCGTCAGCGCGATGGTCAGTCCGCCATCCGGGGCCGCGCTGGACAGTTCCACCGTGAACTCCGCCGCCGTGCCCTCGGTCACCGGGGAGGCGCCGGCCTTGATCGTGGCCGCAGGAGCGTCGTCGTCGCTGACCGTCACCGAGGCCGAGGACGGCGAGCCGACCGTGTACCCGGTGCCCGAACCGACCGTCACCTGGACCGCGCCGTCGGCCTCGTCCACGCTGTCGGCGACCGTCGCCACGGAATAGGTCTTGGAGGTGTCTCCGGCGTCGAAGGCCAGGGTCTTGGAACCCTCGTTGCTCGCGGCGACGAAGTCGCTGCCCGAGGCGTCCGCCACGGATAGGGCGATCGTCAAGCCTCCATCCGGTGCCGCGCTGGACAGCTCCACTGTGAAGGACGCTGCGGTGCCCTCGGTCACGGGCGAGGTCCCCGCCTTGATCGTCGCCGCCGGGGCGTCGTCGTCGTTGACGGTCACCTTCGCCGACGACGGCGTGCCGACCGTGTAGCCGGTGCCGGAACCGACCGTGACCTGGATGTCGCCCGAGGCCTCATCGACAGTGTCGGCGACGGTGGCCACCGAGTACGTCTTGGAGGTCTCGCCGGAGGAGAAGGCCAAGGTCTTGGCGCCCTCGTTGGTCGAGGCGACAAAGTCGCTGCCCGTGGCGTCGGCGACGGTCAGGGCGACGGTGAGTCCGCCGTCCGGGGCGGCGCTTGAGAGAGTCACCGTGAACGATGCGGCCGTGCCCTCGGTCACCGGGGACGTGCCGGCCTTGATGGTCGCCGCGGGGTTGTCGTCATCGTTGACCGTCACCGACGCGGAGGACGGACTGCCGACCGTGTAGCCGGTGCCCGAGCCGACGGTCACTTTGACCGCGCCGTCTGCCTCGTCGACAGTGTCGGCCACGGTCGCCACCGTGTAGGTGCCGGAGGTCGCGCCCTGGGCAATGGTGAGCGTCTTCGAGCCCTCGTTGGCCGCGGCGACGAAGTCGCTGCCCGATGCGTCTGCCACGGTGAGGGCGATCGAGAGTCCGCCGTCCGGGGCGGCGCTTGAGAGCTCGACCGTGAAGGAGGCGGCCGTGCCCTCGGTCACCGGGGATGTCCCCGCCTTGATGGTCGCCCCCGGAGCGTCGTCGTCGTTGACCGTCACCGAAGCGGACGACGGACTGCCGACGGTGTAGCCGGTGCCCGAGCCCACGGTGACCTTGACCGCGCCGTTCGCCTCGTCGACGGTGTCGGCGACGGTGGCTACGGAGTACGTCTTGGAGGTGTCGCCGGCGTTGAACGCCAGCGTCTTTGAGCCCTCGTTGGCCGAAGCGACGAAGTCGCTGCCCGAGGCGTCCGCGACGGTCAGGGCGATGGTGAGTCCGCCAGTGGGCGCCGCGCTGGAAAGCTCGACTGTGAACGTCGCCGCGGTGCCCTCGGTCACCGGGGATGTCCCCGCCTTGATGGTCGCCGCCGGAGCGTCGTCGTCGTTGACCGTCACCGAAGCGGAGGACGGCGAACCGACTGTGTAGCCCGTGCCGGAACCGACGGTCACCTTGACCGCGCCGTTGGCCTCGTCAACCGTGTCGGCGACTGTGGCGACGGAGTACGTCTTGGAGGTGTCGCCGGCGTTGAACGCCAGGGTCTTGGCGCCCTCGTTGGTCGAGGCCACGAAGTCGCTGCCGGAGGCGTCTGCCACGGTGAGGGCGATCGAGAGTCCGCCGTCCGGCGCCGCGCTGGACAGCTCCACCGTGAAGGACGCTGCGGTGCCTTCGGTCACCGGGGAGGTCCCCGCCTTGATCGTGGCGGCGGGAGCGTCGTTGTCGTTGACCGTCACCTTCGCCGACGACGGCGTGCCGACCGTGTAGCCGGACCCGGAACCGACGGTCACCGTCACGTCGCCGTTGGCCTCGTCGACGGTGTCGGCGACGGTGGCTACGGAGTAGGTCTTGGAGGTGTCTCCGGCGTTGAAGGCGAGTGTCTTGGCGCCCTCGTTGGTCGAGGCGACGAAGTCGCTGCCCGTGGCGTCGGCGACGGTCAGGGCGACGGTGAGTCCGCCATCCGGGGCGGCGGTGGACAGCGTCACCGTGAACGTCGCGGCCGTGCCCTCGGTCACGGGCGACGTGCCGGCCTTGATGGTGGCGGCGGGAGCGTCGTCGTCGTTGACCGTCACCTTCGCCGACGACGGAGTGCCGACGGTGTAGCCGGTCCCCGTGCCCACCGTCACCTTGACGTCGCCGTTGGCCTCGTCCACGGTATCGGCGACGGTGGCCACGGAGTAGGTCTTGGAGGTGTCTCCGGCGTCGAAGGCCAGGGTCTTGGAACCCTCGTTGCTCGCGGCGACGAAGTCGCTGCCGGAGGCATCGGCCACGGTTAGCGCGATCGTCAGCCCGCCGTCCGGCGCGGCGCTTGAGAGCGTCACCGTGAACTCCGCCGCCGTGCCTTCGGTCACGGGCGACGTGCCCGCCTTGATGGTGGCCGCAGGAGCGTCGTCGTCGCTGACCGTCACCGAAGCGGAGGACGGCGTACCGACCGTGTAGCCGGTGCCGGCGCCCACCGTCACCTTGACGTCGCCCGAGGCCTCGTCGACCGTGTCGGCCACCGTCGCTACGGAGTAGGTCTTGGAAGTCTCGCCAGCGTTGAAGGTCAGGGTCTTGGAACCCTCGTTGGCCGAGGCCACGAAGTCGCTGCCCGCGGCGTCCGCCACGGTCAGCGCGATCGAGAGTCCGCCATCCGGGGCCGCGGTGGACAGCGTCACCGTGAACTCCGCCGCCGTGCCCTCAGTCACCGGGGAGGTGCCGGCCTTGATGGTGGCCGCAGGAGCGTCGTCGTCCTCGACCGTCACCGAGGCCGAGGACGGCGAGCCGACCGTGTACCCGGTGCCCGAACCGACCGTCACCTGGACCGCGCCGTCGGCCTCATCCACGCTGTCGGCGACGGTGGCGACGGAGTACGTCTTGGAAGTGTCGCCGGCGTCGAAGGCCAGGGTCTTGGCGCCCTCGTTGGCCGAGGCGACGAAGTCGCTGCCCGAGGCGTCGGCCACGGTGAGCGCGACGGTGAGTCCGCCGTCCGGCGCCGCGCTGGACAACTCCACCGTGAACGACGCCGCGGTGCCCTCGGTCACCGGGGATGTCCCCGCCTTGATGGTGGCGGCCGGAGCGTCGTCGTCGTTGACGGTCACCTTCGCCGACGACGGAGTGCCGACGGCGTAGCCGGTCCCCGTGCCCACTGTCACCGTCACGTCGCCCGAGGCCTCGTCGACGGTGTCGGCGACGGTGGCTACGGAGTAGGTCTTGGAGGTGTCGCCGGCGTTGAAGGCCAGGGTCTTCGAGCCCTCATTGGCCGAAGCGACGAAGTCGCTGCCGGAGGCGTCCGCGACGGTCAGGGCGACGGTGAGTCCGCCGTCCGGCGCGGCGCTTGAGAGCGTCACCGTGAACGATGCGGCCGTGCCCTCGGTCACCGGGGACGTGCCGGCCTTGATGGTCGCCGCGGGGTTGTCGTCATCGTTGACCGTCACCGACGCGGAGGACGGACTGCCGACCGTGTAGCCGGTGCCCGAGCCGACGGTCACTTTGACCGCGCCGTCTGCCTCGTCGACAGTGTCGGCCACGGTCGCCACCGTGTAGGTGCCGGAGGTCGCGCCCTGGGCAATGGTGAGCGTCTTCGAGCCCTCGTTGGCCGCGGCGACGAAGTCGCTGCCGGAGGCATCGGCCACGGTGAGCGCGATCGCGAGTCCGCCGTCCGGCGCCGCGCTGGACAGCTCGACCGTGAACGAGGCCGCCGTCCCCTCGGTCACGGGCGACGTGCCGGCCTTGATGGTCGCTGCGGGGTTGTCGTCGTCGTTGACGGTGACCGTCGCGGAGGACGGCGTGCCGACCGTGTAGCCGGTCCCTGTGCCGACGGTGACCTTGACGTCGCCATTCGCTTCGTCGACGGTGTCGGCGACGGTGGCCACGGAGTAGGTCTTGGAGGTGTCGCCAGCGTCGAATGCCAGCGTCTTGGAGCCCTCGTTGGACGAGGCGACGAAGTCGCTGCCGGAGGCGTCCGCCACGGTTAGCGCGATCGTCAAGCCGCCAGTGGGCGCCGGGGTGGACAGCTCTACGGTGAACGATGCGGCCGTGCCTTCGGTGACCGGCGAGGTCCCCGCCTTGATCGTGGCCGCAGGAGCGTCGTCGTCCTCGACCGTCACAGAAGCTGAGGACGGACTGCCGACCGTGTAGCCGGTGCCCGAGCCGACGGTCACCTTGACCGCGCCGTTGGTCTCGTCCACGGTGTCGGCAACGGTGGCCACGGAGTACGTCTTCGAGGTATCGCCAGCGTTGAAGGCCAGGGTCTTCGCGCCCTCGTTGGCCGAGGCCACGAAGTCGCTGCCCGAGGCGTCCGCGACGGTCAGGGCGATGGTGAGTCCGCCAGTGGGCGCCGCGCTGGAAAGTTCGACTGTGAACGTCGCCGCGGTGCCCTCGGTGACCGGCGAGGTCCCCGCCTTGATGGTCGCCGCCGGAGCGTCGTCGTCGTTGACGGTCACCTTTGCCGACGACGGACTGCCGACCGTGTAGCCGGTCCCCGTGTCGACGGTCACCGTCACGTCGCCCGAGGCCTCGTCGACGGTATCGGCGACAGTGGCCACGGAGTAGGTCTTCGACGTGTCTCCGGCGTTGAAGGCCAGGGTCTTCGAGCCCTCGTTGGCCGCGGCGACGAAGTCGCTGCCGGAGGCATCGGCCACGGTTAGCGCGATCGTCAGCCCGCCGTCCGGCGCGGCGGTGGACAGCGTCACCGTGAACTCCGCCCCGGTGCCCTCGGTCACCGGCGACGTACCGGCCTTGATCGTCGCCACGGGGGCGTCGTCGTCGTTGACGGTCACCTTTGCCGACGACGGAGTGCCGACGGTGTAGCCGGTGCCGGTGCCGACGGTGACCGTCACGTCGCCCGAGACCTCGTCGACCGTGTCGGCGACCGTGGCCACGGAGTACGTCTTCGAGGTCTCGCCGGCGTCAAAGGCGAGGGTCTTCGACCCCTCGTTCGCCGCGGCGACGAAGTCGCTGCCGGAGGCGTCGGCGACGGCCAAGCCGATGGTGAGTCCGCCCTCCGGGGCGGCGGTGGACAGCGTCACCGTGAACTCCGCCGCCGTGCCCTCGGTCACCGGAGACGTGCCGGCCTTGATCGTCGCGGCCGGAGCGTCGTCGTCGTTGACGGTGACGCTCGCGGAAGACGGCGTGCCGACCGTGTAGCCGGACCCGGAACCGATCGTCACTTGGACCGCGCCGTCGGCCTCGTCGACGGTGTCGGCCACCGTCGCCAAGGAGTACGTCATCGACGTGTCGCCGGCGTCGAAGGCCAGGGTCTTGGCCCCCTCGTTGGCCGCCGCCACGAAATCGCTGCCTGAGGCGTCGGCGACCGTCAGCGCGATGGTCAGTCCGCCGTCCGGGGCCGCGCTGGACAGTTCCACCGTGAACGAGGCCGCCGTGCCCTCGGTCACCGGCGAGGCGCCGGCCTTGATCGTGGCCGCAGGAGCGTCGTCGTCCTCGACCGTCACCGAGGCCGAGGACGGACTGCCGATGGTGTAGCCCGTGCCGGTGCCGACGGTGACCGTCACGTCGCCCGAGACCTCGTCGACGGTGTCGGCGACGGTGGCCACGGAGTACGTCTTGGAGGTGTCTCCGGCGTCGAAGGCCAGGGTCTTGGAACCCTCGTTGGTCGAGGCGACGAAGTCGCTGCCGGAGGCGTCTGCCACGGTGAGGGCGATCGTCAGGCCGCCAGTGGGCGCTGCGCTGGAGAGCTCTACCGTGAACGAGGCCGCCGTGCCCTCGGTCACCGGCGAGGTGCCGGCCTTGATCGTGGCGGCGGGAGCATCGTCGTCCTCGACCGTCACCGAGGCCGAGGACGGCGAGCCGACCGTGTACCCGGTGCCCGAACCGACCGTCACCTGGACCGCGCCGTCGGCCTCATCCACGCTGTCGGCGACGGTGGCGACGGAGTACGTCTTGGAAGTGTCGCCGGCGTCGAAGGCCAGGGTCTTGGCGCCCTCGTTGGACGAGGCCACGAAGTCGCTGCCGGAGGCGTCGGCGACGGCCAAGCCGATGGTGAGTCCGCCCTCCGGGGCGGCGGTGGACAGCGTCACCGTGAACTCCGCCGCCGTCCCCTCGGTCACCGGGGACGTGCCTGCCGTGATCGTGGCCGCGGGAGCGTCGTCGTCGTTGACGGTGACGCTCGCGGACGACGGCGAACCGACGGTGTAGCCGGTCCCCGTGCTGACGGTGACCTTGACCGCGCCATCCGCCTCGTCCACTGTGTCGGCGACCGTGGCCACGGAGTACGTCTTCGAGGTCTCGCCAACGGCGAAGGCCAGGCTCTTCGAGCCCTCGTTGGCCGAGGCGACGAAGTCGCTGCCGGAGGCGTCTGCCACGGTGAGGGCGATCGTCAGGCCGCCAGTGGGCGCTGCGCTGGAGAGCTCTACCGTGAACGAGGCCGCCGTGCCCTCGGTCACCGGCGAGGTGCCGGCCTTGATCGTGGCGGCGGGAGCATCGTCGTCCTCGACCGTCACCGAGGCCGAGGACGGCGAGCCGACCGTGTAGCCCGTGCCCGTGCCCACCGTCACCTTGATGTCGCCGTTGGCCTCGTCGACGGTGTCGGCCACCGTCGCCACCGAGTACGTCTTCGAGGTGTCGCCGGCGTTGAAGGCCAAGGTCTTGGAACCCTCGTTGGCCGCGGCGACGAAGTCGCTGCCGGAGGCATCGGCCACGGTTAGCGCGATCGTCAGCCCGCCGTCCGGCGCGGCGGTGGACAGCGTCACCGTGAACTCCGCCCCGGTGCCCTCGGTCACCGGCGACGTACCGGCCTTGATCGTCGCCACGGGGGCGTCGTCGTCGTTGACGGTCACCTTTGCCGACGACGGAGTGCCGACGGTGTAGCCGGTGCCGGTGCCGACGGTGACCGTCACGTCGCCCGAGACCTCGTCGACCGTGTCGGCGACCGTCGCCACCGAGTACGTCTTGGAGGTGTCGCCTGCGTTGAACGCCAGGGTCTTGGCGCCCTCGTTGGCCGACGCCACGAAGTCGCTGCCCGCGGCGTCGGCCACGGTGAGCGCGATGGTGAGTCCGCCACTGGGTGCCGCCGTGGACAGTTCGACTGTGAACGACGCTGCCGTACCCTCGGTCACGGGCGACGTGCCGGCCTTGATGGTGGCCGCAGGAGCGTCGTCGTCGTTGACCGTCACCGAGGCCGAGGACGGGCTGCCGACGGTGTAACCCGTGCCGGAGCCGACGGTAACCGTCACGTTGCCCGACGCTTCGTCGACGGTGTCGGCCACCGTCGCCACCGAGTACGTCTTGGAGGTGTCACCAGCGTTGAAGGCCAGGGTCTTGGAACCCTCGTTGGCCGCGGCGACGAAGTCGCTGCCCGCGGCGTCGGCAACGGTCAGGGCGATGGTGAGTCCGCCGTCCGGGGCGGCGCTTGAGAGCGTCACCGTGAACGAGGCCGCGGTCCCCTCGGTGACCGGCGACGTGCCGGCCTTGATCGTCGCGGCAGGGGCGTCGTCGTCCTCGACGGTCACCGAGGCCGAGGCCGGCGTGCCGACGGTGTAGCCGGTGCCCGTGCCGACGGTGACCTTGACGTCGCCGTTCGCCTCGTCGACCGTGTCGGCGACGGTGGCCACGGAGTAGGTCTTCGAAGTGTCGCCGGCGTTGAAGGCGAGGGTCTTGGACCCCTCGTTGGCCGAGGCGACGAAGTCGCTGCCGGAGGCGTCGGCGACCGTCAGAGCGATGGTCAGTCCGCCATCCGGGGCCGCGCTGGACAGTTCCACCGTGAACTCCGCCGCCGTGCCCTCAGTCACCGGAGAGGTGCCGGCCTTGATCGTGGCCGCAGGAGCGTCGTCGTCCTCGACCGTCACCGAGGCCGAGGATGGACTGCCGACCGTATAGCCGGTCCCCGTGCCCACTGTCACCGTCACGTCGCCGTTGGCCTCGTCGACGGCGTCGGCGACGGTCGCCACGGAGTACGTCTTCGAGGTCTCGCCGGCGTCAAAGGCGAGGGTCTTCGACCCCTCGTTCGCCGCGGCCACGAAGTCGCTGCCGGAGGCATCGGCCACGGTGAGCGCGATGGTCAGCCCGCCGTCCGGCGCGGCGCTTGAGAGCGTCACCGTGAACGAGGCCGCCGTGCCCTCGGTCACCGGCGAGGTACCGGCCTTGATCGTGGCCGCCGGCGCGTCGTCGTCGATGATCGTCGCGTTGGCCGAGGCAGTCCCCAGGGTGACGCCCGAGGGCAGGGTGCCGGAGGTCAGCTTGAAGGAGAACGCCTCGTCCGGCTCGTCGACCGTGTCCTGGGCCGTGGCGAAGGTCGTCGCCGCCTTCGACGTGCCCGCCTTGATGGTCAGCGTCTCCGCCGCGCTGTCCGTCATGTCGGAGGACGCCGCCTTGCCGGTGGCGGCCGACGCGAACTCCGGCGTCACCGTGACCGCCAGGTCGGACGGCAGGGTCACGTCCTGGCCGCTCGAGTTCTGGAGCGTCACGTTGGCCGTAAACGAACCGCCTTCCGTCACCGAGGAGGAGGCCAGCGAGAGCGCGAGGACCCCCGCGTCGTCGTCCGTGATCGTGATCGTCGGAGCCGCACCCGCCGCGTAGCCCGCGGCCGGACTCGTGATCGCGATCGCCGCGGTGAACGTCTCGCTGCCCTCGATCAGGCCGTCGTTCGTGACCGGGATCGACACCGTCGTGCTGCTCGAGGACCCCGCGATGGTGAAGCTCACGGCGGCGCCGGTGTAGTCGGACGCACCGGCGGTGCCGGCGGTCGGGGTCACCGTGCCCTGGATCTCGGTCGTGTCCCCGGAAACCCGGGTCAGGGTCAACGTCAACTCCGCGTTGCCGGCGTTCTCCGACACCGAGACGTTGGCGGCCGAGACGACCGTGGCGTCGTCGTCGTTGACGGTGACGGTCGCGGAGGCCGGCGAGCCGACCGTGTAGCCGGTGCCGGAACCGACCGTGACCTGGATGTCACCCGAGGCCTCATCGACAGTGTCGGCGACGGTGGCCACGGAGTACGTCTTGGAGGTGTCTCCGGCGTCGAAGGCCAAGGTCTTGGAACCCTCGTTGGTCGAGGCGACGAAGTCGCTGCCCGAGGCGTCCGCCACGGATAGCGAGACGGTCAGTCCGCCATCCGGGGCGGCGCTTGAGAGCGTCACCGTGAACGAGGCCGCGGTCCCCTCGGTGACCGGCGACGTGCCGGCCTTGATCGTCGCCGCGGGGTTGTCGTCGTCGTTGACGGTCACCGAGGCGGAGGAGGGCGAGCCGACTGTGTAGCCGGTTCCGGTGCCGACGGTCACCGTCACGTCGCCGTTGGCCTCGTCGACGGTATCGGCGACGGTGGCCACGGAGTACGTCTTGGAGGTGTCTCCGGCGTTGAAGGCGAGGGTCTTGGACCCCTCGTTGGACGAAGCGACGAAGTCGCTGCCGGACGCGTCGGCGACTGTCAGCGCGATCGTCAGGCCGCCCTCTGGCGCTGCCGTGGACAGCTCGACCGTGAACGAGGCGGCCGTGCCCTCGGTCACCGGAGACGTGCCCGCCTTGATCGTCGCTGCGGGAGCGTCGTCGTCGTTAACCGTTACCGAGGCGGAGGACGGCGTGCCGACGGTGTAGCCGCTGCCGGAACCGACGGTCACTGTCACGTCGCCGTTGGCTTCGTCGACGGTGTCGGCGACGGTGGCCACGGAGTACGTCTTCGACGTGTCGCCCGCGTTGAAGGCCAGGGTCTTGGCACCCTCGTTGGACGAAGCGACGAAGTCGCTGCCCGAGGCGTCGGCGACGGTCAGGGCGATGGTGAGTCCGCCCTCCGGGGCCGCGGTGGACAGCGTCACCGTGAACTCCGCCGCCGTGCCCTCGATCACGGGCGACGTGCCCGCCTTGATCGTGGCCGCGGGGGCATCGTCGTCCTCGACCGTTACCGAGGCCGAGGACGGCGAGCCGACCGTGTACCCGGTGCCCGAACCGACCCTCACCTGGACCGGGCCGTCGGCCTCGTCGACGGTGTCGGCGACGGTGGCCACGGAGTACGTCTTGGACGTGTCGCCGGCGTTGAAGGCGAGTGTCTTGGCGCCCTCGTTGGACGACGCCACGAAGTCGCTGCCCGAAGCATCCGCCACGGTCAGCGCGATCGAGAGTCCGCCAGTGGGCGCCGGGGTGGACAGCTCGACCGTGAACGAGGCCGCCGTGCCCTCGGTCACGGGCGACGTGCCCGCCTTGATCGTCGCCGCCGGGGCGTCGTCGTCGTTGACGGTCACCGAGGCCGAGGCCGGCGTGCCGACGGTGTAGCCGGACCCGGAACCGACGGTGACCTGGATGTCGCCCGAGGCCTCGTCGACGGTGTCCGCCACCGTCGCCACGGAGTACGTCTTGGACCTCTCGCCGGAGGAGAAGGCCAGGGTCTTGGCGCCCTCGTTGGCGGCGGCGACGAAGTCGCTGCCAGAAGCGTCCGCGACGGTCAGGGCGATGGTGAGTCCGCCATCCGGCGCGACGCTCGAGAGCGTCACCGTGAACTCCGCCGCGGTGCCTTCGGTCACCGGCGAGGTCCCCGCCTTGATGGTGGCGGCCGGAGCGTCGTCATCGTTGACGGTGACGGTCGCGGAGGACGGAGTGCCCACCGTGTAGCCGGTCCCGGTGCCGACGGTCACGGTCACGTCGCCGTTGGCCTCGTCGACGGTGTCGGAGACGGTGGCGACGGAGTAGGTCTTCGACGTGTCACCCGCGTCGAAGGCCAGGGTCTTCGAGCCCTCGTTGGACGAAGCCACGAAATCGCTGCCTGATGCGTCGGCCACGGTGAGCGAGACGGTCAGTCCACCGTCAGGCGCCGCGCTGGTCAGCGTCAGCGTGAACTCCGCGGCCGTCCCCTCGGTCACGGGCGACGTGCCGGCCTTGATGGTCGCCGCGGGGTTGTCGTCGTCGTTGACCGTCACCGAGGCCGAGGACGGCGAGCCGACCGTGTACCCGGTGCCCGAACCGACCGTCACCTGGACCGCGCCGTCGGCCTCGTCGACGGTGTCGGCCACCGTCGCCACCGAGTACGTCTTCGAGGTCTCGCCTGCGGCGAAGGCCAGGGTCTTGGCGCCCTCGTTGGACGAGGCCACGAAGTCGCTGCCGGACGCGTCTGCCACGGTGAGCGCGATCGTCAGGCCCCCCGTGGGCGCCGGAGTGGACAGCTCCACCGTGAAGGAGGCCGCCGTGCCCTCGGTGACCGGCGAGGTCCCCGCCTTGATGGTGGCCGCAGGAGCGTCGTCGTCCTTGACCGTCACCGAGGCCGACGACGGACTGCCGACCGTGTACCCGGTGCCCGAACCGACCGTCACCTGGATAGCGCCGTCAGCTTCGTCGACGGCGTCGGCGACGGTCGCCACGGAGTACGTCTTCGAGGTCTCGCCGGCGTCAAAGGCGAGGGTCTTCGACCCCTCGTTCGCCGCGGCCACGAAGTCGCTGCCGGAGGCGTCGGCGACGGTCAGGGCGATGGTGAGTCCGCCATCCGGGGCGGCGGTGGACAGCGTCACCGTGAACGACGTCGCCGTACCCTCGGTCACCGGCGACGCGCCGGCCTTGATCGTGGCCGCGGGAGCGTCGTCGTCGTTGACCGTCACCGAAGCCGAGGACGGACTGCCAACGGTGTAGCCCGTGCCGGTGCCGACGGTGACCGTCACGTCGCCCGAGGCCTCGTCGACGGTGTCGGCGACCGTGGCCACGGAGTAGGTCTTGGAGGTGTCTCCGGCGTTGAAGGCCAGGGTCTTCGAGCCCTCGTTGGCCGCGGCGACGAAGTCGCTGCCCGAGGCGTCCGCCACGGTCAGCGCGATCGAGAGTCCGCCAGTGGGCGCCGGGGTGGACAGCTCCACCGTGAACGAGGCCGCCGTGCCCTCGGTCACCGGCGACGTCCCGGCCTTGATCGTCGCCGCCGGGGCGTCGTCGTCGTTGACGGTGACGCTCGCGGACGACGGCGTGCCGACCGTGTAGTCGGACCCGGAACCGACGGTGACCTTGACGTCGCCGTTGGCCTCGTCGACCGTGTCGGAGACGGTGGCCACCGTGTAGGTCTTCGAGGTGTCGCCGGCGTCGAAGGCCAGGGTCTTGGCGCCCTCGTTGGACGAGGCCACGAAGTCGCTGCCCGAAGCATCCGCGACCGTGAGAGCGATCGACAGACCGCCAGTTGGCGCCGGAGTGGACAGTTCTACGGTGAACGACGCCGCCGTACCCTCGGTCACCGGCGAGGTGCCCGCCTTGATCGTGGCTGCTGGAGCGTCGTCATCGTTGACTGTGACGGTCGCGGAGGACGGAGTGCCGACCGTGTACCCGGTGCCCGTGCCCACCGTCACGGTCACGTCACCGTTGGCCTCGTCCACGGTATCGGCGACGGTGGCCACGGAGTAGGTCTTGGAGGTGTCGCCGGCGTTGAACGCCAGGGTCTTCGAGCCCTCGTTGGTCGAGGCGATGAAGTCGCTGCCGGAGGCGTCCGCCACGGATAGCGCGATCGTGAGTCCGCCGTCAGGCGCCGCGGTGGACAGCGTCACCGTGAACTCCGCCGCCGTGCCCTCGGTCACGGGCGAGGTCCCCGCCTTGATGGTCGCTGCCGGAGCGTCGTCGTCGTTGACTGTCACCGAGGCGGAGGACGGACTGCCGACGGTGTAGCCGGTCCCGGTGCCGACGGTCACCGTCACGTCGCCCGAAGCCTCGTCAACGGTGTCGGCGACGGTGGCCACGGAGTACGTCTTGGAAGTGTCGCCGGCGTCGAAGGCCAGGGTCTTGGCGCCCTCGTTGGCCGCGGCCACGAAGTCGCTGCCCGAGGCGTCGGCCACGGTCAGAGTGATGGTGAGTCCGCCATCCGGGGCCGCGGTGGACAGCGTCACCGTGAACTCCGCGGCCGTGCCCTCGGTCACGGGCGACGTGCCCGCCTTGATCGTCGCCGCGGGGGCATCGTCGTCCTCGACCGTTACCGAGGCCGAGGACGGCGAGCCGACCGTGTACCCGGTCCCGGTGCCGACGGTGACCTTGACGTCGCCGTTGGCCTCGTCGACGGTGTCGGCCACCGTCGCAACCGTGTAGGTCTTCGAGGTGTCGCCCCCGTCGAACGCCAGGGTCTTGGAACCCTCGTTGCTCGCGGCGACGAAGTCGCTGCCCGAGGCGTCGGCGACGGTCAGGGCGATGGTGAGTCCGCCAGTGGGCGCCGGGGTGGACAGCTCGACCGTGAACGAGGCCGCCGTGCCCTCGGTCACGGGCGAGGTCCCTGCCTTGATCGTCGCCGCGGGGTTGTCGTCGTCGTTGACGGTCACCGAGGCGGAGGACGGACTGCCGACGGTGTAGCCGGTGCCGGAACCGACGGTGACCTTGACGTCGCCGTTCGCCTCGTCCACGGTGTCGGAGACGGTGGCGACGGAGTAGGTCTTCGACGTGTCACCCGCGTCGAAGGCCAGGGTCTTCGAGCCTTCGTTGGACGAGGTGACGAAGTCGCTGCCCGAGGCGTCCGCGACCGTGAGAGCGATCGTTAGACCCCCAGTGGGCGCTGGCGTGGACAGCTCTACGGTGAACGATGCCGCCGTGCCTTCTGTCACCGGAGAGGTGCCGGCCTTGATCGTGGCGGCGGGGGCGTCGTCGTCGTTGACGGTCACCGAAGCCGAGGATGGACTGCCGACCGTGTAGCTGGTGCCCGTGCCCACCGTCACGGTCACGTCGCCGTTGGCTTCGTCGACGGTGTCGGCGACGGTCGTCACGGAGTACGTCTTGGAGGTGTCGCCCGCCTCGAAGGCGAGGGTCTTCGAGCCCTCGTTGGACGAGGCGACGAAATCGCTGCCGGAGGCGTCCGCCACGGTTAGCGCGATGGTGAGTCCGCCCTCCGGGGCGGCGGTTGAGAGCTGGACGGTGAACGACGCCGCGGTGCCTTCGGTCACCGGGGACGTGCCGGCCTTGATGGTCGCCGCGGGGTTGTCGTCATCGTTGACCGTCACCGAAGCGGAGGACGGACTGCCGACCGTGTAGCCGGTGCCCGAGCCGACGGTCACTTTGACCGCGCCGTCTGCCTCGTCGACAGTGTCGGCCACGGTGGCCACGGAGTACGTCTTGGAGGTGTCTCCGGCGTCGAACGCCAGGGTCTTCGACCCCTCGTTCGCCGCGGCCACGAAGTCGCTGCCGGAGGCGTCGGCGACGGTGAGCGCGATCGTCAGGCCCCCAGTGGGCGCCGGAGTGGACAGCTCCACCGTGAACGAGGCCGCGGTGCCTTCGGTCACCGGAGACGTGCCCGCCTTGATGGTGGCGGCGGGGGCGTCGTCATCGTTGACCGTCACCGAGGCGGAGGACGGACTGCCGACGGTGTAGCCGGTCCCGGTGCCGACGGTCACGGTCACGTCGCCGTTGGCCTCGTCGACGGTGTCGGAGACGGTGGCGACGGAGTAGGTCTTCGACGTATCACCCGCGTCGAAGGCCAGGGTCTTCGAGCCCTCGTTGGACGAAGCCACGAAATCGCTGCCCGATGCGTCCGCCACGGTCAGGGCGATGATGAGGCCGCCCTCCGTGGCGGCGGTTGAGAGCTGGACGGTGAAGGACGCTGCGGTGCCTTCGGTCACCGGCGAGGTCCCCGCCTTGATGGTGGCGGCCGGAGCGTCGTCGTCGTTGACTGTCACCGAGGCGGAGGACGGACTGCCGACGGTGTAGCCGGTCCCGGTGCCGACGGTCACCGTCACGTCGCCCGAAGCCTCGTCAACGGTGTCGGCGACGGTGGCTACGGAGTACGTCTTGGACTTGTCGCCGGCGTTGAACGCCAGGGTCTTGGCGCCCTCGTTGGACGAGGCGACGAAGTCGCTGCCCGAGGCGTCGGCCACGGTGAGCGCGATCGTCAAGCCGCCAGTGGGCGCCGGGGTGGACAGCTCTACGGTGAAGGACGCCGCAGTGCCCTCGGTCACCGGAGAAGTGCCGGCCTTGATCGTCGCAGCCGGGGCGTCGTCGTCGTTGACGGTGACGGTTGCGGAGGACGGCGTGCCGACGGTGTACCCCGTCCCCGTGCCGACGGTGACCTTGACGTCGCCGTTGGCCTCGTCCACGGTGTCTGCCACCGTCGCGACGGAGTACGTCTTGGAGGTGTCGCCGGCGTTGAAGGCGAGGGTCTTGGACCCCTCGTTGGACGAAGCGACGAAGTCGCTGCCGGGCGCGTCGGCGACTGTCAGCGCGATCGTCAGGCCGCCCTCTGGCGCTGCCGTGGACAGCTCGACCGTGAACGAGGCGGCCGTGCCCTCGGTCACCGGAGACGTGCCCGCCTTGATGGTCGCTGCCGGAGCGTCGTCGTCGTTGACCGTCACCGAAGCCGAGGATGGACTGCCGACCGTGTAGCCGGTGCCCGTGCCCACCGTCACCGTCACGTCGCCGTTGGCCTCGTCGACGGTGTCGGCGACCGTGGCCACGGAGTACGTCTTGGAAGTGTCGCCGGCGTTGAACGCCAGCGTCTTGGAACCCTCGTTGGCGGCGGCGACGAAGTCGCTGCCGGAGGCGTCGGCGATGGTCAGGGCGATGGTGAGTCCGCCATCCGGGGCAGCGGTGGACAGCGTCACCGTGAACTCCGCCGCCGTGCCCTCGGTCACCGGCGACGTGCCGGCCTTGATGGTCGCTGCCGGAGCGTCGTCGTCGTTGACTGTCACCGAGGCGGAGGACGGACTGCCGACCGTGTAGCCCGCGCCCGAGCCGACGGTGACGTTGATCGCGCCATCGAGCTCGTCGACCGTGTCGGCTACGGTGGCCACGGAGTAGGTCTTCGACGTGTCTCCGGCGTTGAAGGCCAGGGTCTTGGCGCCCTCGTTGGCCGAGGCGATGAAGTCGCTGCCCGAAGCATCCGCGACCGTGAGAGCGATCGACAGACCGCCAGTTGGCGCCGGGGTGGACAGCTCTACGGTGAACGAGGCCGCCGTGCCCTCAGTCACCGGGGAGGTGCCGGCCTTGATCGTGGCCGCGGGAGCGTCGTCGTCGTTGACCGTCACCGAAGCCGAGGACGGACTGCCGACCGTGTAGCCGGTGCCCGTGCCCACCGTCACGGTCACGTCGCCGTTGGCTTCGTCGACGGTGTCGGCGACGGTGGCCACGGAGTACGTCTTGGAAGTCTCGCCAGCGTTGAAGGCCAGCGTTTTGGCGCCCTCGTTGGACGAGGCCACGAAGTCGCTGCCCGAAGCATCC
Organism: Candidatus Multivorans sp.; assembly: GCA_965205095.1. Taxonomy (GTDB): domain Bacteria; phylum Acidobacteriota; class Thermoanaerobaculia; order Multivoradales; family Multivoraceae; genus Multivorans. Next base: position 2,066,089 of record OZ242040.1, read on the forward strand.
GCGACGGTGAGCTCGATCGACAGACCGCCAGTTGGCGCCGGAGTGGACAGTTCTACGGTGAACGACGCCGCCGTGCCCTCGGTCACCGGCGAGGTGCCCGCCTTGATCGTGGCTGCTGGAGCGTCGTCGTCTTCGACGGTGACGGTCGCCGAGGACGGACTGCCGACTGTGTAGCCCGTACCGGAGCCCACCGTCACCTTGACGTCGCCGTTGGCCTCGTCGACGGTGTCGGCCACCGTCGCGACCGTGTACGTCTTGGAGGTGTCGCCGGCGTCGAAGGCGAGGGTCTTCGAGCCCTCGTTGGACGAAGCGACGAAGTCGCTGCCCGAGGCGTCGGCGACCGTCAGCGCGATGGTCAGTCCGCCATCCGGGGCCGCGCTGGACAGTTCCACCGTGAACTCCGCCGCGGTGCCCTCGGTCACCGGCGAGGCGCCGGCCTTGATGGTCGCCGCGGGGGCGTCGTCGTCTTCGACCGTCACCGAGGCCGAAGACGGCGTGCCGACCGTGTAGCCGGTCCCCGTGCCCACCGTCACGGTCACGTCGCCGTTGGCTTCGTCGACCGTGTCGGCCACCGTCGCCACCGAGTACGTCTTCGACGTGTCGCCGGCCTCGAAGGCCAGCGTCCTGGCGCCCTCGTTGGCCGCCGCCACGAAATCGCTGCCCGCGGCGTCGGCCACGGTGAGCGCGATCGTCAGTCCGCCGTCCGGGGCGGCGCTGGTCAGTTCGACCGTGAACTCCGCAGCCGTCCCCTCGGTCACGGGCGACGTACCCGCCCTGATCGTGGCCGCGGGGGCGTCGTCGTCCTCGACCGTCACCGAGGCCGAGGACGGCGAGCCGAGCGCGTACTCGGTGCTCGCGCCGATGGTGACTCTGACCGCGCCGTCGGGCTCGTCCTCGCTATCGGCCACGGTGGCCACCGTGTACGTCCTCGACGTCTCGCCCGGGTCGAACGCCAGGGTCTTGGCGCCCTCGTTGGCGGCGGCGACGAAGTCGCTGCCGGAGGCGTCGGCCACGGTCAGGGCGACGGTCAGTCCGCCATCCGGGGCCGCGCTGGACAGTTCGACCGTGAACGACGCGGCCGTGCCCTCCGTCACCGGCGATGGGCCCGCCTTGATGGTGGCTTCCCGGGCCCTTATCACCCGGTTCGCCCCGTCGTCATCGACGATGGTGCCGGTGGCGGTGGCGACGCCGATCTCGGTGTACGCCGGGAGCGCGTTGCTCAGCGTCATGGTCAGGGTCTCGTCGGCCTCTTCGACCCGGTCCCCTCTCACCGCCACCGTGACCGACTTCGACGTGAATCCCGGCTCGAAGGTGAGCGTCCCGCTCCCCGCCAGGTAGTCCACCCCCGGGGTCGCGGTGTCGGCCGCCGCCTTGCTGGTCGCCCAGTCCACCGTGGTCTCCTCGTCCCCCTCTGGCGAGAGGGTGACGATGAAGGTGAGGGCGGCGGCGCCGGAGTTGCCCTCGATGACGCGCGCGTCGGCGACGGCGAACGTCGGCGTCGTGTCTTCGTCCGTCACGCCGACTGCCACCGAATCAGCGGTCGTTACAACGCCGTAACCCGTGACCGCGTGCGAGATCGTCACCGACTCGTTGTCGGCGTCGTCGTCGTTGCGCGCCCACACGGCCACCGACTTGGGCGTACTCCAGTTGTCCTGGTTGAACGTCGCCGTTATGGGCGCGGAAGGGTCGCGTACCTGGCCGACGACAAAGAACGAGACCAACCCGGAGGGGTTGTCGCTCAGCGTGACCGTCACCTCGCCTTCAGGCTGCGTGGCCAGTTTCAGCGTGTAGGTGCCAGGCGCCCCGTTCTCCACGATGGCCAGGGAGCGCTTCGACACGACCACCCCGGGCGCCTCGTCGTCGGTCACCGTGACCCTCATCGAGAAGCTGCCGTAGTTGCCGCTGGCGTTGTGGGTGATCACGGTGGTGCGGTCGGGGTCGTTGTCGATGCTGTCGTCCATTCCGGTGACCGTGACGGTTTGTGGTTGCCTCCAGTTGGAGGGAGTGAAGTCCAGTCTGGCGGGGCTCACCCTCGCCACGGACGGGTCGCTCGCGGCGAGACCGACGGTCACGTTGGCGGTGGGCTTTCTGGCCAGCGCCAGGTTGTAGGTCGTGCTGTTCCCGGCGCCGGCGGCCTCGGTGACGGTCACGGAAGTGCGCCACACCGTGAACCCGGAACCGCGACTGGCGACGGTGACGGCGACCTTGCTGATGTCGTCGTTGGCCACGGCCGGGTTGAAGAAGGCGCCGGGATGGGTGCTGGTGTAGCCCGAGTACCCGGAGACCGAGTGAGAGACGGCGACCTGCCTGATGCCTCTGTCGAGCGCCTTGGCCGTGACGGCCACTTCCTGGTCAATGGACCAGTTGCTCGAGTTGAAGGTCAGGGCGCCGGAGACGGTTGCGACCGACGTGTCGTCAACGGCCGGCGTAACGGTGACCGTACCCAGCGGGTCCGTCCGCAGCCTGACCCGGTAGGTTGCCGTCTGGCCCTCTATGAGCTCCAGTGCCCTCGGCTGCACGACCAGGGACATCCCGTGGTAGTCCTTCACCGACGTCCGCACCGTGACCGGCGGCGCCTTGTACCCGGTTACGGCATGGTCGATCATCACCCGATGGTCGTAGCCGTCTGCGTCGACCACGCCCGTCAGGACGACGTCCTGGCCTTCGGCCCAGTTCGTCGTGTCGAAGGTGAGCTGGCCGGACACGGCGACCCTCGCTTCGTCCCGGCTGACCGGCGTCACGGTCACCGTCCCGGTTGGCCTTGTCGCGAGACTTACCTGGTAGGTCTGGTGTTCTGTGGCAGGCAGGCCCTCGTACACGATCAAGAACTTCTTCGACAGGACGAGCGCCCCGTCGTCGTCGGCGACGGTGACCGGAACGTTGCCGGTGACCGAGCCGTAGTCCCCGCCGCTGCCGGTGTGCCCGATCTCGGTGGATCGCTCCGGTTCGTTGTACAGACCGTCGTCGACCGCCGTCACCGTGACTTGCCGGGGGGTCTTCCAGTCGCCGGTGGTGAAGCTCAGCGTGGCGGGCTCCACCGTCGCGACGGTGGCGTCCCTGGCGGCCACCGCCACCGACACTGCCGCGGTGGGCCGGCTCGTCAGCGCCACCGTGTAGGTGGCCGCGCGTCCCGTCCCGTCCGCCTCGGTGACGGTGACGGCGTCGGGCGTGAACACCAGTCCGCGCGCGTCGTCGTCGACGATCGTGCCGGTCGCCGTCGCGGTGCCGAGTTCAGGGCCTTCGACCCAGGATCCCTCGATCCAGGCGCGCGGGCTGGCCAACGTCACGGTCAGGGTTTCGTCAGTTTCGTCGATCTCGTCGCCGACGACCTTCACGGTGACGGTCCTGGAGCCGGTGCCCTTCCTGAAGCTCAGATTGCCGCGGACGCTTCGGTAGTCGTCCCCGAACCTGGCCGTGCCGTTGGCCGTCCCCCAGAGTACGTAGGTGTCGTAGTTCGGCGTCGGCGACAGGGTGACGGTGAAGGTGAGGTCGACGGTGCCGGAGTCGCCCTCGACGACGCGAGCGTCGGCGATCGAGAATGTCGGCGTGGCCGGCTGGGCCGCGACGATCTGCGCAGCGAACAGCGAGCACAGGCCGACCACGGACGACAGTGCTGCGCACTTTCGCCGCCGACCGACCGTTTGGTAGCCTCTGACTCCAGGAGAGGAGCCCGTGTTGAGGCTGCTGGCGGTCTGTCCGAAGAGTGGAGTTGTCTTGTTAGGGTGGCACCTAACTCCACATGCTGACACTCTCCGACAGAGGTTTTGGCGATGACGATGGAGTATTCGCTGACGATTGCGTGAAGACCGTTGAAGGCGACCGATTGCGCGTTCGGGCCAGATCGAAACCCGCCGCCGTAGCCCTGCCCGCGCGGGGCTGGCCCGGGACGGTCAGAGGGCCTCGACACGCTCAAGTTCCGCGCTTTCCTTTGCCGGCTCAGGCTCAGGCTCAGGCTCAGGCTCAGGCTCAGGCTCAGGCTCAGAGCCGGCTACCACGGTGACCTCGTCGTGTCAACCTCGTTCGCCGCCAAACAGTCATCGTGGCTTGAGTAGTCTTCCGGGTGCGGTCGGAAAGGGAGTTGTTCGCTGTGCGCGAGTGGAAGCCCCTCATCGTTGATCAGGCGGAACTCGACTGGAAGAACTGGGATGATCCGGCCAATCGCGAGCCGAGTGACATCCGCTGGAAGCTGCTCATCCGTGGTGAGCGCAGTCCGAGCGGCGGACTCGTCACCGGCGTGGCGCGGATCGAACCAGGAGCGGCCCTGTCGCGGCACCACCACGAGCCCGAGGAGATGTACTACGTGATCAGCGGCCGCGGCGACATCGAGGTCGAGGAAGTGCGGAAGGAGATCGGTCCGGGAACGGCGGTCTACATTCCGCCCAGCGCCAGACACTCCGTTCGCTGCATCGGCGCCGAACCGCTCGTGTTCATCTTCACGTTCCCGCGGGACCGGTTCGAGGACATCGTCTACCACCTGGACGCACGGGACCCCCAGTGAGGGTTTTCGCAGAAAGATCGGAAAAGCGCCACGCTTCGCCGTCCAAACAACATGCTGCCGCAGCTAGCATGTGTACATAGACGACCCCAGACACGATCCACTCGCTTGGGAGGTGTTGTTCTGATGGATGCCCCACACCGCAGGCCAGGACGCCTGGCTCTCGCCGCCCTGCTGCTGTCGCTCGCCACGGCCGCGACGGCTCAGACAACAGGAACCATCGAAGGCGTCGTCGTCGACGCGGACGGCAACCCTCTGCCCGGTGCAACCGTGACCGTGGCCGGCCCGGAAGTGCGCCAGGAGCGCATCACCCAGGAAGACGGCGCCTACGCCAGCGCCGGTCTCGCGGCCGGCGACTACGTCGTCACGGCGTCTCTGCTGGGCTTCGAGCCAGCCGAGACGCCGGTCTCGCTTGGCCCGGGCGCCACCGAGAACGTTCGGTTGGTCCTGCAGGTCGTCCGCCTGCTCGAAACGGTCACGGTGGTCGCCGAGGAACCCCGGACCTTCGCGCGGAACCTCGTCTCCCAGCCGATGTTGCTCCAGCAGTCGAAGATCACCAACGTGACGTCGGTGGTGGACAACCTGCCGGGTGTCTCGGTCCAGGAGGGTGACTCCTACGGCTTCGACGACTGGTCGAGCAACGTCGCCATGCGCGGCTTCCAGGTGACGATCAACGACGTGCAGATCGGCACGACGATCGACGGCTTCCCGAACGGCACGTCGGACTACTGGAGCGGCTCGAAGGCGAACCGCTTCCTCGATCCGATGAACCTCGGCGGCGTCGAGGTGTCCCAGGGGACGGCCGACATCGGCTCGCGTTCCGTCGAGGCCCTGGGCGGCACGTTCAACTACCTGACGGACGATCCCGCGGAGGAGCGGGCCTACACGGCGTCCATGACGCTGGGCCAGAACCAGGGCCAGCGCTTCTTCATGCGGGTCGACACCGGGCCGATCTTCGGCGGCAACACCCGCGCCTGGTTCGCGGCGACCCGCCAGGAAGCGACCGACTGGATGGAGGGTTCCGCGCTGAACTCGCGCGAGCACCTCGCGATGAAGCTCGTCTCGTCGCACGGCCGCGTCGATCTGACCAGCTACGTCTCGTACGACAACATCCACGAGGACGTCTACCAGCGGCTCTACAGCGACAGCGACTTCCGGGCCAACCCGCGCTGGGACCGCCTGATCGGCGACTGGCCCGGCGTGCCGTACCTGAACCAGTTCTATCGGCGCGGCTGGCAGACCCGGCGCAGCAACGCCTTCGGCTACCTGAAGGCCGACTGGTCGTTCGGCGAAGAGTTCTCGCTGAGCCTGGCCGGCTACTTCCACCGCAACCGCGGCCGCGGGGACTGGCTGCCGCCCTACATCGTCGACCTCACCGACGACGGCGGCGGCGCCGAATCGGAGCTGTTCGGCGGCACCACCGTGCGGGGCGGCTCGCAGCGCGGGCTGATCCGCTTCGTCGGCCCCGACGGCGCCGCGGTGGGGCCGGTGCCGGGTTGCACGTCGTCCTTCCTCTTCAACTACTACGGCCCGGGCGGCCCGGAGGTCGATCCGGCCTGCCATCCGGGCGCAACGGCGGTGCAGTCCTACCGCCACAGCCACTATGCGAAGGACCGCGTCGGCATCACCCTCGACGAGGAATGGCTCACGACGATCGGCAACGCCGGGAGCAAGCTGCGCGCCGGCATCTGGTACGAGGACTCGAAGCGAGGTCTTGGCCGCGACTGGCACCAGATCCTCGATCCGGTGATCAACTTCCAGTGGAACGCGACGCCGTACTGGCACCAGTACGAGTGGGAGTTCCCGCAGAGCATCATGATGCTGTACGCGGAGGAGACGCTCTTCGTCGGCCGCTTCACCCTGACCGGCGGCGCCAAGCAGTACCTGGTCGACGTCGACCGCGAGGACCTGTTCCACGTCGACCCGGATCTGACGGTCGATTCCGATTCCAGCGTGCTCTTCTCGGGCGGCGTCACGTACGAAACGCCGGTCGAGGGCCTGGACCTCTTCGCCGGCTACGCCGAGAACTTCCGGGCGATCGGCAGCACGCTGCTCGAGGTGCCCGGGCGCAGCCTCGCCGCGCTCGAGCCCGAAACCGCCTCGAACATCGACGTCGGCCTGCAGTACTCGGCCGAACGGCTCGCGCTGAGCGCCACCGGCTACGTCATCGACTTCGACAACCGGATCTTCTACCTCGGGCCGCAGACCCCTGCCGGGCCCAACTACCTGATTCCGGGCGGCGGCGCCTACTTCAACGCCGGCGGCATCGAGACGAACGGCGTCGAACTCTCCGCGACGGTGCAGATGCCCCACCAGCTCTCCCTCTACACCGCGTACACGCTGAACAACTCCGAGTACGTCGGCAGCGGCGACGCGCTGGTCGACGCGAACCAGAACATCATGCCCGGGACGGACGTCACCGGCGTGCCGGATCGTCTCTGGGTCATCTCGCTCGACCGGGCCGGTCCCCTGAACGCCGGCATCAGCGCCAAGTACACCTCGCCGCGGCGGGTCAGCCTGGTCGCCGACTGGTACACGGACGAGTACTGGATGGTGGACGCCTACCTCACCTTCTCGGGCGAGGTGCTGAGCGAACTCCTTCGCTCCACGGAGTTCTCGCTCGTGGCGAACAACGTGCTCGACGAGACCTACCTCTCCGCCATCACGGAGAACGCGGCCTGGCTCGGGGCGTCGCGGTCGGTGTCGATGACGGTCACCTTCTCGTTCTGAGGAGAGGTCGAACAGCGCTCCCGCCGGGCTCGCTTCAGGAAGTGTCGGGTGCCGCAGGTGGCTGCGTGGTCGGCAGCGCCGGGAGGTCCCGCACCGGCAGGAACTCGAAGCATCGCACGATTATCAGGCTTATTGGGGTGTCAACCGCCGAATGGTCATCGAGTCTTGAGTAGTCTCTAAGGTGCGTTCGGGAGGGGAGCCGAAGCTCGCGCTCCTCCGACGAAGGAGACCGTGAAACACAAGACGTACAGCGGAAGCGTGGCGCGTGACTGACCCCCAAGTGCTGGCGGCCCAGCGCGACCATGCGATCCTGATGGAGTTGAACGCGATCCGCGGCTTGCTCCATGCTTTGCTGCTGTACCACGTCGCCCCGAGCGACAACGTGAAGCTGGCGAAGGCCTCGATGGAGTACGCGGATAGCGCTACGGAGCGGACGGCGCGCTACCTGGCGGCCTATGAGGCCTTCGAAGCATCGACGCGGGAACTGGCCGCCGACCGTGAGCAGGGCCCCGACCCCCAGAACCCACTACCGCTCCGACCTCGACTTGTTCCGGACCCATGAGGGGGGATGGGAGCAGGCTTGACCGTTCCATGTTCTGCGCAACCATGCCCGACCTGCCATGCGCATCGACGATCTGATCTGCCGTCTTCTCAGGCAAGCTGCGGTTGCGGACGAGCCGGTTACCCATCCGAACCTCGAGGACGTGCCAGACTCCGTAGTAGCCAAGCTTGTGAAGTTCCTTCTCGCGAAGGGGCTGGTGACCGGCGAGTTGTACGTGGCGTGCAACAACCAGTGGATCCTCGAACCCGGTCTGCGGATCACGCGTTCGGGGCGGGCGTACCTTGTGAGCGTCGGCGAGGGGCGTGACGCGCGCCCGCGGAGGAGTTGATACGCGGGCTGCGTCGGACCGCTGAACAGAGTGACGACGACCAGGCCGGCCGCGACGTTCATCCGTTGCAGCGTTCCGGGAACGCGGTCGCGTCGGTGACCGCCGCGGCCGGCTTGCCCGGCTCGTTCCGGTACTCCCTGACGGCGCCCGTCGTGGTGTCCCTGACCTGGATCGAGTAGCCGAGGTTCGTCGTGGACGCGGCGAAGACCCACACGTGCCCGTTGATCGAGCAGCCGTCGAGGACCTTGATCAGCACCTCCCAGTTGTCGCCGGGCTCGAAGAAGTAGAAGAGTCCCGAGTCGTTCGTGCCCTCGTGCACGACCCGTCCGTAACCGCTTCGGCCGTCGGCGGTCCACCAGTCCACCTCGACCGCGAACCGCCCGTCGCGGAGACAGCGGGTATCGTCGTCCGCGACGCAGGCGCCGACCGGCTCGGCGGCTTCGACCAGGAACGTCAGCGACGCGATCGACTCGACCTCGCCGTCGCTCAGGCGCAGCGTGACCCGGTAGAAGCCGGGCTCGGACCAGATCTGCACCGGAGCGCGGCTGCGGCTCCTCCGGCCGTCTCCGAAGTCCCAGAGCCGGGAGCGGACCGTGCCGCTGCCGGTGTCCTCGAAGGCCACCCGCTCGCCGGTGCGGGCGCGGCATGGCGTCCGGTCGCAGTCGGCCGTCGTTCCGATCGCGGCCCGTGGAGGGCCGCTTCCGCCGCCGCCGGGAGGCGGACCGCCGCCACCGCCGCCACCACCGCCACCACCGCCGGGAGGCGTGCCGCCGCCGTCATCATCGTCGTCGTCGGGGGGCGGGCCGCCAGGACCGCCAGGACCGCCAGGACCGCCGGGGCCTCCAGGTCCGCCGCCGTCATCGTCGCCTGGGATGGTGATCGTCGCCGTGTCCGCGCCGGGCGAGGCGGCCGCCCAGTCGGTCGCGCCGCCCGCAGGCGCGATCCTCACCGTGAAGGTCTCGTCACTCTCCGTCACGCCGTCCGTCGCGAGCGGCACGAGGAGTTCCGCCGTCTCGTTGCCCTCCGTCACCGCCACCGTGGGCGGCGTCGTGCCGGTATCGTCCTCGGTCGCGGTGCCGCCCGAGTAGTCGTAGGTCACGTCGAAGGCGACGCCCCCCGCCGGCGCCGCTTCGCCCAGAGTCACCGTCAGGAGGGCATCCGACCCCTCGGCGGCGGTGACCGCCGGCGTGATTCCGTAGGTCTTCGTCGACCCCACCACCGTGACCGTCGTCGTGGCGATGCCCTCCGAGGGCGGGTCGTACTTCGGGTCGGTGCTCGCAGCCGCGTGCGAGACGGTCGACGCGCCGGTCTCCACGCCGTTCACCGTGATGACCTTCGGCGTGTTCCACTCGGCCGCGGTGAAGGTCACTGCGGCACTCACCGTCGCCTTCGCCGGCGTGTCGCTGGTGGGCGTCACCGTCACGTCCGCCGTCGGCATGCTGGTCAGCACCACCGTCCAGGTCGCCGTCCCACCCTCCGGCACGGAAAGAGCATGCCAGCTCACCAGCACGCCTGCCTGGTCGTTGTCGGTGATCGTCAGCGTCGCGTCCGTCACCGTCAGGCCCGCCACCGTCGTCGTGAGCACCAGGGTCTCGTCGTCCTCGTCCACGTCGTCGTTCACGATCGTCACGTCGCCCGTGGCGGAGGTGTCGCCCTCGGCGATGGCAAACGCGGCCGGCAGCTCGTAGTCCTCCGCCGTTGCCGTGGAGGCGGCCGCGGCCGTCAGCGTCACGGACACACCGTCCGCGGGCGCCGGGTTGTCCAGTGTCGCCGTCACCGTCACCGTGCCCGCGCCCTCCGTCACGGTGTCGGCGTCGGCGGCGGTCGTCAGTGTCAGGGTCGTCGGCGCCGGCGGCGGGCTCGTCGCGTCCACCGTGAAGGTAGCGCTGGCCGCGGACCCCTGGTTGCCCCTGGCGTCCCAGTAGCTGTCGCTGATCCCCACGTAGACGTCCCCGTCCTCGAGCTCGGAAGACGGGTCGATCGTGATGATCGTCCCGGCGCCGTTGATGGTCGCCACGTACGCGATGTCCGTGCCGCCGCTGCTGTCCTCCTTCAGCGTCAGGATGCTGGCGAGGTCCGCGTTGGCGAAGTCGGTGTTCGAACTGTCCTTCTTGATCGCCTCGGCGAAGGTCAGCGTGATGTTCGTCTCCGCGTTCCTCGTCGTGGCCTGGTCGAGCGGGCTGAACGCCGGCGCCGGCGCCGTCGCGTCCACCGTGAAGGTGGCGCTGGCCGCTGACCCCCGGTTGCCCCAGGCGTCCCAGTAGCCGTCGCTGATCCCCACGTACACGTCCCCGTCCGCGAGGTCGGCAGTCGGGTCGATCGTGATGATCGTCCTGGCGGTGTTGATGGTCGCCGCGTACCCGATGTCCGTGCCGCCGCTGCTGTCCTCCTTCAGCGTCAGGATGCTGGCGAGGTCCGCGTCGGCGAAATCGGCGTTCGAGTTGTCCTTCCTGATCGCCTCGGTGAAGGTCAGCGTGATGTCCGTCCCCGCGTTCGTCACCGTGGCGGTGTCGAGCGGGCTGAACGCCGGCGCCGCCGGGCTCGTCGCGTCCACCGTGAAGGTGGCGCTGGCCGCGGACCCCTGGTTGCCCCAGCGGTCCCAGTAGCCGTCGCTGATCCCCACGTACACGTCCCCGTCCTCGAGGTCGGAAGTCGGGTTGATCGTGATGATCGTCCCGGCGACGTTGATGGTTGCCGCGTACGTGATGTCCGTACCGCCGCTGTTGTCCTCCTTCAGCGTCAGGATGCTGGCGAGGTCCGGGTTGGCGAAGTCGGTGTTCGAGCTGTCCTTCTTGATCGCCTCGGCGAAGGTCAGCGTGATGTTCCTCCCCACGTTCCTCGTGCCGGCGTTGTCGAGCGGGCTGAACTTCGGCGCCGCCGGTCCCGTCGTGTCCACCGTGAAGGTGGCGAACGCCTCGGACCCCTGGTTGCCCGGGGCGTCGTAGTAGAGGCTGCTGATCCGCACATGGACGGCGCCCTCGGGAAGGTCGTCGTTCGGGTCGATCGTGATGATCGTCTTGGCGGTGTTGATGGTCGCGTTGTACGCGATGTTCGGGCCGATGTTGCTTTCCGCCTTCAGCGTCAGGATGTCGGCGAGGTTGGCGCTGGCGAAGTCGCCGTTCGAGCTGTCCTTCCTGACGGCCTCGGCGAAGGTCAGCGTGATGTTCGTCCCGGCGTCCGTGGTCGTGGCGTTGTGGAGCGGGATGAACGTCGGCTTCGCCGGAGGGGTCGTGTCCACCTCGAAGGTGGCGGCGGCCCCGGACCCCTGGTTGCCGTTGGCGTCGTAGTAGCCGTTGCTGATCGCCACGTACACGTCGCCGTCGTCGAGATCGGAAGACGGGTCGATCGTGATGATCGTCTTGCCGCTGTTGATGGTTGCGGCGTAGCCGATGTTGTCGCCGTTCTGGTCGCCCTTCTTCAGCGTCAGGATGCCGGCGAGGTCCGCGTTGGCGAAGTCGCTGTTCGAGTTGTCCTTCTTGACGGCCTCGGCGAAGGTCAGCGTGATGTTCGTCCCCGCGTCCGTGGTCGTGGCGTTGCCGAGCGGGCTGAACGCCGGCGCCGCCGGGGGCGTCGTGTCCGCTGCCTGCGGCATGCCCGTGCTGAAGGTCCAGGCGCCGGCGCCGGTGCCGTTCTTCGCGCGCACTCTCACCCGGTAGGTCGTGGAGTTGGTGAGTGAGGTCACGGACTGCGAAGCGGTCGGTGGATTGGTCTCGGTGCGAGTGATCGCGACCCAGGCGACCGAGGCGTTCGAGCCCGTAGCTGTCGCCGTGTCGGTGACCGCGCCGTTGCCGCTGCTCGGCGCCGACGTGTAGTGCACGTCGTAGCCCGTTACCGTTCCCGACGGCGCCGTCCAGGTCAGGTCCAGCTTCGTGTCGCCCGGCGTGACGATCAGGCTCGTCGGCTTCCCCGGCACGGGGATGGCTTCGAACACGTTGGTGACGGTGTGCGTGGGGTTCCGGGGGTCCTGGACGGAGGAGGGGTTGGCGTACTGCACAACGGTGCGCGTGGCGCCGCCGTCGTCCGTCTCGGTCACGGTGCACTCGGCGGTGCCGACGATGCGGTAGTGCAAACCACCGACGGCGACGTTCGCGACCCGCAGGCCCGGGGCGTGGATCGGAACCCTCCGGTCCTGGCCGGCCCGCAGACTGAACGCCATCTCGCGTGCATCGCTGGTCATGTCCCCGCTCTTGAGGCAGTTGAGCTGCAGGCCGTAGGCGTAGTTGCTGTTCGTGGGCGTGCCCTGAACGCGCTTCCTGACGTTCACGTTCGGGCGGCTGTTCTCGACCCCGGCTCTGAAGGAGGGCGCCAGGTTGGTGGTGAGCTGCCCCGCGGTGCTGGTGACGCCGGGGTTGCCGGGCCACAGCTCGACGATGTCCAGATTGGTGGGGCCGGTAAACGCGGCGGTAGTCAGGTCCGCCTCCTCCAGGCCGTTGAACTGCAACGTGAGCTGCCTAAGGCTAGTCAGCCTGGAGAGGGGAGGCACGGCGGTCAGGGAGTTGTAGTCCATCCGCAACTTCTGAAGACCGGCGGGCACGTTCGCCGTCACGGCGGCCGCGGCCGTGTCGTTCAGATTGACGCCGTTCAGGCTCAGATCGGTCAGGACGGTGAACCGGCTGAGCTTGTTCCAGGTCACTCCGGCCAGGTCGTTTCCGTCCAGTTTCAAACCGTCGATGTTCTTGTTCAGCCCGTCGAGCAAGCTGTCGGCCTGCGTGGAGGTGAGTCCCGTCGCGCTCAATACCACGGTGCCCCCTACCAGCCGCATGACATCCGCGATGTCGTCGTCCGAAAGCTGGATGGCCTCCAGGTTCAGGGTGACCAGGCCGGACGTGAGTTCGTCCAGCAGGCCATCGGGCAAGGACGTGAGGCCGGCGCGGTTGTTCCAGCCCAGCGACAGGTTCTTCAGGTCCGAAAGGCCCTGAAAGTCGCCCAGCTTCAGCGATGCGATGCCCTTGCCGGCGATGTTCATGTTCACTATCGCGGCCAGATGCGCGGAGGTCACGCTCCCGCAGGCGACCCCGGCGCTGTCGGTGATCACCTTCTGCACCTGCGCCGTGCGATTGCAGACACCCTGGGCTTCGGCGCTGCCGGCCGCGCCCAGGCCGAAGGCCAGCACGGCCGCGATGGCCGGAAGGAGACGGAAGCGGTCAGACACCAGTTCAGAACAAGCGCAAGGAGGCGGGGCGGCAACCGGGGATACTGGCACACGATCACTGATCGTTGGGCGATGTATCGGCAAAAGTTGACGATGATAGGGCGATGTCACCGGGCCGTGCGCAGCGGCAGTTGCGTCGTGCCGGCACGATCGGGGCCGCACGGCCCCGGTCGGCCTTGCCGCGCGGCGCCTCAGTCGGCGCGGCAGGCGCTGGGGAACGCCGTCACGTCGGTGACCGCCGCGGCCGGCATGCCCGGCTCGTTCCGGTACTCCCGGACGGCGCCCGTCACGGTGTCCGTGACCTCGATCGAGTAGCCGAGGTCCGTCGTCGACGCGGCGTACACCCACGCGTGGCCGTTCACGGTGCAGCCGTCGAGCACCTTGACCAGGACCTCCCAGTTGTCGCCGGGCTCGAAGAAGTGGAACAGTCCCGAGTCGTTCGTGCCCTCGCGCACGACCTTGCCGGGACCGCTCCGGCCGTCGGCGGTCCGCCACTCGACCTCGACCGCGAAGCGCGAATCCTGCAGGCAGCGGGTCTCGTCGCCCGCCGCGCAGGCGCCGGCCGGCTCGGCGGCTTCGACCAGGAAGGTCAGGGACGCGGTCGACTCGGCCTCGCCGTCGCTCAGGCGCAGCGTGACCCGGTAGAAGCCGGGCTCGGACCAGACCTGCACCGGCGTGCGGCTGCCGCTCCTGCGGCCGTCTCCGAAGTCCCAGAGCCGGGAGCGGACCGTGCCGCTGCCGGTGTCCTCGAAGGCCACCCGCTCGCCGGTGCGGGCGCGGCATAGCGTCTCGTCGCAGTCGGCGTCCGTGGTGATCGCCGCGCGAGGCGGACCGCCGCCACCGGGAGGCGTCCCGCCGCCGCCGCCACCACCACTGGGGGGCGGGCCGCCGCCGCCGCCACCACCGTCATCATCATCGTCGTCGTCGGGGGGCGGGCCGCCAGGGCCGCCGGGACCGCCGGGACCGCCAGGACCGCCAGGACCGCCGCCGTCGTCCGGTGGCTGGGGCGGCGGCGTGCCGCCGCCGTCGTCGTCCAGAATGGCAAGCGTGGTTCTGCCGCCGGCCGTGACCCGGTCGGGCAGCGGCGCCGCGAAGCGCAGCACGACGGCCTCGCCGTCGTCGTCCTCCGCGTCGGCGGTGGCCGCGAACACGAACGTCCGCCTGGTCTCGTTCGGGCCGAACGTCACGGAGGACGGCACGCCCGAGTAGTCGGCGGACGTGGCGCCGCCGTGGTGCGTCGCCTCGAGGCGGAGCTCCACGTCCCGTTCCGGGGCGCGGTCGAGGAGGACCGCGACCGTCGCCTGCCGGCCCTCCCTCGCCTCGTAGTCCAGCGCCCCGAAACGCGCCGCGACGTGCGGGTCGTCATCGTCCCGGATGGTCCCCGTCTCCTGCAACGTCGAACCGCCTCCGAGCAGCGGCGCCCCCTGCGCGCCGCTGAGCGTCAGCAGGAGGGTCTTCTCCTCGACGTCGGCGTCGGCGTCGTCGTCGATGATCGACACGGCGACCGTCTGCGCCGCGGTCGAACCCGCCGCGAACGTCAGCGTGCCGCTCGCCGCCTGGTAGTCGACCCCGGCCCGCGCCCCGGTCGCACCCGGGCCGTCCGAGGTCGCGTAGTCCACGGTCACCGCGGCACTGCTCGCCGCGGTCAGGCCCGCCCGGAAGAGGAGCTCGCCGCCGCTCTCCGCCACGGCGCCGGGCGACTGGAGCGCGATCGCGGCGTCCTGCGAACCGCTGACGGTCACGTCGAGAGCCGCGGAGACCGTCCAGAAACCGTCCGTGGCCCCGACGCCGACGATCCCGAGCCCGGCCTTCCTCGGCGCGATCGTCACGATGCTGCCCTGGACACCGACGACTTCCACGACTGGGTCGCCCCAGACGATGGGGTCGTAGGTGAGGGCGTCCCCGTCGGGATCCACGAAGAACGGCGCAACGTCGACCGTCGTGGCGGGGTCGCCCACTCGCAGGTGGAGGCGCGGAGTCCGCTGCACCCGAGGCGCGGAGTTCGAGACCCAGACCAGCACCTCGTGCGACACGGGGGTGTTCGAACCGCCGGCATCCGTCGCCGTCAACGTCACGGCGACAGTGGCGAAGACGACGGGCTGCACCGTCACCTTCGAACCGGCGACGGTGACGCTTGCGATCGCCGGATCGGCCGACGTGGCCTGGTAGGTGAGGCCGTCTCCGTCCGGGTCCGCGAACACGGCCTCCAGATCGATGGTGCGGGCGCCGCCGGCCCGCGGCACCCTGAAGTCGCTGATCGCGCCGCGGACGACCTCCGGGGGACCGTTCTCCACGGTGACGCCGATGGTCTGCGCCGCCGCCATGTTCGAGCCGTCCCGGTCCGTCGCCGTCAACGTGATCGTCGCCGTGCCGACCGATACCGGACTGACGGTCGCCGTACTGCGCCACACGCTCACCGTGGCGACGGTTTCGTCGGACGACGAGGCGGCGTACCGGAGAACGTCGCCGTCCGGATCCTGGAAGGCGCCCCTCAGATCGATCGCCTCGTCCCCGTTGCCGACCCGCCTGTTCACCAGCGACACCGAAGGCAACGCGCCGACCGCCTGCGGCGGACGGCTCGCCACGGTCGCCTCGAACGCCTGCCTCGCCGTCGTCGCCGAGCCGGAGCTGTCCGTGGCCGTCACCACGATCGTCGCCGAGCCCCCGGACAGAGGGGTCACGGTCACCGTCGAGCCCGAGATCGACACCGTCGCGATCGACGTGTCGGACGACGAGGCGGCGTAGCCGAGGGTGTCGCCGTCGTCGTCCTCGAACGCGTCCGCCACGTCGACGGACCCGGCGCCGTCGGCTATTCGCAGCGACAGGGCGTCGAGCGTGCCGACGGGCTCGGGCGAGCGGTTGGCGCCGACCGTCACCGAGAACGTCCGGCTCGCCGGATCGACCTTGCCGTCGCTCGCCGTGACCGTGACCGTGGCCGTGCCGGCGCCCGCCGGGGCCACCGTCACGGTCGAACCCTGGATCGTCGTCGCGACTGTTGTCTCGCTGGAGGACGACGCCGTGTAGACGAGGTCGTCGCCGTCGAGATCGACGAAGCCGTGCGCCACGTCCACCGCCAGCGAACCGGCCTGGGCGCCGTCGGCAAGGCGCAGCGCCTTGTCGTGAAGCGTGCCGGCCGCGACCGGCGGGTGGTTCCAGGGAAGGCCGTCGATCGCCGTCTCGAAGGTCTCGATCGGGTCCAGCCAGTCCGCAAGGCGGCGCGCCGGTGCGTCGGGGCGCGTCCACGCGGAGGCCAGACGGCCCGCCCAGTCCGGGCCGTCCCTTCCGCAGTCGGAGGTCCCGCCCCTGTGCACCCCCACGACTCGCTTGTCCTGGTCGAACCACGGAGAGCCCGACGAACCTGGCTCCAGGGTGCCGCGATCCCAGCCAGGCGTTCTCAGGTAGTGGCCACCGCGGCGTTCGTTGGTGCGGTACTCCGTCACGGTCAACGGATCGCTCCCGAGGGTGATCGACTTGACGTGCGTTTGGGGATGACCGATCGTGAACGCCGAAGAGGGAGGCGCCGGGTCCACGCTCCAGCCGGCGAAGTACACGTCGTGGTCCGGGTCCACCTCGTCGTCGAGTTCCAGGAGCGTGGCGTCGCTCGCGACGTTGACCGCCACAAGCCTGGCGCCGCTCTGGTTCTGCTCCCGCGACCCGCCGTCTCTGGCGCCGCAGGTCGGACTCTCGTAGTTCCAGTACACGACGACGCTGGCTGCCTCGTCCGCGGTACCGAGGCAATGTGCTGCGGTCATGAAGTAGGGCCTCCGGTCTCGGGCCGTGTTGTTGAGCATGAACCCCGTGCACCAGTCCCGTCCGGACCTCGTGTAGAAGCCAACGCTGCGCACCTGGTCGCGGTAGGGGTCGGCCTCCGGACACGCCACGTCGATATGGCACCAGGCGTGTGCAGGCGACGACACGCCGGTCGGGAAGAGGTCGCGGAAGCCCCGGTTCACCGCGGTGAGTTCGAGTTCCAGCTCGTTCATCCGGTCCGCCGGCACCGCCACCTCGATCACGGCGTCCCCGCCGGCGACGATCGGCGTCCAGAGCTGACCGTGCTCCTCGTTGTCCGCGTCCGTGTACGGACCCGCCGTTTCGCCGCTCTCCGGCGCGTAGACCCGCAGCCTCCCGCCCGGCGGCATCCGGTAGCGGGTGAAGCCCAGGTTGAGCGAAACCGCGCCGGGCGACACGACGCGCAGGCGCCACACCGCGGTCCGGCCGTCGCTCGTCGTTTCCCAGCGGCCGCGGCCGGCGGGCGTCACCTCCACCGCGAAGGGCTCGGCGAACGGCACCGGACCTGGATCGGCCTCGCTCTCGAGCGCCTCGAACGACGCCAGACTCTCCGAGCGAACCACCGCCGGCGTCTCCAGCACGAGCACCTCGCCGAGCGGCAGAAGCCCCTCCAGGACGGGGTCCGCCGGGCCGGCCGGCGACGTTTCTCCGGCCGGCTGGCCGTGCGCGCCGGCGACCGGCAGGCCGAGCATCGCCGCGGCGAGGATGCCGGCTGTCCGCGTCGCGCGGCGACTGCCGTCGCCGGCCCGGCTCTTCATCGTGTACAGCCTTCCGGGAAGGCGGTCACGTCGGTGACCGCCGCCGCCGGCTGCCCGGGCTCGTTCCGGTACTCCCTGACCGCCCCGGTCACCGTGTCCGTGACCTCGATCGAGTAGCCGAGGTCCGTCGTCGACGCGGCGTAGACCCACGCGTGCCCGTTCACGGTGCAGCCGTCGAGGACCTTGACCAGGACCTCCCAGTTGTCGCCGGGCTCGAAGAACCAGAAGAGCCCCGAGTCGTTCGTGCCCTCGCGCACGACCTTGCCGGGACCGCTCCGGCCGTCGGCGGTCCGCCACTCGACCTCGACCGCGAAGCGCGAGTCCTGCAGGCAGCGCGTCTCGTCGCCCGCCGCGCAGGCACCCGCCGGTTCGGCGGCTTCGACCAGGAAGGTCAGGGACGCGGTCGACTCGGCCTCGCCGTCGCTCAGGCGCAGCGTGACCCGGTAGAAGCCGGGTGCGGACCAGACCTGCACCGGAGCGCGGCTGCCGCTCCTGCGACCGTCTCCGAAGTCCCAGAGCCGGGAGCGGACCGTGCCGCTGCCGGTGTCCTCGAAGGCCACCCGCTCGCCGGTGCGGGCCCGGCATAGCGTCTCGTCGCAGTCGGCGTCCGTGCCGATCGCAGCCCGAGGCGGACCACCGCCACTGGGAGGCGTCCCGCCGCCGCCACCACCACCACTGGGGGGCGGGCCGCCGCCGCCGTCATCATCATCATCGTCGTCATTGGGGGACGGGCCGCCGGGGCCGCCGGGGCCGCCAGGACCGCCGGGACCTCCAGGACCGCCGGGACCGCCGGGACCTCCAGGGCCGCCAGGGCCGCCAGGGCCGCCAGGGCCGCCAGGGCCGCCGCCGTCGTCGTCCAGAATGGCAAGCGTGGTTCTGCCGCCGGCCGTGACCCGGTCGGGCAGCGGCGCCGCGAAGCGCAGCACGACGGCCTCGCCGTCGTCGTCCTCCGCGTCGGCGGTGGCCGCGAACGGGAAGGTCCGCCTGGTCTCGTTCGGGCCGAACGTCACGCTCGACGGCACGCCCGAGTAGTCGGCGGCCGTGGCGCCCCCGTGATGCGTCGCCTCGAGGAGAAGCTCGATCTCCCGCTCCGGGGTGCGGTCGAGGAGGACCTCCACCGTCACCTGCCGGCCCTCCGCCGCCTCGTAGTTCAGCGCCCCGAAACGCGCCGCGACATGCGGGTTGTCGTCATGCGGGTTGTCGTCGTCCCGGATGGTCGCCGTTTCCCGCAAGGTCGAACCGCCTCCGAGCAGCGGCGAGCCCCGCACGTTGCTGAGCGTCAGCACGAGGGTCTTCTCCTCCACGGCGTCGACCACGTCGTCGTCGATGAGCTTGACGGCGACCGTCTCCCGGCGGCTCGTGAACCACAGCCTGCCGGTCGCCGCCTCGTAGTCGACCCCGGCACGCGCACCGGACGGCCCCGAACCGTCCGACGTCGCGTACTCCACGGACGTGAGGTTGATGCTCGGCCCGGTCAGGCTGACGTCGAAGACCAGCTCGCCGGCGCCCTCCGCCACGACGTCCGGTGAAGCGATCGCGACGACGGTATCGTAGACATGGGCCTCCCTCCGCACGTCGACCGCTATCGTGTGCGGTACCGGAGTGTTCGAACCGGCGGGATCCCTGGCCGTCACCGTCACGAAGGCCCGGCCGGGGACCTTGGGCGACGCCCTCATCTTCGAGCCGGCGACGGAAACGGTCGCGACGGCGGTGTCGGTGGGGGAGATCTCGTAGGTCAGGTCGTCGCCCTCCAGGTCCGAGAACAGGGCGGCCAGATCGGTCGAGCGGGCGCCCACGACCAACCACAGGTCGAACTCCAGGAACGCCGACCGGCGCACTTCCGGCGGACCGTTCTCCACCGTCACCGCCAGGGTCCGGGTCGTCGCCGTGTTCGACCCGTCGACGTCCGTCGCCGTAAACGTGATCGTCGCCGTGCCGACCGAAACCGGACTCACGGTGGCCGTGTGGCGCCAGACGTTCACCGTGGCGACGGTGTCGTCGGACGTCGAAGCGGCGTACCGGACGATGTCGCCGTCCGGATCCTGGAGGACATTCCTCAGATCGATCGTCACGGCCCCGTTGCCGACCCGCCTGTTCACCAGGGACAGCGGAGGCAAGGCGCCGACCGCCTGCGGCGGACGGCTCGCCACGGTCGCCTCGAACGCCTGCCTCGCCGTCGTGGCCGAGCCGGAGCTGTCCGTGGCCGTCACCGCGATCGTCGCCGTGCCCCCGGACAGCGGCGTCACGGTCACCGTCGATCCGGAGACCGAGACCGTCGCGATCGACGTGTCGGACGACGAGGCGGCGTAGCCGAGGGTGTCGCCGTCGTCGTCCTCGAAGGCGTCCGCCACGTCGACCGACCCGGCGCCGTCGGCTGTCCGCAGCGACAGGGCGGCGAGCGTGCCCGAGGGCTCGGGCGAGCGGTTGGCGCCGACCGCCACCGAGAACGTGCGGCTCGCCGGGTCGGTCTTGCCGTCGCTCGCCGTCACCGTGACCGTGGCCGTGCCGGCGCCCGCCGGGGCCACCGTCACGGTCGAACCGGTGATCGTCGCCGTGGTGATCGAATCGCTGGAGGACGACGCGGTGTAGACGAGGTCGTCGCCGTCGAGATCGACGAAGCCGTGGGCCACGTCCACCGCCAGCGCGCCCGCCTGGGCGCCGTCGGCCAGCCGCAGCGCCTTGTCGTGAAGCGTGCCCGCCGCCGCGGGTGCGTAGTGCCCGGGCCGGCCGTCGATCACCGTCTCGAGGGTGTCCAGCGGGTCCAGCCAGTCCGCGAGACGGCCCCGAGGAACGCCCTGCCCCGACCAGGCCGCGGCCAGACGGCCAGCCCAGTCCGGGCCGTCCGTTCCGCATTCGGATTCACCGCCCGAGAGCACTCCCACGGCCCGTTTGTCCTGGTCGAACCACGGCGAGCCCGACGAACCTCGCTCCGGGGCGCCGCGATTCCAGCGAGCCACTTTGAGGTAGTGGGCGCGGCCGCGGTCCGAGGGGAAACGGTCCGTCGCGGTCAGCGGGCCGTTCGCGAAGCCGATCGACTTGACGTGGACCCGGGGATGGTGGACCATGAATGTGGAGGAGGGAGGCGCCGGGTCGGCATTCCACCCCGCGAAGTACAGGTTGTGGGCCGGGTCGACGTCGTCGTCCAGTTCCAGGAGCGTGAAGTCGGTCGGTTCGTGCCTGGCCACAAGCCTCGCGCCGCTCTGGTTCTGGTCCCGCGACCCGCCGTCTCTGGCGCCGCAGGTCGGACTCTCGTAGTTCCAGTACACGACGACGCTGGCTGCCTCGTCCGCGGTGTCAACACAGTGTTCAGCGGTGATGAAGTACGGCTTCCTGTCCCGGGCCGTGTTGTTGACCAGAAACCCGCTGCACGTGGCCCTGCCGAACTTCGAGTACATGCCGACGCTGCGCACCTGGTCGCGGTACGGGTCGGCGTCCGGGCACGCCACGTCGATTTGGCACGAGGCGTGCGAGGGCGACGACACGCCGGTCGGGAAGAGGTCGCGGAAGCCCCGGTTCACCGCGGTGAGTTCGAGTTCCAGCTCGTTCATCCGGTCCACCGGCACCGCCACCTCGATCACGGCGTCCCCGCCGGCGACGATCGGCGTCCAGAGCTGACCGTGCTCCTCGTTGTCCGCGTCCGTGTACGGACCCGCCGTTTCGCCGCTCTCCGGCGCGTAGACCCGCAGCCTCCCGCCCGGCGGCATCCGGTAGCGGGTGAAGCCCAGGTTGAGCGAAACCGCGCCGGGCGACACGACGCGCAGGCGCCACACCGCGGTCCGGCCGTCGCTCGTCGTTTCCCAGCGGCCGCGGCCGGCGGGCGTCACCTCCACCGCGAACGGCTCGGCGAACGGCACCGGACCTGGATCGGCCTCCTCCACCAACGCCTCGACTGACGCCAGGCTCTCCGAGCGGACCACTGCCGGCGTCTCCAGCACGAGCACCTCGTCGAGCGGCAGAAGGCCCTCCAGGACGGGGTCCGCCGGGCCGGCCGACGACGTTTCCCCGGCCGGCTGGCCGTGCGCGCCGGCGACCGGCAGGCCGAGCATCGCCGCGGCGAGGATGCCGGTTGTCCGCGTCGCGCGGCGACTGCCGTCGCCGGCCCGGCTCTTCATCGGGTACAGCCTTCCGGGAAGGCGGTCACGTCGGTGACCGCCGCCGCCGGCTGCCCGGGCTCGTTCCGGTACTCCCTGACCGCCCCGGTCACCGTGTCCGTGACCTCGATGGAGTAGCCGAGGTCCGTCGTCGACGCGGCGTACACCCACGCGTGGCCGTTCACGGGGCAGCCGTCGAGGACCTTGACCAGGACCTCCCAGTTGTCGCCGGGCTCGAAGAACCAGAAGAGTCCCGAGTCGTTCGTGCCCTCGCGCACGACCTTGGCCGGCCCGCTCCGGCCGCCGGCGGTCCGCCACTCGACCTCGACCGCGAACCGCGAGTCCTGCAGGCAGCGGGTCTCGTCGCCCGCCGCGCACGTGCCGGCCGGTTCGGCGGCTTCGACCAGGAAGGTCAGGGACGCGGTCGACTCGGCATCGCCGTTGCCGACCAGCAGCGTGACCTTGTAGAAGCCGGGCTCGGACCAGACCTGCACCGGAGTGCGGCTGCGGCTCTTCCGACCGTCTCCGAAGTCCCAGAGCCGGGAGCGGACCGTGCCGCTGCCGGTGTCCTGGAACGACACCGGCTCGCCGGTGCGGGCGCGGCATAGCGTCTCGTCGCAGTCGGCGTCCGTCCCGATCGCGGCCCGCGGAAGGCCGCTTCCGCCGCCGCCGTCATCGGGTGGCGTGCCGCCGCCACCGCCGCCACCACCGTCATCATCATCGTCGTCATTGGGGGACGGGCCGCCGGGGCCGGCGGGACCTCCAGGGCCGCCAGGACCCCCAGGACCCCCAGGGCCGTCGGGGCCGCCGCCGTCGTCGTCGTCGCCGTCGTCGTCGTCGCCGTCGTCGTCGTCGTCGTCGTCGTCGTCGTCGCCGTCATCATCGTCATCGTCCGGGGGTCGGGGCGGCGGCGTGTCGTCGTCGCGACCGTCGGGGTCGACGGCATCGTCCACGTCCGGGGACTGGAGCGGCGTGTCGTCGTCCAGGATCGCAAGCGTGGTTCCGGCGCCCGCCGTGACCCGGCCGGGCAGCGGCGTTCCGAAGCGCAGCACGACGGCCTCGCCGTCGTCGTCCTCACCGTCGTCGGTGGCGGTGAACCGGAACTCCCGCCTCGTCTCGCCGCTGCCGAAGGTCACGGCGGACGGCACCCCCGAGTAGTCGGCCCCCGTCGCCCCGCCCTGATGCGCCACGTCCAGGTACAGCGTCACCTCGCGCTCCGGGTCGCGGTCGAGCAGGACCGCGACCGTCGCCGCGCCACCCTCGGCTACCTCGTGGCGCGCCGACTCGAACGACGCCGCGACGTGCGGATCGTCGTCGTCCCGGATCACCACCGTGGTCGCTTCCGTGCCGGAAACCGAGTCGGGCCAGGGCTTCGCAAAGCCCAGCACCACCCTTTCGCCGTCGTCGTCCTCGCCGTCGTCGGTGGCGGTGAACCGGAACTCCCGCCTCGTCTCGCCGCTGCCGAAGGTCAAGGAGGACGGCACCCCCGAGTAGTCGGCGGCCGCCGCACCGTCGAGGTGCGCCATCTCCGGAACCAGCGTCACCTCCCGTTCCGGGTCGCGGTCGAGGAGGATCACGATCGTGACCTGCCGGCCCTCCGCCACCTCGTAGCTCGCCGACTCGAACGACGGCGTGATCAGCGGGTCGTCGTCGTCTTCGATCGTTCCGAGCACCTCGAAGGTCCCGCCGCCTCCGGCCAGCGAGGCGTTCACGGCGTTGCTGAGGGTCAGCAGGAACGTCTCCCGCTCCTCTTCGTCCTCGCTGTCGGCGATGACCGGCACGGCGATCTCCCGGGCCGCGGTCGAGGTCGCCGGGAACGTCAGCGTGCCGCTGACCGCCCGGTAGTCCGACCCCGCGGTTGCCGCCGCGGACCCCGAACGGTCCGACGTCGCGTAGTCCACGGTGACGGCGGAACTGCTCGCCTGGCTGAGCGTCACCTCGAAGGTGAGCGTGCCGCCGCCTTCCGCCGCCTTCGCCGCCGCTACCGACAGGGTCGGCGCGTCCGTCTCGACGATCTTCACCTTCACTCCGGGCGCCGTGACCGAGGCGTAGTCGGCGCCGCTCACCGCGTGGGTGACCGTGGCCTCGGCGGGGGCAATGGCGTCGTTGTCGTCGGCCGCCGACACGGTCACCGTCTGCCCGACGTTCCAGTTCCCGGTTCCGAACACGAGCTGCGACGGACTGACGGAGACGTCCGTGCCGGCCGGCGCTGAGGGACTGACCGTCACCGGGCCGGACGGAGGGGCGTCCAGCGCCACGGCGTAGGAGGCGCTCGTCCCTTCGTCGAGGGCCAGGCTGCCGGGCGTCGCCGTGACGCCGCGGCGGCGATGCACGGTCACCGCGAAGCTCTGGCTCGCCGTACCCCCCGAACCACCGGCGTCGCTCGCCGTCACCGTCACCGTCGTGCTGCCCGCCGCCACCGGCGTCAGCGTCAACGTCGAGCCCGTCAGGCTCACGGTCGCCACGGCGTCGTTCGCGGACGACGCGCCGTAGGTCAGGGCGTCGCCGTCCGGGTCCAGGAAGCCGGTGACGACATCCAGCGACAAGGCGCCCTCGTCCATCCGCAGCGTCCGCGCCGCCAGTGTCCCCAGGCTCGCCGGCGGCCGGTTCGGCACGAACATTTCGAGCGGCGGGCCCGCCCGCGGGCGCAGCCCGCTCCTGGCGCCGCCCAGGGCCGGCTCCGTGCCCAGACGGACCTTCACTCCGGCGAGGCCTGTTCGCGTCACCGTGATCGGATCGCTCCGCAAGTCGCCCGCCGCCACGGTCGCCCTGGTGGCCGAGAGCGTGCCGCCCGTGGCCGACAGATCGATGGTCAGAGGGAACGCCGCGCCGTGCCGCGCCTCCACGGCGATCGTCGCTTCCTGCGGCGATGAGCCGTTGTCGGTGCGGACGAGGTTGATCGGGAAGGCAAAGGGCGATCCCGGATTCCCCAGCGTGCTCAAGTGCCTGAGGCTGCGAAGACCCTCGAACAGGCCGTCCGGCAGGTTCTGCAGTTGGTTGAAGCTGAATCTGAGATCCTCGAGATTCGCCAGATTGGCGAACACATCCCGGGACAGCGCCGTCAGACCGTTGCCGTACATGTACAGGATCCGGACTTGCGAGAGGTTGTCGAAGACGCCCGCGGGCAACGACTCCAGGCGGTTGTGGGAGAAGTACAGACTCTCCAACCTGCCGAGATCGCTGAACAACCCCGCCGGCAGCGCTTGCAGTTCGTTCGAGCTCACGCTCAGTTTCTTCAGGCGGGTGAGTCCGTCGAACGTCCCGGCGGGCAGCGTCGTGAGGCGGTTGCGCAACAGGGCCAGCGCCTCCAGACGGCCCAGATTGTCGAAGACCCCCGCCGGCAGGGTCGCGATCTCGTTGGTTGACAACGTGAGGTCCACGAGCCTCACGAGATTGGCGAACTGAGTCGCCGAAACCGTCTTCAGACGGTTGTGGTGCATCCAGAGAGTCTGGAGTTTCGAGTGATCGTCGAAGGCATCCGCGGGCAACGACTCGAGCCGGTTGTAGCTCAGGTAGAGTTCATCCAGGTCCGTCAGACCGTCGAAGACGCCTGCGGGCAACGCCGTCAACCGGTTCTCCGCCACGGCGAGAAACGTCAGGCCGCTCAGGCCGTCGAAGATGCCGGGCTGCAGCGATGTCAGGTAGTTGCGCTGCAGGAACAGCTTCCGTAGCTTGGCAAGCCCCTGAAAGATGTCGGCCGGCAACGAGGTCAGTTCGTTGTCGCTGACAAGGATGACCTCCAGTTTCGGCGTGTTGGCGAAGAGGCCGGACGGCAGCGTCGTCAGGCGGTTGTAGTCCGCCCGGAAGCTCGTGATGTTCGACATGCCGGCCAGGTCGTCCGCCTTGAGCGAGGTCATTGCTGCGGCGCCGAGAGAGAGGCCGCTCATGCTCTCCAGGTGCTGGTCGGTCACGTCCCAGCAATGCGTGACTCTCTGGTCCTTCATGACCGCTTCGACAACCTGCCGGGTGCGCCGGCAGATGCCCGGCGTGTCGGTTCCGATCTGGCCGATGTCGATGGTCTGGCCCCCGACGGTCAACGTCCCCGCGCGGCGCGTCTTGCCGGTGTGCTCCGACACCGTGTAGGTCACCGTGCCGCTGCCGCTGCCGCTTGCTCCGCCGGTCACCGAGAGGAAGGCGTCGTTGCTCGCGGCGGTCCAGGCGCAGCCGGGCCTGGCGGTCACGTGGAGCTCATGCGTCCCTCCGGCCTCCAGCGCGAGAAGCCGGTTCGGCCTCACCCGGTACAGGCACCGGGTCCTGTCGCTGCTGGGCCGGAAGTTGGCGATCTTCGCCCTGGTCAGTTCGATCGTCTTGCGGGCGTCGGAAGGCCCGTCGACGGTGCTGCTGGGCTGGTCGCCGGGCACGCCCATGGGGTCTCCGCGAAACTCCTGATCCGCGTTGGAGAAACGCAGGAGGAGCTCGCATCCGGCGTTCAGGACGTGGTTGCATTGCCGGCGGTAGGCCATGACCGTGCGCCACCGGCTCGTCTCGGCCGCGCCCGGCTCGAACATCCGCTGGTTGACGTAGCCGTAACTGTGCGCGTAGGGCTTGTTGTACCTTCCGTGATCCGGCTCGAGATAGCCGGCCTGCTTCAGCACGTAGCGGTCGTGGCCGAGGCCCATGTTGTGGCCCAGTTCGTGGGCGAAGAGTCCGTCGTAGGCGCGTCGGTTCGACAGGCTGAAGGCCGCCTGGTCGGCGTCCGCGTCGAACCGCCAGATCTGCCACGCAATGCCGACCGCCAGCGACGGATCCCGCTCGTAGATCAGGTGGACGATGTCGGCGGCGTAGATGTCGCGCAGATCGTGGACGTGGTCGAGCCAGCCGTCGCCCTGCCCGGTCAGGCGGTCGAGGTCGTTCTGCTGGTCCAGTCCCTCGACGTAGTCCACTTCCTCGCGCCAGGCGACGTCGACCCTCAGGGTCACGCCGCTGGCGGCAAGGGCCTGGTTCGTTTCGGATACCCACAGGTCGATCTGCGCCTCGATCTGCGCGGTCCCGCCCGCGCCCTGCCGGGCGGCCGTCGTGTACAGGACGAGGAGATCGATGACCGAGCCGTCGTCGGCCGTCACCGTCTGCGCGGCGGCGAGCCGGTCCGGGGCGGCCCTGGCCCGCACCGCCGCCGGAACGGGACGGCTTGACCGCCGGCCCGGGCCGGAAGGAGCGCCGGATACCGGCCGCTGAAACAGGGCGCCGTCCGGCGGACGCTCTTCCTCGGGGCCGCGTGTCCGGGGATCGTCGCGCGGCTCGTCCTCCGGGGGCGGCCACAGGAACGGTTCCTCTCCGGGCGCCAGCCGCGACAGATCCTCCTCGCGCACCGCGACCCCGTCTCCGGACGGAACGATGACGTAGGTCCCGGCCGGACTCCGCACCGTGCCGGTCACGACCGTTCCGTTGACGACCAGGGTCAGGGTGCCCAGGTCGATGCCCTCGAGGCTGCCCCACAGCGCATAGCCCGACGGCGTCGGCGCGACCCGGTCGACCACGGCCGTGATCACCGTGTCCTCGAAGAGATTGAGCCGCAGCCGCGCTGCCGGCACGGCGACTTCGGAGACCTCCCCCACCGGGACCTCCGGGGCCTCCGAGGAGGACGCGCTCACGCTCGCGGCCAGAGAGTCGAAGGCGGCGAGTTGCGAGAAGTCGATCTCGACCAGGCGTTCCCGGATCGTCGTGACGTCGCCGGCGCCACGGACCCGCGCCGCGGCCGCGACGGAGTCCGCCGCCGCAGTCTCGAGCGGAAGGAACAGGCCGACGTCCTGCGCCGCGGCGCCGCTTGCGGCGACCACGATCAGGGCGGCGAGACAATCCGGCCTGAAGAGCCGGCCAGAACGCGGGAGACGCTTCCGCATGAGAAGCACAAATCATGACCCGCGATGACTGATGTTTGGGCGATCTATCGGTTCATTCAGACGACGTTTCCATGAGATCCGCGGGTCCCGCACAGGCGACCGGCAGGCCGAGCATCGCCGCGGCGAGCAGGAGACGAGCCGTTGAGCCCCTTGAACTCGCCCCGTGGGACCGGCCGTCGCCCTTCGATCATCTGTTGCAGCCTTCCGGGAAGGCGGTCACGTCGGTGACCGCCGCCGCCGGCTCGCCCGGCTCGTTCCGGTACTCCCTGACCGCCCCGGTCACCGTGTCCGTCACCTCGATCGAGTAGCCGAGGTCGGTCGTCGACGCGGCGTACACCCACGCGTGTCCGTTCACGGAGCAGCCGTCGAGGACCTTGACCAGCACCTCCCAGTTGTCGCCGGGCTCGAAGAACCAGAAGAGCCCCGAGTCGTTCGTGCCCTCGCGCACGACCTTGCCGGGACCGCTCCGGCCGCCGGCGGTCCGCCACTCGACCTCGACCGCGAAGCGCGAGTCCTGCAGGCAGCGCGTCTCGTCGCCCGCCGCGCAGGCGCCGGCCGGTTCGGCGGCTTCGACCAGGAAGGTCAGGGACGCGGTCGACTCGGCCTCGCCGTCGCTCAGGCGCAGCGTGACCCGGTAGAAGCCGGGCTCGGACCAGACCTGCACCGGAGCGCGGCTGCGGCTTTTCCGGCCGTCGCCGAAGTCCCAGA
The DNA here is from genome assembly GCA_965205095.1 of Candidatus Multivorans sp. GTDB lineage: Bacteria > Acidobacteriota > Thermoanaerobaculia > Multivoradales > Multivoraceae > Multivorans. The sequence continues at coordinate 2,094,542 of OZ242040.1, forward strand.
GCCGGGAGCGGACCGTGCCGCTGCCGGTGTCCTGGAAGGCCACCCGCTCGCCGCTGCGGGCGCGGCAGAGCGTCTCGTCGCAGTCGGCGTCCGTGGTGATGGCCGCGCGAGGCGGACCACCGCCACTGGGAGGCGTCCCGCCGCCGCCACCACCACTGGGGGGCGGGGCGCCGCCGCCGTCGTCATCATCATCGTCGTCGGGGGGCGGGCCGCCGGGGCCGCCGGGGCCGCCGGGGCCGCCGGGACCTCCGGGGCCGCCAGGGCCGCCAGGTCCGCCGGGGCCGCCAGGTCCGCCAGGGCCACCGGGGCCGCCAGGTCCGCCGGGGCCGCCAGGGCCGCCAGGTCCGCCGGGGCCGCCAGGTCCGTCGTCGTCGTCGCCGTCGTCGTTGTCCGGGGGCCGGGGCGTCGGCGTGCCGTCGCCGTCGTCGTCGTCCAGGATGGCAAGCGTGGTTCTGCCGCCGGCCGTGACCCGGTCGGGCAGCGGCGCCGCGAAGCGCAGCACGACGGCCTCGCCGTCGTCGTCCTCCGCGTCGGCGGTGGCCGCGAACACGAAGGTCCGCCTGGTCTCGTTCGGGCCGAACGTCAGCCTCGACGGCACGCCCGAGTAGTCGCCGGCCGTGGCGCCGCCGTGGTGCGTCGCCTCGAGGAAAAGCTCGATCTCGCGCTCCGGGGCGCGGTCGAGGAGGACCTCCACCGTCACCTGCCGGCCCTCCGTCGCCTCGTGGTTCGGCGCCCCGAAACGCGCCGCGACATGCGGGTCGTCGTCGTCCCGGATGATCCCCGTTTCCCGCAGGGTCGAACCGCCTCCGAGCAGCGGCGCGCCCTGCGCGTTGCCGAGGGTCAGCACGAGGGTCTTCTCCTCCACGTCGGCGTCGTCGACGTCGTCGATGATCGACACGGCGACCGCCTGCGTGGCCGTCGAACCCGCCGTGAACGTCAGCGTGCCGCTCGCCGCCCGGTAGTCGACCCCGGCACGCGCACCGGACGGCCCCGAGCCGTCCGAGGTCGCGTAGTCCACGGATACGGCGCCGCTGGCCGACGCGGTCATGCCGACCTTGAAGACCAGTTCGCCGCCGCCCTCCGCCACGACGTCCGGTGAAACGATCGCGACCGCGGGCCCCTGCCGACCGGCCACCGTCAGCACGTAGGCCGCCATCTCGTGCGGCGTCGAAACGTTCGAACCGCCGGGATCGGTCGCCGTCGCCGTCAGGACGACCCCGCCTTCGGCCTTGGGCGATACCGTCATCTTCGAGCCGACGAGGGCAACGGTCGCCCTGGTCGGGTCGGCGGACGAGACCTCGTAGGTCATCTCGTCGCCGTCCGGATCGAGAAACATGGCCGACAGGTCGGCCGAGCGGGGGCCCAGGGCAAGCCAGAGATCGAAGACCCCGGACGCCGACGGGCCGACTTCCGGCGGACCGTTCTCCACCGTCACCGCCAGGGTCCGGGTCGCTGCCGTGTTCGACCCGTGGACGTCCGTCGCCGTCAACGTGATCGTCGCCGTGCCGACCGATACCGGACTGACGGTCGCCGTACTGCGCCACACGCTCACCGTGGCGACGGTTTCGTCGGACGACGAGGCGGCGTACCGGAGAACGTCGCCGTCCGGATCCTGGAAGGCGCCCCTCAGATCGATCGCCTCGTCCCCGTTGCCGACCTGCCTGTTCACCAGCGACACCGAAGGCAGGGCGCCGACCGCCAGCGGCGGACGGCTCGCCACGGTCGCCTCGAACGCCTGCCTCGCCGTCGTGGCCGAGCCGGAGCTGTCCGTGGCCGTCACCGCGATCGTCGCCGTGCCCCCGGACAGCGGCGTCACCGTCACGGTCGATCCGGACACCGAGACCGTCGCGATCGACGTGTCGGACGACGAGGCGGCGTAGCCGAGGGTGTCGCCGTCGTCGTCCTCGAAAGCGTCCTCCACCTCGACGGTGGCGGCGCCGTCGGCTGTCCGCAGCGCCAGGGCGTCGAGCGTGCCGGCAGGCTCGGGCGAGCGGTTGGCGCCGACCGCCACCGAGAACGTCCCGCTCGCCGGGTCGGTCTTGCCGTCGCTCGCCGTCACCGTGACCGTCGCCGTGCCGGCGCCCGCCGGGGCCACCGTCACGGTCGAACCGGTGAGCGTCGCCGTGGCGATCGAATCGCTGGAGGACGAGGCGGTGTAGACGAGGTCGTCGCCGTCGAGATCGACGAAGCCGTGGGCCACGTCCACCGCCAGCGCGCCCGCCTGGGCGCCGTCGGCCAGCCGCAGCGCCTTGCCGTGAAGCGTGCCGGCCGCGACCGGCGGGTAGTTCCAGGGACGACCGTCGATCGCCGTCTCGAGGGTCTCCAGCGGGTCCAGCCAGTCCGCGAGACGGCCTTCCGGAACGCCCCGCCCCGACCAGGCCGCGGCCAGGCGACCAGCCCAGTCCGCTTCGGCGTCTCCGCACGCGGAGTTGCCGCCCCGAAGCCACCCCACGGCCCGCTTGTTCTGATCGAACAGCGGCGAGCCCGACGAACCATCCTCCGTGGAGCCGCGATCCCAGCCCGCCACTCTGAGGTAGCGGGAATCGTCGCGCAGGGAGGTCAGGTGGCCCGTCACGGTCAGCGGGTCGTTCTCGAAGCTGATCGACTTGACGTGGCCCTGAGGGTGGTGGACCATGAAGGCGGAGGTGGGAGGCGCCGGGTCGGCGCTCCAGCCCGCGAAGTACAGGTCGTGGTCCGGGTCCACTTCGTCGTCGAGTTCCAGGAGCGCGAAGTCGGTCGGGGCGCTGCGCGCCACCAGCTTCGCTCCGCTCTGGTTCTGCGCCCTCGCCCCGCCGCTCCGGTCGCCGCAGGTCGGGCTCTCGTAGTTCCAGTACACGACCACGGTGGCAGCCCCGGCTGCGCTGTAGATGCAGTGTTGGGCGGTCAGGAAGTAGGGCTTCCCGTCCCGGGCCGTGTTGTTGATCAGGAAGCCGGTGCACCGGTCGTGCCCGTACCTCGTGTAGAAGCCGACGCTGCGCACCTGGTCGCGGTACGGGTCGGCGTCCGGGCAGGCCACGTCGATGTGGCACGAGGCGTGGGCGGGCGACGACACGCCGGTGGGGAAGAGGTCGCGGAAGCCCCGGTTCACCGAGGTGAGCTCGAGTTCCAGTTCGTCCACCTGGTCAGCGGGCACGGACACCTCGATCACCGCGTCCCCGCCGTCGACGATCGACGTCCAGAGCTGGCCGTGCTCCTCGTTGTCCGCGTCCGTGTACGGACCCGCCGTCTCTCCGCTCTCCGGCGCGTAGACCCGCAGCCTCCCGCCCGGCGGCATCCGGTAGCGGGTGAAGCCCAGGTTGAGCGAAACCGCCCCGGGCGACACGACGCGCAGACGCCACACCGCGGTCCGGCCGTCGCTCGTCGTTTCCCAGCGGCCGCGGCTCGCGGGCGTCACCTCCACCGCGAACGGCTCGGCGAACGGGATCGGACCTGGATCGGCCTCCTCCACCAACGCCTCGACTGACGCCAGGCTCTCCGAGCGGACCACCGCCGGCGTCTCCAGCACGAGGACCTCGTCGAGTGGCAGGAGCCCCTCCAGGACGGGGTCCGACGTTTCCCCGGCCGGCGAGGATTCCCCGGCCGGCTGGCCGTGCACGCCGGCGACCGGAAGGCCGAGCATCGCCGCGGCGAGGATGCCGGCTGTCCGCGTCGCGCGGCGACTGCCGTCGCCGGCCCGCCTCTTCATCGGGTACAGCCTTCCGGGAACGCGGTCACGTCGGTGACCGCCGCGGCCGGCATGCCCGGCTCGTTCCGGTACTCCCTGACCGCCCCGGTCACCGTGTCCGTCACCTCGATCGAGTAGCCGAGGTCCGTCGTCGACGCGGCGTAGACCCACGCGTGGCCGTTCACGGGGCAGCCGTCGAGGACCTTGACCAGGACCTCCCAGTTGTCGCCGGGCTCGAAGAACCAGAAGAGCCCCGAGTCGTTCGTGCCCTCGCGCACGACCTTGCCGGGACCGCTCCGGCCGTCGCCGGTCCGCCACTCGATCTCGACCGCGAACCGCGAGTCCTGCAGGCAGCGCGTCTCGTCGCCCGCCGCGCAGGCGCCGGCCGGTTCGGCGGCTTCGACCAGGAAGGTCAGGGACGCGGTCGACTCGGCCTCGCCGTTGCCGACCAGCAGCGTGACCCGGTAGAAGCCGGGCTCGGACCAGACCTGCACCGGCGTGCGGCTGCCGCTCCTGCGGCCGTCGCCGAAGTCCCAGAGCCGGGAGCGGACCGTGCCGCTGCCGGTGTCCTCGAAGGCCACCCGCTCGCCGCTGCGGGCCCGGCAGAGCGTCTCGTCGCAGTCGGCGTCCGTGCCGATGGCGGCCCGCGGAGGGCCGCTTCCGCCGCCGCCGTCATCGGGTGGCGTGCCGCCGCCGCCGCCTCCACCACCGCCGCCGCCGCCACCACCACCGTCATCATCGTCGTCGTCGGGGGGCGGGCCGCCGGGACCGCCGGGGCCGCCAGGTCCGCCGGGACCTCCGGGGCCGCCAGGTCCGCCAGGCCCGTCGTCGTCGCCGCCGCCGTCGTTGTCCTGAATCGCCAGCACCGCGGCGGCGCCGCGCGAGACTCCCGGCGGCAAGGGAGAACCGATACGCAGCTCTACCGCCTCGCCGTCATCGTCTTCCGCATCGTCCACCGCCACCATCGTGAACTCGGTTGCCGTTTCACCGGCGGCGAAGGTCACGTCTGGCGGCAGCCCCGAGTAGTCCGCCGCCGTCGCGCCTCCCCGGTGGATCGCCAGCAGCGGGATCTCCAGGAGACGGGGGTAGACCGCGCTCAGTTCGACGGCGACGTTCACGCTCTCGCCCTCGGTTGCTTCATACGTCGCTGCGCCGAACGAAACATGCACTTCCGGGTTCGCGTCCGGATCGTCGTCGTCGAGAATCGTGCCGAGGACCTCCAGCGTGGACGATGGCCTGCCGGCGTCGCTCAGGAGGAGGCGGAAGGTCTCCGTCTCCTCGGCGTCGTCATCGTCCGTGAGGTGGACCGTTATCTCCCGGGCAGCCGCCGTACCGGCCGGAAACGTCAGCCTGCCGCTCGTTGCGGTGAAGTCGGCGCCCGCCTGCGCGCCGGCGGCGCCCGTGCCGCTCTCGGTTGCGTAGTCCACGACGACGTCTCCGACCCTGGGCGTGACCGGCGCCGTCCTGAAGACGATCTCGCCTGCGCTCTCAACCGCCAGCGCCGGCTCGACCGACAACGGCGGCCCATTGGCAGCCGGGATGACGACGGAGGCCGTCGTGCGGCTGCCGCCGGTCACGCCGCGCGGCAAGTCCCGGAAGGTCAGCCGCACGACCTCCCAGGCCTCGTTCTCGCTGTCGACGGTGGCTGCGACCCGGAACTCGCGACGGGTCTCCCCCGGATGGAACCTCACCGCGCGCGGCAGTCCCGAGTAGTCGGCATCCGTCGATCCGCCCTCGTGTGTTCGCGCCAGGTCGATCTCCAGGGCCCGCGTCGGGTCGCGGTCCAGTTCCACGACGAGGTTCGCGGTCCCGCCTTCCATCACTTCGTGAACGCCGGAAGCAAACGAGACCCTGACCGAGGGATCCGGCCGTTCGGCGCCGGGATGGAACGGTGTGCCGTCGAAGACGTCCCGCGGCCTCAGATCGAACCCGCTCCAGGTTGCTGGAGCGGCGCCTTCCCAGACGCCTGCCACGCTGCGGCCGTCTTCGTTTCGCGGCAGGTGCAGCATCGGCGAGACGAGCCAGAGCACGATGTCCGCGTCCGCCACGCTTTCCTGGTTGGCGGCATAGGCGGCGAGCTCGAGGAAGCTGGTCTCCCCGTCCCGCGCGACGGTGGCCCAGAAGTCGTTGCGGAGCCAGGTCTCGGGATGCCTCGCCACGCCGCGCCAGAGCGGCCGCAGGTCGTAGCCGTCCGATCCGTCGACGACGTTGAGCTGCGTGAATCCGGTGGGTTCGAAGTCGACCGCGCCCTCCTTGCCGCTGTTGGGCGCCTCCAGCAAGTCCGCCCACGCGCCGGTCGACAGGTCCTCCGTGTGGCGTCGCACGAACACCGAATCGCCGCCGGCGCCGTTCAGATTCACGTCGACCCGCCAGAGGGCGCTGTGCGTATGCGCCAGGCCCGGGTGGAGGGGGTTGTTCCGGCCCGTCGGCGCCGTTCGCGCCTTGAACGTGCCGTCGTCGTGGAACTCGTACCTCAGGATGTAGTTGTCGCTGGCGGCCTCGAGGACTCCCCACAGCACCAACATCTGGCCACGGACGACGGCGTCGTCGTCCTTCCACAGGACGCCCTTGTCCGCGACCTCCCGGACGACCTTGCCCCCGCGTCCCACGATGCGGCCGCAGCGGCCGGCATCCGCGCTGTTCGCCGGCGTCAGGTCGTAGCTGTGACTGCCCAGCTCGCGGAAGCCGTTGCCGTTCGCGTAGCGCGTGTAGAACTCCGACAGCCCGGTCCGGCCCAGCACTTCAAGCCAGCGTGCGCCCGCCACGGGTTGAAACCAGGCGCTGGTCAGGAACAGTCCCTGTCCGAGGGCGTGGTCGAAGGTCACGAACCAGGCGGTCTCGGCCGTGCTGCCCGGATCGCCGGCCCGGGCTGTCGGAAACTCCTGGTAGGCGATCGAACCCGGCCCCCCGGGAGCGGTGGCCGCGGTCCGGCCCGGAGGCTCGGAGTGCATCAGGCAACCTGCCGGCGCCTGGCCACGGGTCGGCAGCGGACAGAGGACGATCGCGAGAGTCAGTGCGCTCCCGATGCGCGGCCGCGCCCGGCGGCGATCGGTGAAGTTCGTGCGCGAGTTCCCTCGCGGCGCTTCGTGAGACCTCACTCGCGGTCGCGGATCGTGAGCGTGGCCGAGTTGCCGCCGCTGACTCGCTGCGGAAGGGCGGCGAAGCCAAGCTCCACGGTCTCGGCGCCCTCGTCCTCGTTGTCGGACGTTGCCGAAACCTGGAAACTCGTGCTTGTGACCCCGGGGTCGAACCGCACGTTGAAGGGTACGCCCGAGTAGTCGGCAGCGGTCGCTCCGCCCTGATGGCTCAGCGCCAGGTCGATGTCCATGGCTCTGCCCGGTTCGCGGTCCAGACGGACGACCACCGTGACGGTTCCGCCCTCCTCTACTGCGTACGTCGATGCCCCGAACGAAATCTCGACCTCGGCGTCGGCCGGCGCCGGCGCGGGATGAAAGGGTGTGCCGTCGAACAGGTCACGCGGCCTGAGCTCGAAACCGGCGGGCATGGCCAGGGCGACGCCTTCCCATGCGCCGTTGACCGTACGGCCGTCCTCCCCGCGGGGAACGTGCAGGACGGGCGTGGCGTGCCAGAGCACGACATCGGAGTCGATGATGCTCTGCCTGTCGGCAGCGTACAGGGACAGGCTAGGGTAGAACGTCTGTCCCGCCCCGGCGACGGTCACCCAGAAGTCATTTCGCATCCACGTCGGAGGGTGTCGTGCGAGGCCTCGGTAGAGCGGCCGAAGGTCCCAGGCTCCGCCGCCGCCGGCCACCTGAAGCTGTGTGAACTCCGTCGCTTCGATGTCCAGGGCGCCTTCCGTGCCGCCGTTGAAGACCTCTCTGGTGTCGGACCACGAACCGTCTGCGACGTCTTCCCGGTGGCGCAGCACATAGGCGGAATCTCCGCCGGCGCCTCCGAGATCCACATCGATCCGCCAGAGTGCGATGTGGGTGTGCGCGATGGACCTTCTGCCCGGGAGATTCTGCGCCGTAGGCGCGGCCGTCGCCCTGATCGTGCCGTCGTCGTGGAACTCGTACTTCAGGACGTAGTTGTAGTTTCCGACATCGATGGTCCCCCAGAGCGCCATCAGTTGGCCGCGGACCACGTTCTGGCCGTCCTTCCACAGGACGCCCCTGTCGACGACCTCGCGGACGACGAGTCCTTGCCGCCCCACGATGAGACCGCAGCGCCCCGCGTCCTGGCCGCGCGCCTGCAACAGGCTCATTTCGGGCTGGCGGAGTTCGTGGTAGGAGAGTCCGCCGTGGTACCGGACGTAGAGTTCCGCCAGGCCGGTCCGGTCCAGCACCTTGACGAAGGACTCGGCGGGTCCCGGCTTGAACCACGCGCTGGTCAGGAACACTGCCTGGTTCCGGGCATGATCGAACGTCACGAACCAGGCTGTCCCGAGTTCCGGCTCGGGGTCCGCGGCCCGCGGGGCGGGAAACTGCTGGTAGGCCACGGAACTGCTGCCGGCGTCCGAGGCCGTCAGCGCCGCGGCCGGGGTTGACGAATGCACCAGGCAGCCGGCGGGCGTCTGTCCCCGTGCGGGCGGGGCTCCCGGGAGCAGCGGGAGCAGCGGCAGCAGCCAGGCGCCCGTCCGCGATGCCTGCATCGACCTGGAACGGAGACGGGGGGCGCTAGTCTTCGAGGACAACCTCGTCATCCGTGAGGTTCGCGCAGACGGACGGCGGGCCGGTCAGGTAACCCCGGCCTTTCCTGAACAGGACCAGCGCGACGCGCTTGCCGAAGCACGGATGCCTCGTGTCCGTGATGAGGGGGTTCAGGAACTCGAGATCCACGTTGTCCAGGGACGCCCCCAGGAGTTGCGGAATCCTGGAATCACCCAGAACGAGCCGCCGTGCCTGATCCGTTTCGACTGGCGCCAGAGGCGCACTGCCGTCGTTGTCCACCCGCTCCGAGACGATTCGCGCCCGAGCAACGTCGATCACGCGGCGGATCGTCTCGTGCCTCGTGTAGTTGTACATGGTGACGACGGCGAACAGGGACTCCGGGTCGTCCTTGTCGCCAACCGTCATCTCGACCCGCGAAACCACCGTCCTCCCCGCGCGGCTGGGCGACCGCGCCAGGCCGGGCTCGACGGCGCCGCCCGTCGCGATGCGAATCGCGCGGTCCCGATCTTCCGGCGTCAGGTGGGAGCGCGGGATCGGCAGACCACTGGCCGGGTGATCGACCTGCTGTGCTTCGGCCGGGACCGCGACCAACGCGCTCATCGCAACCAACGCGGCGGGGAGGAAGCACTTCCTCGGCCGCTTCGGCAGGAGCCCCACCAGCACCGCCACGGCCCGACCTGGCTCCCGACCGCGCGGGCCAGGGGCTTTCCAGGTCCCCGGTTGGCGCTTGTGACTCACCTGCCGTGGCCGTAGTGGCTCAGTCGCCGCGGCAAGCGCCCGGGAATGCGGACAGGTCGGCTACCGCCGGCGACGGCTCGCCGGGTTCCTTGACGTAGTTCCTGACCTCGTCGGTGACCGTATCCCGCACCGTCAGGTCGAGCCCCAGGTCCGTCGCCGAGGCCGCGAACACCCAGTGGTGGCCGTAGTCCTGGCAGGCGTCCAGCACCTTCACCAGCATCTCCCAGTTGTTCGGACCGAAGAAATGGAACAGGCCCGAGTCCGAGGTGCGAGGACGCAGCGCCATGCCCGGGCCCGTCTCACCCGGCTGCGCTCCGGCCGCGGCCAGCGTCGACCACGAAACCGACACCTCGTACCGCCCGTCGAGCAGGCAGAGCGTCGTCGCCGACTCCGTGCAGCCGCCGGTCTCCGAAGCGGCCGCGGCGCCGACCAGCGCGGCAGGGGGCGTCGGGTCGACGGGTCGAAGCGCCGGTCCCGCTGCGAGCGCCGGTTCCGCTGCGAACGAGCGTCCACCGCAGTCCCCGGCGAACGCTTCGCTGTCCGTGATGGCGTCCGCCCGGCGGCCGTCCTCGTTCATGTACTCCCGGACCGCGTCCGTCACCGTGTCGGTCACCCGGATGCGGTAGCCCAGCGTCGTCGCCGAAGCGCCGTACACCCAGACGTGCCCGTTGACGGAGCAGCCGTCCAGCACCTTGATCAGCATCTCCCAGTTGTCCTCATCGAAGAACGAGAACAGACCGGAGTCGTTCGTGCCCTCGCGAACCACCCTGCCGGAACCGCTCTGACCTTCGCCGGTCCACCACTCCACCTCGACCGCGAATCGCGAGTCCCGAAGACAGCGGGTGTCGTCGTCCGCCACGCAGGCGCCCGCCGACTCGGCCGCCTCGACGAGGAAGGTCAGGGACGCGGTCGACTCGACCTCTCCGTCGCTCAGGCGCAGCGTCACCTGGTAGAAGCCGGGAACGGACCAGGCCTGAACCGGAGTGCGGCTCGGACTCGTCCGGCCGTCCCCGAAATCCCAGAGCCGGGAACGGACCGTGCCGCTGCCGGTGTCCTCGAATGCCACCTGCTCGCCGGTGCGAGCGCGGCAGAGCCCCTCGTCGCACTCCGCGGTCGTTCCGATCGACGCTCGAGGCGGCCCACTTCCGCCGCCGCCGGAATCGTCATCGGGAGGAGTGTCGCCGCCGCCGTCGTCATCATCATCGTCGTCGTCGGGGGGCGGGCCGCCAGGGCCGCCAGGACCGCCAGGGCCGCCAGGGCCGCCAGGACCGCTGCCATCGCCGGGATCGTCGTCACCCGGGGGCGGATTGCCGCCGGCGTCATCATCATCCAGGATCCTCAGCCGCACCGACGACGGCTGTGCCGCCGCCACCGTCGTCGGCAGGTTGCCCAGCGCCACCGTGAACGTCTCGTCGTCGGTGTCCTCGTCCTGGTTCGTGGTGATCGTGCTCGTGCCGCTCGTCGAACCGGTGGCGATCGTGATGTCCGCCGGCGTCCCGTGGTCGTCCGGCTCCGCCGTGTCGTCCGTCACCGTCAGCGGGATCGTCACGTTGCTCGACAGCGCCGCCGACAGCGTCGCCGTCACCGTCACCGGGGAGCCCTCGTCCACCACGGTCGGCGAGGCCGAGAGCCGCACCGTGGGCATCGCCGGCGGCGCCTCCCGGCTGACGGTCACCGTGTAGTCCTTCGTCGTCCCGTTCTCCGCCCTGACCCGCACCGTGATCGCGTTCACCCCCTGGTTGAGGGCGATGGCGCCACTCTCCGAGCCGCTGCTCACCGCCGCGCCCTGCACGGTGACCGTGGCCTTGCCGGTGTCCTGCACCGTCGGCGTCAGCTTCACGTGCGTCCGCGCGTTCGCCACCGTCGCCGTGTAGCTCACGGTCGAAGGCGAGAAGGTCGAGGGCGAGAGCGCCAGCGCCGTGTACGTGCCGGGGGCGCTCGTGCTGCTGCTCGCCGTCAGCCCGCTCAGGTTCGCGTTCGAGGACCGTGGCGGCGGCACCACGATGCTCATCGACACCTGCTGGTTCAAGGTCCACGACACGCCAGGGTTCCAGGACGCCTGCTCGTTGGTGGGGCTGATGTAGGCGTCTGCAAAGTCGAACTGCGTGCCGTCGACGTGCAACTCGGCGTATTGCGTGCGGAAGGCGGCCGGGAAGTCGGCGGAGAGCCGAAAGATGAAGGCGGCGCGATCGACGCGGCTGTTGATCAGTTCAACGGTGTAGTCGTTGCCGTCATACTGGAAGTCGTTGTCCGTGAGGGCACTGCTGCACTCACTTCCCGGCAGGGAGTCATGGCAACCCAGATTCGTCTGGCCCACGTTCTTCACCGTCAGCGTGGCGGACCAGACGGTGGTCTGCGCCGCGGCGGACCCGGCGGCCAGCAAGCCGAGCGTGGCGGTCAGGAGCACAACGACAAGGCGGGCGTCGGTTGGGCGGGACATGCAGACCTCCGTTTCGGCGCGGGTTGCAACCGTCTTCTCGTTCCGAGTTCCGTGCGCCGGGCCCCGCTGTCCCGGGCGCCACTGACCCCACTGGACAGGCCGAATGGAGCACCGAAAGGCTGACAGGTTTCGTCTGATAAGTGGGCGATCGAGAGCGTCAAATCAGCGTTGATTCGGCGAACTCGTGGAGAGGCACCGTGCCGCTGCCGGTGTCCTGGAACGACACCCGCTCGCCGCTGCGGGCGCGGCAGACCGTCTCGTCGCGGTTTGTCCGAGCGGCGGCGAGCCGATCACCGAGAACGCGGCCTGGCTCGGCGTGTCGGGGCCAGATCGTCGAATATCGCTAAAGATTCAGCATATTCGCGCAACTCATCGCACACACTTCACTCGTTCTGTGCAAGAGTTCACGTTGTTCGTTTGGATGTGGGCCGTTAGCAGCAGCCCAAACACCCTTGCCGGTGAAGCGTCGTGCCGATGTCGAGTTACGGCGGGAAACCACTGCTTGAGTGACCTTACTCTTTTTCCTGGAGGTGATGCGCGCCTGAGATAGGCCGTCCGGCGGAAGTCCGCCGGAGAGTCGAGAAAGACAGTTGACGGCGGGAGATTCCCTCCCGTCATCTTGTACATGGGGCGCTTCGCCCCGCATTGGACCGGCGCAGTACAAGCGTCGGCCCTGAAGGAGAACAAGTGAAGAACTATCTCATGTTCGCGCTCATTCTTTGCGCGATCCCCGCAGTGGCGTTCGGTCAGAGCGTGAGCTGCGACAGCTGCACCCACGTGGCTTCGGTCTACATGGGTGAAGGCGGCGTCATCGCCGCCGCCGATGACGCCGACATGGTGACCTGGGTCGCCAGTTGCGGCGGCGTCACCCGGAGCGGTGAGCTCCCGGCCAACGACGACGGCGTCGTCGCCGCGCTGTGGACCGGCGACCTCGCCTGCATGGCGGACGGCGGCGAGTTCCAGATCGGTCCCGTCATGGACGGCGGCTGGTTCTGGGTCACGGACGACATGAACTCGGCCGTCGGTGGTCTGGTTGCCAAGGACGTTCTCATGAACGACATGGCCGACATCACGGACGCCGGCGACAGCGTCGCGATGACGATGGGCAAGGGCGCCGTCTACCTCAAGCACACTGCCAGCGGCCGCGTCGGCATCCTGCCGACGATCCTGCCGGAGCCTCCGATGGCTCCGCCCATGAAGTGCGGAGTAAGCGGTGCGGGCAGTGCCGCATCGCCCTTCAAGGTTCGGAACACGGATTGCGTACTGGGCGACGGCAAGGCGAAGATCCTGGCCACGACCTACAACGGGTTCACCGGAGCGACGGAACAGCTCATGGACGGCGCCACGGTCACCCGGCCGGCCGGATCCGGGATGCAGACAATCACCATCGACCTCTGGGGCAACGGCAGCGGCCACTTCAGAGCCGACGCCAGCGCGCCCGGAACCAACGGCATCGACCTGGCGCGCGGTATCGGGGCTGTGGGAATGTCGTCAGCCGCGGCCAGAGTAGCGACCCGCTACAAGGGCGTCACCTACACCGTGTCCGCGGGTAGCGGCGTCGGCGGCGGTTCGACGGTTACGTCCGGCACGCCGGTTCAGGGCGTCGACCACGCCGCTCCCGCTGAGAACGGCGCCAACGCGCTGGCCATCACCGTCAGTCAGAGTACGGCCAATTGCAGCAAGACCAACAACTACTCCACGCCGGTCACCGTGTCCGCGATCATTGCGGACGACGGCGCCACCGGTGCGGCTCAAGTGGTGCCCACCATCGTTCGGCACGCCACCACCATGGTTGCCGCGCAGCTCAAGTTCACCGTTGTCTGCCCTGCGGCTTCGGCGAACCAGGGCACGGAACTGGTGCCGGAGAACCCGTTCCCGACTTCCGAGTAGGGAACCAGGGACCACGAAGGAAACGAGGCAGCTTTCCCGGAGTTTCAGGGTGATCATCAGCACCCTACTCCTTGCTCCGGGACGCTGTCAGGCAGCGATGGAGACTCAAGCTTAGGCCGTCTGTCCAAACGAGAACCCTGAGTGGCGAGTTGCGCTAACCCGCTCTTCGTCGCTGCCAAACCTTCCGGGGCGCCGGGCCGCATGGCCCGGCGCCCTTTTTCCTTGCCGGACGCCCGCGCCGGCCTTGGACCCGGCCTCGGAGTGCTTGCAAGAGGCCGGCGTCTGCCTGGTTAGTCACCGCCGATTCGGGTGAGAGGGCCGTGAGACGACCAAGTCACGATGGCTGCTCTCAGCATCCGTTCGGACAGCGCGACGATTACGAGCGTCGTAGACCGTCTCGACCGCCGATACATGGCGCCGGAGAACCCGTTCCCGACCGACAAGTAGGGAACCGGGTCAGACCGCGACCGCGGCCGTCACTCTAGCCCTCCGTCGGCGAGGCGGATGGCGAGCCGACCACCGACCGGGCCGTCATGTTCAGAACCGCAGGCGAAGGTCCACGACCGCCTGCAGGCCGCCGGCGGAGACGGAAACGGTCCCGTCGTCAGGGGTAGTCAGATCGATCGGGGCGTCGCTGTAGCGTGCGAGGGCGCCCAGGCCGGCCCGCCTGCTGAAGTAACGCACGACGTCGATGCCGACGTGCCAGCCGGTGGCGCTCCCCGACTCCCGCCGCCGGTCGACGCCGGCATACGTCGCCGCGTCGAAGGGATAGGTCTGACCGAACCGCACCGCCGACACCAGCTCACGGTCGAGGTCGACCCGCGATGGGCCGCCGAACATGGCGACCTCGACCTTGGGGCCGTCCCGGAGAAGCCACCGCAGGGACAGGTGCAACGCCGTTTCGTCGCGGGAAAGGCCTCGTTCGCTCCCTTCGACGCTTCGGGGGCGTTCGAACAGGAAGGGGTGCGGCAGCCGGCCCGCTATGTCGGCCGAGTCGGACAGCGACGACCGGGACCAGGTAAGCCCGAGGCCCAGCCGGCCACGCAGCCGCCTGCCGACGGAAAGCTCGTAGAGCGAGGCCTCGCCCCCCGCGTAGTCGGCGTCGAACTCGCCCTTTTCGGAACCGAACAGGGCGTGATCGAAGGTGGAGGTGCCGGTCGGAGCGTCGGAGGTCGACAGCAGGCCGGCGCCCAGGCTCAGGAACCATCGGTCCCCTGCCTCTTCCTGAGCTGCAAGCCCGGCGACCCCGATCAGTGGGTAAACGAGAAGTACCGCCCACCAGCGGCCGTGTCCGCGCGCCATCGTGCTCCCCATCGGCTCAGAGCCCGACGGCCGTCAGCGCCTGGTCGACGGCCGTATGCGCGGCGCTGCCTGCGCCGTGAAGATCGACGGCTGCCTGGCGGATCAGGAGCCCCATGGTCTGGAAGTCGGCGAAGGGCGGCGCCAGATCGACGAGGGCGCGGAAGAACGCCTGCTCGACTTCGGTCCGGTTGGCCACCCCGACGCCGGCGACCGTTCGACCGCTCGAAGCATGCGTTCCACCCTCGATCGCAAGGTAGAAGGCGTGACTCAGGATGGTGGAGTTCCAGTGGCCGCCGCCGTATCCGTCTCCCTGCAGACGAAACGTCCGGCCGTCCGTCACGCCCAGACCGGTGAACTCTATGAGTTCCTCTTCCTCGTCGATCAGGACCGCGACGAACCGGTACGCCTGCGCGTACGCCTCCGGGTAGGTGAACGGCCCGAAGATGGACTCGGAGCGCGGGTCGTCGATCCGACGGATCGGGTCCACTGCGTCCTCGCCACCGGTGTAGTCAGCGCGCAGAGGCCCCTCGCCGGGCGGATGGAACGCGAACTCGACCGCGGTGCCGACGATGTCGGAGTACGCCTCCTCGATCGCGCCGCCATGGTGCATGAAGAAGGCGAAGCGCCCCTCGCTCGAGAAGTCCGGTGCCCCGTCCTGGTCGACGCAGAGAAGCGGTGCCCGGAACTCCTCTCCGGACTCGTCCTCTCCCAGGGTGTAGGAATCGCCGCAGCGGAACACCTGATCACGCCACCTGAATGTCGATGATCCAAGGGTGTAGTCGACGTCGCCGATCAGGGGCAGGCCGGTACGCGCGATCAGCGCGGAATCGGTGACGCCGTGCATGAACTCGTGGCCGACGATGTCGAGCGGCACGAACGGCGGCCCGTCGGGTACCTGGCCGAACGCCATGACGCCGTTGCCCTGCGGCCCGAACGGAGCCGAGAGGAAGAAGGCGTTCAGGAAGTCGCCGATGTTGACGATGGAGAAGATCCGCCCGTCCTGGCCGTCGATACCGCGCCACCCATGGCTTTGGAACAGGTAGTCGTAGGTGAAGCCGACATGGGCCTGGCCGTCGACGACCGCCGGATTGGACCACTCGTTGTCGTCGTCGCTGGCGACCGCGTCCTGCCAGGCCGGCGAAGGCCGGAGCAGTACGTCGAGGCTGGAGATGTCGCCGCCGGCGTCCAGGGTCACGATCTCGGCTGGCCGCAGACGGTCCCACGCCTTCCAGGTCTGGCCTGTCCGCCACACGCTCAGCTTCTGCGGAGCACCGGTGATTCCCGGCCCGGAGCCCACGGCCGCCGCGAGGCGCAGGTGTTCCTGCCGATGCAGGAGTCCGCCGGTGTGGGCATCGATGAACCAGGTCCGGTAGTCACGCATGGGTGCGCTCCATGCAAGGGCGAGTCTCCCGAGCGGCGTCGGGAAGATGACCAGCGCCGGCGGCTCGGTCGTCGCCGGTCCGGCGCCTGCGAGCTCGCGGATTCGTTCCAGGGCGGCTTCGGCGTCCAGACCTGGAACGGGATCTGCATCGACGTCGCTGAAGATCGTTCCGTGGGCGGAAACCGTTGCCCCGCCGGCCCGCTGTCGAGTGACCCCCGCGCCAAGGACGGGCACGCCCGCGACGACCTGACCGAAGTACTCGAGAGTGCGTCCCGGCACCTGCCGGTCCGGTTGCGATGTCACCAGCACGAGTTCGCCGGTGCGGGTCAGGTCCGCGATCAGCGAGTCGACGCGGACCGCCTCCGCGTAGCGATCCGGCATCGACGCGGCAACGACGATGCGCTGCTCGGACGGCCGTCCCGACTGGGCCGGCAGCGCGCCGGCCGCCAGGACGAGAACCGCTGGCGATACCGCGCGGACGAGTCGAGGCGTCAGGGCAGCCATCCCATCTGCAAGAGACACTGATGCCAGTGTGCCACGAAAAACCTGAGATGTTGGCGATGTGTCGACGATATTGACGACGATTGTGCACGATGCACGGTGGGTCGCAGGCACTCCGAGACGTTATCGGCAAGGAACGGAGCACGTTCTCGCGCAATATCCGTTGAGATCCGCGTGTACATCGCCCAAACATCGGACGAAGTGTGCAAGCCTACTGCGCATTGTAGAGATCCCTTTGGCCCCCGGTTGCCGGAGGGAGCACGCCTCTCATCTCAACCTGGAGCTTGACATTGCGATGCCCCTGCGAAACAGGCTCTTAGCCGAGCCGAGCCGAGCCGAGCCGAGCCGAGCCGAGCCGAGCCGAGCCGAGCCGAGCCGAGCCGAGCCGAGCCGAGCCGAGCCGAGCCGAGCCGAGCCGAGCCGAGCCGAGCCGAGCCGAGCCGAGCGAATCAGGTCTCGTGCGGCAAGTAGGCCCGTACCGTCTCTGGGCGGAACTTCCGGGCTTGCCTGATCTGGGCTCCGGGCGCTGTCGCGCCCGCTTCCCCCGCGTTCTCTTCTCTCTCGCGCCACTGGTCGGCGCGGCTTTGGCCCTGTTCCTTGCCGGGCCGGCACGGGCGCAGTCAACCGACAACACGCTGCGCGGACTGACGGTGGAGGTCAGCACCGACGGCGTCAGCTTCAGCTCTGTCGAGTTCGTTCCAGAGTTCTCGGCCGACCAGCGAGGGTACGACGTGGGGTTGTTGCCTGCCTATACGCATGCACGCCTGACACCGACGGCGACCGACGCCGCCGCGACGGTGGAAGTGGGCAAGGACGGCGAGCTGGCGACGGTGGCCAGCGGCTCGACCAGCGCGGCTATCCCCCTGTCCAACGGCGCCAACGCGATCCGAATCAAGGTCACTCCGCAGACCGGCAGCGTCTTCAGTCTTTACACCATGACGGTCTGGAAGGGAGGCCGGGTCGTCCCCTCGCGTCCACGCAACCTGCAGGCGATCGCAGGCGACGGGAAGCTGACTCTGACCTGGGCCGCGCCAGCCTACTGGGGCGGTTTTCCGGCGTCCGCCTACGACGTGGACTGGTATGCCGGCGCGTCCCCTCCAAGCGACGAGTCGGACTGGAACCGGGCAACGCTGACCACGGCGCCTCTGCCGGCTACGGCCACCAGCTACGAGTTCACGGGAACCTACTCCGGCCACACTGTAACCAACGGGTCAACGTACCAACTGCGGATTCATGCGCTGAGTCAGAACCCGGACGACTCTGGCGACAACCTGGCCAGCTACTGGGTCACGGTGGCCGGTACGCCGACGGGGCAGTCGCTGTCGTCGAACGCGAACCTGAGCGGGCTGACGGCGAGCACCGCCACGAACCAGAACGGGACGTACACGGCGCTGAACATCGGGACCTTCTCGGCTTCGACGACGAGCTACACGGCCACGGTGGCCAGCACCGTCACGCACGTGAAGCTGACGCCGACGGTGGAGGACACCGGCAAGGCGACGGTGACCGTGGACGGGACGACGGTGAGCAGCGGCTCGGAGAGCGGCGCGATCGCCCTGAGCCTGGGAACCAACGCGATCACGGTGCGGGTGACGGCTCAGGACTCGACGACGAAGGACTACACGGTGACCATCACGCGCCAGGCCGTGCAGTCCTCGAACGCGAACCTGAGCGGGCTGACGGCGAGCACCGCCACGAACCAGAACGGGATGTACACGGCGCTGAACATCGGGACCTTCTCGGCTTCGACGACCAGCTACACGGCGACGGTGGCGAACGCGCAGACGCACGCGAAGCTGACGCCGACGGTGGCGGACACCGGCAAGGCGACGGTGACGGTGGACGGGACGACGGTGAACAGCGGCTCGGAGAGCGAGGCCATCGCGCTCAGCGTGGGGTCCAACGCGATCACGGTGCGGGTGACGGCTCAGGACTCGACGACCAAGGACTACACGGTGACCATCACGCGCCAGCAGCCCCCGCAGTCCTCGAACGCGAACCTGAGCGGGCTGACGGCGAGCACCGCCACGACCCAGAACGGGACGTACACGGCGCTGAACATCGGGACCTTCGCGGCTTCGACGACGAGCTACACGGCGACGGTGGCGAACGCGCGGACGCACGCGAAGCTGACGCCGACGGTGGAGGACACCGGCAAGGCAACGGTGACCGTACAGGGCATGTCGGTGACCAGCGGCTCGGAGAGCGGCGCCATCTCCCTCAACCAGGGCGTGAACGCGATCACGGTGCGGGTCACGGCGGAGAACGGGACGACGAGGGACTACACGGTGACCATCACGCGGGAGGCGCCGCCGGCGACGCCCACGGTGCGGCTCTCGGCCTCGCCGACCGTGGTGGACGAGGGCTCCCCGGTGACGGTGACGGCGACGCTGTCGGCGGCGCTGTCGAGCAACGTGACGATCCCGCTGACGGTGACGGACGACACGGCGGAGCCGGACGACCACGGGACGCCGGCGGACATCACGATCGCCGCCGGCTCGACGAGCGGCACGAGCACGATCACCACGAACCAGGACGAGGACACCGTCGACGAGATCTTCACGGTGGCGCTGGGCAACCTGCCGGGGTCGGTGGCTGCGGGGAGCCCGCAGTCGGTGGACGTGACGATCAGGGATGACGACGGCGCCAGCGACCTGCCCCCGGACAACGACGACGACGGCGACGATGCGCCCCCGGACAGCGACGATCCCGGTGGTGACGACGGTGGCGGCGGCGGCGGCGGCGATGCTGACGACGCACCGTCCACCTGCACCCTGGCGGCCCCGTACTGGTCCGGCCCGTCGGGCGGCTTCACGGTCATGCCCGCGGCCGGGCGCACCTCGGTGAACGTGACCTGCGGCGGGAGGACGACCGAGTACAGCGCCGAGGACGGCGTGGTGACCCGGCTCGTGAGAGGCAGTTGCCCCGGAGGCCTGCGGCTGGAGGGCGCCGCCCCGGGCGGCTGGTACTGGCAGCACGGCGAGCGCAACGCGGCCGCGGCGCCGTTCGTCTGCCGGGAAGACCTCGGCGGCCCGAAGGCCGTCGTGCCGGGCGGCGTCGTGGCGAACGCCACGGAAGACGCCACCTGGTTCAAGCACGACACGGCCCGGCTGGTCGGGATCGTTCCGCATCTCAAGGGGAACGAATGCAGCAAGTACGTTTCGCCGTACTGGCAGGGCAACGGCGGCGTCGTCGTCCGGCCGGCGGAAGGCCGGACCACCGCGAAGGTCAGGGTCCAGTGCGGCGCCACCTGGTCGACGCTCACGGCGTCTCCGGGCGCCGACGGCGTCGCCGCGGAGCTGGTGCGCAAGGACTACTGCACCGACGACGAGGGCGAAGCCAAACAGGGCAAGCTGACGGTCACGGGCGCCGCGCCCGGCGGCTGGTACTGGATCGACGGCGAGAGGAACGCGGCGGCAGCTCCTCTGATGTGCGCGGATCTGCTGGGCGGTCCGGCCGCCGTCGACCCGGGCGGCGTCTTCTCACGGGCCACGGAGGACGGCACGTACTTCAGCCATGAGACCAGCAGGCTGATCGGCGTCGTGCCGCACCTCGCCCCGGACCGCGACGAGTAGAGCGATGTTGGTTTTCGATTCCCTGGTTCTGCACCTTGAGAGGAGCTTGACGCGATGCTGACAATGTGGAACGGTACCTTCAAGGCTGGAGCCGAGCCGAGCCGAGCCGAGCCGAGCCGAGCCGAGCCGAGCCGAGCCGAGCCGAGCCGAGCCGAGCCGAGCCGAGCCGAGCCGAGCCGAGCCGAGCCGAGCCGAGCCGAGCCGAGCCGAGCCGAGCCGAGCCGAGCCGAGCCGAGCCGAGCCGAGCCGAGCCGAGCCGAGCCGAGCCGAGCCGAGCCGAGCCGGTGATGTGCGCTTGGCGAGCATCCGCCGCGTGCCGTCTGACTCCCTCGGCAGAGTCCCGACGCCAGCTTGAGCCGCGCACCGGGCACGCTCTCGCCCGCCTCTCCCGTTTCCTTCCCGCGCTGGCGCTACTCCTCGGCGCGCTCGGCCTGTTCGCGGTCGCATCCGCGGAGGCGCAGGTGCCGACGATGAGTTTCCTCGGCCACACCTATGTCGGAGTCGAAGGCGAAACAACGACCGTCTATGTGCGGTTGAGTTCGGCGCTGCAGACCTCGACCACGGTGACGATCCAGGTCGACTCCGTCAAGAGCTCCGCGACGCTGACGGACGACTTCACCCTCTCGACCACCACGCTGACGTTTGGCGCCGGCGATACCACGAAGTCCTTCACGGTCCCGGTCCTGGCGGACATGACGACCGAGGGGGAGGAGATTCTCTACCTGGATCTCGTCGCGCCTGCCAGCGCCCCCTACACGCTGGCGGACCCCAGCGAGGCAGAAATCGCGATCCTCGACGACTCCCTGGACCCTGGCCTGCTCCTTGCGCTCTCGACGACCGGTGCCAGGGACGACCCCAACGGCATCGTTGAGGGCCAGATGAAGACGCTCACCGCCGGTCTTAGCGACTCTGCGCCGGCAGGCGGCGTGACGGTCACGTTAACCGTCGCCACCGCGAGCACGGCGACGGAGGGCGCGTCGAACGACTACACCCTCTCGGCCAAGACGATAGCGATCGCGCAAGGGAACAACACGGGTAGCGTGACGGTGACGGCCGTCGACGATACCGCGGACGACAACATGGAGACGATCGTGGTGAACGCGAGCGTCACGGTGTCGGGTGAGGAGCACACCGCCACGAAGACGATCATCATCTGGGACAACGACGGCGTTCCCGACGCGCCCCTTGCCGTTTTCGTTGCAGCAGGCTTCGGCCGGCTCGACGTAGGTGTCCAGCACGACCGTAGGCCTCCGGGAACGGTTACCGGCCTGAACTTTCACTACACCTCCGCTACCGAGACCGCGGTCGCCGACACCGCGGCCGCTACCGGCAACGACCCGACCGCCGCCTGGGTCGACACCGGCTCCAGTGGGTTGGACGGTACGGAAATCCGCGGCCTGACCGGCGGCCGGTCGTACCGGCTCCGCGGGCGCGCGGTCAACGCCAGCGGCAACGGTCCGTGGGCGTTCGCCTCGGGCACGCCGCTGCAGGGGAGCGGGCCCTCAGTCCCGCAGAACGTGCAGGCGACACCCGGCGACGCGAAGCTGACCATCACCTGGCAGGCCCCCAGTTCCTGGGGCACCTGGTCGGCGGCGCCGTATGACATCCAGTGGCAGCTCCCTGGCGATGGTTTGGCTTGGAGTGCCGTTAGAAAGGGGGGCTCCGCGTACTTGCCCACAGCCTCGGAGACCAGCTTCGAGTTCACCGGAAATCAGGACCGGCAGTACACCCAACAAAATCATGTGGTCATGAACGGGACCGCCTACCAATTCCGGATGAGGGCGGCGTCCCGGCAGTCCAGCCGTTACGCCTACAGCGACTGGGTGACGGTGTCCGGCACGCCGGAGTTGCCGAACGTGCCGACGGGCCTGACGGTGACGGCGGGGGACGCCGTGTTGACGGCGAGCTGGACGGCGCCCGCCAACGTGGACGTGTCGCGCTACGAAGTGCAGATCAAGCTCAAGTCGGCCGCGAACTGGCCTGGTACGGACACGGACGTGACGTCCACGAGCTATGTCTTCACGAGTCTGGTCAACGCCTCTCGGTACCAGGTTCGGGTTCGCACGGTGGAGCTCGGCGAAGGAACTCCCGGCGACTGGACCGACCCGGTGGAGGGCACGCCGCACGCACCGGGGACGCCCACGGTGTCGCTCTCGGCCTCCCCGAACCCGGTGACGGAGGGCTCCCCGGTGACGGTGACTGCGACGCTGTCGGAGGCGCTGTCGAGCAACGTGACGATCCCGCTGACGGTGACGGACGACACGGCGGAGCCGGACGACCACGGGACGCCGGCGGACATCGTGATCGCCGCCGGCTCGACGAGCGACACGAGCACGATCACGACGAACCAGGACGAGGACACCGTCGACGAGATCTTCACGGTGGCGCTGGGCAACCTGCCGTCGTCGGTTGTGGCGGGCAGCCTGTCGTCGGTGGACGTGACGATCAGGGATGACGACGGCGCCAGCGACCCGCCCCCGGACAGCGACGATCCGGACGGCGACGGCGACGGCGACGGCGGTGGCGGGGATGCGGACGACGCACCGTCCACCTGCACCCTGGCGGCGCCGTACTGGTCCGGCCCGTCGGGCGGCTTCACCGTCAGGCCCGCGGCCGGTCGCACCTCGGTCAGCGTGACCTGCGGCGCGAGGACGAAGGAGTACAGCGCCGAGGACGGCGTGGTGACCCGGCTCGTGAGAGGCAGTTGCCCCGGAGGCCTGCGACTGGAGGGCGCCGCCCCGGGCGGCTGGTACTGGCAGCACGGCGAGCGCAACGCGGCCGCGGCGCCGTTCGTCTGCCGGGAAGACCTCGGCGGCCCGAAGGCCGTCGTGCCGGGCGGCGTCGTGGCGAACGCCACGGAAGACGCCACCTGGTTCAGGCACGACACGGCCCGGCTGGTGGGGATCGTCCCGCACCTCGAGGGGAACGAATGCAGCCAGTACGTCACGCCGTACTGGCAGGGCGACGGCGGCGTCGTTGTCCGGCCGGCGGAAGGCCGGACCTACGCGAACGTCCAGGTTCAGTGCGGCGCGACCTTATCGACGCTCACGGCGTCTGCGGGCGCGGACGGCGTCGCCGCGAAACTGGTGCGCAAGGACTACTGCACGGACGACGAGGGCGAAGCCAGACAGGGCAAGCTGACGGTCACGGGCGCCGCGCCCGGCGGCTGGTACTGGATCGACGGCGAGAGGAACGCGGCGGCAGCTCCTCTGATGTGCGCCGATCTGCTGGGCGGGCCGGCCGCCGTCGAGCCGGGCGGCGTCTTCTCACGGGCGACCGAGGACGGCACGTACTTCAGCCACGAGACCGACCGGCTGATCGGCGTCGTGCCGCACCTCGTCCCGGACCCCGACGAGTAGGCGATCGTCGAGGCGCGTGGCGGCCACTCGCTGGCCGTCACGCCGACCGGTTCGGCGCCGGCCCGCTGTTCGTATCGCCCGTCGACCCCGCCAAGCGGGGTGCTTCGCTCCACTATCTTCAAATCGTCTCCTGAGATCGCCCAAATCTCAGACGTGATCCGGCACAATCGAGTGAGCCTTGTCAAGGGTGAAAAGTCGATGACATGTGGACACCGCACGGGAGTGGACACGGTGTCATGCCGGCGGCACGCTGTTGCCGCTCTCGTGCTGTTGTGCGGTCCGCTCGGATCGTTCCTCGCCGCACCGGCTGAGGCACAGACCGTCGTCTGGTCGGCCACGTTGACGGTGGCGGACCTTTCCACGTTCAAGGGTTGCTCAAACGGCAATTCGGCGGGTCTCTGCAGTTCGGCGAGCGTTCTCTCGGACGATGACTTCACGTACGGCGGCGTGAGCTACGAGATCACGGCGGTCGAACTGCGGACTTCCGGGAACGCATCGAGCCTGGTCGTCCGATTCAACAAGGATGCGTCCGGTCTCCTGAATACGAGGTACGCGGCCGACACCACTTTTCTCGGCATGAACAACGGCAGTATCTCGAGCGACAGGACTTCGTACCAATGGCTGAACACAGGTCTTTCGTGGGCCGTGAACCAGCAGGTCTCGCTGAAGTTGAAGGAGGTGGCCGCGGTAAGGCTGTCGGCTTCGCCGAACCCGGTAGCGGAAGGTTCTTCGGTGACGGTGACGGCAACGCTGCTCAACTCGCTGGCGAGCGACGTGACGATCCCGATAGCGGTGACGCTGGACTCGTCGGAACCGGACGATCACGGGACGCTGGCGTCGATCGACATCGCCGCCCGCTCGACGAGCGGCACGGGCACGATCACCACGAACCAGGACGAGGACACCGACGACGAGAGATTCACGGTGGCGCTGGGAGCGAATCTGCCGTCTTCCGTACAACCAAGCAACACCTCCAAGTCGGTAGAGATCACGATAAGGGACGACGACGGCGGCGGCGATCCGCCCCCGGACAGCGACGATCCGCCCCCGGACAGCGACGATCCCGGTGGTGACGACGGTGACGACGGTGACGACGGTGACGACGGTGACGACGGTGACGGCGGTGACGGCGGTGACGGCGGTGGCGGCGGTGGCGGCGGCGGCAGTGATGAGGGCGACGCTCCGTCCACCTGCACCCTGGCGGCCCCGTACTGGTCCGGCCCGTCGGGCGGCTTCACCGTCATGCCCGCGGCCGGCCGGAGCTCGGTCAGCGTGACCTGCGGCGGCAGCACGACCGAGTACAGCGCCGAGAACGGCGTGGTGACCCGGCTCGTGAGCGGCAGTTGCCCCGGGGGCCTGCGGCTCGAGGGCGCCGCGCCGGGCGGCTGGTACTGGCAGCACGGCGAGCGCAACGCCGCGGCTGCGCCCTTCGTCTGCTCGGAGGCTCTCGGCGGCCCGAAGGCCGTCGTGCCGGGAGGAGTCACCGCCGAGGCAACGGACGACGCCACCTGGTTCAGGCACGACGAGGCCCGGCTGGTGGGGATCGTGCCGCATCTCGAGAGGAACGAGTGCAGCGAGTACGTTTCGCCGTACTGGCAGGGCGACGGCGGCGTCGTCGTCCGGCCGGCGGAAGGCCGGTCCACGGCGAAGGTCAGCGTCCAGTGCGGCGCGACCTCGTCGACGCTCACCGCGTCCCCGGGCGCCGACGGCGTCGCCGCGGAGCTGGTGCGCAAGGACTACTGCAGCGACGAGGGCGAGCCCATGCAGGGCAAGCTGACCGTGACGGGCGCCGCGCCCGGCGGCTGGTACTGGATCAGCGGCGAGCGGAACGCCGCGGTGGCGCCGCTGATGTGCGCCGATCTGCTGGGCGGGCCGTCCGCCGTCGACCCGGGCGGCGTCTTCTCGCGGGCCATGGAGGACGGCACGTACTTCAGCCACGAGACCGACCGGCTGATCGGCGTCGTGCCGCACCTTTCGCCAGCGCCGGCAACTGCTCCCGCAGCATCGAGTGGCGCCGAAGGTCCGAGGCCTGCTCGAACGTCTTCTGGAGCGTCCGTTTCCGGCCGGCGATGACGACGGACCCCGGGACCAGGCCCCCGCGACGGTTGACCCGGGCGGCGTCCCGTCACGGGCCACGGAGGACGGCACGTACCTCGCTGGCGACGCGACTTCGCAGAATCATCGGCAGGTCTCCTGGTCTGATCGCCCACATATCAGAATCCAGGTGTCAGTATCGAACGTCAGTTGACGGCCTCCTGTCGAGGGAGGCCTTCGCCCCGATCGCCGACTTGACGATGGGCCCGATATCCCAGACGAAACCGGGAGGTTGACGCGATGCTGACGATGTGGAACGGTACCTTCAAGGCTGGAGCCGAGCCGAGCCGAGCCGAGCCGAGCCGAGCCGAGCCGAGCCGAGCCGAGCCGAGCCGAGCCGAGCCGAGCCGAGCCGAGCCGAGCCGAGCCGGTAAGATGTGCGTTCGTCGGCGATCCGTGGCGCGCCGTCCGGCTCCCTTCGGCGGAGTGCGAACCTGATCCGTGCTCCGGGCGCGACCGTGTCCGCTCCTGCCTTCGGACGCTGGCGCTGGTTCTCGGCGCGTTTCTCCCGTTTGCCGCCGCACCCGCCTCGGCCGCCGAGTTGGTGTCGAACGTCAAGATCGGGACTGCTGACCCGGACATAGCCCAGATTCGCACCGAGGCGAGGGCTCAGGCTTTCACTACCGGCGACTACAGCCGCTACCTCCTCACGAGCGCCGGCGTGTACTTCAAGACCAGCCGGAAGCTGACCGCCGCCGAGCTTTCGAGGGTCGGAATGCAGTTGTGGTCCTCCGGAACGAACGGAGCGCCGGCTTCGAAGATCGCGGATCTGTCGCCTCCTTCGAGCGACGCCGGTGAAGCCGGGAACAGGCTGATCCACTTCGAAGCGTCGCCTGGTCTCGAGCTCGCGGGGAACACGACCTACTATCTTGCCGTTTTCACCACCGGTACCCTGATCGGTGACGACGGGAGAGTGGTCAATCCCTGGCTGACCGTTGTTCAGGGCGAAGACGAGCCTGCTGACGGGTACGGTGGCTGGAGCATCGCTTACGAGCACTACAGCAGCGGGAACGGAGCGGTAGCTCCGGGCGCGGCAACGGTTTGGTCCCAGGCAGTCGACCCGCTCATCATCAGCATCAATGGCCCTGCTCCCCTGGCCGTGGAAGCCCGTCCGCCGTGCGGCGCCACGGTCGCCGACGCCTCCGTGAAGCCGTCGGCGAATCTCGTGCTCACGCCTGCTCCGGCCGCGGAGACCGCAACGGAGCATCGCTGGCTCTCCTCCGGTATGCAGGGCGAATGGACCGAGAGTCTGCCGATCTGGCCGACCGGTCGCTCGGTCTGGAGAGAGCTTTCCCCGCTGACCCGGGTCACCGGGTACGAGTTCAGACTCAAGGACACCACCACCATCACCGCGAGATGCGCTTGGCAGGTCGGGGCTGGCGGCACCCCTCCCGGCGGTGGCGGCGGCGGCGGCGGCGCCGGCGGCGGTGATGACGGCGACGCTCCGTCCACCTGCACCCTGGCGGCGCCGTACTGGTCCGGCCCCACGGGCGGCTTCACCGTCATGCCCGCGGCCGGCCGGACCTCGGTCAGCGTGACCTGCGGCGGCAGCACGACCGAGTACAGCGCCGAGAACGGCGTGGTGACCCGGCTCGTGAGCGGCAGTTGCCCCGGAGGCCTGCGCGTCGCGGGCGCCGCGCCGGGCGGCTGGTACTGGCAGCACGGCGAGCGCAACGCCGCCGCTGCGCCCTTCGTCTGCTCGGAGGCTCTCGGCGGCCCGAAGGCCGTCGTGCCGGGAGGAGTCACCGCCGAGGCAACGGACGACGCCACCTGGTTCAGGCACGACGAGGCCCGGCTGGTGGGGATCGTGCCGCATCTCGAGAGGAACGAGTGCAGCGAGTACGTTTCGCCGTACTGGCAGGGCGACGGCGGCGTCGTGGTCCGGCCGTCGGAAGGCCGGTCCACGGCGAAAGTCCGGGTCCAGTGCGGCGCCACCTGGTCGACGCTCACGGCGTCTCCGGGCGACGACGGCGTCGCCGCGGAGCTGGTGCGCAAGGACTACTGCACCGACGACGAGGGCGAGCCCAGGCAGGGCAAGCTGACGGTCACGGGCGCGGCGCCCGGCGGCTGGTACTGGATCAGCGGCGAGCGGAACGCGGCGGTGGCGCCGCTGATGTGCGCGGATCTGCTGGGCGGGCCGACCGCCGTCGACCCGGGCGGCGTCTTCTCGCGGGCCACGGAGGACGGCACGTACGTCAGCCACGAGACCGACCGGCTGATCGGCGTCGTGCCGCACCTTTCGCCAGCGCCGGCAACTGCTCCCGCAGCATCGAGTGGCGCCGAAGGTCCGAGGCCTGCTCGAACGTCTTCTGGAGCGTCCGTTTCCGGCCGGCGATGACGACTGACTTCCGGCCGCGGAAGGCTCTCCTTCGCGGCCGGGCCGAAACGGTCGGGGGCGGCCGTGATATACACACGACCTGCATGGATATCACCGGGAGTTTGATCATGCGCGTCGCCAAATGGGGCAACAGTCTGGCCGTCCGGCTTCCCAAGGGGCTGGTAGAGAACCTCGATCTCAAGGCCGGCGACGAGGTCCAGGTCGTGGCCAGGGCGCCGGGAGAGCTGGTCGTCGGGAGAGATCTCCGCCGGCAGCGAGCCGTCGAGAGGATGCGGCGACGGGCATGGACGCTGCCGGACGGCTACACCTTCGACCGGAACGCGGCGAACGAGAGACAACGGGCGCGGTGAAGCCCTTCCTCGACACGAACCTGCTCGTCTACGCCCAGACCTCGGACCCCAGGAGCGCGGCGGCCCGGCAGGCCATCCTCGCGGGCGGCGTGATCAGCGTGCAGGTGCTCAACGAGTTCGCCTCCGTTCTCCGCCGCAAGTTCAAGAGGGACTGGGACGAGATCGCGGAGGCGGTGGCCGACGTCCGGATCACTCTCGACCCCGTCCGGCCGATCGGCATCGAGACCCACGAGAACGCCGTCGATCTGGCCAGGGAGCACGGCTTCAGCTTCTACGACGCCCTGATCGTGGCCTCCGCGCTCGAAGCGCAGTGCGACACGTTGCTGACGGAAGACCTCCAGGCTGGCCGCGACATCCAGGGCCTCAGGATCGTCAATCCGCTGCCAGGCCCCCGCGACGGTTGACCCGGGCGGCGTCCCGTCACGGGCCACGGAGGACGGCACGTACCTCGCTGGCCACGCGACTTCGCAGAATCATCGGCAGGTCTCCTGGTCTGATCGCCCACATATCAGAATCCAGGTGTCAGTATCGAACGTCAGTTGACGGCCTCCTGTCGAGGGAGGCCTTCGCCCCGATCGCCGACTTGACGATGGGCCCGATATCCCAGACGAAACCGGGAGGTTGACGCGATGCTGACGATGTGGAACGGTACCTTCAAGGCTGGAGCCGAGCCGAGCCGAGCCGAGCCGAGCCGAGCCGAGCCGAGCCGAGCCGAGCCGAGCCGGTAAGATGTGCGTTCGTCGGCGATCCGTGGCGCGCCGTCCGGCTCCCTTCGGCGGAGTGCGAACCTGATCCGCGCTCCGGGCGCGACCGTGTCCGCTCCTGCCTTCGGACGCTGGCGCTGGTTCTCGGCGCGTTTCTCCCGTTTGCCGCCGCACCCGGCTCGGCCGCCGAGTTGGTGTCGAATTTCAAGACAGGGCGTGGTGACGCGGACGTAGCCCAAATTCGCGACAAGGCGAGGGCTCAGGCTTTCACTACCGGCGACTACAGCCGCTACCTCCTCACGAGCGCCGGCGTGTACATGAGTACCAGCCGGAAGCTGACCCCCGCCGAGCTTTCGAGGGTCGGAATGCAGTTGTGGTCCTCCGGAACGAACGGAGCGCCGGGTTCGAAGATCGCGGATCTGTCGCCTCCTTCGAGCGACGCCGGTGAAGCCGGGAACAGGCTGATCCACTTCGAAGCGTCGCCTGGTCTCGAGCTCGCGGGGAACACGACCTACTATCTTGCCGTTTTCACCACCGGTACCCTGATCGGTGACGACGGGAGAGTGGTCAATCCCTGGCTGACCGTTGTTCAGGGCGAAGACGAGCCTGCTGACGGGTACGGTGGCTGGAGCATCGCTTACGAGCACTATACGGGCGACAACCAAGCGGTAGCTCCGGGCGCGGCAACGGTTTGGTCCCAGGCACTCGACCCGCTCATCATCAGCATCAATGGCCCTGCTCCCCTGGCCGTGGAAGCCCGTCCGCCGTGCGGCGCCACGGTCGCCGACGCCTCCGTGAAGCCGTCGGCGAATCTCGTGCTCACGCCTGCTCCGGCCGCGGAGACCGCAACGGAGCATCGCTGGCTCTCCTCCGGTATGCAGGGCGAATGGACCGAGAGTCTGCCGATCTGGCCGACCGGTCGCTCGGTCTGGAGAGAGCTTTCCCCGCTGACCCGGGTCACCGGGTACGAGTTCAGACTCAAGGACACCACCACCATCACCGCGAGATGCGCTTGGCAGGTCGGGGCTGGCGGCACCCCTCCCGGCGGTGGCGGCGGCGGCGGCGGCGCCGGCGGCGGTGATGACGGCGACGCTCCGTCCACCTGCACCCTGGCGGCGCCGTACTGGTCCGGCCCCACGGGCGGCTTCACCGTCATGCCCGCGGCCGGCCGGACCTCGGTCAGCGTGACCTGCGGCGGCAGCACGACCGAGTACAGCGCCGAGAACGGCGTGGTGACCCGGCTCGTGAGCGGCAGTTGCCCCGGAGGCCTGCGCGTCGCGGGCGCCGCGCCGGGCGGCTGGTACTGGCAGCACGGCGAGCGCAACGCCGCCGCTGCGCCCTTCGTCTGCTCGGAGGCTCTCGGCGGCCCGAAGGCCGTCGTGCCGGGAGGGGTCACCGCCGAGGCAACGGACGACGCCACCTGGTTCAGGCACGACGAGGCCCGGCTGGTGGGGATCGTTCCGCATCTCGAGGGGAACGAGTGCAGCGAGTACGTTTCGCCGTACTGGCAGGGCGACGGCGGCGTCGTGGTCCGGCCGGCGGAAGGCCGGTCCACGGCGAAAGTCCGGGTTCAGTGCGGCGCCACCTGGTCGACGCTGACGGCGTCTCCGGGCGCCGACGGCGTCGCCGCGGAGCTGGTGCGCAAGGACTACTGCACCGACGACGAGGGCGAGCCCAGGCAGGGCAAGCTGACGGTGACGGGCGCCGCGCCCGGCGGCTGGTACTGGATCAGCGGCGAGCGCAACGCCGCGGTGGCGCCGCTCATGTGCGCCGATCTGCTGGGCGGGCCGTCCGCCGTCGACCCGGGCGGCGTCTTCTCGCGGGCCACGGAGGACGGCACGTACTTCAGCCACGAGACCGACCGGCTGATCGGCGTCGTGCCTCACGTCGCCCCGGACCGTGACGAGTAGGGCGTTTCGCTGAACCATCAGCGAAATACCCCGTCGCGTCGCCCACACATCAGATTCAAGGCGTCAACATTGAACATCAGTTGACGGCCCTCCTGTTGAAGGAGGCCTTCGCCCCTATCGCCGATTTGTTGATGGGCACGATTGCCGAGACGTGCCGGGAGGTGGACGCGATGCCGACGATGTCGAACGGTCCCTTGAGGTTGGAGCCGAAGCACCAGGGGAGCGCGTTCGTTGAGCGGTTTCGCACCCGGTGGTTCGGTCTCTTCCCCGTCCTCGCGCTGCTGCCCGGCGGGCTGACTCCATTCAACGCCGCCCCCGCGGTGGCCCAGACCACGGTCTGGTCCGCCACCCTGACGGTGCACCGGATCAGCAGTACCGAGGACGACCTGGGCTGCGGGAACAGGCCCGGCGGCACTGGCCGATGCGATTCAACGAGCGTACTCACGAACAGCCGCTTCACGCATGGCGGCACGAGTTACGCGATAGCCAGCCTGTCCACTCGAGACTTCGGCAGCGGCAGCGGCAGCGGCAGAGGCACGGTCCTTAGCCTGGGCGTCGTTCAGACGGTCCCATCGGACATCCAGTCAAGGGGCGTGTTGCAGATCGGCGCGGACCAGTTCGGTTTCGCGGACGACGCAAGCAATCTCCCGTCCATCGCGCAGTGGGACAACAGCGGCTTGTCCTGGTCCGCGGGCGACACGGTCTCGGTGAGCATCGTACTGTTGCCGGCCCCCGTCGTGCCTCCCCCCGACGACGACGGCGACGACGACACCGGCGGCGGTCCCGGCGGCCCCGGTGGCCCCGGCGGTCCCGGCGGCCCCGGCGGCCCCGGCGGCCCTCCCCCCGACGACGACGATGATGATGACGGCGGCCAGGATCCTCCCGGTGGTGGCGGCGGCGTGCCTCCCCCCGACGACGACGATGATGATGATGACGGTGGCGGGACGCCTCCCAGTGGCGGCGGCGGCGGAAGCGGCCCTCCGCGGGCCGCCATCGGCACGGACGCCGACTGCGACGAGACGCTCTGCCGGGCCCGCAGCGGCGAGCGGGTGGCCTTCGAGGACACCGGCAGCGGCACGGTCCGCTCCCGGCTCTGGGACTTCGGCGACGGCCGCAGGAGCGGCAGCCGCGCTCCGGTGCAGGTCTGGTCCGAGCCCGGCTTCTACCGGGTCACGCTGCGCCTGAGCGACGGCGAGGCCGAGTCGAGCGCGTCGCTGACCTTCCTGGTCGAAGCCGCCGAACCGGCCGGCACGTGCGCGGCCGACGACGAGACCCTGTGCCTGCAGGACTCGCGGTTCGCGGTCGAGGTCGACTGGCGGACCGGCGACGGCCAAAGCGGTCCCGGCAAGGTCGTGCGCGAGGGCACGAACGACTCGGGACTCTTCTGGTTCTTCGAGCCCGGCGACAACTGGGAGGTGCTGGTCAAGGTCCTCGACGGCTGCTCGATCAACGGGCACGCGTGGGTGTACGCCGCGTCCACGACGGACCTCGGTTACTCCATCCGGATCACCGACACGGCGACGGACGCCGTCAGGGAGTACCGGAACGAGCCCGGGCAGCCGGCCGCGGCAGCCACCGACGTGACCGCGTTCCCGGAAGGCTGCAACAGATGAACGTCGCGGCCCCGCGTCGGCGGCGATGACGGACCCCGACCGGTTGATCGGCGTCGTGCCTCACATCGCGCCGGACCGCGAGGAGTAGGAGGGCGTCACGTTCACTGTGCGGGAGGGCGAGCGGCCCAGGCCGCGCTCCGTCGCCCTGCTGCTGTGCGCGCTGGCGGCAGTGGCCGCGCCCGCGGTCGGCCAGGGCGCCACCGCCGTCTGCCCCGGTGTCGAAAGCGTCCCTGTGGACTTCGTGAGGTCCGGGTTCTGCGTCGGCATCTTTGCGACAAGTGCGGTGGAAGCGAGGCAACTGGCGATCAGTAGCGGAGGAACGGTCTACGTTGGCGCCACGGCCAATCGCAGTTTCGTTCTTGCCCTCAAGGATACGGATGGCGATGGCGTTGCGGACCGGCGCCACGAGATCGGCGCC
The DNA here is from genome assembly GCA_965205095.1 of Candidatus Multivorans sp. Taxonomy (GTDB): domain Bacteria; phylum Acidobacteriota; class Thermoanaerobaculia; order Multivoradales; family Multivoraceae; genus Multivorans. The sequence continues at coordinate 2,127,450 of OZ242040.1, forward strand.
GGCTTGAGTTCTCCCAACGGAGTTGCGATCCACGGCGGGAACCTCTTCGTAGCCGAGAACAACCGGATCCTGCGCTTCAACGGAATCGAGGCCAATCTGGCGACGCCGCCCGCACCGGTCGTGGTTGCGGTTTCGGACAGGAGCACCCTGTTTCCACCGCCATGTGCGGGTCATGCGGAGAAGTACATCGGGTTCGGACCTGACGGGAAGCTCTACATGCCCGTCGGAATGCCGCTTGACTATGCACTCGACGAGCTGGCCGACGGCGGGCATTGCTCTTACCTTCGCGACAAGGCCGGGACGATCCTGAGAGTCTCGGTTGGCTCGGACCCTGTAGGTCTCGAGATCGTTGCGAAGGGAGTAAGGAACTCCGTCGGGTTCGACTTTCATCCAGTTACCGGGAAGCTGTGGTTCACCGACAACGGGCACGACAAGTGGAACGTGCCGGACGAACTGAATGTCCTGGAAAGCGACGGTCAGCATTTCGGCTTCGGCTATTGCGACGAAAAAGGCGACGTGGATACGGGATACGGAAGCGATCTCGACTGCTCCGAGATCGTGGCGCCGGTGCAGGCGTTGAGAGTGAATGGCGGCTCGCTTGGAATGACCTTCAACACAGGGGTTGACGGAAGCAACGTACAAGGATTTGACGCGGACACCGTGTTCGTTGCGGAGCGAGGGCCGCATCTCAACAGGCCGGAGGAAGAGAAGCGAAAGGGGTATCGAGTTTCCTTTGTCGACTTTGTCGGCGGATCCACAACTTACGGCGAACTTGTCAGGTTCTCCAGAGGCAGAAGCAGCGGTCTCGGGAGAGTCCGGCCCGTGGATGTGGAGATCCTCGGAGGCTCCTTGCTGGTATCGGATGACCACCACGATACGGTGTACCGGATCAAGTACTGTGGGGAAGCATGCCCTGTTCAGGGGAACCGTCCCCCGGTGGCCCGGCGCACGTTGCCGGCGCAGTCGCTGCGGGTGGGAGACGGCGGCAGGACGGTGAACGTGTCGGGCGCGTTCGAGGACCCGGATGGCGACACGCTGACCTATGCCGCGTCCTCGTCGGCGCCGGCGGTTGCGGGGGCGCGGGTCTCGGCTTCGCTGGTCAACTTGTCACCGGTGGCGCGGGGGACGGCGACGATCACGGTGACGGCGACGGACGTCGCCGGCTCGAATGTACCGGCCGAGCTGACGTTCGACGTGCGGGTGAAGGGGCGCCGCGGAGTCACGATCTCGGATGGCGCTTTGACCGTGGACGAAGGCTCGACGAAGACCTACACGGTGGCGCTGGACTCCGAGCCGACCGGTACGGTGACGGTGACGCCGGTCGTGCCCGCGAACCGGAACCTGTCGGTGGATCCGGCGGAGGTCCGGTTCGGGACGGGCGACTGGCAGACGGAGAAGGGCGTGACCGTGGAGGCGGCGACGGACGCGAACACGAACTCGGAGCCGCCGGTGACGATCACTCACCGGGTGAGCGGCGCGGACTACGGTTCCGTGACGGCGTCTTCGGTCCGTGTGACGATCGTGGAGAAGGACACGGGCGATCCAGACGGCCCCGGCGGCCCGCCCCCCGGCGACGACGATGATGATGACGGCGGCGACGACGACGGACCTGGCGGCCCCGGCGGCCCCGGCGGTCCCGGCGGTCCCGGCGGACCCGGCGGACCTGGCGGCCCCGGCGGTCCCGGCGGTCCGCCCCCCGGCGACGACGATGATGATGATGATGATGACGGTGGTGGCGGCGGCGGCGGCACGCCACCCGACGACGGCGGCGGCGGAAGCGGCCCTCCGCGGGCCGCCATCGGCACGGACGCCGACTGCGACGAGACGCTCTGCCGGGCCCGCAGCGGCGAGCGGGTGGCCTTCGAGGACACCGGCAGCGGCACGGTCCGCTCCCGGCTCTGGGACTTCGGCGACGGCCGCAGGAGCGGCAGCCGCGCTCCGGTGCAAGTCTGGTCCGAGCCCGGCTTCTACCGGGTCACCCTGCGCCTGAGCGACGGCGAGGCCGAGTCGACCGCGTCCCTGACCTTCCTGGTCGAAGCCGCCGAACCGGCCGGCGCCTGCGCGGCGGGCGACGAGACCCGCTGCCTGCAGGATTCGCGGTTCGCGGTAGAGGTCGAGTGGCGGACCGCCGGCGGCCGGAGCGGTCCCGGCAAGGTCGTGCGCGAGGGCACGAACGACTCGGGGCTCTTCTGGTTCTTCGAGCCCGGCGACAACTGGGAGGTGCTGGTCAAGGTCCTCGACGGCTGCTCCGTGAACGGGCACGCGTGGGTCTACGCCGCGTCGACGACGGACCTCGGCTACTCGATCGAGGTCACGGACACGGTGACCGGGGCGGTCAGGGAGTACCGGAACGAGCCCGGGCAGCCGGCGGCGGCGGTCACCGACGTGACCGCCTTCCCGGAAGGCTGTACCCGATGAAGAGCCGGGGCGGGAATGGCAGTCGCCGCGCGACGTTGACAGCCGGCATCCTTCGCCGCGGCGGCGCTCGGCCTGCCGGTCGCCTGTGCGGGACCCGCGGATCTCATGGAAACGTCGTCTGAATGAACCGATAGATCGCCCAAACATCAGTCATCGCGGGTCATGATTTGTGCTTCTCATGCGGAAGCGTCCCCCGCGTTCTGGCCGGCTCTTCAGGCCGGATTGTCTCGCCGCCCTGATCGTGGTCGCCGCAAGCGGCGCCGCGGCACAGGACGTCGGCCTGTTCCTTCCGCTCGAGACGGCGTCGGCGGACTCCGTCGCGGCCGCGGCGCGGGTCCGTGGCGCCGGCGACGTCACGACGATCCGGGAACGCCTGGTCGAGATCGACTTCTCGCAACTCGCCGCCTTCGACTCTCTGGCCGCGAGCGTGAGCGCGTCCTCCTCGGAGGCCCCGGAGGTCCCGGTGGGGGAGGTCTCCGAAGTCGCCGTGCCGGCAGCGCGGCTGCGGCTCAATCTCTTCGAGGACACGGTGATCACGGCCGTGGTCGACCGGGTCGCGCCGACGCCGTCGGGCTATGCGCTGTGGGGCAGCCTCGAGGGCATCGACCTGGGCACCCTGACCCTGGTCGTCAACGGACCCGTCGTGACCGGTACGGTGCGGAGTCCGGCCGGGACCTACGTCATCGTTCCGTCCGGAGACGGGTTCGCGGTGCGCCAGGAGGACCTGTCGCGGCTGGCGCCCGAGGCGGAACCGCGGCCATGGCCGCCGCCGGAGGACGAGCCGCTCGGCGACCCCGGGGCGGATCCCGGGACACGCGGCCCCGAGGGGGAGCGGCCGCCGGACGGCGCCCGGTTTCACCGGCCGCATCACGGCTCTTCCTCCAGGGAAGGCCCACGGCTGCCGTCGAGCCGTCCGGCGCCGGCGGCGGTGCGGGCCAGGCCGGCGCCGGACCGGCTCGCCGCCGCGCAGACGACGCCGGCCGACGACGGCTCGGTCATCGATCTCCTCGTCCTGTACACGCCGGCCGCCCGGCAGCGCGCGGGCGGGACCGCGCAGATCGAGTCGAAGATCGACCTTTCGGTCAACGAGGCGAACCAGGCCCTCGCCGCAAGCGGCGTCACCCTGCGGTTCAATGTCGCCTGGCGCGAGGAAGCGGCCTACGTCGAGGGGCTGGGCCAGCAGTTGGACCTCGGCCGGCTGACCGATCCCAACGACGGATGGCTCGACCAGGTCCACGCTCTGCGGGACATCTACGGGGCGGACATCGTCCATCTGGTCTACGACGCGGATCCGTCGAAGCGGGTGGGCATCGCGTGGCAGATCTGGAAGTTCGACGCGGACGCCGAGGGCGCGGCCTTCAGCCTGTCGAACCACCGCGCCTATGCCGGACTCTTCGCTCACGAACTGGGCCACAACATGGGCCTCGCCCACGACCGCTACGTGACCAGGCCGAGTCCAGGCGACAGGGACTACAACAAGCCCTACGCGCACAGTTACGGCTACGTCAACCAGCGGATGTTCGAGCCGAACGCGGCCCGGAACAGCCGGTGGCGGACGATCATGGCCTACCCGACCCAGTGCGCCGCCGTGCTGGGCGCCTGGTGCCAACTCATCCTCCGCTTCTCCAACGCGGACCAGAACTTTCGCGGAGACCCCCTGGGCGTGCCCGGCGACCAGCCCAGCAGCGCCGTCGACGGTCCGGCCGACGCGCGCAAGACGATGGAGCTGACCAGGGCGAAGATCGCCAACTTCCGGCCCAGCAGCAACCGGAGCCGGTGCCTGTACCGGGTGAGCCCGAACCGGCTTCTCGCACTGGAGGCCGGAGGCAGCCATGAGCTCCAGGTGACCGCGAGGCCCGGCTGCGCCTGGACCGCCGCGAGCAACGACGCCTTCCTCTCGGTGACCGGCGGAGCAAGCGGCAGCGGCAGCGGCACGGTGACCTACACGGTGTCGGAGCACACCGGCAAGACGCGCCGCGCGGGAACGTTGACCGTCGGGGGCCAGACCATCGACATCGACCAGATCGGAAGCGACACGCCGGGCATCTGCCGGCGCACCCGACAGGTGTACGAAGCGGTGCTGCGGCACTTGGGCGTCGCCAACTGCTGGGACGTGACGAACCAGCACCTGGCGCAACTCGACGGCCTCTGGTTCGCGGGCACCGACGCGACGTCGCTCAAGGCGGACGATCTGGCCGGCATGACGAACCTCACGGACTTCGGCGCGAGGCACGCCCGCCTCACGGCGCTGCCGGCCGGCATCTTCGCCAGCACGCCGAACCTGACGAGGGTCGTGCTCAACCACAACGAACTGACCTCGTTGCCCGCCGGCGTCTTCTCGGGACTCGCCGATCTCCGCAAGGTCTTTCTGGGCGCGAACCAACTGACGACCTTGCCGCCCCGCATCTTCGAGGGTCTGAGCAGCCTGGAGATTCTGAGCCTGTCGGAGAACCGGTTGACGTCCCTGCCCGCTGGCGTCTTCGACGGTCTGACCGAACTGGATCAGCTCTACCTGAGCTTCAACCGGCTCGCCTCGTTGCCCGCGGACGCCTTCGACGATCTATCGCAACTCAAGACCCTCTGGATACACAATAACCGGTTGACGGCCCTCTCGCCGACTGAGTTCGCGAAGCTCGCGGACCTCGAGGACCTCACCCTGGCAGCCAACAGGATCACGGCTCTGCCGCCGGGCGTATTCGACAATCTGAGCCGCCTGAAGAGCCTGGGCCTGCAATTCAACGAGCTCACGTCCCTGCCCCCGGGGGTGTTTGCCTCACTCTGCATACTGGAGTACCTGGGCCTGTTCTCGAACTCGCTCGGACACCTGCCTGCTGATCTCTTCAAATGTCACGAAAAGCTCAAGTTCCTGGGCCTCTCGGACACCGGTCTGCGAGATCTTCCGTACGGAATCTTCGAGGGCCTCCGGAGCCTCGAAGAACTGCTGCTGTGGAACAACCCAGGGGCGCCCTTCTCTCTTCCGATCCGGCTCGTCCTCACCGGCAGCAGCGCAGGGCAAGCGACAATCGTCGCGGAGGCGCCGCACGGCGCGGCCTTCCCTCTGACCATCGACCTGTCCGCAACGGGCGGCTCGCTCTCGGCCGACGAAGCGACCGTGGCGGCGGGCAGCTTGCGGAGCGATCCGATCACGGTCACGCGGGCGGGTTCCGCGGGGGTGACGGTGCGTCTGGGCACGGTGCCGGCCCTGCCCGTCACCTACGGGTATCTGCGCCCGCGGTCGGGCCCACCGCTCGACGTGTTCGCGGCGAACCGCCCGCCGGCGAGCCTGGGGACGCTGGCGGCGCAGACGCTGCGGATGGACGAGGGCGCCTTGTCGCTGGATGTCGTCATCGGCTTCCTGGACCCGGACGTCGACGCCCTGACCTACGGCGCGTCGTCCGCGAACGACGCCGTGGCGACCGTGAGCCTGACGGGCTCGACGTTGACGCTGACGCCGGTGAAGGCCGGCAGCACGACGGTGACGGTGACGGCGAGCGACGCCGGTGGTTCGGGGGGTACGGCGAGCCAGAGCTTCGCGGTGACCGTGCATCGCCGCCGCGGCGTCACGATGACGCCCGGCAGCCTGGCCCTCGACGAAGGGACGAGCGCCTCCTACGCCGTGGCGCTGGACGCCCCGCCCTCCGGCCCGGTGACGGTCAGTCCCTCGGCGCCGGCCGGCACGGACGTCTCCGTCAGTCCGTCGCAGCTCGTGTTCGGAACCGGGAACTGGAACGTCGGGCAGACGGTGACCGTGTCGGCGGCTTCTGACGACGACGACCTCGCACCCGCCGAGGCCACGGTCACCCACGCGGTCAGCGGCGCCGACTACGCCTCGGTCACCGCCCCCGGAGTGAAGGTGACGATCGTCGAGACGGACGTGCCGACCCTGTCGGTGGCGGCGGCGAGCGCGCCGGAAGGCGGCGGCACGCTCACCTTCGAGGTGACGCTCAGCCAGGCGAGCAGTTCCGTCGTCACCGTGGACTACGCGACGTCGGACCGTTCGGGGTCCGCGGCGGCAACGGCGGGGTCGGACTACCGGGCGGTCAGCGGCACGCTGACGTTCCCGGCGACCTCGACGGCGGTCCGCGAGATCGCCGTGCCGGTCATCGCCGACAGCGAGGACGAAGAGGAGCGGGAGACGTTCCTGCTGACCCTCAGCAACGCCGTGAACGCCTCGCTGGCCGGAGGCGGCGGGACCTTCGAGGTGCTCGGAACGATCGAGGACGACGACGACCCGCTGATCACGCCGTCGTTCGAGTCGGCGAGCTACGAGGTGGCGGAGGGCCGGCAGGTCACGATCGTGATCCTCCTCGACCGCGACCCGGAACGGGAGGTGACGCTGGTTCCGGAGATGGCGCGCCTCGACGGTGCGGCGGCCGCCGACTACTCGGGCGTGCCGTCCTCCTTGACCTTCGGCCGCGGCGAGACGAGGCGGGAGTTCCGGTTCACCGCCACCGACGACGGCGAGGACGACGACGGCGAAAGGGTGGTGCTGGGCTTTGCGAAGCCCTGGCCCGACTCGGTTTCCGGCACGGAAGCGACCACGGTGGTGATCCGGGACGACGACGATCCGCACGTCGCGGCGTCGTTCGAGTCGGCGCGCCACGAGGTAGCCGAGGGTGGCGCGGCGACGGTCGCGGTCCTGCTCGACCGCGACCCGGAGCGCGAGGTGACGCTGTACCTGGACCTGGCGCATCAGGGCGGGGCGACGGGGGCCGACTACTCGGGGGTGCCGTCCTCCTTGACCTTCGGCAGCGGCGAGACGAGGCGGGAGTTCCGGTTCACCGCGACCGACGACGGCGAGGACGACGACGGCGAGGCCGTCGTGCTGCGCTTCGGGACGCCGCTGCCCGGCCGGGTCACGGCGGGCGCCGGAACCACGCTCGCGATCCTGGACGACGACACGCCGCACCAGTCCCCGGACGTGGACGATGCCGTCGACCCCGACGGTCGCGACGATCCCGGCGACGACACGCCGTCGCCCCGACCCCCGGACGACGACGATGATGACGGCGACGACGACGACGGCGGCGGCCCCGACGGCCCGGGCGGTCCCGGCGGTCCTGGCGGTCCTGGAGGTCCCGGCGGCCCGTCCCCCGATGACGACGATGATGATGACGGTGGCGGCGGCGGCGGCGGTGGCGGCACGCCTCCCAGTGGCGGCGGTCCGCCTCGCGCGGCGATCACCACGGACGCCGACTGCGACGAGACGCTCTGCCGCGCCCGCAGCGGCGAGCGGGTGGCCTTCGAGGACACCGGCAGCGGCACGGTCCGCTCCCGGCTCTGGGACTTCGGCGACGGCCGGAGAAGCCGCAGCCGCACGCCGGTGCAGGTCTGGTCCGAGCCCGGCTTCTACCGGGTCACGCTGCGCCTGAGCGACGGCGAGGCCGAGTCGACCACGTCCCTGACCTTCCTGGTCGAAGCCGCCGAACCGGCGGGCGCCTGCGCGGCGGGCGACGAGACGCGCTGCCTGCAGGACTCGCGCTTCGCGGTCGAGGTCGAGTGGCGGACCGCCGGCGGCCGGAGCGGGCCGGCCAAGGTCGTGCGCGAGGGCACGAACGACTCGGGGCTCTTCTGGTTCTTCGAGCCCGGCGACAACTGGGAGGTGCTGGTCAAGGTCCTCGACGGCTGCCCCGTGAACGGCCACGCGTGGGTCTACGCCGCGTCGACGACGGACCTCGGCTACTCCATCGAGGTCACGGACACGGTGACCGGGGCGGTCAGGGAGTACCGGAACGAGCCCGGGCAGCCGGCGGCGGCGGTCACCGACGTGACCGCCTTCCCGGAAGGCTGCAACAGATGATCGAAGGGCGACGGCCGGTCCCACGGGGCGAGTTCAGGGGGCTCAACGGCTCGTCTCCTGCTCGCCGCGGCGATGCTTGGCCTGCCGGTCGCCTGTGCGGGACCCGCGGATCTCATGGAAACGTCGTCTGAATGAACCGATAGATCGCCCAAACATCAGTCATCGCGGGTCATGATTTGTGCTTCTCATGCGGAAGCGTCCCCCGCGTTCTGGCCGGCTCTTCAGGCCGGATTGTCTCGCCGCCCTGATCGCGGTCGCCGCAAGCGGCGCCGCGGCCCAGGACGTCGGCCTGTTCCTTCCGCTCGAGACGGCGTCGGCGGACTCCGTCGCGGCCGCGGCGCGGGTCCGTGGCGCCGGCGACGTCACGACGATCCGGGAACGCCTGGTCGAGATCGACTTGTCGCAACTCGCCGCCTTCGACTCTCTGGCCGCGAGCGTGAGCGCGTCCTCCTCGGAGGTTTCGGAGGCCCCGGAGGTCCCGGTGGCCTCCGAAATCGCCGTTCCGGCAGCGCGGCTGCGGCTCAATCTCTTCGAGGACACGGTGATCACGGCCGTGGTCGACCGGATCGCGCCGACGCCGTCGGGCTATGCGCTGTGGGGCAGCCTCGAAGGCATCGACCTGGGGACCCTGACGCTGGTCGTCAACGGACCCGTCGTGACCGGTACGGTGCGGAGTCCGGCCGGGACCTACGTCATCGTGCCGTCCGGAGACGGGGTCGCGGTGCGCGAGGAGGATCTGTCGCGGCTGGCGCCGGAAGAGGAACCGCGGCCATGGCCGCCGCCGGAGGACGAGCCGCGCGGCGAGCCCGGGGCGGATCCCCGGACACGCGGCCCGGACCGGCTCGCCGCCGCGCAGACGGTGACGGCCGACGACGGCTCGGTCATCGATCTCCTCGTCGTGTACACGCCCGCCGCCCGGCAGCGCGCGGGCGGGACCGCGCAGATCGAGTCGAAGATCGACCTTTCGGTGACCGAGGCGAACCAGGCCCTCGCCGCAAGCGGCGTGACCATGCGGTTCAACGTCGCCTGGCGCGAGGAGGTGGCCTACGTCGAGGGGGCGGACCCGCAGGACGACCTCGAGCGGCTGACCGAGCCGAGCGACCGATCGCTCGGTCGCGTCCACGATCTGCGGGACGTCTACGGGGCGGACATCGTTCATCTGGTCTACGACGCGGATCCGTCGGACCGAGTGGGCATCGCCTGGCGGATCTGGAAGTTCGACGCCGGCGCCGAAGGCCGGGCCTTCAGCCTGTCGAACCACCGCGCCTATGACGGACTCTTCGCCCACGAGCTGGGCCACAACATGGGCCTCGCCCACGACCGCTACGTGGCCAGGCCGAGTCCAGGCTACAGGGACTACAACAAGCCCCATGCGCACAGTTACGGCTACGTCAACCAGCGGATGTTCGAGCCGAACGCGGCCCGGAGCAGCCGGTGGCGGACGATCATGGCCTACCCGTCCCAGTGCTACGCGGTGCTGGGCGCCTGGTGCCCGCTCATCCTCCGCTTTTCCAATGCGGATCAGGACCATGGCGGAGACCCCCTGGGCGTGCCCGGCGACCAGCCCAGCAGCGCCGTCGACGGTCCGGCCGACGCGCGCAAGACGATGGAGCTGACCAGGGAGAAGGTCGCCAACTTCCGGCCCAGCAGCAACCGGAGCCAGTGCCTGTACCGGGTGAGGCCGAACCGGCTTCTCGCACTGGAGGCCGGAGGGACGCATGAACTCCAGGTGATCACGAGGCCCGGCTGCGCCTGGACCGCCGCGAGCAACGACGCCTTCCTCTCGGTGACCGGCGGAGCAACCGGCAGCGGCCCCGGCGTCGTGACCTACAAGGTGTCGGAGCACACCGGCAAGACGCGCCGCGCCGGCACGCTGACCGTCGGGGGCGAGACCGCCGCCATCGACCAGATCGGAACCGACACGCCGGGCATCTGCCGGCGCACCCGGCAGGTGTACGAGGCGGTGCTGCGGCACTCGGGCGTCGCGAACTGCTGGGACGTGACGAACAGCACCCTGGCGAGCCTCGACAACCTCTGGCTCCCGGGCACCGGCGCAACGTCGCTCAAGGCGGACGATCTGGCCGGCATGACGAACCTCACCGGGTTCGGAGTGGAGAACAACCGCCTGACGACGCTGCCCGCCGGCCTCTTCGCCAGCACGCCGAAACTGGAACGTCTCGGACTCAGGGACAACGAACTGGTCTCGCTTCCGGCCGGCATCTTCCAGGGACTCACCGCCCTCGACGACATCCACCTGCTTCGAAACCACCTGACTTCGCTGCCTCCCCGCGTCTTCGAGGGCCTGAACAACCTGGCTTATCTGTCGGTGGCGGAGAACCGGTTGACGACCCTGCCCGCGGGCGTCTTCAAGGGCCTGAACAACCTGACCTTTCTGTCGGTGGCGGAGAACCGGTTGACGACCCTGCCCGCGGGCGCCTTCGACGGTCTGTCGAACCTGAGGGAACTCTACCTCAGCTACAACCGGCTGCCCTCGTTGCCGGCGGACGCTTTCGACGACCTGTCGAAACTCAAGACCCTCTGGATACACAGGAATCGGTTGACGGCCCTCTCGCCGACTCAGTTCGCGAATCTCGCGAACCTTGAGGATCTCACGCTGTCGTCCAACAGGATCCCGGCCCTGCCGGCCGGGACCTTCGAGGGTCTCCGGAGCCTCCGGGAACTGACGTTGTTCAACAACCCGGGGTCGCCCTTCTCTCTTCCGATCCGGCTCGTCCTCACCGGTCGCAGCGCAGGGCAAGCGACGATCGTCGTCGAGGTGCCGCACGGCGCGCCGGTCCCTGTGACCATCGGCCTGTCCGCCACGGGCGGCACGCTCTCGGCCACCAAGGCGACCGTGGCGGCGGGCGACTTGCGGAGCGATCCGATCACGGTCACGCGAACAGGCCTCGCCGGAGCGAAGGTACGTTTGGGCACGGCGCCGGGCCTGCCGCAAGCGGATGGAGATTTGCGCCCGCGGTCCGGCCCGCCGCTCGAGGTGTTCGTGCCGAACCGCCCGCCGGCGAGCCTGGGGACGCTGGCGGCGCAGACGCTGCGGATGGACGAGGGCGCCTTGTCGCTGGATGTCGTCACCGGCTTCCTGGACCCGGACGGCGACGCCCTGACCTACGGCGCGTCGTCCGCGAACGACGCCGTGGCGACCGTGAGCCTGACGGGCTCGACGTTGACGCTGACGCCGGTGGCGGCGGGCAGCACGACGGTGACGGTGACGGCGAGCGACGCCGGTGGTTCGGGGGGTACGGCGAGCCAGAGCTTCGCGGTGACCGTGCATCGCCGCCGCGGCGTCACGGCGACGCCCGGCAGCCTGGCCCTCGACGAAGGGACGAGCGCCTCCTACGCCGTGGCGCTGGACGCCCCTCCGTCCGGCCCGGTGACGGTCAGTCCCTCAGCGCCGGCCGGCACGGACGTCTCCGTCAGTCCGTCGCAGCTCGTGTTCGGAACCGGGAACTGGAACGTCGGGCAGACGGTGACCGTGTCGGCGGCCGACGACAACGACGCCATTGCCCCCGCCGAGGCCACGGTCACCCACGCGGTGAGCGGCGCCGACTACGCCTCGGTCACGGCGCCCGGAGTGAAGGTGAAGATCGTCGAGACGGACGCGCCGACCCTGTCGGTAGCGGCGGCGAAGGCGGCGGAAGGCGGCGGCACGCTCACCTTCGAGGTGACGCTCAGCCAGGCGAGCAGTTCCGCCGTCACCGTGGACTACGCGACGTCGGACCGTTCGGGGTCCGCGGCGGCAACCGCGGGGTCGGACTACCGGGCGGTCAGCGGCACGCTGACGTTCCCGGCGACCTCGACCGCGGTCCGCGAGATCGCCGTGCCGATCATCGCCGACAGCGAGGACGAAGAGGAGGCGGAGACGTTCCTGCTGACTCTCGGCAACGCCGTGAACGCCTCGCTGGCCGGCGGCGGCGCGACCTTCGAGGTGCTCGGAACGATCGAAGACGACGACGACCCGCTGATCACGCCGTCGTTCGAGTCGGCGAGCTACGAGGTGGCGGAGGGCCGGCAGGTCACGATCGTGATCCTCCTCGACCGCGACCCGGAACGCGAGGTGACGCTGGTTCCGGAGATGGCGCACCTCGACGGTGTGGCGGACGCCGACTACTCGGGCGTGCCGTCCTCCTGGACCTTCGGCCGCGGCGAGACGAGGCGGGAGTTCCGGTTCACCGCCACCGACGACGGCGAGGACGACGACGGCGAAAGGGTGGTGCTGGGCTTTGCGAAGCCCTGGCCCGACTCGGTTTCCGGCACGGAAGCGACCACGGTGACAATCCGGGACAAGGACGATCCGCTGGTCGCGGCGTCGTTCGAGTCCCCGAGCTACCAGGTGGCCGAGGGCGGCGCGGCGACGGTCGCGGTCCTGCTCGACCGCGACCCGGAGCGCGAGGTGACGCTGTACCTGGACGTGGCGCATCAGGGCGGGGCGACGGGGGCCGACTACTCGGGGGTGCCGGACAGCCTGACCTTCGGCCGCGGCGAGACGAAGCGGGAGTTCCGGTTCACGGCGACCGACGACGGCGAGGACGACGACGGCGAGGCCGTCGTGCTGCGCTTCGCGACGCCGCTGCCCGACCGGGTCACGGCGGGCGCCGGCACCACGTTTGCGATCCTGGACGACGACACGCCGCACCAGTCCCCGGACGTGGACGATGCCGTCGACCCCGACGGTCGCGACGACGACACGCCGCCGCCCCGCCCCCCGGACGACGACGATGATGACGACGACGATGATGACGGCGACGACGACGACGGCGGCGGCCCCGACGGCCCGGGCGGCCCTGGGGGTCCTGGCGGCCCTGGAGGTCCCGGCGGCCCCGGCGGTCCCGGCGGCCCGTCCCCCGATGACGACGATGATGATGATGATGACGGTGGCGGTGGCGGCGGTGGCGGCGGTGGTGGCGGCGGCGGCGGCACGCCACCCGATGACGGCGGTGGTGGCGGCGGTGGTCCGCCTCGCGCGGCGATCGGCACGGACGCCGACTGCGACGAGACGCTATGCCGCGCCCGCAGCGGCGAGCGGGTGGCCTTCGAGGACACCGGCAGCGGCACGGTCCGCTCCCGGCTCTGGGACTTCGGCGACGGCCGGAGAAGCCGCAGCCGCGCTCCGGTGCAGGTCTGGTCCGCACCCGGCTTCTACCGGGTCACGCTGCGCCTGAGCGACGGCGAGGCCGAGTCGACCGCGTCCCTGACCTTCCTGGTCGAAGCCGCCGAACCGGCCGGCACGTGCGCGGCCGACGACGAGACCCTGTGCCTGCAGGACTCGCGGTTCGCGGTCGAGGTCGAGTGGCGGACCGCCGGCGGCCGGAGCGGTCCCGGCAAGGTCGTGCGCGAGGGCACGAACGACTCGGGACTCTTCTGGTTCTTCGAGCCCGGCGACAACTGGGAGGTCCTGGTCAAGGTCCTCGACGGCTGCACCGTGAACGGACACGCGTGGGTCTACGCCGCGTCGACGACGGACCTCGGCTACTCGATCGAGGTGACGGACACCGTGACGGGCGCCGTCCGGGAGTACCGGAACGAGCCGGGCGAGCCGGCGGCGGCGGTCACCGACGTGACCGCCTTCCCGGAAGGCTGTACCGGATGATCGAAGGCGACGGCCGGTCCCACGGGGCGAGTTCCGGGGGCTTGATTGCTCGGCTCCTGCTCGCTGTGGCGACGCTCGGCCTTCCGGTCGCCGGCGCGCACGGCCAGCCGGCCGGGGAATCCTCGCCGGCCGGCCCGGCGGACCCCGTCCTGGAGGGGCTTCTGCCGCTCGACGAGGTGCTCGTGCTGGAGACGCCGGCGGTGGTCCGCTCGGAGAGCCTGGCGGCGGCGTCCGAGGCGGCCGCGGGCGGGGTGGACCCCGGTCCGGTGCCGTTCGCCGAGCCCTTCGCGGTGGAGGTGACGCCCGCGAGCCGCGGCCGCTGGGAGACGACGAGCGACGGCCGCACCGCGGTGTGGCGCCTGCGCGTCGTGTCGCCCGGCGCGGTTTCGCTCAACCTGGGTTTCACGCGCTACCGGATGCCGCCGGGCGGGAGGCTGCGGGTCTACGCGCCGGAGAGCGGGGAGACGGCGGGCCCGTACACGGACGCGGACAACGAGGACCACGGCCAGCTCTGGACGTCGATCGTCGACGGCGGGGACGCGGTGATCGAGGTGGCGGTGCCGGCGGACCGGATGAACGAGCTGGAACTCGAACTCACTTCGGTCAACCGGGGCTTCCGCGACCTCTTCCCCACCGGCGTGTCGTCGCCTCGGCACGCCTGGTGCAACATCGACGTGGCCTGCTCGGAGGCCGACCCCTACCGCGACCAGGTGCGAAGCGTCGGCACCTACACGCTCAGCGGCCGCAGATTGTGTACCGGGTTTCTGGTCAACAACACGGCCCGGGACAGGAAGCCCTACTTTCTGACCTCCGAACACTGCTACATCACGGCCAGATCGGTTTCCAGCATCGTCGTGTACTGGAACTACGAGAGCCCGACCTGCGGCGCCAGGGACGGCGGACCGCGGGACCAGAACCAGAGCGGCGCCAGGCTTCTGGCGATCAACGAGGCGGACGACTTCGCGCTCCTGGAACTCGACGACGACGTCGACCCGGCCCACAACCTGTACTTCGCGGGCTGGAACGTGGACCCGGCGCCTCCCTCCTCGGTGTTCACGATCGGTCATCCCGGAACGCACGTCAAGTCGATCGCTTTCGGGAGCGGTCCGCTGACGGTAACCGGATACCTCACGACCGAACGCCGCGGCGGCCACTACCTGAGAACGCCAGGCTTCGACCGCGGCACGATCCAGGGCGGGTCGTCGGGTTCGCCGTGGTTCGACCAGGACAAGAGGGCAGTGGGAGTGTTGAGCCACGGCGATGACGGTTTCTGCGGGAAATTCGCCGTCTGGGCGGGCCGTCTGGCCTCCGCCTGGTCGCGCCACGCCGTTCCGGCGCGCCGTCTCGCGGACTGGCTGGACCCGATCGAGACGTTCGAGACGGCGATCGACGGCATTCCGTGGAACTACCCGCCGGTCGCGGCCGGCACGCTTCACGACAAGGCGCTGCGGCTGGCCGACGGCGCCCAGGCGGGCGCGCTGGCGGTGGACGTGGCGCACGGCTTCGTCGATCTCGACGGCGACGACCTCGTCTACACCGCGTCGTCCTCCAGCGATTCGATCGCCACGGCGACGCTCACCGGTTCGACCGTGACGGTGGCCCCGGCGGGCGCCGGCACGGCGACGGTCACGGTGACGGCGAGCGACGGCAAGGTCGACCCGGCGAGCCGGACGTTCTCGGTGACGGTCGGCGCCAACCGCTCGCCCGAGCCTGTCGGCACGCTCGACGCCCTGGCGCTGCGGACAGCCGACGGCGCCGCCACCGTCGAGGTGGAGGACGCCTTCGAGGACGACGACGGCGACACCCTCGGCTACGCCGCCTCGTCGTCCGACACGTCGATCGCGACGGTCTCGATCTCGGGGTCGACGGTGACCGTGACGCCGCTGTCCGGGGGCACGGCGACGATCGTGGTGACGGCCACGGACAGCTCCGGCTCGGCGACGGCGGCGAGGCAGGCGTTCGAGGCGACGGTGGCGAGCCGTCCGCCACAGGCGGTCGGCGCCCTGCCTTCGGTGTCGCTGGTGAACAGGCGGGTCGGCAACGGGGACGAGACCGTCGATCTGAGGGGCGCCTTCCAGGATCCGGACGGCGACGTTCTCAGCTACGCCGTCTCGTCGTCGGACGAAACCGTCGCCACGGTGAACGTCTGGCGCGGCAGGGCGACCGTCAGCCCGGTATCGGTCGGCACGGCGACGATCACGGCGACGGCGACGGACCGGGACGGTTCGAACACGGCGGCGGCGCAGACCATCGGCGTCACCGTGGAGAACGGTCCTCCGGAGGTCGTCCGCGGCGCGATCAGCGACTTCAGGGTGCCGCGGGCCGACGGCGCCCGCACCATCGATCTGGAGGCCGTGTTCGCGGACCCGGACGGAGACGGCCTCACCTACGGGGCCACGTCGGCCAATCCGGCGATCGCAAGCGTCACCGTCGCCGGTTCGAAGGTGACGGTGCAGCCCGTCGTCTTCGCCACTGTCGTCGTGACGATGACGGCGACGGATGCCGGCGGTTCGAACACCCCCGTGTCGCACGAGGTGCTGGTCTGGGTCTCGAACTCCGCGCCTCGGGTGCAGCGGACTCCGCGCCTCCACCTGCGCGTGGGCGACCCCGCCACGACGGTCGACGTTGCGCCGTTCTTCGTGGATCCCGACGGGGACGCCCTCACCTACGACCCCATCGTGTGGGGCGAGCCAGTCGTGGAAGTCGTCGGTGTCCAGGGCAGCATCCTGACGATCGCGCCGAGGAAGGCCGGGCTCGGGATCGTCGGCGTCGGGGCCACGGACGGTTTCTGGACGGTCTCCGCGACTCTCGACGTGACCGTCAGCGGTTCGCAGGAGGCCGCGATCGCGCTCCAGTCGCCCGGCGCCGCGGCGGAGGGCGGCGGCGAGCTCCTCTTCCGGGCCGGCCTGACCGCGGCGAGCAGTACCGCGGTGACCGTGGACTACGCGACCTCGGACGGCCCGGGTGCGACCGGGGCGCGGGCCGGAGTCGACTACCAGGCGGCGAGCGGCACGTTGACGTTCGCGGCGGGTTCGACCGCGGCGCAGACGATCGCCGTGTCGATCATCGACGACGACGTCGACGCCGACGTGGAGGAGAAGACCCTCGTGCTGACGCTCAGCGACGCGCAGGGCGCGCCGCTGCTCGGCGGCGGTTCGAGCCTGCGGGAAACGGGGACCATCCGGGACGACGACGACCCGCACGTCGCGGCGCGTTTCGGGGCGCTGGACTACGAGGCGAGGGAGGGCAGGCAGGCGACGGTCGCGGTCCTCCTCGACCGCGCCCCGGAGCGGGACGTGGAGCTTCCCCTCGAGGCGACGCACCACGGCGGCGCCACGGCCGCCGACTACTCGGGCGTGCCGTCCTCCGTGACGTTCGGACCGCACGAGACCAGGCGGACCTTCCCGTTCGCCGCCGCCGCCGACGCGGAGGACGACGACGGCGAGGCCGTCGTGCTGCGCTTCGCGGCGCCGCTGCCCGACCGGGTCACGGCCGGCGGCGGAACCACGCTTGCCATCCTGGACGACGACGGCGGCGGCGGTGGCGGCGGCGGCGGTGGCGGCGGTGGCGGCGGCACGCCTCCCGGTGGCGGCGGCGGTGGCGGCGGGACGCCTCCCGGCGGTGGGGGCGGCACGCCTCCAGATGGTGGCGGCGGGACCCCTCCCGGCGGTGGCGGCGGCGGAAGCGGCCCTCCGCGGGCCGCCATCGGGACGGACGCCGACTGCGACGAGACGCTATGCCGCGCCCGCACCGGCGAGCGGGTGGCCTTCGAGGACACCGGCAGCGGCACGGTCCGCTCCCGGCTCTGGGACTTCGGAGACGGCCGCAGGAGCGGCAGCCGCACGCCGGTGCAGGTCTGGTCCGAGCCCGGCTTCTACCGGGTCACGCTGCGCCTGAGCGACGGCGAGGCCGAGTCGACCGCGTCCCTGACCTTCCTGGTCGAAGCCGCCGAGCCGGCCGGCGCCTGCGCGGCGGGCGACGAGACCCGCTGCCTGCAGGATTCGCGCTTCGCGGTCGAGGTCGAGTGGCGGACCGCCGACGGCCGGAGCGGTCCCGGCAAGGTCGTGCGCGAGGGCACGAACGACTCGGGACTGTTCCACTTCTTCGAGCCCGGCGACAACTGGGAGGTCCTGGTCAAGGTGCTCGACGGCTGCACCGTGAACGGCCACGCGTGGGTGTACGCCGCGTCGACGACGGACCTCGGCTACTCGATCGAGGTGACGGACACCGTGACGGGCGCCGTCCGGGAGTACCGGAACGAACCCGGGCAACCGGCGGCGGCGGTCACCGACGTGACCGCCTTCGCGGAAGGCTGCAACAGATGATCGAAGGCGACGGCCGGTCCCGCGGGGCGAGTTCCGGGGGCTTGACTGTTCGGCTCCTACTCGCTGTGGCGACGCTCGGCCTGCCGGTCGCCGGCGCGCACGGCCAGCCGGCCGGGGAAACGTCGCCGGCCGGCCCGGCGGACCCCGTCCTGGAGGGGCTCCTGCCGCTCGACGAGGTGCTCGTGCTGGAGACGCCGGCGGTGGTCCGCTCGGAGAGTCTGGCGGCGGCGTCCGAGGCGGCCGCGGGCGGGGTGGACCCCGGTCCGGTGCCGTTCGCCGAGCCGTTCGCGGTGGACGTGACGCCCGCCGGCCGCGGCCGCTGGGAGACGACGAGCGACGGCCGGACCGCGGTGTGGCGTCTGCGCGTCGTGTCGCCCGGGGCGGTTTCGCTGAACCTGGGTTTCACGCGCTACCGGATGCCGCCGGGCGGCCGGTTGCGGGTCTACGCGCCGGAGAGCGGCGAAACGGCGGGTCCGTACACGGACGCCGACAACGAGGAGCACGGTCAGCTCTGGACGCCGATCGTCGCCGGCGGGGACGCGGTGATCGAGGTGTCCGTGCCCGCGGACCGGGTGGACGAGCTGGAACTCGAACTCACTTCGGTCAACCGGGGCTTCCGCGACCTCTTCCCGACCAGCGTGTCGTCGCCTCAGCACGCCTGGTGCCACATCGACGTAGCCTGCCCGGACGCCGACCCGTACCGCGACCAGGTGCGCAGCGTCGGCATGTACACGAGGTACGGGCGGGACCGGTGCACGGGGTTCCTGGTCAACAACACGGCGCGGGACAGGAAGCCCTACTTCATGACCGCCGAACATTGCCTCAGTACCGCGGACCAGGCGGCCAGCGTCGTCGTGTACTGGAACTACGAGAGCCCGACCTGCGGCGCCAGAGACGGCGGGTCGCGGGCGCAGAACCAGAGCGGCGCCAGGCTTGTGGCGATCAACGCGGCGGACGATGTCGCGCTCCTGGAACTCGACGACGAAGTCGATCCGGCCCACGACCTGTACTTCGCGGGCTGGAACGTGGACCCGGCGCCTCCCTCCTCGGGGTTCACGATCGGTCATCCCCGAACGCACGTCAAGTCGATCGCTTTCGGGAACGGTCCGCTGACGGTGACCGGATACCTCACGACCGAACGCCGCGGCGGCCACTACCTGAGACTCAGGAACTGGGACCGCGGCTCGGTCCAGGGAGGCTCATCGGGCTCGCCGCTGTTCGGGCCGGACAAGCAGGCAGTGGGGGTGATGAGCCACATCGACCACGGTACCTGCGCGAGAGGTCCCGCCTGGGCGGGCCGTCTGGCCTCCGCCTGGACGCGCCCCGACGCACCGGCGCGCCGCCTTGCGGACTGGCTGGACCCGATCGAGACCCTCGAGACGGCGATCGACGGCATTCCGTGGAACTATCCGCCGGTCGCGGGCGGCACGCTTCACGACAAGGCGCTGCGGCTGGCCGACGGCGCCCAGGCGGGCGCGCTGGCGGTGGACGTGGCGCACGGCTTCGTCGATCTCGACGGCGACGACCTCGTCTACACCGCCTCGTCCTCCAGCGATTCGATCGCCACGGCGACGATGCAGGGTTCGACCGTGACCGTCGCGCCGGCGGGCGCCGGCACGGCCACGGTCACGGTGACGGCGAGCGACGGCAAGACCGACCCGGCGAGCCGGACGTTCGCGGTGGCGGTCGGCGCCAACCGCTCGCCCGAGCCCTCGGGCACGCTCGCCGCCCTGTCGCTGCGGACAGCCGACGGCGCCGGGTCGGTCGACGTGGCGGACGCCTTCGAGGACGACGACGGCGACACCCTCGGCTACGCCGCCTCGTCGTCCGACACGTCGGTCGCGACGGTCTCGGTGTCCGGATCGACGGTGACGGTGACGCCGCTGTCCGGGGGCACGGCGACGATCGCGGTGACGGCCACGGACAGCTCCGGCTCGGCGACGGCGGCGAGGCAGGCGTTCGAGGCGACGGTGGCGAGCCGTCCGCCGCAGGCGGTCGGCGCCCTGCCTTCGGTGTCGCTGGTGAACAGGCGGGTCGGCAACGGGGACGAGACCGTGGATCTGAGGGGCGCCTTCCAGGATCCGGACGGCGATTCTCTCAGCTACGCCGCGTCGTCGTCGAATGAGGCCGTCGCCACGGTGAGCCTGTGGCGCGGAAGGGCGACCGTGAGCCCGGTATCGCCCGGCACGGCGACGATCACGTTGACGGCGACGGACCGGGACGGCTCCAACGCGGCCGCGACGCAGGCCATCGGCGTCACCGTGGAGAACGGTCCTCCGGAGATCGTCCGCGGCGCGATTCGCGACTTCGACGTGCCGCGGGCCGGCGGCGCCCGCACCATCGATCTGGAGGCCGTCTTCGCGGACCCGGACGGAGACGGCCTCACCTACGGGGCCACGTCGGCCAATCCGGCGATCGCAAGCGTCACCGTCGCCGGTTCGAAGGTGACGGTGCAGCCCGTCGTCTTCGCCACTGTCGCCGTGACGTTGACGGCGACGGATGCGGGCGGTTCGAACACTCTCGTGTCGCACGATGTGCTGGTCGAGGTCTCGAACTCCTTTCCTCGGCTGCGGACGCGCCCTCCGCGCCTCCACATGCGAGTGGGCGACCCCGCCACGACAGTCGACCTCTCGGATTTCTTCGTGGACCCCGACGGGGACGCCCTCACCTACGGGGCGTACGGCGGCGCGCCGGTCGTGGAAGTCGTCGGAGTCCAGGGCAGCATCGCGACGATCGCGCCGAGGAAGGCCGGGCTCGCGACGGTGGGTATCTGGGCCGGGGACGGTTTCAGTGGGTCGTCCCACAATCTTCTCCAGGTGACCGTGAGCGGTTCGCAGCAGTCCGCGATCGCGCTCCAGTCGCCGGGCGTCGTGGCGGAGGGCGGCGGCGAGCTCCTCTTCCGGGTCGGCCTGACCGCGGCGAGCAGTGCCGCGGTGACCGTGGACTACGCGACCTCGGACGGCCCGGGGTCGTTCGGGGCGCGGGCCGGGGTCGACTACCGGGCGGCCAGCGGCACGCTGACGTTCGCGGCGGGCTCGACCGCGGCGCAGACGGTCGCCGTGTCGATCATCGACGACGACGTCGACGACGCCGTGGAGGAGAAGACCCTCGTGCTGACGCTCAGCGACGCGCAGGGCGCGCCGCTGCTCGGAGGCGGTTCGACCCTGCGGGAAACGGGGACCATCCGGGACGATGACGACCCGCACGTCGCGGCGCGTTTCGGGGCGCTGGACTACGAGGCGAGGGAGGGCCGGCAGGCGACGGTCGCCGTCCTCCTCGACCGCGCCCCGGAGCGGGACGTGGAGCTCCGCCTCGAGGCGACGCATCACGGCGGCGCCACGGCCGCCGACTACTCGGGCGTGCCGTCCTCCGTGACGTTCGGCCCGAACGAGACCACGCGGACCTTCCCGTTCGCGGCCACCGCCGACGCGGAGGACGACGACGGCGAGGCCGTCGCGCTGCGCTTCGCGGCGCCGCTGCCCGACCGGGTCACGGCCGGCGGCAGAACCACGCTTGCCATCCTGGACGACGACGGCGGCGGCACGCCGCCGCCCCAGCCACCGGACGGTCCCGGCGGTCCTGGCGGTCCTGGCGGTCCCGGCGGACCTGGCGGCCCGCCCCCCGACGACGACGATGATGATGACGGCGGCGGCGGCGGTGGTGGCGGCGGTGGCGGCGGCACGCCACCCGATGACGGCGGCGGCGGAAGCGGCCCTCCGCGGGCCGCGATCACGACGGACGCCGACTGCGACGAGACGCTATGCCGCGCCCGCAGCGGCGAGCGGGTGGCCTTCGAGGACACCGGCAGCGGCACGGTCCGCTCCCGGCTCTGGGACTTCGGAGACGGCCGCAGGAGCGGCAGCCGCGCGCCGGTGCAGGTCTGGTCCGAGCCCGGCTTCTACCGGGTCACCCTGCTGGTCGGCAACGGCGAGGCCGAGTCGACCGCGTCGCTGACCTTCCTGGTCGAAGCCGCCGAACCGGCCGGCGCCTGCGCGGCGGGCGCCGAGACGCGCTGCCTGCAGGACTCGCGCTTCGCGGTCGAGGTCGAGTGGCGTACCGCCGGCGGCCGGAGCGGTCCCGGCAAGGTCGTGCGCGAGGGCACGAACGACTCGGGGCTCTTCTGGTTCTTCGAGCCCGGCGACAACTGGGAGGTCCTGGTCAAGGTCCTCGACGGCTGTTCCGTGAACGGCCACGCGTGGGTCTACGCCGCGTCGACGACGGACCTCGGCTACTCGATCGAGGTGACGGACACCGTGACGGGCGCCGTCCGGGAGTACCGGAACGAGCCGGGCGAGCCGGCCGCGGCGGTCACCGACGTGACCGCGTTCGCGGAAGGCTGCGACAGCGACTAAAGGGGACGGGTCCGCTCAATCATCGCCATATAGCCGAGTGAAATCGGCAAAAGATTAGACTCTCCATGAAAGACTCTCTGGAGAACGAAGAATGACGACACGGCCCATGGTGTCTTCCTGTGGTTTCGCGCTGGATCGGATTTTGGGAAGCATGCCGGGCGCCAGTCATCCTGGCGATCTGGCTGGAACTCCTCGTCGCGGCCGCCGCCCCGGCCGACGACCTGTTCCTGCCGGTCGGTCCCGGCGTGGGCCGGACCTCGGTTGCGGCGGCCGCGGCTTCAGCGGCGGTCTCGGACGAGTACCTGGGGCCGACGCTTCGCCGGCGTGAGGCCCGGATCGACCTGGGCCTGCTCGGTCAGGCGCAGGTGGCCGCCGCGCTGGACAGCGCTCCGCCGGGTCTGATCGACCTGAACTTCTTCGACGATGCCTCGTTCCAGGTCACGGGGTTGCGCAGCGCGCCGACCTCCGCCGGCTACTCGCTTTCCGGCGAACTGGACGGCGAGCCGCTCAGTGGGATGACTCTCGTCGTCAACGGCGACGTCATCGCCGGCGAGGTGCGGGTGCCCGGAGCGACGTTCACGATCCGTTCGATCGGCGATCTGATCGAGATCCGGGAAACCGACGAGGAGGCGCTGCCGGAGTGCGCGGAACCCTTGACGCCGCCGCCGGCGTTGGCCGGTGCCGCCGGTGCCGCCGGGGCCGCAAGGGACCTCCCCTTCGTCGAGCTCCAGGCCAGCACCGAGGTCACGGAGATCGACGTCCTGGTCGTCTACACGTCGGCCGCCAGGGATGCGGAGGGCGGCGAGGCGGCGATGGAGGCGCGGATCGATCTCTGGGTTGCGGCGGCCAACCAGTACTTCAGGACCAGCGGAATCAACCAGCGGATTCGTCTGGCCCACGCCGAGGAACTGGACTACGTCGAGACCAGTTCGTCCTACGAGTTGGATGCCTTGCGCCAGAAGGGAGAGGGCTTCATGGACGAAGTCCATGCGATGCGCGACGCGGTCGGCGCGGACACGGTCCACCTGATCGAGCGGTGGGGAACCATCGGCACGAGTGAGTACTGCGGTATTGCCTACGTCATGCTCGAGGTGGACGCTGACTTCGAGGACTATGCCTTCGGCGCCACCGTTCTCGCCTGCGGAAGCCAGGTGTTCGCCCACGAACTCGGCCACAACATGGGGCTCAACCACGATCGCTTCGCGCAGGACGCGGACCTCAGCCAGGGGATGACGAACGAGCCCCACGTCCACTCCTATGGCTACGTCAACCAGGAAGCGTTCGCGTCGGGCGCGGCGCCATCCAGGCGGTGGCGGACGATCATGGCCTACGGCACGCAGTGCCATTACCTGGGAGTCTCCTGCTCTCGCGTCGGCCGGTTCTCGAACCCCGCCCGGACGCACTCCGGCGATCCGGCCGGCGTCTGGCGGAACGGGGTCGCGAGCGCCGTGACCGGCCCGGCCGACGCCGCTTCGACGCTCAACGAGACGCGGGCGACCGTGGCGGCCTGGCGGTCGGCCGGCGACGCGCCCGAGGTCGTGTCCCTGAAGCGGCGGACGCCGGCCGAGGAGCGGACGGCGAGCGACAGCCTGAGCTGGCGGCTGGCGTTCAGCCGGGATGTCAAGGACGTCACGAGCGGCGACTTCGAACTCTCCGGCTCGGGCCTCGGGACGACGACGCTGACCGTGACGGCGAAGACCGGCAGCCAGCGGATCTACGACGTCGGCGTCACCGGCGGCGTCGACAGCTTCGATGGCGAAGTCACGCTCGGCTTCGCGTCCGGCCAGGACATCAGGAGCCTGTCCGACGTGGACCTGGTCGCTGCCTGGCCGGCCCACGCCGAACGGACCTTCACGCTCGACAACACCTCGCCCACACCATCGATCTCTCCTTCCAGCGCCGGCGCTTCGCCCTTCGTGGCGACAATCGCCTTTGGCGAGGACGTGACCGGCTTCGAGGATGCGGCCGACGTGACGGCTACCAGCGCGACGGTCTCGGCGCCCTCGCGTTCGGACGCGCGGACCTACACGGTCCAGGTGACCCCGAGCGGCTCGACGGCGACGACGATCACGCTGAGCGTGCCGGCGGCCGCGGCAACGGACCTCGCCGGCAACAGCAACGCAGCGGCCTCCCGGAACGTGGCCTGGGACCCCTCGACCGCATCGTCCCTGACCGTGTCGGGCTACATGGACGGCTCGGCGGCCGAGAACGCGGAGTGGACGTCCGCCACGCCGGCGACCGGGGGAAGCCCCTCGGGCGCGGTGGCCTGGACCAAGGAAGGAGACGACGCCGACCTCTTCACGATCAACCCGTCCACCGGCGTGCTCACGCTGCCCGGGCAGGACTTCGAGGCGCCGGCGGACGCCGACGGCGACGGCGAGTTCGACGTGACGGCGAGGGCCTCCGACGCGAAGGGCAGCTCGGCCACCGCCGCCGTCACGGTAACGGTGACCGACGCGGTGGAGTCGAGGTCGTTGTGGGTATCCGATGCGTGGAGCCTGAAGATCCCGGACAATTCCAGCTACGCCGTGAGGCCCTTTCTCGACTGCGACGCGGCTTGCCAGGCCGCCGGGGGGCCGATCGAGCCGGTGACCTGGAGCAAGACCGGCGACGACGCCGGCCTCTTCACGCTGAACTCCAGCACCGGCGTCCTGTCCCTGCCGACCCGGGACTTCGAGGCGCCGGCCGACTCGAACCAGGACAACGTCTACCTGGTGACCGTCGAGGGAACGGACGCGGACGGGAACAGCGCCAGCACGGCCGTGACGATCCAGGTGATCAAGGGCGCTCCGCTGTGGCTCAAGGTGTCGGCCGTCGCGTCCGGCACGGTCGAGGAAGGCGACGCCTGGACCTCGGGGACGCCCTCGGCTGCCGGCCCCAGCGGCGCCGTCACCTGGACAGCGGAAGGGCCGGACGCGGCCGAGTTCTCGGTCGGTTCCTCCGGCGTCCTGACGCTGGCTGCCCAGGACTTCGACAACCCCGCCGACGTGAACGCGGACAACGTCTACGAGGTGCTTCTGCGTGCGACGGACGAGAGGGGCAGCTCGGGCACGGCGCCGGTCGCGGTGACCGTAGAGGAAGAGAACCTCCCTCCCGTACCGCTCGGCACGTTGCCGGCGCAGACGCTGCAGGTGGGAGTCGGCGCCAGGACGGTGGGCGTGTCGAGCGCGTTCGAGGATCCGGAAGGCGACACGCTGACCTACGCCGCGTCCTCCTCGGCCCTGGCGGTCGCCGGGGCGGCGGTCTCGGGTTCACGGGTCACCCTGACTCCCGTGGCAAGGGGGAACGCGAGCATCACGGTGACGGCGACCGACATCGCCGGCTCGAACATGGCGGCGACGCAGCGATTCGACGTACGGGTGAAGGGGCGGCGCGGCGTCACGATCTCCGATGGCGCTCTGACGGTGGACGAGGGTTCCAGCAAGACCTACACGGTGGTGCTGGACTCGGAGCCGACCGGCACGGTGACGGTGACGCCGGTCGTGCCCGCGAACCGGAACCTGTCGGTGGACCCGGCGGAGGTCGAGTTCGGGACGGCGGACTGGCAGGTGGAGAAGAGCGTGACCGTGGAGGCGGCGACGGACACGGACACGAACTCGGAGCCGCCGGTGACGATCACCCACCGGGTGAGCGGCGCGGACTACGGTTCCGTGACGGCGCGTTCGGTCCGTGTGACGATCGTGGAAAGGGACACGTCGGTCCTTTCGGTCGACGCGGCGGAGGCGTCCGAGAGTGCCGGCACGCTCACCTTCGAGGTCACGCTGAGCAAGGAGAGCACCTCGGAGGTCATGGTGGACTACGCGACGTCGGACGGTTCGGCCCGTGCCGGCGCCGACTACACGGCGGCGAACGGCACGCTGACGTTCCCGGCGAGCTCGACGGCGTCTCAGCAGATCGTCGTGGTCATCACGGACGACCCGGACGACGAGGCGGAAGAGGAGACGTTCCGGCTGACACTCAGCAACGCCCGGCACGCGTCCCTGGCCGGCGGCGGTTCGACGCTTCAGGTCACGGGCACGATCAAGGACGACGACGGCGGCCCCGACGGCCCCGACGGCCCCGACGGCCCCGACGGCCCCGACGGCCCCGGCGGTCCCGGCGGTCCTGGCGGTCCTGGCGGCCCCGGCGGCCCGCCCCCCGACGACGATGATGATGACGGTGGTGGCGGCGGTGGCGGCGGCCCGCCCCCCAGTGGTGGTGGCGGCGGCGGCGGGACGCCTCCCAGTGGCGGTGGCGGCGGCGGCGGTCCGCCTCGCGCGGCGATCACCACGGACGCCGACTGCGACGAGACGCTCTGCCGCGCCCGCAGCGGCGAGCCGGTGTCGTTCCAGGACACCGGCAGCGGCACGGTCCGCTCCCGGCTCTGGGACTTCGGAGACGGTCGGAGAAGCCGCAGCCGCACGCCGGTGCAGGTCTGGTCCGAGCCCGGCTTCTACCGGGTCACCCTGCGCCTGAGCGACGGCGAGGCCGAGTCGACCGCGTCCCTGACCTTCCTGGTCGAAGCCGCCGAACCGGCCGGCACGTGCGCGGCGGGCGACGAGACGCGCTGCCTGCAGGACTCCCGGTTCGCGGTCGAGGTCGAGTGGCGGACCGCCGGCGGCCGGAGCGGTCCCGGCAAG
Source organism: Candidatus Multivorans sp. (assembly GCA_965205095.1). Taxonomy (GTDB): domain Bacteria; phylum Acidobacteriota; class Thermoanaerobaculia; order Multivoradales; family Multivoraceae; genus Multivorans. The sequence continues at coordinate 2,154,569 of OZ242040.1, forward strand.
GTCGTGCGCGAGGGCACGAACGACTCGGGGCTCTTCTGGTTCTTCGAGCCCGGCGACAACTGGGAGGTCCTGATCAAGGTCCTCGACGGCTGCACCGTGAACGGCCACGCGTGGGTCTACGCCGCGTCGACGACGGATCTCGGCTACTCGATCGAGGTGACGGACACGGTGACGGGCGCCGTCCGCGAGTACCGGAACGAGCCGGGCGAGCCGGCCGGGGCGGTCACCGACGTGACCGCGTTCCCGGACGGTTGTACCGGATGAAGGTTCGGGCCCGCTACGGCAGTCGCCGCGCGGGCCTGTGGGCCCGCGCCCTCGCCGCGGCGACGCTCGGCCTGCCGGTCGCCGGCGCGTACGGCCAGCCGGCCGGGGAATCCTCGCCGGCCGGGGAAACGTCGGACCCCGTCCTGGAGGGGCTCCTGCCACTCGACGAGGTCCTCGTGCTGGAGACGCCGGCGGTGGTCCGCTCGGAGAGCCTGGCGTCAGTCGAGGCGTTGGTGGAGGAGGCCGATCCCGGTCCGATCCCGTTCGCCGAGCCGTTCGCGGTGGACGTGACGCCCGCCGGCCGCGGCCGCTGGGAGACGACGAGCGACGGCCGGACCGCGGTGTGGCGTCTGCGCGTCGTGTCGCCCGGGGCGGTTTCGCTGAACCTGGGTTTCACGCGCTACCGGATGCCGCCGGGCGGCCGGTTGCGGGTCTACGCGCCGGAGAGCGGGGAGACGGCCGGTCCGTACACGGACGCGGACAACGAGGAGCACGGTCAGCTCTGGACGTCGATCGTCGACGGCGGGGACGCGGTGATCGAGGTGTCCGTGCCCGCGGACCGGGTGGACGAGCTGGAACTCGAACTCGCTTCGGTGAACCGGGGCTTCCGCGACCTCTTCCCGACCGGCGTGTCGTCGCCCGCCCACGACCGCGGATGTCACATCGACGTGGCTTGCCCGGACGCCGACTCCTACCGCGACCAGGTGCGCAGCGTCGGCATGTACACGAAGTACGGGGATGCCTGGTGCAGCGGGTTTCTGATCAACAACACGGCCCGGGACAGGAAGCCCTATTTCGCCACGGCCGAACACTGCGTCAGCACGCCGGGAGGGGCTGCCAGCATCGTCGTGTACTGGAACTACGAGAGTCCGACCTGCGGCGCCGGGGACGGCGGGTCGCGGGTGCAGAACCAGAGCGGAGCGAAGCTGGTCGCCATCAGCGAACCGACCGACTTCGCGCTCCTGGAGCTTGACGACCCGGTGGACCCGGACCACGACCTGTACTTCGCGGGCTGGGACGCGGACCCGGCGCCTCCCTCCTCGGCATTCACAATCGGTCATCCGCGAACGCACGTCAAGTCGATCACCTTCACGAGCGACCCGCTGACGGTAACGGGATACCTCACCACTGAACTCCAGGGCGGCGACTACCTGAGAATCAGGGACTGGGACCGCGGCGGCATCCAGGGCGGTTCGTCGGGTTCGCCGCTGTTCGGACCGGACAAGCGGGTCGTGGGGGTCGTGAGCCACACCCCGAATCGCTGCCGCGACGGCCCCGCCTGGGCTGGCCGTCTGGCGAAGGTCTGGGAGCGCCACCCCGTTCCGGCGCGCCGTCTCGCGGACTGGCTGGACCCGATCGAGACGTTCGAGACGGCGATCGACGGTCGTCCCTGGAACTACGCGCCGGCGGCGGCCGGCACGCTTCACGACAAGGCGCTGCGCCTTGCCGACGGCGCCCAGGCGGGCGCGCTGGCGGTGGACGTGGCGCACGGCTTCGTCGATCTCGACGGCGACGACCTCGTCTACACCGCCTCGTCCTCCAGCGATGCGATCGCCACGGCCACGCTCACCGGTTCGACCGTGACGGTCGCGCCGGCGGCGGCCGGCACGGCGACGGTCACGGTGACGGCGAGCGACGGCAAGGTCGACCCGGCGAGCAGGACGTTCTCGGTGACGGTCGGCGCCAACCGCTCGCCCGAACCCGCGGGTACGCTCGCCGCCCTGTCGCTGCGGACAGCCGACGGCGCCGGGTCGGTCGACGTGGCGGACGCCTTCGAGGACGACGACGGCGACACCCTCGGCTACGCCGCCTCGTCGTCCGACACGTCGATCGCGACGGTCTCGGTCTCCGGATCGACGGTGACGGTGACGCCGCTGTCCGGGGGCTCGGCGACGATCGCGGTGACGGCCACGGACAGCTCCGGCTCGGCGACGGCGGCGAGGCAGGCGTTCGAGGCGACCGTGGCGAGCCGTTCGCCGCAGGCGGCCGGCGCCTTGCCTTCGGTGTCGCTGGTGAACAGTCGGGTCGCGGACGGGAACAAGGTCGTCGATCTGAGGGGCGCCTTCCAGGATCCGGACGGCGACGTTCTCAGCTACGCCGTGTCGTCGTCGGACGACGCCGTCGCCACGGTGAGCCTGTGGCGTGGAAGGGTGACCGTGAGCCCGGTATCGCCCGGCACGGCGACGATCACGGCGACGGCGACGGACCGGGACGGCTCGAACACCGCGGCGGCGCAGACCATCGGCGTCACCGTGGAGAACGGTCCTCCGGAGATCGTCCGCGGCGCGATTCGCGACTTCAGGGTGCCGTTGGCCGGCGGCGCCCGCGCCATCGATCTGAAGGCCGTGTTCGCGGACCCGGACGGAGACGGCCTCACCTACCGGGCCTCGTCGGCCGATCCGGCGATCGCAAGCGTCACCGTCGCCGGTTCGAAGGTGACGGTGCAGCCCGTCGTCTTCGGTTCGGTCGCCGTGACGATGACGGCGACGGACGCGGGCGGTTCGAACACCCTGGTGTCGCGCGAGGTGCTGGTCGAGGTTCTGAACTCCTTTCCTCGGCTGCGGACGCGCCCTCCGCGCCTCCACATGCGAGTGGGCGACCCCGCCACGACAGTCGACCTCTCGCGCATCTTCGTGGACCCCGACGGGGACGCCCTCACCTACGGGGCGTACGGCGGCGCGCCGGTCGTGGAAGTCGTCGGAGTCCAGGGCAGCATCGCGACGATCGCGCCGAGGAAGGCCGGGCTCGCGACGGTGGGTATCTGGGCCGGGGACGGTTTCAGAGGGTCGTCCCACAATCTTCTCCAGGTGACCGTGAGCGGTTCGCAGCAGTCCGCGATCGCGCTCCAGGCGCCGGGCGTCGTGGCGGAGGGCGGCGGCGAGCTCCTCTTCCGGGTCAGCCTGACCGCGTCGAGCAGTACCGCGGTGACCGTGGACTACGCGACCTCGGACGGCCCGGGTGCGTCCGGGGCGCGGGCCGGGGTCGACTACCGGGCGGCGAGCGGCACGCTGACGTTCGCGGCGGGTTCGACCGCGGCGCAGACGATCGCCGTGTCGATCGTCGACGACGACGCCGACGACGCCGTGGAGGAGAAGACCCTCGTGCTGACGCTCGGCAACGCGCAGGGGGCGCCGCTGCTCGGAGGCGGTTCGACGTTGCAGGAGACGGGGACCATCCGGGACGATGACGAACCGTACGTCGCGGCGCGCTTCGGGGCGCTGGACTACGAGGCGAGGGAGGGCCGGCAGGCGACGGTCGCGGTCCTCCTCGACCGCGCCCCGGAACGGGACGTCGAGCTCCGCCTCGAGGCGACGCACCACGGCGGCGTCACGGCCGCCGACTACTCGGGCGTACCGTCGAGCGTGACGTTCGGCCCGAACGAGACCAGGCGGACCTTCGTGTTCGCGGCCACCGCCGACGCGGAGGACGACGACGGCGAGGCCGTCGTGCTGCGCTTCGCGGCGCCGCTGCCCGACCGGGTCACGGCCGGCGGCAGAACCACGCTTGCCATCCTGGACGACGACGGCGGCGGCACGCCGACGCCCCAGCCACCGGACGACGGCGGCGGCCCTGGCGGTCCTGGCGGCCCCGGCGGTCCTGGCGGTCCTGGCGGTCCTGGCGGTCCTGGCGGCCCTGGCGGCCCTGGCGGTCCTGGCGGCCCGCCCCCCGACGACGACGACGATGATGACGGTGGTGTTGGCGGTGGTGGTGACGGCGGCGGCGGTGGCGGCGGCACGCCACCCGATGACGGCGGCGGCGGAAGCGGCCCTCCGCGGGCCGCGATCACGACGGACGCCGACTGCGACGAGACGCTCTGCCGCGCCCGCAGCGGCGAGCCGGTGTCGTTCCAGGACACCGGCAGCGGCACGGTCCGCTCCCGGCTCTGGGACTTCGGAGACGGCCGCAGGAGCGGCAGCCGCACGCCGGTGCAGGTCTGGTCCGAGCCCGGCTTCTACCGGGTCACGCTGCGCCTGAGCGACGGCGAGGCCGAGTCGACCGCGTCCCTGACCTTCCTGGTCGAAGCCGCCGAACCGGCCGGCGCCTGCGCGGCGGGCGACGAGACCCGCTGCCTGCAGGACTCGCGGTTCGCGGTCGAGGTCGAGTGGCGGACCGCCGACGGCCGGAGCGGTCCCGGCAAGGTCGTGCGCGAGGGCACGAACGACTCGGGGCTCTTCTGGTTCTTCGAGCCCGGCGACAACTGGGAGGTCCTGGTCAAGGTCCTCGACGGCTGCCCCGTGAACGGCCACGCGTGGGTGTACGCCGCGTCGACGACGGACCTCGGCTACTCGATCGAGGTGACGGACACGGTGACCGGGGCGGTCAGGGAGTACCGGAACGAGCCGGGCGAGCCGGCGGCGGCGGTCACCGACGTGACCGCCTTCCCGGACGGTTGTACCGGATGAAGGTTCGGGCCCGCTACGGCAGTCGCCGCGCGGGCCTGTGGGCCCGCGCCCTCGCCGCGGCGACGCTCGGCCTGCCGGTCGCCGGCGCGTACGGCCAGCCAACCGGGGAGACATCGCCTGGCGGCCCGGCGGACCCCGTCCCGGAGGGGCTTCTGCCGCTCGACGAGGTCCTCGTGCTGGAGACGCCGGCAGTGGTCCGCTCGGAGAGCCTGGCGGCGGCGTCCGAGGCGTTGGCGGACGAGGCCGAACCCGGCCCGATACCGTTCGCCGAGCCGTTCGCGGTGGAGGTGACGCCCGCCGGCCGCGGCCGCTGGGAAACGACGAGCGACGGCCGGACCGCGGTGTGGCGCCTGCGCGTCGTGTCGCCCGGCGCGGTTTCGCTCAACCTGGGCTTCACCCGCTACCGGATGCCGCCGGGCGGCCGGCTGCGGGTCTACGCGCCGGGGAGCGGAGAGACGGCGGGCCCGTACACGGACGCGGACAACGAGGAGCACGGTCAGCTCTGGACGTCGATCGTCGACGGCGGGGACGCGGTGATCGAGGTGGCGGTGCCCGCGGACCGGGTGGACGAACTGGAACTCGAACTCACTTCGGTGAACCGGGGCTTCCGCGACCTCTTCCCGACCGGCGTGTCGGCGCCCGCTCACGCCTCGTGCCACATCGACGTGGCCTGCCCGGACGCCGACCCCTACCGCGACCAGGTGCGCAGCGTCGGCTTGTACACGATCCACGGCAGACTGCGGTGCACGGGGTTGCTGGTCAACAACACGGCCCGGGACAGGAAGCCCTACTTCCTGACCGCCGAACATTGTCTCAGGACCGCGAACCAGGCGGCCAGCGTCGTCGTGTACTGGAACTACGAGAGCCCGACCTGCGGCGCCAGAGACGGGGGATCGAGGGCGCAGAACCAGAGCGGCGCCAGGCTTGTGGCGATCAACGCGGCGGACGATGTCGCGCTCCTGGAGCTGGACGACGCGGTGGACCCGGACCACAACGTCTACTTCGCGGGCTGGAACGTAGGCCAGGCCCCTCCCTCCTCGGCGTTCATGATCCACCATCCCGGAACGCACGTAAAGTCGATCTCTCTCGAGAACGACCCGCTGACGGTGACCAAACGCGGCGGCGGTCACTATCTGGAAACGGCGGGCTGGGACCGCGGCGTAGCAGAGAGCGGTTCGTCGGGCGCGCCGTGGTTCGACCAGGACAAACGAGTCGTGGGCGTGCACCACGGCGGTTACTCCCTTTGTCATGGCGATCGCGGCCCGGACTGGGCTGGTCACCTGGCCTCCGCCTGGATCGGCAGCGGCGTTCCGGCGCGCCGTCTGGCGGACTGGCTGGACCCGATCGAGACCCTCGAGACGGCGATCGACGGCCTTCCCTGGAACTACCCGCCGGTCGCGGCCGGCACGCTTCACGACAAGGCGCTGCGGCTGGCCGACGGCGCCCAGGCGGGCGCGCTGGCGGTGGACGTGGCCTACGGCTTCGTCGATCTCGACGGCGACGACCTCGTCTACACCGCGTCGTCCTCCAGCGATTCGATCGCCACGGCCACGCTCACCGGTTCGACCGTGACCGTCGCGCCGGTGGCGGCCGGCACGGCGACGATCACGGTGACGGCGAGCGACGGCAAGGTCGACCCGGCGAGCCGGACGTTCTCGGTGACGGTCGGCGCCAACCGCTCGCCCGAGCCTGTCGGCACGCTCGACGCCCTGGCGCTGCGGACAGCCGACGGCGCCGCGACCGTCGAGGTGGAGGACGCCTTCGAGGACGACGACGGCGACACCCTCAGCTACGGCGCCTCGTCGTCCGACACCTCGATCGCGACGGTCTCGATCTCGGGGTCGACGGTGACCGTGACGCCGCTGTCCGGGGGCACGGCGACGATCGCGGTGGCGGCCACGGACAGTTCCGGGTCGGCGACGACGGCGAGGCAGACCTTTGAGGCGACGGTGGCGAGCCGTCCGCCGCAGGCGGTCGGCGCGTTGCCTTCCATGTCGCTGGTGAACAAGCGGGTCGACAACGGGGACGAGACCGTCGATCTGAAGGGCGCCTTCCAGGATCCCGAGGGCGACACTCTCAGCTACGCCGTTTCGTCGTCCGACGAAACCGTCGCCACGGTGAGCGTGTGGCGGGGTACGGCGACCGTGAGCCCGGTCTCGCCCGGCACGGCGACGATCACGGCGACGGCGACGGACAGGGACGGGTCGAACACGGCCGCGACGCAGACCCTGGCGGTGACGGTGGCGAACGGTCCTCCGGAAGTCCTTGATTCGGCGCCCCGGAGGTTCGACGTGTGGCTGGCCGTGGGCGCCCGCTCGACCGACGTGTCCGCCATGTTTCTGGACCCGGACGGCGACGAGATGACCTACGAGGTCTCATCCTCCGACCCGACCAGAGCGACCGTGGCCCTTGTCGGCACGAAGATGACGGTGTCGCCCAAGGCCGAAGGCGGGGTCGCCGTGACGGTGACGGCGACCGATCCCGGCGGTTCGAACGCTTCGACGCCGCACGGGATAGCGGCCTTCGTGCTGACGGTGGCCGGTCCGCAGGGGCCAGCGGTCGCGATCGCTTCGCCGGACGTCGTGACGGAGGGCGGCGGCGAGCTGGTCTTCAAGGTCGGCATGACCGCGTCGGCCAGTGGCGCCGTAGCCGTGGACTACGCGACCTCGGACGGCTCGGGGCCCTCCGGTGCGCGGGCCGGAGTCGACTACCAGGCGGCGAGCGGCACGCTGACGTTCGCGGCGGGTTCGACCGCGGCGCAGACGATCGCCGTGTCGATCATCGACGACGACGCGGACGCCGACGTGGAGGAGAAGACCCTCCTGCTGACCCTCGGCAACGCGCAGGGCGCGCCGCTGGTCGGAGGCGGTTCGACCCTGCGGGAAACGGGGACCATCCGCGACGATGACGACCCGCACGTCGCGGCGCGTTTCGGGGCGCTGGACTACGAGGCGAGGGAGGGCCGGCAGGCGACGGTCGCGGTCCTCCTCGACCGCGCCCCGGAACGGGACGTGGAGCTCCGCCTCGAGGCGACGCACCACGGCGGCGCCACGGCCGCCGACTACTCGGGCGTGCCGTCCTCCGTGACGTTCGGCCCGAACGAGACCAGGCGGACGTTCGTGTTCGCGGCCACCGCCGACGCGGAGGACGACGACGGCGAGGCCGTCGTGCTGCGCTTCGCGGCGCCGCTGCCCGACCGGGTCACGGCCGGCGGCAGAACCACGCTTGCCATTCTGGACGACGACGGCGGCACGCCGCCGCCCCAGCCACCGGACGACGACGACGGCCCCGGCGGCCCCGGCGGTCCCGGCGGTCCTGGCGGCCCCGGCGGCCCCGGCGGCCCGTCCCCCAATGACGACGATGATGACGATGACGGCGGCGGCGGCGGCCCGCCCCCCAGTGGTGGCGGCGGCGGCGGGACGCCTCCCAGTGGCGGCGGTCCGCCTCGCGCGGCGATCGGCACGGACGCCGACTGCGACGAGACGCTATGCCGCGCCCGCAGCGGCGAGCGGGTGGCCTTCGAGGACACCGGCAGCGGCACGGTCCGCTCCCGGCTCTGGGACTTCGGAGACGGCCGGAGAAGCCGCAGCCGCGCTCCGGTGCAGGTCTGGTCCGCACCCGGCTTCTACCGGGTCACGCTGCGCCTGAGCGACGGCGAGGCCGAGTCGACCGCGTCCCTGACCTTCCTGGTCGAAGCCGCCGAACCGGCGGGCGCCTGCGCGGCGGGCGCCGAGACGCGCTGCCTGCAGGACTCGCGGTTCGCGGTCGAGGTCGAGTGGCGGACCGCCGGCGGCCGGAGCGGGCCGGCCAAGGTCGTGCGCGAGGGCACGAACGACTCGGGGCTCTTCTGGTTCTTCGAGCCCGGCGACAACTGGGAGGTCCTGGTCAAGGTCCTCGACGGCTGCACCGTGAACGGCCACGCGTGGGTGTACGCCGCGTCGACGACGGACCTCGGCTACTCGATCGAGGTGACGGACACCGTGACGGGCGCCGTCCGGGAGTACCGGAACGAACCCGGGCAACCGGCGGCGGCGGTCACGGACGTGACGGCGTTTCCGTGTCCCGCTATCCCTGGCGGCGACAGGAACTGAGGGGAGGGGGCTGGCTCAGGGCGCCGCCGGAGCGCCCTGAGGCTTGTGTTCAGCCCCGGGGTCGGGCATCCGGTAGCCGACGCCGCGCTCATTGCGGACGTAGGCTGGTTCGGCTGCGGCGTCTCCCAGCTTTCCGCGGAGACTCTTCACGAGGGCGTGTACCAGCCTCGGATCCTGTGCACCCTTGTACCGCTTGCCCCAGGCTCGACGCAGCAACGAGTCGTAGGTCACAGCCCGCCCAGCGTTGACCGAGAGTATGCGCAGCAACTCGAACTCGGTCACGGTCAACGGTACCGGCTCGCCGGCCACGGTTACGCGGCGCTCCTCGTAGTGGATCGCCAGATCCCCCAGGCGGAAGGCTTCCGGCTCGGACTGCCGGCGGAGGGCCGCCCGCACTCTTGCCGTCAGCTCGGACGGCGAGAAGGGCTTGACGATGTAGTCGACAGCACCCGCGTCCAGCGCCCTGACGATGGTCTCGTCCCTGCCGTAGGCCGAGATGAAGATGACCGGCAGGTCCTCGAGCTCGGGCAACTCTGCCATGAGTTCGAGGCCGTCCGTGCCGGGGAGCACAAGGTCCATCAGGACCAGTCCGGGCCTGTGAGTCCTGATCAGGTCGCGCAGTTCCTGCGGCTCGCCGGTCACGATGACTGCGTAGTCCGCCTTGGTCAGGGCGTCCCGAAGGTACCGGAGGGTCTGCGGGTCGTCCTCGACCACGAGGATGCAGGTCTGGTCCCGCTCCTGGCGAGGTTGACGAGAGGGGCTTGGAGCGGCGCCTGCCGGACCGGCGCCGCCCTCGGCCATCGGGACCGTGAAGGTGAACCGCGTGCCCTGACCTGCTCCGGCGCTCTCCGCCCAGATGCGGCCTCCGTGCGCCTCCACGAGTCCCTTGCAGATCTTCAGACCCAGGCCGGAGGCCCCGAGCCGGCCCTCCTTTTCGTCGCCCGCCGTGCCCGCATGCTTGCGGAACAGGTGGGGGAGTTCGTCCGCGGGCACGCCGCGGCCGTTGTCTGTTACCGAGACGGCCACATGCACGCCGTCGCGCTCGGCGGCGACCCGGATGGGCGACGATTCCGGGCAATGCCTCGCGGCGTTCCACAGGAGGTTGTTGAGGACCTGGACGATGCGCTCCCGATCCGCCATCACCGGCGGCAGGTTCTCCGGCAGGTCGACGGTGATCACGCGGTTGGCGGCACCGGCCAGCAAGGCGCTTCGCGCCAGCTCCACGAGGCCGGCGACCTCGCTCGGCTCGGGCGAGACGGACAGCGTGCCCGTCACGATCCGCCCGTGGTCGAGCAGGTCGCCGATCAGGCCGCGCATGCGGTCGGCCTGTTCGTTGATGACCCGGAAGAACTGTCTTGTTTCGGCCGCTTCCAGAGCCCGCGGTGCGTCCAGCACGGTGGTCGCCGAGCCCTTGATCGAGATCAGAGGCGTCCGTAGCTCGTGGCTGACGATGCGCAGGAACTCGGCCCGCTGGCGTTCCAACTCCTCCAGCGGCGCCAGGTCCTGCATGGTGACCACCAGCGACTCGACCGTGCCTTCCGCGGACCTGATCGGCGTGGCGTTGAGAAGCGTCGTGACGCTACGGCCGTCGGGAACCGACACGGTGATCTCCTCGGCGCGGACGGTGTTGGCGTCGTCGAGCTGTTGGGCGAGCGGGAAGTCGGCCAGCTTGACCTCGCGCCCGTCGCCGCGGCGACACGTGACCACGGCCAGCAGATCCTCCAGCGGCCTCCCGGGCATGCGCAGGGGCTCGACGATTCGCCGCGCCTCCCGATTGAACGACACGGGCCTGCCACCCCCGCCGTCGAAGACGACGACGCCAACCGGAGAGGTTTCGACCAGGGTCTCCAGGTCGGCTCTGGCCCGACGCTCCGCCTTGTGGGTGCGTGCGTTGACGATCGCCGTTGCCGCCTGCGAGGCGAACAGGACCAGAATCTCCTCGTCGGCGCTCGTGAACTCCGATCCGTCCTCCTTGTCCCCGAGAAAGAAGTTGCCGACGTGCGCACCCTGGTGGCTCATCGGTGTGCACTGCATCGCCTTCACCACCATCAGCTCCGACGAGAAGCCGAGATCCCGGGCGTACGCGGGGAGGTCGGCCAGCCTCAGTGGTTCACGTTGCTCGCGGAAGTGGGCGAACAGCCGCGGTCCGTCGGACCACTCGGCCAGTTTCGCGTGCACGTCGGGCGTCACGCCGGCGGTGACGAAGTCCTCCTGCGGCTTTCCGGCGTCGTCGACTGTGACGATCAGACCGTAGCGGGCGCCGGTCAGCGCGCGGGCGCTGTCGACGATCTCCCGCAGGACGGTCTCCAGGTCGAGGCTGCCGCTGATGCGCAGGATGGCCGCGCACAGGTTCGACATGCGGCCCTCGAGCGTCTCGATCCGTTGCCGCATTTCGTCGCGAGTCTCCTTCACTACGATTCCTCTCTCCCTTGTCGGACGTAGCTCGTTGGCGGGGCACACTGCAAGCAGGCCAGCGACGCCCTTTCGGCGTCGCCTATTATGCGCGTTTCACAGAAGTGTCAGCAAATCGACTCATCTACTCTCCTAGACATCGGTGACTTTCGAGGACGTCTCGGACTCGGGGATCGGGGGCTCGTGAGGCTGCCGCCGATCTCGACCCCGGCGGGGACGCCCAACGGGCAGTGGGGCAGGCCCTGCGGGCTGTCGGTCTGCACCAACTGAGCTGGTCGAGGTGGACGGCGAAGACGAACGTTAGCGCTGCTATTCTCCTAAGCCCCTTGCCGGCTTTGCGCGGCGTTGCCCCTGAGGCCTCCTTGCTTGCAGGTCCCACCGCTTCACGGCGCCCTCGCGCCACAGTTGAAGAAAGGCGACGACCGAACATGACCACTCCTCACGAAGAGCGCGGCGAAGAACCAACGCTCGAGCGGTTGCGGGCTCTGACCCGGGACATCGAGGCGATCACGGAGAGCTTCAGGGAATTCAGGAAGTCCCAGAGAAAGACAGACGAGCAGCTGCAGGAGACGGGCCGGTACATACAGGAGACGGACCGGCAGATGCGGGAAACGGACCGCCGTCTGAAGAAGGCGGAGGACCTGTTCACGACGCAGTGGGGCAAGCTGATGCAGAGCCTGGTCAGGGGCGACCTGGTCAGGTTGCTGGACGGCCGGGGCATCGGCGTTCGGAGTCTCGCGCAGCAGACTCTGGCGCGGCGGGGCGGCGAGAGCTACGAGGTGGACATCCTGGCGGTGAACGGCGAGGAGATCGTCGTGGTCGAGGTCAAGACGACGCTTCGCCCGGAGGACGTCAGGCGGTTCCGGTCCAAGCTGGGCCGCTTCAAGGAATGGTGGCCCGAGTACCGCGATCGCACGGTCTACGGCGCGATGGCTTTTCTTCAGGCGGCGGACGGGGTGGCCCTCCACGCCGAACGGCAGGGTTTCTTCGTCATCCGGGCCACCGGCGACAGCGCCTCGATCGTCAACGCCGAGGACTTCGAGCCGCGCGTCTTCGCCTGATGACGAAGAAGGTCAACGAAGAGGCTGCCGACGCCGACCGGCTCACTGGTCGCCCGACTCCCGCTCGATCGTCTTCAGCGCCAACCGGGACGACCCCGACTTCGACGTCCGGGACAGCGAAGTCTTCGAGGTGGCGGTCGAGACGCGGGAGCTTCGCCAGCTTACGGACCGCTTCGGCCCGGATGGCGGCCCCGCGGTATCGCCCGACGGTTCACGGATCGCGTACACGGGCTTCGACGATCGCCATCAGGGCTACCAGGTCTCCCGCCTGTACGTCATGGATCGGGACGGCGGCGGGCTACGTCGTCTTCTACACCAATCCGCGCGGCAGCACGAGCTATGGCGAGGAGTTCGGCAACCTGATCCACCACGCCTATCCGGGCCGCGACTACGACGACCTGATGTCGGGCGTCGATGCCGTGTGGTTCGAGCGCTACCGGGTTCGGAGCCCCGTGAGCGACTGACGGTTAGAGTGATGGGGATCCGACGGGCCACGGCCGGCGACGAGGAACCATGTCTCTGCTGATTCGTAACGGACGCATCGTCACGGCGGTGGACGACTACCACGCCGACATCTTCGTCGAGGACGAGACGGTCTCCCTGATCGGCCGCGACCTGGACGTGGAGGCCGACCGCACGATCGACGCGGCGGGGCGGCTGGTCATCCCGGGCGGCGTCGATCCGCACACCCACATGGACATGCCCTTCGGCGGCACGACGAGCGCGGACGACTTCGAGACGGGGACCCGGGCGGCGGCCTTCGGCGGTACGACGACGATCGTCGACTTCGCGATCCAGACCAAGGGGCATTCGACCCTGGAGGGCCTCGAGACCTGGCACGAGAAGGCGGCCGGCAAGGCGGGCATCGACTACGGCTTCCACATGATCGTCACCGACATGGAGGACGACCGGCTGTGGGAGATGCGGCGACTGGCGGACGAGGGCGTGACCTCCTACAAGATGTTCATGGCCTACCCGGGCGTCCTCTACGTGGACGACGGCACGCTGTTCCGGGCGATGCGCAAGGCCGGCGAGGACGGCACCCTGGTCTGCATGCACGCCGAGAACGGGATCGTGATCGACGAGATCGTGAAGATCGCGCTCGCGGAAGGCAAGACGTCGCCGAAGTACCACGCCCTGACCCGCCCAACCCGGATGGAGGCGGAGGGGGTCCACCGGTCCATCGCGATCGCCGAGGTGGCCGGGGTCCCCGTCTACATCGTCCACCTGAGCTGCGCGGACGCGCTCGAACAGGTGACCCTGGCTCGCAACCGGGGCGCCCAGGTGTTCGCGGAAACCTGCCCGCAGTACCTGTTCCTCGATCTCAGCCACTACGACCACGAGGACTTCGAGGGCGCCAAGTACGTCATGACGCCTCCGCTCCGCGAGAAGTGGAACCAGGAACACCTCTGGCGGGGCCTCGGCTTCGGCGACCTGCAGAGCATCTCGACCGATCACTGCCCCTTCTGCTTCAAGGACCAGAAGGTGCTGGGGATCGACGATTTCAGCAAGATCCCGAACGGCGGTCCGGGAGTCGAGAACCGGATGAGCCTGGTCTACAACGGCGGCGTGGTGGGCGGCAGGCTGTCGGTGAACAAGTTCGTCGAACTGACGTCGACGGCGGCCTCCAAGCTGTTCGGACTGTTCCCGAAGAAGGGGACGATCGCCGTGGGCAGCGACGCCGACATCGTCGTGTTCAACCCGGACCGCCGGGAGACGATCAGTGTCAACAACCCCTGCACGCACCACATGAACGTGGACTACAACGCCTACGAGGGCACCGAGGTGCAGGGAGTCTCGGAGATCGTGATCAGCCGGGGCCGCGTGGTCGTCGAGGACAACAACTGGCACGGCCGGGCTGGCGGGGGTAACTTCATCAAGAGAGGGCTGTTCGGCGGGCCGTTCTAGGAGGCACTCCTGGCCGCCTTCGGCGGCCGACCCGGAACGCGGGCCAGAAGGCCCACGCCACGGCCGGCGCACCGACAGATACGGAGAAGCGATATGAGCAGAACACTGAAGTCCGGCCTGATCCAGCTTTCCTTGCCGGAGGGCACCTGCGGAGACGGCGCGTCGGCCGAGGAGGTCGCCGCGACGGTCGAGGCGATGACGGCGAAGCACATCCCCTGGATCGAGGAGGCCGGCCGCCAGGGCGTCCAGGTTCTCTGCCTGCAGGAGGTGTTCAACACGCCGTACTTCTGCCCCGGCCAGGACTCGAGCTGGTTCGCGGCCGCGGAGGCGGTGCCGGGACCTGCCACGGAGCGGATGGCGGAGTACGCGCGGAAGTTCGGCATGGTGATCGTCGTGCCGGTCTACGAGCGGGAGACCGCGGGCGTCCTCTACAACACGGCCGCCGTGATCGACGCCGACGGCAGCTACCTCGGCAAGTACCGCAAGACCCACATCCCGCAGGTGGCCGGCTTCTGGGAGAAGTACTTCTTCCGCCCGGGCAACCTCGGCTACCCGGTGTTCGACACGGCATTCGGCCGGATCGGCGTCTACATCTGCTACGACCGCCACTTCCCCGAGGGCGCGCGGGCCCTGGGCCTCGCCGGCGCCGAGATCGTCTACAACCCGTCCGCCACCGTCGCCGGTCTCTCCGACCACCTCTGGACGATCGAGCAGCCGGCCCACGCGGTCGCGAACGGCTACTTCATGGGCTGCGTCAACCGGGTCGGCACGGAGAAGCCGTGGGACCTCGGCTCCTTCTACGGCAGCAGCTACTTCGTCAGCCCGCGAGGGGAGATCCTCGCCCAGGCGTCAAAGGACCAGGACGAGCTCCTGGTCGCCGACCTCGACCTCGGGATGATCGACGAGGTGCGCTCGGTGTGGCAGTTCTACCGCGACCGGCGGCCGGAGGCGTACGAGGGGCTGGTTCAGCCATAAGAAGCTCCCTTGCCATGCCTGTCCGCTGAGGCAGCGGTGGGCTAGCCCGGATACTTCACCGAGGGTTTCGAGATCGGGTCTCTTCCGGCGGATAATCCAAGTGTTTCCAAGCATTTGGGAGATCCACAGGAGAGAGACCCGTGAAGACAGAGTGTACTTCGTCGCAGCTTGAGTTTGGCTTCCACGGTCGTCGTCGGGTGACGGCTGGTTTCGACGGCGGCGATCTGACCTCGGAGGGTGGCGGTCTTCTGCTTCGGGAGACGGACGCTTGTCTGGGGCTGATGAGGCGGTTGGCGTGCTGTTTTGGGGATTGTCGCGATCCGTCAGCGGTGGAGCACACGGTGCAGGACCTGGTGTCTCAGCGGATCTACGGTGTGGCGCTGGGCTACGAGGACCTGAATGACCACGATCAGCTTCGCCGTTCCAGGCTGATGGCTCTTCTGGTGGGCAAGTCGGACATCACGGGTGGAGATCGTCGTCGGCTGCGCGACCGGGGCAATCCGCTGGCTTCTCCGAGCGGTCTGAATCGGCTGGAGCTGTCTCGTCCGGAGCAGGCCCAGAGCGATCGCTACAAGCGGATCGCGGCGGATCATGAGTCGTTGGACCGGCTGCTGGTGGACGTCTTCCTGGAGTCTCACGATTCTGCGCCTGAGGAGATCGTTCTGGACCTCGACGCGACGGACGATCCGCTGCACGGCGCCCAGGAGGGTCGGTTCTTCCACGGCTTCTATCGCTCGTACTGCTACCTGCCGCTGTACATGTTCTGCGGCGAGCACCTGCTGTTGGCCCGGCTGCGGAGGTCGAATCGGGACGCCAGCGCCGGCACGGTGGAGGAGCTTCGTCGGATCGTGCCGCAGATTCGCTCGGTCTGGCCGGGCACGCGGATCATCCTGCGGGGAGACTCGGGCTTCGCCCGCGAGGAGATCATGGCGTGGTGCGAGGCACAGGGCGTGGACTACGTGTTCGGGCTTGCCCGCAATCAGCGCCTGGAGCGCCGCATCGAGAAGGCGCTCAGGAAGTCCCGGCGGCGCTGTCTGGAGAGAGGCGAGGCCTCGCGCCGGTTCCGCGAGTTCCGGCACCGGACGCTGTCCTCCTGGTCTCGCAAGAGGCGCGTGGTGGGCAAGGCGGAGTGGCTGCCCAGGGGACGCAATCCGCGCTTCGTGGTCACCAGCCTAAAGCCGAGCCGGTCCGGCAAACGGGACCTCTACGAGAAGCTCTACTGCGCCCGCGGCGACATGGAGAATCGCATCAAGGAGCAGCAGCTCGACCTGTTCGCCGACCGCACCTCGACCAGGACCATCGCCGGCAATCAGATGCGCCGCATCGAGGTATTGCCGAAAGTTGTGGATCGGCGAGTTGATCAGGCAGCGTTCCTGACCTGAGTTCCGTCGTTGAATGGTACTCCTTCTTTGACCAGAGCGACGAGGTGCGGCGCGGTGACTCGTCGCCAGCGTTTCTGGGCCATGTCGAGCAGCTTGAAGGCCATGAGCAGGGCCTTGGTCCGTGAGCCGGCGCCCTTCGTGACGCGCTGGCGCAGGCGGACGGTGGCGAAGGTCGATTCGACCGCGTTGGTGGTCCGCAGGTGCTGCCAGTGCTCGGCCGGGAAGTCGAAGAAACTGAGCAAGCAGTCCTGGTCTCTCCGCAGCGACTCGACCGCCTTGGGGTGCTTGGCGCCGTAGTCCTCGACGAAGCGCTCGATCTCCGTCTCGGCGTCCTCGCGGCAGTCGGCGTACATGATCTCGTGCAGTGCCCGCTTGGCCTTCGCCTGGAGCCGCTTCGGCAGCTTGTCCAGCACGTTCCTCAGCCGATGCACCCAGCATCGCTGCTCCCTGGTCTCGGGCCAGACGTCGCGCACCGCACGCCAGAGACCCAGGGCGCCGTCGCCGATGGCCAGGACCGGGGCTCGCAGCCCGCGGCGCTTCAGGTCGCGCAGCACGCTCGACCAGCTCTCCGCACTCTCCCGGTAGCCGTCCTCGACCGCGATCAGCTCCTTCGTCCCGTCGCAGCGCACGCCGAGCAGGACCAGCGTGCAAAGGCGGTCTTCCTCCAGGCGGACGCGGAAGTGCACGCCGTCCGCCCACACGTAGACGTAGTCCTTCTCGCTCAGGTCCCGCTGCCTGAAAGACCGGTACTCCTCTTCCCAGGCCGCGGTCATCCGCGCGATGCTGGAAGGCGACAGACCCGACGCCTTGTCCCCCAACAGGGCGCCGAGGGCTTCCTTGAAGTCGCCGGTGGACAGACCCCGCAGGTACAGCACCGGCAGCACCTCCTCCACTTTCGGCGATCGGCGCATGTACGGCGGCAGGATCGAGCTCGTGAAGCGATGCCCCGATCTTTGATCGTCCACCCGCGGCGCCTGCACTTCCACCGTGCCGGCGCCCGTCGTCACCTGGCGCGCTCGAGCGTGGCCGTTGCGCACCACCAGAGCGCGGCCGTCCTCACCGCGCTCCGCGCGGTGTCTCTCCACGTACTCGGAGACCTCGGCCTCCAGCGCTTCCATCAGCATCCGGCGGGCGCCCTCGCGGGCGAGATCGTCGAGGGTTGCCGGCAGCTTCCCCTCCAGAGTGGTTTCGACTATCTTGAGCATGGGCGGCGTGTCCTTTCTCCCGGCATCCGACCGGGTATTCAGTTGAACACCCAGGAGGATACGCCGCCTGATCTACATCACCGGATCCACAACTTCTGGCGGTAGCTCGATGCGCCTCTACTGGGCCAGCTTCGCCTACGTGCTCATGGCCGCTCTGCGGCGCATCGCCCTCGCCGGCACCCAGTTCGCCCGCGCACAGTGCGGGACCATCCGCCTCAAACTGCTCAAGATCGCCGCCCAGCTACGCATCACCCACCGACGCATCCGGCTCGCAATGCCGTCCGCCTTCCCCTGGCAGACCGACTTCCAAGCCGCGCTTGACAACCTCGCCAAGCGACCCCGCTACCGACCGGCTGCCTGAGCCTCGGGGGATTCCCCCCCCCCAACTCTCGCGCCTGCTGCAAGACCGGCCGTCGAGGTGCGCCTCGGCGCCTCTGCCTGCCGTCGAAAACCACCGGCTTGGACGATCATCGCACCCAAGAATGCCGACCGAAACCGCCGGATCCGTGAAACCCGACGGACCGGTCCGCTTGACGCCGATCCTGCTCGGTAACAACTCCAACAACGCCGAACTGGATCACGCGGTGAGTATGCGGGCTAGGTTCGTTCGCTGTCCAAGCCCAGCAGTCGCTCGACGAGCTTCCCTATCTCGGTTGTCGGGCTCGTCTGCTTGGGGTCGAGTCTTCGTGCGTTTCGGAGTGCGACTGTCTGCCGTTTCCGGCAGCGGTCGTACACCGCCGCATCGTTCTTCTTGTACCCGGGGAGATGGTCCTGTAGACGGTGGATCACTTGTTCACAGGCCGAGCGACCACCCTCCATACCGTAGAAGGCCTGTGTTGTGAACGCGAAGTGGAGAAGCAGCCAGTACTCGAAGCAAGGTGCCGACACTGCTTCGTGGACGGTCCTGTTCTTCCGCGGCCGGAGTCGCCCCAACTCCTCACGGAGGCGTCGAACCTCACTGCCGCGCTCGTCGACATCAACTACGCACCAGACCTCGTCGAAGTCATCCGTCCAGCCCACGCGGACCTTCTCAGGCATCTCCTTCAACGTGGCGGGGCCTTTGACTTTGACGCCCGCTAGGCCTAGCTCTTGACTTAGTGCCGCGAAGTAGTTCGGTTCGGTTCTCGCGCCTTCGCAGAGGATCAGCAGTCGTGGCCTTGGGCTGCGGAAGCCGCGCCTCCGGCCCCTGGGGCGTGGTCGGGCTCGCTGCCTAGCCAAGAGCCTCGGGCCTCACGATCACCGGCACGCCGCCGTAGCGCCCGCCCAAGTAGCCGCGCATTAGTGCTTCGTCCTTCCGCGGCCGGTACTCCGACATCGGCGTCAAGCTTGCTGTTTCCGTTCTTCGGTCCTTCTCGGTGAGCCACACTTGGCCACGGTCCAGCCCTTCCTGGAGCAGTGTGACGTCGTGCACTGTCATCACCAGTTGGGCCCGACAAGGGTCGACGCTAGCCTCGTCGTTGAACCGTCCCACGAGAGATTGAACCAAGAGGGGATGGAGACTTCGGTCCAACTCGTCGACGACGACCACACGGTCGTTGTCTAGGACGTCCAACCATGGTCCGGCCAAGCTGAAGTAGCGCTGCGTTCCGTCTGACTCCACATCTAGGTCGAGAGCGTGGGACTCGCCGGTAGCGTCGGGCCGATGGACTAACTTCGGCTTGGGCCTTTCGAGGGTTGACTTCTCCTTCGCCAGCTTCTCAACAAGCCTTGAAGCGAGGTGTTGCTTGAGGTCCTCGGTCTCAATCACTTCCTTGTCGACTTCGACATCGGCAGCCGAGATGTCTGCCGCTTTCAGTAGCTTCAGCACTCGCTGCTTGGTCTCGTGGTCCTCGTCGACCACCTTGGCTGTGTAGGTGGGCATCAAACCACGGGAGCCGATAGTCCGGAGAGCGCGAAACCAATCCACGACTGGCCTAAACGTGTCGCTGTTTAGCTGCACAGCCGTTGACACGAGGAGGGCGTTAGGTCGCGTGTTGTCGCGCCACACGCTCTTTGAGCCCCGAACGTACTGGCTGAACTTGAACTCCTCCTCGCCCGTGTCCGGATCGACGAACCGTTCGAGCAACCTACGCATCTTCCCTCGTGGCCAAGCGAGCAGCCATTCTCCATACACTCGAACGGCATCCGCGGCGAAACCGTACTCGTACATGGTGCCGTCCTGGATGAAGGCCGTCTCGAATACGGTTGGGTTCTTCCGGCTCTCCTGGTCAAAGAGGAAGGGCTCGTATGGAATCTCGTCTCCGGCTTGGCTTTCCCTGGACGAGTTCAGGACGAAGTACTGGGCGAATCGCAAGCCCTCGATGAACCGGGACTTCCCGCTGCCGTTTGGACCATAGATCGCGGCGACCCGGTTCAGCCGTGGTGCCCGTCGCACGCCAGTGTCGAAGGCGAAGCGGTCAGCCGTTCCCTTGACGGCCTCCATGCTCAACTCCTGCCGGTCCCGGAAACAAGCTCTGTTTGTCACGGAGAAGGCGACAAGCATGGGTAGCTCCCTTGAATTAGGGGGCGATCCTACCCGAAATCTGCAGGATTGGCCAGTTGTTCGCCCCCCCCGTCGCCAAACAGGCGTCGTCGTCGCTTCCTTGCGGTAGCTACTCGGAGAGCAGGTTACAGAATCCGCGCTTCAAAGGCCTCTGCTCCGTCGCGCTGCCTTCGCCGTAGGCACTAGCCCTAGCTCGCGCGGCTCTCGATCGTCACCTGCAGGCGCTTCATCATCTCGTGAAGCGTCGTCGGCTTGACCTTGAGCCGCTCGGCGGCGCGCTTCTGGACGCCGCCGCAGGCCTGCAGCGCCCGGACGATCAGCTCCCGCTCGTAGGCGCTGACCGCCTCCTTGAAGGAGATGCCCGTCTTCGGGAGCGTCGCCGGCGCCGGCACCGTCGCGCCGCCTTCGCGGAGGCCCGCGGGCAGCAGGTCGAGGCCGATCTCCTCGCCGGTCGAGAGCACGACGGCTCGCTCGATCACGTTCTCCAGCTCCCGGACGTTGCCGGGCCAGCGGTGGGCCATCAGGACGTCCATCGCTTCGGGGGTGAGGCGGCGGGGCGCCTTCTCGTTCTCGTTCGAGTACATGCGGAGGAAGTGCTGGGAGATCAGGGGGATGTCCTCGACCCGCCTGGACAGGGGCGGAAGCTGGATCGTGATCACGTTCAGCCGGTAGTAGAGGTCCTCGCGAAACTCGCCCTTCGTCACGCGCTCCTCCAGGTCGGCGTTCGTCGCCGCGACGAGGCGGACGTCGGCGCGCAGGGTCTCGAGCCCGCCGAGGCGCATGAACTCCTTCTCCTGGATCACGCGCAGCAGCTTGGACTGGGTGTCCGGCGGGATGTTCCCGATCTCGTCGAAGAAGATCGTGCCCCCATGGGCGACCTCGAACAGGCCCTTCTTGTGCGACACGGCGCCCGTGAAGGCCCCCTTGACGTGGCCGAACAGGGTGCTCTCCAGGAGTTCGCTGGGCATCGATCCGGAGTTCACGGTGACGAACGGTCCGTCCTTGCGCTTCGAGTTGTTGTGGATCGACTTGGCGACGAGTTCCTTGCCGGTGCCGCTCTCGCCGCGGATCAGGATGTTGCTCTTGGACGGCGCGGCCCGGCGGATCAGGTCGAAGACCTGGCGGATCGGCCGGCTCTTGCCGATGATGCTGTCGAAGCCCTGGCGCTCACGGAGTTGCTCCTTGAGATCCCGGTTCTCGGCGGTCAGGCGGCGGCGCTCCAGGCCCTGGCGGATGGTGAGCCGGACCTCTTCGTTCTTGAACGGCTTGGGCAGGTAGTGGAACGCGCCCTCGCGCATCGCTTCGATCGCGCCCTCGATCGAGGAGTAGGCGGTGATCACGACAACGACCTGGTCCGGGTCGCTCTGGCGGATGCGGCGCATCACCTCCCGGCCGTTCATGTCCGGCAACATCAGGTCGAGCAGCACCAGGTCGATCTCCTCCTGGGCGAGCACGGTCAAGGCCTCCTGGCCGGTGGCGCAGCAGATCGGGTGGTGCCCCTCCTGCCGGATCAGGGCGGTGAGGACGTCCTGCAGGACCTCCTCGTCGTCGACGATGAGGATGTTCATTCGTCGTTCTCCTTCGACAGGGGCTGCGGTCGGGGCATCATCGGCAGACGAAGCGTGAGGCGGCAGCCGCCGGACGGAAGGTTCGAGGCGACCAGGTCACCGCCGTGCCGGCGGACGATCTCCTGGCTGATCGAGAGCCCGAGGCCGGTGCCTCCAACGGCCTTGCGGGTGGAGAAGAAGGGCTCGAATACGCGTTCAAGGTGCTGCTCGGGAATGCCGGGCCCGGTGTCGTCAATGAATACGTCGAGCGTGTCGCCCGAGTTTTCGACCGCCAGCGAGAGGCGCCTCTCCTTGCTGCCGGCTTCCGTCATCGCGTCGACCGCGTTGATCATCAGGTTGGCGAGCACCTGGCCCAGTTCCGTCTCGTTGCCGGGCACCCGGTCCCTGCCGCACGGGCCGAGATCCACCTGGAGCTCGACGCCGGCGTCGGCCAACCGCTCCGCCAGTGCCTCGCAGCTTTCCCGGACCACGAAAGCCAGATCGACGGGCGCCGGTTCGTGCTGGCCGCGGCGTGCGAAGTCGAGCAGCGTGTTGACGATGCGGGCGGCCCGGAAGGTCTGGCGCTCGACCTTGCGCAGCAGGCGCCGCCGCGGATCCTGATCGGAGGTCTCCGCCAGCAGCATCTGGGCGTAGCTCGAGATTCCCGTCAGGGGCGTGTTCACCTCGTGAGCGACGCCGGCGGCCATCGCGCCGAGAGCCGCCAGGCGCTCCTTCTCGGCCAGCTCCCGCTTCATCGCCACCCGCTCGGTGACGTCGTGGGCCACGACGACCCGGTCGCCGGGCGCGGCGCCCTGGAACGCCGCGACGGACAACTGGAGGTACTTCTCGGTCCCGGTCCGGTCCTCGAACAGGACCTCGACCGGCGGGTCGTCCTGCCGCGGAAACAGGTCGAGCGGAATCAGGTCGCCGAGGCCTCGGCCGGCGGCCTCGTTCCGGGGCAGGCCGACGAGAGCCCCGAAGGCGCCGTTCGCGGTCACGATCCGGTCCCTGCCGTCGATGACGGCGATGCCGGCCGGAGAGGACTCGATGATCTCCTCGCTGAATTGCTTGAGTTCGGAGACCCGGGTCAACTGCCGCTGTCTCTGCTCGAGGAGTTGCGCGTTCTCGATCGCCAGCACCGCCTGGTTCAGGAGCTGGCGGATGAGCGTCAGGTCGTCGGTGGAGAGCGGCGCGCCGCCGACGCGGCGGCCGACGTAGAGCAGACCGACCGTCCGGTCCCGCACCTGGAGCGGGAAGACGTAGTGGTAGCCGAGCACCGCCAGGCGCAGGTACCCGCTGTTCGCGGCGTCGGCCAGCGGCGCCCGCGCGAGGGCCCGGTGGGCCTCGGCCCAGATGGAGACGTCGACCTCGGCGAGCTGGAGCTCCGGCGCTTCGGGTTCTTCCCGCACGGGCGTCAGATGGTCGCCTTCGACCAGGAACAGGTTGCTCTGCTCCAGGCTCAGGCCTTCTTCCAGCTCTCGCAGCAGGCTCGACGCCAGCCGCCCGAGGTCCCGTTCGTGGAGCAGTTCCTCGCCGAGCCTCTGCAGCGCTCGGCGGCTGCGCTGGGCGCGGTACTGGAGTCGCTGGAGACTCGAGCCGATGCCCTGCTTGACCGGTATCGAGAGGGTTCCTATGACGAGCAGCGCGCTGGCGTTCAGGAAGCCCCTGGCGACGACCATGTCCTGGGGCACGCCGCGGCGAATCAGCAGGCTGAGCAGCGAGAAGCCGAGCACGGCAAGCAGCACCGTGAGCGCGTAGGTCGCGACATCGCGGGCGATGACCGCCACGTCCCAGAGGCGGTAGCGGAGCAGGGCGTAGGCGAAGCTCAGCGGAACCAGGGCCAGCGGCGCCACGGCGACGGCGTCGAGCCAGCCGGGGGCGGGCACTTCCAGGGCGAATGGCACGACGTACAGCACCAGGAACGGCAGGTAGCCGCCGGCAACGCCGAAGGCGATCCACTGTGTCTGCCGTCCCTGCTCCCAGTCGCGCCTGGACAGCAGGCGGCGGCCCAGCACCGCGGCCGCGGCCAGCGCGTAGGCGACCAGCAGGAGCAGCTCGACACGGTCCTGACGCTCGAGCGCGGTGGCCGTGAGATCGCCGGCGAGACGGCCGGCCCCGAAGATCTGGTCGAGCTGCAGCGCGAGCAGGGCGGCGGACGGCAGGTAGAGCCAGGGCACCGCGCGGCGCGCCCAGATGGAGTTCGGGCGCACCGGGAACACGAGGAAGAAGTGGAGCGTGAGGGGCGGCAGCAGGAGCCGGCAGGCGCCGTCGACGAGGTAGAAGAGGCGGTCGATCGCGTCGAAGGGCGCGAGCGGCGTCACCAGGTAGAGGGCCGCGGAGGTCAGGGCCCAGAGGTGGAACAGGAGCGTCTGCCGGCTGCGTTGACGGCTCAGGGTGTAGAGCCCGATCAACAGGTAGGCGATCCCGGTCAGCGCGAGGGCGATGTAGGCCCAGTCCAGGCTGAGCCGGGGTAGGCGGTGCATCGCCGTGACCAGCTTTTCGCCCTCGTCGGTCTCCCGGAGCACCTGCAGGTCGCTCTCGGGGCGCCGGCGCACCAGGCGCTCCAGCTCGTCGGCCGAGAGCGGCGGTTCGCCGTTGGCCAGGACGATCACGTCGCCGGGCAGCAGCTCCGACCCGTCGGCGGCGGCGAGCACGCGCAGCTCCCCGGCCGCCGTCTCGACATCGAGGCCGGCACCCTGGAAGGAGCTCACCTTGCGGCCCATGGAGAAGCCGCCCAGGCCGACGACCAGGATCGTCGCGAGCAGGAGCGCAGCGGTCAGGCCGAGCCGGGCTGGTCGGGACTCGATGCGCATCGCTGGGTCGCTCGTGGTTGGGTGTGTCTTCTATGCCTCAGGTGCGGCCGGGAGGCCGGGCTCGGGGGCAATTCAGCTTTCTGTAAGCACGTCCTGTGCCTGAGCGGATTCCCCGGCTATCCGCCTGATTTTAGGACATGTCGGGGCTCGTCGGGCGAGCGCAGTTCAATCCGTTGGTTCTGGAACGGTTCCCTGGATCGGGCGTGTCGGTGCGCCGGCCTTCTGGCCGGCATCAGGCGCGAGCCGCGAAGCGGGCGAGCCTGCGCAAAGAGGACGCCGACCTGGCGGCCGGCGACATCCCGATGGCCGCCTCCGGCGGGAGCCGGCCAGAAGGCCGGCGCACCGGCGCTTGCTAGAAGCGGACTGCGAGGCCGGCGACGACCCGGCGGCGCAACTGATCCGGATCGTGGCTGGAGTCGATCGGGTGGTGACCGCGGCTGAGCTGCATCTCGAGCTGCAGGGCCCAGTTCTGGATGCCGGTGCCGGTAACCCAGGGCAGTCCCTGCGTCAGCAGAAGCTGCAGGCGCTCGACGGAGAGCACCGAGTTCGGGCCGGCGGCCGGGAACCGGGCGTCCCGGGCGACGGGCGACAGTTCCTGGTCCACCCGGCGGAAGGCGAGCAGGACGCCGGTCGAGCTGCGTTCGAACTGGGTGTCGACGCTGGCGATCACGTAGCGGACCCGATTCTCGAGGTTGCCAGCCTCCAGGTCGTCGCTGACGTTCCTGGCGCGGAGCAGGCCGCCCCCGCCCGAGGCGGCCGACGTGCTGATCCGCGTCAGGATCTTCTTCCCCAGGCGCTGCTGCAGCCCGAAGTGGAGTTCGGCGACCTGGTCGCCGTCGAGCAGCAGCAGGCTCTCCAGCCGTTCGAAGATGTCGCGGCTGAAGTACAGCCGGACGCTGTCCGCGAACTGGCGCTCCGTTATGCCGAACTCGACGCGGCGGCTGTCGTCCGTGGCGCCGAGCCGCCGGCTGAGCTCGATGCGGTAGCAGTGCTCGAACGTGGCGGTGCAGGCGTCGTCGTCGTGGTACTGCACCTGCAGGAAGTCGCGGAAGAGGAGGTGTTCCGAGTCGACCCTCTCGCTGGCCGAAACCGCGGCCAGCCAGTTGGCGCCCAGTTCGACGACGAAGCCGGCGCGTGGCGTGAAGGAGACGTTGCCGTCGCTCAGCGTGCTGAACATGCCGTATTCGAGAACGACCGTGGGCTGGATCTCCCAGTTGCCCTGGCTGAACACGTCGAAGCGCTGGTGGGGATCCTCGCCCCAGGCCGAGAAACGGCCGCTCCCGTAGGCCTGTTGCTCGCGGTAGCTGAGCCCGGCTTCGAGCGAGGCGTTGGCGGTGATCTGCCGCTCGTAGCCGCCCTGGAACTCCAGCGTCGTCGAGGACATCGGCGAGTCGATGGACGACAGCGCCAGGCTGTGCAGACCGCTCTGGCCGGCGTACAGGTCGCCGAAACCGTGGTGGAAGTTCTGGTCGGCTGTGTAGCGGGCCTCGAAGTGGGCGTCGCCGGCGCCGGCCGCCTGTTCGACTCGCAGGCCGTAGCTTTCGAGACCGGCGAACGGGGCGGGGCCCCAGTCGTCCCAGGCCGCGCCGTCGCCGCCATGGAACCCGCCGCCGTGGAAGCGGTGTCGCTGCGACGTGATCTGGACGTTCGAACCCCGGTGGTTCACGTCGAGGGCGAAGGCCTGGCTGTCGCCGAGCTGCTGGTGGTCTTCGTTGAACACCTGGCGTTCGAACTCGCGCAGGTCGGATCGCAGGGCGAGCTGGGTCTTGCCGAACCGGCTGCGGAGATCGAACTGACTGCCGAGCACCCGGGCGCCGGCGTCGCCTCCCGCGTCCTCGATGCCCGAAAGCGTCCGCAGTTCGGCCTCGAAACGCTCGCGCTGGACCGCCGACTCGAGCGCCCAGCCCTGATCGTCCACGATGGCTTCCGCGATCTGGATCTGGCGCAGGATGTCGTTCGGTATGCGCTCCCGGACGGACCAGAAGTCGTCTTCGCCCGCGCCTGCCTCCTCGCCTGCGGGCCGGCGCTCGCGGGCGCCCAGCTCGAAGTCGAGCGCCTGCACCGACTCGCCCGTCGTGCGCACCAGCTCCGCCACCGCGGGCACGAAGCCCGGCCGGTGAGCGATCACGCGGTAGACGCCGGCGGGCAGGGGCTGGAAGGCGTAGCGGCCGAAACGGTCGGTCGTCGTCCTGCGCTTGCTCCGATCGGCGACGTCGTAGACGTACACGCGGGCGGCGGGAAGGGCCGCCTCGCCGGCGTGGACCCGGCCCACCAGCCGCCCGGCCAGTGGATCGCCCAGGCTCGGCAGGTCGAGGCCGGCCTGGAGCGGCGCGGCGCCCAGGAGGGCGACGGCGGCGACGGGCGCCAGGACTCCGGCGGAGAGCATGCGCACTCGCGCTGCGGTCGACCGGGAGTCGCCGGGATGCGGCCGGCAGGTCATGTTGGGAATCACTATAGCGGACGGCGGTCAGGTGAGTGTGCGGGCCGCGGCGAAGACGATGACCTTCCTCGCGCCCGCCGCCTTGAGAGTACGGGCGGCCCTGCCGGAGGTTGCGCCGGTGGTCACTACGTCGTCGACCAGGAGCACGACGCGGTCCCGTACCGCGGCGGGCCTGCGGCAGGTGAAGGCGATTCCCGGGTTCAGGAGCCGTTGACGGCGGCCGCGGCCGACCTGCGGCCTGCCCAGGGTCCGCCGTCCCAGCGCGGCCGACAGCGGCCGGCCGAGACGCCGGGCGAGCGGCCGGGCGATGGAGTCCGCGTGGTTGCGGCCGCGAGCGAGCCGCCGGCGCCAGTGCATGGGCATGGGTACGACAACGTCGGCGCGGCGCAGCTCGATTCCCAGTCGAGTGTTCGCCTCGTCGGCGATGTGGAGGCCCAGGTAGTCGAGGCGGCGGTACTTCAGGCCCAGGATGATCTGGTCGAACGGCGGGTGGTACGCCCAGAGCCAGAAGAACCGTCGCAACCTTCCAGCCGGTCTCCGCGGGCCGCGCCCCGGGGCCGGGCTTCGAGCAGCCGCCGGCACTGCCTGCACAGCCCGAGTTCCCGTTCGGCCGGGACGGAGCAGGCGAGGCAGGGCCGGGGCAGGAGCAGCCCGACGGCGAAGGCGAGGAAACGCCGCGCCAGCCGACAGACGTCTTGCGCCGCTGATCCGTAGAAACAGATGGGCAGTCTTCTTCGGGTGGGTGGGCCGTCCGCGGTCATTCCTGCCGACCAGGACGGATTCAGCCCGCGTCTATACTGCCCGGCGCGCGGACCAAGGAGACTCTCTTGACCTCACGGAAACGAAAGCTGCGCGCCGCCGTCGTGCCGGCGCTGGCGACAGTCCTCCTCCTGCTCGCGGGCGCGGCGAGCGCCGGCGCCCAGGAGCGATACAGCTACACCGTCTCGCTCGGACCGACCTTCGGCGGCAGCCTGGACGGCAAGCCCGACGGCGGCCTCGACCACGCGGGCTTCCTGGCGAGCATCTCGTGGCGGACCCAGCCGCGCACCGCGGTCGGCCTCCGGCTGGGCAGCACGGATCTGGGCGGCGACCAGATCGGCACTCTGGCGAGCCCCACCTTCCGCTACGCGACGATCGCCGGCGAGTACCGTTTCAACGACCTCTACTACGAATCGGGCGTGTTCATGGGCCTCGGCGTGTACGAGCTCGGGGACGGAGTCGAGAGCGACGAGGGAGTCGGCCTGACCCTGGGCGTGACGGGCGACTTCCCGATCAACGAGCGGTTCTCGATCCTGGTCGAGCTGGTGGGCCACTACGCGGACCTCGACGCCTCCAGCACCCACGCCACCGTTCACGCCGGAGTCGCGTACCACTTCTAGGGGACTGCTACACTCTCGCGCCGCCGACCCGTGGGGCCGTAGCTCAGTTGGGAGAGCGCTTGAATGGCATTCAAGAGGTCGTGGGTTCGACTCCCATCGGCTCCACCACGTTTCGGCCGCGCCCGGCTCTCGGGCTACTTCTGCGGGAGCGCGCTGTCCAGCATCGCCAGGAACGCCTGGCGCTGCTCGCGCATCGTCGCGCCTGGTCCGACGGCGCGCAGATACCAGGGGCCGCCGGGGGCCTCGATGATGGCGCCGAAGAGCGCCCCGTCGTGCAGGTCGGTCGTCGGAAAGCTGCCGATCGTGCTCGCCTTGACCGTCCCTTCGAGCTCGACCCAGGTGCGGCGGACGCCGCCGCTTTCGCGACTCTGCGTCGTCGGCTCCGGAGCCCCGGGCTTCAGGACGACCTGGCTCTTCCAGCGTTCGATGTTCGCTGCCAGCCCGCCGCCCCCGCCGGGCCCGAAGTAGAAGGCCGAAATCTCTCCCGGGCCGCCGGAACCCGGGATTTCGGCCTCGAGCATGCGCATCGCCGACCTCGACTCGAGGCGGTTCCATGCCGCCGGCAGGGCGATGGTCAGGCCGCTGGCGCTGATCGGTTCCGAGAGTTCCACGGCCTCCGCCGCCTCCTGAGCGCCGACGCCTCCCTCGGCGGGGGTGTCCGCGCCGCAGCCGAGGAGCAGCAGCGTCAGTACCAGGGCCGGTGCTCGGCGCAGCGGGTCGGCGGTCGGGATGGTCATCGCGGCTCTCTCCTCGTCTGGTTCCGGGTCGGAAGGCCGAGGATATGCTGACCGCGGAAGCGCTCGGGGGCTGGTGCCTCCTGCGGTCTTCAAAACCGTTGTCCGGAGCGTCATGCGTTTCGGGGGTGGGTTCGATTCCCATGCGCTTCCGCCACCGTCGACCGCGCGGTCTTCGCAAGTCGCTGGGTCCGGAGCGTCATGCGTTTCGGGGGTGGGTTCGATTCCCATGCGCTTCCGCCACGCGCCGGGCTGCTGGCGTTACGGCGTGGCGGGGCTTGAGGTGTCGCTCTTCGACGACTTCGAGTCGCTGGACTTCTTGCCGGAGTCGGAGGACGACTCGCTGGCCGCGGCCTTGCCGTTGCCGCTGGCGGTGTCGCCGTCCGACTTCTTGCCGTTGCCGTTGTCCTTGCGGGCGTAGTCGTTCACGTACCAGCCGCTGCCCTTGAACTGGAAGGCGGGGGCGGAGAGCAGCTTCTTCAGGCTGGGCCGGCCGCACTCGGGGCAGTCCTCGAGGGGCGGGGCCGAGAACGCCTGGATGGCCTCCAGGGTGGCCTCGCATTCGGTGCACTGGTACTCGTACAGGGGCATGGCGGCGCGGGATTGTAGCAGCTTGTTGGCAGTCTCCGCGGAGGACTGCCAACCGCGGCTAGCGACTCACAGGGGCAGTACCTGGCAGGACTCTCCCGCGGCGGCCGGAGCGCTGGACTTCGGTACCCGCACGAGGCCGGCGCCGGCGCCGTAGGCGACCAGGTCGTGGGAGCCGAGCGGTGGTCGTGGTTCGACCAGCACTTCTCCAGACTTCACGCGGAACCGGCAGGGCAGGAAGCGGTCGCGCCACTTGGCGCCGGGAAGGTCCGCGGTGAGCCGTCCGCTGAGTGCTCCCCGCCAGTAGCTGTCGGTCGCTCCGGTCATGACCCGTAGCAGGGGCCGCACGAACAGCCAGTACGTGACCATCGCCGAGGCGGGGTTGCCGGGAAGGCCGAACACCCATCCCCGGTCGTGGCGGGCCGCCACCAGCGGCTTCCCGGGCTGGATCGCGACCGCGTCGAAGAGAAAGCGGCAACCGAGGCCGGTGTCGCCCAGAACCTGCTCGACGAAGTCGAACTCGCCCATGGAGACGCCGCCCGAGATCAGGAGGACGTCGGAGTCGAGGCCGCGTTCGACCTTCTCGCGGAGCTCGTCCGGGTCGTCGCGGGCGATGCCCAGCGATCGCGCGTCGATCCCGAGCTGGGCCAGCGCGCCGCGGAGGAAGTCTCGGTGGGAATCGCGGAGTTGGCCCGGGCCGGGCTCGGCCTCGGCCGGGACGACCTCGTCGCCGGTGGAGAGCGTGGCGACCGTCGGCCGGCGATAGACCGGCGCCTCGTGGATGCCGTGGGTCGCCAGGACGCCGGCGCCGCCGGGCGTCAGCAGCTCGCCTTCGGCGAGCAGGGGGCCGCCGGCCGCCGTGACCTCGGCCTGGCGGCGGATGTGGCTTCCGGGCGGCACCGGTTCCACGATGCGGACGGCGCCGCTGGCGCCCGCGGCGGAGGAGTCGTCGAACTCGGTCTGTTCGATCGGGATCACCCGGTCGGCGCCGGCTGGCGACGGGGCGCCGGTCATGATGCGCAGCGCCGCCCCGGCTCGAAGCTCCGCTCCCGGCGGGTCGCCAGCGGCAACGATGCCGTCGACGGGCAGCGTGGCCCCCGCCTCGACGTCGCCGCCGAGGGCGAAGCCGTCCATCGCCGAAACGTCGTGGGCTGGCACGTCGACGGTCGCGGTCAGGCCCGCGGCCAGCACCCGGCCGACCGCGTCGGCGCGGCTGACCTGTTCGACCGCCAGCGTCTCCGCCTCCGCGGCGATCGCGGCCCAGGCGTCCTCGGGAGAGAGCATGCGCGCGTTGTTATCGGAGCCGGCACGTGGCCGTCAACGTTCGGCGGCTACCTGTAACCCCGGGTCTTCTGACCCGGGGAGAGAGACAGCCGCCGCGAAGCGGCGACTAGCCGATCCGGGTGAGCGCCGAGTACATCGGCAGGTACATCGAGATGACGATGCCGCCGATGACGACGCCGAGGACGGTGATGAGCGCCGGCTCGAGCAGCTTCATCAGGCTCTCCACGTCCGTGTCGACTTCCTCCTCGTAGAAGTCGGCGATGCGGTTGAGCATCGGACTGAGCTTGCCGGTCTGTTCGCCGACGTGGACGATCTGGCACAGCATGGTCGGGAAGACGTTCGTCCGGCGCAGCGCGGCGTGGATCGAGCCGCCCTGTTCGACTTCGCCGCGCACCGTCTCGAGCGCCTCGGAGACGACCGTGTTGCCGGCGGCGCCGGCGGCGGTCCTCAGCGCGTCGAGGATCGGTATGCCCGAGGCCAGCAGGACGGAGAGGGTGCGGCAGGCCCGTCCCGTGATGATCCGCTGCATCAGCTTGCCGACGACCGGCAGCCGCAACACCAGCCGGTCGGCCCACTGGCGGCCCTGCCGGGTGCGGAGAAGCCGGCTCGCCGCGAACACCGCCGCGACGGCGCTCCCCAGCAGAACGAGCACGTAGGCGCCGATGAACTCGCTGACGCCGACCACCAGCCGGGTCAGAAAGGGAAGATCGCCGCCCAGGTCGGCGAACAGGTGCCGGAACACGGGGATCACCTTCCAGAGGATGAGGAACACGACGGCGGAGGCGACGGCGAGGATGGCGGCCGGGTAGGTGAGGGCGGACCGGACCTGGTTGCGGAGCTTCGCCACCTTCTCGATGTGGGTGGCGAGACGGTCCATCACGGGATGGAGAGCGCCGCTGGCCTCGCCCGCGGCGACCAGGTTCACGTAGAGGTCGTTGAAGGCCCGCGGCCGGCGCTTCATCGCCTCGGCGAGGCCGGCCCCCGCTTCGACCTCGGCGCGGACCTCCAGCAGGATGGCGCGCAGCCCCGCGTGCTGGCCCTGGATGCTCAGGATGTCCAGACCCTGGAGCAGCGGCAGGCCCGCGTCCAGCAGGACGGCCAACTGGCGGCTGAAGACGGCGAGCGTCTTCGGCCCGACGCGGCGGCCGGGGCGGAACCAGCGCGGCCGCCAATGCCGCGGCGGTTCCGGCTCGTCAGGCTCCGGTGCGAGCAGCTCGTCCTCGTCGGCGAGCCATGGCGCGCGGAACACGCTCAGCGGCCTCCCGTGAGGCCGAAACTGTCGGTGCGCCGGCCGTGGCGCGGGCCTTCTGGCCCGCGTTTACGGCATCTGCCGCCGGTGCTCCAGCCGTCAGTACGTCGCGGGAGCCTCGGCCGTTTCGCCGTCCTCGTCCGCGGCCTGCATGTCTTCCCAGCTCCTGAGGTGCTCCAGGAGAACGAGGAGGTGATTGTTGACCCGCGCGGCCGTGTCCGCGTTGTCGCCTGGCGGATGGTCGTAGACGAGGTTGACGAGCCGGTTCTCCATCGGATGAACCATGAACAGCCGGATCCGCTGGAGCGTCGTGCCGTCTTCGGCCTGGAATCTACCGCGTGCATAGCGCGCGGCGCCGAAGGGGCCGTAGAAGAGCGTGCCGCCGACGCCCAGGAACTCGCCTCCGGGCAGCGCCTCGAACAGCGGCCGCTGCTCCTCCCTGATGACGTCGATCGCGGAGACTTCCGCGAGTTCGATATGGCCCTCGGTGGGCTCGCCGAGTTCGAGGAAGATGGAGCCCACCGGCCCCGCCGGGGTTTCCGTCGTCTCGACGAGTTCGCAGGCAAGCTCCAGGGCATGGCTGCTGGGCTCCACCCGGGCGCAGCCGTCCGGCAGGTCGACGAGTCCGAGCCCCTGCACTTCGAGGGCGATGGGGGTCGGGCCGGCTTCCTCGGGCGCGGTCTGGCAGCCGATGTGGGCGATCGAGACACCTGTACCGACCAAGACGAAGAACGCCTTCCGGAGCCTGTTCCCACTGGGCCTGAGCATCGAGGGGACAGTACCATGCAGGTCACCGCCGATCGTGCCCGGATCGTGCCGGCGCGGACCATGCCGCGGACCGTGCTTCTGCCCTGGGAGGGAATGACCGTGGACAAGCCCATCGCCCGTGTACTCAACCTGATCGACGACCGTGAACAGCGCCTCTGGACGCTGACGCCGGACCAGGCGCGGCGGCGCCTGCTCGACGGACCCGAGACGGTGCTCGGGATCGACGGCTCCTTCGCCCTGGCCGCCCGCCGCGGCGTCGACGTCGTGATGGCCCGCAGCCTGGACCGGCCGATGCGCTACTTTCTGGCCAAGGAATCGTCCGGGCCGATGCTGGTCATCGCCCAGCGCATCGACGAGATCAGGGACTGCCTCGCCGCCGAGGGCTACCTCGACCAGTTCCACCCGACCTACACGCGGATGGTTCCCGCGCACCATGCGACGACGCTGCGCCTGGTCGGCTGCCCGGACCCGAATCCGACCCACGAACGCTTCTTCGATCCGCCCCGGGCCACGCTGCCGCCGGACCTCGACCTGATCGGCGAGCGCTACGTCGAGGCGCTGATGTTCGAACTCCGCGGCTGGCTCGCCGCGTTGCCGGCCGGAGCCGCCCGCGAGCCGATCGGCGTCTGCTTCTCGGGCGGCATCGACAGCGGCGCGGTGCTCCTGGCGCTCAACCGTGCGCTGCTCGAGTCGGGCCGGAGCGCCGCGCGGCTCAAGGCGTTCACGCTGCGGGTCGGCGCCGGCGCCGGCGACGCCGAACAGGCGCGGGAGTTCCTGCGCCGCGTGGACCTCGAGATGCTGGGCGAGGAGGTCGAGGCCGGCGCCGCGGATGTCGATCCCCTGGCCGCGATCGAGGTGATCGAGGACTACAAGCCGCTGGACGTCGAGTGCGCCGCGGTCGGCCTCGCCCTGCTGCGGGGGATCCGGGCGCGCTACCCCGACTGGCGGCTGCTCGTCGACGGCGACGGCGGCGACGAGAACCTGAAGGACTACCCGCTCGAGGAGAACCACGAGCTGACGATCACCAGCGTCGTCAACAACTCGATGCTCTACCAGGAGGGCTGGGGCGTCGACGCGGTCAAGCACTCCCAGACCTACTCGGGCGGCCTCGGCCGGGCCACCGTTCGCACCCACGCGCCGGCGCGCCTGCTCGGCTTCGAGGGATTCAGCCCGTTCACGCGGCCGGCGGTCATCGCGGTGGCCGAGGCGATTCCCTTCGCCACCCTGGTCGGCGGCTCCCACGAGGCGCTCTACGACCTGAAGGGCGAGGTCGTGCGCCGGGGCATGAAGCGGGTTCTCGGCATCGACTTCCCGGTCTTCCCGAAGCGCCGCTTCCAGGAAGGCGCGGCCTCGGAGGACGTGTTCGAGGCCGCCTTCGACCGGCCGCCCGAGCAGTACCGCCGGCACTTCCAGTCGCTCTACGCCTGACGAGCATGCAGACCCCGCCGGCGGCCGCGGTTCGGGCGCTCCGTCCGCGGAAGCCGGTTCACGATCCGTGGCTGCCCCAGGGGGTGACGGTCGAACTGGAACGCGGCCCCGGGGGCGAGTTCACTCCCTCGGCGACCGTGTTCCTGACCGGCGCGGAGTGCCCCTTCACCTGCGTGTTCTGCGACCTCTGGAGGTACACGATCGACGGACCGACGCCGGCCGGGGCGCTGCCGGCGCAGTTGCGCGCCGCGCTGGAGCGGCTTCCCGGCCTGCTCCGGGAAGCGGGGCTCGATCGCTGCGACCAGCTCAAGCTTTACAACGCGAGCAACTTCTTCGACGGCCGTGCCGTGCCGGAGGAGGACCTCGAACCGATCGCCCGCCTGGCCGCCGGGTTCCGGCGGGTCGTGGTCGAGTGCCACCCGCGGCTGGTCGACGACCGGGTGCGCCGCTTCGCGGAGCTGCTGCCGGGCCGGCTGGAGGTGGCGATGGGCCTGGAGACGGCGCATCCGGAGGCGCTGTCCCGGCTGGGCAAGCAGTTGACCCTGGAACAGTTCGACCGGGCCGCCGAGCGCCTGCGCGCCGACGGCGTCGATCTGCGGATGTTCGTGCTGGTCGGCGTGCCGTTCGTGCCGGCGGACGAGCAGGCGAAGTGGGTCGCGGAGAGCGTGCGCCACGCCGTGCGTGCGGGGGCCCGGTCGGTGGCGCTGATTCCGGTGCGGGGCGGCAACGGGGAGCTGGAACGGTTGCGGGGGCTGGGGCTGTTCGAGCCGCCGGATCTGGCGTTGCTGAAGGAGTGTCTGGCGGAGGGGCTGCGGGCGGCCGAGGCGTCCCTCGCGGTGCAGGTGGACCCCTGGGATCTGGACCAGGTCGCCGCCGGTTGCGACGCCTGCCGGGACGCCCGCGTCGCGGCGATCCAGGAGATGAACCGGACAGGCAAGCCGCGGCCGGCGATGTGTGATGACTGCCGCGGCTGAGTGTCCGGAGGTCGGCGCTTCGCGCCGATTGCCGGCCAGAAGGCCGGCGCACCGACAGTGGCGGCGCCCATGACTGGGAGTCCTGAACGGCGGGAGGTGGTCGTCGCGGGCGGCGGCTTCGCGGGTTCGATCCTGGCGCGGGCGCTTCACGCCGAAGGCCGGGACGTGCTCCTGGTTGAGCGGGGTAGTCATCCGCGGTTCGCGCTCGGCGAGTCGTCGACCCCGCTCGCCAACCTCGCCCTCGAGCGGCTGGCGCTGCGCTACGGCTTCGAGGACCTCTGGGACCTGGCCGCCCACGGCCGCTGGCGCCGCCGGCTGCCTGAGGTGGGCCGGGGACTCAAGCGGGGCTTCTGCTTCTACGAGCACGAACCCGGACGGCCGTTCTCTCCCTGGCCGTCCGGCCCACTGGGTGCGCCGGCGTCCTCGCCGGCATCCGGGCCGCCGCGGCCCGGCGGGGGGAGCGCGAACAGCCGGCGGCTGGTCGTCGCCGCTTCGCCGGACGACGAGGCGGCGGACAACCAGTGGCTGCGGGCCGACGTCGACCGCTTCCTGTTCGAGCGCGCCCGGGCCGAGGGCGTCGACTGCCGCGAAGAGACGGCGGTCGAGGTCGTCTCGGTGCCCCGCGATTCGGGCGAGGGTCCGGTCCGGCTCAGAGCGGGCGGGCAGGCCGTCGAGGCCGGGCTCCTGGTCGACGCGACGGGCGGCTCGCCGCTGGCCGCCGGTCTCGGCGCGGGCGAGGCGTCGCCGCGGCTGCGGACGAGCCTGGTCTACTCGCACTTCGCCGGCGTGGCGCCCTTCGAGCGCGACGAGGGCTGGCCGTGCTCACCCTTTCCCGAGCGCTGGAGCGCTTCGCACCATCTGCTGGAGGAGGGCTGGATGTACCAGCTCCGCTTCGACGACGGGTCGGTGAGCGCGGGCTTCCTGCTGGCCGGGGAGCCCGCCGGTGCGGCCGAGACCGCCTTCGCATCGCTGCTCGACCGGTATCCGTCGCTGGCGCTCCAGTTCGCGGACAGCGCGCCGCTGCGGCCGGTGGCGTCACGGTCGGGCGTCGCCTGGCGCCGCGACCGCGCCGCCGGCCGGGGCTGGCTGCTGCTGCCGCACAGCTTTGCCTTCGCCGATCCGATGTTCTCGACCGGCATCGCCTGGAGCCTGGTCGCGGTGGAGCGGGTGGCCGATCTCTGCCGGCACGGTCTGCCGGCGACCGGGGATCTGGAGCGCTACGGCGGCCTGGTCGCCGCCGAAGCGGACCACATCGACCGGCTGCTCGTCGCGGCCTACCGGCTGATGCCCCGGATGGAGCGGTTCACCGCCGCGGCGATGGTCTACTTCGCGGCCGCCTCCTTCGACGAACTGCGGCAGCGGCTGCTCGACGCTCCGCCCGAGGGCTGGTGCTGGCAGGGGTTCCTTGGCGCCGGCGACGAGCGTGGCCGTCTGTTCGAGGAGTTGGACGCACGGTCGGCGGCCGGAGGCGAGAGCAGGTCGCTGGCCGACTGGATCGGGCCCGCGGTCGAGCGCTGGAACCTGATCGGCCTCCTGGACCCGCGCCGGTGCAACGCCTACCCGGTCGACCTGGAGGACATGGAACGACGGGCGGTCGAGGTCGCCGCGGGCCTTGGGCTCGATACGGCCGGGTTGCGGCGCCGGTGGCCGCGGCTACGGAGTCCGGATCGGATGATGGAGGCCGGATAGCCGCAGCCGTGGTCGTCGGGCTTCGCCCGGAGCCCGCCGGTAGCATGACCTCGTATGGCTGGTCTCTTCATTACCTTCGAGGGCCTGGACGGCAGTGGCAAGTCGACTCAGCTCGAACGGGTGGCGGCGAACCTCGAGCGCCGCGGCGTCTCCCATGTGGTCACCCGCGAGCCCGGCGGCACGCCCTTCGCCGACCTGCTGCGCGAGCTCTTTCTCCGACGGGAGGCGGCGCAGGTCGACGGCGTCGTCGAGTTGATGCTCGTCTTCGCCAGCCGGAGGCAGCACCTGATCGAGGTGATGGAGCCTGCAATTGCGAATGGCGCCGTCGTACTCTGCGACCGGTTCACGGACTCGACCTACGCCTACCAGGGCGGCGGCCGCGGCGTACCGCCAGAGGTGATCGCCCAGGCGGACCGGCTGGCCACCGGCTGCCGGTCGCCTGACCGCACCCTGTTCTTCGAGCTGTCGCCGGAAGAGGCCCAGCGCCGGCGCCGCGGAGGGGCTGCGGACCGGATCGACCGGGAGAGTCTGGCCTTCTACCGCCGCGTCCACGAGGCATACGAGCGCCGCATGGCGGCCGAGCCGGAGCGCTTCCGCGTCATCGACGCGGCGGCGCCCATCGACGGCGTGGCGCGGGCGGTCGAGGCCGCGCTGAGCGACGTGCTGCCATGAACCGCATCGCGGACGAGTTGCCGCGCCTCGCGGCTGAGGGCCGTCTCTACCCCTCCGTGATCATTTCCGGCGGGACGGCGGACGACCGTCTCGGCCTTGCCTTCGAGATCGGCCGGGCGCTGCTCTGCGAGCGGGCGCTCCAGGAGCGCCCGTGCGGCGAGTGCCGGCATTGCCGCCGGATAGCGCGGGGATGCTGTCTCACGCCGGTGACGCGGGCGGACGCGGTCTCACAGGATCCGGCAAAGCGAAAGTGCAGGCACTGCGGAAAGAACTACCTGGAGCACATCCATCCAGACTTCATCGTGCTCTCCAGGCGACCGAAGGCGAACCAACTCAGAGCTTTGGAGCCCGTGATCAAGAAAGACAGGGTCCGGGAGGCGGTGCATGCAGTCCAAATGTCGCCTTACGAGGCCCGCGGCCAAGTGGTCGTTGTGACCGAAGCTCAGACCCTTCACTACGAGGCTCCCGACATCTTGCTGAAGACCCTTGAAGAACCGGTCGGCACGACGCCCAGGCACTTCCTGCTCCTCGCGGCGTCCGCCCAGGAGCTCCTGCCGACGCTGCGCAGTCGTTCACTGACCGTCTACCTCGGCGCCGGAGACGCGGACGTCACGCCCGACGATGAACAGACGACCGACCTCGTGGAGCACTGGCGACGGCGCCAGGGTGACGCATCTTCCGCGTTGTGGACCGCCGGCCTGACCGACCGGCTGGTCGCCATCGGCGGCAAGGACCTGGACGACGTCCGGGCCCGCCGGGGCTGGAACCGGGCAGCCCGCGCCGTGACCGAGGCGGCCGCGGCGCTTGACGACCGCGACGACCGGGCCGCGGCGCTGGCTCTGGCGTCCGATTTGCTGGACGCCCACCGCCTGCGCGAACGCTACATTCAGCCCCGGCGGATCATCGAGGGCCTGGCGGCTCGCCGGCTGCGCCGTGACCGGCCGGAGACCGGGTTTGAGAGTTCGGTCAACGTGTTGATGGGGCCGCCTTGAGGACTGGCTCGCCGCTTCGCGGCATCGCGCTTCTTGCCGGCCGGAAGGCCGGCGCACCGACATCCGCGGCATCGGTCTGAGGGCGGGTCTTCCGACTCGCTGCCGCCGGAGGCGGCCAGTAACGCGCCGGGCGAAGCCCGACCTCAGTCCCTCCGGTAGAGTCCCCCGCAACAGGAGGCGACCTTGAGCACTGACACTTCCGAGCACGGAAACCGGCCCACCTGGGCTCTCCATCTGGCCCTTTACGCGGTCCTGCTGGCCGTGATCGGCTTCCTGGTTCTGCGGCCGGGTTCCGGAGCCGCGGCCCAGGAAGACGATTCAGGCGGGCAGCACGTCGCGGCGCGGCTCGACGGCGTGGACATCGGCTACGACGAGGCGCTCGAGCGCGCCGCCACGCAGTTGGATCAGCTCGAGCAGCAGCGCATCCAGTGCGACCTGCAGGTCGCCTCGGAGCGTCACGGGTTGCTGGAACGGACCCTCGAAGGGATCGTGCGCGACCGCCTGGTCGAGGCCAGTGCGGAGAGCGCGGGCCTGGAGATCGCGGACTGGCGTTCGGGCGAGATGGAGCGGCTCGAAGCCGAGGTGACGGACGAGGACGTCGACGCCTTCTTCGTGGAGAACGAAGGGCGCATTCGGGGCGAGCGGGAGGAACTCGAGCCCCAGGTGCGGACCTACCTGGCGCAGCAGCGTTTCGTCGATGCTCTCGAGGACGGCCACGAGATCGAGTACCTGCTCGAGCCCTACCGTCTGGAGGTCGAGCCGGCTGGCGGGCCGGTGCGGGGCACGGAGGCGGCGCCGGTCACGATCGTCGAGTGGTCGGACTTCGAGTGCCCCTACTGCAAGAGCGTCCTGCCGACGCTGGAACGGATCCTGGAGGAGTACCCGGAACAGGTGCGGCTCGTGTTCCGCCACTTCCCGCTGCACGCGATCCATCCGAACGCCCAGGCCGCCGCCGAGGCCGGCGTCTGCGCCCAGGATCTCGGCGCCTTCTGGGAACTGCACGACCTGATGTTCGAAGAGCAGGACACGCTGACCCTGGACGACCTGAAGGACAAGGCCGAACGGGCCGGCCTCGACGCCGAGGCGTTCACCGCCTGCCTGGAGCAGGAGGGCATCGCCGACCGGGTCCACGCCGACCGCCGGGCCGGGATCGAGGTCGGCGTGAACGGAACGCCGGCGCTGTACGTCAACGGCCGGCCGCTGGCGGGCGCGGTGGCCTACGAGCAGTTGGCCGAGGTCGTGGAAGACGAACTCGAACGCGTGGGTGGCTAGCCCGAAGCATGATCGCCGCTTCGCGGCGCGTCTTCCCCGGAAAGCCGGCGGGAACGCCGGCGCACCCAGTTCGGAACGGCAGTGCGGGGACGCCGCCGCACCGGTCTTCGTTCCCTACCGGCCGCAGCGCCTGGAGCCGGCCGAGATGGAGCGCCGGGCCGACGCGGTCTTCGAGGAGTTCGACGGCCGGCGGAGCGTCCGGTTCTTCACGGACGAGCCGGTGCCGCGGCGGTTGATCGAACGGGCGATCGAGGCGGCGTCGACCGCGCCGTCGGGGGCGCATCGCCAGCCGTGGCGGTTCGTCGCCGTGAGCGACCCGGAGGTGAAGGCGCGGATCCGCGAAGCGGCGGAGGCGGAGGAGAAGCACAGCTACCTCGGCGGGCGGATGCCGGACGAATGGCTCGAAGCGCTCAAGCCGCTGGGCACGGACTGGCGCAAGCCCTTCCTGACGACCGTGCCGTGGATCGTCGTCGTGTTCGCCGAGCTATTCGGCGTGGACGAGGACGGGGCGAAGAGGAAGAACTACTACGTGAAGGAGAGCGTCGGCATCGCCTGCGGCCTGTTCATCGCCGCCCTTCACCGGATGGGCCTGGCCACGCTGACCCACACCCCGAGTCCGATGGCGTTCCTGAGCGAGATTCTCGAGCGCCCGCGCAACGAGAAGCCGTTCATCCTGTTCCCGGTGGGCTTCCCGGCGCCGGACTGCGAGGTGCCCGACCTGCGGCGCAAGTCGCTGGCCGAGGTCGCCCTCTGGCACTCCGGCCGGCCGGGGCGGACGGACGCCGGCGCCGACTGAGCGACGGATGATCGGTCTGATCCTGGCCGGCGGCATCGGCTCCCGCTTCTGGCCCCTGAGCAGGCGCCGCCGCCCCAAGCAGCTCCTCGACCTGCTGGGCGGCGGCTCCCTGGTGGCCGCGACCGCGCGCCGGGTCGAGCCGCTCTGCGGGGCGGAGCGGACCTGGGTCTGCACGACCGAGGAGCTCGCCGCCGCGGTTGCGGCCGAACTGCCCGATCTGGACGCCTCGCGCATCCTGGGCGAGCCGAGCGGACGGAACACGGCGCCGGCGATCGGCTGGGCGGTGCGGACGATGCCCGAGGCGGCGCGGCGGGAGGTGATCGCGGTCATGCCGTCCGACCACTGGGTGGCCGACGAGGACGCGTTCCGGGAGGCGCTCAGCCGCGGTGCTTCGGCGGTCGAGCGCGGCGACCACGACGTCGTCACCGTCGGCATCGCGCCGGCCTGGCCTGAGACCGGCTACGGCTACCTGGAACTGGACGCTCCGGCGGAGGTTCTGAGCGTGCAACCCGTGGCGCGGTTCACGGAGAAGCCGGACGCGGACACGGCGGCGCGCTTCAAGGCCTCGGGCCGCCACTTCTGGAACGCCGGCATTTTCCTCTTCCGGGGCACGGTGCTGCTGGATCTCTACCGCGAGCACCTGCCGGAGCTCGCCGCCGGCATGGAGCGGCTGGCCGCCGACGATCTGGACGCGGACCAGCGCCGCGAGATCTATGCCGGCCTCGAGTCGGTGTCGATCGACTACGGGTTGATGGAGCGGCTCGACTCGATCGGCTGCGTGGTGGCCGACTGCGGCTGGAACGATCTAGGCTCCTGGGCGTCGCTGGCGGAGGCCCTGCCGGCGGACGCTGACGGCAACCGGACGGTGGGCGACACGTTCGCGGTCGACGCCCGCGACAACCTTCTGTTCGCGGACGAGGGCGCGGTGGCGGCGATCGGCGTGGAGGGCCTCGCCGTCGTGCGGACCGGCGATTCCGTGCTGGTCGTGCCGCGCGAGCGGGCCCAGGAGGTCCGCGAGGTGGTGGAGCGTCTCGTGGCCCTGGGCCGGCTGGATCTGCTCTGAGCGCGCCGTCCGTCCTCGTCTGGCCCGGCGCCGGCAGCGGTCCGCGGGCCGCCCGGGACGCCGGTTTCCGCGACCTCGCCTCCTGCCGGGCCGAGTTGCGGGCGGCGTTCGGGGAACGCCCGGACTGGGAAGTCGAACTCGGCTTCGGCAAGGGCCGTTTCCTCGTCGCGTCCGCGGCCGCCGATGCGTCCCGTCCCTTCCTGGGCGTCGAGATGGTGTCGAAGTACTTCCGGCTGGCGGCCCGGCGGGCGGCCTCGCGCCGCCTCTCCAACGTCGTCCTGCTCCGCGGCGAGGCCCTCTACCTGATCGCGACCCTGCTGCCCGCCGGCATGGCGCGGACGGTCCACGTCTACTTCCCCGATCCGTGGCCCAAGAGCCGGCACCACGGCCGACGCCTGCTCGATCCGCGCACCGTCGACCTGGTGCTGTCGCTGCTCGATCCGCCGAGGGGACGGCTGTTCTTCGCCACCGACCACCTGGAGTACGGCGAGGCGGTGGCGGAGACCCTCTCCCTGTACCCGGCGGTGGAGATGGAGCGGGTCGACGGGGCCTGGCCGGAAGGCCCGCGGACGAACTACGAGGCGAAGTTCGAGCGGGAGGGGCGGCCGATCATCCGGCTCGTGGCGCGGCTTCGAGGCGGTGGCCGGGCGAGTCTTCTTCACCCCGCCGGCCGGGACGATCTGCTGGTGGGGCCCGCCCTGGATCAGGAGTCCAGCGCGAGCCGGACGTCTTCGTAGACGGCGTCGCTGCAGTACACCCGGTAGCGGTCGATCCGCCTTTGGGCCGGAGGCGGATTGATCACTTCGAGAGCGCCAGTTTCACCTCATCGTAGACACCGTCGCTGCAGTACACCCGATACCGATCAATCCGCCTTAGGTGGCGCACGAAGTGGCTCGCCTCCTCGAGCTGCACGAGTTTCCCGCCGTTCTGGCGGACCGGCACCCGGCCGCGGCCGAGGCGGTGGGGGTCCTTGGCCGAGTTCGAGACGAGGACGCTCTTGCCGTAGCGCTCGCGCAGGGGTTCGAGCCGCTGCTCGAACGCGCGCTTCTCGCCGGCGTCCAGGTGCTCGCCGGTCTCGTGGGCGAGCCGGAAGTGGCTGCGGTCGGTGATCGCCCGCGCGTGCAGGCTGTCCGAGCGTCGCATTCTCGTCATCATCTCGCCGTCGTCGTCGGCCAGGAAGCGCTCCGGGTCGCTGCTCCAGGCGATTCCCTGTTCGTGCAGCCACTCGTTCAGGTGGAGTTCCAGCGCCTTGCCGGTCACGTGGAAGTAGACCTGCGTGAACATGTAGTAGCGCGCCAGGATCAGGCCCTCGACCGCGTGCAGGCCTTCGGAGTCGATCCCCAGGCGGTGGCCGCCGCCGGCGCCACCGGAAAGCGGCCGCACGGTGGCGATCACCTGGTCGAGGTCGAAGTTGCCGTAGCGGACGCCGCAGAACAGGGAGTCCCGCAGGAGGTAGTCCATCTTGTCGACGTCGAGTTCGCCGGAGACGATCGGCGGCAGCAGCCGCTCCGGCCCGTCGAGATCGTCGCCGAGCAGGCGGATCACGTCGCGGGCCTCGATCCCCTGGCCGTACCGCTCGAACGCGGCGGCGATCTCGCGGCCGCCGAGCAGGCGACGGCTCATCTCCTCGTGGTCGATCCCGCCCTCGAAGAGGTCCTCGGCCCAGTGGCTGAAGGGGGCGTGCCCCAGGTCGTGGAGCAGGGCGGCTGCCCGCACCAGGCGCCGGGCGCGGGCTCGCGGGCCGGCTTCGAGCGGCGTCCCCTCGGCCCCGGCCAGCGTGTCGTAGACGCGGCCGGCAAGGTGCATCGTGCCCAGGGCGTGACCGAAACGGCTGTGCTCGGCGCCGGGGAATACGAGATGGGTCAGGCCGAGTTGGCGGATCGAACGAAGACGCTGCATCGGCCGGGTGCCGATGAGCGCGGCTTCGAGTTCGTCGGCCTCGATGAAGCCGTGGATCGGGTCGCGGAACGCCAGCGTCGCCATGATTGCTACTCTACGGTCGCCCCACGCTGGTTCACAGCGATGAAACACCGCCTGACCATCGCGCCGTGGTTGGGAGGACTGCTGCTGGCCCTGACCGCCGCCGTCATCCTTCCCGCCCAGTCGCCGAACCCTGCCGCCGCGCCGCCCGATCCGGCGGCCGAGGGCCTCGGTCTGCGCGAACGCCTCGACCGGCTGGTCGAGCGGGTGAAGTACGAGCAGAACCTGATCGTGACCCTGCAGGCGCGGCTGATCCAGCGGCGGGAAGGCGAGCTTCTCCTCGAGCCGGTGGAAGAGCGAGGCTGGCTCCGCTACCGGCCGCCGGACGCTCTCCGCTGGGAGATCGTGGAGCCGAAGCCGGTGATCGTGGCCGTCCACGGCGACGTGGCGATCACCTGGAACGTCGATCTCGACACCGCAAGGAGGACCGCGGTGGGACGCGTGTCGGAGCAGGTGCTCGAGTACATGGGACCCGCGGGCGACCTCGAGACGCTGTTGATGAAGTACGGCTTCTCCGTGCAGGCGGAGTTTCCCGAGCAGGAGG
The DNA here is from genome assembly GCA_965205095.1 of Candidatus Multivorans sp. Taxonomy (GTDB): domain Bacteria; phylum Acidobacteriota; class Thermoanaerobaculia; order Multivoradales; family Multivoraceae; genus Multivorans. The sequence continues at coordinate 2,198,964 of OZ242040.1, forward strand.
GAGACGCCTACTACCTGCACCTGACGCCGGACTACCGGAGCGTCGAGAAGCGGATCAGGGAGATCGACCTCTGGATCGACCCGGCGAGCTTCCTGCCGCGGGAGTTCAGGATCGTCCTCGCCAGCGGCGACGAGCGGCTCGTCACCCTCGAGGACGTGGTCCTGAACGAGCCGATCGACGACTCGGAGTTCATCCTGGCGCTGCCCGACGACGTCGAAGTCACCGAGATCGATCTCAACTGAGCCGCTTCAGCTTTCGTGTCGTCTCGCGTGACGGGCTCGCCCGTCTCGGCCGTCTGACCACGCCCCACGGCGAGGTGGAGACGCCGGCCTTCATGCCGGTCGGCACGCTGGGCGCGGTGAAGGGCCTCAGCCAGGACGTGCTGGAGGCGGCCGGAGCGCGGCTCCTGATGACGAACCTCTTCCACCTGCTGGAGCGGGTGGGCGCCGAGCGGATCACCGGTCTGGGCGGCCTGCACGAGTTCATCGGCTGGGACGGTCCGCTGGCGATGGACAGCGGCGGCTACCAGGTGTTCAGCCTGGCCGGGCTGCGGCGCGTCGACGACCTGGGCGTCACCTTCCGGAGCCCCCACGACGGCGGCACGGTCGAACTGACGCCCGAGCGGGTGGTGGAGTTTCAGGAACAGGTCGGCGTCGATGCGGCCATGGTGCTCGACGAGTGCCCGCCCTGGCCGGTGGACCGCGATACGGCGGCCGAGGCGCTGCGGCGGACGAACCTCTGGGCGAGGCGCTCGCTGGACCGCTGGGGAGCGGACAAAGGCCCGGGTGCGGCGGGCCTGTTCGGCATCGTGCAGGGGAGCTTCTTCGAGGATCTGCGGTCAGCGGCCGCGGAGGACCTCGCCGCCCTGCCCTTCGACGGCTACGCGATCGGCGGCGTCAGCGTCGGCGAAGCGCGCGAACTGGGCCGGCGGGCGACATCCTGGGTCGCCCCGGGGCTGCCGGAGGACCGGCCGCGCTACCTGATGGGTCTCGGCCTTCCTTCGGACATCCTTCACGCCGTGGCCCTCGGCGTCGATCTCTTCGACTGCGTGCTGCCCTCGCGCAACGCCCGCCACGGCACGCTGTTCTCGTCCACCGGCATCGTCCGGATCAAGAAGGCGCGCTACCGGGAGGATCCGCGTCCCATCGATCCGGCCTGCGGCTGCCCGGTCTGCAGCCGGTACAGCCGGGCCTTCCTGCACCATCTGTTCCGTTGCGGCGAGATCACCGGCAAGGTCCTGGCGACCGAGCACAACGTGAGCTTCTACCTCGACTTCATGGCCGGGCTGCGGCGGGCGATCGCCGGCGGCGAGCTGGCCGCCTTCGCGGCGGCGCGGGTGCCGGGAGTCGGCCCGGAGGGGCAACCGGAGGCCGAACGGCGATAGGGTACGCCTTTGCGGTGCGGACCGCGACCGGTCGGTCCGCCGTTAGCCAAGCACTCCGCTGGGAGCACCAGAGATGATTCCTGATTTCGCACTGTTTGTGGCCACGGGGGGCGGGACCTCGGGTCTCATTCAGTTTCTGCCGCTCATCCTGATCGGCGCCATCTTCTACTTCCTGCTGATCGCTCCTGAGCGCCGGCGGCGCAAGCAACTGCAGGCGACGGTGGAGGCGCTGAAGAAGGGCGATCGCGTTGTCACGCAGGGCGGCGTCTTCGGCGACGTCGTGTCGACCGAGCCGACCACCGTCATCCTGCAGATCGCGGACGGGGTCAGGGTGAAGGTCACGAAGTCGTCGATCACCGGCCTGGCCGAGGAGACGCAGTCATGAACCGGAACCTGCTCTGGCGGGGTCTGCTCGTCGTCGGGGTCGTCTCGGCCTGCGCGTTCTCGGCCTTCCCGCTCGCCGACTCGATCAACCTGGGCCTCGATCTCCGCGGCGGCATCCACCTGCTGCTCGAGGTGCTGACCGACGACGCGTTGCGGGCCGAGGCGCAGAAGGACATCGACAGCCTGGTCCAGGAACTCGCCGAGAAGGGGGTCGAGGGAACGAGCGCAGTCACGGAAACCCCGATCCGGTTCCGGCTCTCGGGCCTGCCGCCCGACCAGGACGGCCTGCTTCCTGTGATCATCGAGGAGAACGTGCCGTACTGGACCTGGCGGCGCAGCGGCGAGGAGGTGATCTTCGAGCGCCGGCCGGACGAAGTGAACACGATCCGCGAGCAGGCGATCGACCAGGCCCTGCAGACGATCCGCAACCGGGTCGACGAGTTCGGGGTCGCCGAGCCGGTGATCCAGCGCCAGGGCCTGGGCAGCAACCGGCTGGTCGTCCAGCTTCCGGGCGTCGACGATCCGGAGCGGGTGAAGAACCTGATCAAGAACACCGCCTTCCTCGAGTTCCGGCTCGCGGTGTACCCCGAGAGCGGCGGCGCGGCCTTCGACCGCCAGGAGATCCTCGACCGCTACGGCGGCACCCTGCCGGAGGACCTGGAGATCGCCGCCCAGGACCAGCGGGACGACGACGGCAACGTGCTCGGGCAGGTGTACTACGCGCTGGAGCGGCGTCCCGTGATCACCGGCCGCGACCTGAAGACGGCGCGCGCCGGGCTCGGACAGTTCCAGGAGCCGGTGGTCAACTTCTCGCTCACTCACGAGGGCGCCCAGATCTTCGAGGACTGGACCGGGGCGAACGTCGGCCGGCCGCTGGCGATCGTGCTGGACGGCAAGGTCCAGTCGGCGCCGGTCATCCAGAGCCGTATCTCCGACTCCGGGGTCATTACCGGTGCGTTCAGCCAGCAGGAAGTCGAGGACCTGGCGACCGTGCTGCGCTCGGGCGCCCTGCCCGCGGGCATCAACTACCTGCAGCAGCAGGCGGTCGGTCCCTCGCTCGGCCAGGACTCGATCGACCAGGGCACCCGCGCCTTCCTCTTCGGCATCGTGCTCGTGATCCTGGCGATGCTGGTGGTCTACCGGGGCTCGGGCATCAACGCGATGGTGGCGCTGGGGCTCAACTTCGTGCTCGTGTTCGGCGTCCTCGCGTACTTCGGCGCCGCCCTGACGCTGCCGGGCATCGCCGGCCTGATCCTGACGATCGGCATGGCGGTGGACGCGAACGTCCTCGTGTTCGAGCGGATCCGCGAGGAACTGCGCAACGGCCGGACGGTCAAGGCGGCCGTCGTCTCGGGCTTCGGCAAGGCGTGGTCGTCGATCCTCGACGCGAACCTCACGACCCTGATCGCGGCCATCTTCCTGATCAACTTCGGCACCGGCGCGATCCGCGGCTTCGCGGTGACGCTGACGGTGGGCATCCTCGCTTCGGTGTTCACGGCCGTCTTCAACAGCCGCTTGCTGTTCGACCTGCTCCTGTCACGCTCGGGCCGCGTCGAGCGCCTGTCGATCTAGGGATACGTCGATGGAGTTCTTCCGCAACACGAGTTTCAATTTCATGCGCGCGCGGCGCGTGTGCCTGAGCCTGTCCACGGTGGCGGTCATCGCGGCGCTCGGCTTCATCTTCAGCCGGCAGTTGAACCTGGGGATCGACTTCGCCGGCGGCACCCAGATGATCGTGCAGTTCGACGAGCCGCCCGACGTCCAGGAACTTCGCGGGCTGCTGCAGGAGGCGGGGATCGAGAACGCCTCGATCCAGGCGTTCGGCGAGGAGGGGGACAACTCGATCATCCTGAAGACCCCGGTCGCCGATGACGAGGAAGAGCGGAGCAGCGCCTCCCGGGTCGAGGAGGTGCTGCAGCAGCGCTACAACAGCGACGTCAGCGGCTTCGACCTGAACCGGCAGGGCACCGAGGGGCTCGCCTCGCTGCTGCTCGGCGCCGATCCGGACGGCATGCGGGCGACGGGTGACGACATCGGCGCCCGGGAGCACTACCGGGAGGCGGCGGCCGAGGTCATGGCCCTGCGCCGGACCGGCGGGTTGATCCGCGACTGGTCGGAGATACAGCCCGGTGAAGCGCTCAGCGCCGAGGCCCTGGCGGTGATCAGGGACGGCGCCACCTTCGGCCACTTCGCGGTCCAGTCGAGCGACAGCGTGCTGCCGCAGATCGGCGGCGAGCTGCGGCGGAAGGGCCTCCTGGCGATCGCCTTCTCCCTGGCCGGCATCCTGACCTACATCTGGTTCCGCTTCGAGTTGCGCTTCGGAATCGGCGCCCTGGTCGCCCTCGCCCACGACGTTGCCGTCTGCCTGGGCCTGTTCGCCTTCGCGGGCTACGAGTTCAACCTGACCACGATAGCCGCCTTCCTGACCGTCATCGGCTACTCGGTCAACGACTCCGTCGTCGTCTTCGACCGGGTGCGCGAGAACCTGCGGCGGAACCGCCGGGAGTCCCTGGTCGACGTCCTGAACCGGAGCCTGAACCAGACCCTGTCGCGCACCGCGCTGACCTCCGGCACGACGCTGCTCGCGGTCGGCTGCCTGTTCGTCCTCGGCGGCGACGTGATCCGCGGCTTCTCCTTCCTGCTCCTCGTCGGCGTGCTCGTCGGCACCTACTCGTCGATCTACGTCGCGAGCCCGATCGTCCTGATCTGGGAAACCACCTTCGGCCGCGCGCGACGAGAGAAGAGGGCAGCGGCCGCGTAGGTAGCGGACTATGGCTCAGGCTGCTGAACGACCCCGGGATCCGGCGCCGCTGCGCGAGCCTGGGGACGTGGGGATCGACGATGTCCTGAGCCGCCTCCAGGAGAACGAGCGCGCCTGCGACGAGGGCTGGCTGCGCGGCGTGGTCGACTTCGCCGAGCTGGCCCACCGGGGCCAGGTGAGGCGATCGGGAAAGCCCTACATCAGCCATCCGCTGGGCGTGGCCCACATGCTGGCCGAACTCAAGTTCGACCAGACCAGCGTCGCGGTCGGCCTCCTGCACGACGTGCTCGAGGACACCGGGGCGACGAAGAAGGACCTGGCTTCCCGGTTCGGGTCCGAGATCGCGGACCTGGTGGACGGCGTATCGAAGATCGGCCGCCACGAGTACGTCCACAGCGACGAAGTGCAGGCCGAGAGCTTCCGCAAGCTGATTCTGGCCTCGGCGCGCGATCTGCGGGTCATCGTCGTCAAGCTGGTCGACCGGCTCCACAACATGCTGACGCTGGGGCACCTGGAGGCGGAGAAGCGGAAGCGCATCTCGCGGGAGACGCTCGAGATCTACGCGCCGCTGGCGCACCGCCTGGGCATGTCGCGGATCCAGTGGCTGCTCGAGGACCTGGCCTTCCAGCACATGCACCCGCACCAGTACGGGGACCTCCGCAAGCAGCTCGACGAGCGGATCAAGGGGGCGCGGCGAACGACGGAGCGGATCGCCGAGCGCCTGCGGGAGGCGTTGCGCAAGACGGACATCGAGGGCGAGATCAGCTACCGGATCAAGGGCTACTACTCGATCTACCGGAAGCTGCAGCAACGTCAGATCGACCTCCCGGAGCTGTACGACTTTCTGGCGTTCCGGATCATCACCGTCGACGTGAAGGACACCTACGCCGCGCTCGGCGTCGTCCACCAGCTCTGGCATCCGATCCCGGGGCGGTTCAAGGACTACATCGCGATGCCGAAGCCGAACCTCTACCAGTCGCTGCACACGACGGTGGTGGGGCGCGGGGGGCAGCCCTTCGAGGTCCAGATCCGGACCCGGGCGATGGACCTGCTGGCCGAGGAGGGCGTCGCCGCCCACTGGCGGTACAAGGAGGGGCAGCTCGACACGGACGAGAACGACGCCAGCATCGTCTGGCTGCGGCAACTGCTGGAGTGGCAGCAGGAGACGCCCGACCCGCGCACCTTCATGAGCGCGCTGAAGATCGACCTGTACCCGGACGAGGTATACGTCTTCACCCCGAAGGGCGACGTGCTCTCCTTTCCGCGCGGCGCGACGACGCTCGACTTCGCCTACCGGATCCACACGGAGCTCGGCCACCACTGCAGCGGCGCCCGGGTCAACGGCCGGCTCGTGCCGCTGCGGACCGGACTGAAGAACGGCGACATCGTCGAGATCACGACGAACCCGAACCGGGAGCCCAGCCGGGACTGGCTGAACATCGTCGCCACGCCGAAGGCGCGCAGCAAGATCCGCCACTGGATCAACGCGGAGCAGAAGAAGCGGGCGATCGAGATCGGCCGCACCCTGCTGGCCAGCGAACTGCGCCGCTACCGGGTCAGCCCGCGCCGGATCTTCGAGTCGAAGGAGATGGCGGACTTCATCGCCGCCGAGGGCTACTCCGGCGTCGACGAGCTCTTCAGCCGGCTCGGCTTCGGCCGCGGGTCGGTCAAGCCGGTGCTGCGCGCGGTGCTGCCGCCCGAGCGTCTGCGACACCGCGACCAGGAGCCCGGCCGCCTGCGCCGCGCGGTGAGCAAGGTGATGCCTCGCGACCAGGCGAAGCTGATCGTCAAGGGCGAGGACGACATGCTCGCCTTCTTCGCCGGTTGCTGCAGCCCGCTGCCGGGCGAGGAGATCATCGGCTTCGTGACCCGCGGCCGCGGCGTGTCGGTCCATTCGGTCGACTGCCCCAACGTGCAGAACCTGCTGTACCACCCGGAGCGCGAGATCCGGGTCGAGTGGGCGCGCCGCAACGACGCGATGTTCGCGGTCACCCTGGTCATCGAGACCCGCGACCGCCCCGGGGTGCTGGCCCGGGTGACCGAGGCGATCGCCAAGCAGGGCAGCAACATACGCCACATCGAGAGCCACAGCCGCGGCGCCGGCGAGGCGGCGATCGACGTCGTCGTCGACGTGCGCAACCGGAAGCACCTGAACCGGCTGCAGGAGTCTCTCGAGAATCTCTCCGCGGTGCGCGCCGTGAAGCGCCGCCAGGGATCGTCGTCGGCGTCGGCTCCTGCGACGGCTTAGGTGCCTGGGCCGCGGCCGCCTGGAGAGGTCCGGGGAGGGGCCCCAGCGGCCGCTCGCGCTTGATTGGTGAATGAGAGGTTGGCGCTCGCTCCGGTCGGCTGCGCTCCGGTTGGTCCTCGGTCGCTGAGAGGGTCTCGACCGTCGCTTGCCTCCAGTCCGCTGGGGACCCCTCCCCGGACCTCACCAGGCTGGGGCGTCGCCGGGGGCCGATGTTGAACCGGGTCAAGAGATAGACGCGGGTCGGTGGGGCTCCGTAGAGATCCTTGACGGTGGGAAACGAGATCAAGGAGGGAACGGAATGATCGGAACTCGTCGAATACACCTCGTTCTGGTGGCGATTGTGGGTGGGGTGCTGCCTGGTGTTGCCGCGGCGCCGGCTCTTGCCCAGGGCGCGGAAGCTGCGGCCGGATCGGTGACTCTCCAGGTCACGCCGAGCAGCGTGCCGGAGAGCGGTGGAGAGGTCGAGCTGCTTGCGATCGTGCGGGACAATTGGGGGCGACCACTCGAGAACGCGAAGGTGAACTTCCTGACGGAAACGGGCACTCTGGAGTCGGGTGGCCGGTTGGTCATCGCCGGAACCGGCGGGGGCGCCATCGACCGGCTCGTCCTGACCGCTTCGGAGTTGGCCACGGTGGAGGAGAACAGCTTTCGGATCGCTGTAGCCGTCGGCTCAGGCGGCAGCCACCTGGTCACCTCGAACGTCGGCGTCGGGATTCAGCGCCGGCCGGAGGCGTGGTTCACGGTGGGCCCCGGTGACCTGATCGTTGCGTTCGACGATGAGTCCGAGGGCTTCGTGACGAGCTGGTCCTGGGATTTCGGCGACTGCACGACGAGCGCCCGCCAGAGCCCGGCCCACACCTTCGCGGAGCCCGGCCACTATGCGGTCACGTTGCGCGTCGGCAACTCGGTGGGAACCGACGAAGTGACCAGACTGGTCCGGGTGTTCGGCTCGCAGGGCGCCGGCGAGTAGCCGGTTCCTAGACGCTCTTCCGGCAGCGTTCGTATACTGATTCGAGAGATGGAGAACCGGCGCCGAAATCTGCTTGCCGTGCTTGCCGCCAGTTTGTCGCTGGCGGCCTTCGCGGCGTGCGACAAGACGAGCCCGGTGGCCCCGTCGGGGACGCTGATCACGATCAGTGCGAATCCGGACCGCATTCCCTCGGACGGGAGCGCGGAGATTCGGGTCGTCGCGCTCAGGCCGAACGGAACGCCGGTCAGCCGCGGCACCCTGATTCGTCTCACGACGACGCTCGGCACGATTCCGCCCAGTGTCGGCGTCGACGAGCGGGGAGAAGCGCTGGCGATGCTCCAGGCCGCCGGCCAGTTCGGCGTCGCCACGGTGTCGGCCAACACCGGCGGTTCCGAGACCGCGACGATCGACGTGCAGCTCGGCCTGTCGCCGGCTTCGGTGACGGTGCAGGTGACACCGAACAGCGTGCCCGAAACGGGCGGCGAAGCGGACCTGCTGGCGATCGTGCGCGACGACCGCGGCCAGCCGCTGGAGAAGGCGGAGGTCAACTTCCGGACGGAGATCGGCACGCTCGATTCGGGCGGAACCCTGATCTCGACCGGCGCGGACGGCACGGCGTCGGACCGGCTCGTCGTCACTGCTGGCGATCTCGACACGGTGTCCGGGGACAGCTTCGAGGTCGGCGTGGACGTCGGCAGCGGCGGCGGCCAGCTCGTCACGACGAACGTCAGCGTGGCGATCCAGCGGCTGCCGCGGGCGGACTTCACGTTCAATACCCGCAACCTGCTGGTCGCATTCGAGGACACGACGGACGGCCGCACGACGAGCTGGCTGTGGACCTTCGGCGACGGCAACACGAGCACGCGCCAGAACCCGACGCACACCTATGACGAACCGGGCACCTACGCGGTCACCTTCCGGGCGACGAACTCGCTCGGGTCCGACGAGGTGACGAAGTTCGTCCAGGTCACGGGCCAGTAGGCCGCCGGGCCGTGGCCGCCGGGGAGCGCCCGACCTCGCCGCAGCCGACGGTGACGATCGGCGAGCTGTACCTGGCTCAGGGCCACCGGAGGGAGGCAATCGCCATCTTCCAGCGTGTGCTCTCGGCCGACCCGGGCAACCGGCGGGCCCGCGAAGCGCTGGAGCGTCTGAAAGTGCTCCCGCCGCGGGCTACAATCCGCGCCCGGGAGGTGCCGGACCGTGCTGAGCAATGAGGAAATCCAGGCTCTGATTCGCTTCGTGGCCGAGGAGCGCCGGGGCGGCTCGGATCTCTCGGTCGAATACCAGGTCGATGGTCTCTACCTGCGGGTTGGGGGCGACCGGGGCGGCGCCGCGGGGGCGCCGCGCGCGGCATCGGCGCCGGCCCCGGCGCCGGTAGCGGAGGATTCGCCGTCGCCGGCCCTGGAGGATGTGCCCGCGGCCGAGGAACCTGCGCTCGACGGACATGTGCTGACGTCGCCGATCGTGGGGACGTTCTACGCGGCGCCTAGCCCGGACTCCCCGCCCTACGTCGAGATCGGCGCCCGGGTCGAGAAGGGCCAGGTCGTGTGCATCGTCGAGGCGATGAAGCTGATGAACGAGATCGAGGCCGATGTCTCGGGAACGGTTTCTTCCGTGGTGCCGGACAACGGCGACCCGGTCGAGTTCGGCGCGCCGCTGTTCGTGATCCAGACTTGAACGCCGCGCTGCCGGCGCGCGCCGCGCGGCCGTTCCGGAAGGTCCTGGTCGCGAACCGCGGCGAGATCGCGGTCCGGGTCATTCGCGCCTGCCGCGATCTCGGCATCGAAACGGTCGCGGTGTTCAGCACCGTCGATCGGGAATCGCTGCATGTGCGCCTGGCGGACGCGGCCGTCTGTGTCGGTCCGCCGGCGCCGGCGGCCAGCTACCTGCACCAGCAGAACCTGCTCGCCACGGCGAGCATCACCGGCGCCGAGGCGGTTCATCCGGGGTACGGCTTCCTGGCCGAGAACGCGGACTTCGCCGACGCCGTCGGCCGTTGCGGCCTGACCTGGATCGGACCGTCGCCCACCGCGATCCGTGCCCTGGGCGACAAGCGGAGGGCGCGCGATGCCGCGATCGCGGCCGAAGTGCCGGTGTTGCCGGGTGGTCCGGTGCCGGCATCGCTCGAGGAAACGGTGGCGCTGGCCGAAGACACCGGCTTCCCGCTGATGCTGAAGGCCGCGGCGGGAGGCGGCGGCCGCGGCATGAGGGCGATTCGCGACCGGGCCGGTCTCGAAGCGGCCCTGGACGCCGCCGCGAGCGAGGCCCGGGCCGCCTTCGGCAGCGGCGAGCTCCTGCTGGAGCGCCTGGTCGAGCGGCCGCGCCACATCGAAGTGCAGGTCTTCGGCGATTCCTTCGGCCGCGCGTTGCAGTTCGGCGAACGCGACTGCTCGATTCAGCGCCGGCACCAGAAGCTGCTGGAGGAAGCGCCGGCGCCCTCGATCGGCTCCGAGCTCCGCGGCTCGCTGGCCGAGGCGGCGTTGCGGCTTGCCAGGCAGGTCGGCTACTCGAACGCGGGAACGGTCGAGTTCCTGGTCGATGGCGACAGCTTCTACTTCCTGGAGATGAACACCCGCATTCAGGTCGAGCATCCGGTCACCGAGGCGGTGACCGGCGTCGACCTGGTCAAGCTCCAGATCGTCGCCGCGGCGGGCGAGCCCCTGGGGCTTCCGGACGGCATCGAGACCTCGGGCCACGCGATCGAGTGCCGGATCAACGCGGAGGATCCGGACACCTTCGCGCCGTCGCCGGGCGCGCTGCGCCGCTTCCGGCCGCCCGCGGGCCCCGGCGTTCGGGTCGACAGTCACGGTGTCGAAGGGGGCGAGATGCCGCCGCACTACGACTCGCTGCTCGCCAAGGTGATCGCCTTCGGCGAGGACCGCGCCGAGGCCATCTCGCGGATGGCCCGGGCGCTACGGGAGTTCGAGGTCGAGGGCATCCGCACGACGCTGCCGCTCATGCGCAGGATCGTCGAGTCGCGGCCGTTCGCGGACGCCGAACTGGACACCGGATTCCTGGACCGGCTGGACCCGGAATGAGCGAAAGTCGGGTTCCTGCGAACGCGGCCGAAGTGCCGGTGCGCCGGCCTTCCGGCCGGCATCCGGCCGCAGGCCGGTCCGGGGGGCCGCTCCGCCCACCTTCGAACCGCCTCTACGCGATCGTCGATACGGGCGTCTTCGGCGTCGAACCGATGGCCGTGACCGGCACGGTTCGCACCCTGCTGGACTGTGGCGTTCGCTGGATCCAGCTCCGCGCCAAGGACGTGCCGGACCTCGCCGCGTGGCGCCTGGCCGAGGCGGTTGGACGCGCATTCGAGGAGGCGCAAGCCACCGACGGCGAAGGCGACGCGCCGCTGCTGTGGATCAACGACAACGCCGCGATCGCGGCGGCGCTGACGGCGGCGAGCGGTCCGCCCGCCGGTTTCCGCGTCGGTCTCCATCTCGGCCAGGACGACCTGCCGCCCGGCGCGGCGCGGCGGTCGCTCCCTCCCGACTGCCCGATCGGCTACTCCACCCACAGCCGCGAGCAGGCCGCCGAGGCCGAAGCCGACCCGGCGGTCGACGCGCTGGCGATCGGCCCGGTGTTCGGGACGACGACGAAGGAACGGCCCGACCCGGTCGTCGGCCTTGCCGGCGTCGCCCAGGCTCGCGAGGTCACATCGAAGCCCCTGATCGGCATCGGCGGCATCGACGCGGACCGCGCCCCGCGGGTCATCGAAGCCGGCGCCGACGCGGTGGCGGTCATCTCGGCCCTCGATCCGAAGAACCTCGCCGCCTCCTGCCGCCGCCTGGTGAAATCGCTCGCCTGAGCCCGCTGGGTGCGCGGGTCCTCTGACCCGCTGGCATGCGCCTGGCGGACGCCCTGATCGCAGCGTCAGCCGTCGAGTCGGGGGCCGTGCTGCTGACAGGAAACGAGCGTCACTACAAGTGCGTCCCGGGCCTCGCACTCGATCGCTACGAGCCGACCTGAGGAGGCCGTGAGGCAGCGCTTCCTCGGCTACCATGAGGCGAGTGCCGTTGGGTCTGCGGTCGTGCTCGCCGCCGCGGAGGCTCGACTGGAGTCGCCCTGAGGCAGGGAAGGAGCAGTGGGCATGGATTTCTTGTTCCGTCGACAGGCTGCGAAGCGACCGCCTTGCAGGCCGACCATCGGCCCATGGGCTCTGATGGCCGTGGCCCTGGCCGTTTCTTCGCCTCTCGGGGCTCAGCAGAGCCGGTACGACGACGGTACGCCTGAGGCGTTCTCGCAGATCACGGACGCGTACGAACAGGAGTACGCGCAGCGTTTCCGCTTGCCTGAAGCGGGCGCCGTCGCTTCCGTGACGGCGTGTTTCGGTCGCGAGCCGACGGACGACGATGCGAACGTGTCGTTGACCCTCACGTTCTACCGCGACGCCAATGGGCAGCCCGGCGCCCCTCTGGCAACGTACTCGGCAAGCGTGTCCGGGCTGGCCAGGGGCCGGGGAACCTGCGGGGTGATCGCGCGTGGCGATGTCACTTCGCAGCAGCTCGATGCCGGCTACGTGTGGCTGGGCGTTCAGTGGCTGAACTCGAGCGGCAAGGGACTGGCCGAGGACAGGAACGGCCCGGGCGGCACGCGCAACTTCTGGCGGCACCGGTCATCGGCAACGGCCAGGTGGAGTTCGTGGAACGCCGAGAAGGGCGCCACCGCTTACTTCCTGCGCCTGAGCGTGAACGCCGGAGGACCGACGCCTCCCCGGGCGACGGACTGCACGCCGACGACCACGCTGCTCCAGTTCGAGGGCGACTACAAGGTCAGCATGTGCTACCGGACGCCCGACGGGCAGGTGAGCCAGGCAAGAAGCGGCGTCTGGGCCTCGGGTGAATCCGGCTTGCTCTGGTTCTTCAATCGAGACAACGCGGAAGTACTGGTCAAGGTCCTTGACGATTGCGGGAACAGCGGTTACCGCTGGGTGTTCGTCGCGCCCGTGACCACCCTGGAGTTCAACCTCCTCATCACGGCCCCGGACGGCACGACATGGAGACATCGCAACGTGCAGGGAGCGGCCGCGTCCACCAGGGCCGACACCAGGGCGTTCAGGTGCTCGCAGTAGTTCGCAGGACGTTCGCGGCGCTTCTCGGCGCCTGCCTGGTTGGCGCAGGCTGGGGTCAGAAAGACGAGCCGGTGATGGCCACGACGCCCAAGTCCGCTCTCCAGAAGCCGGTCGCAGGCCAGGGCGCCAACGGCGATGGCGACGACGACCGTGACGGTGACGGCGATGGCGACGGCGACGTGTCCGGCGTGGAGCTGCCGTCCACCGTTCCCGGCAAGAGCGATCTCGAAGGCGTGGAGAACACGAACGTGGATGCCCTCGACGCCTCGAGCAGCAAGAGTCTTCTCGACGGCATCGACAACACGAGCCTGGGCTTCGTGCCGGGCGATGGCGATGGGGATGGCGACGGTGATGGCGACGGTGATGGCGATGGCGATGGCGATGGCGACGGTGACGGCGATGGCGATGGCGATGGCGACGGTGACGGCGATGGCGACGGTGACGGTGATGGCGACGGCGATGGCGATGGTGACGGCGATGGCGACGGTGATGGTGACGGCGATGGCGACGGCGCCGGCGATGGCGATGGCGATGGCGACGGCGATGGCGACGGCGATGGCGATGGCGATGGCGATGGCGATGGCGATGGCGACGGCGATGGCGACGGGGACGGCGACGACGACGATGACGACGACGATGACGACGACGACGACGACGACGATGACGACGACGACGATGACGACGACGACGACGACGACGATGGCGACGGCGATGACGACGACACCGATGGCGACGACGCCGATCGCGAATCGTCGACTCCCCCGTGGCAGTTCGTGGCGTTCGCCCCCGCGGCGGTTGGCATCAGGAGGTCTCTCGCCACGCCTGGAGATCTGAAGTCGCGCTTCACGAGGATCGCCAAGGACATCGACGTGGCGCCTCTCCTGGCCGAGCTGGCCGTTTCCGCGGAGGGGTGGCTCGTTGACACCAGCCGCCAGCGCAAGGTCCGCTGCCAGCGGGACACGCAGAACATCTTCCTGCGCGTGGCGAAGAAGCCCCTGCCTCCGGGCGCCAGGAACGCGAACGATGTGCACGAGAGCTGCCCGGGCAGATACGCGGCGGACTTCCCCCGAACCCTGGCCTTCTGCGAGCAGGTCGCCGCCCTGCAGAAGGGTGAGTTGGGGCGGGCCACGCTCGTCGCGTTGCAACCCGGCGGCTGGGTGCGGCCGCACGTCGACGCGGGCGAGTACTACCGAATCCGCGATCGTCTCCACCTGGTGTTGAGAAGCCCGGGCGGCAGCCCGCTGATGGCGGGGGGCGAAACCGTCGTGATGCGGGAAGGCGAGCTATGGGCCTTCGACAACAAGGCCGAGCACGACGCGAGGAATCCCACGGACGAGCCGCGGATACACCTGATCTTCGACGTGCTGCCGGGGCCGGGACGCGGCTACTACGTCCTGCCGTCGACGGGCTGAGTTTCCCTCTGCCGGAGGAGCTTCTCGGCGGCGGCGAGCGCGTGCGCGGCCGAGTCCACCCGCACGGCGTTGTCGTACGCCTCGGTCCGCAGCGCTCCCAGGACGCGCTTCTTCTTCGAGATGTAGAAGGTGTCGTGCGGCCCCCGAAACTGCAACTGGCGCAACGACCGCAGTCCGCGCTCGATGACGCGTTCGTATGCCGCGGCGCGAGCCTCGTCTCCCAGCGAGCGCGCCAGGGCCAGGGCGTCCGCCAGGCCCTCCAGGTACGCGCCGGTGGAAGCCGCGTGAGGGGGGCCGTACTCGGGGTGGCGCGGATCGTGGAAGCGCCCGCGGAGGTCTGGGTCCAGCCCTTCCCATTGCTGCATCGGCAGCAGCCAGTCGGACATTTCGAACACGTAGTCGGCGACTTCGCGCCTTCCCGTCTGTGCGAACAGGGAGGCTCCGGCCTGCGCATGCCACGGCACGAAGGCGGGGTTCCGGGCCTGCCGGTGCCGCTCGCCGCAGCGCTCCAGGGTCGCCACGCAACGCTCCAGGGTTGGAGCGCCCTCGATTCCCCGCCGCGCCGCCTCGGCCCAGAACAGCAACGCTTCCCCGGAGTAGAAGTTCCAGTTCTCGCCGTCTCGTTCGGCCGGGAAGAAGAAGGTGCGGAATCCCAGTTCCTCGTCCGCGAGGGAGTTCACCCCCGCCGTCAGGAGCTTCAGCTCGGTGCCGAACTCGCGGCGGGAGGGACTCTCCAGGATGCAGAGGGCCGCCAGGGCGGCCGCGCCGAGCTTCGCCCCGGTACGTTCGACGATGGCGCCTCGCCCGTCGCCGATGTTCTGGAAGTAGCGCCGCAGATTGAAACGCAGGTTGCGCCGCGCGGCCTCAGCCGTTTCGGCGTCGCCCCGGAGCTTCGCGAATCGCGCCAGGGCCAGTGTCGCAAGGAAGCGGCGGATGGCGTTGTCCGACGGCGCGACCTCGCCCCGGCTGGGCCAGTACTTGTAGGGCAGCCCGCCTTCCGGCGACAGGTTGCCGAGCATCCAGCGTGCGATGCCCTCCGCGAGGTCGGCCGCGCGATCCTCGTCGTCCGGCGGCAAGGGAGCGACCAGGGTCGAGCCCCGGTACAGCTCCGTTGCACCGGCCCAGCCGTCGCTGGTGAGCAGGAACTGGCGGGCGGCGAACGCGCCAAGCCGGCGATGGGCCTTGAACTCGGACGCGCTCAGGTTCCTCTCCCTGCGGAACCGCTCGAAGGCTCGGCCGAAGCGGAGGTTCGAAGCGACCATCCGGGTTGGTGTCAGCCTGACCGTCTCGCCGCGATACGCGATCTCCAGGCCGATGACGCCGCGAGCGCGGTTGCAGAACACGCGGGACACCTGGTCCGGCGGAACCGGTCGAGACCGTTCCGTGACGCAGACCTCGACTGTGCTGTCCCCGTTGGTCCCGATCCGGGCAGGCAACTCGTGCAGCTCCGGATAGTCGATCCATCCGGCTCGCTTCGCGATGCCGCGCTGCCGGATGCAGAACCAGATCGGGCTGGTAGCGGGTTGACCGACGGTTCCCACTTCTCCTTGGCTCCCTTGTCGAGAACGGCCAATGCTATTCGGGGCGGACTCCGCCGGCGGTTGAGCGTCGGTCTCCGTGCTGCCGGCTGACAGTTCCTCACGTATAGTCCTCTCCCATGTCCCCGCTCGCCATCCTCGTCATGGTCCTGATCGGCGGCTTCGTTTGGGGCGGCTTCACGTTCTTCCTGGTGCGGGCGCTGAGGAGCGAGCGGGCGCACAGGCACGGCGACTGAACGTCTCCGTACCGCCATGCGTGTCTTCCTCGTCGGCTTCATGGCGGCCGGCAAGAGCCGGATCGGCCGGCGGATGGCCCGGGACCTGGGCTGGACGTTTCTGGACCTGGACTCGGACATCGCCGAACGCGAGGGGCAGGCGGTCGCCGACCTGATCGTGGAGCGCGGCGAGACGTACTTCCGCGAACGCGAAACGGCCGCGCTCGAACGCTGCGCCGCGGTCGACCAGGCAGTGATCGCCACCGGCGGGGGCGTGTTCACCCTGGAACGGAACCGCCGGCTGATCGCGGAGCTGGGCACCAGCGTCTGGCTCGACCCGCCGTGGGAAGCCCTCAGCCGCCGGGCGCAGCAGTCTCACAAGCGCCGCCCTCTGTTCGAGTCTCCGGACCAGGCCCGGGCGCTGTACGAGAGCCGCCTGGAGTCCTACCGCCAGGCGGATGTACGGGTACGGACGCGGGGGACGGAGCGCAAACGTGACGTCGCGGCCGGGATCATCCGGCGGCTGGGGTTGGCGGGGGGCGAAGACCCCTAGTTGGTTCGAGCCGCGGTTGTTGCAGGCTCGCCGCTTCGCGGCTCGCGCTTGATGCCGGCCAGAAGGCCGGCGCACCGGCAGTGAGAACGCGCCGGCCGCAGGCCGGCTCCGCTGTCGTCAGAGCGGCGTGTTGATGATCTGGTCGTAGGTCCAGCCCTCGCGGGCCCTGCCGGCGACTTCCTCGAGGCGGGGGCTGGCGCGGGCCTCGTTGGCGCTCTCCCAGGTCGCGATGGCGCCGTCGCGGTCGCCGATCTGCAGCAGGAGAAGGCCTCGCATGAGGGCCGACTGCTCGTGGCCGGGGTCGCTGCGGAGCGACCGGTCCAGGGAGTCGAGGGCGACCTGGGTCTGGCCCATCTGGAGGCGCACGATGCCGGAGACGAAGTGCGCGTCGGGGTCCTCGGGGGCGATCTCCAGCAGTTGCCGGGCCGTCTGGAAGGCGTCGAAGGCGCGGCCGTTCGCGAGCATCAGTTGCATCAGGGCGCGCATCGCGTCGATGTCCGAGGGATCGGCGTCGATCTGCCGCTGCAGCTCCTCGGCTCGGGGCACGAGCTCGGGCGGCAGCGGCTGCTGGCCGCGGAAGTCCGTCTCGCCTCCGCCTTGCGCCATCTGCTGCTCGGCCTGCGGATCGGGCCGGGCGTCCGACTGCGCCCAGATGACGAGCGCCGCGACCAGGCCGGCCACGCCGCCGCCGAGCAGGACGCCGGAGAGCAGGGGATGCGCCTGGACGAAGGCGCGGCCGGCCGGCGCGCCGGCTTTCGCCCTGACGTCGCGTTCCGGAGCGATGCCGGCGATCGCCTCCTCGACCTCGTCGAGTTCCTTCAGCACGCGCGCCGTCGAGACCTGGAGCCGCTCGCGGTCGGCCGCTTCCAGTCCGGCCTGCTTCAGCCGGGCGACCAGGTCCTCGCGGCGGTTGACGAGGTCGGCGCGCTGCAACTCGAGCGCGGCGGCGCGCGCCGCGGCTTCCCGGGGCAGGAAGGCGAAGCCGACTCCCAGGCCGGCGAGAACGGCGGCGACGATGGCGATCGTCGCGACGACAGTCAGGTCGCCGTCTCCTGCTCCACCTGCCGCAGGTACGTGTCCAGGCCCTCGTCGGCGCTTCGCCGGCGTTGCCGGAGTCGCAGGGCGACCAGCAGACCCCCGACCAGGACGATCGCGGCGGGGGCGGCCCAGACGATCAGGTTGAGGCCGCGCGCCCGCGGCTCGAGCAGCACGAACTCGCCGTAGCGCTGCTCGAAGTAGCCGACTACCTGCTCGCGGGTGTAGCCCTGGGAGAGCAGGGAGCGCGCCTCCGCCCGCATCGCCTGGGCCGACGCGGCGCCGGAGTCGGCGATCGACAGGGCCTGGCACTTGGGGCAGCGGATGTCGGCCGCGACCTCGGCGACCGCCCGGTCGAGTTCCTCGCCGGAGAGGGGCAGGCCGAGGGGGTCGCCCAGCTCGTGGGACGTCTCGACGCCCAGCCCGGGCCGGTACTCGCCCTCGGCCGGGGGCAGGTCGCCTCTCGGCGGCGTGTCGGTCTCCTGGGCCGATGCCGGCGCCGTGAGAGCCAACGCGGCCAGTAGCCCCAGGAGGGCGGTCGCGCGCCGCATGTCAGCCGGTCGCCGCGGCGGGCTGCGCGAGCATGCGGTTCGCGACGTCCAGGAGCTGGTCCGGCGATACGGCGCCGATCGCCTTGTCGACGATCACGCCGTCGCGGTCGATGAAGAAGGTCTCCGGCGGTCCGTAGACACCGTAGGCGATCGCCACCCGGCCGCCCTCGTCGATCAGCGAAGGTCCCCAGCGTCCGTAGTCGGAGTTGAACTGCGCGATCAGGTCGGGGTCGTCCTGGAAGATGACGCCGAGGAAGTGGATCTCGCCCTGCCAGCGCCGTGAGCCTTCCAGGAGCAGCGGGTGCTCGGCCCAGCAGGGTACGCAGTAAGTGGCCCAGAAGTTGACGATGACCGGCCGGCCGCGCAGTTCGGCCAGGTCGACGATGTTGCCGTCCAGGTCGGCGAGGCGGAAGCTGGGCGCCGGCTTGCCGACGAGCGGCGACTCGACGATCTGCGGGTCGTGCCGGAAGGCGAAGCCGAGGAACGCGAGCAGCGGCAGCGAGATGCCGAGACCCACAAGCAGGACCCTTCGGTTCATCGGCCTCCCCCTGCCGGTGAGGCGGCCAGGTCGGGAACCGCCCGCGGCGTCGTCGCCCGCCGTTCGGCGGCGGTCGGGATCAGGCACAGGGCGGTGCCGAGGACCATGACGACGACGCCGATCCAGATCCACAGAACAAGCGGCGTCGTGATCGCCCGCAGCCCGATCGATCCATCGCCGCCGACGTTCATCAGGGTCAGGTAGAGGTCGTGGCCCGCGCTGGTGCGGACCGCGGGAGTGCCGATCGGTTCCCGCTGGTTCGGGTAGATGTTGAGCGAGGGGTAGAGCACGCCGCGGCTCCGGCCGTTGGTCAAGACCTCGACTTCGGCCTGGTGGCGGATCAGGTGCGGTTCCTGGACCCGCTCGGCGCCGTGGAAGGTCATCTCGTACCCGCCCAGCCTGAGGGTGTCGCCGGCGCGAAGGGTCGACTCGGCCTCCCGCTGGAAGGTCGAAGACACGGCGACCGCGACGAAGGTGATCAGGACGCCCAGGTGGACGACGTAGGCGCCGAGCTTGTCCGGCGCCACCAGGACGGCCGCCAGCGGACTCCTGCCGCCCTGGCGCCGGGGCCGGACGCGCACCGGCCGCAGGCCCTGGTCGGCGGTCACCCAGAGCGCGAAGCCGGCGAAGGCGGAGACGATGAGGACCGGCGCGGAGCGGGCGCCGAGCAGGAGAGCCACGACGAGGCCGACGGCGGCCGCGGGCAGCGGACGCACCAGGGCGCGGCGGACCAGCTTGGGGTCGCTGCCGCCCCAGGGGAGCGCCGGGCCTACTCCCATCAGCAGAAGCAGCGCCGCGAACAGCGGAACCGCCATGCGGTTGAAGTAGGGCTCGCCGACGCTGACCTTCACGCCGCGCAGCGACTCCGCGACGATCGGGTAGAGGGTGCCGACGAGCACGGTGAACATCAGGCTGACGAAGAGCAGGTTGTTCAGCAGGAAGGCGCCTTCGCGGCTGACCAGGCGCTCGTTCGACGGCTCGGACACCAGGGTGTCGATCCGCAGCGCGAGCAGCACGACGACGGCGGCGGCGCACAGGCCGAGGAACCCCAGGAACACCGGGCCGATCGGACTCTGGGTGAACGAGTGGACGGAGTTCACGACCCCCGAGCGGGTGAGGAAGGTGCCCAGGATGGTCAGCAGGAAGGTGATCATGATGAGGATCACGGTCCAGGCCTTCAGGGTCCCGCGCCGCTGCTGGACGACGCCCGAGTGGAGCGCCGCGATGCCGGTCAGCCAGGGCAGGAAGGAGGCGTTCTCGACCGGGTCCCAGGCCCAGTAGCCGCCCCAGCCGAGGACCTCGTACGACCACCAGCCGCCGAGCATGATGCCGGCGGTGAGGAAGGAGGTCGGCACCAGCAGCCAGCGGCGCATCGGCCGCAGCCAGGTGGCGCCCAACTGGCCGCGGAGCAGCGCCGCCACCGCCATGGCGAACGGCACCGACATGCCGACGTAGCCGAGGTAGAGCATCGGCGGGTGGATCGCCATCAGCAGGTGGTTCTGGAGCAGCGGGTTGGGCCCGGGGCCGTCCACCGGCACGGGCGGCGGGGTCGGCGCGAACGGATCGGCGACGCTGGCGATGAGGAACGTGAAGAAGGCGCCGATGCCGAGCAGGGTGGCGAGGGTGTAGGCGAGGTAGTCCTCGTGCCCGCGGCGCTGGAAGACGGCCGCGGCGGCGATGTAGAGGCCCAGGATCAAGCCCCAGAAGAGGATCGATCCCTCGAGTGACGACCACAGGGAGAAGATCGTGATGTGAAGCGGCGTCGCCGTGGACCCGACCTGGGCGACGTAGGAGACGGAGAAGTCGTGGCTGAGCAGCGCGTACCACATGACGGCGCTGGCCCCGACCATGGCGACGGCGAACAGCAGCGCCAGACGCCTGGTGAGGCGGAGGCCGGCGGCCGAACGCCTGACGCCCGCGATGTAGCCGAAGGCCGCGCCGAAGCCAGCCGCGATCAGGCCCAGGAGGACGAACCCCTGGCCCAGGGCCGAAGTCACGTGTCGAACTGCATGGACTCGATCAACTCCTCCATGCTGCGCTGGTCTTCGACGTCGGGCGCCTGGTACTCGTTGTCGTGCTTGACCATGAGCCGCGCGGTCGTGAACTGGCCGCTCTCGCTCATCGTCCCCTCGAGCACGACGCCGATGCCCTCCCGGAACATGGCCGGGGGCACGGCGGTGGTGCTGACGTCGACCTGGGCCGCGCCGTCGGTGACGGTGAACTCGAGGGTCAGGCCGTCGTCGCTGCGGTTGACGGAGCCCTCCTTGACCAGCCCGCCGAGGCGGATGCTGGCGCCGACGGCTTCCGGGCCCGCTTCGTGGAGTTCCGACGGACTCCAGTAGTAGACGAGGTTCTCGCCGACGTCGCCGAAGGCCAGCACGGAGAGCGCCACGGCCACGGCCCCGCCCGCGGCCAGCAGGAGAAGCCGCCGGGTCCGGGGAGCGGGTCCGGCGTCAGGCGTCGTGGGTTCCGTGCTCATGACTCTGGTCCTCTGGTGGAGCGTTCGCCTCGACCCGCCGCCGGCGGACGAACAGGCTGTAGACATAGAAGAGGAGAGCCGCGCCCGCCGAACCGTAGGCGGCGATGACCCATCCCCAACCACCAACTATAACGCCGTCCACGCTCGTTTGGCTCCCTCTCCGGCCTCTGCGCGAGGGCCTACTCCTCCATCGCGACCTTCGCCAGCACGCCTCCCAGCGCCCAGTAGATTACATCGAAGGCGGCCAGCAACAGGAGCCAGCTCGGCGCCTGGTCCATCGGATCCCCGTGGAGCAGCAGTTCCGCGCTCTTGACCGACGCGATCAACACCGGGATGACCAGGGGAAAGAGCAGCAGGGGCAGCAGGACGTCCTGGCTCGCGGCCCGGCTGGTCATCGCCGCGTACAGCGTGCCCGGGGCGGCGAGGGCCGCGGCGGCGAGCAGCCAGACGGCGATCACGCCGAGGAACCCGGCGGGACCGGTGTCGACGCTGTAGAGGATGATCGCGGAGGGCACGAGCACCGGCGCCAGCATCGCGAGGAACACGAAGTTGCCCAGCGCCTTGGCGTAGAACAGGACCGCCGGCTCGACCGGCAGCAGGAGCAGCCCCTCGAGAGAGCGGTTCTCGCGCTCGACGCGGAAGGACTCGGACAGGCCCAGGGTCGAGCTGAGCAGCAAGGCGAGGGTGAGGAATCCGGGCGCCAGCGACGCCGCCATGTCGCCCTCCGTGTCGATCGCGAAGGAGAACAGGACCAGAGTGATGCCGCCGAACAGGACGATCGAGAGAAAGCGGACCCGTCCCCGCCACTCGACCCGCAGGTCCTTCAGCAGCAGCACGAGCACCGGCCGGACCAGCTTCACGGTCCTAGCAGCCCGCGGATGAGGTGCGCGTCGCACCGAGAGCGGTCAGGCACCCGTCCAGCAAGGCGCGACGAGGGAGCATATCGGGCCATATTCGAGTGAGGAGCAACGATGCTGGGCGGGATGCATGGCCGGTCGAATGCAGCGCGACCTTATCCACGGGCTGCTGCCCTCCGGCGCCAGGCGGCGGCGAGCCCGGCGGCTTCGCCGTGCCAGGCGGCCTGGCCCTGCTCCAGCAGGAGCGCCCGCCGGCACAGCCGGGACGCCCGCTCGATCGCGTGGGAGGCGACGATCAGGGAGCCGCCGCTCTCCGCGAAGCGTTCGATCCAGCGCTCGACCAGGGTCTGGCCCTCGGGATCGAGCGCCGCGAACGGTTCGTCGAGAAGCAGCAGCCGGGGGTTCTCGAGACGGCAGCGGGCGAGGATCAGCCGTTTTCTCATGCCGGCGGAGAAGCCGCCCACCTGGCGGTCGGCCGCGGCTTCGAGCCCGACCTCGTCGAGCAGGTCGGCGAGCGTCCCGCGGTTCGGGTCGGCGTCGCAGAGTTCGCTCCAGAGCCGCAGCGTCTCCATCGCGGTCAGCCGGTCGTAGAGATAGTCGTGATGGGAGACCAGGGACAGTTCGCGGCGGGCGCCGGCGCGGCTCTCGTAGGGCCGCCTGCCGCCGACGGTCAGTTCACCCTCCGTCGGCCGCCGGAGCCCCGCGATCAGTCGGAGCAGGGTCGTCTTGCCGGAACCGTTGGCGCCGGCGAGCAGCAGGCGCCCCCCGGCTTCGAAGTCGAGGTCGACGTGAGCCAGCGCCCAGTGGAGTCCGAACCGGATGCCCAGCCCGCGTGCGTGGATCAGGTTTGCCAAGGATGACCCGGTTACTCTCTGCGGCGGTTCTGGGCGGCGGCGGTCCGTGCCGCGGGCGGGAAGGCTACAGCAGCCGTGGTCGGCGGCGCGTTCGGCCGGTTCGTCTCGCTGTCGCGCCGCCGCGCAACAAACGGACGCTGGCGACGTAGGTGAAGGCTGTGGAGGCAACTCGGGCGACCGACGAAGAGTTGGTGGCTGCGATTCTGGAGGGCGAGGCCGCCCTGTACACCGATCTCGTGGAGAGGTACCGGGGACGGCTGATCAACTACCTGAATCGCTTCCTCGGCAACGCACAGGAGTCCGAAGAGCTTTCGCAGGAAGTGTTTCTGAGGGTCTACCGGGCCCTCGACCGTTACAACCCCAGGTACCGGTTCTCGACATGGCTGTTTCGGGTGGCGAGGAACGCCGCGATCGACCTGATCCGGAAGCGGCGCCTGAAGCTGGTCCCGATGCAGCGGGTCGGTACGGACGGGCAGGTGCAGGAGCGGGAGTTTGAGAGTGAGGAAAGAGACCCCTACCGGACACTGCGGAACCTGGAACGGCGCCACGCCATCAGCGCCGCGATCGACGGGCTCAGAGAGGAGTACCGCGAGTTGATCCAGTTGAGACACTTCGCCGAGATGACCTACGAAGAGATCGCGGAGTTCAAGGGCATGCCCCTGGGCACCGTCAAGAACAAGTTGTTTCGCGGCCGCCGGATGCTGAAGGCCCGGCTGGCCGACTACCTCACCGACTGACGGACGGCGGGAGTTACGGCGATGACGAGTTCAGACAGGTCGGACAGGATGGCTTCCTGCGCCCACGCCGAGTTGATCGACGCCTGGGTCGACGGCGCCGTCAGCGAGGCCGAGCGGCGGTCGGCGGAGCAGCACATGGCCGAATGCGCGGCCTGCCGGGACGAGGCGCGGGAGCTCTCGGCGCTTCACGAGCTCCTGGCGGCGGAACGGCTCTCGCCCGAGCCGCTGGCCGTCGACGTCCACGCGCCACTCCGCGCCGGCCGCCGTCGCGCCGCCGTGGCCGCCGCCGCCCTGGTCGCTCTGTTCGGCGGCGCGCTCGCGCTGCTCGCTACCCTCGCGCCGGCGGCCGGGTCGGCGGCTTCCGCCGCGGCGACCCTGTTCGACTTCGGGGCTACTCTCGGCATGCTCGGCGCCGGCATGCTCGATGCCTCCTGGCGCGGTCTCAACGTGGCGATGTCCTCGGCCCTGGAGCCGGCGACGCCGACGCTGCTCGTCGGCGGCGCGGCGGTCGTGGGTCTTGCCGGCCTCCTGTTCTCGCTGCTTCGGCGGGGTTCGAAAGCGTCGGTGCGGCAAGACTCCCGACGCTAGGTGCGCGGCGGCTACGATGGTCGCCGTCCCGTGCTGAAGCTCCGCCTCAAGCCGGCCGCCCATGGCCTCGTCCTGTGCGCGTTCGCCGCGGCGTCGCTGAGCTGCGCGGCGCCGGAGTCCTCGGCGGGATCCGGGCCGCCGGCCGTGGTGGTCGGTCCGGGCGCCGTTGCCCGGGACCAGGTCGTCGCCATCGGAAGAGACCTGGAGCTTCGTGGCGAGGCGCGTTCCGACGCGGTCGTCCTGAACGGCGACGCCCGCATCGACGGCGTCGTCCAGGGCGATGTGATCGTGCTGGGCGGCGATGTCGAACTGGGTCCGCGGGCGCGCCTCTTCGGCGATGTCTTCGTGCTGGGCGGCCGGGTGGACGCCGGGTCGGGGGCTGCGGTCGAGGGCCGCACAGTGGCGTACCCGCGGGCGCCGTCTTCGCTGCTTGTCCTGGCGGAAGGGCCGGTCCTCGGGCAGGCCGCGCTGTCCCCGGCGGTGGCGCTGCTGAACCTGGCCTTGCTGCTGGCCTGGCTGCTGGTGACGCTGGTGCTGGTGGCCGGCTTCGACCGGGCGTTGACGTCGACGGCGCAGAGCGTGCTCGAACGGCCGTTTCGCAACTTCTTCGCCGGCCTGGTGGCCGTGCTCGCCGTGGCCGTGACCTTCGCCGTGCTGACCGCGGCGGCGCCGGCGCTGGTCGGCGCGCCCCTGCTCGCCGTCTGCGGAGTGGCGATCCTCGTCTGCAAGCTGTGGGGCACGGTGGCGGTGTTCCTGGCGGTGGGCGCCCGCCTGCTGCCCGACCGCCTGGGCCTGACGGGCCGCCCGCTGGCCGCCGCCCTGTGCGGGCTTCTGGCCCTGGGCCTCGTCAAGATGGCGCCCTGGGCCGGCGGCTGGACGTGGACCGTCGTCACCTGCGTCGGCATCGGCGCCGCGCTGGACAGCCGGCTCGGCCGCCGCGATCGCTGGTTCGCCTAGACGCGCACCCGCTCGATGATGCGCGCGGAGTCCTTCATGAACTCCATCATCTTCTCCTCGATCGCGCCGCCGCGCTCGTCGAGTCGACGGGCCTGGGCCAGGGCGCCGCGCGCCCCGTCCTCGTCGCCCGATGCAAGGAGCGCCATGCCCAGGCGGGTGAGCGCCGCGGTCGACGGTCCGAGTTCGGTCGACTGGGACAGGAAGTCGATCGCCTCGTCCAGCTCCCGGCGCTTGTAGTGAACCCAGCCCAGGGCCGCCAGGGGGAACTGACGCAGTTCCTCCGGGGCGTGCTCCAGGGAACGGCGCGCGAAGTCGAGAGCCTGGTCGAGGTCCTCGTCCATCTCCGCCAGGTTGTACGCCATCTCGTAGTAGGCGATGCTCTTCGAGAAGTTGGAGCCGGCCTCGTCTAGCAGCCGTCGGCCCGCGTCGTTCGCATCCCTGTACTTGCCCTCGCTGCGTAGCGCCTCGATCAGGGTCGCGTAGGCGGTCGCCCGCAGCATCTCGCCCGGGTTCGATGCAAGAACCCGCTCGGTCAGCGGGCGGATCTCCTGGATGCGGTCGAGGCGGAGGCAGGCCAGGGCGTAGGACATCAGCAGAGCCGGGTTCTCCGGGTCGAGCGCGAGCGCCTCGCGGTAGCAGCGGAGCGCTTCCGGCGCTTCGCCGGATCGGATCGCCTGCTCGCCGCGGCTGACCCAGTCCGCCGCGGCGGGGCTGGTGCGGGGCAGGTCGGCGCCGGAGCGCCCGGAGAGGTAGGCCACCATGTCGCGGTAGCGCATGCGCCTGGGGTTCAGTTGCTGGGCCGTGCGGAACGCGGCGAGAGCCTTGCGGTTCCAGCCCCGGTCCAGGTAGCAGAGACCGAGGAGGTGATGGCACTCCTCGAAAGCGGGATCGGCCTGAACCGCCCGGCTCAACGACTCGATCGCGCCCTTCAGCCGGCCCATCTCGTAGTGGCAGCGGCCGAGCAGGTAGAGCGCCTGCGGCACGACGTCGATCTCGACCGCGCGCTCCAGGAACGCGGCGGCGGACTTCAACTGCCCCCGGCCGGCGAGCGACGCTCCCAGGCAGAAGTGCGGCAGGAACGCGTCCGGATGCTGGATCACGGCCCGCTCCAGCAGCTCCTGGCCGCGGTGCCCGTCGCCCTGCTGGAGTTGGATGACGCCCGTGTAGACGAGACCCTGGACGTGATCCGGCTTGGCCTCCAGCAGACGGTCGAAGTGTTCCAGCGCGCGTTCCAGTTGGCCTTCCTGGAAGTGCGATTCGCCCAGGAACCTGGCCAGTTCGTGGTTGCGGCGGTCGAGGCCGGCCGCCGCCTCCAGCGCCTTCATCGCGCGGGCCAGGTCCAGCCCGTTCAGCGCGTGTTCCGCTTCCTCCAGGAGCTGCGTGAAGGCGGGGCGCCGGCAGCCCTCGTAGAGCCCCAGTACGCTGTCCTTGACCGCCGCGAAACGCTCGCGCTTCTCCAGCACCAGGAACTGGTAGTCCATCTTGGACTCCCAGAGGTCGCTCCATTCGGCGGCGTTGATCACGTCCTGCCGTTCCAGGATGTCGCGCAGGGCCAGCATGCCGGCGTGATGGACGAGGATGCTCTCCTCCTGCCGCTCCATGGCGCTCAGGACCTTCTGCACCGTCTCGCCGGTGCGTTTGAGAACCTCCTCGAGGATCGAGATCCGTTCCAGCAGGTGCTCGTCGAGGGAGAACTCCTCGTCGCCGGCGTCGAGGGTCTCCTCGCTTGAGACGGCGGAGCCGGAGAGCACCATCAGCTTCTGCCGGCAGCGCTGGCAGTACTCCGCGTCGTCCTCGTTCCGCGCGCCGCAGACCTGGCAGTACATCGCGGGGCGAGCCTAGCCCCAGCGCCCGCTCCCCGCGACACTCCTAGTAGTCTCCGCGGCCGGAGAGCGACGATGCGCTGGAGCAACTACTACCTGATGACCGCCCGCGAGGCGCCCAGGGACGCCGAGGTGATCAGTCACCAGTTGATGGCGCGCGCCGGACTCGTGCGGCGGCTCGCCGCGGGGATCTACACGATGCAGCCGGCCGGGTGGAGGACCGCGCGCAAGCTGATGGCGATCGTCCGCCGCGAGATGGAGCGGGCGGGCGCGGTCGAGCTCTCGATGCCGGCGATCCAGCCCGCCGAGCTCTGGGAGGAGTCCGGGCGCTGGTTCAAGTACGGCCCCGAGCTGCTGCGGATGGAGGACCGCCACGGACGGCGGTTCTGCTTCGGTCCGACCCACGAGGAGGTCATCACCGACCTCGTCCGCCGCGACGTGAAGAGCTACCGGCAGATGCCGCTCAACCTGTTCCAGATCCAGACCAAGTTCCGGGACGAGATCCGTCCCCGGTTCGGGCTCATGCGCGGCCGGGAGTTCATCATGAAGGACGCCTACTCCTTCGACGCCACGGAGGAGGGGCTCGACCGGAGCTACCAGGCCATGTACGCGGCCTACTCGCGCATCTTCGAGGCCTGCGGGCTCGAGTACTCCGTGGTCGAGGCGGACCAGGGCACGATCGGCGGTTCCTCGTCGCACGAGTTCATGGTGCTCGCGGACACCGGCGAGAGCGCGGTGGCGAGCTGCGCGGCCTGCGGCTACGGCGCCAACGTCGAGCGGGCGGAGATCGGCGCGCTGCCGCCCCCGGAGCAGGCCGGTGGCAGCGACAACGGCGAGGCCCGCCGGGTTTCGACCCCGGGAGCGACGACGGTGGCCGAGGTCGCCGGGATGCTCGAGGTCGACCGGGCCCTCGTGGTCAAGACGCTGATCTACGAGACGGACGACGGCCTGGCGGCGGTCGCGATCCGCGGCGACCGCGAGGTGAACGAGGTCAAGCTGCTCAACGTGCTGGGCGGCCTCGGGCTGCGGCTCGCTTCGGCCGAGCAGGTGGCGGAGGCGACGGGCGGTCCGCTCGGCTTCTCGGGTCCGGTCGGCCTTTCGGCCGAGGTGCGCCTGGTGGTCGACGAGTCGGCGCGCGCGCTCGCCGGTTTCGTCTGCGGCGCCAACGCCGGCGACGAGCACCTCGTCTCCGTGCGCTGGGACCGGGACGTGGCGAGCGCGCGTCCGATCGAACGGGTCGACGTGATGACCGCCGAGGCCGCCGACCCCTGCCCGCGCTGCAGCGCCGGCGTACTCCGCATTTCGCGGGGCATCGAGGTCGGCCACATCTTCAAGCTGGGCACCGCCTACTCCGAGAAGATGAACTGCACCTTCAGCGACGAGCAGGGAAAGCTCCGCCCGGCGGAGATGGGCTGCTACGGCCTGGGTATCGGCCGCACGGCGGCGGCGGCGATCGAGCAGGGGCACGACGCCGACGGCATCGTCTGGTCCGCGCCGCTTGCGCCCTTCACGGTCGTGCTCAGCTCGCTCGACCCCGGCGACGAGGCCGTGAGTTCGGCGGCGGACGGTCTCTACGAGGAACTCGAGGCGGCACTCGTCCCGGGCGGCTTCGACGTCCTCTACGACGACAGGCGCGAGCGGCCGGGCGTCAAGTTCAAGGACGCCGACCTGGTCGGTTTCCCGGTGCGGGTGGTGGTCGGCGCCCGCTCGCTTCGGGCCGGTGGCGCGGAAGTATCGAACCGGCTGGACGGCGAGCGCGAGGTCGTGCCGCTCGCCGAGGTGTCGAAGGCCGTTCTCGGCCGGCTGAACGCCTAGTCCTCCTCCTCCTCCGGCTCGGGCAGCACCCACAGTCGCAGAGACACGATCCGGTTCCCCTCGACCTCCACGACCTCCAGCCGCAGGCGGCCGACCTCGACGGTGTCCCCGCTCTCGGCGGTCCGGCCGAGTTCGGACAGGGCGATGCCGGCGACCGTGTCTTCCTCCCGCTCGTCGGAGATGTCCATGCCGAGTTCGTCCTCGAGGTCGTCGAGCAGCATGCCGCCGAGGACCTTGTAGCCGCCGTCGTCGAGGCGGACGAACTCCGGCGCCTCGGCATCGAACTCGTCCTGGATCTCGCCGACGATCTCCTCCAGCACGTTCTCGAGGGTCACGATGCCGGCCACGCCGCCGAACTCGTCGACCACCGCGGCCATGTGGATCTGCTCGCGGCGCATGCGGGCCATCAACTGGTCGAGCGGCAGGGTCTCGGGCACCGCGAACGTCTCGCGGGCGATGTCGCGGAGCGACTCCGGCGGTTCCTCGGCGATGAAGAGGTCCTTGATGTGGACCAGGCCGACGAGCTGGTCCAGGTCGCCCTCGCAGAGCGGGAAGCGGGTGTGGCCGCTCCGGCGTGCGCGGTCGAGGTTGGCGTCCATCGGGGCCGCGGCGTCGAGGTAGACGACCTCGGTGCGGGGAACCATCACCTGGCGGGCGTTGCGGTCGGAGAGCTCGAACACGTTGTCGAGCAGCTCCCGCTTGGGCTCGGAGAGTTCCGTCTCCTGCTCGGAGGCGAGGAGACTCCGGATCTCCTCCTCGCTGTGAGCGAGTTCGCCGTGCCGGAGTGGTTCGATGCCGAACAGGCGCAGGAAGGCGTTCGCCATCTGGTTCAGGACCCAGATGCCGGGGTAGGTCACCTGGTAGAAGAACCAAAGCGGCGCCGCCACCCACAGGCTGGTCGGTTCGGGCCGGCGAATGGCGAGCGACTTGGGCGCCAGTTCGCCGAGCACGATGTGGAACATGCTGATGATCGCGAAGGAGACCATCAGGCTGATCGAGTGGGCGGCCTCGGCCGGCAGGCTGGGCACCAGGTCGAAGAGCGGCTGCAGCAGGCGGTTGACCGCGGGTTCGCCGACGATGCCGAGGCCGATGCTGGCGAGGGTGATGCCGAGCTGAGTCGCCGACAGGTAGGCGTCGAGCTGATCGATCATGCGCTGCGCCAGACGGCCCCGCAGCGTGTCCTGGTGGGGCGCCACCTGGGTCGGCCGGACCTTGACCAGGGCGAACTCCGCGGCGACGAAGAAGCCGTTCAGGCCGACCAGGAACAGGGCCAGGGCCAGGCTCCAGCCCAGCGGCAGGTCGAGATTCACGGGCGGCCCGGTGGCCGCGACGATCGGCGGGATCACGCGCGGGCCGGGAGGGGCGTCGTCGTCAGCGGGAGACGGGACCCGCGGTCACAGGCGCGCTGGTCGGGGTCCGGGTCGGGGTCGTCCAGACTGGAGTCGGATGGCGAAGGATCCGGAGCTTCGTCGTTCACGCCGGCTTAGCGTAGCAGGGAAGGGCGGGTTCTAGTGTTCGTGCCACGGCTCGGGCTCGCTCTGACGCCGGACGTGGAGGCCGGCGGCGGCGATTGCCTCCATCAGCTCCTCGACGTGTTCCGGGCCGCGGGTTTCGAGTCGCAGTTCGATGTGCACCTCGTTCAGCCCGAGGGCGGTGAAGGCCCGCTCGTGATGGGTCTCCAGGACGTTGGCGCCCGCTTCGCCGACCAGGTTGAGCAGCGCGGCCAGTGCGCCCGGGCGGTCCTTGACGCAGACGTCGAGCCTGACCAGGCGGCCGTCCTTCGTCAGGCCGCGGTCGATGATCCGGCTGAGCAGGGTGACGTCGATGTTGCCGCCGGTCAGCACCATCGCGGTCCGGCGGCCCTTCGCCTGGGGGACGTGGTCGTTGACGACCGCGGCCAGCACCGAGGCCCCGGCGCCCTCGACCACCGCCTTCTCCCGCTCGAGCAGCAGGAGGACGGCGTTCGCGATCTCTTCCTCGTCCACCGTCACGATGTCGTCGACCAGTTCCTGGACCAGTCCCATCGTCAGCTCGCCGGGTCGCTTGACCGCGATGCCTTCGGCGATCGTGTGGCGGCGCTCAACCGTCACCGGGTGGCCGGCGGCGAGGCTCGCCCGCATCGACGGGACGGCCTCCGCCTGCACGCCGACGATCCGGGTCTGCGGCCGGTGCGCCTTGTAGGCGGCGGCGATCCCGGCGATCACTCCGCCGCCGCCGATCGGCACGACGACGACTTCGAGATCGGGTTCCTGGGTCATCAGCTCGAAGCCGATCGTGCCCTGGCCGGCGACGATCTGGGCGTCGTCGAACGGGTGGACATAGGTCCAGCCGTGCTCGGCTTCGAGCTCCCGGGCGTGGGCGGTCGCGTCGTCGAACGTCTCGCCCGCCAGCCGGACATCGGCGCCGAAGTTGCGCGTGTTGGCCACCTTGATCAGGGGCGTGGGCAGCGGCATGACGACGGTCGCCTCGAGGCCGAGGCGCTTCGCGTGGTAGGCGACGGCCTGGCCGTGGTTGCCGGCGGAGGCGGTGATCAGACCGCGGCTCCGCTCCTCCTCCGACAGGGTGAGGATGCGGTTGAGCGCACCGCGCTCCTTGAAGGAGCCGGTCATCTGCAGGTTCTCGAGCTTGAAGTAGGCGCCGATGCCGCAGAGGCGTGAGAAGTACTCCGAGCGGGCGCAGGGACTCTCGTAGACCGCGCCGGCGATCCGCCGCCGCGCCTGCTCGATCAGCTCGGCCATGTGAAGAGCGTCGGTCACGGCACGATTCTGCAACAAGCGTCCGGCTGCGCCGTCTTCCCGCGGGTTCATGCTCGCGTGCCTCGCGTTGACAGGGCAAGTCCCCCCTTTGTACCGTTGCGCCTTCTCGTGGCCGGCCTTGCCGGCATTCTCGGCCTCGAGATACAGGCCCGTAGCTCAGTTGGTTAGAGCGCTACGTTGACATCGTAGAGGTCAGCGGTTCGAGTCCGCTCGGGCCTACCAGGGTTCGAGCTTGCTCGAACCGCCGTTTGGGTTCGAGTCCGCTCGAACCGCAGTTGGGTTCGAGCTTGCTCGAACTTCCGCAGACATGGGCCGTTCGGTCTGTGGCTCAGGCGCTTAGCTCAGTTGGTTAGAGCGCTACCTTCACACGGTAGAGGTCAGCGGTTCGAGTCCGCTAGCGCCTACCATCGCGGTGACGGGCCGCGCGGGCCCGGCCGTGTCCCAGACGAACCTGCTCTTCAAAGACCCTTCCCGACCGATGCTCGACCTGACGTTGCCTGACGGATCGGTGCGCAGCGTCCCGCCCGGGACGACGGCGCTGGACGTGGCGCGCTCGATCGGCCCAGGTCTGGCGAAGGCGGCGGTGGGCGCCGAACTCGACGGTGCTTACGTCGACCTGCGGACGCCGATCGAGGCGTCCGGTCCGTTCCGGCTGTTCACGTCGAGGGACGAGGAGGCCGGGATCTTCCTGCGCCACACGGCGGAGCACGTGCTGGCGGACGCGGTGCAGAGGCTCTGGCCCGGCACCCAGATCGACGTCGGCCGCCGCGATCACACCGAGAAGTACCAGTACGACTTCCGCTTCCCGCGGGCCTTCGTGCCGGAGGATCTCGAGGCGATCGAGGCGAAGATGGGGGAGATCCTCGCCGAGAAGCACGACGTGGAGCGGGTCGAGATCGACCGCGACGAGGCACGGGAGCTGTTCGCCGGCATGGGCGAGGAGCTGAAGCTGGAGCGCCTGGACGACATCCCGGAGGGCGAGCCGATCACCGTGTTCCGGCACGGCGACTTCGTCGACCTCTGCCGCGGTCCGCACGCGCAGCGCGTGGACCAGGTCGGCGCGGTCAAGCTGCTCGAGAGTTCGGGGGTGTTCCACCGCGGCGACGAGAGCCGCGAGCAGTTGCAGCGCATCTACGGGACCGCGTTCACGAGCCGGGAAGCGCTGGACGGCTACCTCGCCGACCTGGAACTCCGACGGGCCCGCGACCACCGCCGCCTGGGCCCGGAACTCGACCTGTTCAGCTTCAACCAGAGCGCGCCCGGCAGTCCGTTCTTCCATCCCCGCGGGACGGTGATCTACAACCTGCTGGTCGACTACGTGCAGGGACTCAACCGGCGCGACGGCTTCGAGGAGGTGCGCACCCCGCAGATTCTCGACGTCGACCTCTGGCATCGCTCCGGGCACTGGGACAACTACCGGGAGCACATGTTCCTCACCGAGGTCGACGAGCGGCAGTACGCGGTCAAGCCGATGAACTGCCCCACTCACTGCCTGATCTACCGGACCGATCTCCGCTCCTACCGGGACCTGCCGATCCGCTACGCCGACTTCGGCCGGCTCCATCGCTACGAACGGTCCGGCGTGATCACCGGTCTCACCAGGGTGCGCACGTTCTGCCAGGACGACGCCCACACCTTCTGCACCGACGAGCAGGTCGAAGCGGAAGTGCTGCTGCCGGTGTCGACGATCCTGGAGATCTACCGGACGTTCGGCTTCGACGGCATCCAGATCGAGGTCTCCACCCGGCCGGAGAAGTCGATCGGCAGCGACGAACTCTGGGAGCGCGCCGAGAACGCGTTGATGGGGGCGCTCAGGAGCCGCGGCCTCGAGTTCCAGATCAACGAGGGCGACGGCGCCTTCTACGGCCCGAAGATCGACTTCCAGATCCTCGACGCTCTCGGCCGGAGCTGGCAACTGGGGACCGTCCAACTGGACTACCAGATGCCCGAGCGGCTGGACCTCGAGTACACGGCCAGCGACGGCGGGACCCGGCGGCCGGTCATGCTGCATCGAGCGATGCTGGGCTCGGTCGAACGCTTCCTCGGCATCCTGATCGAACACACCGGCGGCGCCTTCCCGGTCTGGCTCGCCCCGGTGCAGGCGGTCGTCCTGCCGGTTTCCGACCGCTTCATGGACTACGGCCGCGAGGTCACCCGCCGGCTCTCCGACGCCGGCGTCCGCGTCGAACTCGACGAACGCAGCGAGAAGCTCGGCTACAAGATCCGCGACGCCCAGACGAAGAAGGTCCCCTACATGCTCGTCATCGGCGGCCGCGAACAGGAAGCCGGCACCGTCTCGTTGCGGCTCCGCGAAGCCCCCGAGGGCGGCTCAGCCGATCAGGGCCCGGTGGCGATCGACGAGCTCGCGGCCCGTGTCTCCGACCGTGTCGCGTCGAAGTCGTTGGAGCTGTGAAGCTCAGTCTCGGAGGGACCCCATGTTGAAGGAACTCCATCTGGAGAACTTCAAGGCCTGGCGCGACCTGACGATCGACTTCGGCCGGATCACGGCCCTGTTCGGGGAGAACAGTTCGGGCAAGAGCAGCGTGCTCCAGTTCCTGCTTCTACTGAAGCAGACGAAGGACGCGACGGACCGGGGCCTGGTCCTCGACTTCGGCGGCGGGCCGAACGAGAAGGTCGATCTGGGCAGTTTCAAGGCGGCGGTTCACCGAAGCGCGGAGAGCGGAGACGATCCGCCGGACATGGAGTGGTCTTTGTCCTGGCAGCCGTACGGCAGCGAGGCTTTCCGGCTCATCTTGTTCGGCGCCCTGCGAGGGATGGCGCAGGGCGGCGGCCACGAGGTCCGGTCGACGGCGCGCGTCGGGCTGTCAGCGGAGCCGGATCACCGGCTGGTCGTGAAGCGACTGGCATACGAGTATCGGGATGTCGAGTTCGAGTTGAAGCTCAAGGCAGATGGCGAGCGATTCGAGCTCGCCTGTTCGGACGAGACGCTTCTCGCAGAGGCGAAGTCCTCGGAGTTCCTAACTCAGGAGCTGCTGGGAAGGTACCGAGGCGGATCGGATCTTCCGTCCGCCGAGTTTCCTGACCCGGACCCACGCGAGGAGGAGGGTCTTCCCGGACCGGCCAAGACGCACCTGTTCCCCTCTGAGGCCCGGCAGCGGTCCCGAGCCTTCTACGATGTCGTCGGAGGGCTTGAGGCGTCCTACGAGGGGCTGATGGACCGGATCTTCTATCTGGGGCCGCTCCGGGACCGGCCTCGGAGGAACTACACATGGTCGGGTGCGCGTCCCGCCGGCGTCGGCGACAGCGGCGAGTACGCAATCGAAGCCCTTCTCGCGGCGAGTGCCCGCAAGCAGGACGATTGCTTCCAAGGTCGGATCGCTCGGAACCTCAAGGAGCTCGGGCTCATCGAAGCGTTCTCGGTGCGTGAGTTCGGGGAGGGAAGAGGTTTCTACGAGGCGGTCGTGCAGAGGTACGAGGGCGGGCCGGAGGCGACGTTGGCGGATGTCGGTATCGGCGTGTCCCAGGTGTTGCCCGTGCTGGTCCTGCTCCATTACGCACCGGAAGGTTCGATCGTTCTCCTGGAACAGCCTGAACTCCACCTGCACCCGTCCGTCCAGAGCCGCCTCGCGGACGTGATGCTCGATGTCGCGCGGGAGCGCGATCTGCAGATCGTCGTCGAGAGCCATAGCGAGCACCTCCTGCGCCGCTTCCAGCGTCGGGTTGCGGAGGGGACGGCGGCGCTTTCCGAACTGAAGCTCTACTTCGTCAGCCTCGGTGAAGGGGAGGCCGAACTCGATCCGCTGCGGCTCAACGAGTGGGGCGGCATCGAGAACTGGCCGGAGCACTTCTTCGGCGACGAGTTCGGCGAGATCGCGGCTACGAGCAAGGCGGGACGAGAGAAGCGGATGCGGAAGGCCGAGTGATGGCGAAGGCGTTGGGCCCGAGAAGCGTCGTTGACACGAATGTCGCCGTCGTTGCCGAAGGCAAGGGCGAGGACGTGTCTGGATGGTGCAGGGAGGCATGCGAGGAGGCCCTCAAGGCGTTGGTGGAGGAAGGCGTGATCGTCGTTGACGAGGGTGGCAAGATCGTCGAGGAGTATGAGAAGCAGCTGGGCCACGCCCCCGGAGGCGTCGGAGCCAGGTTCTTCAAGCACGTTTGGACCGAGCAATGGGGGGGCGAGAAGGTCAGGCAGGTGTCGATCACGGAGGCCGGCGACGAGCGGGGTTTCGAGGAGTTGCCGCCCAACGGGCTCGATCGCTCGGACCGGAAGTTCCTCGCAACCGCGGTCGTGGGAGAGGCCAGGATTCTCAATGCCACCGACAGCGACTGGGCGGAGCAACGAGAACTCACGGACGGTCTGGACGTCGATGTCGTTCAGCTCTGCCCGAAGTACGCGACCAGAGCCGGGGCGTGAGCGGCGGTTCCCAGCCGTGACGACTCCGCCGAAGTACCCGCGAACGCCGTACTGGCCACATTCTCCGTCTGTTGACGTCGACAGCGAGCGTTTGGCGGACGCTTCCTGCTTCGTCGGTGAGCCAGTCGTCGTTACGGAAAAACTGGATGGCAGTTGCACGCTGGTTCACCGGGGTGCCGCCTACGCCCGCAGCGTCAGCGCACCCTCGGCCGCCAAGTGGATGGCGATGGTGAAGAAGCACCATGCCTGGAAGGTCACCGAGCCTGACGTCTTCCTCTACGGTGAGGACATCTACGGTGTCCACAGCATCGAGTACGAGCCGGTACCGGAGGACCGGACGTTCTACGCCTTCGCTCTCCGGGACGACCACGATCGCTTCGCGTCCTTCGGCGCTCTTGCCGACTACGCGCGACAGCACGAGATTCCGTTGGTGCCGGTGCTCTTCGATGGCGTCTTCGAGTCGGAGAAGACCCTCTCCCGTTTCGTCGACGAGGCCCATACGGAACCCTCGGCCCTGGGCGGAGAGAGGGAAGGCGTGGTCATCAGACTGGCGGGCTCGTTTCCCGCATCCGACTTCGGCCGCTCCGTCTGCAAGAGTGTCCGCGCGGGTCACGTCCAGACCGGTCAGCACTGGACGCGGAACTGGAGGCCCTGTCGAATAGCGCGCGCCGGGTGAGGATCGCCAAGCGCGGCAGTCGTCGAGCCGCTTCGCGGCCCGTTGCCTTCCGCGGGTCAGAGAACCCCCGGTCACATGCCTTCGGCGGCAGCGGGTCAGGGGACCCGCGTTCCCGGAGCTACGTCTCAGCCTTCGCCGGGGCCGGAGGGGAGGGTCCCAGCGGACTGGAGGCGAGCGACGCCCGGGGTCTTCCATCGTTCGAGGGCCATTCGGAGCGAAGCCGACCGGAGCGAGCGCCCACCTCCCCGTCACCAGGCGAGCGCGAGCGGCCGATGGGACCCTCCCCTCCGGCCCCGGCGAAGGCGGCCGCCGTGCCCGCGCGCCACTAGCCCGGAGCCGCGTTTCGGGCTAGTATGCGCCGTTCGGCGGCTCCTCCGAGCCCCACAGGAGGCTCTGGAAATGCCCAAGCAGAAAACGCACCGTGGAGCGGCCAAGCGCTTCAAGCTCACCGCCAAGGGCAAGGTGAAGCGCAGGCACTCGATGATGAACCATATGCAGACCAAGAAGGCGCAGGGCCGGAAGCGGAAGCTGCGGAAGCAGGCCGACGTTGAGGGAGCTTTCGCCAAGGCGATCAGGGGGATGATCGACTAGGGGCTTGCGCTGGAGCTTCCGGCGGGGCGGGGCCGACCCGTCCGTCCGGGACGCAAGGGGGGCATGGACGATGGCACGAGTGAAACGGGGCAGCCGGCGAGCCCGGCGCCGGAAGAAGATTCTCAAGCAGGCGAAGGGCTACTACGGCGTCAAGTCGAAGGGCCACCGGATAGCCAAGCAGGCGGTCGACAGGTCGCTCGCCTTTTCCTACCGCGACCGGCGGCAGCGGAAGCGCCAGTTCCGGAGCCTCTGGATCGTCCGGATCAACGCCGCCGCGCGTTTGAACGGACTGTCCTACAGCCGGTTGATGTCGGGGCTCAAGCTTGCCGGCATCGAGCTGAACCGGAAGATGCTCGCGGACCTGGCGGTGCGGGATGCCGAAGGGTTCACCGCCGTCGCCGCGGCCGCGCGGGGAGCGCTTGACGCCGGCGCCGGTTCTACCTCGTCGTCCTGATGCCTGACGGGGCGATCGACGCGGTCGCGCGGCTCGAGGCGGCGATTCAGCGCGCCACGGAGGCGCTGGCCGCCGAGCGCGAGCGGACGCGGGAGTTGACCGCCGAACTCGAAGCGGCCGAGAAGCGTGCCGCGACCGAGCGTGCCGAGGTCGGTCAACGGGTGGAGGCACTGGCCGAGGGGCTCGAGGAGCTGCTGGCGGACGGCGATTCCTGACGCTCCGGGCTGCTATAGTGCTTGCCCACGAGAGGTGTCGAGAAATGGCCGAAGGTGAACGCCAGGAAGAGGTTGCGGCTACTGTCGCGGTCGAGATTTTCGGCGTTCCCTACTCCCTCCGCGAGGATGGAGCGGTGGATGCGGACCGCCTTCGCGAACTCGCGGAGAAGGTCGATCGCAAGATGCGGGAGGTCGCTGACCAGGCGCCGAACCTGGAGCCGGGTCAGATCGCCGTCCTCGCCGCGTTGAATCTCGCCAACGAGGCCAACGGCGGCGGAGAAGCGGACGGCGGGCGTTACCAGGAACTGGTGGAGCGCGTCTCGATCCTGACCTCCGACCTGGAAGCCGCTCTCGACGCCTGACTGTTGCTGAAAGGAACTTTGACCTTGCATCCCCTGCGCGGTTCGTGATGAAAGCCGTGGTTGGAACCATCGCTCTTGTTAAGGGAGTCCTTCAACTGCTCGCCCGTGCCAGCCCCGCTCGAACGGGGACGCTAACGGCGGGTGGCGCGGACACCCACCTGGTCCCGCTCTGGTTCTGTGTCGGGGCGCGTTCACACGGCCCCGCGGGGGATGCCTTTCTGCCCGGATTGAGGGCCGATGACCGAAACCACACTCATTGCCGCGGGCGCCGCACTGGCGACGCTGGCGGCTGCCTGGCTGTTTTGGAGCCTTGCCGGACGGCGTAGCGCGGCGAAGTTGATCGAAGAGGCGAGGCGCCAGGCCAGGGGCCTCGTCGAAGAGACCGAGCGCGACTGCGCGGCCAAGCGTCGCGAACAGGAGCTGGCGGCGAAGGAGGAGTTGCTGACGCTCCGCTCGGAGTTCGAGCGATCGACGGTCGAGCAGCGCCGGGCGATGGAGGAGCAGGAGCGGAAGCTCGGCGAACGCCGCGTGCGCTCGCGTGACAAGGCGGCCGCGCTCGAGACGCTCGAGCAGGAGCTGAACGGACGGCAGCGGACGCTGGGGGAGGCGGAGAGCCGGCTCGAGGTCGAGCGCGGCGAGGTCGGAGAACGGCTGGCGGAGGTTCGCCGGCAACTGGAACGCGTGTCCGGCCTGACCGTGCAGCAGGCGCGCGAGGAGTTGAGCCACAGCCTCGAACACGAGGTGCGCATGGAGTCGGCGCACATGGCCAAGCGGATCGAGGACGAGGCGCGGGAGTCGGCGCAACGCGAGGCCCAGCGGATCATCAGCCTCGCCGTCGAACGTTCCGCGTCCGACTACGTCTCGGAGACGACGGTCTCGGTCGTCATGCTGCCGAACGACGAGATGAAGGGGCGGATCATCGGCCGCGAGGGCAGGAACATCCGGGCCCTGGAACTGACCACCGGCGTCGACCTGATCGTGGACGACACGCCGGAGGCGGTCATTCTCTCCGGCTTCGACCCGTTCCGGCGGGAGATCGCCCGCGTCACCCTGGAACGGCTGATCGCCGACGGCCGCATCCACCCGGCCCGCATCGAGGAGGTGGCGGCGAAGGTCAAGTCGGAGTTCGAGGATCGGGTGCAGCGCGAAGGCAGCGAAGCCCTGCTGGAGCTGAACCTCTCCGGTCTTCACCCCGAACTGATCACGCTGCTGGGCCGGCTCCGCTTCCGCACGTCCTACGGCCAGAACGTCCTGCAGCACAGCAAGGAAGTCGCGTTTCTGGCGGGAACGATGGCGGGCGAGTTGAAGGCCGACGTCCATGTCGCCAAGCGCGCCGGCCTGGTGCACGACATCGGCAAGGCGGTGGACCGGGAAATGGACGGCACGCACCTGGAGATCGGCATCGACCTGCTCCGTCGCTACGGCGAGAGCGAGGAGGTGGTGCACGCGATGGCCTGTCACCACGGCGACTACGACCCGGAGACGGTCGAGGCGGTTCTCGTCACCGCCGCCGACGCGGTTTCCGCGGCCCGTCCCGGCGCTCGCCGGGAGGTCCTCGAGAACTACGTGAATCGTCTCAAGAAGCTGGAGGACCTGGCGTCGAAGTTCAAGGGCGTCCAGAAGAGCTACGCGATCCAGGCCGGCCGGGAAGTGCGGGTCATCGTCGACTGCAAGGAGATCAGCGACGAGCAGGCGGTGTGGCTGAGCCGCGACGTGGCGCGCAAGATCGAGAGCGAACTCACGTATCCGGGTCAGATCAAGGTCACCGTGATCCGGGAGTCGCGGTCGATCGAGTACGCGCGCTGAGGGAGTCCGGATGGCCCGTTTCCTTTTCGTCGGCGATGTGGTCGGCAAGCCAGGTCGGCGAGCGCTGTCGCGGCTGCTGACTGAGTTGATCGACCGCCACCGGGTCGACGCGACCGTTGTCAATGTCGAGAACGCGGCCGGCGGCAGCGGCGTGACGCCCGGGGTGCTGAAGGAACTCTCGGCACTTCCGATCGACTGCATGACGACGGGCAATCACGCCTGGGCGAAGAAGGAAGGCGTGCCGTTCTACGACCGGATGCCGAACCTGCTGAGGCCCGCGAACTACCCTGAGGGGAATCCCGGGGGCGGCGTCTTCGTCGGCGAGCTGCCGATCGGGACTCCGTACGCGGTGGTCAACCTGGAGGGCCAGACCTTCATGAAGCCGCTGCCCTCGCCGTTCGCTGCCGCCGACTCCATCCTGGCCGGTCTCGACCCGGCGATCCGGATCGTCCTGGTCGACTTCCACGCCGAGGCGACGAGCGAGAAGCAGGCGTTCGCCTACCACCTGGACGGCAGGGTGACGGCGGTGCTCGGCACCCACACCCATGTGCCGACCGCCGACGCCCGCGTGCTGCCGCAGGGCACTGCGCTGGTGACGGACGTCGGCATGACCGGCCCCTACGACTCGGTGATCGGCGTGCGCGCCGACCGGGCTCTCAAGCGCTTTCTCCTGAACACGCCGTCCGGCTTCGAGGTCGCCAAACGGGATGTCCGGCTGGCGGCCGCCCTGGTCGACGCGGACGAGGCGACGGGCCGGGCCACCAGGATCGAGTCCCTCCTGCTCCCGGTCGACTGAGGCGGCGGCAGGGCCCCGCTACTTGGCGGTTCCGGGCTCGAGTTCGGTCAGGCCCCGCCAGGTGCTCTTGCTGTCGTCGAAGGACGGCAGCGGCGGCTCGATGCCGCGCTTCTGGTTCACCTGCCAGGACCAGACGTAGGACCACTTGAGGTAGGTGCCGTAGGCCTGGAGCAGGCAGAACACGAGGCCGCGCATGCCGTCGAGCACGCCGAACTGCAGGCCGTACGTGCGCAGGAAGCGCCACAGGGAGCGCCCCAGGACTTCGGCGGCGCCGGACCGGCGGCCGTCGCGCCAGAGCTGGGCGGCTCCCCACCAGCTGTAGCGCTGAATCCTCCGGGAGTAGGAGAGCAGGTCGTCGACCATGAAGTGGTCCATGGGGCGGCGGAGCACCGGCGCCGGCGTCCGGGTCAGCATGTCCGCGTGAACGCGGCGGTTCGGGTACCGGCCCGCGTCGCGGCGCAGCAGCCGGACGACGCGGTCGTGCTGCCAGCCCGAGAACCGGATCACCTTGCCCAGGAAGAACACGCGGCGCTTGATCGTGTACGCGTCGTGGGCCGGCTCTCCGTCGCGGAACAGCGCCGTGATCTCCGCCCGGAGTTCGGCGGTGCAGCGTTCGTCGGCGTCGAGAATCAGCACCCACTCGTTCTGGGTCTGGTCCATGGCCCAGTTCTTCTGCGACGCGGAACCGTAGTAGGTGCGCTGGACGAAGCGGGCGCGCTCGCAGCCGCGGACGATCTCGGGAGTGCGGTCGGTGGAAAACGAGTCGACGACCAGCACTTCGTCGCACCAGTCGAGGGACGCCAGGCAGTCGGCGATGTGCCGTTCCTCGTTGTAGGTGGTCACCAGGGCCGAAATCGGCGGCCGCCCTCCGTCTTCCGGCGTTCCGTCCACGCGCGCATTGTATGCGGAGGGTAGGCTACGCGGCCGTGCGCTACCCCGGTCCGCGCAACGTAGCGCCTGGTCTGCCGTTTGCCTGGCTGCCGTTGTTGGCGTTGCTGGGGAGCCTGGCCGCCCCGCCCGCCTTCGCCTGCAACGCGGACGCGGAGCACGCCGGACCCAGCCGCGCGGATGAGGCGGGTCTGAGAGTCAGTACCGGAGTGACCGATTTCGGCCGGGGCCACGAGACCGTCGAGGTCGGCCTCGAGCACCGCTTCGCCACTGACTGGTGCCTGGGGCTGGGTCCACATGTGGGCGCTTTCGTGACCCTCGACGAGTCGTTCTTCCTCTACGCGGGCACCGACCAGCGGATCAACCTCGGACGTTTCTGGTTCATCGACACCGGCACCTCCGTGGGTTTCTACGAGAAGGGGGACGGCAAGGACATCGGCGGCGAGTTCGAGTTTCGCACCGGGATCGCGGTCGGACGGCGGTTGCGGGACGGGTCGCGCCTGAGCTTCGGCTTCTTCCATATGTCCAACTCGTCCTACTATCGTCGCAACCCGGGAATGAACTCCCTCCTTCTTCGCTGGTCGAGGTAGCGCGCAAAGTGGCCGTGGATCCGGAACTGCTCGAACTTCTGGTGTGCCCCAGGTCGAAGGGGGCGCTTCAGGTCGTCCCGCTGCCGGCCGCTGTATGCGGGCGGCTCGTCGCCCGCTACCGGGAGCACTTCGGCGAGGAAGAGCCCGAGGTTTCCGAGGGGCTCTGGTGCCGGGAATCCGGTCTCGTCTATCCGATC
Source organism: Candidatus Multivorans sp. (assembly GCA_965205095.1). GTDB lineage: Bacteria > Acidobacteriota > Thermoanaerobaculia > Multivoradales > Multivoraceae > Multivorans. Next base: position 2,241,440 of record OZ242040.1, read on the forward strand.
GTGAGCGACGTGCCCGTGATGCTGGTGGCCGAGGCTCTGCCGGCGCCCGAGGTGCTGCCGGAAGCGGCCGAAGACGGCGGGCAGGCGCCCGGCGCGTGAACGACTTCCCCTCCTTCCTCTCCGCCCTCAGACCGGAGGTCGACGAGGCGCTGGACCGCCTGTTGCCGGACGCGGGAAGCGAGCCGGCGGAACTTCACGAGGCGATGCGTTACAGCGTGTTCGCTGGCGGGAAGCGGGTCCGGCCGGCCCTGGTCGTCCTGGCCGGCGAAGCCTGGGGAGGCTCCCGCGAGGATCTGCTGACGGGCGGAGCGGTTCTCGAGATGGTCCACACCTTCAGCCTGATCCATGACGATCTGCCGGCCCTGGACGACGACGACCTGCGGCGGGGGAGGCCGACCCTCCACCGCGCGCGGGGGGAGGCGATGGCGGTGCTCGCCGGCGACGCGCTGCTGAACCGGGCCTACGAGGTCCTTGGCCGCGAACCGGCCTCGGCGCCGTCCGAACGGCGGCTGGAGGCGGTGCGGGTGGTCGCTGACGCGGTGGGCACGGCGGGGATGATCGGCGGCCAGGTCTTCGATCTCCGGCACGAGGGTGACCTGGACGGCCGCGCGGAGCGGAGCCGGGAACGCACCGTCGCCTCCTTGGAACGGATTCACCGTCTGAAGACGGGGGCCCTGATCGAGGCGAGCACGCGGCTCGGCGGCGTCTACGCGGGCGCGGGGCCCGAAGGGATCGAGCAGCTCGGCCGGATCGGCGCCGAGCTGGGCCTCCTGTTTCAGATCGGCGACGACATCCTGGACGAGGTCGGCAGCTCCGAAGAGCTCGGCAAGACGCCCGGCAAGGACCGGCAGGCCGGGAAGCTGACGTATCCGGGCCTGTTCGGCCTGGAGGGCAGCCGGAAGAAGGCGCTGCAGGCGGCGGGCCGTTGCCTGGCCCTGATCGAGGGGCTGCCCTCCCGCGGCGACCTGTTCAGGGCCCTGGTCGCCTTTCTGGTTCACCGCGGCTCGTGAGGCGGCGGCTCGATCAGTTGCTGGTCGAGCGCGGGCTGTTCGCCAGCCGGGAACAGGCGAAGCGGGCCGTGATGGCGGGCTGGGTCTGGGTCGACGGGGAGCGCAGGGACAAGCCGGGGACGGCGGTGTCCGGCGCCGCCGCCGTCGAGGTCCGGGGCCGCGCTGAACCCTACGTGTCACGGGGCGGCCGCAAGCTCGAGCAGGCGCTGGACGCGTTCGACGTGGACCCGGCGGGCGCCGTCTGTCTCGATGTCGGCGCCTCGACCGGGGGCTTCACGGACTGCCTGCTGGCGCATGGAGCGGCACGGGTCTACGCCGTGGACGTCGGCTACGGCCAGCTCGACGCGGGTCTGCGCAACGATCCCCGCGTGGTCGTCATGGAGCGGATCAATGCCCGCCACCTGCCGGCGGACGGCCTGCCCGAAAGCTGCGCAGTCGCCACGGTCGATGTCTCCTTCATTTCGGTCGTCAAGGTGGCGCCGGCGCTGCTTCCGCACCTCGCCGCGGGGGCCGACCTGCTGGTCCTGATCAAGCCCCAGTTCGAGGTGGGCAGGGACCAGGTCGGCAAGGGCGGCGTCGTGCGGGACGACGAACTGCGGTGGGACGTCGCCGCCCGGCGCATCGCCGAACTGGGCGCGCTGGGGCTCGAGTTCAGAGCCTCGGTAGACTGCGACCTCCGGGGACCGGCAGGCAACCGCGAGATCTTCGCCCACTTCAGGACATGAGATCGTGACCAGGATCCAGGAAGTCGCGGTCGTCGCCAAGCCGGACAGCGGGCGGGCGGCCGCCACCGCCGCCGATGTGGAGAGCTGGCTTCGCGAGCGCGGCGTGACGCCAGGCGACGTCGACGCAAAGGATCTGGGGCTGATCGTCGTCCTCGGCGGCGACGGCACGCTCCTCTCGGTCGCGCGCAGCCGGCCCGGCGTGCCGATCGTGGGCGTCAACCTCGGCAGCCTCGGCTACCTGGCCGAGATCGGTCTCGACCGGCTGTACAAGAACCTGGGGGCGATTCTCGAGGGGCGGTTCGAGGTCGAAGAGAGACTGCTCCTGGACGTCGAGTTGCGGCACGCGGCGGGCGGCATGGAGCGCTACCGCGCGCTCAACGACGCGGTCGTGCACAAGAGCGCCCTGGCGCGGATGATCGACCTGGCCGTGGAGATCGACGGCGAGCCGGTGGCTCGCTACCGGGCGGACGGCCTGATCGTCTCGACACCGACCGGATCGACGGCGTACAGCCTGTCGGCCGGCGGGCCGATCCTCTACCCGACGCTGCCGGTCGCGCTGCTGACGCCGATTTCGCCTCACACCCTCTCGATGCGGCCGATCGTGGTGCCGGAGCGGAGCACGATCGCGATGATCCTGGGCAGCCTGGACGGGGAGGTCTACCTCACGCTGGACGGCCAGGAGGGGGCCCGGCTCCATGGCGGCGACCGGGTGGTCGTGACCGCCTCCGAGTCGAAGGCGCTGCTCGCCAGGGTCGACGGCCAGACCCACTACGACGCCCTGCGCAGCAAGCTCCGCTGGGGCGAATAGAATCGGCGTCATGACGAAACACAGCCAGGAACGGGAGCCGTCCCTCTTCACGCCGATCGAGGAAGCGGTCGAGGTGTTCCGCGACGGCGGACAGGTGATCATCGTGGACGACGAGGATCGGGAGAACGAGGGCGATCTGGCGATCGCGGCCGAGAAGGTGACCGCCGACGCGATCAACTTCATGGCGACTCACGGCCGTGGCCTGATCTGTCTGGCGATGACCGAGGACCGCTGCGACGAACTCGACCTGCCGCTGATGGTCCGGGACAACACGGCGCCCTTCGAGACCGCGTTCACGGTGTCCATCGAGGCCCGCGGCAAGGTCACGACCGGCATCTCCGCGGCCGACCGGGCGGCGACGATCGCCACCGCGATCGACCCCGCCACCCAGCCGCGGGACCTTCTGCGGCCGGGTCATGTCTTCCCGCTGCGCGCCAAGCGCGGCGGCGTGCTGAAGCGAGCGGGGCAGACGGAGGCTTCGGTCGACCTGGCTTCGCTGGCCGGGCTGGCGCCGGCGGGCGTGATCTGCGAGATCATGAACGAGGACGGGACGATGGCCCGCGTGCCGGACCTCGTCGAGTACAGCCGCCTGCACAAGCTGCCGATGATCACGGTGTCGGACCTGATCCGTTACCGGCTGAAGCACGAGAGCCTGGTCAGGCTGATCGCCTCTCCGACCATGCCGACGGTCTACGGTCCGATGAAGGCCTTCGCCTACCACGCCGAACTCACCGGCGAGGAGCATGTCGCTCTGGTCATGGGCGAGCCGAAGCCGGACAAGGACATCCTGGTGCGCGTCCACAGCCAGTGCCTGACGGGCGACGTCTTCCAGTCCGAGCGCTGCGACTGCGGCCTCCAGTTGCACCATGCCCTCGCCACGATCGCCGAGGAAGGAGAGGGCGTCGTGCTCTACCTGCTGCAGGAGGGGCGGGGCATCGGCCTGTTCAACAAGCTGCGCGCCTACGATCTGCAGGACGACGGGCACGACACCGTCGAGGCCAACCACAAGCTCGGGTTCAAGGCCGACCTCCGCAACTACGGCATCGGAGCGCAGATTCTCCGCGACATCGGCGTGCGCCGGATGCGGCTGATGACGAACAACCCGCACAAGTACATCGCCCTCTCCGGCTACGGCCTGGAGATCGTCGAACGCGTGCCGATCGAGATCGAGGCGACCGAATCGAACCGCGACTATCTCCGGGTCAAGCGGGACAAGATGGGCCACCTGCTGAAGCTGGTTTGAGCGGGGACGCCGCCGCGCGGCGGGCTCTCATCACCGGCGTGACCGGTCAGGACGGTTCCTATCTCGCGGAGCAGTTGCTCGAGGAGGGCTGGGACGTCTGGGGGCTGGTGCGGCCGGTGGCGCGAAGCGGCGGCACGGAGCGGATCGACCACCTGCTGGACGGCCGCGGCGGCTCGGGACGGCGGCTCCGCCTGATCGCCGGCGATCTCACGGACGCCTCGTCCCTGCACCGCGCCGTCGCCGAGGTGCGGCCCCGCGAGATCTACAACCTCGGCGCGCAATCGCACGTCCAGGTCTCCTTCGAGTTGCCGGGGGCGACCAGCGAGGTCACCGGTCTGGGCGTCCTGCACCTGCTCGAAGCGGCCCGGCGGCAGGCGCCGGAGGCGCGCTTCTACCAGGCGTCCTCGTCCGAGATCTTCGGCCTGGTGGAGGAGTCGCCGCAACGCGAGACGACGCGCTTCTACCCGCGCAGTCCGTACGCGGCGGCGAAGGCCTACGGTTTCCACATCACCCGGAACTACCGCGAGGCTTACGGCCTGTTCGCCGTGAACGGAATCCTGTTCAATCACGAGTCGCCGCGGCGGGGGGAGAGCTTCGTGACGCGGAAGATCACGCTGGGGGCGGCCCGGATTCGGGCGGGTCTGCAGGAAAGCGTGGCGCTGGGCAACCTGGACTCGCGCCGCGACTGGGGCTTCGCCGGCGACTACGTGGAGGCGATGCGCCTGATGCTGCGGACCGGGGACCCCGAGGACTACGTCATCGCCACCGGCGAGACCCACAGCGTCCGCGAGTTCTGCGAGATCGCCTTCGCACGCGCCGGGATGCCGCTCGCCTGGCGTGGCGAGGGCGTGGAGGAGCAGGGCGTGGCGGAGGATGGCCGGGTGCTGGTCACGGTCGATTCCCGGCACTTCCGCAAGGCCGAGGTCCCGACGCTGCGCGGCGACGCGAGTCTGGCCCGGGAGCGTCTCGGCTGGCGTCCGCGTGTCGCTTTTCGCCAACTGGTCGAGATGATGGTCGACGCGGATCTCGAAGCCGTCGGATGCGGCTGACGCGCCGCAGGGCCCTCGGGCTGATCGGGACGGGCGCGGCCGTGCCGTTGCTCGGATCCTGCGCCGCGGACGAGCGACCCGCCGGAACGCTGCTGGAAGGAAGTTCGATGGGTGATGTACCGATCCACTACATGAGCCTGCGCGACGTCGCGCGCCTGATCGAGGCCCGCGAACTCTCGCCGGTCGCCCTGACCGAGACGATGCTCGGCCGGATCGCAGCCGTCGACGGACGGCTCAGGAGCTACGCCACCGTGATGGCCGAGGAGTCGCTGGCCGCGGCCCGGGCGGCCGAGTCGGAGATCGAGGGCGGGCGCTACCGGGGGCCGCTGCACGGGGTCCCGATCGCCGTCAAGGACCTCTGCTACACGAAGGGCGCGCGCACGATGGGCGCGCTCTCGGTCCTGGCCGACTTCGTTCCGGACCACGACGCGACCGTCGTCTCCAGGCTCCGCGACGCCGGTGCGGTGCTGCTCGGCAAGCTCAGCCTGACCGAAGGCGCGATGGGCGCCTACCACCCGGACTTCGACATCCCCGTCAACCCCTGGGACGAAGGCCTGTGGACGGGCGTTTCGTCGAGCGGCTCGGGCGTGGCGACGGCGGCGGGCCTCTGTTTCGGCTCGCTCGGCTCGGACACCGGCGGATCGATCCGCTTTCCGTCGGCCCAGTGCGGCATCGTCGGTCTCAAGCCGACCTGGGGACGGGTCAGCCGCCATGGCGTGCTCGAACTCGCGGGCTCGCTCGATCACATCGGGCCGATGACGCGGACCGTCGCCGATGCGGCGATCATGCTGGAAGCGATCGCCGGCGCCGACGCGAACGACCCGACCGCGCTCGACGCGCCGGTGCCGTCCATCCTGCCCGCGCTCGACGGCGACGTCGCCGGGATGCGGCTCGGCTTCGACCGGCGGTACGCCACCGAAGGCGTCGACCCCGCGGTTGCCGGCGCGGTGGAGGAAGCCTTGCAGGTGCTGGCCGGCCTGGGCGCCGAGGTCATGGAGGTCGAGATGCCGGAGGCGCCGTTCGGCGACTGGTGGCCGCTCTGCTCCTACGAGGCAGTCCGGGCGCATGCCGCGACCTACCCCAGCCGCGCCGCCGACTACGGGCCGTACTTCGGTGAGTTCCTGGCCTTCGGCTCAGAGGTGAGCGACGAAGCGTACGCCGAGGCGACCGAACGGCGCGCGGCATTCAGCGAGCGCTTCGAGGCGATGCTGTCCACGGTCGACGCGCTGGTCTGCCCGTCCAGCGTGGCGGCGCTGCCGATGACGGAGGCGATGGGATACGACACGGTGGGGGCGTTCACGGGGGCCCTGGAGTCGTTCGCCGAGACCTTCGATCCGCCGCTCGGCAGCATCCAGCTCTTCACCGTGCCCGCCGACTTCGCCGGCACGCCGACGATCTCCCTGCCCTGCGGCTTTTCGGCCGCGGGCGCGCCTCACAGCCTGCAGCTCGTCGGCCGCGACCTGAGCGAGCCGGCGCTCTGCCGTCTCGCCCACGCCTACGAGCAGGCCACCGACTGGCGCCTGCGGCATCCGGAGGTCTGAGCCGACCTCAAGGCATGTAGGGCGTCGGGCTGGGACCGAGCTGGGTCTCGAGCACCGCCTGGGCGGTGTCGACGAAGTCGCAGACCATCGGCCGGCTTTCGCGGGGATCGATGATCTCCTCGATGTTGAAGGCCTCGGCGGTGCGGAACGGCGACGCCAGGGCCTCGAGGCGATCCTCGATCTCCTTCTGCTTGGCGGCGGGGTCGTCGGACTCCCGGATGATGCGCCGGTAGGCGGCGGTCACGCCGCCGGAGATGTGCATCGACCCCCAGTGGCCGGACGGCCAGGCCACGCGCCGGAACATGCCGCTCGGGCGGTCGTGGCACTGGCCGGCGACGCCGTAGAGCTGCCGGATGACGATCGTGAGCCACGGCACGCGGGTTCGAAGCGTCGCGCAGAGCATCTTGGCGCCGGCGCGGACGATTCCCTGGCGCTGCTGCTCCGGGCCGACCATGAAGCCGGGCTCGTCGGCGAAGTAGACCATCGGCAGGTGGAACGTGTCGCAGAGCTGGAGGAAGCGGATCACCTTCGTGCCCGCGGCGACGTTCATCGAGCCGCCTAGATGGCTCGGGTTGTTGATCATCGTGCCGACCGGATAGCCGTTGACGCGGGCGAGCCCGACGATGCGGGAGCGTCCGTAGTGCGGCGTGATCTCGAAGAACGAGTCGCGGTCGAGCACCGCGTCGAGGATCGCTCTCGGGTCGTAGGCCTTGTTCTTCTCGCGGGGGATGGCGGACAGCAGCGACGGCTCCCGGCGCTCCGGGTCGTCGTGGGTGTCGCCCCGGGGCGGCATCTGCCAGACGCTGTCGGGCAGGTAGCCCAGGAACTGCTTGAGCATCGCGAAGGCCTCTTCCTCGGAGTCGGCGAGGTTGTCGATCACGCCGCTGCCGAACACCTGGGTGCGCTCGTCGCCGAGGTCCTCCTTCGTGATGTCGATGCCGAGCGCGGCCTTGACCACCGGGGGACCGCCCGGGAACACCTGGCTCGTGCCCCGGACCATCACGTTGAAGTGGGCGAGGCAGGCTTCCACCGCCGGCAGCCCCGCCACCGAACCGAGCACGGCGGCGACGACGGGGACCCGGCAGAGCAGATCCTCGATACCCGGCGTCGCGGGGTTGGTCGGGATGTAGGTGCGTCCGATCTTCTCGAAGGTCTTCACGCTGCCGCCGGTCGAATCGAGGAGGCGCACGTAGGGCAGGCGCCAGCCCAGCGCCAGCTTCTGGGCGTGGCCGCTCTTGTCGCCGATCGACGCGTCGGAGGCGCCGCCGCGCACGGTGAAGTCGCCGCCGTTCAGCACCGCCCGGCGGCCGTTGAGGCGGGCGAGGCCGATGACCCGGTTCGAGGGCCGGACGTCCTGGAGCTCGTTGCCGTCGTAGCTGGCCACGCCGGCGAGCTCGCCGATCTCCTGGAAGGAGCCTTCGTCGGTGAATACGTCCAGACGCTCCCGGATCGTCAGCTTGCCGCGACGGTGCTGCTCCGCGATGCCGGCTTCGCCGCCCATCTGCCGGGCGAACTCGCGGCGTCGCCTCAGTTCGTCGATCTCCCGCTCCCAGACCATGGTTCCTCCCCGGGGCTGAGGCTATCCGCTGCGGGACACTGGAAGCCTCGGGCCGACCGCCATCAACTGGACAGCCTGCAAACTGGAGTTGCCCCGCTTTCGTGGACGGTTGTGTTTAGGGTTCAGTGGAGTTGCCCCGCTTTCGTGGACAGTTTGTGTTTAGGGTTCAGGCGGCGGCTTCGTAGTGTTCGTTGCAGGCTTTCTCGAAGTTGACGGGCGAGAGGTATCGGAGTGCGGAGTGGCGCCGATGGGGGTTGTACCAGCCCTCGATCCAGCGGAAGAGTTCGGTCCTCGCTTCGGCGCGATTCCGGAACGTGCTCCGATCCAGCAGTTCGCATTCGAGGCTGGCGAAGAAGCTCTCGGCCATCGCGTTGTCGTAGCAGTCTCCGACGGAACCCATCGAGACTGCGATGCCGGCTCCGCGGCAGCGCTTCCCGAAGGCCAAGGAAGTGTACTGGCTGCCTTGATCGGAGTGATGGATCACACCCTCGGGCCGGCGCTGGGCGATCGCCATCTCAAGCGCGCCGACGACGAGGTCCGTCGCGAGGGAGGAGTCCATGGCCCAGCCGACGATACGACGGCTGAACACATCCAGGACGACGGCCAGATACAAGAAGCCGGAGAGCGTCGGTACGTAGGTGATGTCCGCCACCCACAGCCGGTCGGGGGCGTCCGCCGAGAACTTCCGGTCGACCAGGTCCGGCGCCGGACGAGCGTTCCTGTCACGTCGGGTCGTGCCCGGCTTCTTGCGGCGGCTTGCGCCTGTCAAGCCGGACTCTCGCATCAGTCTGGCGACCCGCTTGCGGCTCGCGAAGACTCCTTCGTCGGCCAACTCGGCCTGAATCCGCGGCGCGCCATACGTACCCCGGCTCCGTCCGTGAATCGCCCGAATGCGCTCGGCGAGAACGCCGTCCGCCTTGTCCCTGGCGGACCGAGGGCGTTTCAACCAGGCGTAGTACCCGCTCGTGGAGACGCCGAGCACGCGAGCCATCGTCGTGACGCGGAACTCGGCCCGGTGCGCTCTCATGAACCGGAAGACCCCTTCGGTCCCGTCTCCCGAGCGAACCAGGCCGTTGCTTTTGCCAGTATCTCCCGCTCTTCCCGAAGCCGGCAAACCTCGCGGCGCAGGCGCCGCAGCTCGGACCGCTCCGCAGTCGTCAGGCCGTCAACGCGCCGGCCTTCGTCCCGGTCTGCCTGCCTCACCCAGTTGCGGATCGACTGCGCTGAAGGCTCGAACTCCCGGGCTAGATGGTCCGGGCTGCGCCCGGACCGGACCAGATCCACCATCTGCTGCCGGTACTCTGCCGGGTACCGGGGTCTTGATCTTGGCATCGTGGATACCTCCTACTCAAAGGATGTCGTGTCCACGAAACCGGGGCAAGCTCACAGGCGGCCGCTTCGTAGTCTTCGTTGTAGGCGTTCTCGAAGTTGACGGGCGAAAGGTATCGAATGGCCGAGTGGCGCCGATGGGGGTTGTACCAGCCTTCGATCCAGCGGAAGAGCTCGGTCTTCGCTTCGGCGTGACTTCGGAAGGTTCTCTGATCCAGCAGTTCGCACTCGAGGCTGGCGAAGAAGCTCTCGGCCATGGCGTTGTCGTAGCAGTCCCCGACGGAACCCATCGAGAGGGCGATGCCGGCGTCGCGGCAGCGCTTCCCGAAGGCCAGGGAGGTGTACTGGCTGCCTTGATCGGAGTGGTGGATCACGTCTTCGGGCCGGCGCTGGGCGATCGCCATCTCGAGCGCGCCGCCGACCAGGTCCGTTGCCAGAGACGAATCCATGGCCTAGCCGACGATGCGCCGGCTTGAGCACGTACACGACGACGGCCAGGTACAAGAAGCCGGAGAGCGTCGGCACGTAGGTGATGTCTGCCTCCCACAGCCAGTCGGGGGCGTCCGCCGAGAACTCCCGATCGACCAGGTCCGGCGCCGGCCGAGCGTTCCGGTCGCGCCGGGTCGTTCCCGGCTTCTTGCGCCGGCTTGCGCCCGCCAAGCCGGACTCCCGCATCAGTCTGGCGACCCGCTTGCGGCTCACGAGGACTCCTTCGTCGGCCAACTCGGCCCGAATCTGCGGCGCGCCATACGTGCCCCGGCTCCGCTCGGGGATCGCCCGAATGTGCCCGGCGAGAATGCCGTCCGCCTTGTTCCTGGCGGACCGAGGACGTTTCGACCAGGCGTAGTACCCGCTCGTGGAGACGCCGAGCACGCGGGCCATCGTCGTGACGCGGAACTCGGCCCGGTGCGCTCTCATGAACCGGAAGACCCCTTCGGTCCCGTTTCCCGAGCGAACCAGGCCGTTGCTTTGCCAGTATCTCCCGCTCTTCCCGCAGCCGGCGATAGTCACGGCGCAGGCGCCGCAGCTCCGACCGCTCCGCTGTCGTCAGGCCGTCAGCGCGCCGTCCTTCGTCCCGGTCCGCCTGCCTCACCCAGTTGCGGATCGACTGCGCTGAAGGCTCGAACTCGCCGGCGAGTTGGTCCGGGCTCCGCCCGGACCGGACCAGATCCACCATCTGCTGCCGGTACTCTGCCGGGTACCGGGATCTTGATCTTGGCATCGTGGATACCTCCTCCTCAAAGGACGTCGTGTCCACGAAACCGGGGCAAGCTAACAAGACTAGGTGTTGATTTTTCAACATCTCTGGTCTAGAGTGCCGACCAACCAAGGGGTTCTCCGCCACCAGGGGTTCCCCGCAACCAGGGAGGAATCCTCATGGGCAAGAAGACACTGGTTTTGACGGCGAGGAAAGAGCCGTCCGCACTGAAGAGGAGCGCCGTTGTGGTACTCGTGGCTTCGGCTCTGGTCTTGGCACCCCTAGCGGCACCCGGTGTTGGCGCTATCGCCAACGGCACCGTCGCAGACGTGACGACTTCCGAGGTCGGCGCACTCATCGGAGGAAAGTGGGGCACGTACGGAGCCATTGTCGGAGGAGTGGTTGGCGGCTGCGCGGGCTTCTTCGGCGGTGCTTATCTCGGAAGCCTTGCTGGCCCGGGTGCCATCTTCGTCGGGCTCAAGGGTGCCGACATCGGAGCTGGTGTCGGAGCCATCGTTGGAGGAGGCTAGGCCCTTGGAGCCTTTCGCCACTCTTCGAAGAGCCCCCGTGACCTTTGTGCTGGGCTTTGGCTTCATCGCGTTGGGCGTGATCCTGCTGACAGTGCTTCTCTATGACCGTAGTTTCGAGCTGTGGTTCGGCACACAGGCGGGATTTCAGGGGGCTGGTTACTTGATCCTCTACCGCCTTTGCCAAGCACGGGCGTGGCCACCGAACGAGGAGACGAGCTAGTTCTCGTCCAGAAACGCGGTTTTCTGCGCTTCAGGAAGGCGAGATCGCAGGCTGGTTGAGAGTCTTCAGAGGCTGTTTCGGGCGGTAGCGGCGGTGCCGGGGAGTGAATCGCCGGCGGTCGGCGGGGTTTGGCCACCTCCGCGAGATGTCGCCCACGGGGGAGCTTCCGGTTGGTTTGTGACCGGGTGTCGGGCGACGGAAGCGGCGGTTGGTCAGGTCGATCCGGGCTGCAGGCGGGCGAGCCGGATCAGGTTGTGAGCAAGCACCGCCGAGTGGACGTAGGCGCGGAAGTGGGTCAGGCCTTTCCAGTTGCAGCGTGCGAGTCCGAAGCAGCGTTTCAGGTAGGAGATACCGGCTTCGATCCCCGCTCGGAAGCGTTTCAACTGCCCGTAGATCCAGGAGGACCGGGCCATCTGGTCCGCCTTGAGGCCGCCCTTCTTGTGAAAGACGACATCGACGACGCCCAGGGCCTTCGCGTCTTCGAGGTTGCTCTTCGAGCCGTAGCCGCCGTCGAGAGCGGCGCGCTCCGGCGCCGAGCCGTAGTGCGCGACGTGGCGCTTGAGCATAGGCAGGCAGCGCTCGCTGTCGGCCGGATTACCGCTCTCGACCACCACGTCGAGCACCAGTCCGCTCTTGCCCGTGGCCAGATTGATCTTGTGTCCGTAGTGCGTCCTGCGGCCGCCCTTGCGAATGATGTCCGTGTGGGGCTCGAACAGGCTTGCCACCTTCTCCGGCGCCGGCACGGTTTCGCCGTGCAACACTCGGCGCCTGGTCTGATCCACCACGCGCTCGAGCAGCTCCATGCAGTGCTCCGCACGACTCTCCCAGGATCGCGCCCAGGGCTCCTGAGTGGCTCCTACCTGCGGTTTGGCCGCCTTCACGTAACCGGTCGTCCGGGCGACCAGCCTCAACAATCGGCGATACGTCTGTGCCCGACGCTTGGCCCCGCGCCGCGAACGGACCTCCAGCGCCCGCCGCTTGCAGGCACGGCGGTGGTCGTGAAACACCACCGCCGTCCCCAAGTGCTTGCGCGCTTCCTTGAGCAACCGCGTCAGCACACGAACCCCGTCCAGCAGCAGACGACTGTCCTCCGGCGACAGAATGTGAGTCTCCGTCACCGTGCTGTCGATCCGCACCGCCGCGCCCGTCTCGATCCCCTCGGTGTGCGCGAACCGCAACAGATGACGGTTGATTCGCTCCCAGGTCGCCGGCCGAATCCCACTGATCAGGGCCTGCAACGCCGACTTTCCAGGCGCCCGGCCGCCGCCAAGACGGGCGAAGCGCTGTGCCGTCAGAGAGTCCCGAAGCGTGAACGCCAACTCCCTGTAACCCTGCTGCCACAAGTGCTTGAGCACCGCGCAGCGCAGGATCGTCTCGCAGGTCAGGCCTTGGCGACCTACCGACGACGAAACACCGCGGTCGATGTCCGCAGACACCCACCCCAGAACCTCGCGGTGCTCGTCCAGCCACGCCGAAACCTGCTCCAGAATCGCCGCCGCAGGATGATCCACGACCGGACAATCCAACAGACCAACCTGTGCCGTCCGTCTCGCGCGCATGCTTGCCCCCTCACTCCGATCTGTGAAATCGAAGCTACACCGAGCCCGTTTAGCCCAGCAAAATCAAGCACTTCAGCGTTTCTGGACGAGAACGAGCTAGGACGCCTAGGGTGGACCGAGTTTCGCGGCGGTGGCCGCTTGTGGCTGCCGCCGCAGTACCTCTCGTCTTGGGTTTGGCGTTGGGCTGCGTTCTGCGTCCACTCTCCTTCGAGGGCAGCGACGTAACGTCCGTACCGTTGGTCGGCACAGCGCTGCACAACCTCCGGATCATCCTGATCCTTGTGGCTGGGGGCTTCTTCCTTGGCCTCCCGACGGTACTGGTCGCGTTCTGGAACGGGTTCCTGGCCGGGTCTTTGTTCGCCGGAGTCGTCCCTGCCATACGTGTTGCACTGACCGTCCATGGAACGCCGGAACTAGCTGGCCAGTTCAGCGCTACCGTGGCCGGACTCGGTGTAGCGCGCGAGGTGGTTGCGAGGGTTGCATTCGAACGCCCTGTCACCTTGAAGCCTGCCCTACGGTGGGCGCTCGTCGCGGTGATGCTCACTTGTTTGGCGGCAGCGCTCGAATCGCTGGTTAGTCCGGTCGTAGCTCGGACCCTTGTGCGACAGTGAGGCTCGCGACTGTCGTCGAGGGACCCGCACGCTGGCTCCGAACCCGATCCGAGTGTTCCGCTGGGCTCTCCAAAGCGGCGCTGGCGGTTGTGGGATTCTCGTGCGTCAACACGATCGCGGTCATTCTGAGGTTCGAGCTTCCCGAAGTCAGTACGGGTATGGAGTGGGCTTGGAGGATGGGAGTCGCGTTTGGTTTCGTCGTGGCATTGTCAGCCGGCTTCCTTGTATGGCTCTATCTCGTGGTTGGAGCGGCGCTGACCCTGCGGACGAGCGGCCGGGTCGTGCAACTTGCGACGATCACCCGGCTAGTGGGCTTGGCTTTCGTCTTTCCGCTCTTCGGGATGACGGGTCTCCTGCTCCTCTGGGGCCTTCATGCGCCGTCCGTGGCTTCCTACGGCGTCTACGTTCTTTCGATAGCGTGGGGCTTTGCGACGCTCGTGCGAGCGATGTCGGACACGAGCGGCGTTTCGTGGGCAGAGGCGTCCATTGCGCTCATCGTCCCGATCGTGGCTGTCGAGGTGCTCTTCGTCGTTGTACGGCTAGTGTGAAGTGGCGATCGTCGCCGAGCGGCCCGGTCTGAAGAAGACAAACGGCACTGGCAACCTAGCGGCGGATGCGCCCGGTCTTGCCCTCCACGAGGCTGGTCCCGTTTCTAGTCCCCGTCGCCGTCTTCTTCGTAGCGCTCCGCTGATCTGGTTGCCGTAGGCCCGAACAACCGCCACCGACCGCACGCCAATGGGCCAGCGACGGTAGCGGCTCGTCGGTCAGAGGCGAAACGCCCTCGCGCGGTCGCCGCCCGGGAAGCGTCCTGCTAGAGTCCCGGCCCGGCCGGCGCTGCTGGGCCGCACTACGACGACGTCGACGGAGCAGATGATGACCGAGCCGCAACTGGCGCGGCGCGGCGGCACGCCGCGGCCGCTGATCGCCGCCCCGGAACGCCTGAACGAACTGCGGGAGGGATCGCGCGAGTGGCCTTCCTGGACCCTGACGCCGCGCCAGATCTGCGATCTGGAGTTGCTGATGTGCGGCGGCTTCGCGCCGCTCGACGGGTTCATGAACCGGGCTGCCTTCGACAGCGTCTGCGAGACGATGCGCCTTCCATCCGGGGCGCTCTGGCCGATTCCGATCACCCTCGACGTCACGCCCGAGGCCGCCGGCGGGCTGGAGGCGGGATCGAAGCTGGTCCTGCGCGACCTGGAGGGGCTGGCGCTGGCGGTGCTCACGGTGGACGACGTCTGGGAGCATGACCGGCGCAAGGAGGCGGAACTCGTCTACGGGACTCTCGACCAGGCCCACCCCGGCGTTGCCCATCTCTACCAGCGGACGAACACCGTGTCCGTGGGCGGAAGAATCGAAGGGGTCCAGCCGCCGCGGCACTACGACTTCCCCGGACTGCGGAAGACGCCCCAGCAGTTGCGGCGCCGCTTCGCCCAACTCGGATGGAAGACGGCGATCGCCTTCCAGACCCGCAACCCGATGCATCGGGCGCACTTCGAGCTGACCCTGCGGGCCGCCCGGGACCTGGAGGCGAACCTGCTGATCCACCCGGTCGTCGGCATGACGAAGCCGGGAGACCTCGATCACTACACGCGCGTTCGTTGCTACCGCAAGGTTCTGAGCCACTATCCGCGCCACACCGCCGAGCTGGCCTTGCTGCCTCTCGCGATGCGGATGGCCGGTCCGCGCGAGGCGCTCTGGCACGCCCTGATCCGCAGGAACTACGGCTGCACCCACCTGATCGTCGGCCGAGACCATGCCGGACCAGGCGTGGACTCGGACGGGAAGCCCTTCTACGGTCCGTACGATGCCCAGGAACTGATGGTCGAGCACGAGGCCGAACTCGGCGTGAAGATGGTCCCCTTCCGGATGATGGTCTACGTGGAGGACCGGGACTCGTACGAACCGGTCGACAACGTGGAGGAGGGGGAGCGGACGCTGTCGATCTCGGGCAGCGACCTCCGCCGCCGGCTGCGCCGGGGCCTTCCGATCCCGGAGTGGTTCACCTTCCCGGAGGTGGCCCAGGAACTGCGCAGCAGCCATCCCGCGCGCAGCAACCAGGGGTTCACGGTGTTCTTCACCGGCCTGTCGGGCTCCGGAAAGTCGACGATCGCGAACGTCCTTCTGGTCAAGTTCCTGGAGGCCGGCGGCCGGCCGGTGACGCTGCTCGACGGCGACATCGTGCGTACCAACCTGTCGTCGGAACTCGGTTTCTCCCGGGAGCACCGGGACATCAACATCCGCCGCATCGGCTTCGTCGCCTCGGAGATCACAAAGAACGGCGGCATCGCGATCTGCGCTCCGATCGCCCCGTACGAGAACGTGCGCCAGGATGTCCGGGAGATGATCGAAGAGGTGGGCGGCTACATCCTGGTCCATGTGGCGACGCCACTCGAGGTGTGCGAGCAGCGCGACGTAAAGGGTCTCTACGCGAAGGCGAGGGCCGGTCTGATCGACGCCTTCACCGGCATCTCGGACCCGTACGAAGTGCCGGAAAACGCCGACGTGGTGATCGACACGACGGACATCACGGCCGAGGAGGCCGCACAGCAGGTCATCCTCCACCTGGAGAAGGAGGGGTTCGTCGGACCGCGCTGACTCCTCCCCGCGGCGCCTTGCGCCCGGTTGGCGGCTGCTCTCCGTGGGCGTCGCCGGCGCGATCGCGTTGTTCCTGCTGCTGCCGGCCCCGTTGTTTGCGGAGCCGCTGGAGAAGGGTCTGGTGCGTCTGCTGGCCCTGCTCCTGGGCGATGCGCCCCGGGTGGCGGCGGAAGCGCCCTGGGACTGGGTCGCTCACGGCGTGCTGTTCGCCCTGCTCGCCTGGGTCTGGTGCGGACAGGCGACGCGGACCGGCCGGATCCGCAGCGTGCTCCTGGCCGCCGCGGGCGCCGTGGCCTACGGCGGCGCGATCGAGGTTCTCCAGATGCTGCTCGGTCACCGATCGGGGGAGTGGATGGACCTGGTCGCCGACGCCGCCGGCGTCGGCGTCGGCACCCTGCTCGCCACCAGGCTCTGGCCCCGACTCCAGCGGTAGAAGACTCGTAGCCGTCACACACTGGGTGCGCCGGCGCCCTCGCCGGCCTTCCGGACGAGACGCGCCGCGAAGCGGCGACCAATCTCCTCCGCTGCTAGCGTCCGCTCTCGGCTGAACGACCAGCCGCGGAAACCGACGAAGTGAACACGCCGCCGCAAGATCGCGCCGACCGCGTCCGCGCCCTGGTCGCTGCCCTGGAGCAGCGCATCCTCGTGCTCGACGGCGCCACGGGCACCGCCTTCCAGGCGGCCAACCTCGGCCCTGAGGACTTCGGCGGCGAGGACCTGGAGGGCTGCAACGAGATCCTGGTCGAGACGCGGCCGGACGTCGTGCTGGACGTCCACCGCTCCTACCTCGAGGCCGGCGCCGACATCGTCGAGACGGACACCTTCGGCGGCACGCCCCTGGTGCTCGCGGAGTACGGCCTCGGGGAGCGTGCCCTCGAACTGAACCGGCGGGCCGCCGAACTGGCGCGGCAGGCCTGTGCCGAGGCGCACGGGGAGCGCTTCGTCTGCGGCTCGATGGGGCCGACGACGAAGGCGATCTCGGTGACCGGCGGCGTCACCTTCGAACAACTCCGGGACGACTACCGCACGCAGGCTCTCGGGCTTGCGGCCGGCGGCGCCGACTACCTGCTGCTCGAGACCTGCCAGGACACGCGCAACGTGAAGGCGGGCCTGATCGGGATCGACGAGGCGTTCGGGCGGTTGGGCTTCCGCGTGCCGGTGGCGGTGTCGGTGACGATCGAGACGATGGGCACGATGCTCGGTGGCCAGGAGATCGAGGCGCTCATGGCGTCGCTGCTGCACCGGGACCGCCGCGACCTTCTCTACGTGGGTCTGAACTGCGCCACCGGGCCCGACCAGATGTTCGATCACCTGCGCGCCCTGTCCGAGATCTGCCGGACTCGGGTCGCCTGCGTTCCCAACGCCGGCCTGCCCGACGAGGACGGCCTCTACACGCAGACGCCGGACGACTTCCGGGCCGTCTTCTCCCGCTTCCTCGATCACGGTTGGCTGAACCTGGTCGGCGGCTGCTGCGGCACGACCGGGGCCCACATCGAGGCGTTCGCGGATCTCGTGCGCGGGCGGTCCCCGCGGCAGCCCGCGGATCATCGCCGCTGTCTGGTGTCCGGTCTCGATGTGGCCGAACTCTCGGAGGACAACCGGCCGCTCCTGGTGGGCGAGCGCACGAACGTCCTCGGCAGCCGCAAGTTCAAGCGGCTGATCCGCGAGGGCGAGTACGAAGCGGCGGCCGAGGTGGGGCGGGCCCAGGTGCAAAGCGGCGCCCAGGTCGTCGACGTCTGCCTTCAGGATCCCGAGCGCGACGAGATCGCCGACATGGAGCGGTTCCTGGAGCGGCTGGTGCGCCGGGTCAAGGTGCCGCTGATGATCGACAGCACGGACCACGACGTGATGGCGCGGGCGCTGACCTGGTGCCAGGGACGGTCGATCCTGAACTCGATCAACCTGGAGGACGGTCTGGAGCGTTTCGAGCAGGTCGTGCCGCTGGCGCGGGAGTTCGGCTGCTCGCTGGTCGTCGGGCTGATCGACGAAGAGGGCATGGCGGTGTCGGTCGAGCGGAAGCTCGACGTCGCCGCGCGTTCGCACGAACTGCTGACCTCGCGCTGGGGGATCGAGCCCCAGGAGATCTGGTGGGATCCGCTGGTCTTCCCCTGCGGCACCGGCGACGAGGCCTACCTGGGTTCCGCGGCGGCGACGATCGAGGGTGTGCGCCGGGTCCGCGAGGCGTTCCCGGGCACCCGGACGATTCTCGGTATCTCGAACGTGAGCTTCGGCCTGCCCCTCGCAGGGCGGGAGGTGCTGAACGCCGTGTTTCTCTACCGCTGTACCCAGGCGGGCCTCGACGCGGCGATCGTCAACACCCAGGGGCTGGCCCGCTACGCGGAGATCCCGGTCGCTGAACGGGTGCTCGCCGAGGCGCTGCTCGATCTCGAGGCCGGCGACGTCGAGGCGGGACAGCGGGCGGTCGAGGCGTTCACCGCCGCGTTCCGCGAGCGCAAGGGCTGGCAGGAACAGGCGCCGCGGGATCTGCTGCCCTTGCCGGAGCGGCTCTCGCGCTCGGTGGTGGAGGGCAGCAAGGAGGGGCTCCGCCCGGACCTGGACGCGGCGCTCGCCGACCCGCGCTGGCCCGAACCGCTCGACATCATCAACGGACCGCTGATGACCGGGATGGCGGAGGTAGGCCGGCTGTTCAACGCCAACGAGCTGATCGTGGCCGAAGTGCTGCAGAGCGCCGAAGTGATGAAGGCGGCCGTCGACCACCTGGAGCCGCACATGGAACGCCTGGAGGGCATGACCCGGGGCCGCGTGATCCTCGCCACCGTCAAGGGCGACGTCCACGACATCGGCAAGAACCTGGTCGACATCATCCTGACGAACAACGGCTTCGAGGTGACCAACCTGGGGATCAAGGTGCCGAGCGAGCAGTTGATCCAGGCGGCCCGGCAACACGGCCCGGACGTGATCGGCCTCTCCGGCCTGCTGGTCAAGAGCGCCCAGCAGATGGTCGCCACCGCCGGCGACCTGCGGGACGCCGGCATCGACACGGACCTGGTCGTGGGAGGGGCGGCATTGACCCGGCGGTTCACCCACAACCGGATCGCCCCGGAGTACGGAGGCGTCTGCACCTACGCCGGCGACGCGATGAGCGGTCTCGACCTGATCGAGCGGCTCTGCGACGCCGACCGCCGGGGCGGGGTCCTCGATCGGATCGAGGCGCTGCGCGAGCGGGACCGCGCGCCGGCCCGCGCCGGCTCGGGCGCGAAGGCCGCGGCCGCGACCGAGCGGCGGAGTTCGACGGTGCGCGTCGACGTGGACCCGCCGCGGCCGCCGGACCTCGACCGGCACGTGGCCCGCTTCGACCTCGACGACGTGTGGCCGCACCTCAACCTGCAGATGCTCTACGCGAAGCACCTGGGCCTGAAGGGCTCCGTGGAACGCCTGCGCGCGGCGAACGACCCGAAGCTCCTCAAGGTCGAGGCGGTGGTGGAGGAGCTCAAGGAGTTCGCGGGCGGCAGGATGGCGGCGCGCGGCGTGTGGCGGTTCTTCCCGGCCCGGAGCGAAGGCAACCGGCTTCTTCTGGCCGAACCGGGCGAAGCTGGCGCGGCGAGCACGGTCGCTGCCGAGTGGCTGCTGCCGCGGCAGGCCCGCGAGGACGGTCTATGTCTCGCCGACTACGTCCTGACGCGAGGCGACCACGTCGCCCTCTTCGTCGTGACCGCGGGGGCCGGCGTGCGCGAGACGGCGGAGCGGTTCAAGCGCGAAGGCGAGTACCTGAAGAGCCACGCCTACGCCGCGCTCGCGCTGGAGACCGCCGAAGCGGCGGCCGAACTCCTGCACCAGCGGCTGCGCGCCGCCCTCGGCTTTCCCGATCCGCCGGAGATGACGACGCGCGAACGCCTGGCCGCGAAGTACCGCGGCAAGCGCTACTCCTTCGGCTATCCGGCTTGTCCCGATCTCGCCGGCCAGCGCCAGCTCTTCGCCGCGCTCGAGCCCGCCGACATCGGCGTGGAACTCACCGAGGGCGACATGATGGACCCGGAGGCGACCGTCTCGGCGCTCGTCTTTCACCACCCGGACGCGCGCTACTTCGGCGTGTGAGGTAGCTGGTAGGCTGCCGCTCCCCCCTTGATCGACGCACGGCGTAATCGCTGCCGAGGCCCCCGGCGGAGTCGAAATGGGTGAAGCGACTCGCTACGGAGACGCATCGCGGCGGCGGCTCCGGCAGTTGGACGCTGAGCGTCAGCGGCAGGGCCACCCCGCCGCCGTCCGAAACGCCACCCCCTTCAATTCTCCCGGCACCGCCAAGGGTGGTGCCACGCACGCTGGAGACCAGAGTCGGGCTCGCCTACTCGACCGAGACGGACAGCCCCGGACGGACCTACTCGTTCACGTTGGAGTCGCGTCAGACGGTGAACGTCTCGCTTACGGGCATGGATCGGGACATCGACTGTTCCGTCAACGGTTCTCGGTGCTCGAACCGGGGCGGAACCAGCGACGACGACTGGAGCGGCGAACTGGCCGCCGGACCACACAGCGTCCGGGTGTACCCTTACCGTGGAGGAAGGGGCGACTACACGATCAGTGTGATCGTCAACTGTCCCGCCGGCCATCTCGCTTACGGTGGTAGCTGCTATCCATACGTGACCGCGAGCGCGCAAGGGGGCGGCGAGGATGGACCGCAGACCTGCGATGAGAACACGGAACTGGAGGAAGGCCAGGAGTGCGTTGACGGCGTCATCGTCTTCAGCGAGGAGATCGTCGTTGTGAGCACGCCGATACCAGTCCCGCGACCGGGGCAGCCGATACCGCCGAATCCGAATCCGAATCCGCCTCCGCCGTCACCGCCGCCGCTCCCGTCATGGGTGACCCCAGCGATGCAAGCGCAACTGGCAACTGCTGTTGCTGATGCTACAGCCAGGGCGAGGTCGTGTTCGGTAACAACCACCAGCGGTGCTGTCGAGGACGCTTACGATGCTCTGATAGCTGCGCAAATTCAGTATGATGGTCCTCTTTGCCCTGGCTACGCTCACGTGGACGCAATTGGGGGGACAACCATTCATATCTGTCGAGAGTTCTTCCCAACTCTTGTGCCGCCCAGGATCATTCCTCTAACCGCAGACACACAGTCCTTGACGATCATGCACGAGGGGTTGCACTTGGCGGGTGTTCGCCATCGGGATTTTCCCGGCGGGTCGTCCGGCAATGACGGTCCGATGGACGCCGCGATCAAGGCGGCGTGCGGATACCCGCCGTGAACGCCGAGTGATGGGGCTGAGCGATCTGGCAGAACTCTCGCCCTACAGGACGAGCCACTCAACTTGTAGATGAGGAGAAACCGATGACAAGCGAGCCGTTAGCGAAGCTCCGATTGACTACTCCGCGGGGCGCTCCGCTAGGACCCCGAGGCAGGAATCGGCGACTCTTGGTCGTCGGGCTGCTTCTGGTCCTTTGTGTGTCCGAGCGTGCGCGGCCGATGCAGGGCCAGCCTGACTGGTGGGAGGAGATTAGCCCAGCGGGCTCGGTGACCATTACCGCCACCGGCGTCTCACGGTCCGAGGCGCACGAATACCTAGAGGACCTCGGTCTGGTGCCGGGGCTGGTCGACGACCCGAAGGTCGGTCTCTACGGTAGCGATGCGTTTCACGGCGGTCAGGAGGCCAAGGCGGACTGGGCCGTGAAACGGCTCGAACTCAACGGGAAGTTCGCGTCACGTCAGTTCACCCGGGTTGTGGGTCACGCGATGACGGTGACGTCCGTTATCAGCTCCGCTGGCCTCAGGACTACAGATGATCGGGGAGGGTACCGGATCCAATCGTACAGAGAGTTCCCGGTCGCCACGTGCAGAAGTGGAGTTGAGCGCTTCGGCTGCGATGCGGTGGCGTTGTTCGATGTTGCTAGTGACAAGCACGGGACGGTGATCGAGTTTGTCCGAGACAGCCAGGGGTTTCCAAGCGCCGTGCGGTTTGGCGAGATCTTGCTGCTTCGCTACAGCTTCACGCCTCCTTTGCCCGAGCGTCCCCAACTTGGTAGACTGAAAGACCGTTGGCGTCCGCCTTCCTCGTGGGATCTGATCGACGTTCGGACGTCGGAGATCGTGATCGACTCTGTGGACGCTGCGAAGGTGTCCTCCAAGCGTCGACGCCTTTCGGTGTACTTCCGAGGCATTGGCGAAGTTCTGCGTGTTGAAGGTGGCGAGCCGTTCACCGTGGCTGAGGGAACTGGGCAGGCTCCTCACGCTTTCTTGCCTATTGGCACGACTTCGGACGTCTGGCGCAGCGTGTATGCCAGTGGCGATATGAGCGAGGAGTACCATTTTCGTGTCGACTATACCGATGATCTCGTGCGAGTCGAGATCGGAGCCGGAGCGTTCGGGCGGAGCATCGTTGTGGAGGCGCCGCGCAGCTTGGACAGCGCGGCGCCGGTGTCGTTGATTCATCCCGGCCCGGAAATGCTGACGGACGCCATGCGGTCGGGAGTTCGGTTGCGGACCACGGAGCCTTTGGATGCGTGGCTGCACAGTACGTTTGAAAAGGAGAATCTTCCGATCGTGCTTAGGCCACTCCACCAGAGGGGTATCGAAAGAGGTATGGCAATGGAACCTGGCGTGGTCCGCGAGGCTGCCAGTGTGGAGCAGCAGTTGCAGTTTGGCCCGGGCGAAGGATGCGAGGAGAAGGATCAGGGCATCGTGTGCTCGGGCGGTGCGAGCGAGGTGATCGGCGCGGAGAGTCCCTACCCTTGGTGAGCCCGCGCGTTCGAGCCGTCAGCGCAGTCGATCCGTAACTGGGTGGTCCAGGCGGACCGGGAGGAGGGCCGTCGCGATGACGGGATGACGACGCCTTCAGCCGCCGAATCGTGGGCTGGTCGATGGCCTCCAACCTGCGCACCGACCTGGTTCTCGGCGCCCTCGAGATGGCCCTCGCCCAGCGCCGACCGCGGGGAGTCGTCCACTACTCCGATCGAGGCAGCCAGTACACCTCGCTGGCCTTCAGCCGACGCTGCCGCGAGGCCGGCGTCCTGCCCTCCCTGGGCAAGGCCGGCGACTGCTTCGACAACGCCATGGCCGAGAGCTTCTTCCCCAGCCTCGAATGCGAACTGATCGACCGTACGCCCTTCCGCGACCGCGGCCACGCCCGCTGGAGACCAGAGTCGGGCTCGTCTACTCGACCGAGACGGGCAGCCCCGGACGGACCTACTCGTTCACGTTGGAGTCGCGTCAGACGGTGAACGTCTCGCTCACGGGCATGGACCGGGACATCGACTGTTCCGTCAACGGTTCTCGGTGCTCGAACCGGGGCGGAACCAGTGACGACGACTGGAGCGGCGAACTGGCCGCCGGACCACACAGCGTCCGGGTGTACCCTTACCGTGGAGGAAGGGGCGACTACACGATCAGTGTGATCGTCAACTGTCCCGCCGGCCATCTCGCTTACGGTGGTAGCTGCCATGCATACGTGACCGCGAGCGCGCAAGGGGGCGGCGAGGGCGAACCGCAGACCTGCGATGAGAATACGGAACTGGAGGAAGGCCAGGAGTGCGTTGACGGCATCATCATCTTTAGCGAGGAGATCGTCGTTGTGAGCACGCCGATACCAGTCCCGCGACCGGGGCAACCGATACCGAATCCGAATCCGCCTACGCCGTCACCGCCGCCGCTCCCGTCATGGGTAACCCAGCGATGCAAGCGCAACTGGCCACCGCTCTTTCCGATGCAACAACAAGATCAGAGACCTGTTCGGTGACCAGTCCCGATGGCCGTATCTGGAACGCCAACGCCAAGCTCAGGGCTGCGCAGATAGCATATGGAGGCACCGATTGCTCGCTCTTCCCTGCCTATGTGAACAGCATACCGGGGACGAGAATTCACGTATGTGTGACGTACTTCGACCGATCCGAAGAGCGAAGATCCCTTGTGATTATGCATGAAGGTTTACACTTGGTGGGACTGGGGTCCACTTCATGTCCCGTAGCGAAGGAGAAACGATGAGGAAGCCGAAGCTTGTCTTGACCCGTCGTCGGTGCTGTCCAGAGTGGTTCAGCCCGGAGAAGTGGGCACTCTTGCTCGCCGGGGTTGTGTCGATCCTCACTGTACCGGTATCTGCCGCTTGGGGGATTCAGCCGCCCGCTGCTTGGGGGGAGGAAATCAGCCCGGCGGGCTCGGTCACCGCCGATGGCTTCCACGCCTCGGTGAGGTGCTTCGCTTCGAAGGTGGACGGCCGTTTGGAGTCGTGCGAGGTCAGTGGGGGTGGCCTTACGCTCTTCTTCCCCTGGAGGGAGCTTCGGATGTTTGGCGCAGGGTTCATGCCTGGGGCGACATGAGTCGAATGTAC
The DNA here is from genome assembly GCA_965205095.1 of Candidatus Multivorans sp. Classification (GTDB taxonomy): domain Bacteria; phylum Acidobacteriota; class Thermoanaerobaculia; order Multivoradales; family Multivoraceae; genus Multivorans. The sequence goes on from OZ242040.1 coordinate 2,265,701, forward strand.
AAGTTCCGTGTCGACTACACCGATGATCTCCTTCGAGTCGGAATCAACATCGGGAAGGGAGACCGGATTATCGTCGTGGAGACGCCGCGCGATTCAGACAGCGCGCTCCCGGTGTCGGTGGTTCATCCCGGCCCTGAGATGTTGAGCGACGCCATGCGGTCTGGAGTGCGGCAGGGGATCTCGGAGCCGTTGGACGCGTGGCTGACGGGTACGTTTGAGAAAGACAGTCTACCGATCGTGCTGTGGCCGTTCCACAATAGGGGCATCCAAATGGAAGCGGGAGTTGTCCGGGAGGCTGCTGCCAGCAGTTTGGAGCACCGCTTCCAGTTCGGCCCGGGCGAGGGATGCGAGGAGAAGGACCAGGGCATGGTGTGCACGGGCGGTCCGAGCGAGGTGATAGGCGAAGAGGGCCCCCATTCTTGGTGAGCCCTCGCACATTGGACCGCGTCGGCGTGTCGGCGACTTGTCGTACAGGACAGCGGTCTCGCTCGCAGGCGCCCCTCCTGGCGGGACTGTTGCTCACCCTGGGTACGCCGGCCCGGGCGCAGACCTGTGAACCTCCGGCATTCTGGAACGAGCTCGGTCCCGGCGGCGGACGCTGTGAAGTGCATCTGTGCGCGGAGGGGTTCACGAGGTACGGCAACCGGTGCATGCTGAACGGGAGGTTCGTGGGTTACGCGGCCTCGTGCGCGGTCGGTTGGGAGGTGAGGGCAGTCGAAGGCCCCTGGCTGTACGCCATGTGGTGCGTCGGTCCCTCGCCTGACGGAAGGCCGCCGGAACGGACGCGGCGCATTCTGACGAGACGGATCGGGCTGATCCATGCGACCGAAGTGGACAGCCGTGGAGAGACCTATCGGTTCACCTTGGAGACTCCTCAGACCGTGAGCGTCTCGCTGACCGGCATGACCCGGAACTTCGACTGTTCCGTGGGCGGTGCGCCCTGCTCGAATCGCGACGGAACCCGCGACGATCAGTGGACCGGGAAGCTCGGGGCCGGATCGCACAGAATCCGGGTGTTTCCCTCCGGGGGAAGAGAACGCGGCGACTACACCATCCTGGCGGTCGTCTGGTGTCCGCCCGGACACTTCGCTCATGGCGGCAGTTGTCATCGGCCCGTCCCGGCGGACCATCCGGTGCACGCTCGTCCCGACGGGGGAACATCGACTCCTCGCGATGACGACCGGGCGCCCGACCCGGCGCCCGGGGCGGAGTCTCCGCCCTGAGAGAGTCGGGCTACCTGGCCCGCGCCGCCTTCTTCTCCCGCTTCTCCTGTCTGGCCCGCTGGAGCGCGGCCGTACGGTCGAGGTGGTCGTCGCCCAGGCGCTCGAGGTACTCGTCGTAGCTGCCCAGGAAGTCGTTCACGCCCTGGTCCGAGATCTCGATGATCCGGGTCGCCAGGCGGCTCACGAACCAGCGGTCGTGGGAGACGAGGAGCAGCGTGCCCTCGTAGGCCGACAGGCCTTCGATCAGGGCCTCGATCGCCTCCAGGTCGAGGTGGTTGGTCGGCTCGTCGAGGACCAGCACGTTCGGCTTCAGGACGACGTGACGGCAGAACAGCAGCCGGGCCGCTTCGCCGCCGGAAAGGCTGCCGATCCGCTTGATCGCCTCGTCCTTCGTGAACAGGACGGCGCCGAGCTGGCCCCGGACGAAGCCGATCGGCTCGCCGGGGCAGCAGTCCCAGAGCCAGCTCTCGACCGTCTTGCGCTCGGCGCCGTCCCGGTCGAGCAACTGCTGGCGGTGGTCCTGGGCGAAGTAGCCGGGGTGGGTCTCGTACCCCCAGTCGATCTCTCCGGCGTCGGCCCGGACCTCGCCGAGCGCGATCTTGAGCAGGGTGGACTTGCCGATGCCGTTGGGCCCGATCACCGCGACCCGTTCACCGCGGCCGACCTCGAGCGAGACGTCGTCGAGCACCTGGTTGTCGCCGTAGCTCTTCGAGATTCCCTCCAGGGTCAGCACGCGCTTTCCCGACGGACGCCGTGAGTCGAAGCGGAACAGCGGGTAGCGGCGGGAGCTCTGCGGCAGGGGCTCGATCGTCATCCGGTTGATCAGCTTCACGCGGCTCTGGGCCTGGCGCGCCTTGCTGGCCTTGTAGCGGAAGCGGTCGACGAACTTCTGGTGGTGGTCGATCTCCTGCTGGCGCTGCGCGATCTCGGCCTCCCGGCGGGCGCGCTCCTCGACCTTCTTCTGCTCGAAGTTGGAGTAGGCGCCGGGATAGACGGTCAGGGTCTCGTAGTCGATGTCGAGGATCCGGGTGCAGACGTTGTCGAGGAAACGGTGGTCGTGGGAGACGACGACGACGACTCCCTTGAAGTCGGTCAGGAACTTCTCGAGCCAGCGGATCGACAGGATGTCGAGGTGGTTCGTCGGCTCGTCGAGCAGCAGGACGTCCGGGGCGGCGGCCAGAGTCTGGGCCAGCAGCACACGGAGCTTGAAACCGCCGGAGAGGATCGACAGCGGCTCCCGGTGGACCTCCGTGTCGATTCCCAGTCCCTCCAGGATCTCGGCCGCGCGCGACTCCAGGGAGTAGCCGTCCCAGCGCATGACGACTTCCTCGAGTTCGGCGTAGCGGTCGCCGTCGAAGTGCTCGTCGGCGCGCTCGAGCAGGCGGTCCTTTTCGACCATCGCATTCCAGAGCTCGGCGTTGCCCATCATGACGACGTCGAGGATGGGCACTTCCTCGTACTCGAAGTGGTCCTGCCTCAGCACGCCGAGCCGGCAACGTCTGGGGATGGAGATCGAGCCCTCGCTGGCCGGTTCCTCGTCGCTCAGGATGCGCAGCAGGGTGGACTTCCCCGATCCGTTCGAGCCCACGATGCCGTACCGCTCGCCCTTGGCGAAGCGGACGGTCGCGCCCTCGAACAGGGTCTGTTCGCCGAAGCTCTTGGCGAGGTTGGAGATGGAAATCATGGGGTAATCTGCGCGGTTGACGGGTTCGGGCTTAGCCGCTTCGCGACGCTTCACTCGCGGGTCGGAAGACCCGCGCTACGGCCGGCGGGGACGCCGGCGCACCCAGTGGCGGCGCGGTTCGCCGGTCGTCGAGGCCTCAGGTCAGGATAACAACGGATGAACGCCAGACCGACGACAGAAGATGCCCGGTAACGTGGCCCGGAAAACCCGCGCGGCCGTCCCGGAAGGGCCGGTTCACCGGCTGCTGCCAATCGTCGGCTGGGCCGGAGGCGCCTTTCTGGGCGCCGTGCTGGTGTTCGGGGGCGTCGTCAAGGCGCTCGACCCGCAGGCGTTCGTCAAGCTGGTCGAGATCGAGGGCCTCGACTTCCTGCTGCCGGCCGTCGTGGTCACCGCGATCGCGCTGGCGCTCGAGATGGGTCTCGGCAGCGCGCTGATCCTGGGGCTTCGCCGGGTGTGGGTGCTCGGGCCGTCGGCGCTCCTCGTCGCCTTCTTCCTGTTTCTCACCGGCCGCGCCTACTACCGCGACCTGCGGGGCATCGCGACCGAGGACGAAGCCGGCTGCGGCTGCTTCGGCAACCTGGTCGAGCGGACGCCGGCGGAGGCGTTCTGGCAGGACCTGGCGCTCATGGTGCCGGCACTGGCCGTGGCGTTCCTCGGCCGGCGCGCGGCCGAGGGCGCGCCCTGGATCCGGCTCGCCGTCGTCGGCACCCTGACGGTGGGGCTGCTCGCCTTCGCCCGGGCCGCGCCGGACCTCCCGCTCGACAACATCGCGACCCGGCTGAAGCCGGACCTTGTGATCGACGAGATCTGCAGCGGCGACGGCGACAGCCGGCTTTGCCTGAGCACGGTCGTTCCGGAACTGGAGGAAGGCGAGCACTGGCTGGTCATCGCCGACCTCGACGAGGACCTTGGCAAGGCCGTCGACGGCCTGAACCAGCACGTCTTCGCCGGTGGCCGGATGTGGGTCCTCAGCTCGGCGACGCCGGACGAGAACCGTGCGTTCTTCTGGTCGTACGGCCCCGCCTTCGAGATCCGCGAAGCCCCGCCGACCTTCCTGGCGCCGCTCTACCGGACGCTGCCGCGCTCGTTCCGGGTGAAGGATGGCGTGGTGGCCGAGACGGTGTCGGGGTTGCCGCCAGAGCCGTAGTCACACTGGGCGCGCGGCTAGTCCGCCAGACGCCGGAAGGCGCGAGCGTAGCGATCGTGCAAGCCATTCAGGCCGCGTTCGAGTTCGATTCGCGGTCGGCGCTTCCCGCGAACTCGGCGGCGAGATCGATGCCGTCGTTTCGCCAGGCTGCGTCGGTGGTCTGGAGTGCGCCGGCGGGGGCGAAGCGGGAGACGCCGGCCTGCTCGAAGGCGCGGCGGACGCTCGCGGGCATGTGGCCGGCTACGGCGAGGCCCTGAAGCCGGCGCTTCCAGTCTTCGAGCGGCGGAACGCCCTCGGCCGGATGAACGCGGACCGTGCGGAGGCCGGGTGAGGGGCTGATCCGCACGTCCTTCTCCAGGATGACGGTGCCGGCGCCGAGCGCGTTGCCGTGCCAGGTCAGGCCGCGGAGGTCCGCGTCTTCCCGGGCGAGGCGGACGCCGCCGCGGTCGGCGGGGTCGGTGCGGCCGGGGGGAAGTTCGGTCACGAGTTCGTTGAGGGCGCTAGCCAGGGCCGTGGCGAACGCGGAGGCGGCTGCCGGGGCGACGAACACGGCGTGGACCGAGAGACAACCGCGCTGGTCGAAGGTCGCGATGTCGAGCGCCATGCCGCGGGCCGCCCGTTCCAGATCGGCGCCGGTACCGACCCAGCCGAGGCTGAGCTTCGGGCCGAAGGTGACGATCCGGCCGGGGGCGGCAGTTCGTAGCGCGGTGACCGTCTCGTCGCCGCCATAGGCGACGACCAGGCGGGCCGAGGCGTGGAGCGGCATCTCGACTTCCGGGTCGCCGCCGGTCCAGGTGGCGACGGCGCAGGCGTTGAGGAGCACCGGCAGGCGGCGGCCGAGAGCAGTGAGGAAGGCCGGTGCGAAGTGGGGCTCGGCACGGGAGGACTTGAACAGGACGGGAGCGCGGGCCGCGAGTGCGGGCAGGAGGGACTGGAGAATCAGGCCGGGTGGTTCGGCGGGCAGGACGACCAGGCTGAATCCGTCTTCGTTCTGGCGGAGCGGGCGGGCGAGTTCGGTGGCCGCGGCTTCGCCGAGCATGCCGCTGCCGATGCTCTGGAGGCCGTGGTCCAGGCCGGCCGGAGTGAGGCCGGTGGATTGCAGCAGGTCGGGGTCGAGGTTGCGGCGCTCGGGGCTGCCGGGGTCGAGGAAGGCGGCGAGGGTGTCGTTCCAGGCGGCGAGGAGCTGGTCGTCGGAGGTGGCGCGCAGAGCCGGAGCCGCCGCGGCCAGGCGTTGAGCGATGGCTACGGGTGAAATCATGCGGAGCCGGCGCTTCGCGCCGGATGCCGGCGGGGGCGCCGGCGCACCCGGTGGGCAGCGACCTGGAGCGAGAGAACGGTCACGCGGCCCCCAGCTCCTCCGCCGTCAACGAGCAACCGCGGAGTTCCGCGCCGCTGGCTCGGCCGAGCAGGCGGAAGGCGTCGCCTTCGCGGACGCCGAGGTCTTCGGTCAGGACGTGGCAGACGGAGCCGAGGTTGGCCAGGTCGAAGAAGGCGAGAAGGCCCGTCTCGCCTTCCTCGACCTCTTCGAGCGTGTCGGGGTCCAGCACGCGGAACGGCATCCAGGGCGGCGTGCGCAGCCGCTCGCCGCCGGGGCGGGAGTAGGCTTGGCTGGTCAGTTCGGTCATGCCGTACTCGCGCACCACCGCGTCCGGTTGGAGGTCGAGCAGGGTGCGGGCGCGTTGCCGGACCGCCTCGGGCGTTGTTTCCAGCCGCTGGCCCTTGAAGCCGCCCGTTTCGAAGACGCGGCTGCCCGGCGGCAGCCGGATCGATGTCGATCCACGCATGCGGGCCGATCCACCCGTGGAATGTCGCCCGCTGCGACCTGCCGGTGCCGCGCTGCGGTGTCCGGTCCGGTCCTCCAGGTGGTCAAGCAGGAGGATGAGGGCGAGAGCGGTGGCCAGTATCAGCACGGGCTCGCCGCCGTCGTGGTTCTGCAGCCAGCGGTGGGCCTGCTCGACGTCGATTCCGTCCCGCGAGACGGCCCAGGCGCTGCCGGGCGCGGCGTGGCGCTCGAAGACGTGGGCCGCCATGAACGACAGGCTCGAGTCGGAGGCGGTGGCGCGGTCCGGGATGAGGGAGAGGATCGGCATGCGCGCCGAGCCGGCCGGCAGGCAGGCGGCGGGGAAGCTCGCGTCGATCACCGTCCGGTAGAGATCGGGGTAGGGGTGGTAGTGGACGCTTCGCCGTTCCGCGCCGCGGGTGGTGCCGCTGCTTCGGAAGGTCTCCAGCGGTTCGGCGGCGGCGAGCCGCAGCGACTTGAAGGCGGAGGTGGGCACGGCCGGAGCGGCGCGCCAGTCGTCGAGCGTGGCGGGAGTGACGCCGCGGCGATCGCAGAGCCGGCGGTACGGCTCGACCCGCTCGTAGCCGAAGCGGGCGGCGGCCGCGGCGAGTTCGTCCAAGTCGCCGTCGGCCCCGAGGATGAAGCGTTCGATCCGGTGGAGGAGCTGTGTCATGAGAAGAAGGCGGCGGCGGTGGTAGCCGGATGGCCGGCGAGGTCGGCTTCCTCATCGTCGACCGGGTCGGGCCACCACTCGGAGGGGAGGTGGCGCCGGTACGGGCGCTGCAGGAACCGGCGGTCGAAGAGGGCGATCACGCCGCGGTCTTCGGCGGAGCGGATCAGGCGGCCGGCGGCCTGGACGACGCGGGTCATTCCGGGAACGACGAAGGCGTACTCGAAGCCGCGCTCGAAGCGCTCGTCGTAGTAGGCCTGAAGCAGCTTCTGCTCCATCGTCACCGCGGGCAGGCAGGGGCCGACCACGGCCACGGCGAGCAGCGCCTCGCCCGGATAGTCGACGCCCTCCGAGAACACGCCGCCGGCCACCGCCAGGAGCAGGGTGTCGGCGGCGAGCGGACTGGTCAGCGTGTCGAGCACTTCCTGGCGCTTCGCCTCGCTGGTCGTCTGCTGCTGGACGATCACGTTGCGGCCGCAGTCGGGCAGCCGCTCCTGGACCTCGGCGAGGAACCTGTAACTGGGGAAGATCGCCATCGAGTTCCCCGGCACGGACCGGGCGAACTCGGCCAGCCGCTCGGCGATCGGGCCGTAGTTCTGGTCGCGGGTCCGGTAGGTCGTCGTGACGGAGGTGTCGACGACGACCCGCCGGTTCCCGGCCGGGAACGCGCTCGGCACCTCGAGGGTCGAGGTGCGGTCCGGGTCGAGGCCGAGCAGGTCGCGGTAGAACTCGAACGGCTGCAGGGTCGCGGAGAGGCCGATCGTCGAGCGGCAGCGGTTGATCGTGGCTCCCAGGAAGGAGCTTGCGTCCTTGCACAGGATGGCCAGGCTGGGTTCCCGATCGATCCGCCGGAACAGGAAGCTGAAGGACTCCGCGTGCTTCGGCTGCGAGGCGAGCTGGAGTGTGTTCAGGAACCGCAGCAGCTCGAAGTAGAGCTCGACGAAGGCGTCGTTGGCGGCGAAGGAACGGGTGTCGCGGCGAAACTCCAGGTAGTCCACGAAGCCCCGGTCGAAGGCGGGCCGCAGGCGCCAGAGCTGTTCTTCGGGCGCGGCGCCCTCGGCCACCGCGTTGCGGTCGGGCGCGTCTACTGCCAAGTCGACCTCGCCCTGGATCAGTTCTTCCAGAGCGGCGCAGAGTTCCCGCAGGCGCTCCGTCGGGCCGCCCTCCGTGCCGCGGCCGGCCCGGCGCAGACCCGCCCGGGCCGCCCGGCAGCTCGCCGCCGAGAGTTCCGGGCTGTAGTAGCCGCGGCCGCGGTCGATCAGGTTGTGGATCTCGTCGATGATGAGGACGGTGCCGGACAGGTCGGCGTCGCCCTGAAACTCGGTCAGCTTGACGAAGGGGTCGAGGGCGTAGTTGTAGTCGCCGACCACGACCTGCACGCGCCGGCCGAGTTCGAGGCTGATCTCGAACGGGCAGGCCCGGACCCCCTTCGAGACGTCGAAGATCGTGTCCGGTTCCAGCAGGCCGTGCTCGTCGAGCAGCCGGGGGATGACCTGGCTCCGCTGCAGCTTGACGTAGTAGTCGCGGGCGTACTGACAGTAGTCCTCGTGGCAGATGATCTCGTCGTTCGCGCACATCCGCGCCTTGGCGCGGAGGTGCAGGGCGTGGAAGGCGCGCTCCCGGTTCAGCAGGTCGATCACCCGGTTGGCCATCGCCTGCTGCGTGTTCTTCGCGGTGAGCACGAACACGCGCAGGTCGTTCGCCAGGGCCTCGCGGAGCACCGGGAACAGGACGGCGGCCGTCTTGCCCAGGCCGGTCGGCGCCTGGACCAGCAGGTGTTCGCGCTGCTCGACGGCGAGGCCGGAGCGTTCGATGATCTCCTGCTGGCCGGGCCGGGGCTGGTGGAAGGGGAACTCGAGCCGTTCGGCGGCCAGCTCGCGGCGCTGGCGCTCCGCCCTCTCCGACTCGTACTCGCGGACGAGTCGGTTGAGCCGCAGCCGGATGTCGGAGTCGAGCTCCTCGAAGTCGAGCTCCACGTCGAGGCGGTCGATTTCGGCGGTGCCGATCTCGATCAGGACGAGCTCGGCGCGCACCGGCAGCGCGGCGGCGACGCCCGAGCGGTGGACGATCCAGGCGTAGATCGCGGCCTGCCGGCGGTAGGTGGCGAGCAACGCCGGCGAGGGCTCCGTGTTGGGCCGCACGGACTTGATCTCCTCGATCGCCAGACGGCCGTCCGCGTCCCGGTAGAGGCCGTCCGCCCGGCCGTTCAGGGTGACCCTCCAGCCCCGGTGCTCGAACTCGAACGAGAGCTCGACCTCGCGCCGGTAGCTCGGCTCGCCCTCCATCGCCTGCTCCTGGTACCGGCTGTGGATCGCCTGACCCACCCACAGGCGCTCGAAGCCGCCGCGGTTGGCGAACCCGAGGTGCCTGGCGGCGCTGTGTTCGAGCAGGTCCGCCACGGACAGCCGGAGCGTCCTCCCGTCGTCGTCGAAACGCGGCGGCATAGGCGGTGAGACTACCGCTCCGGCGGTTGTTTTCCGGGGGCCGATGGCATAGCCTCGTTGGCTATGTCTGACAACTTTCCCGGCGCCGACAGCCCCCTCGATCTCGGCAACGTGACCAAGGCGCTGCGCGAGCGCCTGGGCGGCCTGAAGATCATCGCCGTCGTCGTGGTGGCCGGCCTCCTGGCCCTGTCCAGCGTGTACACGGTGCAGCCCGAGGAGGTGGGCGTCATCCTCCGTCTCGGGAAGTACGCCGGCACGACCGAGCCTGGCCTGCGCTTCAAGATCCCTCTCGTCGATCAGTTGACCAAGGTGCCGGTCAGGCGCCAGTTGAAGCAGGAGTTCGGCTTCAGCAGCGAGAGCGTGGGGGTGCGAAGCGCCTTCGTGGCCAATCCGGACGAGGCGAACATGCTGACCGGCGACCTGAACGCCGCGGTCGTCGAGTGGGTGGTCCAGTACCGGGTCGTCGACCCGTACCAGTATCTCTTCCGGGTTCGGAACCTCGACGAGACCTTCCGCGACATGAGCGAGGCGGTGATGCGCAAGGTGGTCGGGGACCGCACGGTGAACGAAGTGCTGACCGTCGGCCGGGCCGAGATCGAGGGCGCGGTGAAGGTCGAGCTGCAGGAGCTGTGCAACCAGTACGAGACCGGCATCGCCATCGACCAGGTGGTGCTCCAGAGCAACAATCCGCCCGAGCCGGTCAAGCCGTCCTTCAACGCGGTCAACCAGGCCGAGCAGGAGCTCGAGCGGCTGGTCAACGAAGCCGAGGCTGAGTACAACCGGGTCATTCCCCGAGCCGAGGGTCGGGCGCTGCAGACGATCCAGCAGGCCGAGGGTTACGCGCTCGACCGGGTCAACCGGGCCCAGGGCGACGCGACCCGTTTCAATGCCCTCTACACGGAGTTCCGCCGGGCGCCGGAGGTAACGCGCAAGCGGATGTTCATCGAGACGATGGAGCGGGTGTTGCCCCGCGTGGGCCGGAAGATCGTCGTCGACGAGGACGTCGAGGGTCTGACCCCGATCATGAGCTTCGAAGGAGTCAGCGCGGCGAGGACGTCGCAGCAGGTCGCGGCCCAGCAGGCCGGGGAGGGAACGCCGTGAAGATCCTGACCATCCTGCTGGTCCTGGTGCTGCTGCTCGTCGCGAGCAACGCGCTGTTCATCGTTCCCGAGGATCGTCAGGCGATCATCACGCAGTTCGGCCGTCCGGTCGGCGACGCGATCGATTCTCCCGGGCTGAAGTTCAAGCTGCCCTTCATCCAGAAGGCCCACTACTTCGACCGCCGCTTCCTGGAATGGCAGGGCTCCGCCGAGGAACTGCCGACGCGCGACAAGGTGTTCATCTTCGTCGACACCTACGCCCGGTGGCGGATCTCGGATCCCCTGCTGTTCTTCCAGCGCCTGCGCGACGAGCTGGGCGCCCAGTCGCGGCTCGACGACATCCTGGACGGCGAGACCCGCAACGCGATCGCCAACCACGACCTGATCGAGGTGATCCGCAGTTCGAACCGCGAGGCCGCGGCGGACGAGTCGTACCCGGACGCCGGCGGCGGCCTCGACGAGGACGGCGGCGGCGGCCTCGAAGAGATCGTCACCGGCCGCGACAAGATCCGCCTGGACATCCTGGCAGCGGCCCAGGAGCGGACCGCCGATCTCGGCATCGAGGTGCTGGACGTGCAGTTCCGGCGGATCAACTACGGCCAGCAGGTCGAGCCGGACGTGTTCAACCGGATGATCTCGGAACGGCAGCGGATCGCCGACCGGTTCCGCTCCCAGGGACAGGGCCAGGCCTCGGAGATCCTCGGCAACATGGATCGCGACCTGAAGCGGATCGAGTCCGAGGCCTACCGTCAGGCGACCGAGATTCGGGGCCGGGCGGACGCGGAAGCCACCGAGATCTACGCCTCGGCCTACAACCAGTCGGTCCAGTCGAGGAACTTCTACGAGTTCCTGCGCACGATGGAGGCGTTCGAGAAGACGATCGACCCGAACACCTGGCTGGTCGTGTCGACCGACAGCGACTACTTCAGCTTCCTGAAGGCGAGCGGTCCATAGCTGCCGGTCCGGCGGTCAGTCGATAGATGACGGGTCTCATCGGACTCCTCGTCATCCCGGGCATCGCCTGGCTGCTGTCCACGAACCGCTTCGGGGTCCGCTGGCGGACCGTCGTCACGGGCATCGCGATCCAGTTCGTCCTCGCGCTGCTCATCCTGAAGACGGCCCCTGGTCGAGCCTTCTTCGCCGGCGCGACGGAAGTCGTGACGGGTTTCCTCGAGTTTGCCGACGAGGGCTCACGGTTCGTCTTCGGCCAGGGGTTCGAGCTCGTTCCCTTCGCCTTCCGGGTGCTGCCGACGATCATCTTCTTCTCGAGCGTGGTCGCGGTGCTCTACCACCTCGGCGTCATCCAGCGGGTGGTCAAGGTCTTCGCCGTGGTGATGACGAAGGTGATGGGCACTTCCGGCCCCGAGTCGCTGTCCGCTTCGGCCAACATCTTCGTCGGCCAGACGGAAGCGCCGCTTCTCATCCGCTCGTACGTCGGCAAGATGACCCGCTCGGAGTTGATGGCGGTGATGACCGGCGGCTTCGCCACGGTCGCAGGCGGCGTGATGGCTGCCTACGTGGGGATGGGCATCTCGGCCGGCCACCTGATCGCCGCCAGCGTCATGTCGGCGCCGGCGGCCCTGGTCATGGCCAAGCTGATGGTCCCGGAAACCGAGACGGAGCGGGTCTCGGCGGAGACCGACTTCAAGGTCAGGACGCCCTGGTCCAACATGATCGACGCCGCCGCCCAGGGCGCCGGCGACGGCCTGAAGCTGGCGTTGAACGTCGGCGCCATGCTGCTCGCCTTCATCGCGCTCGTGGCGCTGGTCAACGGCCTCCTCGGGCCGGTGGGGGGCTGGATCGGCCTTCCGGGCCTGAACCTGGAGATGATCCTCGGCTTCCTGTTCCGGCCCCTGGCCTGGGTCATGGGGGTGCCGTGGGCTGAGGCGGACGCCGTGGGGACGCTGCTCGGCCTGAAGACCGCGGCCAACGAGTTCGTCGCCTACTCCCGCTTCGAGGACATCTCGGCGGAGAACCAGTTGTCGGAGAAGTCCCGGGTCATCGCCACCTACGCCCTGTGCGGCTTCTCGAACTTCTCGTCGATCGCGATCCAGATCGGCGGCATCGGCGGCATCGCTCCGGAGCGCAAGAGCGAACTCGCCAGCCTCGGGCTCCGCGCGATGATCGCGGGCACCCTCGCCTGCCTGCAGACGGCGACGATCGCGGGCCTGCTGGTCTGAGACCGGGCGTTCGGCAACGGGCGGCGCTCAAGTGCCCGCCGCGCTGGCGGCTGTTGGCACGATGATCAGCAACTGGATCGCGTCGAAGAGGAAGTGGGCGGCGATGGCGGGCCAGATGTTGCCTCGCCAGCGCACGAGCATGCTGAAGGCGACCGAGAGAAGCGCGATACCGAAGAGCTGGAAGGACTGCTGGTAGCTCGCGTGAGCGAGGACGAACAGCACGTTCGACGCCCAGAAACCGACCCTCGGCATCAGGAAACCGCGGAAGAAGAGCTCCTCGACGACACCGGCGGAGAGGCTGACCATGAGTCGGAGGAGGAGGGGCAGGCTGCCCATCCAAAGCACCATTTCCGGCGCTTCGGTGGGCAGGTTCTCGAAGCCGCCGATCAGCCCGACGGCGAGCGCCGCGATGAACACGGCGGCCAGCACGCCCACCCAGAGGATCAGGCCGGCAAGGATGCCGAGCCCGGTCTCCTTCGGCACGCTGGTACCGGTCGGCGTTCGCAGGCCGAGCTGGCTCTGAATCACCTCGCTGGCGCGGTGGCCGCAGTTCCAGTAGCCGAGTACGAGCCAGCTCGCCAGCGTCGCCATCAGGATCGCGTGCGTCTGGAACAGGAGGACAGGCGAGAGGTTCTCGAAGTCGATCTCGGGTGACGGCAGGCCGATCTGCCCGGCGGCGGCGAACACGCCGACCCAGAGCACCAGGGCGAGCAGGACGATCGCGGCGAGGCGGCGCAGGTCGCCCCACGTGGCGTCGGCGAAGCCGGGCGGCAGCAGCCCGCGCGCCGCTGTGGATCGGTCGATCCACCAGGCGCACGCGGCGCCGGCCACCAGCGGGAGCGCCAAGCGAATCAGGGTCACGGCCGGCATCCTACTGGTAGGGTTCGGCGCTGCCGTGAACCACCCGGGAGAGGGCTTTGGACCGATTTCCAGGCGTTGATTTCATGAACTTCGATTCGCTGCTCAGCGGCGAGGAACGGCTCATGCGGGACACCGTCCGCCAGTTCGTCGACGAGCGCGTGAAGCCCATCATCGAGCACTGCCATCGCGAGGCGAAGGCGCCGATGGAACTCGCTCCCGAACTTGGCGATCTGAACCTGTTCGGGGCGAACTTCTCGGAGTACGGGCTGCCGGGCCTGGGCGATGTCGCCTACGGCCTCGTCATGCAGGAGCTTGAGCGCGGGGATTCGGGCGTTCGCAGCATGGTCTCGGTCCAGAGTTCCCTGGTGATGTATCCGATTCTCACCTTCGGCTCACGCGAGCAGAAGGACCGGTTCATTCCCGGACTCGCGAGCGGCCGGATGATCGGCTGCTTCGGGCTCACCGAGCCGGACTTCGGCTCGAACCCCTCGGCGATGCGCACGCGCGCGCGCCGGGACGGGGACTGCTGGGTGCTGAACGGCGCCAAGCAGTGGATCACGAACGGCAACGTCGCCGACGTGGCCGTCGTCTGGGCGCGCACCGACGAGGGGATCCGGGGCTTCCTCGTCGAGAAGGGGACGGAGGGCTTCACCAGCGTCGAGATGCACGGCAAGTTCTCGTTGCGGGCCTCGGCGACCGGCGAACTCTCGTTCCAGAACTGCCGCATTCCGGCCGACAACATCCTGCCAGGCACCCGGGGCATAGGCTCGGCGCTGCAGACGCTGAACCAGGCGCGCTACGGCATCTGCTGGGGCGGCCTCGGGTCGGCGATGGAGTGCTACTACACGGCGCTCGAGTACGCCCGGCAACGGGTGCAGTTCGCCGGTCAGCCGATCGCCAGCCACCAGCTCGTCCAGGAGAAGCTGGCCTGGATGATCACCGAGATCACCAAGGGACAGTTCCTCGTCTACCAGTTGGCGGGGCTGAAAACGGCCGGCACGATGGAGCCCCAGCACGTCTCGATGTGCAAGCGGAACAACATCTGGGTGGCTCGCGAGTGCGCGAAGCTGGCGCGCGAGATCCTGGGCGCCAACGGCATCTCGGACGAGTACCCGGTGGTCCGCCACATGCTGAACATCGAGTCCGTCTACACCTACGAGGGGACGCACGACATCCACGGTCTGGTGATCGGCCAGGCGATCACCGGCATTCCCTCCTTCAACCCGCCGATGAGCCGCGAGCAGGCGCGCGAGGCGGTCGACCGGCCGGCGCCGGCCGCTGCCGCCGCGGGGGCCGGCTCGTGACCGGGGAGCTCCGCGATCATGACTTCGTCGCCGTCACCGAGGCCGCCGCGGTCGCGGCGGCCCAGACGATGGGCTACGGCGACCGCCACCACTCGGACCACGTCGCCGTCGAGGCGATGCGCGGGGTCCTGGCGGACATGGCGATCGACGGCCGGGTGGTGATCGGCGAGGGGGAGCGGGACAAGGCGCCGATGCTCTACGTCGGCGAGAAGGTCGGCCGCAGGGCGGCGGGCGACCTGCAGGTGGACTTCGCGGTCGACCCCCTGGAGGGAACGAACCTCTGCGCCACCGGGGCTTCGGACGCGATGGCGGTGCTCGCCGCCTCCGAGCGCGGCGGCCTGCTCCACGCCCCCGACATCTACATGGACAAGATCGTCGTCGGCCCGACCGCTCGCGGGAAGGTCGACCTGGACGCACCGGTGGAGGACAACCTGAAGGCGATCGCGACCGCCTTCGACTGCGCCGTCAGCGCCCTGACCGTGGTCGTTCTCGACCGGGACCGGCACCGGGGTCTGATCGACGACATCCGGACCGCCGGAGCGCGCATCAAGCTGATCGGGGACGGGGATTTGTCGACGGCGATCGCGGCGGCGGTCCGTGGCACCGGCGTCCACGCGGTGATCGGCGCCGGCGGCGCGCCGGAAGGCGTGATCACCGCGGCGGCGATGCGTTGCCTCGGCGGGGAGATCCAGGGACGGCTGTCGGCGCTTTCGGACGAGCAGAAGCGGCGCCTCGCCCAGTTCGACATCGAAGATCCCGACCGCGTCTACACCACCGAGGAGCTTGCGCCGGGGGACGACATCCTCTTCTGCTGCACCGGCGTCACGGGCGGCGACCTGCTTCGGGGCGTCCGCTTCTTTGGCGACGGCTTCCGGACGTCGACGTTGACCATGTCGCTCAAGGAGGGCGTCATCCGGTTCGTCGAGACGATTCACCGTGGCGAGGACGGTGGTCCCGTGTACTTCTATTGAGGTGGGGAACGTGGACGACACAGCGGCGGAACGGCCGTGATCAAGCCGGACCACTGGATCAGCGCCTGGGGCGAAGCGGGCGGCGTCGACCCCTTCGAACCGGACCAGGTGAACGCGGCCAGTTACGACGTCCGTGTCGGCGACCACTGGATCTGCCCCACCCGCGACCCGGAGGAGTTCCACGGGGACAGGATCAAGCTGTTCCCGAACGAGGTCGTGCTCGCCACCACCCTGGAGTTCGTGCGGATTCCGCGTTCGGTGGCCTGCGACCTGAAGCTGAAGTCGACGCTGGGCCGGCTGTGGATCAACCACTCGCTGGCCGGCTGGTGCGACCCGGGATTCGAGGGGAACATCACCCTGGAGCTGCAGAACCTGGGCCCGGTGCCCTTCGTGCTCGACGCGGGCCGCCGGATCGCACAGCTCATCTTCATCGCGATGGAGTCCGAGCCGGAGACCGCGTACGGCGAGCCGGGGGCCGGCAGCCGCTACCAGCACCAGCGCGGCGCGACCCGCGCCCGGTCCTGAGGCGGAGGCCGCCGTGCCGGAACCTGTCCAGCAGACGATTCGGCTCTCGATCGACAGCCGCTACGAGAACATCGAGCTGGTTCAGGCGGTGCTCGACGAAACGCTCGAGTCCCTGCCGATCGACGAAGAGACCGGGTACTGGATGGGCATCGCGTTGCGGGAAGCACTGACCAACGCGATCAAGCACGGCAACGCGCTGGATCCCGAGAAGAAGGTGGAGGTGTGTCTGGCGGTGGGCGAGAGCGGACTCGACATCACGGTCGAGGACCAGGGCAGCGGCTTCGATCCGGGCGCCGTCGCGGACCCGCTGGCCCCCGACAACCTGCTCAAGACGGAGGGCAGGGGCATCTTCTACATGCGCAGGTTCATGGATAAGATCGACTACGATTTCGGCGTCGACGGCGGCACGAAGGTCCGGCTTCACAAGAAGTTCGGCGCCCCGGGCGGCAGCGCCGAAGCAGACCAGGGAGAAGCGAATGAAGATTGAAAAGCGCCAGCGCGATGGAGCGACGATTCTCGACCTCCAGGGCAGGATCACGATTGGCGAGGGCGACGTGGCTCTGAGAGAGGCCGTCCACGCGGCGGTCGGCGAGGGCGCCACGAGCATCCTGCTCAACATGGGGCGGGTGCGTTCGATCGACTCCTCCGGTGTCGGCGAACTGGTCGCCGCCTACACGACCGTCACCAACCGCGGCGGCAAGCTGCGCCTGTTCTCCCTGCCGAAGAGGGTGCTGGGCGTGCTCGAGATCACCCAGTTGATCACCGTGCTGGACATTCTGGACGACGAGGACGAGGCGGTCGCTTCGCTCGCCTGAGAGAGCGGTGGACGCGGAAGGCAGCGGGCGGTCGCCGGCGCGTCGCCGCCGCCGGCTCGGCGGCGGCCGGCTGACGGTCGTCTGCCTGTCCCTGCTCCTGGTCCTTGGTCTTGCCGGCGGCGCCTGGCTGGGCGCCAGCGACGACGCGGAAGACGGCGGACGGGACTCGATCTACAAGTACCTCACACTGTGGGAGGAGGTACTTCGGCTGATCCGCGGCTCGTACGTCGAGGCGACCGACGGACGCAGCCTGACGGCGGGCGCCATGGATGGCGTGACGGATGCCCTCGATCCCTTCTCGGTCTACGTACCGCCGGGCGAAGTCGAGTCGTACCGGGCGGCGCGTGAGGTGGGCCGCCGGCATTCGGGCGTCCTCGTGCTCAAGGAGCGCGGCACCGCCTATGTGGTCGCGGTCGACGGCGGCAGCCCGGCCGAGGCCGCGGGCCTGGAGCGGAACGACATCGTCGCCGGCATCAACGGTCGCTCGTCCCGCGCGATGCCCCTGTGGGAGCTGCGGCGCCAGCTCGCCGGCCCGGTCGGTTCCGAACTGGAGCTGGAACTGGTGCGGCGCGGGAACAGCGTCGACGTGAGTCTGACCCTGGACGAGTACGAGCCGCTGCAACCCGAGTTCGAAGAGGTCGACGGTGTCGGCGTGCTGAGGATCCCGAGCTTCGGTTCCGGCACGGCCGCCCGGGTGGAGGCGTTGCTCGACGGCTACGCCGGCGACTCCCTGTTGATCGATCTCCGCGGGGTCGCGGGAGGTTCCGCGGAGGCCGCCTACGCGGTAGCGGGCCTGTTCGCCGGGGGCGAGCTGGGCAGCCTGGTCGACCGGGAGGACCGGAAGCTCGAGACCTTCGAAGGCGCGGGGGGCCTGTACTCGGGAAGCATCGACGTCCTGACCGATCGCAGTTCCCAGGGACCGGCCGAGGTCCTGACCGCCGTCCTGCGTGAGTCGGTCGACGCGGACCACTACGGCGAGTCGACCTTCGGCTACGCCGGAACGCTGCAGCAGATCGAGCTGCCGAACGGCGGCGGCCTGCTCGAAACGACCGCGGCCTTCTACACGGACCCGGAGGGCGAGCGGTTGAACGGCCGAATCCGCGTCAGCAACGACCGCCGCGTGAACACGTTCTCCTTTGGCGAACCGGAGGACGGATCCGACCCGGTGCTGGAAGACGCCCTGGAGCTCATCCTGGAGGCTCCGACGGCGCCCGCGCAGTTGTAGCCGGTGCGCGGGTCGGCCTTTCGGTGGCGTCCGCAGCAAGCGCTGGTTTGGTGGACCGGCGGCAAGGACTCGGCATGGGCCCTGTATCTGCTGCAACAGGATCCTGCCTGGGATGTGCTGGGTCTCGTCTCACCGGTGAACGAGAAGAACGGTCGCGCACTTCTTCATGGCGTCCGTGGCGAGATGCTGGAGCGGCAGGCGGCCGCGGTGGGACTGCCGCTACAGCTGGTTCCGGTCGATTGGACCACTTCGCAGAGGCAACGTGAAGCCGCCTACCAACGGGCATTGAGTGCGGCTCGGGCTGAAGGCCTGGAGTTCGTGGTGTTTGGCAACCTGTCGTCGGACCAGCATCGTGAGCGCCTGTCGTTGGGAGTCGGGCGGAGCGGTATGGAGCCCGCGTTTCCCCTCTGGGGTCGCGATTCTCGCGAGCATATGAAGGAGTTGGCGGCCGCCGGAGTGTCCTCGTGGGTGTGCTCGGTCGATACGGGCGCTGTTTCGGCTGAGCTCGCCGGCAGACGCTATGACGAGGCCTTTGTGAACGCCCTGCCGGAGGGCGTCGATCCCGTGGGCGAGAACAACGAGTTCCACACCTTCGTCGAGTGGGCGCCTGGTTGGCATCGTCGAGTTCCGGTGGCCGCCACCCGGCGGATCGAGGTCTACGACTTCGCTTTCGCGGAGATCGAACTCACGACCCTGGACGAAGAGGGCCCGGCCGGTGATGCCGATTCTCCAGATACTCTCCCGGACGGCGCCGACCCGTTCAGCTACTTTGAGCGGCTGGCCCGGGTGCGGCGGTACGTTGACGAGCACTTCGTTGAACGCCTGGACAGTCACTCGGTGGCCGCCGTTGCGGCGATGTCGCCAACGGGATTCTCCAGATACTTCCGGCAGCACGTCGGAACGCCGTTCGTCGTGTGGCTGGCGCACCGCCGGGTCGAACGAGCCTGCGTCTTGTTGGAGGACCACAACGACGCTGTCGGCCAGGTCGGATTCACGGTCGGGTTCCACAGCGAACGGACCTTTCGCCGAGCCTTTCACGAACATATGGGCTGCAGCCCGTCGGAGTACCGGAAACGGTGGCTCGAGAAGGGCGCCGATGGAGCGGCGTAAGAGGCTCAGATGCCGGTAGCTCCGGCACTCGGCACGGCTACGGACTGGCGGACCAGGGAAGTCACGCCGGTCGTCTCGTCGCGCACGCCGACGGCGATCTGGTAGCTGCCTGCCGGCAGGTCCATCCCCACCTCGAAGCGGTACGAGCCGTTGATGGGGGCGGTTCCGCTGCTCCCGCCCACCAGAAGGGACTTCTGACGCACTGTTGTGCGAGCGCCCGTCTCCTTCTCCACGGCCATGAGCCACAGGCGGAGTTGGCCTGTTTCTCCTCCGCGGGATGGCAGGGAGAAGATCGCTTCGGCTGGGACCGTCACCGCGACCGTCAATTCGTGCAGGTTGTTCTCCTGCGGCTCGGTGGTTTCCAAACCGATGCCGGCCATGAGCGGATTCTCCGTGGCGCCAAGATAGGCGACGGAAAGCAGCCGCTCGGCGAGGCGTTCGTCGAGCGACTTCTCGCGGTAGCTCCGGCGATAGTCGATCCTGCGATTCCTGGCGGCGTGTCGAGCCAATCTGACGCTCACCTGGCGGATCTCACCCGACCTGCCGGGCGCAGCCTGAAAGCCGAGCGAGTACGAGGCTGAGAGGTGGCTCGAAACGTCGTCGAAGAGGCTCGCCAGGTCGTTCGTGTTGACCAGCGCCTTGCCGCCGGTCTCGGTGCTCACGATGTGCAACCCGCTCTGAGCGTTCGTCGCGAAGAGGCTCGTGTTCTCGAAGCGGGGGGCGAGGGCGGGACTGTCGACCGAGATGTCGCCTACCGCATCACGTAGTCCGGCGGCGTCCAGAGCGTAGAAGGTGACCCTGTTGGCGTTGGCATGCGCGGCGAGTCGGTTGAATCTGTTGGCTTCGTCGTACTGCACCATCTCGGCCGCTACTTCGGAGGGTGCGTTGGGTCTGAGGTCCCTGCAAAGCTGGTTGCCGAGATAGTCAAGTATGGAGAGGCCCGGCCGTTGCGGCAGGCCGTCTGTCACGTACACGACCGCCTTCTTCCCCGGAACGCCGGCCAGCGTCGTGACCAGATCGGCAAGGCCGCCGACCGCCGCGGCGGCTGTACTCGTCTGGTTGGTTGCGTACTGTCGCGCCTGGGATAACAATTCGCCCCAGTTATCCTCGCAAGGGCGGCAGGCCCGCATCGAGGCGCAGGCTTCGTGGCTATCGATCAGACTCCTGATGGCGTAACGACGAGCGCCTTCGCCCCCTTGAATCGCGCGCGGTGAGCCTTTCGGGATCGCTGCGGCTGCCTTCGCGAGTTCGTTCAGATCACGGGTTGGCGGTACCAGGACCTCCAGACGGTTCTCGAACCGGGTTAGCATGAAGCTCGCCTCGAGCGTTCGCCACGGCTCGACGGCGGTTTCGAGCCGCCTCAAGAGACGAGTGCGGTGCGATGGAAGCACGTTCGCGTCGTCCAGGTGCAAGACGACGGTGAACTGACCCTCGTTCGCGTTGGATGAAGCCCCTCGAGCGCTCGCTCCCTGGCCGTTTCCGCCGTTCGGCCGCTCGCCGACCACCGTCGCTTCATAGAAGTTCGCGATCTCTACGAGTTGCCAATCCACGAAGAGCTCAAAGTCCTCGCGCTTCAGCCCGCTTACCGGGCGGCTCCTCCTGTCGGTAACGACGGCATCGATCTCAACCACCTGTACATCGATGGTGTCCACGAAGGTCTCGCCCGGTTGGGCGGCGAGCCCTGCCGCAAGCAGGAGAGCGAGCGACGGGGCCAGATGGAGAACTCGGTTCATACCGAAGGTCACGCTCTACTTGCCGACGCGGCCTTCCGCTGAAGAGTCGCACACGTCTGCGCATCCCGTAGTCTGACACCAGATCAACTCGTCGACGCACCTGTCGTGGCAGTCGTACCAGTCGTCAAAGCCGCAGCTTCGCCTGCATTTGCGCCATTCCGCGAAGCAGGCGAACTGGCAATCGTCACAAGCGTCGGTATCGTCATCCGACGCGTTGCTCGCAGCACGTGTTCCGCACTGCTTCGCATCGACCGCAGGCTGGAGAGCAGCGACCAGCGGAGCAATGTCAGGGACCTTCTCGGCTCGATCTCCGATGTGAACCGGTGCGGTCGGCGCGGGATCGGGCGCGACGGGATCCGTGCCAGCGAATCCCGCAGTCGCGAGCAGTAGGATTCCCAGGGTGACCGACAGGGCGTTCTTCATGGTTCCTCCCTCGCCCAACTTGGGCGGTTGGTTTGTCTACCCAAGAAACGCTAGCGGCCACGAATCGTCAAGTACGGCCATTTTCTAGCCGATCACGGACACTTTCTGGCGGAACCCGGCCAATCTCGGGCATGAACGGCCAGAACGGGCAATGGCAGTCGGTGAGCTGGGCAGGTACTGGCTTTGCGGACGAAGACGCACGAGAAAAGACGGGAACCGCGCGCTTCGTGGCGTCGACCGTGCACTGCGGCTAGGGATCGCCGGGCGAAGCCCGACCTTTCCTCCCCTCCCTCCCCTTCGCCCGCTCCCACAACCTCTCCAGCTCCTCCATCCGGTGCTCGCCGCCGGGCCCGAGCTCCGCCTCCATTGCCGCGAAACGGCGGCGGAACTTCCGGTTCGCCGCCGCCAGCGCGCGCTCCGGGTCCACCTCCAGGTGGCGGGCGAGGTTGGCGACCGCGAACAGCACGTCGCCCAGTTCTTCTTCGACCCGCGCTTTCGCCTCGGCCGATTGGGAGGCCTCGCCGCCGGCCGTCTCGTGGTCCAGCTCGGCGAGTTCCTCCGCCACCTTGGCGCGCACGGCTTCGGTCGAGTCCCAGTCGAAACCGATACCGGCCGCCTTCTGGCCGAGCCGGTAGGCGCCGACCAGCGCCGGCAGCGAGGCCGGCACGCCGTCCAGCACGGAACGATCGCCGTCGGAGTTCCGCTTGCGCTGTTCCCACATCGCCGCGACTTCGGCCGCGGAACCCGGTCCTGCCTGGTCCTTCTCGTCTCCGAAGACGTGGGGATGCCGGGCGACCATCTTGTCGATCACGGTGCGGATCGCTCCGCCGAGGGGCATCTCGTCCAGTTCGGCGGCGGTCAGCCGGGCGACGTACACCGCCTCGAACAGCAGGTCGCCCAGTTCCTCGTTGATCGCGGCGGGATCCCGTTCGTCGATCGCCGCGGCCAGTTCGTGAGCCTCCTCGATCAGGTATGCGCGGAGATCCGCCAGTGACAGCTCGCGGTCCCAGGGGCAGTCGACGCGCAGCCGGTCGATCAGCTCGGCGATCGGAGCGAGCGAGCAGGAGTCGGTGCCGCCGCCGTCTCCTTTGTTAGGATCCTGCATTCGTTGGGAGCGGAGGTCGGAAGTGAAAGTCACCGACAGAAGGATGTTCACGGACGACGGCGAACTGCGCGAAGAGTACCGCTTCCTCGAGCAGCAGAAGGCCGGGACGGCTGCGCCGGCCGCGGAACAGCCGCCTCCTGTCGCTGAACCGGAAAGGGCGGCGAGTGCGGGCGAGGCGCCGGCTGGAGGGCCTGCACAGGCCGCATCCGCGGCGCCGTCTCCGGGCTCCGGAGCCGCGGAGGCGCCGCACATGCCGCCGCACGGAGGTCAGTCGCCGGGGTTCATGGACCTGGTCGCCGTGCTCGCCGAGCCGATCGCCTTCCTGCTGGGCGACGCCCAGCTCCCGGACGGTCAGAGCGCCCAGGATCTGCCGCGTGCCCGGCTCCACATCGACCTGCTGGCGGTGCTGCAGGAGAAGACGCGGGGCAACGTCTCCGAGCAGGAGACGGCCGTGCTCGAGGATCTCCTCGCGCAGCTCCGGATGCGGTACGTCGAGAAGAGCGGCAACTGACGGGCTGACGATCCGGATCCGTTTCAGCGGCGGCCCTGCAGAGAATCTGAGCATTCCGCAATCAGATTGCCGCCTCCTGGGACTTGACAATAGATCGCTTAGGTCTTAGTCTCCCCGTCGCGTTGGGCCTGCTCGTGCGGTTTTCTTACCGCACTGGCCTGAAGCACCAGACATGAGAACCGACCCGTTCGGGTTCACAGACCGGACGATTCAGGAGAGAGAGTCTTGAGCAAGATCATTGGCATCGACCTGGGGACGACGAACAGCGTCGTCGCCCTGATGGAGGGTTCGGACCCCAAGGTAGTTCCGAACTCGGAAGGAAGCCGGACCACGCCGTCGATCGTCGGGTTCACCGAGAAGGGCGAGCGGCTCGTCGGCCAGGTCGCCAAGCGACAGGCGGTGACCAACCCGGAGAACACGGTCTTCTCGATCAAGCGCTTCATGGGGAGGCGCCTGGGCGAGGTTTCGGAAGAGCAGAAGATGGTCCCCTACACGGTTTCGAGCGCCGGCGACGACGTGCAGATCGGAGCCGCGGGCAAGACCTACACCCCGCCCCAGATCTCGGCCATGGTGCTGCAGAAGCTGAAGCAGGCGGCCGAGGACTATCTCGGCGGTCCGGTCGAGCGCGCCGTGATCACGGTCCCGGCGTACTTCAACGACGCCCAGCGTCAGGCCACGCGGGATGCCGGCCAGATCGCCGGACTGACCGTCGAGCGGCTGGTCAACGAGCCGACCGCGGCGGCGCTTGCCTACGGCCTGGACAAGGAGGGCGATCGCACGATCGCCGTCTACGACTTCGGTGGCGGCACGTTCGACATCTCGATTCTCGAGGTGGGCGAGGGCGTGGTCGAGGTCAAGGCGACGAACGGCGACACGCACCTGGGGGGCGACAACATCGACCAGCGGATCATCGACTGGCTGCTGGAGGAGTTCAGGAAGGACCAGGGCATCGATCTCGGCCAGGATCCGATGGCCATGCAGCGGCTCAAGGAGGCCGGCGAGAAGGCGAAGATCGAGCTGTCGGGCGTCCAGGAGACCGAGATCAACCTCCCCTTCGTGACCGCCGACGCCTCGGGGCCGAAGCACCTGAACGTCAAGCTCTCCCGGAGCAAGCTGGAGCAGCTCACCGAGGACCTGGTCAGGAGCACGCTCGAACCCTGCCGTCAGGCGCTCAGGGACGCCGGCCTCGGCACCAGCGACATCGAGGAGATCGTCCTGGTCGGAGGCCAGACCCGGATGCCGGCCGTACAGGAAGCGGTCAAGGAGTTCTTCGGACGGGAGCCCCATCGCGGCGTGAACCCGGACGAGGTGGTCGCGATCGGCGCCGCGATCCAGGGCGGCGTGCTGGCGGGGGACGTCACGGACGTCCTGCTGCTGGACGTCACGCCGCTCTCGCTCGGCATCGAGACGCTGGGCGGCGTCTTCACCAAGCTGATCGATCGCAACACGACGATTCCCACCCGCAAGAGCGAGGTGTTCTCGACCGCCGGCGACAACCAGACATCGGTCGAGGTCCACGTGCTCCAGGGTGAGCGCGAGATCGCCGGCGACAACCGGACGCTCGGCCGCTTCCACCTGGTGGGTATCCCGCCGGCGCCTCGCGGCATGCCGCAAATCGAGGTCACCTTCGACATCGACGCCAACGGCATCGTCAACGTGTCGGCGAAGGACAAGGGCACCGGCAAGGAGCAGAAGATCACGATCACGGGCTCGGGCGGCATCGAGAAGGACGAGATCGAACGGATGGTGGCCGATGCCCAGGCTCACAGCGACGAGGACAGGAAGCGTCGCGAGGC
Organism: Candidatus Multivorans sp.; assembly: GCA_965205095.1. Classification (GTDB taxonomy): domain Bacteria; phylum Acidobacteriota; class Thermoanaerobaculia; order Multivoradales; family Multivoraceae; genus Multivorans. Next base: position 2,290,308 of record OZ242040.1, read on the forward strand.
GATCGACGCCCGCAACCAGCTCGACTCGCTGGTCTACGGCACGGAGAAGAACCTCGCCGAACACCGGGACAAGCTGTCCGACAGCGACCGCGGTGAACTCGAGTCCGCGATCGAGGACGCGAAGAAGAGCATGGAGGGCGAAGACGCCGCCGCCATGCAGAGCGCGTCCGCGCGGCTGACCGAGGCCTCACACAAGCTGGCGCAGGTCATCTACGAACAGACCAGCGCCCAGGCGGCTCCCGACGCGCCTCCGGGCGCGGGCGGCCCCGGGGACGGCGGTCCCCAGGCCGCCGATGACGACGTGATCGACGCCGACTTCGTCGACGTGGATGAAACGTCCGGGGACGGCAGCACGTCCGGGGACAAAGGGACCAACTAGGTGGCGCCGCCGCGGTCGTCGCGTGAGCGCCGTCGCCCGTCCCGCCGCCGGCGGGTGGGGGGCGGCCGCTACGTGATGATCAGCAAGGTCGCCGAGCGCTACGACATCCATCCGCAGACCCTCCGGCTCTACGAGCGGGAGGGCCTTCTGGAGCCGCAACGGAGCGATGGCAACACACGCCTCTACGACGAAGACTCCCTGAACCGGCTCGAATCGATCCTGACCCTGACCCGGGATATGGGGGTCAACCTGGCGGGAGTCGAGGTCATTCTCACGCTGCAGGAACGGCTGGCGCGGCTCGAAGCCGAGCGGGACCGGCTACTCTCGATCGTTGAGCGCGACGCGGCGGACCGCCGCCGGGGTGTCCGGCGCCGGCACGCCCTGGTCTGGGTGCGAAGCGGTGCGCTGGTCAAGGTCGAGGACGAGGATTGAACGGGGAAGACTGCGAGTTCTGCCAGGGGCGCGGCTGGATCGTCGACCTCGCCACCAACCGCGCGCGCCGCTGCACCTGCCACGCGAGCCGCGTCCGCGGCCGCCGCGTCGACGACCTGGGCATTCCGCCCAAGTACCAGGGTTGCCGTCTGACGAACTTCCGGCTCGCCGGGGACGTGGGCGACCAGCTCCTCACCGCGCGCCGCGACTGCGACCAGTACATCGAGGAGTTCATGGAGCTCGACGGATCGCTGAACGAAGCCGGACTGGTGTTCATCGGCCCGAGCGGCCGGGGCAAGACGCACCTTGCCGTGGCGGTGCTGATCGAGCTGGCCGAGCAGTACGGCGTCGGCGGCCGCTTCGTCGACTTCACCAGCCTGGTCGCCGACATCCAGGCGACGTTCCAGCCCGACGCTCCGCGGAACCAGGCCGATCTGCTGCGTCCGCTCCAGGAGGCGGAGGTGGTCGTCGTCGACGAGCTCGGCGCGCGGCGGCCCTCGCCCTTCGTCTCCGACACCCTGTACCTGCTGATCAACGGCCGCTACATGGCCCGCCGGCCGACCCTGTTCACGAGCAACTACTACCTGACGTCCGAAGCCGACGGCGACCCCGCGGACGCGGCCCGGAACCTGGCCGGCCGCGTCCCCGCCAGCCTGATCAGCCGCCTCCACCAGATGGCGAAGCCGATCCTCATCGACGCCGTCGGCGACTACCGGCACGAGTTGCAGGCGCACCAGCACCGGTAGCAGTCGCGACCGTCCCGCGACGTCGGCCGGAGGGGGGGAGGGTCCCAGGGGACGCTCGCGCTTTCTCGGAGTATGGGGGTTGGGCGCCGGTGCGCCGGCCTTCCGGCCGGCATCCGGACGTATTTCCAATAACGTATGTAACAGGCAATGGGAATGAGCGGGTCACAGAGGGTGAAGCGGCACCTGACCAACCTGGGTCTGGTCACCGTGGCCTGCCTGCTGCTGGCGACGGCGCCGGCGGTACATCCTGGTGCGACGGCGTCTCCTCCGTCGATCGTGTTGCCGGAGGAGATTCGGCTGGGGCTGGCCACGGACCTTGAGCGGGTCGAGGTTTCCTGCTGCGACGGGCCTTCGTGGCTTGTGGACGACGCGGGCCGGCGGTATGAGGTTGCCGGCTCCTTCGAGGTGCTGGCCGCGCCGGGGACGGCGAGCCCGGGAGTCCATCGCCTGCAGGTGGCGGCGTTGAGGGATCGGGTGCAGGCGGAAAAGCTGGCCGGCCGGCTGGCGGATCTGCTCGATCAGCGGGCGGACTCGGTGCTCGACGCGGGCACGGGCCTGTACCGGGTCCGCGTGGGCCGCTTCGGCGACCGGGAGGCGGCGGAGAAGGCTCGTGGCCGGCTTCATGTCGAAGGCTTCGACGACGTCTGGATCACCATCGAGGGCCAGGTTCTGGAGGAGCCGGGCTTCGAGGTCGACGGAGTCGGCAAGGTTGCGGGACGCAGGCTGCGGCTCGAGTCGGCCGGCGGTGTCGTCCACATCCTCGGTCGCCGTTACCGCGGTGCGCTCGAGGTCTTCCTGAGCGATCGGGCCGGACTGAATGTCGTCAACGCGGCGCCGCTCGAGGACTACCTGCGCGGCGTCGTACCGGTCGAGCTCGGTCCGGACTTGTACCCCGAGCTCGAGGCGATCAAGGCGCAGGCCGTGGCCGCGCGCACCTACGCGGTAAAGCGCCTGGGCGAGTTCGAGGAGGAGGGCTACGATCTCTGCGCCACGCCGCTGTGCCAGGTGTACGGCGGCCTGGAGGTTGAGCACCCCGTCTCGGACCGCGCGATCGCGGCGACCGGCGGCGAGATCCTGCTTCGTGACGGTGCGCTCCAGGAGGCGCTGTTCACGGCGAGTTGCGGCGGCAGCACGGAGCTCGTCGATCACGTCTTCCCTCTTCTGGCGGGCGGAGGCCCCCTGGCAACGGCCTGTGTCGAAGGGGGAGTCGTGACCATGGCTGGCGGCGCCGAGGACTCGCCCGCAAGGCACCTGCTGAGGTCGGTCGGCATGCGAGGTGTGCGCGAGAGACGGGTCGATGAGCGACTGGACCGCGCCCGTTCCGGCGGCGATCTGGAAGTTGCCCATGGGAGCCTGGGCGGTCTCGACGGCGGCTGGCTCGACCTGCGCCAGCAGGGTCGCCGCCGGCTGGTGCCGTTGGCTTCCGAATCGGCGCTGTTGGTGACCGAGGTCCCGCCTGGGACCCCCCCTGGCGAGTTCGGCGTGCCGGCACCATCCCTGACGGCCGCGCCGGGCGACCGGCTGCGCGTCTACCTGGTCCGCGGCCAGGTGGTCCTGGTCGTCCACGAGACGCCGCGAGCTGGAGATCAACCGAAGGCGGAGCCGTGGTCGCTCTGGCGGTCGCACGCTTCCCTGCGCGCCGCCGTCGAGAAGCGCTTCCCCGGCCTGGGACTCAGGTCCATGAGAGTGCTGGAGCGCGGCGTCTCAGGTCGGGTGGCGCGGCTCGACCTGGTCGGTGAGCGGAGTTCGGTGGAGTTACAGGGTCTGGCGATCCGCTGGCTGCTCGACATCCCCGAACACCTCGTCCGGCTGACCGCCGAAGCGGGAGAGGGTGCCGTTCCCGGCTGGCGCTTCGCCGGCCGCGGCCGCGGCCACGGCGTGGGCATGTGCCAGGTCGGCTCGTACCTCATGGCGCAGCGCGGTCTGACCTACCGGGAGATCCTCTGGCACTACTACGGCGCGGTCGAGATCGGCCGGTTCGCATCGTGAGCGTCGGCCGGACCGCCGACGCCTGGCTAGACGGCGCCGAGCCCTGGCGCCAGACCCGGCGGCTGGGCCGGGCTCTGACCGCGATCGAGGGCGGCGTGGATACGCAGGCCCTCGCGAAGACGGCCTGGCGGCGTGCCGGCCGCGCGATGACGATCGGTCTGACCGGACCGCCCGGGGTCGGCAAGAGCACGTTGACGGCCGCCCTGGCCCGGGAGCTCCGGAGACGGGGAGAGCCGGTGGCGGTGCTCGCCTTCGATCCGACCAGCCCGCTGACCGGCGGCGCCGTGCTCGGCGACCGGGTGCGGATGTCCGACCTGGAAACCGATCCGGGCGTCTTCATCCGGTCGATGGCCTCGCGCGGCGCCGGTGGCGGACTGGCGCAGGCCGCCGCCGCGGCGACCGACCTGCTCGATGCCGCGGGTTTTCCCTGGATTCTGGTGGAGACCGTGGGCACCGGGCAGGCCCAGACCGCCATTCGCCGGAACTCGGACCTCGTCGTTCTTGTCACGGCGCCCGGCCTGGGCGACGGCGTTCAGGCGATCAAGAGCGGGACGATGGAGATCGCGGACGTCTTCGTCGTCAACAAGAGCGATCTGCCGGGCGCCGCTGCCGCTCGGCGGTCGATCGTGGAGATGCTCGACCTGGCGGACGGAGCCGGTGGCGAGCCGCCGGCCGTGCTGCCGACCGTGGCCCGGACGGACGAAGGCGCGGCGGAGGTCCTGGACGCGGTGTCTGCGTGTTTCGAACGGCTGCGGGCCATAGGCGAGATTCGTGACCGGCGGGCGGCCCGTCTGCGGCGCCGGGTGCTCGACCTGTACCGCGCCGAGGTCCTGCGGCTCGCCATGGGCTCGATCGACGACGATCGGTTCGTGCGGGCGCTCCTGGCGGCCGCGGGATCGAAGGCGCTGGACGGGGAGGCCGATTCGCAGCAGAATCGGGCGCCGCTGGAAGCCGGGCCGGCAAGCGATCCCTGTGATCCGGTCGATCCCTACGATCTGGCGGACCGGCTGGTCGGCGAGTTCGTCGGCGGATTCCGGCAACACCGAGGCGCATAGCAATGATCACGGGTCTGGACCATGTCGCGATCGCCGTTCCTTCGATCGAAGAGGCGAGAGCGTTCTACGAGAAGCTGGGCCTGGAGATCGCCGCGATCGAGGTGGTCGAGCACGAAGGGGTGCGGGTGGCGATGATTCCCTGCGGCGGCACGCGGATCGAACTCCTGGAGCCGCTGTCGAGCGATTCCCCGGTGGGCCGCTTCCTCGAGCGCCGCGGTCCGGGCATACACCACCTCTGCATGCGGAGCGACGATGTTCACGAGGACGACGGGAAGCTGCGGCAGGACGGCCTGTCTCTCCTGCGCGAGCGCCCCGGCCCCGGCGCCGAGGGCGCCACGGTCCAGTTCGTCCACCCGAAGAGCGCCGGCGGCGTGCTGCTGGAACTGTCGGAGCCGGCAGGGTGACGGGCCGTCTGATTCTCGAGGACGGTTCCGTCTTTCACGGCGAGAGCCTGGTCGAGGGCAGCCGCTTCGCGGAGGTCGTCTTCAATACCTCGATGACGGGTTACCAGGAGATCCTTACGGACCCGTCCTACCGGGGTCAGATCGTGATCATGACCCAGCCACACATCGGCAACTACGGGACGTACGACGACGCGGAGGAGTCGCACCGGGTCTGGGTGGAAGGGTTCGTCGTGCGCGAGTTCACCGCCCGCCGCTCGGGACTGGGCGATGGCGAGCTGGGCGCCTACCTGAACGCGGCGGGCGTACCGGCGCTCGCGGGCATCGACACGCGGGCCGCGGTGCGGCGCCTGCGCGACCACGGCGCCATGCGGGGGCTGATCACGAGTTGCGACCGGCCGGACGCCGAGCTGGTCGAGGAAGTGCGGCGCCAGCCGACGATGGAGGGGCGGGCCCTGGTCGACGAGGTGACCTGCGAGGCGCCGTACGAACTCGAGCCGGAGGGCGACGAGAAAGTCCGCCTGGCGGTGTACGACTTCGGCGTCAAGCGGAACATCCTTCGGTCGCTGGTCCGGCAGGGCGCCCGGGTCGTCGTGCTGCCGGCGCGTACGCCGGCTCGCGATTGTCTCGCCCTGGAAGTCGACGGCGTGGTGCTCTCGAACGGGCCGGGAGACCCGGAACCACTCCACGAGATCATCGGCGAGGTGCGTGAACTGATCGACTCCAGGATGCCGCTGTTCGGCATCTGTCTCGGCCACCAGCTCCTGGGTCTGGCGCTGGGCGGCACGACGTTCAAGCTGAAGTTCGGGCACCACGGCGGCAACCAGCCGGTCCGTGACGAGGAGACGGGCGAGGTTTCCATCACGAGCCAGAACCATGGCTTCGCTCTCGCCGGCGACAGCCTTCCCGACGACTGCCAGGTGGCGGCGATCAATCTGAACGACGGGACGGTGGAGGCCTTCAAGGCGACCGGACGGCCGATCTTCTCGGTCCAGTACCACCCGGAGGCAGCGCCGGGGCCGCACGACGCCGCGCGACTCTTCGGGGAGTTCCTCGACGTCTGTGGGTGACGCCCACGAGTCGGGTGCTTCGGCGCGGGGCCGCCGGGTCGTCTGGTGGATCGCCGCGCGCTACCTGCTCGGGGGACGAAGCCGGCTTCTGACGGGCACCGCGAGGTCGGCCCTCGGGTCGACCGGTCTGGGCGTGGCGGCGATGGTCGTCTCGATGGCGCTGATGAGCGGTTACACGGGCTCCGTCGAGACGCGGCTGCTTCAGAGCGGGCCTCTGGTCGTCACGCCACTGGGTGAAGCCGCGGGGGATCTCGCCGCGGCCGACGAAACGGCCGGTCGACTGCGACGGCTGGCCGGAGTGGAACGGGTCGGCGTGACGCTGGCCGGCCAGGGCGCGCTGGCGAGCGGGACGAATCCGGCCGGCATCGACGTCTGGTTCCGGGGCGTCCTGCCGGGGGCTTCCTCCTTCGGGGCCGGCGACGAAGAACTCGGACGGAACGCCGACGGCATCGACGCGGTCGTACTCGGCCGCCAGCTCCAGCGGACGCTCGGCGCGGCGGACGGGGACCTGCTGCGGCTGACGGCGATCGTCGGTTCGCCTTCGGGCCAGCCGCGCTTCGCCTACCGCACGCTCCGGGTCGCCGGGGCCTTCGAGACCGGGTTCTCCGAGTACGACCGGAGCTACGCCGTCCTGCACCGGGAGGCGGTCGAGGCCCTCGGCGCGGTCGGAGTGGTCCTGGAAGTGGCGACGTCGCCGGGCGCCGACCCGTCGGTGGTGCACGGGAGAATCGAGGAGCTGGTGGGCGGCGATGCGCTGGTCACCGACTGGCGCCGGGGCAACCGGGAGATCTTCGCGGCGCTTCGGCTGCAGAAGTGGGGCCTGTTCCTGGTGCTGGGCCTGATCGTGCTGGTGTCGACCTTCAACATCGCCGCGTCGCTGGTCGTCATGGTGCGCGAGCGGGGCAGGGACACGGCGGTGCTCGGGGCGCTGGGGCTTGGCCCGCGACGGCTCAAACGCGTGTTCCTGGCCTGCGGGTTGAGTCTGGGCGCCGCGGGAACCGGCCTCGGTCTGCTGCTCGGTTCGCTGGTCAGCGTGATCATCACCCGCTACGAACTCGTACGGTTCGATCCCGGCGTGGCCGAGATCTACTTCATCAGCAGCGTTCCGTTCGACGTGCGGGCGCTGGACCTGCTGGCCGTGGCCGGCTTCAGCCTCCTCGTCGTCGGGCTCGCGTGCTGGTGGCCTGCCCGGCTGGCGGCGTCGCTCGAGCCGGCGCGGGCGCTCCACTGGGAGTAGCGCCGCCGGAAGTAGTCCGCCGGCCAGACGTGGAAGGAGGGGTTGCTGGAAAGCAACCCCTCCCGGGTTTGAATCGCGTCTCAGTCGGCCCGTGGCCGCTGAGCGGAAGTTGAGGTTTGAAGGCAGGTCCGGACTGTGTCCGGGGGTGGGTTGCAGTTCCTCTGGACGCGGACGCGTCCAGTCGCGACCCGGTGGGTGACGGCACGGGAGCCAGGGCGCGAAGTCGATTGGCCGGTTGCCGATCGATCCTTGCCTGTGGTTCGGTGCCGCCTCTGACAAAGAGTATACGCGAGCCGGGGTCGAAGTGTTTCCTCCGCGTCGTGTTTTTCGGTGCGCGCCGCGATCCGGGAACGCGTCCGGTTTGCCTGTACACTCCGCGCGCTCATGCCGAAGCGGACGGACATCGAGTCGATCCTGATCTTCGGTTCGGGGCCTATCGTCATAGGCCAGGCCTGCGAGTTCGACTACTCCGGCACCCAGGCCTGCCGTGTCCTGCGCCGGGAGGGCTACCGGGTCATCCTCGTCAACTCGAACCCGGCGACGATCATGACGGATCCGGAGATCGCGGACGCGACCTACGTCGAACCCCTCGTGCCCGACGTGGCGGTGAAGATCATCGAGCGGGAGCGGCCGGACGCGCTGCTGCCGACCGTCGGCGGCCAGACCGGGATCAACCTGACCCTGGCGCTGGAAGAGTCCGGCGCGCTCGAGGAGTCCGGGATGAAGCTGCTCGGCGCGGGGATCGAGGCGCTCCGCCTGGGGGAGGACCGCCTGCTCTTCAAGCGGGCCATGGTGGAGGCTGGTCTCGAGGTGCCGGAGAGCGGTATCGCGAGCACGCTGGAGGAGGCGCGGGGGATCATCGACCGCCTGGGCTTCCCGGTCATCGTCCGGCCGAGCTTCACGCTGGGAGGCGAGGGCGGCGGCGTCGTGTTCAACCGCGACGAGATCGACGATGTGATCGTCCGCGCCCTGCAGGCGAGTCCGGCCTCGACCGCCCTGATCGAGCAGTCGGTTCTGGGCTGGAAGGAGTTCGAGCTCGAAGTGATGCGCGACGTGGCCGACAACGCGATCGTCGTCTGCTCGGTCGAGAACGTCGATCCGATGGGCGTGCACACCGGCGACTCGATCACCGTGGCGCCGCAGCAGACGCTGTCCGATCCCGAGTACCAGGACATGCGCGACGACGCCTTCACCGTGATCCGCAAGGTGGGAGTCGCGACCGGGGGTTCGAACATCCAGTTCGCGGTGGAGCAGGGCAGCGGGCGGCGCGTCGTGATCGAGATGAACCCGAGGGTGTCGCGAAGCTCGGCCCTGGCGTCCAAGGCGACCGGTTTTCCGATCGCCAAGATCGCCGCGCAACTGGCGGTCGGCTACACCCTGGACGAGATCTCGAACGACATCACCGGCAAGACCTACGCCGCCTTCGAGCCGACCCTCGACTACACGGTCGTCAAGATCCCGCGCTGGGCGTTCGAGAAGTTCGAGCGCACCGCCGGCACCCTGGGCACGTCGATGAAGTCGGTGGGCGAGGTGATGGCCATCGGCGGCAACTTCCGCGAGGCGCTGATGAAGGGTCTCTCCGGCCTGGAACTGGAGGCTGCGTGGCCGCGTCAGGAGGAGCTCGTCAGCGATCCGGTCGGTCTGCGAAGGCGGCTCAGCACGCCCAACTGGCAGCGCCTCTTCGGGGTCTTCGCCGCGCTGCGCCAGGGCTGGACGGTCGAGGAGGTGGCGGCGGCCTCGGACATCGACCCGTGGTTCCTGCGCGAGATCCGGACGGTCGTGGAGATCGAAGCGGAACTCGCCTGCTGGGACCTCGAGTCCGCGCCGGACGAGCTGCTCCGCCGGGCCCGGCTGAGCGGGCTGAGCGATCAGCGGGTCGCCTCGCTGCTCGGCAGCGGGGAGGACCTGGTGGCCCGCGAGATCACGAAGCGGGGGCTCGACCGCGTCTTCAAGCGGGTCGACACCTGCGCCGCCGAGTTCGTGGCGGTCACCCCGTACCTCTACTCGACGCCCGGGGTGGAGGACGAGGCCCTGCCGACCGAGCGCCGGAAGGTGATGATCCTGGGCTCCGGACCGAACCGGATCGGCCAGGGGATCGAGTTCGACTACTGCTGCGTCCACGCCGTTTTCGCCCTCCGGCGGGCCGGCTACGAGACGATCATGGTGAACTGCAACCCGGAGACCGTCTCGACGGACTACGACACCTCGGACCGGCTCTACTTCGAGCCGCTGACGTTCGAGCATGTGATGGCGATCTACCGCCGCGAACAGCCGCTGGGCGCGATCGTCCAGCTTGGCGGCCAGACTCCGCTCAAGCTCGCCCATAGCCTCGAGGCCGCCGGCGTCTCCATTCTGGGCACGTCGCCGGAGGCGATCGACCTCGCCGAGGACCGCCGCCGCTTCGGCGATCTCCTGGCGGAAGAGGACATCCTGGTGCCGGCCAACGGCTCCGCGGTGTCGCTCGACGAGGCCTGCCGGGTGGCGGACGAGATCGGCTATCCCGTCGTCGTGCGGCCGAGCTACGTGCTCGGCGGCCGGGCGATGTCGATCTGCTACGACCAGCCGACGCTGATCAACTACATGCGCCGAGCCGCCGACGTCTCGCCGGGGCGGCCGGTGCTGCTCGACCGCTTTCTAGAGGACGCCTTCGAGGTCGACGTCGACCTGGTGGCGGACGGGGAGCGGGCGGTCGTCTGCGGCATCATGCAGCACATCGAGGAGGCCGGCATCCACTCCGGCGATTCGGCGGCGGTGCTGCCGCCCTACCGGGTGGACGAGGGCGACCTCGACAAGATGCGCGACATCGCCACGCGGCTGGCGCTGAGGCTGGGCGTCGTCGGTCTGATGAACGTGCAGTTCGCGATCTACGACGGAGAGGTCTACGTGCTGGAGGTGAATCCCCGGGCCTCGCGGACGGTGCCCTTCATCGCCAAGGCGGTCGGCCTGCCCCTGGTGCAGATCGCCACCCGGGTCATGGTCGGAGAGACGCTGGAGGAGATCGGTCTCGTCGAGGAACCCCCGGTCGACCGCTTCTTCGTCAAGGCGCCGGTCTTCCCGTTCGACCGCTTCCCGGGCGTCGATCCGGTCCTGGGTCCGGAGATGAAGTCGACCGGCGAGGTCATGGGCATCGGCCGCAGCTTCGGCAGCGCCTTCGCCAAGGCCTGGCTGGGCGCCGGCCACGCGCTGCCGGACAGCGGCGCCGCCTTCCTGTCGGTCAACGACCGGGACAAGCCGGCGCTGCTGCGAGTCGCCCGGCGCCTGCGGAACCTCGGTTTCGAACTCCTGTGCACCGCCGGCACCGCTTCCTTCCTCAGCGAGCGGGGCATCGAGACGCAGCACGTCAACAAGGTGGCCGAAGGACGGCCGCACGTGGTCGACTACCTGATCAACGGCGAAGTCGGCCTGATCGTGAACACGCCCCTGGGCGGCGAGTCGTACAAGGACGACATGGAGATCCGCACCACGGCGCTCAAGTTCGACATCCCCTGCGTGACGACGATCTCGGGCGCGATGGCGGCCGTCGATGCGATCGAGGCGCTGCGTGAGAGCCTGCTGCAGGTGACCGCGCTCCAGGACCTGGCGACCCGACCGCTGGCCGGCTGCGAGTCCGGCGCCTGACGCCGACCAGAATGCGCGTCATGGCGCGGCGACCGGCTCTTCTGGCGGCAGCCGCCGCCCCGTGGCTGGTCGTGCTGGCCTGGCTGGCGTCGGCGGCCTGGTTTCTCTGCGACGATGCCTTCATCAGCTTCCGCTACGCCCGCAACCTGGTAGAGGGCCACGGCCTCGTCTTCAATGCCGGAGAACGGGTGGAGGGCTACACCAACTTCCTGTGGGTGCTGGAGCTGGCGGCTCTCTGGAAGGTCTTCGGGCTGCGTCCCGAGAACGTCGCGCCCTGGCTGTCCGTTCTCTGCACGATCGGCACGCTCGCGGCGGTCGTCTGGTGGGCTGCATCGCTCCCCGGACTCCGGCGGCGCGGCCTCGTGATCTGGATGGCGCTGGGCCTTCTGTGCACGAGCGCCACCTTTGCCGTGTGGACCTCGGGCGGCGGGCTGGAGACGCGGCAATTCACGCTCTTTGTCGTCGTTGCGGTGGTGTGCCTGACCGTCCACTCCGGCAGTCGCCGGGGACTGCTGGCTGCTTCGCTTTGCCTTGCGGCGGCCGCGTACACGCGGCCCGAGGGTCTGTTGATCGCGGCTTGCTGCTTCGGCTGGTTCGTTGCGCAGAGGGTCGTTGCCGCCAAGGGGCGGTTGCGGGTCGACGTCCGGGAGCTGGTTTGGCTGCTGCTGCCTTTCGTCGCCCTCGTCGGGGCGCACTTCCTGTTCCGGTACGCCTACTACGGCGAGTGGCTTCCGAACACGTACTACGCCAAGCATGTCCGGCCGTGGTACGAGTCCGGCTTCAGCTACTTGTGGGCTGCGGCGATCGAGACCGGGCTTTATCTGCTGCTGCCGCTGGCGATTGTGGCCGTCCGCCGCGCCTGGCGGAAGCGCGGCGATCTGCGGCTTCTCTTGCCTCTCGCCTGCGTCGTGCCGCACATGGCCTACGTGTTCCGGATCGGCGGGGACTACTTCGAGTACCGGCCCCTGGACTTCTACTGGCCGCTGCTGGCGGTTCCGGCGGCCACCGGGATCGTTGATCTCGGTGCGTCGGCGTCAGCACTGCTGCGGCGATTGCGGTCTGCGCGCTCGCGGCTCTTGGCGGTCGGGCCTGGCGTCTGCGCCGTCTTCCTGTTCGTGCCGATCCTCTTCTACGCCGGCGCCTTGCAGGGCCGGCTCCTGTTCCAGGGCGCTCGGGCCGAGAACTACCAGGAGCGGTTCCATCCAGAGGTGGACCAGAGGAACGCGGGCTGGGTGTTCGCGGCGCCCGGAATGCGGGCTCTGGCCTCGATCTCCAACGACCTTCGTTGGCGAATGACGCGGCAACTGGTGGGACTGCGCTTCGCGGAACACAGAGAGGCGGCGAGGCTCAAGCTGGAGGATTGGGCGGACTACCGACGAATGGAACGGGACGTGTTTCCGGAAGACGCGTTGACCGCGACGGGCGCCCTGGGCATTCAGTCCTACTTCCTGCCGGACCTGAGGGTGGTGGACGGTCATGGTCTGGTGGACGCGGTCGTGGCCCGCAATCCGATTACCCGGGCCAACAGCGAGCGCATGATGGCCCACGACCGGTTGCCGCCGCCGGGCTACATCCTGGAAGAGCGCGGCGTCAACGTCATGGTGCTGCCATCGGTGAGCAGCGAGCAGGAGGCTCTTCGCCGGGGGGCGTATGCCCTTGAGGTCGCTTCCGACCTGTGGATGCCGTTCGATGCGGCCGATCACGACTGGGTTCTCGCGCGCTTCGACCGGACAAGGCTCCGAATGCGGGACGAGCGCGCGAGCCGCTGGGAACTGCAGGTGGCGTCGATCAGGAGCTATGAATCGGGACCGGCCTCGGTGCTCTGTGAGCCGGGACCGACCGTGCTTTGCCTGCAAGATGGCCGCTATCGTGTGACGCTCGACTGGTCCACGCCGGACGGCGCCGGCGCCGCCGCCCGCGTCTCCGACGCGCAGACTTCGGAGGCCGGCCTGTTCTTCTTCTTCGCGCCGGTCAACTGGGAGGTTCTGGTCAAGGTGCTGGACGGCTGCGAAGTGAACGGCCACCACTGGGTGTCCGCGGCTTCCGCGACCGACATGGGGCTCGAGCTCGTTGTGCGCGACATGCGGAGCAGGGCGGAACGCCGGTATGTGAAGGCGGCGGGCGAGCCGGAGGCCTTCACGGACACGTCCGCTTTCCGCGAGGCCTGCGTCGAGACAGTGCCGTAGTCGACGACCGGTCGCCGAAGTAGCCGGCGCTTCGCGGAAGCGGCTACGGATCCCCGTCCTCGAAGTAGCGCGCGACGGCCCCGTTTGCCGCGAGTTCGTTCGCGGCGTATCGGGTCGCGGTTCTCTCATCGGTCCACCTGCCGGCCTGCATGAGTTCGGCGGTGGAGGCGCCGGCGGCAACCAGCGACTGGGCACTGCCAACCCGCAGGGAGTGGCCGCTGACGCGCCCGGTGACGCCGGCGGCCCTGGCCCTTCGCTGGATGACGGATCGCACGGCGGACATGCTCAAGGCGGAATCGCCGACTCCGTTCCGGACCACGGGGCGGAAGAGCGGCCCCTCCGCGATCCCGGCGACTCTCAGCCACGCGGCGACGGCCTCCATCGTCTCACGGCAGACGTAGAGATTGGAGCCTTCGCCTTCCTGGTCCGTCTTGCTTCGGGGCAACGTCAGAACGCCGCTTCCGTTCTCTCCCGGGCCGAGGTCTTCGACCTGAACGGCGGTCAGTTCGCTGATTCTCAGGAGCCCGTCGCTGCCGAGTCGAAGCAGCGCGGCGTCGCGCAGACCAGGGGCGTTGCCTTCGTCCGCCGCCAGTCTGGCGGCGGCGACCGCGGCCTCACGCTTCAGGCCCTCGACCTGGCCGCGGCCGCGCGCGCCGTGCTTGCGCTTGAGCTTCCTGAGCGTACGGCGGGTGACGGGGCCGCGCGGGTCTCTCACCCCTGCCGAACTGGCGGCGGCGCCGATGGCGGCGGCCAGGATCGCGAGCGACGCCGGCGCCAGACCGCGCTCGGCTTCAGCCTTGAGGAAGGCGGCAACGGTGTCGTCGTTCGGCGTGCGGCCCTCCAGGAACGCAGCGAAGCGCTCGACGGCTCGGCCGTAGGCCTTGTGGGTGTTCGGCGAGTAGGACTCCGAGAACGTTGCCTTTAGCGACTTCAATCTAGATGCCGTGAGCGTCCTCCGGAGCAGGCTTCTCATCGGCCTGCAGGCGCTCGACGCAGCAGGTGTGCTGGCTCCGGAAGACAGTGGGGCATTGGAGTGCCATCGGTTCTCACGGCGACGCGGCTCTCCCTGCCGAGCATCCCGGACTTCCGGCTGCCGTCGGCCGGCGTGGTCAACACGGTGTTCCCGGCCGCGACCGGAGGGGCTGCCCCTTACACGTACAGCCTGTCCGGTCTGCCGCCGGGCATCAGCTTCAGCGCCGGCAGTCGGCGCGCGTCCGGAACGCTCCCCACGGTTACGACGGAGACGACATACACGGTCACCTACAGTGTCAGCGACGGCGGAGGCGCTTCGGCCTCCGTCAGCTTCACAGCTACGGTGGCGCCGCCTCCTGGCCAGCCCACGGGGGTCAGGTCCGGGCCGCGCTACCACTGCAACGAGGGGTACACGTTCAATCACGCGACGAATCGGTGCGAGGCGGATTTGACGTTGCCCGCGATCCCCGACTTCCGTGTGCCGTCGGGGGGCGAAGTCGACACGGCGTTCCCGGCCGCGACGGGCGGTCGTGCTCCGTACTCGTACAACCTGACCGGCTTGCCGGCGGGGCTCTCCTTCTCTTCGTCGACGCGGCAGGCGCGAGGGACACTCCCGATCGTGTTGGTCGACACGACGTACAGGATCACATACTCCGTCAGGGACAGCAGAAGCGCGACGGCTTCGGTGACGTTCACCGCCGTAGTGGCCGCGGCGACTGCTCCTCCACCTCCACCGCCCTTGTCGTTGCCGGCGATTCCGGACTTCCGGCTGCCGTCGGCCGGCGTGGTCAACACGGTGTTTCCGGAGGCGACGGGAGGCTCCGGATGGTACTTCTACAGCGTGTCCGGTCTGCCGCCGGGGATCGCCTTCTCCGAGGGAACGCGCGTTGCGAGCGGGACGCTGCCGACGGTCGCGACGGACACGACGTACACGGTCACTTACAGCGTCACGGACAGCTTGTACGCCACCGCTTCGGTGACGTTCACGGCCGTCGTCGCGGCACGAACTTCGACGACGCCGACGACCCCAACGACGCCGACGACCCCAACGACGCCGACGCCACCGGCCACCGGCAGCGGCCCGATCGTGAAGACCGGCGTGAACGTGTCGGGCTCCCGCACCTACGCGCTCAGGCTGTCAGGCAGCGTCAAAGTGTCGGTAGAGTTGACGGGCATGACGACCGATTTCGACTGTACGGTCGCGGGCAACCGCTGCACGAACAACGCTGGTACGTTGGACGATTCCTGGAGCGGTACGCTGGACGCAGGCGATCACAAGATCGTCGTCTATCCGTATGGCGACGGTTCGGGGAACTACACCCTCAGCATCAGTGCGCAAGCGCCGGACACGGGCGGCAGCACCGGCACGAGGACGAAGGTGACGACGCTGGTCGACGCGAGCGGGACGAACGTCTCGACGACGCGGACCCACACCTTCACCCTGGCGCGGGACGCCCAGGTGGATGTTGCGCTGACGGGCATGACGATCGACTTCGATTGCAGGGTGGGCAGCAGGCGCTGCACGAACAATCGGGGGACGGCGGACGACTCGTGGAGCGGATCCCTCAACGCCGGCAGGTACTGGGTCGCCGTGTATCCCTACGACACCGGCCCGGGGAACTACTCGCTGACCGTGACGGCCACCGAGACGCTGGGCTTCGTCGCGCAGCCCTTTGGTAAGACGACGGTCGAGGTTTGTGAGGACGGCGAAGACGGCGAGGAGAACTGTGAAGAGATC
Organism: Candidatus Multivorans sp.; assembly: GCA_965205095.1. Classification (GTDB taxonomy): domain Bacteria; phylum Acidobacteriota; class Thermoanaerobaculia; order Multivoradales; family Multivoraceae; genus Multivorans. Next base: position 2,306,131 of record OZ242040.1, read on the forward strand.
GTTATCCACGAGGAGGTCGACGTCACGGACGACGATCCGGGAGAGGACACGGGCCCGCCGCCTGGTGCGGGCCCCGGTGACGGGACTTCAGGGCCTGGGGGGGGCGGCGACGGTGGCGGTGGCGGTGGCGGCAGTGGTCCCGCGACGCCGACACCGACCCGAACCCAGGAGGAAGAGACGGCCAAGGAAGAGACGGCTAGGGGCGACGCCACCGCCCGGGCGCGAAGATTCGATTGCCGGGTGTTCTTTCGACGTCACGGAGAACTGGACCTCGTGGGCAGGCTGGCCAATGTGTCCTTCGATGGCAGTGATAGCGGCAACCAGTGTACCGACTCTGGTGATGCGGCATACTCCCTGCGTGACGGGGAGGACACGATCTACACCTGTGATCTCTTCTATGACGGCTCTCGTTCCTTGAGAGCCGACACGGTGCTTCACGAGATGCTGCATCTCGTTGGCAAGCACCACGATGAACCTGGCAGCGCAGGTCCCTACCACAAGGCCGTGATGGACGCATGCCCGTGAACGTCACATCGAGAGCGCACGAGAAACTGAGCCGTCAACTCCGGTAGACTAGAGGAGCACCAAAATGTCGAAACGAACCATCCGGGCGCTGGCCGGCGCTGCTGCCGTCGCTGGCGCCGTGCTTCTGCCAGCGGGATCGCTGTCCGCTCAGACGGAGGTGGAGATCCTCCACGCCAACGAGGACGGCGGCATCGTCAGATTCCGTGATGGCGACGGCGTTCTGGTCGAGCGCTTCTGGTGGGACGCGGCGGCCGGACCCAATAGCCCGGTCATGATCGACGACTTCTTCGACGAACACGGCAATGTCGAGAGAAGTGAGACCCGCTATGCGAACGGCAGGAGCCTCACGGAGCATTTTGCCTACGGCCGGTCCTTGCCCGATGAAGGCGAGAGATTCCCGGTTGCTCAGGGCCGCAACGTAAGTCGAGAGGGAATGGACGAGTTCCTCTCTCGCTTGCCTCCGCTCCCCGGAACGTCCAGGAAGGCGGCGTTGGACTTGTACCGAGGTCGGCCAGGTCCGGCCGATGAGACTTCTGAAGATCCCGGTCATCCCTGGGGGCACCACTGGAAGGAGCGCGGCGACGGGTTTGCCCGGACAACCTTCCGGCTGCTTCACCAGGAGATGGAGGTCGAGTCGGTCCGTCTCGGCAAGAAGCGTCTCGATGAGCAGTGGTTGCGCATCACGGACAGTCGCGGGGGGCTGCGGCACGACCGTCTTACGAAGACGCCATATCTCAACCAAGATTGTAACGTTCGCTACCACGCGGGCGAGCAGCGGAGGCAACGCAGTCCGTGGAGTTGTGACGAAAAGCCGGTTCCAGCCGTTGCCTCGTACGATGCCGTCGGCCGGATCGTCCATGTGGTCACGAACGACGAGGGCTACCCGACTGAAACCTGGTACGGCGAAACGCTGGTGGCTCGGTATCACTATTCGCATGTGGACAGCGCGCGTCCGCTGCCGCCCCGGGGAGGCCTCGGCGATTTCCGGGTCGAACTGATCGATGCGAGAACCGGAAAGCGGCTGCTGGACTCGCGGGCGCTGCCGACCATCTCGGCCAGGCCTCTCTTCAGCGCTGGGGGAACCCGCATCGAGTCGGGTGTGATCGAGTCGGTCGATGACGAACTCTTCGCCGTCGTCAACCACGATGGTCTCGCTCTGCGCGCTGTGCGCTACGCTCTTCTTCCCTTGGGCGAGGGCCCCGTGTGGCGAATGGTCGAGGCAGCCGGAACCGAGGCTATCAAGTTGAGTTCCCTGGTGCATTACACGGATGATCGCCTGAGGATCGAGTTTCGGTTCGGCCACACCGCCCTGTCCAGTAACACCGACTTGGTTGTGGAGGCGCCTCGCCGGGGTTCCTCGGCCATCAAGGTCAGTTGGCCGAAGGACATCACCCTGCCTTTCCGCGCCGGCGAAGAAGTCGGCGCACTCAGCGCGCCGCACCGCCCGGGTCGTCACTCCCCGCCGGAGGATGGCCCCCCTCCTCCTCCGAGGCCGTAGACCGCCTTCGGGCCACCGACGAGGTTGGCTCGGCTTGCGAACGTGCCGCCGCGCGGGAAATGGACTCCGCTGACGCCAGAGACTCGACATGAAACTCCGTAGACCGGTCTTGATTCTCCTCGTCTCGCTCACGAGTGCTCCTCTCGTGGCCCTGGAGGCCGCGCAGCGATGCGTCGTCAAGGACGCCGAACGCTACGCATGTCTGAAGAAAGTCGGAAACGGGGAGTACGCGGTGTTCATTCGCTCTGGCGAACGGTCCCGTACCGAACCGCTCCCTGGTCCACCGTCCCATCGACTCCGAATGGGTTCGGCTCGTGACGTCGTGCTGACTGGCGGGGCGTTGGGAGACGGCGGCAGCGCGGAACGGTGGGCCCGCCTGATTGGCCTGGACGGCACGATCATGTCGTTCCAGGGTTCGCCGTTCATAGATGCTGCCGATACCGGAGACTGGCTGGCCGTGCAGGCGGTTGAACGCGTAGTGATCGAGGACAGTGCGTACGACCTTCCTCCGGGAGAAGTGCATGAGACCGCGTCGTCGGACCAGCCGCTCGTGATCTACGGGTTGAACGGGCGGGAAGTGCGGCGGGTGCCTGGACTCGTCGACTTCAGGGTCTATCCGGAAGAGGTGGCGGACCTCCTCCGATTCAGCAACGACGGCCGCGCGCTGTCCATCTTCCGTTCGAAGAGCCGAACGGTCGCCATCTACGGTCTCGACGGCGAGGTCAGCGACCAGGTGCTGTCTCTCGATGAACTCACGCCGGGTTTTGATCCGATCGAACTCGAGTTCATCGACGCCGACCGCATCGTCATGTGGCAACCGGAGATGTTCGGGCGCAATGATCCTGACTGGCTCAGGACACTGGTTCGAGACTCTTCGGGACGGTTCGCCAGCCGGTCAATCGTCCACCGCGAGGCGGAGAACTACCTGGGATACGGGGACCTTCGCGGGATCACCACAGAAGGCCGCATGCTGCTATGGAGAAGCGGCAGAGGTGAGCCGGGCGGATACGACGTCGTCAGTTTCTCGGGAGAACTCGTCTGGAGAATGAACTTCTTCGGATGGTCCGATCTGACGGAAGCGATGCCTGAGCGGCACCTGCAACGGTGGCAACCAAGTCTGCTGCCGAACGGTGACGTCCTGTTGACGGACCACCACGCCGATGGCTCGAGAGAGCGGATGGTCGTGCATCTGACAGAGGTCAGGGAGTCGAGTCGTTTCGCCGCCAAGGACGGAATCGTGGTGTCCGAACGGGCAGTCGTCTTCGACGGGGACCAGCCGCTCGCGACAGTCGAATCGATCACCGTAGTGCCTCCCGAGGCCCTCATCCTGGACGGAAGCGGACGCTACGCCCTGGTTGACCCGGACGGAGTCCCCCGGCCCATCGAGGCCATCGGCGTGGATGCGAAGGAACACGACCGCTAGTCGGGGATCGGACGCTCTCCGGTAGTCAGCCCCGGCGGATGCGCTCGACCTCGCTCTCCAGGCGTTCGCCCAGGCGCCGCAGCTCGACGCGGTAGTTCTCTTCCTCCTCGAGCCGCTTGGCGGGATCCGCGGCGAGGTTCTTCTGGTGGAGGATCTCGAGTTCGGCCACCTTCGCCTGGTGGCGGCTGCGGGCGTCTTCGATCTGGCGCCGCTGGTCTTCGTCCAGGGCGTCCTGCCGGGGCGCCGCGATGCCCCGGTTCTCGAGCTTCTCGAGCGCCCTCTCGTAGGCCGACTTCATGGGCTCAGCCTTCGCATCGCGGGCTCACCGCTCGTACTCGCCCCAGACCGCGCGCAGGCGATCCGAGATCTCTCCCAGGGTGGCCCGCCGCCGGACGCAGTCGAGGATGCGGGGAACGAGGTTGTCTTCGCCCGCGGCGGCCTGCTGCAGCCGGTCGAGGGCCGCGGTGGCGGCGCTCGCGTCGCGCTCTTCGCGCACTTTCCGCACGCGCTCGACCTGCCGGGCTTCGGCGGCCGGGTCGACGGCCAGGAACGTCGCGTCCTCGTCTTCCTCCTGGGTGTAGGCGTTGACGCCGACGATCACCTCGTCCCTGGACTCGACCGCCAACTGGTGGCGGTAGGCGGCGTTCGCGATCTCGTTCTGCTGGTAGCCCGACTCGATGGCCCGGGCGGCGCCGCCGAGCTCTTCGATCTGCTCGATCATGCTCCGGGCCTTGTCCGCGAGTTCCCCGGTGAGCGCCTCGATCGCCCACGAGCCGCCGAGCGGATCGGCGACGTCGGCGACTCCGGTCTCGTGGGCGACGATCTGCTGGCTGCGCAGCGCCACCCGCGCGGAGGTCTCGGTCGGCAGGCCGAGGGCTTCGTCGGCCCCGTTCGTGTGCAGCGACTGGGTGCCTCCGCAGACGGCGGCCAGCGCCTGGATCGCGACCCGGGCGACGTTGTTCTCGGGTTGCTGCGCGGTCAGGGTCGAGCCGCCGGTCTGGGTATGGAAGCGCAGCCAGCAGGAGCGTTCGTTGCGCGGCTCGTAGCGCTCGCGGACGAGTTCGGCCCAGAGCCGGCGGGCGGCGCGGAACTTGGCGACTTCCTCGAGGAAGTTGTTGTGGGCGTTGAAGAAGAAGGAAAGCCGGGGGGCGAAGCTGTCGATCTCGAGCCCGCGCGCCAGCACCAGGTCGACGTAGCAGAGGGCGTTGGCGAGGGTGAAGGCGATTTCCTGGGCGGCGGTGGAGCCGGCTTCGCGGATGTGGTAGCCCGAAATCGACACGGGATTCCAGCGCGGAACGTGCTCCGAGCAGAAGGCGATCAGGTCGGTGACCAGGCGCAGGGACTGGGGCGGCGGGTAGATGTGGGTGCCGCGGGCGATGTACTCCTTCAGGATGTCGTTCTGCACCGTGCCGCCGACGCTTTCCCAGGGCGTCCCCTGCTCCTCGGCGACCGCCAGGTACATGGAGAGGAGGATCGCCGCCGTCGAGTTGATCGTCATCGAGGTCGTGACCTGGCCGAGCGGGATGCCGTCGAACAGGGTCCTCATGTCCTCGACGCTGTCGATCGCGACGCCGACCCGCCCCACCTCGCCGCGGGCGGCCCGCGCGTCCGAGTCGTAGCCGATCTGGGTGGGGAGGTCGAAAGCCACCGAGAGGCCTGTCGTCCCCTGCTCCAGGAGATAGCGGTAGCGGCGGTTCGACTCGGTGGCGCTGGCGTAGCCGGCGTACTGGCGCATCGTCCACAGCCGCTTGCGGTACATGTCCTGGTAGAGGCCGCGCGTGAACGGGAACTCGCCGGGCGCGGCCGGGTCGGCGGTCTCCCGCGGGGGGTCGTCCGGCTCGAAGAACGGCGGCAGATCGATACCCGAACTCGTGGCGCGGTTCCTGGTCACGGCAGAGGAGCTTATCGCCGCCCTGAATCCGCAGGATTCAGTGCTTCTCTCCGAAGGCGCTCCGCATTTATCGATAAAGCGCTATAGACCGATGAATGCCCATATCTAGTGGCCACCGGGGCCGGGTGGGGCTACATGAAGTGGTTTTCGCGGCGATTCTGCTTGCGCCGGAGGGGCGTTCTGGGCTACAGTTCGGCATTCACCGCTTATGCGCACGGGACCATGTCGGGACCGTGCCGACCAGGGAGGGAGCAGATGTCGGTCAATGGTTCACGCGCTCGCGAAGGCGGTCAGGGCAGGGTTCTGGAGGCGGCGCAAGCCGGCGGCCGGCAGGTGGTAGCCGCGCCCGCTACGGCCGGCGCCGCGCTCCCTGCGGAGACCCGGAGCGCGGCGGCCACGGCATCGAGCCCGGCGGGCCTGACCATCGAGCGCCGGTATACCGAAGCGGGCGTTCACCCCTTCGACCGGGTCGAATGGGACGTCCGCGACGCGGTCATCGCGAACGAGAAGGGCGAGACCGTGTTCGAGCAGCACGGCGTCGAGGTGCCGAAGGCGTGGTCGCAGACGGCCACGAACGTGGTCGTGTCGAAGTACTTCCGCGGTCAGTTGGGCACTCCCGAGCGCGAGTCCAGCGCGCGGCAGTTGATCTCGCGCGTGGCCGACCGCATCGCCGACTGGGGCCGTGAGGGGGGTTACTTCTCCAGCGAGGCGGACGCCGGGTCGTTCCACGCCGAGCTCACCCACATCCTCGTGCACCAGTACGCCTGCTTCAACTCGCCGGTGTGGTTCAACGTCGGGATCGAGGAGCACCCCCAGTGCTCGGCGTGCTTCATCAATTCGGTCGAGGACACGATGCAGTCCATCCTCGGTCTCGCCAAGACGGAGGGGATGCTGTTCAAGTTCGGCTCCGGCACCGGCAGCAACCTCTCGGCGCTGCGTTCCTCGGCCGAGACCCTGGCCGGCGGCGGAACGGCCTCCGGCCCGGTCTCCTTCATGCGCGGCTTCGACGCGTTCGCCGGCGTGATCAAGAGCGGCGGCAAGACCAGGCGTGCCGCGAAGATGGTCATCCTGGACGCCGATCACCCCGACATCGTCGAGTTCATCCGCTGCAAGGAAGTCGAGGAGCGCAAGGCCTGGGCGCTGATCGAGGCCGGCTACGACGCGGGCTTCAACGTCGCCGGCGGCGCCTACGACTCGATCTTCTACCAGAACGCGAACCACTCCGTGCGCGCCACCGACGAGTTCATGGAGGCGGTGGTCGAAGACCGCGAGTGGACGACGACCGCGGTGACCGACGGCCGGCCGATGGACACGCTGCGGGCGGCGGAGCTGCTGGACATGATCGCCGAGTCGACCTGGGTCTGCGGCGATCCGGGCATGCAGTTCGACAGCACGATCAACCACTGGCACACCTGCCCGAACACGGACCGGATCAACGCCAGCAACCCGTGCAGCGAGTACATGTTCCTGGACGACACCGCCTGCAACCTGGCGTCGCTCAACCTGATGCGCTTCTACGACCCGGCCACGGGGTTCGACACCGCGTCGTTCCGGCACACCTGCGAGATGATCATCACCGCGCAGGAGATCATCGTCGACAACGCGAGCTACCCGACGCCGAAGATCGGGGAGAACTCGCACGCCTACCGGCCGCTCGGCATCGGCTACGCGAATCTCGGCGCCCTGCTGATGGCGCGGGGCCTGCCCTACGACTCGGAAGCGGGCCGCGACTACGCCGGCGCGGTGACCGCCCTGATGTCGGGCGCCGCCTACCTGCAGTCGACGCGGATCGCCGCGATCAAGGGCCCGTTCGAGGGCTACGAGGCGAACCGCCAGCCGATGCTGCAGGTCATGCGCAACCATCGGGCCGCGCTGAAGGAGGTCGAGCCGGCGCACGTGCCGCTCGAGTTGCTGAACGCGGCCAAGAAGTCCTGGGACGGCGTGGTCGAGGAGGGCGAGCGGAACGGCATCCGCAACAGCCAGATCTCGGTGCTGGCGCCGACCGGCACGATCGCGTTCATGATGGACTGCGACACGACCGGAGTCGAGCCCGACATCGCGCTGGTCAAGTACAAGAAGCTGGTCGGCGGCGGGATGATCAAGATCGTCAACCGGACCGTGCCCCTGGCGCTGGAGCGGCTGGGCTACGAGAAGTCGGAGATCCAGCAGATCGTCGAGTACATCGACGACCACGACACGATCGAGGGCGCGCCGCATCTCGCGGACGAGCACCTGGCGGTGTTCGACTGCGCCTTCAAGCCGGCCAACGGCTCGCGGTCGATCCACCACATGGGGCACCTCCGCATGCTGGCGGCGGCCCAGCCGTTCATCTCGGGGGCGATCAGCAAGACGATCAACATGCCGGAGGAATCGACTTCGGAGGAGATCCGGGACGCCTACATCGAGGGCTGGAAGCTCGGTCTCAAGGCGGTCGCCATCTACCGCGACGGTTGCAAGCGTTCGCAGCCGCTGTCGACCACGAAGGACGCCGGCGACGATCTGGAAGCGGAGGTCGCGGCGAGGGCCGCGGCCGGCATCACGCGCCGACGGCTGCCGGACGAGCGGCAGGCCATCACCCACAAGTTCTCGATCAACGGCCACGAGGGCTTCCTCACCGTCGGCCTGTACGAGGACGGCCAGCCCGGCGAGGTCTTCCTGCTGATGGCCAAGGAGGGGTCGACCATTTCGGGTCTGATGGACTCCTTCGCTCAGGCGGTGTCCGTGGCGCTGCAGTACGGCGTGCCGCTTCAGATCCTCGTCGACAAGTTCACCCACAGCCGCTTCGAGCCGTCGGGATTCACGAAGAACCCCGAGATTCCGATGGCGAAGTCCGTCATGGACTACGTCTTCCGGTGGCTGGCGTCGAAGTTCCTGTCGCGCGAGGCGCAGGAGGTCGCGGGCGTGATCCAGCGGTCGGAGCCGGCGGCGCGGGCAGGGTCGCCCGCGGACGCGGAACCCGCGGAGGCGGAGAACGGCGCCGGGGCGCCCGCCAGGGAGGGCGGCAACCTCGCCCCGGTGACGTTTCTGCTGCAGCAGGACGCGCCGTCGTGCCACGACTGCGGCTCGATCATGGTGCGGAACGGCAGTTGCTACAAGTGCATGAACTGCGGTTCCACCAGCGGCTGCAGCTAGCGCGCATGTGTGCCTCAGGCTGCTAGTCTGCCAGCATGACGAGGCGTTTGGCGGTCGGCCTGCTGGTCGGCCTGGGCGTGGCCGGGGCGGTCATGGTGGCGGTGTTCGGCTTCCTCGTGTCGAGCATCGTCGCGGGTGGCGAGCCGCCGGAGGTGTCGGAACTCGATCCGATCCTGAGCAGCTTCCAGTTGGCCACGCTGGACGGATCGCGGCTGGGTCCGCCGGACCTGCGGGGCGACGTCGTCGTGGTCGACATGTGGGCGAGCTGGTGCAAGCCCTGCGTCGTCCAGGCGGAGATCCTCGAGCGGCTGCGCGAGGAGTACGCCGGCCGGGGTGTGTCCTTCCTCGCCCTGAACAGCGGGGAGGACCTGGAAACGGTCCGCGGATACGTCGAGAAGACCCCGTTCAGCTACCCGGTGCTGCTGGACCCCGACGAAGAGGTGATGGGCGCGGCCGGACTCTACGCTCTGCCGACCCTCCTGGTGCTGGACCCGCGGGGCGACCTCTCCTACATCTCGATCGGCATCACCGGAGCCAGCGTGGTTCGCAACGCGATCGAGGAGGCGCTCGCGTCCGCGGCCGGCTGAGGCCCGGGACGGGCGGCGGTTCCCGCGAACCGGAAGCGCCATCGCGTCGTGATCAACATCCGCAACCTCTCGATCAAGTGCGGCTACTGCGACACCTACCAGACGCTCTGCGCCTACCGCCCTCGCGACGACTGGAACGTCTACGTCTACGAGTGCGAGAACGATGTCTGCGACCCGGAACGCAGCCGGACTCTCGTCGAAGTGCCGCGCGAGCTCGATGAGTTCGCGCGCCGGGATCCGGCCTGGGAACACGGGCGGCGCCACACCGGCGGCGGCCACGACCACGACCACGACTGAGCCGACTCCCCGGAAGCGGCCGCTGTCGGCCGAACGCCTGGAAGCGCTGGCGGCCCTGGCCGGCATCAATCGCCTCGAACTGACCATCGAGAAGCTCGTGCTCGGCGGCGACGGCCTCGCGCGGTGGCGCGGGATGCCGGTCTTCGTGCCGCGGGCCGCCCCCGGCGACGTGGTCGAGGTCAGGATCACCGAGCGCCGCCCGAGCTACGCCCGCGCGGAGATCGAAGAGGTGAAGACTCCGGGGCCGCTGCGGCGGGAGGCGCCGTGTCCGTTCTACGCGCGTTGCGGCGGCTGCCAGCTCCAGCACATCGAGGACGCGGCGCAGTTGGGACTGAAGGCGGCGGCTGCAAGGGAGACGTTGCGGCGGCTGGGCGGCATCGACCCGGCGCAGCTCGCCGCGTGCCGCTTCGAGGAGCCGGTCGGCGAGAGGGCGTGGGGCTACCGGCTGCGCGCCCAGGTCCACATTGCCCGACGTTCGGAGGGGGACGCGGGTTCCGAGGGGTCCGTCGGCGTCGGTTTCCGGCGGCGTCGCAGCCACGACCTGGTCCTCGTCGACCGCTGCCCGGTACTCGCTCCGGCGCTCGAGAAGGAGGTGCGCAGCTTGTCCTCGTTGCCTGGCGACCCGGCTGCGGCTTCGACGAAGCTGCCGAGCCGCCTGAGTCTGGCGACGGCGGGTCTGGAGCCGGACAGTCCGGTGGTGGCGGCGCCGCCCGTGGACGGGCTGCCAAGTGGCGACCTCGAGATCGACCTGCTGGGCAGGAAGCTCAGCTACGACGCCCGTTGCTTCTTCCAGGCCCACGGGGGTTTGCTGGAGTCGCTGCTGCGGTCGGCAGTCGGGCCCTTCGAGGGCGACGCCGCGGTGGAGCTCTACGCCGGCGTCGGCTTCTTCACGGCCGGACTCGCCGGCCGGTACGGGTCCGTCACGGCCGTGGAAGGCGAGTCGGTGGCCGCCCGCTACGCGCGGAACAACCTGCGCCGCAACCGGCTCCGCCACTGCCGCGTCGAACGGTCGGCGGTCGAGAGCTGGGTCGATCGGCGCCGCGGCGGTCCCGCTCTGGAATCCGGCCTCGACCGGGTGCTGGTCGATCCGCCCCGCGGCGGCCTCCCGCGCAAGGTCCGCAGCGCCCTCCTGAACGCCGCGCCCAACCGCCTCACCTACGTCTCCTGCGATCCCGCCACCCTCGCCCGCGACCTCGGCGACCTGACCCGCGACTTCGACCTGGAGTCCGTCACCTTCTTCGACGTCTTCCCGCAGACGGCCCACCTCGAAACCGTGGCCCAGTTGCGGCAACGGCGGCGGTAGTCGAGAGCCGACTACCCGGTCACCCACGGCGCACCGTTCAGGTGCACCTGGTAGTGGTTCGCCAGGCCGGCCTTCCTGTGCCGGGACGCGGCCTGGAACTCGGGGTTCATCGTCATCTCGATGAAGGCCCGGCGGGTCGGGAAGACCATGACGGCGGCGACATGCCACTGCGGTTCGGAGGACCCGATCATCACCTGATCGACCATCGTGGTGAACGCAACGTGGCCTCCCAGGTCGGCAAGGACCTGGCCCGCGGCGGCTACGTATCGCTGGAAGGCTTCCTGGCCGGAGACGTCCGCCGCCTCGGTGCCGTACTCCTCGTCGCCGGGTGCGTACCGGGCGCGGTCGTTGAACTGGAAGAGGTTGAGCGCGGCAACGGGGGCCTCGGGATCGAGTCCACGGAGGGTCGTTACCTGGCTGTCGTCAGGATCGAACTGCGTCTTCAAAGCGATTCTCCCAAAAGGTTGCGCCGGTAGCTGGCGCTCTGGCCGCGGGTTTCAGCCACGGTGACTTCAAGGGTTTCCACGCGGTCGCGAAGAGAGCCCCATCGGTCGGCCAGGCGCTGCCAGAGCAACCGGGCCAGCGCCTCGACGGTCACGTTCGCCACGGGCAGCAGGACGACCTCCGATGAGGGGAACTCGTATCGCCGCTGCCCGAGGGACGCCGTCACCGTGGCACCTTGCCCGAGCTCGAGATGCGGGCACTCCGCCGGCAGCAGGACCTTCTCGTCCAGTGCCGCGCACTGCGCCCGGATGTCCCGCTTCGCCGCGGCCATCGGAACCAGGAACTCGAGCTCGTCCACCTCCGACCCGGTCATCTCGACCGTGACCCGGTAGTTGTGTCCGTGAAGCGCCTCCGCCTCGTCCTCGCCGAAGACGGTGAAGTGGGCGGCGGAGAACTTGAAGTCCTCCTTGCCGAGGCGCAGCGAATAGGTGCGGGACACGGGCCGATCGTAGCGTTGACAGGGATCGGGTGCCGGCCGGAAGGCCGGCGCACCGACATCCGAACCTCGTCACGTCCGCGGCCGCCGCGGACGGGTGCTTCCTCCGCCGCGTCGCTACAGCAGATCGGCGACGGCGTGCTCGACTTCGCCGTTGTCGGGGAAGCGGCCGAGCTCTTTCTTCGAGAAGACGGGGCGGCCGTCGAGGGCGACTTCGAAGACGCCGCCGCCGCCGTCCACGAGTTCGGTGTCGAGGCCGAACTGCTCCTTCAACTGAGCCGCCAGACTGGCGGCTCGGGGCCGGTAGTTTCACATCACGCAGTATTCGATCGTCACTCGGCTCATCGGATTCCGTCCTGGTTGGTGGTCTCTGACTGACGGCGACTACGGTAGCATGCGCGGATGCGCGTTCTGGAACCGGTCGAGCCAGTTTCGACCTACGAAAATGGTGCGCCGGCGGTTGGGGACGGGGAGCGTGTGGCTCGCGTCGCGGAGCTGGTGCGTCGGATGCTCGTCGAGCTTGGTCTCGACCTGAACGACCCGAATCTGGACACCACCCACGAGCGGGTCGCCAAGATGTACCTGGAGATGTTCCGGGGACTGGATCAGGGGACCAAGCCGAAGGTCACGACCTTTCCCAACGACGAGAACTACCGGGCAATGGTGATGGAGAAGGACATCCCGTTCTACTCCATGTGTTCGCACCACCTGGTGCCCTTCTACGGTCACGCGCACATCGCCTACGTCCCCGGCGACAAGATCCTGGGCCTGTCCAAGTTCGCGCGCATCCTGGAGTTCTACGCCAAGCGGCCGCAACTCCAGGAGCGCCTGACGGAGCAGGTCGTGAGCTTTCTGGTAGAGGAACTCCGGCCCCGCGGCGCGATGGTCGTCATCGAGGCGCGGCATCTCTGCGTGGAGATGCGTGGGGTGAAGAAGTCGGGTGCGAGGACGGTGACGTCCGCGCTTCGGGGCATCTTCCATGAACGCCCGATTCGGGAGGAGTTCCTGGACCTGCTGAAGGGTCGCTGACGTGCGGCGGTTCGGTCTCGCTCTTGCGTTCGGCGTTCTGACCGCCGGCAGCGCCCAGGCCGCCGAGAGCCTCGAGCGGCTCCACCCGGACGACCTGATCAACCCCTTCCTTGGCCCCGGCTACACGAGCTGGCTGGTCGGCCCGGTGGGGCAGCTCGCCGACGAGGAGGAACGGACCCTCTATCTCCTGCTCGAGTCGGACGAGGAGGCCGCCGCCTTCGTCGACGAGTTCTGGAGCCGCCGCGGTGCCGGTCTGCGGCGGCAGTTCGACGTCCGCGCGGCCGAGGCGGACAAGCGCTACTCCGAGTCCGGCCGGCTCGGCCGGCGCACGGACCGCGGCATGGTCTACATCCTGTTCGGCGACCCGGAGAAGACGGAGTGGGAAGAGCATCGAGACATCGATGACCCGGACGTCCAGCTCTGGACCTACGCGAAGAGCACGGCCAAGGGGCTCAACGGCAGGAAGCCGGCACGCCGCTATCGCTTCGCCCGCGACGGCGACGTGATGCGCCTGTTCTCGAACGACCCGGCCGACCCGGACAACCGGCGTCGCCGGATGCTCCGCCGGATCCGCGAGCCCCCGCGCCGCCCCTGGCGGTAAGGTGGAGCCGGCCTAGCGGCCGGCGCGTTGTCTTCCGCGGGTCAGAACCCGGCTGGCGCGTCCCCGCGCCAGCCGCGTCACAGTCCGAGCGCCCGTCTCGGGCGGTCGGATGTCAGACCCGCGGTCACTGTTCGCCGATCGAGTCGAAATCGAGCCGTTCCCCCGGCTCGACCGTGGAGTCGTCGCCGGGGAAGAGGAATGCCCTCATGTGGCCCGTGAGGGTCGCCTGTGCCGCCGGATCCATGAAGTTCAGGCGCAGCTCGTTGATCACCTTGATCTCCATCGCCGCCCATTCCTCCCAGCAAGGGGCGCAGACGCGCCGGGCGATCTCCTCGCCCGTGGCGCCGGGCACCGGCGGCACGGCGAGCGCTTCCCGGTCGCGGCCGCAACGCGCGCAGACGATCACGGTCGTTCTCCCGGATCCTCCGAGCCGGCGGCCGCCATCTCGTCCTGCGTGTCCCGGTAGCGCTTCTTGATGCCCGCCTTCTGGCGGTTGCGGACGAGCCAGCGGAGCAGCCTCGACTCGTTGATGCCGACCACGAGATCGTCGAGCGCCTCGTAGATCGTGGGGTCGTTGATCAGGCGGGCCGCGGTGCCGTCTCCCTCCGCGACCTGTTCCAGCGTCGAGTTCAGCCGCTTGAGGAGTTGCTCGACCTCGGTCGTGAGCGAATCGCTCAGCTCCTCGTCGTTCAGGAGCCGGGGCAGGAGGCCGTCGGCCTCGCGCAGGTCGGCGGTGATCTCCCGCAAGTCGGCAGCGGCAACCTCGGTATCCGCCAGGGTGGTCTCGAAGCGGGCCTTCAGCTCGCTGTCATGGAGTAGCGCCGGCGCCAGACCGTCGCCCTCTCGCAGGAGTCTCAGGGTTTCGTCCAACTGGTCGACGGAAGAGGCGATCCGGTCGCCCAGCTCACGGTCCGTCAGCAGGCGTCCGAGAACTCCATCGCCTGCCTCGACCTGATCGGCCACGCGCTCGACGGACTCGAGCGTGCTGATCACCGTGTCGGTGATCCGCTTGTCTTCGCGTGCGGCGACGAGTTCGCCGAGCAAGCCCTCGCCGCGCTCCATGCGGGCGAGGATGTTCGAGAGGGAGCGGGCCGTCGCCACCGCGTGGTCGACCACGTCCGCTCCGCTGGCGATCAGTTCGTCGACGTCGGTCGGCAGGGCCGCCGGAATCTCCTCGCCGGGATTCAGGAGGACGGCTTCGGGCGAACCCGAGGTGATCTCGACGTACTTGTCGCCCAGAAGACCCAGGGTCTTGAGGCGGGCCAGGGAGTCTCGCCGCAGCCGGCCCGCGTAGCGGCGCTCGACGCTGATCCGCACCTCCAGCAGTTCGCTGTCCGGGTCCTCGCTGAGCAGGATGCGGTCGACCCGGCCGACGGTCACGCCGTTCAGTTGGACCGGGTTCCCCTCGACCAGCCCCGCGGCGTTCGGGAACATGGTGCGGTAGCTGTTGGTGGGCGTGAACAGGGCGCTCTGTTCGCCGATCGCGAAGATGAAGGCGGCAAGCGCGACGACGGCCGCGACCACGGTCAGGCCCACCTTGGTGGTGTTCGAGTCAGGCTGCATCGTTGTCCTCCTCTGCGAGGTCGAACCGACCGTCGAGGAACGCCCGGAGCGCGGGGTCGGTGCTTTGTTCCGCCTCCTCCCAGCAGCCGAGGAAACGGAACCGTCCGTCGTGAAGCAGTGCGAGGCGGTCGGCGACGTGGCGGGCCAGGGGAATGTTGTGCGTCACCACGACCGAAGTCGTTCCGAACTCATCCCTGGTGCTCCTGATCAGACGGGAGATGGTAGCCGCGGTGACGGGGTCCAGGCCGGCGGTCGGCTCGTCGAACAGGACGACCTCGGGCTCCAGGACGAGCGAGCGGGCGAGCGCGACCCGCTTCTTCATGCCGCCCGACAGAGCCGCGGGCATGCGGTCTTCGATCCCGGACAGCCCGACCCAGGCGAGCGCCGCTGCCACGCGCTCCCGAATCTCCTCCTCGCTCGCGCGCTCGTGCTCGCGAATGGGAAAGGCGACGTTCTCGAGCACGTCGAAGGAGTCGAACAGGGCGCCCGACTGGAACAGCATCGCGATCCGCCGGCGCACCGGGTACAACTCGCGCTCCGTCAGTTGGACGAGGTCCGTACCCTCGAACAACACTTCGCCTCCCTCGGCCGGGTCGAGTCCGTTGAGTTGCCGCAGCGTGAGGCTCTTGCCGGAGCCGGAACGCCCCAGCACGACCAGGCACTCGCCGCGCAGAACGTCGAAACTCAGGTCGTCGAGCACGACTCGTTGGCCGAAGCGACGGCAGAGTCCGCGCACGACGTAGAGCGCTTCCCGCGCGTTCCGGCTGCCGGCGGGTTCAGATGAGGACATGGAACAGCTTGGTCAGAAAGAAATCAGATACCAGCACCATGATGGAAGCCCAGACTACGGTGCGTGTGGTGGCGTGCCCCACGCCTTCGGCGCCGCCGCTGGCCGTCAGTCCGTTGTGGCAACCGATGATCGCGATGAAGCAGGCGAAGAAGACCGACTTTCCGAGGCCGTTGAAGACGTCTTCCATGGTCAGGGTCTGCACGACGTCGTTGATGTACAGGCCGACGGAGAGGTTCAACTGGTTCACGGCGACGAACAGGCCGCCGAGGATGCCCAGCAGGTCGCCGAGGACAGTGAGAGCAGGCAACATGATCAGAGTCGCCGCCAGCTTCGGGACGACCAGCTTCTTTATGGGATCCGCGGCCATCGAGCGCATGGCGTCGACCTGCTCGGTGACCTTCATCGTGCCGAGTTCCGCGGTCATTCCGGAGCCGATCCGGCCGCCGACGATGAGGGCCACGAGGACGGGGCCGAGTTCACGGGTCAACGACTTGGAGACCACGCTGCCGATGTAGTACTTCACTCCCAGCTCGGGCAGGCTGTACGCGGTCTGAAGGGCCAGCACCATGCCCGTAAACAGAGTCGTGACCGACGCGACGCCGAGCGAACTGACGCCGAGGTGTCCCATCTGACTTAGCCATGACCGAAACTCGTACGGCGGTCTGACGAGGGCGGCCATTCCGCGCGCAGTCAGTAACCAGATGGCTCCAACTTCTCGCAAGGGGGCCTTGAAATCGATCAGAATCCTGTGTCCAGCCTGTTGCATCTGCCCAAGAGAAGGGTCTGTTGGAATCGCCCCTCGTGGTTGGGTGCTTGGTGTAGCTTCGGCCAACTCACGGCACCGAGCAGAACCTTGTCGATCCGGAACCCCACGAACCTGCGCCGCACGACGCGGCGCCGCAAGTCTACGGCGAAAGCGCCCGGGGAGGGCTTGAACGCCTGGTCGGTGGCGCTGGCCACGCTGACGGGGAATGTGTACCTGTTTCTGGGCAGCGCCGTGATGGGTGTCGCCGCGGCCGTCGCCTCCTGGTTCCCGGGCCGTGACTGGGCCGGGGTCCAGGCTCGCCTCTGGGCTCGGGGGTTGCTCCGGTCGAGCGGTGTTCGCCTCGAGCTCAGCTACGCCGGGGGCAGCCACGCGGCCTGGCGCGACCGGATCGGCGACCGGCCGGTGGTCTACATGGCGAACCACCGGAGCCTGTACGACATCGCGGCCCTGCTGGCGATCCTGGACCTGCCGGTCCGCTTCCTGACCAAACGCAGCCTGTTCCGCCTGCCGTTCTTCGGCTGGGGGCTCAAGGCTGCCGGCTTCGTGCCGGTGGACCGGGAAGATCGGAGTCGGGCCGGCGAGACGTTCGCGGCCGCCACCGGGCTGCTGGCGTCCGGCGTTTCCCTGGTCGTGTTCCCCGAGGAGACGCGCAGCTCCGGCCCGCGGATGAGGCCGTTTCAGCGGGGCGGATTCCTGCTCGCGTTGAAGGGCCGGGCCCTGATCGTTCCGTTGGGCATCCGGGGAACGGCCCACATCAGGCGCAAGGGCGACCTCGTGGTCCGGCCGCAGACCGTCGAGCTGATCTTCGGCGAGGTCGTTGATCCGGCCAGCGTCGGGGTACGGGGGCGCCGGTCCTTCATGCGCGATGTCGAGGAGCGGGTGGGCCGGCTGGCGGGGTTGAAGACCGCAGCCGAAGCGGGAGAAACGGATGGCTGAAGCGATCGAGAGCAGGGTACGCGAGTGCCTCCGGACCGTCACCTTCCCGGGGATGAAACGCGACATCGTGTCGTTCGGCTTCGTTCAGCGGGTGGCGGTCACCGGGGGCGACGTGGTGGTGGATCTGCGTGTCCCGACGCGGGACCCGGAGGCCGCCACGGAGATCAGGCGCCGCATCGTCGATGCGGTGCGCGGCCTGGACGGCGTGTCCGACGTACAGGTCTCGCTCGAGGTGGCGACCGCGCCGGCGCCGGCGACGGCGCGCGACCCCTCGCTGCTGCCGGGCGTGTCCCACGTGATCGCCGTGGCCAGCGGCAAGGGCGGCGTGGGCAAGTCGACGGTGGCAACCAACCTGAGCGCCGCGATGGCGGCCCAGGGCTTGCGGGTCGGGCTGCTCGACGCGGACATCTACGGCCCGTCCATCCCCCTGATGTTCGGCATCAACCGCAGGCCGGAGATCGTGAAGGGGAAGATCCAGCCCTTCGAGCGCCACGGCGTGCGGGTCATGTCCCTCGGGTTCCTTCTCGATCCGGACACGCCCGTGATCTGGCGGGGCCCCATGGTGATGAAGGCGCTGGGCCAGTTGCTCGGCGACGTGGACTGGGGCCGGCTCGACTACCTGCTGCTCGACCTGCCGCCCGGCACCGGAGACGCCGCGCTGACGCTGTCGCAGAAGTTGCCCCTGTCCGGCGCGGTCATCGTCTCGACGCCGCAGGACGTGGCGCTGATCGACGCCCGCAAGGGGCTCGCCATGTTCCGCAAGGTCGAGGTGCCGGTGCTGGGGATGGTCGAGAACATGTCGACCTTCGTCTGCCCTCACTGCGGCGAGACGACCGACGTCTTCAAACGCGGCGGCGTCGAGCGGACGGCCGAGCTGCTCGACTGCGAGGTTCTTGGAGCGATTCCGTTGGACGGCGCCCTGGTCCGGGGCAGCGACGACGGGTTGCCGATCGTGGTCTCCGACGCCGGCGGCCCCCACGCGGCGATCTTCCGCGGCATCGCGGCGGCGGTCGAGCGGCGGCTGCTGGAGGTGGCCTCCGAACGGCCGACTCTGACGATCGTCTAGGGATCCGGCTTTCGACCTCATGCCTGTCGCCGTGATCGCCGATGCCCACCTGGGCGGCCCCGGGGGCAGCGGGGAAGATCTGGCCGAGCAGCTCGGCGCGCTCGACCCCGGCCGCTGCGCCCGGGTGCTGTTCCTCGGCGACCTGTTCCATCTCTGGATCGGATCGCGGCGCTTCGAAACACCCGAGATACGGCGGCTCGCGGCGGCCATCCGGGGGCTCAGGCAGCGAGGAATCCGGGTCTCCTACGTGGAGGGGAACCGCGACTTCTTTCTGGCAGACGGGGCGTACGGCGACCTCTTCGACGACTGCGGCCGGGAAGTCGGCTTCGACGCCGGAGGCGCGAGGTACCTCGCGGTTCACGGCGACGGGCTGAATCCGCGCGACTGGCGCTACCTCTGCTGGCGGCGTCTGTCGAAGAACGCGGTCAGCCGGTGGTTGACGTTCCGCTTGCCGCGATCGACGGGCCGCCGTCTCGTCGCGTCCACGGAGCGGGGCCTGGCGCGGACCAACCGTGAGCACAGGGCCCGGGTCCCGGGCGCGGTCATCCGGCGCTACGCGGCGCGCCGGCTGGCCGAAGGCAACGACGTGCTGCTGCTCGGACACTTCCATGCCGCCCGCCGCTGGACCGTTGGTGACGGCGAGGTGCGGATCGCGGATGCCTGGTTTCACGATCGGAAGTTGCTGTGGCTGGGCTGACGGCTCCGCCTGCCGATCCGTACCCGGTCCGCCGCGCGGCGGGGGTTTCGGGCGTGGTCGAGCCGCCCGGTTCGAAGAGCATCTCGCACCGCGCGCTGAACCTGGCGCTGATCGGGCGGCAGCCCGCGACGATCGAGAACCTGCTGGACGCCGACGACATCGCGGCTTTCCGCGCCGCGCTCGTGGCGATGGGCTGGCGCGTCCGTTCCGTTGCGGGCTCGGGTCTGCGGGTGGAGCCGGGGCAGGAGGACGGCGCTGAAGATGCCGTGCGGCTCGATTGCCGGAGTGCCGGGACCTTGCTGCGACTGCTGGTCGCGAGCTGCGCGGTGACCCCGGGCGAGTGGATTCTCGACGGCTCCCCCCGGCTGCGCGAGAGGCCGATCGGCCCTCTGGTCGCGGCCCTGCGTCAGCTCGGCGCCGGGATCGAGGAGCTCGGCCGGCCGGGCTGCGCCCCGGTCCGGATCCGGGGCGGAAGGCTGACCGGCGGCCGGGTCGAGATCGACGCCGGCGAATCGAGCCAGTACGTGTCCGCGCTGCTCATGGCGGCGCTCAACGCGGAGGGCCCGATCGAACTCCTGGCGCCGGTTCTCGTCTCTAGTCCGTATGTGGACACAACTCTCGAAGTCATGGCCGATTTCGGCGCTCCGGTAGGGGTGCGCCGGGACGGCGAAGCCCGCGAGTTCCGGGTGGAACCGCGCAAACCCGAACTGGCTGACGGCCGCTATCGCGTCGCGGGCGACGATTCGGCGGCCGCCTATCCCGCGGCCGCGGCCGCGATCTGCGGCGGCTCCGTGCGCCTGCGCGGCCTCGCGCCCGCGTCGACTCAGGGCGACCGCGCCTTCCTGGGGCTCCTTGAGCGCATAGGCGCCACGGTGCAGGCGACAGGCCAGGAGATTCAGGTGGAGGGCGGCGGCGCCCTGACCGCGGTCGACTGCGACCTCTCGGCGATGCCCGACCAGGTGCCGACGCTCGCGGCCGTGGCGGCCTTCGCCAACGGCACGACCTGGATCCGCAACGTGGCGCACCTGAGGATCAAGGAGAGCGACCGGCTGGCCGCGGTGGCGACCGAGTTGCGGCGCGCCGGCGCGACCGTCGACGAACTGGAAGACGGCCTGCGGATCGAGGGCAATCCGGGCCTCGCCGCCCCGCCCGGCTCGCCGCGAGTTCCGATCGACACCTACGACGACCACCGCATCGCGATGAGCATGGCCCTGGTGGGGATGCGCCGGGGAGGCCTCTCGATTCGGCGTCCGGAGGTCGTTGGCAAGTCCTACCCGGGCTTCTGGGCGGACCTGGAGGAGATCCGGCGATGACACCCATTCTTCGCATCCGTCACCAGTCGCTTCAACCGGTTCCCAAGGGTACGGGGACAACCGATCTGAACGAGATTGTCGCGACAGACCGCGATCGGGCCGCGTTCCTGCTTCAGGGCGCGGCCCTGCTGGCTCATGTACGGGCGGCCGGGTGGCGGCTCGAGGCCTGGCAGGAGCTTCGTGTCGATGCTGAGGGCGTCCTCCGGATTCCCCCGGCGTCGGTGCAGCCCGTGCGTGACGACCGGCTGCCACAGGCCCTGTTGAGGCAACTCGTCGTGCTCCTCTTCGGAAGCGAGAGCGCCCCCGGTCGAAGCTCTGTTCGGGCGGTGTTTCGGCCCCTCTTCGAGACCTGGCGAGACGAACTGCTGCCTGTTTCCGGAAACCGGATGGTTGCCGACATTCTGGCTCGGGCGCCCTTTCTGTTGGATCACAGGTTCAAAGCCGCGCGCGCCTCCCTCTTCGCGGTCCTGGAGGATCGGGACGGCGAGCGGGTGGCGGTTGCCGGGCAGTCCCGGTGGCGGCGGATTCTGGCGGGCATGGACGGCGGTGAACGCCGCCGGATCGTTGCGGGCGGCGATGCGGCGCGGTCGTACTGGCAACGTGTCAGGGACTCCGACGTCGAGTCTCCGCCGCCCGACGCACCGGAGGGCCGGTCGGCGCTGGCACGCCTCATCCTCGAAGACGGCCGCTTCGAGGCCGCTCTGAGGCTGGTCAAGGATTCCCGGCGAACGGACGACATCCTGGTGCGCCTCCGGGCTCAGCTTCGGCTGGGTCGGACGGTTGCCGCGCGCCGCAGTCTGAGCACGTTGGAGAACCGGTCGCTCTCGGGTCGGCGCGCACTGGAACAGTGCGAACTGGCGATTGGAATCCAGGCGGCTGCGGGGCGTTCGGATCAGCTTCGAAGCTGGTCGGAGAGGGTGCTCGATGCCCCGACCGGTCCCCAGGCGGCGCACGGTCGAGTCCTGTGCGCGCTGGCGAAGTGGGAGCTCGGCGAGCTTGACGCCATGGCCAGCCTGCTGGAACCCGCGGTCGGGGAGCCGGAACAGTGGATGGACGTCGTGGCGAGGGCTCGGCTCGCTTCGGCGAACGGTCGGTTCAGTGAGGCGGAACGATTGCTGGCTGATGGTCTCAGGCGCCTCAGGGAGCGTCTTCCCGTGTACGAGCGCGCTCTCCTGTGGAACGAGTTGGCGACGGTTCGACTGGCCGTGAACGACTTCGACAGCGCCGAGCGCGCGGCGCGCATCGCGGTGGGGCTGTTCCGGCGTTGCGATGGACCTGCCGGGAGAGCCGCCGCGCACGGGAAGCTGTCGGAGATCCGGATTCGGACCGGACGGTTTGCAGGAGTCCCCGAGACGATCGAGAGTCTGCGTCGGGAGAGCCTGATGGCGGGCAGCGCCCTCGGAGTCGTGGAGGCGCGCCTGCTCGAAGCGCGTCTCTTCGTGTCCTTGGGACGCTGGGAATCGGTGCTGGAGTGCTGCGAAACCGCCCTGGAGAATCTGCGCGGGAGGCGAACGGGGTGGCGTCAGCTCCGCTCGCTGCGCCTGCTCTCGGCTCGTGCCCTGGTTCAGCTCGGACGTGGCGAGGAGGCGGTGGAGGAACTCTCGGAGGCGCTCGAACGTCCCCTCGCTGTCTGGACGCCGGCGGAAGTGGACGACCTGTCGCCCCTGCTGCTGCTTGCCGGACTCCGCGACGAGGCGCGCGCGGTCGCGGTCGGTGCTGCGCGGGAGGGCTTTTGGGGGGCGGTCGGCGAGAAGCGGTCACCGAGCGCCGCGGACTGGCGGCAAGTCGAGGCGCAAGGCCCCTTCCGCGCCGCGCTCACTGTTCACGACCTGGTCTGTCTCGGGGTCGAAACGGTTCCCGTGGACCTGGTGGCCAGCGCCGTGCGCATCCTCTCGGCCGCCGGCGCTGAAGCGCTCGTCCAGCGCGTGGATGGCGCTCGCATCGGTCCCTGGCGGGCTCTTCGACTCTTTCTGGCCACGCCCGACCCCGATGCGGACGCCTACCGGATCCTGATGGCCGCGGCCGGTCATCCGGAGGCCCGACTCGCGGTTCATGGCTCCGCGGGCGGCTTTGGCTCTCTGGATGCAAGTGGGGAAGTCCTGCTCCAGGGTCCAGGCGGCGGCGACCGGTTCGCGGTCGACGCGGCGGCGGGACGACTCGTGCTCAGCGCGAAGGGAATCGATGAACCTGCCCGGGCGTTGGCGGCCGCGGTCGCGACCCGCCTGTCGGCCTCGGCGCGCCGCCGGCGCGGGGCCTCCGAACTCGCGGAGCCCAGGAGGGCCGCCACCACCGGCATGGTGGGGAAGAGCAAGGCTCTGCTGGACGTTCAGGCCCGGATCGACAAGTTCGCGGCCCACGACCTGCCGGTGTTGATTCTCGGCGAGTCGGGGACCGGCAAGGAACTCCTGGCGCGCCAGCTCCACCGGTCGAGCCCCCGAGCCTCCCGGCCCTGGTTGGCCGTGAACTGCGCGGCGCTGCCTGACGGCCTGCTTCTGTCCGACCTGTTCGGCCACCGTCGGGGTGCGTTCACCGGCGCCGACAGTGATCGGGTGGGAGTGTTCGAGAGCGCGGAGGGCGGTACCGTGTTTCTCGACGAAATCGGAGAGCTGCCGTGGGCGGCGCAGGGCATGCTCCTGCGCCTGTTGCAGGAGGGCGAGATGCGACGCGTCGGTGAGAGCCGGACGCGGCGGCTCGATTTCCGGCTCGTCTCCGCGACCCACAAGGACCTCGCAGGAATGGTGAAGGCCGGCGAGTTCCGCCAGGATCTCTACTACCGCCTCAGGGTTGCGTATGTGGAAGCACCACCATTGCGTGATCGCGAAGGGGACGTGATGTTGCTTGCGCACCACTTCCTGGAGACGTCCGGCGCGCTTGGCCAGGACCTGAAGTTCAGCGACGAGGCACGCGCGAGGATTCGCAACTACTCCTGGCCCGGCAACGTCAGAGAGTTGAAGAACGCTATCGATGGCGCGGTGGCGCTCGCCGAGGGTCCCGAAATCTCCGTTGACATGCTCGGACTGCCCGAAGTGCCGGTCGAGGAAGCCGCGCCTCAACAAAGCGGCTACCACTGGAAGATGGAGCAGTACCGGCGTCGACTGATCGGCAAGGCGCTCGAGGAGTCCGGCGGCAACCAGGCCAAGGCCGCCCGTGCTCTTGGAATCAGCCGGCAGGCCCTGTCGTATCTGGCGCGAAAGCTCAACTACGAGCCTCTGACGGAAGACTGATCATTCTCGCGTTACTGGCCGTCGGTTCCGGTCTTCTGCTATGGTCGCCCTTCGATTGTGATCTTCCCGTAAGGGAACGAACCGGAGCGCCACAGGGCGGCGCAAGGAGAACTTCGTGAGTGCAGCGGCTGCTGGAAGAAAGAAACTGTTGACGTTGGGCGAGGTCGCCAGCCGGGCCGGTGTGTCGATGGCGACGGCGCTGCGGTACAAGAAGCTGTACCAGGACCGGATTTCATCAGAGGGAACGGGGCGCAGGCAGCGATATCCGGTCGCGGCCGTCCGGGAGTTCAAGGCGTTCAAGAGCGAACGGTCAACGAAGCGCCGGGGGAAGAAGAAGGCCGCCACGCAAGCGGCGGGAACCCAGGCGAAGGGCGCGGCTGGCGGTCCGTCCCTGTTGACGCTGTCCAGCATCAGCAAGCAGACGAAGATCTCCTATCCGACGTTGCAGCGTTACGTCCGGCTGTTCAGCGATCGGATACCGCACGAGGGTGAGGGCCGCAAGCGGCGCTACCACCCGGATTCCGTGGCGGTGTTCCGCGAGCTTCGGGCGGAGAGCAAGCCGGGGCGCAAGCCGAAGGCGGCGCCGGCACCCGCGCCGGCGGCGAAGTCGCCGGCTCGAAAGAAGTCGCCGGCCCGGAAGAAGCGGAAGGCGCGGGCGGCGAAGGCTCAGCCCGCCGCCCCGAAGCTCCTGACGCTCACGGCGGTCGGCAAGCAGACGGGCATCTCCGGTCCGACGCTGCAGCGCTACCTCAAGTTGTACGGTGACCGGATACCGCACGAGGGCGAGGGCCGCAAGCGGCGCTACCACCCGGAGGCGGTGGCGGTCTTCAACGAGATCCGCTCCCAGAGCAGGCGCGGCCGGAAGCCGAAGGCCAACGTTGCTGCGGCAGCGAAGACGCCGGTGCGGAGAAAGCGAAAGGCGAGAGCAGCCAAGGTGCGGCGCCAGCCGGCGCCTGCGGCGGCCGCGGCGACCGGCAGCGTCGAGGCGCGGCTGGAGGCGCTCGAGGCCCAGGTGGCCCTGGTGCTGCAGAAGCTGGACCAGCCGATCACCATCACGCTCAATCGCTGAGGTGGTCCCAGCCGCCGGCGGCAAGCGGTTCGATCGTTCCGTCGACCCGGCGCAGTTTCAGGCCGGGCCGGGTCGTGATGCGGCCGATCGGCCGGCACCCGGGATGGCGTAAGTCGGCGTCGGGCGGCAGGGTGAACAGAAGCACGTAGTCCTCGCCCCCGCCCAGAACCAGCTCGAGCGGATCGCGGCGCAGGTGGCCGGCCAGACGGCGCGCGTCTGCCCGAAGGGCGAGCGCGCCTTCCTCGAGTTCGCAGCCGACCCCGCTCCGCCGGCAGAGGCGCGCCGCGTCCGTGGCCAGGCCGTCCGATACGTCGATGGCCGCCACGGCGGGCGACCGTCGTCCCAGCAGCAGGCCCAGTTCGATCTGCGGCCGCGGTTCCACGTGGCGGCGAAGGACCCGGCTGGCGACACGGACCAGCCCGTCGGGCAGCCCCTCCGGCAGGTTGGCGCGGCGCCCCGCGATCCGGGCGCCGAGGCGGACCAGCTCGAGTCCCAGGGCGGACTCTCCGACCGGTCCACCGATCCAGAGCCGGTCATCGGGACTGGCCGCGTCGCGGGTGAGGGGCGCGCCTTCTTCGGGTATCTCGCCGACGACGGTGAGACTGGCGTCCAGCCGGCCCGGCGTCGTCGGCCTGGCGGTGTCCCCGCCGATCAGTTCGACTTCGTACCGGCGGCCGGCGCGGACGAGGGCGGCGAGGAAACGACGGGCGGCGTGCTCTTCGTCGATGCCGAGCGCGACGAGCATCCATCGCGGTTCGGCCCCGGTGGCGGCGAGATCCGAAAGGCTGACGGCGAGCAGTCGCCGGGCGGCGGCCGCGGGATCGAGATCGACCGGAATGTGAACGCCGGCGCGTTGAGTGTCGACGCTGAACGCGTACTGCCGTTCGCCGAGCGTGAGCAGGACGGCATCGTCGCCGATTCGATCTCCGGCGCCCGCGAAACCCGCGAGCCAGGCGATCAGCCGGTCTTCGCCGCCGGCCATGACCGCTCGTGCTCCGGACCGAGCAGCGCGGCTTCCATTACCTGATCGACGTGTTCGACGAACAGGAGTTCAAGACCTCGCGTCACCGCGGCCGGTATCTCCGGAAGGTCCCGCCGGTTTCGTTCCGGGAGGACGACCTTGCGAATTCCGGCGCCGCGCGCGGCCAGCAGCTTCTCCTTGAGGCCGCCGACCGGAAGCACTTCGCCGCGCAGCGTGATCTCGCCGGTCATCGCGACCTTGTGATCGATCATGCGGCCGCTGCAGACCGAGACGATGGCCGCGGCGATCGTGACTCCCGCCGACGGCCCGTCTTTCGGTACGGAACCGGCGGGGACATGAATGTGAAGATCGTGGTTACGGAAGAAATCACGCCCTCCGGCGCCCGGACCGGCGACGTACGTGGTGCGGGCGCAACTCAGAGCTGCCTGGGCCGATTCCTTCATGACGTCACCGAGCTGGCCGGTGAGGATCAGCTTGCCTCTGCCCTTCGGCGCCGCGACTTCGATCAGCATGAGATCCCCGCCGGAGGCGGTCCAGGCGAGTCCGGTCGCCACGCCTACCCGGTCGCGGTCGAGCAGTTCCTCGCTGAAGTGACGCGGTTGCCCGACCAGGTTTTTCAGCCGGGCCGGCGTCACCTTCAGTTCCCGGTCATCGCCTCGCGCTACGCGTACGGCCGCTTTCCGGCAGAGCGTTGCGAGTTCGCGTTCGAGATTGCGTACGCCGGCTTCTTTCGTGTAGCCGCGAATGAGGCGGCGAAGCGCGGGGGTCGTGATGGTCAGGGCGCCGGCCGGCAGACCGTTCTCGTCCGTGGCTTTCGGTAACAGGTGCCGGCGCGCGATCAGGACCTTTTCGTCTTCGGTGTAGCCGGAGAGTCGCAGCACCTCGAGGCGATCGAGGAACGCGGGCTGAATGGGTTCGAGCAGATTGGCCGTGGCGATGAACAGCACGCGTGAAAGGTCGTACTCGACTCCCAGGTAGTGGTCCCTGAAGGTCGAGTTCTGCTCGGGATCCAGTACTTCCAGCAGCGCGGAAGCCGGATCGCCCCGGTAGTCGGCGCCCAGCTTGTCGATCTCGTCGAGCATGAAGACGGGATTGCCGGTTCCGGCCTGATTCAGGCCCTGAATGATGCGACCCGGCAACGAGCCGACGTACGTGCGCCGGTGGCCGCGGATCTCGCCCTCGTCGCGGACGCCGCCGAGCGAAATGCGAACGAACTTGCGGTCGATCGCGCGCGCGATGGAACGGCCGAGCGACGTCTTGCCGACCCCCGGCGGACCGACCAGGCAGAGGATCGGACCCTTGGCGTCGGGCTTGAGCCGCCTGACCGCCAGGTACTCGAGAATCCGCTCCTTGACCCGGTCCAGGTCGTAGTGATCCTCATCGAGCACGCCGCGGGCCCGGTCGAGATCGATTCGATCCTCGCTCAGGGTCGCCCACGGGAGGCCGGTCAGCCAGTCGAGGTGGGTGCGGATGGTCGCGTTCTCGGCGCTGTCGGGAGAGCTTCGCTCGAGCCGTCTCACCTGGCGCTCGACTTCGGCGGCCGCCTCCTCGCTCAGTCCCTTCTCCTCGATGGCTTGCACGTACCTCTGGATGTCTCCGTGGAGGTCGTCGCCCTCGCCAAGCTCGTCCAGGATCGCGCGTTGCTGCTGGCGAAGGAAGTACTCGCGCTGGCTGCGGTCCATCTCGCTCCGGGCCTGGGCGGAGATGCGCTGCTGCATGCTCAGGAGCTCGATCTCCCGGGTCAGCAGGTCGCCCACCTTCCGCAGCCGCTGGATCGGCGGCGTCGTCTCCAGCACGAGCTGGGCTTCGTCCGCCCGGAGGTCGAGGTTGCTGGCCGCCAGGTCCGCCAGCCGGCCCGGGTGATCGAGGTTCGCGGCGATCACCATGACCTCGGAGGAGATGTCCTTGCCCAGGTTGACGGCCGTCTCGAGACCTTCCTTGACGCTGCGTACCAGGGCTTCCGCCTCGAGCCCGTGGTGAGGTTCACCGGCCTCATCCACCTCTTCGACACGGGCTCGAAGGAAGGGCCCGGTCTGGCTCAGATAGCGCAGGCGGGCCCTGGCGAGACCCTGGATCAGGATCCGGACCCGGCCGTCGGGCAACTTCAGCATCCGCATGATCTGGGCGGCGGTGCCGATCTCGTGGAGGTCGTCCTCCCCCGGCTCTTCGATCGATCCGTCGCGCTGGGGGGCGAGCAGGATGACGCGGTCGCCGTTCAGCGCGTCCTCGACCGCGAGCATGCTCGGGTCGCGGCTGATCGAAAGCGGCAGGATGATGTAGGGGAAGATGACCGCGTCCTTGAGCGGCAGCACCGGCAGGACGTCGGGCAGCAGGATCGCGTCCGCCTGCTCATCGACCGGGTTCTGGGCCATGGGGTCACGCTACCAGCCCCGGAAGCGGTCGGGGACGGTCTGCGGATGCCCGGTTCTAGTCCTTGCGCGACGCTTCGAGGAGTACCCGCAGCTCCTCCATGAACTCGTCCACGTCCTCGAACTTCCGGTAGACGGAGGCGAAGCGGACGTAGGCCACCTGGTCGAGCGTCTTCAGGCGATCGATGACGAAGTTGCCCAGCTCCGACGTGGAAATCTCCCGGTCCTCCTTGCGGTGGAGCAGGGCTTCAGCCTGGTCGACGATCTCTTCCAGCGCCGGCAGGCCGACCGGCCGCTTTTCGCAGGCCTTGAGGAGGCCACCGAGGAGCTTCTGGCGGTCGAATTCCTGGCGGCGGCCGTCCGACTTGACGACCCGGTAGGCGATGTTCTCGATCTGTTCGTAGGAAGTGAACCTGCGGCCGCAGCTCAGGCACTCCCGCCGGCGCCTGACCGTCTCCCCGCCGCGGACGTCCCGCGAGTCGACCACGCGGTCATCGTTGGCGCCGCAGAATGGACATCTCATGCCGACCCCGGAACGCTACCACCGGGTAGAATGCCGCTCCCATGAGCCGCGTCAACGACCAGCTCAGCGACCGGGACCGCGAGATTCTGCGGGAGGTGATCCAGACGTACCTGTCGTCGGGTGAACCCGTGTCCTCGCGGAGGGTCGCCAAGGACCGCCAGATCCAGTTGTCCGCCGCCACGATCCGCAACGTGATGGCGGACCTGGAGGACATGGGCTACCTGCGCCAGCCGCACGTCTCGGCGGGCCGGCTGCCGACCGAGGCCGGCTTCCACCTCTTCATCGACGACCTGATGTCGGCGCAGGTGGTGAGCGACGACGACCGGCGGCTGATCGACGATCGGCTGACGACCGCCGGGAGCACCGGCCAGGAACTGACCGAGGAGACGTCGCGGCTGCTGTCGCAGCTCTCCCACCACGTCGGCGTCGTCCTGACTCCCGCCCTTGGTTCGGCGGTGATGAAGGCGATCGAGTTCGTGCCGCTCAGCGGTCGCAAGGTGCTCTGCGTGGTGGTCGCCGAGACAGGCTTCGTCGAGAACAAGCTCGTCGTCACGGACGAGCCGATCCCGCGCGAAGACCTCGTGCGCATTTCCAACTACCTGACCGAGAACTACAGCGGGCGGACCCTCTTCGAGATCCGGGAGGAACTGCTGCGGCTGATGACCGACGAGCGCGCACGGCTCGACGAGCTGCTGCGGCGGGCGATCGAGCTCGCCCGCGACGGCATGAACATCGGCCACGCACCGTCGCTCGTGGTGGACGGGACGCACAGCCTGTTCGATGCGGGGCCCGGCATGTCGCGGATCGAGGGGATGTTCCAGATGTTCGCCGAGCGCGCCCGGCTGGCCGGTCTGCTCAACCGCTGCCTCGACGCGGACGGCGTGCGGGTGGTCCTGGGCCAGGATTCGAGGCTGACCGAGGAACTCGGCTTCGGCCTCGTCGTGCGGAGTTACAAGGCGGGCGACGGCGTCGCCGGGTCGGTCGCGGTCGTCGGGCCGGCGCGCATGGAGTATCCGCGGATGGTGCCCCTGGTGAACTACCTGGGCGAACGCCTGTCCGAGGCTCTGACCCGACGGCTGTAACAGGGACTCAAGAGATGACGATCGAGGCGAAGGAGAGCCCGGACTCTCACGTGGAGGACCAGGGCCGCGACGGGACGCTCGCGGGCGAGGAGACCCCGGCGGATCGTGACGACGGCGCGGCGGATGTCGAGAGCGAGCTGCGGGCCGAACTCGCGGCGGCGACCGAGGAAGTCGACCGGCTGCGGCGCGCCGCGGCCGAGTTCGACAACCTGCGCAAGCGCGCCGAGCGGGAGCGGCTCGAGTCGCGCTGGAACACGGCCGCCGGCCCGCTGCGCGAGTTCCTCGGCGTGGTCGACAACCTGGACCGTGCGCTTCAGGCCGAGGCGTCGGCGGACGATCTGCGCGCCGGCGTCGAGATGATCCGGCGTCAGATGGCGGATCTCCTGCGACGGTTCGCCGTCGAGCCGGTGGAGGGCGTGAACGCCCCCTTCGATCCGAACGTTCACCAGGCCGTCGCGCGGGAAGAGAGCGCCGAGGTCGAGGAGCCCACTGTCGTGCAGGAGTTGCAGACCGGCTACATGATGGAGTCGCGGTTGCTGCGCGCGGCGATGGTCCGCGTCGCCGTTCCGGCCGCGCCGCCGGCTTCCCGGGAAGCCGGCGTCGAGGAGGACGCCGGTGCCGAGGCGGACGCCGCT
This sequence comes from Candidatus Multivorans sp., assembly GCA_965205095.1. Lineage (GTDB taxonomy): Bacteria > Acidobacteriota > Thermoanaerobaculia > Multivoradales > Multivoraceae > Multivorans. The sequence goes on from OZ242040.1 coordinate 2,336,372, forward strand.
ACCGGCGGCGGCGCCTGAGACACGTCATGCCGCGTGACTACTACGAGGTCCTGGGCCTCGAACGTTCGGCGACCCTGCAGGAGATCAAGTCGGCCTACCGCAAGCTGGCCGTCCGCTACCACCCCGATCGCAACCCGGGCGACAGCGCGGCGGAAGAGAAGTTCAAGGAGGCGGCCGACGCGTACGCCGTGCTCTCGGATGCCGACAAGCGGCAACGCTACGACCGCTTCGGGCACCAGGCCACTCCGGGCGGCGGCGGCTTCGACCCCACGATCTTCGCCGACTTCTCGGACATCCTGGGAGACGTCTTCGGCTTCGGCGGTCGAACCTCCGGCCGCCGCCGGCACGCGGGCGCGGATCTTCGCTACGACCTGCGGATCTCGTTCGAGGAGGCGGCCTTCGGAGTGGAACCGAAGCTGCGCATTCCGCGGCTCGAGCGCTGCGACACCTGCGGCGGCAGCGGCGCGGCGCCCGGGACAGGTCCCACAGCCTGCCGGATGTGCGGCGGCCGCGGTCAGGTCCAGTACAGCCAGGGCTTCTTCTCCGTCGCTCGCACCTGTCCCGACTGCCGCGGGGCGGGGAGCGTCATTCGGGATCCCTGCGGCGACTGCCGGGGCCAGGGGCGGAGCGAGCGGCAGCGCTCGATCCAGGTTCGGGTGCCTGCCGGCGTCGATACCGGATCCCGCCTTCGGCTGCCCGGCGAGGGGGAGCACGGCCGGAACGGCGGCCCGCCGGGCGACCTCTACGTGGTGATCGGAGTCGAGCCGCACGAACGGTTCAGCCGGCGCGATGCCGACGTCCTGAGCTCGGTCACGATCGGTTTTCCGCAGGCGGTCCTGGGTTGCACGGTGGAGGTGGAGACGCTCCACGGCACGACCGAGCTGGACGTTCCGCCGGCGACCGAGCACGGTTCGACCTTCGTGCTGCGGTCCGAGGGTATTCCCCGGATCGATGGCCGTGGCCGCGGGAACCACATCGTCGAGGTGCGGCTCAACGTGCCGGCGCCGCGGGACCTCTCGGAGGATGAGCTCGAGCACCTGCGGGCGCTGGCCGAACTCTCCGGCGACGGCGGCGGCACGATCCGCGACGAGCGGGGCCTGTTCAGCCGGGTGAAGGACCTCTTCTCCGCACACGAGCCGGACACGGATCCCGCGGCTGGCGGCGGCGGGAAGGCGGAGCGAGGTTCCGAGGCCTGAACCCTCGGACATGATCCACCTGCTGGCCGAAGCCTGTGATCTCGCTCGTGGAACGGTCGAGGTCGAAGGCGCCGACTACCGCCATCTGTTCCGTGCGCGCCGGCTGAAGGTCGGCGACCGGGTGCGCCTTGTCGACGGTCGCGGAGTGGCTCGCTGGTCGGTGGTGGACGAGGTGACCGCGCGGCGGGCGGTGCTGCGAGTCGGGGAAGCGGCGCCGGTGTTCGAGCCGCCCCGGCGCGTGGCGCTGTTCGTGGCCGCCGTGCGGCCGGAGCGGGCGGCCTGGCTGGTGGAGAAGGCGACGGAACTGGGATTGCGTGAACTGCGGTGGCTCGTCTCGGAGCGCACCAGCCGTTCCTTGCCGGAACGGGCTCTGGAGCGTCAGCGCCGGGTCGCGAAGTCGGCGCTCGAACAGAGCGGCGGCGCCTGGCTACCCGAGATCGGCAAGCCCGTCCCGCTCGGAGAGGCACCGATCGGGGCCGGGTCGGTGGCGCTGCATCCCGGCGCCGCGACGCCGTTCATGGCCGTCGCGGGATCGGCGGAAGCGGTCGTGGTCGGGCCCGAGGGCGGGTTCAGCGGGCGGGAGATGGAGGAACTGGCCGGGCGCGGTGCGATTCCGGCGCACCTCGGACCCCGCGTGCTGCGGACAGAGACGGCCGCGGTGGCCGCGCTCGCCGTTGCCCTGACCGGGACGCCGTGACGGCGCTATCCTCCGCTGGAGGAATGACGTGCGGAACTCCCAGTCCACTCGAGGAACGCCCAATCGAAAGCGGGCGCCGAAGCCGGCGTACGACCGCGCGCTCGATCTGCTGGCGCGGCGCGCGCACTTCGCGGCCGAACTGGGGGCGAAGCTCAGGCAGCGTGGCTACACGGCGGCCGAAGTGGAGAGCGCGGTCGAACGGCTGACCGATGGCGGTCACCTGAACGAAGGCGAGACCGCCCACATGCTCGTGCGGTCGCTCAAGCGCCGGGGCTACGGCCGGCGGCGGCTCGAACTCGATCTGCGGAGGCGTGGCGCGGACGAGGCGGCGGCCAGTGCGGCGCTCGAGACGGTGGACGACGAGGACGAACTGGAGCGGGCAGCGGGCGTGGCGGCCCGCTTCCGGTCGAGTCATCCTTCCCGCGATGCCGCCGCCCTGGCCCGGCACCTCGAACGCCGGGGCTTCCTTCCCCGTACTATTGGCGCCGTCCTGTTCGACGCGGCCGAGGGGGCTGGTTAGGTGGCTTCCGGAGGAAACGGCAGGAAGGGCGGCAGAGATTCGGGGTCACCACTCATGTTGAGCAGTCGGGACATCAGGCGCAGCTTCATCGACTTCTACGCCGGTCGCGGACACGCGGAGGTGGCGAGTTCGCCCCTCGTGCCGCGCGACGATCCGACCCTGCTCTTCGTCAATGCCGGGATGGTCCAGTTCAAGAACTGCTTCCTCGGCGTCGAGCAGCCGGAGTCGCCGCGCGCGGTGACCTCGCAGAAGTGCCTCCGGGTGTCCGGCAAGCACAACGACCTGGAGAACGTCGGGCCGAGTCCCCGGCATCACACGTTCTTCGAGATGCTGGGGAACTTCTCCTTCGGGGACTACTTCAAGGAAGAGGCGATCGCGTCGGCCTGGGAGCTGGTCACCGGTCCCTGGGGCCTCAGGCCGGAGCACCTGTTCGCCACCGTGTTCGAGGACGACGACGAAGCAGAGGACCTGTGGCTGCGGATCTCCGGCCTGCCGCCGGAGCGTGTCCTGCGCTGCGGCGAGAAGGACAACTTCTGGGCGATGGGCGAAACCGGGCCCTGCGGCCCGTGCAGCGAGATCTTCGTCGATACCGCGCCGGAACTGCCCGAAGTCGGCTTCGACGAGGGATCCGACTCGGGCCGCTATCTCGAGATCTGGAACCTCGTCTTCATGCAGTTCGAGCGACACGAGGACGGCCGCAGCGAGCCGCTGCCGAACCCGTCGATCGACACCGGCGCGGGCCTGGAGCGGGTGGCCGCGGTGCTCCAGGGCGTCGATTCGAACTACGACACGGACCTGTTCGGGACGATTCTGACCGCGGTGGCCGGGACGGCGGGGAGCGAGTACGGCCGCGATCCGGAGGCGGACGTGTCGATGCGGGTCGTGGCCGACCACCTCCGGGCGGTCGGCTTCCTGCTCGCGGACGGGGTCTTGCCGAGCAACGAGGGCCGCGGTTACGTGCTGCGCCGGCTCCTCCGCCGCGCCTCGCGCCACGGCATGAAGCTCGGCTTCGAGGAGCCGTTCCTGGCCTCGCTCCTGCCCTCGCTCGAGGAGACCTTCGCCGGCCACTACCCGGAATTGGAGAAGGCCCGCGAGCCGTCCTCGGCGACGGTGACCGCCGAGGAGACCCGGTTCCTGGAGACCATCGCGGTCGGTGCCGGCAAGGTCCAGCAGGCGATCGAGGAGGCGCGCGCCGGGGGCGGTTCGGTGCTTGGCGGGGAGGCCGTGTTCCGTCTCTACGACACGTTCGGCCTGCCGATCGAGACGGTGCGCGAGATCGCCGAGGAGGAGCAGTTCGGGATCGATGAGGAGGGCTTCGAGGCGGCACTGGCGGAGCAGCGCGAGCGGTCGCGGGCGAAGAGCATCAGTGGAAGTGCGATGGCTATGCGTCCCAGGTTCGGCGCGGATCTGGCCGCGACCAGATTCACGGGTTATCGGGACCTCGAACTGGATGCCCGGGTGGTCGATCTTCGAACGTCGGAGGGCGAGTCCGTCGTGGAATTGAATGGCGCCGGTCTTGCGGTGTTCGATCAGACTCCCTTCTACGCGGAGTCTGGCGGACAAGTCGGCGATGTCGGTCTCTTGACGGGGAATGGCGACGAAGCCCGGGTCCTGGACACCTTCAAGGATGGAGAACTGACGGTTCACCAGATCGAGGTCACCGAGGGTGCGATCGAAGTGGGCGCCGGCGTCGAACTGCGCGTAGACCGCGAGAAGAGAGAGTCTGCCCAGCGCCACCACACCGCCACCCATCTGCTCCACGCCGCCCTGCGCCAGCACCTCGGCACGGGCGTGCGCCAGGCCGGCTCCCTGGTCCACCCGGACCGGCTCCGTTTCGATTTCACGCACGGCGCCCCGGTCACCGAAGAGCAGCAGGAGGCGATCGAGGACACGGTCAACGAGTGGGTGCGGCGTGCCGTACCTCTGGAGATCGGCGAGCGCTCGTACGACGAGGCGGTGGCGGCCGGCGCGATGGCCCTGTTCGGCGAGAAGTACGGCGAGCGGGTGCGCACGGTCGAGGTACCGGGGTTCAGCCTCGAACTCTGCGGCGGTTGCCACGTCCGGAACACGGGCGAGATCGGCCCGGTGGCCCTGGTCGGCGAGCGCGGCGTGGCGGCCGGGGTGCGCCGGATCGAGGCGCTCGCCGGCGACCGCGCCGACCGGTTGCGCCGGAGTCAGGCGCACCTGCTGGCGACACTCGAACGCGAGATCGGCGCCGACGGAGAACACGCCGCGGCCGAGGTGCGGTCGCTCAAGGAGAGGCTGCGCGAGGTCGAACGGGAGCTGTCCCAGCTCAGGCTCGGCGTGCTCGCCGGCGACGGCAAGCCGGCTCCCGGTCAGGAAGACGGCGGCGACACGCGGTCCATTCGCGGCGTCGACGTCGTCCTGCGCGAAGTGCCGGCCTCGAACGTGGGCGAGCTTCGCAGCCTCGCCGACGTCCTGCGGGGCCGTCTGGGATCCGGTGTCGTCGTTCTCGGCGCCCGGGACGACGGCAAGGTGAAGCTCGTCGCCTCGGTGACGAAGGACCTCCAGGACCGGGTCGACGCGGCGGCCGTGGCGCGGGCCATGGGCTCGGCGATCTCGGGCAGCGGCGGCGGCCGCCGCGACTTCGCGCAGGCCGGAGGCCGGGCCGAGAACCTGACCTCGGCCTTCGCGGCCGCCGAACGGCTCATCGAAGACAGCCTGAGCAGCGCGAACTCGTAAGGTGCGGGAGGCAGAGAACGTGACCGGGCGGGAAGCGGAACGGCAGCGGCCCGGGACGGGGGCGTTGCTGCGAGCGGGGCTCAATCTGCCGAACGCGCTGACGCTGAGCCGGATCCTCATCGTCCCGCTCCTGGTCGCGGTCCTGCTGACGCAGATCGAGGGTCGGGAGTTCATCGGCCTCGGTCTGTTCCTGGTCGCTTCGCTGACCGACTTTCTGGACGGCTTCCTCGCCCGCCGGCGCAAGGAAGTGACCGCGATCGGCAAGCTGCTCGACCCGGCGGCGGACAAGATCCTCACCTCGGCCGCGTTCATCTCGCTGGTCGGTCTCGGTCTGGCGCCCGCCTGGATGGTGGTCGTCGTCATCGCGCGCGAGTTCGCCGTCTCGTCGCTGCGTTCGCTGGCGGCGGCCCAGGACGTCGTCCTCGCGGCGAGCTTCGCCGGCAAGGTGAAGACGGTGACCCAGATCGTCGCCATCTCGCTGCTGATCATCTCGGACCAGCTCGGGGCGTTCGACGTGCTGGCGCCCGTGTCGCTCTGGGTGGCCCTGGTCGCGACGCTCTACTCCGGCATCGAGTACTTCGTGCGCAACGGCCGGCGGGTGCTCGAAGCGTTCGGGGCATCCCCGGAGCCATGACCGTGTGCTCCCCGGCCGCGCCCGCGCTGCCTCTCGCCGGCGCGGGGCGGCGGCCATGATCCAGTCCGTTCTGGCGTGGCTGGCCGGTTTCGCCCGGCGCCGCCATCGGGCCGTGTTCGTGGCCGCGGCGGTGCTGGTCGTCCTCTGCGTGTGGTCGGCTGTGCGACTCCGCTTCGACACGGAGATCCTGAATCTGCTGCCGAAGGACGACCCGGTGGTCACGACCTTCCGGTCGACGATCGAGGACTTCGGCAGTCTGGACTACCTGCTCGTTTTGGTCCGGCTGCCGCCCGACGTGCCGCTCGATCCCTACCTGTCGTTCGTGGAGGAACTCGGTTCCTCGATGGAGGCGCTCGAGGAGATCGACTACGTCGACTACACCCTGGATGTGGAGGAGCTGGCCGAGACCTTCTTCGCCCACGCCTTCGTCTATCTCGACGAGAAAGGGCGCGAGGAGGTGGCGAGTCGGCTGACCGATGACGGGCTCAGGCGCAAGGTCGAGGAGCTGAGCCGCCGGCTGGCCACGCCGGAGGGCCTGGCGCTTCGCGAACTGTTCCTGCTCGATCCGCTGGGCATCCACGAGGTGTTCCTCGATCAGTTCGAACTCACCCGCGGCGGCCCGCCCTTCGACTGGGCGACGGGCTACTTCCTGTCCGACGACCGGTCGCGCGCGCTCCTGATCGCGCGGCCGGCCGAACCGGCGCAGGAGGTCGAGTTCGGCCGCCGGCTGCTGGCCGAGGTGGAAGACCTTGCCGCCGACCTCGGGAGGCGCTGGCCCGAAATCGGAGGCGAGAACCGGGACGGCGAACTGCTGCCGCTCCCCGAGGTGGCCTTCGGCGGCACCTATGTGACGGCGGTCTCGGACGCGGGCACGATCGTGACGGGGCTGATCTCGAACATGGCCACTTCGCTGATCGGCGTCCTGCTCCTGTTCGCTCTCGCGTTCCGGCGCGTCGGCCTCATCGCCTATGCCTTCGTTCCGCTCGCCTTCGGCCTCGTGCTCGCCTTCGGCTTCGCCGGCACGGTGCTGGGTGAGCTGAACGCACTGACCAGCGGTTTCGCGGCGCTCCTGGTCGGTCTCGGGATCGACTTCGTCATCGTCTCCTACGGCCGCTACGTCGAGGAACGGCGCCGGGGCGCCGGCCTGGAAGCGGCGCTGGTGGCGATGAGCCGCTCCTCGGGCAGGGCGGTCTGGACCGGTGCGATCACCACGGCCGCGACGTTCTACGCGTTCCTGGTGACCGATTTCGTGGGGCTTCGCCAGATGGGGCTGCTGACCGGCACCGGCATCCTGTTCTGCATGGTTTCGGTGCTCCTGCTGCTGCCGGCCATGCTCGCCTGGCGGGAAGATCACCGCCCGGCTTCGGGAAGGCAGCCCCGGCTGGTTCTCCACGGGCTGGGCGCTCGCCGCCTCGTGCGCTGGAGCTTCGAGCGGCCGGTCGCCGTGATCTGCTGCTGCGTGGCGATCACCGCGGCCGCCGGCGCGATCGCTCCCCGGCTGGAGTTCGAGGACGCGATCCGGGAGCTCCGCCCGGAGGGGAACCCGGGCGTCGAGGTCGAGGACGAGGTTTCCGAGTACTTCGGCTCGGGGCTCCGACCGACGATGGTCGTGCTTTCGGGCGCGACAGAGCAGGAAGTCATGGAGCTCTCGCACCGGGCCGAAGAGGAGGCCGGAGCCCTGGTCGACAGCGGCATCCTGACCGGCGTGAACGGCATCGGCAGCCTGGTTCCGCTGCCGGCCCGGCAGGCGGCGGCGCACGAGTGGCTGGACGAGCGCCGGGACCTCTTCGAGCGGCAGCGGCTGCAGTCCCTGTTCGAGCGGTACGCGACGGAAGAGGGTCTTCGGGCGGCGCCGTTCCAGGCGGGCATCGACCTCCTGGCCGACGCCGCGGCGGACCGAACGACGGTGACGCTGTCCTCGCTCCGTGCCGACCCGCGGATAGAACGGTTGCTGGAGCGCTACATGAGCCGGAACGAGAGCGAGCCGAAGCTCGTCGTCTACCTGTATCCGCCACCGGGTCAGTGGCGCCGCAGCGCGCCGCCCGGGGCTTCGGAGATGGTCGAGCGCCTCGGTCCCCAGGCGGCGCTGTCGGGCGTCAACGTGGTGGGCGAGAGGCTCCGGAACGGCATCCGGGTCGACGCCGTCACCGCCTCGATCCTCGGCTTCGTCCTGGTGGCGCTGCTTCTCTTCCTGGACTATCGCTGGCTGCTGAGCACCCTGCTGTCCCTGCTGCCCTTGTCGGTCGGGGTCGTATGGATGCTCGGGATCATGGTCCTGGCCGGGATCGACATGAACTTCTTCAACGTCTTCGTCGTCACGATGATCATCGGCATCGGCGTGGACTACGGCGTGCACATGGTGCACCGCTGGCGCGAGATCGGCTACGGGCCGGAGGCGCTTCAGAGTGACCGCCTGGTCGCGGGCCTGGGCGAGACCGGGAAGGCGATCGTGCTCGCCGCCGCGTCGACCAGCGTCGGCTTCGGCTCGCTGGCGCTGTCGCATTACCCCGGACTTCGTTCGATGGGCATCGTCGCCATCCTCGGCGCGGTCGCCACGGCCCTGGTCTCGATCACGCTGCTGCCGGCTCTGGTGGCGCTCGGCTGGCGGCGGCGCGCGGCACGGAGGACCTGATGTTCGAGGGTCTGCAGGACAAGCTCCAGGGAGTCTTCCGCTCCCTGCGCTCGGAAGGCCGGATCTCGGAGGATCACGTGCGGCGGGCCGTGCGGCAGATCCGCCTCGCGCTCCTGGAGGCCGACGTCCACGTCCGGGTGGTCCGCTCCTTCATCGCCCGGGTCCAGGAGCTGGCGCTGGGCGAGGAAGTGCTGAGCAGCCTGACCCCGGACCAGCAGATGATCCGGATCGTCCGCGATGAGCTGATCGCGGTGCTGGGGGAGCCGGGCGCGGAGCTCGAGTTCACGGGCCGGCCGGCGGTGGTGCTGCTCTGCGGCCTCCAGGGCTCGGGCAAGACGACGACCGCCGGCAAGCTGGCGGTGCGGCTCCGCGGGCAGGGCAGGAACCCGGTGCTGGCGGCCGGAGACCTCCGGCGGGCCGCGGCGGTGGAGCAGCTCAGGCAGGTCGGCGCCGCGGCCGGCGCCACGGTCATCGAGCCTTCAGCCGGGGAGGATCTGCCGGCCTTCTCGAACCGTGCCCTGGCGGCGGCTCGGGAGGGCGGCTTCGACACGCTGATCTTCGACACCGCGGGCCGGCTGCACGTGGACGACGAGTCGATGGCCGAACTCGTGGCGCTGGCGGACCGGGTCGACCCCTGCGAGACGCTCTTCGTCTGCGACGCGATGACCGGGCAGGACGCGGTGCGGAGCGCGGCCGCGTTCGCCGAGGGCGCGCCGCTCACCGGCGCGGTGATGACCAAGCTCGACGGCGACGCCCGCGGCGGCGCCGCGCTGTCGCTCCGGGGCGTCACCGAGGTTCCGCTCCGTTTCGTCGGCGTCGGCGAGAAGCTGGAAGACCTGGAGTCCTTCGCGCCGGACCGCATCGCCTCCCGCATCCTGGGCATGGGCGATGTGCTGTCCCTGATCGAGAAGGCCGAGCGGGTCGTCGACCGCGAGGAAACGGAGCGCCTCGCCGAGCGCATCGCCCGCCAGGAGTTCACCCTCGAGGACCTGCGCGACCAGTTGCGGCAGCTTCGCCGCATGGGGCCGCTGTCCCAGCTTCTCGAACTGCTTCCCGGTCAGTTCCGCGGCGCGAACCTGGCGGGCGCGGTGGACGAGAGCCGTCTGGTCGGCATCACCGCCCTGATCGACTCGATGACGCCGCGCGAACGGCGAAACCCGGCGATCCTCAACGCGGGCCGGCGCCGCCGCATCGCCCGCGGCTCCGGCCGCACCGTCCAGGAACTGAACCAGTTGCTCCGGCAGTACCGTCAGATGCGGAAACTGATGAAGCGCACCAGGGGCAAGTGGATGCAGGGGATCCGGGGGATGTAGACCGACACGAGCTTGCTTGGCAGTGGCCGCAGGAACTGGGTGCGCCGGCGCCCTCGCCGGCTTTCTGAGGGAGACGCGCCGCGAAGCGGCGACCACTCTCGTTGAACTGACCGCTAGAAGGAAAGATCGCGCTGAGCGGAGGCCCCACCAGAGATAGAGTTCCGTGCATGAGCGCCGATACACAGTCCGAAGAACTGCGCGTCCGTGTGTGAGCACGTCGGCGTTCGTCCGGCCGTTCGGGTTCGTCGGCAGCCGGAGCCACTCGCGCGCTTGGTCGCCTGCGATGTCGAAAGGACCGCCCTTCGTGTCGCCCATGAACGCCACGCCGACGTTTTCCGCGAGACGCCGGCGCCTCCGTGCCGCGGCGTCAGGTCTGGGTAGATCTCGTCGACGGATTTGCCATCGAGCCGCGTCCTGGCTACGGACTCGTCCTGGGCGCGCGAGAAGCAGATCAGTGACACTCGCACGGCGGCGCCGTCGACGACCCACGGTTCGTCGCTCCAGGCGTCGAAGATCCGCCTTTTCGGGCCGTCCCGGAGGACGGACTCGAGGAGGCGGCGATTCGACCCGCCCCGGACCGAGTTTGTCGCTACCAGGCCGACACGAGCCGTACGGCCTGTCGTCATGAGTTGTCCCGCCTTGTGGAACCAGTAGCCGACTAGGTCCGCCTCCTGCGGTACGCGGCCTTCGTAGACGGAGAACATGCGATCGACGTACTGGTCGCCCAGCTCCCGCCGGAGCTTCTTGCCGACGAATGGCGGATTCCCGATCACCACGTCGGCCTCGGGCCAGTCCGCCTCCTCGGTGTCGGTCTTGAACAGGGCGTCGCGGCACTCGATGGTCTTCAGGGGATCAAGAATCGGTTCGCGGGTTCCCGGGTCTGGCCCGGCCGGAGCCGCTCGGGTTCGGACATCGCCCACTTGAGCCGCTGGCGCGCGTCCGCATTCGCAAGGTCGTCGAGGACCAGCGTTTCGGTGACGCTCACGGAGTTCGTCCAGTTCGTGGTGATCCGGATCGTCTTCATGTCGGAGACGATCAAGAGCGGCGGATTGTCTAGGGCCAGCGAGTATTGGCGCAACTGCTGGAACGCTCTGTCGAGGTCCCCGTGCCTCCCCTTGTACTCCCAGGCGAAGCAGTGCTTCTTCCAGACGTCGGCCCAGCCGTCGCCGCCCGTGTCCTTCTTGGCGCCGCGCTCAAAGCAGTAGCGCTCGCCGGCCGGGTCGTCTTCGGCTGGCGTCGGTTCCCCGAGGAGGTGGCAGAGGTCGATGAAGTGCTCCTGGGCCGCTGAGCTCTCCTTCAACCGGGAAAGCTCGCCACTTCTCGATGAACTCGAACGGCTCCATGGACTTCGGCGTGATCGGATCGTTCTTCGTGTGGGGCTCGGTCTGGCCGGGAACGTGATCCTATGTCGGGCGATCTGTCGTCGCGGGCCGACGCGACTTCGAGATGACTCGGGAACAGGTGGCGAAGCTCCTGCGGCGAACCAGTACGTGATTTTCCGGCAGCTCGTACCTCCTCCTCCAAGGATCTGGTGGCCACGAAACCGGGTCAAGCTCGTCGACCCGGCGGCGCTCACGCATCCGTTCGCGCCGAGAGGTGGGGCTTTCGCCGGTTCCTCACCAAACTAACAGTGAGTATGGTTGGGAGGCGGGCCAGGTGAGCAGACCTGACTCCAGGGATGGCGATCGGAGTCGGCTTCGACGACTGCCCTTGCTCGTTCACCAAAGTTACTGTAAGTTTGGTCAATGTTGCTCTTGAGCCAAAGACCCCTGACTAGAGGCGATGTAGACCGGGACCTCTTCGTGGACAGGGAAGGCGAGTTGGCCCGCCTGAAGCGTGCCGCCCGCTTCGGACTCAGTGTTCTCGTGCTCGGCGCTCCAGGCATGGGCGTCACATCTCTTCTCAACCGGCATGCGCGCCAGTTGGAAGACGCCGGCCATCGTGTTGGCATGGTTGGTGGGGAAGGTGCCGAGTCGCTGTCAGAGCTCGCTACCGCGATTCGCATTGGCGTGGAGGGTCGGCGTCCGACACGAACCGAGACGGTGAAACGAGACCCGGACCTGATCAAGGCTCTGCAGCCGTACGTCCGGGCCTTTAGCGAGACAATCGAGGTCAGGACGGTCCCCGGCGACGTGGACCCTCTCGCGCCTTTGAGGAATCTTGCGAGCAACTGGAAGGCGGGTAAGTTGGATGAAGATGCGCAAGCAGAGGGCACCGACGAGCGTCTTGTCGTGATTCTCGACGGGACTCTGCAACCGGGGTTGGTCCACGATCTCTTTGGTCGACTAAGGGACGAGGTGTGGGAACTCGGTTGGACATGGGTCGTGGCGGGGCGGCTGGACCGCAGAAGCGAGTACCTTGAGCCGCCGGCCGACACTTTCTTCGACGATGAGATGGTGTTGGGGCCATTGGAGCCAGAGGAGGCTCGAAAGCTCGTCCTGGCTCGCGTAGCTCCGGCAACACATGAGGAGCTTGGGGACGCCGCGCGGATTCGAGAACGGCTGGACCAGATCGTTGCACGGAGCGACGGCGTCCCGCGGCGGCTCCTGGTGGCGGCCAGGGACACATTGCTGAGCACGCCTCGGCAGACCCGCAGCCTCGATGAGGCGCTTGCTGCGGCCGCCTCGCTCGGAAAGACCGAACACGCTGTGATGCACCACCTCCTCGTCGCTGGTCCCGTCAGCGCGTCCGACGCGGAATTTCTGACCGAGCTTGGTGTGTCCCGTTCCCGCGCCACGCAAGTCCTCAAGCGGCTTGAGGCGGAGGCTCTTGTCGTCGTCTCAGAGATGCGCACCGCTCGCGGCCGGCCACGCAAGCTCTACCGGCCCATTGGTACGACCGGCGAGAGCGCGCCGTGAGCCGGCCACTTCTTCTTCGGTTGCAGAGGGAGCATGCGTTCGACCACCGTCCGCCAAGCCGCAACCTCGGCGTCTATCACGTGCCGTACCGGCAACTCACCGGCCAGCCCTTGGAGGACAGGCTCGGGAATGCGGTGCGTCGGGGAGAGTGTGTGGCGGTCGTAGGTGCGTCCGGCTCCGGAAAATCGAGCCTGATTCAGCACGTCCTCGGCCCAGCGGAAGAGGGGATTGCTCCGATCATGGTGCCGATAGCGGTCGAGTCGGTGGACATTGGCGACCTGGGTGAGGTGGTCGCTCTGATCGTGCAGGCGATAGAGAAAGCGATAGGGGACCTGCCGGACTCGGTCATAGAGGGCGCACTCGGGAGCGTTGCTCCGACCCGGTCGGTTGGTTCCGGGGGCGCTTGGAGCGGAGAAGTTGGCGTAAGTTGGCTCACGGCCGGCTTGAGGACGAGTCTCGAACGCCAGTTGCCTGAGAGGGCAGAGTTGAAGCGGTCGGCGGCTTCTGCCCGTGAGAGCCTCGCGACGGTGCTCGCCACGATCGAAGGGGACGACAGGGATCTGATGCCGGTCCTGGTCTTTGACGACACGGACCGCTTGCTTACAGCGGGAACCGGGCGCCGCGAAGTCGCGCAGCGGTTCTTCTCGACGGTACTGCCTGCTCTGAGAGACCTCCGGGCAGCAGTTGTCGTCGCCGCGCAGAGCTCCTACTTTGGAGATTCGGGACTAGGCGAGCACCTCGCCTCAGTGATGACGGATCGCATCGATGTACCGAGATTGCCTTCTTCCGATGCGATTGCAAAGGTCCTGGCTTCAAGGGTTCGTTGCCACGCCGACGCCGCTGCCCGCCTCGACGAAGTGATCACCGACGAGGCCGTAGAGAGGCTGTACGAACTGTACGCGACGGACTTCGATGGAGCGCTTCGGAAGGTCATTGGCCGGGTACACCCGGCCCTCGTGGATGCCTGCGAGAGCGGACACCGGACAATCAGCCTGGCCGTGATCGAACAGGCGGTCCTTTGATCCAGTCGTTGAGATCTGGAATGGCTACGCCCGGACCGGACCGGATCCACCATCTGGCGCCGGACTCTGCTGGGTACACGAGCGTCGAGACCGACCATCACTGGGTCATTCGCTTTACTGACTGCCAGCCGTTCAGGCTCCCGAAGGGTGAGCACAGCCGGCAGGCGGCCCGGACGGGTGGGGTGCACATCGGCACGATCAAGTCGATGTGCCGACGGTTTGCGATCATGGACTGCGCCCGGCAGGTGCTGCCGCAACTTCGGTGAGCGGCAGCGGCGCCTTTCTGCTGCTAGACTGCGCCGCTGCCGCGGCTCCGGCACTGCCCTGGAGCGGGCGCCTGAACGACCCGGAAGAATCCCGAACTCTGGAAGATCCTGAACATGGTGAAGATACGACTCCGGCGCATGGGTTCGCGCCACAGACCCTTCTACCGCGTCGTCGTGTCGGACAGCCGCAAGGTGCCGACGTCGGCGGTGATCGAGGAGGTCGGTCACTACGACCCCTGCAAGGACCCGGCGGTGATCCGGCTGAAGTCGGACCGCATCGATCATTGGGTGGCGCGCGGAGCGCAGCTCACGGACACCGTCCGCGGGCTGGTTCGGCGGGCTGCCGCCGCGAACGCCGCGGATTCGTAGAGCGGGCCGCGTCGTGTCGGAAGTCGCCGATCAGCTCGCGGGCGTCGTGCGGTCGATGGTGGATCGCGGGGACGCGGTCCGCGTCGAGGAGATCGAAGAGGAGGACGCGATCGTCCTGCAGGTCGAGGTCGCGCCGGACGAGCTCGGCCGCGTGATCGGCCGCCAGGGCCGTAGCGTCAGGTCGCTGCGCGCCCTGCTGGAAGTCCGCGGCGCCGAGGCCGGCGAGTACTACGAGGTCGAGATCGTCGAACCCGACTGACAGTCAGGTGGCGGGCGGTCCGCACTCCCGAAGGGCCAGAGATGAAACAGCCGCCGCAGTCGACCTGTAGCGAAGGAGCGGAGATGGTGACGGTCGGCGCCGTCCTGCGCGCGCACGGCCTGCGGGGCGAGGTGCTGGTCGACGCGGACAGCGAGAATCCGGACCGGTTCCGGAAGGGCTCCAGGCTTCTTGCCGAGGTCGGGGGCCGGCTCCGCCGGCTGGAGGTGGCGTCCAGCCGGCCGCATCGCGGCAGGCAACTCGTGCGCTTCGCCGACGTGACGGACCGCGACGCCGCGGAGGCGCTCCGCGGCGCCCTGCTCGAGGTGCCGGAGGACCAGGTTCCCGCGGCCGAGGACGGCACGTTCTACTACTTCCAGCTCGTGGGCTGCCGGGTCGTCGACAGGAGGCTCGGAGAGCTCGGCGAGGTCGCCGCGGTGGTGGAGGACGGTGGCGGCGTCCTGCTCGACGTGGCGGCGCGTGACGGTGCGTCGGTGCTGGTTCCGTTCGCCGGCGCGTTGCTGCCGGAGATCGACGTCGTTGAAGGTCTGATCACGAGCGACCTGCCGGAGGGACTCCTCGAGGTATGCGGGTCGACGTCATAACGATCTTCCCCGCCGTCTTCCGGGAGTTCCTGGCGGCGAGCCTGATCGGCCGGGCGATCGCCGCCGGCCTGCTCGAGGTTCACGTCCACGACCTCCGCGACCACACCGAGGACCCCCACCGGAGCGTCGACGACGAACCCTACGGCGGCGGCGGCGGCATGGTGATGAAAGCAGAGCCCTGGCTCCGTGCCGTGCGCTCCGTTTCCGGCGACGGCCCGCCGCCTCGCCGCATCCTGCTCTCGCCCCAGGGTGAGCGCCTGGACGATGCCCGGGTGCGCAACCTGGCCGCCGAGGAGCGGTTGCTGCTGCTGTGCGGGCGCTACGAGGCGATCGACGAGCGGGTGCGGATGCTGGTCGTCGACTCCGAGCTGTCGATCGGGGACTATGTTCTCTCGGGCGGCGAGGTGCCGGCGATGGCGGTCATCGAGGCGGTGTCGCGGCACATCCCCGGCGTGGTCGGCCGGCCGGAATCCGTCGAGAACGAGAGCTTCCGCTCGGGCCTGCTCGACCATCCGCACTACACCCGCCCGCGGACCGTCGAGGGAATCGACGTGCCTGAGGTGCTGCGATCCGGCGACCATGCGCGCATCGACGCCTGGCGGCGCGACCAGGCTCTCGAAGCGACGCGCCGCAAGCGGCCTGACCTGCTGGCTGGCGACATGCGCGGTCAAGAGGTTGCGCCCAGGGCGTCGAACAGGCGATAATCCGCCTCCTGCCGCTTCGCGATCCGCGGTCAGCAGCGACCGGCCGCGGGATGAGGGGAGTGAAGTTCGCCAGGAGACAACAGGGCGCGGGACAGGACTCGCGGCCGAGGTACAGGTGACACGCAATGCACGATCTACAGCAGGTTGAGCAGGAGTACGTGCGGGATGGCCTGCCGGACTTCCGGGCCGGAGACACGGTCAAGGTCCACGTCCGGGTCCGGGAGGGCGCCAAGGAGCGCATCCAGATCTTCCAGGGCGTGGTCATCTCCCGGCGCGGCAGCGGCACCCGGGAGACTTTCACCGTGCGCAAGGTCTCGGGCGGAATCGGGGTCGAGCGCATCTTCCCGCTCCATTCGCCGGTGATCGGCCAGATCGAGGTCGTTCGCCGTGGCAAGGTCCGGCGCGCGAAGCTCTACTACCTGCGGAAGCTCCGCGGACGCGCCGCCCGGATCGAGGAGCGTCGCGACCGCTGAAGGCGGCGGCGCTACTCGCCGAGACGTATCGCCTGCGCCTGATGCGCGGGCTCGAGGATCAGTTCGCGGCGGCCGGCTATGAGCTGGTTGCCGGGATCGACGAAGCGGGACGCGGCTGTCTCGCCGGTCCGGTCGTGGCGGCGGCTGTCGTCGTGGGTCCGGACTGCCTGATTCCCGGCGTCGACGACAGCAAGCGGCTCTCCGGGAAACAGCGGGAACGGCTGGCGCGGACGATCAAGCAGAGGGCCGTGGCCTGGGCCACGGGCGTCGGCGACGCGGCGCTGATCGATCGCGTCAACGTGCTCGAAGCGACGCGCCGGGCGATGCGGCTGGCCCTGGGGTCGCTGACCGTTCGGCCCGCGGTCGCCCTGGTCGATGCCGTGCCGCTCGACGAGGTGGAAGTCCGCGGCGCGGCCGTCCCGACGCTGCCGCTGGTGCGGGCGGATTCGCTCAGCTTCGCCGTCGCCTGCGCCTCGATCATCGCCAAGACGGACCGGGACCGGATGATGACGGTGTACGACCGGCAGTACCCGGGCTTCGGATTCGCCAGCCACAAGGGCTATGCCTCGGAACGTCATCGCGCCGCCCTGCGCGAGCTGGGGCCGACGCCGCTTCATCGCCTCACTTTCCGTTCCGTGTTGCCCGAGCGGGGGGAAGAGACCTACTAGGATCCTGCTGTGCAAGGGAATCGCCTGCTGTTCCTGATCATCGGCGTGATCGTCGCGGTGGCGGCGGCGGTTCTCTGGTTCCTGCCGCGGGCGGAGCTTGCGCGCGTGCCGACACTGTCGGCCGCCTGGGTTGGCATCGAGGTGGACGACGATGGCGTGGCGAGGACGGGCGACATCGAGATGGCCGCCGGCCAGGGCTTTCGTCTGCATGCCGTGCTGGCGACGGAGCCGCGGCGCGGCGACGAAGCGGGCGAACCCGTTTACTACAGCGCCGTTCCCCAGGTCGAGATCGACGGTCGCCGGTTCGAGGCCCTTCCCCCGGAACGGATCGGAGGTCTGGGCTGGGTCCGGATGCTCTGGTTCAGCGTCGAACACGGCGTTCCGTTCAGAGAGCTGGAAGAGGCCGCCGATGTCGAGCGCTTCGCCTACGAGCCCTTCTTCCGGCCCGAGTGGGGCAGCGCCTGGTCGATCGACGGCACGCTCGACGCCCACTTCGACGGCTGGCTCGAGAACGACGGTCCCGAGATCGACCGTGACTTCGGCACCCTCCGCTACCAGGTCTGGGTCGAGGCCGCGATCGACGAGGACGCCCTGGTCCCGGATCAGCGCGTCAAGTCACCCGCTCCCCCCGGCGGCACCCGGCTCGAGGCGCGGCTGCCGGGGGCGCTGGGTACCCCGTCGGCGGTCTTCGGTCTGCCTGGAATTCACCGGGAGGGGGACGGATGGGACTCTTCGGCCGTCACCCGGCTGCAGAAGCTCTACGACGACCGGCTCGCCTTCAGCCAGGTTTCCGTGCTGCGGGACATCCTCGCCGCGGGCGGCGTCACCTGGGAGGACCTGACATGGGAACTCGCGCCGCTCGATGGCAGCACCGCGTGGAGCGCCCCGGGCGAGGGCTCGCCGGCGCCGGGCGATCTCGTTCACGTCGGCGACCGTTGGGCCGTCCTGTTCGCGGACAGCGCCGCCGAGGGCGCCGCCGGCATGCTGGACGGCGCGGACCTGTGCCTGGACTTCGACGCCGGCGCCACGGTACGGCGGCTCGACCGGATCTTCACCGTCAATGAAGAAGGCGAGGGAGATGTCTTCGTGGCGGCGCCCGGACGGCCGCTCTGAGCGTTTTCAGCCTGCCGCGCCGCCGGCCGAGTTCCTGATCGCTTCCTCCAGCCTGCCGCCGCGGAGCAGTTCGCTGAACACGTGGGGCTCCTGCCCGGGGCGGTAGAGGGCGTAGAACGGGATGCCGTAGCGGCCGAAGCTCGCCAGGTAGCGGGCGATGTCGTCGTTCCGGTTGGTCCAGTCGGCCTGCATCGCGACCACCTCGTAGCGGGCGAAGAGGTCGGCCGTCTCGTCGGTCTCGAGCACGAGGCGTTCGTTGACCTTGCAGGTCGCGCACCAGTCCGCGGTGACGTCGACGAAGACGAGCCGGCCCTCGGCGGCGAGCGTCTCGGCCTGGACCGGGTCGAACGGCACCCAGTCCAGGACCTTCATGCCGCTCGGAGCGCCGCCCCCGGTCGCGGACTGGACGGGCGCGCCGTTCGCCAGCAGCAGCACCAGGACGGCCGCGGCGGCGGCGCCGACCCGGCCGAAAACGCGCAGGCCCGTCTTCCGGCTGCGGCTCTGCAGCCAGATGAAGAGGGCCAGAGTCAGCAGGCCGACCTCCAGGAAGGCGAGCCGGGCGCTGTCCATCTGGCCCGCGAGGACGTAGAGGAGCCAGATCGTCGTGCCGGCGATCAGGAAGCCCATGACTCCGCGCAGCGTCACCATCCACTCGCCGGGCCGGGGCAGCAGCCGCGTGGCTCGGGGCACGGCGGCCAGCAGCAGGTACGGAATGGCGAGGCCGATGCCGACCGCGGTGAACACGACGACGATCGTGGCCGCCGGCTGGCTCAGCGCGAAGCCGATCGCTGTGCCGAGGAAGGGCGCCGAGCAGGGCGTGGCCATCAGGGTGGCGAAGACGCCGGAGAAGAAGTGCCCGGAGTAGCTCCCACCACCGCCGGTCTGGTGGTCGGCGACGGCCGCGGAGTGCGAATGCGAGTGTCGGGCATCCGCCGAGTGCGCGTGGCCGCCGAGCCGGTTGGCGAGTGCGTGCGGCAGATGGATTTCGAACAGGCCCCAGACGTTCAGGCTGAACAGGGTGAGCACGAGGGCCAGGAAGGTCACGAACAGGGGGTTCTGGAACTGGATGCCCCATCCGATGGCCTGCCCGGCGGAGCGGGCGAGCAGCGTTGCGCCGGCCAGTGCCCAGAACGAGACCAGGATGCCCAGGGTCGTCATCAGCGCGCCACCGACGATCTCCCGGCGGGGCTTGCCGGACGCCTGGGCGAAGCCGAAGAGCTTGAGCGAGACGATCGGCAGGACGCACGGCATGCCGTTCAGGATCAGCCCGCCCAGCAGTGCCGGGATCAGCACGGCGAAGAGGCTCAGGCCTCCGCCGGTCGGGGGGGACGCCGATGACGCTGCCTCGAAGGCGGGGTGCCCGGTCGGCTCGCCGGCCTCGCCGATCTCGAGCGAAACGGTCGCCTCGGTCGTGATCGGCGGCAGGCACTGGATGTCGTCGCAAGCCTGATAGAGGAGTTCGGCCGACACTTCGCCGACACCGGCTGGCGCGTCCGCCGGGAGATCGAACTCCGCGTGGATCACCGCCTCGTGCTCGTAGACCGCCAACGGGTCCTCCGAGAACGCGAACTCCCACATGACGTGGTCGGGATAGCGGACATCGGGCTGCGGCCAGTCGGCGGGCAGCTCGAAGGCGATCTCGGTGGCAATCAGATAGTCGAAGGTTGGCGTGTTGCTCTGGATATGCCAGCCGTCTTCGACGGTGATCACCGCGGCGATGCGAACCGAGTCTCCGGGAGCGTAGGAGGTGCGGTCCGCGAACGCCTCGAGCGAAGCCATCTGGGGTGTCCTGGGCTGGCCTTCGGCCGTCGCCGCCAAGCACAGAATGGCGACGACTACGGTCGCCGCTCCGGCTCCCAACCTGCTGTTACGATCCTGTTTCATGCCTTCCGGTGAGCGCGAGTCGGCCACGATGGCGGTTACCCGGCGGGTAGCCGAGCTTCGCCGTGAGGGAATCGAGGTCCTCGACCTCGGTGCCGGAGAGCCCGACTTTCCCTCGCCCGGGACAGCCGTGAAGGCTGCGCAACGGGCTCTCGACGAGGGCCGGACGAAGTATACGGTGCTGGAGGGCACGGCCGAACTGAGAGCCTTGCTGGCAGCTCGCTACAGTGCCCAGGGCGCGCCGTGGAGCGCCGCCAACACGCTGGTCACGGTGGGCGCCAAGGCGGCCCTTTACCAGCTTGCCCGCGCTTTCCTTTCGCCCGGCGACGAGGCTGTCGTGCACACCCCGGCCTGGGTCAGCATTCCGGCCCAGGTGCGACTCGCGGGGGCCGAAGCCGTCACCGTGCCGATGGCGGCGGAGGACGGATTCGCCATCCGGGCGCAGCCACTCATCGCGGCGATGACGGAGCGGACGCGGGCCGTGATCGTCAACACGCCGTGCAATCCGACCGGCGCCGTCGCCTCCATCCTCGATCTCGAGCGTCTGGCCTCGGCCTGCGCCGAGCGGGGCGCGCTCCTGGTCTCCGACGAGACCTACGAGCGTTTCCTGTACGACGGCCGGCGGCACGCCAGCGTCGCGGCGCTGGCCGCCCGCTACCCGGACACGGTGGTGCTGGTCGGTTCCTTCTCGAAGAGCTACGCCATGACCGGCTGGCGGGTGGGCTACCTGCTCGGTTCGGCCGAGGTGGTCGCGGCCGCGGCCGCCGTCCAGAGCCATGTGACCTCGAACGCTACCTCCTTCGCGATGGCCGGGGCGGAGGCGGTCCTGGCGGAGGAGCCGCCCGAGTCGGCGGCGCTCGTCGCGGCCTGCGCGCGTCGCCGGCAGGTCGTGCTCCGGGAACTGGAACGGGTGCCCGGAGTCGTCTGCCCGCCGCCGGCCGGCGCCTTCTACGCCTTTCCGGACGTGAGAGCCTGCCTCGACGAGGCGTGTCCCGACGCGGCTTCCCTCTGCCGCCGCCTGCTGGACGAGGCGCGCGTCGCCGTTACCCCCGGTTCCGCCTTCGGCTGCGAAGGCCACATCCGTCTCTCCTTCGCCTGCAGCGACGAAGAGCTGGCTGCGGGGCTCGACGGCCTGGTCCGGGTCCTCGGCCGATCGACCGGGCGGGTCGTTCCGTCGTTCGCCGCAGGAGGTCGAGCGGGATGAGACCCCTGGCGCGCGGCCTCGCGTTTCACATGCTGACCCTCTTCGGGATCAGGGTGCGGATCCACTTCACGTTCATCCTCCTGTTCGTCTGGCTCGCCGTGCTGGCGCCCGACATGGGCAGCAGTGCGCTGCTGCTGACGTTCGTCGTCGTGGGCCTGCTGATGAGCGTCATCGTCCACGAACTCGGCCATGCCCTCATGGCGCGGCGGTTCGGCATCGAGACTCGTGACATCGTCCTCACTCCAGTCTGCGGAGTGGCCCGCCTGGACGGCTATCCCAAGGGCATGGTCGAACTGGCGATCGCCGCCGCCGGTCCGCTGCTCAACCTGGTCCTGGCGATCGTGCTCTTCGTCGGGCTGACGGTCGCGGGGATTCCGCCGGTCGGCGCCGGAGCGGTGGTCGACGTAGCGTCGGCGCTGCAGTGGCTGCTGGTCGGCAACCTCTGCCTGTTCGCGCTGAATCTGCTCCCGGCGTTTCCACTCGACGGCGGGCGCATCCTCCGCTCGGCCCTCTCGTTCGCCATGGGCCAGGAGCGGGCGACCAAGGTCGCGACCCGACTGGGCATGGTACTCGCCGGCCTGATCGGCCTGGCGGCCATCGTCCCCTGGCAGTTCGGCGTGGCGTTCAACCTGTTCCTGTTCCTGACGGCGTTCTTCATCCTGCTGGGCGCGAGTCGCGAGTCCTCCCTGGTCAAGACCCTCCAGGTGCTGCAGGGCCGCCGGGCGGCCGAGGCGATGATGACCCGCTGCGAGCGCCTGGCGCCCCAGGACACGATCGAGTGGGCGGTGCGCCTGCTGCTCTCGACCACGCAGCGCCAGTTCCCGGTGGTCGACGGCTGGGGCAGGGTGGCCGGCGAAGTGGACCGGGAGCGCCTGCTCGAGTCGGTGACCCGTTTTCCGGCCGACACGCCGCTGCTGGAGCTGATGAACCGGGACCCGCTGACGGTGGCGGAGGACTGCGAGCTGCTGGACGTGCTGCGGGAGCTGCAGAGTCCGGCGCGGGCGCTCTGGGTCGTGCGCGACCACGAGTTGCAGGGGATGCTCACGGCGGACGGGCTTTCGCAGTTCGTCGAGGTGTGTCGCCGGCTTCGACATCGCGACGCGGGAGCAAGCACCTGAGCCGCCTCCAACTGGTAGAGTGGCGGCTTCCGATTCGCATGAACTGAGGGTGGGCGCGTGACGGACGACGCAAAGCGGTCAGGACTCTCTCGCCGGTCGTTCCTGCGCAGCGGCGCCGCGGGCGCCCTTTCGGGCGGTCTGGCCGCGGGCCTCCTGACCGGCGATGCCGCCGGCGCCGCGGCCGCGACGGACGCGGAAGCGCCGGATACGGTCGGTCCGGGCCCGGTCGAGATCGAACTCGAGGTGAACGGCGCCACCCGGCGGCTGGCGGTGGAGCCGCGAGTCACCCTGCTCGACGGCCTGCGCGATCGGCTGGACGTGACGGGTCCCAAGCGGGTCTGCGACCGCGGCACCTGCGGCGCCTGCACCGTGCTCGAGGACGGCCGCCCGATCTACGCCTGCAGCCGCCTGATGATCGAGTCCGCGGGACGCAGCATCACGACGGTCGAGGGACTGGGTTCGCCGGACGCCATGCACGACGTGCAGCAGGCCTTCGTCGAGAACGACGCGCAGCAGTGCGGGTACTGCACTCCCGGCTTCGTCGTGGCGACCGCGGCGTTGCTCGCGCGTCACCCGGCGCCATCGGAACGGGAGATCGAAGCAGGCCTGGGAGGCAATCTCTGCCGTTGCGGGACCTACAAGGGCATTCGCGCCGTCGTCGAGGGCGCCGGGGGCGGAGGAGTGAGCGGTGGCTGACTACTCGTGGCCCGAGGCGGACCGGAGGGCCCTGATCGGGTCGCGGCCGGCGCGGCTCGACGGTCCGGTCAAGTCGACCGGCTTCGCGAAGTACCCGTCCGACCAGAACCCGAGTGGCCTGCTGGCGGCGAAGATCCTGACCTGCCCGCATGCCCATGCCCGGATCGTCGGGATCGACACGTCGGCCGCCGAGGCGTTGCCCGGCGTGCGCGTGGTCCACGTGATCCAGGGCGAGGGCTCCGAGATCCAGTGGGCCGGCGACGAGGTCGTTGCCGTCGCCGCGGTGAGCGAGGAAGTGGCGCGGGACGCGGTGCGGGCGATCCAGGTCGACTACGAGGTCCTTTCGCACTTCGTCACGGAAGAGGATCGCGATGGCGCGCCCGATGCCAGGGCCGCCGGCGAGAGGACGGAAGGCGACCCGGACGCCGCCTTCGTCGCTGCCCATCGCACGGTGGAGCGGACGCTGGGCATGCCCCAGATGGCGCACATGTGTCTCGAGCCGCACGGCCAGGTCTGCTCCTGGGACGGCGACGAGCTGGAGGTTCACGCCTCGACCCAGGCGGTCTCGACCCTGGCCGGGCAGTTCGCGACGGAGCTCGGCATACCGGCGAGCCAGGTGCGGATCCGGACCGAGTACATGGGCGGCGGCTTCGGTTCGAAGTTCTCGCCCGACCGCTGGGGCATCGTCGGGGCCGAGCTGGCGCGCAAGGCGGGAGCGCCGGTGAAGCTCTTCCTCGAGAGGGACCAGGAGGTGACGGTCGCGGGCAGCCGGCCCTCGGCCTTCGCCCGCATCCGGGCGGCGGCCGACGAGCAGGGCAGGCTCGTGGCCTGGGATTCGGACTCCTGGGGTTCGGGGGGCCTTCCGGGCACGGGCCAGACGCCCCTGCCGTACGTCTTCAGCAGGCTGCCGAACCGCCGCCTCCGCCACACCTCCGTGCCGACGAACCTGGCCGGTTCCAGGGCCTGGCGGGCGCCCAACCATCCGCAGGCCTGCTTCCTGACGATGGCCGTCCTGGACGACCTGGCCGACGAGCTGGGCCTCGATCCGATCGACTTTCTCGACCGCAACCTGGACCTGACCGGCCGGGCCGACACCTACCGGGAGCAGCTCGCGATCGCCGGCGAGATGGCGTCCTGGAAGGAGCGTTGGCAGCCGCGCGGGCGAACGCGCGAGGGCGCTGTTCAGCGCGGGCTCGGCGTCTCCGTTCACACCTGGGGCGGCCGCGGCCACTCGAGCAACTGCGACGTGACCGTTCATCCCGACGGCGCGGTCGAAGCGCGGATCGGCAGCCAGGACATCGGCACCGGAACCCGCACGATCGTGGCCCAGGTGCTCGCCGAGACCTTCGGCCTCGAGCTCCACGAGGTGCGGGTGTCTCTTGGCGACAACGTGTATCCGCAGTCGGGTCCCTCCGGCGGCAGTTCGACGGTCGGTGGCGTCACCGCCTCGACCCGGCGGGCCGCGCAGGACGCTCTGCGCGAGGTGCTCGTTCACGTGGCGCCGCGGCTCGAGGCCGAGCCGGAGCAACTGGTCGCCGGGGGCGGACGGGTCTTCGTGGACGGGGATTCCTCTCGCGGGATGTCCTGGCGCGAGGCGGCGGCCCAGATCGGCGGCGCGCCGATCAGCGTTCAGGGCCGCAATCCCGGCCCCGGCCGGCTGATCTCCAGCGGCGTGGGCGGTGTGCAGATCGCCGAGGTGGAGGTCGACGTCGAGACCGGCGTCGTCCGCGTCGAGCGGATGATCGCGGTCCAGGATTGCGGCCTGGTCATCAATCGCCGGCTGGCGGAGAGCCAGGTCTACGGCGGCCTGATCATGGGTGTCGGCTACGCGCTCTACGAGGAGTGGATTCCGGATCCGGTGAGCGGCAGGCTGCTGAACGCGGACATGGAGTTCTACAAACTCGCCGGTCTCGTCGACGTGGGGTCGCTCGAGGTCCACATGATGACCGGCCCGGGATACGACGAGCGCGGCGTGATCGGTCTGGGCGAACCGCCGGTCATCTCGCCGGGCGCCGCGATCAGCAACGCGGTGGCGAACGCGATCGGCGTCCGCGTGCCCTACCTGCCGCTGACCCCCGACCGCGTGCTGGACGCGCTGGCCGGACGGGGAGGACCGGCCTGATGCGCCCGTTCGGCTATGCCGCGCCGGCGACCGTCGACCAGGCGGTCGGCCTGCTGGAAGCGGAGGGCAGCGAGGCGCTGGCCGGCGGCACGGATCTTCTGAGTCTGCTCAAGGACGATGTCGAACGGGTCGATCGGCTGGTCGCGCTTCGCGGCGTGCCGGGTCTCTCCGGGATCGAGCTCGGCGGCGGCATGCTCCGCGTCGGCGCCATGACGACCCTGCAGGAACTGCGCGACCACGACGGCGCGATCGCGGCCCTGCCCGCCCTGGCCGTCGCGATCGACGGCGTCGCCAGCCCGCAGTTGCGGGCGATGGGCACGGTCGGCGGCGATCTGCTGCAGCGGCCCCGGTGCTGGTACTACCGCCGGGGCTTCGGCCTGCTGGCGCTGGCCGCCGACGGCCGCTCGATGGTGACGGCCGGCGACAATCGCTACCACGCGATCTTCCCGGAAGGCGAAGCCCGTTTCGTCAACCCGTCCAGCCTGGCGCCGCTGCTGGTCGCGCTCGGGGCGGAAGCGGTCGTTCACGGGCCGGCCGGCGAGCGCAGGCTGCCGGTGGAGGCGCTGTACCGGGCGCCGCAGGCGGCGGGAGAGCGTGAGAACACGCTGGCGCCGGGCGAACTCCTGGTCGGCGTCGAAGCCGACGTCGAGGGATCCCGGTCGGCCGTGTACGAAGTCCGCCAGCGCCGCGCGCTGGACTGGCCGTTGATAGCGGCCGCCGTGTCGCTCACCGGCTCGGGACCGCGAACCGGGCGTGCGCGGATCGTGCTGGGCCACGCCGCGCCCGTGCCCCATGTGGCGACGGCGGCGGGCGACGTGCTGGCCGGGCAGGAGCTGACGCCGGAAACGGTCGCCGCGGCCGCGGATGCGGCCGTGGAAGGCGCCCGACCGATGAGCGGCAACCGGTACAAGGTCCAGCTTGCCCGGACCGCGGTGCGGCGCGCCCTTGGCCGCGCCGCCGGGATGGAGATCTGAACGCGATGGCCGACCGTCCGCTCATTCCCCAGGCGCCGCAACTCTGCCGGAGGCTGCGCTGGAAGACGATGTTCATGGCCCTGGCGCCGGTGGAGCCGGGCATGGACGTCGACCCCCAGCACGAGATCGACGACGGCTTCGTCTGGTGTACGCACAGCATGAACTGCCTCGGGCCCGACGGCGCGGTGGCCTCCCGGGAGGACTGCCGGGAAGGTCGCCGGTGCTTCGAGAGCCACGGCCCAAACCCCCGAAACCCGGCCCACGGAGACCTGCCGACATGAGATTCACTTCACGAGTTCTCTTCCCCGCCCTGGTTCTGATGGTCCTGCCCGCCGCCGCGATCGCGGCCGGAGTTTCGGGTATGTACGTCGAAGCGCGCACCGCCGACGTCTATACGGGTCCCTGTTTCGCGAACTCCGAAGTCGGGCTGGTCGGCAACGAGGCGATCATGGCCTGGCGGATCGAAGCGGGCGGTTGGGACGGCATCGATCTTTCGGGCCTCTCGGTGCTCGCGGTCGTACGCTCCGATGCGACTCTCGGCGATCCGTACGCCGAATCGCGCGCCACGGAGTCCGTGCTGATCGTGGACGCGGCCGCGGACGGATCTCAGCGTTCGGCGCTCGAAGGGTTCGCGCGCGGCATGGGGGGCGTCCTCCTTGCGGATGTGGCCCTGGTGGAGGCGGCGGACGTCACGTTCGATCTGCGGCCGAACGGAGCTGCCTCGGTCTCGGCGGGCAAGCTGGCCACGGTGAGGACGCGGCCGCTCGACCACCGGGACCACCTCTGCGGCAACGAGACGGTCTTCTATCCACCGCTGGCGCCGACCGACGGAGTCGTCCCCGGCGTCGCCATCGAGCACACCTGGCAGGGTCCGGGCCTGGGCGCCACCTGGAAGAGCCCCGGCAAGCGGAGCACCTTCGTGGGTCGGTTCAGCCGCTAGAGCCCGCGCCTGCCGCCGCGCCTGCCGTCTCTCCGATGATCATCAACAAGCAGCAGATCGGCGACGCCAGCCTGCTGGCGGTGGAGGGCGTGATCAAGCTCGGGGAGAGCGCCCGGTTCCTGGCCGACGCGTTGAAGCGAAGCCTGGCGGAGGGCGACGGCCATGTCCTCCTCGACCTCTCCGACGTCAACTACATGGACTCGACCGGCATCGGCGAGCTCGTCGGGTACCTGGTCAGGCTCCGCGCGGAGGAACGGAAACTCATCCTGGTCCGGCCTTCGGAACGGATCGTTCAGTTGCTGACCGTGGCCGGCGTCGCGTCGCTGTTCCCGACCTACGACACGGTGGAGGATGCCCTCGCGGCGGAGGCCGGCGGGACCTGAACGGAGACGGGGGCGCCCGTGCCGGCGCTCATGGCGGCCTGAAGACGGATCAGCCCTCGGGCGGGCCGAGGACGAAGGCTTCCGGCAGCAGCTCGTGGAGCGTGAACCGGCTCCAGTTCGCCTCGTCGTGGGCCCCGGCGGTCACCGACACGACCGGCAGGTCGCGACAGAACTCGGCCAGGGCGTCACGGCACTGCCCGCAGGGCGCGCAGGGCGGCGCGGAGCCCGTGGCGATGGCCAGCGCCACAAACGATGCCTGTCCGTCCGCTACCGCGGCCGACAACGCGCCGCGTTCGGCACAGAGGGTCAGGCCGAGCAGACGGTTCTCGACGTTGCAGCCGACGTAGACGTTGCCGTTGGCGGCCAGCAGCGCGGCGCCGACCCGGAAGTGGCTGTAGGGCGCGTGGGCCCGTTCCCGGCAACTGACGGCGGCGTCGACCAGAGTCTCCCAGTCGATTCCCTCCCACGTGGCGCCGTGGTCCGGCGCCGGCAGGTGTACGACGGCTTCCGCGCTCATCGTTGAAAGCCTAACAGCCCGGCTGTGCGGCCTGGCTCGGACTGGAGGCGCGGAACGTGATACCCTGCGCCGCCGTGAGCGAACCCCCAGTCGAGCCGCCAGCCGGCGGTCAGGAGGTCGGCTGGCAGGACGGCGTTCTGGTCGTCCCGGATCGACCGATCGTGCCCTTCATCGAGGGCGACGGCATCGGGCCCGACATCTGGCGCGCGGCCCAGGCGGTGATGGACGCCGCTGTGGAGAAGGCGTACTCGGGCGAGCGCGCCGTCGCCTGGCTTGAGATCCTGGCTGGCGAGAAGGCCCTGGAAGAGACCGGAGAGTGGCTGCCGGCCGCCACGGTCGACGCGATCCGCTACTACCGGGTCGCGATCAAGGGCCCGCTGACGACGCCCGTCGGCGGCGGCATCCGCAGCCTGAACGTGGCGCTCCGGCAGCTCCTCGACCTGTACGCCTGTGTGCGCCCGGTGCGCTACTTCGACGGCGTTCCGTCGCCGATACGCGAGCCGGAGAAGGTCGACATGGTTCTCTTCCGCGAGAACACGGAAGACGTCTACGCCGGCCACGAGTGGCAGGAGGGAACACCGGAGACGAAGGCCCTGATCGACTTCGTCCGCGAGGAGCTTGGCCGCGAGATCCGCGCCGACTCCGGCATCGGCATCAAGCCGGTCTCGGTGACCGGGAGCAAGCGGCTTGTCCGCAAGGCGATCGAGTACGCCCGTGCCCAGGGCCGCGCCAGCGTGACTCTGGTGCACAAGGGCAACATCATGAAGTTCACCGAGGGCGCGTTCAAGGAGTGGGGCTACGAACTGGCGGCCGAGGAGTTCGCCGACTGCACCATCTCCGAGGACGACCTCTGGGCGAAGCACGACGGCCGGTTGCCGAACGGGCGGATTCTGGTCAAGGACCGCATCTCGGACGCGATGTTCCAGCAGGTGCTGCTGCGGGCCGACGAGTACGACGTGATCGCGACGACGAACCTGAACGGCGACTATCTCTCGGACGCCCTGGCGGCCCAGGTCGGCGGTCTGGGCATGGCGCCGGGCGCCAACGAGGGCGACGGTGTCGCGCTGTTCGAGGCCACGCATGGCACGGCGCCGAAGTACGCCGGCCAGGACAAGGTGAACCCCTGCTCGGTCATCCTGTCGGGCGTGATGATGCTGAACTGGTTGGGCTGGAACGAGGCTGGCCGGTCGATCGAGAACGCGATCAGCCGAGCCATCCGGCAGAAGCGGGTCACCTACGACCTGGAGCGTCAGATGGAAGGCGCGACGCTGCTGAAGACCTCCGAGTTCGGCCAGGCGATCATCGGCAATCTCGACTGACAGATCTCGACTGAAGAGCCGCCGCCCGTGAAGATCCACGAGTTTCAGGCCAAGGGGATACTGCGCCGGTTCGGCGCCACGGTGCCCCAGGGCAAGGTGATCGACGACCCCGCTCAGGCCGGGCCGATCTGCGAGGACTTCGGCGGCCGCTGCGTGGTCAAGGCGCAGATTCACGCCGGCGGTCGCGGCAAGGGCGGCGGCGTCAAGGTGGCTTCGAGTCCGAGCGAGGCGGAACGGCTGGCCGGTGAGATCCTGGGCATGCGACTGGTGACCCACCAGACCGGCCCCGAAGGCCAGCAGGTGCGCCAGGTGCTGATCGAGGAAGCCCTGGAGATCGACCGGGAGCTCTACCTGGGCGTGACCCTCGACCGGGCCGCCGAACGCCCCCTCCTGATGGCATCGCGCTCGGGCGGCATGGACATCGAGGAAGTGGCCCAGTCGGATCCCGACGCGATCCTGCGTGAGCTGATCGATCCGCTTCTCGGCGTGCTGCCGTTCCAGTGCCGGCGGATCGCGTCCGGGCTCGGATTCGAAGGCGGCACGGCGCGCCAGATCCAGTCGATCGTGTCCAGAGTGGTCGCGGCCTACCTCGAAACCGACGCTTCCCTGGTCGAGATCAACCCGCTGATGGTGGACTCGAAGGGCGATGTCTACGCCCTGGACGCGAAGATGAACTTCGACGACAACGCGATGTTCCGGCAGCGGGACGTCGCCGAACTGCGGGACGTGCACGAGGAGAATCCGCTGGAGGTCGAGGCCTCCGAGCACGGCATCAGCTACATCAAGCTGGACGGCAGCATCGGCTGCATGGTCAACGGCGCCGGCCTGGCGATGGCGACGATGGACATCATCAAGCTGTACGGCGCCGAGCCCGCCAACTTCCTGGATGTCGGCGGCTCGGCTTCCCAGGAGGCGGTGGCGAGCGCTTTTCGGATCATCCTCTCCGATCCGGCGGTCAAGGCGGTACTGATCAACATCTTCGGCGGCATCGCGCGCACCGACCGCATCGCGCGCGGTGTGGTCGCGGCGATCGACGAACTGGCCGCCGAGGGCACGCCGGTGGAGGTGCCGGTGGTGGTCCGGCTCGAGGGCACGAACGTCGAGGAGGGCCGCGAGGTGCTGGAGCGGGCGGACTTCGACTTCCTCGTCGCCGACGGCATGGCGACCGCCGCCGAACGTGCTGTCGAGGCCCTGGGAGGCTGAGCCGATGTCGATTCTGGTTGGCGAGAGCACGCGCCTGATCGTCCAGGGCATCACCGGCAGGGAGGGCCTGTTCCACGCGATGGGCTGCCGGGACTACGGCACCGAAGTCGTTGGCGGCGTGACGCCCGGCAAGGGCGGTTCGACCGTCGAGGGCTTTCCGGTCTGGGACTCGGTGGAGCGCGCGCGGCGGGTGTCCGGCTGCAATGCGACGCTGATCTTCGTACCGCCGCCGTTTGCCGCCGACGCGATCATGGAGGCGGCCGACGCCGGCGTCGAACTGATCGTCTGCATCACCGAGGGCATTCCGGTTCAGGACATGGTCCGGGTCAAGGCCTTCCTCCGGGGCCGGGACAGCCGCCTGCTGGGGCCGAACTGCCCGGGCCTGATCACGCCGGGTCAGGCGAAGGTCGGCATCATGCCCGGCCACATCCACGAGCCGGGCAACGTCGGCGTGATCAGCCGGAGCGGCACCCTGACCTACGAGGCGGTGTGGCAGCTCACGAACGAAGGGCTGGGGCAGACCACCTGCGTCGGCATCGGCGGCGATCCGGTCAACGGCACGAGCTTCATCGACGTGCTGGAGCTGTTCGCCGAGGACGATTCGACGGAAGCCGTGGTCCTGATCGGCGAGATCGGCGGTACGGCGGAAGAGGAGGCGGCGGCCTGGATCGGGGAGCATCTGGACATTCCCGTCGTCGGCTTCATCGCTGGCGCCACGGCGCCGCCGGGCCGGCGCATGGGCCATGCCGGCGCGATCGTGGCGGGCGGCAAGGGCACCGCAGCCGAGAAGAAGGCGGCCCTGAGCGCTGCCGGGGTCCTGGTCGTCGATTCGCCGGCCGAGATGGGCGCGCGGCTGTCCGAGGCGCTGGGGAGATAACGGAATGGAAGAGACGCTGACGATCATCAAGCCGGACGCGGTCCGGGCGGGCAACACCGGCCGGGTCATCGCCCACCTGGAGGACGCGGGATTCGCGATTCAGGCGATGCGCCGGATGCGCCTCTCGCAGGCGCAGGCGGAGGCCTTCTACGCCGTGCACCGGGAGCGGCCGTTCTACGCCGACCTGGTCGCCTTCATGACGAGCGGTCCCGTGGTGGCGATCGCGCTGGCGCGCGAGAACGCGGTTGCCCATCTCCGCGACACGATGGGCGCTACCGACTCGACGCAGGCCGCCGAAGGGACGATCCGCAACCTCTACGGCACGAACATCCAGAACAACGCGATCCACGGCAGCGATTCGCCGGAGAACGCCGCGATCGAGCGCGCCTTCTTCTTCGCCGCCTGCGACCTCGTCGGCTGAGACCCACTGGGTGCGCTGGCGCCCTCGCCGGCTTCTGACAGGAACGCGCCGCGAAGCGGCGACCGATTCGCTCTAGGGGCCGACGCCGCGCGGCCGCAACCACTTCCCGAGCGCGCCGAGCACGGCGTCGGCGGCCAGCGCCAGAAGCGCCGCCGGAATCGCCCCCGACAGAATCTGCTGGATGTTCACGAGCTGAACGCCGGCGATGATCGGCTGGCCGAGTCCGCCGGCGCCGATGAAGGCGGCGATCGTCGCCGTGCCGACGGTGATCACGCCGGCGGTGCGCACGCCGGCCATGATCGTGGGCACCGCCAGCGGCAGGCGGACCCGCCTCAGCACCTGACCCTCGGTCATGCCGAGCGCGGTGGCCGCCGAGGCGGCGTCCGGATCGGCTTCCCGGAGTCCGGTGCAACTGCTGCGCAGGATGGGGAAGATCGAGTAGATCCAGAGCGCCACGACGCTGGGTGCTATGCCGACGCCGAGGACGGGAATCAGGAAGCCGAACAGCGCCAGGGAGGGCAGGGTCTGGGACATGCCGATGATCCGGATCATCGCCTCGCTGGTCCCGGTCCGGAGGCGGTCGAGCAGGAGCGCCAGGGGCACCGCGAACAGGATGCCGAGCGCGAGCGCGACGGCCGAGAGGCCGATGTGCTCGGCGGTGTAGGTCGAGAGCTCCCGGCGCCGCGACCACATGTAGGCGCCAAGGCCGGAGTCCCTCGGCTGGCGCTCGGGGGCGACCGTCTCGACATCGCCCGGCAGGAGCTCCAGTTCCCGCAGGAGGTCGTGGACGACGACCTCGATCGGCTCGTGCTCTTCCTGGAGCCGCAGGTTGAGCGCGCGCATCCGGTCCTCGTCGACCGCCTGTCCGAGCAGTCCGAGCACGGCGCCGACCTCCGGATGGCGCTCCAGCGTGTCGCCTCGCACCAGCGGCGCCGCCTCGTAGGGCGGGAAGAAGCCGAGGTCGTCCTCCAGGACGACGAGGTCGTAGACGAGCAGCCGGCCGTCCGTGGTGTAGGCGTCGATCACGTCGACCGCGCCGGCGGCGGCCGCCTGGTACTTCGGCGCCTGCAGGATCGACTGGACGTTGGCGAATCCGAGACCGTAGGTCTCGGCGAGGCCGGGCAGGCCGTCCCCGCGCTCCACGAATTCGTAGCCGAAGCCGGCGCGCAGGGTCGGCGCGACCGGCACGAGGTCGCTGATCGTGCGCAGTTCGCCTTCTCCCGAGCTGGCCAGGTCGGCCCGGATCGCCAGTTCGTAGGAGTTCTCGAACCCGATCGGCGCCAGCCAGTGGAGATCGAAGCGCCTGAGGAACTCGGCCCGGACGATGGCCAGGGCCTCGAACTTCGAACCGGTCGGCTCCGCGCCGAGCAGGGTGACGAGACCGGTGCCGGTGTACTCGGGGTAGAGGTCGATGCTGCCGGTGCGCAGCGCCTCGAAGCAGAACTCCGTGCCGGCCAGGCCGAGCCGCCTCTCGACCTCGAGGCCGGTATGGGCCTCGATCAACTGGGCGAAGAGTTCTCCGAGCAGGCGGTTCTCGGCGAAGTTCTTCGATCCGACCACGATCGTCCCGCCAGGAGAGTGCGCGCCCGGCTCGCCTTCCTGCGCCGGAGCGGGCAGGGGGACCGCCAGGGCCAGGACCGCGAGCAGCAGCGCCGGCTTCGTCATGTCAGTTGGCCGCGCGATCCAGAAGTTCGCCGACGTACGGGTCGGCGGGGCTGTCGATCAGTTCCTGCGGCGGCGCGGTCTGGAGCAGCCTGCCGCGGCGCATGACCGCGATCCGGTCCGCGAGCAGAAAGGCCTCGTCGAGATCGTGGGTGACGATCACGGCCGTCTGCTCCCGCGATGCCCGCAACCGCATGAACGTCTGCTGCACGTCGCCCCGGGTGATCGCGTCGAGCGCGCCGAAGGGCTCGTCCAGCAGGACGAGTGGCGGATCCGCGGCCAGGGCGCGGGCGACGGCGACCCGCTGCCGTTCGCCGCCGGAGAGTTCGCGCGGGTAGCGGGCGGCGTAGGTGGCTGCCGGCAGGCCGACGAGCCGCAGGAGCTCCTCGGCCCGCCGTTGCCGCCGATCCTTCGGCCAGCCCAGGAGTTCGGGCACCAGGCCGACGTTGCGCTGGACCGTCCAGTGCGGCAGCAGGCCGCCGGTCTGCTGGACGTAGCCGATGCGGCGCCTCAGGGCGGTGGGTTCGAACGTCGAAAGCGCCGCGTCCCCGAAGTACAGGTCGCCGGCCGTCGGCTCTTCCATCCGGTTGAGCAGCCGCAACAGACTGGACTTGCCGCAGCCGCTCTCTCCGACCAGCGCGAGGGTCTCGCCCTCCAGGATCTCGAGGTCGGCGCCGCCCACCGCGGTCACCTCGTCGCCGCTGCCGGCGCCCGGGTAGACCTTGGACACTCCCCGCAACCGCATGACGGCCGGCGCGGAACTGGGATCGGAAGACGGCACGACGGAGAGCGGGTGGATCGTAGCGCAGGGGCAGGAACCTGCGCCGCACAACTGGGTGCGCCGGCGCCCCCGCCGGCTGTAGCCGCGGGTCTTCTGACCCGCGGAAGACAACGCGCCGCGGAGCGGCGACCATTCTGCGGCGCCTGGCGCCGGAATCCCGCTGATAGGGTCCCGGATCGGCACGATGGGACCAGCGCGGAACAGGGCTTGACCACGGCGACCCAACTGTTCTCCAGCCGCTGGGGCCTGATGCTCGCCATGCTCGGCATGGCCGTCGGCACGGGCAACATCTGGCGCTTCCCCCGGATCGCGGCGTCGAACGGCGGCGGTTCCTTCCTCGTCGCCTGGGTCGTGTTCCTGATGCTCTGGTCGGTGCCGCTGATCCTGGCCGAGTTCGCGCTGGGCAAGAAGATGCGCAGCGGCACGGTGGGAACGTTCGCCGCGATGCTGGGGGAGCGATTCGCCTGGATGGGCGCCTGGATCGCCTGGGTGGCGGCGGCGATCGGCTTCTACTACGCGGTCGTCATGGGCTGGACCCTGCGCTACCTGCTGGCGGCCATCACGCTGCAACTGAGGGGCGAAGCCTCGAGCGAACTCTGGGACCAGTTCTCCTACACGCCCCAGGTGCTCGTCTTCCACGCCTTGGCCCTGGCGATGGCCGTGGTCGTCGTGCTCAAGGGGATCCGGGGGATCGAGGCGGTGGTGCGAGTCCTGATGCCGGCGCTGCTGGTGCTTGTCGTGGTGCTTGCCATCCGGGCGGTGACGCTGCCGGGTGCGGTGAACGGCCTCGAGTTCCTGTTCAAGCCGAACTGGAGCGACCTGCTCGACGTCAACATCTGGCTGCAGGCGCTGACCCAGAACGCCTGGGACACCGGCGCCGGCTGGGGCCTGGTGCTGACCTACGCCGTGTTCTCGCGTCGCCGGGAGGACACGAACCTGAACTCCTTCCTGCTCGCCTTCGGCAACAACAGCGTTTCCCTGCTGGCCGGCATCATGGTGCTCTGCACCGTCTTCTCGATCATGCCCGGGGCTCGCGACCAGATCGTCGGCGCCGGCAACGAGGGCCTGACGTTCGTCTGGATACCCCAGCTCTTCAACGCGATGCCGGGCGGCTCGTTCTTCATGATCCTGTTCTTCATGGCCCTGGTGTTCGCCGCCTGGACGTCGCTGGTCGCGATGTTCCAGTTGGTCGGCCTGGCACTCGAGGAGGCGGGGCTCGAACGGCGCAAGGCCATCATCTCGATCGCGGTCGCCGCCTTCGTGCTCGGCGTGCCCTCGGCGCTCTGGCAGCCGTTCTGGTCGAACCAGGACAACGTCTGGAGCGTCGCCCTGATGCTCTGCGGACTCTCCTTCGCCCTGATCGTGATCCGCTACGGCGTCACCCGCTTCCGTGCCGAGATGATCAACACCGGCGACCAGGACATCCGCATCGGCGCGTGGTGGGACTGGGTGATCCGGCTGATCGTGGTCGAAGCCCTGGTGCTCGTCGTCTGGATGATCTGGAGCGTCCGCAACGAGCCGCTCTGGGGCCCGCTCGGCGTGGGCAACATGTTCGCGCAGTGGATCGTCGTTGCCGCGGTGCTGATCGCGCTGAACGGGGTCCTGGTGCGCGGTCTGAGGAAGCGCGCGCAGCGGCTGTAGGCGCGGTGGCGGCAGGCACCCGTCCGGCGAAGAAGAAGAGACTCGCCCCGATGACGACCTGGCGCAGGAGGGACCCCGTCGGGAGCAGCAGCATCGCGAGGAACGTCACCGTGGCCCCGCCAGCACCCCAAAGCAGGGAAGTCCTGAAGATGTCGATTCCCCGCAGGAACGCCTGCTGGTCTGTGCGGTCGCTCTTCAACCCTTGCTGAACCGGACGAACAGGCCGAGGCTGAGCATCGCCCACCCGGCGGCGAAGCTCGCGAGCCAATCAGTACCAGCTTGCTCAAGCCAGAAGGTCGCGCAAAGCCCCATGCCTCCAAGCACGCTCAACGCTGCCGCAAGACTGCTCGATGCCGAACGGCGCCGCCACACGAGAAAGTACGCGACCGAGATACCCGCTAGGGCGAGGAGAGGCCAGACCTTCGACCCCTCACGCGAGAACGCCACCACGAGGAACGCGATGGCGTTTGCGGCGTAGAGGGCGAACAGGCCGAGATCGGCGAGGCGCGATTTGTCGCTGCTCATCAGGTTGCGACTGTATCAACCGCTGGCCGGGCTGAACACGTTGGGGGGAGGCTGAACCGTTGACCTACGATCGACGGGCCAGCTACCGTCCCGCGCCGAACCGGGCACCCGGTCCGGTTCCCGCCAGTCTTGTCGGGGTTTCGATGGGACCACCAATCCACTCCGGCAGGCTGGCGGTCCCCGGCCGGGTTGACGCCGTCAGGCGCCGCAGCTACGCTACCACGCATGGTGGTCCCGGAAAGGGAGAGACATGAAAGAGTCTCTACGCGGACTGCTGCTGAGCGTCCTGTTCTTCGCGCTGCTGATCGGAAGTGCCCCCACAGCGGTTGCCGGCGATGGCCTAGCGTCGGTTCGCTCGGCCCACATCAGCCCCGGTACGTGCGCGCAGCACGGCGGAACTTGGGTTCTTCCTAAGGACCGCACGGCCAATCCTCAGGGCTACTGCACCTACGAGGACACTCGGGTTGATCTAAGCGGTCTTCCTTGCTCGATGGCCGAGGGCATGGGGGATTGGGCCGGAGGCTGGATCGGTACGGCCTTCGGCATGGCGCCTATTCCGGGCGGTCAACCCGGCGCGATCGTTCTCGGTGGTGGCGGGAGTCTTCTGGCGTTTACCTCCTGGATGATGAAGGGCGCTTTCTGCTGACGATGGGGCTTCGAGAACGTGTGCTCCAGTGGGCGGCGGGTGTCTTCCTTCTGGTTCAGACGGTCGGCTCCGGCCACTGGTTCCTCGGCAGCGTGATGCTGTTCCTGTGGGTCGGCATTTGCTTCGTCGGCAACAGGGTTCACGTCGCGCGGGCCGAAGGGGGAATGGCAGTCGGTTCGGTTGAGGCCGAACCTTGAGCCGCCTGCGTCGGCCAGTGTTGGCCTTGGTGTTCGCCGTACTGCTGCTCGGCCTGCCGGGCACGGCGGTGGCGGACTGCCAGTTTATCCGCGCTCCGTTCCCGCCGTCCTGGACGCCTCACCCGGTGTTTCCGGGCTGCTTCTTCGTGCTGTTCGGCTGGCTGTTCTGCTTCGGCAGCGGCAATCCGCCGACACCCGATGAGCCACCCGACATCCCTACCGTGGCGCCGGTGTACGAGGTCGCCTGCTACGTTTCTACGGGCTGCGGCTGAGATCACCGAACCTTCTGACATCGACGGGCCACCGGGGTTCGCCTCGGTGGCCCGTTCGGCGCTCGGGCCGGGAGGCTGATCTACGCCGGAACGGCCTCTGCGACAGGCCGCTTCCTGATGATCCACTTGTCCTTCGGCGCGAGCTCGTCCTTCTTCTTCAGCACGTCGTGTACGCGCTCGCCGGTCCGCGCCTCCCCGGGCGGACTGAGGACCTGGTTGTGGAGGACGCGATGGCCCACCTTGCTGAGTCCGCCCGGAATGTCCGGCACGTCATCGCTGCCCACGGCAACGTCGACCCGACACCCAACGACCAGCTCGGCTCCGGTCAGGCCGAACAGCGAGCCGCCGTTCGTGTTGAACTGCTACTCGTTCGGCTTGGCGCCTCCGACGTTGAGGGACCGGGGAACGTGGCAGTCTGGAAGATAGAAGAGACGCACGAGCTCGGCGACGCCGAAAGAACCGCGCTGTGGGAGTACTTCGAGCTGGGGTGGGAGCGCCGATCTGCGGAGGGAGGAATCACGGGCTGCGTATTGGACCGCTAGCTAGTTCTCGTCCAGAAACGCGGTTTTCTGCGCTTCAGGAAGGCGAGATCGCAGGCTGGTTGAGAGTCTTCAGAGGCTGTTTCGGGCGGTAGCGGCGGTGCCGGGGAGTGAATCGCCGGCGGTCGGCGGGGTTTGGCCACCTCCGCGAGATGTCGCCCACGGGGGAGCTTCCGGTTGGTTTGTGACCGGGTGTCGGGCGACGGAAGCGGCGGTTGGTCAGGTCGATCCGGGCTGCAGGCGGGCGAGCCGGATCAGGTTGTGAGCAAGCACCGCCGAGTGGACGTAGGCGCGGAAGTGGGTCAGGCCTTTCCAGTTGCAGCGTGCGAGTCCGAAGCAGCGTTTCAGGTAGGAGATACCGGCTTCGATCCCCGCTCGGAAGCGTTTCAACTGCCCGTAGATCCAGGAGGACCGGGCCATCTGGTCCGCCTTGAGGCCGCCCTTCTTGTGAAAGACGACATCGACGACGCCCAGGGCCTTCGCGTCTTCGAGGTTGCTCTTCGAGCCGTAGCCGCCGTCGAGAGCGGCGCGCTCCGGCGCCGAGCCGTAGTGCGCGACGTGGCGCTTGAGCATAGGCAGGCAGCGCTCGCTGTCGGCCGGATTACCGCTCTCGACCACCACGTCGAGCACCAGTCCGCTCTTGCCCGTGGCCAGATTGATCTTGTGTCCGTAGTGCGTCCTGCGGCCGCCCTTGCGAATGATGTCCGTGTGGGGCTCGAACAGGCTTGCCACCTTCTCCGGCGCCGGCACGGTTTCGCCGTGCAACACTCGGCGCCTGGTCTGATCCACCACGCGCTCGAGCAGCTCCATGCAGTGCTCCGCACGACTCTCCCAGGATCGCGCCCAGGGCTCCTGAGTGGCTCCTACCTGCGGTTTGGCCGCCTTCACGTAACCGGTCGTCCGGGCGACCAGCCTCAACAATCGGCGATACGTCTGTGCCCGACGCTTGGCCCCGCGCCGCGAACGGACCTCCAGCGCCCGCCGCTTGCAGGCACGGCGGTGGTCGTGAAACACCACCGCCGTCCCCAAGTGCTTGCGCGCTTCCTTGAGCAACCGCGTCAGCACACGAACCCCGTCCAGCAGCAGACGACTGTCCTCCGGCGACAGAATGTGAGTCTCCGTCACCGTGCTGTCGATCCGCACCGCCGCGCCCGTCTCGATCCCCTCGGTGTGCGCGAACCGCAACAGATGACGGTTGATTCGCTCCCAGGTCGCCGGCCGAATCCCACTGATCAGGGCCTGCAACGCCGACTTTCCAGGCGCCCGGCCGCCGCCAAGACGGGCGAAGCGCTGTGCCGTCAGAGAGTCCCGAAGCGTGAACGCCAACTCCCTGTAACCCTGCTGCCACAAGTGCTTGAGCACCGCGCAGCGCAGGATCGTCTCGCAGGTCAGGCCTTGGCGACCTACCGACGACGAAACACCGCGGTCGATGTCCGCAGACACCCACCCCAGAACCTCGCGGTGCTCGTCCAGCCACGCCGAAACCTGCTCCAGAATCGCCGCCGCAGGATGATCCACGACCGGACAATCCAACAGACCAACCTGTGCCGTCCGTCTCGCGCGCATGCTTGCCCCCTCACTCCGATCTGTGAAATCGAAGCTACACCGAGCCCGTTTAGCCCAGCAAAATCAAGCACTTCAGCGTTTCTGGACGAGAACTAGCTAGCCCGTCTCGTAGGAGGCCGCTCCGTCGTGGGGTGGCCTGCGGGCCGGGGGGCGGGAGGCTCTACTAGGTTCGTTCCCTTCGCCCTCCGGCCCGCTTCCAGCGTCGTCTCGCGCCTACCTTCGGGCGGCGGGGCGCGACGGTTTGGCGGCGGCTACGCCTCCAGGACTGGTCAGTGTTTTCCAATAGAGAGATGAGCCTGTACTTGTACATGATCGTGCTTGGCTTGCAACCGCCGGCGGCGACCGACCGGTGCGGTCGGATGACCTCAGTCGTAGGTGTACACCGGGGTCTGAATGAAGCGCGCGGCTCGGCTCGGCTCTCGGATCATCTCCTGAAGTCTCTCCACTGTTCGCGGCGAGAACAGCTTTTCTCCGGTCTCGACGTCCACACGGGCCGGAACATTCTCGACAACGATCAGCGAGCCGGCCACCTCAATGTGGTAGATCACCTTCGTGTCAACGAACTTGGCATTCTCGGTCAACGTGGGGGTCCTCCTTCTACTTCCCGAAACTTCACGTCGGCCCACCTTGCGGGGTGCGGCTCGTACTGTGTGATGATCTTCGCGAGCGATCTCGTGCCTGAACCTCGGATGGGCCTCCACGAGTTTCGATCTTCCTCATTCCTTCCGCTCCGGCGGGCGGCTGAAGCCAAGCCCACGGTAGCAGCGTGGGCGGGTGAAGCCGCTCGGGTGGTTTCCTCGTCAAGCCGGCGGCTCCTCTAGTTCGTGCTCGAGCAGCCGTCGCAGGGCGAGGACCAGTTCGGGCAGGTCTTCGGTCACGGTCTGCCACACGACCCCTTCCTCGACGACCGGGTAGCCGTGGATCAGCCGGTTCCTGGTGGCCACGATCGTCCGCGAGGGAATCTCCGGATGGCGGGCGCGGATCTCGTCGGGGATGTTTGCCGCCGCCTCTCCGAGGACCACGAGCTTTGCCCAGACGGCGTCGTAGGTCTTTCGGTCCTCCTGGAAGTCGTTGCGGTTCAGTCCGTCGATGTAGGCCAGAGCCTCCTCGGAGAAGGCGATCATGTCCCGTGCATAGCAACGCCACTGACGGGGCGGCTCCTCGCGTCGATCAGACATCGATGGCCTCTCGCTCCACGTAGGGACGGAACTCCCGTCGCAGGACGGACTCCATGACGAGGTCGATCTCCCGTTCCAGGAGGTCTTCCAGGTAGAACATCAGGCCGAAGTACATCTTGGGCGAGGCTTCGCCGTCGAACTGGACCAGGAGGTCTAGATCGCTGTCCGCTTCGGCCTGTTCGCGCGCGACGGATCCGTACAGTCGCAGCTTGCTGAGACCGAAGCGCTCGGTCAGCACCGGCCGATGGGCGCGGAGCACCGCGAGCACGTCGTCGCGCCGCATGGGGCCTTCCCCGGCCCGAATCCGCTCGGCGGCGCGTGTCGTTGGCGCGTCGACATGCGCTTCGACCGACATGGTCCGTAGTCTGCCAGACCGCCGAGTGTGGCGGCGCGGCCGCGAGGAACCGAAGTGGGCGTCGCGATCAGCTCAGTCGGCTGTGCAGCCAGGCGCGGACGCGCTGGATCCGATGCCAGACGTTGGGCCAGCGGCGCATGATGAAGGCTCTCATGCGCAGGTTCAGGCGGTTGCTGGCGAGCGACAGCAGGGCCACGCCGGCGGGTACGAGGACGACCGCGGGGATCAGGGGCAGGGGGCCGAAGATCAGGCCGAAGAGGACGAGGAAGGAGCCGAGGGCGAACAGGAGGATGCGTACGCCGACTCGCAGGGGCGGCAGGTCGGGCTCGTCCTGGACGAGATGCGGCGGCTGAACCTCGGGGCGGTGTTCAGGCTGCGGTGCGGCCATGGGAACCGATCCTATGGGCGGTTTCGTGAAGACACGGCTCAGGGGACCTTCACGTGCAGGAAGCGCCGCTTGCCCACCTTGAGCAGGCACTTCGTGCCTACCTCAAGAGTCATGTGCGGATCGCGGACCTTCTCGCCGTCCAGGGATACCGCCCCCTGCTGGATCAGGCGCCGGGCTTCCGCCCGGCTGGCGGCGAGGCCGTAGTCGGCGAGCACGGCGAAGAGGCGCAGGCCGGCCGGAACGAGTTGCGTCTCGATCTCGTCCGGCACGCCGCCGCCCCGGAACATGCGGTCGAACTCGGTGCGTGCCTCGTCGGCGGCTTCTGGGCCGTGGAAACGCTTCACGAGGTCGTGGGCGAGGTCTGCCTTCAGGTCGCGCGGGCTTGCCTGCCCGCTCGCCGCGTCCGCCTTCTGGCGGTCGATCTCGTCCTGGTCCATGTCGGTGAGCAGCAGGCGCCAGTCCCACATGAGGTCGTCCGGAATCGACATCGTGCGACCGAACATCTCGCGCGGCGAGTCCTCGAAGGCGATCGCGTTGCCCAGACTCTTCGACATCTTCTGGGCGCCATCGGTGCCCACCAGGAGCGGCACGGTGAGCGCGATCTGGGGTTCCATGCCGCGGGCGCGCATCAGGTCGCGGCCGACCAGGAGGTTGAGCAACTGGTCGTGTCCGCCGAGTTCGACGTCGGCCTCCATGACGACGGAGTCGTAGCCCTGGGTCAACGGGTAGAGCAGCTCGTGGATCGAGATGGGCTCGTGCTTCTCGAAACGGTCGCGGAAGTCCTCCCGCTCCATCATCCGCGCCAGCGTGTAGGACCCGGCGAGGCGGACCAGGCCCTCGGCGCCCAGGGCTCCGAGCCACTCGCTGTTGTGCTGGATCTCGGTGCGTTCCCGGTCGAGGACCTGCCAGGCCTGTTCCTGGTAGGTCTCCGCGTTGGCCAGGACCTCGTCGCGCGAGAGCTGCGGCCGGGTGGCCTTCTTGCCGGTCGGGTCGCCGATCATCGCGGTGAAGTCGCCGACCAGGAAGACGACCCGGTGCCCGAGTTGCTGGAAATGCGCCATCTTCCGCAGCAGCACGGCGTGGCCGAGGTGCAGGTCCGGCGCGGTCGGATCGAAGCCGGTCTTGATGAGCAGGGGACGGTTCTCCTTGCGGGACTGCTCGAGCCGCTGGCGCAGGGCATCTTCTTCGACCACGTCGACCGCGCCGCGCAGCAGCAGTTCCATCTGCTCGTCCGGGGGAGGAAAGCCGCTGCTCATGGGGCG
Source organism: Candidatus Multivorans sp. (assembly GCA_965205095.1). Lineage (GTDB taxonomy): Bacteria > Acidobacteriota > Thermoanaerobaculia > Multivoradales > Multivoraceae > Multivorans. The sequence goes on from OZ242040.1 coordinate 2,379,068, forward strand.
GAGGGTAGCAAGCCGCTCTTACGCCGTGGCGGCCGCGGCGATGCGGCCCCTGGCGACGATCCTGGCGTCCCCGGACAGCCGCCAGCGGCCGAGGCCGTCGGGTCCGTCCTGAGCGGCCTCGAGCTGCAGTTCGAAGCCGCCGCGAGTGGCGGCCGCGACAGGCAGCGAGAGCCGACCCTCGGCGACCGCGCAGGCGGCTGCCGCCACGACGCCGGTGCCGCAGGCGAGGGTCTCCGCTTCCACTCCGCGCTCGTAGGACCGGATGCCGAGGCGTCCGGGCGGGTCGAGGCGGACGAAGTGGACGTTCGCGCCTTCCGGGCCGAGGTCCGGGTGTGCGCGCAGCGCCGGGCCCAGCGACGCCACCGGCGCCTGGTCCAGATCTCCGGGCCACCAGAGGACGAAGTGGGGAACGCCGGCGTCGATCCGGCATCCCCGGTGGTCCTCGCCGTTCGCGTGCAGCGTCATCGCCCGGCCAGCTTCCGGAACGGCCACGCTGACCGCGGTGCGTGTGCCGTCGACTGGCTCGGCGACCAGGGCGCCGGCGCCGGTCTCGATCGTCAGTCTCCGGGCGTCCGGTTCCTGCTCGAAGGCAAGCCGGGCCGCGCAGCGGGCGGCGTTCAGGCACAGCGCGGCGCGGGCGCCGTCGGCGTTCGCGTAGTCGAGGGCGTAGCGCTCCCTGGCTAGTCGATGCAGCGTGAACAGGCCGTCCGCGCCGACCGACAGTCCGCGCCGGCACCACGCCCTGATCGTCTCAGGGGCCGGCGCCGGTCGCTCGACGAGGGCGATGAAGTCGTTGCCGGCGCCGGATACGAGGAGGAACGGCGTTCCGTCCGGCCCGGTCATCGCGGCCTCTGGGCGCCGCCGCCGTCCTCCTCGTCGTCGCCGTCCTCCTCGCCGTTGCCGTCGTCGGCCTCGGGTTCCTCGCCCGCGTCCTCCGCGCTCTCCGCTTCTTCCGGTCCGGTTGCGGCGGTGTCCGTTTCGGCTTCCGGCTCCGGAGGCCGGATCGGTGGCAGGGGATCGCCCTTCAGGCCGCAGCCCAGGCTGGCGAGCAGGACGAGCAGAACCCCGCCAACCGTGGCCAGCCGAAGCGGGCGACGGCTCCGGGATGCAAAGGACCTCGCGGGCTCAGAGGACATAGCGGCTGAGGTCGCGATCTTCCACGACGTCGGCGAGCGCCCGGTTGACGTAGCCGGCGTCGACTTCCAGGGTCACGCCGTTCATGTCCGGCGCCTCGAAGGAGACCTCTTCCAGCAGACGCTCCATCAGCGTGGCCAGGCGGCGGGCGCCGATGTTCTCGGTATGCGAGTTGACCTGCACCGCGAGCCGGGCGACTTCCCGCACCGCGTCCTCGCGGAAGGAGAGATCGAGGCCCTCGGCGCCGAGGAGCGCGCTGTACTGGGTGGTCAGGGCGCTGTCCGGCTCGGTCAGGATGCGGACGAACTCCTCCTCGCCCAGCGCTCCCAGCTCGACGCGGATGGGGAAGCGGCCCTGGAGTTCGGGGATCAGGTCCGATGGCTTGGCCACGTGGAAGGCGCCGGCGCCGATGAACAGCACGTGGTCGGTCTTGACCGGTCCGTACTTCGTCGTCACCGTCGTCCCTTCGACGATCGGCAGGAGATCGCGCTGAACCCCCTCGCGCGACACGTCGGGACCGTGGCCGCCGTCGCGGCCGGCGACCTTGTCGATCTCGTCGAGGAAGACGATGCCGGCCTGCTCGACCCGCAGCCGGGCTTCCTCGGCGACGTCCTGGCGGTCGATCAGCGCCTCGGCTTCCTGCCGCCTCAGGATCTCCCGCGCCTCGCTCACCTCGACCATCTGGCGCTTGCGCTTGCCGAACAGGCCGGGGAGCATCTCCTTCAGATTGATGCCCACCGCCTCGACGCCCTGGGGAGTGACCATCTCGAACTGCTGGGGCGAGGCGTCGTCCACCTCGATCTCGACCATCCGGTGGTCGAGACGGCCCTCTTCGAGCCACTGGCGGAAACGCTCGCGGGTCTCGGTGGGCGCCGCCTGGTCGGCGGGGTCGCCGGACTCACCCGCCGGCTGGGGCGCCTGGGGGACGAGGATCTGGAGCAGCCTCTCGTCGGCCCGGGACGCGGCGTCGGCCTCGACCGCCTCCCGTTTCTCCTCTCCGACCATCACCACCGCGAGCTCCATCAGATCGCGGACGATCGACTCGACATCGCGGCCGACGTAGCCGACCTCGGTGAACTTGCTTGCCTCGATCTTGAGGAAGGGAGCGCGGGCGAGTTTGGCCAGCCGCCGCGCGATCTCCGTCTTGCCGACGCCGGTGGGGCCCATCATCAGGATGTTCTTGGGCGCGATGTCCTCGGCGGTCTCCGGGTCGAGCTGCTGGCGCCGCCAGCGGTTGCGCATGGCGATCGCCACCGCGCGCTTGGCGTCCTTCTGGCCGACGACGTGGCGGTCGAGCGCGGCGACGATCTCGCGCGGCGTGAGATCCTCGACGAAGGGAGCGTCCGGCGCGGGTGGGAGCGTCATGCGCCGTCCCCGCCGGCTTCGAGACGCTCGACGGTGATCTCGTCGTTCGTGTAGATGCAGAGATCCGCGGTGAGCCGCATCGCCTCGAGCGCGATCTGTTCCGCGTCGAGTTCGGTGTGCTCGAGCAGCGCGCGAGCCGCCGCCAGCGCGTAGTTCCCGCCCGAGCCGATCGCCAGCGGCATGTCGCTGTCCGGTTCCAGCAGGTCGCCGTTGCCCATCGCCAGAAAGCTCTTGCGGCCGTCGGTCACGATCATCTGGGCCTCAAGCCGTCGCAGGGCGCGATCCGTCCGCCAGTCCATCGCGAGTTCGACCACGGCGCGCTCGAAGTTGCCCTGGTACTCGTCGAGCTTCGCCTCGAACCGCGAGAAGAGGGCAAGAGCGTCCGCGCCCCCGCCCGCGAAACCGACCAGAACCCGCCCCTTGGCGGCGCGCTGGACCTTGCGGGCCCTGGCCTTGACCACCGTGTTCGCGGCGCCGTTGGTGACCTGGCCGTCGCTGGCCATGCATGTCGTGTCGCCGCGGCGCACGAGCAGGATCGTCGTCATCGTTTTCTGGGGCTCCGGGCTTCCCGTCGCGGGGCGGTCGCAGCCCGTCTACGGATTCTCTCGCAGAATGTTGAGCAGGGACTCTTCGGGGCTGGTCCATCCGGGGCCGCCGACGAAACGGCCGATCTCCTCGCCGTTCCGGTAGACGATCGCCGTCGGGAGTTCCGTGACTTCGAGACGGTCCACCTCGGCGTCGCCCCAGGGGTTGTCGTCCCCGAGGCCGTAGTAGGTGAAGCGCACGGGCGAGTCCTCGAGTTCCTCGTGAACCTTCAGGCCGCGCGGCATGAAGCGCTCGCAGACGTGGCACCAGGACCCGAACACGACGCGGACCTCGACGCCGGCGCCGAGGGCGGCCACCTCGGCCACCGCCGCGGGATCGCTCTCGTAGGACCTGGCGTCGCGGCGATAGCCCGGCTCGTGGGAGTAGAGGTCCGTGAGCGTCGCCTCGCCGGCCCACGAGGGTCGCTGCCGGAGCTGGGCCAGGACGCCGTCCACGGCGAACTCGAGCCCCTTCGGAATGGGCCGGAAGGGCATCGGAGGACCGAACAGGGCGCCGGGCAACAGGTCGAGCGTGTCCTCGCCGGCGGGCGAGATCTTGAGCAACTGGACCTTGCGGGTCATCTGGTTGCGGGCGCTCAGCAGCACCGGGGACGGCAGGCCGTCGGCCACGACGAGGAAGGCGCCCGCGGTGCGGGAGAGGTAGAGCTGGGCGTCAGGCGCCTCCTGGCCCTGCAGGAAGAGCTGGTAGTCGCCGACGAGCTGGAAGCCGCGCAGGTCGTCCTGGGCGATGGCGGCGCCGGAGACGGTCAGGAGCGCGACCATCGCAAACAGGGACGGGATCGCCCGGCGGGCGGCAGGGAGTTTCATTCGAGGATCCTCTTCTTGAACTGTGAGGAAGGAGCTCAGGCGCCCTTCGCCCTGGGATGGCTTTCCCGGTAGACCTGGATCAGGCGACCGGTATCCACGTGCGTGTAGCGCTGGGTGGTCGAGAGCGAGGCATGGCCGAGGAGTTCCTGGATCGAACGCAGGTCGGCGCCCGATTCGAGCAGGTGGGTCGCGAAGCTGTGGCGCAGGGCGTGCGGATGAGCCCCCGCCGCCTGTGCGGTCTCCTCGACGTAGCGGTCGATGATGCGCCGCACCGACCGCGCCGAAAGTCGGCCCCCGCCGCGGTTCAGGAAGACCGGTTCCAGGTGCTGTTCCTCGTCGCTGTCCCGACGTCGGAACACGTCCTCCCAGGCGTCGAGCCACTGGCGGAGCGCCTTCTCCGCCGGCTCGCCGAAGGGAGTCATCCGTTCGCGGTCTCCCTTGCCGACCACGCGCAGCACTCTGGCTCCGAGGTCGATGTCGCGCCAGTTCAATGCGACCAGTTCGCCGACCCGGAGCCCCGAGGCGTAGAGCAGTTCGAGCAGCGCGCGGTCCCGCAGGCCGAGCGGTCCCTCGCGGCCGGCGGGAGCCTCGAGCAGGGCCTCGATCTCGCCCGGACGCAGGTGGCGCGGCAGGGTCTTCTCGACCTTCGGCGTGGGCACCGACTCGGCCGGGTTCGACTGCATCCGGCCCATCAGGCAGGCGTAGCGGAACAGGCCGCGCAGGGCCGAGAGGTGGCGGCCCTGGGTGCGCCGGGCCAGTCGACGCTGGTTGAGAGAGGCCACGAAGGAGCGGACCAGCAGTGGGTCGATGTCATGGAGGTTCTGGTCGCTGCTGCCGCTGGCGGTTCGGAACTCGGCGAAGGCGGCGAGATCGCGGCCGTACGCCCGCAGTGTGTGTTCGGAGCAATTCCGTTCCAGCTCCAGGTATTCCAGAAAGTCCGGGATCAGGCGGGCGAGCGCACCGCGCCGCTCGGCTCGTCTTCCTGGCTCGGCATGGTCGATGGTGGTTCCCACGGAGGCGCTCCCGCGATCCCCATGTTACCGGCCCAGGCCGCGAGCGCCTGGTGGGCCCGGTCGGCGTAGGCGGCGCGGCGCTCGCGTTTCCGCACGCGTCCGGCGAGGGGCTCGAGCAGGCCGTAGTTGACGTTCGTGGGCTGGTAGCGCTTCGGGTTCGACTCGGTGAGGTGCCTTGCCAGGGCGCCGAGGGCGGTCGTGTCGGGCAGCGGCGACGGCTGCCGGTCTCCGTCCTGGAGCATGAGGTACAGGGCGATGGCGAGACCGGTGGCGGCCGATTCGAGGTAGCCCTCGACGCCGGTCATCTGGCCGGCCAGCCGCAGGTTGGATCGCCCGGCGAAGCGGTACCAGCGATCGAGGTGGAGGGGGGCGTTGATGAAGGTGTTGCGATGGACCTGGCCGTGGCGGACGAAGCGGGCGGATTCGAGTCCCGGCAGGGTGCGGAGCACGCGGCGTTGCTCGGGCCACGTCATCCGGGACTGGAAGCCGACCAGGTTGTACTGGCTGCGGGCGAGGTCTTCCTGGCGAAGCTGGACCACGGCGTGGGGGCGCGTGCCGTCAGGCGCCCGGAGGCCTACCGGCTTCATCGGTCCGAAGCGCATGGTGTCCTCGCCACGGCGGGCGAGCTCCTCGATCGGCAGGCAGCCTTCGAAGAACAGTGGCCGTTCGAACTCGCGCAGCTCGATCTGCTCCGCCTCGAGCAGGGCGCGGCGAAAGCGCCGGTACTCTTCCTCGCTGAGCGGGCAGTTCAGGTAGTCGTCGCCTCCCTTGCCGTAGCGCGAGGCCCGGAACAAACGGTCGTGGTCGAGGCTTTCTCCGGTAACGATGGGCGCGATCGCGTCATAGAAGTAGAGATGGTCCGCACCGATCAGGTTCTCGATTTCCCGGGTCAGTGCTTCCGACGTCAGGGGTCCGGTGGCGATGACGCAGTCGCCGCCCGCCTCCGCTTCGGGCAGGGCCGTCAATTCCTCGCGCCGCAGTTCGATCAACGGCTGCGATTCGACCGCGGCCGTGACGTCGGCAGCGAAGCGTGTCCGGTCCACCGCCAGCGCCCCGCCGGCGGGAACGGCATTCCTGCGGGCCGCGGCGATGATCAGGGAGCCGAAGTACTCCATCTCCCTCTTCAACAGGCCGGCGGCATGGTGCGGGTCGTCGCTGCGCAGCGAGTTCGAGCACACGAGTTCGGCGAGGTCGGCGCTCGCATGGGCCGGCGTCGATCGCCGCGGCCGCATCTCGTACAGGAGCACCGCCCGGCCCCGGGAGGCCAGCTGAAAAGCGCACTCGCTACCGGCGAGCCCGCCGCCAACGACTACGACGGGCGCGGTCATTGGCGCATCATGGCAAGGCCTTGCCGGCTTGACAAGGTTCGCCGCTCTACTATCGTCCCGCGCGTATGAGCAACTCCCTCGTCATCGTCGAGTCGCCGGCCAAGGCCCGGACGATCGAGCGCTACCTCGGGCCCGGCTACCGGGTGGAGTCGTCGATCGGACACATCCGGGACCTGCCCCGGACCGCCGCCGAGGTGCCGCAGAAGTACCGCGGGCGGCCGTGGGCCCGCCTCGGCGTCGACATCGAAGGCGGATTCGATCCGCTGTACGTGATTCCGCGCGAAAAGAAGGAGCAGATCACCAAGCTCCGAAAGGCGCTCAGGAACGCCGACGAACTCGTCCTCGCGACGGATGAGGACCGCGAGGGGGAGGCGATCGCCTGGCATCTGAAGGAGGTGCTCCGGCCCAAGGTGCCGGTGCGCCGGATGGTCTTCCACGAGATCACCAAGTCGGCGGTCGAAGCGGCGCTCGGCGAGACCAGGGACATCGACCGCCGCCTGGTCGACGCCCAGGAGGCCCGGCGGGTGCTGGACCGGCTCTACGGCTACGAGGTTTCCCCGGTGCTGTGGAAGAAGGTCCAGCCGCGCCTGTCCGCGGGCCGCGTCCAGTCGGTCGCCACGCGGATCGTGGTCGAGCGGGAACGCGAACGGATGGCCTTCGTGCCCGCGGGCTACTGGACCGTCGACGTGGAACTCGAGACGGAGGACGGGCAAGCCCGGCGCTTCCCCGCGCGGGTGTCGGCGGTCGGCGGCAGAACGGTGGCTCGCGGCCGGGACTTCGACCGGACGACGGGCAAGCTCAAGAGCAAGGCCCACCTCCTGCTGCAGGCGGAGGCGGAGACCCTGGGCGAGGAGTTGCCCTCGACCCGCCCGGTGGTGGCCGAGGTGAAGGAGCAGCCGTTCACCCGCCGGCCCTACGCGCCCTTCATCACGTCGACCCTCCAGCAGGAGGCGGCGCGCAAGCTCCGGTACACGGCCCAGCGCACGATGAGGGTGGCCCAGGGGCTGTACGAGAACGGCTACATCACCTACATGCGCACGGACTCGACCGCGCTCTCCGGGCAGGCCATCTCCGCCGCGAGGCGGCAGGTCGCCGATCTCTACGGCGCCGAGTACCTGCCGGACAAGGCCCGGGTCTACGCCCGGCGAGCGAACGCCCAGGAGGCGCACGAGGCGATCCGGCCCGCCGGCACCAGCTTCCGCACGCCGAAGCAGTTGCACGGAGCCCTCGACGGGGACTCGCTGCGCCTCTACGAACTGATCTGGAAACGGACGCTGGCGTCCCAAATGAAGGACGCCAGGGGCACCAGCACGTCGGTCAGGCTGGAGACGTCGACCCCGGGGGCCGGCGAGGTCCGGCTGAACGCGTCCGGCCGGGTGCTGCGCTTCGCCGGTTTCCTGCGGGTCTACGTCGAGGGCAGCGACGATCCCCGGACCCGGGCGGAGGACGAGGAGCGTTTCCTGCCGAAGCTGAGCCAGGGCGAGAGGGTCGAAGTGGCGGGCGCCGAGCCGAACGGCCACACAACGCAGCCGCCCGCGCGCTACACCGAGGCCAGTCTGGTGCGCGAGCTGGAGAAACAGGGCGTGGGCCGGCCGTCGACGTACGCCGCGATCCTGCAGACGATCGTGGACCGGGGTTACGTCTGGAAGAAGGGGTCGGCCCTGGTGCCGACCTTCCTCGCCTTCGCCGTGACCCGGCTGCTCGAGGAGCATCTGGGGGATCTGGTCGACCTGGACTTCACGGCGCGAATGGAGAGCGATCTCGACGCGATCGCCGGCGGGGAGCGGGAGGCCAGACCGTGGCTGCGGAACTTCTACTTCGGCCGAGAGCCGGGGCCGGGAGGCGCCGGCCGCAAGGGCCTGCAGTCGCTGGTCGGCGAGGGGGTCGACGAGATCGACGCCCGCGCGGTCTGCTCGCTCCTGCTGGGCGAGGACGAGGACGGCCGCGAAGTCGCAGTCCGGGTCGGCCGCTACGGTCCGTACGTCCAGGCCGGGGACGACGGGGAGCGGGTCTCGCTGGAGGAGAACCTGCCGCCGGACGAGATGACGGTGGAGAAGGCGCTTTCCCTGCTCGAGAGCGCGGCCGAAGGGAAGGGCCCGCTCGGCCACCATCCCGAGACCGGCGAACCGGTCTACGTGAAGACGGGTCGTTACGGCGACTACGTCCAGTTGGGCGACGCCGTCGCGGGTGGACCGGGCAGGAAGCGTGGGAGCGGGGCGCCGAAGCCGAAGATGGCCAGTCTGTGGTCGTCGATGGATCGAGCGAGTCTCACCCTCGACGAAGCGCTCCTGCTGCTGTCCTTCCCGCGCGAGCTCGGCCGCCATCCCGAGAGCGATGAGGTCGTCACGGTCCAGGACGGAAGGTACGGCGCCTACGTCCGTTGCGGCAAGGAGAGCCGCAGCCTCGAGAGCCAGGAGCAGATGGCGACGGTCGGGCTGGACGAGGCCCTGGCGCTGCTGCGCCAGCCGAAACGCCGCCGCGGGTCGTCGTCGGTGCTCAAGGAGCTGGGCGAACACCCCCAGAACGGTCAGGCCCTTTCCATCAAGACCGGGCGCTTCGGTCCCTATGTGACGGATGGTCAGGTCAACGCGACGGTGCCCAAGGGCAAGGATCCGCAGGATGTCGACCTCGATGAGGCGGTCGATCTACTGGCGGCGCGCGAGGCGAAGATGGTGGCCCAGGGCAAGAACCCCAGGGCGCCCCGCCGCCGGCCGGCGCGGAAGCGGAGAGCCGCGAAGAAGAAGACGACGCGGCGCTAGAGCCGCCAAACCCGTCGCAGGCTCCGTGTTTGGCCCCAGCCCCCACCTCACTAGCATCCTGCGTCGCAGAACTTGCTTCGCTGCGTTCCACGGCGCAGGCTCCTAGCGGGCCGCCAGGGCGTAGTTCGCGCCCTCGTAGCGTCGTACGAGTCCGTCGACTTCCAGGCGGGCGAGGGTGGCGAGGACGCCGGGCACCGGTCGCTGGAGTCGGGATGCGAGTTCCTCCGGGGTTCGGGCGCCTTCCCTGAGGGCGCCCAGGAGGTCGTCGACCTCGGATACGCCGGTGGAGGCGGATCGAGCCGGCTCGGCCGTGTCTTCCGACGCCCGCTCGAGCCGGGCCAGGATCGAAGTGGGCAGGGTCTCGAGCATCGCGTCGGGGTCGAGGGCGGGAATCGCTCCATCCCGCAGCAGCAGGTGGGCGCCGGCGGACTCCCGGGAGAGGACGGAACCTGGAACCGCGTAGACGTCGCGGCCGAGGTCGAGGGCCAGGCGGGCGGTGATCAGGGAGCCCGAGCGCCGGGCGGCGCGGACCACGACCGAAGCGAAACCGAGGGCGGCAATGAGGCGATTTCGGATGGGAAAGTGGTTGGGACGAGGCTGCCGGCCGAGCGGGAACTCGGTGATCAGACAGCCGTGCCGCGCGATCTCGGCCGCGGTTCGGCGGCTGTTGCGGGGATAGTCGACGTCGATGCCGCAACCGAGCACGGCGGCGGTGCTGCCGGTGCCGGCACGGGCCGCCAGCGCGCTGCGGTGGGCCGCCTGGTCGATGCCTCGAGCGAATCCGGAGATGACGACCAGGCCGGCCGCGGCCAGGCGGCGCGCGAACCAGGCCGTCACCTCGAGACCGTATGCGTCCGCCTTGCGTGAACCGACGATCGAGATGCCGGGTGCCTGACTCAAGCGGCCGCGGACGTAGAGAACGGGAGGCGCCTGCAGTCCGAGGTCGGCGAGGGCCGGCGGGTAGTCACGATCGACCAGGGTGACGATCTCGATGCCCTTCTCGCTTGCTCGCGCCATCTCGGCGCTGGCGTCGTCGAGGCGAGCGCGTGCCGCGAGCAGGATGGTCCGAACCCTGTCGAGCGGCGCTTCGAGGCTGCGGGCCGCCTCCTCGGCGAAGCGGTCGTTCCGGAGTTCCCCGGCCGTGTTGAGCCGTTGGGCGAGGGCGCAGATGACACCGCGGTTTCCGTGAACCAGATTCAGTGCGACGAGGGCCTGTCGGACATCGTCTCCGTCTCTGGGGATGTTCCCGTTCGGGACCGGTTCTCCTGCCATCGCGCTGCCTTCCTTCCGGATCGCGCGGCTCTCCTGGAACGGCGCTCAGAGACAGAGACGGATTCCAGGTCCGTGATCTATACTGGCTCGATGACGCGCACTGCTTACCGCCGGCCGCGCGTTCTGGCGTTGATCGCGGGAGTGCTGGTCCTGGCGACGATCTCGGGCGCCGCCGAGGCGCAGAAGCGCAAGGTGGCCCCCGAGGCCAAGCAGCAGTGGCAGTTCGGTGTCGACATGGCCGACCGGGGCCTGTGGAGCGAGGCTCTTTTCCGGTTCGAGCAGGCTCGCCGGATCGAGCCGGAACATCCGGCGATCCTGAGCAACATCGCGGTCGCGCACGAGGCGCTGGGTCTGTTCGAGGAGGCTCTGGGCTACTACCGTCAGGCCCTGCGGCTGGCGCCCCGCGAGCGGGACGTTCGGCGGAACTACTCGCGCTTCGTCGAGTACTACCAGAACTTCAAGGGAGATCGGGAGGATGACGAAGAGGTGTCGTCCGTGGCGGAAGAAGCCGCCCAGCCCACCTCCCCGGAGAGCGGTGGAGGCGGCGCGAGCGGACCGCTTGCCGATGCGCGGTGACTCCTCTCCCGGCTCGCGGTAGTGGTCGGTCTGGAGGTCATGGAATGGTTCTTGCTTGCCCCGATGGTTGGAGGTGACGCGCGTGACGCAAGCTGCCAGTAGAGGATGGGCCGCCGGTAGAGGATCGGCGATCGTGGCGTCGGCCGGCCTGCTGGCCGGCCTGCTGGCGCCGCCGACGGCGACTCCGGCGAGTGCCGAAGGGACGGTCGAGGTGAGGCTGACACTGCCGATGCGGGCGCGCATCGACCTGACCGGCCGCGACACGCTGCTGCCGGCGCCCTTCCTGGTCGTCAGCCAGGAAGGCGAAGGCCGGATCGAAGGGTCGGACATCGACGTGCAGGGCGAGTTCGAGCGTTACCTGAACAAGGTGCTCCGTCGCGAGACGGACCTGCGGATCGTCGAGGCGGGGCGGATCGACTACCCGACGTACGACCTGGAGATGCTGGCCAGGGACGAGGACTTCTGGCGCAATCTCGGCGAGACGACGCAGTCGGACCTCATTCTGGCCGGCACTCTCGACTTCGACATCCAGGATCGGTCCGGCTACCGGACCGAGGAGTACATCTCACCCTTCGACGGCCGCACCATGTACCGGCAGGTACTCGTCGAGCAGACAGGCTTCGAGTACGACATCGTCGTCATGGTCTTCGACGGCTCGACCGGCGAACTGATCTACAACGACAATTTCAAGGACTTCAAGAGCTTCGAGGGCGAGCAGGCGGACCCGCTGCAGGGGATGTTCGAGAACCTGTACGCGCTGGAGGACCGCATCCTGGGCGTCTTCACGCAGAAGGACATTGAAGTCTCGCGCGTGATCTTCACGCCCTAAGGAGGAGCAGTGAGTTCAGCACCACTCCGGCCGGACGGCATGCCGGCCCTCCGCGTCACCGCCCTGGTCTGCGCGCTCCTGGTCTGCGCGGCCGCCGGCCTGCAGGCGCAGGGCTTCGGCAAGAACAAGATCCGCTACGAGGACTTCGACTGGCGGATCTACCACTCGACTCACTTCGACATCTACTACTACTCCGAGAGCGAGCCCCAGTTGCAGAAGGTGGCGTCGCTCGCGGAGAGCGCGTACGACCAGTTGTCGCTCGACCTGGACTACCAGATCCAGGAGCCGACTCCGCTGATCATCTACAACACGCACTCCGACTTCCTCCAGAACAACGTGATGATCAACTTCATCCCGGAGGGGGTCGCGGCTTTCGCCACCTCGGCGCGGTTCCGGATGGTCCTGCCCATCGACCTGCCGGACGTCGAACTCTACGAGCTCATCCTGCACGAGCTGACGCATATCTTCCAGTACCACATCCTGTTCGGCGGAAGTCTGGGGAGGGCCATGACGAACAGCCCGCCGCAGTGGTTGATGGAGGGCATGGCGAGCTACTTCGCGGAGGATGAGAGCGCTTCCGACCGGATGTACCTGCGGGACGCCGTGGTCAACGACCGACTGCCGCCGATCACTTCGGGTCAGGCGAGCGGCTTCTTCGCCTACCGCTACGGCCACGCCGCCTTCGACTTCATGGAGGAGCGCTGGGGGGCGGACGGGGTAATCGACTTCCTGTTCGAGTTCCGGAACACGATCGGCTCGCGGGTGGGCCGGGCGATCGAACGGGCCTTCCGCATGGAGCCCGAGGACTTCGACCTCGAGTTCCGCCGCTGGCTCCGCAACCGCTACCTGCCCGAACTGGTGGCGACCGGAGAGCCGAGCGACTTCGGGCGGCCGTTCCGCACCCGTCCCCAGGGTAGCCAGGAGACGTCGCCGGTGGCCTCTCCTTCCGGCGACCTCGTGGCGGCGTTCTCGACCTTCCAGGGCGATGTCGACATCGTCCTGTTCGACACCCAGGAGCGCGAGCCGGTCCGCAACCTGACGCGGGGATACACGGCGGACTTCCGCCACTACGTCGCCCAGATGCTGACGCTGGGGCGCAAGCACGGCAGCGACCTGGCCTTCTCGCCCGACGGCAACTCGCTGGCGGCCTTCGTCCGCAAGGAGGCGGGCTACTCCCTCGCCATCGTCAATGTTCTGGGCGGGGGAGTGCGCCGCGTCATCGACATGGAGATCGAGCAGCAGACGGCGCCCGCCTGGAGCCCGGACGGCCGGAGCGTCGCGTTCGCCGGCAACCAGAACGGGCAGTACGACATCTTCCAGCTCGACCTGCAATCGCTGGAGATCCGGAACCTGACGAACGACGAGGTCTTCGACGGCTCTCCGTCCTACTCGCACGACGGCCAATGGCTCGTGTTCTCCTCGCTGCCAGGGGAGAACGGCCAGCTCTTCCGGCTCAACCTGGAGACGATGGAGCGCGTTCGGCTGGGCAGCGACGAGCACCACAACACGGACCCGGTCTTCTCGAGCGACGACCGGACGGTGTACTTCACGTCGGACCGCACCGGCGCCGAGAACATCTTCGGGCTGAACATCGAGACGGGCGAGCTTCGCCAGTACACGAACGCGATCACCGGCTGCTTCCAGCCCACCGTTCTGGGCAGGGCCGGGAGCGACGACCGGCTCGTCTACACCGGTTTCTGGCAGGGCCGGTTCGACCTATACGAGACGGACATCGACGATCCGATCGGCGAAGTCCAGATCGTGGACCTGGGCGAGACCTCCGAGCCGATCCCGGCGATCGACCTCTTCGAGCCCGACATCCAGGTCTCGATCGACGAGTCGAACAAGGAGGACAAGCGGGGTTGGCGGCTGTTCCTGGAGGATGCCCAGACCGCGGTCGGCGTCGACGACAACCAGACCTTCCTGGGTCAGGTCTACCTGCAGTTCTCCGATTTCCTGGGCGACCGGCGGCTGTTCACGACGTTCGCCTCGGTCGAGAGCTTCTCCCAGTTCAACGTCACCTACCTGAACCTCTCGAACCGGCTGCAGTGGCAGGTGTCGCTGTTCGACGACCGGGCCTTCTACATCGGCGCCAACTACAACTACGGGTACTACGAGCGCGGCCGGTCGTTCTTCCAGCAGACCGGCGCCATCTTCTCGATCTCCTATCCGATGAGCTTCTACCGGAGGTTCGAGCTGGGCGCGGGCTACATCCGCCGCAAGCTGGACTATCAGGCGTATGCGCGGGACCACGACTTCAACCTCCTGCTGGATGACTTCGGACGGCCGATCCCGACCATCACCCCGCGCGAGGATGACTACCCGGTGATCCAGACCGCGCTCGTCGGCGACACGACGGTGTTCGGACCCGCCGGGCCGTCGAGCGGGCACCGATACCGCCTGTCGGCCGAGTACGCGCCGGATCTGGAGACGTCCGGCGCACTGACGCAGACGTTCCAGCTCGACGCGCGCAAGTACTTCCCGCTCACGCGGCGCAGCGTCTTCGCGACCCGCTTCTTCGGCAGCATGAGAACCGGCAACTTCCCCAATCCGGTGTACTTCGGTGGACTGGACACGGTGCGGGGAGTCGATTTCCGCGACATGGTCGGCGACCACGGCTTCTTCACGAATCTCGAGTTGCGTTTCCCCCTGATCGACTTCTTCGTGACGCCGATCTGGACGTTCCAGGGGATCCAGGGGCGCTTCTTCCTCGATATCGCCGGCGCCTGGTTCGACGATGTCCAGGACTTCAACGTCTGGGACTCCGAGAACAGCCGGCTGGACGACGGGATCGCGGCCTACGGTTTCGGTCTCACGGTGCGGATGCTCGGTCTCGATCTTCACTGGGACTTCGCGACCCAGTGGGATCTGAAGGAGTCGGGCGACAGCCGCACGACGTTCTGGATCGGCCAGCGGTTCTAGCCCAGAGCTTGAGCCGGCAACTCTCGCTCTTCGGCGACGGTGCGCTGGCCGCCGCCGGCCGCGAAGCGAAGCTGCGGTCGCGTCGCCGCAAAGCGGGCGGAGGCGCGGGTCTGCGGGTTGCCGTGCTCGGCTCCGGCAGCGGCGGCAACAGCACGATTGTCGAGAGTGGCGAGGGCTGCCTGCTGCTCGATGCGGGATTCTCGTGCCGGGAACTCGAACGGAGGCTGGAGGCGGTGGGCCGATCCGCCGCCGACGTCGACGCGGTGCTCCTGACCCACGAGCACGACGATCACTGCAAGGGAATCGACCGGTTCGCCAGGCGGCACCAGGTTCCGGTCTACGGCACGCGCGGCACGTACAAGGGACCGCTGTTGCGCGGTCTCGGCTCTTTCGCCCGCCCGATGGCGCCCGGCGTTCCGCTGACCGCCGCCGGCTTCCGGATCGACGTGTTCCCGGTGTCGCACGATGCGCGGGAACCGGTCGGAATCGTGGTCGAGAGCGGCGGCGGGTATCGCTTCGGGCTGGCGACGGATCTGGGCTGCCGGACGCCGGAAGCGTGGCGAAACCTCCAGGATCTCGACATTCTGGTGCTCGAGTCGAATCACGATCTCGACATGCTGCGCACGGGACCATACCCTTGGCGCCTGAAGGAGCGAGTCGCGTCGAAGCGGGGGCACCTCAGCAACGAGGATGCAGCCGCCGGAGTCGAGGCTCTGCTTTCGGATCGTCTGTCCTGGGTCGTCCTTTGTCATCTCTCGGAAACGAACAACTCGCCGGCATTCGCGGTCGCGGCGGTGCAGCCGGTACTCGACCGGCGCGGCTCGGGGGCGAAGCTGCTCGTGGCCGAGCAGCATCGGCCCGGGCCCTGGCTGGAGGTTGGCGGCTGAGCGCCGCGGGGAGGGGTTGAGTTGACGTCGCAGACGAGTCGCCACGCAGAAGGACCGGAAGGCCGTTTCGTGGCCCGGGTGCTGGTCTACCCGCGCGCCGAGGTGCTCGACCCCCAGGGGCGGGCGATCGAGGACGCCCTCGGCCGGATCGGATTCGATGGCGTACGCCGCATCCGTGCCGGCAAGAGCTTCGAGGTCGCGCTCGACGCCGCGGACGAGAGGCAGGCGACCGAGGCGGTCGACCGGATGTGCCGGCAGCTCCTGGCCAACCCGATCGTCGAGGACTACACCGTGGAGTGGGTCTCGGAATGAAGTGCGGGATCGTGGTCTTTCCCGGGAGCAATTGCGACCACGACGTGTACCACGTGCTGAGTCACGTTCTCGAGCAGGAGACGACGTTTCTGTGGCACCAGGAGACGTCGCTCGAGGGATGCGAACTGGTCGTGCTGCCGGGCGGCTTCTCCTACGGCGACTATCTCCGGGCCGGTTCCATGGCCGCGCATTCGCCGATCATGGCCGCGGTGCGGCGCCACGCCGAGGCCGGGGGACGGGTGCTCGGTATCTGCAACGGGTTCCAGATGCTGCTGGAAACGGGCCTGCTGCCGGGCGCGATGCGGCGGAATCGGGATCTGCGCTTCCTGAGCGTCGATGTCCACTTGCGGGTCGAGCGGGACGACCTGACCTGGTGCTCCAGCTACCGGCGCGGCGACGTGCTGCGGATGCCGATCGCCCACGCCGAGGGCAACTACGTGGACACCGGGGGGGCGCTTGACGAACTGGAACGGCGTGGCCAGGTCGTCTTCCGCTACGTGGATGCGGCCGGCCGGCGCGAGCCGGCAGCGAACCTGAACGGATCGGAGCGGGCGATCGCCGGTATCTGCAACGCCGGAGGCAACGTGCTGGGCCTGATGCCGCATCCCGAGCGATGCGCGGAAGAGATGCTGGGCAACCGGGACGGTCTGGGTCTCCTGGCGGGCGCGGTGGCTGGTGGCGGCCGTGTCGGCGCGCTGGCGGCGGCGGGCGGATAAGGCCGGTGACGACGACGCCGAGTTCCGCGGCCGGCGAGCCGGTCGTCGATTCGGCCCTGGCGGCCGATCACGGCCTGACCGGGGAGGAGTTCGGCGGACTCTGCGATCTGCTGGGTCGCAGTCCAACGTGGACGGAGCTGGGGATCGCCTCGGCCCTCTACTCGGAGCATTGCTCCTACAAGTCGTCCAGGATTCACCTGCGACGGTTTCCGACGCGGAGCCGGCGGGTCGTCCACGGGCCGGGCGAGAACGCCGGAGTCGTCGACATAGGCCACGGCTGGGTCGCGGCCTTCAAGATGGAGAGCCACAACCACCCCAGCTTCATCGAGCCCTACCAGGGTGCCGCCACCGGCGTGGGTGGAATCCTGCGCGACGTGTTCACGATGGGAGCGCGGCCGATCGCCTGCCTGGATTCGCTGAGGTTCGGCGAGATCGACGGGGAACGGGGCGCGCGGATGCGGCATCTCGTTGACGGCGTCGTGCGCGGCATCGGGGACTACGGCAACTGCGTTGGCATCCCTACCGTCGGGGGCGAGACCGGGTTTCACCCGTCCTACAACGGCAACATCCTGGTCAACGCGTTCGCGCTTGGGGTGTGCCGGGAGGACAGGATCTTCACCGCCAGCGCTTCGGGCGCCGGCAACCCGATTCTCTACGCGGGCAGCCGCACCGGCCGCGATGGCATTCACGGCGCCACGATGGCGTCGGAGGCCTTCGACGCCGAGAGCGAGGCGAAGAGGCCCACGGTACAGGTGGGCGATCCCTTCACGGAGAAGGTCCTGCTCGAGGCGAGCCTGGAGGCGATGAGGAGCGGGGTCGTGCTCGGGGTCCAGGACATGGGCGCCGCCGGACTGACCAGCTCCTGCTTCGAGATGGCCGCCCGCGGCGGCGCGGGGGTGGACATCGACCTCGACCTGGTGCCGCTGCGCGAGGCGTCCCTGACGCCCTACGAGATCATGCTCTCCGAGTCGCAGGAACGGATGGTCTTCGTCACCCAGCGAGGCCAGGAGGAGGCGGTGGTCGAGATCCTGTCCCGATGGGGCCTCGAAGCGTCGAAGATCGGCCGGGTAACCGATAGCGGGCGTGCACGCCTCACGTTTCGCGGCCGTACCGTCGCGGACATGCCGGTCGAGCCGCTGGTCGACGGAGCGCCGGTCTACGATCGGCCGGCGGCCCCGCCCGCGGACCTTCGCGAGCGCCAGCGGGCCGTCGACTGCGAAGCGCCGGAGGATCCGCTCCGGGCGCTCAGGAGTCTTCTCGGGTCGCCGGAACTCGGCGACAAGACGTGGATCCACCGGCAGTACGACTCGACCGTGCGGTCGAACACGGTCGTCGGTCCGGGCTCGGACGCCGCCGTGCTGCGGCTCAAGGGAACCCCTTCGGCCCTGGCGCTGACGTCGGACGTCAACCCGTCCTACTGCTGGCTCGAGCCGCGGATGGGCGGGCGGCAGGCCGTGGCCGAGGCGGTTCGCAACCTGGCGACGGTCGGCGCGGAACCGGTGGGCATGACGAACTGTCTCAACTTCGGTTCGCCGGAGAACCCCGGTATCGCCTGGCAGCTCCGGGAGTGCATCGAGGGCATGGCCGAGGCCTGCCGGGCTTTCGACGTGCCCGTCATTTCGGGCAACGTGTCGCTGTACAACGAGACGGAGGGTGAAGCGGTTCACCCGACCCCCACGGTGGCGATCGTCGGCGCCATCGATCGCCTGCGGGACCTGGGGACGGAGGGAGACCTCCACCTGGTGCTGGGGTGCGGCTTCTGGCGGCCGGGCGATCGGATCGTGCTGCTCGGTTCCGACAGCGGCGAGTACGGGGGCTCGGCCTACCAGCGTCTGCTTCAACGAGTCGAGGCGGGGCGTCCACCCGCGGTCGACCTGGAGGCCGAAGCGGCGCTGTGCGCGCTGCTTCGGCAGTCGCGGCGCGCCGGCTGGCTGAGCGGCTGTCACGATCTGGCTGACGGCGGCTTGCTCGTCGCGTTGGCCGAGTGTGCGATGGCCCGGGGCATCGGCCTTCGGGGCGCGGTCGGTTGCGGCCCCCTGGCCCTGTTCTCCGAAGGTCAGGCGCGAGCGATCGTCACTGTTCCGGGCAGCAGGACGGAGGATCTGCTGGCGGCGGCGGAGGCCGGTGGAGTACCGGCCAGTGAGATCGGCGACGTGGGAGGCGACCGCCTGGTGCTGGACTTCGACGGCGGCACGGTCGACAGTGCGGTCGACGACTTGCGGCGGATCTGGACGGAGGCCCTGCCGCGAGCGGTAGGCTAGGCCGGAATGTGCGGCATCTTCGGGATTGAGGGAGCGCCCGACGCGGCGAACCTCACCTATCTGGGCCTCTATGCCCAGCAGCACCGGGGCCAGGAGAGCGCGGGGATCGTCTCCTGGGACGGGGAGCAGCTTCACGCGGAGCGCGGCATGGGGAAGGTCGCCGAGATCTTCGACGAGCGCAAGCTGAGCGAACTCGCTGGAGGTCGGGCGATCGGCCACACCCGCTACTCGACGGCCGGCTCGAGTGTGCTCACGAACGCGCAGCCGATCGTCGTCATGACTTCGATGGGCCCGCTCGGCATCGTTCACAACGGCAACCTCGTGAGCGCCCTGGCGACTCGCCACGAGCTGGAAGCGGCGGGATCCATCTTCCAGACGACCAGCGACTCGGAGGTCTTTCTCCACCTGATGGCGACCCGCCCGCATCATGAAGTCGTCGAGTCGCTGCTGCGCGTCCTCGGCGACGTCAGGGGCGCCTACTCCCTGCTGCTCATCACCCGGGAAGGTCTGATCGCGGCCCGGGACCCTCACGGCTTCAGGCCGCTGATCCTGGGGGAACTCGACGGACAGCCCTGCTTCGCGTCCGAGACCTGCGCCTTCGACCTGCTGGAGGCCCGAGCGCTCCGTGAACTGGACCGCGGCGAGGTCGTTCTGGCCCGGGGCGATCAGATCGAGAGCTACCGCTTGCCGCCGGTCGCGAGGGCCTCCCGCTGCGTCTTCGAGCACGTGTACTTCTCGCGTCCGGACAGTGAGGTGTTCTCCGATACCGTGGCGCAATCCCGGCTGGAGATGGGGGCTCGGCTGGCCCGGGAAGCCCCGGTGGAGGCGGACGTGGTCGTACCCGTCCCCGACAGCGGCCTGTACGGCGCGCTTGGGTTCAGCCGGGCGGCGAACACCCCGATCGAACTCGGCCTGATCCGGAATCACTACATCGGCCGAACGTTCATCGAGCCGCAGCAGTCGATCCGGCACTTCGGCGTCAAGGTGAAGCTGAACCCGGTTCGGGAGTTGATCGCCGGCAAGCGGATCGTGCTGGTGGATGACTCCATCGTCCGGGGCACGACGTCGCGGAAGATCGTGAACATGGTTCGCGAAGCTGGCGCCACCGAGGTTCATGTCCGGATCACGTCGCCGCCGACGGCGTTCTCCTGCGTCTACGGCATCGACACGCCGACACGCGCTGAACTCATCGCGTCCGACCATTCGCTGGAGGAGATTCGCCGCTTCATCCGGGCCGACAGCCTGGCCTACCTCTCCCTCGAGGGAGTGCTCGGAAGCGTCTCGGGCAGCCCGGACTCCTACTGCACGGCGTGCTGGAGCGGCGACTACCCCGTTCCGGCCGAGAGCCACGGCGAGCCGCAGGCGGAGCTCTTCCCGCTTCGACTCGAGGCCGCCGGCTCTGGCGCATGACGGGGGCCGACGCCTACCGGGAGGCCGGAGTCGACCTGGAGGCCCAGGACCGGGCCTTGGCTGGCATCGGCGACCTCGTGAAGTCGACGTTCACGGAGAACGTCCTGAGCGGCCTGGGAGCTTTCGGCGGTCTCTTCGCCCTGCCGGCATCGGTACGGGGTCCCGTCCTGGTCGCTTCGGCCGACGGCGTCGGCACGAAACTCAGCGTGGCCCGGATGGCCGGCGACTTCAGCACCGTTGGCGGTGATCTCGTCAACCACTGCGTCAACGACATCCTGGTGCAGGGCGCGACGCCGCTCTTCTTTCTCGACTACGTCGGCGCCGGGAAGCTTGATGGCCCGGCCATGAGGGAGCTCGTCGGGAGTGTCGCCCGCGCCTGCATCGCGAACCGCTGCGCGTTGCTGGGGGGAGAAACCGCGGAGATGCCCGGTTTCTACCAGCCCGGCGACTATGAGTTGGTGGGCTTCATCGTCGGAGTCGTGGAGCGCGACCGGATCCTGGACGGCTCGGCCGTACGCTCCGGCGATGCGTTGATCGGCCTGGCGTCGGCGGGTCTCCACACGAACGGCTTCTCGCTTGCCCGTCGCGCCTTCTTCGACCTGGCCGGCTTCGACCTGGCTTCGCGGTTGCCGGGATCCGAACGGACGGTGCGCGACGCGCTGCTGGCCCCCCACCTTTCCTACCTGAGTGTGCTGGAACCGCTGCTGGGCGATCCGCGCCTTCATGCGCTCGCGCAC
>OZ242040.1:2405000-5110295 GCA_965205095.1 Candidatus Multivorans sp.
TGGGGTGACGCAGGAGGATAGACGAGCCTACGATTGGAAGTGTAGGTTGAAGCGTGTAGGCGGGAGCCGTAGGAAAATCCGCGGCTCCGTAACGCTGAGACGTGATCCCGAGGGCCTCGGCCCGCAAAGTCGTTGATTCCATGCTGCCAGGAAAAACCCCTAAGCAGAGTGCGGAGCGACCGTACCGCAAACGGACACACGTAGACGGGGAGAGAATCCCAAGGCGCTTGAGTGATCCCCTGTGAAGGAACTCGGCAAATTGACACCGTAACTTCGGGAGAAGGTGTGCCACCGGCGGTGATGAGGCTTGCCCTCTGAGCTGGCGGGGGTCGCAGTGAAATGGCCCAGGCGACTGTTTACTAAAAACACAGGACTCTGCTAAGTCGAACACGACGTATAGGGTCTGACGCCTGCCCGGTGCCGGAAGGTTAAGAGGAAGTGTTAGCGGGCCTTCGGGCCAGCGAAGCTCTGAATTGAAGCCCCGGTAAACGGCGGCCGTAACTATAACGGTCCTAAGGTAGCGAAATTCCTTGTCGGGTAAGTTCCGACCTGCACGAATGGCGTAACGATCTGGGCACTGTCTCCACAGGGGGCTCAGCGAATCTGTAGTACCGGTGAAGATGCCGGTTACCCGCATGAAGACGGAAAGACCCTGTGAACCTTTACTGCACCTTGGCAGTGATCCCTGATGCGTTATGTGTAGGATAGGTGGGAGGCTTTGAAGCCGGGACGCCAGTTTCGGTGGAGTCAATGGTGAAATACCACCCTTAGCGTATTGGAGATCTAACCTGGGCCCGTAATCCGGGTCGGGGACACTGTCAGGCGGGTAGTTTGACTGGGGCGGTCGCCTCCTAAAGAGTAACGGAGGCGCTCGAAGGTTCCCTCAGGCTGATTGGAAACCAGCCGCAGAGCGCAAAGGCAGAAGGGAGCTTGACTGCGAGACCTACAAGTCGAGCAGGTACGAAAGTAGGACTTAGTGATCCGGTGGTTCCGTATGGAAGGGCCATCGCTCAACGGATAAAAGGTACTCCGGGGATAACAGGCTTATCGCCGCCAAGAGTTCATATCGACGCGGCGGTTTGGCACCTCGATGTCGGCTCATCACATCCTGGGGCTGAAGCAGGTCCCAAGGGTTCGGCTGTTCGCCGATTAAAGTGGTACGTGAGCTGGGTTTAGAACGTCGCGAGACAGTTCGGTCCCTATCTCATGTGGGCGTAGGATACTTGAGAGGAGCTGTCCCTAGTACGAGAGGACCGGGACGGACGAACCTCTGGTGCACCAGTTGTCGCGCCAGCGGCACAGCTGGGTAGCTATGTTCGGTTAGGATAACCGCTGAAAGCATCTAAGCGGGAAGCCAGCCTCGAGATGAGGTATCCCTGAAGACCCCTGGCAGATTACCAGGTTGATAGGCGGGGCGTGTAAGCGCTGCGAGGCGTTTAGCTAACCCGTACTAATCGGTCGTTCGGCTTGACCATTTTCAAGATTGCTGCACTCGGGACTTGGGCGCTTAGGTTGGTCGTGGCAGCTAGCCGCGACGGAAGCCCTTCAGGGATTCGATTCGGTTGCCGGGCGCTACCGTGCAGGTGGCGGCCGGTGGATCTGGCGATTTCCGGTGACTGTAGCGCGGGGGAAACACCCGTTCCCATTCCGAACACGGCAGTTAAGCCCCGCAGCGCCGATGGTACTGCACCGGCGACGGTGTGGGAGAGTAGGTCGTCGCCGGGATCCTCTCAGGCCCTCGGCGGGTTCGTCCCGCCGAGGGTCTTTTTCGTTGGGCCAGCCGGCGGACGCTAGGGGTAGTAGCCGCTCATCGTCTTGGCCTGGGCGCCGGATTGGCGAACGTCCACCTCGATGCGGCGGAAGCCGTCGTCGGTTCGGGTGTTGCTGGACTGGTAGGCGAGCAGGTACTGGGAGCGAAGCTCCCGCTGCACGTTGGCGTAGATCTCGTCGAGGAGTTCCGGGTCGCGAACGAAGTAGCTTTGCCCGCCCGTCTGCGCGCTGAGCCTGTCCAGGCGGCGTCTGGCGCCGGCTTCGTCGATGCCGAGGCCGATGGCGTACACGGTGACGCCGGCACGGCGGGCGTACTCGAGAGTTTCTTCGAAGGAGAAGCGGGAGACTTCGTCCTTCCCGTCCGTCAGGAGCAGGATCGCGCGCTGGCCGGTGACGCCCGCGAGGTGATAGAGGCTGAAGATCAGGCTGTCGTAGAGGGCAGTCTGCCCCTCGGCGGTCAGGCCGGCGAGCCCGCTACCGAGTTCCCGCAGGTCGTTGGTCAGGCGGACAGCCAGTTGAGGAAACCGGTTGAAGGTGATGACGGCGGCCCGGTCTCGCGGACTCACGGCCTGCTCGAAGAACCTCAGGGCCGCGCGCCGCGTGATGTCGAGGGAGGCGCGCATGGAAGCGGAGTTGTCGATCAGGACGCCCACATGGATGGGGAGGTCGACGACCCGCTCGAATCGGCTCACGCGCTGCTCCCGGCCGTCCTCGAGGACGTTGAAGTCGGTGAGCTCGAGGTTCTCGAGCGGCCGGCCGCGACGATCCGTGACCGAGACGAACAGCTCCACGAACTGGACTTCGACGCGTTCGATGTCTCCGGGCGAGTTGATGAAGACGAGATCCTCCGCCGTGTTGCCGTCGCGAAGATGGGCCACGGCGCGCACGTACGACACGCCGGCGGACGGTGGAAGCTGGATCGGCTGGATGAAAGGCTCCTGGTAGAGGGTCGAGGACAGGTTCTCGTTCAGGTAGAACTCGAGCCGATCCAGCGTCGTTCCTTCCGGAACCTCGACCTCTGCCCGCGCGCGAAGGCTGGAGACGTAGCTCGCGCCGCGCCGGGGCTCGATCAGGCGGACCGTGAAGCTATGGTCGCCGGCGTTGATCGCCAGCTCGTCCCAGGCCAGCACCTCACCGTGCTCGCCGACGCCTTCGACCCGCAGGGTACGGGGCCGGGGAAAGGCGCCGAGGTCGAGCTCAACGCTGTAGGGCGCGTGCGCCTTCCTGAGTACCGCCGTTTCGTCGAGGAGAAAGGAGACGGCCGACACTCCCTCGCCCTCGACAACCGCGTCGAAGCGAACGAGGCCGGAGAGGATCTCGCCCGCGGGCTTCAGCAACCGGATGTCGACGGACTCGGTACCCACGCTTCGGGCCGCCTCGGCCAGCAGCCGTTCGCCCTCGGGTGCGACCCCGGGCAGCGGCGCCAGGTCGGAGAGCCTGGGGACGCTGACGTCCTGCTCGCCGCGGAAGAACCGCCCGCCGTTGACGTCCTCGATCCGCAGGATCAACCGGTAGTCGCCGGGCCGCAGATAGCGCTGAAACGGCAGGAGCAGGGGCCCGCCCGCCACGCCCTGTTCACCGGCGGGGGCGGGGAAGCCGAACTTGTAGCGGAACGACTCGAACAGTTCGTGCTCCCTGATGACCTCGCCAACCAGGACGAAGTCGCGGGACCTGTAGCCGGCGAACTCGCCGACGGCTATCGCGGCCGGATCGATGCGAACCCGTCCCTGGACGACCGTACGGCTCTGAAACCGGCCGAGGAAGTCGTAGTCGGTGTCGGCAGTGAAGAGGGACGCGCCGGCGGGCACGTCGGTGCTGGCCGCCGCGAACGCGGCCACCCACTCTTCGTTGCGAGGCCTCGGCTTCGCCAGCACGCGCGCGAGTTGGCTCCCGTACTCGCGTCCCAGGCTGCGCATCTGGTCGATGACGTCCTCGAGCAGGTGGCCGTTGATGCATGCCTTCGCCCCTTCAACCACGCCCCGGATGTCGCCGCGGCCCGGCGCCCAGACGCGAGCTTCCCCGAGGCCTCGGGCCCGAACGAAGAGCAACAGGAAGTTGAACCGGACCCGGTCGCTTCCCTGGTACACCCAGACCTCGGCCGGTATGCGTGTCGTCGTGCACCGGACCTGGACGATGCGGTGCGGCTCGCCGTGAATCAGCAGAACCTGGGAGCGCGCGTCCGTCAGGCCCCCATAGTTGCTGCGTGCATAGGCTGCCCGCTCCTCCCAGCGCTCGCGCATCTCGTTGCGTCCGGTCTTGGGCACCGGGTCACGGACCTGCCAGAACTTCCGAATGAAGGCCTCTCGCTGGTACTCCCGCGTGAGCTGGAAGAAGAGGTCGCGTTCCTCGGCCGTCATGAGGACCGAAACCTCCGCCAGCCAGTCGGCGTGGCGCTTGCTCAGCCGGTCGGCCGCCGGGGAAGACGAGGCTGCAGGTTCGCCGTTCGCTTCCGTCCCGCCTTCCTGCGCGCCGGCAGCGGTGGCCGCCCACAGGCCGGAGAGTCCCACCAGCATCGCCACCGCGGCAAGACCGGCCTGGCAGCTCGGAGGCCATGCTGCCGCGGATCGGCTCACGGTCACGGAGCGTAGCAGTGTGCATGGCCACGAAGCCGGGAGTTGAGCCCGCCGCGGTCGGCGGCCGGTTGCTATACTCGCGTGCCCTGTTTCACTGAACTGGCGCCGGTCGTCGGCGCCGTGTTTCCTTGTCGATTCCCAGCATCGCGGAGGGATTCCCGCCCATGTCGAAGAAGCTCGTTTCCGGCCGTTCAATGTCCCGTCTCATCCTGGTCCTGGCGATGGCCTTTCTGGTGGCGCCCGTTGCCGCACAGTTGCCGCCCGACGCGGTCGACCTGGCCAAGGTGAAGATCCCGGAGGCTCTCAAGTCGACGGACCTCTGTCCGGTCAAGTTCGTGCCGTCCATAGCCGATGGCGAGACCTGGAATCATGGCGGTGTCGAGTACCGGGGCAGCGAGCCCGGCGTCGCCGCGACGTTCGCGGGCGATCCCGATTCGTTCGCCGCCAAGGCCGCCGAGGAGCGCTACGTGGAGAACTTCATGCTCGCGATGAGCACGATCTGGTGTCCGATTACCGACGAGGTGACGCCTGGCGGCCGGAAGCAGGTCGACGGCCTTGGTTACACCTGGGAAAGCTGCTGCTCCTTCTGCGACGAAGAGATGGCGCCCGAGAACTTCGACGAGGCGCTGGAGCGTCTTCGTGAGCGCGCCGTCGAATCGTTCGAGCTGACGGGCGGCATCTACACCGAGGGTGCGAGCAGCCCGGTCGAAGGCGCGATCAGGGACGACGTCTAGGGTCCCTTGCCCCGCATAACGCGCGTCTACACGCGGACCGGCGACGATGGAACGACCGGTCTGGGCGTTCGCGTCCGGGTTCGCAAGGACGACGCCCGCGTCGAAGCCTACGGCACGGTCGACGAGTTGAACTCGGCTTTGGGTGTGGTGGTGGCTTCCGGTCCCTCGGCTCCCGTTGCCGACAGCCTCCGCCGGGTTCAGCAGGAGCTGTTCCATCTCGGTTCGGACCTGTGCGTTCCGCCGGACGATGAGGCTCCTTCCGTGCCGCGCATCGAGCAGCGCCACGTCGAGGCCCTGGAGAAGACGATGGACCGGTTGCAGGAAGAGCTCGAGCCGCTCGCGAACTTCGTGCTGCCCGGTGGCTGCGCCGCGGCGGCCGCGCTGCACCTGGCCAGGACCATCTGCCGCCGGGCGGAGCGGCGCCTGGTAACGCTCGCCGCCGCCGAGCCGGTCGGCGCGCCGGCCCTGACCTACGTCAACCGGCTATCCGACGCGCTCTTCGTCATGGCTCGCTACGAGAACCTGGTTAGCGGCGAGTCGGACGTGCTCTGGGACTCGAGGGCGTAGGGCCCGGCATGCGCCTGCCCATGCGTCTTCTCGACGTGGCGGTCATCGGCCTGGTCTTTCCGGTGGCCTCCGTTCTCGGCTTCCTGGCCGGCCAGACGGTCGGAGGCTGGTTCGACGCGCCGAAGACCGGGGCGATGATCGGCTTCCTCTTCGGCGTCGCGGCGGGCTTCTACAACGCCTATCAGACAATCCAGCGAGTCAGCGCGGACGAGGAGGAAGATGGCTTCGGCGGCTCGTGAAGTCGCCCGTCTGCTCGGCTTCCGGGGGCCTTCCGGACAGGCCGATCAGTTGGCCGCGATGTCGAAGCGGGTTCTTCGCTGGTCGCTGCTGCTGACGGCCCTGGGAGGTGCGGCAGCGCTCGCCTGGAGCCCGGGCGCCGCAGTTGCCTTGACAGCCGCAGGGCTCGTCAGTAGTTTCAGCTTCCGCGGCCTGGAGATGCAGGTTCGCGCGTTGGAGCCGAACGTCGACGGGCGTGCTGGCGCCAGGAACACTCTGGTTACCGTTCTCCGCTATTCGTTGTTGAGCGCTTTCATCGTTGCGGCCCTGCTTGTGGGGTCAAGGGAGTTCATCGCGCTAATCCTGGGATTCTCGGTCGTGCCTCTGGCACTGGTGGTTTCGGAGCTGGCGCGTCGTATCGGTACGGCTCGCTAGTCCGCGGATCGACCCGGCCCCGACCTGCACGCCGACTGACTCCGCGTAGCCGTACACACGCCCGACTCACCCGTTCGAGCAACGGTCACCATCCCTCCACGTCCGAAGTCCCCCAACTGTCATGGCTGCCGGCGAACACTCCATCCTCTACGAGCCCGTGAACGCGGTCTGGAGGACAGGTGTCGGTCTGGCGGGCGCCGAGGAGAGCCTGCCCCACGAGGTGCCGGATCACGTCGTCATGGCGCTGTTCGTCTTCGGCGTGGTGACGACGTTGGGGGTGATCGTGTCGAGGGGGCTGAATCGGGACGATCCGGGCAAGGTGCAGCAGCTCGTCGAGATTGTCCTCCACTGGATGCGGAACCTCCTCGAGGAGACGATCGGCGAGGGCGGCTCGCGGCATCTGCCCCTGATCGCCTCGTTCGCCTTCTTCATCTTCATCAGCAACCTGTCGGGGTCCGTCTTCTTCCTGCTACCCCCGACCCAGAACGTGAACGTCACGTTCGCGCTCTCGATTACTGCATGGGTGCTGTACCACCTGTTCGGCCTGCGCCGGCACGGCCTGCGCTACTTCGCGCACTTCGTCGGCCCGGTCCTCTGGCTTGCCCCGCTGTTCATCCCGCTCGAGATCATCAGTCACGCAGCTCGCGTGCTCTCGCTCGGAATGCGGCTGTTCGGGAACGTCTTCGGCGAACACCTCGCCGCGGCCGCTATCTTCAGCCTGGTTCCCCTTGCGCTGCCGTTGCCGATCATGGCGCTCGGCCTCCTGGCCGCGACCCTGCAGACCTTCATCTTCATCATGTTGACCACCGTTTACATCGCCGAGGCAGAAGCGTCGGCACACTGAAAGGGACTCTCAGGAAATGAAGAAGTCAAAGCTCGTCCTTCTGGTGGCCGTGCTGCTCACCCTGTTTGCCGCCCCGGCATTGGCCCAGGACGGCGAAGAAGGCGGCGGCGCCGCCAATCTCGGCCTGCTGGGAGCCGCCGTGGGCATCGGAATCGCCGCGGCCGGCGGCGCGATCGGTCAGGGCCGCGCGACCGGTGAGGCCTGCGCGGGACTGGCGCGCAATCCGGGCGCCGGCGGCCGTATCCAGATCATGCTGCTGATCGGCCTGGCCTTCATGGAGTCGGTCGTCATCTACGCCTTGGTCATCGCGCTCCGCGGCGCCGGTTTCGTCTAGGACTCTTCGCGGCGAGCTCGCCGCGGCGATCAGACCGGCTCCGCTTTGGCACGCCCCTTGTGGCGTGCCTCGGCCATATTGGCGTCTTGCGGAGCTGCTGCGTGAGCGTGGGCCCCGGTCCGCGGTGGCGGCGTCGGGCCGGAAACGACGCTCTGACAGGGACATGACGGTTTGACCGTCACGGCTGTGGAGACCTGGCACCGAATGTGCTGAGTTCTCTCCCACAAGGCGCTGCGGCCCCATTGCCGCGGCGGGGGAGGCAAACCACATGAGCGCCATAGCCGATCACAACGGCGGCTGGAACTTCGAGGCCGAGGTGCTGCCCTTCATGGACAGTCTCTACAGCACGGCCTACCGGATGTCCCGCAACCGCCAGGACGCCGAGGATCTCCTGCAGGAGACCTACCTGCGGGCGTACAAGTACTACGACAAGTTCCAGGAGGGGACGAACTTCAAGGCCTGGTTGTTCAAGATCCTCAAGAACACGTTCATCAACCGCTACCGGAAGCGCCAGCGCCAGCCGCTGAAGAACTCCTTCGACGAGATCGAGGGCTCCTTCGAGTTGAAGCTCCTCGAGTCGCCGCTGACGGCGCGCGGCGCGACGCCGGAGGAAGAGCTGATGGTGGACGCGCTCGACCAGGATGTTCAGCAGGCCCTCGAGGCGCTGCCCGAGGACTACCGAACGGCGGTCGAGCTGGCCGACCTGCAGGGACTGTCCTACCGGGAGATCGCGGATCAGCTCGGCATTCCCCTGGGCACCGTGATGAGCCGGCTCTACAGGGGCAGGCGCAAGCTGGAGGCCGTCCTCCTGCAGTACGCCCGGGAGCACGGCTACATCCGCTCTCGAGAGCCCAGAAAGATGCGATCGAGGCAGCAGGACGCGGCCTGAGCATGGCAGAATAGGGCTTCCGGGCATCGCCCGGCAGGTTCTAACTCGTGCGTACTGAACAACTTGGGCGTTGGACCGCAGGTGTCCTGAGCGTCGCGTTCGCGATCTTCCTGGGCTGGCTCGCCATCCGCCCCGCGGCTACGCCGATTGAGGTGAGCGCCGCGTCAGGCAGCGTGGCCGAGGACGACATCGCCTTCGCGCTCGACCCGGAGGCACTTGACCAGGTGCCCTTCCCGCTGGAGCACGTGATCCGGAGAGGCGACACCCTCGACGGGGTCCTGCGTCGAGCCGGCGTTCCGGAAGCCGAGCTCTTTCAGGCCAGCACGGCGGTCAGCGAGGTGCTGGACCCCCGCAAGCTGCGCGCGCGCGAGGCCTTCTACTCGATGGTCCACCGGGACGAGGGTCTCGTCGGCGTCACGCTGCCGCGCCGGGGTCAGGGAGTCGTCGTGGCCGAGCGGAACGGCGGCGACTGGACGAGTCGTTACCGGCCCTATCGACGCAGTCACATCCGGCGCCTGGTCAGCGGCGAACTGCGCGGAGCCCTGGAAACGTCGATTCGCCGGGCCGGCGGGCCAGCCAACCTGGCCGACAGCATGGCGAGGGTGCTGCAGTGGGACCTCGACTTCAATCGGGATCTGCGGATCGGCGACCGCTTCGAAATCGTCTTCGACGAGCTCCTCCTGGACGGCCAGGTCCAGGGCGTGGAGCAGGTCCATGCGCTCCGCTACCGGAACCGGGATCGCTGGCTGGAGGCATACCGCTTCTCCGAGGAGGGGAACGGTGACGGTGGTTCGAACCGCTACTACGACGCCGACGGTCAGCCGCTGCAGCGGCAGTTCCTTCGTTCGCCTCTGCCGTACTCGAGAGTCACGTCCCGGTTCTCGCTGAGTCGCTTCCACCCGATCCTGAAGCGTCGCATGCCGCACTACGGCGTCGACTACGGCGCGCCGGTCGGAACCCCGGTGCGGGCGACGGCGGACGGCACGGTCCTGTCGGCCGGTGTACGCGGCGGCGGCGGTCGGACGGTGCGGCTGCGCCACCCGAACGGTTACCTGACGGCCTATCTGCACCTCTCCGGCTACGCCCAGGGCATCCGGTCCGGAGCGCGGGTGGATCAGGGGCAGGTCATCGGGTACGTCGGCTCCAGTGGTCTCTCCACCGGCCCCCATCTCGACTATCGCGTGCAGCGCAATGGCCGCTGGATCAACCCGGCGAACCTTGTCAGCGAACCCGTGCCGCCGCTCGCCGACGCCTTGCTCCCGGCCTTCTTCGAGCGCCGGGACGTCCTGCGCCATGAACTCCGCGGCGGCTCGGACACTACCGTTCGACTAGGTCCCTAGGACCCGCCGGCTCCGCCTCTGCTGGGTGCGCGGGTCTGTCAGCCGTGTGCCCGATGACGGGCGCAGGGCTGGTTCACGGGTGGTGCGAAACGCTCGACCTATTCGAGCGAGCGCGCCCGATCCCGGAGGATCGAGTAGGCCTCTGAGCGTGAGAGGTTGCTGCCGACCCGGAGTGTGTGGGAGCTGCTCCAGGCCTCGTTAGCGGCCGCGCCGGCCGTCTCGACGTAGGTCAGCGTGTTTCCGTTCTCCCAGACGACGATCGCTCCGGTGCCCTTGGGCGACACCAGAATCGTCGGCTCGCCGTCGCCGATTGCCGGTGCAATCCGCTCCGACTTGACCTGCAGCCGGGCGAGGTGCTGGACGTAGTCGTCCCCGACGTCCTGGGCCGCGGCGAGGAGGACGTGGCCGTCACCGCTCGCGGCGCCTTCTAGGAGGTCGCCTTCCTGGGCTTTGGCACCCACGATGACAATGTGGATGCGCGCAGCGCTCGACACACTGCTGAGCCCGCCTTCGTCGCATAGCTCCGCGGCACGGCCAATCAGCACGTCCTTGACGTCCTGCGCCATCGGGGCGAGTACGCGGCTACGAATCCGACGCCCGACGATGACGATGTGTATCCGAGCTGCTTCCGCGACACTTACAAGTCCGTCGGTCCCTTCGTCGGTCAGCCGTTGGCAGAGACTCGAGGAGTCCAGGTGATCAGCGAGGCTGTCGGCCAGCTCCGAGAGTTCGGTTGCCGGGGTGGAGAGTTCCAACTGGACAAGCGCTCCGGTGTCGCTGTCGGCGAAGCCGATGACTACGGCGTTCGGTTCGCTACCGGCGTCGATCGTAGGAGCCGACCGCAACGTCGCCGCGACATCAACGCTGAACGGGTCATCGACCAAGCCCTGCGACACATAGTCGTTCAGCCGGTGAACGCGACGCCATGTTGAGGCGAGTTCGCCGTCGATCAGCACAACAGGCGCGTACATGACCTTGTCGCCATCCGTGGTGCTTTCCGACCAGACGACGTGGAGAACAGTCCGCGTACTCGACTCACCGCTGCTTTCTCCCGCCAACTCAAAGCGGTCGTGAGTGACGGCGAGGCGCGGAGCGGACTTCTCGCTGTAGATGTTCCCGGAGACCTTAATCGTTGCGGACCAGTCGCTGCCGTCGAAGGAGGCGAGATTGATCCGCGTCAGGGTGGATGCGTTGCTGCTCGACCAGACGACGTACAACTTCGCGGTAGCAGCATCGAAGAACAGGGAGGGTGTTCTGTCGCTATCGTCCGATTCGCTGCCGGGTACCAGGTAGTTCTCGACAGTGCCCGATCCGCGGCGAGCCTGCAGTTGCAGGACTTCGGTGTCGGCCGACGCTTGGCTGCCGCCCGGGAACAAGTCGCCGTAGGTGCCGACGGCTACGTGGTAGACATCGCCGCCCTTGCCCAGCACCGGACGGCTGTCAGCAGCATGCGCAGCGGCGCTGCCGAGCAGTAGCGCGAGCATTGCAAAGACGACCGAGCCGCCCGGCCTGTCCTCGTTCAGGAACCTCTTGAGCATGCCCATCCTCATGCCCTCAGATTCACTACTTGGCGGAGGTCCAGTGCCACGAGAACGTCGGTCAGCCCGGTGCGGCCGGGATAGAAGCGATCCTCCAACTCACCGAAAATGTGGCGCGCTGCTTCAGTATCGCCTTCCGCCATGGCCGCCTGGCCCAGCAGGTACAGGCAACTCTTGATTGCTGCGAAGTCGCCATAGCGCGTTGCCAAGTCGAGGGCGCGCTTTCCGTGCCGCTTCGCCGAGGCTAGTCGCTTCAACTCGAGGTGGGCGAAACACAGGTCGAGATGCGGCAACACTGTGTACTGGATCGCGCCTTCGCGCTGGAAGGTGCGGAGACTGCGGTAGATCAACCGAAGCGCCTCCCGCATTCTGGCGTGGCTCAGACTCTTCCCGCCGGTTGCTCGGACCAGAAGGCAGTATCCAAGGTTCCCCTCGGCACCGGCCGTCCAGGTAGGGGGCGCCTCGTTCGCGCGCCGGAGCGCGGTCCGATAGCAGGTCGCGGCGTCCGTCTCGTTACCCTCGGCCACCAAGAGGTTGCCGAGCAAGTTGTTCGAACCGCCAGCTAGGCCTGGTCTATCGACCAAGGCCGAGATGTCCCGGCTCAATCGGGCATAGAACAGCGCCTTCTTGATCTGGCCTTCCAGCTCGTGGGCACGCGCAATGGTGTAAGCGGCGAGCCAGCGATTGTGGTCGACAACACTGTCAAGCAGGATCCGCCGCAACTCGGGCATCACGTCCGCACCATTGCCGAGTTCCGTCTCCGCAGCGCCCCAGCCGCAAAGGGCCTCGTCAGCGAGATCGGTCCCTCCGGCCGCGGTCGCCACGTCGACCGCCTGCTGGTAGACGACTGCGGCTTCCTTGTATGACCCCTTGGCGACGAACTCCCGAGCGCGGTCCCTCAGCGTCTCGAAGTCACCGGTGGCGTCCACCGCATCCACCACACACGCCTCCGGCTCGGGAGCGGAAACGCTCTCCGGTACAAACGCCGGCTCCGGCGACGGACGGAAGGGAACAACGGTGGCAGTCATTGGGAACAGATCAACCCGTAGATAGGCCAAGTTTACACCAAGCGACTCAGGGGCGGGAACGTCTCGCCGTGCGTGCCGCCCCGCCCCCGAGTTGCCGGGCTCGGGCGGCTAGCCGAAGATCACGATGTGATGTCGGGCCGCAACGATGAGCTTGACAAGCAGGTCGATCACCGTACCCACCTCCTTTCAGGAGCGTTGTGGAGGCGACCGCCCTGTGGAGGCGACCGCCCTGTGGAGGCGACCGCCCTGTGGAGGCGACCGCCCTGTGGAGGCGACCGCCCTGTGGAGGCATCAGCCTAGCGGCAGTTTCGGTTCTGTCAAGTGCTGCCGACCCGGCTGGACTACAATGCTCTCGTGGTCCGGTCGTTCGCCGATCGAGCCACCGAGGACATCTTCGACGGCGCGGCGACGGTGCCCTTCCGCCGTTTGGCGTGTTGCCCGACTGCTTTGTCTGGGAGCCGGGGCTATGCCGGCAACGTTGAAGTCACCGACTACCACTGAGAGCACGGCGACAGGCTCGGGTGCCGGAACGCTGGCCGCACGGCGGTTGCCGCGGCGGCTGCCGCCGACCCACCCTGGAGAGATGCTGCTCGAAGAGTTCCTGAAGCCGTTGGGCATCTCGCAGGCGGCGTTCGCGCGACGGCTGGGCGTTTCCTACCCGCAGCTCCGTGGAGTCATCCGTGCCAGGAGCATCGTGACAGCGGAGATGGCGCTGCGGTTGGCGCGAGTCACCGGGATGACCGCGGAGTTCTGGCTCGGTCTCCAACAGGACTGGGATCTCTGGCACGCTGCTCGGTCCGCGAAGGCGGCAGCCATCGAGTCTCTGGAGCCGTTGCCAGCCTCGTCGACGCCGTAGCCGCGGCGGATCGTGTTGGGCACTGAGCCGACGTTCGCGGCTCTCCGTTGGCCGTGCTGTTCCGCCCGTGTCGGGACGTGGGGGCGGAACGGTCCGCCTGTGCACATCGTCCGCCCCCACGCTTGGCTCGGTTCGCTAGCCGACGACCACGATGTGGGCGCGAGCCGCGAGGATCAAGCCAGCCTCGATCAACTCGATCAGGGTCATGTCTCGTCTCCTTCCTGGGAACAAGTCCCTTGGGTGGAGGCGACCGCCCTGTGGAGGCGACCGCCTATCGGCAGTTTCGGGTCTGTCAAGCGCCGCCGCCTCGCAACCGTCGCGTCTTCGGCAGCCCAAAGGGCGCGGCGAAGGGCGCGGGCTAGACTGCCGGTCATCGCCGAACGGGCGAGTCCATGCCGATGGCCGAGCGCTTCTTCAACACCTCCGGGCCGGTGGTTCCGGCGGATCACTACTGCATTCCGCCGCTCGAGCGGTTCGATCTCGACGAGATCCTGCGCCTCATCCGCGCCAAGCGCTACTTCGTGCTGCACGCGCCGCGCCAGACGGGGAAGACGTCGGCGCTCCTGACGCTGCGCGACCTGCTGAACGAGGGGAACGAGTACCGCTGCGTCTACGCCAACGTCGAGACGGCGCAGACGGCGCGCGGGGATGTCGGCGCTGGGATCCGGACCGTGCTGGCGGAGATCTCGGAGCAGGCGCTCGTCTCTTCGGACGACGATTTCCTGGACGGCACGTGGGAACGGTCGCTTGCCCGTGCGGGTCCGCACGGCGCGCTGCGGCAGGCTCTGGGGCGGTGGTCGCAGAACGACGTCAGGCCGCTGGTGCTGTTCCTGGACGAGGTCGACGCGCTGGTGGGCGACACGTTGATCTCGGTGCTGCGTCAGTTGCGGGCGGGGTACGCGAGCCGTCCGGCGGCGTTTCCGCAGAGCGTGATCCTGTGCGGGATCCGGGATGTGCGCGACTATCGCATCCATTCGGAGTCGGGGGGCGAGATCATCGCCGGCGGCAGCGCGTTCAACATCAAAGCGGAGTCGTTGCGGCTGGGCGAGTTCGACGAGGCCGACGTGCGCGTGCTCTTCGGTCAGCACACCGAGGAGACCGGCCAGCAGTTCACCGAGGCGGCGCTCGCCGCCGTATGGAACCAGACGCGAGGCCAGCCGTGGCTGGTGAACGCGTTGGGCTACCAGGCCTGCTTCAGGGACAAGCCTGCTCGGGACCGTTCACGGACGATCGACGAGGAAGCGATCATGGAGGCCAGGGAGGAGCTGATTCTGGGCCGCCAGACGCACCTGCACCAGTTGGCGGACAAGCTGCGCGAGGAAAGGGTGCGCCGGGTCGTCGAGCCGGTCCTGAGCGGCGGCGCGGCCGGCACCGCGGGCCCGGACGACGTGGAGTACGTGCGCGACCTGGGACTCATAGCGCGGCATCGCGGCACGCGCAGAATCGCGAACCCGATCTACGGGGAGGTCATTCCGCGGGAGCTGATGTACGCCCGCGAGGACACGATCCTTCAGGAAACCGAGTGGTACGTGAAGCCAGACGGCGACCTGGATATCGAAGGGCTGTTGGCGGCCTTTCAGCGGTTCTTCCGGGAGCACTCGGAGCACTGGCTCGAGCGGTTCCAGTACAAGGAAGCGGGTCCGCAGTTGCTGCTGCAGGCGTTCCTCCAGCGGATCGTGAATGGCGGCGGCCGGATCGAGCGCGAGTACGCCCTGGGGAGCCGCCGCACGGACCTGCTTATCGTGTGGCCGCCCGGCCGTTTCGGCGGTGTGAGCGAACCGGCCGTTTCGGCGCGCCGCTACGTGGTGGAGTGCAAGATCCTGCGGGGGAGCCTGGAGGCCACGATCCGCGAGGGTCTCGAGCAGACGCTGGCCTACATGGACAAGTGCCGCGGCGAGTCGGGACACCTCGTCGTGTTCGACCGTGATGAGTCGAAGCTGTGGGAGGAGAAGATCTTCCGGCGCGAGGAGTCGCTGGACGGCCGGGCGGTTACCGTGTGGGGCGCCTGAGGACGACGGCCGCGGCCTTCTACACGTCCAGGCCGACCTGGCGCATCAGGTCCAGCGCGTTGCTGCGCGTGACGGTGCCCTCGCGAAGCCGGTAGTCGAAGTGGATCCTGCCGTTCTCCAGCCGGTCCTGGAAGTGGACGTTGCGGAGCCGGGACGAGGTCGAGTCGCCGGCGATCCGGGCCAGGGCCAGATCGTGCGT
The DNA here is from genome assembly GCA_965205095.1 of Candidatus Multivorans sp. Lineage (GTDB taxonomy): Bacteria > Acidobacteriota > Thermoanaerobaculia > Multivoradales > Multivoraceae > Multivorans. Next base: position 2,420,333 of record OZ242040.1, read on the forward strand.
GGTCACGAGACCGATCGCGCCGCGGTCGAGCAGGCCGCGAACCAGGGCCTCGGCGCCGACCCTGCGGTCGTGGGAGTTCGTGCCGTGGAGGATCTCGTCGAGCAGGAACAGGACCGGCCTCCCCTGTTCGGTCAGGTCGAGCACGGACTTGAGCTTCGTGATCTCGGCGTAGAACCTGGACTGGCCCTCGGCGAGCGAGTCGTGGAGCTGGATCGAGGATCCGACCGCCAGCGGCGTCAGCCGCAGGGAACGCGCTCGCACCGGCGCGCCGGCCTGTGCCAGCGCTACGTTCGTGCCGACGGTCCTGAGCAAGGTGCTCTTGCCGGACATGTTCGAGCCGCTGACGATCAGGCACTGGGCCGCCGTTGTGCCAGCCGCCTCGGCTTGCCGGTCGTCCCGGTGGGCCTCCCGGAGCGGGCCGGCAAGGAACACGTCGTTCGCCACGCACTCCTGGGCCGGCAGCAGCGGATGCCCGAGTTCCCGGCCGTCGAGCAGTGGACGCCCGTTCCCCGACGGCTCGACCAGCGTGGGGTAGGTCCGGTCCGGGTTCTCGAACGCATGGGAGGCGAGGCTGGCGAGAGCTTCGAATTCGGCCAGTGCCCGGAGCCAGACGGCGACCCGGTCTCCGTGCCGGCGACGCCAGGAGTCGATGGAGTAGGCGACCTGGGGCGTCCACAGCAGCAACAGCCCGAAGGGGGCGAACACGGCGTTGCGCATCGAGTCGAGCAGGTCGACGAGACGCTGCAGTTGCCTGGCGCTCCGGGAGGCAGCGGTGCCGTCGTCGCTCCGTAGCCGCCTGTCCAGTTCGACCAGGCGCGTGCTCTCGAACGGCTCGCCCTCGATGACTTCCAGCAGCGATGCAACCAGGTTCAGGTCGCGGCTTGCCCGCCTGACGCCGGCCGTGGCCGCCCGGAAACGCCGGCGCCAGGCGAGGCTCCACAGGATCTGCAGCACGGCCAGGCCAAGGAAGGGCGATGGCCCCCAACCCCAGGCCAGCCAGCCCGTGACCGTGAGGACATTGGCGGCGGCGACGACAACCAGCAACGTGCGCACCAGGAGCTCCCGGCCGCCGGCGCCGGGGAGTGCCGGCTGCCCGTCACCTTCCGCGCGGGCGCCCTCCGCCCAGGACACCAGAGCCTCCGGATCGAGGTCGCTGCGCGCGATTCGACCGGTGGCCGCGAGACGCTCCCGGAAGTCCAGTCGGGGCGCCAGTTCGCGGACGGCCTCCTGCCGCCGACGCACGACATCCGCCGGCGCGGGCCGGAGCAACCACGACGCCAGAAGTTCCTCTCCGCCGCGGGTGCGGGCCCGGCTCAACAGCCGGAACAGCGAGTCGGGGCCAAACAGGTCGAGGTCCGCGGCGTACACGTGCCCGGCGTGGTCGTCGGCAAAGCGCGTTCCGGGCCGTCCGCCGGCGCGCCAGTCGCCGTCGAGGCGGTCGAGCATGAGCCGGTAGAAGGCTCGCGCCCGCTTCAGCCGTTCGGCTCGCTGCAGCACCCGTTCGTGGAGAACGACGAGGACGAGAAAGAGCAGGGCCGGAACCGCCGCCCAGAGCAGGGGAAAGAGCCTCGCCTGGACCGACAGCCAGACCAGCACGGCTGCCGCCAGAACGGCGGCCAGGCGCGACCACGACACCGTCTTCTCGAACCGCCGCGTTCGCCGCAGTTCCCCGTCGCGCTGCGCCGCGCGCGGCTCGCAGATCGAACGCGGATCGCTCACCGTGCTGCCGGCGCTCAGGTCAGCGCCGGATAGACGATCGACTTGAGCTGACCCCGGAAGTTGAACGTGCCCGACATCCAGAACTGGACCATGAAGATGACGATCAGGTCCTCCTTCGGGTCGATCCAGAAGGCCGTGCTCGCGGCGCCGCCCCAGCCGTACTCGCCGACCGAGCCGATCGCCTGGGCGACCGCGAGGTCCAGGGTGACGGAGACGCCGAGACCGAAGCCGACCCCCTCGTAGGTCGTCTCGCTGAAGGAGCCGACCGCCAGGTCGGTCAGGTCGCTGCCGTCCGGGAGGTGGTTCATCGTCATGAGCTCCACCGACTTGCGGCCGAGGATGCGGGCGCCGTCGAAGGTCCCGCCGTTCAGCATCATCTGGCAGAAGCGGTAGTAGTCGTGCATCGTCGACACGAGTCCGCCGCCACCCGAGAAGAAGCTGACGTCGCCGGTGTAGTGGCTGGTCCGGGGATCGTCGAGCAGAACCAGCTTCTTGTTCCGGTCTCGCCCGTAGTTGGCGGCGAAGCGGTCGACCTTGGCCGCGGGCACCGTGAAGCCGGTGTCGACCATGCCGAGGGGACCGGTGACGTGCTCCTGCAGGTACTCGTCGAACGGCTGGCCGGAGAAGACCTCGACCAGGTAGGCGAGCACGTCGGTGGCGACCGAGTAGTTCCAGGCGTCGCCGGGCGAGAACTCGAGGGGCAGCTCCGCGAGCTGCTCGATCATCTGCCGCAGGCTGCCGCCGGACGGCGGTCCGCCGACGCCGAGCTCGCGGTACGCGGCGTCGACGTTCGTGCGCTCCATGAAGCCGTAGGTCAGCCCCGACTGGTGCGTGAACAGGTCGCGGACCGTCATCGGCCGATCGACCGGCCGGGTGAGGAAGTTCGGGTGGTTCCCGCTCTCGAAGACCCTCAGATCGCGCCACTCGGGGATGAACTTCTCGACCGGGTCGTCGAGCTGGAAGTGCCCCTGCTCGTAGAGCTGCATCAGGGCGACCGAGGTGATCGGTTTGGTCATCGAGTAGATGCGGAAGATCGTGTCGGTCCGCATGACGCGGTTCCGCTCACGGTCCATCAGCCCCTGCGCCGAGAGCCAGGCCGGCTTGCCGCCGCGGGCGACGAGCGTGAGGCAGCCCGCGATCTTCTCCGGCTCCAGGTAGCGGCGCCGCAGATGATCGTCGATGCGCGCCAGTTGCGCGGCGTTCAGGCCGACCTCTTCGGGGCGGGCGAGGTCGAGTTCGGGGGGCGCTGAAACCAGGACGGGTCGTGCCGGCATGGAGAATCCTCCGCTCTGCAGGTCGGTCCACTATCTGCGGCGCGGCGATCTTTGCAGATCGCGAAACGGGCGGGGCGCATACAATCGCGCAGCCGTGGCCGAAGCCCAAGCCCAGGAGCCCCTGGCCTCGACCTGTCTCGAGGTCAGCGGCGTCACCCTCTCGTTCGGCGGGGTCCACGCTCTGGACGATGTCGCCCTGGACGTGCGACACGGCGAGGTGTTCGCGATCATCGGGCCGAACGGCGCCGGCAAGACCTCGCTGCTGAACTCGATCAGCGGCCTCTACCGGCCCCAGCAGGGCTCGATCACCTACACGCCGGAGCCCGAGGCGGCGCCGGTCTCGCTCGTCGGCCGCGCGCCCCACAGGGTGGCCCAGGTCGGCATCGCCCGGTCGTTCCAGAACATCGAGCTCTTCCGCGGCATGACGGTGCTCGAGAACCTGATGCTGGGGCGGCATATCCACATGCGCGGCAACGTGCTGACCTGCGGTCTCTACTGGGGCCCGCAGCGCCGCGAGGAGATCCGGCATCGGGCCGCGGTGGAGGACGTGATCGACTTCCTGGAGATCGAGAACCTGCGCCACCAGGCCGTCGGCACCCTCGCCTACGGCCTGCAGAAGCGAGTCGAGCTTGCCCGCGCCCTGGCCCTCGATCCGAAGCTTCTCCTCCTCGACGAACCGATGGCGGGGATGAACGTGGAGGAGAAGGAGGACATGGCCCGCTTCGTCCTCGACGTGAACGAGGAGTGGGGCGTGACGACGGTCCTGATCGAGCACGACATGGGAGTCGTCATGGACCTCTCGGACCGCGTGGCGGTGCTCGACTTCGGTCGTTCGATCGCCTGCGGCACGCCGGACGAAGTGGGCGCCGATCCGGCCGTCATTCACGCCTACCTGGGAGACGCCGAATGACCGCGCTGGCGGACTTGCCGAGGGACGCGGACACGATGCCCAAGCTGCTGCTCCGGAATGCCCGCGAGCGTGCCAACGAGGCGGCGCTCCGGGAGAAGGAGTTCGGTATCTGGCAGAGCTTCACCTGGGCGCAGTACGCCGAGCGCGTCGGCAACTTCGCCCGCGGCCTGGTCGAACTCGGACTCGAGCGGCACGACATCGTCGCCGTGCTCGGGGACAACCGGCCCGAGTGGCTGATCGCCCAGCTCGCGTCCCAGGCGGTCGGCGCCCGCTCCCTGGGCGTCTACCAGGACTCGGTGGCGAGCGAAGTGCAGTACCTCGTCGAGTTCGCGGGCGCCCGCTTCGTCATCGCCGAGGACCAGGAGCAGGTCGACAAGCTGCTCGAGGTCTGGGATCAGTTGAGCGGTGCCGGGGATCAGAACGGACAGGGGATCGCGAACGTCATCTACTACGACCCCCGCGGACTCGGCGCCTACCCGCACGACTTCCTGCTCAGCTTCGCCGAAGTGGAGAAGATCGGGCGGTCCGCCACGAAGAGCACGGCGGACGACTTCGAACGCTGGGTCGAAGCCGGGACCGCCGATGACGTGGCCCTGCTGTCGACGACCTCCGGGACCACGGGCAAGCCGAAGCTGGCGATGCTCTCGCATCGCAACCTGCTGAGCATGGCCCACAGCTTTCAGAGCATCGATCCGATGCGAAGCGAAGACGAGTTCGTCTCCTTCCTGCCCCTCGCGTGGATCGGCGAGCAGATGATCGGCGCCGCCTGCGGCATGCTGGTCGGCTTCACGATGAACTTCCCGGAAGAGCCGGAGACGGTGCAGCACGACATCCGCGAGATCGGACCGCACATGATGTTCTCGCCGCCCCGCATCTGGGAGAACATGGTGTCCGACGTCCAGGTACGGATCGAGGACTCCTCCTGGCTCAAGCGCAGGGTCTACAACTGGGCGCTGGGCGTCGGCTACCGGTCTGCCGACACTCTGCTCGAACACGGCCGTCTGCCCCGGTTTCTGGCACTGCAGCGCTGGATCGCCAACGCCGTCTGCTTCTTCTGGCTGCGCGACAAGCTCGGCGTGCGGCGCATCCGGCGCGCCTACACGGGCGGCGCCGCGCTCGGGCCCGACATCTTCCGTTTCTTCCACGCCATCGGCGTGAACCTGAAGCAGATCTACGGTCAGACCGAGGTGTCCGGGATCTCGGTCGCGCACCGCGACGACGACATCAAGTTCCAGACGGTCGGCACGCCGGTTCCCGGCGCGGAGGTCAGGCTCGGCGAAGGCGGTGAGATCCTGACCAGGAGCCCGTCCGTCTTCCTCGGCTACTACAAGAACGACGAAGCGACCGAGGAGGCGCTCCGCGAGGGCTGGCTCTACTCCGGCGACGCCGGCTACATGGACGACGACGGGCACCTGATCGTCATCGACCGCAAGAAGGACGTGATGGAGCTGCACGACGGCACGCAGTTCTCGCCCCAGTTCATCGAGAACAAGCTGAAGTTCAGCCCCTACGTCAAGGAGGCGGTGGTGTTCGGCGGCGGCGAGTACCCGTTCGTCACGTCGCTGATCACGATCGACTTCGCCAACGCGGGCAAGTGGGCCGAGCGCCGGCAGATCCCCTACACGACCTTCACCGACCTCGCCCAGAAGCCGGAGATCTACGAACTCGTGCTGGAACACACGGCCGGCATCAACGGCGATCTGCCGGAGTCGGCCCGCATCCAGCGGCTGCTGCTGCTGCACAAGGAGCTCGACGCGGACGACGAGGAGCTGACCCGTACGCGGAAGGTGCGGCGCCGGTTCATCGCCGATCGCTACCGCCTGCTCGTCAACGCGCTCTACGGCGGCGACGAGGCGGTCGAAATCGAGAACGAGATCACCTACCAGGACGGTTCGACCGCGGTCCTGCAGACCCGGCTGCGGATCGCCGCGCCCGCGAACGCGTAACGGAGGCCCGAGGATCCCGACGATGCAAGGCGACGTCTTCCTTCAGCTCACCGTCTCCGGCCTGTCGAACGGCATGGTCTACGCCCTGGTGGCGGTCGGCTTCGTCGTCATCTTCAAGGCGAGCGACGTGATCAACTTCGCCCAGGGCGAGTTCCTGCTCTTCGGCGCCTACCTCGCGTTCGCCTTCATCGCCCAGTTCGGGTTGCCCTGGAGCATCGGTGTGCTGGCCACGCTCCTCACCGCCGCCCTGATCGGCCTGCTGGTCGAGCGGCTTGTCCTGCGGCCCCTGATCGGCGAGCCGGTGATCTCGATGATCATGGTGACGATCGGCCTCTCGAGCCTGCTCCGCGCCGTGGTCAACGGCATCTGGGGCGCGCGGCCCAAGGCCTTCCCCAACTTCATCCCGTCCGGCGAAGTCGAGTTCCTCGGCGCGGTCGTCGGCATCGACCGGCTGCTCGTCATCGCGATCGCGGCGATCCTGCTGACGGTCCTGACGCTCTTCTTCCGTCACACCCGGGACGGCATCGCGATGCGCGCCATCGCCGACGACCAGCAGGCGGCGCTGTCGATGGGCATCAGCATCAAGCGGGTGCTGGCGGTGGCGTGGGCGATGGCGGCGATCACGGCCGCGGTCGCCGGCATCATCCTGGCGAACACGGTCGGCGTCAGCCACGACATCATCTTCATCGGTCTGCGGGTGTTTCCGGTGGTCATCCTCGGCGGTCTCGACTCGGTGCCGGGCGCGATCGTCGGCGGCGGAGTGATCGGCTTGCTGGAGTCGTACACCGCCGGCTACACGACGTCCGGGCTAGAACTCATCGTCCCCTACATCGTGCTGATCCTGGTGCTGATGATCCGGCCCTACGGCCTGTTCGGCAAGGAGATCATCGAACGGGTCTAGCGCCGCGCGCGAGGCCGTACGAATCTGTCCACCATGGAATCCGGGATCTTCTTCAGCGACTACCGCTCCGACATGGCGCTGCGGCGCATGCCGTTGCAGAAGGTGCGCACCGGGCTGCTCCTGGTCGGCCTCGTCGTGTTCCCGCTCCTGGCCAACCCTTACTGGCTCAACCTGGCCAATCAGATCGCGATAGCCACGATCGGCGCGATCGGCCTCAACATCCTGGTCGGCTACACCGGCCAGATCTCCCTCGGCCAGGGCGCCTTCATGGCGGTCGGCGCCTATGGGTCGGGCCTGCTGACCGTCCGGCTCGATGTTCCCTTCTACCTGAGCATTCCGGCCGCGGCCTTGATCACCGCGGTCGCCGGCCTGATCGTCGGTCTGCCTTCCCTGCGGCTCAAGGGTCTCTACCTGGCCGTCGCGACGCTGGCGGCCCAGCAGATCGTCGAGTTCGTCGTCACGCACTGGGACGGCCTCACCGGCGGCACGGAAGCGCTCGTCGTGCCGGCGCCCGAGCTCTTCGGCGCCCGGATGAACACCGATGGCCGCTTCTACTGGATCCTGGTCGTCGTGGCGCTCGCGGTCGCGCTGTTCGCCGCGAACCTGTTCCGCTCGCGGGTGGGGCGGGCCTGGGTGGCGATCCGGGACCAGGACATCGCCGCCTCGGCGATCGGCGTCAACGTGTTCGGCTACAAGCTGCTCGCCTTCGCCACTTCGTCCTTCCTGGTCGGCCTCTCCGGCGCCCTGCTCGCCCACTACCGGTCGATCGTGACCTGGGAGCGGTTCACGATCGAAGTCTCGATCTCCTACCTGGCGATGATCATCATCGGCGGCCTGGGGACGATCTCCGGTTCGTTCTTCGGGGCGACCCTCATCGTCCTGCTGCCGGCCATGATCAACACCCTGGGGCGCTCGCTGCAGGACACGGCGCCCTGGGCGGCGACCGTCCTGCCGTACGTGCAGCAGGGCGTCTTCGGGCTCGTGATCATCCTCTTCCTGGTTCTCGAGCCGGAAGGGCTCGCGAAGCTCTGGCGCAACGTCAAGGACTACTTCCGCGTCTGGCCGTTCTCCTATTGAGGGCCGGCTCGGGGGATATGATCCGCCGGTTACCGACCGGCGATTCCCGGGGGCCCGGCGCCCGTTCTCAGGAGAACTCACCATGACCCGTCTCGTTTCTCTTACTGCGCTTGCCCTGCTCCTCCTTGCCGCCTGCGGCGGAGGCGAACCGGTGGATGAAGCTAACGCCCCGATCACGATCGGCGCGATCTTCGACCTGACGGGCGCGACCTCGGACGTCGGCACCATGTACTCCGAGGCGATCCGCGATTACTACGCCCGGCTGAACGACCTCGGCGGCATCGCCGGCCGTCCGGTCGAACTGCTTTGGAACGACTACGGCTACGACGTCGCGAAGGCCGAGCAGCTCTACTCCGAGTACGTCCAGGCCGGATCGGTCATGTTCATGGGCTGGGGCACGGGCGACACCGAGGCCCTGCGGGGCCGGATCGCGGCCGACCGCATCCCCTTCGTCTCCGCGTCGTTCTCCCACGTGCTGGGAGACCCCTCCGAGGCGCCCTTCAACTTCCTGGTCGGCACGACCTACAGCGACCAACTCTTCATCCTGCTCGACTACCTGATCGAAGAGGCGGAAGCCGCGGGGGCCGAGAAGCCGAACGTCGCTCTGATGCATCATCCGAGCCCCTTCGGTCTCTCGCCGTGGCGTCAGGGAGGCGAGGAGTACGCGATACAGCGCGGCATCGAGATGGCGCCGCACGAGATGGCGCGGGGCAACACGGACTTCAGCGCCACGCTGACCCGGATCGCTGAATCCGGCGCCAACACGGTCGTGTTCCAGAACACGTCGGGGCCGGCTTCCCTGGCCCTCAAGAACGCGCGGGATCTCGGTCTGGACCTGCGCTTCGCCTGCCTGAACTACTGCAGCAACGAGGTGCTGGTGGATCTCGCGGGTGAGGCCGCGGAGGGCGTGCTGGCTTCGATCATCTACTCGCCGCCGGGCGAGGGAGTCGACGGCCTGAACGACGCGGCCGAGTACCTCGCGTCGAAGGGCGGGTCGATCGACGAGGAGGGCCTGCTCTACGGCCAGGGCTGGGCGGTCGCCAGCCTGGTGACCGAGGCGATCGAACGCGCGGCCGCGGCCGGCGAAGTGACCGGCGATTCCATCTTCGCCGCCTTCGAGACCTTCGACGACTGGGACACGGGAGGCGTGACGGCGCCGGTCACCTTCACGGCCACCGACCATCGCGGCATCAAGGGCATGAGGATCTTCGAGATCAGGGAAGGCAGCTTCCAGCCCGTGACCGAGATGCGGATGGCCTCCACCCTGGAGGCGGCCGAGTAGGGCAGGCAACGACTCCATGCTGTCCCTGAACAACGTCGAGGTCATCTACAACGACGTCATCCTCGTGCTCAAGGGGCTCTCGCTCAAGGTGGAGCAGGGCCAGATCGCGGCGCTACTCGGCACGAACGGCGCCGGCAAGTCGACGACCCTCAAGGCGATCTCGGGACTCCTCCATCCCGAGGACGGCGAGGTCACGGACGGCAACGTCGAGTTCGAGGGCGCGCAGATCGACAAGCTGCCGGCCGAGGACATCGTGCGCCGGGGGATCTTCCAGGTCATGGAGGGGCGCCGGGTCTTCGAACACCTGACGCCGCAGGAGAACCTGCTGGCGGGGGCCTACACGGCCCGGGACAAGGGCGGTACGGACGAAGCGCTGGACCGTGTCTACGGCTACTTCCCGCGCCTCAAGGAGCGGGGCAACTCGATGGCCGGTTTCCTCTCCGGCGGCGAGCAGCAGATGCTGGCCATCGGCCGGGCCATGATGGCGCGGCCGAAGCTGATGCTGCTCGACGAACCGTCCCTGGGCCTGGCGCCGCTCCTCGTCCAGGAGATCTTCGAGATCATCCAGCGCATCAACCGCGACGAGGGCACGACGATCCTGCTGGTCGAGCAGAACGCCAGCCGCGCGCTCGAGATCGCCCACTACGGCTACATCATGGAGGGAGGCCGCGTCGTCCTCGAGGGGACGCCGGCGGAGCTCCAGGACAACGCCGACGTCAAGGAGTTCTACCTCGGCCTGACCCAGGTCGGCCAGCGGAAGAGCTACCGCGACGTGAAGCACTACCGGCGCCGCAAGCGCTGGCTGTCCTGACCCACTGGGTGCGCGGGTCTTCTGACCCGCTGCCGCCGTAGGCGGCCTGGAGTGCGCGCCGGCCGCGAGGCCGGCTCCGCCTTGGCGGCTCAGTCCCCCTCGATCGCCTCCTCGATCTCCCGCAGCCTCTCGCGGAGTTCCCGGCGGGCCGCGGCCGCGAACGGGTTCTCGCGGGCGATCGTCAGGAACAGGTCGTCCGAGTCGTCGCGCAGGTTCTCCTCGATCTTCATCATGTGCCGGTAGGCGACCGTGCCTAGGGCCGGGTCCGGAACGTGAATCTCCCGGAGAGCCTTGGCCATCCAGTGGGTCAGGCCCTGGATGTAGGCCATCTCGGAGTCGTGCTCCTCGGCTGACATCTCGATCACCTGGAGTTCCAGGTCCGACGCCAGGAAGGCTCTCACCGCCTCGACCCGCTCGCTGTCGACCGGGCGCTCGGGAAGGCAGAGCACCACCTTCAGGCCCCGGATCCCGCCGCGGCCGCTCTGGGGGCCGAACATCGGGTGGGTGCCGATGTACTGGACCTGCCGCGGCAGGCGCCGCTCGAGGATCCGCAGCGGCTTCACCTTGACCGAGGCGACGTCGACGACCAGCGCGCCCGCTGCGAGGCGCGGGGCCAGGTCGACGACCAGCCCGTCCAGGTCCTGGACCGGCACTGCCGGGATCACGACGTCGCAGCCGGCGCAGCCTTCGAGGTCGGTCCAGCGCGCACCAAGCGCGGCGGCTTCCGCGCTCAGGTCGCGGCGATCCCAGACCTGAACGTCGAACTGCGGGCCCAGGTGCCGGACCAGGAAGCGGCCGAAGCTGCCCAGACCGATGATGCCGATCGACCTTGCCCAGCAGCCCTGCACCGGGCGCAGACTAGCACCGGGATCCGGCCAGCCAGCGGGTTTCCGGGCGGGTTCCCCTACAATCGCCGCTCGTGCGTTTGCCAGGGAAGGGAACCAGGATGAGAAGAAGAACAGGTGCCGTGCTGGGCGCCGTCGTGGCCGTGGCGGTGAGCTATGGTTCACCGCCCGTGACCGACGCCCAGGAGGAACGCGCCAGCCGGGAGCACGTGCTCCGCCTGCTCCGGGAGGTGCCGCTGATCGACGGCCACAACGATGTCCCGTGGCAGTACCGGACGCGGGTCTCGAACCACCTCGACCGGATCGACTTCCGGGACAGCACGGCGCTCGATCCGCCGATGCACACCGACCTGCGGCGCCTGCGGCAGGGGGGAGTGGGCGCCCAGTTCTGGTCGGTCTACATACCGACCTCCTACAGCGGGGCCGGCGCGGCCCGGGTCGTGTTCGAGCAGGTCGACCTGACCAGGCGCCTGATCGATCGCTATCCGGACGACCTGGAACTGGCCCTCAGCGCGGACGACATCGAGCGCGTCCACGCCGCGGGCAAGGTCGCGTCCCTGCTCGGCGCCGAGGGCGGGCACTCGATCGAGTCGTCCCTCGGCGTGCTGCGGCAGCTCTACGCGGTCGGCGTTCGCTACATGACCCTGACTCACAACAGCAACGTCGCCTGGGCCGACGCGGCGACCGACCAGCCGGCGCACGGCGGGCTCACGGCGTTCGGCCGTCGGGTGATCCGGGAGATGAACCGGCTCGGCATGCTGGCGGATCTCTCCCACGTTTCGCCGCGGACGATGCACCATGTGCTGGACGAGTCCGAAGCGCCGGTCATCTTCTCCCACTCCTCGGCGTTCGCGGTCACCGCCAGCCCGCGCAACGTGCCCGACGACGTCCTGCGCCGGCTGGCGGAGAACGGCGGCGTGGTCATGGTCACCTTCGTGCCGTCCTTCGTCAACGAGAACGTGCGGACGTCCTTTCAGCGGTTGGATGCCGAACGCCGGCGACTGATCGCCGCGGGAACCGCGCCGGAGGAAATCCGCCGCCGGCTGACGGCCTGGCGAAGCGAGAACCCGGTTGCCCAGGCGTCCCTCAGCGACGTCGCGGACCACATCGACCACGTTCGGACCCTGATCGGTACCTCCCATCTGGGCATCGGCTCGGACTACGACGGCATCCCGACCGTACCGGTCGGCCTGGAGGACGCCTCGAAGTTCCCGGATCTGTTCGTGGAACTGGTTCGCCGCGGCTACAGCGACGACGAACTGAAGGACATCGCGGGCCGCAGCTTCCTGGGCGCCATGCGCGCCGCGGAGGCCACCGCCAGACGGCTGCAGGCCACGGAGCCTCCGGCCGACGACCTGATCGAAGAACTGGACGGCGGTGAGAATGGCTGATCAGCCGACATCCCCGGTGGCCCGGCACGCCTCGACCGTCCTGCTGTTGCGGGACAGCGACCGCGGGGTCGAGGTGTTCATGGAGCGACGCCACATCCAGTCCGACTTCGTCGGGGGCGCCTACGTCTTTCCGGGTGGCCGAGTCGACCCCGAAGACCGGGTCGACGAAGCGCTCTGCCACGGTCTCACCGACCGCGAGGCGAGCGCCCGGCTCGCCCTCGAGGAGGGCGGCCTGACCTTCTACGTCGCCGCGATCCGCGAGTGCTTCGAGGAGGCCGGCGTGCTGCTCGCCTACGACCGGGACGGCGGGATCCTCGACTTCTCGGACCGGGCGGTCGAGCAGCACATCGAACGCCTGCGGGCCGAGTTGAACGCCGGCAGGCAGTCCCTGCTCGACATCGCGGCCGCCGAGAGCCTGACGCTCGCCACCGACCGGATCAGCTACTGGGCGCACTGGATCACGCCGGAGGGACAGCCGAGGCGCTACGACACCCGCTTCTTCGTCGCGCGCGCGCCGGTGAACCAGACCGCCGGCCACGACGACCACGAACTGACGAGTTCCGCCTGGGTGACGGCCGGGGAAGCTCTCGAACACGGGCGTCGCAAGGAGTGGATGATCATCTTTCCCACGATCCGCAACCTGCAGAAGCTGGCCGCGTTCAGGACGGCGGACGAAGCGATCGCCGCCGTCGACGCGCAGGAGAGCTTCCCGGTCATGCAGCCTCGGGTGCTGCTGGGCCGGACCCCGGACGAACCCGCACGTCCCGTGTTGCCCGGCGACGAGGGCTACGAAGAAGCCGCGAGTCGCCCCTCCGCGGCGAACGCGAAGGACTGGCAGCGGGCCTTCAGCCGCTAGGGCGCGCGACGTTGGACACCCTCCTGAAGGGCACGCCCGTGCGGCTCTCCGACCGCGTGCTGCGCGTCACGCAGGACAACCCGGGCATGTTCACCGGTCCGGGCACGAATACCTGGGTCATCGGCGGCGACGACGGCCCGGCGTTCGTGCTTGACCCCGGGGAGGAGGACGATGCCCACTTCGAGGCGGTGCTTCGGGCCGTGGGCGGCCGCGAAGTGGCGGCGGTGCTGATCAGCCACCTGCACCGCGACCACTGGCCTCTGGCGCCCCGCGTCGCCGAGCGCTACGGAACCCGGATCCTCGCCTTCAGCGAACAGCCACCTTTCACAGCCGGACCCCGACTCAGGGACGGCGACCGCCTCTCCGCGGGAGATGCGACGCTGGTGGCCCTCCACACCCCGGGCCACGCCAGCGACCACCTCTGCTTCCTGCTCGAGGAGGAGCGGGCCGTGTTCACCGCCGACCTGGTGATGGGCTGGTCGACCTCGATCATCGCCCCGCCCGACGGCAACCTGAACCAGTACATGGCCTCCCTCGAACGGCTCCTCGAACTCGGCCAGGGCGGTGGCATCGACGTCCTCCACCCCGGCCACGGCGAGTCGATCAGGCCCCCGCTCGACCGGATCCGCGAGATCCACAGCCACCGCCAGCAACGGACCGACCAGGCCCTCGAAGCGATCGCCGCCGGCGTCGCCACCATCCCCGAGATGGTCGAACGCATCTACGCCGACATCGACCCCAAGCTCCACGGCCCCGCCGCCTTTTCCCTGCGGGCGCACCTCGACGCGTTGGTCGAAGAGGGCAAGGTCGTCGAGGACCAGCCCGGCCGGTACGAGCGGGCGGTCTGACCCGCGGAGGTGCTAGAGCCGCCAAACCCGTCGCAGACTCCGTGTTTGGTCCCAGCCCCACTTCTCTGGCCGCTTGCGCCGCAACACTTGCTTCGCTGCGTTCTACGGCGCAGGCTGCTAGCCTCTGTCACTACTCAGGGAGAGCGCGAGTGGCAGCGCCGGACATCAAGTTGTACGACAGGAAGCAGCTTGCTCGCCTGCTGGACCAGTTGCCGGAGGAAGACGTATCGGCAGCGGGCCGGTTCCTCGAGAGGCTGCTTTCGGGCCGAGACTCGTTCCTGCGGCACTTGCTGGAGTTGCCGGAGGAAGAAGAGGAGCTGAGCGATGAGGGCAAGCGGCTTCTGGACGAGGGCTATGAGGACCTCGATGCCGGGCGCGTTCATACGGCGGCGGAGGTCAGGGGGGAGCTTGGACTCTGAGTGTTGCCCTTGGCTACAGCAGCAGGGCGCTCCGTGATCTGAAGCGACTCGATCGGCCGACGCGGCGACGGGTCGTGGAGGCGATCGAGCAATACGCCGCGATTCAGTCGGGTGACGCCAGGCGACCAGCTAGGCAGAGTCCCTATAGCCGAAGAAGGGTCGCCGGCCTACGGCCGGCGGCGTTTCCCTCTGGCTTCGCCGCTTCGCGTCTGCGCCAGAGGCGGGTCAGAAGACCCGCGCACCCAGAGCACTGCTGGCGGCATGGCCTGTCCTCCTGCTGTAATCGTCCGGAGCATCGGCGCTCCGGGTAGGGCACGGTGAGCGGATGCCGGCCAGAAGGCCGGCGCACCGACACACTCGGTGCGACATAGAGCCAGGCTGAACGCACCCAGCCTCGGCCAGGACCGAAGGGAAGGGGTCCCAGCGGGCTGGAGCCAAGCGCCTGCCGTAGAGCTCTCCCCTGCCGACGCCCGACCGGAGCGCAGGCGACCGAAGCGAGCGCCAGACCCCCCAAATTCACCAAGTGGGCGCGAGCGTCCGCTGGGACCCCTTCCCTTCGGTCGTGGCCGAGGCGGCAGCAACGTCGGTCACCGCGCGGCAGCAAGTCCCGCCACGCCGCCGCCACGCTGCCGGCGCCAAGTCGCGGCGCGTCAGCGCCGCCAGGGCGCGCGAATCGGCCGCCCGGCCTGGTACGCCTCCAGCCGTTCCCGGGCATCCGGCAACGCCGCGGCGGCGCCGGCGCGTTCCAGGTTGTCGATCAGGCGTTGCTGCCAGACGACGGCCTGTTCGAAGTCGCCGGTCGCGGCGTAGGCGAGGGCGACGACGGCGCCGTGGGCCGGGGTCTGGGCGCGCTGGAACAGGTCCCTGGCCAGGTTCAGGGCCATCGCTCCGTCCCGCACGGAGTCGTCTTCGGAGGCGGCCAGGACTTCGGCGAGGAGGACGGCGAAGAAACCGCTGCCGCCCTGGTCGGGAAGCTCGAGCGTCTGTTCCAGCATCAGGCGGACCCGGGCGTCTTCGCCGGCGAGCAGCAGGGCGGTGACCTCGGCCGCCCGGGCCCTGCTGTCGCCGGGGTCGAGTTCGAGCGCGCGGCGCGCGGCGAGGGCGGCCTCGGTGAACATTCCCAGCCGGCCGAGCGCCGTGCCCAGGTTGAAGTACGCCTCCTTCAGCGTCGGATTGGCCGCGATCGCCCGCTGGTAGTGGGGGAGCGCTTCCTCGTAGCGTTCCTGCCGGGTGCGGATGTTGCCGAGTTCAAAGTGCGCCTGGCTCAACAGGGGCGGTTCGGCTCCGGCTTCGACCAGTTGCTCGAAGCGCCGCGCGGCCGAAGCGGGCCGGCCGAGTTCCTGCTCGATTCGGCCCAGCAGCAGGACGATCTCACGATCGAATCCGAAGTCCGCCAGCAGGGACTCGAACTCGCGAAGTGCGAGTTCCCGGCGGCCGCCAAGGCGGTAGTTGCCTGCCCGGTGGAAGCGGAGATTGCGATCGTCCGGGGCCAGTTCGAGTGCGCGGGTCAGAGCCTCCGCGGCTTCCAGGTGGTCGCCCGTCTCGCCGAGACTCCTTGCCAGCTCCACCCATCCCGGCCCGAACGAGGGCTCGATCTCGACCGCGCGCCGGAGCCGCTCGGCCGCGGCCTGGTAGCGCCCCTCGCTGTTGTAGAGCAGCCCGGTCCGGAACAGGAGCCCGACATCGTTCGGGTTCAGGTTCAGGGCTTCCTGGTACCACATGGCGGCTTCCGCCCGCCGGCCCATGCCCTCCAGGGCCGCCGCCAGCGATCTCTTCGCCGCCGCGCTCTCGGGATAGTCGCGAACCGCTTCGCGGAACCGCTCCTCGGCGGTCTCGAACGCGTTCGCTGCCAGCGCGACGCGTCCGAGCAGCAACTGGGCCCCGATGCCGGTCGCCGATTCCTTGATCTCCGCGGCGATCGGATCGGCGAAAGCGACCGGGGCGTCGCCCCGGAGCTCCATCGCGGCGCGCATCGCCGCGTCGTCGCCTAGCGCGCGGTGGGCAAGGGCGATGTGGTAATGGAGCGAGTCCGCCCGGGGCTGTTCCCTCAATGCCGTCTGGAAGTGCCGGAGCGCCGTTGTCGGGTCCTCTGTTTCGAAGGCGACGCGGCCGAGGCCGAAGTGAGCCGCGGCCGCGGATCCGGGCAGCGCGAGGGCGTGCTGATAGTGGCCGCGGGCCTCTTCGTACCGTCCCAGTTCCAGATGCACGCGGCCGAGGCGGATCGCGGTCGCCGGGTCGTCGGGACGCAGCGTCCTGGCCAGGTCGTAGGCCTCGACCGCTTCCTCGAACTCTCCCAGGTGCTCGGCGGCGCTGCCGAGGAGATAGCGCCAGCGGAAGTTCCGGGGCTGCAGCGCCGCGGCATTGGTCAGGCAGGCTCTCGCGGCCGGCAGCAGGTCGTAGACCAGGTAGAGCTGGCCCGCGTCGCCGAACAGGAGGCCCAGTTGTTCGGCGTCGGCGTCCGTCTCCGCCCCGCGCTCGAGCGCCTCCTCGAGCAGTCCGCGCTGCTGGTCGATCTGGTCCCGCACCGCTTCATCGACCCCGCGCAGGTCGACTTCGGGCACCGGGACCAGCGTGGGCGTTGCCGCGTCCTGTGCGTGGAGACCGGCGACTGCGAACTGCGCCAGGAGCGCGAGGATGAGGGCGCCGTCCTGGAGACGGAGGGGCTTGGTCATGGTGGTGCGTCGTCTTCCTGTTCGCCGCTTCGTTCGCCGCTGCCGCGAACCAGGGAAGTGTAGGCCCTGGGCGGGGGCGCCGGCCACTCCTCGGTCGTCCCGTCCGTCCACTGGACTTCGATGCGGTCTACCTTGGGGCCACCCGCCGGGACCGTGACGCGGGGATCGCCCCAGGAGGCGTAGCTGCCGCCGCCCCCGGCAAGCCGGACGAGCGGCGGCGCTCCCGCGCGGTGCACGCGGACGGTGATGCCCGAAGCCGGCCGGCGGCCGCGTGCGGCGCCGAGCACCGGCGCCACCCCGATCCAGTCGCCCTCCGTCCCGGTCTGGTTGAGCAGCAGCCGGGCGGGGCCGTTGTTGTTCGTGATGACCAGGTCCGTGTCGCCATCGTTGTCCACGTCGCCGGCGGCCAGGCCGCGACTGACGAACGGGGTCTCGCCGTCGAGCAACCCGGCGGCCGCCGGCTCGAAGCGGCGTCCGCCCGCGCCGTCGGCCACGTTCAAGAAGGCCTGGTTCGGTTGATCCAGGGGGAAGGGATCGTCTCTGGTGCGCGGCCTTCCGGCGGCGAACGTCACGGCGCCGTTGACCGCCGCGAGGTCGAGCCAGCCGTCGTTGTCCAGGTCGACGAAGGCGGTGCCGAAGGCGGTCGCGTCCCAGCTCGGCCGGCCGAGGTCGGTCGCGTTCGTGCGATCCCGGAACTGCGCCGAGCCCGGTTGCGAATCGTTCCGGTAGAGCGTGTTCGTCTCGCGGTGGAAGTGGGTCAGGAACAGATCGGGATCGCCGTCTCCGTCGTAATCGCCCGCCGTGACGCCCATGCTCGCCTCGGCCTCGCCGTCCGCGTTGAGAGCGGCGCCGCTGATCAGCCCGTCCTCGACCAGTTCGCCGTTGCCGCCGTTGAGCCAGAGATGGTTCGGCATCAGGTCGTTCGCGACGTAGAAGTCGAGCCTCCGGTCGCCGTCGAGGTCGGCCGCGAGGATGCCCAGCCCGTTGCCGGGCCGCGCCGCGGCCAGGCCGGCCGCGACCGTCGCGTCCTCGAAGCGTCCGGAGCCGTCGTTCACGAGCAGGGCGTCGGCCTCCGGCTGATAGGCGCTCGGCAGACAGTAGTCCACCTCTCCCCGCTCGGTAAGGCAGGTCTTGTGCGTGGCCAGGGAGAAGTTGAGGTAGTTCACGACGAACAGGTCGAGGTCGAGGTCGCCGTCGTAGTCGGCGGCCGCCGCGGCGACGCTCCAGCGCGGATCGCCCGTTCCGCTTGCTTCGGTCCGGTCGCTGAACGTCCCGTCGCCCTCGTTGCGCCAGAGCTGGTTGGCCCCCAGATTCAGCACGTAGAGGTCGACCCAGCCGTCGTTGTCGAGATCCGCCGCGACGACTCCCATGCCGTAGCCGGTGGCCGCGATGCCACTCTCCTCGGTGACGTCGATGAAGCGAACCGCGGCGCCGTCGTCGCTGGGCTCCAGGTCGTTGCGGTACAGGCGGTCCCGTGGCGGCCAGTCGCCCTTCCACGGCGTGGTCGCGGAGGTCCGGTCTCCTTCGTTGCCGAGGAGGTTGCCCTGGACCAGGTAGAGGTCGAGGTCGCCGTCGTTGTCGTAGTCGAAGAGCGCCGCGCCGGCGCCGACGACCTCCGGGTAGTAGAGGTGCCCGCTCATGCCGTTCCAGTGCCGGAAGTCGAGACCGGCGCTCCTGGTGGCGTCGGTGAAGAGGACCTCGTTCTCTCCTGCCCGGGCCGGGCCGGACAGGACCGCTGACGCCAGCGAAACGGCGATGCCGGCGGCGCGGGCTCTCATCCGTCACCTCCGAGGCGGAAGGAGGGCGCCTGCACGCGTTCGAGGCTCTCCGCATGCTCGGAGACCCGGTACGTCGCCCGCGGCTCGACGTCCTCGAAGACCTGGGCCGTACCGCTGCCGGCCCACCTCACGCGGATCTCGTCGACCCGCGCGGCGTCGCCGAGACCCACTTCGAGCTGCATGCTGTTGCCGCCGAAGGAGCCGCCCGAACCGACCAGACGGTGGATCGTCCGCTTGCCGGCGGGACCGTCGACGGCGAGGGCGACGCGGGAGCCGACGCCGTAGCGGTTGGCTCCCGAGCCGGCGGGGCCGGCGCCGGTGAAGCGCAGGGTGATCCAGGCGTTCTCGCTGCCCGGGTTCTCGAACAGGGCGTTGCCGAACGTGTCGGTCGGGTAGAAGCCGCCAAGCTGGTGGAGGAGGTCCATGTCCCCGTCATGGTCCAGGTCGCCGAAGGCGACGCCGTGACCTTTCTGGAGGTGGCCGAAGCCGCCGGCGAAGGTGACTTCCTCGAAGCGCCGGCCGTTGTAGCGGTACATGACGTTCGGCATCAGGCTGGCGAGATCCGGTTCGCCGGTGCCGAGGTAGAAGTCGAGCCATCCGTCGTTGTCCAGGTCGCCGTAGTTGGCGCCCATCGGCAGGGCCGGCCGGCGGATGCCCAGCGCGCGGGACACTTCGGTCATCCGCAGCCTGCCTCCGCAGCCGGGCTCCGGCCCGCAGTCGTTGCGGTAGAGGAGAGGCTGGCCCACGCCGGGGTCCGAACCCATGTAGGAGGCCACAACCTCGGTGGCCTGGTTGCGATAGTCGCCGACGTAGAGATCCAGGTCGCCGTCGTTGTCGTAGTCGAAGAACCAGGTAGCGAAGCTCTCCCGCTCCGGCTCGGTAACCCCTGCCCGGACGGCTTCGTCCTGGAAGACGCCGGCCGTGTTCACGTAGAGCCGGTTGGCGCCGAAGTTGGACACGTAGAGGTCGAGATCGCCGTCGTTGTCCACGTCGCCCCAGGCGACGCCCTTGGCGTAGCGCAGGTTGCTGACGCCGGCTTCGGCCGCGACGTCCTCGAACGTGCCGTCGCCCAGGTTGCGGAACAGTTGCGAGGCGTACTCATGGGCTTCGCTCGCCTCGTTGCCGACGTAGAGGTCGAGGTCGCCGTCGCCGTCGTAGTCGCCCCAGGCGGCGGCCTGGGTCGGATAGGCGGGTTCGGCCAGGCCGGCCGCCTCGGTGATGTCGATGAAGCGCCCGGCGTCGCCGCCCAGTTCGTTGCGCAGGAGCGAGTTGCGGATGCGGCCGTCCTCCAGCAACCAGGCGCCGCGCAGCACGAACAGGTCGAGGCGGCCGTCGCCGTCGTAGTCGGCGTGGATCAGGTTCAGCCCACCGAGCTGACCGCTGAGCCCCCAGGCTTCGCCCTTGTCCTCGAAACCGCCGCGGCCGTCGCCTCGAAACGCTTGCAGAGGCCCGCAGGGATCCCAGGTCGAAGTGATCAGGTCGAGAACGCCGTCGCCGTCGAAGTCGTCGACGACCGCGCCGCCCGCAAGATCGAGAGCATCGACGCCGAGTTCCGGCCCAAGATTGCGCCAGCGACCGCCCGTGAACGTTGCCGACGTGAACACGTCCTCGCTGATCCGGAACCGGGCGGGCACCCCGTCCGGAAAGTCCCCGGTCAGCCGTCGCGCCACGTTGAGCAGCCACTGGGCCCGGTGCCTCCAGGGGCCGGTCGGGCGGCCTTCCTCCAGCATGTCGAGGAACAGGTCGCCCGCCGCGCGGGCGTGTTCCGGACGGCTGTGGACCGCGGCGGAAACAAGCGGGAGGATGCAACTGTCGGCCGAGCGGCCCGGGGCCGCGTCGCCATGGTGGACGCAATTCAGGTCCTCGGCGCGCTGGAGGTGGGCCAGGGCCAGGTTCCACTCGGGAATGGTCGGCCGGACCTCCGGCGAGGCAGCCAGGGCCGTGGTCGCCGCGGACAGGTGCCTGATCGCCCCCTCGGTGTCGCCGAGCCGCAGCAGTTCCCCGCCGAGTCTCGCCTGGATCTCGGGGCTGTCCGGGTCGGAAGAGAGGCTCGCGCGCAACTCGTCCGCGAGGCTCGTTCCGAAGTAGGCGTTCGAGCCGTCCCGTAGCCGGCTGCAGGACTCCGCAAGGTCGTCGGAGGCCGCAGCGGCCAGGGGAGCTGCGAGCAGGACCAGACTGGCGAGCCCGCGGGCTGGCATGGCGGGAGACTACTACGCGCGACGCCGCGAGCGGCTCCTGGAGGGCTACTCCTTCTGCTCGCCCGGCGGTTCGGGGACAGGCGGCGTGTCGCCGTCTCCCGAGCCCGCGCCCGCGTCACCCGCGTCAGGCTCGCTGCCCGCGTCACTCGCCGGCGGAGGCGTCGGCGGCACGGTCTGGGCGGCCGCCTTCGAGCCGAAGCGGGACGTGCCGAAGGCGGTCATGCAGGCGGCGCCGAGGCCGATCGTCCACGCCAGATAACAGATGACGAGGCCGGGGAAACCGAACATGAAGCGGAAGAACCACGGCAGGCCGAGGAAGCCGAGCAGGTCGGCCACGAGCGCCAGGGCCTGGATCGTCAGCACGCCGAGGGCGAGAGCAGCGAAGCTGCCGGCCGCGACCCCGCTGGCGCCACTGAAGCGGTTCCGGAACCAGTCGCCGGCTGCCGCCGCCGCTCCGGTGTACCCGAGCACGAGGGCGAGCGCCAGGGCAACGAGCGCCGCCGGCCAGAGGAGGATGGCGAACGGAATGCCGATCACCGTCACCGCGAGCAGAATGCTGGCGACGATCAGGGCCGGGAGGATGAGCAGTTCGATGCCGAAGCCGACCACGAGCATGATCAGCGGATCCGAAACCGCGGCGGCCCGGACCCGGTCCACGCCCTTGGGCGACACGAGCAGAACCAGGCCCGCGAGCACGATGAGCAGTCCGGTGAAGATGATCGCCCGGACGAACTCGAACATCTTGCCCACCCGGAAGAAGGGCGGTCTCTCGCCGCCCCGGGGGAACCAGTCGCCGCTCCATCCGTTGAACCAGTCGCCGTCCCAGTCCCACTCGAAGTCGCCCCAGTCGACCTCGGAGATCTCTCCGAGCACGGTCGCTCCTTCTTCCTGGCTGACCCTGCCTCCGACGGTAACGATGTCGCCCAGCACCTCCGCGTCCGGACCGAGTTCCACGTCCCCGCCGATGGCGACCACCTCGCCGGTCACGCGGCCGTCGATCTTCGCTTCGCCGCCGATGGCCACGGCGTCTCCACGGACTTCCCCGTCGACCTTGATGCCGCCGCCGATCGAGGTGATGTCGTCGGCCACTTCGTCCCGACCGACCCGCACCGTGCTGCCGAAGGCGACCTTGTTGTCTAGGTCGACGCGCACCACCGGCCCGCTCTCGCCGCCCGCATCTTCGGCTTCGGCCAGGTCACGCTCGAGATCCTCGATGCGCTCGATCGCATCCTCGACCGCACCCTGCGCGCGTTCGCCGGCCTCCTCGAGCGCTTCGTCCAACTGCTCCCGGACCTCTTCGATCGCCGCGGCGGCCTCTTCCCGCGCTTCCTCCTGAGTTGCCTGGGCATCCGACTCCTGCTGAGGCTGGCCGAAGGCCAGACCCGTGCAGCACAGCCCGAAGGCGACAAGCAGCGCGCCTGCTCTGAAGCCTCGACCCCGCGGCCGCTGGACGGGCCCGCGCGACAGCCGGTGAAGGAGAGCGACTCCCGCCAGGCAGAGCAACGTGACCGCGGTGATCGCGATCGTCGCCGCCGGCGTGTTGAGGATCAGGTCGAGAACCTCGCCGACGCGGACCGCTCCGTTCAGCAAGGCAACGCTCTCCGCCAGCACGGCGGCCGCCAGGGTCAGGAGCCAGACGGCGGCGAACAGCGAGGCCTGCAGACCATCGACCAGGCCCAGCCACGACGAGGGAGCCAGCCAGGCGGCGCCGGTAAGCAGCAGGACCGCCGCCGTGGTCGAGACGGCCAGCGGCAGGCGGGCCCAGTGGGGAATCGCGAAGGGCAGGATCGGCCGCCGGACCGGCGCCATGGCCGGCCGGCTGGTCGCGGCAACCTGCCGCATGATGCGTTCCGTGAGTCCCGCCGGTGCGACGGGATCTTCCAGCGACTGGAACAGGGTCCGCAGGTCGATTCGGTTCCGCATGTTCATCTCCTCGCCCTTCGCCCTACGGTTCCGGGGTCGTCGTGGTTTCACGATCGTCCCCGATCGGACGTGTCTCACACTACGCCATCCTGGCGCAGGCGTTCCTCGATCTCGCGGCGCGCCCTGCGCAGGTTCGTCTTCACGGTTCCGAGCGGCATGCCGGTCGCCTCCGCGATGTCCCTGTACGGGAGTTCCTCCCGGAACCGGAGTAGCACGACGAGCCGGTACTCGGGCCGGAGAGCCGCCACGGCGGCTTCGAGAGCGGACGACAGTTCGCGCCGCTTGACCAGGGTGTCGGGGGACTCCGAGCGCTCGTCCTCGATGCGGTCCAGGATGGACGACTGGTCCGTGTCGCTGGTTTCGATCGGCGTCGTGGGGAGCTTCTTCCGGCGAAGCTGGTCGATCGCGGCGTTGCTCGCGATCTTGAACAGCCAGCTTGCGAAGCGTCGCCTGGGGTCGTAGCGGGAGAGCGCCATCCAGGCCTTGACGAAGACCTCCTGGGTGACGTCCTCGGCGATGCCGTGGTCCCGAACCATCCGCAGGACCAGACTGAAGACGGGCCGCTGGTAGCGCTCGACCAGCGTCCGGAACGCCAGTTCCGAACCCTCGATCGCCTCCGCCACCAGGGCGGCTTCATCCTGCGGTCCGTGGGGCATCGGTTCAGTGTGGCATGCGGTGGGGCTGCCCCGTATCATTGCCGTCGTGCGCTTTGACCCGGACTCCAGGAAGTACGCGGAACTGGCGGACGCGGTTCGCGCGGTCCGCATCGCGAGCCGGGTCACCCGGCGCCTGCAGGCGGAGATTGGGGGCGCCTTCCTGACCAAGGACGATCGCTCGCCGGTGACGGTCGCGGACTACGCGGCCCAGGCACTGGTCAGTCTCGCGCTGCCGGCGGAAGACGCCATCGTCGGTGAGGAGACAGCGCCGGACCTCGTGACCCCCGAGGGCCGGGAAGTGATGACCAGGGTCGTGGACGCAGTCGGATCCGAACTTCCCGGCGTCACCGCGAAGCAGGTTGGCGAAGCGATCGATCGCTGTTCGAGCGGCGGCGGCGCGAGCGGCAGGTTCTGGGTGCTCGATCCGATCGATGGCACGAAGGGCTTCCTGCGCGGTGACCAGTACGCGATCGCGCTCGGCCTGATGGAGGACGGCGAGGTCGTGGGGGGAGTGCTCGGCTGTCCGAACCTGCCCTCCGCGGACGGTCGCGGCTGCCTGTTCGCCGCCACCCGTGGACGGGGCGCCTGGGAGTTGCCGCTGGATGAGGAGGGGTACGCGCCCCGTCGGATCGGCGTTTCCCCGGTTACCGACTCGACGGACGCCGTGTTCTGTGAATCGGCGGTGTCCATGCACTCGGACCGGGGCGGGCATGCCGGGATAGCCGAGCGGCTCGGCGTCGCGGCGGCTCCCGTGCGCATGGACAGCCAGTGCAAGTACGGAGCGATTGCGCGAGGCGACGCTTCGATCTACCTCCGCCTGCCCTCTTCCGCCACCTACCGCGAGAAGATCTGGGATCACGCCGCGGGATTCATCGTCGTGACGGAAGCCGGCGGCGTCGTGACGGACGCCTTCGGACGGGAGCTCGACTTCAGCCTGGGGCGGACTCTCGAAACGAATCGAGGGGTGGTGGCGACCAACGGTCCGCTGCACCGCGAGGTCCTGGCGGCGGCGGCGGCCGTCCTGCCGGAAGCTCCGGCGGCCTAGCAACCCATGGAGACGCTCCTCGTTACCGGCGCCGCCGGTTTCATCGGCAGCAACCTCGCGGCTGCCGCGCTCGCCGACGCTCGCGGTGCGAACCGACAGGTGGTCGTGTTCGACAAGCTGACCTACGCGGGCAGCCTGCGCAACCTGGAGCGGGTGGCCGACGACCCCCGCTACACCTTCGTGCGTGGGGACATCGCGGACCGGGAAGCGGTGCGAAGGGTGTTCGCGGAGCACCGGCCGTCGGCGGTCCTGAACCTGGCGGCCGAAAGCCACGTGGACCGGTCGATCGACGGCCCCGGAGCCTTCGTGCGGACGAACGTTCTCGGCACGTTCGAGCTCCTCGAGGCGGCCCGGCTCGATCTCGGCGGGCGGCCGGAACGGGAGCGGACGGGGTTCCGGTTCATCCACGTCTCGACCGACGAGGTGTTCGGAAGCCTCGGCGAGGCAGGGCGGTTCCGCGAGGACACGCCCTACGATCCGAGCTCGCCGTACTCGGCGTCCAAGGCGGGGGCGGATCATCTCGTGCGCTCCTGGTGCCGTACCTACGGCCTGCCGGCGATCGTGACGAACTGCTCGAACAACTACGGCCCCTACCAGTTTCCCGAGAAACTGATCCCGGTGATGATCCTGAACGCAGCATCCGGACTGCCGCTTCCGGTGTACGGCGAGGGCGCCAACGTCCGTGACTGGCTTCACGTGGACGACCACTGCGAGGGGCTGCTCCGTGTGCTTCGGCTGGGCGAGCCGGGCCAGAGCTACAACTTCGGCGGCGATGCGGAGCGAACGAACCTCGAGGTCGTCGAGGCTGTCTGCTCGGCGCTCGAGGCGGAGTTCCCGGCCTCGGAGAATCCTTCACTGGCGGCGAAGGGGGCGGGGAGCTACCGGGACCTCGTGACCTTCGTCGAAGACCGGCCGGGCCATGATCTGCGCTATGCGGTCGACGCCGCCAGGGCGCGGAGAGATCTGGATTGGGCGCCGCGGCGCGACTTCGAAACGGGTCTGCGCGAGACGGTCCGCTGGTACCTCGATCACCCGGAGTGGTGCGAGGCGGTCGCTTCCGGCGGCGAACGGCGCCGGCTGGGGCTGCAGCGGCGGTTGACGGCGGCAACGTGAGTCCGCTTCGGGGCATCCTGCTGGCGGGCGGTGCCGGCACCCGGCTTCACCCGGTGACGCGGGCGGTCAGCAAGCAGTTGCTGCCGGTCTACGACCAGCCGATGATCCACTACCCGCTCTCCAGCCTGATGGTCGCGGGCGTGCGGGAGATCCTGATCATCACCACGCCGCACGACCAGCCCGCGTTCCGGCGCCTGCTCGGCGACGGCCGGGATCTGGGAATCGAGCTCTCCTACGCCGTCCAGGAGGCCCCCGAGGGGATCGCCCAGGCGTTCCTGATCGGGGCCGAGCATCTGGGGGGCGCCCGGGCGGCGCTGGCCCTGGGCGACAACATCTTCCACGGCCACGGACTGGCGGACGTTCTGCAGCGGGCGGCGGCGCGGCACATGTCCTCGCCCGGCGCCACGATCTTCGGCTACCGGGTCCGGGATCCGGAGCGCTACGGCGTCGTCGAGTTCGACGCGGGGCGGCGCGTGATCGGCCTGAAGGAGAAGCCGGCGGCGCCGAAGTCGCCGTACGCTGTGCCGGGCCTCTACTTCTACGACGACCGCGTCGTCGAGTTGGCGCGGACGCTCCGTCCCTCGGCGCGCGGCGAACTGGAGATCACCGACCTGAACCGGCTCTACCTGGACGAAGGGACGCTCCGGGTCGAACTGCTCGGCCGCGGCATCGCCTGGCTCGACACGGGGACCCACGAGGCCCTGCTGCAGGCGGGCAACTTCATTCAGGCCCTCGAGGAGCGGCAGGGACTGAAGGTGGCGTGCCTGGAGGAGGTCGCCTACCGCATGGGCTACATCGACGCCGACCAGTTGCGGCGGCTGGCGGCGAAGACCAGCGACGGGTACGGCCGCTACCTGAGCCTGGTCCTCGAGGAAGGGCGGTGAGCGCCCTGCCAACGATCCGCGCCACGGGGCTGCCCAGCGTGCTGATCGTCGAGCCGGTCGTTCATCGCGACGGCCGCGGTTTCTTCCTCGAGAGCTACAACGCGGCGACGTTCGCCGAAGGCGGCATCGGCCGGCCATGGGTCCAGGACAACCACTCCCGGTCGAACCGGGACACTGTGCGGGGGCTGCACCTCCAGTGCCGCCGGCAGCAGGCCAAGCTCGTCCGCGTCACCCGGGGCGAGGTGTTCGACGTCGCCGTCGACGTTCGGCGCGGCTCGCCGTCGTTCCTGGAGTGGACCGGCTGCCTGCTCTCCGAGGACAACTTCCGCCAGCTCTTCATTCCGCGCGGGTTCGCCCACGGCTTCTGCGTGGTCAGCGAGACCGCCGACGTGCAGTACAAGTGCGACGAGTACTACGACGGCGACGACGAGCTCGCGATCGCCTGGAACGACCCGCAGATCGGCATCGACTGGCCGATCGAGGAGCCGCTGCTTTCCGACCGGGACCGCGTCGCGGCGACGATCGCGGGATGTTTCGAGCAGTTGCCGACGTTCTCGTACTGAGATGATGGCGCCGACCGCAGTTGAGGAGGACCTGCGCGCCGCCGACCGTGAGCAACTCGAGGCGCACGGCATCGGCGTGGACGAGGCGCGGCGCCAGCTCGCCATCCTGCGCGACCCGCCGCCGAAGGCCCGGCTGGTCCGGCCGGCCCTGCTCGGCGACGGAATCGACCCGCTGCCCGCCGGGTCCGAAGCGGACCGGCTTGCCGAAGCGGGCCGGGCGGCGGTCCGGTCCGGACGGCTGGTCCGGTTCGTGCCGGCCTCGGGCGCGGCCTCGCGGCTCTTCGCCGAACTCAAGGCCGCCGCCGGCGCCCCGGACGATCCGGTGCTCGGCCGCTTCGAGAAGGCCCGGCGCCATCTCCCCTTCGACGCCGCCGCCGGCGCGGTGGAAACTCTCGAACGGTACGGCGACACGCCGAAGGCCCTGATCCCCTTCCATCGCTATCCCGGCGGCGAGGTGCGCACGGCGCTCGAGGAGCACATCGTCGAGGCGGCCGCCGTCCTCGGCGACGGCGGTGGATCGGCGTCGCTCCACTTCTCCGTCGCTTCGCGGCACCGGCCGGCGTTCGAGGCGTTGCTCGCCGAACGGTTGCCGGCGCTCGAGCGGCGTTGCGGCTGCCGCTTCGAGATCGCCCTCTCCCACCAGTCGCCGGCTACCGACAGCATTGCCCTGGGCGAGCGAGGCGGGCCGTTCCGGCTCGCGGATGACCCGGCTTCGCCCCTGCTCGTCCGGCCCGGCGGCCATGGCGCCCTGCTTCGCAATCTCCAGGGACTGGCCGACCAGGGCTACGAGCTCATCGCGATGAAGAACATCGACAACATGCAGCCCGAACCGTTCCAGGGCCCGGCCGTCGAGGCGTTGCGGATTCTGGCCGGCATGGCTCTGGAGCTGGCGCGGAGTGCAGGTCGACCTTCCCGGGTTTGCGGCGTCGTGCCGACCCTCGGCACGGCCGGCGGCGGCCCGTTCTGGGTGCGGGACGCATCTGGTGAAATCGGGCTGCAGATCGTGGAGACGGCCCAGATGGACATGGAGGACGCGGAACAGTCGGCCATCCTGGGCAGGTCCACCCACTTCAACCCGGTGTTCATGGTGTGCGCGATCCTCGGTCCCGGCGGCGAACCGTACCGCCTCGAGGACTACGTCGATCACGCCGCCAGCTTCCTCGTGGACAAGAGTCACGGCGGCAGGCCGCTGACCGCGCTGGAGCGCCCCGGCCTGTGGAACGGCTCGATGGCCGGGTGGAAGACGCGCTTCGTCGACCTCCCCGCCGAGGTCTACACGCCGGTCAAGACCGTGTTCGACCTGGCTGGTGAAGAGCACCAGTGCCCGGCGCGCGCGGCCCTCGATGGAGACGAGAGATGAAGGAAGACTCCGGGACGGTCAGGGCCAGGACGACGAAAGCCGGATGGCTGCTCCGCGCGGCTGTGGCCGTGGCCCTGGTCGCGGTGCTGCTGCTGTACGGCCGGCGCGTGGCGGGTTACCTGCCCGAGTTCAGCGCCTGGGTGGACGGCCTCGGCGTGTGGGGACCGGTCGTGTTCGTCGTGGGGTACATCGTGGCGACCGTCGCCTTCATCCCCGGTTCGCTGCTCACCCTAGCCGGGGGGGCGATCTTCGGTCTGGCCGAAGGCACCGCGCTGGTGTTCGCCGGCGCCTCCCTGGGCGCGACGGCGGCGTTCCTGGCGTCGAGGTACATCGTCCGCGGAGCGATCGAACGGAGGGTCGCGGCGGAGCCCCGCTTCGCCGCCATCGACCGGGCGGTCGGCCGCGAGGGCTTCAAGATCGTCCTTCTCCTGCGTCTCACGCCCGTCGTCCCCTTCGTCCTGCTGAACTACGCCCTGGGGCTGACTAGGGTGAAGCTGCGGGACTACCTCTATGCACTCGGCGGCATGTTGCCGGCGACCCTGCTCTACGTCTACTACGGCAAGGTGGCCGGCGACGTGGCCGAGATCGCGGCCGGCGGCGGCCAGGAGCGGGGCTGGGAAACCCATGTCTTCACGGGCATCGGGCTGGTCGCCACGATCGCGGTGATCGCGGTCGTCACCCGCATCGCCCGCAGAGCGCTCAGGGAGGAGGTGGGCGAATGACCAGACCGGAACTGCTGGCGGAAGACAGCCACGACCGGGCGCTGATCGACCGGGTCGCGCCCGCCGACTGGACGAACCCGGAGCCGCCCGGGCGTTACCACCTGGTGGTGATCGGCGCCGGCACCGCCGGCCTGGTGACCGCGATCGCCGCCGCGGGACTGGGCGCCAGGGTGGCGCTGATCGAACGCCGGCTGATGGGCGGCGATTGCCTGAACTTCGGCTGCGTGCCGTCCAAGGGCCTGATCGCCGCCGCCCGGCGATGGAGCGCCGGCCGCGCCGACGCCGGCTTCGGCGCGCCGGGCGCGGAGCGGCCCGGTGACTTCGCCGCTGCGATGGAGCGCATGCGCCGCATCCGCGCGGAGATCAGCCGGGACGACAGCGCCGAGCGCTTCCGGGATGCCGGCGTCGACGTCTACCTGGGCGAAGGACGCTTCCTCTCCGACCGCGCGGTCGCCGTGACCGGTTCCGGCGGCGACCGCGAACTGCGCTTCCGGCGGGCCGTGATCGCCACCGGCGCCCGCCCCCAGGCGCCGCCGATAGCGGGCCTCGAGCGCTGCGGCTACCTGACCAACGAGACCGTCTTCGCCCTGACCGAGCGGCCCGGGCGGCTGGCCGTCATCGGCGCCGGCCCGATCGGCTGCGAGCTCTCCCAGGCCTTCGCCCGGCTCGGCAGCCGGGTGACGACCTTCGACGTGCTGCCCGGCGTCCTGCCGCGCGAGGATCCGGACGCCGCGGCCCTGGTCGAACGGGCGCTTCGCCGCGACGGCGTCGAGCTGGCCCTCGGCGCGAGGATCGAGGAGGCGGCGCCGGACGCCGGCGGCGTCCGGCTCGCCTGGGTCGACAGCGAGGGCGAGAAGCGGGAGACCGCCTGCGACGAACTCCTGGTGGCCGTGGGCCGGGCGCCCAACGTCGAAGGGCTGGGACTCGAGCAGGTCGGCGTCCGCAGCGATGCCGGCGGCATTCAGGTCGACGCGAAACTGCGCACGACGAACCCCCGCATCTTCGCCGCCGGCGACGTGACGCCCGCGCCCAACTTCACCCACCTGGCCGACGCCCATGCCGCGGTCGTCGTCCAGAACGCGCTCTTCTTCCCCAGCGCCCGGGCCGACCGGCTGGTCGTCCCGCGCTGCACCTACACCGCGCCGGAGGTGGCGCACGCCGGCCTGGACCGGCGGGAAGCGGAGGAGCAGGGAATCGCTCTCGACGTGATCGACGTGTCCCTCGAGGAGAATCACCGCGCCCTGCTCGACGGCGACGAGGAGGGATTCCTGCGGGTCCTGCTGAAGCAGGGCAGCGACCGCGTGCTCGGGGCCACCGTGGTCGGCGCCGGCGCCGGCGACCTGATCGCGCCGCTCTCGCTGGCCGTGACCCACGGCGTCGGCCTCTCGCGCTTCACCTCGACCATCCTCCCGTACCCGACGCGAGCCGAGGTGTTGAAGAGAGCCGCGAACCAGTGGCGGCGGACGCGCTTCACGCCCCGCGCCCAGCGCCTGTTCGCCCGCTGGTTCCGCCTGACCAGCTGAACCTCGATCTGTCGGTACGCCGGTGCCGGTGCGCCGGCCTTCCGGCCGGCATCCGGCGCGAAGCGCCCGCCCCAGGGCTCTTTCCGCGGTTCTACAAGTGGCGCCGGCGCGGCCGTCTTCGCCGTCTCCGCCGCCGCGGTCTGGCGGTGTCCGCCGGCTTGGCGGGCGGCGCCGCCTCGGCTTGCCGCCGCCAGCTCTCCAGCGCTTCGGCGCCGCTGCCGGTGGCGGCGGAGAGGAGGGCGAAGAGTTCGAGAGCGGGGCCGAAGGCCTCGCGCCGGACGAGGCTCGGCACGGTTCTCGGGTTCCGGGGTTCTTCACATAGCCGCTGGAAAGTCTCGAGCGCCTTCTTCATCCTGCTGCGACGCGCGGCGGAGAGGGCGAAACGCTGGCCGAAGTCGGCCACCACGTCGTCCACGAGTTGCTGCAGACGGCGGCGGTGAACCCTGGCGCCGCCCGCTTCCAGCCGATCCCTGCCGACCACGACCCGCGGCAGCAGCAGGGACGAGAGGAGCACCGCGGGCGGCACCTCCGGGCCTGCCCGCACCCGTTGGTCGAGCAGGCGGGCGAGGTTCGAGAAGCTGTTCGCCCCGCTCGACTGTTCCGACACTTCGTCGACCTCGGGGAGGACGATCGGCAGCAGTCCGGAGCGGCCCATCCAGTCGAAGGCCCCGGCGCTGCGGCCGCTCGCGAGCAGTTGGAGCAGCTCCTCGATCAGGCGGTGCGGAGACGCCTTGACCATGTCGCGGCGATGCGCGAAGGCGGCGCCGAGGGTCTCTTCCTCGATCTCGAAGTCCAGGCGGGCTGCGAACTCGCAGGCGCGCAGCATGCGGACCGGATCCTCCCGGTAGCGCACGTTCGGATCGCCGATCACCCTCAGGGAGCGCTGCTCCAGGTCCTGTATGCCGCCGACGTAGTCGACGACGGCGCGGTCCGAGGCACGGTACAGCAGGGCGTTGACGGTGAAGTCGCGGCGGAACGCGTCCTGCCGCGGGGTGCCGTAGGTGTTGTCGCTGGTGACGAGGAGTTCGCCCGGTGAACGGCGCTGATCGTCGGGATCGGGTGCGCCACGGAACGTGGACACCTCGACCACTTCGTCGCTGAACAGGACGTGGACCAGACGAAAGCGCCGGCCGATGATCCGCGAGTTCCTGAACAACCGCCGCACTTCCTCCGGCCGCGCGTCGGTGACGACGTCGTAGTCCTTCGGCCGCCGGTCGAGCATCAGGTCGCGCACGCTGCCGCCCACCAGGCAGGCGTTCCTGCCGCTCTGGCGGAGCCGGCGCAGGACCTTCTGCGCGCCGGCGGAGAGCCGGCGCGAGGCGATGGGATGCTTGGAGCGCGGCAGAACGGTGGCCGGCGCCGGCGCTTCCATCGGGTCAGGGTATCAACGGCGGCACGGAGGCGCTGCTAGGCTCCGCCCCCGTGGGCGCGCTCGACGGATTGCGGGTTCTCGACCTGTCGCGGCTGGCGCCCGGCCCCTACTGCTCCATGCTGCTCGCGGACATGGGAGCGGACGTGCTGCGGGTCGACAACGCGGTCGGCGGACCGGTCCGCTCCGGCGACATGGTCTCTCGCAACAAGCGGAGCATCGCGCTCAACCTGAAGACGGCGGGCGGCCAGCGGATCCTCCACCGGCTGGCGGCGGAGGCCGATGTCTTTCTGGAAGGCAACCGGCCGGGCGTCTGCGCGCGGCTCGGCTGCGACTACGCGACGCTGTCGGCGCTCAATCAGCGCCTGGTGTACTGCTCTCTCACCGGCTACGGGCAGTCGGGCCCGATGGCGCAGGCCGCCGGCCACGACGTGAACTACATCGCCCTGGCGGGCGTGCTGTCGCAGATCGGCAACGGCACGGACCCGCCGCTGCCGCCGCTCAACCTGGTCGCCGACTTCGGCGGGGGTGGCTTGATGGCCGCCTTCGGCATCCTCTGCGCCCTGTTCGAGCGCGAGCGCTCGGGCCGGGGCCAGTACATCGACGCGGCGATGGTCGACGGGGCCGCTTCGCTGATGGCGGTTCACTTCGGGCAGAAGGGGGCGCGCTCGACGCCCGGCGTCGGACTGCTCGGAGGCGGCGCCGCATTCTACCGCTGCTACGAATGCAGGTGCGGCGGATACGTATCGGTGGGCGCCATCGAGCCGCAGTTCTTCGCCGCCCTTTGCGAAGGCACCGGTGTCGATGTCGTCGACGAGCAGATGGACACGGAGCGCTGGCCGGAACACATCGAGGCTTTCCGTCGCGCCTTCCTGACCCGGACGCGGGACGAGTGGGCCGAGGTCTTCACCGCGCTGGACGCCTGCGTGTCGCCGGTGCTCGACCTCGACGAGGCGCCCCGGCACGCCCACAACGCCGAGCGCGGCACGTTTCCGGTCGGACCCGACGGCGAAATCCACATCGCGCCCGCGCCGCGGCTGAGGCGTACGCCGGGCGCTCTCCGGCGGCGTGAACCGCGGATGGGTGAGCACACCGAGGACATCCTGGCCGAACTGGGCCTGAGCGCCGAAGAGTTGGTCGAACTGGAAGAGGAAGGAGCGATCCTGAGGACATGACGGACACGAACACGCACGAGGCCCCGCCTGCCGGCGGCGCCGGCAGGGTCTTCGAGGACTTCGAGGTCGGCCAGGTATTCCGGCACGCGCTGGGCCGCACGGTCACCGAGGGCGACAACGTCTGGCTGACGATGATCACCCTGAACCCGAACCCGATCCACTTCGACCGGGAGTACGCGGGTCAGACGGAGTGGGGCCGGCCCCTGGTCAACTCCTGCTTCACGCTGTCCCTGGTCACGGCCCTGACCGTGGCCGATCTTTCGCAGAACGCGGTGAACCTGGGCTGGGACAGCGTCCGCCTGCCCAACCCGGTGTTCGAAGGCGACACCCTCTACGCGCAGAGCGAGGTGCTCTCCGTGCGCGAATCGAAGTCGCGGCCGCACCAGGGAATCGTCGGCTTCCGGACCGTCGGCTACAACCAGGACGGCAAGCCGGTCATCACCTTCGACCGGACGATCCTGGTGTACCGCCGCGGCCACGTGCCGGCGAAGCCGACCCGCCCGGAGTTGCGCGCCTAACGATCTGCCAGGGGCAGGTAGTCGCGGGCCCCGGCGCCCGTGTAGATCTGCCGCGGCCGGTTGATCCGGTTGTCCGGATCGACGCTCATCTCCTTCCAGTGGGCCAGCCAGCCGGGCAGCCGGCCGAGAGCGAACATGACGGTGAACATGTTCGTCGGCAGGCCCATCGCCCGGTAGATGATGCCGCTGTAGAAGTCGACGTTCGGGTAGAGCTTGCGGTCGACGAAGAAGTCGTCCTGGAGGGCGACCTCCTCCAGATTCCTCGCGATCGCCAGCAGCGGATCGTTCACGCCGAGTTCCGCGAGCACCTCGTCCGCGGCGCCCTTCAGGATGCTGGCGCGCGGGTCGAAGTTCTTGTAGACCCGGTGCCCGAAGCCCATCAGGCGGAAGGGGTCGTCCCTGTCCTTGGCGCGGCCGACGAACTTGCTGAAGTCGTCTCCGCTGTCGCGGATCGCCTCCAGCATCTCGATCACCTGCTGGTTCGCGCCGCCGTGAAGCGGCCCCGACAGGGCGTCGATGCCGGCCGAGATGGCGGCGAACAGGCTGGCGCCGGAACTCCCGACCATGCGGACCGTCGAGGTGGAGCAGTTCTGCTCGTGGTCGGCGTGCAGGATGAGCAGCATGTTCAGGGCCCGGGCCAGGACCGGCGGCGGCTCGTAGTCCTCGCAGGGGACGGAGAACATCATGTTCAGGAAGTTCTCCGCGTAGCCGAGGTCGTTCTGCGGGTAGACGAAGGGCTGGCCGATCGATTTCTTGTAGGAGAACGAGGCGATGGTCGGCAGCTTGGCGATCAGACGGACGACGTGCAGGTCGACGTCCTCATCCTCGGAGTAGAAGGTGGCCAGCGACGAGATCATCGAGGACAGGATCGCCATCGGATGGGCCGTCGGCGGATACGCCTCGAAGAACTTCTTCATGTCTTCGTGGATCAGGGTGTGCCGCCGCAGCCTGGCGCGGAAGTCCTCGAGCTCGTCTTCGTCGGGCAGCTCGCCGTAGATCAGCAGGTAGCAGACCTCGACGAAGGACGCCTCCTCCGCGAGCTGTTCGATGGGGTAGCCGCGGTAGCGGAGGATCCCCTGTTCGCCGTCGATGAAGGTGATCGCGCTGCGGCAGGAACCGGTGTTGCCGTAGCCCGGGTCCAGTGTGATCGCGCCGGTCAGGCTCCGGAGGGCGTGGCTCTGGATCGCCACTTCGCCCTCGGAGCCGACGATTACGGGGAATTCGTACTCCTGGTCCTCGTAGGTCAGTTTGGCCGCTTTCATCTTGACTGTCTCACCCCTTCTTCCTCCCTCGGAACTCTGCCCTTCCCGGCATTCGAATTCCATCTGGGCAGCATTCGGCGCGGAGTGTAGCAGTCCCTCAGGCGCCCGTGGGACGCGCCGCGGTCCGGTTCAGACGCCGCGCTCTTCGGTGCCCCACAGGGCCTTGTGGAGCTGCAGCGAGACCCTCGCCGGCAGCCGGTCCTCGAGCACCCAGGCGGCGAGTTCGGCGGGCGCCAGGGCTTCCCAGACGGGTGAGAGGTGGACGGTGCAGAGGCGGTCGATCCCGCGCTCCCGGATGGCGTTTCGCGCCCACTCGTAGTCGCCGCGGTCCTGGACGACGAGCTTCACCTCGTCCGTGGCTCGCAGGTCCCCGAGGTTCGGCCAGTGGTTGTTCTCCGCTTCGCCGCTGGCCGGGCACTTCAGGTCGACGATTCGCCTGACGCGCGGGTCGACGCCGGAGATGTCGAGGCCGCCGCCGGTCTCGAGCAGGACTTCGAGACCGCGGTCGCACAACCCGCCCATCAGGGTGTGGACCCCGGGCTGGAGCAGCGGCTCGCCGCCGGTGACTTCGGCCAACGGGCAGCCGTAGGCGAGCACCTCGTCGATCACCTCGTCGACGCGCATCCACCGGCCTTCGTAGAAGCTGTACTCGGTGTCGCACCAGGTGCAGCGCATCTGGCAGCCGGTCAGCCGCACCAGTACGCAGGGACGGCCCGCGAAGGTCGATTCCCCCTGGATCGAATAGAAGATCTCGTTGACCCGGAGCCGGTCGGCTGCCGGCAGCGCCGCGACCGGGTCGACCGGAAGACCTCGATCAGGCGTCGTCGTCAAGGAGCTGTCGCAGCACGTACTGGAGGATGCCGGCGTGCCGGTAGTACTCCGCCTCCTGGGGCGTGTCGAGGCGGACCCGCGCGCGGAAGGCGGTCTCGCCGCTGTCGCCAGCGGCCCGCACCTGCACGGTGAGGCCGGGTTCGAAGTCGGCGGCGAGGCCGGCGGCAAGCCCTTCGATGGCGTACTCCTCGCGGCCGGTGAGCCCGAGTTCGGCAGGGCCTTCGCCGTCCAGGAACTCGAGCGGCGCGATCCCCATCCCGACCAGGTTGCTGCGGTGGATCCGCTCGTAGCTCCTGGCGATGACCGCTCGCACGCCGAGCAGCCGGGGCCCTTTGGCGGCCCAGTCGCGCGACGAACCCGTGCCGTACTCGAGGCCGGCCAGGATGATCTGGGGCACGCCGCGTTCGCGGTAGGCCATCGCCGCGTCGAAGATCGACATCTGCTCGCCTTCCGGCAGGAGCACGGTGTAGCCGCCCTCGACCCCCGGCACCAGGAGATTCCGCAGGCGGACGTTGGCGAACGTGCCCCGCATCATGACCTCGTGATTGCCGCGGCGCGCGCCGTAAGCGTTGAAGTCCACGGGCGCCACCCCGAGCTCGCGGAGGTAGTGCCCGGCCGGGCTGTCCGGGCTGATCGGCCCGGCGGGCGAGATGTGGTCCGTCGTCACTGTGTCGCCGAGCAGCGCCAGCACGCGGGCGCCGGCGATGTCCCGCACCGGCTCCGGCTGCCGCGGCATGTTGGCGAAGAACGGCGGCTGCTTGACGTAGGTCGAGTCGTCCTGCCAGTCGAACGTCTGTCCGGCTGGAACGTCGAGCGCCTGCCAGGCTTCGCTGCCCGCGAACACGTCCGAGTACTGCCGCGTGAACATCTCGGGCCTCAGAGAGTTCTCGAGGGCGGTCTGAATGTCGCCCTGGGCCGGCCAGATGTCGCGCAGGTAGACGGGACCGTCGGGGCCGTCGGCAAGGGGCTCGCGCACCAGGTCGATGTCGATGCGGCCCGCTAGCGCGTAGGCCACGACCAGGGGCGGCGAGGCCAGGTAGTTGGCGCGTACCTCGCTCGAGATCCGGCCCTCGAAGTTGCGGTTCCCTGAGAGGACGGAAACGGTGACCAGTTCGCCTTCGGCGATCGCGGCCGATGTCGCGGCTGGCAGCGGGCCGCTGTTGCCGATGCAGGTCGTGCAGCCGTAACCGACGGTGTGGAAACCGAGCTGCTCCAGGTAGGCGGTCAGGCCGGCCTCCGCCAGGTAGTCGGTGACGACCTTGGACCCGGGCGCCAGGCTCGTCTTCACCCACGGCCGGGTCCGGAGCCCCGCCTCGACGGCCTTCTTCGCCAGCAATCCGGCGGCCAGCATGACGGACGGGTTCGAGGTGTTGGTGCAGCTCGTGATCGCGGCGATGACCACGGAACCGTCCGTGATTCCGGCCGGTTCCCCGGCGTCCCCGGGGTTCTCGGCAGTCGGGGCAGGATCGCTGGCCCCGTCGCCGTCCAGCACCGGCAGGCCGCCGCCGCGGGTCGACAGTTGAGGCAACTGGCCGAGGAAGGAGTCCTTGACCCCGGACAGGGGAACCCGGTCCTGGGGCCGCCTCGGGCCGGCCAGCGACGGCTCGACCGTGGCGAGGTCCAGCTCCAGCGTGTCGCTGTACTCGGCCTCCGGCGTGTCCTGATCGTGGAAGAGCCCCTGTTCGCGGCAGTACGCCTCGACCAGTTCCACCTGCGCTTCGCTGCGGCCGGTGAACCGGAGGTAGTCGATGGCGGCGCGGTCGATCGGGAAGATGCCGCAGGTGGCGCCGTACTCGGGCGCCATGTTCGCGATCGTCGCTCGGTCGGCGAGTCTGAGCTCGGCGAGCCCGGGGCCGAAGAACTCGACGAACTTGCCGACGACTCCGTGGCTGCGCAGCATCTCCGTGACCCGCAGCACGAGGTCGGTGGCGGTGGTGCCCTCCGGCAGGGCGCCGACGAGGCGGAAGCCGACGACCTGCGGCACCAGCATCGCGATCGGCTGACCGAGCATCGCGGCCTCCGCCTCGATGCCGCCCACGCCCCAGCCGAGTACGCCCAGGCCGTTGATCATCGTGGTGTGGGAGTCGGTGCCCACCAGGGTGTCGGGGTAGGCGAAGGGCGGCTCGGCGCGACCGTTCTGCGAGTACATGACGCCGCGCGCCAGGTACTCGAGGTTCACCTGGTGGACGATGCCGGTCGCCGGCGGCACGACGCGGAAGTTCTCGAAGGCGGTCTGCCCCCAGCGCAGGAACAGGTAGCGCTCCTCGTTGCGCTCGAACTCCCGTTCGGCGTTGATCAGGAGCGCGGCGGCCGAGCCGTACTCGTCGACCTGCACCGAGTGGTCGATCACCAGTTCCGCCGGCTGCAGCGGGTTGATCCGGGCGGCATCGCTGCCCATGGCCGCCATCGCGTCGCGCATCGCGGCCAGATCGGCCACCGCGGGGACGCCGGTGAAGTCCTGGAGCAGCACCCGTCCGGGCATGAAGGCGATCTCGACGTTCGGCTCGGCCCGGGGTTCCCAGCGGGCCACGGCCTCGATGTCGGCGGCCGGCACGGCGTGACCATCCTCCCGGCGAAGCAGGTTCTCGAGCAGGATCTTCAGGGCGTACGGCAGGCGCTCCACCGGCAGGCCGGCGGCGCTCAGAGTGGGCAGGTGCGCGATCCGGAAGGATCGGCCGCCGGCGTTCATCGTCCTTATCGCGCCGAAGCTGTTCGTCATGTCAGGTCTCTCGGTGATCGCCGGCTTTGGGCAGCCGGGCGTTTAGAAGTTCAGGTGCGGCCTCGGCCGGAGATTACCCAAAGCCGTCCCGCCGCCCGCATGGCCGCGTGTAGAGTCGCGCCCATGTCCGGGGTGGACGACTTCGAGACGCCGACGCTGCTGGTCGCCATGCCCCAGGTTCTCGATCCCTTCTTCTTTCGGGCGGTCGTGCTGCTCGCGGCTCACGAGGACGGCGGCGAGGGGGGCAGCCTGGGCTTTGTCGTCAACCGGCCGAGCCAGCTCAAGGTCGACGAGGTCCTGCGTGAACTCGACATCGAGTGGTCCGGCAGCTCGGAAGTCGTGGCCTTCGTCGGCGGTCCGGTGCAGCCCGAGGTCGGCACGGTGCTGCTCTCCCTCGACGGCCTGACCGGCCTGGATCGGGACGGCATCACGGAGATCGCTCCCGGCGTCGGAGCGACGCAGAACATCCTCGCGCTGCGCACGCTCGCCCGCAGCGCACCGGACCGGATGAGGCTGCTCCTGGGCCACGCTGGCTGGGCGCCGGGTCAGTTGATGCAGGAAGTCAGCCGCAGCGACTGGCTGACGGCGCCGGTCGAGGAATCGATCGTGTTCTCCGGCGACCCGGTAGACGCCTGGTCGGGCGCGCTCGCCTCGCTGGGGATCGATCCGGCGTCCCTGCCGAGCTGGACCGCCGGCGACGGCGACTCGAACTAACGGGCGGAGTCCGTTAGTCGCCGTCCGGCCACTAGCGGAGGTCGGGTCGTCAGAGATCATCCTCGAAGTATCTGGCGACGGCTCCGCTTGCCGCGAGTTCGTTGGCGGCGTAGCGGGTCGCGGTCTTCGGGTCGGTCCATCTCCCCGCCTGCATGAGTTCGGCGGTGGAGGCGCCTCTGGCGACCAGTGACTGAGCGCTGTCGACACGCAGGGAGTGTCCACTCATCCTGCCCTCGATGCCCGCGTCTCGGGCGCGCCGCTGGATGATCCTGCGCGCCACGTTCTCGCTCAGCGCCGTCTCCCTGACCCGGGTTCCGTCTCTCGAAACTCCGCGGAACAGTGGCCCGGAAGAGACGCCCGAGGCCTCCCGCCAGGCGTCGATGGCCGCCATCGTCGCGCGACAGACATAGAGCGTCTTGCCCTCCCCGTTCTGGTCCGTCTTGCTTCGGGGCACCACGGTTACGACGGAGACGACCTGGACGGTGACCTACAGCGTCAGGGACGGCGCGGGCGCGTCGGCCTCCGTCAGCTTCCGGGCTACGGTGGCGCCGCCTCCTGGCCAGCCCACGGGGGTCAGGTCCGGGCCGCGCTACCACTGCAACGAGGGGTACACGTTCAATCACGCAACGAATCGGTGCGAGGCGGATTTGACGTTGCCCGCGATCCCCGACTTCCGTGTGCCGTCGGGGGGCGAAGTCGACACGGCGTTCCCGGCCGCGACGGGCGGTCGTGCTCCGTACTCGTACAACCTGACCGGCTTGCCGGCGGGGATCTCCTTCTCTTCGTCGACGCGGCGGGCGAGGGGAACGTTGCCGACGGTGTCGGTCGACACGACCCATACGATCACCTACTCGGCGAGGGACAGTCGAGGCGCGACGGCCTCCGTCACGTTCACCGCCGTCGTGACGGCGCCGCCGTCAACGACCGTCCGGAGAAGCCCGCCGGGGCCTCCGCCGACGCGTGCCGACCCTCCGGTCGTGCCGGTAAGTGCCGTGAAGGTCTACAGACTGCCATTCACGGTGTCGGAGACAGGCGTTTCGGGCGAACAGTCCTACGGTTTCGAGCTGGCCTCGAGCACGAAAGTGAGCCTGAGTCTGACGGGCATGAACCGGGATATCGACTGCCGCGTGAACGCATCGTCCTGCACGAACCGGAGCGGCACGGCGGACGACTCCTGGAGCGGCACGCTGGAGGCCGGCAAGCACACGGTGACGGTGTACGCGTCCGGCGGCGGGTCGGGAAGCTGGACGCTGAGCGTCAGCGGTACAGCCGTGTCGCCGCCACAGGATCCGCCGCCGACAACAACGAACTCCCACACCTACGTGCTCAGCTTGTCCTCCAGCGTCGAGGTCTCGGTAGAGTTGAGCGGAATGACCGCCGACTTCGACTGCACGGTTGCGGGCACTCTCTGCACGAACCGGAGGGGTACGCTGGACGATTCCTGGAGCGGCACGCTGGAGACGGGAGACTACGAGATCGTGGTGTATCCGCACGGCGGCGCTACGGGGAACTACACCCTCGCCGTCAGCGCGCAGACGCCGGACACGGGCGGACGCACCGAGACGAGGACCGAGGTGACGACGCTGGTCGACGCCAGCGGGACGAACGTCTCGACGACGCAAACCTACACCTTCGTCCTGGAGCAGGCCGCCAAAGTCGACGTTGCCCTGACGGGCATGACGATCGACTTCGACTGCCGGGTGAGCAACGGGCGCTGCACCAACAATCGGGGAATCGCGGACGACTCGTGGAGCGGCAGCCTCGAGGCGGGCGGGTACTGGGTCGCGGTGTCCCCCTACGACACCGGGTCGGGGAACTACTCGCTGGCGGTGACGGCCACCGAGACGGTGGAAACCCTCGTGACGCCTCTGGCGGGCGGTCCTATCGGCCGCATTTGCAACACGGACAAGGATGGAAACAAGACGTGTCAGATCATCTACGGCGATTCGATCAAGGTCACGGCGCCGAGGCCGCCGCTCCTGCCTGCACCACCGCAGCCGCCTACCACGACGCCTACACCGCCCCAGCCGCAACCGCCTGGCCCGAGTGGTGGCGGAGGTCCGAGTCACAATCGAGACAGCAACAACAACTCGATGATGGATAGTTGGCGCGCTGTTGTTGCGTCGGGAAAATCCTGCGGCTTCAACTTCACTGAAGACGAGCGGTTGGGCGCCCCGCGGGGTGGTGGCAGTCGAACCCATGAGGGCGTGGACTTCGGCGCCAACAAGGGCGATGAAGTACGGGCACTGCATAGCGGTCAGATAACCTCTGCCGGCGACAGCGGTACTTCCTGTGGCACGAGTGTAGTCATTACCAACCGGGATCTGAACTGGTCGACAAGGTACTGCCATCTGGACACGAAGAACGTTAGCGTCAACGATTCCGTTGATGCTGGCGATGCGATCGGAGGAGCGGGTCGGACGGGGCTCGGCTACGACGACCGGAAGACTCCGGAGAATCAGGGAGTCCACGCCCACATCGAGCACAGACAGGACGGAAGTCTCCTCGAGTTCTTCGCGGCGACGTGAGCTTGCCCCGGTTTCGTGGACACGACATCCTTTGAGTAGGAGGTATCCACGATGCCAAGATCAAGACCCCGGTACCCGGCAGAGTACCGGCAGCAGATGGTGGATCTGGTCCGGTCCGGGCGCAGCCCGGACCATCTAGCCCGGGAGTTCGAGCCTTCAGCGCAGTCGATCCGCAACTGGGTGAGGCAGGCAGACCGGGACGAAGGCCGGCGCGTTGACGGCCTGACGACTGCGGAGCGGTCCGAGCTGCGGCGCCTGCGCCGCGAGGTTTGCCGGCTTCGGGAAGAGCGGGAGATACTGGCAAAAGCAACGGCCTGGTTCGCTCGGGAGACGGGACCGAAGGGGTCTTCCGGTTCATGAGAGCGCACCGGGCCGAGTTCCGCGTCACGACGATGGCTCGCGTGCTCGGCGTCTCCACGAGCGGGTACTACGCCTGGTTGAAACGCCCTCGGTCCGCCAGGGACAAGGCGGACGGCGTTCTCGCCGAGCGCATTCGGGCGATTCACGGACGGAGCCGGGGTACGTATGGCGCGCCGCGGATTCAGGCCGAGTTGGCCGACGAAGGAGTCTTCGCGAGCCGCAAGCGGGTCGCCAGACTGATGCGAGAGTCCGGCTTGACAGGCGCAAGCCGCCGCAAGAAGCCGGGCACGACCCGACGTGACAGGAACGCTCGTCCGGCGCCGGACCTGGTCGACCGGAAGTTCTCGGCGGACGCCCCCGACCGGCTGTGGGTGGCGGACATCACCTACGTACCGACGCTCTCCGGCTTCTTGTATCTGGCCGTCGTCCTGGATGTGTTCAGCCGTCGTATCGTCGGCTGGGCCATGGACTCCTCCCTCGCGACGGACCTCGTCGTCGGCGCGCTTGAGATGGCGATCGCCCAGCGCCGGCCCGAGGGTGTGATCCATCACTCCGATCAAGGCAGCCAGTACACTTCCTTGGCCTTCGGGAAGCGCTGCCGCGGAGCCGGCATCGCAGT
Organism: Candidatus Multivorans sp.; assembly: GCA_965205095.1. Lineage (GTDB taxonomy): Bacteria > Acidobacteriota > Thermoanaerobaculia > Multivoradales > Multivoraceae > Multivorans. The sequence goes on from OZ242040.1 coordinate 2,463,144, forward strand.
CTCGATGGGTTCCGTCGGAGACTGCTACGACAACGCGATGGCCGAGAGCTTCTTCGCCAGCCTCGAATGCGAACTGCTGGATCGGAGCACGTTCCGGAATCGCGCCGAAGCGAAGACCGAACTCTTCCGCTGGATCGAGGGCTGGTACAACCCCCATCGGCGCCACTCCGCACTCCGATACCTCTCGCCCGTCAACTTCGAGAAAGCCTGCAACGAACACTACGAAGCCGCCGCCTGAACCCTAAACACAAACTGTCCACGAAAGCGGGGCAACTCCAACGGACTCGAAAGCGGGAAGTGAGAATCTGCGCACGACCTCGGAGGGGGGCTGCTGATGAGAGCTGTTTCCGGTCTTGTTCTTCCTTTGGCGCTAGTGCTTGTGCCCGGAGCAACCGCCGGGCAGAGCGAGGTCGTTGAGCTGCCGGCGGGATTCGCGCCCTCTGCCGCACTAGTGGAGGACGGCGGCGACGGTATCCTGGCACTGGTGGCACGGGACCGTTCGAGTAGCCTGACGTTCGTGCGTTTGAGCGATCCTATGGGGGATCGTCTGCCGGTTGCCGGGATGCAGGACTACTACAACGTATGGCACTTGACCGACAATCGGTTCATAGTTCGCGGAATCGGCGACCCGCCAAGAAGGCCGGACGTAACCGAGACGGGCTACTCGGAGGTCGCCCTGGTCGCTGTAGGCAGAAGAGAAGCGCGGATCGTCACCGAGCGGCCAGTTTCGGACTACGTCGACTACGAAACGGTTGCGCGGCCCAGCCGCGACGGAAAGTACTGGATCACGGGGGAGAGATTCGTCTGGGCCGAAGGTAGGCCCCGACCGATCAATCTTGAACGCGAGGGCGCGGGGATGCAGTTCGAGCTTCACTCCCTTGTCACTGGCGAACTGGAGCGAACGCTGTACGTGGAGTTCCCGGGCTTGCCGCTGAGGGAAGTCGTTCTGTTCGAGGTCCTGGATTCCGGCGGACCGATACTGACGATGACTGCAGGTGGTTTCGTTCATCTGCTTCGCTTCGGTGACAACGGCTTGAGCAGCGAGTATCTGGGTCTGCCGCCCGTGGGGATTGGCTGTGCGAGGCCGCTGGGTCGCTTGGACTTCGGTGTGGTGGGCCGGTGGCAGCCAGCGGAAAGCACGTACTGGGCGTGGACGGGATCCAGTCACTATCGAGAGGAAAGAGCTTGGTTCGCGTACGAACTGTGGAATGGCGGACTGAGCGCGCTGTCGCCGGTGTTTCCCCTCTGGGGGATGGGCGACGACACGGCAAAGCAGAAAGAGGTCGGCTCGGAGCTTCGAATAGCCGACAATCCGACGTATCTCTATCCGCATCCGGATCGAGGTCTCGTGGCGGTCTGGGTTGAGGGTGGTCGGTACAGGATTGGACACTCGTGGCGCGACCTCCGGGTAGGAGGAGCGGTTGAAATGCACATGTCGGATTGGATTTCCGGCAAACTCGTCGTTAGCGCTGATCAGGGACCCGATGTCTGGACGAGCGGGAACGGTCGACATGCACTGGCCCAGGAATGGAACTGGACATGGGATGACGAGGAGGAACGCCCTGAGTGGGTCGCGGAGCGGCGAGGGAACGGTGAGAGCATGTTCTTGGTGCGGAGAATGGAGCTTCGCCAGGTGAACGCCCGAACAGACCCGTACGGCCGGCCCGTTGAGATTCGGGAGAAGACGCCAGGCGAGCAAGCGGAAACGGAAACAGATGGCGGGGACATGAGAGGCGGCGTCGGTCCAACGCCCGTGCAGAGGGCGGGTCGTCGGGTTCCGACCGGCGCTGGTGTCCGGCCTGCCCTGGTTCCGCAGACCGGCGGCGTCTCCGCCGCCCGGGCCCAACCGGTCGACCCCACGCTCGACTGTGCAGTCGTGCGGCCGCGTCTGGTGTGGGTCGAGAAGTGAAGGGGCGCTTGGCATTCACCGGCGGCGCCGCCCGCACCGCGGCCGCCACCGGCAGCGATCCTGGCGTGAAGACCGGCGTGAACGTGTCGGGCTCCCGCACCTACGTGCTCAGGCTGTCCGGCAGCGTCGAGGTATCGGTAGAGTTGACCGGAATGACGATCGATTTCGACTGCAGGGTGGGCAGCAGGCGCTGCACGAACAATCGGGGGACGGCGGACGACTCTTGGAGCGGATCCCTCAAGGCTGGTGCGTACTGGGTCGCTGTGTACCCCTACGACACCGGGCCGGGGAACTACTCGCTGACCGTGACGGCTACGGAGACGCTGGGGTTCGTTTCGACGCCGCTGGCGGGCGGGCCTCCACAGCTCCGAGTGCTCGTTTGTGAAGGCGATGAAGACGGGGGCATCTTCGAAGACACTTGTGTGGAGATCTCGACTCCCGGTGGTGGGCCTGGTCAGGGGACTCCGGGGCCTGACAACAACAACGACGACGACGGAACTCCTACCGGTGGACCTGTGACGCCGCAAGAACCGACGGAGGAGCAGAAGGACGACATGGAGAGCGATGCCATAGCAGACGCTACGGTCCGGGCACGGAATCAGACTTGCCTGGATTTCTTCAAGGAGCACGACAAGGCCTTCGACCTGGTCGACAGGGTAAGTACGGCCAATTTCGTCATGGGCGACCGTCGCGGGCGCTGCAGGTCCACGAGCTTCGCCTACTCGGGAGAAGGTGATGTAACCAACACGATCTACACATGTGATCGCTTCTACGCAACCACCCGCGACCTGAGAGCGGACACGGTGCCTCACGAGATGCTGCACATAGCTGGAGAATCCCATGAGGAACTTGGCGGCGAAGAACTGTTTCATGACAAAGTAATGGCCGCATGTCCGTAAGGTCCGAGAAAGCCGAAGGAGGATCTCAGATGTTGAAACGGACCGCTCTTGCGCTAGCGAGTACTCTCGCCGCCGGCGCCGTGCTCTTTCCGCCGCGACCGCTGTCCGCGCAGACGGAAGTGGAGATCATCTCCACCAGCGAGTACGGCACGAGGCTCAGATTCCGTGATGACGATGGCGCTCTGATCGAACGCTTTTCGACGGCCTCGGGCGTGTACACAAGCGACGCGTTCCTTGACGATGGCGACGTCGAGAGAGAGGTCGTCCGCTACCGTGACGGCAGAAGCTTGACGGAGCACTTGGCCTATGGGCGGCCTGGGCCCGATGGAAGCAAGAGCTTCTTCGCTCGCGCCCGCAACATGGGCCGGGAGGAAATGGACGAGTTCCTCTCCCGTTTGCCGCCGCCGCCCGCGACATCCAGGAAGGCGGAACTGGCTCTGTTTCGAGGTCGACCGCGCCCTGCCGGCGAGTCCCTAGTGAGTTTCGGTCATCCCTGGGGGCATCACTGGCACGAGGGAGTCGGAGACTCTACGCGGACCATCTTCAGGCTGCTCCACCAGAAGATCGAAGTCGAACCAGTGCGTCTCGATGAGAACTCATGGCGGATGTCGGACAGTCGCGGGGGGGTGCGCCACGACTCCTTCACGAGAACCAGTCTCATCGAGCGTGGTTGCAACGACTGCCTGCCTTATGAGGCTGTTGCTTCGTACGACGCTTCGGGACGGATTGTCCACGTGGTCACCAGCGACGAGGGATACCCGACCGAGACCTGGTATGGCGAAACACTGGTCGCTCGCTACCACTATGCCCGGATTGACGGCGCGCGCCCGCAATCTCCTTCTGGGAGTCTTGGCGACTTTTGGGTCGAGTTGATCGACGCTCGAACCGGCCGTCCGCTTCTGGATTCACGAGCCCTCCCGAAGACGTCGTCCAAGCCTGTCTTCAGTGCCTTGAGTAAACTCATCGGGGATGGACTGGGCATGATCCAGTCGGTGGGCGACGAGCTCTTTGCCGTCGTCATCGTCATGGAACCCCCAATTCGCAGGGGATACTACGCGCTCCTGCCCCTGGGAGAAGGTCCGGTGTGGCGAACGATCCAGGCGGCCGGAACCGAGGCTCCCGAGTTGCGCTCCCTGGTTCACTACACCGACGATCGCCTCAGGATCGAGTTCCAATTCGACCACACCGACCTGGTGGTGGAAGCGCCACGGCGCGGTTCCTCCGCCATCACGATCAACTGGCCGAAGAACATCACCTTGCCTTTCCGAGCCGGCGAAGAGGTCCGCGTACTCAGTGCGCCGCTCCAGCCTCGTCCGTTCCCTCCGGAGGGTGACCTCATTCCTCCACCGAGGCCGTAGCGTTGGGCGCTTCAGCCGCGGCGGATGCGCTCGACTTCGCTCTCCAGGCGCTCGCCGAGGCGCCGTAGCTCGACGCAGTATTCTCTTCCTCCTCGAGCCGCCTGGCCGGATCCGCGGCGAGGTTCTTGCGGTGGAGGATCTGGCCTTTGCGAGCCGGCGAAGAGGTCGGCGCACTCAGCGCGCCGAGCCGCCCGGGTCGTCACTCCCCGCCGGAGGATGGCCCCGCTCCTCCTCCGAGGCCGTAGACCTTCCTTAGGGCCACCGACGATGTCAGCTCGGGAAGGATCGCCCGACTCCGGCAACCGGGGCATCGGGACGCCATCGAGGCGCTGCGGGACAGCCTGCTGCAGGTGACCGCGCTTCAGGACCTGGCGACCCGACCTCTGGCCGGCTGCGAGTCCGGCGTCTGGCGCCGATGCGCGTGATGGCGCGGAGACTGGTTCTTCCAGCCTTCAGGGTCCTGCGGGGTGGGCTCTGCTGCGGGGACGTATGGCCCAGCGGTCCGGACTCCTGAGGCCCGGTCCTACCGCTGGTCGCACGTCCTTCTCGTTAGGGCAACTCCGGCCCACGTCTGCGTCGACGGATTCGACCTGAAGGGCGGGCGCTGCCATCGGCCCGGCACGTTCCCCGCGGCCGCGGCTTCATGCCCGGTCGGCTGGGGGGTCGCCGCCGAGTACGCGGGCTTCAACATGTACAGGCATCGGTGCGTTGCGAAAGTCACCGGCGGCCCTCGCCTCGCCTGCGCCGAGGGACATACATTCAATCATGCGACGAATCCGTGCGAACTGGATCCGACGTTGCCGACGATTCCGGATTTCCGGCTTCCATCGGGCGGTTCCGTCGACACGGTGTTCCCGGCCGCGACGGGCGGTCGTGCTCCGTACTCGTACAACCTGACCGGCTTGCCGGCGGGGATCTCCTTCTCTTCGTCGACGCGGCGGGCGAGGGGAACGTTGCCGACGGTGTCGGTCGACACGACCCATACGATCACCTACTCGGTGAGGGACAGTCGAGGCGCGACGGCCTCCGTCACGTTCACCGCCATCGTGACGGCGCCGCCGTCAACGACCGTCCGGAGAAGCCCGCCGGGGCCTCCGCCGACGCGTGCCGACCCTCCGGTCGTGCCGGTAAGTGCCGTGAAGGTCTACAGACTGCCATTCACGGTGTCGGAGACAGGCGTTTCGGGCGAAAAGTCCTACGGTTTCGAGCTGGCCTCGAGCACGAAAGTGAGCCTGAGTCTGACGGGCATGAACCGGGATATCGACTGCCGCGTGAACGCATCGTCCTGCACGAACCGGAGCGGCACGGCGGACGACTCCTGGAGCGGCACGCTGGAGGCCGGCAAGCACACGGTGACGGTGTACGCGTCCGGCGGCGGGTCCGGAAGCTGGACGCTGAGCGTCAGCGGTACAGCCGTGTCGCCGCCACAGAACCCGCCGCCACCGTCCAGCGGCCCGATCGTGAAGACCGGCGTGAACGTGTCGAGCTCCCGCACCTACGTGCTCAGGCTGTCCGGCAGCGTCGAGGTATCGGTAGAGTTGACCGGAATGACGATCGACTTCGACTGCACGGTAGCGGGCAATCGTTGCACGAACAACGCTGGCACGTTGGACGATTCCTGGAGCGGCACGCTGGACGCAGGCGATCACAAGATCGTGGTCTATCCGTCCGGCGGCGATTCGGGGAACTACACCCTCAGGGTCAGTGCCCGGACGCCGGACACGGGCGGCAGCACCGGCACGAGGACGAAGGTGACGACGCTGGTCGACGCGAGCGGGACGAACGTCTCGACGACGCGGACCCACACCTTCACCCTGGCGCGGGACGCCCAGGTGGATGTTGCCCTGACGGGCATGACGATCGATTTCGACTGCAGGGTGGGCAGCAGGCGCTGCACGAACAATCGCGGAACGGCGGACGACTCTTGGAGCGGACCCCTCAAGGCTGGCTCGTACTGGGTCGCCGTGTACCCCTACGACACCGGGCCGGGGAACTACTCGCTGACCGTGACGGCTACGGAGACGCTGGGCTTCGTCGCGCAGCCCTTTTGGTGAGACGACGGTCGAGGTTTGTGAGGACGGCGAAGACGGGGAGGAGAACTGTGAAGAGATCGTTATCCACGAGGAGGTCGACGTCACGGACGACGATCCGGGAGAGGACACGGGCCCGCCGCCTGGTGCGGGTCCCGGTGACGGGACTTCAGGGCCTGGGGGCGGCGACGACGGTGGCGGTGGAGGGACTACTCCATCGTGGCCGGAGGCGATGATGCCTCAGGAACTGAGGACCGCCGTGGCGGACGCCATAGGCAAGGCCGCGACGTGTTCGGTGGAGACGGATAGACTCGGGAGAGTCAGTGCCTACGCTGACCTCACGGCCGTCAGGGAAGCTGAGCAGATACTGCCTGGACGATTACAGCCTGCTTGCAATGATGATGAGCGCCCCACGACTGCTTTCGTGGACGCGATTCCGGGAACCACGATTTACATATGTCCCGCGTTCTTTGGCCGGCCGGCTTCCGACATGTCCTTGACGATCATGCACGAGGGGTTGCACCTGGCGGGCGTTCATCATACGGACTTTCCTGGTGGGACGTCAGAAGACAGCCGTCCGATGAACAACGCAATCAAGAGAGCATGCGGCTACTCGCAGTGAAGCGCAAGAGGTTACGCAGGCCGGTGCGACGGGATTCCACTCAGCGTTCGCGCACCACCCAACTCGCAGCCGAAGGAGGACCGATGACCACGGGGTTCAGGACCAGATTTCTGTTGGCCGCTCGACAGCGCCGTTCAGGGCGTCTTCGCCACAAGGACCGGTCGTTTCTGCTCATTGGAGTGCTCTTTGTCGTGACCGGATCTTGGTCCGGTGCCCGGGCGGCGCAAGGACCGTCTGGTTGGGGCGGGGACATCAGTCCTGCGGGCTCGGTGTTCGTTTCCGCTTCCGGCGTTTCGCCAGCCGAAGCGCACGAGTACCTGGAGCGCCTTGGGCTGCGCGCGGGGGCGGTCGTCGACCCGATCGTGAGCATAAGGGGGAGAGATGCGTTCCACGGCGTTCACGAGGCCAGGGCTGACTGGGCTGTCAAGCGTCTCGAACTCAACGGGAAGTTCGCCTTGCGTGAGTCCACGGAGGTTCTGGGTCAGGCAATGACGGTGACGGCCGTCATCGGTTCCGACGGTCTCCTGACCACTGACGATCGGGGAGGAACCCGGGTCGAGGTCTACAGGAGGTTCCCGGTCGCCACCTGCTACCATGGTCAGGAGGGTGCCGACTGCAATGAAGTGTCGTCCTTCGATGCTGCTTGGGACGACCACGGCACGATCGTCGAGTTCGTCAGGGACCGTGAGGGCTTTCCAAGTGGTGTACGTTTCGGCGAGACCCTGGCGCTTCGCTACGACTTCACTCCACCCTTGCCCGAACCTCCCGGGCTCGCCGGCGATCGTTGGCGGGAACCATCGTCGTGGGAGTTGATCGACCTACGGTCATCGGAGATCGTCATCGACTCGGTGGATGCCGCGAAGTCGGCCGCCGAGCGCCCGCGCCTCTCGGTGGGCTTCAAAGGCATCGGCGCAGTTCTACGGGTCGAAGACGGAGAGTTGTTTGCCGCGGCCCAAGGCCGGCTGGGATGGCCATACGCCCTCATGTCTCTGGAGAGCCCTTCGGAGATCTGGCGAATCGTCTATGCCAGTGGCGACATGAGTGAAGAGTACCGCTATCGCGTCGACTACACGGATGAGCTTGTGCGGGTCGAAGTCGAGGCCGGTGAGTACGGGGAGAACATCGTCGTGGAGGCGCCGCGCAGCCGGGCGAGCGCGGTGCCGGTCTCGATCGTCCATCCGGGTGCGGACATGTTGACTGGAGCTTTGCGCTCGGGGTCCCGACTGCGGGCTGCGGACCCCGCTGGCAACTGGCTCGAGGTTTCCTTTGACAAGGAGACTCTTCCCATCGTGCTGAGGCCGTTCGACAGCCGGGGTCTCGAGATCGAGAAGGATGGCGAGACCGGGCTGGGCGTGAGCCGCGCGGCGGCTCGCGTGGAGCAGGGCCCTACGGCTAGTGGGATCGCCCATGAGTTCGGGTTCGGGCCGGCCGATGGATGCGAGGTCGAAGCCGACAGGGTTCTGTGCAGGGGTGGTGCGAGCGAGGTGATTGGCGAGGAGAGCCCTGGTCCCTGGTAAGTCCGCGCGCACCGAACGGGTCCTCGCTCTCGGCGCAAGGACATCCCCCTGCCCTTCCGAGCCGGCGAAGAGGTCGGCGCACTCAGCGCGCCGCGTCGCCCGGATCGTTACTCTCCACCGGAGAATGGCCCCGCTTCTCCTCCGAGGCCGTAGACCGCCTTCGGGCCACCGGCGAGGCTAGGGCTAGCGGCCCGTGGATCCGAAGCCGCCGTCGTTGCGGTCGCCCTCCGTCGGCTGCCGGCCGAGGGCGTCGTCCTCCCGGAACGTGACTTCGGGAACGGCGGCCACCACCACCTGCGCCAGCCGCTCGCCGCGTTCGACATCGACGGGCTCGTCGCCCAGGTTGACCAGCAGCAGCTTGACTTCGCCCCGGTAGTCGCTGTCGATCGTGCCGGGGGCGTTCAGGACCGTCAGGCCCTGGCGGAACGCGAGTCCGCTGCGGGGCCGGATCTGGGCCTCGTAGCCGGGCGGCAGGCCGAGGATGAGACCGGTCGGGATCAGGGTGCGCTCGCCGGGGGCGATCCGGACCGGCCCGGAGGTGGCGGCGCGCAGGTCGTAGCCGGCGCTGCCGGTCGAAGCCCGCTCCGGCAGGCCGGCGGCATGCGGCAGCCGCCGGATCCTGACGGCGACGGCGGGTTCCCCGCTCAACGGGCCTCTCTGCCGGGCGCCGTGCCGTCCTGGACTTCGGGACCGCCGAGCACTCCGGGCGGGAACGGCTTGCCGATCCACTCGCTGGTCAGCCGCGGCGGCGGCCGTCCGTCGCCGGCGTTGCCGGGCCTGAGCTGGATCAGTTCGCTGGTGAAGTACCACTCTCCGACATCCTGCTGGCCGTTGAACGTGCGCTTCGAGGGACCGGGCGTGGCGCTGTAGACCCCCAGGATCGGCCCGACGACGGGGCCTTCACCCTCTTCCTCGTTCGGCGGGGGCACGGCCGTCATCGAGCCGCCGCCGGCGGCCGCGACGGCCGCGGCGTTGGTCCCTGGCTGGGCGCCGGCCCTCTGGTTGCCGCGCTGGCCGGCGTTGCTCGGCCCTCCCTGCATGAGCAGACCCCAGCGACCGTCCTCGGCCATCGGGTTGGGCCACAGTTGGCGAATCGTACGGGGCTCTACCTCGACGAGCTCCTCGAGCGCGGTCGGCAGGCGTCCCTGGCGCACCCGAAAGATCCGGATCGCCTCGGCGTACTGCAGGCCGCGGAAGATGAGCTCCGCCTCCTTCTGGCGCTGCGCCCAACTGCTCCAGTAGGGCAGCGCGGCCGCGACCGCGATGTTCATCACCGTGATCAGGACGGCCAGGACCACCAGGTTGTAGCCGGCTTCGGAATGGCGGGCCCGCCCCTGCCTGCGGCGGACCCCGCGGTCACCAGTTGGCATAGGCCTCCCCGTTCAGCGAGTTCTCCTCCGAACCGGAGTGGACGTCCTCGACTCCCGGATCCCCGAACGGGGACAGGTCGGTCTCGGCCCAGGGGTCTTCGTCGGCCGAGGAAGGGAACTCGGCCAACACCTCGACCCAGGTTTCGGTGCTGCGGGTGATCGGGTCGGGCGGTATCGCGCGCAGGTACTCAGCCTCGACGAGCGCCTGGAGGCTCGGCGGGTAGTGGCCCTTGTCGGCGTAGTGCTGCTCGATCGCGTCGCGCATGACGCGGAGGTTCTGCTTGAGGGCCGCCTCCTGGGCCCGCCGGGGCGCGTTCTTGAGCAGCGGCACGGCGACCGCGGCCAGGATGCCGATGATCGCCATGACGATGATGAGTTCCAGCAGGGACATGCCACCCTGGGACTTGGGGCGCCGGGCCCGGATGCTCTCGTTCATTTCACCACTCCCGGTAAGGGACCCGGTTCAGACCGAGACCGTCGCTCAGGGAGTAGACGTCGTAGACGTTCTCGCCCCCCCAGGACCGGTCGTCCGGATCGTCCTGGTAGCTCAGCATTCCCCACTCCGCTTCGCCCGTCATCGGGTCGACGGGGATGCGTCGGAGAAAACGGATCTCGCCCTCGACCTGCCCGATGAGCTGGATCGGCTCCACCAGGTTCTCGAGTTCACTCGGGTAGCCGTCGGTGCCAATCTCGATGGGGATGAGCCCGACGTCGCTGTAGCGCTTGTGCTCGTCGATGGCGTTGCGCATCTGGCGGAGGTGGGAGCGCAGTTCGGCCTCCTTGATTCGCTTGTTCGTGAAGGTCGCGGTGGGCAGGGCGACGGCAGCGAGGACCAGCATCACGGCGCAGACCGTGACCAGTTCGACCAGCGTGTAGCCGGCCCGCCGCCAGGCGCCGGCCGGCTTCATGCGACCGTCTCCGGCGGTTCACGATCCGCACTCTCGCCGTCCCGGATTTCGATCTCGAGCGGCTGCACGGTGGGCGGGGCCAGCTCCTCGAGGGCCGGGCCCCTGGGCCGGGCATGCTCCACGGCGATGGTTGCCGTGCCGGGGTCCATGGCCCGCACCTCGAGCGCCAGCAGACGTCCCCTGCCGGCCACGCCCGGCCGCTCGCCCAGCCGGCTCAGGCCCACCACGACCGTGCCCGGGGTCGAGTCGTCGGTCATCAGCGTGATCTCGTCTTCGCCGCCAAGGAACGAACCTGCCCGCACGGCCGTGACCTCGATCAGGGACGGGTCGAAGCGCAGCCGCAACGGCAGGTGGGAGAGCGGCGTCGTGGACCGGACGTCCAGCCGCACCTCGACACTGTCGCCGACGCTTGCACGCAGCGCCTCGGGGGCGAACGTGAGCTCGATTCCTCCGGTGGAGCGTTCCGCACCTTCCTGGAACACCGCCGGGAGGATGACCTGCGGAGAACTGGAGACCCGCGGGGAACCGGGGGCCGGCCTGGAATCCAGCAGACCGGCGTTGCGCGGCGGATTGCTGGGCGGCGGCGGCACGAGCTCGACGCCCAGCGGCGGGCCTTGATCTTCCTCCCCCTGTGGCTGTTCGCCCTCCGGCGCCGCGTCCCGCAGGCCCGGCGGCAGCCGGTCCTGGAGTTCGTCGAGGGCGCCGCCCTCCGCGGCCGGTTCGTCGAAGGGGCCGTCGACGCCGGAATCGACCCGCGGGCTCGAGCCGCGGTAGACCACGTTGCTCTCCGTGCCGACCCAGATCGGAGCGAGGTCCTCCTCCCGGATGTCCGCTCGCCGGATGATGTGGGGGGTCAGGGTCAGCACGACGTCCGTGCGCGCGTTGTCGGTCGAGCGCCGGGAGAAGAGGCGCCCCAGCACGGGGATCTCGGACAGTCCGGGAATGCCGCTCTGACTGTTCGTCTCGGACGTGCGGATCAGTCCGGCCAGGAAGTTCGTCTCGCCGTCGCGCAGCCGGATGTTGGTGGTGATGTTGCGGCTGCCGATGATCGGCTGGCTCTCGATCTGGCCGCTGATGTTGCTGACCTCGATGCTGAGCTCGAGCGAGACCTCCTCGTTGTGATGCACGCGTGGCGTGATGTCGACCTCGATACCGACGTTCTGGTACTGGTAGGAGGTGATCGGCACGATGTTGCTGCCCGCCGTGTTCGCGGTGTTGAAGCTGGTGACCGGGATCGGCACGCGGTCGCCGATCGAGAAGGACGCCTCTTCGCCTTCCGTGATCCGCACCTGCGGTTTGGCCAGCGTCTGGGCGTCGGTCGCCCTCTTCACGAAGTCGAAGAGGAAGCCGGGCACGCTCAGCACCCAGTTGTTCTGATTCAGGGACTCGACGTCCGACATCCTGAGCGGCACCTCCTCGCCGCCGATGTCGAGGCTGATGCCGAGGCGGTTCGCGTCCAGCGACATTCCGAGCTCCTGGAGCTTCGATGTGTCGATCTGGAGCAGTTCCACGTCGATGACGACTTCGGCCTTCGCCTTGTCGTTCTGCTCGATCAGCCGTTCCGCGATCTTGACCTTCTCCACGCTGTCGAGCATGGCGATCGCGTTCAGCCGTTCGTTGGTCGCGATGAACCGCGTGTTCAGCAGGCTGCGCAGGATGGTCATCACGTCACTCACGTCCGAGTTCGAGAGGAAGAACGTCTGGATGATGCGGTCCTCGAACCGCTGCCGGTTCTGCTGCGTGTCCTGGAGGATCATGATCGTCTGTTCGTCGAGCACGCGGTAGAAGTGGCCGAGGCTGTGCATCAGGATCTCCAGACCCTCGATTGCCGTCACGTCGCGCAATTCGATGCCCTCGGGCCCGACCGCTGCGTCGCGCAGCCTGGTGTCGAAGACGATGTTGATCCCGAAGGCCTGCCCGATCGCCCGGTAGACCTCCATGAACGTCGCGTTCGGAAAGTCGAAGCTGACCGGCTCGTTCGACAGCGGACTGAGCGTCGGCGGCATCGGCTCGGCGGCGCGGGCGTCGTCCTTCATCTGCGAGATGGTCCTGGGCTGGAGGCCGCTGGTTTCGATCTTCGTGCGGAGCTTCTCGAGTTCGGTCAGGGCGTACTGGTTGGTCGGATCGAGCTGCACGGCCCGCTGCATCTCGAGCATCGCGTCCCGGTCGCGGCCGGCCTCCTGCAGCTTCCTGCCCGCTTCGAAGTGGGCATGGGCGGCCTGGGTCTTGGCCCGCAGCAGGCCGGCCCGGTAGCGGAGATCCGCCGGGTCCTCGGTGACCAGTTCCATGTAGCGCAGCACGGCGGTGTCCCAGTCGCCCGTGAGCTCCGCGTGCTGCGCCTCCCGGAAGCTCCGGTAGCCGCTGCAGGAAGCGAGGATCAGGAGTAGCGCCAGCCCCAGCGAGAGCGCGCGCCGTTGCCGCCGGTCTGGTTGTCGATCGTGTTCGTTCATGTGGTTCAGATCCTTAGCTTCCGGTCGGCCGGCCGCCGATGGCGAGCCGTACCGGCTGTTCGTCCGGGAAACCCACGAAGAGCAGGTCGACCGACTCGTAGCCGATGTTCTGCACTTCGAACTTGTCCTTGACGAGGTCGCCCTCGAGTGCGTTGAAGATGGACTTGTCGGCGTCGATGAACACCGCGATCGGATTGTCGCTGCGCCCGAAAGAGCCGATGTAGAAGATGTCGATCGGCGGCGGCGCGGGGCCGATCGGTTCCGGCGCCGCCGTCTCCGGGATGGTGAGTGGCGCCGGTGTCTCCGGAATCGCGGGCCGCTCGGGTTCGGGGGGCGGGGCCGTCTCCAGCTCGGGGAGGGCCGTCTCGGGCGCCGGCCGGCTGCCGAACGACCAGGGATCCCGCGTCGGGCTGCTGGCCGGCGGCGGCTGGTCGAGGGTGTAGGCGGCGAGCTCGACGACGTCGATCGTCGTCGAACGCAGGTCGCCCGCGGTCGTGCGGGTGAAGCCGGGACCGCCGCCGAACGACGGCAGGTAGCGCCACGCGGCGACCACCACGACGATGCCGAGCAGGCCCAGCAGCAGCGGGTTCGGCCGGCCGGAGCCGGCCTGGGCGGCGCTCATGCTCCCGCCTCCTGCTGGCCGGTCCGGGAGTCGTTGCCGGAGAACAGGGTCGAGAGCCGGAGGTCGATACGCAGGTTCGGCGTCGCTTCGCTCAGGCTGATCGACTCGAGGGCCACGAAGGTGTCCGTGACCTCGAGCAGGTTGACCAGGCCCCGCAACTGGCGGTAGTTCCCCTCGACCGTGAAGACGATCGACTTCTCGACCAGGCCGTACTGCTCCAGGGTCGCTTCCGGGTAGGAGATCGAGCCGGGACGGAGCCCCGAGCGGTCGGCCAGTTCCTTGACCTCGCCGATCAGGTCGGTCAACCGTTCGCGCTCGGTCGCGAAGCCGTCGCGGTACAGGGTCCGCACGTGGCTGCGGGTCGCCTCGACCGTCGTGACCTGGCCCTCGCGGCGGGCCACCTCCTGGGTGGCGCGCGTGCGCAGGTTCTGGACCTGGGCGATCTCTTCCTCGAGCGCCTGAAAGCGGCCGGCGTAGACGCCGCGGTAGGTGGACAGCAGCGCCGCGTTGAGGACGCAGAGGCCCGCGCCGACCCAGAACCAGATGCGCAGGCGCCAGCCGCGCCGTCGCCGTCTCACGGCTGGTCCTCCGCGGCGTCGCCGGCGCCGCCAGGCAAGTAGACGACCGCGATCGTGAAGTCCAGCGGGCCGGCGTCCTGCCGGCTCTCGTGGAGCAGCTTGGGATCGTCGAAGGCGGGGTGCTCGAACAGGGCGTCGATCAGATCGAGCAGGCCCTGGTCTTCCTGGGCTTCGCCGGTCAGGTCGAGGACCACCCGGGACCGGTCGCCGGTTCCGAGCCCCGCGCGCCGCCGCCGGTTCCGGTCGCCGCGCCCCGGCGCCAGACTTCGCAGGCGCGTGTTCCACGGCAGCACCTGCTCGATGTCGTTGAAGAGCTGCCCCCAGGGGAAGCGCCGGTCCGCGATGCGCTCGTTCAGGAAGGCGACTTCGCGGTTCTGCGCCTCCAGGTCGAGGCGCGCGAGTTCCGCGCTCAACCGATCGAGTTCGGCCTGGTCGCCGGCGAGTTGCTCCCGCAGTCCGGAAAGTTCGGCGCGGGCGTCGGCGGAGCCGGTGAGGTAGCCCCAGTACAGCACCGCGTTCAGGGTCAGCAGGGCGAGGCCGAGCGCCCACAGCACAGCGGTCAGCCGGCGCCAGGGGCGGCGGTTGACGAACGGTCGGGCCGCCAGGTTCAGGGACCTGCTCACGTCCTCACCGAGAGCGAGGCGCCCAGCATCGGCAGGGCGCGGTCGAGGTCGAGTTCTCCGGCCTCGGATCCGTTGCCCGAGATCGTGTCGTCGTCGAAGACGCGGGCGGACAGCCCGAGGCCGTCCTCCAGCCGCTCGCGCCAGGTCGCCCGCGAGGCCTCCGCCGCCAGCATCAGGACGTGCTCGGGCAGGCCGGCCCCGGCGCCGAACACGCCGCGCTCCTCGATGAAGCTCCGGGTCAGCCGCAATTCGCGCACGGCCAGCCGGGAAGCGACCGAGGGAGGGAGGGCCGGGTCGAAGCTCTTGTAGCGGTACAGGGCGGGGGCGTTCTCCGTGTGCGCCAGCAGGGAGTAGCCGTCTCGGTGGGCGAGCAGAAGGAGGAAGGCGCCGGTATCGCCGTGCATCTGCCGGATGCCGTGGGCCGCGCCGAGGCTCGCGTTCGTCACCATGCCGATGTGGATGCCGGCACGGCGGAACGAATCCTCGATCTGGGCCAGCACCCGCTCGACGCCGAAGGCGATCAGGAACCGCGTGGACTCGCCGGCGCCATTGCCGGTCCGTGCGCCGCGCACGCGCAACTCCTCCACCCGGAAGGGAACCTGCTTGCGCAACTTGAAACGGAGGGCCTCCTCGCGATGCTGCGGGCTCCGGGGCACGTTCTCGAGTTCCGCGAAGGTCAGCCGCAGCCAGCGGTCCGGGAGGACGAGCGCGGCGGCCCTGACCTGAGCCCCGGTGGCCGTATCGGCGGCCTGCTGGAGTTCGGCGACCACGTCGTGGAACTGGGCGGGCTCCCGCAACGGACCGCCCAGCGCCCCATCCTGGAACGTGTCGGCGGGCAGTTCGCGGCGCCGGACGGCCTGCAGTTCGGGCGTGGGGCCGCTCTGGCGCACGAAGTGCGCCAGGACGAGTTCGCGCTCGTCGAGCAGGAACACCGATGCCGGTCCCCGAGGGTCGTCGAGGCCGGCAAGGCGCTCAATCCACGAAGGTAACCTTGTTGATCTCACGGAGAGTGGTCACTCCTTCGCGGACTTTCTGAAGCGCGCTCTGGCGCAGGAAACGCATTCCTTCTTCGCCGGCGGCGCGGCGGATCTCCGATGCCGGTCGCCGGTCGAGTATCAGTTCACGGATCGGGTCGGACAGATCGAGCAACTCCGACACCGCCATCCTTCCGAAGAAGCCGGTGCCGTTGCACTCCATGCAGCCCCGGCCCTCGAAGAGCTCCCAGCCGGCGATGTCCTCCCACGCTAGACCGCTCTCTTCGAGCAGCGTGTCGGTGGCCCGCAGCGGCTCCCGGCAGTGGCTGCAGATGCGGCGGACCAGCCGCTGGGCCAGCACGCAGTTCAACGCCGCCACGAAGTTGTAGAGGTCGACGTTCATGTTCAGGAACCGGCCGAGGACGTCGACCACGTTGTTCGCGTGGACCGTCGTGAACACGAGGTGGCCGGTCAGCGCGGACTGGATGGCGATCTGCGCCGTTTCCTCGTCCCGGATCTCGCCGACCATGATCTTGTCCGGGTCATGGCGGAGGATGGAGCGGAGACCGCGGGCGAACGTCAGTCCCTTCTTCTCGTTGACCGGAATCTGGGTGATGCCGTCGAGCTGGTACTCGACCGGATCCTCGATCGTGATGATCTTGTCCTCGCTGGACTGGATCTCGGACAGGCAGCCGTAGAGCGTGGTCGTCTTGCCGGATCCGGTCGGACCGGTGACCAGGACCATGCCGTACGGCTCGCGGATGAACTTGCGCAGCTTCGCGATCGTTTCGCCGTCGAGACCGAGGACGTCCAGCCGCAGGTTCCTGAACTCCTGGTTCATCGATTCCTTGTCCAGGATGCGGATGACGCAGTCTTCGCCGTGGACGGAAGGCATGACGGATACGCGGAAGTCGATCGTGCGGCCGCTGACCCGGACCTTGAAGCGACCGTCCTGGGGAATCCGCTTCTCGGCGATGTCGAGCTCGGACATGACCTTGATCCGGCTGACGACGGTCTGGTGGTGGCGCTTGTCGATCGGCTCCATCGCCTGGTAGAGCACGCCGTCGATCCGGTACTTGATGACGACTTCCTGCTCGCGCGTCTCGATGTGGACATCCGAAGCCCGGCGCTGGATCGCATTGAACAGCGTCGAGTCGACGAGTTTGATGATGGGGCTCTGGTCGGCCGAGATCCGGTCGATCGAGAGCACCTCGCCGCTGTCCTCGTCTTCCTGGACGAGCTGGATCTTGAAGTCCTCGGTCGCCTCGTCGAGGACCCGCTGCGCGCTCTCGGACTTCTGCAGGAGATCCTCGATCTCGGACCGGACGCCGATGCGCGCTTCGAGGGGTTGCCCGAGTTGCAGTTCCAGCTCATCGACGCGGACCACGTCCGTCGGATCGGCCATGACGACCGCCAGGCGACCCTCCAACTGGCGTTCCGGGATGAAGCCGTAGCGGAGCATCAGGTCGAACGGGATATGCCGGAAGAGGTCGTTGTCGATGCGGAAGTTCTCGAGATCCGCGACCTCGAGCCCGAACTGCGCCGCCAGCCGCCCGGCCTCGGCTCGTTCTCTGCCGAGCCGATCCTCCTCGTTGCCTGCCGCGCGCAGGCCTTCCAGATCCGACACGCCTTCCGCGATCAGGCGACGGTTGCGCGCCGCGGCGCTCTCTTCGTGGACGACCATCAGCCCTGCACCTGTCCCAGCACGCTGAAGAGCGGCAGATACATCGAGAGCACGAGCAATGCGATCGTGCAGCCCATGACGACCAGCATCACGGGCTCCACCAGCGAGAGGAGCCGCTCGGTCCGGGTCTCGACGTCCTCGTCGAGGAAGTCGGAGACGCTGTTCACCATCTCGTCCAGGGCGCCCGTCGCCTCGCCGACCTTGACCATGTCGATCGCGAGGTCGGTGAACACCTCCGATTCCTCGAGGGCCACGTGGAACGCCTCGCCCTCGCGGATACGCGGTCCGAGCGCCACCGCCCGTTCGTGCAGGAAGCGGTTCGTGACCGCCGACGCCGCGGTTTCGAGCGCCGAGGCGAGCGGCAGACCGCCGTGCAGCAGCGTGGCCAGGGAACGGCAGAACTCGGACAGGGCGAAGCGGTGGAAGACCGGCCCGATGAACGGAAGCCGCAGTTTCAGGCGGTCGACCAGGGCGCCGATCCGGCCGCTCCTGCCGATCCTCCAGCTCGCCCAGGCGGCCACGGCGGCCGCGGCCATGAGCGCGAGGGTGGTCGGGTTGCGCAGCACCTGGGACAGGGCGAGGAGGAGTTGCGTGAGCCAGGGCAGGTCGAGGTCGAGCGCCACGTAGAACTCCTCGAAGCGCGGCATGACGAAGAACATCATCACCGCCACGATGCCGAGGGACAGGCAGATCAGGAGCGCCGGGTAGAAGAACGCGCTGACGACCCGCTTGCGGGAAGTCGTGACGAGCTTGAGCTGGCGGACGTAGCGGCGAATGACGCGTTCCAGGCCGCCGCTCTGCTCGCCGGCCTTGAGCATCGAGCTGTAGATCGGCGGGAAGGAGTTGCCCGCCGCGGCAAACGCCTCGGAGAGTTCCTCGCCGCTCTCGACGCGGTCCCGGATCTCGCCCAGCGACTCCTTGAAGGCGGCGTGGCGCTGGCGCTCGAAGAGCAGGTCCAGGCACTGGAGCAGGGGCAGTCCCGCGCGGAGCAGGCCCGCCAACTGCTGGTTGAAGATCAGGAAGTCCTGTCCCGGGACCGCCTTGCGGCTGCTGTCGGCGGCGGCCGAACCCGTGCCGAGAAGCGACCCGAAGAGGTGCTGCAGTCCGCGGCGCCTGATCTCGAAGACGTACAGCCCGCGGCGCTCGATCTCGCGCCGCGCGGTGCGCAGATCCGGCGCCTCGTGGATCTGCTCCACGATGCGACCGTCGGCGGTGCCAAGCCGGCAGACGAACTGCATGACCGGCCCGCTCCTAGTCGCCGGCGCCCAGGCCGTCTTCGCGGGGAGACCGGACGGTCACGGCGACCACCAGGCCGCTGGCGTCGGATCCGCGGTAGGGGAGGGCCAGGACCAGCGGCTTGCCGACCCAGACGTTCAGGTGGCCGTTGAAGACGCGCTCGTCGAGGACGGCGCTGCGGCTGCGCTCGATCTCTACCCCGTACAGCTTGAGCCGGCGGTCGAGCAGCACGGTGCCGACGCGGAAACCGAGCCGGAACTCGGTGCCGATCTCGTAGCGGACGTTCTCGCCCTCCGTCGCTTCGAACTGGCCCTCGCCGAGCAGTCGGTAACTCGTGAAGGCCAGCCAGTTGCCCAGCTCGTCGGTGAGCTGCGCGGGCAACTCGGACCGCGGGTCGCCGCTGCCGCGGCGCGACGCCTCGAGGATGAAGATCTCGAACTCGATCTGCTGGCGGGGGTGGTCGAAGTCGCGCAGCAGGGCGAGCAGGTGCTCGAGCACGCTGCTCCGGTCCCTCAGCACCAGAGTGTTCGTCGCCCGCTGCAGTTCGATCGTTCCCTGGGGCGACATCTCGTTCTGCATCCACTCCAGGGCGTCGTCCGCCCGTTGATGCTGGAGCGTGAAGGCGTGGCGAATCTGGGTTTCGGCCTCCTGCTGCGCGTCTCCCGGTTGCGCGCCGCCAGGCTGGGCGAGGGCCGGCTGCAGCGCGCCGGCGACAGCCAGGAAGGGCAGGGCGGCCATGGCCCAACGAAGGACGGGAGCGGTCCTCACGGCGCCACCACCAGGACCACGTCGAGGCCGGAACCGTGGCCGTTGCCGGGAAGCTGGTAGACCTGCAGCGGCTCGTCGCCGAGCGGCTCCACGAGCGGCGCCATCGCGATGTGGTCGGGCAGCACGGGCGGGTCGCCCGCGATCTCGTCGGCCGGCGGCGCGCTCTCGGGCCACAGCAGGAAACTCAGACCGAGCGCCGCGGCCGCGATCCCGGCGGCCAGTACCGAAGCCATGGGCAGGCGCCGGCGGGCGCTCCGCGCCTCGTTCAGACGCCTCTCGGTCGCCCGTCCGTCGAGCTCGAGCCGCACGCGCTGGCGGATCGCCTCGACGTCGGCCGCGCTGACCTCCTCGTCGTCGCGGGCGAGGTTGCCGCTGAACAGCAGCAGCGGATCGGCGTCGAGCGAGGCCGCGCGACAGCGTTCGCAGTCCTCGCGGTGGCGGAGAGCGTCTTCCCAGGCGGCGTCCACCGTCGCGTCGCCGACTTCCGAACTCCGTTCGGCCCGCTCGCGTTCGCGCACGAGGGCAGCCCAGTCGGGACAGGGAGAAGTCATGGGCGCTCCTTTCTGCCGGCACGGGTCCCGGCTGTCTGCGCGTACTCGGGGTAGCGCCTGAGCAGCTCCTCGCGGAGCAGCTTGCGGCTGTTGAACAGGTGGTTGCGGACGGTCGAGGGACGGATGCCGAGGATGCCGGCGATCTCCTTGCCGGCCAACCCCTCAATCTCGCGCAGCACGAACACCGCGCGCTGCTTGTCGCTCAGAGTGGATGCGAGCTCATGAAACACGGACCGGACCTCACTGGCGGACAGCGAATCGAGTTGCCGCGCGGAGACTTCGCCCCGCTGGTGATCGTCGTGCAACTGGAAGCTCTGCAACGAGCGGAGGCGGGAGGCACGGGAGCGCAGGTGGTCGATCGCGAGGTTCGAGACGATCCGGTAGATCCACGTGTTCGGGCTGTACCGGCGGTCGAAGCGATGCCGCGAGTTCCAGATGCGCAGGAAGGCGATCTGGACGATGTCGCGTGCGTCTTCCCGGTTTCCCACGAGCCGGGTGGCCAGACGAACCAACGGGGTCGTCTTGCGGCGCATCAGTTCGTCGAGAGCGAGGTCGTCGTCGCCGCGAAGGCCCTCCAGGAGCTCGAGGTCGGACGCGTCGGCCCACGCCACCTGACGCTGGTGACGGGAGTACGCGATCGTCAGACCGCTCCGGGGAGGATCTTCGCGTGGCGGTTCCATGCGGATGGCTTGCGCGGATCTCATGCCTCGCTGTTGATACGGAGGCCCGGGGCAAAGCGTCCAAGCCGCGCGTCGGGAGATTGGAGGGCCCTCCGCCAGCAGGCGGCGGAATTATACTCGTCCGTCGATACGGGGCTTCGGCAGCCCCATGAGTTCACTGCGCCTCGCACCGGAAGCGGTTCGGCGCCCGGCCGTCACCTTATGTGGTTCCTCTACCAGCTCGCGATGGCGGCAGGGTTGGGCGTGGCGGCGCCGGTGCTGCTGGCGCGCCGCGGCCGGCACTACCTGCCGACGCTTCCTGCCCGGCTGGGACGCTTGCCGGAGGCCCGGGGAACCAGACCGCTGTGGTTGCACGCCGCGTCGGTGGGCGAGGCCGGAGTGGCGGCGACCCTGGCGCGGGCCCTGCCGCCGGACCTCGACCTGGTGGTGACGACGGTGACGCCCACCGGCCAGGCGGCGGCGAAGAGGCTGTTCGAGCCGCTCGGCGCGGACGGCCGGAGCGTCGTCGTCACCTACCTGCCGTTCGATCTGGGGTTGCTCGTCGGCCGGTTCCTGGACCGGTACGCGCCGCGGGCGCTGGTCCTCTTCGAGAGCGAGCTCTGGCCCCTGCTGCTGCGGGACTGCCGCCGCCGGTCGATGCCCGTGGCGGTGCTCAACGCCCGGATCAGCGACCGCAGCTATGGCCGGATGAAGCGGGCCGGCCGTCTCTACCGGCGACTTCTGCTCGACCCGCTGGAGGGCCTGGGCGCCCAGAGTCCGCAGGACGAGGAACGTTTGCTGAGTCTGGGCGCGGGACGCGAACGCACGTCGATGACGGGGAACCTGAAGTTCGACACCCCTGAACCGGCTCCGGTGGCCGGCCTGGAAGACGCCCTGCGGGACCTCGCGGCGGAGCGGCCGGTCCTCATCGCGGGCTCGACAATGCCGGGCGAAGAGGCGATCGTCCTCGACGCCTTCGAACGGCTGGAGCGCGAGGCGCTGCTCGTCCTGGCGCCCCGTCATCCGGAACGCTTCGACGAGGCGTGGCGGGAGGTGGAGGAACGGCCCCTGTCGGCAATCCGGCGGAGCCGGATGGACGCGGCCGGGGGCACGGCGCCGCGGCCGGCCTCGCCGCCCGGGATCGTCCTGCTCGATTCCCTGGGCGAGCTGGCCTCGATCTACCGGCTCGCGTCCGCCGCCTTCATCGGCGGCACGCTCGTGCCGACCGGCGGCCACAACCCGATCGAGGCGGCGCGGTTCGGCGTGCCGGTGATCGTCGGTCCGTCGATGGAGAACTTCCGGCGCATCGCGCGCGACTTCGAGGCCGCCGGCGCCCTCGCCGTCGTGCGGGACGGGCAGGCGTTGACCCGCGCCTGGCGGCAGGTTCTGGACCGGCCGGACGATTCGGCAGAGCGGGGCGCCCGCGGCCTGGCGCTCGTCGACCGCAACCGCGGCGCCGTCGAGCGCTCCGTGGAGTTGCTTCGCCAGGTCGTTGACCTGTCCGTTCCGCCAGCCGCCGCCGACCCCACTGGGCGCGCCGGCGTCTCCACCGGCACTCCGGACCGCGACTGACATGGCCTGGAGCCCCTGGCAACGGTTCTACGAGTGGGGCCACCATCGGCGTCGCCGCCACTGGTCGACCCGGGCCACGAGCCTGGGCCGGCCGACCGTCAGCATCGGCAACCTGCACTGGGGCGGCAGCGGCAAGACGCCGGCGGTGATCGCGGTGGCGCGGGGCGTGGCCGACCGGGGCAAGAGAGTCGCCGTGCTGTCGCGCGGCTACCGCCGCAAGGGCCGGGAACCTCTGATCGTGAGCCTCGGCGAGGGGCCGCTCGCTTCGGTGGAACAGGCCGGCGACGAGCCGGTGATGCTCGCCGGGCAGGCGCCGGGCGTGGTGGTGGCGGTCGGCGCCGACCGCCGCGCCGCCGCCGCCCTGGCCCTCGATCGCGCGCCCGACGTCGACGTCTTCGTGCTGGACGACGGTTTCTCCCATTTGCGGGTGCGCCGCCACGTGGAGATCCTGACCTTCCCGGCCACCGACCCGTTCGCAGGCGGCCTCCTCCTGCCCGGAGGCCGCCTGCGCGAGCCCCTGGGCATGGTGCGCCTCGCCGACGCCGCGGTGATCACCGGTCTCGAAAGAGGCGTCGAACCGCCGGCCGACTTCGAGCCGACCCTGCGCCGCCACGGCTTCAAGGGCCCGGTGTTCACCTCGACGCTTCGGTCCGAACTCCTGGCCGGCCCGTCACCGGAGCGACCGCTGCTCGTCACCGGCGTCGCCCGCCCGGAGCGCGTCGCCCGCACCGCGGCGGCCGCGGGTCTGGATTGTGTGGACCACCTCCGCTTCCCCGACCACCACGGCTACCCGCCGCGCTCCCTCCGCGCGATCGAATCCGCCTGCGCCCGCCATCGCTGCGACGCGGTCGTCACGACATCGAAGGACGCCGTCAAGCTCCGCGGCCGGCTGCCTGCGGGCTCGCCGCCGCTGCTGGAACTCAGAGTCGAAGCGGAGATCGAACCGGAGTTCCTGGCCTGGCTCGCCGGTCGGCTGGAGCGTTGAGCGCCATGCGCGCAGGTGAGGCGATTTGACGCGGCCAGAGTCGACATAGCATGTTCCTTGTCAGGCGGCCTGACGCCGAACCGTGTCCTGATCAGAGACCGACACAATGACCATGGAACGCTCCAGCTTGCACATCGACCCGGCTCTCATGAGAAACCTCGAAGTTGAAGCAAAGAGGCAACGACGTTCTCCGTCGCGCCTCGCGGGGGAAGCGATCGAGGTCATGCTGCGCAACTGCGCCGAGAAACGCGTCGCCATACGTGCGGCGATCGACGAGGCCGAAGCGGGGTCTTTTGTGTCCGAGGAAGCGATGAACGACTGGGTGTCGTCGTGGGGGAGTGATCCGGAAACCCAGGCACCTGAACCGGATGTGTTGCCTCGATCTCGCGATCGCTGCGGCGCGACATCAGGGCGGCTATAGCCGGTAGTTCCAGGTCCAGTGCAGGCCGACCCCGACGCCGCGATTCGAGCGGCCGCCTTCGCTGAACTGGAGAGGCTCGTACTGGCGCATGGGCCCAGACTGCCCTGGAAGCTGATCGACGAGGGCTTCCGCTTCCGCGGTGAGAAGGTCCACTTCGCCGGGCGCGCAACGGGCATCTTCAAGCCCAGACAGATGGGCGCCGCGCTCAGTATCAGGACGGTGGCGCCGCGCGCGGGCCGCCGGATCTGGTATCGCGATCAGGTGGGTGAACCGGACTACCGCACGGGACTGCTTGCCTACGACCTCGCTCGGGGCGGCAAGGACGATTCCACCAACCGGGCTCTTGACGAAGCCGGACGTCTGGGCGCGCCCCTGGTCTACTTCGTTGGCGTCTCGCCGGCGGTCTACGAGGCGCTCTGGCCTGTGTGGGTGGAGGATCTGGACTTCAGCTTGGGGCGCGTGCTGCTTGCTGCCGCCGACGCTTTCGATCCGACGATGAGCTCGACCCAGGCTGCGCAGGCAGGCGTTGCGGCGAACGAACTGCGGGAGAGGTCCTACTCGCTCGTCGCTTCCAAACGGCGGAATCACCAAGCATGGTTCAGCAGCCGAACCAAGTCGGCGTACGGCCATCGTTGCGCCTTCAGCGGCCTGACGCTGTCCCGCCTGCTGGTGGGTGCCCACATCCTGCCGGATGCCGAAGACGGACCGGCGACCGTGACCAACGGCATCTGCATGTCGACGCTCCACCACACCGCGTTCGACGCCCACCTGATCGGTGTGGATACGGACTGCCGCGTACACGTGGCGAGGTCCGTCAGGGACGGCCGGGACGGTCCACTGCTTCAGAGCCTCAAGGGACTGGATGGTGCCCGGCTGCGCCTCCCGCTCCGACCCGAGGATCGCCCCGAACGAGAGTTCCTCGATTGGCGGTTCCGGCGCTTTGTCGAGGTTTCGGATTGACCGGCCTTCCAAAGCGCCTGCCGGCTGTGGCACCTCCTGGGTAGGGTTCTTGAGGAACGTTGACTCCTCTTCGCGGAGTGGGCCGATGGGCCGGACGCACCTATGAGCGGAAGAACCCATGGAGGAGAGAGAATGCACGACCGAGCCGGCAACCCTGCGCACCTTGCTTTCCTCGCGTTGCAGACCGAGTCGCGGAAGCTCTTCCGGCGCTGCGGAAGAGAGGTCGCGGCCGCGATTCCCGCGGGCCTGGACCGCGTCGAGATGGAGGAGGCGGTGATCGAAGCTGTGGAAGTCCATCCGATCCTGGAGATCGTCGACGAGGACGACGCGATCGTCTACGCTGCCGCCGAGCCCGAGCACGAAGATCGAGCCTTACGCAACACGCCGTTCGACGACGACAGGGTGGGCATGGAGCTGGCGAATCTCAACGTCGCGCCGCGCATCCTGGGTTCGTGCATTCTTGAGGGCTACACCTGGGATGCACTGAAGGGCGCGTCGTCGGAGTGACGGGCGGCACGGGCGCCGCGGCGATCCCCGGCCGCAAGGTTGAGCGGTGGTGGCGGCCGCCGCTTGAAGGACGGCCCGAACTGGAACACCGCCTATACTCTTGCGGAACGCGCGTACGGGTCGCGGAGACTGAAGGAGTTCTGGCTATGGCCTCTTGGCAGCTGGTCTTGTCGGCGAAGTTCGAGCAGGAGGGGGATGTGTGCGTGGCATGGTGCCCCGAGCTTGACGTCGCGAGCCAGGGGGCGGACAAGGCCGATGCGCTGGAGATGCTGAACGACGCGGTCTCTCTGTTCCTGGCCACATGCCACGAGATGGGCACGCTGAACGAAGTGCTGGTGGACTGCGGCCTTGTGCCGCTCAAGCTGCACGCGGAGCCGGCAGAGAGCGCAATCTCGGTCCCGATCGACCTGGTGGTCCACCGTGTCGCGGAAGCTGCCCCAGGTTAGCCCGAGGGAGTTTCGGCGAATCTGCGGACTCGACGGATGGACGAAGCGGGGCGACTCGGGACCTCATGAGACATGGACCAAGCCCGGCTTCGCACGGCCGATCGTGATCCCCCGAGGCCGGCGCGCTCTCAGTCGCAGGGCGTTGACCTCCAACATGCGCACCGCCGGATGGAACCGCGAGAGACTGTTCGAGTTGCTCGGCAAGTAACTGCACGCCGACCCCGACGCACGGCGCGTGCTTCCCGGAAACGGCCGGCTTCTACGCGAACGACCGCCCCCCGATCACGGCCCAGATGATCCACAGGATCGCGACCGGGCAGACGAAGCGCAGCAGCACGTCGCGCCAGAGGAAGTACCACCGGCTCACGTCGCCATGGCCATCGGCCAGGACGTCGCGGGACTTGCGGCGGCTCAGGAACCAGCCGACGAAGATCGCCAGGGTCAGGCCGCCGAGGGGCAGGATCCAGTTCGAGACGGTGTAGTCCATCGTGTCGAAGAAACCGGCGGTGCGTTCGCCCAGGGGCGCCCAGGAGGAGAAGCCGGTGACGGCGCCCAGGGATAGCGCCGAGGGGATGCCGAACAGGAAGACGGCGCCGCCGGAGAGCAGGCTGGCCTTGCGCCGGCTCAGGCCTCGGCGGTCGATCAGGTAGGCGGCGACGACTTCGAGCAGCGAGATGGTCGAGGTCAGCGCCGCGAAGCCGACCAGCAGGTAGAACAGCGGCGCCAGGACGACGCCGAGCGGCATCTCGTAGAACATCTGCGGCAGCGTCGTGAACAGGATCGTTGCGCTCTTGCCGAAGGTCCCTGTCCGTTCCGCCGCGTCGACGCTGAAGATGATGGAGAACATGACGATGCAGGCCATCAGGGCCACCAGGGTGTCGAGCAGGGTGATCGCGGCTGCGCTCTTCGGGATCGACTGTCTCGATCTCATGTAGGAGCCGTAGGTGATCATCGCGCCCATGCCGACGGAGAGGGTGAAGAAGGCGTGGCCGACCGCCTCCAGCAGGCCGTCGGCGGTGACCGGACCGACGTGGAACAGGAAGCGGACCGCCTCGCCGAAGCCCGGGCTCCAGAACGAGTTGATGACGAGCAGGATGAGGATGGCCCCGAGCACCGGCATCAACGTCTTCGCCACCCGTTCGATGCCGTCGTGCACGCCCAGGGTGACGACGCCGACCGTCACGGCCATGAACAGGGCGTGGAAGCCGATCTGGAGCGGCCCGTTGCCGAGGAAGGCGCCGAAAGAGTCGCCGAGGGTCTGTCCGCCGGTGTCGAAGCCGCCGAACGACCAGCTCAGGCACTGGCCGAAGTAGTAGACCGTCCAGCCGGCGATCAGCGCGTAGTACGACAGGAGGATGAAGCTGCCGAGCGTTCCCAATGCGCCGACGGCGCCCCAGGCCTTGCCTCCGACCGCCCCTTTGGCCGCCTCGACGAACGCGCCGACGGGGCTCTGCCGGGTACTCCGTCCGATGACGAGTTCGGCCATCATGATCGGCAGGCCGATCAGCGCGATCGCGGCCAGGTAGACGAGGACGAAGGAACCGCCGTCGTTGGCGTAGGTGATGTACGGGAACTTCCAGATGTTGCCGAGGCCGATGGCGGAGCCGACGGCGGCGAAGATGAATCCGAGTTGACCGAACCTGCCGCGTCCGCCGGAGCCGTTTGCCACGTTTGTTCCCTCCCGTCAGGCGTTGTGCTGTGATGGCGGCGGGCTGGCCGCCGGCCGGCGGATAGCGTAGCGGAGTCGGCGGCGATGCCGCCGGAGTGGTCGCCGCTTCGCGGCGCGTTTCTTCCGCGGGTCAGAAGACCCGCGGCACCTGCCTTCGGCGGTAGCCGGCGAGGGCGCCGGCGCACCCAGTGTGCGACCTAGGGGCTTGCTGCCGGGCTGAACGGTGTTTCCGGGCCGACGATCCTCGTCAGCCACTGCTCTCGGTAGGCGTCGAGTTCCGGCGTCCGCGGGTAGCTCTCGCCCGGCGCGAACGGGTAGCCGGACATCGCCTGGAAGGGCAGCGGCAGGTTGCTGTCGGCCTTCCAGGTGTTGCGGTCGGCGTCCTTGTCCCAGCCGAAGCTCTCGAGGAACACGGTGCGGGAGTAGCCGGGCGCGGGCGGCGGCAACTCCCGGGCGTCGAAGAGCACGCGAATCTCGTCGCCGGGGCCGATCACGACCTGCCGGTCGTCGACGTCGTCGAGCAGCTCGCGGACGTCGCCGAAGCGCGTGTAGCGGCCGGGGAAGGGCAGCCAGGGAGACTCGGCGCTTGTGCGCTGGTAGTCGAACAGGTGCGGGCCGTTGGGCGCGGGCCGGGTTGGCGCCGAGAAGCCGCGGTACGAGAGGTCGGCGCTCGCCGCGTTCAGACGGGCCTGGACGACGACGTCGTCGCCGTCGATGCCGTCCGGCTCGCTGCTCCAGGCGACCCGGTCCCAATGCAGCCAGCGGGTGGTCACGATCCGGAGCCTGCTGGCGCCCGCCGGCAGCGGCGGGGTGTCGACGACCATTGTCTTCGTCTTGCCGGGCGGGAAGCCCATCGGATCGAGCAGGGTCTGCCAGCCGTCCCCGGTCTCGACCTCGAGCCGGGTCATCACCATCTCCAGGCCGCCGTGCTCCACCGCCTGGGCGATGGCGAGGTTCAGGCTCGCATCGGCGGGGAACACCCAGCCGTCGAGCCACAGCCGCACCGGTTTGCCGGGTGCTTCGCCGAGGTCGAAGGTGAACGTCCAGGGCTCGGCGGCGTGGCCCTGGAAGCGCGAGCGCCGGTAGCCGTCGGCGTAGACCTCGTCGCGGACCCGGACGCGCTCCGTCACGTCGCGGCCGCGGCCGTCCGTCGCCTGGACCACGGGCCGGATGTTCGAGCCGGCGACGACCTCGTCGGGCGGGCGGCCGACGTGTCCCCGGCCCGGAACGATCCGGAGGTTGCTCGCCACTTCCACGCCTTCGCGATGGTCGACCACCCAGAGCCGCACCCGATCGATGTAGGCGGCCTCCCACAGCTCCTCGGTGATCCGCAGGTCGTAGAAGCCGTCGCGGGTCCGGGCGCCGTCGACCCGCACGAGCTCGTCCGGGTCGTAGCCGTTCCAGACGCCGTCGGCGAGCGGCATGCCGAGCGGCGCGCCCCACAGCAGGTCGGTGACGAAGGTGACCTTCTCGCCGTCCCAGGTGTAGAGGAAGGGGCAGCTTCCCTTGAGCACCTGCTCCTCGACGATCGTCATGTTCTCGCCCGGGTCGAGGCGGTTCTGCGGCACGCCGTTGGCCCACACGACGCGGACCAGGTCGGGCCGGCGGCGGTTGCCGAGTCCGATGTGGGTGACCGGCCGGTCGACCTCGATGTACTGGTAGGCACGCTCCGACTTGACTTCGATCGTCGTGCCGCGGCCGAAGACGTTGTTCTTCTGGTTGCCGATGCCGAGACCGACCAGGCGAACCCGGAGCCAGTTGTTCTCGGCGCCGTTCAGGTTCTCGATCCGGTAGAGGCCGGAGGCGCCCGCGGCAACGAGGTCCTGGTCGCCGTCGTCGTCCAGGTCCTCGGCGCGCACGGCGCTGAAGCCGGCGTCCCGGGGCAGACCGGCGACCTGGGCGAGCTGGAATTCGAGCGCTTCGGGTCCCGAGTCCGAGGTCTGGGTCAGCACCCGCAGCTCGCCGCCAGCGACCAGGGCGAGGTCGCGGCGGCCGTCGTTGTCGGCGTCGAGCAGGGCCAGGTCGGTGGCGCCCATGGGAAGGTCGACCGATTCCGCTGTCAGCGGGAACGGGGCGAGTGCGCCGTTCTCGCCGGTCTTCAGCACGACCGTGGAAGCGCCGGCGAGCACGAACTCGGGAATCCCGTCGCGGTCGAGGTCTGCGGTGCGAACGACGCGTACCGGAGTCCCGGTCGCGAGCGCGGGCTCGGCGTCGTCGCCGAGCAGCCGGCCGACGAGCCTTCCCAGCAGGTTTCGCTCGGGTGCGGGCGGCGTCCTCTCGGCAAAGCGCCCCTGGCGGAGGTTCTCCAGCCAGAGGACGCCGGCGTCGTGCGCCAGCAGGAGATCCGCGTCGCCGTCGCGGTCGGCGTCGGTGGCCTGGAGGTGATGGAACCGTCGCGGCTCGACCTGCGGCAACGCGCTGGATCCCAGGGCCTCGAGCGGACCCTCGAAAGCCCCCTCGCCGGACACGTTCCGCAGCAGATCGGGCCCGCCGCCGGTTCGCGCCACCGCGAGATCGAGGTCGCCGTCGCTGTCGAAGTCGATCAGGTCGGCGGCGTCGATGGCGAAGGGCTGCGCCAGGAAGCGGTCGCTCGTGTCGGCGAAGCGGGGCGTGTCGCCCGAGGCGTCCACCTGCCAGACGGCGAGTGGATCGCCGGCGGCGACCAGGTCGAGTCGCCGGTCGTTGTCGGCGTCGCCGACGACCAGGAACCGGGCGTCCGTTTCCGGGGCCGTGCCAGGGGCCGCGAGGCCGGCGGAGGCGCGCCGCAACTGAAGTTGCGAGAGTCCGGTCTCCAAGCCGTCCCCGGCGGCCACCCAGGCGATGTCGGGCCGGTCGTCGCCGTCGAAGTCCGCGACCTCGAGCGCCCGGCCGGCGGCGGCCGCGTTGTCGATGCGGGTCGCGCGGAAACGGACCGGGAGCGCCGGTCCGAAGTCCTCGATCGGCGACTCGTCCACGAAGCGCTCGACCGGAATGCCCGGGATGTTCGTGTAGACCTCGGCCAGGCTGCTGCGCCACCCGGCCGTGGCCAGGAGGACGTTCCTGAGCCGGGGAGCGGAGCTCCGGCGGGCGCTTTCGAGGTCGTCGGCTTCCAGGGCGTCGAGGACCTCCTCGACCAACCGTTCCGCGGTCGGGTGGGCCTGCCAGATCAATTCCCGTACACGGAGGTAGTCGTCGCTGGCTCGACCGCGGTCGCCGTCTTCGAGCGCGGCGGCTCCGCTCAACAGCAGGACGACCAGATTGTCGGGCCGCAGGCCCCGGAGCCGTTCGACCGCGGTTCGGCGATCGGCTTCGGCCTCGGCGCCGTCCATGATCTCGGCGTGCTGGAAGAGGGCGTACTGCATCTCGGGATCGTCGGGCTCGGCCCGGGCGGCGCGGCGGTAGTCGGCCAACGCCTCTTCGTTGCTTCCGGCGCCCGCGCTGAGAATGGCGGCGCGGATCATCAGCAGGTCGCCCCTGTCGCCGCCCAGTTCCAGCGCGCCGTCGATGGCGGCGAGCGCCTCGTCCTTCCGGTCCTGCCGCAGCAGCGCGACGGCCAGGTTGGCGTGACCGAGAGGCTCGTCGGGCACGAGGTCGATCAGCTCCCGGTAGGTGCTCTCGGCCTCGACCTCGCGCTCGTTCTCGAGCTGCGCGTAGCCGATGCCGTGGAGCCGCACCTGCTCCTCGGTCGGCTGGGCGGACGCCGCGGCCGGAGTGAGCGCGGCGAGGAGAAGAAGGGCGGGGAGGGTTCGAGGCATGGCTTGCGGCGACAGTTCGCTGGAGGGCACCGTAATTCTACGACCCGGCACTAGAGTAGTGCCCGCCGTGACCGCGAAGCGTCTGTACCTGATCGACGGCTACTCGACGATCTTCCGCGCCTTCTACGCGATCCGGGGTCTGTCGACGTCGGCGGGAGAGCCGACGAACGCGATCTACGGCTTCATCAACATGCTGCGCAAGCTGCTGCGCGAGGAAGAGCCGCCGCTGCTCGGCATCGCCCTCGATGTCGGACGGGCAACGGTTCGCACCGAGGCCTACGCCGAGTACAAGGCGAACCGGGCCCCGATGCCGGAGGACCTGAAGGCCCAGATGCCCGCGATCCGGCGGGCGATCGAGGCCTTCCGCATCCCGATC
Organism: Candidatus Multivorans sp.; assembly: GCA_965205095.1. Taxonomy (GTDB): domain Bacteria; phylum Acidobacteriota; class Thermoanaerobaculia; order Multivoradales; family Multivoraceae; genus Multivorans. Next base: position 2,494,572 of record OZ242040.1, read on the forward strand.
CTCGAGCTCGAGCGCTACGAGGCGGACGACGTCATCGGCACGCTGGGGCGCAAGGCCGAGGACGCGGGCTACGAGGTCACGATCGTCAGCGCGGACAAGGATCTGTTCCAGCTCGTGAGCGATCGCGTGTCGCTGCTCCACACCGGCCGCGAGAAGACCTACGACCCGGCCCTGGTCGAGCAGGACTTCGGGGTGCCGCCTGAGCAGGTCGTCGACGTGCTCGCCCTGGTCGGGGACAAGGTGGACAACGTGCCGGGCGTTCCCGGCATCGGCCAGAAGGGCGCGCAGACCCTGATCAGGGAGCACGGCAACCTCCAGGCCCTGCTGGAAGCGGCGTCCGGACTCAAGCGCAAGGCCTACCGCGAGGGGCTGCAGGAACACGCCGATCAGGCCCTGCTGTCCCGGGAGCTGGTCACGATCCACACGGATCTCGATGTTCCGTTCGAGCCCGAGGCCCTGGAGATGGAAGCCCCGGACTACGAGGCGCTGGCCGACCTGTGCCGCGAGTTCGAGTTCTGGAGCCTGCTCAAGGAGCTGGAGAGCGAGAGCGGCGGTCCGGAGATCGAGCCCGCCGTCGTCCTGGACTCCGTCGAGGCGTTCGAGGCCGCGGTCCTGGAGATGGGACCCCGGATTGCCCTCGGCGTCGTGTTCCGGCGCGGCGGCGAAGCGGTGGGACTGTCGTTCGCGCGACTTGGCCGTACGGTGGGAGCGGACGCTGCCGATGGAGACGCCGCAGCCGGGCAGGCCGCTAGCGGGTCCGGCGGGCAGACCGCGTCGGGCGAACCGGCGGTTGGCCGTGCCTGTTTCGCGGACTTTGCACGTCCCGGCCTGCGGGACGTCGTGTCGGCGAAGCTGCGGTCCTGGCTCGCCGCCCCCGGCCTGGAACTCGTCGGCCACGACCTGAAGGAAGTCGTCCGGCTCTGTCCGCATCACGAGGGCCGGCCGGCGGTCGCGGCTCGCCTGGTGGACACGATGCTGATGGCCTACCTGGTCCATTCCGCCGTGCGCAGTTTCGGACTGGCGACCGTCGCGCTCGACCGGCTGTTCTACCAGGCGACGACGCCGGCGGACGCGGGACTGGACGCGGGCACGGCGACGCTGGGCGACGACGCCGGGCTCGGCCTCTACGCCGCCGAGCAGGCGGTGCTTCCCGCGCTGATCCTCGAGGCGCTCGACGAGCAGTGGCGGGAGTCGCCTGCCGCCCGCGAGGTCTACGAGCGGATCGAGGCGCCCCTGCTGCCGGTTTTGGCGGCGATGGAGGAGGAGGGCATCGAGCTCGACTCGGGCGTGCTGGCCGACATGTCGAGGCGCCTTGAGCTCGACGCCGGTGATCTGGCGGAGGAGATCTTCGACGAGGCCGGAGAACGCTTCAACATTCTGTCGCCACAACAGCTCGGCGTCGTCCTGTTCGACAACCTTGGCCTGCCTTCGCCCGGCCGCACCCGCAAGACGAAGAAGTACAAGACCGGCGCCGATGTCCTGGAGCACCTGGCGCAGCAGGGCCACCGGGTGCCGGCGAAGGTCCTGCACTACCGGGAACTGACCAAACTCAAGTCGACCTACGTCGACGCGCTGCCGAACCTCGTCGCCGCCGACGGCCGCCTGCACACCCGCTACCACCAGGCGGTGGCGGCCACCGGCCGGCTGTCCTCGCATGACCCGAACCTCCAGAACATCCCGATCCGCACCGACATCGGCCGCCAGGTGCGCCGCGCCTTCCGGGCCCGCGAGGGCTACCTGCTCCTGGTCGCGGACTACAGCCAGATCGAACTACGCGTGCTCGCCCACATCTCGGGCGACGAGGCCCTGGTCGACATCTTCCGGCACGGCGGCGACATCCACCGCTCGACCGCGGCCACCGTCTTCGGCGTGGCGCCGGCGCTGGTCACCGACGAGCAGCGCCGCGCCTCCAAGACGATCAACTTCGGGATCATCTACGGCATGAGCGCCTTCGGTCTGGCACGCGCGCTGGGCATCGCCCGCGGCGAGGCGCAGGCCTTCATCGACGCCTACTTCGAGCGCTTCCCCGGGGTGCGCGCCTACACCGAGCAGACCCTGGCCAGTGCGGAGGAGACACTCCAGGTCGAGACCCTCTACGGCCGGGTCCGCTACATCCCGGACATCAGGAGCCGCAACCGGGCGGTACGCGAGAACGCCCGCCGGATGGCCGTCAACGCCCGCATCCAGGGCACCGCCGCGGACCTGCTGAAGCTGGCGATGATCGCCGTCGACCTGCGCCTGCGGGCCGAGCTCGAGGAGGCCCGGCTGCTCCTGACCGTCCACGACGAGCTGGTGCTTGAAGCGCCCTCCGCGGACATGGACGCGCTCACGTCCGTGGTCCGCGAAGAGATGGAAGGCGTCGCCGACCTGAGCGTGCCCCTGGTCGTCGACATGGACTCCGGCCCCGACTGGTACGAAGCCAAGGCATAGACCGAAGTTCTGAGCGTTCCACGGGTTCACGTGGTGCGTTTGGGCTTGTCGCGGTTGGGTTTCGGGCCGTCGGGCACAGCGTTTACGCTGTCATTCGTAGCCATGTAATAGTGAGAATGGAGATAGACACAGTGAGGTTTGTCGTCTACAATTCGAAGCCATGTACATCGAACGCGTGCCCAACCGCAACTCCCCGCCCGCGGTGCTGCTGAGAGAGTCCTACCGACGCGACGGAAAGGTCAGGAAACGCACCATCGCAAACCTCTCCAGGTTGCCGGACGACGTCGTCGAGGGAATCAGAACGCTCCTCAAGGGCGGCGTAGCCCTCGCCTCCCTCGACGACGCCTTCCAGATCCTGCGGGCCAAACCACACGGACACGTCGCCGCCACCCTCGGCACCATCAGGAAGCTCGGCCTCGAAAGACTGATCGACCGCAAACCCTCCAGACAACGAGCCCTCGCCGTCGCCATGATCGCCGCCCGCATCCTCGAACCACGGTCCAAGCTCGCCACCGCCCGAGGACTCGCCAGCGAGACAGCCAACCACACCCTCGCCGAAGAACTCGGCGTCGAAGACGCTTCGGCCGAAGACCTCTACGACGCCATGGACTGGCTGCTCGAACGGCAGCCGAAGATCGAACGTGGTCTCGCCAGGCGGCATCTCGAGAACGGCTCGCTCGTCCTCTGCGACCTGACCTCGGTGTACCTCGAGGGCGGCAAGTGTCCGCTGGCCAGACACGGCTACTCCAGGGACAAGAAGCGGGGCAAGCTCCAGATCGTCCTCGCCCTGCTCGCGAACCGGGAGGGATGCCCGACAGCGGTCGAGGTCTTCGAGGGCAACACCGCCGATCCCGGCGCCCTGGGCAGCCAAGCGCGGAAACTGTGCGGCCGCTTCTCGCTGGACCGGGTCATCGTCGTCGGCGACCGCGGACTGATCACCAACGCCCGCATCGAGGAAGACCTCCAACCCTCCGGCCTGGACTGGATCAGCGCCCTGCGCGCACCTGCGATCCGCACCCTGGCCGAGCAGGGGCACCTGCAACTGTCGCTCTTCGACCGGCGGGACATGGCCGAGATCAGCGTCCCGGAGCTGTACCCCAAGGAGCGGCTGATCGTGTGCCGAAACCCGCTTCTGGCCGCCGAGCGCCGCCGCAAGCGCCTGGAACTGCTCGACATGACCGACGAGCTCCTCGAAGCCGTCGAGAAGGCCACGAAGCGAAAGAACAGGCCGCTGCGCGGCAGCGAAGCCATCGCTGTCAGAGCCGACCGCGCCCTGCGCAAGTACAAGGTCGCCAAGCACTACGACGTCGAGATCGCCGACGACGGCTTCAACTGGCGCCGCAACCAGGAGCGCATCGCCCGGGAGGCCGCCCTCGACGGCCTCTACGTCATCCGCACCAACGTCCCGGAAGACGACCTGCCCGCCGACGAGGCCGTACGCTCCTACAAGAGCCTGAGCCACGTCGAACGGGTCTTCCGCAGCCTCAAGAGCGTCGACCTCAAGGTGCGACCCGTGCATCACCGGCTCGCCGGACGCGTGCGCGCACATGTCCTCCTCTGCGTCCTCGCCTACTACGTCGAGTGGCACATGCGAAAACGCCTCGCAACCATCCTCTTCGACGACCACGCCAAGACCGACGAACGCGCCTCGCCCGTCGAACCGGCGCGGAAATCCAACGCCGCGAAGATCAAGGCCAACTCCGGCTGCACCCCCGACGGACTGCCCGTGCACAGCTTCCAGACACTCATCGAAGACCTTGCCACGCTCACCAGAAACCGCGTCAGGACGCCCGGAAACAACGACGCGATCGCCAACATCCTGGCCCGGCCGACGCCGCTCCAGCAGGAGGCTCTCAGACTCCTCGGCGTACGAACCTGAAAGGACCGTACCCAGTACCGGACACATCCGAACCCACGACAACCCCCGTACCCACAACGGAATTGCCGCTTTGCCGCTCAGAACTTCGGCATAGAAGGCAAGGCGCCCCACACCGGGTGCGCCGTTCTTCTCAGAATGCTCCACACCGGGTGCGCCGGCGCCCTCGCCGGCTGCCGCCGAAGGCGGCCAGGGAACGCGTTTACTGGGTTACGCGGGTCTGTCAGCCGTGCGCCCGATGACGGGCGTACGGCTGGTTCACGGGTGGCGCGAAACGCGCCACCCGGGTGCTGATCCGCCGCCGCCGAAGGCGGCCAGGAAGACGCGTTTACTCCTTCTTGCGCAGCGCCGGAATCACCCGATCCCCGTACGCCGCCAGCGTCCCCTCCTTGTCGTCGTGCATCAGGTACACGGCGAAGTGGTCCACGCCCAGGGCCTTCAGTTCCCGCAGCTTCGCGATGTGGTCCTCCGCCGTGCCCAGCACGCACAACCGGTCGACGATGCCGTCGGGCACGAACTCGGTGTCCGGATTGCCGCTGCGGCCATGATGGGAGTAGTCGTATCCCTGCCGCTGGCGGATGTACTCGGCGAGCACGTGCGGCACCTTCGAGTCGTCCTCGCCGTAGCGCATGACGAGGTCGTGAATGTGGTTGCCGACCATGCCGCCGAACCAGCGCAACTGGTCCCGCTGGTGCTCGATGTCGTCGCCGACGTAGGCCGGCGCGACCACGCAGACGGTGATCGCGTCCGGGTCGCGGCCCTCGTCCTCGGCCGCGTCGCGGACCGCCTGTAGCGTCCACTCCAGGATCTTCGGGTCGGCCAGTTGCAGCACGAAGCCGTCGGCATGGCGGCCCACCGTGTCCAGCGCTTTCGGGCCGTAAGCCGCGAACCACACCGGCAACTCGGCGTCCGCTCCCTCGCGCCAGGGAATCGACACGGAAGTGCCGCCCAGGTCCGCCTCGCGGCCCGCGAACAGCGCCCGGATGACGTTCATCGCGTTCACCGAGGCCGCCAGCGACTCCGGCCGGCGGCCGATGTAGCGCAGCGCCGAGTCGCCCCGGCCCATCGCGCAGAGCGTGCGGCCCGGGTACATGGAGTCCAGAGTCGCGAACAGCGACGCCAGGACCGTCACATCCCGCGTGCCGGGATTCGTGACCATCGGCCCCACGCCCATCCGTTCCGTGCTCGCCAGGATCCGGGAGAAGATGACGAACGGCTCCGGCCACAGGACGTGGGAGTCGAACAGCCAGCTCTGGTCGAAGCCGTGGCGCTCGGCCAGGACCGCGAGTTCGACGACGCGTGAGATCGGCGGGTCCGGCTGAAGGACCACGCCGAAGGACATCGAACCGCCGTGTGCGCCCACCGAGGGAGCGTACCAGCGGTCCCGGATCGGCGGTCAGCCGGTCGCTTCGGCCAGCGGCACGTACTCGAAGCCGTGCGCGCCGGCCACCGCCTCGTGGGTCACGTGCCCGTCGACGACGTTGACGCCCGAGGCGAGGGCCGGGTCGCGTCCCGCGGCCTCGCGCCAGCCGCGGTCGGCGATCTCCAGCGCGTAGGTCATCGTCGCGTTGGTCAGGGCGTAGGTCGAGGTGTGCGGCACGGCGCCCGGCATGTTCGAGACGCAGTAGTGGACCACGCCCTCCTCGACGTAGCGGGGGTCGCGGTGGGTCGTGGGGCGGCTGGTTTCGGCGCAGCCGCCCTGGTCGACGGCGACATCGACGAGCGCGGATCCGGGTTCCATCTCTGCCAGATGGGCGCGGGTGACGAGGCGCGGCGCGCGGGCGCCGGGGATCAGCACGGAGCAGACGACGAGGTCGGCCGAAGCCACCGCGCCCTCGATGTTGGCCGCGTTCGACATCAGCGTCGTGACGTGGCCCTGGACCACGTCCCGCACGTAGCCGAGGCGCAGCGGGTTGATGTCGAGAATCGTGACCTCCGCGCCGAGGCCGACGCCGACCACGCAGGCGTTCATGCCGACGACGCCGGCGCCGATGATCGTGATCAGGCCGCGCCGCACGCCGGAGACGCCGGGCAGCAGGATGCCCTTGCCGCCGGCCCGCCGCTCCAGGCAGGCGGCGCCGGCCTGAATCGAGAGCCGCCCGGCGACTTCCGACATCGGCACCAGCAGCGGCAGCGTGCCGTCGGCGAGTTGCACCGTTTCGTAGCCGATGCCGACGACCCGCCGCTCCAGCAGGCTCGCCGTGAGCTGCTCCGACGCCGCCAGGTGAAGATAGGTGAAGAGGACCTGTCCCGGCCGCATGCGCTCGAACTCGGGTTCGAGGGGCTCCTTGACCTTGAGGACGAGGTCGGCCTGCGCCCACACGGCGTCCGCTCCGTCCACGATCGCGGCCCCGGCCGCGCGGTACGCGTCGTCCGGGATCGCGCTGCCGACGCCCGCGCCGGACTCGATTGCCACCTCGTGGCCGCGGGCTGTGAGGGCGGCGACGCCGGCGGGCGTGATCGCGACCCGGTGCTCGTCCGTCTTGATCTCGGTGGGAACGCCGACCCGCATGTCAGGCCTCCATCCTATGCCGCGGCCGCAGCACCCGGCGCCGGTCCCCCTCCCGGCGCGTCAACCTCTGGCGGTCCAGGTGCTCCAGCAGGGGAATCGCCCACTTCCGGGTGAGGCCGAAGCGGTCCTTGAACTCGGCGACGGTGAAGGTGTCCCAGCCCGTGGCGAGAAGGTCGGCCTGGAAGCGCTCCAGGGAGCTTGCGGCCAGCACGAGGCCGTTCGGCAGCCGGGCCAGCTTGCCGCGCTCGACCAGGTAGCGGAGGACGCCGTCGAAGACCTGGGGCTTGGCGCCGACGGTGCGGCAGAGTTCCTCGGGAGAGCCGGGGGTGAGCCCCTGCGCCTCGAACCCCTGGACGATGTCCTGGGCGAGCCTGGACTCGGCGCCGGTCAGTTCGCTGGTGCGGTCCGGGAGAGTCACGAGTTCGCCGTCCGTGACGACGCTCAAGTCCTTGCCGCCGCGGCTCGACCAGTCCAGGTAGGCCGGGGCGAGGTCGGCGGCGCGCGCGCCCAGCAGCCGGCGGACCAGTTCGGCCTTCGGCATGCCGCGCGAGAGGCGGTCGGCGGCGAAGTGCGCCTCGACCAGACGCCGGGCACGCCGGGTCACGCGACGGACTGTCGCCGCGGTGACGAAGCGGCCGCCGGCGCCCGCGTCGAGCAGCAGGCCCGCCCGCGCGGCGCCGTTCAGCACCTCCCGGGCGTCGGCGGGGACGACGCCCAGACGCAGGGCAAGTTCGGTCGTCGAAAGGCCCGCCTCGCGGCTGCCGGCGGCCCACTGCACGGCGGCGGCCTGCCGGTCGCCGGAGCGGAGCGCGTCGATCGTCGCTCCGAGAGCCTTGCCTCGAGGACGCCTCCAGGCCGGGTCGAGCACGTCTCCGCCGCCGAGCGTCGTCTGGGGCGAGGGCCTGCGGATGACGAAGCGGTCGCCGCGAACCGCCACCAGGGGCTCGTCGAGCCGGATCTCGGCCACCGCTTCCTGGCCGGGCATGAGCCGGGCGGTCTCGAGCGGCCGCAGCTTGCCGATCCGCTGCGCGGCGTTCACGTGAAGCCGCACCGGGCTGCTGCCGTCGAGCGGTTCGGGCGCCGTGGCGAGCAGCCGGCAGCGCACGAGCAGGGAAGTCGTGGCGCGGTAGACGCCGGGGGCGGTCAGCTCGTGGCCGCGGGCGACCTGCTCGAGATCGACGCCGACGAGCTGGAGCGACGTGCGCTCACCGGCCTCCGCCTGCTGGCGGCTGTCGCCGTGGACCTCGATGCTGCGTACGCGGGCACGGCCCGCGGCGGGCAGGATGTCCAGTTCGTCGCCGACGGTCACGATGCCCCGGGCGAGGGTGCCGGTGACCAGCACGCCGAGTCCCCGCAGGTGAAAGGCCCGGTCGATCGGCAGCCGGGCGGGAAGGCGGCGATAACGGTCGATCGGGGCCGCCGACCTGGCGAGCTCCACCAGGGCCGCGCGGAGCCGGTCCAGGCCTTCGCCGGTCTGGGCCGACACCGGCAGGATCGGCGCGCCGGCGAACGGGGTTTCGGCAAGCGCCTCCTCGAGTTCCAGTTCGGCGAGCTCCACGAGGTCGGCCGAGACGAGGTCCGTCTTCGATAGCACCGCCAGACCGGCGGGGATCCGGAGCAGCGAACAGATCGCGAGGTGCTCCAGGGTCTGCGGCATGACCCCCTCGTCAGCGGCCACGACCAGCACCATCATCTGAATGCCGCCGAGCCCAGCGAGGGCGTTGTGGACGAAGCGTTCGTGGCCGGGCACGTCGACGAAGCCGATCTGCCAGCCGTCCTCGACCATCGAGGCGAAGCCGAGGTCGATCGTGATGCCGCGCTGCTTCTCCTCTTCCCAGCGGTCGCAGTCGACCCCGGTCAGGGCCTGGACGAGCCGCGTCTTGCCGTGATCCACGTGGCCGGCGGTGCCGACGACGAACCGGTTGGCGGCCACCCCGTTCACGAACCGCGTTCGGGGTCGATGCCGTAGGCCTGGAGCTTGCGATACAGGTGGCGGCGGTCGATTCCGAGGTCCCTGGCGGCCTGGGAGACGTTGCCGCCGGCGGCGCCGAGCCGGCGCTCGATGTACAGCCGCTCGAAGGTCTCGCGGGCCTCCTTGAGCGAGGCGTAGTCGTTGCCCACCTGGGCGATCGCGTCCGCGCCGCGTACCCGCGGCGGCAGGTCCGCCTCCATGACCACGTCGCCGGGCGCCATGATCATCAGGCGTTCACTCAGGTTGCGGAGTTCCCGCACGTTTCCCGGCCACGAGTAGGCGACCAGCCGTTCGAGCGCCTGGGGGTCGACCGTCTTCGGGCGGCGGCCGGCCTCTGCGGCGAAGCGTTCGAGGAAGTGGTCGATCAGGGCCGGGATGTCCTCGCGCCGGTCGCGAAGGGCCGGCACGTGGAGCGGAATGACGGCGAGCCGGAAGTAGAGGTCCTCGCGGAACCGGCCGGCGGGGAGTTCACCCTCTTCCAGGTTCTTGTTCGTCGCCGCCAGCACCCGCACGTCGACCTCGATCGGCTCGGAGCCTCCCACCCGTTCGAAGCGCTGCTCCTCCAGCACGCGCAGCACCTTGGCCTGGGTGTTCAGCGACATGTCGGCGATCTCGTCCAGAAACAGGGTGCCTCCGTCGGCCTGTTCGAACCGTCCGCGGCGGTTCTCCGAGGCTCCGGTGAAGGCGCCCTTGATGTGCCCGAAGAGCTCGCTCTCGATCAGTTCCTCCGGGATCGCGGCGCAGTTCACTTCGACGAAGGCGCGGCTCCTGCGCTGGGAGAGGCCGTGGACGCGCCGGGCGACGAGCTCCTTGCCCGTGCCGTTCTCGCCGGTGATCAGGATCCGGCTCTCGGCGCGAGCCGCGAGCTTCAGTTCGTCCTTCAGTTGCCGCATCGACGGTGAGTCGCCGATGAGCTGCCGCTCGGGGTCGAGCCGGTTCGACAGTTCCCGTACCTGGCGTTCGAGACGGTTCCGCTCCAGGGCGTTCTCGACCGACACGACGACCCGATTGAGCGCCAGCGGCTTCTCCAGGAAGTCGTGCGCGCCGACGCGCATCGCCTTGACCGCCGTATCGATGTTCCCGTGGCCGGAGATGACGATGACCGGCGTCTGGAAGTCGCCCTCCCGGAGCTCCTCCAGGATCTCCAGACCGTCACGGTCGGGCAGCCAGATGTCGAGCAGGACGAGATCGAACTCGTCGCTCGCCATCAGCGCCTGGCCGCTTACCGCGTCCGCCGCCGCCGTCACCGAGTGGCCCTCGTCCTCGAGGATGTCCCGCAGGGTCTGGCGGATGCCGGCCTCGTCGTCGACGATCAGAATGCGCGCCTTGCTCATCGTTGGATGCCGGTGGGCGCGGTTCTACCGCGGCAACTCGGACTGGGGCAATTCGGACTGAGGCAGTTCAATGGTGAAGGTCGTGCCGTGAGGCTCGTTGTTCTCGACCCGGATCGAACCGTTGTGGTCGCTGACGATGCGCTGGACGATGGCGAGGCCCAGGCCCGAACCCCGTCCCTTGGTCGAAAAGTACGGCAGGAAGAGCTTCTCGCGGGCCCCCTTCGGCACGCCGCTGCCGGTGTCCCTGACGGAGAGGTCGAAGGTCCCGTTGCTGCGGCCGGCCCGGACCGTCACCTGACCGGGCGGGTTGGTGGCGGCGATGGCGTTGTCCAGCAGGTTGACCAGGGCGGAGCGCATCTGGTCGGCGTCGAGCTTGGCGTGGAGACCGTCTTCGCCGGCCTCGATGCGCGCCTCGACCTCGACTCCGGGTTTCAGCTCGCGGTACAGGTCGACCGTTTCGCTGATCAGCTTCGCTATGTCGACATCGCGGGGCTGGGGGCGCCGCATGCGGGCGTAGCGCGCGAACTGGTCCACGAGGTTCTGCATGTTGCCGACCTCGCGGACGACGATCTGCGCTCCCTCCTCGACCGCGGCGCCGAGGCTCGCGTCTTTGCCCTGCGCCTTGCGCTGCAGCCGCTCGGCGGCGAGCTTGATCGGAGTCAGCGGGTTCTTGATCTCGTGCGCGATCCGGCGCGCGGCCTCCGTCCAGGTGGCGGCCTTCTGGGCGTCGAGGAGCGCGGTCAGATCCTCGATCACGAGGACGTGGCCGAGCAGTTCGAAGCCGCCGCTGCCGTCCGGGGCGCGCAGCGGGCTGGTCTTGACCTCGAGCGTCTTCCAGTCGTTCCTGCCGCCGAGGCTGACTTCGCGGCGGGCCGGCGTCGAGGCCGAGCGGCGCGGCCCGGTCGCCCGGCGGCCCGTCGAATCCGGCAGGTCGGCGAACACGGCCTCGACGCCCTTGTCGGGGAGCAGCTCGCTCAGAGCCTCGGGCGGCGCGCCGGTGAGCGAGACGTGTTCCGGCAGTCCGAGCATCTCCATCGCGGCGCGGTTGCAGGTCAGGATGCGGCCGTCCCGATCGAGCGAGAGCACGCCGGCCGGCCCGCTCTCGAGCACCGCTTCGATGCGGGCGCGCTCGGCGTCCAGGCGGCGGTTCGTCGCGACCAGGTCCCGGTTCGATTCCTGCAGCGCGTCGGTCATCCGGTTGAAGGAGTCGACCAGGATCTGGATCTCGTCGTCGGCGGCCGCCTCGACCCGGTGTTCCAGGTCGCCGCCGGCGATGCGCCGGGTGCCGTCGGCCAGCGCTTCGATCGGACCGGTGACCCGGCCGGCGAGGTAGAGACCGACCCAGCACGAGACGAGCAGGATGCACAGGGTCACGGTCAGGAACAGGAGCCAGTACGCGGCCCGGATCTCGTCGCGTTGCGCGTGCAGTTGCCGCCGGGACTGGTAGGCGGCGATCAGGGTCTCCGTGCTGCCGGCGAGCTCGGCATCGAGCAGCCTGCCGGCGACGGCCACCGTGGACTCGGCGCCGCCTTCCCGGGCCGCCGCGGCCAGGATCAGGCGCTCCTCGCTGCCGGCCACTTCGCCGATGGCCCTGGCGGCGCCGGTGCGGACCGCTTCGAGCAGCATGCCGCGGGTCGGCTCGGGCCGTTCGGAAAGAGCCTGGGGGTTGACCGTGGCGTGCAGGAAGGTGGTGTCCCGGTAGACCGCCAGGTAGTCGAGGTCGGCCTCCGAGAGGGCCTCGCCGAGCGCCGCCAGCAGCCGGCCGCGGCCGCGCGGGCTGTCCAGGTCCAGGCTCCCGGTGTCGGCGAGAAAGCGCTCGGCGTCGCGCAGCAACTCGTCCTGCCGGGTCGAGGTCAGGGCCTGGGAGACCTGGTTCGCCGGCTCCAGCAGATCATCGATGTCGGTCCGGAACATGCGGTCGATCGAGCCCTGGAGCAGTTCCGTGGCGTAGGCGAACAGGACGAGTCCGGGGATCAGCGACAGGCCGATGTAGGTGAGGATCAGCTTGGTGCGGAACTTGGCGCCCAGACGCTGGCGCCGGCGCTCGATCCACAGCTTGGTCAGGTTGCGGACGAGCACGAAGACGACGACCAGGATCAGGACCACGTTCAGATTGCGCAGCGCGAACAGCAGGATGCTGTTGTTCAGCACCGTGGGGTCGATCTCGCGGCCCCGCTGGAGCGCGTAGTAGCCCGCCGTCGGCACGGCGAGGGAGAGCGCCAGGAGCCAGACCAGGAAGCGGTTGGTCTTGATGAGTTCCCGCAGGGGCGGGCGGGTCGCGGTCAGGCGCTGGATCACTCGGCCTCCCCGCTGCCGATCCGGCGCTGGGCGGACCGGAAGGGCGCCGTCTGGGCCCAGGCGGTATGGACCCGGTCCGGAATCAGGCCGAGCCGGGTTCGGGTCCGGACTTCGGCTCGTACCCGCAAGACCAGCCGTCCCGGCGGTTCGTCGGCCAGCTCGACCGACGGCAGCCCCTCAAAGGTCGTCAGCGCCCGTTCGAGGTCCTCCTGCGAGGTGACGACACGGCTGGCGTAGAGCTCGCCGTCGCGCTTGAAGTTGACGAGGTACTCGCGGGTAAGGGCGTTGTACATCGCCACGACCTGCAGGCGGGTGGCGACCACGGCCTTGTCGAACCAGCGCCGCCGGATCCGCCGGAGCTGAATGTCGTAGGTGAAGCCGGTCGGCAGTCCGCTCTCGATCTTCTCCCAGGTGCGCTCGTCGAGCGCCCGGTTCAGGCGGAAGCTGACCAGGAGCACCGTACCCTCGCGCACGGCGGAGAGTCCGGCGATGGCCGCTCCGGCAGACCGGACGGAAGCCTCGCGCGGCGGCTGGGCCGCGAGTGCGTCGCCGCCCAGAACGCTCGACAGGCTGAGCGCGCAGATCAGCCGTCCCGCCCGCGGGACTCCCATGGCGCGAGACTAGCAGTCCGCGCCGCGCGTACTACTACGCAGGCGCGCTTGCTACGCGGACGGGGCGGCGAAACCAGGGTGCCAGGTCGCCGGCTGATCTCCCTCGAAGGGGCGGTCCGCCCGTGGCGGCAGTGCGTCGCCCCGCATCCAGGTCCAGTACCTGGGGTTGGCAACCAGTTCCCTGAGCAGCTCGTAGTGGAGTTGATGCCCGCCTCGCAGAACCTCGAAGTGGCCCCAGATCGGCGCTCCGAGCAGGGTGAAGTCGCCGACGGCGTCGAGCGCCTTGTGGCGGACCGGCTCGTCCGCGAAGCGGAGGTCCGTGTTCACCGCGCCCTGTTCGTCGAAGACGATGCAGTTGTCGACCGACCCGCCCAGACCCAGCCCGGCCCGCTGCATCTGCTCGACGTCCATCTGCCGGCAGAAGGTCCGCGCCGGCGCCAGGCCGCGCTCGAAGCTGCGCGTGTCGACATCGATCTGCAGCCGCTGGCGTCCCACGGCGCAGCCTTCGAAGTCGATCGTGTAGTCCAGGCGCAGGCCGGGGTAGGGGGATGCGCGCAGCCACTTGTCGCCGCGGTCGATCTCGATCACCGAAGTGATCGCGAGGATTCGCCGGCTCGCGTTCTGGGACCTCACTCCCGCCGCCTGCAGCAGCAGCAGGTAGGGCATCGCCGAGCCGTCGAGGATCGGCACCTCGGGGCCGTCCATCTCGACGACCAGGTTGTCGATGCCGAGGATGTAGACGGCGGCGAGGAGGTGCTCGACGGTCGAGACGGTGACGTCGTCGCGACCGAGCGTGGTGGCGAGTTCGAGGGAGCTGACGCTCGTGAGGTCGGCGGGAACCTCCACGTTGCCGGCATCCGAGCGGCGGAAACGGATGCCCGCATCGGGCGGCGCCGGCAGGATGCGCAGGTTCGTCTCCCGGCCGGTGTGAATGCCCACGCCGGAGATCGCCGTCGGACGGCGGATCGTCTGCTGGCGGAACAGGCGGTCACGCGTGTCGTTGGACCGTCGCCGGGGACTCCGGCCTGATCCGTTGGCGCGGTTTGCCATCGAGCAGGTGTTTCAGCACGGATCGTGCCAGCCCGGCGACGGCCTTGCGTCTCTTGCAAGTTCCTTGTTTTCCAGTCGTTTACGTCCGTGACGACAGTCGGTCGACGAGCCGGCATGTGGCGTTTTCGCCACACCTCTGTGGCGCTTCGGCCGCATCGCGGCTGCCTGCGTCGGGGCGTCCCCGGAGAGTAGACTCACTCGGGAAGATGCACCCAACGCCGGAAACGAACACCGATGGCCAGGCGCAGCAAACAGAAGCAGCGGTCGCTCGCGGGCGGGAACGCCCTGGCGGTCAACCGGAAGGCGCGGCGGGAGTTTCACGTCCTGGAGCGGCTCGAGGCCGGCATTGAGCTCCTGGGGACCGAGGTCAAGTCGATCCGGAGCGGCAAGATCCAGTTGCGTGACAGCTACGTCGCCTTTCGTGACCACGAGGCCTGGCTGCTGGACGCTCACATCTCCGCGTACAGCCACGGCAACCGGGAGAACCACGATCTCGAGCGTCCCCGGCGGCTGCTGCTGAATCGGCGTGAGATCGACCGCCTGTTCGGCCGTACCCGCGACCGGGGCCTGACGGTGGTGCCGCTGTCGGTCTATCTGAAGGGCAACCGGATCAAGGTCGAGCTGGCCCTGGCCCAGGGCAGGAAGTTGCACGACAAGCGGGAGCGGGAACGGGAGCGGACCCTCGACCGCGAGGCCGGCGAAGTGTTTCGCGGCCGGCGGCGCCTGCGGGCGGACGCGTCAGGGGACGCGCGGTGAGCGGGAAGAAGATCGTCGTTCGCGGCGCCCGCGAACACAACCTGAAGAACCTGACGGTCGAGATCCCGCGGGAGCGGCTCGTCGTCGTCACCGGCGTTTCGGGCTCGGGCAAGTCCTCCCTCGCCTTCGACACGCTGTTCGCGGAGGGACAGCGTCGCTACGTCGAGTCCCTGTCGGCCTACGCGCGCCAGTTCCTGCACCAGGTCGAGAAGCCGGACGTCGACTCGATCGAGGGACTCTCGCCCGCGATTTCGATCGAGCAGAAATCGGTGTCCCGCAACCCGCGGTCGACCGTGGGGACGGTGACCGAGATCCAGGACTACCTGCGGCTGCTCTACGCCTCGGCGGGTGTGCCGCACTGCCCCGAGTGCGGCAAGGTGATCCGGCCGCAGACCGTGCAGCAGATGGTCGACCGGGTGGCCGGGATGCCGGAGGGCACCCGCCTGTTGCTGCTCGCGCCCTACGTGCGGGGCAAGAAGGGCGAGTACCGCCGCCAGCTCGAGCAGATGGTCCGCGAGGGCTTTCTGCGGGCGCGCATCGATGGCGAACTCTGCGAGCTCTCCGGCGACCTCCCCGCTCTCGACAAGAACAGGAAGCACGACATAGAGATCGTGATCGACCGGCTCGTCGTGCGGCCGGGCATCGAGCAGCGGCTGGCCGCATCGTTCGAGACGGCCCTCGAGGTCGGGCGCGGCCTGCTCGTCGTGGCCCCCCAGGGTTTGCCCGAGGAGACGATGTCCCAGCACTTCGCCTGCGCCGACTGCGGCACCAGCCTGGCCGAGATCTCGCCGAGACTGTTCTCGTTCAACAGTCCCTACGGGGCCTGTCCCGAGTGCGGCGGCCTGGGGTCCTCGATGGCGGTCGACGAGGAGAGGATCCTGGACGATCCGCGGCGGTCGATCCAGGCCGGCGTGCTCCGGCCCTTTCCGACGAGTTCATCCTCCTGGCGGCTCAGGATGCTCAGGACGGTCGCCGCGGAAATGGGCTTCGACCTCTCGACGCCGTGGTGCGAGCTGTCCGAGGAGGTGCGGCAGGTCGTGCTCTACGGTTCGGGCAGCCGCGAGATCGCCTTCGAAATCAAGGGTCGGCGCTCGTCCTACCAGTGGCGGGGGCGGTACGAGGGCGTGGTGCCGATGCTCACCCGCCGCCACGCGGACACGGAGTCCCCGGGCGTTCGCGCGGAGATCGAAAAGTACATGTCGGTGCGCACCTGCGGCTCGTGCTCGGGCCGCCGGCTTCGTCCCGAAGCGCTGGCGGTCACCGTCGGCGACCGTTCGATCGACGATCTGACCTCGATGCCGATCAGCGACCTCCGGCGGGCGGTCGGAGCGTTGGGACTGAGCACGAAGGAACGGCAGATCGCCGGCAAGATCCTGCAGGAGGTGGAGGACCGGCTGACGTTCCTCGATGACGTCGGTCTCGGCTACCTGCACCTGGACCGGGCCTCGGGATCCCTCTCGGGAGGCGAGAGCCAGCGCATCCGGCTCGCGACGCAGATCGGAAGCAAGCTCCAGGGAGTGCTCTACGTGCTGGACGAGCCCTCGATCGGCCTGCACCAGCGGGACAATGCGAAGCTGCTGCGGACGCTCAAGGGCATGCGTGACCTCGGCAACTCCGTCCTCCTGGTCGAACACGACGAGGAGACGATCCGCGAGGCCGACTGGATCGTCGATCTGGGTCCCAGGGCGGGCGAGCACGGCGGCGAAGTGGTCGCCGAAGGATCGCTCGAGAAAGTCGAGGAAGCGAAAGGATCGTTGACCGCCGCCTACCTCCGCGGCGAGGCGGAAGTGCCCGTGCCCGCCGCGCGGCGGCCGGGGAACGGCGCCTGGCTGGGCATCCGCGGAGCCCGCCAGAACAACCTGGCCGAACTCGACGTGGACGTGCCGCTCGGCTGCTTCGTCCTGGTCACCGGTGTCTCCGGTTCGGGCAAGAGCAGCCTGGTCAATGAGGTGCTCTACAAGGCCCTGGCGCGCCACTTCTACCGCGCCGTCGATCCGGCCGGCGATCACGACCGAATCGAGGGTCTCGAGCATCTCGACAAGGTGATCGCCATCGATCAGAGTCCGAT
This sequence comes from Candidatus Multivorans sp., assembly GCA_965205095.1. Taxonomy (GTDB): domain Bacteria; phylum Acidobacteriota; class Thermoanaerobaculia; order Multivoradales; family Multivoraceae; genus Multivorans. Next base: position 2,511,479 of record OZ242040.1, read on the forward strand.
CGGCCGTACCCCGCGCTCCAATCCGGCGACCTACACGAACGTCTTCACGCCGATCCGCACCCTGATGGCGAAGACGCCGGAAGCGCGCGCCCGCGGCTACAAGCCCGGCCGGTTCAGCTTCAACGTCAAGGGAGGCCGCTGCGAAGCCTGCGCCGGCGACGGCCAGAACAAGATCGAGATGCACTTCCTGCCCGACGTCTACGTCACCTGCGACATCTGCGGCGGCCTGCGCTACGACCGCGAGACCCTGCAGGTCCGTTACAAGGGCAAGAACATCGCCGACATCCTCGCCATGAGCGTCGAGAACGCCTGCGAGTTCTTCGCCAACGTCCCGGCCATCGACCGCATCCTCTCGACGCTGGACGAAGTGGGCCTCGGCTACATCCGCCTCGGCCAGCCCGCGACCACGCTGTCGGGTGGCGAGGCGCAGCGGGTCAAGCTGGCCACCGAGCTGTCCAAACGGGCGACGGGCCGGAGTCTCTACCTGCTGGACGAGCCGACGACCGGTCTCCACTTCGACGACGTGCGGCGCCTGGTCGGCCTTCTGCAGCGTCTCGTGGACCGGGGCAACACGGTGCTGGTCGTCGAGCACAACCTCGACGTGATCAAGAACGCGGACTGGATCATCGACCTGGGCCCGGAGGGCGGCGTCGGTGGCGGCAGGCTGGTGGTGGCCGGCACGCCGGAGCACGTGGCGGCCTCGCCGGAGAGCCACACCGGGGAGTTCCTGAGCAAGGTGCTCGCGGCCCCGGCAGCGGTGCGCGCCACCCAGGTAAGAAAGGCGAGCTGAGCGTGGCCGACCGCGGATCCTCCCCCACCCGGAAGGCGTCAACGGACTTTGCCGGCCGCCGCCAACGGCTGCAGCTCGAGACGCTCTACGACCTGGTCGTGGCGCTCCATTCCCACGAATCCGAGCAGGGACTGCTGGACGACCTCCTGCAGCGTCTCTGCACCATCGTCGACCCGGCGGCTGCCGCGACCGTCACCCGCGACCGGTTCGGGGTCGCGCGGTCGGCGTCCACGGTTGGCTTCGGCAGCGATTCCCCGGCAGCCGAGGCATTGCTTGCCGGACCCTTGTGGGACGATCTCCTGGCCCGGGACGACCTCCTGGCGCGGAGCGGCGGCTCGCTGGCCGGCCGGGAGTTCCAGTCCCTGCTGGCGGCGCCGCTCAAGTCGCGCGATGCCGTGCTGGGCTTCGTCGCCGTCCTCGACAAGGAGGTCCGGGGCAAGGGCGAACCGGGCTTCAGCGACGGCGACCGGAGGTTTCTCCGATCCGTCGCGGCGCTGGCCGGAGTGGCCCTGGACGGCCTGCGCCAGGTGGAGCGGCTGGTCGTCTCGCGGGAACGGCTGGCGGAGGAGAACAAGCTGCTCAAGGAGCGCCTCGACGACCTGGCGGAGGTCGGCGGCAGGCGGATCGTGGCCCATGCGCCGGCGATGCGCCGCATCCTGGAGGTGATCGACCGGGTCGCGCCGCGGAGCGTCGGCGTCCTGCTTCGCGGCGAGAGCGGCACGGGCAAGGAACTCATGGCGGCCTTTCTGCACGAGCGATCCGAGCGGACCGGCCCGCTGGTGGCGGTGAACTGCGCCGCGCTTCCGGAGAGCCTGCTGGAGAGCGAGCTGTTCGGCATCGAGGGCGGCGTGGCCACCGGCGTCAGGGCGCGCCTCGGCCGCTTCGAACTGGCCGAGGGGGGCACCCTCTTCCTCGACGAGGTCGCCGACCTCGACGTCGCGCTGCAGGTCAAGCTGCTGCGCGCGCTCCAGGAGCGCGAGATCGTGCGGGTCGGGGGCCAGCGGGCGATCGCCGTCGACGCCCGGGTCGTTGCCGCGACCCACCAGCCGCTGGAACGGCTGGTCGAGGAGGGTCGGTTCCGCGAGGATCTGTACTACCGCCTCAAGGGAATCAGCGTCGAGCTGCCGCCGCTGCGGGAGCGGCGGCGGGATATCCCGCACCTGATCCGCCACTTCGCCGAACGGTTCTGCGAGCGGGAATCGGTCGAGCTGCCGCAGTTCGACCGGACGGCGCTGAACTTCCTGCTGGCGCACGACTATCCCGGCAATGTGCGGGAACTGCAGAACATCGTGGAGGGCGCGGTCTCCCTGGCCGACGGCGTTGTCGACGTGGCCCTGATCCAGTCGCTGATGGGCGGCGCGGTCGGCCTTCCGAGCCCGGAGCCGCTCGACCTCGAGACGGTCAAGCGACGTCACGTACGCCGGGTCATCGGGATGACGGGGGGCAACAAGAGCGCCGCCGCGAGGCTTCTCGGCGTCAACAGGCGCACCCTGACGCGCGGAGGGTACTGATCGATCCGCTGTCGGTGCATCCCACGATGGCAATGGGTCATATTGGCCCACAGTAGGACATATTGTCCCTAGCGGATGTGGGGCGGGCGTAACGTCTCGCCAGAGCCGAGCCAAGCCCGAGTGGCGCGACTTGCTCGGGACAAATTGCCCCGAATCGACCATCCGGTCGCGACGGTGCCGCTCGTCGTTGAACCCGCGTGAAAGCTGGGTTTACGGACGGTTTGCCCTCGTATCTCCCCGGCTGGCAGAGGTCTTGCTCTCTACCAGGGTCACCAACGGGGAGGTCGACATGATGCCAGCGGTAGCGCGAGTCGCCGTTTACGGCCACGATTCCTTCAGCGGGCCGGACGAGCGGGGAGGTCGAACATGATGGTAGGGTCGCCGTTCAGTTTTTTGGACCGTGGGGGCGTCACCGCGCCGCTTTCGTGGGCGGGGAGTCTCTCCGCCGGTGTGTTCTGGTCGTCCGTGGTGGTCGCCAGCTTTCTTTGGTTTCTGCTGAACGACCGGATCCAGCCCGTGGTGATCTACTGTCTCAAGCTCTTTCTTGTCGCCTAGGATCCCGGCCGCTGGGACGCCGATCGCCTACCCCCGATGTCTGAGCTCGGAGTTCTTGAAGAAACCCACCTGACCTTCAGGCTCGCGCCTGAAATGGAACTGGAGGTGCGGGCCTGCGCCTGCGAGATGGCGAAGTCCATCCGGATGAGCACGGACAAGGTCGAGGAAGTGGGCATGGCGGTGGTCGAGGCGTGCATCAACGCGATCGAACACAGCCGGGCCGCCGACGGCCAGCTTCATCTCGGGCTCGCGGTACTGGGTTCGGCCGAGGCGGACGAGCCGCGGGTGCTCCGGATCACGATTCAGGATCAGGGAGTCGGCTTCGACTGTTCGAAGCTCGTGCCGCCCCGGATCGAGGACAACCTGAAGTCGATCCGGAAGCGTGGCTGGGGGTTGAAGATCATTGAAGGACTGATGGACGAGGTGAACGTGCTCTCGGGCGAGGGCGGCACCTCCGTCGTGATGTTGAAGGTACTCTGACGCTCTTGCTGAGCGAGGAAGTCTGGTTGGTTCCATGACCGAGGGTTTGAAGTTGAAGGTGGAGCGCCGCGACGGTCTGGCGGTGATCTACACGGACGGTTACATCAACAACCAGGGCGGCGAGGAGATCGCGGAGGCCGCGTACGGCCTGCTGGACGAGGACTTCAGGACGCTGCTGCTGAACCTCGCCGGGACGAAGATCGTCAACTCGATCGGCATCTCCATCCTGATCGAGATCATCGAGAAGATGATCGAGGTGGAGGGCCGCCTCTCCTTCTGCAATCTCACCCCGACGATCGAGAAGACCTTCCACATCATGGGCCTGGCGCAGTACGCCAGCATCTTTCCCGACGAACAGGCGGCGGTGACCGAGCTTCAGGCCGGGGCTTCGTGACTTCGCCGGCCGCCGGTGCTGCACAGGCGTCGGAATCGCCCTCGGCGGCTGGAACGGGTCTCGGAGCCGAACTCCGGCGGCTGGCGGCGGCGGCGGAGACCGCGGAGTGGGAGAGCGGCGCGGCGCAGACCCGGCTGGTCGGGCACTGGTGCCGGACGCAGGGCCTGGCCGGCGCCCAGATCTACCGCCGCGACGGCGGTCCCGTGGCGTCGTGGGGCGTGCTCGGCACCCGCGAACGGAGCCTGGAGCACGGCCTGATCCTCTACTACGCGGCCGTCGACGATGCGGCTGGCGATGACGGCGCCGGCGGCGGACAGGGGAGAACGCCGGAGGAGCACGACCTCGCCGGAGTGCTGGCCATCGGCCTCAGGCTGCGGGAACTGGCCGACGAGCTGAAGGACCGGAAGTTCCAGGACAACTACAACGTCGTCACGCTGCAGGCGGTCTACGACGTGGGGCTGGCGATCGCTTCGACGCTGAACCTGGACGAACTGACCGAGGAGATCCTGCTGCGCGCGGTTTCGCTCCTGGACGCCCGGCGCGGCGCCTTCTACCTGCTGGACGACGAAGGCCGCCTCGCGCTCGCCGGCACGATCGGCGGCGGCGCCCGCGAGGCGATCGATGCGCCGCCGGCATCCGGTTTCGACGAGGCCGGCGTCAAGGCGCTGGCGGCGGGCGTCATCCCGGCCGCGGAACATTCGCTCGCGGTTCCCATCGAGGGCGACGGGGGCAGCGGGAGCGTCGGCCTGCTGGTGGTCGCGGACAAGGAGAGCCGTACCGGAGTCGGCCCGTTCGCCGCGGCGGATCATCGAGCGCTCTCCCTGTTCGCCAACCAGGCCGCGATCGCGTTGACCAACGCGAAGCTCCATCGGCAGGCGCTCGAGAAGGAGCGCCTCGAGCGGGAAGTGGAACTCGCCGCCGAGATCCAGCGCAACATCCTGCCCGCCGAGATGCCGAGCGCGGGCTGCTTCGAGACGGTTGGCTGGAGCCGTCCCTCGCGCCAGGTCGGCGGCGACTACTACGGTTCGCTCCGCTTTGCCGGGTCGCGCCGCGGACTGGTGGTCGCGGACGTCACGGGCAAGGGGATGCCGGCCGCGCTCCTGGTCTCCACCCTGGACTCGGCGTTGCGGTTGCTCGTCGACGACTGCCGGCTGGGCGGAGAAGGCGTGGGGGCGGAACTCTCGCCGGAACTCTTCGACCGTCTGAACAAGCATATCCTCGAGAGCAGCGCCAGCAATTGCTTCATCACCCTGATCCTCGCCGAGATCGATCCGCGAAACCGCGCCGTCCGCTACCTCAATGCGGGACACAACCCGGGGCTCCTGGTGCGCGGGGACGGCGAAGTGACGCCGCTTCCGGCCAGCGGCCTGCCGCTGGGCCTGCTTCCCACCGCGAGCTACCGGATCGAGCCGCTCGAGATGGGTCCGGGCGACCTCCTCTGCCTGTACAGCGACGGGATCACGGAGTGCGAGTCCCCGGACGGCGAAGAGTACGGCCAGGAGCGGCTCGAGGACTTCCTTCGCTCCCGCCGCGAGCGGCCGCTGTCCGAGATCGTGGACGCGATCGATGCCGACGTGAGGCGCTTCGGGGCCGGCCTGCCGCAGGGCGACGATCAGACGGTCGTGCTGATTCGCAGGGGCTAGCACGCCGCGGTCAGACCGTCCACGTCGGCCACCGCCAGGGCAGGCGCGGACGTGCCGCCGAGGAAACCGTCGCGCGAGGGACGGCAGAACAGGGTGTCGCCGGTGGCGAGCAGGTTGGAGAACACCCGGAGCAGGCTGTCCTCCCAGACGAGATCGATCACCGGCTCCGCGAGCCGACCGCCCCGCAGGCGACGCACCCCGCGGGCCCTTGCCCGCACCCGCATGCGGGCCGGGTCGAAGCACTCGACCTCGTCCAGCCTGCTGACCCAGACGCCGCCGTCCGCGACGCGGAACAGTTCCCGCTCGCTGTGCTCGCCGGGTTGGAGGAACGTGTTGAGGGGATAGGCCTCCTCGCCGCCCGTGCAGTGGCAGGTCGGAGAAAGTCCCACGCGGGCAGCGGTGGCGGTGTCCAGCGCCGGTGTTCGCGGCACGCCCGCGGACACCAGCTCGACCGGTGTCTTCGAGACGCCCTCCAGGTCGAAGGGAAAGGGAAGGCCGCTCTCGCGGCAGGCGTCGTCCGCCAGGTCGAGGCGGCGGTCGAAGACCTGCACCCCCGTGTGCTGAAGCAGAAAGGACTCCTGCTCGAGGATGGCCCGTGACGAGAACGCGTGGAGGTTCAGCAGTTCGACGAGTTCGATCGTCGCCTCGGGAGCCAGGAGGACCGGCGCGCCGCTGGGCGGCGTCGCCGCCTTGCCTTCAGGCGCTCTCCGCTCGCGCGCCGTCTCGACCAGTCGCCCAAGCTGGAGGCTGTCGAGCGAGCGGGCGGCGTGGCGGGCGAAGCCGGCGCCCGGATCGGCGCCGCTTCGCACTTCAACCATGACGGAACTGGCGCGTTCGCCTCGCGCGAGTTCCCGGTTGTTGGCGATGGCGGCCTGGCCGATGGTCCATTCGATGATCGCCGCTTCGTCGGCCCTGAGCGCTTCTCGCAGCAGCCGCCGGGCCGCCTTGGCGTGCAGGCGTTCGAGGGCCGGGTCGGAGACGGCGGCCGAGGGAGCTTCCGGTTGGTTGCCCTCGGGCAACAGGGGGAGCGACTCGGCGGGCGCCGCCCGGGCAGCCGCGAGAGCGAGGCGCACCGCACCGTCGAGCTCGCCGCTGCGTACGCCGCCCGTGCGGTGGATTCCCGAGCGTCGCCCCTCCCGTACCCTCAGGGTGACCTGACGGGAGCGCCGCCGGTAGCTGTCGAGGTCGGAAACACGGTAGCCGGTGCGGCCGCGCCTGCTCTCCAGCCAGAGGATTTCCGTTTCGTCCGCCGGCGAGCGGTCCAGCGCGGCGCCGAGTTCCTCGCGGACCCGGCCCAGGGAGCGCAGGCGGGGCTCGGCCTCGGCACGTCCCGATCGCCTCCTTCCTGATCGGCGGTTCGGCGCGGCCGGTCTCGAGGGGCGACGATCCGGCACGGTGTTTGCCTATCATAGGGAATCGTGCAGAAACTCTGGCAGTCGAGGTCCGGGTCGCCGCGCTTCGTTGCGCTTGCCGGCGTCGTGTGCGCGTTTGCGGCGGTCGGCGTCGCGGGGCAGCCCTCTGGCCAGAACGATCCGTTCGCGGCCCAGCGCACGGCCATGGTGGAAGAACAGATCAGGGGCCGGGGAATCGAGGAACCGAAGCTGCTGAACGCGCTCAGAACGGTGCCCCGGCACGAATTCGTGCCGGACTCCCTGCGTGACGATGCCTACGGCGACGAGGCCGTCCAGATCGGCTCCGGGCAGACCGTCTCCCAGCCCTACCTGGTCGCTCTGATGGCGGACCTTCTCGAACTCGATGGCGACGAGAAGCTGCTCGAGATCGGTACCGGCTCCGGCTACACGACGGCGGTCCTGGCGCGTCTGGCTCGCAGGGTCTACTCGATCGAGATCATCGACGATCTGGCGGAGAGGGCGCAGGGGGTGCTGGACGAGCTCGGCTACGGCAACGTCGAGGTTCGGGTGGGTGACGGCTACCGCGGGTGGCCGGAAGAAGCGCCCTTCGACGGCATCCTGGTCTCCGCCGCGCCCGAGGAGGTGCCGCCGCCGCTGATCGAACAGCTCAAGGTGAACGGCATCCTGGTCGCCCCGGTCGGCGGACCCCTGCAGGATCTCGTGGTTATCCGAAAGACCGCGGACGGACTCGAACGCCGCCAGGTCGACGTGGTCCGCTTCGTGCCCATGGTGGGCCGCGCGCAGGAGGACCCGGAAGGGGAGAACCCGAACTTCTAGGAAGCCCGGTACTCCAGGAATGTGGTGGAGCAGAAGGGACTTGAACCCTCGACCCCCACGTTGCGAACGTGGTGCTCTCCCAGCTGAGCTACTGCCCCACGAGAGTTCTCCCGTACCTCGGGGGCGACGGATTGTAGCAGCGCCGGACGCGTATATGATCGGGCCATGAGCAACGCCAAGAAAAAAGAAGGCGACGAGGACGGCGGCAACGTCACTTCGATGGATCTGGCCCGGGAGGCCGTCGCCGAGGGGGTGGAGAAGGCCCGCTCGGCTGTCAGTCACGGCGTCGACGCGGCGCGCGAACGGATGCGGGACTCCCCCCTGTCGGAACGGGTCAAGAAGGCCTCGGCCCGGGCCGGCGAGGCGGCCAAGGGAGGCTATGGCACCGCCAAGGAGAAGCTCGGTCACGGCTACGAGCGGGCGCGCAAGGATCTGGATCAATTGGTCGGCGACGTGAACGTGTATGTCCGTGACAATCCCGGTCGGGCGGTGCTGATCGCGGCCGCCGCGGGCTTCGTCCTGGGATTCCTGCTGCGTCGTGACCGCCGATCCTGACCAGCCGGCGATCGAAGATCGGATTGTCGGCAGTCTGACGCCCGGTCTCGACTGGGTGGCGCTCGTGCGTGCGTATCCGCTGGCGTCCGTGGCAGTTGCGGCTTCGCTCGGTTTCCTGATCGGACGCGCCCGTGGCCGGGAGATCCTCGGCATTCTGGGTGACCTCGCCGGCGAGCGGGTCGACGAGAGCGTGCGCAGCGTCCTGATCCGCTAAGGACCTTCGCGCCAGGGCCTTCCTCGCTGCGCCGTCTGCTCCACCTCTCCGACATCCACTTCGGGCCGCCGCACTACCGGCCGGCGGCCGCGGGCGTGGAGGCGCTGGTCGCCGACCGGCGCCCCGACCTCGTCGTCGTGTCGGGAGACCTGACTCAGCGGGCGAAACCTCTGCAGTTTCGCCAGGCGCGGCGGTTCCTGGAAGGGCTGGGGCCGCCGTTCCTGGCCGTACCGGGCAACCACGACGTTCCGATGTACCGGGTGTGGGAGCGTCTGCTGGACCGTTACGGCGCCTACCGGCGCCACTTCAGCCCCGACCTCGAGCCCGGTTTCCGGGACGCGGAACTGGAGGTCGTCGGCTTCAATACGGCGTTCAACCTGACGATCGAGGACGGCCGCTTCACGGCACGCCAACTGGCCGCGGCGGAGGAGCGCTTCCATCGGGACGGTTCGGCGGAGAGCGAGGGGAGGGTGCGGATCGCTGTCGCCCACCACCCGCTGGCGGCCCTGCCCGAGCTGATGGGCTGGCGCACGGCGCGCCGCAGCGGCGAGGCCCTGACGGCGTTCGCGGCCGCCGGCGTCGACCTGGTACTGGCCGGGCACGTCCATGTAGCCGCCGTGGGCCCGGCGCCGGACTGCGGAAGAAGGCTGTGGCTGGTACACAGCGGCACGTCCACCTCGAGGCGCGGACGGGGTACGGAACGAGGCCGGAACACATGCAACCTGATCACTCTGGACACGGGGCCCCAGGACGCGGGGTGCTTGCGCCGGTCGGCGACGGTCGAGCAGATGCTCTGGTCGGAGCGGAGCGGGCTCTTCGAGACAGAAGCGGTTCACGACTGCCCACTCGCATGACCACGGTCGATCTGCGGGCGTTGGACCGCGTGGCTGGTCAGGCCGAGACGCTGGACAACGGCCTGCGAGTGGTCCTCCTGCCGCAGAACGGGGCCGAATCGATCGCCGTTGCTCTCTGCTATCGCGCCGGCAGCAGGGACGAGGAGCCCGGCGAGTCCGGTCTGGCGCACTTTCTGGAGCACATGATGTTCAAGGGCTCCGCCGCCTACGAACCGGGCGCGATCGACCGTCTTACCCAGCGCCTGGGCGGCACGAACAACGCGTTCACTTCGCACGACGCAACCCTCTATCACTTCCAGTTCGAGCGTGGATCCTGGGGGGAGGCGCTCCGGATCGAGTCCGACCGGATGCGGGGCCTGAGCCTGCTGCCGGAGGAGGTGGACAGCGAGCGCGAGGTGATCCTCGAGGAGATCCGGATGGTCGAGGACGATCCCTGGGACGCCCTGGAGCAGGCGGTGGCCCGGCGCGTGTTCGGCGACCATCCCTACGGGCGATCCGTCCTCGGCACGAGGGAGAGCCTGCGCTCGCTGGACGCCGTGGCGCTCCGCTCGTTTCATCGCCGGCACTATCGGCCGGGTCGGGCGGTCCTGGTCTGCGCCGGCGGCTTGCCCCCGGACGCGATGGAGCTCGTCGAGGCGGCGCTGGGAGGCGCGGCGGCAGGCGGCGAGGGAAGCCCCGGGGGTCTCGGGCCGCCCGTCTTCGATCCGCGCCGGCGCCGCCGGGTGGAGTTGCGCCGGGGCGAGACCCCGAGGCTGCTCGTCGCCCATCCCGCGCCGGCGCCGGACGACCCGGCCCATGTCCATCTCCGTCTGGCCCTGGCCGTCCTTTGCAGTGGCCGCGCGAGTCGCGTCCAGCGCGACCTCGTGGAGGAGGATCCGCTGGCGCTCTGGGCCTCGGCGACCGTGACCGGGCACCGGCTGGGAGGCATGGCGACGCTGTCGGCCGAGGCGGCGCCGGGTGTTGATCCGGAGTGCCTGGAGCAGGAACTCTGCGCGCGGGTCGAGGGCCTCGCGAGTCGTCCGCCGGACGCCGAAGAGCTCGGGCGGGCGAAGCGGATCCTGTTCGCGGACTGGGTCTTTCTGCACGAAGCGATCGCCGAACGGGCGGTGACGGCCGCGCTGGAGCAGGCTCTGTTCCGACCGGGCTTCAGCCGCGACTCGTTCGAGGCGCTGTCCGCCGCGACCGCATCCGACGTCGCCGCGGCCTGTGCAGCCTCCCTGTCCGCGGGAACGCGGATCGTCGGCTGGTCTCGCCCGTGACCGATCGCGAGCCGCTGCGTCTCGACCTGTGGTCGGGCCGGCTGCGCCTGGCCGCCCTGCGCGTGCCCGCCACGGACGTCGTGGCGGCCCGAGCCTGGCTGCGCGGCGGCGCCCGCACGGAACCGTCCGCGGGCCTTGCACGGCTTACGGGTCGGATGCTGGTCGAGGGTACGGAGGCGCGCGACTGGCGGGAGATCGCCGAACAGGCCGAAGCTCGCGGCATCTCGATCGACGGTTCGGCGACCGCCGAAGTCCACGGGTTGGCCGTGGACGCCATCGCCTCCGACGCGGGCCTCGCTCTGGACTGGTTGGCCGAGCTGTTGCTGTCGCCGAGCTTCAGTGGGGACCGGTTCGGGCTCCTGCGCGACCAGACGCTGGGCGATCTCCTGAGTCTGGCGGATCGGCCGGACGTGGTCACCGGCTGGGCCTTCCGCGATCATCTCTACCACCCTCATCCGCTGGCGGCGCCAGGCCCGGGCACGCCGGAGTCCCTTGCCGGTCTGTCGCCGCAAGACTGCCGGCGCTTTCACGAGCAGTCGCTGGCGCGGGGCGGTGTGGTCGCGGTAGCCGGAGCCATCGACGAGCAGGAGGCGCTGCGCCGGCTCGAAGGCCTCTTCGGGACCGTCGGGGATCCCGGCACGGCGCCGCCCGCGGCATGCGAGCCCCCGCCGCCATGCGGCCGGGCCGAGCGCCGCGTCGAGGTCGGCACCGCTTCGCGCGAGCAGGCCCACGTCTTCGCCGGGCACTTCACGGTGAACCGCACCCACGCCGATCTGCCCGAGCTGCGCGCGCTCGGCATCCTGCTCGGCTCCGACGGCCTGGCCGGCCTGATTCCGAACCGGATCCGCGAGCAGGAGGGTCTCGCCTACGCGACCCACGTCGATCTCCTGGCCGGGGCCGGCACGGATCCGGGCGCCCTCTCCGTCTACCTCGGCACCCACCCCGATCGCGTCGAGCGCGCCCTCGAACTGGTCCGGGATTCCCTGCAACACGTGCTGGAGCGACCGCCCGAGGCGGCGGTTCTCGAAGAGTGCAGGACCGGCATGTTGGGCCGCGAGCCCTTCGCTACCGAGACCGCCGGCCAGTGGGCCGGCCTGCTGGTCGACGCGCTGCTGTTCGACCTGCCCGGCTACCGGCGGAGTTTCCGGCTCGAACGGATCGAACGGCTGACCCCCGGGGGCGTTTTCGAAGCCGCTCGGCGGCACATCCATCCGGATCGCATGCGGGTGACCGTCGGGCTGCCTGCAGGGCGTCACGCGCTCGGTCTCTCCGGGTAGAGTCCGTCGACGGCGAGTTGCCGAGGGGCGGTTTACGGGGACGGGACAGGCGAGGTTTGGCTGAGGTGCAACGGACGGTCCTGTACAGGCGTCACGTCGAGTCGGGTGCCCGCTTCGGGCCCTTCGCCGGCTACGAGATGCCGATCCAGTACGAGGGAGTGCTGGCGGAGCACCGCGCGGTGCGTGAGCGCGCCGGGATGTTCGACGTTTCCCACATGGGCGAGATCCGGGTGCGCGGGCCGCGAGCCCTGCCACTCCTCCAGCGGCTGACCCCGAACGACGTCGGCGCGCTTGATCCCTTCCGCGCCCAGTACAGTGCGCTCCTGACCGAGCGGGGCACCTTCATCGACGACCTGCTCGTCTACTGTCTCGACCCGGAGGACTACCTGCTCGTGGTCAACGCCGCCTCGCGGGCGCGTGACCTGGCGCTGCTCGAGGCGGCGGCCGCCGCGGACGGCGAGGGCGTTCGGGTCGACGACCAGAGCGACGAGACGGCCCTGATCGCCGTCCAGGGGCCGCGGGCGGCGGAGATCGTGTCCGATGTCGTCGGTGGAGAGGCCGCGGAGCTCCGGTACTACTCGTTCCTTCACCAGAACGGGGAAGAACGGATGGTGTCGCGGACCGGCTACACGGGAGAGGACGGCTTCGAGATCTACACCGCGGCCGACCGGGCGGAGGATCTGTGGGCGGAGTTCCTGGAGCGGGGCAGCGATGCCGGCCTGACGCCGGCGGGTCTGGGCGCGAGAGACACGCTGCGGCTGGAGGCGGGGATGATGCTCTGCGGCCAGGACATCGACGAGGAGACGACGCCGATCGAGGCGGGCCTGTCCTGGATCGTCAAGTGGAAGAAGGGCGACTTCACTGGCCGCGACGCCCTGGTCCGTCAGCGGGAGAACGGCTGCCGCCACCGGCTGGTCGGCTTCGAGGTAGAGGGCCGCGGCATCGCCCGGCATGGTCACCGGCTGACGGTCCGCGATGCTCCCGGCTGCGCCGGTCCGGTGACCAGCGGCGCCTTCGCGCCCACGCTGGCGAAGGCGATCGGAATCGCCCGGCTGGACTGCGCCGGCGGCGGGCCGCCCGAGCCCGGCAGCGCGGCAGCGGTTACGGTTCGCGGCCGCGAGATCGATTGCCGTATCGTCAGACTACCGTTTTACCGGCGCCCGAAGCGGGGCGTCTGAGGAGGAGCCAGGTTCCGATGATTCCCGACGACCGCCTGTACACGGCGCAGCACGAGTGGCTCAAGGTCGAGGACGGCGAGGCCGTGCTCGGCATCACGGACTTCGCCCAGCAGGAACTGGGCGACGTCGTGTTCGTCGAACTGCCGGCGCCTGGACAGGAGTTCGCGGCCGGATCCGAAATCGGCGCGATCGAGTCGGTCAAGGCGGTCGCGGAGATCTACACGCCGGTGGCGGGCTCGGTCGAGACGGTGAACGAGGGACTCGAGGACGCCCCGGAGCTGGTCAACGAGGATCCCTACGGCGGCGGCTGGCTGGTGCGCCTGCGGGTCGATGACGAGGGTCCGCGGGACGAGCTGATGACCGCCGCCGACTATGAGGCGCAGTTGGCGGGCTGATCAGGGCGCGCGGCGATGAAGGGCCTGGAGACCGTCATCCTGTCGTCGAGCCTGGCGGCGTGGTCGGTCGGCATCCTGGCCCAGATCGGCATCCTGAGGTGGAACCTGACCTTCGAGCTGGAGCTCTACCCGCTCTACATCCTGGCCGCGTTCACCGGCTGGTTCTTCGGCAACGTCTACGTTCACCGTTCGGGCCGCGAAACGCCGCTTCGCGGGCCGGGCTCTCGACGAGGTCATTCTCCAGGTGGCCCGTACCCGGCTCCTGTTCGTGCTCTACCTGTTCGGGCCGCCCGGCTGGCTGTACCTGGTTCGTTCCATGGCCAGACGGGAACAGCTCGAGGGGATGCCGTTGGTGCCGATCCTCACCTTCGGGGTGTACGCGGCCCTGTTCGCGGTGCCCGTTCTGTTGCGGGGCACTGCCGCCCAGCGGCGAAAGTTCGAACTGGGCGGAGGCGACGACTGAGATGCTGCAGCGGGTAGTCGAGGATGACCTCAAGAGCCGCGGCCCGGTGCTGGTCGCCTTTTCGGGCGGCGTCGACTCGGGGCTGGTGGCCGCCCTGGCGCGGCGCGCGCTGGGCGACCGGGCGCTGGCGGTGACGGCGGCGGCCGAAACTCTCGCCGGCGTCGAGCTGGACCATGCCCGCCGGCTGGCGGCCGAGATCGGCATCCGCCACGAGGTCGTGACCTACAGCGAGCTCGACGAGCCGGAGTTCCGGGCCAACCCGAGCCATCGTTGCTACGTGTGTCAGGGAATGCGCATGGACCGGATGCTGGAACTGGCGCGATCCGGGGGCTTTGCCACGGTCTGCGACGGCACGAACGCTTCGGATCCGGGCCCCGACCGCCCCGGTCTGCGGGCCGTGCGCGAGCGAGGCGTCTACAGCCCGTTGCTGGAGCATGGCGTGACCAAGGCGGATGCCCGCGCGCTGGCGCGGGCGCTTGGCCTCTCGGTCTGGGACCGGCCGGCGAATGCCTGCCTGTCCTCGCGGATACCTCACGGCCAGCTCGTCACGCTGCCCAAGCTCCGCCGCATCGAGGACGCCGAGGCGGAACTCCAGAACCGCGGCTTCAGCATCCTCAGAGTCCGTCACGAGGGCGACTCGGCGCGGGTCGAAGTGGGAGAGGGCGAACTGCCGGCAGCCGAGAGGCAGTGGAGCGAGATCGAGGCGCGTCTGCTCGAGCTCGGTTTCGATGGCGCCGCGCTCGACCCGCGCGGTTACCGGACCGGCGGCGCGGACGCCGCGTAGCCGGTGGCCACGAGAGAATGGCGGGCCTGTCGGTGCGCCGGCCTTCTTGCCGGCATCCGGGAGAGGGCGCGCGGAAGGTGGGGGCGATGAGACGGGACCAACTCCTCGAACTGCTGCGGGGCGTCGCCGCCGGCGACATCTCGCCGGAGGCCGCGCACGAACGCGTGGCCCGTCTGCCTTACCTCGACCTGGGCGTCGCCAGGCTCGACCTCGATCGGGAACTGCGGAGCGGTCTGCCCGAGGTCGTCTTCGCTCAGGGCAAGAGCGACGACGAACTGGTGCGGATCGTTGAAGCGATGGTGGCTGACGCGGGCCGCGTGCTGGTCACGCGGGCAGAGCCTGCTGCCGCGGAGGCGCTGAGCGCCGCCATCCCTGAGGGGTGCTTCGAGCCGCGCGCGAGGGTCTGGAGCGCCGGCCGCTTCGGGCCGCCGTCCGGACGAAGGGTCGCCGTGCTGAGCGCCGGCACGTCGGACTTTCCGGTGGCGGAAGAGGCCGCGTCGTGTACCGAGTGGCTGGGGCACGAAGTCGAGCGGATCCGGGATGTCGGTGTCGCCGGCATTCAGCGCGCGCTCGACTCGATCGATTCCCTCCGCCGGGCCGATGTGGCGGTGGTCGTGGCGGGAATGGACGGCGCCCTGCCGACGGTGGTCGCCGGACTGGTGCCCTGTCCGGTGGTCGCGGTGCCGACCAGCATCGGCTACGGCGCGAGCTTCGAGGGGCTCGCGCCGCTGCTGACCATGCTCACGGCCTGCGCCCCGGGCATCGCCGTCGTCAACATCGACAACGGCTTCGGCGCGGCGGCGCTGACTCACCGCATTCTGTCGACCAGCATCGCGTCGCCGTAGGAATAGAAGCGAAAGCCGCTCCCGACCGCCTGGCGGTAGGCGTCGAGGACGCGGTTCCGGCCGGCGAACGCGCAGACCAGCATGAGCAGCGTCGAGCGGGGCAGGTGGAAGTTCGT
Organism: Candidatus Multivorans sp.; assembly: GCA_965205095.1. GTDB lineage: Bacteria > Acidobacteriota > Thermoanaerobaculia > Multivoradales > Multivoraceae > Multivorans. Next base: position 2,526,981 of record OZ242040.1, read on the forward strand.
GATCAGCCGGTCGACGACGCGAAACCCGTAGCCCGGACGGATGTAGAGCCCGGTCCGGCCGGCGCCGGCGGTGACCAGCCCATCCGATGTCGCCGCCGTCTCGAGAGAGCGGACGACGGTCGTTCCGACGGCCACCACCCGGCGCCCGTTTCGGCGGGTGGCGGCCACCGCCTGGGCGGTGGCTTCCGGGATCTCGAAGCGCTCGGAGTCCATGACGTGCTCTTCCGGGTTCTCCGCCTTGACCGGCCGGAAGGTGCCCGGGCCGACGTGCAGGGTGAGGCTCGCCTGCCGGATCCCGCGCCGCTCGAGCGCGGCCAGCAGCGCGGGCGTGAAGTGGAGGCCGGCCGTTGGCGCCGCGACCGCGCCCGGCCGCGCCGCGTAGACCGTCTGGTAGCGCTGCCGGTCCCGCGGTTCGACCGGCCGGTCGATGTACGGCGGCAGGGGCGTCTCGCCGATCTCCGCAAGGAGCGGCGCGATCGGTTGTTCGAAGGTCAGCCGGCACCGCCCGTCCGCGCGTTCCTCGACTCTGGCCGCGGGGCCGCTCTCGATCGCCAGAGGCGCCCCCGGGGACAGGCGGCGGCCGGGACGCAGCAGGCACCACCAGGAGGCGGGCCCCTCCCGCTCCACCAACAGGATCTCCACCCGGCCGCCGGTCGGCCGGCGGGCCCGGAGCCGGGCCGGGATGACCCGGGTGTCGTTGACGACGAGCAGGTCGCCGGGGTCGAGCAGGTCCGGCAGGTCGGCGAAGCGCCGCTCTTCGCTGGTCCTGCCGAGCACCAGCAGGCGGCTCTCGCCGCGTTCTCCGGGGTGCTGGGCGATCGCTTCCGGAGGCAGGTGATAGTCGAAGTCCGAGGTCGTGAGCCTGCCGCCGGTCATGCCTGACCCAACCAGGCGCGGATCGCCCACGGTGCGCGCCGGCGAGTCCCGTGGCCGCCGGCTCCCAGGCCGGCGAGGCGGTCGCTCAGGCCGTCGGCGAGCAGGCTCGAGCCGAGTACGGCAGCCACGACCATCAGGCCGGGAAACGCGGCGATCCACCATGCCGTGGCCAGGTGACTCTGGCCGTCGGCGATCATCGAACCCCAACTCGGCTGCGGCGGCTGGACGCCGAGCCCCAGGAATGAGAGCGCCGATTCGACCAGGATGCAGGCCCCCACCCTGAGGCTTGCGTCGACCAGCAGGGGCGTCGTCGCGTTCGGCAGCAGATGGCGGATGAGCACGCCGGCCGGTGAGCGCCCGGCGGCGGCGGCGGCGAGGGCGAACCGTTCCTGCTTCAGCCGCAGCAGTTCGGCGCGGACCAGGCGCGCGAGGCCCATCCAGCCGGTGCCGCCGATCAGCAGCACGAGGAGCGCCGTGTCGGGCCGGTAGAGGGCCGCCAGCAGGAGCACCAGGGCCAGGTGGGGGAAGCAGAGCAGGCCGTCGACCGTGCGCATCAGCGTCTGGTCGACGAAGCGGCCGCCGATCGCGGCGCAGGACCCGACCAGGGTGCCCGCGGTCAGCGCGAGGGCGGCTGCCAGCAGGCCGATGGTCAAGGACACGCGTGAGCCGTGGAGCAGGCGCGAAAGGACGTCGCGCCCCAGGGCGTCGGTGCCCAGCCAGTTCCTGCGCCGCTCGGCGATGCCCTCCTCGCGGTAGTTCGTTACGGAACCGAGTGGAACGCGAAGCGAACCCGAGCGTCGCTCGAGAACCAGGTCGGTGCCCTCGACCGTCACCCGTTCCGCCAGCAACGGCTCGCGGTCGAATGTTCGAACGACGACGAGCGAGGAAAGGGGCGGCCGCCGGTTCGATTCGGCGGCGTCGAGCTGTTCCGCCGGATCGAGTGGCGCCAGCAGTGGGGCGGTCGCCGCGAGCAGGGCCAGACCGCAGAGGATGCCGGCTCCGCTGCGCGCCGCCGGTGGCAGGGAGGGCCGGCTCATTCCACGCGGATCCTCGGGTCCAGGCGGGTGAGGAGGAGGTCCGCGGCGAGTGACGCGGCGATGACCAGGACGGCGCCGTATGCGGTGGCCGCGAGGACCACGGGAGTGTCTCCCGACTGGATCGCAACGAGCGTCGCGGTGCCGAGGCCGGGCCAGGCGAAGACGACTTCGGCGATGACGGCGCCGGAAAGCAGGAGCGGCGCCGATACGGAGGCGAGCTGAAGCAGGCGCGGAGCGGCGTGAGCGAGGCCGTGGACGAGCAGGATCCGTGTCTCGGACAGGCCGCGGGCCCTGGCCGCGCGCCCGGCCTCGGTGGCCTGGAACTCGATCAGCGAGTTCCGGGTGTAGCGGGCGATGTCGCCGGCCATCGACAGGCCGAGGACCAGCGCCGGCAGCCACAGGTGCGCCAGCACGTCGAGAGCGGCGGCTACCGGCCCGAGTTCGAAGGCCGCGGCGGAGGTCATGCCGCCGGCCGGCGCCAGTCCCAGGCCCACAGCCAGGATGAGGATCGCCATCAGACCGACCCAGAAGGTGGGTAGCGCGTAGACCAGCAGGCTGGCGACGCGCACGCTCAGGTCGAGCCGCGAGTTCGGGCGGAAGGCCGCAAGCAGGCCCAGGCCGATCCCGAGCAGGTACTGCGCAAGCAGGGCCGCGCCGGCCAGCAGGAGGGTGGGCGGCAGGGCATCGAACAGAAGTTCCGCCACGGGCTGGCCGGTCCGGTAGGACTGCCCCCAGTCCCAGCGCAGGAAGACCGCTCCCAGCCAGCGGAGATACTGCGCGGGGAGGGGCTGGTCGAGCCCGTAGAGCGCGCGCAGCCGCTCCGCCTGCTCCGGCGGAATCCGCGGGTCGGAGGGCGCCATCGGATCGCCGGGCGCCAGCGCCACGACGGCGAACGCCAGAGTCAGGACGATCAGGAAGAGCACCGCCGCGGCCAGCAGGCGGCGCAGGACGAAGTGGATCACCAGAGCGGTCGGAGGATCAACGCCACGCCCACTCCTCCAGGTTCGCCAGCGGGCTCAGGGCGTTCGGCGCCACCGACTCGAGTTCTTCGTTGAACGCCGCGAGAGTCAGCGCTTCCCAAAGGACCAGCATCGGTTGATCGTCGTGCAGGATCCGCTGCAGGCGGTGCAGGTCCTCCAGGCCGTCCAGGGGGTCGAGCCGGTTGGCGAAGCTCGCGATCAACGCGTCCACTTCCGGATTGGCGTAGGCGGCGTAGTTGTGACCGCCGCCGATCGACTCGCTATGAAACGTGGGGTGGAGGTCGAGGCTGGTGTCGATCGCCAGTCCGGAAACGACGGCATCGAAGTCGTTGCCGAGCATCCGGGGGAGCAGAGCGCTCGGATCGAAGCGCCGGGGCTGGGCGTCGATGCCGACGGCTCGCAGGTCCGCCTGGATCATCTGCAGCGCGTTCCAGCGCGCCGCGGCGCCGGCGAAGGTCGCCAGTTCGAACCGGAACGGCGCGCCGTCGCGCTCGAGGATGCCGTCCCCGTCGCTGTCGCTCCAGCCGGCTTCGCCGAGAGCGACGCGTGCCGCCTCCGGATCGTGAGGCCAGGCTTCGAGGTCGGGGGCGTGCGCCCAGACGTCGGAGAGAATCGGACTGCTGCCGACCCTGGCGTAGCCTCGCCAGACGGTGTCGACGATTGCGTGGCGGTCAATGGCCATTGCCAGAGCTCGTCGGGTGGCCGCGTCGGTGAACCATGACCTGCCGGTATTCCAGGACACGAAGGTGTACTGGCGGTTCGAGTAGGCATGGAGCCTCAGATCGGGGCGACCTTCGATGCGCTCCGCGTCGGTCGCGCTGATGCCGGTGACGACATCGAGTTCGCCGGCGAGGAGCTGGGTCGTGAGCATGGCGCCGTCGGCGGCGGTGCGCAGCACGACGCGCTCCACCCGCGGGAGGTCCGCCTCGAAGTAGTCCGGGTTGCGGCCCAGAACGAGTTCCCGGCCGGGCGTCCGGTTCTCGAGCACGAAGGGGCCACTGGCAACCAGATGCTCGAAGAACCAGCCGGGGTCGCTGCGCCAGTCGGCGAACGGCCGCTGTCCCCAGGCATGCCGGGGAAGTACCGCTTCCGGTGCCACGTCGGCCAACTGGGTGGGTGAGGCGCGGCTGAAGTGGAAGCGCACGGTGCGCTCGTCGACCGCCTCGACGTCGGTAATCGTCTCCTTGGCGTAGGAGAGCATCCAGGCAACGTCCGGGTCGGTCTGCGCCTGCCAGGTGAAGCGGACGTCGTCTGCGGTCACGGGTTCGCCGTCGCTCCAGACGGCATCCGGACGGAGCCGGACGGTCAGGACCAGCCGGTCTTCGGAGAACTCCCACGTCTCGGCCAGAGCCGGCTTCCAGGAAGGCGGACCTTCCCGGAAGTCGGTTTCCTCGCCCATCAACGGCAGCAGGAGCTGGGAGGTTATCGCCTTGTGACCGAGCGTCGGCTGGACGATCAACTCGTTCGGCGTCGGATACTCGAAGCGCATGCCGACGGTGAGGCGCGTCGTGTCCCGCGGGCTGTCCGAAGCGCAGCCCCAACCGAGCATGGCAGCCAGTCCGGCCGCCGCCAGGAGCCGCATCGCAACCACGGGAATCATCGTACACCGCGGCTGTCTTGTACCGTTTGAGCGTGTGGGACTGGATCGGCAGGGATGGAGGTCAAAGGCGCCGGCGCGCCTGGGCGGCGGTCCTCGGCGCCTTCGTTCTCGCCGACCTCGCCCTGTTCGGCTGGCTGATCTTCCGGTCGCTGTCCGAGCGGGAGCTGAACCGGATCGTGATCGAGGCCCGGACGGAGGCGGAGGACCTCGCCGAGCGCATCGCGGGCCGGGTGGAGAGCACCGGCCGCGACCTGTACACGGCGATGGCGACCGAGTCGGAGACGCGCAGCTACATCGATTCGGTGCTGGTGCAGCGCGACATCGTCGAGACGGTCGAGGTCTTCGACAGCGAGGGTCACCTGGTGTTCCGTAATCGCCGGGACGAAACCCGCACCGACGGCGGAAGCCGGCCGAACCTCGAGTCGCCGTCGCTGGTCGCGGAGACGGTGACCAACCAGGTGCCCTACGAGATCGTGACGGTGCCGGTCGGCACGGTAGGCACCTTCCAGATCGGCATCTCGCGCGGCGAGCTGCAGCAGAGGCTCGTGACCCTGCGCCGTGAGCTGCTGCGCCAGACCGCGATCGTCGCGGTGCTGACCGTCGCGCTGTTCGTGGCCGGTTACCTGCTCTACAGCCGCCTTTCGAGGCGGACCGCCCTGGCCGAGCGCCAGGCGCAGGAGGCGGAACAGCTCGCCTACGTCGGCACCCTCGCCTCCGGCCTCGCACACGAGATCCGCAGTCCCCTGAACTCGTTGAACCTGAACATGCAGATGCTCCAGGAAGAGATGCCGGCGGGCTCCTCGGAGCGTCTGGTCGCGATCACGCGTTCGGAAGTCGGTCGCCTCGAACGCCTGGTGTCCGACTTCCTGAGCTATGCGCGTCCGGACGAACTGAAGCTCGAGCAGACGACCGCGTCCGAACTCCTGGGCCACGGCGCGGAGGTGGTGGCCGGCAAGCTCCGGTCCGCCGGCATACCGGTGGAAATCGACGATCGCAGCGGCGGCATGCCCCTGCAGGTCGATCGAGAGCAGATGAACCAGTTGCTGCTGAACCTGATCGACAACGCGGTGGCGGCGATGAGCGACTGCGACCGTCCCCGCCTCCGCCTGGAAGCGGAAGCCCGGCCCGGCTCGGTGGTGCTCGCGGTCGGCGACAACGGGCCGGGGGTCGACCCCGCGGACCGGGAGCGGGTGTTCGACCTGTTCCATTCGGAGCGGCGCGGCGGCACCGGCCTGGGTCTGGCGATCGTCCGCCGCATTGCCGCCACTCACGGCGGGGAGGCGCGGGTTCGTCAGGGCGGGAGCGAGGGCGCGACCTTCGAGGTCGAGTTGCCGCTGTCGCCCGATCCGTCGCGGCCGCCAAGGGCGGCGAGGCGGCGTGCGGAACGCGAGGCGTCGGGTCCCGCCGACCATTGATGTTTCGTTGGGCGGGTGCTACTGTCGGCCGCCGAAATGCCGCTTTGGCGGCGTAGCGCGGATGACGATTATCCGGTGCGCTGAGCGATCGGCGCGCCGCTGAGAGAGAACGATGTACGCAGTGATAGAGACCGGCGGCAAGCAGGTCCGGGTCGAGGAAGGCGATGTCGTCGACCTGGAACGCCTCGGCGGCGCCGAGGCCGGTTCGGAGGTGGTCTTCGACCGGGTGCTGATGATCGGCGGCGGCGAGGGCGAAACCGAAATCGGCGAGCCCGTCGTCGAGGGCGCCAGGGTGCGGGCGCAGCTCGTGAGCGACCTGCGCGGTCCGAAGATCGTCGTGTTCAAGTTCAAGCGCCGGAAGGGCTACCGACGGCGCCGCGGGCACCGCCAGGAGTTGCAGCGCTTCCGGATAGAAGCGATCGAACGATCCGGCGGGGCATAGCCGCTCGCCGGAGCAACGGAGGTCGAAAGAGATGGCGCACAAGAAGGGCCAGGGTTCGAGCCGCAACGGCCGCGATTCCAACCCCAAGAACCTGGGCGTGAAGCGCTATGCGGGAGAGAGCGTGACCGGCGGCACGATCATCGTGCGCCAGCGCGGCACCCGTTTCTTCCCGGGCGAGAACGTGGGGCGGGGCGGCGACGACACCCTCTTTGCACGGGCGGACGGCGTGGTCGAGTTCCGCAACCGCGGCCGCCGCGGCACGATCGTCAACGTCCACCCGGCCGGGTAGTTTCGAGCCGCCGGGAGCGGCTGATGCACTTCATCGACGAGGCCGTCATCGATGTCCTCGCGGGTTCCGGCGGAGACGGCTGTCTGGCCTTTCGGCGCGAGAAGTTCGTGCCGCAGGGCGGCCCGTCGGGCGGCGACGGAGGCGCCGGCGGCGATGTCGTTCTGGTCGGCTCGCCCGGCCTCGGGACCCTCTACCGTCTCAGCTTCCCGGCCGCCTACCACGCCGAGCGCGGCAGGCACGGCGAGGGATCGAACAAGACGGGCAGGAGCGGCGGCGATCTGGTGATTCCGGTGCCGCTCGGAACCGAGGTCCATGACGCTGCGACCGGTGAGCCCCTGGGCGAGGTCCTGACCGAGTCCGACCAGCTCGTCGTGGCGCGCGGCGGCGCCGGCGGGCGTGGCAATGCCCGCTTCAAGAGCGCGCGCCAGCGAGCGCCGAGGCGCGTGGAACCGGGAAGACCGGGCGAGCAGCGCCGCCTGCGCCTGGAACTGAAGCTGCTCGCCGACATCGGCGTCGTCGGCCTGCCGAACGCGGGCAAGTCCACCCTCATCAGCAGGCTCACTGCCGCGAAGCCGAAGATCGCCGACTATCCCTTCACGACGCTCGTGCCCCAGCTTGGCGTGGTCGGGCCGCCGGCGATTCCGGTCGAGGCGGAACCCTTCGTGGTTGCCGATCTGCCGGGACTGATCGCCGGCGCCGCCCAGGGCGCCGGCCTCGGAACCCGCTTTCTGCGCCACGTGGAGCGCTGCCGTGTCCTCTTGCACCTGATCGACCTCGGGCCGCAGCCCGAGGAGGGAGCGGGCGCGGTCCAGGCGGCCTTCGACACGATCTCGGCCGAGCTTGGCGCCTTCAACGAGGATCTCCTTCGTCGGCCCCGGATCCTCTGCGGTTCGAAGCTCGACATCGCGGAGCCGGACCGGCGAGGCGACCTGGCCGCCCTGGCGCGAAGGGAGGGGGTACGGTCTCTCGAGATCTCGGCCGTCGCGGGCACCGGGCTTGACCGCCTGGTGCGCGAACTGCGCCGCCTCCTGGATGCGGCCGACTCCGAAGGCCGTGAGGCTTTCGCGGGAATTGCTTCGCCATGAGGATGGGCCTGTTCGGCGGCAGTTTCGACCCGATCCACAACGGGCACATCCTGCCGGTGCTCGCCGCGCGGGAACTCCTGGATCTGGATGTCGTCCACTACCTGCCGACCGCCTGTCCTCCGCACAAGCCCCGGGGGACGAGGGCGCCTGCGCTCGTGCGGAACACGATGGTCGAACTCGCGCTCCTGCCCTACCCCGAGCTCGTCGTCTCGGACGCGGAACTCGATCTCGGCCGGACCGCGTACACGGTGGACACGGTGGAGCGCTACGTGGTCGAGAACCCGGAGGCCGACCTGCACCTGCTGCTCGGCGTCGACAGCTTCAACGACCTGATGGCCTGGCGGCGGTTCGAAGACCTGATTGGCGCCGTCAGGCTGGTCGTTCTGGCGCGGCCGGGCGAAGGGGGCCTGGATCCCGCGGTGCGCGCGGCGGTCGAGGGCGCGCGCGGCTTCGATCTGGTCCGGCATCGCTCGGTCGATGTCTCGTCCAGCTCGATCCGCCGCCGGCTTTCCCGGGGCGAGGAGGTGGATGCCGGCTTGATGCCCGCCGCCGTGCTGCGGTACTGTCGCAAGTACGGGTTGTACCGTTGACGCAAGCGCAGACGCTCCAGGCCCGGTTGGGCGCCATCTCTTCCAGTCCCGAGGGGACCCCTGACTCCGAGGAGCGTGTCCGCGCCGTCGCTGCCGCGGCGATCGACCGGAAGGCGCAGGACCTTCGGGTTCTGGAACTCACCGACGTCAGCGACTTCACGGACTACTTCGTCATCTGCAACGGCGCCAACGCGCGCCAGGTGAGCGCGATCGCGGAGGCCGTGGAGCGGCGGTTGCGGTCCTGCGGCGCCCGTCCCCTGCACCTGGAGGGGTCGGGACGCGGTCAGTGGGTGCTGCTCGACTACGGCGACGTCGTCGTCCATGTGTTCGACCCCGAACGGCGGGAGCTCTACCGGCTGGAGCGCCTGTGGTCCGACGCGCCGGACCGGACAGCGGAGCTGGCCTCGGACGGAGGACCGGTCTCGCATGGCGTCCCTGCTGCGACTTGAGGTCAACGGCCGCGAGCGGGAGCTGGCCGTGCCCGGGGCCGACGCCAGCGTGCTCGACTTGCTGGCGAGCCTCGATCAGCATCCGAAGACCGTGGCCGTCGAGGTGAACCGCGAACTCGTGCCGCGTGCACGGTTCGGCGACATCAGCCTCCAGGACGGCGATCGGGTGGAGATCGTGCGTTTCGTCCAGGGCGGTTGAGTGGCTGATCGGGTATAGTCGCCCGTCGCTGCCGGCCGCCCGAGCGGCTCAACAGAGGCGGCGCGGAGGCTGGGCCGCTAGCTCAATTGGCAGAGCAACAGACTCTTAATCTGTGGGTTCTAGGTTCGATTCCTAGGCGGCTCACCACGCCTCGCCCGTGGCGGCTTCCGCGGCACGATCGGGCGAAAGTGGCGGAACTGGTATACGCGCCAGACTTAGGATCTGGTCCCGAAAGGGTTGGGGGTTCGAGTCCCCCCTTTCGCACCAGCGGCGCGCAACGGTCGGACTGCTAGAGTCACGACCTTCTCCCGTCGCCCGCCACTCCTCTCTCTCGCAATCGAACACTCCGGAATCCCCGATCGGCATGAGTGTGGTTGTCAGCAGAAGAGAAGTCGGCGTATGCCGCCAGGAGTTCGAGATCGAGGTGCCCGCCTCCGAAGTGGACGCCGAGTACCTCCGGGTCGCCAGGGACTACCGTCGCCGCGCGCGCATCGACGGATTTCGCAAGGGGAAGGCTCCACTCGACCTGGTGCGGCAGCGGTTCGCGGGTTCGATCGGCGAGGACGTCTCGGAACGTCTGGCGCCGAAGTACTGGCAACAGGCGAGCGAAGAGGACGGCGTGCAAGCCATGCTGCCGCCCAGCGTGGCGCCGGTACAGGCCGCCCCGGGCCAGCCGTTGCGCTTTACCGTGACCGTCGACGTCGAGCCAGAGGTCGAGATCGGCGACAGCCGGAGCTTCGAACTGCCTCAGCCCGAGACGGAACCCAGTGAGGCCGAGGTCGACGAGCTCCTGGAGCAGGTTCGGCTCCAGCGCTCGACCTGGGTGCCGGTCGAGCGGGCCGCGGCTCGCGGCGACCGTGTGCGAGGCAGGATCCACCGCTCCGCGCTGCCCGGCCACGTTCCGGAAGCGGCCGCCGAAGACGATCAGGATCAGGACGAGCGCGGTCCGGCGACCCACGACATCGACCTCGAACTCGGCGACGAGCGCGCATGGCCAGAACTCACGGACAACCTGACCGGCCTGTCGGCGGGCCAGAAGGCGGATTTCGAGCGCACCGAGACGGACGAGGACGTCGAGCGGCAACGCAGCTACGAGATCGAGGTCCAGGAAGTGCTGGAGCGCAAGCTGCCGGACGTGGACGATGACTGGGCGAGCGGTCTCGCCGCCACGATCGAGACCGTCGACGATCTGCGGCGGCAGCTCGGCGAGCAGGTGCAGGCGCAGAAGACCGAGCAGGCGGGCCAGCAGCGCACCGACGCGCTGCTCGACCAGTTGAGGGAGCGTTATCCGGTGACCCTGCCGGAGGCGGTCGTGGAGCGCGAGGCGCTCCAGATGGCCAGGTCCTACGCGAACAACCTGGCTCGTCAGGGCTTCGACCTCGAACGGCAGCAGTTGCCCTGGGAGCAGTTGATGGAGGAGATCCGGCCGCAGGCGGAGAAGCGGGCGCATTCCTCGTTCCTGCTCGACCGGATCGCCCGCGACGACGGCGTCGAAGCAACGGCGGAGGACCTGGAGCGGGCGCTCGAGATCATGGCCCGGGCCCGCAACACGAACCGCGGCCGGCTGCGCCGCGAGTTGGAGCGGGAGGGCGGCCTGGAGATGTTGAGAGTCGAACTGAGGCGGGACCGGACGGTGCAGGCTCTCCTGGCGGCCAACGCGCCGCCTGAGGAAGCGTCCGCCCCTGCGGACGAGCCCGCGGCGGAAGGAGAGGACTAGAGCGATGCTGGTACCGATCGTGGCCGGGCAGCGGAGCCTGACGGAAGGAGAGGGCTGAATCGATGCTGGTTCCCATGGTGGTCGAGCAGACCAATCGGGGCGAACGGGCCTATGACATCTACTCGCGGCTGCTCAAGGACAACATCGTGTTCCTGGGCAGGCCGATCGACGACGACGTGGCCAACCTGGTCATCGCGCAGATGCTCTTCCTCGAGTCCGAGAACCCGGAGAAGGACATCTCGCTCTACATCAACTCGCCGGGAGGTTCGGTGACCGCCGGCTTCGCGATCTACGACACGATGCAGCATGTCAAGCCGGACGTCTCCACTCTCTGCGTCGGCCAGGCCGCGTCCTTCGCGGCGGTCCTGCTCGCGGGTGGCGCGAAGGAGAAGCGGATGGTGCTGCCGAACGCCCGGGTGCTGATTCACCAGCCCTGGGTGCAGAGCCTCGGCGGCCAGCAGACGGACATCGACATCCACGCCCAGGACCTGCTGAGGATGCGCGGCCGGATCGACGAGTTGCTGGCTCAGCACACGGGAAAGTCGATCGAGGAGGTCCACGCCGACACCGAGCGGGACAAGATCCTCACCGCGGAAATGGCGGTCGAGTACGGGCTTGCCGACCGCGTCGTCGAGCGCCGCGGGGCCTCCTGACGGAGTCCAGACGGAGCCTCGGCGGCGGCCCCCGGAGTCCCGGCCGTGCTAGCATCCGACGGTGCGCACGGCCTCTGGAGCGCGTGCGAACAGGCCGAACGAAACGCGAGAAACCAAGCCGGAACGACCAATCGTGGCGAAGAAGGACAGTGGCGACGACGCGCTGAGGTGCTCGTTCTGCAGCAAGAGCCAGCGAGAGGTCAAGAAGCTCATCGCGGGCCCCACCGTCTTCATTTGCGACGAGTGCGTCGACATCTGCCTCGACATCATCGCCGAGGACCGGATGCTGGAGCAGCGCCAGGAAGCGGCGCTGCCGAAGCCCCAGGAACTCAAGAAGCTGCTCGACGACTACGTGATCGGCCAGGAGCAGGCCAAGAAGAAGCTGGCCGTCGCGGTCTACAACCACTACAAGCGCATCGACTTCGGCGAGCGATCGCGGACCGACGTCGAACTCCAGAAGTCGAACATCCTCCTGATCGGCCCCACGGGCACCGGCAAGACGCTGCTCGCGCAGACGCTGGCGCGGCTGTTGAGCGTCCCCTTCACGATCGCGGACGCGACCACGCTGACCGAGGCGGGCTACGTCGGCGAAGACGTCGAGAACATCATCCTCAAGCTCTACCAGGCTTCCGGTAGCGACAAGGAAAAGACCCAGCGCGGGATCGTCTACATCGACGAGGTGGACAAGATCTGCCGCAAGGGCGACAACCCTTCGATCACGAGGGACGTGTCGGGCGAGGGCGTCCAGCAGGCCCTGCTCAAGATCCTCGAGGGAACGCAGTGCAACGTGCCGCCCCAGGGAGGACGCAAGCACCCGCACCAGGAGTTCCTGCAGATCGATACGACGAACATCCTCTTCATCTGCGGCGGCGCCTTCGTCGGTCTCGAAGAGCGCATCGAAGGACGGATGAACGAGAAGACGATGGGCTTCGGCGCCGAGATCAAGGACCGCGACAGGCGGGCCGGCGAGATGCTTCGCCATGTGCTTCCGGAGGACCTGATCAAGTACGGCCTGATTCCCGAGTTCGTCGGCCGCCTGCCGGTCGTGGCGACCCTGGAGCAGCTCGACGAGGACGCTCTGGTCCGGATCCTGACCGAGCCGAAGAACTCCCTCGTGCGCCAGTACGAGGCGATGTTCGAGTTCGAGGACGTCAAGCTCACCTTCACCGCCGAGGCGTTGCGCGCGGTCGCCCGCCAGGCGATGAAACGCAACGTCGGCGCCCGGGGCCTCCGGATCATCCTCGAGGAGCTGATGCTGGAACTGATGTACGGCCTGCCGTCGGAAGCCGGCGTCAAGGAGTGCGTCATCAACGAGGACGTGGTGGTCAACGGCATTCAGCCGCTGACCGTGTACGAGAAAGCGGGATAGGGATGGCCTCCGGATACGTTTCGACCTCGAGCGACCGGCTGCCCGTCGTGCCGCTGCGGGACATGGTGGTCTTCCCGCAGATGATGGCGCCGTTCATCGTCGGCCGGCGCGGCTCCGTGCTGGCGCTGGAACAGACGCTGCGCACGGCCGGCAAGCTGATCTTTCTGGTCGCCCAGCGCGATCCGAAGGTCGACGACCCGGGGATCGACGACATCCACCGGATCGGCGTCGTCGCCCGCGTGGTGCAGAACGTCAAGCTGCCGAACGGCAACGTGAAGGTGATGGTCGAGGGACTGCGGCGGGCCGAGTTGCGGACGCTCGAAGAGATCGACGACGCCTTCGAGGCGGAGGTCGAGGTCTACGAGATCGACTACCCGGCTGACGACAAGGTCCAGGTCTACATGAGCCGCCTGCTCAACAGCTTCGAGCAGTACGCGAAGATGTCCCATCACCTGGCCTTCGAGAGCCTGATGTCGACGCTGAAGCTCGACGATCCCGACCGCTTCGCCGACGCCCTGGCCGCGCACCTGACCGTGTCGACGGCCGAGAAGCAGACGCTGCTCGAGACGCTGAATCCGTACGAACGCCTGCAGGCCGTGCACGACCTGCTCGACGTCGAGGTCGAGAAGATCAACATCGACAAGCGGATCAACGTGCAGGTCAAGAAGCAGATGGAGAAGGCTCAGAAGGAGTACTACCTCAACGAGAAGATCAAGGCGATTCACCACGAACTCGGGCGCAAGGACGAGCGCGGCGACGAGATCGCCGAGCTGAAGGAGAAGATCGAGAAATCGGGCGCCCCGAAGCTGGTGCGCGAGAAGGCGGAGCAGGAGTTGCGGCGGCTCGAGGCGATGCCGCCGGTGTCGGCCGAGGCGACCGTGTCGCGGAACTACGTCGACTGGCTGGTGTCGGTGCCGTGGAAGAAGCGCAGCCGCGAGCTGAAGGACCTGCAGAAGGCGGCGCGGATCCTGGACGAGGGGCACCACGGTCTGGAGAAGATCAAGGAGCGCGTGCTCGAGTTCCTGGCCGTCCGCCAGCTCACCCACAAGAACCAGAACTCGATCATCTGCTTCGTCGGCCCTCCGGGCGTCGGCAAGTCGTCGCTGGCCAAGTCCATCGCCGCCGCCACCGGCCGCAAGTTCGTGCGCCTGTCTCTGGGCGGGGTTCGCGACGAGGCCGAGATCCGCGGGCACCGCCGTACGTACATCGGCGCGTTTCCCGGTCAGATCATTCAGATGATGAAGCGGGCGGGCACGGTCAACCCGGTCTTCCTCCTCGACGAGGTCGACAAGATGTCGATGGACTTCCGCGGCGATCCATCGTCCGCGCTGCTCGAGGTGCTCGATCCGGAGCAGAACGACACCTTCGTCGATCACTACATGGACATCGAGTACGACCTCTCCAGGGTCATGTTCATCGCCACCGCGAACGTCGAGCACCCGATTCCGCCGGCGCTCAAGGACCGGATGGAGATCATCCAGCTCGCCGGGTACACGCCGAACGAGAAGCTCGAGATCGCGCGGCAGTTCCTGGTGCCGAGGCAGTTGGACAGCCATGGTCTGACCGCGGACGCGATCCGCTTCGGCGAGGACAGCCTGGGCCACCTGATGGACTCCTACACGCGCGAGGCCGGCGTTCGCAGTCTGGAGCGCGAGATCGCGGCGGTCTGTCGCAAGCTGGCCCGCCGTCTGGTCGAAGAGGGCCGCACGAAGAAGCTGAAGGCCCGTGCGAAGGCCAAGGGCGGTACGAAGGCCAAGAGCGCGGAACCGGCGATCGCGGTCGACCGGGAACTGGTCGGCCAACTCCTCGGCAAGCCGAAGTTCCGGCCCTACAAGAAGCTCGATGAGTCCGAGGTCGGCGTCGCCACCGGTCTGGCCTGGACCCAGGCGGGCGGCGAGCTGCTGCAGAGCGAAGTCGGCCTGATGAAGGGCAGCGGCAAGCTGATCCTCACCGGCAAGCTCGGCGACGTGATGAAGGAGTCGGCCCGCGCCGCGATGTCCTACCTGCGCAGCCGCGCCGACGGATTCGGCCTGGAGCCCGGCTTCCATGCCGACCAGGATCTCCACATTCACGTGCCCGAGGGCGCCATCCCCAAGGACGGGCCGTCGGCGGGAATCACGATGGCGTCGGCGATCATCTCCTCCCTGCTGCGGGTACCGGTACGCGGCGACGTGGCGATGACCGGCGAGATCACGCTACGCGGGAAGGTGCTGCCCGTGGGCGGTATCAAGGACAAGGTGCTGGCCGCCTACCGGGCGGGCATCTTCGAGATCGTGCTGCCGAAGGAGAACGACAAGGACCTCGAAGAGGTGCCCGAGGAAGTCCGCGACAAGATGAAGTTCCACCTCGTGGAGTCGATGGACGAGGTTCTCGAGATCGCCTTCGACGGAGTCGTGCAGAGAGCGCCGGAGGTCGCGGCCGAGTTCCGGAAGCCCGCCTCCGAGGCGCCGCCCGCGAACGTCGCCCACTGAAGAGGCCCACTCAGGAGGTCGAGCGGGGCCGTGAAGGTCCGTGACGCCCGCTTCGTGGTTTCCGCTGTCCGGGCGGCCGATCTGCCGGAAGACGGCCGGCGGCAGATCGCCTTCGCCGGTCGCTCGAACGTCGGCAAGTCGAGCCTCATCAACCGGCTGCTGGGCCGCAAGGGCCTTGCCCGCACGAGTTCCAGGCCGGGGCGGACCCGGAGCGTCAACTTCTTCCTGATCGACGACTCGTGGTATGTCGTGGACCTGCCCGGCTACGGCTATGCGCGGGTGTCGAAGAGCGAACGGGAGGCCTGGGGTCGGAGAGTCGACCGGTACTTCCGTTCGGCAGCCGGGCGGGTCCGCGTCGTGCTGCTCGTCGATGGTAAGGTCGCGGGCACGCCGCTCGACTCCGAAGCCTACGGTTACCTCCAGAGTCTGGGACTCGAACCGGTCGTGGTGGTGACCAAGATCGACCGCGTGAAACGGGGGGCTCGAGCCGGGACCCTTGCCAAGGTTGCAGAGCTGCTGGGAATGCCGTCCGGGGCTGAGCTGTTTCCCGTGTCGTCTCGAACCGGCGAAGGAGTCTCGCGGCTGTTTGCGGAGTTGCTCAGCCCTTGACGCTCAGATCTCGAGTACCGGGGGCGCTTCTCTCGGCGAGGATGAAGAAAGATGACGATCGACGGAGCCAGTGACGCAGGGCGTGGTGGGAACGGTGGCGCCAGGGCGGCGGAGAGCGCCAATCTGGCCTTTGACCTGAAAGCCCTGAAGGACCTCAGCAATACCGACCTTCTCAAGCTGGCTCACAAGCTGGAGGTCGTCGGCGCCACCGGCATGCCCAGGCAGGAGTTGACCTTCAAGATCCTGGAGGCGCAGACGGAGAAGAGCGGGCTGCTGTTCGGCGAAGGGGTCCTCGAGTGCCTGACGGACGGCTTCGGTTTCCTGCGCGCGCCGGAGTACAGCTACCTGCCGGGGCCGGACGACATCTACGTTTCCCGCAGCCAGATCCGGCGCTTCGACCTGCGCACCGGCGACACCGTTTCGGGTCAGGTGCGGCAGCCGAGGGAAAAGGGCGAGCGCTACCTCGCGCTGATCAAGCTCGAGGCGGTGAACTTCGAGCATCCGGACGCGGTCCGGCAGAAGATCTTCTTCGACAACCTGACTCCGCTGTATCCCGAGGACCGGCTCGAACTGGAGGTCTCCGGAGACCTGTCGTCTCGCGTGACGGACCTGGTGACGCCGATGGGCAAGGGCCAGCGCGCGCTGATCGTGGCGCCTCCGCGCACCGGCAAGACGATGCTCCTGCAGTCCCTGGCGCGATCGATCGCTACCAACCACCCCGAGGTCGTGCTGGTCGTTCTGCTGATCGACGAGCGTCCCGAGGAAGTGACGGACATGGAGCGGTCGGTGCGCGGAGAGGTCGTGTCGTCGACCTTCGACGAGCCGGCTTCGCGGCACACCCAGGTCGCCGAGATGGTGATCGAGAAGGCCAAGCGGCTGGTCGAATACGGCAAGGACGTCGTCATCCTGCTCGACTCGATCACTCGCCTGGCTCGCGCCTACAACACGGTGCAGCCGCCTTCGGGCAAGGTGCTGTCGGGAGGCATCGACGCCAACGCCCTGCAGCGGCCGAAGCGGTTCTTCGGCGCCGCCCGGAACATCGAGGGCGGCGGCTCGCTGACCATCGTGGCCACGGCGCTAGTCGACACGGGCAGCAGGATGGACGACGTGATCTTCGAGGAGTTCAAGGGCACCGGCAACTCGGAACTGCATCTCGACCGCAAGCTGGTCGACAAGCGGATCTTCCCGGCGATCGACATCGAGAAGTCCGGCACTCGCAAGGAGGAGCTGCTGCTGTCGGCGGACGATCTGCAGCGGGTCTGGGTGCTCCGCAAGGTGCTGAATCCCCTGCCCACGGTCGAGGCGATGGAGGTGCTCCAGGAGCGTCTCAAGAACACGCCGTCGAACGCCGAGTTCCTGGCGGCGATGTCGCGAGGCGCAAGGGGAGCGCCGAATTGAGCGCCCTTCCCGATAGCCGCTGCCGGCGTGACGCCCCGCGTTGCCGGGCGGCGATGTCAGGAGGCGCAAGGGGAGCGCCGAACTGAGTCCCACCGCCGCAAGCCCCCGGGTCGCCGTGCTGCCGACGGCGCCCGCCTCGATCCTGGCCGACTATCACGAACTCCTGAACCTCGCGGGCTATCGCGAGGTGATCGATCCGTCCGTCGATACGGCGCTCAAGATCAACATCTCCTGGCACTTCTTCTACCCCGGCAGCTCGACCACGCCCTGGCAGCTCGAGGGTGTCGTGCGGGCGATGGAGAAGGACGGCTACGACCCGGCGCTGATTCACGGCTGCCACAACCGGACGGTCGTCATCGACGCCCGCCTGGGCGAGAGGGAGAACAAGCAGATCGACGTCATCGAGGCGCACGGTCTGCGCAACGTCCACCTCTACGAGGAGGGCGAGGAGTGGCTGCCGGTCCGGGAGGCCGTGGGCGACCTCGCCTCCCGCTTCCTCTGCCTGAACGACGTCTACCCCCAGGGCTTCCACATTCCGGCGCGGTTCGTGGGCGAGAACATCATCCACCTGCCGACCGTCAAGACCCACGTCTTCACGACCACGACCGGGGCGATGAAGAACGCGTTCGGGGGTTTGCTGAACGAGCGGCGGCACTGGACCCATCCGGTCATTCACGAGACCCTGGTCGACCTGCTGATGATCCAGCAGCACATCCACCGGGGCGTGTTCGCGGCCATGGACGGGACCTTCGCGGGCGATGGCCCGGGGCCGCGCTGCATGATCCCGCGGGTGGGCAACGTGATCCTCGCCAGCGCGGATCAGGTGGCGATCGACGCCGTGGCCGCGAAGCTGATGGGCTTCGACCCGCTACAGGTCCGCTACATCCGGCTCGCGCACGATCTCGGGCTCGGCTGCGGCGACCCGCGGGACATCGAGGTCGTGGGCGATCCCGAAGTCGCCGGCAGGAACTGGGGCTTCGTCGGCCCTTTCCGGAAGATGACCTTCGCCGCGCGGATGCAGCACAAGATCTACTGGGGGCCCCTGCGGCGGCCGATCGAATGGTCGCTGCGTACCTTTCTCGCGCCCTGGGCCTATCTGGCGAGCGTTCTCTACCACGACACCTTCTGGTACCCGTACAAGGCGAAACGGCAGATGGCCGAGGCCCTCGCCAGTCCCTGGGGCCGCCTGTTCGCGGGCTGGGAAAGGGCAAGGGCCGACGGCCGCGGCTACCCGGAGATCGAAGACCGGCCAGCCGCCGTGTTCCGCACCGGCTGGCGGGCCTTCCTGACCTCGCTTCGCATCCTCTGGACCTGCCTGCGGGAAGCGCCTGAAGTCGCCGTGCGCCTGAGCCGGCGCTCCGGCGGAACCGGCGTTCACGGTTCGGGTTCCTGAGCCTGTCCTTCGCCCTGTCGATGAGCGGCCGTCGGTGGCAGGAAACCGGCGCCGCGCTCGCCGTCGTGTCGGCCCTGGCGGTGATCGTGTTCCGTGCGGGGTCCTTTCACCACGGGGCCACCGCCTTCTCCCTGGCCGCCGGCGCCGCTCTGCTGCTCGTGTTCGCGTTTCTGGGCCGCCGATCGTTCCTGGATCCGCTGGCGGTGGGAGGCGGTGCCTGGCCGTGGTGGCCGGCGGTTCCCGGCGCCCTCTGGCTCATCGTCCTGCTGAGCTGGATTCAGTCGCCGGTCGGCCGGGCCGGCGAGGCGGTCGTCCTCTTCCTCCTGCCCGCGGCCTGGGCAGCGGCGGGGATCGGGCGGCTCCTGGGCTCGGAGGCAGCCGTGCGTACGGCTCTGGCGGGCTGCGCCGTGGTTGGCGTGGCGGCGTCGACCTGGGCTCTGGCCATGCAGCCGCTCCACGAACAGGGCCGGGCCGCTCTGCCGATCGGTCACCACAACCAGTTGGCGCTGGTGCTCGTGGCGATTCTCCCCCCGGCCGTGCTCGGCGCCTGGCGGGCCGCCGGACCGGATCGGCGGAGGTTGCGTCTGGGTGCGACGCTCTTCGTCGCCGCGGTCCTGGTCTGGACTCTGGCCGCCACCGGTTCGATGTCCGGCCTGGCGGCGCTGATCGTTCAGGCGGTGGCGGCCGCGGCGTGGATCCTCTGGCGGAGCAGGGGGCGCCGCTTGCTCGTTCCGCTTGCCGCCTTGCTGGCTCTGGGGGCCGGCCTGGCGCTGGCGACAGCCTGGGCGGGCTCCCGGCTCGACGTGCCGGGCCCGCTCGGCCGTCTGGGCGCGGTGCTGCGGCTCGAGGACCCGTCGCTCCTGGCGCGCCGCACCTACGCCGAAGCCGCTGCCTCCGGCTTCGCGGACCGTCCGCTCCTCGGCTGGGGTCCGGGGTCCACGAGCTGGACCCTGGCGAACCACTGGCGGCCGGCGCCGGGCGTTCATCCGCCGGGCGAGGTGGTCACGGACGCGCACAGCCTGCTGGCCCAGGCGCCCTACGAACTCGGCATCGCCGCTTCCGTCCTGCTGCTGTTGCTGGCCGCTCGCTACGGCCGGGTTCGCCTGGGCGAACTGGGCGATCCCCGCGTGCGGGATCCGGAACTCCTGGCGACGGCGCTGCTGGGCCTGACGGGCGCCGGAGTCTGCCTGGTCTTCGGGGTCTTCGCCGTGGTCACCGCGGTTCCCGCGGTGCTGATTCTCAATCTGGGTCTGGCGGCCGCGGCGCGGGCAGCTTCGGCCGACGGCGATCCCCTGGACTCGTTGCCGCCGTGGTGGCGGCGAGGGCTTCAGATCACGTTCGCCGTCTGGCTCGTCGTCGCCCTGGGTTGGACGTGGCAGCGGACCTCGTCTGCCCGGTCGTACGAACTCGCGGTGGCTGGCGGCGGCACGGACCTGCTCAGGATGGCGGCTGCTTCCGATCCATCCTTCCCGCTCTACCAGGCGCGGCTTGATCCCTGGGCCGCCGCGGAGGCCGCCGATGGCCTGGCGCCCTTGTGGCTGCTGGCCGGTGTCGATCAGACGGTGGATATCGAGAGGCGGCGGCTGGCGCTCGAGCGGGCCTGCGACCTCGACCCGCTGTCGGGGCTGGCCCCGTTCGAACTCATGGGCCTGGAGCGCGAAGCGGGTGCGGCGGCCACCGACCCGCGGGTGGCGGCGCGCGCGGCGCGGGCGATTCTGGCCGAGCCCTTGCTGCTGGCCGCGGCCACTTTCGAGGGAGACCCGGATCTCCGGGCCGAGGTGCATCGCCGGATCCAGTCGTGGCCGGGCTTGCCGCCGGGCTGGCTGGCGGCCTTCGAGGAGCTCTGGTTCGGGCTCGACTGGTCGAACGGCGGCGAAGGTCCCCCGCTCGACGTACTGTCCGTGGATGCCGACGGCCGTCCAGCGGTCTCGTTGAGCCTGTTCGCCTTCCGGCGTCCGCCCTGGCCGCTGTCGATCGCTGCGGTGCCGCTCCGGAGCCATCGCCTGGAGTTCATAGCCACGCACGATCTTCCCGCGGCTACCCGGTTGCCCGAGAGCGCGCCGGAACCGTTCTGGATCCCTCGCTGCGGGGTGGAGTAGGGGGACTCAGGCCACGCCGGTGGCTTCGGTGCCGGCCGCCGCCACGCGGTTCCGTCCCGCGTGCTTGGCCTCGTACATGGCATTGTCGGCGAGCTGCAGCAGGCGGGTCGCGGCGCCTGCCGGGCCGGGCGTTCCGTCGCGGACACCGCCGGCCTCGGCCCGCATCGAGGCGGCGCCGATCGAGCAGGTCACGTGGACCAGCGGGCGTCGCCCTGGCGGTTCGCCGCCCGCGAAGATGGTGGCTGCCAGAGTGGCGCGGAGCCGCTCGGCTTCGCGGAGACAGCGATCGAGGTCGGCGCCGGGCAGCACGACGACGAACTCGTCGCCGCCGTACCGCGCCGCGAAACCGCCTGCCTGGCTGGCCGCGTCGTCGACGAAGCCGGCCGCCTGGCTCAGGACGCGGCTGCCGGTCACATGTCCGTGGCGGTCGTTCACCCGTTTGAAGTGATCCAGGTCGAGGAACAGCAGGCCGATGTAGCCGCCGTCCGGCCCCGCGCCCGCGATCGCATCGGTCAGGCCGCGGTGCAGCGTGCGGTCGTCGAAGAGGCCGGTGAGGCCGTCCCGGCGCGAGTCTCCGGCGCGACGGGCGCCCGCGACCTCGCGGAGAGCGCTGGCGGCTCGTGCCGCGAGTTCTTCAGCCGAGGCCTTCCTGCCGTCGCTGTCGCGCCGGGTCACGGCGGAGATCCTACGGGCTACCCGCCGTCTCGTGCTCTCGGGACTTCGGCCGACGTCTCACCGGCCGGCCTCGGCCAGCGCCTCCTCCAGCGCCTTGCGACGCCACCTGGGGTCGCGGTAGATCGTGTTCGCCGTGAACGAGCGGCGCTCGCCGGCGGCGCCAGAAGCGCCCGGCGCAGCGGCGACAGCACGCGGTCACGGCTGTTCTGGTAGTGGTTCAGACGTCCGGCCTTCTGGCAGACGTAGCCTTTCGAGACGGGGTGCGCGCGGTCGCCTCGCAGCCGCGTGAACTGTCGCCCGTCGTCGCCGCCCAACTGGACCTCGATGCCGCAGTTGTTCTCGCACAGGATGCACGCGGTCGGCTCCCACGGGGGTGTCTGTCCCGGCTGAGTCGGTTGGTGGCTTGCTGGCTCCATGGCGGCTCCTGAACGGCGGGCGGGTTTGCGCACCGGAGCTTACGCGGACCGCCGGAATCGCCCAGGCTGCTACCGTGCAGACCGGTGACCGCATCGGGCAAGAGCGACCCGCCGCTCCGCCGATCCCTTGGCCAGCACCACCTCCGCCGTGCGGCGTCCGCGAGTCCCGCGGTCGACTTCCTGGAGGTGTCCGGGCGCACGGTCATCGAGATCGGCCCCGGCGGCGGCGTGCTGACGCGACTGCTCCTGGAGCGGGGTGCGAGCCGCGTCATCGCCTGCGAACTCGATCCCTCATGGGCCTTCGCTCTGCGCCGGCGGCTCGCCGACCGGCGGATCCGCCTCGCGGTGGGCGACGCCTGCGACCTGGCCTACGAGCACGCGCCCGCCGCGGCGCGGATCGCCGGCAATCTGCCCTACAACGTCGCCACGCGGATCGTCTCCCGGGTGCTCGAGCGTGCTCCGGTCGGCCTGCGGGCGGCCTTTCTGGTTCAGCGCGAGGTCGCGGACCGGTTGACGGCGGCGCCCGGCGACGGGGCCTACGGCGCGATGACGGTGCTGACCCAGACCCGTGCCGCTGCGCGCCGTCTGGCCGTCGTCATGCCCGGGAGCTTCGTGCCGCCGCCGGCCGTCACCAGCGCCTTCGTGGGTCTGGAACGGATCGCGCCTCCGATCGACGAGGAGGAGTGGCCCGACTTCAAGGCGCTCGTTCGAACCGCGTTCACCCGCCGCCGCAAGACCCTCCTGAACAATCTGGCCGCGGTGATGGAGCGGCCCGCGGCGGCCGCGGCGATCTCGACGCTGGGGCTGCCGCCGATGATTCGGGCGGAGGCCCTCGGCCTGGATGAGTTCGTCGAGCTGTTCCGCGTCTGCTGAGTTGCTCACACGAATATAGCCATATCCGGCTTTGTCGGCTACAATCGCTAGCCCGTGCATGCTCCCGTCAACGCTTCATGGGGAGGGCGTCGATGATTCGCTCCGATGATGGCCCCAGACGGTTCGCGCTCGGCGGTCTGCCGACGGGCAAGGCCGGCGAACTCGTCGGTCTGCTGTTGCTCATGCTCGGCGCGCTCCTGCTGCTCAGTCTGCTGAGCTACCAGCCGAGCGATCCGAGCTTCATGCGCAGCGCCGAGGACTCGGTGGAGACGGCCAATCTGATCGGACCGATGGGCGCCCACGTCGCGGCCGCCGGATTCGGTTTCCTCGGATTCGCCGTGCTCGCCGTGCCGCTGGCCTTCCTCGGTGTGGGTTACCGGCTGGTTCGCGCACGCGCCGACGTTCCCTCCGTCCTGCAGGGTGCGGGGATCGTCGTCGCTCTGGTGGCCGCGCCGACACTGGCCGCTCTGACCGTCGGTGAAGTCGCTTTCCGGGGTGAGTCGCTGACGGCCGGGGGGTTCCTGGGGTCGACGATCGCCGGGGCGGTCGAAGGCCAGCTGGGCGCGCTCGGAACAGGAGTGATCGCCGTTTCAGGCCTCGTGTTCGGGCTCGCGCTGATGCTGCGGAGCAGCCTGGACGAATCGGTCGCCGCGGGTCTTCGCCGGCTCAAGGCGTTCCTTGTCCTGCTCAAGCCCCGGGTGCGGAAGAAGGTCAGGGCCAGGGCGCCGGAAGAGGCGTCGGGCCGCGGCAAGGCGAAGGCCGCGCCGCAGCCGGCGGATGACCCTCCGCTCGTGGATCTGCCGCTGCGCCGGACGGCGGTGAGGAAGGCAAGAACGGCGACCCCCGAACCGGAGGAGGCAAGGGCCGCACGGCCGCCGGCGGCCGGGGCGACGCCGGCGCCCGCCGTACCCACGAAGACGGCGGTAGCGGGCACGGAAAAGGTCGAACCGCCGGTCGAGAACACGGAATTGCCGCCGCTCGATCTGCTCTACACCGAAGAGGTCAACAGCGAGGTGGACGGAGACGGGTTGAGGGAACTCGGTGAACTCATCTGCGCCCGCTGCGCCGAGTTCGGAGTCGAGGGCACGGTCGAGGGCATCAGCCCCGGTCCGGTCATCACCGTCTTCGAGTTCCAGCCGGCGCCGGGTGTGAAGGTCGCCCAGATCGTCAACCTCCAGGACGATCTGGCGCTCTCCCTGAAGGCCGAGGCGATCCGGATCGAACGCATGCCCGGCCGCTCGACGCTGGGCATCGAGGTGCCGAACAAGCACAGGACGATCATTCCCCTGGGCAGCCTTCTGGCCGACTCGGCGTTCCGGGACGGCAAGTCTCCGCTCACCATGGCGCTCGGGCGCACTCTCCGTGGCGAGCCGTACTTCGCCGACCTGGCCAAGATGCCGCATCTGCTCGTGGCGGGGGCCACCGGCGCCGGCAAGAGCGTGGGCCTTCAGGGCATGCTGACCTCCATCCTGTACCGCTCCCGGAGCGACGAAGTCCAGTTCATCCTGATCGACCCGAAGCGGATCGAACTGGGCGTGTACGCGGACATCCCGCACCTGAAGACCGCCGTCGTGGTGGAGCCCAAGCAGGCCTCGAACGCCCTGCGATGGGCCGTGGCCGAGATGGAGCGCCGTTACCGTTTGCTGGCGGAGGTTCACGTCCGATCGATCGACTTCTACAACCGGGCCATCGCCGATCCGGAGGTGGCCAACCGCCTGCGCCTGCGGGACGAGGAGGCGGACGAGCCGGCCGAGCCTCGCGACCTCGAACCGCTCCCCTACTACGTGATCGTGATCGACGAACTGGCCGACCTGATGATGGTCGCCTCGTCGGAGGTCGAGACCTCGATCGCTCGCCTCGCACAGATGGCGCGGGCCGTCGGGATCCACCTGATCGTGGCGACCCAGCGCCCCTCGGTCGACGTCCTGACGGGCACGATCAAGGCGAACTTCCCGTGCCGGATCTCGTACGCCGCGGCGACCCGGCACGATTCGCGCACCATCCTCGACCAGGTCGGCGCCGAGAAGCTGCTCGGCAAGGGCGACATGCTGTTCATGCCGCCCGGGAGCGGTCGCATGCTCCGCCTCCATGGCGCTTTCGTGACGGAGCAGGAAACGGCGGCTCTGGTCCGCTGGCTCAAGCGGCAGGGCCAGCCCAACCTCGATCCGGCCGTGCTCGAGCCGCCGCCCGAGGACCGTTCGGCAAGCGCCGGGGAGAACGGCGGCGGCGATGTTCTCTACGACGAGGCGGCCCGGCTCGTCGTCGCGGAACGGATGGGATCCGCGAGCTTCCTCCAGCGTCGGATGAGAGTGGGCTTCTCCCGTGCCTCGCGCCTCGTCGACCTGATGGAACAGGACGGCATTCTGGGCCCCGCCCAGGGCAGTAAACCGCGGGAAGTCCTCGTGCCGCCCGACTACTTCGAAGAAGTCGACCAGTCGCAGATCGCGTTCCAGTAAGTTGAGCGGACGATGTCCGCCCGGCCGAGCTTCGAGAGGATCGCTTTCTTCGGCACGCCGGAGTTCTCGGTGCCGTCGCTCGCCGCTCTGGACTCGGTCGGCCGGCGTCCGATCGTCGTTGTCAGCCAGCCGGCGCGCCGGGCGGGCCGGGGAAACCGGCTGGTCGAACCGCCCGTTGCCCGTTGGGCGCAGGCCCACGGCGTCGACCTGCTGCAGCCGACGACGGTGCGGAGCGACGAGTTTCTCGGTCGACTCGGCGCCATGGAGCTCGACATCGCGGTGGTCGCCGCCTACGGAAAGATCTTCCCCAGCGGCCTGCTCGAGCTGCCGTCCTGGGGCTGCCTGAACGTCCACGCATCCCTGCTGCCGGCCTGGCGCGGCGCCTCGCCGATCCAGGCCGCGATCGCCGCCGGCGAAACAGTCACGGGAGTGACCACGATGGTCATGGAGGAAGGCCTCGACACGGGGCCGATTCTCCTGCGCGAAGAGGTGGCGATCGGTCCGCTCGAGACAGCCGGCGAGTTGGCGCCACGGCTCGCAGCGGCCGGCGGCCGGCTTCTCGTCCATACCCTGGACGGCCTGGAAGCCGGCGATGTCGAACCCCGGCCGCAGTGCGAGGCGGCGGCGAGCTACGCGCCGATGCTGCGGCCCGAGGACGGCGTCGTGGATTGGGACCGGGAAGCCGGCGAGATCGTCTGCCGGGTGCGTGCCTATGAGCCGTGGCCGGGATCCCGCACGTCGCTGCGGGGCGAGGCGATACGGATCGCCGCGGCGCGGCCCGTCGCCTCGTTTCCGGGTCCGGACCGGGGCAACGGTCGGGATCGGCCGGGCGCGTTCCTGGGGTGTCGAGAGGTAGAGGGCATCGGCCGGGCGGCGGTCGTGCGTTGCGGCGGTTCGTCGGCCCTGGCGCTTGATCGCGTCCAGCGGCCGGGCCGCCGTCCGGTCAGTGGCGTCGATCTGGCGAACGGCCTGCGTTTGACGGTCGGCGAACGCTTCGGGGCGCGGGCGTGACCCGTCGACGACCGATTCGGAACCTGGGTGCCGGTCCGAACTGGCGCCGCCGCCGGCCCGAGGCGCCCCTCACGGCCCACGCCAAGGTGAGGGAGTCGGCCGCCTTCGTTCTCGAGCGGACGCTCGAGTCCAGAGCGCCCGCTTCGACCTTCCTCGACGGTGCGCTCGAGCGCTGCGATCCAAGGGACCACGGTCTGTTGCGGGAACTCGTGCTGGGAACGCTGCGCTGGCTGCGCTTCATCGACCATGTGCTCGTGTCCGCCTCGGGAAGGCCGCTTTCCCGGATCCAGCGTGCGCTGCTGGCTCCGCTGAGGATCGCCGTGTACCAGCTCTTCTTCCTGGATCGCGTCCCCGCCCACGCGGCGGTCAACGAGGCGGTGGAGCAGGCGGCGGGCCGCACCCATGCGGGCGGCGCCAGCTTCGTCAACGGCGTTCTGCGGCGGATCGCCCGTTCGCCGCACCGTGACGCCTGGCCGGTCGAAGCGGACGATCCGGCCGTCCGGCTCGGCATTCTGCACTCTCACCCGGATCTGCTGGTCGAGCGCTGGCTTCGCACGTATGGCGAGACCCGGACCATCGCCATCCTGACCGCGAACAACCGCCCGAAGCCGCTGCATCTGCTCGCGTTCCGCGATAGAGGCGGCCGTGCCTTGCTGGCGGAGCAGTTGATCGACGACGACGTGGGCGTCGAGCCATCGGTGCTGGCGCCGCACTGCCTCACGGTCCAGTGGGGCAACCCGCTGTTTTCGGAGGCCTACCGGCGTGGCGCCTTCTACGTGCAGGACGAGGCGAGTCAGTTGGCGGCGCTCGTGCCTCCGCCGGCGCCCCGGGAACGGGTGCTCGACATCGCCGCGGCCCCGGGCGGCAAGACGTTCGCGTTGCTCGCGGAGCAGCCGGATGCTCGCTGCGTGGCGAGCGACGTGTCGCTCGGGCGCCTGCAAACGATGCGCCTCAACGCCGCGCGTCTGGCCCTGGCGCCGTTGCTCTGCGCCGCGGACGGCGCCGCCCTTCCGTTTGGGGACCGCTTCGATCGGGTCGTCGTCGACCTGCCGTGCACCGGTACGGGCACTCTGCGCAAGCACCCCGAACTCAAGTGGCGGATCAGCGGGGCCGAGATCGAGCGGCTCGCTGAGCAGGCCCGCTCGCTGGTTGGCGGCGCGGCCGATTGCGTGCGCCCGGGCGGTTCGCTGGTCGTTCTCACCTGTTCGATCGAACCCGAGGAGAACGAGGACGTTGTCGCGGACTTCCTGGGGTCACGGTCCGACTTCAGTCGGCGGGATCTGGGCACCGACCTGCGGAGGCCCGCCGCCGATCACGTCGAGGCGCCCGGTCTGTGGCGGATGTTTCCGGCCGAAGGTCACGACGGCTTCACGGTCCAGGCCCTCCGACGCACGGCCGGCTGATGAAGCCTCCGGGCGGGCGACGGCACTCGCGGACGTCGCCCGCCGGGTCAGGGACGACCGGAAATACATGTAGACATTGACATTTCCGGCAGTTCTGCCGTAGATTGTCGGGGCTTCGTAAGGTTCACGAGCAAAACAGCCGAGCATACCCGAAGATGACATGGAGCACCAGAAGCCAGGCGGCGGAGATGCCTGCCGGGAACGCTGCGTCCACTTGGCTTCCGGTCCACCAGTAGCAACTTCGGAGTGGCTCAGGTAGCCCGTGATCCCAGGCGAGTCCTATGGGGGCTCGCCACCCGTAATCGAAACTTGGAGGAGTACGTTCCATGGCCGGAAAGGCAGACATCGTAGACGCCGTCGCCGAGGGCGCGGGTCTCAGCAAGAAGCAGGCGGCGGATGCCGTCCAGTCCCTGATTGACAGCATCTCGAGCCATCTGCAGAAGGGCGATCGCGTGCAGATTCCTGGCCTCGGGAGTTTCTCCGTGTCCCACCGCGCCGCTCGCGCCGGGCGCAACCCGAAGACGGGCGAGTCGCTCATGATCGCGGCCAGCAACGGCGTTCGGTTCAAGGTCAGCCGTCCGCTGAAGGACGCGCTGAACTAAGCACTCATGTTCGGCTGGGCGGCCGACTGGCCGCATCAGCCGATCATGAGTGCGTGACCCCGTGCGACCGCGGTCGCACGGGCACCAGGCCTCCGGCGGCTCTGGCCGCCTGTACCTCCCGGCGCTAGCGCACCAGGGGGTAGAGGCCCGCCAGCCGTGCCGGTTTGACGCCGGCAGCGAACAGCGACCAGATCAGCCAGTTCGTCGCCACGGTGCGAACGACGCCTCGCTCGGCGAAGCGTCGGGATGAAGTGGTCGCGCGTTGCTCCACGACCGAGATCGGTCCCTGTCGACGAAGGCGACCGATGAAGTCGAGATCCTCGAGGATCGGCAGGTCGGAGAAACCGCCGCAGGCGAGGTACGCGGCTGTCGTGGCGAACTGAGCCTGGTCGCCGAGCGGGGTATGCAGCCAGCGGGTTCGGATGTCGATCAGGACCCGGCCCCGCCGCAGCAGCGGCGGTGCCGCTTCGAAGTCGATCAGGAAACCCCCGCCTGCCGCGCCGGAGTTCACCGCGCGTTCTACCCCGGCCCGCGCGGCCGGCGGCAGCCGCGTGTCGGCGTGGAGGAACAGCAGCACGTCGGCTCCGGCCCGGATTGCCCGGTCGGCGCCGGTTCGCAGTTGGGGTCCGCGCCCGGCGCGCGGCACGGTTTCGACCAGGGCGCCCGCGGCGGAGGCCAGTTCCGCGGTGCGATCCCGGCTGCCGCCGTCGACGACGATGAGATCGTCGCAGTGGGCCCGCGCCGCGGCGATGGCGGTCCGGACCCGCGCCGCTTCTTCGAGCACCGGCATGACGATCGCGAGGCGCATTCCGGGCTGTTAGGTTAGCGAGTCGCGATGAGCGCCGGGACTTTCAGCCACCTCGACCGCGGCGGGCGGGCTGCCATGGTCGACGTCTCCGCCAAGGAGGTGACGCGGCGTGTGGCCGAGGCGTCCTGCCGCGTTCTGCTGTCCGCACAGACGGTCGACCGGCTGGAGAATCTGCCCAAGGGCGATGCCGTGACCGTGGCCCGGGTCGCTGGCGTTCAGGCGGCGAAGGGCACCGCGACCTGGATCCCCCTGGCCCATCCTCTGCCGCTCGATCAGGTCGAGGTGGAGATCGAACCCGCGGAGGGCGGCGTCACGATCCGTAGCCGGGTCGTTGCGACGGCTCGCACCGGCGCCGAAATGGAGGCTCTGACGGCGTGCGCCGCGGCGGCTCTCGCCCTCTACGACATGGTCAAGTCGGTCGAACGTGGCGCGGTCATCACGGACCTCCTGCTCGAAGCGAAGAGCGGGGGCCAGCGCGGCGACTACCGCCGCGGCGCAGGCTCCTAGCCTCCCGTCGATCATGCCGATCGCGTCCGGACTCGACCGCCTGCTCGAGGACGCCGGACGCATCAGGGGCCGGCGCTATGCCTTGCTGTGCCACCAGGCCTCGCTCAGCCTGCGCGGCGTCCACGCTCATCTCGCGCTGGACGCGGTGCAGCCGGCGGTCATGCTCCTGGGGCCCGAGCATGGCTTCTACGGGGTCGAACAGGACATGGTCGCGTCCGCGGACGAACCTGATCCGTGGACCGGCCGTCCGGTGGTCTCGCTGTACGGCGGCGACGCCGGCAGCCTCCAGCCGCGGCCGGGTGTGTTCGAGGGCTGCGACCTCGTGGTGATCGACCTCCAGGACGTGGGCGCGCGCTACTACACGTTCGCGGCCACCGCGGTGTGGGCGGCCGAGGCGGCGCTTATGGCCGGCTGCGAGGTGTGGATCCTCGATCGCCCCAATCCGCTCGGCGGCCTGGAGGTGGAGGGCAACCTCCTCGACCTCGACTTCACCTCCTTTGTCGGCGCCTTCCGGATGCCGCAACGGCACGGTCTGACGATGGCGGAGATCCTCCTGCTGGAGGGCCGCCGGCGCGGTTGGGACAGCGGTTCGCTGACGGTGTTCAAGGTCGAGGGCTGGCGCCGGCGCCAGGCTTGGCGGGAGGTCGGCTGGCCCTGGACGGCGCCCTCGCCCAACATGCCGACGCCGGAGACGGCGCATCTCTACCCGGGCCTTTGCCTGTTCGAGGCGACGACGATCTCGGAGGGGCGGGGAACCACGAGACCGTTCCAGCTCCTGGGCGTCCCCGGCGCCGACGCGCCCGCGCTCGCCGGCCGATGCAGGGAGCGCCTGTCGGCCGCCGGGCTCGCCGGGATCTCCGTCGTGCCGGCGATGTTCAGACCCCAGTTCCAGAAGCACGCCGGCGCCGTCTGCGCCGGAGTCGAGCTGCGGCTCGAGGACGCCGGCCTGCTGCGGCCGGTGCGGCTGGGCTTCGAGTTGCTGCTGGCTTTTCGCGACGTTCTCGGGACGGACTTCGGTTGGCGGCGCGAGCCCTACGAGTTCGTCGCCGAGACGCCGGCGATCGATCTCCTGGCGGGCACGGATCGTTTCCGGACCGGTCTCGACGGCGAAGACGGGATCGAACGCTGGTATGCCTCCTGGGAGGAGGATCAGCGAGAGTTCCGGGCCGAGTGCGATTCGGTCTTGCTGTACTCCTGAAGCGCTGCAACAATCCGCCCAGGATGCAGCGGGTTCTGATTGCCGATTCGCTGGCGCCGGCCGGCGTCGATGTTCTGCGCCAGAGCGCCGAGGTCGACGAACTGCGGGACGCGGATCGGCCACGACTGGCCGAGTTGATCGCGGACTACGACGCCGTCATCGTGCGGAGCGGAACGGAGATCACGCGCGAGGTGCTGGAGGGCGGTGATCGCCTCAAGGTGGTGGGCCGCGCCGGCGTCGGCGTGGACAACATCGACATCGCAGCCGCGACCCAGCGCGGCGTGCTGGTCATCAACGCGCCGACGGCGAACTCGCTTTCGGCCACCGAGCACACCTTCGCCCTGCTGCTGGCGCTGGCGCGGCGGATTCCGTCTGCCGACGCGTCGCTCAAGGCGGAGCGCTGGGAGCGCAAGAGCCACGTTGGCAGCGAGCTGCAGGGCAAGACGCTGGGCGTTATCGGCTTCGGTCAGATCGGCCAGCGGGTGGCGACCCGTGCCCGGGCCTTCGAGATGGAAACGCTCGCCTACGACCCCTTTCTGCAGGCGGAGGTGGCGCGCCGTCTCGATGTCGAGCCGGCGGCACTGGACGACCTGCTCGCGCGGTCCGACTTCATCACCTTCCACACGCCGCTGACGGACCAGACCAGGAACATGCTCGACGACTCGCGGATCGCCCTGATGAAGGATGGCGCCGCGGTGATCAATGTGGGGCGCGGCGGCGTGGTCGACGCCGAGGCCCTGCTCGCCGCGCTCGAGTCCGGCAAGCTCTCGGGCGCGGGTCTGGACGTGTTTCCGGTGGAGCCGCCAACGGACTACCGGCTCGCCGCTCACCCGAAGGTGGTGGCCACGCCGCACATCGGCGCCCAGACGACCGAGGCGCAGGAGCGGATCGCCACGGAGACCGCCCGCATGGTGCTTGCCGCGCTCGGCGGTTCGCTCGCGGTGTCGGCGGTGAATCTGCCGTTCCGTTCCTCGGGTTCTCGCGGAGCACCCTTCCTGCGGTTGGGCGAACAACTCGGCCGGCTGTCCGCGCTCGCCCTCGGCGGCAGCCTGCGGCGCGTCCAGGTCGATCTCTGGGGCATCGACGAGGAGCTGCAGAAGTCGGTTGCCGTGGCGGCGCTCAAGGGCGCCCTGATCCCGTCCTGCGGCGAGGGAGTGAACTACGTCAATGCCGAGCGGATGGCCGCCGACCGCCGCGTCGAACTCGTGCAGGCCACCCACAGCGACCGGGCCGCCTACGCCCACCTGGTACGGGTGCGGGCGGTCGGCGCCGAACCGGCGGCCGGAGCGTGGATCGAGGACGGCGTGGCCGAGGTTTCGGGCACGACCTATCGCCACGGCGAGATCCACGGCGACCTGCGAGTCGTCTCGTTCGGCGGGTTTCAGCTCGAGTTCCAACCCCGCGGCCGCTTGCTGTTCCTGCGCAACCGCGACGTGCCGGGCTTCGTTGGCCGGTTGGGAACCCTGCTCGGCGACGCCGGAATCAACATCGCCGACATCCACCTGTCCCGGGAGCCGGACGGGGACGCGATGGCCGTGCTGCGGCTCGACCAGGTCCCGGACGACGCCTGCCTGCGGGCGTTGCTGGCCGTGGACGAAGTGATCGCCGTCGACCTGGTCGACCTCTCCTGAGGGAGGCCGGCCTCGGCGTCCTCGCGGGCCCGCAAGGGCCGCGGGGGCCGGGTCGGCCCATGGGCCCTCGTCAGCGGAGCAAAGCCTGCGTCAGCCCATCAGAAACGCGGCGATGCCGGCGTCCTTGAGGCGCTGCAGCACGTCGTCGGCTGCCTGCCGGCGTTTGCGCTCGATGCGGACGCGATGCACTCCTCCTCCTCGGGTGATCTTCACGTTGTCGAGGTCGAGTTCGCGGCGGAGGCGCCGGGCCAGCGCCACGGCGCTCTTGCGTTCGCGGAAGGCGCCGGCCTGGACGGTGAAGCTGCCGCGGTCCGCCGCCCGTTCGGCTGCCGCGGCGCGACGGTCCCGCTTGGCGCCGCCGCCATGCTTGCCGCGAGCGGCGTAGGAGATCGGCAGCGTCTTCTTCTTCGGCGCCAGCCGCACGACCTTGATGCGGACGTTCGCCAGACCCTGGCCGAACATCTCGAGCCGTCTGGCGGCGCCCACGGAGAGGTCGATGATCCGGCCCTTGATGAAGGGACCACGGTCGTTGATAGGGACCCTGAGCTTCTTGCCGTTGTCCCGGTTCTTGACCAGCACGACCGTTCCCAGCGGCAACTGCTTGTGGGCGGCCGAGATGCGGTTCATGTCGTAGATCTCGCCGCTGGCGGTCGGCCTGCCGTGGAACTTGGCGCCGTACCACGACGCCAGTCCTTTCTCGGTGGTTCCGCGGTTCGGCGACTCGAGGCGGGTGGTCGTGGCGCAGCCGGCCAGCAGACCGACAGTGAGGACGGCGGCAAGCGCTGCCGGGAGCGGACGCGGCCGGTACATCGGACGGCTACACCCTCGGCGCCTCGACCGCGGCGGCCGGGTGCTTCGCCAACGCCGGTTCGACGGCCTCGGCCAGAAAGTCGTCCACCTGCTGGGCGGAACGGCCGGTGAAGGAGTCCGCGTCGACCAGGGACTCGAGTTCGTCGCGTCCGAGCCCGAACGACGGATCGTCCGCGATCAGGTCGATCAAGGGGTTCGGCTCGCCCGCGGAGACCCGCGCGTAGGCCTCGAGACTGTGCCGGCGGATGCGCTCGTGCAGTTCCTGGCGGTCGCCGCCGCGCAGCGACGCCTCCATCAGGAAGGTCTCGGTGGCCATGAAGGGGAGCTCCCGCCTCACCCGGGCGGCCGTGGCCGCCTCGTTGACGCGCAGTCCCTGGGCGATGTTCGCGGCCAGGAGCAGCACGGCGTCGACGGTCAGGAAGCAGTCGGTCAGCACGAGGCGGCGGTTCGCCGAGTCGTCGAGGCTGCGCTCGAGCCACTGGGTCCCGGCGTTCAGCGCCCCGTGCAGCGAGTCGCTCATCACGCGCCGCGACAGGGAGCACATGCGCTCCGCTCGCACCGGGTTGCGCTTGTACGCCATCGCCGAGGAACCGACCTGGTGCTCGTCGAACGGCTCGGAGAGCTCGCCGACGCCCTGCAGCAGCCGCAGGTCGCTGCCGAACTTGTGGCAGCTCTCCGCCGTGCCGGACAGCGCGTGCAGGACCTGGCTGTCCTGCTTGCGCGGGTAGGTCTGGCCGGTGATCCGCCAGCTCGCCTCGAAGCCGAGCGCCGAGGCCACCCGGGCGTCGAGTTCGCGGACCTTGCCGTGGTCGCCGGCGAACAGGGTGAGGAAGGAGGCCTGCGTGCCCGTGGTGCCCTTGGCGCCCCGGCAGCGCAGCCGGTCGCGGCGACCCGCCACTTCCTCGAGGTCGGTCAGAAAGTCCTGGAGCCAGAGGCAGGCCCGCTTTCCCAGGGTCGTCAACTGGGCCGACTGGAAGTGGGTGTAGGCGAGCGCGGTCGTGCCGCGCTCCCGGCGGGCGAAGGCGGCCAGCTCGCCGACCGTGGCCGCCAGCCTGCCCGCGACGAGGTCGAGGGCCTCCCGAACGATCAGCGCGTCCGTGTTGTCCGTGATGAACGCCGAAGTGGCGCCCAGGTGCAGGATGCTGCCGGCGTCGCCGCTGACCTCGGCGAAGTGCCGGAGGTGGGCCACCACGTCGTGGCGCGTTTCCCGTTCGAGTCTTGCGACCCGTTCAAGGTCCAGGTCGTCCGCGTGCTGGCGCAGCGAGTCGAGCTGTTCCTCGCTGATCGGCAACCCCAGGGCCGCCTGGTTCTCGGCCAGGCAGATCCAGAGCCGCCGCCAGGTCCGGAACCGGTGCCGGGCCGAAAACAGCCGCGCCATCTCGGCGCTTGCGTAGCGCTCGTGAAGAGGATTCTGGGGCGCGTCCCGGGCTTCGGCCATGCGCCCAGTCTACCAGCGCAACTATCTCGTTTGCTTAGGTTTAGCACCGAGACACTCACTGGTTTGGGGCGGAGGGGAGGGTCCCTGGTGCCGCTCGCGCTCTCTCAAGCAGGACCAGCCGAGGCCTGTGGCGCCCTACGAAACGGGGCAGCGCCGAATCGCCTAATGATCGGATAAGTTCCGTATTCGATCGCCAAATGATCGGCGCAGAGTCGCTAGTCTTGGAGAGGTGCTTCCCCGTGTCGGTTTCTTCATGTTTCGGATCATCAATGTTCGCATCGGCCTGGTTCTCTTCACGCTGGGGTGGCTGTTCGCCGTCCCTGCCGCGGCAAGCGACCCGGCGCCCACGACGCTGACGATTCGCGCCTGGGGGAACCTGCCGACGAGATTCCTCGAAAGGGATGGGGCATTCCTGTTCGTTGCGGTGTTGGACCAGAAGGCACCGAAGGGAGGCGTGCAAGTCTCGATGCAGGCCGCCGGCACCGCCTCCGCCGGCGTCGACTACGCGCTGCGCGAACCCTTCACGATCCACGAAGGTCGCACGTTCTCGACCATCGAGGGCATCACGATCATCGATGATGCGATACAGGAAGCGGACGAGACGATCGTCCTGACCGCGACCACGACTCCGGCCCTAGCCGTCAACGAACTGGTCCTCACGGTCATCGACGACGACGACGGCACGATCCCTCCCGAGAGCGACGTGGCTTTCCTTGTCGCCAAGACGGTGCCGGAGCAGGCTGGTGAGCTTGTGGTCAAGGTGGCTATCCTGAACGGCGCTCCCACGGAAGGGGCGCGGGTCGAACTGCAGGCCACTGCCGCCAGTACCGCCTCCGCGGGAGACGACTACACGTTGCCTGGAGCCGTCATGATGTATGGGGGCCAGAAGGTCGCCGTGACTTCGATCCCCATCGTCGATGATGCGATACGGGAAACGGACGAGACGATCGTACTCACCGCCGTCACTACACCGCCCCTGACCGTGAGGGAAAGCAGCATCCTGATCATCGACGACGACGGCGGCGGCAGTGACGAAGACGACGACGACGACGGCGGCGGCAGTGACGAAGACGACGACGATGGCGGCGGCGGCAGTGACGAAGACGACGACGACGACGGCGGCGGCAGTGACGAAGACGACGACGATGGCGGCGGCGGCAGTGACGAAGACGACGACGGTCCGCCGGTGGTGAGCTTCGAGTTGGAGGGGGCGGCTTGCGACGAGGAACTGTGCCGGGCGGTTACGGGTGAGGCGATCCGGTTCATCGACGCGAGCACGGGCAAGGTGCTGACCCGGCGGTGGGAGTTCGGTAGCGGAAGGACATCGGGGTCAGCCCATGTGGAGCACTCGTGGTCGTCGCCGGGCTTCTACGAGGTGACGCTCACGGTGAGCGACGGCGAGGTCGTGTCGACGGCGGCGCTCAAGTTCCTGGTGGAGGCTTCCGAGCCGGCAGGGACCTGCGAGCCGGATGCCGGGACGCTTTGCCTGCGGGACTCGCGCTACGCGGTGTCGGTGGACCGGCGGTCGCAGGACGGCGAGGGCGGATCGGCCGGTGTCGTGCACGAGGGGACGAACGACTCGGGCCTGTTCGCGTTCTTCAGCCGCGAAAACTGGGAGATCCTGATCAAGGTGCTGGACGGCTGCGCGCACAACGGCTACGTGTGGGTCTACGCGGCCTCGACGACGGATCTCGGCTACACGATCCGAGTGACCGACACGGTGACGGGCAAAGTGAACGAGTACCGGAACGAACCGGGGATTCCGGCGCCGGTGATCACGGACGCGACGGCGTTTCCAGAGGCCTGCGAGAGGTGATCGAAGCTGACGGCCCGCGAGGTTCTTCGCGCCTACGCGCGGTCGAGGAGGCGGAGCATCACGGCCTTCTGGGTGTGTAAGCGGTTTTCGGCCTGGTCGAAGACGCGGCTTTGGGGACCGTCGACGACCGAGGCGGTGACTTCTTCTCCACGGTGGCAGGGCAGGCAGTGGAGGTAGATCGCGTCGCCTTTGGCCTTTGACATCAGGTCGTCGTCGACGGTGTAGCCCTCGAAGTCGGCGAGGCGCTGCTTGCGCTCCTTCTCCTGGCCCATCGAGGTCCAGACGTCGCTGTAGACGGCGTCGGCGCGGGCCGCGGCCGCGTGCGGGTCGCTTCCGGTCTCGATTCCGGCGCCCTTGCCGGAGGCGAGCCCGCGGGCGAGTTCGAGGTACTGGTCCGCTACTTCGTAACCCGGCGGTGAGGCGATGGAGAAATCGACCCCCGCGCGGGCGCAGGCGATCATCAGCGAGTGGGCGACGTTGTTGCCGTCGCCGATGTAGGCGATCCGGCGGCCGCGGAGCTCTCCGAACTCCTGGTGGACGGTCATCAGGTCGGCAAGCGCCTGGCAGGGGTGCAGCTCGTCGGTCAGCCCGTTGATCACGGGCACCGTGGCGTGCTCAGCCATCTCGACCACGGTGCTGTGCTCGAAGGTACGCAGCATGAGGAGGTCCACGTAGCGGGACAGGACGCGGGCGGTATCGGCGATCGTCTCTCCGCGGCCGATCTGAAGGTCCCGGCTGGAGAGGAAGATCGGCTGGCCTCCGAGCTGCGCCATGCCCGCCCCGAAGCTGACCCGTGTTCGCGTGGACGACTTCTCGAAGTAGAGCCCGATCGACTTGCCCCTGAGGGTGTCGCGGTGGGCTTGCGGCCTGGCTTCGAGTTGCAGGGCCAGTTCGAGGATCGACTCGAGTTGGCCTTCCTCGAGGCCGGCGATCGAGATCAGGTGTGCAGGCATGTGGGACATCCCTCCGTTGGGCCGGTTTGCGCGGGGCGGGCTACACTGCCTGTCCCTTGGCTCTCCCGGTGCGAATAATACACCACTTTGGCGCACGATTATTCATAGCGCGGCCCGGCGCCGACAAGTGAGGGGCGGGGACGCCAGCCAGCGACCGTGGGTGCTGGTCACCGGGAACGCGAACAAGCGCCGCGAGGCGGAGCGGATCGTTGGCCACCGCTTGGAGACGGCGGCGATCGATTTGCCGGAGATTCAGTCGGGCGACCTGATCGAGGTGCTCCGGTTCAAGGCGGAGGCTGCCTGGCAGCGGCTCGAGCGGCCGGTCGTCGTCGAGGAGACGGGTCTGGAGTTGGCCTGCATGAACGGTTTTCCGGGACCTCTGGTCAAGTGGATGCTGGAGGCGGTGGGCGACGAGGGCATCGCGAACGTCGCGATTCGCGCCGGCGATCCCGGGGTCGTGGCGCGATGCGCCCTGATGCTCCTGGATGGGGGCCGGGAGGTGATCGCCGAAGGCGCGACGGCCGGCAGACTCGTGCTGCCGCCGCGAGGTGGGGGCGGCTTCGGTTGGGATCCGGTGTTCGAGCCCGATGGACTCGAGCGGACCTACGCGGAACTGGGCGATGAGGTCAAGGACCGGATCGGCCACCGGGGCCGCGCCTGGCGGGCCTTCCTGGAGGCGCTCCAGAGTGAAGGGAAGCCGGACTCCCGGTAGGTGGCGGCACTAGAGACGCCGAGCCTGTCGCTTCAAGCCGGCGTGCACGGCCTCGACCTGCTCGCGGAGTTCGTCCAGGCCGCCGGTGTTCTCGATCACGAAGTCCGCGGCCGCGCGACGGTCCCGGGATCTGGCTTGCGCCTCCATCCGTGCAGCCGCCTGGTCGCGGTCGAGGCCGCGCTCCACGGCGCGGTCGAGGCGAAGGTCTGCCGGCGCCTCGACGGTGACCACGGCGTCGTACCGTCCACGACCGCCGGTCTCGGCCAGCAGCGGCACTTCGAAGACGACGACCGCGCCGTCGCCGGCCGACTCCAGGATCTCCACGTAGCGCTGCCCGACCAGGGGATGGATCGCCTGTTCCAGGCGCTTGCGGCTGGCCGGGTCGGCGAAGACCGCTGGTCCCAGCGCCTCCTTGTCGACCGATCCGTCCGTCTTCAGCATCTTCGGGCCGAAGAGATCGGCGACTGCCCGAGCGCCCGGCTCGCCGGGCCGGTAGAGATCGGCGACCAGGGCGTCCGCGTCCGTGACGACGCAGCCCATCTCGGCCAGCATCGCGCCGACCGTCGACTTGCCGCTGGCGATACCGCCGGTGAGTCCCACCCGTAGAGCCGTCATGGTGAGGCTGAGAATACGCCGCCTTGGGCCGTCTCTCATCTTGACAAGCCCTGGTTGGGACTCTACGATCCCCGTTCCTCTGCGCGAGGAGGTTCGGTAGGAGTATGCCCGCTCCTTCCGCCATGCTGCGCGCAACGGTGTGCCGGCGAACCGGTCGGCCAGGGTAGGGATACGAATGACTGCAATAGCCAGAGCAAGAACGGCGAACCCGACCTGGAGCCCCAAGGTGGGCGAGATCGAGCGTCGCTGGTTCGTGGTGGACGCGGACGGCGCGACGCTTGGACGTCTGGCCACGCGGGTGGCGCGCATCCTGACGGGCAAGGACAAGCCCACCTACGCCCGCCACATCGACGTCGGCGACTTCGTGGTCGTCATCAACGCCGAAAAGGCGGTTCTCACCGGCGGCAAGGACGACAAGAAGATCTACTACCGCCACAGCGGACAGCCTGGAAAGCTCAAGTCGGAGACGGCCGGCCGCCTGCGCGGCCGCCGGCCGACCCGGCTCGTCGAGTTGGCGGTGCGCGGCATGTTGCCGAAGAACCGTCTTGGCCGCCGACAACTACGCAAGCTCAAGGTCTATGCCGGCGCGGACCATCCGCACGCGGCGCAGCAGCCGGAGCCGATCGCGATCGAGGGGAGTCCGAGTTGACGGAAGCGAGTTACGGGACCGGCCGCCGCAAGACGGCCACGGCACGCGTGTTCCTGCGTGCGGGCAGCGGTGAGATGACGGTCAACGGCATGGGGATGGACGACTACTTCAGCAGCGAAGTGCTGAAGATGGTCGTCCGCCAGCCGCTGCAGGTGGCCGAGAAGGAAGGCGAGGTCGACATGTGGGCGACGGTCCGCGGGGGAGGCAGTTCGGGCCAGGCCGGCGCGATTCGGCACGGCCTCTCACGTGCGCTGGTGCGCTTCGAACCCACGCTCCGTGAGCCGCTCAAGGCGGGTGGCTTCATGACCCGCGATCCGCGCCGCAAGGAACGCAAGAAGTACGGTCAGAAGGGTGCACGTGCGCGCTTCCAGTTCAGCAAGCGGTAGCGGGGACAGTCTCTTGGCTCAAGTCACGATGAAGGAGATGCTCGAGGCGGGCGTCCACTTCGGCCATCAGACCAGGCGCTGGAATCCGAAGATGCGCGGTTTCATCTTCGGACGCCGCAACGGCATCTACATCATCGACCTTCAGCAGACCCTGCTGCGCTTCCGCGAGGCGGCGGACTACGTCGAGCACATGGCTCGCATGGGTCGGAGGCTGCTGTTTGTCGGCACGAAGCGTCAGGCGCAGCAGGCGATCGAGGAAGAGGCCCGGCGCTGCGGCCAGTTCTACGTCACTCATCGTTGGCTCGGCGGCACGCTGACCAACTTCGTCACCATCCGCGCGTCCGTGGAGCGCTTGCAGGACACCGAGCGGAAACTGGCCGACGAGGACAGTCTGCTGACCAAGAAGGAGCTTCTTCGGCTCGAGCGCGAGCGGGACAAGATGGTCCGCAACCTCGAAGGGATTCGCGACATGGAACGCCTCCCCGATGCGCTCTTCGTCGTCGATCCGCGGCGTGAGCACATTGCGATCGCGGAGGCGAACAAGTTGAACATCCCGGTGGTGGCCATCGTGGATACGAACTGCGATCCCGAGCTCGTCGATCACGTGATTCCGGGCAACGACGACGCGATCCGGACGATTCGACTGTTTGCCGGTCGCATAGCCGACTCCTACATCGAGGGCGCTGCCGCCTGGAGCAAGGGCGACGAAGGGGCAACAGAGCCCGCGGCCGCCGTTGACGCGGAGGCAGAAGCCGTCGCGCCGGCCGAAGCACCGGAGCCGGCGGAAGCCGCCGCGCCGCCCGAAGCCGCTGAGCCGGCCGAAGCCGCCGAGACGGCAGAAAGCGCGGAACCGGAAGGGCAGGCCGAGCCTGCTGAGCCGGCGTCCGAGGCGGCGGAACCGGCCGCGGCCAGCGGCAGCGCGTAAGCCAACCGGCAGGTTCGTTGTGCGGCACCGACGGTCCTTCGTCCGGCGGGCCGGAGACAGGAGCGCCGGGATTCAGTGAAGTTCCAGTAGTCAGGGGCATGGGTGAGGGAAGGAAACCGGGCCCCGTTAGGGAGAAAGAAGCTATGAGCAAGGCAGTGACAGTCGCAATGGTCAAGGAACTCCGTGGGCGGACCGGCGCCGGCATGATGGACTGCAAGAAGGCCCTGGTGGAGACCGGCGGCGACGTCGAAGAGGCGCTCGACGCGCTGCGCAAGAAAGGCCTGGCCTCGGCCGCCAAGAAGGCGGGCCGGGCCACCAGCGACGGTCTCGTGATCTCGTACATTCACGCAGGCGGCAAGATCGGCGTGCTGCTCGAGATCAACTGCGAGACGGACTTCGTGGCGCGCACGGACGACTTCCAGCAGTTGGCCCACGATCTCTCGCTTCATGTGGCTGCCAGCCAGCCCCGTTTCATCGGTCGCGACGAGGTGACCGCCGAGGTCCTCGAACGGGAGAAGAGGATTCACCGCGAGCAGGCGCTGGAATCGGGCAAGCCCGAGCACATCGTCGAGCGCATCGTCGAGGGCCGCATGTCGAAGTTCTTCGGAGAGAACTGCCTACTGGAGCAGCCCTTCGTCAAGGACACCGACAGGAAGGTCGAGGACGTCCTCAAGGCGGCGATCGCCAAGCTGGGCGAGAACATGCGCATCTGCCGTTTCGCCAGGTTCCAGCTCGGAGGCGATGCAACGGTCGCCGCCGCGGTTGCACCGGATTCCGGTTCCTCCTGATCGCCGGATGACTGCAGTCGCCCCACCCGAGCCGGCCTACCGCCGCATCCTGCTCAAGCTGTCGGGCGAAGCCCTGATGGGCGACAAGCCGTTCGGCCTCGATGAGGCCGTTGTCGCACGGATCGCTGCGCAGATTCGGGATGTCTTCCATCTCGGCGTGGAGATAGGCATCGTCGTAGGGGGCGGCAACGTGATCCGCGGCCTCGCGGCGAGCCATCGAGGCGTCGAGCGGGCGACGGGCGACTACATGGGCATGCTGGCGACCGTGATCAACAGCCTGGCGATGCAGGACGCTCTGGAGAAGACCGGCGTTCCGACCCGGGTGCAGACGGCGCTCGAGATGCGCAGCGTGGCGGAGCCGTTCATTCGCCGCCGCGCGATCCGGCACCTGGAGAAGGGCCGGGTCGTGATCTTCGGCGCCGGCACCGGCAACCCCTACCTGACGACGGACACTGCCGCGGCGCTCCGCGCGAACGAAGTTCAGGCCGAGATCCTGCTCAAGGCAACCCAGGTCGACGGCGTCTACAGCGCCGACCCACGCCGGGACGCCGGTGCGAAGCGCCTGCCCGAAGTGACCTACCAGGAGGTCCTGGAACGCAATCTGGGCATCATGGACGCGGCCGCGATCAGTCTGTGCCGGGAGAACGACCTGCCGATCGCGGTGTTCGACCTCGGTGCCCCCGGCAATATCCGACGGGTAGTGCTGGGTGAGAGGGTCGGTTCCCTGGTCAAGTGACGGTCACGCGTGACGCGGGTCTGCTGACTCGCGTCGCGGCTGCCCGCACACAGGACCGCGACCAAACGGCCGCCCCGGCGGGCTAGAGTTGCAGCCGCACGAGGAGGCAGGGAGGCCTATGCAAGAGCTGTTCTTGGAGATGGAGCTCAAGATGAGGGATGGTGTCGACCACCTTCACGAGGAGTTGAAGACACTGCGAACCGGTCGCGCGTCGACCGCATTGCTCGACGGGGTGACGGTCGAGTACTACGGTACGCCGACGCCACTGAACCAGCTCGCAAGCCTGTCGGTCGCCGACGCCACGCTGCTCGTGGCCCAGCCGTTCGATCCGACGCAGATCGCGGCGATCGAGCGAGCGATCCTGGTTGCCGATCTGGGGCTGAATCCCTCCAACGACGGCAGGGTCGTCCGTATCCCTGTGCCTCCCCTCACCGAGGAGCGTCGCAAGGAGATGGTGAAGCGCGCCCACGAGATCGCGGAGCGCTTCCGCAACACCGTGCGCGGCGTGCGGCGCGAAGGCAACGATCGGCTGAAGCAGATGGAGAAGGCCAAGGAGATCTCGCAGGACGACGAACGCCGGGGGTTTGACGAAATGCAGAAGCTCCATGACCA
Organism: Candidatus Multivorans sp.; assembly: GCA_965205095.1. Classification (GTDB taxonomy): domain Bacteria; phylum Acidobacteriota; class Thermoanaerobaculia; order Multivoradales; family Multivoraceae; genus Multivorans. Next base: position 2,569,672 of record OZ242040.1, read on the forward strand.
CTACATCGGCCTGGTGAACCAGGCGCTGGCGAACAAGGAGAAGGACATTCTCGAGGTCTAGAGGATTGCTGGAGCCTTGCCCCCGAGCACTGCTTTGACCGTTCACGCAATTGTCCCGGCCGCGGGAAGGGGCAGGCGGTTCGGTGGCGACCGGCTGAAGCAGTTCTCCCTGCTACTCGATCGCCCCGTCCTGGCCTGGACAGTCGAGCGGCTTGCCGCGGTTCCCGCCATCGGCCGGGTCGTCGTCGCGGTTCCGGCGGGCCGCGTCGGTGAGACGCAGAAGATGCTCCTCGAGGAAGTCGTACGACCGCCCGGAGTGGAGGTCACGACGGTGGAAGGAGGCCGGCGCCGTCAGGATTCCGTAGCCGCCGCGCTCATGGCGTCGGCTGCAGGACCTTCCGACTGGGTCGCCGTTCACGACGGCGCCCGTCCCTGTCTGAGCGCGGCGGATGTCGAGGCGGTCCTCCAGGGAGCGGCCGAGAGCGGCGGGGAGGGAGCGGTCCTCGGGCGCCCGGTGAGCGACACGCTGAAGACCGTGAAGGCGGGTTTCCTCGGCGCGACCGTCGATCGGGTTCCGTTGTTTCGAGCCGAGACACCTCAGGTCTTTCGCGCCGCGAGCCTTGCGGCGGCGCTCGAGCGCGCGGCCGCGCATGACATTGACGTGAGCGACGAGAGCAGCCTGTTCGAAGCGGGCTCGATTGCCGCCGTTGCGGCGTCCCATCCGAACCCGAAACTCACCGACCCCTCCGATCGCTCCACGATCGAAGCGCTGTTGCGACGGTCTCGGGGGGATTCGCGGGACGTCGAGACGGCGATTGGCCATGGCTACGACGTCCATCGGCTGGTTGTCGGGCGGCCGTTGGTCCTCGGCGGCCAGCGCATTCCTCACGAGGCCGGTCTGGATGGTCACAGCGACGCGGACGTCGTCCTGCATGCGATCGGCGACGCGTTGCTGGGCGCCGCCGGGCTCGGTGATCTTGGAGTCCACTTTCCGCCGTCTGACGACGCCTGGCGGGGAGCCGACAGTTCCGACCTGCTCCGGCGGATCGTCGAGCTGATCCGGAAGCGGGGATGCGCGGTCCGGAACTGCGATGTGACGCTGATCGCCGAGCGGCCCAGGATGGCCGCCCACCGTGAGGCCATCGAGGACCACGTGGCGCGGTTGCTTGGCCTCGATCCAACGCACGTGAACTTCAAGGCCACGACCCATGAAGGGCTGGGACCTCTCGGTCGTGGTGAGGGCATGGCGGCGGAGGCCGTTGTGCTGATCGAGCGGCGGCCCGGGTGAGCGGACGGAGAGATCGAGCGGATCGTCCGCCAGCGGCCGCCGGCGTGAGCTGGCGCCTCGGCTTCCAGCCGGTCCGCGAGATCCTACGCAGCCACCCGCACGAAGTGGCCGAAGTGATCATCTCCAGGGCGGCGGGGGAGCGCCGCCTTTCGATCGAGAGCCTTTGCGCGCGCCACCGGGTGCCGGTTCGACGTCTGGCCGCCGCGGAACTGCGAGCGCGGCTCGAAGCGGAGGGACTCGTACCCGGATCGGCGCGCGGTTTTGCGGCGCTCCGGGTGCCGAAGGGCCGGAGCGGTTCCTCAGTAGCCGCCGCCGACCCGCGGCTCGTCGTCCTGGTCGAGGACGTGCAGGATCCGCGGAATCTGGGTGCGCTACTGCGGGTATGCGAGGGCGCGGGAGTGGGCAGGGTCCTGATCCGTGACCGCGGTGCGGCGCCACTCTCGGCCGCGGTCGCCGGAACCGCCGCTGGAGCGGTCGATTGGCTGGACGTGGAACGAATCGTGAACAGTGCCCAGGAGATCGAGCGCCTCAAGCGAGACGGCTTCTGGGTCTACGGCGCCGATGCCGCGGGTCAAGCGCCGTGGACCGTGGACCTGAGCGGACCGATCGTTCTTTGCATCGGGGGCGAAGCGCGCGGTCTGCGCCGCCGCACGAAGAGCCTCTGCGACGGCCTTCTCGGCCTTCCGATGCGCGGCCACGTCGAATCCCTGAACCTCTCCACGGCGGCCTCGGCTCTGCTGTATGAGGCGGTGCGCCAGCGCCTGTAGTGGTTCAGACAGATGTGAGACAGGCCGACAAGAGCCAGTCGTCGTAGTCGCTGTGGGAAACGCGTAGCGTTTTCCACAGATTGGCGGCCGGAGTTGAAATCGACGAAGGGGGATCTCCAAGCTGCGGTTTGACGAAAACCAGGCTGAGAGGAGATCCCCCATGCAGGTACGACACCTGCTGTTGGGGGCAACTGTAAATCTCCCATTCGTGGCAGCCGAAAACTGCACAGTCTGCGGTTTGCGGTAGCCGCTCCGTCGGTCGATGCTGTTGGCTTCGCCAACGGCAATGGAGCGACGGATGGATGTACGGATGGGAGATCAGGATGCAGTTGAGGCACTACCTGGAGCGAGGCGTCTCGAAGGCCGAGTTGTCCAGGCGGTTCGGCGTCAGTCGGCGGACGATCCACGCGTGGATCGAGTCGGGCCAGTTGGACCGGGACCTGTCGTCGGGCGGGTCTCGGTACTCGCCGCGGCCTCGGGTCGCTCACAAGCTGGACCCGTACAAGGAGTTGATCGAGGTCCGGCTGGAGGAGTTCCCCAAGCTGTCGGCGAAGCGCCTGTTCGACGAGGTGCGTGCGGCCGGCTACGACGGCGGCTACAGCCGGGTCAGGGACTACGTTCGGGAGGTTCGGCCGCGGGCGCCCCAGGAGGCTCCGGTGCGGTTCGAGACCCCGGCGGGCCATCAGGGCCAGGTGGACTTCGGGACGTTCAGGCTTCCCTGGGGACGTCGGCATGCCCTGCTGGTGGTGCTCGGTTACTCCCGGCTCTTGTGGCTGCGTTTCTACTCCCGGCAGACGATGCCGGTCCTCATCGAGGGGCTCGAGAGCGCCTTCGGTCGGTTCGGCGGCGTGCCGCAGGAGCTCCTCTTCGATCAGATGCGCGCGGTGGTCGTGTCGGACGACCGCGCTTCCGGCGGCGAGTTGGCGCTGAATGCCGAGTTTCTGCGGTTCGCGGCTCACTGGGGCTTCGTGCCGCGGTCGTGCCGTCCTTACCGGGCGCAGACCAAGGGCAAGGTGGAGCGGCCGATCCGGTACGTGCGGGAGAGCTTCTTCTACGGCCGGCCGTTCGCAAACGACGCCGACCTGAATGAGCAGGCCTCGTCCTGGCTGGAGGGCACGGCCAATGTGCGTCGGCATGGCACGACGGGTGAGCGCCCGGTGGATCGTTTCGAGCGCGACGAGCGCCAGGCGCTCGGTCCCCTGGCCAGCCATCCTTACCGATCTCTGGGCGCTCGGCAGCCCGAGGCGGCGGCCCGGCGCCGGTTCGCGGCGCCTGCGGTACACGTGCAGCGGCGGTCTTTGCGGGAGTACTCGGAGGCAGTCCGATGAGGGCTCCGGCGGGCGATCGGCGGGCTCGGCTGCGAGAGATGCTGGCGGACTTGAAAATGCCCGGAGCACTGGAAGCCGTGGACGGCATCCTGGCCCAGGCCGACAGCGGAGCGGTGACCGCTTCCGAAGCGATCGAGAATCTGCTTTCCGCCCAGATCGTGCTGCGCAACAACCGCCGACTGCAAGCGGCGATGCGCTCGTCGCGCCTGCCGGCGGTCAAGACGCTCGACCAGTTCGATTTCAGCTTTCAGCCGAGCATCAAGCGGGAGCAGATCGAGAGCCTCCACGAGCTGGGCTTCCTGGAGCGCGCCGAGAATGTGATTCTCCTGGGGCCGCCGGGAGTGGGCAAGACCCATCTCGCGATCAGTCTGGCGATCGCAGCCGCCGAGTCGGGCCGCAAGGTCTACTACGGCACGCTGGCGGCCCTGATCGAGTCGCTGACCGAGGCGAAGGCCGCGGGCAATCTGTCGCGCCGGCTCCGGGTGCTCACCCATCCTGCCCTGCTGGTCGTCGACGAGATCGGCTATCTGCCGATCAGCCAGGACGGCGCCGTGCTCTTCTTCCAGTTGATCAACGCCCGACACGAGCGGGCCTCGACCGTGCTCACCTCCAACAAGGGCTTTGAGGAATGGGGCGGCGTACTCGGCGACGAGATCATGGCCGCTGCGCTCATCGATCGCCTCCTGCATCACTGCCACATCGTCAACATCCGGGGCAACAGCTATCGGATGAGAGCGCACCAGGACCTCTTCCGCCCCGCTCACGACGAGCGGCGCCAGGAGGACGGCTCGTGATCAGCCGCCAACCCCCTGGCCTTGGCGCGCGTCCGGTGTCGGCCTCCGGTCGCTCCGCTCCCTACGGCCGACACCGGAGCCCTGGGCCGCTACTCCGGACGCCTGCTCAGGACCCTGCCGCCCCCGAAGAAGTGTGCAGTTTTCAGTTGCCACAAGTGTGCAGTTTTCAGTTGCCATTGACACCTGCCCCGCGAGGTTAGCCGGGGTGCGCGCACTGCGGCAGAGTTGGACCGACGGTCGGAGGCAGTAGAGGCAGCGATCAACAAGCGCGTGGAGTTGGTGCGGCGGTGGCGCCGGGCCATGGCTCTGGGCCTGTCGTCGCGGGAGGCCGCCTCCGCGGTAGGCGTGTCGAGGGCGACGCTCTACCGGTGGCGCCGGATGCCGGAGCCTCGGTCGAAACGGCCGCGGCGGGTGCGCTCGCGGCAATGGACAGGTGCCCAGATTCGGGCAGTTGAGGCGTTCAGGCGCCAGTACCCCGCTTGGGGCCGTCGCCGGATCGGTCATCTCTTGCGGCACCCGGTGCGACGGGACAGTCGCGCGATGGACATCTCGGATGCGACCGTGGGCCGCATCCTGGCCTTCCTGGTCGCCACGGGCCGCGCCCGGCCCGTCCTGTGCTTTACCGCTGCGTCCCGCCAGCTCAGGCGGCGACAGGCGAGACGGGTCAGGCGTCTTGGGGGAGCTCTGAGGGCCGACGAGCCGGGCGGTGCGGTGCAGATCGACACCCTCTCGATCTGGTTTCCCAGCAACCACACGGTAAGCAGTTCACCGCTGTCGACAGGGTCTCCAGATGGGCGACCGCAATGGCCGCCAGTCGGGCCACCGCCGCCTCCGCGAAGCGGTTCCTCGACCGCCTGATCGAGCAGGCGCCGTTCCCGATCAAGGCCATACAGGTCGATGGCGGCAGCGAGTTCATGGCCGACTTCGAGCAGGCCTGCGCCGATCGAAGCATCGAGCTCTGCGTCCTGCCGCCGAGATCGCCCAAGCTCAACGGCCGAGTCGAACGACTTCAGGCCACCTACCGACACGAGTTCTACGCCTCCTACTCGCTGCCCCACCGCATCGAATCCCTCAACCGCTGTCTCGACGACTTCAACCACCACTACAACCACCAGAGACCACACCAGGCACTCGACGGACGGACACCGTGGCACTATCTACACAACTGCGCGGCTTGAAGACCTCCGAGTCTCATATGTACTGAGCCACTACAGCGCCTTGTCAGCCCGGAGGGCCTGACGTAAACTCCGGCGTCGCCGTGGCGCCGCCATGGTGCCTTTAGTGCCTCGTTGCGAGGGCCGGCATAGCTCAGTTGGTAGAGCAACTGCCTTGTAAGCAGTAGGTCCTCGGTTCGAATCCGGGTGCCGGCTCCACGGAGGAAGTTGCCGGAGGTGTGGCCGAGCGGTCAAAGGCAACAGACTGTAAATCTGTCGGGCAACGCCCTACGATGGTTCGAATCCATCCACCTCCACCACTTCCTCCCCTCGCGGGTGCGCGGGAGTAACTCAGGGGTAGAGTCACAGCCTTCCAAGCTGTTGGTCGCGGGTTCGAATCCCGTCTCCCGCTCCACGCCGCGCGGAGCGCCGGCGTGGTGCGTGAGACGGGATTCGGCGTGCATCGCTCGCTGCGAGCGATGCGGGCTAGCGAATCCCTTGTGCGTGCTCGAGGCCGCGCGGAGCGCCGGCGTGGAGCGTGAGACGGGATTCGGCGTGCATCGCTCGCTGCGAGCGATGCGGGCTAGCGAATCCCTTGTGCGTGCTCGAGGCCGCGCGGAGCGCCGGCGTGGTGCGGGAGACGGGATTCGGCGCGATCCCCTACTCCGCAGCCACCACCGCCGTCGCCTCCACCTCGATCAGTAGCGACGGGAACACCAGTCCCGTCACGCCAACCCAGGTCGCGGCCCGCGGCGGGTCGAGTTGCAGGATCTTGGCCTGGGCCCGGCCTACCTGCTGCACCTTTTCCGGATCGATGTCCTTGATGAAGACGGTCGTCTTGACGATGTCCTCGGCGCTCGCTCCGGCCTGCTCCACGCGTTTGACGACGTTGGTGAAGGCGATCTCTGCCTGCTCGGCGAGAGTGGCCGCGGGCGCGTCCGCGCCGTCGGCCATGCCGACCTGACCCGAGATGAGGATGGTGGTGACGCCGTTTGCGGTCGTCTTGGCGATGTGGGAGAAGCCCTGTTGCGTGCCGAGGAATTCCGTCTTCAAGTCTTGTGCCTCCGCGTTGGCGGCCACGAGCAGGAGCGTTCCGAGGAAGAGGGCAAGGTGATGGGGTCGTCTCTTCATTGCTGTCTCCTGGTTCGTGCCGGGCCGGTCGTTTGAGAGTGGCCGCCGAGTGTAGGGGATGCGGAAGGTAGCGCCAACCTGGCTGAGGGCGATCGGAGTTCGCCCCGGCGCGGTGTTACGCTGATTCCGGAGGTTCCAGAAATGAGAGTGGATCGTCTTCTTCCGGCCGGCTCGGCCTTGTGCGCGGTGCTCCTGCCCTTCCTGCACGGGCCGGCATTCAGCAGCGAGGCCCAGTGGGTCACCTATCCGGGCGGCGACGGTCCCGGCGCCGGCCGCAAGGTCGTCCTGATCGCCGGCGACGAGGAGTACCGCTCGGAAGAGGCGATGCCGATGCTGGGCAAGCTGCTCTCCGTGCGGCACGGCTTCGAGTGCACGGTTCTCTTCTCGATCGATCCCGAGACCGGGGCGATCGACCCGGAGGAGCAGACGAACATCCCGGGTCTCGAAGCGCTCGCGGACGCCGACCTGATGGTCATCGCGACGCGGTTCCGGGAGCTCCCCGACGACCAGATGAAGCACGTCGTCGACTACGTCGAATCCGGGCGGCCGATCGTCGGGCTGCGTACCGCGACCCACGCCTTTTCCTACCAGCGCAACCCGGACAGTCCATACGCGCACTGGAGTTTCCGCAGCGAGTCATGGCCCGGCGGCTTCGGCCAGCAGGTGCTAGGCGACACCTGGATCAACCATCACGGCCGTCACGGCCAGGAGAGCACCCGCGGCGTGGTCGCGCCGGCCGCGGGGGGCCATCCCATCCTGCGCGGCGTGGACGACGTCTGGGGCCCGACCGACGTCTACGGGCTCAGGAACCTGGGAGACGACGCGAACGTCCTGCTGCTCGGCGCCGTTCTCGCCGGCATGACGCCCGACGATCCGCCGGTCTCCGGACCGAAGAACGACCCGATGGTCCCGATCGCCTGGACCCGGTCCTACACCGGCGCCGGCGGCAAGGCGGCGCGGGTGTTCACGACGACGATGGGTTCTTCCACGGACTTCGAGAGCGAGGGGCTGCGCCGCCTGCTGGTGAACGCCGTGTACTGGGGGCTTGGCATGGAGGACCGGATCCCGGAGCGCAGCGACGCCCGGGTCGTCGGCGAGTACGAGCCGACGGACTTCGGCTTCGGCAGCCACGCCGTCGGCGTGATGCCGTCGGCCCACGCGTTGCCGTAGCGACGTGCCCGGCCCCTAAAGTGTCGCGTTCGCGACGACGTAGCGGTAGAACCTGAGCGCCAGGGCTTCCTCGTTCCTCTCCAGCCAGCTTGCGGCGGCCGGCGTGAGCAGCAGCGCACGGCAAGGCTCGGTCGCGCGGACTTCGCCGGGTGTCCTGCGTTCGCCCACGTTGACGTCCCCGATCACCTCGCCCGGACCGCACTCGGCGAGACGACTCCCGGCGGCATCGAACCGGCCGGCGCGCCCGGTGGCGAGCAGCAGTGCTCCACGGGACTTCTCGCCAGTCGCGACAATCGTCTCGCCGGTCGCGAAGTCGATCGGTTCCAGCCAGGCGTCCAGGTCGGCTGCGAGATCCTCGAAGAGGACCTGCCTGTCCAGGTAGGCGGCCAGATCGTCGGCGACGACTTCGAGGAGACCGGAGTCGACCCGTTCCGGCTCATCGCCCGCGGCCTGGGTGTGCGCCGCCAGGACCAGGTCTTCGCAGCGTTCCAGCGCCTGGTCCGTGTCGTCCGCGACCAGGAGGTCGTCGTGGACTGAAAGCGGCAGGCTCTGCTTGAGTCCCACGTCGAGCTCCCTGGACGTGCCGTTCAACGCGACCCGCGTGCCGGAGTGATGGGCGGCGAGGATGAACCGGCCGAGAGCGTTCAAGGCGGAGACGTCGACGCCTGTCGTGTTGCCGAAGTCGAGCAGGATGCAGGTCGGTTTCGGGTCGGTGCGAAGGGACTGCTTCAGGCGGTCGGCCAGCGTATGGGCCGTGCCGAAGAAGATGTAGCCGTGCAGCTTGTAGACCGGCACGCGCTCTCCATGCCTCCGGAGGATGGCCTGATCGGGAACGGGACGGCTCCTGCTGCTGCGGCGCTGGCGAGCCGTGAAGTGGGACTCGACCGGATCCAGGGCGGCCAGCCGTGTGAGCAGGAACACGACGAGGACCGCCGCGCCGACGCCCACCCCGACGAGGAAGCCGAAGAACAGGATCGTCAGGAAGATCAGAACGACGATCCCGAACTCCGGCCCGGGCAGCTTGCGGCGAACCTGCACCAGCCAGGCGTCCAGCAGCGTCGCGCCGGTGAACAGCAGCATGCCTCCGACGAGCGGCGTGGGCACGAGCCGGAGCGCCGCGTTGCCGAAGACGCAGACGGTCGCGACGAAGAGGGCGGTCGTGATGCCCGCGAGCCGCGTATCCACCCCGAAGATGCGATTCCGCAGGGAGGGCGGCACGCTGAGGCATCCCGGTGGCGTGCCGAAGCCGCCCGCGGCCAAGGACGCCAGGCCGGTGACCCTGAACTCGCTGTTCCAGTCCAGTTCCAGGTTGCCGGCCAGTTCGAACGCCCCGAGGTAGATCACGAGACAGAGCAGGGTCATCAGCACCAGGGCCAGCAGGCTGGGAACCCTGCGTCGCCACGACGGCCCAGTCCACCAGGCCGAGAACCGCGGGGTCGAAGAGCAGCCGGAGGCCGCTGTCGCCGGATTCGGACACAGCGGCGAGCAGGAGACCTTCGGCCTCCGCCTCGGCCAGCGAACCACCCAGGAAGGAGAGAACCAGGTAGAAGGCCGCGATCGTCAGGACGAAGCTCCCCGGCAGGATCAGGGGGGTTTTTTTGCGCCTCGTCAGCAGAAACAGGGCGAGACCGTAGGCAACGCCGATGCCCCAGTTCAGTGCCGTGAACGGCTGAAGCAGCGACGCCGGGTTGGGGAGTGCCGCCGTGACCCCCATCAACGAGAAGGCGATCTTGAAACAGAGCCCGGCGATGCCGGCGACGAAACCGCAGGCCAGGGGGAAGGGAACGAACCGGATGAGGTTCGCCAGCTTGAACGAGCCGAGCAGCATCGTGGCTGCGCCGGTGGCCAGCGCAGCGATCGCGATCGCCGCGATCATCGTTGCGAACAGAATGTCGGACTGAAGGGGGAGCGTGGCGGCGATCCCTGCCAGGACGACGAGCGTCGCCGGCGGCGACATGCCCACCGCGCCGCGGTAGCCGCTGCCCAGGGCGATGAACAGGCAGACGATCGCGTTGCCCAGCAGCACGAGGCGGGTACCCGGGATGGAGTAGGGGGCCAGTGCGCCGGAGAAGACGACGCTGCCGAGGGGGACGATGGTGACGACCACGTTCGACCCGGCGATGAGACCGAGGATCAACGCGGAGGAGACCCGCCCCGCCGTCGCGTCGCCGGTCCCCCTCGAGGCGAGGGACGGGAGCAGCTTCATCGCTCCCCTCCCGGGACCGGCGGGGAACGTTCTTCCGCGGCGAGGTAGCGATACAGCTTCACCATCAGCGCAGTTCGGTTCTCCTCCAGCCACTTCGCGTCGGCGGCGCCCAGCGTCACGATGCGGCAGGCGTCGCCCGCCCTGATCTCGCGCTGCGCGGTCTGCCTGCCGACAAGCGTCCGCGGGTCGATCGCGTCGCCCGGGCTGCGCTGGGCCAGACGGGTGCCGGAGGGGTTCAGGACCGAGACGTGGCCGGAGGTCACCAATTGAAGGCCGGCCAGCGCTTCTCCGACGGCGGCGATCGTGTCGCCGGGCTCGTAGTCACGGGGTTTCAGCCAGGCGTCGAGTTCCTCCACGAGACGCTCGAAGACGATCTGGCGGTCCAGGTGGGCTTCAAGGTGATCGGCGACGATCTCGAGGAGCGAAGCGTCGCTGCCGGCCCCGCCGGCGCCAGCCGTGGAGGCGTGGGCTTCGAGGATCCTGTCCTCGCCGACCTCCAGAGCCTGGTCGGCGTCGCGGGCCAGCAGAAGGCGGTCGTGGACGTCGGGCGGGAGGTTCCGTTCGAGTTCGGAGGCGAGGCGCTCCGGCATACCGGTCAGGGCGACCGCGACACCGGAACTGTCACAGACGTGAATGAACCTGCCGAAGGCACTGACGGCGGAGATGTCGCATCCGGAGACGGCCTGGAAGTCCAGCAGGATGCAGACGGGCCGGGGGTCCCCGCTCAGGGAGCGTCGGAGGCGCTCCACCAGCAGGTGGGCGCTGCCGAAGAAGATGTAGCCACGGAGCTCGTAAGCGCGGAGGTGGTGCCCCTGCAGGCGCAGGATGCCCCGATCGGGGACGGGACGCATCCTGCGGCTGTGGCGTTCGCGCGCGGTGAATTGGGCTTTCACGGGATCCGTGGCCGCGAGCCGGAGGATCAGCAGGAGGACAAGCACCGACATCCCGACGCCCACGCCCGCCAGGAAGCCGAAGAAGGTGACCGTCAGGAAGATCAGCACGACGATCGCGAACTCCGGCCAGGGCAGCCTGCGGCGCACCTTGATCAGCCACTCGTCCAGCATGATCGCGCCGGTGAACAGGAGGACGCCGCCGATCAGGGGCAGCGGAACAAGCGAGAAGACGGCGTCGCCGAACAGCAGCGCCGCGCCGACGAGGAGGGCGGTGAAGACGCCGGCCAGCCGGGTGTCGGCGCCGAGCCGGAGGTTGCGCAGGGTGATGGGAACGACGATGCTGCCGGGGGGGCCGCTGCAGAGTCCGGAGGCCATCGAGGCGAGACCCATGGCGCGGAACTCCCGGTTCCAGTCCAGCTCCACGTTGCCTGCGAGTTCGAGACCGCTGAGGTAGATCACGAGACAGAGAAGGCCGACCAGGATCAGGGCCAGGATGTTGGGCGCCTGTCCGGCCACCGCTGCCCAGTCGACGAGATGCAGGCGGTCCGGATCGAGAAGCGGCAGCAGGGCGCCCTCCGGCGCCTCGGCCATGCCCGCGAACAGCAGGCCCGCGCCCTGAGCGTCCTCGGTGGAGACGTCGAACCACGTCAGCAAGACGTGGAACAGAGCGACCGCGGCTGCGAAACTCGCCGGGAGGATCAGAGGGCTCTTCCAGCGCCTCGTCGCCGCCAGCAGGCCAAGGCCGTAGGCAACACCCAAGCCCCACCTGGAGAGGGCCACGGGTTCGAACAGGGATCCGAGCGCTTCCGGCTCCAGCCGCACTCCCAGTTGGGCCAGCGCCACCAGGATCGCGACGGCGCCGGTGCCGGAAACGAATCCGCAGGCCAGCGGATAGGGAACGAAGCGGACGAGGTGAGTCAGTCGGAACCAGCCGACCAGTGCCGCGCAGAGGCCTGTCGCCAGGGCGCCGAGCGCGGTGATCGCCGCCATCGTGACGAAGAGGCGGTCGCCCTGAAGGGCCAGGCCGGCGCCTATCCCGGCCATCACGATCATCAGCGGGGCCGGCGGGGTCGCGACCGCGCCCCGGAGCCCGCTCGCGAGAGCGGTAATCAGGGCGATGAGACAGCACCCCAGCAGGATGAGGCGGATGCCCTGGGCCGAGTAAGGGGCCAGGTCGCCGGCGTAGACGAAGCTGCCGAGGGCAACCGTGCCGACGACGATGTTCGCGGCCGCGATCAGCGCGAGGGTGAGGGCGGGAATGACGGCGGTGAGTCTCCTGTCCGAACTCACCTGAGACCTGCCTCACTCGGAGTCTGAACGAAGGCGTCGCGCTCCAGCACAGGAGATAGATCGTAGAGCAACTCACGCCGCCACCAGACGGCTGGTCCGCCAGCCGCTCCATGGGGAGCGCCGGCGCCGGGCTCGCTGAACGTGTAGTCGTAGAGCCGGAGACGCACGTAGCGCGGGGGCTCGGCCTGCCGGCTCGCCTGGCCGAGCAGCCCCAGCACCGCCGGTTCTCCCTCGAACAGCCGGGCGACGAACGATCCCAGCCAGTCCGCGCGGCCCGGGTCGAGGGCGGCAAACCACATCTGCCAGTCGAGCCGGGGCATGTGGGGCTGGGCGGCTCGCGGCGGACGGTGCACGTCGCCCGGCTTGAAGCGGAAGGCGAGTTCGTTCCAGATCACGCCGTCGGCGCTCGTCTCGACCACGATCTCGGGACGCGACGTCGTCATCGCGCGGAAGAGGCCGTAGCCGTTGATCGAGCGGAACGGTGCGATGGCGCGCAGGACGGGCGCCGCCGGATCGACCAGGACCCGGTCGACGAGATCCGCCAGCCGGACGGCCGGCGCCGGCGTGTCCGGTCCGCGCGGTAGCGAACGGCTGAGTTCGCGGACGGTGACCGGCAGGCTGAGCAGCAGGATCGCCGCCGCGGCGATCCTGCGGATGCGTGTTCCGGCAACGCCGGCGAAGCGGCGGGGAGGGGCGGTGCTCGCCGCTGGCGGGCGGCCTGCTCGCAGAAGAGCCGCGAAGGGCGGCCGGTCGAGCCAGGACAGGCAGAGCACGGCGGTCAGCAGGTTGAAGAAGCCGTAGTTGCCGGTCGCCGCGATCAGGAACTGGAGCGTCAGCAGGAGCCACAGTCCAGGCCGTCGCAGGCGGCGCCAGAACAGGCACCAGGGCACGACCAGCTCGACCGCGAACATGATCGCCACCGACAGTCGGTGGAACCAGTCCGGGAGGTGGTGGACGTACCAGCTCGCGGTGACAGGCAGAGGCTGGGTGAAGTAGTGCACGTCGAGTGCGGTGAGTTGCCACCACGTCGAATCCAGGCTGAGCAGCTTGACGGCTCCCGAGAGGAACATCAGCTTGACCACCAGGAGCCGGAAGAGCCACAGGCCGGGGCGGCCGGCCGTGGGGTTCGGCGCGACCTGAAACGCGGAGCGAACGGACGCCATGAATGGCCGCGGTTCCGCGTCGGCCGGAGCGTCGGTCGGTCCCCGGAACGGCCAGCCCATTGGCGCCAGCACGACGGCGCACAGGGTGGCCTCAAGCAGCAGCGTGTCCCACTGGAAGGCGAGGAAGGTCTGGCCGCCCCAGACCAGCGACAGGTAGCAGATCCAGAGCGCACCGAAGACAGGCGCGGTCGCCATGCCGGCGATCGCGAGGAGCGACAACAAGACGCCGGCTGCGCAGAGAGCGTGGAGCGCGGCGTCGCTGGACGAGAACCAGAGCAGCGAGGGCGCGTTCGCGAGCCGTTCCAGAGTACCGGCGTCAAGCACGCGTTCGAGATAGGCGAAGAAGTCCCGCGCCGGGAGAATGCCCCGCGATCCGATCAGGCCGTCGATCTGGACCCAGAGGGAAACGAAGGCGACCAGGTGGACGCCGGCCAGGAGGCGCAAGAGCAGTCGCGGCACGACTACCTATCCTGTCCGAGGCGGTGGCATGCCGCGGCCCCTGCGATCAGTCTTCTTCCAGGTCGGCAAGGGCGATCAGGACCTCCTGATCCAGCCCGTGGTACGCCAGGTCGAGTGAGCCGGCCGCTTCAAGCTCCCTCGCTGACGGGAGTGGCGTCTCGAACGGGAACAAGTGGGGGCCTCTCAGAAGCGTGTCGGCTGAGAGCGGGCCCCCGCCCTTGGCGACGAGGCACGCCTCCAGCGCCCAGACGCCGAGTGGCCCGGAGCGCACCGGTCGCTTCGCGGCAGCTCGGTAGAGGCCCTTCTCTCCGGTTTCTTCAAGAATGGCCCAGTCGATGAAGGTCCGCAGGATCCGCCGAGTCGCACGGGCCACGGTCTCTCGCTCGCCGAGTTGCTCCCGAACTCGGCGCTGAACCTGGGCCGCGCCGACCGTGGCCTGAAGGCGCAGCAGCCGGCCGGTCGCGTGCGCCACCGTGCCGAAGAACGGGTAGGCCGCCATGCACATGCACCAGTGGATGAACACTCGCTCCCTTTCCGAAGCACTTCGCAGCAAGCTGATGCCCTGATTCCTCAGCCTCAATCGAGGGCCCGGAACGTCCGTCCATACCTTGTTCAGGATCGTGATCGCTTTGTGCCGGGTCCCCCGCTTGGGATCGTTGCCCGCGGACAGCTTGTCGTGAAGGTACCTGTCGAGTTCGGCCGCGACCTCGCCCTTCGTGCTCCCCGCAAGAACGAGACGTACCGTGTAGTCCAGCCATGCGAGTTGAATACGTTGGCTGAACCCGACTTGAGGCGAGTGCGTCATGTCGTGCGCCGCTCGATCTCGACCAGAGGGACCACGAGTTCTTCGAGGGAAGCGCCGCCGTGGCCGACGACGCGACTTCCCTCCGGCGCGAAGGCCTTCCTGCCCCGCGCCAACAGGGGGTGGCAGTCCGGTGGCAGCCCGCCTCCAGCCCACGCCACCGCGCTCGGGAACCGGGCCAGCACTTGGTCTCGCAGGGTAGCGTCGGAGTACAACCGCGCCCGTTTGCCCCGCGTCGTCGCGAGAGAGCCCTCGGAGGGACGGCCAGCGCCGCGGGCCTCGATGTTGCCATGGTCGGAGGTCAGGAAGACGGTGAAGCCCTCGTCGAACAGCGTGTCGAGCAGCCTCGTGAGGTGGCCTTCGTCCGCCCACTGCCGGATCTGGTTGTGCATGCCGGCGGTGCCCAACTCCATGCCGTGCATGATGTCGTCCACCGTGTGAACGACTCCGCCTACGACGCGGAGTTCCGGTCGCGACCGGAACTCCGCAAGCTCGGCCCGTGCGCCGCCGCCGAGGCCCTTCACGTAGGCGATCTGTCGGTTCGTCAGGCCTTGGTCGGCCCAGAACCGGGTCCACAGGGACTGCTCTTTCTCGGTCGTGTGGATGCTCGGTCCGAAGTAGAAAGGAGGACGGCCGGCGAAGATCGCCTGTCTTGACACGGACGTGATCGTCGGTGCCCAGGCGAACACGGCGGCCGTTCGGAAACCGAGGGCAGGACGCTGAGCGCCGAGAACGGCTCGAAGCGTGATCCACTGGTCCACAGCCAGTCCGTCGACGACGATCAGCGCGGTCCTTGTGCTTGGCGCTTCCTCGAGCCGCCGAGCCAGGTAGCGCGGGAGGTGATGCACCATCACGGGTGGAACCGGAGGCTGGTTGTGCAGCCCGTCGTAGCGGAGCTCGATCCATGCCGTGAATGCGAGGTCGACGTCATGCCGCAAATCGTCGAGCGCTGCCCTCTCTTTGCTCAGGTTCTGGCGAGCTGCGGCATCGGTCGTCCACCAGAGTGCGCCGAGTTCAGCCCATCGCCAAGCGAACGCGAGCCAGGCCGCGTGCCTTGCGCCGGGTTCAGGGATCGTTCCGGCGGTGTGGTTCAGCAGCTTGGCCAGTCTCAGCCTCCGGTCGGTGCCCGGGTCCTTCCGAATCCCGACGGTTACCCAGGCACCGTGCCGGCCGGCTCCTGTCTCGTGGGGAACGGGAGTGAGTTTCCCTTCCGTGAACAGGTTGTCGACGTACGCACGGACATCGTGGTCGCCGAGAGGCAAGTTCGCTGGCCCGGAGATCGTCAGGCCGTGCCTGCCTTTTGTCTCGCAGGCGTCGGGCGTCTCGCCGCCGCTACCGTCGAGGAACACGGGCCAACGCTCCTGCAGGAAGGCGAAGAATGCCTCCCGGTCCGGGACGATGACACCGAGCGGCCACTCCTTGAACGTCTGCTTCCTTCGAAGTGCTTCGATAAGCCTCTCGTCGAGCGTCTCGGGGATGCGAACTCCCCGGTAGTGTCGCCGCAGCAGGACGTGAAGCAGCTCGGTTGGCCGCCCGATCTCTGTAGGACGAACGCCGAACACGGTGTGCAGAATCAGGTCCTTCGTCGCGGTTTCGCCGAGCTCTTCCGAGCTCCTCTCCTTCCTGGCCCGATAGAGGGCGTCCAGGTCGCCCCGGTCCAGATCCGCGAGAACCAGGCTATTCAGGCCCGGAAACAGTCCGGCGAGAGTGAACCGAAGCGCCCGACCCTCCTGCAGGAGATCGTGGGGGGCTGCGGTGACGTCGTCTTCGCCGAAGCGGAGGAGAAGCTCTCGGGCCTCGGAGCCTCTTCTATCCGGGGCGGTGCGGAACCTCGTCTCGTGAGCTAGCCGGAAGGCTACCGGGTCGTCGAACGTGAGAAGGTCGAAGCCTCTCGCCAGGATCTCTCCCAGCAACTCCTCTTCCAGCAAGAGGCAATCCGGGTCGGCGGCAAGGGTCACTGGCGCGATGCCCGGGACGAGGTCGTCCAGGATGTGGTCTCGCCAACTGCTCATTTGGGGCCTGACTGGCAAGGCGAACGAGTCCGTGCGCCCTGCCGGACTTCAGGAGGCTCCGCCCAGCCGTGTCACGGCCTGGTCGTACCAGAGCAGGAGCTTCTGGTCTTCCTGCAGGACGGACGGTGGGAGTCTGTCCGCGACCTGCATGATCGTCTCGTAGTCCTGCTCCCGGTAAGCGCGAAAGAAGCCGGCGCGGATGGCTTCAAGACGGAAGAGCTTCAGGCGTTTCTGGGTGGAGGCGCGGTACTCGTCGAACTCCTGGAGCAGGATGCGGGCACGGCGTTTCTCGACATCGGCCGCCTTCTTGGGGTCGGGCACGTACCAGCGGCCGTCCGCCTTTCGCCGGAGGGCCGGGTCGTCCTTGGGGAGGTTGCGGAGGTCCTTGTAGTTGGTGGACAGGTAGGCGTGAATCTGGCTCGGCACCTCCCCCGAATCGTCGTAGCAGAGGAAGTTCTGGTCGAGCATGTCGGACAGTTCGGGCAGCTTCTCGTGCTTCGACTTGTGGAGCTCCCGCAGGAAGTCCGCGTGAAGGTCCTGGAAGCTCCGTGGTCTGGTCCGCAGCTCTTCCCTCAGCCACTGGATGGCAGATGCCTCGTCTGCCACGAAGATCTCAAGCTGCGCCACCTCGGTGGCGGCCATCGCTTTCCGGTGGTACTCCCCGACCTGTTCGGGTAGGAAGACCATCCCATTGCGCTCGGGATAGCGCCTGCTGAGGCCAGCCAGGAACTCTCCGACGGACAGCGGCACGGTGACGCCGCGCAGAACGTGGAAGGCGACCATCCGGTCGAACAGGACGTGAGGCTGCCGCTCGTGAACGATCTCCCCTCGGCCGTCGCGGGCAACGAAGACCGGGAGCTGCTTCAAGTGGGTGCGGAGGAAGTCCCAGGCGCCCTCCTCGGTGCCCCTAGTCAGGGCGAAGCGGGCCTCCAGGCCATCGTTCGGCTTGTAGGCCGAGATGATCAGGTCCTGCTTGACTGCGGTGCTGGTCACCTGCCTGAAGGAGCCCTGTTTCTTGTCCATAGTCCGCACGTCTGCGACGACGAAGCCGGCCGCCAGCAGTGCTTCCTGAATCGCCGTCCAGACGGCACTACTCCGGTTGCTGAACACGACCGTGATCCAGCGGCCAGGCTTGAGGACTCGCTCGTACTCCTCGAAGCAGCGCTGCATCAGTCGCTGGTACGTCGACAACCCCTTGTTCTTGAAGCTGTCGACGATGGCCTCCGGCGTCGCGTTCGTCAGCACCTTGTGCCAGGACTCGATCAGGAAGTTCAGGTCGGCGTAGTAGATGTTCTTGCCGAACGGCGGATCGGTGAACACGTAGTCGATGGAGTTGTCGGGAAGGCAGAGTCGTCCGGCGGCGCCCGTAGCCACGGCGCATCGGGCGGCCACTGCCTTGGGCCAGGCCCACGCCGGCGCTGCGGGATGCTCGTGGAACGCCTTTACCAGACGCGAGAGCTTGTTTCCGAGGTTGTAGCGGGGAGAAACTTCGGCGATTTGGGCGCCGACGTAGTAGACCCCGGTGAGCTGACGGTTGACTTGGGAGTAGTGGGCTGGTCCGTAGCGATTGAGAACGGACATTCCCCATAGAGCCTGCTCAACGAAGTAGAGCAGCATGTGTCGAGTTCTCGGATCCAAGGCAGACGCTGCCCGTCGCCACATTGACGACAGTGAATGCGCTGCCCTGGGCAAGAAGAGGTGGTGAACGGCGTTGAAGCCCTTGGGCGCGAGTCGGGAGCCGTGGTACATCTCCTCTATCGGCAGTGGGCGCACTGGAACTTCGGGAGGCCAAGGCGTCTGGTCGATGCGTCTCAGGCGGTCGAGATCGTCAGCCTCAGCCTGCTTGTCGAAGCCCTGTCCGTCGAGGCGGTAGTGAATCTGAACCGGCCGTAGTGCGATTCGTCTTCGAGGTCTGCCGGTGGCAGTGTCGAAGACGGACTCGTACTGGCGTTCGAGGTGGGGTTGGTCCGGGTTCGGCCGCTTCGGCTTGATCAGCTCGGCGTCGCAGGCAGGGCACGGGAAGCGATTCCTGACTTCGCCACTGGACCTGTCCAGGGCCTCGTTCGTGAACACGATCTCGTCGCTGCACTCGGAACAACGGAAGACCTCGCTCCACACGGTGTAGTCGATGCGCCCTTTCCTGCCGTCCGGGTGCTCCGTCTCGTACATCCATCCGAGTTCCGCATCGACGTCGTCCAGCAGCCGTTCGCCAGCCTTGGCGAACTCCTCCACGTCAAAGGGAATCGTGTAGTTTGCGGCGACGAAGCTGGCCAACGGCGAGAGGTCGTTGAGGATCGCGCGGCGAGGGCCCCACTCCGGTTTACCCAGCCCTTCTCGGGCCCAGCGCGCTTCCACATCGTCGCGGACCTCCTGCGGCGCTGTGCCGCACCACTGCGCGGCGACGCCGGTCATGCCCGAGCCAGCGAAGCCATCGAGGACCAGATCACCCGGTTCCGTGTAGTGGAGGATCGATGGGATGATCGCGAGATGCGGCACCTTCGTGTGGTAGCTGTGCGCGCGATAGACGGCATGGGTCTTGCCTTCGCTCACATCGACCGCGAACGGCTTCCGTCGGTAAGGCGTCTCCGGGTCGTACGGCTTGCCGTAGGCCGTCACGAACTCGCCGAGGAAGGGGTTCGGGCAGGCCGTGTGCCAGGGCGGGTCGGAAAGGTCCAGGATGTCCTCGATCTCGCCATGGGGGAACCCGACCTCGTCCTTCCAGCGCTGGAGCAGGTCCTTTTGCGGTTCGGCCGCCCGCATCCCTTCCGCCAGACGCCGAAGCTCGGCTTCGCCGCCCATCGGCCAGCACTGGATACTCACAAGGCGCTCGACGGCTTCGTCCGCGCCGGCCCAGGGAACGCCGCCCAGTCGCTCGTGAAGCTCCTCCAGCCCGGCCCGAAGCCGGTCGAGAAAGTGCTCGCGCCTAGCTTCCTCACTCTCGAAAGTAAGGCCCAGGCACTCGACGGCCTCGGCGCCGGGCGTCGCGCCGTCGTCGCGCGCTGGACGGCTCAGTTCCTGCTGAAGGGGTGCTGCCGAGCGGCCGCCCCGGACCGAGCCGGTCCAGTCGTCACCGGGCATCGGCACGGGTCTCTTCTTCGTCGATTCGCGCTTCGCTCATTCGACGGGCCTTCAGAGCGGCGCCCGCCTCGGTGAGCACATAGGCCTGCTGCGGGTGGTTTTTCTGGTCCGGGTGTGTCATGCGCAGCACTCCGCTCTCGATCATGGGGTCGAGATGGCGCTTCTTGAAGTGCCCGCGGTTCGTCATCCCCGTCGCTTCCAGCAGCTCGGCGAGACGCCGCGGCGTGTCGCAGATCCGGAGGATGCGATCCTGCGTGTGGGTCAGGGAGCTCGGCGACTGGGCAGCTCCAGAGGTTCCAGCCGGCGATGCGCCCGGAGTTTGATCGGTAGTGGCGGCTTGTCCAGTGGACAAGTCGGGTGCACGGCGCGGAGGTTGTTCAGTGGACAAGCCCTCCGGGGCGGTGGCTTGTCCAGTCGAATGCGCCGCGGGTCGGGGTTTGCTCGGGGTGTCGCCAGCAAGAGAGCGGCCGGGCGGGTCCTGGAGTTCGGGCGCGGGCGCGAACACCGGTTCCACGGCGCCTTCCAGCGGCGCGATGAGCGCGTTCGCGGTCAGTCGCTCGAGGACCGCCTGAACTTCCTTTCCGGTAAGGCCGGTTGCCGCGCGTACGTCCCGAGGGCGGATGCGACCCTGACGGCAGGCGTAGGCGAAGGTCCGGGACTCCGCTTCGGAGAGTGGGACGCCCAGCTTCGCTTGGAGCAGGAGCTGTTGCTCGGAGACGAGGTACTCCTTGAGGAGCGCGATCTGGAATGCCTTGCCGGTCCGGTCGTTGTCGATTGTGGGAGGCACATGGCCGAGCTCGCGCTGGTTGCCGAAGATCGTGCGGAGGCCGGTTCCAGCCTGCTCGCTCAGGCCAATGCGGCGAAAGGCCGCCACGATCTTCGGGTTGCGGACCTCCTTCTCGCCCGGCTCAAGGAGAGCCTCGGTGGGGGAGAAGGCGTCTCCGGGGTTCCACAGGACCATCCGGTCGGCGTACGAGTGGATGACCGCTTTGCGGGTCTGCTCCGCGTAGTCCTGGTGAATCAGCAGGTTGATCGCAGCTTCGCGAAACGCGGCGTAGTCCGGCGGGCGGCTCTGTCGCTGCAGGGTCTCCGGATCGATGGCGAAAGGTGTCTCGGTCCGCTGGATGTAGCGATCCCGGAGCATCTGCCACGCTTGAACCAGGTTCGACTCGACTACCAGCCGATCGGCCCAGCGCTCCTCGTCGAAGTCGCCGGTCCAGGCGCGTCGGTGCCATTGCCAGTCGACCACCGGCCGGGGCAGGAGTTGGCGGAACGCAGCCGGGCTGCCGAAGAGGAGGACTGCCGCGCGGGTTGGCGCAAGCTCCCCCTGGCTCTCGACGACGAGGCCCCAATCGTGGAGGAAGTCCGTGTCCGGCTGTTCCCGGTCGTGGTCGGGATAGCGGTCGGCGAAGTGCCTTCGATACCAGCGAACGGAAGGGGCGTGGAAACACCGCGCCAGGTCGAGCTCAACCGCTTGACCGTCGTAGCGGTCGTCCGCGGCGTCCCGTAACAGGCGCTCAATCTCCTCCGGCGTGCACTGCTCATCGGCGGCGCCACGCCGCAGGAATGTCCGTCGAATGTCGCCGTTCAGGTAGACGGGCTTGTCCTGTCGGCGCGCTTCGGGGATGCGGAAGATGAGCAGGGTCCGTCCGTCGTCCCGCACGATCCGGCCACGCGCGTTGATGACCCGGTTCAGTTTCTGCCCGGAGCGCAGGACGCTCAGGAAGTCGTTCTGGACCTTGTCGACTTCGACGACGCCGACGATCTCGATGCGACCGGCTCTGTCCTGCACGCCGAAGACGAGGGAGCCGCCGTCTGTGTTCGAGAATGCAGAGACCGTCTCGTAGGCCGATTCAGGCACGCCGCGCTGCGCTCGCTTGAGCTCCACGTCGTCCCATTCGTAGCCCTTCAGGCGCTCCATGAGCTCGGCCCGCTCCATCCGCCGCTACTCCAGCACGATCCGGACCTTCATCGGGTCCTGGCCATCGGCAAGGCCGTCGATCCAGGCGGCGAAGCGCTGCTTCATTTCGTGGGGCGCGGCGGGCGTGCCGCCAGTGAGGAGGGCGGCCTTGGCCTGGTCCATCGTTGCTTCCACCTTGAACAGCCCGCTGAGGACTTCCTGAACTCCCTCGATGAAACCCGACGAGAGGGGGTCGGGTAACGTGCGCGACTCGACGAACGCTTCCACCCCCTCCCTGCGCCCAGAGTCGAGGAGAGCGATGTTCTCGCGGGTTTCGGGGTCGTCGAGGTTCGCAAGCAGCGTCCCGGTCCAAGCGCTCGTAGTCTGCTCGAGACGTTCGTCAACCTGGGCGAGCCGCGTCGCGGCGCTTACTGCGTTCGCCTCGAGAGCCGGCTTGAAATCGCACTGCGGGCACAGGGGGCTTTCGGCGAGATCGTCTCTGGTCAGCGCGAAGCACGTCTTCAACTCAGTGAGGTTCGCTCGAAGAGCTTGGAGCTGCCCTACCGGAAGGAGATCGATGTCCGCCAGCCGGTTGAGCCGGGAGAGTCGCTCGTCCTGAAGTAGACCTGCCTTTCGCTGGTCGTCGTTCGGGCCGAGTCGTGCCTTCGTGTGGCGCGAGATGTAGCTCTCGGCGTACTCCCGCTTCAGGGCTTCCAGTTCCTGGCGGGCACCTTGGATCGTGGAGTGGTCGCGCGCGTTGCTCCCGGCGAGCCGCGCGAAGATCTCTTCCCGGGTGTTGAGCATCCGCTGCGCCAGAGGGTCAATTGGCGACAGGGCCGCCATGGCCTCGGCCAAGTAAGAGGTGACCGGCGCCAGTTCTTCGGCGAGGCGGCGGGTGCTCTCGATGTCGGCAAGCGCCTTGAGCCCACCCTCGTGTCGGCGCACCGCCTGCTCATCGGGAGAGAAGTTCTTCAGCTTGCCGGGCGTGTCGAACCCCTGCACGGCCTCCAGGAACTTCCTCGTGCCATCCAGAAGAGTGCGCGCGGCATCATTCTCACCGAATAGTGGGCGTCCCCAGAAGAGAATGCCGGTACGCAGGGTCTGCTCGGCGTGGACAAGGCGCTCGATCGTCTGCCCGACGGCACTTTGGAGTTCCCGGACTGGCGCTTCTCTGCCTTGAGTGACGAGGGTCACTTGTCCCGGGCTCAGTCCGAGCAACTCGAGCAGGGCCCGGATGCCCGGGACGTTCCACTCCTTCGGGCGTTCAATGTGTTTGAACTCCGCGAGTTCGCCGACCTTGTGCGACGCAACCGTGCCAAGCTGGGAGGCGTCGAACTTTCTGCCCGCGACGGAGAGGACGAGATCTCCCGCGTGGACCAGAGCGGCCAGTACGACGACGACCCACTCGGGTTCGAGACGGAGCGTCTTCGGGGCCATGTACTCGACCCCGAGCACCTCGTCGATCAGTTCGGAGCGATTGGTGACCTGGCCGTGCCCCTTGCGGTTCAGTGCATCCCGCACGTGCTTCGCGTATCGCGAGTTGGCTGGGTCAAGGCGCTCGCCGTCCAGGAGTTCCAGCGCGTCAAGTACGGCGTCCGCCTGCCTGGTCCGGGACATGCCGGCGATCGAGCGCAGGGCATCCTGGGCGGCTTGTCGGCGGTTTTCCGCCGTGATCAGGACCGAGAACGCGGGGTACTCGGGCGCCTGGTCGGCGAAGTGCGGCTCCAGGCAGATGCCGGCTACGGTGTTCATCAGGTCGCGGAGGTTGATGCCGGCCGTGGGCGTCGTTCGGGTAAGTCCGGGAACGGACTGCCCTTTCGTCCAGTCCAGCAGCGCTTTGCGGTGACCTTGGTGGCCCACCTGGAACGCGGACGCCATGTGTTCCTGCAGCCAGGACACGAGGTCTCGCAGGAAGTCGACGGCCTTCGCCTCATAGGTGGACCTCGCGTGGCCCGACGATGTGGACGCGAGTTCGGCGGCTGCCGCGTAGCTCCGCAGAATGACTTCGAACGGCTCGTCCACGCCGGTGAGGTGGACGAAGACTTCGTCCGACCTCTTCTCGTCTCGGAATCGCGGCGGTTTCTTGGGTTGGATGAAGTAGATGTAGAAGTCGCGTGGCGGCACGGCGGTCGACCTCTCATTCGGAGCGCCGAAGAAAAGGTAGCCTTGGCGCGCGGCCTTTCGGGAACGCCACTCCAGTTCGTGCTCCCAGATGCTGTAGCCGGTCACGTACGTCTCGTCCGTGCACTCCATGACCTGTCGCAGAGCTTGGTAGTAGTAGCGGTCGAGCCGGTCCGGGTCGAGGCTCTCGGCCCGTCGCTCGATCTGGGCGTCGAAGTCGTCTGTCTTCTTGAGATCGAGGTAGTACTGGCCGTTCTCCGGGTTGGAGGTGATGAACTGGCCGCTGACCGTGCGGTGGATCTCGCGCAGCACTGTCTCCACTTGGGTCAGCAGATCGTCCGCCGGGTCGCCGCCAAGGTCTTCCAGGCCCTCCTGGTAGAGGCAGAGGCTGTCGCGTAGCTCTGCGGCAGTCGCCCCCAGAGGTGCGTCGATGCCGCCGGTCGTAAGTCGGTGGACGGACAGGGCATGGACAATGCGGAGCGCCATCGGCCTGTACTGCGGTCTGGTGAACGCCTGCTCGACTCGCGACTCGAGAACGCGGCTGCAGTCGACGACTTCTTTGATCTCCGGAACTACGCGAAAGGACGGGTTGTCCCGGAGTGTGGGCCAGTAGGCGTCGTAGGCGACCAGGCCCGGGCTTCCGGCCGGGAGATCGGTCTCGAGCAGGTCTTTCATCGCCAGCGAGAGCGACTTCAGCACCTCGCGCTTCTCTGCGGCCGTCACACGCTCGAACGTATCCACATAGTCGGGGTGGACCGGGAAAAGGTGGACGAACTCGTCCATCCGCTCGTTCATCCGCTCGTAGAAGCGCGTGAACGGGCCGAGGTAGTCGCGGATCAGCGTGTGTTGTTCCGCGGACTTGCGCAGCAAACGCTGCGCCACAACGTACTTGATGTCCTGCCGGGCAATGTGGACCTGCTCGAAACGGTCACGCACGCGGCGTACGCTTCCGCCGACGAAGGCGAAGCGGTGGTGGTCGAAGATGGCCTCCTGGACGCCGGCGATGAAGCGGAATCGGAGGTCCTTGCACAGTTCACCGACTTCTCTCAGGAAGCTCAGATCGCGGATGATCTGCTGGTCGTTTCGACCGTGAAGGTAGTCCAGGAGTTCATCGACGACTAGCAGCAATCCATGATCGGGATAGCGTTCGAGGAACACAGCCATCATTTCTTCGAAGGCGCCCTTGCTGCTGGCGACTTCGGCGGCGCTTGGGAACTCGTAGTCCACGCCGCGGGCGGCGAGACCCTCTTCCAGCGTTCCGGCCAAGATGTCGCGCAACGGCATCTCCGTCGAGCCGATCTCGGTACGGATGACCTGGAACCTGCCGGCGATCGCCCGGACCGTCTCGGCGACGCCGGGGTGCGTGAGGCTGCCGGCAAGTTCCGCCCGCTCGGCGACCGCCGAGATGACTGACATGAGGTGGGATTTTCCAGTGCCGTAGTTGCCGACGATCAGGATTCCCTTGTTGTCCGAAGGCGTGTCGTACTGGAGTTGGGGAATCAGGACGGCCGAGAGCTTCTCGGCCATCTCGTCCGAGATGACGTACGTGCTGACGAGGCGTTCCGCCTCTTCCGCTTCGTCGGCATCGCGGAGCTGGACTACGGTCTCGATCGGGTCGAACTGGATCAGGTCCCGGTACTTCATGGTCAGACATCGTGGGCGTGCAGCATCAGCACGTCGCCGAGTGGGTCTCGTCGGTACTCAGGGTGTCCCGCTTCGGCGTAGCGGATGTGGCCGCCATCCACGAAGCCTCTCCATGCGGCGACTATGGTCCGCCGTCTGGAGAGGTCCTTGAGCAGCCGGAGCGGGTTCTGATGCAGGTTGACATCGAAGAGGATCTCGAGCCGATCGAGCAGGACGAGATCGCTACGGGTCTCGTCCAGTATCCCCCGAAGTAGGGGCCCCACTTGCCGGGGACGTTGGCTGCGGGGCAACTGAAGCAGGCGACGAGAGAGCTCCAGGTTCACGTTGATCAGCGGCGCTTCCGTCTGGCTCGCAATGTCCTTCAGTGCAGCCGTCTTCCCTTGGCTCTCGCAACCGGCGACGAGCACGAGTCGTTCGCGGCGGCCTTTGGAGTCCCGTATCGCCGTGGTCACTGCCCCGGACAGGTTGTTGCTCGCGACGGTGCCGTTGGCAGGCGACCGAGACGCGATGGCGGCGGGGTTCATTCGGGGACTCTATACGCCGCCGATCCTGGATCGCTTCGCCATGCGAGTCCGAGGATCGCCGGTTAGCGGTCTGGCCGGGAGTCGCAGAAGCAGCCGTGGCATGGCACCGATTCCCCTCCTTTGCAGTGGCATACTGCGGTGCCTGACGACGGACCGATCCGGCGAGGGACAAGCACGATGGAAATGGAGACCTTCGATCTGGAGCGGCAACAGTCCCTCTGGGAACACCGCGTCGACTTCAACCTGAGCGAGAGCGGCGTCGAACCGCTGACGCTGAACGGCCTGGCGGCGCTGGGCTTCGATCTGGACGGCCTGCACTCCGTGCCGCTCGAGTACATCCAGTCGAACGGCACGCCGGAACTGCGCGCGCAGCTCGCCGGACACTACGCGGGAGCGACGATCGAGCACCTCCTGGCGACCACCGGCTCGTCCGAGGCGAACTACGTCGCCGTGCAGGTCCTGGTCCGGCCGGGGGACGAGGTCGTGGCGATCGTGCCGAACTATCTCCAGGTAGGCCTGGCGGCGCGCGGCCTGGGCGCGGTCGTGCACGACATACCGCTTCTTCCCGGCGCCGACGAGTCGACCTGGTCGCTCGACTGGGAGGCGTTCGAGACCGCGGTCTCCGAGCGGACGAAGCTCATCTACCTGAGCCATCCGAACAACCCGACCGGCCACGTGTTCACGCCGTCCGAGCTGGACCGGATCGCGGCCGCGGCGGAACGGGTCGGGGCCTGGGTGCTGTCGGACGAGGTCTACCGGGGCGCCGTGCACGATCTCCTGCCCGGAGAGGAGGCGCCCGGCATGTGGGGGAGGGGTGAGCGCGTCGTCGCGGTGTCGAGTCTGTCCAAGTCCTACGGTCTGCCCGGCGCTCGCCTGGGCTGGATGGTCGGTCCGCCCGACTTCATCGAGCGCTGCTGGTCGCGGCGCGACTTCACGACGATCGCCCCCGCGGCGCTCTCCGACCCGATCGCCCGTTTCGCCACCGAGCCGTCGAACCAGGAGCGGCTGTTCGAACGCGCGCGGCGGATGATGCGCACCAACCGCGCGACCTTCCGCGACTGGACGGGCCGGCAGAACGGCGCGATCGTCTATCGAGAGCCGCGGGCCGGCGCCTACGGCTTCGTGCCATTGCTGGAGAACGGCCGCCCGGCGGACTGCGCCGCTTTCGCCGAACGGCTCCGGCGCAACCGCAGCGTGCTGCTGGTCGCGGGCCTCTGGGCCGGGATGCCGGGCTACCTGCGCTTCGGTCTGGGTGTCGAGCCGGATGCGTTCGCGGAGGGCCTGCGGCGGGTCGAGCTGGAGATCGGCGAGGGCGTCGCTTCGTGAGCAGCACCCGTCTCCGGCGCGCCGTCCATTTCGTCCCCGGCGGCAATGAGCGAATGCTGGCCAAGTCCCTGGGTCTCGATGCGGACACGTTGATCCTCGATCTTGAGGACGCGGTGACGCCGGACCGCAAGGAGGAGGTTCGCGGCGAAGTCGCCGACTGGCTGAAGGCGACGGACTTCGGCCGCAAGGAGCGCGCGGTGCGGATCAACGACCTGATGAGCCGTTGGGGCCGAAAGGACGTCGAGGCCACGATGGAGCATCCTCCGGACGCCTACGTCGTGCCCAAGGTCAGCGGCGTCGACGACGTGCTGCGGATGGACCGCCTCGTGGCGCAACTGGAGCTGGCACATGGTCACGACCTGGGCGGCATCGTCCTCATCCTGATCGCGACGGAAACCGCCGGCGGGGCTCTCAATCTCGCCCACCTGACCGCGACGACGCGGGTCTCGGCGCTCACCTGGGGCGCCGAGGACCTGTCCGTGTCGATCGGCGCCAGCCGGCGTCGGGACGAGCGCGGCGAGTACCTGGACGTCTTCCGCTACTGCCGGTCGATGACCCTGCTGGCGGCCCGCGCCGGCGGCGCCCAGCCGATCGACAGCGTGTTCACCGACATCGGCGATCTGGACGGCCTGCGGCTCGACTGCCAGCGGGCGGCCTGGATGGGCTTCGAGGGCAAGATGACGATCCATCCGAACCAGATCCCGATCGTCAACGAGGTCTTCACGCCGAGCGAGGCGGAGATCGCCTCCGCCGCCGCCCTGGTCGCGGCGTTCGCCGAGAACCAGGCCGCGGGCCGGATGGCCTTCCGCCACGAAGGCCAGATGGTCGACGCCCCGCACCTGCACCGCGCCGAGCGTCTGCTCGACCGCGCCCGTCAGGCCGGCGCCATCGAGTAGCTAGAGCCGCCAAACCTGTCGCAGGCTCCACGTTTGGCCCCAGCCCCCACCTCGCTAGCACCCTGCGTCGCAGAACTTGCTTCGCTGCGTTCTACGGCGCAGGCTCCTAGCCCGCATGTTTCACGGAGGCGTCTTGAGGGTCTGGGTTTCGGGCTGAGTTGCCCGGTTCGTGTTCGCCACGGGTTTCTGGTCGGTCGGCCGGCGTAGCGAGGGGATTCAAGTCCTTCGATCGAGGAGTCTCGCGTGGTTTGCAGGCGCGTCCGGGTGGTCTTCGGGCGCACTCCGGCGTGGAGTCGATGCGAGGCGCCGTGTTGTGGTGTCGGGTTCTGATCCGGCGTCAGGCCGGAGGGTGGTAGAGGGGTTTTCGCTGGAGGTTTGCCAGGGCCTGAGCGAAGTCGTTCTGCCAGGGGAAGGCGTTTGACAGGTGGATCCAGATGCGGCGGTGGGTGATGCGGAGTCGTGCTGCGATCTTGAGGAAGCGCAGGCGCAGGGTGCTGCACTGGAGGGTGTCGTTGTCGGTGTCCGCGAGAGCGAGTCGTCGCATGGCGGCGAGCAGGACGTAGGCGAAGGAGGAGAAATAGAGGCGGAGTTGATTGGCGGCCATGGTGGCCGTGGAGGTGCGGTCGGCGAAGAGGCCGAGCTGCTGCTCCTTGATGCGGTTTTCCATGTCCCCTCGCGCGCAGTAGAGCTGCTCGTAGAGAGGCTGCTTGCCGATTCGTCTTCTCGGCAGATTGGAGACGACGAAGCGGGGATTGCCGCCTTTTTCGAGCCACTCCGCCTTGCCCACCACTCGCCTCTTGCGGGACCAGGAGGAGCGGGTCCGGTAGCGGAACTCCCGGAAGCGCCGGGACGGCGTGCCGGTCGCATGGAAGCGCCGCCGCGACTTCGCAAGCGCCTTGGCGAGCCGCCTCGCAAGACGCGGATTCCTTGCCACGCCGAACACGTAGAAGAGCCCCTCCCTCTCGCACCAGGCCATGATCCGCTCCCGGCAGAAGCCCGAATCGCCGCGCAGGATGATCCGGGTGTCCGGCCATGCCTCCCGGATCCGGACGACGATCGGCGCCAACTCGTGGACCGTCCCGACGCTGGCGTCCTGATCCGAGCGCCGCAGCCGCGCCAGCAGCAGGTGCTCGCCGCAGAACGCGTACAGCGGCATGTAGCAGTAGCACCGGTAGTAGCCGTGGAAGAACCGGCCCTCCTGCTCACCGTGCAGCGGATCGTCGGTCGCGTCCAGGTCCAGCACGATCTCCGCCGGCGCCTCCCCGTGAGCCTCCAGGAACAGGTCCACCAACAGACGGTCCAGTGCCGCGGTGTCCGCCGGAATCCGCTTGTAGCGGCTCCCTCGTGCCTCCTCCGGCAGCGACAGCTCCAGACGATTCAACCCCGATGCGCTTGCCAGAGGACGACCCTTGTCCCGCGCCCGGCGACGATCCTCTCCCGTGATGTCCGACTTGCCCACCAGTAGCGTCATGAACGCGTCAAGCCGAAGCTGATTGTGGTCATTCAGGTCCTCGTACCCCAGAGCCAGACCGTAGACCCGCTGGGACACCAGGTCCCGCACCGTGTGCTCCACAGCCGACGGACTCCGGTAGTCCCGAAAACACGACGCCATCCGGCCCAGCAGACCGATCCGCGCGTCGATCTCCCGAAGCAGCAACCCGCCGCCCTCCGTCGTCAAACGACCGCCGTCGAAACGAGCCGTCACCCGGCGCCGACCGTGGAAACCGAACTCAAGCTGAGACGAAGTACACTCTGTCTTCACGGGCCTCACTCCTGTGGATCGTCCAAATGCCTGTCAGCACTTGAATTATCCGCGGGAAGAGGCCCGATCTCAAATCGCCCCGTGAGATATGCGGGCTAGTCGCCCGTTGCCGCGCGCCTCACCTCGACCGTGACGATGTCCAGGTCGTGGTACTGCTGATGGCGGACCGAGGACGCGAGATGGCGCAGCAGCCGTAGGGAGATCTCCTGCTCGAGCGGCGCCGTTTCGGCCTGGTCGCCGAGCAGGGCGAGGCGCTCCTGCAGGTTCCCTTCGAGCGGCGCGACGACGAACTCCAGCGTCGCGCCGTTCTGATCCCTTGACGCCGCCAGCCGCAGGCGCCTGGGCCGGCCGCCGGCTTCCGCGTCTCCATCCTCTCCAAGGAGGGTGAGCAGGGCCTCCTCACCGACGGCGTCGAGGCGTTCGGCCATCGCCTGGTCCCAGCCGCCGCGCTCGGCGAAGGCCGCCAGGAACTCGCGGATCCGGGGCAGAGCGGCCGGATTGAACGCCGCCTCCATCCGGCTGGGACCCCGGCCCGCGAAGTCCACGACGAGTGTAAGGAGAATGGCCGTGAGGCCACCGGTCGTGATCCCGTTGCTGAAGATCCCGCCCGCGAAGTTCGCGACGAGCTCCGGGAAGATCGCGTCGTTGTGGAAGCCGAGTCCGAGCCAGAAGGAGACGCCGACGATGGTGCCCTTGCGGTAGTCCATTCCGCCCTGCATGACCAGTCCGATGCCGATGATGAAGAGCATCGCGGTCAGGACGATCAGGTAGGCGCCCACGACCGAACCGGGAATCGCGAGGACGAGCGCCAGAACCTTCGGCAGGAAGGCGATGATGAAGAAGAAGGCTCCCGTCGCGATACCCACGGCCCGTGCTCCGACACCGGTGATCTCGACCAGCGGCGCTGCCAGCGAGTAGGTCGTGTTGGGCATCGTTCCGGCAAGACCGCACAGCAGGTTGCCGATCCCGTCGACCGTCACCGTGCCCTGGACCGCGCGGAAGTCCACGACGTCCGGATTGCGCCACGAAACGCGCTGGAGCGCGACGCAACTGCTGATGGCGCGGATCGAACAGATCAATGCCGTCAGCAGGAAGGCCGGGAGAAGAGTCCAGAACGCCGGCCCGAAAGCGAGATCGAAGGTGGGCGCCTCGATCGATGGAATCCCGATCCAGGCCGCCGCGCTGACACGTTCGACGTCATAGAGCCCGAAGAAGGCCGCGACCGCGGTACCGACGACCACGCCGGCGACCGGTGCCCAGAGGCGCAGTCCGGCCGCCCCCTTCAGTGAGATGCCCAGCACGGTCAGAATCGTGACCAGAGCGATCACCGGCGCGGCCTGGACCGGAGTGCCGTCGGGTACGTCCTCCAGCATGTCGAAGGCGATCGGCATGACGGTCACGGGCAGCAGCATGATCACGGTGCCGGAGACCGCCGGTGTCAGCAGCCGCCGGAACAGCGGAAGCCGCGCCGACACCAGGAGTTGCAACAGGGCCGAGATCACGACGAGCGTGGCGAGCATGGCCGGACCGCCCTCCGCGACGGCCGTGACGCTGATCCCGATGAAGGCGCTGGAACTGCCCATGACGAGCATGTGGCCGCCGCCGATTCGGCCGAAGCGAACTGCCTGCAGCGCCGTCGTCAGGCCGCTGATCGCAACCGCGGCGAACACCGCCCAGGCCACGCGAGACTCGGAGGCGCCGGCAATCCGCATGACCGCCGTGGGAAGCAGGATCGGGACCGTGACCGTGATCAGGCCAAGCTGGAGGCCGAGACCTGCGGCAAGCGCCGCGGGCGGGTGGTCGTCGGCCTCGTAGCGAAGCCCCTGGCCGCGGGCCGGTTCGTTCCCGCTCATGACGGTCCGGTCAGCGTAGCAAAGGGCATTGCTACGATGGACGGGACATGCCCCAAGGGTCGGTGCCGCCACCGTCGGACGCAACACACGGAGCTGCGCGGGCGAGCGCGCCGGGCAACGAGCCGGTCGCGATCGTCGGCATGGCCTGCCGGTTCCCCGGCGCGGACAGCCTGGCGGCCTTCTGGGATCAGTTGGATGGCGGTGTGAATGCCGTCAGCGAGGGAGTCCCGGGTTCCGGAATCGGCCGGATCGGCGAGCTCTTCCCGGACGGCGCGGAGCTCCGCCGTGCCTGCCGTTTCGGCGCGTACCTTGAAGGACTCGACCAGTTCGACGCCGCCTTCTTCCGCATCTCGCCGGTCGAGGCGCAGATGCTCGATCCCCAGCAGCGGCTGATGCTCGAGACCTGCTGGCGGGCGCTCGAAGACGCGGGCATCGATCCGGACGGCCTGAGGGGCAGCCGGACCGGGGTCTATGCCGGCATCAGCAACAACGAGTACCGCGGTCTGATCCTCGAGGTCAGCGAAACGGACGAGCCGGCCGCCAGCCTCTACGCTGTCACCGGCACGTCGTTCAACACGGCCATCGGGCGGGTCGCCTTTGCCCTCGGTCTGGAAGGGCCGGCCCTGGCGCTGGATACCGCCTGCTCGTCCTCCCTGGTCTCCATCCACCAGGCCGTGTCCAGCCTGCAGCGCGGCGAGGCCGATCTCGCGCTCGCCGGAGGGGTGCACACGATCCTCTCCGGCCGATTGCTGGAGCTGCGCGCCAACGCCGGGATGCTGTCGCCGGACGGGCGCTGCGCCACCTTCGACGCCGCCAGGAACGGCTACGTCCGGGGCGAAGGCTGCGGCATCGTCGTCCTCAAGCGGCTCGCCGAGGCGGAAGCCGACGGCGACCGCATCTGGGGCGTGGTCCTCGGCTCGGCCCTGAACCAGGACGGGGCGAGCCAGGGGTTGACCGTGCCGAGCGGTCCGGCGCAGGAGAAGGTGATCGAGGCCGCGCTGCGCCAGGCCGGGATCGCACCCGCTGACGTCGACTACGTCGAGGCGCACGGTACGGGCACCGAAGTGGGCGACCCGATCGAGGCCGAAGCGGCGGGAACGGCCTATGGCCGTGGCCGCGATCCGGACCGGCCGCTTCTGATCGGCTCGGTGAAGACGAACATCGGCCACCTGGAATCGGCCGCGGGGGTGGCCGGGGTCATCAAGGTGCTGCTGGCGATGAACAAGGGGGTCATTCCCAGGCACCTCCACTTCAGCACGCCGAACCCGGAGATCCCCTGGGATCGGCTGCCGCTCGAGGTGACGGCGGAGCCCACGGCATGGCCGGACGCGAACGGCCGGCCGCCGAGAGCGGGAGTGAGCGGTTTCGGCTGGTCGGGCACGAACGCCCATGTCGTGCTCGAGGGCTACGGCAAGCCGGGCGGTGCCGCGGAGGCGGACCACCTGCCTGCCGGCGCGGCACTTCCGATCGCGCTCTCCCTGCCGGAATCGGTCGCGGACCTGACGTCCGATGAAGTCGCGGTTTCGGAGCGCGGAGCTCGCCTGCTGCCGCTGTCGGGCAAGTCGGACAACGCGCTTCGCGAACTGGCCGGCGAGGTTCTGTCCTGGGTCGAGAGGCGCGTCGGCGACCCGGCCGAGGGCGATGCCGATGCAACGCTGCTGGCGGACATGGCGTGGACGGCGAGCGTCGGTCGAAGCCGTTTCGACCGGCGCGCGGGCGTCGTGTTCCGCGACGCCGCTTCGTTGCGCCACGGGTTGGCGGCGCTTGCCGGAGGCGAACGGGAGGCCGCGTCGCGGGCCGCGTCGAAGGTGGCGTTCGCCTACACCGGACAGGCCAGCCAGTGGGTCGGCATGGGCGAGACCCTCTACGAGAGCGAGCCGGCGGTCCGGGCGGTGCTCGACCGCTGCGATGCCCTGCTCCGGGAAGACCGGGGCGGCTCGCTGCTCGACGTCATGTTCGGGCGTTCCGGCGACGCCGGCGACCTGGACGATCCGCAGTGGAAGCAGCCGGCCATCTATGCCCTCGAATGCGCGCTCACCGCCCTCTGGTCGAGCCTCGGGATCCGGCCCGACGTCGTGCTCGGACACAGCCTCGGGGAGATCGCGGCCGCCCATGCGGCGGGTGTGTTCAGTCTGGAGGAGGGGTTGCGCTTCGCCGCCGCGCGGGGGGCGCTGATCGGGGCGGTTCCGGGCGATGGGGCGATGGCCGCGGTCTTCGCGCCCCCGTCGCGGGTGGCGGCGACGGTGGAAGAGCACAACGCGGAGTACGGCGGGACCGGCGTGAGCGTCGCCGCCGACAACGGAGCGCACCAGGTGGTGAGCGGTCCGCTGGAAGCGCTCGAGGCGCTTGAACAGCGCTTCGAGGCGGACGGCGTCCGCGCGGTGCGACTACGGAAGAGTCCCGCCTACCACAGCGCGATGGTGGAACCGGCGCTGGACGATCTGGAGGCGGCGCTCGGAGGAACGACGTTCGCGACGCCATCCGTCCCGTTCGTCAGCAACCTGACCGGACGGGTCGTCGAAGCGGGCGAGGCTCTGGACGCCGCCTACTGGAAGCGGCAGGCACGCGAACAGGTCGCCTTCCGCGGCTGCATCGAGACCCTGGCCGAGCTGGGCGTCGACGCCGTCGTGGAGATCGGTCCGCACGCGGTACTCAGCCAGATAGCCGCGATGTCCTGGCCGGAATCGGCGGACGCCGGCGCGCCGGCCACGATCTCGAGTCTCCTGCGTCCCGGGTCGAAGGTCCCGGAGGCCGAGGCGGAAACCGCCTTTGTCGCCGCGGTTGCGGCGGCCTGGGAAGCGGGGCTGCCGGTCCGGTTCGAAGGGCTGTACGAAGGCGAGTCGCGGCGCCGGATCGCGCTGCCCGGCTATCCGTTCCAGCGCGAACGCCACTGGGTCGAGGGCTCGAGGCGCCGGCGGACGAACGCCGGCCATCCGCTGCTCGGCGACCGCCACGAATCCGCGCGCGGCGAGGTCATCTTCGAAACCGAGGTGTTCCCTTCGGAGCCCGCCTGGCTGAACGATCACCGCGTCTTCGGCCGGCTCATCGCGCCCGGCGCGCTCTTCGGCGCGATGGCGGCCGCGGCATCGAGCAGCGAGGACGGCGGGCCGGCGGTCCTGGACGACGTGCAGTTGCACAATCCGCTGGTCTTCGCCGAAGAGGACTCGGGGGATGGAGGCGGGGAAGAGGCTGGACGCATGGTTCAGGTCCTGCTGGACCGGCCGGACGAAGAACCGTCGAGACGCGTCCAGATTCTCAGCCGGGGCGCCGGCGACGAGGAATGGACACTGCACGCCGAGGGCCGGGCGCCGGTGTCGCCGGCGAGGCTCGGGCCGGCGCTTTGTATCGACCTGAAGAAGCTCAGAGCGAGCCTGTCGCCGGTCGACGTCGAGGCCTTCTATCGCGCCAAGGCCGAGGTCGGGATCGATCTCGGCGCGTCGTTCCGCACCCTCGACGCGGTCTGGAGCCGGTCCGGCGAGGCGCAGGGCGAGGTGTCGTTTCCCGCCGGGCTCGGCGCGAACGGGCTCGACATCCATCCGCTGCTGCTCGACGGCTGCTTCCAGGTCATGGGGGCGGCGCGGAATCCGGACGGCGCCGACGACGGCATCACCTATCTGCCGTTCGGCTGGGAGCAACTGCGGCTGCGGGGCCGGCTGCCCGACCGGATTCTCTGTCACGTGCGTCTGAGGGAGAGTCCGCGCGGCGCGGAACCGGAGGCGGAGAACGGACAGCCGCCCGAAGTCGTGGCCGGAGACCTGTCGTTCTACGACGAAGCCGGCGTGCAGGTCGGGGAACTGACCGGCTACACCGTGAAGCGAGCCACGCGGGCGGCGCTGCTTTCCGCGGTGGAAGGCGTGAACGAACTTCTGTACGAGGTCGTGTGGCGGGACCGCTCGCTGCCGCCGGGCATGCCGTCCACGGACTTCCTGGCCACGCCGGCAGCGGTCGGGACGGAGCACGGGCCGTTCACCGACTACCTGGCGGCGGAAGGCGTCGGCGCGGAGGACAGGGCCGCGCTGCTTGCGGACCTCGAGCTGCTGTCGCACGCTTACGCGCTCGCCACGCTCGACAGGCTGGGCTGGCGGCGCACGGCCGGCGAAGCCGTCGACGCCGACGCGTTGCGGCAGCAACTGAAGGTCGGTCCGGAGCACCAGCGCCTGTTCGGGCGCATGCTCGAGATGCTGGCCCGGTGCGGTGTGCTGAGCGCCGTGGACGGCGGCCACGTCGTCCAGGTCGGGACCGGGGAACCGCTGCCGGAAGGCCTTCCGGACGATCCGGACGCCTTCGCGAGCCGGATGGCTGCGCGCTATCCGCACGGTTCGACCGAGATCGGCCTGTTCCGGCGCAGCGCGGACGCCCTGCCCGACGTGTTGATCGGCGAGATGGACCCCCTCACCCTGCTGTTCAGCAGCGGCGAGCCGACGGCGGCCGACCTGTACAAGAAGGCGCCGGTCGCCCGGGCGGCGAACCGGATGCTGGCGGACGCGACCGCGGCGCTGCTGCGCCGGATGCCGGCGGAACGAAGGCTGCGCGTGATCGAGGTCGGCGCCGGGACCGGATCGGCTACCGCGGTCGTGCTGCCGGAACTCCCTGAAGGCCGCTACGACTTCACCTACACGGACATCTCCGCCGGCTTCTTCGCGGAGGCCGAGTCGCTGTTCGGCGGCAGCGAAGCGTCGATCGACTACCGGGTGCTGGACGTCGAAGTCGATCCGGTCGAGCAGGGCTTCGACCGCCACGGCTACGACATCGTCATCGCCTCCAACGTGCTGCACGCCACGCGCTACCTGGACGAGACGCTGGCCCACTGCCGCGAACTCCTGGCGCCGTCGGGGCAGTTGCTGGCGCTGGAGAACCTGCGCGGTCAGGGCTGGCTCGACCTGACCTTCGGACAGCTCGACGGCTGGTGGCGCTTCGCCGACGACTACCGGCCGAGCCACGCACTGGCCGACCCCGGCATCTGGCGGCGGGCGCTCGCGGATGCGGGCTTCGGCGAGGTCGCGATCCTCGGCGTCGACGAATCGGATCCGGCGGCGAAGCCGGACCGAGGCGTGATCCTGGCGCAGGGTCCCGCGGAGGTCGACGAGGCGCCCGGCCTCTGGGTGCTGGCGGCGGACGGGGGCGGCATTGCCGCCGAACTGGCCGGGGAACTGTCCGCCCACAACCAGACGGTCGTCCTGGCGGACGAGGAAGTCGCGATGGAGCGGCGCGAAGCGTGGCAGGCGTTGCTCGAAGGACTGCCGGAAGAGGTTCCGCTCGCCGGCGTCGTCCACCTGGCCGGGCTGGACGGTCACGGGGCCGGAGCTTCAACCCCCGAAATGGCCGGCGACGCACGGCGCACGGCGGCGAGCGCCCTGGCGCTGGCGCAGGGCATCGGCGATGCCGGCGCGACGCCGACCCACGGCGTGTGGTTCGTAACCCGTGGGGCGCAGGTGCTGGAGAAGGAAACCGGCGGCGAACTGGCGGGCGCCACGCTCTGGGGTCTGGGCAAGGTGATGGCGCGGGAGGCGGCCCATCTGCAGCCGCGGATGATCGACCTCGACCCCGGTGACGCCGCGCCGCTGGCCGATCTCGCCAACGAACTGCTGTATCCCGATCCGGAGAACCACATCGCGTACCGGTTCGGCCGCCGCCAGGCCGCCCGGCTGATCCGGGCCGGCGAGGGCGTGGCGCGTCTGGCGCCGCCGGACGACACGGCCTGGGCGCTCGCGTCCGACCCGGGGGGCTCGCTCGACGCGATTCAGGTTGAGCCCTTGCCGGCGGTCCCGCTCGAACCGGGGGAGGTCCGCGTCGCGATCGAGGCGGTGGGGCTCAACTTCCGGGACGTGTTCATCTCGATCGGCCTGGTCGAGGATTCCCTGGGCGGAGAGTTCTGCGGGCGGGTGCTCGAAACGGGCGCCGGCGTCTCGAGCGTCGCGCCGGGCGACCGCGTCGTGGGCATGGCGTTCCGCGCGTTCGGAACCGAGACCGTGATCCCGGAAGACCTGATCGTGCCGGCGCCGCCCGAGTTCTCCGTCTCGGAACTGGCGACGTTGCCGACGGCGTTCGTGTCGGCGGCGCTTTCGTTCGACATGTCGGGCCTGGAAGCTGGCGAGCGGGTCCTGATTCACGCCGGGGCCGGCGGCGTGGGGCTGGCCGCGATCCAGCTCGCCCAGGCGGCCGGGGCGGAAGTGTTCGCGACCGCGAGCGCGCGTAAGCGCGCCTACCTCCGGTCGCTCGGCGTCGAGCATGTCTTCGACAGCCGCACGACGGCCTTCGGGCAGGAGATCCTCGACGCGACGGACGGGGCGGGCGTCGACGTCGTGCTGAACAGCCTGACCAGCGAGGGTTTCATCGAAGCGAGCCTGTCCTGCCTGACCCAGGGCGGCCGCTTCGTCGAGATGGCCAGGGTGGACATCCTGAGCGAGGAGGAGATGGCGGCCGTACGGCCGGACGTGGCCTATTCCATCCTCATGATCGATGTCCTCAAGGAAGAAGACCCGCCGCGGGCGGGAGAGATCCTGAGACGGATCGTGAAGCAGTTGTCGGAGGGCGTGCTCAGGCCTCTCGTCCACGCCCGATGGCCGTTGCTCGAGGCCGGGCCCGCCATGGAATCGATGCGTGCGGCCCGGCATATCGGCAAGATCGTGTTCACGAACTCGCCCCTTGCCCGGGGCCGGCTGCGGGAAGATCGCGCTTATCTGGTGACCGGTGGCCTCGGCGGCATCGGTTGCGCGGTCGCCGGCTGGCTGGCGGATCGCGGCGCCGGGGCGATCGTGCTGAACGGCAGGCGGCCACCGGACCCCGAAGCCGAGGTGGTGATCGAGGCGCTGCGGGACCGCGGAGTCACGGTTCAGGTCGAACTCGCGGATGTGACGGACGCGTCCGCGGTCGACGCGATGCTCGAGCGCGTGGACCGCGAGCTGCCGCCTCTCGGCGGCGTGATCCACAGCGTCGGCGTACTGGCCGACGCCGCCCTCGGCAACCAGAGCTGGGAGAGCTTCGAGACGGTGCTGTGGCCGAAGATGCTCGGCGCCTGGCACCTGCACCGGGCGACGCTGGATCGGGATCTCGACCTGTTCGTCCTCTTCTCCAGCGTTGCCGGCGTGATGGGCAATCCGGGCCAGGCCAACCACGCGGCGGCGAACGCGTTCCTGGATCAGCTCGCGGCGCACCGGCGCGCCCGGGGCCTGCCGGGCCAGGCGATCGCCTGGGGCGCCTGGTCGGGCATCGGCGAGGCGGAGGAGCAGCGGGAGCGGATCGCCGGGCACTTCGCGGCCCGCGGCGTCCGCTGGATCGCACCGGACCAGGGCCTCAAGGTGCTCGACTGGCTCGTGCGCCATGACTTGACGGCCAGCGTCGTGACGGCAGTCGACTGGCCGGTCTTCGGCGAATCCCTCGAAGACCGTCCGCCTCTGCTGGAGACACTGCTGGCCGACTCGTCCGACGAGGGCGACGATGCCACGTCGTCGGAGGATCTGCTGGCGGGCCTGCGGGATTCGCCGCCGGAAGAGCGCGAGAGCCTCCTGGTTTCCTACCTGCAGAGCGAGGTGCAGGCGGTGCTGCGGCTGCCCTCGGCGCCCGCGCCGGCGGTCGGCTTCTTCGACCTGGGCATGGACTCGCTGATGGCGGTGGAGTTGCGGAATCGACTGAACCGTGCGTTCGCCGGCGCCTACACGGCGCCGAACACGCTGGTGTTCGACTATCCGGACATCGCCGCGCTCGCAGGCCACCTGGTCGGGGAGCTGGGCGATGCCGGCGCCTCTTCGCCGCCGCGGGTCGCGGCCGCGCCGGCCGCTCCCGCGACCGTGCAGCCGGACGACGACGGGATTGCGATCGTCGGCATGGCCTGCCGGCTTCCCGGTGCTCCGGATCTCGCGGCCTACTGGCGCCAGCTCGAGTCGGGCGGCGGAGCGGTGACCGACGGACGACCGGATCCCGGGCCCTGGGATGGGGTCTGCGGCGATCCCTCGGCCGGCGACGTCACCCATCGCCGTGGGGGCTTCGTCAAGGGAATCGACCAGTTCGACGCCCGGTTCTTCGGGATCAGGCCGATCGAAGCGCACACGATGGATCCGCAGCAACGGATGTTGCTCGAGGCGACCTGGCAGGCGCTCGAGGACGCCGGGATCGATCCGGATGGGCTGAGAGGTAGCCGCACCGGCGTCTATGCCGGGTTCAGCGGCTGCGAATACCGGGACCTGGCGGGCGCCGGCGGTGCGGGCGTCGACTATCTGGGTACGGCCGGCAGTGTCGCTGTCGGACGGATCGCCTTCGCGCTCGGCCTGATGGGGCCGGCGATGCCGCTGGACATGACCTGCGCCTCTTCGCTGGCCGCGATCCACGAAGCGGCAATGGCCCTCCAGAGCGGTGAGATCGATCTCGCCCTGGCCGGCGGCGTCAAGGCGATCCTGTCGCGGGCGGTGACGGACTTCATGGTCGAGATCGGGATGCTGTCGTTGACCGGCCAGTGCAGGACGTTCGACGCCTCGGCCGACGGCCATGTCCGGGGCGAGGGCTGCGGCATCGTCGTGCTCAAGCGGCTCGCCGAGGCGCAGGCGGACGGCGACCGGATCTGGGCGGTGATCCGGGGCTCGGCGGTCAACCAGAACGGTGCGAGCGCCGGCCTGACCGTGCCGTATGGTCCGGCCCAGGAGCAGGTGATCGAGGCCGCGCTCGACCGCGCCGGCATCGCGCCGGCGGAGATCGACTATCTGGAAGCGCACGGTACGGGATCCGCGCTGGGCGATCCGATCGAGGTGCAGGCGGCCGCCGCGGTCTACGGCCGGGGACGGGAACCGGACCGTCCGCTGCTCATGGGGACCGTCAAGACCGGCATCGGCCATCTGGAAGCGGCGGCGGGCATCGCCGGCCTGATCAAGGTCGTGCTCGCGATGCGCCAGGGCGAGATTCCGAAGCAGCTCCACTTCCGGACGCCGAACCCGGCGATCGACTGGGAACGCCTGCCGGTTCGGGTGACGGGGGAGGCGACCGCCTGGCCGGTCGACCCGGACCGGCCGCCCCGTGCCGGGATCAGCTCGTTCGGGCTGTCCGGAGCGAATGCCCACGTCGTCGTCGAGGCGTACGGCGAGTTGAACGGTGGCGCCGCCGGCGACGGCCTGCCCTTCGCTCCGGCAGGCGAGCCGCTGCCGGTTGCCGCGACCGCGCCGGACACGGACTCCGACCCAGCCGCGACGAACGGAGACCCGGCCCATCGGACCCGGTTGCTGCCGCTCTCCGCCAGGTCCGGGGACGCGCTCCGGGATCTGGCGAGCCGGTATCTCGCCTGGCTGGACGAATACGCCGGCGCGCTGTCGGGCGAAGGGGAGGCGGCGGATCAGTTGCTGTCGGACATGGCCTGGACCGCAAGCGTGGGGCGGAGCCACTTCGAGCACCGCGCGTCCGTCGTGTTCCACGACGCGGTCTCGCTGCGCGAGGGGTTGCGCGCGGTGGCCGGCGCGGACGGTAAGCCGGAACCTGCTGTCGCGGACGGCGGTTCCGTCGAGGCGGCGGCGGCAGCCTACGAAGCGGGAGACCCGGTTTCCCTGGCCGGGCTGTTCGCCGGAGAAGAGCGGCGGCGGGTCGCGTTGCCCGGCTATCCGTTCCAGCGACGCCGCTTCTGGATCGGCTCCTAGCTAGTTCTCGTCCAGAAACGCGGTTTTCTGCGCTTCAGGAAGGCGAGATCGCAGGCTGGTTGAGCGTCTTCAGAGCCTGTTTCAGGCGGTAGCGGCGGTGCCAGGGAGTGAACCGCCGGCGGTCGGCGGGGTTTGGCCACCTCCGCGAAATGTCGCCCACGGGGGGAGCTTCCGGTTGGTTTGTGACCGGGTGTCGGGCGACGAAGGCGTCGGTTGGTCAGGTCGACCCGGGCTGCAGACGGGCGAGCCGGATCAGGTTGTGAGCAAGCACCGCCGAGTGCACGTAGGCCCGAAAGCGGGTCAGGCCTTTCCAGTTGCAGCGTGCCAGTCCGAAGCAGCGTTTCAGGTAGGAGATACCGGCTTCGATCCCCGCTCGGAAGCGTTTCAACTGTCCGTAGATCCAGGAGGACCGGGCCATCTGGTGCGCCTTGAGGCCGCCCTTCTTGTGGAAGACGACATCGACGACGCCCAGGGCCTTCGCGTCTTCGAGATTGCTCTTGGAGCCGTAGCCGCCGTCGAGGGCGGCGCGCTCCGGCGCCGAGCCGTAGTGAGCGACGTGGCGCTTGAGCATCGGCAGGCATTGCTCGCTGTCGGCCGGATTACCGCTCTCGACCACCACGTCGAGCACCAGTCCGCTCTTGCCCGTGGCCAGATTGATCTTGTGTCCGTAGTACGTCCTGCGACCGCCCTTGCGAATGATGTCCGTGTGGGGCTCGAACAGGCTCGCCACCTTCTCCGGCGCCGGTACGGTTTCGCCCTGCAACACTCGCCGCCTGGTCTGATCCACCACGCGCTCGAGCAGCTCCATGCAGTACTCCGCACGACTCTCCCAGGATCGCGCCCAGGGCTCCCGAGTGGCTCCTACCTGCGGTTTGGCCGCCTTCACGTAACCGGTCGTCCGGGCGACCAGCCTCAACAATCGGCGATACGTCTGTGCCCGACGCTTGGCCCCGCGCCGCGAACGGACCTCCAGCGCCCGCCGCTTGCAGGCACGGCGGTGGTCGTGAAACACCACCGCCGTCCCCAAGTGCTTGCGCGCTTCCTTGAGCAACCGCGTCAGCACACGAACCCCGTCCAGCAGCAGACGACTGTCCTCCGGCGACAGAATGTGAGTCTCCGTCACCGTGCTGTCGATCCGCACCGCCTCGCCCGTCTCGATCCCCTCGGTGTGCGCGAACCGCAACAGATGACGGTTGATTCGCTCCCAGGTCGCCGGCCGAATCCCACTGATCAGGGCCTGCAACGCCGACTTTCCAGGCGCCCGGCCGCCGCCAAGACGGGCGAAGCGCTGTGCCGTCAGAGAGTCCCGAAGCGTGAACGCCAACTCCCTGTAACCCTGCTGCCACAAGTGCTTGAGCACCGCGCAGCGCAGGATCGTCTCGCAGGTCAGGCCTTGGCGACCTACCGACGACGAAACACCGCGGTCGATGTCCGCAGACACCCACCCCAAAACCTCGCGGTGCTCGTCCAGCCACGCCGAAACCTGCTCCAGAATCGCCGCCGCAGGATGATCCACGACCGGACAATCCAACAGACCAACCTGTGCCGTCCGTCTCGCGCGCATGCTTGCCCCCTCACTCCGATCTGTGAAATCGAAGCTACACCGAGCCCGTTTAACCCAGCAAAATCAAGCACTTCAGCGTTTCTGGACGAGAACTAGCTAGCGCGGCAGAAGGTCCGGAAGCCGGCGCTTCGCGCCGGATGCCGGCGAGGGCGCCGGCGCACCCAGTCTCCTGCCGCGCTCTACACGAGTCCGTTCTCCTCCAGGAAGGTCCTGAGAATCGCGACGCAGTCCGCCGGCTTTTCCAGTTGCAGGAAGTGAGTGGCCTCGGGCAGGAAGTCGTAGTCCACGGTCATCATGTGGCTGAGGTCGAACGTGGGCAGGTAGGCGTACTCGAGGGTGGGATCGGCGCCGACGACCTTGGTCGGGCATGAAAGCAGCGTCAGATCCAGCAGGGGCGCGAAACTCCGGACGTAGTCCATGATCTGGGCTTCGTACTCCCGCGGACAGCGGAGCTCGAAGCCGTCGCCATCGGCCGCCCGGCGCAGGGTCGTCGCGGCCATCAGTTCGCGCACGCCGGGCAGCACCCGCGTAAACGCCGGCAGGTAGCTGAGGAGTTCGGCGAACTCGGCCTCCGTGCGGAAGCGGTAGCCCCGCCGGCGGGTCATCGCGGCCGCACGTTCTGCGGCCTCGTCGAGTTCCTGCAGGGCGCCGACCGGCTTGCACAACGGCGGGTCGAACAGCACCAGACCCGAGTACGCGCTCCTGAATGCGAGGATGGCCACCAGCGTCGACAGGGAGTGAAAGACGCCGACGGACGGCTTCGCGCCGTACTCCCGTTCGATGGCGTCGAGGACGAGGTCATGGTCGTGCATGAGCACCGGAACGTTGTGATCGCGTCGGCGCCCGACGCTGTTCCAGCCATGGTTTCGGAGATCGAACATGACCAGGTCGAAGTCGTCGGCGAGCAGCGACCAGAACGGGTAGTAGAGATCGATCGCGAGACCGTTGCCGTGGCTCAGGATGAGCCGAAGACCGGCGTCCGGGTTGCCATGTCGCCGAACGATGGTGACCGTGCTGTCGTCGAGGCGAACCTCGAACGCGGAGAGCGGCTCGGGGACTTCCCAGATCGTCTCAGCCGGCACGCCTGTCCCTTTGCCGGTTCCCGGGCGCAGCGCCGTTCGAAACGGTCTCCGGCAGTTCCCGCGCCAGGGCTGCCGCGAAGCGAACGTCCTCGAGAGGCTCCAGCCGCCAGGCGACGCCCGGCGCGCCCGGAAGCCGGAAGTCGCGGCAGCGCTCCCGAAGCTGCGGTGCGACCCTGTCTCCGGCCGCTCCGCGATACAGGGCGCGGGGGATCTCGAACCCGGCGGTATCCAGCGAGAGGCCCAGGCCGGACGCCTTGAGAACCGCCTCCTTCAGGGTCCAGAGTCGATAGAAGAGGTCGGTCTTCCGGTCTCCGTCCGCGGCCTCGAGTTCGGCTCGTTCGCCGGGTGCGAG
Source organism: Candidatus Multivorans sp. (assembly GCA_965205095.1). Classification (GTDB taxonomy): domain Bacteria; phylum Acidobacteriota; class Thermoanaerobaculia; order Multivoradales; family Multivoraceae; genus Multivorans. The sequence goes on from OZ242040.1 coordinate 2,613,845, forward strand.
CAGCAGCCGAATGTCGTCATTCAGATTCCTGCGGGGGGTCCGTTCCTCGACGTCCACTCCGATCCGTCCGTGCGGCACGAACGCGATCAGTCCGTGGCCGCCGCTGTGACTGACGCTGAAACCCGCGCGCGACGAAACCCCGCCGACCACGGCGAAGGGCTTGCCACGGTCCAGCGTCTCGAACGAAAGCTCCGCATTGGCGCAGCCGAGGCGGCGGCAGAGCAAAGCCCTCAGGGCGGCGCGACAAAGCGTGAACTCGCGCCGAGGCTCGGGCCGCGTAAAGCGGCGCCGGCGAGCGCGCTCCGCCTCGTCCAGCCAACCGAGGGCGTCCGCCTCCGGGTTCGCGCCGGGCCTGAGGTCGACGTGAACGACTACCGCATCGTCCGATTCATGGAACGGGCGCCACGTTGGCGCCCGGTGACCCGAGTCGGTCGCGCGGCGACTGCTCAGCTCGCGTTCGAGGCGAGCCAGTTGCTGAGATCGCGGAGGTTCTTGAACTGCGCGATCTGCAGCGGCGGAATCTCGACGTCGAAGTCCTCGCCGACCTTCTTGAAGAAGGCGACCATCTGCACGGAGGTCACGCCGGAGTTACCCAATCCGCTGTTGAAGTCCGGGTCGTGGCCAAGATCGAGCTGTTCGTTCACGATCGCCGTGATGCGGGCGTCAATGTCTGCCATCGGGTTGATTCTCCTTGTTTGAGGGGCTTTGAGAACAACGTGCCCGTTGGGCGTGCTGCTGCCCTTGGTTGACCGTCGGGCCGATCGGGAGATTATCGTTCCGGCCGTGTCCCCGGTCAAGCGCAGCCGAGCCGCCCGGCGGGCGGCGCCAGGGCCTGAGGCCTGGCCGTCCGCCACCCGGAGGCAGAACGCTACGGCTGGATCAGGTACGTGAACTTCACCGCGATCTGGCGGTGGGTGCTCTGCCGGTACCGGAGGTCCTCGGCCATCCAGTTTTCGTTGTAGACGACGAACAGGTCGGAGCCGGGCCTGTAGATCCAGTGCAGGCGGATGTTCGTGCCCAGGTCGCCGGCCAGGTCGTTGTACTGGACGATCGTGTTCAGCCGCAGATTCGGACTGAAGGTGAAGTTGACCAGTTGGCTGTAGAGCCCGACGTCGAAGGCGCCCTGCGGAAGCTCGACGTGGTTGAAGACCCAGCGGGTTTCCGTCTGCACGAGCCTGGAGAGCCGGAGATTGAACGTGGCCCGGCCGGAGGTCTGGGTTCCGCCGTAGAAGTCGCCGGCAAAGATCCGACCGCGAAATCCGACGAGCCGGCTCTGGTTCGAGAAGGCGGCGAGGACGACGTTGTCGAAGTCGTAGCGGCCGGGCGGAATCACGATTCCGGGAGAAACCTCGAAGGGCGCGACCAGGTTCTCCGTCTCCCAGACGTATCCCAGCCGCCAGCGGTCCTCGCCCGTTGTCCTCATGCCGATCGGCGAGAACTCGATCCGCCGGGTTTCCAGTTCGCCGTCGTCGAGCGTCTCGTAGTAGTCGACGTTCAGCTCGGTGAACCAGGTGCGGACGAAGCCGCGCTCGATCCGTGGCAGCCACTGGATGTACGGGGCGAGGTGGCGGACGTTGTTGCGCAGGAGGAAGCCGGCCTTCGGGCTGTAGTCCTCCTCGATCTCCTGGGCGTCGAGGTACACGGTCCACTCGGGGCCCTGGTAGTCGAAGTTGAAGCCGTACGCGGATTCGCCGGCGCCGGAAGTGCCGCCGTCGCCGTCGGGTTCTTCGCTGATGCCGCTGCTGCTCCAGAAGCCTCCGAAGATCATCTTCGACGTCGGCTTGTAGACGAAGTCGACGCCGGCGACGCGGTTCGCGTCCTCGGCGTCCGGCGCCGCCTCGGTGAGCACGGCGCCGATCGACGACCGCTGGCCGACGTTTCGCTTCAGCCGGGCCACCGTGAAGGCGTTCCCGGGAACCGTTCCGCTGTCTTGCTGGAGTCCTGCCGTGGCGACCCGCAGCACGCCGACGTCCCAGCCGCCCATGCGGCCGGTTAGCCGCGCGCCCCAATCGATCGGCACCTGCCGGCCCTCGTCGAGGCCGACCCGCCGCGAGAAGAACGCCTTGAGCACCGGCGGCTCGAAGAAGCGGCGATGGGGCGGCCCGAAGTCGAAGATGCCCGCGTTCTCGAGGAAGAAGTCGCGCTTCTCGGGAAAGTAGAGCGAGAAGCGGGTCAGGTTCGTCTGCAGTTCGTCGACCTCGACCTCGGCGAAGTCCGTGTTGTAGGTCAGGTCGAGCGCCAGGGATCGGGTCACGCCCCACTTGATGTCCAGGCCGCCGTCGCCGTCCGTGAGCGGGTCCGTGTCGAGACGCGGATCCTCGCTGACGTCGCCGATCGCGAAGGGCTTGATCTGAAGCTGCGCCGACTGCGCCAGACCGGTCAGGCCCGTCAGTTCGCCCGCCATCGAGATGCGGTGGACGGGCTGCACCAGGGACCCGACCTGCCCCAGCATGCTGACCTCGCGCGGCAGGCCGGACCAGTGCGTCATCTCACGCTTGTGGGCGATGTACCGCTGGACGTTGAAGCCCCAGGCCGGGGCCGCCGGATCGAATCGCAGCGTCGAGATGGGAATCGCGATTTCGGCCGCCCAGCCGAAGGCGGTTCGCCGCGCCGCCACGGACCAGATGCCGTCCCACTCGAGGTTCAGGTCGCGGCCCTCGTCCGTGACCAGGGTGTCGGCCCGGGCGGCGTTCAGGTTCGTCTCGAACGCGTAGCCGTTGCGCCGGTCATGGAACGTGTCGAGCAGCAGGATGATCGAGTCGTCCTGGAAGATGCGGCTATCGCGCTCCATCTCCTTGGCGATGATCGCCTCGGGGTTCGCGTCGAACGCGGTGATGCCGAAGTAGATCGTCGAGTCGGTGAACACGACGCGAACTTCGGTCTGCTCGGTCGCCGGCACGCCGTCGAGCGGTTCGTGCTGCACGAAGTCGGCGCCGACGTTCGACTGGGCCCACACGGCATCGCTCAGGTCGCCGTCGACGGTGGGGCCCTGCTCGACCCGGGTAGCGGCCATCGTCGGGCGCTCGGTTTCCGGCGCCGGATCCTGCAAGCCGGCGGCCGCAGCCGCCAGCAGAGCGAATCCGCCGGCGAGGGCCGCGGCGGTCGGCTTCGATTCAGGCAACGGCATGCGGAGGACGAAGGCTAACAACAGAGCCGGCATCGTCGCCGGGCTGGCTGGACAGCCTCGGGAAGCCGCGTCAGAGTCGATGGCTTGAGCACCCCATTCCAGCGGAAGCGGCCGTCGTGCGCGGTTGTCGTGGCGGTCGCGGGTTTCTGGTCCCTCGCCTGCGGTCCGGGTCCGGCGCCGGTCGAGGTCGTTGATCTCGTCGCGGAGTTCCGGTACGCCGAAGTCGAACGGGAACGGCCGGTGATCGACCTGGGGACCCCGTCAGCGGCGGCTGCCCTGGTCGGCGGCTGGTCCTGGAACGAGAAGGACTCCGCCGGCAACACGTTCGTCTGGGCGGTCGGCCCGCGTTCGGGGATCGACGTCTACCTCGCCTCGGCTCGCGAGCTGGAGGTGCGGATGACCTGCCGGGCCTACCGCTATCCGGGTGCGCCGGCCCAGCGCCTTGCCGTGCTCTGGGACGGTAGCGAGGTCGCCGACCTCGAACTGGCCGGGCGCCTGGCCGAGCACCGCTTCACGGTGCCCGCCTGGATGGCCGTGGCCGGGGACCACCGCGTGGAGCTTGTGCCGACGTACTTCGGCCGTCCGGCTGACGTGGCTTCGGGCGGCGCCCCGGCGCCCCGGCATCCGAGGAAGCTCTCCTTCGCCTGCGACCGGATCGAGTTCGGCGGCGGGCCGGCGCCGGGCGAGGCCCGCGGCGAGGGAGACACGCTGTGGATTCCGGCGGCAAGCGAGGTTTCCTTCTTCCTGGAGCCCGAGCAGGATCTCGAGTTGCGGTGGGCGGGCATCGCTCCCCGGGGCGTTGCCAGCCTCGACGTGGTGTGGGAAGTCGAGGGGGCGGCGCCACAGACCGCTTCCATTACCCAGGAGTCCCCGGCAGGTCTACACCTGCCCTTGCCACCGGCGGGAGATCGGGGTGCGGAACCGTCGGTCGACGATTGGCTCGCGTCCGTTCGACCGGCCCGACTGACGCTCCGCGCGGCGGGTGGAGCGGCGGCATCCGGTGGCGAGGAGGCCGGCGTCGTTCTGCGTGAACCCCGGCTGACCGCGGAAGACCGCGACTTGCCACCGCCGGACCGGGCTGCCGAAGAGCTGTCCTTCGATGGGGCCGAAGTCTCGGGGGCGCCTTCGCCGGGCGGTGAACGCCGGCAGGAGTCCATCCTGCTATGGATCGTGGACACGCTCCGCGTCGACCGCCTCGGCTTCCATGGCCACGACCGCCCGGTCTCACCGAACTTCGACGCCCTGGCGGAACGCTCCACGGTGTTCGAACGGGCGATCGCGCAGTCCTCGTGGACCCGTCCGACCGTTGCCACGCTGCTCACGGGAGTGGGACCCGAACGCCACGGCATCCGGGAACTGAGCCACGGCCTGGAGGAGTCCTTCGCCACCTTGCAGGAGCGGTTGAAGGAACTCGGCTATGCCACGGCGGGCTTCTCGGCGAACGCGAACGTGACCGCCGGGACCGGCTTCGCGCAGGGGTTCGACCGTTTCGAGTACGGCGCGGTCGATGTCGACGAACTGGTGGAGCAGGCGCTCACCTGGCTGGACGAACTGAGTTCCCGTTCGCCGGAGCAACCGTTCTTCGTGATGATCCTGAGCGTCGAGCCGCACGCCTCCTTCGCCCCGGTGGAGCCGTTCCGCAGCCGCTTCGCCGCCGGAGTCGACGATCCCGAACTGGGCTCCGTGGCCCACCTGAGGGCGCTGAGCAACAAGGAGGCGACCTCGACGCCGGACCTGGTGGAGAAGCTCTTCCTTCTCTACGACGGGGAGATCGCCTGGAGCGATCACGTCTTCGGCGAGTTCCGGCGTGAGCTGGACCGGCGGGGCCGGGACCCCCTCATCGCCTTCATCGCCGACCACGGCGAAGCGTTCGAGGAGCGCGGCGTCTTCGGCCACGCCTGGGACCTTCACCGCGAGGTGCTGGACATCCCCTTCCTCATCCACCTGCCGGGCCAGACCGAGGGTCGCCGCGTGGGCCTGCCGGTCCAGCAGGCGGACCTGCTGCCGACCCTGATCGAGGTCGCGGGCGGCGAGCCAGGGCCCGGGATCGAGGGCGACAGTCTGACGGCGCTGCTCCGCGGCGGAGCGGACGGCGCTCCGCAGGCGCTCGCCGACCGGCTGCTCCTTTCGACGATGGACACGTTCCGGCGCCCCGCGGCTTCCCTGGTCCGTGGCCGCCACAAGCTGATCGAGCTGCGCCGGCCCGGACATGCTTCGGCCCGGCAACTGTTCGACTGGGTGGACGACCCGGAAGAGCGGCGTGACCTGGCCGCCGAGCGGCCGATCCTGGCCGGTCGGCTGGCCCGGCTGCTGCGGGAGCAGGTGGAACTCTCGGGACGGGGCGCGGCGCCGGCGCCGGAAGTCGAGCTGGACGACGACACCCGGCGACGGCTCGAGGCCCTCGGCTACATCGAGTAGCGCCGCGAGGCCCGTTGGCGGTCCGCGGGCATTCGCCGCCGGAATCCGTCCAAGTCGGTATGCGGGGCGACTCGAGCGCCCCGGAACGACACACGGAGTCCTGACGATGTCTCAGCCGTTACACTCAGCCCATGAACGACGCGCGGCCGCATCCCGACTGGAACGCGCTGGACTCGAACCGGCGCTGGCGGCGGCTGTGACCGAGGAGATCCACGAAGGCGAGTCCCGGTTCGCGACGGCGGACGGGCTCTCGGAGGTCGGGGATCGGGTCTCGAAGGTCGAGGACCGGCTCGTGAAGGTCGAGGACGGGCTCGTGAAGGTCGAGGGCCGGCTCGTGAAGGTCGAGGTAGACCTTGTTCGACTTCAGGGCGACCTTCGGGCGGTGGAGGAGCGCCTGGGCGGCCGGATCGACGTACTGGCCGCCGAGATCGTCTCGATGAGGACCATCTTCGACGACAGGTTCGAAGCAGTCGACAGGCGGATGGACGAGGGCTTCAAGGCGGTCGACAGGCGCTTGGACGAGGGCTTCGCCGCGCTGAGGCGGGAGAACCGTCTGCTGCTGCTGTTCTTCTCCACGATGCTGGGACTGCTGATGGCTCTCTTCCGTTTCGGCGTTCTCTGACGGCTGCCCTCGACAGGGCGCGGGTTCCTCCAAGGTGCGAGGGTGCGGAGGGCGGCTGGCGGTTCACCCCCGGGCGAATCCGTGTTTTCCGCGTTTTCCACAGCCTCCGGCGACGGCAACCTACGTCCTGATCAACCAACGGAGTACACCTTGGCCATACGCGGAGACTCCGAACAAACGAGACGATCTCATCGGATAGACGACTGACTACTGCTCACGATCACTTTCGTCGGATTGCACTTGGAGTTGCTGCTGCGGGAACCAGTGCTAGACTCGGCTCATCCAGCAACCGGGGAATTCCCCGGTAGAAGCAGGGAGTTCCCCTCGAAACAGGGAGGTTCCTGATGCGTACGAAGGCTCTTCTGGCTTTGTTGTTGTTGGTCTTGGTCGGAGCCGTCGGTTGCGACAGCAATCAGTGTGCTTTGGGCGTGCGCGGTGCTCAGCAATGCTCAGGCTACACGTCCGGCGGTGACTTCTACTTCCTGGAGTACAACGAGGACGAAGGCTGGTTCTACGGTTCCCTTTGGTGTGGTGGCGAGCCCGAAGCCGGGACGTCTCCGGACTTTTCGTGCGAGGGAGACCGAGGAGCGCAAGGCCAAGGCGACAGCATCGTCTGCGTCAGTCATGGGCCCTCACCTGGCGTGCCCGGCTATGAGATCCCGCAGGATCGGGTGTCCTGCTCATAGGCGACGCTCCGTGGCTGTGCTCGGTTCTGGGCGACGTGAGCGGCCGGGACGAGTGCGTTCGAACAGCTTCGGGCTTCTTGTCGGGCTGTTCTTCGTAGTCGTACCTGTTCCGGGCGTGCTCGAGGCTCGTCAGGCTGCCCCCGAATTCTCGTTGAGAGTTGGGAATCCTGAGAGTGACGTGTCCAGGGCGGGACTCGCGCGTGTACATCTCCATCCGGTCTGCGGGTCGTTCGAGTGCGGAAAGAACTGGCTTGACGGAGCCCCGAAGCCGCAACCAAGGTGGGGCGCTGGCCTGGCTGGCGCCGGGCGATTCCGGCCATTCGGCGACGAGGGTGAAGCAGCCCTCGAAGCCTCACGGAAGGATTGGTGGGTGGTGGTCGAGGCCGGGTCGCTGCCAGTCGCCTGGCTATGGCGGCCGGGCACCGGCGCCGACGATCTTCCGCCGGCGCCTCGCATGGCCTCCCAGAGCTGCACCGTGACCGTCCTCTCTCAAGAGGACGGGGCGCCGATAGCCGGCGCCGTCGTCGCGCCCTTGCAGAGGCTCCGCGATGTCCGTGAGGAGTTCCACTCCGCGGCCGGCGCCTGGCGTGGGTGGCTGGAGCCTGCCGTCAGTTCGCAGAGCGGGCGGGCCGTGCTTCGGGTTCCTGCCGAAGGTGCGACGACGGTTCGGGCTGGCGCGAAGGGGTTTCGTTCCGGCGAGGCACTCTGCGGACAGGCAGCGTCCAGCGGCTCAGTCGCCACGGTGCGTCTGAGCCGCCGGCATGCGCCGCGCGAGTTTCGCCTCGCCGCACCGAACGGGGCGTCACTTGCGGACGCTCTTGTCAGGGATGAAACGGGCTGGCCCGTTGCGCTCGCGGATCCTGGTGGGAAAGTACGTCTCGCCGGCTCTTCTGCCGCTTGGTGGGTCGAGACGAGGCGTGGCGAGATCTACCTTGGTCGCCATTCCGAGGAGGCGGCGCCGGGAACGATCGACTTGCAGCGCGTCTCCGTGCGCATGGAGAGAACGGTGCGGCTTCCGCCCGGGCAGGAACTGCGGTCTGGACTCCCCCCTGATGAGGTCGGTGGCCCGCCGGTGGAGTTCTGGCTTGATCGTCTCGAGCGGGAATGGTCGGATCTCCACGTCGACTTGGCGGCGGTACGGCGTCAAGCGCGGGGTGGAGAGTTCGATCTCGAGACGCTGCGCGACGACAGGGTCTGGTTCACGGCCGCGGGCCATGGATACGACCGGTGTTTGAACAGAGACGTTGCTTCCCGCAACTGCCCGGAGATGAAGCCGGCACTGGTGATCGACGGCCGCGTCGTCGATGACCTTGGTCAGCCGCTGGCAGGCGTCGAGATCGAACTCTCGCGAAGGAAGGCCCGGCGGGACGGACCGCCGTTGCGCCAGTTCCTGCGCACCCGCGCGGACGGCCGTTTCGAAAGCGACCGTCTTCCGGCGCCGGAGGGACTTCTCGACTACATCGAGGTCGCCATTAGGCATCCTGGTTTCCTGCCGCTCGAGTCCGGAGTTTCGCAGTACCGTACGGAAGAGGGCGAGTACCTCATCGAGTTGCAGCGGGGCGTGATCGTGACGGGAAGCGTCTTCGACCGCCAGACAGGTCAGGCGGTCGCCGGGGCGGAGGTCGGCCTCGGACCTTTCAGTGCGCAAGGTACCGTGATGACCCTGAACGCGCTTTCGCGGCTGCGCCTGGCGAGGAAGCACACCGGGCGCACGGACGGTGAAGGAAGATTCGCCGTTCGTTCGCCGCCCGGACGTCACGATCTGGCTGTCCGCGCGCCCGAGCATGCCTTTCGGCTCTTGCGGGGCGTCGAAGTGGCCGCGGTCGAGACCCTCGATCTGGGTGCGGTTTACCTGGAGCCGGGCCTTGTCTTCTGGGGCAGGGTCGTCGACGAGACTTCGAGGCCGATCGCGGGTGCGAACATCAGCGCCATCGCTCAGCGGACACCGGACGCGCTTGGCCGCGATCCAATGGTCGACAACGGCGACGCGGTCCGGTTGACGACAGACGGCGAAGGCCTCTTCAGCGTCCCGGGATTGCCCTCCTACGCTCGGCTCGACGTCACGGCAGCCGCGGACGGCTTTGCCGCTCGAACGTTCCGCGGGTTGACGCCCGGTTCGGATCCGGTCGAGATTCGGCTCGGCCCCGGGGCCGTCCTGACGGGAAGGCTGACCCGAGGCGGCGAACCCGTAGCGGGCGCTTTCGAGCTCTTCGGAACGGCCAATCGGGGATTCAGGGATCCGTTGGCGCGCGACCCCGGTTTCGTGACGTCCGGGCCCATCGCAAGCGACGGGTTCTTCGAGGTTGCCCACCTCGCTGCGGATCGCTATCGCCTGCTCGTGCAGTCGATCGCCGGCGGTGAGAAACGAGCAGTTGTCGAGCTGGATGCGGGAGAGGTACGCCGGCTCGACCTGGAACTCGACGCCCGCTCCGGGAGAGTCGTGGGACGTGTTGCGGACCGGCGGATCGGCGTGCCGGGCGTCACGGTCCGCTTGAGCCGGGAGCTTGCGACCACGACCGACGGGGACGGCCGCTTTGCCTTCGACGGCGTGTCCGCCGGGACCTATCTCCTGGAAGCCGACCTGGGAAACGGTGAGGCTGTAGAGACAAGAACGGTGCGTGTTCGCGGAGGGGAGACCCGCGTGAGTCTCGACTTCGGCCGCTACGAGATCAGCGGCCGCGCGCTTCTTCCAAGAAGGGCTCGCGGCGCTGGCGATGTGCGCCTGACGTTCTGGTCGCCGGCCAGAGACGAGAGTACGAGCGCGACCGTGAGTGCCGGCAGGTACTTCCGCGTGCGGTTGAGGAGCGGCGAGTACGTCGTTGGCGGCAGGATCGGCGATCTGCGTGCCTTTACTCCGAAGAACATCCGGGTCAGGGGCGACGCGGCCGATGTCAGCCTGCGCCTCCGCCTGGTCCCGGTCGGACGGATAGTCGGCCAAGTCCACGGCCTTGCGGACGACGAGTTGGCGACGCTTCGCGTCGAGGCCGTGAACCGCGAGTTGAGCAGTCGTGCGGCTGCCGTGAATGCCGACGGTACGTTCTCGATCGAGCGGGTTGGCGAGGGAGCGTGGACCGTAGTGGGAGTCGTCGGCTCGTCGAGCAGGCGGGCGACCCGAACTGTCGATGTTCAGGCTGAAGAAGCTCGGGTAGATCTGGTCTTCGATAGAGCACACGCAGTGAGCGGGATCGTGCGCCTTGACGGCCTGCCCTGGTCGGGGGCGCAGGTGCTGGTCATGCCGGAAGGCAGGCGGGAGGACGCACGCCGACAGTTCACCGGCCATGACGGCGCCTTCATGTTCCGTGACCTCGATGCCGGCAGCTATCTGATCGCTGCCGGAGCGGAAGTGAAGCCGTTGCGGGTCGAGGGCGACAAGTGGGTCGAGCTCCGCCTCGAGACGGGGAGGGTGCGCGGGCTGGTTCTGGGTGCGACGACGGGTCTACCGGAAGCGGGTTCGATCGTCGCATTGTGGCCGGCGGCGGCAACTCGAGGTCAGTCGGATGCGATCGGTTCGACGCGCACGTCCTGGACGAACGCCGAGGGAGGGTTCGTCTTCGCGGGCGTGCCGTCCGGCGACTGGGTTCTGGAGGTCGAAGGGCGGCGCGGCTCCAGGCAGACACTTCGCGTCGAACCGGGACGCGCCATCGCGGTAACGGTGCGATAGTTCCGGGCGGAACCTGGCGTTGTTATAGTCCTTACCCGCGTGAACGAGCTCTTCGGCCGCACCGGCGCCGCGATCGCGGTTGCCTCTCTTCTCTGCGCCGCCGCCGCGGCGGCTCAGCTGGCCGACCCGCCGCTCGACGTCCTGATGCGCGCCACGGACGACGCGATGCGCGGCGACTCCAGCGAGAGCCGGATCACGATGCGGATCAAGACGGAGCGCTGGCAGCGGGAATTGCGGCTCCACGTCGTTTCGGAGGGCACCGAGACGGCGCTGATACGGATCGAGGCGCCGGCGAAGGAGCGTGGCACGGCGACGCTCAAGGTCGAACAGAACATCTGGAACTACCTGCCGAAGGTCGACCGGACGATCAAGGTGCCCGGGTCGATGATGCAGGCGGCGTGGATGGGCAGCCACTTCACGAACGACGACCTGGTCCACGAGTCCCGCTACAGCGAGGACTTCGAGTGCGCCTACCGGGAGCGGCCGGCGGACGGCGCCGGCCACTGGGTCGTGCGTTGCATCCCGCTGCCCGATGCTCCCGTCGTCTGGGGCGCGATCGACGCACGGTTCCGCGCTCAGGACATGCTGCTCGATCAGGCCGAGTACTTCGACGAGCGCGATCGGTTGGTGCGTACGGTTCGCTACGAGGACTTCGGCCCGCTCGGCGGCCGGACGCTGCCGCGGCGGCTCCGGGTGATACCCGCGGACGATGCGGACGAGTTCACCGAGATCGTCTACGAGGAACACGCGTTCAACGTCGATCTGCCTCCCGGCACCTTCTCCCTGCAGTCGCTGCGCCAGTAGCAGGAACAACGCCGGATGAAGATCCTCCGCATGGCCTGGCGCAACCTGTGGCGGAACGGCCGGCGCACCCTGGTCACGGTCGGCGCGATGACCCTGGCGTTGTGGGCGATGGTGCTCTACACCTCGCTCATGCAGGGGATGCTGGGCAGCATGGAGAGCACGCTGCTCGACGTCGAGCTGGGCGAGATCCAGATCCACGCCGACGGCTACCGGGAGCGGCCCTCGATCTGGGAGCGGATCGAGGATCCGGACGCGCTCCTCGCCGCCCTGGACGAAACCGGGCTGCGGTCGAGCGCGCGCCTGCTCGGCGGCGCGCTGGTCGCTTCGGGGGAGGCCTCGACCGGGGCCCTGCTCAAGGGGCTCCGACCGGAGCGGGACGCCCAGGTCAGCGACGTCCACGAGCGGCTGGACCGGGGTGAGTGGCTCGATCCGGCAGACGCCTCGGGCGTTGTGCTCGGCTACCGGCTGGCGCGGACGCTGGGGGTGGACGTCGGCGACGAACTGGTCGCCCTCAGCCAGGCGACCGACGGAAGCATGGCGAACGACCTGTTCCGGATCAGGGGAGTGCTGCAGAGCCTGAGCGAGGACACGGACCGCGCGACCGTGTTCCTGGTGGAGGACGCGTTCAGGAGCTTCTTCGCGCTGGAGGACGGAGTCCACCAGGTCATCGTTCGCAGTGGCGAGGGGCAGGAGCTCCTGGCCGCGACGGGCGTCGTGGAAGAAGCCGCGGCGGCGAGCGTCTCCGGGGTCGAGGTGAGGACCTGGCGGGATCTCCTGCCGGGCATCGCGAACGTGCTCGACTCCGCCCAGGCTGCCGTCCAGGTGGTGGCCTTCATCGTCTACGTCGTGATCGCGATCATGATCCTGAACGCGATGCTGATGGCGGTTTTCGAGCGGATCCGGGAGTTCGGCGTCCTGAAGGCGATCGGCGTTTCGCCCCGGCGGGTGCTCGCGCTGATCCTCACGGAGGGCGCCCTGCAGGCGGCGCTGGCGATCGCCGTCGGGCTGCTGGCCAGCCTGCCCACGCTCTGGTTCGTCGTGTCGCGGGGAATCGACGTAGGTCAACTGGGCGGCACCGCGATCATGGGCGTCTCGATGGACCGGATCTGGACCGGCGCGGTGAGCCCGGTGACGATTGCCGGGCCGGTCTTCATCCTGCTGTTCATCGTCGGGCTGGCGGTGCTGTTTCCCGCGGTCAAGGCCGCGCGGATCAGCCCGGTCGAGGCGATCCACCACCAGTAGCCGGTGGCGTGAGAGGCGTGAGAAGAGAGGAAGGAAGATGAGCGGACCCAACGTGGCGACCCTGGCCTGGCGCAACCTGTGGCGGAACCGGCGCCGTACCCTGCTGACGCTCGGTTCGATCGTCTTCGGCGTGTTCCTGGCGGTCGTGTTCACCGCGATGCAGGACCGCAACTGGAAGGACATGATCGATCTGGCGGCCCGCCTCGGCGGTGGCCACGTCAGCCTGCAGCATCCCGAGTACCTCGACACGCCGACCCTGACCCGCACCGTCGTTCGCGGCGCGGAGGTCGAGGCGGCGCTCGACGGCGAGGGCCGCCGGATCTCGCATGCCGTCGACCGCATCGTCGGGCCGACGATGCTGGCGACCGCGGGCGAGACCTTCAGCGGCGCCTTCATCGCCTTCGATCCGGAGGCGGAGGACGAGACGACCCTCTCCATCCTGGAGGCGCTCGATCAGGGCTCGGCGCTCGAACCGGGAGACCGCGACGGGGTGATCCTCGGCCACCGGCTGGCCAGCAACCTGGGGATGGAGCTGGGCGACAAGGTGGTCTACACCCTGACCGACAGGAACGGAGAGATCGTGAGCGGCCTGGCGCGGTTGCGGGGGACGCTCAGGACGAACGCGCCCACGGTCGACGGCGGCTTCTGCCTGCTGCCGATCAGCACGGTGCGCGACCTGCTCGGCTACGGCGAGGACGAGGCGACGCTGGTCGCCGTGTTCCTCGAAGACCAGCGAAGGAGCAGCGGGGTTGCCGGCCGGCTGGACCGCGAGCTCGGCGAGACGGTGGCGGCCCTGCCCTGGAACACGAGTCAGCCGCAACTGGCGGCGTTCATCGCGCTCAAGGTCGGCGGGGCGGTCGTCATGGAGATCCTGATCGCGGTGCTGGTCGCGGCGGGAATCTTCAACACGTTGTTCGTCAGCGTGATGGAGCGGCTGCGGGAGTTCGGGATCATGCTGGCGATCGGCTGGAATCCGGCCAGGCTGTTCCGGCTGATCATGATGGAGAGCGCCTGGCTCGCCGTCCTCGGTCTGGCCGGAGCGTTCCTGATCACGATCGGGCCCTACCTCTACCTGTCCTCGACCGGCCTGGACCTGACGGCGGTCTACGGCGGCACGGTGGAGGTCGCCGGCGTCGGCCTGGATCCGGTGCTCAAGGTCGGCATTTTTCCGCGCAACGCCGTGCTGATCGGCCTGTTCGCGGTGGTGGCGACCCTCGCTTCGGGGATCTATCCGGCCTGGCGCGCGGGCCGGGTGCAGCCGGTCGACACGATCAAGGTGGTGTGAGATGGGCGAGGGTCCGGTCATTTCGCTCCGGGACGTGAGCAAGGTCTACCGCCAGGGCAGCGTCGACATTCATGCCCTGCACGACCTCTCGATGGATGTCGAGCCGGGTGAGTTCACCGTGATCTGCGGTCCCTCGGGCTCCGGCAAGACGACCATGCTGAACCTGATCGGAGCGCTCGATTCAGCGACTTCCGGTCAGGTCGTGCTGGAGGGGCGTGAACTGGGCAGCCTGAACAAGAAGGAGCTCTCCGAACTGCGCCGCGACCGGATCGGCTTCGTGTTCCAGGCCTACAACCTGATGCCCGTCCTGACCGCGTACGAGAACGCCGAGATGGTGCTCTGGGTTCAGGGCGTCGACGGGCCGACGCGGCGCGAGCGGGTGATGGGCCTGCTCGAGCAGGTGGGGCTCAAGGGATTGGAGGACCGAAGACCCTCGGAACTCTCGGGCGGTCAGCAGCAGCGGGTGGCGATCGCCCGCGCGATCGCCAGCAACCCGGCCGTCGTGCTCGCCGACGAGCCGACCGCGAACGTCGACTCGGAGACCGCGGAGACCCTGCTCGGCCTGATGGAGGAGCTGAACCGGGAGCAGGGCGTGACCTTCCTGTTCTCGACGCACGATCCGCAGGTGATGGAGCGGGCCCGCCGTGTCGTGCGCCTGGTCGATGGGAACATCGCGAGCGACGAGCACCGTTGACATGAACCCGCGCGCGGCGGGACTTGTCGCGTTGCTTCTGCTGGCGGCGCCGGCCGGGGCCGCGGCGCAGACGGAGGTGGGCGGCGACGTACGCCTCTTCGCGTTCCGGATCCTGGAGGAGACGGACCTGGCCGGCGACGGGGAGCCGGCTGAAGAGGACGGCGCGGCGGCCGGGGCCGGCGGCGTCGAACTCGGGATCCTGCGGCTCAAGCTCGACTCGCGCTGGAGGTCGGGCGACCGGGACCGTTTCCGCTTCGAGATGCACGGTACCGCCCATGCCGTGTCGCCGCCCGGCAGCGGCGCGGTGACGTCGGTCGCCACCGGAGACACGCGGCGCTTCTTCGACCTGACGAAGGAGTCGTTCGGCGGCGGCGACGTCGCGGGGACGACGGAGATCGACCGCTTCAACCTGCGCTGGGACCACCCCGGTTTCCGCATGGTCGCGGGCCGCCAGGCGATCACCTGGGGCGTGAACTACTTCTGGCCCGTGCTCGACCTCTTCGCTCCCTTCGCTCCCCAGCGGATCGACCGGGACTACAAGCCGGGCGTCGACGCCCTCCGCTTCACCGTTCCGGTGGACGACTTCTCGGAGATCGAGGTCATCGCGGCCGGCCAGGGCGCCCGCACCCCCGACGACCTGAGTCTCGCCTCGATGGGCCGCTTCCACGCGGACCTCGGCGAGGGCGCATCGACGGTCGACTTCGGCTACATGGTCGGCGGCTTCCACCGGGACCTCGTTCTCGGCGGCTTCTTCTCCGCCGACGTCCGCGGCACCGGCCTGCGCGGCGAGGTCTCGTGGACCAGTCCGGGCTGCGATCCGGAGAGCGCCCACCCGGTCTTCGGCTGCGGCGATTTCTGGCGCCTGACGGTGGGTGTCGACCGCCTGCTGACGCCCAGGCTGACCCTGATCGGCGAGGCGAGCTGGAACGGCTTCGGCGCCGGCGATCCGGCGGACTACACGCGGCTGGCCGAGGCCGACCGCGTGGGGCGCGGCGAAGTCGTCTCCCTCGGCCGCCGGTATGCGGGCCTCTCGCTGGCCTGGCAGGCGCATCCCCTGCTGACCGTGACGGCCGCTGTGCTGGCGAACCGGGACGACGGTTCGGCCCTGTTCCAGCCGGGCATCGCCTGGTCGGTGTCCGACAGCGTGACCTGGACCGCGGGCCTGATCGCCTCGACCGGCCGTGGCGTTCGGGACGGCGTCCTCGGCAGCGAGTACGGCGCCGTGCCGGTCGTGGCGTGGTCGTCGCTGACCGCGTACTTCTAGTCCCGGACAATCGCGCATCTTTACCGGTTGTTCACGAACCGTCGGCTACGCTCCGCAGGTGTGGAGGACCCTTGAATTGCACGGAATCTCGAGCCATATGAAGACAGCAAGACCCATCTGCACCTGGAGCACTCTGGCTCTCGCGGCCGCCCTGGTCGCCGCCTGCGGCGGAGGCGGTTCCCGGAGCGTGATCCAGAACAAGGGCTCCGACACCCTGGTCAACGTGGCCCAGGCCTGGGCCGAGAACTACGCCGCGGTGGCGCCGGAGACGGCGGTCGCGGTGACCGGCGGCGGATCGGGCACCGGCATCTCCGCGATGATCAACGGCACGGTCGACATCGCGAACTCGAGCCGCAAGATGAAGGACTCGGAGATCGAGCTGGCGCGCGGCAACGGCAACGAGCCGATCGAGTTCGTCGTCGGCTTCGACGCCCTGGCGGTCTTCGTCCATCCGGACAACCCGCTCGACGAGGTTTCGCTGGAACAGTTGGCCACGCTCTATGGCGAGGGCGGCGAGGTCGACTCGTGGAGCCAGTGGGGAGTCGAGGTTCCGGGTTGCGGGAGCGACGAGATCGTTCGGGTCAGCCGCCAGAACAACTCGGGCACCTACGTCTACTTCCGCGAAGCGGTGCTCGGCGACCAGCGCGACTTCCGGCTCGGTTCGCGCGACATGCACGGGTCCAAGGACGTGGTCGACCTGGTGGAGAACACGCCCTGCGCGATCGGCTACAGCGGCCTCGCCTACGCGACGGACCACGTGAAGATGCCCTGTGTCAAGAAGGGCGAGGACGGCGAGTGCGTGTCGCCTTCGGTCGATACGGCGATCGACGGGTCCTATCCCATCGCGCGGCCGCTGTTCATGTACACCGCGGGCGAGCCGCAGGGCGCCATTCGCGAGTACATCGACTGGGTGCTGAGCGACGAAGGCCAGTGCATCATCTACGAGAAGGGCTACGCGCCGCGAACGGACGTGGACTGCTCCTGAACGGGAGCAGTCTCCCGGGAATGACGCGGCGTCTCTGGTTCCCCGGCGGTCGGTTTGACTGACGTAGCGCACGCCGCGGACCGGCGGGATCTCGCGTGGTGGGTCGACCGCGCGGTCCAGATCCTGGTGCTTGCCGGCGGGCTGTCGGCGATCGTTTTCATCGCGGGCATCTTCATCTTCATCACCCGCGAAGGCGCCGGCTTCGTCTTCGACCCCAATGAAGGAGGGTTACGGGATTTCCGGGAGTTCTTCTTCTCGCCGCGCTGGACGCCCACGTCGAGCCACAACCCGACGTACGGCGCCCTGGCCCTGATCGCGGGCACGGCCTCCGTGACCGGACTCGCCATGGTCGTGTCCGTGCCGTTCTCGCTCGGCGCCGCGATCTACATCGGCGAGTTCGCCACCGGCCGCGTACGCGAGACGCTGAAGGTGCTGGTGGAACTCCTGGCGGCGATCCCGTCCGTGGTCTGGGGGTTCATCGGTCTTTCGATCATGAATCCGCTGATCATCCAGATCTTCGACGTTCCGATCGGGCTGAACGTGCTGAACTCGGGGATCATCCTGGGGCTGATGGCGGCGCCGATCATGACGACGATCGCCGAGGACGCGCTGAAGGCGGTGCCGGACACGTACCGCGAGGCCGCCGAGGCGATGGGGGCGACCCGCTGGCAGGTGACCTTCAAGGTCGTGCTTCCGGCGGCCCGCAACGGCCTCGTCGCAGCCACGCTGCTCGGCGTCGGCCGCGGTTTCGGCGAGACGATGGCGGTGCTGATGGCGAGCGGCCACTCGATCAACCTGCCGACGAGTCCCTTCGACTCGGTGCGGGCGCTGACGGCGACGATCGCCGCCGAACTCGGTGAGACGGCGGCCGGTTCGGACCACTACCAGGCGCTCTTCACGCTCGGCATCTTCCTGTTCCTGGTCACCTTCGCGATCAACTTCGCGGCCGACGTGTTCGTGCGGGGCGGCCAGCGCAAGCACCGCCGCCGCGGCCGCCGGCCGGCCGCTTCCGCGAATCCATAGCGAGGCGCCATGTTCGAAGCGACCGCACAGAACCGCCGCAACCGGAAGGTCGAGGGCCTGTTCCGGCTCCTGTTCCTGTGGATGACCTGCATGCTCATCCTGCCGGTCGCCCTGATTCTCGGCGTGCTCATCGTCCGGGGCGGGCCGGCGATCTCGTGGGAGTTCCTGTTCTCGCCGCCGACCAACGGGATGACGGCCGGCGGCATCCTGCCGGCCCTGGTCGGCACCGTGTGGCTGGTGGTCGTCGCCCTGATCGCTTCCGTGCCGGTCGGCGTGGCGGCTGCGCTCTACCTGAGCGAGTACGCGCCGGACAACCGCCTGACCCGGGCGATCAATCTGGCGATCATCAACCTGGCCGGCGTGCCGTCCATCGTCCACGCCCTCTTCGGGGTCGGCGCCTTCGTCATCTTCTTCCGCTTCGGCACCAGCATCCTGGCCGCCAGCCTGACCCTGGCGGTCATGACGCTGCCGGTCGTCATCGTCGCCACCAGGGAGTCGCTGCAGACCGTGCCGCTCGCGTTCCGCGAGGCGTGCTGGAACATGGGCGCCACGCGCTGGCAGACGATCCGCAAGATCGTGCTGCCGAACTCGATCAGCGGGATTCTCACGGGCGTCATCCTGGAGGTTTCCCGCACGTCGGGCGAAACCGCGCCGATCATGTTCACTGGCGCCGCGTTCTTCCTTCCCTTCCTGCCGCAGGGCGTGCTCGACCAGACGATGGCGATGTCGCTGCACCTGTTCGTCATCTCGACCCAGGTGCCGGACGTGCCGGAGCACATGCCCTTCGGCGTCGCCCTGGTCCTGATCTCGATGGTGCTGGCGATGAACGGGATCTCGATCGCCTTCCGCGTCTACCTGCGGGGCCGCAAGAAGTGGTGACATCGCCTGCCCCGGAGAGAGCGGCCGGCGACTACGCGGTCGCGGTCGAGGATCTGGCGATTCGGTACCACGGCAAGCCGGCGCTTTCGGACGTCACGTTCCAGGTACGAAGAAACGAGATCTTCGGCATCATCGGACCCGCGAACAGCGGCAAGACGTCGTTCCTGCGCGCGATCAACCGGATGGACCTGATGACCGCGGGCATGGAGGTGTCGGGCAGCGTGCGCGTCGAGGGCCGGGACGTGCGCAGTTGGCGCAACCCCTACGCCCTGCGGCAGCGGATCGGCGTCGTCTTCCCGCTGCCGGTCGGCCTGCCGCTGACCATCTACGACAACGTCGCGCTCTCGTCCCGGCTGAGGGGCACGCGGAAGAAGGCCGACCTGGACGTCATCGTCGAACGCTGCCTCCGCCGCGCGGCGCTCTGGGACGAGGTGAAGGACCGGCTCGATTCCCTGGGCAGCCTGCTCTCCGGCGGCCAGCAGCAGCGGCTGACGATCGCCCGCGCCCTGTCGCAGGACCCGTCGATCCTGCTGCTCGACGAGTTCTCGATCGCGGTCGACCCGGTGACCACGATGCGGATCGAGGAGGTGCTGGCGGAACTCAAGTCCGAGATGACGATCGTGCTGGTGACGAACCTCGTCCAGCAGGCGCGGAGGCTGGCCGGGCGGACCGCCTTCTTCCTGACCGGCGAGCTGGTCGAGGTCACGGAGACGGAGACGATGTTCGAGGGCGGCGCCCAGGACCCGCGCACGACGGCGTACGTCGAAGGGAAGTTCGGATGAGCGTCGCGGAGCCTGTGACTCCGAGCGCCGCCGGCGCCTCGGCGGCCATCCTGGTCGAGAAACTGAACCTCTGGTACGGCGACTTCCAGGCCCTGTTCGACGTCGACCTGCGGGTGCGGGCCGGCGCGATCACGTCCCTGATCGGCCCATCCGGTTGCGGCAAGACGACGCTGCTGCGCTCGGTCAACCGGATCAACGAGCGCCTCGGCTACGTACGCACGACCGGCAGCATCCGGCTCTGGGGCCTCGATGTGCTCGACCCCGCGGTCGAGCCGGCTCAGCTCCGCAAGCAGGTCGGCATGGTCTTCCAGCGTCCGAACCCGCTGCCGCTCTCCGTGCGCGACAACGTCCTCTTCGGCACCCGCGTCCACCTGCCCGACGGGAAACCGCCGACCAGGGCGGAAGGCGAACGGATCGTCGAAGAGGCGCTGCGGGAGGTCCTGCTCTGGGACGAACTGAAGGACTCGCTCGACCGCCGCGGCACGGAACTCTCGCTCGAACAGCAGCAGAAGCTCTGCATCGCCCGTCTGCTTCCGGTCAAGCCGAGACTCCTGCTGATGGACGAACCGTGCTCGGCGCTCGATCCGGCTGGCACGGAAGCCGTCGAGGAACTGATCTGGAAGCTCCGCGGCGACTACACGATCCTGATCGTGACCCACAACATGGCCCAGGCCCGCCGCGCCAGCGAGGAGTGCGTGTTCATGCTGCTCGGCGAGATGATCGAGCACAGCGACACGGCGTCGATGTTCCTGAATCCCGCGAACGAGCAGACGGCGGCCTACATCGAGGGGAGGTACGGGTAGCGGGCCGGATGTGGGGTGGCGGCTTGCCGCTGTATCCATGAAAAACCTCACTTCATGTGCGTGTTATCGTGGATTCGATGGCGACATCCCTGGTTCCCCGCACGGCCCGGAATTCGGTTGAGCTGGCGCTCACCCGTTTCCCTGTCGTCACGATCGTCGGGCCACGGCAGTGCGGCAAGACGACCCTCGCCCGGCAGTTTGTGTCTGCCGGTTCGGCCAACTACTTCGACCTGGAGGATCCGGTCAGCCTGGCGCGGCTCGAGAATCCGCGGACCGCGCTCTAGGATCTGAGCGGCCTGGTCGTCATCGGCGAAGTGCAGCGTCGGCCCGACCTCTTTCCCGTGCTGCGGGTTCTGGTCGACCGCGACGACAATCCGGCACGCTTCCTGGTGCTGGGCAGCGCCGGCCCGGACCTGCTGCGGCAGAGCGCCGAATCGTTGGCCGGAAGGATCGAGTACATCGAACTCGGCGGCTTCGGCGTCGACGAGCTCGGAGTTGCGCGGATGCCCGAACTATGGGTGCGCGGGGGTTTCCCGCTGTCGTTCCTGCGGACGTTCGTGGAACGGGACCTGCCGCAGTTCGGCGCCGCGCTGGGCGTGACGGCCCTGCACCGGCTGCTGGCCATGCTCGCGCACTACCACGGGCAGATTCTCAATGTCGCGGAACTGGCGACGGCCCTCGAAGTCGCCCAGGCGACCGTGCGACGCTACGTTCCCGCCGACGATCGCAACGCTCGCCTGGAGGCAGTCGAGCGCTGGTACTCCAAGGACTGGCTCGCGCTCGATACGAAGCTCCGCACCAGCATCGTCGAAGGCATCAGCGTCTTCCTCTCCCTCTTCGACCTCCCCGACACCGCGAGGCTCTTCTGCCCACCGTCGCCGGCGGTGAAGGACCCTGATCCGGTCACGACCCCTGTATGGCAGACGAGCGAAACAGCCCCGAAACCGACGCCCGGATCGCCGGCGCCACGCTCAAGCCGCTGCCGCCTCTGACCGACCTGATCGAAGGCGGAAAGGTGGTTGCCCTCAACATGCCCGCGGGCGCCAATCCCGCCTTGGCCCGCGCCATCGGCGTCCTGCTCAAGAACTCCTGGCTCCAGACTCTGCTCCGCCGGCCCGCCCAGATGAAGCGCAGCCCCGACCGGCACTTCCGGCCGGCCGTCTTCCTCTGCGACGAGTACCAGAGCTTCGCCACCGTCGGCGAGGACGATCCCAGCGGCGACGAGAAGTCCTTCGCGTTGACCCGCCAGTGCAAGTGCATCCCCATCGTCGCCACCCAGTCCATCGCCTCCCTCCGGTCGGTTCTCGCCGGCAACGACGCCTGGCGGACGCTCCTCCAGACGCTTCGGACCCGGATCTTCCTCAGCTTGAGCGACGAGAGCAGCGCGGACCTCGCCTCCAACATGTGCGGGAAGGTCGCCCGGCTCTCGCCGAGCTACTCCTTCTCCGAGTCGAGCAAGCCCGCCTTCTCCCTCGTCACCGCCAAGGCCGGCAGCGGCCAGGGCGGGAACATCGGCGCCAGCAAGACCTACCGCGAACAGCGCGAACCGATGTTCTTCCCGAGGAGCTTCACCCTCCTGCAGAACTACCAGGCGATCGCCCTCCCCTACGACGGCGTCCGCTCCCTACCCGCAACCCGGGTCTACCTCAAGCCCCACTACCTCCCGCGTGATCGTCCGTACTGGCGCGCTCACGCCGCCGGCGACATCTGAGATTCCGTACTGACGATCCATACCGTCTGTACCGACTCTCCATGACCGACAGCCTCACCGCCCTCAAAACCTTCCTCCCGCCGCGCACATGGCCACCTGCTCCACGCCGGTCCCTCCGCGGGGCCGCTCCGTTGGAGTGAGTGTGGACCCGGGCACGCCCGGTGCGTCGAGGATGCACCGCTCCTCCGGCTGGTCTTCTCCCTGCGGCCTGCGGCCGTCTTTGCCTGGACGCTCCGCTTTCTGGCCCCGATCGCCCACCTGGTCCCGATCGCGCGGACGCCTTGTCGGCGCGGACCTCTCTGTTCTCCTGGTCGACAGGTGGACACTCCAACGCGGCGCCGGCGACGCCACGCCGCGGGCCGGCGCAAGGAGCCGCCAGACCGCTTCGCATCGGCCCCATGGGCCGTCTGTCATCCCCTTGCCTCGTGCCGGCTTCTCCGCGGCGCGTCGCCCCCTCTGCCGCATCTTCCCTTGGGGTGGACCTGTTGGTCGCCGCCTGGGTGGGGTGAGCGGCGAAAGCCACAGTCCCACTAACCCAAAGAGGAATCAGAAACCGTGTCCACCAACTCTCCCATCGACGAGGTCCGCATCGGATCCGTCAAGGCCGCGATCTGGCAGAACCAGGTCGGCGACGAGGGGGCCATCCGCTACAACGTCACCTTCGGACGGGTCTTCCGCTCCGACGAAGACGGCAAGTGGAAGACCACCCGGAGCTTCGGCCTCAACGACCTGCTCGTGCTCAGCAAGCTGGCCGACCAGGTCCACACCCGCATCCTCCAACTCCGCGAACAGGACGCGGAGGACGACGCCTAGAGCGTCTCAACAGCCGGCGGCGGCTTCGGCCGTCGCCGGCGCTACTCTTCGCCGATGCCCGTCACCGTTCAACTGACTCCTGAATTCCGCGACTGGTGGAGCGCCCTGGATCGTCCTCACCGCAACTCTTGCCTCCACGTGATCGAGGTTCTCCGACAGCGCGGCGTCGACCTGCCGTTCCCCTACAGCTCGAAGGTGCACAACTCCCGACACTCCCACATGCGGGAACTTCGCGTCCGAATCCGTCCTCCCATCCGCATCTTCTACGCCTTCGATCCGCGACGTACCGCCCTTCTCCCCGTGGGCGGCTACAAGACCGGCGATCGCTTCTATGCCGACCACGTGCGCCACGCTGATAGCCTCTACGATCGTCACCTTCGCCAGCTCTCTCGCGATTCCCTGAACCACGAACAAGGACCCTCCCGATGGCTCGACCTCTCCCCTTGAGCGTCCTCCTGGAGGACCTGACTCCTCAGGAGCACGCTGAAGTCGCTGCCGGCGCAGCCCGCATCATCGCGGACATCGACCGGCGCGAAGCAGCGAGCGCACAACCTGCGCCGCAGGCTCCGTCTCTACGGTCCCAGGAACCTCGCGCAGCCTCCTCGCGCTCCTCCGAATCCACTCGCTCGCGCTAGACCACCGCGACGCAATCTTCCACCCCCTAGGCCCCTCCGGCGCCTGGGGCGGGAGAAACCCGTGAAGTACACGCCATCCTCATCGAAGAAGGGCCGACCAGCTATGGAGCTTACGTTCCCGACCTTCCCGGTTGCGTCGCGGTAGCTGACACCCGGAAGGAAGTCGTCGAGCTCATGCGCGAGGCGATCAAGTTCCATCTTGAGGAGTTGCGACGCCACGGCGATCCGGTACCGCCGCCCCGGAGCACCGCCGCCCAGGAGCACCGCCGCCCAGGTCGACGTCGCGACCTGAGCCTCCGCTTTGCCCGACCGCCTCGCCTGATCCGTGCAGACCGTCTACACCGTCTACACCAACCCTCGACCCCGACCCGCTGAAGGAAGAGCCCCACCATGAAGATCATCGCCCTTCTGCCCGCGCTTGCCCTGGCCCTGGTTGCCTGGAGACCCTCCCCCGAAACCGAGGCCGCCCGGGCGGAGGCCCGGCTCGAAGAGCTTGAGCGCGAGCTCGAAGAGCTCGGCACGGAGGAGGAACGCCGAACCGTCTTGAGACTCCGGGCCCAGCTGCCGGACGCCGCGGCAGAAACCGAACGCCTGCATCGAGAGCTCATCGCCCTGCACAGGGCCGTCCAAACGGCCCACGTGGACGAATGGGAAGCGCGCTGGGCCGGCGATCGCGCGACGCTTGCCGAGGACGACCTCGAACGCTTCCTCGCGGACGACCTGCACCGACTCATCCAGTCGGAGCGTCTCGCCGACCTTGAACGCGCCGCGGGTTTCCTTGCCAGTTGGACCGACGATCTCGAGGACGACGTCGCCGACGTCCGAGCACAGCTCGAGACGCTGCAGGCCGCACGGACGCCGTAAGCGGCCTTCACTCACACCAACCAAAGGAGTCCTCCCTCATGGACCGACCCGCGACCATCCCCCCCGTCGAAACCGAGGCCGAATTCGCCGAGGCGCTTGACCGCGCACTGGCGACGGACCGCCCGACCGAGATCCCCGTTGCCCGCGACGCCGCCGGCGAGATGGCCGCGGCCTTCGGGCTGACCGAGGCCGACCCGGACTCGGCCGAGGCGGCCGACAACCTCCGCACCGAGCTGGACGCCGCGAAGGCCGACTGAGCGGGTCTCCTGCTCAAAGCCCAGCGGACCATCCGAACGGATGGCTGCCCGCTGTCCACCTTGGGCGACGTTCCGCGTCAGAACAGCCAGGCGACGAACTGCTCCGCGGACAGCGCCATCGCGCCGCCGAAGGTCTATCCCCGCGGGTGCGGGGGAACCTCATCGTGCAGGAGTACTGGCTCCCCATCACCGGGTCTATCCCCGCGGGTGCGGGGGAACCGATGTTCTTGCAGGCTTGCCGAGTCGCGCTCGCGGTCTATCCCCGCGGGTGCGGGGGAACCGGCGTCCGCCTTCTCGACGAAGTCGGCCGTACCGGTCTATCCCCGCGGGTGCGGGGGAACCTGGCGGAAAAGGAGGCCTCCAATGATCCGTAAGGGTCTATCCCCGCGGGTGCGGGGGAACCGCGTTTGATCGGGCCCGGCTCACCGAGGTCCAGGGTCTATCCCCGCGGGTGCGGGGGAACCATCGTCGCGGAGCTCGCCGTCGACAAGCTGGTGGGTCTATCCCCGCGGGTGCGGGGGAACCAGGGCCATGCGACGCCGGGCGGCTCGGGGCGCGGGTCTATCCCCGCGGGTGCGGGGGAACCGAGCAGGCCGTCGCTCCTGATGCTGGCCAACAGGGTCTATCCCCGCGGGTTGTTGGGGGCAACTGTAAATCTCCCATTCGTGGCAGCCGAAAACTGCACAGTCTGCGGTTTGCGGTAGCCGCTCCGTCGGTCGATGCTGTTGGCTTCGCCAACGGCAATGGAGCGACGGATGGATGTACGGATGGGAGATCAGGATGCAGTTGAGGCACTACCTGGAGCGAGGCGTCTCGAAGGCCGAGTTGTCCAGGCGGTTCGGCGTCAGTCGGCGGACGATCCACGCGTGGATCGAGTCGGGCCAGTTGGACCGGGACCTGTCGTCGGGCGGGTCTCGGTACTCGCCGCGGCCTCGGGTCGCTCACAAGCTGGACCCGTACAAGGAGTTGATCGAGGTCCGGCTGGAGGAGTTCCCCAAGCTGTCGGCGAAGCGCCTGTTCGACGAGGTGCGTGCGGCCGGCTACGACGGCGGCTACAGCCGGGTCAGGGACTACGTTCGGGAGGTTCGGCCGCGGGCGCCCCAGGAGGCTCCGGTGCGGTTCGAGACCCCGGCGGGCCATCAGGGCCAGGTGGACTTCGGGACATTCAGGCTGCCCTGGGGACGTCGGCATGCCCTGCTGGTGGTGCTCGGCTACTCCCGGCTGTTGTGGCTGCGTTTCTACTCCCGGCAGACGATGCCGGTCCTCATCGAGGGGCTCGAGAGCGCCTTCGGTCGGTTCGGCGGCGTGCCGCAGGAGCTCCTCTTCGATCAGATGCGCGCGGTGGTCGTGTCGGACGACCGCGCTTCCGGCGGCGAGTTGGCGCTGAATGCCGAGTTTCTGCGGTTCGCGGCTCACTGGGGCTTCGTGCCGCGGTCGTGCCGTCCTTACCGGGCGCAGACCAAGGGCAAGGTGGAGCGGCCGATCCGGTACGTGCGGGAGAGCTTCTTCTACGGCCGGCCGTTCGCAAACGACGCCGACCTGAATGAGCAGGCCTCGTCCTGGCTGGAGGGCACCGCCAATGTGCGTCGGCATGGCACGACGGGGGAGCGCCCGGTGGACCGCTTCGAGCGCGACGAGCGCCAGGCGCTTCGTCCCCTGGCCAGCCATCCTTACCGACGTCTCGGCGCTCGGCAGCCCGAGGCGGCGGCCCGGCGCCGCTTGGTGGCGCCGACGGTACAGGTGCAGCGGCGATCCTTGCGGGAGTACTCGGAGGCAGTCCGATGAGGGCTCCGGCGGGCGATCGGCGGGCTCGGCTGCGAGAGATGCTGGCGGACTTGAAAATGCCCGGAGCACTGGAAGCCGTGGACGGCATCCTGGCCCAGGCCGACAGCGGAGCGGTGACCGCTTCCGAAGCGATCGAGAATCTGCTTTCCGCCCAGATCGTGCTGCGCAACAACCGCCGACTGCAAGCGGCGATGCGCTCGTCGCGCCTGCCGGCGGTCAAGACGCTCGACCAGTTCGACTTCAGCTTCCAGCCCAGCATCAAGCGGGAGCAGATCGAGAGCCTCCACGAGCTGGGCTTCCTGGAGCGCGCCGAGAATGTGATTCTCCTGGGGCCGCCGGGAGTGGGCAAGACCCATCTCGCGATCAGTCTGGCGATCGCAGCCGCCGAGTCGGGCCGCAAGGTCTACTACGGCACGCTGGCGGCCCTGATCGAGTCGCTGACCGAGGCGAAGGCCGCGGGCAATCTGTCGCGCCGGCTCCGGGTGCTCACCCATCCTGCCCTGCTGGTCGTGGACGAGATCGGCTACCTGCCGATCAGCCAGGACGGCGCCGTGCTCTTCTTCCAGTTGATCAACGCCCGCCACGAGCGGGCCTCCACGGTGCTCACCTCCAACAAGGGCTTCGAGGAATGGGGAGGCGTGCTCGGCGACGAGATCATGGCCGCGGCCCTCATCGATCGCCTCCTGCACCACTGCCACATCGTCAACATCCGGGGCAACAGCTACCGGATGAGAGCGCACCAGGACCTGCTGCGCCCCGCTCACGAGGAGCGGCGCCAGGAAACCGCCTCGTGATCAGCCGCCAACCCCCTGGCCTTGGCGCGCGTCCGGTGTCGGCCTCCGGTCGCTCCGCTCCCTACGGCCGACACCGGAGCCCTGGGCCGCTACTCCGGACGCCTGCTCAGGACCCTGCCGCCCCCGAAGAAGTGTGCAGTTTTCAGTTGCCACAAGTGTGCAGTTTTCAGTTGCCATTGACACGGGTGCGGGGGAACCCTCGGCTGGCTGTAGTCGCTGAGGCCATTCGTGGGTCTATCCCCGCGGGTGCGGGGGAACCGGACCAGGCCGGCCGTTACCAGTGCCGCACGTGGGTCTATCCCCGCGGGTGCGGGGAACCGCAACGATCGCCGGGCCGCCTGGTCGCCCTGGTGGTCTATCCCCGCGGGTGCGGGGGAACCTCGCCGAGGCCCTGGTACTCCCGAATCGTCAGGGGTCTATCCCCGCGGGTGCGGGGGAACCGACGATCGCCAGGGAGTCGAGGCCGCGGCCGACGGTCTATCCCCGCGGGTGCGGGGGAACCTAGGCCCCCCGGAGCGCGGCTATCTGGCCCTCGGGTCTATCCCCGCGGGTGCGGGGGAACCTGTGGGTTCCACTGGTTACTCTCTCTCCTCTCGGGTCTATCCCCGCGGGTGTGGGGGAACCAGCTCGGCCTCGACGCGGCCGTCGAGTTCCTGAGGTCTATCCCCGCGGGTGCGGGGGAACCCGGTTCCAGGTGCCGTCGAAGCAGGCGACTAGGGGTCTATCCCCGCGGGTGCGGGGGAACCGGCGGCTGATCGAACCGCACGATCGCATACGAGGGTCTATCCCCGCGGGTGCGGGGGAACCACGGACCTTTCGCGTACCGAGATCGCGGAGGGGGGTCTATCCCCGCGGGTGCGGGGGAACCGACGGCCTGATGTGCGGCGTGTCGCTGCGCAGGGGTCTATCCCCGCGGGTGCGGGGGAACCCAGGGCGGCAATGCTGATGAGTCTGAGTTCTCGGGTCTATCCCCGCGGGTGCGGGGGAACCATCGTCAGCCGCGGTCGGGATCGCTGCGATGGCGGTCTATCCCCGCGGGTGCGGGGGAACCCAGGGCGGCAATGCTGATGAGTCTGAGTTCTCGGGTCTATCCCCGCGGGTGCGGGGGAACCATCGTCAGCCGCGGTCGGGATCGCTGCGATGGCGGTCTATCCCCGCGGGTGCGGGGGAACCGCGGCGGCTCACCGCGTGGCGGCGGCTGCGCCGGGTCTATCCCCGCGGGTGCGGGGGAACCGCGCGCATCTTGGCTCCCGAGCGGGCGGCGAGGGGTCTATCCCCGCGGGTGCGGGGGAACCAGAGAACAGGACCACTCCGATGATGCAGACAAGGGTCTATCCCCGCGGGTGCGGGGGAACCAGAGAACAGGACCACTCCGATGATGCAGACAAGGGTCTATCCCCGCGGGTGCGGGGGAACCAGAGAACAGGACCACTCCGATGATGCAGACAAGGGTCTATCCCCGCGGGTGCGGGGGAACCAGAGAACAGGACCACTCCGATGATGCAGACAAGGGTCTATCCCCGCGGGTGCGGGGGAACCCTGGGCGAGAATCCGCCCGGAGGTCTGCGGGAGGGTCTATCCCCGCGGGTGCGGGGGAACCTTCGGCGGGGTGCTCAAGCCGAAGCGTCAGTCGGGTCTATCCCCGCGGGTGCGGGGGAACCCTCCTGGGCGTGGTGGCGAAGACGGTTGGCTAGGGTCTATCCCCGCGGGTGCGGGGGAACCGCCTTCGCCAGATTGGGGATCGTCACCGGCTGGGGTCTATCCCCGCGGGTGCGGGGGAACCTGGATTCGTCGCGGTCAGGGTCACGTCCAGTGGGGTCTATCCCCGCGGGTGCGGGGGAACCCGCCGGGAGCAGTCCGCGCAGACGCGCGTGTAGGGTCTATCCCCGCGGGTGCGGGGGAACCTCGCCCCGCTGTTGGAACGGCTCGCCGCAGCGGGGTCTATCCCCGCGGGTGCGGGGGAACCAGCTTGGCAGTGTTGATCGTGGCCTGAGTCATGGGTCTATCCCCGCGGGTGCGGGGGAACCCTTGGGGTGTGGGGTGTGTGGGGCTTCGCCCCGGGTCTATCCCCGCGGGTGCGGGGGAACCCTCTTTAGCAGCATCATACCGTTTCCCCTTCGGGGTCTATCCCCGCGGGTGCGGGGGAACCGGCTCCGGCACGTAGTCACTGGCAAGGTGATCGGGTCTATCCCCGCGGGTGCGGGGGAACCGCTTGACCTTCGACGCCGGCCGATGTTTCGTAGGGTCTATCCCCGCGGGTGCGGGGGAACCAGCCGGTTGTCGAGGGCGAGACGATTCGGCAGGGGTCTATCCCCGCGGGTGCGGGGGAACCTCTGGCCATTTTGGCCGATTCGCCGGGAAGAGTCGAGGCTCTGCCACGCAGCTTCGTGGCTCGTTTCAGTTGTCAAAGAACGAGGACCACCGCGCGATCACGACCTCTTGACGAGCAGGACGCCGTCGGCGTCCCAGATGTCCTTCGGGGGATCGCCCAGATGGCGTAGCGCCAAGCCGCCTGCGGCGGTGCCGTCCCGCCAGATCATGGCTACCGCACCGTTGCCTAGGGTAGTGAACCAATCTTCGACGACAGCCCACACTCGCTCCCGGACTCCGGCCGAGAGATCGGGCGACACATACACGCCTGGAGCCACTTCGAGCATCGCGGACGCGAGGAACCCCCGGTATCTGGCTTCGACATCCCGAGTGACGACCACGGTCATGGGCATGGTCTTATGAACCCCCGAGCAGGGCGGTCTCCGCTTCTTCAAAGAGAGCCTTGATCCGGTCGATCATCTTCGGGATGGTCCGCTCCTGTTGCAGGGTTCGCCCACACTCTCGGCGAGTGACCCGTTCGATGTTCCGGCGGCCGGCGCTCTCCTTCACTTTGCGAGCAGAACGGAACGCCACCGGTATCGTGACGGAGTCGCGGAACAGGTCGGCGATGTCGAGCACGAACGACTGTCCGGGATCCTCGTGGATGAAGCCGAGTTGCGGCAGGGTGGCCGTGGCGGAGACGGCGATCGCGGCTGCTGCCTCGACCGCGCTCACAGCGTGGTTCAGGGCTTGGTTGGGCAAGTCGCTGGCGCCCGGTCGCGCCCGGTCGTAGCGGCGCCCTCGCCAGTCGATTCCGGCCTGGATCGCAGCCAGACGATAGGTCTCCTTCATGCGAGCGCCTTCCATGCCGCGTAGAACAGAGATCTTCTCGTTTGGCAGGACTTCTCCCATCCGCCAGGCGTACATGCGACGAGCGACGTGAAGGCGGGTGTTCGGGTCCGCCCATGCCCGAGCCTGATGTCGGGCGAGGCCCGAGCGGTTGGCGATGAGCGGTGGCGCCGTGTAGCACCGCACGCCGTCTTCGCCCACTGCTGCGAGAGCCGTACCGTGCCTGGCCAGCAGCCGGAGCGCGTCATGACTCACGGTTGAACCGGGGCCGATGAGGATCATCGAGACGCCCTGCAGCGGGATGCCGTAGCGGCCCGGGTCGAGCGGGTCGTTCTCTTTCGGCTCCGGTCCGCGTTCGAAGGACAGTGTGCCGTCGCGGGCAGTGAGCGCGCCTCGGGAGAGCCATAGCAGGCCGGCCCGGTCAGCGTGCGGAATCCGGGCTGTTTCGAGCCCAAGGCGCCCCTTGAGCATCTCAGCGACTGGGGGTGCGTCGATCAGGTGGCCGGAGCAGCAACATGCCGTAGCCGTAAGCCCGGTGGCGCCCAACACCCTTTCGGAGTACCCGCCCGAACTCGTCCTCGCTGCCGACCGTCATCGTGCCGTGCAGGACTGCATCCGGTCCCTCCGGTCCTCCGGTCGAGCCGCGAATCACCCGGGATCGTTGAAACGAAGCCAGTTCGCAATGCTCCACTGAGGCTGCCTTGCCGAGGCGTTCGGACAGCCACTCGGAGTAGACCGACTGGCGCGTAACACCGGCTTCGGCGGCGGCCGACGTGGCCAGCTTCCCCGGCCTGGCCGGGAATCTCCGTATCAACTCCAAAAGGAACGCGTCCACTTCACTGCCTCTTTTGAGCGACGCGCCAATCCGCGAGTCGGGAAGGTCACCCCTCACACGGCGCACGGGTCGAAGTCGCAGGTCGAAGCCGAGGCGCTCTCCCTCTTCAAAGCGGGTTGGCATCGGCTTCGAGCGCAGGCGTCGCGGATCGACGACCGCTTCGCAGTCGGGTGGAGCGACGGTGGCGGCCAGTCTCCGCAACTCGGTCTGATCGGTGCCGGAGTACCCGTAAAGGGCCGCTTTGCGGCGGCGTTCCGAAGCGAACAGGCGGAACGGCTGGAGCATTCCCTTGCCGAACATCGAGGACAGGAGGATGTGGAAGGCGTAGCCCGCGTCGAAGGTACCTCGCCGCATCAAATCGCGTTCGCCGGCCCAACGGTTGAACCTGCGCATGTCGAGCGGCACATGGATCAGGTGCAGCTTCATGCTTCGGCCCGTGAGGCCGCGATCAGGCCCTCGCAGACCTCCCTCCCGCCGCCGTGGAGGCCGCTGACCCAGTTTCGCTCGTCCGTGACGGTCGTTGTCCGATTGCTTCCATCCGTCCCTTCCGTGACCGGCCAGGACGCGAAGAGCCCTACTGAACCGGCCGGCGCGACAGTCTCGAGCGCCTCGCGCGCTGAGGGCGCCTTCACCCACCCCTCGAAGATCGGCGAGGAAGGCAGGCAGCACTTACGGCCGATGAAGAGCGGTCGTGCGGGCCTGTCAAGAGCAGCCTGTAGCTCTCCCATCGTGGGAGAAGCCTCCAGGTGCTCCAACCGAAGTACCACGCTCAGTCGCAGGTCTGCGTGGTACTCGCGCCAGCGCTGGTGCGCCCCTTCGTAGGTCTTGGCGCCACCGGCGCGTCCAGCGGGAGCGCGCCGAGTCGTCCAGGCTCGATCGTCCTTGCCGAGTTGCGCGGTCTGGTAGTCCACCATGCGGCTCAAGCCGATGTCCCGCTCCCAGACGGCACCGAAGACGATCCGGTCCTGCAACGCCTGGTGCTCCGCGCGCATAGACCGGTCCCATCCCAGCGCGTTCGCGAGCAGGCCGGTCAGCATCGACCGAGCCGGAACGTTCCGAATCACGCCGTGCGCGTCGACGATCTCTCCGCCGAAAGCGGCCATCGGGGCGTGCAGGCGCAGGTGCATCCACCGCATCAGGCGCTGCCCGTCTTCACGACGGCACCGGCCCAGGACGCCAGTTCCCGCAGCGATTGCGACCGTTCGGCGCCCGGGACTTTCGCTTCCTCCAGGCTGATGAACCGGCGCGCCTCGCCGGTCTCGTACAGTGCATCGATCTTCCCGAGGAACTGGCTTGCTGCTTGTGCCGCGGCCGACCTGTCCGGTGCGCAGGGCTTGCGGTACGCCTCCGCAAGGCTCCTCGGTTGGCGGTCGCCAGCTTCCGCCAGAATCCAGCTCGCGTAGCCGTAGGGCGCCGTCGGTCCCAGCTTGGCGCCGGGCGTGACCGTGGCGATCAGGTGGACCAGACGCCGCGCGACCTCGCCGGCCATATCGGCGTCTCCTCCCAGATTGGCCACCAGCGCATTCCTGTCCAGGACCACGTAGCCGTAGAAGAGCCCCGAAGTCAGTTCGGTCTCGCCAATGTGGTCCGCGCCGGCATCGTCCTCTTGTCGCTGGAGATCGTCAACCACGGTGAAGTAGTCGCTCTCGCTTTCTTCGGAGTGCACGGTGAAGGCGTGCGCGACGTGGACCGCCGCGTCGATGTTCGCCTCCACGTCGGCGGTGACCATGCGTCCGAAGAGTGCGGCCGCGATTCCACCGGGTAGCGAGCACTGCTCCCGGAGGGCCTTCATGTTCGCCCTTGACTCCTTCGCCCAGCCTGTGGCTGCCTTCTTCGCAGAGTTGGCGTCATCCCCGTGCTCCTGAGCGATCTTCAGGGCCTCGGCTGCGAGATACTCGATCTCGGGTTCTCCCAGGAGCAACGGTTGCCGGCTCCCAGGGTCGGCCCCCTTCTCGCCGTAGACGGCCGTCTGAAAGGCGTCCGAAAGGACCTTGACAACGTCGGCATCGTAGTCGTTCTCGAGCGGCTCGATGACGCGGCGGCTCACGGTCTTGCGGGACCGAACGCTGGCGACGGCGCCGTCGATCTTCTGCAGCGCGTGCGGGCTCTCCGCTACCCGCCAGTGGCGCTTGAGGCACTGCGAAGAGACGCGGGTGCGCATCGCGTCGCCGTAGAGAATCCTCTTGGCGAGGCCGGAATCGTCGCGGTTGAGCAGCACGGCTGCGTAGCCGTGCAGAGTGTGTACTTGGAGAAAGCGAGCGTCAGGCATCGGTTGATGTCTCCTTGTCTTCGGACTTGCGCATGGCTGCGAAGGCAGCACGGTAGTAGTCGCGGGCAATCCAGCGGGCTGGCCGCTTGTCGTCGCCGAACAACAGGAACTGGCCGAGTGTGACCAGATTGAAGCGGTTGAAGTCGGTTGTTGCCAAGCGCCGACAGGTGCGGACAACGAGTTCCGGCCGCAAGTCAGGCGGTGCTCCCAGCAGGCGAGCAAGGCGCAGTTCGGACACTCCGGCCTTCTGGAGGGCTTCGCCCATGCGAAGCGAACTGTCGTGGGCGGGGCGCCTGGACGGCTCGCGTCCCTTCGGCGTGAGAATCGCGATGGCCTGGACCAGCGCGGCCCATTTTCGTTCAGCCGGGGGATCGTGCTTGGCGAGCAGCCTCCAGAAGGCTGCCGCCCCGGCGCCGTCAAGGGGGCCGCGGCGGAGGGCGGCGGCCGAGCCCGGGTCGAGATGGAGAATCTCCGTGGCCAGTTTCGGGACCACATCTCTGAGCCCCCGGGTCGCCGTTGTCGTTCCAGGCTTCTCGTGTTTGTCGCTTGGCATGACTGTCTCCCTATGGAGCGAAGATCCCGGGTTGGTCAGCGAAGACGCTCCGAGGTCGCCGTATTCGCCCGTGGAACGTGCTGAAGGCCGCGGCCCGGGCTCGATGCCGTTGGATGACCGGGCAAGGCACGGCTTCAACCGCCTCGGCCAGGAGCGCGTCCGCCCTCGCCACCATCCTCTTGGCAAAACGCTCTCGCTCAGCTCTCTTGCCGATTTCGTCTTCCGCCACGAACCGGCTCTCGACGGCTCCGAAGAACATTGGGTTGATGGCCGCGTCGAAACGGCGGGCGTAAGGGGCTGCCTTCATGCGATCTGTCCTGGTCAGGTCGCTCATCAGCTTTCCTCCGCTAGCAGCCACGGCTATTGCGAGCCTCAGCGCTCTTGAGACCTCCGAGATCTCATCCAGGAGCGCATCGCACACGGCCGCCAGATCACTGCGCTCCTTCCTGAACGCCTTGACGACTTTCGGGGCGAAGACGATGTCGTTCCGCTCGTGGTAGCCGTCCGTCTTGCCTTGGCCACCTGCCATGCCGCGGGCCACGACCCGCCATCGCTTCGTTCCCGCCGGGTCGACGGTCATCGCGCGCGGGAGTACGTAGGCGCCTCCATCGAAGAGGAGCTTGGCGAGGCGGTCGTACCGGAATCCGGCGCTGGACAGCGACAACGCCTTGGCATCGCCGGTGCTGACCGGGGTCCAGAAGTCGCCGATGTTGCCGTTCGCGGCCTTGGCGGCGACCCGGCTCTTCTTCGACCCGGCTGTCTTTGCCTCGATTCTCTGGTCCGCCAGACAGAGCCGGACACGCCGGCAGATCTCGATGAAGTACGGATCCAGGTCGCCCAGATCAAGCGATGTCGTGCCATCCCAAGGGACGGTCCAAAGGAGAGCCGCGCCGTCTTCAGGGCGGTAGTAGTCCGGATAGCTTTCCAGCAGGTGGGCCCTCACCTCCAGCATTCGTCGCATGTCATGGAAGAGGTGGGCACCGAAGCCTCCGTCCGCAGGCGCCAGCCCAAGGCACGGCCGGGCCGAGAACCCGCCGTTCATGCGGGAGATCCCGTAGTTGCCGGCGCCCAGGAATCCGGCCATCGTCTGCAGGTCGATCAAAGCGAACACCCAGTCGTCCGGCGCGCCCGCCGCGGCAATTGCCTGCTTGACGTCGTGGTTCTTCGATGTGACCAGGAGGTCGAGGTCATCGGGCGTCGCTACGCGCCGGCGATACTGATTGAGCGTGTCTCCCGCCGGACACTGCATGAAGGCGGGCTGTGCCGGGTCATCGACGATCAACTGCCACGGTTCGTCGTCGGCGAACTCGGAGGTCAAACGACGCAGTACTGTGCGCCACTCGGTGGCGGCTTGGGGGGGACCGTTCAGGCTGGCCCGCTGCAGCGCGAGCGCACCGAGCTGGGCCAGGAACGCATGCCAAGCGTGTCTCTGGTGGGGGCGCAGGGCTGGGAACGCTGCGATCGCGTCGTTGGATGCGGCCTCGTAGATGTCGGGCAGCGACATTGCGGCGGACTTGCCATCGACCAGGCGGACTCGAACGAGTGGGTCCATGAGGAGGTTGTGCATGTTGATACGAGCGAGGAGGTCAGAACTCTAAACTGCGAATCCCGGCCCGGTCGTAGCTCAGTCGGTGGTCGCCAACCGTCAGGATGAGGGTGCCGGTTCCGACCGGTTCGGCGTGGGCGGCCTCGATCTCCTCCTGCTCGGGCATGCCTCGGCGGAACAGATGAGCCGGCAGGTTGAACGTACTCACGGTGCTCCCGAACGGGCCGGTCACGAGGCTGCGGAGCTCGATGCGCGGCCCGTCCTCGCCCAGTCGTGTACGCACCTTGCTGTCCAGGTCGGGGAAGACGAGATCCTCGTCGAAGTCCTCTTCCCGCGTGAGTGCGTGGTGCCGCGCCACGCCGGCTTCGGCCGCTCCTCTTCCGAGCACCTCGCTCAGGTGCGAGAGCCAGTCCTCGCCGAGCGCCTCGGCCAGTTCCCGCAGCACCAGCCGATGGGTACCGCGCTCCACGAGCATCCTGTTCATGGTCGGAACGGTCCACGTCGGATGGGCCTCGATGAGTCTCCGCGTCGCCTCGATTCCGACCAGGTTCCTGTAGATCCCGCCCAGCTTCGACACCCCAAGCCCGTGCTTGAGGAGAGAGCCTTCGAGTCCGGTCTCCAATCCTGAATCCGGGACCAGCGCGAGGCATCGAGCTTCCTTGAAAGCTGCCGGGCGCTCGGCTTCGGCGTGGCGATGCAGTCGGCCCAGCCGCTGCAGCAGAACGTCCACGGGACAGATGTCTGTGATCAGGTACTCGGCGTCGATGTCGAGCGACTGCTCCAGCGTCTGAGTGCCGATGACGACTCTGCCGCCTGGCGAGCGCTCCTCCTTGCCAAGCACCTGTTCGACGGCGGCGTCCAGCCGTTCGCGGTCCTCGGCGGCGAATCGGCTGTGGTGCAGGGCTGGTCCTCCCGCGACTGCGAGGGCCAGTTCGCTGCCGCCTTGGGCCACCAACGCGGCGAAGACAGCTTGCGCGTTGGCAACAGTGTTCCGAATCACGAGAACCTTGGCGCCGTCCTGCGCCGCCCGAATCGCGGAGCGGGCAATCACGTTCGGTTCGCCGAGGATTGCCGCGGTGGCCATCGCGACGGACTTCGGCGCTCCGGTGGTCGGTATCGCGGACACCTCGGACTCGCCCGCGCCGTCCGAGAGCGTGATGGCCGGGTAGGGGGAGGCTTCGGCAGCGTCCGGTGATGGGGTGGCGTGCCGGTGGGACCGGGAAAGGAGCTTCGAGCTGGCTTCGGAGCCCAGAGTCGCGGACATGAGCAGAGCGTGGCCGCCGAGCGCCAGATGCCCGTGCAGGACGCCGTGCAGCAACTCCGTCATGTAGCCGTCGCTCGCGTGGACTTCGTCCGCGACCAGCAGGCTGCGGGAGAGCGCGGCAGCGCGGAAGTGAGCCCACTTGACGCACAGGCCGGCAAGGAGCGCCTGGTCGACCGTCCCGACCGCCGCCGGCGCCGTCAGGAACTTCCTTGCGCTCTCGGCCGACCAGCGGGCCAGCCGCGTGGCTTCGTCAGGCTGGTCTTCCCAGAAGACCTCGAACTTCTCTGCGCGCCTTCCTTCGGAAGCGCCTGCCACGAGGTAGCCGGGCACGGCCAGAACTGTCTCGGTGTTGGCCGTCGGAGGGAAGAGCCGCTTTAGCGCTCGATGAACGCGTGCGTGCAGTTGCTTCGCAGCGGCCCGGGTGGGTAGCGCAAAGTAGAGCGCGTCGACAAGTCCGGCTCGCCACAGCGCAGCGAAGCGGAGAACGGCCGCCTCCGTCTTGCCGGAGCCGGTCTCGCTCTCCAGGATCAACAGGGGGCTGTCAAGCGGCGCCGAAGCCGCGGCCTGTTGTAACGGGCGCGGTTCCGCGTAGTCGAACAGGGTCCGCACATCGGCGATCGGCGCGTCTTTGGACCAACCGGCCCGCATGAACCCCTTTTCGGCAACAGTCCTCGTGGCGACGGCGCGGGCACGCTCGATGTAGAGCGGGTCCGGGTTCGCTTCAAACCCGAACGCTTCCTCATCGGAGCCGAGCTGGTCGGCGAGGGCGACGACTCCGGCGAAGAGGTGCGCCAGGGCGGGCGTGTCTGTCAGCGGAGGTCCAGGCTCGAAGGCTCTCGGAAACCAGGAGCGCCCTTTCTCGTACAGCCGCTTCGCCGTGGTCCTGGGTTCGTAGCCTGCGAAGGGCTTCCAGAGTTCCTGTGGTCCTTGGCCGGTGCGGGATGGCCGTCGTGCGGGACGGCCGTGGTGAGCGAGCGTGGCATACAGAAGAGGGACGACGCCAGCTCCCCAGTCGTCCACGATGCGGTGAAGGCCCAGGAGCTCGCAAAGCTCCTCCTGGTCGGCGCAGAGCAGCGCTTCGGCGATGTGTCCGGCTGGCTTCGGGCGACCGCGATGCGATGCGCCGATTTGAGGCGGCTTGAACTGAAAACCGGTGTTGAGCTTGCCGAAGTCATGCAAGAACGCGAGATACGTGAGCCGTGAGGCAGTTGTGTCGTCGAGATTCGCCGCCCGGTTGGCTCGGGCGAACCGGGCGCGCAGCACAGGCTCGCGGAGCAGCGCTTCGAAGCACGCTGCTACATCGGCGCAGTGGTGCTCCAGGCGATGGAAACGTCCCGTCTCCTGGTCGAACTTGCCCCATGCGTCCACGCGAACCCTCGCTTCTTCGGCCTCAGCGGCTTCCCTGATCGCCGCTACCATCGAACCGGGCATGGTAGTCGACGCACAGAACACCTTCGTGGCGATCGACTTCGAGATCGCGAACGCCCGCCACGACAGCGCCTGCGCGGTCGGGCTCGCTGCCTGCAGCGGCGGCCATGTAGTGCAGTCGCGGAGCTATCTGATCCGGCCACCCGGCCGACGCTTCACCTTCACCGGGCTCCACGGCCTGAGTTGGGAGGATGTGCGCGAAGCGCCCACGTTTGCCGATCTCTGGCCGACGCTGCGGGAGTGGCTGGCTCCGGCACGGTTCGTTGCCGCTCACAACGCGAAGTTCGACCGGCGGGTGCTCAACGCGTGTTGCGCTCGCTACCGTCTGCGCCCGCCGCGCAGGCGCTTTGTCTGTACGGTGGAGCTGGCACACCGGCAGTGGCCCTTCGCCAGCGCCAGGCTGCCGGATGTCTGCCGTCGTCTGGACATTCCTCTCCGGCACCATGACGCGGGTTCGGATGCGCTTGCCTGTGCGCGGATCGTGCTCGCTTCGGAAGCCGGCGGCTTGTGTCAATCTGCGGGCGGGGCGGGCAGTGCGCCAGACGTGAGGCCTCCGTAACCTCGGGCGACGCTCCCTTCGCGCTACGAACGAAGTTTGGCCTCGGCCAGTACGCCGGCATTCATCTCTCGAACCGTCTTCGGCGGACCGTTGTAGGTCAGGCTGCCGAACACATCCTCCGGCCGAGTTTTGGCAGACACAAGCTCGGGTTTGAGCAGCACACCGTCGGGCGTGGCCTCTACAAGGAGGCGGGTTCCCGCGCTCCAGCGCAGTGCGCGGAGGATCTCCCTGGGCAGGGTCACCTTGCCCTTTGGCGACAGGGTGGCTGCGAGCGAGTCAGGTGCCATGGAGAACTCCCCCTTTCTCGTTGGGGACGACAGGAGAAAGATACTGCCCGTTCTTCTGCACCGGCAGTCCTGTGCCATGATGTCGTCATATTTCGCGGAAAAATGACGGCATCATGTACAGAAAACTCTATCCCCGACTCTCCCGCCTTCCGGGCCAGAGCTTCTTCCTGCTTGGCGTCCGCGGGGTCGGCAAGAGTACCTGGGCGCGCCGGAATCTCGCCGACGCTCATCGCATCGATCTCCTCGACGAGGCCCGCTACCAGGACTACCTTGTCGATCCCTCGCTGTTCGCGGCGGAACTGCGGTCGGTTCCCCCGGGAGGCTGGGTCGTGGTCGACGAGATCCAGCGCCTGCCGAACCTGCTGAACGAGGTTCACCGGTTCATCGAGGAGCGTCGGCTCCGCTTCGCGCTCCTGGGGTCGAGCGCGCGGAAGCTGAAGGCGGCCGGAGTCAACCTGCTGGCAGGGCGGGCGCTGCGCCGGACGATGCACCCGCTGACGCCCGCGGAGCTCGGCCGCGACTTCGACCTGGAGACTGCGCTCCGATCGGGGACGATCCCGCTCGTGTGGACGGCCGAAGACCGGCGTGCGGCGCTGGAGAGCTACGTGCAGCTCTACCTGCGCGAGGAAATCCGCGCCGAGGCGCTGGTGCGGAATCTGGCTGGCTTCGCCCGCTTCCTGCCGGTTGCCGCTCTCTGTCATGGGGCAACCGTCAACGTCTCAGGGCTCGCCCGCGACTGCGGCGTCGCCAGAACCACGGTGCAGGGATACCTGGACATCCTGGAGGACACGCTCGTGGCGTACAGGCTGCCCGCGTACGAGGCGAAGCTGCGTGTGCGAGAGCGTCGCCACCCGAAGCTCTACTGGATCGACCCTGGACTGGTGCGGGCGACGAAGCGGCTCTTCGGCCCGCCGGCGCCGGAGGAACGCGGAACGCTCCTGGAGGGTTGGGTGCTGCACCTGCTCCGGGCGCACGGAGAGGAGACCGACCTGTACGAAGCGATCCACTACTGGAGCCCGCACTCCGCGGCTCGCACCGAAGTGGACTTTCTCCTGCGCCGCGGCAGCGAGCTGCTTGCGATCGAGGTCAAGTCTCAGGCCAGGTACCACACCGGTCTGCTCCGCGGCTTGCGGGCGGTGGCGGAACTGGCCGGTATGACGCGGAGGATTCTCCTGCACGGGGGCCGGCGATCGTTCCGCACGGAAGACGGCATCGATGTCTGGACCTTCGAAGAACTCCACCGGACTTTGGCGGAGGAAGCTCTTTGGCCGTGAGCTGGTCAGTCGATGCCGCTGCCGGGCTGTGCCGAGCCATCCACCCGGATCAACAGGACATCGATGTCGTGGTACTGCTGGTGGCGGATTGATGAGGCGTAGTGGCAGAGCAGCCGGAGCGGCGTTTCCTCTCCGACGCTCGGAGCCCCCTCGCTGAGCATGACCAGTTGGTCTTCGATGTTCGCTTCGTCGGTCGTCGCGAGGAACTCCAGGTCGGCCGCGTCGCCGTCGCTTCCGGCGATGACCAGCAGGCGACGCGCGGGGCCCCCTCGCCCTGCTCTCCGCGAGTGAGGATCTGCACGGTTTCCTCGCCCACGGCGCGGAGGCGGTGCTCCATTTCCTCGCCCCAGCGCTTGCGGGCGGCGAACCTGACCATGAACTCGTCGATCTCCGACCAGATCCCGGGCGTGATCCGTGTTTTCAGGCGCGATCGCCGCCCTCCCATCACTCCTCGAACATGGCGAGCAGGATGACGGTGAAGCCGCCGACGGTCATGCCGTTGCCCAGGATTTCGGCCCAGATGCCCTGGAAGTACTCCGGGTAGACCCAGTCCAGTTGAAAGGCGAGTCCGATCCAGAACGCGACGCCCACGACCAGGCCATGAACGGGTTCCACTCGCCGTGTTCCGCCACGTTACCGGGTTCGTTCTTCCACTTTCATCATGACCGGCCCCGGAAAGGCGCCGAAGTCGGTACCCGCCCGCTTCGGCAGCGGGTCGCCGACCGGTTCGAACCGGAACCTCCGGGCAAGGCCGGCCAGGGCGCAGACCATCAGTGCGGTGGCGAAGCGCGCCCCCCGGCAGTGGCGCGGCTCCTTGTTGAAGCCCAGGAAGGGGTGAGCAGGGCATCCCAGTTCGCTCTTGGGCGGGTCCCGCAGCCAGCGCTCGGGCCTGAACTCGTTCGGTTCGTCCCAGTACTCGGGCCTGCGCTGGAGAACGCGGGGCGAAACCTGGACCCGGGTGCCCTTCGGAACGGAGTAGCCGCCGAGGGTCGTGTCTTCCAGTGCGATTCGGCCGACCAGCGGTTCCGCCACTGGATGAAGCCGGAGGCTCTCGAGAGCCACGGCCCGCGCGTAGGGAAGCCGCTCGAGATCGACGCCCGAGATCGGCCGGTCGTCCGGCAGCGTGTCCGCCTCCTGCTCGAGCGCCTCGCGGGCGGCCGGGTTCATGGCCAGGTAGTGGAGGGCGTTGACGATGACGACGACGGGCGGCTCGTACGCCCCGAACAGCAGGGCATACGCCTCGTCCCGGATCTCCCGGTCGTTCCTGTAGGTCCAGTCGGCACGGCCTTCCTCCGTGCTGCGGACCAGGTGGGAAACGACGTCGTGGCCGGGATGGCTCGGATCCCTGGCCCGCCGGATCGCCTCGAAGGCCAGCGCGTCGAGTTCTTTCGCGGCCCTGTTCGCGCGCCGGACGAAGGGCAGCGGCAGCCGTTCGACGAGTCCCCTCGCGGGCAGCGCCTCGACGATGAAG
Source organism: Candidatus Multivorans sp. (assembly GCA_965205095.1). Taxonomy (GTDB): domain Bacteria; phylum Acidobacteriota; class Thermoanaerobaculia; order Multivoradales; family Multivoraceae; genus Multivorans. The sequence continues at coordinate 2,655,624 of OZ242040.1, forward strand.
CCCATCTTGACGGACTTGAGCAGGGGCCGGCCGATCTCGCGGCGCATGCCCGCGTCCGTTCCGAAGAGAGCGGTGAGCGTCTCCTTCCACGACAGCCGCTCGAACTCGTCCACGACATCGACCGTCTCGCCCGGACGGAACCTCTCCAGGTGCGCCGTTGTCTGCTCCGCGAGCGTCTGGCAGATGGGCCCCATCCGCTTGTCGTCGAAGGCGTCGACGATGAGCGTCGTGAGCCGCTTGTGGTCGGCTCCCCGCCACCTGGCGAGGCCGGGCGACTTGACGATGTCGAAGTGCATCCAGGGGTAGGCCGGCGGCAGGATCGGCTCCTTGTCCACCATGACCTCCTTCATCAGTTCCGCGGAGAACACGGCGCAGAACTTCGCTCCCGGGACCTCATAGGAGGCGATGTCGCCGTAGTCGGCGTGCAGCGAGTCGATGAACCCGTTCAGGTCGCCTGCCAGCCGGCGCATGTTCCGGAAGCCCTGGCCCTTGGGGCCGGGAGGCGGCGGGGGATTGCCGTTTGCGTTCGCTTGCATGGGTTCGCTCCGCCAGGGGTCGGACGTGGACTCGCTCCGGATCCGGTCCGTCAGGCCGGAGCCGATGCCCGCTTCCTCACGTTCACGCGAATGGGTCCGTCGAAGAAGGCGACATCGGCGCTCATCCGTTTGGGGATCTCCTGCGCCACCGGCTCGATGCGGAACCGTCGCGCGAGGGCGGCAAGCGTGAAGACGACCAGTGCGGTGGCGAAAGGCGCTCCGAGACAGGCTCGAGGCGCCCGACTGAACGGGGCGAACGCGTGGACAGGGCAGCCGGAAGCCCCCTCCGGCGAGTCCTGCAACCAGCGTTCGGGCAGGAACTCGTCGGCCCGCTCCCAGTAGTCCGCCCGCAGGTGGAGCACGGGGAGCGGCATCTGGATCACGGTTCCCCGCGGGATGAAGTAGCCCCCGAGGACGCTGTTCTCCACCGCCGGTCGCGGCACCAGGGTCTGGGCGGGTGACTGGACCCGGATCAGCTCGTTGAACACAGCCTGGGCGTACCGGAGTTTGTGGAAGTCGGCGCCCTCGAGCGGCCGGTCTCCCAGCACCTCGTCCGCTTCGCGTTCGAGCCTTTCCCTCACGGCGGGGTTCCGCGTCAGGTAATACGCGCTGTAGACGAGCGGAATGATCTGCGTCTCGTAGGAGATGAAGACGAGCGAGAAACCCTCGTCGCGGACTCTCGTGTCGTTCTCGAACCGCCAGTTGAAGCGCCCGCTCGCCGCGGCGCGAACGAGGTGGGACACGACGTCGTGACCGGGATGTTCAGGGTCCCTGGCTCGCTCGATCGCGCGGTACGCGAGCTCGTCCAGCTCCTTCGAGGCGCGCAGGGCGCGCAGCATGTAGGGCAGCGGCAACCGCGCCAGCCGCGCGCCTCCGGGCAGCGCGGAGAGCAGGTACCCCAGCTTGACCGCGCTGGCAAGAGTCCGGGCCACTTCCGGCGCCGCCCGCATGTCGCGGCCGAACACGGCGCCGAAGGTCGCTTCCCATGCGAGACACTCGGAGAAGTACCGGATATCGACGCCTTCTGCCGCCTGGAGGCGTCCGCAGTGTTCTTCCACCTGCTCCGCGAGGATGTCCGCATGGACTCGCATACGGTCGGGAGCGAAAGCGCTGGCGATGACCTCGCCGAGCCGGTGGTGATCGTCTCCGCGCATGCGGGCCAGGCCCGGCGACTTGACCACGTCGTACCGGCTTCGCGGGTACGAGGGCGGGAAGGCCGAGTCCTTCTCCATGAGTTCGCCGAGCAACTCGGAAGAGAAGATCGCGCAGTACTTCGTCCCCGGTACCTCGTAGGCGGTGATGTCGCCGTACTCCCGGTGCAGCTTCTCGAAGAAGCCCGAGGGATCGGTCAGCAGTTCGCGAAGCGTCCGGAACTTCCGGCCTCGCCGTCCGGGAGGTAGGGGAGGGGTTGCGCTGGCTTCGGACACCAAGAGCCGTCACGCTACATAAGCGGTGCGGCTTTTGTGTGATCTTGCGTGGCTAGAGAGTGATCTTTGAGCGATCTCTCGACGTCGCCGTTCTTTCGGGCCGGGAGGCAGCGGGAGGGGTGATCACATCACTCCTCCCGGGCGCCTCATGCCGTTCGCGATGTCACCGTGGCGGGCACGGCGCCGCTGAAGGCGCCGGCGCCGAGACCGGCCGGGGGAAACTCGTCGGACTCGGGCTCCACCCGCCAGCGTTGCGACAGGGCCGCCAGCGCGGAGACGATGATGGCCGTCGCCAGGTCCCCGCCTCCGCACTCCTTGGGCTTGATGCTGAACGGGATGAACCCGTTCCGAGGGCACTCCTGGCCGCCGGTCAGCCAGCGGTCGGGCCGGAAGGCCTCGTGGTCCTCCCAGTAGTCCGACCTCCGGTGCATCACGTGGATGACCAGGTCGACCAGAGTTCCCTTCGGGATGAAGTAGCCGCCCAGCGTCGTGTCCTCCACCGCTTCGCGCGGTACGAGGAGCGGCGCGGGCGGATGAAGGCGAAGCAGTTCGTTGCACACGGCGTGCGTGTAGGGGAGGCCGTCCAGGTCCTCGCCCGTCAGCGGCCGGTCGCCTACGACCTGTGTCACTTCCGCTTCCAGGCGCTCCCGCACCTCCGGGTTCCAGGCGAGATGGAACGGCGCGTGGGTCAGGGCGTGGACCGGCCCGTCCAGAGCGCCGAAAATCATGCCGTACGCCTCGTCCCGGATCTCGCTGTCGTCGCCGAAGTTCCAGTCCGATTCGCCGCGGTCCGTCGCCTGGACCAGGTGCGAGATCAGGCTCGTGCCGTTCGTGTCGGAGCTTCTGGCTGCCGCTATCGAGGCGTAGGTCACTTCATCCAGCGCGCGAATCGCCTTCCGGGCCTTCATGTCGTGCGGTAGGGGGAGTTTCCGCAGCAGGGAGTACCCCGGCATGGCGAACACGATGAAGTTGAGCTTCACGGCCTTGAGCGTGGGCAGGGCCACCTCGGGACTGAGTTCCCGGCCGCCGCCGATGATCGACATCGTCAGGGCGTTGAAGGTGAAACGCTCCAGCCTTCCCCTGAAATCGACGGATCCCTCTTCGAGACCGCCTGCCAGGTGATTCGCCTCGTCGGCGGCGACCTGCTTCAGGGCCCTCGTGCGCTCGGGGGTGAATGCCGACCGAAGCAGGTTCTTGAGACGCCCCTGCTCTTCGCCCGCCGGCATCCGGGCGAGACAGGGCGCCTGCATCACCTCGAAGGAGGTCTTCGGGTGCAGGACCTTCAGGACGTCCGTCTTCTCGACGAGCAGTTCCTCCACGACGTCGGCGTTGAAGACGGCGCAGTGCTTGCTCGTGGGCACTTCGAAGTAGACCATGTCGCCATAGTTGTCGTACAGCCAGTGGAAGAAGCCGATGTAGTCGTCCATCATCCGGCGCATCGTCTTGAGCTTGCCTTCCGATGGCCCCGGGGGAAGCTGGTTGCTCATGGCTGGACCTTACCTTCCACGTAGAGGGTCTTCTCCTCGTAGCCGTCCGTGTCGCGGGTGATCCACACGCCATGTTCCTTGCCTTCGACGTAGGGACCTTCCATGACGGTGCCGTCCCCCCAGCGCATGACCCAGTGGCCGTGCCGCTTGCCGTGCTTGAACGGGCCCTCCCAGTCGCTGCCGCCCTGCGACTCCATCGTCCAATGCCCGTGCTCCTTGCCGGCGACGCACTCGCCCTTCCAGACGTTCCCGCTCGCCCACTTGATGGTCCAGGGGCCTTCTGCCTTGCCGTCCACGCACTCGCCGGTCCACGTCGCGCCTGGCTGCATCGCCAGCGCGGGCCTGCAGGCCTCTTCCGTTGCGCCTTCCTGGGGGGCCTTCTTCTCCTGAGCGGCCGCGGGCGCAGCCAGCAAGAGGGCGATCGCCAGCAGGGCGAGAACGTTCTGCAGAGCCGCTGGTCCTGGGCTATGGGGTCTGCGTCCCTTCGGCCCGGGTAGCGCGCTCCGCTCGTCTGCATCTCCCATATTGGAGGTACATCTCTACCACACGTGCTGCCCGATTCCCTGGCGGAGCGCGCCCTGCTCGACGTCGAAGTCCGGGGGCGCGACTAGCCGTATGCGGTGAGCGTCAACGGCCGCGCTTGTGGACGTCGACCGGGTACTTCCCCATGATGCCGACGCCGATGTTCGTCTTCGTCGGCGGATCGTCGGACTCGGGTTCGACCCTGAGGTTCTGAAGCAGGCTCGCGAGCCCCGAAACGAAGAGAAGCCGGGCGAAGTCTTCCCCCTGACAGATGCGTGGCTTCGTGCTGAAGGGCAGGTACGAGTGCGCCGGGCAGCGGGAACCGCCCTGCTCGGCATCCTCGAGCCAGCGTTCCGGCCGGAACTCGCCGGCGTCGTCGAAGTAGTCCTGCCGGCGCTGCATGACGCGCATGCAGAGGTTCATCAGGGTGCCCTTCGGCACGAGATAGCCGCCGACGACACGGTCTTCCAGGGTCTCTCTGGGGATGAGCACGTACGCCGGCGGTTCGAGGCGCAGCGTCTCCTTGAAGACGGCGTGCGCGTAGAGCAGCCGGTCCAGGTCCGCCAGCGTGATCGAACGGCCGTCGAGCACCTGGTCCACTTCCTGCTCGAGTCGCTCCCGGGCCGCAGGATTACGCGCCAGGAAGTGGATGGCGTGCGTCAGCGTGCCGGTCGGCGCGTCCACGGCGCCGAACATCAGGGTGTAGGCCTCGTCGCGGATCTCCGAGTCGTCCGGGAAGCTCCAGTCGACGATGCCCTCGTCCGCCGCGCGCACGAAGTGGGAGATCACGTTGTCGCCGTTGTGGTCCGGATCGCGGGCCCGCTCGATCGACCTGTAGGTCTGCTCGTCGAGCGCCTTGATCTGCCGCGCGGTCCGGACGTTGTGCGGCAGCGGCAACCTCTTCAGCGCCAGGCCGAACGGCAGCAACGAGAGAAGCATGTCGCTCTTCATCGCGTCGAGGACGGACTTCCCGAGTTCGGGTTCGACCTTGAAGTCCACGCCGATCACGGCATCCAGCAGGGATCCCCAGGTGTAGCGCTCCGCCTCGTACTTGAAGTCGACTTTGCCGTTCGAAGCAAGGCGATCGCTGAAGGTGAGGGCGTTGTCGATGATCGCCTTCCCGTAGGCGGGCATGCGCTCCGGCGTGAACGCCGCGCTCATCACCTTCTCAAGCTCCGTGTGGGTCTCGAAGCGGGAGGTCGCCAGGCAGGGCGACGGAATCAGGTTGTACGAGGTCTTCGGGTAGTACGGCTGGAAGTACGGCTCCTGCTCGACGAGGACTTCGTGAATCAGCTCGGCGCTGAAGACGGCCGCGCACTTGCGGGCCGGGATCTCGAAGAACACGATGTCGCCGTACTCCGCGTGGAGTTCGTCCATGAACTCCGAGTGCCGGGAGAGCCGCTGGCGGATGTTGTGTAGCTTGCGGCCCTTGGGGCCGGGCGGCAGGCGGGCAGCACCGCCGGCGGATTCCGTCATTGCGGGGATCATAGCTGCGTGCCCGTTGCTCGCGGGCGACCGCGCGATCAGTCAGCTCCACCGCTAGAGTACGCACCGTGTCCGCCACCGCCTCGCGACCTGACCCGGGCATCCCGGCCTGCTATGTCGACGGCTACAACGCGGCCCGGGCGCTGGATCCGGACCTGGCGGAGCGCTACATCCGATACACGACCCTGGGCGATCCGCTGGCCGACCGTGCGGTAGAACAACTGGCGGCGATCGTGGAACCCCGGCACGTTCACGGCACGATCGCCAGGACCGTCGACCGCTACTACGATCCGCCAGAGGACACGCCGGAGGCTCTTCGGGAGCTCATCGAGTCCTCGGCCGTCGTCCCCGACTGGTTCGACTCCGAGGTCGCCATGAAGGCCACCAGGGCCTTCCTCCGCAACTCGGACATGGTCCTTGGAGCGCTCGTGGGCGGCGCCATCGTCGAGGGCTTTTCCACCCTGATCAGCAAGTCGTTCCGTATCCGCAGCCGGATCATCCTGAACGGCGTCCGCGGGCTCAAACAGAACACCCTGCAGTTGACGGAGCAGTTCATTCCGGGTGGACAGGAGCCCGGCGGCGACGCGTGGAAGCTGAGCCTGCGCATCCGTCTGGTGCACGCCCAGGCCAGGATGCTGCTCGGGCAGTCCGAAGAGTGGGACGAGCCGGAACACGGGCTGCCCCTCAGCGCGGCGCACATGCTGCTGGGCGCGGCCGCCTTCTCGGGCCGTCTGATGGAACATGTTTCGCGTTTGGGGGGCGACTTCAGCCAGGAGGAGAAGGAGGCTTACGTCCACGTCTGGAGATACACGGGGCTGGTCATGGGGATACCCGAGACCATCTTGTTCCGTGACCACGCGTCGGCGTGTCGCATCTTCCGGATCGCTGCGACGTGCGAGCCGCCTCCCGACGACGACGCGATCATCATGGCGAACAGCATCATCAACAGCGCACCGATCCTGCTCGGATTCACGGAAACGAAGGAACGCCGTGAGATGGCGGCATTCATCTACCAGGTATCGCGGGAGCTGATCGGCAATGACCTGGCCGACTCCTTCAGGTTCCCGAAGTCGAGGTTCGTCAAGCAGGTACCGCTGCTGTTCCTGAGGAACCGAGCGGAGAAGGCGGCGCTGAAACTGTTCCCCCGTCTGCTGGCGAATCGGTTGAGAAAGCGGTTCAATGCACTGTTGGACGCGTCCGATCTCGGCGAGCTCGAACACTCGTACGCGTTGCCGACCACGCTCCACGACGAGGATTCGCGGGACTGGTAGCTGTGTCATCATCGGCGGCTGTTTCGCTACTGGAATGGCAGGGAGGCGTGAATGGGCAGGTACGGACTGACGGACGATGTGATCGAACTCCGCGAGCGGATGCGGGAGTTCATCGACGGCGAAGTGATCCCGGCCGAGCCGGAGTTGGAGTCCGAGTCCGGTGAGGACCGAGCCCGGGGCCGGCTGGCCGAGCTCAAGGCCCTGGCGAAACAGCGGGGTCTGTGGGCGCTGGGGCATCCCGCCGAGATCGGCGGCGGCGGTCTGCCGCTCATGCCCTTCGTCTACCTGAACGAGATCATCGGCCGTTCGCACTACGGCCAGGTCGCCGTCGGCTCCGCGTCGATGCAGGACTCGATCATGCTCCACCTGTACGCCAGCGAGGAGCAGAAGGAGCGCTGGCTCAAGCCGCTCGTGGCGGGCGACATCTACCCCTCGGTCGGGCTGACCGAGCCGGAAGTCGCCGGCTCCGATCCGACTCTGATGCAGACGCGGGCGGTGCTCGACGGCGACGACTGGGTGATCAACGGCCACAAGTGGTTCACCAGCGGCGCCAGCCGGGCCGCGTTCACGACCTGCTTCGCGCTGACCGAGCCGGAAGCCCAGGGCCACCGCAAGTTCTCCTCGATCATCGTGCCGACGGACACCCCCGGCTACGAGATCGTGCGCGCCGTGCCGACGATGGGCACGACGTCCGGCCAGCATTGCGAGGTGCGCTACAACGACGTGCGGGTGCCGAAGGACAACCTGCTCGGCGGCCGCGGCGAGGGTTTCGTCATCGCCCAGCGCCGCTTGGGACCGGGGCGGATCTTCCACTGCATGCGGTGGCTGGGTCAGGCCCAGCGCGCCTTCGAACTGATGTGCGACCGTGCGAAGTCGCGCTGGGCGCATGGCTCCTACCTGTCGGAGAAGGGCGAGATCCAGCGCTACGTCGCCGAGTCGGCCGCCGAGATTCAGGCCGCCCGGCTGATGACGCTGGACGCCGCCGAGGCGATGGACCGCGGCGAGCAGGCGCGGGTCGAGATCTCGCTGATCAAGTTCTGGGGCGCGCGGATGCTCCACAACGTGATCGACCGGGCGATCCAGGTCCACGGCGCTCTGGGGGTGACGGGGGACACGCCGCTCGAGAAGATGTACCGGGAGGCGCGGTACGCGCGCCTCTACGACGGCCCGGACGAGGTTCATCGCATGGTCGTGGCGCGGCGTATCCTGCGCGACCCGCTGGGCAGGGTGCCATGGGGCACGTTGGGTCTTGACGAGAACTGAGCGCCTGTGCCGCGGAAACCGGGTGCGCCGGCGCCCCCGCCGGCCTCCGCACGGCGCCGCACACTGGGTGCGCCGGCGCCCCCGCCGGCTTCCGGGGAGATTCACGCCGCGAAGCGGCGACCCTGTTGCGGCGCCCGTCGCGGCAGTTCTCGTTCTTCTCGGCCTGGGCTGTGCTGATCCGCCGCCGATGACTGCCCAACTGCGCGCCGCCGCCGCCGCGGTCGAGATCACTCCACCGGCCGGCTCGCTGCTCTACGGCTACGGCGCGCGCGGAACGAACCGGTCCGAGGGAGTTCACGACCCGCTCCATGCCCGCGCCCTGGTGCTCGATGCGGGAGGCGAGACAGCCGCGCTGGTGACGCTCGACCTCGGCTCGATCCGCAAGGAGAACACGCTGCCGATCCGGCAGGCGGTTCTGGACGCCGCGGGCTTCGACCACGTGCTGCTCAACGCTTCCCACACGCACTCCGCGCCGCTGTTCGAGGCCGACTTCCCGAGCGCCGAGGACCCTTGGGTCGAGGAACTGGAACGGAAGATCGCCAGCGTCGTCCTCGAGGCGCATGCCGCGCTCCGGCCGGCCCGCGTCGCGGTGGGCTGGGGCCGGGCGAGCGAGGGGCACAACCGGCGCCGGGTGCTGCCGGACGGCAGCGTCGAGATGTTCTGGCGCAACCGCGAGCGGCTGCCGACCGCGCCGCTCGACGACTCGGTCGGCGTGCTGGCGGTGGACGGAGCGGACGGCGAGCCGATCGCCACCGTGGTCAACTTCGCCGTTCACCCGGTCATCCTGGGGCCCGAGAACATGCTCGTCTCGGCCGACTATCCGGGCGCCATGGCCGCCCTGGTCGCGGAGCGCGGCGGCGGCGTGCCGATGCTCCTGCAGGGCGCCGCCGGCGACATCAATCCGTTCTGGGACAAGACGCCGCCGGCGGAAGGCGGCTTCGAGCAGGTCCGGATGGCGGGGGAACGGCTGGGTCAGGAGGTGCTCCGCGTCCGCGCCGACCTGGCCGCTGCGGAGGCGTTTCACGATCCGGCGACCCTGTCCGTGAAGCGTCACCTGGTGACGCTCGGTCCGCGATGGGACCTGGACTCGCCGGTGGTCGAGGAGGGCTTCCGCCGCCACGGGCTGGAAGCGTCGCTCCAGAGGTATCGCGCGCGCTTCCCGCGTGAACGGGAGGCCGAAGTGAACACCCTGGTCCTCGGCGAGGTCGGCGAAGGCCAGTTCGCCCTCGCCACCTTCCCGGGCGAGTTCTTCGTCGAGCACCAGCTCCGCCTGCGGGCCGCGACTCAGGTGCCCCACGTCTTCTTCGCGGGCTACACGAACGGCGAACTCGCCTACTTCCCGACGATCGTTGCCGCCGCCCAGGGCGGCTACGGCGGCAGGGAAGCTACGATCGTCGAGGTCGGCGCCGGCGAGAAGCTGGTCGACCTGGCGGCGATCTCGATCCTCGAACAGGCAGGCTGGCTGCACGACGCGCCGCCGTGAGTCGGCGGCTCCGTGTAGCATCCGGCCGATGGCCGCACCGCCGAATCGATGGAGAAGAACATGACGCGCAACGTGGAGTTGACCGCCGTCCTGCTGCCTGCGTCGGAAGGTGGCTTCACCGCCGTGAATCCGGAAACGGGTGTAACGACCCAGGGTGAGAGCATCGAGGAGGCTCTGGCCAATCTGCGAGAGGCGACCGAGCTCTATCTGGAGGAGTTCCCGCTGGAGTCAGGCGGCAGGCCGATCCTGACGACGTTTGAAGTGGACGTGCATGCCGCGTAGCCTGCCGCGCGTTTCTGGCCGGCAAGCTGTGGCAGCACTGGAGAGACTCGGGTTCGAGGTCGTTAGGCAGCGTGGAAGTCACGTTGCGCTGAGTGTCCATCGTGAGTTCGGCGAAGCGGCAGGCGATCATGCCTCGGTCGAGCAGGCGGCGACGCTCCGTCCTGAGCGAGTCCACCCGTCCTCGGACCCGGTGGAGGTCCAGGCGCCGTTCGCGGTAATCCAGGCTCAGTTGCCTCCGGAGCCGTCGCTCGACGGCCGCCGACAGGATCTCGGCCAGCAGATCGGGCAGGTGGTCCGGGTTCTCCTCACGCGAAACACCTGCGAAACCCGTCTCCCGAAAGAGATCGGAGGCGTAGAGAAGGAGAAGCCAGAGATTGCGAACGGGTATCCGGCCGACGTAGCCGGGGCCCGGCTCTCTCGCGTCCTTTGCCGAAGTCAGGGGGATGCCCGTCACCACCCTTTGAGAAGCTCCTTGAGTTGCTCCTGGGCCGTCTTCGGGGAATCGAACCAGTACTCCTCGAGCTGAGGCCCGATCTCGCTCCTGGCGACCTGCTCGAACCACGCCCTTGTGCCGCCGTCGAGCGGTGCCGAGGGAGTCACGTAGCTGTGCCCGAGCCGGAACTGCTTGCCGAGGCTCTCGTCCTCCGGGTCCGGGTAGGAGAGCTCCAGGGCTTCGTCGGGGTTGCGTTTGTCCGCCTCGAGCAGTGTCAGGAGTTCGCCGAAGATCTGTGCAGGATGGCCGCGATTGATCTCTTCGATGACCAGGACGAGTTTCGATTTCGGCCCGGCGCGCGCCGCGCGCACGAGCTGCATGAACACGCCATCGACCAGGACCAGCCGCCCCTCGCCTGACGGTCGGTAGCCGCGCACGAAGTCTTCGTAGGAGAGGTTCGGGTGGAATTGGACCGCGCGAACCCGTCGCGCGTCTTTCCGGCCAACGAGGGCGTACGCGAGCCGTCGGCCGAGCCAGGTCTTCCCCGTCCCCGGGGGGCCTTGGAGGATCAGGTTCTTCTTGTCGCGGAGGCGTTCGAGAAGCGACCGAATATGCGAGGCTTCAAGGAAGCAGCCGTCACGCTCGATGTCGGCGACGCCGTAGACCTCGACCGGAGGTTCGGGCCGGGGCTCAGCGAGCTCGTTGGCGTCGTGTTTCTGCGGTTCAGGGCGGTTTGGTGGCAACGCTGCCTGCGCGGCGTTCTTCTTCTCGCTCCAGCGCCACGCTTCGGCGCACATCTCTGGAAAGCTCCGCACGGGACTGTCGTCCTTTCCGAAGATGACGTTCAGTCGATCGATCAGGTCAACGTAGCCCCTGCCATCGACGACGGGCTTTGGGAGCGAGATGTGGAGGCGTTCGGTCAGATAGGCCCGGCCTTTGCTGTCGAGCGTCGGAAACACCCATGGATGGGCCCAGTAGAGACCCATCGAGAGATTCCAGGCGACCTGCCTTACCTGCCTGGCCCCGTCGTAGGCGGCGATGAAGTCCTCCCGGGTTCGGGACACGTCGGGGGAAGCACTGAAGTCTCGGCCCGCGGCAAACGCCTCCCAGAGCGAGTCGATGTCACCTTCCTGCCGGTCGCTCGAAAAACCGAACAACCAGCCGTTCTGCGGAAGGAGCGGGGGAGCGTCAACGGAGTCAAAATCAAGGGGAACGGGGACTCGAACGCCGAGGAATCGCGCCAGTCCGGAAGCCATGACCTGCCGGTGTTCAGCCTTCATGGTGCGATTGAACGTCCCAATGGCGATGAAGGGGCAGATGTCCCGGAGGGGGCCGGTGCTTCCATCGCTAAAGCGATCGCCTTCCAGATCGTTGACAACGGGGAGCTTCGAGGCGATTCTCCGGAGTTCCTCTACCAGAGCCGCCCGATTGTCCCGGTAGTCCAGCAGCCTCTCGGCGACCGCCTCGTAGAACCCGGTCCAAGCGAATGAACTGTCTTCGTCCTTGGCCTCTGTCATGGTTCCCTCGGGCTATGCGGTTCGGTTCGGGGATCGTGTTCGGGCGGTTCCGACGCTTCGGACGGGCTTTGGGCGGTCCTGCACGCGCATGCACTACAGCGGAGTTGGGCCACGGCGAGCCGTAGCTTGGGCATCTGCTGAAGAGGTCGCGTTGGGTTCGGCAAGCGGCGTATCGGGTCCGGGAGAATGACGAGCGTGATCGAGGTTGAGGGCTACCGGGCAGTCGTTCGCCACGACGCCGACCTTGGGATGTACAGGGGCGAGTTCGTTGGACTGAATGGCGGCGCGGACTTCTACGCCCGGGACAGGGCAAGTCTCGAAACGGAGGCGGCGACTTCCCTTGCCGTTTTCCTGGAAATGTGCCGGGAAGACGGCGTGGAATCCGGGGAAGTCGGGTCAAATCCGTCCAAGTCGGTAGACGGGGCGACATGTGTCCCCGGACGACCCCACGGAGTTCAGACGATGTCCCAGCCGATACACTCTTCCCATGAACGAGGCGCGGCCCTATCCCGGCTCGAACGCGCTGGACTCGATTCGGCCACGGCGGCAGCGGTGATCGAGGAGATCCAGCGTGGCGAGGCCGGGTTCGCCACGACGGACCAGGTCGGGAAGATCGAGGTGGGTCTGGCTCGCCTTCAGGGCGACGTTCGAGCCGTGGAGAGCGGCCTCCGCGAGGTGGAGGCGCGCTTGGGCGGCCGGATCGACGTGCTGGCGGCGGAGGTCGAGTCGCAGAGGGCCGGCTTCGAGGCTCGGTTCGATGCGGTCGACGTTCGGTTCGATGCAGTCGACCGGCGCTTCGACGTCCTGAGGGATGAACTGCTTGGGCGGATGGACGAACAGTACGGTGCTCTTCGGCGTGAGAACCGGCTGCTCCTGCTGGTCTTCTCCACCATGCTCGGTCTGCTGATGGCGCTCTTCCGGTCTGGCGTACTCTGAGGCTCAACGTAGCGTCGCCTGACGTCGCGAGGTCACCGATCGACCAGCCTTTGCGGCGCCGCTTCCTGTTCACAGCGCAAGCGGCGACTCAAATCACCGGAGATTCGCGCATGATGAACAGCCCTGTCTCGACTTCCTCCCGTTCTGGTGGCGCCGGCCCGCGGCTCGCTGTCTCGTTGGCCGCCGCCGCGGTGCTGGCCACGCTGGTCCTCGGCTGCGCTGCCGGCGAGGAACCGGTGGCGCGCGAGGCCACGGTCTACGGCGCGGCCGCCTTCCACAACACGACGTCGTACAGCGGGGCCTCGTTCTCGGCGGACGAGAGCCGCCTTCTGATCTCCAGCGACATGACCGGCGTGTGGGCCGTCTACAGCGTGCCCGTGACCGGCGGCGAGCCGGAGCAACTGACCGACAGCGCGGGCCCGGTGTTCGCGCAGAGCTGGTTCCCGAACGACGATCGTTTCCTCTACACGGGAGACCAGGGCGGCAACGAGCTGAACCACCTGTACGTCGGGTCCGACGGCGCTGGGGACGTGCCCGAGGGCGCGGTTGACCTGACGCCGGGGGACAACGTCCGGGCCTCCTTCGCCGGCTGGGGGAGCGACGGCGAAGCGTTCTTCGTGCGGACGAACGAGCGCACGCCCTTCGCGATGGACCTCTACCGCTACGACGTGCCGCCGCCGGGCACCTGGGACTTCGAGCGCGAACTCGTCTTCGAGAACGACGGCACGTTCAACCTGGGCGACGTCAGCGACGACGGCCGCTGGCTGGCGCTCGACAAGCTGACCAGCAACTACGACAGCGACGTCTACGCCTACGACCTGATGGCGGGTCACCTGGTCCACGTGACGGAGCACGAGGGCGAGGTCGAGCACTCCTCGGGCGGCTTCACGCCGGACAGCGCACAGCTCTACTACGGGACGAACGAGCACGGCGAGTTCAACCAGGTGTGGTCCTACGACCTCGCGGGCGGCGCCCGCGAGCTGGTGCTCGCGGCCGACTGGGACGTGTTCGGCGTGTCGTTCTCCGAGACTGGCCGGTACCGGGTGTCGGCGATCAACGAGGACGCCTCGACCGCGGTCGAGGTGCTGGACACCGAGACGGGAGCTCCGGTCGAACTGCCCGATCTGCCGGCCGGCGACATCGGCGCGGTGCGGTTCTCCGCCAGCGACCGGCTGATGGCCTTCTACCTGACCAGCGACCGGTCGCCGTCGGACCTCTACGTCGTCGACCTGGAGGAGGGCGGCGAGGCGCTTCGCCTGACCGAGAGTCTGAACCCGGAGATCGATCCCGACGACCTCGTCACCACCGAGGTGATCCGCTATCCGAGCTTCGACGGTCTGGAGATTCCGGCGATCCTCTGGCGGCCGCACGGGGCATCGGCCGACAACCCGGCGCCGGCGATGGTCTGGGTGCACGGCGGGCCGGGCGGCCAGACACGGCGCAGCTACCGGGCCGACATCCAGCACCTGGTGAACCAGGGCTACGTCGTCCTCGGCGTGAACAACCGGGGTTCGTCCGGTTACGGCAAGACCTTCTTCCACATGGACGACAGGAAACACGGCGAGGTCGACCTGCAGGACTGCGTCTGGGCGCGCACCTGGCTCGAGTCCCAGGACTGGGTCGACGGTTCGCGGGTCGGCATCATTGGCGGCAGCTACGGCGGCTACATGGTGGCCGCTGCGCTGGCGTTCGAGCCCGAGGTGTTCGACGTCGGCATCAACATCTTCGGGGTGACGAACTGGATCCGCACGCTGGAGAGCACGCCCCCGTGGTGGCAGGCGCAGAAGGTGGCCCTGCTTGGCGAACTGGGCGATCCGGCGACCGAGCGCGAGCGCCTGGAGCGCATCTCGCCGCTCTTCCACGCCTCGAACGTCGTCAAGCCGCTGCTCGTCGTCCAGGGAGCGAACGATCCGCGCGTTCTCCAGGTGGAGAGCGACGAACTGGTCGAGGCGGTGCGGGCGAACGATGTTCCGGTGGAGTACGTCCTGTTCCCGGACGAGGGGCACGGCTTCCGCAACCGCGTGAACCGGATCGAGGCGTCTGAGCGCTACGCGGCGTTCCTGGCCCAGCACATGGGCCCGTAAGTTACTGAGAACTCTCCGGTTTCATCGTCTTCTCATCGGAGGTTTACAGAAACTGCGAGGCGATTCGGCGACGGTAGGGCATGACCCTGGGAGGACCGCCGTCGATGGAACCCCTGACCGGCCCGCGGGCTGATCTTCACGTACACAGCAAGTACTCCAATCGTCCGTCGGCGTGGTTCCTGCGCCGGATCGGAGCGCCCGAGAGCTTCGTCGAGCCGACCGAGGTGTACCGCCGCGCGCGGGAGCGGGGGATGGACTTCGTCACCATCTCGGATCACAACCGCATCGAGGGCGCGGCCGAGATCGCCCACCTGCCGGGGACCTTCATCTCCTGCGAGGTGACGACGTACTTCCCCGAGGACCGCTGCAAGATCCACCTTCTGGTGTTCGGGCTCGACGAGGAGACGTTCCGCTACGTCGACGAGCTTCGCCCGAGCATCTACGAGCTCCGCGACTACCTGGTCGCGACGGACCTGCCGCACTCCGTGGCTCACCCCTTCTTTCGGGTGAACCATCGTCTGACGCCGGTTCACGTAGAGAAACTGCTGCTGTTGTTCAACCGTTTCGAGGGTCTGAACGGCGCCCGGGAGTGCCGCGCGAGCGATCTGGTGAACCTGGTCATGCGGAGCCTGACGCCGGGGATGCTCGACCGCATGGTCGACCGGCACGGCATCGAGCCGCACGGCGAACGGCCCTGGGTCAAGAGCTTCACCGGAGGCAGCGACGATCACAGCGGCCTGTTCATCGCCAGCGCCTACACGACCGTCGCCGAGCCGACACCGTCGGTCGAGGGCTTTCTCGATCCGCTTCGCGCCGGCGCCTGCGAGCTGGGAGGGCAGGCCGGCAGCAGCCTGCGCCTGGCGCACAGCTTCTACGAGATCGCGTACAGCTACTACCTCGACCGGTTCGGCGGCAGCCGCAGTCTGGTCGGCGAGGTACTGGAGAACCTGGCGCGGGCCGGCGGCGAAGCGAAGTCCGGGAACGGCCTCTACAGTCGCGTCGGGGGAGCGCTGGTGCGCCGGCGCCTGTCGGATCCGGAGCGCCTGGTCTTCGATCAACTGCGCGCCCTGCTGGCCGAGAACCCGGGCGGACCGGATGCGGCCCCGGACCGCCGCGTGTTCGAGCGCTCCGCTCAGGTGGTCCACCTGCTTGGGTACCGGTTCTTCGATCAACTGGTCGAACACCTGCGCGCGGGCCGCTTCCTGGACGCGTTTCAGACCTTCGCGTCGCTGGCCCCGGTGGGCCTGGCGGTTTCGCCCTACCTGGCGTCGTTTTCCACCCAGCACCAGGACGAACCCTTCCTGCGAGACATCTGCGGCTGGTTCGAAGCGGCGGCCCCGCTGGCCCGCAAGGGCGGCGGGGTCTGCTGGGCCACCGACACGTTCGGGGAGGTCAACGGCGTGGCCAGGATGATCCGGGCGCTGGGCGAGACCGCGGAACGCGGGGGCCAGCGGCTGGATGTGATCACCTCGATGCACGGGTCGGTCGAGTTCCCCTGGGTGAAGAATTTCCCGCCCGTCGGCACGTTCGACATCGACGAGTACCCGGGTCAGACGGTCGCTTTCCCGCCGTTCCTGACGATGATCGAGACGATCGAGCGCCGCTCGTACTCGAAGGTCGTCATCTCGACGCCGGGACCGGTCGGCCTGACCGCGCTGGCGGCCGCGCGCCTGCTCGGGCTGGAGACGATCGGCATCTACCACACGGACTTCCCGCGCTACGTCGAGCAGTACACGGACCAGTCCCTTCTCGCCGGCTGGACGCGGCAGGCCATGGCCTGGTTCTACGGCAGGATGGACAGGGTGCTGGCGCCGAGCCGGGCCTATCGCGACGAGCTGCTCGAGATGGGGCTCTTGGCGCAACGCGTCGGCCTGCTGCGCCGCGGTGTCGACCGGGAGCTGTTCGCGCCAGGGAAGTCACGGGACGGTTCGGGCAGCTCCGCCGGTCTCCTCCTGCTCTACGTCGGTCGGCTGTCCGCCGACAAGAACCTCGACTATCTCGGCGCGGAGTTTCGGCGGCTGCTGAAACAGTGCCTCGAGAGCGGGGCCGCGCCGCCTGGCCTGCGCTTCGTGGGTGACGGTCCGAGCCGCTCTCACCTGGCGCGGGAGCTCGCGGATCTGGTGGCCGACGGGCGGGTGAGCTTCTCCGGCGTCCTCGAAGCGCAGGCGAGCGGGCTGCCGGCGGTGGTCACGGACCGCGGCGGCCCGCAGGACATCGTCCTGCCCGGCGAGTCCGGCGTCGTCGTTGCGCCACAGCCGGGCGCCTTCGCCGCCGCGCTGATGGAGCTCCATCGGGACCCGGCCAGGCTGCGTTCGATGAGCGAGACGGCCCGACGGAATTCGCTCGAGTGGACGTGGGAGCGTGTGCTGGCGGATCTGCTGGGGGAGGTCGACGAAGAGGCCGGTCCATCGACTGGTGTCGTCGAACTGGCGGAGGTTCTCCCCGGCACTTCGGCCGCCTCCTGCTTGCCTCTGCACTGACGAGAAGCGCCGTCGTCGAGCGCGGAGCCGACGCCGATCTTCACCGTCTTTTGACGGTTTTCGCGGCGTCTCTTCACAACAGAGCCCAAGAATCCTCCTCAACCATGGAGGAGGACCACTTGACTCTGCATCGGCGTTTCTCGTTTTCCCGCCCGGGCTGCACGTTCCTGGCGGGTCTGCTGTTGACGGCGGCCTCGGCTCTGCCGGCCGCGGCCTTTTTCCCGCCGGTTGAACCGGGCATTCCGAATCGCCCGGCCATCCTGCTGGAGACCAACTTCTACGTCTTCACTTCCGCGCTCGAGCTGACCGAGCCGGACCTGGACCTGACACTGGACGCCCGGGGGTACACGACGCCGGCGACGGTCTACCTGTACTGGGAGAACCGGAGCACTCAGGCGAAGAGCTACTACAACCAGGCCGCGAACTCCTTCGGCTCCGGGGAGGTCGACGTGTTCGGCGCCGCCGGCGCTCCGCGGGCGATCGACGTGACCGGGCTGGGAAGCCGGCTGGGAGCGTCCTCGAACACCTTCCGGCTGTTCGGCGATGGCGGCGCCCTGGGCTCGCTGCCGGCTTCGCTGCCCCGCGCGACCGGCCGCTACCAGTTCGTGATCGAGATCCGGGACTCGGCCGGGGACAAGGTCATCGCCCGCGGCAACGCGATGTACAGCCACGTGGACGCCGTGATCCACAAGGTGGGCAACATCACGTCGAGCGAGACCTGGACCGCGAACAACGCCTACTACCTGAACGGCCCGACGTTCATCGACGGCGGGGCCACGCTGACGATCGAGCCCGGAACCTTCGTCTTCGGAGGCAACGTGAACCAGGGCGTCCTGGTGGTGAAGCCCGGGTCGAAGATCATGGCCGCGGGCACGGCCCGCATGCCGATCATCCTGACCTCCGAGTTCGATGTCGGCGAGCGGGAGCCGGGCGACTGGGGCGGCCTGGTCATCAGCGGCAACGCTCCCTGCAACGTCTGTCCCCGCGAGGGCGAGGGCGACTCGGGCCTGTTCGGCGGCAACGACGCGGCGGACTCGAGCGGCCGGCTCTCCTACGTGCGGGTCGAGTTCGCGGGCATCCGGTTCACCGACGAGAACGAGCTGAACGGCATCGCCCTGCAGGGCGTCGGCAGCGGCACCGTGATCGACCACATCCAGGTCCACCACAACGCGGACGACGGCGTCGAGTTCTTCGGCGGCACGGTCGACGCGAAGTACGTGCTGATCACCGACTCCCAGGACGACAGCATCGACTGGACGTTCGGCTGGCGGGGCCGGATGCAGCACGCGGTCGTCCTGCAGCGTTTCGACGACCACGACAAGGGGATCGAGGCGGACAACGAGAAGTCGAACAACAACCTCGAGCCGCGCTCCCATCCGACGATCTACAACCTGACCATCTCGATGTGGCGCGACTCGGGCGATCCGGGGATCCTGCTCCGTCGCGGTACCGCCATCACGTTGCGGAACGCCATCGTCATGAACGCGAAGGACTACGCGGTGGACGTCGACGGCGCGGTCACCGAGAGCCTGGTGGGGAACCTGCTGACGATCGACGACAGCATCTTCTTCAACAACAGGGACGGCTTCGCGAACGTCGATCTCCACGCGACGAACATCCTGGCTTCCGACCCGCTGCTTCCGAACTCCCGGAGCCGGGTGCAGCCGGACCTGGCGCCCCTGGCGGGGTCGCCGGCCCGTTCGGGCGGCGCTCCGATCCCCGCGGCCGTCGCCGCCGCCACGGGAGACGGCTTCTTCGATGCCGTGACCCACATCGGCGGCGTCTCGCCTGACGATCCGTGGGTCGACGACGGCTGGACCACCTTCTCGGACAACTAGGACTCGGACAACCAGGGCAGATGAACTTCACAGAGCACACAGGAGCAGATACGACCATGCAGAACTCGGGCACCCGCGGGGACGCGGGATCCACCACGCGGCGGCTGACTGGCCTCGCGGCCGCGGTTTTCGCGGTCTTCTTCCTTGCAGCCGGCGCGGCGGTCGCCGAGGACGGCTCCGCCACCGGCACGATCCTCGACGGCCGCAGCGGCACGCCGGTGCGCGGCGCCACGGTCACCGTCGAGGGCGGCTCGGCGTCGGCCACGACGTCCGTCGACGGCGTCTTCCAACTGGCGCTGCCGGCGGGAACGCATGCGGTGGTCGTCTCGGCGGACGGCTATGCATCCCAGCGCATCCTCGACGTTGTCGTCGAGGCGGACGGCCTGACGCAGTTCAGCGCGGTCCTCATGCCGGCCGAAGAGGGCGCCGATCAGGAGGCGGCTCTCTCGGAGACGATCACGGTCGAAGCGGCGGCGATCGACGCTTCCGCCTCCGCGCTGCTCGCCGAGCGCAAGGCATCGGCCGAGATCATCGACAACATCGGCTCGGAGGAGATCTCGAAGAACAGCGGTTCCGACGCCGCCGACGCCCTGCGCCGCGTGACCGGCATCTCGCTTCAGGACAGCAAGTTCGCTTATGTGCGCGGTTTGGGCGACCGCTATGGCAACACGACCCTCGACGGGTCGCGCATTCCCTCGACCGAGTTCGAGCGCAAGGTCGTACCGCTCGACCTGTTCGACGCCGATCTGCTGGACAACATCACGGTCAGGAAGTCGTACTCACCGGAACAGCCGGGCGACTTCGCCGCCGGGGCGATCGAACTCGTGACCCGGAGTTTCCCGGCGCGCCAGGTGCTTTCCGTCGGCCTCTCGAGCGGTCACAACTCGGAGACCACGGGCAACGCGCTGCTCCAGGACCCGATGGGCCTCAGTTCCTCCGGCGCCGGCGGCCAGCCGTTGCCGGCCGATTTCCCGGATCGGGCGGTCGTGCGCCAGAGCCGGTTCCTCGGCATCGGTTTCGGAAGCGCCGATCTCGAGCGGATGGGCGAGCGGATCGCCGGCCGCTGGACTCCGACCAGCAGCGAGGACGCTCCGTTCGGCCGCGGCGGGAAGATCGCCTACGGGAACACCTTCGGCGGCTTCGGCGTGATGCTGGCCGGAAACTGGGACAACAGCTTCGAGTCGCGGGCCGAGCAGCGAACGTTCTACTCGGTCGGCCAGGGCGGCGCGATCGTGCCGCTGCACGCCTACGACTTCGACTACGGCGTGGAGCAGGTGAAGAGCTCCTGGATGGGCAACTTCTCTATCCGGGCGGGCGAAGGCGGCCAGATCGAGATCCGGTCGCTGCAGACGAACCTCAGCATGTCCGAGGCTCGCTTCCAGGAGGGGTTCTTCTCGGACATCAACAACGACATCGAGGATCACCGGCTCCAGCATGAGGACCAGGAGGTCTACAACCTGCAGGTCGGCGGTGATCACTACGTCTCGGGCGTCGGCTCGAACGGCAGCACGCTGAGCTGGCGCGGCTCGTCGTCCGTGGCCAGGACTCACGAGGATCTGCGCCAGACGATCTACGAACTGTTCGAGGACGGCTTCCGCCTGACGAACAACGGCCAGAGCGGTTTCATGTACTTCAACGACCTCGAGGACGAGATCGACGACTACCGGGCCGACTGGGAGACGTTCTTCGCCGGCGGCGATCGCTTCGGCAGCTTCAAGGTCGGCGTGCGCCGCTGGACGAACGACCGGGCCTTCGGCGGCCGGCGTCTCCGCATGTTCCCCAGGAACACGGAGGGCATCGATCTCACCGGTACGCCGGAGCAGATCTACACGCCGGAGAACATCGACTTCTTCGGCTTCCAGTTGACCGAGGTGACGAACGCGACGGACAGCTACGGCGCGGACTGGGGCGTCGATGCCGCGTATGCCCAGGCCGACTACGGCCGGCGTAACTGGAGGATCGTCGGCGGTCTGCGGCTGGAGGAGTCGGACCAGAACGTCCGCACGATCGACCGGACCGCCCTGGGCGGCGCGGAGACGGTCACGAACAAGTCCCACAGCGACATCGCCGGTTCACTGAGCGTCATCCGCAGCCTCGGCGCCAGGCAGAACCTGCGCTTCGGCGTCTCGCGGACGGTCAACCGGCCGGAGTTCCGTGAGATCGCGCCGTTCCGGTTCAAGCACATCGTCGGCGGTTTCGTGGTGGTCGGCAACCCCGATGTCGAGCGCGCCCTGATCGACAGCTTCGACGCCCGCTGGGAGTGGTTCCCGTCCGCGGGCGACGTGGTGGCGGCGAGCGTCTTCTACAAGGACTTCACGGACCCGATCGAGAGCGTCGTCATCTCGGCGGTCGAGCCGACAGAGACCTTCCGCAATGCGGAGGGCGCCCGCAACCTGGGCCTGGAGCTCGAGTTCCGTCGCAACCTCGGCTTCGTCGGTTCCGCCGCCGAAGACTGGACGGCCATCCTGAACTACACGTTCATCGACTCCGAGATCCGGATCGACGCCGGCACGACGGTGCTGACGAATCCCGTCCGGCCGCTGACCGGTCAGCCCGAGAACCTGGTCAATCTCGGGCTCGAGTGGGCGCCGGACAGCCACGACACGACGCTTCGCGTCCTCTACGGCATGGTGGACGACAAGGTCCACCTCGGCGGCGTGTTCGGTCTGCCGGACGTGATCGAGGAGGCGCGCAGCAGCGTGGACATCGTGTGGCGCCAGGGCATCGTCGCCGGCCTGGACCTCAAGCTGGCGGTCGTGAACGCCCTGGGTGAGGAGCGCAACTGGAGCCAGGGCGGAGAGACGTTCCGCCTCTACGATCCGGGCAGGGCGATCAGCCTGGGCGTCGGCTACTCGTTCTAGCGGCGCAAGCCCCTAGAAGTCGAAGTGCAGCAAGACGCCAGCGTGCTCGACCGATCCGGCGCCGTCCGGGTCGGTCGAGACGTAGTTCATGAGCACCCGCAGGTTGCCGCGGAGATACCAGTTGAGGGCCAGAGACAGGCTCTGCTGGCTGCCGCCGAGAGTGGAGCCGCCGGTCAGATCGATGTGGTCCCAGCGCGCCGCGAGTTCCCAGGCGCCCCTGCCTTCGGTCACGGGCGCCTTCGGCCTCACCCGAGTGAAGGAGCGGCCGCTTCGGCTGTAGGCCTTCCTCTCGCCGGTGAGGAACCAGCCCGCTTCGACGTACTGGGCGTCGAACCGGGCGCTCCGGCCATCCGGGGAACCAGCGGGCAGGAGGTCGACCTGGGCCGACAGCACCTCGCCCTGCAGCCAGAAGGAACTCCGCGCGAGCAGGAACTCGGCGCCCAGCAGCCGCATGCCGTCGGCCGGCAGCCAGCCCGTGTCGACCTTGCGCGGCGCGAGCCGGACGCCGGTGCGGCCGCGCAGACGGACGGCGTCCGCGGTGGGCTGGCGGTGGGAGAGAGCGACGCCGAGGTGGAGCAGGGGATCGCTTTCTTCGTCCCCATCCAGGGCGAGACCGGTGAGGCGGCCGGTCAGGCTCCAGTCCGATCCGGGCCGCATGTCGTAGCCGTCGCTGTCGCGGAAGGCGCCGACGGCCCAGGCGACGCGGTCGCCGGCCAGCCGGTCGTGGACCATGAAGCCGAGGTTCCGGCCGGGCGCCAGGGCGGTGACCGCGGCCGAGCGGGCGATGAAGGAGTGGTAGTTGGACGATTGCTGGATCGAGATGCTGAACGGCTCCTTGAAGTGGCCCGCGCGGAAGGTCGCCGCGCCGTCGTTCGGCGTTGCCTCGAGGAAGACGTCCGTGGGCACGATGTCGCCGCTCGCGATGTCGTGCTCGATCTTGAACGTGAACCGGTCGAGGAACTCCCCGTTCAGCACCAGGCGGGCGCGTCGCCAGTCGACGCCGTCCTCGAACTCGAACCGCTCTTCGAGCGCCGGGTCGGGCGAGGAGGAACTGGCCTCGACGTGGACTCGCCCGCCGACGGAGATGTCGAAGGCTCCGTCTTCCTGCGCCTGCGTCGTGGTGGCCGCGCTGACCAGAAGCAGCGCGGCAAGAGCCGGGGAACGGAACATTCGCAGTCCTCGCTGGGTCGGTGTCGGTCTCGGTGGCGTCGCCGGGAGCAGCCGGCCCGGCGGCCGCTCGCCCGGCTACCCTTTGAAGAAGGCGTGAAGAGAACGTGAAGAAGGCGTGGCCCGATCCTGTGTGTTCGGGGCGGAGACGAGAACGCCGGCTTTATCGCCCGTTCACGAAAGACTGGCTAGCCTTGGTTCAGGCATGAGCGCCACCAAGGTCGTCGTCATCGAGGACGAGCCGGACATTCTCGAACTGATCGAGTACAACCTCCGGCGCGAGGGCTTCGAGGTTGCGACCGCGACCAGCGGCCGGAGCGGGCTGTCCGTGATCGGCCGCGAAAAGCCGGACATCGTGCTGCTGGACCTGCTGTTGCCCGGCCTGGACGGCCTGGATGTCTGCCGCCGCCTTCGCGCCGTCGACTCGACGCGCGACCTGCCCGTGATCATGGTCACGGCTCGCGGCGAGGAGAGCGACGTCGTCCTGGGCCTCGGCGTTGGCGCCGATGACTACATCCACAAGCCGTTCAGTCCTCGGGAGCTGATCGCGCGCATCCGGGCCGTGCTTCGCCGCGGCGGCGTACGGGAGCGCGACCCGGAACGGAAGATCGTCCGGGGTCCGCTCGCGATCGACCCGGTGAAGCACCGGATCGACGTCGAGGGCCGGCGCCTGGAGTTCACTCCGACCGAGTTCCGGCTGCTGCACTTCCTGGCTTCTCACCCCGGCCGCGTGTTCACTCGCGGCCAACTCGTGGACCGGGCGATCGGCGACCGCGCGGTGGTGATCGACAGGAACATCGACGTCCACATCCGGGCGGTGCGCAAGAAGCTCGGTCCGCACCGCGACCTGATCGAGACGGTGCGCGGAATCGGGTACCGTTTCCGGGAGGACGAAGACCGGGGCTAGAGCCGCCAAACCTGTCGCAGGCTCCATGTCTGGCCCGAGCCCCACCTCGCTATGACCTTTCGCCGCACAACTTGCTACGCGGCGTTTTGCGGCGCAAGGTCCTAGCGTTGCCGACACGGAATCGATGACTCGCTCACCGCTGTACTGGAGACTGACCCTGAGCGGGGCCGTTCTGCTCGCGGCGGGATTCCTGACAGGCAGCGCCATGGCCTCCGGCCTCCTCGGCGCCGCCGTGGCTGCGCCCGTTGCCATCCTGGCGATTGCCGCGGCCGGGGTTGGCGCCCGTCGGCTGGCGGAGCGCGCCGGGCGTCTGGCGGAAAAGGCGGCCGAGCTCTTCGGAGCGGAACCTGAGTCCGGCGTTGGAGACGAGTTGGCGCGGCTTGAATCGGGTCTCGAGGCGGGCCGGACGCGGTTCGCCGAACAGCTCGATCAACTGAGGGCCGACCGGAACCAGTTGACGGCAGTGCTTGGCGGCATGGTCGAGGGAGTGGTGGCGATCGACCTCGACCGGCAGGTGCTCCACCTGAACGCGGTCGCCGCGGAGTGGTTCGGCCGGTCGTCTCCCGAGACGGCGGTCGGCCGTCCCGTCTACGAGCTGTCGCGGCAGCCTGAACTCTCGGGGGCCCTGATCGAGGCGATGGAGAAGCGAACGCAGGTGAGTCGGTCCTTCGGGCTCGTGAGTTCCGGCGGCTCGGAGGTCGACCAGCGGAAGTTCGAACTGAACGCGTCGCCCCTGCTCACGGCGAGCGACAGCGGCGAGCTGGTCGAGGGCGCTGTCGCGGTGATTCACGAGATCTCCGAGCTGGAGAGACTGGAGGGCATGCGCCGCGATTTCGTGTCGAACGTCTCGCACGAGCTGAAGACGCCGCTTACGGCGATCCACGGCTACGTCGAGACCCTGCTCGAGCGGGAGGACGTGGACGCCGGAACCCGGCGCCGTTTCCTCCGCAAGATCCGCAAGCAGAGCAGCCGTCTGGGCGCCCTCGTCTCCGATCTGCTGACCCTGTCGCGGATCGAATCCTCGGCGGAGCGGCTGGAGAACCTCGTCGACCTGCGGGCGCAGGTGGAGGAAGTGCTGGGTCTGCTCCGGCCGTCAGGCGACGCGCGGAGCGTGGAACTGGTGGCCGACTGCCCCGGCGCGCCGGTCAACGTCCGCGGTGAGGAGGAAGCGCTCCGGCAGGCGCTGTCCAATCTGGTCGACAACGCGGTGAAGTACTCGGCAGAGGGCGGAAGGGTCGTCGTTCGCCTCCACGCGCTGAACGGGCGGGCGGTTCTCGAGGTCGAGGACGAGGGGCCGGGAATTGCCCCCGAACACCTGGATCGGATCTTCGAGCGCTTCTACCGCGTCGACCGGGCCCGCTCACGGGAGCTCGGTGGCACCGGTCTCGGGCTCTCGATCGTCAAGAACGTCGTTCAGAGGCACGGAGGGGGTGTCGAGGTGGAGAGCGAACGGGATCACGGCTCGACGTTCCGTTTCTGGCTGCCGACCGCGCGCCAGGCCGGACCGCGCGACCCGGCCGGGCCGCAGTCCTGATCCGGCTTCACGCACTCTTTACACGGCTGCGCGACATTTCGTCGCGGCCCGGTCGTGGCCGGTTAGGATCTTCTCTTGCGGATTCATCTACAACGTGATCTCGACGATGTGACGCGCGCGCTTCTCGCTGTCGCGTCGATGGTCGAGGACATGATCGCGAAGTCGCTGCAGGCGCTCAGGGAGCGCAGCGTCGATCTCGCGCACGAAGTCCAGCGCCAGGACCGGGTGATCGACGCCCGCGAGATCGAAGTCGAGGAGGAGTGCCTCAAGATCCTGGCGCTGCACTCGCCGGTGGCGTCGGACCTGAGGCAGGTCGTGACCTTCCTCAAGGTGAACAACGACCTGGAACGCGCGGGCGATCTGGCCCGCAACCTCGCGGAGCGGGCCGAGAGTCTGGCCGTGGCGGAGTCGGTCGAGGTGCCACGGGAGATCTGGACCATGGCCGAGCGCATCCCGAAGATGCTGCGGGCGGCGCTGGACGCCGTCGTGGGGGGCGACACGGAGCTCGCCCGCTCGGTCATTGCCGAGGACGAGGTCGTCGACCGAAGCCATGAGGCGATGTACGGCGTGGTGGCGGCGATGATCGAGGAAGAACCCGGGTCCGCGGCGGTCTGCATCCAGTTCCTGTCTATCTCGCGCTACCTGGAGCGGATGGCCGATCTGGCGACGAACATCGCCGAGGATGTCGTCTTCCTGGTCGATGGCGAGGTCGTTCGCCACCAGGCGCCGTAGGGGGGGTTTACGGCTGCCGCAGAAGCGGCTAGACTCCGCCCCTTCCCCGCGAAGCACCGCAGGAGTCAGCTCCGAGGTGCGGGTCGCATTGCGTGTCGAGGGTCGACCTGGGGAGCGGAAACGGGGGTCCCGAACACACCAGAGACTTGAAGGCGGGGAAACCTGAGACGGCTGCCCACGTGGCTCAGGGGTAGAGCACTTCCTTGGTAAGGAAGGGGTCACCGGTTCAAATCCGGTCGTGGGCTCCAGACAGGCTTATCCAGGCAGAACACAAACACGGACAGTTGATCCGCTGAGGCGGGAGAGGCAACGAGCGTCATGGCGAAGGAGAAGTTCGAGCGTACGAAGCCGCACGTGAACGTGGGGACGATCGGTCACGTGGATCACGGCAAGACGACGCTGACGGCAGCGATCACGAACATACTGGCGAAGAAGGGCGGCGCGGACTTCGTGCCGTTCGACGAGATCGACAAGGCTCCGGAGGAGCGTGAGCGCGGGATCACGATCGCGACGGCTCACGTGGAGTACGAGACGGAGAACCGCCACTACGCTCACGTGGACTGTCCTGGTCACGCGGACTACGTGAAGAACATGATCACGGGCGCGGCCCAGATGGACGGTGCGATCCTGGTGGTGTCGGCCGCCGACGGTCCGATGCCTCAGACGCGGGAGCACGTGCTGCTGGCGCGTCAGGTTGGCGTGCCGTACATCGTGGTCTTCATGAACAAGTGCGACATGGTGGACGACGAGGAGCTGCTGGACCTGGTGGAGCTCGAGCTTCGCGACCTGCTGTCGTCGTTCGAGTTTCCCGGCGACGACATTCCGATCGTTCGTGGTTCGGCGTTGAAGGCGCTGGATGAGGGCGATCCGGAGAGCGAGTGGGGTTCGAAGGTCGTTGAGCTTCTGGCGGAGGTGGACTCCTACGTGCCGACTCCGGAGCGCGCGGTGGACCAGGACTTCCTGATGCCGATCGAGGACATCTTCACGATTTCGGGCCGCGGCACGGTGGTGACGGGCCGGGTGGAGCGCGGCCGCGTGACGGTCGGCGACACGGTGGAGATCGTGGGCATTCGCGACACGGAGTCGACGGTGGTGACGGGCGTGGAGATGTTCCGGAAGCTGCTGGACTCCGGCGAGGCGGGGGACAACATCGGGGTTCTGCTTCGTGGCACGAAGAAGGACGAGGTGGAGCGCGGCCAGGTGCTGTCGAAGCCGAAGTCGATCACTCCTCACACGAAGTTCAGCGGTGAGGTGTACGTGTTGAACAAGGACGAGGGCGGTCGTCACACGCCGTTTTTCGACGGTTACCGTCCCCAGTTCTACTTCCGTACGACGGACGTGACGGGTGTGGCGAACCTGCCGTCGGGTACGGAGATGGTGATGCCTGGCGACAACGTGACTCTGGACGTGGAGCTGATCGCTCCGATCGCGATGGAGAAGGGCGTTCGCTTCGCGATCCGCGAGGGCGGCCGCACGGTGGGCGCCGGCACCGTCACCGACATCGTCGAGTAACCGGTACCTGCTCGAGTTGGGAGATTCAGGCCAGTAGCTCAATTGGTAGAGCATCGGTCTCCAAAACCGAAGGTTGGGGGTTCGAGACCCTCCTGGCCTGCCAGACCTTCCTTCGGAGGACGTAGACGGCAACACGGCTTGGGCGTCCGGACAAAGGCGTAGGCCGGTTTCAGGGAACAGAAGAGGGAGTCGGAGGAACGCAGATGGCAAGTGTCCGCAGGCTCGGTGCCTTCCTGGGCGAAG
The DNA here is from genome assembly GCA_965205095.1 of Candidatus Multivorans sp. Taxonomy (GTDB): domain Bacteria; phylum Acidobacteriota; class Thermoanaerobaculia; order Multivoradales; family Multivoraceae; genus Multivorans. The sequence goes on from OZ242040.1 coordinate 2,683,624, forward strand.
TGCGCACCGAGATGAAGAAGGTGACCTTCCCCTCGCGGGAGGAGGTCGTGGGCACCACGGTCGTGGTGCTGATCACGAGCGTGATCTTCGCCATCTTCCTGTGGGTAGCCGACGTCGTCATCCTGCGCCTCTACAACGGTCTCAACAACCTTCTCCTGGGGCAGTGAGCCGGAACCGGCCGACGGCGGGGAGTACGCGATGAGCGAAGTCGAAACGGCAGCCACGGGCAGCGTAGAGGTCGCGGAGGACGGCGCCGGGGAGGCCTCCGGGCCGCGGCGGCAGTGGTACATCGTGCATACGTACTCGGGATATGAAGAGCGCGTCCGGGAGACGCTGCGGCAGCGCGCCGAGGCTCACGGCATGGGGGACGCGTTCGGCGAGGTGCGCATTCCCACGGAGACGATCGTCGAACTGAAGGGCGGCAAGAAGCGGGAGACGCAGCGCAAGTTCTTCCCCGGCTACATCCTGGTCGAGATCGAGTGCGAACCGCGCGGCGACGGGCGACTGAAGATCTCCGACAAGGCGTGGCACGTGGTCAAGAACACGCCCAAGGTGACCGGCTTCGTCGGCACCGGCAAGGAGCCGACGCCGCTTGGTCAGGACGAGGTCGACGCGATCATCGAGAAGGTGGCCACGGCCAAGGACAAGCCGAAGCCGAAATACCTGTTCGAGAAGGGCGAGCTGGTGAAGATCGTCGATGGCCCCTTCAACAACTTCACGGGCACCGTGGAGGAGATCAACCTCGAGCGGAGCACGCTCAAGGTGATGGTGACCATCTTCGGCCGCCAGACGCCGGTGGAACTCGAGTTCCTGCAGGTCCAGAAGACCTGAGGACTAGCGATTCAGGCACAACCAGGTAGGAACGATGGCGCAAAGAACGACAGGCAAGAGGGTAGCCGGGCAGATCAAGCTGCAGATCCCCGCTGGCGGGGCGACGCCGGCGCCTCCGGTCGGGCCCGCGCTGGGTCAGGCGGGCCTCAACATCATGGACTTCTGCAAGGCGTTCAACGCCAGGACGCAGGGCGAAGCCGGGATGATCATCCCGGTCGTGATCACCGTCTATGCGGACCGCACCTACTCGTTCATCACCAAGACGCCGCCGGCCGCGGTTCTCCTGCTGAAGGCCGCGGCCCAGGACAAGGGGTCTTCCGAGCCGAACCGGGACAAGGTCGGCCAGGTGACTCAGGCCCAGCTCGAGGAGATCGCCCGCACGAAGATGCCGGATCTGAACGCGGTCGACCTGGAGGGCGCCTGCCGGATCATCGCCGGCACGGCCCGTTCGATGGGCCTGGAGATCGTCGCCTGAGCGGCGCGGAAGCATCGGGAACAGAGGCTCAAGGGAGAAAGCGCGTGGCCACTCGAGGCAGGAAGTACGACGAAGCGAGGGCGGGGGTGGAAGACCGGCCATACGGTCTGGAAGAGGCGCTGCAGCGGATCAAGGACGGCAGCTTCGCGAAGTTCGACGAGACCGTCGAGATCGCGATCCGGCTGGGGGTCAACCCGAGGCACGCGGACCAGATGGTGCGCGGCACCGTGGTCCTTCCGCACGGCACGGGTCGCACCGTCCGCGTGCTGGTGTTCGCGTCGGGCGAGAAGCTGCAGGACGCGGAAGCGGCGGGCGCCGATCACGTGGGCGGCGAGGAACTCGCGAGCCGTATCCAGGAAGGCTGGCTGGACTTCGACGCCGTGGTGGCGACCCCGGACATGATGCGGGTCGTCGGCCGGCTCGGCCGCGTGCTCGGGCCGCGCGGCCTGATGCCGAATCCGAAGACCGGCACCGTCACTCCCGATGTGGCGAAGGCGATCGACGACATCAAGGCGGGCAAGGTCAACTTCCGCGTCGACAAGGCGGGCGTCGTTCACGCGCCGCTCGGCAAGGTCTCGTTCGAGACGGAGAGCCTGGTGGAGAACGCAACGGCGTTGCTCTCCGAGATCATGCGTGCGCGTCCGAGCGCCGCCAAGGGTACGTACCTGCGTTCGGTCAATCTGAGTTCGACGATGGGACCGGGCGTGCGGGTCGATTCGTCCGAAGCCGCCGCGGTCGAGGCCGCCTGATCTGCCGGGCCGGTCACGAGGAGGTCGAGAGAGATGGCATTGACACGGGAGACGAAGGCCGAGTTGCTGGCCAGCTACCAGGGCGACATGGCGGACGCGCCGCACGCATTCCTGGTGGGCTTCTCCGGCATCACGGTGGGGCAGGTGAACGATCTGAGGCGCCGCGTGCGAACGGCGGGCGGAAGCTACTCGGTGGTCAAGAACCGGATCGCCAGGCTCGCGTTCGAAGACAGCAGTCTCGGCGCCCTGTCGGATCACCTGGTCGGGCCGACCGCGATCGCCTACAGCGACGACGATCCGGTGGGGCTGGCCAAGACGCTGACCGAGTTCGCGGAAGACGTGCCGGTCCTTGAGTTCAAGGCCGGCCTGGTGGACGGCCAGCAGGTGTCGGCGGATGCGATCAAGGAGATCGCCAGTCTGCCCAGCCGGGAAGCGCTGGTGGCGAAGCTCCTGTTCCTGCTCCAGTCGCCGATCGCGCGGCTGGTCCGGGGGCTTGGGGACATCACGCCGCAGTTCCTCCGTGCCTTGAACCAGGTCGCGGATCAGAAGGAAGCAAATCCGGAGAGTGAGGGCTGATTCCGGCCCTGTCAGGAAGTTTGGAAACGCGGCGCCGAGCCGGCGCCGGTGAACCATGAGGGAGCCAAGAAGATGGCAGTAGCAGCAGCGGATCTGATCGAACAGATCGACGAGATGACCGTCCTGGAGCTCAACACGCTGGTCAAGGAGCTCGAAGAGCACTACGGCGTTTCGGCGGCCGCGGCGGCGGTCCCGATGGCGGCCATGGCGGGCGCCGGCGAGGCCCAGGAAGCCGAAGAGCAGACGGAGTTCGACGTTCAGTTGACCTCTTTCGGCGACAAGAAGATCGCCGTGATCAAGGTCGTGCGCGAGGTCACCAGCCTGGGTCTCAAGGAGGCCAAGGACCTGGTCGAGTCGGCGCCGGTCGCGGTCAAGGAGGCCGTCTCGAAGGAAGAGGCCGAAGAGGTCAAGGGCAAACTGGAGGAGGCCGGCGGTCAGGCCGAGGTCAAGTAGTCATTTCGGCTGGCGCTCTTCCCCGCGGTCGGCGTAGAATCGAACTGGCCAACCTCGACCCGGCGTCACGCGCCGGGGCGGCATTCGTGCGTTTTCACCTCGTGCAGGGATCTGACGTAGAGGACATCGAAGCATGACGGACATTTCAGTTGCGCAGAACGGTCACCGCAACGGCAACGGCAACGGGCGGATCGACTTCTCGACCATCGAGACGACGCTGGCGATTCCCGACCTGATCGGGGTGCAGCGCCGCTCGTACGATCGGTTCCTGCAGATGAGCCTGCTCCCGGAGGAGCGGGAGAACCACGGCCTGCAGGCGGTCTTCACGGGGATCTTCCCGTTCTGGGACTTCCGGGAGACCTGTTCGCTCGACTTCGTGAGCTACTCGATCGGCGACTGGAAGTGCCGCTGCAGCGAAGACGGCAAGGGTCTGAAGGGGCTTGAGTACCTGCGCATGTCGTGCACGAACTGCGGCGCGAAGATCATGACCGACCACCCGCTCGAGGACAGCGTCGGCTGCCCGAGCTGCGGCGCGGTCAACGCGAACCGGGTGACCAAGTGCGACACCTGCGGCGGGCCGGTCGAACTGCAGCACAAGTACTCGGAAAACGAGTGCCGCGCGCGAGGCATGACCTACGCGGTGCCGCTCAAGGTCACGTTCCGGCTCTTCGTCTACGACAAGGACCCGGAGACCGGCCAGCGGATGATGCGGGACGCCAAGGAGGAAGAGGTCTATTTCGGCGAGATCCCGCTGATGACCGACACCGGCACCTTCATCATCAACGGCACCGAGCGGGTGATCGTGAGCCAGTTGCACCGCAGTCCCGGCGTCTTCTTCACCCGCGACAAGCGCGTCTACCTGGCGAAGATCATCCCCTATCGCGGCTCCTGGGTCGAGTTCGAGTACGACCAGAAGGACATCCTCCAGGTCCGCATCGACCGCAAACGGAAGTTCCACGGCACCGTCTTCCTGCGCGCGCTGGGCCTGGAGACGAACGAGCAGATCCTCCGGCAGTTCTACACCGCGCTGCCGCTGACGATCGAGGGCGGCGGCGTGTACCGCCTCGGCATCGGTCCCGAGGTGCTGGAGCGCGAACGCCTGCGCGAACGCTCGAGCCGGGGCGTCCGTCACCGCTACAGCGTCTTCGCCGGTCTGACTCTGGACGAGACGGCGATCGAGCGGCTCGACGCCGGCGACAACATCGAGGCCGAGGTCGGACCGCAGGAGCTCGAGCCGGCCTTCCTGATCGCCGACGTGATCGACGCGGACACCGGCGAGGTGCTGCTCGAGGCGAACGAGCCGATTCCCGAGGATCTCGACGAACGGCTCGACGGACGCAACCACAGCGAACTCGAGGTGTTCTTCCCCGACTGGGAGCTGTGCGGCGCCACGATCTCGAACACCCTGGCCAAGGACACGACCCGGGACACCAAGGAAGCGCAGATCGAGATCTACCGGCGGATGCGTCCCGGCGACCCGCCGACCCACGAGAGCGCCCGTTCGCTGTTCTACGGGATGTTCTTCGACGCCAAGCGGTACGACTTCTCTCGGGTGGGCCGGTTCAAGTTCAACATCAAGCTCGAGACGGAGGTGCCGGTCGACCAGAAGACGCTCTCCGCGGAGGACTTCTACCGCGTGATCAAGTACCTCCTGCAGTTGCAGAAGGACGTGGGGCAGGTCGACGACATCGACAACCTGGGCAATCGCCGGGTGCGCGCGGTCGGCGAGCTGCTCGAGAACCAGTTCCGGGTCGGTCTGGTGCGCATGGAGCGGGCGATCAAGGAGAAGATGTCCGTGCACCAGGACATCGACTCGGCGATGCCGCACGACCTGATCAACTCCAAGCCGGTCATCGCGGCGATCAAGGAGTTCTTCGGTTCGTCCCAGCTCTCGCAGTTCATGGATCAGACGAACCCGCTGTCCGAGGTCACCCACAAGCGGCGGCTGTCCGCGCTTGGCCCGGGCGGACTGTCACGCGAGCGCGCGGGCTTCGAGGTCCGCGACGTGCATGCCTCGCACTACGGCCGTATCTGTCCCATCGAGACCCCCGAGGGGCCGAACATCGGCCTCATCTCCTCGCTGGCGACCTACGCCCAGATCAACGACTACGGCTTCATCCAGAGCCCCTACAAGAAGGTGGAGGGCGGCCGGGTCATCGACCACTTCAAGGTGATCAAGCCCGGCGACGGCACGTTCGCCCTCGGCCAGATCGTCTCGGCCGACGAACTCACGGCTGAGAACAACCGCCTCAGGCGGAACAAGAAGCGGCAGGTGGAAGCCGAACCGGAGCCCTTCTACCTCACTGCGTGGGAGGAAGAGAAGTACATCATCGCCCAGGCCAACACCAGGATCGACGACAGGGGCTTCCTCGAGAACGAGCGGCCGGTGGCGCGTGCCCGCGGGGACTTCGTGACGGTCGACCGGGAACGCGTCGACTACATGGACATCAGTCCGAAGCAGCTCGTCAGCGTGGCGGCGGCCCTGATTCCGTTCCTCGAGAACGACGACGCCAACCGCGCCCTGATGGGTTCGAACATGCAGCGCCAGGCGGTACCGCTGCTGCGCTCGGATTCGCCGATCGTCGGCACCGGGCTCGAGGGGATCGTCGCCCGCAACTCGGGTGCGGTGGTGCTCTGCCAGCGTGCCGGCGTCGTCGATTCCGTGGACGCCGACCGGGTGATCGTCCGGGTCGAGGGCGCGGATCCGGAGACCGGCGAGCCGCGTGAATTCGGCGCCGACATCTACCAGTTGACCAAGTTCCGCCGATCGAACCAGAACACCTGCGTTCACCAGAAGCCGATCGTCGGCGAGGGCCAGCGGGTGGCCCGGGGCGACGTCCTGGCCGACGGCGCCTCGACCGAAGAAGGCGAACTGGCCCTGGGGCGCAACGTTCTGGTCGCCTTCATGCCCTGGCGCGGCTACAACTTCGAGGACGCGATCCTGGTTTCAGAGCGCCTGGTGCGGGACGACGCCTACACTTCGATCCACATCGAGGAGTTCGAGATCGAGGCCCGCGACACCAAGCTGGGGCCCGAGGAGATCACCCGGGACATCCCCAACGTCTCGGAGGCGGCGCTCGCCGACCTCGACGAGAGCGGCGTGATCCGGATCGGCGCTTCGGTCAAGGCCGGCGACATCCTGGTCGGCAAGGTCACGCCGAAGGGCGAGACCCAGCTCACCCCGGAGGAGAAGCTGCTGCGCGCGATCTTCGGCGAGAAGGCCGGGGATGTACGGGACGCAAGCCTGAAGGCGCCTCCGGGCATCGAGGGCACCGTGGTCGAAGTCAAGATCTTCGCCCGCAAGGGCGTCGAGAAGGACGAGCGGGCGCTCGAGATCGAGGAGCAGGAGGTCGGCCGGCTGGAGAAGAACATCCGCGACCAGACGCGCATCATGCACGAGGAGCGGAACAAGAAGATCGCCGATCTTCTGGTCGGTCTCAAGCCCGCCGCAGGGGTCAAGGACCGGGACGGCGAGGGCCTCCTGAAGAGGGGCGAGAAGATCGAGTACGAGCATCTCGAACGCCTGACCCGGCGCGAGATCCTGGCGCTGCCCCTGAGGCAGGAAGACCTGCTGAAGGAAGTGTCGGAGATCTACGAGCACACGGACTCCTACATCGAGGTCATGCACCGGGTGAACGAGGAGAAGATCAAGCTCCTCCAGAAGGGCGACGAACTGCCTCCCGGCGTGATCAAGCTCGTCAAGGTGTTCGTGGCGATGAAGCGCAAGCTCCAGGTCGGCGACAAGATGGCGGGCCGCCACGGCAACAAGGGCGTCATCTCGCGCATCCTGCCGGAAGAGGACATGCCCTACCTGCCGGACGGCACGCCCGTCGAGATCGTGCTGAATCCGCTCGGCGTGCCGAGCCGGATGAACGTCGGCCAGATTCTGGAGACGCATCTCGGCTGGGCCGGCAAGTCCCTGGGCGTCAAGTTCGCGACTCCGGTGTTCGACGGAATCCAGGAGTCGCGGCTCAAGGAACTGCTGGACGAGGCGGAGCTGCCGTCTTCGGGCAAGACGACGCTCCACGACGGCGTCACCGGCGACGCCTTCGAGCAGAAGGTCACGGTTGGCTACATCTACATGCTGAAGCTGTCCCACCTGGTGGACGACAAGATTCACGCGCGGTCGATCGGGCCCTACTCGCTGATCACCCAGCAACCCCTCGGCGGCAAGGCCCAGTTCGGCGGCCAGCGCTTTGGTGAAATGGAGGTGTGGGCGCTGCAGGCCTATGGCGCCGCCTATACCCTGCAGGAGCTGCTCACGGTCAAGAGCGACGATGTCGAGGGCCGGAGCCGCGCCTACGAGGCGCTGGTCAAGGGCGACGTGCCGGAAGACCCGGGGCTGCCGGAGTCGTTCAACGTACTGGTGCGCGAGCTGCAGAGTCTGTGTCTTGACGTCGAGTTGATGAAGGTCTAGGAGGTCGCGGGTGCAACCACTGTCCAGTTTCGAGAAGACGCAGTCGGCCAAGGACTTCAACGCGATCAAGATCGCGCTGGCTTCACCGGAGAAGATCCGCTCCTGGAGCTACGGAGAAGTCACGAAGGCCGAGACGATCAACTACCGCACGTTCAAGCCGGAGCGGGACGGCCTCTTCTGCGCGAAGATCTTCGGGCCGATGACGGACTGGGAATGTCTGTGCGGCAAGTACAAGCGGATGAAGCACCGCGGCGTCGTCTGCGACAAGTGCGGCGTCGAGGTCACGCGCTCGCGGGTACGGCGGGAGCGCATGGGCCACATCGAGCTGGCCAGTCCGGCCAGCCACGTCTGGTTCTTCAAGGGGTTGCCCAGCCGCATCGGCCACCTGCTCGATCTGAGTCTGCGCAACCTCGAGCGCATTCTCTACTTCGAGAGCTACGTGGTCATCGATCCCGGCGACACGGATCTCGAAGACAACGAGCTCGTCTCCGAGGAGCGCTACCGCGAACTGCGCGAGGAGTACGGCCCGGACGGCTTCGACGCCCGGATGGGCGCCGAGGCGATCAAGGAACTCCTGGCCCGCATCGACATCGATGAACTGGCCGAGGAACTCCGGATCGTCATGCGCTCCGACACCAGCCAGATCCGCCGTCTGAAGGCGGCCAAGCGGCTCAAGGTGGTCAACGCCTTCCGGCGCAGCGGTCACCGTCCGGAGTGGATGATCCTGGACGTGATTCCGGTCATTCCGCCCGAGCTGCGGCCGCTGGTGCCGCTGGACGGCGGACGCTTCGCGACGAGCGATCTGAACGACCTCTACCGCCGCGTCATCAACCGGAACAACCGGCTCAAGAAACTGCTCGAGCTGCGCGCCCCGGAGGTCATCGTCCGCAACGAGAAGCGGATGCTGCAGGAGGCCGTCGACGCCCTGTTCGACAACGGCCGCCGCGGCCGGGTCCTCAAGGGTTCGAACAACCGTCCGCTCAAGTCCCTGTCCGACACCCTGAAGGGCAAGCAGGGCCGCTTCCGCCAGAACCTGCTCGGCAAGCGCGTCGACTACTCGGGGCGCTCGGTGATCGTGGTCGGTCCCGACCTGAGGCTGAACGAGTGCGGGCTTCCGAAGAAGATGGCGCTCGAGCTGTTCAAGCCCTTCATCTACAGCTGGCTGGAAGAGCGCGAGTACGTCGGCACGATCAAGGCCGCCAAGGAGATGGTCGAGCGGGAGGAGGAGGTTGTCTGGGACGCCCTGGACGACGTCATCCGCGATCATCCCGTGCTCCTGAACCGCGCGCCCACGCTTCACCGTCTGGGCATCCAGGCGTTTCAGCCGGTCCTGATCGAAGGCAAGGCGATCCAGATTCACCCCCTGGTCTGCGCCGCGTTCAACGCGGACTTCGACGGCGACCAGATGGCGGTTCACGTTCCCCTCTCGCCCAAGGCCCAGATCGAGAGCCATGTGCTGATGCAGGCCTCGAACAACATCCTGAGTCCGGCCCACGGCCGGCCGCTGGCGGTGCCCAGTCAGGATCTGGTGCTGGGCGGCTACTACCTGACCATGCCCCGGCCGGGCGCGCTCGGCGAGGGGCGGACCTTCGCCAGCGTCGACGAGGTCCTGTTCGCCCTCGAGGACGCGGTGGTCGAGACGCAGACGCCGATTCGTCTGCGTCTGAGCGGCCCGTACGTCGATCTCGGAGCGCAGCACGACACGCAGGACATCGTCCACGCGGAGCTGCAGCAGCTCGACGGCGAGGTGGTCGAAACCACCGTCGGCCGGGTCATCCTGAACGATCACCTGCCGGACGAGCTGCCGTTCATCAACGGTCTGATGCGCAAGCGCGGCCTGCAGGATCTGGTCGGCTACTGCTACATCCGCCACGGCGCCGATCTGGCGGTCAGGATGCTTGACGAGATCAAGGAGATCACCTTCCAGTACGCGACCCGGGCCGGCATCTCCTTCGGCGTCGACGACATGGTCGTGCCGTCGACGAAGGAGAAGCTGATCGAGGAAGCGCGCGGCGAGGTGCTGGAGATCGAGAAGCAGCGCAGCGCGGGCGTCATCACCGCCGGTGAGCGCAAGAACAAGATCATCGACATCTGGCATCGGGTCACGGAGAACGTCTCGAGCGAGATGTTCCGCGAGATGAAGGACGTCGAGGCCGAACGGGGCGAGTTCAACCCGATCAACCTGATGGCCGACTCGGGCGCCCGGGGTTCCCGCGAGCAGGTCCGGCAGTTGGCGGGCATGCGCGGCCTGATGTCCAAGCCGTCGGGCGAGGTGATCGAGACCCCGATTCACGCGAACTTCCGCGAGGGCCTGTCCGTCCTGCAGTACTTCATTTCGACCCATGGCGCCCGCAAGGGTCTGGCCGACACGGCGCTCAAGACCGCCGATTCGGGCTACCTGACGCGCCGCCTGGTCGATGTCGCCCAGGACGTGATCGTCACCGAGGAGGACTGCGGCACGATCGACGGAATCGTCGTCGGTGCGATCATGGAAGGCGGAGACACCCTCGAACCGTTGCGTGACCGCCTGGTCGGACGCGTCAGCCAGGAGGACATCTTCGATCCGATGACCGGCGACCAGCTCCTCTCGGTCGGTGACGGGATCACCGAGAGGATGGCGAACAACCTCCAGGCGGCGGGCATCGAGCGGGTGAAGATCCGCTCGGTGCTGACCTGCGAGACCCGCCGCGGCGTCTGCGCCGCGTGCTACGGCCGCAACCTGGCGACTGGCCGCAGCGTCGACCTCGGCGAAGCCGTGGGCGTCATCGCCGCCCAGTCGATCGGCGAGCCCGGCACGCAGTTGACGATGCGCACGTTCCACTTCGGCGGCACCGCCAGCCGCGTTTCGGAACAGTCCCGGCACGCGGCGCGGAACAAGGGCTGGGTCAAGCTCATCCAGGTCGCCACGGTCGACAGCCGCGAAGGCGCCCTGGTCGTCGTCAACCGGAACGGCAAGCTGGTTCTGGTCGACGAGGCGGGCCGCGAACTCGAGCGCCACCCGCTGACCTACGGCTCCCACCTTCTCGTGCGCGAGAACCAGGAAGTCGAGCCGGGAACCGATCTGGTCGAGTGGGATCCGTTCACCTCCGCCATCCTCTCCGAGGTCGGCGGACGCGTGGAGTTCCACGACATCGTGGACGGCGAGAACGTCCGCGAAGAGACGGACAAGGTCACCGGACTGACCGAACGGATCATCGTCGAGGCGTCGCAGAGCGAGAAGCGGGCTCCCGCGCTGAAGGTTCTTGATGCGACCGGAGCGAGGAGCTACTCGCTGCCGGTGGGAGCGCACCTGGTGGTCAACGACGGCGCCGAGGTCCATCCCGGCGACACGCTGGCGAAGATCCCGCGGGAAACGACCAAGACCAAGGACATCACCGGCGGTCTTCCGCGGGTCCAGGAGCTCTTCGAGGCCCGCAAGCCGCGGGGCGAAGCGGCGGTCATCGCCGACATCGACGGCGTCGTCCGTCTGGGCAAGGAGTTCGTGAAGGGAAACCGCGTCATCACCGTCGAGAACGAGGCGGGCGAGGCCCAGGAGTACACCGTTGCCCGCAACGTCCACGTCAACGTGCAGGACGGCGAGTTCGTCAGTGCCGGGGACGTCCTCGTCGGCGAGACGATGAACATCGACCCGCGCGACATCCTCAGGGTCAAGGGCGAGAGGGAGCTCCAGCGTTACCTGGTCGACAAGATCCAGGAGGTCTATCGTTCCCAGAGCGTGGCGATCAACGACAAGCACATCGAGGTGATCGTGCGCCAGATGATGCGCTCGGTCGAGATCGAGGAGGTCGGCGACACGGACTTCCTGATCGACGAGCAGGTCGATCGCTGGCGGTTCAAGGAGGAGAACGAACGCGTGACCGCGGCGGGGGGCACTCCGGCGATCGGCCGGCCGCTGCTGCTCGGGATCACCAAGGCTTCGCTGTCCACCGAGAGCTTCATCTCGGCCGCCAGCTTCCAGGAGACTACCCGCGTGTTGACCGAGGCCGCGATCAGCGGCAGGGTGGATCATCTGCGCGGACTGAAGGAGAACGTGATCGTCGGGCGGGTGATCCCGGCCGGTACCGGCATGGACCACTACCACGACTTCCACATCGAGGACGTGGTGTATCCGACGCCGGAACTGGTGGCCGACGACCTGTACAACTACGACTACCCGGAGGAGTTCATCCGCACGATGCCGCAAGTGCTGAGCGAAGGCGACAACTAGGGGGGGTTTCGGGCTTGCCCCGAATCCGGCCTTTCTGCTAACGTTCGCGCTCTTGTGCGGTTCGCGCGGGGCGAGCCGAGAGACAGTCCCAACTTCACTCAGCGAGTCAGGCTCTGAACCGGGTGTGTGCCCGGTGCCGCGCGCTTCTGGCGTTCTACGCGGTTGGCCGGCCTGTTCGTTTTCGGTCGCCTCGGGTTGCACCGGGTCGGTTCAGGTCGGCTCGCGCCGCGCGCGGCGGTGGGCCGGTCAGTAACGCCGGGGTTCCGGCGCCGGATTGAGAGAGTCGCCGAGAGAGTCGCCAAAGAGAGTCTGCTGGAGCAAGAGCAACGAATGCCCACCATCCGTCAACTGGTCCGAAAGGGCCGCCAGCGCCAGGTCGCGAAGACCAAGAGCCCGGCGCTCCAGGCCTCGCCGCAGAGGCGGGGAGTATGCGTTCGCGTGTACACGCAGACGCCGAAGAAGCCGAACTCGGCGTTGCGCAAGGTGGCGCGCGTGCGCCTCACGAACGGCATCGAGGTCACGACCTACATTCCGGGCGTCGGGCACAACCTTCAGGAGCACTCCATCGTGCTCATTCGCGGAGGCCGGGTGAAGGATCTGCCCGGTGTCCGCTACCACGTCATTCGCGGCACCCTGGACGCGGTCGGCGTCGACGATCGTCGGCGGGGACGCTCCAAGTACGGCGCCAAGCGCCCCAAGGCCTGATCACCGGAGCCGCCTCATGCCTCGACGCCGCGAAGTCCCGAAGCGACAGATACTCCCCGACCCGCTGTACCACTCGCAGTTGGTCAGCAAGTTCGTCAACGTCCTGATGAAGGACGGCAAGAAGTCGGTCGCCGAACGCATCCTCTACGACGCCCTGAACACGATCAAGGAGCGGACCGGGGAGGAGGATCCGGTCACGGTCTTCCAGAAGGCGATCGACAACGTGAAGCCCGCGGTCGAGGTCAAGTCGCGGCGTGTCGGCGGTTCGACGTACCAGGTGCCGATGGAAGTGCGGCCCGCGCGCAAGCTGGCCCTGGCCATGCGGTGGCTGATTCTGGCGGCGAAGGGGCGGGGTGAGAAGACGATGAGACTGCGGCTGGCCGGCGAACTGCTCGACGCCGCCGAAAACCGCGGAGTTGCGATCAAGAGGAAAGAGGACACCCACCGGATGGCAGAAGCGAACAGGGCATTCTCCCACTACCGCTGGTAGCGAACGGCGTCGGGATCCGCCCGGTGCGGATGCCGATCGCGTTTCCGGCCGCCGGTCGTCCACGGCCCGTCCCGTTGCGTCGCCGCCTTCCCGCAAGGCGGCGACTCCCGCGTTGAACCCCTACACACCCGTCACGAATCCGCCCGTCAAACCTGTCTTTCAGCGAACCGTTCGATCACTACGCCATGCCCGCCTCCACTGCCACCTCCAGAAACGTCCCCTTGGAAAAGACCCGGAACATCGGGATCATGGCGCACATCGACGCGGGCAAGACGACCACGACCGAGCGCGTCCTTTACTACACCGGCGTGAACTACAAGATCGGCGAGGTGCACGAAGGCACCGCGACGATGGACTGGATGGAGCAGGAGCAGGAGCGCGGGATCACGATCACGTCGGCCGCCACGAGCTGCACCTGGCTGGACCACCGGATCAACATCATCGACACGCCCGGCCACGTCGACTTCACAGCCGAGGTCGAGCGTTCGCTGCGGGTTCTCGACGGCGCCGTGGCGGTGTTCGATGCCGTCGCCGGCGTCGAGCCCCAGAGTGAGACGGTGTGGCGGCAGGCGGACCGCTACGGCGTGCCGCGGATCGCCTTCGTCAACAAGATGGACCGGGTCGGCGCGGACTTCGATCGCTGCGTCCGGATGATGCGCGAACGGCTCGGCGCTTCGCCTGTCGTTCTGCAGTTGCCTCTTGGCCGTGAGGACGCCTTTGCCGGGGTCATCGATCTGGTCGAGATGTCGTCCTACGTCTACGAGGACGAGAGCCTGGGAGCGCAGTTCACGGTCACCGGGATTCCCGAGGAGTACGCCGACCTGGCGCTGACCGCTCGCGAGGCGATGGTCGAGGCGGTGGCGGAGACCGACGAGGAGCTGCTCGAGAAGTACCTCTCCGGCGCCGAAGTCACGACCGACGAGCTGCGGGCGGCCCTGCGCCGGGCGACGGTGTCCAACAGCCTGCAGCCGGTGTTCTGCGGATCCGCGTTTCGCAACAAGGGCGTGCAGCCGCTGCTCGACGCGGTCCTCGACTACCTGCCGTCGCCGCTTGACGTGCCGATGATCGAAGGGACCGTCGAGGGCGAGGAGTCCGCCGTTCGCGCGCCGTCGGACGACGCGCCGTTCAGCGCTCTCGTGTTCAAGATCATGACCGACCCGTTCGTCGGCCAGCTCGCCTACCTGCGCGTCTACTCCGGCCGGATCGAGACGGGGCAATCGGTGCTGAACGCGAATCGCGGCGGCAAGGAGCGCGTGGGCCGGCTGCTCAAGATGCACGCGAACAAGCGCGAGGAGGTCAAGCGGGTCTGGTGCGGCGACATCGTTGCCGCGGTCGGTCTCCGCAACGTGACGACCGGCGACACGATCTGCGAGCCCTCGGCGCCCATCGTGCTCGAGTCGATGGACTTTCCCGAGCCGGTCCTGTCCGTCTCGATCGAGCCGAAGACGAAGGCGGACCAGGAGAAGCTCGGTCTCGCGCTCGAAAAGCTGATGCGCGAGGACCCGACGTTCCGGGTCCACACGGATCCGGACACCGCCCAGACGCTGATTTCGGGAATGGGCGAACTCCACCTGGACATCATCACGGACCGGCTGATCCGTGAGTTCCGCGTCGGCGCGAACGTCGGCCGCCCCCAGGTGGCCTATCGCGAGACGATCACCCTGGAGTCTTCCGGCGAAGGGCGCTTCGTGCGCCAGTCCGGCGGCCGGGGCCAGTACGGTCACTGCCTGCTGCGGGTGCGGCCGATCGAAGGCGAGGGGATGGAGTTCGAGGACGTGAGCAAGGGCGGCGTGATTCCCAGGGAGTTCATCCGGTCGATCGAACGGGGCATCTCCGAGGCGCTCGAATCGGGTCCGCTCGCCGGTTACCCGGTCACGGGGGTCGCCGTCGAGGTCTACGACGGCAGCTCCCACGAGGTCGATTCATCCGAGGTCGCGTTCAAGATCGCCGGCTCGATGGCCTGGCGCGACGCCGCCAGGGACGCCGGTCCGGTGCTGCTGGAGCCGGTGATGGCGGTCGAGATCACGACGCCCGAGGACTACATGGGCGACGTGATCGGGGACATCAGTTCGCGCCGGGGCAAGGTGCTCGGCATGGAGATGCACGGCAAGACCCAGATCGTCAACGCCCGCGTGCCCCTCGCGGAAATGTTCGGCTACGCGACCGACCTGCGTTCGGCGACCCAGGGCCGGGCGAACTACTCGATGCAGTTCGAGTCCTACGAACCGACGCCGCGCACCGTGAGCGAGGAAGTCGTGGCCAGGGCGACCGGCTGAAACGAATGCGGGAAGTCAACGAGACCCAGAGAGATCAAGCGAGATAGCGAGGAGATCGAGGCATGGCGAAGGAGAAGTTCGAGCGTACGAAGCCGCACGTGAACGTGGGGACGATCGGTCACGTGGATCACGGCAAGACGACGCTGACGGCAGCGATCACGAACATACTGGCGAAGAAGGGCGGCGCGGACTTCGTGCCGTTCGACGAGATCGACAAGGCACCGGAGGAGCGCGAGCGCGGGATCACGATCGCGACGGCTCACGTGGAGTACGAGACGGAGAACCGCCACTACGCTCACGTGGACTGTCCTGGTCACGCGGACTACGTGAAGAACATGATCACGGGCGCGGCCCAGATGGACGGTGCGATCCTGGTGGTGTCGGCCGCCGACGGTCCGATGCCCCAGACGCGGGAGCACGTGCTGCTGGCGCGTCAGGTTGGCGTGCCGTACATCGTGGTGTTCATGAACAAGTGCGACATGGTGGACGACGAGGAGCTGCTGGACCTGGTGGAGCTCGAGCTTCGCGACCTGCTGTCGTCGTTCGAATTCCCGGGGGACGACATTCCGATCGTTCGTGGTTCGGCGTTGAAGGCGCTGGATGAGGGCGATCCGGAGAGCGAGTGGGGTTCGAAGGTCGTTGAGCTTCTGGCGGAGGTGGACTCTTACGTGCCGACTCCGGAGCGCGCTGTGGACCAGGACTTCCTGATGCCGATCGAGGACATTTTCACGATTTCGGGTCGCGGCACGGTGGTGACGGGCCGGGTGGAGCGCGGCCGCGTGACGGTCGGCGACACGGTGGAGATCGTGGGCATTCGCGACACGGAGTCGACGGTGGTGACGGGCGTGGAGATGTTCCGGAAGCTGCTGGACTCCGGCGAGGCGGGGGACAACATCGGGGTTCTGCTTCGTGGCACGAAGAAGGACGAGGTGGAGCGCGGCCAGGTGCTGTCGAAGCCGAAGTCGATCACTCCTCACACGAAGTTCAGTGGTGAGGTGTACGTGTTGAACAAGGACGAGGGCGGTCGTCACACGCCGTTTTTCGACGGTTACCGTCCCCAGTTCTACTTCCGTACGACGGACGTGACGGGTGTGGCGAACCTGCCGTCGGGTACGGAGATGGTGATGCCTGGCGACAACGTGACTCTGGACGTGGAGCTGATCGCTCCGATCGCGATGGAGAAGGGCGTTCGCTTCGCGATCCGCGAGGGCGGCCGCACGGTGGGCGCCGGCACCGTCACCGACATCGTCGAGTAGTCGGTACCGGGTGCGTCAGGCGATCGAGGAAGGTTGGGATTCGAGGGAACGATGAACGAGAAGATTCGCATCCGGCTCAAGGCCTTCGACTACCGCATCCTGGATACGTCGACGCATGAGATCGTCGATACGGCGCGGCGCAGCGGCGCCCGCGTGGTCGGACCCATTCCGCTGCCGACTCACATCGCCCGCTACACGGTGAACCGTTCCCCGCATGTGGACAAGAAGTCGCGGGAGCAGTTCGAGATCCGCACCCACAAGCGGTTGCTCGACATCTTCGAGCCCACCAGTCAGACCGTCGACGCGCTGATGAAGCTGGAGCTTCCCGCCGGCGTCGATGTCGAGATCAAGGCGTTCGGTGCCTGAGGCGCCCGAGGAGACTGAGGAGAAACGGGCGGTGAGCGCTAACAACAGCCAGACGAAGGGACTGCTGGGTCGCAAGATCGGCATGACGCAGATCTACACCGAAGACGGGGCCGCGGTGCCGGTGACGGTACTCGAGGTCGGTCCCTGCCGCGTCGTGCAACGCAAGACGGAAGCGTCGGACGGGTACGAAGCGGTGCAGATCGGCCTGGTCGAGAGTCGGCCGCCCAAACGGATCACGGAACCCCGGCGGGGTCACTTCAAGAAGGCCGGAGTCGATCCCATGCGTCATCTGGCCGAGGTGCGGGTCGACGCGACCGACGAGTCGCAGCCGGGCGACGAGATCGAGGTTTCGATCTTCGAGGTCGGTTCGCGGGTCGACGTGATCGGCACCGGCAAGGGCAAGGGGTTCCAGGGGGTCATGCGCCGGCACGGCTTCGGCGGCGGCCGCGCCACCCATGGTTCGATGTTCCATCGCGCCCCCGGTTCGGTCGGGCAGTCCGCGAGTCCTTCGCGCGTCTTCCCCGGCATGCGGTTTCCCGGCCGGATGGGCGGCAAGCGGGTGACGACGAAGAAACTCGTGGTGGTCAAGGTGGATGCCGAAAACCGCCTTCTCTATCTGCGCGGCGCGGTTCCGGGCGCCCGCAGCGGTCTGGTCATGGTTCGGAGTTCGGTCTGATGCCTGAGATCGCGGTCAGGAGTCTCGACAACGAGGCGGTCGGCAAGGTCGACCTGCCGGAGGAGGTCTTCGCCTACCCGTACAAGGAGCACCTGATCCACCTGGCGGTGGTCGCCCTGCGGGCGGCCCAGCGCGCGGGAACCCACAAGGCCAAGGGCAGGCACGAAGTCCGCGGCTCCGGGGTCAAGCCGCATCGCCAGAAGGGGACGGGCCGTGCTCGCGCCGGCAGCCGCCGGTCGCCGCTCCGTCGTGGCGGTGGAGTCGTGCATGGACCCCATCCCCGCAGCCACCGCAACAAGCTGTCCAGGAACGAGAAGCGGAACGCCCTGAAGTCGGCGCTGTCGAGGAAGCTCCTCGAGGAGAAGATCATGGTGATCGACTCGCTCGAGCTCGAGAGCCACAAGACGGGCGCCTTCGCGGCCCGCCTGAAGGACCTCGGCGTCGACGGCAAGGCGCTGATCGTCGACGACCACGGCAACCGCAACCTGATGCTGGCCTCGCGCAACCATCCGCAGTTCAAGGCGGTCGATACGCTGGGCGTCAACGTCTACGATGTCGTCGACCGGGGCTACGTCCTCTTCAGCGAGAACGCGATCGGCCGCCTTGCCGCCGTGCTGCAACGGCGCAGGCAACGGAACGGGAGCGAATCATGAGGGTGCAGGACGTGCTGCGGCGGCCGCTGATCACCGAGAAGTCGACCGAGTTGCGGGATGGGAGCAACATCATCGCCTTCGTGGTCGACTCCCGGGCGAACAAGATCGAGGTGCGCAAGGCGGTCGAGACCCAGTTCGCGGGCGTCAAGGTGGCTGAGGTCCGGATCGCGAACGTGCACGGCAAGGTCCGCCGTCGCGGCCGGTTCGTCGGTCGAACACCCGACTGGAAGAAGGCGTACGTACGGCTGGCCGAGGGCCAGATCGACCTCTTCGACAACGTGTAGAGAGAGCCAGAGAGCCCAGAACATGGCGATCAAGAAACTCAAACCGACGAATCCGGCCAGCCGCTTCCAGGAGTACGCGCGGCGGGAAGAGGTCACGACCAACAAGCCGCACAAGCCCCTGGTCGAGGGGAAGAAACGGATCAGCGGCCGGAACAACAAGGGCTGGCAGACGATCTGGTTCCGGGGCGGCGGCCACAAGCGCCGCTACCGGAGGATCGACTTCCGCCGCGACAAGGTCGGCGTGCCGGCGAAGGTGGCGAGCATCGAGTACGACCCGAACCGCAGTGCGTTGATCGCCCTCCTGCACTACGCGGACGGCGAGAAGCGCTACATCCTGCATCCCCAGGGGCTCAAGGTCGGGGCGACCGTGCAGGCCGGAGAGGGATCGGAGATCGATGTCGGCAACTGCCTGCCGATCCGCTTCATCCCCCTGGGCACGATCATTCACAACATCGAACTGAAGATCGGCGCCGGCGGCCAGATGGTGCGCAGTGCCGGCGCCGGCGCCCAGTTGATGGCGAAGGAGGGGGCCTACGCCCAGGTCCGGCTTCCTTCGGGAGAAGTGCGGCGGGTCCACATCGACTGTTCCGCCACGATCGGACAGGTCGGCAACTCGGAACACTCGAACATGTCGCTCGGCAAGGCGGGCCGCAATCGCTGGCGGGGCCGGCGGCCGCACAACCGCGGCGTGTCGATGAACCCGGTCGACCACCCGATGGGCGGCGGCGAGGGCAAGGCGTCGGGCGGGCGGCACCCGACGACGCCCTGGGGCAAGCCGACGAAGGGCTACAAGACGCGGAGCAACAAGCGCACGACCGGGATGATCGTCCGGCGGCGGGGACGCCGCAAGTAGGTCGGCGGCAGCACGGAGAAGAGGACAGCATGGCACGTTCACTCAGGAAGGGTTTCTTCATCGACAATCACCTCTACGACAAGGTGGCGGCGATGAACGCGACCGGCGATCGCCGGGTCATCAAGACCTGGTCCCGCCGGTCGACGATCATCCCCGACATGGTGGGGCACACGGTTGCCGTCCACAACGGCATGAAGTTCATCCCGGTCTTCGTCAGCGAGAACATGGTCGGCCACAAGCTCGGAGAGTTCGCCCAGACCCGCACCTTCCGGGGTCATGCGGGCGGCCGGCGGGAACGCAGGGCGCGTCCCCGCTAGCCTGGGCCGAGATCCCCGGCAGACGGCAGTATCCCGAAGAGAGAAACGATGGAAGCAATAGCCCGACTCAAGTACCTGCAGGCGTCACCGCAGAAGGTGCGCCTGGTCGCGGACCTGATCCGCGGTCGCGATGTGGAAGAGGCGTCGACCCTGCTGCAGTTGAGTACCAAGTCGGCGGCGCGGCCGGTCTACAAGTTGCTGCGGTCGGCGGTTGCCAACGCCGAGAACCGGGAGCCGGGAGTCGATCTCGGCGGTCTCTACGTCAAGGAGATCTTCGTCGACGGCGGGCCGACCCTGAAGCGGCTGCGCCCGCAGCCGATGGGCCGGGCCTTCCGCATCCTCAAGCGGCAGAGTCACGTCACGATCAAGATCGATTCCCGCGACGGGAACGCCTAGAGGGCAGAGCCAAGTCAGGAGCGTTCATGGGTCAGAAGACACATCCCTACGGTTTTCGCCTGGTCTACAACCAGGGTTGGCATTCGCGCTGGTACGCCGAGCGCGACTACGCCGGTACCCTGAAGTCGGATATCGAGCTGCGGACCGGACTGAAGAAGCGGCTCATGCACGCCGGCGTCAGCCAGATCGACATCGAACGCGCCGCGGACAAGCTGCGCGTGACGATCTACACCTCGCGTCCGGGCATCATCATCGGCCGCAAGGGTGCCGAGGTGGACAAGCTGCGCGACGATCTGAGCCGGCAGATGGGGCAGGAAGTCCACATCAACATCCAGGAGATTCAGCGCCCGGAGCTCGACGCCCAACTCGTCGCCGAGGCGATCGCAGGGCAGCTCCTGCGCCGGATCGCCTTCCGGCGGGCGATGAAGAAGGCGATGGAGTCGGCGTTCCGTTTCGGCGCCAAGGGCGTCAAGATCATGGTGTCGGGCCGGCTCGGCGGCAACGAGATCGCCCGTACCGAGTGGTACCAGGAAGGCCGTCTGCCGCTGCACACGCTGAAGGCGGACATCGACTACGGAATCGCGGAGTCGTTCACGACCTACGGTGTGATCGGAGTCAAGGTCTGGGTTTACCGGGGCGACCTGTCGCGGGAGCGCGGCCGCCGGACGGCGGCCTGAGGGTCGGACGCCGGGATTCGAAGGAGTAGCGAACGATGTTGATGCCGAAGAAGGTCAAGTTCCGCAAGCACCACCGCGGCCGCCGCCGCGGTCTGGCGAAGGGCGGCAACGTGGTGTCCTTCGGCGAGTACGGGTTGCAGGCGCAGGAGGCCGGCTGGGTCACCGCGCGACAGATCGAGGCCGCCCGAATCGCCATCACCCGTCACATCAAGCGGTCGGGAAAGGTCTGGATCCGGGTCTTCCCGGACAAGCCGATCACCAAGAAGCCGCTGGAGACGAGAATGGGCAAGGGCAAGGGCAACCCCGAGGAGTGGGTTGCGGTCGTACGGCCCGCCCGGATCCTCTACGAGCTCGAGGGCGTGTCGCCGGAACTCGCCAGGTCGGCGATGCGGCTCGCGTCCCACAAGCTCGGAATCAAGACCAGGTTCGTCGCGCGCCACGGCGTGCAGATCTGAGGGTGGCGAGGCGATGAAGGCAAGCGAACTCAGGGACCTGACGGCGGAGGAACTGCGCCAGAAGGAGGAGGAACTGGCCGATCAGCTGTTTGCCCTGCGGCTGCAGAAATCGATCGGACAGCTCGAGAAGCCAAGCAGGATCAGGAATGCCCGGGTCGAACTGGCGCGGGTTCTGACCGTTCTGCGTGAGAAGGCACAGTAAACGACGGTGAATGACATGAACGCTGAACAGCAAGCAACGCGTGGCGGCCGACAGGTCCGGGTCGGCAAGGTCGTGAGCGCGAAGATGGACAAGACGGTCGTGGTGGCGGTCGAGAAGACGGTCATGCACCGGCTCTACCACCGGCTGATGAAGAAGTCGTCCCGGTTCGTCGCCCACGATGAAGCGAACGACTGCCGCGAGGGAGACGTCGTGTCCCTCGTCTCGACCCGACCGCTCTCGCGCCGGAAGCGCTGGCGTGTGCAGCGAGTCGTGAAGCGGGCGGAAGGGTAGGCGGGGCCATGATCCAGATGGGAACAATGCTCGACGTCGCCGACAACTCGGGAGCGAAGCGCATCTCGTGCATTCAGCTTCGGGGTGGTTCCTCGGGCCAGTACGGCGCGCTGGGCGACGTGATCACCGCCTCGGTCAAGGAGGCGACGCCGGAAGGTACGGTCAAGAAGGGCCAGGTCGTCCGCGCGGTCATCGTGCGCACCCGCAAGGAGCGGCGGCGGCGCGACGGCAGCTACATCCGCTTCGACAACAATGCCGCGGTCCTGATCAACGAGGCGCGCGAGCCGATCGGCACCCGTGTCTTCGGGCCGGTCGCCCGGGAGCTGCGGGAGCGGCGCTTCATGCGGATCGTCTCGCTGGCGCCGGAGGTGATCTGACGTGCGCAGGCTGAAGATCAAGAAGGGCGACGAAGTCCTGGTCATCGCTGGCCGCAACCGCGGAACGCGCAGCCGGGTGCTGCGCGTTCTCCCTGGTTCCGAACGCGTCATCGTCGAGCGCGTGAACATGGTCAAGAAGCACGAGAGGCCGAACCCGCAGCGCCAGGTCCAGGGCGGCATCCTGGAGCGGGAGGCGCCGATCCACATCTCGAATCTCATGGTGATCTGTCCTGACACGGACAAGCCGACCCGGGTGGGCCGGCGTCGCCTCGAGGATGGCAAGCTGACCCGGTACGCGAAGGTCAGCGGGGCGGTGTTGAGCTGATGGTTCCCCGACTCAGGACCCTGTACCAGGAGGAGGTCACGAAGAGCCTCCAGGAGGAGTTCGGCATCGCGAACCCGATGGCCGTACCCCGGCTGGAGAAGATCGTCCTCAACATGGGCATCGGCGAAGCGATCCAGAACATCAAGGTGCTGGAGAACGCCGTGCCCGAGCTGGCGCTGATCGCCGGGCAGCAGCCCGTGATCACCCGCGCGCGGAAGTCCATCGCCGCCTTCAAGCTGCGTGAGGGGATGCCGATCGGCTGCCGGGTCACCCTGCGCCGCGACCGGATGTGGTACTTCCTCGACCGGTTGATCACGGTCGCGCTGCCGCGGGTGCGGGACTTCCGGGGCATCTCGGACCGGAGCTTCGACGGTCGGGGCAGCTACACGCTGGGCATTCGCGATCACCTCATCTTCCCCGAGGTCGACTACTCCAGGAGCGACGGCTCCAAGGGCATCAACGTGACGCTCGTGACGTCGGCGGAGTCCGACGCCCAGGCGCTCCATCTCCTGCGGGGCCTGGGAATGCCCTTCGCGAGCTGAGCTTCCGCTACCAGGAACCGAGGAATTCAAGGACAGATCGATGACCGTAACCGACCCCATCGCGGACCTTCTGACGACGATCCGCAACGCGCTGATCGTCAAGCACGATCGCACCGAGGCGCCTGCCTCGAAGCTGAAGATCGCGTTGTGCCGGGTACTGCGCGACCAGGGCTACATCAGTGACTACGAGGTGTTCGACTCGCCTCCGGGCCGGACGCTGCGGATCTTCCTCGCCTACGACAAGGAGGGCGTGCCGGCGATCACGAAGGTGCGCAAGATCAGCAAGCCGGGACGCCGCATCTACCGTGCGGCCGACGACCTGAAGCCGGTGTTGAACGGGTTGGGCGTCGCGATCCTCTCGACCTCGCAGGGCCTTCTGACCGACGCCCAGGCGCGCCGGCAGCGGGTCGGCGGCGAGGTCCTCTGTGAGGTGTACTAGAAGATGTCGCGTGTAGGCAAAGCGCCGATCTCGTTGCCGGAGAAGACGACCGTCGCGGTAAACGGCGGTACGGTGACGATCGAAGGGCCGCGGGGCAAGCTGCAGCAGCCGCTCCAGCCCGGTATCGAGGTGCGGGTGGAGGACGGCGTGGTGACGCTGCACCGCTCCGGCTCGACCGGCGAAGAGCGGGCCCGGCACGGTCTGGCGCGGGCGCTCCTGGCCAATGCCGTGGTTGGCGTCACGGAGGGCTTCCGGCGCGAGCTCGAGATCGTCGGCGTCGGCTATCGGGGAGAGGTCAAGGGCCGCGAGGTTCATCTCGCGCTCGGATACTCCCACCCGGTGGTCTACCCGGTGCCGGAGGGCGTGGACGTCTCGATCGACGAGAGGGCGAATCGCATCACCGTTTCCGGCAACGACAAGCAGCAGGTGGGGCAGGTCGCCGCCGATCTGCGCAGCCTGCGCAAGCCCGACGCGTACAAGGGCAAGGGCATCCGCTACCGCGACGAGGAAATCCGGCTCAAGGTCGGCAAGGCGGCGGCGACCGCCTAGGACAGGTTCGGAACAGGAAAGACAAGGCATGAGTGATCTGCGCAGAAAGAGAACGCTCGACCGCAGCCGCCGGCGGCAGCGGGCGCGGTACCGCGTCCGCAAGAAGCTGCGCGGTTCGCAGGAACGGCCTCGCCTTGCCGTGCACAAGAGCCGGCGTCACATCTACGCCCAGTTGATCGACGATCGGTCGGGCAATACCCTGGCCTTCGCGAGTTCGCTCGAGTCGGATCTCCAGGGAGCGCTCGAGGGTTCGACGGGAAGCTGCAAGGCGGCGCAGGCCGTCGGTCAGGCCCTGGCCGAGCGCGCGAAGGAAAAGGGATTTCGCACGGTCATCTTCGACCGCGGCGGATTCCTGTATCACGGCAGGATCCAGGCGCTTGCGGACAGCGCGCGCGAGGGAGGCCTCGAGTTCTGATGAACCGGAGCCGGCAGGGAAGCAAAGGAGCGAACATTGGCCAGGGACACGAACAGTGGCTAGAGACATAGACCTCGACAGCGAGTTCTTCGAGCAGGTTGTCGACATCAACCGCGTGACGAAGGTCGTCAAGGGCGGCAAGAACTTCTCGTTCACCGCCCTGGTCGTTATCGGCGACGGCAACGGCCGGGTCGGCTACGGCTCGGGCAAGGCGAAGGAGGTTCCGGCCGCCATCCGGAAGGGAATCCAGATCGCCAAGCGCAACCTGGTGCAGGTGCCGCTTGCCGGAACCACGATCCCGCACGAGACGGTGGGCGTGTTCGGCGCCGGCCGCGTGATGCTGAAGCCGGCTTCGGAGGGAACCGGCGTGATCGCCGGCGGAGCCGTGCGCGCCGTGGTCGAAGGCGCCGGCATCCAGGACATCCTGACCAAGTCGCTGGGCACGACGAACCCGCAGAACGTGGTCAAGGCGACCTTCGCCGGGCTCATGTCCCTCCGCAACGAGAGGCAGGTTCGGACGTTGCGGGGACTGGATTCGCTCGACGGCCTGGCGGGCGGTTCGATGAATGGAGACAGTTCGACAAATGGAGACCGGGGAGGAGCCGAAAGTGGCAGGCAAGACGATACGGATTCAGCAGGTGCGGAGCGCGATCGGGAGGCCGAGGCCGCAACGTGACGTGCTGCGCAGCCTGGGTCTGAGGCGTATCCGTCACGTCGTGGAACGCGAGGACACCCAGGCGGTGCGTGGCATGGTGCGGAAGATTCCCCATCTCGTCCAGGTCCTGGAGGACTGAAATGAAGCTGCACGATCTCAAACCGGCGAAGGCCAGCCGCCGCCCGCGGAAGCGGGTCGGCCGCGGTCCGGGTTCGGGCACGGGAAAGACCGCCGGGCGCGGCCACAAGGGTCAACGCTCCCGGGCGGGCTTCTCGAGGCGGGCGGGCTTCGAAGGCGGCCAGATGCCTCTGGTTCGCCGGGTGCCGAAGCGCGGGTTCACGAACATCTTCCGCACCGAGTACACGGTGATCAACGTCGGCGATCTCGATGGTCTCGGCGAGGCGATCGACGTCGAACTCCTCGTCTCCCGCGGCCGCGTACGCCGCGGCATGAAGCTCAAGGTCCTCGGCGACGGCGACGCGCCGTCCGGCGTGACGGTGCGGGCTCACCGCTTCAGTGCATCCGCGCGCGCCAAGATCGAGGCCGCGGGCGGCGTCTGTGAAGTGATCGGCTGAGGGAGTAGCTCGTGGGCGTCGAGAGTTTCCGCAACATCTTCGCGATTCCGGATCTCCGGAATCGGGTGTTGTTCATGCTGGGCCTGCTGGCGGTCTACCGCATCGGCTGCATCATTCCGACTCCGGGCATCGACCCGCTCGCCCTGAGCGAGTTCATGGACCAGATGCAGGGCACGGTGCTGGGTTTCGTCAACACCTTCACGGGCGGCAGCCTGGGCCGGGTGGCGCTCTTCGCCCTCGGCATCATGCCCTACATCTCGGCGTCCATCATCCTGCAACTGTTGACCGTGGTCGTGCCCTATCTCGAGAAGCTCTCCAAGGAGGGCGAGATGGGCCGGCGCAAGATCACCCAGTACACCCGCTACGGGACCGTGGTCATCTCGATCATCCAGGGGACGACCATCGCGTTCTTCCTCGAGAACCTGACCTCGCCGGGAGGCGCGAACCTCGTCCTCAACCCGGGCCTCGGGTTCAAGTTCGTCACCGTGCTCTCGCTGACGACCGGTTGCGCCTTCGTGATGTGGCTGGGCGAGCAGATCAGCGAACGGGGGATCGGGAACGGCATCTCGCTCATCATCTTCGCCGGCATCGTCGTCGGTCTGCCGGGCGCCGTGCTCGGTCTGTTCGGCCAGCTCCAGAGCGGCGCGATGTCCCTGCTCAAGATCCTGTTGCTGTCGGTCTTCATGCTCGTCGTCGTGGCCTTCATCGTCTACATGGAGAGGGCGCAGCGGCGGATCCCCGTGCAGTACGCCAAGCGGATCGTCGGCCGCAGGCAGTACGGCGGACAGAGCACCTACCTTCCGCTGCGCGTGAACACGGGCGGCGTGATTCCGGTGATCTTCGCGAGTTCCGTGGTCACCGTGCCGGCGACGGTCGCCGGAATGATCCAGTACGAGCCGATCCAGCGGATCTCGACCGCCATGCAGTGGGGACAGCCGGTCTACTACCTGTTCTACGTGGCGGCGATCATCTTCTTCTCGTACTTCTACGTTTCGATCATCTTCAACCCGAACGACCTTGCCGAGAACATGCGCAAGTACGGCGGGTTCATTCCGGGCATCCGCTCCGGCAGACGGACCTCGGAGTACATCGACCGGGTGCTCACCCGTCTGACCCTGGTCGGTTCCCTCTATCTGGCGGGCGTGTCCGTGCTGCCGGAGTTCATGATCGCGGGCTTCAAGGTGGGGGGCATCCCCTTCGTCGGCTCGACCCTGGACAACTACGCGCCGCTCTGGCTCACCGAAGGCATGGGGATCAACTTCTACTTCGGCGGCACGTCGCTCCTGATCGTGGTCAGCGTCGCGATGGACACGCTCCAGCAGATCGAGAGCCAGCTCGTGATGAGGAACTACGAGGGCTTCATGAAGCGGGGCCGGATCAAGGGACGCCGTGGCTGATTCCCTGCGCATCGTGCTGCTCGGAGCGCCGGGCTGCGGCAAGGGCACGCAGGCGGAGCGCCTGGCGGCGACGCTCGGCATTCCCGCCATCTCGACCGGCGACATGTTGCGCGCGGCGGTCGCCGCCGGCAGCGAACTCGGTCGACGGGTCGAAGGCGTGATGGCCTCGGGCGCGCTGGTCGACGACGACCTCATGGCCGAAGTGGTGCGGGACCGGCTGAGCCAGGCGGATGCGGCCGCGGGCTTCCTGCTCGACGGCTATCCGCGCACCGCGCCGCAGGCCGGAACGCTCGAGGAGATCCTCAACGGGAGCCGGATCGATCATGTCGTGACGATCGATGTGCCGGACGAGGAACTGGTCCAGCGCATCGTTCTTCGCGGCCGCGGCGCGGACGACAGGGAGGACGTTGTGCGCGAGCGGCTGCAGGTCTACGCGGCGCAGACCGAGCCCCTGATCGCGCACTACGAGGGCCTGGGCCTGCTGCGCCGCGTAGACGGCAACGTTCCGATCGAACAGGTGACGGCGGCGATCGAGGCAACGTTGGCCGGGACGGCGCGGGCCTGACGGAAGTAGAATCGAGAGTTGGCGGAGAAGGAAGGGAACGCGGAGTGAAGAAGGAAGAGGCGATTGAAGTCGAGGCCACGGTCATGGAGACGCTGCCGAACGCGGTCTTCAAGGTCGAACTGGACAACAAGCATCAGGCCCTGGCTCACATCTCGGGCAAGATGCGCAAGCACTTCATCCGCATTCTTCCGGGAGACCGGGTGCTGGTCGAACTCTCTCCCTACGATCCAGGTCGCGGTCGGATCGTCTACAGGCTGAGAACCTGACGGCCGGGTCGGCAGCCAAAGGAGGTTCATCATGAAGGTGCGAGCGTCAGTCAAGAGGATGTGCGTCAAGTGCAAGGTGGTCAGGCGTCGCGGTGTGGTCCGCGTCATCTGTGAGAATCCGAAGCACAAGCAGCGGCAGGGCTGAAGAGGACCAGGAGAGTTCGTTATGGCGAGAATCGCGGGGATCGATCTACCGCAGAACAAGCAGGTCGGCATCGGCCTGACCTACATTTACGGCATCGGCCGCTCTCGGGCTCAGGTGCTCCTGAACGAGGCCGGCGTCGAAGCGACGGTCAAGGTCAAGGACCTGACCGAGGACGAGACCGGGCGCATTCGTCAGGTCGTCCAGGACGCCGGAGCGGTCGAGGGCGACCTGCGCAAGGAAGTCACCCAGAGCATCAAGCGGCTGATGGAGATCGGCAGCTACCGAGGGGTCAGGCATCGCAAGAGCCTGCCGGTTCGAGGCCAGCGTACGCACACGAACGCGCGCACGCGCAAGGGACCGCGCCGGGCTACCGTCGCGGGCAAGAAGAAGGCCACGAAGTAAAGGGGAAGGGGACAAGGACAGATGGCAAAGGCGAGGAAGGAGAAGCGCGTCGTGCCCCACGCGGTGGCGCATGTCAACGCGACCTTCAACAACACACTGGTTTGCATCACGGATCCGGACGGCAACGTCCTGACCTGGTCGTCGTCGGGCCGCAACGGCTTCAAGGGATCGCGCAAGGGAACGCCCTTCGCGGCTCAGGTGGCGGCCCAGGCGGTCGGCTACCAGGCCAAGGACATGGGCGTGCGGACGGTCGACGTGCTGGTCAAGGGGCCGGGCGGCGGCCGGGAGTCCGCGGTCCGGGCGCTGCAGGCGACCGGCATCAGCATCCGGTCGATCCGTGACGTCACGCCGATTCCGCACAACGGCTGCCGTCCCCGCAAGCGGCGCCGGGTCTGAACCCGGTTTCGCCCCCGCATCGCTAGCGAGAAATCAACGTTTCCAACCTGGAACGCAATCGAGATAGGTAGGAGTGAACATGCTCTGGAAGGGATTCCAACGCCCCAAGCGCGTCGAAATCGACACTGAGACCCTGACCGACAGCTACGGGAAGTTCTCGGCCCAGCCGTTCGAACGAGGTTTCGGCGCGACGGTCGGCAATGCGCTGCGCCGCAGTCTGCTGTCCGCGATCGAAGGCGCCGCGATCACCGCGGTGCGCATCGATGGCGCGCTGCACGAGTTCTCGTCGCTCGAGGGGGTCGTCGAGGACGTCACCGACATCATCCTCAACCTGAAGCAGGTGCCGCTGCGCTCTCTCGACGGTGCGACCAGCGTGATCTCCCTCGATGTGACGGGTCCGCGGGAGGTCGCCGCCGGCGACTTCGAGACCGCCGCCAGCGTCGAGATCCGGGATGCGGCCAGCAAGGTGGCCACGCTCAACGAACGGGGCCGCCTTCGTCTCGAGGCGCAGGTCAGAAACGGCCGCGGCTACGTCAGCGCGGACCGCAACCTCGAACCGTCGATGGGCATCGGCTGGATTCCGCTCGACTCGGTGCACAGCCCGGTCAAGCGCGTGAACTACCGCGTGGAAGCGGCCCGACTCGGTCGTACCACCGACTACGAGCGGCTGATCGTGGAGGTCTGGACCGATGGCACGGTGACGCCGGAAGAGGCGATGTCGCGCGCCGGCACGCTGCTGCGCGAGCACCTGACGATCTTCATCAATGCGGAGGAGAGCCTGATCGCGGGCACCGTAGCCGAAGAGGAGATCGACGGCGGTGACCTGGATGTTCTGCTCCTCAAGGCGATCGACGACCTGAACCTGAGCGTTCGATCGGCGAACTGCCTGCGCAACGCGAACATCAACACGGTCGGCGACCTGGTCGTGCGAAGCGAGAAGGAGATGCTCGAGACCAAGAACTTCGGGCGCAAGTCGCTCGAGGAGATCCAGGAAGTTCTCGACAAGATGGGTCTGTCCTTCGGCATGGAGGTTCCCGAGAACGCGGAGACCGGAGTGCAGGCCTAGCGGCCCGCCGAACCGTTCTCGAGCTTCCCCGGGAAGGAGCGAAGATGCGTCACGGAGTTGGCTACAAGAAACTCGGCCGGACGACGGCCCACCGCCGGGCGATGTTCCGCAACCAGCTCGCGTCGCTGGTCGTGCACGGCCGCATCCAGACGACCCTGGCCAAGGCCAAGGCGTTGCGGCCGGTCGCCGAGAAGATGATCACCCGCGGCCGCGAGGACACCGTCCACGCCCGCCGCCTCGTCCGCCGCTGGCTACCCAACCGCGACCACGTCAAGAAGCTCTTCGACGAGATCGCCCCCCGCTACGCGGACCGACCCGGCGGTTACCTCCGCATCACGAAGCTCGGCCCCCGCAAGGGCGACGCCGCCGAACGCGCCGTCATCGAATTCGTCGACACCGACGAGTAGCTGCCGCGCGCGGCGCCCGGAGTGCCGGCGTGGCGCGATGGCGCGTCGGTGGCACCCGCCTGCAGCGGGCCGAGGGGGTCCCCGCGGACGCTCACGCCCACTTGGTGAATGGGGGTCTGGCGCTCGCTTCGGTCGGCTGCGCTCCGGTTGGTTTCGGACGATGCGTGGGCGTCGGCCGTCGCTTGCCTCCAGCCCGCAGGGACCCCCTCCTTCGGCCCGCTGCAGGCTGGAGGTCGTCTCGTTGAAGCGGACACCTTGAAGTCCCGGCTTGTGGAAGCGGACAGGTAGGCTACGCCGCTGAACGAGGCGACAAGGAACCCCACGCATGCCACTCGAGGTGAAGCTCTGGAAGATCGACGCCGACCGACTACAGCCGGTGCCACGTTCGCGCCTTGATCTGGAAGGGCGGCTCGAAGACTGGCTCTACCGAGACATTGGTCTGCTCAGCGACGACCTGCTGGTCATCGGTCGGCAGATTGAGCGGTACGGCGTGCCTCTGGACCTGCTTGCGGTGGACCGGGACGGCAATCTGGTGGTTGTGGAGTTGAAGCGTGACAGGACGCCCCGTGACGTAGTTGCGCAGGCGCTGGACTACGCGTCCTGGGTGCAGGAGCTTGGTCGAGAGGAGGTTGAACGGATGATGGACGATCTTCCGGGCCCCTCGTTCGACGAGGCGTTTCGGAAGGCGTTCGGCGAGGAACCGCCGGATGTCATCAACGAGCGGCACCGCATCTACATCGTGGCCTCTTCACTTGACGGCACGACGCAGAGAATCGTCGAGTACTTGTCCTCCACCTATGGCGTGGATATCAACGCAGCAACGTTCGCCTACTTCAAGACCGAGGACGGCGAGTTCGTGGCGCGCTCTTTGCTGCTGGACGAAGACGATGTCGAGAGACGCGCCACGAGACGATCCGGGTCGAAGCGGCAGCCGGCACGGAGTGAAGACGAACTGCGCGCCCTCGCCCAGGAGGCCGGTGTGGCGGATCTGTGGGATGTGGCCATTCGCGCGTTTGGCGCCGTCGCGAGGAAGCAGACGAGCCGGACAACCCTGTGGTTCCAGGCCAAGCTGGAGGAGCGCTACACCGCCATCATCTCGGTGTTCCCCAAGGCAAGCTCGCGCGAGAAGGGACTGGCGGTGGCGGTGGTCATGGAGCGCATCGTGCGAGCCTTTGGCGTTCCCGAGGACAAGCTCAAGTCGATCTGCGGCGAGAGTACGGAAGAGTACTTTGGGACGTGGCACTCTCCGGACGAGTGCTTCCATCTCGATGAGCAGCAACTGAAGAGTCTGGCGGGGCTGATCACGGAGCAGTAGCACCGCGTCAAGACTCGCGAAGGGCGGTGCGAGGTCAGGAGACCGGCCCCAGGAACTTGTCCCCGTCGAAGTGGATCAAGTGGCCAGGCTCCTCTGCGAGCCAGACGTCGGTTTCCCACGCGATGACCTTCATGTGGTTGCGGAACTCGTCGAAGTCCGGAAAGGCGCTCACGTACACGGGCTTGACGCGGCAGGACCGCAGGAGCGCCTCGAATTCGGTGAGGCGCTTTCGGTCGACCGGTCCATGCGACGTGACCGCCTCGACTAGGAAGAGTCGATCGCGGGTCCGGTCGTGAAGCACGATGTCGGGCAGTTTGTCGTGTGAGCTTGCCCCGGTTTCGTGGACACGACATCCTTTGAGTAGGAGGTATCCACGATGCCAAGATCAAGACCCCGGTACCCGGCAGAGTACCGGCAGCAGATGGTGGATCTGGTCCGGTCCGGGCGCAGCCCGGACCATCTAGCCCGGGAGTTCGAGCCTTCAGCGCAGTCGATCCGCAACTGGGTGAGGCAGGCAGACCGGGACGAAGGCCGGCGCGTTGACGGCCTGACGACTGCGGAGCGGTCCGAGCTGCGGCGCCTGCGCCGCGAGGTTTGCCGGCTTCGGGAAGAGCGGGAGATACTGGCAAAAGCAACGGCCTGGTTCGCTCGGGAGACGGGACCGAAGGGGTCTTCCGGTTCATGAGAGCGCACCGGGCCGAGTTCCGCGTCACGACGATGGCTCGCGTGCTCGGCGTCTCCACGAGCGGGTACTACGCCTGGTTGAAACGCCCTCGGTCCGCCAGGGACAAGGCGGACGGCGTTCTCGCCGAGCGCATTCGGGCGATTCACGGACGGAGCCGGGGTACGTATGGCGCGCCGCGGATTCAGGCCGAGTTGGCCGACGAAGGAGTCTTCGCGAGCCGCAAGCGGGTCGCCAGACTGATGCGAGAGTCCGGCTTGACAGGCGCAAGCCGCCGCAAGAAGCCGGGCACGACCCGACGTGACAGGAACGCTCGTCCGGCGCCGGACCTGGTCGACCGGAAGTTCTCGGCGGACGCCCCCGACCGGCTGTGGGTGGCGGACATCACCTACGTACCGACGCTCTCCGGCTTCTTGTATCTGGCCGTCGTCCTGGATGTGTTCAGCCGTCGTATCGTCGGCTGGGCCATGGACTCCTCCCTCGCGACGGACCTCGTCGTCGGCGCGCTTGAGATGGCGATCGCCCAGCGCCGGCCCGAGGGTGTGATCCATCACTCCGATCAAGGCAGCCAGTACACTTCCTTGGCCTTCGGGAAGCGCTGCCGCGGAGCCGGCATCGCAGTCTCGATGGGTTCCGTCGGAGACTGCTACGACAACGCGATGGCCGAGAGCTTCTTCGCCAGCCTCGAATGCGAACTGCTGGATCGGAGCACGTTCCGGAATCGCGCCGAAGCGAGGACCGAACTCTTCCGCTGGATCGAGGGCTGGTACAACCCCCATCGGCGCCACTCCGCACTCCGATACCTCTCGCCCGTCAACTTCGAGAAAGCCTGCAACGAACACTACGAAGCCGCCGCCTGAACCCTAAACACAAACTGTCCACGAAAGCGGGGCAACTCCACCTGGCGGCGGAACGTCTCGCGGGTGTTTGGGGCGTAGTCGCGGTCAAAGTGCTCGCGGACGTGGTCCATGATGCCCTTGGTTACCGTTCGTGGGCTGCGAGAGGCCTTGGACCAAGGATCATCCGGTGTGAGGCCGCAGAGCGCAAGGAGGGTCAGCCCCGCCATCGGATTCGACTGCGCCGGCGGCATCCCCAAGCCTCGGAGGATGGTCCGTGCCTCGTCAACGGTGGCCAACGATGGACTTCCGGCAGTTGTCGGCGGACAGGAGATCCGCGATCAGTGGGTCGAGATGGTCAATCGGGCTGGCGAGCTTTCGGACCCGTTTGCCGAGTGCGACGATGAAGTTGCTCGCCGGCAGCGGCATGGTGCGTAGCTCGGTTGCGTTGACCTGCGTGTGGCCGTTCAGGCACCTGAAGTAGGTGTCGAGGAGGCGGCTGTTGTAGAGCGCCGCCAGGCCCCATGCCTCTTCGTCGCTGAGCGCACCGGCCTGCCGATAGATGTAGTTCAAGTGGTTCTCGAGACCCACCTGGGGAACGGGCATGGACCGGGAAACGTAGGGTGCTGCGGAGAGTCGGCGGACCTCTTCCTTCGCGGTGAAGCGGCGCAGGAGAACGTAGTTGCGGTTCGGGAGGAGAAGCTTCTCGGCGCCCTGGCGCTTGATGTACTCCGGCTTGTGCCGTTGCAACGGCCAGGTGACCTGCATTGGACGTACGTGGTTCATCCAGAGGAGCGGGACGTGCGACTCAGGCACGTGGCCCTCGCGATCGACCAGGTCCTTAGCGCGGAACGGGACCACCGGCCCCGTCGAGATGGCGAGGCCCAGACTGGCCAGCGTGTTCGGCCACGCGTCGACCAGGTCGAGGATCCGGGCCTGTTCGTCAGAAGCGGGCAGTCGCAGTACGCGGTCGCTGTCGTCGAGGTTGAGGGCTGCCCGAAGCGATGTCGTGCGGCGGTACGACTCGTCCAGATCGGAAACGCCTTGGCTGCTGGATATGACGAAGGGTGCCTGTGGATCCTGCGGCACGGAGTTGAGTCGCGTACCGTGAAGAATGACGTTCTCCTGCAGGACCTCGTCGCGCTTGAATGCCTCCCGGCGCGAGCCGAACGCGTGAACCAACGTAGGCCGAACCATGTCGAAGAAGACCTGGCGGAACCTCCGGAAGTACAGACCGGAGGTAAAGCTCCTCGGGGTAATCGAGATGAAGTCGCCGTCGGGGCGGACCAGGGCGGCGCTGACCGCCATGAAGAGAGCGTAGATATTGGGTTGGCCGTAGACGACGTTGGAGGCCAGGACGGCCCGTGGGTCGCTCTTGTTGATCTTGAAGTACGGCGGGTTTGAAATGACGATGTCGAACTCTGGATCGTCCGACTCGGACGGAATCAGGCTGTCCTCGTGGTGAAGAGCCCCCGCGTGATCCATGACGAAGTCCGTCAGCTTGAAGCGAGTGGCAAGGCGGACTCCGTGCTTCTCTTTGCACCACTCCCGCAAGTAGTCGAGGACCGCCTGTAGAGGCTCCGCCAGCTCGGCATCAACGTCATAGGCGACGAGTTCGATCCGGCTCGTCGGCGGGTCGCGATCGGCGAGCTCTTCGACGGCCGCGCAGCAGAGGATCCCCGTACCGGCGGCAGGGTCCAGGACCCGAAGATGGTCACCGGGGACCCGGATCTGCGCCGCCATGAAGTCGGCGGCGGCAACAGGCGTCAAGTAGAGGCCATGTTGCTTGCGGTCGGTCTCCGACCTGGAGGCAACGTGATACTGCCCGATGCGGTCCGCGTACTCAGTAGGTCGCTCGCCCGGTGCTGGCGGAGGAATGAAGCTCCGGGCCGTCGGTGTCGGCAGTGGTTCCACGATGCGTCGATGGTAGCAACGGGCATGGTCGCAGGAACCTCGTAGCACGACGACTTCCAGCCTGCCGGGGTCCGGGGAGGGGGTCCCAGGGGGCTGGAGCCAAGCGACTGCCGTAGACCTCCCGTCTTGCGATGCCCTCCCGGAGCGCCGGCGACCGAAGCGAGCGCAGAACCCTCCTCCACAAAGAGAGCGCGAGCGTCCCCTGGGACCCCCTCCCCGGACCCCGGCAGGCGGGTGAGTCCGACGCGCTCCGGCACGCTCCGACAACGCCACCGGCGAGCTTCGCGCGGCGTAGCCGCGCCTCCGGCGCCTCCGGGTGCCTCCGGCTAGTCCTCTTCTTCCGCCCGCTTCGCTTCCGCGATGATCTTCTCCTGGATCTGGCGGGGGACTTCCTCGTAGTGGGAGAAGGCCATCGTGAAGCTGGAGCGGCCCTGGGTCATCGAGCGGAGGGCGGGGGCGTAGGTGAGCATCTCGGCCATCGGGACGGTGGCCTTGACGATCTGGGCGTTGCCCTTGGCTTCCATGCCCTGCGGGCGGCCGCGGCGGGAGGAGAGGTCGCTCATGATGTCGCCCATGAAGTCTTCGGTCGTATTGATGTCGACCTTCATGACCGGTTCGAGGAGGGTCGGCAACGCCTTTGCCATCGCGTCCTTGAAGGCGAGTGAGCCGGCGACCTTGAAGGCCATCTCCGAGGAGTCGACGTCGTGGAACTTCCCGTCCTGCAGGCGGACCCGGAAGTTGCCGACCGGGTAGCCGGCCAGATAGCCGCGGCCTGCCGCTTCAAGCAGGCCCTTCTCGACCGCCGGGCGGTAGTTCTGGGGAATCGAGCCGCCGAAGATCTCGTCGACGAACTCGTACTCCTCCGGCGTGGCGACGGGTTCCATCGTGATCGTGCAGTCCGCGAACTGGCCGCGGCCGCCGCTCTGTTTCTTGTGCCGGCCGTGGCCGACGGCGGTTCTCTTGATCGCCTCCCGGTAGGGCACCTTCGGCGGGTGCAGGATGACCTCGACCTTCGACCGGCTCTTCAGCTTCGAAACCGCGATCTCGACGTGGAGTTGGCCGGCGCCGGAGAGCAGGAATTCGCCGGTCTGCGGGTCGCGGCCGGCGCGGAGGCTGGGATCTTCCTCGACCAGGCGGGACACCGCCTCGCCGATCTTCTCCTCGTCGCCCTTGGTCTTCGGCTCGATCGCGAACGAGATCGCCGCGACCGGCGGCGAGGGGAACTCGAGCTTGACCGGCCGCTCGCGGCTCGTGATCGAGTCGCCGGTCGTGCTCGACTTCAGCTTGGCGACGCCGCCGATGTCGCCCTCGACGAGTCGGGGGACGTCCTCGCCGTTCTTGCCCTGCATGTGCATCAGGTGGCCGACACGTTCCGCCTCCTCGCGCCCCGCGTTCCAGTAGACCGTGTCGGAGCCCATGTCGCCGGCGGCAACGCGAAGAAGGGAGATGCGGCCGGTGAAGGGATCGTTCATCGTCTTGAAGAGGATCGCGCTCACCGGCGCCCCGTCGCCCCGATCCAGTTCCACCGGCTCGCCGCCGAGATCGGCCGCCGGGATCGGCGGCGCGTCCACTGGCGAGGGCAGGAGTTGAACCACCGTGTCGAGCAGGGCGGAGTTGCCGATGCCGTGGCCGCCGGACGACATCGTCACCGGAAACAGGGCACGGGACCTGATGGCGGTCTTGAGCCCCTGGATCAACTGCTCCTGGGACAGATCGCCGTTCTCGAAGTAGGCCTCCATCAACTCGTCGTCGCTCTCGGCGACCGCCTCGGTCAGCTTGTTGCGCCAGTCGTCGATCTGGTCCGCGAGGTCCGCCGGCGGTTCGGACGCCTTGCTCCTGCCGGCGCCGTCCCGGTCGTACATGTGCGCCTTGCGGCTCAGCAGGTCGACGACGCCTGCGAAGTCCCCGCCGGCGCCGATCGGGATCTGGACGGGCAGGACCGTGCGGTCGAAGTTCTCCTGGAGTTCCGCTATGCAGGCGGCGAAGTCGATGTTGTCGCGGTCCATCTTCGTCAGGTGGAACATCACCGGCTGTTCCATCTCACCGGCGATCTCCCAGGCCTTTTCGGCCATGACCTGGGTCGGCGAGGCGGCGTTCACGCACAGGAGGGCGGCGTCCGCCGCGCGCATGCCGGAACTGCTCTCGTGGACGAAGATCCCGGAACCGGGGCAGTCGATCAGATTGACCTTGTAGCGCGCGGCCCCGTCGGACCAGGGCGTGTAGCAGACGGCGAGGCCGATCGAGATGCCGCGCCGGACCTCTTCATCGTCGAAGTCGGTCACCGTGTTCCCGTCTTCCACCCTGTTCTGCCGGTTGAAGACGCCGCCGGTGTAAAGGAGGCCGGCGAGCAGTGTCGTCTTGCCGCTGTCGTTGTGCCCGACGACGGCGAGGTTGCGTATTTGTTCCGAGTTCTCGAGTTGCATCGACGCTCCCGTCGCAGGCACCGCGAGCCCGCCCTGGGGCCCGCGTCTTTCACGCTTTGCGGGTCTCAGTCCGCTCTTCGCAGGGTGAGTCCGCAGTGTAGAAACAGCCGCAGAAGATACCACGCGCGCGGCGTTCTTCGGCGCTCAGCCGGCCGCTTGCACCTCGGTCGTTCCGAGGCTTTCGAACTGCGGCAGGAGCTCGTCGGCGGGACCTACCGCGGTGATCGTCAGGCCTTCAGGAAGCAGGTGGCGGCGGCAGACCTGGAGGACGTCTTCCGCCGAGGTCGCGCGCACCCGTTCGGGCCAGCGGTCGTACTCGTCGCGGTCGAGGTCGAAGACCGCGAGCGTCTGAAGGCGGGAGGAGAGACCCTGGATCGTCTGCAGCGTGTAGGGAAAGACGCCGACCATGTAATTCCGGGCGTCGTCGAGTTCTGCCGCGCCTGGCGGTTCGGCGCACATCCGTTCCACTTCCTCGACGGTCTTCCGGCAGGCGGCGCCCGCGACTTCGTTGGCCACCGCGGTCGAGATGACGAAGGGACCTGGGCCGCGTCGGAAGGCGAACGCGCTCGAGACGCCGTAGGTGTAGCCGTGCTTTTCCCGGAGCGTGAGGTTCAGGCGGCTCATGAACTTGCCCCCGAGGATGGAGTTCGCCACCTGGAGCCGGACGCGGTCGGGGTGACGTCGTCGTACGCCGGAATGCCCGATGCGCAGTTCGGTCTGCGCGGCGCCGGGCCGGTCGACGACCACGACGCGGCGCCCCGATGGCGAGGCAGGCTCGGGTTCGAGGCTCTCCGTGGCGGCGTCGAAATGGCGGCCGTGCGCCCGGAGCTGCGGTTCGACCGTGTCCTCGATCGCCCGGCGCACGCTGCCGGGCCCGAGATCGCCGACGGCGATCAGGTGGCATGAGCCCGCTGCGAGGGCCCGCCCGTGGAACGAGGCGATGTCCTCGCGGGTGATCGCCTCGGTCGTGTTCCGGTCGCCGATCGTCGGGTGGGCGTAGGGCGTGTCGCCGTAGACGGCGCGGGCAAAGGCGAGTCTGGCCTGCGCGGCGGGATCGCTGCGACGCCGCTCGATCTCGGCGAGGCGCCGTCGCCGCCGGCGCGCGACCTCTTCGTCCAGGAAGGCCGGTTCCGCGGCGGCTTCGGCGACGAGTTCCAGGCCGGCCGCGACATCCTCGAGGCCGATCGTGGTGCCGACGGCCGCGTTCTCCCAGCCGCAGGAGGTCGCGATGGTGGTGCCGAGGTCCTCCGCGGCGGCGGCGAACTCGAGCGCGTTCCGGTGCTTCGTGCCGGCGCCGCGAAGCCCGGCCGTGAACGAAGCGAGGCCGGCGCGGTCGGGAGTGTCGAGTTCGCTGCCGCCGGGCATGAGCAACACGACGGTGACCAGCCCGCAGCCCGCAACGTCGAGGGTCCACAGGCGGGCGCCGGATTCGAGCTTCTCGACCTCGAAGTTCGGGAAGGAGCAGCTCCTGCTGGGGCCGGGAACCGGGGGCTGGCCACGGTCGAGCGCGGGTTGTCCGTTCGCGGTCACGCTTCCGGCACCACGATGATGGCGGCGCGGCGTTCCGGGCCGAGGGCGCGCCGCGCCAGGTCCCGGACCTGTTCGGCGTCGACTTCGAGCAGGCGCTCGGGTTCGGTGAAGATCCTGGACGGGTCGCCGAAGTAGGTCGCGGCACAGGACAGGCGGTCGGCGGAGAGGGCCAGATCCTGCCTGCTGTCGTGGTGTGCGAGCAGGAGACTCCGCCGGGCCCGCTCGAGTTCCTCGGCGGTCGGGCCGGCCGAACGGATCGCCTCCACGTGCTCGAGCGTCGCCTGTTCCAGGGTTTCGGCGTTCGTCAGAGGGTCCGGCTCGCGGTTCTGACAGGTGGCGATGATGGCGAAGGTCGCGCAGATCTCGGTGGGCAGGATGACCGCCGAAACGGACTGCGCGATCTGGCGTTCGTAGACGAGGTCGCGATGGAGCCGGCTCATCCTTCCTGAGGAGAGGATCATCGCCAGCAGCTCGCCGGCGTACCAGTCGTCGCTTCCGTAGCCGTCGAGGCACCAGGCGGAGTAACTGCGCGGCAGTTCGATCGAGTCCTCGATGATCTCCCGCGAAGCGCCGTGGGGACCGATCTCGGTCGCCGGCTCGACGGCGGGCGGCGGCGGCAGGGGCCCGGGCGGTATCTCCCCGAAGTAGCGCCGGATCTGCTCGAGAGCGGCTTCGCAGTCGATGTCGCCGGCCAGGGTGAGGACCGCGTTGTTCGGCCGGTACCAGGTGCGGAAGAAGTCCTCCACGCTGTCGAGGTTGGCGGCCTCCAGATCGTCCATGTAGCCGATCACCGGCCAGGCGTACGGGTGACTGGCGCCGTTCGGACGCCGGTAGAGGAGTTCGCTCAGACGTTCCCCGGCCAGGCCGTACGGCTGGTTGTTGACGCGCTGCAGGCGCTCGTTCATGACCACCGACCGCTGGTTCTCGAACTTCTCCTCGGTGAGGGCCTCGAGCAGGAAACCCATGCGGTCGGATTCGAGCCAGAGGCCGAGTTCCAGGTGATTCGCGGGCAGGGTCTCGTAGTAGTTCGTGCGGTCGTACCAGGTCGAGCCGTTGGCGACGCCGCCGACTTTCTGGATGTGCTCGAAGTGGCCGTTCTCCGACACGTTCGCCGATCCCTGGAACAGCATGTGCTCGAACAGGTGCGCCAGGCCGGTACGGCCCGTCTCCTCGTTCTTCGAGCCGACGTGGTACCAGACGTTCACGGCGGCCAGGGGCAGCCGCGGGTCTTCGTGGAGAACGACCCGCATGCCGTTCGGGAGTTCGTGTTGCTCGAGGTGCTCGGACATCGGCCGCGTAGTGTATGCGGCCCGGGCCGGGGGCCGGTCGGCGAGGGGCGGCGGCGGTTGTCTTACGCTGGGTTTGCGTCTAGAGTTGACCGGCAATGGACGACTTCCTGACCGAGCGCCAGAAGCAGGTTCTCGACTTCGTTTGCGAGTTCCACCAGAGGCGGGGTATCGCACCCACCCACCTGGAGATCCGCCGCCGCTTCGGCTACCGGTCCTACGGCACCGTCCACAAGCACCTGAAGCTCCTGCGGCAGAAGGGGTACCTGCGCGGCGGCTGGAATCAGAAGCGCGGCCTGGAGCTGACGGAGAAGACGCTGCGCGGCCGGCGTTCGGCCGCGAACGCCGTGCCCTTCCACGGCCGGATCGCCGCCGGCAGACCGATCGAAGCGGTGCCGGGCGTCGACGACCTGCCGGTTCCCGAGCACCTGCTCGAGCACGGCCCGGCCGGACGGCGCTACGTCCTCGAGGTGGAGGGGGACTCGATGATCGACGACGGCATCTGCGACGGCGACCTGGTCGTGATCGCCGAGCGGGACCGGGCCCGGTCCGGGCAGGTGGTTGTCGCCCTGGTTGACGACGAGGCGACGCTCAAGCGCTACTTCCCCGAAGGCGACTCCGTCCGGCTGCAGCCGGCGAACCGGGAGATGGAGCCGCTCTACGTCGCCGCGGACCGACTCCGCATCCAGGGGATCGTGGTCGGGCTGATGCGCCGCTATTGACCGTCTCCTAGCTTCCGGCCGTGACGCTCCGCTCCACGCCCGTGCTGGGCACGCCGTAGTAGGACAGGATGCCGTTCACGATCGCCTCGGCGACCCGTTGCCGGTAGGCGCGGGTCTTCATCAGGCGGCGGTCCCGATCGTTGCTCAGGTTGCCGACCTCGAGGAGGATCTTGGCCGGTATCCGGTTGAAACGGAGTTGCGCCGGCACGTAGACGCGGCGTCCACGCCAGATCCGGTCGCGGATCGGGTTGTTGTGATGAACGCCCAGGTCCGCGCGGCGGAAGCTGTCGAGCAGGTGCTCGGCGAGGTCGCGCGACAGGCCCTTGCTGGTCGTCCGCTCGGTTCGCGTGAAGGAGACGCGGGGTTCGGCCCGGACTTCGCGGCGGGCGTTGTACACGCTGCCCGACTTGCCGTAGTTGTTCGTTATGCCGACCAGACCCGGAATGTAGACCATGGCGCCGTGCAGCGACGGGTGCAGCGAATCCGCGTGAATCGAGATGAAGATCACCTGACGCGGTTCGGCGCCGGCCCTGCGTTGCTGCCGGTAGATCGAGTTCGACAGGTACCACCGGAAGTTCGTCGCCACCGCCGCGTTGTCGATGCGGTAGGGGGGGTCCGTGAGCACGACGTGTCCGCGGGAACGCGGCAACACGTCGGAGTCCTGGATCCCGAAGGTTGCGCCTTCCCGCGTGGTCGGCACGACGGTGGCGGCAGTGCGGCTCTCCAGCAGCCGCTTCGTGCGCAGCATGATGTCGTAGACGTAGACGCTTTCCCACAGCCCGCCGACCGGCGCTCCGGTGTCGCGGCCGCCGTGGCCGGCGTCGAGCACCACCGTGACCCCGTCGAGATCGAGGGCCATCAGCTCGTTCTCGATCTGCCGGGAGGCGGAGCGCTGCTCTTCCCACTCCTGGCGGCGCGGATGATCGGGTGGCAGGTAGCGGGCCGAGAGCAGGTCGAGCGGGATCTTGACCTCGTAGCCGACCGGCAGGTCGCGGACATCGCGGATCGCGTTGCGTTTCCTGATCCGCTCGGCCAGTTCGTTCACGTCGTTGGCTAGCAGCCGGCCGGTGAAGCGCATGACGACGCTGGAGTAGAGGGCCTCGCCGGCCTTCAGGCGGTAGCTGGCGTAGTCGCCCTGCCCGTCCGAGCCGTAGCGGGCGAAGGGCCCATCGCCGACGGAGGAACCGGCTCCGGAGTCCGTCGCCGCGACCACCTGACGGGTCGCGGCGGCGGGCAGCATGCCGGCGTAGGGCTCCGAGAGCATGTTGCGCGGGATGAGAATGACCTGACCGGGCCGGATGACGTTGCTGGTCAGGCTGTTTGCCCGCCGCAGTGCGCCGTGGTTCTCGCCGGAGCCGGTGAACCACTCCGCGATGCTCCACAGGCTCTCCGACCTGGCGCCGCGTGAGGAGGAGGCGACACGGTGCCGCCAACCGTCGGCGGTGGCCTGGTCCCTCGGCAGCAGGGCGCGAATGACGGCCTGCTGGTGTCGCGCGGGCAGCAGATCGAAGGGCACCTTGTAGCGCACGCCGCGGCGGAGCCGCTGGACGCCGCCGTTCGCCCGGCTCACGGCGGAGGCGTGCCGGGAGCTGCCGCAGAGCCGCTCGGCGAATGCCAGCAGGCCTTCGTTCCGCTGTGGCTTCGCCTCGATGTGGATTCTGCCGGACGAGGCCAGCACCGCGACCGGACTCGGCGATCCGATCTCCGGCACGGCCATGCGCCGGGTGGCCGCGTCGCTTGCCGCGGGCAGGAGCGCGGCGAGGGCGGCGGCGGCGAGGAGGGAGGCGCGGACGCTCATGAGACTGCCTCCGGCCGGCACTCGAAACCCGTTTCCCGTTCGAACGCCCGGGCCGCCCGCAGGGCGGTGCCGTCGGCGAACGGCCGCGCCAGGATCTGGAGCCCGAGGGGGAGTCCCCGGCTGTCGAGGCCGCAGGGGACCGAGATTCCCGGTATGCCGGCCAGGCTGGTCGGCGTGGTGAACACGTCCGAGAGGTACATCGCCAGCGGATCGTCGACACGTTCGCCGAGCTTGAAGGCGCCGCTCGGGCTGGTCGGTGTCACCAGCAGCTCGGCCTTGTCGAAAGCCTCGCTGAACTGCTGCCGCAGGGCCCCGGCGATTCGCGCGGCGCGGCCGTAGTACGCGTCGTAATAGCCCGAGGACAGGGCGAAGGTCCCGAGGATGATCCGGCGCTTGACCTCGGGGCCGAAACCCTCGCTTCGACTGCCGGTGTACATCTCGGCGAGCGACCGGGCGCCGGCGGCGCGGTGGCCGTAGCGGCTGCCGTCGAACCGGGCGAGATTCGCGCTGGCCTCGCTGTTGGCGAGCACGTAGTAGGTGGCGACCGCG
Organism: Candidatus Multivorans sp.; assembly: GCA_965205095.1. Lineage (GTDB taxonomy): Bacteria > Acidobacteriota > Thermoanaerobaculia > Multivoradales > Multivoraceae > Multivorans. The sequence continues at coordinate 2,726,805 of OZ242040.1, forward strand.
GCTTCGACCAGTGGGACGCTGACCTCGACCAGCTCGGCGCCGCAGCGTGCGAGCGTCTCGAGCGCCTGTTCGAAGCCGCGTGCCGCGTCACTCTCCAGCGCCGAGGTGCCGACCTCGCGGATGGTGCCGACCTTTACTCCCTCGATGCCGTCCTCGATTCGTTCCAGGAAGTCACAGGCGGGCTCTTCGCTGCAGGTGGAGTCCCGCGGGTCGGGGCCGGCGATGGCGCCGAGCGCAAGGGCCGCGTCCCGCACGTTCCGGGCGAGCGGTCCGATCTGGTCCAGCGAGGAGGCGAAAGCGACGAGACCGTAACGCGATACCCGGCCGTAGGTCGGCTTGACGCCGACCACGCCGCAGAAGGCGGCCGGTTGCCGGATCGAGCCGCCGGTGTCCGAGCCCAGGGCGAGGGGCGCCTCTGCCGCCGCCACCGCCGCCGCCGAACCGCCGCTCGAACCACCGGGCGCCATGGCCGGGTTCCAGGGATTGCGCGTCGTGGCCAGGGCCGAGTTCTCGCACGACGAGCCCATGGCGAACTCGTCCATGTTCACCCGACCGACGGGCACGGCGTCGGCAGCCACCAGACGCTCGACGGCGCCGGCCGTGTAGGGCGCGCGGTAACCGGCCAGGATGCGCGAGCCGCAGTTCAGTTCGTGCCCTGCCAGGGACATGTTGTCCTTCAGGGCCGTCGGCACGCCGGCGAGCGGACCGAGCGGCAGCCCTTCGTCCCGCCGCCGGTCGATATCGGCGGCCCGCTCGGCCGCTTCATCCCGCCAGAGTTCGAGAAAGGCGCCAACGGAGGCGTCGACCTCGTCGATGCGGGCGAACGCCGCTTCGACGGCGTCGACGGCATTCCGTTCACCCGAACGGATCGCGGCTGCCAGCACCTCCGCGGTCATCGCTTGCATCACTCTTCGCCGCCCGGCGTCGCCTTGACTTGCGGTACGAGCAGAAAGCGGTCGAGGGACGCGGGCGCGTTGTCCAGGAACTGGTCGAGAAGCGCGCCGTCTGCCGCACTTGCGGGCCGGGGCAGGTCGCTGTCCGCCGTGTCAGTGGCCGCATGGGTGTCATCCTGGGAGGCCGTGCCGCCATCGAACTCCCGGAGCTGATCGATGTAGTCGACGATCTCGGAGAGCTGACTCGCGAACGTCGTTTCTTCGCGGGCCGAGATCCGCAGTCTGGCCAGTTCGGCAATCCGCCGAACCTCTTCGACGCCTAGAGACACTTCGCTATAAGTGTAGCAGCTACAGCTACTTGGCCGGCCCCGCTTCGGCGGCCCTAGGCCGGTTCGACGCTGGTGGCGGGAACCGCTTCGATCGTGAGCAGGGTGAAGGTCTCGCCGTCCAGCTCTACCCTCGCTCCCGGCTCCGATCCGAGCAGACGGACGGCGAGGTCCGACTCGTACGAGATGATGCCCCGTTCCGGCGCGCTCTCCCAGGGGCCGAGGATGGCCAGGGTGCGCTGTTCGCCGCTGTCCGATTCGAGTGTTGCCTGGTTGCCGATGCGCAGGCGGTCACAGGCCGCGCCCGCGATGTCGATCGGCGTCGAGCGTTGCAGGTCCTGCTGCAGTTGGGTCGCCAGGGCGGTGAGGTACTCGTGGCGCTGCCGCGCGGACTTGTATTCGAAGTTCTCGCGCAGGTCGCCCATGGCGCGCGCCTCCTCGATCGCCTTGCGATTGGCCGGAATCTCCTCCTCAACCAGTTCCCGCAGCTTCTCGCGCTGCGCTTCGATCGACGCCGGCAGCGCGTAGAGATCGTCGCTTTCGGTTTCCTGGTCGGCCTGAAGGTCGGGGAACTTCAGGTGGAGAGCTGCCAGCAGCGGTTCCCGACGGTAGTCCTCGAGCGCTGCGTGACGGATCGCGACTTCCGCCTGGCGGGCCTCGTCGAGGGTCAGTTCCGGAAGGAGCCTGGGCGCCGTGCCGCCGGAGTCGAACAGGGCCTTGATTCGGGCCCGGAAAGGTGCGAAGGCTTCGTGCCGCAGTGCCTGGATCAGCAAATTCAGGAGGCGGCTCTGGCGACCTTGCCGCAGCGCCGGCTCGGAAGCGGCCCGTTCGACCAGCCAGGTAAAGGCCGCGGGGGTGCGGTGAGGCTGGACCTGCGCACGGGCGGCGCAGCGGCTCAGCGTTTCCGCCTCCAGCACCGCGGCGATCGCGTCGATCGCTTTCGTGTCGGATTCCAGCAGGAAGCGTCGTTCGAGCACGTCGAGCCAGTCGTCCCTGCAGGCCGGGAGCAACGCGTAGCCCTGTTCACGGGCGGCGCGCTGCTCGACGGAAGCGAAGAACTCGAGTGGGTCCGGCAGGTTCCTCAGCAGGTCTTCGGCCGGCCAGGAGGGCTCGGCGCCGAAGCGCTCCAGGGCGTAGCGGAGTTCGAAGGCAAGCGCTGGCTGAGCGTCCTTGAGTGCGCGGCTGTGGCGATCGAGCGCTTGCGCCATTCGCCCGCGGAGTTCCTGCGACTGGTTGGCCGCCCGTCGGAGGAGCCCGACCTTCTGGCGGTTTGGCGCGGCCTGGAACTCGCGCCACAGCGACTCCTCCGCGTCCGTTGCCTCGAGCCACTGGTAGGTCTGGCGCGGGCCGCCGGAGGACAGCACCTGCGGCTGTTTCCGTGCGCTGGTCCACCAACTCGACCACCGGCGCTCGGGGATGATGCCGACGACGATCACCTTGACTTCGGCGCCGGTCAGCGGCCGGTCGTAGCTCTTGAGCGTTCGTTCGAGCAGCTTGGTGGGCTTGAGTCCTTCGAGCTGCTCCGGTTCCTCCAGCTTCTGGCGGAGCACGTGTCCTTCGGGCAGCAGTCTGAGCATCTTGCCGGCTGCCCGGAATCCGACCGACACTCCCTTCACCTTCTCCAGGTCCACCTTGAAGACGTGGAGCGGCATGTTGACGTCGGCAATCCGGCCGACGCCACGGCCCTCCATTTCCACGATGTCGCCAGGCCGAAACGCCAGCAGGTTGCGGAGCCGGTCCACCTTGTCCCAGAGCTTGTCCGCGTGCTGCCGTCCCTGATCGAGATGGAGATCCTGGAGCAGGTCGGTCAGGTCGGATTCGCGGTCGCGGTAGAGCTCGTGCAGGGTGTCGAGAACGGTGTCGTAGACCTGTCCGCTGCGCACGAAGTAGTGTGCGGCGCCGCGGACGAGATCCAGGCGCGCGGCCCACATGCCGCGTTCCCGCAGTTGGTCGTCGAGGAGCTCGAGGAGCGTGCCCACACGATCCTCTTCACCCAGCCGGACGAGTCCCTTGGTGATGGCGAGGAACTGCTCGACGTCGAGATCGCCTTCGATCGCGGCCAGCCAGTTCGCTTCTACTGCGTCGATGTCACCACGCGCCAGGCTGTCTTGAGTGCTTTGCGGGATCCTCATGCGGTAGCTGGCGCGGCTTGGGCGTCCGTGGAGGGCGCCCGCGGCAACGGTGCGTCAACAGGGCCGAAGATCGTATCAGCCGGGGCAGGTGTGGCGAGGTCCGCAGCCAGGAGTTCTTCACGGAGTACAATGCCGTTGAGAGTTTGCCCCGCTAGGCAGAGGCGGCGAGATGAGTGAGCAGAATCCGGCGCCAGAGGAACCTCGGGCATCCGAGCAGAACCTGGCGCCAGAGGCCGGCCATGAGCGGGAGTCCTTCGGCTCCTGGCTTCGTAGTCAGCGCGAGGTCCGCAGCGTCGAGCTGGAGACGATCGCGCAGTCCAGCAAGATCAACATCCGCTACCTGGAGTTGCTGGAGGAGGACCGCTTCGACCTCCTTCCCGCCTCCATCTTCGTCCGGGGTTTCCTGCGGGAGTACGCCCGGATCGTCGGCCTCGATGCGGACGAAGTCCTCAACTTCTATCTCGTCGCTTCCGCGGGCGGCGAGTATGAGCGGTCCACGGAAACGACCGGAAGCCCCGCGTCGACCTGGCTGGTCGGACGAACCGTGGCGATTCTCGCCGGTCTTGCGGTGGTCGCGGCCGCCATCGTCTGGCTTACCGCCCTGGACCGGGATCCCGGTGAGGACGTGGAGACGATGGCGCCCCCGCTGACCGAGACGGCGCCGGAACTGCCGCCGGCCGAGCCGCTGCCGGAGCGTGCCTTGCGGGTCACGATGGAGTTCCAGGGGACGAGTTGGGTCGACGTCTACGTCGACGGCGATCGAACGGTCAGCGAGCTGCGGGTGCAGGGGGAGTCGCTCACCGTCACGGCCGACGAGGAGGTGCGGCTCACCCTGAGCAGCGTGGATGTGACGACGATCGAAGTGAACGACGAGCCCTTCGAGCACGGAGCGGGCGACGACGAGGAGATCGTGATCTCCGTCCCGGAGCAGGACCCCACCGGCTAGTTTTCCGGTCGGTGCCGGACGCTGGACTTCCGGGCTGGGGAGCCGTATTCTGCGGCGTGCCATTCGCGCGCCCGATGACGGACGCTCGAACTGGTTCGCTACGGCGCGGAGCGCGCCATGCGGATCTGGTGCGACGGGGCGTAGCTCAGCCTGGTAGAGCGCACGGTTCGGGACCGTGAGGCCGGAGGTTCAAATCCTCTCGCCCCGACCATCCTGCCGCTTGCCGTCAAGTAGACTGTTGGCGATGAACGCTCCGAAGCTGGCAGGTTCGGCGCGGCTGATCCTCGCCCTCACCCTGATCCTTCTCCCGCTGGCGCTGCTCGCGGCGGGACCGGCGCAGGACGAAGAGGGCGAAGGCGTTGCCGCGGAACCGGAAGCCGGGGCGGAGTCGGAGGCGGCGGCGCCGGCTGACGGGGATGCGGCCAGCGCGTCCGACCTCGACGCGGAGGCCGGACCGGAGGTCATCGTCGCGAGGATCGACTCGGCGATCCAGGTCGTCGTCGCCGAGTTCATGGAGCAGGTGACGACCGAGGCGGATCTGGCCGGCGCCGAGGCGCTCATCGTGGAGTTGTCGACCCCGGGCGGGGAAATGCAGGCGATGCGCGCCGTCTTCACCGCGTTTCTGGAAGCCGACACCCCGGTCATCGTGTACGTCTCCCCGAGCGGCGCCCAGGCGGCCTCGGCCGGCTTCTTCATCCTGCTCGGCGCGGACGTTGCGGCGATGGCGCCCGGCACGAACACGGGCGCCGCCCACCCCGTGGCGGGAGGCGGCCAGGACATTCCCGGCGCGATGGGCGACAAGGTCACCCAGGACGCGGCGGCGACCGCCCGTTCGCTGGCGGCCCGCCGCGGCCGCGACCAGAAGCTGGCCGAAGAGGCGGTGACGGAGAGCAGGTCGTTCTCGGCCGAGGAGGCGCTCGAAGCGGGCCTCGTCGACCTCGTCGCCCCCAGCCTGCAGTCGCTGCTGGTCGAGCTCGACGGCCGCGTGGTCGAGAAGCGCGGGCTGGAGAGGACGCTCGAGACCCGCGACGCCTCGGTCCGCCGCGTCGAGATGTCGGCCTTCCAGCGGATCCGTTCGACGATCGCGCACCCGAACATCGCGATCCTGCTGATGTCCCTGGGCTCGATCGGTCTGATCTTCGAGATCACCCACCCGGGTGCGATCTTCCCCGGTGTCGTCGGCGCCATCTGCCTGATCCTGGGACTCTGGGCGATGTCCGTGCTGCCGATCAACTATGCCGGACTGGCTCTGCTCCTGCTGGCCGGCGTCCTCTGGGTGCTGGAGATCAAGATTCCGAGCTTCGGCATGCTGACGCTTGCCGGCGCGATCTCGTTCTGTCTCGGGGCCATGATGCTGTTCCGGGACGCCGATCCCGCGCTGCAGGCGAGTCTGCGCCTGGTCGTGGCGATCGGCATCACGATCGGGCTCCTCGCGCTGGCTCTGGGCCGTCTGGCGCTCAAGGCTCAGTTCAGGCGGGTGGCGACCGGCAGCGAGGGACTGCTCGACGAACTCGGGATGGTCAGCAGCGGCATCGCCGTCGGGGCGCCGGGCAAGGTCCGGTTGCACGGCGAGATCTGGAACGCGGAGGCGGATGTCGTCGTGGCCGAGGGCGACCGCGTCCGGGTCGTCCAGGTGGACGGGATGACCCTGCACGTGGAACCGGTTCGGGACTCGTGAATCACTCTCCAGAAAGGACCTGAATCCGTATGACCACCCTTCCGTTCATTGGCTTCCTCGTCGTCGCGGCCCTCTTCCTGCTCACCAGGTGGATCAACGTCCTGGCCGAGTACGAGCGTGCCGTCGTGTTCCGGCTGGGCCGGATTCTGGAAAAGCCGAAGGGCCCCGGCCTGGTGCTGGTGCTGTGGCCGATCGACCGCATGGTCAAGGTCTCGCTGCGCACCGTGGTGCTGGACGTGCCGCCTCAGGACATCATCACCAAGGACAACGTCTCCGTGAAGGTGAACGCGGTCGTCTACTTCCGCGTGCTGGAACCGACCAAGGCGATCGTCGAAGTCGAGAACTTCCTGTTCGCGACCAGTCAGTTGGCGCAGACCACGCTGCGGTCGATCCTCGGCCAGACGGAACTGGACCAGTTGCTCAGCGAGCGGGAGACACTGAACGACCAGCTCCAGACGGTGATCGACCAGCAGACCGACCCCTGGGGCATCAAGGTCTCCATGGTCGAAGTCAAGCACGTCGACCTGCCTCAGGAGATGCAGCGCGCGATGGCCAAGCAGGCCGAGGCGGAGCGCGAGAAGCGCGCCAAGGTGATTCACGCCAGCGGCGAGCTCCAGGCCTCCGAGTCTCTCGCCCAGGCGGCCAACGCGATCAGCGCGAATCCGGTCACGCTCCAGTTGCGTTACCTGCAGACGCTCGCGGACATCGCCACGGAACGGAACTCGACCATTCTCTTCCCGTTGCCGCTTGAGCTGTTGAGGGCCTTCGGGAGCTTCCTGAGCCCACCGCCGCAAGAACCCGAAGAGTGAGCCGCCAAGCCTACGAAGCGTATGAGGTCACCCTCAGCAACACCCAGATTGCCGCGTTCGTAGCACTTCTGGTCCTGGCGGTAGTGGGCGCCTTCGCGGCGGGAGTCTGGTGGGGTCAGTCGAAAGCCACAGACCTCGCCGGAGTTCAGGAAGAGGAGGCGCCCGCCTCCGAGCCGGCCCTGTCCGCGGTTGAACCGCCTGCCGCCGCGACGGAACCGGAGCCCGCCGAGGTCGTCCGTTTCTTCGGCGGCACCGGCGATGAAGCCGCCGGCGCCGGCGGTGCCGCTGCGGCGGCCGACGCGCCGAGCCAGGCCGTGGGCGCCGCCCTGGTGGTCCAGGTGTTCTCGAGTGCCGATGCCGAGCAGGCGGCTTCGGTCGAGCAGAAGCTGCGGGCCGACGGCCACCGCGCCTTCCTCTCGCCGCAGACGCTGGACGGTCAGGTGATGCAGCGGGTACGGGTTGGGCCGTTCGAGGACCAGGCCGCCGCCGGGGCCGCCGCGGAGCAGCTCGCGAAACAGTACGGACTCGAGACCTGGATCACGCCGAACAACTGAACGCCCGCCCGGTCGGCCCGCGGGGAGCTCCGCGGAACGGGCGGCGGCGGTCGCCGTTCCGGTCGCTCTGGTTTCAACTCGCCCTGAGCGCGGGCGGCGGGGTCTGGTGGGCGTACTGCTTCGATGAGCGGCCCGGGGTGCTGTTGCCGCTCGCCGCGGCGGTACCCGTGTTCGCCATCGCCGCCGTACCGGGCGGGTCATTGCGCCGCCTGTTGCTGGGGTGGTTGCATGGCCTGGTGGCGTGGCTGGTCGCCGTGCCGTGGATCGCCAGCACGCTGGAGATCTACGGTGGTCTGCCCGGCTTCGCGTCGGTGCTGCTCCTGGGTCTGCTGGCGCTCTACCTGGGGCTCTACCACGGCCTGTTCTGCTGGCTCGCGGGCAGGCTGCTCGCTCGCGGCGATGCGCTGTCCCTCCTGCTCGCGCCGGCGATCTGGGTCGCTCTGGAGTGGGTTCGCGGGCTCGGCCCCTCGGGGTTCCCTTGGAACCTGCTCGCGTACGCCTGGGTGGACGTCCCCGGGGCCCTCGACGCGACCCGCTGGATCGGAAGTTGGGGCCTCTCGTTCCTGGTCGCCGCCACCGCTCTCGCCCTGTTTCTCCTCATGGACCGGGAGAGGCGCCGCGGAGCGGCAGCGGCTCTGGTCGCGGTCGCGGCCATCCTCTCGATCGCCCGTTGGACCAACCTGGATGGGCCGCCCGGGGACGAACGCCGCCTGGACGTGGCGGTGGTGCAGCCCAACATCCACATGGCGACCGCGGCAATGGTCGACGGAGGACCGGACGACCAGTTCGCCGACCTTGCCTCCAACCAGGAGCGGCTCTTCGCGCTCAGCCGGGAGGCCTGCGAACCCGGGCGGCTCGTCGTCTGGCCGGAGAGCGCCGGCTGGCCGTACCAGGTGGAACGGGACGGCGTCTTCGCCGGCGATCTCGAGGAAGTCGTGGCGGGTGGCTGCTCCCTGCTGCTCAACAGCGCGCGCTGGGACCGGTCGGCTCCGGAGGAGCGGGCGTTCAACGCGGCCTATCTGTTGACGCCCGGTTCGGGCCGCGCCCGGCGCCAGACCTACGACAAGATGCACCTCGTTCCCTTCGGCGAGTACGTGCCGTTCGGCCGCCATCTGCCGGCGGTACGCCAGTTGGCGCGCCAGGCCGGGGGTTTCTCTCCCGGCGACGAGGTTCGCCTCCTCGACGCGGACGGCGCCGTGCTGGGAGTGTCGATCTGCTTCGAGGTCGTCTTCCCGGAGCAGGTCGCGGCGCGCGTGCGGCGTGGAGCGAACCTCCTCGTCACGATCACGAACGACTCCTGGTACGGCCGAACGTGGGCGCCCCACCAGCACCTGCGGCCCGCCCGTTTCCGCGCGGCCGAGAACGGACGGCCGCTCGTCCGGGCCGCGATCACCGGCATCTCGGCCGTGATCGACCGGCGGGGTCGGGTGCTGGCCGACTCACCGATCGACGAGGCGATGGTCATGAGGGCGGAGGTCGTTCCGCTTGGCGGCATGACTCCCTTCGCCCGCGCGCCGCTGCTCGTTCCTCTGCTTTGCGTGGCGCTCGCAGGCTTTGCCATACTGCGCCGATGATTGGCGCTGACGCGAACCGTTCGCTCTCCGATCTGAAGAACCGTCTGGACGGCCTTCGGAGGTATCTTTGACCCGGCGGAGCTTGAGGAGCAGCTAGCGGCGCTCGATCACGAGATGCAGCAGCCGGGCTTCTGGGACGCGCCGAGGAAGAGCGCGCCGCTGCTGCGCCGCCGCCGCGCTCTCGAACGGCGGCGGAAGACCCTGGAACGGCTGAACGCCGACCGGGACGAGATCGAGGCCTGGCTCGAACTGCTGGCTGAGGATGCTCCGGGCGCCGAGGACGACGCCGAACTCGGTTCCTTCATCGACCGGGTCGGGCGCGAATCGACGGCGCTCGACCTGGAACTCAAGCTCTCGGGGGAAGACGACGACCGCAGCGCCCTGCTTGCGATCCATCCGGGAGAGGGGGGGACGGATTCCCAGGACTGGGCCGAGATCCTCCTGCGGATGTACCTCCGATGGGCCGAGCAGAGCGGCTTCGACGTCAAGCTGCTGGAGCGGCTGGACGGCGAGGAAGCGGGGCTCAAGAGCGCGACCGTGGCGGTTCGGGGCGAGTACGCCTTCGGCCGTTTGCGCGGCGAAAGCGGTGTCCATCGGCTGGTGCGCATCTCGCCCTTCGACGCGGCGAAGCGGCGCCACACGTCATTCGCTTCCGTCTACGCGTACCCCGAAGTCGAAGACGACATCGACATCGAGGTCGAGGACAAGGACATCCGGATCGACACCTTCCGGTCGTCCGGCGCCGGCGGTCAGCACGTGAACGTGACGGACTCCGCGGTGCGGATCACGCACATGCCCACCGGCATCGTGGTCAGTTGCCAGAACGAGCGCAGTCAGATCAAGAACCGCTCGATGGCGATGAAGATCCTGAAGGCGAGGCTCTACGACCGGGAAGTGCAGAAGCGCCGCGAGGAACAGGCGGAACGCGAGGGCCAGAAGATGGAGATCGGCTTCGGTTCCCAGATCCGCAGCTATGTGCTGCACCCGTACCGCATGGTCAAGGATCACCGGACCAGGCTCGAGGTGTCGGCTGTCGAGAAGGTGCTCGACGGCGACCTCGATCCGTTTATCGACGCCTGGTTGGGCCAGCAGCTTGAAACTCCCGATGCCGGCCACTCCTAGCAGCGCCCCCGCGGTCGACTTCGTGTCGCCGCTGCCTCCGGTCAGGTCGGGGATCGCGGACTACAGCGTCGACCTGCTCGACGAACTCGCACCGCTCTGCGACCTGCGCCTGGTCCGCCTGCCTGGGCAGGAGATCGCGTCCCACGTGCTGAATCGATACCAGGTGGTCGACGCGGCGGCGCTCGACCCGGTCGGACGCCTGCCCTTCTACCAGATGGGCAACAACGTCTACCACGAGGGCGTCCGCCGGCTCGCCCTGGATTCCCCGGGGGTGGTGACCGTGCATGACCTGCGCCTGCACCACCTGCTGGTCGAGTCGACCCTGGCCTCCGGGGATCTCGACGCCTACGTCAGCGGCCTCGGCGAGGAGCACGGCTGGGAGGGCGCGGCCGCGGCGCTGTCGATCCGTTGGGGCGGCCACGGCCGGGCGCGGCTGTTCGAGATGCCGGCGCACCGCTCCCTGTTGCTCCGGCAGCGCGGTCTCCTGACCCATAGCGATTGGGGTCTCCGCTTCCTCGAGGAGGAGCTGGGCCAGGAGTCGGGGCGGGCCGGGGGCCGGCTGCCGCCGATGCGCCGGGTGCCGATGCCGATGCCGGCGCCGGCTCTACCCGGGCCCGAGCAGGCGGCGGCCTGGCGGCGGCGAGCCGGCGTTCCTCACTCGGCCGTCCTGATCGGCTCTTTCGGCTTCCAGACGCCGATCAAACGCACGGACGTGCTGCTGCGCGTACTCGCCGAGCCGGGGATGGAGCAGGCGCACGCGCTGGTCGTGGGAGATGTCGCGCCGGAACTCGATCTCGACGCCCTGGCCCGGGACCTGGGGGTCCAGGATCGGGTCACGATGGCCGGCTTCCTCGACGCGGCGGCGTTCCCGACGGCCATCGCCGCCTGCGATCTGTGCCTCAACCTGCGCTACCCGAGCGCGGGCGAAACCTCGGCCTCGCTGCTTCGCATCCTCGCGCTGGGCCGGGCCGCGGTGGTCTCCGACTACGCCCAGTTCGTTGAACTGCCGGACGACATCGTCATCAAGGCTCCGCTCAAGGACGATCCGGGCGCTGAGGCCGGCGCGCTCGCGTCCCTGCTGCGGGGTCTTCTCGGCACTCCGGACCGGCTCGCCGGGATGGGCGCCGCGGCGCGGGCCTTCATCGAGCGCGAGCACCGGCCGGCGTCGGTGGCGCGGGCGGTCTTCGAGGCTCTGGACGAGTGGTCGCGCGCTCCGGACGGAGAGCGGCCCGCGCCGCCGCGGCCGCCAGCCCCCACCTCGTTGACCTGGGGCTGGTTGCCGGGGCGGATCGAGGTGGAGGGCTGCGACCCGCCCTGGCCGGATGGCGAGCGCCGGTCGATCGAACTCGTCGTCGCGAACACGGGCCAGGCCACCTGGCTCTCGGGCCACAACCAGGACGGCGGCGTCGTGCTCGAGCCCCAGCTCTGGAGCGGTGGGCGGGACCTGTTCCGGGGCAGGCCGTGGATTCCGCTGCCCCGGGACCTGCCGCCGGGCGACTCGTGCCGGATCCCCCTCAGGCTTCGGCGACCGATCGGCCGGGCCCGGCTCCGCTTCGAGCCGCACCTCTTCGGCGGCGGTTCGATGACGCTCTGCGGCGCAACCGCCTTCGACCGCGCACTGTGATCCACGGCACGGTCGGGCGGCGGTGGTCCTGGCTTCTGCTCGCCGGACTGCTGCTCGCCCTGTTCGTGTCCGCGATGCGGTCGGATGCCCTCGACGCCGGGGAGCGGGAAACCACCTTCCGCATGGGTGCGCTGAGTCTGGCCTGGGATGGCGACCTCACCTACGGCCGCGAGGACTACGACCGCTACGTCCGGCTCTTCGGGGGAGAGCCTGAGGCCGTCGCCCTGGAAAGCAGTACCGGCGGCGCCCGGATCGGTTTCGCGCGACCACCGGCCTACGCCGTGCTGGCGGCGCCGTTCGTCCGCATCTCTCCCCGGTGGGGGCCGGCGCTGCTCAACTGGCTGCTGCTGGCGGTTGCGGCGGCCGGATCGGCCCTGGTGCTCGAGCGTCGCGTCGGTCCCTGGGCGCCGGTCTGGATCGCCGTGTTCGTCGCCGGCACGACGGTCTTCACCCTGTTGCCGCTGCCATCGCCGGGGACGTTCCGCCTCGCCGCGTCCGCTCTGGCATGGGCGCTCGTCGTTCACGTGATGCCGGTTGCCAACTGGGTGCGCCGGCGCCCCCGCCGGCTGCCGCCCGAGGCGGCCAGGGAGCCGCGCCGGCCGCAAGGCCGGCGACCGCTTCTCTCTGGTGCGCTCCGGTGGTCCCTCGTCGGGCTCCTGCTCACGCTCGCCACGCTCGCCTCCGTCGACGGTCTGAGCCTGTTGCCGGCCCTGATCGCGGCCGCCTGGCTGGCCCTTGCGCAACCGCGGCGGGAAGCCGCCTTCCTCGCCCTCGCGGTGACGGCGGTGCTGACCGCCGGCGCATCGTTCGGGACATCGGCGCTCGCCCGCGGCGGCTTCGGACCGGTGGAGCGGGCGGTGTTCAGTCCTTCGACCGGCTTTCCGGCGGTCGACTTCGAGGTGGAGGAGTGGCGTCTCGACCCGTTACCAGCCGGCGGCGTCGAGCGAACCCGGTCCGGTCCCGAGTTCCGGGCCGGCGGCGCGGGTCCGGAGACTCTGCTGCACGGGGTCGCCGGCCGGACCGTCGGGATCGTCCCCTACGGTGGACCCCTCGTAGCGGCGGCGTTCTGGGGCTTGCTTGCCCCTGGCTGGCGGCGGGCGCTCTTGCTCGGCGGTCTCGCGTCGCTGGCAGCCCGCCTGGTTCTTTTCCCGTTCGACCTCGGCGATGAGTCCGTGCTTCGCGGCCCCGGCGGGGTCGGCGCCGTTCTTCCGATGTTCTGGTTCCTCGCCGGCCGGCTGCGGCTGGCGAAGATCGCCGCGGTCGCCGCTTCTTCGGCTCTCTTCCTGTACCCGCTCTGGCTGCGGCCCGCCGCGGCGTTCGGGCCGTCCCCGGCGGCCGAGGGTGCGCTGCACCGTTTCCTGCCGGTGGAGACCGGACAGCGTCCGCGGGCCGGAGAACCGGTGGACCTGTTCGCCGGTGGCGTCTGGCTGCGGCCTGTTGCGGGCAGGATGACTCCGTTCGGTGAGTCGGGGCTTCTGGTCGAAGGCGGGTCGGCGGAGTTTCTCGTCGCGTGGGAACCGGCCGCGCCGGCCAGCCGGGAAACGGACGGCGAGGTGGGCCGGCCGCGGCTCCGGATACTCCTGGAGCGCGAGGACACGACCCTGGAGGTCGCTGGCGCCGAAGTCGAGGAGAGCGGACCTCTCCCCTCGGGCGGAACGTCGGTGCGCCTGCTCCTGGACGCACCCGTGGCGCGCCACCGGATGTGGTGGTCGAACGGGTCCGTCGACCTGTTTCGACTGGGTCTGACCCTGGACGGAGGCGACGATCCAGCGTCGACGCACGTGCTGGGGATAGGGTCGGTTCCGTGAGTTGGATCCTCCAGATTCAACGCCGGCTCGAGGGGTCGAAGCGGCTGCCCGCGGCGCCGGGCGGCGAAGGCACCAGCGTCGCGGTGGTCGTGCCTCTGTACGTCGAGTCGACCGAACTCTGGACGGTGCTGCGGGAAGAGCCGAACGAGTCGCCTCCGCTCAGTTTCCCGGCTGCCGCCTTCGAGGGCGACGACCCCTGGCCGACCGTGGCGCGCCTCGGCAGCGTCGGTCTCGGCGTCGACCCGTCGCGGATTCTCCGGCTCGGCGAGCTGGACGAGGTCGGCGGCAGAGGCGGCTTCAGGATGCGGGCATGCGTGGTCGCGGTTCCGTCTCCCGAGGACGACGGCAGCAACACGGAGGCGCCGGGCGTGCGGCTCCCGCTTTCCGCGCTGCGGCACCCCCGGCTGGTCGAGGAGCGGACGTTCGAGATCGAGGGGCAGCAGGTGCCGCTCGCCGTCTACCACCTCGGACGGCACCGCTTGTGGGGGCCGGCCCTCGACGTGCTGCTTCAGCTCCTGGAGCTGCTGGAGCGCCCGGAAGCGGTGCGGGAGGCGCCGGCCGCCAGCTTGAACTGACTCACACGTAGCGTTCCGCGGCGCAAGCTCCTAGAATGCGCCCGATCCGACCTGCCGGGTCTCTGAAACCAGGGGAGAACATGGCCGATATCGCGCGCATCGAAGAGCTACTGGGCAGTGAGGCGGAGAGCCTCCTCGGACACGTCTGCACGGGAATCCCGAAGGACCACCTGACCGTCCCCGGGCCCGACATCGTCGACCGGGCGTTCGGGCCATCCGACCGGAACAACCGCACCCTGGCGAGCCTGGAACGTCTGCTCGGCCATGGCCGTCTCGGCGGCAGCGGCTACGTGTCGATCCTGCCCGTGGACCAGGGGATCGAGCACTCGGGCGCCGCTTCGTTCGCTCCGAACCCGATCTACTTCGATCCCGAGAACATCATCCGGCTGGCGATGGAGGGCGGCTGCAACGGCGTCGCCTCGACCCTGGGCGTGCTCGGCAGCATCGGCCGCCGCTACGCGCACCGGATCCCGTTCATCGTCAAGCTCAACCACAACGAGAGCCTGACCTACCCGCACACCTACCACCAGGTCCTCTTCTCGCAGGTCGAGCAGGCCTGGGACCTCGGCGCCACGGCGGTGGGCGCCACGGTGTACTTCGGCGCCGACGTCTGCCGCGAGGAGCTGGTCGAGATCGCCGAGTGCTTTCAGCAGGCCCACGAACTCGGCATGGCCTGCATCCTCTGGTGCTACCTGCGGAACAGCGCCTTCGTCGTCGACGGCGTCGACTACCACGACTCGGCGGACCTGACCGGGCAGGCGAACCACCTCGGCGTGACGATCGAGGCGGACATCGTCAAGCAGAAGCAGGCGACGAAGAACGGCGGCTACCCGGCGGTCGGCTTCGGCAAGACCCACGACCTGGTGTACAGCGACCTGGTGTCCGACCATCCCGTCGACCTCGTGCGCTGGCAGGTCGCGAACTGCTACATGGGCCGGGTCGGGCTGATCAACTCCGGCGGTTCCTCCGGCGGGGCCGGCGACCTGGCGGCCGCGGTCCGGACCGCGGTCATCAACCGCCGCGCCGGCGGCCAGGGACTGATCTCCGGCCGCAAGGCGTTCCAGCGGCCGATGGCGGAGGGCGTGGAACTCCTGAACCACATTCAGGACGTCTACCTCTGCGAGGACATCACGATCGCGTAGCGGCCCCGCCCAACAGGTCCGCGGTCTCCGCGTGGCGCGCCTCGGCGTCCCTTTCGCCGACTTCAATCAGAGCCCGGATGTAGTCGGGCTGGAACATCAGGAGGCTGAGGAGGTCCGGGCTCTTCGTGTCGCGGGTGCCGAGACCGCGGGTCATGAAACGGAACGCCTTCGGCAGCCGGGGCTCGAAGCGGCCGGCGAGCTGCCCCAGGTCCTCGGAGGGTCTCAGCAGTACGAGGTCGACGAGGCGGAGCGAGCCGCGTTCCGACTCCGGCATTCGGGCCAGCAGGCCGTTCACGAGTTCCATGCGGTTCGCGTCCTGGTCGAGCTGGTCCAGGAACACGGCGTTCAGGAGCACGCCCGCGAACTGGGCCGGCGGCGGGTAGGCGGCGGCCGCCGTTCTGGGCGCCAGAGGCTCGTAGCGCGTGGACACCGCGATCAGGCGGTCGCAGCCCAGGTGCAGGGCCGGCGACAGCGGTGAGGTCAGACGGACGCCGCCATCTCCATGCCAGGCGTCGCCGATCCGCACCGCGGGGAAGATCAGCGGCAGCGAGGCGGAGGCGAGGACGTGGTCGAGCGTGAGCAGGGCTCGCTCCGAGCGGCGCTTCGGCCGTTCCCAGGTCTCGACGTCGCGGCCCTGAACCCACGTGACCGTCTGCCCCGTCGACCACTCGACGGTGGTCACGGCGACCGCGTCCAGGCGGCCGCGGTCCAGGTTCTTCGCGATTCCCGGCAGAACGCGGCCATTGCCTGAGTCGGCGCCGAGCACCTCGCCAAGGTGCCCGCCCAGCGGCGACGTGTCCACCAGACCGCGAACCTGCGGCCGGTAGCGCAGACCGCCCGAAGCCAGGTTCAGCAGCCAGCGGACGACCATGCCGCCCAGCGACCAGCCGTCGTCCCGGAACACGTGATCGGGCGTCAGCTCGAGCCAGATCCGGCTCAGTTCTTCCGTTGCCTCGGCTGCGCCGCCCTGATGGGAGGCGAGGAAGGAAGCGTTGATCGCGCCCGCCGAAACGCCGGTCAGCACGTCGAAGTGGAACTCGGGAAGCCGTTTCGCCAGGTGCCGGACCAGCCCGACCTGGTAGGCCGCCCGCGCGCCGCCGCCGGTGAGGACGAGACCGATTCGGCATCCGCGGTCGCAGGCGCCGGCCTCGGTGGGCCGGCGTTCAAGTGGCTGTTCCGTCGATATCGGCACTTGCTGTTCCCCGTGCGCTTCCAGGCCGTGGCGGTCAGATCAGTTCGACGCGGCCTTCGAGCCCCGGAGCACCGGCTAGCCTCCGATCCGCCGTCAACAGGCTGGTCGAGAGGGCTTCGGCCAGCGCGACATAGACCGCGTCATACGCCGAGACGTTGTGCCGGAGTTCCCATACGCGGTCGAGGAACAGGTGATGACCGTATCGCTCTGCCGGAAGATCACGCCAGTCGCGCAGGGCCTGCAGACCCCGGTCGGCCCCGAAGGCGCCCCGAAGGACGTAGCTCCTCAGGGTCTGGGCGATCTCCGTATCCGCCAGATGCGGGACGTGAATCTCGATGGACTCCCGTCGCAGCCTTTCGCTCAGGCGACGGCCCCGGGCGGTGTCCAGTAGCAGTTCGACGGCCGCGGAGGCGTCGATCACCACTCCCGAGATTCCCTGGCCTCTCGCAGTACCTCGGCAGGCGAT
Organism: Candidatus Multivorans sp.; assembly: GCA_965205095.1. Lineage (GTDB taxonomy): Bacteria > Acidobacteriota > Thermoanaerobaculia > Multivoradales > Multivoraceae > Multivorans. Next base: position 2,743,646 of record OZ242040.1, read on the forward strand.
TCGTCCAGCGTCACCGGCGGCGAATCGCGAATCCTGTCCAGCACTTCCCGGCGGCTCGGCCGGTGCACGATCCGCTCGATCTCGCGCAACACGAAGTGGGACATGGACACCCCTTCGAGCGCGGCCCGACTCTTCAGAAGGCGGTGGGTCTCCTCGGGCACGTTCCGGATCTGGAGCATCTTGGACATGTCCGGAATCCTAGTTTCATGTGAGAAACATGGCAACCCGCGAAGGCGTAGTCTTGTGGACATGGTCGAGACGGGGGAGGTTGCCGCGCCGCGTGCGGAGACGCCGATTCGCGCGGCCTGGTTGGGCCGGGTCGGCTACGAGCGCGGGGTCGAACTGCAGGAGAAAGCCAGGCAGCGGATTCTGGACCGCGAGCCGGGCGCGATGGACACCCTGCTCCTGCTGGAGCACCCGCCCACCTACACGGTGGGCCGGAACTGTGATCGTGGCGACGTGCTGGCCGCCCCGGACTGGCTTCGGAGTCGGGGGATCGCCGTTGTCGAGTGCGATCGCGGGGGCCGCGCCACGTATCACGGTCCGGGTCAGCTCGTGGGCTATCCGGTCATCGATCTCCGGCCCGACCGCCGCAACGTGCGCGCCTACGTCCGCGACCTGCAGGAGGTGCTGGTCAGGACGCTTGCGGCGTTCGGCGTCGCTGCCGCGGGCGGCGAGGAACGGGAGCGTATCGGCGTCTGGGTCGGTCGCCGGAAGATCGCTTCGATCGGCATCCACCTCCGGCGCTGGGTCACCACGCACGGCTTTGCGCTCAATGTCTGCACCGACCTGGACGACTTCGCCGGCATCCTCTCGTGCGGCTTCGATGCCGGCGTGATGACTTCGATCGAGGAAGTCACGGGCCGCCGGCCCGGTCTGGAGGACGTCGCCGGGTGTTGCGCGGAGAACTTCGCGCAGGTCTTCGACCGTCGTCTCGTCTCTGCGGAACCCGCCGGGATGGGCTTCGAGCCGGTGCTGCGCAACGCTAGGATCCACGGTGACACGCGGCCGCTCGAGAGTCGGTCGCCCGAGTCGTAACCCACATGGACGAACTCGTCTCCATCGGCGCCCCGCCGCCCGTCGGCGGCGCGGCGCGCCCGCCGCGGCCCGACTGGCTGCGCATCCGGCTGAGCACGCCGGAGCCGTACCAGCGTGTCCGCCGGCTGATGGAAGGGCTGAACCTGAACACGGTGTGCGAGGAGGCGCGCTGTCCCAACATCTACGAGTGCTGGGGCGAGCACGGAACGGCCACGTTCATGATCCTGGGCGACACCTGCACGCGCCGCTGCGGGTTCTGCGCCGTCCACACCGGCCGGCCCGCGGCCGGCGTCGACGCGGACGAACCGGCGCGGGTGGCGGAAGCCGCGGCCGCCATGGGCCTGCGCCACGTGGTCGTCACGTCGGTCGACCGGGACGACCTTGCGGACGGCGGCGCCGGGCACTTCGCCGACACCATCCGCGCGATCCGCGAGCGGCTTGCGGGGGCCGCGGTCGAGGTCCTGACTCCGGACTTCCGGGGCGTCGACGACGCTCTGGACATCGTGCTCGCGGAGCGCCCCGAGGTCTTCTCGCACAACATGGAGACAGTTCCCCGGCTGTACCGGCGGGCGCGCCCCGGCAGCAGCTACGAACGGAGTCTGGCGCTGCTGGAGGAGTCGGCGACCCGCCGCGACAGCGGCGGCTACGCGGGCAGGGTGAAGACGGGTCTGATGGTGGGCCTGGGCGAGACGACGGCCGAACTCGAAGCGACGATCCGGGACATCCGGTCGGCCGGAACCGAGATCCTGACCATCGGCCAGTATCTCCAGCCGACCCGCGACCACCTGCCGGTCGACCGCTACGTGCATCCGGACGAGTTCGCCCGTCTGCGCGGGTTCGCTCTCGGCCTGGGCTTCCGCCACTGCGAGGCGGGCCCGCTCGTGCGCAGCAGCTACCACGCTCACGAGCACGTCGCCCGCTCCTGATGGAGACCCCGTGACGGTCTTCTCACGGGTGGTCGGCTGGTCCCTGCCGCTGATGCCGCCGCCGCTGGTGCGCTGGGCGGCGGCGCCCTACGTGGCCGGCGACGAGCCGGCGGACGCCCTCGACTGTGCCGCCGCGCTCAACCGCCGCGGACTCGCCGGGACCCTGGCGCTGCTGGGCGAGGAGATCGACAGCCCGGAACTTGCCGCCGAAGGAACGGGGCTCTATCTCGACCTGGTCGACGCTCTCGCCGACCGCGATCTCGACTGCAACGTGTCGGTCAAGCTCACGCTGCTGGGCCTGAAGGTCTCCCGCGCCCTGTGCCGCGACCACCTCTTCGATCTCGTCCGGCGGGCCGAGGCCCGCGGCAACTTCGTCCGGATCGACATGGAGGACCACACCTGCACGACGGCCACCCTGGACCTCTACCGGGAGGCCGTGGCCGCTTCGCGCACACGCGCCGCGGTCGGAGGGCCGACCGGCTCGGCTGCCTCTGGCGACGCGGTCGGCGTCGTGCTCCAGGCCTACCTGCACCGTACGCTGGCCGACATCGCGGCGCTGCCGGAGCGCGCCAACGTGCGGCTGTGCAAGGGCATCTACGTCGAGCCGCCGAGCGTGGCGATCCAGGACTACGGCAAGGTACGGCGGAACTTCCTGGCCACCCTCGAGGCGCTGTTCGACCGCGGCGCCTACGTCGGCATCGCCACTCACGACGACTACCTGCTGCGGGAATCGGCGGCGATGATCGAGCGTCGCGGTCTGGGGAAGGGCGATTACGAGTTCCAGATGCTGCTGGGGGTAACCGAGGGGCGTCGCGACCGGCTGGCGAGGGCCGGGCACCGGGTGCGCATCTACGTGCCCTACGGCCGGCAGTGGTACGCGTACTCGACACGGCGGCTGCGCGAGAACCCGAGCATCGCCGGCCACGTGGCGCGCGCGTTCTTCCTGCGACTGATGCGCGGGCAGACGGGCACTGACTGGGGCAAGTAGGGCAGAATCGGCGCCTTCCGCGGGCGCGCCAGCTCCGCGGTTCATCTCAGAGGGAGACGAGAGGGTGACGACGAGTATCGACAGGGACACTGCCGGGAGCGGCGAACCCCGCGTCGCCGTGATTGGCGCGGGCGAGATGGGACGGACTCTGATCGGCGGCTGGCTCGACGCCGGCGCCGTCGCCGCGGAGTCCATCTTCGCCACCACCGGGCACAGCGAGCGGATCGCGGCCGTGAGCGAGAGGTTCGGGATCGAGGGCGCGGTCGACAACCGCCGCGCCGCCGGGTTCGGCGACATCGTCCTGCTGGCGGTCAAGCCGCAGACGGCGGATCTGGTGCTTCAGGAGATCGGCGACCTGCTCCATCCGGGGCAGATCCTCGTCTCGATCCTCGCATCGGTCAGCACGTCCTACATCGAGGCTCGCGTGCCGGCGGAGATTCCGGTCGTGCGCGCGATGCCGAACACGCCGAGCCGGGTCGCCGCCGGCATGACCGCGCTGTCGCCGGGCCGGTTCGCCTCCGCCGAGCACGTGGCGCAGGCGGAGCGCCTGTTTCTGCCGCTCGGACGCACCGTGGTGGCCGACGAGAAACACATGGACGCGATCACCGGGCTGTCGGCTTCGGGGCCCGCGTTCCTCTACATCGTGATCGAGGCGCTGGCGGAAGGCGGCGTCAAGGCCGGGCTGCCGCGGAAAATGGCGATCGAGCTCGCGGCGCAGACCTGTCTCGGCGCCGGCAAGATGGTGATCGACACGGACCGGCACCCGGCGCTCCTCAAGGACGAGGTGACGACGCCGGCGGGCTGCACCGTGGACGGCATTCTGCGCCTGGAGGAGGGTGGCCTCCGCGTGACGCTGATCAAGGCGATCATCGAGGCGGCCGCGCGCGCCCGCGAGCTGGTGCCCGACCAGTAGGGCGGCCATGCTTCGCTCCCTGCACGTCCGGAACCTGGCCGTGATCGAACGGGCGGAGCTCGAGTTCGGCCCCGGGCTGAACGTGGTCACCGGCGAGACCGGAGCGGGCAAGTCCCTGGTCGTCGATTCGCTCTCCCTGCTGGCGGGGGGGCGCGCGAGTTCCGAGATGATCCGCACGGGCGCCGGCACGCTGGCGGTGAGCGGCGTCTTCGAGCCCTCGGGCGCCGCATGGCGCGGGCGGCTCGAAGAGGCGGGCGTGCCGGCGGACGGCGACGAACTCCTGGTGCGCCGGGAGGTCACCCGGGAGGGACGGAACCGCGTGTTCGTCAACGACCATCCGGTCACCGCGAGGCTGCTCTCGACCGTCGCCCACGGTCTGATCCGCATCTTCGGCCAGCGGGACGAACTCGGCATGCTGTCGGCCGACCTCCAGCGGGCCTGGCTCGACCGCTCCGGCGGGGACGCGTTGACCGCACTGGTCGATTCATGCCGGGAGGCCTACGGCGCCTGGCGCGAGGCGGCGGACCGGCTCGAGCGCCTCTCGCTCGACGACCAGCTTCGCCAGGAGCGGATCGACCTGCTGAAGTTCCAGACCTCGGAGATCGACGCCGCGCGCCTGCTGCCCGGCGAGGACGAAGAGCTGCGGGCCGAGCGCGAGGTGCTCCGCCACGCCGAGGCGATCGCGGGCGCGCTCCACCGGGCGGTTGCCCTGCTCAGCGACGACGAACTGGCGGTCGACGGTCGAGTCGCGCAGGCCGGAAACGCGCTCTCGGACATCTCGCGCTGGCAGCCGGAGGCGGAGTCCTGGGCCGAGACTCTGGCCGGGGTCGGCGCGACCGTGAACGACCTGGCGCAGGAGCTGCGGACGCGGGCGGCCGGCTGCGAGTCCGACCCGTCGCGTCTGAACCAGATCGAGGAGCGGCTGAACGTGATCGAGCGTCTGACCCGCAAGCACGGCGGCAGCAGCTCGGATGTTCTGGAACACGGCCGCCGACTGTCGGAGGAGCTGTTCGAGCTGGAGACGGCGGATGTGCGCCGGGAGGAAGTGGAGCAGGAGGCCGCCTCGCGCCTCTCCGAGTACGCCCGGCGGGCCGAGACTCTCTCGGCTGCACGGCGGGAACAGGCCGGCGCTCTCGAGCGTGAGGTCCTCGGTCATCTCCTGGACCTGGCATTCGAACGAGCGGTGTTCGAGGTCGAGGTCGCCCGGGAGCTTCGGGCCGGCAGCCCGCTCGAGCTCGATGGCGAGCGGATCGCCTTCGACGCGGAGGGCGTCGACCGGGTCACCTACCGGTTCAGCGCGAATCCGGGAGAGGATCCGCGGCCGCTGTCCCGGGTCGCTTCCGGCGGCGAGCTGGCGCGGCTGTTCCTGGCGCTTCAGACCGCGGTTCGGGGCGGCGGTCCGGCCGAGGGGTCGACCCTCGTGTTTGACGAAGTGGACTCCGGAGTCGGCGGCGCCGAGGCGGCGATCGTCGGCCGCAAGCTCCAGCGACTCGCCGCCGGCGGCCAGATCCTGGCCGTCACCCACCTGCCCCAGGTGGCGTCCCGCGGCAACCTCCACCTCGAAGTGAAGAAGGAGGTCCGCGCCGGCCGAACCCGAGTCGACGTCCACCGCCTCGACCACGAACGCCGCGTCGAAGAAGTCGCCCGCATGCTTGCCGGCGAACACGTTACGGACGCCTCCCGTTCGGCGGCGGCCGAGTTGCTGGCCGGCGGTTCGGCGGCCGGGTCGGCCGGGTAGGCCGCCCGGATCGGATCCGGAGGGGACAGGTCCCAAGGGACGCTCGCCCTCACGGAGTGGATGGGGGTTGTGGGCTCGCTGTTGTCGGCTGCGCTCCGGTCGGTCCTCGGTTGCTGCAAGGGTCTCGACAGTCGCTGGCCTCCGACCCCCTGGGACCTGTCCCCTCCGGACCCGATCCGGGCTGGGGGTCGTCGCCGGTTGGACCGATTGCTGCGGCGGCGTCCACCGGGTGTGCCGGATGCGGTACCAGGTTCCACACTGGGTGCGCCGGCGCCCTCGCCGGCTGCCGCCGAAGGCGGCTTCGAAATCGTCGCTGTGGCACGCCGTATCTCTGGGTGCGCTGGTCTGTTGCCGTGGGTCTTCTGACCCACGGTGATTGCGCGCCGGAGGCGGCCTGGGGGAGAACGTCGCCGGCGAAGCCGGCGCCCGCTTTGTAGCCGTATGAATCGCTAGGCTCGCCCACCATGCTCGACGTATGGCCCTGGGACGGTGATCTGAACGAGGTGAGGACAGCCCTTGTTGACGGGCGGATCCTCGCGATCCCGACGGAATCCTCCTATGGCCTGGCAGTCGATCCACGTTCAGTAGCAGGTGTCGAGGCGATCTACCGCCTCAAGGAACGCGAGCGCGGCAAACCGCTGCCGGTCGTGGCTGGAAATCTCGAACAGGCCATCGACCTCGGCGTTGAACGGAATGACGCGATTCGGATGGCCGAGACGCACTGGCCGGCGCCGCTCACCGTGGTGGCGCCGCTTCGGGCGGGCCTGTCCGTGCCGGCGGCCGCCGGTGGAGGCACACTGGCCGTGCGGGTGCCGGACCATGACCGACTCCGGACACTCCTCAAGGCCCTCGGCCATCCCCTGACCGCGACCAGTGCGAACCGCAGCGGCGAGCCGCCCGCGTGTGGCCTGGCGGACCTCGAACCGATCCTCGGCGACTCCGGCGCACTGGCGATAGGCGGCGAGCGGACCCCCGGGGGGCTGGCATCCACCGTGGTATCTTGGAGTTCCGCCGGTTTGCGGGTGTTGCGCCGCGGGCGCTTCGAGTTCTGATCCCGCGGCCCGCGCAGTCGTCAGGTCAGAGACTCAAAGACCGTGAGCCGATCCGCCGTCTCCCTCGTCGCGCTCCTCTGCGCCGGGCCCTTGCCGCAGGCGGTGCCGGCGGCGGCTCAGGAAACCGTCGCCGCCGCGCGTACCGACGGGGCGCCGGCGGTCGACCTGGCCGGCGACGAGATCGGGGTCGACGAAGTCTCGCGGGGCCAGACGGGCTACGGCCTGTCCGTGTTCGCGGGCAGCGAACCGGAGCGCTTCGGCGTCGAGGTCGTTGGCGTTCTGCGCGAGATGGACCCGGGCACCAGCTTCATCGTCGCCCGGTTGAGCGGCAAGGGGCTCGAGGAGTCGGGCGTGGTGGCCGGAATGAGCGGTAGCCCGGTCTACATCGACGACCGGCTGGCGGGGGCCGTGGCCTACTCCTGGGCGTTCACCAGCGAGGCGCTGGCGCTGATCACGCCGATCGCCGCGATGCGGCAGTTGAGCGCGCTCGACCCGGGCGAAGCGGCGGGTGGCTCACTCGGTCTGTCCGCTCCCGGCGCGGCCGCGCCGTTCGAGCGCTCGGTGCGGCAACTCCTTGAACCGCCGGAGGACGTGGCCGAAGCGGTCCGCGAAGTCGTGGCGGAGCAGCTCGGGGCCGTGCTGGCGCCGGACGACTGGGGCGGCCGCGGCGCATCGATCGCCACGCTGGGCTTCGGCGAGCCGGTCCGCCGGATGCTCGCCGCTGCTCCCGCCGGTCGCGCCGAGGCGTCCGACGCACCCGAGTTGGGAGCGGGCAGCGCGGTCGCGGGCGTCCTGATCGACGGTGACCTGAAGCTAGCAGTCGGCGGCACGGTAACCCGGGTCGAGGATGGTGAAGTGCTGGCCATGGGCCACCCCTATCTCGGCGTGGGACCCCTGGGCGTGCCGATGGCGACCGTCGAGGTCGTCGGCGTCGTTCCCCGGCTCAACAGCTCGACCCGGCTCAGCAACATCGGACCCGTCGTCGGCGCCTTCGACCAGGATCGCTTCGCCGGGCTCAGGGGCACGCTCGGCGCCGAGGCGCGCACGATCCCGATGACGATCGACGTCGAGACGCCGAACGGCGAGTCCCGCCGTTTCGATCTCCGGCTCGCCGACCTGCCCATCATGCTGCCGTCGCTGGTCGGCATCCCGACCATGCAGGCACTCGATTCGGCCTCGTACGGCGGCGGCGAGAGCAGCCTCGACATGACCGGCACGCTGAGGCTGCGAGGCCACGCCGAGGTGCCGCTGCGCCAGGTCTTCGACGGTTCGAACCCCGGCACGCGCGCCGCCTTCTACCTGATCGCGCTGGTGGGCGCCCTGGTGAACTCGGACTACGAGGCGGTGGAGATCGAGGGCATCGACCTGACCCTGAGACAGGGCCACTCTCCGCGCACGATCACGATCGAGCGGGCTCAGGCATCCGCCAGCCGTGTCCGCCCGGGCGATACGGTTCAGGTCGTCTTCGATCTGCGCCGGCATCGCGGCGAGCGTTTCCAGGAGACGCTGGACGTGGTGGTGCCCGAGGACCGTCGCCCCGGCCGTTACTACCTGTTCGTGGGCGACGGCGTCAGCATCGACGCGGCCCGGCTTCAGCTTCAGCCAGCCAGATCCTCCTCGCTCGAGGACGAACTGAGTCTGCTGCGGTCCTTCAGGTCCCAGAGCCGGCTCGCCGCGCTCGGCGTCGTGCCGGCGCGCGGGCTGATCGTCGAAGGCCGGCCGATGCCGGACCTGCCGGCCACCGTCCGCTCGATCTGGCAGGCGTCGCCGCTGCAGGGCGAGCCGCGGGCCCTGAACCTGGCGATCGTCGGCGAGCATGGCCGCGATCTCGGCACGCCGCTCGACGGTCTGTTCCGGATCGACCTCCAGATCCTGCCGGGTACCGCGCCGTGAGGAGCCGACGCCGTACCGCCGCGGCTCTTGCCGCGGCGGCAAGCCTGCTGCTCGCCGGCGCAGGGCTCACAGCCGCCTCGGAAGTCCAAATCTGGCGGGCTGACAGTCAGGCCGCTTTCCTTGCCGGCGAACTCGTCGACGTCAGCGTCGATCGCCTGGGCGTTCTGAGGCTGGCGCAGCGGGCGGAGCAGTTCGCCACCCTTTCCGAGCCCTTCCTGTTCTCCTTCGCCGGCGCGAACGGCCGCTTCGCGGCCGGTACCGGCAACTCGGGCAAGGTGCTGGAGATAACCGCCACTGCCGACGCCGGTTCTGTCGCGGAGCTCTTCGCCGCCGAGGAACCGGAGATCTTCGCGGTCTGGGTCGACGGCGACGGTGTCGTCTACGCCGGGTCGTCGCCGGACGGCAAGGTCTACCGCAAGCGCCCGGACGGGGAAGTCGAGGTCGTGTTCGATCCGGAGGCGAAGTACATCTGGGCCCTTCTCGGCGACGGCGACGGCGGTCTGCTGGTGGGCACCGGTCCGGAAGGCAAGCTCCATCGAGTCGACCTCGCGAGCGGTGAGTCGACGCTCCTCTACGACAGCACGGATCTCCACATCCGCTCGCTCGCCCGGCGCGCGGACGGCACGTTGTTCGCCGGCACCGCTGGCGAGGGCCTTCTGCTCGAGATCGACGCCGCGGGATCGGCCCGGACCCTCTACGACGCGGCCGGGCCGGAGGTGCTGGCGATCGTTCAGGGCGACGAGGGCGCCTTCTACGCCACGGCGCTGGCCTCCGAAGCGAGCTTCGTCGACCTGAGCAGCGCTCGCAGGTCCGCCTCCAGCAGCTCCTCGAGCAGCGGGAGCAGCGGCTCCGGCGGCGCCGGCGGCGCCGGCGGCAGCGCAACGGAGTCGAGCAGCCAGACCACCCAGGTCACGTCCCAGGCGGGCGCGATCTCGGTCGGCAGCCGCGCCGCCTCGTTCAAGGGGCCGCGCTCCGAGGTGCTGCGGATCGACGGCAGCGGCTCGGTCGAGTCGATCTGGAAGTTCGAGGCCGAGACCGTGTACGCCCTGAGCTACCAGCAGGGCAGGCTGTGGGTCGCCACCGGCCAGGAGGGCAAGCTGTTCAGCTACCAGAACGAGCAGATGGTGCTGGAGAAGGACCTCGACCAGGGCCAGATCGTCGGCCTCGCGGCGGGGCCCGCGGGCCCCGTCTTCGCGAGCACGAACGCTGCCGCCGTCTACGGCTTCGTCGGCGGCGACTCCGCCGGGCTGGCGGAGCGGGGTACGGTCACCGCCAAGCCGCTCGACGCGTCGTCCGTGGCGAGCTTCGGCTCGATCCGCTGGCGCGGCCGCGCCGGCGACGGAGTCGAAGTCGCGCTCTCCGCCCGCAGCGGCATGAGCTCGACGCCGGACGAGACCTGGTCCACGTGGACCACGGCCTCCGCCGCGCGGGAGGCGCCGCTCTCCGACCTGCCGCCGGGCCGGTACCTGCAGTGGCGGGCCGAACTCCGCGGCAGCGGCGACCGGACCCCCGAAGTCGTCGCGGTCGAGGTCACCTACCGGCAGCACAACCGCAAGCCGGAGATCAAGAAGCTGGACGTGCTGCCCGCGGGCACCATCCTCGTGCCGACGAACTTCAACCCCTCGAACCAGGCCTACGAGCCGGCGCACCCGAACCGCGACCGCATCTTCACCGTCGTCGGCGACCCGGCGCAGACGCAGCAGGGCTCGACGAAGACCCTGTGGAAGCTCGGCTACCGGACCCTGCGTTGGGAGGCCGAGGACCCCAACAAGGACCGTCTCCGCTACCGGCTCTCCTTTGCCCGCGAGGCCGCTCTGGCGGCAGCGGGAGAAGGAGACGACGATTCCGGCGCGCTGTGGCTCGAGGTGGCGGACGACCTGAAGGCGACGTTCCTCAGCTTCGATGCCACCGTCCTGCCGGACGGCGTCTATCGTTTCCGGGTGGAAGCGAGCGACCGGCTCGACAACGTCGCCGGCGAGGCGCTGGAGGCGGAGGAGATTTCGGCCGCGACGGTAGTCGACCACAGCCCGGCCCGGCTGGTCTCCGCGACCCGCGACGGCGACCGGGTGATCGCCGTGGTCGAGGATGCCTGGAGCCCGCTGCGGGAGGCGCTGATCAGCGTCGACGCCGGCGAGTGGCGTTCCGCCCGGGTCGAGGACGGCCTCCTCGACAGCCAGCGCGAGACGCTCTCCATCCCGGCTCCGGCCGGGGCGAGCCTGCTGCTGCTGCGGCTGACCGACGCCGCCCACAACGTGACGACGATCGACCTGTCAGGTCAGCTAGGGTCCGGCCGATGAGCCAGCGGGCAGTAACCCAGCGAATTGGCGTCTTCCCGGGTTCCTTCGACCCGGTCCACAACGGCCACGTCGACCTGATCGAGCGCGCCCGCCGGCTCTTCGACGTGCTCTACATCGCCGTCCTCTACAACGAGCAGAAGCAGGCCCTGTTCTCCGTGGAGGAACGGATCGATCTCCTGCGCGACCTGGTCGGCGACTCCGGCGACTGCCGGGTCGAGAGCTTCAGCGGCCTCCTCGTCGACTACGCCCGTGAACGGAACGCCACCGCCGTCGTACGCGGCCTCCGCTCCGGCGCCGACTTCGATTACGAGCTGCCGATGACCCTGATGAACCGCCGCCTCGCCCCGGGCATCGACACGATCTTCCTGCTGCCGGCGCCGGAGTGGATCTACCTCTCGAGCCGGCTGACCAAGGAAGTCGGCAGCCTCGACGGCGACCTGACCGGCGTCGTGCCGCCGGTCGTGCTGGAGGCGCTGCGTCGGAAGCTGGGCTAACTGGTCCCGAGTAGCTTGAGGAACCTCTTCCGGCTGATGCCGGCGCCACGGAGAACGCTGGCCAGCGTTCCTCGTGGAATGTCTCTCCTGTGCATGGGGATCACGACCGAGGCCTTCCGCCCCGGCTTCCGCATGATCAGGTGTGAGCCACGCCAGCGCGACTCGGCCCAACCGTCCTTCTCCAGCGCGCGGCGAGTCTGTTTGGCGCTAACCGACGGCAGCTTCGCGGGCGGTGGCATTCGGGACTAGCCAGACTGGAATGCTCAGCCACTCGGAGGCCTTCCGCCTTGCCGGTGGCTTCACGCTCACCATCGAGGCGGTCGGGGCTAGCCCTCGCTCAGCGAGTACGTCCAACAGGGTTTCGTGTTCGCAGCAGTCCTCGAAGAAGCCGGCGAGAGCCTCTTCGAGCATTCGGTACGACTCCTCCCTGGTGTCGCCGTGGCTTGCAACGTCCAGGGCGGGGCAGGTGGCGACCCAGACGTCGCCTTCGCGGTGCGCCTCGACCTGGACGGTCACCGTCCAGACCAAACCGTGGCCGCTCATTTTCTTGGTCCCTGCCCGCACGGTCGTTCCACTCCCAAGCGCGTTCTCGGGGAGCGGATTACGGTATCAGGAGGGCCAAGTCAGGGGGACTGTAGCGTTGCCTGGTCGGGCAACGCGCCGGATGCTCCCTTAGTTCGGACGGATCGTCCCCGTCGACGTCAGGCTCGTTCCGGTCAGCGGGTCGTGAACCGTGATGACGTAGGAGTGCTCGCGCCGCCTGAGTTCCAGGTCGGTCTGGTAGTAGAAGATCTGGCCGGGCTGCGGCTCCTGGGGGCCGGAGATCGGGACCTTGTCGAAGGACACCTCCGAGCGATTGCCGCCCTCGTCCATCGCCGTGACCCGAACCTCCACCACGCTCAGCCACTCGTCGCCGGTGGGCAGGAGCTGGATTTCGTCGAGCGGGATCGCCACTTCGACGGGGACGGACATCCTGCGGCGGCCGGCGCGGACGGGTTCGGAGAGGCGCACCTGGAGCGGGAGGGCCTCGGGCGGATCGCCGAACAGCAGAGCCGCCTTCGCCGTCATGTCGAGTTCGTGGTCGCGCGACATGTCGACGTAGCCTTCGCGCGTGCGTGCGTCGAGGTCGGCTCGGCCTGTTAGCCGGACCACGATCTGATGGAATCTGTTGTCCTCACGGCGCTGGGGCTCGAAACCGAGCCAGTAGTACGAACGCGTGTCCGCGACCACGCTGGCCAGCGCGACATCCCGGCCCGCGTTGATCAGCGGTACGCCTCCTGTCGAAGACGCGAGGAGGTGCAAGGCGCTGTGGATGGTGTCTTCTCTCTGGAGCGCGCCCGGTGCCGGACCGGTCGTGTCGGGCTCGGCGTTGGCGCCGAATCCTCTCGACGCGTCTCCGAAGAAGTCTCGGGTGAGGCCCGGCACGTCCACCGGGTAGAGGGAGAAGCCGATCAGGTTCGCGGTCGACACGAGCGGCCCGTACAGGTCGTGCTCGCTCATCACCCTGCGGTCGACGGGGAGGGTGCTGCCGGGCAAGCGCTCCCGGGCGAAGATCTCCACCGACCCTGGCCAGCCGCCGGTGAGCAGCAGCATGACCTTGCGGCCGGGCCGGTCGGCGAATCGGCGCATAGTGGCCATCGCCGCCAGCACGGAGCTCTCCAACTGGTTGCTCAGCTTCTCCCGATAGCGGAGGTCCATTCGGGAGTCATCGCCGCTCAGGCCCGATGCGACCTGCTGCCCCGCTCCGAGTAGTCCGCTCTGATCCCTGCCGGCCTGGTGTTCGGCCATCAGTTGTTGGTCCCGAGCGACCTGGTTCCGTTCCGAGAGTTGCAGCAAGCCGTGGGATGGCCGGGAGCGGGCTCGGTCCAGCGCGTCTCTGAACCGGTCTGCCGAGTTCGTCCACTCCGTCAGCGTTTCCACGGTCTGGCCGTCGTAGGCGATGGCGGCGATCTGGTCCGCCGGACCGAGTCCTCCAAAGTCGTCCGCCAGGTGGTCGAGCACTCTGTTGCGGTCGCGCTCGATCAAGAAGAGGTCGTCGATGAAGATCAGGAAGTTCGTGCCGACCGGCGCGTTCAGATCCAGGGCTGGTACCGCTGAGATGTCGGCGGTCGCTACTCCGGCGGCGAGGCCGTCCTCGACTTCCGTGAAGTAGTCGATGGGCGTTGGCTCGCCGTCGACCAGGAGTTCGAAGTCCGACGGCTTCAGGCCCTGGACGCGGTTCCCCGCCCGGTCAGTGACGACGACCTCGACGTTCACCACGCGAACGTCGATCGTCTCCGAGAACACCTCCGGGATCTCCACCTCCTGGCCCGGTGCCGGGGCAGCCGTCCACGCGAAGGCCGCGAGGAGTAAAGCGGAGCCGGCCTGCCGGCCGGCGCGTCCTGAAGCCGCCTTCGGCGGCGGCGGGTCAGAAGACCCGCGCACCGACGGCCCGGAGCGTTCGCCTGGTCTTCACGATCGTGAGGTTGGTGCCGCTGTCAGTTTGCGCCGCGGTGGACGTTGCCGCCGGCGTCGACGGTCCACGTGTCCGTGCCGTGGATCAACTGGTCGAGGGTCTGCGGCCGCGCCGTCGTCAACTCGTCGATCTGGTCGATGACGCCGGCGTCGTAGGTCGGGGCATCGACCGCGCGGAGCACGCCCAGGGGGACCGGGAAGTCGCCGAGGCCATCGCCGGTGGAGATGCTCGCCATCTGGAACGCCAGGGACGGATTCGCGTGCTCCTCGTCCCACACGAGGCAGTCGTCTTCGCTCTTGCCGTTGCCCAGTTCGATGACCTCGAAGTCCGTTCCCGTGAAGCGCAGGCCCTTGTCCTCGTTGTCGCCGAACACCAGGGGCTTGCCATGCTCGAGGTAGAGGCCGTTCTGCTGCCGGCCCGTCTTGTCGGTCAGGGCGGCGAACGCCTTGTCGTTGTAGATGTTGCAGTTCTGCATCACCTCGACGAAGGCCGATCCCTTGTGTTCGGCCGCCCGCTTCAGCACGGACTTGAGGTGGGGCATGAAGATGTCGACGCTGCGGGCGACGAACGTGGCGCCGGCGCCGATCGCGATGTTCAGCGGGTTGAAGGGGAAGTCGACCGAGCCGTGGGGCGTCGACTTCGTCCGCTTCCCGAGCTCGCTGGTGGGCGAGTACTGCCCCTTGGTCAGGCCGTAGACCCGGTTGTTGAACAGCAGGATCTTGAGGTTCACGTTCCGGCGCAGGGTGTGGATCAGGTGGTTGCCGCCGATCGACAGGGCGTCGCCGTCGCCGGTGACGACCCAGACGTCGAGGTCGGGCCGCGTCATCTTGATCCCGGTCGCCACGGCCGGCGCGCGGCCGTGGATCGAGTGGAAGCCGTAGGTGTTCATGTAGTACGGGAAGCGGCTGGAGCAGCCGATCCCGGACACGATGACGAACTTCTCGCGGGGAATCCCCAGCTCCGGGAACACCTGCTGGACGGCGGAGAGGATGGCGTAGTCGCCGCAGCCGGGACACCAGCGGACCTCCTGGTCGCTCTGGAAGTCCTTCCTGGTCAGCGGCGGCGCTTCGGTGGTGTTCATCTCTGGTTCGACTCTCCGGTCATCTGTTCGATCCGGTGGAGGATTTCGTCGCGCGTGAAGGGCTTGCCTTCGACCTTCGAGTAGGTCTCGATGTCCTTCAGGTAGCGGGCCCGCAGCAGCAGGGCAAGTTGACCCAGGTTCATCTCCGGCACCAGGACCCGCTCGAAGCGGTCGAGCACGTCGCCCAGGTTGCGGGGGAAGGGGTTGATGTGCCAGAGGTGGGCGCGGCTCACGGTGAGGCCGTCGGCCCGGGCCTGGTTCACGGCGCCCGTGATCGCGCCCAGCGTGCTGCCCCAGCCGAGCACGAGGAGCTTGCCGCTCTGCGGCCCTTCCACCTCCAGGTCGGGGATGTCGTTGACGATCCGGGCCACCTTCTCGGCGCGGAGGCGCACCATGTGGTCGTGGTTCTCCGGCTCGTAGTTCACGTTGCCGGTGACGTCCTCCTTCTCGAGCCCGCCGATCCGGTGCTCGAGGCCGGGCGTGCCGGGGATGGCCCACGGCCGGGCGAGCGTCTGCTCGTCGCGCATGTAGGGCATGAAGCCCTCGGCGTTCTGGTGGAAGTCGACCCGGAGATCGGGAAGCTCCTCGACCTGGGGGATGCGCCACGGCTCGGCGCCGTTCGCGATGTAGCCGTCGGAGAGCAGGATGACGGGCGTCATGTAGGCCGTCGCCATGCGAACCGCCTCAAGCGCCGTGTCGAAGCAGTTGGCGGGCGAGGACGCGGCGATCACCGGCACCGGCGACTCGTTGTTCCGGCCGAACATGACCTGCAGGAGGTCCGCCTGCTCGGTCTTCGTGGGCAGACCGGTCGAGGGTCCGCCGCGCTGGATGTCGCAGATGACGAGCGGCAGCTCGACCATGACCGCCAGGTTGATCCCCTCGGCCTTGAGCGCGATCCCGGGGCCGCTTGAACAACTGACGCCGAGGTTGCCGCCGAAGGAGGCGCCGATGGCGGCGCAGACGGCGGCGATCTCGTCCTCCGCCTGGTAGGTGGTGACGCCGAAGTGCTTGTAGGTCGCCAGTTCGTGGAGCACGTCGCTGGCGGGCGTGATCGGGTAGGCGCCGAGGAACAGGGGCAGCCCGCTCCGGCGGCTGGCCGCGACCAGGCCGATGGCGAGCGCCGAGTTGCCGTGGATGCTGCGGTAGGTGCCGGGCTCCAGCTTGGCCGGCTCCACGTCGTACCGCACCTGGAAGGCGTCGGTGATGTCGCAGAAGTTCCAGCCCGCCTTCATCACCTTGACGTTGGCCTCGGCGATCTCGGGCCGGCGCCGGAACTTGACCCGGAGCCAGTCGATCGTCGGTTCGAGGGGCCGGCTGAACAGCCAGTAGATCATTCCCAGGGCGAGGAAGTTCTTGCAGCGGTCCTTGGAACGGACGTCGAGTTCGCTCTCTTCCAGTGCCCGCCGGGTCATCGTCGTCAGGGCGACCCGGTACAGCCGGAAGGCGTTCAGGCTGTCGTCCTCGAGCGGGTTGGACTCGTAGCCGGCGCGTTTCAGATTCCGCGGCGTGAACTCGTCCGTGTTGACGATGATCACGCCGTTGTCGCGCAGGTCGCGGAGGTTCGCCTTGAGCGCCGCCGGGTTCATCGCGACGAGCACGTCCGGCGCGTCGCCGGGCGTGTGGATGTCGTGGTCGGCGATGCGGACCTGGAACGCGGAGACGCCCGGCAGCGTCCCCGCCGGCGCCCGGATCTCGGCCGGGAAGTCGGGCAGCGTCGAGAGGTCGTTCCCGATCAGCGCCGACGTGTTCGTGAACTGCGTTCCCGTGAGTTGCATGCCGTCGCCGGAGTCGCCGGCGAAGCGGATGACGACATCGGAGACGGTTGCTTCAGCGGCTTTGCCGGCATCCGTCTGCCCTGCGATCGGGAGGGTCATGGTGGTTCCTGGGATGTGGCAGCCGGAGGCTATCGGGGGGCGAAACTCTGCCCGCCGCCACGCCAGCGGGCTCTTTCCGCGGGACAGTCTGGGAGCAGATAGTACCATGACGATGCCCCGCGCATCGGCGAGAACCCCAGGTGCCCAATCGCGAGAAAGAAGCGAGCCGAAGCAGGCCATGGCGGCGAGTCGTCTGGCTGTCTGCGGTTGCTCTCACGCTGGCGCTCTCGATCGTCACGGTGTCGCTGGATGCGCCTCTGGCGCTCGACTTGCTCGCGTGGACCCTGATCACCGTCATCGGGGGCGCGGTCGGTTGGGCGTTCTTCGTCTGGCTGCAGCGCCGGTTGCTGTGGCGGGTGGGCCGGCGACTCGCCTTCAGCTACATGCTGCTGGGTCTGCTGCCGTTCCTGCTCAGCCTGGTGCTGGTCATCGTCGCCGCCTATCTGCTGTCCGGCTCCTTTCTGGGCCATCTCTACCGCGACGCGGCGATCGGTCTCCACGAGGAGCTCGAGGCGGTGTCCGGCTTCCTTCTCCAGCCTCTCGAAATGGGGCTGCTGGATCCCTCCTCCCTGCCTGCCGCGCAGGGCGGCGCCGCGCTGGCGTACTACCAGGGAGGCGCCCTCGCGGGCGGCGATCCAAGGGCCCCGGAGTCCTTTCCGGCGTGGCTGGAGACGGACGGGGCTGAGGCGCAGCGTCGCCGGAGCCGGGTTCCGCCGCTGGTCGTCCTGCCCGACGGTTCGGCCACCCTGGCGGCGGTCTTTAACCGGGGGACCTCGGCGGTCATTGCGTTCTACGACCCGGCGGCCGGCGGCCCGCTGGAACGGGAGCTGAGCCGGCGAAGCGACGTCTGGACGCAGCTCCGCGGTCCGGGCGAGACGGACGGCGCGGGTTGGACGGTCCAGATCGGCGGTGCGCAGTTCGTCCTGCAGCCCCTGGCGCGGACTCAGGGAAGCGAAGAGCGCGAGGAGTTCTTCGAGTCCCTGAACGCCAGTTCTCCGTTCAGCATCGTGGGCGTCGAGATGGCCGGCCCGCTCCATGCCTTTGCCGACGGCGCGCCGGTCTCGCCGCCGGTTTCGGCGTCCCTGGCCGCGACCCAGCCGATCGTCTTCCGCCACCTCTTCTCGGCCTCGGGCCAGGTGGACACACTGGGCTGGATCTTCTTTGGCATTTCCGCCTTCCTGCTCTTCGACGTCTTCATCGCGGCCACGATCATGGCCATGTTCATGATCCTCGGGCTCAGCCGGGCCGTGAACCGGTTGAGCGCGGCTACCGGGGCCGTCCAGGCGGGAGACTTCTCGGCCCGCATTCCGGTGCGGCGCAAGGATCAGCTCGGCGCTCTCCAGCGGTCGTTCAACGAGATGGCGGCGGGTCTCGAGCGCCTGATCGCCGAGCGAACGGCCCGGCGGGCCCTGGAGCGGGAACTCGAGTTCGCCCGCGAGGTCCAGAAGAACCTGATTCCGGGCCAGGGACTCCAGGTCGAGGGAGTCGAGTTCGCCACCTTCTTCGAGCCGTCGGCGGCGATCGGCGGCGACTACTTCGACATCCTCGAGCTTCCCGGTGAATGGGAAGGCGACAGCGGCCGGCTCGGCGTGGTCATCGCGGACGTGGCCGGGCACGGTCTCTCGGCCGGCCTCCGCATGGCGATGCTCAAGGCCGGCCTGTTGACCCTGGTGGGGGAGGGCAAGCCGGCGCGGCAACTGCTTCCCGCTCTGGACGGGCTGGTGCGCAAGGCGAGCAGCCGCAGCACGGAACGTGCTTCCGCGGCGCCCGGTGACCGCGACCGTGTGTTCGTCACGGCGAGTCTCTCCCTGATCGACGTCTCGACCGGCGTGGTCGAACTGACGAACGCCGGCCATCCTCCCGCCTACCTGCTGCGGAACGGGGAGATCGAGGAGATTCTGCTTGCCGGCTCTCCGCTCGGCGCGCTCGGCGCGGACTACGGCTTCCGGCGCTTCGAGCTCGAGCCCGGCGACGTCATGGTCTGGCTCTCGGATGGCTTCATCGAGGCCGCGGACAAAGGCGGAGAGGTCTTTGGCTACGAGCGCACGATCGATTCCCTCAAGGGCTCTGCCGACAGCGCCATGGAAGTGCGGGACCGGATTCTCGGGGACATCCGCAGCTACACCGAAGGCGTGGGCGCCGAGGACGATCTCACCCTGGTCGTGATGCGCTACCAGCCGGAGGCGGCGACCTCCGAGACTCCCGCCGACGAGCTGCTGCGGGCGGCTGGCGGCTGAGGAGAGGGGTGCGCGCCGTCCTCCGGGTCGCCCTGGCGGCCACGGTCCTGCTGGCCGCCGCCGCGGCGGCCGGCGCCGAACTCGCGATTCTGACGAACGGCCACCGCTACAAGGTGACGGAGTGGGAAGTTCAGCACCCCGGCCGGGCCGTGGGGACCGAGCGGATCCGTCTGAGCCTGGAGGGCGGCGGGACGGTGACCCTGCCGCTGATGCAGGTCGAGCGCATCGTCGATGACGAGATCGTCGAGGAGCCGCCGCCGGACTCTCCGGCTGAACCCGGTTTCACGTTCGACTACCGGCCCGGGCAGACGGCGCCGCCGACGCCCTACGGGGAGCTCTTCCTCGAGGTGGGCCGCGAGCACGAACTGAATCCCGATCTGCTGGCGGCTCTGGCGAGGGCCGAGTCGAACTACGACGCGGGCGCCGTGTCCAGCAAGGGCGCCCGGGGCCTGCTCCAGTTGATGCCGGCGACCGCCGAACGGTTCGGCGTGTCGCCGCGTGAACTCCACGACCCGGCCCGGAACGTCCTCGCGGCGGCCCGCTACCTGACCTGGCTTCGCCGTCGCTTCGAGGACGATCTGCCGCGCGTGCTCGCCGGCTACAACGCCGGTGAAGGCGCCGTCGACGCCCACGACGGCGTTCCGCCCTACCGCGAGACCGTGACCTTCATCGGCCGCGTCTACGGCTTCCTCGGCCTGTAGCCAGCGTCACCGCGCCCGCGGGTGGTACTGGTCGTACAGAGTCCGCAGGCGGTGTTCGTGGATGTGCGTGTAGATCTGCGTCGTCGTGATGTTCGCGTGTCCGAGCATCACCTGGACGGCTCGCAGGTCGGCGCCGTGCTCCAGCAGGTGCGTGGCGAAGCTGTGGCGCAGCACGTGGGGCGACAGGTCGGGGATGCCGGCGCCCCGCCCGTAGTTCCTGAGCAGCTTCCAGAAGCCCTGCCGGGTCAGTCCGCTGCCGCGATAGCTGACGAAGACGACATCGTGGCGGCCCTTCGCCATCATCGGCCGCACTTCCTTCAGGTAGCGCTGGAGCCAGGTCTCGGCCGACTCGCCCACCGGCACGACCCGTTCCTTGGCTCCCTTGCCGAACGCGATCAGGAAGCCGGCCTCGAGTTGGAGCTGGCTTCGTTCGAGGCCGACCATCTCGCTGACGCGGAGCCCCGTGGCATAGAGCAGCTCGATCATCGCCCGGTCCCTTACTCCCGGAGCCCGGCTCGTGTCCGGGGCGCGCAGCAGTGCCTCGACCTGCTCCTCCCGCAGCACCTTGGGCAGCCGGCGGGGCAGGCGCGGCGGGTACAGGTTGACCGCCGGGTTGTCTTCGCGGTCGCCCTCGTTCACCAGGAAGGCGTAGAACCGGCGCATCGAGACCAGGGCGCGGCTGACCGAGCGGGGCGACAGCCCGTCCCGGCGCAGGCGCCGCAGGTGCTGGCCGAGCTGGTCGACGCTGGCGGTCAACAGGTCGCCGCCGGCGTCCTCCAGGTTGCCAGCCAGCCGGAGGAGGTCGCGACGGTAGGCGTCGACCGTGTGCTGGGAGAGGCCCCGCTCGACCAGGAGCCCATCGAGATAGCGGTCAAGCGTCCGCTCGCTCTCGGACACCCTGCCGGGCCTGCTCGGCGTGCTCGTGGCGGCCATTCCTGTAGCCAGCAATCTACCAGTCAGTCCGCACTGGGTGCGCCGGCGCCCTCGCCGGCATCGGCGCGATGCCGCGCAGCGGCGAGCCCGAGTCGTGCCGCGCTACGATTCCCGAATGACCAAACGAGCTCTCGCCCCTGCGTCTCTTCTCCTCTTCTGCCTTCTCGCCGCTTGCGGCCAGCCCGCTCCGGACACCGCGACCCGGCTAGCCACCTGGATCTCCGACCTCTCCGACGACGCGATGGAAGGCCGCGGCCCGGGTACCGCCGGCGACGTCATGGCGCGGCAGTACATCTCCGACGCGATGGCCGACATGGGCCTCGAGCCTGCCGCGGCCGACGGCAGTTGGGAGCAGCCGTTCGACATCGTCGGTATCGACGCTGCCGTGCCCGAAACCTGGACCTTCCGTTCGGGCGGCGGCGACAGCGTCGACTTCGCCTTCTGGGACGAGTTCATCGCGCACAGCGGCGTGCAGTCGGAGCGGGCCGCGATCGAAGACGCCGAGCTCGTCTTCGTCGGTTACGGCATCCAGGCGCCCGAGTACGGCTGGGACGACTACGGCGACGCCGACCTCGCCGGCAAGGTGCTGGTCATGCTGAACAACGACCCGGACTGGGATCCGGACCTGTTCGAGGGCAACCGCCGCCTCTACTACGGCCGCTGGACCTACAAGTACGAGAGCGCCGCGGCCCAGGGCGCGGCCGGCGCGATCATCATCCACACGACGCCGTCGGCCGGGTATGGCTTCAACGTGGTGCAGACATCCTGGACCGGTCCGCAGTTCGAGCTGCCCGACGAAGGTGAACCGCGGACGCAGATCAACGCCTGGCTGACCGAGGAGGCGTCCCGGCGCCTGTTCGAGCTGGCCGGCCTCGACTACGACGAGACCCTGGAGTCGGCCCGCAGCGCCGACTTCACGCCGGTGCCGCTCGGACTGTCCACCAGTCTTTCGCTCACCAACACGGTGACGAGCGAGCAGACGGCCAACGTGCTCGGCGCCCTGCCGGGCAGCGACCCGGATCTCGCCGACGAGTGGATCGTGTTCACGGCCCACCACGACCACATCGGCATCTCGCCGGACGAGAGCCTGGAGGACCGCATCTACAACGGCGCCCTCGACAACGCGGCCGGCGTCGCCCAGGTGCTCGCGATCGCCGGGGAGCTGGCCGCGCAGAGCCCCGGACCGAGCCGCTCCATGCTGTTTCTGCTGGTCGGGGCGGAGGAGCAGGGCCTGCTCGGATCCGAGTACTACGCCGCCCATCCGACGGTTCCGCCGGGCAAGATGGTCGCGAACATCAACTACGACGGCGGCAACCAGTGGGGCCGGACCCGCGACGTGACCTACATCGGCTACGGCAAGTCGAGCCTGGACGGGGTCGTCGAGGCCGCGGCCGCCGAGCAGGGCCGCACCGTCTTGCCCGACCAGTTCCCCGCCAACGGCTACTTCTACCGCTCGGACCAGTTGAACTTCGCCCGCATCGGCGTGCCGGCGATCTACCTGGACAACGGCACCGACTTCATCGGCCAGCCGCCGGGCTGGGGCGCGGAGCAACTGGAGGCCTGGACGGCGAACGTCTACCACCAGGTGTCCGACGAGTTCAGCGAGGACTGGAACTTCGACGGCATGGTCGACGACGTCGAACTCGGCCTGGCCTGCGCCCGCGCCATTTCCGAGAACCCGGAACTACCGTCCTGGAACCCCGGCGACGAGTTCGAGGCCGCGCGCCTCGCGGCGCTCGCCGCCGTCGAGTAGCACAAGGAGATTGATCGGATGAGCGAAGCCCGCATCGCAGACCGCGTCCCGGCGAAGATCGAGCTGGAAGCCGGCACCTACTGGTGGTGCCGCTGCGGCGAGTCGAAGAACCAACCGTTCTGCGATGGCTCCCACCGGGGTACGGAGTTCGAACCGATGCGCCTCACATTGGAGGAGGACCGCCGCGTCGCCCTCTGCCAGTGCAAGCGCAGCGGCAAGATGCCGCACTGCGACGGCAGCCACCGGTTCCTCGACTGACTGGCTCAGCCGGGCACGATCTCCGCATCATGCCCGCACCACACCAGGCCTGACACCAGCTTCGGGAGGAACCGTGTCGACTTGGGTGGCAGCAGGTCGCCGTCTTCGGTGGCGAGCGCGAACTGCTTCGGGGTCATCGGGGGCAGGAAGACGCCGGCGGTGATTTCGGCGCGCTCGAGCAGCGCGACGATGTCGTCGGGGTCGGCTTCGTAGGCGATGCTGCCGTCGGTGGCGGATTCGATCGGTACGCCGGTGGTCTTCAACAGGTGATGGTGGAGCAGGACGGCGGGCAGGTTCGCCTTGCGGCCCGGAGTGTCCGCCGGGGCGGCGTCCGGGTCGAGAGTCCAGAGTTCGGGGGCCTCGTCGCCCTGGAACCATACGGCGAGCGCCGGTTGATCGGCCGCGGCGACGCGGGCGGCGATGGCTGCGCCGGCCGTTTCCCGGAGGGGCTCCCTCCGCAACGGCAGGGCGGACATCGCCTCGCGGTTCACCGGCACGCGGACGCCGCGGTGGACCGGGTCGATCCGCAGGTTCGCGGAGGCCAGGCTGGTCAGCACGACCATCTTGCACGCCGCGGCGGTGCCGCTTGCGGCGCCCTCTTCGGCGGCGTAGGTCTGGGCGACCTGGGTGCGGTGGTGGCCGTCAGCGATGGCGGCGCGGGCGCCGGCGAGGGCGCCCGCGTAGGAGGCGATTCGCTCGGGGCCGGTGATCCGGTGGAGCGCGTGGACGTCGCCCGTCCACGGGTCCGTGTGGCTGACCAGGGCATCTCCCGCGGCGCCGTCGCAGTCTTCGGCGAGCAGACGTTCCAGCCTGCCGTCGTCTTCGGCGAGGTAGAAGACGGGCTCGATGTCGATCCGGCTGAGCCGGAGCAGGTCCAGGCGCTCGGCGATCGACTTGGCAACCGTCTGCTCGTGCGGCCAGAGATCACCTTCGCGTCCCGGCTCGACGCCGACCAGGGCGCACAGGCCCAGCCGGCTCGAGCCGTCCGGCTGAGTGATCGCGTAGGGGTAGATCGACGGTGTTTCGTCCCGCGCCACGACTCCGGTCTCGATCCACTCGCGGTGGAGTGCCACGGACTGTTCGTGCGGCGTCAGATCGCCGTGTCCGGCCGGTTTGGTGACGCGCGCGAACTGGTGCGGCGACTGCGCGTGCAGGCGGTCGCGCAGGGTCTCGTCGATCTGGTCGAACGGCGGCGCCGCCTGCAGCGAGGCGTCGACCTTGGCGGAGTTGTAGCGGTAGCCCTGGAAGGCGTAGAGCTTCATGTCGATTCCTGGGAGGTTCGGTACGGGTTTGGAGAGCCGCTTCAGGCGGCCCGGTTGCCGTCGCTGGTCGCTTCGGCCGGGCCGGACGCGGACTCGCTTCGGATCGCGAGGCTACCTTCCTCCACGTCGATCAGCACGCGGTCGCCGGGGCCGAT
This sequence comes from Candidatus Multivorans sp., assembly GCA_965205095.1. Lineage (GTDB taxonomy): Bacteria > Acidobacteriota > Thermoanaerobaculia > Multivoradales > Multivoraceae > Multivorans. The sequence continues at coordinate 2,767,694 of OZ242040.1, forward strand.
GTCGCCGCCGACCAGGGCGCGGCCGACGCGGGTCTCGACCTCGCGCTGCAGGTAGCGCTTCAGCGGCCGCGCGCCGTAGACCGGGTCGTAGCCGGCTCGGGCGGTGAACTCGCGGGCCGCGGGGCTCAGCTCGAGGCCGATACCCTGCTCGCCGAGCCGCTTCGCCAGGTCGGCGGTGAGCAGGTCGACGATCTGCTCGATCTCCGAGACGGTGAGCGGCGAGAACAGCACGACCTCGTCGATCCGGTTGAGGAACTCGGGCCGCATCGTGCGGCGGAGCTCGGTCGTCACAGCGTCCCGGGCGGCGTCCGTGATCTCGCCCGCCGGCGTCACGCCTTCGAGCAGGATGGGCGAGCCCAGGTTCGAGGTCATGATGACGACGGTGTTCCTGAAGTCGACCGTCCGCCCCTGCGAGTCGGTGATCCGGCCGTCGTCCAGGACCTGGAGCAGCACGTTGAACACGTCTCGGTGCGCCTTCTCGATCTCGTCGAAGAGGACGACCGCGTAGGGCTTGCGCCGCACCGCCTCCGTCAACTGGCCGCCGTCCTCGTGGCCGACGTAGCCCGGCGGCGCGCCGACCAGCCGCGACACGGTGTGCCGCTCCATGTACTCGCTCATGTCGATGCGGACGATGTTGTCCTCGGTGTCGAACAGCGCCTCGGCCAGGGTCTTGGCGAGTTCCGTCTTGCCGACGCCGGTGGGGCCGAGGAACAGGAAGGAGCCGATCGGCCGCCTCGGGTCCTTGATCCCCGAGCGGGCGCGGATCACCGCGTCCGCCACGAGCTGGACCGCCTCGTCCTGGCCGATCACCCGGTGGTGGAGGATCTCGTCGAGTCGCAGCAGCTTCTCGCGTTCTCCCTCGACCAGTCTGGTGACGGGCACTCCCGTCCACTTGGACACGATCTCGGCGATCTCGTTGTCGGTCACCTCTTCCCGCAGCAGCCGGCCGGCCCCGTCCGTCTCGCCGGCGGCCTGCTCCTGCGTTTCGAGCTTCGCCATCAGCCCCGGCAGCACCCCGTGGCGGAGTTCGGCTGCCCGGTTGAGGTCGTACTGGCGCTCGGCGACCTCGATCTCGTGCCGTACCTGCTCGACCTGCTCGCGGACCTTCCGTTCGTCGTCGATCGCGGCCTTCTCGCTCTCCCACTGGCTGCGCATGGCGGCGTCCTTCGTGCGCAGGTCGGCCAGTTCGCGCCGCAGGGACTCCAGGCGCTTCCGGCTCGATTCGTCGGTTTCCTTGGTGAGCGCGGCCTCCTCGATCTCGAGCCGCATGACGCGCCTGGTGACCTCGTCGAGTTCGGCGGGAAGCGAGTCGATCTCGGTGCGGATGAGGGCGCAGGCCTCGTCGACGAGGTCGATCGCCTTGTCGGGCAGAAACCGGTCCGAGATGTAGCGGTCCGAGAGCGCGGCGGCGGCGACCAGGGCGTTGTCCTGGATGCGGACGCCGTGGTGGATCTCGAACCGCTCGCGCAGGCCGCGCAGGATGGACACCGTGTCCTCGACCGAGGGCGCGTCGACGACGATCGGCTGGAAGCGCCGTTCGAGCGCCGCGTCCTTCTCGACGTACCTGCGGTACTCGTCGAGGGTCGTGGCGCCGATGCAGTGGAGCTCGCCGCGCGCCAGCATCGGCTTCAGCAGGTTGCCGGCATCGGTGGAGCCCTCGGTGCGGCCGGCGCCGACGATGTTGTGGACCTCGTCGATGAACAGGAGGATGCGTCCGTCGCTCTCGGCGATCTCGTTCAGCACCGCCTTCAACCGCTCCTCGAACTCGCCGCGGTACTTGGCGCCGGCGAGCAGCGATCCGAGGTCGAGCGAGAACACGCTCCGGTCCTTGAGCCACTCGGGCACGTCGCCGCGGACGATGCGCTGGGCCAGCCCCTCGACGATCGCCGTCTTGCCGACTCCGGGCTCGCCGATCAGGACCGGGTTGTTCTTCGTCTTGCGGGACAGGATGCGGATGGCGCGGCGGATCTCCGAATCGCGGCCGATCACCGGGTCCATCTTGCCTGTCCGCGCCTGGGCGACGAGGTCGACGCCATACTTCTCGAGCGCTTCGTAGGCCGTCTCCGGGTTGTTGCTCGTCACCCGCTGGGATCCGCGGACGGCCTTGAGCGCGTCCAGCAGCGGCTGGCGGGAAAGGCCGGCTTCCGTGAGTGCCCTGGCGGCGTTGTCCTTGCCGTCGAGGGCGGCGAGCAGCAGGTGCTCGACGGAGACGTAGTCGTCGCCGAACGTCCCGGCCTCGTCTTCGGCCCGCGCCAGGAGTTGTTCCAGGTCGGCCGTGATGTAGATCTTGCCGACCTCGCCGCCGCCGGTCGAGACCCTGGGCCTGCGTTCGAGGTCGCCCTGAATCCTGGTCCGCAGTGCGCCGGCGTCGACTTCGAGGCGATTCAGGATCCGCGGCGCCAGACCGTCCTGCTGCTCGAGCAGAGCCAGCAGGAGATGGTTCGCGTCCACCTGCTGATGGCCCAGGCGCCGCGCCCGATCCTGGGCCGCGGTGAGCGCTTCCTGCGACTTGATGGTCAGTCTGTTCGGGTCCATATCGTTCAGGTCCTCCTGCCTGATGGACTCAGTTGTCGTTGCGAGTGGCGCCGGAGGAGTCGTAGGACGGCTCGAACGCGGAGGTTTCGGCCAACTGCTCGAACAGGGCTCTCTCCTCCTCGGTCAACTGCGTGGGAACGACGACCTGGATCTCGGCGAGCAGATCGCCGGCGGGTCCCTTCGGGTTGGGCAGCCCGCGTCGCCGCAGTCGCATCTTCCGCCCGGTGGACGAACCGGCGGGGAGCCGCGCCTCGGCGGTTCCGCCGAGCGTCGGAATCAGGACCTTGCCGCCGAGTGCCGCCGTCCAGGGTGAGACCGGTACGTCGCAGTGGAGGTCGCGGTCGTGGCGCCGGAAGACCGGATGCGGCAGGGCTTCGACCCGCAGCAGCAGATCGCCGTCCGGTCCGCCGGCTCCCTTTCCGCCCTGACCGCCGAGACGGATCGACTGGCCCGGCAGTACGCCCTTCGGTATCCGGACCTCCAGTTTCCGGGTCCGGCCGTTGGTGCGGTCGAGGAACTCGATTGTCCGGGGTCCGCCCTCCGCCAGGTTCTCGAGGCTGAGCGGCAGAGAGACCTCGTGGTCCCGGCCCCGGCGCGGAGGGGACCAGGTCGACTGCCGGCTGCCGCCGGGGAAGCCCTGGGGTCCCGCCCCTCCGAAGAGCATGTCGAAGAACGAGCTGAAGCCGGAACCGCGGCCGGCGCTCCGGAACTCGAAGCGGCTGTCGCCGCCGCCGAAGTCGAACTGGAAGCCTTCCCAGCCGGGCGGTGGAGTGCCTCCGGTCTGGACCTGCTTCCAGGCGGTTCCGTACTGGTCGTACTTGCCGCGCTTGTCCGGATCCTTCAGCACCTCGTAGGCCTCGCCGATGTCCTTGAAGCGGGCCTCGGCACCCGCGTCCTTGTTGACGTCCGGGTGGAACTGGCGCGCCAGCTTGCGGTAGGCCTTCTGGATGTCGGCGGCCGTCGCTTCCTTGTCGACGCCGAGGGTCTGGTAGTAGTCCTTGTACTCCACGTGGTGCCTGCTTCCTGCGTGTGGGCCTGAGTGATTCCGACCCAACTCCGGCAGATAGTTTAGTCTAACTCACTCAACTTTGGAAGGCGGATTGGTGCCGGCCTTGCGGCCGGCGCTCTGTCTTCCGCGGGTCAGAAGACCCGCGGCTACACGCACGAAGGGCGCGACTTGCGTCGCGCCCTTCGGAAAGCGTCTGAAAGCGGCTCAGCCCGTCACGGCGGGTCGAAGCCGAACGCCGTGTAGTTCAGCGCGATGTACTTCTCCTGGCCCTCGGGAACTTCCTCCAGGGGCAGGATCGCCTGCACCGGGCAGGCATCGACGCAGAGGCCGCAGTCGATGCACTCCTCCGGGTGAATCAAGAGCAGTTCCCAGTCGTCGTCGTCGTAGATGCAGTCGACGGGGCAGACATCGACGCACGACGTGTCCTTCACGCCGATACAGGGTTCAAAGATGATGTGGGTCATCGGACTCTTCCTCGCGGGCCGCACACCACCCCGGGCTCTTGTCGGGGCAGCCTTGAAACGCGGCAGACAGTAACAGAGTCACCCTCAGGAGGAAAGACGCTCGCCGGCGGCAAAGCGGCCCGGGTGCATGACTTCCGGAATGGCCAGCCGGGGGTCGCCGGGCTGCTGGTCGAGCACCAGCGGCGCGATCATCCCGGCGGTGAGCGGGGCCAGCAGGATGCCGTTGCGGAAGTGGCCGGCAGCGACGTGCAGCCGCTCGCTCAACCGGCCGACAATCGGCCAGGGATCGGGCGTACCTGGCCGCAGTCCGGCCCAGTGCTCGACCGGCTCACGGTCCTTCAGGGTCGGCAGCAGGGCGGCGGCCCCCGTCGCCAGATCCGCGCCGACCTCGTCGCTCAGGCTGAGATCGAAGCCGGCGTGCTCGACGGAAGCCCCGATCAGCAGGCGCCCTCCCGCCCGCCGCACGGCGTAGAAGGCCGGCGTGCGGATGGCGCCGGTGAACGGCCAGTCGACCCGGTCGAAGGCGATCATCTGGCCCTTGACGGGAACGATCGGGAGGGCCGGCAACCCGTGGACCTTTGGAGTCCAGGCGCCGCCGCAGACCACGACGGCGCCGGCGGCGCACTCGAAGCCATTACCTGAGGTGACAACCTCGCCGGACGCCTCGACGACACGTTCTACCGTGGCGCGGTGGAGGACGACGTTCCGGTGGCGCAGCGCCGCCGCCGCCGCGGTCGCCGCCAGCCGGTTGTCGACCCGATGCTCACCCGGCAGCAGCAGTGCTTCCTCGATCCCGGGACGCAGATCGGGTACCAGTTCGGCCAGCTCGGCCCGGTCGAGGTCCCGGGCCGCTTCGCCCAGGTCAAGCGCCTGCGCCCGGATTCGATCAAGCACCTTGCGACCTTCTGGATCGAGCACCGGCAGGAGTGAGCCGGAGTCGTCGTAGTCGATCGACATGCCGCTCTCGTGCTCGAGCGCGGGCCCAAGATCGCGCCAGAGGTCGCGCGAACGAATCGAGATCCGGGCGAACGCCTGGTCGGCGATGCTCTCCGCGATCGGCGCGATCATTCCGGCCGCGTTGGGCGACGCCGCTCCCTCCTGCCGGTCGTCGACGACCTCGACCCGGGCGCCCGCGAGGTCAAGCTCGCGAGCGGTCAGCAGCCCGATCAGGCCGCCGCCGACCACGAGGACGTCGGGCCGCGGCCGCAGGCCCGAGGCGTTCCGCCGCGCCATCAGTTGTCGGCCAGCGCTTCCGCGTGCAACCGGGCGCGCGGCGGGATCTCCGGCCCGGCGTCGGACCGGAGCCGCCCGCGCTCCCTCGAGGCGAGCGCCTCGAAGACGGCGCGGGCCCGCGACCGGTACTCGTCCCGCCCTTCTTCCGCGAGGATGGTCAGGGCCAGTCCCAGCATGTACTGCACCGTGTCGCGGCCGAGTCCACTGCGACCGGGAGCCGCGACCGTGCGGAGCTGGCGGACCACCTCCGCCTGGTCGTCGCCAGCCAGCAGCAGGTTCGCCAGATCGAGTTCCAGAAGCCACCGGGGGATATCTCCAGTGCGTTCCAGCTCCTGGTGCAGCCGGGCCGCGACCGCCGAAGGCAGCAGGTCGGGGTCGAACGCGTCGAGCAGCGCCCAACCCCATTCCGGTTCGACGCTGCGGACCGTGACGCCGTCCTCGCCGCGGGTGGCGAGTTCGATTGCCTCGCCGGGCTCGGCGCTCTCGACGGCGTTCGTCAACTGGATCGTGGAGGACGCCGGTTCGCCGGCGATCGTGACGACTTCCATGCCGGGCGCGAGCCCCGCGGCCGCGGCCGGGCCGTCCGGATCGACCGCCGCCACGATCGGCAGGGCGCCGGCCCGGGAGTCGATGAGCGTGGCGCCGAATCGGGGCGTCCTCCGGCCGAGCTCCGGGTCGAGGGCCGCGGCCAGCCGCTGCAGCGCGCCCTGCTCGAGCCGCCGGTTCTCGATCCGCAGGGTGCGCACGTCGGGCGACGGCGGGCCGGGGACGGCCGGCCACCACCACAGGTCGACCGCGTCGGCGACCAGGTCGTCGTTCAGGACGGCGGCGACGTAGAGCGCGGCCGGCAACCTCGCCTGGACCTGTTCCTGGATCGTTGCCCAGTCCAGCTCCCGCCGGGCCGTGGTCCGGGCGCGCAACGCGTTCGCGTCGACGCCCAGTTCGGCGAGCAGGCCCGTGCCCTCGGCGCCGCGATCGAGGACGCTGTACGTGCCGGCGCCGCGGAACGCATCGAGCGCGAACTCGACCGCCCGGACGCCGGCGGGGTCGTCGCCGAGCACGCCGAGGTAGACCAGCGCCGGCCGGAGCCGGATATCGATGTCGATCCGGCGCCGGTCCTCGGCGACCACCGAGGTTTCGAAGTAGCCGAGCGTGCCGTGGGTCACCGACAGGTCGTACGCTCCCGGCGGCAGGCGCACCTGGGGTGGCGACCTCGACCAGTCGGGCCGGAGAATCCGACCGTTGCCCAGGACGCTCGCGCCTTCGGTCAGGCCGACCAGGCCGATCACCGCCTCCTCGCGCTCCAGGACGATCGGCGGCAGCTCGTAGTCCACGAGGTCGGGGAGCTGAAGACTGGTGCGGAAGCTCCGGAAGCCGTCCTTCTCGATGTCGATCCGGTAGCGGCCGGCCGGCAGGTCGTCGAGCCACAGCTCGCGGGAGAAGTCCTCCGGCGGATGGTCCGCGGCCGGCCCCTCCGGCCGGAACCAGGGCTCGGCCTGGCCCTCGGTCAGTCCGCGTTCGATGCCGTCGACCAGCACGGCGGCGCCGGTCGGGGCGGTGCGCAGCCGGACGACGGCGCTGTCGCGCTCCAGTTCGACCGCCACTTCGAGGTCACGTCCGCCGTCGATGGCGAAGGCGGCGGTGGTCGGCAGGTAGCCGGGGCGGGACACCTGCGCCAGGTAGTCGCCGGCCAGCATCGCCGTGGGCTCCGGCGGCACGAAGGGTTCGGGCTCGGCGGAGTCGGCGGTTTCGCCCGCCGGCTCCTCCTCCGCGCTTTCATCCACGGCCGCGTCTTCCGTCGCGTCCTCCGCGGTGGGCGGCGGTTCCGGCGGCGGCGCGGCGTTCTCGAACGCCAGGTCGCCCACGCGAATCTCCGCATCCAGAGGCGCGACCACGAAGGAAACCCGGCCGACGAGTTCTTCCTTCCGGCTCTGCAGCCGATCCGTCAGTTGCCTGCCGGCGGTCTCGGCGTCCAGTTCGAACACCGGGTCGAGGCGGATGATCCGGTCGAGCGCCTGGTCGGCGCCTTCCCGGTCGTCCAGCGTCCAGCGGGCGGCCGCCAGGTAGAGCCAGGCGGTGCGCAGGGTCTCGAAGAGCCGTGGATCGCCGGCGGCCAGGTTCCGTCCGCCTCCGGCGTCGGCGGCCAGCGGTTCGAGAGTGTCGATCACCTCCTGCAGCAGCGGAACGGCGCCTTCCGAGTCGCCGCCGGCGTAGATGTCGCCGGCCTCGCTCAGAGCGGCCGCCGTCCGGGGAGGCAGCCGTGTCGAGCGCTCGATCTCGAGGTCGCTCCGGCCGATCTCCTGGACGCCGATCCGTTGCGCGGAAGCCGCACCGCAGAGGCCGGCCAGGACCGCCGGAACGGCTGCGAGGACGAGCAGGTTCCTGGACATCCTCGACTACTCCAGGACCACGACCTGGCCGAGGCGGCTGTCGGCGACGAAGATCCGTGCCTGGCCGTCGACGGCGACGTCCTCGGGGGCGCGGAGTTCCTGGCCGCCCGGCAGGACGGGCCCGAGGGCCGCCAGCGGCGTGGCGAAGGCGTCGTAGACGAGGATCTGCAGCGTGCCGGCGTCGAGCACGTAGCGGTTGCCGAACGCGTCGACGTCGAGCGCGACGGGGCGTCTCCAGTCGACCCGGAAGGCCTCCTCGAAGCGGCCGTCGGCGGCGAATCGCAGCACCGAGGGCGGCGTGGAGCGAGCGCCGGCGTCGAGTACGTGGATGGCGCCGTCCCTGCCCACCGCCACGTCGACGGGCTGGGTCAGCGCGGCGACGCGCAGCGTCTCGATCGGCCGCCCCTGCGCGTCGTAGCGGAGCACTTCGGCGGAGCGGCGCGAGAGCACGGTCCAGTTGCCGAAGCCGTCGCGGTGGGCGGCGACGATGCGGTCCAGCTCGCCGCCGCCGACCCGGCTGAAGGAGACGGTCCGGGAGTCCTCGATCCCGGTCACGCCGTCGGCGGTGATGACGCCGGGGGAATCCGCCGCCGCATGGCTCGGCCGGACGATGCCGCGGAGGTCGCGGGCGGACGCCGGCGCGCCGTCGGCGTCGAGGATAGCGGCCCGGTTCGTCTCCGTGACGACGAGTCGGCCGTCGGCTCCGGCGGCGACGCCGCGGGGCCGCTCGATGCCGGCCTGGGCAGGCAGGTAGCCGCGGGAGTCGAGCCAGCGCTCCTGGCCGGCGAGGGGCCGCAGGATGAGCCGATGGATCAGGGTCATTCGTTCGAGCGCGTCGCCGGCGACGTTGCCGTTTCCGCCGTTCCCGCCGAGAGCGCCTTCCCGGGCCAGCCGCAGGTGCCGCGCGGCGTCCTGCCAGTCGCCTCGCATCAGCAGCAGGTCGCCGAGCTCGAAGTGAGCCCGCGGGGTCCACTCGCTCGCGGCCTCACGCTCGAGCACGCGCAGGAGCTCGCCCGCGGCCTTCCGTTCGGCGCCGGTGCGGCGGCCGAGCGCGGCGGCTTCCACCAGCGCCCGGCCGCGGAGCTGAAGGCGGGGATGCTGGCTCCGCGGGAAGCGCCGGGGGACTTCCAGCAACCGCTCCCGCGCCAGGGCGAGGTCGTCAACGCTGGCCGCGTCACGGGCAGCGGCAAGGCCGGCTTCGACGAGTACCGTGGCTTCCCGTTCAGCCGCCTCGTCCTGCGCCGGCAGGACCGCCGCGACCAGGGTCAGGCCGACGAAGGTCCCCGCGCGGAAGCAGCGCTGACGCCTACGCGTCGAGTTCTTCTTCGAGCCGCTCGTCACTGAGCCGTCGGGCGGTTGGCGAGAGGGGGGCATGGGTGAGGATCTGACTGGCGCGCGCAATCGCCTTCGCCGCATCGCCCAGATCCTGGTAGATCACCATCTCCTTGTAGAGCAGGTCCGCCAACTGGTTCAGTCGCTCCTCGACCTCTTCGGCGTGGGGCCCTTCGGGGAAGCGCTCGAGATACTCGGAACCGCTCGTGATGTCGTCGTAGCTGCCGGCCAGCTTGCGCAGGCGATCCTCGGCCCGGTCTCCGAGTGCCGGGTCCCGTTGCTGGAGGGCCAGGTGTTGCAGGGAGCCGAGTCGGGTCAGCACCGGCGTCAGGTTGTGCAGCCCCCGCTGCGCCGCGGCGGCGGGACTGTCGCCATCCTCGGTGATCTGCTCGGGCGGCTCCGATTCCCACGCCTTGAGGAAGCTCTCCACTGCCTGGGTCTCGCGGCCCAGCCGGCTGTAGGCGGTGCCAAGCAGAAGCGCCACCCTGGGCGCGCGCGGAGAATCGGGGTAGTTCGAGAGGAAGGCCTCGAGGAAGGGGGTCTCGAACACGCCGCGGTCGAGGATGTCGATCGACTGGGCGTAGAGCTCCTCGGATTGACGTCGGAGGTCGGCGAGCTCCTGGCTGAGGACGGCGAGGAAGGGCGAATCCGGGGTCAGGGCCTGGACGGCCTCCATCTCGCGGCGGTAGGTGGCGGTGATACGACCGTAGTCCCTCGATGTCGCCAGCCGGTCGAGTTCCCGGGCCCGCAGCTCATGCAGCCTGTCCAACCGAATCGACTCGGCTGCCGTTCCGCTGGGCCAGGCGTTGAGGGCCATCGTCTTCAGGAACCGGAGCGCCGGCGGCACGGCGGCCGACTCCCTGGGGCCGGTTCGGGCGAGGCGCTTCGACGGGTTCGCCGCGAACGCGAGCAGGCTCTCCTGCGTCGCCCGGCGGTAGGCGTCGACCTCCTCGCCCGGCGCCGCCTCGAGCGTCGCGAGATAGCGGCCCCGGGCCCTGGCGGCCTGGACCCGCGAGTCGAAGAAGGGATGCGTCTGCCAGTAGCCGTACGCCTTCGACTGCGGAATGCGTTCCCCCATCTTGGCCATCAGCAGGCCGAGGGCATTCGGGTCGTAACCGGCGGCCGCCGCGAGACGCTGGCCTTCCTCGTCGCTTTCGTCTTCGTGCTCGCGCGAGTAGCTGCGCATGACGAGTTCGGTGATGGCCATGCCGCCGACCAGCGCGGCCTGGGCTGCCGCCTCGGTTGGACTCTGGTCCCTCGTGTAGCCGTAGGGGCCGACGTAGCCGTCCTCCCGGTCGGAGGCGCTCGCCGCGATCAGCCCGACTCCGAGCAGGGAACTCAGCAGGTTCAGTCTCGTCGCGCGCTTCTTCTGCTTCAGGAAGTGCTCGGACGTGACGTGCGCGATCTCGTGGCCGAGCAGGTTGGCGAGCATGTCGTCGGACAGCCCCAGGTCGAGCATGCCCCTGGTCACGAAGATCTGCCCTGCCGGGAGGGCGAAGGCGTTGGGGATCGGCGTGTCGACGACCGCGAAGGTGAAGGGGTAGCTGTCGAAGTCCGCGTGGTACGCCACTTCGTAGCCGATCCGGTTGATCCGCTCCTGCACTTCCGTATCGTCCACGAGCCCGTACTGCTTCACAGCCTCGGCTGCCGCGGCCACGCTCTTCTCGAACAGGGCGGGATTCGCGATCTCGACGGCGGGTGCCGCGTCGGCCGCGGCCAGCGCGAAGGCCAGCGTCGCGGCGATGGCGGGCCGCGCCATGCTTCCGGTTCGGGACGGTTCGTGTGCGCGCTTCATGGGGGAACCAACGGCCGCGGAGCCTGACCGATTCCGCAACGCCATAGGATACCCCCGTGGCGGCGTCACAGGCGCGGGAAGCGCTAGCGGCGGCGGTCCGGAGTCGCCGCGGCCATGAGCCGTGGTTGTTCTATCCGCGGGACGGTCGCTGGCGCTGGTGGTCGTTCGAGCGCGCGTGGACCGAGGTCGAGCGTTGGCGGGCTTTGCTGGAGCGGGGCGAGGGACCGGCCGCTGGAAGCGCGCCCGCGCCCGAGTCCTCGCCGGAGGCTCTCTGCTGCTACCTTGCGGCGTCGGCCGGTTGTTCCGGAGAGGCGATCGCCGCGTTCGACCGTCTGTTCGCCCGCGATGCCCGGGACGTTTCGTCACGGGAGATCGTCGTCGTCACGCCGCCGGCGGACGGGGAGGCGCCGACGCCGGCGGATCGTCTCGCGCGGTTGTGGCTCGACTGGTGTTGCGCGAACCTGGCGGTTCTGGCGCTCGAACCGAGTCGCCGCGCGCTGGCCGGCTCGGTGCTGTGGTGCCGGCCGACGGCGATCCTCGTGGACACGGAGCAGGAGCGGTTGCTGACCGCGGCGGTCGTGGAGCGGAGCGGAGGCCGGGATCGCAGGGCGGCCGGTCTGCTCGACCGGCTGCGCGTCCTCCTGGTTGCTGAAGCTGACCGGGACGATGTCGGCGCGGTGACGCCCCCGGCTCGTTGGCAAGCGTGGGGCGTCGAGCGCCGCGCAGCGGGGAAGCGGGAGGTCGGCCGTTGATACAGTGCCGGCTGGTGAACGCCGCCGCGCCATCCGTCCGGTTTCTGCCGCTGATCCTGATCACGGCGCTCGTGACGCTTGCCGCGCAGCCCGTCGCCGGCGCCGGATTCGCGGTCAAGATGGCGACGCTTTCGCCCGACGGCTCGCCGTGGGACGGCTTCTTCGAGACGATGGGAAGGGACTGGGAGGCCGGTACCGATGGCCGGGTCAGTCTCACGATCTACCCCGGCGGCGTCGCCGGAGACGAACCGGACATCCTGCGCAAGATGAAGATCGGCCAGTACCACGCGGCCGCCCTCTCGGTCGCCGGTCTGGCCGACATCTCGAAGGACTTCACCGTCTTCGAGATCCCCCTGTTCTTTCATGACGAGCAGGAGATGTTCCATGTGCTGCGGGAACTGACGCCCGGTCTGCGCGAGACGCTGGACGACGAGGGCTTCGTGCTGCTCGGCTGGGGCTACGTCGGCCAGGTCCACTTCTTCACGAACGAGAGGGCCCGCACGGTCGAGGAGATGCAGCGCCTCAGGATCTTCACCTGGGCCGGCGACGAGGCGATGACGAGCTGGTGGCGCCAGGGCGGCTTCAAGCCGGTCGCGCTGGCGGCGACCGACATCGTGACCGGGCTCCAGACGGGAATGATCGACGCGCTCGCCGTGCCGCCGATCTACGCGATGCAGGTCCAGTTCTTCAAGCAGGCGAAGTACTTCGCCGACATTCCGCTGATTCCGATGATGGGCGCGATCCTGGTTACCAAGCGGGCGTGGAACCGGATCTCCGAGGAGGACCGGGAGGTGATGATCGCGGCCGGTCAGCGGGCCGAGAAGAGCATCTTCGAGACGATCCCCACCCTCGAGCAGACGGCGATCCGGCTGATGGGCGGCCAGGGCCTGGAGGTCGTGCCGATCGTCGGCAGCGAGGTCGAGGACGACTGGGTCGAGATCGCCAACGACTTCGCGGCCAGCATGCGCGGGACGACCGTTCCCGAGGCGATCTTCGACCGGGCGGCGGCGGTTCGCGACGCCTATCGCCGGCAGTCTTCGATTGACTGAAGGCGCCGCCGCGGCCCGTCCCTGGGCCCCGGTGCGCTTCCTCCACCGGCTGGAGGACGGTGTCTCGACCGTCCTGCTCGGCGCGATGGTCCTTCTGCCGCTGGCGGAGATCGTCGTTCGCCGGCTCGGCACGGGAATCCCGGGCGCGCTCCCTTTCGAGCAGCACCTGACCCTGTGGGTCGCCTTCCTGGGCGCGGCCCTGGCGGCGCGCGACGGGCGCCTGCTTGCCCTGGCCACCGGCAACCTCCTGCCGGAAGGCAGGTTTCGGACGATCGCCGCGGTGTTCACCGGCGGCGTCAGCGCCATGGTCGCGACTTTGCTCGGCACTGCCAGCCTGGACCTGGTGCGGATCGAACGGGAGGGCGGCATCGAGATGGCGGCCGGCGTGCCGGTCTGGGTGGGGCAGGCGGTCATGCCGGTCGGCTTCGCGATCCTGGCCCTGCGCCTGGTCTGGAAGTCCTCGGACCTGTGGACGGGTCGAGCCCTGGCCGGGTTCGGCATCGTGCTCGGCCTGTGGATCGGCGCGAACGCGGACTCCTTCGCCGATCGTGCCGTCACTCCCTGGCTGGTCCTGATCCTCGCCTCGACTCTCCTGGGCGGACCGATCTTCGCCGCTCTGGGCGGTGCCGCGGTCTTCCTGTTCCTGACGGACTGGGTACCGCTCGCCGCGATCCCGGCGGAGAGCTACCGCCTCGCGGTGTCGCCGACCCTGGCGGCAATCCCGCTGTTCACGCTGACCGGCTTCCTGCTCGCCGAGGGCGGGGCGTCGGAAAGGCTGCTCAGGGTGTTCCGCGCCCTGTTCGGCTGGGCGCCGGGCAGCACAGCCGTCGTGTGCGCCGTCGTCTGCGCGTTCTTCACCGTCTTCACGGGCGGTTCCGGCGTCACGATCCTGGCGCTGGGCGGCGTCCTCTTCGCCGCCCTGTCGGCCGATGGCTACCGTGAGCGCTTCTCGCTCGGCCTGCTGACCTCGTCCGGTTCGCTCGGCCTGCTGCTGCCGCCGGCCCTGCCGCTCATCCTCTTCGGCATCGTCGCCGAAGTGCCGATCGAGGACCTGTTCATCGGCGGGCTCCTCCCGGGGCTTCTGCTGATCGCGCTCATCGCCGCATGGGGCGTCAGGGAGGGTCTGCGCGTCGGCGCCGGCGCGACCCCGATCGCCGCGAAGGGAGGGGAAGCGCTGTCGGCGCCCTCCCCGTCGGAACGGTTGCCGCCGGTTCTCCGGCGATGGCTGCCGCCTCGCGTCATCGAGATGGTGCTCGCCGTCTGGGCCGGAAAGTGGGAGCTGTTGCTGCCCTTCGTCGTCCTGTATGCGTTCTTCAGCGGTTACGCCACTCTGGTCGAGACGGCAGCGCTGGCCGCTCTCTACGCCTTCGTCGTCCAGTGCCTGGTGCACCGCGACGTGAAGTTGGGCAAACCTCTGCTGGCCGTCTTCCGGCAATGCGCCGTCCTGGTCGGCGGCGTGCTGATCATCCTGGTCGTGGCGATGGGCCTCACGAGCTGGCTGGTGGACGCCCAGGCGGCCCAGGCCCTCGTCGACCTGGTGCAGAACAACATCGAGTCGAAGATCGTCTTCCTGCTCGCGCTCAACGTCTTCCTGCTGCTGGTCGGCTGCCTGATGGATATCTTCTCGGCCACCGTCGTCGTCGTGCCGCTGATCATCCCGCTCGGCCTGGCCTTCGGCGTCGACCCGATCCACCTCGGGATCATCTTCGTCGCCAACCTGGAACTTGGCTACCTGACGCCGCCGGTGGGCCTCAACCTCTTCCTGGCGTCCTACCGCTTCGAGCGACCGCTGCTGGCGGTCTACCGGGCCGCCGTGCCTGCGCTGGTCATCCTCGGCTTCGGCGTCCTGCTGATCACGTATGTTCCGGGGCTCACCCTGGGCCTGCTCGAGTTGCTGGGGAGACGCTGATGACCCCCGGAGTTACTCAATGAACTGGAAACGTCTGCAGAGCATCGCCGTCGTCTGGTCGGCGGTCTTCCTGGGCCTGGCGATCCTGACGATCGTCGGCGTCCAGCTCGTCCCCCGCGAGGTGCCCGGCCTGGTCTGGGCGCTCCATGTGCTGGTGGCTGCCATCGGCTTCGGGTCCGGCATCGCGGCGGCCCGGCGCCGGGCCGAGATCGACGTCGAGCGCTGGCAGCGCGTGGAAGACGCGGACCTCACGTCGGGCGAGCGGGAACACGCCCACCGGGAGGCCGAGTCCCTGTTGCGGCGGGCCAGCGCCCAGTTCCTGCTCGCCGGCGTGACCCTGGGCGGCTGGCTCGCCTACCAGTTGCGCGCCGAGCGGCCCGAGGCGGGCGCCGCCGTGACCCGGGTGCTCGGCGGCGAAACGCCGGACGTGCCGTCCCCGGACCAGACCCTGACCGAAGCCCTTGCGGCCGAGCCCGTGTACACCCTGAGCCCTTCCGACCTGCTGATCGTGACGCCGCTGATCGCCTTCGGCCTCGGCTTGCTGCTGGCCCGCTACCGGGCCAGCCGCGCCTAGCGCAGCCGCGCCACGGTGGCGCCCCAGCCGCCTCCGCCCGGCCCGCCACTCCTGAACGAGACGACCCGCGGATCCCGCTCCAGCACCTTGCGCACGATCTGCCGCTGCACACCGATCCCGCGCCCATGGATGATCCGCACCTCGCGGAACCCCTCCTCGTAGGCGGCATCCAGGTAGCTCTCGACCACGTCCTTCACCTCGCGGGGTTGAAACGGATGCAAGTCGATCTCGTCGCCGATGGGAACTTCGACGACGTCGTCGGGTTGCAGCTCGTCTTCCGGGTGCATTGCTGAAGAGAGTAGCCGCCGGCGAAGCCGGCGACGACAAAGGACGCGGGTGATGTCATGGTGTTATGGTGCGTTGGAGTCGAAGTCGGTTCAACCCAGGCACGGGAGGGCTCATCCAATGACGCGTCTGACGATCACGCTGGCAGACCGGACCCACCAGGCCCTGAAGGAGGCGGCCGCCCGTCAGGGTCGCTCGATGGCGGCGATCATCGAAGAGAGCCTCCAACTGAGGGGCATCCGGCCCTACGAAACGGCACGAGAACTCGTGCGCAAGGCGCGCGCCACTTCGGGGCTCGACTCTGAGCGATCCACTGCCCTGGCCGTCGAAGAGACGCGGCGTCAGCGGGCCGGGAAGTAGATCCCGGTGCGCGGGCCACGGCCCCGGGAGGCCGGTCGCGATCCGCGCCACGAGAAGCTGTGCATTGTCGACACGAACGTCGTCGTCTCGGGGCTGCTCGATGAGACGTCGAACGGTCCTCCCGCCCGAGTCCTGGACGCGATGGTCGGCGGCAGGCTCCTCTATCTGATGTCGCCTGCTCTGTTGAGCGAGTACTCGGCCGTGCTGCGTCGTCCGGCGATTCTCGAGCGGCATGGTCTGACGTCCGGGGAGCTCGACCGGTTCCTGACGGAGCTGGTAGCAAACGCCGTGTGGCGGGAGCCTGGTGCGGGCAGCGCCGCTCCCGACAGAGGCGACGACCACCTGTGGGCGCTGCTCGCCGCCGAGCCGGGTGCGCATCTGGTCACCGGTGATCGCCTGCTGCAGCAGAATCCGCCGAGCGGCGCTTCGATCGTCTCCCCCCGCCACTACGTCGCCGTCTTTCTGTCCCGAGGCTAGAACAGTTTCAGCACCGCGATGAAGGCGCTCCAGCCGTCGTCGGGGCCGGCGAGGGCGTGGCCGATGTCCATGTTGACGACGGTGCCCCAGGGGCCGATGAAGGTGCCGACGATGCCGGCGCCGGCGAGCAGCTCGCGGTCGAGGCCGGAGGCGGGGTCGGTGGCCCAGGCGGCGTCGCCGACCAGGTCGATGCGGAAGATCTCGCCGAGCTCGAAGCCGTAGCTGACATGGGCGGCGGCGGCCCGTTCCGCCCGCACCTTGTCGCTCTGGTAGCCGTGGACGTTGACGTCCGAGAAGAAGCCGAACTCGTACTTGCTGAAGCGGTCGAGGTCGCTGCCGTCGACGTACTCGAGGGCCACGCCGAACTTCTGGAACTTCGGCAAGTGCCAGGTCTTCGCGACGCCGACGTTCCAGAGTGTGTAGCTGTCCGGGGTGAGATTGCCGGCGCCCAGTCCCCAGGGCTGCCATTCGCCGCGCAGGTTCCACGAGGCGCCGGCGACGAGCCGGTAGCCCGAGCGGATGTAGCGGACGATGGCGCCGACGCTGTGGCCCAGGTGGTCGGAGGGCAGAACGAAGTCGTCGCCGGTGTCGTCGGCGCGCTGGAAGTTGTTCCAGGAGAGCTGGTAGCGGAGATCGAGCTTGGTGAAACTGCCGAGCGGGCGGCCCAGGCTGAAGTCGATATTCGGTCGCAGCCGCTCGACGTTCTCCGCGGGCGACTCGACGCCTTCCCGGTAGAGCACGTCCTCGCCGGCGAACGCCAGCGCGAAGACGTCGACGCCGGCGTCCCAGCGGGAGCCGAACAGGCTCGGGTTGGCGATGTCGGCGAGGATGAGCGGTCCGGCGATGAAGAGGTCGGCCTGGGTGCCGGTGCCGCGCCAGTCGAAGGACAGCCAGTTGACCCCGCCCAGCGGCAGCGGTCCGTCCTGGGCCTCGTCGTAGAAGGCGCCTCCGAGGAGGAACATCCGGGTCTTGTCGTCCTCCTTGACCACCCGTTCGCCGGTCTCCTGGTCGAGCTCCAGGTAGCGGAGCCCCACCTCCGTGTCGCGCACCATCGTCGCCTCGGAAGCCAGCGTGGCGTCGCGGCGAACGTCGAAGTCGGCGGGGTTGACGGAGATCCCGGTCAGTTCGATCTCCCGTTCGACGATCGTCGTCGCGTTCAGGACCGAGAACAACTGCTGGCCGATGACCCGGGTCGGCAGCCAGTAGGACGACCGCTCCCACGCCGCGGGCTGGCCGGCCGCGTCCACGGGCGTGTAGAAGGTGGTCTCGTCGTTGGACAGCACGTCGCCGGTCAGGCCGAGCTGAACCGCGCGCGTCTTCACCCGCGCGTAGATCTCGCGGTCCACCCAGACCGTGCCGCGAAACAGGCTGCGGCCCTCGGTCAGGGCCTCTGCCGGCTCGAAGTCGACGACCCAGGTGTCGCGGCCCTCGACCGTCGCCGTGCCCCGCAGCCGGTAGCGGTACTCCCTGGTGAAGGTGATCTCCGCCGGCATCGCCGCCGCCTTCTCCGGCTGGATCAGGGGGATCTCGGGGATCCGCTTGCGGCGCCAGCGGATGCCGTTGACGTAGAAGTTGTCCCAGGCCCAGTCGAAGCCCGCGCCCTGGCGGAAGAAGAAGGGACCCTGGAAGGTGGCGTCGACCGACTGGACGCCGGTGCCGAGCTGGAAACGGAGCGAGGTCGTGTTGGTCGCGCTGTAGTTGGCGACGCGGCGCGACTGATCGTCCTCGAAGGCCTGCAACCGCCGCAGGATCTCGCCGACCGGGATGCGGCGGGTGTCGGCCACCGTGAGCGCTTCCTCGACGCTCTCGGCTCCGTCGAGCCCGACCGCCAGGTCCCGCTCCAGGCGGAATACGAAGGGCTCGGCGGCGTCCCGCAGCTCGAGCTCGTAGCCGTTGCGGGTACGCCGCCCGCCGAAGACCAGGTCCGACTCGCCGGTCGCCGGGTCGAAGCGGGCCGGCGAGCCGATCTGCCGGTCGCTGAAGCGGAGCGTGAACGGCCCGCCCTGCGCGGGCGGCGACACGACGATCCGCAGGCTCAGGTCCTCTCCGCGGACGAAGCTCCAGGCCTCGGCGCCGGCGGGAGTGGAGTAGGGATCGAAGGTGACGTCGCCCGAGAACTCCTGGGCGATCAGCCGGGCGGCGCGAACCGTGGCCGCGTCGGCGCCGGCCTCGCCGGAGAGCGGGAACAGGGAGAGCGAAGCGCCCGCTTCCGCCTCGGCCGCGGCTCGCACCAGTGTCGCTCCTTCACCGCCCGCGGTTGCGGCGTTCGGCTCGAGCGCGACCAGCGCGTCCGGGTCGAGCTCCCGGAGGAGCTCCTTCAGTTCGGCGACTCCAGCGGCGCCGGCTCCCCGGCCGGGCCGGAACGCGACTCCGTCGAGGTAGGCGTCGAGTTCCTGGGCGTACAGCGCACGAACCAGCTCCGGGTCGGGCGGAAGAGGCTCGGTGACGACGGCGGCGTCGGGCTGCGCGCCGGTGACGGCGACCGACGCCCGTTTGAGCGCCAGCGCGTACTCCTGCACGGCCTGCGGCTCGTTGAGGAGTTCTCCCGGCCAGTTGAGCTGGAAGAGGGACCCGGCCGGCGCCGAGCGCGCGATGTCGGCCAGCCGCTCGAGTTCCGGCGTCAGTTCGTCGCCCGCCTCGGCCGCCGGCGGCGGCGCGGCGAATCGAACCGCGTACCAGGGGGCAGCGCCCGCCGCCCGCACCGCCTCCGCGGCGTTCCGCGCCGCCTGCACCGCGGCGTCATTGGCGAGTTCGACCGGCCACTTGACCACCAGGACAGCCTCTTCCGGAAGCGCCGGAAGCGTCGAGAGCAGCTCAGCCGTCACCGCCGGATCGTCGGTCGCCAGGCCGACGCAGGGATTGCAGGGCAACTGTCCGGCGGCGGGCAGGGCGACCGCGAGCAGGAGCAGGAACGTGGTGGGGGTTCGTCTGAGCATAGGGTGGTTGAGGGTCTTTCGTGACGGTTGAGGCGAGGCTAGCGCGCCAGCGGATTCGGAGCCCGACGCTTTGCGCCGGATGCCGGCGGGGGCGCCGGCGCACCCGGTTTCTGCCGCGCAAGCTCCTGGCCGGGATAACAGTCTGGAGGGGGCGAGATTCCCGATCCCTCTCCCGATCAGCTTCTCTACGACAGTCCACCGGCCCGGGTTTCGGCGGCCCGGCGCCAGAACTCCTCCGCCAGGTCGCCGGCCAGGACGATCTCGGGACGCAGTTCCACGTTGAAGCGGTCCCGAACGGCCCGGTGGGCCGTAACCATCAGATCGAGGACGTCGGCGGCACGGGCCTTCTCCCGGTTGACGATCACGTTCGCGTGGCGCCGGCTGATTTCGGCGCCGCCGGCCTTCAGGCCCTTCAGGCCGCAGGCCTCGATCAGGCGGCCGGCGAAGTCGGCCTCCGGGTTGCGGAACACGGAGCCGGCGTTCGGCTTGCCCGACGGCAGACTCTTCCATCGCCGGCGGTTCAGTTCGTCGATCCGCCTGAGCGCCGCGTCGCCGTCTCCCCGGTGGAGCGTGAACTCCGCGCGGGTGACGATCGCCTCCGTCCCCTGGAGACTCGTCGTTCGGTAGGCCGGCTCGAGGTCCGCGGTGGCCAGGGTCTCGACGGCCCGGCCCGGCCGCGCCACCCGCACCTCGGTGAGCACGTCCCGGATCTCCGTGCCGTAGCAGCCGGCGTTCATGACGACGGCGCCGCCGACGGTCGAGGGGAAGCCGGACAGCGCCTCGAGACCGAGCAGACCCTGCTTCGCCGTGTCCCGCGCCAGCCTGGCGAGGGTGACGCCGGCGCCGGCCCGGACCGTCTCGCCGTCCATCTCGACCTGTTCCAGTTCCCCCCGCAGGCGGCAGACGATGCCCCGCATGCCGCCGTCCGGGAACAGGACGTTCGAGCCGTGGCCGTGGAGGTGCAGCGCGACTTGGCCCTCACGGGCGACGGTCATCACGTGCGTGAGCGCCGCCTCGGACTCGACCCGCACGAAGAACTCCGCCGGGCCGCCGATCCTGAGCGTCGTGACCGAGGCCAGCGGAACGGCCGCGCGGACCTCGACGCCGGAAATCGAGGCGAGGCGATCCCGGGTTTCCAGGTTGACGCCCTCGGGGGGCTGCAATACGCTGACCGCGCCCTTGTCGATGCCGGCTGTCACGTTCCTCTACGCCACGTCGCCGAGCGTCCGCAGCGGTCAACTCCCGACCTCCGTTCAACCGACTGACGATCCAGGGGAGCGCCGAACCGGTCGCGCGGGAGTATAGCCACGCGCGCACTCCGGCCATGCCGCCGGATCGTGCCGATGGCCGTCTCCAAGGCTCTTCGCTGGCAACCCCAAAGGCCCGCCAAGCCTCCATCAGCTACTCAGGAGAAAGCAACCCATGAAGCAGAGCCGCGCGAACGCAAAGAAGGGAGCCGGCCGGCAGGAGGCCATCTCGGGCGCGCTCACCCAGATCGAACGGCAGTTCGGCAAGGGCGCGATCATGCGCCTCGGTGAACAGGAGAACCTCGGCATCGAGTCGATCTCGACCGGATCGCTCGCCGTCGACCATGCCATCGGCACCGGCGGCTTCCCGCGGGGCCGGGTCGTCGAGGTCTACGGCCCGGAGTCGAGCGGAAAGACCACGCTGGCCCTCTCGGTCACGGGGCAGGCCCAGCGCGCCGGCGGCACCGCCGCCTTCATCGACGCCGAGCACGCCCTCGACGCCGAGTACGCGGAGAAGATCGGCGTCAACATCGACGAACTCCTCGTTTCGCAGCCGGACAGCGGCGAGCAGGCGCTCGAGATCGCCGAGATGCTCGTGCGCTCGAACGCGCTCGACATCGTCGTGATCGACTCGGTCGCCGCGCTCGTGCCGCGCGCCGAGCTCGAAGGCGAGATGGGCGACTCCCACGTCGGCCTGCAGGCGCGGCTCATGTCCCAGGCGCTCCGCAAGCTGACCGCGATCGTCGCCAAGTCGAGGACGACGCTCGTCTTCATCAACCAGATCCGCGAGAAGATCGGCGTCATGTTCGGGTCGCCCGAGACCACCACCGGCGGCCGCGCGCTCAAGTTCTACTCTTCCGTTCGCATCGACATCCGGCGCATCGCGGCGCTCAAGGACGGCGACCAGGTCGTCGGCTCGCGGGTCCGCGTCAAGGTGGTCAAGAACAAGGTCGCCCCGCCCTTCCGGGTCGCCGAGTTCGACATCGACTACGGCGAAGGCATCTCCCGCGTCGGCGAGTTGATCGACCTCGGCATCCAGCACAAGCGGGTGATGAAGAGCGGCGCGTGGTTCTCCGCCGGCGACACCAGGCTCGGCCAGGGCCGCGAGAACGCCAAGCAGTTCCTCCGCGACAACGGCGATCTGGCCGACGACATCGAAAGCCACCTCCGCTCCGAACTCGGTCTGCCGCCCATCGTCGTCGCCGCCTCCGGCGACCAGGCCGCCGCGGCCGGGTGACGACGTCGAACAGGCTATTCTCGGGTTCAAGCGGAGACACTCCGGATCGAGGGAAGGGAGAGGTCATGAAGAGGATTGAGGATCGCGCGTCGTGGTGGCGGTCGACTGCGTTCGCGTTTGCCGTGGCCGCCTTGTTGCTGCTGGCCGCTTGCGCGGGCGAAGGCGGTGTTGCTGAGGCGCGTACCGGCTACATCGCCGAGATGGGGGACGGCTTGGGGTCGTTCAGAGTGCTGGCGCCCGAGGTTTCGGAAGAGGTTGGCGAGGCAGAGGCCGACGTCGACTCGGACGCCGAGGCTGGCGCCGAAGCCGAGGCGCCGGCGGAGCCCGCTTTGGTCACCGTTCTGCTCGACTTCCTGATTCACAACGAGGGCTCCGGCGCGCTCGACGGCGTCACCGTCGACCTGACGATCGCCGATCCGGA
Organism: Candidatus Multivorans sp.; assembly: GCA_965205095.1. Taxonomy (GTDB): domain Bacteria; phylum Acidobacteriota; class Thermoanaerobaculia; order Multivoradales; family Multivoraceae; genus Multivorans. Next base: position 2,789,699 of record OZ242040.1, read on the forward strand.
CGGCAACGAGAAGGAACGCCGGCTGCTCTGGGTCGAGACGGCCGGCCTGACCAAGGGCTCGCAACGGCAGGTCGCCCATGAACTGACCGACGTTGCCTACACCGACGGCGATGGCTTCCACGTCGAGGTCCGTTATCCCATTCCGATGGAAGAGCGCGGCGACTACCGCGAGTTCGACGCCGAGAACTAAGCGGCCGCGCCCATGAGGAGCGCCCGCGCGATCGGGCGGCGCCGACCACGCAGGACTGAAGACCGTGCTCCACAAGCAACTTCGCGTCACCGCCGCGCTGAATCTGGGCGGCGACATCGCCGCGACCGTGGCGGCCTTCTTCCTGGCCTGGTACCTGCGGTTCGTCCAGCCGGTGGTCGAGATCACGAAGTCGGTGCCCGACTTCGAGCCCTACCTCAGGATGTTGCCGTTCATCGTCCTGATCTGGCCCACCGTCTACTACTTCCACGGCCTCTACCGCATCCGCCGCGGGCACAGCCGGGTGGACGAGATGATCAGCATCGTCGTCGCCACCGTGCTGGCGCTGATCATCCTGACCTCGGTCCTGACCTTCGACCGCCTGACGCAGGCCGGCACGGACGATCCGTTTTCCTACAGCCGGGCGTTCTTCGCCCTGTTCGTGGTCACCGACATCTTCCTCGTCTCCTTCCTCCGGCTGATCACCCGCGCCTTCCTGCGCAGGTTCCGCCGCCGCGGGCACAACGTGCGCCGGATTCTCATCGTCGGCGCCGGCGACAGTGGCGAGGAGATCGCGGCCAAGCTGGTCCGCCACCGGGAACTCGGCTATGAAGTCGTCGGGTTCCTCGACGACGATCCGGAGAAGCTGCACGCCGAGATCGGCGGCGGCGTCCATGTCCTCGGCACCCTGGAGGACCTGGAAGAGACGATCGAACAACACGGCGTCGACCAGGTGATGATCGCCCTGCCCTTCGCCGCCCACCGGAAGATCCTCGACCTGCTCGACCGCATCGGCAATGAACTGATCGAGATCCGCCTCGTTCCGAACGTGCTCCAGTACGCCACGCTGCGCGCCGAGATCGAAGACGTTGACGGCACGCCGGTCATCAACCTTTCGCACGTGCCGATGGAGGGCTGGTCGAGCCTGGCCAAGCGCACGATGGACATCGTGCTGGCCGCCGGGTCGATGATCGTGCTCCTCCCCTTCCTGCCGATCGTCATGCTGCTGATCAAGCTGGAGGACCGGGGTCCGCTCTTCTACCGCCAGGAGCGGATGGGCCTCGACGGCCGCTCCTTCATGATCCTCAAGTTCCGCTCGATGCGCGTGGGCGCCGAGTCCTCGACCGGCCCCGTCTGGGCAACGGAAGACGACCCCCGCCGCACCCGCATCGGCGCTTTCCTGCGCCGCTGGTCGATCGACGAACTGCCCCAGCTCTGGAACATCTTCCTCGGCGACATGTCCTGCGTCGGACCCCGTCCCGAACGCCCCGCCTTCGTCCGCGAGTTCCGCGACAAGATCCCCAACTACATGCTCCGCCACCGCGTCAAGTCCGGCCTGACGGGCTGGGCCCAGGTCCACGGCTGGCGCGGCAACACCTCCATCCGCAAGCGCATCCAGTACGACCTCTACTACATCGAGAACTGGAGCCTTCGCCTGGACCTCCAGATCCTCTGGCTCACCCTCCGTCGCGGCCTCACGAAGAACGCTTACTGACGTCGGTTTCTACGGTGCGGAGCCCCGCCGTCGAGTGCACCCGGGCTCTCAGTCACCGGCCTCCCGCAGGACGTCCCGGTAGATGTCCAGGGTGCTCTCGGCGGCCTCCTCCCACCGGAAACGCGCCGATCGCTGGCCGGCCCGGGCTGCCAATTGCCTCGCGTGATCGCGATCGCCCATGCAGCGCTCGATCGCCCCGGCGATCTCCTTCACATCGAGCGGGTTCACGAGTTCCGCGTAGCCCTGGGCGATCTCCTTGAGCGACGACGTGTTCGACGTGATGACGGGTACACCCGAAGCCATCGCTTCCACGACGGGCAGTCCGAAGCCCTCGTAGAGGGTGGGATAGAGGAACAGGATCGCCCCCTGGTACAGGGCGGGAAGGACCTTGCCGTCCACGTGGCCCACCAGGTGGACGTGATCGCCGACGCCGAGCTGGCGGGCCCGGCGCGCCAGCTTGAAGTCGCTGCCCGGCCGGGCGCCTACGCAGACGAGCGGAGCGTCGAAGCCGGCCCGCGACCGGGCGCGCGCGTAGGCCTTGATCACCCGGTCGAGGTTCTTGTGAGGCTTCGGGTTGCCGACGAACAGCAGGTAGGGCCGGCGTACGCCGACCTCGTCCAGGGAGGCGCGGAGTTCGTCTTCCGCCAGGGGCCGGCGGAAGCGGTCTTCGACGCCGTTGTAGACGACGCGGACCTTGTGCTCGTCGACGCTGAAGTGGTCGAGGACGTCGTTGCGGGTGTTGTTCGACACCGCGACGATGCGGTCTGCCCGGCCGACGCTGTGGCGGAACATCCCCTGGGCGTAGAAGGACGCGGCGCGGTTGGGCAGGAAGCCGGGATAGAGCAGGTGGATGATGTCGTGGATCGTGACCACGGTCGGGCAGGGCACGACGGCCGGCAGGACGTAGTGGGTGGCGTGGTAGAGGTCCAGCCGGGACCGCCAGATGCGCCAGCTCATCAGTCCGATCTCGCGCAGCGAATAGACGGGCGAACGCTCCGCGACGCAGCGGAAGTTCGGCGGCAGGTCGATCGCGAAGTCCCGGTCCTCGGGCCGCACGAACAGGATGTACTCGTTGCCGGTGGGCGTCCCGCTCGCGCCTTCGATGCGGGCCAGACCGTGGATGAGGTTCCTCACGTAGACCCCGATGCCGAAGTCCCGCACTTTCCGGGCGTCGATGCCGATCCTGGGCACGAGGCAAGCCTAGCGCCGCCGACCGAGCCCGGCGCTGGCGCCGCCAGGGCGCGAAGGCGTTGACAAATGGCGGCAACGACTCGTAGTCTCTGGGGTTTGCGCGCTTGCGCCTCGCCGGAGTCGCGGCGGACCATCGGAGAGGCGACTCGCAGAGGTGACTCGCGGTTCGAGACGGCGGACGCCTGACGGTGAAATCGGATGCACCTGCAGCTCGACCAGGCCCGTAACGGCCCCCTCCGCTGGCGCGATGCCGTGAGCGTGGCGGCAGCCGACCTGCGCCGGGACGAGGCGCTCCTTACGGGGAGTGTCGACTGCGAGGGCAGCCTGACCTTCACCGGACCGGACTTTCTTCTGCAGACGCGGCTGCGCTACCGCCATCGACTTCGCTGTGACCGTTGTCTGACCCGTTACGAGGAGGATGTCGACCTGCCGCTCGCCTTCGTCGTGACGGCAGGCGTCGTGGACGGTCCGCCGGCTGCGGACGGCGCCGGGGACGCCCACGGCGCCCGCGAACTGGAGCCGGAGGATCTCTCGACCCTCGCGGCGGTCGACGGCGCCGTCGACCTGTTCCGGGTGGTTTGCGAACAGGTCGAACTCAACGTCCCGATGAAACCGACGTGCGACCCGGGGTGCCGGGGCCTGTGCCCGCAGTGCGGAGTTGACCGCAACCGGAAGGCCTGCGCCTGCGTCACGGAGCGCGTCGATCCCCGCTGGGCCGGCCTTGAAGCGGTCCGCGAACGGCTTACCGATAGTCTGTCCAGTTAGGCAGGAATCCAGGAAAGGAATAGAAGGAATGCCCAATCCCAAACGGCGGCACTCGAAGGCCCGTCGGGACCGGCGACGGTCTCATGACGGCCTGACGCGTCCCGCCGCCTCAATCTGTCCGAACTGCGGCGAAATGAAACTGCCGCATCGCGCCTGCAGCCACTGCGGCTACTACCGCGGGCGTGACGTGATCGAGGTCGAGGACGTTCTCTAGGAGCCCGACGCCGGCGGCGTTGCGGTCCCGATGACGAATCGATCCCCTGCACCCGAGCCGACGGTGATCGCCGTCGACGCGATGGGCGGCGATCACGCGCCGCGGGCCGTGGTCGAGGGGGCGCTCCTGGCCGCGCAGGAGAGCGACCTTCGGTTGCTCCTGGTCGGCCGGCGGGATGCCCTGGAACGGGAGATCGAGGAACTCGAATCCGTCGCGGCCGACCTCGACCGGATCGAGATCGTTCACGCCCGCGAAGTCGTCGGCATGGGCGAGTCGGCCCTGGCGGTGCGCCGGAAGCGGGATTCCTCGGTGCGCGTCTGCGCCCGCCTGGTGAGGGAAGGCCGGGCCGCGGCGATGCTGACGGCCGGCAACACGGGCGCCGCCCTGGTCGCCGGCAAGATGGTCATCGGCGTGGCGCCGGGGGTCGATCGGCCGGCCCTGGCCGTCGTGCTGCCGCGCCGCGACGGCAGCACGATCCTGCTCGACGCAGGCGCCAACGTGGATTCCAAGCTCCATCAACTCCGCCAGTTCGCGGTGATGGGGCACTACCTCGCGGAGCAGCTCCTGCGCCTCGAGTCGCCGCGTATCGGCCTGCTGTCGATCGGCGAGGAGGTGGGCAAGGGAACGGAACTCGTCCGCGAGGTGTTCAAGGCGCTCGACGCCACGGGCCTCAACTTCGTCGGCAACGTCGAGGGCGGCGACGTGTTCAACGGCGCCGTCGATGTCGTCGTCTGCGACGGTTTCGTCGGCAACGCGATCCTCAAGAGCGCCGAGTCCCTGGGCGAGTTCGTCAGCGGGCAGTTGCGCCACGAGTTGGGAAGCACCTGGCGGGCGCGATTCGGCTATCTGCTGGCGCGGCAGGCCTTCGAGCGCTTCAAGCGCCGCCTCGACTACAGCGAGTACGGCGGCGCGCCTCTGCTCGGGCTCCGGGGAGGCTGCTTCGTTGCCCACGGCCGTTCCTCCGCGCACGCGATCCACAGCGCCGTGCGGCGGGCGGTAGAGTTCTGCGACGCGGGCATTCACCTCAAGGTCAGCGCGAAGCTCGCCGAGGTCGCGTACGAAACGCGCGCGAAGGCGGTGGTGGCGGGATGACGAACGGTTTGCAGGGAGATTCCTCGAACGGGACGCGCCGGGTCCGGATCGCCGGCACCGGCCGCTCGGTGCCCGACCGGATCCTGACCAATGCCGACCTGGAGCGCATCGTCGACACGTCGAACGACTGGATCATCGCTCGCACCGGCATCGAGGAACGCCGGGTCGCCTCCGACGAGGAGTACACCTCGCTCTTCGCGATCGACGCCGCCCGCAAGGCGATGGAAATGGCCGCCGTCGAGGCGTCGGACATCGATCTCGTCCTGATCTCGACGGTGACCCCGGACATGCCCTTTCCTGCCACGGCCTGCCTCGTACAGGAGGAACTCGGAGCGAAGGACGCCACCGCGTTCGACCTGAACGCCGGCTGCACGGGGTTCATCTACGGCCTTTCCGTGGCCCATCAGTACGTGTCGAGCGGCGCCGCCTCCACGGCCCTGGTCATCGGGGCCGAGTCGCTGACGAAGTACACGGACTACGAGGACCGCTCGACCTGCGTGCTGTTCGGCGACGGCGCCGGCGCGGTCGTGCTGCGCGGCGAGGCTCCGCCGGGGCCTTCCAGTGAGAACGGGCTCGCGGGCATTCTGTCGGTGGCGATCCACAGCGACGGCTCGCTCGCTCACCTGCTCGAGATGCCGGGCGGCGGCAGCCGCAATCCTCCGAACCGTCCCGAGACCCTGGAGGCCCGTCTGCCCTTCATCCGCATGCTCGGCAACGAGACCTTCAAGGTCGCCGTGCGCACCCTGGCCGAGGTCTCGGGCGAGGTGCTCGAGGGCGCCGGCCAGCGTCCCGAAGACGTCCGTTGGCTGATACCCCACCAGGCGAACCGCCGGATCATCGACGCCGTGGGCCGCAGGATCGACGTGCCGGCCGACCGCGTCTACGTCAACGTCGAGCGCTACGGCAACACGTCCGCCGCTTCCATCCCGATCGCCCTCGACGAACTGAACCGCGACGGCCGGATCGACTCCGGCGACCTCGTCCTGATGGCGGCCTTCGGCGCGGGCCTCACGTGGGGCGCGGCCGCGGTGCGCTTCTAGAAGCCGGTTCCGGTCCTGCGAGATGAGTGAGGTGGCGTACGTCTTTCCGGGCCAGGGCTCGCAGCGGGTCGGCATGGGCCGCGCGCTGGCCGCGGCCTTTCCCGAGGCGCGGGCGGTCTTCGAGGAGGCGGACGACACGCTCGGCTTTTCCCTGTCGCGGCTCTGTTTCGAGGGTCCCGAGGACGAGCTCCAACTGACCGCCAACACCCAGCCGGCGATCGTCGCCATGTCGGTCGCGGTCCTGCGCAGCTACCTGGCGCGGGATCCTGGGCCTGAGGCGCCGGCCTTCGTGGCCGGCCACAGCCTGGGCGAGTACTCGGCTCTCGTGGCGGCGGGAGCCCTCGAACTCGCCGACGCCCTGCGGCTCGTGCGGGCCCGCGGGCAGGCGATGCAGCAGGCGGTGCCGGTCGGCGAAGGCGCCATGGCCGCGATCCTCGGGCTGAGCCAGGAGGACACGGCCGCGGTGGCTGCACAGGCGGCGAGCGACACGGGCGGCGTCTGTCAGCTCGCGAACCTGAACGCACCGGGACAGATCGTGATCGCCGGCGCGGCCGGCGCCGTCGGCCGGGCCGTGGAGCTTGCGGATGAGCGGGGCGCCCGGCGGGCGATTCCGCTGCCCGTGTCGGCGCCCTTCCACTGCGCCCTGATGGCGCCGGCGCGGGTTGCGATGGAGCCCCTGATCCGGGACGTTCCGATGGCGGATCCGGAGGTTCCGGTCGTCTGCAACGTGGACGCGGCAGAGGTGAAGACGGCAGCGGCGGCGCGGGACGCGCTGGTCCGGCAGATCGACGGCGCCGTACGCTGGTCGGAGTCGGTGGCCCTGATGGCTTCCCGAGGCGTCGGGCGACTCGTCGAGATCGGTCCGGGCAAGGTGCTTTCCGGGCTCGCGCGGCGCATCGAGCGCGGTCTGAAGGTGCAGGCCGTCGCCGAACCGAAGGACCTCGCAGCGTGAGCCTCTTCGACCTGACGGGGAGAACCGCGCTGATCACCGGCGCCTCGCGCGGCATCGGTCGTGCCGCGGCGCTGCTGCTGGCGCGGCAGGGCGCGCGGGTGGTGCTTGCCGCGCGCAACGAGGAACTCCTCGAGGAGGTCGCCGGCGCGGTGCGGGCGGGCGGAGGCGAGGCCCATGCGATGGCGCTCGACCTTGCCGATCACGAGTCGATCCCCGCCGCGGTGCGGGGGCTGCCTTCGGAGTTCGCGGCCGTTGACATCCTGGTGAACAACGCGGGCATCACGGCCGACAACCTGCTGGCGCGGATGACCCTGGAGCAATGGCAGCGGGTGCTCGACGTGAACCTGACCGGCGCCTTCGTCCTGACCAAGGCTCTGGTCCGCGGCATGATGCGGCGCCGCCATGGCCGGGTCGTGTCGGTGTCTTCGGTTGCAGGGGTCGTCGGCAACGCGGGCCAGGCGAATTACGCCGCCTCCAAGGCCGGGCTGATCGGTTTCAGCAAGTCGCTCGCGCGGGAGCTTCTGAGCCGCGGGATCACGGTCAACGTGGTGGCGCCCGGCTTCATCGAGACGGACATGACCGCGGCCCTGCCGGACGGAGCGGGCGAACGCTTCCTGGAGCAGCACGGCCTGGTCCGCCTGGGCACGGTGGACGACATCGCGGCGGCGGTGCTGTACCTGGCGAGCGATGAGGCGTCCTACGTAACGGGCGAGGTGCTGAGCGTCAGCGGGGGCATGACGTAGCCGCGGCGCTGGCATTGGACGGATGGCCCCGGTGGTGGCATAGTCTTCCTTCCGCCCGCGGGTCCAGGACGCCCAACCCGTGCTAACTCCCCCAGAGAGGAACCAGAATGTCAGTAGTCGAAAAGGTCAACAGCATCATCGTCGAGCAGCTCGGAGTCGATGCCGACGAAGTCACTCCGGAGGCCAGCTTCACTGACGACCTCGGTGCAGACTCGCTCGACATCGTCGAGCTCGTCATGGCCTTCGAGGAGGAGTTCGGTATCGAGATTCCGGACGAGGACGCCGAGAAGATCGGCTCGGTCAAGGAGGCCATCGACTACATTCAGGCCCACGGCTCTTCGAACTGACCGTCCGCTGGGTGCGCGGGTCCTCTGACCCGCTGCCGTGTGACCCCGGGTCTTCCGACCCGGGGAAGAGACGTGCCGGCCGTCAGGCCGGCGCTACTCTGGAAGACCATGAGCGACCGTAGACGCGTCGTCGTTACCGGCGTGGGGCTGGTGTCTCCGCTTGGCGTGGGCACGGAGGCGACCTGGTCCGGCCTGATGGAGGGGCGAAGCGGCGTCGGTCCACTGACGCGGGTCGACGCCGACCTCTATACGACGAAGATCGCCGCGGAAGTGCGGGACTTCGACGCCGAGGAGTTCATGGGCCGCAAGGAGATCCGCCGGGTCGACCTCTTCATCCAGTTCGCCCTCGCCGCCGCGACGCTGGCCCACGAGGATGCCGGGTTCGAGATCGACGACGGCAACAGGGACCGGGTCGCCACCGTCGTCGGTTCCGGTATGGGCGGCCTGCCCCTGATCGAGCACATGCACGGCATCTGGCGCGACCGCGGTCCGCGCCGGGTTTCGCCGTTCTTCATCCCCGGCCTGATCGCGAACATGGCTTCCGGGCAGATCTCGATCCGTTTCGGCGCGCGCGGGCCGAACACCTGCCCGACGACCGCCTGTACGACCGGCCTGCACGGAGTCGGCGATGCGTTCCGGATGATCCAGCACGGCTACGCCGACGCGGCGTTCGCCGGCGGCGCCGAGGCCACGACGTCCGATCTGGCGCTGGCCGGCTTCGGCGCGATGAAGGCGCTGTCGGTGCGAAACGACGAGCCGGAGAAGGCGTCCCGCCCCTGGGACAGGGGCCGCGACGGCTTCGTGCTCGGGGAGGGAGCGGGGATCCTCATCCTGGAAGAGCGTGAGGCGGCGCTCGAGCGCGGCGCCCACGTCTACGCCGAGATCGTCGGTTACGGCATGAGTTCCGACGCCTACCATGTCTCGGCGCCGGAACCGCAGGGAGACGGCGCCGCGCGCGTCATGCGCGCCGCCCTCGACGACGCCGGGCTGGCGCCGGACACGGTCGACTACGTCAACGCCCACGGCACCTCGACGCCGCTCGGCGACATCGCCGAGGTCCGTGCGATCAAGCGGGTCTTCAACGATCACGCCTACCGCCTGGCCGTGTCCTCGACCAAGTCCTCCACGGGTCACCTGCTGGGCGCCGCGGGCGGCGTCGAGGCCGGCATCCTGGCGCTGACGGTCGATCGGCAGGTGCTGCCGGCGACGCTGAATCTCGACGAGCCAGGCGAGGAGTGCGACCTGGACTTCGTGCCGCACGAGCCGCGCGAGACGAAGGTCGACGTGGCGCTGACCAACTCCTTCGGTTTCGGCGGCACGAACGGCGCCCTCATCATGGCCCGGGCCTGACAGGGGGCGTCGGGACACCCGGAGAAGAGTGATATTATTCTGACGATTCCCTGACAATTGAGTGTGCGCCGCGCGCCGGAAAGGAGACGAACATGGCCCCATCGTCCACCGCGCACCCCGTGACCAGACAGGGAGGACTTGCCCTGATCGTCGGTGTCCTCATGCTGGTTCTGGCGTCGCTGATCTATCCCGGGGGCGCGGTGATGAACCCGGTGGACCAGACCGACTTTCCGGCCGCGCTCGAAGCCGCGGCGGCGAACGCCAGCCTCGCGCATCTGGCGTCCATGATGTCGATCATCGGGATGTTCCTCTACGGGTACGCCGCCTTCGCGTGGCTCCACCTCGCTCGGCAGGGACCCGGCGGCTTGTGCCTGCGGCTGGGTGTGTATGTGAGCGTGTTCGGATGGAGCCTCTACGTCGTCGCGATGGGCATGAGGCAGTTCAGCATCCACTTGATGCAGCGCGGCGCGGAAGCCGGTGCCGATCAGGCGATGTTCGAGTCCCTTGCCCTCAACGCCTACGTAGCGATGGCCGGCATCGTCATCGCACTGGTTTCGGTCTATCCCATCGGATCCGCCCTGGTCGGCCTCGGCCTTGCCGCCCGCTTCGATTCGATGAGCATCTTCAAGCTGGCCTCCTGGGGATTCGTCCTCGTGGGGGTCGGGGGAGCGGTCAACTTCCTGGTCCTGCAGCACGTCTCGGGGATCGAGCCCCTCGTGCTCCTCACGAACGACAACGGCATGCAGGCGTTGGGTTCGCTCCTCTTCGTCATCATCGGCGTGGGCATGTACCGGGGCAGAAGCGAACTCACCTCGGAGGCCTAAGAGCCAGCGCAGCGGAATCACTGCTGAGCGGCTTCGCCGCGGGTGTCGGTGCGCGGGTCTGTTGCCGCGGGTCTTCCGACCCGCGGAGAGAGCGCGCCGAAGGCGGCCGGAAGACTGCGCCGGCCGCCAGGCCGGCTCCGCCTGTCCCGGCTGCTTGACAGTCCGCACCTTCCGGGGCAGTATCCGGCCTCCTGGAGCCGTTCCGGCTCGTTCCGTCCGCACCGCGTCATGAACTCACCTGCCAGCACTTCCGCGTTCGTCGCTGTCTCCGTCGCTCCTGCGACCGGGGTTGTCGCGACGTCCTGGTGGGCTCACGGTCACGGCAAGGGCTGAACCCGGGCCAGGTCCCGGTACGCACGGTCCGGGACGAGGGTAAGCAAGAAGACCTCCTTCCGGATCGAAGGAGGTCTTCCCGTTTGAACCCGACAACCGACGAACCCCGAACCGCCACCCCCCCGGAAGTCGCGCAGAGCGCGACTTGTGCGGCGGTCGCGCAGAGCGCGACTTCTACGGAGGTCGCGCAGAGCGCGACTTTGGTCGCGTCGTTGACGGAGGCGCCGAGCGCGTCCGGCGACGAGGTGCGCGCGCTCTCGGAGCAGGCGGATTGCCTGGAGGTGCGCGCGGATCTGGTCGGCGATATCGGCGTCGAGTGGTTGCGGGAGCGCTTCTCCGGCGAGCTCCTCTACACGCTGCGGAGCGAAGCGGAAGGCGGCCGCGGGACGGTCGAGCCGGAGCGGCGGGCGGAGCTGCTCTCCGCGGCGCAGGGATACGACCTGGTTGACATCGAGGCGGACCGCGATCTCGGCAGAACCGTCCTGGAAGCTGTCGCACCGCGTCGCCGTGTCGTGTCGTGGCACGGCCGGGCGCGGAACCTGAGGGTCCTGCGCGGCCGCCTGAGACAGGTTTCCGGGGTCGAGGCGCGGCTCTACAAGCTGGTCACCGCCGTGGAGAACTCCGGCGAGGAACTCGTGCCGCTCGAGCTGCTGCTCGGCGCGGGACGGGGCGATGTCGCCGCCTTCTCCATGGGCGCTGTCGGCGCCTGGACCCGGTTGGTGGCGCCGCGTCTCGGCGCGCCGTGGATCTACGGTGCCGCCGGGCGGCTCGCCGCCGCGCCCGGCCAGCCTGCCATCGAACGCCTGCGGGCCGATTACGACCTGCCGCGCCTGCACCGGGCAACGCGGCTGTTCGGCGTCGTCGGGCACCCGGCCGCTCACAGCCTGTCGCCCAGGCTCCACAACGCCGGCTACCGCGACCGCGGCGAGGAGGCCCTCTACGTGGCCTTCGACGCGCCGGACTTCGAGGCCTTCTGGCGCGAGGTCGCGCTCTCCGACTTCTTCGACCGGGCCGGCCTGCCGCTCTCCGGCCTGAGCGTGACCGCGCCGCACAAGGCGGCGGCGCTCGCGGCGGCCTCCGAGGCGGGGGAGCTGGCGCGCGGGACCCAGGGCGCGAACACCCTGTTGCCGGAAGGTAGTGGCGCCGGAGCCCGGCGCAGGAAGGTCGCCGCTTCGCGGCGCGACTTCTTGGCCGCCTCCGGCGGCAGCGGGCCAGAAGACCCGCGCACCCGGTGGCGGGCAGAGAGCACGGACCCGGAAGGGGTCGTGGGTCCGCTTCGCCGTCGCGGCATCGACCTGGCGGGCCGCACGGCCGTCGTGATCGGCGCCGGCGGGGCGGGGCGGGCTGCCGCCGCGGGTCTCGCTGCTGCCGGCGCCGAGGTGGCGCTTGCCAACCGCACGAAGCCGAGCGGGCGCGAGGCTGCCGAGTCGCTCGGCGTCGCCTTCGTGCCGCTCGAAGAGCTGGAACCCGGCGAGTTCGATGTCGTGGTCAACGCGACCTCTCTCGGTCACCGGGCCGACGATCCGCTGCCCTGCGACCCGGCGGTGCTTCGGCCCTCGGCTGCCGCGGTCGAGCTGGTCTACGGCGGCGGTCCGACGCCCTGGAGCCGGGCGCTCGCGGCGAGGGGCCTCGTGGTCATCGGCGGCCGGGAGGTGCTCCTGCACCAGGGCCTCTCTCAGTTCGAGGCGATGACCGGAACGGCCCTGCCCTTCGAGGTCGGCGCCGCGGCCCTGGGTCTGGAGGAGCGGCAGCGATGAAGATCTCCGCCGGCCTGCCGACCGGAGTGTCGGCCGCCCTGTTCGACAGCGCGAAGCGGCGCCGCCGGCTGGAGGCGCGTCTCTCGGCGCTGCTGGAGGAGCGCGGTTTCGCCGAGGTCCTGCTGCCCATCCTCGACTACTTCGAGCCCTACCGGCCGTTGCTGACGGGCCGCCGGCTGGAGCAGCTCTACCGCTTCGTGGACCGGGACGGTCAACTGCTCGTCCTGCGGGGCGACTTCACGCCGATGCTGGCGCGGCTGCTCGCGCCGCACCTCGACGAGCTGGAGTTGCCGCTGCGCCTCTACTACCGGGGCGATGTCGTGCGTCACCAGCCGCTGCGGCCGGGCCGAATGCGCGAGTACTCGCAGTTGGGCGCTGAACTCCTCGGCGGCGACGAGGCGGCGGCGGACGAGGGGATGCTGACCCTGTTCTTCGATCTGCTGCTCGAGGCGCGCGGGGAGGTCCCCGCGCCCGGCGACCGCGAGGAGCACGCTCTGCGCGTCGTGCTCGGTGTGGCCGGAGCGCTCGACGAGGCTCTGCTGGCCGCCGCCGGCGAGCACGAAGCCTCCGACCTCGCGCAGCGCATCGCCAGCCGCGACCGGACCGCGGCGCGCCGGGCCGGTCTGGCCGAGGTCGTCGAACGCGGCTACCCGACGAGCCTCGCGGTACTGGGCGGTTCCGCCGAGCCAGTGTCCGATCTCCTTGGGCTTCGCGACCGCCTGGCCGCGGCGTACCGGGGCCGGGGCATCGAGGTCGAGGTCGACCTCGCCGAGTTCGCCGCCGCCGCTCTCGACCCGCGCATCGGTGTCGGCGAGGGCCCGCGCGGCTACTACGACGGCCTGATGTTCGCCGCCTACGCCCCTGGGACCGCCCTGGCCCTCGGCGTCGGCGGTCGCTACGACAAGGTGTTCCGGTCGCTCAGCGGCGACTGCTCGGCGGTCGGCTTCTCGCTCGGTCTCGACCTGCTGCTGGAACTCGGTGCCGCGGAGGCGCGGTCATGATCACGTTCGGCTTGCCCAAGGGGCGGAACCTGGGCCCTGCCCGCGCTTCCCTCGCGGCTGCGGGACTGAACCTCGACGGCCTCGATTCCTCGCGCCTCCGCCAGCGGTTCCGGGAGCAGAACCTGCTGGAAACTCCGGTCGAGGTGCTGCTGCTCAAGGATTGGGACCTGCCGCTCTACGTCGAGCACGGGATCGTCGACTGCGCGATCGTCGGTTCGGACGTGCTGGAGGAGACGCAGCCCGACGTCTTCCGGCCGCTCCAACTGAAGGACGGAAGAAGCCGCCTGTCGCTGATCGCCGAGACCCCCGAACTGCCGAAGCGCAGCGGCCAGCTCCGGGCGGCGACCCGCTACCCGGCCTGGGCGGCGCGGCTGCTGGCTGAGCGGAACCTCCACGTCGAGGTGATCTATCTGACCAGCTCGATCGAGCTTGGACCGCTGCTCGACCTGACCGACGTCGCGGTGGACATCGTGCAGACCGGCACGACGCTCCGTACGCACGACCTGCACGAGGTCGAGGTCCTGGCGCGTGTCGCGCCGACCTTCGTCGTCAACCGGGCGTCGTTTCACGCCCACCGGCGCCGGCTGAGCGGTTTGCTCGGCGCGCTCGAAGAGACGGAGACCGGCGGTGACTGAGGCCGGCGGCAGTGCGCTTCGAGTGCTCGCGGCCGGGAGTTCCGCCGGGCGGGAACGTCTGGAACTCCTCGACCGGCGGGGCCGTGGCGGTGTCGGGGCGGAGATCCGCCGGACGGCGGCCGGGATCGTGGATCGGGTGCGGGCCGGCGGCGACGAGGCCCTGCTGGAGGCGGTGCGCCGCTTCGACGGCTTCGAGGCGCCCTCGGCCGGTGCATTGCGACTGGCTCCCGGCCGGCAGCCGGACTCGCCCGCCGTCGACCCCCAGGTGGTCGAGGCGATCGAGCGCGCGCGAGAAGCCATCGAGGCGTATCACCGCGCCCTGCTGCGCGGGCCCGGAGTCGAGTGCGTCGATCGGGACGGCGTCCGGATCGAGGAGCGCCGCATCGCCGTTTGCCGGGTCGGCCTCTACGTGCCGGGCGGCCGCTTTCCCTATCCGTCGACCGTCCTGATGACCGCGGTGCCGGCGCGGCTCGCCGGCGTGGAGGAGATCGTGGTCGCCACGCCGCCCCGGGCGTACCGGGACAGCCCGGTGCTGCGGCACGTTCTGGACCTGGTCGGAGTGGACGAGGTCTGGGGCATGGGCGGGGCCCACGCTGTCGCGGCGCTCGCCTACGGCACCGAGTCGATCCGTCCCGTCGACCTGATCGCGGGGCCGGGCAACGCCTGGGTCGCGGCTGCCAAGCAGCATGTCGCGCTGGACGTCGGCGTCGACCGGGACGCCGGGCCGTCCGAGGTCGTTATCGTCGCGTCCGCCGGCGCTCCGGCCGAGTGCGTCGCCGCCGACCTGCTGGCCCAGGCGGAGCACGATCCACTGGCGGTCGCGGTCCTGGTCACCGACTCGGCCGACCTCGCGGAGAGCGTCCGCCGGGAGGTCGACTCGCGGCTCGCGGACCTGCCGACCGCCGAGACGGCCGCGGCAGCCCTCGAGCGGTACGGCGCGGCCTTCGTCGCCGCCGACCTGGACGGGGCGATCGCTCTGGCCGAGCGCGTCGCCCCGGAGCACCTGCAGTTGATCGGCGAGGCGGTCGAGGAGAGAGCCGGCGAGTTCCGCAACGCCGGCGCGGTTTTCGTCGGCGCGTCGTCGCCGGTCGTGTTCGGGGACTACGTCGCCGGTCCCAGCCACGTTCTGCCCACCGGCGGCAGCGCGCGCTTCGCCTCCGGCCTCGGTACGGACGACTTCCTGCGCCGCAGCCACACGGTCCGCTTCTCGGCTGCTGCGGCGGCGGCCTGGGCCGGCGCCGCCGAGACCCTGGCGACCACGGAGGGCCTGGTGGCCCACGCCGCGGCGGCCCGGCTGCGCCGCGGGTCCAAAGACCCGGAGACCAGGCCATGACCGGCCGCGCCGAGCGAGCGGCGGCCCTCGTGCGGCCGGAGGTGCGCGACCTGTCCCTCTACTCGCTGCACAAGGTCGATGCCCGCTTCAAGCTCGACCAGAACGAGGCGCCGTGGGACCTGCCGCGGTCGCTCAAGCGGGAGGCGCTGGCCCGGCTGGCCGATCTCACCTGGTCGGAGTACCCCGACTTCCACACCGACCGGCTGCGCCGGCTGATCGCCGAACACCACGACTGGCCGATGGATGGCGTCCTGGTGAGCAACGGTTCCAGCGAACTGCTGACCACCGTGCTGGAGGCGGTCGTCCGTCCGGGTCAGGAAGTGCTCATCTGCGATCCGAGCTTCAGTCCGTACCGTATGTTCGTGGCCCGTGCCGCCGGCGTGCCGCTCCATCTTCCTCCCCTTCCCGACCTGCGGCTCCAGACGGATGAACTTCTGGCCGAGATCGAACGCGACCCGCGACGGCCGGCCATCCTCTGTACGCCGAACAACCCCACCGGCGCGGCGGCCGATCCCGCGACGGTGGAGCGCGTCGCCGCTTCGCTCGACGCGGCGCTCCTGCTGGACAACGCCTATGGCGAGTTCTGCCGGCACGACTACCGGCCGCTCGCGCGTGCGAATCCGAACGTCATCCTGTTCCGGACCCTGTCCAAGGCCTGGTCACTGGGCGGCATCCGCCTCGGCTACCTGCTCGCGGCGCCGGAGCTCGCGGCGCAGTTGATCAAGGTCAAGCTGGTCTACAACGTCGGCCACGCGGCGGCCGCTATCGGCGAGGTCGTAGTGGAACATGCCGACCGTTTCCCGCGTCGCGTCGCGGTCGTCAGGGGGCGGCGGGAGCAGTGGGGATCCATGCTCCGGGAGTTCGGCTTCGAGGTCTTCGACTCGGAGGCGAACTTCCTGCTCGCTCGCCACCCTCGCTGCAGCGAGATTCGCGACGGTCTGGCGGCGGCGGGTGTGCTGGTCCGGGACGTGAGCAGCTACCCGGACCTCCGCAACTGCATGCGGATCGGGATCGGTTCCGGGCCGGCCCTGCGCGCGACGCGGCGCGCCCTGGACGGGATGTTGGCGCCAACTTCGGGAGGCAGGTCATGAGAACAGCGTCGATCGACCGGAAGACGTCCGAAACGCAGATCCGCGCCGACCTCTCGCTCGACGGGGGCGACCGCCGGATCGACACGCCGAACGGCTTCTTCAGCCACATGCTGGACGCGCTGACCCGCCACGGCGGCCTGGGACTCGACCTCGTGGCCCGAGGCGATGTCGAGATCGACCTCCACCACACGGTGGAGGACACCGGGATCGTGCTCGGCGACGCGCTCCGCGAAGCGCTCGGCGACCGCGCCGGGGTGCGCCGCTTCGCACACGCCTTCGCGCCGCTCGACGAGGCTCTGGCCCGCGCCGTGGTCGACCTCTCGGGCCGTGGCTCCTTTCACTTCCGGCTGCCGGCGGAACTCGAGCAGGCCTGGGTCACGACCCAGTTCCCGCTCACCCTGGTCGGCGACTTTTTCGGCGCCCTGGCCGACCGCGGCCGGTTGACCCTCCACCTGGACGTGCTCTGCGGCCGCAACCCGCACCATGTGGCCGAGGCCGCCTTCAAGGCGGTGGCGCTCGCCTTGCGGGACGCGGTGTCGCTCCGGGCCGGAGCGGCCGCCGAAGTGCCGAGCACGAAGGGGAGCCTTACCGCATGAACTGCGCCGTGGCAGCGACTGTGATCGACGCCGGCGTCGGCAACATCGGCAACCTGGTGCGGGCGCTCCGGCATCTGGGCGCCGAGGTCGAGATCACCTGCGACCCGGCGACGATTCGCGCCTCCCGCTGCCTCGTGCTGCCGGGAGTCGGCGCCTTCCGGCCGCCGCGGGAGGTCCTCCGAGGCGCGCCCGAGGAGGCCATGCACGCCGCTGTCGACGCCGGCGCGACCCTGCTCGGCATCTGCATCGGCTACCAGCTCCTGTTCGACAGCAGCGAGGAGTTCGGGACGACGGACGGCCTCGGCCTGCTCGGCGGGCGGGTCACCGAGCTGCCGGGCGGCGTGCCCTTGCCCCACATCGGCTGGAACCGCGTCTTCGCGGTCAGGGACCACCCGCTGATGGCGGGCGCGACGAACGACGACCACTACTACTTCGTCCACTCCTTCGCTCCCCAGGACGTGCCCGAGGAGTGGGTGCTCGGGCGCTGCCGGCACGGCCGCAGTTTCCCGGCGATCACCGGTCGCGGGCGGATCGCCGGCACCCAGTTCCACCCCGAGAAGAGCGGCGCCGCGGGCCTGCGGCTGCTGAGCAACTACCTGGCCTGGGCCGGCGACCTGGCCGCTGAGGCCGATGGAGGAGCCTCAGGGGTCGATGGAGGAAACAGTGCAACTGCTGCCGGCCATTGATCTGCGGGGCGGCCAGGTCGTGCGCCTCGAGCGCGGCGACGACCGGCGGCGCACCGTCTACGATGCCGATCCGTCGGCCGCGCTCCGCCGCTATCGCGAGGCGGGAGTTGCCCGCATCCACGTCGTCGACCTGGACGCGGCGTTCGGGGCTCAGCCGCAGCGCGGCGTCGTCCAGGCGCTGGCGCGGCAGGCGCAGGATTCTCCGAACGGCCGCGGCGGCATCCAGCTCGGCGGCGGCCTGCGCGACCGCGAGGCGGTCGAATGGGCCTTCGCGGCCGGCTGCGAGCGGGCCGTCGTGACGTCGCTCATCGTCCGCGACTTCGACATCTTCGCCCATCTCTGCCGCCGGTATCCGGGCCGGATGGTGGCGGCGCTCGACATCGACGTCGGCGAGGTCCGGCTCGCCGGCTGGACCGAGTCGGCCGACCGCTCACCGGCCGCGCTCTGCGCCGAGCTCGCGAGTCTGCCCGTGGCCGCGGTTCTGGTGACCGACATCTCCCGCGACGGGATGATGCAGGGCCCGAACATCGACCTCGCCTGCCGGATCGGCGACCTGGCCGGCGCGCCGGCCATCCTCTCGGGCGGCGTGCGCTCGGCGGCGGATCTGGAGGCCGCGGCGCGGCGGCCCGAGATCGAAGCCGCCATCGTCGGCCGCGCCCTCTACGACGGTTCACTCGGCCTGGAGGAGGCGATCGCCGCCTGCGGCGGTTCCGGAAGAACGCCATGAGAGCCACGATCGAGCCGACCGGCCTCACCCGCCGCATCATCCCCTGCCTGGACGTTGCCGCGGGCCGCGTGGTCAAGGGCGTCCAGTTCAAGAACCTCACCGACCACGGCGATCCGACGGAGGCGGCGGCCCGCTACGCCGCGGAGGGCGCCGACGAGATCGTCTTCCTCGACATCACCGCCGCGCCCGAGCGCCGCGACACGGACCTCGACTGGGTGCGGCGGACCGCCGAGCAGGTGTTCATCCCCCTCAGCGTCGGCGGCGGCGTGCGCAGCGTGGAGGACGGCCGCAAGTTGCTCCTCGCCGGCGCGGACAAGCTGGGGATCAACACGGCGGCGGTCGCCGAGCCGGAGTTGCTCACCCGCCTCGCCGAGCGCTTCGGGAGCCAGTGCGTGGTGCTCTCGGTCGACGCGAAGCGCCGGGAAGCGGCCGGCGCCGGCGACCAGAGCTGGGAGGTCGTCACCCACGGCGGCCGCACCCCGACGGGACTCGATGCGCTGGAGTGGATCGAACAGGGGATCGAGCGCGGCGCCGGCGAGATCCTGCTGACCAGCATCGACAGCGACGGCACGAAGGAGGGATACGACCTGGAACTGCTGCGGCGGGCCTCCGCGCTGTCGCCGGTACCGGTCATCGCCTCCGGCGGCGCCGGCACCCTCGAGCACCTCGCCGACGCGCTGGAAACGGGCGCCGCGGCGGTTCTCGCCGCTTCGATCTTTCACCAGGAGACCTACTCCGTCGGCGCGGTCAAGGAGTACCTCGACCGCCGCTACCCGATGCGCATGTCATGAACCACCGGAACGCTCGTGCCCACTGGGTGCGCCGGCGCCTTCGCCGGCATCCGGCAACAAACCGATGAAGGACGACCAAATGACATCTCCGGCCATCGACCCGGCCGCGCTCACCTACGACGACCGGGGCCTGCTGCCCGTCGTCGTGCAGGACGTGCTCTCGGGCGCGGTGCTGATGCTCGCCTACGCCAACCGGGAGGCGGTGGAGCTGACCCTCTCGACGGGTCAGGCCCACTTCTTCAGCCGTTCCCGCCAGGAGCTCTGGCGCAAGGGCGCGACTTCCGGCAACACGCAGGCGGTGGTCGAGGTGCTCCAGGACTGCGATCGGGACGCCCTGCTGGTGCGGGCGCTGCCGGCCGGGCCGGCCTGCCACCTCTACACGCGGAGCTGCTTCGAGCCGAACGCGGCCGAGTTCGAACTCGGCTGGCTGCGACGCGTGCTCGCCGAGCGGGCGGAAGCACAGCCGGAGGAGAGCTACACCGCGCGGCTGCTCGAACAGGGCGTGGACCGCATCGCCCGCAAGGTCGCCGAGGAAGCGGGGGAGACGGTGATCGCCGGCGTCCGCGCGGACGCGGAGCCGAAGTCCGCCGAGCGCCGTGGCGACCTCGCGGCCGAAGCCGCCGACCTCGTCTACCACCTGCTCGTCCTGCTGCAGGCAACCGGCGTCGAACTGGCCGACGTGGCCACCGAACTGGGCCGCCGCCACCAGGACTCCGGGAAGGCGCCGTCATGAGCCGACCCGCCGCCGCCATCGCCCACACGCGCGAGTTCCTGGCCGACACGTCGACGCCGCTCGGCGTCTACCGCAAGCTGGCGGCCCGCGCGGACGGCGATGCCGCTGGCCGGCGCTTTCTCCTCGAGAGCGTCACCGGTGGCGAGCACGTTTCGCGCTACAGCTTCCTCGGCGCCGGTCCGTCCCAGGTCTGCCGGGTCTACCTCGACCGGCTCGAGATCGAGGACTGCCGGAACGGCCGCGGCGTACAGGTGGAAACGGGCGACCCTCTGGTCCGGCTGCGGCGTCTGCTCGATGGCGTGGCCGGCGATCCCGCGCCGCCGCTGCCGTTCGCCGGCGGCTGGGTCGGCGCCTTCGGGTTCGACGCGATCCGGCTCGCCGAGCCGTGCCTGGTCGACCACGCGGCCGGGCGCCCGCCGGACCCGTTCGGGCTGCCGGTCGCGATTCTCGCGCGCTACGACGAAGTGCTGGTCTTCGATCATGCCCACCAGCGGATCCTCGCGGTGGCGAACGAGATCGAGGGCGAGAGTACGGCCGCCGACGCGGAGGCTCGTCTCGACGAACTGCAGTCCGTACTCGAGAGCCGGGGTGAGGCGATGTCGGCGCGGGTCGAGGACCGGGGACTCAAGGCGGAAACGGCCGACCCCACCCTGAGCGACGAGGAGTACTTCGGCGTCGTCAACAGGGCCAAGGAGTACATCGCCGCCGGCGACATCTTCCAGGTCGTGCTCGCCCGCCGCTGGGCGCTCGACCTCGACGTGCCGCTGACGACGGTCTACCGGGCGTTGCGCTTGGTCAACCCGTCGCCCTACATGGTGCTGTTCGAGGCGCCGGAGGTGTCGCTGATCGGCGCGTCGCCCGAGATGCTGGTGCGCCGGACGGGTCGGCGGCTGGAGATGCGGCCGATCGCAGGCACCCGGCCGCGCGGCGGGAACCCCGTTGAGGACCGGGCCCTGGCCGAGGAACTGATGGCCGATCCGAAGGAGCGCGCCGAGCACGTGATGCTGGTCGATCTCGGCCGCAACGATCTGGGCCGGGTGGCGTCTCCCGGCGCCGTCTCGGTTGAGGAATTCATGGTGATCGAGCACTACAGCGACGTGATGCACATCGTCAGCTCGGTCGAGGCGGAGCAGGCGCTGGGCGGCGGCAACGGCGCCGGATCGGCCCTCGACGCTCTCCTCGCATGCCTCCCGGCCGGCACGCTCTCCGGGGCGCCGAAGATCCGCGCGGTGGAGATCATCGACGAGCTCGAGCCGGAGGCACGCGGCATGTACGGCGGCTCGGTGGGCTACTTCTCGTTCGGCGGCGACATGGACACCTGCATCACGATCCGCACCCTGGCGCTCGTCAACGGGGAAGCCTCGATCACCGCCGGGGGCGGCATCGTCGCCGACTCGGATCCGGTGCGCGAGGCGCAGGAGACCCGCGACAAGGCGGCGGCGCTGCTGCGGGCGGTGGCCCTGGCGCGCGAGCTGGAGGGCCGGGCATGATCCTCGTCGTCGACAACTACGACTCGTTCACCTACAACCTGGTCCAGATGCTGGGCGGCCTGGGCGCCGAACTCGAGGTGGTGCGCAACGACGTCGAGAGCGTGCCGGACCTGCTGGCGCGCGACGCCGAAGGAATCGTCCTGTCGCCGGGGCCCGGCCGGCCCGAGGACGCGGGCGTCTGCATCGATCTGCTGCGGGCTCGGCCGAAGACGCCCCTGCTCGGCGTCTGTCTCGGCCACCAGGCGCTCGGTTCGGCGTTCGGCGCCACGGTCAGCCGGGCGAAGACGCTGATGCACGGCAAGACATCCGAGGTCGAGCACCGGGGAGTGGGCCTCCTGGACGGGCTGCCGTCGCCCTTCGTTGCCACCCGCTACCACTCTCTCGCCGTGGAGGAAGGTAGCCTGCCGCGGTCGCTCGAGCCCCTGGCATGGACCGGGGACGCGACGCTGATGGCGATGCGGCACCGGGAACTGCCCTACTGGGGGGTTCAGTTCCACCCCGAGTCGGTGCTTACCGATACGGGCCCGCAGTTACTCCAGAACTTTCTCGACTATTGCGAGGCAGCGCATGAGTGATCTCGACCTTTCGGCCCTCTTGCGGACGGCAATCGCCGGCGAGGATCTCCCGGCGGCGACGGTGGAGGAGCTTTTCGGCCGCCTGATGGACGGCGAACTCTCCGAGGTCTGGAAGAGCGCGTTCCTCGTCGCGCTGGCGGCGAAGGACGAGTCGGTCGGCGAGATCGCCGGCGCCGCACGGGCGATGCGGGCGCGCGCGGCGCGCGTCGAGCACGGGAGTTCCGGCGTGATCGACACCTGCGGCACCGGCGGCGACGGCCGGGGCACGTTCAATATCTCGACCGCGGCCGCGCTGGTCGCGGCGGCGGGCGGCGCCGGCGTCGCCAAGCACGGCAACCGCGCCGTCTCGAGCCGGTCCGGCTCCGCCGATGTGCTGGCCGCGCTGGGCGTGAGGCTCTCCGGCTACACGGAGGCGCTCGGGCGCTGCCTGGACGAGGTCGGCATCGTGTTCCTCTTCGCGCCGATGCTGCACCCGGCGATGGCCCAGGTCATGCCGGTGCGGCAGGAACTCGGCGTGCGGACCCTGTTCAACGTGCTGGGGCCCCTGACGAACCCCGCGGGCGCGAAGCGGCAGTTGATCGGCGTCTTCTCGCCCGATCTGGTCGAGCCGATCGCGCGCGTGCTGCTTGAGCTCGGCAGCGAGCACGCCCTGGTGGTACACGGCGACGGCCTGGACGAGATGACGACGACCGGAACGACCGCTGTCGCCGAGGTCCGGGGCGGCGAGGTCAGGACGTACGAAGTCCGGCCGGGCGACTTCGGCATTGCCACGGCGTCGCCCGAAGACCTGCTCGGTGGCGACCCGGAGCGGAACGTCGAGCTGATGCGCGGCGTGCTGGACGGCGGCGAAGGCGCGCTCGCCGACATCACCTGCCTGAACGCCGGAGCGGCGCTCTACGTGGCGGGCAGGGCGGACAGCCTCGCGGCCGGCGTCGCCGCGGCGTCCGAGGTCCAGAGTTCGGGCGCGGCAGCCGCGAAGCTCGCGGAACTCGTCGGCTGGACCGGCTGGGACGACGGAGGGGAGTGAGGCCGGCGGTCGTGTCCGAAGTACCCGACATCCTGCGGCGCATCTGCGAGCAGCGGCGCCGGCGCGTTGCCGCCGGAGACGCGGACGCATCTCCGGCGCGGCGCCTGCCTGCCGGAGCTCCCGGCCGCCGTTTCCTCGACGCGATCTCCGCGCGCCGGGGCAGCGCCGTGATCGCCGAGATCAAGATGGGCTCCCCCAAGCTCGGCGACCTGCGCGGCCGCTTCGATCCGGTCGCGCGGGCCGTGACCTACGCCGATGCCGGGGCGGCCTGCCTGTCCGTCGTGGTCGAGCCGGACAGCTTCCACGGAAGCTACGAACTGCTGGCCGAGTGCGCGGCCGCGTCCGGGCTGCCGGCCGTGGCGAAGGACTTCGTCGTCTCCGACGTGCAGCTCGCGTGGGCGCGGGACGCCGGCGCCTCCGCCGTGCTGCTGATCGCGGCCCTCTACGATGCGGCCGAGTTGCGCCGTCTGGCAGGGCTCGCCCGCGGCCTCGGCCTCGTGCCGCTGATCGAAACCCACGACGACGCGGACTTCGAGAAGCTCCGTCCGATGACCCACGACGATGGGGCGGAGCAGGGCTCCAACTGGGAGTTGGTGGGGATCAACAACCGCGACCTGCGCACCTTCGAGGTCGACCTGGAACGCAGCGCCGACCGCGTCGGCCGCCTGCCGTCCTCCGCGCTCAAGGTCGCCGAGTCGGGCATTCACGCTGGCGCCGACGTGGCGAGGTTGCGGCAAGCCGGCTTCGACGCCTTTCTCATCGGCGAACGGCTCGTGCTCTCCGGCGATCCGGCCGCCGCGCTGGCCGAACTACTGGGTGCGCCGGCGCCCTCGCCGGCAAGTGGCGTGGGTCTCCCGGCCCACGAGACGGCAGGGCCGCGCAGCGGCGAGCCCCAGCCAAAGGGGCCGAGGGCCTGACATGAAGGTCAAGATCTGCGGCGTCACGACCCCCGCCGACGCCCGTCTCGCCGTCGACCTGGGCGCCGATTACATCGGTCTCAACTTCTACCGTCCGAGCCCGCGCTGGATCGACGTCGACGAGGCGGCCCACATCCGCCGTCGGATCGGGAACCGGGCTCAGGCCGTCGGCATCTTCGTCGACCCCACACGCGAAGAACTCGAGGCGATCGACCGCAAGGTCGGCCTCGACTACATTCAGTTCAGCGGCGACGAGAGCCCGGAACTCGTCGCCGGGTACAGCGACCGCGCCATCCGCGTCCGCCGCATCGGCGGCGCCGCGGCGCCGGTCGCGGTACCCGAAGAGGATTGCTGGGCGATCCTGATCGACCGCGCCCACGATCGCCTCTACGGCGGCTCCGGCGAGAGCTGGGACTACGCCGCCGCGGCCGACCTCGTCCGGACGCCGGCCGGCGACGGCGAGCCGCGACGCCTGTTCATCGCCGGCGGCGTGCGCCCTGGCAACGTCGCCGAAGTGGCGTCGGCGGTGCCTGGCGCCTACGCCGTCGACACCTGTTCGGGCGTCGAGTCCGCGCCCGGCCGGAAGGACCGTACGAAGCTGGAGCGACTGTTCGCCAACCTCAGAGCGGGAGCAGCACGATGAAGGTACGAACACCCCTCGCCGCCGCGGCGCTGGAGCCTGACGAGGGCGGACGCTACGGCGTCTACGGCGGGCGCTACGCCCCGGAGACGCTGATGGCGCCGCTGGAGGAGTTGAGCCGCGCCTACGACAAGCTGCGCCGGAAGCGGACCTTCCAGCGCCGGCTCAATCACCTGCTGGAGCACTACGTCGGCCGCCCGACGCCGCTCTACTTCGCGGAACGGCTCACCGAGCACCTCGGCGGCGCCCGCATCTACCTGAAGCGCGAGGACCTGCTTCACACCGGCGCGCACAAGATCAACAACGCCCTGGGCCAGGTACTGCTGGCGAAGGAGATGGGCAAGACGCGGATCATCGCCGAGACCGGCGCTGGCCAGCACGGAGTCGCCACCGCGACGGCGGCGGCGCTCCTCGGTCTCGACAGCGTCGTCTACATGGGCGAGGAAGACATGCGGCGCCAGCGCCTGAACGTCTACCGGATGCAGCTCCTCGGCGCCGAAGTGGCGGCGGTCGACGCCGGCAGCCGGACGCTCAAGGACGCGATCAACGAGGCGTTCCGCGACTGGGTCGCGAGTTTCGCCGACACCCACTACGTGCTCGGCACGGTGACCGGGCCGGAGCCGTATCCTCGGATGGTCCGCCAGTTCCACAGCGTGATCGGGTCCGAGGCCCGACGTCAGTTGCGGCGCCTGGCCGGCACGCCTGACCCCGACGTGGCGGTCGCCTGCGTTGGCGGCGGCAGCAACGCGATGGGCCTGTTCTCCGCCTTCCTCGGTCAGCGGGACGTCTTGCTCGTCGGCGTCGAAGCCGGCGGCCGGGGACCCGAACTGGGCGATCACGCGGCGCGTTTCGCGGGAGGCACGCTCGGCGTGCTTCACGGCGCGCGGACGCTGGTGCTCCAGGACGAGGAGGGCCAGGTCGTCGGCACGCACTCCGTGTCGGCCGGGCTCGACTACCCGGCGGTCGGCCCCGAGCATGTCTTCCTGCACGATCAGGGGCAGATCGAGTTCACCTCGGCGACCGACCAGGAGGCGATCGAGGGGTTCCACCTCCTGTCGGCGACCGAGGGAATCCTGCCGGCGCTCGAATCCGCCCACGCGATCGCCGAGGTGACGCGTCGTGCGCCCGGAATGGAGCCGGACCAGGTCATCCTGGTGAACCTCTCCGGCCGCGGCGACAAGGACGTCGAGTCCGTACTCGAGTACGACGCCGCTTCAGGCGACCAAGTGCCGGTGCGCCGGCCCTCTGGCCGGCATTCCGAATCCGGCGCCGGAGACGCCGAATGAGTCCCCGCCGCAAACGCCGCGCCGACGGCGCCATCGCCGCCGCCTTCACGGCCTGCGCGAAGGAACGCCGCTCCGCCTTCATCCCCTTCCTCGTCGCCGGCGACCCGTCCCTCGAAGCCACGCCCGACCTGCTGCGCGCCCTCGTCGCCGGCGGCGCCGACGTGATCGAACTCGGCGTCGCCTTCAGCGACCCGATCGCCGACGGGCCGACGATCCAGCGCGCCTCGCACCGCGCGCTCGCCGCCGGCTCCTCGCTCAGCGCGGTGCTCGGCATCGTCGAGCGCCACCGGGAGGAGCTCGGCGTCCCGATCGTCCTCTTCACCTACTACAACCCGGTCCACGCCCGAGGCGTCGAGAGCTTCGCCGCCCAGGCCGCCGACAGCGGCGTCGACGGCGTCCTCTGCGTCGACCTGCCGCCCGACGAGGGCCTGCGCGAGCTGCAGCCGGCGCTCGAGGAGCGGGGCGTGGACTCGATCTACCTGATCGCCGCGACGAGTACCCGGGAGCGGATCGACCGCGCCGCCGCGGCGTCGAACGGCTTCGTCTACTACACCGCCCGCTCGGACGTGACGGGCGAGCGGGAAGACCTGATTCCCACTCTGGCCCGCGAAGTGAAGCGCGTCCGCCGCCGGGTGCGCCTGCCGGTCGCCGTCGGCTTCGGCATCTCGACTCCCGAGCAGGTCGAGGAAGTGGCGAAGGTCGCCCACGGCGTCGTCGTCGGCAGCTCCCTGGTGCGCCTGGTCGAGGAGAATGCCGCCGCGCCCGATCTGGCCGCCCGCCTGGAGCACCGCGTCGCCGAACTGACCGCGCCGCTTCACCGGTAGGCCGACGCCGTAAGCGGTCGCCGCTTCGCGGCGCAGTTTCCTCAGAAGCCGGCGAGGGTGCCGACGCACCCAATGTGCAGGCGTTGTGCCGGGGTCTGGAACTGGGTGCGCCGGCGTCCCCGCCGGCTGCCGCCGAAGGCGGCGATGAGATCGTCGCCGGCCGCAGGCCGGCTCCGCCTTGGGCTCGGTAGTCTTTAGACTCGTCCCAGGCTCATGCGGCAACGACCACTGAAACCTGGACCGCGTTCGCTGCAGGCCGCGTTGCTGGCCCTGGTCTTCGTCGTGGCTTCGGCGCCTCTCTCGGCCGCGCTGGCCCAGCCCGCCGCCGACATCGAGCTCACGGTCCGCCTTTCCGCGGTCGTCACGCACGACGAGGCTCCCGCCGGCGACGTGGCGATCCACTTCGTCGACGCGGCCACCCGAGCGCCGGTGACCTCCTACATGGTCCAGGCCGCACCGCCGGAGCAGACCGTTCAGGTCACCGTGCCGGCGCTCGAGTCGCGGTCCGGCTGGCTTCTCTGGGCACGGTCGGAGGGCTGGTGGAGTCCTGCCGCCTTCATCCCGTGGGACGAGCGGGAGGCATCGCTGACCCTTGTGCCGGAAGGGATGGTGCGGTTTGCCGTCGACGGCACGGATACCGCCGTGGACTTCCTGGAGACGGGCAAGGTCTGGATCGACGGGCGGGTCTACAGGCGTCGCGCCCGCCTCGACCGGGGGCTTTACGGCGGTCCCTGCGAGGTGGACCGGGAACCGGATCGTCGCGAAGTGCTGATCGCCTGCCCGTTCGCCCGGGACGAGGAAGTGGAACTGCGGGTACGGCTGGGTCCGTTCCTGCCGCTGCTGCGGTCCGAAGTGACGGTCGAGGCGGACACGGACCTGGGACTGGTCGAGCCCGTCAGGGGCGCACGCGTGACCGCCAGCCTGGCCTCGCCGGACGGCGCCAGTCACCAGTTCCGCCTGCGGCAACGGGATGGCTACATGGCCCTTGGCTGGGTGGTCTGGACGGATTCCGGAGGCGCCTTGACGTTCGAGGGCCTTACGCCGGCGGTGTACGAACTCGGCCTCGCCGGCTCGGACGGCGACAGTTGGACGGTGCGCATCGATCTGCTGTCCGATCAGATCGACCTGGGTCAGCTCGCCTCCTCAGCCGGGAACCTGCTGACCGTTTCCTTCCGGCTGCCGAGCGTCCTGGAGATCGATCTGAAACCGACGGTTTCCTCGGTGACGCTGGGGCCTGATGGCGAGGTGGAACGGCGCGAGCGCAGGTTCGACTTCCACGATCGCGGAAGCGACGGCTCCTTCCTGTGGCGAGGCCTGCCGCCGGGCGACTACGAGGTCGCCATCTGGGACGACCGCGGCAACCGGTGGGGCCACGAGGTGCTCCAGGCCTTTGGCCAGGACCACCACTACGTCGACCTGGATGCCGTGCCGCTGGTCGGCAGGATTCAACGTGGAGGCGAGCCGCTCGAAGACGCGATGGTCTGGTTCGGCGGCATGTACGGTTTCGAGCGGGTCTCGTTTCGCAGCCGAGAGGAAGGCCGTTTCAGCGGCTTCCTCCCGCGCGAGGGTTACTGGCCCGCCGAGGTCACGCCGGCGCCCGACTGCGACCCCTGTGAAGGTTCATGGGACAGGGACGGTTGGGGCGACTTCGACAGCAGCGAGATCAGCGGCGCCGGCATCTTCGAGATCGAAGCCGACTCGGATGGAATCGCACGGGTGGAGATCGATCTCCCTGCAGGCACGGTCAGTGGTCGCGTCGTGAGGCGGAGCGCCGGGAGTGGCGTTCTTGAGCCGATAGCCGGCGCTCGCGTCTGGGTGCACGCGACCGGCGAAGTGGCGGGGAAACGCCATGATCAGTTGTTGCCGAGTAGCTGGCGGCGGAGAACCGACGCGACTGGAGCTTTCGAGGTGACGGGTCTGCCGGAATGGGAGTACACGATCTATGCCGAGAGCTACATCGATGAGCGCGAAGTCCAGTCGCGCCCGCTGCACGTCCGGATGATCGGGGAGGATCGGATCGACGATCTGGAACTCAAGCTTGCGGAACAGAAGCTCGTTACGGTCGTCGTTCGATCCGGTGGGGTGCCGCTGGCGGGCGCTCAGACCTTCGTGCTGCATCCGGCAGGGTCGGGCCGGACCCGCGCGAACAGCCACACCGGCGGCGCGGGCACGGCCGACCACTATCTCCCGCCGGACGTCGAAGTCGTCGACGTCGTCGTTCGTGCAGGAGAGATCGGCATGAACGGCTGGAGCCACGACGTTCGAGACGGAACACCGGTCGAGATCGATCTGTCCACGGACCGCGGCTCACTGCGCGTACCGGACTCGCGGGACGCTCTGCTCGTAACGCCCGGCGGCGCAACGATTCGGATAGGCACCTTGCTCGCCGTCAACAACAAGGGGCACGTTCGAACGGATGGCGACGAGTACGTAGTGACGGACCTTGCCCCGGGGACCTACTCGTACTGCCCGGCGAACGGTGCCTGCACCCGAGTCGAAGTCCTGCCCTGGGCCGAGTCGAGGGTCCGCGACTAGCCGCTCGCTACCGCGACGGCACCCTCGCCCCGTCGCGGACCAGAGACATCTCGCCCGTCGTCTCGTCCCGGACGCCAACGACGACCTGGTAGTCGCCCTCGGCCAGGCTGACCGACACCTCGAAGCGGAAGGCGCCGTCGGTGGCCTGGACGTCGCCGGCGGGTCCCACCGGAACCGTCATCTGGCGCACGGACGTTCGGCCGCGTTTCTCCTCGTCGACCGCGAGCAGGAGAAGCCGGAGCCGGCCGCCTGGTCCGCCGGCGCCGGGCACCAGCAGGACGGCCTCCCCGGGTACGACGATGCTGACCGGTTGCCGGTGCACCTTCTTCTCCCGCGGGGTCGTCGCGCCCAGGTCGACTGCGATGCCGAGCGGATTCGGCGTGCTGCCGAGGTAGGCCGCGGAGATGAGCCGTTCCGCGAGTTGCTCATCCTGGGTCTTGTCGCGGTAGGACCGGCGGTATTCCACGCTGCGGCCCTGAGCGGCGTGGGGTGCGAGTTCGACCTTCAGGCGGCGTACTTCGCCCGACCGCCGCTCGTCCGGGGAAAAGCCCAGGGAATAGGTGGAGACGAGCTGCTCCGTCACGTCCTCGAGCAGGTCGGCCAGGTCGTTCGAGTTGAGAAGAGCCTTGCCGCCGGTTTCGGACGCGAGCTGCTGCAGGCCGCCCTGGATGTTCGTCCAGTGCAGCCGGTCGTTCTGGTATGACGGGGCAACGCCATCGAACGACATCGACTGGCTGAGCCCGGTACGAATGCCGCCCGCATCCAGCGTGAAGAGAGTGACCCGGTTCGCGTTGGCGTGCGCCGTGAGCTGCTGGAAACGGCGGGTTTCGTCGTGCCGCTGGGCCGCCGCGTTCGTCTCGGGGACGATGCGCGGGTCGTTCGGGCAGAGAACCTGGGCGATGTAGTCGAAAGCCGAGAGCCCGGGCTGCTGTGGCAGTCCGTCGCTCATGTAGACGATCGCCTTCCGCCCGGGGATTCCGGCCAGGGTGCTGGTCAGGTCGGCGAGCCCGTCGGCAGCGATCGCGGCGCGATTCGCCTGCTCGACCGCGTACGTGTCGGCCAGCGCCATGAGTTGGCCGGTGTTCTGGCATCCCCGGCTGTTCACGTTGATTTCCTCCAGAGTGAACTGGCGGGAACGCTGGTTCCGGACGGCGCGGCCCAGTCCCTTGGGGCGTTTGGAAGCGGCCTTGAGGATCGCGTCGAGGTCCCGGGTCGGCGGCACGACGACTTCCAGCCGGTTGACGAAACGCGCGAACATGAAGCGCGCGTTCAGGGGACGCCACGACTCGACCGCCTTCTCCAGGCGCCGGAGCAGCCGCGAGCGATAGGGCGGGAAGAGGTTCGCGTCGTCCATGTAGAGGACGACGGTGAGCGAGGCGGGTTCGGCCGCGGCCTCGGCCTGGGCAGGCTCTGCCTCTGCAGCCGGCGGGGCAGCCTGGTCCGCTGATTCGGCCGGCTGCCCGAGAAGCTCCGACTCGAAGAAGTTCGTGATCTCGACCGGCTCGCCGTCCACGTAGAGCTCGAAGTCGTCGCGGGTCAGCCCCCGGACGGGACGGCCGTTCCGGTCCGTGACCACGACGTCGACTTCGACGACCTGCACGTCGAGGGTGTCGATGAAGGTCTGGTCGGGCTGGGCCTGAGCCGCGGTGGCGCCGGAAAGCACGAGCAGCGCCGCGGCCGTGAGAAACAGAGAATGGCTCGTCAAGCGCTTGAGTGCGTCCTGCTGCAACGTCTGACCTCCCTCGGTGGCCGTCTACCCGGACGGCACGGATACTGGTTCGCGAATCAGGGAGGTCAACCCCGTTCTCTCGTCCCGGATTCCCGCCGCGACCAGATAGTCCCCTTCGGGCAGGTTCATCGCCACTTCGACGCGGTACCTGCCGTCGTCGGCCGCGACGCCCGCCGCGCCGCCGACGTCGATCGTCTTCTGCCGGACAGTGGTCCGCGCGCCTTTCTCGTCCTCGACGGCGACCAGCCAGAGGCGAAGGCGGGCGCCGGCGTTCGACGACAGGCCGTCCTTGCCGGGCAAGGTCACGACGGACTCTGCCGGCAAGCTGACGCCGACCGTCAACTCATGGATCTTCTTCTCCAGCAGCTTCGTGCCGCCGAAGTCGATGCTCGCTTCGAGCGGATTCTCCCCGTTGCCGAGGTAGGCGACTGACAGGAGGCGCTCGGCGAGTCGCTCGTCCAGTGACTTGTCGCGGTACGTGCGCCGGTACTCGATCCGGCGGCCCTTGCCGGCGCCCGGAGCGAGGAGCACGGAGATCTGGCGGACCTCGCCCGGCTTGCGTTCCCCGGAGACGAAGCCCAGCGAGTACGAGGCCGCGAGCTGGCCGGTCATGTCGTCGAGGAGGATCGACAGGTCGTTCGCGTTGATCAGCGCCTTGCCGCCCGTCTCCCGGGCCAGCAGGTGGAGTCCGCTCTGTGCGTTCATCGACCGGAGATTGGCGTTGCGGGAGGAAGGGCGGCGGCTGGGGTTGTCGAGCCCAATGTCCGGGCTTGCATCGCGCACGCCGGCCGCGTCGACGCCGTAGAACGTGACGCGGTTCGCGTTGGCGTGGGCGGAGATCCGGTTGAAGCGGCTGCTTTCGTCGTACTGCACCATCTCCGCCATCGTCTCCGAGGGCGCGCTGGGGCGGAGGTCGCTGCAGAGCTCGTTGCCCAGGTAGTCGAGCACCGAGATGCCGGGCCGCTGCGGCAGGCCGTCCGTGACGTAGACGACGGCCTTCCTGCCCGGCACGCCGGACAAGGTGGTCACCAGATCCGCGAGGCCGTCCACGGCGATCGCTCCGTTCGTCGCCTGGTTGTCCGCGTACTGCCGGGCCAGTGACAGCAGCTCGCCCCAGTTGTCTTCGCAGGGCCGGCAGTACCGAGCCCTTTCGCAGAACTCGTAGGCGTCGATCAGGCTCCTGATCGCGAACCGGCGAGCGCCGTCGCCGTTCTGGATCGCGCGTGGCGATCCCTTCGGTACGCCCGCCGCCCCTTCCAGGATCGCGTCCAGGTCGGGCGTGGGCGGCACGAGCACTTCGAGCCGGTTGAGGAACCGGGCGAGCATGAAGCTCGCGCCCATGGATCGCCACGGTTCGACCGCGGCTTCCAGTCGTCGAAGCAGGCGGGTGCGGTGAGACGGGAAGATGTTCGGGTCGTCCAGGTAGAAGACGACGGTGAGCGCACCCTGGTCCAGAGCGCCGGGTGTGCCCCGGCTGCGGACGACAGGGCGTTCCCGGTTGCGTCTGCGCGCCGGTTCCTCGACGAGGATCGCCGACTCGAAGAAGTTCGTGATCTCGACCGGCCGACCGTCCACGTACAGCTCGAAGTCCTCGCGGGTCAGGCCCTTTACCGCGCGGCCCTTCCTGTCCGTGACCACGACGTCGACCTCGACCACCTGGACGTCGACGGAATCGACGAACGGCTGGCCGGGCTGGGCCGGCAGTGCCGCGGCCCCGGCGAGGAGCGGGAGCAGCGCGAAGAGGCCCGCCCGTCCAGCATGGAGGTCAGTCGATGTCATCGGAAGGTCACGATCTCCGGTGTGGTCCCATGGTCGATGAAGCTACGCTACGACATCACGCAATAGCCGTGCCGGAGAACTGCAACTCAGATCAGCGTGGCCGTGAACGGATTCACGAGGGCCACTCCGCATCTCTCGAAGTCGCGGCTGTTGCGGGTGGCGAGGGGAAGTTGGTGCTGCAGAGCCGTGGCTGCGATCAGCATGTCGGCCTGGGTCCGGGTTTCGCCGGTGGCCTGGAAGCGTCCCCTGAGGTTCCCGGCTCGCTGCGCGATCGCTGGCGTTACCGGGAGGACATCGCAGAACACCGGAACGAACTCGCTGAACCAGATCTCGGCTCGTTGCTGCGGCTGCCACGAAAGGCCGTAGCGCACTTCTTCCAGACTGATCGCGCTGAGGGCGAAGGGCGGCTTCACGGTGGCCGCCCAGCGCTCGACGTTGGGATTCGGGCGCGGCCGGGAGAGTTCGGCAACGATGTTCGTATCGAGAAGGATCACGCCCTGTCCGCGTTCGGGTGTTCGTCTGGTTCGCCGCTGCGGTCGTTGGTTGCGGCAGGCCAGCCCTCCCGGTTCGTGCGATCACCGACGGGAAGCTCCCAGTCCTCGTCGGCGCAGATGGTTCGGAGCTCCGTGAAGATGTCGGCCAGACTCCGGTCGAGCTGCCTCCGTTGCCTGGTTTCTGCCTCGTCGAGGAGTTCCGGACTCACGACCGCTGCAACAAGCAGATCGCGGTTGTAGATCCTCTGGGGCTCGGTTGCAGATCGGCGCACGACTTCGGAGAACTGCTGCTTCGCGGCGCCAATGCGCCAAGAATTCGTGTCCATGATGGACACGATAGAGCTCTATAGATGGACAAGTCAAGTGGCGGCGGTCAGAATGTCGGTGATGGTCGATGGGCAGCCGGGCGAAGCGCGAACTCCCGTGGTCGGCGTTGCAGCGCTCCAGGCGGTCGTCGCGGGCATCCTGTTCTCGACCGGTGGCGCGGCGGTCAAGGCGACCCAGCTCGATGCCTGGCAGGTTGCCGGGATGCGGTCCCTGATTGCGGCCGCCGTGCTTCTGGTCGCGTTTCCCGCGGCGCGGCGGTGGGCCGGCGGTGCGAGCCGGTCGAATTCAGTCGGAACGGCGGCCTGGTGGCGCGACTCGGCGCGACGCCGGGCGCTTCTCTTGACCGTCGGGACCGGCTGTTGCTACTGCCTGACCCTGGTCCTGTTCGTCCACGCGGCCAAGCGGACGACGGCGGCCGAAACGATCTTCCTGCAGTCGACGGCGCCGCTGTTCGTGCTGCTGCTTGCGCCCATCCTCCTGCGGGAGAGGCCTGGCGGACGGCAGCTTCTGTTCGTGCCGCTGTTCGGCGCGGGCCTGGTGATGGCGTTCTTCGGCGGCGCCGAAGCGGTTTCGTCGGCGCCCGATCCCCGTACCGGCAACGTGCTCGCCGTGTTCTGCGGCCTGGCGTACGGCCTGACGCTGATGGGCCTGCGTGCCGCCGGCCGTTCGCCGGCCTCGCGACCGGTTCGTGCGGCCGGTGCAGCGTCCTCTTTGGGGGATGGCGAGGACGCGCGCGCACCTGGGATCGCGGCCGCCGCCTGCGGCAACGTGATCGCTTGCCTCGCGTGCTTGCCGGTGATGTTCGCGTTCCGCTCGGTCGAACTAGGTGACCTCGTTGTGGTGGCGTATCTCGGGCTCTTCCAGGTCGCGCTCGCCTACGTCCTCGTCACGCGGGCCGCCAGCGTCCTTCCGGCGCCCGTCCTCGCCTTCCTCCTGCTGCTGGAGCCTGCGCTCAGCCCGTTCTGGGCGATGTGGCTGCACAGCGAGCGGCCGCACCTGCTCACCTGGCTAGGTGGCAGCGTCGTGGCCCTGGCGACTGTGCTGCTGGCGACGACGGTCGGACGCGAGGAGGAATAGCGCCGGCAGTGCGTACGCGACTCGAAGATGACGCCTCCTCGAGGTGTCCGGCGGGTCAGTCCGGCGAACTGGCGGGCGACGAACCCGGCACGGCGACCCGATCGCGAATCAGCGACATCTCGCCCGTCGCCTCTTGCCGAACCCCGACAGCGACCGTGTAGTCGCCCTCGGGCAGGGCCATGGCGACGTCCAGGCGATACACGCCGTCGGTCGCGGCCATGCCGTTCTCACCGCCGACCGCGATCCGCTTCTGCCGGACGGCCGTGCGGGCCCCTGTCTCTTCCCGCAAGGCGAGGAGCCAGACGCGCAATTGGCTCGCGGTGCCGCCGCTCCCGGGCAACAGGAAGATCGAGTCCTCTGGCAGGCGAATTCCGACTGTGAGTTGATGGGCGTTCCTCTTGTCCAACCGCTTCGCGCCGCCGAACTCGATACTTGCCCGAAGCGGATTTTCGGTGCGTCCAAGGCGGGCCGCGCTGTGCAACCGCTCGGCGAGACGCTCCTCGAGCGGCTTGTCGCGCCAGGCGCGCCGATACGCGATCCGCCTGCCCTTCAAGGCGTCCGGGGCGAGCTGGACGGAGATCTGCCGCACTTCTCCGGAACCGGCCTCGGTGGCGTGGTACCCCAGCGAGTAGGAAGCCGCGAGTTGACCGGTCATGTCGTCGAGGAGGATTGCCAGGTCGTTCGCGTTGACCAACGCCTTGCCGCCGGTCTCGTCGGCCAGACGGTACAGCCCGCTCTGCGCGTTCACGGCCCTCAGGCCGGCGTTGCGGGAGCTGGGCCCGAGCCTGGGATTGTCGAGCGCGATGTCCTGCTGGACGCTTCGCTGGCCCGCTGCATCGAGGGCGTAGAAGGTGACCCGGTTGGCGTTGGCGTGGGCGGAAAGGCGGTTGAACCGACCGACCTCGTCGTACTGCACGATCTCCGCCATCGTCTCGCTGTGCGCACTCTGGCGCAGGCCCGCGCAGAGTTCGCCGCCCAGGTACTCGAGAACCGACAGGCCGGGCCGCTGCGGCAGGCCGTCCGTCATGTAGACAACCGCCTTCTTGCCCTGCAGTCCCGCGAGCATTGTCACTAGATCCGCGAGGCCGTCGACCGCGATGGCGGCGCGGGTCGCC
Organism: Candidatus Multivorans sp.; assembly: GCA_965205095.1. Classification (GTDB taxonomy): domain Bacteria; phylum Acidobacteriota; class Thermoanaerobaculia; order Multivoradales; family Multivoraceae; genus Multivorans. The sequence continues at coordinate 2,825,397 of OZ242040.1, forward strand.
TGCTCGTCAGCGTACTGGCGCGCGATGGACAGGAGTTCGCCCCAGTTGTCCTCGCAAGGCCGGCAGTATCTGGCCCGCTCGCAGGCCTCGTGGCTATCGATCAGGCCGCGGATCGCGAAGCGGCGCGCACTCCCGCCCTGAAGACCGCGGGTCGAGCCCTCGGGCCGAGCCGCTACGCCGGTGAGGATGTCGTTCAGATCGCGCGTCGGCGGCACGAGGAGTTCCATGCGATGCTCAAACCGGGCGAGCAGGTACGTCGCGTCCATCGCGCGCCACGGTTCGACCGCCGTCTCCATGCGCCTCAACAGCCTGGTCCGGTGAGGAGGCCTGAGGTTCGCGTCGTCGAGATAGAAGACGACGGTCAACGGACCTCCATCCGTCTGGATGGTCGCGGGAGCCGGCGCCGCGCCGCGACGGCCGTTCCTTGCCGGCTCGACCTGGACGGATGACTCGAAGAAGTTGGTGATCTCGACGGGCTGGCCGTCCACGCGGAGGTGAAAGTCCTCCCGCTCGAGCCCGTGGACCGGACGACCCTTCCGATCGGTGACGACGACGTCGACCTCGACGACCTGAACGTCGACGCGGTTCACGAAAGTCTCCGCAGGTTGTCCCAAGAGCCCGCCGGCGACGAAAGGACACGCCAAGGCGACCCCGAGCAACCTGTGGCCCTTACTGCTTGCGCTGGTGACGATCACGGGTCGTTAGGGAAGCAGATGGGATCACAGGAGCGTTCACATTCTCCGTGCTCCGTCACGCAGTCGTTCATGCACCCCCAAAGATCCCCAGAGCGATGGCCACTGCTGCATTCTCGTCGACAGGCTCGAAACTCGGCCATGCAGTCGAAGTGACAGTCATCACAGGCGCCCCCCGGAGGTGGGTCGCTCGCACTGTGTGCGGTTCTGCAGATGGACGCCGAAGCGGTCGTGGACTTCATGAGGGTGGTTGGGCGCGCAGCAACGGCGAAGAACGCCCATGCTGCCGTTTCCTCGGTGTTCAGAGTGGCTGAGGAGACCGTTTACTCTCGATGCTCAGGCGTGTCAGCCGCGCCAGACGGTAGCTCCGGTTCATACGCGTCCTGGCTGGCGAAGCCGATGGCGGCCGGGACAAGAAGTCCCAGTGTGATCGAGGCAATCTTCTTCATGCTCCCTTCCTTGCCCGGTAACGGGCGGTTCGTCTACTCAACACGCTAGCTATGGGCGAAGAAGAAAACCGGACGTCAGTTAGCGAATTCCGGCCAGATCCGTGCAGAAAGCGGCCAGATCCGGTCATGGGCGCGCCGGAGTGCGACGGTCCGGGCACAGTGACTGTTGTCGTTGCGCTCCTTGTCGCGGACGCGCCAACGTGGTTTCTGCCAGTCCTCGCGAGGCCTCTCTGCTAAACAATCGTCCTTTGCGGCGTCTTCTCCACTGAACCCACCCGGGCGCCGGCGCGCTCGGGAGCCAAGGAGGCGCCGTTTGACGATCGCAAGCGTTTCGATGACCGAAGGGCCGCCCGCAGTTCCTCCCGCCGCGCCGCACTCTGCCGGGGACGCGCTGCAGGGGCTCTTCGAGGAGCACCACCGGCTGATGTTCCACACGGCCTACCGCGTCACGGGCAACGCATCCGACGCGGAGGACGTGCTGCAGACGATCTTCCTGCGGCTGCTGAACCGGCCGCCGCGGTCCCTGGACGCGGCGAAGGCCGGCGGTTACCTGCGCCGTGCGGCGATCAACGCTTCGCTCGACCTGATTCGCTCGCGCAAGCGCTCGCGCCTCGTGGCGCTCGATCAGCAGGTTCTCGAGGAAGTGGGACCGTCTTCCGCCGTGGAGAGCGATCCGGCGCGACGTTTCGCCTCGCTGGAACTCCGCGACCGGCTGCGGCGTGAACTGGCCAAGGTCAACCCGCGGGCGGCCGAGATGTTCGTGCTGCGCTACTTCGAGGGATACCGGAACTCGGAGATCGGGCCGATGATGGGCACTTCGCGAATGACCGTGGCGGTGACGCTGCACCGGCTGCGCAAACGCCTGGGGGCGGCGCTCGCCGAGGAGGACGCCGCGGGATTGGGACAGGACGGACGGGAAGACCAGAAGGACCGGGAAGAAGAGCGGAGGGAGCTGCGATGAGCGACCGCAACCAGATGAACCAGACTCTGATCGAAACCGCACAGGCGATCGCCGCGGAGCGGCCGCCGGCCGAAGTCGAGGCCGCCGCGGCCGCACGCGTGCGGAAGGCGCTGGCCGTCGCGGCCGCCGGCGATGCCGCTGGAGCCGATGCGCCCGACGCCGGCGTCGATGCGAACGCGACGCTGACATCCTGCGCCGACTACCAGGCGCGGATGCCGGCCCTGGTCGCGGGCACGCTGCCGGAGGCGCAGCGCCTCCTGGTGGAGGACCACGCCCGCGAGTGCATTCCCTGCCGCAAGCACCTGCAGGCGGTGCGGGCCGGCCGCGCGGTGGCCGACGTTGCCGGGCCGGCAGCTCCGGCGCGGGTCGGCCTCTACTACGCGGCCGCCGCGGCAGTGGTCGGCGTGGCCGTGGCGGGCGTGTGGATCAGCCAGCGCGTGCTCCTGCCGCCCCAGGACGGCATCGTGCAGGTGCGGAGTGTCGATGGCCGGATGTTCGCGGCCGGCGACGATCGTGGTGCGGACCTCGTTCCGCTCGGCCCCGGCGACGCGGTCGACGGCGGTGACCGGATCCGCACCGGCGCCGGCAGCCGCGCGGTGCTCGAACTCGCCGATGGCTCCCGGGTCGAGGCCGCGGGACTGACCACGTTCCGCGTTGACGCGCGGCGCAGCGGACACCGTGTGCGAGTCGACCGCGGCAGCGTGATCGTCCAGGCCGCGCAGCAGGAGAACGGCTCGCTGATCGTCGCGACCGAGGAGATGCTGGTGGCGGTAAAGGGCACCATCTTCGCCGTCACGCATGGCGTCAAGGGGTCGCGCGTGTCGGTGATCGAGGGTGAGGTCGAGGTCGAGAAGGGCCGCGAGCGCCACAGCCTGCTGGCCGGCGACCAGTTCCGCAGCCGCCCGACGCTTGTCGCGATGACGCTGCAGGAGGAGGTCGGCTGGAGCCAGGACGCGGACCACTACCTCGCGGTGCTCGAGGAGTTCAGGTCGCTGCGCAGCGAACTGAACCAGTTGATGGAGGCGGCGCCGCCGCGCTACTCGACCCGGCTGCTCGACCTGATGCCGGCCGACACGAAGGTCTATCTCGCGATGCCGAACGCGCCGGCGACGTTGAGCGACCTGTTCGAGCTCGTGCGGTCGCGCGTCGGCACGAGCGACCTGTTCGCCGAGTGGTGGACCGAGTTCGAAGCCTCCGGTGCGGTCGGGACGATCGACGAAGTGATCGCGTTGCTGGGCGAACTCGGGGACACGATGGGCGCCGAGACGGTCATCGCGCTCTCCGGCGGCATCGCCGACAACACGGCTCGTCCGCTGCTCGTCACGGAAGTCTCGGACGCCGCCGCGCTGCGGGAGGCGCTCGACGAACACCTGGAGGGACTTGGCGATGCGATGGGCGAGGAGGGCACGCCGGTCATCGTCGAGGATCTCGATGCGGCGGCCGAGTCGGACGGCGCGCTCCTGGTCTGGATCGCCGACGACCTCGCCGCGGCCTCGCCCTCGCTCGCCGCGCTTCGCACCGTGGCGGCGAACCGGGAAGGCGCGACCAACCCGTTCGTCGGTTCGCGGCTGCACGGCCGGCTCGCGGAACGTTACGCCGCCGGCGCGGAGCTGCTCGGCGCGGTCGAGCTGGCCGAACTGGGGGACGGCGAGGACGCGGACGCCAACGGCTTCGCGTTCAGCGGGCTCGACCACGTCGAGGACCTGGTCGCTTCCCGCACCCAGGACGGCGACCGGGCGAACTTCACCGCGACGCTGAGCTTCGACGGCCAGCGGACGGGGATGGTCTCCTGGCTGTCCGAGCCGGGAACCAACGGCGCCCTCGACTTCTTCTCGCCCGACGCGTCCTTCGTCGCCGCCGGCGTGATCGAGGATCCGCTGACGATCTACGACGAGTTCCTGGACTTCCTCGCCGGGCTGGGCGGGGAGATGGACGGGCCGCCGGCCGACATCGAGAGCGAACTGGGCCTGTCGATTCGTAACGACTTCCTCGTGCACCTGGGCGGCGAGTACGCCGCCGGCATCGACGGTCCCGTCCTTCCCTCGCCTGCGTGGAAGGCGGTTGCGTCCGTCTACAACGCGGACGGCCTGCAGAACTCGATCGAGACGCTCGTCCTGAAGGCGAACGACCGGCTGGCAACCGAGGGCGTCGGCGCTGCGGTCTCGCTCGACGAGCAGGAGTCGGGCGGCCGCACGGTCTACCGTCTTTCGATCGAGATCGACGGCGGGGACGACGCGGACGGCGAAGACTCGAACGACGACGAGAACGAAGATGACGACTCCCTCGAGGGAGTGCTCGAGAGCCTGCTGGAAACTCCCGAGATCTTCTACACGTACTTTGATGGGTACATGGTGAGCGCGTCCAGCGTGGCAACGATCGATACGGCGATCCGGTATCGCGGCAGCGGCGCCTCGCTGACCTCGAGTCAGCAGTTCCTCGACCTCCTGCCCAGGAACGGCTACACGGACTTCTCCGCGGTGGTCTACAACCGGCTGGCCGAGACGGCGAGCGACCTGCTAGGCCTGCTGCCGACGGAGGTCGTGGGCGACGACCAGCAGGCTGCCGTCCAGGCGATCGAGGAGTCGCTGACCAGCGGCGGTCCGTCTCTCTACACGGTGTACGCGGGCCGCAGCGAGATCGTCGTCACGTCCAGCGGACCGAGCCTGCTGGCCTTCGCCGGCCTCGGCCCGGCGCTTGGACTCGGCGCCCTGCTGCAGGGCCTGGACGCGATGGAGGAGGCGGCCGAGCCGGAGCTGGAGGCAGAGCCGGCGGCCGCAGTGGACGATCAGGTCGCCGAGGTCCGGCCGGCATCGGCGAGCAGCGTCCTGAGGCCGGCCGCCTGATGAGTGAGGCGCCGCCGGTCATCGACCTCGACGGTCTCGGGGTTCGCTTCGGCCGGCACCAGGTGCTCGACGATCTGCGCGGCGCCTTCTCGGGCCGCGCGATCGGCCTTCTGGGGCCCAACGGCGCCGGCAAGACGACGCTGCTGAACACCCTGCTCGGCTTCTACAAACCGACCGCGGGAACCGCCCGCCTGTTCGGCATGGACATCACGGCCCAGGGCCGGGAACTGCGGCGCCGGGTCGGCTACATGCCGGAGCGGGACGCGTTCATCGCCGGCATCTCCGGCGTCCGCTTCGTGCGGCTCATGGCGGAGGTTTCCGGGCTGCCGCCCGAGGCGGCGCTGGAACGGGCCCACGAGGTCTTCTTCTACGTCGGCCTGGGCGAGGCGCGCTATCGCAACGTGGAGACCTACTCGCTGGGCATGAAGCAGTTGCTCAAGCTGGCGCAGGCGATCGCCCACGGTCCGAGCCTCCTGTTTCTGGACGAACCGACCAACGGCCTCGACCCGCCGGCCCGTCTCCGCATGCTGCGGCTGATCCGGGAGATCCGGGATTCGGGGAAGGCGCGGATCGTCGTCTCGTCGCACCTGCTCCGGGACGTGGAGGAGTGCTGCGAGGAAGTGCTCGTCCTGAACCGGGGGCGCATCGCCACCTACTGCAACCTGGCCGAGGAGCGCCGCGCCAACCGCCGGTTTCTCGAACTCGATCTCGCCGCGGAGCGCGAGGGCGCCGGGAGCGGCTTCCGGGCCGCGATCGAGGGGCTCGGTTGCGAGGTCGCCGTGGTCAACCGCCGCCGGATCAAGGCCGTCCTGCCGCCGGGCGTCGAGGTGCGCCACATCTACGCCTCGGCAATCCAGCAGGACGTGACGATTCGCCGCCTGGACTACAAGCGCACCTCGCTGGAGGACATCTTCCTCCAGGCGATGGAGGGCGACGATGGCCGTCTATGACCACGGCTACAAGGGCTACGACGGTCCGCTGATGCCGGCGCGGAGCCGCTTCCTGGTCATCAGCCGCTACGGCCTGCGCGACGTCTTCGCGTCGCGGCTGTTCCTGGCCTTCTTCGCGTTCTGTTTCGCCTGGCCGCTGGTGCTGCTCGGCGCCATGTACCTGCGCTACAACGCGGAAGCGCTGACCCTGATCAACCTCGATTCGGCCGACCTGCTCGAGTTCGTCCAGGTCAACACCTGGTTCTTCCAGAACCTCTTCCTGCGTGCACAGTTGTACCTGGCGTTCATCGTCGTGCTCGTCGTCGGGCCGTCGCTGGTTTCGGCCGACCTGCGCAACCGGGCGATGCCGCTCTACCTCTCGCGGCCGCTGACGCGGACCGACTACGTGCTCGGCAAGCTCGTCGTACTCGGCGTCCTGGTCTCGGCGATCACCTGGGCGCCTGGGCTGCTCCTGTTCGCGATCCAGGCGTCGCTCGGTGGCCGCGAGTGGCTGCTGGAGCACTGGCGGGTCGCGCCGTCGATGGTCGTCGTGTCGGTCGTCTGGCTTCTCTGCATGTCGCTGCCGATGCTGGCGATCGCGGCCTGGGTGAAGTGGAAGCCCTGGGCCCGGATCGTGTTCATGGGCGTGATCCTCACGGGCACGGCCTTCGGCTCGTTCTACAAGGAGTTCTACGACTCCTGGCTCGGCAGCCTGGTCGTCGCCTTCGACGTGACGGACGCGCTCTCCGCCTCCGTCTTCGGCACACAAGGGTCCGTCCAGATGCCGGAGGCGGCCGCCTGGCTCGCGGCGGCCGCGCTGGCCTCGTTGTCGGCGGCCCTGCTCTACCGGCGCGTGCGCGCCTTCGAGGTCGTCAAGTGAGCGACGACCGCAACATCGTGATCCGCGACGTCTCGAAGTTCTACGGCGACGTGCTGGGCGTCAACCGGGTCGACCTGGAGATCGAGCCGGGCATCACCAGCCTGGTCGGCCCGAACGGCTCAGGCAAGAGCACGCTGATGAACCTGCTCGCGGGCCTGCTGCGGCCGACGCGCGGCGAGATCAGCGTTCTCGGCCTCCCGGTGACCCGGCCGCAGGATCTGTTTCGCCGTTTCGGCTACTGCACCCAGTACGACTCCTTCCCGCGGGGCGCCACCGGCTGGCAGTTCGTCTTCTCCTACCTGCTGCTGCACGGCCTGGACCGCGGCGAGGCGGAGCGCCTGACCGCCCGGGCCCTGGAGCGGGTCGGCCTCGTCGACTCGGCGCACCGCCGGATCGCCGGCTACAGCAAGGGCATGCGGCAACGGATCAAGCTGGCCCAGGCCATCGCGCACGGGCCGCAGGTCATGGTGCTCGACGAGCCGCTCAACGGCCTCGACCCGATGGTGCGGGCCGAGACGATCGAACTCTTCCGTCAACTGGCCGGCGAGGGCCAGCACGTGCTCATCTCGAGCCACATCCTGCACGAGGTCGACCTGCTCTCGGACCGCGTCATCCTGATCTCGAACGGCTACATCGTTGCCGAAGGCGAGGTGCCGGGCATGCGGGCGGAAGTCGAGGAGGTCCGCGAGCAGCCGCTGCAGGTGTTCGTGCGCTGCGATCGTCCGCAGTGGCTCGCCGGCCGCGCCTTCGAGCTGGACCACGTCACCGAAGTCCAGCTTCACGACGACGGCGGGGGCCTCCACCTGCGTACGCGGGACGCGGACCGCTTCCTGCGCCTGGTGGCCGAACTGGTGGCCGAGGGGGGCGTGGAGGTCGAAGCGGTGGGCCCGGCGGACAGCGACCTGCAGGCGGTCTACCGCTACCTGGTTGACGAAGAGGAGGAACCGTCGTGACGGTGGCCCAGGAGACGGCGACGCCTTCGCGCATCGACTGGGCGCTGCTGGCCCGGCAGGTCGGCGGACTCGTGCGGCTGGAACTGCGCCGGCTGCTCCTGACCCGCAGGGCGGTGATCCTGGGACTCGCGTCGGCGGTTCCGGTGGCGATCGTCCTCCTGGTCGGCTCGATTCCGATCAGCGGCCAGACGGTACTGGAGCGCTTCGGCAACCGGATCGTCTACGAGACGATCTTCGAGACGGTCTTTCTCGGCGCGATCCTGTTCTTCGGTTGCCTGTACGTCTTCTTCAACCTCTTCCGGGGCGAGATCCTGGAGCGCAGCCTGCACTACCTGCTGCTGACGCCGCTTCGCCGCGAAGTCGTCGTGGCGGCGAAGTACGCGGCCGCGGTCGCCGCCGTGGCGGTGCTGTTCATGGCCAGCACCGTCTTCAGCTATGCGTTGATCTACCTGCCCGTCGGCGTCTCCGGTGCGATCGAGGACCTGACCGCCGGCCCGGGCGGGCGGCATCTCGTGGCCTATCTGGGCGTGACCCTGCTCGCCTGCATCGGCTACGGCTCGCTGTTCACGCTCGTCGGCATGGTGTTCCGCAACCCGATCATCCCGGCCGGCGCCCTCTACGTATGGGAGATGCTGCACTTCCTGCTGCCGCCCGCGCTCAAGAAGCTCAGCGTGATCCACTACCTCAAGGGCCTGCTGCCGGTGCCGCTTTCCGACGGTCCGTTCGCCGTGGTCGTCGAACCGCCGCCGGCTGCCGTCTCCGTCCTCGGCCTGCTCGCCTTCGCCGCCGTCGTGCTCGCGCTGACCGCCCTGATCATCCGCCGCATGGAGATCCGGTACACCGAGGATTGACCACTGCCACTGGGTGCGCCGGCGCCCCCGCCGGCATCCGGGCGACGCCGCGAAGCGGCGAGCCCGAACCGCCGCGGAACCGCCGCATCTGCCACGATATGGCCATGGCCACGATCCACATCGGCGGCCTCGCGATCCCCGAGCAGGCCCTGACCTTCAAGTTCGTTCGCTCTTCCGGCCCCGGAGGCCAGAACGTGAACAAGGTGGCGACCGCGGCACAGTGCCGCCTCGACCTCGACGCCGCCGGTATCGAGGGGCCTTTGCGGCGTCGCCTGGAGGCGTTGGCCGGGAAGCGCCTCACTGTGGCCGGCGAGATCGTCGTCTCCGCCGATACCCACCGCACGCAGGCGCGCAACCGGGCCGAGGCGCTGTCACGGCTCGGAGCCATGATCGAAGAGGCCCTTGCGGAGCCCCGGCCGCGTCGTCGCACGCGGCCCTCCGCCGGCGCCAGAGAGAAGAGGCTTCAGGACAAGCGCCGGCGCGGCGAGACGAAGAGGCGCCGCGGGCCGGTCGGTCCGGAAGACTAGGGGTGTCGGTTACCTGAGCCCGTCGCGGCACGACACCGTCGTGAAGTGGCCGCGGTCCGCCGTTTCCAGGTCGATCTCGATGTCCTGGCCGCGCGTCAGTTCTTCCCAGACCGGATGGTCTGACGGCGGACAGGCGATTTCCGCCACCATGCGCTCCCTTTGGCCACCTGGCATGACCATCAGGTCGCCCGCGAACTCGGGAATGACGATGACGCGGTGGATGAGCGTGTCCACCCGTTCCAATTCCCTGCCGACCCAGACCCTGGTCCACCCCTGCCGCAGCCGTTGCGGCGACGGGAAGTCCAGGCTGTGCCGGTAGACGAGGTCGGCGCTGACGTGGGGCGGCGAGCCGCACGAGACGGGCGCCAGTGCGGCGACGATCAGCGGTAGAAGCACGCGGCGCATGGCGGCGCAGAAACTACCGCACTTGACGTGTCGGTGACAGTTACCGGGTGCGCCGGCGCCCTCGCCGGCATCCGGCGCAGAGCGCCGGCCCTCCGGATGACACCCACGGCTATGCTCCACGCCATGAAACCGGCAGCTCTCGTCGTGGCATTGGTGATTGCCTTCGCGTCATACCCGGCCCACGGCGACGACTGGCCGCAGTGGCGGGGCGACGAACGCCGGGGCGTCTGGCACGAGGACGGCATCCTCGAGCGCTTTCCCGAGGACGGCCTTCGCTTCGCCTGGCGCGTACCGATCGGCGTGGGCTACGGCGGCCCGGCGGTAGCCGCCGGCCGCGTGTTCGCGACCGACTTCGAACGGCTGCCCGGGAACCGCGGCCGGGAACGCTTGCTCGTGCTCGACGAGGCGACCGGCAAGCAGCTCTGGGAGCACGCCTGGGAGACGGACCTGGCCGGCCTCATGCCCGCCTACTCGAACGGCCCGCGGGCAACCCCGACGGTCGACGGCGACCGCGTCTACGTGCTCGGCTCGGCGGGCTACCTGGCGGCGCTCTCGGTCGAGGACGGCCGCGTGCTTTGGCGGCACGACCTGGTGGCGGACTACGAGGCGCCGGTTCAGGCCTGGGGTTTCGTCGGCGCGCCGCTCGTCGACGGCCGGCAGATCATCACCCTGGTCGGCGGCGAACCCGACGCCATGGTCGTGGCGTTCGACCGGGGGACCGGCGACGAACTCTGGCGCTCGATGGAAGTAGGCAACGAACCGGGCTACAACCCGCCGGTCATCTACGAGCTTGGAGGCCGGCGGCACCTCGTCATTTGGCATCCGAAGGGCATCGCCGGGCTCGACCCGGATGGCGGCGAGGTGTTCTGGCGGTTCCCCTACGAGGTCGAGTACGGGCAGACGATCGCGACGCCGATCCAGGACGGCAACCAGCTCCTCGTATCGTCCGCGTCGCACGGCTCGACGTTGATCGAGGTCGCCGCTGCCGCGGAGGCCAAGCCGGAAGCCAGGATCGTCTGGAAGGGCAAGAGCAGCAGCAAGGAGGACCTCGACGGTCTCCACGCCTTCAACTCCACGCCCGCCTTCGACGGCGACATGATCTACGGCATCGGCGGCCAGGGGGCGCTGCGCGCCATCGACCGCGCCACCGGCAGGGAGGTCTGGGCGACCTTCGAGCCGAGCGAGGACGCCCGCATCGCCACCGCCTTCCTGGTCCGGAACGGCGACCGTTACTTCATCAGCAACGACCGTGGCGAACTGATGATCGCCCGTCTGAGCCGCGACGGTTACCAGGAGATCGACCGGACGCGCCTGCTCGAACCGACCACCCGCAGTGTCCGCATCCGCCGGGAGCTCGGCAAGCTCCTCTGGGTGCATCCCGCCTACGCGAACGGTCACATCGTGCACCGCAACGACCGGGAGATCGTCCGCGCATCGTTGTTGGCCGAGTAACGCGATCCTCCGCCACTGGGTACGCCGGCCTGCCATCCGTGCGCCCGTTGACGGGCGCGCGGACTGGTTCACGGGTGGCGCGGACCGCGCCACCCGGGTCCTGGCCGGCATCCGGGACGAGCCGCGAGGCGACGAGTCTCCGAATGAAGGTGACGGTCCCGGTGCCGGTGTAGACTCCTGAACTCCAATGCGCGGTACCCGCAGTCTTGTGGTCGTACTGGCGGTCATAGTCGCTGGCTTCTTCCTGTACCGCTTGCTGTCGAACGATCCGGGAAGCGATCAGAGCGAAGCCGGCGCAACTCAGGCCGTCACAAGTACCGACTACGCGGATCTCGTCACCTTCTTCGAAGAGTTTCGTTCGTTCCAGCAGGGCGGTTCCGGCAACGTCCAGTCCTATTCGCAGAGCGGCTGGTTCCTGTCGGACCTGGACACCACACCCGACTTTTCCGCCGCGGCAATGGCGGAGAAGTACGGCGAGCTGAGGACGTTTCAGGAGCGCTTGGAGGCGATCGATCCGACGGGCTGGCCGATCCCGCAACAGGTTGACTACCAGCTTGTCCGGGCGGAGACGAACGGCTACGAGTTCCAGCACCGGGTTCTCAGCCCGTGGTCCCGGGATCCCGGCTTCTACAACGACGTGATCGCCACGTTCGCCTGGGGAGCCGAGCCACCGCTGCAGGGGAACGAGGTCGCGGCTCTGCAATCCAGGCTCGGATCGGTAGCCGATGTGGTGCAGCAGGCGAAGGAGAATCTCGAGGACTTCTCGCTGATCGCCGCCGACCTGGCCACCCTGGCGATTCTCTCCATTGGAGACACGAGATCGGCCTACGAATCGCTCGCGCAGGGCCTGAGGGTTCATCACCCGGAGCTCGTCGCCGACGTCGAGTCGGCGCTGACCGTTATCGACGACTACGAGGACTGGATCCGGTCCAACGAACATCGGATGACGGGCACCACGGGTGTGGGCAAGGAGAACTACAACTGGCTGCTCAGGAACGTCTATCTGTTCCCCTACACCTGGGAGGAGATTCGGACGATCGTCGAACTGGAAGACAATCGCGTGATCACTTTCCAACGACTGGAGGAGCACCGCAATCGCGATGTTCCACCGCTCGTGCCGGTGGCGTCACAGCTCGAGTACAGGGAAGGCATCGAAGAAGCCGTCGATCACGTGATGAGCTTCCTGCGTGACGAGGAGATCTTCACTGTGCACGATTTCCTCGTGCCGGATGACTACTTCGACTCACGGCTCTACGGCAAAGGCTATGCCCTGGAGGATCCCTGGCCCGAGACGCACGACTACTTCTTCAACTTCTCCCACCGGGAAGCGGTGATGGAGAACACCCATGAACTGGTCGGCCACCACTTCGACATGCTCAGGGCGGAGCGGGAGGATCACCCGATCCGTGGCGGAGAGCGGCCGTACAAGATCTCGACGGCTCGCGACGAGGGGCTGGCGTTTGCCCTCGAGGAGCTGCTGATGCATGCGGGATACCTGGACGGACGGAATCCCCACGGCAGGGAAGTCACCTATGAACAGGCGGCTTTCCGCACCGTGCGCGCACTCTCCGACATCTACATGCACAGCGGCGACTGGAGTCTGGAAGAAGCGACCCGGTTCTGCATCGACAACGCGCCGCACGGCGAGCTGCTGGAGGGCAGCCACCATCTCTGGTTCGAGTTGGACACGACCCTGCGCGGCGTGGGGCACCACATGCTCATGGTCCTGGGGAAGGTCCAGTTCATGAAGCTGATGCGAGACCGCGCCAATCAACTCGGCGACGATTTCGTCCTGCGGGAGTTCCTGGACGAGGTCTACGCGGCGGGCCAGATCCCCTGGTCGCTCATCCGGTGGGAGATGACCGGGTACGACGACGAGGTCTCACGGCTCTGGTAGTGCAGGCGGCTTCTGCATTCGCAGGAAGTCCAGCGTCGTGTGTGCTAAGTTCGGCCCATGCGATTGCACATCGCCCTGGACGACGATCTCGTCGCCGAACTCGACCGGCGTGCCGGTCCCAGGCAGCGCAGCGCCTTCATCGCTGAACTGATCCAACGCGGACTCGACGACGAACGGCGCTGGGACGACATCGAGGCGGCGCTCGGCGGGATCTCCGATACGGGCCACGACTGGGACGACGACCCGGCGGAGTGGGTGCGACGCCAGCGGCGCGGCGACGTGCGGCGTTCGGGCTGATCTTGAGTCGCCTGCTGCTCGACTCGACCGTGCTCATCGACGCCCTGCGTGGCCGTCGGGCGGCTGGTCAGGTGGCGATGCTGCGACGCGATGGTACCGAGCCGTGGGTATGCGTCATTTCGGTGGACGAAGTGTGGCGCGGCATCCGTCCCGGCGAAGAGCTGGCGGCCAGGAGGCTCTTCAGAGGCCTTCGTCTCGCTCCCTTGGGGAAGGCCCAGGGGATGATGGCCGGTCGCTGGCGCCGGGAGTTCGCCGAGCGAGGCGTGACGCTTCACCAGGCGGACTGCCTGATCGCCGCGGCCGCCGTCGGAGTCGGAGCCGCGTTGGCGACGGCGAATGTGCGGGACTACCCGATGGCGGCGGTCGAAGTGAGGGAGTGGCCCGCAGGCTAGAGCCAGGGTCCCCCGGCCACCATTCGCTACGACGCAGGCTCGCCGGCACTCCCGGAAACCTCCCGCGGCTGGTCCTCGAGCTCCGCCGCCACTTCCTTTCGCCGCCGGCGGTACTGATCCACCAAAGGCATGGCCGCGGCGAACGCCATTCCCAGGAGCGGCGCAAGCAGCCACCATGTCGCTTCGCTTGAGGTTGGGTCTTCCTCGATCGCTTCCAGTCCAAACCGCGCGACCTCAACGGCGCCGAGGACAGCGCCCGGGACAACGAACCACGGGTCGCGGAAGGCTGAGGCGGCGATTGGCGTCGCGCTTCGCTCTTTCTCCGAAGCCGCTTCGAGGTAGGTCTTCTCGAGGCTCACGCGCTTGCTGGTGCTTATGGGGACGACCACGGACATTGCGGCTACGCAGACCAGGAACCACACCGCCAGGGCGGATTGGGGCGGTCTCTCTGTCAGATCGATGACGAGTTGAGAGAGAAGAGCGAAGACGCAGTAGACCGCGGGGACCTGGTACCACGGGTCGGAGAAGAGCCTGGCCTCGTGCCACACCGGACCGGTCCGGGGCTCCGCCACCTGAGTCGCCGGGTTCAGGTAGCCACGCAGCTTCTGAAGCGCGAACACGAGCACTCCCAGTCCCATGACGCCGAGTGCGACGGCGTAGGACTGTGCCAGTGGCGATGTGCGCAGGGCCTCCGGCGACAGCAGGCCGTCGGCTAGCTGGAACGTGACGAGGCCCACCAGGATGCCCAGCCGGGCCGAGAGCTTGGACTCGTCGTACTTCCTGGCGAGGGAGGTCATGGCTGCTCGGAATCTCCCATGTCGCGCGGTGATCCTCGGAACACCTCACGGCGATGCCAGGCGACGAAGTCCCCGAGGGGACGCTGAGAGGGGCGCTGGGTCTCGCGAACCGGCCGTCCATGCTCGGCGAGCAGGCGCCGAAGAGGCTCGCTCTGGCCGTTCACGCTTTCGGAGACGATGAGCCGGAACCCGGCCGGCGCCTTTTCGAGGCCGATCGCTCCACGGTCGAACGTGCGGTGGTGAAGCGTGCACAGGGCGAGGCCGTTGGGCACCGCGTCGGGACCACCGGCGGCGTGCCACTTGATGTGCGCGGCCTCGACCGCCACGAGGTCGTCGTCGATGCGCATGTCGAAGTCGCAGATGGCGCAACGCCGTTCGTACGCCGTTAGAACGGCTTGGCGGAAGTTCGGGTCTCGCCGGGGCCGTTCGACAGGTCGCGCGTGCTGGGCGCCACGCGAAAGGCCTACCGCGTCGCAGATCGGCTCGTGGAGCGATGGAGTGAAGTGGCCGTCAAGGATCAGTTGGGCCGCTTGGTCGATCAGTTCGGGGTGTCGGGAAAGCAGTCGTTCGACGGGTCGTGGCAAGCCGCCGCGGGCGCCAGCGTCGCGCAAGCCGCGGTCCGTCGGACTGGTACCGCTCCCACCGCGGATTCTGGCGAGATCATCTTCCGGGATCTCCCAAAGATCGTCGTTCTTGAGGTACCAGAATGGGTTCTCCGGGTGGAGGACCTTTCGATGCGGCCCGAAGCTCCGCAGCAGTCCCTTCAGCCGATCCCGGATGTCCCGCTCGTAGTAGGCCAGTCGAGTCTCGCCCCGTTGCTGACGGGCAAGGGCGAGCAGCAACAACAGCGGCTTGTGCGGCGCCCGCTCATCGCCACGACGCCAGACGTTCAGCTCGTCGATTCGCTGGAAGAACGTTCTCTCGTCCATCGTTGGCGCTTGGCCCTCGGTAGCCTCCTGGCGGTGGTGGGACGGCCATTCTAGGAGAGCCGCTATGAGCGTGCTATAAGTGCATGGTCGCAATGCCCCCGACCGTCTCCCAGGCCGGCGCCACCTACAGTTTCTCCGGCCATCAGACCTTCCCCTTCCGATACGCCTGGCTGCCCAAGGCGGTGCAGCAGGTGAGACGGGACCCAGGGCTGTTCAGGGCCCCCGATGCGTTGGCGCGGTTGGGCGTGGGGCAGAACATGGTCGCTTCGATCCGGCACTGGGGCAACGCGCTCGATGTGTTCGCGACGGGCGTGAACGGCACGAGCCTGCGGCCGCTGGGTGAGTTCCTGTTCGCTGAACCTGTTACCCCCCCCCCCCCCCCCCCTGAATCTAAAGAAAAGAAACACCGGGGACTAGCAAGCAGGAAGGACGGCGGGCCGGGGAACCGCGCCATTCCGTTCGATCAGCCAGCCGGCGTTTATGCTGAGCGCCCGGCGGCTGACCCCTACCTCGAAGACCCGGGGACTCTGTGGCTGCTGCACTGGCAGCTCACCAGCCGGGCGGCGCCTGCGTCGACCTGGCATTTGGTCTTCACGCGATTCGCCGAGAGTGTCTTTACCCGCGACGAGCTTGCGTGGTGGTTGCTCCGCTGTGCGCATGGCGCTGGCAATCGGCGAACCTCGCAGTCGTCGATCCGCCGCGATCTCGATGTCTTCCTGCGTACGTACATGCCGGCTCGCGAGGACAGCCGGCGGCCGCTCGAGGATGGGTTCGACTGTCCGTTGGCCGAGCTCGGTCTCCTCGAGAAGGTGAGCGCCGCGCGCTTTGCGATCCGCCGCGCTCCGCGGCCTAGCCTGCCCGTTGAGATCCTGCTCTACGCCGTACTCGATTTCTGGGAGCGCGAAGCGGGAGCGCAACAGACGCTGGCGTTCGAGCGCGTTCAGTTCGATCCCGGTAGTCCGGGCGCCGCCTTCAAGTTGGACGACCGCTCTCTCGTCTCGATGCTTGAAGGGCTGCCGGGTGGCGCCGGCGTTCGCTACGACGAGACGGCAGGCATGCGCGTGCTGCAACGGGAAGGCGATTGGGGACGCCGCTGCCGGCCGTTTGCTGCACTCGAGCGTTACTACGGAGTGCCGCAGGCATGACATCGGAGGCGACCGCGGTGCTTCCCGGGACCGAATCCACGTCCGTGGACCCGCCGCCCGGGGCAGCCATCGTTCCCGCAAGCGCGGCGTCGACGGCGCGAGATGTGTCTTCGTCGACGCTTGCGGATGTGGTCGAGGTGAGAGGCCGTTTCCACCGCTCCGTCCACGTCGCGCGCGACTGGGCCGAGGGACTTGAGGGCGAGTACTTCGCTACACCGGCGCTGCTAGGTCTCGCAGAGCAGATCGCGGACGAACTCGGTCGAGATGCGGGAACACGAGCCTGGACAGTGACAGGCCCTTACGGCGCCGGGAAGTCGGCCTTTGCCCTGTTCCTGGCACGGGCCCTGGCGAGCGAGAAACCACCGGGAGAGGCGGCGAGAGCGTTTCGCAGCCGATGCTTGGGGGATCGGCCGCCGCTTCTGCCGATTCTGATTCAAGCAGAGCGCGCACCTCTGGCCCCGGCGATCGTCGAGGCGGTGGCGGGAGCGAAGAACCTTCGTCTTGGGCGTCGCGCCAGGGGGGCCCTGGCGCGCCCTTCCAGCGCGGTCGACTTGCTCGTTGAGGCGGCGGCTCGGAGTGAAGGCGGCATTGCATTGATCGTCGACGAGCTAGGGAAGTACCTGGAGTACGCGGCGGCGCATCCGAAGGAGGACGTCTTCCTGCTCCAGCAGCTCGCCGAGGCGGCGGCCCGCTCGAAGAAGCCCCTGCTCTTCGTTTCGGTCCTGCACTCGGGTTTCGGAGACTACGTTTCAGCCGGCGACCCTGCGCGGCGGGCCGAGTGGCAGAAGGTGCAGGGGCGCTTCCGGGATGTGCCGTTCGCTCTGCCCGAGGACGAGTTGCTGGAACTGGTCGGTCACGCGCTGGCCCATGGCTGGCGGCACGATGTGGGGCAGGCGTACCGGGATCGGTTGACGTGGCTGCTGCGGACGTCCGCTCTGGCCGATTCCGTGGAACGGCGCGGCCTGCGAGTCCCCATCGCGGGGTGCCTGCCACTGCACCCAGTGGTGGCTTTGCTCATGTGGCCGCTGTTCCGGAGCAAGGTGGCTCAGAACGAGCGCAGCCTGTTCGCGTTTCTGAGCAGCCATGAACCGCACGGCTTCCAGGAGTTCCTGCGCCGGGAGCGGGTGCCGTCCGACGGGGCGGCGCTCTACCGGCTGCCGGAGCTCTACGATTACGTCGTCTCCGCGCTCGGCATGGCCGCGGCCACCGGCGAAGACGCGCGCTACTGGGGACTCATCGCGCATGCTCTCGAGCGCGTGCCGGCCAGCGCTTCGCCGGTTGTGGGCCGGTTGGTCAAGTGCATCGGGTTGCTCTCCCTGTACGGTGACGGCGTCGGCGTGCGAGCAGATCGGGAGTTGCTTTGCGCCGCGCTCGACGACACCGGCGACGCGGAGATCGGGTCCGCACTCAAGGCTCTGGAAGAGGAGTCCATCGTGTTGTGGCGTCGCCACCGGCGCTGCTACGGCCTGTGGGAGGGTTCCGATCTCGACCTCGACAGCGCGTTCGAGCGGGCCGTGGCGCAGCTTGGTCGCGAGCCGCTGTATCGCCGATTACAGCGCGTCGCCCAGCCCAGGCCGCTGGTCGCCCGCGGTCACTACGTCCGTACCGGCACGTTGCGTTTCTTTGAACCACGTGTCGCGGCGCCGACGCCTCGGGCCTGCGAGGAGGCGCTGAACGAGCCGACACGGGCCGATGGTGTGCTCCTGTTCCTCGTTCATGACGGCGCCGATCTCGACGACCGGAACAGCCAGGACGGCGCGGGCGACCGGGTAGCGCGTGCGTTGGAACTGAGCGAACTTCTCTCCCGGGGACAGGCGTCCGGTGCGTTGGCGCAACGCTTGATGGAAGGAGGGGCGTCCGCCGGCGGCAACGGCAGGCCGGTACTGGTGGCGGTTCCCAAGCGGTCGTTCGAGCTCGGTGGCGCGCTCGACGAACTCGAAGCCTGGCGTTGGGTGCGCGAGAACGTCGGCGAGCTGGCGGGCGACGCGGTCGCACGTGCCGAGGTCGCCGCTCGCGAGACAGCCGCCCGACGCCGGTTCGACGATGTCGTCGGCCGGACGTTCGGTCTGCCGCGTCATGTACTCGACCCGTCCGCGTCGCGGTGGTTCTTCGGCGGCATGGAAATCGAGAACCTCGAACGGCCGCGCGATCTGCAGGAGCGCCTCTCGGCGATCTGCGAGCGGGCCTACTCCCAGGCGCCGCCGCTCCACAACGAACTGCTTAACCGCCACAACCTGTCTTCGTCGGCGGCCCGGGCGCGCCGAGAGCTGATCACGCGGATCTTCACGCATGGCGGCCGGGAACGCCTGGGCATCGAGGGCTTCCCGCCCGAGTACAGCATGTACTGCTCGCTGCTCGAGGCGGCAGGTTTCCACCGTGGTTCGCGGCGTCGGGGCTTCGGCATCTACAACCCGAATGCGGAGTCGTGGAAACCGCTCTGGAAGGAGATCAGACGCTTCGTTGACTCCTCCCGATCCGCTCCCCGGCCGCTGAGCGATCTGATCGAAACGCTCGAAGCGCCGCCGTTCGGGCTCCGGTTGGGACCGATTCCGGTGTTGATCGCGGTTCTTCTGCGGCTTCAGGGTCCGCGGCTCGCGCTCTACGAAGACGACCTGTTCGTCCCGCGCGTCGAGATCGAAACTCTGGAGCGGCTGGTGCGACGACCGGAGACGTTCGCGATCCGCTCCTTCGACCTGGCGGCGGGTGAGCGCCGGGTAGTCGAAGAGCTGGCGGCACTCGGCGGCGGCGCCGTTCCCGGGTCGGGTCCGGGCGGGGCGGCCGGTCTGCTGGCCGTAGTGCGGAACCTGGTGCAGTTGGCGTCACGGCTGTCCCCCTACGCGCGGCGGACGCGGCGGCTGAGTGCACGGGCGCAGGCGGTGCGTGACCTGCTGCTCGAAGCACGCGACCCGCGGGACCTGCTGCTGCGCGAGCTACCGGAAGCTCTCAGTGTCGAGCTCGACGGCGCGGTCGGCGGTCCGGTCGAGTTCGCTCGCCGGCTCGGAGGAGCGGTTCGCCAGCTCGAAGGAGCGCAGCGGACGCTTCTGCGCCAAGTCGAACGATCGGTGCGGGATAAACTCGGCTTCGAAGAGCGGGGCAAGGCGCTTCGTTCGATCCTCCGTGACCGGGCCCGGCCACTGCTGGCCTACTGCCCGGCCGGGCGGCTCGACCTGTTCCTCGCCGCTGCCGCCCGGGCCGAGGACGGGAAGCTCGACGAGTGGCGCTCGTCGCTTGCTCTGGCGATCGCGGATGGACTGCCGCCGGAGCATTGGAACGACGAGATGGCTGAGAGCCTCGGCCCGCGGCTTCGCGCGCTTTGCCTGGAACTGGACGAAGTGGAGCAGGTCGCACGGGTCGCCGGCGCCGCTTCCGGAGTCCCGGTGGGAAGCCTGCGCGTCCGCGTGCCCGAGCAGGGCGAGACCCGCATCGCCTTCGCCTGCCGGCCAAGCGAACGGGAAGGCGTCGAGAGACTGGTGAAAGCCTGGCGCGATGTTGCCGCCATCGCAGGGCACAGCAGCGATGTCCAGGCCCAGGCGCTGGCGCTCCTGGCTCGCGAACTCGACTCCGATGTGGGCGGCGAACGGGCCGACGGTCCGGCCGCGATCGAACGAACGGAGGGAGAACGGTCGTGACCGCACCCGCAGCCGCACAGGTGCCGCCCGATGCGGCGGCAAACGTCCGCCACATCGTGATGCTCTCGGGCGGCAAGGACAGCACCGCTCTCGCTCTGTACCTGCGCGAGAAGCAGCCGGGGACGGACTTCGAGTACCTGTTCTGCGACACCCACAAGGAACTGCCGGAGACCTACGAGTACCTGGCACGGATCGAGGCGCGGCTCGAACGACCCGTGGTGCGGCTCGCTTCCCAGCACGGCGAGCGCGGCTTCGACCACTTCCTGAAGATCTACGGTGGCTTCCTCCCGTCGCCGCAGGCGCGGTGGTGCACGCGGCTGCTGAAGATCGAACCGTTCGAGCGCTACGTCGGAGATGATCCGACCCGTCTCTACGTCGGGCTCCGCGCCGACGAGCGGCGGAGCGGGTACATTTCGACCAAGGAGAACATCGAAGCGGTCTTTCCGTTCAAGGACGACGGAATCGACAAGGCCGAGGTCATGCGCATCCTCGAACGCAGCGGCGTCGGCCTGCCCGCGTACTACGAGTGGCGCTCGCGTTCCGGTTGCTACTTCTGCTTCTTCCAGCAGAAGGGCGAATGGGTGCGTCTGCGGGAGCGCCATCCCGACCTGTTTCAGCTTGCCAAGGGCTATGAGAAGGAGGATGAGGGCTACACCTGGGCGGAGCAGGAGAGCCTCTCCGAGCTGGAGCTGCCTGAGCGACAGGAGGAGATTCTGGAGCGTGAGCGGATCCGGAAGGAACGCTTGGCGGCAAGACGAAGGCCGAAGACGCTCGCCCAGGCCTATGGCTTCGAAGACCCGGATGAGGAGGAAAGCGCGGGGTGCCTGATCTGTCACCTGTGAGCGACCGGGAGTCGCCGGCCCAAGCCCTCGGCCATGCCCCATCGCCGCCGACCGCCGGAGCGGTCCGAAGCGGCGAAGTGCGGGCGGAGACCGTCTATCTCGATCACCTGGCGTCGACGCCTTGCGATCCGGAGGCTGCCGCGCTGATGCACCGGCTGGCGGTGGAACTGTGCGGCAACGCGTCGAGTTCTCATGCAGCGGGCCGGAGGGCGGCCAGGTACGTCGAACGGGCGCGTGAGCAGGTAGCGGCTGCGATCGATGCGCTACCCGAGGAGATCGTCTTCACCAGTGGTGCCACCGAGAGCAACAACCTCGCCATTCTCGGCGTTGCCGCAGCGGCGATCGAAGCCAATCGCCCGAAGAGGCGAGTCATCACGCTGGGCATCGAGCATCCCTCGGTGCTGGAACCGATGGCGGCCCTCGGCCGCCGCGGCTTCGAGGTCGAGATCGCGCCGGTGCACCGCGATGGCCGGGTAGTCCTCGACGCCCTGGAAGAACGCCTGGACGGCGCTCTGCTGCTCTCGATCCAGGCGGCCAATAACGAGATCGGCACGCTGCAGCCACTGCGCGAGGTGTCACGCATGGCCGCCGAACGTGGAGTGCTCGTCCACAGCGACGCCGCTCAGATTCTGGGCAAGGCTCCGTTCTCGGTGGAGGAGTTGAACCTCGACTTCGCCTCGCTTAGCGCTCATAAGTGCTACGGACCGAAGGGTGTGGGTGCCCTGTGGGTCCGCGGCGGTGTGGCGGGAGCACCGATTGCGCCCCTGATGTTCGGCGGCGGTCATGAGAGCGGCTTGCGGCCTGGGACCTGTAACGCGCCGGCGATCGCAGGTTTCGGCCTTTCGGTCGAGATCGCTATGGCGCGCCGCGAGTCCGACGCCTCGCACACCGCTCGCCTGCGCGACGAGCTTGAACGTGCACTGATCCATCAATCCAAGGACCGCGTCCGCATCAACGGCGCCCCCGACCATCGCCTACCCCACGCCAGTTCGCTTACGTTCTTCGGTTCCGACGGTCGCCCCAGCGACGCCGACGCTCTGGTCGCCAACCTGCCTGGGTTCGACCTGTCCACTGCATCGGCCTGCCATGCGGGTGTGCCGGAGCCGTCCCACGTCCTGCGGGTGATCGGTCTGTCGCCAGAGGAGGCGTATGCGACGTTGCGGATTGCTCTGGGGCGCGAAACCAAGGGCGCCGATGTGGTTCTTGCTGGCAACGAACTGAGTCGCGTCACTAGCGGGACAATCCTGGTTTCGCTGGACACGGCGGGGTCCTGCACATGAACCTGCCGACCTTCGTGCATCGGACCCTGGAGCAATACAGGGCGAAGAGAGACAGCATGGACCTGGCCGTTCGGTACAAGTCCCTTGAGGCGGCGTGGTCGGCGACGATCAAGTACGTCGGAGTGGTTGCGGCTGCAACGGCTTCGGTCTACGCGCCCCGGCGTGCAGGGGACGTTCGGGACGCAATCCTGAGCACCTCCAGTCTGGGCGGATGGCTTTCGGCCATGGAGTCCCTTTGTGCAGTCTCGAACGACCTTCCCGAGCACGTTCGCGAGTACCTTGGCCACTTCAACGACTACAAGAAGCACCCGGATAAGGGTGCTCTTGACAGGTTGAACGACACCCTCAACGGGGCGCTTGAGGCGTTGCAGAGGGTGGGCTATCGGGTTGAAGGCGTGAAGTCGCCGAGTCTGATTCGACTGCTGGATCAGTTCGTGGTGATCCGGAACAAGCACGCTCACGGTCACTTAAGCCCGGTGGTGCTGCAGAGGCTGGAGAAGCCGCTCTTCGAGGCCCTCAGGGGCTCCCTCAGGCTCTTTCCCTTCGGGCAGGCGAAGTTCGCTGCGCCCTATGGCGTGGCCGCGTGCGAGTTCGTGGGTCTGGCGCCGAAGATGACGTCGAGACCCGCGAAGCTGGGGGAACTTTGGCTGGAGGGCTCTCTCTTTGGGAGGCACGCCGTACCCGCGGCGCCGTTCGCGGTCTTCCACGGGGACTCCGAGCGAGTGTTTCTGCTCAACACGAACGTGGAACGGGGCGGCAGTCAAGTCGAGTACATCGATCACGCCACGGGCACAATCATGTATTGGGAGGTGCCTGAGCGTTTCGTCAATGGGCAACCCCAGCGGCGGCTTCGTCGTCCGAGTCCAAGGGAAGTGGCGAAGTCTCGCCGTTTGATCGAGAGCCTCGTGCCCTCCTGGGAGGAACTCGCTATCTGCAAGGACTCCTTGGAGCGGGTCAAGGGTCGGTCGGGTGTCTACTGCTTTCTGAGCGACGCGGCGTTGGGTTCCATCGGATCGGACTCCGCGATCCTCTATGTGGGCAGCTCAAGAGCCGACATGTCAAGTCGGCTCAGGGAGTACCTGAGACACCGTGAGGGATATGACTCGACCCGAAAGGAAGTGACGCAGATGTTCAAGGCCTACGAAGACATCCGGCTGCATTTCGCGTCGACCGACCCGGCGGATGCGGTGAGGTTGGAACAGGCGATCTACACGCTCACTCAACCGGCCTACAACCTCGTTGCGCCACGCGCGCAGGCATCTTTGGAGAACTGATCCCATGGCAGAGCTGTTTCCTGTGGTTCGTGGACGGATGGGAGGTAGGGACTACTACCTAGGGAAGATGTCGTTTCAGGAACTCGCGGCGAAGGTGAGTCTATACAGCGAGATTGAGAACAACCCGACGCTTGAAGCCCAGCTCCAGCGGGAGATCACGGACCGGTCTCGGGACATGACCGAGTACCTCAAGCGGCAGGAGGAGCGGTTCTACGGGGCCATCATCGTCGCTACGTGGGGTGGAAACCCCGAGTACCTGCGGGTTCGGATGGAAGATCATCCTCTTCTTGACGACGATTTCGAATTTGGTCTGTTGAAACTCAACGGGCGAGCCGATTTCTTCGCTTTGGATGGCCAGCACCGACTGCAGTCCATCAAGGAGGCGATTCGAGAGCGTCCAGAGCTACGTCACGAGGAGGTGTCCGTCCTTTTCGTAACCCATGAGCGGACAGAAGAAGGGAACATTCGTACTCGGCGTCTCTTTCACACGTTGAACAGGTACGCGACGAAAACAACGACGGGCGAGAACGTCGTACTTGACGAGGACAACGTCGTGGCGATCGGGACCCGGCGGCTCTTGGGGAGCGGCATTGGCGCCCTGGATCAGGCGAGGGTCTCGATCAAGCGGAAGAACGTCCTGAAGCGCGAGACGGACGTGTTCACGTCGCTGGCCGCGCTCTTCGATTTCAGTCGGCTTGTGCTCGAGCCGGTGTACCGGTTCAGGAGTGACAGGGACTACCTGAGGTTCCGGCCAGCGGCAGAGGACGTGGAGAACGTGTTTGCGGCGCTGCGGAGTCTATGGGGCGAGATGGAGCGAAGCATCAAGGAGCTTGGCGATCTGGCGCAGGCCGGTGTCGAGCCCGGTTCGCTTCGGGAGCCAAACGGCGACCCGGCGCGTGGTCACCTTCTATTCAGGCCGTTGGGCCTGAAGCTCTTCGGCGACGTCGTGGCCAGGCTGGGCTTTGTCCGCTCTGAGCTTCCCGTGGAGCGCTGTGAAGCGGTGGATCCCCGCCTCTGGTCGGAACTCGTGGCGGAGGCGAAGCGTCTGCCGCTCGTGATGGGGGAACCTCCTTGGCAAGGGACGATCTTGCGAGGCGACCGGATCGTCACGTCGGGCTATCGAATGGCCCTCCGGCTTGCCCTCCATATGCTGGACGTCAGTACGGAGCATGCGGACACCCTGCTCGCGGACTACCGAAAGTACCTGGAAGACGACGGCGCAGTACTACCGGAGAAGGTGCCGTGAGTCCGGGTTTCGATCGCTTCTGGAGGAGCCGAAATGGGCAATGACCGCGGCTTCCCGGGGGCGGCGGCGCAGCCCGCGTTAGCCGTTCGTCCCCATTACAACGAGCGCCTCCCCGGCGTGTATGGCGAGTTTGGTTCCGGCAGCGGCCTGCAGGCGTTCTACCTGCTGACGGCGGTTTCACCCAGGCAACTGGCGAAGATCGCGCTAGTGAAGGACATTCCCGGGTCGGAACGCTGGCCGGTGCGAGAGCTCTTTCAGCGGGAGGTCGACGACGAGCGTGTGACAAGAGGACTCGTTCCGTACCTCGGCGACCGGGATCGAATCAAGTTCTTCAACTCGCTGATCCTCACCGTTCTGCCCATGGAGCAGAGTGGTGGCAGCGTCCTGGCAGAGATGCCTCGGGTCGTGGAGAGGGTCGAGGAGGAGGGCGGGCAGCGATGGGTCTCGCTTGAGCGGGAGGGGTACTTCCGCGTGCGGTTGATGGAGAGCCGCCCCGAGTATGCGGAGCTGGCGTGGAACAACGAGTCGAGCCGTTTGGTGGCTATCGACGGGCAGCATCGGCTTTCGGCGCTGAAGCGTCTGCAGGCGCAAGCCGGACGGAAGGCAGCGGGCTTGCGGGAGGGGAGGCAGGGCACAGAAGCACCGAACGGGGGCGACGCCGTGGGCGGTCGATCGTTCCCCGATTGGCGCATTCCTTGCGTGGTCGTGTCGTTTCGCGTAGCCGGTGTGCGTCGCGAGCCGCCGAAGATCCTGGAGGTCGTGCGGAACATCTTCGTCGACATCAACACGAAGGCACAGGTAGTCGGCGAAGCACGGAAGGTTCTGCTCAACGACGAATCGGTCAATGCCGTGGCCGCCCAACAACTGCTTGAGCGGGCGCACTCGAATGATGTCAAACCACGTGGGGAGCGGCGCCGAGGTGCGGTGCCCCTGTTGTTGTTTGACTGGCGCGGCCTGGAGAAGGGCGGTGAGGCTCGGCCTATGCCCGCCGCAGTGAAGTCGATCGTCGAGATCAGGGACTGGTTCGAGCACTACGTCCTGGGGGAGGACTTCAGTGAGTATCAGGCGCACCACCTGGGCATCCTCGGCGACCCCCGCTTTGAGGACGCCTGGAGAAGGCAACGGCTCGACTACCGGACGTCACGGCTCGTGCGCGAGAAGGTGAGTGACGCAGCTTCCGTCCCCGCGTTGCAGTACCTCCTGGAGAACTTCGAGCCGTATCGGCGCTACATCGAAGGTCTCCGACTCCTGGAGGACCAGTACACGGCCGGAAGCGACCTCCAGGGCCACGCATTCGACCGGCTCCGGTTCGGGTCGAGCGGCGAGGAAACCACGAACAAGTTCCAAGTTGACGACGTCGCGCAGAACCTGCTGGTCGAGATCGAGCGGGTGCGGAAGCAGTGCCTCGTCCCTGCGGTGCCGATCGATCAGGACGTTGGCATGCGGGGCGCGGTCTGGGCCTTCAGCGAGTTGGCGTACGAGTTCGGCTGCGATGGTGCCGATTGGATGGAGTACGCGGAGTGGTTCACGTCCGGCCTGAACCTGGCGTACGGGGCTGGTTGGTTGGACCCTGCGTACGGACAGAGCGGCCACGACCATCTTCGGCATGTGATCGTCGATCCGGGCGGCGCGGTCGTGAACTACCGCCTGAATCAGGCGAAGAAGGCGTTTGGCCCATATGTGGCTCTGGTTGTGTGCGCGTTCGAAGAAGTTCCCGAGCATTGGAGCGCGGATTGGCAATCCGTTCGGGTTTCCCTGTTGACCGCGCTCGAAAAGACCCTGGTCAGCGGCTACAGGAAGCAGGAGAAACCTCGGCTGTTGCCGACCTATCCCGAGATGGGCAAGCCGCTCACAGCTGCGGTGAAGGCCGCTGCCGAGAAGCTTGCTGGTCGCCACACGCGCCGGTTCGAGCAGGCGCTCAGGCGAATCGCGGAGGTTGGCGGGTAGCCAGACTGCCGCGGCGACGAGGGGCGAACGTAACGGGAGACGTGAATGCAGATCTACCCCGCGATGCGCGCCCGCATGGGCGACTGGAACTACTACATGGTCCGCATGACGATGCGCGAGGTCGCACGCGAAGTGCAGCTTGCGAGCAAGCTCTGGGAGGACCAGACGCTGAGCGACGCGATTCAGCGTGTGCTCGACGAATCGCGGGTCAAGCAGCAGATCGTGAACTACCTGTCGCGCAGAGACGACCGGTTCTTCGCTTCTCTCGTGGTGGCGGCGATCGGCGGCAATCCGAGCTGGAAGCCCGAAGAGCTACCCGAGTCAAGGCACTCGAGGGCTTTCAGAGACACCTTCGGCACGCTCTGCTTCGACGAGGATCCGAAGTACTACGCCCTGGACGGTCAGCACCGGCTCAAGGCGATACAGGAGTTGCTCGCGGATCCCGCGGGAGCGCCGCCCGGCTTCGAGAAGGAGCAGATCTCGGTGCTCGTCGTGGTACGTGAGGAGCAGGAAATCGGCGAGGCGCTCTGGCTGCA
The DNA here is from genome assembly GCA_965205095.1 of Candidatus Multivorans sp. Classification (GTDB taxonomy): domain Bacteria; phylum Acidobacteriota; class Thermoanaerobaculia; order Multivoradales; family Multivoraceae; genus Multivorans. Next base: position 2,852,550 of record OZ242040.1, read on the forward strand.
GCGCTACCGCCGCCTCTTCTCCAGCCTCAACCGGTACGCGAAGGCTACGGACCGCGACACGAACATCATCATGGACGAGGACGACATTTTCGCCATCGTGACGCGCCGGCTGATCACCGACCATCACTTCTTTCAGGCACCTGGACCCCAGAAGGAGTCGTTCCGCGTACAGACGAAGGGCAAGAACCTGAAGGAGGGGGCACCCCACTTCATCAGCCTGCAGAGCCTCTACGACGTGAACCGCACGCTGCTGATGACGGCCGCACGTCGCCGGCGGCGGGGACGGGCGCGGGACGAGAAGATCTTCCTGCAGTTTCGTCCCGAGGAGACACAGATCGACCGCTGGTACGAGGAGTTGTGCGGCCTCTGGGACGTTCTACTCGAGGCTATGCCCGACCTGCGGGAAGAGCCGACGAAGATGCGGCACCACAGTCTGCCCGACCCGAACCCGGACGGGCTGCGCGATCACCTGCTGTTCTGGCCTATCGGCCAGCAGTTGTTCGCGAACATTGCCCGATCGCTGCTGGACAATGCCGGTCTGGACGAGTCCGCCTCCAGTGAGGGACTTGTGGAGACGCTGCGCCCGCTCGCATCCGTGCCCTGGGACCTGCACGGAGCGCCCTGGCGCTACCTGTTGGTCGTGGCCAAGGCCGCGGACGAAGCGACCTGGCGCATGCGGAGCGAGGACCGCAAACTCGCTCTGGACGTCGCCGAACGCCTGCTCCGGTGGATCGCCGGACTCGATGCGCTGACCGAGCCGGACATCGACAGGCTGCGTCTCGATTGGCGCGACGCGCTGATCGTCAACCCGGAACGAGCAGAGGGCCTGCCTCGACCGGACGATCTGTGGCCGGCTGTCGAGGCTGCAAGGGAGCGGATCGTCGGGAGCGAGGCGCTCTGAAGCTCCGCGAATCGGCGTGACGGTTGGGCCGCGGCGCCTGCGTGCTCACATCGAGCAGGGGGGTGCCGGCCACCCTCGGCGGCTGAGGATTCGGGCCGCCCACGCAGGCTTCGCTGGGCTTGCGGAGGCGCTCTTGTCTTGTTGCCCGCGGAGAGAAACCGCTGATCCAAGAATTGAACAAGCGGCGCGTTGGGCGCTCGATCTCGACGCGCAACTTCGCGGGATCGTCCGCAGGGGTCAGGAAGTGGTGGTCCGACTGCCAGATGCACCTCGCAACGGACCTGTTCGAGCCTACGAAGAAACACCCTCCGCCTATCGCGACCTGCGGCTGGATACCGGCCACTTGTTGCGCCCTTGGCTGCTTGAGCTGCCGCCGTCGGATGAGCTCTATCCGTTCCAGCGAGCCGGCGTCGCGTGGTTGTGTGGGCGTTACGACCGTGGAGCAATTCTGGCGGACGACATGGGCCTCTGCAAGACGGTTCAGGTCGCGTTCTCCCTTCGCCTGCTGTTCAACCGGGCCCAGATCCGGAGCGTTCTCGTAGCGTGCCCGAAGAGCCTGTTGGAAGTGTGGGAGCGGGAGTTGACCCGCTGGGCACCGGAGCTTGGCATCGTCGTCTTCAGTCCGCCGGCACGGCTCCGGGAGCAGGCGTGGTCCGCGGTGGCCAGGCGGCGGCACGTGCTGGTTACGAACTATGAACAGCTACGCGAGCCGCCGGCCGCGTTGCTTGCTTCGCCGGTAGACGTCGTAGTCGCCGACGAGGCGCACCGGCTGCGCAACTTCGGGGCTCAGGTGACTTCTGGCATCGATCGCCTACCGCGACGCTCTTTCTGGGCGCTGAGCGGTACACCTCTTGAACGCGACCTAGAGGACCTCGCCACCCTCCTGTCGCTTATCGCACCGACCCGTTTCGCGCCGAGCGACTCACGCCTTCACGCGAGTTCACTCCGAAGCGCGGCGCAGCCGTACATCCTGCGCCGGCACAAGGACGAGGTTCTGGACGAGCTACCGCCCGTCGTCGATACGACGGAGGAGATAGACCTGACTCGTGAACAGGCGGCGAGCTACGCGGCCGCAATCGCTCACTATCGCGAACACGCCCGACCGGGAGCCGAACTCGCCCTGCTCACGCGGCTCCGAGGCCTCTGCGATATCGACGAGACCAGCAAGTCGAGCGGCAAGCTGGACCGGATCGTGGAGCGGCTTGCAGGCATTCGACGGCAGGGTCGAAAGGCCGTCGTCTTCTCCTACCGGCTCTCGCCGCTCTACGAACTGGAGCGGCGGATCGGGTCCCAGTGGGGCTCTGGCGCAGTTCGGCGCCTGGTCGGCTCGATGGGACAGTCGGAACGGGAGAGGGCCGTACACGAGTTCCGCACCGACCCGGACGTGCTGGCGCTCGTCGCTTCAAGCAGGGTCGGCGGCGAGGGCTTGACCCTGGTCGAAGCAAACCATGTGTTCCTCATCGACCAATGGTGGAACCCGTCAGCGAACGACCAGGCGCGCGACCGTGTGGTGCGCATCGGACAGAAGCGAACCGTCCACGTCTATCGGTTCTGCTGCCGCGGCACGATCGAGGAGCGACTACAGGACATTCTGGAGTCCAAGAGAGAATTGTTCGAGGACGCGGTCGGAAGGCTTGACCCCAACGCTGCGCTGAAGTCGATTGTGCGGGAGAAGGGCTTGGAGTCTCTTGTCGGCTCGCCGTCAAGTCCGTGAGTACGGCTTGACGGTATGGTCGTCGCGACTGCGAAAGGGAAGGAACCGTCAACGTGGGCTGCTTGATCATGGTGCTGTGTCTTGTGTTGCTGGTGATCTCCCCGGTGCTGCTGCTGGCCGTCTTTGTCGTGCCGATCCTCGCCCCAGTTGTTGCGGAGATCAAGGCGGACGCTGCCAAGCGGAAAGCCGAAGCCAAGGCCCACGCCAAAGCTGAGAACTGACTCCGCCCGCCTCCACGTCTCAGAACCGGTAGCGCAATCCCGCCGACACACCCACATACCCGATCCCGTCGAACTCCAGGTCGCTGTCGAACAGGCTGAGACTGCCGGCCGCGGCGGCGGGGCGGTCCGCCAGGGTCAGGGGCGGCGCCACGTCCTGGAAGCCCTGGGCGAGGGTCTTGCGGACCAGGCTCGCCCGGTAGCGGAGGTTCGTGCGCGCCCAGCCGGCGCCGATGCCCGGCGATCAGGCCTTGGTCTGACCCTCGACGAACGGCAGCATCGCCGCGACGCACTCTGCCGGCTGCTCGAGCTGGAGCAGGTGCGTCGTGTCCGGAACGAAGTCGTAGTCGAGGGCCAGGATCTCTCCGAGATCCACCGTTGGCAGAAAGGAGAACGGCACGGTGGGATCGGAGCCGATGATCTTCACGGGACAGGAAACGCGGCTCAGGTCCGCTGCCCTTGCCCATCGCGGACCTTCCAGCGAGATGGTCGCTTCGTACTCCCTTGGGCAGCGCAGTTCGTAGCCGTCGCCGTTCGAGGCCTGGCGCAGCGTAGTGCGCGCGATGAGTTCGGGCGCGCCGGGACATAGAAGCTGGAAGGCGGGGGCGCGAAGGACGCGGTCCACGAACTCCCCGCGGCTGGTGAAGCGCTCGCGGCGCCTCAGGGCGGCTTGGCCCAGGTGGCGGAGCGTCGTCTCCACCTTCCGCACGTCCTCCGGCCGGCAGCCGGGTGGGCAGACGACCGGGTCGAAGAGGACGAGGGCGGAGTAGGCGGAACTGCGCGTGGCGCCAATGAGCGCCGATTGCGCCGACACGGAGTGGAAGACGCCTATCTTCGGCCTGGCCCCGAAGTGCAGGTCGATCGCTGCCGCGATGTGGCCGTGGTCGTCGACGAATGTCTCGATGCCGTGGTTCTCGCGGTTGCCGACCAGGTTCCAGCCGTGATTGCGGAGGTCGAAGAGAACGACGTCGAACCGGTCCGTGAGCAGCGACCAGAACGGGTAGTAGGCGTCGGCCGCGAAGCCGTTGCAGTGGCTGACCACGAGCCGCGGGCCGCAGGGGTTGCCGTGCCGCCTGAGAACGATGAATTCGCCGTCGGCCGTGCAGGCCTCGGCCGTCGCCAGGGGCTCCGGCACTTGCCACCGGGTTTGTTCCGCCATTCGCCGGGATCCTACGGTCGCCGGCAGACGAACAGCTCGTACTCCCCCGGTTCGATCTCCGAGTGATCGCAGTCCACGGCCTTCGCTTCGAAGCCGACCTCGGCGAGCAGATCGAGCCACTCGGCACGGCGGAAGAGGCCCGTGACGTGCCGGTCGTGCACGACCTCGACGCTGCCGTCCGCCTCGCGCAGCACGAAGGCGTAGTCCGTCGTGATCGTCGTGTCCGTGGGGTCCGGGTCCCAGGTGTTCTCGAGGTAGTGGGCGCTCCGGTCCTCTCCGTCGCAACCGCCGCAGTCCGTACTGGGCTGGAAGTTCTCGCGCAGGTGGTCGGGCGCGAAGAGGGCGGCGCCGCCGGGCCGGCAGTGGACCCAGGCCGTTTCGATGGCGGCGCGCAGGTCCTCGAGCGTCGTCATGTAGTCGATCGCGTCGTGGATGAAGACGCAGTCGAACGTCCGGTCGAGGCGGACCGTTCGCATGTCGCCCTCGACGTGCCGGCACTCGGGATTGAGCTGCCTGCTCATCGCCAGCATCCCCGGTGACAGGTCGACGAGGGTCATCTCGAAGTGCGCCTTGAGGTGCGAGGCATTGTGGCCGCCGCCGCTGCCGAGTTCGAGGGCGCTGCGGGGGGCGCCGTCGGAGGCTTCGAGCAGGTGCCGGAGGTAGATGCCGGCTTCCTCCTGGTACTCGGCAGGTGGCGAGATGAGCGGCCACCAGGGGGCGATTTCGGCATAGAGCTTGGGCATGAGTCGTGGAGGATACGGGCTCGCCGCTTCGCGGCGTCGCGCGGATGCCGGCGAGGGCGCCGGCGCACCCGGTGCGGAGAGTCAGCCCGAGTGCGAGGAGGTCGAGGCGGCGATGATGGCGGGCATGACGGCGGCTGCGGCGACGGCGGCTTGCGCGGCCTCGACGGCGTTGGACGTGGCCTTGCCGATGACGTCTCCCTTGGTGAGGCTCTTGATGCGCTGCTTGCGGGGCCTCAGTTCCCGGCGGCCGAAGGTCGGGTTGAGCAGGCCCACCGCGTGCGCGAGCGCGGCCAGGACGACCGTCCGGGGCTCGACTTCCCGGTCGTCGCTGAAGATCGCTGTCCGCAGGCGCTCGATGATCTCCCGCTCCGGGCCCGGGTCGATTTCCGGGAAGACGCGTCGCTTGAAGATGAGGAGGATCTCCTGCTCATCCGCCCGCAGGATTCGCCGGGCGCAGAGCTGTTCCGCAACCCGGTGGTGGAGCTTCTTCGTGGAGGAGAAGCGCGTGATCCAGGTCTGGATCGAAGCCCGCCGCTTGGCGGACCGGATTCTCTTCAGGCACTCGTTGAGGATGGCGTCTTCGGTGCGGCGGATCTCGCGGACCTCGACCAGCTTGCGCCAGCGGCGCGACTCGTCGATGCGGATGCGCTCCTGGAGCAGGAGTTCGGCGGCCATCGCGCCGCCGAGTCCGATGCTCGTGTGGGCGCCGCCCAGGGTGCCCTTCGTGTCGTGCAGGGCGAGGAGCAGCAGTTCTTCGTGGAGGTGCAGGGGGGTGTGCCGCATCGTGTTGGGAGGCTAGCAGCGGGCGGTACGGGCTCGCCGCTTCGCGGCGTCGCCAAGATGCCGGCCAGAAGGCCGGCGCACCCAGTGATCAGAAGGCCTCGCTCCAGGGGCGGCTGAGGCGCAGGGCGGAGTTGATCAGGCCGACCATCGAGTAGGTCTGGGGGAAGTTGCCCCAGAGTTCGCCGGTCTCCGGGTCGAGGTCCTCGGAGAGAAGTCCCACCGGGTTGCGGCGGTCGAGCATCTGCTGGAACAGCTCGCGGGCTTCCTCGCGGCGGCCGAGGGCGTTGATCGCGTCGATGTACCAGAAGCTGCAGACGGCGAAGGAGGTGGCCGGGGAACCGAAGTCGTCCTCCCGGTAGCGGAAGAAGTGGCTGCCGGAACGCAGCGGCTCGAGGGACTCGACGGTGGCCGCGAAGCAGGGATCGTCGGCGTCGAGGAAGCCCAGGTCGTGGAGCAGGAGCAGGCTGGCGTCGATACCCTCGCCGTCCAGCGTGGCGGCGAGGCCGCCGCCTTCGGTCTCGGCGTGCCGGAGGACATGCGAACGGATCGCTTCGGCCTGGTTCGTCCAGTGCCGCTGACGATCGGCCAGGCCGAGCGCCCTCGCGATGCGCGCCAGGCGGTCGCAGGCGGCCCAGCACATCACGCTCGAGAAGGTGTGGACGGCGCTCCGCTGCCGGAACTCCCAGAGACCGGCGTCGGGTTGGTCGAACAGGGCCACGGCCTGGTCGCCGAGCTGTTCCAGCCAGCCGAACACGCGCCGGTTGCCGGGCTTGACCAGCCGGCGGTCGAAGAAGCTCTGGGTGACGGAGAGAATCGCGCTGCCGTAGCTGTCGTTCTGGAGCTGACGCCAGGCGTCGTTTCCGACCCGGACCGGCGGCATGCCGCGGTAGCCCGGCAGGCCGTCGACTGTGCGCTCGGTGAGTTCCCGCTCGAACTTGATGCCGTAGACCGGCTGCAGAACGCCGCCCTCGGCGGCAGCGGCGAGGTTCGTGATGTAGCCGAGGTAGCCCTCCATCGTTCGCGTGGCGCCCAGGCGGTTGAGCGCCTGGACGACGAAGTGGGAGTCCCGCAGCCAGCAGAAACGGTAGTCCCAGTTGCGGCCGCTGTCCGGCGCTTCGGGGATCGAGGTGGTCATCGCCGCGAGCACGGCCCCGGTCTCCTCGAAACTGCAGAGCTGGAGCGTGATCGCGGCGCGGATCACCGCCTCCTGCCACTCGAAGGGCACCGCCAGGTGGCGCACGAACTCGCGCCACCAGGTCTCCGTCCGGCTCCGGAACTCGCGCGCCACCGAGTCGACGGGGTCGGTCAGGCTCTCGTCCGGTCCGAGCAGCAGGGTGAGCGGCTGTTCCAGGACGAAGGAGATCTCGTCGGTGATCAGCGAGACCGGCGCATCGGTGGTCAACCGAAGCGTCAGGGCGGGTCCGACGTAGCGGATGTGGTTGCTGCCGCGGGTTACTTCGGGGCGGCGCGAACCGTAGTCGAACCGCGGCCGCAGCCGGATGCGGATGCGCGGCTCGCCGGAGAGCCGCTCGACCGTGCGGACGATCATCGTTGGCCGGAAGGAACGGCCGAACTGCTCGAAGCGAGGCGCGAAGTCGGTGATCCGGACCGCGGCGCCGTTGCCGTCGCGGAGCGTCGTCACCAGGATCGCGGTGTTCTCCAGGTACTGCTGCTCGCTTTCACGGAACCCTTCGAGCAGCACGTCGAAGAAGCCGCCGGCCTCGGGGTCGCCGTCCCTGTCGTCCTTGCCGCCGAGGAGGGAATGGAAGACGGGGTCGCCGTCGAAGTGGGGCAGGCAGGCCCAGCAGATCCGGCCGCGCGGGTCGATCAGGGCACCGAAGCCGCAATTGCCGATCACGCCGCCGTCGAGCGGCCGCGCGTCACCGGTCGTCATGGGCCCGCCAGCCGCTCGCGCAGCGCCTCCAGCCAGCGGTGCAACTCCCGCACACCGCCCAGGCCGTGCCTGGCGACGCTGTCGCGGCTGCCGTCCGGCTCCAGGCCGACGACGATCGCTGCGCCGCCGCCGCCCTGGGCGGCTTCGAACCCTTCCTCGTCGGTGATGTCGTCGCCGATGAACACGGGCGCTCGTCCGCGGAAGGGCGCTTCGGCCATGAAGTCCTCGACCACCGTGCGCTTGTTCGGGCGGTGCGGCTTGAGTTCGAGCACCATCTTGCCCTCCTGCACCCGGTAGCCCGAACCGAGTGCGGCGCGCACCCGCTCCATCGCCTCGCGGGCCGGGGCCTCTGCGTAGGCCGCGCGGCGGTAGTGGAGCGCCAGGGTCGCCGACTTGTCCTCCAGCAGCGTGCCCGGATGCTCGTCGACGAAGCGCTCCAGGTTCCGCCGCGCCGGTTCGAGCGCGGCCGAGCCGTCGCTCCGGCTGACCGCGCCGGCCGCCGACCGCCGCTCCAGGCCGTGCAGTCCCGCCGCCGGAAGGGCCAGCGGCGCGAAGAAGCGGTCGAGCACGTCGAGTGACCGGCCGCTGGCGAGCGCGAGCGCACCGTCGAGGCTCTCGCTGAGGCGGGCCAGCAGGCTGCCGACGCCTTCGTCGACATGGACCGCGTCGGGCGCCTCGGCGATCTCGATCAGGGTGCCGTCCACGTCCAGGAACAGGGCCCAGGAATCGGGCGGCGGCGCGGCGGAGCCCGTTTCCAGGAGGGCCCAGGCGGTGCGTGGCGGATGCGCTCTCTGCTTCACATGCCCCCCGACCGAGATCCCTTACGATACTGAAACCGATGGCCCCTCAGGATCTGCCGGCTGCCCAGCAGTCGGAACTGGTGATTGTCGCCAACACCTTGCCCGTGCGTCGCGAGGAGGTGGATGGGGAACTGGGCTGGGCGCAAAGTCCCGGCGGCCTCGTCAGCGCCCTGTCGCCGATCGTGCGCGAGGCGGGCGGGTGCTGGGTGGGCTGGACCGGCGGCGCGGACGACGCGCCCGAGCCGTTCCGGCACGAAGGCATCCTGAACGTCGCGGTTCCGGTGTCGGAGGCGGAGGTCGCCGGCTCCTACCAGGGCATGTGCAACTCGACCCTGTGGCCGCTCTACCACGACGCGGTGCGGCCGCCCGAGTACCACCGCCACTGGTGGAACCCGTACGTCGCGGTCAACCGCCGCTTCGCCGAGGAGGCCGCGCGCCGTACCGCGCCCGGCGGCCGGGTGTGGATCCAGGACTACCACCTCCAGCTCGTGCCGCGGATGCTGCGCGAGCTGCGGCCGGACATCAGCTCCGGCTTCTTCCTGCACATCCCGTTCCCGCCGATCGAACTGTTCCTGCGCCTGCCGTGGCGGCGGGCGGTGCTGGAGGGACTGCTCGGCGCCGACGTGATCGGCTTCCAGACGCCGGCCGGCGCCTACAACTTCACGCGGCTCGCCGACCGGCTGATCGAGGCGGAGCCCCAGGGCGAGACGATCCGCTACCAGGGCCGCGACATCCGGGTCGGCGCCTTTCCGATCTCCATCGACACGGACCGCTACGCGAACGCGGCGCTGGCGCCCGAGATCCGGGAGCGCGCCGAGCAGCTCCAGCAGCTCCGCCGCGGGCGGAAGATCATCCTCTCCGTCGACCGGCTCGACTACACGAAGGGCATCGACCTGCGGCTCAAGGCGTTCCTCGAGTGGCTGGGTCGCGAGGACCGATCGATCCGCGACGCGGTGATGGTCCAGGTCGCGGTGCCCAGTCGCGAGCGCATCTCGGAGTACCAGATCCTGCGGCGCGACGTGGAGGAACTCGTCGGTCAGATCAACGGCGAGTACGGCGAACTCGGCGTCGTGCCGGTCCAGTACTTCCGGCGCAACCTGCCGTTCGAGGAACTCATCGCCTTCTACCTCGTCGCCGACGTGATGCTGGTGACGCCCCTCTGCGACGGCATGAACCTGGTGGCCAAGGAGTACGTCGCCACGCGGCTCGAAGACGACGGCGTCCTCGTGCTCTCCGAGTTCGCGGGCGCGGCAGCCGAGCTGCCGGACGCCCTGCTGGTCAATCCCCACGACGTGAACGCGATGGCGGCCACGATTGAACAGGCGATCACCCTCGACCCGGAGGATGGAACGCGGCGGATGAAGGCAATGCGCGAGGTGGTTCGCCGCCACTCCGTCCACGAGTGGGCGGCGCAGTTCATCGAGGCCCTGACCTGACGCGGTATGGAACGGCGGGGCGTGCAACCGTGAAGGCCGGGCAGCAGCGCGGAGCACCCCCAGTCAGTGATGCCGAAGCGGGGTTCGAGGTAGGCGAGGGCTTCGAACGCTTTTCGCAGAAGGACGACATCTTCTGCCGTTCGTTCTGGGACCCCGAGGTGCGGACCTCCCGCTCGGACATGTTCTACGAGACGTACCGCACGCCGGAGCTGCGCTGGCGTCCGGTCGACGGGTTCACGCGGCGCGACTACGCGCTACGCAACGCTTCCTGGCACGTCACCGACCTGTTCGCGGAGCTGCGGGGAGACGCCGACCGTCGCGAGGGCTTCCTCGACCCCTACACGGTGCTCCGGGACGGTCCGGGTCCGCCGGACGAGAGCGACGAACCGGAGGATGTCCTCGCCGCTCGACTCGCCGCCGATCTGAAGACGGCCGCCCACGCGCTGGGCGCCGACCTGATCGGCATTACTGCAAACGACGAGCGCTGGGTGTACACACACGCGTACTCGCGGGAGAACGAGACGGAGAAACCGCAGGAGCTCCCGGGCGAACTCGGGAATGTCGTCGTCATTGCGCAGGCGATGGACCGGGGTCTGGTGGAGACCGTGCCGTCGGCCCTGAGCGGGACGGCGACAGGGGTCGGTTACAGCAGCGACACGGTGGTGCTGCTCGCGATCGCCCAGTACATCCTGAACATGGGCTACGCCGCGGTGCCGACGATGAACGACACGGCGCTGGCGATTCCGCTCGCGATCAAGGCGGGGCTGGGCGAATACGGCCGTCACGGGCTGCTGATCACCAGGGAGTTCGGCCCCAGGGTGCGGCTCGGGAAGATCTTCACCGACATGCCCCTGGCGCACGACCGTCCGTTGCGCTTCGGGGTGCGCGAGACCTGCGACGTGTGCCGCGCGTGTTCGGATGCCTGCCCGCCGAAGGCCATCGCGATGGACGCACCGGCGGACCGGATCTACAACATCTCCAACATCCGCGGCGTGAGGAAGTGGACGACGGACGCCGAGAAGTGCTTCCGGTTCTGGTCGAACCAGAACACCGACTGCTCGATCTGCGTCAGGGTCTGCCCCTACAACCGGGACTACTCCAGGCGCCTCAGCCGGCTCTGGAGGTGGATGGCGGGGACTCGCCTGCGCCGGCTCGCCCTCTGGCTCGACCGCCGGAGCGGCCGCGGACGGAGGGTTGAGCCCCAGACGTGGTGGGGCCGCGCCCTGCCTGGCTGGTAGGCTTGAACGTAGCGTCCGGCCGCCGAGCGCAGGAGAACAGGAGGAAAGGCCGAACGGAATAGCGACTCTGCCCGTCCCGTTCGGATCCAATGCCATGTGGATCAAGAAGTACGACCCCGCCCGTTACCTCCCCTCCGACTCCGGTGTCGCGCTGCCGAGCAGCGAGCCGACGCCGCGCGACGTCTACATGGACCGGCGCAAGTTCGTGGCCGCGGCCACGGTCGGCATCGCCGGCGCGTCGCCCCTGGCCGCCCAATTCCGCCAGCAGGTGCCGGCGCCTCCTCCGGCGCCGCCGATCGAGGACAAGCTGAAGCCGGCCCTCGAGAGGCCTGATGTGTACGGCGCCGAGCTCAGCGCGCGGCCCAAGCGGAACACGAAGTTCGCGGATCCGCCGGCCAGCATCGGCGGTGAACTGACGCCGCGCGAGGCGGCGGGCAGCCACAACAACTTCTACGAGTTCTATCCCGGTCGTGGCGGCCCGGTATGGAAGTTCGCCGGCAAGTTCACCGTCGAGCCCTGGAAGGTCGAGGTCACGGGCCTCTGCGACAACCCGATGACGCTCGATCTCGACGACATCTTCGGCTTCGAGCACGAGGAGCGGCTCTACCACTTCCGCTGCGTCGAGCGCTGGGCCATGAACGTGCCCTGGAGCGGCTTCCCCCTCAGCAAGCTGATCGAGAAGGCGCAACCGAAGTCGTCAGCCAGGCATGTCCGTTTCTTCACTGCTCTCAAGCGGGACCAGATGCCGGGCGTCAGGGAGGCCCACTGGTACCAGTGGCCCTACTTCGAAGCTCTCCGCATGGATGAGGCGATGAACGAGCTGGCCTTTGTCGCCACCGGCATCTACGGCGAGCCGCTGGTCAAGCAACACGGTGCGCCGCTGCGGCTCGCGATCCCGTGGAAGTACGGCTACAAGAGCGCGAAGTCGATCGTGAAGATCGAGTTCGTGGCCGAGGAGCCGAAGATCTTCTGGCAGATTCAGCCGCACGAGTACGGCTACCTCTCCAACGTGAACCCGAACATTCCGCATCCACGCTGGAGCCAGGCGACCTCGCACTGGCTGCACAACAGCCAGCCGTTCGAGACACCGATCTTCAACGGCTACGGCGAGTACGTCTCGAAGCTCTATCCCGAGGAGCCGACCACGATGCAGCGCGCGCTGCGCCAGGGTCAGGTCGCCCGGTAGGGCGCTAGACGGAGAACACGGCCGGTTCGTATCTGTAGTCATGGGCGCCGCCACGGACACGCTGGGCACGGCCGACGCACTTGAAGGCGCCGGTCTTGATGCCGACACCGCCAAGGCAACAGCGCGCGCGATCGAAACGGGCTGCGCCTCCGCCGTCGAGGGGCTGGTGACGCGAGACGGCCTCAGGGCCGAGTTGAAGTCGCTGGAGACACGATTGGTCCTGTGGGGCGCGGGCATCGTGCTCGGTGGCGCCGCCCTGGTGCTGAGCGGAGTCGGCGTGCTGTTGAGACTGGTCGCCTAGCGGCTGGCCGCCATTCCCGCCCCGTGCCGCGCGGCCTGCACCGCGGCCGCGAACAGGCCGATCGCGACGCCGAAGGTGATCAGACCTACGAGTTGCAGCCAGCCGAACATGTCCGATGGCGTGGCGATCGAGAGCAGCGCGGATCCGAAGCCGAAGTCGGCGAACTCGCCGGCGCGCACGGCCTCCAGTGCGGCCAGACCCGTGAGCAGAAGGGCGCCTCCGGCGAGAGTTAGAGCGCCGTAGGTCACGCCGTGGGCAGCGAGTTGTGCCGGTGACCGCGGCGGCAGCGGCTCCTGGCGGCGAACCTCGAACTTCGGTTCGCGCTCGCTCGGCTTGACGAAGCGGCTGAGCATGTAGAGGCCGGGCAGGCCGAGCGGGATCGTGAAGAGAAAGAAGTTCGACCACCCGACCGAATGGACCATGAAGCCCGCGATGGGGCCGGAGACGATCCGTCCCATGCCGAAGAGAGTCGAGAACAGGGCGTACTGAGTAGCCGAGAAGCGCTTCTGCGTCATGCGCAGCAGCAGCACGGAGAAGGCGCCCGTCCCCAATCCCTGGCATAGCGATTCGAAGCCCATCGCGCCGTAGAGAAGGCCCGGCTGCATCGGCAGGTTGGCGAGCAGGATGTAGCCGACGTTCGAGAAGATCTGCAGGAACCCGAAGATCCACAGCGCCCTTCCGAGTCCGATCACGTTGGTCCCCAGACCACCGACGATCGAGCCGACGATCGTCGCCGTCGTGCCGACGGTAGCCAGGGCTACACCGCGGTGGAACTCGGTGTAGCCCATGTCGACCAGGAAGGGCCGTAGCAGGCCCTGGGCCAGGTTGTCGCCGAACTTGAACAGAATGACGAAGGCGAGAATCTCGACCGCCCTGTGGCGGGAAAGAAAGCCCAGAAACGGTTGCCAGACGGCGTCCCGGAGCGTCTTCGGGCCGGGAGGCAGGTTCTTCGGCTCGGGCGCCAGGATGGTGATCGCGAGCATTGGCAGGTAGAGCGCCGCCAGGCCGACGCAGACGAGCGGCCACGAGGTGCTGCCGGCGACCGTGATGGCGGTCCCGCCGGCAACGAGCATGGCCATCCGGTAGAGGCCGATGCGGGCGCCGACCGCCGCTCCCTGTTCCTCTTTGCGGAGCACGTCCACGGCGTAGGCGTCGACGGCAATGTCCTGGGATGCGGCCGCCATGGCGATGGCCAGGGTCAGAGCCAGAGCCAGCCAGGGAGTGTCCGGATGATCGCCGACGCCTGCCAGAGAGAGCGTGCCAAGCAGCAGGCACACCTGGGCGACTGCTGCCCAGCCCCGGCGGCGACCGAGGAAGGGCAGGGGGAAGCGGTCCATGAGGGGCGCCCAGACGACGTTGAACGTCCATGGCGCTTGCGCCAGCGTGAAGAGGCCGACCAGCCGGATGTCGACGCCGGAATCGCGCATCCAGTCCGGTATTGCGATCCAGACCAGCCCGAGCGGCATGCCGGACGAGAACGAGAGGAGAACGACGGACAGCGTCCGCCAGGAGCGGACGGCCTGTACGAGGCTCTGCAGCGTTCCGAGCCGCTCCGGCGCCTGCTCCTCCTCGGCCATTGGACTCATCCTATGCGTAACCGTCTATGAGTCGGAGGAGACCCGGTGACCTGGAACCCAGGTCGTGCAGAATCCGTAGTTGAACGTGAGCAGTCTCTCTTGAGGAGGAACCGACCGTGACCGCGACAGCCACCCAGTCCCGCCCCCTTCATCGCTCCGGGTCCGACCGCCTGATCGGCGGCGTCTGCGGAGGCATCGCCGCCTGGCTGGGCTGGAACCCGACGGGCGTCCGCCTTCTCTACGTCCTGGTCTCGATCCTCTCGGTCGCGTTTCCCGGGATCATCGTCTACATCCTGCTCTGGATCGTGATGCCGCTCGGCGACTGAGCCGCCAGCTACCGGCTGCGCCGCGGTCCACTGGGTGCGCCGGCGCCCCCGCCGGCTCTCTGAGGAACACGCGCCGCGAAGCGGCGGCAGCACTCCGGCTCCGCTGGGTTGGTAGGCTGACTGCCCATGGCCCCGGCCGACGCAGCCGACTTTCTCGACGCACTGAAACGGCGCCTCGGCGCCGAGCGCGTCCTCACCGGCGCGGCCCCCATGGCGGCCTACGAGTCGGACGCGCTGACCGCCTTCCGGGCCCGGCCCCGCGCCGTGGTGCTGGTCGACTCGGCGGAGGAAGTCGTCGACGTCGTGCGCCTTTGCGCAGCGGCCGAAGTGCCGTTCCTTGCCCGTGGCAGCGGCACGAGCCTGTCCGGCGGTTCGCTGCCGGTCCACGACGGCGTCGTGATCGCGATGAACCGGCTGAACCGGATCCTCGAAGTCGACCCGGTGCGGCGGACGGCGGTCGTCGAGCCCGGCGTCGTCAACCTCGCCGTGTCCGACGCAGCGGAGCCCTACGGCCTCTACTACTCGCCCGACCCGTCGAGCCAGTCCGTCTGCACGATCGGCGGCAACCTGGCCTTCAACTCCGGCGGCGCGCACTGCCTGAAGTACGGCATGACGAGCAACCACGTGCTAGGTCTCGAAGTCGTACTCCCGGACGGCGAGGTGATCGAGCTCGGCGGAGACAGCCTGGAAGGCGTTGGCCCCGACCTCGTCGGGCTGTTCGTCGGCTCGGAGGGCCTGTTCGGCATCGCGACGAAGATCACCCTGCGCCTGCTGCCGAAGCCCGAGACGTACTTCACCCTGCTGGCGGCCTACGATTCGCTGGCGGCCGCGGGCGAGGCGGTGGCTGCCGTCGTTGCTTCGGGCCTGCTGCCCGGGGCGATGGAGATCATGGACAACCTGGCGATCGAGGCGGCCGAGGCGGCGGTCGGCGCCGGCTATCCGCTGGATGCCGAGGGGCTGCTGATCGTCGAACTGGAGGGCGAGAAGCAGCAGGTGGCCGCCGAGAGCGAGCTGCTGCTGGAAGTCGTCAGGCAATCGAAGCCCTATCTCGAGCACATAGCGAGCGACCCGGATGACCGCATGCGGATCTGGAAGGGCCGCAAGAGCGCCTTCTCCGCGGTCGGGAGGCTGAGCCCGGACTACATCGTCCAGGACGGAGTGGTGCCGCGGTCCCGGCTTGGCGAGGCGCTGACCGAGATCCAGCGATTGGGCGCCAAGCACGGGATCCGCGTGGCGAACGTCTTCCATGCCGGCGACGGCAACCTGCACCCGCTGATCCTCTTCGACGGCCGGGTCGAGGGCGAACTGGAGCGGGCGGAGGAATTGGCGGGCGAGATCCTTCGTCTCTGCATCGACCTCGGCGGCTCGATCACCGGCGAGCACGGCGTGGGGATGGAGAAGCGGCAGTACCTGGGCGAGATGTTCGACGACGCCGACCTGGACGCGATGCGCCGGATCCGCATGGCGATCGATCCCGGCGAACTGGCGAACCGGGGCAAGATGTTCCCGGACGCCGAGGCGCCGGCGCTGCTGAGCCACGGTCCGCACCCCTTGGAAGTGGCCGGAGTCATCTCGCGCGAATGAGGCGCGGCGGCGCGGTCAACAACGGAGGGGCGGAAGACTCGTGACCGGCATCGTCCATCAGCCGGGTTCGGCGGCCGAGGTTGCCGAGGCCGTACGCGGTGCGGAGTTGGTCGTTCCGCGGTGCGGCGGAACGAAGCCTGCGCTGTCGGCGGTGGACGGCGCCGAAGTGCTCGACCTGTCGGCTCTCACCGGCATCACCGAGTACCTGCCGAGCGAGTACACGGTGACGGCCCTGGCCGGCACGCCGCTCGCCGATGTCGAGGCGCGGCTCGCTGCCGAGGGCCAGTACTTGCCGTTCGATCCGTTGCTGGTCGACGCCGGCAGCACGATCGGCGGCGCCGTGGCTGCGGGGGCCAACGGCCCCGGCCGGCTGCGCTACGGCGGGCTGCGTGACTTCCTGCTCGCGGTGACCTTCGTCGACGGCCGGGGCGAGATCGTCCGCGGCGGCGCCAAGGTGGTCAAGAACGCCGCCGGCTTCGATCTTCCCAAGCTCATGGTCGGCAGCCTGGGTCGCCTGGGCGTTCTCACGGAGTGCACGTTCAAGGTCTTTCCGCACCCGGAGAGTTGCGCCACCGTGCGCGTCGCCGGCAAGACGCTGGACGAGGCCCTCGAGGCCGCCGCCCGCGTTGGGTCCGGCGCGGTCGAGCTGGAGTGTCTGGACCTGGTGCACGGTCTGGCCGGCTGGGACCTGGAGATTCGCATCGGCGGCCGCAGCTTCGCCCTGGACGCTCGGTTGAAGCGGGTCGCCGATCTTCTCGACACGGACGTCACCACTCTCTCGGGAGATGGCGACGCCACGCACTGGCGCAGCCGCCGCGAGTTCGGCTGGGCTCCGCCGGACGCCTCCGTCCTCAAGCTCCCCCTGACGCCGGCCACGGCGGCCGTCCTGGAACAGGTCCTGGCCGACCTCGACGCTTCCCACGTAGCCAGGGTCTACAGCGCCGGCATCCAGCAGGCTTTCGTCGCCTGGCCCGCTGAACGCGCAGCCGACCTGCCATCCCTCGACCGCGCCTTGACTGCGGCGAAACTGACAGCGCTCGCGCTGCGCGCACCGGTCGCCGCAGCAAGCCAGCCGATCCTCGGTTACCGCACCGGCGGCGAGCTGCTACGCCGCGTCGAGCAAGCCCTCGACCCGGCCGGCCGCTTCGGCCGCCTGGGCTGAACCTTTCAATCTGCCGGCTCCCAACCTTTCAATCTGCCGACGGCCGGCCTGGGACGCCACGGACGCCCGGGTAGAATCGACAGCGCCAGGGATCGCTTGCGACCTAGACGCTAGGTATGCGGACCATGCTCACCCTCGACTCGAGAGAACAGACTTGGCTTGACGGGTACAGGCGGGCCCTGAAGCGCGAACACGCCGACGCCGTGCTGCGCCTGGTCGTGTACGGCTCCAAGGCGCGCGGCGACTCGCATGACGAGAGCGACCTCGATCTCCTCCTCATCGTCGATGACTCCGCCTCCGACATGAAGAAGGCTCTCCGCCGCATCGGCCACGAATTGGCTGCCCCCCTGATTGTTCTGCCGTCCATCATGGCCTACACCGAAGGAGAGTGGAACCAGCTCGAGCGCTACCGTTCGGCCTACCATGCCGCCGCTGAGCGCGAAGGCGTCGCGGTACTTTGAACAGGACAAGGGGCTGCCTCGGCCAGCTGCTGTGACGGGCGCGTAGCGTCAAGGGAAGTTGACGTTTGAACGTCGCCGGTAAGCTGGCTGCTAGTGTTCCCGCATGAGTCGGGCGCTTGGTAACGATCCGGCTGCGGCCGCGGACTTGGAGCGTCTGCCGACGCGAGCGGATCTCTGGAAGGTGGGGGTCGGCGTCGTAGCGGCCAACGTAGCGCTCACGGCCGTGATGATCCGGCTGTGGGTCTGATCGGTGGTCGTCGGCGCTTCTTTGGAACGGACACTGAAGATGGATGTCAAAGAGGCGGTAAGAAGGGCCAAGCGGTACCTCGGGGAGATCTTCTCCGGTGAGAAGATCACCCACGTGGGCCTCGAAGAGGTCGTCTTCGACGACGCGGCGAACTGCTGGAAGATCACCTTGGGGTTCTTTCGCCCATGGGATCTGGATATGGAGCAGACTCTTGTGAATCCTCTGGCCCGGATCGACAGTCACTCGCGGAGGACGTACAAGATCGTCCAGATCGACGACGACAGCGGCAAAGCCGTGTCAATCACGAACCGCCGCCCGTCTACCGCTGCTTGAGTCGTGCCGGCAGCAGCGTTCTTCGTCGACGCCAACCTCCTCGTGCTCTTCGTGGCCGGCATCGTCGATGAGACGCTGATCGGGAAACATCGCCGACTGCGCGAGTTCTCCGTGGCCGACTACGAGAGGCTGCGTGATCTGATCGCGCGCGTGGAGCGAGTTCTGGTGACGCCGAACACACTCACCGAAGCGTCCAATCTGCTCGGACAGCACCGCGAACCGGAACGCTCGCGCCTCCTGGACGGACTTCAGTACGTCATCGAGGGGAGCCGGGAGATCGTCGTTGCGAGCGCTGAAGCGGCACAGAGCCCCGTCTTTCGGCGCTTGGGATTAACCGACGCGGCGTTGTTCGAAGGGGCGACGGCCGAGCGGCCGCTACTGACCGTTGACCTCGACCTGTACCTGGCGGTTTGCTCAAGAGATGCGGCAGCGGTCGAGAACTTCAACTACTCCCGCGATCTGTGATCCAGAGGCTGAACCGTCTCGTCAAGCGCCCGAAGCTCCATCTCGCGGATAGCGGCGTTGGCGTGACTCGGGCTTCGGCCTGCTGTTTCGCGGCTTGGGGGTGATCTCTACGTCTTGGGCGAGGCTGTCGCAAGCAGCAGCGCCTCCCAGCCTTTGGCCAGGTCTTCCTGGATCAAGGCGTTGCGCTCGCTCGACAGCTTCACCAGGGAGATCGTCTGTTTCCCGAGCGCGAGGAACTGGGCCATGTTGAGCGCCGTCGGGTTCCAGCCATAGGGCCCAGGAAGCTAGAGGCGAGCGTTCACTGGGACCCCGCCCGGCTCCTCGGCGAGCGGGTCCAGGTACGGCACCGCCGCCTCAGCTCGCCTTCGGCAGAGCCCCCATCACGGCCTTGACCTCCAGGAACTCCTCGAAGCCGAAGTCGCCCCATTCGCGGCCGTTGCCGGACTGCTTGTAGCCGCCGAAGGGGGCGCCGAAGTCGGCGGGGGCGCCGTTGATGTGGACGTTGCCGGCGCGAATGCGCGAAGCGACGCTGCGGGCGTGGTCGAGGTCGCCGGACTGGACGTAGCTCGACAGGCCGTACGGCGTGTCGTTGGCGATCCGGATCGCTTCCTCCTCGGTCTGGTAGGGGAGGATGGAGAGCACCGGGCCGAAGATCTCCTCCTGGGCGATCGTCATGTCGTTGCTCACGCCGCCGAAGACGGTGGGGCGGACGTAGTAGCCGCTGTCCATGCCTTCGGGGCGGTCCGTGCCGCCGGTGACGAGTTCGGCGCCCTCTTCGACGCCCTTGGCGATCAGGGCCTGGATCTTGTCGTACTGGACCTTGCTGACGACCGGGCCGATGGCTACGCCTTCCTGTCCCGGCGGGCCGACGGCGGTCGCTTCGGCGGCCGCCTTGGCGACCTCGAGCGCACGGGCGTGCGAGGCCGCCGGCACGAGCATCCGCGTGGGCGCGTTGCAGGACTGGCCGCTGTTCAGGAAGCACTGGCGGGTGCCGGCCTTGACCGCCTTGTCGATGTCCGCGTCCTCGAGGACGATGTTCGGCGACTTGCCGCCGAGTTCCTGGGCGACGCGCTTGATCGAGTCGGCGGCGGCCTTGGCGACGGCGCGGCCGGCCCGCGTCGAGCCGGTGAAGGACATCATGTCGATGCCCGGGTGACCCGACAGCGCGGCGCCGACCTCGGGGCCTTCGCCGTTGATCAGGTTGAAGACGCCCGGCGGAACGCCCGCGTCGTGGAGGATCTCGGCGAGCAGGATCGCGTTGAGCGGCGCCACCTCGCTCGGCTTGAGCACCATCGTGCAGCCCGCGGCGAGCGCCGGCGCGACCTTGCAGGCGATCTGGTTGATCGGCCAGTTCCACGGCGTGATCAGACCGCAGACGCCGACCGGTTCCTTGACGATGTTCGTCGTGCCGCGGGTCTCGACGAAGTCGTAGTCCTTCAGCACGTTCAGGGCGCCGGCGAAGTGGCCGAGGCCTGAGGGCGCCTGGGCGGCCTTGGCGAGCCAGGCCGGGGCGCCCATCTCCATCGAGATCGTCTCCGCCATCTCGCCGATCCGGGCCTGGTAACCGGCGACGATCCGGCCCAGGAGCTCGACCCGCTCTTCCTGACTGGTCCGGGAGAAGGACTCGAAGGCGGCCTGTGCCGCCGCGACGGCCTTGTCGACGTCCGCCGCGCTGCCGAGGCTGATCCGGCCGATCGCCTCTTCCGTCGACGGATCGATCACGTCCATCGTCTTTGGGGTCGCCGGGTCGACCCACTCACCGTTGATGTAGAACTGCAGCGCTTCCTTCATGGGACTGTCTCCGAGGGGTGTTGTTTGCCGGGACGGGTGAGTGTAGCGGTATGCACGATGGTGCTTACCTCGAACTCTCCTTGAGAAGTCGTACTCGCGGCACATCTTGCCGGGTTCAACGTATCAATGCACGCGGTTGGTGGCGAGCAGCCATTGCGCTGCTTGCTCCCCGCACTCGGCGCCGACGGCGATCGCCCGGCTCAGGCCGACGCCGTGGAGCGCGTTGCCGGCCAGGCAGAAGCCGTCGATCGGGTCCAGGGCGGCCTCGATTCGGGCCACTCGCCGCGGGTGACCGGGGGCGTACTGCGGGATGGCGTGCGGCCAGCGGGCGACGCTCGTGTAGGTCGGCTCGGCGTCCAGGCCTACAGTTCGGCGTAGCTCCCGGAGAGTCAGCTCGACGAGCTGAGCGTCGCCGAGGTCGGCAGCCTCGGGGTCTACGCTGCCGCCGAACATCGAGCGGGTCAGGAACGTGCCTTCGGGGCCGCGGCCGCGGAAGGTAGCGGTCTCGTACTGGCAGCCGAGCATGCGGATGCCCTCGCCGCGGGCGACGAGGAAGCCGTAAGCCGGCTCGATGTGGTCCGCGGCCGCGGCGTCGAACGCGGTGTGGACGACGGCCATCGGCGGCAATTCGATCTGCCGGAGTTCGTCGGCGGCCCCTGCCGAGACGCCGTCGACGAGATCGGCGGCCGAAGGCAGGTCGGCCGCGACGATGACTGCATCTCCAGTGACTTCGCCGCCGGAAGAAGCGACCCTGAAGCCGCTGCCGCGCCGTTCGATCGCGGTGACCCGCCGGTTGCAGCGGACTTCGATTCCCGGCAGGCCTGCGACGGCCTGCGGAAGGGCCTGAATGCCGCGGCAAAAGGTCCGGTGCCCCGGCGGCGGAACGCCGCGCCTGCGGCCGGCGCGCATCGCCTTGAACAGGGAACCGTAGGCCCGTTCCATCGCGACCAGGCGCGGGAACGCGGCCGCCGCCGAGAGCTTCCGCGCGTCGCCCGCGAAGATGCCGAGGACGACGGGCGAGATGAGGCGGCGGGCCGCCTGCCGGCCCATGCGCCGGGCGGCAAAGTCGTACAGCGACTCGTCTTCGCCGTCGCTGCCTTCCGCATCGCCGTCGTGCCGACTCCGCACCAGGGGTTCCATCGCCAGTCTCGCCAGGCCGAGCGGTCCCAGCAGGCCGCTCTTCGCGAAAGCCAATGGGCTGCGCTGCAACTCCCGCAGCCTGCCGCCCCGGTAGATGTAGCGGCGGTTCGCGGCCGGTTCGGGCGCCAGCACTTCGTCCTCGAGGACGCACGCCTCGACCATCTCCCGTACGACCGGCTGATCGTCGAGGAAACTCTGGGGGCCGGTCTCGATCAGGAAGCCGCCGGCCTGCTCGGTCCGCGCCTTGCCTCCGACTTCGCCGTCCGCCTCGAGCACGAGGATCTCGATCTCGCCGCCGGCGCGCTCCGCCTCGACCGACGCCTTCCAGGCGGCGGCCAGTCCGGAAGGCCCGCCGCCGACGACAACCAGGCGACGGGCCGACGGCTGTTCGCTCAAGCGTCCTCCGCCTCGGCGTGGACGGACTCGACCAGGGCCTGCACCGCCTGAAGCGGAGTCTCCGGCAGCACGCCGTGTCCCAGGTTCACGATGTGGCCAGGTCGCGGCAAGCTGGCGAGCAGGAGTCCGGTCTCGCGCCGGACCGCCTGTTCGCCGGCCAGGAGTGCGGCGGGGTCCAGGTTGCCCTGCAGGCAGAGGTCCGGCCGCCGCCGCCGGAGCGCTCCGAGGTCGGTGCGCCAGTCGACGCCGAGCGCCTCGCAGGGCAGGCCGGCGTAGTCGTCGACCAACTGGGGTGCGGCGTGGAGGAAGAGGATGCGGGGGACGCCGGCGTCGCCGAGCCGCCGGAGCAGCCGATCGAGGTGCGGCCGAATCCTCTGTCGCCATTCGGCGCGCGGGAAGAGACCGGCCCAGGAATCGAAGACCTGTACCGCGTCGGCGCCGGCCCGGTGCTGGCCGAGGAGATAGCGGGCGCAGAGCCGTCCCAGGCGGTCGAGCAGGGCGTCAAATGCCGCCGGCTCCTGGTAGGCGAACGCCCGCAGCCGCGGGAAGTCGCGGACGCCGCGGCCCTCGACCAGGTAGGCCGCGAGGGTCAACGGAGCGCCCGCGAAGCCGAGGAGCGCCGTCTCCGGGACGAGCTCGGACCGGACGATCCGCTGGGCGGCCGCGACCTCCGGGGCGATCGCGGCCTCGTCGAGGTCGTCGGGATCGGGCAGGGCGGCGACGTCCCGCGCGCTGCGGATCGGCTCGGCGATCACCGGCCCCGGATCGAAGCGGAAGTCGACACCGAGGGCCGGCATGGGCGACATGATGTCCGCGAACGTGATCGCGGCGTCGAAGGGGAAGCGCCGGAGCGGCATCAGGGTGACTTCGGCCGCCAGTTCCGGGTCGCGCGCGAGGCCGGCGAAGCCGTGGCGCTCCTTGAGTGCCCGGTACTCGGGCAGGATGCGTCCGGCCTGACGCATCATCCACAGCGGCCGTCGCGGCGTGTCCTCGAATCGAAGGGCGCGCAGCAGCAGGGGTTCGGCCGGCGGGGCGGTGGCGGCGGCCGGGGCGGCAGCAGGCCCGGCCGCGGTCGTCGGCAGGGTGTTCACTCGCCGGCCGTCCAGCGGGTCGATGGCTCGGAGGGCCTGTCGGCGCGCCGCTGTTCGAGCAGCTCCGGCGCCGCCGCGGCAAGGAAGGCGTCGACGCCGTCCTGACCGATCTCGATCGCCACCGCGCGCAGCCCCACGACCGGCAGGTGGCTCAGACGCTTCGCCATCACGGCGGTCCACTCCCGGAGCGCTTCCCGTTCCGCCTCCGAGAGGCCCGCGAGATCGCCCTGCAGCAGGCGGTCCAGGTTGGCGCCCAGGGAATCCTGGTACTTGGCGCCGATCGCCCGGATCGCGCCGGCGACGGACCTGGTGGCCATTGCTTCGCGGTAGGCGTCGAGTTCCTCGTCGATCAGCACGCGGGCATCGGCGGTGCGCCCGCGCCGGTCGCGGAGGGTCTTCTGGGCCAGTTCATTGATCTGGTCCATGCCGATCCGCTTCAGACCCGCGACGCGGGCGTCGGCTGGAGCGACATCGGCCGGGATCGCCATGTCGATCACCAGCGGTGAGGCGCCGTACCGGGCGTCGCCGGCCGCGGCCAGGACCGACAGGCACCGCCGATCGACCACCGGCCCCGGGGCGCCGGTCGAGAAAAGTGCCGCGGTCACCGGCGGCGGCTCGGACCGGAACCAGTCGAGGCTCATCGTTTCGACGGTCTTTGCGGATCCGTTCGCCGCGGTCGTGCCGCCCGTTCTTTCGGCAAGGTCGTCGGCCTTCGAGCGGGTGCGGTTGACCAGGACCAGGGGGATTCCGCGGGAGTGCAGCCGTTCCGTACACGTCTCGGTCATCGCCGCGACGCCGACCAGCGCCACCGGCCCCGGATGCTCCGCGGCGCGCTCGGTCAACAGGTCGGCCGCGATCTCCGACAGCGACGTGCGCCCGGCGCCGACCCCGGTCTCCCGGTGTACCCGCTTGCCGGCCCGAAGCGCCGATTCGACCACGCGCCGCAACTCCGGGTCGACCGTGCCGCTGGCCGTCGCCTCCTCCAGCGCGTCGCGCAACTGGCCGCGGATCTCCCGCTCTCCAGGCTGGGCCGAGTCGAGGCCGGCCGCTACCAGGTACAGGTGCTCGACCGCGCCTTCCCCTTCCCAGCTCCGGAAGACTCGCCGCGCCGCCCCCTCGCCGGCCACCAGCCGCAACAGCTCCCGCCGGCACGAGGCCAAGGTAGCTCCGGGCTCGGCCGAGAAGGCGAACGCCACCCGGTTGCACGTGGCGAGATAGATCAGCCCCTGAGCGCCGATCCGCTGCTTCAGCCGCCGCATCTCGGCGGCCCGCCGCTCATCCGGCACGGTGTACTGCGCGATCTCCTCGGCGCTCGCGTACCGCCAGGTCACCGCCACGACGCAACAGTTGTCCATCGGGCGATTCTGACCTAGTGGGACGCCTGGATTGTCACGGTTGTGTCGGCGTCGACGGTCCACTCTCGCGCACGCCGCATCTCGGCGGCACGTCTGATGCCGGCGGGGGCGCCGGCGCACCCAGTGTTCGCCACTCGCGGGTGTTGCGGAGGATCAGGTCGGTCAGCGCGTCGAGATGGTCGGGGCGGTCGTTGAGGCAGGGGATGTAACGAAGGCGCTCGCCGCCGGACTCCTCGAAGTAGCCGCGATTCTCGACCTCGATCTCTTCGAGCGTCTCGATGCAGTCGGCGGAGAAGCCGGGACAGGCGACGTCGACGTTCCCGAGGCCGGCCTCGGGCAGCTCGCGCATCGTGGCATCCGTCTTCGGGCCGATCCACAACTCGCGGCCGAACTGGGACTGGAAGGTGCTGACCACCCGTTCCTCGTCGACGCCGAGCTCCCGGACCAGCAGGCGCGTGGTCTCCAGGCACTGGCACTGGTACGGGTCGCCGTTGTCGATGTAGCGCTGCGGCACGCCATGGTAGGAGAGGACGAGCCGGTCGGGCTCTCCGTCGCTCCAGGTTTCGCGGATGCTCGCGGCGAGCGAGCGCAGGAAGCCGGGGTCGTCGTAGTAGCTGTTGATCGTCCGCAGTTCGGGCACCCAACGCCAGCGGCCGAGTTGCCGGGCGAGCATGTCGATCGTGGACGCCGTGGTGGCGGCCGAGTACTGCGGGAAGAGCGGGAAGAACAGGAGGCGCGTGCATCCCCTGTTGCGGAGTTCCGCGAGCGCGTTTCCGATCGACGGTTCGCCGTAGCGCATCCCGAGGGCGACATGGAACGGGGGACCGCTTTCGCCCTGCTGCTGCCGTAGCCTCGCGGCGATGCCCTCGACCTGGCGTTTGCCGATCGCGAGGAGCGGCGAGCCCTCGTCGGTCCAGATCTTCTCGTAGAGCTTCGCGACCCGCTGGGGCCGCGTCGTCAGCACGAACAGGTAGAGGATCGGCAGCCACTTCCAGCGCGGCACCTCGGCGATGCGGGTGTCGCTCAGGAACTGCCGGAGGTAGCGGCGCAGGGCCCCCGCCGTGGGCGCCGCGGGGGTGCCGACGTTGGCGAGCAGGACGCCGATGGCGCCGCGGTCCACGGAGGCGTCGACGCGCGGTTCGGGTTCGTAGAGGGATGTGCCGCTGGTCATGCGGTGTCGGTCAGATCCAGTCGCGGCGGACCAGGAAGTCGGAGGAGAGGCGGGCTTCGGGGGTTCCGGGTTCGGGCGCGTAGTCGTAGCGCCACGCCGCCAGCGGCGGCAGGGACGCCAGGATCGACTCGGTTCGGGCCCTCGCCTGGAGTCCGTAGCGCGTGCCGCGGTCGTACACCAGGTTGAACTCCACGTAGCGCCCCCTGCGGTAGAGCTGGAAGTCGCGCTCGCGCTCGCCGTAGGAAAGACCCCTGCGGCGCTCCAGGATCGGCAGGTAGGCGGGCAGGAAGTGGTCGCCGACGCTGCGGGCGAAGGAGAAGCAGCGTTCGAAGCGGCTGAGTTCGGCCGGTCGTTCGAGCCGGTTCAGATCGTCGAAGAAGAGACCGCCGACGCCGCGCATCTCCTGCCGGTGGGGAAGGTAGAAGTAGTCGTCGCAGGCGGCCTTGTAGCGGGCGTAGAGGTCGTCGCCGTAAGGCGCGCAGGCCTCGGCCGCGGTGCGGTGCCAGTGAACCGCGTCCTCCTCGAAGCCGTAGTAGGGGGTCAGATCGAAGCCGCCGCCGAACCACCAGCCCTCCTCGTCCGCATGGGCGGCGCCCTGGGGTTCGGCGTCCGCGGGCGGATGCGCGATGAAGAAGCGGATGTTGGCGTGGCTCGTCGGTGCGTACGGGTTGCGCGGGTGCACGATCAGGGACACGGAGGTCGCCTCGAAGGAACGCCCCGCCAGTTCCGGCCGCCGCTCGGTCGCGGCGAGGGGCAGGGAGTCGCCGCGTGAATGGCTGAAGTTCACGGCGGCCTTCTCGATCACGGGGCCGTCGGTCAGCACCCTGGGCCGGGCGCATCCGCCCCGCTCGTTCGTCAACTCGCGGGCGTCGAACGGGGTGCCGTCGATCTCGACCAGTGCGTTGCAGATGCCGTCCTGCAGGCCGCGGAAGTAGGCGGCAACCGCGCCGGCGTCGTTCTGCGGTTCCCCGGCCGCCGTCGACTGGTCGGCGCTCGTACCGGAAGCGGGACTCACGGCGCCGGAATCTCCGCCAGGGCTTCGCCGACCGCCGTGGCGAAAGCGCCGAGCGTCTCCTCGTCGTGGGCGAGGGAAAGGAAGCCGACCTCGAACGCGGACGGGGCGAGCATGTAGCCGCGGTCGAGCAGCCCGCGGTGGAGGAGGCCGAAGACCTCGGCCGTGTTCGGGTGGAAGCGGTCGGCCCGGCGCGGCGGTTCGCCGTCGCCGTACGCGAGCCAGAAGATCGACCCGCAGCGGACGAGCCGGTAGGGGTGGCCGCTCGTTTCGAGGACGGGGCCGAGCTCGCGGTCGAGGAGCGCGCCCTGGTCTTCCATCCGCTTCCATCCATCGCCGGCCGCGAGTTCGCGCAGGGTGGCGAGTCCGCCGGCGACGGCGAGCGGGTTCCCGGACAACGTGCCCGCCTGGTAGACGGGGCCGAGCGGCGAAAGCCGGTCCATCAGCCGCGCCGGGCCGCCGTAGGCGCCGACCGGCAGTCCGCCGCCGATCACCTTGCCGAGCGTGACGAGATCGGGCTCGATGCCGAGCTGAGCGCCGACGGTGACTCCGGGGACCCGGAAGCCGCTCAACACTTCGTCGAAGATCAGCAGTGCGCCGTGCTCGGTGCACAGGCGGCGCAGGAGTTGCAGATAGCCCCGCCGCTGCACCAGGAGGCCGTTGTTCGCCGGCAGCGGCTCGATGATCGTGGCCGCCAGGTTGTCCCCGTGGCGCCGGAAGGCCTCCTTCAGCGCCTCCTCGTCGTCGAGCGGCAGGACGATCGTGTCGCGCGCGGTCGCCGCCGGGATGCCGGCGCTCGAGGCGATCCCGAAGGTGGCGAGACCGCTTCCGGCTTCGACCAGCAGGGCGTCGACGTGGCCGTGGTAGCAGCCTTCGAACTTGAGCACCAGGTCGCGGCCGGTACAGCCGCGGGCGAGCCGGACCGCCGACTGGGTCGCCTCGGTGCCGGAGTTGACGAACCGGATCTTCTCGATGACCGGCACGAGTTCCTTGACCATCCGCGCCAGCTCAACCTCGCCCTCGTGGGGCGCGGCGAAGGACGTGCCGCGCGCTGCCGCCTCGCACACCGCCTCGACCACGGCCGGGTGGCTGTGTCCCAGCACCAGGGGCCCGAAGGAGCCGACGAAGTCGACGTAGCTCCTGCCGTCGACCGAGCGCATGACCGCCCCTTCGGCCTCGGCGATGAAGGGCGGCGTGCCGCCGACCGCGCGGTATGCCCGCACCGGACTGTTCACGCCGCCGACCAGGTGGCGCTGCGCCTCCACCCAGAGGTCTTCACTGCTTCGTCCGGCGCTCATTCAGTCCCCCTCGGGTCCGCGTCCGCTTCGTCGAGCCACAGGCGTTCGATGCCGGCGGCGGTCGGTTCCTCTGCGCACTTCACGTTGCCGGCTCCGGCGCTGCGGAGCGCCGCGGCTGTGGCGGCTCCGATCGCCCAGCAGCTTCCCGGCCAGTCCAGGCCGGACGCTGCGAAGGCGGAAACCGCCGATGGAGCCGTGAAGAGTACGCGGGCGTGGGCCGCTTGCCAACCTTGCGGCCAGTCGAGTGCGTCGTTCGGATGCACGGTGTAGGCCGCCCAGGCAGTGACCTGGCGGCCGGCCGCCTGGAGCGCCTCGACGAGCGACGCTCCGCCGCGGGCGGAATGCGGCACGAACAGCGGGCAACGCGGGTCGAGCACCCGGGCCGCGTAGCCGGCAAGGTCCCGGCCGCCGGAGGCCCGCGCGGCCAGGTTCGGCGGCACGCCGGCCGCGAGCAGCGCGCGGGCGGTCCCTTCGCCCAGCGCGCACCACGGCAGCCGGCCCCAGACCGGCTCGCGCGCGGCGCGCTCCGCGACGACGCACGCGGCGTTCGGCGAGGAGACGAGCAGCCACGGCCACTGGCGTCGCGGACGGTCCAGGTCGATACGGTCCGCCGGCCAGGGGGTGTCGAAGATCTCGACGGTGGTCGCCGGCAGAGCGGCGACGCCCACGCCTGGAGGCAGCCGCCTCGTCAGGCGCCGAACAGTCGTCGGGCCGGAAGTCACGATGAGGTCCGGCGTCGGATCGGTAGGACGCTCCTCACTGGGTGCGCCGGCGCCCTCGCCGGCCGCCGCCGCAGGCGGCTTCGAGAACGCGCCGGCCGTCAGGCCGGCACCGAACTCCGCCAGACCCCGCTCAATCCGCTCCGCCAACGCGTCAAGATCGATGCCCCCGGCTCGGTCAGCGATCGAGACCGCTGCGCCGACGGCAGCCGGCGCCTCCCCGACCGCGGCCGCCTCCCGCCACTCATCGGGTGCGATCAGGGCATGGACCTCACGCAGTACGACCTCTTCCGCCTCCCCCTCGCCGGCGTCCGCCCAAGCCCCGAAAGGCCGCAGACAGCCACCCCCCAACCGGCCGAGCAGGGCACGCTCGGCGAAGGCCGCCGCCCGGCTCGGAGAGTGGTCGAGCGCCGCCATTGCCGCATGGCCATCCAGCCGCCCGCCGCGCAGGACCTGCACCGCGAGGGCGCCCTGGCCGGGAGCGCATGGCCAGGAGCGAAGGTCCAGCCGGAAACCGCGGATGGCGCCGGCTGAAGCTTCCAGCTCGCCGTTTCGCGCCAGGCGCAGGACGCCCGCTTCCGCCGCCAGCAGGGCGTCGATCGCGCCGCTCCGGAGCCACTCGAGCCGGCGTCCCACCGAGCCGCGGACGGCGCAGCAGACGAGGTCCGGCCGCAGAGCCAGCGCCCCGGCCTGCCGGCGTGGCGACGAGGTGCCCAGGCGCGCGCCGACCGAGAGCGGCGCGAACGCCGCGGCCGCCGGCCTGGTCTGCTTCTCCAGGGCGTCGTCGCCGTGATCGATCAGCTCCGCGAGCGTCGGCGCCCCTTCGCTCGCCTCGTTCGCTTCGTCGCCCGGCGCGAACAGCAGCAGATCGAACGGTCGCTCCCGCTCCGGCACCGCCGCGATCACCAGGTCCCGCTCGTCCTCCACCGGCAGGTCCTTCAGCGAGTGGACGACGAGATCCACGGAGCCGTCGCGCAGGGCCGCGGTCAGCTCGCCGGTGAATACGCCCTTGGCCTGGGCGAAACTGCCGCCGAGGCTGCGGTCGCCCTGGGAAGACATGGCTCGCACTGCCGTGTCCACGCCGAGCTCGCCGAGCCGCCGGGCGACCAGGTCGGCCTGAATCCGCGCCAGTGGCGTTGCCCTGGTGCCGATGACGATCGGGGCCATCGGACCGGGATTCTATGGAGCCGCGCTCCGGCGTGCCGGCGCGGAGCCCTGGAATAGAGTCGATACTCGGTCCCGCCGTTGGCCGCCTGGAGCCGATTGGGGCCTGGAACCGATAGGGAGGACTCGCCGTGTCGCTGATTCCGCTTCGAACCCGAGCAATTCCTGTTTACCTGGGCCCCTTCTGCCTGCTCCTGGCCGCTACCGCGGCCGTCCTGCTTGCCGGCTGCGCCGGCGAAGCACGGCCGACGGCGGCCGAGTTCACGGCAGCGGCCGAGGAGACGCTCATGGAGCACTACTACGACGGCAGCCGCGCGGCCTGGGTGCAATCGACGTACATCAACGAGGACACGACCGCCCTGGCGGCCCGTGCCGGAGCGGAGGCGCTGACCCGCGCGATCGACTTCGCGCAGGAGGCGGCGACCTACGACGCGGCGTTGGAGGCGGACGAGGTGGCGCGCAAGCTCAACCTGCTTCGCGGCGGACTGACCGTGGCCGCGCCCGCTGACGAGGCGAAGATCGAGGAACTGAGCCAGATCACGACCAGGATGGAAGCGGCCTACGGCACCGGCAGGCACTGTCCGAGCGGGCCGGATTCCTGCCGTTCGCTCGACGATCTGGAGGACGTGATCGACAACAGCCGGGACGCTGCCGCTCTGCTCGACGCCTGGGAGGGCTGGCGCACGATCTCGCCGCCGATGCGCGCGGACTACCAGCGCTTCGTCGAGCTTTCGAACGAGGGCGCCCGGGGCCTCGGCTACGACGACACCGGCGCGATGTGGCGGTCGGGCTACGACATGCCGCCGAACGACTTCGCCGCGGAGACGGACCGTCTCTGGGAGCAGGTGAAGCCGCTCTACGACGATCTGCACTGCCACGTCCGCGCCGAACTCGCGGAGCAGTACGGTCCGGACGTCGTGGATCCCGAGGGCGCCATCCCGGCGCACGTTCTCGGCAACATGTGGGCGCAGACGTGGTCCAACGTGTTCGACCTCGTCGCGCCGCAGACGGCCGATCCCGGATACGACCTGACGGAGATTCTCCGCGAGCGTCAGACGTCGGAGCGGGAGATGGTCGAGATCGCCGAGGGCTTCTTCACCTCGCTCGGGATGGAAGAGCTTCCCGACACCTTCTGGCGGCGCTCCCAGTTCCTCCGGCCCCGAGACCGCGATGTCGTCTGTCACGCGAGCGCCTGGCAGCTCGACCTGGACGAGGACGTCCGGATCAAGATGTGCATCCAGATCAACGCCGAGGATTTCTCGACGATCCACCATGAACTCGGCCACACCTACTACCAGCTCGGCTACCGGGAGCTGCCGCCCCTGTTCCGGGACAGCGCGAACGACGGGTTCCACGAGGCGCTGGGCGACACGATTTCCCTGTCCGTCACGCCGGGCTACCTCGTCGACATCGGTCTGCTCGACGAGGAGCCGCCGGCCGAGGCCGACCTCTCGCTCCTCATGCGGATGGCGCTGGACAAGGTCGCCTTCCTGCCCTTCGGCCTGCTCGTCGACCGCTGGCGCTGGGGCGTGTTCTCCGGCGAGACGCCGCCCGAGGAGTACAACGCGGCCTGGTGGCGCCTGCGCGAGCAGTACCAGGGAGTGACCGCTCCATCGACGCGAACGGAGGAGGACTTCGACCCGGGCGCGAAGTACCACGTGCCGGGCAACACGCCGTACACGCGCTACTTCCTGGCGCACATCCTCCAGTTCCAGTTCCACCGCGACCTGTGCGCGGCGATCGGCTACGAAGGTCCGCTCCACCGCTGCTCGATCTACGGCGAGGAAGAGGCGGGCCGTCGCCTGCGCGAGATGATGGCGATGGGTCTGAGCCGGCCGTGGCCCGAGGCGCTCGAGGCCATGGGCGGCAGCCGGGAGATGGACGCCACGGCGATCCTCGACTACTTCGCCCCGCTCGCCGACTGGCTCAAGGAGCAGAACGCCGGCCGGTCCTGCGGCTGGAGCTAGCGGCTTGCTGATTGCCACCTGGAACATCAACGGCCTGGGAGCGCGCTTCGACTTCCTGGTCCACTGGCTCAAGGCGCGGCGGCCCGATGTCGTCGGCCTTCAGGAACTCAAGGCGACCGCCGACAACGTCCCGATCCCGGCGCTCGAGGAACTCGGCTACCACGCCGCCGTGTGCGGCCAGAAGGCCTGGAACGGCGTCGCTGTCCTCTCGCGCCATCCGATTGAGGAGGTCCAGTCCGGCCTGCCGGGCGAAGAGGAGGCCGGCGCGCGCCTGCTACGGGTGAAGACCGCGGGCCTCGACTTCACGACCGTCTACTGCCCGAACGGCAAGGACATCGATCACCTGGACTACCCGCGCAAGCTGGCGTGGTTCGACTCGCTCCGGGACTACCTGGGCGGTTCACTCGGCGCGGACGAGTCCGCGGTTCTCTGCGGCGACTTCAACATCGCGCCGACGCGCCTCGACACTCACGACGAGGATCGTCTGGCCGGCGGCATCCACCACACGGAGGCGGAGCGCGACCGGTTTCGCGCGCTGCTGGACCTCGGCTTCGTCGACCTGTTCCGGGAACTCCATCCGGAGACGGTCAAGTTCTCCTGGTGGGACTACCGGTTCGGCGCCTTTCACCGCAACCTGGGCCTGCGGATCGACTTCCTGCTGGCGACCGAAACCGTACGGGAGCGTGTCCAGGAGGTCGAGACCGACCGCGACTACAGGAAGAAGAAGGAGGGGCTCATCGCCTCCGACCACGCGCCGGTGATGGCAAGGCTGGGTGCGTAGCGCGGTCAGGCCGCCTCGACGACTTCGCCGACGGCCTGCGCGCGCTCGATCCGCGTGCTCTCATCGTTCGCCACCGAGCGGCCGGCCAGCCAGAAGAAGATCACGCCGAGGACGTACGCGCCAAGGCTGGCGAGCATCGCCAGTTGCAACGAGCGGCCGGAGTCGACGCCGCCAGCCTCCAGGGTCGTGCTCAGCCAGCCCATGAGGAAAGGACCCAGGGCGAGACCCACGAAGGTCATCATGAGGATGTAGAACGCCGATGCGGTTCCGCGCATTCTGGGCAGCACGAGGTCGTTGGCCATGGCGACGGCCGAACCGATCCAGGCTGATCCGAAGACCGTGAAGAGGAAGTTCATCACGTAGGCGGTCGTGACGCTCTCGGTCAGCACGAGGAAGGCGCCCAGGGGGATCGAGCCGACGGCGATGATGATGCCGCAGAGCGGCCGGGCGTTCGGCCTCTTCCGCTTCATGCGGTCGGAGAACCAGCCGCCTCCGGCGACGCCGAGCCAGCCGGCGACGGCGGCCGTGAGGCCGAGAATCAGGCCGGCTTCGCCGGCGCTCTGGTCGTGAACCCGCCGGAAGAACGTGGGCGCCCAGAAGCCGAGGCCGTAACCGACGAACGCCATCCAGCCGAAGCCGAACATGCCGTAGATCATCGACCGGGACCGGTAGATCAACTCGAACGTGGGCCTGTCCCGCAGCTTCAGGCCCTGCACCCAGGACAGGAAGGCATAGGCGCCGATGGCGAGCGCGATCCACTGCACCGGGTTGCCGAAGACCTGGATCAGGCCGAAGGCGACTACGGCGCATCCGACGGCTATCAGCAGGTTTCGGCTGATCGCGCGAAAGCCGCCGCTCGCGAAGAGCGAGAACACGGTGAGCGGCGGCAGAATGGCGGCCGTTTCCTTGCCCAGTTCCTTGAACGGCGCGGGATGCGGGGGAGTGACGATGCCCTCGCTCTGGCCCCGCACGGGCTCTTTCAGAGTCCACACCCAGATCGCCATCAGCAGGCCCGGCAGCCCGACGGCGAAGAAGGCGACCTGCCAGCCGACGAGGCCGAAAGGCGCCCCGCCGTCGGCGTACGCGTTGTTCCAGCGGTCGACGATCTGACCGCCGATCAGGATGCCGAGGCCGGCGCCGATGTAGACGCCGCTCGAGTACATCGCGGTCACCGTGGCCCGCAGCCGCGGCGGGTAGTAGTCCCCGAGCATGGAGAACGCGGCCGGTCCGGCGCTCGATTCGCCGATGCCGACGCCGACCCGGTAGGCGGCGAGCGAAGCGAAGCCGCGCGCGGTGCCCGACAGCGCGGTCATCAGGCTCCACGCGGCCAGGCCGACCGAGATCAGGCTCTTGCGGGTCCACATGTCGGCCAGGCGGCCGATCGGAATCCCGAAGATGGCGTAGAAGACGGCGAACGCGGTGCCGTAGAGGAAGCCGAGCTGGGCGTCGCTGACGCCGAGGTCGTTGCGGATGTCCTCGGCGAGGATCGAGAGGATCTGACGGTCGATGAAGTTGAAGACGTAGACCAGGACGAGGACGCCCAGGACGTAGTTGGAGTACCGCCGGCTGGGCGCCTGCGGGGCTGGGGTCTGGCTGTCCTGGTCTGTTGACGTCATTCGGCTCCCGTGGTCATTCGGCTCCGTCCGTTCCCGGTTCCGCCATGGCGCCGGGGACCGTGCCCTTCGCGAGTTCCTGGTCGATCATCAGCATACCGACGCCGTCGCCGCCCACCAGGCGCAGCCGGCCGAGCAGTGTGCGGGCGACGTTCTCCTCCTCGACCTGCTCGTTGATGAACCACTGGAGCATGATCGAGGCGGCGCGGTCGTGGACCTTCTCGGAGAGGTCGTAGAGCTTCTCGATCGCCCTGGTGACCCGCTGCTCGCTCTCGAGAATGTCGGCGACGGCGGCTTCCGGCGATTCCCACTCGGTCGGCTGGGCCGGAATCTCGGGAATCTTCACGAGCAGATCGCGGTCGGCCAGGTGGTCGATGATGCGGTGGGCGTGGCCGAGTTCGTCGGCCGACTGGCCGCGCAGCCAGGCGCCGAAGCCGGGCAGGTCGATGCGCTCGAGCCAGAGCGCCATCGAGAGGTAGCGATGCGCGGCCTCGAACTCGAGCCCAAGGTGGGTATTCAAACGGTCGTGGAGCTTCTGGTCCATCGTGTTCTCCGTGTCGGGCGATTGGGGCAGTTGAAGGCGGGCGCCGCCAGCATAGCGCCGCCCGATGGAGAAGCGGTGAAGCGGGAACCGCCCGCCTGCCTTGCGCTACGGCAGCAACTCTTCGACGCCGGCGCGCTCTTCGAACAGCTCGTCCAGAGTCGCCTGCATCCGCCCCTGGCTGAACTCGTCGACGTCGAGGCCCTGCACGATCTCGTAGTCGCCGCCGCTGGTGGTCACCGGGAAGGAGTAGATGACGCCTTCGCGCGCGCCGTAGCTGCCGTCGGCGGGAATCGCCATGCTGACCCAGTCGCCGTCGGCCGTGCCCTGGACCCAGGTGCGGATGTGGTCGATCGCCGCGGCGGCCGCCGAGGCCGCGGACGAGGCCCCGCGTGCCTTGATGATCGCCGCGCCGCGCTGCTGAACGGTGGGGATGAACTCCTCGCGGGTCCAGGCCTCGTCGACGAGTTCCGGCGCCGGCCGGCCGTCGACCAGGGCGTGGTTGAGGTCCGGGTACTGGGTCGCCGAGTGGTTGCCCCAGATCGTCATCCGGCGCACGCGGGTCGTGTGGGCGCCGGTCTTCTCCGCGAGCTGGCTGATCGCCCGGTTGTGGTCGAGGCGGGTCATCGCCGTGAACTGGCGCCGGTCCAGGCTCGGCGCGTTGCTGGCCGCGATCAGGGCGTTCGTGTTCGCCGGATTGCCGACGACGACCACCCGCACGTCGCGGCTGGCGTGGGCGTCGAGCGCCTTGCCCTGCACCGAGAAGATCGCCGCGTTCGCCTGCAGCAGGTCCTTGCGCTCCATGCCCGGCCCGCGCGGCCGCGCGCCGACCAGCATCGCGACGTCCGCGCCGTCGAAGGCCTCGTCCGCGTCGGAACTCGTCACGATGTCGTGCAGGAGCGGATAGGCCGAGTCGCGAAGCTCCATGACGACGCCGGCGAGGGCATCCATCGCCGGCGGAATCTCCAGAAGCTGGAGGCTCACCGGCTGCTCCGGTCCGAGCATCTCGCCGGCGGCGATCCGGAAGATCAGGGAATAGCCGATCTGACCGGCGGCTCCGGTGACGGCGACTCGAACGGGTGTTGGCATGGCGTGATTTCCTCCTCGATCCGGCGCGGGATCGTAGCACCGCCGAGTCGCGGATCCGTGAGTGGCGCTTGCGGTGCCCCTGCCCGGGGATCGCTAGCGTCGCAACGGGCGGGACAGGTTCGGCCCTGCCGAGGACGAGGCGGCTATGGCGCGTCTCGCGTGACGAGCCAACGCGTTTCAGTTCTCAACGTCCGCGCGAACCGGCCGCCTTCGGCTTGCAACCGCCGCCACTCGTGGGCCGTGTAGACGAGCAGGTCTGTCGGCACCGGCAGATTCTCGGTGGGCCACTCGCGGGTCCTCTCCATCGCCGGCCGGTCGTCGGCTTCGACGATCGCTATCAGGTCCAGGTCGCTGCCGAAGCCCTCGTCACCGCGCGCGTAGGACCCGAAGTAGCCGAGCGCGATCAGGTCGTGGCGTCGTTTGGCTGCTGTTTCGCCCCAATCCTCGAGAACACGGAGGACGGCGTCAGTGTTCGGCCAGCGCTTGATCGACGAAATCGAAGATGTGACGGGCATGGCTGAGCGCCAGTTCGCTCTGAATCGGACCATAGTGTTCGAACGGGGCGCCTTCGGCGTGTCCGTTCGGGTAACGCGCAGGAACGTAGAAGTTGTCGAGGACTTTAGCGCTGTCTACGAGCTCCGCCGGTGCGGACGTGGGCAGATCGGCCAGGAGTCGAGCCACGACGTGGCCCCATGCCTCCTGGCCCAGCGCGAGGTGGAGCGCCTTGACCGCCTTCTCGGCCGCCTGGTGGGCCGCGAAGCAAGCCCATTCGTGCCGTCCGTTCTCCCTGTTCTCTGCGGCGGTCTCCAGGTCGCGCTGGGCCTGGTTCCACCAGTCCTGTGAGCGCTGCGCCATCTGAACTCCCTTCGATCAGTGTACCGGCCGAAGCGCCAATAGACTCGCGCGCATGGCGAAGCGCGTTCTGGTCACCGGCGGAGCCGGCTTTATCGGCAGTCACACCTGCGTCGAGCTGCTCGCTTCCGGTTGGGACGTGACCGTCATCGACGATCTCTCGAACAGTTCGCCCGAGGCGTTGCGCCGGGTACAGGAACTGGCGGGGCGGGACCTGCGTTTCGTCGAAGGAGACGTGCTCGACGAGGCTGCGCTCGAGCGAGCGTTCGGCGACGGCGGCTGTGCGGCGGTCATCCACTTCGCCGCGAAGAAGGCGGTGGGCGAGTCCTGCGCCGACCCGCTTGGCTACTACCGTACGAACGTGGCGGGCACCATCAGTCTGCTGAGGGCGATGCGCCGGCACGACGTGCGCCGGCTGGTCTTCTCGTCGTCCGCGACGGTCTACGGCGATCCGGGGCCGGGCGCCTGCCCGCTGGCCGAGAGCGCGCCGCTCAGGCCCTCCAATCCCTACGGCCAGACGAAGCTCTGCGTCGAGCGCATGCTGCGAGATGTGGCCGCTTCGGAGGAGGACTGGCGGATCCTCTCGCTGCGCTACTTCAACCCCGCCGGGGCTCACCCGAGCGGCCGGATCGGCGAGGACCCACGGGGCCTTCCAGAGAACCTGCTGCCGAGCGCGATGCAGGCCGCGGTTGGAACGTTGCGCGAGCTTCGCGTGTTCGGGACGGACTATCCGACCCGGGACGGCACGGCGATCCGGGACTATCTCCATGTGGTGGACGTCGCGACCGGGCATCTGCGGGCGCTGGACCGCCTGCCTGCGGTCAACGGCTGCTCCGAGTACAACCTGGGCACCGGCTGCGGGGTCACGGTGTTCGAGGTGCTCGAGGCGGTGAAGCGGGCCAGCGGCCGGGAAGTACCGACCGTGCTCGAAGGGCGGCGGCAGGGCGACGCGACGGAGGTATGGGCGGATCCGTCGCTCGCGGGCCGCGACCTTGACTGGACGGCGGAGCGCGGCCTGGACGACATCTGCGCCGACGCCTGGCGCTGGCAGAACGCGAACCCCGAGGGGTACGGAAGTTGAGCGGAGACGGCAGGCCGAGCGCGGGAGATGCGCCGCTCGAGGTGTTCGTCTACTACGACTTCGCCTCCAGCCTGAGCTATGTGGCGCACCGGGTCCTGGCCCGGGTCGACGAGGCGCTAGCGGCGGAGCGCGTCGACCTGCGGTGGAAGGCGATCGACCTGACCGGCGTGGGGAACTTCCAGCGCGGCCGGCTTCTTGACCCGGCACGGCGGCAGAGCCTGCTGAGGGTGGCTGCGGCGCTGGACGTGAACTTCGACCCACCCGCGCGCTGGCCCGACTCGCGCCTGGCCGGCGAGGTAGCGGTGGTCCTGGACGAGCGCATCGACCGCGGACTCGACCCGGCGATCGAACGGGAATGGCGGGAGGCGGTGTTCGCGGCCTGTTACGAGCGCGCCGTCGAGGTCGAGGATCTGCTGCGGGACTTCGAGCGCCGTGTTCCCTTCCCGCTCGGATCGGCCGACGATCTTGCCGCCGGCCGCCGGCTGGCCGAGGTCACGCGGAACGCGGTGGCGGCCGGGGTCGAGGGCGTGCCGACCCTGATGTTCGACGTCTTCCCTCTGTGCGGCATCCACGACGAGGAGACGATGCTGGGGATGATCCGGCGCTATGCCCGGCGACGCCGTCGGCTGGAGGCGGATGCCGCAGCCGGGGTCAATTGATGCGTCTCCTCGCTTTGTCCGCGACCGCAGCCGCGATCCTCGGTTGCGCGGTGGAGGACGGCGCTTCGGAGCCGCCGGCTGCGCCGTCGGCGGACGTCGCGGCCGCGGGAGGTGTGCGATTCGTCGACGTGACCGCCGAGACCGGCCTCGACTTCGTTCACGCGACGGACTCCGCCGGGGCCTTTCCGATGCCGGCGATCATGGGCGGCGGCGTCGCGGCGTTCGATGCGGACGGCGACGGTCTGCTCGACCTCTACTTCCCGAACGCGGGCAGCGAGATCGCCGGCGAGGCGGGGCGCAACCGCTTCTACCTGCAGCGGCCGCGCGGCCGTTTCGTCGACGCGACGGCGGGGTCGGGTCTGGACAATCCCGGCTACGGCATGGGCGCGGCCGTCGGGGACATCGACAACGACGGCGACTTCGATCTCTACGTGACGAACTTCGGGCCCGATGTGCTCTACCGCAACGAAGGCGGCGGCCGCTTCGTCGACGTGACGGAGGACTTCGGTGTTGTGACGCCCGGCTGGTCGACCTCGGCCGTGCTCTTCGACGCGGATCTCGACGGCTGGCTGGACCTCTACGTCGCTCGCTACGTTCAGTGGAACGAGGCCCGCGAGTGCCAGGTCCAGGGCGGTCGGGTCGACTACTGCGGTCCGCAGCAGTTCGAGGGCGAGGCGGACGTCTTCTACCGGAACGAGGGCGGCCGGCGCTTCGTCGATCGCAGCCGGGATGCGGGCGTTTCGCTGATCGAGGACGCGGGCCTGGGCGTCGTTGCCGCCGACCTCGACGAGGACGGACTGCCCGACGTCTACGTCGCCAACGACGCCGACCCGAACCAGCTCTGGATCAACCGTGGCGGCGGCGTGTTCGAGGACGACGCGGTGCTGCTCGGTGCCGCCTACAATCGGTTTGGTGTAGGCGAGGCGGGTATGGGCATAGCACTGGGTGACATCGACGGCGACGGAGACGTGGACCTGTTCCTGAGTCACCTGATCGAGGAGACGAACACGCTGTACGTGAACCTGGGTGGAACACCGGGGGCGGCGGCCGGCTTCGAGGACCGGGCCGCCGAAGCCGGCCTGGCGGCGCCCAGCACGCCGTACACCGGCTTCGGAACCGCCTTCTTCGACGCCGACAACGACGGCGACCTGGACCTCGCCGTGGTCAACGGCGCGGTCAAGCAACGCCCGGAGACGCTCTCCGACCGTGACGACTGGTTCTGGCGCGGCTACGCCGAGCCCAACCTGCTGATGCTCGGTGATGGGGCCGGCGCCTTCGCCGATGCCAGCGGCGCTTCGGCCGACTTCGGGACGGCGCTCGACGTAAGCCGCAGCCTGGTTCCCTTCGACCTGGAGGGCGACGGCGATCTGGACCTGCTGGTCAGCAATCTGGAGGGGCCGGCGCGCGTCTATCGCAACGAGACGATCACGGAGACCGCGGCGGCCGCAGGGGGCTGGGTGGGGCTGCGTGTCGTCGACCCGGAACTGCGCCGCACGGCCCTGGGTGCCTCGGTCACTGCGTGGATCGACGGCCGGCCGGTTCGCCGCCTCGTGCTGCCGCTCGGCGGCTACCTGACCGGAGGCGAGGCGCCGCTCCACATCGGCCTTGGGGACGCCAACAACGTCGAGCGCTTCGAGGTGACCTGGCCGGGCGGCGCGGTCGAGGAGTTCGACGGCGCGGCAAGCGGTAGCGAAGTGACGCTCCTGCGCGGAGAAGGCCGATGAGAGCGTTCAGTAGAGCCGAGCCGTCCGTTGGCCGGCGCGTTTCTCCCGCCGCCTACGGCGGCAGCCGGCGAGGGCGCCGGCGCACCCAGTGGTCGGGCGGCCGCTGCGGCGTCGTCATTGCAGTCCTGGTACTCGTTCCCGCCGTCACCCAGGCCGCCGAACTCCCCACCCCCGACCTCACCGCCGTCGAACCCCGGGTCCGAGCCGCCATCGAAAAGGAGCTCGCCACCGCCACCCGCGAACCCGACTCTCCAGCCGTCTGGGGCCGCCTCGCCATGACCCTCCACGCCCACCAGTTCGACGAGGGGGCCGCGGCCGCGTACGCCGAGGCTTCGCGGCTGGCGCCCGGCGACTTCCGCTGGGTCTATCTGCGAGCGAACGTGGAAGAGGCCCGCGATCCGGCCGCGGCGGCGGCGTTCTACCGCCGGGCCGTCGAACTCGACCCCAACTACGCGCCGGCCCGCATCCGCCTCGCCTCCGCCCTCGAGAAGATCGGCCTCGCCGCCGACGCGGACGAGCACTACCGGGAAGCCGCGCGTCTCGAACCCGACAACGCGGTCGCGCACCTCGGCCTCGGCCGCCTCGCTCTCGGGCGCGGCGAAGTCGATCAGGCCATCCGTGATCTCGAACGCGCCTACGATTTGAGTTCCGATACGCAGGCCGTCGTCGCCATGCTGTCGCGCGCCCGGCACCGGGCAGGCGACCGCGACGGGGCGAGGCGTCTCGCCCAGGCGGCGCGGGACCTGCCGCCGCTGCTCCACCAGCGCGACCCGCGCCGCGCCCAGGTCGACCTGCTGGCCGTGGACTCGGAGAGCTTTCTGCGCCGGAGCAAGACCTACCGGGAGACGGGGCAGTTGCAGGCTTCCCTCGGGGAACTACGGCGGCTGATCGAACTGGAACCCGGGAACGCCCAGGCGCACTTCGCCGCGGCCGGCGTTCACGACCGGATGAACCGGCCGAGGGAGGCCGCCGCGGCCGCGCGCCGCGCTCTCGAACTCGACCCCGATCTGGCGGGCGGGCGAGCGGTGCTGGCTGGCGCTTTGTTCAAGCTCGGGCAGTTCGGGGAGGCGGCCGCCGAGGCCGAGCGGGTCCTTGCCGAAGATCCGGACGATGTCCACATGCTGCTCGTCACGACCATGCTGGCGATGCGGGAGAACGACGTGGCGCGGGCTCTCGAGCGGCTGGACCGGGCGGCCGCTGCCGGCGTCGCGGACAACCTGATGCGGGATCTGATGGTTCAGCTCCAGCTCGAGCTGGCCGACGCTCTGGGAGGTGCGGGCTTCTACGACGACGCGGCGCGCCGGATCGAGCAGGTGATCGAAGCGCTGGAGCAGGGCGGGGCCAGCGAAAGCGAGTTGCGGCTTCACCAGCGCCGGCTTGCGCAGTACCGGGAAAGGGCGCGCGGATGAGCGACGCGGAACACGGGACCGACGCGCCGGTACGCGTACGGGTGGCGCCGTCGCCGA
The DNA here is from genome assembly GCA_965205095.1 of Candidatus Multivorans sp. Lineage (GTDB taxonomy): Bacteria > Acidobacteriota > Thermoanaerobaculia > Multivoradales > Multivoraceae > Multivorans. Next base: position 2,893,988 of record OZ242040.1, read on the forward strand.
CCGGCGACCCCCACGTCGGCACCGCCTACCAGGCACTGGTCAACCTGGCCTTCGCGCGCAGCCGCGGCGGCGTCTTCGTGCTGCGGATCGAGGACACGGACCGCGCCCGTTCGAGCCGCGCGTCAGAGGCCGCGATCCTCGACGCCCTGCGCTGGCTGGGTCTGAATTGGGACGAGGGGCCCTACCGCCAGAGCGAGCGGCTGGACCTCTACCGCTCGGAGGTCGACCGGCTGCTCGCCGCGGGCAGCGCCTACCGCTGCTTCTGCACGCGGGAGCGGCTCGACGAGATGCGCCGGGAGAACCGGGCAGAGCAGCGCTTCCCGGGCTACGACCGCCGCTGCCGGAGCCTGTCGTCTGCCGAGTCCGAGCGCCGGGCGGCGGCCGGGGAACCACACACGGTCCGTCTGGCGATGCCCACCGAGGGCGAATGCGTCATGCAGGACCTCCTGCGCGGCGAGATCCGGCGCGAGTGGGAGCTGATCGACGACCAGGTCATCCTGAAGGCCGACGGCTATCCCACCTACCACCTGGCCTGCACCGTCGACGACCACGCGATGGCGATCAGCCACGTGATCCGGGGGGAGGAGTGGATCAACTCCCTGCCGAAGCACCTGCGGCTCTACGAAGCGCTGGGCTACGAGCCGCCGACCTTCTGCCACCTGCCGCTCCTGCGCAACAACGACGCGAACCGCTCCAAGCTCTCGAAGCGCCGCAATCCGACCTCGATCACCTGGTTCCGGGATGCCGGCTTCCTGCCCGAGGCGCTGCTGAACTTCCTGGGGCTCATGGTGTCCAGCCGGTCGGAGGGCGAAGAGAAGTTCAGCTTCGAGGAGCTCGCCAAGGCCTTCCGGTTCGAGGACATCTCGCTCGGAGGCCCCGTCTTCGACCTCGACAAGCTGCGCTGGCTCAACGCCCGCTACCTGCGCGAGGACTACGACGCGGTCGGGCTTGCCGGTCTCGTCCGCGACTGGTCGATGGGGTCGGAGCGGCTCGCCGCCATCGCCGCTCTAGCCCAGCCGCGCCTCGAGACCCTGGGCGACTGGGGGCGGCTGACGAGCTTCCTGTTCGTCGATGCGCCCGCCGTCGAGCGTGAGAAGCTGGCCGTCAAGGGTCTGGAAGAGGCACAGGTGGCGGAAGCGCTTCAGTTCATGCTGTGGACGCTGGAACGCGAGCAGACCTTCACCGCCGAGGTCGTCCAGGGCCACTTCCGGCGCCTGTCCGAAGCGTTGGACGTCAGCCTGCGCAACCTGACCCGGCCCTTCTACGTCGCCATGTCCGGCGAGACCGCCTCGCTGCCGCTGTTCCAGTCGATGGAGATCCTCGGACCCGACCTGGTGCGAGCCCGCATCCGCCGCGCCATCGAAGCGCTGGGCGGCATCTCCGGCAAGCGGATGAAGAAGCTGCAGAAGCGCTTCGAAGAGTTGGCCTGACGCAACCCCGGTGCCGGTGCGCCGTGTCGGTGCGCCGGCCTTCTGGCCGGCTGGGTTCGCGGGTCCTCTGACCCGCTGCCGCCGAAGGCGGCCAGGAGCACGCGCCGCGAAGCGGCGACCTTCATGCGGCGGGGCCTATGCGTAGCCGCCGGCTGCCAGCCTGTCGAGATAAGCATGGACGTGCTCGGTTCTGCCTTCCCGCAGCAGCATGCACGCCGTTGCTCCACCGAATCCGGACAGCGGCTCCGAGCGAAACCAGGCGTAGGCCGCAAGCGGCGAGCCAGTTTCGGCCCGAACCTGGTTCAGAATCTCCAGCATCTGGCGGAGACGGCCTTGGGTCTTTCGAGCCCTGATCCGCGAGTCACGCGAGAGGGCGTCGCGCTCCAATCCAAGTGTGCCGGCGATCTCTGCCCTCGTGGTGCGCAACTCAGCGGCGATGAGCGCCGGAGACAAGACCTGGTTTTCGACGAGTCTCGCCAGAGCGCCCTTCGTCGTCATTGCGGGAACAGGTCGAACACGTCGCCGGGCTTGTAGTCGGGTTTCAGGTCCCAGTACCACTCGTCGCCCTGCCAGACCCGTTTCGAGCCCAGTTCGCGGAGGCGGCCACGCAGACGATCGAGGGTGTCGGCCAGGCAGTTGTCGGGGTCGTGGAGGATGCGCGCGTCCTCGGTCATGTCGAGCAGGAGCGGGGTCCCGAGACGCAGCTCCCGGGGGGTCTTGAAGATGGGCGCCAGGCGGGTGTGGATTCCGAGGTCGGCGGCCGTGTCGAACAACGGCTGCAGCCGGCCCGCCATGGTGCGGAACTCCTCGACCCGAGCGATCCGGCCATCCGGCAGATCTTCCGCCACGAGGAGGAGGTCGATGTCGGAGTCGGCCCTGGGCGTGGCGCGGCCGACGGATCCGTAGACGGCGAGGGCGGCCAATCGGCTTCCGTAGTGCGCCTTGCAGGCCTTGAGGACGGTGCCAAGGAGGTTGTCGTACTGACTCACCAGTCGCGCGGTCGCGCGGCTCTGCTCGGAGGATCGACGGACGGCCATGGCTCCCTGATTGTAGGACGGACAGGCCATCACCGGTCCCGAGCCGGTCCCACAAACCGAGTGCGCCGGCATCCCCGCGGACTCAATCCACACTGGGTGCGCCGGCGCCCCCGCCGGCCTTAGTGGAGTCGCGCGGGGCGTCAGCCTCGCTTCGCCGCCTTCTGCGCCCGCTCGATCTTCGCCCACGTATCCCGCAGCGTCACCGTCCGGTTGAACACCGGCGCGCCGGGACGGCTGTCCTGGTCGACGCAGAAGTAGCCGAGCCGCTCGAACTGGACGCGGTCCCCCGGCGCGGCTTCGGCGAGGCCCGGTTCCAGCCGGCAGTCGTTCAGCACCTCCAGCGAACCGGGGTTCAGGTGATCCTCGATCTCGCCGGGCGCTCCGGCCGGGTTCGGGTGGTTGAAGAGGCGGTCGTAGAGGCGGACCTCCGTTGAAACGGCGTGCTTCGCCGAGACCCAGTGCAGCGTCGCCTTGACCTTGCGGCCGTCGGGCGCGTCGCCGCCGCGGGTGGCCGGATCGTAGGTGCAGCGGAGTTCGACGACGTTGCCGTCCTCGTCCTCGATCGCCTCGGTGCAGGTGATGAAGTAGGCGTAACGAAGCCGCACTTCCCGGCCGGGCGCGAGCCGGAAGAACTTCCGGGGCGGGTCGCGCCGGAAGTCGTCCCGTTCGATGTAGAGCACCCTGGAGAAGGGCACCTTGCGGGTGCCGGCCGAAGCGTCCTCCGGGTTGTTGATCGCGTCGAGTTCCTCCACGAGGTCGCCGGGGTAGTTCTCGATGACCACCTTGAGCGGCCGGAGCACGGCCATCGCCCGCGGTGCGGTCCGGTTCAGCTCGTTGCGGATCGCGAACTCGAGCTGGCTCAGGTCGACGACGGAGTCGTTCTTCGTCAGGCCGACGCGCGCACAGAGGTCGCGGATCGCTTCGGGCGGGCAGCCGCGGCGGCGCAGCGCCGTCAGGGTGGGCATGCGGGGATCGTCCCAGCCGTCGACCAGGCCCTCGTCGATCAGTCGCCTCAGCTTGCGCTTCGAGGTCAGGGTGTAGGTCAGGTTGAGGCGCGCGAACTCGATCTGCTGCGGCAGGTGGATGCCGTCGATGTGGTCGAGGAACCAGTCGTAGAGCGGCCGGTGGTCCTCGAACTCCAGCGTGCACAGCGAGTGGGTCACGCCCTCGATCGCGTCGGACTGGCCGTGGGCCCAGTCGTACATCGGGTAGATGCACCACTTCGAGCCGGTGCGGTGGTGGTCCGCGTGGAGGATCCGGTAGAGCACGGGGTCGCGCAGGTTCATGTTCGACGAGGACATGTCGATCCTGGCCCGCAGCGTGTGCGCCCCGTTGTCGAACTCGCCGTTCTTCATCCGTTCGAACAGGTCCAGGTTCTCCTCCACGGAGCGTTCGCGGTAGGGGCTTTCGCGGCCGGGTTCGTTCCATCTCCCGCGGTACGCGCGCGCTTCCTCCGGACTCAGGCTGCAGACGTACGCCTTGCCCTTGCGGATCAGCTCGACCGCCCACTCGTAGAGCTGGTCGAAGTAGTCCGAGGCGTAGAGCGCCTCGCCGCCCCAGTCGAAGCCGAGCCAGCGCACGTCGCGTTCGATGGCCTCGACGTACTCGGTGTCCTCCGCCGTCGGGTTCGTGTCGTCGAAGCGCAGGTTGCAGTGGCCGCCGTACTCCTGGGCGACGCCGAAGTCGAGGCAGATCGCCTTCGCGTGGCCGATGTGCAGGTAGCCGTTCGGCTCCGGCGGGAAGCGCGTGACGACCTTGCCGCCGTGCGTGCCCGCGGCGACATCGGCGCGCACCCGCTCGCGGATGAAGTCGAGGGGCCTGGAAGTGCTGGAATCGTCGGGCATGGCGGCTTGGCCTGAGGCGTATTGCTGCGGAGCAGCGGAGGTTATCGCGCCCGGTTGCGCAGCGTCAGCCGTCGAACCGGTACCCCAGCCCGTGTACCGTGACGATGAACTCCGGCCGGCCCGGACTCGGCTCGATCTTCTGCCGCAACGACGACACGTGCACGTCGACGGTGCGGGTCGTCGGCGTCGCGTCGTAACCCCAGACCTCGTCGAGCAGCCGGTCCCGGTCGTGGACCTGCCCGCGGTGCTCGATCAGGAACCTGAGCAGCCGGTACTCGAGCGCCGAGCAGGCGACTTCGGACTCGGCTCCGCCGTCGTCGATGCGCCACACCTGGGCGCTGTCGAAGTCGACGCGGATGTTGCCGAAACGGTACGTGCCGTCGGCCGCCGTTGACGCCGTTGCTCCGGCCTGGCTGCGTCGCAGCAGCGCCTCGACCCGCGCCAGCAACTCCAACGTCTCGAACGGCTTCGCGAGGTAGTCGTCGGCGCCGAGCTTGAGGCCGAGAACGCGGTCGACCAGTTCGTTGCGGGCGGTGAGCATGAGAATCGGCGTCGACGTGCCGCCCTGGCGCAGATCGCGACAGACGTCGAAGCCGTTCTTGCCCGGCAGGTTGACGTCGAGCAGGACAAGATCGAAGCTGCCGTCCGCGGCCAGCCGCTGCCCTGAAGGGCCGTCGCCTGCGACCTCGACTTCGTAGCCCTCGGCGGCCAACCGGTCGCCCAGGGTGCGGGCAAGGCTGGGTTCGTCCTCGACCAGGAGCAGGCGCCGGGACGTCATGCGGCGCTCGCCGGCAGCGAGACGCTGAACGTCGTGCGCCCGGGCTCGCTGTCCACGGTGATGGAGCCGCCGTGCTCCTCGATCGTGTTGCGCGCGAGGCTCAGACCAAGTCCGGAGCCGGGCTGAGTGCCCTCGGTCGCGGCCTTGCCGCGGACGAAGGGGTCGAAGATCCGACGCTGCTCGGCCTTCGGGATCCCGGGGCCGCGGTCGGTGACGGCGACGGTCACCCGCCGCCGGGCGGCGTCGCAGCTCGCTTCGACGCGCGCTCGCACGGCGCCGTCGGCGTCCCGGCCGTACTTCGCTGCGTTGTGCAGGAGGTTCATGAAGGCCGTGATCAGGGCGTCGCGGTCGCCCGGGATCGAGGGCAGATCGTCCAGCCCTTCGAGGTCCAGTTCGACACCGTGCTCCTCCAGGAACCAGGTCGATTCGGCCACTGTCGCGCGCAGCAGTTCGCCGGGGTCGATCTCGGCAGTCGCGTTCCGGGCAGAAGCCCGGCCGATGCCCGCCCACTGGAGCGCCTGTGCGACCAGTCGGGACAATCGGCGCCCCTCGCGTTCGATCATCTCGCCGTAGCCGCGGACGTCGTCGGGCCTGTGGACGATTCCCGCGCGCAGGTTCTCGCCCGCCGAACGGATCGCCTGGAGCGGAGTGTTCAGTTCGTGGGAGACCCCGGCCACGAAGTCGACCTGCTGGGCGGCGAGTGACTGCGCGCGGCGAGCGGAAACGAGGACCAGGCCAAAGCCCACCGCGATCAGGGTCAGGACTCCGGAACTGACATAGAGGTTCCGTCGGCGGGCGGCGCTCGTGGCCGCTTCAAGCGATCCGCTGCGATGGGTGATCCGAACCTGCCAGGCTCCGGCGGACCGGTCCCGGTCGCGGCCGCCGTCGCGGCGTTCTCGTTCGCCGAGTGAGAAGCGACGCCGGTCGTCGCGGTCGTCGCGGTCGTTCGGTCGGAAGCCCGGCCTGTCGCGGTCGCTCTGGCGTTCGCGGAACGGTCGCGTCCGCAGCACCCGGAACTGGATGTCCGCTGCCCCGGATGGGATGGTGGACGTGCGCCCTGGAGCGCCTGCCGGGTCGGGAAAGACCTGGCGCGGCGCGGGGCCGGACACGTCGGTCACCGAAACCCGATAGGGCGGCTCCTCGCCGGGAGATACGGCGCCGAAGTACCGTTCGATCATCGCCGGGAGCATCTCCTGTTCGAGGACCGAGACCTCGATACTGGCCACGATCAGACTGGTCGGTGGGCCGGGGCGACCGCTCCGGTTCCGCGTCGGTAGCGGGATCACGAGCCGGTCGGTACGCTGCGGCGGCGTCAGACGACCGGGCGGCCGCAGCGCGCGCACCGCTTCCTCCAGGTCGGCGGGTGCCCCGCCGGGCTCCAGTCGGCCGCTGTCCTCGTCGAGCCGGAAGGCGTTGCGCGTTCCTTCCCGGCGGTCGGTCAGCACGAGCCAGGTTTCGTCGAGAATGTACGGGAAGGCCGCGTTTCTCCGCCAGTCCCGGACGACTCGCGCCAAGAGTTCTTCGAACTGTGCCGGCTGCCCTGCCGTTGGAGCCCGGCCCGGCTCGGTCAGGGTCGCGACACGCAGGAGAGCGGTGTAGAGCTGAGCCAGGGGCGCTTCGATGTCCCCGGCAAGCAGCCGGCTCGACTCCTCCAGGTTCGCGCGCATCCGCTCGCTGGCGGCGGCGCTGAGTTCGCCGGTCCAGCGGTACTGGAGGACGGCGAGGGTCACGAGCAGGACGGAGGCGACCGCGGCGACGATCAGCGTCCAGCGGTTGCTCGAACCGGTCTTCAGTCCGGGAATGCGCCGGACAGCCATGGGCGGCAGTGTAGCCGCAGGCAGCGCCAGGGAAACCGTGTTGGCGCAGGGCTTTACAAGCGTTACAAACATCTTGCAGCGGCTTGATGACTGGCCTCCTGCGGGTCCGTACGGTTCCTCGCGTTCGATTCCCGTCCCGCCAAATGAGGAGCTGCCTGAAATGAAGACACCCCGGAACCGTTCGATCGTGTTCACGCGCACCTTGCTGCCTGGCCTGCTGCTCGTGGCCGCCGCTTCGTCCGCGAATTGCCAGGAGTGGGAGCGCCGCTCGGACGAGCGCTGGAGGCGCGGCGATGCCCGCGCGGCAATCAGCCCGGAAGCGCTGGCGGCGATGCGACCGGTGCTCGAGCTCCAGGGCGACCCGCAGCGGGGCGAGGCCCTGTTCCGCGACCTCTGCGCGCGTTGCCACCTTGCCGGGGACATCGGCGGTGGACCGGGCCCCGATCTCTCCGGCGTCGGCGGCTGGAGCCCGGAGAGACTCCTGCACGACCTTCTGAATCCGAACGCGGAGGTGGACGCCGACTATGCGAGCTACGTCGTCGAAACGGTCGAGGGCGAGGTGTTCTCCGGACTCCTGGCTGAGAGTCCGGGCGGCGACGTCGTCCTGCTCACTGCTGGAGACACCACTGTCAGCCTCCCCGCCGGGCGGATCCGGGAGGTGCGCAAGGACGACCTGTCCATGATGCCCGAAGGGCTGCTGGCGGGTCTCGAGCCCGCGGATGTGGCCGATCTTCTCGCGTTCCTGCGTCCCTCCGGGCAGCGAGACCGCAGGTAGCGCGTGCGGCACGCCTTACAAGCGTTACAAACATCTTGCAGCGGCTTGATGACTGACCGCCGCGGCGACCCGTACTGTTTGTCCACGTTTGATTCCCTGCCACCCAAGGAGGTGCTTGAAATGAGAACAACCCTGAGACGTTCGATGTCGATCGCCCGCGTTCTGCTTCCCGGTCTGCTGCTCGCAGCCGGGGCCATGGTCGCGGCGGCAGATGATGGCGATGATCGCGGCTCCAGGCGCGGTGCGCGCGGCGACTTCGCGGAGCGCGACGCCGAACGCATGGCCCGAGCGCTCCAGTTGACCGAATCCCAGCAGGAGGAGTGGCGGCGTCTGCGCGAGGAGCACGAAGCGAGCGTGCGATCTCTGATGCGCCAGATGCGCGACACGACGGAGCGCCTCGAGACCGAGGCGGACCTCCAGAGCCCCGACCCGACCATCGTCGGGCAGTTGGAGCTCGACCGGCGGAGCATCGTGCGCCAGTTGAGAGAGTCGCGAACCCAGGTCGACGAGGACCTGGCGCGGCTGCTCGACCGCGACCAGACGATCCGCTGGGAAGCCCTGCGGGAGAACGGCCGCGGCGGCTTCCGGGGACCCTTTGGCCCCGGTGGGCGCGGTCCTCGTCCTCGGAACTGAACCGGAGGCAACCAGCCTCCATTGCATGGGCGGGCGTCCTTCGGGCGCCCGCCCTTCTTCGTTCGGCGGCGCTAGGATCGCGCCTCATCGATCAGTTCGGGCGGCGCGACAGGCCGCTTGAGGAGGCGCTTGGTATGGCAGACGTTGCGTTCGTCGGACTTGGAGTCATGGGATACTCGATGGCCGGCCACCTGGCGGCCGCCGGCCACCGGGTGACGGTGTACAACCGCACGGCGGCCAAGGCGGAGCAGTGGGTCGGAGAGCACGGCGGCAGGAGCGCCCCGACTCCGGCCGAGGCGGCGGCGGGCGCCGAGTTCGTCTTCTGCTGCGTCGGCAATGACGACGACGTGCGGGCGGTGACCCTGGCGCAGGGCGGCGCGCTGGAGGGCATGGCCGCGGCCAGCGTGCTCGTCGACCACACGACGGCGTCGGCGCGGCTCGCCCGCGAACTCGCGGGGGCGTGCGCGGAGAAGGACCTCGGCTTCGTCGACGCGCCAATCTCGGGTGGCCAGGCCGGCGCCGAGAACGGGGCGCTGACCGTCATGTGCGGCGGCGAAGCGGACGTCTTCAAGCGGGTGAACGCGGTCATCGACTGCTACAGCCGGGCGGTCACCCTGCTCGGCCCGGCCGGCAGCGGCCAGTTGACGAAGGCCGTCAACCAGCTCTGCATCGCCGGCATCGTCCAGGGCCTCTCCGAGGGCATCCACTTCGCCGAGAAAGCCGGCCTCGATCCGCTGGCGGTCATCGGCGCGATCTCGACCGGCGCCGCCGGCTCCTGGCAGATGGACAACCGCGCCGAGACGATGGTCCAGGGCAAGTTCGACTACGGCTTCGCGGTCCAGTGGATGCGCAAGGACCTCGGGATCGCGCTGGAGGAGGCTCGGCGGAACGGCGCCCACCTGCCAATGGCTGCGCTCGTCGACCAGTTCTACAGCGAGGTCACCGCGCTCGGCGGCCTGCGCTGGGACACGTCGAGCCTGGTGGTGCGGCTGCGGTCGATGAGTGAGGGCGGCGGCTAGCGTTCAGGCGCTCGATCCCCTGGACACGTTCGGGTCGCCTGCGACGTAGAAGCGCCAGAGCCGGTTCGGCGCTCTCGAGACGCCGATGCGGCCGCTGCGGCCGGGTGCGTCCGGAGGCGGCGTGCCGTCGTCGGCGATGAAGACAGGTAGGCGCTGTCGGGGGTGGGCGGACGCGCTCACCAGATCGGCCGCGTCGTCGCGGCGGTCGAGGCCGAAGGCCTGGCACAGGCGGGCGGGGCCGGAGCAGAGGTCGACGGAACGGAACGGCTCGGTGGAACGCCGCCGGCTGGCCGCGTTGCGGGCGCGGCGCATGATGCCGGTGCCGGCCAGCGGCGCCGCGGCGCGCAGCAGGACGGCGGAGCAGACGCCGTCCTCGCCGCACACGACGTTGGCGCAGTGGTGCATCCCGTAGGTGAAGTAGACGTAGAGGTGGCCGGGCGGCCCGAACATCGTCCGGGTGCGGTCCGTCATCCCGCGGTGGCCGTGGCTGGATGGGTCGTTCGCGCCCTCGTAGGCCTCGACCTCGACGATGCGGGCGGCGCGGTTGCCGCGGACGAGGATCTTGTTGAGGAGCCGCGGCGCCACTTCGAGCGCCGTGGGCCTGTAGAACGAGCGGGGTAGCGGCGAGAGGCGGGACGAGCCGGTGCTCAGACGGCCACCTCGTCCAGGTCCGTCTCCGGCCCCATGTAGGAGCGAATCTCGGCAGGCGTCTCCATCTTCGTGTACTCCGGGTCGTGCACGCTGACGTAGAGCACTTCCGCGGTGAACACGAGCCGCCCCTCGTGGGTACCGCGATAGCCGAGGGTCCAGGAGGTCCGGCCCCAGTGCCTGATGGCGAGGTCGACGTCCAGCAGGTCGCCGTCGGTGACCGAACCGAGGAAATCGATCGTGGTGCGCCGCAGCATCATCTCCCAGCCGAGTTTCTGGCGGACCTCCCGGATGCCGAGCAGCCAGTTCTCGAGCGCGTCGTCCATGTACGCCATGTAGTGGGCGTTGAAGACGACGCCCTGCTTGTCGACCTCGCCGTAGCGGACGCGGATCGTGTGCCGGTAGGGCGTTGCCATGGGAACGGCGGCTACAGGCCCGGCTCGAGGCCGACCGCCCAGGCGGCGAAGGCCCATTGGTCAGCGACGTCCTCGATCTGCATCCAGGTCGGCTTGCCCGCGCCGTGGCCGGCCCGGGTTTCGACCCGGATGAGGACCGGGTTGTCGCAGCCCTGCGCCTGCTGCATCTCGGCCGCGTACTTGAAGCTGTGCCAGGGCACGACCCGGTCGTCGTGGTCGGCGGTCGTGACCAGGGTCGGCGGGTAGCAGGCACCGTCCTTCACGTTGTGCAGCGGCGAGTAGGCGTACTGGGCCCGGAACTCGTCCTCGTTCTCGGACAGGCCGTAGTCCGTCGACCAGTTGCGGGCGTTCGCGCTGGGCAGGTGGTAGCGGAGCATGTCGAGGACGCCGACCGCCGGCAGGGCCGCCGCGAACAGGTCGGGCCTCTGGTTCAGCGTCGCGCCGACCAGGAGACCGCCGTTGCTGCCACCCTGGATCGCGATCCGCCCGGAGCTCGTGTAGCCCTCGGCGATCAGCCATTCGGCGGCGGCGATGAAGTCGTCGAAGACATTCTGCTTGTGCTCTTTCGTGCCGGCGAGGTGCCAGTCCCGGCCGTACTCGCCGCCTCCACGCAGGTTCGGGATCGCCAGCATGCCGCCCATCTCGAGCCAGGCAAGGCGGGACGACGAGAATCCGGGCGTCAGCGAGATGTTGAAGCCGCCGTAGCCGTAGAGGAGCGTGGGGTTGTCGCCGTCCTTCTCGATCCCCTTGCGGTGGGTGATGAACATCGGGATGCGGGTGCCGTCGCGGCTTTCGTAGAAGACCTGCTCCGTCTCGTAGCCGTCGAGGTCCGCGTCGATCGCGGGGCTGCGGACCAGCGAACTCTCGCCGCTGCCCACGTCGTAGCGGTGGATCTGCGACGGCGTGCCGAAGCTGGAGTAGGAGTAGAAGGTCTCCGTGTCCTCCCAGCGGCCGCCGAAACCGCCGGCGCTGCCGATGCCCGGCAGCTCGACTTCGCCGGCCGGCGTCGCGGGTTTGGCGCCGTTCGGTTCGGCCAGACGGACGACGCTGCGGGCGTCGTGCAGGTAGTTGAGCACAAGCTTGCCGCCGACGGCGGAGGCGTAGGAGAGCGTGTCCTCGACTTCAGGGACCACCTCGTGCAGGGTCGGGTTCCCGGCCGGCGAACCGTCGTTCAGGTCAACCGCGACGATCCGGTTGCGCGGCGCGTCCTTGTTCGTTTCGAACAGGAACACGGGACCGAGGTTCACGATGTAGCCGTAGAGCGCGTCCCACTGGTCGAGCAGGGGGCGGATCGCCGAGTCCGGCTCGTCGATCTTCCGGTAGTGGACCGCGTTCTCGAGGTAGCCCTCCTGGAGGTTGACCAGCAGGTACTCGCCGTCTTCCGAGACGGACGCGTAGGGGTTGCGGCGGGGATGCTCGGGCTGGCTGAACACGAGCCGGTCCTCGCTCTGGTCCGTGCCCAGGGCATGGAAGTAGACGGACACCGCCTTCGAGCCGTCGCCCCGGGTGGGGTCGTCTTCCCGTGGGGGATAGCGGCTGTAGAAGAAGCCCGAGTTGTCCGGCATCCAGGAGATCGAGGTGAACTTCGTGAAGTCGATCAGGTCGCCCGTGTCCTCGCCGCTTTCGACGTCCCGGACCTTCCACTTCCGCCAGTCCGAGCCGGCGTCAGACTGCGCATAGGCGACGTAGCGGCCATCCCGACTGGGCGTCATACCGGCCAGCGCCACCGTTCCGTCGTCGCTCCAGCCGTTGGGATCGAGCAGGACGCGCCCGGGCGGCTCGTCGCCCTCCTGGTCCATCGACTCGGCGACGTAGACCACGCTCTGGTCCTGCAGCCCGTCGTTGTGGCTGTAGAAGTAGCGCTCACCCCGCTTGCCCGGCGTGCTCCAGCGCTCGTAGTCCCAGATCGCCAGCAGCCGCTTCTCGATCGCTTCGCGGCCCGGGAGCGCGGCCAGAAATGGCTCGGCGACGGCGTTCTGCGCCGCCACCCAGGCGGCCGTCTCCTCGCCGTCGAGGTCCTCAAGCCAGCGGTACGGGTCCGCGACCTGGACCCCGAAGTAGTCGTCGACCTGGTCGACCGTCCGGGTCTCCGGATACTCGACCGGGCCAGGGTCGTAGGTGTCGGTGGAGCAGGCCAAGAGGGGAAGAACAAGAGCCGGCGCGAACCGGCGAAGAGTGGGTTTCATGATGGGGCCGGATTATAGGGCTCCGGTGTCCGTACCGACGCGGAGGCCGCTCGGCGTCAGAAACCCGGCACCTCCCGGCACCACTCGCTGACCGCCTCGGCGACCTCGAGGTCGACATCCTCCTGCGGGCGGCCTGACCGTTTCAGCACGTGCAGGCTGTGGTCGCCGCCGTCGATGCAGTGCAAGGTGGCGCGCGGCTCGAGCCGCTCGCAGACGCCGGCGAGCAGTTCCGGGTCGGCGAGGCGGTCGCGGGTGCCGTTCAGGAAGAGCATCGGCTTCTCGACCCGGTTCAGGTGGTCGGCACGCGACGTTGCGGGCTTTCCCGGCGGGTGCAGTGGGAAGGCGTGGAAGACGAATCCGGCGACGTCGAGCGCTTCGGCAGCATCGGCGTTCGAGGCCATGCGGCCTCCCATCGAGCGTCCGCCGGCAAGGAGCGGCAGCTCGGGCCGCATGGTCCTGGCATGCGCCACCGCCGCCCGGACGGATCGCTGCAGGACGAGCGGCGGGTCCGGACGCCGCCGGCCTGCTTCCGTGTAGGGAAACTGGAATCGGAGCGTGGCGATGCGAAACCCGGCGACGCCGCGGGCGAAGGTTTCGATCGTCGCGTGACGCATACCCGCGCCGGCGCCGTGGGCGAAGACGAGGAGGCAGCGCGCGCCGTCGGGTTCGAGCAGGATCGCGCTGACCCGGCGGTCGGCGGAAACGACGAAGCCGGTCCCGGTCGTTTCGACCCTCACAGCCCGAACGTCTCCGCCGCCCGGTCGGCCAGGGTGTCGCCGATCGCTAAGGAGGCGGTGGCGCCCGGCGACGGTGCGTTCAGCACGTGGAGCATCCGCGGACTCGTCTCGATCGCGAAGTCGTCCACCAGGTTGCCCTTGCGGTCGAGGGCCTGGGCGCGGATGCCGGAGCCGCCCGGCATCAGGTCGGCGTCGCTCAGATCGGGAACGAAGCGCCGCAGGTCGCGGGCGAAGCGGGCGCGGCTGCCGGACCGCGCCATCTCGCTGATGCCGACCTTCCAGAAGCGGAGGGCCATCTTCCAGAAGCCCGGATAGCTCAGGCTGCTCCACGTGTCGCGGGCGTCGAAGCTGCCGCGGTCGTAGCCCTCGCGCTTGAGCGCCAGGACGGCGTTCGGACCGGCTTCGACCGAGCCGTCGACGCGCCGGGTCAGGTGGACTCCGAGGAAGGGGAAACGGGGATCGGGGACCGGGTAGATCAGTCCCCGCAGCAGGTTGCGGCGCTCCGGGGCGATGTCGAAGTACTCGCCGCGGAAGGGGACGATCCGCACGTCCGGATCGAGGCCCGCCATCCGCGCCACGCGGTCCGACTGGAGGCCGGCGCAGTTGATCGCGTGGCCGGCTTCGAAGTCGCCCGCCGTGGTCTCGACGACGACGCCGTCGGACCGCGGGACGATGCCGGTCACGCGGGTACGCAGGTGCAGCGGCACGCCGCTTTCCTCGAGTTCGTCGGCGTAGGCGCGTGCCACCGCCTGGTAGTCGACGATCCCGGTCTCGGGAACCCAGAGAGCGTCGACGCCGGTCGCGTGGGGCTCGAACTCCGGGATGCGCTCGGACGGCAGGCGCTCCAGGCCGGCGAGGCCGTTCGCCCGGCCGCGGCGCTCCAGTTCGTCGAGACGGGGGATCTCCTCCGGGTCGGTCGCGATGACGAGCTTGCCGCAGATCTCGTAGGGAATCCCGTGCCGGTCGCAGTACTCGATCAGCCGTTTCCGGCCGCCGACGCAGTTGCGCGCCTTGAGCGAGCCGGGCTTGTAGTAGAGGCCGGAGTGGATGACGCCGCTGTTGTGGCCGGTCTGGTGGACGGCGGGCCGGGGTTCCGCCTCGACCACCCGGATGTCGAGGTCGCTGAAGCGGTGCGAGAGGCTGCGCGCCGTCGCGAGGCCGATGATGCCGGCCCCGATGCAGACGACGTCGGCGCGCTCTGGCAAGGGCGGGCTCAGGCGCCGTCCGCGGCGGCGACAGCGGTTTCGTCGCCATCCTCGCGCGGACGCTCTTCGGACGTCGGCGGCAACGCGCTCGGGTAGGTGCCGAGGATGCGGAGTTCCTTCGTCTTCTCTTCGATCGCCTCAAGTGCCTCGGTGACCGGCGCCGAGGCGGCGTGGCCGTCGATGTCCAGGTAGAACTGATAGCGCCAGGGCGTGGCGGGGATCGGCCTGGATTCGATCTTGGTCAGGTTGACGCCCCGCCGCGAAAAGCTGCGCAGCACTTCGCCGAGGTCGCCCGGCTGGTGACCGGTCACCAGGAGCAGGGAGGTCTTGCAGGGCTGGTCGGGCGGGCACGGCGCCGCCTCGCTGGCGACCTCGACGAAGCGGGTGAAGTTCCCGGCCTGGTTCTGGATGCCGTGGGCGAGAATCTCCAGGCCGAAGACCCGTGCCGCCGGCTCGCTGGCGATGGCGCCGACCGTCCGGTCGTTCCCTTCCCGGACGCGAGCGGCTGCGCCGGCGGTGTCGAACTCGGGCTGCGGCCGCAGCCAGTCGTGGTTGTGGAAGAACTGGTCGCACTGGCGGAGCGCCTGGGGGTGCGAGAGCACGAGCCGGAGATCGTCGATCTTCGTGCCGGGCAGCGCGAGCAGGCAATGCGCCACCTTGCTGATGACTTCCGCGGTGATCACCAGGCCCCCTTCGGCCAGCAGGTCGTAGGTCTCGTTGATGCTGCCCGCGGTGCTGTTCTCGATGGGCAGCAGGGCGATGTCGTGGCGGCCGTCGCGGACGCCCTCGGCAGCCCCCCGAAACAGTTCGTAGCCCTGGAGCACGACGCCTCCGGGCCGTCCGGCGTACTGCCGCTGGGCCGTCAGGTGGCTGAACGAGCCCTCGACGCCCTGGTAGGCGACTCGCAGCGGTGCCCGGTCGAGATCGCGGATGTAACCCTGCTGCGCCGCGATCGACATCTCGATCAGCAGCCGGAAGATGCGCTCGGTCTGGTGGGGGTCGAGGTCGAGTTCGGCGGCGATGGTCCGTACGCGGGTCAGCAGTTGCTCCTCGCGCAACTGGTCGCGGAACGGAAAGGCCGAGGCGATCTTGGCGCCCGCGACCTCCCGCGACAGTTCGACGCGGCGCCGGAACCCCTTCAGCAGTTCCTGGTCGACGTCCTCCAACTCCTGGCGCACCGCCTCGAGATCGGGCAAGACGTCATGCTCGGCAGCGGCCATGAGGAATCTCCGCGGCCTGGGATGGCCGCGGGGCGCAGTATACGGCTCAGCCGCGGTGCGGCCGGATGGCGACCTTCAGGGCGCGCCGGCCGATCATCAGGTCGAGCGCTTCCGTCAGCCGGTCGAGGGGCAGCTCGCGTTCCACCAGCGCGCCGTAGCGCTCCGGTGCCCCGATCAGACGGTCGAGCGCCGCCCGAAACGACGAGGGCCGGTGGTGGTAGACGCCCAGGAGCGTCTGTTCCTGGTAGTGGATCCGCTCCGCGTCGATCACCAGGTCGGTCCCCGGGCGGCAGCCGCCGAACAGGGCGGCGACCCCGCCGGGAGCGAGCGACTTCACGGCGTGATCCCAGCCGGCGGGCGTGCCGGTCGCATCGATCGCGAAGTCGAACGGGTCTTCGGCCGCTGGGTCGGCGCCGTCGCCGGCACGGCCGAGATGCGTCTCGGCAGCACCGAAGGAGCGCGCCATTTCGAGGCGCCGACGGTGCGGGTCGAGGGCGCGGACATGAGTACGCATGCTGTGGAACAGGTCGATCAGCATGAGGCCCAGCGGACCGCCGCCGATGACCAGGGTCCGCGCCTCGGTGGGCGGACCGCTCCAGGCGCCGAGGCAGCGTTCGAGGCAGTGGACGGCGCAAGCCAGAGGCTCCGCCATGGCGGCGACCACCGGTTCGAGGCCGGCTGGCCGCGGGTGCACGCTGCGCTTCGCGACGGCTTCGGGGATCAGCAGGTAGTCGGCGAAGGCGCCGTTCAGGTAGATGAGGTTGCGGCAGAGGTTCTCGCGTTTGTGCCGGCACGGCTGGCACTTGCCGCAGGAAGCGCTGTTGGCGACGACGACGGCCTCGCCCTCGTTGTGAACGGCTCGGGCGCCGGCGCGGACAACGGTGCCGGTGACCTCGTGGCCGAAAGGCGACGGCAGGGCCAGCATGGTCGGATGGCCGCCGCGGCGGTAGACCTTTACGTCCGTGCCGCAGGTGGTCGCGGCGTCGACCCGGATCAGCAGTTCGCCGGGGCCTGGCTCGGGCATCGGCAGCCGCCTCAGCTCGACGCTCCCGGGGCCGGTGAGAAAGGCCTGGGTCTGGTGTTCCGGGATCATGGCTTCAGGGGTGCAGCAGGACTTTCAGCGCTGCCCGGCGCCGACACAGGTCGACGGCTTCGGCGGCGCGGTCGAGGGGCAGGCGGTGGGTGACGAGCGGCGACGGATCGAGGGCGCCGCCATGCATCATGTCGAGCACGCGTTTCTGTTCCGCGGGCGAGCCCGAGTAGGCGCCGATCACGTGGCGTTCGGACCTGAAGACCGCGTTGATGTCGAAGGTGACGCGGGCGTCCCGGGCGGCGTGGGCGAAGAGCACGACGCGGCCGCCTGGTCTCGTGGCCTGGAGAGCCAGGTCGAAGGCGTCCTGACCGCCGGCCGTGTCGAAGACGGCGTCGGCGCCGGCACGGGGGTCCGTTGGGTCGAACAGGTCGGTGAGCTCGCCGGGCGTCACAACGGTGTCGGCGCCGAGCTGTCTGGCGGTGGCGCGTCGGCCGGGGTCCGGCTCGGCGACGAGGATCCGGGCGCCGGGAAACGAGGCGCGCAGCACCAGCAGGTGGAGCAGGCCCATCGAGCCGGCGCCGATGACGACGACCGCGGGTTTCTCCGGTACCAGGCCGGCGCGATCGATGCCCCGCAGCACGCAGGCGGCCGGTTCGACGAACGCGGCCGCCTCGTCGGCGAGCCTGTCGTCGAGCTTTCGCACCGTGCGTTCGACCGCCCGGGCCTTGAGCCGCAGGCGCTCGCTGAAGCCGCCGGGGTCGAGCAGGTTCTCCGCGAATCGCGGGCACATCGTCTCGGCGCCGGAACGGCACAGGCGGCACTCGCCGCATGGAGCGTGGTGCGGCGCGACGAGCCGGTCGCCGGGCACGAGGGAGCCGGCGCGGCTCTCGACCACCCGGCCGACGACTTCGTGACCGAGGACCTCGCCCGGCGGCCGCCCGGCGTCGGCCAGCTTGTAGAGGTCCGTGCCGCAGAGGCCGCAACAGACGAGTTCGATCAGCGCTTCGCCGGCCCTGATCGTGGGCTCCGGCGCCTCAGCCAGCTCCAGGTTGCCGTCGGCCGTGGTGCGAGCGACCTTCATTTCCCCTCATTGTCGCCCATTTCGTCTCGCTCGGGTCCTGCGGTACGGGCGGCCGCTTTGACCAGGAGGCGGAACTGGTGTACGTTCCGCCTGCCGCCGGGTCCAGCTCGCAGTCCCCTGGTCGCGATGACGACCAAGAGCGCTTGATCGCCGCGCCAGGGTTGACGCAGCGGTGGACAGAGTCCTCCCCCTGCTTGCTCGCCCGCGCACAAACCGCTTCATCACTATCTCCCGACCAGAGGAGCTTTTCCCTCATGCCCAAGAAACCTCGCGCAACCGGCCGGCGTTCGTCCGGTGGACGGCCGTCCGGCCGAAGGCCAGCCGGCCGTGGCCGGTCCGGCCGCACGCCGCAGAGCCACGATGCCGTCTGTGCCGAATGCGACAGTCCGACAACCGTCCCCTTCAGGCCCGCACCCGGCAGACCGGTGTATTGCCGCTCCTGCTTCAGCAACCGTCCGCAGGGCAACCGCAACCGCTCCGAGGGCAGCCGTCCCCAACGTAACCGTCCTCACGGCGGCGGCGCACGGGTGAACGGCGCCAAGCCCGTGGTCGAGCCGGCGGCGGATCCCGGGCACGACACTCACTCCGGCGCCGTGTTCGCCAGCCTGGAGCTTTCGCGCGCGACCAGGGCGGCGATCGGCCGAATGGCGATCTCCGAGCCGACACCCATTCAGGAGCAGTCCATCCCCGCGCTGCTGGCTGGGCGGGATCTGGTCGGGCAGGCGCAGACGGGATCCGGAAAGACGCTGGCCTTCGCCGTGCCCATTGCGGAGGTCTGCGATCCGTCGACCCGGCGCGTTCAGGCGCTGGTGCTGGTGCCGACCCGGGAGTTGGCCCTCCAGGTAGCCGGCGTCATCTCCCGTCTGGCTTCATCGGGCCGTGTGACCGTGACGCAGCTCGTCGGCGGCCGGCCGATACGGCGCGAACAGGCGGCGCTCCGGCGAGGAGCCGATGTCGTCGTCGGCACGCCGGGCCGGACGCTGGACCACCTGCGCCAGGGGTCCCTGGATCTGGGCGCCGTGCGGTTCCTCGTCCTGGACGAGGCGGACGAGATGCTCGACCAGGGCTTCGCCCGCGACGTCGAGGCGATCCTCAGCCGCACTCCCGCTTCAAGGCAGACCGCCCTGTTCTCCGCCACCATGCCGAACTGGGTGGCGAAGACGGCGAAACAGTACCTGCGCAACCCGGTGAAGGTAGAGATCGACGCCCGGACGCAGGAGTCCGCGGTGGAGCATCTGGTCTACTCGATCCAGAAGGACGACAAGATCGCGGCACTCCGGACACTGCTGGACGGCCGCAACGGCGACCCGATTCTCGTCTTCGGTCGAACGAAGCACGGGGTCAGGAAGCTGGCGAAGAAGCTCGATGCGCTGGGCTATCCGGTGGGGGCGCTTCAGGGCAACCTCAGCCAGGGCGCCCGCGAGCGCGTGATGCGAGGTTTCCGTTCCGGTGCCGCGCCGATCCTGGTGGCGACGAATGTCGCCGCCCGCGGCATCGACGTCCAGGGCATCGGTCAGGTCATCAATTTCGACCTGCCGGACTCGCAGCGGCTGTTCACCCACCGCGTGGGACGAACCGGGCGGATGGGGAGTTCGGGCGAGGCGGTGACCTTCATCACGCCGGACGAAGAGCGGAAGTGGCGCGAGATTCAGCGGGGGCTGGGTCGACGGTTTCCCCGCCGGCCGTGGCGGGCGCCGGCGAGCTGACGGGGGCCGCCTGCGGGAAGCGGTCACGCCACTTGCCGCTTCCTCTCATGCGGGTCGAAATGACGCTTGCGTAGCCGGAGTTGAGCCGGAGTGACCTCGATCAGCTCGTCCTCGCGGATGAACTCGATGGACTGTTCCAGGGAGAGGCGGCGCGGCGGCACGGTCTTCTCGTAGGCGTTCGCGCTGGCGGCGCGCATGTTGGTCTGCCTTCTCTCGCGGGTGATGTTCACGTCGAGGTCGGAGCCGCGGCTCGATTCACCGACCAGCATTCCCTGGTAGACCGTTTCGTTCGGTCCGACGAACAGCTCGCCCCGACTCTGGAGGTTGTTCATCGCATAGGTGGTGACGCGGCCGCCGCGGTCGGCGACCAGCGCACCGGTCGCCCGGTGAACGATGCCGCCGGCCCAGGGCCGGTAGCCGATGAGCATGCGGGTGAGGATGCCGGTGCCCTTGGTATCGGAGAGGAACTCGGTGCGGTAGCCGATCAGGCCGCGGCTGGGAACCTCGAACTCCAGGCGCACCCTTCCCGAACGGCGGGTGACCATCCGAGCCAGGACCGCTCTGCGCGCACCGAGCTTGCGGACGACCACCCCCTGGTACTCCTCGGCCACGTCCATGACAGCCAGTTCGTAGGGTTCGTGCATGGCGCCCTGCACCGAGCGGGTCAGCACGCGGGGCATGCCGACCGAGAACTCGTAGCCTTCGCGGCGCATCTGCTCGATCAGGATGGCGAGCTGGAGTTCGCCGCGGCCGTAGACCAGAAACCGGTTGGCCGAGTCGGTGGTTTCGACCCGGAGCGCCAGGTTGTTTCGCGCCTCATCGAAGAGCCGCTCGCGGAGGTGGCGCGAGGTGAGGTACTTCCCGTCCCTGCCGCTCAGCGGGGAGTCGTTGATTCCGAACTCCATCGACAGCGTGGGTTCCGCCACGTCGAGCGGCGGCAGGGCTTGGGGGTCTTCGGCGTCGGCGATGCTCTCGCCCAGTCCGACACCCTCCATGCCTGCCAGCGCGATGATCTCTCCCGGGCCGGCCGACGGCACGGCGACCCGCCCGAGCCCCTCGTAGACGAACAGCTTCGAGACGACGGCGGGAGTCCGAGCCCCGGTGCGCCGGCACACCGTGACCGCCTGCCGGTGCCGGACGGTGCCGGCCACGACGCGTCCGATAGCCAGCGGACCGAGGTGATCGTCGGGCTGCACGTTGGTCACCAGCACCTGCAGGGGGTGATCGGCATCTCCCGATGGCGGCGGAACGTGTTCGAGGATCGTCTCGAACAGGGGCCTGAGATCCGTCAGGTCCGCGTCGAGCGCCGTCGTGCACTTGCCTTCCCGGGCGACGGCGTACAGCACGGGGAAGTCGATCTGTTCCTCGGTGGCGTCGAGGTCGATGAACAGGTCGTAGATCTCGTCCAGGACCTCGCCGGCGCGTGCGTCCCTGCGGTCGATCTTGTTGATGACCACGATCGCGGGCAGTCCCAGCTCCAGGGCCTTGAGCAGGACGGCGCGGGTCTGGGGAAGCGGCCCCTCGGCGGCGTCGACGAGCAGCATGACGCCGTCGACCATGCGCAGGGTGCGTTCGACCTCGCCGCCGAAGTCGGCGTGCCCGGGTGTGTCGACGATGTTGATCTTGACGTCACCGCCGGGGTGCGATCCATCGTGTCCCTTGATCGCGGTTTCGCGCTTCCGCGGGGTGTAGGTCACGGCGGTGTTCTTCGCCATGATCGTGATGCCCTTCTCGCGCTCGAGGTCCATCGAGTCGAGAACCCGCTCCCGGACGTCCTGGTTGGCGCGGAAGATCCCGCTCTGCCAGAGCATGGCGTCCACGAGCGTCGTCTTGCCGTGGTCGACATGCGCAACGATCGCTATGTTGCGAAGGTTCATTCCGTACTCGGTTGAAGCGCGTGCCCCGGCCTGCGAGGCGCGGTCTTTGGTCAGTCGGCCGCGGATTCGGGCAGCCGGGTTTGCCGCGAAGGCGATTCCCTGATGTGGATGTCGTGCTGGCTGAACGGGATCTCGATCCCGGCGGCGGCGAACGCCCTGTGCGTCGCCTTGACCAGCTCGTGGGTGACGATGCCGCGAAGCACCGGCTCCTCGACCCAGCACAGCAGTTCGTAGTCGATGGACGAGGGGCCGAAGGTGCGGAACCGTACACGAGGTTCGGGCTGTTTGCACACCTTCGGGTTGTCCGCGGCGACCTGGAGCTGGACCGCTTCGACGTGGTCCACGTCGCTGCCGTAGGCGACCCCGACGCGCACCCGGATCCGGTACTTGACGTGCGGCCCGCCGCTCTCGTTGTTGATCTTCGCGTTCCCCATCACCGCGTTGGGGATCGTGACCTCGATGTCGTCGCGGGTGAGCAGGCGCGTGCTGCGGATGCCGATCTCCGTGACCATGCCGCGCTCGCCGGTGTCGAGCGTGATGAAGTCGCCGATCTTGTACGGCCCGTCCGCGAAGATGAAGATGCCCGCGAACAGGTTCGCCAGCGTGTCCCGGGCGGCGAAACCGATCGCCAGTCCGGCGATGCCGCCTGCGGCGAGCAGCCCGGAGACGTCGGCGCCCCAGGCGTTGATCACCAGATAGGCCCCCAGGATCACGATCGCGACCTTGGCCAGGTTCTCGAAGAGGGGCTCGGTGTGCCTGGAGACGAGAGCGCCCTGGCTCCTGCGTCGCGCCAGGGCCCGTAGCAGGACTCCCGAGGCGCGCAGCGCCGCGACGACCCAGAACAGCAGCGCGACGGTCTGCAGCGCGTCGACGATTCTCTGCTCGGAGGCGCCGGCGAGTTGCAATCGAGCGACGCCCATCCGCAAGCCGATCAGGAAGACCGAAATCCAGAGCGGCCAGTGCGCCGCCTCGAGCAGTCGGTCGTCGACTTCGGTCTTTGTCTTCGCGACGAGTTTCGTCGCGCCGAACTTGAGGATCCACCAGACGACCCAGGCGCCTAGCGCGGAGACGAAGGCGATGGCCAGCAACTGCAGCCACGCGCCCCAGAGCTCGTGCACGTAGATCGGAAGCAGCTCGGCGAGCCGTCGTTCGAGTGCGGTCAGTTCTGCTACCACAGGATGACTACGATAGCGTGACGCCTTGCAATGAACTGGCTCGTTGTCGGACTCTTGATGTGCGCCGCTTCGGTCGGCGCCGGCGCTTTCGGCGCGCACGGGCTGCGCTCCTCGCTCGACGCGGAGCACCTGGCGCTGTGGGAGACGGCGGCCCGCTATCTCATGTACGGCGGAGTCGTGGTCAGCCTTCTCGGCCTCGCCGGACGCGTCTCGGCGGTCGATCTGCGGCTTGCCGGCTGGCTGCTGTTCGTCGGGTCCCTGATCTTCTCCGGGACGGTCGCGGCGATTGCCGTTGGCGGCCCTCGCTGGCTGGGCGCGATCACGCCGATAGGCGGCACTCTGCTGATCGTCGGCATTCTGGTTTTCGCCTGGAGGGTGCTGCAGGGTCCAGGTACTCCGGCCGGGTTCTGAAACAACGGGGGAATGCCGGTTCGGCGCCGCGCGTTCGGACGATTCCCTACAGCCTCTGCGCGGTTTATGCTGCGGCCCCGGCCGCGCCCAGGCGGTCCTCACATTCCAGGAGATCAACTGAAATGCCGAACGGCACATTGCAAGTACCCGCACCCCGCAACGAACCCGTTCTCGACTATGCGCCCGGTTCCGCCGAGCGGGCCGCTCTCGAGGCGCGGTTGAAGCAGATGCTCGGCGAGCGGGTCGAGATTCCGGTCCTGGCCGGCGGCCGCGAGATCCGCACCGGCCGCACGCAGGACGTCGTCTGTCCTCATGACCACCGCCACGTTCTCGGCACCTGCCACCAGGCCGGCGCCGCGGAAGTCGAGGCGGCCGTGGCGGCTTCCCAGGAGGCCTGGCCGGCGTGGTCCGCGATGCCGTTCGAGGAGCGGGCGGCGATCTTCCTCCGCGCCGCGGAGCTTCTGGCCGGTTCGTGGCGGCAGACGGTGAACGCCGCGACCATGCTGAACCAGTCGAAGACGTGCTACCAGGCGGAGATCGACTCAGCCTGCGAACTGATCGACTTCCTGCGCTTCAACGTCGCGTTCGCGGAGGAGCTCTACGGCCAGCAGCCGGTCTCGTCGCCCGGGATCTGGAACTACGTCGAGTACCGGGCGCTCGAGGGCTTCGTGTTCGCGGTCACGCCGTTCAACTTCACCGCGATCGCCGGCAACCTGCCGACGTCCGCCGCGATCATGGGCAACACCGTGCTGTGGAAGCCGGCGTCCACGGCGCTGCTTTCCGGCTACTACTTCGTGAAACTGCTGGAGGAAGCGGGGCTGCCGCCCGGAGTGATCAACTTCGTGCCGGGTCCGGGCGCGACCGTGGGCGATCCGGTTCTCGCCAGCCGCCACCTGGCGGGCATCCACTTCACCGGTTCGACACCGGTCTTCCAGCGGATGTGGCGGACGATCGGAGACCGGATCCAGGACTACGACACGTACCCTCGCATCGTCGGCGAAACCGGCGGAAAGGACTTCGTCTTCGCGCATCCGTCGGCGGACCCCGCGGCGCTGACCACGGCGTTGATCCGGGGGTCTTTCGAGTACCAGGGGCAGAAGTGCTCCGCGGCGTCCCGGGCCTATGTTCCCGCTTCGCTTTGGGGCGAGGTGCGCGACCGGCTCTGCGCCGACCTGGAGACGGTGTCGATGGGCTCGCCGGTCGACTTCTCGAACTTCATGGCCGCGGTCATCGACCAGTCGTCCTGGGGCAACATCTCGGGCTACCTCGCCGACGCGGAGAACGGATCGCCGTACGAGGTCGTGTCAGGGGGCGGCCGGGACGATTCGGTCGGCTACTTCGTGGAGCCCACCGTCGTCCGCAGCGAGGATCCGCGCTCGCGCCTGATGAGCGAGGAGATCTTCGGCCCCGTTCTCACGGTCTACGTCTATGAGGACGGCGCGCTCGACGAGGCGCTGGAACTCTGCGACACGACGAGCCCCTACGCTCTCACCGGCGCCGTGTTCGCCCGCGACCGCACGGCCGTCGCCCGAATCGGCGCCGCGCTGCGCAACGCCGCCGGCAACTTCTACATCAACGACAAGCCGACCGGAGCCGTCGTCGGCCAGCAGCCCTTTGGCGGCGCCCGTGCGTCCGGCACGAACGACAAGGCGGGCTCCATGGCCAACCTGATGCGCTGGACGTCCCAGCGGGCTGTCAAGGAGAACTTCGCCCCGCCGACGGACTATGGCTACCCGCACATGGGCTGATGCGGTCGCCGCGCCGTGATCGTCGATTGCGCGGACAAGCGCACTGAGGCGTTCTACAGCGGTCGCCGGGTCGCAGCTTTTTCGGGCTTCGCCCGGACGGCCTCGCGAAAGCTGGACCAGCTCGACGCGGCCACAAGCCTGGGCGACCTGGCCAGGCCGGGCAACCGTCTGAAGGCGCTCAAGGGTCGCCGCAAAGGACAGTGGAGCATTCGCATCAACGACCAATGGCGAGTCTGTTTCAGGTGGCCTGCGGGAAGCCCGGGTCCCACGGACGTGGAGATCGTGGACTACCATTGAGGCGGAGGCAGAACATGCGCGAGCCCATTCATCCCGGTGAGACGCTGCGCGAGGATCTCGACGCCCTCGGAATGAGCGCGGCGGAACTGGCGCGGCGGCTCGACGTGCCGGTGAGCCGCATCACAGAGATCCTCAAGGGTCGGCGCGCCGTTACCGGCGACACGGCTCTTCGGCTCGGGCGTTTCTTCGGCACCTCGGGGGAGTTTTGGCTCAACTTGCAGAAGCTCTACGAACTCCGGCTTGCGGAACGCGAAAACGGCTCGGCGATCTCTCGGTTGCCGACTCTGGATGCAGGCGGGGGCCTGCACGCGAGGGGATGAGCGCCGACCGTTGACGGGAAGCTGATCGGCTACTCCCGCAGGCGGTTCACCGCCGCCATCATCGACTCGACGGCGGTGTACTTCTCCCGGACCTTGTTCTGCGCCTGGCCGATCGCGACTTCGTCCTCGTCGAGCCTGTTCCAGTCGTCGAAGCTCACGAAGTCGACGTTGCGTTCGCGCAGCAGTTCGACGATCCTCTCGGGGGCCTTGGCCGGATCGGGCGCGGCGGTGGCGCCGTCGATGTCCTCGAGCATCTTCTTGACGGTGGCGGTCGAGTCGGGGCTGTTCGTGCCGATCAGGCCGGTCGGGCCGCGCTTGGCCCAGCCGACGACGTACTGGCCCGGAACGATGTCACCGTCCGGCTCCGTCTGCAGCCGGCCCTCGTCGTTGGGCAGGATGCCCCAGCGCTCGTGGAACGGGACGCCCGGAAGGGGCACGCCGCGATAGCCGACCGCCTTGAACACCAGGTCGACGTCCAGGGTCTCGGTTTCGCCGGTGCCTCGTGGTCTCGGCGTACCGTCGTCGGCGGCGTAGAGCTCGTTCTTCTCGATCACGCACCGGCCAACCCGGCCGTCGTCGCCCGCCTGAAGGTCGATGGGTGAAACCAGGAATCGGCAGGTGACGAGGCGGTCGCCGTCGCCGGCTTCAGCGCCTGCGATCTCGCTCAGATAGGTCACGTTGCGGCGTGCGCTGGGCGCGGCGCTTTCCTCGAGCCAGCTACTGCTGATCTCGTCGAGTTCCATCTCCGCTTCGGACACGAGCAGGCTGGCGCCGTCCAGCGATCCGATCTCCTTGATCTCCTGGGGTGAGAACGCTGCCTGCGCCGGTCCACGGCGGCCGAGCAGGACAACCTCCTCGACCCCGCTTTCCCGCAGCACGGCGAGCGATTCGGCGGTGATGTCGGTTGGAGCAAGCTCGTCCGTGCTCCGTACCAGGACGCGGGTCACGTCCATCGCCACGTTGCCGTTGCCGACGACGGCGACGCGCCGCGCCGCGGACAGATCGAAGCTGCGATCCTGAAAGTCGGGGTGGCCGTTGTACCAGCCGACGAACTCGGTCGCCGAGTGAACGCCCGGGAGATCCTCGCCCGGGATGCCCATCTTGCGGTCCGACTCGTTGCCGGTGGCGTAGACGATGTGGTCGTAGTGCCGGCGGAGGTCGTCGACCGAGACGTCGCGGCCGAGCTCCACGTTGCCGAAGAAGCGGAAGCGCTCATGCTGTGCTGTGCGGTTGTAGACCCGGATCACGTTCTTGATCTTCTGGTGATCGGGAGCGACGCCTCCGCGCACCAGGCCGAAGGGAGTGGGCAGACGGTCGAAGAGGTCGACGTCGGCTTCGATTCCGTCCGCCTTGAACAGCGCGGCGATCGCGTAGAAGCCGCTGGGGCCGGAGCCGATCACGGCGACCCGCAGCGGTCGCTCACTGCTCCCGAGGGGCCGACTCTCGAGGGTCTCGTTCACTCGTTCTTCGCCTTCGCGCACCATGGATGCGGCTTCTGTTTTCGGGTCGGGAATGGCCGATCGATCGGGTATCATAGCGCCGTACCTGCTGGCGCCGTTCAAGGATGCGCCACGGCCGGTCGCCGGCATTTGTCAACGCGGCTAAGTGTTGACATGATTAGACATACGCCGCTCCGGCCCGCTCGGTCACGCGGACCGCGGCTGGGAGAACTCAAGGAGATGACCCATGTCCCAGTGCCGTTGGCTTGCTGAGTACGCCGCCGCTCGCACATCGGTGTGCGCGCCCCTGGTCCTGTGCCTGATCGGAGGCCTGACGCTCGGCGCCCCGCCCACCGCTGCCCAGCAGTGCGAGGGCGCGTCCGAGATCACTCGCCTCGGGGGCGCAAACCGGTTCACGGCCCCCGTAACGGACCAGGAGGGTCTGCAGGCCCTGTTCGTGGACCACCGGGATGAGATCCTGACGCTCCTCGGTGAGGCCAACTGGTCGGGCGACGCGGACGATCTGTTCGCCGCCGTCTCTGCGTGGCGAGGCGTCACGTCGACGACGTTCGAACCCGGCCAGCGGATTCAGTGGATGTTCTTCCGTGAGCGTGGGCAGACGCCCACGGTCGGCACGAACATGTGCTGGGCCGGCGACGAGGCGTTTGCGGCGTGGGAGATCCGCTTCAACTCGAACGGACGCTGGTACTCGATGATCGTTCCCGAGTCGTGCGGCAACCTCGCGCTCCTGGCCGAGCAGCCGTTGCCGAAGGTCACGCTCGACCTGGACATCGGGGGCCTTTCCTGCGCGGACCAGACCTTCGACTTCCGGAGTTCCTGCACCGACGGTGAGGGCGCCGTAGCGGTCCGGCCGCCGGGCGGCGGCGAGCGTTCCGCGGCTTCCGGCAGCGCATCCTTCCCGTTCACTGCCGAGGGCGACTACACGGTCACCGCGACCTGCTCCGCCATGTCGTCCCGTGGCGACCGGCTCGAGGACTCGGTCAGCCACACGATCGCCGTTGGCTGCCCGAGCTGCGACGTGACCGTCTCGCCGGCCGAGGTCGATCTGGGCGAGTCGTCCACCCTGACCGTCGTGCCGAATGCCGGCCATGGCGCGGAGGTGTCGCGGGTCCTGCTCGACGGGCGGCCACTCGCGTCTCCGTACACCCGGGAGATGACCCACGAAGGGGCGGACGCGTTCACCCACGCGGTGACGGTCGAAACGAACACCGGCCAGAGCGCCCAGTGCTCGACCGGGATGAAGGTCGCGCCGACGGTCACGGTGTCGATCGAGCCGGACCGCGTGTTGACCGGACAGACGGCGGTCGTCACGGTGGCGCCGGAGAACGGCGACGGGGCGCCGGTGACGGTCGCGCTCGACGGCCAGCCGCTGGCGGAGCCCTACGAGCGCGCGGTCGCTCACGCGACGGACGGCGAGTTCACCCACACGGCGACGGTGGAGAACGCCGGCGGCAGCAACGAAGCGTCGGCGACGATGAAGGTCGATCGGCGGTGGACCCTGCTGCCGACGCTCAGCTCGCTGAGCGGTGACGACGTGCACATCTCGGTGCTCGGTCCGGACATGCGGGACCGGCTCAAGGCCTGCGTGGACGGAGTCGGCGTCGGTCTTGCCGCCGAGTACCGCCTGAGCTATCCCGTGGGGATCATGTTCGGGGCGGAGACAACCAACTGTGAAGTCGACTGGTATCTGCACCCGGGCGGCCGGACCGGCTACGACGGCGTTGACGTGGAAATGAAGAAGTTCTTCTTCGGGCTGAACTTCCATCTGACCCGCCCCGGCAGCCGTGTGGACTGGTGGCTGGGACCCCTGGTCGCCCAACTCGACTACAGCTCTCCCACCCTCATGCCGACCGGGCTGGATGGCGTGTCGGTGGACGCCGTCTACAGTCCCGAGTGGTCCGGCGAGACGGTTCTTGGCGCCAACATGGGTCTGAAGATCCCGTTCAAGGCGGACTGTCCGGTCGGCCTGTACTTCGGCGCCTTCTGGCTCGACTCTTCGATGAAGGCGAAGAGTTCGGAGATCCGCGGCGAGGACGGGGCTCTCGCGCCCGCGTTCGAGCTGCGCAAGACGCCGGTCTACGTCAAGGCTGGAATCTCGATCGAGTTCTGACGGTTTCAGCAGTCCGTGCCGGAGGGGAGTGCGCCGCGGTCTTCCGCCGCGTACGATTGACTGAGGAACCCAGCGGGGACTTGCCGTGAAGCCGACGGAACTGGAAGAACGCTACGGCGCACGGAACTACGCGCCTCTGGACATCGTGATCGACCGCGCCGAGGGCGTATGGGTCTGGGATGTCGACGGCCGCCGTTACCTCGACTGCCTCGCGGCCTACTCGGCGGTCAACCAGGGGCATTGCCATCCCCGGATCGTTGACGCCCTGGTCCGGCAGAGCCGGAAGGTGGCGGTCACTTCGCGGGCGTTCCACAACGCCGAACTCGGGGCGTTCTTTCGGGACGTCTGCGAACTGACCGGCTTCGAGCGGGCGCTGCCGATGAACACCGGCGCCGAGGCGGTCGAGACCGCGATCAAGCTGGCCAGAAAGTGGGCGTACACGCGCAAGGGCGTGCCTCCGGGACGGGCGGAGATCCTGGCGTTCGCCAACAACTTCCACGGCCGCACGACGACGATCGTGGGCTTCTCGAGCGAGCCCCAGTACCGCGAAGGATTCGGCCCGTTCACGCCCGGCTTCGAGCTGCTGCCGTTCGGCGACGCCTCCGCGGCAAGGGCGGCGGTGGGTCCGGAAACAGCCGCGGTTCTGATCGAGCCGATTCAGGGGGAGGGCGGCATCGTCGTGCCGCCGGACGGTTACCTTGCCGAACTGCGGGAGGTCTGCAGCGAGCGGAACGCGCTTCTGATCGTCGACGAGATCCAGTCCGGTCTGGGGCGAACAGGGCGGATGTTCGCGCATGAGCACGACGGCATCCGGCCGGACGTGATGCTGCTCGGCAAGGCGCTCTCCGGCGGTCTGTATCCTGTGTCGGTGGTCGTGGCGGACGCGGAGATCATGGACGTCTTCCAGCCGGGCGACCACGGTTCCACCTACGGCGGCAATCCGGTGGGGGCGGCGGTTGCGCGCGCCGCGCTGGCGGTGCTGCAGGACGAGGGCCTGATCGAGAACTCGGCGCGTCTCGGCGAGTACGCCCTGGGGCGGTTGAGAAGCCTCCGTTCACCGCTGGTGCGCGAGGTCCGTGGCCGTGGACTTTGGATCGGAATCGAACTCGTTGAATCCGCCGGCGGCGCCCGCCCGTATTGCGAGAAACTGGCCGGGCAGGGACTGCTGTGCAAGGAAACCCATGATCACGTCATCCGATTCGCGCCGCCCCTGGTCATCAGGCAGGAGGAACTGGACTGGGCGCTGGATCGCATCGAGGAAGTGTTGAAGGCATGACGGCCGACGCCGCGAGCGCGCCGCCGGTCGCGGCGTCGCCTCGGCCCGGGACCGTCGACGGCCGCGTGCGGGCGATCCGCCGGCCCCATCCGAAGCTGCTGCGGTACTACCTGCTCTTCTCGCTGATCACCGGACCGGCGTTCCCCGTCGTCTTCACGATCCTGTTCCTGCGCTATCGCACGTTGAGCTACCGCTTCGACGACGAAGGCGTGACGATGAGCTGGGGCGCGGTGTTCAAGCGCGAGATCAGCCTCACCTACAGCCGCATCCAGGACATCCACGTGCAGAGCAACGCGGTCGAGCGATGGTTCGGTCTCTCGCGTCTGCTGGTCCAGACGGCGAGCGGTTCGGCGAAGGCCGAGATGAAGGTCGAGGGCCTGCTGGAACTGTCGGCGGTTCGCAACTTCATGTACAGCCGGATGCGCGGCGCGCGTACGGTGGCCCCGACCGGTGCGGTTGCCGCCAGGGCCGCTGCGCCCGGAG
Organism: Candidatus Multivorans sp.; assembly: GCA_965205095.1. GTDB lineage: Bacteria > Acidobacteriota > Thermoanaerobaculia > Multivoradales > Multivoraceae > Multivorans. The sequence continues at coordinate 2,924,710 of OZ242040.1, forward strand.
CCGCCGCGCCCGCGGCGACTGCCGACTCGGCCGCCCTCGCCGCGACTCTGCGAGAGATCGCTCGCGAAGTCATCGCGATCCGTGAGGAGTTGGAGCGGCGCGGGTTGGATGGAGGCAGCCGATGACCGGCGAGCCGGCCACCGGAGCAGCCGGCACCCGAATGCCCAGGGGCCTGAAGCGCCTGCTGCTCTGGCTGTTTCAGGTCGAAGAGCGTCCCGAGCCTCCCCCGGGATCGCCGGAGTCGCTCAGGGTGTTCCGCGCTTCGTCGCGGTACTTCCGGTACAGCGTGCTCAAGTGGGCCATCGGGCAGATGTTCGCTCTGGTGGGCCTCGTCGGGTCCGCCATCGGGCTCGGATTCGTCGAGTTCTTCGAGGACCATGCCGCCGGCGCCGCTCTCTGGTTCAGGTTCACCGAGACGCTGGCGCCTCTCCTGATCGTCCTCTTCGTGGTTCAGTTCCTGACGTCGTTCTCCGTGCTTCGCCTGGGCTACGAGATGCGCTGGTACATGGTGAGCGACCGCGCCCTTCGCATCCGGTACGGCATCTACAGCGTCCGCGAGCAGACGATGACGGTCGTGAACATCCAGAACATGGCGGTGAAACGCGGTCCCCTGCAGCGTCTGTTCGGCATCGCCGACCTGGAGATCCGTACCGCCAGCGGCGGCGGTTCGGACGATGACGACGAGGACAGTCTGAACCGTGGCCTGCTCCAGGGCCTGGACAACGCGGAAGAAGTGCGCAACCTGCTGCTGGCGTCGTTGCGGCAGAGTCGGGACGCCGGTCTGGGCGATCCGGACGACCGGCCGGCGGTGCTCGCCGTGCCGGCGGTGTCGGCCGAGGTCCGTGCTCCGGGCGGAGCGGAGGGTGCTTCGGTTCTCGCCGCCGCCGCCGACCTGCTCGCCGAGTGCCGGGCTCTGCGGCGAACGGTGGCCGGGACTGCGGGAGCATCGTGACCCGCCCGACGACTGTCGGCTCGTAGCCTCGCATGCCCGAGCTTCCGGACGTCGAGGTCTACTGCGAAGCGCTCGAGCAACGGGTCGCGGGCCGCGAACTCGTCCGCGTCCGCCTGCGGAGTCCGTTCCTGCTCCGTTCCGTGCGCCCGCCGCTGTCCGAGGCGGAAGGTCGCACGGTCGTGTCCGTGCGCCGCGTCGGCAAGCGGGTCGTCTTCGTTCTGGAGGGGGAGCTGTTCCTCGCCATCCACCTGATGGTCGCCGGTCGGTTCCGCTGGGGCGGACCGTCGGCGAAGGTGCCGGGACGGGTGGGGCTGGCCGCCTTCGACTTCGGCTACGGCACCCTGCTGCTCACCGAAGCCGGGAGCAAGCGCAGGGCGGCGATGCACCTGCTCGCGGGTGAAGACGGTCTGGCTGCCCTGGACCGCGGCGGGCTGGAGGTGCTGCACGCCGGACCGGAGGCGTTCAGGGCGCGCCTCAAGGCGGAGAACCACACGCTGAAGCGGGCGCTCATCGACCCCCGGTTGTTCAGCGGTATCGGCAACGCCTACTCGGACGAGATCCTGCATCGGGCGCGCCTGTCGCCGATGCGCTGGACGACACGGCTCAGCGACGAGCAGGTCGACTGCCTGTATCGGTCCGCGGTGGACGTCCTGACCGAGTGGACGGATCGCCTCAGGGCTCAGGCCGGCGGTCGGTTTCCCGCCAAAGTGACGGCCTTCCACAAGGAGATGGCGGTCCATGGCCGCTACCGCGAACCGTGCCCGCGTTGCTCCGCGCCGGTCCAGCGCATCGTCTACGCCGAGAACGAGTGCAACTACTGCGCGCGCTGCCAGACCGGTGGCCGGCTGCTCGCGGACCGGGCCCTCTCGCGCCTGCTGAAGAAGGACTGGCCCAGGACGGTCGAAGAACTGGAAGAGCGCCTGGGCGCGGCCGCCGGGGAGCTGCCCGGCTGATGGGCGTTGAGCCTGAGTTTCCGGGCCTGACCGACTGTCATGCCCACCTCTGTGACGGCTCGTTCGCGGGCGACCTGGGCGATGTGCTCTCGCGAGCCCGCGACGCTGGAGTCGAGGCGGTGGTCGCGGTCGGCGAGACGCGCGCGGACGCGGAGCGGAACCTCGAGTTGGCTGAGACCCATCCCGGGGTCGTGCGACCGACCGCCGGTCTCTATCCGACCCATCTCGACCCGGCGGAAGCGGAGCGGGTCGCGGGCCTGATCCGCCGGGAACGTCCTCGCCTGGCCGCCATTGGCGAGGTCGGCCTCGACCGATGGAAAGTGCGCGACGAGCGCGACCTCGCGGTGCAGCGCGAGATCTTCGCGCTGTTCATCGACCTGTCGATCGAGCTCGATCTGCCGCTCAACGTCCATTCGCGTTCCGCCGGCCACTACGCGATCGACCTCTTGCGGGAGCGCGGAGCGACGCGAGTGCAGCTCCACGCCTTCGACGGCCGCGCTGCCCGGGCCGAGCCAGGGGTGGAATCGGGCTACTTCTTCTCCGTGCCGCCGTCCGTCGTGCGCTCGCCGCAGAAGCAGAAGCTGGTGCGGCGCCTGCCGCTGTCCTGCCTGTTGCTGGAGACGGACAGCCCCGTGCTGGGGCCGGAGAGGGATCAGCGCAACGAACCGGCGAACGCGGTCGTGTCGCTCGCGGCGATCGCGGAGATCAAGGGTCTGCCGGTGTCCGACGTGGCCGCGGCGGTGAGAGAGAACACGGCGCGGCTCTACGGCGCAGGCTCCTAGCGAACCGTGGCTATCGAGCCTGGCTCCGCTAGCAGCAGCGCCGGGTCGACGCGTTCGCCCTGCCAGCGGACGCCGAAGTGCAGGTGCGGGCCGGTGGATCGTCCGGTCGAACCGACGGTTCCGATCAGGCTCCCGCGGGACACCTCGTCGCCCTGCTCGACGAACATCTCGTGCAGGTGGAAGTACATGCTGATCAGGCCGTTGCCGTGGTCAAGAAAGACCGCGTTGCCGGAGAAGAAGAACTCCCCGGCCAGGGCGACGACGGCATTGTCGACGGCCAGGACCGGCGTGCCCTGGGGTACGGCATAGTCGGCGCCGGTGTGCGGCGAGCGCGGCTCGCCGTTGATGATCCGCTTCGCGCCGAAGCGGCCGCCGGCCGGCATGTTCTCGAGCGGGGCCCCCAGCGGCAGGGAGAACCTCGGTTTGCCCTGCCGTCCCCACAGCTTGCCGATCATGGCGTTCTCGCGCTGCACGCGCGCGAGGTTCTCGGGCGACAGGTCGACGCGACTCCGATCCTTGATTTCGAGTCGCTGCACGGAGTAGGGGTACTCGCCGAGACCGATGTGCAGCCTCTCCCGCAGGCCGTCCCGGTCGCGCTGAGCGATCACGTTGGCGGTTCGGGTCAAGCCGACCGGCACCAGGCAGCCGGGTTCTCCGGCGACCACGGTAGGGGCGAAGGCGCGATCGCGGACGAGGCAGCGTTCGATGCCTTCGCCGGGCCAGTGGACGAGGCTTCCGGGCGCCGCGGTCTGGGCGGCCAGCGGAGGAGCGACGATGGTGAGGACAGCGATGGCGCCGAGCGTGGCGACGGAGCGAAGCGGGTCCATTGCACAACTATAGCCAATCGTGCATAGGCGAGCCCGGGCTCGAGGGCGGTCGTGCCGGAGGGACGCGGTACGCTTGGCCACTTGTGCGGCGATCGGTTGCCGCGTGGGAGAGGTGCCCCGTGAGTCTGAGAGCGACGTATCTGGCCAGCGACGGGCTGGCGCTGGCCGAATTGCTGAGGACCGGCGATCTGGCTCCGGCCGAGGCGGTCGAGTGCGCGGCCGAGATCTCTTCGGAACTGAACGGAGACCTGAACGCGGTCGTCTGTTCGAACTTCGAGCGCGCCGCCGCCGCGGCGCCCGAGGCCGTGGCGGCTGGCGGGCCGTTCGCGGGTGTGCCCTACCTGCTGAAAGACCTCTACGCCAACGCGGTGGGCCTGCCGCTCACGAACGGCAGCCGGCTCTTCGAGGGCAGCGTGCCGGACCACGACTCGGAGATGGTGAGCCGCTACCGCCGGGCAGGGCTCCTGATCGCGGGACGGACGGCTTCACCCGAGTTCGGGCTGACGACCAGTACCGAGTCCGCGGTGTTCGGGAAGACCCGCAACCCCTGGGACCTCGAGCACATCGCCGGTGGTTCCTCGGGCGGCGCCGCGGCGGCCGTCGCCGCCGGCATCGTGCCGGCCGCCCACGCCAGCGACGGCGGTGGATCGATTCGCATCCCGGCCTCGTGCTGCGGACTCTTCGGACTCAAGCCGAGCCGGGCCCGGGTCTCGCTGGCGCCCGACGCCGGCGAAGGCTGGGCCGGTTTCTCGGTGCAGCACTGTGTGAGCCGCACCGTTCGCGACAGCGCCGCGCTTCTCGATGCGGTCGCAGGTCCGGTCGCGGGAGATCCGTACTGCGCGCCGCCGCCTGAACGGAGCTTCCTCGAGGAGACCGGGCGCGAGCCGGGACGGCTGCGGATCGCCCTGGCCCTGGAGGCGTTCAACGGCTCCCCGGTCGATGAGGGGTGCGTCGCGGCGGCCCGCAGCGCGGCCGAACTATGCGCGGGACTCGGGCACGAGGTTGCCCACGCGGCGCCGGAGATCGACGCGAACGCGCTCGGCCTCGCGACCCGGCTGATCGTCGGCGCGAACGTCCGTGCCACGATCGTGGAACGCTGCGAGGCCCTCGGCCGCGACGCCCGGGAGGACGAACTGGAGCCGCTCACCTGGGCGACGGCCGCCACGGGCGAGCAGAGCGACGCCGCCGCCTACGCGCGGGCGACCCGCACGGTTCACACCGTGGGCCGCCGGCTGGCCGCGTTCTTCGACGAGGGCTTCGACGTCCTGCTGTCGCCGACGATGGCGGCGCCGCCGGCGAAGCTCGGCGTGCTGTCGCTTTCGAACCGGGGCGACGACTATCTGCCGGCCTTGCTGCAGACGATCGGCTTCACCCAGTTGATGAACGTCTGCGGCAATCCCGCCGCCTCGGTGCCGCTTGGTTGGGGCGGGGCGAACGGTGGTCTGCCGATCGGCGTGCAGATCGCCGCACCGCTGGGCGGCGAGGGAGTGCTGCTCCGGCTGGCGGCGCAGCTCGAGCGGGAACGTCCCTGGATCGACCGGAAGCCGCCCTGCTCGGCGTGGCGGAGCGGCTAGGGAGCCGTGACGCGGCCGCGGCAGACGACCTTGAAACCTGCGAGTCTCGCGGCGCCGGTGCTTCTCGTCGCCTTCGCATGGCCGGCGGCAGCCGCCGAGCCACCCTGGCAGCGACTCGAGTTCGAGGCCAGGAAGCTGTTCCTCTCGGCGGGCGCCGCGGTCGAGTTCGAGCCCGCGGCGGAGCTCCCGGTGGACGAGCGCTGCGAAGGCAAGCCGGCGATGCCCGGTTCGGCCGCGCGGATCCGGATCGAGTCCACGATGTTCGGTCGCCGCTCGGAGTCCTCCCTGTGGTTCGATCCGGGCAGCCTGAAGGCTCATCTTCGCGTCCAGGAAGAGCGGGGTAGCCGGAACCGCTACAAGCGGTACACGTTCTGCGAGGGAAGCGTCGAGGCCGAGCGCGCGACTCCCAATCCTGGCGAGGCCGGTCTGCCGGTCGCGGAATGGACTCATCGTTATCCGCTCCATCATCCCGTTCCACAAGGACTCGAGGCGCCGCTGTCGGAGCCCTCGGCGCTGCTCCATCTCGTCGGACGGCTGGCGTCGCTACCGTCCGGAGCAGGGGCGGAAACCCCGTGGACGGTGCCGATGTTCTCGAACCAGAGGGTGCTGGCGGTGCGGATCGAACGAGACCCGGAGACTGTGACCGCGCCTCCCTCGTTCTCGGTGGCCGGCGGCGAGGCGCCGGCGCAGTTGACGCTTGTTCGTTTCTCGATGACGCCGGTGGCGTACGGGCCCGAGGGCAGCGCGCAGGACTTCGAGTTGCTGGGGCTCGAGGGCGCGATCGAGATCGTGGCGGTGAAGGAACTCCAGGTGCCCGTGTCGATCAGCGGTCGCCTTCCGCCGGCGGGGCGGGTCACGGTCCGGCTGCGCCACGTGAAGTTGCGTTAGGGTGCCGAGCGTGGGGGCTGAAGGCGCCGAGAGTGTGGATCGGGTTCGCGAGGAGTTCGTGCAACTCTGGGGCGCTCTGGGTACTTTCTGGGGCGTGCCGCCGACTACCGCGCGCGTCTTCGGCTGGCTGATGTCCCGCAGCGAGCCCGCCGATGCGCAGGAGATCATGGCCGGTCTGGAACTCAGCCGCGGCGCCGTTTCGATGGCCTGCAGGGAGCTGCGGGAATGGAAGCTCATCGCGCCGGAGCGCGTCGCCGGCGCGCGCCGGGTGGTCTATCGGCCCGAGACCGACCTGGAGCGGGTCCTCCGGAACGTCGTCGAGATTCGCAAGCGGCGTGAGTGGGACCCGATACGTGAGAACATGCGGGACTGGATTCCGGCACTGGAGGCCCAATCCTCCAGTGAGAGTGGACCCTCTCCCGAAGATGCGGTGTTCCTCAGACGCCTGCGGGCGATCGACCAGGTCATGGGACGCGTGGACTCGATTGCGGAGTTTCTCCTCAACGGAGGCACGGTGACGGACTTCGGGCTGAAGGCCCTGCTGGGGGCGGGAGCGGTCGCCGCGCGACTCGGCAACCTCGCCCGCCGCGAGGCGCAGTCCTTCTCGGGCAAGTCCGCCCCGCCGGCGGAGCCGGTACCGGATCTCGACCCGGAGGAGCAGGAGAGTTGACCGTGCTCACGGATCGGCCGCCTGGGCCCCTGTCGAGAAACACGGCCGTGGAAGACGAGGTGCTCGGGCGTCTCCGGGACCTTTGCGACGTCGGTGGCCTCCGGGGTCTTGCCGCGACGATCGACGACCTGGTCGGTTTCGTCCGCGACGATCTCGCCGCGGTGGAGGAGGGGCTGGCGGCCCTGTCGACGGGAGACACGCTGGTTGGCGAGGCCGGCGCCTCTCTTGTCCACCTCGGCGGCAAACGGTTGCGTCCGCTGTGCGTCGTCCTGGCGTCGCGGGTCGGGTCCGCGCGGCCTTCGGCGGTGCGCGACATCGCGGTGGCGGCCGAACTCGTCCACAACGCCACGCTGCTGCACGACGACGTCGTCGACCACGCGGACCGGCGTCGTGGCCGGCCGACGGCTCGAGTGGAACTCGGCAACGCGGCCTCGATCTTCGCGGGCGACTACCTGCTGATCGAGGCGCTTCACAGGGTGCAGCGCGCCGCGGTGCCGGGCGTCATGGAAGGCCTGCTCGAGACGATCGCCGAGATGATCCGGGCCGAGTCCCTTCAGCTCGAGAACCGCGGCTCTCTCGACGCGTCCGAGGATCTCTACTTCGAGGTGGCCCGGGGCAAGTCGGCGGCGCTGTTCAGTTGGGCTTTGGGCGCCGGCGCCTTGAGCGGCGGAGCGTCGCCCGAACTCTGCCGGGCGCTGCGGGCGTACGGCGAGTCGATCGGCGTCGCTTTCCAGTTGATCGACGACCTGCTCGATCTGGTCGGACACCACAGCAACACCGGCAAGACGCTGTTCAGCGACCTCTCGGAGGGAAAGATCACCTATCCGTTGATCGTCGTGCTGGATCGCGAACCGGCGCTCGCCGACACGATCCGCGCGATTGCGGCCGAGGCGACTCCATCGTGGGGCGCCGATGGCCTCGCCCTGGGACACTCCGGGCCGAACGGCGACGGTGCGGCGAACGGACATCCGGGTAGTGGGAACGGGGCGGGCCGGGAGCGTGAGCGCGTCCTTGAGGCGATGGTCCGCCACAACGTCGAGGCGACATGCCGCGACCTCGCCGCGAGCTACATCGACGAAGGGATCGAAGCGCTGGCGAAGGTCCCCGACGGCGCCGCGCGGCGTGCGCTGACGGTTGTCGCCCGGGCGAGCGTGTTGCGGGAACGATGATGGCGCTGGCTGAGCCGCTGGCGGGCCGGAGCGACGGTTCGGGCGCGATGTTCGACCGGATCGCCGCGCGCTACGACCTGCTGAACCGTCTCAACTCCCTGGGCTTCGATCAGGCGTGGCGCCGGATCGCAGCGGAGGCCCTGGCGCCGGCCGCGGCCGCCAACCGACCCCTGCGCGTGCTGGATGTCGCGTCCGGAACCGGAGACCTCGCGATCGCGATCGCAAAGCGGTTCCCAAAGGCGGTCGTCAAGGGTGTCGACACCTCGACCGCGATGACGGTGATCGGACGAGGGAAGGTGGAGCGCGCCGGCCTCGCCGACCGCGTCGCGCTGGCCTCCGGCGACGCTCAGGATCTCCGTTTCCCCGATCGCTCCTTCGACGCCGCGGCGATCGCGTTCGGCATCCGCAACGTCCCGGATCGTGTCCGGGCCCTGCGCGAGATGGCGAGGGTGACCCGGACGGGGGGGCGAGTCGCCGTGCTCGAACTCGGCGAACCGTCTTCGGGGCCGATGGCGGCGCTTTCCCGCTTTCACATCCGGGTCGTCGTGCCTTCGCTGGGGGCGCTCCTGGCCGGAGGCGAGGAATACCGGTACCTGCGGCGGTCGATCCGGGCCTTCCCGGCGCCGGCCGACTTCGTCCGAACGATGGTCGCCGCCGGTCTCGATCCGTTCGAGATGCGACCGCTGACCTTCGGCGTCTGCAACCTGTTTCTGGCCGGCCCGGCGGTTGAGCACGCCGCGGGAGGCGCGAAGCGATGACCTCGCCCGTGTTCGGGCCGCGCCCGACTCGGGAAGCGAGGGCGCCGCGGCCCGGGCTCCTGGCGGTCACGGCCCAGGCGCCGCGGGTTGCGCCGGAGGACTTCCTGCGGCGGGCTTCGCGTAGCTTTCGCGAGATCGGGCCGGAGGGCCACCTGTGGTCGCCGTCCGGCGGGATCCGGTGCGCGGGTTGGGGCGTGGCGCGGCGCTTCGAGATCGGCGCGGACGCCGCCGCCGGCAGGTTTCCTGGCGGGAACGGCGATGGCCGCGCCGCCGCGCTCGACGGATTGGCCGAGCGGGCAGCCGGCCTCTTCCGCGAACTGATCGGCGCCGGCGAAGTGCCGCTACGTCTCTTCGGCGGGCTCGCGTTCGATCCGGCGCTGAACGGCGCCGGCCCCTCGGCATCCGACTGGAGCGGGTTCGGCGCCGGGAGCTTCGTTCTTTCGCGGGTGGGCTACGTCCTGCGGGAGGGCGCGGCCCACCTGTACGCGGTGGTCGACGCCGCGGCCGCCGACTCGGCGCCGGAATGGCGGGGACGCCTTGAGCGGCTGGCCGGGGAACTCGACCGCGCGGAGGGGCCCGAGAGCGGCGCGAACGGCAACGGCAACGCGGGGGGACCGGCGGCCGCTTGCGTCCTGGAGGTTCTGCCCGACATCCTGCGGAGTCTCGATCGCCCGGTCGCTTCGGGGTGGCTCCGGCGGGTCGAGGAGCTGCGCCGGGACGTACGGGAGGGACGGCTGGAGAAGGTCGTCGCGGCGCGTACGGTCGAACTGGACCTCGACCGGCCGTTCGGGATCGACGACCTGGCCCGCATCGCCGGGCGCCTGCGACGCCGCATGCCGACCTGCACCTGCTTTGCGTTCCTGCGCGGCGGCTCGATCTTCTTCGGCGCGACGCCCGAGCTGCTGGTCCGTCGCCGGGGCCGCCGGATCGAGACCCAGGCGCTGGCCGGATCGATCGCGAGCGATCCGTCGCCGGCGCGGCGGCGGGCGCTGGAGAGGCGGCTGCTGGCAAGCCGGAAGGACCGGCTGGAGCACGATGTCGTCGTACGCTACCTCGTCGAGCGCCTCGACCGGAGTTGCGGCGCGGTGGCGCTTCCCGGGCCGCCGGGCGTGCGCGTGTTGCCGAACCTGCTGCACCTGGAAACGCCGATTCGCGCCGCGCTGCCGGAGACGGCGGAACCGCCGCACGTACTGCGGCTGGTGCGCGCCCTTCACCCGACCCCGGCGGTCGCGGGCAGGCCGACCGCTTCCGCCCTCGCCGCGATCCGGCGCACCGAAGACCGCGACCGGGGTTGGTACGCCGGTCCGGTCGGGTGGTTCGACGGCAGCGGCGACGGCGAGTTCTCGGTCGCGCTTCGCTCGTGTCTCGCGACCGGACGTCGAGGCCTGCTCTACTCGGGCAACGGCATCGTCGCCGACTCCGACCCGGCGCGCGAGCTGGCCGAGACGAACCTCAAGCTGGACGCGATCCTGGGGGCATGGAGAAGGGGTTGAGCGGCTACGGCCCGGGCGATCAGCCAACGCTCGTTGATTTCACCGAGGCGGAACAACCCTCTCGCGAGGCGGCGCAAACCGCTCCGGCGCCGTACGGAGCCCTGTCTCCCGCCGCACGGCTGGTCGCTCTCGCCTACGGCGTAACGGCGCCTTGCGTGCTGGGAGTTCCACGCGTCCACCGAACCCTGTCCAGGGCGGGCCTGCTGCTCCGCGGACTTCGTCTGGACGTGGCGACGATTCGCCGCTGCAGGGAGGAGTTGGTCGAGGCGGGGTTCGTGGAGCGGTCGCTCGACGGCCGCGTCCGCACCGCGCCGGCGTGGTCCTTGATCCTGACCCGCATTGCCCACGAACAGGGCTGCATGGTGCCCCTGCTTCGGGCGTTCCTGGCGCAGCGGCGCGGGTACGAACCGCTTGTGGATCAGATGCGGCTGCGCTGCGACGTGGTCCGGGGCGACCCCCGGAGGTTGCTGGAACTCGAAGCGCGGGTCGAGGCGCGCCCCGATGAGTTGAACTGGGAGTTCCTGGCGGCGCCGCTGGCGGACGACCTGGTGCGGAAGCTGCCGGACGGTTGCCGCCGCGAGGCGCTGGCCGCCTGCCTGAACCACGTCATCGACACGTGCGCGCCGCCGTCGCCGACGGTCCGGCTCTGTCGGGAGCTGAGCCCGGCGCCGGAGGTCCATGCCGCCGACATCGCCTTCATACGGGTGCTGCAGGGAAGGTTCGACGCGGCGCTTGCCGGGTTCGGCGAGCTCGGTTTCGAGGACCTGCCGGCGGAGAGTCGCGAGCACAAGACCGCGGCCGGCGGTCTGGCTGCGACCCGGGCGCTGATCGCCCTGCTGCACGGCGACGACGAGGCCGCGCGGCGGCACATCGAGGAGAGCCTCGACCGGGAGCGGGCCGGCTCGCGGAAGCGACTCGTGTTTCCGGATTCAAGGGCGTTCGTGTGGTCGCTGCTGGCCCTCGTCCGGCTGGACACGGCTGGTGCGAACGAGTTGCTGGATCGGATCCTCCGCGGCGCCGAACTCAACCCGAGCCGCCGCCGCGTCGACGATCTCCTCTGGGTGCGGGACGCGCGGGCGGTGAGAACGACCGGTCGGCGGTACGGCCGCCAGGGCCTCTTCGGGATGAGCGCGTTGACGGAAGGCCTGTTGAACTGCTGGCGCGAGGAGCACTCCGACGATCGGTTCAACCTGATCGGTCTGGAAGACTACCGTCGGCGAGCCGCCGTGAGCGGTCTTGCGTGGGTGGTCGCCGAGTGCGACGAGGTGCTGGATCGGTACCGGCAAGCGGCTGGCTGGCCGGCCGGAGCGTCCCGGACGGCTCGGGACGCCGGCCACGGCGCATTGGGAACCAGGTCGCTGATCGATCTGGTGGCGCCCGTGCCGGAATGGGAGGAGGCGCTCAAGTCGGTCGAGAAGGTCGCCCGGGATCTCGGCCGCAAGGCGGCGCGGCGCGGGCAGGCGCGGCCGGCGGGCAGGCGGCGCCTGGCATGGGAGATCTCGAAGGAAGGAGCTTTCGACTGGATCACCCTGGGCGTGCGGGAACAGCGTCAATACAGGAACGGTTCCTGGACCAAGGGCAGGCGAATCACGGCGAAACGCCTGGTCGCCGAGCTTCACGAGAAGGACTTCCTTCTCCCGCAGGACAGCGAGGCGATCAAGGCCGCTGGCGTGGAGCGCACCTGGAGCAATCGCGTGGACTACGAGTTCGGGCTGGCCAGCCTGTTCGCCCTTGCCGGTCATCCCCATGTCCACAACGACGCCGGCGAGCTCGTGGACATCGTGCGGCGGCCGGCGCAACTCCTCATCGACGAGGATGCGGAAGGCCGGGCCGTCGTCCGCATGGCGCCCCGGAACGACGGCTTTGAACCCGGCTACGCGGTCACGCAGAAGACCGAACGGCGCCTGGAGGTGACCCGGTTCGAGGCGGAGCACCGGAGCCTGCTGGAGGCGGTGCCGGAAGCCGGCCTGGTTGTTCCCGCCTCCGCGAAGTCGCGCCTGATGGCCGCGGTCTCCGAACTTGCCTCCACCCTTCGCGTGCAGAGCGACGCCGTCGACGGCGTCGCCGGCGCCGTGTCGGTGGAGGCGGATCCGGAACCGTGGGTGGTTCTGGAACCGCTGGGCGCCGGACTGACCGCCTCCCTGGTCGTCGAACCCGTTCCTGACTCGGACATCTACTTCACGCCGGGCGTCGGCGGGATCAACCTGTTCGCGCATCGCGCCGGCGAGCCGGTCCAGGCGCGGCGGGACCTGGATGCGGAACGCTTCGCCGTGGACCGCCTGATCGATCGGTGTCCAGCGCTCGCTTCGCGGCCGACCGAGCGGGAACCGCTGGTGTCTCCGGATCCGGGACATGGTCTCGAATTGCTGGACGATCTCGCCGCCGTCGACGCTCGCTGCAAGTGGCCGAGAGGCGAACCGTTCCGGATCGTCGGTCGCGCGTCCGCCGCGTCGCTGAGCCTGAACGTGAAATCGTCGTCGGACTGGCTGGAAGCGTCCGGTGGGCTGACTGTCGACGAGGGACGCGTCGTGGACCTGAGACGGTTGTTCGACCTTCTCGATGAACGTCCCGGTTCCCGGTTCCTGGAACTGGAGAAGGGCGAGTTCCTGGCCCTGACCGGCGCCCTGCGGCGGCAGTTGGACGACTTCGCCGGCCTGTCGACGCCGGCGGCAAGAGGCGCGTCGCGGTTGCATCGCCTCGCGGCGCCGGCGCTTGACGATTTGTTCGACGACGCCGAGGTTCACGCCGACGCGGGCTGGAAGGAGCTGCGTGCGAGGCGGTCCGGCGCCGAGTCCTTCGAACCGGAACTGCCGAGCACCCTGCGGGCCGAACTACGGCCCTATCAACTGGACGGCTACCGCTGGCTGGCGCGTCTCGCCCACTGGGGGGCGGGCGCCTGTCTCGCCGACGACATGGGGCTCGGCAAGACCGTGCAGACTCTCGCGGTGCTCCTGGACCGGGCGCCCGGCGGCCCGGCGCTGGTGGTGGCGCCGACTTCGGTCGTGGCCAACTGGGTCGACGAGGCGCGTCGTTTCGCTCCGACCCTGAACGTCCGGGTCTACGCCGGCCCGGCCTCGTCGCGGGACGCCCTGCTGGAGCAGCCCGCGCCCTTCGACCTGTTCGTCACGACCTACGGCCTGCTGCAGAAGGACGGCGAACGACTGGCGGAAACCTCCTGGCACAGCGTCGTGCTGGACGAGGCGCAGGCCATCAAGAATCCGGTCGCCAAGCGCACCCGGGCGGCGCGGCGATTGCCCGCGGAGTTTCGGATGGTCACCACCGGCACTCCGATCCAGAACAACCTGATGGACCTGCACTCGCTGTTCGGCTTCGTCAATCCGGGACTGCTCGGATCGCTTCAGGCGTTTCGCCGCCGTTTCGGCCTGGCGATCGAGCGTGACGGCGACGCCGCGGCGCGGACCCGCCTGCGTCGACTGATCGCGCCGTTCGTGCTGCGGCGCCTGAAGGCCGAAGTGCTCGACGATCTGCCGGAGCGGACGGAGATCACCCTGCACGTGAGCATGTCGGTGGCGGAGGCGGAGATCTACGAGGCCCTGCGCCAGCGAGCCGTCGAAGAACTGGAGGCGGCGCGCGGCAACGACCCCGACCTGGGCGAGGGCGCTCGACGGGTCCAGGTGCTGGCTCACCTGACCCGTCTCCGGCTGGCCTGCTGCGATCCGCGGCTGGTGCTCGGCGCCAGCGACGTTCCGAGTTCGAAGCTCGCGGCGTTCGAGGAGATCCTGGAGGAACTGCTGGCGAACCGCCACAAGGTGCTGGTGTTCTCGCAGTTCGTCAAGCACCTCGGATTGATCGAGGAGCACCTCAAGGGCGCCGGCGTCAGCTATCAGTACCTGGACGGTTCGACGCCGGCGAAGGCGCGGACCAGGCGCATCGCCGCCTTTCAGGCCGGGGAGGGCGATGTCTTCCTCATATCGCTGAAGGCTGGCGGCGTCGGCCTGAATCTGACCGCGGCCGACTACGTCATCCACATGGACCCCTGGTGGAACCCGGCGGTGGAGGATCAGGCTTCGGACCGGGCCCACCGCATCGGGCAGACGCGGCCCGTGACCGTCTACCGGCTGGTCATGGAAGGCGCCATCGAGGAGCGGATCGTGGACCTCCATCGCCGCAAGCGCGAGCTTGCGGACCAGTTGCTCGACGGCGCCTCGGCCGCCGGGCGCCTCAGCGCGGAGGAGTTGCTCGATCTGATCCGGAAGCCGGCCGGGAATGGCGATTCGCCGCGGGGCTAGGGCCACCCTCGCGGGGTCGGCCGGCGCGGCGGACGGCGGGGGCGAAGCGCCCGGTTCCGGGGGCATGGCGCCGCCCGCGACCGAGGCGGGCGCGGCGCAGTTTCAGCGTGCGCGCCTCCTGGTCGGCGCCCTGATGCGGGCCGGCGTCCGGCGGGCGGTCACGAGCCCGGGTTCCCGCTCGACGCCGCTGGTGCTGGCGGCGCTCGATGCCGCGGCCGCCGGGCTGGACGTCGCCAGCATCATCGACGAGCGGGCGGCCGGGTTCTTCGCGCTCGGCCAGGCCCGGGCCACGGGCGTGCCGACGGTCCTGATCTGCACTTCGGGGACGGCGCCGGCCCACTACCTGCCGGCGATGATGGAAGCCCGCGAGGCCGGAGTTCCGCTGATCGCCCTGACTGCCGACCGACCGGTGGAGTTGATGGACTGCGGGGCGCCGCAGACGACGGACCAGACGAACCTCTTCGGTTCGGCCGTCAGCCACTTCGCCGAGGTCGATCTCGCGGGTCCGGTCGATCCGCTGAGTTTGCGGGCGATCCGTCGAACCGCGGCTCAGGCCGTGTTCCGTTCCCGCTGGCCGCGCGGCGGCGCGGTCCACCTGAACGTGCGGGCGCGCAAGCCGCTCGAGCCGGAGGTGGATGCCAGGGACGGTGCGCTCGCGGCTGCCGTTGACGCTCTGCTCGAGGAGCCGGTCGAGGCGGCGGTGCCCGCGGCGCAACCGGATCCGGCGGCGCTGGATCGGGCGGCGGCGCTGTGCCAGCGAGCGGAGCGCGGGCTGATCGTCGCCGGTCCCCTGCCTCTTCCGTCGGCGGAGTGCCGACGGGAAGGTGACGTCATGGGTCTGGCGAAGCTCGCGCGGCGGACAGGCTTCCCGCTACTCGCGGAGGCCACGAGTCAGGGCAGGTTCACGGAGGGAGACGCCGCGGCCGACGCCGCGCGGCTCGGCGCGGCCTGGATGGCCGACGGCGGCGAGGGCTTTCCTCTTCCCGACCTGATCCTGCAGGTCGGAGCGCCACCGGTCGCGGCAGGCGCTCAGCGCCTGATCGAGGCCGCGGGGGCGCCTCAGATCGTGCTGTCTGACGGTCCCTGGACCGATCCTGACGGACTCGCTTCGGTGTTCCTGTTCGGGGACGTCGAAAGCTCGACGTCAGAGCTCTGTCGACGGCTCGGGGATGTGGGGCCGGACACCGAGGCGGCCGGTTGGCGGGGAGACGTACTTCGGTTGTGCGGGCGATTTCGGGCGGCGGCGGCACGACTTGACTCCGACGGTCTCGGGTTTCACGACGGGGAAGTGGCCGGAACGGCGGTCGCGGAGACGCCCGCGGACGCGCTCCTCATGCTGGGCAACAGCCTGCCCGTGCGCCTGGTCGAAACCTGGGCCGCGCATCCCGGTCGCCGGATCTGGGTTGCGAGCCAGCGGGGGTTGAGCGGGATCGACGGGTTGGTTGCGGGCTTCCTTGGCTCGCTCAGCACGGGCGGTTTCCCGGCCGGCCTGCTGCTCGCGGGCGACGTCAGCCTGCTGCACGATCTCGACGGTCTGGCGATCGCCCCCGAGTACGGCGCCGGTCCGCCGGCCGTGGTCGTGGTGATCGACAACCAGGGCGGACGGATCTTCGACCGACTCCCGATCGCGAAGGCCGGGATTCTCCGTGGCCCGGCAGGCAGGCACTGGTTGACGCCCCACGGGGTCGACTTCGGCGGCCTGGCACGCGCGTTCGGCGTACGTCACGCACGAGTGGAAGATGCCCCGGCGCTCGCGCGGGAGATCGAGGCGGCCCTCGGCCGGAGAGGCGTTTCCCTGATCGTTGCGGGGGTCGCTCCAGAGGCGCTGGCGGCGGCCGAGGAGTCGCTGCGGCAGGCAATGGGCGCGGCGTCGTCGTCGCGATGACGACGGCTGTCCTGATCCACGGCTTCTCGGGTGGTCCGGCCAACTGGCGGCGCGTGGAAGCGCTGCTCGACGCGCCGAGCCACGCGCTGGCGGTCTGTGGTCATGGTGGCGAAAGTCCGCCAGCGATCTCCAAAGGTCCGGCGGCGTTCGAGGCCGAGGTCGATCGGCTGGCGGCTACCGTTCAGGCCGAGGTGCCGGCGCCTCGCCTGGTGGTTGGCTACTCCATGGGGGGCCGGCTGGCTCTCGGCCTGCTGGTCCGTCGTCCGGACCTGTTTCGCGGCGGCGTTCTGATCGGCGCGAACCCGGGCATTGACGGCGAGGACGTCCGCGTCGCTCGCCGGCGCGACGACGATCGCTGGGCTCGGCTCATCGAGGAAGAGGGCCTCGCCGCCTTCGACGGCGAGTGGTCGGCTTTGCCTCTGTTCGCCAGTCAGCACGACCTGGAGGCCGGACGGCTGGCGGAGCAGCGGCGTACTCGCCTCAGCCACGATCCCGCGGCCCTGGGGGCGGCGATGAGGGCGCTCGGTCTCGGCGCCATGCCGGACTACCGACCCTTCCTGTCCTCGATCCTCTGCCCGGTCGAGTTGATCGTGGGCAGTGAGGACTCGAAGTTCGTCGGTCTGGCGCGACAGATGGCCGGACGCCTTCCGGTCGCCACGGTCCGCATCGTCGACGGAGTTGGCCACAATGTTCCACTGGAGGCGCCCGCCGAGCTGGCCCGCCTCCTGAACGCGACTCTGGGCAAGGTTGATCGGGACCGCCGGCGCTGATGGCGCGGCCCGTTGTAGTGTCGCCGATCGAAGGAGGCGGGATGGGGATGAGCGGAGAATCGCACCAGGAATGGCGGAGTGGCGGTGACTACACGGACATCCGCTACGAGAAGTCCTACGTCGACGGCGAGCCGGAGGGGATAGCCAAGATCACGATCAACCGGCCGGAGGTGCGCAACGCCTTCCGGCCGCTCACGGTTCAGGAGATGAGCGCGGCGGTCGAGGTGGCCCGCGATGACGGCGAGGTCGGCGCGGTGATCCTGACCGGCGAGGGGCGCAGCGCCTTCTGTTCAGGCGGCGACCAGCGCATCCGGGGCGACGCCGGCTACGTCGGCGACGATGGCGTGCCGCGCCTGAACGTCCTCGACCTGCAACGTCAGATCCGCACGTTGCCCAAGCCGGTCGTGGCGATGGTCGCCGGCTACGCGATCGGCGGCGGCCACGTGCTGCACATGGTCTGCGACCTGACGATCGCCGCCGACAACGCCCGCTTCGGCCAGACCGGGCCGCGGGTGGGCAGCTTCGACGGCGGCTACGGCGCCTCGTACATGGCGCGGATCGTGGGCCAGAAGAAGGCGCGGGAGATCTGGTTCCTGTGCCGCCAGTACAACGCCCGGCAGGCGCTGGACATGGGCCTCGTCAACACGGTCGTCCCGCTGGAGCGGCTGGAACAGGAGACCCTCCAGTGGTGCCGGGAGATGCTGGCCAACAGCCCGATGGCGCTCCGCTGCCTGAAGGCGGCGATGAACGCCGACTGCGACGGTCAGGCCGGCCTCCAGGAGCTGGCGGGGAACGCGACCCTGCTGTTCTACATGACGCAGGAAGGGCAGGAGGGCCGGCAGGCGTTCCTGGAGAAGCGGAAGCCGGACTTCTCGAAGTTCCAGCGATACCCATGAGCCCGGGCGGGCGCCGCCCCGGCAACCTGGGGGCGTGGGCGCAGGCGATTCGTCCGAAGACGCTGTGGGCGGCGGTGACGCCGGTCGTTGTCGGCAGCGCTTGCGCCATGTCCGTATCGGGCTTCCGGGTCGGCCCGGCCCTGGCGGCGCTCGGCGTCGGAGTCTTCATCCAGATCGGCACGAACCTGTCGAACGACGTGCTCGACTTCGACCGCGGCGCCGACACGGAACGCCGGGTCGGGCCAGTGCGGGCGGTGCAATCGGGGCTGCTCAGCCGCGGCCAGGTGTGGGTCGGGGCGTGGATCGCGTTTGGCCTCTGCATCGTCTGCGGCCTCTATCTGGCGGCGGTCGCGGGTTGGCCGGTGCTGGTCCTCGGCGCGGTCTCGATCGCGTCGGGGCTGCTGTACACCGCCGGTCCCTGGGCGCTGGCCTATCTCGGCCTCGGCGACCTGTTCGTCTTTCTCTTCTTCGGCCTGGCCGCCGTGGTCGGAACGGCGTACGTCCAGGCGCTCGAGGCGCCGGCCGTCGCGTGGTGGGCGGGGCTCGCGGTCGGCGCCCTGGCGACGGCGATCCTGGTAGTGAACAACCTCCGCGACCGCGAGACCGACGCGGTGGCCGGGAAGCGGACGCTGGCGGTGCGCTTCGGCGCCCGTTTCACGCGCCTGCAGTACGCGGCGCTGCTCCTGGTCGGGCATGCCGCCGCCCTGCCGCTGGTCGTACGCGTCGGCCCGTGGCCCATGCTGTCGTGGCTGGCGCTGCCGGTCGCGGTCGCCGTGCTGCGGTCCGTGTGGCGCGGCGAAGGCGCGGCCCTCAACCAGGCTCTGGCGGCGACCGCCCGCCTGCTCCTCCTGTTCGGCGTCCTCCTGTCGATCGGCATCGTCCTGGGGGCCCGGCACTGAGCGACGCACTCTCGGTTCGGGCGGCAGGGCGTGAAGCGCCCGCCGGGACGGCGCTGGTCGACGGTGGCCGTGAAGTCGGCTGGACGGACCTTGTGGAGCGGGTGGATCGGACGCGAGACGCGTTGCGTCCGCGGCTCGACGAACTGGACGCGCCGGTCGTCGCCGTCGTCGGCGGCACGGGACCCGATACCGTGGTCAACCTTCTCGCACTGCTGGAGGACCGGGTTTCGTTCGTGTTGGTGCATCCCCGGTGGACGCGCGCCGAACGCGACCGGGCGATCGGGATGGCCGGAGCCTGCCTGTGCCTGGAGAGTGGCGGAGCCCTGGCCACGATGCCGGCGCCCGCCGCGGTCGGCAACCCGAGCGTCGGTCGCGGCGCTGCGATCGTCTTCACTTCCGGCACGACGGGTCGGCCGCGGGGCGCAGTTCTCAGCCGGGCGGCGCTGCGCGCGTCGGCGTTCGCACACGCGGAAACCATGGGCTGGCGCGCCGGCGACCGCTGGCTCCTGAGCTTGCCGACGGCTCATGTGGGCGGCCTGATGATCGTCGTCCGCTGCCTCCATGCGCGGCGGACCGTGGTCGTGGGTGGACGTCGGGCTTCCGGGAGCTTCGATGCCGCCGAGACCCTTCGGGTCGTCGAACGCGACCGGATCACGCTTCTGTCCGTCGTGCCGACGATGCTCGCGCGGCTTCTTCAGACAGGCAGGCGTCCGCCGCCGAGCCTGCGGGCCGTGCTCGTGGGCGGCGCCGGCGCTCCGCCGGCCCTGATGGAGCGGGCCAGAGAAAGCGGCTGGCCGGTGTTCGCGACCTACGGGCTGACGGAGGCCTGTTCGCAGGTCGCGACGGAACGGCCGGGCGAGACGCCTGGAGGGGTGGGTACGCCGCTGCCCGGGATCGAGGTGCGGGTCGCGGCTCCGGACGGGTTCGCCGGCGCGATCCAGGTGCGGGGCCCCATTCAGGTCAGGGGAGAGAGCCTGTTCGACGGCTATCTGGGCGCGGAACCGGGAGCGCCGCTCGAACGACCCTTCGATGAGGACGGCTGGTTCGATACGGGCGACCTGGGTGCGATCGACGAGGACGGCCGACTCCGGGTGGTGGGTCGAAGCTCCGACCGGATCCTGACCGGGGGCGAGAACGTCGATCCCGCGGAAGTCGAAGCTGCCGTCGTGGAGTGGCCCGGCGCGGCGGCCGCCTGCGTGGTCGGTCTGGAGGACGAGGAGTGGGGCGAAACGGTGGGCGCCGTCCTGGTCCCGACCGTCGGCTTCGAGTCCCTTGGCGGGCTGGACGGACTCGGAAGGCACCTGGGTGGACGTCTCGCCGGGTTCAAGCGGCCGAGGTGCTGGCGTGTCGTGGATGCGCTGCCGCTGGCCGCTTCGGGCAAGGTGGACCGAAGCGCCTGTGTTCGACTCCTGGTCGACTCGCCAGACCCGCGGGCGGGGCAGGAGGGACAGTGACTGTCGACGCCGCGGTGGCGGAGTTCCGGGACCGGCTCGACCTCGAGCGGCGGCTCCGGCCCTTCGAACCGTTTCGCTATCGGGCGAGCGACGCGGGGACCAGGGCCGTGCACCTGGACGACTTCGCGGCGATCCCGTTCCTCGACGGCGTGAGCGGCGTCGAGCACTATCAGCACCGGGCCCGGCTACGGGCGCGGGGAGGCGACTCCTATGTGGCCTCGACGCCCGCGTCACCCGGCTACGAGCGCTACTGCCGGGAGGTCCTCGGTCTCGGCGCGGTGGAGCTTCTGGAGGTCGATCCTGCCGGCGACCGGCTCGCGATCGCCCGTGCCTGCATGGAGAATCGCGCGCTTCTGGACCGGCTGGGAACGCTTGCCCGGTGCGGGGGCCTCGTGGTCGAGCCCTTTCTCGGCGCCGAGGCGATCTGGGATCTCGCTGCGGCCGTTGCCGCCGAAAGCGGCGCCCGGGTGCGGGTGCTGGCGCCGCCGCCGCCGGTGACCTGGATCGCCAACGACAAGGCGAACTTCGAGGACCTCGTCACCGCGGTCCTCGGTCCCGGCTTTCTGCCCGAAAGCCGCCGGTCGGCTTCGCCGGAAGCGCTGGCCCTCGCGCTGCTCGAACTCTCGGAAACGGGTCCGTCCGTGGCGCTCAAGCGGCTGCGCTGCGCTTCGGCGATGGGCAACGAGGTGTTCGAGTCCGCGGCGCTCCGTCGCCGCGGACTCTCGGGGGCCCTGGAGATCGTCCGGAGTTTCCTCGAGAGGACCGGCTGGGAGGGCGGCGAGGATGTACTCGCGGTTCGCTGGGAGCAGGCGACATCGTCTCCTTCGACCCAGTGGTGGCTGCCGCCCCCTGGTGGCGGGGAGCCGACGCTCGACGGCGTCTACGAGCAGATCCTGGCCGGAGAGGAAGGTGTCTTCGTCGGCAGCCGGCCGAGTGGGCTGGCGGCGGAGGTGGAGGAGCGGATCGTGTTCCAGTCGGGGCAGGTGGCGGACGCGCTGCAGCGGCTGGGTTACGTCGGCCGCTGTTCGTTCGACCACCTGGTGCTGGCGGACGGCCGGGTCGTGTTCACGGAGTGCAACGGACGCTGGGGCGGCACCAGCACGCCGATGAGCCTGGTCGACAGGCTCTACCCGGGCGGCCGTCCGCCGTATCAGGCGCAGGCCTTCGTTCATCCGGAACTCACAGGGCTCACGTTCCGGCAGCTCCTGGCGCGTTTGGGCGATGCCGTGGACGACCGCGGCTCGGCAGCCGGCCGGTTCCTGCTCTACAACGTGGGACCGCTGGAGCAGTTCGGCAAGTTCGATGTCGTGGCGCTGGGCTCGAGCCGCGCCCACGTCGAGGAACTGATGACCCGGGAACTCCCGCGCCGGCTCGGGCTGGGAGCCTGAGCCGCGGGATGCGGCTCGGCGGGCCCAGCTAGCCGTCGTCGCGGAGGCTGCGGTCGAGCGCCTCGCTCATCTGGCGCAGGCGCTCCGCTTCCGCTGGCGACAGCACGCCGCCGTCCTGGCAGGCCTCGATCGTCGAGGTCATCTCGTTCAAGCGGTCGAGCGCTTCGCCGGACGTGCCGCGCCGCTCCGGTGAAGCGTGAGCCGCCGCGAACAGCAGGGTCGACAGCGTGAGGGCAAGTCGCCGCAGACGCTGCCGCGGCGGCGCCGGGACGGACTCCGGCTCGGCGGTCGCGTCGTAGACGTCCGCCAGCAGGATGCGCGAGATCGCGTATGCGTCCTTCACCTCATTGGTTACAACGAACGGGAGGCCCGGTTGGTTTCCGGCAATCGATCGATCACCTTGTTCTGCAGGACGCGCCGGTCTTCGAGCCGGATCGCGGTGAGCCCTGCACCCCAGACGCAGCCGCTGTCGAGAGCGAGCAGGTCGGGTCGCAGGCGGAGTCCGAGGGCGGCCCAGTGACCGGCGACGGCCGTATGGTCCGGGCAGCTCCGCGGCGCCACGTCGAACCAGGGTCGGAGCCCTGGCGGCGCTTCCTCGAGCGGGCCGCTGTAGTCGTGGGTCCGGCCTTTCCCGTCGAGCATCCGCATGCGGGTGAACGCCGCCAGCGACTTCTTGTTCCGGCGACGCAACAGGCTCTTCGCTTTCGGACCCCGGAGCTTTCGTTCGAGCCGCCTGGCCGCCCTGGTGGCGTCCTCCCGGGACCAACCGGGCCGCAGCCCCGCGTGGACGAGGACGTAGTCGCGTCCTGCGACCCGTTCGAAGTGAACGAAGGGCCGCCGGCGCAGCCAGTCGACCAGTTCGGGTGCGTCCGCCGCCTTGAGGGTCTTCTTCAGGGTGTCTCGCGGTTTCTTGCTGGTGACCCCAAGGTGCCGTGCGATCAGGTGCAGGTCGTGGTTTCCGAGCACGACCTGGAAGCGGTCGCCCATCTCCGCGTCCAGCATCCGTGCCCAGCGCAGCGTCTCGAGCGAGCGCGGTCCCCTGTTCACCAGGTCGCCGACCATCCAGAGGCGGTCCGTCCGGACGTCGAGTTCCATTCGGCCGAGCAGGGCCTGGAGCGTCCGGAAGCAGCCGTGGACGTCGCCGATCGCCCAGGTCGCCACCGGATTCCCTGACTCCGGCGGTGCTAGTCGACGATGGCCTGGTACGTCAGGCTCTGGAGATCCTGGCGGATGTTCAGGTGGGTGTAGGGCCTGACCTGGGTCATCAGGATGCCGATCAGTTCCTCTTCGGGATCGACCCAGAACACGGTGCAGAACGCGCCGCCCCAGGAGTACGACCCGACGGATGCCGGCATCGCCGAGGCGCCCTTGTCCGTCACCACGCTGTAACCGAGGCCGAAGCCGTAGCCGGGACCGCGCAGCCAGAGGCCGTGGTCGCCGGTGTGGTTCGACGTCATCAGTTCGACCGTCTTGCGGCCGAGGAT
Organism: Candidatus Multivorans sp.; assembly: GCA_965205095.1. Classification (GTDB taxonomy): domain Bacteria; phylum Acidobacteriota; class Thermoanaerobaculia; order Multivoradales; family Multivoraceae; genus Multivorans. Next base: position 2,947,802 of record OZ242040.1, read on the forward strand.
GCGTTGGCCGTCCAGCTCGCCGCCGTTCAGCATCATCTGATGGAAGCGGTAGTAGTCGGCGGCGGTGGAGACGAGGCCGCCCGAACCGCTGAAGTACTTGTGCGGCTCGCGGACGTGCCGGGCGTTCACGTCCGGCGCCTCGGTGAGGACGATCCTGCTGTCCTCGCCCGGCCGGTAGAGCGCGGCGAAGCGGCCGACCTTCGACTCGGGCAAGTAGAAGTAGGTGTCGACCATGCCCAGCGGCTCGAAGATGCGCTCCTTCAGGTACTCGTCCAGGGTCCGGCCGGACAGCACCTCGACCATCCGCCCGACGACGTCGACCGAGGGACCGTACTGCCAGGCGTCGCCGGGATGGAACTCGAGCGGCAGTTCGGCGAGGGCGGTGACGAAATCGCCGACGGTCCATTCCGGATCGCGGTTGTTGCGCAGCTTGGCGTAGTCGGCTTGGAGCAGCCCGCGGTAGCTGTTCGCGAAGCCGGCCGTATGGGTCAGGATGTGCTGGACCGTGATCGGCCGCGCGGCCTGGATCAGCTTGTAGGGCGCGCCCAGGTACTCGTCGGCGTCCGGCACCGTCGCGACCTGCATCTCGGCGAACTCGGGCAGGTACTTCGCGATCGGGTCGCGAAGCTGGAACTTCCCCTCCTCGTAGAGGGTCATCAGCGCCACGGAGGCGATCGGCTTGGTCATCGAGGCGATCCGGAAGATCGTGTCCCGGGTCATCGGGGCGCCTTCCTCGGGCCAGCGTTCGCCCTGGGCCTCGAAGTGGACGACCTTGCCTCGGCGCGCGACCAGGGTCACCGTGCCGGCGACCTGCCGGCGGTCGATGTAGCCGCCGACGGCCTCGGAGAGCCGCTCGAGGCGCTCGCTCGACATGCCGGCACTCTCGGGCTCGGCGACCGGTAGCGGAGCAGGCGCGGACTGGTCGGCGGCTGTAGCTGGCGGAGCGGCCGCCAGGGCGCCGGCGAGGAAGCCTCCGAGCAGGAACGCGGCGGCGGACAGCATCGGGACACGGTTGCGTTGGTCGAGGTTCATGGTGCGCCTCCCTGGGAGTGTGGCGGTGGTCGTCGGGGCTTGGCGGTTCAGCGTCTCGCCCGGGGCGTCAGCGTCGTCGAATGCCGTTCGCCGTCGCGCAGGTAGACGACCTCGATCGGCTCGTCGATCTTCACGGCGTCGAGGGCGTACGTGTAGTCGTAGATGTTGGCGATTACCTGGCCGGCGAACTCGACGATCACGTCCCCGGCCTCAAGGCCCGCCTCGGCGGCGGGGCCGCCCTCCATCACGCCGCCCAGCAGCAGGCCTTCCACTTCGCTGGCGTAGTCCGGGATGGTGCCGGTGTAGGCGCGCACGGTGTCGCGGCTGCCGCCCTGCTGGAGGGTCCGCTCGACCTTGACGAACTCGAGCGGCTCGGCCTGGTTCGCGGCGCGGCGGGTCAGCAGGGCGGCGAAGCGCGCCACGCGCTCCAGGCCGTCGTAGTTGATGCGGTCCGCCGTGTCGGTCGGCCGGTGATAGTCCTCGTGGGAGCCGCTGAACAGGTTGACCGTCGGAATGCCGGCGTTGTTGAAGCTCGAGGTGTCGGTCGGCAGGTACGGATCGGTCTGCACGCCGAGATCGAAGCCCACCGGGACGTTGGAGGCTTCGACCAGCCCCGTCCAGTCGGGGCTTGAACCCACGGCCTGGACGGTCAGGCGGTTGTCGCGGACCCGGCCCACCATGTCGAGGTTCACGTAGGCCGCGATCTGCTCGCTTGGAATGACGGCGGTTTCGACGAAGTCCGCCGAGCCCAGGAGCCCGAGTTCCTCGCCGGACCAGAAGGCGAGCGCGATGTTCCGGTCGTGGCCCAGCTCGCGCAACTGGCGCGCGGCGGCGAGCACCGCGGCCGTGCCCGAGGCGTTGTCATCGGCGCCGAGGTGAATGGCGCCCTTTTCGTCCGGCCGCGCCAGCGAGTTGCCGCCGCGGCCCCGGCCCAGGTGGTCGTAGTGGGCGCCGACGACGACCCACGGCTTGTCGAGGCTCTCCGCCTTGCTGCCGGGCAGCACGGCGACCACGTTCCGCGCTGTTCCGCGTTCCCGCTCGATCGCCGTCGTCAGGGTGACTCGCGTGCCGGGGAGTTCGAAGCCCGCAGTATGCGGGTTGCCGTCGTCGAAGCTCTTCTGGATCTCCTCGAGTTCCCGGCCGGTGCCGGCAACCAGCGCTCTGGCGACCTCGCCGTCGACACTGGCCGCGGCGACGCCGGAGCCGGCCGCCGCGGTGTCGAATGCCATCGGGATCGTCTCGCCGGCGTTCGGTGAGCGCGGTCCGGTCAGGACGAGGAGGCCCACGGCGCCGGCCTCGCGCGCGGTCAGTGCCTTGTAGCGGAGGCCCGAGTAGCGGTTGAGGATGGACCGCGCTTCGCCCTCGACATCCTCGGGAACGTAGCGGAGGACGACGGCGATCTTGCCGCTGACGTCGAGCGTGGCGTAGCTGTCGTAGCCGAAGTCCTGGGAGTCCGGCACCCTGATGCCGTAGCCGGCGAACACCGCCTCTCCTTCGACCTCCGTCGAGTCGGAGAAGCCGAGCGCCTGGATCTGCGTCTGGTCGCTGAAGGTGGAGGCGCCGCTCCCGGTCTCGATCCGGATCGTCGAGCCCGTGTCGCGGGCGCCGGAGGTGAACTCGAAGTCGAGCAGCAGGTCGTCCTCGCCGGGCAGCGGCTCGGCGCCGAGCGCCGCAAGCTGATCTGTCAGGTAGGCGGCGGCCCGCTGCTCGCCTTCCGTGCCGGTCAGCCGGCCGCCGAACTCGGGCGAGGCGAGGGTGGTGACGTGGCTCTCGAGCGCTTCCCGGGGATCGGGCGGCGCGGCCGGTCGCCCGCCCGGCACCCGGTTCGGCGAGGCTTCGAGGGCCGCGAGCGCCGCCTCGTGGTTCCAGTCGGCGATGTAGAGCTGGCCGCCGTCCCCGCCGTGGCGGCTCGAGGTCCAGACGAGCTGGCGGCCGTCCGGCGACGGCACGGGCAGGCCGTCGAAGCGGTCCGTGTAGGTGACCCGGACCGGTTCCTTGGTGCCCTCCGTGTCGACGATGAAGACCTCGAAGTTCTCGAAACCGAGCTTGTTCGAGGCGAAGAGGATGTACTCGCCGGAAGGGTGCTGGTACGGAGCCCAGCTCATGGCGCCGAAGTCGGTCAGTTGCCGCTGGTCCGAGCCGTCGAGATTCATCGACCAGACGTCGGCTACCAGGCCGTCCTCGCCGAAGCGCCGCCAGACGATGCGGGAACCGTCAGCGAAGAAGAAGGGGCCGCCGTCGTATCCGGGCACGTTCGTGAGCCGCGTCTGTTCGCTGCCGTCGGCACGCATGATGTAGATCTCGCCGAAGTACGCGGGGTCGACTTCCAGCAGGTTCGCTTCGCGCTCGGAGAGTTCCCGGTTGAAGGCGTCGCGGGTGGAGGCGAAGACGATCCACTCGCCGTCCGGGGAGTAGGCGCCTTCGGCGTCGTAGCCGCGGACGTTCGTCAACCGCCGCGGTTCGCCTCCGGCCATCGACACCGCGTAGATCTCCATCTCCGGGTCGTAGTCCCAGGCGTAGCGGCGTTCCCGGCCGGAGGCGCGGAAGTCGAGCTCCTGCTGCTGCAGCTCGGCCGAGCGCGGGTCGTGGTGGGTCGACGCGTACAGGATCGCCGAGCCGTCCGGGCGAATGAAGGCGCAGGTCGTCTTGCCGACGCCGGTGGACACTTCACGGGTGTCGCCCGTGGCCAGATCGAGCAGGTAGATCTGGTAGAACGGATTCTCCGGCCGCCGCTCGCTCTGGAACACGAGTTGACCGCCGTCGGCCGAGAAGTAACCCTCGCCGGAGCGCTTTCCCTCGTAGATCAGGCGTCGGGTTCGGTCCAGGAACGTGCTCTCGTCGAGTGCGCCGTCCGCGGCGGCGGGAGTCGGGAGCGCGGCGAGGGCAGCGGCTGCCAGCGCGGCGGTCCCGGGGTGAAGTTTCGGCACGGTGGTCTCTCTCGACAGTTCTCGACGAACCCGCTGGCGGCAGGCTGTGCGCTGGACGCGAAGTCGGGTGAGTGTATCGGTGCTCCCGGGCGTCGCGTTCATGTCATACTTCACGGGCCAACCTGGCCGTCGCCCCGGGCGCCTCGTGGAGGCAAGTGAGATGACGACAGCAAACGTGACGACCGCGGGCCCGCCGCAGACCGAGGACTGGATCGCGTGGCGCGGCCGCGTCGATGAACGCCTGGAGCACATGGCGACGAAGGCCGACCTGGCGGACCTCAAGGTGTGGATGCTGAAGACGATGATCACGACGATGATCACGACGATGATCGGCTTCGGCGCCTTGATCGTCGCGGCGATCAGGTTGCTGCCGTAGCGCCGCCTGGTTGGGGGCGCGGCTGCTAGCCTGCCCGCTCATGTGGGCCGGCCTGCCGATCTCGACCTGGGTGCTGCTTGCGGTGTCGGTCGGCGCCGGGCCTGCGCTGGTTCTGCTGCGGTGGTGGTCTGAGGGACGGTGCCGTCGCCGTCGCGGGTCCGCGCGGAGCGGTGCGGCGTGACGGCTAGCGCGCTCGTCCTCGTCCCCCTCGGGCTCTACATGCTGGTCCTGATCGGGCTCGGCCTGTGGGGCCGGCGCGAGGGAGGGACCCTCGAGGGCTACTACGTGGCCGGCAAGAAGCTGCCCTCCTGGGTCATCGCCTTCAGTTCGAACGCCACCGGCGAGAGCGGCTGGCTGCTGCTCGGCCTGACCGGGATGGGCTACGCGGTCGGCTTCCACGCGCTCTGGGTCGTGTTCGGCGAAGTGATGGGGGTTGCGATCGCGTGGACCCTCGTCTCGCGGCCGTTCAAGGAGTACACCGACCGCTACCGGGCGATCACCGTTCCCGACTACCTGGAGGAGCGGTTCCGGGATCGCCGGCAACTCCTGCGGAAGCTGAGCATCGCGATCATCCTGTCGATGGTCGCGGTCTACTGCTGCGCGCAACTCGTGGCGACGGGCAAGGCGTTCTCGTCCTTCCTGGGGTTCAGCTACGTCCACGGCGTGTTCCTGGGCGCGGGCGTCACGATCGTCTACACGGCGGTCGGCGGCTTCAAGGCCGTGGCCTACTCGGACCTGGTGCAGGGCCTGCTCATGGTGGGCGGTCTCGTCATGCTTCCGATCGTCGGCATCGCGGCCGCCGGCGGCTGGCACGAAGTGATCGGCGCGCTCCAGGCGGCCGATCCCGACCTGTTGCGCGCCATGGGAAGCCACGGCGTGACCTGGGCCGGGGTGCTCTCGGCCGCGAGCTTCGCCGGCATCGGCCTCGCCTTTCTGGGCGTTCCGCAGCTCCTGACCCGGTTCATGTCCGCGGCCTCGGGCCGCGAACTCGTGCGGGGCGGCCGGGTCGCGGTCGTGTGCATGGTCCTGTTCGACGTCGGCGCGGTGTTCACCGGGATCGCCGGGCGGGCGCTGTTCCCGCTGCTGGACGACCCGGAAACCGTGATGCCGACGATGAGCGCGGAGCTGTTCCCGGCCCTCTTCACCGGCATCTTCCTGGTCATCGTCCTGGGCGCGATCATGTCGACCGTCGATTCACTGCTGATCCTCGCTTCGTCAGCCGTCGTCAGGGACATCGGGCAGAAGATCCTGGGCGCGGCCCGGGGAGGCGGCCGCCTGTCGCGCTACGGCCGCATCGCCACCGCAGTGGTGGGCGCCGTGGCGATCCCCTTCGCCCTGTACGAGCCGCCCCTGCTGTTCTGGTTCATGCTCTTCGCCTGGTCCGGCCTGGGCGGCGCTTTCGTCCCGGTCGTCCTCTGCTCCCTGTTCTGGAAGCGGACGACGTTGCCGGGCGCGCTGGCGGGGATGGCGGCAGGATTCGCGGTGACGGTGACCTGGGTCGTGTTCTTCAAGGCGTCCTACTACGACCTGTACGAGCTGATCCCGGGGCTCATCGCCGGGACGGCGGCGACGGTGGTCGTCAGTCTGTGGACGAGTCCGCCCGAAGGAGCCGCGGCGGAGTTCGACGACGTTCATGCAGCGGTTTCGAGGAGCCCCCCATGACCCGACTTGATCCGGTCCACCCCGGCGAAGTGTTGAAGCACGACTTCATGGAACCCTTCGCCCTGTCCGCCGCGGCGTTGGCGAAGGCGATCGGAGTGACGCCGACGAAGGTCAGCGAGATTACTCGAGGGCGGCGCGGAATCACGGCAGAGACGGCGCTGCGCTTGGCCAGGTTCTTCAACACCGACGCCCGGAGTTGGATGAACCTCCAGCACCGCTACGAACTCGAAGTTGCGGCGCGAGACAATGCAGACGCGTTGCGCGCCATTCGTCCGCTCGAAGTGGCGTGAACGGGCGGATCCGCGGCCCTTTGCTGCTGGCATCAGGACCGTGACCTGCCCTCTACTCAGGCTCGCTCTCAATGCGGACCTGGTCGGCGAGGTCCAGATCTTCCAAGTCGCGTCGCAGGTCCCTGGCGAGGACTTCGGCGTCGGCGCCATCGGTTGCCGCCTCCAGCCGGAACCGGACATTCACGTCCTCGTTGGCGGCGGCACGTAGCTTTGGCAGCAGCTTGAGGCCAACGCGGTTCCAGGCGCCCGACGGGATCTGGCCTTCCAGGCTTAGCCGCACCGTGCTCGGTGCGCCCTCCGTTCGCGTCGCGCTGGCGGCCACTTCGGACTGTCCGCCGGCGGCAAGGTCGAAGCCCTGGCCCTTGTGCTGTTCCATCTCCCGGTCGCTCGGACGTTCGCTTTCGGCCGCCTTGAGCCGTTCGGCGACATTCCTCTTCAGCAGGCAGACATCCGGATCGAACATGACCTCTTCGGGGAGAGGGGGCTCCCGGAACCAGACACGTTCCGGTGCGTACAGCAGACCTTCCCCGTCGCCGCCCGAGCCGAGCCCGAAATCGCCATTCGCCACCCAATCGAGAATCCTGCTCCGCAGGACGGTGTCCGGGTCGATCAACCGGGTGAGCGATCCGTCGAGGAAGCACTTGCGCAACATCGACAGCGGCCAGACACCGGTCTCGCTGTTGGCCGGCGGCCAGTTGCGCTCCACGTAGCCGGCACCGACCGAGTCATTCAGCAGGCCGAGCGAACGGAGAGCCGCCAGCGCGCGTCCACAGAGGCTGTCGGCGCTGCTCGAATGGCCCGCCCCCAGGTCGATGACCGCAATGCGGTCCGGCTCGGCGCCGTCCGCATGAAGGAGGAACCGGTAGTCGCCCCACACCTCCTCTTTCGCCGCCTCCTCGGCGTCGCGCAGTTGTCTGGCGATGCCGCCTTTCTCCGAGCCGTCGATCTCAGCGCCCAGCGTGCCGCCCCGGACCTCCTCGTCGACGCGCTTCCAGGCCAGCCAGTGTTCGACCCGGTCGCGGAGTCCGCGGCCCGGTTTCTTGACGGTCCAGATCAGAGCGCCCGGATACAGACGAGGCGCGTTGCCGCGCTCGCGGGTCCACCGAACGAGCCGCCCCCGCAGGTCGCTGTCGTTCTCGCCCGTCCACTCAGCTTCCGGGTCGATGACGACCAGGGTCAGATTCTGTGAGTCCGGCACTGCGGCGCCGTCTTCAGGAAAGAACACCCGGGGAATGGCGGCGCGGCGGTTGAACTCCTCCTTCACCAGGTTGCGCATCGCCGGTCGGATCTCGTTCCGTTCGTCCAGTGCGGCTCGGCGGTCGCTCACCACCTTGCGGATCGTTGGCTGATGGTGAACGCGGAAGCCGTCGCTTCCCACCCGGCGAACGAAGTAGCCGCGCTGCTCGAGTTCCAGGGCTGCTGAGTCGACCGATGTCGTGTCCACGTTCGGCTCGCCAAGCGCGAACCGGAGTTCTGGCAAGTGGGCCGTCTTGTCGACCTGGCCGCCGGACGACTCGAACAGGATCGCGGCACCCACGCGGCGGTGGATCGAGCGGAGCGGTCCCTTCGTGTCCCGGTCGAGTCCCCGGGCATGGGCCCGTTCACCGGCGATGTCCACGTCGATGGCGGCGGCGAGCCTGGGCTCGCCGAGCTGTCCGAGCACGACGGCCACGAAGTGCGGGTCGTGCAGTGGCGCCGATCCGAGGGTAATCAGCGGTTCGGTCCGGGCCTCCCTGTAGCCTTCGCGCTGCGCCCAGGAAACCCACTGAGCCAGCATGGCGAGCGTGCCGCGGGTCTGCTGGAACTGCGGCAGGGCGTTCCACTTGCGCTGGAAGACCGAGAGCGTGGCGGGGTGGAACGGGTAACACGCCTCGAACCGGGACCGAAGGTGCTCGCGGGCCTTCTTCTCCGTGGTGCTGTCCACCAGCGTCCACTCGGGTGGCAGCCGCTCGCGGCGCTCGAAGCACCAGTCGGCGTGTGCCTTCGAGACTCTCCTTTGGACCCGCTCCGGGCCGTCCGAGTCGAACAGGCGGCGGCGGACGACTTCGCTGACCTCCGCTTCGTCGTTGGCAATCAGGTCCTTCGCCACGCGGCGGATGACCTTGGTGATCCGGTCTTGCCAGGCGAGGTCGAAGTCCGTCATCTCGACCTGGCTTCGCGGCAGGCTGATCACCGCGGCGCCGTGGGTGGCGCCGGTCATCGCAACCGTCAGGTTCTGAAGGAACGCATGAAACGAGTCGGCCATGCTGCGATGGCGGTTGATGAAGTTGAGCACTTCGTCGAACAACAGGAGGACCGGCCCCCCTGCGGCCCGGAACACCCGGCCGAGCGCCTCAGTACCGGGAGGCGTAGTCCGAGCGGCGGGTCCGAGGCGGGCGACGCCCTCGCTACCGGCGAGCTGCCTGGCCACGTCGATCCACGGCGTCTCGCGCCCCTCGCTGGGATCCCAGGCGTTGCCCACGAAGACCGCTGCTCGCGCCGGCGGAATCTCGCTCAGCCCGGCCTCCTGCAACAGGCCACCGACTTCGGCGATACTCCCCGCCCGTTCCGGCGACTGGGCCAGGTGGTAGAGCGCGGTCAGGGTGTGGGTCTTGCCGCCGCCGAACTGGGTTACCAGGGTCATCACGGGCGCCGCGTTCGCGGTTTCTCCCGCGAGCCGCCGCAGGACCATCGCCGTGTGTTCCCGCAGCGCTCGCGTGAAGCAGGTGCGGGCGAAGAACGCCTCGGCGTCCCGGTAGTCCTCGGGCGCGGTGCCGGCTACGACCTGCTCCAGAGCGATCGCGAACTCGTCCGGGTTGAACGAGCGGCCCTGCCGCACCTCGCTTCGCGGTTGGACGACCTTGTACCAGGCTTCAAGCGCCATGGGTTCTCTCCAGGATGGTCAGCACGCTGATTCTCGCCATCATTGGGACAGCCACACCTGCTATCCCGGAGATGCGAGCAACATGGCGTCCAGCAGTCGCTTCTCTTCGCTGCCACGCGGGTAGAGCGCGGAGAGAGCGTTCGCCAAACGTTCGAAGTCGGGGCCGCGTTCCCGCTCGGCGGCCACCAGGTTGCGCAGGGCGTGGGTGCGGCCCCCAGCTTGGAGCAGCATCCCAGTGTGGACGCGGTCGAGCGTGGTAGCGCCTTCCTCCGGGGCGGCTCGGTCGCCCGGGCCGTCGGCGGAGGAGCGAAATCCCCCTCGAGTCTGGGCGAGCTCGCCGGCCTGCACCTCGGAACTTGCGAACAGGTCGCGTTGTGGCCCTCCGGGTCGCTCCAGCGCCTTGGCCATTTCCGCCGTGCCATCTTCCCCGAACAGGCGCCTCGCCCGTTCCGACACGGGCAGAAGGCGGACGACGCCTTTCTTCGTCTCGACGATGCGCTTCTCCCACTTCGGCAGGTCAATGCCTAGCGGTTGGGCGAAGCGACGGGCGACGTCGAAGGCCAGAGAGTAGCCCTTGGCGCCGACGCCGCTCGATGGTTCGTCCGTTGTTCTCGCGTTGCCTTCCTCTTCTGCGCCGTCCGCGCCGTCGGCTGCGGAGGTTGTCTGCAGAGTCCAAAGGAACAGGGCGGTCAGCCGCGCGTCTTCTTCGAGCGCCCCGGCGAGCCCGTTGCGAGCCCTGGCCTCGGCCGCGCCCAGCACGTTTTCGAGCGCTGTGCGGCCCACCACCTCCCAGACCTTCTCCAGGTACGCGGGCAGCCCGACGTCGTTGCCGTCCGCCATCTCGACTCGTGAGTAGCGGCTGAAGATCTCTAGGGCGGGTCCGATGCAGGCGAACACCAGGTCCGCGCCGCGGATGCCCTCGTCCTGCAGGCGCTCCATCCAGTCGCCGACACGGACGGGAAGCTCGCGCAGCACGTTCGCCCAGTCTCCGACGTGCGCGTCCTCCCGGCGGGGGCGACAGACCAGGTGGATGGAGGTGGCGAGGGCGGCAGAGTCTCGGGCGCGCAGGCGGGAGCCCATCTCGGTCGCGAGCGGCCAGGACGCGGTAACGGTCCGGCCGCCCCGGACCATTCCGGAGAGCAACGCCTCCCAGCCCTCCGTCGTCTTGTGGGCGAAGACGACGGCGCCGACACCGTCCCGGCGCAGAAGCCGCCGCCCCTCCGCGAACGCGCGGGCCATCGTCTCTTCGAACCACGCCCGATCCTTGGGCCGTCCGTCGACTTCCTTTGTCTCGTCCTGCACCGCCTCGGCCGTCTTCGGCGACAGGGGGTTGGTTGCATCGAACGGGTCGCGCAGCAGCGGGTGGCCGGAGAGAGTGCGTTTCAGCCAGACGAGGAAGAAGTCGGAGAGGTCCGAGTAGGGGATGGCGTCGTAGTAGGGCGGGTCGGTGAACCAGACGCCAACCGTTTCGTCGGGGAGTGGGTGGTTGGTGGCGTCGGCGGGCTGGACTTGAGCAGTCCGTCTGCTTTGAAGACCTTGGACGGAGGCCGTAACCCGGGCCCCCCATGCGATTGCACCTTCGTAGTTTCCGGATGCCCGTGCCCACGGATTGATCTCTGTGAAGTCCCAGATCATGGGAAGAGCCTGCCTGCCGTATGTGTGATTGACTTTCTCGCCGGTGAGATGCCACGAACAGAGGGATGAGTTGTAGTCAGTGGTCCGATCGAGTGCGATACACAGGAGTTCCCGGGTCGCTCTGTTCGTCGCCGTGGCAGTTCGATGCGCTAGCTCCACCAACGCCGCCTTTTTGGCGCGTCGTGAACAGATCCCCCCACTTCGCCATGCCATAGCGCTGCACGCGGAAGCCCAGCGTTCCGACCGGCGGCAGCGGCTCGTCTGGCACCGGGCACAACCCCTGACGGCCTCCACGCTCCCACTCCTCCAGAAGGTCCGCCACTCGCTCTTTCGCCCGCCGCACCGCCGCGTAGTCCTGGTCGGTCGGTAGCCGGTAGTGCCGTCCCTTCTCGCCCGTACGCACCGTGACCACCGCCGTCATTCGCGCGCCGCCGACGCGGTTCCCGGCTTCGTCGAACACTGCGTCGGCGCCGCCTCGCTGGGCCGAGAGTTGCGCCCGGACCCGCTCAGGCGGCAGTACCGAGCCGCAGCAGAGGCAGGTCGCCCGGGCGCGGGAGACGGTGCCGGCGGCTACGTCGCCGTCAGCGTGCGGTTGGTAGACCTCGAACTCGACGCGAGGAACATCCGAGCGTCCGAGCGTCCGAGCGTCCGAGCGTCCGAGCGTCCGAGCGTCCGAGCGTCCGAGCGTCCGAGCGTCCGAGCGTCCGAGCGTCCGAGCGTCCGAGCGTCCGAGCGTCCGAGCGTCCGAGCGTCCGAGCGTCCTCTGACCGGCTAGCACATTCGGGGCCGGGAGTCGAGCGCCCGGCCGACTCGCCGCGACGCTGGACCCTCGGCCGCAGAGCCCACTTCCGCTTCTCCTTCTTGCACAGCCAGAAGGACCGCATCAGCGGGATCTCCGCGCCGCAGTTCGGCGCCTCGCAACGCGCCGTGCGTGCCCAGAGGTAGGCGATGGGCGTGGCGCCGTCCGGGTCGGGAGGGTAGAGATCGGCCAGTTCCTTCTGGGCCGCCGCCTTGATCTCGCCGCCGACACGGCGCAGCTCGTCCGCCAGGCCGGGGCCATGGCGCGGGATGTCCTCCAGCATCACCTTGAGAATGAGGCAGGCGACCGGGTTCAGATCGGAGGCGAAGGCGTCACAGCCGAGGCGCAGCGCTTCAAGTGGAATGGAACCGCCGCCCGCGAACGGATCGACCACCAGCGGCGGGTCGTCACCGCTGTGCGCCGCCCGCACCAGGTTCCGGCCCACCTGCAGGTAGATCTTGTGGGCGGCCATATCCCAGTTGGCGAACGAGCCGATGAACCAGAGCAGTGCCTTCTGGAGATCGGCGTCCGTCTCCGGCGGCTGCCGGACGGGACTCAGGAACTCGCGGGCCTGCCGCTTGAAGTCCTCCGGGCAGTGCGGGTCGCACGGGTCGGGGAGTAGCAGGGCGAGGAGCACCGCTCGACTCGACGCCAGGGGACGGCGTGCCCACCACAGGTGCAGGGTCGAGGGGTGGCCGTGCCGGATCGACTTCTCGCGTGCCGCGTGCTTCGACACCTCGGCGATGGGGAAGTCCACTTCCGCCAGGCGCCTGCATTCGCGAGGGATTCCGGAGGCGGTCACAGATTGTCCTCCGCCGGAGGTCCGTCCGGGCCAACGGAAGGCGTCCGGCTTGGGGGTCGCTTCGCCAGGTTCCATCGTGTCGAATCGTCGATAGTCACGGTCTCTCTCCCTCGACTGACGTATGCAGATTCGAGCGCGTCACCCGGCTGAAGGCTCTTCGCGACGCGTGCGCGGATCTCGGCGAGCGCTTCGTTCGACTTCGGGACGTTGGCGAGGTCACCACCCACCCTCGCAAGAGGCATGGAGCCAAGACTTCGGCCACGCACTTGACCCTCGGAAGTGCGGACGTAGCACCGGATACGAAACACTCCGGCGTAAGCCGACTCACCGCCGATCATGGTGGCGTCAGATGGTTCAGGGCCGGGCGGCGCCTCTTTCTCCGTCACCGGCGTCGCCGACCGCGTCGATCCGAGAAGTAGGAGTTCGGCTTCTTTCTGAGCTTCAATGGAGACTTCCCACCCCAACGAAGAGTGGTAGTCCAGCGGAAGCACGGTGACGACATCGCCGTTCTGCTGGTCCTGAATCGCGACGAAGCACTGTTCGTCAGGAGGGCTGAAGAACAACCGGTGAGAGTGTCCGGACTTCGCGCCCACGAGAAGTGCAAGATCATGGTCAAGGATCGCGGCCACGTCGGCGACGTCCATCGACAGCCGGTCGACGACTCGCTCCTGAGCGTGGTGAGTGAAGCGAGCCGGGGGCGCCATCAACTGGCTCCCGAACCGCGGCGGTCCATCCACCCGCGGGGATCATGCGGCCCGTACTGCTCAGTCGGCATCGTAGACGACCCTGCCTTCTCGGATCGCCGGCTTGATGACGAGCGTGTGAGTGTCGCGGTACCGCTCGACTTGTTCCGGTGAGGCGACGATGACGTCGACCGGCGCGCCGACGCCGAACAGATTGCCGTAGATGTCCGCCGTCAGGCGGTGCGCGTCGTCCGTTTCGGTCACGACCAGCAGATCGACATCGCTGTGCGGTCCCATCTCGCCGCGCGCGGCGGAGCCGAACAGGACGATGCGGTCGGGAGCGGCCACTTCCACCACGCGGCGGACGATCTCGTCGAGCACGTCAGGGTCGAGAGCGTCGGCGGGGGGAATGCGAGAGACCGTCACAGGCTGCGGTCCGCCCACTGGACCACGGCCTCGGCCATCTCGACCGCCTCGGTGTACTCCTCCTCCAAAACGGGCCTGTGCTCGAAGGGGTAGCGGCCTACGACCACGTACTTAGTCAGTTCGCTCGACCGTCGCACATCCTCCGGGATGGTCATGCCGTCTTGTTCGAGCAGCGACATCAGGTGGTCGATGTCGTGCACGAAAGGAAAATCGACGCCGCGCTGCATCAACACGGCCTTCACCGCCTTCTCCGCTGCCTGCTGGGCGTCGAAGCACATGTCTTCTACGTAGACGTCGGGAATCCGCGTGCGAGCCCTCACGAGATTACTCTTGGCGCGGTTCATCCACTCGCGAGGGTCGTCCGGCGGGTAACGCTCAGGCCGCTTCATAGACCACCTTTCCCTCTTGCAAGGCCGGCTTGTAGACCAGAGCGTGGCTGTCCTTGTAGCGTTCCAGCGATTCGGGAGAGACGACGATTGCGTCGACAGCAACGCCGACACCGCGCAGGTTTCCGTAGATCTCACCCATCGCGTCCAGGGCGTCCACTCCCTCCTTGACGACGAGCAGGTCGACGTCGCTGTGTCGGGTCATATCGCCGCGCGCTGCCGATCCGAAGAGGATGATCCGCTCGGGCTGGACGATTTCCACCACGCGCCGGACGATCTCGTCGAGCACGTTCGGGTCGAGAGCGCCCGTGCGGAGGGCACCGCGTCGCTGGTCCGAGGGTCGGTTCATCTGCCGCTCCACCGGGTCCTGTCTCGTGTCAGGCATTCGGGTCTCCGTTCATCATCAGCACGATCCTCGCCGTGACGAACCGCGTCCTTCCGGACCGGCTCACCGGTCGGTCCGCCCGTCGGATGCGGCGCTCAGCTTCTCCACGTCGAGATAGTAATGCTGCACCTTCCTCACTTCGACCCACGGCTCTTGCGCCGGGTTCGGGACCGGGTCCCGGAGGACGGGGTTTGTGGCGCAGTCGGTTACGACGTACAGCCAGTAGCAGTCTGGTCGGTCCTCGGCGACACGGCGCTCGTTCGGCGTCAGCAGGATGGTGCCGCTCCTGGCGGCCAGTCCCTTCACCTCGATGAGGCGCAGATCGCCGGAGTTCGGGTCCAGGCTGGTGACGTCGTAGCCGAGGTTCTTTGCGCTCACGTCCTCAACGCGTCGCCCCTCGCCCTCCTCGTGCTCCATCACGACCCGCATGGCCGTCATCTCTGTGGCCGGGTCCGGCCGATGGCGCCTGACGTCGGCGGCGCCGCGTTCCGGGTGCGGCAGGACGAGCACGCTCGTGATCCGTTCTACGCCCTGGAGAGTGAGGGAGCGCTGGCGTTTGAGTTCCTCGAGTCGGCGCGCGCGGCGTGCGGACAGTTCGTCGTGCCGGAGCTCGGCTCTCTTGAGGCGTCCTTCCGCGCCGCGGCGGCCGGCCTCTACCTCAAGCGCGGCGCGGCCAATCTCGTCGTCGGCCTGGTTCAAGAGTTCGGTGAGGGACCTCTGGACGTAGTCGGCGACGCGCTCCACCTCGGCGACTCTTTCGGTGCGGGTTTCCTCGAGCAGGGGGCCGAGCACCTGTTCATGCAGCCAGCCTTCGGGAGCGGGCTCGAAGGTCATGGACGGGAACTCCTCGGGCGGCGGTGCCGGCGTCAGGTTGCCGAGAACGCCGGGTTCTCGGCGCACCGGGCTCTCGCCGTCTGCGCGGAGTTCCACGGCGAGCAGCTTGTCCTGCACCACGGCGGGCATCCCGTCGACGATCTGGGCGCGGTAGAAGTCGATGCGGGCGGGTTCTGCGTGATCCAGGGAGTGGAACGTGGCACCGGCCCGCAGCGAATCGGCCGCTTCGTCGCGAGTGTGCCGGCGGACAGCCTCGAACAGCGGATGGCCGGGGGTGACCCACTCGAGATTGTGGCTTTGAGCGGTATCGCGGTCGGTGGTGCAGCGGGGATACCGTGTGGCGAGATCGGCCAGCCGCCAGTCCTCGTCGCGCTGGTAGCGCCGCAGGCCGGCGGGAGTTCGCCCGGGCTCGAACGCGTGTCGCAGCTTCACGCCGCGCAGGAAGCGAAGGTCGAGACCCGTCCGCGGCGCGGCTTCACGAAGGAAGCGGGCGATCGTCTCCGGGACCACACGGCGCTCTCGGGCGCGTGCACGGCGCTCGACGAGCATTTCCAGGTTCAGCCTCTTCGAGGCGAGACCTTCCAGGGCGTTTCGGCAAATGTCGCGGAAGCGCGACTCTTCCATGGGGCGTAGGATGCGTTCTTCCAGGTCTTCCTGGCCGAGGCGACCCGCGTAGTAGTCGCGCATCAACCGCTCCATCCGGGACGCCGGAAGCACCTGGCCGACCACGTTGAACACGGCGTCGTCGTCGAGCGCGTTGCGAATCTCCTTTAGCTTCTCGAGCAGGCGCTCCAGGACGTGGCCTTCGACAGTGTTGGTGGCCACGAAGTTGAAGATCAGGCAGTCCTTCTGCTGCCCGTAGCGGTGGATGCGTCCCATCCGCTGTTCCAGACGGTTCGGGTTCCACGGAATGTCGTAGTTGAAGAGCACATTGCAGACCTGCAGGTTGATCCCCTCGCCGGCCGCCTCCGTTGCGGCGAGTACCTGTACGGCGCCTTCCCGGAACTGCTGTTCGGCGTGCAGCCTGGTGCCCGGCTCGTCGCGGCCGCCAGGCTTCATGCCACCGTGAATCGTGGCGACCCGGAAGCCCCAGGCCCGGAGCTTCTCGACCAGGTAGTCCAGCGTGTCCTTGAACTCGGTGAACAGCACCAGGCGCTGGTCCGGGCGATCGAAGAACCCGTCCCTTCGGAGGAGCCGCTCAAGTCTGGTCAGCTTCGCCTCGCCTCCCTGCCGTTCGACAGCCTCGGCGCGGAGGGCGAGCGCGCGCAGCTCGGCGATCTCCTCGCGAATCGCGTCCGCATTGTCCGTGAGCGAGATGGCCTCGATGAGTTCCAGCACACGCTCGCGCTCCTGTTCCTCCATCTCATCGAGTTCTTCAAGGTCGTCGATGCTCGGCAGATCTGGGGGTGCGGCGCTGGCCAGATCGTGCGCCCTCGCAAGCGCCTGTTCGAGCCTGTCCGCCCGGTTGCCCAAGCTGCGAAAGAGAGCGCGCGTGCTGGACGCCAGGCGGCGTTGATAGAGGGCCATCAGGAAGCCCATGGCGCGACCCCGTGGGTCGTCGCGTTCGGCTGCCAGCCGGCTCTGCCGCTTCACGAACTCGGTGACTTCCCGGTACAGCTCGTGCTCGGCGCCTTGGATCGAGAAGCCTGCGGTACTCGGGATGCGCCGCGTGAAGATCGGCCGCACCGTCCACTCGCCGTTTGCGTCGCGCTGCGGGAAGTGAACCATCGCCTCCTTCGTGCGGCGGAGGTAGAACGGCGCGCGTCCCTGGTGCAACGCGTGGCGGATGGACGTGACGTTGGCGTAGGCGTCGCGGTCGAGGAGCTGGAGGAAGAGGGAGAAGTTCTCCGGGTCGCCCTTGTGCGGCGTCGCGGTCAGCAACAACAGGTGGTCGGACGTGTTGCGCAGCAATTCCCCCAGCTTGTAGCGCAGGCTCTTGTGGGACTCGTCGCGGGCCGACATCCGGTGCGCCTCGTCAACGATGACCAAGTCCCAGCGCGCCTGCTTCAGGCCGGGGAGGATCTCGTCCCGCTTCGCCAGGTCGAGCGAGGTGATGATCCGGTCGCGCTCCATCCACTGGTTGACGCCGTACTGGGCCCGCAGCTCGGCGCCCTTCAGTACGACGAAGCTCTGGTCGAACTTCTCGCGCAGTTCCCGTTGCCACTGGAAGGTCAGGTTGGATGGGGCGACGATCAGGATGCGCTCGGCGAGACCGCGCAACTGGAGCTCGCGAAGGAGCAGGCCGGACATGATCGTCTTGCCGGCGCCAGCGTCGTCCGCTAGCAGGAAGCGCACCCGCGCCGGTTTGAGCAGGTGGTCGTACACGGCTTCGAGCTGGTGGGGCAGCGGGTCGACCCGGGACACTGACAGCCCGAAGTACGGGTCGAACTCCCAGGCGATGCCGAGCGCATGAGCGTCGAGGCCGAGCCGGAGCAGATCGCCGTCGCCGTCGTAGCGGAATGCGCTGTCGGTTGCAGACAGCTCGGAGAGTTGCATGCCGTCGAGCGTCACCTGCCGGAAGAGCTGGGTCCGCGTGCCGACCAGGCCGAGCTTCCAGCCGCCCAAGCCGTTGCCCGCCACGGTCACCACGCGCATGGGTTCGCTGAACTGAGGGCCGGTAAGGACCTGGCCTTCTTCGGGCGGCGGGGGCGGGTTCATCGGAAGCGGCACATTGTACGCCCGTGGCCGGGCGAACGCGGTGCGGCGGCCTACGCCCCGGACGTGCCCCGGCCGTCCGCGGTGCTCGGCTACGAAGTGGGCGAGTGGCACGTTCGCCTCGATCAGCTCAACGCCTACATGCAGGCCGTGGCCGTGTCCTCTCCGCGGGTGACCATTTGTCCGCCACCGCGTTGGCGAAGGCGACCGGCGTCACGCCGACGAGGGTCAGCGAGACTATTCGGGCGCCACGGGGTCACGACAGAGACGGTGCTGCACCTGGCCAGGTTCTTCAACACCGACGCCCGGAGTTGGATGAACCTCCAGCAGCGCTACGAGCTTGAAGTTGTGGCGCGGGAGCACGCCGACGCCTTGCGCGCCATTCGTCAGCTTGAAGTGACGTGAACGAGGGAGGCCATCAGAGACTGCCGTCCGCCTAGCGGATGACCGCTTCGGGCACGGTCCATCCACCTTTGTGGATCGTTCCGCGGCCGACGATCAGGCGGCGTCATAGACGACCCTGCCTTCCCGTAGGGCCGGTTTGATCACGAGCGCGTGAGTGTCGCGATAGCGATCGACCTGCTTCGGTGAGGCGACGACGACGTCGACTGGCGCACCTACGCCGAACAGGTTCCCGTAGATATCCGCCGTCAGCCGATGCGCGTCATCCGTTTCGGTCACCACCAACAGGTCGACATCGCTGTGCGGGCCCATCTCGCCGCGCGCGGCCGAGCCGAACAGGACGATACGCTCCGGTGCCGCGATCTCCACCACGCGTCGGACGATGTCGTCGAGCACGAGCGGGTCGAGAACGCCCTTGCGGCGCTCGCCGGGCCGTTGGTCGACGTGTCGGATCGATCTGCCTTCGTGCATCGCAGGGGTTCTCCGCGTCGGTCGCTGCGGCTACGCTCGCGTACACTCGCGCGATGCTTGATCGCTGCACGCGCATTGCCTCACACGCCGTTCTCGTCGCACTGCTCGCGGCGCCCGCGGCCGCCGAAGAGCTCTCCTACTACCTGCCGGACGCCGGCGACCCGGCAGCCTACGACCCGGACGTGCCCCGGCCGTCCGACGTGCTCGGCTACGAGGTGGGCGAGTGGCACGTCCGGCCCGATCAGCTCAACGCCTACATGCAAGCCGTGGCCGCGTCCTCGGCGCGGGTGACCGTCTCGGTGCAGGGGCACACTCACGAACAGCGTCCCCAGCCCCTGCTGACGATCACGTCGCCGCGCAACCATGCCCGGCTCGACGAGATCCGCGAACAGCGACGCGGCCTCGTTGACCCCCGGGAACCCCTGGCGGAACTCGACGGCCTGGCGGTCGTCATCTGGCTCGGCTACAGCATCCACGGCAACGAGCCGAGCGGCGCGAACGCCTCGATGCTCGTTGCCTACCACCTGGCCGCGTCGCTCTCCGACGTGGTCGCCGAGCAACTGGAGGAGGCAGTCATTCTGCTCGACCCGAGCCTGAATCCGGACGGGATCGGCCGCTTCGCCCATTGGGCGAACACGAACCGGGGCATGGTGCTGAATGCCGACCCCGCCCACCGGGAACACCGCGAGCCGTGGCCGGGCGGCCGCACGAACCACTACTGGTTCGACCTGAACCGGGACTGGCTGCTGCTGCAGCACCCCGAGTCGCGGAACCGGTTGGCGACCTGGAAGGCCTGGCAGCCGAACCTGGTCGGCGATTTCCACGAGATGGGCTCCGACGCCACGTTCTTCTTTCAGCCGGGCGTCCCGAGCCGGCGTAATCCGCTGATTCCCGAACGCAACGTGGAGCTGACGGAAGCGATCGCGGCGCATCACGCCGCCGTGTTCGACGGCGCGGGCCGGCTCTACTACAGCCGGGAGGGTTTCGACGACTTCTACCTTGGCAAGGGCTCGACCTACCCGGACGCTCACGGCACGGTCGGTTTCCTGTTCGAGCAGGCGAGAGCGGCGGGGCACCGGCTCGAGACGGCGAACGGCGAACTGGCGTTCGTGTACGGGATCAAGAACCAGTTGCTGGCCTCGCTGTCGATGGTCGAGGGCGGCGTGGCGAAGCGCCTGGAACTCCTCGAGCACCAGCGGGACTTCTTCCGCGGCGCCATGGCCGCCGCCGAAGCTCGATCCGCCGCCTACGTGTTCCACGTCGACGGCGACCGGGGCCGGGCTCACCGGATGCTCGACCTGCTGCTGAGGCACGAAGTCGAGGTCTACGGGACGACCGGAGAGATCACGGTCTCGGGCCGCGTCTATCCGCCGGGTACGTCGTGGCTGGTGCCGCTGGCGCAGCCCCAGTCGACGCTCGTCCGGTCCCTTTTCGAGACAGTGACCGAGTTCAACGACTCCGTGTTCTACGACGTTTCGTCGTGGACCCTGCCGCTCGCCTTCGGCGCCGAGTACGACCTCCTCGAAGGCGGCGCCTACCGGCCCGAGTTGCTCGGGACGGCGGTCACCGACGCCGTGATCGAGCCGGGCGCGTTCGGCGTCCCTCCCCGAGATACGTCGACCTACGCCTACGCCTTCTCCTGGGACGGCTACTTCTCGGCCCGCACCCTCAACCGCCTGCAGCGTGCGGGCGCGCGGGCCCGGGCCGCTACGGCTTCGTTCGTCGCCGAGACGCCCGACGGCCCTCAGGCTTTCCGACCGGGAGCGATCGTCGTACCGGTCGGCCGGGACGCCGAGCCGGGCGCCAATGCCCGGGTCGCGCTGGAGGCGCTGTTCGCAGAGGCGGCGGCCGCGGACGGCGTTGACGTCCATCGTCTGATCAGCGGCCAGGCCGCGGCCGGGATCGACATCGGCAGTCCGAGTCTGCGGCCCCTGGTCGCGCCGCGCCCTCTGCTCGTGACCGGCAGGGGCGTTCCCGCGTACCGGGCCGGCGAGGCCTGGCACGTGCTCGACGAGCGCTTCGGCGTAGAGGCCTCCCTCGTCGATCTCGGAGCGCTCGGCAGCGTGGACCTGGACCGCTACACCCACGTCGTGCTGACCCTTGGCGGCTTCGGCGGCGGGGCGCCGCGGGAAGACGTCCGGGATCGCCTCCGGAACTGGGTGCGGAGCGGCGGCGCGGTCGTGGCCATCGGCGCGGCCAGCCGCTGGGCAGGCGCCGAACTCCTGGGCCGCGAGGCGGAAGCCGAGGATGCGGCTGCCGGCGGCGGCGACGCGGGTGCTTCTGAAGACGCGGATGCCCCCGGGACGGCGGAGCGCCACCGCTACGCCGACTACCGGAACCAGCGAGCCGAGCAACTCATGGCCGGCACGATCGTCGGCGCCGAACTCGATCTGACGCATCCGCTGGCCTACGGCTACAAGCGGTCGGCCCTCGCCGTGATCCGCACCGGTGAGTGGATCCTGCCGCCCAGCTCCGATCCCTTCGAGAACGTCGCCCTGTACCAGGACCCGCCGCGCCTCTCCGGCTGGATTTCGCCGGAGAACCAGCGTCGCCTGGCCGGGAAGCCGGCCGTCATGGCCAGCCGGATGGGCCGCGGCGTCGTGATTCAGCTTCTCGACAACCCGAACTTCCGGGCCTACTTCTACGGTTCCAACCGGCTGTTTCTGAACTCGATCTTCCTCTCCGGCCTGATCGACTCGACTTCGGCGCCGGATACCTGGTAGGCCGGCAGTCCGAGGTCAGTTCGCGACCTGGCCAGGAATCTTGCGCTCCCTTGCGGGGTTGTGCTGAGATCCTGCGTCGAAAACCGGTGTCCATTGTTCACGGAGAACGTCGAGAGTGACCGAAACCGACCACCCCGACTCCGTCCCGCCCGCTGTAGCGGCGGAGACCGAGGCCGCAGCGCCCGAGGCCCCACCTCCCGAGGCCCCACCTCCCGAGGCCGATACGCCTGGCGAGGTCCTGATCTCCGTTGCCGACCTGACCAAGCACTACGGTGCGATCCGCGCGGTCGACGGCATCAGCTTCCATGTGCGCCGCGGCGACGTGCTCGGCTTTCTCGGGCCGAACGGCGCCGGCAAGACGACGGCGATGAAGATGATCACCGGTTTCCTGGAGCCGGACCGGGGTTCGATCGAGGTCGCCGGCATCGAGGTCGCCGCTGACCGCCTGGCTGTGAGCCGGCGGATCGGCTACCTGCCCGAGGACGCTCCCGCCTACGGCGAGATGACCGTCGAGGCCTTCCTGCGGTTCATCGCCGAGGCGCGGGAGCTGGAGGCGGCGGACGAGGCGATCGACAGGGTGCTCGAGACGGCCCACCTGCGGAGCGTGCGCGGCCAGACGATCGAGACCCTGTCCAAGGGCTACAAGCGCCGCGTCGGTCTGGCGCAGGCGCTGATCCATGATCCCGACGTGCTGATCCTCGACGAACCGACGGATGGCCTCGACCCGAACCAGAAGGCGGTCGTCCAGGACCTGATCTCCAGCCTTTCGGCCAATCGCTGCATCGTCCTCTCGACCCACATCCTCGACGAGGCCGAGCGGGTGTGCAACCGCGCGGTCATCCTCTCGGAAGGGCGCATCCTGGTCGATTCGACGCCGGACGCCCTGGTCGCCCAGGCGCCGGGCCACAACGCCGTCCGCTTCCGGGTTACCGAGGGCGACGCCGCCGAGGTGGCGGCGACCCTGTCCGCCGCCGACTGGTGCGCCGGCGCCCGCGTGTTGCCGGGCGGCGAGGTCGAGGCGGAGCCCAGGGACGGCCAGAACCGCCTGAACGACGTGCTGGCGGCGGTCGGCGAGCACCGGGTCGCCGATGTCAGGGTGCGGGAAGGCCGTCTCGACGAGCTCTTCCGCGACGTGACCAGGGGAGTGGCGGCATGAGCGGCTTTGCACGCAGGTTCACCGGCATGAGAGCGGTGCTGCGCCGGGAGTTCACGGCTACTTTGCCTCGCCGCTGGGGTACATCTTCATCGTCATCTTCCTGATCGCCAGCGGCTATCTCATGGTGTCTCGCGACTTCGGCCGCTTCCTGGAGCTGCGCGAGGCGAATCTGGACGCGCTGTTCAGCTACCTTCCGTGGATCTTCGTCGTGCTGGTGCCGGCGGTGGCGATGCGGCTCTGGGCGGAGGAGCGTCGGTCCGGCACGGTCGAGCTGCTGCTCACCCTGCCGATCACGCTCGAGGGGTCCTACCTCGGGAAGTTCCTGGCCGGCTGGGCCTTCCTTGCCGTCTCCGTGCTCCTGACGTGGCCGGCCGTGTTCCAGGTGGCCCGCCTCGGCGATCCGGACTGGGGCGCGATCTTCGCAAGCTACGTCGCGACGCTGCTGGCGGCGGCGGTGCTGCTGGCGATCGGCCTCCTGTTCTCGGCGCTGTCGAAGAACCAGGTGGTGGCGTTCATCCTGGCCGTGGCGGCGTCGGTCGGCTTCCTGCTGATCGGCGTGCCGCAGACCCAGGAGTTCGTGGGCAAGTGGTTCGGCGGCTACGTCGAGCGGGTCGTGTCGTCGCTGAGCCTGCTCGATCACTTCGAGACGCTGACCCGGGGTCTGTTGCAGTTGAACTCGTTGCTGTTCTTCGTGTTGTTCACCGTCGGCTGGCTGGTCTGCGGCATGCTGGTGCTCGGCCAGACGAAGACGAACTGAGGCGAGATGGAGAGTTGGGCAGATGACTGACGAACCGAAGCAGAATCCGGATGCCGGCGAGGGCGCCGGCGCACCCAGTGGTACGGCCTCTGGCACACCCGGTGGCCGGCGAGGGATGACGGTTGCGCAGAGCCGGGTGCTGACGATGGCCCTGATCGGGCTGATGACCGTGCTGTCGATCCATGTCGCGAACGAGTGGTTCGAAGGCCTCCGCGTCGACCTGACCGGCGACGACCTCTACTCGCTGACGGACGGCAGCCACGCCATCCTCGACCGGATGCAGGAGGAGGGGGTCAAGCCGCTCGATATCCGTCTCTACTTCTCCGAGACGACGGGCAAGACGCTGCCGAAGTTCGTCAAGGACTTCATCGGATACGAGCGTTATCTCCGCAGCCTGCTCGGCGAGTACGAGAGGGCAGCGGCGGGGAAGATCCAGGTCGAGTGGATCGACCCGATTCCGGACAGCGACGCCGCCGACCGCGCCGCCGAGGACGGCCTCGACGGCAAGCTGATCAACCAGAACGGCGACCTCTTCTACTTCGGGCTCGCCCTGGAGACCCAGACCGGCAGCAGGGAAACGATCGAGTTCCTGTGGCCGCAGGAGCAGGAGAACATCGAGTACGAGATCTCGAAGAAGATCCACGGCCTGCTCTGGCCGACGCGCCAGCGGGTGGGGGTCCTCTCGAGTCTCGAGGTGTTCGGCAGCGCCCAGGATCCGATGATGGCCCAGATGCTGGCCGCCCAGGGACGGACGCCCGCGCAGAAGTGGATCCTCGTCCAGGTTCTGGAGGATCTCTACGAGGTCTCCCAGGTCGCGGCCGACGTCGACGACATCTCGCGCGAGGACTACGACCTCCTGGTGGTGATCCATCCCAAGGCGCTGCCGGACAAGACCGTCTTCGCGATCGACCAGTGGGTGGCCGGGGGCGGCAACACGCTGGT
This sequence comes from Candidatus Multivorans sp., assembly GCA_965205095.1. Taxonomy (GTDB): domain Bacteria; phylum Acidobacteriota; class Thermoanaerobaculia; order Multivoradales; family Multivoraceae; genus Multivorans. The sequence continues at coordinate 2,972,008 of OZ242040.1, forward strand.
CTTCCTCGATCCCTACGCGCTCGGCGACACGCCGCCGCAGAACCCGCAGCAGCCGTGGGCGGCGCTCCAGTACCAGCCGGCCTCGAACCTGGCGCCGCTGCTCGATGCCTGGGGCCTGGAGCTTCTGGACAACGAGTTCGCGGCCGACTTCGAGCTGGCGGCCCGGCGGCCGATGAGCCAGTTCGGCGCGTCGGAGTCGGTGATCATCGACCTGGTGGTCGACTCCATGCAGCACGACGACGTGCTGGATGGGGAGAGCCCGATGCTGAGGGGCCTGTCCGAGCTGCGGTTCTTCCTGTCCGGGGTGCTGCGCGAGAGCGAGAGTCGCCGGGAGGCGGTCGCGGACGCCGGCGCCGCCGAAGAAGAGGGCGAAGAGGGCGCTGCTGAGGTCGCCGAGCAGGCCGGAGACGTCGAGCGCCGTCCACTGATTTCGACGACCGCCGCCGGCAACACCCTCGAGGTGCTGCCCGGCTTCGGCGGCGGCGATGCCCTCGCCTACACCGACCTGAACGACGGGGCCAAGCTGCGCGACGCTTTCACGCCGGGCGAGGAGCCCCTGGTCCTCGCCTACGTCGTGCGCGGCAAGCTGCCGACGGCCTTCCCGGACGGCGTGGACTACCCCGACAAGGAGGCGGTGCGGCCGCCGAACCTGCCGCCGGAGATCGAGGTGCCGCCGCCCGATGACGTCCAGATCATCCACCGCGATCCGCTGCCCGAGGAGGAGCGTGCGGAGGCGGCGGTGGTCGTGTTCGCGGACGTCGACTTCGCACACGACCAGATCGCCTTCCTGCAGAACCCGTTCGGCATCGTCCAGGCCCAGAACGACAACCACAAGGTCGTCCTCAACAGCATCGACTACCTGCTGGGCTCCCAGGACCTGATGACGGTCCGTGCGAAGAGCGGCATGAGCCGGCCCTTCCTCCGTTTCGACGAGATCGAGGCTCAGGCGGAACTCGACACGCTCGACCGCGAGCGCCAGATCCGCGAGGAGATCGAGAGTTTTCAGGAGGAGCTTCGGGAGAAGCAGGGCGAGATCACCCAACGGAACGCGGCCCTGTTCGAGCGGAAGCTGCAGGACGAGGTCGACGAGCTGAACGAGCGGATCCTGGAGGCGAACCGGGAACTGCGGGACATCCGCAAGGGCCGCCGCGAGGCCCTGGAGCGCGAAGAGTCGGCGGTGCGCTTCGCCGTCATCGGCTGGATGCCGATCGTCGTGCTGCTGGTCGGCCTCTATCGCGCCCGCCGCCGCTGAGGATCGAGGGAGTCATACCGGCATGAACCAGATGAACCAGCGACTTGCGATCGCGGCGGCTGTGCTGCTCGCGCTTTCCGCCTTCAGCTACTGGAACAGCGTGTCGCGCGCGGAGCGCTTCGAGAGCGGGCAGAAGTTCCTGCCCAACCTGAACCCGGACGAGATCGTCGCGGTCGAGATCCTCCAGGGGGACGAGCAGGTCACGCTGAGCCGGCAGGGCGATGTCTACGTGGTGGAGGAAGCTCACGACTACCGCGCGCGGAACGAGGGAGTGAACCGCCTGGTGCGCAACCTGCTCGACATCGAGCTGGCCAAGGAGGTCGGCTCCGGCGAGAGTCTGGCGGCCGAGCTCGGGATCGAGCCGCCCGGTGATGACACCGTCGAGGTGGCGCTCAGGAACGCGGCCGGCAGCGACATGGTCCGGCTGCGGGTCGGCGACCGGTTCGCCGACGGCAGCGGAAACTACGTGCGGCGGCTCGACGGCGAGGACGACCCGATCTATCTGACCGCAGCGACCGTGCTGATCGACAGCACCGCCGATCAGTTCCTGCAGAAGGAGATCGTCGACGTTGCCTCAGGGGACGTGGTGCGCATCGAGGGTCCCGACTTCACGTTCAGCAAGGACGGTGAAGAGGGAGCGGACCTCGCGCTCGAGCGGGTGCCGTCCGGGCGGCGCGAGAAGACGAGCGAGGTCGGTCGCGTCAAGAACTTCCTGTCCCGCCTGCGGTTCTCCGAGGTCCACCTCGCCGACGACGAGGAAGTGGCCGATCTCTCCTTCGACGGCGAGTTCCGGTACGAGCTGGAGGACGGTTCCGGCTATGTTGTCGCGGTCGCCGCGCGCGAGGACGACCGCTACATCAGGATCGGCGGCTACCACACGGTGCAGCAGGTGGAGATCGAGCGCGACACGCCCGAGGAGGAACTCCAGGAGAAGGCGGACATCCTGAACCGGGCGGAGGAGATGCAGGAGTTCAACGACTACCACGGCTCCTGGGTGTACAAGCTGGACAGCTTCACCGGCGAGAAGCTCGACCTGCGCCGCGCCGACCTGATCGAGGACATCGGAAGCGACGAGGAAAGCTGAGCGCCCCACTCGTAGCGGGCGCTCAGGGCGCTTCGCGCGCGGTCGCGTTTCGGGCTGCTATCTTCCGGCTCCGCACGTCGCGGCTGGTTGCGACGGTAGCGATCTCAAGGGAGCACTCTCGATGCTGGGATACTGCACGATCGGCGTGAACGACATGGACCGGGCCACGACCTTCTACGACTCGCTGCTCGGCGAACTGGGCGCGAAGACGATGTTCGACATGGACCGGATCAAGGGCTACGGCGTTGCGCCCGGACAGCCGATGCTCGCCATCTGCATTCCCTACAACGAGGAGCCGCAGGTGCCCGGGAACGGGAACATGGTGGCGATTCCCGCCGGTTCCAGGGAGAAAGTCGACCAGCTCTACGCCAGGGCGATGGAACTGGGCGGCAGCGACGAGGGACCGCCGGGAGAGCGCATGCCGACCTTCTATGGCGCCTACGTCCGCGATCTGGACGGCAACAAGCTCTGCTTCTTCCAGATGGGTTGAAGCTCGGACGACCGGCGGGCGATTCGGCTGGCAGCGCGTCGGCTCCGGCGGTTGTTCGATGTCGCGCAGTTGATTTTTAGTAGGAACTAAAAATAAGATTCGCGGCCATGGAAAGGCCGACGATGTCTGAGTCCGTGCCGCGCCCCGCCGCTGTCGTAGTGGCCGGAGCGCTGGCGCTTCTGGCAACCGGCCAGGCGATGGCGACAGTGTGTCCGGCCGACAGCGGAGTTCACGGCACGGTGAAGTCGCTCCACGGGCAGCCCGTGGCCGGCGCCGCGGTGACCCTGACCACGTCGTCCGCTACGGCGGTGACGTCGGAGGAGGGTCGGTTCTGCCTTGACCCGGTGACCGCGGGCGAACACCGGCTGGTGGTCTACGCGGAGGGTTACGGCCTCGCCGAGCAGGGATTCCGAATCGAGGACCGGCAACCGGTTCAGCTCCACATCCAACTTCGACCCGCCTTCGGTGCGGAGCTCGTGATCAGCGCGACGCGGACCGAGAAGCGATTGGCGGACGTGCCGCTCCAGGTGCAGACGGTGTCGCGCTCGCGAATCGAGAGCGTTGCCGCCCGGACACTGGCCGACGCCGTCGAGTGGACGCGCGGCGTGCGCGTGGAGTCGACGTGCCAGAGCTGCAACGCCTCGCAGATCCGGCTGCTCGGACTCCAGGGGCCGTACTCCCAGCTCCTGGTCGACGGTCAGCCGGCACTCTCGTCGCTTGCGATGGTCTACGGCATCGAGCAGTTGCCGGCGCGCCTGATCGACAGTATCGAGGTAGTGAAGGGCGGCGGTTCGCCGGCCTATGGCGCGGGCGCCGTCGCGGGCGTGATCAACCTGATTCCTCACCATCCGGACCACACTCACGTCGAGGCGGACGTCCGCTCGGAAAGGATGGGCGGTGCCGCCGGTACCGCCGAGACGCCGTCGTACAGCCTGGTCGCAGACTGGATTCCGGGCGAAGGGACTCCGGGTTCAGGGCGTGCCGCGACGTTTCATGGGCAGGTCGACCGGGTGGCGCCGGTCGACGTGGACGGCGACGGCTTCAGCGAGGTGTCGATCCGCGATCTCGACGCCGCCGGTGCGCGCTACCACGAGTTCTTCCTGGACGGCTCGGCGCGGCTCGCGGCCGAGGTCAGCTACATGTCGGAGTTCCGGCGCGGCGGCGACCGGTTTCACCTGCCGCCCGAGCAGGCCGACGTCGCCGAGCAGCTGGACTCGAACCGGCGCGGCGGCGCTGTCTCCTGGCTGCACACCGTCTCGCCGCTCTGGGACTGGCGCGCCACGGTGTCGCATGCCGCCACCGGGCGGGCCAGCTACTACGGCGCGGGCGGTGATCCCGGCGCGTTCGGCGCGACCCGCAACCCGCTCTGGGTCTTCGACTCCCACGTCAACCGCGGCGGCGACCGGGGAACCGTGGGCTTCGGCGTCCAGGCCGGGCACGACCTGATCGATGACCGGCAACCGGCCTATGGGCGCGTGATTCGGGAGACCTACCGCAGCGTCTCCGGCTTCGTCCAGGACGACCGCCGGATCGGCGACCACGTGACCTTGCTCTACGGGTTGCGGGCGGACCGGCACAGCGCGGTCGACGGGTCGATCGTTTCGCCGCGGGCGGCCCTGATGTGGACGCCCCGGAGCGACCTGACCTTCCGCGTCTCCCACAGTGCCGGCTTCCTGCCGCCCGCGGTGTTCGACGAGGAGCTCCACATCGCTCTCCTGGGCGGCAGGGCGATGGTCGTGCGCGACGACCCCGGCCTGCGCGAGGAGACGTCGGCCTCGCGCATGGCGAGCCTCGAGTGGCGGCCGACCGTGGGCCGGCGCGCGTCGATGGCGTTCGACGCGACCGCCTTCGACACCCGGATCGACGACCTGTTTCATCGCCTGGAGACCGACGATCCGGCGACCCCGGAGTTGGAGTTCGTGCGCACCAACTTCGGCCGCGCCCGGGTACGCGGCCTGGAGGTCGGTTGGGGGCTTCGTCGCGGGGGCCTGACGGTGGATGTGGGCTACGCCTGGCAGCGGGCGGGGTTGGGCGAGGCGGAGCCGGACTTCGGCAGCACGAGGATGTTCCGGACCCCCGGGGAGTACGGCACGGCGAGCGTGCAATGGCCGCTGCCGCGCGAACTCACGGTCTTTGCCGGGCTCCGGTACACGGGCTCGATGCTGGCGCCTCACTACGCTGGCTACATCCCCGAGGACCGGCTGGAAGTCACCGCGAGCTTCCTGACCTGGGACCTCGGCCTGTCCCGCCGGTTCGCGCTCGGCGGCGAACGCCGGCTCACCGCCACCGTGGCGCTCAGGAACCTGAGCGACGAGTACCAGCGCGACCTGGACCGCGGGCCGTTCAGGGATGCGGGTTACGTCTACGGCCCCCGGTTCCCGCGGAGCCTCGTCGTCGGTCTGAAGGTGGATCTGTAGTGCAACGGACAGACGTTCTCCGGCTGGCGCTTGTCGCAACGTTGGGTGTGGCAGCGGCGACGCCGGCGGCGTCGGCCCTGGACGGCGGAGAGACTCCGGCGAGCGTCGAATCGCCGGCGCCACGGGAACTGCTCGGGGTTCGGCTTGCCGACCTCTGGTCGGACCTGGAGGCGCGCGACATCGACGGCCGGGCATGGACAGGCGCCGACCTGGAGGATCGCGTCGTCCTGCTCGAGTTCTGGGCCACGTGGTGCGCTCCCTGCCTCGCCGACTTTCGCCATCTTGAGCAGGCCCGGGCGGCATACGCCGGTCGGGGACTCGTCATCCTGTCCGTCTCGCTGGACCGCTCCTCGCGCCGCGACCTGCGGAGTTTCGGCCGGCGGCAGGGCATCACCTGGCCCGTCCTCTTCGACGGGCTCGGCGCGGCCGGCGCCGTAGCCAGGCGCTTCCAGGTGGAGTATCCGCCGCGCTCCCTACTGTTCGACCGGGAGGGCCGCCTGGTCGCTCTCGATCCTCGCGGAGAGATGCTCGACGCGGCGCTGAGGGTCCTTTTCGCGGCGGAGTGACTGCTACGCTGGCTGCCCGTGTCCGGGCCAGCCGCCAAACCCGTCGCAGGCTCCGTGCCCGGCCCCGGCAGCGCGTCGATCCTGCGGTGCAGCCTCGTGGCCGCCCTCCTGGTGGGCGCCGCCGTGCCGGTCGCACCTGGATGGACCGTTCCCGCCGAGGGTGACTCCGTAACACCCGATCCGGTCGAGTCCCTGGCGCAGGCCCGTGCGGCGGTCGAGCGCGCGCCCTCGGAGTTCGGGCCGGCCCTGGCGCTGGCTCGGGCCTTGCTGACGCTTGGCCGCGCGGACGATGCTCTGGCGGCGTTCTCCCGGGCGCGAGAGCTCGAGCCGGGTGGTTCGACAGCCGCCGGTAGCGAAGCGGCCCGCGACGTCGCGTCGGCCTACCTGGCGCCGGCGTTGCTGCTTCGCGACCTGGACCGTACCGGCGAAGCGATCCGGCTGCTGGAGCAGGGTGCGGCCCGGCCGCTTGGCAGCGCGGATATCTACGAGCAACTGGCCCTCCTGCGGCTGGCGGACGGTCAGGCGGGGGAGGCGCTGGCGGCCGCCTCGGCGGCCGCCGCCGAGAACGTCACGAGTCCCGGCCTCGACCTCGCCCGGGGTTTGGCGCTGGCGCGCGATCCGAGCCGCCGCGTGGAGGCCCTGGGCTACCTGCAGCGAGCTCTCGACGTTGGTGTGGGCGACGCGGTCGTCGTGCGTCTGGAAGCGGCGGACCTCCTCGTGGCCGAAGCGCGCTACCCGGAAGCGCTCGAACACTTGCGCGTCGCGGCGGAGCTGGCGCCGGACGAACCGGAAGTGGCCTACCGGCTCGGGCGGACGCTTGCCGCCGCCGGAGACCGGCAAGCCGCCCAGGCGGCGCTCGACCGCTACCGGTCGCTCGAGGAGGCCCGGGAACGTGCGGCGGAGAGTGAGCGCCTGGCCTCCACGGGGACGGTGTCGGCCCTGTCGGAGGCGCAACGGCTGGCGGCGGCGGGCGATCTCGAAGCCGCACTCGAACGCCTGGCGGGCCTGCCGGGACCCCTGGACGATCCGCGTGCCGCGGACGTTCACTCCCTGCGGGCCAAGGTGCTGTTCTCCCTGGGTCGGGCCGCCGATGCGGCGGTCAGTGCTCGTGAGGCGCGGCGGCTTGAACCGAACCGGGTGGAGCACCACTACCTGGAGGGGATGTTCCTGCACGCGAGTGGGCGTGCCGAGGACGCCGCGCCCGCGCTCGAACGCGCCGTGGCCCTCGATCCCGATCTCGGCGAGGCTCAGGCCCTCCTCGGCATGATCGTGGCGGAGGCCGACCGACACGCCGAGGCCGCCGAGCGGATGGAGCGGGCGCTCGACCTCGGGCTCGACGGCAACGCGCCGCTCCGTTTCAACTATGCCCGGGTGCTCGAGGCTCTGGGGCGCAGCGACGAGGCGAGGGTCCAGATGGAAGCGTACGAGCGCTTGCTGGCAGAGGGGCCGCCGTAGCGGTTCGCGGCTCTACTCGCAGGCGAACGCCTGGTTGTTGGCGACCGGCTGAAACAGCTCGCCCAGCGGATTCGTGATGACGCGTCGCCGCTGGGTCACCGGGTCGGCGACTTCCAGCTCGACCTCGACGTCGGTCAGTCCGGTGGCGTAGAGCCAGTACCTGTCGTTCAGCGCGCAGCCGTCGAGGACCTTCAGCACGATCTCGATGTTCTCCGGGTCGAAGAAAGTGAAGTAGCCCGTGTCCCCGGTCAGGTGGGTGCCGGTTGCCAGAGCGCTGCCCTCGTCCGCGGCTGTGGCGAAGCGGGCCCGGACCCGAAAGCGGCCGTCGTTGAGGCAGAGGGTGGTCGCGTCCGGAACGCATTCCGCGATCGGCCCGGTCGGAGCGTCCGCCTCCTCGACCGTGACGACCATGCTGCGCTCGCCGAGAGCCGCGCCGCCCAGTGGATCGTGAAGCTCGAGTTCGATCGTCTCCGGTCCCTCGCCGGCGCCGTCCTCGAGCAGCCGGAGCGTGAACGTCCGGCTGGCCGAATCGCCGTGAGCCCAGGCGAGGGTGCGGGCGAGCGGCTCGTAGTCGGCTCCCGCCGTGGCGGTGCCTCCGGCGGTCCGCACGGAGGCGGCGACCGCCCCGTCGCTGCCGCCGGCGCGGACGACGCTCAGCGTGATCTCGCCGTCCGTCTCCCGGGCGGTCACGGACGGCAGGGAGAAGCCCAGGGCGCCGGGATGCTGCTCCGGCAGGTCCGAGGCCAGGGAAAGGGCGACGAGTTCGGCGTCGAAGGACCCGGCGCCGACCGCGACGACGAGGTACTGGCGGCCGTCCACGGCGTAGCTCATCGGGGCGCCCGAGACTGCAGCCGGCAGCGGGATCGTGCGGAGCACGTCGCCGTTCGCCGGGTCGAGGACGGTCAGCGAGGGCCGGGAGCGGTTGGCGTAGAAGAGCAGATCCTGGGTGGCGAGCAGGGACGAGGTGCCGGCGTAGCCGTTCACTCCGTCGTTGGCCCGCTGCCAGAGGATCTCGCCGCGGTCGAGATCGTAGGCCGCGACGTGCCCCCAGGGCGGCTTCAGCAGGTACCGGTTGCCGGAGGCCCACAGGATGCCCGATTCGTACAGGTAGTAGCCGGAGACGGCGGTCTGGTAGAGGCGGATCCAGAAGGGAACGACCCCCTGGACCGGGACGTAGAGCCGCGAGCGGGTCGGATCGACCGCGGCGCCGCCCCAGTTCGCGCCGCCGCCGAGCCCCGGGTAGATGACGGCGCCGCGGGTGGAGAGCGGGGTGTAGATTGGCCCCCAGTCGAGATCGGCGAGCACTTCCTCGGCGCCGTCGCCGAGATCCTCCCGTGTGATCCCCAGCCGGTCGAAGGGCGGCGGTTTCGTCGGCCGCGGCTGGGTCAGCGCGGTTCGCTCGCCGGGCACGGTCGACTGGGGGACCGGTACCTCGTGGATCGGCCACACCGGCCGGCCGTTTCGCCGGTCGAACACGAACACCCAGCCCTGCTTGGTGACCTGCGCGACCGCGGGGATCTCGCGGCCTCCGACCGTGATGTCGACCAGGTTGGGCGGCGCCGGGAGGTCGAAGTCCCAGATGTCGTGGTGGACGATCTGGTAGTGCCAGACACGGCGGCCCGTCCTCGCGTCGAGGCAGACGATGCTGTTGGCGAACAGGTTGTCGCCCTTGCGGTGGCCGCCGTAGAAGTGGTTCGACGGGGCGCTCACCGGCAGGTAGACGTAGCCGAGTTCCAGGTCGGCGGTCATCGGCGCCCAGACGTTGGCCCCGCCGACCCGTTCGGCGGAGCCGTTCTCCCAGGTCGAGTAACCGAACTGGCCGGGTCGCGGCACGGTATGGAACGTCCACAGCAGCCGGCCGGTGCGGGCGTCGTAGCCGCGGACGTCGCCGGGCGGCCATTCCGGCTGCGGCGCCCAGTCCATGACCGACGAGCCGACGACCACCACGTCGCCGACCACGGTCGGCGGCGAGGTGTGGCCGTACTGGTCGGAGCGGTTGTTGAGCGAACGGATGCCGGCCGAAAGATCGACGGTGCCGCGGTTGCCGAACTCCCGCCGGGGCCTGCCGGTCGCCGGATCGAGCGCGATCAGGCGCGCGTCGCCGGTGGCGAGATACACCGTCTCCGTCTCGCCGTCCGTCCACCAGGCGAGCCCGCGGTGGAGGAAGCCGTTGTTCGGAGGGCGTCCCGAGTCGTAGCTCCTCGGGTCGTGGACCCAGAGCTGCCGGCCGGTCGCGGCGTCGATGGCTGCTGCCTGGCTGAAGGAGGTGCTGGTGTAGAGGACGCCGCCTCTCATCAGCGGGGTCGCCTCGAAGGCGACGTTGTCGAGACCGGCGTCGGGGTCAGCGATCGCGTTGTCGGGCGACTCCCAGCGCCAGCGGATCGCCAGATCGCCTACGTTGCCGCGGTGGATCTGGCCAAGCGGCGCGTACTTCGTGCCGCCGGCGTCGCCGCCGTACTCGTGCCACTCGCCTCCGATCGCGCCGTGCTGTCCGGCCGCCGGCGCCGCGGTCGCCGCCGCGGCGAGCAGAATGGCGGCGGCCGGCGTACGGGTCACGGCGAGTGCAGCACGTAGCGGATCAGGTCCTGGACCTCGGCCGGCTGGAGGGTGCTGAGCAGGCCGCTCGGCATGGGCGAGAGGGCCGACTCGTCGAGACTCTCGATCTCCTCGCGGGGAATGGTCTCGATGTGGTTCGGGTCGAGCGGGTTCGAGCGGATGCGCACGGCATTGTCGTTCGATTCGACCAGCAGACCGGAGTAGAAGCGGCCGTCTCGGGTCTCGACCAGGGTCGTGCGGTAGTCCTCGGCTACCTCGTCGGAGGGCTCCAGGATGTGCCGCAGGGTGTCCAGCGCGCCGAGACGCTCGCGTACGTCGTCGAGGGCCGGGCCGATCTCGCCGCCGGCGCCGTCGAGCTGGTGGCAGGTGGCGCAGCCAGCCTCGAGGAAGAGCCGCCGGCCGCGTTCGAGTTCCTCATCGCTTGCGGGCGGGGCGGCTTCCAGCGGAGCGACGTCGGTCTCCAGCATCTCGTACTTCCAGTCGGCGACGAAGGCGCGCTGTGGAACGTCCGGGGCGAGCCGGGGGGCGGCGTAGCGGGTGATCGCCGCGCCGTCGAGCCGTTCTACGACCCGCATCGTGCCCTTCATCAGGATCCAGTGTCCCGGGAAGGTGCAGACGAAGGGATAGAGGCCGGGTTCCTTCGGGGCGTTGAAGCTCAGGACCTCCGTTTCGCCCGGCTGGACCAGGCCGGTCCGGAACAGGACGAGGGGCGTCTTCGGGACGTAGCCGGACGCCTCGGCCCCGGCCGGGTTGCGCTCCGCCTCCGCGTCGGCGGCGCGGCCGACTTCTTCGAGCGCCCCGGGCCTCGTCACGACGACGTTGTGGGGCATCACGTCGATGTTCTCGAAGGTGATCTCGACCGGCCCGCCGGCGCGCACCGTGAACTCCTCGAGGTCGAACAGCATCTGGTGGGGGACGGGTCGGAGCGTGACGATCGCGGCGCCGAGGTTGACGATCTCCTCGCGGAGGTCGCCGCCGGCCTCGCCGCCGCTGCGGTCGATCTGCCTGTCGGCGAGGCGCAAGCCCAGGTCGTGGATGCGCCGGTAACGCGGCGAGGTCAGGTCGCGCTCCGGCGCGTCGCGGAGGGTGGCGAGGATCGGCCCGGCGAGCGCGTCCTCGCCGCCTCCGGCGGGCCAGGCGTCGGAGGCTTCGGCGGTCAATTGGCCGAGGCCTTCGAGCGCCGCCAGCCCGATCGCCGGATCTGCGACGAGATCGGCGAGTCTCCGGAAGGTGCGGCCGGCGTCCCGGGTGATACCGGCGAGCGTCCGCACCGCCGCGTCGAGGACGCTCCGGTCGCGCCTCTGGCGGTCGTCGAACAGGGAGGAGACGTCAGGGTAGGCCTCCGCCCGGAGCGCCGGTGGCAGGTGGTCTATGGCGCGCAGCCAGTCGACCAGTTGGTCGTCGGTCGGTTGCCGCGGCAGCAGATCGCCCGGCGACGGATCCCCGGTGGCGGCGATCAGCGCGGCGATGGCGGCGCTCCGCGTGGGTCGCTGGACGCCGTTCCCGGCCAGCGCTTCGAACTCGTCGCGGGCGGCGAGCAGGGAGGGTGCGTCCTGTTCCATCAGGAGCAGGGCGATCCGGTCGAAGCGTTCCGGGTCGGCGGACCGATCCCCGTCCAGTTCAGCCAGCTCGCCGGCCAGGAGCATGGCCGGCGTTTCCCGGATGAAACGGCTGTCACGCTCGCCGCTGGTCAGGTTCGTGAGCGCCTGACGCTGGCGCTCGACGCCGGCGTCGGCACGGCGGAGCACCGCGCGGTCGACGAGCGAGTGGGCGGGCAGGCGCTCGAGCTTCCGGGTCGACAGGCGGCTCAGCAGGTAGCCGGCCTCCGAAGGCGCCAGGGTATCCAGCAGCGGCGGCTCGCGGTCCGATTCGAGCGCCGGCAGCCAGAAGTCCTCCAGGGTGTCGACCGTCTCGCCGAGGACGTAGTCGAGGTAGTAGTCGGTCTGCTGGTCCAGCGCCTTGAGGGCCGCGAGAGCCGCCGGCTCCGACTCCAGGTAGCTCAGACCGAGCAGGGCTTCCAGGCGGGTTCGCGGGAAGGAGTCCTCGGCGCGGGCCGCCAGGATCGACAACGGGTCGTCCACTTCGCGCCGCCAGAAGCGGGCGACCCGGGTCGCCGCCGCTCGCGCCCGCGGTTCGGGCGAGTCGAGCATGCGGCCGAGCAGGTCGGGCTCGACGACGTTCAGGTTCTGATGGAGCCACAGGGCTTCCAGGCGGTGGCGCTCCAGATCGGAGAGGTTCGCGTCGTCGCCGCCGGCGCGTTGGCGCGCGTCGACATCGTCCAGCCACGCCTCGACCGCGGCGAGCACTTCGTCGCGCGGCCGTTCCCGGAGTTCGCGGCGGACGCGGTAGCGGGTGCGGTCCTCGTAGCTCTCCAGCAGCCGGACGAGCGCCGGCGTCGAGGCCGAGGCGATCTCGGGCGGATCGAGCAGCGGCCGCGAGCTGTGCCGCACGCGCCAGATCCGGCCGTGGTCGTGGTCGCGGCGGTCGTCCCGGAGCGAGTACTGCATGTGGCCGATCAGCGGGTTGAACCAGTCGACGACGTAGAGCGAGCCGTCCGGGGCGAACTGCAGGTCGACGGGCCGGAAGTTGATGTCGGTCGAGTAGAGGAGCGGCTCGACCTCCTCCGAGGTGAAGCCCGAGTCCTCCTCGATCATCCGGTGCTGCTTGATGCCCTGGAAGCCGATCGTGTTGTTGATCAGGAAGTTGCCCTGCGCCTCGTCCGGGAAGTGGCGTGAACTGACGATCTCGCAGCCGGATGTCGGCCGGACGATCGAGGTGAACACCTTCATCCGCCGCCGCTTCGTCGGGTAGGGCGCGTTGCCGGTGATCGGGGCGCCGAAGTAGTTCGAGCCGCCGGAGGCGTCGGCGATGAAGTTCTGACCCCATCGGTCGAAGACGTGGCCCCAGGGGTTGGCGAAGGGGTAGGAGACGAAGACCTCGAGGTGGAAGCGGTTCGGCTTGTAGCGGAAGACGCCGGCGTCGACCAGCCGCACCGGGCCGTGGGGCGTCTCGACCTGGCTGTGGTGGAACACGCCCTCCTGGAAGTAGAGCGCGCCGCCGGGCCCCCAGGTGAAGGCGGAGATCGAGTGGTGGCTGTCCTCGGTGCCGAAGCCGTGCAGGATGACCTCGTAGCGGTCGGCCACGTCGTCGCCGTCGGTGTCCTGGACGAACATCAGGTTCGGCTGCTGGGCCACGTAGACGCCGCCGTCGCCGAGTTCGAAGCCGGTCGGTACGTGGAGGCCGCTGGCGAACACGGTGTGGTGATCGGCCCGGCCGTCGCCATCGCGGTCCTCGAGGATGATGATCTTGTCGTCGGGCTCCTCGTCCGGGAGTCTCTGAGGGTAGGAGGGCATGGTCGCCACCCAGAGCCGGCCGCGGGAGTCGAAGGCGAGGGCGACCGGGTTGCCGATCGGGAAGTTCTGCTCGGAGGCGAACAGCGACACCTCGTAGCCCTCGGCGGGGTGGAGGTGCTCCAGGGCGTACGCCGGGTCGCGGGCTTCGTACCTGGCTTCGCCGCCGCGATTCGGCTCCTCGTCGGCGACCTCCTGGGCGATCGCCGGCCCGGCTGCGACAGCCGTCGCCAGGAGTGCGAGGAGGGGAGCCCGGTTCATCGGTCGACCCTTTCCAGTCGCCAGGTTTCGGCCGGGCGCGCCAGGTCGCGGGCCTCGTCGTCGAGTCCGCCGACGAGCTCGTCGAAGCGAACCATCTCGGGCGGAAACGAGTGGACGCCGAAGGGTTCCTTGCGCCCGCCGTAGATGTAGTAGCCGTTCACGGCGCGGTAGCGGTCGAAGAACAACCGGCTCTTGCGCAGCACGACGCGGCGCAGGCCGTCGCCGGCCTCCACCAGAGCCGTGATGGCCGGCGTCGCCTGAATGTCGAGTCCCTTCGCCCAGTCTGTGTCGCTGGCGGAGGCCAGCGTCCGGTCGCCGCGCCGCAGAGCGTAGTAGCCGGGGGCCAGGTCGCGGACGCTGATCCGGAGGCGGTCCGGATTCCCGTCGGGCCCCGGTGGCAGAACCGGCGGGCGGATCTCGAGTCCCGCGCCGCCTCCGGCCGAGGCCGCGACCGTCGCCGGCGGCGAAGCGCCGAGCGTCTCGAGCAGCACGCTGGAGGCGTGCCAGTAGCCGGCCTCGTTCAGATGCAGGCCGTTGACGGTCAACGGCGCCGGCGCGCCGGCGAAGGCGGCCGCGACGCCGTCGAAGATGTCGAGGAACGGCACGCCGTTCTCGGCCGCGACGGCCTCGGCCGCCTCGGCGTAGGCCCGCAGGTCCGCGTTGCGGCGTTCGACCGCCTCCGGGCCGAGCCCGCGACCGGAGGGCAGCGCCTGCTGCGGTATCGGCGAAACGAGGGCGATACGCGCCGGCTCGGAGCCGTTGTAGAGCTGCTTCGAGACATGGCGGAGCAGCCTCCCGAGGTCGTTCCTGAACGCCGGCAGGCCTTCGTTGCCGGCGAACGACTCGTTGGCGCCGTAGAACAGCAGGACGACGTCCGCTCTCTGCGCCTCGAGGTGGCGGTCGACCGCGCCGAAGTCCAGCGGGCGTGGTCTGAGCGCCGCTTCGTCGGCCGACCAGGCGAGGTTGCGTACCGACAGCTCCAGGTCGGGGAAGGCGGCAAGCAGTCCGCTTTCGAAGTAGCCGAAGAGCTGGAATCGCTCGGCGAACGTGTTGCCTGCCAGGCAGATCCGGTCGCCGCGGCGAAGCTCAAGCGTGGAGGCGTCCGCCGCGGAGGCGCCGGCCGCGACGATTGCGAGCAGAAGGGCGGACAGGTTTTTCACGCGCGGTCGAGGATCGTAACAGCCGGCAATCGGCCGCACCCGTCCACGGCGCTTCGATAGGGTTGCTGCTTCCAATGAGCAGAACGCGACTGGAATGGACGGCCTCCACGTTACCGATGCTGGTTGCGCTGGCCGCGCTGGCCGCCTGCGCGCCGGCTCCCGACGCCCGCGACGAGCTCTACGCCCTGTTCGACGAGGACTGGGCGGCCAGGCTCGTCGAGAGCCCGCAGTTCGCGACGAGCGTCGGCGATCACAGCCGAAACGACCAGTTGGCCGACGTCAGCCTGGAGGCGATCGAACGTCGGGTGGAACGGCGCCGCGACGTGCTGAGGCGCCTCGGGGAAATCGACGTCTCCGGGCTCAGCGCGGCGGACCGGGTCAACGCCCGGATGTTCGAGCGCCAGCTTCGGAGCAGCGTGCAGGGCTTCGAGTTCGGCGGCTACGAGATGCCGCTGAACGCGGACTCCGGTTTCCACATGGGGTTCGCCCGCATGCACCGGCCGATGCCGTTCCGGACCGCGGACCACTACGACGACTACATCGCCAGGATGCGGGCGATCCCGGCCTACTTCGAGCAGCAGCAGGACCACATGCGCGCGGGGATCGAGCGCGGCTTCACGCTGCCGCGGGTGACCCTCGAGGGCTACGAGGACACGATCTCAGCCCACATCGTCGACGACCCGCAGGAGAGCGCCTTCTGGGCGCCGTTCGAGGAGGTGCCGGCGTCGGTGGGAGAGATGGACCGCGAGCGGATCCTGACCGATGCCGAGGCCGCGATTACCGACGCGGTCGTGCCGGCCTACCAGGGTTTCTACGACTTCTTCGTCGGCGAGTACCTGCCGGGGGCCCGGGAGACCATCGGCGCCTCCGACCTGCCGGACGGTCAGGCGTACTACGCGGACCAGGTGCGCTGGTTCACCACCCTCGACGTGACGCCCGATGAGGTGCACGAGATCGGCCTCGGCGAAGTCGCGCGGATCCGGGCCGAGATGGCGGATGTGATTCGCGAGACCGGCTTCGAGGGTTCCTACGCCGAGTTCCTCGACTTCCTGCGCAGCGATCCGCGCTTCTACCCGAAGACCGCGCAGGAGTTGCTGGAGCGCGCCGCCTGGATCGCCAAGACGATGGACGGCAAGCTGCCGTCCCTGTTCGCGACCCTGCCGCGGGTTCCCTACACGGTCGAGCCGGTCCCGGATCACATGGCGCCGAAGTACACGGCCGGCCGCTACGTGTCCGCCCCTTACAACAGCACGCAGCCGGGCATCTACTGGGTCAACACCTACAACCTCCCGAGCCGGCCCCTCTACCCGCTGGCGGCGCTCACCCTGCACGAGGCGGTGCCGGGGCATCATCTCCAGACCGCGCTCGCGGCCGAGATGGACGCGGTCCCCGAGTTCCGCCGCCACGACTACCTCTCGGCCTTCGGTGAGGGGTGGGCGCTTTACGCCGAGTACCTCGGGCTCGAGGCGGGCATCTACGAGGATCCGTACAGCAACTTCGGCCGCCTGACCTACGAGATCTGGCGGGCCTGCCGGCTCGTCGTCGACACCGGAGTACACGCCCTGGGCTGGACGCGCCAGCAGATGCTCGACTACCTGGCCGAGAACACGGCGCTCTCGCTGCACGAGGTCACGACCGAAACGGACCGCTACATCAGTTGGCCGGGTCAGGCCCTCGCCTACAAGATCGGCGAACTGAAGATCCGCGAGTTGCGGGCAAGGGCCGAGGAGGCGCTCGGCGCGGACTTCGATGTCCGCCACTTCCACGATGCGGTGCTCGCCAATGGCTCCGTACCGCTCGACATCCTGGAAGAGCTGATCAACGCCTGGATCGAAGAGCAGAAGCCATAGCAGGCTCGGGAAGTTCGAAGACTTGACCCCCGCCTGGATCGAAGAGCAGCGCCGGTAGCGGAACGCGCGGACTGCGAGGGTGATCGACTTTCTGATCTGGCTCGAGGAGACCCGCCCGTCTACCTGGATGCGGGAGTCGGGTGGGGCGTTCTTCTCGAGCCTCGTCTTCCACTCGATCGGGATGGCCTTCGTGGCCGGCATCCACGTGGTGACGGACCTGCGCATCCTCGGTGTCGCGCCGGGCGTACCCCGGTCGCTCATGCGGCGCTACCTCCCGGTGCTGTGGGCCAGCCTCCTGGTGGTCACGCTGTCGGGACTCGCGTTGCTCCTGGCGTATCCCGCCAAGGCGCTGACCAACCCCGTCTTCTACTTCAAGCTGGCGGCGATCGTCGCTGCGCTCTGGATCATGAGAGCGTTGATGCGCGGCGTACTGGGGGACTCACGCCACGACCCCGTCCCGGCGCCCAGGAGGGAGAAAGTGCTGGCGGCGGTGTCCCTCGTGCTCTGGGTTGCCGTGATCACTTCGGGCCGCTTTCTCGCCTACACCGCGAAGGTCATGCTGGCCTCGCACCTGCTGTACTGAGAGGGGAAACGGGCGAGAGCGATGGAAGACCTGCTGTACTCGATCGGCCAGAAGAGCGGCATATACAGCTTCATGCACACCTCCTGGGGCTGGCCGACGGTGGAATCTCTCCACTTCCTGGGCCTCTCCCTGCTGATCGGCTGCATCGGCCTCTGGGACCTGCGCCTGCTCGGGATCGCCCGGGGCGTACCGATGGACGCGCTGCACCGGCTCGTGCCCTGGGGCGTCGGCGGCTACGCCCTCAACCTCTGCACCGGCTTCCTGTTCGTGGTCAGCGCTCCGAACCAGTATCTCTACAACCCGGCGTTCCAGATCAAGCTGTCGCTGATGGCGATCGCCGGCCTGAACATCCTGGTGTTTTACCGCTTCGCGTTCCGGCCGGTGCGGGCGGCCGCGGCGGGGGCGTCCGCGCCGCCGGGCGCCCGGGCCGCGGCGGCGATCTCGCTCGCCTGCTGGGTCGGCGTCATCGTCTGCGGCCGGCTGATCACCTACTTCCGGCCGCCCTACCACTGGTGCTTCTGGTGTTGACTACGACCCGGGCGGGTCGTCCTCGTCGATGAAGCGGAACGGCGGTCGATCCGCGGGGTCGCCTTCCTCGACGGGCGCCCGCCTTTCCGGCTGGCCCGGCGCTTCGGGGGTCCTCGGGCCGACGGGGCGGGCGAGCTCGGCCTCGACCTGCTCGATCAGCTCTTCCGCGGTCTGCTGCTGATCGAGCCCCGCCGCGGCGAGTTCCGCGTCGATCAGGGCAAGCAGTTCGTCCGTCGTCAGGTCGTCGAGGTTCTGCAGTTCGCTGCCGGTCGGCGCCGGCGACACGGGAGAGATCGCCACCGCCGGCTGTCCGGCTGGCGCGGCCTCGACGGCGACGTCGACGACCGGCGCGGCGGCGGCGCGAGGCGCCGACGGTGATCCGGGATCCGGCGACTCCCCGATCAGGACGCCGGTCGCGGATGGCGGCAGGGTGCCGGAGCCGAGACCGACCTCGACGAGCCCTTCCGACTGGCGTACCTGGTAGGACGACAAGGCCGCGCGCAGGTCGACGACCACGCGCAGGAAGTCGGCATGCTCCCCGGTCCGCACCTCGAAGGCCGGACTGCCCTGTGGCGGTTGCGGCATTTCGGCGGCGGACTGGTCGACTCCGAAGATGTCGATCACGACGCGCGGCGGGCTTGACAGGGGGAAGTGCCGAACGGCCTGTGGATTCCGGGAGACGTCCAGCCGCAGGACATCGCCGTCCAGCCGGGCCGACGTGAGCCGGTTCGGCTGGGCCGCCACGGCGGAACTCAGAAGCGTCGAGACGAGGAGGATGAGAACTCTCATGATGCGCTAGCGCAGGGAACTCTAGCACCCGCCTGCCCGGATCCGTGCGATAGCGTCCGCTTCAGCCATGCGCCGACTCTCGCCTGCAGCTTTCGTCGTTCCGCTCGTTCTTGCCGCCGGGGCGCTTCCGGCGCAGGAAACCCATCCGTTCTCGGTCCACGACATGCTGGCGATGGAACGGCTCTCCGACCCGCAGATGGCGCCGGACGGGTCGGCGGTTGCCTTCACGGTCCGGACAACGGATCTGGCGGCCAACCGCGGGCGGACGGACATCTGGATCGCGCCCTTCGACGGCTCGGAACCCCGCCGCCTCACCACGAACGAGGCGGCCGATTTCCATCCCCGCTGGGCGCCGGACGGCAGGGGGCTGTTCTTCCTGTCGACGCGCTCCGGCAGTTCGCAGGTGTGGCGCCTGCCCGTCGCCGGCGGCGAACCGCACCAGGTGACCGACCTTCCGCTCGACGCGGGGAACCTCGTCGTGTCGCCGGACGGCCGCAGGATCGCCCTGACGATGGACGTCTTCGTCGCCTGCGAGAGCCTCGCATGCACCGCCGAGCGGCTCGAGGAGCGGGCGTCCGGGAAGACGACGGGCGTCGGTTACGACGACCTCTTCGTGCGCCACTGGGATGTCTGGAAGGACGGCCGGCGGTCGCACGTCTTCGTCCTGGAACTCGACGACTCGGGGGTTGCCGCCGGAGAACCGGTCGACCTGATGCCGGGGCTCGACCAGGACGCGCCGCCGAAGCCCTTCGGCGGCGCGGAGGAGATCGCGTTCGCTTCCGGCGGAGACGCGGTCATCTTCGCCTCGCGGCTCGGCGGCACGGAGGAAGCCCTGTCGACGAACTTCGATCTCTACCTGGCGCCGGCGGACGGAAGCACTCCTGCGGTCAACCTGACCGCCTCGAACCCGGCCTGGGACAGCCACCCGGTGCTGTCGCCGGACGGCGGCACCCTGGCCTGGATGGCGATGGAGCGTCCGGGCTACGAGTCGGACCGGTTCCACGTCCGGCTGGCTCGCCTCGACGGGTCGCGCCTCGACGACGAGCGTGCCCTGACCGCCGACTGGGACCGTTCCGTGTCGGGCCTGGCCTTCTCGGCCGACGGCGAGACCCTGTTCGTCACCGCCGCCGACGTGGGCCAGCGGAGCCTGTTCGCCGTCGACGTGGCCGGCGGTGAGGTGACCCGGCTCCACGACGAGGGCTCGATCGCCGGTCTGGCGGTGTCCGAGGACCGGCTCGTGACGCTGCACAACGACCTGGCCGGTCCGTCCGAGCTCTACGTGAGCGCGCCGGACGGCAGCGGCCGTCAGCCGCTCACCGCGATCAACGCGGAGCAGCGGGCCGCGGCTCGGGTCGGGAGCTACGAACAGTTCACGTTCGCCGGCTGGAACGGCGAGACGGTGCATGGCTACCTCGTGCGGCCGGTCGACTTCGACCCGGACCGCCGCTATCCGGTCGCCTTCCTGATCCACGGCGGGCCGCAGGGCTCCTTCGGCAACAGTTTCCACTATCGCTGGAACCCGCAGGCCTACGCCGGCGCGGGCTACGCCGCGGTGATGATCGACTTCCACGGTTCGGTCGGCTACGGCCAGGACTTCACCGACTCGATTCGCGGCGACTGGGGCGGCAAGCCGCTCGAGGACCTCCGGAAGGGGCTCGCCGCGGCCCTCGACCGCTACCCGTTCCTGGACGGCGACCGGGTGTGCGCGCTGGGAGCGTCGTACGGCGGCTACATGGTGAACTGGATCGCGGGCGCCTGGCCGGAGCGGTTCCGTTGCCTGGTGAACCACGACGGCGTGTTCGACCTGCGCTCGATGTACTACACGACGGAGGAGCTGTGGTTCGTCGAGTGGGATCACCTCGGGAGCTACTTCGCCAACGCGGACGGCTACGAACGCCACAACCCGGCGACGCTGGTCGACCGCTGGCGGACTCCGATGCTGGTGGTCCACGGCGCTCTCGACTTCCGTGTTCCGGAAACCCAGGGGCTGGCCGCCTTTACCGCGCTCAAGCGCCGCGGCGTGCCCGCCCGGTTGCTCTACTTCCCGGACGAGAACCACTGGGTGCTCAATCCGGCGAACAGTGTTCAGTGGCACGAGGAGGTGCTGGGATGGCTGGCCCGCTGGCTCGAACCGTGAACCGACCCTTCGGGAGGCTTGCGGCCGTCGCCGCGGCGGTGGTGGCCGCGCTGGCGTTCGGGTTCGCCCCGGCCGGGGCTCAGACCGCCGACGACCCGGGCGTCTACAAGGGCCGGAAGATCGCCGACGTGATGTCCTTCCGGGGCGCCGGCTGGCTGGAGCGCGCCTCGCGCATCCAGGAGGAGAACCCCGACGCGCTGATGGCCGCCCTGCCGATCGAGGAAGGGATGCTGGTCGTCGACATCGGCTGCGGCTCGGGCTACTACGCCCGCCGCATGGCCGCGGCGGTCGGCCCGGAAGGCAGCGTGCTGTGCAACGACATTCAGCCGCAGATGCTGCGCATCGCGGAGGAACTCGCCCGGCGTGAGGGCGTCACGAACGTGTCGACAGTGCTGGGCACCGAGGACGATCCGAAGTTGCCGGAGGGCGAGGTCGACCTGATGCTGCTGGTCGACGTGTACCACGAGTTCTCGGAGCCCGGAGCGATGCTCGAGGCGATGCGGGAGGCGCTTTCGCCCGACGGTGTGATCGCTCTGGCGGAGTTCCGGCTGGAGGGCCGCACGGCGGCCCACATCAAGCTCGAGCACCGGATGTCGATCGAACAGGTGATGAAGGAGTGGCTCCCGGCCGGCTACGAACTCGTCGAACGGATCGACTCGCTGCCGACCCAGCACCTGTTCCTGTTTCGCGCCGCCCGCGACTAGAGAGGACGTAGCTCTGGGTGCGCGGGTCTTCCGACCCGCTGCCGCCGGAGGCGGCCAGGAGGACGCGCCGCGAAGCGGCGACCTTTCTGGGCCGGCCTTATCGATTCGTCGGCATCGCGGCCGACACGGACTCGCGCCAGGCGTGGAGCCGGTCGCGCAGTTCAGCGGCCTTCGCCGGCTGCTCGGCGGCCAAGTCGCGCTGTTCGCCCAGGTCGTTCTCCAGGTCGAAGAGCTGCACCGTGCCGTTCTCGAAGTACTCCAGCAGCTTGTAGGCGCCGTCGCGGACCGCTCCGCCGGGGCTCTGCATCCCGTGATTGCTGTAGTGGGGGAAGTGCCAGTAGATCGCTCCCCGCTCGAAGTCCTCGCCCCTGAGCGCCGCGGCGAAGCTCCTGCCGTCCACGTGCTGGTCGGGCCGGGGCGGTAGACCGGCCATCTCCAGCAGCGTGGGGTAGAAGTCGGGGCTGATAACCGGTTCGTCGCGGACCGCGCCGGTCTGGCCCGCGCCCGGCCAACGCACGATGAGCGGAACGCGGATCCCGCCCTCGTACAGCCAGCCCTTGGCGCCGCGCAGCGGCAGGTTCGACGTGGAGTAGGCGACGTCCAGCAGGTCGGGGGGTATCTTCCTCGCGGGATTGCCGAGATTGGCCGCCGACATTCCTCCGTTGTCCGAGTAGAAGACGACGATCGTGTCTTCGGTCAGTCCCAGCCGGTCGAGGGTGCTCTGCACGCGCCCCAGGCTGTCGTCGATGGCGGTGACCATCGCCGCGAACTCGACGTTGTCCTGGTGCTGCTTGATCTTGACGGTGTCCTGGGGCAGTACGCTGTGCTCTTGATGCGATGGCTGCTCCAGCAGGGCGTTCAGTTGCGCGCGTGAAAGTGGTTCGGGATCGTCGGGGTTGCCTTCCAGGAGAAAGGCCGGCCCGGCCGGAGGCTCCATTCGCGCGGCCTTCTCGCGGTACTTCAGGACGAGATCCGGGCGTCCCTCGATCGGGTCGTGCACGGCGAAGTGCGACAGGTAGAGGAAGAAGGGGCCGTCCTGGCTCTGTTCGATGAAGTCGACGGCGAAGTCGGTCAGGCGGTCGGTGAGGTACTCGTCTTCCTCGCCTTCGACGACCAGTCCCGCCATCAGGTACGGCGGGAAGTAGCCGC
This sequence comes from Candidatus Multivorans sp., assembly GCA_965205095.1. Taxonomy (GTDB): domain Bacteria; phylum Acidobacteriota; class Thermoanaerobaculia; order Multivoradales; family Multivoraceae; genus Multivorans. Next base: position 2,994,339 of record OZ242040.1, read on the forward strand.
CGCGCGGGGTCGAGCCGGGGAAGTCGGGCGCCTGCACGTCGAAGCCCTGGTGGAGCGGGCCCGCTTCGTCGCCGCCGAGGTGCCACTTGCCGAAGATCGCCGTGCTGTAGCCGTGGTCCTGGAGCGCTTCGGCGAGCGTCACTTCCTCCAGCGGCAGGGCCGCCAGCTTCTCGGCGCTCAGCAGCCGTTCGAACGCGTGTTCCCTTCGGCCCGGCAACCAGTCCGTCAGGCGCAGTCTTGCCGGGTACTTGCCGGTCATGAGCGAGGCCCGCGTGGGAGAACAGACGTGCGTCGCGGCGTACGCGTTGGTGAAGCGCACACCCTGCTCGGCCAGTGCGTCGATATGGGGCGTCTCGTAGAACGTGCTGCCGAAGACGCCGACGTCGCTCCATCCCATGTCGTCGACCAGGAAGAAGACGATGTTGGGCGGTCGCTCCGCCGCAGCCGCGGCAGCCGGCGAGGATGCCGGCGCATCCGGTTCCGCGGTGCAGGCTCCCAGGACGAGGGGCACGCCGAGCGCGGCGAGCCACGCTGGGAACAGGCCGCGTTTCACCGGTTCAGGACTTCCGCGCAGTGGCGTGCGAAGTACGTCAGGATCATGTCGGCGCCCGCGCGGCGAATCGAGGTCAGCGTCTCCAGCATCAGGGCGTCCCCGTCCATCCAGCCGTTCGCGGCGACCGCCTGAATCATCGCGTACTCGCCGCTCACCTGGTAGGCCGCGACCGGCAGGTCGACCGCCTCGCGGACGGCGCGGATCACGTCGAGGTAGGCGAGGGCGGGCTTGACCATGATCACGTCCGCCCCTTCCTCGACGTCGAGTCGCGCCTCGCGCACCGCCTCGCGGACGTTCGCCGGGTCCATCTGGTACGTCTTCTTGTCGCCGGCGCGGGGCGCCGAGTCCAGGGCGTCGCGGAACGGCCCGTAGAAGTTCGACGCGTACTTCGAGGTGTAGCTGAGGATCCCGACCTGGTCGTGGCCGGCGCCGTCGAGGGCGGTGCGGATGGCTCCCACCCGGCCGTCCATCATGTCCGAGGGGGCGATGACGTCGGCGCCGGCGTCGGCCTGGGAGACGGCGGTGGCGGCGAGGATCTCGAGCGTCGGGTCGTTGAGGATCTCGCCGTCCTCGACCAGTCCGTCGTGGCCGTCGCTGGAGTACGGGTCCATCGCGACGTCGGTGATGACGAGCAGGTCGGGCAACGCAGACTTGAGTTCACGCACCGCGCGCTGGACCAGGCCGTCCGTGTCCAGGGCGCCGGTGGCGGTGCGGTCCTTCAACTCGTCCTCGACTGCCGGGAACAGCGCCACGGCCGGCACGCCGAGGGCATGCGCGGCCCGGCTCTCCGCCACCAGACGGTCGATCGTCAGCCGCGCCTGCCCGGGCATCGAGTCGATCGGTTCGGCCGCGTCCCGGCCCTCCATGACGAACAGCGGGTAGATCAGCCGGTCCGGCCCGAGGTCCGTCTCGCGGATCAGCGAACGGATCGCCGCCGAGCGGCGGTTGCGCCGCGGACGGATGGGCAACTGATGCATGGCCGGGGGATTCTACGCGCATGGAGCTGGCCTCCGACCGGGACGAGATTCCACCCGGAAAGGGCGCAGGTGCTCAGGGGAAGGGTGAAGGCCCCACACTGGGTGCGCCGGCGCCCCCGCCGGCTGCCGCCGCAGGCGGCCAGGTGGACGCGCCGGCCCGCAGGCCGCCCAGCTTCGACGCGGCTTGCTCCGTGGGACCGGACCTATACTTGCCGCCATGGCGCTTGAGGAGGTATGCCGGGATCTCTGGATCGCCGACCACGACCAGAAGATCCCCATGGGCTTCACGGTGCCCGCCCGCATGACGGTTGTTCGCCTGGGTGACGGGGAGCTGTGGTTGTACTCGCCCGGGCCGATCGACGACCGGATGGCGGAGGAGATTCAGAGCTTCGGCCCGGTCCGATACCTGGTCGCGCCGAACCGCTTCCACCACCTTCATCTGCCCGCGGCCACGGCGCGCTTTCCGGAGGCGGATGTTCTTGGCGCTCCCGGTTTGGCTGAGAAGCGCAAGGACATTGCGTTTACGGGAACGTTGGGCGTTGCCTCCGCGTGGGGCACGGAATTGCAGCCGATTCCCATCGACGGGATGCCCTCCTTCAACGAGGTCGCCTTCTGCCATCGCCCGAGCGGGACACTGCTCGTGGCCGACCTGCTGTTCAACCTGCAGCAGGATCTGGGCTGGCTTGCGTCCCTCTACTTTCGGCTCAGCGGAGTCAGCCGTCGTGTCGCGATGAGCCGGGTCCTTCGGCTCTCGATCCGCGATCGCGCGGCCTGCGCGGCGAGTTGTCTGCGTCTGTTGCGGTGCCCGTTCGACCGCCTGATTCCGTGCCACGGCGATGTGGTGGAGGAGGGGGCGAAGCCGCAGGTCGAGGCGGCGCTCGGTTGGATCTTCAAGGAACTCGAGACGCCACCCGAGCCGACGCCGGCCGGGGCGGTGCCCGAAGTCTGAGGCCTCGCGATGTCACTTCCCCTGGCGGACCTCCGGGTCCTCGATCTGACGATCGCCCGGGCCGGGCCGACCGCGGTGCGGCAGCTCGCGGACTGGGGCGCCGACGTCTTGCGGATCGAGCGTCCGCCGGCGCCCGGCAAGGAGATCGGCATCTCCCGCCGGCTCGGTCACGACTACCAGAACCTCCACCGCAACAAGCGCTGCCTGACGCTGGACCTGAAGAAGGACGAAGGCCGCGAGGTGCTGCTGCGCCTGGTCCGCGACGCCGACGTACTGGTCGAGAACTACCGCGCAGACGTGAAGCACCGCCTCGGCTTCGACTACGAGACGGTGCGGGCGATCAACCCGCGCATCGTCTACGCCAGCGTGTCCGGCTTCGGCCAGACCGGACCGTACCGGGAGCGTGGCGGCGTCGACCAGATCGCCCAGGGCCTGGGCGGGTTGATGTCGGTGACCGGCCTTCCCGGTCAGGGTCCGGTGCGGGTCGGCACGGCGATCTCCGACCTGGCGGCCGGGCTCTACCTCGCCTTCGGCATCATGGCCGCTCTCCGCGAGCGCGACCGGTCGGGCGAGGGCCAATGGGTGAGCACGTCCCTCCTCAAGGCGATGATCGGCATGCTCGACTTTCAGGCCGCGCGTTACCTGGTCGAGGGCGAGGTTCCCGGCCAGCAGGGCAACCACCACCCGACGATCGCGCCGATGGGAACGTTCCCGGCGGCCGACGGCTGGGTCAACATCGCGGCCACGAGCGGCAAGCACTTTCGGGCGATGTGCCAGGCGCTCGGCGGTCAGGAGCTGCTCGAACGGCCGGAGTACCGGAACCCGGCCGGGCGCGTCGCCAACCGTGCGCGGCTCGAGGAGGAGGTCGCGGACCTGACGCGGCGCTTCGAGGTGGACGAGATCGTCGCGCTGCTCAACGAAGCCGGTCTGCCCTGCGGTCCGGTCTACGACGTGGGACAGACCTTCGCCGACCCGCAGGTCGAGCACTGCGGGATCGCGGTGCCGCTCGAGCACCCTGAACTCGGAGACGTGCGTCTCGTCGGCCAACCGGTCAGGCTGCGCCGAACGCCGTTCGAGCTGCGGCGCCGAGCGCCCGGTCCTGGCGAGCACAGCGACGAGATCCTCGCCGAGGCTGGATTCACAGCCGGGGAGATCGGCGAACTTCGGGCCGGAGGAGTGGTCGCGTGATGGCCAAGGACGGCGGCCCGCTCTCGAGGACCCCCGCATGACGGTAGAGGCGAGCGCGACCACGACCACGACATCGGAACGGACGGTTGTCGACCTGCCGACGCCGAAGATCCTGGCCGAGATCGAGGACGGCGTCGGCTGGCTGACGTACAACAACCCGGAGCGGCGCAACGCCCTCTCGTTCGAGATGCAGGTCGCGCAGGCGGAGGTTCTGCGCCGGTTCCAGGAGGACGACGCGGTGCGGGTCGTCGTGCTGCGCGGCGCGGGCGACCGGGCGTTCGTCTCCGGCGCCGACATCTCCGAGTTCGAGAAGCTGCGGACGACCGTCGAGGCGCGCGAGCGCTACGACCAGGCCGGCCGCGACACCGGCCGGGCGTTCGCCGCGCTGGAGAAGCCGCTGATCGCGATGATCCGCGGTTACTGCCTGGGCGGCGGTCTGGCCACGGCGCTCAACGCGGACCTGCGCATCGCCTCGGAGAATTCGCTGTTCGGGATCCCGGCCGGCCGCCTCGGCGTGGGCTACGGCTTCGCCGGGATCAAGGTGCTGGTCGATCTCGTCGGACCGTCCCGCACGAGCGAGATCCTGCTCACGGCGCGCCGGTTCACGGCCGCCGAGGCGCACCACATGGGACTGGTCGACCGGGTGACGACCGTCGATGAACTCGAAAGCGCCGTCCGCGACCTGGCCGGCAGGATGGCGGCCAACGCCCCCCTGACGCTCCGCGCCGCCAAGCGCGCGATCAGGGAAGCCACGAAAGACCCGGAGCGCCGCGATCTGGACCGCGTGAAGCGGCTCGTCGAGGCCTGCTTCCGCTCCGAGGACTACGTCGAGGGCCGGAAGGCGTTCCTGGAGAAGCGGCCGCCGCGATTCCGGGGGCGGTGAATCTCCGTAGTGGTCCGCCGCGTCGCGGTCGACGCCTGAACGCGTCGCGTGATCTTCGCCTTGGAGATCTGCGTTAGGGTTCGGCGCGGGGTCGGAGCACGACGGGCCCCGCCAGGAAACGAGCCGTTCGCAGGGTTCCGCGCGCCCCGCGCCGAGAACAGCCATCGCGGAAGGAGCAACGATCTGACTGAGACCACTCCACTGCTCAGGGTGCGGTTTGACGGCGACGCCGTTGGGGCGGGAAGGATCCCGGTTGCTCACTTGCAGAGCTTTCTGACGGTGCTGAATCAGGTCCTTCAGCGAACTGCTCGGGTGCTTCGGAATGGCGGCGCCAGCGTGCGACGGGGTCAACCCTCGCAGTCCCTGAGGCAGGAAGTCGAGCTGTCGTTGGTGATGCTCACGCATGGCAGTGATGCCGCCGTACTGGGCTTCGACCGCAGCCAGACGAGCCCTTCCCTTCCCGGGATGGACCTCGGGCTGGAGGCAATCGGCAGAGCGGTTCACGGATTGACGGCAGTGCAGGCAGAGGATCTTGACAGCGAACTACCGCCCGGCTATGACGTGGGGGTGCTTGCGGCATGGCGCGATGCCGGCAAGCTCTTCAATCAAGGGATCGACGAGATCGAGTTCAGCTTGTCCGGAGAGTCGGCGCCAGTGCTGGCGTCGCTCACTCCGACCGGCGTGGCTCGGCTCGGACGGCGGCTGCGAGGGCCGGAGGTGACTGCCCGGACGCTTGAAGGTCGGCTGCTGATGGGCGACTTCAAGGAGAGCGATTTGCGCTGTCGGGTGCATCCGACCCTGGGGGACCCTGTGGAGTGTCGATTTGACGAGAGTCGAAGAGACTCTGTTCTCCGTAACCTGTTGGGCTTCGTGCGAGTTACGGGAGAGTCGACAGTCGACGTCGAAACCGGGAAGATCCGTCGATTCGATATCGAGAGCGTGGAGCGTCTCGATGAGCATTGGGGTGCACTGGCAGGGGGGCCGGTCGCACAGTCGTTCTGGCGTTCGCCCGATCTGGAGGAGCTGGCGGAGTCGCAGTCCGTCAGCGCCATGGAAAATGTGGAGGCGCTGTATCGGACTTGGCCTGGCGAGGATGACGACGACTTCGAGCAGTCCGTCGACGAGTTGCGTCGAGTCGGCGCTGGGGCCGCGGGCGGTCCATGACATCGGCAGCTCGACTTCTCGACACGAACATCGTCTCCTACGTCATGAAGGGTGGCGACTTGGCGAGGGCCTACACGCCGCACATCCGCGGCCGGCTGCTCGCCGTCAGCTTCGTTACCGTTGGCGAGTTGTACTTCGGCGCCGAGAATGCACGCTGGGGGGAGAAGAAGCGACGCCGGCTTGAACAGACGCTTCGGGGCTTCGTCGTCGTTCCGTACGACAATGAAGTGGCTCGCTCGTACGGCAGGCTTATGGCTGCGGAAAAGCGAGCGGGGCGGATGATCGCTCCGAACGACGCGTGGATTGCGGCTTGCGCGCTGCGGCATCAGGTGCCTCTCGTGTCGCACAACGCGAGGCACTTCCAGGACATCGATAGGCTCAGCTTGATCACGGAGTGGCGCGACTCGTCTGACTGAACGGCTCCCCTTGCCGGGGTTGAGCGGTCTCTATGCCTCCTCTCCTTGAACTTGCCGATGTCGCCGTCGTACGCGGCGGGCGGCGGGCGCTCGACGGCGTGACGCTGACCATCCCGCGCGGGCAGAACACGGCCGTCCTCGGCCCGAACGGCGCCGGCAAGTCGACCCTGCTGCGGATGCTGAACGGCGAGTTCTTTCCGCTGCGGCGCCCCGGTGTCCGGATGCGGCTGCTGGGCCGGGACCGGTGGAACGTGTTCGACGTGCGCCGGCAACTCGGCGTCGTGTCGCACGAACTGCAGGCGACGCACCACGGTTGGCTCTCGGGCCTGGACGTCGTGTGTTCGGGCTTCTTCGCCAGTGTCGGCGTCTACGGCCACCAGGGGTCGACGGAGGCCCAGCGGAGGCGGGCCGCGGCGTCGGCGGCGAGCCAGGGCGCCGGCGAACTCCTGGAGCGTCGGTTCGACACGCTCTCCTCTGGAGAGCAGCGGCGCCTGCTGCTGGCGCGGGCCCTGGTCCACGAGCCGCACACCCTGCTGCTCGACGAGCCGGCGACGGGCCTGGACCTCCAGGCCGCGTTCGGGTTGATGAAACGGCTGCGGGCCCTGGCGGCGGCCGGAACGACGCTGATCATCGTCACCCACCACGTCGATCAGATTCCGCCCGAGGTCGAGCGGATCGTCCTGCTCAAGGCGGGTCGAGTGTTCGCGGACGGGCCGAAGAACGAAGTCCTGACCAGCGAGATACTGTCCGACCTGTTCGAGGTCGGTGTGCAGTTGGTGGAGCGAGACGGCCACTTCCAGGTGCTCCCCAGCTAGCCGCCGTCCACTGGGTGCGCCGGCGCCCCCGCCGGCTGCCGCCGAAGGCGGCCTCGAAACGCGCCGGCCGAAGGCCGGCACCTTACGTTCTGACCGCGCTACCATGCTGGCCTGATGCCGGTACGCGAACTACTGAGCGTCGCATTGGCGACCCTTCCCGCGCTGGTTTCACCGCTCGCCGCCGCCGACAGCCCGGGCTGTTCGTCCGGTACTGGCAACGTATCGGCCGAGCCCGGAACCAGCGTCGACCTGGAACTCGCCCACGGCGGCCTGATCCGCGGCTACCGCCTCCACCTGCCCGTCCGCTACGACGGCGCCTCGCCCGCACAGCTCTGGCTGCACGTCCATGGCTATACCGGCAGCGCCCGGCACAGCGACGGCTGGACGGGGCTGTCGGAGCTCTCCGACCGCGAGGGCTTCGTCCTCGTGTTTCCCCAGGGAACGTCCTTCGAGGCCTCCGTGGGTCCGCCGGGCCAGAGCCGGAACGCCACGATCACGTCCTGGAACGACCTCGCCTGCAGCGCGCCGGTACAGCCGGACGCGCCCGCCTGCCGGGAGGACGCGAACCCGTATCCCTGCCCGCCGGAGTGCGACGAGTGCGGCCCGTGCAACTGGTGCTCCTGTCACGACGACGTCGGCTACATCGCCGCCCTGATCGACCACCTCTCGGCGGAGCTCTGTATCGACACGGACCGGGTGTTCGCCTCCGGCTACAGCAACGGCGGCATGTTCGTTCACCGGCTTGGCTGCGCCCTCGGCGAGCGCCTGGCCGCGGTCGCACCAATGCACGGCTACCTGGCGCGGGGCTTCAACTGCGCCGCTGAGGCGCCCGGTCCGTCGATGCTGCTGGTCGGCGGTACGAGCGATCGCACCGTCCCGATCGACGGTTCGCACGCCAGCGACGGCTACATCTACACGTCGCAGCGAGCGGTGGCGGAGAAGTGGGCCGAGTCCCAGTCCTGCAGTGCGGAGCCGGTCGCGGTCGAGACGCCCTGGGACGGTCGGCGAGCCCTGAGTTGCGTCGAGTATCCCGGTTGCGACGGTGGCCGCGCCGTCCGCAGTTGCTCCTGGGACGGCGCCCACGTCTGGCCGCGCGACGAAGCCGGCAACTTCGGCGGCGAGCTGATGTGGCGTTTCTTCGCCGAAGCGACCCGCTGAGAAACTGGGACTCCCCACCATTTTGCAAGTGGGTGTATCGCCCGCGATCGGTGTTGGGCGTTGTTCGGTTTTCCGCAGTCACGTCGAGCGGTGAGGCGAGCCGGTGGCTGGGTTGAGGTGGTTTCGCGGTTTGGAGTTGTCGGGTTCGCCGGGCAGTTGGGTTGAGGGTTGGGCGGGCTGATGCGGGGTTTCCGGTTCGGGGTTTCCGGTGACTGGGTTTTGTGGTGGTTGAGGTCGGGCATGTTCGCGCGCGGCGGTAGGGGCGTCGGTGTGTTCGTCGTGGCGTTCCTTCCCGGTCGGTGGGTGGAAGAGCGTGCGATCGCGGAGCATGGCGCAGGCGATGCGGAGGAGTCGATCGCCGACGATTCGCAGGGCGTGTCCGTGCGTCTTGCCTCGGGTTCGTGCGCGGTCGTACCTGGTTCGGGATTCGCTGTCTCGCTGTACGGCTACTCTGGCCCAGTGGTAGACGGCGTCGGCGAGTCTGTGGTTTCTGGCTCGGCGCTGTCGGACGGTTTTCCTGTTGCCGGACCTGACGGTGACGGGTGCTACTCCGGCGAGGCATCGCAGGGCCGCGTGGTCGCGTTGGTTCAGTGCCTGTTCGGCCTCGGTCAGGAGGGTGGCGAGTACGTGGTTTCCGATTCCGGGTATGGAGTCGAGGATGGCGGCGTCGCGGAGTTCGTCGTCGTCGTGCCTTGTTTGTTTGGCCTGCTGGAGGGTTTGCTCAAGCTGGCGTCTGGCCTTGTCGATTTGCGCGTTGTACTGCTCGAGGATCGGCAGCAGGCTCAGGATGCGGTTTCTGGCGCACTCGACACTGGCGCTTCGTCGCTTGATCGGCTGTGCTTTGAGGCGGTCGGCGAGCTGGTCGGCGTCGACCCGGCGGACGCGGTGCTTCGCGAGCAGTTTGGCGAGGGTGGACTTCCTGACGCGCCGGGCCTTTTCCGGGGTGGGCAGGCGCTTCCACAGGTCGATCGCCCAGGGCGTCGTCACGTCGCCGTCCGTCGCGTCGAGAAACTGCGGGTAGTAGTCCACGAGATGCTGTCGGATGCGGTTCGCGATCCCGTTGCGGTCTTCGACGAGTTCCTTCCTGGCGCGGGCGGCGCCTCGCATTTCGATGACGTCGTCGTCGGGCTCTTGGACCGGTCTGAGGCAGTCCGGGTCGGTACGCAGCGCCGAGGCCAGGGCCTTGGCGTCTCGCCGGTCGTCCTTGGCGCCGGCGGCGGAGAAGCGGTCGCGGAAGCGGTCGAGCTGCATGGGGTTGATGGAGTGGACGGGGAAGCCCGATTCCATCAGGGTTTCGACCACAGGTCCGTGCGGCACTTCGATGGCGACCTTGATCAGGTTCGCCGGTCGTCGGCCGCGGTCGAGGAGCCAGTCGTTCATGGCGGCAAGTCCCCTGCCGCCATGGTCGAAGGCTCGTTGTTTGACCACCTTGCCCCGGTGATCCATCAGGCAGACGTGGTGTTTTCGGCTTCCCCAGTCCACGCCGGCGGTAAACGTCGTCGTCATGTCCTCCCTCCTGGTGCGTTAGCGTTGGCTTGTCGGCTCACCGCGATGCCGTTCGGTACCTGTACTGGCGCTCATGGCGCATACTCCCCACTGGATGTCCATCGCGGTGCAGGCAGCCAGGGCACAAATCCCAGTTGGGTGCTCAAGGCACAGTGCGCCGTTGGTGCTCCTGGCTGCCCGCCGACTTCACAAGGCTCCGGACAGCGCCGCGGGAGGGGGCGCCGCGGCGCGGGCTGCGGAAGCTGCCGGTCCCGCGGAAAACGGCAAGCCGTTTACCGCCGGACCTTGGAAAACCGGCGGACCGGTTTCCCACAGCTGCCGCAGCCTCGGCGACTACGGCGGATCGGTACGGGACGGTGACCGGAATCAACCCCGGAAAGGTACAGGTGCGCCGGCGCCCTCGCCGGCATCCGGCGCGAAGCGCCGGCTCTGCCTCTGGCAACAGCGGCTCCAGGCAGCCGGTCAGACGACCGCTTTCAGCCGCGCCGGCGCCACCCCCAGCCGCTCGCCGGCGGCGACGATCTGGCGCCAGGACTCGGCGTCGACCGGGATCGCTTCGGCCCGCTCGAGTCGGCTTGCCCGTTCGGGGTCGCCGGGCACGAGCACAGGCTCGTCCGGGTCGGCCGCCGGCGATGCCTTGACGTGGGCGACCAGGGCGGCGAGTTCGTGCTCCATCGCCGACCTGGGGATCAGCCGCTCGGGGTCGAACACGATCATGAACATGTTGTTGCAGATCGTGCCCTCCACCTCGTGCTCGGGCTGGGCGGTGCGTCCGCCGCTCAGCATGCCGCCCAGGAGTTCGCAGAACACGGCCAGGCCGTAGCCCTTGTGGTCGCCGAAGGAAGTCAGCGCGCCGACAGGCTGCTTGAACAGGACGGCCGGGTCGCGGGTCTTGCGGCCGCGGTGGTCGATCAGCGAGCCTTCGGGCGTCTGCTCGCCCTTGTTGTGCGCCACCCGGGCCTTGCCGTGGGCGATCCGGCTGGTGGCCATGTCGAGGAGAATCGGCGGCTGGGCTTCGCTGCCGGGCAGCGACAGGCAGATCGGATTCGTCGAGTAGCGGGCGTCCGTGCCCCGGTAGGGCGCGACCAGGGCCTGGTGGCCGACGACGTTGACGAAGTGGAGCGAGGCGAGACCGGCGTCCGCCACCTGCTCGCCGTAGGTGCCGATCCGGCCGAGATGGTGGCAGTAGCGGACCGGCGCCAGGACCACGCCGGTGCTTCGGCAGCGCTCGATCGCCGCCGCCGTCGCCTGGCGGCCGACTACCTGGCCGTAGCCCATGCCGCCATCGAACATCATGATCGCGCCGTCGTCACGGACCAGTTCGACGTTCCGGTTCGGCTTCAGCGTGCCGTTGCCGAGGCTCCGTTCGTAGGCGGGGAGCATCCCGACGCCGTGGCTGTCGTGCCCCGAGAGGTTCGCCAGCACGAGGTGGTCGGCGACGATCCGAGCTTCCTCCGACTCGCTGCCGCCGGCCTCGAGGATCGTCGTGGCTGCCTCGCGCAGCGCCCGTGGATGGATGTCGATCGATTCCAAGGTCGCCTCCGTTCAGTCCCGCCATGCCGGCAGAGTCCGGGCGGTTGGAGGTTCGCCCGGTGGAAGCGCGCAGACTACTACCAGGACGCTCCGCCTCGAGATGGAGCGCTGCTGCGCCGGGAACGTTCGAGGGGTTCGCGTTGTAGTCTGCGCCGAACCATCGCGGACAGGACAGGGAGAGAGCACGGCGAGTGGCAGTGGGCGGCGGTAGAGGTCCGGCGGTTCTCCGTGGCCAGCGGTGCGCCGCTTGCCTGGTCCTGTCTCTGGTCGCTGTCTCCCCGTCGCCTGCACAGGAGGCGGAGCCCTTTCGCGAGACCGTCGACGTGGAGGTCGTCGAGATCGACGTCATGGTCACGGACAGGAGGGGGCGACCGGTGCGCGGGTTGGAGCGGGACGACTTCGAACTGACCGTGGACGGTCGGCCGGTCCAGGTCTCGAACTTCGCAGATCTCCGGACTTACGGGGCAACGCGGGAATCGGCGGAACCGGACGTCGCGGTCGAGGGGCCGTCCCCGCTCACGATCGTGCTCTACCTGGATGCCCCGAACACCTACGCGCAGCACCGTGAACGCTTGTTCCGGCGGCTCGAAGAAGCAGTCGAACCCTGGCGGCGGGTGAACGCCCGTTTCATGCTGGCGGCGCTGGACGAGCGCATGGAGATTCTCGTGCCGCCGACTAGCGACCTGGATCAGGTGCTTGCTGCTGCGGCCGGTCTCAGCGCTGGGTCGGCACGCGGCGGCCAATCTCGCGGAGTTCGACAGAGGACGATCGGGGAGATGATCCGCAACGATGAGGACTGTGGTGGCAATCCCTATTGCGCGCCGTGCGAGGACAACTGGGGTGATCTGATGGCGATCGCAAGGACCTTTGCGTACGGGGAGTCGTCGCGTGTTGTTGCCGCCTTGGACGGACTGGCGGATCTCGTGACTACCCTCGCCGGCGTCGCCGGGAGGAAGGCGGTAATCCATGTGAGCAGCGGGCTGCCGCAACGCCCCGGGGAGGCGGTCTTCACCTACCTCGTTGAACAGGTCTGCCCGGCGATCAACTCCACCATCATGAGGAACCACAACGACGCGCGAGGCGCCATGATGGGTTTCAACCTTGCGAGTCGCTTCAACCTCGTATCGGCCCATGCGAACGCGAACAGGGTGACGATCTTCTCGTTCGACGCCGCGGGCATTCGGGCCGGTTCAAGTGCGAACATCTCCGCCCGAGGCGGCAGGACCGCGCTCGGCGGGCGCCGGCAGCCGTCTCCGAGCAACCACGCCCTGTACGCGGACAACGCCCAACAGGGCCTTTTCCTCCTGGCGGACGAAACCGGCGGCAAGGCTCTGTTCAACTCGAACGACGCTGTCGACCTCCTTGGCGACGTCGCCGAGGAGGTTTCGCACACCTACTCCCTCGGGTTCCCGCTCAACGATCGCCGGCCGGAGCAGGTGCGGCAGGTGGAGGTCCGGCTTGCCGGCGGCAAGGGCAAGGGCAAACGTGTCAGGTACCGGCGGAGTTTCCGGGACAAGACGCTCGAGGAGCGTCTGGCCGAGCGGCTCCTGTCGCTCGCGTACCTCGGCGGCGAAGAGAACCCGTTGAGCGTCGACGTGGGGTTCGCCCCGTCCGGCGAGGTCAGGCGGAAGCTGCATGGACTGATCGTCGAAGTCGCCGTGCCGGCGGACTCCGTCACGTTGCTCCCCCGTCCGGACAGCGGCGAGAGACAGGGCAGACTTCGGTTGTGGCTGCTGGCCGTGGACGAGGACAAGGGCGCCCGGACCACGGTGCGTCAGACGGGAGCTCGTGTCGGCGCGGGCGGCGTTCCCGCGATTTCCGGCGCCTATCGCTTCGAAGTCGACGTCGCGATACCGGAAGGGGCATACAGGGTCGCCGTGGGCGTCCGCGATGAGACGACCGGCGTCATGTCGCTGATCCGCGAGGATGTGACGGTGCCCATGGCGCCGCCGGAGTGAGGTCCCGTGATCCGGCCTGAGCGGTTCTCGTTGCCAGAGGGACGAAGCGCAGCCGCGAGTTGATAGCCTGCGCGCTTCCCATTTGCCGCTCACAATGCCGCTTCGGTCCACTCCGCCCCTCGTGGCGTCGGCCTTGTTCCTGTTTCTCGCCGGGGGACAGGCGCTCACCGGCCAGCCGCCATCGATCTCCGGCCAGATCGAGACCGTTCTCGCCGACGCTCGGACCGCTGCCAGCCCCGCGGAGCTCGAGGCGGCGCGCGCGGAGCTGCTGGCGCTGAGCAAGCGGCATCCGCGCGACCTGCTTCCCGCGTTTCCGGACCGCAGCCGCGCCCTGGTGGAGGCTGCCGCCCTGGGACGCCGCCTCGGCGCCACGAACGCGGCCGCCGGCGAGTTGCTGCAGGTGCTGGAGCGTGAGCCGGGGAGCGAGTGGACGCCGCGCGCGCACCTCGAGCTGGCCGAGGTCCTTCTCGACCGCGGCGACTGGCGGCTTGCGGCCGATCATCTGCGGCAGGCCCGCGCCGGCGCCCTGGCTCGGAGCGAGGGAGAGATCCCCGGCGCCGGGAACGTCGATGCGTCGGGCGTCGACGTGGCCAGGTTGGCGCTGGAGCGGATGACGCGGATCCACCGGCTGCTGCTCCGGCCGCTCGCCGGTCGCAGTCCGTGGACGAGGAGCGACATCCATCTGCCGCCCGACTACCTGCCGGAACCCCTGAAGCTGAAGCGGCCGCGGACGATCGCCGCGGGGCCTCGGGGCGAGCTGCTGGCGGCGGACGGGGACCGCGTGGTGTTGCTGGATCCGGATCGCAAGACGGTGGCGAGTCGCGAGTTGCGGGGCATCGTGCGGGCGAACCTCGTTGCGGCGGGCCCGGTGGGGGGCCTCGCCGCCTACGTTGCGACACCGAACAGCGTGCTGCGCGGAGACGCCGTTGGCCAGGCCGCGGCCGTCAACTTCGAGCGGCCTTCGGGCGGCAGACTCGATCAGATCGTCGGTTTGCACCGGGGACCGTTCGGCGTCTGGATCGTCCTCTCGCGCCGGGTGGATGTCGTCCTCCGCTACGACCGGAACCGGCGACTTCTGGACTACAGTCCCTCGACGCTCGAGCGGCCCGTCGATCTGGCGCCCGGTCCGGGCGCCACGGTCCACGTGCTGGACGCCGGTTCCAGGTCGTCGTCGCCTTCCGTGCTCATCTTTCGGGACGACTGGGAGCTGGCCGGAACGATAACCGGCGCCTGGCAGCGTCCGGAGGCGCTGGCCGTGGACGCCTTCGGCAACAGCTACGTGCTGGACCGGGCCGCGCGCCGCGTGCAGGTCTACGACCGCGAGGGCGTGGAACTGGCGTCCATCGGCCCGGTCCTGCCGGGCGGAGGCCTCGAGCTGCGGAATCCGATGGACATCGCCGTCGACGGCATGGGCCGCGTCTTCATCGGCGAGGGTCGCATGGAGACCGTGCTGGTCGTGGAGTAGTGGCGTGGCGTCGGTGAGGTTGGGCGTGATTCCGCGCCGGGCGCCGGGGTTTGCGGCGGCATGCACGGTGGGCCTCCTGGGCTGGGCGGCGGCGTGGTCGCAGACGCCCCGGGTGGACGGGGGCGCGCCGACGGTCACCGGGGAAGAGAGTTCGCAAGCACCCGGCGGCGATGACGAGCGGCCGGCAGGTCTGGGGCTCGCGACGTTCGCGGTCGAGCCGGCAGATGCCGCCGTCCGGCTCGCCAGTCTGGATTCCATCGCGGCCCTGGCGCCGACCCTCGAACCGATCGATCCGTCCCTGCCCCTGCCGCTTGCGGCTGGCGCGTACCTCCTGTACGCCGAGCGCCCGGGCTATCGGCCGGCAACCTTGACCTTCAGCGTGACGCCCGGAGAGGTCGCCCAGCCGGCGGCAAGCCTCGAGCGCACGAGCGCCGTCCTCAAGCTGCGGTTGCAGCCGCCCGAGGCAAGGGTGCTGATCAACGGGCAAGAGCGGCACGGCGCTCTCCGCCGGTCAGGGGTTGCGCCGGAACCGGGTGTGGCGGTCGATTCCTCCGCCGCGTGGATCGAGGGCCTGCCGCCCGGAAGCCACGAGCTGGAAGTCGCCAGCGATGGTTACAGGAGCTACCACGCCTCGCTGCACGTCCCGGACCTGCGCGACGTCGAGTTGCCGGCCGTTTCCCTCGAGCGGCGGCGGGCCGCCGTTGGCTTTCCAGGGCTGCCGGACGATGCGGCGGTCACGGCCGGAGGACTGCCTCTGACGGTGGATCGCGGCGCGACCCCGCCCCAGGCGTTCCTCGCGCCGGGCAGGTACGATCTCGCAGTCACCCAGGGCACGACGGGTTACTTTGAGACGTCCGTCCTCGCCGAAGACCGGCGCCGGGTGGATGTCGAGGTCCGGTTGCGGCCGGCCCTCGCGTTCCTGGGCGTCGTCGGCGGCGATGCCGCCCAGGGCGAGGCGGTGCGCGCCGCCATCGGGCTCTTCCGGGAGGAGAGCGGCTGGCTGTTCCGGGACCGTGCCGATGTGGGCATCGACCTGCTGCGCGACGCCGGACTCGGCGGCGACGCGCCGGACTGGGCGGCTTTCCGCCAGCGCCTGGAGGCGGTTGTGCCGGCGGCTCTCTACCTGGCCGTGGAACTGGGTGCCGAGACCGAAGCGGCCCGCCTCTGGTGGTGGTCGGCCGCGCCGGGCCCCAGCCGGCCCGACGCGCGGACCGTCCCGATCCGGGAGGGACAGCTCGATTCCGGCGCCCTGGCCGAGTTGGCCGCGGCGCTCCGTCCGTCGCCCGTTCGGCAGGCGCCGGCGATCGGGGCCGCGGTCATCGAATCGCTCGCGAGCGGAGGCCTCGTCGTCAGCGGGGTCGAGGCCGGCTCGCCGGCGGAACTGGCGGGACTCGTCGCGGGGCAGGAGATCGCCGCCTTGCGCCATGAGGCCGGGACGGAGTTCGAGACCTGGGAGGCGGCCGTCGCCGCCCTCCAGCCGGGCGACGCGCTGGAGGTTTCCCTCGACGGCGGGAGCGCGGCGGCCGAGCCCCTTCGCGTCGAGCCCGTCTGGGGATGGTCCATGCTCGACCCGTTCGACCCGGAGCTCCTGCCGGCCGCCGCGGCCGCCCATCTCGTCCGTCAACTGGAGCAACCGGACGAGGACGTTCCCGCCTGGTTGCTGGAACTGGAGCTTGGCGCGATTCTGCTCGCGCGCGGCGACCTGGAGCAGGCGGTCGGCAGGCTGCGGACGATCCAGGCGCCGCGGCGGGGCGGCCTGGGTCAGGACACGGTGGAGTACCTTCTCGCCCTGGCCCTGACCGAGCTGGCGGAGAAGGGCCGCCCGGAGTACGCCGACCAGGCGGTCGCCGTCTTCCGTGATCTCGAGTACGCCGAGCGCAGCCGCCTGGCGAGCGACGGGGGACCGTCCATCGCGGCCCGGTCCCGGCTTCATGCGAAGACCTCGCTGGCGCTCGTGCCGCCCCGTAGCGAGATCGTCATCGGAAGCTACCGCGCAGAGGTTCTGGCCAGCGGCACGGAGATCGTGGCGGTCCGCTTTCTGGTGGACGGGAAACTCCAGACGACGCAGACCGGGTCGCGCCCCTGGGCGATGCTCCGCCTGGCCCGCTACCCGACCCAGCAGGTCATCCGCGTCGAAGGGCTGAACGCGGAGGGCAACGTCGTCGCCTCGGACGAACTCGTGCTGAACCAGCAGCGCGGCGATCTCCGGTTGCAGATCGACGAGCCGCCGGAGGGCATCGGGGTGCAGGGGCCGGTCGAGGCGCGGGTAACGCTCGTCGTGCCCGAGGAGCGCCAGGTCAGCGGCGTGGAGTTCCGCGTCGGCGAGCAGGTGCAGGCGGTGCTGCAGAGACCGCCGTGGCACGCCGAGATCGCCGTGCCTGCGCCGGAGAGCGTGGGCGAGCTGATCTACCTGACGGTCACGGCGACGCTGGACGACGGCACGAGCGCGGAGGACGTGCGGATTCTGACCTCGTCGGGGATCACGGAGAACGTGGAGGTCGATCTCGTCGAGCTCTACACGACGGTCGTCGACCGGTCGAACAGGCCGGTGCTCGGGCTGCGCGAACCGGACTTCACCGTGTTCGAGAACGGGCGGCGTCAGGACCTGGCGAAGTTCGAACTGGTGGAGGATCTTCCCCTGACGGTCGGCGTCGCGATCGACGCGTCCGGCTCGATGGAGGACGTCCTGGAGGAGGCGAAGGAGGCGGCGGGGCAGTTCCTGACCCGCATGATGAAACCCAGCGACAGTTGCTTCGCCGTTGCCTTCGATTCCCGGCCCCAACTCCTGGCCGGTCGCACGTCCGATGTCGGCGATGTCGTCGACACGCTTGGCGATCTCCGCGCGACGGGGCGCACGGCGCTGCACGACGCCCTGATGATGGGGCTCTACTACTTCCGTGGCGTCCGCGGCCGCCGCGCCCTCGTCCTGCTGTCGGACGGCGCGGACACGTCGAGCAGCGCGGCGTACGACGATGTCCTGGAGTACGCCCGCTATTCGGAGATCGTCATCTACACGATCGGCCTGGGCATCAGCCGAACGGAGGCCGTCCTTCAGAGCAAGCTGGAGGAACTCGCGGCGGAGACCGGCGGCCGGGCCTTCTTCATCGACGCCGCTCGGGAACTCCGTCCCGTCTACCGGGAGATCGAACAGGAGTTGCGCTCGCAGTACCTGCTGGCCTACAACTCGAACCAGGAAGGCGCCGGCGACGCCTTCCGCCCGGTGGAAGTCCGCGTGGCGGGAGGCCGACGGGCCAGGACGATGAGCGGCTATTACCCGTGACCGCGCCGTCCGGAATCGTCCGCCGCCGGCTTGCCTCGGTGCGTCCTTCTCCGCCGTCTGCCGCCTGCTTCGCGCTCTGCGGCATGGTCGCCGCCGCAGGCCTGGCTCAGCCGCCGGAAGAGACGGCCGCGGATGCCGCGGCGCCGGTCGGCCGGGTCTTCTTCCTCGTCACGCCGGTCGACGCGACGATCCGGGTGGGGGCGCTCGAGTTCGGGAGTTCCGGTTTTCCCCCGGCGCCCGAAGCCTTGCCCGCCGGCGAGTACCTCGCCGAGGTTCTGCGTCCCGGTTACAGGACGGCGTTCGCCGGATTCACGGTGGCCGACGGGGAGGAAACGGAAGTCGAGGTCGGCCTGAGACGCGAGAGCGCCACTCTCCGCCTGCGCAGCGCACCGGCCGACGCGATCGTTCTGGTCGACGGCTACGAGAGGGGCCGCACGACAGGCGTGGCCGAGGCGGGCTTCGCTCCTCAGGGAACGAGCGCCTGGACGGAGCGCGAGGCGTTCTCGCGGGAGCTCTGGATCGACGATCTCCCGGCCGGCCCCTGGCGGGTCGAGGTCAGGAAGGAGGGCTATCGCACCTGGTCGGCAGAGGTCCCGGCGCGCCGTCTCGGCGACGAAACGCTGCCGCCCATCGTCCTCGAGCCGGAGCGGGGCGTCGTGGTCCTGAAGGGACTGCCCGAGGACGCGGATGTGCTCGCCAACGGCCGGGCGGTGCAACCGAACCGGGAGAGGTGGACGCCGGAGGTCCTCGTGCCGCCGGGGGACCACACGATCACGATCAGCCGCGGCGTCCACGGCTACTTCGAGACGTCCGTGACCGTCGAGGACGGCGGGCTGACGGAGGTCGACGTCGAGTTGCGGCCCGCGCTCGCGTTCCTCGGCATCTTCGGCAGCGACGAGGCGGGTCGCCGGGCCATGGCGTCGGCCATCGATGTTCTGCGCGAGGAGACCGCCTACACGGTGCTGGACCGCGCCGCGGAAGGCGCGGCCCTGCTGGACGAGTTCGGCGTCGAACCCGCCGTGCTCCGGTCGAGGGCGGCGTCCGCCCGGCTGGAACTGGACTGGAAGACGGTTCAGCGGCGGTTTCAGGAACGCCTGCCGGCCGCGCTCTATCTGGCCGCCGTCCTGGACGACGATCTGGTGGCGGAAGCGGTCGATCTCTGGTGGTGGGCGCCCGCCCCCGGACCGGCTCGGCCGGATGTGCGGAATCTGCCGATCAAGAGCGGTCGCCTGGAAGCGGGGCCGCTGTGGCGGCTGCTCGCCGCGTTGGACCCGGAACCGGCCGGCCGGGCGCAGCATGTCGGCGCCGTCGTCATCGAGTCCCTGGCCGGCGATGCGCTGGCCGTGGCCGCGGTGGAACCGGGAAGCGCGGCGGCGGCGGCCGGCCTGCGGCCTGGGATGGAGATCCTGTCGGTCGGCGGCAGTGAGGCGTCCGAGCGCCAGTGGAGTGCGGCGCTCGGGGAACTGGGCCCCGGCGGCACGCTGAAGCTGGAGGTCCTGGCCGAGCAGGGCGCGGCCGAGGTCGCGCTTTCGCCCAAGTGGGTCTGGGCGCCGTTGGACCCCTTCGACGCGGACCTGCTGCTGGCCGCTGCCGCCAGCCGCCGCCTGCGCGAGCTGGACGGCGAAGGCGACGTCCCTCGCTGGCTCCTGGAACTCGACCTGGCGACGTTGCTGCTCGGAACCGCCGAGGCGGCGGAGGCGGCCCGGCGTCTGGAGGCGATCGACGTTGCCGGACTCGAGGAAACCGATGCCCGGCTCGTGCGCTACACGTTCGGTCTCGCTCTCGCTTCACTCGCGGAAGCGGGGCTCGACGAGTTCCGGCAGCGGGCTCGCGAGATCTTCGAGGAAGTGGCGTCGACGAACCCGGACCGCTTCCTGGCCATGCGGGCACGCCTCCGGGCGGATTCGTTGAACGAACCGGACGGGTAGCGGCTATGGGGGGCGGATCTCCCCCGACGAGGTCAGGATCGTTCCCGTCAGGGGATCGGAGATCGCCAGCACGTAGCTGTGTTCGCGCCGGCGGAGCTGCAGGTCCGTTTCGTAGAAGAAGGTCTGCCCCGGCTGCGGCTTCCGCGGCCCGGCGATGCTGATCGTCTCGGCCGCCATCTCGGAGCGGTTGCCGTCCGCGTCCATCGCGATGGCCCGGAATTCGAGCTCGTTGCGCCACATCCCGCCCACGGGAAGGAGGTGAATCTCGTCCAGCGGGATCGCCACTTCGGCGTGCACGGACATGCGTCCGCGGCCGGCTCGTACCGGCGTGGACAGGCTCGCCGCGAGCGTCCGTGCCTCGGGCGGTTCCGGAAACAGCAGGGCGGCCTCGACCGCCAGGGCGATCTCGCGGTCGCGAGACATGTCCACGTAGCCTTCACGCGAACGCACGCGGAGGTCCGGACGTCCGACCAGACGCACCGCGACGTTGTGGAAGGCGCCGTCTTCCCGCCGCTGCGACTGGAAGCCGAGCCAGTACCAGGAGCGGGTGTCCTCGTACGTCCTGGCCAGGGCCACATCACGCTGGGCGTTGATCATCGGCAGGCCGCCGGTGGACCGCGCGAGCTGTTCCAGGGTTCCGTGGAGGAGGTGCTCGCGGTTGATCGCGCCGCGCCGGGCGCCGTCTCCCGGGTTCTGCTGCTGGCCCGCACTCTGCCGCGACGCGTCGCCCGCGAAACCCGCGCTGACCCCCGGCACGTCCACGGGATAGAGGGAGAACCCGATCAGGTTGGCGGTGGAGGCCAGGGGACCGTAGAGCTCGTCGTCGTTCGCCAGCAGGCTGTCGGCGGCGACGGCGAAGTCCTCGAAGTTGCCGCCGCTGTCCGCGACGGTGAAGAGCGCCGGCGACCGCGGCCAGCCGCCGGCGAGGATCAGCATGACCTTGCGGCCGGGCCGGTTGGCGAAGCGGCGCATCGCCGCCACCGCCGCCAGCACGGAGCGCTGAACCTGGTCCTCGAGCCTCTTCGCGTAGCGGAGTTCCGCCGTGGAAAGGGACGTGCCGAGGATGTCCTTCAGCAGGTAGGCGTCTTCCCGTGCGAAATCCCCGATCGCCGCGGCCATGGCGGCCGCCCCCTCCTGGGTGGCACCGTCGCCCGGGAGAGGCGAACTGCTTGCCACCCTCAGTTCGTCCAGCATCGCCCGTTCCTCGATCTGCTCCCGCGCCGGATCCTGATCCGTCACCGCCTCCAGTTGGGCCTGGAGGCGCCGATCGTCGGCGCTCTGGCTCAGTTCGCTCAGCCGATGGATGCCGTAGGCGGGACGCGCCCGGGCGCGATCCAGAGCTTCCTCCCAGACCTCGGGCTCGTTCGTCCAGGGCGTGAGCGTCTCGGCGCTCCGCCCGTCGAAGGCGACGGCGGCCACGTGGTCCGCCGGAACGAGATGCTCCCAGAGGTCGTCTCCCAACCCGTCCAGCACCCGGTCGCGGTCACGCTGAATGGAGAAGAAGTCGTCGATGAAGACGAGGAAGTTCGTGCCGGCCGGGGAGTCCGGGTCGAGGCCCGGCGCCGCCGCCACGCCGTCGCCGGCCGCTTCGCGCGCGAAGCCGTCCTGGATCTCCGTGAAGAAGTCGATCGGGACCGTTTCGCCGTCGACCAGCAACTCGAAGTCCGAGGGCTCGAGGCCGTGGACGCGGGCGCCGTCCCGGTCCGTTACAACGACCTCGATGTTGACGACGCGGACCTCGATGACCTCGGTAAAGAGCGCCGCCGGGTCTTCCTGCTGAGCCTGGACCGAGGCGGCCGCCAGCACGAGGGCCGCGACCGGCCAGCCGTTCCTTGACGAGAATTTCCGTCTCATCGCGTCTCTGGGGTCGTCTTCATGCCTCTGATGCTAGCGTCGGTTCGATGCGTCTCTCAGCGGCCTCGTCGTTCCTGCCG
This sequence comes from Candidatus Multivorans sp., assembly GCA_965205095.1. Taxonomy (GTDB): domain Bacteria; phylum Acidobacteriota; class Thermoanaerobaculia; order Multivoradales; family Multivoraceae; genus Multivorans. The sequence goes on from OZ242040.1 coordinate 3,016,046, forward strand.
GCCGGCCTGGTGCTTCTGCTCGCTGCGGCGGCGCCCGGGCTTTCCCAACCCGATCCCGATTCGGGCTGGATCGATCTGACCGCCGGCGGGCTCGAGGAAGGATGGCGCGTACTCGGCGGCGCCGCCGAGTACGCGCTGGAGGACGGCGTCGTCGTCGGCACCGCGGTCATCGAGACGCCGAACTCCTTTCTGGCGACGAAGGAAGAGTACGGCGATTTTGCCTTGCAACTGGAGTTCAGGATCGACGAGGGGCTCAACGCTGGAGTCCAGATCCGCAGCCACAGCGATCCGGACTACTGGAACGGAGCCGTGCACGGCTACCAGGTCGAGATCGACCCCAGTGAACGGGCGTGGAGCGCCGGCATCTACGACGAGGCGCGGCGCGGCTGGCTGTTCCCGCTGTCCGTGAACCCCGCGGCGAGCCGGGCCTTCAGGCAGGGAGACTGGAATCACCTCTACATCGAGGCGATCGGTCCCGAGATCCGGACCTGGCTGAACAACGTGCCGGCGACGTTGCTGATCGACGAGATGACCGCTAGCGGCTTCATCGCCCTTCAGGTTCACTCGGTCGGACCGGACGACGGCGGCCTGCAGGTCCGCTATCGGAGCGTCCTGCTGCGAACCGACGACCTCGTGCCGAGCGGACGGTCGTTCCCTTACGTCGTTGACACGCGGCCGAACCGGCTCTCCAAAGCGGAGGCGGCAATGGGCTGGCGCCTCCTGTTCGACGGCGAGAACACGGAGGCCTGGCGGGGCGCCCACCGCGAGGACTTTCCGGAGACGGGTTGGGAGGTCCGCGACGGCGACTTGACGGTTCTAGCGTCGCAGCCGGGCGCCGAGCGCGGCGGCGGCATCGTCACCCGCGAGGCCTTCTCCGCGTTCGAGCTCCAGTTGGAGTTCCGGATGACCGAGGGCGCGAACAGCGGCATCAAGTACCTGGTCACCGAGGGCTACGGCTCGGCTCCGGGCACGGCCGTGGCGTTCGAGTACCAGATCCTGGACGACATGCGCCACCCGGACGCCGAGGCCGGGCGCGACGGCAACCGGACGCTCGCCTCGCTCTACGACCTGCTGCCCGCGACCAAGGTCGGCCGTTTCGTCAAGGGTCCGGGTCGCTACAACCACGCCCGGATCGTCGTTCACCCCGACGGCGCCGTGGAGCACTGGCTGAACCACCAGTTGGTGCTGGCGTTCGACCGGAACTCGGCGGAACTCGACGAGGCGATCGCGCTGAGCAAGTTCGCCGGTCGGGACGGCTTCGGCAAATGGTCCGAGGGGCGGATTCTGCTCCAGGACCACGGCGATGAGGTCGCCTTCCGCAGCATCAAGGTGCGCCGTCTCGACGAAGCGGACTGAGACGGCCGACAGCGTAGGATTCGGCGATGCGCGTCCGCCTCGCCTACGGTCGCAGCGGCCTTGAGATCGAGGTTCCGCGTGAGCGGACGACCGTCATCGAGCCGGTCCAGGCGCCAGCGCTCGCGGATCCCGACGCCGCTCTGACCGCGGCGCTACGCGCACCCGTGGCCGGACCGCCGCTCGGGGACTTCGCCAGGCCCGGCCAGACCGCGGCGATCTCGGTCTGCGACGTCACGCGAGCCCAACCGCGGCGGGAGATGGTCGCCGCGGTGCTGCGGGAACTCGACGGCATCGTCCGGCCGGAGGACGTGACGGTCCTGGTCGCCACCGGCACGCACCGCGCGAACACGCCGGCCGAACTCCGGGCGATGCTCGGCGACGAGATCCTCGGCGCCTGCCGCGTGATCAACCACGACGCGCGTGACGACTCCTCTCTGGTCGACCTGGGAGAGAGCGGCAACGGCGTTCCGACCCGGCTTTGCCGCCACTGGCTGGAGGCCGACCTGCGGATCACGACCGGCTTCGTCGAGCCGCACTTCTTCGCCGGCTTCTCGGGCGGCCCGAAGATGGTGGCGCCCGGCCTTGCTGGTCTGGACACGGTGCTCACGCTGCACGACGCCACGCGCGTCGGCCACCCGCGTTCGACCTGGGGGATCATCGACCAGAACCCGATGCACAGCGACATCCGGGCGATCGCGGCCCGGCCGGAAGCGAAGCCGCACATGAGCGTCGACGTTCTGCTGGACCGGCAGCAGCGGATCACGCACGTCTTCGCCGGCGAGCTCTTCGGGATGCACGCCCGGGCCTGCGCGGCCGCGAAGCCGATCGCCATGCGGGAGACGGGCCACCGGTTCGAAGTCGTGGTGACGACGAACTCCGGCTATCCCCTCGACCAGAACCTGTACCAGGCGGTCAAGGGGATGTCGGCGGCCGCGCAGGTGGTCAAGGGCGGCGGCACGATCCTCTGCGCGGCGGAGTGCAGCGACGGCATCCCCGACCATGGCCGCTACGCCGAGCTGCTGGGACACGGCGACTCGCCCGAGGAACTGCTGGCGCAGATCGAGGCTCGGTCCGTGGCGGAGCCGGACCAGTGGCAGGTCCAGGTCCAGGCGCTGATCCAGCGCCGCGCCCGTGTGCTGGTCAAGGCGGACGGACTGAGCGGCGAGCAGCTTGCCGCCGCCCACTTCGAGCCGGCGCCGGACCTCGATGCCGCGCTCGCCGCGTGCCTGGCTGGCCGGCCTGACGCGCGCGTCTGTGTGTTGCCCGAGGGACCGCAGACGATTCCGTACGTCGCGGCCGGCGCATAGGCGAAGCGCCCAGGTTCGTCGGTTCCCAGCGGTCGCGGCTGGCGGTTCCTGCGACTCGACGGGTCGAAGGACGGCCAAGAAGGAGAAGTTCGCGCGCAGTGGCTCGACTCTTGCGCCGCAGACACTCCAAGATCGCACAAACATCGTCGAATAAGCCCACGGCGTCGCCTATTGTTCACCTAGTGTATGAGAAACTTGCTCTTTGCCCCGCCCGACTGGAGTTCCCTTCCGTGGGCAAGAGCCGGAAGCGGTAGGGGGGCTCCTCTCGTGTTTGAACGTGGAAACGAGGGGGCTGGCCGATGGAATCGAGTTCCGGACCATCCGCATGGGGTCTTGGCGCCGTCTGTGTTGTAGCGCTCTTCGCGGGAGCGAAGGCCGGTTTCGGGCAGATCGTGATCACCGAGATCATGCAGAACCCCGCTGCCGTAAGCGATGCCAACGGCGAGTGGTTCGAACTCCACAACGCCGGCAATACCGGAGTAGACATCAATGGCTGGAAGATCAAGGACGATTCGTCGTCCAGCGAGACCCACACGATCAACAAGCAGGGCGGACTGACGATTCCGGCCGGGGGCTACATCGTTCTCGCCGAGGAAGGGGATTCCTCGACCAATGGCGGCATCACGGCGGACTACGACTACGCGACGATCAATCTTGGGAACTCGACTGACGGGCTGATTCTCACCAACGGCAACGATGTGGAACAGGACCGCGTGGTCTGGGACAACGGCAGTACCTTCCCGGATCCGACCGGCGCGTCGATGGCGCTCAAGGCGCCGGACCTCGACAACAGCGTGGGTGCCAACTGGTGCGAGGCGACCACGACTTACGGCAGCGGCGACAAGGGTACGCCGGGCGCCGCCAACGACTGTCCTGCGGCGCCGACCGTTCCCGATCCCCTGACCGGGGAGATTTACGAGATCCAGACCGCCGCCGCGGAAAGCCCGCAGGCGTTGGGCATGGCCACGACGAACGACAACGTCGTGACCGTGGTCGGCGCCGGCGGTTTCTTCATTCAGACGCCGACGGACCGCAGCGACGGCAACGCCGACACCTCGGACGGCATCTTCGTTGTCCACACGGGTTCGCCGCCGGTCGCCGTCGGCGACATGGTCGACGTCGTCGGCACGGTGGAGGAGTTCTTCGGCTTCACGCGCATCGATGCAACTGCTACGGGTGGCTCGGTGACGGTCGACAGCAGCAACGCCGTCTTGCCTGAGCCGGTCGAGTTCAGCGCCGTTCGGCCTTCGGCTGACCCCGCGAGCGCGAGTTGCGCGATCGAGTACGAGTGCTACGAGGGCATGAGGGTCCGGATCGCGCTCGGCACGGTGGCCAGCGGGAGCCAGCACTTCCGCTCGGATCCGGTCGCCGAGATGTACGTCACGCCGACTGCGTCCAGGGCGTTCCGTGAGCGGGGCGTGGCCTACCCGGGCGTCAGCGGCAACACGAGTATCCCCGTGTGGGACGGCAACCCGGAGGTGTTCGAGCTCGACCCCGACAAGCTTGGCCTGCCGAACGTGTCCTGGGTCCCGGGCACGACGTTCTCCGCCACGGGAGTGCTCGGGTACGAGTTCGGAGGCTGGGAGCTCTGGCCGACCGAGCTGGCCCGGAAGGCGAGCGGCCCCTCTCTGCCCCGCGGCGTGCGCGCACGCGGCGCCGGCGAGGTCACGGTCGCCTCGCTCAACGTGCTGAACCTGCGTGAGGACGCCTCGGAGACCAAGCTCGGAAAGCTGTCGAGCCATGTGCGCGCGGTCCTGGGCTCGCCCGATGTCATCGCGGTGCAGGAGGTGTACGGTCAGACCGCGCTCGAGAACCTGGCCGCCCGGATCAAGGCTGACGCCCCGCACGTCAGCTACACGGCACACGTCGAGGCACCGGGCGCCGGGAGCCAGGCAGTCGGTTTTCTGACCCGCTCGGACGTCACGGTCAACTCGGTGACGGAGCACGGCAGGAGCGAGACGTTCGTCGACCCGAGGGACAACTCGGTCGACACGCTGCACGACCGGCCGCCCCTGCTGCTCGACGCTGCCGTGGGCGAGTTCCTGGAGTTCTCGGTCATCGTGATCCACAACCGGTCGCTGAGCGGCATCGACGACGCGGCCAGAGGCGGCTGGATCCGCACGAAGAGGCTGGAACAGGCGCAGTCGGTGGCTCGCCTGGCGCAGACTCTCCAGACCTCGAAGCTGCTGATCGTCGGCGACTACAACGCCTACCAGTTCACGGATGGCTACGTCGATGTCGTGGGCCAGATCGCGGGCAGCGTGACCGCAAGCGAGAACGTGCTCTCGGGGCCGGACCTGGTCAATCCGAACCTCGAGAACCTCGTCGACGATCTCCCCGGTTCGGAACGCTACTCCTTCGTGTTCCAGGGCAACGCCCAGGCACTCGACCACGCTCTCGTGAACCAGGAGATGGCTGGAAGCGTGCGCGAGCTGAAGTACGCACGCGGCAACGCGGACGCCGCCGGCGCAGACGCGGACAGGGTGGGTTCGCCGCTCGCCGCGTCAGACCACGACGGCTTCGTGGTCTACCTGGCGGCGCCGGGACGTCCGGCGCCGGCAGATCCGGCGCCGGTCCCGCCTGGCGACCCGGACGGTCCCGCCACTCCGGATGTGCCCGAGGCGGATCTGAGCCTTCGCTCGGAGAGCCGTATCATCTCCGACCGGCTCGTCCGCTATCACGTCAGCGTCCGCAACACGGGACCCGACGAGGCGCGGAACGCGAGAGTGACGAGCACTCTGGAGGCGATTGGCGACTTCGAAGCTCTGACCGGGGGTTGCGAAGAGGATCCGAATGGCTTACCGACTTGCAGCCTGGGAAGGGTCGAGGCTGGGGAGACGGTGTCCTTCACGATCGAGGTCGTTCTCGATGGGCAGAGCGAGAACCTGCTGGTGTACCGCGGCTCCGTCGACAGCGATGTGTTGGACCCGGACCCGGATGACGATTCAGCCGAGACGACAACGCCGCTCGGCGCCCCGCCGGCCCCAACCGCACTCGTCGCCACCGCACTGAACGAGACCGAGATCGAACTGCGCTGGCGCGACAACTCGCTCACGGAGACGGAGTTCGCTGTGTTTCAGCAAGGGCCGGGAGATTCGAAGCTGCGCCTGATCGGGACGGCGCCCGCGAACAACACGTCGACGATCGTGACCGAGTTGGTGCCGAATGTGACCTACCGCTTCGCAGTCGAAGCTCGCAACGGGCCCCTGTCCTCGGAGCGTACTCCGAAGGTCACGGCGACGACCTGGACGGCGGAGACGGCCCGCTGCGGCGAGGACGGCTTTCTGTGTCTGGGCAGATTCCAGGTCGAGGTGGAATGGAAGGACGGCGACGGACGAATCGGCCGGGGCAGATCCAAGCGCCTCACTTCCCGGAGCGGCGACTTCTGGTTCTTCGAGCCTTCAAACATCGAACTCGTCGTGAAGGTGCTTGATGGCTGTTCCATCAACGGCCACTACTGGGTCTTTGCGGTCGGCCTGACCGACGTTGCGGTGACGATGACGGTTCGCGACCTCCGTAGCGGCAGCCCGTTTGCCGGCGTGCCGACGTCGATGTTCGAGAAGAGCTGGACGAGTGCCGGCGGCGCTGCCTTCGGTCCCATCGCTGATGTGGCCGCATTCGCGGCCTGCGATGCCGGTGTCGGCGCAGCCGGCGGACGTCTGAACGTCTTGAGCGGCGCCCCCCTCGGCAGGTTCGGGGAGACCCGCTCGAACGGCCCGCAGAGCAGCCTGTCGGGGCTCGATGGGCCGGTGACGGCCGCGACCTGCCGTGCGGATGACACGTCGCTCTGCCTCCAGGACGGGCGCTACCAGGTACACGCCCGCTGGGCGGGCGGCGAGGAGAGTGGGGTTGCCCGTGGCATCCCGCGCACTTCGGACACGGGGATGTTCTGGTTCTTCTCGCCCGACAACATCGAGCTCGTGGTCAAGGTTCTCGACGGTTGCGGCCTGAATGGCCACCGGTGGGTCGTGATGGGTGGCTTGACAGATGTCGGCGTCGAGGTCACGGTGCGGGACACGGCGTCGGATGCCGCGGTGAAGACGTATCTGAACTCCGAGGGTGGGCCCTTCGCGACAAGGTTCGACGTGACGGCGTTCCCGTGCGTCGTGAGACGCTAGCAAGCTTGACGGCCAGGGTCGGAGCGCGGCTCATCGATTCCTTGCAGATCGTTCTCTCGCTGCCGTCTTTGCAAGGAAGAAGCCTTCGCCGGGGCGGGTAGTTTCAGGAAAACACTCTCTTGACGAGAGGATTTTCAAGGAAGTATGCCGGCGCGTCGCCGGCTCTTGCTCGCGGCGCCGCGGAAACTCTGGCGGGCCGCGCCGGACAGATCCGGCTCTCGGGTTTCGATCTGACCGAGGTGGGCGGCGCCACGCCGGCTCGCCGATCTCCGGCTCGATCATCTCTGGGTGATCTACCCTGGAGAAGAGCCCTACGAACTGGACGAGCGGATATCGGTTCTGCCGATGGGAGATGTTCCGAGCCTCGCGGACGAGAAGGGTCGTCTATGATCGGCAACCGTCCCTTGGCCGACGTCGCCCCGCGGTTGGCTTCCCGGTGTTCCCCGATCCGACTGGATCAGGCGCCCTCCGACGCTTCGCAAACAAGGAGACAGAGATGACGCAGAGTGATTTGCCGGAAGGACCGCATCCGTCGGCGGTGGAGCAGCGGGTGTGGGCGATGATGGAGCGGCATTCCGCGGAGATGGAGAAGCTCCGCGAAGGACAGAAGGAGATGGCTCGGGAGTTGAAGGAAGCCGCCTTGGAGACGGACCGTCTCATCACCAGGCAGGCTGAGGAGGCCGACCGGCGGTTCAGGCAGGCGGACGGGAAGTTCGATTCCCGCTGGGGCCAGTTCATGGAGAGCCTGGTCGAGGGCGATCTCGTGCCGCTGCTGCAGGCCCGCGGGATCGAAGTGGACACGACTTCGGGGCGTTACAAGAAGAAGCGCAACGGCGAGCACATGGAGGTCGACATCGTGGCCCTGAACGGCGGGGAAGCCGTGGTCGTCGAGGTCAAGACGAAGTTGCGCTCCGAGGCCGTGACGCGGTTCGCGGAGAAGCTGCGGGTGTTCCAGGACTGGTTCCCGTACTACCGGGACCGCACGATCTATGGCGCGATGGCCTACCTGGAGAGCGACGAGGACGTTGCCCGCTACGCCGAGCGCCAGGGCCTGTTCCTGATCCGCGCCACCGGCAGCAGCGCCAGCATCGTGAACGCGCCGGACTTCAGGCCCCGCGACTACTCCTGAGTCCCTTCGGATTCGAGTCGGGCCTGTGACATCCAGGACAGAATCCGGGCGTAGGAGCCTCCATGCTTGAAGAACATGACCGGATCGTACTCACGGAGGATCTCGCCTCCGGGCGGCTGAAGGGAGGGGACGTCGGCACGATCGTGCACATCCACCGCGACGGCGAAGCCTTCGAGGTGGAGTTTCTGGCCCTGGACGGCAACACGGCGGCAGTGGCGACCGTGCCGGCGTCGAGCTCGGACTGGTTCACGCCTGGCGCGAGGACGCGCCCAGCGGGTTGACGAGATCGACGTCGGGAAAGCGGGTGAAGTCCCGGTCGGTCGTGACGATCGAGGCGCCGTGTTCGAGCGCGAGAGCCGCGAGGTGCGCGTCCATCACCATTGCCCCCTTTGCCTGACCGCTGACACACAGCTCGCTGAGGAGCGTCCAGGTCCGAGGCCCCGGTTGCAGAACTCTGGCGTTCGGCAGGGCCAGCCACGCTTCGATCCGGGAGCAGGCTTCAGCCGGCGTCAGGGGACGTGAGAAGATGCGGCGATCCGAGGCGATGCGGACGAAGGCCAGCAGGGTGACGAGCGCGAAGCGCACAGAACGGCCGGATGAAAGCTCGGCCTCAAGCCAGCGCTTCGCTGCCTCCTGGTACGGACTCTCGGAGTCGTAGGCGTAGAGCAGCACGTTGGCGTCGACGAGCGTCACCGGCGGGCTGGACCGTCGAGAACGTCGAGCAGGCCGGAGATGTCGTCCAGGTCGAAACCTGGTCGAAGCCCCATGGGTCGTGCCTCCACCCTGAAGGGGACGGCGAGCTCTTCCTCGACGGGCGCCTCGAAGCCCCGGCGAAGAGTGTGGTTCACGATCTCCTTCATCGTCGTACCGGTGCGCCCCATCTCGTCGCGCACCTTGGCGGCGACGTCGTTGTCGAGTGTCAGGGTCGTTCTCATGTCGCGGATGCTAGAAGGCGAGCATCAAGATGTCAATCGGAGAACATCGTTGATGGTGTCCTCTCGCGAGGAGCACGAATCGTGACGACCAGGCCCCCTCGACTCGGCGCGCGTCCGGTGTCGGCCTCCGGTCGCTCCGCTCCCTCCGGCCGACACCGGAGCCCTGGGCCGGGCCGCACTACTGCCTCACCAACACCCGAACCAGTGGGACACTTTCGGCTGCCATTGACAGGCTCTCGTCACCGTTAGTCAGGGTGTACCATTGGTCCTATGACGGAACGTCGCCGTGCCAGCCGAGACTCCGCCTACACTGCCGTCGTGGAGCGCTGCGTGGACACCGGTTTCTACGTTGGCTACGTACCAGGTCTGCCGGGCGCCCACAGCCAGGCCGAGACACTCGAGGAGCTCAACGAGAATCTCCGTGAGGTGATCAGTCTGATCCTCGAGGACGGACCGCCTCCCATGACGGGAGAGTTCGTCGGCACTCAGGTCGTCGTCGTCGCGTAGAGGACGCGTGCCATCGATTCCCGTCCTGAAGGCGCGCGAGACCATTCGGATCCTCGCCACACTCGGCTTTGAGGAAGTCCGCCAGCGGGGTTCGCACAGGCGGTTCCGCCATCCGGATGGACGCGCCACGACGGTTCCGGTCCACAAGGGCCGCGATCTCTCGCCGGTTCTGCTTCGCCGGATAGCCCGCGATGTCGGCTTGACGATTCAGGAGTTTGTCGCGCGGCGGCGGTAGGTGGCGGGCGTCCGACGGAGCGGCCTCGGCGCGCCTCCGGTTGCCCGTGAGCACGGCGTAAGCCGCAACACGGTCCGCAAGTACCTGGACCAGAGCGAGGCGCGCCGGGTTGAGAGCAAGCCCCGGCGTCGGTGGGTGACGGAGCGCGTGGGGCCGCGACTGGAGGAGCTGCTGAGCAGGTGGTCGCGGCGGACGACGGCCAAGCAGCGCCTGACGGCTGTTCGTCTGCACCGCCAGTTGCAGGAGGAGGGCTACGAGGTCGGGATCACGACGGTTCGCAGCTACGTGCGGGAGTGGAAGCGTGTGCGGCGGGAGACGTTCATTCCGCTGGTGCACCGTGCCGGGGAGTCGGGCCAGGTGGATTTCTTCGAGGTGACGGTCGAGGAGGGCGGCGTGGCGCACCGGGTGTGGAAGTTCCTGATGCATCTGCCGTACTCGAAGCGCTCGTTCGTGTGGCTGTACGACCGCTGCGACCAGGTGTCGTTCCTGGACGGTCACGTGCGGGCATTCCTGCACTTCGGCGGCGTGCCCCATCGTCTGGTCTACGACAATCTGAGTTCGGCGGTTCGCCGTCGCGTCGGGTCCGAGCGGGAGTTGACGGAGCGATTCGCGGCCCTGGCGAGCCACTACCTGTTCGAGCCGTGCTTCGCCCGTCCGGGCGAGGGTCACGACAAGGGCAGCGTGGAGGCTCGGGGCAAGGGCATCCGTCTGGCGCACATGAGTCCGGCGCCTCGCGGCGGGACGCTTGCGGAGATCGCGGCCGCGGTGCTGGCCTCGGTCGATGCGGCGCACAAGGACGCCGCGCTTTGGGACGAGGAGCGGGAAGCGATGCGGGAGTTGCCTGGATCGGACTTCGAGCCGAGGAAGCTCAGGATCGTGCGGGTCTCTCGCCAGGCGACGGTGCAGTTGGGCGGCGCGACCTACTCCGTTCCTTCACGGTGGAAGAGCCTCGACGTCCATGCCCGGATCGGGGCGAGCGACATCGTCTTCCGCTGCCGGGAGGAGGAGTACCGCTGCGATCGGATGCGTCCCGGCCAACGCCTGGTGCGCTACTCGCACTATTTCGAGGAGCTGTCGCGCAAACCCCAGGCGGTGCGACAGGTCGCTCCGGAGTTGCTTCTCGAGCTCGGCCCGGCCTACCGCAAGCTGTGGCGGATGCTCGAGTCTCGGCACGGTGCGCTGGAGACGGCGCGGCTCTTCGCCAAGCTGCTGAGCGTGATCACGGACGAGGGCAGCGAGGAGGTCGCCGCCGCAGTCGAGGAGGCCCTGGCCGCCGGCCGTTTCGATCTGCTGGGGCTGGTCGAGCACAGGCAGGCCCTCGCGATCGAGGTGCCGGAAGCCCTTCGAGACCACACGGTCGAGAGCGCCGCGGCCGCCGACTTCGACGCCCTGCTTCACGAGGCGGCGTCGTGAGCCGCGTCGCGCGCAGAGCCGTCATCGCGGAGGGCCTCAAGACGCTCAGGCTGCCTTCCGTGCTGCGCGACTACGAGCAACGGGCGCGGCAGGCCCGGGACGGGCAGTGGGACTACGAGGACTACCTGTGGCAACTGCTCGAGGCGGAGATCACAGACCGCGGCGCCAGAGCCGTCGAGCGCCTGATGCGCGCGGCCCGCTTCCCCGACCACAAGACCATGGAGCAGCTCGACTTTGAAGCGCTCAAGGGCATCTCCAAACCCAAGCTGGCCGAGCTGGCCTCCTGCGAATACATCGATCGCGGCGACGACGTCGTCCTGGTCGGACCCATCGGCACCGGCAAGACCCACATCGCGACCGCGCTCGGCATCGAGGCCGCGAAGCGAAGGCGCCGGGTCCTCTTCAGGAAGGCCTCCGACCTCGTCCGCGACCTCTTCGAAGCCCGCGACCAGCGGGAGCTGGGCCGCCTGCAGCAACGTCTGCAGCGAGTCGACCTGTTGATCCTCGACGAGCTCGGCTTCGTGCCCTTCGACCGCGCCGGCGGCGAACTCCTGTTCAACGTCCTCGCCGACCGCTACGAGCGCCGCTCCACCATCGTCACCTCCAATCTCGCCTTCTCCGAATGGGTCCGGGTCTTCGGCGACGAGAAGTTGACCACCGCCCTGCTCGACCGCCTCTCCCACCACGCCCACATCCTCACCACCAAGGGCGCCTCGTATCGGACCCGCTTGAGGACCACGGCATGAGGCGCCTTGCGTGCTCCAACCAGGCGGCGACGCCGGCTGCGGAAGCTGCCGGCGCTGCGGAAAACGGCAGACCGTTTCCCGCAGCGCCTTGGAAACCGCCAAGCCGGTTTCCCACTGCTACCGCAGCCGCTGCTGCTACTGACCTCCGAAGGACACCCGGGAGAACGGATCCCGTACACTCAAACACCGCCGAGGGTGGATCACTTTCCGATCGGCGTTTGGCTCACTTTCCGAGCGTTGCCAGCAGAAACGCTCGTCAACGACGTAGGCAACCATGACAGAGAGAAACTACCCGAAGGAGCGCGCGCTTCGGCGAAGGAGCAACGGGTGTGGGCGATGATCGAGCGGCACACCCTGGAGATGGCGCGGCAGTCCGTACTGCTGAACCATCTTCGCGAGAGTCCCGCTTCCAGAACGGTTAGCTCCCGAGGAGGATTCATGCGCAAGCCACTGTTGCCGGTCGTCTTGGCGACGCTCCTGCACCCGGTCTATCCTGTCGCCCTCGAAGCACAGCCAACCGACCCGCCTACGACCGCATTCGCGGACCAGCTCGATGTCCGGCTGGTTCACGTTGACGTACAGGTTCTGAGAAGGGGGGAGCCGGTCACCGGCCTCGCCCCTGAGAACTTCGTTCTGCTCGAAGATGGCGAACCGGTCGAGATTGCGGTCTTCTCACCGCCCAATCCGGCTGTGGCGCCTCGGCCGGAACTGGTGGAGAACAACACGATTCCGGAGACGGCCGCTCCAGCAGCAGATGGGGCCGAGATCGGTACGGTAGCGGTCTTCGTCGATGACATCGGCCTGCCGCCAGGGCAACGGAAGCGAGCGCTACGCACCATCGAGGCGCTGGCCGAGTCTTCAAGCGAACCGATCGTGTTCCGGCACTTCAAGCGAGGGCGCCTGACCCTCCAGCTTCCGTCGAATGCCGCAGCCGAACCAGAGGACTTCCAGGGAATGAGTCGGGCGGCTGCTGCCCGGGAGCAACGGACAAGCATGTTCGCGTTCCGCGAGATCCAGAGCGCATTGGAGTTCTCGAACTGCGTCGATGCCCGGGGGCAGCTTCTCGGTATCGCAGACTCATATGCCGCCACCGCCTACGCCTCGACGGCGATGCGATCGCAGTTGCTCAGCGACGCGATCGAGTACCTCGGCACGCTTCCGGGTCGAAAGCTCCTGGTCGTGCTCAGCGGCCCCATGGAGATTCAGCCAGGCGGCGGTGTCCTTTATCTGCTCGGTGCACTCTGTCAGGAAATGGAACGCGAGTTCAGCACCCGGCTCCTGAGCGCTCAGAACGTGGCGAACAGGCTCCATCGTCTGGCGGGCCTTGCGAACGCTCACCGAGTCACCATGGTCACGGTCGACCCGCAGGGCATCAGCGCCCCGGCAAGCAGCAATGCCTCGCTCAATGCCCGCAGGTTCGCTGGCAACGCCGGGACTCAGATGGCCATGGACTCCAATCGCCAGTCGGCCCTTACACAACTCGCTACCGAGACCGGAGGCAGCGCGATCTTCAACGCGAACAATCCGGTCAAGCCGATCCTCTCGTCTCTGGCGGAAGCGGACGCGGTCTACACCTTGGCGTTCTACCCAAGGCACGAGCGGACCGGAAAGCGGCACACCCTCGAGGTCCGTCTGGCAGGCGACGCGAAGGGGAGAGCAAGGCTGCGATACCGCCGAAGCTACATCGACCGAACGCAGGCACAGGAGTGGGCGGATAGCCTCCGCACCATAGCCAGGGCGCCCGAGCTGCGACCTGATGCGAGCTTGCGGAATCCGCTCGGAGCACGGATAGCCGTGACTCGAACCGGGGACGAGGTGGTGATCGGCCTGGGCCTCGACGAGGACGCCGTGGCTACTCTCAGAACCCTGTCCACGCAGAGCGAGCGGAGACTCCGCCTCTGGATCTACGTCGTGGATTCCGAGGGCCGCGAGACCACGGCCCGCGAGGGATTCCTGTCCGGTCCGAGGGAACCTGGACCCTGGCAAGCCAACATCGGCCTGCGACTGCCAGATGGCGACTGGACAGTCGCTGTTGGCCTGCGAGACGAGTTGACTGGCGAGATCAGCATGCTGCGGCACACGCCGCGTTAGTTCCTGCCAAGGCCCCGTCGGAGACCGGTGGGTGAAGGCCAGCCGGGCGCTCCTACCACGAAATCCGCACGGGGTACTCGGAGATCAGGCGGTCCGGCGTCAGCAGCGTCATGCCGTGCTCGATCGCCTGGCAGATCAGAAGGCGGTCGAACGGATCGCGGTGCAGCGGCGGAAGTCGCAGCAGTTGCAGCGCGCTGGCCTCGTTGAACGGAAGGCTTTTGAAGTCGTACCACTCTCGCCGTGTGGGAACGAAGACATCGGGCGGCGCGGGCAGCTCGAGTTTGCCGAGTCCGTGCTTGACCGCGATTTCCCAGGCCGTGGCCGCGCTCACGTAGACATCGTTCGCCGGGTCCGCGACGAGCTTTCGGACCTCCGCGGGGATTCTGGCGGAGCCCTGGCTCCACCAGAGAAACGCGCACGTGTCGAGCAGCAGCTTCACTCGTCGGGAAACACCGGCCCGTTCTCGAACGCGTCGATGAACTCATCGGGCAGAGGGTCGAAGAACGAGTCGGCGACCTCGAACTTCCCTCGATCCAGTCCGAACGGGCGAGGCTTCCTCCGGGCCTGCGGCACCGGGCGGATCTCGGCGACCGGTTCGTTCCGGCGGCAGAGGAGAATCTTCTCTCCCGCCTCGACCCTCGCGATGTAGCGAGAGAGATGCGTCTTGGCCTCGTGCATGTTGAGCCGGATCATGGTTGGAAACCTAGTTCAATAGAGGACTCGATGTCAACCGAGAGGCCGCGACGCGCTGCTTTGAGTACAGCGCGGGAAGCGGCGACCCTGGCCTGCGGCACCGTCGGGCTCGGACTGGTTCACGCCTGGCGCGAGGACGCGCCCAGCGGGTTGACGAGATCGACGTCGGGAAAGCGGGTGAAGTCCCGGTCGGTCGTGACGATCGAGGCGCCGTGTTCGAGCGCGAGAGCCGCGAGGTGCGCGTCCATCACCATTGCCCCCTTTGCCTGACCGCTGACACACAGCTCGCTGAGGAGCGTCCAGGTCCGAGGCCCCGGTTGCAGAACTCTGGCGTTCGGCAGGGCTAGCCACGCTTCGATCCGGGAGCAGGCTTCAGCCGGCGTCAGGGGACGTGAGAAGATGCGGCGATCCGAGGCGATGCGGACGAAGGCCAGCAGGGTGACGAGCGCGAAGCGCACAGAACGGCCGGATGAAAGCTCGGCCTCAAGCCAGCGCTTCGCTGCCTCCTGGTACGGACTCTCGGAGTCGTAGGCGTAGAGCAGCACGTTGGCGTCGACGAGCGTCACCGGCGGGCTGGACCGTCGAGAACGTCGAGCAGGCCCGAGATGTCGTCGAGGTCGAAACCTGGTCGAAGCCCCATGGGTCGTGCCTCCACCCTGAAGGGGACGGCGAGCTCTTCCTCGACGGGCGCCTCGAAGCCCCGGCGAAGAGTGTGGTTCACGATCTCCTTCATCGTCGTACCGGTGCGCCCCATCTCGTCGCGCACCTTGGCGGCGACGTCGTTGTCGAGTGTCAGGGTCGTTCTCATGTCGCGGATGCTAGAAGGCGAGCATCAAGATGTCAATCAGAGAACATCGTTGATGGTGTCCTCTCGTGAGTGTTCGGATCGGCGAACGTTGAGTTGGCACAGTCTCAGAGTCTGATCGCAGACCACGCTCCCGAACAGGTGCCTGTCCGCGACTCGCCGGTGCATCACGCGGACATAGTTCGAGACGGGTCGAACGGTCGTGAGACCCGCGAAGAGCGCCGCAACCGCCGGGCACCGCGACGGGTCCAGCGAGGAGAGACTGGCGGCAGTCAAACGTGATCGCCGTAGTCGAGGCTCTCCTTGACCCGGCGTAGTTCTGCAACCGCGTCGTGGCTCTTTCGACTTCGCATGGCTGCCTTCAGCCGGTCTATGGGACGTGGGGCGGAATCCCCGGGATAGAGCGTGGCGGCCAGGAAGCCCCAAGCGCCCTTGTGGTCCGCATGCGTCTCGCCGCCGGGCGATTCGTCCGCGAACATGTCGAGAACCTCCGGGATGCCGGTGACCACTTCGCCCTGCACGAACTGCTCCTCCGGGACTCGGAGCGCATTCGTGAAACCGCGGAAACCGACTACCTTGTTCTTCTCGATCTTCCGCGTCACCGAACGCTTGCACCGAACGCAACGATCAGGTGCGCCTCATGTTGCTGCCCGTCGCGGACGAGAAGCGGCTACCGTTCACCGTACAGGTGCCGAACCCGGCGACCATCAGCGCCATGAAGGAGCTGGAGGACGGCAAGGGCAGGTGCTTCGAGAGCCGACCACGATCAGCTCCTTCGTCCCGTCGCTGCGCACGCCGAGCGGGACCAGCACTGTCCCCCAGCAGGCCGCCGAGAGCATCCTTCAAGTTGAAGTCCACCCGTAGACAGACGCCACAGGCAGGGCGGTGCGCTTGACTTGGTGGACGCGCTGCTCCGCTACCTCGATGGGCCGGCGTCGCTGACGTTGGGCACCTGGTGGGCGGAAGACGCGGACGTTCGCCGGGTGGAACGGTCGGTCCAGCGGGCGCGAGTCGAGGACTTGCGGCTGCTCGGGGACGATCACCTGCTCGGCGGCCGGCTCGGTCCGGTCTTCCGGCGGCGGTGGGGCGACGTTCTCTCCTCCGCTGCGCGGCGCAGAGCTCCGTCGAGGCCGCGAGCCGTTCCTGTGCCGAGAGGGTGGCCGAGCGACATCAGTAGCACCTGCGCGGAATCGGAGAAAGAGCGGACGCGCTGGCCGGTACTGGCGCGGCAGAGCGTCCCGTCGCAGTCGGCGCCGGTCGTGATGGCCGCCCGAAGGGGTGAAGCCCGTCGTCCCTGCGGCCGGGCGTTCGTCTGTCGTCCGCCGGCCTCCCTTGAGCTGGCCGCGCGACCGTTGGTCGCTGCCGCCGGTTCTACTACTCTGCGAGAGCGACGTTGGGCGGCAGGTGCTGATCTCGCTCAAGCTGCGAGAGGAGAACGGCAGTTGACCTCCCGTAGCGGAGCCCTTCAACAAGCCAGTCATCAGAGGAAGATGCCCGTGGGCGACAACGAGACCACGAGAGCGACCCGCCCGGTCAAGCTCTACTTCACGAACAAGGGTGCTTGGCACGTCGATGTAGGCGATCTCATCGCGAGGCCAGAGGTCAAGAGGGCTTTCAGACTCGGTGCCGACATCGTGTCGAACCCGGGACGCATGGCGGCCGAGGAGTCGCTCTTGGACTTGCCGGTGGCGGAGAAGGCGCAGGGGGGCTAAGGGGCTTACGTAGCAGGGTGCGGCGAAGCGACTCGCTCCGCCCCGTTCTGTCACGGGAAGTCGCTGGTCCGGCAAGACGGTGGGACTCGGACTGCTTCTCCTGCCGGCCCTCGGCGGTTATTGGTCGCTGACCCGTGCGAACTGCTGGAAGTACGGTGCTCTGCGTGAGTAGGGCTACCACCTGGTCTTCCGTTCGGCTTGCCTGGGCACCCTGCTCTCTGCCATCTCGTATCTGCCGCTCCTCCCGATCTCGTATGCGGAGCCCAAGCTCGGCGTGAGCCTCGCGCATTGGGCCCGATCGCCGAAGGCTTTCACGTTGTTCCAGGTAGCTTTGGGCGTTGGGACTCTCATCGGGTTCGTCCTCCCATCCGCGCTCAACCGACGCCAGAAGGACACCGACACCGAACTTGAGGCACTCCCGGTCGACCCCCGGGCCATCGGAACGCCGTACTCCAAGCAGCGGCGCTTCCGCTGCACGGAGTTGGAAGGCGCTCGCAGGGCGGCTGCGGAACGGGGAGATCTCATCGAACTGATTCTCCAAGACTCGGCGCTGCGCCCTATGACCGCTGAGATCTCTCTGCATAGTGGCAAGACGTACATCGGCTTCGCGATCGACAGCGGCATTTTCCAGCGCGACGGCTCGGACCCCGACATCTCGCTGCTCCCCGTCGTCAGTGGCTACCGGGGCAAACAGACGCAACGACTCGAACTCACAACGTTCTACCGACGCATCTACGAAGAGATCGACAAGCACGAGAAGCCAGAAGACGACCGAGGCCCTCACCTTTCCGTTAGGGACATGCGGGTCATCCTTCCCCTGTCAGAGATCCGATCGGCTCGACTTTTCGATCTGGAGCTTCACGCCAAGGTGAGTGGGCGATGAAGCTCGCGTGTCCTGGTGTGCACAGGCGGTCTTCCTCCAGGCGGACCCGGAAGTGCATGCCGTCCGCCCACACGTAGACGTAGCCCTTCTCGCTCAGGTCACGCCGCCTGAATGACCCGTACTCCTCTTCCCAAGGCGGCAATCATCCGAGCGATGCTGGAGAGCCACAGACCCGACGCCTCCTCTCCCAGCAGCGCTCCCAGCGCATCCTTGAAGTCGCCCTTGGACAGACCCCGCAGGTAGAGCACCGGCAGCACCTCCTCGACTTTCGGCGATCGGCGCATGTACGGCGGCAGGATCGAGCTGGTGAAGCGATGCCCCGATCTCCGATCGTTGACCCGCGGCGCCTGCACTTCCACCGTGCCGGCGCCCGTCGTCACCTGGCGCGTTCGAGCGTGGCCGTTGCGCACCACCAGAGCGCGGCCGTCTTCCCCGCGCTCCGCGCGGTGTCTCTCCACGTACCTGGAGACCTCGGCTTCCAGGGCTTCCATCAGCATCCGGCGGGCGCCCTCGCGGGCGAGATCGTCGAGGGTCGCCGGCAGCTTCCCCTCCACGGTGGTTTCGATTATCTTGAGCATGGGCGGCGTGTCCTTTCTCCCGGCATCCAACCGGGCGTTTTGTTTGAATACCCAGGAGGACACGCCGTCTGACCTACGTCATCGGATCCACAACGCGGCGGAACCGCGCCCTGCGAGATCCCCGGTCTGACGGACGGCACCCTGGATGTCCGTCGCTGGACGCGGACACGTTGGGTCGGTCGTCCCTGCTAATCCGGTTGTTCCACGTCGTTGATCCAGCGTGTTCTGGTCACGTCGCCGTCAGCCCAGCGCAGAACCTGTGTGCCGTGCCTCTTGCCGTTGACGTAGGGCATTTCGTACCACACGTCGCCGTCGGCGTTGCGCCGAACCGCTGTGCCGTGCTCCTTGCCGTTGACGTAGGGAGTTTCATGCACGGTGCCGTCGTCGTAGCGGGTGACCTCCGTGCCGTGCTTCTCGCCGTTGACGTAAGGCGTTTTCGTCACGTGGGGCGTTGAGGCAAACCCGGCGACGCCATGGCGCACAACCTCTGTGCCGTACTTCTCGCCGTTGACCCAGGGCGTTTCCTTCCACACGGTACCGTCGACGCTGCGGCCAACCTCCGTGCCGTGCTTCTCGCCGTTGACGTAGGGCACTTCCCACACGACGCCGTCGGCGTTGCGGATGATCTGCGTGCCGTGAATCCCGCCGTTGACGAGGGGCGTTTCCCTCCACACGGTGCCGTCGGCGCGGCGCTCAACCTGCGTGCCGTGCCTCCCGCCGTTGACCCAGGGTGTTTCGGTCACGTCGCCGTCGGCGTCGCGCTCAACCTCCGTGCCGTGCCTCTTCCCGTTGACCCAGGGCGTTTCCGTCACCCACCCGTTGTGCCAGCGGTCAACCTCGGTGCCGTGTCTCTCACCGTTGACGTAGGGCGTTTCATGCGTTTTCCAGGGTGTGCTCACAACCCAGGTACCGTGCGGCTTGCCGTTGACGAAGGGCTTTTCTTCAGTAGTGGTGCCGCCGCCGTCCATGGCCTCGCGCCGAACCTGCGTGCCGTGAATCTCGCCGTTGACGTAGGGCGTTTCAAGCACGTCGCCGTCGGCGTAGCGCGTAACCTCCGTGCCGTGCTTCTTGCCGTTGTCGTAAGGCGTTTCCCGCCCGCCGCCGTTGGCAAAGCGCAAGACCTCCGTGCCGTGAGTCTCGCCGTTGACGTAGGGGGTTTCCTGCACGTTGCCGTGAGTGTCGCGCAAGACCCAACGGCCTGTTCGGCGACCGTCCGCGACGATGCCTTCGGCCACGTTGCCGTTGGGATACGCAACGCGCCAGCGGCCAACCTGTTGACCGGCGGCGTAGGGGCCTTCCAGGACCGTGCCGTCGCCGAGCGTTACGCTCCCGCGGCCGTGCCGCTTCCCGCCCACTAGCGCACCTTCGTAGACGCTCGCGCCTTCAGGGTCCGCCCACGTCAACACGCCTTCGCCGTCGGCGACGGAACCGTTGCACGCGCCGGTCCAACTCACGGTCTGGTCGGCTTTCAGGCCGTTGTCCCACACGTAGCAGCCGGGGTGACTGGACAGTTGTTTCCAGCACTCCGCGCCCTCGGCCTTGCCTTCGCAAGTCTCCGCCGGGTCGAACGCGGCCTCCTGGCCGTGAGCGTCGGCGACGGTCAGGAACAAGAGCGCGACCGCAGCAGCAGCCGTGGCAAGTCTAGCCAGCACAATGGAAGCCTAGCAGTGCAGCCAGTCCGCTACGGGACCGATCACTGTCGGAGTCCCGGAGCGGCCAGCGCGACCGCCCACGAGCGCCTACCGCGGCAGCACCTCCTCGACTTTCGGCGATCCAGCTCGGCCGTCGCGTAGTGGGCGATCACGCCGGCCGGAGTGGTGGACGACCCCAAGTACTACCGAAGAGTAGTCTACCGCGAGCTGTTCCTGTGCCGAGAGGGTCAGTTGCACGAGACCGTGGCGGACCAGCCACTTCACAAGGCCCGGGGAGCGGTCGGCCAGTCGCGTCGCGTGCGGCAAGCCGGCCGTACCGATGCTCAGCACGCGGACGTCGCGCAACCGACAGGGAAGATGTCGAACGGCCTCGGCAACGGCGGCCAGGTCCGGCGCGTTGGCCACGAGGCCGCCGTCGACGAAACCTCGGCTTCCGACCCGATGCGGCGGGAAGTAGGTCGGAGCGGCCGCGGACGCCAGGAGTCCGTCCCGCAAGGACAGGTCCGATGCCTGATTGCCGGCCAGACCGGCGGACCGAGTTCAACCTCTCCGTTGGTCAAGACGCGCTAAGGATGGAAGACCGTCAAACCATGCTCCGACTCGAGCTTGGCATGGTACGGCTGCGACTTCTCGACGAACGTCAGGTCCTCTTCGAGAGCCGTGGCCACGACGAGAAGGCCCAGATCTCCCAACGGTCTTCGGCGGCTGTTAACGATGGTCTCCAGGTTTCCGACGCCCAGGTCGGCTGCTCGAAGCGCAATGTCGACGCCGACCGGCCGAATGCCGTCACAGGAGTGAAAGCGGTCCCGCGCGACACCGAGCAGGCGCCGCCACACCGCACGGTCGGCGGGTTCAAGGAGCTCGATCCGCTGCTTGATCACCGTGAACGACACGGCGCTCGTGACGACATCGCCTACGGCCAGGTCCTCGGCGTCCGCCCAACGATGGATCGGCGTGTCGTCGTTGCGGGCGACATCTGCAAGCGCCTGCGTGCTGAGCAGGTACGCAGGCACGCCGCTTACAGTTCGACGTCGTCGCGGCCTGCCGGCGTCTCGGAGAGACTCAGTGGAGGCGCCACCGGGAGGGTCGGATCATGTGCGACAAGATCGGCAAACCGGCGCTTCGGGGCTGCCATCTGGACGAAGTCCCCGAGTTGGCCGAGCGACATCAGCAGCACCGGATCCTCCTTGCGTCGGCGGACCAATTGGCCTTGGCCGTCGCGCACGCGGTTGAGAATCTCGCTTAGGTGGTCCTTGGCTTCGCCGACGGGCCAGGCCTTGACCTCGTCGGCATCTTGAGATGGAAGCCGCACCGCATGTCGCAGGGCCTTCGTGAAGGCGATGCCGTAGGGGCCGCCAAGCTGCTTCAGAGCGGGACCCCAAGTCACGTCTCCTTCGTGTTCTCGGCTTGGTCGGGGAGTCCAGCCCCCGGCAAGCCTCAAGCTGAGACACTACCCAGTATCTTGGATGTCTCCGTTCCAAACTGAGGCACTACCGGCTCCAATCCGGGAGCCGGGGGAGCATCGTCGACAGGAGGTAGCCATGGCATCCGCACACGACTCACCCAAAGGGAGATACGAGCGCTTGAGCGTTCACGCATGGACGCTTGGTGATGAACGGCATCAGGTTCTTCCCCAGGAACTGAACAGCATGAGGACGGATGCCCTCGTCTCGATTGCACTCACGCTCGAAGACATCCGCTCGGAGCTGGCGGACCTGCGGCACACACTCCCCCCTGCCGACCAGGAGGAGACATCGTGACCGACGCCAAGTCGACAGAACGGCCTCGCGGCGTTCAGCAGCGACCCAGACCTCCGAGATCGAATCACGAGGGTGGAGACCGATGCCAAGTGGTTGAAGCGGATCGGCTGGTTGAGGGCTGCAAAGCCCAAGCACGAGACGAGCGCCCGTGAACATCCTGATGACTGTCCTGACCGTTGTCGGCGCTCTCGTAACGGTCAGTGCCACGGTGACCGGCTTGGTTCTCAGCCTCGGGCGCTGGAACCGAAAGAAGGGCCAGCGCGTGGCCGCCGAAATCAGGAACTACGCTCGCGTGTTTCCCGAGTCTTACGCCTCGGCCACGTTCCAGCCCGACTCACCGTCGCCATCGCACGAAGACGAGGCGGCTTTCCTGGCTCTGGCGAAGAAGTATCCGTGGCTGAGTTCGCTATGGCCAGACGTGGTCGCTCACACGCTGGGCGAAGGTGATGCGGACCATGCCGCGAAGGAGACCGCGCGCTTGTTGAGCATCCTGGCCGGGTACATGGAGCATCTCGGGTTCATCCACGGTCGGCGGTACTGCAAACGGATTGCTCGTCAGCATGGCCGACCTAGTGATGGTCGCCGTGCTTCGTCCTAGTCAAGCCCCCTCAGCCTGACGCGGTCGCGTCTTCGCCCCGCTCGGCTTCCAGGGCTTCCCGCCGCCGCGCCCCCAAGGACGAAAGTGGGCCAACACTTGTCCACCGAGGATGGCCCACTTAATGGCACCGTCGCCGTCGCCTGGTCCGAGACACCGGAGAAGAAGAAGGGGTCGGACCCAGGAGCCTCGAATCTCCGGTAGGATGCCGCGATGAAAGCGCCCGCCAACCCCGTGGCCTGCGCGGCCGCGCTGCTGTTCCTGACGCTCGGCTGCGACGCCGGCCCGGCGGCCAAGTTCGATCCCGCGGAAACCTGCGAAGGCAGGGCCGAGGGCACGCCCTGCTGGCAGCGACTGGCGAGTCACCCCGGCTGCCACGTTTGGAACCCAAGCCGGAAGGCCGGCCAGACCGCGAGTTGGACCGGCCAGTGCAGGGGAGCCGTCGCCGACGGCGAAGGCGTCCTGACCTGGAGGGACCCGGACGGCGCGAACGTCTACGTGGTTCGGCGCTTCGCCAACGGCGACGTGTACGAAATCCCCTACGTCAACGGCCAGATTCACGGCACGGCAGTACAGCGCTGGCCCAACTCGCCCATCGGCCGCGTGTCTCGCTCAACCCCCTACGTCAACGGCCAGAAGCACGGCACGGAGGTTGAACGCTGGACCTCCTTGGTGGCCGAAACCCCCTACGTCAACGGCCTGAGGCACGGAGCGGGGGTTTGGCGCGACGCCGACGGCAACGTGATCCTGGAAACCCGCTGGGTCGACGGCGAAGAACAGCTATTAGACCCGTGAGCCGGCGCGTGGACGCTCGGCTGCTAGCCTTCTCTCCCCGCTTTGATCCGGGGAACCAGTTCTTGGAACACGCGGGAGCTTCTCCAGGAACCGGGTCACTGCCACGGGGACGCGGCATCGTCTTGACCTCGACCACCACGACCTCCGTGTCATTCAAGGCCAGGATGCCGACCTCCATGTGCTCGCCGTCGCGCTACGTTGCCTCTACCTCGCTCCTCATGTCACGCGGACGTTCCAGGACCGCAGGGCTGGCCCAAGCAGTCCTTGAGTGAGGGGCAGTGGCGTTCCGTGTGCAAGGCTGCCGATTCCGCGGTCGAAGACGGCGACGCTGAGACGGTCGGTGAATCGGCTTCGATAGAGCAGCCCGTCCACAGATGGCATGTGGGTATGGACGAACTCCGCGAAATGCTGCCCGTCGGCGTGCTTGGAGTAGTTGGTCACATCGCTTGGCACACCGTAACGGCTCGCGTTCCCGGCCGTAAGGTCCAGCAGCGTGACCGCTCCGCCAGCCACGGTCGATATGTTCACCGCAATGCGGGAAGTGTAGTCGCTCGGCGAGAGAACGCGCGCTGGCTCAAGGTCGAACCGATCACGGATAAGGGTCTCGTAGGCAGCCGTCGCAAGGTCTGCCGCCGCATAGATCACGCGGAACGGAGGATTGGTGGACGCTGCCGGGCCAGCAGATGGGACAGAGCTGAAACGGCTTGGCCCGGAACTCGCTCCCAGCGGCCTCTCCGCGACTCGCCGGTGCATCACGCGGACATAGTTCGAGACGGGTCGAACGGTCGTGAGACCCGCGAAGAGTGCCGCAACCGCCGGGCACCGCGACGGGTCCAGCGAGGAGAGGCTGGCGGCAGTCAAACGTGATCGCCGTAGTCGAGGCTTTCCTTGACCCGGCGTAGTTCTGCAACCGCGTCGTGGCTCTTTCGACTTCGCATGGCTGCCTTCAGCCGGTCTATGGGACGTGGGGCAGAATCCCCGGGGTAGAGCGTCGCGGCCAGGAAGCTCCAAGCGCCCTTGTGGTCCGCATGCGTCTCGCCGCCGGGCGATTCGTCCGCGAACATGTCGAGAACCTCCGGGATGCCGGCGACCACTTCGCCCTGCACGAACTGCTCCTCCGGGACTCGGAGCGCATTCGTGAAACCGCGGAAACCGACTACCTTGTTCTTCTCGATCTTCCGCGTCACCGTCGACTTCGCGACGCCCAGCAGTTCCGCGGCACCTGCGGCGGACAAGAAGGCACCTGCGAGTGTAGCTGAAACAGCGGGCGCGGACAACGGCTCCACGCCTGGCTCGCCGAGCGCGAGCAGATTCTCACCCTCGAGCGGCGGCGCCAGTCCGATGCTGGCGGAGACGTTCCCAAAGTCGTCCGCGACGAGGTCGATGCTCGGGACCGGCGCGAGCGCTGCCACGCCTGTCTCGTAGCTCGGCGAAGCGCCAAGAGATTCGAGCGAGGAGCGCGGGATGCCGGCGGCACTTGACAGTTCAGACCAGAATCCGCCGCCCTCCGAGCCCGGGGACATCGCGCACTCCGCCACTGCGGACAGCGTGTTGTCGTGCGATCTGAACAGGCGGAGTCGGCCGATCTTCGGCGCAAGGAGGGCCGCCACGGCAAGCCTGCGGCTGGACGGGTCGAGTTCGTTCAGTTCATCAATGTAGGCTTGGATCGACGATAGCGGGTCGGCGTGTCCAGCTTCCAGTTCGGCCATTTGGTGACCTCCTCCGTATCAACGACTCTCTTATACCCGATCGTTGCGTTCGTTGCAAGTGTTCTATACGGTGCAGGTGTATCCCGTCTCCGACGCGATTCGCCTCATGTTGCTGCGCGTCGCGGACGAGAAGCGGCTGCCGTTCACCGTACAGGTGCCGACCCGGCGACCATCAGCGGCATGAAGGAGCTGGAGGACGGCAAGGGCAAGCGCTTCGAGAGCGCCGAAGAGTGGTTCCGCGACCTGGACATCTGAATGCTGAGCGTCGTTCGCTCGTTGCAACTCAAGCGCCTTGCGCCGCGGCTGCCTGCGTATGTGGTCAAGAGGTGAGCGTGGTGAGCGGTAGCTACGCGGAGTCCGTTCTGGGCGCCTTCGACGCAGTCGGCAGGGGCACCCCACGGCTGATCTGCGAATCCACGGACGCAGAGCACTTCGGAGACGGGAGTGTCACCTTGGAGCTTGACGGTCTCAGGCTCCATATAGTGAGCGACCGTGGCATTCAGACCGTGGAAGTCGGTCTGAAGATCGTGAACCCGGTAGGGGGGCCGCCCGTTCACCCTGCACTTGGCGGCTTCAGGGATGGAGCAGGGATTCCCACATGCCCGCTGGAGGTCCTGGCGGTCGTGAAAGGCTGGACCTCGCTGGAGCGAGTCGTGGACCACTACGAGTTGAACGACGGGCACGACGGGCGGCCCCGGTACGACGAGAACGAGCCGCCTCCAGGACCGTTCTACGAGTTGCAGGAGGCGCTCTCCTTGCTGGCGGACGGGGACAAGTGGGCCGACTTGGTCGTGGCAAGTCGGGATCATCGGTTGCAGATGGAGGCAGGGGCGGTTGAGGAGTTGCTTCAAGCAAGAGTCGGTGCACAGTTCCACGAGTGTGCTACTAAGTCGGAGACGGGTCGTTGATCTCGACCACGATCAGCTCCTTCGTCCCGTCGCTGCGCACGCCGAGCGGGACCAGCACTGTCCCCCAGCAGGCCGCCGAGAGCATCCTTCAAGTTTAGGTCCACCCGTAGACAGACGCCACAGGCAGGGCGGTGCGCTTGACTTGGTGGACGCGCTGCTCCGCTACCTCGATGGGCCGGCGTCGCTGACGTTGGGCACCTGGTGGGCGGAAGGCGCGGACGTTCGCCGGGTGGAACGGTCGGTCCAGCGGGCGCGAGTCGAGGACTTGCGGCTGCTCGGGGACGATCACCTGCTCGGCGGCCGGCTCGGTCCGGTCTTCCGGCGGCGGTGGGGCGACGTTCTCTCCTCCGCTGCGCGGAATCGGAAAAAGAGCGGACGCGCTGGCCGGTGCTGGCGCGGCAGAGCGTCCCGTCGCGGTCGGCGCCGGTCGTGATGGCCGCCCGAAGGGGTGAAGCCCGTCGTCCCTGCGGCCGGGCGTTCGTCTGTCGTCCGCCGGCCTCCCTTGAGCTGGCCGCGCGACCGTTGGTCGCTGCCGCCGGTTCTGCTACTCTCCGAGAGCGACGTTGGGCGGCAGGTGCTGATATCGCTCAAGCTGCGAGAGGAGAACGGCAGTTGACCTCCCGCAACAGAGCCCTTCAACAGGCCAGTCATCAGAGGAAGATGTCCGTGGGCGACAACGAGAGCGCAAGAGCGACACGCCCGGTCAAGCTCTACTTCACGAACAAGGGCGCTTGGCACGTCGATGTAGGCGATCTCATCGCGAGGCCAGAGGTCAAGAGGGCTTTCAGACTCGGCGCCGACATCGTGTCGAACCCGGGACGCATGGCGGCCGAGGAGTCGCTCTTGGACTTGCCGGTGGCGGAGAAGGCGCAGGGGGGCTAAGGGGCTCACGTAGCAGGGTGCGGCGAAGCGACTCGCTCCGTCCCGTTCTGTCACGGGAAGCCGCTGGTCCGACAAGACGGTGGGACTCGGCCTGCTTCTCCTGCCGGCCCTCGGCGGCTATTGGTCGCTGACCCGTGCGAACTGCTGGAAGTACGGTGCTCTGCGCGAGTCGGGCTACCACCTGGTCTTCCGTTCGGCTTGCCTGGGCGCCCTGCTCTCTGCCATCTCGTATCTGGCGCTCCTCCCCATCTCGTACGCGGAGCCCAAGCTCGGCGTAAGCCTCGCGGATTGGGCCCGATCGCCGAAGCCCTTCACGTTGTTCCAGGTAGCTTTGGGCGTTGGGACTCTCATCGGGTTCGTCCTCCCATCCGCGCTCAACCGACGCCAGAAGGACACCGAACTTGAGGCACTCCCGGTCGACCCCCGGGCCATCGGAACGCCGTACTCCAAGCAGCGGCGCTTCCGCTGCACGGAGTTGGAAGGCGCTCGCAGGGCGGCTGCGGAACGGGGAGATCTCATCGAACTGATTCTCCAGGACTCGGCGCTGCGCCCTATGACCGCTGAGATCTCTCTGCATAGTGGCAAGACGTACATCGGCTTCGCGATCGACAGCGGCATTTTCCAGCGCGACGGCTCGGACCCCGACATCGCGCTGCTCCCCGTCGTCAGTGGCTACCGGGGCAAACAGACGCAACGACTCGAACTCACAACCTTCTACCGACGCATCTACGAGGAGATCGACAAGAACGAGAAGCCAGAAGACGACCGAGGCTCGGGCCTTTCCGTCAGGGACATGCGGGTCATCCTTCCGCTGTCAGAGATACGATCGGCTCGGCTTTTCGATCTTGAGCTTCACGCCAAGGTGAGTGGGCGATGAAGCTTGCGTGCCCTGATGTGCACAGGCGGTCTTCCTCCAGGCGGACCCGGAAGTACACGCCGTCGGCCGACACGTAGACGTAGTCCTTCTCGCTCAGGTCCCGTCGCCTGAATGACCGGTACTCCTCTTCCTAGGCGGCGGTCATCCGAGCGATGCTGGAAGGCGACAGGCCCGACGCCTTGTCCCCCAGCAGGGCGCCGAGAGCTTCCTTGAAGTCCCCCGTCGACGTTACGCCGGATCTCGACCGTCCTCAAGTGGGCCATAGCGGAGGGGCTGCGGAGTGACGATCCCTGTCCTGCAGTTCGAGCAGCGCTCCCCCTGTTGGGGGCAACTGTAAATCTCCCATTCGTGGCAGCCGAAAACTGCACAGTCTGCGGTTTGCGGTAGCCGCTCCGTCGGTCGATGCTGTTGGCTTCGCCAACGGCAATGGAGCGACGGATGGATGTACGGATGGGAGATCAGGATGCAGTTGAGGCACTACCTGGAGCGAGGCGTCTCGAAGGCCGAGTTGTCCAGGCGGTTCGGCGTCAGTCGGCGGACGATCCACGCGTGGATCGAGTCGGGCCAGTTGGACCGGGACCTGTCGTCGGGCGGGTCTCGGTACTCGCCGCGGCCTCGGGTCGCTCACAAGCTGGACCCGTACAAGGAGTTGATCGAGGTCCGGCTGGAGGAGTTCCCCAAGCTGTCGGCGAAGCGCCTGTTCGACGAGGTGCGTGCGGCCGGCTACGACGGCGGCTACAGCCGGGTCAGGGACTACGTTCGGGAGGTTCGGCCGCGGGCGCCCCAGGAGGCTCCGGTGCGGTTCGAGACCCCGGCGGGCCATCAGGGCCAGGTGGACTTCGGGACATTCAGGCTGCCCTGGGGACGTCGGCATGCCCTGCTGGTGGTGCTCGGCTACTCCCGGCTGTTGTGGCTGCGTTTCTACTCCCGGCAGACGATGCCGGTCCTCATCGAGGGGCTCGAGAGCGCCTTCGGTCGGTTCGGCGGCGTGCCGCAGGAGCTCCTCTTCGATCAGATGCGCGCGGTGGTCGTGTCGGACGACCGCGCTTCCGGCGGCGAGTTGGCGCTGAATGCCGAGTTTCTGCGGTTCGCGGCTCACTGGGGCTTCGTGCCGCGGTCGTGCCGTCCTTACCGGGCGCAGACCAAGGGCAAGGTGGAGCGGCCGATCCGGTACGTGCGGGAGAGCTTCTTCTACGGCCGGCCGTTCGCAAACGACGCCGACCTGAATGAGCAGGCCTCGTCCTGGCTGGAGGGCACCGCCAATGTGCGTCGGCATGGCACGACGGGGGAGCGCCCGGTGGACCGCTTCGAGCGCGACGAGCGCCAGGCGCTTCGTCCCCTGGCCAGCCATCCTTACCGACGTCTCGGCGCTCGGCAGCCCGAGGCGGCGGCCCGGCGCCGCTTGGTGGCGCCGACGGTACAGGTGCAGCGGCGATCCTTGCGGGAGTACTCGGAGGCAGTCCGATGAGGGCTCCGGCGGGCGATCGGCGGGCTCGGCTGCGAGAGATGCTGGCGGACTTGAAAATGCCCGGAGCACTGGAAGCCGTGGACGGCATCCTGGCCCAGGCCGACAGCGGAGCGGTGACCGCTTCCGAAGCGATCGAGAATCTGCTTTCCGCCCAGATCGTGCTGCGCAACAACCGCCGACTGCAAGCGGCGATGCGCTCGTCGCGCCTGCCGGCGGTCAAGACGCTCGACCAGTTCGACTTCAGCTTCCAGCCCAGCATCAAGCGGGAGCAGATCGAGAGCCTCCACGAGCTGGGCTTCCTGGAGCGCGCCGAGAATGTGATTCTCCTGGGGCCGCCGGGAGTGGGCAAGACCCATCTCGCGATCAGTCTGGCGATCGCAGCCGCCGAGTCGGGCCGCAAGGTCTACTACGGCACGCTGGCGGCCCTGATCGAGTCGCTGACCGAGGCGAAGGCCGCGGGCAATCTGTCGCGCCGGCTCCGGGTGCTCACCCATCCTGCCCTGCTGGTCGTGGACGAGATCGGCTACCTGCCGATCAGCCAGGACGGCGCCGTGCTCTTCTTCCAGTTGATCAACGCCCGCCACGAGCGGGCCTCCACGGTGCTCACCTCCAACAAGGGCTTCGAGGAATGGGGAGGCGTGCTCGGCGACGAGATCATGGCCGCGGCCCTCATCGATCGCCTCCTGCACCACTGCCACATCGTCAACATCCGGGGCAACAGCTACCGGATGAGAGCGCACCAGGACCTGCTGCGCCCCGCTCACGAGGAGCGGCGCCAGGAAACCGCCTCGTGATCAGCCGCCAACCCCCTGGCCTTGGCGCGCGTCCGGTGTCGGCCTCCGGTCGCTCCGCTCCCTACGGCCGACACCGGAGCCCTGGGCCGCTACTCCGGACGCCTGCTCAGGACCCTGCCGCCCCCGAAGAAGTGTGCAGTTTTCAGTTGCCATTGACACCCCGGCAGAACGGCCGTTCGAAGCACCACAGGTCGATTCCCCATAGGGAACTGAGTCACGCTTTGGAGCTGATCAAGAGTGGTCAGGCGTTGCCGGGAACACGGCTGGCTATTCGGTTCCTGGCACTGACCGCAACAAGGTCTGGAGAGGTACGGGAGGCTGCCTGGGCCGAGACCGACGTGGCGGGAGGGCTCTGGACGGTCCCAGGCTCAAGGACCAAGACCCGGCGGGAGCATCGGGTTCCCCTGAGCCGACAAGCTATCCACGTCCTTGAGGAGGCGCGGTCGCTAAGCGATGGACATGGGCTGGTGTTTCGTGGGCAGGACCCTTGCGGTCCAGTGTCTCGTACCACCATGTCCAAGCTGTTCCGGATCCTAGGTCTTCCAGGGACTCCGCACGGCCTCCGGTCGAGCTTCCGGTCCTGGGCCGCAGAGAGAAGGGTTCGGCGAGAGGTTGCCGAGCAGGCGTTGGGCCACGTTGTTCGGAGTCAGGTAGAAGCCGCCTACCCGCGTTCCGACCTACTTGAACAACGACGCGAAGTCATGCAGGCTTGGGCCGATCATGTCGCAGGCTAGGTCTGAGTCTCTTCATCGACCCCTGACCTTGAGTTGAAGGGCGGGCGCCCGTTTACATTTCGGGAAGTTACTGGCGAGTCGGCCAAGCCGATCAGCCGTTCCGTCTTTAGAGGGTGAGCCGAACTCCTCTCGGAGACTACGAATGTCCATGCACCCCCTCCATCGGACAGACAGTTCCGCACCTTTGGGTGGAAACGTACCGTGGATTACCTTGATCCCTCGGGTTCCTAGGATCTCGGCCACCAGTACGGAATCGCGGTCTGACGACACCAGCACGGCGATTGTCGTAGTTGTCTGACCACGCGAGGCTCGAGGCTCCTCTCAGTAGCGCCGTCGCCGTCGCCTAGTCCGAGATGCCGGAGCAGAGAAGGCAGTCGGACCCGCGAGCCTCGATCTCCGGTAGCATGCCGCCATGAAGAAGTTCGCCAACGTCGCGGCCCGGGGCGGTCGCGCTGCTGCTGGCCGTCGCCGGCGCGCATGGCCAAGTGGCCGCGGTCGATGCGACGGAAACCTGCGAAGGCAAGACCGAGTTGGAACGACAATGCACCGGAGTCGTCGCCGAAGGCACCTACGCGCCGGCCAGCGCGCCGGACGCTGGCGTGTGACGTGGGCCAGCGGCACGGTAGGCGAAGGCATCTTCGCCAACAGCCAGCGCGCTGGCCGTTGGGTTGAACGCCAGACCGACGGCGACGGGTACGAAACCCCCTATGTGAACGGCGACCCACGCCCGGACCCGTGAGACGGCGCGCGTTCGCTCGGCTGCTAGCATCTTCGCCCCGCTTGAAAGTCAACGAAAGAAGAAAGGTGCCCGTCCCGATGACAACCACGCCCGACACTGCGGCCCCTGCGCCCGACACCGCCGCGCCCAAGCCTGACGCCGCGAACCATCGCTCATTGGTACGCCCGATAGTGACCTACGCGGCGGCCGGTTACCTCTTCCTGTTCGTCCCGCTGGCCGCGGTGTTATTCGGTTCTTCTCTCAAAGACTGGCTACAAGAGTTGTTTCTGCTGCCCGTTCCTCTCGCCGGCGCGATTATCACTTACTGGTTCGCTACTAGGCCGACGGACAAGCACTTGGACCGCGTGCTAGACCGCTTCGCCCAAGCTGCGGAGAACGCGGCGACCCAGGCAGAGAAGAACGCGAAGGCGGCGACCGAGGCGCAAGAGTCGGCGAACGCGGCCCAGGAAAAAGCCGAGGAGGCCGCGGAGGCCGCGAAGAAAGCGGCGAACGGCTAGCCCAGGTCTTTGACTTTCTGCGCCCAGCCAAGCACGGTCGCCACCCAGCCCGGCGCGCCCAGGAGTGCCGACGCGGCCGCTACGCGCACCTTGTCGTCGACCTGCTTGTCTTGAGCGATTTCGAGTAGGACCGCGCGCGCCTTCCGCTTGTGCTGCCGGCGGTTCTGATCGTGTTCCTTGACGGACATGTTCAGGTTGTCTTGTTCGCTCATGCGCGCGAGCCTACCCCATGGCGCGGCCTGACGACCGCTCCCGGCCAACTGGCCGCGCGCCTAGTGGGCCAAGCATGGCCGCCGCCCGCCAGCGGCCGGCGTTCATAGACTCCGTGAGTTCGGCCCTGGGCGCTGGTGAGGTCCTGGACGTTGCCGACCCGTAGCGACTGGCCGCTGATCCGGCCGGCGGTCCCAGGGGTTCGCTTGCCACGCCTTCCGACCGCGCTCATGGTCGGCGCGTCGGCGCAGAGCACTTCGCCGCGCGCTTCCTGGTCCGGCTTCGGGCGCCGCGGAGTGAACGCTTGCGAATCAGCGGTCGGAATAACCGAAGGCAGACCCTTCGGACCCCTGGTGGCGGCTATCCGCTCCGCGAGTTTAGCCAGCCGCTGCCACGGCAGCCGCTACCACGGCTGTTCGTGGAAGCGGGTCGTCGGCTCGCACAATACGACAGCCGTCTCGGTACGGGCCCTCCGTCATCGGTTGCCTCCTTCGATCCGAAGCGTCGGAGGGGTGCCGTGCCGGTCCTGGCGAAGGGACCGCCCCGGACGCATCGCAGTGGGCTCACGAGTAGTTGAAGCCGGGTGCGTTCACGATGCTGGCGCTGCTTCCCTTGGTACGGATCAGGAAGAGGACCTGGCGCTCGACGAAACGGTCGAGGCCTTCGCTGCTCTCCAGAGAGGCCATCGCGCCGCAGGTCGTGCGGTGACGATGATCCGGTAACCACGGGATGCAGTGACCTCAACCACCACGACCTCCGTGCCGTTCAGGGCCAGGATGCCGACCTCCATGTGCTCGATGGCGTGCTACGTTGCCTCTACCTCGCCCCTCATGTCACGCGGACGTTCCAGGACCGCAGGGCTGGCGCAAGCAGTCCTTGAGTGAGGGGCAGTGGCGTTCCGTGTGCAAGGCTACCGATTCCGCGGTCGAAGACGGCGACGCTGAGCCGGTCGGTGAACCGGCTTCGATAGAGCAGCCCGTCCACAGAGGGCATGTGGGTATGGACGAACTCCGCGAAATGCTGCCCGTCGGCGTGCTTGGAGTAGTTGGTCACATCGCTTGGCACACCGTAACGGCTCGCGTTCCCGGCCGTAAGATCCAGCAGCGTGACCGCTCCGCCAGCCACGGTCGATGTGTTCACCGCAATGCGGGAAATGTAGTCGCTCGGCGAGAGAACGCGCGCTGGCTCAAGGTCGAACCGATCACGGATATCCGCGGCGGTGCGCGAGCGCACCCGTCAGGTTGCCCCGCATCGGGAACAACCTGAACCAGATCGCCCGCTTGGCGAACCGCTACCGCGGCGCCGGCGACGCGGCCCAGGTGATCGCCCACCTGGTCGCTCTCGATCGCGAGGTCCGCCAACTGCTGCTGACCCGCGATCCCGACCTGCCGCCGCGCGAGGAGGAAGGCCCGTGCTGATCACGTTCGCCAAGCACGGCCAGGGCAGCGCGGCGGCGGCGGCCGACTACCTTCTCGCCAACCGTGATCACGCCGGCAAGAAGCGGGCGGAGGTCACGCAGCTGCGCGGGGATGCGCGGATGGTCGCCGAGGTCGCCGACTCCCTCTACTTCGAGCACCGCTATCGCAGCGCCGTGATGGCCTGGGCACCCGAGGACCGCCCGGACAACGACCAGATCGAGGACGCGCTCGATGAGTTCGAGCGCGTCTCCTGGGCCGGCCTCGAAGCGGACCGCTACGCCTGGGCGGCGGTGCTCCACCGCGACGAGGACGGCGGCGCGCACGTGCATGTCCTGGCCGCCCGCGTGGAGCTCGAGACGGGCAAGAGCCACAACATCGCCCCGCCGGGCTGGGAGATGACCTACGGTACGCTGGAGCGGGCGCTGAACCACGAGTACGGCTGGGCACGGCCGGACGATCCCGACCGCGCCCGCACCACCCGGCCGGGGCGGTTTCCGGCCGACAAGGCCGACCGCGACGCCATCGACGGCTACCTCCGCCAGCGGGTGGCCGCTGGCCTCGTGCACGACCGCGCCGGCGTGGTCGCCGCGTTCGAGGAGGCCGGCTACGAGGTGCCGCGCCAGGGAAAGGACTACGTCACCGTGGCCCACCCGGAGACCGGGCAACGGGTGCGGCTGAAAGGAACCCTCTATGAGCAAGACTTCCAGGCCGCAGAGCTTCGCCGACAGATTGAACGAGAAGACGGCGCAGGACGAGGAGGCGCTTCGAGACTACCGACGACAGATCGCGGACACGGCGAAAGAGGAGATACGGACGCTGGCGCGCGAGCTTGGGGAGAGCTCGACTCGATATGCCGGCGACGAGCTGAAGCGAACCGCGAGCGCTATCCGAGCCGATCATCGACAGACCGCTCGGCTGCTCGGGATGCTGTGGCTCCGGGCCGCGCTGATCGGGTTCGGAGTCTTCATGGCCATCTGGTCCGGTCTCTGGGCGATGGGGCGGTGGCAGCAGGGCCAGTTTGAGGAGACGCGGCAGTCGCAGGAGCGCGAGATCGACGAGAACGTCAGGTTGCTGGTCCGCATCCAGCAGGAGATCGACGAGGCCCGGCAGACGCGGCGCGAACTGAATCAGGAGTAGACGATGACCGAACTGGAACGCTTGCTCGCCGCAATCCTTGAAGCGGCTCGACGAAGAGCACGCCGCGTCCGTCGCGCGGTTGAGCGCGTTTGTGGACGAGTTGAACGGTCGCGTAGACGGTTTACTGACCGACTATCAGCAGATCGTGGGCGAGTACGAGAAGTTGGCGACCGCGCACACGCGGCTCGAAGCCGACATGAACGCAATCGTTCAGGCGTCCGGCGGACGGTGAGCCTGCTCCGGGGGATCGCCAGGGATGATCGAGACCGGGAGCGCGACTTCGAGTGGGAGCGGTGACAGCACGCTAGATCACGGAGCCCCCGGCCCGTGGGCCGCGCCACGATGGAACGGCCCGCCATTGCCTAACGGCCTTCCCCTACGGGTTCTCCCGCCGAATGTCGCATAGAGGCTTCTTGGGGTCCGGCCCGGACACGAACCAGTCATTGCAGCGGTGCTCGCCGGTGCGGTCGTCTATTCCTATGCAACGGCAGTCACTGGCCAACACGCGGCGGGTGTTCTCTTCGATTCTCCGCCGCTCGCGTTCCTGCGCTTCGGCAGCCTGCCGTTGGCGCTCCGCCTCTGCCTCTCGGCGTGCTTGCGTCGCGTCGGCGTCCGCTCGCTTTCGGGCCGCTCTCTGAGCGGCGCTAGGGCCGACTGGACTATGTACGAACAGCCGCAGCTCAGTAGTAGAGCGCGGAGGCGCGTCAACTTCTACGCCGTTGGCGTAATGTGTCTCGGTCACGGTGCCGTCGGGAAAACGGGCAACCTCAATGCCGTGCTCCTTGCCGTTGACGTAGGGAGTCTCAAGCACTAGGCCGCTACTTGAGTCGCGGCGAACCTGCGTGCCGTGCTGCTTGCCGTTGACGTAGGGAACCTCCATCACGCCGCCGTCGGCGAAGCGGTAAACGTCAGTGCCGTGCTTCTTGCCGTTGACGTAGGGAGTCTGAAGCACCGTACCGTCTTCCCAACGCTGGACCGCAGTGCCGTGCTTCTTGCCGTTGACGTAGGGAGTCTCGGTCACGCCGCCGTCCGCGAAGCGCAGAACCAACGTGCCGTGAATCTCGCCATTCATACAGGGCGTTTCCTGCACGTTGCCGTCCTCTCGCGTCACCTTCACGCCGTCCGGCTCGCCTCTGCATTGGCCGTAGACGCTGCCGCCGAAGGCGAACAGCGCGAGGGTGAACAGTGCTAGCGGGATTCGGGACATAGGCGTTCTCCTACGGACGTGGGGCGGTGCGCTACGCGGCCCGCGACTCGGCCCGCTTCGGGCGATTCCGCCCCGGTGAGGGTTGCAGTCTAGCGCTAGCGGGAGAGTGCGGAGAGTTGGTCAAGCGCGTTGCGCGACCTGAAGCGCCGCGGGCTGCGGGCATCGGTCCTCGCCGGAGGCGACGGCGCCCTGGGCCTCTGGCGAGCCGTGCGGGACGTCTGGCCCGAGACCAGGGAGCAGCGATGCTGGGTGCATCGGCTGAAGAACGTGCTCGACAAGCTGCCGAAGCGGCTGCAAGAGAAGGCCAAACGGGCGCTGCACGAGATCATGTACGCCGACTGCCGCGAGGACGCCGAGGCGGGGATCGAGCGCTTCGTCAAGGACTACGGCACCAAGCACCCGAAGGCGGTCAAGTCGCTGGCGAGGGACCAGGACTGCCTGCTCAGCTTCTTCGACTTCCCGGCCGAGCACTGGCAGCACCTGCGGACCACCAACGCGATCAAATCGACCTTTGCCACCGTGCGGCTACGTCAGCGGGTCACCAAGGGTGCCGGCTCACGGACCAAGGCCCTGCTCATGGCCTTCAAGCTGCTCGACATGGCGCAGAAACGCTGGCGACGAGTCACGGCGCCGCACCTCGTCGCTCAAGTCAGAGAAGGAGTACCATTCGACGACGGAACTCGGGTCAGGAATGCCGCCTGATCGAATCGCCGATCCACGACCTTCAGCGACACCTCGACTCAGGGCGCTCGCCTTCAACGTGGCAACAGGCCGGGCCACCGATTCGCCTCGAGCCAACCCTCGGCGAGGGCGAGACACTCAGGGTCGCCCACCCCCTCTTCGCGGCAGTGTGCAGCAACCGTACCCAGACTCCAGCCCAACGCATATGCAGCTCTTACAGCATCCTCAGCTCCTTGGATCTCCTCGGAAGGGACGTAGGCAGTAAGCAGCATTGCTGCGTCTTGACCCGACGCCTTCGTGCGCGGGTAGGAACTCGAAAGGGCTTGCTCGTCGCTCAGCACCTCTTTGAGGGCCGGCAAGATTGGCTTCTGGTGTTCGGCCAGGTCTCTTGGCAACTCGAGGGGGCCTGCGCCGGCCTTCCCGGGTTCCACTTCGGGCAAGGTGCCAACGTCCGCAGCCAAGGTCGCTGGTGGACGGTCCCGGCTGCCCAGGCGGAGCAGACCCGCAACAACGAGTAGGCCCGTGGCAAACAGTAGACCCGCGGCACGGGTCTTCGTACTCATGCCGAGTTCATCCTGCCGTGCGCGGTTCGTCCACTTCACTGGCTCGTCAATCCGCTCTGATCAGCGTAGGTGTGCTAGCGGCCAACAAGCGGGATGTTCGTAGTATGCCCGGGAACGCGGAGACACTGGCGCCACTGGCGCAGATACCACCTGACTCCGCACTCCAGCCACGGCAACCCGTCGTCCGCACCGCGAGCGACTAGAACCTGTACTTCGCCGGCTCTAGGACGAAGTTTGACCCAAGTCGCCCGCCATGGACGGACGATTCCCAGGATTCGGCCGTGCATTGCTCTCATCATGGCTTCATCTTGGAAATCGAGTCCACGAACCTCTGCCATCTTCCGGGCGCACTCAGTAGCGCCGCAGCCGCTTCGATACGAAGCGCGTCGGCCTCCTCCCTTCCGTCCACTAACTTGCGAAGGTAGTCGCGGGCCGCACGTTTGTGCTTGCGACGGTGTTCATCGTGGTCGGCCATCTTCATCGGTTCTCTCGTTGCCACCGCTTTCTCCATTTCACGAGTCGTCGCTCGGCGCAGGCAGCGGGAACTTCCTCTCGGCGAACTTCTGGAGCGCCTTCGG
This sequence comes from Candidatus Multivorans sp., assembly GCA_965205095.1. Classification (GTDB taxonomy): domain Bacteria; phylum Acidobacteriota; class Thermoanaerobaculia; order Multivoradales; family Multivoraceae; genus Multivorans. Next base: position 3,053,758 of record OZ242040.1, read on the forward strand.
CGCGAAGGCGCCCACCAGGAAAGCTGTCGTCAAGTATAGCCCGTTGCCCTGCGGCGTCGTATCGTACAGCAGTGTAAGGACCCCAAACATGATCGCCGCCACGAGCGCAACCATGCTCATCAGCCGCATGGACGATGGATGACCTTCGTCGTCGGTCAGATATCCGTGTGAGTTCGGTGCCATGAGACGCCTCCCGTATCTTCCGAGAGTGAGGATGTTGATTTCTAACTCTAGCACATTGACTGACGTCCACCATCAACGGCAACAGAGGTAGTCGAGAAGGTGGGAGAAGACGTCCGAGGCAAGCGTGCAGATCACCGCAATCTCGGCCGCAGCCGGAACACCGACGGCCGCGGCCCCAACAACGATTTGAACGAACGACCACAGCCAGCCGCTCCAGTAGCTTCCCTGCACGATCGTGACGTTCTGCCCTCGTAACCACCAGTTGCCCAGCGCCGCACCTAGGTTCCCGGCCTTCTTTACTCCATCGAGGTAGCGATTGTGTGCGACAAAGGAACGCCGGGACCCACTGAGACAGAAGCTCTTCAAAAGCAGGGGGTGTCCCGCGCCGGCATCCCACTGCAACTGCGCGAACGCCCGAAGCGCGCCCGAGACCGGATCGAACGGGCTGTACAGGTTGATCCACTTGCAACTCTCCGGGAAGACCTTCTCGCTATTCACCAGGACGATGTGGGGCCACAGGTCCACGAAGAGATGCAACGGGGAACCGTACGTCACGAGACCACCCAAGTTCCGAAACAGCTCTTTACGCGCTATAGCGTCGTGCGGCTTGAGCCAAGTGGGTCGCCTTGGCCGCATGTTCTTCGTATCGGGGGTCTTCCAACGCGCTTTGAAGCTCTGGTCAAGCCGAGCCCAGTGCTTCTTCCGGAGGTAGTTCGGCAGCAGGTAATCCGGCTCCATCAACCCGTTCACGGCGACGACAGTGCCCAGACTGTGCGCCACCACGTACCACCTGTCGTACTCCCGCTCGGCCATCGCCACCATCTCCTCCACCATGCGGCGCCGGATCGGTACCCTCGGCGGTAGCGCCATATCCCGGCCTGTACCCGTGTCGGGCCGACCGCCTTCTTGATATGCCTGAACGTCGCCGAAGTACTGAAGCAGCACGACCGGAGAGGGCGCGAAGCGCTGCAAGAGCCGGCGCAGAGCTCCCCATGTGAGGACGGTGGCCAAAGCGAACAGCGAGAAGAAGCCCAGGACAAGGAACTGCCCCAAGCGGCCGAAGAAGCCGGAACGGGGAGACTCGAGTCGTGCCATACCTGCAGCCACGGCTCGCTCCATCCAGTCCTCTTCGTCGTACTGATCGTCCTTCCCCTTGAAGAGGAGCGCCCACGGAGAGCAGAGCAGCCACACAATGAACCGCCACCAGTTCTTGAATCCAGTCCGTTGACCGAGGTCGGGAGCTACCGCCAGAAGTTGTGGATCCGGTGATGTAGATCAGGCGGCGTATCCTCCTGGGTGTTCAACTGAATACCCGGTCGGATGCCGGGAGAAAGGACACGCCGCCCATGCTCAAGATAGTCGAAACCACTCTGGAGGGGAAGCTGCCGGCAACCCTCGACGATCTCGCCCGCGAGGGCGCCCGCCGGATGCTGATGGAAGCGCTGGAGGCCGAGGTCTCCGAGTACGTGGAGAGACACCGCGCGGAGCGCGGTGAGGACGGCCGCGCTCTGGTGGTGCGCAACGGCCACGCTCGAGCGCGCCAGGTGACGACGGGCGCCGGCACGGTGGAAGTGCAGGCGCCGCGGGTGGACGATCAAAGATCGGGGCATCGCTTCACGAGCTCGATCCTGCCGCCGTACATGCGCCGATCGCCGAAAGTGGAGGAGGTGCTGCCGGTGCTGTACCTGCGGGGTCTGTCCACCGGCGACTTCAAGGAAGCCCTCGGCGCCCTGTTGGGGGACAAGGCGTCGGGTCTGTCGCCTTCCAGCATCGCGCGGATGACCGCGGCCTGGGAAGAGGAGTACCGGTCTTTCAGGCAGCGGGACCTGAGCGAGAAGGACTACGTCTACGTGTGGGCGGACGGCGTGCACTTCCGCGTCCGCCTGGAGGAAGACCGCCTTTGCACGCTGGTCCTGCTCGGCGTGCGCTGCGACGGGACGAAGGAGCTGATCGCGGTCGAGGACGGCTACCGGGAGAGTGCGGAGAGCTGGTCGAGCGTGCTGCGCGACCTGAAGCGCCGCGGGCTGCGAGCCCCGGTCCTGGCCATCGGCGACGGCGCCCTGGGTCTCTGGCGTGCGGTGCGCGACGTCTGGCCCGAGACCAGGGAGCAGCGATGCTGGGTGCATCGGCTGAGGAACGTGCTGGACAAGCTGCCGAAGCGGCTCCAGGCGAAGGCCAAGCGGGCACTGCACGAGATCATGTACGCCGACTGCCGCGAGGACGCCGAGACGGAGATCGAGCGCTTCGTCGAGGACTACGGCGCCAAGCACCCCAAGGCGGTCGAGTCGCTGCGGAGAGACCAGGACTGCTTGCTCAGTTTCTTCGACTTCCCGGCCGAGCACTGGCAGCACCTGCGGACCACCAACGCGGTCGAATCGACCTTCGCCACCGTCCGCCTGCGCCAGCGCGTCACGAAGGGCGCCGGCTCACGGACCAAGGCCCTGCTCATGGCCTTCAAGCTGCTCGACATGGCCCAGAAACGCTGGCGACGAGTCACCGCGCCGCACCTCGTCGCTCTGGTCAAAGAAGGAGTACCATTCAACGACGGAACTCAGGTCAGGAACGCTGCCTGATCAACTCGCCGATCCACAACTTTCGGCAATACCTCCGAGGTCGGCCCACCATGCCTCATGGAAGTGGACGTCGATCTTCTCGGCGACCTCCCCGGCGACCACGACACGGACGATAATCCGTGCGGAGTCTGGCGACTTGCTGGGCACCGCGTTCCCGGGTGCCTCGCTGGCAGAAGATGGATTGACCCATGTTTGGCGGATGTCGCACAACTTCTCCCAACTCTTGACCAGTCGCCGCACCACCTTCTCTGCATGCGCGCCCGGGTCCTGCTCACCCATGCCATGTACGAGAAGCACGCCGATTCTGCGGTCAGGCGAACTGCAAGCGGGGCAGTCCTCGCAAGCCGGCTGGCAGCCTTCCGTCGCTGGAACGCCTTGACCTGTCATTCTGCTTCCGCTCCGTTCTCTTGTGGAGCCGCTGTTGTGCTCTCAGGCTCGCCCGCGAGTTCGGTCGACGGGCATGTCGGGTTCTTGTACGTCACGGTTACCGTGCTTCCGGTCGTCACCGTCGGCTGTCTGGTTCTTCTGAGACTCGGAGGCACGACCGCCAGCTTCACTGAACCTCCCTTCTCTTTCACGGTCATGACTTCGAAGGTCGCCGCTACTTCCTCGACGCAGATCTCATCGGTGGCACCCTCATTGGCCTTCCCATGAGAAGTCCTGAGGCCGTCAACAGCCTCTTTGAGGCTCATCGCCTTCCTAGCCCTTTCTTCCTGATCGCCGTGCGAGCCAGCGTCGCCGTCGGTGCCAAACGCGACTTCGGGAAGGTCCGGCAGCTGCCCACAACAGGCCGAAACGGCCAAGGCAGATGCCGCTACTAGCACTAGCAAAGACGTTTTCATCGCGTCTCCTTGTCGGTCTCTTCAGGGTGTCTCCTCGGGGTTCGCGTGGAGTAAGGGTGAATCGTTGTAGAGGTCGCGTCCTCCGAGGTGGAAGAGGATGGCGGTGCGGAGGCGGTAGCGAGAACCGCTGAACGGCTCGCTGGCTCCACGGCATCGCTCTCGGGGAGTAGTTGGGTACTACGGTAGTCGGTGCTGCCTGACAGCGGTCCGAAGCTGCGGAAAACTCGGGCGATTCTGCGGAAACTAGGCCGGAGGCTGGCGGTGGCTGGGCTGGTGCCGGTGCCTTTGACGACGAAAAGGGCCTCTCCGTTGCCGGAGAGGCCCTTGATTATCGGTGCCGCGGCGTCAGACGCCGGGGCTTGCGGTTCCGTTCGGCCTAGAAGCTGAACCGGCCGCCGATCTGCAACTGGCGCGGCCGCGTAGTCAGGCCGGACGGAATCCCGAAGTCGTCACGGGGAGTGCCGTTTCGGATATCCCGCTGGGTGGTGCCGACGCCGAAACTGTTCTCGTCGAACAGGTTGAAGGCCTCGACGAACACGTCGAGTCGCAGGCCGTTGCCGAAGCGGAAGAACTTGCCGACCCGGAGGTCGATGGTCTGGATCGACTCGTTGCGCTCCGTGTTTCTGCCAGCCGCTACGACGTTAACGACCGCTTGGTAGTAGGGGCAGTTCCAGGTCGACCGAGCTGCAGTAGGCAAAGTCGACTTCCCGGTCGCTTAGCGAGTACGGCGTGCCCGACTGGTAGTTCAGGATGCCGGAGATCTGGAAGTCGGCCGGCAACTGGATAATGCCCGTGACCACGAGCCGATGCTTGATGTGGTGGTCCGAGAGGCCCCAGCCGTAGTCCAGGTTGCCTGTGTCCAAGATCGTGACGCCGGTCGCCGAGCGCTGGTTCGAGTCGGTGTCGCGGTCCTCGTCCTAGGTGTAGCGGGCGCCGAACTGGTAGCGGCTGGTGAAGCGCCGGTTCACCTTGAGCGTGAGCGCCTGGTACCAGGATTCGCCTCGCAACTGCCGGACCAGATCTCCGTGCACTCGGTGCCGGGCACGTCCGGACAGCCCCCTTGCGACCGTGCCACCTCGGGCGACCGTACTCGTCGTAGCCGCCGGAGACGCAGTTGAGGTCCGTGTTCCGCTGCAGGCCGGTCGCCCCGGCGTATTCGGCATCGACGCGGGCGCTCGAGCCGCTGCCGATGTCCCAACCTAGGGACCTGCACTTGGTGCGCGCCGGAGGGCACTCGGACCTGAGCTTGCCCCGGTTTCGTGGACACGACATCCTTTGAGTAGGAGGTATCCACGATGCCAAGATCAAGACCCCGGTACCCGGCAGAGTACCGGCAGCAGATGGTGGATCTGGTCCGGTCCGGGCGCAGCCCGGACCATCTAGCCCGGGAGTTCGAGCCTTCAGCGCAGTCGATCCGCAACTGGGTGAGGCAGGCAGACCGGGACGAAGGCCGGCGCGTTGACGGCCTGACGACTGCGGAGCGGTCCGAGCTGCGGCGCCTGCGCCGCGAGGTTTGCCGGCTTCGGGAAGAGCGGGAGATACTGGCAAAAGCAACGGCCTGGTTCGCTCGGGAGACGGGACCGAAGGGGTCTTCCGGTTCATGAGAGCGCACCGGGCCGAGTTCCGCGTCACGACGATGGCTCGCGTGCTCGGCGTCTCCACGAGCGGGTACTACGCCTGGTTGAAACGCCCTCGGTCCGCCAGGGACAAGGCGGACGGCGTTCTCGCCGAGCGCATTCGGGCGATTCACGGACGGAGCCGGGGTACGTATGGCGCGCCGCGGATTCAGGCCGAGTTGGCCGACGAAGGAGTCTTCGCGAGCCGCAAGCGGGTCGCCAGACTGATGCGAGAGTCCGGCTTGACAGGCGCAAGCCGCCGCAAGAAGCCGGGCACGACCCGACGTGACAGGAACGCTCGTCCGGCGCCGGACCTGGTCGACCGGAAGTTCTCGGCGGACGCCCCCGACCGGCTGTGGGTGGCGGACATCACCTACGTACCGACGCTCTCCGGCTTCTTGTATCTGGCCGTCGTCCTGGATGTGTTCAGCCGTCGTATCGTCGGCTGGGCCATGGACTCCTCCCTCGCGACGGACCTCGTCGTCGGCGCGCTTGAGATGGCGATCGCCCAGCGCCGGCCCGAGGGTGTGATCCATCACTCCGATCAAGGCAGCCAGTACACTTCCTTGGCCTTCGGGAAGCGCTGCCGCGGAGCCGGCATCGCAGTCTCGATGGGTTCCGTCGGAGACTGCTACGACAACGCGATGGCCGAGAGCTTCTTCGCCAGCCTCGAATGCGAACTGCTGGATCGGAGCACGTTCCGGAATCGCGCCGAAGCGAGGACCGAACTCTTCCGCTGGATCGAGGGCTGGTACAACCCCCATCGGCGCCACTCCGCACTCCGATACCTCTCGCCCGTCAACTTCGAGAAAGCCTGCAACGAACACTACGAAGCCGCCGCCTGAACCCTAAACACAAACTGTCCACGAAAGCGGGGCAACTCCAGACCTCTTCAGGGAGTAGAACGCAGCCGCCGGTGCGATTCATCGCGATGCGGCTGGCCGGCCACAGACTCGAAACTCGCTAAAGCTACAGGCTTCTGTTCTTCCGCTCGGCCAGGACCCTGCGCCAGGCGGTGTATCGGCGACGAGGCAGGTGCTCAAAGACCGAGCCCGGTTTCCTGGGCGCCGCAGTCTGCGCCGACGGTATCCCAGCCTCGACCACTTCGTCTAGTTGCTCGGCGGCGGTTGGCTGGAGGAGTCGGCTAGCGCATGGTCATGCAGGAATCCAACAACTTCGTTCCGCGCTTCCGGAGCCAGCCTCCGAAGAACCTGACCAACATAGGTCGCGACAATCTGCTGGCGACCTCTCCAATAGCCTAACAACGCGAAAACGCCAAACAAGCCAATCGCCGCTAGCAGTTGGAACAGGACCATTCCCGCGCCCGCCTTGCGTAGCGGCTCTATCCCCAGCTCCCTAGCCGCCATTGGGAGAGTGCTCTCCATCAATGCCCTCAGACAGAACGACAGCGCCACTGCCAGAGTGGTGGCGACAATCACCCAAAGCACCCCCTGCCACATTCCAGCGCTCCACGGTGACCTCCGCCCGATCCACCTGCCACTTACGTAGCAGAGCGGTAGACCCCAGAACACGGTCGCCAGAAAGAGCAGCGCCATAGGCTCGCCACCAGCTAGCGGCACCATTGCACCGCCAATCGCACCCGCCATCTGCGTCGAGCAGAAGATCATCAGTGCCCCTGCTAGCACCAAATCGCGCCAACGCCAACCAAGCCGCTCTATCGATACTAATCTCGGCGCCTTCCTTCCCTTGGAAAGCACGTCAATCAAAGGCGGAGAGAGCACGATGACCGGCTCGATCATCGCAAGAATTCGCCTATGCTCGTCCCACAGGAGGTAAACCGAAACCACAGCCACTACGATCGCAACGGCGTGCTTTATCCAGCCCATAGGAACGACAACCTCCGTTTCCTCGCACTTCTACACTTGATTCACGAAACAACAGTACGTTAGTCGATGTTGGCCGACAGTGGCCTGGAGCTGCGGAAAACCCGGCCGATTCTGGGGAAGAGAGGCCGGAGCTTGCCGGTCGTTGGGCTGCCGACAAGGCCTTGACGAGGAAAGGGCCTCTCCGCTGCCGGAGAGGCCCTTGATTCTCGATGCCGCCGCGTCAGACGCGGCAGCTTGCGGTGCCGTTCAGCCTAGAAGCTGAACCGGCCGCCGATCTGCAACTGGCGCGGGCTCGTCGTCAGGAACGACGGGATCCCGAGGGTATCGGGAACGTTGCCGTTGTTGATGTTCCGCTGGCCGAAGCCGACGCCGAAGCTGTTCTGGTCGAACAGGTTGAAGGCCTCGACGAAGACGTCTAGCCGCATGCCGTCGCCGAAGCGGAAGAACTTGCCGACCCGGAGGTCGATCGTCTGAATCGACTCGTTCCTTTCGGAGTTTCGAGCGACCCTGACGCCATTCATGATCGCGTAGGGGTCAGGACAGTTGAAGATGGGGAACCCGCAGGCGACGCGGTCAAAGCCGGAGTCCACCAGCGTGTACGGGTAGCCCGACTGATAGTTCAGGATGCCCGAGATCTGGAAGTCGGCCGGCAACTGGACCATGCCGGTGACGACCACCCGATGCTTGATGTCACGGTCCGCGAGGCCCCAGTCGTAGTCGAGGTTGCCCGTGTCGGAGATCGTGACGCCGGTGGCCGAACGCTCGTTCGAGTCGGTGTCGCGATCCTTGCCCCAGGTGTAGTGCGCGCCGAACTGATAGCGGCCGGTGAAGCGCCGGTTCACCTTCAGGGTGACCGCCTGGTACTCGGACTCACCACGGGATTGCCGGACGAGAATCTCGGCGACGTCATCCCGGATGCGATCACCCCACATCGGGCGACCGTACTCGTCGTAGCCGCCGAACTGGCGGTTCCAGTCCGTGTTCCGCTGGAGGCTGCTTGCCTCGGCGTACACAGCGTCTATGCCGGCGCTCCAGCCGTTGCCGAGTTCCCGTTCCCAGCCGACGCTCGCGCGCAGCGTCTGCGCATCGTCAAACTCGGGGTCGACATAGGAGATCGCGGGGATGATGCCCGGCGGCGGGTTCTCGTTGTCGATCGGCGTCCCGAGGTCAACGTAGCCGTTCTGGCCCGGTCTCACCGTGATGCGGCCGTAGTTCGGCGGCACGCCGTTGGCCTGGACCTGGTTGGCGAAGAGCAGGGTGGGCGTGCGGCCGAAGAAGAAGCCGATGCCGCCGCGGATGACCGATCGGCCCTCATCCTGGGCCAGCGCGAAGCCGAAGCGCGGCGCCAGGTTCTCGGTATCCGGGATCTGGCGACCGTCGGGTTCCATGTGCTCCAGGCCGTCGGGATTGTCCGTCGACGTGTAGCGAAGGCCGTAGCTGAGCGTCAGGTTGTCCCGCTTCAGGCTGTCCTGGCCGTAGAAGGCGAGCGCGGCCTGCGTCTCGTCGTAGTTCGGGTAGGTCGAGTCGCCGAACCAGATCCGGGCCCGGTCCGCGTTGTTGCTCAGGAAGTCCTCCGGCGAGTTGAAGTCGTAGCGGCCGTCGCGGCTGCCGGCGAAGAGCTGCGCCAGATCGTCCTTCGAGTAGTCGACGCCGAACTTCATGTCGTGGGCGCCGAACAGGTAGGAGAAGTCGTTCTTGATCTGGAGCTGCTCCTCCTCCACGAAGATGGGCAGGAAGTCGAACTTGCCCACGCTGTCAAAGCTGGCGAACCGGAAGCGCACCTGCGCTTCGATCGGCGTGCCGACACGCAGGGACAGACGATCCAGGTTGTCCGTGGCGGACTGAATCCGGAACTCGTTCACGCCGCGGCTGCCGACCACCGAGGTCATCGACGCGATGAAGGTGAGCGTGTCCTCCGTCTTCAGCGACTCCTCGTCGAGGTAGCTGCTCTCGCGCTCGAAGTCGGTGAAGTTGGCCCGCAGGGTAATCAGGTTCGCGTCGCTGATCTGGTGGTCCAGCTTGCCGAACAGGATCTGGTTGCTCACCGAACGCAGGAACAGGCCGGTGGCGGAGCCGTCGGCGTTCCGGTCGAAGCCGTCGACCAGGGCGGCAAAGGCCGGCTCGTTCTGCGCCCGCTGCATGATCAGGTCGTAGGTACTGTTCGCGCCCGTCGAACGGAGCGAGCGGGTGAACGGAATGTCCTGGTCGCGCTGGTCGATGCCGAAGTAGTAGTGGGTGCGGTCCTGCTTGAACGGGCCACCGATCGAGAAGCCGTAGTTCTGGGTGTCGAACTCGTCCACCGGACGCGAGCCGTCGTTGCCGAAGTGGTCGTCGAGCGGTGACGAGGGCAGATCCTCGGCCATGCCGTCATCGCGGAAGAAGGCGAAGGCCGAACCCCGCACCTCGTTGGTGCCGGACTTCGTGACGACATTGACGAAGGCGCCGCCATGCCGGCCATACTCGGCCGAGAAGCCGTTGGTGATGACCTGGAACTGGCGCACCGTGTCCTGAGCGATGATCAGGCCGTCGTTCTCCGTCGCCTCACCGCCGCGGCCGTAGCCGAAGAAGGTGCTCTTGTTGTCCGCGCCGTCGACCGAGAGGCCGCTGTACATGCCGCGCTGGCCGGCCATCGTCAGGAATCCGCGGGAGCGGTCGCGCTGGACGCCGGGAGTCAGGATCGCGAAGTCGGTGAAGTCGCGACCGACGGTCGGCAGGCTCTCGATCGCCACCTCGTCGATGTAGTTGGCGGCGCCGGAGCGGCTGACTTCGATGATCGGGGCCTCGGAGGTGACGGTGATCACCTCGGAGGTCGACTCGATCTCGAGGGTCAGGTTGATGTCCTTGATCTGGCCGACGAGGACGGAGATGTCGGTCTGCTGCGTCGTCTGCATGCCGGAGAGCTCGGCCGTCACCGTGTAGGTGCCGACCTGGAGCGCCTTGGCGCTGTAGAAGCCGTTGGCGTCCGAGATCACGGCGCGGGCGATGCCGGTGTCCTGGTTGGTGGCGGTCACCGTGGCGCCGGGAATGGCGCCGCCCTCGACATCCGAGATGAAGCCTTGGACGGTGCCGGTGATCGTCTGGGCAAGGCCGGCGCCGCCGATCAGGAAGGCGCAGGTCGTTGCCAGGAGGATTGCAAGAAGACGTGCCCGGGGGCGGGTCGACTGCATGGTTGGGTTTCTCCTCTGTGTCTGAGTGGGCGCCGTCGAACTCAACACGAATTCACCGGCGTGCTGTTCACGCGTGGGAAGGACTGTCTTGTCTGTGGATGTGGCGGTGGTGGGGCGCTCGCGCGCAAGGCCACGGACCGGGTATGACTATAAAGACCGCTTCGCCCTCCGTCAAAGGAGCGGCGTTCGCTTCAAGATGTTGAATCGCTGGGCAGGGGTAACTCGGTGGCCCCGGTCAGGTATTCGTCGATCCGGGCGGCGGCGCCGCGGCCCTCGTTGATCGCCCAGACGATCAGGCTCTGGCCGCGGCGGCAGTCGCCGGCGGCGAACACGCCTTCGACCGAGGTGGCGTACTGCCCGGGCTCGGCGGCGAAGTTGCTGCGCTGGTCCGTGGCGAGGCCCAGTTGCTCGCCGAGCGTCGCTTCGGGGCCGAGGAAGCCCATCGCCAGCAGCACGAGTTCGGCTTCGAAGGTCTCCTCGCTGCCCGGCACCTCTTCCATCGTGAACCGGCCGGCGCTGTCCCGCCGCCAGGCGACGCGGACGGTCTCGATGCCGGCGACGCCGCCGGCGCCGTCGTCGACGAAGCGCTTCGAGAGGACGGAGAACACCCGCGGGTCGGCGCCGAACCTGGCCGCCGCCTCGGCGTGCGCGTACTCGACGCGGAAGATGCGCGGCCATTCCGGCCAGGGATTTTCGGGCGCCCGGTCGTCCGGCGGCCGGTCCAGGAGTTCGAAGTTGACGAGCGAAGCGCAGCCGTGCCGGACCGCGGTCGCGATGCAGTCGGCGCCCGTGTCGCCGCCGCCGATCACGATGACGTTCCTGCCTTCGGCGTGAATCGGCGCTTCGACCGCGCGGGCGCCGTCGCTTGGCAAGTCGGCGTCGAGCAGCGCGCGGGTGTGTTCGGTCAGGAAGTCCATCGCGAAGTGAATGCCCGTGAGCTCGCGGCCCGGGATCTCCAGGTCGCGCGGCCGCGTCGCGCCGGAGGCGAGCAGGAGGGCGTCGTGATCGCGCCTCAGATCGCCTACGTCGACGTTCACGCCGACGTGCGCGCCGGTGACGAACTCGATCCCCTCGGCGCGCATCAGGTCGATCCGCCGGTCGACGACCAGGCGCTTGTCGAGCTTCATGTTCGGGATGCCGTACATCAGCAGGCCGCCGATGCGGTCTTCGCGTTCGAACACGGTGACGGAGTGGCCGACGCTGTTCAACTGCGCCGCGGCGGCCAGGCCCGCCGGCCCGGAGCCGACGACCGCGACCTTCTTTCCCGTTCGCCTAGCCGGCGGCCGGGGGACGATCCAGCCCTCCTCGAAGCCGCGGTCGACGATCGCGTTCTCGATGTTCTTGATCGTCACCGCCGGATCGGTGATCCCCAGCACGCATGCGCCTTCGCAGGGCGCCGGGCAGACGCGGCCCGTGAATTCCGGGAAGTTGTTCGTCTGCTCGAGCCTCCGCAGCGCCTCGCGCCAGCGCCCCTGGTAGACGAGGTCGTTCCATTCCGGGATCAGGTTGTCGATCGGGCAGCCGTCGTTCGACTGGCAGAAGGGGACGCCGCAGTCCATGCAGCGGGCGCCCTGCGTGGCGAGGTGCTCTTCGGGCACCGGTCGCGTGAACTCGTCGTAGTGGGCGAGTCGGATCAGCGGATCCTGGTAGGGAACCGCGGCCCGCGCGTACTCCTTGAAGCCCGTGTCCTTGCCCATTGCCTGCCGCGCCCCCTGCGTCTGACCCTGAACCGTCGAACCGCCGCCGGCCTCAGGCGGCGGCCTCGGCCTTGGCTACCGTCCGGTCCTCGGTCTCGCGCTGCTCCAGCAGGACGCGACGGTAGTCGTGCGGCATGACCTGGGTGAACTGGCCCTGGGCTTCGCCCCAGCGCTCGAGCAGCCGGCGCGCCACCGTCGAGCCGGTGAAGCGGGCGTGCCGCCTGACGAGCTCCCGGAGCTCGCTCCGGTACTCCCTGCCTATGGACTCGAGGCCGACCATCTCGAAGTTGCAGTTTTGCGCCAGTTCCCTGTCCGGGTCGAAGACCCAGGCGATGCCGCCGCTCATGCCGGCCGCGAAGTTGCGCCCGGTCGGGCCGAGGATGACGGCGCGGCCGCCGGTCATGTACTCGCAGCCGTGGTCGCCGATCCCCTCGATGACCGCGCGGGCGCCCGAGTTGCGGACGCAGAAGCGCTCCGCGGCGCGGCCGCGGAAGAACGCTTCGCCGCCGGTTGCGCCGTAGAGCGCCACGTTGCCGATCAGGACGTTCTCTTCGGCGACGAATCGGGACCGGCGCGGCGGGTAGAGGATGAGCCGTCCGCCGGACAGCCCCTTGCCGACGTAGTCGTTGCCGTCGCCTTCGAGTTCGATCGTGATGCCGGGCGCGAGGAAGGCGCCGAGGCTCTGGCCGGCGCTGCCGGTGAGCGAGACGTGGATCGTGTCGTCGGACAGGCCGTGCTCGCCGCGGGCCTTCATCAGCTCGTGGCTGAGCATCGTGCCGACGGTGCGCTGGGTGTTCACGATGGGCAGGTCGATCCGCACCCGGGAACCGCGCTCGAGCGCCGGCCGGGCGCGCTCGATCAGCTCGTTGTCGAGGGCGTACTCGAGCGCGTGGTCCTGTTCGATCGTCTGCACCACCTCGACCCCTTCGTGGCGTCGTAGGGCAGGCTGGAGCACGGCGGACAGGTCGAGACCCTCCGTCTTCTCGTTCCGAACCGCGAGTTCGCGCTGGAACAGGTCGGTCCGTCCGACCAGTTCCCGGATCGTCGCGACGCCGAGGTCCGCCATGATCCGCCGCGTCTCCTCGGCGACGAGGAAGAGGTAGTTCACGACTTCCTCCGGCGTGCCCTCGAACTTGGCGCGCAACTCCGGATCCTGGGTGGCGATGCCCACCGGGCAGGTGTTCAGGTGGCACTTGCGCATCATGATGCAGCCGATCGTGATCAGCGGCGCGGTGGAGAAGCCGAACTCCTCGGCGCCCAGCATGCAGGCGACGGCGACGTCGCGGCCGGTCTTGAGCTGGCCGTCGGTCTGGAGGATCACCCGCGAGCGCAGGTCGCTCAGCACCAGGGTCTGGTGGGTCTCGGCGATGCCGAGTTCCCAGGGCAGGCCGGCGTGCTTGATGCTGGTCAGTGGCGAAGCGCCGGTGCCGCCGTCGTGGCCCGAGATCAGGATGTGGTCGGCGTGCGCCTTGGCGACGCCCGCGGCGACCGTCCCCACGCCGACCTCGGACACGAGCTTCACGCTGATCCGGGAGCCGGGGTTGGAGTTCTTCAGGTCGTGGATGAGCTGCTTCAGATCCTCGATCGAGTAGATGTCGTGGTGGGGCGGCGGCGAGATGAGCCCCACTCCGGGCGTGGAGTAGCGGGTCCGGGCGATGATCTCGTCGACCTTGTGGCCCGGCAGTTCTCCGCCTTCGCCCGGCTTGGCGCCCTGGGCGATCTTGATCTGGAGCTCGTCCGAGTTGGTCAGGTACCAGGAGGTGACGCCGAAGCGGCCCGACGCGACCTGCTTGATCGCCGAGCGGCGGAGGTCGCCGTTGGCGTCCGGCGTGAAGCGTGCCGGATCCTCGCCGCCCTCGCCGGTGTTGCTCTTGCCGCCGAGGCGGTTCATCGCGATGGCGAGCGTCTCGTGGCTCTCGGCCGAGATCGAGCCGAAGCTCATCGCGCCCGTGCAGAAGCGCTTGACGATCTCGCTCGCCGACTCCACAGCGTCGAGCGGCAGGGGTTCGAGATCCGTGCGGAACTGGAGCAGGCCGCGCAGCGAGCACGCCCTCGTCGTGTCCTCGTTGGCGAGCCGGGCGAAGCTCTCGTAGGCCTCCGTGCTGTTCGTGCGGGCCGCGTTCTGGAGCCGCGAGATCATCTGCGGGTTCCACATGTGGCGCTCGCCGCCGGCGCGCCAGTGGTAGTCGCCCGGGTTCGCGAGTTCGGCGACGCGTTCGCGGTCGTCGGCGGGGAAGCCGCGGGCGTGACGCTTCAGCGCGTCCTTCGCCAGCCGTTCGAGACCCGCGCCCTCGATCCGGCTGGCGGTGCCGGCGAAGCAGCGGTCGATCACTTCGGTTGACAGCCCGACCGCCTCGAAGATCTGGGCGCCCTTGTAACTCTGGAGCGTCGAGATGCCCATCTTGGCCATCACCTTGAGCATCCCCTTCCTGACGCCCTTGCGGTAGCGGTCGACGACGGCCTGGTCATCGGTCGCGGCGGGCAGCCGGCCCTGGCGGCGGGCCTGCCAGAGCGCCTCGAAGGTCAGGTAGGGATTGATGGCGTCCGCGCCGTAGCCGACGAGCAGGCAGTGGTGGTGGACTTCGCGGGCCTCGCCGGTTTCGAGCAGGAGACCGACCCGGGTGCGCTTGATCGTGCGCAGCAGGTGATGGTGGACGGCGCCGCAGGCGAGCAGCGTCGGCACCGGGACCCGGTCGGGTCCGGCGGCCCGGTCGGAGAGGGCGACGAAGGCGCAGCCGTCGTCAACTACCTGCTCGGCTTCCCGGCACAGACGGTCGAGCGCGTTGCCGAGCCCCGCGGCGCCCTCTTCGAGGGGCCAGGTGGCGTCGAGGGTGCGGCAGGCGAAGCCGGCGTCCCCGGCGTCGGCGAGCGCCGCGAACTCCCGGTTGCTCAGGATCGGATGGGGCAGCCGGACGCGAAGGCAGTGGTCGGCGGTCGTCTCGAGCAGGTTCCGCTCGGGGCCGATCGTGCAGTCGACCGACATGACGACCTCCTCGCGGATCGAGTCGATCGCCGGGTTCGTGACCTGGGCGAAGAGCTGCTTGAAGTAGTCGTAGACCGGGCGGTCCTGGTCGGAGAGGAAGGCCAGGGCGGTGTCGTTGCCCATCGAGCCGATCGGATCGCGCTGCTCCTCGATCAGGGGCCGCAGCATGAAGCGCATCGTCTCGCCGGTGTAGCCGAAGGCCTGGAGGCTTCGGGTCAGTGTGTCGTCGTCCATCGCCGCCTGGTTCGCGGGGGCGTTGCCGTTGCTTTGGGCATGGTCGACCAGGTCGGCCAGGTCGGTGCGGCGCTCCAGCCACTCCGCGTACGGCCGCTGCGAGGCGATGCCGCTCTTCAACTCCTCGTCGGCGACGATGCGGCCGAGGTCGAAGTCGACCAGGAACATCCGGCCGGGCTTGAGCCGTCCCTTGCGCAGCACCCGCTCCGGCTCGACCGGGACGACGCCGGCCTCCGACGCCATGATGACCAGGTCGTCGTCCGTGACGTAGTAGCGGCTGGGGCGAAGGCCGTTGCGGTCGAGCACCGCGCCGATGTATCGGCCGTCGGTGAACGCGATGGAGGCCGGGCCGTCCCAGGGCTCCATCAGGCAGGAGTGGTAGTCGTAGAACGCCCTCTTCGTTCCGTCCATGTGCGTGTCGTTCTGCCACGCCTCCGGGATCATCATCATGACCGCCTCCTGGAGGGTGCGGCCCGTGAGCAGCAGGAACTCGAGCACGTTGTCGAAGCTGCCGGAGTCCGAGCAGTCGGGCTCGACGACCGGGAAGGCAAGCGGCAGATCGTCGCCGAAGAGGTCGCTCTGGAGCACGCCTTCGCGGGCGTGCATCCAGTTCATGTTGCCGCGCAGCGTGTTGATCTCGCCGTTGTGGCTCATGAAGCGGTTCGGCTGCGCGCGGTCCCAGGACGGGAACGTGTTCGTGGCGAATCGGGAGTGGACCATCGCCAGGTGGGACTCGTAGTCCGGCGCCGCGAGATCCGGGAAGAAAGGCACGAGCTGGCCGGAGGTCAGCATGCCCTTGTAGATGATCACGCGGGTCGACAGCGAACAGACGTAGAACATCTGCGCTTCGGCGAGGGCTTCGTTGCCGCGCAGGCGGATCGTCGCCTGCTTGCGGATCAGGTAGAGTTCGCGCTCGAAGGCGTCCTGGTCGAGCCCTGCGGCGGCGGCGATGAAGAGTTGCTCGATGACCGGCATGGAATCGAGTGCCGTGGCGCCGATGTCGGCGACATCGGGGCGGGTCGGCACCTTGCGCCAACCGATCAGTTCCTGCCCGCGTTCCGCGACGATCTCCTCCACGACACGCCGGCACAGCTCGCGTTCGCCGTCGTCCTGGGGCAGGAAGAAGACGCCGGCCGAGAAGGTGCCGGGCGCTCCCAGTTCGGCCCCGAACTCGTCCGCCGCGACTCTGCGCAGCAGGGCGTGCGGCAAAGCGGTCAGCATGCCGGCGCCGTCGCCGCTGTTCGGCTCGCAGCCGCAGGCGCCGCGGTGGTCCATCCGGGTCAGCATGTGGGCGGCCTGCTGCATCAGCCGGTGGCTGCGCTCGCCGCGCACGTGGGCGATGAAGCCGACTCCGCAGGCGTCGTGCTCGTAGGCCGGGTCGTACAGGCCGACCTTTCCGGGACGCAGCTTCATGCCGCTTCTCCCTGCTCGACGATTTCCTCGTCGTCCCCGGGCATCGGCCCCGCGTTCTCGACCAGAAACGCGGCGAAGTCCTCGGCGGCCACCCGCAGCCGACGACGGGCGAAGACGATCCCCATCGGCCGCTCGAGCCTCGGCTCGAGCGGCACCGCGGCGAGCAGGCCGGCGCGCACCTCGGCGAGGAACGTCCGGAGCGGCAGGATCGCGGCGTAGTCGGTCGCCTGCAGCATGCTCTTGAACGTGTCGATGTTGTCGAGACGCTGGGCGAACACGGCTTCGGCCCCGTTGTCCGTCAGGTAGCTGCGGATGTGGCGCGCGGCGGGGAGTTCGTGGGTGAAGTGGATCAACTCGCGGCCGTCGAGGTCGGCGGCCCGGACGCGCTCGGCGCCGGCCAGTTGGTGGCCTGCCCCGCAGGCCAGGCACATCCGCTCCTCCCGCAGCGGGCGCGACTGCAGGCCGGGCCACTGCTCCGGGTAGGAGACGATGCCGAAGTCGCAGCGGCCAGTCCGCACCGCCTCGGCCACCGCGGCCGGCGGCTCGTACTCGATCTGCACTTCCAGTTCCGGCCGTTGAAGCTGGAACTCGGTTCGCAACTGGTTGAGCAGTGCGATGCCGGCGGAGTAGATCGCGTGGACCCGCACGGTGCCGCCTCTTCCGGGATCCAGGCGGGAGACGCTGCGCGCCAGTGCGTCGTAGCGGGCGACGAGTTCGCGCCCCTCGCGGGACACGAGCTCGCCGGCAGGAGTCAGCACGAAGGGCCGCTTGGAGCGGTCGAGGAGCCGCGTGCCGAAGAGCTCTTCCAGGTGCTGAACACGCTGGCTGACCGCCGACTGGGTGATGCCGTGAAGCTCGGCTGCGCGGCTGAAGCTGCGCAGGTCGGCCACGTCGCAGAAGATGCGGAGCCCTTGCATCGGAAGTGCAAGAGCCTACATTAGCTACGACTCATGGGCAAGCATCGAGCATTAGCGAAGCTGATGTTGCGGGGGGCCGCGGCCCGCACTCCACTAGCCCAAACGCCAGTAGAAGACGACCAGGTACGCCGCCAGCAGCACGGCGACCCACAGGGCCATCGACGCCGTGAGCCAGGACCGCCCGAGGAACCCCTGCGGGCCCAGGTGACGCTGCGCCGTTTCGAGAGCCGCGGCGGCGAGCCGTCCGGCAGCGGCATAGCCGGCACGGTGCACCGCGACGAATGCCGTGGCGACGCCGTCCCAGATGCGGAGGCCGACCCGTCGGTACAGCCAGTCGGCGTCCAGGTTCACCGAGCGCAACTCCGGAGGATAGAGGCCGGTACGCATGAGCGTGGCGAAGGCCAGGGCCGAGAAGAACAGGAGCTGGCTTTGCGTGATGACGTGGGTCGCCGTGTACGCCTCGTAGTGGACGTTGTACGGCAACAGGTCGTAGAACGGGTTCGAGACGCCGAACCACAGTCCCGCCAGTGGCAACAGGCCGATCGTCATGCTGGCCGCGGCGGCCAGCACCATCGCGACGATCATCGATCGCGGCGCCTCCTTGCAGCGGATGCCGGAGTCGTGGTGGAAGAAGGCGAAGAAGGGGATCTTGATCCCGGCGTGGTGGAAGACGCCGGCGGAGGCGAACAGGAGCACGAGCCAGAGCCAGAAGTACTCCTTGTACACCGCCGCGCTCATGATGAGCGACTTGGTGGCGAAGGCCGAGAACAGCGGGAAGGCGGAGATGGACGCCGCGCCGATGATGCAGAGCCCGGTCGTGATCGGCATCGACTTGTAGAGGCCGCCGAGGTCCGAGCCGTTCACGTGGCCGACGCGGTAGAGCACGGCCCCCATCGCCATGAAGAGGAGACCCTTGAACAGGATGTCGGCGAAGGCGTGGGCGACGGCGCCGTTGATCGCCAGCTCGGTGCCGATGCCGATGCCGACGACCATGAAGCCGAGCTGGTTCGTCATGCTGTACGCGAGCACCCGGCGCAGGTCGTTCTCGATCACCGCGAAGAAGATCGGGAAGGCGGCCATCAGCCCTCCGATCCAGATCAGCTCGGACTGGCCGGGGAAGGCCCTGGCCAGCGCGTAGATGGCGAACTTCGTCGTGAACGCCGAGAGGAACACGGCGCCGGCCGGGGTCGACTCGGGGTACGCGTCGATCAGCCAGCTATGGAGCAGCGGGAAGGCCGCCTTGAGACCGAAGGCGAGGAAGATGAGAGTCGCTGCCAGGTTCGAGAAGCCGAGCCCGCCGTTCTCGAGGAAACCGGTCAGGTTGCGGAACTCGGCCCAGCCGGTCGCGGCGCCGACCTCGTGGCGGAGCAACACGATGCCGGCGAGCAGCATGACGCCCGAGACCATCTGCATCCCCAGGTAGCGGAGGCCGGCGCCGGCGGCTCGCCCGCTCCTCCGCACCCAGACCAGCAGCGCCGACGACACCGCGGCCACTTCCCAGAACAGGAACAGGCTCCAGAGGTCGCCGGCCAGCACGACGCCGAGAGCGGATCCGGCATAGAAGACGCCCACGAGCGGCTGGAAGTTGTCGCGGACGTAGAACGAGTAGATGCTGCCGATGAGCGCCGCCAGGTGGAAGATGACGACGAAGATCCGGCTCAGCGGGTCGATCCGGACGAGCGTCAGGGTCTGGCCGAAGAGTTCGAACTGGGCGTAGTCGCCGAAGTCGAGGCCCCAGAAGCGCCAGAGGGAGTAGACCGGCAGAGCCAGGAGCAGCGCCCGCAGCACGGTCCGGGGCAGCACGTTGCGCGGCGTCGCGGCGAGCACCACGCTGCCGAGCATCAGCAGCAGCGGCGGCGACAGGAGGAACTCGGCCATCCGGGACTCAGGCGGAGGAGGAGTCGCCGCCGCGGCGGCGCTCGTAGTAGTCCTCGGACCGCATCAGCACGCGCCGCATCTGCTTCGCCGCCAGCACCAGCAGGAAGGCGCCCACGAAGCCGTACGCCGGGTAGAACCCGAAGCCGCCGTCGACCCAGCCGCCGAGAGCTTCGAACTCCTCGTGCTTTTCGTAGAGAAGGTCCGCGATCAGCCACCCGACGTTCACGACGATCAGGCCGTAGAAGACCTTGGCGACGTTCCGCTTGTCGTCGAGCCAGTACCTCTTGCCGCCGTGCTTGCTGTGCTGGTGGTGCGCCAACGCCTCTGGTCTCGACTGTGGGGATTTCGCCGTCTGGGCGGGTTGCCGAGAGTAGCAGTCGGGTCTTCCCCGGCCGGCGGCGCTTGCCGTCGGGGATGCCAGGCGTCGACTCCCGGAAACCGATGTCGCTTCGATGATGAGGTCGCCGATTTGGCATCCTCGCGTGGTGAGCATCGATTCCGAGCAGTTCTCCGAGCCGGTGCGCCGGTGGTTCGGCGGCGCCTTTCCCGGACCGACCCGGGTGCAGGAGTCGGGCTGGCCGGTGCTCACCCGGGGCAGGAATGCCCTGCTGGTCGCGCCGACCGGCAGCGGCAAGACGCTGGCGGCGTTCCTTTGGGCGATCGACCGGCTGTGTTTCGGCGGGGCGGCGCGCGGCAAGGAGGGCGACGGGGAGGGAACCGAAGCTCGGCCGGGCATTCGCGTGGTCTACGTCTCGCCGCTCAAGGCGCTCGCCTACGACATCGAACGGAACCTGCAGGCGCCTCTTGAAGGCGTCGTACGCGCCGCCCGGAAACTGGACGTCCCGGCGCGGCCGGTCACGGTCGACGTCCGCACCGGCGACACGACGCCTCGCGAGCGGCGCCGGCAACTGCGGCGACCGGCCGAGATCCTGGTGACGACGCCGGAGTCGCTGTTCCTGGTTCTCGGGTCGCGGGCCGCGGCCAACCTGCGGACGGTCGAGACGGTGATCGTCGACGAGGTGCATGCGATGGCGGCGACCAAGCGCGGCGCCCACCTGGCGCTGTCGCTGGAGCGGCTGTCTGAACTGGTGGACGGCCAGGATCCGCAGCGCATCGGCCTCTCGGCGACGGTGCGGCCGATGGACCTGGCGGCGGGGTTTCTCGGCGGCGACCGGCCGGTCGAGGTCGTCGACGCTTCCGAGCCGCCGAACATCGACCTGCAGGTCGTCGTCCCGGTGCCGGACATGGAGGCGCCGCCGCCGACGCCCGAGACTCTCTCTTCCGGCGAAGGATGGCCGCGCGGCATGGAGACGTCCGGCCTGTGGCCGTCCGTCTTCCCGCGGATCCTGGAGGCGGTGCGGCGTCATCGCTCGACGATCGTCTTCGTCAACAGCCGCTCACTCTGCGAACGGCTGGCGCAGCGCCTGAACGAGCTGGACGACCGGACCCTCGCCGCCACGGACGACGAAGAGGCGGATGACCGGGCGCCGCTGGCCCGCGCCCACCACGGCAGCATCTCCCACGAACGACGACGGGAGATCGAAGGCGCGCTCAAGGCGGGCCGCCTGCGCTGCATCGTGGCGACGAGCTCGCTCGAACTGGGGATCGACATGGGCAGCGTCGACCTGGTGCTCCTGGTCGAGGCGCCGGGGTCCACCGCCAGCGGACTGCAGCGCGTGGGCCGCTCGGGGCACGCGGTCGGCGAGCGGAGCCGCGGTCTGATCTTCCCCAAGTTCCGGGGCGATCTCCTGGAGTGCACGGTGACCGCGATCCAGATGCAGCGCGGCGCGATCGAGTCGATGCGGTTGCCGGAGAACCCGCTCGACGTGCTGGCGCAGCAGATCGTCGCGATGTGCTGCGGCCGGGAGTGGACCGTCGACGGGATCCTGGCCCTGGCGCGGCGCGCCCGGCCCTACCGCGGCCTGACCCGCAACCTGCTCGCCGCGGTGCTCGACATGCTGGTCGGCCGCTTTCCCTCCGAGGAGTTCGCCGACCTGCGGCCCCGGCTGTCGTGGGACCACGGCCGCGACGTGCTGACGGCCCGGCGCGGCGCCGACTTCCTGGTGCGGATGAACGCCGGCACGATTCCGGATCGCGGCCTGTTCACGGTCCACCTGGGGCCCGAGGGTCCGCGGGTGGGCGAACTCGACGAGGAGATGGTCTACGAGTCGCGCGCCGGCGACACCTTCCTGCTCGGGGCTTCCGCCTGGCGGGTGACTGAGATCACACGCGACCGGGTCATCGTCCGGCCGGCGCCGGGCGAGCCGGGGCGGATGCCCTTCTGGCACGGCGATGGCCCCGGCCGGCCGCTGGAGCTGGGCAGGGCCCTTGGCGCTTTCGTGCGCGAACTAGGCCAGCGACGCGGCGCCGCCGCCTTGCGCTGGCTCGAACGCGAGGCCCCGCTCGACCCGCACGCCGTCTCGAATCTCTGCGCCTACGTCGAGGAGCAGCGCGACAGCACCGGCGCGCTGCCGACCGACCGCGCGGTGACGATCGAGCGCTTCCGGGACGAGATCGGCGATTGGCGCGTATGCATCCTGACTCCGTTCGGGGCCCGCATCCACGCGCCGTGGGCGATGGCGCTGGAGCGCCGGATCGGCCGGCGCTACGGCTTCGAGCTCCAGACTCTGTGGACCGACGACGGACTGGCCCTCCGCTTCGCCGACACCGACGAGTTGCCGGCCGCGCGGGAGTTCCTGCTCGACCCCGACGAGGTCGAGGATCTGGTCGTCGAGCAGGTCGCTTCGTCGCCGATGTTCGCGAGCCGGTTCCGCGAGAACGCCGCCCGGGCGCTGCTCCTGCCTCGCAACCGGCCCGGCAAGCGGACGCCGCTCTGGCAGCAGCGCCAGCGGTCGAAGAACCTGCTCTCCGTCGTCCGCAGGTACCCCGACTTCCCGATCCTGCTCGAGACGTACCGCGAGTGCCTGAGCGATCTTTTCGATCTGTCCGGCCTGGTCGACTTGATGACCGAGGTGGCGGAAGGGAACGTCCGGGTCGATGACGTGGAGACCCCGGCGCCGTCTCCGTTCGCCCGCGCCCTCGTCTTCTCTTACGAAGAGCGCTTCCTCTACGACCAGGACGCTCCCGCGGCGGAGCGCCGGGCGCAGGCGCTGACCCTCGACCGGGAACTCCTGCGGGAACTGCTCGGCACGGCCAGTCTGCGGGAGCTGCTCGACCCGGACGTGATCCAGGCCGTCGAAGAGGAGTTTCAGGGGCTTTCACGGGAGCGCGCTCCGCGGCACGAGGACGACCTCTACGATCTGCTTCGGCGAACCGGCGGTCTGACCCGGGAGGAGATCGAGGCGCGGGCGCCGGGCGACGGCCAGGAATGGTTGAAGTTCCTGGAAGTCCAGAAAAGAGCGATTGCCGTTCGCGCTCCCGGCAGCCCGACTTCGGGAGACGGAGAGGGAGGTGGGGACGTTCCGCCCGGTAATGGTCGATCGGGGGACGCGATCGCTTCGCTCGACCCCGGGCGTGGCCCGGTCCGGCTGATCTGGGTGACGGTCGAGGATGCCGCGCTGTATCGGGACGCGCTGAACGCGGACCTGCCCGAGGGAGTGCCTCCGGACCTGCTGGCGCCGCGGCCGTCGCCTCTCGAGAGCCTGGTTCGACGCTACGCCCGCAGCCGGGGTCCGTTCACGGCCGCCGACGCGGCGGCCCGCTTCGGCCTGCCCCAGGGGGCGATCGAGCCTCTGCTGACCCACCTGGAAGAGGCCGGCCGGCTCACCCGGGGAGAGTTCCGCAGGGAAGACGGCGTGGTCGAGTGGTGCGACCGGGAGGTGCTTCGTCGGATCAAGCGCCGGACGCTGGCCAGGCTACGCCGTGAAGCCGAGCCGGTCGACGGCGCGGCGCTGGCGCGGTTCCTGGGCCGCTGGCAGGGCGTCGACACGGCGGCAGCGATCCCGAGTCGCCCGGCCGACACCGGTCGAACCAGGCCGGCAGCGCACCCCGGAGCGACGCGGGACCGCGGACGGTCCGTGGCGCCGGCGTCGTCGGGTGGCGCCCTGGTTCGTCTCCGGGAGGCCGTGGCGCAGCTCGAAGCTGTGCCGATTTCCTGGCGGAGCCTGGTCGGCCACGTCCTGCCCGCGCGGGTACCGGGCTTTCGTCCGGACATGCTGGACCGGCTCGCCGCGGCCGGGGAGCTGCTGTGGGTCGGCGGCGGCAGGCTCGGGTCGAAGGACGGCCGGGTGGCGATGTACCGCCGAGAGCGGTTCCAGGTGCTGGCGCGTGGAAGCGACCGCGAACGGAAGCGGGTTGTCGGCGACGGTCGAGACCGCGGCGACGGCGATCGTCGCGGGTCGCCGGATGGTTGGCCGGCCGGGACTCCGCACGCCGCGGTTCTCGAGCGGCTGGAGGCGCGCGGCGCCTGCTTCACGTTCGACCTCGTCGGCGGTGTCGTCGGCGATGGCGACTGGGGCGAAACGGAGGTCGAAGCGGCGATCTGGGATCTCGTCTGGGCCGGCCGGATCACGAACGACACCTTCCTGCCGCTCGCGGCCCTCGGCAAACGGCGGCGGTCGACCGCCGGGCGTGCCGCTCGCGGACTCCCCCGCGGCTGGCGTCGCGGGCCGGGGGCCGGGACCGCGCCGGCTAGCATGCGCGCGGGTGTGTCGGGTGCCCGGCGTGGCCGGGCCGGAATGCTGGCGGGCGGCCGCTGGTCTCTCGTCGGCGACCTGGCCCCGGCGGCCGGGCGGGTCAGCGACACGGAATGGTCGCACGCCATGGCCACCCTGCTGCTCGACCGCTACGGCGTCGTCGCCGCCGAGACGGCCCGCAGCGAGAACGTGCCGGGCGGGTTCGAGGCGCTCTATCCGGTGTTGCGCGAGATGGAAGAGGCCGGCCGCATCCGCCGCGGCTACTTCGTTCACGGCCTTGCCGGCCGTCAGTTCGCCCTGCCCGCGGCGGTCGAGCGGCTGCGGCGGGAGCGGAAAGGACCGGCAAAGCGCGGGCCGATCGGGATCCTGCCCGCCGTCGACCCGGCGAGTCCGTGGGGCGCCGTGCTGCCCTGGCCCCAGCTCGGAAGCGAGATCGATCCCCGAAGACGTGGCCCTCGCCGGATGGCCGGCGCCTGGCTCGTCCTCCGGGCCGGCTCTCCCTGCCTCTACCTTGAAGCCGGCGGCCAGGGCATCTGGACCTTCGCAGCTCTCGGTGGCGACCCGGAGCCCGGTGAAGCCTGGGCCGCGCTCCGCGACCTCGCCGGCCGCCGCCGCCGCCGGACCCTCAGGCTCCTGCGCATCGACGGCCGTCCCGCCCGCGAGTCCCCGTGGACCGCGACCCTCGACGCCTGCGGCTTCGAGAAGGACCCGGACGGCTACCGCGTCAGCCGGCTGCTGCCGGCGGTGTAGCGGCGCGCCGCCGGAGACTGGCGGACCTACCGGCGCTCCTCGTCGCCGGGTTCGAACGGTCGATACTCCACCAACGCCGAGCGGCCCACGATGTCGACGAAGGTGACCGATAGCTCGGCGCCGTAGGCGTCCGTGAGGCGAACGGCCTTGCCCAGGCGAAAGCTCACCGGCTGCTGACGTCCCTGTTCGACGGCGATGTTGTCTGCGTAGAGATACGTCCGGTCGGAAGTGTCTCGTATGGGATTCAGACGTCCGCTCAGCCCGGGCAGATGTCCTGTCGCCCGCGGGAAGATGGCGGAGCCGCCATTTGGCAACAGGCCCAGTTCGATGACGAGGCCGCCTTGCTGCGGGATCCAGTCTCGTTGAAGTCCCGCAGCGTAGTTCGGTGCTGCGGCGTGCACGGTCATCGGCAGGTGCGTGCTGTGCAGATCGAAGGCCACCTCGCCGGCTTCATCCGTTTTGCCTTGCCGGTAAGTCTTGTTCGGGAAGAGGGCCAGAACGTCAGTTCCCGCGAGCGGTTGCCCCTCCGAGTGCACGGCGATGGTGGCGTTCGCCGGAGTCGGGTCGAGCTTCGCCGCCGGAATGCTCAAGATCAGATTGGAGTCGTCGACTACGCGGTACTCCGGGGATCTTCCGGCAGTTTCCTGCGTCTCGTTGAGAATAATCGCGACGCCGTCTCCGCGGCGTTCCATCAGAAACGCCCGATGAGTCGCACCTGGAACGTTGCCGACCGGGATTCTCCCAAACACGGATGCGATGACTTCATTGCGCGTGGCCTGGCTGGCGCGCATGCTCTCGATCGTCATGCCGTTCGGGAGTTGTCCTGGCGAGTCGATCTCCAGTCGGTCCGCGAACATCGACAGCCTTGTTCGTCGTGAGACCATCGAGTAGTCGCGGTGGGCCAGGGCGTTGACCAAGGCCTCGAAGACGGCAGCCGTGCTGTACTGGGGCATGTTCTCGCGCGCGGGGGTTTTTCGCGCAGCTACTCGCATGTTTCGGGCGACGAACTTCATGCCGTCGGCGAGTTGGCTTTGGAGCGGGCCCTCGATCTCCTGTGCGTCGAGCTGTGCGGAGGCCCGGTCCTTGCCACGATAGTGCGTCGCCGTGATGACTGCCTGGGACAACCAGTCTTGCGGCCTCCTGGCGCACAGGAGAACGCCGGCGACTGTGGCCCGCTGTACGTCGGCCTCGTCGCGTGTGAGCAGGCGCATGTTGGTCAGACCGCGTTCAGGTTCGGCAGCCCCGGCAACGCTAAGCAGCGGTACCCATAGCTGCTCGCTGAGCGTCTCGAAGCCGGTGTTCGGAACCGGCTGTCTGTCGAACCAGAGATAGCGCGACTGGGCGCGTCTCTGGGCCAGGCGCATTCGCTCGTCGCCGGTCAGCGGACGCTTGGACGAGCCGACTCTGAGGTAGCTGCGTCCCTTCCGCTCGTGCAGAGAGTCGCCTCGCGGCACCTCGACGAGGACGAAGGCCTTGCCGTCCAGCTCCCTGTGGTGAACGTCGATACGAAGGGCGGGCTCGATGCGGTCGGTGCTTGTCTCAACGAGCAGGTGATCCAGTGCCGCCATCCGTTCGCGCGACATTCCCGGAATCTGACCATCGTCCGTCACGCCGCAGAGGAGTTGGCCGCCATTCGCGTTGGCGAATGCGATCATCTCGTCCGCCAGCTCGTCCCGCGTGGGCTTGGTTGGACGGTTGCCCGAGAACTCGATCTGCTTGAACTCCCAGCGGCTGTCTTCTCCCAGGCGCAGCTTCTGGCGGATGATCTCGTCGGGTGCTGTCATGAACCGTCTCGTTTCCGGGTGCGTTCGAGGTTCCTAGTTTGCCACTGGTCGCGGGGAAGCAGGGGCGAGAACTCATCCCGCTCTCGCGTTCGGTTGGCCCTGGCCAGGGCAGAGGCTGCGGGCCGAATCGTTGCATCCTGAGCGTGGATCGTCCGGATGGGCCGGATTCCGAAAACCGTGCCTCTTCGGTTGAGGCCTGATCGTCTCAGTCGGCTTCGTCGAAGGCCTCACAGAGCGCGGCGCAGGCCTCGTCGACCGCCTTGCGGCCGCCCTCAAGGATCGGGGAGAGCTGGAAGAAGACGTGGACCTGGCCCTCGTAGTTCGAAAGGGTCGCGTCGACTCCGGCTGCCTGGAGCGTCTCCGCGTAGTCCCGGCCTTCGTCGCGGAGCGGGTCGAACTCTGCGGTGATGACGAGGGCCGGCGGCAGGCCGCTGTGATCGGAGGCGAGCAGCGGCGAGGCGCGGAAGTCGGCGCGGTCGGCTTCGGAGCGCAGGTAGTGGCCGCGGAACCAGATCATGTGGTCCCTTGTCAGGACGTAGCCGTCCGCGTTCTCGTCGATCGAGGGGCGGCTGAAGTCCATGTCGACCGCGGGGTAGACGAGTAGCTGGAAGGCGAGCTCCGGACCGCCGTTGTCGCGGGCGAGCAGGCTCATGACCGCCGACAGGTTGCCGCCGGCGCTGTCGCCTCCGACCGCGATCCGCACCGGGTCGCCGCCGAGTTCCTCGGCGTTGGCGGCAACCCACTGCAGGGCGGCCCAGGAGTCGTCGACGGCGGCCGGGAACCGGGCTTCGGGCGCCAACCGATAGTCGACCGCGACGACCAGGCAGCCGGCGCCCGCGCAGAGTTCGCGGCAGGCGTAGTCGTGGGTGTCCAGGTCGCCGATCACCCAGCCGCCGCCGTGGTAGTAGACCAGGATCGGCAGGGTGTCGCCGGCATCCCGGGGCCGGTAGATGCGGACCGGAATGTCGCCGGCCGGCCCGGGAACGGCGGAGTCCTCGGTGTCCACGGCGGGGCCCTGTCCGAGCATCTCGGCGACGGCGAGATAGCCGGCCCGGGCCATCTCCACGGTCTGCTCCGTGATCGGCGGAACCTGATTCTCGATCGCGGCCTGCTCCTGGGCTGCGAGGAAGGCCTGCACCTGGGGATCGACTGGCATCTGCGCGCTCCGTAGGTCGTGGAAGGAGCGCGTAGCCTAACTGGGTGCGCCGGCGCCCTCGCCGGCATCCGGCGCGAAGCGCCGGTCCCGTCGCCGAACGGTCCTAGGCGTCGACCGCGTCGGCCGCCCGCTCGGCGGCTTCTTCAGCGGCTTCTTCGGCGTGCTCGACCGCCTCCTCGACCGTGTCGCTGACGAGATCGGCGAAGCCGCTCCAGTCGGCGTTCTCGACGCTGGCCGCGATCAGTTCGGCCAGTTCGCCCATCTGCTCACCGAGCGCGCCGAGCGCTTCGCCGAACATCTCCCAGTCGGCGCCCTCCATGGCCTCCCCGAGAGAAGTGCCGAAGCGTTCGCCGAACTCTTCCCAGAACTCTTCGAAGCGTTCCCAGTCGACTTCGCCGTCCGGGTGCTCCATGTCCTCGAACTGTTCCGCCCAGGCGTCCCACTCCTCCTCGTCGAAGGCCTGCTCGAACGACGCTGCGAACTGCTCGCCCCATTCCTCCCAGCGCCTGCCGAACTCTTCCCAGTTCTGGCCGTGGGCTTCCCAGTCGGCTTCCTCGAAGCTGCGGCCGAAGCGCTCGCCCCATTCCTCCCAGCGCTGGCCGAGCTCTTCCCAGCGCTCGTCGTGACTCGACTCGACGTTCTCCTGGGACAGGAGCGCTCCGGGAACGAGGGCGATCAGAAGGGCGAACGCCAGCGTCGCCCAGCGATGGTGGTGGAGGTTCTTCATGTTCGGTCTCCCTGGCTGTCGGAGGGGCAGGCGGCCTGACTGGGCCGCACCTCTCTAACAACGTCGCGGCGTCGCGGGAGTTTCACGAGTGGGCATATCGGAAGAGTGAGCACTTGCCCTGGCGTTCCTGTGGTCAACTAGCCGCGCGATGAGAGTCATCCGATGGAAGTAGCCGGACACATGCCTCGTTCCCAGTTCGTGATCGAGGGTGGTCAAGCGATCTCGGGCACGCTGCGGGCGCGGGGCAACAAGAACGCGGCGTTGCCGCTCCTTGCGGCCGCGCTCCTCACGGACGAGGAGGTCACGCTCCGGAACGTGCCCCGGATCCGGGATGTCGAGGCGCAGATCGAGCTGCTGCGCCAACTCGGCGCGGAAGCCGCGTTCGTCGGCGGCGACACGGTGCGCGTCCGCGCCGCGGGCCTCGGCGACGACGATCCGGACCCTGACCTTTGCCGGGCGATCCGCGCCTCGATCCTGCTCGCCGGGCCGCTGCTGGCGCGGCGCGGGCGCGTGAACATGCCGGCTCCGGGCGGCGACGTCATCGGCCGGCGGCGGCTCGACACGCACGTGCTGGCGCTCGAGGGCCTGGGCGCCGGCATCGAACTCAGCGAGCGCGGCGGCCTTCAGTGCCGGGTCGAGGGCCCGGGGGAGCGCCTGCGCGGGGCCGAGATCTTCCTGGACGAAGCCTCGGTCACGGCGACCGAGAACGCGGTGATGGCGGCTTGTCTGGCGGAGGGCGAGACGAGGATCCTGAACGCGGCGAGCGAGCCTCACGTGCAGGACCTCTGCCGCCTCCTGAAGGCAATGGGGGTGCCGATCGAAGGTGTCGGAACGAACCTGCTCGTCGTCCAGGGCGTGGAGCGGCTGGGCGGGGCGGAGTTCGAGATCGGTCCCGACTACATCGAGGTGGGGTCGCTCATCACGCTGGCCGCGGTCACCGGCGGCGAGTTGCGCATCCCGGACGCCCGGCCGCAGGAGCACCGGGCTACCCGGCTCGCCTTCGGCCGTCTGGGCATCGACTTCGAGGTGTCCGGGGATGGCCGGGACCTGTTCGTTCCGGGTGGCCAGGAACTCCGCGTGCGGACCGATCTCCAGGGCGCGATCCCGAAGATCGAGGACGCCACGTGGCCGGGTTTTCCCGCCGATCTCACGTCGATCGCAGTGGTGGGCGCGACGCAGAGCCGGGGCTCGGTGCTGATCCACGAGAAGCTGTTCGAGTCCCGGATGTTCTTCGTCGACCGCCTGGTGGCGATGGGCGCCCAGATCGTGCTCTGCGACCCGCACAGGGTCGTCGTCAGCGGGCCGTCGAAGCTCTACGGCCGGGACATGGTGAGCCCGGACATCCGCGCCGGCATGGCGATGCTGATCGCCGCCCTGTGCGCCGAGGGGCGCAGCGTGATCGACAACGTGCAGCAGATCGACCGCGGCTACGAGCGGATCGACGAGCGGCTGCGCTCGTTGGGCGCGAACATCGAGCGCGTCGGCTGACTGGGTGCGCCGGCCTGTCATCCGCGCGCCCGATGACGGGCGCGCGGACTGGTTCGCGCGTGGCGCGGCCCGCACCACACGGGTTGCGGCCGGCATCCGCCGGAGGCGGCTCCGGCGAGAGCCGTGTGTCGCGGCAGTGCCTGTAGTGTTGCCTCTATGGCAGGCCTCTACTACGAGCAGTTCGAAATCGGTCAGCTCTTCGATCACGCGCTGCGGCGGACGGTGACGGAGGCGGACAACGTCTTCTTCACCGCGATGACCCACAACCCGGCCGCGCTCCACCTCGACGCCGAGGCGATGAAGAACAGCGAGTTCGGCGAGCGGATCGTGAACAGTTGCTTCACGCTGAGCCTGATGGTCGGCATCTCGGTCGGCGACACGACGCTCGGCACGACGGTCGCCAACCTGGGCTGGAACGATGTCGTCTTCCCGCGGCCCGTGTTCCACGGCGACACCCTGCGGATCGAGACCGAGGTGAAGGACAAGCGGGAGAGCCGCTCACGGCCCAACGCCGGGATCGTGACCTTCGAGCATCGCGCGTTCAACCAGCGTGACGAACTCGTGGCCCGCTGCACCAGGCTGGGACTGATGCTGAAAGTGCCGGAAGGAGAGGAGCGGAGTTGATGCGGCGGATGCCGGGAGGCAACAAACAGGGAGACGGGCAATGAAACGAATCCTCGTTCCACTCGATGGTTCCGACTTCGCGGAGAGCGCGTTGAGCACCGCCGTGGCTCTCGCGACGCGAGACGGAGCGAAGCTCCAGCTTCTCTCCGTGGTCCCCACCGAGCCCCCGTTCGGTTTCACCGACGACGCGATGCTGGTCGGCTGGGTGGATGAGGCAAAGGCCCTCCAGCGGGACTACATGAAGCAGATGGCCACCCGGGTGGCGGCCCGCTCGGAGGATCTCCACGTCGAGGCGTCCGTGAGCGTAGGCAACGTGGGCGCGACGATCAGGGAGGTCTCCGACGCGCTCGACGTGGACCTCGTCATCCTGACGACCCACGGCCGGGGAGCGTTCGGGCGGGTCTGGCTTGGGGGTACGGCGGACCAGTTGCTTCGCAGCCTGGAGCGTCCGGTCCTTCTCCTTCCGCCGACGCCGGCCGGCGAGAAACCGTTCGCGGAGGAACCGGTCCGTCACGTACTGGTTCCGCTGGACGGTTCCGAAGCGGCCGAAGCCGCGCTCGACGAGCTGCCGTTGCTGCTTTCGGCCTTGGAAGACGTCCAGCTCACGCTCGTGAGCGTCGTCGAGGACTTCTCCGTCCCCTCGGGCTATCCCCAGCACGCGACATCCGCGGGCCTGGTGCAGGAAGAGCGCGAGAGGATGACGGCGTACCTGGCCGCGGTCTCCGGGCGCTTGGAGCAGGACGAAATCGGCGTCGCGGAGACGCACGTGCTCGTAGCGGACAGTGCCGCGCGTGGTCTCCTTCGCTTCTGCAGGGAGACCGAGGTCGACGCGATCGCCCTCTCGACACACGGCCGGGGAGGCGTTTCCAGGCTCCTGCTCGGCAGCGTCGCCGACAAACTGATTCGGGGCGCCGGGATCCCGGTCCTGGTCGTCCGGCGGCCTCAGAAGAACGGATGAAGCCGATCGATCGAAGCCACGTCGCCCCTGCTGGCTTCAACCGGGAACTGCGGCTCCCGTACGAGCTGCGCGCCAAGGACTTCGACCTGGCGATGCAGGATGTCTACGACTTCTTCTTCGACGTCAACAGCAACCTGCTCGGGCGAGGCCTCAAGCGCCTCGACGACGTCCTCCGGCCGGCCGCCATGTCGGGGTTCATCTCGGACATGCTCACGGCGAGCCTCGCGAACCACGCACGTAGCCTGACGGAGAACCGCTACCACAACGGTCATCCGGATCTCCTTGTTGAGGGCGTCTATCCGGACAACAGCGTGGCGGCGGGGGAAGAGGGCGTCGAGATCAAGACGACCCGAAAGAAGGGCGGCGCCGTCGATTTCCACGGTGCCCGGGATCAGTGGCTCTGTGTTTTCGTCTACGAGACTGATCACGACACCGAGCCCGCTCGAGCTCGACGGCCGATGGTCTTCACGGAGGTCTACCTGGGCTACGTCACGGTGGACGACTTCCGCCGAAACGAGCGGGGCGAGCTGGGAACGCGGACGGCGACGCTCGATCGGGACGGGATACGGAAGTTCCGTCAGAACTGGCTGTATCGACTCCGTTCGT
Source organism: Candidatus Multivorans sp. (assembly GCA_965205095.1). Taxonomy (GTDB): domain Bacteria; phylum Acidobacteriota; class Thermoanaerobaculia; order Multivoradales; family Multivoraceae; genus Multivorans. The sequence goes on from OZ242040.1 coordinate 3,085,796, forward strand.
AGGTCTTGGCGGAGTCTTGCCGCAACACGCTACGGAGAACGCCCAGAGTCGCGGCAGGTTTCGCCACAGGTATCGTGTCGGCCGGTCCTGTATGTCGTTGTCGAAGCAGGCTACTGGCCTGTGACTCTCGCCACACAGAAGCTGACCAGTGCCGTGACGAGCGTTGCGGCTGCAGCCCAGAACAGGACGGTCGCTTTCTGTCGGATGAACCGTCCGATTCTTCGCGACGGCACGCTTCGCAAGACAGCTTTCGTGCCGCCTCGTGTTATCTGTACGTAGACTCTGTCGGCCAGAACGAGGGGGTTCGCAGTGAGGTAGCCCCTCTCTACGAGACCACTTGCTACGACGACTTCCCGGGGGTCAGAGAGCTCGCAGAACAGAGTTCTGGTCATCTCCTCTTCTTCCTCGTCGAGTTCCCGGTACCGCTTGTGCGAAGTCGGCCTCAACTTCTCGCGCCACCGGCGTTTCTTGAGTGGGCGAGGCTCCTCGGGCAGATTGAACAGGAGTTCCACAGCGTCTACTCGCTCGCCCAGCACTCTCCGGAGGATCTCGAGTTCCTCCTCCGTCACGTCTTGCCCGGCGGCACCGACTTCGTCGCTACTCATGGCGGTGCGTCATTCTAAGGTTGGGGAAGGCATCACGCTCTCGGGCTGGCTTCTCGAGGTCCTTCGGGAGCGAGTCCCCGGGCGGTTGGCGTACATCGAGCAACCGGCCTTCGCGACTAGAAGAGCTGGTGTTGGCCTTGTAGCGCCGCGAGCCGGGGAAGAGCCTGGCAGGCCATGCGGTAGTAGTGGCGGTCCTTCTCGATGCCGAGGCTCTTGTAGCCGACGGCGTTTGCCGCGGCAAGAGTCGAGGCAGCGCCGCAGAACGGGTCGAGGACGACACCCTTGCCCAAGGGTAGGACGGCCTGGACGACAGTCCTTAGAAAACGCTGCGGCTTGAGGCTCGGATGGGGCGCCAGCTTTCGCTCGGAGGCTCGAGTCGGCGCGGAGCGGATCACGTCGCCGAAGGGTCGGCCGCTTTCAGGCCGGCGGAACCCTCCCGTGCCCCACTTCCGCAGGTTGTCCTGGATTCTGCCGTCTGGAGGCTTGCGGAACAGCAGCCACGGCTCCCACATCGACCTGGGCATCACGCTCACATCCTCGAATTCCACGTGAGCCCCCTTTGGGCGGTCGCCACCGCGCATCGTAGTGACTAGCCGCACCAGCTCGCCGCGCCTCTCCAGACCGCCGCGGGCGAGCGCGCCGGACACGAGGTAGGAGAGCAAGGGGTTGGTGGCTACGACCACATTGGCGCCGGGCACGAGTACCGGCAGCAGCAGCCGCGCCCAAGTCTCGAAGAACGCTTCGAGTCCTTGCTTGTCACGGTCCGACAGCGTGGTGAACCTGGGCAGCGGCGAGCGCCGTGCCCCGTCGAAGGACGGAGGGATTCGCCACACGCCGCCGCGGCCGGCGCGCAGCTTCTCCTGTTCGAGCGTCGAGTACTCGACGAGGCCGTAGGGTGGGTCGGTGACGACGGCGTGAATCGTGCTGGGCTCGCAATTCCGCAGCCAGTCGAGGCAGTCGGCATGGACAATGGACGCCCTGCCATGGTCGAAGGCCGGAAGCGCTTCACGGAGTTCACTGATCGGCGGCCCCCAGCGAGTCTGGCCGTTGCGGAGGCGATAGAGGCCTCGGGCAGGCTTCTCGAAGAGCTCCGGCGTGTTGAGCCGGAGGTAGGAGCGGATGCTTGAACCGGCCACGGCCCCGATGCGCTGTTGCACGCCCTGTTCGATCTCGCTGGGTGAAGCTCCGTCTGGATAGGTCTGGAGCACCGCGACGATGGCGTCTCGGACTTGGCCCGGTGGCCGTCGGGGCGGTTCCATGTTCCGGACTATAGACGTCCGGACGTCTTGGAGCAACTGCTTGTGGGAGACAGCGCGGACGGACTAGGGCCCGAGTCGAAGATGTCCGGCTTCGGTAGGCTTGGCTGGTGAGGAACGTGCCATGAAGTTCGTCGAACTCGCCACCTTCGATTCCCGTCTCGAGGCCGAGACGATAGGCCACGCCCTGGACCAGTACGACATTCCGTTTCTCGTGCAGAGCGCCGGGGTCGGCATGTTCGGCATGGGGATGATGGGAAAGTCGCCGGTGCCGGTGAAGCTCTGCGTGCCGGACAACCGGCTGGACGAGGTGAAGGAACTGCTGAGTTGCTTTGCCGAGCCGCTCGGGGAGGGCGAGGAGCCCCCGGCCGAGGGTTGAAGGCCGCCTTCGGCGGATGCCGGCGGGGGCGCCGGCGCACCCGGTTTCAGCCCCCGAGCAGTTCCAGGGCCTGCGGCAGGAGGCGGCGGGTGGTGCTGAACGCCCGGTCGCCGTGGATCGTCTCGTTGCCGTCCCAGTCGCCGAAGTAGCCGCCGGCTTCGCGCAGGATGACCGGGAACGGCCCGCAGTCCCAGGCGCTCATCTTCGGGTCGACCATCAGTTCGAGGCGGCCGGTGGCGACGAGGGCGTGGCCGTAGGCGTCGGACCAGCCTACGCGGTAGGCGGTGTTCTCCATCATCCGCCGCCATGCCTTGCGGTGGCGGTCGTCGACGAAGAGGCCCGGGTCGCCGAAGGAGACGTACCCCTCGGCCATGCTGGACGTTTCGCGGACCTGCGCCGGCTCGCCGTTCAGCGTGCAGCCGTGGCCGGAGGCGGCGGCGACCGTCTCCCCGATACCGGGGAAGTGGGCGACGCCGACCTCGACCCGTCCGTCGACTTTCAGGCCGATCAGGATGCCGTAGAGCGGCACGCCGCGGACGAAGGAACGGGTGCCGTCGATCGGATCGACGTACCAGTGGCGGCCACCGGCGCCTTCCGTGTTCGTCAAGCCGTCGCTTGTCCCGAACTCCTCGCCGACGACGACGTCGCCCGGAAAGGCCTCGGCGATCCGTGAGCGGATCAGTTCCTCGGCGCCCCGGTCCGCCTCGGTGACCGGCGTCATGTCGCTCTTGAGTTCCGGGTCGACGCCGAGGCGGAAGAACTCCAGCGTCAACTGGCCGGCGATCCAGGCGGTTTCGACCGCAAAGTCGAGTTCGGCTTCGTAGTTCGTCACGGTGCGAGGCTAGCGCGACGGTCGGGAACCGTGCCCCGGATGCGGCCAGGCCGCCCGCGTTTCCGGGATCTCGCCAGGGGCTTGCTAGAACGTCTCGATCGTCCGCTCGTCGCTGTTTGCCGGCAAGGCGATGTGCATGCCGTCGGCGCCGACGACCGCCTCGTTCGGCGCGTCCTCGGCCCGGCCGCGCATGAACACGCCCTCCGCCTGCGCCGCGGGCAGGGGCGGCACGAGGTGGCTCAGCACGAGGAGCTTGACCTCCGCGTCGGCGGCCAGGGCGTGCACGTCGGCGGGGAAGGTGTGGTAGTCGAGCGTGTCCCGGATCAACGACCCCCGTGGGTTGCCGGCGCTCTCGAGCGCCTGCGCGGCCGCGCTGATGAGAGCGCCCGACAGGACCTCGTGAACCAGGACGTCGACCCCCTGGCTGGCCGCCTCGACGTTCGCCGAGCGGATCGTGTCGCCGCTGACGACGACCGACCGGCCGCCGTAGTCGACGCGGTAGCCGACCGCCGGCGCGATCGGCTCGTGTTCCACCAGGAAGGCGGTGATCCTGAGGCCGTCCTCGTCGTAGAAGACCCGCGACGAGGCGTCCTCGTCGAGTTCGATCGGATGTGCGTTCATCTTGCCGCCATCCGGCGGGAGCAGGTCGGTGCCGTGGTGGGCGATCCGGTAAGAGGCGTCCAGCTCGTAGGCGGCCTGGAAGCCCGCGACGACACGGTCGACGCCCACCGGGCCGTAGACATCGAGCGGCACGGCCCTGCCCGAGGTCCAGCTCGCGAAGACGATCTCGCCGAGTTCGCCGATGTGGTCGGAGTGAAAGTGGGTCAGCAGGACGCCGGCCAGACTGCCGACCGGCAGCCCCCAGAGGCGCAGGTTCTCGGTCGAACCGGGGCCGACGTCGATCAGGAACATCCGGCCTCCGGCGATGACCGCCGTGCAGGGGCCGGCGCGCTCGGCGCTCGGCAGCGGTGAACCGCTGCCGCAGATGACGACGTGCAATGCGCCGTCGTCGAGCAGGGACGAACGGTTCGGCGGCCGGGCCCCGAACTGTGCCTCGACGGCCGATGCGAGGAGGAGGCAGGCCGCAGCGAGGGCGGACGCGGCGGTAGCAGCGGAGCGGCGTTTCAGTTTCATGGTCTGCCTTTCGGAGGGCGTCGGACGCCTTTGCGTGGGTGGCGCCGGAGGATTCGCCAAGACTAATGATAGACATTAGCACGCGGATCCCGGTGGCACCCGGCGAGGGCGCCAACCCATAGACTCGCCGCGATGGCGGAGCAGGCCCTGATCAACGATCCGACCGCGCTGCTCGTCTTCTTCGCCGGCTTCGTGGCGCTGATCTTCGCCCTGGCGCGGACCCCGGCCCTTGAGCGCCTGTTCAGGACGCTGCCGCCGATCGTCTGGATCTACCTGCTGCCCGTGGTGTTGACCACGGTCGGGATCACGCCGGCCGAGTCGCCGTTCTACGACTGGTGCACGGACTACCTGATGCCGTGCTCGTTGCTTCTCCTCGTGCTGGCGACCGACGTGCCGGCGATCAAGCGCCTCGGGCCGCTGGCGGCGGCGATGCTGCTCGCCGGTTCGGTCGGCATCGTGATCGGCGGTCCGATCGCGCTGGCGATCTTCCAGCCATTCCTCGAACCGCAGGCCTGGAAGGGCCTGGGGGCGCTCGCCGGGTCCTGGATCGGCGGCCTGTCGAACATGATCGCGATCAAGGAGGGCGTCGGCGCCCCGGACGACATCTTCGCTCCGATGATCATCGTCGATTCGGTCGTCGGCTACGGCTGGATGTCGATCATCATTCTGCTCAGCGGCCACCAGAACCGGATCGACCGCCGTCACCGGGCGCGCCGCGAAGAACTCGACCGGCTGAACGAGCGGCTGCAGAAGGTGCAGCAGGAGAAGGCCCGGCCGATCACGCTGCCGGCCTTCGCCACGATGCTCGGCGTCGGCCTCGTGGGGAGCTGGCTCTGCATGCGCGGCGGGGAACTCTTGCCGCAGGTGGGCTCCGTGCTCTCCCACTTCACCTGGGGCATCCTGCTCGTCGTGGCGGTCGGTCTCGGGCTGTCCTTCACGCCGATTCGCCGCCTCGATCACCGCGGCGCGACGCCGGTGGCCTACGGCGGCCTCTACCTGATGGTCGCGACGATGGGCGCCGGCGGCAACCTGGCGGCGATCGCCGAGGCGCCCCAGGTGCTCGCGGTCGGCGCCGTGTGGATCGGCATCCACGTTGCCTGCCTGTACGTGGCCATGCGCCTGCTGCGGGCGCCGCTCTTCCTGTTCGCCACGGGCAGCATGGGCAACGTCGGCGGCGTGATCTCGACGCCCGTGGTCGCCGGCGTCTTCCAGCCTGCCCTGGCCGCGGTCGGCGTGCTGATGGGCGTGCTCGGCAACCTAGTCGGCACGCCGCTAGGCCTGCTGTGCGCCCAGCTCATGGCCTGGGTGGCGCGGGCGTACCACGGCGCCGCGTCGCTGTAGTTCCACTCGGCGCGGTCCGAGTATTCGCCTCGGTAGCGCCGCCGCGGTGCGCTCCCGCGGATAACATTGCCCGCATGACGGTGGCCGCGCGAAGAACGAGGGCGGAGGGGACACCGGCAGCTACACCCGCCAGACGGTTGTTCACGGTGGACGACTACCACGCGATGACGCAGGCGGGAATCCTGAGCGAAGACGACCGGGTCGAGCTCATCGAAGGAGAAATCGTCGTGATGTCCCCTGTCGGCAGCCGCCACGCGGCCTGCGTCGACATCCTCGCCGAGTTGCTCATCCGCGCCGCCGACCAGCGCACCGCCATCCGGGTTCAGAGTCCGATCGGTCTCGGCGGGTCCACGGAACCACAGCCCGACGTATGTGTGCTCGTCAGGCGTGACGATGCGTACAGCGAGCGTCTCCCGGGGCCCCAGGATGTGCTCTTGATCATCGAGGTCTCGGATACGAGCCGGGCCTACGACCGCCGGGTCAAGGCGGATCTCTATGCCCGCCACGGCATACAGGAGTTCTGGCTGGTCGATCTGGGCAGTCGTACCGTCGAGGCGTATCGGACGCCTGGGCCGGACGGCTATGGCGAGCGCTCGGTCCACGAGGGTGGCCAGCGCTTGCCAGTGCCGGGTCTGGAGATCGATCTCGAAGTGCGGACGCTGTTCCCGAATCGGTGAGTGTGCCGATGCTCGCGGCGGCTACGGCTTGGCGTCTAGGGCGTACCGGACGGTCATCCCGCCGCTGCTGAGCCGGAAGAGGTCCGAGAATCCCGTCTCGAAAGGGTTGGGGAGTACGTCGATCTCTGGGTTCTCAGTTAGCGCTCTCCTGACCCGCAGGACGCGCCACCGGTCCCGATGGCTGTTGGCGAGCTGCGTGGCGGCCCGGATCTCGCTCGGTGGGAGGGAGAAGCTCGTGTCGTCCTCTGTCGTCGCCTTGACTTCGAAGTGCCAAGTGATGCCGTCGCAGTGGAACCGGAAGTCGAATCCGTGGCTGTCGCTGGCGTCGCGCTTCTCGCCGCCTGCCGGGGGTAGGACCTTCAGGCTGTTCTCGGAGACCCACGCGGCAGGCGTCAGGACTCCGCTGCCGAACTGAGACCGAAGGTAGCGGTAGGCGTGCATCTCGCCGACAATGCCAACCAGGACGGGAAGGTGCGGCGACGAGTACCGTTGCGCGGTTCGGCCGGGCCGTTGTTGAGGCGGGGCCGGGCAGGGGGTTGGCCCCGGACCCGGTTGGACGAGCCGTGTGGGCTCGTCGCTTCTCGCGGGCGGCCCCTCCGGTTCGGGCAGTGTTTCGAGTCGGTCCAGGAGTTCGCCGTAGCTCTCGGCGCCGTCCACTTCAAACGGCCTGCCTGCGATGTCGAAAGTCCTTTTCGCCTGCTCGGCCCTCCTCCGCCGCTCGCGCCGCTTCCGGCGCGCGTCCTCGACGGCTTCGGGCGAGAGTCCGAGTTTTGAGAGAGCATCCTCGAGAGTTGTACAGCCCTCGCACTGGGTGCGGAAGTCCGCGTCGTCGATGGCTCGAAGCGCTCGCCGGAAGTGCTCCTCGTCGGACCAGGTTCTGAGGTAGGCCGTGGCATCCATTTGAGGAGGCTCAACCGCCTCCGGCCTGGGACGGTTCGCACCTGCCCGGCAAACCTCCAACCAGGCCTGATGCAGAGCATGCACTTCTCCGAACTCTCTCTTGAGCCTGTTCTCGTTTCCGCGGTAGGTGTCGTAGGGGTTGGGACCGATTGCGATTCCCTGGTCGGCGAGTGCTGCACCAAGGCTGGCCGCTCCGACTGGTTGTGATGACGTCGGGCTTCCTGCCGTGTTGGTGTCGTCAAGTGCCTCGAGCAGGCGCGAAGGTACGTCCAGCCCGTGTGTGTATGCCGTATGTAGCGCCTTGAGAACGGCGTCGAGAGGCACTTCCCACCACCGCGTCGACCAGTCGACTGGCGCCTTGAAGCTCTCGGTTACCTCCTCTAGCTTGCGGAACAGGTCCGGATCGCCCGTCTCGATGGCAACGTGACGAGCCAGAGCCTGCAGGTACGGTTCGGCTTCCGCGATGTGTCGCTTCGCCTGATCTGCTGCGTCGTTGTTCACGACCTTCGCGTAGCGGTCTCCGAGCTCGGCGAGTGCAGTGTTCCATCTCGGTAGTTGAGCGATCTCGCCGAGACGCCGGAAGGCCGCTCGCCCCATTTCGATGTCGTCGCGGCATCTGCGGGCGGCTGAGATCACGTGCTCTGACGGCCAATGCCCGGCAGCATCCGCCGGGAGACTGGCCACCAGCCAGGCCTCGAGCGCCTGCGTGTCGCTCGCCGCCGCCTCGAGCCCTGCACCGGACACGCCGAGCAGCTTGAGGACCGGCCGGATGCGGTCGACGAGGAGCGTTGTCGCGCCGAACCAGCGATGGACTATGTCGGCTACAGCTTCGCCGTCGATCTCGGCCCGGTCGAGCGCGGCCTCGATCTGCTGGCGCGTCGGTTCCGGCGCTGCTTTCACCAGAGCGCCCAGGACGAGGCGAAGATCCTTCAGGAGATCCTGACGCTCGAGAATCGCCTGGCTCGCCGCTGCGAGTTCGTCGTACTCCGCGTCATGGCGGAGCAGTAGCACCCGGTCGTCCGGGAGCCAGTGGGCGCGGGGCTCGCTGCTGGCGACGACCTGGTCGGCGTCCATCAGTTCCACGGCGAGCGAGCCGCAGCGGCGCACGAGAGCGCCGCGAAGCCGCGTCATCGCGTTCCGCCAAGCGTCGGTGGCCGGCCCCCGAGGATTCGCGCCTCCATGGGCAGCCAGGGTCAGCAGCACGAGGGGCAACCAGGCGAGGTCCGTATCTTCGATCGACATCGCCCCGGCTGTCGCGTCGTCGAGGAGGGGCAGGCCATCGACGAGGCAGTGCTCGCGCAGATTGGATGCGCGTCTCAAGTTGAGCGCGTCGAGCCGATTGCCGGCCGCGCCCTGCGCTTCCGCGAGGAGCATCTCGAGGATCGGTTTCCGGTGGTCGCGAAGCGAGCGGTTGCGCGTGTTGTGATCGGGCAGGTAGACGTCGGCCAGTTCGGTGGCGTGCCTGATCTCGAAGGTCCGGGCCCTGTTCCGAACGAGGAAACGCCTAGGCAGTTCCGCGTCGGGATCAAGGTGCCTCCAGGCATGGCGCACCTGACCGAGAAAGACGTCGAAGCCGCCGGCAGGCATTTCCCTTTTCTGATGGGCATCGGCCAGAGCTTCGAGCAGTTTCGGTCCCGTTCGGTCGTCCTCCGTCGGATAGACGTTCAAGCCGAGCCGCCCGAGCGTCGCGAGCAGCTCCGGGTTCTCGCCCAGGCGGTGGGCCAGCTTCAACGACAGGGGTGCCAGATGGCCGAACCGGCCGCCCTGGCCTCGGAGGAGCGACTCCGGCACGTACCACCGGTCACGCAGCGGCCGCGGATCGAGCTCCTTGTCGTGGAGCCACGGGAGTGTCGTCAGCCAGTGCTTGAGTGGGGAAGTGATCTGCCGCGCGAACGTGGGGTAGCGCGGTCTTACAAGCCTGGCGGACTCCCAGGCATCGCCCCACTTGCCAAGAGAAGAGAGGACCAGGTCGGAAAGGGCGTGTCGCGCCTCGTCCTGCAGGTCCTGCAGTGAGTGAATCTCGGGCGCCAGATGGATGCCGTCAAGCCGGTACGACGTGCGGCTCTTGATCTCCGGCGTCAGTTCGTCCCCATGGGCTCCGAGCCAGTCGTCCCATGCATCTTGAGGAGTGCCCGGGGGCGCATCTTTGGGGAGTTCTTTGTGCTTGGCGGACATCGTGAAGGGAACCGGTTCGGCGATCTCCGCAGGTAGTCCATCGATGACGCCGGCTTGTTCGAGCAGTCGGTCGGAAGCCGCGGCGTCGAGCCCCCAGCGCTGGTCCTGCGGTGGCAGGAGCGCCTTCTCCAACAGGCGGCTCGAGCCGTCGGGCAGGCTGTCCGCGAGTGTACGAACGTGCGCGCCGTGCCGGCCTTGCCAGCCCGGACCGAAGACGGCTTCGCCGGCAGGGAACCAGCCGCCGTAACACGCGACGGGAAGATGTAGCCGCAGATCGGAAACCCCCTCCAACTCTGCGACGTCGAGCAGTTTGGTCCAACCGAGAATCTCGGAGCAGCGCTGGGCGTCTGGAGTGCCGTAGCGTGCCGGTAACTCGGGGAGCGCAGGAATGACCACATCCCGGAGCAGGTCTTCCCTTCCGAAGCTCTGAACGAAGCGTCCGTTCCGCCCGTTGAGGAACCCCTGGACCTCGGTGTTCTGTTGCTGAGGCCCTTCGTGAGTACGTACGTCACGGTGGAGGAAAGCGATGCGGTCCCGGAGTGCGTCGGGAATCTGGCCGACGAACTCCGCAGCGTCGTCGAACCCTCTGCGAGGCTGGAAGAAGACTTGGACGGTTGCTGAGGCGGAGAGCAAGCGGTCGTCCTGGGTGGGAAGGAACTGCGCGTCCGAAAACGGGTCGGCGGCGCCGCTTCTCGGTTCGGATTGGATCTCTCGCGGCAGGACCCTCAGCACACTGTTCAGGAAGGCGTCCCAGGAGGCCTCGATCACGCCGCTCTGGATCCCTGCCGCGAGGCGTTCGATCGTGGCCGCCCAATCGGCCGACGTCGGTGCCGGGGAACCACCGAGACAGCCGACAAGCGCCTCGACCTCCTTGCGTCGACCGTTGAGTTCGGACGAGACGACGGGGAAGCCCGCGTTCTCCCGCCAGCGGTCTTCGCCGATCGAATCGTCGCCCGGAACGTCGGTCATGGTCCTCGCGCGTTTGGCGGCCTGCCAGCCGTTGTGGCAGAGGACCAGCTCAGCGTTGTCGATGTCTCGACGTGTGTCTTCCGCTCTCTGCCGCATTTGATCCATGAGGGCGGGTCGGTCTCCGCCGGCCGGTGCATCGGCCGAGGCCAGCAGGTCTATGACCGCTCGGGCGCGCCAGCCTTCGGTCGGGCCCTCTGCGAGTTCGGTAGCCACGTCGAGCGCCAAGTCCATGACGTACTCGAGCAGTAGTGCGTTGTACTCGTCCTCGAAGTTGATCTGGCGGCGGTCGAGCGAGCCGTAGAACGGGCCGTTGATGTGCGCTCCGGTTCCGGTTCCGACCTCGGTCGGCAGGAAGATGACGAACGCACCGGGCACCGGTGATTTCGTGTCCTCGACCGCCACGCCGACCTCGACTTGCCGAACCTCTGGCCAACGGTTCGGCAGGTGCTTGACGGCGTCCTGGATTCGTTGCGCTTCTGCCGGGTCGCCGTTGCCCCCCAGGCTGCGAGTCCACACGCGGAACTCCCGGGTTGCGACGTCGGGGGCGCTCTCAGTTGAACGGCCGACCAGCACCACCTGCTCGCTTGCGGGCCGGGCGCCCGGCAGGTCAGCGGTGGAGTCGACGACTCGCTCGAGGACGCGGCACTCGCCGTCGACTCTTATGGTCAGTTGCTCCAGGTCCGGCAGGAAGACGGCCGAGCGGGCCTTCAATCGGCCGAGCTGGTCCTTGATCGACGCGACGGCCTCGTCCGCGGCCCGTTGCCGACCCGCAACCGTGCCTCCAGCCCGGTCGGAGTCCCCGATGGACTCGACTGCCTTGCCCGTTACGCCGGTTCTGCCGCCGTCGAGCCGCAGTCGGATGACCGTGACGTGACCCGCGTCGAGAAGCTCGGCGACCTCCGGAGGCGTCTCTTCTATCGGCAACGGGATCGAGTATGGGGACACGTACGTCCGGGCTTCGCGAGCGGCGTCGACTGCTTCGCGGGATCGGCCGCGTCTCAGGTAGTTGTGTAGTTGTTCCTCCGACCAGTTGACGATTCGGCGGCTGGCGCCGGCTGACGAAGTCGAGAACCCGCTCTCGATCTCGGCGACCGCCTGCTCGACGAGGCGTACCGTTCCGGCGGGGTCGAAACCGAACACGAACTCCACGCCGCCTTCTTCGGCAGCCGTGGACCAGATCTGAGGCCGGGTCGACACTTCCAGCACGCTCTGGAAACCAAGCCCCTTGTTGCCGACGCTCTCGTTGGGGTCCTTGGGGCTCTGGCCGAGCTGACAGATGCCCTCGAAGTCCCTCCGTCGGAAGGGCCGGCCGCTGTTCGCGATCAGGAGCACCGGTTCGGGTTCGGTAACGAGCACGAAGGAGATGCGCCGCGGGTCGTCCGGTCGGGCGCCGCCGAGCGCGTCGTGGGCGTTCTGCAGGAGCTCCAGCACGCAGCGGCCACGGTACTCCTGCGTGATCTGGCCGCTGAGGCTGGCGACTGTCCGATAGTTCCGGGTGCCGTTCTTCAGTTCGTCGAAGAAGGTCTGTATCTGCCGCCGGGCCTGCGCCTCGATGAGCCGGTCGCCCTCCTGTCGTGCTAGTGACTTCATCGCGTCAAATCTCGTCTTCGTCCATCACCGGCCAGCAGTAACGGGCGGCGACAGTAGCCGCTCTATGCGACGAAGTAGGCCGCAGAGCGCGAGTGTAGGGCGATGACCCCGCTTCTTGGAGGTCAACTTCTTGTCTAGCCGGGGGCGGCGGCGAGACGGAGGTGCACTCGATGACTTGATGCGGTCCCGGACGCCGGACTAGGCCGCGTTCGGCTCGGGTTCGCCGTCGCTCGCGGTCAGGGCCCGGAACAGGTCGATCTCGGTCTTGCAGGTCTTGACGACCCAGGCGATGACCGCGGCGTCGTCGATGAAGCCGGCGACCGGGATGAAGTCGGGGATGACGTCGATCGGGATGACGAAGTAGAGGACGGCGCCGGCGATGAGGATGAGGGTCTCCTTCCTCAGCCGGTAGTCGCCTCTGGCGACGGCTCGCAGGAGTTCGAACATCGTCTTGAGGTCGTCGATGACGCCGGCAATGGGGTTGGAGCCGCCACCCGCGCTTTCCGCCTTCTCCCTGGCTTCGTCGACCATCGCCCGCAGCTTGTCGGGGGACTTGACGATCTCGGCGGCTCGGGTCCGGGCGTGGAGAGGCAACTCCATCTCGTGCTCGCCGGTCTCGGCCGGAGCGCCGTGCCCATCGGGCGAACGTTCCTCGGTGGGCTGGTCGCTCAACTCCCGATCGGATGCCATGTCGTCTTCACTTCCTGCAGGTCGGTGATTTCGTAGGGGCTCTGGACATCGGCCCACTCTTCGTGGGGCCGGACCGCGACGCGCTTCAGGTTGTGGACCGCTTCGATCTCGGCGGCCTCGGCGACCTCCGGGTCCGGGGAGCAGAGGAGCAGCGCGTCGACGTCGCGGTGAGCGGCGAGCGGCGCGAGCATCTCGCCGCGGCGACCGGTGAGGATGTTCACGACGCCGCCGGGCACGTCGGAGGAGTTGAGCACTTCGCCGAAGGTCACCGCGGGCAGCGGCTGGCTGCCGGTCGCCAGGACGACGGTCGTGTTGCCGCCGGCGATCGCGGGGGCGACAGCGGAGACCAGGCCGAGCAGCGGCGACTCGGGCGCCAGCACGCCGACGACGCCCATCGGTTCGAGGATCGAGAAGTTGAAGTGCGAGGTCGCCACCGGGTTGACGGTTGAGAAGACTTGGCTGTATTTGTCCGTCCAGCCGGCGTAGTGGACGAGCCGGTCCGTGGCGGCCTGGACCTCGGCCGCGGCTTCGTCCGGGGCCGCACCGCCGGCAGCGAGCAGCGCCTCGAACTGGCCGCTCCGGCCCTCCAGCATCTCCGCGATCCGATAGAGGATCTGGCCGCGGTTGTACGCCGCACGTGCCGCCCAGCCGGTCTGGGCGGCGCGGGCCGCGGTCACCGCGTCCCGTACGTCCTTGCGCGAGCAGCGGCAGATGTTCGCGATCGGCGTGCCGTCGGGCGCCATCGCGCGGTCGAAGCGGCCGGACTCGGAGCGCGGGAACTTGCCGCCCACGTAGACCTTGTGGGTCTTGAGCACCGGCAGCCGCTCGGCCGCAGCCGCTCCCGCGCGTCGCTGCTCGCTCATGCCGCCTCCTCCGGTTGCAGGTAGGCGTGGAGTCCGCTGAGACCGCCCTCGCGGCCGATGCCGCTCTCCTTGTAGCCGCCGAACGGAGCGGTCGGATCGAACTTGTTGTACGTGTTCGCCCACAGCACGCCGGCGCGGATCCGGCTGGTGACCCGGAACGCCTTGGCGCCCTTGTCGCTCCAGACGCCGCCCGAAAGGCCGTACGGCGTGTTGTTCGCCATCGCGATGCCTTCGTCCACGGTGCGGAACGTCTGCACGGCGAGCACCGGGCCGAAGATCTCCTCCTGGACGACGCGGTGCGACTGGGAGGCGCGCAGGAACAGGGTCGGCCGGCACCAGTAGCCGCGCTCGGGCACCGGGCATGAGGTCTGGAACGGCTCCGCGCCCTCTTCCTCGCCGATCTCGAGATACTCCTCGATCCTGTCGAGCTGGGCTCGGGAGTTGATCGCGCCGATGTCCGTGTTCTTGTCGAGCGGATCGCCGACGATCAGGGTTTCCATCCGGTCCTTCAGCTTGGAGATCACCTCGTCGGCGACGGACTCCTGGACCAGCAGGCGGGAGCCGGCGCAGCAGACATGGCCCTGGTTGAAGAAGATGCCGTTGACGATGCCCTCGACCGCCTGGTCGACGGCCGCGTCCTCGAACACCAGGTTCGCCGCCTTGCCGCCGAGTTCCAGCGTGTAGTGCTTGCCGCTGCCGGCGAGGGCGCGGCGAATCAGCTTGCCGACCTCGGTTGAGCCGGTGAAGGCGACCTTGTCGACGTCGGGGTGCTGGACGACCGCGGCGCCCGTCTCGCCGGCGCCGGTGACGATGTTGACGACGCCCGGCGGCACGCCCGCGTCCCGGATGATCTCGGCGAGCTTGAGGGCCGTGAGCGGCGTCGTCTCCGCCGGTTTGAGCACCACCGTGTTGCCGGCGGCGATGGCCGGAGCGATCTTCCAGGCAGCCATGAGCAGCGGGAAGTTCCAGGGGATGACCTGTCCGGCGACGCCGAGGGCACGGGCGCCGCGGCCGGGGAAGGCGTAGTCCAGCTTGTCGGCCCAGCCGGCGTAGTAGAAGAAGTGCGCCGCCGCCAGTGGAATGTCGACGTCCCGCGACTCGCGGATCGGCTTGCCGCCGTCGAGCGACTCGGTGATCGCGAGTTCGCGGCCCCGTTCCTGGAGGACGCGGGCGATCCGGTAGACGTACTTGCCGCGCTCCTGGGCCGGCAGTCTGGACCAGACGTCCTCGTAGGCGCGCCGCGCGGCCGCCACGGCGCGGTCGACATCGGCGTCGGAGGCCAGGGCGACGTCGGCGATCTTCTCCTCGGTGGCCGGGTTCGCGGTCTCGAAGGTGCGGCCGCCTTTGGCGTCCACAAACTCGCCGTCGATGAACAGGCCGTAGCGGTCCCGCAACTCAACGTGGTCGGTCGACTCGGGCGCCGGCGCGTAGCCCCAGCCGTCGTCGCCGCCGAGGCGGAGCTTCGGGGCCGCTGTTCCGGCCGATGGAGTGGAGTCCGTCATGGTCCTCGCCGTGACCTCCTAGAGCGAGAAGTCGTCGAACGACTGGTAGATGCCGCTGCGCTGCTTCACGATCTGGCGCAGGACGTCGTTGGCCAGCGAACTCGCTCCGAACCGGTACAGGTCGGGATCGAGCCAGTCCTGGCCCAGCGTCTCGCGCACCATGACGAGGTGCCGGATCGCATCCTTCGCCGTGGAGATGCCGCCGGCGGGCTTCATGCCGATCTTCTCGCCGGTGCGCAGGTAGTGGTCGCGGATCGCTTCCAGCATGACCAGGACGACGGGCATCGTGGCGGCCGGCTTGATCTTGCCGGTCGAGGTCTTGATGAAGTCGGCGCCCGAGCGCATCGCCAGGTCCGAAGCGCGCCGTATCGCGTCGAGGGTGCCCAGTTCGCCGGTCTCGAGGATCACCTTGAGGTGAGCGTCGCCGCATGCCTCCTTGACCGAAGCGATCTCGTCCGCGGTGTAGGCGAGGTCGCCGGCCAGGAAGCGGCCGCGGGAGATCACCATGTCGACTTCGTCCGCGCCGGCCTCGACGGCCTTTCGCACCTCGAGCAGCTTGATCTCGAGCGGCGCCTGCCCTGCGGGGAAGCTCGTGGCGACGGAAGCGACGTGGATGCCGCTGCCCTCGACCGCCCGTTTGGCGACGCCGACCAGTGCGGGGTACACGCAGACCGCGGCCACATGCGGCAGATCGGGCAGCGCCGCGTGAAGCTGGAGCGCCTTGGCGCAGAGCTGCCGCACCTTGCCCTCGGAGTCGGCGCCCTCGAGGGTCGTCAGGTCGATCATCGACAGGGTCAGGTGAAGCGCCTGAAGCTTCGCTTCCTTCTTGATCGAGCGAGAGCAGAGCCGGGCCACCCTCTCCTCGACGCCGACTGCGTCGATGGGCGGCGACTCGACCTGCGCGACTGTGGTCGACATCTGCATGACTCACCAGTCTACGCCCGTTCGCCGGGCTGCGGACGACGGCGCCACCCTGGTCGGGACAATCCGCGGCGCGGCTGTGGCAGAGTGCCTCTGTCATGGCTGGGAACACGTTCGGAGCCGCGTTGCGGCTCACCACGGCCGGCGAGAGCCACGGGCCGGGCTACGTCGGCATCCTCGACGGCATTCCGCCCGGTCTCGAACTGTCCGAAGCGGATCTGCAGCCGGACCTCGATCGGCGCCGGCCGGGCCAGTCGAGACTGACGACACAACGGAACGAAGCGGACGAGTGCCGCATCCTTTCCGGCGTGTTCGAGGGCAGGACGACCGGCACGCCGATCGCCTTCCTGATCGAGAACCGCGACCAGCGGCCCAGGGACTACAGCGAGATCAGGGACAAGTACCGGCCGGGCCATGCCGACTACACGTTCGACGCGAAGTACGGCTTCCGGGACTACCGGGGCGGCGGCCGCTCGAGCGCCCGCGAAACCTCGGTGCGGGTGGCCGCGGCGGCGGTGGCGAAGAAACTCCTGCGGGAGCGCTGGGGGGTGGAGATCGTCGGCTACGTGAAGAGCATCGGCGACCTCGAAGGGAGGATCGACGATCCAGCCGCGGTGACGCTCGATCAGGTCGAAGCGAACCCGGTGCGTTGTCCTGACCAGGAGGCCGCGGCCAGGATGGCGGAGCTGATCGAACGGATGCGCTCGGAGCGCGACTCGGTCGGCGGCATCTCGGAACTCGTCGCCACCGGGGTGCCGCCGGGTTGGGGCGAGCCGGTGTTCGACAAGCTGAAGGCGGACCTGGGCAAGGCGCTGTTCAGCCTGCCGGCGGTGCTCGGCGTCGAGTACGGCGCCGGCTTCGGCGTGGCCACGGCGCGCGGCAGCGAGAACAACGATCCGTTCGAGATGCGGGAGGGCCGGGTCGCTACCCGCGGCAACCGCCACGGCGGCATGCTGGGCGGCATCTCCTCGGGGCAGCCGATCGTGCTGCGTTGTGCCGTCAAGCCGACGAGCAGCCTGCCGCAGCCCCAGGACACGGTGACCCGGGCCGGCGAGCCGACCACGATCGCCACCAAGGGCAGGCACGACCCCTGCCTTCTGCCGAGATTCGTGCCGATGGGCGAGGCGATGATCGCCCTGGTGCTGGCCGACCACGCGCTGCGCCAGGTGACGCAGGGCGTTCTGGAGTAGAGCGGCAATAGGGTCGCCGCTTCGCGGCGCGTTATCTACCGCGGGTCAGAGGACCCGCGGTTACGAGCCGGCGGGGGCGCCGGCGCACCCAGTGTTTTACGGGTCGATCTTCGCCGTCGCCTGGCCCATCACGACGACATCGCCGTCCTGGTTCACCGTCGTGACGGACAGGTCGACCAGGTTCTGGCCGTCCTCTTCGCGCACCGCGTCGACCTTGGCCGTGGCGGTCAGCGCGTCGCCCGGCCAGACCTGGGCGGTGAAGCGAACGCCGTAGGCGGTCAGCCGGCCGTCGCCGACGAAGTCGGTCACCATCCGGCCGGTCATCCCCATCGTCAGCATGCCGTGGGCGAAGACGGTCTTGTAGCCGGCGACCTGGGTCGTGAAGATCTCGTCCGAGTGCAGCGGGTTGTAGTCGCCCGAGGCGCCCGCGTACTGGACGATCTGCGTCCGGGAGAGGTCGTCGGTGAGCTTCTGCGTGCGCGTGTCGCCGACCTGAATCTTGCTTGCCTGAAGTGCCATCTGCTGTCTCCCCTCAGTCGCTCTCGACGACCTTCTCGGTGCGTACGCCAACGCCGGTGGCGCGCACGACGAGTTCGCCGGATTCGTCGAAGTACTCGGTGATGTTCTCGCTGAACGTGAGGTTGCCGCCGCGCTTGCCCTGCCGCTCCCAGGTCTTGCCGGGGCGCGTCTTGATCGTCAGGGTTTCGCCCGGGCTCACATGGCGGAAGTACTCGAAGCGCTGCTCGGCGTGCAGGCCCGTGCCGCCGTCGCCGCCGGTCCGCTTGGGCGGCACGCCGGTGGGGTTCTTGCCGGAGCCGAACCAGGGCTCGCCGATCTTCGGGCGCAGGAAGTAGTCCGGGTCGTACTGCGCCGAGGACTGGTAGAAGGTGGGCGGCGCGATGACGTTGCCGGGCTCGGTGTCCGCCGCCGCGTCGGCGTCGTGATAGATCGGGTTCGGGTCGCCGACCGCACGCGCGAACATCATGATGTGGCCGGCCTCGATCGGGAACTTCTTTGCTGCCATTGCCGTTCCGTCCTCCTCTTCAAGTGGTGTCTGGAGCGTGATTCCGTGCGTCGTTTGAGCGCGTGACTGTAACAGCATGAACCTGCTCCTGTTGGAGGACTCGGACCTCGATCCGGCGGCCGGCCCCGGTGGGTGCGCCGTCGTCCGCGGCGAGCGTCTCCGGCATGTCCGCAAGGTGCTGCGGGCGAAGATCGGCGACACGCTGGAAGTGGGCCGGCTCGGCGGCGGCATCGGCCGCGGGCGGATCGTCGAACTGAATCACGAGCTCGTCGTCGTGGAGCCTGGACCGCTCGATCGGGAGCCGCCGGAGCCGCTGCCGGTGACGCTCGTCCTGGCCCTGCCGCGGCCGAAGTTCGTGGGCCGCATCCTGCAGGCCGCCGCGGCCATGGGAGTCAAGCGGATCCTGCTTGTCCACACGGCGCGGGTGGAGAAGAGCTACTGGCAGAGTTCCGTAATGCGGCCGGAGTCCCTGCGGCGTCACCTGATGCTGGGCCTGGCGCAGGCGCGGGACACGGTGCTGCCTGAGATCGACTGTCTGAGAGGGTCGCGGGACCTGACCGACGCGCTGCCCGGCCTGGTTCGGGATCACGAGCAGGTGCTCGTCGCCGATGCCGCGGGTATCGAGCCGTGTCCGCTGGGCGCCGATGAGCCGGCCGCGCTGCTGGTCGGCCCGGAGGGCGGCTTCCTGGACGGGGAACTCGATCGATTCACGACGGCTGGTGCGCGGGTGGTCAGTCTCGGTCCGCGGGCGCTGCGAGTGGAGCAGGCCGTGGTGGCGCTACTGTCGCGCCTGGCGATCTGAGGCAAGGGAGGCGATTCGCGCCGGTGCTGCTTTACAGCGTCGCCCGGAATGCCGGCGAGGGCGCCGGCGCACCCAGTGTGCGGCATGCTCGTTCGGCTGGACCCTGGGCGGGGATGTCGCCTTTGCTGGTACTCGCGCCCTACTCCCGCAGCCTGGCGCCGACGGACCTCTCGACCTGCCCCAGGATCCGCCGGCGCAGTTTCTTCACGTCGCGGTCGCGCAGGGTGCGGTTCGGCGCCCGGAAGGTGAGGTGGTAGGCGAGGCTCTTCGAGGCTTCGCCGATCGCCTCGCCTCGGAAGACGTCGAACAGCTCGACGGCGCACAACAGGGGCTTGCCGGCCTTGAGCAGGGCGGCTTCCACGGACGCGGCCGGCGTCGACTCGTCGACGATCAGCGCCAGGTCTTCCCGTACTTCGGGGTAGACGGGCACGGGTTCGACCTGGAGCGACTCCGGGATTCGTTCGAGGATGCGGTCGAGGTCGAGTTCGGCGGCGAGCACCGGGCCTCCTGCCGCCGTTTCGAGGTCGAAGTTGGCGGCGACGGCCGGGTGGACTTCGCCGAGCCGGCCAACCGGTTCGGCGTCGCCAGATAGCAGGACCGCAGCCGAGCGGCCGGCGCGGAACGGCGTTGGCGCCACGGTCGCCTCCGGTGCCACGAACTCGACCTGGAGGCCGAGCCGGTCGAGGACGGTCTCGACGATGCCCTTGATGTCGAAGAAGTCGAAGCAGTCGTCCGGGTTCTCGGCGGCCTGCCAGTGGCTGGACCGGCGAGGACCGGTGAGCACGATGGCGGCACGTTCCCGCTCTTCGGGCAGCGAACCGCCCTCTTCGACGGGGAAGACGCGACCCACCTCGAACAGGGCGAGCCGGTTCTCGAAGCGGCTGTTCGACGCCGCCGCCTCCAGCACGGACGCGAGCAGGCTGCGGCGCATGACGACGCGGTCCTGGGTCGAGGGATTGGCGAGCCGGACGTAGGGCGGAGGCTCGGCGTCCTCAAGTTGCAGCTTCGCCTCCGCCTCCGGCGTCGTCAGCCGGTAGCTGACGACTTCCTGGAGTCCCAGGTCGGCGAGGGTGTCCTTCACTCGATCTTCGAAGGACTGCTCGCGGTTGCCGCGCTGGGGCGGCAGCACGTCGCTGAGCACGGTCGAGGGGATGCGGTCGTAGCCGTAGATGCGGCAGACCTCCTCGACCAGGTCGTGCTGGCCTTCGATGTCGAGGCGGTAACGGGGAACGGTGACGCGGAGAAGCTCTTCCCCGGCACCGGCGCCTCTGGAACGGGACTCGGAATCGCCCTCTGGCAGCGCCGAGGGACGCATGGACGTGCTCCATCTCTCGTCCACGACGCCGCCGATAGTCTCGGGCGCCACCCGGAACTGGAGCCGCCGGAGCAGGTCCGCCACGACTGCCGCACTGATCTCGATGCCGCTCAGGCGGCGCAGATATCCGACATCGAGGTCGACGGCGACGGCCTTCTCCCGGCGGGGCTGGTGGTCGACGAGTCCGCCCTCTTGGGCGATCGTGCCGCCGGCGTGAATCCGCAACAACTCAGCGGCCCGTGCCGCGCCGAGTCGAGCATGGCTTGGGTGGACGCCGCGGCTGAACCGGAAGCCCGCCTCGGTGTGAAGACCGAGTTGACGTTGGGTGCGTCGAATGGAACGCGGTGCCCAGGCCGCCGCTTCCAGAAGGACGTTGCGAGTCTCGGGACCGATCTCGCTGTCCCGGCCGCCGATCACTCCGCCGATGCTGAGGGCGCCGGCCGGGTCGGTGACCAGGATCTGGTTCCCAAGGAGCTGCCGCTCGACGCCGTCGAGCGTCGTGAGTCTCTCACCTTCGCGCGCCAGCCTGGTGACGATCTTCACGGGACCGTCGGGGGCATAGCTCTCGGCCCGCCTTCGCAGCACGTCGAAGTCGAAGGTGTGATTCGGCTGCCCGACCTCAAGCATCACGTAGTTGCTGATGTCCACGATGTTGTTGATCGGTCTCTGCCCGGCGAGCCGGAGCCTGTGTTGCATCCAGAACGGCGAAGGCCCTTGTTCGATGCCGTCGATCAGGACCGAGACGAAACGCGGATTGAGTTCCGGATTCTCGGTCGCGATCTCCACGCGGTCGTGGACCGGCGCGCCCGTCAACTGGGGGTAGTGCTGGCCTTCCAGGTAGAAGGCGCCGTTCCAGATGCCGTCGCGGTTCGGGTCCCGGGCGTTTCCGTCAGTCAGTGCGTAGACCTCGCGCGCGACGCCCCAGATCGAGGCGCAGCGGGCGATGTTCGGGATGATGTCGATGTCAAGCACGACGTCTCCGAGCACCTCCACGAGCGGTCGTCCGGGCCGAAGTTCCGGCAGTTCATTGGCCGGCTCGAACAGGATGATCCCCTCGTGGTCTTCGCCGAGGCCGAGCTCGGCCGCCGAACAGAGCATTGCGTCGCTGGTGATGCCGCGCAGTTTCTTCGGCTTGAGCCGCGTGATCTTCAGATCGCGGTAGGGGTTGCGGTAGCTGGCGCCGGCGAGCAGCAGCGCGCCCCAGAGATCGGCGTCGCCCAGGTCCCGATCCAGGTACGGGAACAGGTTCGGCGCCCCCGTGATCACCTGGCGGGTGGAGTCGGCGCCGTAGTCGACGGTCGCCAGCACCAGGCGGTCGGCGTCGGGTACCCGGTCGACGCGCAGGATCTTCGCCGCCATGACCAGGTCGGCCGGCCACGGCAGTTCGGCGCCGGCGACGCCGAAGCGCTCGATCGCCTTGACCTCCAGGCCGGCGTTGGTGAGCAGCTCGGCGAGCCGGTCGGCGTCGTCGTGGACGTCGACGAAGTCCTCGAGCCAACTGAGCGGGACACGCATCAGGTGAACCGCCGGCGCCGGCGCAGGAGACGCGGGCCGTTGTACCAGTAGACGCGCATCAGACGAACCGCTGGAACTGGCGCAGGAAACGCAGATCGTTCGACCAGAAGTAGCGGATGTCGCGGATGCCGTGCCGCAGCATGGCGATCCGCTCAGGCCCCATGCCGAAAGCGAAGCCGCTCCACTTCTCCGGGTCGTAGCCGCCGTTCCTGAGTACGGTCGGGTGGACCATGCCGCAGCCGAGGATCTCGAGCCAGCCGGTCTCCTTGCACAACTGGCAGCCCTCGCCGTCGCACAGGAAGCAGGCGATGTCCATCTCGGCGCTCGGTTCCGTGAACGGGAAGTAGCTGGCCCGGAAGCGGGCGCCCCGGCCTTCGCCGAAGAGACGTCTTGCGAACTCCGTCAGCGTGCCCTTGAGGTCGGCGAAGGTGATCGCCGGGCCCACCGCCAGCCCCTCGATCTGGTGGAACTGGATCTCGCTGCGGGAGGTGATCTGCTCGTTGCGGTAACACATCCCCGGCAGGATGACCCGAACCGGCGCCGGGTGCTGCTCCTGCATCGCCAGGATCTGGCCGCCGCTGGTGTGGGTGCGGAGCACCACGCTCGGGTCCGTCGTGTAGAAGGTGTCCTGCATGTCGCGCGCGGGGTGGTCTGGCGGCATGTTCAGGTCGCCGAAGTTCAACTGGTCGGTGACCACGTCGGGGCTGCGGTAGGTCTGGAACCCCATGTCGCCGAAGATCCGCTCGATGCGGCGCATGACCAGGGTCGACGGGTGCAGGCCGCCGAGAACCGGGCGGCGGCCGGGCAGGGTGACGTCGAGGCTGTCGGCGTCGGCCTCCGCGTCGTGCGCCGCTCGCTTCAGGGCCTCCTGACGCGCTTCGAAGGCAGACTGCAGGGAGACCTTGATCTCGTTGATCCGCTTGCCGAACGCGGGCCGGTCGGCGGGTTCGATCTCGCCCATCCGGCGGGTCAGGAGCTGCACCTCGCCCTTGCGGCCGATCGTCGCCCGGCGCCACTCCTCGAGTTGCTCCAGATCGGCGGTGGCCTCCAGCGCCGCGGAGACCCGCGCTTCGATGTCGTCGAGCTGGTCGATCATGGCGGCCTCAGGCGGATCGTCGTTCGGCGCCCTTCCCGGGCCCGGTGCGGCGCTCGACTCTACTAGGAGCCGGAGCCCTGCAGGACACGAGGAAGCAGCAGCCCCAGCAACGACAGGAGCGGCAGGATCGAGGCCAGGATCGCGGCTCGGAGGACGCCGACTCGCTGCACGACGTGCAGGCCGATCCCGAACAGCACTGCGCCGCAAACCGTGGCCAGAATGTCGCCCGCGATGGGAACGATGCCCAGGAGGGTGGCGCCATTCGCGTAGCAAATGGCTACCCAGGTGCCGCGGAATCCGTGTGGCCTCGAGGTGCCGGTTACGACGAGTAGAAGGTGGACGAGCGAGCCCCCGATCAATGTCGCGATCAGCGCGCCGGCGAAGATGACGGGAAGGAGGAGCAGGAGGATCTGGAAGCCGATGAGGAAGGTCAGAGTGGGTCCGAAGGGAAGTTCCTCCAGATTGGGGAACTGCGACGGATCGGTCCGGAACGCCATGGTGTTGACGAGTTCCAGTGTCTGTTCGGGAAGGGTCAGGATGAGGACCGTGAAAACCGCGCTTCCCAGAACGACATAGATCACGAAGACCAGGCCCACGAAGAGGAGCGGACTCCAGATTCCCGCGTCGGGTCGGGTTCCTTCGAAGAACCTCCGCGGCGCGGTGGCCAGGAGGACCAGAGAGGCGGCGAGGGCGGACACCCTGCCTCGGTCCTTCCGCTCCTCCCACGGGTTGACCGTCGCGGCGTCGCGCCCGGTGCCGGTGCTATCGTCGCCCGAGTTCACGTCGAGCAGACTACCGGAGCAGTCCCCCAGATTGTCGGAGGCGCGACAGCAGAGAACGGCCGCCGTCCGTGAGGTCGGCGCTGGCGCCGGGGCTCTCGTGGTCGGCGTCGCTGCCGCCAGCGCTTTCAACGAGTTCGTGCCGGAGGGTCACCGGCCCGAGGATGTCCTGCCCGGGGCCAAGAGCGTGGTCGTCGCCGGCAACCAGGGGCCGACGGCGGGCGCCTGGCGGAGCCCGGACCACCGCGTGATGGAGATCACGGGCTATGACTTCCGCGAGAACGTGGCGGTCCACGTGATGTGCGACTACATCGAGCGGGAGCACGGCCACCGCGCGCTCCAGGCGCCGTCCCTGCCTACGGCCGGACACAATCCGCCGATGAGCATGATGCTGGCCGCCGTGCTCGCGGGTCTCGGCACGCGGTCGCTGGCCGCGAACATCATCCTCCACCCCCGCTACGGCCTGCTGTACTACGCGGCCCTGGTCACGACCCTCGACCTCGAACCGGACCACCCGCTCGAGGAGGACGTCTGCCCCTCGAAGCCCTGCATCCAGATGTACGAGAAGCTGGGCACCACGCCCTGCCTCGCCTCCTGCCCGAAGGATGAAGGAGGCTGCCTGGACGGCACGATCGACGAGAACGGCCGGATCGGCACCTCGACCTACGACCGTGAGCGCTGCACGTCGCGGTCGATGAACTTCGGCATCGGGTCGATCCAGAAGTCCCTGGTCCAGATCACGACGGAGGAGGACCGGGAGCGACGGCGGTCGATGATCTACTCCGACTTCTTCAGCCAGTCCCTGTCGGCGCTCAGCTACTACAAGGAGAGCGTTGCCCAGTGCTTCGAGTGCATGAGGGTCTGCCCGGTGGGCATGGGCGAAAGGCTGCTCCGGTGACGGTTGCGAGAGTGGGTCCTGAACCCGCGGCCGACGAGGCCGCGGCGGCGCTGAGACGGCTGACGACGATGGCCGAGCGCGGCGGCGCGCTGGCCTGGGGCGTCGCGGACGCCGGTGCGTTCGAGGACGCGCCGGAGGGCTTCCGGCCCGGCGACCTGCTGCCGGACGCCCGCCGGGTCGTCGTGGTCGGCGGCAGTCCGCCGCGGGCCGCGGACTGGGCGAGCCCGGTCCACGAGCACCTGGAGACGATGGGCACCAGCGACCGGATCAACTCGCTGGCGCTCAAGACGGCGAAGTTCATCGAGGCCGAGTTCGGCTACTACGCGCTGTTCGTGCCGCCGGGCGTGCGTCGCGGCAACCGGCCGTTCCTGAGCGTCGCGCTGGCCGCGGAACTGGCGGGTTGCGGCTCCCGCAGTCTGGCCGGGCCGGTGCTGCATCCGGAGTACGGTCTGCTGTTCTACTCGGCGATCATCACGACCTATCCGTTCCCGGTCACGCCGCCGCTGGCTGAACCGGCCTGTCCGGCGCCTGCCTGCGTCGAGATGTGGGAGGCGGAGGGCGCGACCCCGTGCACGCGGGTATGTCCCCTGGGCGACGGTGGCTGCCTGGACGGGCGGATCGAGAACGGCAGGCTCGTCGAGCGCCGGTACGACGCGGCGCGCTGCACCTCCCGCGTCTATACGCACTGGATTCCTGGCTTCCAGAAGGGGCTCGAACTGGCGCTCGACCAGGAGGATCCCGAGGCCCGCAAGATGGTCCTCTATTCCAGCCACTTCACGAAGACCCTGTGGTCGATGACCTACGCGGCGCAGAGCCAGGGTCAATGCTGGGAGTGCATGCGGGTCTGTCCGGTGGGCGCCGCGTATCGGGAGAAGGCATAGGTCCATGACCTACGCCGCGCAGAGCCAGGGCCAGTGCTGGGAGTGCATGCGGGTCTGTCCCGTGGGCGCTGAATTCCGGCATAAGGCGTAGGACCGAGCGAGGAACCGAACATGGCTTTCTTCTTCATCGACCCGGAGACCTACCGCCGCCACAGGGAGGAGATCCTGGAGCTCTCGAACTCGATCCAGGTCGACATCCACGAGCATCTGCCGGGCGAGAAGCGGCGCCGGGGCTTGTCCGACCGCGAGATCGCCGACCGTCTCGGCCTCGACGAGCGAACGGTGCGCGAGATCCGGGTCGTCGCGGAGCGCGACTACTACGACATCGAAGAGTGGGACAAGGCGGTCGAGTTCAAGGACAAGGCCTGCCGCGCCTTCGCCGAGGAGGGCCTGTCCTACGTGTTCAAGCGCCGTTCCTGACCGCGGCCTGGAGACGGTCCGGCTGTCGGTGCGCCGGCCTGCCATCCGCGCGCCCGATGACGGGCGCGCGGACTGGTTCACGGGTGGCGCGGAATCGCGCCACCCGGGCTACTGGCCGGCATCCGGCTCCGGCAGGGGGCCCGGTCGCAGTAGAGCCTCCCGCCGGCCGCCGTGTTCACGCGACGCGGGGCAGTACCTCGTCCGTGAACTGGACGAACGTGCTGTGGCTGAGCGGCGCCAGCAGCAGGTAGTCGAGGAACATCTCCTCCTTGAGGCGCGCGATCTCGTCGACGAGTTCGTCCGGGGTGCCGTAGATGATGACGCCGTCGAGATAGCGGTCGATCGCGGACTGAGTTTCCGAGTCGACGAAGATGTGGTCCTGCGCGAGTTCGCTGAGTTCACGGTTGAGCTTGCTTTCGACCCTGGCCGCGCGCACGCCCTTCCTGCGGTGCGAGCCGACCGTCCATTCGGCTCCCTGGCGCGCGATCCGCTCCGCTTCCTCCCGGGTCGGCGCGCAGGCGATCAGCCGCGCCATCGGGATCTCCCGGCCGTCGATCGAGTGCCCGTGGTTCTCGAGGATCCCCCGGTACAGCTCCCGTTTCTCGGCGATCCGGGCGTGCGCCGAATGCGGGTCGAGCATGATCGAGAAGCCGTTCTCGGCGGCCCAGTTCATCGCCTCGGGCGACGAGGCCGCGAGCCACACGGGCGGATGCGGCTGCTGCGCCGGCTTTGGCAGCACCTCGACATCCTCGCACTGGAAGTGCTCGCCCGCGAAGGTCACGCGTTCCTCGGTCCAGGCGCCGATCACCGTCTGGACGTGCTCTCGGAACACCTCGTAGCTGTGCTGCGGGTCGACGCCGAAGGCCTTGAACTCGCCCTCCTGGTAGCCGCGGCCGACGCCCCAGTTCACGCGGCCGCCGGACAGGACGTCGAGCAACGCGATCTCCTCGGCCAGTCGCAGCGGGTTGTAGAAGGGCGCCAGGGAGACGCCGGTGCCGATGCGGAGTCTCTTCGTCCTCGCGGCCACATGAGTGCCCATCATGTGGATCGACGGACAGATGCTGAACGAGCTGAAATGGTGCTCCGCCAGCCAGACGGCGTCATAGCCGTTCTGCTCCATGATGTCGATGCGCTGGAACGCCCGGTGGTAGACCTGATCCAGCGGAATCCGCCGGTCGGGCCAGGAGAAGAACTGGAGTACGCCTGCCTTCATGGGCCAACTATGACCTTGCGCAGCGGAACGTAGCGAAGCGAGTTCTGTGGTGCAAGGTCATGGTGAGGATGGGCTGGGCCGAAAGTCCGAGCATGCGAGGCGTTTCGGGGCGATCGTTTCATATGGCGGCGAAGCCACGCCGGGGGTTGGCGCTCGTCGCCGGATCGGTCAGAGTTCGCTCATGGCGCACGCCCCCGATCCCTTCGAGCGCTTTCGCGTCCTGTTCGAGCGGGCCTCGGCCACCGGGCTCACGGAGCCGAACGCGATGGTCGTCTCGAGCGCCGACGAGCAGGGTCGCCCCTCGTCCCGGGTCGTGTTGCTCAAGCAGTTCGACCGCGACGGCTTCGTCTTCTACACGAACCTCGAGAGCCGCAAGGGCCGGGAGATCCTGGCTCGGCCCGATGTGAGCCTGAACTTCTTCTGGCGCGAGCCGAAGGAACAGGTATGCGTCTTCGGCCGCGCCGAACGGGTCGGCGACGCCGAAGCCGACGCCTACTTCGCGACCCGGGACCGGAACAGCCAGCTCGGCGCCTGGGCCTCGCAGCAGAGCCGGCCGTTGGGGAGCCGCGAGCAGCTCGTCGCCGACTTCGAGCAGGTGACCGAGCGCTTTGCAGGCCGCGACGTGCCGCGCCCGCCGCACTGGACGGGGCTGCGGGTCGTGCCACGACGCTTCGAGTTCTGGGTCGCCCGGGATCATCGGCTCCACGACCGGACGTTCTACGAGCGGGATGGGGACGCGTGGCGGACGGGCCTGCTGTACCCCTAGCGCCGCCGACGTAGTCGGCGACACGGAGACGGGCTACGCCTCGGCCAGCTTGACCCACTCGAAGTCGCCGGGCTTGTGGTTGATCCGGATTCGCGGCTCGGCGATCCAGGAGGCGTAGCGGCCCGGCCGGAACTCGGGCTTCATCAGGGACTCGATGAACGCGCGGTCGCTTTCGTCGGGCAGCCACTCGTGTTGGCGCCGGGTCCATTCGTCTTCCGGGAGGATCCCGCCCGCCGGCGTGGCGTGGAGGTCGCGGTAGACGCCGATCTGCCGGTGGAAGGCCACGTGGGGCAGGGTGATCTCGAAGTCGAGTCCGGCCTGGCGGATCGTCTGGTTCCATCGGCCGACGCCGAGGCTGCAGTCGCCGGTGAAGTCGTCGCGCAGGCGTGCGTTCAGCGCGTTCAGGGCCGGGTGCTGCACGATCTGCCAGCCGCCGTTCGCCGGTTCCGGGATCCCGTAGGTGGCGTCGTGCAGCCGGTGGTCGTCCTCCAGGCGGTGCTCACGGAAGCGTCCCTTGAGCCCGGCGTTGAAGAAGTTGGCCGAGTTCGTGGACAGCTCGGAGCCGAACAGGTCGAGGGTCAGCGAGTAGTGCAGGTTCACCTTCTTCTGGATCGTCGGCAGGTCGATCACGCCGAGCGCCCGCACCGCTTCCATGTCGCTCGGATCGTCGATGCCGGCCTCGCGCATCGCCTCGCACGTGCGCTGGACGATGCGGGTCACGCCGGTCTCGCCGACGAACATGTGGAAGGCCTCTTCCGTCAGCATGAAGCGGCAGGTGCGGGACAGCGGGTCGAAACCGGACTGCGCCAGGGACTCGAGCTGCATCCTGCCGTCGCGGTCGGTGAAGAAGGTGAAGAGGAAGAAGGAGAGCCAGTCGGGGGTCTCCTCGTTGAACGCGCCGAGCATGCGCGGGGCGTCGTCCGAGCCGGAGCGGCGTCGCAGCAGTTCGCCGGCCTCCTCGCGGCCGTCGCGGCCGAAGTACTTCTGTAGCAGGTAGACCATCGCCCAGAGATGGCGCCCTTCCTCGACGTTGACCTGGAACAGGTTCCGCATGTCGTAGAGCGAGGGGGCGGTCTTGCCCAGGAAGCGCTGCTGCTCGACGGACGCCGGCTCCGTGTCGCCCTGGATGACGATCAGGCGCCGGAGCATCGCGCGGTACTCGCCGGGAACCTCCTGCCAGGCGGGCTCGCCGACGTGGCGGCCGAAGGGAATCTTCCGGTCCGGATCCTGCGGTGCGAGCAGGATGCCCCAGCGGTAGTCGGGCATCTTCACGTAGTCGAAGACGGCCCACTTGTCCGCGCCCTTCGACTCGACCCGGACCGCGGTGCGGAGATAGACGTCGGAGGTCTGGAATCCGTCCGGCCCCATGTCCATCCACCAGTCGATGTAGCCGGGGTGCCAGCGCTCCAGGCCGCGGCGGACGCGGGCGTCCGACGCCAGCGCGACGTTGTTCGGAATCAGGACGTCGTAGTCGACGGTGCTGTCCAGCTTGGTCATCGTGTGCTCCGTCAGATCCGTTCGCTGTCGAAACGGGGTCGGCGGCCGGTGCCGTAGAGGCGAAGCGCCCCTTCCTCGCCGACCGCGTTGGGACGCTGGAAGATCCAGTTCTGCCAGGCGCTGAGGCGTCCGAAGATCTTGCTCTCGAGGGTTTCGGGACCGGGGAAGCGGAGGTTGGCCTCCAGCGCGGTCAGGGCGTCGGGCGAGAAGCTGGCCCGCTCCTCGAGCGCGATGCGCACTTCGTC
Source organism: Candidatus Multivorans sp. (assembly GCA_965205095.1). Taxonomy (GTDB): domain Bacteria; phylum Acidobacteriota; class Thermoanaerobaculia; order Multivoradales; family Multivoraceae; genus Multivorans. Next base: position 3,115,271 of record OZ242040.1, read on the forward strand.
CTCCCAGTCCAGGTCGTCGAGGACTTCGGTGACCAGCCCGGCCGCCTCGGCGTCAGCGGCTTCCAGAGGCGTGCCGATGAGTCCACGGAGGGAATCGATCGCGTCCTCCCGGCCGAGGAACCGGGTTTCGAGGCGGGAGAGCCCGTTCGGCGTGGGAAACGCTCCGAAGTTCAATTCGCCGAGCTGGATGGAGGGCGGCGGTGCGCCGTCCTCGCTCTCGCCCTCGAACATGTAGGAGCGGTCCGAGGCCAGCGCGAGTTCGAGCAGCAGGCCGGCGAAGCAGCTCCCCGGCGCGATCAGCGTGAACACGCTGCGCGCGGTCAGGTCGAGGCGCTTGAGGACCCGTTTCCAGTACAGGAGCACCTCGCGCACGAACCAGTGCGAGCGTTCCCGGTGGAGGAACGCGTCGAAGGCGGCCACCGCGCCCAGGTCGCCTTCGGACTCGATGACGAGCTGCCCGGTCCGCGTCTCGTTCAGGCGCAGGTGGAGCAGGGCGTCGTCGAGTTCCCGGGCCAGGACGAGCGGCCAGAAGCCTGCGCTCCCGGCGAGTGCTTCCGGCGCGTCGCCCGGTGGCGGTGCGGTCGGGCCGAGGACGGTGAGACGGGCGGCGCCGAGCTCGCGGTCGAACTCGACGCGTAGCGTCGAGAAGACGATGGAGTCCCCCTCCAGTTTCGGTTCGACCTCGGGCCAGTCCGCGCCTCCGGCCGTGGCGGGACGGTCGCTCGAGGCGGCCAGTTCCAGCGCCCGCGCCTTCGCACCGTCGTCGAAGGACGATCGCGGCAGCAGTTCGTCGACGAGGTTCCAGTCCACTGCCCGCCGGCCCTTGACGCCCTCCTCCAGCGTGCAGAAGAGGTCGGCCCGGTCGCGGCGGACGCGGCGCTTGTCGAGCAGCCGGGTGAGTCCGCCGGTGCCAGGAAGGACGCCGAGCAGCGGCACTTCGGGCAGCGAGACGGCCGAACTCCCGTCGTCGGCGAGGAGGATGCGGTCGCAGGCGAGCGCCAGCTCGTAGCCGCCGCCGGCGGCCGTGCCGCGGACCGCGCAGAGGTAGCGCTGGCCCGAGTGCTGGCAGGCGTCCTCGATCGCCAGCCGGGTCTCGTTCGTGAACTTGCAGAAGTTCACCTTCAACTGGTGCGATGAGGCGCCGAGCATGCCGATGTTGGCGCCGGCGCAGAAGATCCGGTCGCGGTCGGAGCGGAGCACCACGGCGCGGACCTCAGGGTGCTCGAACCGCAGCCGCTGTGTCGCGTCGTAGAGCTCGAAGTCGACGCCGAGGTCGTAGGAGTTCTGCTTGAGCTGGTAGCCGGGCCGGAGCCCCGCCTGCTCGTCGACCTCCAGGGTCAGGAAGGCGAGGGGAGGCTCGATCCTGAGTTTCCAGTGCCGGTAGCGCGCGGGGTGAGTGCGGAAGTCGATCGGCTCTTCCGCGATGGCTTCACCGGCCTGGGGCCCGGAAGGTCCGTCCGCGGTGGCCTGCTTGGACATCTGGTTGGTCGGGGAACCCTGTTCCGGTTCGAGAGTCCCGTGCCGGTTCGTGAGTATAGTCATGCCTCGTGAGCGCCCCGGCCCCTGACGATCGCGGCGAGAACCGCGTTCCGCACGTCGAGTTCGCTGGGGTCGACAAGAGCTACGACGGTAAGAACCTCGTCGTGCGAGGGCTCGATCTCGCCGTGGAGCGGGGCGAGTTTCTGACCCTGCTGGGGCCTTCCGGCTCGGGCAAGACGACCTGTCTGATGATGCTGGCGGGCTTCGAGGCGACCACGGCGGGGACGATCCGGATCGGCGGCCGGCCGATCCAGGATCTGCCGCCCCACAGGCGCGGGATCGGCATGGTGTTTCAGAACTACGCCCTGTTCCCCCACATGACGGTGGGCGGCAACCTGGCCTTCCCGCTCGAGGTCCGCGGCGTCGAGCCGGCCCTGCGGCGGGAGCGGGTCAAGCAGGCGCTCAGCCTCGTTCAGCTCGAGGGTCTGGAGGATCGGAGACCGGCCCAGCTCTCCGGCGGCCAGCAGCAGCGGGTGGCGATCGCCCGCGCGCTGGTGTTCGAGCCGGAGATCGTCCTGATGGACGAGCCGCTGGGCGCTCTCGACCGGCGCCTGCGCGAGGAGATGCAGTACGAGATCCGGCGCATTCACTCGACCCTCGGGGTGACGGTCGTCTACGTGACGCATGACCAGCAGGAGGCGATGACGCTCTCCGACCGGGTGGCCGTGTTCCACAACGGCGTCATCGAGCAGGCGGCGTCGCCCGAGGTTCTGTACGAGGAACCCGAGAAGGCCTTCGTCGCCCGGTTCATCGGCGAGAACAACCGGCTCGACGGCGTCGTCGTCAGCGACGAGGACGGCGTCTGCGAAGTGGACATCGGCGGCCAGAAGGTCCGCGCGATGAGCCTGGGCCTGTGCCCTCCGGGCGCTCGAACCACGGTCGTCATCCGGCCCGAGCGCGTCGCGGTGGCGCCGCCGGACGGCCGCTACCGGAACGAGATCGAGACGCGGATCGACGACATGATCTTCCTCGGCGACCATCTGCGCCTTCACATGACGGTCGGCGGCGCCTCCGACTTCATCGCGAAGATCCCGAACGTCGTGGGTCACGGCGCCGTGCTGCCGGGCGACACGGTGCGGGTCGGCTGGGCGGCGCTCGACTGCCGGGCGCTGGTGCCGGAGGAGTTGGCGGAAGGCGAAGAAGAGTGGTGAGGGCGGCCGCCGTCGCGGCCGCAGCGCTGCTGGCCGGCTGCGCGCCGCAGGCGGGGGATGGAACGGATCCCGGCTCTCCGGGTCCGGACGCGAGCGAAGGATCGATCACGGTCGTTTCCTACGGCGGCTCCTACGCCCGCGCCTGTGTTCTGGGCTACCACGAGTCCTTCACCGAGGAGACCGGCATCCGGGTCAACCTGGAGGACTTCAACGGCGGCCTCGCGCAGATCCGCGCCCAGGTCGAGGCCGGCGCCGTCCATTGGGACGTCGTCGATCTGGGCGTCGCCGACACGATCACCGGTTGCGACGAGGGCGTTCTGGAGCTGATCGAACCGGAGCTGCTGCCGCCGGGCCCGAACGGCGAGCCGCCGGCGGACGACTTCCTGCCGGAGACGAACACGGAGTGCGGCGTGGGGACGCTGCTCTACTCCACGATCTACGCGTACAACCCGGAGACCCTGCCGGGTCCCGCGCCGGCGACGATCGCCGACTTCTTCGACCTGGAACGCTTCCCGGGGCGCCGGGGCATGCAGCGGAAGCCGGAGGCGAACCTGGAGTTCGCGCTGATGGCCGACGGCGTGCCGAAGGAACGGATCTACGAGCTGCTCGGAACGGAGGAGGGTCTCGATCGCGCGTTCCGGAAGCTGGACACGATCAAGGACGACGTCGTGTGGTGGGAGGCCGGCGCCCAGCCGCCGCAGCTCCTCGCCGACGGCGAGGTCATCATGAGCACGGCCTGGAACGGACGGATCTTCAACGCCCAGGTCCTGGAGGACCAGCCCTTCGTCATTGTCTGGGACGGGCAGGTCATGGACCGGGGCCAGCTCGTGGTCGTGGCCGGCACTCCGCACCTCGAGGGTGCCCTGCGCTTCATGCGCCACGCCGCCCGCTCCGAATCGATGGCGGGCGTGGGGAAGTACATCGCGTACAGCCCCGCGCGCCGTTCCGGCCAGGCGCTGATCGACCGCCACGCCGAGACGGGCACGGAGATGTGGCCGCACATGCCGACGAACCCGGCGAACATGAAGAACTTCCTGATGAGCGATTGGGAGTGGTGGGCCGACCACAGGGACGAGATGCAGGAGCGGTTCGCCGCCTGGCTGGCGCGATGAGGAGTTCGGGCGCAATCGTCCTGAGCGTCCTCGTGGTCGCCGGCTGCCGGCTGGCCGCGGACCCTCCTCAGGGTTCGGCGCCTGCCAGCGATGCGGGCGAACGCTCGATCACCGCCGTCTCCTACGGAGGCTCTTACGCGCGCGCCTGCGTCAAGGGCTACCACGAGTCCTTCACGGAAGAGACCGGGGTGCGGGTCGATCTCGCCGACTTCCAGGGAGGACTGGCCCAGGTCCGGGCCCAGGTCGAAGCCGGTGTGGTTCACTGGGACGTCGTCGACCTCTCCGTGGCCGAGACGGTCAACGGCTGCGACGAGGGCGTCCTGGAACTGATCGATCCCTCGATCCTGCCGCCGGGTCCCGGCGGGGAGCTTCCGGAGGACGACTTTCTGCCCGAGATGAACACGGAGTGCGGCGTCGGCAACCTGCTGTTCTCCTCGATCTTCGCGTACAACCGGGACGTCCTCACCGGACCGCCGCCGACCCGGCTCGCCGACTTCTTCGACCTGGAGCGGTTTCCCGGGCGGCGCGGCATGAGAAGGTCGCCGGAAGCGAACCTGGAGATGGCGCTGATGGCGGACGGAGTTCCCAAGGAGCGCGTCTACGACGTGCTGAGTTCGCCGGAGGGCCTGGAACGGGTGTTCCGCAAGCTGGACACGATCAAGGACCAGGTCGTGTGGTGGGACACGTCCGCCCAGGCCCCGCAGTTGCTGGCGGACGGCGAGGTCATCATGACGACGGCCGCCAACGGGCGTATCTTCAACGCCCAGGTGCTCGAGGGGCAGCCCTTCGTCATCGTGTGGGACGGCCAGGTCCTGAACCGGGGCCAGCTAGCGATCGTCGCGGGTACGCCGCGGCTCGACGACGCGATCCGATTCGTCCAGCATGCGGCCCGCTCCGAGTCGATGGCGGGAGTCGGCCGCTACATCGCCTACAGTCCGGCGCGCTACTCGGCGGAGAGGTTGATCGATCGGCACTTCGAAACGGGCACGGAGATGTGGCCGCACATGCCGACGAACCCCGCGAACATGAAGAACTACCTGATGACCGACTGGCAGTGGTGGGCGGATCACGGCGACGAGATGCTGGAGCGCTTCACCGCCTGGCTGGCGCGATGAGGGTTGGAGTAGAGCCGTGACGGCGCAGGAATCTCCAGGCGTGAGCCAGCCGGCAGCCAGACCGCTCTGGCGCCGGGCGATGGGGCCGCGGTTGCGGGCGGCCGGCCTCGCCCTGCCGTTGGTGGCGTTCGTCTCCGTGACGTTCCTCGGTCCGATGGTCAACCTGCTGACGAAGAGCTTCTACGATCCCGAGGTCGCCGACGCGCTGCCCGAGACGATGGCCGCGTTGCGCGGCTGGGATGGCCAGGGAACTCCGTCCGACGAGGCCTTCGCGGCCACCGCCCGTGAGTTCGTCGCGGCGCGGGAGGAGCGCACCCTGGGGCGCACGGCCAACCGCGTGAACCGTGTCGTGAGCGGCATGCGCAGCACGATCATGGGTGATTCGCGGGAGATGGCCGAGGCGGCCGCCGTTGCGGAGGATGCCGGCGTCGAGATGGGCGGCGCCTTCTGGCGCGAGACGATGATCGGCATCGACGCCCGCTGGGGCGGTCCCGAGCCCTGGCGGGCGCTTCGGGCCGCCGGCCAGCGGTTGACGGCCCGCCACTACCTCAAGGCGCTCGACTTCGAGCGCGGTCCGGATGGCGGCTACCAGCGGGCGCCGGAGGTGTGGCGGATCTACGTGCCGCTGTTCTGGCGGACGTTCCTGGTCAGCCTGGGCGTTACGCTGCTCTGCCTTGTCATCGGCTATCCGGTGGCCCACATGATCGCCAACTCTCCGCCCAAGCGAGCGAACGTCCTGCTGCTGCTCGTACTGCTGCCGTTCTGGACCTCGCTGCTCGTGCGGACCACGTCCTGGATCGTCCTGCTCCAGAACCAGGGCATCGTGAACGACTTCCTGGTCGCGATCGGACTGATCGGCGACGACGGCCGGATCGCGATGATCTACAACATGACGGGCACGTTCGTTGCGATGACCCACGTGCTGCTGCCGTTCCTGGTTCTGCCGCTCTACTCGGTCATGCGGGCCATCCCGCCCGCCTACATGAACGCCGCCGTGTCGCTGGGTGCGACCCCGTTCCAGGCGCTGCGCCGCGTCTACTGGCCGCAGACGCTGCCGGGCGTCGGCGCCGGCTGCCTGCTCACCTTCATCCTGGCGATCGGCTACTACATCACCCCGGCCCTGGTCGGCGGCCAGAGCGGGCAGTTGATCTCGAACATGATCGCCTACCACGTCCAGACCTCGCTCAACTGGGGTCTGGCGGCGGCTCTGGCGGCGCTGCTGCTGGGCGGCGTGACCCTGCTCTACGTGGTCTACGACCGCCTGGTCGGCATCGACCGGATCGGACTCGGATGATGGTCGGCGGCGCGCTCAGCCCCGGCTACCGGGTCGCCCGCTGGGGCTACGTCGCGTTCTGCGTCGCCGCCTTCGTCTTCCTGATCGCGCCGATCCTCGTCCTCGTGCCGCTCAGTTTCAACGCCGAGCCGTACTTCACCTTCACCGAGGGCATGTTGCGGCTCGACCCGGAGGCGTACTCGCTCCGCTGGTACCAGAGCATCTTAGACGGCGACGAGTGGACGCGGCCGCTTCTGAACAGCCTGGTCATTGGCGTATCCGCGACCGTCGTCGCCACCGTGCTCGGGACCGCGGCGGCTCTGGGTCTCGCCCACCCCGCGATGCCGGGACGGAAGATCGTCACGGCGCTGCTCATCTCGCCGATGATCACGCCGGTGATCATCGCCGGGGTCGGCATGTTCTTCTTCTACTCGAGCCTGGGACTGGCGCAGACCCACATCGGGATCATCCTCGCGCACGCCGTGTTCGGCGCGCCCTTCGTCGTGATCACGGTGAGCGCGACCCTGGCCGGCTTCGACTGGACCGTCATGCGCGCGGCCGCGAACCTCGGCGCGAATCCCCTCGTCGCGTTCCGCCGGGTGCAACTGCCGCTCATCCTGCCCGGCGTCATCTCGGGTTCCCTGTTCGCCTTCGCGGCATCCTTCGACGAACTCGTCATCGTCCTCTTCATGGGCGGCCTGGATCAGCGCACCCTGCCGCGCCAGATGTGGTCCGGCATCCGCGAGGAGATCAGCCCGACGATTCTGGCCGTCGCCACCTTCCTGATCGTCTTCGCGCTACTGGCGCTGAGCACGGTGGAGTGGCTACGGCGACGAGGATCGCCTGAGGGCCAGAGGGCCGGTTGACGTGAAGATCCGGCGATCCCTGGCGACTCGAAAGAGAGTCGATGACCGGGGTCGCGGGCATGTTCCGGTCGAGGGCCGGATTCAACTCGACCGCCCGTTGGGAGCGGTGCTGAGGCGGAGCCTGGCGGACCGGTCGGCGGCCCGCCCGCTGGCGTTCGCTCCGGTCGTTGTTTGGGCCGCCGGCGTGTTCACGCTCTTCTCCGTCTGCTACTTCACGGTCATGGTGGCGAGGGGTGTGGCTGGAGTCGCCCGCTCGGAGCGATCCGAAGAACGTGCCGAGATGATCGGGTACGTTCTCAGGCAGGCCATGGAGCGGCCGGACGTGGATGTTCATCGGGTAGTCAACGTGATCGGCGGAATCTCGGGAGTGTCTCGGCATCACTTCGTGCCGGCGGCGGAGCGGGCTCGCGCCTATCGCGGCACCGAGCTGCCGATCGGCTGGGGCCGGACGACTCCGGATGCCTACATCGTGGCGTTGATGGCCGAACTCGCGGTGCCCCTTCGCACGCACGAAGTGGCGATGGGTTCCGGTAGGGACGCGACTGTCTACACCGTACCCACGCTGCCTGTCCGCGGCCACAAGGTACTGGAGGTCGGTACAGGCTCTGGCTATCTGGCCGCCGTACTGTTCGAGATGGTCGAGCACGTCTACACGATCGAACCTGTTGAAGCGCTGGCGGAGAAGGCCGCCGCCACCCTCGGCGATCTCGGCTACGGCAACGTAACGGTGGGGGTCGGCGCACCCTTCGAGGGCTGGCCGGAGTTCGCGCCGTTCGACTCGATCGTGATCAAGGCGCCGGTGGACGCCGTGCCGCAACCGCTGATCGACCAGCTTGACTTGGGCGGGAAGCTCGTGGCGCCAATGGGACCGCCGGAGGGCCCTCAGGTACTCCAGGTGTTGGAGAAGCTGCCGGAAGGCTCGGTGGCAGTGAGATCGGTGCTGGAAGTGCGCTTCCCACCGCTCGCCTATGTCCGACAGTAAACCAGGAAGAACGGCCGGCCATGGCTAGCGGCAGTAATCGCTGGACTTCCGAGCCGCATGACGCGCCCCCGACGTCGAAGGCGGTGAGCGACGGCGACCATGGCATCACGCTGAAGGCGGTCGAAGACACACTCGCGCTGATCGCCCCTCACATCGTCGAGACGCCGGTCGTCGAGTGGTCGGGCCCCGAGATGCGGGCGATCCTGCCGGGGAACAGCCGCGTCCACGCCAAGCAGGAGCTCTTTCAGCGCTCCGGTACGTTCAAGGCGCGAGGGGCGCTGTCGAACGTACTGCGACTGAGCGCCGAACAACTGCGGGCCGGCGTGACGGCCATGAGCGCGGGCAATCACGCGATCGCCGTGGCGTATGCGGCGAAGGCGGCCGGGACCAGCGCGAAGGTCGTCATGCAGCGATCGGCGAATCCGGCGCGCGTCGAGTTGGCCAGGGCGCTTGGCGCCGAGATCCTGATGGCGGAGGATGGCCCCAGCGGATTCGAGATGGTGGCCGCGATCGCGGCCGCGGAAGGCCGGGCGATGATCCATCCATTCGACGGCGTGGCGACGGCCCTCGGCGCGGCGACGCTCGGTCTCGAGATGCATCGGCAGCTTGGAGACCTGGACGTGCTCGTCGTCGCCATCGGTGGCGGCGGCCTGGCCGGGGGCGTGTCGGCGATCACGAAGCGACTGAACCCCGATTGCCTCGTTGTCGGCGTGGAACCCGTGGGCGCCGACGCCATGCACAGGAGCTTCAGGTCCGGCAGACCGGAGCACCTCGAAGGCGTGGACACGATCGCGGACAGTCTGGCGCCGCCCATGACCGAACGGCTGCCCTTCACGCTCTGCAGAAGCAACGTGGATCGGCTCGCCCTGGTCACCGACCGCGAGTTGGCTCAAGCCATGGGGCTCATCTTCAGAGAACTGAAGCTTGCCGTGGAGCCCGCCTGCGCCGCCACCACGGCTTCCCTGCCGGGTCTCGCCGAGGAGCTCTCGGGTGCGCGTGTCGGGCTGATCCTCTGCGGATCGAACATCGACCGGAGCACGTACGATCGATACTGCGAGCTCGGCGAGGGTCGATTCCGTTCTTGATCGGCGTTCGGGCGGCCGGGTGCCGAGCCTGAACGAGGGAAGACTCTCGTTCAGAGGACGCCGAGGCGGCTGAACAGGCCGTGGACGTAGTTGGGGTCGTCCCTCTGGAACAGAACGTGACGTTCGGCCAGGTCCTGCTGGTTGAGCGTGCGTCCCTCCACCTGCCAGCGTTCGTCCAGATCGTTGAAGCGAGTGACGGAAACAATGAACGACTCGAGGCGAACGCGGTTGCCCGACAACCGCTCCTCGACTTCCTTGATCGTTGTGCTGAGAAGGACCTTCGGGTCGTCCGGTCCCGATAGGTGTACCAGACCCTTCGGGTCGACGAATGCGATGTGCTGGCGGCCGTCGCGGAGCGCCCACAGGATGAAGTCGGGGTGGAAGTTGTTCGCCTCGAAGAAGCCGATGCCGCGCCCCCGGCTCTGGTTGCGCATGAGGTGAATGCGGACGCCTGCGAGTGCGGCCGCCTGCTGCTGGAGGAAGTCCTGCAGGTCGCTGACGAAGCGGTACTCGCCTTCGTTCAGGGTGGGTGGCGAGACCCGGATCTTGTCGTTTTCGACGGACAGCAGCGGCCAGTACAGGTGCTCCTTCAGGCGAAGAGCCCTGACCTGATGCTCGTCCCAATCGGAGAGCTTGCCTTGCTCGATCGCCCGCTTCAGATCGGCGAGACTCTGTTCGAGATCACCGACGTCGGTGGCGCCAGCCGTTGAGGCAACCTCGACGAAGAAGCCTTGGCCGCCACGCCCGCCGGTCACCTGAAGGTTCGGGTCGTCGTCGCGTAGCGGCTGAATCTCCAGGTGCCGGGCTTCCCAAGCCTGGCGACAAAGGGCGTAGTAGCGAGCGGTGTACTTTCTGAGCAGGGAAGCGGCGATCTCCTTCCAGTGGCGGACGTTGGACCAGTTGTCGTGCTCGAACAGGGTTGCGGGCGCCTGGAGTCGGTACCAGGAGGGGTCGGCAAGCAGTTGGCGGATCGCAGTACGCGACACGGTCAGGTTGTGCCAGCCGCGTTCCGTCTTGAAGCGCACCAGGTCGAAGAAGAGTGCGTCCTGATCGATGAGGCGGATGTGGTCGCGGTCCAAGGTCGCCTCATTCTTCGAGGTGACCTCGGCACTGGAGTCGACGGAGGCGAGCGTTCGCACCTTGGGGTTCCAGTCGAGGCGGACCGCCGGACAGAGCCGGTTCCTGATCGGGCGCGGCGCCTGAGCGGGTGGGCCAAGGACGGGCATCGGGCCGCGGCGGCGGAACGCTGCCTCGGGTTCGGTGCCGGCAACGTCCTCGGCCAGCCGGATCGTTCCAAGTGGTGGGTCGTTCGGCAGAGCGTGTCGCCGAACCGGGAGGAAGAACTCCTCGCGGTCGGCGGCAACTCCCTCCTGTGCCAGGAAGTCGCGGAACTGCGCCATGTAGTTCGCCCTGATGCCGAACACCTGGAGCGTTTCCAGGTGCGGCAACGCCGCGGGCGCCTCGCTAGCGACGTTTGGGAGCGCCGAACTCCGTTTGAGAGTCATGTCGCGACCCTTCAGTCGGACGCCGCGGCCGAACATCTGGATGATCTGGGCGCCTTCGGTCCTACCGACGTTCATCAGGCCCATCGAACTGACGCGCCAGCTGTTCCAGCCTTCCGTGAACTTCCGGGCGCCGACGACGAGGTGGATGTGAGAGTCCGCGGACTGGACGTCGTCGAAGGCCGACTCCGAGAACACCCGCTCGGTCACGACGATGCCAGCGTCCCGGCAGCGCTTGGCGAGCTTTCCTCCGTCGCCGACGTTGATCACGCCGAACGGTTCGTTCTCTCCGAGCCGAAGCGTTAGTTCCCCACCGGTCCCCTTGAGACGTTCGACCCGGAGACCGCCGCCTCCCGGTGCATTGAAGGTCTTGGAGAGTGTTTCACTGAAGATGCTCCCGGCATTCATGCCCGAGTTCTGAAGGGGAGCGAACTGATCGGCGAACAGGTTCCTGCCGCCGGTGGTCTCGAGTCCGTGTTCCAACAGCGCCTGGATGCTCGTCGTACTGGCGCTTGCGTTCTGGACGTACTCGTCGAGGAACTGGACGATCCGAACCACATCGGATGCATCGTCCTGGTTCAGGCCCTTCGTGACCCGGCTTCCGACGAACACCCACAACGGCCGCTCGATGGCCCAGGGGCCGAGCGCTCTTCCTTCGCGGCTGTAGAGCCACTGCTGCTGAAAGAATGCGAGCAGGGCCGCGGTCAGGTAGCGCTGCTGCCAGTCGGCGTCGTGGTGGCCCTCGAGGTTGGCGATCCGGTAGTCCTTGCCGTAGCCGTCGCCGTGAAACCAGCGGTACGAGTAGTCGAACAGAATCGACCGGGCATACGTGTTGGTCAGTTTCCGGTCCTTGTCCACCGCCTGGCCGAAGGTCGCCGAGTACTCGAACGAGAATCCTCGCTCGCAGAGTTCGTCGCGCCTTCGCATCCACTGGCCCTGCTTGCCCGAGGAGGCGCCACGGTGCCCTTCGTCGACGAGCACGAGGTTGTTGCCCTCGAAGGCGGCCACGGCGACTCTCTTCTCCCCCATCTCGTCGTGCAGCTTGTGTACGTCGAGCACTTCGACCCAGGCGCCGGGGAGGGCGTTCCGGTCGAACGGGCGCGCCGCGATGCCGGCGACTTCGAACTCGTCCAGGTGTTGGCGAGAGAGGCCTTCGTTCGGGGTCAGAAGAATGATGCGGTTCAACGCATGATGTCGATCGTGCCGCCCGAGGAACTCCTGGAAGAGAAGGAGGTGGGCATGCATGAGCAGCGTCTTGCCGCTTCCGGTCGCCATCCAGAACGCCAGCTTGTTCAGCAGGTTCGCCGCGTCCCGGTCTGTCGCAGCCTCGCCGGCCGGTTCGAGCCGGTCGCCGCTCGGGAGGTCCCGATTCAGGGACTTGACGGCCGTGTTCAGTTCGGCGAGCAGCCGCTTCGGATCCCGGAACCAGAGGTCCAGGTAGATGTCTGTTGCCAGTAGCGCCAGGTACTGGAAGTAGAGCCACCGGATCGGGCGCTTGCCGCGGCGGAGGCGAGCCTCGTTCAGTCGTTGAGTGGTCGCCACGATCCGCTGGTCCGCCTCCAGTAGGCGGTCGTCGGGCAGGTCGGGCCGCTTCTCCGTGGGCACGTGCAGGCGAAGCGCCTCGTGGAAGCGATGAACGTTGTCCGCCGTGAGTCCCGGGAACTCATCACCCTTCATGTGTCCGGCGAGTCCGTCCAGGTTCTCGCAACCGAACAGGCCGAGTAGCCAGCGATGGAGCGCCAGTTTTCGCGAGAAGGCCACTCGCTTCCGTTTAGACCGGGCCATCGCCCCGGTTCGCCCGCAGGCCGCCCACGTAGCCGCGCAGCGGCGTTCCGACCGCCGCCTGCCGCTTGCGGGGCGGCCAACTACGGCGAAGAAGTCCCGTGTCTGCGGGAAGCGGACGTCGGTGGCGACCGTGATCAACTCGGCTCATCGTCCTCGAACATGAGTCGCATGAAGTGTTCTTCGATCAGGTGGGCCGTCCAGGTGAAGCCCGCTGGCCGAAGGTTCTGCAGGTTGTGATCGCCGTTCGCGTAGATCAGGTCGAAGCCGTCCTCGCCCGGGACGTCCGGATCGGCCCAGCCCTGCGAGCGAAACCACTCGTCGAGCACCAGGTTGTCCTGCTCGATGCCGCAGGGTTCGTCGCCGCCCGGCCTCTTGCGCCAGATGATCAGCGCCCGGCGGTCGTCCGGAAGCAGACCCTCGACGGCGCGGAACCACCACGGTCCTCCCGCCGCCTCGTCGAGGCCGCTCTTGAGTCTCAGACGACCTTCAGAGTCTCTCTCGAACTTCGCCGCGACCTCTCGGGGCGCCCAGGCCCGGGAAGTCCGGAGGCCGAGCAGCCAGTTGAACGTCTCGACGAGGTCGACCGCGGTTTCCCGGCTCTCGTCCGAACCGGGCCGCTTGATTCTGAGCGTGTACGCCGTCGGGTCGACAAACCGCTCCACGTCGAGGAGCGATGCGCCGGGCCGGCCGTCGACGTCGAGAAGGTAGCGGAGGGCGTTCTGACCCAACCTGCGATCCGAGGGAGCGTCGGCCGACGTGTGCGACAAAATTGTCGGGGGGGGGGGGGGGGGGGGGTGAGCCGGTTTACTGCCGCGATCACCGGAAGCGGCGCGCTCTGCATCGCCATTTGCCGCCTTGGAAGGACGCAGGTTGTTCAGCGTGTCTTCGTACGACTCGAGTCGGATCACCTTCAGGATGTCGGGAGAGCGCTCCGCCTCTTCGGCCGTCGCCTGCCGCACCGGCTTGCCGTCCTTCCACTCGGGCGAGTAGGTGACTTTCTTGAGCCGCGGCAGGAGCACCGTATCGAAGTGCTCGCCCATCTCGACGAGAATGAACCGCCGGTCGCCGCCGTCCTCCCGGTTCAGGTTGATGACGGCGTGGCCCGTGGTGCCGGAGCCGGCGAAGTAGTCGAGGATCTGGCCGGAACCACTGGCCGGGCAGGCCGGACGGAGAAGGCGACCGTAGAAGCTCGCCGAATGGCAGTAAGGGAAGCGTTCAAGGCCGAGTCGGGTGAGATCAGTGTGGCCGCGGGTGGCATCCTGCATGATGGAGGTCAACTGTCGCTTGGTTTCCGGCGACAGGTACATTTTCTGCCTCGGTTGAGTGGTTTCGTCCTTGCCGAAGTGAATCTCTCCGGCCTGTTGCATCCTTGCAAGCGTTTCGGGCGTGCGCGAGAAACCGTTTGGAGGAACCGGACAGGTCTTGCCCGTTAGCGGGTGGACAAGTGGAAGAAAGAACTTGGGATCGGACCGCGGCTCGGGTGCGCGGAGACTGACGCTCTGAAACACCCTGCCGTCATCGTCAATCTGGCGGTAGGCCTTTTCTCCGCCGCTCAGGGCGGCGTTCTTCCGGATCCACTCGCGGAACTGCCGCCTGACGTCTTCTGTTACCACTCCGCCGGCCTGTCGAATGAGATCCGCAGCTCTCTTTGCCATTTCTCTCTGGTTGGCGCTGTCGAGTTCGAGCGCATCCTGTGTACGCGATCGCCAGAGCACATACTCGTGCTGAGTCGCGACTCCCCCGCCTCCGGTCATCGGGTTTCTTTTGTCCCAGACCAGAGTGTCGGCCACCCCCAAAGGGAACGTGTCAAGTAGGAGATACAGACGTTCGTACTCGTTCTCGTCGATGTGGCAGAGGAGCCTTCCTTTCGCCGAGAGAAGGGCGGGAAGGAGCCTGAGCCTTTCGCCCATCATGGCGATCCAGGTCGAGTGGCGATAGTTGTTCTTGTACAGGAAACCGCTCGTATCGGTGTTGTATGGAGGGTCGATGTGCACGCAGTCGAGACGGCCGGAGAGTGATGCGAACAAGAGTCGGATCGCGTGGGCGTTCTCCGACCTGACGGCGGTATCGGCCGGGAGCGAAGCTGCTGCTGCAACAAGCTCCTCCGAGAGCACTGGTTCGAAGTGCCCTGAATCCACCATCAGAGTCGGTTGCGACCGAAGGAAGTCGACCGTCAACGGCTCGCTGTAGCCCGGCGTCGCCAGGTCGCCCCTGATCTCGTCGATCCCGCAGAGTTCCACCCACTCGCGGCGCTGGGCATCGTTGGCGGCGATCTCTGGCAGGAACTCGTCGGGGATGCAGCCGAGGCGGATGCAGTAGGAGGTCTCCACGACGAACTTCTTCTTGAGCCAGAGGCGCTTCTGGAAGTTCTCCAGGGAGGCGAGGAAGTCGATGATCGTCCCCGCGACGCGGCGGATCGCGCGGATCTTCGAGAGATACTGCTCGGCGCGGGGCGCGGTGTCGTTCTCGATGTCGTCGAGGCGGATGACCTCGTTCTTGATGTAGAAGTCGAGTTCGCGCCCGAGGAAGCCGCCCAGGTCCTTGTGGATGAAGTAGTCGAAGGTGTTGCGGGCCGTGTAGCGGTCGAGGTGGGTGCGCAGCCGCGACTTGTCGCTCCGCTCGCCGTTCTGCTTGACGTGCTTCCGCTCGAGGGCGGCGGTCCAGCGGCGAAGGTGCGGCTCTGCGACTCCCGACTTGAAGATCCGGGCTTCGGCGATGTCGAGGAGGCTCTTCTGGTTCGGTGCCTTCGTCTTTCCGGGCCGGTCGCTCTCAGGCCAGTCGTCCATCGTCGCTGGCCGGTACTCGAATCGCAGGACGAGTTCACTGGTCCCGCTCTCGCCCGGCTCGTCGACGGCGAAGTCGCCGCCTGCCAGCATGAAGACACGCTTCCTGTCGTCGGCTACCTTGACGTTGCCGTGCTCGCCCTCGGCGGCGTCTGCGAGCCGGAAGCGGACCCGCATCGGGTCGGTCTCGTCGTCGGGTCGCAGTCGGAAGCTGTAGTTCCGCAGGTACTCGTCCGTCTTGATGTAGTACTGGTCGGCGTTGGCCCAGTGGAGCTTGACCTCTTCGCCCTGGTAGGGGATGGCGTAAACGCCGTCCTTGTAGACGCGCTGGCTGATGAAGTCACCGTCCTTGTAGTAGCGCCGGAAGAAGCGGTAGAGATGGTCGTAGACGTCGGCCTCGACAGCGTCGAGATCGCCCGCTTACGCTCGCTTCGCCTTCAGTTCCTTCACCTTTTCCGTGGCGTCGGGATCGACCCCCAGCGATCTCGCCTGATCGGTCGCCTCGTGGAGCTCCCGCTCGATCTGAGCTCGGTCTACGGAGACGTACTCCTCAAGCGCCGCTCGCACCTGCGGCAGGAGTTCGTTCTCGAGGAAGCCC
This sequence comes from Candidatus Multivorans sp., assembly GCA_965205095.1. Taxonomy (GTDB): domain Bacteria; phylum Acidobacteriota; class Thermoanaerobaculia; order Multivoradales; family Multivoraceae; genus Multivorans. The sequence continues at coordinate 3,131,062 of OZ242040.1, forward strand.
GTCACCTCGGCGCTCCGCGCGTGCATGATCCGGTAGAACCCGAAATCGAGTTCAGGCTTGTCGAGCTGGAACAGCTCCTTGAGCAGTGCGACGAGTTTCTCGAAGCGCTCGGCCTTCATCGAGGTACGGGGCCTGTGTCAGGGGCGGCTGGGTTCTGGCTGGTGGCTCTACTGGAGCGGGTGCGGAGCGTAGCACCCTGCCCGGCGAGCTTCAGCGTCGCGGCAACTGAGGGACGTACCTCCGGGCGCAATCAAGGTCGATGTCGAGAACGTCAACGAGCTGCTCGACCTTTCCCGTCCAGACTTCGAAGACCTGATGGCGCCCGGGGCCCTTCGGTAGCCAGGGGTAGGTCTTTCCCCTGTACTTGACGCTCCAGTGGTGTGTCTTCAGCGTTCTCTCGTGTCCGGGCGCACACCGATTCAGCATCTTCCAGACTTGGGAGATGCGAACCGTTCCCCTTGTGGCCAACCGACCCTCCGCAGCGATCAGGCCGCGAGTGCGGCCGGAGTCTGGTGCTGCGGGGCCGAGTTGGCTGCTGGCGTCGCTTCCTCGAGAAGCTCGACATCGATACCCAGGTCGGGATTGTGGCGTTCGATGCGTAGCCCGAGTTCCGTGTCGATATCCCCCCGGCGGGCACGGGCCCGGGCCTCGTCCCATCTCGCCTCGGTTCGGCTGCCGGTGGTGGCGAAGAGCTCTCCGGCCTGGCGGCGGAACTCCTTGAACTCGCAGCCGTCGGCGGCTATATCGACCAGCGCGAGCCGCAGATCTTCGACGAACTTCACGTAGGCCTCGTTGAGCGTCGGACCATGTACGGCCGCGCCGCCCGGGTTGACGCCGTACAAGTCAAAGTCGTCCGGAGTCCTGACTGCCAGCAGCCGGCCTCGTACTGTCACCAGAGCAACGTAGCCCTGGCCGAACACCGGCCCACCGGTCTCGAAGAACAGGGCGTACTCCGTCATTGTCGCGACTCCTTCTCCAGGCACGGCAACCGCCGAAGGGACTTCTCAGTTTGCCCGCGAGGCGACGGGCGGTGACGGAGTATATGTCGACGGGGGTCTAGGGCGCGCTCCGATACCTCCACAATTCAGTGGCAGCCATACTGTAGGCGAACAGCAGCACCGACACCGCCATGCCGGGGACCAGGCCGGCCAGGGCGCCGTACTCCTCGACGATCCAGCCCAGGATGACGGCGCCGATCAGCGGCGCGCCGAGCAGGCCGATACCGAAGACGGACATGACGCGGCCGCGGGACAGCGGCTCGGCGGCCTCCTGGACGATGGCCCGGGCCAGCGTGGTCGTGACGCCCATGTTGAGGCCCCAGGCGACGACTCCGGTGACGACCAGCCACCAGGCCGGTTCGACCCAGATGAGGAAGAGAACGACGACGCGGGAGAGCTGGAACAGGATGAACCAGCGGCCGGGCTTCCGGAACGGCATGAAGCGGAGCATGATCAGGTTCGAGACGACCGCGCCGGCGAAGAAGACGATCATCAGCCACGAGAGCAGTTCCGCGTCCCCGTCGTAGACCTCCCGGACGATGAAGGGAAAGGCGGTCAGGAAGCCGCCCGCGTTGAAGATGCTGGAGACGAAGTTGACCGTCAGCGCGTCGAAGACCGGACGCTGGAGGTAGGAGGCGCGGAAGCCTTCGCGGATCCGGCGCCAGGCGGGTTCCGTCGGTCCGTGGTTGGCGGACTCGTGGGACCCAATCCTTCGGATCCAGAGCGCGGCCGCGATCAGACACAGGCACTGGACCAGCAGGACCTGGCGCAGACCGATGCGGTCGAGCTGGCCTGCGGCGCCGATCCCGATCATCGTGGTGAACATCGTGATGGCGGTGGACGCGGTCACTCCCCGCTGAAGATCCCGGCCCGCGATGCGGCTCAGCACGGACTGCTGGGCCGGCCCGGAGAAGGACAGGGCGGCGCTGATTCCGAGGCCCCACGCGGTCACGGTCCAGACGCTGAGCTCTCCGAGTTCGAGTACGAGAATCAGTCCGAGGGGTACGAGGGCCGCCGCGCCGAACACCCGGGTCAGCGTTGCCCGCGCGTCCGTGCGGTCGGCGCTGGCGCCGCCCCAGAGCATGATGATCACGCCGGGAAGGCCGACGGCCGCCTGGAGCGGGCCGACGCGGCCGGCCGGGAGGGAGAGCGCGCTGATCAGCAGCCAGGGCAGGAGGAGCTGGTACATGCCCAGGCCGGAGCTCGAGCAGGCCAGTGTCCCCATGTACGCTTGCAGGCCCGGTCGGTTCCAGAGACGGTTGGGCGGAGTTGGGGGGCGAGCGATGACGACTACCTCGGTTGGCGGCGGTCGGACGGGATGGCGAAGGCTACACGCGGCCTTTCGGCGGCGCGCGGCGCGGGGCCTGTGGTTCGGCGTCGCCGCGGCGACCGCGGTGGGCGCCGGGAGTTGTACGGTTTCGGCCCAGGAGCGCGTCGACTTCGCGGCGCTCCGCCGGCAGATGGTGCGCGACACGATCTCCGAGCCCCGGGACGGCCGCCCGCCGGTGCTCGACGTGCGCGTCGTCGACGCGATGGAGAAGGTGGAGCGCCACCTGTTCGTGCCGGAGGACGTCCGCGAGTGGGCATACCGGGACTCGCCGCTCGGGATCGGCTGGCGGCAGACGATCTCCCAGCCCTACATCGTCGCGTTGATGACGGAGCTTGCGGAACCCGACCCCGAGGACAGGGTGCTGGAGATCGGTACCGGCTCCGGCTATCAGGCCGCCGTACTGGCGGAGATCGTGGATCACGTGTACACGATCGAGATCGTGGAGCCTCTGGGGCTGCGGGCGGCGGCGGCGCTGGACATGGCTGGCTACGAGAACGTGACGACGCGGATCGGCGACGGATACGCGGGCTGGCAGGAGGAGGCGCCGTTCGACGCGATCGTCGTCACCGCGGCGCCGGACCACGTGCCGCAGCCGCTGATCGACCAGTTGGCGACCGGCGGCCGGCTGGTGCTGCCGGTGGGTCCGGTGGCCGGCCGCCAGGAACTGCAGGTGCTGGAGAAGCAGGCGGACGGGTCAGTGGAGCGGACCCGGGTGATCCCCGTACGGTTCGTGCCGCTTACGCGGAATCGCTGATCCTCTTCCCTACAGCGGCACTTCCTCGCCCTCGCCTTCGATGACGAGGCCGAGGGTCACGTCGCCGAGGGGTACGGCCAGCGTGGGCTGGTCGAGGTCGTTCCAGAACATGGTGGCGCTCTCCGCGCCGTCGTAGTTCTGGAACAGGGCCATCGTCATCGGGTGCGTGGCGCCCTCGATGATCGTGATGCTGGCCTCGACGAGGGGCTCCTGCTCCGGGAAGCTGTAGGGATCGAACGTGTCGAGCGCTACCGGGATCAGGATCAGGAAGTCGCGGAACCAGGTCTGCCCCGTGTGGTCGCCGTCGGCCGGCTGCACGGCGTAGCGGAGGGTGTAGATGCCGGCCGGCACGATCTGCTTCTTGTAGGTGCTCCAGTCGTCCGTCGTGCGCATCAGGCCGACCAGGCCGCCGGGAGGCAGGGTCGGATACTCGACCCCGAGTTCGGCGGAGGGGTCCTGCATCGGCAGCGCGGGCGGGAACCAGAACTCGATCGGCTGGCCCTCGTCCCGGACCACCTTGTAGCCGGCCGGATCGAGCAGCGGCCCCAGCCAGTCCGGCAGATCCGGCGGCAGTGCCTCCGTGCGCTCGAGCGACGGGTCGGCCGCAAGCGGCGCGGCGAGCACCAGCCCCGCGAGCAGCAGCCCGACGAGCGGGAGACCGGCGCTCCTCACTCGAGGTTGATCGCGGGGAGAGACCCGAGTTCTTGCTGCACTCGAGAATCCCTCACTCGAAGTTGATCAGGTAGTGCCGGAAGTTCTCGGGCCCCACCTCGTCCAGCATCTGCAGGAACAGCACGAGTGGCTCGATGTCGGCGTCCGTGATGTTGATCTCGCCGAACAGCGGGTCGACGCCTTCCTGTTCGCTGTCGGCGGCTTCGGCCAGCGCCATGTGGGCCCGGATCGCGTCTTCGAGGGTGGCGGCGCTGCCGTCGTGGAGGTACGGGTCCGTGCGGGAGAGGTTCCGCAGCGGCGGCGTCTTGAAGTCGCCCGCGCCGGCGCCGTGGAGCGCGTAGTCGCTGAAGGTCGGCGGCACGTGGCAGCGGACGCAATTGCCGACCGATTCCACGTCGAAGGCCCGGAAGAAGGTCTTGAAGCCCTCGTAGGCTTCCTGGGTGAACCCTTCCGGTCGCCGGATCAGGTTGCGACCCTCCTGGTTGAAGATCCGGCTCTCGATGCTCGCTGCGTAGTTCAGCATGTCCTCGCCGTCGTTCGGCTCCTTGCGGAACCGGTTCTGTTCGGCGAAGGCGTCCCAGCGCGCGGTCATCGTGTAGCTCAGCGTGCGGGTGTAGTCGGCCAGGGCGCGGGCGGCGGCGGCGGCCACCTCGGGCCGCGGCAGGGACTCCAGGTCCAGGCCGTAGACCTCCTGGAACTGGTCGAGATAGGGCTCGCCCGAGATCGCGTTGTGGCCTTCGTTCAGCAGCACGTAGGCGGCGTTGTCCATCCCCTCGGCACGGTCCTCGTCGTTCCAGCCGTACTGCTTGCCGACCAGCTTGTCGAGGATCATGTCCTCCATCGAGTCGTAGGCGCCGTCCCAGCCGAACACTTCGGCGCGGGACGCGTCGGCGAGGGTCTGCGCGTTCCGCTCGGTCGTCTCGCGGTTCGCGGTCAGGCTGGTCGGCGTGTGGTCGGCGTAGTAGCGCTCCGGCTTGCCGGGCACCGACTCGCCGATGGCGTGGCACACGGAACAGGCGATCGCGAAGCCCGTCCCCTGGTTGTTGAACAGCAGTTCGGCGAACAGGTCGTTGCCGAGCTGTTGCAGGGCTGGGGACGGTTCTTCCTGGGCGGCGGCTGGGGCGCCGAACAGGAGAGTGGTTGCCATGGCGAGCGTCGCCGGACCGGTCAGGCTTCTTCGCTTCATCGTCATCCTCCGTGATGTGGAGAATAGACGATCCCGTTAGTGGCACACTAAAGCCGCCATGGCGATGTCGCGAACGGTTCCCTGGTCGGACCTCGACACGATCTTCTTCGACGCCGGCAACACCTTTCTGTCGATGGACTTCGACCGGGTCGCCGCGGTCGCGGCCAGTCTGGGCGTCGAGTGCTCGGGACAGCAGTTGGAGCGCGCGGAGGCGGCGGCGCGGCCGGTGCTCTCCGCGGCGCTGGCCGAGAGGCGGACGACCGAAGGCAGCGGCGCCTTTCGCTTCTACCTGGGAGCGACTCTCGAGCGGCTGCCCCCATCCAGCCGGGACGGGGTCGAGCTGGACGCCGTGGTTTCCGGCCTCGCGGAGCGGCTGTTCTCGCCTGGACGCAACGACCGGCTCTGGAACCGCAGGCTGCCGGGGCGAAGGGAAGCGCTCGAACGGATCCGCGCGCTCGGCTATCGCATGGTGGTGGTCAGCAACTCGGACGGCAGCATGGCGCGGACCGTCACCCGGATCGGCATGGACCATCTCTTCGACGGTCTGGTCGACTCGACGGTCGTGGGCTTCGAGAAACCGGACCCGCGGATCTTCGAGGTCGCGCTCGATCTGGCCGGCGCGCGTCCGGAACGGACGGTGCACGTCGGCGATCTGTACGCCGCCGACGTCGTGGGCGCCTGGGCCGCCGGGGTTCACGCCGTCCTGCTCGACCCCTTCGGCGACTGGCCGGAGGTCGACTGCCCGAAGGTGGCCGATCTGGACGAACTGGCCGCCCTGCTGCCGGAGTCTCCGGGGCGCGCGTGAAGCCCGCGGAGGTTCGCCGGCACCGCCATCGGTTCTACGAGGCGGCCGTCCAGAGCGTGGAAGTGGACATCGACTTCGTCGAGCGGGTCTATCGCCGCCTCAACGGACGGCTGCCCGCCACCCTGCGGGAGGACTTCTGCGGCACCGCCTCGCTGGCGAGCGCGTTCGCCGCGCGCAGGCCGGAGAACCGCGCCTGGGGCGTCGACCTCCACCGGCCGACCCTGGACTGGGGGCGGCGCAACCGGGTGGAGGTCAGGTGCGTCGAGGACCGGGTCGAGCTGGGGTGCCGCGACGTGCGCCTGGCCGGCAGCCCGGCGGTAGACGTGCAGGTTGCCTTCAATTTCTCCTTCTTCCTGTTCCCGGGTCGCGTCGAGATGCTGGACTACTTCCGGGCCGCGAGGCGCTCGCTCGAGCCGGGAGGCCTGTTCGTGCTGGACGCCTTCGGCGGCACGGACTCGTTTCAGGCCACTACCGAGGACACGGAGATCGAGGCCTCGGTAGGCGTCGACGGAGTCGCCTTGCCGGCTTTCACCTACAGTTGGGACCAGCTCGCCTTCAACGCCGTCGACCACTGGATGCGCTGCGCGATGCACTTCACGCCGGCGGGCGGGGAAACGGTGCGCAACGTGTTCCGCTACGCGTGGCGAATGTGGACCCTGCCCGAGATCCGGGAGCTGCTGACGGAGGCCGGCTTCGACGATGTCGAGGTGTACGGCGAGGGCTGGGATGCCGGCAGCGGGGAAGGGAACGGCATCTTCCGGCGCCGCACGCGGCTGCCGAACGAGGGGAGTTGGGTCGTCTACGTGGTGGCGCGCTACTGATCGCCGCGGGATCCGGCCAGGCGCTGCCAGTCCTCGTCGCGGACGTCGTTGGCCAGGGTCAGGCCGCCGTCGGAGCCGACGAAGATCGGGTCCTTGACCACGCGCACGCGTCCGCCGCCCAGTTCGCCGAGCGAACTCTGCAGCGCGGCGCCAAGGCCGCTGATCAGCCCGGAGCCGCCGGTCAGGATGACGTTGTTGCGCACCCGGCTCTGGTACTCCGGTTCGACCCGTGCGATCAGGTCGAGCATCGTCTCGCGCAGCGGCTCCAGGAGACTCTCGCAGGCGGTGCGCATCGGCTCGGTGATGTCGATCCGGGTCGGTCTGCCGTTGACGGGTGCGTCGACCACGACCGGGCCGCCTCCGCCCACGAAGGAGTGTTTTTCCTTCCACGCGCGCGCCATGTGGATCGACACCGAAGCGTCGGGGAAGCGTTCCTCGATGCGCGCGTGCAGGTGGTGGTCGACGGCGTCGCCCGCGACGTTCAGGGTGCGCTGGTCGCCCTCGGTGGGAAAGCGGCCCATGAGGATGCACAGGTCCGTCGTGCCCGCGCCGACGTCGACGACCATCGTGTGGACCAGGGCGTCCAGGCCATAGGCGACGGCGAACGGCTCGGAGACGATCATCGTGCTGGCGACCTGGCCGTCGAGGATGCGCCGCAGGTTCTGGCGGTTCACCCGGAGCGTTTCGGCCGGCACGCCGACCACGGCGTGGATTGCCGGCTTCGGATTCCGCCCCTCGGGGATGGCCAGGTCGAGCAGCCGGCGGACGATCTCGCGCACGGCCTGCTCGTCGCGGGCGGACCCTTCCTTGATCAGGCCCCGCTCGAGCGGCCGGCGCAGCTCCAGCATCGGTCGTTTCTCCAGGGCCTCGATGCCCACGAGCACCTCGCGCTGGAGGACCTTTCGGGCGACCATGTCCCGCGGCCAGCCGACGTAGCTTCGCACCATGTGGCGCTCGCCGTTCGCGGCGGAGATCGAACTGCGCGACGTCCCCAGGTCGATGCCGACCTTGAGCACCGGCGGTTCGGGAGTGGCGGCGGTCTGCGTGGTCATCCTCAGGCCTCAGGCGCCGAAGAGCTTAGCTTTGGGGCAGCAGAGACTCGGCAAAGCTCTGGATGCCCGCGTCCAGGGCTTCGGCGATCGACTGAAGGTGGCTCTCGTCCCGCAGCCGCCTGACCTCGTCGGCATCGGAGAGGCAGGAGACCTCGGCCAGGACCGCCGGCATCTCCGCGCCGATCAGGACGACGAAGGGCGCGGACTTGACGCCGCGATTCCGAAGGTCGGGGTTCTCGGCCCGCAGGTGTCCGAAGAGCGAGCGCTGAATCGCGGTCGCCAGCGCCCGGCTGTCGTCCTGCCGGGCCTGGGCGTACACGCCGTCGAGGAGCCGGCGGAGGTCGCCGAGGGAGTAGCCCTGGGCCTCGGAGTTCTCGCGCTCGGCAAGCGCGGCGAGTTCGGGATCGTCGGTGGGGCCGAGGTAGAACGTCTCGACGCCGCAGGTCCTGTTCGCCGGCAACCAGTTCACGTGAATCGAAACGAACACGTCGGCGCCCGCGCGGTTGGCGATCAGGGTGCGCTGGTCGAGGGCGACGTTCATGTCGGCCTCCCGGGTCATCGCGACGCGATAGCGGTCGTCCAGCAGGTTGCGCAGCCGGTAGGCGATGTCGAGGGCGAGCGCCTTCTCGGTCAGACCGGCGGCAGCCGTGCCGGGGGAGGAGCCGCCGTGGCCGGGGTCGAGCACGATTCTCTCCACGGGCAGCGGGAAGACGCTTGGGTCGACGGCCTCCGGGGGACCGGTGAAGCGGATCTCGGGTGCCTGGAGACCGCCATCCACTTCCACTTCGGGCGGAGGGCCCGGTTCCGGGCGGTTCAGCTCCAGGTAGCCGAGGGCGGCAACAGCCGCAACGGGAAGCAGCAGAAGCAGGCTCCATGGCGAGACCCTGCGCCGCCGGCGGACGCCACCGTTGCCCGGGACCTCGCGCGGTTTGAGCGCCCGGCGGTCGAGGGCCTCGTTGTCGCGGACAGCGGCCTCGACCAGACCGCGCTTGAAGTCCGGGCCGGACATGAATCGACGCTACATGATCGGTCGCCACGGGCTGCCAGACGGGTGCCTCAAGTAGTCTCGCGAGCTGGTGTTTGCGATGAGCGTCCGCCGATTCTCCGGGGCCGGGCCTGGCCGGAGCCGCGCCTGGCGAGTTCTGGTTCTCGCGGGCGGCATTCTCGTGCTGCTGGGTTGTAGCGGAGTTCGGAAGCCGGAACTCGAGGCGCCGGCGCCGGCCGGCTACGGCGACGATGCGCGTACTCCGGATCCAGGGACCGACCCGATGGCCGAGACGGGACACCTCGATGAGGAGTGGTGGACGGCGTTCGGCGATCCCCTGCTGTCCCGCCTGGTTGTCGAAGGGCTCGAGCACAACTCCAGCCTCCGCGCCGCCGCCCTGAACGTCGATGTCGCGCTGGCCCAGGCCCGGCTGGACGGCGCGGCGCGCAACCCCGAACTGGAAGCGGCGCTCGACCCCGGCCGGCGCAAGCAGAACACGGCGCAGAGCGGGCTCACCGAAGCCATCCCGATTCCGATTCCCGGCTTCGAGCCCGGCGGCGTGCGGAGTTTCGCCTTCACTTCCTACGGTCTGGCGCTCAACCTCCGCTGGGAGGTCGACCTGTGGGACCGGCTCGGTGCGCTGACGGCCGCCTCCCTGGCCGAGGCGGCCGCTTCCTCTGCCGACCTCGACGGCGCCCGGCTTTCGATCGCCGGCCAGCTCGCGAAGGTGTACTTCGGCGTCGTCGAGGCGGTACAGCAGGTGGAGCTCGCCGAGCGCACTCTCGCCAGCCGGGAGCGGACGCGCGACCGGGTCGAGGCGCGCTACCGCCGGGGCGTCGCGGCGGCCCTCGAGGTGCGGCAGGCCCGAACCCAGGTCGCGACCGTGGAGGCCCAATTGTCGGCCCAGCGTCAGACCCTCGACGGGTTGCGGCGGCAGATGGAGGTCCTGCTCGGCCGCTATCCCGCCGGTGAGATCGAGGCGGCCGCGGGGCTGCCCGAGCTTCCGTCCCTGCCGGAAACCGGGGTGCCGGCCGCCCTGCTGGCGCGCCGCCCGGATCTGAGGGCGGCGGAGTACCGGGCGGTCGCGGCCTCGGAGCGGCTCCGCGCCGCCCACAGGGCGCTCTATCCGAGCTTCACGCTGAACGGGTCGGCGGGTACGTCCAGCGGCGAACTCCGGGACCTGCTGGATGGAGACTTCTCGGTCTGGAGTCTCGCCGCCGGCCTTCTGCAGCCGTTGCTGTCCGGGGGCCGTCTCCGCGCCGGCCGCGACCTGGTGGAGGCGGGGCTGGACGCCGCGGAAGCCCAGTGGTTGCAGACGGCGCTCCAGGCTTTCGCGGAAGTGGAGTCGGGCCTCGCGGCCGAGCGGATGCTCGACGAACGAACGGCGGCGCTCGAGCGCGCCGCGACGGAGAGCCGGGAGGCTGAACGCCTGGCGGAAGGCCGCTACCGGGAAGGACTCGTCGGCTACTTGCAGGTGCTCGACAGCCAGCGGACGTCGTTTCAGTCGGAGAGCCAGTTGCTGGCCGCGCGCCGTCAGCAGCTTGATTCACGCACGGACCTGATTCTGGCCCTGGGCGGCGGCGTCTACGCGGAACCGACCTCGCCGACCGGGAGCGGGGGACCCTGAGCGTGATGAAGTGGATCCTGCCGGCCGCGATTCTGGCCGTGGCCGCCCTGGTGGTCGTCGCCCTCGTTTCCTCGCGGCCGCAACTGGAGACGGCGCCGAGAGAGGTCGCGCCGCCGCCGGTTCGCGTGCTGACCGTGACGCCGACCGAGGTCGACCTGGGTGTCCGCTCACAGGGGTCGGTCATTCCGGTAACCGAGGCCGACCTGGTCTCGGAGGTCGCGGGCACGATCGTCTGGACGGCGGAGAGTTTCGAGGTAGGCGGCTTCTTCGATGCCGGCGAGGTCCTGCTGCGGCTCGACCGCCGCGACTACGAGCTGGCGCTGGCGAGCTCCCGGGCGGCGCTCGCGCAGGCGGGAGTGGGGCTGGCTCGGGAGCAGGCCGAGGCCGACGTCGCCCGCGAAGAGTGGGAGGAACTGGGAGAGGACGGTGAGCCGGGCCCCCTGGTGCTCCGCTAGCCCCAACTGGCCGAGGCGAGGGCGCAGGTGGAGGCGGCGCTCGCCAACATGAGGCGCGCCGAACTGGACCTCGAGCGGACGGCCATCCGGGCGCCCTTCGCCGGCAGGCTGCGCGCCAAGAGGGTCGACCGCGGCGAGTTCGTTAACCGCGGCGCACCGCTGGCCACGATCTACGCCGTCGACGCCGCCGAGGTCGTCCTGCCGGTGCCGGACTCGGAGCTCGCCTTCCTCGACCTGCCTCTCGGCGGCGACCTGGGGGACAGGGGACCCCGGGTGTTGCTGCGAGCGCAGTTCGCCGGCGGCCGGCACGAGTGGGAGGGCCGGGTCGTTCGCGTCGGCGGCGAGATCGACCCGGCGACGCGGATGGTGAACCTGATTGCGCGGGTGGATGATCCGTACCGGGCGTCCGGGGACCGGCCGCCGCTCTCGGTGGGCCTGTTCGTGGACGCGGAAGTGGTCGGTCGATCGGTGGAATCCGTGTTCCAGGTGCCGCGCGGGGCGCTGGTGGGAGCCGACCGGGTGTGGCTGGTGGAGGACGGCAGGCTGGTCCTGCGTCACGTCGGGATCCTGCGCGCGGACCCGGAGGTCGTCATCGTCTCGGATGGTCTGTCGGCAGGAGACCGGATCAGCCTCACGATTCTCGAAAGTGCGGTGGACGGGATGCGGGTGACGCCGCAGCCGGAGCCTGAGGGCGTCGCGACCGGCGGGAGCGAGCCATGAGCGGGATGGCGCCATGAACGGGATGATTGGCTGGTTCGCCCGAAACGGCGTGGCGGCGAACCTGCTGATGGTCCTGATCGTGGCCTGGGGCGTGCTCGCCCTGACCGGAATCCCGATCGAGGTCTTCCCGAGCATGGAGACCCAGAGCATCACGGTGAACGTCCCCTACCTCGGCGCGGCGCCCGAGGAGGTCGAACAGGGCGTCTGCCTGCGGATCGAGGAGGCGGTACAGGACCTCGAGGGAGTCGACACGATCCGGTCGACGGCCGCCGAAGGTTCCGGCACGGTGGTCATCGAGCTGGAGGCGGACGCGGACACGCGCGAGGTGCTGGACGAGGTCAAGTCGCGCATCGACGCGATCACGACGTTTCCGGTGGAGACGGAGAAGCCGATCATCCAGGAGGCGCTCATCCGCCGGCGGGTGATCACGGTCGCCATCTACGGCGACGTGGAGGAGAGGGCGCTCAAGGCGGTCGCCGAGGACGTCCGGGAAGGGCTGTCGGACCTGCCCGACATCACCCAGGTCGAACTCGACGCGGTGCGGCCCTACGAGATCTCGATCGAGGTGTCGGAGGACACCCTGCGGCAGTACGGCCTGACCTTCGACGAGGTCGTACTGGCCGTCCGCCGTTCGTCGGTCGACCTCCCGGGCGGTGCGGTCCGGGCACGCGGCGGCGAGATCCTCCTGCGCACGATGGGCCAGGCGTACCGCGGCGCTGAGTTCAGCGACATCGTGCTGCGGGCCCGGCCCGACGGCAGCCGCCTGGTTCTCGGAGACATTGCGGAGGTGAGGGACGGCTTCGCCGAGACCGACGTGACGTCGCGGTTCGACGGCCAGCCGGTCGCCCTGGTGCAGGTCTACCGCGTCGGCGACCAGAGTGCGCTGCGGCTCTCGCGCCAGGTCAAGGCCTTCGTCGCGGAACGCCAGGCTGCACTGCCGCCCGGCCTGTCGATGACGACCTGGCTCGATGACACGGTGCCGCTCCAGGACCGGTTGCGGGTGTTGATCGAAAGCGGCCGCCTGGGTCTGCTGCTTGTCTTTCTGGTGCTGGCCCTGTTCCTGAAGTTCCGCCTCGCGCTCTGGGTGTCCGTGGGCATCGCGGTGTCCTTCATGGGCGCTCTCGGCCTGTTGCCGTTTGTGGACGTCTCGATCAACGTGATGTCCCTGTTCGCGTTCATCCTCGTACTCGGCATCGTCGTCGACGATGCGATCGTGGTCGGCGAGAACATCTACCGCCACTTCGAGATGGGCAAGTCCGGCATGCGCGCCGCGATCGACGGAGCGCGCCAGGTGGCGACTCCCGTCACCTTCTCGATCCTCACCACGCTGGCCGCGTTCTCGCCTCTCATCAACTCGGTCGAGGGCCCCTCGGGCGCGATCGCGAGGACGATCCCTCTCGTCGTCATCGGTTGCCTGGCCTTCTCGCTGATCGAATCCATGCTGGTGCTGCCGAACCACCTCTCCCACCTGACCCACCGGCACGAGGAAGGGAAGGGCGGACGGTCTCTCTGGGGCTGGGCCCTCTTCCAGGGTTTCTTCGCCAACCGGATGAAGTGGGTGATCGAGCGCGGCTACCGGCCGCTGATCGAGCGGGCGATCGAGTGGCGCTACTCCACCGTTGCGATCGGTCTGGCGGTTCTGTTCATCACCGCCGGTTTCGTGTTCTCGGGCCGGATGAAGTTCGAGTTCTTCCCGGACGTGGAGGCGGACAACGCGGTCGTCCTGCTGACCATGCCGCAGGGGACGCCCGCCTTGACCACGCTGGCCGCTGTACGCCGCATCGAGGCCGCCGCCTTCGAACTGGGGAACGAACTCGAGGCCGAGGGCCACGGCGGTGTGTTCCGCCACGTGATGGCGACGGTCGGCTCGCAGCCCTTCGCGGCCCTGCAGCAGGCAAGCGGACCGACCTCCAACTTCGAAGTGGAGGTGGCGGCGCCGCATCAGGGCGAAGTGAACATCGAGCTCAGGTCCTCGCAGGAGCGGACGATTCGAGCGACCGAGGTTGCCCGTCGCTGGCGCGAGAAGGTGGGCCCGGTGCCGGACGCGGTCAGAGTCGAGTACACGGCCAGCCTGGTCAGCTTCGGCTCGGCGGTCGATGTCCAGCTCACCGGCCGGAACCTCGACCATCTGCGGGCGGCGGGTGAGGAGATCAAGGCGCGGCTCGCCGACTATCCGGGCGTGTTCGACATCTCGGACTCGTTCCGCGCGGGCAAGCGGGAGATCCGGCTGGAGCTCGACCGGCGCGCCGAAGCGCTGGGCCTCAGTCTCGAGGATCTGGGTCGCCAGGTGCGACAGGGCTTCTACGGCGCCGAGGCGCAGCGCATACAGCGCGGCCGCGACGACATACGGGTCATGGTGCGCTATCCGGCCGACGAGCGCGAGACGCTGGCGTCGCTGGAGGACATGCGGATCCGGACGCCGACCGGCGCCGAGGTTCCGTTCTCGTTCGCGGGCCGCGCCGAGTTCGGCCGCGGCTTCGCGACGATCCAGCGGATCGACCGGCGGCGCGTGCTGAACATCACGGCGGACGTGGATCCTGCGATGGTGACCGCGAACGAAGTCGTCGGCGACATCGAAGCCAACGTGCTGCCCGCGATCCTGGCCGGCTATCCCGGCGTCGACTTCTCGTTCGCGGGCGAGCAGGAGGAGCAGCGTCAGACCTTCGAGGGCCTGTTCCGGGCGCTGGGCCTGGCGCTGATCGTGATCTACGCGCTGCTCGCGATCCCCTTCAAGTCCTACCTGCAGCCGCTGATCGTGATGAGCGCGATCCCCTTCGGCCTGATCGGCGCGGTGATCGGCCACCGGTTGATCGGCATCAACCTGACCATGCTGTCGCTGCTCGGCCTGATCGCGCTGACCGGAGTCGTCGTCAACGATTCCCTGGTCATGGTCGACTTCATCAACCGGCGGCTCCAGATCGGCATGCCGGTCCACCAGGCGATCCACGATGCCGGCGCCGCCCGTTTCCGGCCGATCGTCCTGACCTCGCTGACGACCTTCGTCGGGCTGCTTCCCCTGCTCCTGGAACGCAGTTTCCAGGCCCAGTTCCTGGTCCCGATGGCGGTGTCGCTCGCCTTCGGGGTCCTGTTCGCGACCGCGATCACGCTGCTGCTCGTGCCGTCCCTCTACGCCATCCTCAACGACTTCCGTTCCCAGCTCGCCATCCACGGCGCGAAGCCCCCGGCGGCCCCGCCCGCGGAAGCTGAGCCGGCGCTCGAAGGAGCCTGACATGTCCCTCGCCCGCACGACGGAAACCGGGTGCGCCGGCGCCCCCGCCGGCATCCGGCGCGGAGCGCCGGGCTTCGGACGCCTGGCCGCGTTTGTCGCCGTGGCCGCTATCGGTCTGGCGTGTGCCGTCGAGCCCGCGAGTTACGACCTCGTCCTCGCCGGCGGCCGCGTGATGGACCCGGAGACGGGTCTCGACGCCGTCATGGACGTCGGCATCTCCGGCGGTACGGTACGGGCGATCTCGGCGGAGGGTCTCGAGGGGACGGAAGTCGTCGACGTCTCGGGCTACGTCGTGGCGCCGGGGTTCGTCGACCTCCACGCGCACGGTCAGGACCCGTTCAGCCGCGACATGCAGGTGCGGGACGGCGTGACCGCGGCATTCGAGCTCGAGGGCGGCGCCTACCCGGTCGACGAGTGGTACGAGGAGCGGGAAGGCTCCTGGCGGATCCACTTCGGCGCCACGGTCGCCTACGGTGCGGCGCGGGTGTTGGCGTTCGGCGAGGACGAGCGCGCGGCGACCTACGAGGCGGCGAGCGGGGAGCAGACCGAGGCGATACAGGAGACGATCAGGGACGGTCTGGCCGACGGCGCCCTGGGCGTCGGCCTGCCGCTCCAGTACCAGCCCGGCGCTTCCAGGTCCGAGATCTTCCGCATGTTCCAGACCGCGGCGGAGGCGGGCGTGACCGTGTTCTCGCACATCCGCTACGCGGGCGTGGTGGAGCCGGAGAGTTCGATCGCCGCCGTCCAGGAGATGATCGCGGACGCGGCCGGCTCCGGCGGTTCGGTCCACATCGTCCACATCGGTTCGAGCGGGTTGGCGCAGATGCCGACCGTCATCGAGATGATCGACAGGGCGGCCGCCGGGGGCGTCGACGTGACGACCGAGATCTACCCCTACACCGCGGCCTCGACCGACATCCGGGCCGCGATCTTCGATCCCGGCTGGCGGGAACGGCTCGCGGCGGATTACGGCGACATCGAGTGGGTCGCCACCGGCGAACGCCTGGACGAGGCCGGCTTCAACGAGCGAAGGGCCCTGCCCGCGTCCGAGGAGGCGCGGATCATCGCGCACATCATTCCGGAGCAGGAACTCGGCGACGCGATCGCTCATCCGGCCGTGATGATCGCCAGCGACGGCGTCGGCTACATCGACGGCCGGGCCCATCCCCGCGGCGCCGGCACCTTCGCCCGCGTGCTCGGCCGCTACTCGCGCGACGAAGGCAGGCTCAGCCTGATGGAGGCGCTCCGCAAGATGACCCTGGCGCCGGCCCGCCGCCTCGAGGACGTGGCGCCGGCGATGCGCAGGAAGGGCCGCCTGAGCGTCGGCGCCGACGCCGACATCACGGTCTTCGACCCCGAGACCGTGATCGACCGGGCCACTTTCGCCGAACCCGCCATTCCCTCGGCGGGTATTCCGCACGTGCTCGTCGACGGCGTGTTCGTGGTCCGCGATGGCGAACTGGTCGAGAACGCGTTGCCGGGTCGGGGGATCCGGTCAGGCGTCGTCGACGCGGACTGAGGTCACTGCCCGAAGCGTGGCGCCCGCTTCTCCATGAACGCCCGCACGGCCTCCCTGTGGTCCGCCGTCCGCACCGAGCGGACCATCCCCTCCGCTTCGGCGGAGAGCGATTCCCGCAAATCGCCCAGCACCGCCCGGTTCACGTTCCGCTTCATGTAGCGGAGCGCGCTCCTGGGTCCGTTGGCCAGCTCCAGCGCCAGATCGCGCGCCGTGGCGGCCAGATCCTCGAACGGCACGATGCGGTTGACGATCCCGAGCCGCAGGCACTCCTCGGCCGGGATGCGGCGTGCCGTCATCAACAGTTCCTTCGCCACCGCCGGCCCGACCAGCCGGGTCAGAAACCAGCTCGACCCGTAGTCGCCCGACAGGCCGATGTTGCGGAAGGCGGTGGTGACGAAGGTGTCGTCGGCCATGATCCGGAGATCGGCGGCGAGCGCGATGGAGAGTCCGGCGCCGGCCGCCGGCCCGGGCAAGGCGGCGACGATGGGCTTGTCCAGCTCCGCCATTCGGAGGGTCAGTGACTCCTGCTTCTCGATCAGGGCGGCCACGGCTTCGTCGACGGTCGGCGGCGCTTTCGGCGTCTCACCGCCGTTCCCCCGGTTCGATCCCATGCCCGAGACGTCGCCGCCGGCGCAGAACGCCCGGCCGGCGCCGGTCAACAGGATGGCGCCGCAGCGTTCGTCCGCCTCGAGCGTGAGCAGGATGCTCCGCAGCGCGGGCGTCAGGATGTCGCCCAGGGCGTTCCGCTTGTCCGGCTTGTTCAGCGTCACCGTGGCGACGCCGTCCTCGAGGACGCACAGCAGTTCGTTGGTGCCGGTGTCGATCGTGCTCATCACTGCGTCTCCTGGAACGGCCGCTGGTCGGGTTTGCGGCCCACGATACCGGCGCCAGCGCCGACGCGGCAGGTGTGGATCTTCGGCCGTCTGCCGAAGCGATGCTCGAACGCTGACGCGGTCTGCCGGCGAACGTGATCGGCGGTCGATTCGCTCGTGATCGCGGTGACGCAGCCGCCGAAGCCGGCGCCGGTCAGGCGGGCGCCGTAGCAGCCTTCGGCGTCGGCGGCGGCTTCCTGGAGCACGTCGAGTTCCTCGATGCTGACTTCGTAGTCGTTGCGGGAACTGCGGTGGGACTGCGCCATCAGGTCGCCGAGCGCGTGCAGGTCGCCCTGCCGCAGCGCTTCGGCGCCGTCGCGGACCCGGCGGCACTCGGTGACGACGTGGCGGGCGCGGCCGTCGAGCGGTGATTTCAGCACGTGTTGCAACCGGCCAAGGTCGGCCGGTTCCAGGTCGCGGAGGGTGGAGAGTTCCGGCAAGTGGGGCCGCAGCAGATCCGCGGCGCGGAAGCACTCGTTCTTCCGGTCGTTGAATCCGGTGCCGGAAGCGAGGGCGCGCCGGACTCCCGTATCCGCGACCAGAAAGACGAGATCGTCGGGTGTCGGGATCAGCTCGTGCTCGAGCGACCGGCAGTCGAGCAGCAGGGCGTGTCCTTCACGGCCGTGGACCGAGGCGAACTGGTCCATGATCCCGGACTGGACGCCGACGTATTCGTTCTCGACCATTCGGCCGACCTGGGCGCGGTCGATGCCGGAGAGCCGGAAGTCGGCGAGCTGCTCCCAGGCCACGAGGAACGCCATCTCGACCGCCGCCGACGAACTGACGCCGGCGCCGACCGGCAGGTCGCCTCCGAACGCGGCTTCGATCGCCGGTACGTCGACACCTTGTTCACGAAGCGCCCAGGCCAGTCCCCGCGGATAGTCCGCCCAGGCGGCGTCGCCTCCGCGTTCGGCGACCGGCGGTTCAGGTCTCGCGGCGTCGAAGGCGGCCTCCTCGCCGAAATCGAGCGCGCCGACTCGGGTCCGGGGCCCCGGTGCGCGCCGCGCCGCGACCCACACAGCGCGGTCGATCGCGGCCGGCAGCACCCAGCCCTCGCTGTAGTCGACGTGCGCCCCGAGCAGGTTGACGCGCCCGGGCGCCCGGGCAACGACCTCGGGCTCGGCGCCGAAACGCTTCCGGAACGCGTCGACGACGCGGTCGACTTGCTTCACGCCGGCCGGATGTCGGTCAAGGTGGGCCGGGGCTACGCCAGGAGGTGGTACATGTCGGTACGCCGCTTGGCCGGGTCGTCGTGCCAGTCGCCGTAGAGCTCCCAGCACGGACCCGCGAGGACGAGGTCCTGCTCGGCGCACCATTGGTGGATCGCCCGGTGAACGCCCGGGATTCCGGCGTAGTCGCCGTAGAAGGTGGCGTGAGCGCACCGGCCTGCCGGCGTGGCCGAGCGGACGAAGCCGTCCGCGGCCTCGGTGGCGGCGGGCACCTGCAGTCCTACGTCGACTTGCATCCGGCCGCCGTTGACGTCGCGGTAGAACCAGACGTTCTGACCGGCGCCATCGATGCCGTGTTCCCGTACGAAGGCCCCGACCTGGTCCATCAAGGGCAGGAGCTTGCCGGGCACTTCCGCGAAGGTGACGGAGGTGCGGGCGGCCAGCAGGGGTTGTTCTTCGACGGTGACGATCGAGATTTCGGTCACTGTATGTTCTCCACGACGGACCAGGGATTGATGACTTCGACTCCGGTTCCTTCAAAGTCCCGCACGTTCCTGGTTACAAGGGCAGCGTTGCGACAGCGGGCGATCGCCGCGATCTGGCAGTCCGACTGCGATACGGGCCGACCCAGCCTTCGTCGCCGAGCCGCGATCTCGGCGTAGGCACTCGCGGCAGCGCTGTCGAACGGAAGGACTCGGTCACGGAGATCCTTGCGGAGCATTCCATCGATCTCGGTGGCCAGTGCTTCGCGACGGGCGCCTTCCGGCAGGATCTCCAGGCCGTACAGAAGTTCGGCTTCGCCAACGGCGGTGAAGAACAGGCGCGTCGCAGGATGTTGCCCTAGCCAGGCGGCGACGGACGGTTCGGGCTCCGGGCGCATCAGTTCGGAGACCACGTTCGTGTCGAGAACGAACACGGCCGTCGCTCAGTCGAACTTGGGAGGTTCACGCATGGGATCGCGTGGCGGAAGTTCAAGCTCCACGCCGCCGAGGGGTGCGAAACGGGCGCGGATGGCCTCGGCGAGGTTCTCTTCGCCGGTTTCCGGCTCCACGGCCTCGCGCAGGATGATCCGCGCCTCCTCTTCCATCGACCGCCCGTTGCCGGCCGCGCGGACGCGGAGCCGCTTCTTGACTCCCTCGTCGAGGTTCCTGACAGTGATGCTTGCCACGCGGCGACGCCTCCGATTCGGAGAGTACATGGTGATTGCATTGCAATCAAGGGCTGTCGAGGGTGGTCGCTGCCCGCAGCAGGAGGTCCTGCGACTCGCGCAGGCCGCCCTCGCGGCTGGTGGCGAGCCAGACATCGGGGAGGTCGCTGGCGATGCGCCGGAGGTCTGCGCCGAGAGTAGTCCGGATCTTCGGTGCGAGCTGGTCGGCCCGCAGGCCGCGGCCGGCTGCGAGTCGGGCGATGCCCAACTGGCAGCACCACATCATCATGCGGCAGGTCCAGTGGAGCGCGGTTTGGCTCGGGGCGTTCTCGGCCTGGTTCAACCCGTACCTCATGGCGCCCAGCCGGGCGTACGTCTGCTGCAGCGCGGCGATGCTGAGCCGGCCGAAGCGCCGGTGGGTCAGGTCGTCGTCGATGAACCGGAGGAGGTAGAAGAGAGCCGTGCCGTTCAATACCGGGCCGCCGCAGTCGAGATCGATGGCGCCGAGGTCGACGACGGTGCGCGCCAGCGTCTCGTCCCCGTCGTAGACCAGGTCAACGGCGTGGTCGAGCCAGGCCTCCTCGTTCCGCTCCGGGCCGCTTGCCGCTTCCCGCGCCGCCTTGGCGGACCAGGCGAAGCCGGCGCCGATCGACAGCGGCAGTTCGGCGATCGCGGGTGGCTGCAGGTGGCCGTGGTCGCCCCAGTCCGTGATGAGAAGACCCTGAGCGCTGGCCTCGGAACCAGCTATCGCGGCAAGGGCCAGGTTGCCGACGGCGTTCTGCAGCCGTCCGCCGAAGCTGTGCCAACTGCTGGTCCCTGGGCACACCCAGAACTCCCGGCCTGAAGCTGCGAGCCGAGCGCACTGGTCTTCGAAGGGGTGATCGGCCTCGTAGCCCCAGCACAGCGCGACCGCGTCCTCCGGGACCTGGTCGACGAGTTCCGGATAGCGCAGGATGATGTCGCCCCAGAACAGCATCTGGCGGCCGCGGTCGGTGACCATGCGGTGCACCCGGCGCAGGAAGTCCAGGTACACGGCCGGCTTGCCGCGCTCCTCGCACGCCTCGGCGGAGCGTCCCCGACCGAGATCGAACGTCTCGTCGAGGCCGACGTTGAACCGGCGGCTACCGAACTGGGGCAGCAGTTCGTCGTAGAGGCCCGCGAGCAGTTCCGGCACCCGTGGATCGGTCGCGCAGAGGCTGAACGGCTCGGGATCGATGGAGAAGGGATGCTGGAAGCCCTCGGGCACCTCGGCCAGTGGGCGGTAGCGATCGTGGACCAGCCAGCGGTGAAAGTGGCCGAAGCTGTTCTGGTTCGGCGCCAGTTCGATGAACCGCTCCCGGCAACTGGCATCGAGCCTACGGATCTCCTCGGCGGTGAACGGAGAAGCGTCGCGCCAGACGTCCTCGTGGTCAGCGTAGGCGTAGGTGTGTTCGACGTAGAGCTGGAGGTGGTTGATTTTCCACTCGGCGAGCCGGTCCACGAGCCGCTCGAGGTACGCCATCCGCGGCACCCGGTTCCGGCTGACGTCCAGCATTGCGCCGCGGACGGGGAAGTCCGGCCGGTCTTCGATCTCGACGGCTGGCACTTCGAAGCCTGCGGCCGCCGGCCGGCCGCGCGCGGCGAGCCACTGCTTCAGGGTGGAGGCCGCCCGGAACACTCCGGTCGGCGTCGCGGCGTCGACCCGGATGCCGCTACGGTCGACGCGCAGGCGATAGCTCTCGTCGGCTGGGACCTGGACCGGCGCGTCTCGGCCGGACCCGGTTGAGTCGACCCGGACCCTGCAGGCAGTGGCGGTCGCCGCCCCGGCGTCGTCGCCTGTGAACTCGGGCGCTGCCAGGTCGAGGGCGAAGTCCGCGAGTGCCCGGTGCAGGCCGGCGACCGCGAACTCCAGTTCCCCAGAGACCTCCGCCTGTTCCGCCCCCGCCGCGGTCAGGTGGAGCGCGACGGGTGCGCCCGGCGGCAGGACCAGCGGTTCGGCGGCGTCAAGGACCTCGACCCGCCACGGCGGCGGCCAGAGACTCACGGGTCCGCGGCTCAGGCTCCCCGCAGCCGGATGTCGACGCCGGTCGGGCTGGTGTGGCGTCCGCCGCCGGCGTTGGCCGTGGTCCAGGCGAGATGGTCGATCGCACGCCCCGCCGTCGGTTCCAGGTCGTCGTCGGTCTGCCGGAACAGTACGCGCATCGTGCCGTAGTTGACGGCCAGCAGGACGTCCTTGAAGGTCTCGGCCGGACCGGGGACGTGCTCCAGCAGCCAGGCGCGATCCTCCTCGCAGTCGGGGCCGAGGATGTGGACGTGGTGGAAACCGGGGTGATCGGCGTCCTCGAGGAGCTCGATCTTCGCTCCCCAGGGATCCGTCACGAAGGAGATGTAGAGCTTGGCCGGACCGAAGTGCCGCGGTTCCCAGAACTCGGTGGCGCCGTCGCCGAGCATGGCGGCATGGACACGGTCGAGGTTCTCCACCGACCAGCCGGAGTGGTCGAGCCCGGTGCCGATGCTGGGACCGGGGCTCCCGGCATGCCGCCAATGGAGATCCGCGGTGCCCTCGCCGGCCCGGAACCTGGCGGCGGCGCCGGCGATGCCCTCCAGGACTTCGCCGCCGAAGTGCCGCGCGTACCAGTCGGCGGCGGCAGCCGGGTCGGAGGCGTTCAGCGCCAGGCGGTTGAATCGGCAGGTGTCGGTCATCTCGGAGGCTCCTCGGGCGCGGTGTGGGCTTGAACTGAGGGCGGTGATTGTGTCACCGATCGGCCGTGCCGCGCGGGTCTCGTCCGATCGGGCGTAAGCTGTGTCCCGTGAGAGGGATGCGGGGCGGCAGTCCGCCATGACGACGCCGGCCGGGGACCGCGAGGCGCTATCGGGCGTCGTCGAGCGGGTCGTCTTCCACAATCCGGACAACGGATTCGCGGTGCTCCGCATACGTGTGCGGGGGAGCTTCCAGTTGACGACCGTGGTGGGACGGCTGCCACTGGTCTCCCAGGGGGAGACGATCCAGGCTTCCGGCTCGTGGAAGAACGACCCCAACCACGGGGTCCAGTTCCAGGCCGAGCGGCTTGCCGTGTCGCCGCCCGATTCGCTCGACGGCATCCGTCGCTATCTCGGTTCGGGCAAGGTGCATGGCGTCGGCCCCAAGATGGCGAAGCGCCTCGTCAAGGCGTTCGGCGAGGACGTGTTCGACGTCATCGAGAACGAGCCCGAGCGCCTGGTGGACGTTCCCGGCATCGGTCCCAAGCGGGCGAAGAGCCTGAGCGAGGGCTTCAGGGACCAGAAGGCGGTGCGGGACATCATGGTCTTCCTGCAGACGCACGGTCTCGGCTCGGCGCGGGCGGCCCGGATCTACAAGGCCTACGGCGCCGACGCGGCGACGTTGCTCACGGAGGATCCGTACCGGTTGGCGCGGGACATCCGCGGCATCGGCTTCAGGATCGCGGACGGCATCGGCGCCAGTCTTGGCAAGGACCGCGAGGGTCTGCCGCGGGCGCGGGCCGGTCTCGGCTACACGCTGGAGCAGGCGCGAGGCACCGGACACTGCGGGCTTCCCCGGAACGAGCTCCTCGAGCAGGCGCAGGAACTGCTGAAGATCCCGGAGGAGATCCTGACCACCGCACTCTCGGACGAACTGAACGCAGGGCGGCTGGCTGTCACGCGTCTGAACGGCGAGGAGGCCGTCTTCCTGCCGCCGCTGCTGTCGGCCGAGCGCGCCATCGCGCGCCGGCTGGGGGAGCTGATTCGGGCAGACCCGCCGTCCTGGGCGGGTATCGATGCCGCCAAAGCGCTGGCGTGGGTGGAGCAGCGCCTCGACGTGACGCTCGCGCCGACTCAGCGAGCCGCGGTGGAGACGAGCCTCCGTTCGCGCGTCGCCGTGATTACCGGCGGCCCGGGGGTCGGCAAGACGACTCTGGTCAACGCTCTGCTCCGGATCCTGAAGGCCCGCAATGTGCGCTGCGCGCTCTGCGCGCCTACGGGTCGGGCGGCCAAGCGGCTCGGCGAGAGCACCGGCGAGACGGCGAAGACGATTCACCGGCTGCTCGAGATCGACCCGTCGAGCGGCGCCTTCCGCCGCGGTCGCCTGCGGCCGCTCGACTGCGGTCTGCTGGTCGTCGACGAGTCCTCCATGGTCGACGTCGAGCTGATGGCGGCGCTGCTCCAGGCGCTGCCGGCCGAGGGGTCGCTCTTGCTCATCGGCGACGCGGACCAGTTGCCCTCGGTCGGCCCGGGCCAGGTCCTGCGGGACCTGATCGACTCGGGGGCGATTCCCGTGGCGCGTCTCCGGGAGATCTTTCGCCAGGCGGACAACAGCCGGATCGTGCGCAACGCGCACCGGGTGAACCAGGGTTACCTGCCGGAACTGGAGACCGCGCGGGGCGAGCTGAGCGACTTCTATTTCGTCCCGGCCGAGGACGCCGAGGACGGCCAGCGGAAGGTGGTCGAGATCGTCGCCGGGCGGATCGGCCGCCGTTTCGGTCTCGATCCCATCCGCGACGTCCAGGTCCTGTCGCCGATGAACCGCGGACCGCTCGGCGTGCGCACCCTGAACGTGACCCTGCAGGCGGTCCTGAACCCGGCGCCGGAGTCAGGCGCGGTCGAGGTGGAGCGCTTCGGCTGGAAGTACCGCGCCGGCGACAAGGTGATGCAGACCGAGAACGACTACGACAAGGACGTGTTCAACGGCGATCTCGGCCGCATCGTGTCGATCGATCCGGGCGCCGAGCAGATGACGATCGCCTTCGACGGCCGCCCCGTCGAGTACCGCTTCAGCGACCTGGACCGGCTCATGCTGGCCTACGCCGTCACCGTCCACAAATCCCAGGGCTCCGAGTACCCGGCGGTGGTCGTGCCGGTAACGACGCACCACTACGTCATGCTGCGCCGCAACCTGCTCTACACGGCGATCACCCGCGGCCGGAAGCTCGTCGTGATCGTCGGCCAGAAGTGGGCGCTCGAGAAGGCCGTGGAGGAAGCGTCCGACCTGCGCCGCTACTCGACGCTGCGCGAGCAACTGGCGGCGCTGGCGTCCGGGAGCTAGCCGTCCGCCGCCCGCTCGCGGGGCAGCCGGATCTCGCTGACCAGTTGCTGCACTTCTTCCGGCGGCGGCTTCGTGAACCGGCTGACGATGAGGGCCAGGGAGAAGTTGATCAGCATGCCGACGGCGCCGATGCCCTCGGGGCTGATGCCGAACAGCCAGTCCTCGGCGGTCGCTTCCGGACGGATCAGGCGGAAGTAGACGATGTAGGCGCCGGTGAACAGGATGCCGCTGCTCATGCCGGCGATCGCCCCTTCCTTCGTCGTGCTGCGGGTGAAGATGCCGAGCACCAGGACGGGGAAGAAGCTGGACGCGGCGAGGCCGAAGGCGAACGCGACCACCTGGGCGACGAAGCCGGGCGGGGAGATGCCGAAATAGGCGGCCACGATCACCGCGACGGAAGCGGTGCCGCGCGCCAGCAGGAGTTCCCTACGTGAACTCATGTCCTTCCACAGGATCGACTTGCCGATGTCGTGGGATATCGCCGATGCGATGACGAGCAGCAGACCGGCCGCGGTCGACAGCGCCGCCGCGAGTCCGCCGGCGGCGACCAGGGCGACCACCCAGGCCGGCAGTTCGGCGATCTCCGGGTTGGCGAGGACCATGATGTCCTGGTCGACGGTCAGTTCGCCCACGCCGTCGGTCATGTCGATCACGCCGTCGCCGTCCTGGTCGTCGAACGAGATCAGGCCGGTGGTTTCCCAGCTCCTGAACCACTCCGGCACTTCGCTGTAGCTCGTGTTGTGCAGCGTCGAGATCAGGTTGACGCGGGCGAAGGCGGCGACCGCCGGCGCGGTGGTGTAGAGCAGGCCGATGAAAACGAGCGCCCAGAGAGCGCTCCAGCGGGCGGCGCGAGCGCTGCGTACCGTGTAGAAGCGGACCAGCACGTGGGGGAGTCCGGCCGTGCCGACCATCAGCGCCAGCGTGATCGCGGTGACGTCGATCATGCTCTTCTTGCCGGGCACGAAGGCGGCTGTGTACTCCGGCAGCCGCAGTTCCCGGTGCAGCGCGTCCAGCGCCTCGAGCAGGAAGACGCCGGCCTGCTGGCCTTCCTGGACCGTGCCGCCGAAGCCGAGCTGCGGAATCGGATTCCCGGTGATCTTCCAGGAGATGGCCGCGGCCGGGATCAGAAAGGCGACGATCAGCACGCAGTACTGGGCGACCTGGGTGTAGGTGATCCCCCTCATGCCGCCGAGGACGGCGTAGAAGAAGACGATGACGACGCCGATGATCACGCCCCAGTGGACCTCGACCTCCAGGAACCGGGAGAAGACGACCCCGACGCCGCGCATCTGGCCGGCGATGTAGGTGAAGGAGACGAAGATCGTGCAGGCCGCCGCCACCAGCCGGGCGGCGTCCGAGTAGTAGCGGTCGCCGACGAACTCGGAGGTCGTGAACTTGCCGTACTTGCGGAGGTACGGGGCGAGCAGGAGCGCCAGCAGGACGTAGCCGCCGGTCCAGCCCATCAGGTAGATGGTGCCGGTGTAGCCCATGAAGGAGATGAGGCCGGCCATCGAGATGAAGGAGGCGGCGCTCATCCAGTCGGCGCCGGTCGCCATGCCGTTGGCCACTGCCGGTACGCCTCGGCCAGCGACGTAGAAACCCGAAGTCGTCCTGACGCGGCTCCACCAGGCGATGCCCACGTAGAGCGCGAAGGTCGCGGTGACGATCAGGTAGGTCCAGGCCTGAACGTTCATCGCCTATAGGCCCTCCGTCGTCATTCCCGTGCGATTGGTGCGGCGTCGGCGGGTCGATCGCTCAGCCGACGCCGTATCGGCGGTCGAGGCGGTCCATGACGGCGGCGTAGACGAGGATCAGGACGACGAAGACGTAGATCGATCCCTGGTGCGCGAACCAGAACCCGAGCGGGAAGCCGCCGACGCGGGCTTCGTTCAGCGGCTCGACGAGGAAGATGCCGAGGACGTACGAGCAGACGAACCAGACGGCGAGGAGGATCGCCATCAGCCGCAGGTTTGCCCGCCAGTAGGCGGAAGGATCAGCTTGTTCGCTCAAGAGCGGGCATAGTACACCGTCACTCAAGCTCCTAGACTGAGACGAATGTCCGACCGCGCCATGGCAGCCTTCCTCTATGCCATCTCCTGGCTGGTCCGCCTGCTGCCGGCGGCTGCGTTCGGACCGGTTTCGGGCTTGCTGGCGCATCTGCGGGGCGTGACGCCGCGCGACGTCCGGCTGATGCGGCAGAACCTGGCGGTCGTGCTGAGGCTGCCTCCGGGCTCGGCGGAGGCGCGTGACCTGGAATGGCGCTGCGTGCGCCACCAGATCGTGGCGGCCCTCGAGACGGTCCGGATCAGCTTCGACCGGAAACGGCTCGACGTCGCGTCGATGGATGGCTTCGACGACCTGCGGGAACTGATGGCCGAGGTCGAGGGGCACGGCCGCGGTCAGGTGCTGGTCACCGGTCACCTGGGCGCCTGGGAACTGCTGGCCCAGAGCACCGTCCGCGCCTCCTCGTCGCCGGTCTGCGCGGTGGCCAAGCCATCGCGCGCCAGGGCGGCGTCCGTGTTCGTCGAACGGATGCGCGCCCGGGCCGGGGTCCGGGTGATCTGGAGCGGCCGGACCTCCCTCCTGCGGGACATGCTGAGCTGCCTCAAACGGCGGGAGACCCTGATCATGGTGGTCGACCAGAGACCCGACCAGAGGCGCGGCCCGGAAGTGGACTTTCTGGGTCGCCGCACCGTGTTCGTTGGTGGTCCGGCCGCGCTGGCGGCGAAGCGCGACTGCCCGCTGATCGCCGCCTTCTGTATCCGCGAAGGGCCCTTCAGCTACCGCCTGGAGAGCGAGATGCTGCGCCGGCCCGGCGGCTCGCGGGATCCGGTGGAGTTGTCGCAGAGAATCGCGGCTGCGATCGAACGGAGAGTACGGGTGCAGCCGGAGCAGTGGATGTGGAACTACCGGCGATGGAACTACGATGCGGAGGAACTGGCCGCCGTGGGCCTGGGGCGCACCGACTCCGGGGCAAGCGGTATGAGGAACTCATCATGACGACGAATCAACGAAGACGGATGACGGCGCAGGGTGTTGGAGCGTTCCTGGCCGCGGTTTGCGTGGCGACGCTGGTGGCCGCGGCGCCGGCCCGGGCCGCCGAGCGGCCGAACATCGTCTTCATCCTGATCGACGACCAGCGCTTCGACGCCGCGTCGGCGCTCGGCCACCCGTTCCTCGAGACGCCTCACCTCGACCGCCTGATCGAGCGGGGCGTGCTGTTCGAGAACGCCTTCGTGACCACGTCGCTGTGTTCGCCCAGCCGGGCCTCGATCCTCACCGGTCAGTACGCCCACCGGCACGGCGTCCTGGACAACCGCACGCGGCTGGATCCTGAGACACCGACCTTCCCCCAGGAACTCCAGCGCGCGGGTTACAAGACCGCCTTCGTCGGCAAGTGGCACATGGGCGGCACGTCCGACGCTCCTCGGCCGGGTTTCGATCGCTGGGTCTCGTTCCGGGGCCAGGGCCTCTACTACAACCAGACCTTCAACATCGACGGCGAGCGGGTACCGCGGCAGGGGTACACCACGGACCTGATCACGGACTACGCGCTGGACTTCCTCGCCGGCGCTGAAGGGGAGGAGGCGCCCTTCCTGCTCTACGTTTCGCACAAGGCGGTGCATGCGTCGTTCCGCCCCGCGGAGCGCCACCTCGGCAGCTATGCCGGGCAGCGGTATCCGCCGCCGGTGACGATGCCGAACCGGCACGAGAACTACGAGGGCAAGCCGAACTGGGTCGAGGCGCAACGGCGAAGCTGGCACGGCGTCGACGGTCTGTACGACAACTCGGTCGACTTCCAGCAGTTCGCCGTGGACTACGCGGAGACGATGCGCGGCGTCGACGACAGCGTGGGGCGGATCGTCGCGGCACTGGAAGAGCGGGGCCTGCTGGAAGAGACCCTGCTCGTCTTCACGTCGGACAACGGCTTCCAGTTCGGCGAACACGGTCTGATCGACAAGCGGACGATGTACGAGGCGTCGATCCGGGTGCCCCTGGTGGTCATGGCGCCGTGGCTCGACGGCGGCGCCGGGGGCCTCAGGCGTCCCGAGATGATCGTCAACCTCGACTTCGCCCCCACCTTCCTCGAGGCCGCGGGGCTGGACGTTCCGGGCACGGTTCAGGGCCGGTCCTTCTTCGGCCTGCTCGAGGCCGGCCCGGGCGCCGAACGCCCCCCGTGGCGGGACGCTTTCCTGTACGAGTACTTCTGGGAGCGGGCCTTTCCCCAGACGCCGACGGTTCTGGGCGTGCGCACCGACCGCTACAAGTTCATGCGCTTCCACGGCGTCTGGGACCGCTACGAGCTCTACGACGTGCAGGCCGACCCGGAGGAGCGGAACAATCTCCTCGGAGGTTTCATCACCCGTCACGGCGCCGGCAACGTCGAGACCCGGCTTCGGGTGGCGGCCGCGAACGCCGCCCGGAACCCCCGCGACGACTGGGCGCGCGACGTGCTGGAGCTCAAGGCGCTCTTCGACCGGCTCTCGGCGCGGCTCGATGAGCTTCTCGACGAGACGGGGGCTCTCCGGGAGCCCAGCTGGCTGCCTCCTCGCTAGCGCCGCCTAGAGCTTCCGCAACCGGATCCGCCGCACGGCGTGATCCGGCGCCTTCTCGAGGATCAGGTCCGCGCGCTCGCGGGTCGGCAGGATGTTCTGGGTCAGGTTCGGTTCGTTGATCGTCTTCCAGATGCCGCGGGCGGTGTCGATCGCGTCCTTCTCGCTCAGGCTGGCGTAGCGGTGGAAGTAGGCGTCCGGATCCCGGAACGCGGTGTCGCGGAAGGTCAGGAAACGCTCGACGTACCAGCGCTCGATCACCTCTGTCTCGGCGTCGACGTAGATCGAGAAGTCGAAGAGGTCGGAGAGCATGAGCCGGCTGTTGCGCGACGGCGACTGCGAGCGGGCCTGCAGCACGTTCAGGCCCTCGAGGATCAGGATGTCGGGCTGGTCGACGACCTCGGTGACACCGGGCCGGATGTCGTACGAATGGTGCGAGTACACGGGATGCTCGACCTTCCGCTCACCCGACTTGACCTGGAGCACGAAGTTCACGAGCGTGCGCAGGTCGAAGCTCTCCGGGAAGCCCTTGCGTTCCATCAGGTCGCGCTCTTCCAGGACCGCGTTGGGATGGAGGAAGCCGTCGGTCGTCACCAGGTCGACCTGGGGATGGTTCGGCCAGCGGGCGAGCAACTCGCGGAGGATACGTCCCGTCGTGCTCTTGCCGACCGCGACGCTGCCGCCGATCCCGATGATGTAGGGCACCTTGGCCGTCAGGCCTCCCAGAAACGTGCTGCTGGCCCGGTAGAGATCCTGCGTGGCGCCGACGTAGAGATTGAGCAGCCTCGACATCGGCAGGTAGATCTGCGCGACCTCCTCGAGCGAAACCTGTTCGTTGATGCCGCGCAGGCGCTCCAGTTCCTGTTCGGAGAGAGGCAGGGGCGTCTCGGCCCGCAGCCGTCCCCACGCCTCCTCGTCGAAGGGGACGTAGATCGAATCGGTGAGGCTGTCGACCCTGTGGTTGGTCAAGAGACTCCCAGGCGGAGAACTGTCGGGCGACTCAGCCGAGCTGTTCGATGACCGCTTCGGCGCCGCTGACGCCGACTTCACCGGCGGGCTCGACACCGAGGTAGGTCACTACGCCGTCGTCGACGATCGCGGCGTAGCGCTTCGACCTGGTGCCCATGCCGAAGCGCGAAGCGTCGAGTTCGAGCCCGATCTTCGAGGTGAACTCGCCATTGCCGTCGGACAGCAGGACGATGTCGTCGGGGATGCTCCGCGCCTTGCGCCACTCGTTGATCACGAAGACGTCGTTGACGGCGAGGCAGGCCACGGTGTCGACGTTGCCCGACTTGATCGCCGCGAGGTTCTCGATGAAACCCGGCATGTGGACCTCCGAGCAGGTCGGGGTCATCGCGCCGGGCACCGCGAAGAGAACGACCTTCTTGCCCTCGAACAGCTCGCGGGTCGAAATGTCGACGATGCCGTTCTGGGTCATCTGCTTGAAACTGGCTTCCGGGATCGGCTCCCCGGTCTTGATGCTCATGGATTGCTCTCTCGTGTTCTTGGTCCTGAGGGGGCGGCAGTATAGCTTCGATCCCGATGCTCGCTACGACCGCGGCGAACGGCGTTCGCAAGGTGCTCGGCCTGGCGGTCGCCACGGCGATTCTGGCCGGCGCCTGTGCCCGTCCTTCCGGCAGCGGCGCGGAAGCGGAGGGCGGCACGCCGCTGGACCTGACGGGCGATCATGCGCACTACCTGCGGAGCGTTGAGGGCGCCCGGCTCGAACTGGTCGAGCCCGGCACGGACGGCGCCTGGCGGGAGATTCGAGGCGGCGGGAGGGCGGTGAGGTTGACGGCGCCGCCCGAGCGGATCGCTTCGCGGACGCTGGCGACCGACGAGATCCTGCTGGAGATCGCGGAACCGGAGCGGATCGTGCTCCTGTCGCCGTTCGCCGGCGATCCGCAGTTCAGCGCCAGCGCGGACCGGGCCAGGCGTCTTGGGCGGGTCGGCGGCTTCAGCACGGAGGAGATCCTGGCGGCCTCCCCCGATCTGGTGTTCGCCGCGAGTTTCAACACGCAGGAAACCCTCGCTCAACTGGAGGCCGCGGGGGTACCGGTCGTCGTCCTGCTCAATCACGAGAGCCTTGCGGCGATCGCGGAGAACATCCGCACCGTCGGTTTCGCGATCGGCCGCGACCGCGAGGCGGAGCGGCTCGTCGAGTCGATGCAGTTGCGGCTTGCCGAGACGCGCGCACGGGCCGCGTCACGGGTCGCCGGTCTGCGGATCGTCCACTGGAGCGGGGGCGTGGTGCTGGGCGGCCGGACCGTCTTCGACGACGCTGTTCGCTACCTCGGCGCGGTGAATCTGGCGGCCGAGAACGGTCTCGAAGGCTGGCCCCGGATCAGTGCCGAGCAGGTCGTGATCTGGGACCCGGACGTCATCTTCACGGACTCCTACGGGGCCAACGACGCCGGCGAGGGCACGCTGGACGGTACGCGGGCGGCCCGGCTCGGCAATCTGGAGTCGCTCGACGGGCGGGACATGGCGGCGATCTCGCACCACGCTGCCGGCATGGTCGACCGGCTCGCGGACGCACTCGTGCGGGCGTCGGAGCGGATCGAGGCCGCGGGCACCGGGAAGCCCGTGGCTGCGGCGGAATGAGGATCGCCTTCGGCGGGAATCAGGCCGGCTTCTGGTGGTACATGGCCGCCGGCGCGGTGCTGCTCCTGGCGTTCGCCGGCATCGGCCTGTTCCGGGGGGCTGTGCCTATCGACGAAGGCGACGTGCTGGCGGTCCTTGCGCGCCACCTGCTTCCCGGCGAGAGGGCCGCCGACCCGAGCGTGGACACGATCGTCTGGTCGCTTCGGGCGCCCAGGGTGGTCGTGGCGGCGATGGTCGGCGGTTGTCTGGCCCTGGCCGGCGCCCAGATGCAGGGGCTCTTCCGCAATCCCCTGGCGTCGCCCGGGATCGTGGGTACGAGCACCGGCGCCGCCGCCGGCGCGGTCTTCGCCCTGACCTTCGGGCTGGCCGGCACCTTCCTGCTCGCCGCCCCGCTGTTCGCGGTCGCGGGCGCGTTGCTTTCGCTTCTGATCGTCACCCGGATCGCGACCCGTGACGGATACACGCCGGTCACCACCCTGCTGCTGGCCGGCGTCGCCCTGAACGCGCTGCTGGCGGCCTTCAATTCGTGGCTCATCGCTCGTTCCTGGGAGCAGTACGAGGCTGCCCGCCGCATCGCCTACTGGATGATGGGCGGTGTCACTGACCGCGGCTGGGTCCATGTCGGGATGGTGCTGCCGGGGATGGTGATCGGCTGCGCGATAGCGGTCTGGTTCGCGCGTGACCTCGACCTGCTGCTCGAGGGCGAGGAGGTGGCCGCCTCGCTCGGCGTCGACATCGAGAAGACGAAGCGGGCCGTGCTCTGGAGCGCCGCCATCCTCACCGGCAGCGCGGTCGCGGTCAGCGGCGTGGTTGGTTTCGTCGGTCTCGTCGTACCGCACCTCGTGCGCCTCCTGCTGGGCCCGGTGCACCGCCGGCTGCTGCCGGCGGCTTTCCTGACCGGAGCCTGGTTCGTCGTCGGCGCCGATCTGCTGGCGCGGACCCTGGTGGCGCCGGAAGAGGTTTTCCTGGGAGTGGTCACCGCCTTCGTCGGCGCCCCGTTCTTCCTGTTCCTGCTGGTTCGCCACGAGAGTGAAGTGGCGGTGTCCCGATGATGGATACGAGGGGCTCAGCGCGCCGGGCGCCGCGGCTCGAACTCGTCGACGGCGGCGTCGAGCGCCGGGGACGGTGGCTGCTTCGCGACGTCGACCTCACCATCGAGCCGGCCATGCTGACCTCCGTCGTGGGGCCGAACGGCGCCGGCAAGTCGACCCTGCTGCGGCTCCTGAGCGGTACCTGGCGCCTGACGGAAGGCAAGGCCCTCCTGGGGGGCTTCGATCTGTCGGCGTTGCCGCGCCGGCAGGCGGCCCGGCGGGTGGCCTACGTGCCGCAGACGGTCCGCCCGACCTTCGAGTTCACGGTGCGGGAGTTCGTCACTCTGGGACGCTACCCGCACGAGAGCCGCCTGTTCGGCACCCGTTCCGCCGACCGCGGATGGATCGACCGCTGCCTGGACGACACGGACGTTCTGGCGCTCGCCGAGCGACGGGTGACGACGTTGTCGGGAGGCGAGTTGCAGCGGGTGCTGATGGCGCGCTGTCTGGCCACCGAGGCGGAGGTCCTGCTGCTCGACGAGCCGACCTCGAACCTCGATCTCGCCCACGGTCTCGACCTGCTGGGGCTGGCGCGCAACCTGGTCGACGAAGGTCGCTCCGTCGTGCTGGTGTTGCACGATCTGAACGCCGCCGCCCGTTTCGCCGATCGGGTGGCGGTCCTTGACGGCGGCGCGTTGATCGCGGAGGGTCCGCCGGAGGAAGTGCTGAACCCGGACCTGCTGCGCCGGGTGTTCCGGGTCGAGGCGGTGCCGCTCGAAGGATCCGCGGCGCCCGTGTTCGACTTCGAACCCCTGGGCTAGCGCTACAGGCGCACCAGGTAGCTCTGCCGCCCCTCCAGCACCCGCTCGCCCCGCTGGTTGTCGATCTCGCTCTCCAGCACGATGACGCCGGTTGTCCGCTGACGCTTCAGTTCGGCGATGCGGAGCGTCGGGTACAGCGTGTCCCCCGGATACACCGGCTTCAGGAACCGGCAGGACTGGTCGATGTAGCCGATCATGGCGCGGCCGACCACGTCGGCGAAGGTGCCGGCGCCGGCGGCCGTGTAGCAGAGCACCTGGAGACCGTGGGCGAGCATTCCCTCGTGGCCCTGGGACCGGCAGTACTCGATGTCGTAGTGGATCGGGTGGTTGTCCCCCGAGATCGCCTGGAACGCGGCGAAGTGGGCCTCCGTCACCGTGCGGCCGGGCAGCGGGAAGGTCTCGCCGACGCGCAGCTCGTCGAACGGCCTGACCGGGACCAGGCCCCGGTCGCTACCCACCGAACACCCGGGTCAGGGCTTCGGCCGCCTCGGCCGTCTCCTCCGGGCTGACGTCGCGGTGCGTCACCAGCCGGATATGGGTCGGACTGGTCGTCAGGCACAGGACGTTCTCGCGTGCCAGGGCTTCGACGCATTCCTGCGCGCCGCGGCCGGTGCCCTCGACCGAGAAGATGAGGATGTTCGTCCTCTGCTCGGCGATCAGTGCGACGCCGGGAAGATCGTTCAGGGTGTCCGCGAGCATTCGGGCGTTCTCGTGGTCCTGGACGAGCAGGGGAGGGCTCTCGTCGAGGGCCACCTCGGCGGCCGCGGCGAGCACGCCGACCTGCCGCATCTGGCCCCCGCACATCTGCCGGTAGCGGCGGACGTTCCTGATGAAGTCGCGGGAGCCGGCGACGATCGACCCGGCCGGTGCGCCCAGACCCTTCGAGAAGCAGAAGGAGAGGGAGTCGACGGGACCCGCGGCCTCGGCGGGCGTGCAACCGAGCGCGGTCGCGGCGTTGAAGAGGCGGGCGCCGTCGAGGTGGACGCGCAGACCGCGGCGGTGCGCCAGGTCGCAGAGCGCCCGCGTGCGCTCCGGTTCGTAGACGGTGCCGCCGGCCTGGTTGCAACTGTTCTCGAGGCAGAGAAGCCGGGTCGGAGCCAGGGTCGGGTAGTCGGGCTGAATCGCCGCCTCGACCTGGTCCGGCTCCAGGATGCCGTCGGCCTCCGCCGTCACCGCACGCGGCAGGAGGCCGCCGATGCCCGTGATTCCGTTGTTCTCGTTGTTGATGATGTGAGCCTTCGATTCGAGCAGCACCTCGCTGCCGCGGGGCAGTTCGTGCCCGAGCAGGGACGAGAGGTTGCCCTGCGTGCCCGAAGGAACGAACAGGGCCGCCTCGCGGCCGAGCATGTCCGCGACGCGTTCCTGCAAGCGGTTGACCGTCGGGTCTTCGTGGAAGACGTCGTCGCCGACCTCGGCGGCGGCCATCGCCCTGCGCATGGCCGGGGAAGGCCGGGTCATCGTGTCGGAACGGAGTTCCACCGGCATGGCGAGCGATCATACTTGCCGCCCGAATGGCCGACGCGCAGTACTCGCTCCCCCTCCCTCCGACGGATCCGGACGTGGTGGCCGCCGCCGACCTGGGCTCCAACAGCTTTCACCTGGTCGTGGCCGAAGTACGGGGCGGCCAGCTCGTGTTCGTCGACCGCCGAAAGGAGTTCGTGCGGTTGGCCGCCGGGCTCGACGAGCGGAAGCGGCTGACGCCGGAGGCAACGGCCCGGGCGCTCGAGTGTCTCGACCGGTTCGGGGAGCGGGTACGCGGCTTTCCTCCGGGGACGGTCCGGGTCGTCGGCACGAACACGCTGCGCCGCGCCCGAAACGCCCGCGACTTCCTGGAGGCTGGCCAGAGGTCGCTGGGCCATCCCGTGGAGATCGTCTCCGGTCTGGAAGAGGCGCGGCTGATCTACCTGGGTGTCTCGAGGAGTCTGGCCGGCGACGAACGGCGGCTCGCCGTCGATATCGGCGGCGGTTCGACCGAGCTGATCATCGGCGAGGGCTCGCAGCCGCTCGACCTGGAGAGCCTGTACATGGGCTGCGTCAGCTTCAGCCTGCGCCACTTCCCGAACGGCCGGGTCAAGGAAAAGCGCTGGCGACGGGCGGAGATCGAGGCGTTGCAGGAACTGGAGCCGGTCGAGCGGCGCTTCCGGGACGGCGCCGGCTGGCGCGTGGCGGTCGGCTCGTCCGGGACCGTCCGTTCGGTGGCGGACGTCGTGCAGGCGGCGGGCTGGTGCGAGGAGGGCATCACGCTGGAGGCTCTGTTGCGCCTTCGGGAGTCACTGATCGAACGCGGCACCACGATCCGCGGCGGCATCAAGGGTCTGAGCGAGGGCCGGGCGCCGGTGTTCGCCGGCGGCGTCGCGGTGCTGCTCGCGGCGTTCAAGGCGCTGGGCATAGGGCGCATGCGGGTCGCGGGTGGCGCCCTGCGGGAAGGCGCCCTGTACGACCTGCTCGGCCGGCTGCACCATGAGGACACCCGGCACGCGGCGGTCGAGTCGATGGCCCGGCGTTACCACGTCCAGCCGGAGCAGGCGGAACGGGTGCGCGAGACGGCGCTCCAGTTGCTCGAACATTGCGCCGAGTCGTGGAATCTGACCGGCGAGCTGCCCTGGCTCATGCTCTCCTGGGGGGCTCAGTTGCATGAAGTGGGCCTGGACATCAACCACGCCGGCTTCCACAAGCACGGCGCCTACATCGTCGAGAACGCGGAGATGCACGGGTTCTCGCTCCAGGAGCACTTGCTGCTGGCGTCGCTGGTACGCAGCCACCGCCGCAAGTTCCCGCGCCAGATCTTCGATCGCCTCCCCTCGACGTGGCGGCAACCGGCGCGGCGCGGCGCCGTCCTGCTGCGGCTGGCGGCGGTGCTCCACCGGAGCCGGCGGGACGAACCGCTGGCCGTCAAGCTCGAAGTCGATGGCCGCGACCTGCGCCTCGTGCTGCCGAGGACGTGGCTGGAACAGTCCCCGTTGACAAGGGCCGACCTGCGCCAGGAGGCGAAGTTCCTGGCCGCGGCGAAGTACCGGCTGACGGTGGAGGAGGATGGCTGACGTCAGCTCGTTCCGGTTCAGGGTCCGTCTTGACTCCGGTGCGCCGGGCCTACTAGGGTGGGGTGACGTAACGAGAAGTATGGGGACCCATAGTGAAGACGACAATCGAGATCTCGGACGAGTTGGGGAGAGAGGCGAAGGCCCACGCGGCAAGGGAGAACATCACGCTGCGAGAGTTGTTCGAGCGTGGCGTGCGGATGGCGATCAAGGCTGACCAGGAGAACAGCGGCTTCGTTCTGCGGGACGGGAGCGTCGGTGGTCACGGCCTGCAGCCGGAGTTTCAGGGCGCCGATTGGGCGCGTCTCCGCGAAGCCGTCTACGAGGGCCGCGGCGGTTGATCGCGACCGACTCGAACCTGCTCATCCATGCCCACCGGACAGACTCCGAGTGGCATCCACAGGCTCGGCGCTGTATCG
This sequence comes from Candidatus Multivorans sp., assembly GCA_965205095.1. Taxonomy (GTDB): domain Bacteria; phylum Acidobacteriota; class Thermoanaerobaculia; order Multivoradales; family Multivoraceae; genus Multivorans. Next base: position 3,167,889 of record OZ242040.1, read on the forward strand.
CGTCGTTGGCGGGAGGAAGGGTGAGATGGGGTCTGCCTTGGCCATGCGTACATGAGTTCCTCGGCATCGTGACCCACCCACGGGTCTATGCTCCGCCTTCGACCCTTGAGGAAGCTGTCGGCCAGGTCGATCTCTGGCTCGAGTCCCCGGTCGCCGACCTTCTGACGGAGACCTACACCCACTGGGAGTTGCTGAAGGACCTGCTCCGGAAGGGGCAGGTCAAGGGGCCGATGGTGCACGACGCGCGCGTGGCGGCGCTGTGCCTCGCGCATGGCGTCACGGAGTTCTGGACCGCCGACCGCGACTTCAGCCGCTTTCCGGACTTGCCGATCAGGAATCCGCTGCAGACCTGAGAGGCCCAGGCCGGTTCGGGCCGTTTCCTGTAGCCGTCATGCCTCGGCGTTGGCGCACTCGGCTATGGCGGCGGCCATCTCTCCCATGGAGAAGAAGACGAAGTCGGTCGTCGGCATCGTCTCGACGCGTTCGGTAGCGCCCCAGCTTCCGCCCTCGGAGAGCCGCTGGCGGTCGATCCAGGCGTTCGCGAGCCCGAACCGGTTCGCCGGCGCGTGGTCGTGGTGCAGGCTCTGCGCGGTATGCAGGACGTCGGAAGGATCGAGCCCGAAGTCGGTCTTGAGATGGGCGAGCAGATACTCGAAGTTCCTGTCGGCAGGCTTGTACGAACCGATGTCCTCGGCGGTGTAGATCGCGTCGAACTCCACTCCGAGCTTGCGGTTCGAGCCGGCGATGCCGGCTCTGTGGACATTGGAGAGGATGACGAGCCGGAAGTGTCGCTTGAGCACCCGCAACGCGTCGGCAGTGTCCGGGAACGCCGGCCAGTCGGGGACGGAGGCGCCGAACGCCTCGTCGAGCTCCGGGGCCGTCTGCATGACCAAGCGGTCGGCGATGCGGCGATGGACGCGAGCAAGCAGCTCAGGGTAGAGGAGACCGGGCGTCTCCTGCTCCTGAAGGCTCTCGCACTGCCCGAACGCAACGAGCGCCGCGTCGCGGGTCGCTTCCGCGCCCGGGTTCTGCATGATCAGCGGCTGGAGCGCGTCCCAGATCCCGGTCTCCCAGTCGATCAGGGTGCCGTAGCAGTCGAAGGTCAGGACCTGGTAGTCGGTTGGTCTAGGCATTGGCTCTCCGTCCGGCATTCTGTCCCAACGTACGCCTCCCCGACGACCGCCTGGGCAGTTGGGTGCTGGCACAGCCGGCGCGCGATAGGGCCTGGCCGTTCGACTCACACGGAGACGAGACGCTTGGCGTAGCCTCGATCGAGGGAGACCTTCCGGTTCGTCGACGGCGACGCAGCGGACGTTGCGATAGAGGACTACCACAGGGGGTGACGATGAGCCGACGTAGAAACCACCCGGGCCAGCTTCTAAGGTCGGAACTCGAGGCCCGAAAGATAAGGGCCAACCAACTCGCTCTGGCGCTGCGGGTCCCGGCGAACCGAATCACGGCGATTCTCCGTGGGGAACGAGCCGTCACCGCCGAAACGGCGGTTCGCCTCGGCCGCTACCTGGGAACGGGAGCGGCCCTGTGGATGAACCTCCAGACGGCCTACGACGTGTCGGTCGTCGAAGCCACGCAAGGCGCTGCGATCAGTCGCGAGGTACTGCCCGCTTCGCCGGCCTCCTCCGGGAGGAGGTTGGCCGGGGCCAATCGCTAAGGGGCGGGCATGCCCGCCGAGGTCCGAGGTGTCAGGCGACTTGGCGGAGTCCGCGAGCGTCGCGGTGAAGGGCACGGACTCGTTCAGCCAGCTTCCTGATCTCGGCTCTCAGTTTGTCGATGCTGCCTGACAGGTCGAGTGTTGCGATTTCGAGCTGCTTCCCGGCGTGCCGAACTCGATGCGCAACGTCGTTGGCTTCGCCTTCGGCGTAGATCAGGAGGCCTCCGGGAAGGTCGAGGGCGGTCGTGTAGGCGAGGAGCTGGTAGAGGTCCGCATGGCGTACCGGCTGGTCCTCGAGGGTCTTGTACTTGACGTCGCCGACGAAGGTGCATCTTGAGCCGTCCCACCAGGACACGTCGGGCAGCATGCGAACGTCCTTGTCTTCGTCGAGCCAGACCTCTCGCTCGGCGGGGAACGTACGTTCCGTCAGTTGCAGTTCCTCACGCAGGGCCCGCGTTACGAACTCCTCGAAGATCTTGTTCATGTCCATCAGGAAACCGTTCGCACGTACTGCGCCCCGGGCCGTTTCGATGGCCGTGTGACGGAGGATGAGGCGCGACAGGGTCACGACTTCGCGGTAGTGCTCGTTCAGACGGTCGAACTTGACCTCCGGGATCTCGCTCGGCGGGAACTCGACGAGGCTCACGTTGTCGAGGGTGGCGGTAATCCAGCCCAGGTTGCGGCGCGACTGGGGCGAACGGATGCGCATGCTCGCGAGCCGAACCGCGGCAGCCTTGACGAGCTGGTTGGGCAGCACGTCGTCCGTGAAGTCGTCGTAGCGGACCTCGACGGGGACGGAGATGCCGAACCTGTGGCGAATCTGGTCGGCGACGCGGATGCGTCCGCGGACCGTGTGCAGCGCTTCTTCCTCGGTGCGGTAGCCGTGCAGCAGGCCGCGCCCGAAGGCACGGCGCGCGGCGCGGGTGAGCGTCGGGACCAGAGCCTCGACGAGGGACTCCTGGCGCTCGAAGTCGAAGCGTTCCTCTCGGAACTTGACCTCGCCCATGGCGTAGGACGCGAGGTAGAGCACGCGGCCGATGGGCAGCTTTGGTCGGATGGAGACCGACAGATCGTCTAAGTCGACCGCGCCGATCGTGGAAGTGGGCTTAAGGAGGTACTCGTCTCCGGTTCCTGGCACGGGCTCGATGGAGAGCTTGTCGCTGCGGAGAAGATCGCGAAGAGCGTCGCGCTGTTCGATCGACAGGTAGTGCCGCGAACTCTGCCATTCCTGCAGATCAATCTGCGGCATCGTTGGTTGCGTCCTCGCCGCTCGCAGGGCGGCGTGCGGCCTGTTGGTCCGCGCTGCCGTCGCGCTGCGACCCGTTGTCGCTCTCGCGCTGGTTCGAATCGCCGCGCGTGGCTTCGCGGCGCAGTCTCGTCAGATCGAACTCGGCCAAGCGGTCGCTTTGTCCGTAGAGGCGCTCCTCGATGTAGGGAAGTACGTTGTGCTTCCAGACCAGTGCCAGCTTGTTCTCGTCGAGGTCGTCCTTCATGAAGTAGGTCGGTCCGATGGCCGCGTGCCGGTCGCCGCCGCGGTAGAGCTTGCGGTTGGCCCGGTCAACTACGGCCGGCAACCACGCCATGCCGGTGGCGTGTCGCTCAAGCCACCGGCCGAGCAGCCCCTTGATCGGCGCCCTGTCGGGATGGAACTCGACGAAGTGGAATCGTCGTCGCAGTGCCAGATCGACCAGGGCGATTGACCGGTCGGCGGTGTTCATCGTGCCGATGATGTAGAGGTTCTTCGGCAGGCCGAAGGACTCGTCATCCGCGGTGGCGTACTGCAGACGGATCGTGTCGTCCCGGTACTCCAGCAGAAAGTAGAGTTCGCCGAGCACTTTGGCGAGGTTGCCCCGGTTGATCTCGTCGATGACGAGGAAGTGGGGCGCCTTCGGCTCGTCTCGGGCGGTGTCGGCGGCTCTAAGCAGCGGGCCGCGTCTGAGCCTGAACCCGGGCCGGTCACCATGGAGTGTTGGGCGGAACCCCTGGACAAAGTCCTCGTAGGCGTACGACGGGTGGAACTGGACCAGCTTGACTCGTCGGTCCGAGCCGGCCAGATGGCGGGCCAGCTTCCTCGCCGCGTGGGTCTTGCCGGTGCCTGGCGGTCCCTGGAAGATGATCTGAGGCTTGTCCTTGAGGAGTTCGACTACCTTGTCGAGTTCCTCAGAGTCGAAGAGGAGTTCGTCCGCTAGCGTCTTGAGGTCGCTCTCGGAGAACGCGTCCGGCTTTCTCGCGGGTGGCGCGGGCGAAGTATGGCACTTCGTCTTAGGGCTTCTCGACTTCATCTGCCAAAGGACCGACTGCGCCTCCAGCGGAGTCGCGGGCCGATCCAGTCCTGCTCTCCGGGCTCGGTCGATGAACTCGTCAAGGAACCCCAGCGCCACGTCGTAGCGTGTTGCTTCGTCAGCCTTGTGTGCCGGCTTCTGATACCCAGTACGTCTGTACGCCGTGTTGAAGGGTGTTGGTTTGTAGGGCGGATAGCGCTCAGGGTCGAGCCCCATCAGAAGCACAGAGATCTGGTTTAGACGATTCCCGGGTGTTGGGATGACCTCCTTTGGGAGCCGTCTCGCGAAGGCGCGAATCCTCTCGCCGACTTTGAGCCCCTCGTCGGTCGACCAGATCGCCCGTAGAGCCTCCGCCGCTTCCTGGGGCTGAGCGTCGATCCAATCGAGGAACGGTGCGTTGGCGCGCCAGTCGACCAAGTTGTTCTTGCCTGTCGTCGTCCTGGCTGCCTTGTTCAGAAGAACGGGCCAGTCTTCGTTTCCACTCAGGAGCGCCTTTCTGGCTGTGCCGAGTTCCGTCGCGATACGCAGCTTGTAGTGGATCTCGTCTGAGTCGAGTGTGTCTTCCTGGAGGCATTCACGTACGTCCTCCAGGTAACTGCCCCACCCTGGACCATCGGTGACTCGATTCACTGCGGTTTCTCCTCGTCCCGTTGCTTGCTGCTGGTTCGGAGACGCGAAGCGTGCCGGCGGTCGAGCTGGTCCAGCAGCATCAGCCCGCGCTGAGCGTCGCCTCTCGCCGCACGCACCCGGAAACGCATCTCGGTGTCGCGTTCGGCCAGCGTACGGGTGGAGAGTTCTTCCATTGGCTTGTTCAAGCTCAGATTGCGCTGCGCTGCGAGAGCCGATCCCGGTGAGCGTCAGGAATCCTGATGGTGAGGGTAGCCACTTCCGTCTCCTCCGAGCCACTGGGCCGGCGCAGGCCGGCACGTCCGGGGAAGTCTAGAGGCTTCAGGCGGCCTGGCGGAGTTCGGGAGCGCCACGGCGAACGGCGGACCCGCTGAGCCAACTTGCCGATCTCGCGTTGGTAAGGTCCAGTCCATGTTGGAGGCACTGGTTGCCCTGCTTGCCTTCATCGCGCTGCTGGTTGCTGCATGCTGGGTCGCAGGCGACTTTCTGGCGCGATTCTCCGTCCGCGCTGCCGCAGACTTCATGGACGCTGTCGAATCGGCGCGCAAGCGCTGATTTCCTTGAATGCGGAGCCGGCCTGCGGCCGGCGCGTCACCTGGCCGCCTTCGGCGGCAGCGGGTCAGAAGACCCGCGTACCCAGAGCTACGGCTTTTGCGTTGGGGTGCTCCAGAGCGGAACTGCTCACGATGAGCGGAGGCCGGCCAGAAGGCCGGCGCACCGGCACTTGCCGCTACGTAGGGCGGATCTGACGTCTTCCAGCCTGGACCGGGCCGAGGGGGAGGGTCCCAGGGGGCTGGAGGCGAGCGACTGTCGAGGTCCTTCAGCAACCAGGAACCTGCCGGAGCGAAGCCGACCGAAGCGAACCCCCAACCCCTCATCCACCAAGAGGGGGTGAGCGTCCCCTGGGACCCTCCCCCTCGGCCCGGTCCAGGCGGGTGTGACCGCCGTCGCCCCGTCCTCGCCGCTTCCGTCCTCGCCGCCGCCGTCAGGGCCGGAACTGCGTCGCCCGCGGCTTGAGTCGCGCCGGCTGCGAGACGACCTTCCACGCCATCTCGAGCCACTCGCAGATCATCCTGCGTGTGTCGCGCGGGTCGATCATCTCCTCGATCTGGAAGCGGGAGAGTGGTCCGACCGGGCCGCGGGCGCCTTCGATTCTCGCCATGAGCTCTTCCCGGAAGGCCCTCGGGTCTTCGGCTTCGGCGAGCTGGCGTTTGTAGGCGGCTTCGATGCCGCCTTCGGGCGGGATGCCGCCGGTGTCGGCGGCGGGCCAGACGACGCGCATGGAGGGTTGTGCGCGCGGGGTCGCGTAGTTGTTGCCGGCGACGCCGAAGCTGCGGCGCATGATGACGGTGAAGACGGGGACGGTGGCCTGGGCGAAGGCGATCATCCACTGGCCGCCCCAGCGGATCGTGCTGGTGATCTCGTGTTCGAGTCCGACGGCGAAGCCGGGGTTGTCGACCAGGTTGAGGATCGGCACGTGGAAGAGGTCGCAGAGGTCGAGGTGGCGGATCAGCTTGCGGCAGCCGTCGGCCGTCAGCGCGCCGCCGTTCGCGTGCTGGCTGTCCGAGGCGATGACGCCCATCGGATGGCCGTTCATGCGGATGAAGCCGGTGACCTGGTCGGTGCCCCAGAGCGGGCCGATCTCGAAGAACGAGTCGCGGTCCGCCATCAGGCGGATGGCGCGGCGGACGTCGAACGTCGCCGTGCGCTTGCGCGGGATCAGGCGGAACAGCTCCTCGTCGCGCCGGTCGGGCGGGTCGCTCGGGTCGGCCTCCGCTGTGGGCGGCGCTTCGAAGACGGAGGAGGGCAGGTAGGAGAGGAAGCGTCGGGTGAGCGCCATCGCCTCCTCCTCGGTTTCCGCCAGGTTGTCCACCGAGCCGTTGCGGCAGTGGATGTGCCAGCCACCGAGATCTTCCTTGGTGATGTCGTAGCCCATCGCGGGGCGGACGACCGGCGGTCCGGCGACGAACAGTTGCGCGATGTCGCGCACCATGACCGAGAAGTGGCCGAGCACCGCCTTGGCGGCACCGATGCCGACGACGCTGCCGAGCAGCAGGTTGACGACCGGCACGGTGCTCAGTTGCTCCGTGTACATCGTGCTGCCGAGGTGGCCCGGCAGGAAGGAGCCGCCCGCGCCGGCGACCCGGGGCCGTCCGGCCTTGATCGCGCCGCGGCTCTCCTTCGCCGTGCTTTCGCCCTCCTTCTGCTGCTGCGGCACCATCGCCGCGACGCTGCCGCCGCCGGAGGAGCCGTCGAGCAGGCGGATCGAGGGGACGCGCATCTCGACGGCCAGGAGATCGAGATGGCGGCTTTTCTGGCCGATGGCGCCGTCCGCGTGGCCGCCGCGGGAGGTGAAGTCGTCGGCGCAGACGACGGCGGTGCGGCCCTCGATCCGGCCCCATCCGCCGACGTGGTTCGCCGGCGTGAAGTCGACGATCGCGCCGCTGTCGTCGTAGGACGCGAAGCCGGCGATGCTGCCGATCTCGTGGAAGGAGCCCTCGTCCAGCAGGAGGTCGATGCGCTCCCGGCAGGTCAGCTTGCCGCGGCTGCGCTGCCGCACGACGCCGCGCTCCTCGGATCCGGGCGCCAGGCGCTTGTGCGCCAGGGCCTGCATCGTGGCCACGTCCTCGAGCATCGGTGCCCACGAGTCCTCGGCTTCGTCGGCCCGGGCAGCCGCCACGCCTTCGGCCGGTGCGATGGCCGCCACGACCTGGCCCGCCTCCACCGTGTCGCCCGGTTGCAGCGGCTGGAGGGCGGCCACCCGGCCGTCGCAGGGCGACGCGACGGCGGACTCCATCTTCATCGCGCTCACGACGAGCAGCGTCTCGCCGGCGGCGACTTCTTCGCCGTCCGTCGCGCGCACTTCGAGGACCGAGCCTGCCATCGGGCAGGCGACGGCCTGCTGGCCGGGTTCGACGGCGAGTTCGGCGGAGGCCGCCTTCACCGCCGGCTGCGTCCCCGCTCCGCTGGCGACGGAGAGGCCCATCACGGTCGCCTGCTGCCGCAAGAGGGTCATGGCGCCGTTGGCGGTCGCGATGCCGGGGTCGGCCGAGAGCAGATCGGGGTTCTCCTCCAGCAGCGTGGTCCGGGCATCGCCGGCGCGGACGGCCGGGTGCGCGAGGATCGCCTTGAGTTGGTCGAGGTTCGTGGCGAGTCCGCCGACGTGGAACTCCGAAACGGCGCGCCGCACGCGCTCCGCGGCGGCGGTGTAAGACACGGTGCCGGGACCGAACGAGGAGGAGCTCGTGGCCGTCACCTTGGCGAGCAGCGGATCGAACTGGGGCGGAGGCGAGTAGCCGACATAGCCGCAGCCGTCGACTCGCACGCCGGGGCCGGCGGGTTCCTTGTACGCGCTGAGCGTTCCGGCGCCGCGGGCGACCACCCGGGCCTGGACGGCGAAACCCCGGGGTTCTCCGACCGCCGTCTGGTCGCCGAGGCCCAGGGAATCGAGGGTGGCGCCGGCGGCGACCTGGAACTGCGCCTCCACGAGGTCGAAGCCCGTGACCTGCTCGGTCACCGTGTGCTCGACCTGGATGCGGGCGTTGCACTCGATGAAGAAGTGCTCGCCGGTCTCGGGGACGACCAGGAACTCGACCGTGCCGGCATTGACGTAGCCGGACGTCTCGATCAGTGTGACCGCATCGGAGAGGAGGCGGTTCCGCAGATCGGAGTCGAGTCCGGGCGCGGGCGCGATCTCGATCACCTTCTGGTTGCGCAACTGGACCGAGCAGTCCCGCTCGTGCAGATGAACGGCGTTGCCGTTCGCGTCGGCGAGGACCTGGACCTCGATGTGCCGTGGACGCTCGATCAGCTTCTCGACGAACAGCGAGCCGTCGCCGAACGCCGCCTCGGCCTCGCTTCGGCAGCGTTCGAAGGCCTCGGCCATCGCATCCCTGGACCGCACCGTGCGCATGCCGCGGCCGCCGCCGCCGGCTGCCGCCTTCAGCATGACGGGATAGCCGAGCAGATCGCCGAGTTCGCGCGCTTCGTCCGCCGACGCGACCGGTCCGTCGCTGCCGGGAACGACCGGGATATCGAGGGAAGCCGCGAGCTGGCGGGCCCGCACCTTGTCGCCGAACAGGGAGAGGACGGCCGGCGGCGGGCCGACGAAGACGAGGCCCGCCGCCGCGCATCGCTCGGCGAAGTCCGCGTTCTCGGCCAGGAATCCGTAGCCCGGGTGGACGCAGTCGCAGCCGCTGCCGAGGGCGGCGGCGACCAGATCCTCGGCGTCGAGATAGGCGGCGACGGGATCGTCGGGTGCGCCGTTGCCGATCTGCAGCGCCACCGTCGTCAGCCGCGTGTGGAGCGACAGGGAGTCGGCGGCGGGGTAGACGCCGACCGACTCGATACCCAGGGCCTCCGCCGCCTTGGCGATACGGATGGCGATCTCGCCGCGGTTGCTGATCAGGACCCGTTCGAGGTTGGCCATGTGAGGTGGTTTCCCGGCATGTGAGCCGATGCCATGGTGGTGCGGGAGGTCAGGAGGATACAGGCGGCGGCGCTACAATCCGCCGCTCTTCCCGGACCGCCCCGGTCCGTTCGATGGATCCGATGGCCTTCACCTTCCGCACCGCCACGGACGCTGACGCTGCGGCGCTCGTCGCGCTCGTCAACGACGCCTTCGAGGTCGAGGCGGACACCCTGACCGGCGACCGGATCGGGCTTCCGGACGTGATGGAGCGGCTCGAACGCGGCTCGTTCCTCGTGTGTGACGCGGACGCGAACGGACTGGCGGGCTGCGTTTACGTCGAGTTGCGTGGCGAGACCGGTTACCTCGGTCTGGTGTCCGTTGCGTCCACGCGGCAGAGCCTCGGGCTGGGCCGCGACCTGATGGCCGCGGCCGAGGGCTGGTTGCACGAAGCTGGCTGCAGCGTTTGCCAGCTCTGGGTGCTCAGCAGCCGGCCGGAACTGCTCGCCTGGTATGGCCGGCGGGGTTACCGCGTGGTTCGGAAGGAACCGTTCGAGGCCGTCAACCCGCCGCCGACGAGAAGGCCGCTTCGCCCGGTTCACTTCGAGATCATGGAGCGTCCTCTGTGACTACGGCTCCCTGAGCGCGTCGTAGAGATCGAGCAACTGGCGCCGGAAGCGACGTTCCTGGATCTGGTCCTCGAGCAGGCGCCTGAAGTCGTCCCTCGAGGTCAGGTAGCGGCCCATCTGCGATACGAGTGAGAACTTCTCGGTGTCCGCGAAGCGGGCGTCGAGTTCGAGCAGGGCGTCGTAGTAGTCGAAGTCGTTCTTGATCAGGTCGGTCTCCCCGGCTTCGGCCATGACCAGGGCGACCCGGTGGTAGGGCGCCACGAGCGACCTCGTCGATCCGGGAGTCTCGTGAGCGACGATCTTCACCTCGTCGCCGACGGCGAACCGGTCGCGCAGTTCTCGTCCGGTGAGCGGCCGTTTCGCGCAGTTCCCGTCCGTCGTTTCGACGGTCACCGCGTAGCGCGAGCGGGGCCGGGGCAGATGAACGGCCTCTTCGACCTGGACTTCGAGCTGGAAGGCGCCGCCGTCTTCCAGGGGCAGCGCGGCCGCCTCGGTCACGAAGCCGCGGAAGACGTAGATGTCCTGGGGGAAGAGGCCGTGGAGTTCGGGACCGGGGCAGTCTCGGGCGTTTGCGGCGCCGGCGGTCAGGGCCGCGAACAGTGCGACGGCGCCGATCGCGGCTCTGCTCATGCGGGCTCCGCCGCCTTGGCCGCCGGGTCCACTGCCAGTTCGCGGGCGCCGCCGGAAGCGTCGAGGGGAGACTCGCCGCTGCCTATCCTCGCAATCGCCTGGCGCAGGCCGGCCGCGAGCCAGACGAGGGCGATCGAGGCCGAGATGACCGTGCCGATCAGGGACGAGTACCAGACCCACTGCACCGGTCCGCGCAGCCAGAAGGTTGCCGCCCAGGCCAGCGGGGCGCTGATCAGGATGACCCGCAGCAGGGACAGCCAGAGCTCCGGAGAGCCGCGGCCCAGTCCCTGCAGGCTGCGGCCGGTGAGGATCGAGACGCCGATGAAGGGATAGGCGAAGACGACCACTCGCAGGTAGTCGACGCCCAGGGAGCGGATACCGGGACTGTCGGTGAAGAAGGCGACGAGACCGGGAGCGAGCACGTAGAAGGCGGCGGCAATCGCGATGCTGAGCAGGATCGTTCGCACCATCGCGTACTGGACGATCTCCCGCAGCAGATCGCCGCGGCGCGCGCCGTAGAACATGCCGACCAGGGTCACCAGGCCGGAAGCGACCGCGACCTGGGGCAGGATGACGACGTGGTCGAGGCGGCTGCCGATCTGAAGCGCGGCCACCGCGTCGGGCGTGTGCTCGACCAGGATGCGGTTGAGCACGCCGCCGCCCAGCGACATGACCAGGAACGACAGCGAAGCGGGCAGGCCGATGACGCAGATGCTGCGAATGATCGCGCTGTCGTAGCGGAAGTTCCCGAGGTCGAAGCGGACGTAGGAGAGCTTGGCCACGAACAGGAGGTAGACGAAGGTCACGGCGGCCGCCGCCTGGCTGACGATCGTCGCCAGGGCGGCGCCGGCGACGCCCATGCCGAAGGTGAAGATGAACAGCGGGTCGAGGGCGATGTTCAGCACGGTGGCGGCGCCCTGGACCATGACCGGCGTCTTCACGTTGCCTTCGCCCGAGAGGATCGACCGGAAGAAGACGGCCAGGATCATGAAGGGATAGCCGCAGGCCAGTACGCGGAAGTAGCTCCAGGCCTGGGGTACGAGTTCGGCCGGCACGCCGAGCGCGTGGAGCAGGGGAATGCCGAAGACGAGTGCGGAACCCGTCGTCAGGGCGGCGACCAGGGCGCCGATCAGCACCGAGTGCTCGGCGGCCCGGTCGGCGCGCACCCGGTCGCGGGCGCCGATGGCCTGAGCGATCACCGCGGTGATGCCGGTGCCCAGGCCGAAGGTCACGCCCATCGCCAGGAACACGAGCGGCATGTTGAAGGCGAGGGCGGTCAGCGCCTCCGGGCTCACCCGGCCGACGAAGAACATGTCGACGATCATGTAGAGCGTCTGGATCGACATGCCGATCAGGATCGGCATCGCCAGCAGCCACAGCGCCCGCCGCGGATTCTCGACGAAGCGGTCGAGACGATCGGCCCCCGGTCGCTCCTGCATCGGCGGAGGTTATCCCGGGCTTTCGGGCCATGAGTGGCGCGCGGATCAGAGGGGCTTCTTGCTGTATAGTCTGCGGCCAACTGCACCCCAAGCCACGCCAAGAAGGCACAGGAGGTCCCATGTCCCGACCCGCTCCGTCCACCCTGGTCGCGCTGACCAGCTTCGCGGTTCTCGCGCTTGTCGCGTCCGCGACCCTCGCGGCCGCTCCGAACGCGAACAACCTCGACGCGCCGCTGACCGTCTACACAGGCTCGGTCGTCGGCAGCGACGGCGAGCCGATCCGGGGCGCCACCGTGTCGCTGTTCTCGACCGACGAGCAGCGCAGCATCTCGGTCTACAGCCAGCCGGACGGCACCTACAAGCTGCCCGCCGTTCCCTCCGGCAAGTACAAGCTCCGCGTCCGCCTGATGGGCTGGCTCGACGAGTGGAAGGATCTCAAGGAAACGACCGAGCCGACGCCGATCCAGGTCCGGCTGCGCCAGGCCGAGGGCTGGGCGCTCCAGTCGCAGCGCCCGGCGCACGACCTGATGAACATGCTGGAGTGGGAGGACGAGGCGGACGCGCTGAACTTCAAGATGATGTGCGCCTACTGCCACCAGGTCGGCACCGTCGGCTTCCGTTCGCCCGAGGAACCCGTCGACTGGGAGGTCATGCTGACCCGGATGGACGGCTTCCAGGGCCTGTACAAGCACACCCAGGACGTTCTGGTCAACAAGATCGTCGACGTCTACGGCCGCGACGCGGAAGAGGACTGGACGGACTTCGATCCGCCTGAGGCGCCGTCCGGCGAGTCGCTCAAGGGCGAGGTCCGCGAGTGGCTGATGGGCGACCAGGCCGGGGCCGTGATCCACGACCTCGAGCTCGGCGACGACGGTCTCGTCTACACCGTCGACATGGCCCAGGACGTGATCGAGACCCTCGATCCGGTCACCGGCGAGCGGGCCTTCTACACCGTGCCCGGCGGCAAGGACTACCTCTCGCCGTCCAGTCCGACGACGGGTATTCACTCGATCGAGAAGGCCGAGGACGGCAACATGTGGGTCACCCTCGCCTACTCGGGCCAGATGGGTGAGTTCGACGTCGAGACGAAAGAATGGCGGCTCGGTTCCGGCCGTACCGCTCCGCGCCCGCGCGGCGGCTACCCGCACACCCTGCGCTTCGCGCCGGACGGGATCCTCTGGTGGACCGACGCGGGCAGCCCGAACGGCGTCGGCGTCATGTCGCTCGACCCCGAGACCTGGGACGGCAAGCGCTGGGAAGTCACCGAGTACAAGCTGCCGACCAAGGACCAGGTCCGCGGCGGCGGCGCCCGCGGCGAGTCCCGCGGCGTGACCCCGTACGGCATCGACGTGGCGCCGAACGGCCATGTCTTCTACAGCAAGCTGAACGGCCAGCGCGTCGGCCGCATCCGTCCGCAGCTCGAAGCCGGCGATCCGGAGCGGATCGTCGAGTGGCGGCCGCCGGTCCACGGCCCGCGCCGTCTGCACGTGGCCCCCGACGGCATCGTCTGGGTGCCGGGCTGGGCTTCGGGTGATGTCGCGTCGTTCAACGAGGAGACGGAAGAGTGGAAGGTCTACGACCTGCCGCACGGCCCGAACTCGCTGCCCTACGCGCTGAACATCAACCCGACCAACGGCGAGGTCTGGATCACCGGCACCGGCACCGACTCGATGCTGCGCTTCGATCCGAAGACGGAGAAGTTCGTCGAGTACCGGATGCCGATGATGGTCACCTACACCCGCGAGATCGAGTTCGACGACCAGGGCAACGCCTGGACGACGAACTCGAACGCTCCGTCCCGTCACGCCGAGCACCGCCAGGGCTCGGTGCTGATGATCTCCTCGGGCGGCGGCGAGTAGGGGTTACGCAGTCCACGGTCTGCCGGCTTCGTTCGGCGGACCATCGCAGGTCGACGGCCGGTCCCTCGGGGCCGGCCGTCTTGCGTCTGGGGGTCGCCGACAAGCCCTCATCGAGTTGATAGCTTGCCCGTATGCGTTTGACGCACCTCACTCTTCGGAACTGGCGCAACTTCAAGGAGGCGGACTTCCCGGTTCAGGACCGCCTGGTCGTGTTGGGTGCCAACGCGTCGGGAAAGTCCAACTTGCTGGACGCCTTGCGCTTTCTCCGGCAGGTTGCTTCGGCCGGTGGCGGTTTCCAGGAGGCGGTTCAGAGCCGGGGTGGGATACCGCGCGTCCGATGTCTTGCCGCGAGGAACTTCAACCACGGCCACGTGACGATAGGCGTCCGGTTGGGGGACGCGGACAGGGAGAATCGATGGTCCTACGAGTTGACGTTCACTCGGGAATCGAGGGGACTCCACCGGCCGATCCTCTCGGGCGAAGTCGTAAGGCGGGATGGGGAGGTGGTCCTCAATCGTCCTGACGACCAGGACGAGACAGACAACGAGCGCCTGACCCAAACCTACCTGGAGCAGGTGAATGCGAACCAGGAGTTTCGGCCGATCGCCGACTTCTTCCGCACGATTCGTTATCTCCACCTGGTTCCACATCTGCTCAGAGAACCCGGACGCCAGGCGGATCGCTTGGACGACCCCTACGGCAGCGACTTTCTGCTTCGGATCGCCAGAACTCCAGCGCCCACGCGTGATCGGCGCCTGCGCCGCATCGGGAACGGGCTGAGAGCTGCGGTGCCGCAACTGAGTCAACTGGAACTGGTGCAGGACGATGCAGGCCGGCCACACCTGGAGGCTCGCTACGGGCATTGGAGACCAAAGGGGGCGAGACAGAATGAGCACGACTTTTCCGACGGCACGCTGCGGCTTGTCGGCCTCCTTTGGTCCTTGCTCGAGGGAAAGCGAGACGCGGGGCCCGTGCTGTTGGAGGAACCGGAACTCTCGTTGCACTCCTCGGTGGTTCGGCAGTTGCCGTCCATCTTGAGTCGATTCCGCGGCACCGGCGGCCCGCAGGTGCTGCTCACGACTCACTCCGAGGAGATCATGAAGGACCAGGGCCTGGGATTGGACGAAGTGGTCGTCCTGGAACCTGGAACCGAGGGAACCGAGGCAGTGCCGGGAACGTCGGTGGAGGGTGCTACGCGGCTGCTCGATAGCGGTCTCAGCTTGGCCGAGATACTGGGGCCTCGAACGAGGCCCGGGCGCGTCGACGAACTCTCCCGACAGCTCTTCCTGCAGTGAACTTCGTCAACCTCGCCGTCGAGGGAGATACTGACGTTCCGGTCGCGGAGCGCCTGATCGGCCTAGTGGGATTGGAGCCTAATGCCGTCGTAACCGGTCCCGGTGCGCCGAACCTGGATCCTCGGATTCCCGAATTCAACCGTTCCGGTGAGCACGTGAACTGGCTGATCCTGCGGGATCTCGATCACGACGCTTCCTGTCCTGCCGAGTTGGTTCCGAACCTCCTCGGCGGACAGCCTATGGCTCGGCGCGTAGCCCTACGCGTTCCGGTGCGCGCAGTTGAGAGTTGGTTGCTGGCCGATCGGGAGAACTTCGGACGTGAGTTCAGCGTAGCGCTGGGACAGTTGCCGAGTGATCCTGACTCGCTGGACGACCCCAAGCGGCGGTTGATCGACATCTGCAGGAGGTCACGACGTGCTGATGTCCGCAGGGGGATGGCACCGAGAGAAGGTAGTGGCAGGTCGGTCGGTCCCGAGTACGTCGCTCGCATCGTGGCCTTCGCTCGGTCCGCCTGGGACCCTGAACGGGCGGCTGAGGTATCGGAGAGCCTCAGTAGATCACTCGTTGCGTTGCGGCGGCGCGTGGACGACGGTTCCTGGGGTTGAGTGACCACGTTCCGGAGCGGTGGCAGATGGCGGTCAGAATGTCGGGCAGCGTCGGGTGCTAGCCTAGTCATGTGATCTGGCGGAAAGCCGATGTCGTTTCGAAGCCGCAGGCACCGAGCTTCCGTCTGCGCGTGACGCGGGACAAGCTGCCCAGGCTGACCGCGTGGCGGCGAGCCATGGGGAGGCCCAGGAAGTTGTCTCCGGCCATGCGATGGACCGGAATCGTCCTCTGGCCTCTCCTCATCGCCGTGTGGATGGCCAACGCCGTGCTGAGCGGAGGACGTTGGGGGCCGCCGATGCTCGCCTTGGCTGGCGTGGGCTTCCTGTTCGCATGTGCGGCCGCCCTGACCTGGCTGAACCGGTACTCCAGTCCCGGTCGATCGACCGGTTTCGCGGCTTGGCTAGACGGTTGCCCGAGCTGGTTTGAACGCATGGTACTTGGCTTGATCGTCGTGACGTTGGGGGCCGGCCTCTACCGGCTTCTCGGGAGTCTTGATGAAGGGGCCAGGTCTGTTGCAACGGATCTGGCGTTTGACCCGATCATGGTCTTCACGTTCGGGTGCTTCTTGCTCCTGCACCTGCTTCAGATGCGACGGCCCGGTGCTGTGGAGCGACAACGGTGAGCGAGATACCCGAGAGGAGCGTCGCGGAAAGTCGGGGTGAGTTCGTGCCCCCGAGCATGCGTTGGGTGTTCTTCTGGTTTCTCCTCGCCTTTTTCGGCTTCTCACTGATCCTGGTCGTTCGACTGCCGGACGACCGTTCTTGGCTGGTCCATCTGCCGCTTGCGGTGCTGACTCTTGCCGTGGGCTGCGTGGCGGCCGTGGCCAAGCGTGCGTACGATGCCAGTGGCGACAAGCCGGCAACCCTGATGGCGCGGCTCGATCTGCTCCCCGACGGGTTCGTGCGGTGCCTGAATTTGGTTGCTCTGGCGGTTCTGACCTCCGCCCTGATAGGTGGCTGGCAGCGCGAGGCCGGGACCACGGACTTCTGGGAAGCAGGGATGTTCGCCGGAATGGGTCTCCTGAGCCTGGCGGTGTGCTGCGGGCCCAGGCCGTTCCGGTTCCTCCGTCGGTAGTTCGAACGACCTGGAACGACCGCGAGAGGTGACTTCTGGACCGGTCGGATGAGAATCGACGACAGCAGCATGAGTCCGGAGCGCATCAGTCGGCCGCAGACGCAAGAACCGGTCTGGATCAGTCTGTGGGGCGTCGCCGTGTGGGGTCTGCTTGCGGTCGACTTCATTTGGGGCGGCTTCCCTGATCGTCCCGAGGATGCCGGCTGGTTGGAGAGCCGAGGTCCGCTGATCCCGGTCGCAGCCTTCGTGTTGGTGCTGCTTGTCCTGGCGGCCGTTCAGGCCAAGTGGAGCAAGAGCAGGGAGTGGGAGAGTGCAGGGGTCGGGAGGCTGGGACTCGGCAGGTGCCCGGCGTGGTTCGAATACACGGCCCTCGGCCTGATGATCGTCGGCTCTGTCCTCTATGCGTACGCTGCCTTCCGGTCCCTGGGCGGGGTCGCGTCTGATCATGTACTGCAGCGGCGGGCCGCGATGCTCTTGCTGCTTGGTTCCTACGCCTTCCTGGAGCTGATCAAGTGGTTGTCGCACCGTGGCCGGGAGGAGGCTGAGGCACGGAAGGATGGTCGGCACGAAGCGCTGGGCGATCTGGAAAGCCCGAACGACCTGGAGCCCTTGAGACGAGGGCTCGGCATCGCCTTCACGGTTCTGCCCCTGGGTGCGTTCACCGCGTTGGCGCTCGCGGCCGGACGCGGCGGTTCCCTGGCCGTCGCGTTGGCAGCCCTGGCGATCCTCTTCGCGTCGGCCCAGCTCCTGGCATGGTGGAACCGCGGTGTCGGCGATCCTTCGTCTGGTGCCGTGCTGCCCTCGCTTCAGTCCTGTCCGCCATTGTTCGGCTACCTCGTGTGGGGCCTGACAATGGTGGTCGTGACCGTGTTCTTCCTGTACGTCGCGTTCATGGCTCCGAACGAACACGCAGGAGACTCGCCTCACGCCGTGGTCCGCCTGGCGCCGCTGGCGGTCTTCCTGTTCGGCTCGGTCTGTCTCCTGCTACTCCTGCCGAAACTGACCTTCCGTCGAGGCAGTAGCGACTGACGGGCTCTAGAACGAATACCTGAGCGAGTTCGACAGTACGACGTCCGTCTCCTTGACGCCCGTGGGCGGCTCGCTGTCGTGGGCGACGGTCAGGTTGATCGCGAGGGCGAGACGGCGGAAGAGCTGGATCTCGAATGAGGTCTCGGACAGCAGGCGATAGTCCTGCAGCCGGTCGAGTCGCGGTTGGGCATAGAGGGTGTGGACCAGGCGGAGACGCTCGTCTTCGCTGTTGTAGCGGACGGTCAGGTAGTTCGTCGAGCGGTGGTCCTCGCTGCGCCGGGCGTCGGGGAGTGCCGCCGGGAGATCCAGGGTCTCCCGTTCGAGCATGTAGCCGGCGCCGGCGAAGACCTCAGCTCGTGAGCCCTGCATGAGCCGGAAGCGGCCGCCGCCGCCGAGCAGCAGCCGCTGCTCGAGGCGGATGAACTCGTTGAACTGGTGCTGACCGAACACCTCGTACGAGACCCGGGGGCTGTGCCGGCGGATGAACCGCAGGTGGCTCAGGGCGTTGTTGACGTAGCGGTTGTCGTTCAGTCGCGTGAACGCGTAGTTCGACGTCAGGAAGGCGACATTGGCGGGGCCTTCGGAGTCCGCAGCCGTCTCGCCGGCGTCCTCGGCTTCAGCCGGCAGCGGAGGCCAGGCGTACTGGAGGCGCATGCCGGCGCCGAGGATCTCGCGCTCGGTGTTGCCTCGTTGGAGGGCGGCGTTGACATCGAAAGTTCCGGCCCACCCCGGTTGATCGGCGCCGACCCGCATCTTCTCGGTGTTGACCTGGGCGGCGGTGGGGGCCACCAGCGCGGCGGCGGCCACGGCGGCAACGAGCAGGCGTACGGCAACGGCGCA
The DNA here is from genome assembly GCA_965205095.1 of Candidatus Multivorans sp. Lineage (GTDB taxonomy): Bacteria > Acidobacteriota > Thermoanaerobaculia > Multivoradales > Multivoraceae > Multivorans. The sequence goes on from OZ242040.1 coordinate 3,186,276, forward strand.
TCGGCGTTCACGTCTCATGGCGCTCAACGCTACTGCGGCCCTGTCGCCCGGGCTGTTCCGCTCCGCGGAAACGCGGACGTGTCGGCGAGGCCGCAGAAGGCGCGGCTCGGGTTCGTCCAGGTGCGCGGGACGCCGGTGACCTTGTCCGTCACGGTCAGCCGGTAGTCGACGTCGGTGAGGCCGGCGGCGAAGACCCAGAACGCGTTGTTGTGGTCCGTGCCGTCCAGCACCTTCACCGCGAGTTCGATGTTGCCGGGCGAGAAGAAGGACATGTAGCCCGTGGTGCCGGCGCCGGGGAACGGCGAGGCCGGGCCGGTCTCGCCGTCGGCCTTTGTCCAATGGGCGGTGACCTCGAACCGGCCATCGAGCAGACAGAGCGCGCCGGGAGCGCAGTTGCCCTCCGTCTCGCCGGATTGAGCCCAGACGTCGGCAGCACTGCCCGCTATCGAGGCGCCGGTCGCACCCGCGAGTTCGGCAAAGGCCATCGTGTCGCCGCGGCCGCAGACCTCGCCGGGCGGGTTGCGGTAGACGACGACCTGGTCGCGCAGCGTGTCGGTGACGGTCAACCAGTACTCGACATCGGTGAGGGCGCCGTAGAACACCCAGTGGTGACCATTGACGCCGCGGCCGTTGAGGACCTTCACGACCAGTTCGACGTTGTCCGGGGAGAAGAAGGTGGCGATGCCGCTCTCGTCGCTCAGGCGGCTGAGCGAGCCCGTGCCGCGGTCGCCGTCGTGCTGGGAGTCCCACTCGACCTCGACCCGGAAGCGGCCGCCGTCGAGGCAGAGGGCGCCGTCGTTCTCCCTGCAGCCCCCGGTCGCGGTCACGTCCTGGATGACGCCCACGGCGCGGGCCTCCGGCAGGTCGGCGCCGCCTTCGACGTGGCTCAACGTGAAGTCGAACAGTTCGCTTCGCTCGATCTCGTCGTCCACCATCAGGGGCACCGTGACCTCCCGCGGTCCCGACTCGCCGTGCCGCCAGGTCAGACGGCCGGAGACGGCGCCGAAGTCCGCTTCTTCGGCCGAACGGGGCGCCGTGCCGTAGTCGACCGCCACGTCGCCTTCCGCAACGCCGCGCCGCTCGACCGTCACCGTGGCCAGGCCGCCCTCCTGGCCGACGAAGGCCGGAGCCGTGAACTCGATCGAACCGGCGGGGTTCGTGGGCTCGCCGCCCGGGTCGATCCAGATTCTCATGCGTCGCGGAATGTCGATTCCACCGCTCATCGCCTCGAACTCGAAGCGGAGGTCGCGCGGTTCGAGGTTCGTGCCGTTCGGGAGCAGCGGCACGCGGACGATGCGGGGCGACGCGTCGCCGTGCTCCCAGCGGAGTTCGCCTTCGGTCTGGCGAAAGTCTCGACCGGCGCGGGCGCTGCCGTTGCGGGCGCGGTAGGCGATCGTCGCCGCTCCGTCGCTGCCGTCTTCCCGCCTGACCTCGATCGTGATCGCGGCCGGGCCGCTGCCTTCGTTAGAGGACGAAGCCGCAGCGGTCAACCGCCCTCGCCGTTCCGGCCTGATCGCTGCCCGGGCGAGGTCCTGCAGTTCCTCGAAGTAGCTGCGGAACGTCTCCTGGGGCCGGGGCGAACGCTCCGAGAGCGTGATCATCGTCATCACGACGTCGGCCTCGGGATCGACGCCGATGTACTGACCGTTGTAGCCGTGCGCCAGGTAGCGGCTCCGCGGCCTGATCCACCACTGGTAACCGTAGTTCGGGGCGCCGGCGATCCCGGCGGTCTGGCCGCTGGTCGACTCGGCGATCCACTCGCGCGAGACGAGGCGTCTCCCTTCCCAGAGACCCTCCTGGAGGGCGAGCTGGCCGATCTTCGCCATGTCCCGGGGCCGGATGCGGAGGCCGGTGCCACCCCAGTGACGGCCGCTCAGGTCGGGGTCCCAGGTCGCGGTGCGGATGCCGAGCGGTCCGAAGAGGTGTCTCTGGACGAAGGCGAGATGGCTCTGCCCGGAGGCGCGGTTGTTCGCCTCGGCGATCACATGGGACAGCCCGCTCGAGTAGAAGAACTCGGCGCCGGGTTCCGCCACCACCTCCCGGGTCAGCACGTAGTCGACGCTGTCGGGGTTGTTCCAGAACGTCTGGTCGGTGTCGTTCCATGCCAGGCCCGCGGTCATCGTCAGGGCGTGGCGCAGCGTCAGCCGGTTCTTCGGCGCCTCCGCGAGTCGGTGGGCGTAGTGCGGGATGAGGTCCGCCAGCCGGGCGTCGACGGAGGGGATGAGGCCGCGGTCGAGCGCGATGCCGGTCGCCAGCGAGGTGACGCTCTTGCTGACGGAGTGGACGTTCTTGAGGGTCGTGTTCGTGAAGCCGCCGAAGTAGGTCTCGGCTACCAGGGTCCCGTGGCGAACGATGACGATCCCGCGCACGGTCTGGAACTCGGGGCGGGAGCCGACCCGGTCGAGGATGTCCTGGACGGCTCCCTGATCCAGACCCTGGTGCGCCGGGACGGAGCGGGCCCAACCGTCGCCGATGTCCGGCGGCTGGGCCAGACCGGGTTGGGCCGCAAGGGCGAGCAGGACGACGAAGGCCGCGGCCGCTACTCCACCTGGATCAGGATTCGACATGGGGTTCGGAATGGGCGCTATTCTTGGGCATTGAGCATAGTCACAGGTGGAGCCACAGAGTCCGTGTCGCCGGCGGGCGCGGAACCCGCTGGAAGGAGTTCATGATGAACCGAAGAGTTTCCCTGGTCGCAGCCCTCCTCGTCGTTCCGATTGTCTGGCTGGCGGCAGCGGGCTGCGCCGTCAGCGGCGGTTCGGAGGCGGAAGCCGCGACCGACGTGTCCGATTTCGACGCCTCGGTCGATGTCGGATCGATCGACTTTCCGACCTCAGCGGGCGAGGAGGCGCAGAAGCACTTCATCCGCGGCGTCGCGATTCTCCACAGCTTCGGCTACGAGCAGGCGCGCGAACAGTTTCAGGCCGCGCAGGAGATCGAGCCCGACTTCGCCCTCGCCTACTGGGGTGAGACGCTCACCTACAACCACCCGCTGCTGCCCGAGAGGGACCTGGACTCGCCGCGGGAGGCCCTGGCGCGGCTCGGCGACACGCGCGAGGAGCGGGCGGCCAAGGCTGGCGACGAGCGTGAACTGGGCTTCCTGAACGCGGTGGAGGAACTGTTCGGCGAGGGCGAGCTCAAGGAGCGCCGGATCGCCTACATGGAAGCGATGGAGCGGCTCTACGGGCAGCATCCGGACGACGACGAGGTGGCCGCGTTCTACGCCCTGTCCCTGCTGCAGGCGGTGGGCCCGCTCGGCGACGACTCCTTCCGGCTGAACGTCCTGGCCGGATCCATCGCGCTCGGCGTCTTCGAGCGCAATCCGTATCACCCGGGCGCGGCCCACTACATCATCCACGCCTTCGACGATCCGGTGCACGCACCGCTGGCGCTGCCGGCGGCCTATCGCTTCGCCGACATCGCGGCCGCCGTTTCCCACGCCCGGCACATGCCGTCCCACATCTTCATCCAGCGCGGCATGTGGGACCGTGTGTCGAAGTCGAACGACTCGGCCTACGAGGCCGCGATAGCGCTCTGGGATCCGGGCGAGCGCGTCGGCGACATGGTCCATTCGCTGGACTGGGGGCAGTACGGCGACCTGCAGCGAGGCGACTACGCGAAGGCCCGCGAGTGGATCGCGGAACTCGACGACCTGGTGGAGCGCACCGGCGACGAGGGCCGCGGGAAGAGCACGGTGCCCCTGGTGCGGGCCCGCTACATCGTGGAGACGGAGGAGTGGGAGACGCGCGAGATCACGGACGACACCTCCAGTTCCGAGTTGCTGGCGACCGGGATCTCGGCGGTCCACACCGGCGAGCTCGACCTGGCCCGCGAAGCCGCCGCGCGGCTCAAGAAGGCGGGCGAACGGCAGAGCGGCGACAGCTCGACCTTCCAGCGCGGTCCCAAGCCCGCCCAGGTCATGCACCACGAGGTCGCCGGCCTGATCCGGCTCGCCGAGGGCGACCCCGACGGCGCCGTCGAACTGTTCGACAAGGGCCTGGCGATCGCTTCGACGATGGGGCCGCCGCGCGGCGCCGCGTCGCCGATCAAGCCGATCCGGGAGCTCTACGGCGAGGTGCTGCTGAAGCTCGAACGCCCGGAGGACGCGATCGCGCAGTTCGAGGATCAGTTGCTCTACACCCCGAACCGGCCGCGTACCCTGCTGGGACTGGCCCGCGCGCAGGCCGCGGCGGGCGACAGGGCGGCCGCCTCCGCGACGTATCGGAGCCTGCTCGAGATGTGGTCAGGCGCGACCGAGCCGAAGGAACTTGCGGAGGCGCGGGAGTTCGTTGCCGCCTCCGCGTGAGGCCGCTGGGGCGACGTGACCTTCGAGACCGAGTTCGAGACCAGACACAGCGACTGCTTCGCCGCCACCGGCTTCGTCCACGCCGGCGTGCTGCTGGCGCTGACCGAGATGGCCTACGCGCGGTTCGAGCAGCACTGCGGCATCGATGCCGGCCTGAAGCCCGAGCATGTCTACGCGGTGCAGCGGTCGACGACGGCGACCTACTTCTCGCCGCTTCGCTGGCAGGAAGGCGCGCGGATCCGGGTGCACACGACGGAGGCGAGTGAGCGCGGCTTCTCACAGGACTTCGAGGTCCTCTCCGCCGCCGCCGGCCGCGAGGTCGCCCGCTTCACTCACCGCTGGGTATGGCTGGACACGGAAGCCGGGCGGCCGGTCACCCTGTCCGAGGAAGTTCAACGACTGCTGCTCCGCGGCTGACTGCGGGAACACGGAAGGAGGACGCACATGAGGCGTCGACATCACTCTCTACTCACCCTGTGCCTGTGTCCCATAGCCGCCGTCTGGGCGTGTGATGCGGTCGATGAGCCCGAGGCCGGCGGTCCTGGCGTGGTGATCGAGACCTCTTACGGCGAGATCGAAGGCGCGCCGGTGAACGACGGCCGGGGTCCGGCCGGCGACGTGCTCGTCTTCCGCGGCGTTCCCTACGCGGCGCCGCCTGCAGGCGAACTGCGCTGGCGGCCGCCGCAGCCGCCGTCCTCGTGGGAGGGTGTACGGCCTGCCCTTGAGTCCGGCGCGCCGTGCTGGCAGGCGATCAGTCCGGACACTTCCATCTGGAGCCGGGGGGAGATCGACCGGAGCGAGGACTGCCTGTACCTCGACTTGTGGACCGCCGCCGACAGTGACGGTCCGCGGCCGGTCATGGTCTGGTTCCACGGCGGCAGCCACGAGGTGGGGCACGGTTCGTCCCTCATCTTCGACGGCGCGGCCCTTGCCCGCAAGGGCGTCGTCCTGGTGTCGATCAACTACCGGCTCGGCCCGTTCGGCTTCTTCGCCCACGAGGCGCTGACCGCCGAGTCGGAGCATGGGTCGTCCGGCAACTACGGCCTCCTCGACAAGATCGCCGCGCTGCGGTGGGTGCGGGATAACGCGCAGGCGTTCGGCGGCGACCCGGAGCGAGTGACCATCTTCGGGCAATCGGCGGGTTCGATGAGCGTCTGCAGCCTGGTCGCGTCGCCGCTCGCGGCCGGCCTGTTCCATCGCGCGATCGGCCAGTCCGCTGGTTGCTTCACTCCGCTCGAGAGCCTGGAGCAGGCGGAGCGGCGCGGCATGCTGCTCGCCGACGGGTTGGGAGTCGCGGAGGATGCCGCCGTAGCGGACGCCGCCGCCGCGATGCGGGCCGCTCCGCCCGAGGACGTGCTGGCCGGGGCCGGCAGTTCCGGGTGGTCGGCGGGCGCGAAGACGGTGGTCGACGGCTGGTACCTGCCGGATCAACCGTCCGCGATCTACGCTCGCGGGGAGCACAACCGGGTGCCGATGATGGTCGGCTTCATGGGAGACGAGTCGCGGGCACTGTTCGCGCCCGGACCGGAGCTCGAGCGCCCGGCACTCCGACGGCAGTTGGAAGAAGGGTACGGCGAGGCGGCCGCCGGACTCCTGGCTGCCTACGCCGCCGAGGCGGAGCAGGCGCCCGCCGCGGTGCCGAGCCTGATCTTCTCCGACACGATCTTCGGTTGGGGCAGCCGCACCTGGGTCCGCCACGCCGCGGCGGCCGGCGGCGACGCTTACCTCTACTACATTCCCCACGCGCCGCCGGTGTTCCGCCTGTACCTGCCGGACCGGCCTGATCTGGGCGGTGAAGGCGGTCCGCGACGGATGGGCGCCTACCATTCCGGCGATCTGGCCTACGTCTTCGGCAACACGGACCTGGTGGGGATCAACTGGGAGGACTGGGACCACGAGATCGCCGACCTGCTGTCGAGCTACTGGACGAACTTCGCGAAGACCGGCGACCCGAACGGCGAGGGGTTGCCCGAGTGGCCGAAGTACGAGCCCGGGACCGACCAGGCGCTCGTCGTCGCCGACGCGGTCGGTGTCGAGTCGGGTGTACTGAAGGAGAAGCTCGACGCCCTGGACCGGGCCCTGGGCGGCGGCTAGCTAGTTCTCGTCCAGAAACGCGGTTTTCTGCGCTTCAGGAAGGCGAGATCGCAGGCTGGTTGAGAGTCTTCAGAGGCTGTTTCGGGCGGTAGCGGCGGTGCCGGGGAGTGAATCGCCGGCGGTCGGCGGGGTTTGGCCACCTCCGCGAGATGTCGCCCACGGGGGAGCTTCCGGTTGGTTTGTGACCGGGTGTCGGGCGACGGAAGCGGCGGTTGGTCAGGTCGATCCGGGCTGCAGGCGGGCGAGCCGGATCAGGTTGTGAGCAAGCACCGCCGAGTGGACGTAGGCGCGGAAGTGGGTCAGGCCTTTCCAGTTGCAGCGTGCGAGTCCGAAGCAGCGTTTCAGGTAGGAGATACCGGCTTCGATCCCCGCTCGGAAGCGTTTCAACTGCCCGTAGATCCAGGAGGACCGGGCCATCTGGTCCGCCTTGAGGCCGCCCTTCTTGTGAAAGACGACATCGACGACGCCCAGGGCCTTCGCGTCTTCGAGGTTGCTCTTCGAGCCGTAGCCGCCGTCGAGAGCGGCGCGCTCCGGCGCCGAGCCGTAGTGCGCGACGTGGCGCTTGAGCATAGGCAGGCAGCGCTCGCTGTCGGCCGGATTACCGCTCTCGACCACCACGTCGAGCACCAGTCCGCTCTTGCCCGTGGCCAGATTGATCTTGTGTCCGTAGTGCGTCCTGCGGCCGCCCTTGCGAATGATGTCCGTGTGGGGCTCGAACAGGCTTGCCACCTTCTCCGGCGCCGGCACGGTTTCGCCGTGCAACACTCGGCGCCTGGTCTGATCCACCACGCGCTCGAGCAGCTCCATGCAGTGCTCCGCACGACTCTCCCAGGATCGCGCCCAGGGCTCCTGAGTGGCTCCTACCTGCGGTTTGGCCGCCTTCACGTAACCGGTCGTCCGGGCGACCAGCCTCAACAATCGGCGATACGTCTGTGCCCGACGCTTGGCCCCGCGCCGCGAACGGACCTCCAGCGCCCGCCGCTTGCAGGCACGGCGGTGGTCGTGAAACACCACCGCCGTCCCCAAGTGCTTGCGCGCTTCCTTGAGCAACCGCGTCAGCACACGAACCCCGTCCAGCAGCAGACGACTGTCCTCCGGCGACAGAATGTGAGTCTCCGTCACCGTGCTGTCGATCCGCACCGCCGCGCCCGTCTCGATCCCCTCGGTGTGCGCGAACCGCAACAGATGACGGTTGATTCGCTCCCAGGTCGCCGGCCGAATCCCACTGATCAGGGCCTGCAACGCCGACTTTCCAGGCGCCCGGCCGCCGCCAAGACGGGCGAAGCGCTGTGCCGTCAGAGAGTCCCGAAGCGTGAACGCCAACTCCCTGTAACCCTGCTGCCACAAGTGCTTGAGCACCGCGCAGCGCAGGATCGTCTCGCAGGTCAGGCCTTGGCGACCTACCGACGACGAAACACCGCGGTCGATGTCCGCAGACACCCACCCCAGAACCTCGCGGTGCTCGTCCAGCCACGCCGAAACCTGCTCCAGAATCGCCGCCGCAGGATGATCCACGACCGGACAATCCAACAGACCAACCTGTGCCGTCCGTCTCGCGCGCATGCTTGCCCCCTCACTCCGATCTGTGAAATCGAAGCTACACCGAGCCCGTTTAGCCCAGCAAAATCAAGCACTTCAGCGTTTCTGGACGAGAACTAGCTAGCGGCTTGCGTGGAACGGATCCGCCCACTGGGTGCGCCGGCGCCCTCGCCGGCTTCTGAGGAAACGCGCCGCGAAGCGGCGACCACTGACTGCTAACTTCGCGCCGTGACCGCCATCGCCGAGCCGTTGCCGCCGGAAGTCGAGGACTTCCGCGACCGCGTGCTGGAGTTCGCGGAGCGCGAGGTGCTGCCGCGGCACGAACGGCACGGCGCACTTCTCGACGATCCCCGCGGGCGCTACGACCCGACCGGCCGGTTGCGGCCCGAGGTCGTCGAGCTGATCCGGGAAGTCCGCACGGCGTCGGCCAGGGAAGGACTCTTCACCGCCTGCGTGCCCGAGGAGCTCGGCGGCGCCGGGCACGGCCATCTCGCCTACTACGCCGGCTGGCAGACGCTCTTTCACCGCCTGGGGCCCCGTCCGTGGATCCTGCTCCACGTCATGGCGCACTGGGCGTTCGGCCCCAGCCGGCTCCTGTCGCAGCTTTCCGAGCGGGCGCGCGAGCGCTTCCTGCCGGGGCTGATGGACGGCTCGAAGATCATGTGCTTCGGCCTGTCCGAGCCGGGGGCCGGTTCCGATCTCTCGGCGTTGTCGACCCGCGCCGAGCGAGACGGCGACGGCTGGCGAATCAACGGCCGGAAGATCTGGACGACACACGGGCCGATCGCCGACTACTGCGTGCTCTTCGCCCGCACCGGCGCGCGGGGGATCACGGCCTTCATCGTTCCGACCGGGGCGGAGGGCTTCAGGCGCGTGCGGGTCGTGGAGCTCTTCGGCGACATCGGCGGCGACGAAGCCGAGATCGCACTCGAGGGCCTCTACGTCGAGCCGTGGCAGGTCATCGGCGAAGTCGACCGCGGTCTGGCCGCGGCGCTCTACGGTGTCTCGCTCGGCCGCGTCTACAACTCGGCGCGCGCCGTCGGGACCGGCCGCTGGGCGATCGAGACGGCGCTTGCCTACGCCCGGAAGCGCGAGGCCTTCGGCGCCCCGATCGCCGAGTACCAGGGCGTTAGCTTTCCACTTGCCGAGTCCGCAACGGAACTCCACGCTGCCCACCTGATGGGCCGGAACGCCGCCCGGCTACTTGACGGCGGCAGCCGCGCGATCAAGGAGCTGAGCATGACGAAGGCCTACTCCGTCCAGGTGGGGCTGCGGGCTGTCGACCGGGCGATGCAGACCCACGGCGCCCTTGGCTTCACGAACGACCTCGGCCTCACCGAGGCCTGGAAGGCGTTGCGCGTCGTGAACGTGGCCGACGGTTCAAACGAGATCATGAACCGGATGATCGCGAGACAATTGCTTCGGGGCGACACGGACCTCTGAACGAGCGCGAAGCGGGCCAGGCGGCATAGACTGCTCGCGCTTCGTACGTTGAACCTGTCCCATCCGGAGTCTCGATGAGCCTACCCGCCGAGGCGACTGTTTTCGCCTCTTCGACGTCAGATCGCGACCACCTGTCCGTCCTCCATCCGACGACGGACCTTCCCGCTCTCCGCCGTGACGGTCCGCTGGTGATCGAACGGGGGCAGGGCATTCGGGTTTGGGACGAAGACGGCAGGGAGTACATCGAGGGGTTGGCCGGCCTGTGGTGCACGGCGCTGGGCTACGGCGTGGAAGAACTCGCGGAGACGGCGGCCGAGCAGATCAGGAAGCTCTCTTTCTCCCACCTCTTCGCTGGCCGCAGCCACGAGCCGGCGGTTGCACTGGCCGAGAAGCTGCGCGAGATCGGGCCGGTCGCAAACGCGAAGGCCTTCTTCGGCACGTCCGGCTCGGACGCGAACGATACGCAGGTCAAGCTCGTCTGGTACTACAACAACGCGCTCGGTCGGCCGGAGAAGAAGAAGATCATCAGCCGCCGCCGCGGCTACCACGGGGTTTCGCTGGCCGCCGGCAGCATGACCGGGCTGCCCCCGTTCCACAAGAGCTTCGACCTGCCGTTGCCGCAGTTCCGCCACGTGAGCTGCCCGCACTACTATCGGGAGGGCAAGCCGGGCGAAACGGAAGCGGAGTTCACGGCCCGGCTGGCGGCCGAACTCGACGAGCTGATCCGCGCCGAAGGCCCTGAAACCGTCGCGGCCTTCATCGCCGAACCGGTGCTGGGCGCCGGCGGCGTCGTCGTGCCTCCCGAGGGCTACTACCCGGCGATCCAGAAGGTCCTGGACGAGCACGACGTGCTGCTGATCGACGACGAGGTGATCTGCGGCTTTGGACGGCTGGGCACGCCGTTCGGCGCCGAGGCGATGGGGATGAGGCCGGACACCGCCTCGGTCGCGAAAGCCCTGTCGTCCGCCTACGTGCCGATCAGCGCGGTGCTGGTACCGGACGAGATGGTCGACGTCTTCGTCGAGGCGGGCGAGCGCTGGGGCGTGTTCGGCCACGGCTTTACCTACACGGGGCATCCGGTCTGCGCGGCCGTGGCGCTCAAGGCGCTGGAACTGATGGAGGAACGGGATCTCTTCGCTCACGCGGATCGGGTCGGCCGCTACTTCCAGGCCGGGCTGCGGCGCTTTGCGGACCATCCGCTGGTCGGTGAGGTGCGGGGCAGGGGTCTGCTCGGCGCCTGCGAACTCGTGGCGGACAGGCGGACCCGTGAGGCCTTCCCGGTTCAGCGCGGAGTGGGAACGTACTGCATGAATCGCTGCCTGGATCACGGCGTGATTCTGCGTGCGCTGGGCGACACGGTGGCGTTCTGCCCGCCCTTGATCGTCACGGAGTCGGACGTCGACGAGATCCTGGAGCGCTTCGGCCGCGGCCTGGACGAGACCCTGGCCTGGGTCGAGGCGGGCGGGGGAGCGTCCTGATGACGGAACTGAGTACGCTGAGCCGGTCGGTGGCCGGCAAGACGGCGCTGGTCACCGGCTGCGCCTCCGGCATGGGCCGGGCCACGGCGAAGCTGTTTGCCGCCGAAGGCGCGAATGTCGCCGCGACCGACATCAACGCGGACGGAGTTCGGGCAACGGTCGCCGAGATTCGCGCCGCCGGCCGGGAAGCGACCGCCTGGACCCTGGACGTGGGCGACGGCGATGCGATTCGCCGGGTCGTCGACGAAGTCGCCGACCGCTACGGCGGCCTGGACATCCTGGTGAACAATGCCGGCATCTCCCGCGGCGGCCCGATCGACGCGGACGAGTACGAGGCGCGCTGGCAGGAGACGGTCAATGTTCTCCTCACCGCCCACCAGCGGACGATCCGCGCGGCGCTGCCTTACCTCCGGAAGTCCGATTCGCCGCGGATCGTCAACATCGCTTCGACCGAGGGCCTGGGCGCGACCGCGATGAACAGCGCCTACTCGGCGGCCAAGACGGGGGTCATCGGATTGACCCGGGGGCTGGCGGTGGAGCTCGGCAAGGAGGGCATCACGGTGAACTGCATCTGCCCCGGCCCGATCCGCACCGCGATGACGGAGCGGATTCCCGAGGAGCACAAGCAGATCTACGCCCGCCGGCGCACCGCGCTGCTTCGCTACGGCGACCCCGAGGAAGTAGCGCACGGCACGTTGCATCTCTGCCTGCCCGCGTCCTCCTTCATCACCGGCGTCGCGTTGCCGGTCGATGGCGGGCTGACCGTTCGCCGCGCCTGAGGGCGCCGCGGGTCTCCGGGCGGGTCAGTCCAGATAGCCGAGCGCCTCGAGCGCCCTGCGCTGTTCGGGCGGCAGGTCCGGCTCGATGCCGGCGGTGACCGTGTCCGATCCACGGTACTGCAGCCGCCCGACGGCGCGGAGGTAACCGGCCCAGTGTGCCTGTCCCGCGCGCAGGTTGCGCACTTCGTCGGGGTCGGCGACGGTGTCGAACAGTTGGTGGGCGGCCCCGAACGTGGCGCTGCCGTAGTCGATCAGCTTGCGACGGCTGTCGGAAATCTCGAGCAGCACCACGTCGACGCCTTCACCGTCGCTGCGGAGGTCGGAGATGGCCAGGTTGTGCGCGGCCCGGCCGGTAGCCGACCTCATCAGCGGTAGAAGCGAGCGTCCGTCGGTTTCGATCAGGCCGCTCTGTCCGATCGCCTCCAGAATCGTCGGTACGATGTCGATCTGCTGCACCTGAGCCGCGACGGTCGGAGGCTGTGTTGCCGAGCGCAGCCGGCGTGGCAACCGGATGATCAGGGGCACATGGATCTGCTCCTGGTAGAGCGAGGAGCCGTGTCCGTAGTGGCCGTGATCGAGGAACTCCTCGCCGTGGTCCGACACGAAGACGACGAGTGTGTCGTCGAGGAATCCGCGCTGGTCCAGTTCGTCGAGCAGTCGACCGAACTGTTCGTCGACATGGGCGATCTCGCCGTCGTAGAGGTCGACGTAGTGGGCCTTCACCGAGTCCGGCGCCGTGCCGAGTCTGGCTCCGGTCGGGCCGGGCGGTGCGTCGGGAGCGAACTGTTCCCGCTGGGCCGGCGGCGGATGGTAGGGATGGTGGGGATCGCTTACGTGCAGGTAGACGAAGAACGAATCGCCGGGTTCGATGCGCTCCAGCCACTCCAGTGTCTCGTTGACCGCTCGCCACGCCGGCACGTACATGCCGGGCCGGCCATCCCACTCGCCGAAGTGCTTGTGGTGACTGAAGCCCCGGCGAAACCCGTAGGCCGGGCCGATGATGCTGTTCGTGGTCACGCCGAGCGCCCGGTAGCCGAGCGAGCGCAGGATCTCGGGCAGGTAGGGGACGTCTTCGGCGAGCCGGTCGTTTCGGCTGCGGGCACCGTGATGGTGGGGGTAGAGGCCGGTGAGAACACTGGCTGTCGTCGGACGCGTCCAGGACGACTGGGCGACCGCGTTCTCGAATCGGACCGCCGTCTCGGCGAAGCGGTCGATGTTCGGCGAGGTGGGCCGGTGATAACCGTAGCTTCCCAGGTGGTCGGCGCGCAGGGTGTCGACGAGAAAGATCAGCACGTGCGGAAGGGGCCCGTCGGGCACCGGCGTCGTCGCCTCGGCGGGCACATCGGGCTCGGGCGCGGCCGCGTGGGGCCACGGATAGGTGGGGCTGTTCAGGGCCGCGGTGAGCGTGAATCCGGCCTCCGCGTCGGGCACGCGCTCGCCGGCCACCGGTTCGAAGCGAATCCGGATCGGCCGGTCGTGCTCCTTGAGTTCGAGGCGGCCTTCACCCTCGGTGAACGTCTCCACGACCACCGCGGGCGCCTGCGGATAGCGCCAGACGGAAACGGTGAGACCCGGAGCAGGGTCGGCGTTCCGCCAGGTGCCCTGGGGGCCGTAGGGCGCGATTCCATCAAGTTCGAGGATGCCGCCCTTCGGGAGCAGGACGTAGTAGTCGACGGCGGTCCGGAACGGCACGCGGAGGACACCTTCCTCGATCGCCGCGGGCCGCGCTCCCGTGCCGGCGCCCTCGACCCGGATCAGGTGCCAGGCCACGTGCGGCGGTTCGGTCGACGGCGCCGCCGAGGACGTGTAGTCGAGGTGAATCCGGTTCGATCCGGTGCGCTGCACTTCGACCGGCACCGCAAGCCGGTAGTCCTCCGGCGCCGCCGTCAGGTCGAAGCGCCCTATCTCGGCGTCGTTCCAGGAGACGACGACCGTGGCCGGCCCGGCTTCCGGAGGGTCCATCGAACGGCCGGTGAGCACGAGTTCCAGAGGCCGGTTCCAGGCCAGACGCCAGTCGATCCGGGATTCCGGCCACACCACTCCGGTGTAAGCCGCCCTGTTGCCGGCGTAGGCCCCCGTCTCGTCCTGCCGGGGCGGGGACCAGCCCTCGAGCAGTTCCCGGCGCCGTTCGTAGTCGCCGGGAATCACCATGAACGACTCGGCGGTCACGGTGGAGAGTTCGAACTGGCGCCCGAGGTCGGTCTCGACAGGCGGCTGGCTTGCGCCTCCGCAGGCGAACAGAACGAGGCTGGCGCCGAGGCCTGTCAGGGCGGCGCGGGAACGTGACAGCGCCACTGTCACCGACTGCCGCCGTCGATCCGCAGGATCGCGCCCGTCGTGTAGCTCGAGGCGTCGGAGGCGAGGTAGAGCGCGGCGCCCACGATCTCGTCGGGCTCGCCGCCGCGGCCGAGCGCGATCGAGGTCTTCGCCCGCTCGTTGAATGCCTCCAGGTCCCAGGCCTTGGAGATGTCGGTCAGGAAGGGGCCGGGCATGATCGCGTTGACCCGGACCTTGGGGCCGTAGGCGTGAGCCAGCGATTCGGTCAGGGCGTTCAGGCCCGCCTTGGCCGCGCCGTAGGGTTCGGCATTTGCGCTCGGGTGGATCGCGGCGGTGCTCGTCACGTTGATGATGCTGCCGCCGTCGCCTTCGGCCATCCGAGCGCCGATCACCGCGGCGAGTCGGAAGGGTCCCTTCAGGTTGACGCCGACGACCTTGTCGAACAGCTCTTCGCTGACCTCTGCGAGGCTCGGATAGAGCGGCGACATGCCGGCGTTGTTGACCAGCACGTCGACCTTGCCGAAGCGCTCGTAGGCGGCGTCGATCAGGGCGTCCGCGTCGTTCCAGCGGCCGACGTGGCAGGCATGGGCGAGGCCCTGCCCGCCCGCCGACTCGATCTCGGCCACGACCTCGCGGCAGGAGTCGATCTTCCGGCTCGTGACGACGACGTTCGCCCCGGCGGCGGCGAAGGCGAGCGACATTTCGCGGCCGAGGCCGCGGCTGCCGCCGGTGACGAGGGCGGTGCGTCCGGACAGGTCGAAGAGTCGGCGTGTTTCTCGGGTCGTCATGGCGGGGGAGATTACAACCGCGGCCCGCGGCGGGGTAGATTCCGCGGACGATGAGCGACGCTCCCCCTGCCGGAGAACCGCGTCTGATCCAGATCCAGGCCGGACCGATGGCGAACTTCGTCTATGTCCTGGCGGACCCGTCGACCAGCCGTGCCTGGGTCGTCGATCCGGCCTGGGAGCCGATCCGCGTGGTCGAGATCGCGCAGGAGCAGGGCTACGACGTTGTCGGCGTGCTGGCGACGCACTTCCACCAGGATCACATCGGCGGCGACATCTTCGGCCAGCACGTCCCGGGGGTGCGCGAGCTGCGCGCCGAGTTCGACGTGCCGATGCTGATTCACGAGGCCGAGGCGGAACGCGGCGCCGAAATGACCGGCTGCCCGCCCCACCGGGTGGAGTCGTTCCGGGACGGCGACATCCTCGAACTGGGCGAACTGGCGGTCGAGGTGTTGCACACGCCGGGCCATTCGCCGGGCAGTTGCTGCTTCCGCGCCGGCAGCCACGTGCTGACCGCGGACACGCTGTTCGTGCAGGGAATCGGCCGGATCGACCTGCCGCACAGCGACGCCGACGCGATGTACCGCTCGCTGCAGCGGCTGAAGAACCTGCCGCCGGAGCTCGCGATCTACCCGGGCCACGACTACGGCCCCGAGTCCAGTTCGACGATCGGCCGTGAACTCATGTGGAACGCCTATCTCCGACCGGACAGTCTTGAGCAGTGGCGGGCGATGCTGGGCTTCCTTTGAGTCCCGGGGAGGTTTCCGGGGCGGCGGCGCTCGCGTCGCAGGGGGCTCCGGCCCGCCTCGAGACCCGGGGGCTGCGTCGCGAACTGCGTTCGGGGGAACGCACCCTGGTCGTGGTCGACGACGTCGATCTCGAAGTGGCCGCCGGCGAGTGCGTTTCCGTCCGGGGCCCCTCCGGGGCCGGCAAGTCGACGTTGCTCGCGCTGCTTGCCGGACTCGACCGGCCTACCGCGGGCAGCGTTCTGATCGACGGCCAGCCGATCGAGCATCTGAGCGAGGACGAACTGGCCCTGCTGCGGCGGGAGAAGATCGGCTTCGTCTTCCAGGCGTTTCAGTTGCTTCCCAACCTGACCGCGCGTGAGAACGTCCAGTTTCCGCTCGACCTCCTGGGGCGCAGGCGCTCCGGCCGTCGGGCGGAGGAACTCCTCGCGGACGTCGGCCTGGCGGAACGCGTCCACCACTATCCGTCGCAACTCTCGGGCGGTGAGCAGCAGCGAGTAGCTCTGGCCAGGGCCTTCGCCGCCGAGCCGCGGATCCTCCTGGGCGACGAACCGACGGGCAACCTGGACTCGGTGACCGGCGCGGCGGTCCTCGATGCGATGATGGCGCTGCGGGATCGATTCGGATCGACCCTGGTGCTGGTGACCCACGATCCGGCGGTGGCCGCGCTCGCCGATCGCGAGCTGGTCATGGTGGACGGCCGGCTGGAAGCAAGTGCCCGGTGAGTCCGCGGGTCGCGCTCCGGTACTCGCTGCGGGAACTCCGGGGCTCCCTGGGACGGGTCTGGGTCTGGGTGGCGTGCCTTTCGGTCGGCGTCGGCGCCGTTGTTTCGGTCGCGGGACTTGCCTCGAGCGTCGACGGCGCGATCCGGGGGGAGGCGCGGAAGCTGCTGGCGGCGGACCTGGCGGTTCGCTCACGGGGCCCGGTTCCGGAGGACGTGCTGGAGACGATCGATGGCGTCCCCGGGGCCGCTCGCGCCGAGGTGCGCGAGCTGGCGGCGATGGTGGGCCGCGCTTTGCCCCGCGAACGGGGCGGCGAAGGCCCGTCGAGCCTGCTGGCCGAACTGAAGGCGGTGTCTGGCGGCTATCCGTTCTTTGGCGAACTCGTGACGGATCCCCCGCTGCCTCCCGGAACGAGCCCGGCGGACGTTCTGGGCGACCACTCCGCGCTCGTGTCGCCGGAAGCGCTGTCCCGACTCGGCCTGAATGTCGGCGACGATCTTCGTCTCGGCCGGCGGACGCTCCGGATCATCGGTTCGCTTGAAGCGGAGCCGGACCGGCTGCCAACGGCGTTCGCGTTCGGGCCGCGGGTCGTCGTGGGCGTGGCCGCGCAGGAGGCGGCTGGTCTCTTTCCCTTCGCGGGCTTCGGCGGCTACCGGGTGCTGGTGCGGCTCCCCGGAGAGCACTCGCTCGACGAGCTTGAAGTGCGTGCCGCCGCCCTGCGCGAGGAGATCGACGACAGCGCGGTGCGGGTCGAGACCTACGCCGATGCCCAGCCCGGCATTCGTGAGGACCTCGAGCGGCTCTCGCGCTACCTGGGCCTGGTGGCGCTGCTGTCGCTCCTGGTCGGCGGCGTCGGCGTGGCCCAGGGTATTCGCGCCTGGCTGACCCAGCGTCTCGACGCGCTCGCGGTGCTCAAGTGCCTGGGGGCCCGGCCGCGCGACCTGATGCGCACGTACGTCGTCCAGGCGGTCCTGCTGGGTCTGGTGGCCGGGATGATCGGCGGCGTGGCCGGGCTGCTCTCCATCCTCCTCGTGCCGGCGATCCTCGGTGGCGCGCTGCCGGTCGAGGCGGTTTCGATCTGGCAGCCCTGGGCTTTCTTCCGGGGCGTGGCTCTCGGCGTCGGCGTATCGACGGCGTTCTCGGCTCCGGCGCTGCTCGTCGTGCTGCGCGCGCCGCCGGTGCGCGTGTTCCGCAGCGGCGCCGAACCGTTGCCGGGTTCACGGTTCGCGAGCGCTCTCTCCGTGTTGGCGGTGGGTGCCGGCGTGGCGGGTTCGACGGCGCTCCAGGCCGGGTCGCTGTGGCTGGCGCTCCGGTTCGTGGGCGCGGTGGCGGCGGCTGTCGTCGCGTTGATTCTGGCGGCGCTGGTGCTACGGAGGCTGGCCCGGTTCCTGGCGCCCAGGTGCCGCTCCTCCTGGCTTCGGTACGGCGTCGCGACGCTGGCGCGGCCCGAATCGGGCACGCTGGCGGCCTCGGTCGCGCTGGGAATGGGT
Organism: Candidatus Multivorans sp.; assembly: GCA_965205095.1. Classification (GTDB taxonomy): domain Bacteria; phylum Acidobacteriota; class Thermoanaerobaculia; order Multivoradales; family Multivoraceae; genus Multivorans. The sequence continues at coordinate 3,203,935 of OZ242040.1, forward strand.
CTGATGGTCTTGCTCGCCATGTTCGTCGTCCAGGGCCACCTTCACGACGAACTGGCGGCCGGGCTTCCGGAGGAGGCGCCGAGCGCGTTCCTCCTGAACGTGCCGGCGGCGGGCTGGGATGACCTCGCCGGCCTTCTGGAGCGCCAGGGGGCCCGGAGGGTGCAGTCGGCGCCGGTTGTGATGGCCCGCGTCAGGGCGATCGACGGGGTTCCGGTGGCGGAGCGGCTGAACGACCGCAACCGCTGGGCGCTGAGGCGGCAACTGCGGTTGACCTTCCTCGATGAGCTGCCCGAGGACAACGTGATTCTCGAGACCCGGAACAGGGGTGCCGCCGGGCCGGCGACGGCGGCGCGGCCCTGGGTCGATCCGGCGGTTGGCGAGGTCAGTGTCGAGCAGGAGTTCGCGGAGACGATCGGAGTGAGCGTCGGCTCGACGATCGACCTGGAGGTGGGCGGCCGGGAGACCCGGATCACCGTGACCAGCCTGCGACAGGTGGACTGGGAGGGTTTCGGCATCAACTTCTTCCTCGTGGTCGAGCCGGCCGTGCTGGACTGGGCGCCGCACACCCGGCTCGCGGCAGCCTGGTTGCCCCAGGAGCGCGAACAGCGGATCCAGGACGAGATCCACCTCGCCTATCCCGGTGTCGCCGTGGTCCGGATTCGGGAAGTGCTCCAGAAGGTGGTCGACCTGGTGGGCAACCTTCAGGTCGGTGTCCGAGTGCTCGGCAGCTTCACGGTGGCCGCGGCCCTGCTGACGCTGGCCGGCGCGGTCGCCGCGAGTTCGGCGCGACGCGGTCGTGAGGCGGCCCTGCTCAAGACGATCGGCTCGACCCGGCTCGACGTGCTGCGCGCTTTCGCGGCCGAGTACGCCCTGGTCGGCCTGTCGGCGGCGGTCGTGGCGGCCGTGCTCGGCTCGGCGGCGGCCTGGTGGCTGGTGACCCGGGAACTCGAACTTGCCTGGTCGTTCAGGCCCTGGGCGGTGTTCGGGGCGCTCGCCGCGGGCAGCCTGCTGTCGCTCGGGACGGGGCTCCTGGCCAGCGCCGGCGCGTTGCAGCGGCCTCCGATCGACTCCCTGCGCGAGGCCCGTTGATGCGGCGCATTTCCACTCGCTGGCAGATCGTGGGCGCGCTGTTCGCGATGATGATGTTCTCGTCCGGCCTCGGCTTCTACAACCAGTCGGTGCTGCTCGAGGCGCTGACGCGTGAACGCGGGCTGACCGTCTTCGCGGCCTCGCTCGCCCCGACGATCTTCTTCGCCGTGAGCGGTTTCGCCGGCCTCGGCGTCGCCAGCGTGATCGAGCGGGTCGATGCCCGCTGGTCCGTTGCGGCGGGCGTCGCGATCTGCGCCGCGGCTCTGGTCCTGATCGGTCGCGTGGAGACGGTCGTTCAGGTCTACCTGGCGTTCGCGCTCTTCGGGTTCGGGTTCTCCGCCACGAACATGCTGACCGCGAGCACCGTCGTCACGCGGTGGTTCGCCCGCCGGCGGGCCCTTGCCCTGTCGGTGGTGTTCACGGGGCTCTCGGTCGGCGGCATCGCGGTCGCACCCTTCGCCGCCTGGGTGATGGGCGAGTACGGCCTGCGGCGCGGCACCGAGCTGGTGGCCGCCGTGTACGTCGTGGGCATCCTGCCCGTGTCGTTGTGGCGGCTGATTCCGCGGCCGCGCGGGGAGATGGACCGCCTGGGGGAGTTCGATGGCGCCGAGGAGCCCGGCGTCGGGGCCCGGGAAGCGTTCCGCTCGCGGTACTTCCTGGGCATCGCCGGAACGTTCTTCTTCGGCCTGATGGCGCAGGTCGGCGCCATCGCCCACCAGTTTCGCCTGGTCAGCGTTCACGAACCCGGTGCGGCGGGCCTCGCGGTCTCGGTGCTGGCCGCATCGAGCGTCGTCGGTCGGCTGGCCTCCGGCGCGTTGCTGGAGAGGGTTCCCTACCGTGGCTTCGCGTTCACCCTGCTGGTGTTTCAGGGATTCACGCTGGTCGTCCTGGGATCGAGCACGAGCGTGGCGGGCCTGCTGGTCACGTCGAGCGCCTTCGGGCTCACCATCGGCAGCTTCCTCATGATGCAGCCGCTCCTGATCGCCGAGGCCTTTGGCACCAGGAGCTACGCGCGGATCTACTCGGTGAGCACGCTGCTCGCCTCGATCGGCGTCGCGCTCGGGCCGTTCCTGCTGGGATGGGCTCACGACCTGGCGGGCGGCTATCGGAACGCCTACGCGCTGGGAGCCGTAATGTCCTGGCTCGGCTGCCTGGCGCTCTGGGCTGCGGGAAGGGACTTTGTGCGCCGGCCGGCGTGAAGCCGGACGTGGCTGACTTCAGTGACACCAACAAAGTTGGAACAATTGTCGAATCGACTGTAGACTCGGCGCCCGTTCTGGACGTGTGGGCGCTCGGGTGAGGAGGTTTCTTGGCGGGTCGAAGAGAACAGAACATGCGTCGCCGCAAACGGCGGATCCTGGAGGCGGCAACGAAGCTGATCTCCAATGGAGGCATCGAGGCGTGCACAATGCGCGAGTTGGCCCGCAGGGCGCGGCTCGATGTCACTACCCTCTACAACTACTACGGGTCGAAGGAGGAAATCCTCGAGGCTCTGCGCCGATCCGGAGCTCGGAAACTGGAGCGCCGGATCGGGGAACTCGAGGAAACGGAGCCCCTGGACCGCATTCGCGCGATTGTCGACCTGATGCTGGGTGTAAGGGAGTCACCACGCGCTCTGGCGAGGCCCATCAATCAACCTGGACCGCGGCGTCGCCCGGGGAATGGCCCGATCGAAGGGGTCGCGAGGGTGCACCTGGAAGCCGAGCTGCGACAAGCCGCTGCCGACGGCGACCTGATTCCTTCGGTCGACATCGAGCAGTTGGCCCTGGTCATGCTCGGTCACGCCCATGTCTGGTTGCCGCTGTGGGCGCGCCGGGTCGTCGACGCCGAGGAAACGGCGGCGCGGGTCGGGTACTTCGTGAGCCTGTGCCTGCAGGCGGCCGCAACGGACGCGGCGCGTCCCCGACTCGAACGGGAGATGCTGAAGAGCCAGAGTCGGCTCGCCGCTATCGATGCCGCGGCTGAACCTGCTGCCGTCTGATCGATCGCAGGCCGGGGCCACCCGGCATCACGACCGCGCCCGGATTCCTCCCTCTTGCCCTGTCGGCGTTCCCCGATCGATGCGACGGCCTGCTCCGCCCCGGTCGGGCGCTTCCGATCAGAAGCGGAAGCCCGCCTTCAGGCGGAACTCCCGCGGCAGTTGCCAGGCGGTCACCGTCGAGATCGGTTCCAGCGTGCGCGGGTTGACGAAGAGCACGCCCTGCTGGTCGGTCATGTTGGCCGCCTCGAAGCCGAGCTGACCTTCGAGCGAGCCGCGGATCGGGAAGAACCAGACCAGCGAGGCGCTGAGGGTGTAGATGTCGTCGAGCTGCAGGTCGTCTCGCGGCGCGAGGCGGGTCACGGTGTCGATCTCGGCGCCGGTGGTCGGATGGGCGACCGTGGTGGCCAGGGTCGGGCCGAAGTAGCGGCCGCTGCTGCCGGAGAAGAAGCCGCCCAGGGACAGCCGGTGTGCGCCCAGTTCGAAGATCCGAACCGCGACGATGTTCAGCCGGTCGATGTCGTGGGCCAGGCGCCCTGCCTGGTAACGGCTCGTCGCGTCGGCAGCGCCGGTGTCGAGTTCGACGCCGCCCAACCCCTCGAACAGGTTCGAGTTCGTGTTCACGCTCTCCGTGTTGCCCTCTGCGTCGCCGATCGTCAGGTTCGTGTTGAGTGACCAGTTGTTGCGGAAACGACGGTTCAACTCGAAGGTGGCGCCGTGGTACTCGCGGTAGGCACCCGGCCAGTTGCGAACCACCCGTTCAACGCCCGTGCCGTCGGCGGTGAACTGCTCGTTGCCGAAGTAGATGTTGTCCGTCTCGTGCGAGACGGCGCTGGCGCGGAACACCCAGTTCCGGCTGAACTGCCAGTCGAGGCCCACCGCGACCTGGTCCTTGTAGAAGTGGTCGACGCGCTGGATCTCGCCGCCGCCCGCCGGCCTGACCTGCCTCCGGAACCGGTCGTAGCGCAGCGTGGCCGGGTTCCAGTTGTACTCGGTGTAGGACTGCTGGCCGGTCGGCAGTTCACTGTACTCGCGGTAGGCGAAGTCGAGCGGGATGTTCTGGTAGTAGCGCCCGACGCTCGCCCGGAACAGGAGTGAGCCGTCGGCGTTGATGTCGTGCACGGCGGTCAGACGGGGCGCCACTTCCTGGGAATCGTCGACCTCGCGGCCGACGTCGTTCTCGATCGTCTGGTCGTCGAGACGGAGACCGACGTGGAGGCTCCACCGGTCGCCGATGTCGATCCGGTCCTGGGCGTAGAGCGCTGCCTCGATTCCCTCGCTGTGGGAGGGTACGGAGTCCTCGAAGACCCGTACCCGCTGTGGCCGTTCGTATCCGCCGGGCAGGGTCGGGTCGTAGCCGCGGCCCCTGAACTCCTTGCCGACGTTGCCCAGGTTCGTGAACGCGATGTCCTGGATGTCGACGCCGAACTTCAGCTCGTGATTGTTCCGGAAGATGCTCACGGAGGCGCTCGCGGTGTCCCGCGGGAAGTCGTTGTAGCCGATACCGGACCCCGACGCCGGACCGTTGTGCCGCAGGTTGGTCAGCAGGTCGCGATAACGGTAGTTGTTGCCGGGCGGGTCGTCGGGCGAGGCGTTCGGGTCGAGGCTCTCCTTGGGGAAGAGGAGGTTGCGCGGGAAGAGATCCTTGCGCGCTGAGGCCTTCATCTCGAGGAACACCGAGTTGCTGGCGGCGACGCTCCAGGTGACGGTCGTGAGCTGGGCGAAGAGCGGCCGGTCCATGAGCGAGAGGAAGTCGCCCGAGTTGCCCGGGCTGGCGATCCCGTTGCCGCGCGAATCGATCCAGGTGCCCGCGAGCTGATGCCGGTCGCTGGGCTGGAAGTTCAGCTTGGCGATGCGGGGCTCGGAGGTGCGGCTGCTGTCGATGACCGTGCCGTCTCGCAGCCTGTCGAGCAGGTTGTTCGTCATGTCGGCCCAGGAGACGAAGAACCAGGCCTTCTCGCGGCGGAGCGGGCCGCCGAGGGAGGCTTCGAAGCTCGGCGTGTGGTCGTCGGGCCGCTCGAGTTCGAGCTGGTTCAGGGCCCGCCACTTCGGGTTCTGGCCTACATACAGGAAGTTGCCATGGAGTTCGTTCGTGCCGGTCTTGACCGTCGAGTTGATCACTCCACCCATGACCCGCCCGTATTCGGCCCCGAAGCCCTGGGTTTCGAGCCTGGACTCGGCGAGGGCCGTGGCCGGCATGATGAGCCGCGCCTCGCCGCCCCGGCGCGTGTTGCTCGTGTCGACGCCATCGATCAGCACCTGGGTCTCGGTCGAGATGCCGCCGTTCACCGCCGGCAGGTTGTCGGACTCCGCGACGCTCACGACGCCCGGCAGTTGCCGGAGCGTCGAGGCGTAGTTGCGGGTGCCGTAGGCGACGTTCTCCACCACTTCGGCCGGAGCCGTGCTGATGACTCCGGTGTCGTACTTGCTGATCAGTACCGCGTCGGCGGTGACCGTGATCTCCTCCGCCTCGGCCGGGATCAGTGCGAGGTTGACGCCGCGGCGCTGGCCCGGGTTCAGTGTCGTGGCGAACTCGGCTCGGCCGAGTCCTTCCAGTTCGGCCGTGATCGTGAAGTCGCCGGCCTGGAGGAGGGCGAATCGGTAGCCGCCGTCGGCATCGGTGATCGCGCTCCTGGTCCGCTGCGGCCCGGTGAGGGTGACGGAAACACCGGGAAGCGCGTTCCCTTCGGTGTCCGTGACCCGACCGTCGATCGTGCCGGTCTGCGGGCCATCGGCCAACAGCGGCGGGGCGCAGCAGAGGAGCACGGCGAGAAACCAGGGGAGAGCGTGGTTCGCGTGTCGACTCATGGTCGATCCTCCGGGCGTGTTGTTGTCGAGACTCTTGCTCCCTAGAGTATTGCGAACGTGGTTCGAATTTTCAAGTGGTGCGCTAGATCAGTCCCTGGTAGGCGCCTCCGTCGAGCAGGACGCTCGTGCCGGTGATGAACTTCGCCGGCTCGGAGCACAGGAAGGCGACCGCCTTGCCGAAGTCCTCGGCGGTGCCGAGCGTCCCGGTGGGCACGCGTTGGGCCACGACGTCCGTGTTGCCCAGGGATTTGATGCGGTCGGTGGCGTGGATGCCGGGCTGGGCGGAGTTGACCGTCACGCCGTCGCGCGCGACCTCAGCGGACAGCGTCTTGAGGAAGCTGCTCACACCGGCGCGGGCGACCGAGGACGCGGCGAGATTGCCGATCGGCTGGCGGGCGCCGATCGAGGTGATCGCCACGATCCGTCCCCAGCCGCGCTCGCGCATGCCGGGGAGAGCCGCCTGACACATGACGATCGTCGACAGCAGGTTGAGGTCGATCGCCTCGCGGTAGCCGTCGATCGAGGTCGTCGCGGGCGAGCCGGGCGGCGGACCTCCGGCGTTCGCGACCAGGATGTCGACCTGGCCCATCTTCTGGATCGCCTGCTCGACGAAAGAGCGCGCGCCATCCTCGGTGGACATGTCGGCGACGATGGGCACGGCGCCGGCGCCCAGTTCCGCGGCGGCTTCCCTGATCCGCTCCTCGCTGCGGCTGCAGATCGCGACCTCCACGCCGTCCTCGAGCAGCGCCCTGGCGCAGCCGAAGCCGAGTCCCGTCGATGCCGCGGCCACGGCGGCCTTCTTTCCCTGGATTCCCAGATCCATCCTTGCTTCTCCTTGTTGTCGGTCCCTGGTTGGGTGGCGGCTCTAGCGCCTGCGAGCCTCCGCCAGTTCGGCCATGCGGGTGAACAGCTCCTGCATGTGGGTGCGTTCGCCGGCGCCGCCGCTGAACTCGCGGTAAAGCGAATCCACGTTGATCGCGATCCGTTCGCTGTCGCCCCACGACTCGAAGTCCCCGAGCGCGATGTCGAAAGCGGCGTCACGCGCGGACAGTCCCGCGTCGTAGCGCTTCCTCGCCTCGTCGCGGATGTAGACGAGGTAGGCGCGCATGGCTTCCACGCCACGGTTGTCGGTGATCGGGCCGTGACCCGGCACGATTGTCAGGAGATCCCAGCTCAGCAACAGATCGCAGGCGTCGATCCAGTTCTGGATCGGTCCCGCCCAGATGATCGGCGCACCCTCGATGAACAGGATGTCGCCGGTGAACGCGGTCCGGTCCTCCAGGACGTGGACCATCGTGTCGCCGGCGGTGTGCGCCGGTCCGACCTCGGTCAGCTCGACGCGCTTGTCCCCCACCGTGAGCGTCAACTGGTCGTCGAAGGTCCGGTTCGGCAGCGTGTGGGTGATCCCCTCGAAGTCGAAGCTGCCGAAGCACTCGACGAGGAAGTCGCCGACCAGGCCGCCGTCGGCGCGAGCCCCTCGCATCAGCGCCGCGAGCGCCTCCGGCGTCGTCGCCTCCATCTCGGCGGCGGCGGTCCTCGAGGCGACGATCTCGGCGCCGGCGACGAGCTCGTTGCCGTGGGTGTGATCGCCGTTGGAGTGCGTGTTGACGAGCCGGTCGATGTCGGCCGCCGCCGTGTGCGCCTTCTTCATCGCGTCGAGCATCTCGCGCGTGTTGGGGAGGTCGAACAGCGTGTCGACGAGCAGCGACTCGTCGCCGCTCACGATCAGGCCGGCGTTGCTCCAGCCCCAGCCGCCGTCCGGCTGCAGCCAGGCGAAGGAGCCGTTGCCGAGGTCGTGCAGGCCGCGTTCGAAGGCGAAGCGCGGCGTACCGAGTCCTGTCCAGGGTGATCCGTTCGTCATGGGGCGCACTCTAGCGCCGCTTGGATACGATGGCGCGATGACCGCCCCGACCGCGGTCGAGCGATCCCGGGTCACGCTCGATCTCGATACCTTCTGGAACTGGCTCGTCCTCCATCCGAACTGCGTCATCCGGGCCGGATCGGTCGACGCCTTGCTCTGCGACGACGAGGACTTCCACTGGCAGTTCGTTGCGGAGGAGAACACTCTCCTGATCGCGCAACTCGTTTACGGCAAGCGCCTGGTTGGAGAGATCCTGATCGACCGCGAGCGCGTCGCCTACGTCCAGTCGTTCCAGGGCGAGCACGAGAACGAGTACGTCTTCGAGCTGATCTCGGAGACGGAGAGTGAGCGTACGGCGCCGTGGGTCTTCGTCATGTCCCACGGCCTGGACGACGAACCCCAGGAGTCGGCCCACGCGACTCCATCGCTGGTTCACTGACGGCCGAACGGCCGGGGATCGACCTTGACGCTGCGCATCCTCGGCGTCGTTGATCTACGCCGGCAGCGGCGAGGGACTTGGCCTTGACACTTCGTATTCTCGGCGTCGTCGATTTACACTGGTCCGGTAAGAGGCCGCCGCGCCTGCCGGACCCGTCCAGCTTCGACCTGGTGCTCCTGGCCGGGGATCTGACGAACTTCCTGGGTCCGGACCATGCCCGCCGGATCGTCGAACCGCTGCTTGACTCCGGCGTTCCGTTGCTGGCCGTGTGCGGCAACTGCGACCAGCCGCCGGTGGACGATTACTTCCGCGAGATCGACATCGACCTCGATCGTCGCGCTCGCGTGATCGACGGCGTCCGGTTCATCGGCCTCTCCGGCGGCCTTCCCTTCGGCGATCTCCCCTACGAACGGACCGAGGAAGACTACGAGCGGGTTGCCGCCGAGGCCTTCGACTACGCGGCGGCGGTCGACGGCAGGCCAACGATCCTGGTCTCCCACCAGCCGCCCTTCGGCACCGCCTGCGACCTCGCCCGCGGTCAGCACGTCGGCTCGAAGTCGCTCCGCGACGCCGTCGAGCGCCACCAGCCCGACCTCGTCTTCTCCGGCCACATCCACGAGTCCATCGGCGCCGGCACGATCGGCCCCACCCGCGTCGTCAACCCGGGCCCCTGGTTCCAGGGCCGCTCCGTCGTCATCGAAGCCGACCCGGAGTCCGGCTCGGTCGACTTCGAGATCCGCGCGCCGGATTGAGTCGGCTTGTGCCGCCTGCCGGCGGAGCCGGAGGGGAGGTTCCCATCGGACGCTGGCAGGCAGGACCGTGCCGGGTCGCGTGGCACCGGTCCAGGCGGGTGTCACCTACCCGATTCGCCCGATTCGCGTCACCAGCTCGTCGATGGCGGGGAGGTCGACGTTGGCGAAGGCGAGGCGGAGGTAGCGGTCCTGGCCCGGGCCGAACATGGAGCCGGCCAGGCAGAGGATGCCGTGGTCCTCGGCGAGGCCGCGGCCGACGGAGACGGAGGAGCGGTCGGTGAAGGGGTGGCGGAGGTAGACGAAGTAGCCGCCGGAGGAGACGACTTCGAAGCCTGTGTTCGCTTCACGGAGGCGACGGGCGGCGTAGGCGACGCGGTCGTGCACGGTGCGGCGGTACTTGCGTTTCCATGCGTCGAGGTGTTCGAGGCAGAAGGTTGCCGCCAACTGGCCGATGTGGGATGGGCATAGGGCCACGCAATCGGCGATCTTGAGTGTTTCCCGGAGCAGGGCGGGGTTAGTGGCCATGCAGCCGATCCGGTAGCCGGCCATACAGTAGGCCTTGGAGAAGCTGTAGAGGTGGATCAGCGTGTCGCTCCAGTCGGGACGCGAGAAGAGCGTGTGCGGCGGTTCGGAGTCGTCCCGGAACTCCCGGTAGGTCTCGTCGATGACGAGCGCCAGCCCGCGGCTTCTGGCGAGTTCGAAGAACCTCTCGATGAGGGCAGGCGGGTAGACGGCGCCGGTCGGGTTGTTCGGGGTCACCAGGGCGATTGCACGGGTGGCCGGAGTCACGGCGGCCGCGGCGTCGTCGGGGTCGGGCATCATGTCCGGGCCTGGCTCGATATAGACGGGCCTGACGTCCTGGGAGCGGAGCCACATGTCGTGGTTGAAGTAGGTGGGGAGCGGCATGATGACCTCGTCGCCCGGGTCGGTCAGCGCCAGCATCGCCAGGCAGAAGGCCTGGTTGCAGCCGGCGGTGACGGCGACCTGTTCGACCGCGACCGGGGCGTCGTAGTCCGCGGTCAGAGTGCGGGCCAACGCCTCACGAAGGGAGGGGATCCCCTGCTGGTCGGTGTAGGTTGCCGTGGCCACACTCTGAGCAACGGCGGCGATATGGTCGCGCAGTTCCTGGGCGGGCGGATAGGTCGGCGCCGCCTGGGAGACGTCGATGAGGGGCAACTCCGGAGCGGCCGCTTCCTTCCAGCGTCCGACCTGGGTGATCGGCGAGTCGATCACCCGATGCACTACCTCCCTGATGCGCATTGGGAGCGTAAGCTACCGGATCGACTCGGGCGAGGCTGGCCGGGAATGGAGGAAGGCAAAGGATGAAGTACCTGCACACGATGGTTCGGGTCGCCAACCTGGAGGAGGCGATCGACTTCTACTGCGGCAAGCTCGGGATGGTCGAACTGCGTCGTTTCGATAGCGAGCAGGGGCGATTCACGCTCGTCTTCCTGGCCGCGCCCTCGGACGTCGAGCTGGCCCGCGAGCGGACCGCGCCGCTCCTGGAACTGACCTGGAACTGGGATCCCGAGGACTACACCGGTGGCCGGAACTTCGGGCACCTGGCGTTCGAGGTCGAGGACATCTACGGCACGTGCCGGTCGCTCCAGGACCAGGGCGTCGTGATCAACCGGCCGCCTCGGGACGGTCGCATGGCCTTCATCCGGTCGCCCGACGGGATCTCGATCGAACTGCTGCAGGAAGGCGGCTCGCTGCCGGTGGAGGAGCCGTGGGCCTCGATGCCGAACGAGGGCACCTGGTAGAGGGAGCCAGCGCCGGCCTTCAGTAGGCCGCGTAGTCCTTCTCCTCGACGAGTTCGGAGCCCAACAACTCGTTGATCCGCCGCTTCGCCGCGGCGCGCCGGTCGTTCGTCCGGTAGACGGCCCGTGCGAGCTCGATGAAGCGCTCGCCGAAGTCGCGCTTCCGCTCGCAGTCGCGGATGTCGTCCTCGATCTGCCACAGCCGCTCATTGATCCGGCGCAGTTCCACGGTGAACTCGTCGAGTTCCGGCGACGTGGCCAGCGCTTTCTCGCGGGTCGCCGTCAGGCTCCGCAGTTCGCGGTGGACGTTGGTCAGTTTTTCCGGGTCGGCGATCCTCTCGGCCTTGATCTCGAGGATCGTGATCTTGTCGATCAGTTCGCCCGCCGATACCTCGACCTGCAGCACGGTGCCCACGACGGCGCAGACACTACAGCAGTTCAGGCCTTCGGACCCGGCCCCTCAGCTTCGCTGCCGCCGGACCAGTTCGTTCCCGGTTTCGACGACCTGGGCGGCCACTTGCCGCCAGTCGTAGCCGGCCGCGCGCTCCACCGCCGAGCTCGAAGCGGCGGCGAGTTCGGTGGGCGCATCGAGCAGCCGTTCCAGCAGGGCGGCGAGTTCTCCCGTGTCGGGGTCGACCGCCCATCCTTCCCGGTCGTCGCGAACGAGTTCCGACACGGCGCTGTTCGGGGACCGGCAGTGGACCACCGGCACCCCGGCGGCCATCGCTTCCAGCGGGAAGAGCCCGAAGCCCTCCCGGGCGGAGGGTTGTACCGCGAGCTGGGCGCCGGCCACGGCACGCCAGACGTCCTCGTTCTCGGGCAGCCGGCCGGCGAAGTCGACGACGTCGGAGAGGTTCTCCCGGTCGATGTGCGCGCGGATGTCGTCCTCCGCCGGTCCGCCACCGATGATCCGGAGCAGGGCGCCGTGCTCGTCGATGAGCCTGCGGCCGACCTCGGTGGTCGCCAGCCTGGCCGTCGCGTCGAGCAGCAGGCCGATCCGTTTCTCCGGGATCAAGCGGCCGGCGTAGACCAGCGGCGGCGCCGTCGTGTCCGCGTCGGCCGCGAGCGAGCGGATCCTCTCGAACGGAATGCCGTTCGGGATCACGTCGACGGCCTCGCCGCGCACCGTCGATACGCGGTTGGCGGTGAGCCGGCTGACCGCCACCGCCTGCGTGCCGAAACGAAGCGACAGCCGTTCGCAGAGAGCGTAGAACCGCCACATGCCCGGGCCGAACCGGCCTGGAGGCCGGTGCCGACGCCAGTAGCTGCCCCAGTGCTCGTGCCAGGTGACGAGCAGCGGAATCCGCCGCCGCCGGCAGCGCCCGGCGAGGAGCGGCAAGTGCAGATAGGGGATGTTCGCGGTTTCGACGATGTCGATGTCGTCGAGCGGAATGCGGCGCACCTGGGAGGCGAGCGTCAGCGCCTCCATGCCCGACCTGCGGCCACGTGCCAGGTAGCGCCGGCTCGCCCTGGCCACCGGTTCGACGCGGACGTTGGCGTGGGGTTCGGTCGGTTTTTTGGCCCAGCCCGACAGCACGACCTCGTGGCCGAGCCGACCCAGCTCCCGCGCCAGCTCGTAGTTCCGGTGCTCGACGCCCCCCAGGGACTCCGGGTAGATGCAGTCGTAGAAGAACAGCCAGCGCAGTGGGCGTTCGGTCATTGCCGAGAGCGTACCCGCCGCCCGCTGCTGCTAGCGTCTCGACTGCATGGCGCCGCGGTCGGAACGGGGAAGATTCTCGCGGGAACGCGGGATGCGGATCGCGCTGCTCGTGGCCTTTGGCTGGGCGCTGGTGGCGACCGTCCTGGCGATCGGTCCGGAACGCATCGTGGGATGGCTGGGGGCGCCTGGTGGAGACGAGCCGCCGGCGCCGCCCGAGGCGCCGGCGGTCGCCGTCTACGGGACCCCGGTCGAGGGCGCTTCGCTGCCGGGCTGGAGCGCTGACGATGTGTCGGAGGCCCTGCCGGCGCTGCTCAGGAGTTGCGATCGTGTACTGGCGCAGCCTGCGGACCGGCCGTTGAAGCCGGTCGAGCTGGGTGGCACGCCTGGTGACTGGCGGCAGTTCTGCGGCGCGATACGCGGCCTGGGAGACGGAGCCGGCCGGGCGGAAGTCAGCGCGGTCGTCGAGCGCGAGATGGTCGCGGTGCCGCTTGCTCGGCCCGACGAGGAGGCAGCCGGCGGCCGGCCGGGCGAAGGCTCGGGCTGGTCGCGCCGGATCGGCCTCTTCACAGGCTACTTCGAGCCTTTGCTTCATGGCAGCCGCCGCCGGAGCGAGCGGTACGGCGTGCCGCTGTACACGCAGCCGTCAGACCTTGTCATGGTGGACCTCGGCCGATTCCGCGACGATCTGCGGGGCCGCCGCGTAGCGGGCCGCGTTCAGGGCGGGAGCCTCCAGCCGTACGACGACCGGGAGGCGATCGCGTCCGGTTCGCTCGCGGGCCGCGGCCTGGAGTTGATCTGGGTGGACGATGCGATCGACGCCTTCTTCCTCCACATCCAGGGATCGGGGCGGGTCGAACTCGACGACGGAACCGTCTTCCGGGTCGGCTACGCGGCGCAGAACGGCCACCCCTACCATGCGATCGGCCGCACCCTGGTCGACCTGGGCGAACTGACGCTGGAGGAGGTGTCGCTGCAGTCGATCGATGCCTGGCTGCGGGAGCATCCCGACCGCGCGGACGAGGTCATGGCGACAAACGACTCGTACGTCTTCTTTCGTGAGATCCGCGGCGACGGTCCGATTGGCGCGCAGGGCGTCGCCCTGACCCCGGAGCGTTCCCTGGCGGTCGACCGGCAGCACGTTCCGCTCGGCGTTCCCGTCTGGCTCGATGCGATGGTCCCGGCCGCTGCCGCCGACGCCCCCGACGAGCGCCGCCAGTGGCTGCTGGTTGCTCAGGACACGGGCGGGGCGATCCGCGGTGCGGTGCGCGGCGACGTCTTCTGGGGCGCCGGAGAGCGGGCGCGGGCGATTGCCGGCCGCATGGCGCACCGGGGCCGCTACTGGGCGCTGGTGCCGCGCGCGGTGGCTCTGTCGCCGTAACCCTCTGGCTGATCGCCCCTTACGCGCGCCGTCCGGTGGGGATATTGTCGGCCCATGGAGACGGTTCGCGATCTGCAGCCGACGGCGGCCAGTGGCGACATCGGCGTCGTCGAGACCCGGTTCGAGCACTTCGACGAACCGCTCGAACTCCGCTGCGGCGACACCCTGTCCGGCTTCACCCTGGCCTGGGAGCAGTACGGCGAACTGAACGCCGCGCGCGACAACGCCGTGCTGCTGTTCCATGCTCTGACCGGCAGCCACCACGCGGCGGGTACGAACCACGGCGTTCCCGGCCTCGGCGACGCCTGGACCGACGAGATGGTGGTCGGCTGGTGGCACGAGTTCATCGGACCGGGGCGGCCGATCGACACGGAGCACTTCTGCGTCATCTGCGTCAACTACATCGGCGGCTGCTACGGATCGACCGGCCCGCTGTCGATCGATCCAGCCACCGGCGAGCGTTGGGGGCCGTCCTTCCCCCGAGTGCGTTTCTCCGACTCGGTGCGCGCCGCGATGCGGCTGGTCGACCGGCTGGGAATCGACGTGCTGCACGCGGGCATCGGACCGTCGACCGGCGGCATGGCGGTGCTGGATCTCGCGGTCATGTTCCCGGAGCGGGTTCGCAACGTCGTCGTGATCGCGGCCGGCATGGAAGTGACGCCTCTCCAGCGGATCCACAACTTCGAGCAGATCCAGGCGGTCGCCAACGACCCCCGCTTCGACGGCGGCGAGTACCCGCCGGGTACGGAACTCGAGGGGATGAAGATCGCCCGCCAGATCAACCACAAGACGTTCGTGTCGCTGCGCACGTTGCGGCGGCGTGCCCGGAACACGGTCGCCGAGGCGTCAGGAGTGCCGTGGTACGGCGTGAACCACCCGATCGAGTCGTACATGCGGCATCAGGGCCGGAAGTTCGCGGCCCGGTTCGACGCCAACTCCTACCTGCGGATTCTCGACGCCTGGAGCCAGTTCGATCTGGCCGCGGCCGCAGGGGCACCGTCTCTGAGGGACGCCTTCGAGCGATGCCGGGACCAGCGCTTCCTCATCTTCTCGATCAACTCCGACGTCTGCTACTACCCCGAGGAGCAGGGCGAGCTGATGGCGACACTCGAGGAGGCCGGCGTGAGTTGCATGAGGATCATCGTGCACTCCGACAAGGGGCACGACTCGTTCCTGCTGGAACCGGCGCTGTACCACCCGCACCTGACCTTCCTGCTGGAAGGTCGCGGTTCCTGGCCGGAGTCGTAGCCGCGACACGAATCGGCGGCGCGCCGGGCATTCGTGCCATGATCCGGCCTTCCGTCCGAACCGAAGCACCCGAAGGAGACTCGTCATGTGGTTGCGCTTGCGGCAGATCTGTCTGGTAGCCGAACAACTCGCTCCGGTCGTCGACGACCTGGAGGCGGTGTTCGGGATCGAGGTCTGCTACAACGATCCGGGCGTCGGCCGGTTCGGCCTGGAAAATGCCCTGCTGCCGATCGGCAATCAGCTACTCGAGGTGGTCGCGCCAGTCGAGGAGAACACGGC
The DNA here is from genome assembly GCA_965205095.1 of Candidatus Multivorans sp. Classification (GTDB taxonomy): domain Bacteria; phylum Acidobacteriota; class Thermoanaerobaculia; order Multivoradales; family Multivoraceae; genus Multivorans. The sequence continues at coordinate 3,219,187 of OZ242040.1, forward strand.
CGGCGGCCGCTATCTGGAGAAGCGCGGCGGCGACGGCGGCTACATGTTCATCACCCAGTGCGACGACCACGCCCCGCGGCGCCGGCGGGTCGAGGAGCTGGGCATCCGCCTGGTCAACGACTTCGAGCGCCACGGCTTCCAGAACATGCAACTCCATCCCAAGGACACCGGCGGCACCTTCTTCGAGATCGACTGCCAGACCAACGGTCTCGAGCCGGACGGGCCGTGGGAGCCTGCCGGCGACAATTGGCAGCGCTGCCGCCGGACGGACGTGATCGACGCGATCGTCGCGGGGGAGATTCAGACCCCGGCCCCGGCTCGGCTGGCGGCCCGCTGGAGCGAGATCGCGGAGATCCCTCTGGACGATGTCGACGGCGTGCCGACGATCCCGTTCGAGAACGCCGACCTGCGCTTCGTTCTGCCGAGCGACGGCCGGCCCGAGGGCCTGGGCGGCATCGACGTCCGCGCGGTGGACGCGGACCGCGCCCGTTCAGCCGCGAGCGACCGGGGATGCCTCGGCGACGACGGCGTGATCCACATCTGCGGCACCCGCTTCCGCCTCGTCGACTGACGGCGGCTCGCTGGCCGGCGTTTCCGGGCCCGTGCCGTTGCCGGCGTCGAGGAAACTGGACGTCCGCCGGCTGCCGTCCCAGCGGATGTCGGGCAGCAGCACGTCTCGCTTCGCCGCGATCCGGTCGTGGTGCGGCAGGAGGTCTTCGAGCATCGCCCGGATCTCCGAGTCCATGTCGCGGGTCGGCTGGTAGCCCAGCGCCAGCAGATGGTCGTGGTCCGGGTTGTAGTGGTGCTCTTCCATTTCCTTGCGGGGATTCTCGATGCGCCGGATTCGCGGATCGAGGTCCATGTCGGATGCGACGGCGGCGACCTTGGAGGCGAGTTCCGAGATCGTGTACGTCTCCTCGAACTGGTTGAAGACCCGGTAATCGCTCGCCTCGGGCGGGTTGTCGACCGCCAGGGTCAGGCACTGCATCGAATCGCAGATGGGCAGGAAGCCGCGCCGCTGGTTGCCGAGGCCGAAGAGGGTCAGCGGCTCGCCGATCACGGACTGGCAGCAGAAGCGGTTGAGCGCCGTGCCGAAGGCCTGGTCGAAGTCGAGACGGGTGTGGAGCGCGGGGTCGGCGGGGTGGTCGGCGGTGCTGCCGAAGAAGCGGGTGCCGTAGACGACGCCCTGCATCACGTCGGTCGCCCGGAGCCCGAAGATGCGGCAGGCGAACATCACGTTGTTGCTGTCGTGGACCTTGCTCCAGTGGTACCAGGAGCCGGCCTGCCGCGGGAAGGGCAGGCGGTCGCGGCGGCCCCGATACTCGATCTCGAAGAAGCCCTCGGGGATGTCCAGGTTCGGCGTGCCGTACTCGCCCATCGTGCCGAGCTTGACCAGGTGAGCCTCGGGCGCCAGGTCGCGCATCGCGTAGAGCACGTTCATCGTGCCCTCGATGTTGTTGCGCTGCACCCAGATCGCGTGGTCCGCGTCGATCATCGAGTAGGGCGCCGAGGGGCACTCGCCCAGGTGGACGATCGCCTCCGGCCGAGCCTCCTGGAACAGCCGGTAGACGACGTCCCTGTCGGTCAGATCACCCTGAACGACGTGGGGGCGCGTGCCGCAGGCGGATTCGAAGGCGTCGAGGCGTGCCTCCACGGAGGCGACGGGCAGGGCCGAGCGGCCACCCATTTCGGCGACCCATTCGCGGCGGAAGCCGGCATCGATGCCGGCAACCTGGTGACCTCGAGCAGTCAGGTACTGCGCCAACGGCCAGCCGAGGTAGCCGTCGATGCCTGCGATGAGAACGCGCGTGATGTCACCCCCCTGCTGATTGCAACGCGGGGATCAGACCGCGCTCCCTGGTACGCAACGGGAAGAACCGGCAAAGAAACGAGGAAGTTCAGTCGGACGGTCAGTGTAACAGCGGCACGCGCTTGCGACGGCGAGTCGGCGGGTGCTACCTTCCGCCCGGGTGCTCTGGTCCGGCACAGCACGACGGGCTCGGTCATGAGGATTCTGTACGGCGTTCAGGGCACGGGCCACGGCCACCTCGTGCGGTCGGCGGCGATGGTGGCCGGTTTGCGGAGCCGGGGCCACGAGGTCCACTGCCTGCTCACCGGACGATCTTCCGCGGCGTTCGCCGACCCGGAGATCCGGGCCAGTCACACGCTGCTCGAGGGGTTCACGGGTCAGGCGGCCGGCGGGCGAGTGCGGCTGCTTCAGACGATTCGGCAGTTACGGGTGGTTCGCTTCCTGCGCGACGTGCGCAGCTTCGATGCGTCCGGCTTCGATCTCGTGCTGACCGACTACGAGCCGGTTTCCGCCTGGATCGCTCGTCGCTGCCGGCGGCCCAGCATCGGCGTCGGCCACCTCTACGCATTCCACCGGCGTCTGCGACTGCCGGGCCGGACCGGGCCGGCACGGTGGATGCTGCGGATGTTCGCTCCGGTCTACACGCCGGTCCGGACCGCGGTCGGTCTCCACTGGCATCGCTTCGGCGGCGCGAATCTGCCGCCGACGATCAGTCCCGACCTGGTCGCGGCGGCGAGGGCCGGCCGGTCGCCGGACACGGACGAGCGGTTCCTCGTTTACCTGCCGGCGGAGAGCGAGGAGAGCATCACGGCGCTGCTCGGCCGCCTGCCGCACCGCCGGTTCGTCGCCTACCGGCCGGTGCCCGAGCCGGTCGAGCGCGGCAACGTCTCGATCCGTCCCTACGACCGCGCGGCGTTCCTGACCGACTTGGTCGCCTGCTCGGGTGTGATCACGAACGCGGGCTTCTCGCTGATCAGTGAGGCGCTGCATCTGGGCCGCCGCCTCCTCGTACAACCCATCGGCCGTCACCCGGAGCAGTTTCTCAACGGCCGGGCGCTGGTGGCGCTTGGCCTGGGCACCGTCGTCGAGCGGCTGACGGTGAACGCCGTCGAGTCCTGGATCGACACTCCGGAGCCGGCGCCCATGAACTACCCTGACGTGACGGGCCGCCTGATCGACTGGATCGATGAAGGGGCCGTGCGTCCGGTCGACGACCTGGCGACCGAGATCTGGAGAGACGTCTCGTGGCAGCCGACGTGAACGCACGCTCCCGGGTTCGCCCCTCCGATCCGGACCTCGACTTCACCCTGGACCACTACCGGGAGATCCTGGCGCGGATCACCTCGACCCACCGCACCTTCTCGTTCGGCGAGGCGGCGCCACTGGGCGAGGCGCTGCTCGAAGTGGAGCGCTTCGTCCTGATGCGGCACGACGTCGAGTTCAGTCTCGACGCCGCGCTGACCCTGGCGCGGGCCGACCACGACGCCGGTGTCCGCTCGACCTTCTTCGTGCAGATCGGCTCCGACTACAACCTCTTCGAGGCCGATGGCGCCGAGGCGGTCGAGTCGATCCTCGACCTCGGGCACGACCTCGGCTTCCACTACGACCAGGCTCTGCTGGAGCGTTCGGGCGGCGATCCGCTCGTGCTGGCGAGCCGCGCGATCGAGCTGATCGAGAGCTTCTTCGGCACCCGCATCCGGGCGGCGAGTCCCCACATGCCGATGCGGTCGGGGCGGACCCTGCCGATCCCCGGCGTGGTCGACGCCTACGATCCGCTCTACTTCGAGCGGATCAAGTACCTGTCGGACAGCACGCAGGTCTGGCGGGAGGGCGTGGTGACCTCGCTGCTCGAACGCTACGACCGGATTCAGCTCCTCACCCACGAGTACCACTGGACGGAGGAGGGGCTGGGCTGGGACGAGCTGCTGCTGCTCGAGGCCGAGTTCAAGTACCGCCGGCTGAGGCGCCGCGCGGAGGCGAACATCGAGCGCTTCCGGGAGGGGCTGCGCCTGAGGGCAGAGCGCGACGCCGCGTTTCGGGCCGCCCGGAAGAAGTAGCCTTCGGACCGGCGTGGCGGGATCGTTGTCGATGGATCAGCGCGAACGGCCGAATCCGGTACGGACCGTTCGGGACGTGCTCCTGCGTCCGAGTACCGAGAACGAACTGGAGCGGCTCTCCGAACTGACCGAGATCGTCTACGGCGTCCGCCGCGAGCCGGACGTCCTCCGCTGGCTGCTCTTCAGTTCGCGGGGGCCTGACGTCGAGTCCCTCGTTGCTGAGCGTCGGGGCCGGGTCGTCGGCCACGTGGCGTCGCTTGAGTGCCGCTATCGGCTTCGTGGTGGCACCGTGTCCGGCGCCCACCGGATGCTTTGGATGGTCGAGCCGGAGTCGAGGGGCCGGGCCGGCGTGCCGCTGGCGGGGCGGAGCCCGGACACGGACTTCGAGGTGGTGCTCGGGGGTACCGCCGCCACGAAGGCCATGCTGGTGATGCGCGGCTTTCGCGAGGTCGGCGAGGCGCTGGAAGTGCGTCTGAGCGCGATGGCGGCGTCGACTACGGCGGAAAGCGCCGGAGTGTCGCTGCGTGAGTACGACCCGGCTGTGGCCGGCCCGGCTGCTCCCGACGACACGTTGGTCAACCTCGCGGAGCCGGACCACCTCTCGTGGCTGGCTGCCTGTCCGGAGCACGACGCCCTGCTGTTCACCCTGGAACGGTCGGGCGAGGCGCTGGGCCCGGTCCTCCTCTACGTCAACCGGGCGAACGACCCGCCCACCGGCCGGGTCGTTCACATGCCCTGTCTCGCCGAGGGCGCCGGGCCGGTTCTGGCGGCGATCCTCGACCGGCTTCGCCGTGAGGGCTGCGCCGAAGCGACCGTACTGACCACCGAGGAGAGCCTGCTGCGGGCGGCCGAGTCGCTGGGAGGCGACGTCTTCTACCGGCGTCCGCTGTGGTTCCGCAGCCCGAACGGCGCGGTCGCGCCGGCGCGCTTCCATCTCACCTACATGGAGGGGGACCTCGCCTATCGGCGGGTGTGAGGCGCTAGCCGTGCGGCGTCACGAGGTACTTCTCACCGGTCGCCTGCTTCGCGTAGACCGCGATCGACGCCGGATCGAGCGCCTCCCGCAGGGTAACGGTGTTTGCGTAGCTCGACGCGAACGTCGTCCTGATCTCGGCGGCGACCCGCTGCCGGAGCTGTTCCGAGGCCTCGTAGCCGATTCGCTGCAGGAAGTGGGGCAGCAGCCAGCCGCCGAGCCCCCAGGCCATGCCGAAGTTGCGTGTCAGGACGGTCTGGCTGCGGTCGAGGCCGCCGTAGATGTAGACCTGCTTGAGGGTCGCCGAGCCGTAGCGGTTGTACTCGGGGGCGTTGGCGGAGAGCGCCGCCTCCATCGCGGTCAGGATCTGGCCCGCCAGCCTGCCGCCGCCGGTGGCGTCGAAGCCGAGCGTGGCGCCGGTGTCCGTGAGGGCGGCGATCAGGTCGGCCATGAAGGTCTCGGAACTCGAGTTCACGACGTGGGTGGCGCCGATTCCGCGGAGAAGGTCCTCGTGTTCGGCCCGCCGAACGATGTTGACCAGAGGCACGCCGTCCGCGGTGCAGATCTTCTGGAGCATCTGGCCGAGGTTGGAGGCGGCGGCGGTGTGGACCAATGCGCTGTGGCCTTCGAGCCGCATCGTCTCGACCATGCCCAGGGCGGTCAGGGGGTTGACGAAGCAGGACGCGCCTTCGGCCGGCGCCGTGCCCTCGGGTAGCGCCAGGCAGCGCCTGGCCTCGGCCAGGCGGTACTCCGCGTACATCGAGCCGCCGAGGACGGCGACCGTGCGACCGATCAGGGCCTGCGCGTCCGCTGACGAACCGGCGGCGACGACCACGCCGGCGCCCTCGTTGCCGGTGGGGATCGTCCGGTCGAGGCGCCCGGCGACCTGGCGCGCGAACCCCTTGGGGATGTCGGCAACAGCTACCGGGCCGTGCTCGCCGTCGGCAGTGCGAACGGTGGAGACATCGGCCGGCCCGAACAGCACGCCCAGGTCGGAGGGGTTGATCGGCGACGCCTCGACCCGGATGACGACCTCGTCCGGTCCCGGCTGGGGCACCGGGACCCTGAGCAGCGCGAGTTCGACGGTGCCGCCGCCGGCGTTGTTCGCGCGGATCGTGGAATGGAGAGCGAGGCCGTCGGCGGGGAGTTCGGTCATGGGTTCCTTCCTCGTTGGTGGGCGGCAACTCTATGCTCCATCGGTGCCGGATCCCGCGCTTTCGTTCGAGGAGTCCTGCCGGCGTCCGTTCGACGTTCGGGGCCTGCTCGAGTTCTTCGCCGCTCGCGCCCTGCCGGGGGTCGAGGCGGTCGATCCGGAGCGCCTGCTGTATCGGCGGACGATCGACTTGCCGGCGGTGCCGGTCGAGGCGGGCGAGGGCGCTGGCTCCCGCCATGCGGTCCTGCAGGTCGCCTTTGGCGCGGAGGGTTGCGTCAGGGTCCAGGTGTGCACCGCCGGCAAGCGGAGGATCGGACGGGCGGACAGGCAGGTGATCTCCCGCCGCGTTCGCCGGCTGTTCGACCTGGACGCGAACCCGGATGCCATCGCTTCGAGCCTCGGCGGTGTACCGGAGCTGGCGACAGACGGCCGGACCGCGGCCGGCGTGCGGATTCCAGGCGCCTGGAGCAGCTTCGAGACCGCGGTGCGGGCGGTGCTGGGCCAGCAGATCTCCGTGGCCGGCGCCCGCACGCTGGCCGGCCGCCTGGTCGCGGCGCAGGGTGCGGAGCTCCCGGCCGCGTTGCGCGTGGACGGGCTGGAGCGGACGTTCCCGACCCCGGGCCGGGTCGCATTGTTCGACCTGCGCGCGATCGGCCTGCCCGCGTCCCGGGCTCGGGCGCTCGGGGACCTGGCGTCCCAGGTCGCCGCCGGCGAACTGCGCTTCGACGCAGATCCACAGGAGGTCAGGCGGCGATTGCTCGCCGTCAAGGGCATCGGACCCTGGACCGTCGAGTACGTCGCGATGCGCGCCCTCGGCGACCGCGATGCCTTTCCCGCGAGCGATCTCGGACTGCGCAAGGCGATCGACAGGGAGGAGCCGCCCGGCGCGGCCGAACTGGAAGCGATGGCGGAGGCCTGGCGTCCGTTTCGCGCTTACGCGGCGATCCTGTTGTGGCGCGGCGGCGGCGGAGGTTGACTCAGGGCTTGCTGACGTCAATGACCCTGACGGCGATCTTGCGAAGCTGTTGGCGCGGTAGCTGCCTGGCGAGGCAGGCTTCGAGTCGTTGCCGGAGTTCTTCGGCGCTGTCGGGGCGAGTGGCGGTGTCGTCGAGCGGCGTGTTTCTCGGATCGCCGAACCAGAGCGCGAGGAAGATGCCGTGGCCGCCGGTCGCCGGATCCTGCGCATACTTGGCGACAAGCTGGTCGCGCGCCGCGCGGTACAGATCGGCGTGCGATTGCTTCTTGATTTCGATGGGAACGTGGAAGCCGGGGCAGGAGAGGCGGATGTCGGCGCGCCGGTCGGCGGCGTAACGACCCTCGGGTTGGGCTTCGACTTCCGCGGGGAGAAGTCGTTCCAGATGGGACAGGAGGGCGTCCCGGCAGGATTCCTCGCGTTTCGGGCCGGTGGGGCGTCCGTACTCGTCCTCGTTCCAGAACTGACGCCAGTTGTTCGTGTTCGAGTGGCGAATCGTCCTGGAAAGCTCGTCGAGCCGGTGGAGCGCGAGGGCGGCGAGGTCGGCGGCGTTGGCGGGAGCGAGGTTGTCGAGCGTTGTCCGTACTTGATCGAGTTCGGGGCGTCGATAAGAGCTGTCGCGGGAGATGACAGCCTGCCGGTCGCGGGCTTCGCGAAGCTGGTCGCGCCAGCGGTGCAGCGTTTCGTCACTGGCCAGTCGCCGGAGGGCCTTGCCGGCTTCGCTTTCCGGTGAGGCGGCAAGGCTCTCGATCAGGTCGGGAATGCGCCACAGCACGGACTCAGGCTGCGCGTTATGACGCCCGCGAGCGTTGTCGTAGCCATGGCTGGGTCTCTCCGCGAGATCGGAGACCGCGTAGGCGGCACCCGACTGCCGGACCAGTACTTCCAATGCGTGGGGCGGGAGTTCTGCCGGGCGAAGCAAGGCGGGGTATTCCGACCACAGAAACCTGGCGAGTTGTCTGGCGCGGAGTTCGTGGCCGTCGATGAACTCCGCAAGCCGGTCGGCGTAGAGGTCGGGATGCGCGATGACCCCGGCGGCAAGCCAGTGCGCCCGCTGGTTGACCGTCATGCTCCTGGCGGCGAGCTTCCTCTCGATGATCCGGATCAACTTGTCCCGGTCCGCATGTCGCAGTGCCGCCCACAGCAGGCGGATCAGGTTGGGCAACTGCCGCTCGTGGCAACGAACGGGGAAGGCGCGCAGGAGCGGCAGGCACACGAGGCAGGCGAGGTCGGCGTGGCCGTCGTCGTGCGCCAGGTCCCACATGTGCGGCACGTTCTCGACGCCGCGCCGTAGGTCCGCGCGCGCCAGCGGGAGCAGCACATCCGCGACCAGCCCTGTTTCCCGCTCAAGGAGTCGCCGATACCAGTTCGGATGAGCGTCGCGGCTTGTCAGCACAGTGAAGTAGAAAGCGCAGGCTTGTCGCTTCCGGTGTGCGGTAATGCCGTCGACAAAGCGGGAATCGACCAAGTCCCGTTCGTCAAGCGAAACAAGGAACGGCGTCGAGAGGTAGTGCATCCGATCCTCGCCATGGAGACGGAGGATCTCCTTCGCGTCCGGCACATCCTCGCGCTCGAGGACGCCGTGCAGGCCGGTGGCAACTGCGGCGGCCAGGTCCTCTTCGTTGGCGAGTTCCTCCTTGAGCCAGTCGAACAGGTGGCGCGGCTGGTCTTGGAAGCGTTGCAGCCACCGGTTCGCCAGGCGGTACAGCAGCGCCGGGGCACCGCGGTTCGCTTCCAGGGCGGGCACCTTGCCGCGTACGGCGTCCAGCCACTCCTGCTCACGGCGCCGCCGTTGTTTCTGGAAGGCGTCTCCGGCCGCTTGGTCATGGCGCCGTGCTTCCCGAAGTTCGTTGGCGGCTTCGAGATCGCGTGTTGCTGGGCGCAGAGAAGGGTGTTCTTCTGCGGCTTCAACGAGCAGCTGGCGCGACAGGCCTTCTTCCCCCTGTTCGCCGCGCTCACGGGCTTCCGAGTACAGCCAGCGGCCAAGTTCCGGTCGGGCGTCGACGACCGCCTTGGCTTGCTCCAGGCACCAGAGTCCAAAGTCGGGAGGTGGCTGGGCGTGCCGCAAGTATTCCTTCGCCAGTTCCACTCTGTTGTGGAGGTCCCGCTCGTCGGTGTATCGACAGATGCCCTCAAGGAGAGCCGCCTTGTACGCGTCGGGATGGGCCTCCAGCCACGAGCGCACCCTGGATGCGGAATCCCACGCCTCCTGTGTCTCACCGCTGGGTGGAGGAGTCGGGTCAGAGTGCTCGGATACAGCTTTGCTGACGTCGTGGGAAACTCTCAGTTCGTGGAACTCCTCGTCTGTTCGGGCAGGAGCGTTGAGCCACGCGTAGAGGCGTTCCGGCGACAGCTTGTCGCCTTCAAGCTCGAGTGCGCGTGCAAGGAGGCTCTCTGCCGCGGCCCGACCGTCGCCAAAGCCGTTGTCGACCAGTGCAAGGTCGGGCCGCTGTTTGGCGAGTGCGTCGAGCAGGGTGGCGATGTCCTCGTCCGGCGTCCTCTCGTTGATCGTATGTGTCCAGAAGTAATGGTGACGCCCGAATGCACTCGTCGGTTGACACCGAGCCAGATGACGCCAGATCTCCGCCGGTCCTATGGTCTCCGGATAGAGCTCCCCAAGCACTGTGGCGGACAGCTCGTTGTGCATATCGTCCAGGCTGCCGCCCTGAACGTCCCTGAGGACATCCTTCAGCTCGCGGGTTCGGGCGGCCGGATCCGCGCACTGGCGGATGAAGGCGTCGAGTGCTGCCCAGGTGACCTCTCGCCGCCATCCCTTGCCGTAGAGGATCGCCCGGATTGGCTTGACCAGCGTGGCCACCGGGCCGCCGTGTTGGAGGACACGAAGCAGGAACTCGACCGACAGTTGGTCAACACCGGTCTCCGGCGTGGCCTTCAGCTTTTCACGTTGCTCGGCTTCGAGGGCCGGAGAGGCAAGCGGAGCGAAGGCTGCAGCGCCGTGGAGCAGGCTGTCCAGCCGCCGGGCTTCGTGAAACGCCGCCAGCAGCAGAGCGCGCTTCTCGTCCGTCGAGAAGCCTACGATGTCGCCGTAGAGCCCGACGCCGAGGGGGTCGCGCTGGATCAGTGCCGACCGTGCCGGTTGCGAGTGGGCGGCCAGCCACGCGGAGAGCCCGCGGTGCTCAGTGACCACGCCACCGTCTCCTGAGGTGACCATGGAGACGACACGTGCTGCCGGGAGACCGCCGTCAATCTGTTGGGCCAGATAGCGACCGGCGAGGAACTCTGCGATGTGGCGGTGGGCTGGCTCGAAGCATCGTTCCGCTGGCGCAGGTTCCGCTGCGGCCCGGAACAGCCTGCTGGAGAGTGCGGCCCGTTGCCGGCGACTCCAGGCTTCGGCATCTCCGGGTGAGGCAGCCTGCGGTGGCGGGTCGATCAGATCGGCGGGCCTGTAGCCCGTGGCCGAGCCGGTCTCGGGGGGCGAGAGCCGGACGCCGGTCGTTCCTGACAGCAAGAGGAAAGAGCAGAGGCGCCCGGCGGTTTCCAGGAGGAGGTCCGGGGCGGCACGCCGGACGCCGGCGTTGAGATGCTCGTCGTTGGGCTCGGATGCGAGGTGGCGGCAAGCGAACTCGAACAGCTCGGCCCGACTCTCGGGCCACTCTCCCGCCTGGACGCCGGCGGCCAGCAGTTCGAGATTCTGAGGATTGCGAATCAGATCGCCGAGACCCCTCTGCTTCGCCATGTCGAGGAGTCGGTTACCGTCGGGGAGATAGAAGCGCGATTCGACGACCTTCACTGCCTCCTTCTTGGTGAGAGGACGGAGCCGGAGCACCGCCACCTCGCCGTCGGGCGCTACTGCCTCAAGGCGTTCCCGGTCGTTCGTGCCCAGCCAGTCCGCTTCGCGGCAGGAAAGCCGGAACCGGGGTTGCCCGAGCCGGTCCAGTTGCCTTCTCACGTCGTCCAGCGGTGTGCGGGCGTCGTCGCTCCCGGCTCGGATCTCGTCCAGACCGTCGATGAAGAGTGTCTTCCGCCGCCACTCCGGGTGGTGAGCGGCGTCGAGGGTGATGAAGTCGCGGGCCGAGATGAAGTGAGCTTGTTCGCCCAGATTCCGGCAGGCCTCCCGGAATGAGGTCGTCTTGCCCATGCCGGGGTCCCCGAGCAGCACGTAGGCGGGCGCCGAGTCGAAATCGGAGAGGGGCTTGCTGGCCTCTTCCCGCCCCTGCCCTTCGCCGATCTCGGTGCAGTTTCTCTGTACGAACTCGCTCCGGAACCAGGCCGAGGCGGGGCGGGACAGGAAGATTCCCAGCGGGATGCTCCCGTGCGGTTGGCCCCTTTCGGTCACCAGCAGCGTGCGGTGGGGGCGGAACCGCTCCTCGAAGATCCTCATCCCGCGGGAGGACCGCACTCTTGAACCGGTCTTGACCTCGATTGCCACGCTCCGGAGCCCCGATTGCAGGACGAAGTCGACCTCGTCACTGGCCTCGCGCCAGTAGAGCACCCGGGTCGCAGGGTTGCAGGTGTTCAGGAGATGGGCGCCGACCGCGCTTTCGACCAGGCACCCCCAGAAGCTCCTGTCCGCTTTCGCGTCCTCGAAGGAGCGGTTCGACCCCACGGACATCAGCGCGGTGTCCAGCACGTTGAACTTCGGCGGCGAGTTGCGAATCCGAAGCGTGCTCGGCGGGTACTTCTGCAGCCCGGTGAGGAGCCCGATGCGGGAGAGCAGGTCGAGATAGCGGGCGAGGGTGGTGGCGTTGCCGGCGTCCTGCAGTTCGCCCAGCATCCTGTGGAGAGGGAGAATCTGGCCCGAGTAGGCCGCGCCGAGTTCAAACAGGCGTCGGATCAGGGCGGGTTTGTCCACCCTGGTCATGGCAAGCACATCCTTCTCGATCGCGGGTTCGATCAAAGACGTCGTGACGTACCTGCGCCACCTTGGCTCGTAGTCCCGCCAGTGCGGCGGCCACGTCTCCGTCAGGCGCATGGCCCCCGGGTTGCCGCCGAAGTAGACGTACTGGTCAAGATCGAGCCCGAAGGCCGTCTTCATTTCTCCGAATGACCAGTGGCGGACGTCGATGACCTCGAACTGGCCAGCCATGCTCTCGTTCAGGCTCGACTGAATGGACATGGGCGCCGAGCCGAGGATCACGACGTGCAACGGAAGCTCTTCCCACCTGTCCTTGTCCCAGAGGCCCTTGACGGTGCTGGACCAGTCGGGGATGTACTGAAGCTCGTCGAACACCAGCACGCATCCTCCGTACTTGGCGACGTCCGCTCTTGCCTGACGCCAGACTTCGATCAGCCAGTTCGTATCCCGAGGCACCGTAGCTGACCGCCGTCGTGCCGCCGGCTGGTGCAACTGGCTGCTAGTCGCGTCGTTGTCGGGGGAGTCGACGGCGTAGTAGCGCCAGGGGCCGGCTAGAGTTCTCAGCGTCTGCTTGACGATCGTCGTCTTGCCGCTTTGCCGCGGTCCGAACAACGTCTGGATCGTCCGTGGAGACTCCTCCAGACGTCGTTTCAGGATGGCGACCTGCTCGCGCTCATACTCCATCGCACGGGTCAGCTTATGATGCTGAGTAGATTTATTCAATAGGGTAATCAGATGTGGGCGCTGGGCGTGGGGTCTGCCTCCTGGGGCTTCGCGTAGGATGGCGCTCACTCTGCCCACCGCCGCCTGGAGAACCTGAATGACCGCCACCTACCACGACCTCGACACTCCGATCGGCACCCTCCGGCTTGTCGGCGACGAGGACTCGATCGATCGCATCGACCTGCCGAACCGGGCGGCCGAGCCGCCGGATCCAGCTTGGGAACGCTCGAACGGAGCCCTTCCGGCGGCACTGCGGGAGGCGAAGCGGCAGCTCGGCGAGTACTTCGACGGCACGCGCCAGGACTTCGACCTGCCGCTTGGCGCTGGCGGTACACAGTTCCAGCGTCGGGTCTGGGCGGAACTGCAGCGCATCCCGTTCGGCGAAACGATCTCCTATGGCGAGCTCGCGGCGAGGATCGGTCGACCATCGGGCTCGCGTGCGGTCGGTCAAGCGAACGGAGCAAACCGGCTGCCGATCGTTGTGCCTTGCCATCGGGTGATCAGCCACGATGGGAAACTCGGGGGCTACGGCGGCGGCCTGCCGACGAAGCAACGGCTTCTCGACCTGGAACGTCGCGTGGCGGGGACGTAGTTCGGAAATCGGTCGCCGCTTCGCGGCGCGTTTTCCTGGCCGCCTGCGGCGGCAGCGGGTCGGAAGACCCGCGCACCCAGCGGGCGGGGGCGCCGGCGCATCCGGTGGCAGAGGCCGGCCAGAGGGCCGGCGCACCGACACTCGGTTGGTGCGTGGTGCACGGGCTTCGGTTCGCGTCGTGAACGGCGCAGCGTTGCCGGTGCTAAGCTGACCCGCGCTCTCGAACGCACCGTTTCGCCATAGCCACCTCCGCCTGGAGACTCCCATGCGCACACCTCGACTCGTGCTCGCGGCTACCGCCGCCGGCCTCCTCTTCGCCGGCGCCGCTCTGGCCGCGCCTCCTTCGACCGAGAACTGGCCGGCCTTCCGCGGGCCGGACGCGATGAGCGTCGCCGACGACGATCCCCGCCTGCCTGAAACATGGAGCACGACGGAGAACGTGGCCTGGGCCACTGAGGTTCCAGGGCTCGGATGGTCGTCGCCGATCGTGCAGGGCGACCGGGTCTTCGTGACTTCGGTGTGGAGCGAGGGCGAGGTGGAGGAGCCGAAGAAGGGCCTCTACCTGGGCGGCAACCGCATGCAGCCATCCGCCGACGAGCACCACTGGTCGGTCTTCTGCTTCGAGGTGGAAACCGGCGAGAAGTGCTGGGAGCGTGAGGTGCTGACGGGCGCCCCGGACTTCCCGCGGCACCTGAAGAACACGTACGCATCGGAAACCCCGGTCACGGACGGCGAGCGGATCTATGCGTACTTCGGCAACGTCGGCGTCTTCGCCTTCACGCTGGACGGCGAGCCGGTCTGGGAGCAGCGCTTCGAGGTCGTCCGGACGCGCTTCGGTTGGGGGACGGCGGCGTCGCCGGTCGTACACAACGGACAGCTCTACGTCGTGAACGACAACGAGGACCAGTCCTTCCTGATGGCCCTCGACGCCGCGACCGGCGAGGAGCTGTGGCGCGACGCCCGCGAGGAGGGCAGCAACTGGGCGACGCCCTTCGTCTGGGAGAACGAACTCCGCACGGAGGTGATCACGCCGGGCACCGACCAGGTGCGCTCGTACGACGAGGAGGGGAACCTGCTGTGGCACTTCGGCGGCATGTCGTCCATCGCGATTCCGCAGCCTTTCTCGAAGTACGGCCTGCTCTACGTGTCGTCGGGTTACATCGGCGACCAGGTTCGCCCGGTCTACGCGATCAAGCCGGGCGCCGAAGGCGACATCACGCTGGAGAAGGACCAGCAGAGCAATCGCTGGGTGGTCTGGTACCAGCCCCAGGCCGGCGCCTACAACCCGACGCCGTTGATCTACCGTGACCGCTTCTACACCCTGCTCGACCGGGGCTTCTTCACCGCGCACGATCCGAAGACCGGCGCGGAGGTCTACGGCAAGCAGCGGATCGAACGTGGCTCGGGCGCCTTCACGGCTTCGCCCTGGGCCTACAACGGCAAGGTCTTCGTGCTGAGCGAGGACGGCGACACGTTCGTGATCGAAGCCGGCGACGAGTTCCAGGTCGTCGGCAAGAACTCGCTCGACGAGATGAGCATGTCGACGCCGGCGATCGCCGACGGCAGCCTCTACATCCGCACGCGGAGCAAGCTGTACCGGATCACGAATCAGGCGGGCGCCGCGAGCGGCCCCTGAACGCTGGACCTGGCGCGGCGGCGCTCTGGTTCGGCCTGACGGCGCTCGTCCAGCCGGCGGCCGCCGTCGACTTCGACGCGGTAGCGGAGGTGTTCCGGAGCCGCTGCGCCGGTTGTCACACGGAGGGCGGCCCGGCGCCGTTCGCGCTGCGGACGTTCGAGCAGGCGCGCGCCTGGTCGTCCTCGATTCGCCGGGCGGTCGCCACGGGAGCAATGCCCCCGTGGCACGCCGACCCGCGCTACGGTGAGTTCGCGAATGACCGCCGTCTGCCGGCGTCGGAGAAGGCGAAGCTGCTCGCCTGGATTGATGGCGGCAGCCTGGCCGGGTCGGCGCCGCGGTCGGCGGCAACGGTGGAACGGTCCGCATCTTCCGGGAGAATCGACTGGAGCATCGGCGTTCCCGATCTCGTTTTCGAGCTGCCGGAAGAAGCGACCGTACCCGCTGCCGGGGATGTTCCGTACCACGGCTACCGGGTGGAGACGGGTCTGGCCGAGGACGTGTGGATCCAGGCGGCGGAGACACGGCCCGGCAACTCTGCCGTGGTCCATCACATCATCGTGCAGGCGTTCCCCGGCGAGGGCGCGGTCCGGGCAAGCCCCGGCGGCGACCCGCGTACGGCGGGAGACCTCGGCGGCTACGCGCCGGGCACCGGGCCCCTCGTCATGCCGCCGGGCGTCGGCCGCCGGCTCCCCGCCGGCGTCGTGCTCGACTTCCAGATGCACTACACGCCGACTGGAAGGGAGGAGACGGACCGCAGCCGGATCGGCCTGGTCCTGGCGGCCGAGCCGCCCCGCCACGAGTCCCGCACGGCGCTCTGCTCGACGCCCTTCCTGTGGATTCCGGCGGGCGAGCGGGACGTCCGATTCGAGGCCGACCTGACCTTCCCGCGCGCCACCCGCCTGCTGTCGCTCAGGCCGCACATGCACCTGCGCGGCGACACGTTTGAGTTCCGGGCGGAGTACCCGGACGGACGCTCCGAGATCCTGCTCCTGGTCACCGGCTACGATTTCAACTGGCAGACGACCTACCGGTTCGCTGAGCCCAGGCCGCTTCCCGCCGGGACGCGGCTTCGCTGCACGGCGACCTACGACAACAGCGGCGGCAATCCGCTGAACCCCGATCCGGCCCGGGATGTCTCCTGGGGACGCGAGACGACGGACGAGATGATGATCGGCTTCGTCGACTACTACGAGGTGGACGAGTAGGACTCAGCCCTCAGGCGGGGTTCCACTCGCCGCGGGCGACCGCGGGGACGAACTCGTCGAGGCCTTCGGGCGGATAGTCGACGGCCTGGCCGAGTTCGGCGCTCATGTAGGCGGCCATCAGCAGGCGGGTGACCTCCAGGCCGTCCTCGAAGGTCTCCCGCGGCCGTTCGCCGCGCCGGAAGCTCTCCACCATGTGCCGGTTCTCGGCGTCGTAGCCGTAGGCGGCCGGCTCGTTCGCGAGCACCGGCATGAGGCCCATCTCGGCGTTCTGTTTCTCGACCAGGTCCTCGCCGCTTCGCTGCTCGAGGTCACGGCTGAAGAAGAGCTCGAGCTCCGTGTCGAGGCTGTTCGTCCGCATGGAGTACTCCGGTCCGAGCAGCTCCATGGACAGGCGCAGGCCGGCCCCCACGTAGCTCCACGAGGTCGTCGCCTCGACGACGAGGGGCGTCCCGTTCTCGTCTTCGTACTCGACCATCGCGCGAGCAAAGTCCTCGGCCGGCCGGTTTGCGTAGTCGACGGCGTCTCCGTACTGATCGCGCAGCTTGCGGGCGTACTCCGGACGCTGCCACTTGAGGCAATGGATCTGGGCGTGGACGCGCTTCGGGGTCAGGCTGTTGCGCGGCTTGCCGGGTTCGGTCAGCAGGAAGCGCGCCGCCTCGACCGAGTGGCACATCATGTCGTTCAGCACCCCGCCGCCCTGGAGTTCGCCCTGCCAGAACCAGGCGTTGTGCGGGCCGGAGTGTTCCTCGGCCGCGCGCGCCAGGTACGGGCGGCCCGCTGCCCGGGCGCCGCGCTCCCAGGCCAGTTCACGGCCGCGGACCACCGAGGGGCTGAACACCTGGTTCTCGAGGTAGCCGTCGAGAACGCCGATCTCGCGCCCGAGCTCGACCATCCGAAGCGCTTCGCCCGCGTTGCGGGCGAGCGGCTTCTCGCAGGCGATGCCGACCAGGCGGCCGCTACCGCTGGCAACGGTCCCGGCGATCTCCTCCATGTTGGCGATCCGGTGGTCGTTGCGGCCGCAGATCCAGATCGCGTCAATGGCTTCGTCCGCGACCATGTCCGCGATCGACCCGTAGGCCCTGGCGTCCCCGACGTCGAGCTCGGTCGCGAGCGCCGCCGCGGATTCGGCGCTCTCGCGGTTCGGGCTCCACACGCCCCGCACATCGGCGCCCCGGACGGCGGTCCAGGAACGGATGTGGAAGCGGGCGATAAAACCGCTGCCGACGAAACCGATACCGAGAGGTCGCTGAGCGGGCACCGTGGCCGCGGCCCTAGTCGGCCGCCTCCCTCAGTTCCTTCGCCGTTGCGATCCAGCGCTCGATCATCGGCGCCGACGGCGCACGGCGGCTGAGCTTCTTCTCCGCTTTGACGGCGCTCATCTTGAGCGCGAGATTCAGGGGCCGGCGGCGGCTCAGGTCGCGCACGGTGCGGACGCCCGAGGCGACGAGCAGTTCCGCGAAGTCTCCGCCGACGCCGCGAATGCGCATCAGGTCGGCCCGGTTGACGAACTTCTGGATCTGGCGCTCCGGCAGTCCGGTCCGTTCCGACAGGAGCCGTCGCTCGCGACGGTCGCGGCAGGCCGCGAGGAGACCTTCCGTGGTCCGAATTCCGGCCTTCGCCAGTTTGGCGGCTACTGCGGGACCGACGCCTCCGATCTTCCGGACGCCGTAGGGCATCAACCTACGGAGTGGAAGAGCGTCGTCACCTACTCGCTGCCTTCGAAGGTGAGGTTCAGACCCTCGACGTCGGCGGTGACTTCGACCTCAACGATCTGTTCGCCGAGCTTCTCGTGCCAGAACACGAGTTCGTAGGAACCGGCGGGAAGTGCGTCGATCCGGTACTTGCCGTCGCTGCCGGTCGTGGAGTGGAAGGAGTGCTCCATGACGAAGACATAGGCGGACATCCAGGGATGAACGTCGCACTTCACCTGAATCGGCTTCTCGGGCGCGCGGAAGGACTTCGTCCTCGTGCCGCGCGAAGGCTGGCCGATGTTGAACGGCCGGTTCGCCTTGGCCAGTGCGCGGACGTTGTGGAGAGTGGGGTCGTCGTTGACGATCTCGATGTCCTGCTGGACGCGGACGCCGATGATCCGGGGCGTGTAGAGGCAGCCGCGCTGTTCCAGCCGGACGGCCTCCTCCGGCTGGTCGCCGGCTGCGCCCTCGGGCGCCTCCCGGAGGTAAACGAAGACGTTCTGGACCGCGCCGTCATCGGCGATCAGGCTGTCGCGCGAGAGGACGCGCTTCCCGTCGTACATCGCCGCGCAGTTCGGGTCGGCGTCCATGCGCAACGGGTAGCGCCTGAGCGGTTCACCTTCGTAGGTGACCGTGCCGCTGATGCTGAAGTCCGCGGCGGCCGCGGGAGCGCTGCCGGAGACCAGGACGACGGCGGCCAGAGCCCAGGCGGCGACGACGGGGCCCGAGCGGCGGGCGCGCAGGTGGAGCATCGATCGTCGTCTCTTCGCCGTCAGCGGGAGTAGAACTCGATGACCAGCGGCACTTCGCAGACGATCGGGACTTCGTCCCGAACCGGCGTGCTGCGCAGGGTCGCCTGGTAGCCGGTTTCGTCGGTCTCCACGTATGTGGGGACCGTCACGCCACGCGGCTCGTTGAAGCAGCGGAGTTTCCGGCTCTTCTCCCGCACCTCGACGACGTCGCCTTCCTTCACGCCGTAGGACGGGATGTTGACCCGCCGGCCGTTGACCAGGATGTGGCCATGGCCGACGAACTGGCGCGCCGCGAACACGCTGGGCGCGAAGGCCCGATGGACGACGGAGTCGAGACGGGTCTCGAGCAGGCCGACCAGATTGTCGCCGGTCACGCCCTTCATCCGCGTCGCCCGCTTGTAGTAGTTGCGGAGCTGGCGCTCACTGACGTTGTACTGATAGCGCAGCCGCTGCTTCTCGAGCAGCTGCCGCCCGTAGTTGCTCTGCCGCCGCCGCCGTTTGAGGCCGTGCATCCCCGGAGGGTGGCCCTTCTTTTCCATGTACCGCGCGGCCTTGGCGGTCAGGGGGATGCCCAGCTTGCGCGAGAGCTTGACCTTGGGCCCGTTGAACTTCACCTTCTGTATCTCCGAATGTCCTGTGCCATGTTTTCTGGGATCCTGCTGCTGGGATTCTGCGCCGTTCGATCCGCACGCGGGCACCAGGCCGATCTCTTTCCCGAACTGTCGGTTTGACCGGCGTCGTGGCCCCTGGTTGCCTGGCCGGGGCTGGCTGGCGCCTGCAGCGGAGCGCGGATTGTAGCAGCGAGTCGTCGCCGGCCCAAGCCCGCATCGGGTCCGGTCTGGTTTCAGGGATTCGCCTCAGCGCCGGCCGCTTCGTCGAAGAGACTCCGCTGGTCCGTCCGACGCCGGAAGGCCGCTGTCGATGGGCTGGTCGTGCCCCTGCTTCGGCCGCCGGCGAGGCCGACCCGGCGGCGCACCGTCTCGAACAGCCTGCCGATCTGTTCCGCGTACTCCCCGCCGCCTTTCATGCGGTGGTGGAAGCGGGGATCGTTCAGGTTCCCGTCGCGCGCTTCCCGCAGCCGGTTCAGCACCCGATCGCGGCGATCCGGGAAGTGGGTCGCAAGCCACTCGGAGAAGAGCTCCCGAAGTCCGTGGGGCAGGCGCACCAGGATGTAGCCCGCCCGGCTCGCCCCGGCTGCGGCCGCCGCTTCCAGAATCGCGGGGATCTGCTCGTCGTTCAGGCCGGGGATGATCGGCGCGGCCATCACGCCGCAGGGGATGCCGGCGGCGCTCAGTTCACGCAGCGCCTCGAACCGCCGGCGCGGCGTGGAGGCCCGTGGCTCCATTCGCGCCGACAGCGAGGCGGAGACCGAGGTGATCGAGAGGTAGACGCCGCAGGCCTGGAATCGGTTGAGCTCCACGAGCAGGTCGAGGTCGCGGGTGACCAGGTGGTTCTTCGTGATGATCGCCACCGGGTTGCGGAACTCGGCCAGGACCTCCAGACAGCGCCGCGTGATCCGGAGCTTTCGCTCGATCGGCTGGTAGGGGTCGGTGACGCCGGAGAGCACGATGACCTGGGGTTTCCAGCGCGGGCTCAGGAGCGCCTTTCGCAGCAACTCCGGCGCACGGTCCTTGACGAGTATCCGGCTCTCGAAGTCCAGTCCAGCGGAGAATCCGAGGTACTCGTGCGTGGGACGGGCGTAGCAGTAGATGCAGCCGTGCTCGCAGCCGCGGTAAGGGTTCAGGCTGTATTCGAAGCCGATGTCGGGCGAGTCGTTGCGAGAGAGGATCGTCTTCGAGTCGTCCCGGAACAGCTCGGTCGGCGGCGCCTCGCCGCGTTCGGCCAGGCTCTCGCCCGGTTCGAAGTCGATGTCGAGCCGTTCGAAGCGGTTGCGGGGGTTGACGGCGGCGCCTCGGCCGCGCACTGCGCCCGGGGGAGTCTTCCGGGGGTTCGACCGGCGGCCGGAGGCACTGTCGGGGACCTTCACGAGGAGGGCAGCCTAGCACGACTTACGCCCTGTTTGCGGTCTCTGGCCGGCCTCGAAGCCGGGACGGTCGCGGGCCAGGGATTCAGCGCAGAACCAGCCGCGGGCTGCCGGAACCTGCCGCCCGGGCGCGAGCGATCACCGAGGCCGTGTCGAGGTTCCGGGCGTTGAGCGCGCGGATCAGGCCGTCGGCCTGCTTCGGAGCAACCGCGAGCACCAGCCCGCCGGCGGTCTGGGGGTCGAAGGTCAACTCCAGGTGCGGCGCCGGCGCGGCAAGCCGCTCGACCTCGACCGGCAGCCGCGTGTTCTGATCGTGGCTCGTGCTGCGCTCGCCGCGGTCCAGGAGCTCGAGCGCGCCCGGTAGCGCGGGCAGGGCGCCGACGAAGATCTCGATATCCAGGCCGCTCGCCTGTGCCATTTCACCCAGGTGACCGGCCAGACCGAAACCGCTGACGTCGGTCGCGGCGGCCACGCCGGCTCGTCTGGCAACCTCCATCGCGGCCCGGTTGCTCATCTGCATCGAGGCGAGGCATGTCCGCAACCAGCGGCCGGGACAGAGGCCCATCCGGTCGGCGGCCAGCAGCACGCCGCTGCCGAGCGGCTTGGTCAGAACGAGGGCGTCGCCGGAGCGGACCCGGCTCTTGAGCAGCAGGTCGCAGCCGTTCTCGGAAACGCCCTCCACGTGGAAGCCGACGACGAGTTCGGGGCCGGTGTTCGTATGGCCGCCCAGGAGCAGAACGCCTTCCGGGTCGAGCGCCGCACGGGCGCCTGCCAGTACCTGGATCAGAAGTTCCTCGGCCGTTGCGCCGCCGGCCGCCTGGGGCAGGGTGACCAGAGCCTGGGCGAAACGGGGCGTTACGCCGGTGGCGTGGAGATCGGAACAGGCGTTGACAGCGGCTACGCGGCCCACGAGCCAGGGGTCGTCCGTGAAGGCGGGGAAGGCGTCCAGCGAGGCGACGACCCGGTCTCCGGCCGGCGTCCGATAGGCGACCGCGTCGTCCGGCGTCGCCGTGTCCAGGATCACCTCCTCGTCGGTCTCCGGGCGAGCGTCCAGACCTGCCCGCGCCAGAGCTCTGCCCAGCCGGTCGGGTCCGACCTTTGCCGCGCAGCCGCCGCAGAACATGGGAGTCGACTCCGGCTCTCCGTCCGCACCATGCGCCTCCGGGCCGGCCTTCATGGTTCCGAACGCGGGCAGCGGCGCGCCGTCTGGGTCGAGCGCCTGGAAGCGTTCCATGAACCGGCGATCGATCCGGTCCTTGAGCCGCATGACCCAGCGACCTTCGAAGGCGGCGCCCCACTTGGCGCCGGCGGCGCTGCCGTCGCCAAGGTTGAGCAGAGCCAGGAAGTCGCCTTGCGGCCGGTACCGCCGGAGTCGCTGACCCGTGTTCAGGCGTTCCAGATTCTCGATCAGGTAGGGCCCCATGCGCACCGCGTAGACGCCGGCGCGAGGCCGGTTCGGCTGGTCGATCAGGGTCGCGCAGTCGCCGACGGCGAAGATGTGGTCGTGGCCCTCGACCTGCAGAGTGGAACGGGTGCGTGCGAACCCGCGATCGCAGAGGGGCAGGTCGGAGCCCCGGAAGATCGGCAGCGCCGCGGCGCCGGTTACCCAGAAGGTCAGGTCCGAGTCGAGGCTTGCGCCGTCTTCGAGCCGCACGCCGCGCTCCTCGACCGCCGCGACCGGCGCCTCGATCAGCGTCAGGAGCCCGCGCTCGCGGGCCGCGGCCTCGACTCGCCGGGCCAGCGCCGGATGGTAGCCGGGCAGGATGCGGTCGCCCGCCTCTACGATCGTTACGTAGGGTTCGAGTCCCAGGCCGCGCAGCCGGGCGTCGATGCAGAACGCGAGTTCGATGCCGCCGGCGCCGCTGCCGACGATGACCACGCTCGGCTGCTGGCTGGTCAGAGCCTCGACCCGGCCCGAGATCGCCGCTGCCAGGCGGTTGATCGGCCGGGTGGGGACCGCGTGCTCGCGCACGCCGGGCAGCTCGAGGCCGGCCACGGTCGAGCCAACGTCGAAGGAGGCGACGTCGAACGAGAGCGGCTCGCGGCCTTCGACCAGCAAACGCCGGTTCGCCGCTTCGACGCCCGTGCAGGGCGCGAGGACGACCCGGACGCCCGCCCGGCGCGCCAGCGGCACCGCGTCGATCTCCAGTTCATGCCGTTCGTACTGGCCGGCCACCAGTCCGGGCGCCATGCCGGAGTAGACGGCGATCGGCGTGTCGACGACGAGGGTCGCCTCGACGGTCGGGTCCGGGTGCATCATCCAGTGGCGGAGGACCTGGATGTGGGTGTGCCCGGCCCCGACCAGGACGACCTGCGGCATCAGTGCCCGTCTGCTGTGTCCGCGGCCCGCACCGCCCCGGACGCTTCGAGACCGGCGATCCGCTCCGTGCCGTAGCCCAACTCCGCGAGCACTTCGCCCGTGTGCTCGCCGAGACGAGGGGCGGGCCTTCGGATGGTCCCCGGCGTTTGCGAGAAACGCCAGGGTACGCCGGCCATGCGCAGGTTGCCGAGTTGCGGGTGTCTGACGACCTGGCTCATCGCCATCGCCTCGACCTGGGGATCGTCGAAGAACTCCTCGGCCGAGCGGACGGCGGCGCAGGGAACGCCGACCGCGACCAGCTCGGCCTCCAGTTCGCGTGCCGGTCTTCGTGCCACGATCGGATCGATCTCGTCGCTCAACGCGGCGGCGTTGCTGACCCGCTGGGGGTTCGTCTCGTAGCGCGGGTCGCAGGCGAGGTCGTCGCGGCCGATGGCCTCGCAGAACAGCCGCCAGAACTTGTCCGTGCCGGCGGCGATGAAGATCGGCCCGTCCTCGGCGGCGAACATCCGGTACGGGAAGATGCCGGGCGGGCCGGTGATCTCGGCGTCCAGCGGCTGAAGGTAGGACTGCGCCTGGGCGCTCATGATCGCCTGAAGCAGCGAGGTTTCGATGTACTGGCCAACGCCTGTCCGCTCGCGGTGAAGGAGGGCCGCATTGATCGAGCAGACGGTGAGCACGGCTGCCATGTAGTCGGAGACCGCCACCGGACAGATCGCGGCGACGCCGTTCATGAGCTGCTGCAGGTGGGCCGCCCCCGCCATCGACTGGAGCACCGGGTCGTAGCCGGGTCGCTGGGCATACGGCCCGCTGCCGCCGAAGGCGCTGGACGAGGCATAGACCAGTCCCGGGTTGTGGCGGCTCAGGGCGTCGTAGTCGATGCCGAGTCTGGCGGCGACGCCGGGGCGGAAGTTCTCCATCGCGACGTCGGCGGTCCGGGCGAGGTCGTAGACCACCTGCCGGCCCTGCTCCGTCTTGAGGTCGACGGAGATACCTCGCTTGTTCCGGTTCCAGGCCTGGAACATCCGGCTCTCGCCTTCGATGAAAGGTCCCCAGTGTCGGGCGTTGTCGCCGCCCGGCGATTCGATCTTCAGGACATCGGCGCCCATGTCGCCGAGCAGCATGGCGCCGTAGGAACCGGCGATGAAGCTCGTGAAATCGAGCACCCGGATGCCGTTGAGCGGGCCGCCCGAGGCCGACCCGGGCGAAGGCGTTTCAGACATTCGGCGATTGTAGCCCCGCCGGAAGCTGCCGGCGGCTACTCCACGAGCTCGACGTTGTCGATCTCGAGCCAGAAGCTGCCGAGATCGGTGGGGCCGCCGATGAAGAACGCCCAGGCGCCCGAGGGGTCGAGACCGCGGAAGGACGACAGCGGGACCTCGACGCGGCCCCAGTCCTCGCCCGCCTTGAAGGAGGCGGCGGCCGGCCGCATTCCGAGGCTCTCGCCGAACGCCATCGCCTGATACGTCGCGCCCTCGCCGCGGGCGTCGAAGGCCAGGGCGCGGATGCCGCCCGCGTCGACGGGGTCATTGAACCGGGAGCCGAGCAGGACCATGACCCCGGACCACGGGAAGGGGAAGCCCTCCTTGATCTCGCCCTCGATCCGCAGCGCTTGGCCTCCCCCGTCGCGAGGTGTTGCGGCGCTCGTCACGGTCGACTTGCCTCCGGCAATGGCGTCGGTCGAGTGCGACCACTTGGGAGGCAGGTCGCCGGCGCCCAGGGCGTCCTCGAAGTCACTGAGCAGGGTGGGTTCGAGGCGGGGCCGACCGGTCGCGGGTTCGGCCTTCCGGCGTTCGAAGCGCGTCCCGTCCTTCCAGATCGCTGCGATGTCGCGGGTGGCGAGTACGTCCGCGGTGGCGTCGCCGCGAACCAGGACCAGGTCGGCCTTGAGGCCGGCCGCGATCCGGCCGCGGTCGTCCAGACCGAAGACGTCCACGGCCGCGGCGGTGGCCGCCCGCAGGGCCTCGACCGGGGTCAGGCCCGCGCGGACCAGCAGTTCGAGTTCCCGGTGGATGCTCGCACCGTGGGTCGTTCCAGGATTCGGTGCGTCGGACCCGGCCAGAATCGGCACCCCGGCGGTGTGCAGGGCGCCGACGCCGGCGAGGATCTGGGCCATCAACTCGGGATCCGGCGCCCGTCCGAAGTCCTGCCCGAGACCGCCTCGCTGTTCGGGCGTGAGGAAGGGAGCGATCCGCGGATCGGCGGCGAGTTCCAGGCCGCCCCCGGTCCCGGCGATCGTCTCGAGCACGGCGAGGGTCGGGACGATGAAGATCCCCGCCTCGTGGGCCGCTTCGACGAACTCTTGGCCTCCCGTGCCGTCGAAGTACATGTGGACCAGGCCGTCGGCGCCCGCGGCCATGACATCCCGCGCCGCTTCCGCGGTGCTGATGTGGAAGACGGCGAGCCGGTCGTGATCGTGCGTGGCGGTGACGATCCGCGGCAGAGTCGAGGCAGCGAACGTGGGAAGTGGACGCCCGGCCGATCCGGCTTCGTAGATCACCTTGATGAAGTCGGCGCCGGCGGCCACGCGGTCGGCGATGAAGGCGTCCGTCTGCTCCGGGTCGTCCAGCGTAGCGAGCGCGACGCCGAACTGCGTGCCGTGCCCGCCCGCGACGGTGACGGGGCCGCCGGCGAAGACGTCGGCCCGGCTCGGAACCGCTCCCGCTGCCTGCTCCCGTCGCCACTGCGCGGCCAGAGCCTCCGCGGTGAGCATGTCCAGCACGGTCGTGATGCCGAAGTTCAGCGCCTGTTCCAGCGCCGGCCCGAAGTTATGCGTATGGCTGTCGATCAGCCCCGGCAGCAGGGTCATGCCGTCGCCGTCGACGATCTCCGCCTCGGTGCCGGCGGCCGCCGGAATGTCGTCGCCCGGCGTGACCGACTCGATCGTGCGGCCGCGGATCACGACGGTGGCGGTCGGGAGCACCTCGTCGCCTGTGAACACGCGCGCGCCCTGGATGACCGTGGGCTGCGCGAGGGCTGAGCCGGCAAGAGCTGGCAGACCGCAGACCGCGATGATCGTGACCCGGAGCAAGCCGAACGGCAGTCGTTTCATCGTCGCCTCCCTGTGCGTTGGAACCGGCTGTGACGGCGCCCCCGACCCGCGTATGCTACGAGTTTGCGCCGTAGAACGCCGCGACGAAGGGAGCACCTGTGAAGATCAAGCTCGACATCGACTGCACGCCGGAAGAGGCGCGCGCCTTTCTCGGCCTCCCCGACCTCGCGGGGATCCAGAACGAGATGCTGGAGAAGTTCCGGGATCGCATGGCCGCTAACCTGAAGTACGCCGACCCGCAAGAGATGTTCAAGCTCTGGTTCGGCGGTCTGGGGACCGGCTTGCGGCCCCCGGCCAGAGCGAACAAGGCGAACCGCGACGCCGACTGATCCGTTCAGACTGCCGCCTACATGGACCGCTGCGCGGCCGACGAGGGGCACCTGGTGATCTTCGACCGGTCGGAGGATCGATCGTGGCGGGAGAAGATCTTCCGGCGGGAGGAGCCGGTTGAGAATGCTCTGATCTCGGTATGGGGAATGTGAGAGCGCTTCCAGAGAGCAGATCGTGAACCGGCTGGAGCGAATGGTCGCGCTTCATCGCGTGCTGGACTCCCGGAGACATCCGGCCTCGGCCGGCGACCTGATGACCGAGCTCGAATGCTCGCGTTCGACCCTGTTCCGGACGATCGGCATGCTGCGCGACCACCTGGGCGCGCCGATCGTGAACGCGCCCGGCCGGGGCTACGCCTATGATCGAGAGGCGGGGCGGTTCGAGTTGCCGGGCCTGTGGTTCCGCCGGGACGAGCTGGAAGCCCTGCTGGTCATGGACGAACTGCTGAGCCGGGTCCAGCCCGGCCTGCTCGAGGACCTCATCGCTCCGCTTCGCAGCCGCTTCCGGGCCATCCTCGACCGCGGCAGTCGGCGGGGCGACCGCTTCCCGGCGCACCGGTTCCGCATTCTGCGCGCGCACGCTCGGGACGTTGCCGCGAGAGGTTTCGAGGCGGTTGCAACGGCCGTCGTGGAGCGCCGCCAGCTTGCATTCACCTATGAGGCGCGCTCGACCGGCGAGACGACGGAGCGCACAGCGTCCCCGCAACGGCTGGTGCACTACCGCGACCACTGGTACCTCGACTGCTGGGACGAGGACCGCCGATCCCTGCGGACCTTCGCCGTCGACCGGATAACGGCGCCGGAAGTTCTCGGCGCCGCCGCCCGCGAGGTGCCGGAGAAGGACATGATCGAGACCTTCGGCGCCGGCTACGGCCTGTTCAGCGGCCCGGTCCGGGGCCACGCGCGCCTGCGCTTTCGGCAGGAGCGCGCCCGATGGGTCGGCGACGAACGCTGGCATGGCAAGCAGACGGCGCGCCGGTTGGCGGACGGCCGCTTGGAACTGACCGTGCCCTACTCAGAGGTCGAGGAGTTTCTTGGCGAGATCCTGAGGTACGGCCCGGATGTGGAGGTTGTGGAGCCTCCAGAACTGGTGGAGATGGTGCGTGAGAGGCTGGAGCGGGCGGTCGAGCAGTACCGCTGATCGGCTTCTCCTGGCGGTCTGCCGGGCTGGTGTCAGGTTCTGAGACTGGGGGGCGCTAACGTGTTTGTCGTTCGCGTAGGAACTCTGACGATGTGCGCAAGACGGCCGGAACTTACCTCGATTGACCCACGGTCCCCTTCCGGGCAGAGAGAGAGGATGGACATGAGTCGAAACGCCTGGAAAGGGTGGGCAGCGGCGATTCTCCTTGTGGTGACGGTGGTCGTGGGGGTGAACGCCGGGTGGATCTGGGCCATCGTGACGTTGGGGGTGGTGTGGCTCGTTGCGGCTGCCGCTTCGGCGCCGCCTCGGCCGACGGCTCCGCCGAAACCGGAGTCTCCGCGCCCGTGCGGCGGCATCGCCGGCGGCTGTCCGGTTTGCCTGGCGGCGTCGGTTGCGGTTGGCGTCGTGGTCGGTGACTGGCTGTCTGGGGACTAGGGCTGAGGCTGGGCGGCGAGAAGTTCGCGGCTGCTACATTTCCGCAGCCTTGGAGGAGGGGACACGTTGATCGAAGGACTTGGTAGCGGCAGGAAGCTGGACGGCGTCGTCCCGCGCCCGCCTCGGCACGCTGCCCGTTGGTCCGACACGATCCGATGACGCGGGCGGCCCCTTCCGAGCACTTGCCGGACGGCGAAAGCCTGTACCGGTTGATCTTCGGAGCCGAGGGCCGCGCCGACCCGTGGCAGCTCGCGCTGGCAACCGACTCGTGGCCAAGTGTCCTGATCGCACCGACCGGGTCAGGAAAGACGGCCGCCGTGACGCTGGGGTGGGCGGCGCATCGGCTACGGAGTCCCGACCGGACGCCTCGACGACTTGTTTGGTGCCTGCCGATGCGGACGCTGGTCGAGCAGACGGCGGCAGCGGTCAGGGAGTGGTTTGGAGATTTGGCAGAAGTGAAGGGGAGTGAGGGTCGGCTTCCACGACCGCAGGATGTGCATGTGCTCATGGGGGGCGTGGAGACCAACGATTGGCTGGAAGCGCCCGAGCGCCCCGCTGTGCTCGTCGGCACTCAGGACATGCTGCTCAGTCGCGCTTTGATGCGCGGCTACGCCTCTTCGCGCGCCCTTTGGCCGATGGAGTTCGCCTTTCTGCACGATGACGCTCAGTGGGTCTTCGACGAAGTGCAGCTCATGGGCGCGGGTCGAGCGACTTCGGCGCAACTCGAAGCGTTCCGGCAGTTTGAAGCGGATCGTGCACGGAGTGACGATCGTTCGACGGGTACTCCGTCTCGCAGCCTCTGGATTTCGGCCACTCTCGATCCGGGTTGGCTCGCCACGGTCGATCATCGCGCTCCACCGGCTACGGCCGTGGTCAGAGTCGACCCGTCCGCGGCCCCGGACAGCAGGCTTGGACGCTTGGCGCGGGCTGTCAAGAGACTCGACCGGTCACCGGTCGCGCCGAAGTCGCCGAAGAAGGGCGACATTGCCGACTATGTTGCGCGGCTGGCCGACGCGATTCTCGGTGCGCACCGCGCCGGACGGATGACCCTCGCGATTGTCAACCGCGTGGACCGGGCTCAGGCCCTCCGCGACGCTCTCGAGCTGAGGCTCTCCAGGCGGCTGGCGGAGGCGCCGACGTTGGCCCTCGTCCACTCCCGCTTTCGCCCCGCTGACCGAAAGAGAGAGGTGCGAAAGGCTCTCGGCGCCGACGACCCGAATCGGCAAGACCGCATCGTCGTCGCCACCCAGGCGGTCGAGGCAGGTGTGGACATGTCCGCCGCCACCTTGTTCACCGAACTCGCGCCCTGGTCCTCTCTGGTCCAGCGTTTCGGGCGCGCCAACCGCTGCGCGGAGCTTTCAGACGGCGCCAACGTGTACTGGATTGATCTGCTCCAGACAGCAACGAACGGCGTGGCGCCAGAAAAGAACGCGGAAGAAGTGGCGAAACCGTACAGAGCGGCGGAGCTTGAGGCCGCGAGGCGCCGGCTGGCCGAGTTGACCGATGTTGCGCCTGTACACCTTCCCGCGCCGGACGATGTCGAACCTCCGCGTCATGTGATTCGCCGCAAAGACCTCGACGATCTCTTCGACACCGACCCGGATCTGACCGGCTTCGACGTCGACGTGTCGCCGTACGTGCGCGACGCTGACGACACCGATCTTCACGTGTTCTGGCGGGAGCCGGACCGAACAGGGGACGATCCGCTTCGTCCACTCCGGGACGAATTGTGCAGGGTGTCGACCGGCGCCGCCAGGACATGGATCTCAAAGCTGCCCAACAAGGGGAGCAAGCTCCTGTTCCAGCGCGACCCGCAGTGGCGGCGCGGGGACCGGCGTACCGGCGCGGCTCCGCCGGGATGGCAGCCTCTGCAGGGGTGGCCATGGCCTGGCCTGGTGCTGCTGGCCGACACGCAGGCCGGCGGGTACTGCGGCGCATCCGGATTCACCGGCAATCCGAAGGATGTGCCCGAAACGCTAGCGGTCCTGGCCCCGCCGACCGAGTTGACGCAGGCGGAAGTCCTTTCGATCGGCCAAGTCCGGCGAGAGAGCGAGGGGCACGACGAAGACACGCTGAGCGAGAACGGCACAGTCGTGCGACTGGCGGACCATCTCCGGCACGTCGCCGCCGAAGCCGAGTCGTTGTGCGGCGCCTTCGACGTGGAACGGCCGACGCGGGCGACCATCGTCCGAGCCGCGCGCTGGCACGATCTCGGCAAGGCGCACGAGGTCTTTCAGGACACCATGCGCCGGGGTCTCGACGGGCGGGCCGAAGCACCGGACGTGCTGTTCGCCAAGACCGCGAAGCAGGCTCGCCACGGAAGAGCCTACTTCCGCCACGAGCTAGCGTCGGCCCTGGCGTTCCTGGCGCACGAGGGCTGGTCGCGCGATGCCGATCTCCCCGCCTACCTGATCGCCGCTCACCACGGGAAAGTGAGGCTGAATCTGCGCGCCTTGCCGCGGGAAACGGCACCGAAGGAGGAGCGCGCCGGGCAGCGCTTCGCCCGCGGCGTCTGGGAGGGCGACGAGATCCCTGCCTTCGATCTGGAGGGTGGCGAGCACTGGGAGGGCGGGGGCTTGCGGTTGTCGATCATGGAGCTGGGCTGGGACGACGTCTCCCGCGAGAGTTGGACCGAACGAACGCGAGAGCTGCTCGCAACGCTCGGTCCTTTCCGGCTCGCCTGGCTGGAGACCTTGCTACGGGTGGCCGACTGGCGCGCGTCCAAGAAGGAGCGCGAGGGAGGCTACGATGGCGGCTGAAGCGCTCCCGCTGCCAGGGTGCACGCCAACGCCGCTGGCCTCCTACCTCAAGGGGCTCGGCGTGCTGCGCCTCATCTCTTCGCCCGCGAACCGTGTGTCCAATAGGGCGGCCGACCCGCACGCGCGCGGCTGGTGGGAGAACGAGTGTTTCCGCTTGCGGACGACGTTGAGCCGCGACGCCCTGGCGCACTTCTTCCTTCACGACTACGCGCCGAGCCCGATCATCGCCCCATGGAATGGGCGTGCCGGCTTTCTTGAAGGTGATGCAGCTGAGACGTCGAACCGTGCCGGTGCTGTTCTCATGCGCGCGATCGAGAAGACCGATTGCCGTCGACTGGCATTGATGCGGCGCACTGTCACTTCAATGCGCGCCAACGACCATCTTGCCGAGTACGACCGTTTGCGGGCGCTCGCGAAGCAGCTGCAGGGGTCCTCAAGGACCCTCAGGGGTGAAGAGAGGAGACTCAACAAGGAACGAAGAAAGCAGGTTGCGAAGAAGGCCCAGGCAATCAAGAGTCTGTTGCTGCCGAACTTGAGATCCGAGACGGCTTCTCACCACGTCGGCTACATCGACGCGTGCTACGTGCTTGCCGCCGACGAAGCAGCTGCTCCTCTGCTCGGGTCGGGCGGCAACGACGGTAACCGTGATTTCGGTGTCAACTTCGCGGAAAAGCTACGGGAGCTGATTGACTTCAGCGACGGCAGGCCAAGCGCCCGCGCGCGTACCGAGTTTGAATCGGCGTTGCTCAACGTGGTCCACCGCACCGACAAGCATGGTTCGATGGGCCAGTTCAGCCCTGGGCAGGGCGGACCCAACGCGACGACTGGATACGAGGGATTTAACCCCTTGAACGCATGGGACATCGTCTTGGCAATGGAGGGCACGATGGCGTTCTCGAGCGCCCTTACTCGACGTTGGGGAGCGTCGGGCGGCAGTCGGGCCGCTTTCCCCTTTACCTTTGCACCGACCAGCGCGGGAGCAGGCTTACTGTCGTCGGAGGATCCGAACAGGCCTCGTGGCGAGGTCTGGACACCTCTTTGGTCCAAGCCAGCAACGTTCTCCGAGATTGCCGCCATCTTCATGGAAGGGCGACTCACTCTCGGTGAAAGTGCGGCTCGAACGGGGCTGGACGCGGCCCGCTCAGTAGCCCGGCTTGGCACCGAGCGGGGCCTTGTGAGTTTCGAGCGGTACTCCATCATCCAGCCTGACAGCAAGATGCCGTACCAAGCGACCCCGCTGGGCCGATTCAGTACGCCGGATCGCCCGCGCCGAGACCTCGTTTCTGATCTGGAGGCAGGCGACTGGCTCAGTCGTGTCCGGAGAGTCGTTAGCAACAAGAAGAAAGCGCCCGCCCGTGCCCGCTTGGCGATGCGTCGCTTGGAAGACGCGCTCTTTCAGATGGCCACAGCGAATCGCGAGGAGGGGACCCGAAGCGCCCTCATGGCTCTGGGCGGGCTCGTCGGCTGGCTTGCTTCCAATCCGATTGGCCGCCAAGCTGTGCCACCCCCGCCCGTGTTGTCCTCGGACTGGCTTCGCCACGCCGACGACGGAAGCGTAGAGTTCCGCCTTGCGGCCGCGCTTGCCGGTATTGGGCTACCGACGCCGGCACGTTCCGCCCAGTGGTCAAACACGCAGGACCCGGAAGCTCTCCCGCCCGACGGTCGCGCTGAGGGCGAGGGATCGGCTACGGTACCGGAGACGCAATCCGCCGCTGAACCGACACCCGCACCGGAGCAGGGTTCCTTGAACCTGGCCCCGCCAATGGCCTCGCATCTCGCTCCGCTCGACGAGGAGGCCTTTCTCCATCGCGGGAGCCTCGGCGGACGCCGCCGATGGGCCGACGGCGACAAGCCACCGACCAAGGTTTGGGGGGCCGGTCCGCTCGTTCCAAACCTGATCGCCGTACTCGAACGACGACTCGTAGATGCGTCGATTCGCGGGCTGGCGGACAAGCCGCTCCCCAGCGCGACGGCGGCAAGTCTCGTGGACGTCGCTGCGTTCCTGTCCGCCGACTTCGACGACGCGCGCTGCGCCGCGCTGCTCGCCGGCCTTGTGTGGGCACGGCCCGCCCGCCTTCGGCGCGTTCACCAGCAGGCGAGGCCCGTGCCGGTTCCTTTCGCCTACGCGGCACTGAAACCCGTGTTCACGACGGACGCCGCGCTTTGCGCGGTCGGCGTACTGCCCGCGACGGCGCGGATGCCGGTGCCGCCGGGGCTGCTTGCAGGGCTGCGCGCCGGAGGCAGCAGCTCGGATGGCAGGGCCACCGACGCCGCGGCACGGCAAGCCTTGGCGCGCGCCCGTGCGTCGGGCCTGCCCTCGCCCTTCGGGGCCGGGCGAGGAACCTCGCGGGAAGCGAGATCAGGATCTGGCCGCATGGGCGCCGGCATTCGGGCCGATCGGCTCGCGGCGGCTCTGTTGATTCCCATCGGCGCTGGCGGTCTTGCCGCCCTGATCAAACGCGCCTATCCGGGCGCTCCGACTGACGAGGATCACCTGACGACGGAGGAAACGACGAATGACGCTTGACCTCACCACACTCGACAACGCACCCCGCCTGCTTATCGAGGCGAGGCTCAAGCCAGTGCAGGGCACGAGATTCCAGCCTACGGGCTTTCCCAATCTCGGGCACGCCGTCTACGACTCGCCGGACGGTCGCGGGCGAACTGTGCTCGTGGAGAGCGCGCAGTCGATGGCGAACCGACTCGAAGCCGTCTGCTGGGACGAACTGTCCGACGACTGGACTCCGCCTCTACGGGGATTGCCCGTCGTGAAGGTCGTGGACGGGGACGGCGAGCCGCTCACGAACTCCCTGATCGAGGCTCACCGTCTCAACTCGCCGTACATCCTGGAGGGCAAGGACAAGACCGTCGCCGAGCTCCTCAAGAAGCGCTTGGCTGCCATGGAGGTCGGCCGGGTCGACCCACGCGAACTCGCGAGAGTACTGCTGGAGTTCGACACCAACGCGCTCCTCCACGGCGTCTTTCTTGCGAAGAAGGACTTGGCGGGCGGCCGCCTGAGGCTGCCGCGATCGTTGTCCGCCTTCGTCGAGGCCGAGAACGCGAAGGTGGCTGCGAGCGGTGGCGTCAAGAACGACAGCGTGGATCCCTCGGGCGACACGGCAAGGGGTTTCGGGAACGTGCCCTTTGCGCGCGACGAGTACGTCGCCGAGGACATCACCGCCTACTTCAACCTCGACCTGCGCCAGATCCACGCCTTCGGGTTGGGAACGGACGTCGAACGACTGCTGACGCTGCTCGCGCTCTTCAAGATCCGGAGGTTCCTTGCCGAAGGACTGCGGCTGCGAACGGCCTGCGATCTCGATGTCAGCCGAGTGAACGTCACGCGACCAGACGGTTTCGAACTGCCGGCTCTCAGCGACATCGAGTCGGAACTGCCTGGACTGATCGAGAGCGTCGGGTCGAAGGGTCTGTTCGGCGAGAGCCGCGTGCTCACCGTCCGTTACGAGAAGTGAGCGCATGTTCGCGCTCGAGTTCCGCTTCCCCGCTGGCCGGTACCACGCGACGCCGTGGGGGCGTAATGTCAATGAAGCCGACGTTGCATGGCCTCCGGAGCCGTGGCGTCTCCTGCGCGCCCTCATCGCTGCTTGGTGGCGCAAGGGCGACCGCGCACGCTGGTCCGAGGACGACCTCGCGCGGCTGATCGACACGCTCGCGGAGACGCTGCCGGAGTACAGGCTGCCGGGAGGCGCGATCCACGCCCACAGCCGCCACTACATGCCGACCGGCGGGCTCGACAAGGGACGGTCGAAGACCACACTTGTCTTCGACGCCTTCGTTCGGCTCCCGAAAGACTCGACTCTGGTCGCCGCGTGGCCGAACGTAGCGCTGGAGGCGGAGGCTTTCGCGTTCGCTTCGGATCTCGTCCGCGCCATCGGCTATCTCGGCCGGGCGGAGAGCTGGACCGAGTGCCAGGCTCTTGCTGAATGGGACGGAATCACGAACTGCTGGCCGCTCGACGGCTCCACCAGCGGAGAGCCCGTGAGACTGCTGGCGCCCCTTACGCCCGACGCCTACTCGGCGGAGCGGCGGCGAATCATGGGCGACTTGAAGCGTGCGATGGTAGCGGCATCCGAACGGCCGCCCACTCAGAGCACGATCGAGAAGCGGCTCGACAAGGAACTGCGCAGCAAGGGACGACGAGCGCATACGCTGCCCGAGCGCCTCGTCGACGCGCTCTCCCTCGACACCGCCGACTACCAGGACCGGAAATGGAGCCGGCCGCCTGCCGCCCGCGAGGTCGTCTACGCTCGCTCCTCGGAAGCGGCCCCAGGCGTCGTCGCCCGGTCCCACGGCCGACCGCGCGCGTCCCCGGCAGGACGCACTCTGCCGACCGTCGCCCGTTACCTGTTGGCTGGCCGTCCATTGCCCCGTGTCGAGGACACCGTCCGGGTCGGCGAATTGATGCGCCGCGCGGCGCTCGCGCAGTTCGGCTGGCAACGCGACGAGACCGCCGGGTGCCGGATTCCGAAGGCGCCTCACGAGATTTCGGGCCGTGACGGCGATGGAAGACCACTCAGGGACCCGTCGCACACGCACGCTTTCTGGTTGCCGGAAGACGCGGATGGCGACGGCTGGGTCGACCATGTGTCCGTGTTCATCGCTGCTGGCATGAATGACAGTGTTCTTCGCGCTCTTGATCGCATCACACGCCTTTGGCTTGCGCCGAAGCAGCGACGCGTGGATGACGAGGCCGAGCCCGGCAGCGTAAAGGAGTGGCGTCTTGCTCTGGAAGGCTTCGGCAAGCCCGCCGATTTCGCTGGCGGCGCCGGCATCTTCGCCACGTCTCGCAGGTGGCGGAGCGTGACACCGTTCCTGGCCTCCGGACACCTCAAGGCGTCCGGTTATCCTGGCGAGGTCCGCCGCTTGCTGCGGCGCCGGGGGCGGAATGCGACCGGTATCGAGGTCGGAGAACTGGAGACTATTGAGGTCGGCGGAGCCCCGCGACGCGCGACCCACTTCCATCGCTTTCGCTCCCGTGGACGCGAGACCCAGCCCGACGCCACCGGGGCCTTGCTCGGCATCGTGCTGCCGGAAGCGATTGAAGGGCCGCTAGCCATCGGCTACGGGAGCCACTTTGGCCTCGGTCTCTTCGTGCCAGAGGAAGGCGATCTGCCGTAGCTGCCACCAAGTGGCCGACCGGGTCCGGAAGGCCGGGTGGTCCTGATTGAGGAAGATGCCCCCTGAGTCACAACTCCTCCTGAACCTGCCTCCCTCGGCCCCGGGGCGCGGCGAGGAACTCGTGCCGGCGCGAATGGTGAACGAGTGGGTCTACTGTCCCCGGCTTGCCTACCTGGAGTGGGTCGAGGGCGAATGGGCCGACAGTGGAGAGACGGCGGAGGGAAGGCGCACGCACCAGCGGGTGGATTCGGGGGGAGGCCGGCTGGCGGCGCCGGAGGACGCCGATGAGGAGATGGGAAGGGCTCGGGGCGTCACGATGTCCTCGGATCGCCTGGGAATCATCGCGAAGATGGACGTCGTCGACCTGGAAGATGGCGTGGCCATGCCCGTGGACTTCAAGAAGGGCAAGCGGCCGCACGTGGCCGCCGGCGCCTACGAGCCGGAGCGGGTTCAGGTGTGCGCTCAGGCGATGATCCTCGAGGACAACGGCTATCAGGTCGAGCAAGGCGCGCTGTGGTACGCCGGTTCCCGGGAGCGGGTACCCGTCGTGCTCGACGATCAGCTTCGGGCACGGACTCTCGATGCCATCGCCGGGTTGCGCTCCGCTGCCGCGGCGGGTCGACGGCCGCCGCCGTTGCGGGACAGTCCGAAATGCCCTCGCTGCTCGCTTGCCGGAATCTGCCTGCCGGACGAGACGAACCTGTTCGACCGAGGTGGTCCGCCAAGACCGCTCAATCCGTCGGACGATCCGGCGCGGCCGCTCTACGTGCAGACGCCGCGGGCAAGGCTCCGAAAGAGCGGCGAGCGACTGGTCATCGACGCGGAAGGCGAGAAGACGGAAATGCCGCTGATCGAAGTCTCTGACGTCGCGATCTACGGCCCCGCCTCGGTGACTACGCCCGCGCTTCACGCGCTGATGAAGGCGGAGATTCCCGTGTCGTGGTTCACGGGCGGCGGCTGGTTCGTCGGTCACACGGTCGGTACGGGACATCGGAATGTCACCGTCCGCGAGGCGCAGTATCGCGCAGCATTCGACGAGCGCCGATGTCTCGAACTGGCGCGGGGCCTCGTAAGAGCCAAGGTCCGGAACTCCCGGACGCTGTTGCGCCGCAACTGGCGGGCCGACAAGGGTGAAGGCCCGGACAAGGACCGCGCGCTGGGTCGTCTGAAGCGGGTCGCGGCGGACGCTGCGACGGCGACGGGCGTTCAGCAGTTGCTTGGTATGGAGGGAGATGGTGCGGCGGTCTACTTCCGGTTCTTCGACCGCATGCTGGCGTCGCAAGGTGGATCCGAAGTGGAGAAGTTCGAGTTCACCACGCGAAACCGGCGGCCACCGACGGATCCGGTGAACGCGATGCTCTCGCTAGCCTACGCACTGCTGACGCGGACGTTCACGAACGTCGTTTCGTCCGTCGGCCTGGATCCGTACTTCGGGTTCTACCACCGGCCCCGTCATGGCCGTCCTGCCTTGTCGCTCGATTTGATGGAGCCTTTTCGCCCGATCGTTGCGGATTCCAGCGTCGTGCAGGCGATCAACAACGGGGAGGTGCGCCCCTCGCATTTCGTCCGCAACGGCAACGCCTGCGCCCTCAAGCCCCATGGACGGCGAGCGTTCATCGCCGCGTTCGAGCGCCGGTTGGAGCAGGAGACGACCCATCCCGTGTTCGGCTACCGTGTGACGATGCGACGCCTGATCGAGGTCCAGGCGCGTTTGCTGACGAGGTTCCTCCAAGGCGAACTGCGGGAGTATCCCCACTACCTCCCGAGGTAGCGATCGATGGCGAAGGAGCGGCTCTACATCGTGACGTACGACATCGCGGATCCGAAGCGGTGGCGGCGGATCTTCAAGACGATGAAGGGCTTCGGACGCTGGTTGCAGCTGTCGGTCTTTCAATGCCGTCTGACGGCCAGACGGCGGGCCGAGATGACGGCGAAGATCGACCGGCTCATTCGTCCGTCGGAGGACCATGTGCTGATTCTCGATCTGGGCCCGGCTGAACAGGTTGATCTCCGCGTGGAGAGCCTGGGCAAGTCCTACGAGAAGCCCGAGCGGGCGGCGATGATCGTATGATTGAGCGGGCCCTACGGGCCGCTTGGTTCTTCTGCCGGTGGCCCGCGAGCGCTTCGGTGCGTCGCTTGTCCCAGGCACCGCTCGCATGAGGGCAGATCCTTGACAACAAGACACTTGTGGCCGTTCAGGCGGCGCCGCTCTGTATCTCGAACGTAATTGACCATGACTTTCTCGACAGCTCTCGCAGGTCGCGGTTGTAGAGTAGGCGACTCAGGCGGTTGCGAGCACCCACTTTCCAGGGCGCGAGCGCCCTGGCCTCATTGAAGCTTCTCCTTGACCGTGTTCGTGCCATCCCCGTAGAAGCTTTCCAGGGCGCGAGCGCCCTGGCCTCATTGAAGCAAGAGATCGCCCTTCCGAGACGTGAAGATGTTCGAGCGCCCTTTCCAGGGCGCGAGCGCCCTGGCCTCATTGAAGCCAGAGCACCGGAACGCCCCAATGCCGATCCTCGCCGCCTTTCCAGGGCGCGAGCGCCCTGGCCTCATTGAAGCTCGAGCTTCGTGGCCACCTCGACCTCCGGCGCCACCTTTCCAGGGCGCGAGCGCCCTGGCCTCATTGAAGCTACGACGCCGAAGCGGTTCGCCGTCCAGTCAGTCTCCTTTCCAGGGCGCGAGCGCCCTGGCCTCATTGAAGCAGCAAAGAGGCGGCGCTCGCCCACTCCTCTTCCTCTCTTTCGTCTAGGTCAGTAGGGGAGTGCGCCTGCGGCGGTCTCCTCGCTTCGCCCTGGAGGAGGCCCGTTTCATCATGTGCCGTTCCCCAGGCGGAGCCGACCCCGGGTACGTCCGGTCCAAAGCGTCTCAATGACCGTCTCCGTCGAGTACACCGACCAGTTCCGGGACTGGTGGGATTCGCTGAGTGTCGCCCATCAACGAGCCACCAACCGCCTTGTCGACGCCCTGATGAAGGCCGGCGTCAGTCTCCGCTATCCCTACTCCTCCGCCATCAAGACCTCCCGCCATGCTCACATGCGGGAACTCCGCGTCCGCACCCGGCCGCCCATCCGGGTCTTCTACGCCTTCGACCCTCGCCGCCATGCCATTCTTCTCATCGGGGGCCTGAAGACCGACGACAAGCGCTTCTACGAGCAGCAGGTCCGCCTCGCTGATAGTCTCTATGACGACCACCTCTGGGAGCTTGGAGTTGACTTCCTCCGCCGCTCCTGATGCCACCGGAACACCCGACGACGAAGAGGCGAGGATCTTCCCGATGAGCGGACGCCACTCCTGGACCGAGTTACTCGAACGTACCTACACCCCGGAAGAACGCGCCGCGATCTCCGCGGAAGGCGACCGGATCGTCGCGGACAATCGGCGTCGTCAGGCTGCTCGCGTCGGGCGGCCTTCCCCTGTGTCTCGGCCGCACTCCCCGCGTTCCGAGCAACCTTCCACCGTCGCTCGCACGCGTGGAGGGGGTTCGTAGGC
Organism: Candidatus Multivorans sp.; assembly: GCA_965205095.1. Classification (GTDB taxonomy): domain Bacteria; phylum Acidobacteriota; class Thermoanaerobaculia; order Multivoradales; family Multivoraceae; genus Multivorans. The sequence continues at coordinate 3,258,213 of OZ242040.1, forward strand.
AGGCTGGGGCGATGCCGCGCTAGGGACCGAGCAGTTTCATCACATGGTCCCTGGCCAGCAGGTCCACGTCCGCCGTTCGCTCCAGAAACGGCGCCACGTCGGCGACGATGCGCGGCCAGTCCAGCGCCTCCATTCGGTTCGCGACGGCCGCCCGCCACGTCCCGGGCGCCAACTCTTCGCCTGACCAGGCTGTCTGTTCCAGGGCCGCGTTCAGTAGCGGGAGATTGGGCGGCGGCCATTCGGGATCGCTGAGGTACCAGATCAGGTCGTAGAGGTCGCGTCCCTTGGCGTACGGACGCTGGAGGATGGCGTGCAGCTTGCCGGCGAGCAGCGAGGCCGGGTCGTGGTGGAAGAGTCGGAGCGTCTCGTGCCTCCGCACGAGAGTCGTTTCGGTGGCGACGCCCGCCGGCGGTCTGGTGTCCACTTCGATCCTGACGGCGAGCACTTCCGAGGGATGCGGAGACAGGCCGACTTCGTTGAGGACGCCGGGGAAGCGGACGAACGCTCCATGCACGGGGCGTTCGTCGCGCACACGCAGTTGGACCTCGTAGCCCTCGGCCGACAGCGCGGTTCGGATGGCGCGGAGGTACCTCCGAAGATCGTAGTGCGCTCGGGCGCCGTCCAGCGTGAAGTCGAGGTCCTCGGAGTAGCGGGGAAGACCGTAGAGGAAGCGCAGACAGGTCCCGCCGCAGAATGCGATCGAAGTCATGGCGCCGGCCCGCTGCAATGCGGCGAGAATGCGGGCCTGAAGGTACTCGCGCGCCACGTTTCTGCCCTTCAGCGGTTGTTCGTCCCGAACCAGGCTCTTGAGGTGGTCCTTCACAGGGTCTCGTAGGTTTCTGCGCGTTCGGCGAGTCGGCGAACGACGCCGGCGGCCCGCCGGAGCTTCGGCGCGTCTTGTGCCTCGGCGGCGCTGTCCAGTGCATCGAGATCCAGCACGTCGAAGTTCAGGCGGAGCTCCCCCAGGTGCTCCGGGTGGTCGCCTTCCGGCTGCTGGTGGACGATGTCGAGGAGCGCCTTCTCCGGCCGGGCGACGAAAGCGCTCTGGTCGTCTCCCAGGTCAACCTCTCGATAGCCGAAGTGCAGAGCAGGTTTCATGTGGCGAAAGGAGAAGCGCCCGAGCGGAGTCTCGCGGCTATGGGAGCGGCCGCGGGTGGAGTTCGTGACTTCCGGCACGTACTCGGGGATCGCGCCCGCGAACGCCAACGCGGACAGGCCGCTCACGTAGGAGCCGGGCACCAGACGATTCGCGGTGAGGAAGGGATGCGGGAGGCGCTTGCGCCAGGGCGGCGCGAGCGCGTACAGCCCCCGCCGGAGTTGCACCACGCGGCCACTGGCGGCCCAGCGCGTGAGCTGACGGCGTACATCCGCCGGGTCGACCGGAGGAGTCAGCAGAAGACCGGTCTCGAAGAGCGGCTGGTCGCCTGCGATTTCGACCAGATGCTCGAATCTCATGTCGATAACTTACCATTTCTGGCAAGTTATCGTCTTCTGGATTGGAGTCTACGCCCCCGCCCCCGCTTCCAGCCCGGTCACGTCGTACGACATGAGGATCAGGTCGTGCGTGCCGTCGTTCGGGTCGATGACCCAGTCGGCCAGCAGGGCCTCCACCGAGAAGCCCAGGTTCTGGAACATCTGACGGGCGCCGCGCTGCTCGCGGGCCATCTGGGCCACGATCTTGGTCAGCCCGATCTGCTGGGCGAGGTGAAACACGTCGTGCGCCAGGTGGCCGCCGAGACCCGCCTGGCGGACTTCGGGCAGCACCATGATCCGGATCTCGCCCAGGTGCCGCATCCAGGACGACTCGCGCCGGTTCAGGCTGCCGTAGCCGACGAGGCGATCGCCGAGGTGGGCGAGCACGGCGACGCGGGTTCCGGCCAACGCGCCTTCGACCCAGTTGTCGACGACCTTCGGATCCGTCATGTCGACGCGCAGGAAACGAAGGTCCTCTTCCGGCAGAGCGCGCGCGAAGGCGAGCACGTCATCGCGGTCTTCCGGGTTCAGAAGGCTGAACCTGAAGGACTCGTTCTTGAGGCGGACCGTCCGCGGGTACTGGTTCGCCATGTCGTTCACTCGGCTGTCTCCTCTTGGGCTTGGGACGTGGTTGGGGTTTGCTCGGTGGCCTCGTCGCCGGCAGCGCCGTCCGCGAGCCGGTCCAGGTAGGTGGTGACGGCATCGAACGATCCGTCGATCGTGTTCTTGAACTGGCGCTGGCCGTCCTCGGCGGCGCCCCGCCAGGTCCGGATCAGTTCGCGCGCTTCGTCCGGCAGGTTGGGTACCTGGTTCATCATCCGGTCGGCGAGTTCGAGTTGACGCTCCTGGAGAGCGACGATCGCATCGTAGCCGTTCTCGAAGGCGGCTCTCTGGAAGTCGAGGACCTGCTTCTGGAAGTCGAGCACCTGTCTCGGGATGTTGTTACGGGTCATGGTGTCTCCGGGTCATGGCACTGCCGCCGGTCGGGCCTGGACCGGAGTCCTGCGCCGCCGCCGGGGAACGGTGCCGGCCGCCTCGTGGAGTTCGGCGAACGAATCCGCGAGGAGGTCCGGCAGCGTCTCGGCGTCGGGACAGGTTCGTTCGTCCACCGTGAGACCGACGTGCAGTGACTGGTTGTAGGCGAAGAACGCGCAGGAGAGGCCCTGGCCGAAGCCGAGGGGCCAGGAAGGCGTGTAGCCGGAAAGAGGTCGGCCGGCCAGGAACTGCGGGATCTGGGGACCGTTGGCGTTGGCTACCGTGAGGTGGAACGGCGGCCGGACGGAGGAAGTCATCGCGAGCGCGGCGGCCGCCAGGGGACCCGCGGCCTGTTGCATGGCGGTGAGGCGGGACAGCACGTCCGCTACCCGGGCGGCTCGCAGCAGCCGCGCGAGCTGATGCACCGAGCGCAGCCGGTCGGCGGCGCCGACCTCGAGGGGAACCTCGATCGGCAGCAGACTCCGCCGCTTGCGGTCCTGCTCCGGGATGTCGGTGGCCAACGCGACCCGCAGGCTCCGCCCCTGGACGGAGAGCCCTCTGGCGGTGAGGTAGCGTTGCAGCGCGCCGCCGGCCAGGGCGACGACGACGTCCGAAAGCGTGCCTCCCAGCCGGGCGCGGATCGCACGGATGTCGGCGTAGGGGAAGGCAGTCCGGATCAGGCGTCGCCGGCCGCCCAACCGCCCGTTGAACGGCAGTGGCAGCGGGGGGAGACCCAGATCGGGCATCGTTTCGCTCAAAGTCAGCAGAGCGGTTCGCGTTTTCTCCGAGGAGAGTTCCTGGAGGCCCGCCAGCAGGTCCTGACCGGTCCGGCTCCAGTTCTCGAACCACTCGGTCGGTCGCTCTCCGGAGCGGACGCCGTTGGTGGCCGGATCGGCCGCTTTCTTCTCATCGACTTCGGTGCCGCTCGCGAAGAGCGCGTGGAAGAAGTCGCCAGTGGCCAGACCGTCGGCGGCGACCAGATGCGACTTGACCAGCAGGGCGTCGCCGGCGTCGTGGTAGCCGGGCGCCAGATGAAGCTCCCACAATGGCCGGCCCGGATCGAGCGGCTTGCCGAGGGCCTCGTTGACCGCGGCAACCGGGTCGCCGTTAGGGACGACGTGAAGGTGTGCCTCGAGGTCGAAGGGCGCCGGGCGCCAGCGCGGCGGGCCATAGGGCGGCCGTTCGACGCGAAGGGCGAACCGTGGGAGTCTGCGCAGCCGGGTCATCCAGTGCAGAAGCTCCTGCCGGTCGATCTCGCCGGAAACCAGCGCGAGACCCGCGACGTGCAACCCGGGGCTGCGGCGCTCCAGGTTCCAGAGGACCGCCTGGTCAGGCGTCAGGAGGGCGTTGGGGGCGGTCACGGGGCCGTCTCCGGACCCAGCGCGGGGCTCGGGTGGCGCTTCAGGAAGCGGGCGAGGTGGTAGTAGGCGAGGGGATTGGCCGCCAGACCGGCGTGGGTGCCGGGGACTTCGCGGTTCCGTGCCGGGTCGTTGAGCCGGGTGTAGCGCCAGGCGACGACGCCGTCCCGCCGGGTGAAGATGGCGAGTTGCGGCATCTCGTCCGGGAAGGTGCTCTGAACCGCGCGGACGAGGTCGCAGCGGCAGTCGCCGGAGAAGCAGGCGGGCTCCCGGGTGTCGTCCTGCTCGACGACGCGGCGGCGTACGGCCTCCGCCATCCGCATCACCAGGGGATGGGAGCGGACGCCGCTGATCGGTGAGCCCATCGTGGTGACGGACGCGATCAGATCGGGACGCAGGCACGCCACGCCGCGCGACAGCATGCCCCCCAGGCTGTGGCCGACCAGATGAACCCCGCGGCCGGTTTCGCCGGCGGACTCCTCGATCGTCTCGATGAGCCGGCTGCCCAGGCGGTCGAGGCAGTCGGCGTTGTGCCCCATGCGCGAGGGATGGGCGCGATAACCGATGCGGCGGAGCCAGCCGCGCATCGGCGCCAGGTAGCCGTCGGTGCCGGTGAAGCCGGGAACGACGATGACCGCGGCGCCGTCGCCGCGCGGTACGCCGATGCCGTGGTAGGTCGGCGTGAGCGGCAGGAGGGAGAACTCCATTGCCGCGAAGGCCTCGCGCCACAGCGGCAGGGCCGCCGGCACCGAGTCCCGCAGGAGACGCGGGTTCACGTTCCAGATCGGGCTGGTCCGTGGGCGTCGGGCCGATGCCGTCACTAGGCTGCGCCTCGCAGTGGATCGTCGGGGTCGGACGTCGCGTCAGCGTCGGTACCGGGAACAAGTTCGGTCGTGACCGTCTCCTCGGGAGCCTCCGCCTGGGACGCCACCGAAGCGAAGCAGCGTGCGCCCAGTGGCTCCTCGTCCTCGACGCCCGCCGCCTCGCGGAGTTCGGCGTAGGACTCTTCCAGGCACTCTGCCAGGCGCCAGGCGTCGGGGATCAGCTTCGCGTCCAGCGTCATTCCCAGGGTAATCCGCTGGTTGTAGCTCAGGATGGCCACGAACAGGCCGATGTTGTTCGAGACGATGCCCAGCGGCACCCAGTCGACCAGCTTGTGGCGGCCGAAGTAAAGCGGGATCATCGGTCCGGGCACGTTCGTCGAAACCGTGTTGACCAGGGTCTGGGAAAAGGGCAACGTCGCGCCGATCGCGGCCATGAGCGGCGGCACCCGTTCGCCGAACTGGGTCATCTGGTAGAAGGCCTTCGCCTGTCCGGCTTCCTTCAGCCTGTTCATCGCGTCCCGTTCCTTGCCGAGGCGTTCGACCGGATCGTCGACGCCGACGAAGAGCGGTGCGATCATGTTCGAGACGAGGTTGCCGAGCTGGCCTCGCTCGTCCTCCTGGCGCATGCTGACGGGACACATGGCGCGCAGTTCGAGTCCCTTCGGATCCTGGCCGCGCGCCCGCAGGTAGCGGCCGATGCCGCCGGCGAGCACGGTGAGTACGACGTCGTTCACGGTGCCGCCGAGGGCCGATTTCACCGCGCGCATCGCCGGGAACGAAAACTGGGCCCAGGCGATGCCGCGCTCCTTGCTCACCGGCCGGTTGAAGAGGGTGCGCGGCGCCGGCGTGGCGGCCGGCAGAGCCGCCGTGCTGGCAGCCACCATCTCACGCATGCGATCGGCCATCAGGTTGGGCCGCATGGCGTCGAAGGCGGTGCTGCTCCAGGACCGGCTCACCTCGCCGAGACGATGCTGCATGGCCTCCTGGAGCAGGCTCAGGGAGTCGGGCAGCGGCTTGGGCGCCCAGGTCTCGGCCGGAGGCTCGGGCAGCTCGTCCGTGGGCGAGAGGTCGCTCAGCACCATCGACAGATCGACTCCGGAGACGCCGTCGATCATCGCGTGATGGGTCTTCCAGACCACGGCGGTGTGTCCGGGAATGCCCCGCAGCAGAGTTCCCTTCCAGAGCGGCCGGTTGCGGTCGAGCATGCCGCTGTACGCCTCGGCGGCCGCGCGGCCGAGCACCTGGTGGTCGGCGTCCTCCGGGATCCGGACTTCCTCGACGTGGTTCTCGAGGTTGAACGCCGGGTCGTCGACCCACACCGGATGGGAAACGAGGAAGGGCGGGAAGAGCACCCTCTGGCGATAGCGGGGCAGCAGGTGCATGCGGGCGGCGAGCTGCTGGAGCACGTACTCCTTCGAGAAGTCGCCTTCGTAGACCATGCAACCGCCGATGTGCATCGTCTCGTGGGGGCGCTCGACATAGAGGAAGGTGGCGTCGAGAGGGGTCAGGAATCGGTTCAATTCCGTGGCCATGGTGGGTCTCCAGAACGGGCGGATCGCGGGGTGGGAGGGCTTTGCTGCACTGCGTTGCTGCGGCGCAGCAGAAGCCTCGCACAGAAACGTGCCGTTGGCAAGAGGCCGACCTCTTCGCGCTATTCGATTCCGCTCGGGGCTTCGGCTCAGTTGGGCCGTCGCCAGCGGAACGCGGTGACGACATCGATCTCGCGGGCAGGGTCGATGCGGACGCGAATGGGGATTGCAGGTTCAGGCACGCGGGGCGTCAGGCAGCGACGGCGCTGCCGGCCCTTCTGGGTCAGCCGGCAGGGTAGCCGCTCGCCCCCGGCGTCGACCGTCACTTCGACGATGTCGCGTGACGGAGTGCGAATCGCGATCTCCAGCGACACGAAGGCCGCCGAGAGCAGTTCGCGATCGTCGTCGCCTGGCGTGAGCGAGGTGGGGTCTCCGCTGAGCTCGGCTGCCGGCGGGTAGCCGCCCGGGGCTGACGGAACCGAGCTGCCAGCGGGAGCGATCAGACCAGGTAACTCGACCTCGTAGATGCCTTCGCCGACTGCGACGACGGGGACGGATTCGGGTTGCCCGATCGGCAGGAAGCGCTGGCGGACCAGTACCACGGGATCACCGCGCAGGCGGAACAGCTTCGGGTCGAAGCGCTCGACCTCGGTTCCGTGCTCTTCGGTCGCCAGTTCCCGATACACAGGGGCTTCGCTCGGCTCGAGTCGCGAGGCCGGGAACAGCAGAATGTCGGCGGCGCCGCGTTCCAACGCGGAGATCGAGGCGATGTCGCTGGCCCGAATCAGAGTCGAGACGTAGTTGCCGTCCCAGACGCGGGGATCGAAATCCTGATGCCCCAGTGCCAGTTCGGTGATGAAGGTGCGTCCCCGGAGCGGCTCTCGACCTCCCGCGAGCCGTGCGGCTTGGGCTGAAGTCAGCGCCACGTTCTCCGTGTAGACCGCACGGTGGATGAAGTCGATCTTGGCCGCTGAAGCCAGGCCGAGAAGCGCCGCCAACGAGACTGAGGCTGTCCACCGGACGAAGCCGTGCGGCGCGGATCTGGCGGCAGCGACGAGGCCGCCGATAAGCCATACGGCGGCGAGAGCCGCTGGTGTAGCGACGATCAGCCAATTGGGCGGCTTCGGGTAGCGGGTCACCGCCCACAGAGCGCCGACATAGCCGCCGAAGAACGTGAGTAGAATCCAGGCGTCGGCCATGGTGGCTTTCCCTGCCGTCCCCGCGGTACCTGGAAGGGCGACTCCGACCCTTGCCTTGGCTCGGAGCGCGAGCGTCAGCATCGCGGTCAAGCCAAGCAGACCGCAGGTGCCCAGCACGGGGCCGAAGTAGACGCTGCCGGCGAGGCTGGCGATCAGGTTCAGGGGCTGGTCGAAGAGGTCGGCACCCACCTCGTCCAGTCGTTCCTGGTAGTGGTTCACGGTAGAACCGAGGTGGCGCCGGTAGAGGCCGGGGCTTAGGACCAGCCACGGGTTGAGCGCCACCAGCACGACGGTGGTGGCCGCGCCGGCGGCCCCGATACGACGGAGCAGAAGGCCAGGACTTCTGAACCCGCCTAGAGCGATGGTCACGATCAGGGGCAGGACGAGCGCCGCGCCGTTCCACTTGGCTGCTGCGGTAGCGCCGACGAGCGCGCCCGCGACAGCGTAGCCGCGTAGTGTTTCGCTGCGCCTGGCGTGAAGCATGGCGTGGAGAGCAAGCACGGAGGTGAGGACGAGCATGATGTCGGGTTTGAAGAAACCCGAGTGCCGCAAATGCCAGGGTGCAACGGAGAGTACGAACGCCGCGCCCAGCCCGATCCAGGGTCCAAAGAGCCGCTTGCCGATCAGGAACACGACGAACAATGAAGCTGTGCCAAGCAGGGCCTGGATCACGCGGCATACCCGGATGGCGAACGGGGTGAGAAACGGGCGGCGGTCCGGTGCCGTGCCGAAGGTCCTGGGAGTTGAAGAAAGTGCCGTTAGTCCGCGTCCTGCTTCGTATGTCTTGAGGACTGCCACGTGGGGCAGGTAAGACAGCGTCGGATAGTGAGCGCGGACGGGGCGCCACTGACCCTCGGCCAAGATGGCGGCCACGTTGCCAGCGTTGTAGCGCTCGTCCCAGAGCCGGTTCATCGACGGGTTGGGCCAGCCGAAGAGCAGGCGCACCGCCAGCGCCCACAACAGCAGCAGACCCAGCAGCCAGTTGACTTGATGGGGACGCATGCGTGTGCCGGAGGATTGCACATTCCGCCGCGGAGCGTGCGTTGGCCTTCTGGCCGGCATCCGCTCGCTGGGATCGCTACTCTTCGACCAGCGGGGCCGGGCGCCGCCAACGGAACACGACGACTTCGATCAGGTCGTGAGGGGGCGTGAGCGCCACTCGCACGGGCGTCGACGGCGGCTCGATCCGCTGGGTCAGGCAGCGTCGGCGTTGTCGGCCTCTCTGAGTGGGTCGGCAGTCGACCGGGCGCCCGTCAGCCTCAACGGCGACGACGACCTCTGTCGCGGCCGGCGCCCGAAACGCGATCTCGAACGATACGAGTTCGCCGCCGGACCCGTTGCTCGGATCACTGGTCGGCACGTTTGGTGGACCGACCTCGTAGACACCGTCGCCAACCACCGCCACGGCCGCCGCGGCCGGCGGTTCGATGGTGAAGAAGCGGTGTTGGACCACCACCGCGCCCTCGCCTCGCAGCCGAAAGAACGTCGGTCGGAACTCGCTCACGACCGCGTGTGGGGAAGCGGTCAGTTCACGGTAGAACGGCTCCTGGTTCGGCGCCAGCCGTGAAGCCGGGAACAGGAGGGCGTCCGCGACGGCGAGTTCCGCTACGGGCTCGCCGGCGAGACGGTCCGTTAGGGTCAGCGTGGGAAGGAAATCGCTGTTCCAGACGCGGGGATCGAAGTCCTGCCTTCCGACCGGGAGTTCGGTGAAGAACACCCGCCCGCGGAGCGGCTTCGTCGATCCGGCGGCTCGTGCCGCCTCGGACGCGGTCGTGGGCACCGTCGCATCGTAGACGAAGCGGCTGACGAACCGGACCTTGTCGGCACCGGCGAGGCCGAGCGCGACGATCCCTGCGCCGACCGCCACCCGCTGCGGCCACGGCCGGGGCGCCTTTCTGGCGACGGCAAGGAGCTGTGCGATGAGCCAGGCGCCCGCCAGCGCGGCAATCGGAGCGACGATCAGCCAATTGGGTGGCCTGGGATACCTCGTAGCGGCCCAGAGCGCCGCGACATAGCCGCCGAAGAAGGTCAGCAGAATGAACGCGTCGGCGATCGTCGCGCCGTGCCGGGCTGCGGGGAGGTGGTGGCCCGGCGTTCGCCAGCGGCGAAGGCAGACGGCCAGCATCAGGCCAAGGCCGATCACGGCGCAAGCGCCGAAAACGGGGCTGAAGTAGATGCTGCGCAGAAAGCTGACGATGGCGCTGACCGGCTGATCGAACCACGTCGCGCCGCTCTGGGCCAGTTTCATGTCGTAGTAGTCGCGGTTCACGCGCAGGTGATGGCGGTAGAGATCCGGAACGGTCAGCAGCCACGGATTCAGCAGCAACAGCACCGCAACCGCGCTGGCCGAGGCCGCTGCCGCGCGCCGCAGGGCGAGGCCGGGGCTCCGCACTCCGCCCAGAACGACGGTCGCGAGCAGTGGCAGCGCCAGCGCGGCGCCGTTCCACTTGGCGGCGGCGGTGGCGCCCACCAGGGCGCCGGCGATCGCGTAGCTCGCGAGTGTTTCGCGGCGGTGCGCGTGGAGCATCGCGTACAGCGCCAGCAGCGAAACGAACACCAGCACGACGTCCGGCTTGAACATCGCGGAGAGGATCAAGTGCCAGGGCGAGACAGAGACGAGGAAGGCAGCCGCCAGCGCGATACCGGGCCCGAACAGACGGTGGCCGATCAGAAACACGACCCAGATCGAAGCGGCGCCGATCAGCGCATGGATCGAACGGCAGACCCGAAGTCCTAGGCGGCTCAGGTGCGCGGTTTCGCCGCGCCAAGTCCCGAAGGCGGAGGGGCTGTCGCTTAGAACGGGCAGGGAGCGCGCGGTCTCGTAGGCCTTGAGGATTGCGGCATGCGGAAGGTAGGAGAGCGAGGGGTAGTGCGTACGGACGGGTTGCCATTGGTCTTGGACCAGGATGGCCGCGACGTTTCCCGCGTTGTAGCGCTCGTCGATCCAGCGGCTCATCGTCGGATCCGGCCAACTGAACAGCAGCCTCAGGGCGAACGACCAGAACAGCAGGAGTCCCAGCGTCCATTTCTGAACCGAGGTCATTGGCCGTCAGGAGTCAGGCAGCGAGTTCATTGGGCTGCTGCGCAAGGAAGTGGGACTGGCGGCGAATGTTGGCGGCTGCGACCGGATTGGCGGTCTCCCGGGGGTTGGGGCTTGAGCCGGACACGGTGCCTGCGACGGGTTTGGCCACGCTAGCCCAGGATGGGATAACCGCTCACGGCCGTCAGCTCGCGGAACAGCCCCTGCAGCCGCTCGAGCACCGGCCGCTCGCTACCGCCGATCGGGCGGCCGTCGACGTCCGTGACCGCCACGAGTTCGCCCATCGTGCCGGTGCAGAACGCCTCGTCGGCGCGGTAGAGCTCGGCCTGGGTGTAGTCGGTCACTTCGTGGGGGATGCCGTTCTCCCGGCAGAGGTCGAGCACGGTCGCCCGGGTCACGCCTTCCGGACAGGCGTGGCAGTGGCTGGTCACCACGACGCCGCCGCGGACCAGGAAGACGTGGGTCGCGTTCGTTTCCGCGACGAATCCCTGGCGGTCGAGCATCAGGGCGTCATCGGCGCCGGCCGCGTTGGCCTCGATCTTGGCCATGATGGACTGGATCAGGTTGTTGTGGTGGATCTTCGGATCCATGCAGTCGGGCGGAAAGCGGCGGATCGACGAGGTCATCAACCGGATCGGCTGCGAGCCATACACCGGCGCCTTGTGCTCGGCGAGGACGATCAGGGTGGGGCCGGCCGTGTTGAGCCGCGGGTCCATGCCGGAGGTGATCTTGACGCCGCGGGTCAGGGTCAGGCGGATGTGGACGTTGTCCAGCATCCCGTTCGCTTCCAGCGTGCGGCGGATCTCGTCGATGATCTCCTGGTGCGACGGGATCTCCGCGAAGGCCAGGGCCAGCGCCGAGTGGCGGAGGCGGTCCAGGTGCTGCTCGAGCTTGAAGATGCGGCCGTCGTACAGGCGCAGCCCCTCCCAGACGGCGTCGCCGCCCTGGACGGCGGAGTCGAAGGGACTGATCCCGGCCTGGTCACGGTGGATCAGGTCGCCGTTGATGTTGACGAGCAGGTCCCGGTTCCTGGGGTCGGCCTTTTGCAGCATGAGGGGTTCGCTGGCGCTCTGGGGGACGGGGTCGGAAGACGAGGCTCAGAAGAGGAGACGATGCGCGGCGAGGTGATCGTAGTGCTTTTGGCACTCTGCGAGCACGTCGTCCAGGAACTCCGGGACCGGCTCGTTCTTGGGCCGGTAGGGCGCGAAGCCCGTGCTCTTCTCGACCGCACCGTACCAGTGCGGCGCCCAGATGCCGTCCGTCTCGCGGCGGCCGGGCGGCCAGTTCATCATCGCCTCGTCGAACTCGGCGCCGACCGCGGCGCACAGGCTCTCGAGGCCCGCGCGGGGGTTCCGCAGCACGTCGGCCGAGTCGATGACCGCCGGCGCCCTGCCAAGCCGCTCGCACTCCAGGTCGAAGAGCTCACGCTGCTGGGGCAGGCCGGTATCGGGCAGCTCGGGACGCGGCAGGATGTGGATCAGGGACGTCAGCATTTCCGCCGGGTCGCGGATCAGGAAGACGTTCGTGAGCTTCGCCACCCAGGACCGGTCCGTTTCCGGCAGCAGGTGGTGCGCCATGTGCTTCTGGTAGAAGACCGGCCGGCCTTCCGGCGCGTCCACGGTCAGCCACTTCGTGACCCGGTCCAGGTCGCTGTCGTGGTGGGTGAGGATCTCCTCCCGGCCGGGATGGTCGAAGCCATGCTCCAGCAGGTAGTTCGCGTAGAGCGGCTCGTCGCATACGAAGGTGTCGTCGCGGTTCCCCCAGGCGCGCAGCATCGCGGTCGAGATGTTCCGGGGGCCGGACCACATGGCGATCCGCAGCACCTGTTGTTCGCCGGACATGGGTGTCGCCCTCCGGCTCAGGGCGCCGTTGCTGCGGCGGACGCTCCGTAGCGCGACCGCATCTTTGTGAACACGGCGGTCATGTCGTTGTGGGTCGCTTCGGTCAGGAACCGCTGGGTCCACATGATCCGTGGTCGGTCGGAGACGTTTGGCGCCGCTGCGTGCAACAGGCGCATGTCCATCAGGTACAGGTCGCCTCGCTCCCCGGTCATTTCGACGACGCGAAGTTCGGTGCCGTCGTACCGGACGGTCTCACGCAGGAATCGACGGCGGTCGCCGGCCTGCTTCGACAGGAGCTCGCGGAAGTAGGGCGCGCGCCGCAGGCGGTGCGTGATCTGCCTGGAACCGAGCCACGGAATGTCGTACAGAAGCCGGTGACCGCCCTGGACGGCGACCGTGCCGCCGCCGCCCGCCTCGACCGTGTCGAGCAGGACGAATGCCTGCACGCCGGGGACGATCCGGCGGTTCGGCAGTTTGGGCAGGTCGACATGCCAGATGTCGTGAGGAAGGGACCAGGCGCCCTGTTCCGGCAAGGTGAAGAGAAGTTGCGGCCACTTCATCATCGGTCTGATCGTTCCCCCGGCCGCCGACTCGACTTCGGCCTCCAGCTCCGGCGTGGCCAGGTCGGCCAGCAGGCGCTCGTGCCTCATCTCCTCCAGCAGCTTCTTGCTCTGCCGGCGGGAAGGAATGTGGGCCATGCTCTCGATGCACCAGGCGTCCTTGCGGCGCATGCCCGCCTGTTCCAGCTTCCGATGGACCAGCCTCAGTACGGGAGCGGTCATCTGGTCCGGGAGCAACCCGGGCAGCTTGACCAGCCCCGTGGCCTCGAATCGTTCGCGATCGGTCCGGTTCATGGCGCCCTCGGATCAAGCATATGGCGTCCTTCCCGGTGATAGCTTGCGCCGATGAGCCGGCGGGCCGAGTTCGAGGCTGAGCACCCGGAAGTTCACGTCCTGTCGGCCGAGCAGGCGGGGCGTGTGGACCTGGTGATGGGCGCGGTCGGCTGGTTGGGCGACGAGGAGCAGGTCACGACCTGCGCCTCCCTGGGCGGCGAATCGAGCACCGTGATGCGGGTCGAACTCCAGGAACTGCGCGGGGGCTGGCGCACCGCGGTGCTGAAGCAGTCGCTGCCCTGGCTCCGGCGGGACGAGTCGGTCGCCATGCCGGCCGACCGCTGGCGCGGCGAGTACGCGTTCTACAGGGAAGTGGCTCGGGTACCGGAGGCGGCGGCTCTCGTGCCGCGCCTGATGGCGGCCGACGAAGCGAGGTGCCTGCTGCTGCTCGAGGACTTTCGCGGCGCTTCGAATCTCGCGTCGCTCTACCGGGGCGGTTCGCTCGGCGAGGGGACAGCGGAGACTCTGGGCGGGTTCCTTCGGGAGCTGCGCCGCGGCACGCGCGGTGAGCAGGATGCGGAGTTCGCGAACGGCGGCATGAAGGCGCTGAGTCACCGCCTGTTGTTCGAGGCGCCGTTCGGCTCGCGCGGGCAAGGCGGCAACGGCTTCGGCCCTGACCGTCCCGCCCCGGCCGGTGACGCCCTGGACGCGATCGAACCTGGGCTGGGCGAGGCGGCGGCGACCCTGCGGTCGGATCGCACCTTCAGAGAGGCCCTCTCCGAGTTGGGAAGCCGCTTCCTGGACGCTGGCGCCTGCCTGGTTCATGGCGCGTTCCATCCCGCCAATTGGCTGCTGTTGCCGAACGGCGACGTCCGCGTGGTGGACCCGCAGTACAGCAGTCCGGGCGACCCGGAGTTCGATCTCGGCACCGCGCTCGCCCACCTGCTGCTCGCGCGGCAGCCCGTGGAAGTCGTCGCGACGTTCCTGTCGGCGGCCACCGGTGCTGAGGAGGCAGGCCGGGAAGGCCCGGCGGACACCGAAGAGGTTGAAGCCGGCGTCGACCGGCCTCTCGTGGCCCGCTACGCGGGAGCGGAGATCGTCCGCCGGTTGCTCGGGGGCGCCCAACTGCCGCTCGAGGCCGCTGCCGGTTTTCGTTGCGACCTGCTGGAGGCGGCCCGGACGGCGGTCGTGTCGGGTCGCTTGGAGGTACTGGAAACATGAAGCGATCCCTTGCGCACGCGTCGGCCGGCATGGTCGCCCTGCTCACGCTCGGATTGACCCCCGCCCTCGCGCAGACCGCCAACTTCGAGCAGGGCCGCGTGCTCGACGGACCCGGCCACGTGCTCCCGCACCGGGACCGGGTCGAGCCCTTCAACCGCATGCTCGAGGAACGGTTGAACGAGCTCCTGCCGCGCTTGATGCGGGAAACAGGGATCGACATGTGGCTCGTCATCAACCGGGAGTACAACGAGGATCCGGTGTTCTTCAGCCTGGTGCCGCGGCCGGTGTTCGCGGCCCGCCGCACGACGATGCTCGTGTTCTACGACCGCGGGCCGGACAACGGCGGCGTCGAGCGCCTGACGGTCAACCGCTATCCGTACGACGCGTTGTACGAGTCGGCCTGGGAGGGCGGCGACCTCGAGGAACAGTGGCGGGGACTGGGCGAGGTGATCGCCGCTCGCGACCCGAAGCGGATCGGCGTCAACGTCTCGCGCCACTGGCCGGTCGCCGACGGTCTCTCGGAGGCGCTCCACGAACGGCTGATGGAAGTGCTGACGCCCGGACTCAAGGAACGGGTGACCAGCGCCGAGGACCTCGTCGTGCGCTGGATCGAGACGCGGAGCCCGCTGCAACTGGAGGCCTATCCGCAGATCGTCTCAATCGCCCGGGGCGTGATCGCGGAGGCGTTCTCGGAACGCGTGATCACTCCCGGCGCCACGACGACGGACGATGTCGTCTGGCACATGGCCCAGCGCTTCGAGGACCTGGGCCTCGACATCTGGTTTCTGCCCTCCGTCAACGCGCAACGCCGGGCTGCGGACGAAGACAGCGGCTGCGGCGCCGACGAGCCCTTCTGCGGCGGCAGCGGCGACTTCGTCATCCAGCGCGGGGACGTGCTGCACACGGACGTCGGCATCTGCTACCTCGGCCTCTGCACCGACACCCAGGAGATGGGCTACGTGCTGCGTCTGGGTGAGAGCAAGGCGCCGGCCGAGCTCCGGGAGGCGCTGGCCACCGGCAACCGCTGGCAGGACATCCTGACCGGCGAGTTCAGGACGGGCCGCAGCGGCAACGAGATCCTGGCGGCGACGATCTCGCTCGCCACGGACGAGGGCCTGCGCTCCAGCACCTACACGCACCCGCTCGGCGCGTTCGGCCACGCGCCCGGACCGACGATCGGCATGTGGGACAACCAGGGGCCGACGCCGATTCGCGGCGACTGGCCGCTGTACCCGGACACCGCCTACGCGATCGAGGGCAACGTCAAGGTAGAACTCGAGATGTGGGGCGGCCAGGACGTCCAGATCAAGCTCGAACAGAGCGCGGTCTACGACGGCGAGCAGGTCCTCTACCTGGCGGGCCGCCAGACCACCTGGCACCTGGTCCGCTAGCGGTACACACTGGGTGCGCCGGCGCCCTCGCCGGCATCTCGTGCGATGCCGCGAAGCGGCGAGCCCGCGTCGCTAGACCGAAGTTCTGAGCGGCAAAGCGGCAATTCCGTTGTGGGTACGGGGGTTGTCGTGGGTTCGGATGTGTCCGGTACTGGGTACGGTCCTTTCAGGTTCGTACGCCGAGGAGTCTGAGAGCCTCCTGCTGGAGCGGCGTCGGCCGGGCCAGGATGTTGGCGATCGCGTCGTTGTTTCCGGGCGTCCTGACGCGGTTTCTGGTGAGCGTGGCAAGGTCTTCGATGAGTGTCTGGAAGCTGTGCACGGGCAGTCCGTCGGGGGTGCAGCCGGAGTTGGCCTTGATCTTCGCGGCGTTGGATTTCCGCGCCGGTTCGACGGGCGAGGCGCGTTCGTCGGTCTTGGCGTGGTCGTCGAAGAGGATGGTTGCGAGGCGTTTTCGCATGTGCCACTCGACGTAGTAGGCGAGGACGCAGAGGAGGACATGTGCGCGCACGCGTCCGGCGAGCCGGTGATGCACGGGTCGCACCTTGAGGTCGACGCTCTTGAGGCTGCGGAAGACCCGTTCGACGTGGCTCAGGCTCTTGTAGGAGCGTACGGCCTCGTCGGCGGGCAGGTCGTCTTCCGGGACGTTGGTGCGGATGACGTAGAGGCCGTCGAGGGCGGCCTCCCGGGCGATGCGCTCCTGGTTGCGGCGCCAGTTGAAGCCGTCGTCGGCGATCTCGACGTCGTAGTGCTTGGCGACCTTGTACTTGCGCAGGGCGCGGTCGGCTCTGACAGCGATGGCTTCGCTGCCGCGCAGCGGCCTGTTCTTTCGCTTCGTGGCCTTCTCGACGGCTTCGAGGAGCTCGTCGGTCATGTCGAGCAGTTCCAGGCGCTTGCGGCGGCGCTCGGCGGCCAGAAGCGGGTTTCGGCACACGATCAGCCGCTCCTTGGGGTACAGCTCCGGGACGCTGATCTCGGCCATGTCCCGCCGGTCGAAGAGCGACAGTTGCAGGTGCCCCTGCTCGGCCAGGGTGCGGATCGCAGGTGCGCGCAGGGCGCTGATCCAGTCCAGGCCGGAGGGTTGGAGGTCTTCCTCGATGCGGGCGTTGGTGATCAGTCCGCGGTCGCCGACGACGATGACCCGGTCCAGCGAGAAGCGGCCGCACAGTTTCCGCGCTTGGCTGCCCAGGGCGCCGGGATCGGCGGTGTTGCCCTCGAAGACCTCGACCGCTGTCGGGCATCCCTCCCGGTTCGCGAGCAGGGCGAGGACGATCTGGAGCTTGCCCCGCTTCTTGTCCCTGGAGTAGCCGTGTCTGGCCAGCGGACACTTGCCGCCCTCGAGGTACACCGAGGTCAGGTCGCAGAGGACGAGCGAGCCGTTCTCGAGATGCCGCCTGGCGAGACCGCGTTCGATCTTCGGCTGCCGTTCGAGCAGCCAGTCCATGGCGTCGTAGAGGTCTTCGGCCGAAGCGTCTTCGACGCCGAGTTCTTCGGCGAGGGTGTGGTTGGCTGTCTCGCTGGCGAGTCCTCGGGCGGTGGCGAGCTTGGACCGTGGTTCGAGGATGCGGGCGGCGATCATGGCGACGGCGAGGGCTCGTTGTCTGGAGGGTTTGCGGTCGATCAGTCTTTCGAGGCCGAGCTTCCTGATGGTGCCGAGGGTGGCGGCGACGTGTCCGTGTGGTTTGGCCCGCAGGATCTGGAAGGCGTCGTCGAGGGAGGCGAGGGCTACGCCGCCCTTGAGGAGCGTTCTGATTCCCTCGACGACGTCGTCCGGCAACCTGGAGAGGTTTGCGATGGTGCGTTTCCTGACCTTTCCGTCGCGTCGGTAGGACTCTCTCAGCAGCACCGCGGGCGGGGAGTTGCGGTTGGGCACGCGTTCGATGTACATGGCTTCGCATTGTAGACGACAAACCTCACTGTGTCTATCTCCATTCTCACTATTACATGGCTACGAATGACAGCGTAAACGCTGTGCCCGACGGCCCTAAACCCAACCGCGACAAGCCCAAACGCACCACGCGAACCCGTGGAACGCTCAGAACTTCGGGCTAGAAGATCGCCCCCAGCAAACCGAACCCGGCGCAGACGACCGCCACCAGGCCGCCGACCACCAGCAGCACGACGCCGACGGCGAGCGCGACCGGCAGCGCGATGACCGCGACCGGAATCAGGATGGCGGCCAGCAGGGTCGCGGCGATGAAGCCGATGATCTTGAACGGCAGAAGCACGAGCTTGAAGGCGATCTTCGCGACGACGGCCACGACGGCGAAAACGGCCAGCAGGCCGAGGGCGATCGCCCCGAGAGTCAGGATGGTCAGGACTTCCATGTCGAGTGTTACTCCTCCTGCTCACTACTACGCGATGCGCTTCGCCGAGGTTTCGCGGTCTTGCCTTCGCGTCGGATGGAGCCGAGTGTCGGTGCGCCGGCCTTCTGGCCGGCTTCCATGAAGGAACGCGTCGCGAAGCGACGACGACACTGGGAAGTAGACTCTCCGCCCATGAGAACCGCGAAAATCGACCGCCGACGTTTCCTCGAAGCCGGCGCCGTGCTGGGCGCCGCGGCCGCTACCGGATGCATGCCCGGCGATGCTCCCGAAGAGGAGGCCGCTGCCGCGGCAGCGGCCGAGCCGCTGTACCGCATCTCGCTGGCCGAGTGGTCCTACTTCCGTGAGCTGTTCGGCCCGTCGCTGAGCGCTCTTGCCGACGATACCTTCGGCGATGTCCTCCAGAGCGATCCGCGCTCGCTCTACCAGGGCGAACTCGACCACCTCGACTTCCCGGCCCGCGCCCGCGGTCTCGGCATCGAGGCGGTCGAGTACGTCAACACCTTCTTCTTCGACCGCGCGCGCGACGAGGAGTACCTGGCGGAACTCAAGTCGCGCTGCGACGGCGAGGGGGTGACCAGCCTGCTCATCATGTGCGACGCGGAAGGCGACATCGGCGCTCCGGACGCGACGGACCGCGCGCAGACCGTCGAGAACCACCACAAATGGGTCGAGGCGGCGGCCTTTCTCGGCTGCCACGCGGTGCGCGTGAACGCGGCGAGCGCCGGTTCCTTCGAGGAGCAGCAGAAACTCGCGGCCGACGGCCTGCGCCAGTTGTGCGAGTACGCCGACGGTTACGACATCGACATCCTGGTCGAGAACCACGGCGGCATCTCGAGCAACGGCGAGTGGCTGGCCGGCACGCTCGCCATGGTCGAGCATCCTCGCATCGGATCGCTGCCCGACTTCGGCAACTTCCGGACATCGTACGAACCGGAAGAGTGGTACGACCGCTACCAGGGAGTCACCGAGCTGATGCCCTTCGCCCGCGCGGTCAGTGCCAAGAGCTACGACTTCGACGAGAACGGCGACGAGACCGTGACCGACTACGAACGGATGATGCGAATCGTCCTCGACGCGGGCTACCGCGGCTGGGTCGGCATCGAGTTCGAGGGCCGGATGGCCGCCGACGAGGGGATCGTCAAGACGAAGGAACTGCTCGAACGCCTGCGCGACGATCTCGCGCCCGAGTACGCCTGAAGCTCCACTCACTGGGTGCGCCGGCGCCCCCGCCGGCATGAGGCGCGAGCCGCGAAGCGGCGAGCCCCAATCTCGCTATCCGGGTAGTCGCACGCCAGCGATGGCGTGCGACCCGGTCGGCGGGGCGCCTTCCGCCTCGAACACCCGCCCGGGGTTCAGGATGCCTCTCGGGTCGAGGGTCCGCTTGAGCGTCTTCATCAAGGCGATCTCCTCCGGGGTCCGGCTGCGCCCCAGGTGAGCCCGCTTCTCGAAGCCGATGCCGTGCTCTGCCGACACCGAACCGCCGATCGGCTCGAGGCGGCTGTAGACGATGTCCTCAACCGCGCTCCGGGCTTCCGGCGAACCGTCCCCCACGCCGACGACCACGTGCAGATTGCCGTCGCCGAGGTGGCCGAAGACGACGCAGTCGCTTCCGGGCCAGCGTTCGCTCAGGGCGGCCTTGATCCCGCCCACGTAACCCTCCATGTCGGCGATCCGCAGGCTGACGTCGAACGTGAAGATGGGCGCCAGGTGGTTGAGCTGCTCGACGTCGTCACGCAGCGCCCAGATCTCGTCCCGCTCCGCCTTCGACTTGCCGAGCACGGCGTCGCCGATCAGGCCGTCCTCCATGCAGTCGCCGAGCGCCTCCTCGAACTGCGCCGCGTCCTCCTCCTGGCGGGCGCCGAGCGCCTCGACCAGCACGTAATAGGGGTCGCCGTGCGGAATCGGGGGCGCCGTCCTCGCCTGCGGGCCGGTGACCAGTTCGTAGAACTCGCGCCACATGACCTCGAACGCACTCATCGAGCCGCCGAGCTCCTCCTCCAGCTTGCGCAGCAGCGAGGTCACCTCGGTGAAGCCGGGCACGGCCAGCAGCGCGCAGTTGTGGCTGCGGGGGCGCCGCTCCAGCCGCAGCACGACCCGGGTGACGATGCCGAGGGTGCCCTCGGAGCCCACGAAGAGGTGTTTCAGGTCGTAGCCGGCGTTGTTCTTGACCATCTTGTTCAGGCTGGAGAGCACCGTGCCGTCGGCCAGCACGGCCTCCAGGCCGAGCACCGAATCGCGGGTCATTCCGTAGCGGATCGTCCGGTTGCCGCCCGCGTTCGTCGCCACGTTGCCGCCGATCGTGCAGGAGCCGCGAGCACCGAGGTCGAGCGGGAAGAGCAGGCCCTCGGCCTCCGCCGCCTCCTGGATGCTCTGCAGCGCGGCGCCGGCCTGAACCGTCATCGTCCGGCCCACCGGGTCGATCTCCTCGATCTCGGTCATTCGCTCCAGTGTGATCGCGACTTCGAGATCACCGGCGACGCCGCCGCCCACGAGACCGGTCAGCCCGCCCTGCGGCACGACGGGCTGGCTTGCGCCGTGGCAGGCCGCGAGAGCCGCCGCGAGCTGCTTCGTGGTGCGCGGCCGAAGCACTGCCCGGGCCGCGCATGCGACAGTGCCCGAACCGTCCCCGGCCCGCGCCGTCACCTCGTCGCCAACGAGGACGCCGTCATCCCCCAGAGCGTCGCGGAGCTCGGCGATCAGGGCTGCGTTGCTGTTGGTTTCGGAGTCGTTCATGGAGGCGGGACGAGGCGAGGGTTGCGCGCTCCGGGACGCGACGACGGATCATACGCCGGAATCCTCGCCCAGCACCCTCCAGTACCCGCCCCTGTCGGGACCGACCCGCTCGATCTTGCCGGCAGCCCGCAACTTGTCCAACTGGTACCTGATGATGGACTCGGTGACGCCGAGACTTGTGGCCATCTCCCGGCGACTCGCGGAAGGCGTCCGGACGAGGAGAGCGAGGATGCGATCGGACAGCGGGCCGTTTTCTGGCTGTCTTCTGGTGGTCTTCTGGCGGTTTTCTGGCGAATCGGCGGCGCCCAGGCTGTCGGAATCGGCAGCCAGGTACGCCTCGGAGAAGGGGAAGCGCAGGCAGAGCACGCCGCCGGGTTCCCGAGCCCAGGTCGGCGCCGGATTGCCGGCCTCCCTGCAATGCTCCGCGATCTGCCGGATCCCTCGTCCCCAAGCCTCGATCATGCCGGCCCTGAAGAAGACCTGGGCGATCAGCGGATTGTGCGGCCGCGAGAGCATCCCCGTTTCGACCGCAGCCCAGTCCGGCGGCAGCAGGGCCGCGTTCCTGATCTCGATGTTCTCGGCGTTCACCCGGATCTGCGTGGATGCGGGTTCGGCGTAGTCCCGGTGGATCAGTGCGTTGATCACCGCTTCGCGCATGGCGGGACGGGGCACCGGGAAGGTCTCCACTCGGTAGAGGTCGTCTCTGTAGGAGATCAGCCCTCGCGTGTACTTGGTGTAGAGCAGATCAAGCGTACGGTCGACCTGCGTGAACAGGTCGCCCTCGATCACGTCCTGGAACCTCAGGTCGCCGCCCAGAAAGTCGCCGATCTTCACGTAGGCGCCCATGACCAGCCGGTGCGGGGCCGGATGGAACAGCAGCGCGGAAGCCCGCTTCAGGAGCGCTCCCTCCCGGAGTTGGAGTCGCTCGATCACCTCGTCGTCGGATTCGCCGAGAACCTCGGGCGGCAGCCGCTTGCTCTCCGCCCCCAGACGACGAAACTCCTCCAATGTCCGGCCGTCCAACTCGCTGAGCCGGACGCCCGGCAAGGCGACATCGTCCCAGGTGCGTCCGTGCCTCTCCAGCAGGAAGCGTGTGAGCGCGGCGCCTTCCAGCACCTGCTTCGTGCTCCCGCTGCGGTAGTGGAACTTGCCCCGGTAACTGATCGGGTTCGTGTGCGGCGCCACGACGATCTCGATGTACTCGCGGCCGCCCTCCGTTCTCAGATTCACCTCGACCACGATGCCGAGCAGCGCTCGCACTTTGGTCGGGATGTCCTCCAGCAGCGAGAGGACGTTGCGTACTCCGACGACATCGCCGTTGTCGTCCCTGCCGATCTCGAGAACGCCGCCCTGCGCGTTCGCGAAGCCGCAGATCCAGGCGAGGTAGTCGTCGCGCCAGGCGCGCTTCCACTCGACGCTCTGGGTCTCGGGCGTCATGGCCCGGAAATCCGCAACGGTGTCACGGAACTGTCCGCCGCCCGGAGTACGCGGGACAGGTCCTCTCCTGTCAGTTCGTGCTGCGGGTACCTGGCCCGGAGCCGCGGAACGGGACGTAGCTCAGCGACGGGCTGGCCTCCCTTCAGCACCATCACGGGCTCGCCTGTTGCGGCCACTTGATCGAGGATCGTCAGGCAGCATGTCTCGAACTCGGTGGCGTCGATCGCTTCCATGTAGCGAGTTTCCGAGTCCGGCGAAACGATGTCAACCTGCTCGACCCTCACCCCGCGACGCTGTGTTCCCGCTCCCGCAGGCGGATCAGGCACTCCTGGTTCGCCGAGGCGACCAGCTCGCCGTCCTGGTTGAAGACGTGCCCGCGGACGAAGCCGCGGGCGCGGGCGGCGGTCGGGCTCTCCTTGCTGAAGAGGAGCCACTCGTCGGCGCGGAAGGGGCGGTGGAACCAGAGCGCGTGGTCCAGGCTGGCGCCCTGGATTCTGTAGCCCTTCATCGACGGGCCGTGCGGTTGCATGGACACGGCCATGAAGTCGAGGTCCGACATGTAGGCGAGGAAGGAGAGGTGGACGATGCGGTCCTGCGGCAGGGATTCGCGGCAGCGGAGCCAGGTGTTCTTGCGCGGCTCGGCGGCCGGGCGGTCGCCGCGCGGCAGCATCTGGATGCCCTCGACCTGGCGGCTGTCGATCACCTCGAAGCGGTGCGCGAAACGCTCGTACGAGGGGTCGTCCTTCGCCATCTTCCGGTAGATGTCTCCGTCGGAGGGCAGTTCGTCGGGCGGCGGCACCTCCGGCATCTCGGACTGGTGTTCCAGACCGCCTTCCTCGACCTGGAAGGACGAGGACATGTTGAAGATCGCCCGGCCGTGCTGGATGCCGACGACCCGCCGCGTGGTGAAGCTCCTGCCGTCCCGGATGCGGTCGACGTCAAAGAGGATCGGACGCTCCGGGTCCCCGCGGCGAAGGAAGTAGGCGTGGATTGAATGCAGGTGCCGGTCGCCGACCGTCTTCGAGGCGGCGACGATCGCCTGGCCCAGCACCTGGCCTCCGAAGACGTGGTTGCCCGGCCCGTTCTGGGCCCGGAACAGGTTCTCCTCGATCTGCTCCATCTGCAGCAGGTCGATCATCTCCTGGACCGCGCCGTTCATCGGAGAGCGGATGGTACCCGCTGAGCTGGCCGCACGGCGGGATGACTCAGAACGTGCGGTGCAGCCAGGCGAGCAGATCGTCGAGGTCCGCGAACACGGCTGCGCCGGCTGCGGCCGCGGCCGTCGACTGTTCACTGTCGGCGGGCGGCCGATCGTAGAGGGCGAGCGGCCGCTCGTAGCGGAGCGCGAGCTCGATCTCGCTCCACGTGCCGGCGCTTCCCGGCAGTGCGATCACGGCGTCGGCACTGAGAACGTTGATGTGATTGCGCGAGTCGGGTCCCGTTCCGGCGGCGCCGGACAGCGGCAGATGGGTGCGAATGGTGACCTCGACCCACGGGTTCGGGTAGCCGTCCGGCGAGCCGTCACCGTTCTGCCGGCTCGGAACGACCCCCAGACACAGGCCCTCCCGGTTCTCCGTCTCAACGAAGGCGCGGCTTGCGGCCGTCATCGTGCCGCGGCCGCCGCCGGTCAGCAGATGCCAGCCGTTCTCGGCGATCGCGCGTCCCAGGGGCGCGGCCAGGTCCTCGTGGCTCTCGGCTCCAGAACCCATCACGCCGACGATGGGGCGCCGCTCGACTACTGGGACTTGCCCCGGGCGCTGATCGGCCACAGTTCCTCCACCCGGCCGTCCCGCACCGGGTAGTAGACGTCGTAGAGGTTGACCGTCGGATCGCAGTGCGGCGTGATGCAGCGAATCCGGTCGCCCAGTCGAACCGGTCTGGTCGCGTCGGCAAGGCGGAGGATGCCGTGCTCGTCGCCTCCCCAGCCGTAGACGACGCCGCCGATGTCGGCGAGTTGTGGCCGGTCGGCGTCCGACGCGAACGCCTTGTAGCCGCCGTCCGTGGTGATCAGCTCCGGCACCGGCTGGCTGATCGCGGTCACCTGGACGAAGAGCGAGGTCTCGAAGTCGTCGAAGATCTCGCCGTCGCGGCCGCCGATCCGCAGGTACTGCTCGTCCATGAACAGGTAGGAGCCGACCTGCAGGTCGGTCATTCCGTCGACCTCCGAGTCGATGTCCCACGTGCCCGTGCCGCCGCCGCTCAACACGCTCACCGCGATGCCGTCCGCCTCGATCAGCCGCCGCGTCTCGACCGCGGCCTCGAGCGCCTCGAGCGACCGGGCCTGCCGCTCGGCGTGGCCGTGAACGTGCATCAGGTGCCCGGCGTACGCCTGAAGGCCCCGCAGGTCGAGATTGGGCAGACCGTCGATCGTCCGCGCCAGTTCGAGCGCCGGTTCGCCGGTGGCGATGCCGGTGCGCCGGGTGCCGACGTCGAGGTCGACCAGTACCCGTTGGGTGACGCCCTCGGCCATGGCCGCCTCGTGCAGCCGTTCGGCCGCGGCCCGGTGGTCGACCACCAGGGTGACTTCGGGGTCTTGCTTCGAGAGGGTGACAACCCGGCCGATCTTGTCGTCGGTGACGATCGGCGACGTGATCAGGACCTCGCCGATGCCTGCCTCGACCATGACCTCCGCCTCGCCGACCTTGGCGCAGCAGACGCCGACCGCGCCCATCTCCATCTGGCGTTTCGCCAGGAGCGGGCACTTGTGCGTCTTCGTGTGCGGGCGCAGCGAGATGCCGTGTTCCTCGGCGTGGGCCGCCATCTTCGCCAGGTTCAGTTCCATCGTCGCGACGTCGATGAGCAGCGCCGGCGTCGGCACCTCCTCGGCGGAGAGCGGCGTGTCAAGAGGAATCGCTTCGTGGCTCAACGCGGGCTCCGCGGTACTGACGGTCACGCCGGAACTGCAGGCGACGGTCGCGCCGCCGGCCGCTCCGACCGCGCCCAGGAATGCGCGTCGCGTGGTGTGGTGCGCCATTCGAGGCTGCGACTATAGCCTCAGGTTCCATGATCAGAATCGTCGCAGCCGTCCTGTTCGTCGCCGTGGCAACCGGTCTGCCTGCCCAGCCGCCGCCGGATCGGACGTTCACCGACGCGGTCGAGGTGGCGGAGTCGTCGGTCGTCATCGAACTGCCGCGGCTGCGGAACGTGAAGCCGTCCGACTTCGAGTCCGGCGACTTCGTCGTGGAGGTCGCAGGCGAGCGGCGCGGTGTGACCGGCGTGTCGGCGCTGGACCCGAAGACGAATCCGCGGCCTGTCCTCGTCTACGTCGACGCGGTGCTGGCGAAGCCCGAGACGGTTCGCCTCGGTGCGGAGGCGCTGGCGCGGCACGCGCGGCAGTTGGTGGGGTTGGGTCCGGTCGAGATCGTCCTGCACGACGGTGCTGTCAGCGGTTCGGAACAGCGGCTCACGGCGACGACGGCGCCACGAGCCGTCGAGGCGGCGCTGGAGCAGATCGCGGGCGAGCACCTGGGCCGCGACGCGTACTTCGAGGCCGGGAACCGTCCGGTGGACCTGGCGACCTACGCAGACGTGGTGCGCGAATCGGCGGTGCGCCTCCTGGCTGAGACGACGCCGCGATGCGGCGATCCGCCGTGCTTCCTGTTCTGGCTGAGCGACGGGTTTCCCGCCCTGGACGATGTCGGCGCACGAGCGGCCGGCGACCTGGAGGCGGGGCTGTCTGCCAACGGCTGGATCGTGATCGCGATGGCCCTCCACGAACCCACGCCCGATCCGGACTACGGCGGGCCGCGGCCGGTCAGCTATGAGCAATGGAAGGCGCTGACGCCAGGAGTCAAGATGGCGCCGTCGGCGGGCGAGATCAGCCGGTTGCGAGGGCTCTCGGCCAGCAGCTTCGACCTCTACGTCGAGCCGCGCTACGAACCGCTGCGGCGCGCGGCGAGCGCGTCCTGTGGAGCGGCGCTTCGAGTCGAGCACCAGCTCGCGGCGGAGCTCGAGCGGCTGGAGCGGAGGCTCCTGTTGCGCTTCGCGGCCGGGGCAGGCGGGGCGGACCAGGAGGCGCTGGAGGCGCCGCGGTTCCTGCCCGTCGAGGTCCGTCTGGCGGAGGTGTCGAGGTTCACGGACCGGCGGAAGTTCGGGCGCTGGCTGGGATTGGTGCCGAAGGAGGAGCGGCTGCACTTCGGTCGGTGGGTACTGGCTCGCCGCTTCGCGGTATCGCGCTAGCTGCCGGCCAGCACCCGGGTGGGCGCGATAGTGCCCACTCGTGCCGTAAACACCCATGCAACTTACACTTACGAGATCCACCAGTCCGTGTGTCCCACGCTCCGGCCGACCCGATCCTGCCGTCGCGGGGTCCCGCTTCAGGGCGCTGGAATCGGCCCTCAGTCGCTGGCGCAGGCGTTCGGGAACGCCTTCATGTCGGTGATCGCCGATGCCGGCGCGCCCGGTTCGGCGCGGTACTCCCTGACCTCGCCCGTCGCCGTGTCCTCGACCCGGATCGCGTAGCCCAGGTCCGTCGTCGAGGCGGCGAACACCCAGACCCGGCCGTTCACCCCGCAGCCGTCCAGCACCTTGACCAGGACCTCCCAGTTGGCCCGGTCGAAGAACCAGAACATCCCCGAGTCGTTCGTGCCCGCGTAGGCCACGGTGGCGCTGCTCTCCTCGCCGCCGGCGCCGCGCCAGTCCACCGTGACCGCGAAGCGGGAGTCCCCGAGGCAGCGGATCTGGTCGTCCGCCCCGCAGGTCCCGGCGGGTTCCGCGACCTCGACCAGGAAGGTCAGCGACGCGGTCGACTCGACCGTGCCGCCGTCGTTTACCGTCAGCGTCACCTCGTAGAACCCGGGCGAGGACCAGGCGCGGCTCGGGCCGGCGCTGCGCGATTGCCTGCCGTCGCCGAAGTCCCAGAGCCGGGTGCGCACGGCGCCCGTGCTCGCGTCCCGAAAGGACACGGCCATGCCGGTGCGGACCCGGCAGGGCGCCGCCTCGCAGGCTGCGTCCGTTTCGATGGCCGCGCGGGGAGGACCGACGGGTGGAGGCGGAGGAGGCGGAGGACCCGGGGGAGGATTGCCGGGAGGAGGACCGCCGGGTGGAGGTGGAGGTGGACTGCCACCGCCGGGAGGAGGCGGCGGGGGTGGTGGCGGCGGAGGCGGGCCGCCGGGTGGAGGCGGCGGAGGTGGAGGTGGCGGAGGCGGGCCGCTGTCGTCATCGTCGCCGTCGTCGCTGTCATCGTCGTCGTCGTCATCGTCGTCCCGGGGAATCGGCCACTGCGGCCCGAACGACGGCGTCCGGGCGGTTCCGGCTTCCGACCAGGGGCCGGCGCCCTCCTCGTTGCGGCTCCGGACCTGGACCTCATAGGTGCTGTCGGCCCTCACCCTCTCGATCACGACCTTGGCCCCGCCGCCGTCGCCCACGGCCACGCTTCCCGAAGAGAACGGACCGTCGGGCTGGACGACGCGGTACCGGTAGAGGTAGCCGGTGATCGGCGGGCCGGAATTCCCGGGCGCCGTCCACGCCGCAACCAGGCTGGCCGGCTCCTGAAGAGACACCGTCGGGGCCGCCGGCTTGCCGGGAGGTTCGCTCGTGTCGGTGACCGCGACCTCGACGTCGATCGTGTCGGACCTTCCCCAGGTGTCCGTCACCTTCACGGTCACGGCGTACCGGGACTTCGACTCGTGGTCGTACGAGACGCCGGGCTTCGTGAGAAGCTGGCCGCTGCAGGCGACGACGGCGAAACTGTCCGCGTCGGCGCCCTCCAGGCTGTACGCCGGCGCTCCCTTGGACCGGGTCCGAAAGACCTCTCCGATGTCCACGTCGACCGAGTTCTCGGCAAGGCTGCGGCGGGCGGCGGCACCTTCGAGGAACGCCGGCTCGGCACCGGCGACGGTCCCGTCGGCGTCGCCGAGAGCGGTACGCAGCCGCGCGAGTTCCGTCTTCAGTTTCGACACCTGATCCGCGTAGCCGGCGTCCGCGTAGACGTTGTCGGTCTCCCGCGCGTCGACATCGCGGTCGAACAGCTCCCACTCGCCGCTCTGGTAGTAATGCACGAGCTTGTAGCGCTCCGTGATCACCGCGCGGTGGCGAGCGACGCGGTGAACGCCGGGGCACTCCTGGTAGTGGTAGTAGAAGCTGGTCCGCCAGTCGTCCGGCCGGCGGCCCTCGAGGAACGGCAGCAGGCTGCGGCCCTGCATGTCGTCGGGCACCTCGACGCCCGCGACCTCCAGCAGGGTCGGCGCGACGTCGGTCTGCGAGACGATCGCCGACACGGCCGAGCCGGTCCGGCCGGCGGGCGGGCGGACGATCAGGGGAAACCGGATCGACTCCTCGTGGAACCAGCGCTTGTCGAACCAGCCGTGCTCGCCGAGGAAGAAGCCCTGGTCCGACGCATAGACGACCAGCGTGCTCTCGTCGAGACCGCTGTCATCGAGGTAGTCGAGTATCCGGCCTACGTTCTGATCCAGCCGATACACGACGCGCAGGTAGTCGCGCAGGTAGGTCTGGAGCTTCCATTCGGCCGTGGTCCTCGCGTCGCCGGCCGGTACCGCGTGCTTCAGGTCGCGATCGGTCAGGTGCCTGTCGACCCGCATCTGCTGCTGCGGCAGCGGCGATACCCGCCCCGCGTACGAATCGAAGAAGGTCTCCGGAATCGGATACTGCACGTCGGTGAATCGATTCCGGTCCGCGGGGGCCGGGTCCCAGGGACGATGCGGCGCCTTGTGCCAGACCAGCGCCATGAAGGGCTGCTTGGCGGAGCGGTTGGCCTTCATCCAGCGGATGGCCCTGTCCGTGATCTCGTCGGTCGTGTAGGCGCCCGAGGGCCTTTCGATGACTCCCTCCCCGGTCTTGAACGACGACGCGAAGTAAGTGCCCTGACCGAGCAGAATCTCCCATCGATCGAACCCTTGGGGGTCGGATTCCAGGTGCCACTTCCCGATCATCGCGGTCCTGAATCCGGCCTTTCCGAGGAGATGCTGAATCTGCCGGTTGCCGCCGAGGTTTCTTCCGGAGTAGTTCGTGGTGACCCCGTGGCGATGCGGGTACTTCCCGGTCAGCAGCGTCGCCCGTGCGGGCACGCAGATCGCGTTGGGCGCCAGCGCCCGGTCGAACCGGACGCCGTCCCGGGCCAGCCGGTCGATGTTGGGCGTCGAGACGAGCGGCGACCCGTACGACGAAACCGCCTGCGCGGCGTGGTCGTCGGCCAGGATGAAGACGATGTTGACCAGGACTTTTACCGGTTCGTCGGACAGGACCTCCGCCCGGTTCCCCGACTCGTCGCTGACGGAGCTCGACGCGGAGGCGTCGCTGATCAGGACCGTGTCGCCGAGCCCGACCGGCGACGGGAGCGTCAGCACCACGTCGGCGCCGTCGACCGCGGCCGATGCGACGCCGCGCGAGGCCCCGTCCACCGTGACGGCGTAGTCGCCGGCGGCCGGCGCCGAACCGGCGTCCAGGGGCTCGTCGTAGGCCAGGGTCAACACGCGACCGCTCACCGTCGCGGCGTCCAGGGTCGGCGCGACCTCGTCCACCTGCCGCGCCCCGACCGCGGCCGGCGCCAGCCCGGCGCCGGCCGCCAGGCACACGACAGCGAGCGCGAAGCCGCCCCTGAAGACGGTCGCGGCGTAATCAGCCGGCACAGGCGTCGAACGCCTCCATGTCGGTGATGGCGGCGGCCGGAGACAGCTCGACCCCATCCCAGGACGGCTCGGCTCGGCCAAGGATCGTCTGGCACGATGGTCTCGTCATGTCAAAACCTCGGTTCCGGTCCGCGAACGAACGACCGCCTCACTGCGGACGGCTCGGCCGCGACCATTGCTGCGCTGCCATCCGACCCCGGCGAGGCGGTCTGACTGAGCAGTTGAATGCTCTCAGGAACTGTCCGAAGAGTGGGCGAGGAAATGAGGCGAATCGGCGATGATTTGGGGTACTCCCGGAAGAGGTCGTACAGGGTCGCCGGACGGGGACGGAGGTCCTGGCGCGGCACGGCCCCCTCGCCGCGCCGACCGTCCTAGCCTCGATTCTGGGGATGCACCAGGCTCTCGACTCTCCTCCGTCCCCGGTGGTCTTTGACGGCCTGCCGGGGGTCGTACCGGGATCCGCTCCAGGACTGGAAAACGACAGCACCCCCTTTTCCAGTTGCCCTCTTTCGAGGACACCCCGGGAATGTCGTTGTGCTGCCCGGCTCGGTTGTCGCCTAGAAACTGAGCAGCGACGTCAGATCACCCGCCACGAAGAACAGCGCCAGCGACAGCAGAGCGGTGAGCACGAGCGGCGCGACGCAGAGAAACGGCGCTTCGGCGAGCGGCTTGCGGTCGCCGCCGGCGCTGCCGCTGGGGCCGGCCGAGGGCGATGCCGCGAAGAAGCCTCTGACCACGACCGGCATCAGGTAGAAGACGGCGAGCAGGGAGCTCAACATCAGCACACCCAGGAACGCGGCCCGCCAGGCGAAGCCGGTCTCGAGCGCGCCGACCATCAGGTACCACTTGGCCCAGGAGCCGCCCAGGGGCGGGATGCCGATGATCGAGAGCGAGGCGAGGAAGAAGGCCGCGAAGGTCCAGGGCATCCTCCGGCCGAGGCCGTCGAGCTCGCTGACCTTCTTCTTGTGGGTGGCGACCAGGATCGCGCCGGCGCAGAAGAAGAGGGTGATCTTGCCCGCCGCGTGCATGGCGATCTGCATGCCGCCGGCGACGACGCCCGTAGCCGTGGCCATCGCCGCGCCGAGGACGATGTAGGCGAGCTGGCTGATCGTCGAGTAGGCGAGCCGCGCCTTCAGGTTGTCCTGGCGGATCGCGATGACGGCCGCCATCAGCATCGTGAACGAGGCGATCGTCATCAGCGAGAGTGACGCGTTGCTGCCGGCGAGCAGGTCGAGGCCGAAGACGTAGACGACGATCTTGAGGATCGCGAACACGCCCGCCTTGACCACCGCCACCGCGTGCAGCAGCGCGCTGACCGGGGTCGGCGCCACCATCGCGTTCGGCAGCCAGCGGTGGAAGGGCATGAGCGCCGCCTTGCCGGCGCCGAAGGCATAGAGCAGCAGCAGCACCGTGACCATCCCGGAACTCGTCTCGGCGCCGAGGATGCCGCCGGGCGTGAACTCGATCGTGCCGGTCAGCCGCCAGGTGAACAGGATGGCGAACAGCAGGAAGGAGATCGAGGTGAAGAGCAGGATGCCGAGGTAGATGCGCCCCGCGCGCCGCGCCTCGTCCGTGCCGTGGTGGGTGACGAGCGGGAAGGTGAGGAGAGTCAGCGCCTCGTAGAAGAGGAACAGCGTGAACAGGTTGCTGGCGAAGGCGATGCCCAGCGCGGCGAAGATGGAGAGGGCGAAGAAGGTGAAGAACCGCGTCTGGTTCTGCTCGTGGTGGCCGCGCATGTAGCCGACCGCGTAGATCGAGGTGACGATCCACAGGCCGCTCGCGACCAGGCCATAGAGCAGCCCGAGAGGCTCGACCTGGAACGCGAGCTCCACGCCCGGCAGCACCTCGAAGAGGACGAGTTCCGGCCGGCCGCCGGCCAGGACGTCGCCGGCGAGGCGCCAGACCGCGGCGAAGGTGCAGGCGCCGATCAGGGGTGTGGCGATGTCCCGCAGGTTGGGGCGGCCCAGGCCGCCGCCGAGGAGCAGGCAGGAAACCGCCGCCAGAACCGGCAGCAGCAGGGCGACGAGAATCGTCGTCTCGGAACTCATCGTCGACTCAGATCCCGCCCGCGAGCAGCAGTTCGGCGGCTTCCCTGGCGACGCCGTAGGTCCAGTTCGTGGTCAGGCCGAAGAGGACGGCGGCCGCCGCGAGCACCCAGGCCGGCGCCAGCATCCCGAGCGGGGCCTCCCGCACATGGTCGATGGGCTGGGTTTCGGCCGGCTTGCGGAAGTAGAGGACCTCGACCACCTTCCCGACGTAGACCAGAGCAAGGGTTGAGCTCAGCAGGATGAGCACGGCCGCCGCCGTCCAGCCGCGCTCCAGCACGCCGGACACCAGGTACCACTTGCTGACGAAGCCGACCGTGCCCGGCACGCCGATCAGGCTCAGGCCCCCGATGACCAGCGCGGCCGCGGTCAGCGGCATGCGACGGCCGATGCCGGCGAGCGCGTCGATGTGGACCGAGCCGACCCGGTAGAGCAGGCAGGCGACTACGAGGAAGAGCCCGCCCTTCATCACAGCGTGGTTGAACAGGTGGACGAGGCCGCCGGCGAGCCCGGTCGCGTTCGCGGTCGAGAGGCCGAGGGTCATGTAGCCGATCTGGGCGACGCTCGAGTAGGCCAGCAGCCGCCGCAGGTCGGTCTGGAAGATCGCGGCGCCCGAGGCCAGGAACATCGCGAGAAGGGACAGCGGCAGCAGCACGGCCTGGAGGCGCAGTTCCTCGAACACGAAGGGCGCGCCGAAGATCGTGAACAGGACCATCGCCAGCAGGTAGAAGGAGACCTTCGTGGCCGTCGCGGCCAGGAAGGCGCTGACCTTGGGCGGCGCGAACGAGTAGGCGTTCGGCAGCCAGTGGTGCAGCGGAAAGACCGCCAGCTTGATCGAGATGCCGACGACCAGGAGCGCCAATGCGAGCACGGTGCCGCGATCGTCGAGCGAAGGCTCCAGCCGCGCCGCGATGTCGCGCAGGTTCAGCGTGCCCGTCGCCTGGTAGAGAAGGCCGACGCCCAGCATGAAGAAGACGCCGCCGATCGTGCCCATGACCAGGTAGTAGAAGGCGGACATGACGGCGCGGCGGTGGCCGCCGAGGCTGACCAGGATGTAGGACGAGAGCGACGAGATCTCGAGGAACACGAAGATGTTGAAGGCGTCGCCGGTGATCGTGATGCCGAGCAGGCCGGAGATGCAGAGCAGGAAGACCGCGTAGTAGAGGTGCCGGCGCTGCTCCGGCACGCGCGGCGGGCCGCCCCGGGAGTCGAAGCTGAAGATGACCAGGGCCATCGCGGTGACCAGGGCCAGCAGGTAGGCGTTGACGGTCGAGATCCGGTACTCGATCCCCAGCGGCGGCGGCCAGCCGCCGAGCTGGTAGGAGATCACGCCGCCGCCGCGCACCTCGACGAGCAGGGCGACCGCGATCGCGAAGCAGGCCGCGACGACGCCGAGGCTGAAGAGGCGGCAGAAGCGCGGATGGCGCACCAGCACGCAGACCGGCGCGGCCAGCAACGGCAGGACGACTTCCAGGACGAGGATCTTCTCGATCACTGCCGGTTCCTCAGCCGTGCTCCGCGTCGTACGCCACCGCCTCGTCCTCTTCGGACGTGCCGTAGTCGCCGTGAATGCGCACGGCCAGCGCCAGCGCCAGGGCGGTGGTGGCGACGCCGACCACGATCGCGGTCAGCATCAGCACGTGCGGCAGCGGGTTCGAGTAGACGACGTCGTGCGCGCCGTGGCCGCCAGGGTGAGCCGGGTCATGGGGCACGATCGGCGCCGTGCCGCCGGCGACCTTGGCCATCGTCACGTAGAAGAGGATCGCCGCCGCCTGGAAGATGTTGAGCCCCATCACCTTCTTGATCAGGTTGTCGCGGGCGATGACGATGTAGAGCCCGATCATCATCAGGGCGATGAGCAGCCAGTAGGCCCAGAGGCCCCAACCAACCGAAGACACGAGCGCCTGCGGCAGGTTCACGAGGCCTCCCCGCCGGCGCCCGCGTCCAGGGCCGGGTCCGCGTCCGTCTGGTTCTCGCCCGGGCGGCGGCCCACGAAGGCGTAGTAGACGCGCATGATGGTCGCCGCGACGGCGATGCCGACGCCCAGCTCGATGACGATGATGCCGAGGTGCTGGCCGTGATGGCCGGTGGTCAGAGGATCGAGCGCCGAGTAGTTCAGGAACTCTCCACCCAGGAACATCGCCACGACGCCAACCGCGCCGTAGAGCAGCACGCCGGCCGCCATCAGGCGCTCGGTCAGCACCACGGGAACGACCTGCCGCAGCGCCTCCGCGCCGAAGACCAGGGCGAAGATGATGAGCCCCGCGGCGAAGATGACGCCGGCCTGGAAGCCGCCGCCCGGCCCGAAGTCGCCGTGGAACTGCACGTAGAGGCCGAACAGGAGGATGACCGGCACCAGAGCCCGGGCGACGACCCGGAGGATCGGCATCTCGCGGACGCGGGACGGCGGCTTCACGATTCCTCCTCGCCCCGTTCATCCCGACGCCGCAGGCCGAGTCCGCCGAGCAGCAGCGCGACCCCGACGCCGGCAGTGAAGATGACGACGACTTCACCGAACGTGTCGTAGCCGCGGAAGCTGGCCAGGATGGCGGTCACGATGTTCGGGATGTGGATCTTCTCCTCGGTCTCGGCGATCAGCTCCGGGGCCAGGTGGTGGTGGATGACGGCGTCGGGATCGCCGTAGGCCGGCATGTCCCAGGTGCCGTAGATCAGCGCCGCGCCCGTGGCGGCGACGATCAGGATCGGCAGGATCTTCGTTCGTTCCTGCTTCTCGCGCCGCGAGGTCAGGCTGAGCGCCCCGAGGAAGAGCACGGTGCTGACGCCGGCGCCCACCGCCGCCTCGGTGAAGGCGACGTCCACGGCGTCCATCAGGACGAACAGCCCGGCCGCGAGCAGGCTCGCGATCCCGGTCAGCATGGCGGCGGCGAACAGGTCCTTGAGCCTCGCCACGACGATCACGGTGGCGAGCAGCAGCAGCATGAGGAGGAGTTCAACCGGCGGCATCGCCGTCCCCTCCCCGCTCGTCCTCAATCTCAAGCTCGAGCGCCAGCCCGTGGCCGTGAGCCGCCTTGACCAGTGCGTGAGCGATCGCCGGGCTGCTGAACAGGAGGAAGGCGAGCACCAGGACCAGCTTCACCGTGACCATGGACAGGCCGCCCTGGAGCATCAGGCCCAGGAGCATCAGGCCCGCGCCCGCGGTGTCCGTGACGCTCGCCGCGTGGGTGCGCTGGTAGAACTCGGAAAAGCGGTGCAGACCGATGCCGCCGACAATGCAGAACAAGCCGCCGGCGACCAGCAGGACCGCGGTCGCGATGTCCAGCGCGCCGCTCAACGGTCGGCCTTCCGGTCGTCGCGGGCCAGGTTGCCGAAGCGTGCGAAGCGCAGAACCGCCAGAGTGCCGGTGAAGTTGACCAGGGTGTAGACGATCGCCAGATCGAGCCACTCGGGCCGCCCGGTGAGGAAGCCAGCGACCGCGATCAGCAGCACCGTCTTCGTTCCGAACATGTTGACGGCCAGGATGCGGTCGAACACGGTCGGGCCGATCGCGGCGCGGGCGAGCGCCAGGAACATCGTCACGACGATCGCCGCCATCCCCGCCACGTACATCAGTTCGAGCCTCCCTCGATCCGCAGCACGTCGCGGTCCATCGAGCCGTCCATCACGTCCGCCTCGCTCTCCGCGTCGAGGGCGTAGACCAGGAGTTCGTCGTCCCTGAGGTCCAGGGTGATCGTCCCGGGCGTGAGAGTGATGAAGTTCGCGTAGAGAACCTGGCCGAACGACGTCTTCTGGCTCGCGGGCACGCGCCGGAGCCTGGGGTGGAGTTCGATCTTCGGCGACAGGATCAGCTTCGTCACGTGGAGGTTCGCCGCCGCGACCTTGACCGCGAAGGCGACCAGGAAGCGCGGCAGCCTCAGCCAGGCGGAGGCGCGGAAGAACTCGAAACCGCCTCCCGCGGCCCGTTCGAGCGCCAGGTAGAGGCGCCAGACGAAGGCGACGGAGACGACGCCGAAGGCGAAGATCAGCCACCCGTGCAGCGTGTATGGCCCGGACAGGGCGAGCCAGACCGCCGCCAGCAGCAGGAGAACGCCCAGCCTCATCACCTAGCCGTCCGCATAGGACTGCTTCCCCTTCAGGATGGTCAGGCTCCACTTGCCGGTGGCCCGGATTCGCAGCGTCTTGACGCCCGCTTCAGGGACGAAGAAGGTCGTGATTCCCGACCAGTCCTCCGCGTTCTGCGAGATGTCGACGGGCGGCCCCACGGCGAACACGCCCTGGTTGCCCTCGACGCTGGCCGTGGCGGTGTGGTCGCCGCCGGCCATCTGGAACCGTACCGTGGCGTTGCCCTCGCCCTCGATGCAGCCGACGCCGCAGGGCTTCGGCGGCGGCGGCGGCGCCGGCGGTTTCCAGGCCGGACGTTCGACCGCCGGTTCGGCGGCCTGCGTGGCGGGCTCGCCGCCGTCCGCGCATCCGGCGAGGCCGAGCGCCAGGCATCCGGCGAGCATCCAGGTACTCGCCGCGTCGAGCGGGAACGGTCGCTTCACTCCCCGCCGCCCGTTGCCTCGGTTTCCGGTGTTTCGCCTCCCTCGTCCGCGTCATCATCGGCCTCAGCCCAGGGCAGCCAGGCGGCGTAGTCGATCTCATGCGGCGGCGGCTCGCCGCCGGGGCCCTTGAGGTAGTGCTCCATCCAGCGCAGGGTGCGGAGCATGTAGTCGAGCCGGGCCGCCGAGCGCCGGTTGCCGTGACCCTCGCCAGGGTAGAGGACCAGCCGCACCGGTGCCTGGCCGAGCGACTTCAGGTGCCGGTGCAGCTCGAGCGACTGGCTGGGATGGACCCTCGGGTCCTCCTTGCCATGCAGGATCAGCGTCGGCGTGCGGTTGCGCTTGACGTAGTAGATCGGGCTGCTCTTCTCGAAGTAGTCCCAGTCGTCCCAGAGCGTCGTGAGGTGATGGACCAGCTCCATCTCCATCGGGATGTCCGTCGTCCCCAGCTTGGAGATGTTGTTCGAGATGCCGACGAAGGGAATCGCCGCGGCGAAGCGGTCGGAGTAGTAGGTCGCGCCCCAGGCCGACGCGTAGCCGCCGTAGGAGCCGCCAGTGATGCCGACCCGGTCACGGTCGACGAGGCCGATCTCGATCAGGTGGTCGACCGCGACGATCAGGTCGTCGAACTCGGGGCCCGCGGCGGCGTGCTGGCCGAGCTTCGAGAATCCGACGCCGCGCCCCGTGCTGCCGCGGTAGTTCGGGTAGAAGGAGACGAAGCCTCGCGCCGCGGCGACCTGCGCGAAGTTCGAGTAGCTGGTCAGCCAGCCGTTGCTGTGGTGGCTCTCCGGGCCGCCGTGGACGAAGAGGATCAGCGGATAGCGCCGGCCCTCCTCGTAGTCGAGCGGGTAGATCAGCAGCCCCTCGAGTTCCAGCCCGTCCGGCGCCTTGTGCCGGACGACTTCCTGGCGGGCCAGGTCGACGTCGTCGAGCCAGGGGTTCGAGTTCGTCATCCGGACCGGCGGCGCTCGCGGTTCCGCCGGGTCGTAGCGGTAGATCTCCCGCGGATGGTCGGGGCTGTCCGCCACCAGCGCCGCCGCGCCGCCATCGCGGGGCAGGCTGAAGCCGAGGCTGATCGGGCCGCCCGGTTCGATCAGGGTTTCCGCTTCGCCGTCGGTCGACACCCTGCCCAGGGTTGTCCAGACGCCGACGGAGGCGGCGTACAGGAGGTGCTCGTCGTCCTCCCAGGCGAACGAGGCGACGTGGCCCTCGAGCTCCGGCAGCAGGTCGCTGAAGCCGCCTTCGCCGCTCACGAGCATCAGTCTGCCGGCCGCCGGGTCGTGCTGATCGGCGGCCGAGACGGCGGCGACCTGCTCGCCGTTCGGGCTGAACCCGACCTGGCCGAGCTTGCCGATCGCCTCGACCTTCGAGACCACGGGGAAGCCGTCCGTCGATGCGTTCACGGTCACGACGGACTTGCTCGTGTAGGAGTCGTCGATCAGGGCGGTCGGCGTGGTGATCGCTGCGAGGCGTTCGCCGGTCGGGCTCCAGACGGCGGAGATGACGTGCCCGTCGACCGACTCGACCAGCACGGGCTTCGACTCGTCGTCGCTTCGGTCCGCATCGAGCGCGGGAACGTCCGCGACCCAGAGCCGCACAAGAGGCCGGTCTTCCTCGTAGATCTCCTGGTTGAACCCCTTCTCGCGGAGCGTCTTCAGCTCCTTGTTCGTCTCCTCGCGGGCCAGGAAGGCGACCCGGCTGCCGTCCGGCGACAGGAGGTAGGAGCCGACGCCGTTCGGGTGCTCGACCAGCCTGCGGCTCTCTCCGCCGCCGACCGGGATGCCGTAGAGGGCGGAGGCCTTGTCCGAGCCGCGGCGCGAAGTGAAGAGGATCTCGTCGTTGCCGCGGAAGGTCGGGCGGCCCACGTTCACCGCCCCGGCGATGAAGGGCCGGGAGGACCCGGGCTCCGCCATGTCGAGCACGTGCAGCTCGGTCCACGAGCCGCCGCTGTCCTCGTCCAGCGGCCGCCGCGGCACGCTCAGCAGGTAAGCGGCGAGACTGCCGTCCGGCGACACCGCGACCGTGCCGACGCTGCGCAGGCTGGCGATGTGGTGCGGCTCGATGGGGTTTGTCTCCTGCGCCGCGACCGTGGCCGGCGCCGCCAGCGCGACCACGACGGCGGCGGCCAGTCCGACGCTGGGTGCGCGGGTCCTCTGACCCGCTGCCGCCGAAGGCGGCTGGGAAACGCGCCGGCCGGAGGCCGGCTCGATGTGGACGATGTTCCGGTTCATGGCCTCTCTCCTGTCATTGGACCGCCGCGGCCTGCCGCTCTTCGAGCGCCGCCAGCCGTTCCCGGATGTCGGGCGACAGCTTGACGCCCAGGTGCGTGATCGTATCC
This sequence comes from Candidatus Multivorans sp., assembly GCA_965205095.1. Classification (GTDB taxonomy): domain Bacteria; phylum Acidobacteriota; class Thermoanaerobaculia; order Multivoradales; family Multivoraceae; genus Multivorans. The sequence goes on from OZ242040.1 coordinate 3,296,859, forward strand.
GCCGCCATGGCGATGCCGACCTCGCAGCAGGTGCGGATCGGCAGGTCCCGAAGCAGGCCGTAGAGGAAGCCGGCGGCGAAGCAGTCGCCGGCGCCGGTCGTGTCGAGGACCTCGACCCGGTGGGCGGGCACGTGGTGCATTTCATCGCCCCGGCGCACCCAGGCGCCGCGGACACCGTCCTTGACCGCCACGACTTCGATCGTCTTTGCCAGCTCGCGGGCCGCGGCCTCCGGCCCGAAACCGGTCATCATCCGCGCCTCCTCCGCGTTGGCGAAGAGGATGTCGAAGCCGTGCTCCTTGTGCCGCATGAGGTGGTCGCGCGAGCGGCCGACCGCGAACGGGTCGGCGAGATCGATGGCCAGCCTGGCGCCGGCCCGGCGGGCGACCGCGATCGCGTGTTCGATCGCGTCGATCTGGTTCGGGGTGTCCCAGATGTAACCCGTCGTGAAGAAGATCCGCGACCGTCGGATGTCGTCCTCGGGCACGTGTTCCGGGCGGTACTGCCGGCACACGCCCAGGTGCGTGTTCATCGTCCGTTCGCCGTCGGGGGTCACCAGGACGACCGACGTGCCGGTGACGCCGTCGATGTGGGCCAGCCGGTTCCGGACCCGGCTCGCGTTCAGACCGCGCTCGAACAGGCGGCCGGTGTCGTCGCCCGCGACCGCCGAGCTGTAGCTGGTGGCCACGCCGAGCAGGGACGCGGCGCGCAGCACGTTGGCGCAGGAGCCGCCGGCCTCGATCTCCGGCTGCAGGACTTCGCCGTCGCGGTTCAGCACGTGATCGAGGATCGCCTCCTGCTCTTCGGCGGTGACGAGCTTCATGATCCCCTTGTCGAGGCCCATCTCGTCCAGGTGCCGGTCCTCTACCCGCACCAGCAGGTCGAGGATCGCGTTCTCGATTCCGACCAGTTCCGGGTCGGCTGCCCGCGGCGGCTCCGCCACGGCGGGCTACTGGTCTCCCCAGCGGTCCTTGACCGCGGCGCGGTCGACGTGGTCGCCGCTCCGCGGCAAGTCGCTGGTGAAGATGACGTCGCGGGGCCGCTTGAACCGGGCGATCCGGGAACCGACGTGCTCGCGGACCGACTCCTGGTCGAGACCGGCGTCGGCGTCGGCCTCTACCACGGCGCGGATCGCCTCGCCCCAGCGGTCGTCGCTGACCCCGAAGACGCATGCCGCGCGCACCGCGTCGAGTTCCAGGATCGCCGCCTCCACCTCGGCGGGGTAGACGTTCTCGCCGCCGGGCTTGATCAGTTCCTTCTCCGGCTTGCGGGCGACGTAGAAGAGATTGCCTTCCTCGTCGAAACGGCCGATGTCGCCGGTGTGGTGCCAGCCGCCCCGGAATGTGTGGGCCGTGACGTCGGGCTGCCCGTCGTAACCCAGGAAGACCAGCGGTCCGCGGACGACGATCTCGCCGTCTTCGCCGGCGGGCACTTCGCGGTCATCGTCGTCGACCAGGCGGACGCTGCAGAGTTCGGCCGCCTTGCCGGCGCAGCCGAGCCGCTCGCGGGCGTTCTGGATCGTCACGAAACCGCTCGTCTCGCACTGTCCGAAGCCGGCCCAGAAGGTGGCGTCCGTCTCGTCGTGCAGCCGCTGCATCGTGTCCGGCGAGTCCAGGCCGGTCACGTGCCGGAGACTGGGCAGGCGGCTCCCGGCTGCGGCCGCCGCGTCGAGCAGGGTCGTGAGCACGGGCGGGAAGTCGCTGATCATCGTGATCGCGTAGCGGTCGATCAGTTCGACGGCCTGGGCCGGGTCGTACTTCGCGGTGACGACGTTGGCGCCGCCGGCGTGGAAGACGCTCAGCAGGTGGCCGAGCGCGGCGATGTGGAAGAGCGGCAGCGCGACCAGGTTGCGGTCGGTGCCGTCCAGCCCGAGCGACGCGATCTCCTGCAGGTTGGCCCAGACCAGGTTCGAGTGGCTGAGCAGGGCCCCGCGCGGGATCACGTCGACGGCGGCGGTCGCGATGACGGCGAAGGGCTCGCCGGCGGAGACGTCTGGCCGTGGCAGGTCCGCCGCCTCGCCGGCGCCGGCGTAGAGCGAGTCCAGCGAGGCGTAGCCGTCCGCCGCATCGTCGCCGAACTGGAACCAGTGCGGGATCGCCTCGTCGCCGGGGCCGCCCGGCACGGCGTCCAGGAAGTCCGCGCCCACGACGAACGCCCGGGGCTTCGCCCGTTCGCGAACCAGCATCTCGATCTCGCCCGGCTGCAGCCGCCAGTTGATCGGATAGACGACGATGCCCTGGCGGGCGCAGGCGAAGTAGAGCTCCACGTAGGCCGCCGAGTTCTGCGCCAGGACGGCGAGGCGGTCCCCCGCCGCGAGGCCGAGTCCGTCGAGCCCGCCCGCCAGCGCGTCGACGCGGTCGCGGAGTTCCGCGAAGTTCCGTTCCTCGCCATCCTCCGTGACGATGGCGAGCCGATCGCCGAACGCCGTCGCGTTGCGGACGAGAACGTCGTAGAGCGTGAAGTTCTGAACGCTGGACACGGTGGACGGGGCTTCTGCGGAGGCGAACCGGCGCGCACTTTATCAACGGCGGTTGGCGTAGCGGCGCCGGTGTTGACGCGCCCGCGCGGAGCCGGGGGAGGGGGTCCCGGCGGGCTGGACGCTGCGGCGCTAGGCTACGAGGTCTGAGTTGCGGGGAGGAGGAGCGCGCATGCAGAGATGCGGTCGTGGGTTAGTGGCAGGGTGCATTGCCCTGCTGGTTGGCGGGGCGGTGCCTGCGCATGCCTGGAACGACTTCGGCCATGAGCTCATTGCCCGGATCGCCTGGCAGGAACTGGAGCCGGAGGTTCGCAGCCGCGTCCTGGCGTTGTTTCGGGAAGCACCCCGCGACAGCCTGATGCACTGCCTCGATCTGAACCAGGATCGCCGTCGCGGCTGCGGCCGGTTCGCGTATCGCCTGGGGGATGCCGAGACCGCCGAAGACGGCGACCGCATCCTGTTCGAGCGCGCCGCCTACTGGCCCGATCTCGCGCGCCAGCTCGAGAAGTACAACCGCCCGACCTGGCACTACATCGGCTGGACCTGGCGCCAGGGCGCGGACGGATCGGCCCACGACACGGATCTGCCCGTGGCCGAGCCGAACGCCGTGAGCCAGTTGGTCGAACTTGCGCGCTCCGTCGCCGATTCGTCCGGCCGGCCGGGCAAGCGCGCCATCCACCTGGCCTGGATCTTCCACCTCGTCGGCGATGTCCACCAGCCTCTTCACGCCGCGTCCCGGGTCACCGAGCGCCGCGACGAGCGTGAAGGCGACCGCGGCGGCAACGGCTTCGGCCTGGACGAGTGGAACCGCAACCTGCACGCCTTCTGGGACGGCGCCCTCGACGGCCGGTTCCGGGCCGACTACCGGCAGCAGGCGCTAGCGAAACTCGCCTCCGAGTCCAACCGGCCGCCGCCATCCGAACGGTTCTGGAGAGCCTTCGGGGAACTCCGCGACCGCGAGTACGAAGCCCACAAGGACCGGGTCGCCGCCGAGGCCCGCTCTCGCCACCCCTTCGACGACGCCGTCCGCGCCAGCCTCAAGTCCGGCGACTTCGAGGCCTGGGCTACAGAGTCCAACCGAATCGTCCGCAACACCCTCTATCCCTCCGACCTCACCCGAGGCGAAGCCCCTCCCGCCGCCTACGCCGACCTCGCATACGACATCTCCCTGCAGCGCGCCGCCCTCGCCGGCTACCGCCTCGCCGACCTGCTGACGAAGCTCCTGGGCGACTAGCGGTGAGGCCTTCGGCCTCGCGCGTTTCTCGTACGCCGACGCTCCGCGTCGTCGCCCGAAGGCCGGCGAGGGCGCCGGCGCACCCAGTGTGGGGCGTCCACGCCTGTCGTAGTAGCACCGTCACGAGCGGCAACGACCTCCAGCCCGCGTGGGTCCAGGGAGGGGGTCCCGGCGGGCTGGAGCCAAGCGACTGCCGTAGAGCCTCCATCTAGCGACGTCCTCCCGGAGCGCCGGCGACCGAAGCGAGCGCCAGACCCCTGGTTCACCAAGTGGGCGCGAGCGGCCGTCCGGGACCCCCTCCCTGGACCCACGCGGGCGGGTGCAAGCCGAGAACGTTACGCCGCCGGCAGGCCGCCCAGGAACCGGCGGATCATCGCTACGAGCCGGTCCGGGGCGTCGTAGTGGACCATGTGGCCGGCGCCTTCGATCTCTTCGTGCCGGCCGCGGCGAAAGAGGGCGACGCGGCGGGCGATCTCTTCGGGTTCGGGGGTGGCGTGCTGGTCGTCGACCCCGCGGCGGCTGGTCCAGAACTCGTTGGCGAGGGCGGCCGTGAGGATGAGGGTGGGGCAGGTGACCCAGCTCCAGCGTTCTTCGGAGGCTTCCGGCACGTTCGACATCCAGGTCGTCACCACCTGGGGATCCCACTTCCACTCCAGGCCGCCGCCGGGCAGGGGTCGCGTGCCCAGGTCGACGAACTCGCGAGCGCGCTCCGGGTCGAGACGGGGATGCACCCGCTTCAGGAGGTCCCAGGCGTGCTCCTTCGAGGCGACCATCCGGTGCTGTCGCGGATGGGTGAGCGCCTCGATCCCGGTCCTGGCCCGTTTCTGCTTGACCTCTTCCGGAAACCGGTTCAGCGCGTAGGGCGGCCCGAGACCCTCGATCAGCACGATGGCCCGCGGCAGCTCCGCGAAGATGCCCGCCCACTGGGCCACGACCTGGCCGCCGAGGCTGTGGCCGATGACGAACGGCCGCTCGACTTCGCAGTCGAGGAACACGGCGTGCAGGTCGGCGATGTGGTGGGCCATCGTGTAGATGCCGGGATGGGCGCTCTCGCCGTGGCCGCGCAGGTCGTAGGCGATGACCCGGTGGTCGGCGGCGAACGCCTCCGCGACCGGCGCGAGCGTCAGCGCGAAGTCCTGGATGCCGTGAGCAAGCAGGATCGCGGGACCATCGGCTGGGCCCCACTCGTAGACCTCGAGCTGGGTGCCGCTGGCCTCGATGCGGCGCCGGCGGAACGCAGCCGCTTCAGGGCGACGCGGAAGGGAGGATGCGGCTACGGTCAACGAGTGTCCACCAGCGGGAAACCGCTGTCGGCGAGGGTCCGGTTCAGGTCCGCCAGCGGGCCGGCAAGAGTAGCGCCGAAACGGTTTTCCTGCTCGGTGAGTTCGTCCCTCAGCATCCTCCAGACCGCGGCCTGTTGATCGGTCGGCCTGGCGTCGGCCTGGCCGACCGAGCGCGCCAGGTAGGTGAGGCGCGCGTAGAGGCGGCGCGGCCAGCGCAGGGCGTCCTGGCCGGTGCCGGTCATGCGGAGGTCGAAGAACTCTCCCTCGATCGCCCGGAGTTCCTCGCGCAGCGAGCCGGCCTGGCTGGTCGCCTCGAAGACGTCGACATCGCCCCCGCGCTCCGCCAGGCGATCCTCGAGTTGCCGCAGGTCGTGGCGGAGACGCTCGGCTTCGTTGATGAGGTAGGCGGCCCGTTCGATGCCGTCGCGGATCTCGACGAGCAGAGCCTGCTGCGCGGCCAGGTCGTCGGAGGAGGCGGTGGAGTCCGGGTCGAGAAGGACGTCCATGTCGACCGTCGAGATCGGTTCGTTCCCGTCCTCTGCGTCGCTGCCGCCGTCACCCGCAAGCACCAGCTCGATCCGGTAGCCGCCGGGCGCCGCCAGCATCGAGAAGCGGCCGCCGTCGGGCAGGGGCCGCCAGCCTGCCTCCGGCATTTCCCAGTCGGGCCGTTCGTCGGGCCGGGTGCGCAGGCGGACCTGAGTGGTCGCATCGTGGCGCAGGTCCCAGGTCACGCGGTGGAGGCCCGGCCCCGCGGGCAGATCGTCCAGGGTGCGGACCAGGTGACCTTCGCCGTCCCGGATGCGGACTGCCACGCTGCGGGTATCGCCTTCCGGCGACGTCTCGTTGCCCTCGGTCGGCTCCGGAATCCAGTAGTGGAGCAGCGCGCCGTAGGGCGGGTTCGTGCCGGTCGCCGGCACGTCCGGCTGAGCCATCGGCGCGCCGCGGGTGCGGAAGCGGTACGTGATCCGCGGCGCCAGCAGCGTCGGGCCGCGGGCGGTCAGCCCACGGGCGACCTCGCGAAGCGGCGTCAGGTCGTCCAGGATCCAGATGCCGCGGCCGTACGTGGCGACGACCAGGTCGTCGAAGTGCTCCTGCACCTCGATCCAGTGGACAGGCGCCGGAGCAAGGTTCGCGGCGCCGTCGCTCCGCCGCGAGAGGCTGCGCCAGTTCGCGCCGTCGTCGAAGGAGACCTGGAGCGCGTTCTCGGTGCCCAGGAAGAGGAGCCCGGCCTGCTCCGGATCCTCGCGGACGGCGTGGACGTTCGCGAGCGGTCCGCGCGGCAGGCCGGCCGCGAGATCGGTCCACGTCTGGCCGTAGTCCTTCGTCCGGAACACGTAGGGCGTCGTGTCGCCCTCCTGGTGGCGGTCGATCGCGACGTAGGCGGCGCCGGCGGCGAAGTCCGACGGGTCGATGTTGCGGATCGTGCCGAGAGGCGGCAGGCCGGGCAGGTTCGCGGTCACGTTGGTCCACGTCTCGCCGCCGTCGCGGGTCAACTGGACCTGGCCGTCGTTCGTGCCGGCCCAGATCAGCCCGGGCTCGAGCGGGCTCTCCGCGATCGCGAAGACGACCGGCGCGATCGTCGGCCCGGCGTCGTCGAGGGTCAGGCCGCCCGTGCGCCGCATGAGCGCCGGGTCCGCCGTCGTGAGGTCGGGCGAGATCCGTTCCCAGCTCTGGCCGCGGTCGCGGCTCCGGTGGACGTACTGGCTGCCGGCGTAGACGGCCTCCGGATCGTGCGGCGAGGCGGCGAAGGGGGCGGTCCACTGGAAGCGGTACTCGAGCGCCGACGCCGGCGAGCTCTCGATGGCCAGCGGCCAGACGCTGACGTCGCGGGCCTGGCCCGAGCGCAGGTCGTAGAGCTCGAGCTGACCGTCGTAGCAGCCGGTCCACACCAGGTCCGGGTCGGCGCGGTGGACCATCGAGAAGCCGACCTCGCAGCCGCCGACGGAGTGCCACTCGCCGACCGGGATGCCCTGGGTGCGTCCTCCGTAGAGGACGCGGCTCGGCCCGCGCATCGACGGCCCGTCCTGGCGGTTGCTGTAGACGTAGTAGGGCACCCGGTCGTCGGTCGAGACGTGGTACATCTGCGCGATCGGCAACTGGGGCCGGTACCAGGAGCGCCCGCGGTCGGTCGTGACGCTGACGCCGCCGTCGTGGCCGACGATCCGGCGGTCGGCGTCGAGCGGATCGATCCAGATGTCGTGGTGGTCCCAGCCCGGCTGCTCGTAGCCCTCGTTCTCGACGGTGCGGCCGCCGTCGAGCGAGACGGACTGCCGGGTGGCGACGAAGGTGACCTCGTCCGCGCGGTCGGGCGCCGCGGCCATCCGCGTGTAGTAGAGCGGCCGGGTGATCAGGTTCAGGTCGCGGCTGACCAGCCGCCATGAGTCGCCGCGGTCGTCCGAGCGCCAGAGGACGCCGGCGAACGGATCGGAGGGGGCGAAGTCGCGGTTCGAGCTCGTCTCGATCAGGGCGTAGACGCGGTCCGGATCGTCGGCCGACACGGCGAGTCCGATCTTGCCGAGCGGCGGCTCGGGCAGGCCCGCTCCCTCGAGGCGGGTCCAGGTGTCGCCGCCGTCCCTCGAGCGGTAGATGCCGCTGCCCGGGCCGCCGCTGGTGCGGCCGGACGTGCGGATCTCGATCTGCCAGGCCGCGGCGTAGACGAAGCGCGGGTTGTCGGGCGCGAAGGCGAGGTCGACGACGCCGGTGTCCGCGTCCACGAACAGGACGTGCTCCCAGGTCGCGCCGCCGTCGGTAGTCCGGAAGACGCCGCGGGCCGCTTCGGACTGCTCCTGCGGCCCGTAGGCGTGGCCGAGGGCGGCGACCAGGGCGGCGTCGGGATCGTCCGGGTGGACCAGGATGCGGCCGATGCGGCCGCTGGCTTCAAGCCCCAGGTGTTCGAAGCTGTCGCCGCGGTCGGTGGAGCGGTAGACGCCGTTGCCGATCGAGATGTTGCTGCGGATGAAGCTCTCGCCGGTGCCGACCCAGACCACGTTCGGGTCGGACGGGGCGACCGCTACCGAGCCGATCGAAGCCGCTTCCTGGCGGTCGAAGATCGGGTCCCAGTCGACGCCCCCGTCGTTGCTGCGCCAGAGCCCGCCCGAGGCGGCGCCGGCGTAGACGGTCCGTGGATCCCCGGGCAGGCCGGCGACCGCGGAAACGCGGTTGCCGATCGGTCCGATGTGGCGGAAAACGAACGCGTCGAGCAGCCCTGGCGACTCGTTGGCCGCCGGTTGGGCGGCCGCGGCGGCGGCGCAGAGCAGGAGGGCGAGGAACGCTCCGCCAAAGCGGAGCCGGCCTGGCGGCCGGCACGTCTCCCAAGCCGCCTGCGGCGGCAGCGGGTCAGAAGACCCGCGCACCCAGTGGGCGGCCAGTTCCATGCGCGTCAGCGCTGCGCGGACGCAGCGACGACTCCTAGTAGCCGGCCTGCTTGTCGATCACGTTGCGGAGCGGCCTGCCGGTGGCAAAGCGGGTGATGTTGTCGCGCAGGAGCTGCGTTCGACGCTCTTCCAGCCGGTCGGAGATCGTCGCCAGGTGCGGCGTGATCGTCACGTTCGACATCGTCCACAGCGGGTGCCCGGTCGGCAGAGGCTCGGGATCGGTCACGTCGAGGCCGGCGGCGCGGACCTTGCCGCTTTCGAGCGCCGCGACCAGGGCGTCCGTGTCGACGATCTTGCCCCGCGAGATGTTGATGAAGTAGACGTCCTGCTTCATCAAGTCGAACTGCCGGGCGCCGATCATGCCCTCCGTGGCCGGCGTGTGCGGCACGGCGGAGAAGACGACGTCGGCCCGCGGCAGCAGGTCGTCGAGCTCGTCCGGCTTGCCGACGTAGGCGACATCGCGGTGGATCGGGATGTCCTTCGGGTCCACTCCGATCACGGTCATGCCGAAGGCGGCGGCCCGCTGCGCGATCTGGGTGCCGATGCCGCCGAGGCCGATGACGAGGGCCGTCTTGCCCCGGAGCTCGATCATCGGCAGCGCGCGGTCCGTGTTCCAACCTTCCGGCATCTGGGCGTTGAACGCCTTGATGTTGCGGGTGAAGTTCAGGAGCAGGGCGAAGGCGTGGTCGGCGATCTCCGGGCCCTGGATGATCTTCGCGTTGGTCAGGGTGATGTCGCTGTCGCGCAGGTCGGGGATCTCGAGGAAGCCCTCGACCCCGGCGGAGTTGCTCTGGATCCAGCGGAGCTTGCTGTCGGCCGTCAGGAAGTTCTCGATGCCGCGATAACCCGCGATCAGGCCGTTGCAGACGTTGGGGTCCAGATCCTCGTCCAGGGCGACCAGGTCCAGGTTCTCGTGCTCGTCCTCCAGGTCCGCGAGCACGTCCAGGAAGAACGCCGGTGTGCAGACGGTGACGGACTGGGCGGCCGCGCCGGAGGCCGCGAGCGACGCGAGCGCGAGGATGAGAACGGCGAGTGGAACCGGTCGACGATCCAGTGCTGGACGGTGGAGCATGGGCGTGTCTCCCTGAGCGATGAACGATGGCGATTGGAGGAGAATGGAGGGTACCAGTGTGCACTGGAGGCGGCCGATCCAGGTGTTACGATGCCGCCGCTCTCGGCCCCGAGAACCTACGCCCCGAACCGACAGGAAGCGAGCCAGATGACCACCGATGCCCTTCGTGAACGCGGCGACTCTCTCGAGGACGCCTTCTTCCGCGACCTCGACCGGAAGCTGATCGGGGAGCTGCAGGCAAAGAAGGAACGCGAGCAGCAGCTCGACGAGCTGGCCGCGGCTTCGGGCATCGTGCATCGCGACGTGCTCGGCGCGCTGCTCGACGCGGGCGTTCACGGCGAGGCGTTGGTGGCGGTGGGCCTCGTGCCGCTGATCGAAGTGGCCTGGGCCGACCACTCGATGGACGCGCGGGAGCGGGACGCCATCATGCAGGCGGCGAGAGACGCGGGCGTGACCGACGGATCGGCCGCCGCGGCGGTGCTCTCCGCGTGGCTCGACCGGCGCCCGGGCGCGGAGCTGCTCGAAGCCTGGAAGGGCTACGCGGCGGCGCTCGTCTCGGAGCTCGCCGAGGAGGACGCGGCGGCCGTGCGCGACGACATTCTCGGCCGCGCGCGCGGCGTCGCGGAAGCCACGGGCGGTTTCCTGGGGCTGGTGGCCAGCGTGTCCAGGGAAGAGCGGCAGATGCTCGACGAACTCGCCGCGGCCCTGGGCGGCTGACGGGTTCCGAATTCCGCCTGCCGGCGGATGCCGGCGAGGGCGCCGGCGCACCCAGTGGCCGGATCGCTGGTGTCTTCTACCAGCTCGCCTTGATCACGCCGGGGAGCTCGCCGCGGAGCGCGAGGTCCCGCAGGGCGATCCGCGAGAGGCCGAACTTGCGGTAGTAGCCGCGGGGCCGTCCGCTGACGTTGCAGCGGTTGCGGACGCGCACCGGGCTGGAGTCGCGCGGGAGCTTGTTCAGCAGGCGCTGGGCCTCGAAGCGCTGGTCGGGCGGCAGACGCTCGTCCTTCGCCAGCGCGCGCAGCTCGTCGCGGCGCTCCTTGTATCTCTCGACGATCTGCTTGCGGCGGTCGTTCTTGGCGACCGATGCCTTGGTGGCCATCTGTTCCGTGTTCCCTTGGCTGATTCCGATTCCGACGTGGCCTGTCCGGCGCGGCCGCTGCCGCGGCGCGCAGGGAGCGCGTACCTTAGCAGGTTTGCCGGCCTCCCGGGGGCAGCCGGTCAGGGCTCGATCAGATCCTCCAGCTCCCGGACGCCGCCGTCGAAGCGCTCGAAGGCCCGCTGGGCGCGTGCCCGGTCCGCCAGGTCGCCGCTGCGGTCGAGTTCGGCGGCGCTCTGCATGACGCGGCCGATCGCGCGGCGCGCCTGTCCCCGCTCGCGCGCGCTTAAGCCCTCGAGCCGGTCGAGCAGCGCTTCGGCGAGATCCCTCGCGTCGAAGGCGGGCACGTAGAGCGTGAGCCACTCGCCGTTCTCGATCTGGCTGCGGACGCGGTCGCGTTTCGCCGCCATCAGGGCGGTGATCGCGACCGGATACTCGGGGATCGTCATCGGCGGCCGCTCGTGGCTGTGCGGCCCGGCGCGGATCGCGCCGCTCCCGCGGGAGGCGCCGCCGGCCGGTTCCACCGTCGTCTCCTCGAAGTAGAAGTCGTAGCGCTGCTGCTCGCCGGCGAGCCAGACGTGGGCGAAGAACTCGGCGGGAAGTTCGCCGGGGATCTCCGAGATGAGGTAGTCGCTGCCGATCGCGGGCGCCATCGGGTAGCGGGTCTCGTCCCAGTTCTCCGTCTCCTCGTTCCAGGCCTCGAAGACGACGTCGCCGCCGAAGTTCCGCGGATCGACCGGCTGCTTGAAGTCGTCGTAGATGTAGAGGCGGAACTCGCCCTCGTTCGGCAGCGCTCCTTCCAGGTGGTGGTAGTTGTTCGCCGCCATGAAGAACTGACCGCCGTGGAGCGGGTTGTGGTCCATGTGGGCGGCCGCGTTCGGGTCGGCCGGATTGGGCGCGAGCCCCGGCGCGTCGCCACCTTCGCCGCCGGCCGGCAGGTCGGCGCCGCCGAATCCCGCGGCCAGCATGCCGCCGCGGGACTGGGGCTCGTCGCGCGGCACGAAGATCTCCGGCAGGACGAGGTGGTCGTCGAGCTCGTAGTCGATGTGCAGCGCGAAGGGCTGCACGAGGGGGTTCTTCGTCCTGCCGACGTCGAACGAGCCGATCAGCTCGATCCGGGTGCCCGGCGGGGCGTGGATCGCCTCGTCGAACAGGTAGCTCGCCGGAAACTCGGGGTCGTACTCGGGGACGTAGAGGACGGTCTGGACCCGCTGGTCCGGGAAGTGGACGCGGACCTCCATCGCCTCGAGCCGGTCGCCGACGTGCGGGTGGAGCCCGATCAGGCGGGCGCGTTCGGCCAGGGAGATACTCACGGTCTGCGGCCGTGCGGCCCGGCGGCCCTTCAACGCGACCTCGCCGCCGGCCCGCGCGCTCTCCACCCAGAGCTCGACCTCGTCCTCGGTCTGGGCGAGGAACAGGCCCAGGCTGGAGCGGTCGCGGACAAGTGTCCGCGAATCGTCGTTCGGACGTCGCCGGTACTCGACGACGAGTTCGATCTTCGAGCCGGTTCTGAGCCGCTTGCCGGCGCCGTCCGGGAGCAGCACCGGGTCGTCGCCGCGCAGCCACTGGCCGAGGAACTGCGGGCCGGCGGTCGCGGTGCGCATCCGGGTCGGCTCGGGTTCGTCCTCGTCGCGGAAGGGGTCGTACGGCACCTGGACCTCGACTTCGAGCTGCTCGGGCTCCGCGTCGTCGGGCTCGTGCACCCAGGCCGCCATCCTGTAGACCAGGCCAGGGTGCTGGGGCCGGAACTCGTAGCCCGTGATCCAGGCGTCCTCCTCGAGCTCGACGGCGAGCACCTCGCGGTGCGAGGCGGTCTGCTGCCCGGACGCGACGACCGTTTCGGCCGAAGGCTCGAGCACCACGTCGGGGTAGCCGAGCTCCCACTCTTCCTCCGTGAACTCCAGCGGCGGCGGCAGGTTGCGCCGGGGCCCCTGGGGCCCGCCGCCCTGGACCCAGGCGACGACGATGTCGATTTCCTGCTGGCTCATCCGCCGCGAGTTCCGGAAGTGGTCGTAGCGGGCGTCGGCGGTCCACGGCGGCATGCGGCCGGTCATCAGTTCTTCTTCGATCGCCACCGCCCAGGCGCGGGCGCCGGGCTTCGCGTCGTTGCCGTAGGTCGTCAGGTCGATGTAGTTCGGCGCCGATCCCTTCGGGTTGTGGCAGGGCATGCAGTAGCGGCGCAGGATCGGCCGGACGTCGTCGGCGAAGTTGATGTCGGTCGTGATCCGGACATGGGCCGGGGCCGGATCGGTGGCGATCCCGGTCAGGGTCAGGGCGGCCAGCGCGACGGTGGCCGCGGCGGCTGCGAAGCGCCGGCCGCGTCTCATCGTCCGTCTCCGGAGTAGAGCGTCAGATCGCCCTCATTGTCGGCGAGAAACAGCGGCCGGAAGTCGTAGCCGAGGCTGCGCAGGCGGTCGCCGCCCCCTTCCTGGCGGTCGACGACCGCCGACACCGCGGCGACTTCGCAGCCTTCGGCCTCGACTGCCTCGATTGCCCGGATGATCGAGCCGGCCGACGTGACGACGTCGTCGACTACGGCGACCCGGCGGCCCTCGACGATCAGCTTGCGTCCGTCCGGGTGGTACGAGGCGTCGATCCGGGCGCTCGTGCCGTGGCCCTTCGCCTTGTTGCGCACCAGGAAGCCGAAGAGCGGTGTTCCGTCGAGGTCGCTGGCCACTGATGCCGCCGTCGCCAGGTAGGCGCCGCCGACCTCGGGTCCGCCCACCGCGTCGACTCCGAAGGGCCGGAGCTGCTCGCAGAGCGCTTCGCCGATCAGCCGCGAACCCCGCGGCGACAGCACCGTCGCCTTCGTGTCGCAGTAGTAGTGCGAGCGCGCACCGGAGGTCAGGACGAAGTCTCCCTTGGCGATGCTCCGCTCCTGGAGCAGGGCCTTCAGTTCGTGCAAACGGGGAGCGTTCTTCGAGTCCGGCACGGCCGGGAAGGGTATCAACGAGCAGCAGGGATAGGCTCTCGCGCGTGGCGGATCAAGGCACGTCAGGCGCTCCGGCGCGTATCGGCATCGTCACCGTTTCTGACCGCGCGTCCCGCGGGGTCTACGAGGACCGCGGCGGGCCGGCGATCCGCGACTACCTGGCGGAGGTACTGACTTCGCCCTGGGAGCCGTGCGCCCGCGTCGTCGAGGACGAAGTCGAGCAGATCGCGGCGGCGCTCCGCGCACTCTGTGACGAAGAGGGCTGCTGCCTGGTCGTGACGACCGGCGGCACCGGCCCGGCTGCGCGCGACGTGACGCCGGAAGCGACTCTGGCCGTGTCCGAGAAGGAGATGCCCGGCTTCGGAGAGCTGATGCGGCAGGTGTCGCTCCTGGCGGTGCCGACGGCGATCCTGTCCCGCCAGACGGCGGGGATTCGCGGATCGTCCCTCATCGTCAACCTGCCGGGGCAGCCGAAGGCGATCGGCGAGTGCCTGGACGCGGTGTTCCCGGCGATCCCGTACTGCGTCGACCTGATCGGCGGGCCGTATCTTGTGACGAACGAGGAGCGGATTGTGGCGTTCCGGCCGAAGTCGGCGAAGAAGCCGGGCAACTGAGGAGGAGCAGCATGGGGAATGAAGCGGGGCCGCGGCTGGTTCGCGGTGCGCTCCTGGCGGTACCGCTGCTGGCGCTGGTCACGGCCTGTGCACCGTCCGGCGGTGACGGCGAGGAAGCGACCGTCTACCGGGACACCTGGGGCGTCCCCCACATCTACGCCGAGTCCGCGGAGGCCGGGCTCTACGCCTCCGGCTGGGCGATGGCCGAGGACCGGCTCTCGCAACTGCTCGAGAACTACCTCTTCGGGCTCGGCGAGTACGCCGCCGCCTTCGGTCCCGGCAACAACGACGCCTGGGTCCGGTCCGACCTCGAGTCGCGGATGTGGGACCACTACGGCACCGCGAAGCGCCACTACGAGGCGAAGCTCAACCCGGAACTCCGCCGGCACCTCGCGGCGTTCATCGCCGGCATCAACGACTATCTCGACGCGCATCCCGAGGAGGTGCCGGACTGGTGGGGCGACCGCCCGGTCGACGTCTACATGCCGGTCGCCTTCAGCCGCCAGTTCATCTGGAGCTGGCCGGCGGGGCAGGCGCGCTCCGACCTGCGGGCGGTCGGCATCGAGCCGAGCTTCGACGTCGACCTGCGGGCCTCCAACCAGATCGCACTGGCGCCGGAGCAGACGACCTTCGGCGCGGCGGCGCTCGTCATCGATCCGCACCTCTCCTGGCTCGGCCGCCACCGCTACTGGGAGCTGCGGCTCCACGCGGGCGACATCCACATCAGCGGCTTCGCCACGTCCGGCTTTCCCTACGTCAACCTGGGCCACAACGAGCACGTCGCCTGGGCCCACACGACCGGCGGTCCCGACACGGCCGACGTCTACGAGCTCACCCTCGATCCGGACGACCCGAGCCGCTACCTCTACGACGGCGAATGGCGGCAGATGACGAGCCGGACGGTCGAGGTTGCCGTCGCTGGCGAGGCGAAGACCCGCGAGGCGACCTTCTGGTACTCGCACCACGGGCCGATCGTGGCGCGCCGCGGCGACCGGGCGTACGCGGCGGCTCTCGCCTACGAGGAGGAGATCGGCTACCTGGAGTCCAAGTACTGGTTCATGGTGGCCGAGGACTACGAAGGCGCCGCCGCGGCACTGGACGTGCGCCAGATCATGCCGCAGAACGTGATGATTGCCGACACCGGCGGCAACATCTACTACCAGCGGACCGGTCGCGTCCCGATCCGCCCGGACGGCTACGACTGGAGCCGTCCCGTGGACGGCTCGACCTCCGGGACCGAGTGGCTGGGTATCCACCCCGCGTCCGAGCTGATGTCCCTGCTCAACCCCGAGCGGGGCTACATGCAGAACAACAACATCGGCCCGGACACGATGCTGGTCGGCTCGCCGCTCGTGCCGGAGCGCTATCCGGCGTATCTCTACAACCAGCCGGCCCTCTACACCCACCAGCGCGGCGCGGCCGCCGTGGCGCTGCTGGAGGCGAAACGGGAAGCCGGCGGCAAGTGGAGCGAGGAGGAAATCGTCGAACTGGCGCTCAACCGCTCCGTCTACCAGGTCGAACGCTGGGTGGCGGAGCTGCTGCGGGCGGAGGCGGCGGTCCCCGGCAAGCGCTCGAAGGACCACGCCGAGGTCGTCCGCCGGATCGCGGAGTGGAACGGCGTCTCCGAAGCCGATTCCCGGGGCGCGCTCGCCTACTTCCGCTGGCGCGAGGCGCTGCGGAACCTGGTCGGAAACGAACGAATGCGGAACATGACCGGTCGGGTCAACGACCACCTGGAACTGTTCCGCGAGGCGCCGGAACCGCCCGGTCTCGAGGACGACGAGTTGCCGGCCCTGGTCGAGGCCATCGATGCCGCGGCGGAAGCCCTCCGCTCCGGCCCGGGCGGCTTCGATGCGGCCTTCGGCGACGTGTTCCGGGTCGGCCGCCAGGACTCGAACGACGAGGTGTCCTGGCCGGTCGGCGGCGGCTCCCTCGGCGAGGCCGGCATGGCGACGATGCGTGCCGTCGGCTTCAGCCCGCCGCGCGCCGACGGCAGGCGCTGGGGCAACCGCGGCCAGACCTCGACCGAAGTCGTCATCCTGAGCAACCCGATCCGCAGCTACACCCAGCCCCCGATCGGCCAAAGCGACCGCCCCGACTCGCCGCACTACCGCGACCAGGCCGAGAAGCTGTTCTCGCCCGGCGCTATGAAGCCAAGCTGGTTTGCCCGCGATGAGCTGCTCGCCGACGGCGGCAAGAACGTCGTTTCCGAGATGCGATTGGTCTACCGGCCGGAGTAGAGGAGTCCCGATGCGTCACCGTCGAAGTCTCT
This sequence comes from Candidatus Multivorans sp., assembly GCA_965205095.1. Taxonomy (GTDB): domain Bacteria; phylum Acidobacteriota; class Thermoanaerobaculia; order Multivoradales; family Multivoraceae; genus Multivorans. Next base: position 3,313,210 of record OZ242040.1, read on the forward strand.
GCTTCAAAGCCGCAGTCGCGGTTGCGATTCTCGTGATGCCTCTGGCCGCCTCGGCCCAGTCAGGCCACAACCTTGAGCGTCCTGAACACTGGAAGGTCCGCTACGACGGCTCCGACGAAGCGGCCGAACGGAACTTCGTCGTCATGCGCCCCGGCTGGCACGTCTACGCCGGCCCCGGCGGCCTGCTCTGGGATCCAGGCCGCTACGCCTCTGGCAACTACGCCGTCAAGAGCACGATCTACCTGTTCCCCGAAGGCGATCCCGAACGCTCCGGGTCAACCCGCGTCGACACGCCCTTCGGCCTCTTCCTGGGTGGCCGCGACCTGGAAGGGGAGGCGCCGACCTTCGTCTCCTTCCAGATCGACAACGCCGGCCGCTTCCGCATCGCCCGGCACACAGGCGACGAGGTGCAGAACCTCGTGCCGTGGACCGGCAGCGATGCCGTCGCCGTGCTCGCCGATCCAGCCACATCATCCGCCGAGAACGTGCTGGAAGTCGACGTCCGTGGCGAACAGACGACCTTCTACATAGGTGGCGAGCCCGTCGCCGAACTCCCTTCCGCCGACCTCAGCCTGGAAGGCCTGATCGGTCTAAGCGCCGGAGAAGGTCTCAGTCTGCACATCACCGAGATCGCCATCGGCGCGAACCGCCGAGACCAGTAGCCCTCCGGGTCCCTGTCGGTGCGCCGGCCTTCTGGCCGGCACTCTGGCGCGAAGCGCCGGATTCAGGCTACCGCGGCTGCCAATCGCTACTCGCCGCCCGTGCTGGCCGCCTTGCCGGCGCGCCAGTCCTCCTCGAGGATGCGCGCGCCGCGCAGCGTGCCGCCCATCGAGTAGTTGCCCTCGTGGCAGGCGTACTCGTAGACCCGCTCCTGGTCGCGCTTCCAGATGTACTCGCCGGACCAGGGCGCTTCCCAGGTGGCCGGGTCGTCCATCGTGAAGTGGTAGAGGATGTTGCCGTCCGGCTTAAGCGTCAGCCGCTCCGTGACGTGGAGGTCCTTCGTCGCGCCGCGCAGGAAGCCGTCGGGCCGGAAGTGCACCGAGTCGATGACCAGCGTGTCGCCTTCCCACCAGCCGACCGAGTCGCCCAGCCAGCGCCGCTCCTCGGGGCTCGGGTGCTCGTCGTTCAGGCGGATGATCCGTGCGTCGTGGACCATCTCGATCAGGATCATGATGTGGTCCTCGGTCTGCACGACCCGCTTGTAGTTGTTGTAGCCGCTCGGGAAGGTCGGCGTGGCGCCGGTGAAGCCGAGGATGCAGCGCTCGCTGATCGGCAGCGACTCGGGGCCGTCGTAGGGGCCCGGCCCGTCGAGTTCGAGCCACCAGGCGACGCCCTCGTTCGGACGGCGCAGCTTGGCGCGCTCAGCGAACCTCGCCTTCGCCGCATCGGTCGTTTCCGGCATGCGGCCGTTGGGCGGATCGATGATGATCGAGGTCCTGAACTTCCCGTCCACCGCGAACGTGTCCGTGCCGCGGTCCAGCCAGAAGCTGTTGTAGCCGCCCACGTTGCCGGCCGCGCCGGGCGAGCCGTCTCCACCCTCCGGCGGCGCCTCGCGGTCCGGGTCGGAGACCTGGTGGCGGTCGGCCCGTGCCTTCGCCGCGTCGGTGGCGATCTTCTGGGCCTCCTCCGGAGTCAGGTACAGGTTCTCGCCGTACTCCTCCGGCCGTTGTAGCGGCGTCAGCGTGGCGGCGTCGTAGGTGCCGGTCAGGTCGGGCTTGCCGTTCGCGGCGCGCTTGATCTCGCCTTCGGCCGCCAAGGCCGGCGCCGCGATCAGCAGCACGAGGATGGCGGGCAGGGCTGCGGGAACTCGACCTCTCATTCTGCGTCCTCCAGTGTTCGAGCGGATGCGGTGGAGTGTAGCGAAGTCAGCTTCGCTTCCTGAACAGCACGTGAGCCGCGAAGGCGCGGCGAGTCTTGGCGTCAAGGGACTCGAAGGCTCCGATGGCGGCCGCAGCGTCGCGAATGCGATTCTCGATATCGGACTTGAAACAGCTCCAGCCAGGGTCGTAGTCGGCTTCGTGCCTCTCGTCCTGCAGGTCCGCGAAGAGGCCCGCGAAGTTGCGCGCCTCCTGCGGAAAGGCACGGATCTCACTACCTCGGCGGCACGCCTTGCGCGCCTCGCCGTGGTTGAGCGCCCGATACGCGCGTCGCCAGGATTCGGTCTTGCGCTCGGTCCTGCCGATGAGCGTGTCCGCGCAGCATCCCGCCAGGCAGTGGAACAGCGCGTAGTAGACCGTGCTCAGGGAACGACGCAGATCGGACTCAAGAGGACGGCCGCGGCCCGATGGAAGTTGTCTCTGAGCCGTAGTCAGGAAGTCAGATGCCTTCAGGGCGCCAGTCTCCCGCGTCGGCCTTCGTGACGAAGTGTGTCTTGGGCAGGATGTCGAGGCCGCGATCCCAGAGCATGTCCTGGACCCGGGTACCGAGCGAGAGTTTGTCGGGGACCTTGTGGAGATCGTCGACTTCACCGTCGTAGATCGCCCAGATGTCGACGATCGCGTCCCCGAACCATGAAGACGTGCCCGGCCGCACCCAGATGTTCGTGAAGCGAACCTCCGGGAAGGTGGCGCGCACCATCTCCTCGATCTTCGTGGTGATCTCCGGCAGCTGTTCCGAGAGCGTCTCGTTCATGGCTCCCTTCCTCCACGGCGGACAGCGCGGGCATCCACTGTCTGACCGGGAGTGAGTGTACACCCGGGCGCGACATGGGAGCGGCTCAGGATCGCTTTGCGCGCCCCGGATCCGCCTCCTAGCGCGTCCCAGGGGCGAGGGAGAGCCGTGTGCAAGAGTCAGGCGCGTGTCTCGACTAGCCAACCGACTCGCCATGCTCGCGCTGTGGATTCCGGCAGCGCCGATGGCCCTGCCGGCCCAGACGGCGGCCCTCGTCCAGGTGACTGACGAGGTCCGCTCCATCCGGCTGCGGCTGGAAGAGCGAAACGCCGCGATCCGGACCGCCCATCTGGAACTCCGCTTCGGCAATGTCGACCTCGATGGCACGAAGGCTGACGGTCGCATCGAGTTGTACTTCGACGGCGCGAACTACCTCCAGAGGCTTCATCTGGGTGGCGCCGTTCTGGTCGAGATGGAGAAGGGCGGCGCTCTTCACAGGTACGCGATCGACCCGGACGGGAACCCCACACGCATTTCGACGAGCGACGCGAGGGGGTCGATCGAGCGGTCCTTCTGGAGCCTGCTGCCTTCGCTCACGCCGGAACCGGCGAACCTCGTCGAGGACGAATCAACCGTATCGGCGAGCGAGGATCATCTGAAGATCGCTCAGGCCGGGATCGTCTTCTGGATTGAGAGGGCGACCGGAGATGTCGTGCGGATGGAGCGCTCGGACGCGGTTGCCGAGTACGGCAACTTCGTTGTCCGCGACGGCTTGAGGTTCCCGACCCGGATCTCGACGCGCACCGTGGCGACGGGCGAAGTCGTGACCCTGGAGGTCGATCAGGTGGAACTCAACGGCCCGGTCGACCCAGGGCTGTTCGCGACGCTATCGTCGGCGAACGTCCGTCGATGACCGGCTCAGGTAGAGGCCCTCAAAGGTCAACTACCGGCACCTAGCCAGCGCAAGAAACCAGTCGAGGCGCCGCTTCCTCGATGCACCTCCGGAGGAGCCTGTAGCGCGATGACGAAGAGCTCCGATTGGGACTCCTTGGCAAGGATGGCCCAGGCCGGACGCGAGAAGTTCAGGGGTGCGGTTCCCCAGAGGCTAGTGATTCATGAATCAGGGAGTCGATCAGGCGACTTCGAGTCCGCTCCGCAGCGCCAAGTCCCGCCTTCAGCCGGTCGCAGAGCGCCATGAGTTCATCTATCTTCTCAACGATGCGGTGCTGCTCGGCGAGGGGCGGGAGTGGAAATGGATGTCGGCGTATGGTTGAGAATGTGATGTTCGCGATGTTCGTAGTCTGCGAAGAACCGGCCCGAAACAACGACAAGGAAAACTCAGATTGCAAGAATGACTTCGCGTACTCCGGCAGGACCAAATGGAATCTGATCGCAGCGAGGAATGCGCCGAACGTCGCCCGGTGCGGTATCGCACGGACTATAGAGCACTTTCCGACAAGGGCGTAGCTGTTAGCAATAGAGATCAGCACGTCACCCGAGCTCAGTAGTTTGTGCGCGCTCGTGACCACTGACTCGGGTACATGAATTAGGTTGTCCCAGACGGTGGTCGTTTGGATGTTCCCTGAGCGTAAGCAAGGAAGGAGGCCCTCGGCAGGTTCGTCGGACTTCGCCGACGCCGGAAAGGAAACTCCCCGCACAAGCTCGGCTAGGTCGCCGAGCCTCGTCCACTTCCAATTGGGCGGGATGGCGAAAGGGGCTTCGTCCAGCGCCTCTATGGGTTTGGGCCGTCGAATCGCGCGCGCCTCCAGCGATCGCGCGCGCTCGGTGGCGATGCGTTTCGCGAATTCCGATGCCGGTTCGTCGGCCGGATCCTGTTCGACCAGCTTGCCGCGTACCGCGAGGTCGAGGGTCGTCTGTCGGATGTTCTCCACATGTTCGGCGCACTGGGTCAGTGCGGGAAGGGCGTTGACGGCGAAGCGCGTGTGGGCACGGAAGGTCGCAGGGTCTGTCGCTGGTTCTTTCAGGCGGGTCAGGCTGGCCTTGGAGAGCCGGGCGCGAGTGGCTTCCCGAGCGGCGTGTGTTTCCTCGAGCCGGTCGCACAGGGCCAGGAGTTCTTGTACCTTCGCCACGATGCGGTGCTGCTCGGCGAGAGGTGGAAGTGGGAAGGGAAGAACGGCGAAGGCGGTGCTATTGATCGCAGGGTAAGATTGACCGCGCTGACTTTGCTCCACGCACGCGATCATGAAGGAGCACCGGAGAACGATCCAAGTGTACCGAGGGAGCACGAGCCCGTGCCCATTCAAGACCTCGAATGCGGTGCTCGCGATCGGGGGCGGATCAAAGTCGGCGTCGACGACGGCAACGTTCAAGAGGTACGGGCGAACGCACGAGTAGAGAACATCGCCGCTCCGTGCGACTTTGCGAGCTCGGCTTGGTGCCTCAGCGGGCTCCAGCACCCTCGGATCGGCGACCAAACCGGCCTTCTTGTCGATGGCCGAGACGTCGATGTACGTAAATCGCCGATCAGGGACTCTCTGACCTCGATCACTAAGGACGTCTCGGATTCGAGCCCAGTACCAGTTCGTGGGCAGTGCGAATGGCGGTTCGCCGATACGAGAGGGGATCTTCCGCTTTCTGAGCTTCCCCGTCTTCCTCAAACGCGCCTTCTCAGCCGCGATCCGCTTTAACAGTTCGGACGCCGGTTCGTCGGCTCGATCTTGTTCGGCGAGCTGCCCCCGCACTGCCAGATCCAGCACCAGCCGTCGTAGTCGCTCAACGGCGTCCTGGGTTTCTGCTACACGGTCGTAGACGGCAAGCAGGCGGTGCGCGTTCACCGCACCAGGGCCTCGGCCAGAACGTGCTTCAATTCGTCCCGCACCGTAGCCACTTCCGCCTCAGCGCGGTTCAGTTCCTCCAGCAGGGCCTCGGGGTCGCCGAGGTCTTCCTCTTCGGTGTGAGGGTTCTTGATGTCGAGGTTGTAGCCACGGGCCTGGATCTCCTCTGCGCCCACCCTCCAGGCGCGGCCACCCTCATCCCGACCCGTGCGCTCTGCCCCACCCCACCAATCGGCGCAACCGTCGAGATGTTCCACCCGTATGGGCCGTGTCATGGAGTAGGCCTTCTGGCCTTCGGGCACTAGATGCTCCCAGAACCAGACGTCCTTCGTCGGCTCCCCTTTCTCGAAGAACAGTAGGTTCGTTCCAATCGAGGCATAGGGGCGGAAGACCGAGTTTGGCAGGCGCACGATGGTGTGGAGGTTGCACTCCTTCATCAGATGCTCCTTGAGCCGTGTCTTGACGCCTTCGCCGAAGAGGGAGCCATCAGGCAGAACGACGGCGGCCCTGCCTCCGGGCTTGAGTAGCCGGATGATCAGTGCCAGGAACAGATCCGCTGTCTCTCGGGTCCGGAAGTGTTGTGGAAAGTTCGACTCGATGCCATCCTCCTCCTTGCCGCCGAACGGCGGATTAGTCAGCACGATGTCCACCCGCTCATCGCGGCCCCAGGAGATGTAGGGCCGCGCGAGCGTGTTGTCGTGTCGCAGGAAGGACGGGTCCTCTACGCCGTGCAGAAGCATGTTCGTGACGGCGAGCATGTGGGGGAGCGGCTTCTTCTCCACCGCACTCAGCGAGATCTGCATGCTCGCTTCATCCTCGGGCCGCCTCACATACCTCTCGCGCATGTGCTGCATGGCGCAGGTGAGGAACCCGCCGGTGCCGCATGCAGGGTCGAGCAGGGTCTCGCCCGGCCTCGGGTCGATCATCCGGGCCATGAAGGTGGTCACAGCCCTCGGCGTGTAGTACTCGCCCGCGTTTCCGGCCGATTGCAGGTCGTTCAGGATCTGCTCGTAGATGTCGCCGAAGTGCTGGCGGGCGGCAAGGTTGTTGAAGTCGATGCCGTTGATCTTGTTGACCACCTGCCGCATCAACTGACCGGACTTCATGTAGTTGTAGGCGTCCTCGAACACGTCGCGCACGACGTTCGCGCGAGGACCGGCCCTGGGCGGGAGGTCCTTGAGCTGTGGGAAGAGGTCGCTGTCGACGAAGTCGAGCAGCTCCTCGCCGGTGATGCCTTCCGGGTCGGCCGCCCAGTTCCGCCATCGCAGGTCTGCAGGGACGGGCGAGCGATAGCTGTCGTCGAAGAGTTCGAGTTCCTGGTCCTGGTCGTCGATGATCTTGAGGAAGAACATCCAGCACAGTTGGCTGATGCGCTGCGCGTCGCCGTCGACGCCCGCGTCCTGGCGCATGATGTTCTGAATCGACCTGACCAGAGTGCTGACAGACATTTCTCAGGCGACCTCCTTGTAGAGCGCCGATTGAAGATCGCGCACCGCCCGCTCGAAGTCGGGCTTTCCGCCGAAGACCCGGACCAGCTCGACCGGGGTGCCGATGCTGTCGAGAGGCGGGATCCTGAGCACGCTGGCGTCGTCGAGATTGATGATGCCCTCGTCGGCGTACTTGTCGAGCAGCGCGCCGAGCACGGCGCGGGCTCGTCCGCCGTACTTCGTGAACACGTCCCGTTTCTTGACGTGCTCGGCCCGTTCCCGGCGGGTCAGCGGCTTGGCGTCGAAGGCGATGTGGCAGACGAGATCGAAGGGGTCGAGGTCCTTGCCCAACTCACTACCGATCACGGACATCGGCAGACCCTCGGCCGCCATCTCGTCGAGGATCGCCTGCTTGCGCTCGGCGGCGTTCCAGCGGTTCAGGAAGTCGTCCAGGCTCGCGAAGCGCCTTCGCAGAGCCTTTCTCGTGAAGTCGCGGAGCGACTCGGTGATGAGCTTGCCGTGCTCGTCGAGGTATTCGACGCGCTCTGCCACGATGGTCGCGTGTATGCCATCGACGTAGATCTTCTTCAGAGGGTGCGTCTCCGTGGGCGGAAGGCCGTTGCCGCCCGCGATAGCGGCCATCTCGTCTTCAGGGAGATCTTCCTCGTCGGGCGTGTCGGGAGGAAGGATCGGGTCCCGTGCCCCTGGTTCGTAGATCTGCACCGGCTCGCCGTCGAAGTCCGGGTCCGCGAAGTGGCCGCTCGCGTTGCGAAAGTCGATGAGCGTGAAGTAGAGCTTCCCGGTGTCCTCATGCACTCGGGTGCCGCGGCCGACAATCTGCTTGAATTCGGTCATCGAGCCGACCGCCCGGTCGAGTACGATGACCCGGCAGGTCTGGACATCGACGCCCGTGGACAGCAAGCGCGAGGTGGTGACGAGCACCGGGTGAGCCGATTCGGGATCGATGAAGTTCCCCAACTCGGCCTTCCCGGCCTCGTCCGCGCCCGTGATCCGGATGACATACCGTGCGTTGCGCTCGACGAGATCGGCGTTCTCGTTGACGAGCGCCTGGCGCATCCGGGCGGCGTGCTCCTGATCGACGCAGAAGACGATCGCCTTCTGGAAGCGGTCGCCGCTCTCCCGCAGGAACGTCGTGACCTTCTCGGCCACCAGTTTCGTCCGCCCATCGATAACCAGCGTGCGGTCGAAGTCCCTCACGTTGTAGACGCGGTCCTCAACCTCCTCTCCGTCGCGGTCGAGCTGGCCCTTCTCCGGACGGTAGCCCTCGACATCCCGGTCGATGTGCACCTTGATGACCTTGTACGGTGCGAGAAAGCCGTCGTGAATGCCTTGCTTCAGGGAGTAGGAGAAGACGGGCTCCCCGAAGTAGTCGATGTTGGAGACGTACTTAGTCTCCCTCGGCGTCGCGGTGAGGCCAATCTGGGTTGCGGAGGAGAAGTACTCGAGGATCTCGCGCCACGCCGAATCCTCGGCCGCGCTCCCCCGATGGCATTCGTCGATCACGATCAAGTCGAAGAAACCCGGGGAGAGGCTGCGATAGGCCTTGTCCTGCTCTTCCGGTCCGGTGATCGCCTGGTAGAGCCCGAGGTACACCTCGAACGAGGTATCGATGGAGCGGGACAGCTTGGTCATCGCTCCGCCAAACGGCCGGAAGTCGTTCGCGATCGTCTGGTCGATGAGGACGTTACGGTCGGCAAGGAACAGGATCCGCTTCCTGCGACGTGCCCTCCACAGACGCCAGATGATCTGGAAGGCGGTGTACGTCTTGCCCGTGCCCGTGGCCATGACCAGCAGGATGCGGTCCTGCCCCTTGGCGATGGCCTCGATCGCCGCGTTGACGGCGTTGATCTGGTAGTAGCGCGGCGTCTTGCCGGCGGCGTCCTCGAAGTAGTCCTGGAGGACGATCTCTTCGGCTTCCGGCGTCAGGCCCTTCCAGGCCCGATAGCGCGCCCACAGATCGGCCGGTGACGGAAACGCGTCGAGCGCCAGGTTCGTCTCGCGGGGCGTACTGGCCCCCGTGCGGTCGTGGAACACGAAGCCGTCGCCGTTTGAGGAGAACGCGAAAGGGATGTTCAGGGTCTCCGCGTAGTCCAGTGCCTGCTGCATGCCGTCTCCGACACTGTGCGTGTTGTCCTTGGCCTCAATTGCCGCGATCGGAATGTTCGGCTTGAAGTCGAGGATGTAGTCGGCGCGCTTCCGCTTGCCGCGTGAGACCAGCCTTCCGCGTACGGTGATGCGACCATCCGTGAAGCTCACCTCCTCGCGAAGCTGGGACATCTCGTCCCACCCGGCTCCGCGCAGGGCGGGCGTGATGAACTTCGTGCAGATGTCCCGCTCCGAGAGATCCCGCTTTTCCATACCGCTCAGCTGCCTCTAGCTCGGTGGCGTTCCAGACTTGGCGCTTCCTTGGTGGAGCTTAGGTCAGGCGCGTGGAGCGCCCTCAACGGCCTGTACGGTTCTGCCAAGGCTGTGTCGCCCACAGGCTTGGCGACCGGCGAGGAGGGCGGTACCAGGGAGGCGCGCCGAGCAGTCGAAGCCGCTCTTCGTGTCCGTGATGCTCAGTGTCCGCATGCGGGTCTTCCGCGGGAAGTTGGGCGAGTATGGGCGGATCTTGGCCGAACGTGCAAGCTTGGTGGATGCCATGCACCGCCCGTGATCCGAACGGCCCCGCCGTTGGCCGCGTCCTTCGCCTCGGGAGTCACCGTCAGTTTCGGCATCCCGTGAAACCGGTGAAGGTGAGCAGCGCTGGTAAGCTAAGTCGCGATCTGCCAGCGGGCACCTGGAACAGCCTCTCCCGCCTCTGTGGTCAGTCGGCGCAGCGCGCCGCGTCTGACGCCGAAGCGAAGCGAAGCAAGCAGACCCTACGTGCTACGCGGGCTTGCGCCCGCTCCGCCCGCAGGGGCTAGCGAGGGGAGGGCCTGCGGCCCCCCCTTCGAACCCCCCCCCGGCGCCGGCTGCCGCGGCGAGTCGGAATCGACCGCCGGTGCACGGTTTTCCGCCGTGCGTTCTGGTCGTGATGCTCCGACGAGGGGATCGACCGCGAGCTGGCGGAACAGGCTCTCGCCCATGCGGTCGGCGGTCAGGTCGAGCAGTGCTACGCCCGCAGCGACGTGCTGGAGCGCCGGCGCGAGGTCATGGAGTCCTGGGGCGGGTTCTGGGCGTGTAGGTCAGCCCAAGAACCTCCGTCTCGGATGTCCGTCCCAGGGCGGCGGCTAGGCGGACAGTCGGCGTGGAGCCGATGGCCTTTACCTGGACCGCCGCACTCCAGACAGGCGGATGCGCCGGCGGCGGCGGAACCAGCCGGCCAGGCGCGCAAGGCGGATCGCGATTCGTCCCAGCAGATCGGGCGGGAGGTACCACGGGCCGCGCGTGGACTGAGCAAGTGGCGGTTCGGGCCACGGGCGACGCCTGGAGGACGGTGGCGACATCGTGAAAGAAGGTCAGAGGAGTCGAGCTGGAGTCGTCTTGAGCAGAGTTGCTGGAGCGCCGTGCTTCGCCGAGCCTGAACGCCTCCCCCGACGCCTGCCGCGCCGACTGAGGCACGAGCGCGACAGACGGGCCAGGGCGGGCTGAGATGCCCGTTTCGCGCGGGAGCGAAGTGTTCTCGCACAATCGTCAGCAAGTCGGTCCGTCGCATCGCCCACATATCGGATTACAGGCGTCATAATTCACCTGATGGGCCGTTTCCGGCCAGACGGGGGTTCCACCCGATCGTCGCCCGGATGATGGCCGACTCTGAATTCCCTGACTCTTCGTCCTGACCGGGAGGTTGACGCGATGCTGACGATATGGAACGGTACCTTCAAGGCTGGAGCCGAGCCGAGCCGAGCCGAGCCGAGCCGAGCCGAGCCGAGCCGAGCCGAGGGTCCGGCGTGACGCGCGCACGGCGCTTGGCCGCGGCGAAACGACCGGCTCCATCGAACTCGGCAGGCTCACCTTCCCGGCCTAAGCCACGCACCGGGCGCCGCCGCGCCCGTCTCTCCGTCTCCTTTTCCTTCCTCGCGCTGCTAGCGGGTGCGCTCGGTCTGTTCCCCGCCGCGCCCGCGCATGCACAGTCAGTCACGATCCAGCTGTCGGCCCCGAGGACGGTGGTAGCGGGCTCACCGATCGAAATAACAGCGACGCTGTCGGCCGCGCAAGCAGGGTGGATATCGCTCGGAATCGGTTACGAAGGCATTACGGTGTCGCCGCAAAGGTACAGTGGTGGAGGCAGTCTCTTTATTGAAGCTGGTAAGACCAGTGCGACTTTCGAGGTGTCGACGTTCGCTGACGTGCCAAACCGCCGCGGGATACTCAGGGTGAGCATCAGCTCGGTGACAAAACCTTCGAGCGTCGGCGCGGTAGATAAGGGCACGCCGGTGGATATCACCATCGTAGGGAAGTACGAAGTTCAGAACCTGAGCGTCTGGGCGGGCGACGCCGGCGAGCTGGACGTGACCTGGGTGCGCCCCTTATCGGGGACAGTGACAGGTTACGTAGTGCACTACACCTCTAATGCGGCGGTAGACGATTACCACTCAATCGTCGGCCCGAATGCCTGGATCGACGCCTCCCACGCTGGCGTGACGACCGCGCGGACGATTTCGAACCTGGAACTCGGCACGTCCTACCGGGTGCGCGTGCGCGCAGTGATTTCCGGCTCGGGCAGTGCAGCGAGAGATTGGGTGATCGGCAGGGGCACGCCGCTGGCGAAGGCGACGCTGACGGGCCTTCTGCTGGATGGGAGCACGGACGGTTCGCGCTTTCTGGAAGAGCTGACACTGAGCCCGCCGTTCGCTCCGGAGACGAGGCATTACACGGCGACCGTAGCCGGTTCGATCACGCATGTGCGGCTGAGGCCGCTGGCCGATTTCGACTCGACCGAGGTGATCGCGTACCGGGCGGACGACGAGGCGGGCGCAACGACGCTGTCGAGCGAGAACTTGAACACGGAGTTCGCACTGAACCCGGGCGACAACGTCTTCGTGGTGGACGTGACAGCGACGGGCGCCGGCGGCGGCAACCAGAAGAAATACACCTTCACCGTCACGCGGCAAGGCGGCAGCGGTCCTCCCCCCACTGGCGGGCCTGGCGGACCGCCTCCCGCTGACGACGATGACGATGACGAGCCAGAGCCGGAACCACCGCCGCCACCACCGCCACCGCCGTTGTCGGCGGCCTCCTTCGACGTTGAGGGCGCCGAGTGCGGCGAAGACCCCTGCCGCGTTCGCACGGGCGCCTCGCTGCGGTTCATCGACACCAGTACCGGCAGAGTGCTGTCGCGCTCCTGGGACTTCGGCAACGGGCGACGGCCGCGAGACGCGACCGTTCGCCATGCCTGGTCGGAACCGGGCTTCTACACGGTGACCCTGCGTGTGAGCGACGATGCGAGCGAGTTCACGGCGTCGCGGGTGTTCCTGGTCGAAGCCGCGAAACCGGCGGGCACGTGCGTGGCGGACGACGAGACCCGCTGCCTGCGGGACTCGCGGTTCGCGGTCGAGATGGACTGGTGGACCGGCGACGGCGAGGGTGGTCCCGGCAAGGTGGTGCGCGAGGGGACGAACGACTCGGGGCTGTTCCAGTTCTTCGGCGAGGACAACTGGGAGGTGCTGATCAAGGTACTCAACGGTTGCTCCGTGAACGAGCACGTCTGGGTGTACGGGGCGTCGGCGACGACGCTCGGCTACCGCATCCGGGTGACGGACACGGTGGCGGGCGTCGTTCGTGAGTACCGCAACGAGGACGGCAACCTGGCGGAGGCGATCACGGACGGCGAGGCGTTCGCCGGGGCTTGCGATGGTGGCTCGTCCCCGGCGATGGCGCCGGCCGATGTAGCGCCGCCCCTCGATCCTCCACTGCCGGTCGTCGTCGAAGCCCCTTCCGGGGAGGGCGGTTGCACGGAGTCCGCGACGACGCTGTGCCTGCTCGACGGCCGGTACGAGGTGTCGGCGTCGTGGTCGACGCCGGCCGCGGCCGGAGAGGAGTCGGGGGAGACGGGACCGGGCCGGGTGGTCCGCGCCCGCACCCCGGACTCGGGTCTGTTCCATTTCTTCGGCCCGGACAACTGGGAGATGTTGGTCAAGGTGCTGGACGGTTGCTCGTACAACGGCCACCACTGGGTGTTCGCGGCGTCGGCGACGGACCTGGGGCTCGACCTGGTGGTGCGGGACACTGTCACCGGCGCGGTCAAGAACTACGTCAAGGACGCCGGCGGGTCATCGCCGGCGGTAGCCGACCTGAGCGCGTTCCCCGACGCCTGCCGCGCCGACTGAGGCACGAGCGCGACAAGACAGGCCTGGCGGGCCCGAGATGACCGCTCGCACGGAAGCGAAGGGTTGCCTAGCTGGCAACCACCGCTGCAAACCGACGTGAACTCGTCGCGGGCCAGCATGAGCGGGCCGCAGCCACCGGCCGTTCCGCCGGCAGCGGCCCGCGCCACCTCCGAGCCTTCCCGCAGGGATCATCTCTGACGTGAGCGACCCCCACCGAAGGCTGGAAATGAGGTGTGACGACGGAGGCACAGGCGTGCCGAACGGAGTGCGGCAAACCGGGGGGTCGCTCACGTCCCAGACCCGGCCGCCTGGAGCGGGCGGGTCGCAAGCCTGCTGCGGCGCTGATGCGGAAGGGGCCCCGAAGAAACTCTATACGGGGCAAGGACATTCTCGGGGTGTCCTCGAAAGGGGACAACTGGAAAAGGAGCGGTCGGAGAACTGGAAAAGGGGGGTGCTGTCCTTTTCCAGTCCTGGTTCGGATCCTGGTGCGGCCCGGATCAGCTCGTGAGCGAGTCGGGTGCGAGACGGTCGGCGTGGTGCGTGGAGAAGCTGCCGGTACGATCCGCGAGGTTCAGTCGCCTCCGCCTTGTAGGCTGTTCAGAGGTTGCTTTGGCTAGCGGTTGGGGCGTGGGCCGGGGCGTGGGACCCGTAGACCGTCGAAGACGCTAAGTGTCCTCTGCACAAGGGCTTACGTCACGAGAGATGACTAGGACTCCGCGGCGGTGCGCGAGCGCACGCGTCAGGTTGCCCGCATCGGGAACAACCTGAACCAGATCGCCCGCTGGGCGAACCGCTACCGCGGCGCCGGCGACGCGGCCCAGGTGGTCGCCCACCTGGTCGCCCTCGATCGCGAGGTCCGCGAACTGCTGCTGACCCGCGATCCGGACCTGCCGCCGCGCGAGGAGGAAGGCCCGTGCTGATCACGTTCGCGAAGCACGGCCAGGGCAGCGCGGCGGCGGCGGCCGACTACCTTCTCGCCGACCGCGACCACGCCGGCAAGAAGCGGGCGGAGGTCACGGAGCTGCGCGGCGACGCGCGGCTGGTCGCCGAGGTCGCCGACTCCCTCGACTTCGAGCACCGCTACCGCAGCGCCGTGATCGCGTGGGCGCCCGAGGACCGCCCGGACAACGACCAGATCGAGGACGCGCTCGACGAGTTCGAGCGGGTCTCCTGGGCCGGCCTCGAACCGGACCGCTACGCGTGGGCGGCGGTGCTCCACCGCGACGAGGACGGCGGCGCGCACGTGCACGTCCTGGCCGCCCGCGTGGAGCTCGAGACGGGCAAGAGCCACAACATCGCGCCGCCCGGCTGGGAGATGACCTACGGCACGCTGGAGCGGGCGCTGAACCACGAGTACGGCTGGGCGCGGCCGGACGACCCCGACCGCGCCCGCACCACCCGGCCGGGCCGGTTCCCGGCCGACAAGGCCGACCGCGACGCCATCGACGGCTACCTCCGCCAGCGGGTCGCCGCTGGCCTCGTCCACGACCGCGCCGGCGTGGTCGCGGCGTTCGAGGAGGCCGGCTACGAGGTGCCGCGCCAGGGCAAGAACTACGTCACCGTGGCCCACCCGGAGACCGGGCAGCGGGTGCGGCTGAAAGGAACCCTCTATGAGCAAGACTTCCAGGCCGCAGAGCTTCGCCGACAGATTGAACGAGAAGACGGCGCAGGACGAGGAGGCGCTTCGAGACTACCGACGACAGATCGCGGACGCGGCGAAGGAGGAGATGCGCAAGCTGGCGCGCGAGCTTGGGGAGAGCTCGACGCGATATGCCGCCGACGAGCTGAAGCGAACCGCGAGCGCTATCCGAGCCGATCATCGGCAGACCGCTCGGCTGCTCGGGATGCTGTGGCTCCGGAGCGCGCTGATCGGGTTCGGAGTCTTCATGGCCATCTGGTCCGGTCTCTGGGCGATGGGGCGGTGGGAGTTGGGCCAGTTCGAGGAGACGCGACAGTCGCAGGAGCGCGAGATCGACGAGAACGCCAGACTGCTGGTCCGCATCCAGCAGGAGATCGACGAGGCCCGGCAGACGCTGCGCGAACTGAATCAGGAGTAGCCGATGACCGAACTGGAACGCTTGCTCGCCGCATCCTTGAAGCGGCTCGACGAGGAGCACTCGTCATCCGTGAAGCAGTTGACGGAGTCCGTCGCGGAGTTGAACGGTCGCGTCGACGCTTTGCTGACCGACTATCAGCAGCTCGTGGGCGAGTACGACAAGCTGGCGACCGCGTACACGCGGCTCGAAGCCGACATGAACGCAATCGTCGAGGTGTCGAACGGGCGGTGAGCCGGCTCCGGGAGATCGCTAGGGACGACCGAGACCGAGGCCGTGCCCCGGAACGCGACTTCGAGTGGGAGCGGTGACCGCTGATGCAGAATCTGAGCTCCTTTCCCGGCTGGACGAGGACTCGTTTCCAGCTCTGTTGACCGTGCGCGGGTCCTCCGACCTGCTCCCGCTTGGTGGCAGGGCTCGGACCGACTTCTGCAGCTCTAGAGAGTGGCTATCGGTGTGGGTCGTGACGGGACGAAGAAGTCGACCGCCCCGCAGTTCATCGGGGAACCGGAGTCCGACTATCGCTGCAAAGCGCTTCGCTGGTCTCCGAGAGCGCCTAAGTTCTCCCATCTACAGAGTTGAGGAAGCCGTGGAGGGATACTCGATCCTCAGATCTCGTATCTGTCCCAATCGATGCTTCGCCAGCCATCCAGATTCAGCCAATGCCTGAGCTCCCTACTTCTCTCCAGGACGAGAGCCTTGTCCACGCCTATCTCGTCCAGCACACAGAGCTTCAGCAGCGCCTCGCCCTGTTTCCATAGCCTGTGTAGACTGACATCGGGATCACCGTGTCTTTCTGCACCATGAGAGATCGGATGCCTTGCGCTCACGAGTTCATGGACCAGTTTGTCGACTTGTCTATTCGTCCACACGTCGCACAGGTGTTTCCGGGCTTGGTCCCGCAGCCTTCTCCGCAGCGAAGGCTCGAGTAGGTGAGGTTTCATCTTGCTCGTCCACCAGTCCTTGCGGTGCTCTGGAACGACATCGGTTGTTGAGTTGACGATTTCCTGGAACTCGTCTTCTGTCATTGTGGGCTGCGGACCGTTCTTTGTTCTGTGCAGTTCCTCAAGGGCTTGGACTACGAGAAGAAGGAGGCTCTCCAGGTGATCTTGGCCAACGGCTGAGGCTCGAAGTCGTTGTAAAGCTGATCGTGCCGATTCATAGAGTGCGAACCAAGATCGGATCACATCCTCTGGAGACTCGACAGCTTCTTCACGTGCCATGAAGAGCGCATGTAGGCTTGGCGAGTCCTTCGGGGCTTGGGTATCGGATGGGGGGATGCCGTCTGGATAGAAGACGCTCAAGTACACCTCTTGGTCGTCGCCATCTGTCTCTGCTACGGCTGTGATGGATTCTACACAGCATCTCGCACTCAGACCGAAACAGACGAGCTCTTGGAATACTCTCAGTTGCTTGAGGAAGTCGTCTAGCGGTGCCTCGTCGGAGCGTTGAATGACTACGACAGCAGATTGGCCGATCTTGACAGCTTGTTCGTTGTCAATCCGACGATTCAGCCCAGTTCGGGTGGGTAGCACCTTGATTCGCCAGTCACCAATATCCACATGGAGCGGTTCGGGCAGCTTTGTCTGGAACGTGAGACTCGGAGAACCGAACTCATCCTCCGCCTTCCATCGAATCGCCTCTGTGATCCAGCCGATGAGGCCATCCACTTCTGCGCTAATGCTAGTGACAGTTAGCGGGTTGTCTGCGTCGGCATTTTCGTCATAGGACGCGTGACCGATGTAGCAGCGTTCAGCTTGGTAGGTGACCTTCGACGAGATGATCGAGGCGAAAGACGTCGAGCCACCGACGGCACGGCATCCTTCAAACATGATCCTCTTGGTGAGGTCGAACTCACCGTTGAGAAGAGGCCAATCGCGTGCGCCGCTGGAGGCGTCGTAGACGCCGAAAGGCTTCTTGTCGTTGGGGAAGGTCAAGACGCCAACGCCGTACTTGTTGGCGGCGAGGATCTCGAGTCGTATGTGGCCAGCAGCGGAGATGGTGAAGGTGCCTGGGAGGCGCTCGTCAGGCCGGTCTGGAGGCCAGAAATGTCCGGTACCGGTAACAGGAGCATTCAGTTTCATCGTGCGAGCGATCCGTCCTCTTGGGCAGCAGTCGTTCGATCTCGGACGCTACCTAGCGGTCAGTGGCGAAGCAAGGGGAGGAGGCTTCGCGGACTCGCACGGGGCGTCAAACTGTCACCAGCGCTTGCGGGGAGCGGTGGCGGCTCCTCAACCGCCGTCGGCACGGGCAAGGACACCGGTCGGCCCGGACCCTGTGGTGGCCATGTCTGGGCCGTCGAGAAGGCTAGGGGGGCGGAAGAGGTCGGACTTCTGAGGGAGGTCTGCCTCCGGACGGCGGGGACACTGGTATGAGGGTAGAGTTGCTGTTCGGGCTGTCTAGCTGGGCGGGGAGCCGCAGCAGAGGTCTTTCAAGAGAGGAGCCGGAGGAGTTGCAGGAGTACACCGCGATCGTGAAACGAGCCGGCGACTGGTGGATCGGCTGGATCGAAGAAGTGCCGGGCGTGAACTGCCAAGAACGGAGCCGCGAGGAGCTGCTGGAGACGTTGGCCATCACCTTGGGCGAGGCGCTGGAGTTCAATCGCCGGGCGGCGTTGGCCGCGGCGGGTGAGGGCTACACCTTGGAGAAGGTCGTCGTCGCTACATGAAGCGCAGAGCCCTTCTGCGGCATCTTCGAAGACAGGGCTGCGAGTTGGTGCGCGAGGGGCGACGCCATTCCTGGTGGCGGAACCGCGCTGACAATCGTCGCAGCGCGATTCCACGGCACACCGAGATCAACCGGATACTGGCGCGGAAGATATGCGCGGATCTCGGGGTCGAGCCCGTGCCTTGAGCCCTTGATCCGGTGACTCTACGCCGGGTCGGCCGGGATCCGAGGTTCGTTCCGGCCGTCCCAACGGTGCGGCCGTCGCGACCGTGGGTAGGGGCTAAGCGCCCCTGAAAGCCTCTGCGGTCCCCTGAGAACCTCCCGCCTGGGCCGCCGGCGTGCTCCCGTGGTCTGGCTCGGGCATGGCGTCCGCAGGTTGGGCCGGCGTGTGGGACACACGGGTGCGACAGTACGCTAAACTATTGCAGAATAAGGACTTACGCCGCCCAGAGTTCGGGCTCTCATTCTGCGTCCTCCTGTTTCGACTGGATGGCGGGAGTGTAGCGGAGGGCTGCAACATGGGGCGCCACGCGGAGCTGAGGCCGATCGGAGACTCGTGCCGGCGGCTCTCAATCCTCCCGCGCGGTGGTCAGTGACTGATAGTGTCATTCACTGAGGAGGAATCCATGGCTGCCAATCACCTCGTCCAAGCACGCATCAACCCAGCCGTGAAGGAGGAAGCGGCCGCCGTCCTGGCCGCCATGGGGCTGACCGTCTCCGACGCGGTGCGTCTGCTCCTGACCAAGGTCGCCCACGAGAAGGCGCTGCCGTTTGCGCCGCTGGTGCCTAACGCCGTCACTATCGAAGCGATGAAGGAAGCCCGTCGAGGCGGGCTTCCCCGCTTCGCCAGCGTCGAGGATCTCCTCGACGATCTTCATGCGGAAGATTGAGCGAACCACTCAGTTCAAGCGCGACTACAAGCGCGAATCTCGTGGCCGGCATCGGACCTCGCTCGATGTCGTCCTGGTACCGGTCCTGAAAGCCCTCGCCGGCGACCGGCCACTCGAAGCCCGGCACCATGACCACGCGCTAAGCGGCAACTGGCGCGACCATAGAGACTGCCACGTCAAGCCGGACCTGGTGCTGATCTACCAGAAGCCCGATCCGGGAACGCTCCGACTCGTGCGCCTCGGATCCCATTCAGAACTCGGTCTGTGAGCCCCCCGTGAAGTACACGATCGTCATCGAGAAGGCGCCGAACAACTACGCTGCCTATGCGCCCGATCTCCCCGGCTGCGTAGCGGCGGCGGGCACGCGCGACGAGGTCGTCGAGTTGATGCGCGAAGCCATCGAGTTCCACATCGAGGGCCTGCGACGCGACGGCGAACCGGTGCCGCCGCCTCAGACCACTGCGGCCCAGGTCGACGTGGTGGCCTAGGACCGTCCGGCCGTCCGCTACTTGCGGGATAGTCAGCGAACGAAGTGCAGACGAATCAGCTTGGGCCGCGGCATCGTGTCGTCGAAGTAGCAGTCGACGGCCTCCTCGACGTTCCTGCGGATCTCCTCCACGGTGTCGCCTTGGGTGTTGATGCCGTGTCCGAGCGCGCTGGCTGAGTACCCGCCATCGACCTCGTCTTCCGTGACTTCGAAGATGATCTCGGTCATGCGTCGCCTCCCGTCCGGTTCGCGGGCCTCAGTATAGGCGGCCGTGCGGCGCCCGACGCACGGGCACCGGCTTTCCGCCCCAGGCTGCGACTGGTGCCGCTAGTCTCCGCTGCCGCCGCCGGTACTCCCAACCTCCGCCGCAGCCGCGTCCGCCTCGAGAACCCTGGCGCCACGCAGCGTGTTCCCCATCGCGTAGTTGCCTTCATGGCAGGCGTACTCGTAGACGAGTTCCGGGCGGTTCCTCCAGATGTACTCGCCGGACCAGGGGGTTTCCCAGGTCGCCGGATCGTCCATCGTGAACTGGTAGAGGATGTCGCCGTTCGGCTGCAGGGTCAGCCGCTCGGTGACGTGGAGCTCCTGGGTCGATCCGCGCAGGAACGTCCTGGGGTTGAAGTTCACCGAGTCGATGACCAGGGTGTCGCCTTCCCACCAGCCGATGGAGTCGCCGAGCCACTTGCGTTCTTCGGGGCTGGGGTGCTCGTCGTTCAGGCGGACGATGCGGGCGTCGTGGTTCATCTCGATCAGGATCATGATGTGGTCTTCGGTCTGAACCACGCGCTTGTAGTTGTTGTACGCGCTCGGCAGGGTCGGCGTGGCGCCGGTGAAGCCGACGATGCAGCGTTCGGTGATCGGCAGCGACTCGGGGCCGTCGTAGGGGCCGGGGCCGTCGATGTCGAGCCACCAGGCGGAGCCGTCGTTCGGCCGGCGCAGCTTGTCGCGTGCGGCCCTTCTCTCCTTGGCGGCGGGGGTCGTCTCCGGCATGCGGCCGTTCGGCGGGTCGACGATGATCGACGTGCGGAACTTGCCGTCCACCGAGAAGGCCTCGGTGCCGAAGTCGAGCCAGAAGAAGTTGTAGCCGCCGACGTTGCCGGCCCCGCCTCCGGAGCCGTCGCCGCCGGCCGGCGGGGGCTCGCGGTCCGGGTCGCTGACCTGGTGGCGGTCGGCGCGGCGCTTGGCCGCGTCGACCTCGATCTGCTCCGCCTCTTCCTTACTCAGGTACAGGTTCTCGCCGTACTCCTCGGGCCGCTGGAGCGGCGTCAGCGTGGCGGCGTCGTAGTTGCCGTGCAGGTCGGGCCGACCGTCGGGCATGCGCTTGATCTCGTCCTGGGCTCCGGCCGCGGGCGCGACAAGCAGCAGCAGGGCGACGGCGGCCAGGGCCGCGGGGATTCCGTTTCTCATTCCGTGTCCTCCAGGGTTTCGATCAGTCGCCGCTGCCGGCGCCGGTGCCGGCGGCCCTCGCGGCCAGCGCGTCGGCCTCGAGCACCCGCGCGCCGCGCAGCGTGCCGCCCATCGAGTAGTTCCCTTCATGGCAGGCGTACTCGTAGACGTCCACGGAGCTGCGCTTCCAGATGTACTCGCCGGACCAGGGGACGTCCCAGGTCGCAGGATCGTCGATCGTGAAGCCGTAGAGGATGTTCCCGTCCGGCTGCAGCGTGAGGCGCTCCGTGACGTGGGATTCCTGGGTGGCGCCACGCAGCACGGCCTTCGGGTGGAAGTTCCGCGAATCGATGACGAGGGTGTCGCCTTCCCACCAGCCGATCGAGTCGCCGAGCCACTTCCGCTCTTCGGGGCTCGGGTGCTCCGCGTTCAGGCGGACGATGCGGGCGTCGTGGACCATCTCGATCAGGATCATGACGTGGTCCTCGGTCTGGACCACCCGCTTGAAGTTGTTGTAGAGGCTCGGGAAGGTCGGCGTGGCGCCGGTGAAGCCGACGATGCAGCGCTCGCTCACCGGGAGCGACTCCGGACCGTCGTACGGGCCGTGGCCTTCGATGTCGAGCCACCATGCGGAGCCGTCGTTCGGCCGGCGCAAGCGGCGGCGCTCGGCGGACCTCGCCTTGCCGGCCTCGGTCATCTCCGGAATGCGGCCGTTCGGAGGATCGAAGATGATCGAGGTGCGGAACTTGCCGTCGACGGCGAACGCCTCGGTCCCGGTCTCGACCCAGAACCGGTTGTAGCCGCCGACGTTGCC
This sequence comes from Candidatus Multivorans sp., assembly GCA_965205095.1. Lineage (GTDB taxonomy): Bacteria > Acidobacteriota > Thermoanaerobaculia > Multivoradales > Multivoraceae > Multivorans. The sequence continues at coordinate 3,334,612 of OZ242040.1, forward strand.
GGCGCCGCCCGACGTCCCGTCGCCGCCGACTGGCGGCGGTTTGCGGTCCGGGTCGGAGACCTGGTGCCGGTCGGCGGCGTACTTGGCGGCGTCCGCCTCGATCTTCGCCGCGTCCTCGGGACTGAGGAAGAGGTTGTCGCCGTACTTCTCGTCCCGCTGGAGCGGCGTCAGGGTGCCGGCGTCGAAGGTGCCGGTCAGGTCGGGCTTGCCGTTGGCGGCGCGCTTGACGTCGCTTTGGGCGACCAGCGCGGGGGCCGCGATCAGAAGCGCGAGGATGGCGATCAGCGCCGCGGGGACTCGGACGTTCATGCTGTGTCCTCCGATGTCGATTGGATGGGTGGAGTGTAACGGAGTCAGGAGCCTTCGATTCTCCGCCGCGGGAGCGGCCGCTCCGGGACGTCCTCGAGCAGACCGCCGTGGCCGAGCGAGGTGATGTCGCGCCGCGTCAGCCGGTCGCCGGCGAGCAGGCGGGGCAGCACCAGGTCGACGATGTTCCGTTTCGGGCTGCGGGCGCAGCCGGGGGCGCCGAGGACCGGTGTGCCTTCGAGTTCGGCGAGCAGCAGCAGGTTGCCGGGGTCGACCGGGGCGCCGTAGCAGATGACGGAGCCGCCGCCGGCTTCGATGGCGCTCGGAGCGAGGTCGTGGCGATCCTGGATCGCCGTTTCGCCGGCGAGGATCAGGAGATCGACGTCCGGGGCGAGTGCGGCTGCTTCCGCCGCGAGTTCTGCGATCTCCTGCTCCCGGTCGATCGGCACGAAGCGCACGCGCGTGAGTTCGGCGCCGAGGGCGCCGAGCCGCTGCCGGAACGCCTTCTCGAAACCGGCGACCAGCCGTTCACGTCCGGCCGACTGGCCGCCGGCGACGGTCCCGGAGACGATCAACCCGGCGGTGCTCGGCGGCAGTGGGTCGAGCCGGATCAGGGGGCTCGCGGCCACGCTCTCGGCGGCGGCGACGGTGTCCTCGGGCAGGGCGTAGGGGAGGATCTTCGTCGTCCCGACCATCTTGCCCTCTCGCGCCACGCTGTGGTTGGGCAGCGTGGCCAGGGTGACGCCGTCGCAGTCGTTGATGCGGTCGAGGGCCGCGGCGTCGACGCGCAGTACGCCCAGCGTCCGCGCGTGCAGGTTGACGCGGCCGGTCGTCGGCCCGCGCAGGTCGAGACCCGTTCCGGCAACGGCTTCGCTGATCCGGCGGGCGGCCTCGTTCTCGTCCACGTCGCCGGCTTCCAGCCGTGCCGCGAAGACCCGGTCGCGGCCGAGACCGGCCAGCAGCTCCAGCTCCGCGTCGCCCAGCGCGCGGCCCTTGCGCAGCACGCGACGGCCCTCGTTGTCGTAGACGTTATGGCCGAGGATCGCGCCCTGAGCCTCGCTGAGCGGCGTCGCTTCGAACTTCATCGCTGGGCGTGAAACTACACCGCCAACACGGGGTGCGCCGGCGCCCCCGCCGCGGCGATAAACTCCACCGCCCATGGCCTCAGACGACTACAGCCGGATCGACCGCTGGCGCGACGAACTCACCGACTGGCGGCGCGACTTCCACCGCCACCCGGAACTCGCCTTCGAGGAAGAGCGGACGTCTCAGATCGTGACGGAACGGTTGCGGTCGTTCGGCATCGAGGAGGTCCATCACGGGATCGCGAAGACCGGAGTCGTCGCGACGATCCGTTCCGGGAGTTCGGATCGCTCGGTGGCGCTACGAGCCGACATGGACGCGCTGCCCATCCATGAACAGAACCAGTTCGGCCACTGCTCGACGAAGCCCGGGAAGATGCATGCCTGCGGGCATGACGGCCACACGGCGATGCTGCTGGGCGCGGCCCGTTACCTCGCGGAGACCCGGAACTTCGACGGCACGGTCCAGTGCATCTTCCAGCCGGCGGAGGAGAAGGACGGCGGCGCCGGGGTCATGGTGCGGGAAGGGCTGTTCGAGCGCTTCCCGGCCGACAAGGTCTTCGGCCTGCACAACTTCCCGGGGGTGCCGACCGGCGCCTTCGCGACGAACAGCGGTCCCTTCATGGCCGCGATCGACCAGTTCGAGATCGAGATCCGGGGCCGCGGAACGCACGGCGCCTGGCCGCACAGCGGCATCGACCCGATCGTCGCCGCGTCCCAGGTCGTGCTGGGGCTCCAGACGCTCGTGTCCCGCAACGTGGATCCCCGGCGCAGGGCCGTCGTGTCGGTGACGATGAGCCATGCTGGCGAAGCCTTCAACGTGATCCCTGAGACCGCCTACCTGGCCGGCGGCGTGCGTTCCTTCCTGCGCGAGGTGCAGGACCTCCTCGAACTGGGGCTGGAACGCATCGTCCACGGCGTCTGCGCTGCTCACGGCGCCTCGGCCAAGGTCGACTACGAGCGCTACTACCCGGCGACGGTCAACGCGCCCCGCGAGACGGAGGAGATGACCGCCGCGGCCGTCAGCATGGGCTGGCGGGTCGACACGGAGATGGAGCCGCTGATGGGCTCCGACGACTTCGCGTTCCTGGCCGAGGAGCGGCCGGGGTCCTTCATGATGATCGGCAACGGCGACAGCGAGATGCTGCACACGCCGAGGTACGACTTCAACGACGAGCTGCTGACGATCGGCGCCAAGTACTGGGCGCGCCTGGCGGAAAGTCAGCTTTCTTAGCGGCGCCCGGAAACAAAGCCGGCGGCCGGGGCGTATTCCCTGTTGAAGGCGGGCGGCGGCCGGCAGTCAGTTCGGCCCCCCGGGTCAGTTCGGCCCCCGTTCAACGGGTACTCCCTCCAAGAGTGACGAGCATTCCCTCGAAGTACGCCGACCGCCGCCTGCCGAGCCCCACAACGGCCCCAATGACGACTAGCGGATTCCAACCGATGAACATGAGTTCGATTCACCCGACGAAGGCTCCCTTTGCGGCGTCTGCGTCCTTCCTTCTTCTTGCCTGCGTCCTGCCGCTCCTGGCGGGCTGCGCCGTGGGCAGCGGCATGGCGGGCGAACCGCCCGCCGCCGGCGATGCGGCGGTGGCCGACGACGATGCGATTCCCGTCGCGGCGCTCCCCCTCTTCCGCGGCCGGATCGAGTCCGTGCTCCGGTTCTCGACCAACCTCGAAGCCGAGAACGTCGTCGACGTGCTGGCCGAGGCCGAGCGCCACGTGACCGACCTCCTCGTCGAGGAGGGCGATACCGTCCGCGCCGGCCAGACCATGCTGCTGCTCGAAGACGAGGCGCAGCGCACGGCGCTCCGGCGGGTCGAGAGCCAGCTCGAGCGCTCCCGCCTGGAGTACGAGCGCCAGAGGCGTCTCTTCGGGCAGGACCTGATCAGCGAACAGGCCTACAACCAGGCGCGCTACGACGTGGAGCAGCTCGAGCTCGCGCTCGAGGACACCGAGCGGGAACTGGGCTACGCGACGGTCCAGGCGCCGATCTCCGGCGTCGTCACCGAGCGGCTCGTCAACGTGGGCGACCATGTGGAGACCCACGCCAGGCTGTTCAAGATCGTCGACTTCGACTCGATCGTCGCCCGGGTGTTCGTGCCCGAGCGGCAGTTGAGCGGCCTGTTCGTCGGCCAGCCGGCTCGCGTGCTGGCCCAGTCGCTCACGGGTTCGCGGGAGGCCGCGATCGAGCGCATCTCGCCCGTCGTCGATCCCCAGAGCGGCACGGTCAAGGTCACGCTCGGCATCCCGGGCAACCAGGGCCTGCTCCCGGGCATGTACGTCGAAGTCGACCTGGTGGCCGCCGCCCTGGAGGACACGTTGCTGGCGCCGAAGCGGGCGCTGGTCTACGACCAGGAGCAGGTCTTCGTGTTCCGGGTCGCGCAGGACGACGACGGTCCCCGCGCCGAGCGGCTGCTGGTCCGGGTGCTCATCGAGAGCGAGGACGTCGTCCACCTGGAAGGCGACCTGACGGACGGCGAGCGCCTGATCGTGGCCGGGCAGGCGGGCCTGAAGGACGGCGCCCGCATCCGGTTGCTCGACCCGGCGGAAGCCCTCGGCTCGGTGGCGGAACTGGGCGCGGCCTCGGCCCCGACCTACCAGCCCGCGAGCTGACCGCTAACACGCAGAGAGACGGGAGCGCCGCATGAAGGCTGCGAAGTCCTTCCTTACCCATCGCCCGGTCGCGGTGTCGATGGTCTTCCTGGCGGCGGTCGTGTTCGGCCTGCTGTCCTACCAGGGACTGCCGGTGACCCTGATGCCCGAGCTGTCCTACCCGACGCTCACGGTGCGCACCGAGTATCCGGGCGCGGCGCCGGAGGAGGTCGAGAACGACGTCTCGCGGCGGATCGAGGAGCAGCTCGGCGTGGTCGGCGGCCTGCGGCGGATGAGCAGTATCAGCCGCGCCGGCGTCTCCGACGTGGTGCTCGAGTTCGCCTGGGACACGCCGATGTCCGACGCGGTGCAGGAGACGCTGGAGAAGCTGGATCTCGTCTTGCTGCCGGATTCGGCGGAGCGGCCGCTCATCCTGCGCTTCGATCCGGGCCTCGACCCGGTGCTCGAGCTCTCCCTGTCGGGCGAGGACGAGCGCTTCGAGGGCGAGGAGGGCCTCCGCCGCCTGCGCCGGCTGGCGGAGCTGCAGGTCAAGCGGGCGCTCGAGCCGGTCGACGGCGTCGCCGCGGTTCGGGTCCGCGGCGGCCTGGAAGAGGAGATCCACGTGCTCCTCGACGCTCAGGCGTTGCAGCGGTCGAGGCTGTCCGTCCAGCAGGTGATCGACCGCCTGGGCCAGGAGAACATCAACGTCGCCGGTGGCACGCTCAAGGAAGGGCGCACCGAGTACATGGTGCGCACGGTCAACGAGTACGTGAACCTGGACCAGATCCGGGCCACGGTCGTAGCCAGCGTGGAGGGGCGCGAGGTCCGCGTCGGTGATCTGGCCGAAGTCCGCAGATCGCACCGGGACCGCGAGATCCTGACCCGCACCGACGGCGCCGAGAGCGTTCAGCTCGACGTCTACAAGGAGGCGGACGCGAACATGGTCGCGCTGGCCGACCGCGTGCGGGCGCGGGTCGGCGAGCTCGACCTCGAACTGGAGCGGGCCAGGGCGCGCGGCGAGACGGTGGAGCGGCCCCGGAACCTGCTTCAGCGGTTGACGGGCGGTGGCGGCGGCAACAGCGGCCGGCGCGGTCCCTCGCTTGGCGGAGCGACCCTCTCGGCCGATCTCTACCGTTCGGAGGGGGCGGTTCTGACCGTGGTTTCCGACCGCTCCGAGTTCATCGAGGGCAGCATCGCCGAGGTCCGGAACACGGCGATCCTCGGCGGCATCCTGGCGGTCATCGTCCTCTACCTCTTCCTGCGCAACCTGGTCACGACGCTGTTCGTCGCGGTGTCCATCCCCATCTCGCTGCTCATTACGTTCGCGCCGCTGTCGGCCGCCTCCGTGTCGCTCAACATCATGTCCCTGGGCGGCCTGGCTCTCGGCATCGGCATGCTCGTCGACTCCTCGATCGTCGTGCTGGAGTCCATCTTCCGGTGCCGGGAGGAGGGCGACGACCTGGTCGCGTCGGCGATCCGTGGCGCGAAGGAGGTCCGTTCGGCGGTGATCGCCTCGATCCTGACCTCCATCGCCGTCTTCCTGCCGATGGTGTTCGTCGAGGGGATCGCCGGCCAGGCGTTCGGCGACCTGGGTCTTGCCGTCGTCATCTCGCTGCTGGCGTCGATGGCCGTTGCGCTGGCGTTCATCCCGATGCTCGCCAGCCGCCGCGGCTGGACGCTGCCGGAGCGCGGCGGTACAGCCGCCCGGCTGCGGCGCTACGCGGCGTGGGAGGCGTTCCGCCGGGATGCGGCGGCGCTGCTCGACTGGGCACGGTCGCGGAATCCTCTGGTCGGCTGGCCCGGTCTGGCGCTCGCGCTCGCGTTCGTCAGCGTCCGGCTGGTCGTGGGCAGCGTGCTGGAGCTGGTCGCCAAGGCGATTCTGCTCCTGCTGGCCGGTCTGGCGTTCCTGGTCGTGCGCCTGGTCGGGCCGGTCCTGGTCAAGGCGTTCACCTGGCTGAGCCGGGGTCCGCTGATCGTGGTGCGGCGCCTGCTCGACTGGCTCAGCGGCGTCTATCCCGCGCTTCTCGACCGGTCCCTGCGGTTCCCCGTCGCGGTCGTGGCGGTGGTGGCGGTCACCCTCTGGAGTTCCTGGTGGCTCCTGGGACGCCTCGACAGCGAGCTGCTGCCCGAGGTGCGCCAGGGCGAGTTCACGATCGAGGTTTCGTTGCCGGTGGGTACGCCGCTGGTCGAGACCGAGCGCACCCTGGCCGCGGTGGAGAGCGTGATCCTCGAGGAGCAGCGCCACATCGAGCGCTTGCTCGTGACCTACGGCTACGACGTGACGAACACTCAGCGTTCGGACGAGGGCGAGCACAGCGCGCGGTTCAAGGTGTTGCTCGGACCGGTTCAGCCGGGGGTGGAGGACGAGATCGTGGAGCGGCTGCGACGCCGCTTCGAGTCGGTTCCGGATGCTTCCTCGCGGGTCTCGCGGCCGGTCCTCTTCAGCTTCAAGACGCCGATCGAGGTCGAGGTCCACGGCGAGGATCTCGACCGCCTCCAGGAGTACGGTGACCGCGTGCGCGACCTGATGGCGGCGATGCCCGAACTCGCCGATGTCGAGACGACCCTGAAGCGCGGCGCGCCCGAAGTGCAGATCGTCTACGACCGGGCGATCCTCAACCGCTACGACCTCCAGACCTCGGTGGTCGCCCAGATGGTGCGCAACCAGATCGAAGGCTTCGAGGCGACCCTCTACAACCTGAGGGACCGGCGGATACCGATCGTGGTCCGCCTGGCCGAGGAGGACCGTCGCTCGACGGACCAGTTGAACGGCCTGGTCGTGAACCCGGGCGGCGAGCGCCCGATTCCGCTCCACGCGGTCGCCGACGTCGCCGTGGGCGAAGGGCCGTCCGAGGTGCGGCGGATCGACGGCAAGCGGGTGGCGGTGATCGAGGCCAACCTGGGCGCCGCTTCGCTGGGGCGCGCCGTGGAGCGGATCGAGGAGGTGCTGGCGGACGGAATCGAGTGGCCGGCCGACATGGGCTTCCTGGTCGGCGGTCAGAGCCAGGAGTGGCAACGCTCGAGCGCCAGTCTCTGGCTGGCTCTGGGCCTGTCCGTGTTCCTGGTCTACGTCATCATGGCGGCCCAGTTCGAGTCCCTGCTGCACCCCCTGGTCATCATGTTCTCGATCCCGCTGGCGTTCTTCGGCACCCTGGTCACCCTCTACCTGCTGGACGTCAACCTCTCGATCGTCGTCTTCCTCGGCATGATCATGCTGGCGGGGATCGTCGTGAACAACGCGATCGTCCTCGTCGACTACATCAACCGGCTGCGCGCGCGCGGCCTGCCTCGCCGGCGGGCGATCGTCGGAGCCGGCCTGGTGCGGCTGCGGCCGATCCTGATGACCACGGCGACGACCACGCTCGGCCTGCTGCCGATGGCGCTGGGCCTCGGCCAGGGCGCCGAGATCCGCACGCCGATGGCGCTGGCCGTGATCGGCGGTCTGGTCGCCTCGACGGTGCTGACCCTGATCGTCGTGCCGACGATCTACGAGATCTTCGAGCGGCTGCGGGAGGCGCTGTCGTTCTCGCGTGCCCGGGTCGCCCGACCGGCGCCCGCCGCCGCCAGTGCCGAGGCGGCCGGGCCGGCCGGAGCGGTGGCGCCGCAGGGTAGCCGTCCATGATCCCCGGCGGGCTCGGCAGGTCCCTGCCCCGGCTTTCCCTGGAGCGCCGCATCGGCGTCCTCGTGGTCGTCGGCGCGGTCCTGGTCATGGGGCTGGTCGCGGCCCTGTCGCTGCCGATCGAACTGATCCCGTCCGGCTACAGCTCGCCCTTCCTGCGGGTGACCGTCCCGTGGCGCGACGCGCCGCCGCAGGAAGTGCTGGACAAGGTCACGATCCCGCTGGAAGAGGAGCTGGCGACGATCCGCGGCCTCGAGAACCAGTTCTCTTTCTGCGCCGTCGGCTTCAGCCAGGTCTTCCTGAGCTTCGCGCACGGGACGGACATGGACGTCGCCTACCGCGAGGTCCGGGATCGGATCGAACGCGCCCGGGCACGCCTGCCGGAGGACGTCCAGCAGGTCTTCATCCGCAAGGACGACGACACGCAGATGCCGGTGGCGATGGTCGGCGTCCTCGTCGACGAGGGGACGGCCGACACGTACAACCTGATCCAGAACGAGGTCATCCTCAAGCTGGAGCGGCTGCCCGGCGTGGCGTCGGTCGACGCCCAGGGCCTGCTGGAGCGGGAAGTGCTGATCGAGCTCGACCGGCAGCGGGTCGAGGCGGCGGGCCTCAACATCTTCGAGATCGCCCAGGATCTGCAGTCGGACTACTTCACCCTGGCGTCGGGCAACGTCCGCGCCGGCGACCGCAAGCTGCTCCTGCGGTCGGTGGCGAGGTACCCCGCGCCCCAGAACGTCCGCGACATGCAGATCACCGAGACGGTGCGGCTGGGCGACATCGCCTCCGTGCGCTACGACGTGCCTGACGACGAGTTCAGGGTGCGGGTAAACGGCCTCCCCGCATACGCGATCCAGGTGCAGAAGGAAGGCGAGGCGAACGCGCTGGAGGTGGCCCGCGAGGTCGAAGCCGTGGTGGAGGAACTGGCGGCGAATCCGCGCCTTTCGGCGATCGAGGCGGACGTGATCATGAGTTCGGGCGAGATCATCCGCGAGTCGATGGGAGTGCTCCTGTCGAGCGGCCGGATCGGCGCGATCTTCGCGGTGATCGTGCTCTTCTTCTTCCTCCGCCGGCTGCGGATGAGCCTGATCATCGCCTTCTCGATCCCGCTCTCCATGGTCGTGGCGGTGGTCGCGATGTACTTCTTCGGCGAGACCTTCAACGTGATCTCGCTGCTCGGGCTCATGATCTCGGTCGGGCTCCTGGTCGACAACTCGGTCGTGGTGGCCGAGAACATCCACCGCCTGCATCAGAGCGGCGTGGCGCGCCGTCAGGCGGCGCTGCAGGGGGCCGGAGAGATCGCGCTGGCGATCACCACCGCCACCCTGACCACCGTGATCGTCTTCCTGCCGGTTTCGCTGGTGGACGGCCAGGGCCAGTTCATGCTGCTTCGGCTCGTGATCCCGATCACGGTCTCCCTGCTCGCTTCCCTGGTGGTGGCGCTGGTCGTCGTTCCGCTGGCGGTCTACGTCACGTTGCCGTCGCGGTCGCCCGGTGAGGCGGGACCGTTGCGCCATGCCCGGAACGCGTCGAACGTCGTCCTGCGAGGGGCCTACGAGGCGACCTTCGGCTTCCTGAATCGCCTCTACAGGGGCATGCTGGCCTACGGGCTGCGCCGGCGGCTCGACGTCGTCCTCCTCCTCGTGGCGGCGATGGCACTGACCCAGGTCGCCGCCAGCGGCCGGCTCGAGGTCGTTGCCATGTCGGAGGACGACCAGGCGTTCTTCAACGTCGAGGTCCGGTTGCCGCGGAACATGTCGTTCGACGAGACGATCGAGTACTTCGCGCGGGCCGAGGAAAAGATCGATGGCCTGCGCGACGAACTCGGCCTCGAGTACCTTGTCTTCTTTCACGAGCGCACCTGGGGCCAGATCCAGGGGATCATGGCGACCGGCACCGACCTCAAGATGCGCGAGGTCACGGAGCGGGTGATCGACCTGATGCCCGAGATACCGGGCGTGCGCTTCCATACGGGCTTTGCTTCGGAGCAGGAAACGACCGACAAGGCGCTCGAGACGCTGACGTTGTTCGGCGAGGACGCCGAGGTCCTGGAAGAGGTGGCGACCGGCGTCGAGGACCGGCTGGCGCGCGTCCCGGGCGTGCTGGCCGTCAAGAAGTCGGCCGACGAGGCCCCGAACGAACTCGCGCTGGTCCTGGACAGGGATCTGGCCATGCGCCAGCAGGTCAACCCGCAAACACTGGCCGTGATGGTCGGCTATGCGTTGCGCGGCCAGGCGCTGCCGCGGATCTACTACGGCGGCCGCGACATCCCCGTACGCATCCGTTTCGAGGAGGAGGACCGCCAGAGCCTCGCCGAACTCCGTGACTTCTCGGTGCCTGCCGAAAGCGGCGAGGCGCTCGCCATCGGCACCCTCGTCGACGTGCGCCAGCAGCCGTCCGCGACCCGGATCTCGCGCCGCGACAAGCAGACCGCGCGGCGGATCACGGTCGAACTCGAAGAGGGCCGGGAGAGCGAGACGCGGCGGGCGGTGCGCGCCGTCGCCGCGCAGACCGACCTGCCCGAGGGTGTGGCCTGGGCGCGGCTGGTGCGCAACGTGGCCGCCGAGGAAACCCGGAACCTGATGATCGCGGCGCTGATGTCGATCGCCTTCGTCTACCTGCTGATGGGCTTCCTGTTCGAGAGCTTCGTGCTGCCGGTGGCGATCCTGGTCACGATTCCGCTCGCCAGCATGGGAGTCACCTGGATCCACCTGATCGCCGGCCGCGACCTCGACTTTCTGGGCCTCGTGGGGCTCATCATCCTGATCGGGGTCGTCGTCAACAACGGGATCGTGCTGCTCGATTCGGTGAACGGGCTGCGGGCCGCCGGCATGGAGCGGACCGAGGCACTCCTGGAAGCCGCCAACCGCCGCTTCCGGCCGATCATGATGACCGCGCTCACGACGATCGGCGGGATGGTGCCGCTGCTCTTCGGCCAGCCGACCCAGATGGGCCTGAGCTACAAGAGCTTCGCGCTGACGCTGATCGGCGGCATGGCCGCGGCGACCCTGCTGACCCTGCTTGCGGTGCCCGTCTTCTACACCCTGATCGAGGACGGCCGGGCGTGGCTGGGGCGGACGCTTGCCGGCGCGCTCGTCCCGAGGCGGAAGGCACCGGTCGGTTCCCCCGGCGCGTAGAGGCAGTGTCGGTGCGCCGGCCCTCTGGCCGGCATCCGGTGTCGTGAAGATCCATTCGATTGGACGATCTGGCGACAGTCTGGCGAGAAATCCGCGAGAACTTCGGCATAGCTGCAACGCTGTTATAGTCTCACTCCACACAGCGACAGGTAGCTCTCTCCGGTCAGGGCAGCCGGGGTTCGGATGGTCCCGAAAGGCCTCCGAAGCTCTTCGTTCATTCCGATTCCTCCGGCCTGGCCGTCCCGGGGAGTCGGATGAACCCTCACCCTTAGTGGCTGGCCAGCCACTAAGGACAAGGAGGATCGGCTCATGAAACGTACCCTGGCTCTGGTCGGAACCCTCATTCTCTTCGGCCTGGCGCCGCCTGCTACCGCAGACAGTCCTGAAACCGGGATCGTCCTCGGCAAGACGGTGGACACGAACGGAGACCCCATGCCGGGGGTAACGGTGACGATCGCCGGCGACCGCGGCGAGAAGGTCGCGATCACCGGCGCCGAGGGCGGTTACCGTTTCGCGCTGCTGACGCCGGGGAGCTACACGGTCCGAGGGACGCTCGACGGCTATCGCGATGCGGGGGCGGCCGTCAACGTGACACCCGGCGCCCGTTCCGAAATCAACCTGATCATGGGCCTGGCAGCAGAAGGCGAGATCACGGTTACGGCGGAAGCTCCAGTGATCAATCGCTTCGAGTCGACTTCAGCAGGCACGGTGACCTCCGACGTGGCAACCAACGTCATGTCCGTGAACACGAACTACTACAGTTCCCTGGCCCTGTTGCCCGGCGTGACATCGGACGGCGATCTGGCCGATGAGTATCCCGGGTCGAACGGTGCGCGCTGGATGGAGGGGGCCGTCTTCGTGGACGGAGTCGACACGACCTACACCCGTCGCGGCGGCTCACGGATGTACCTGCCGCATATCGCGGTCTCTTCGACCACGCTCCAGTCGACCACGGGCGGGGCGGAGTACGGCCGTGCGGTGGGCGGCATCACCAACGTGGTGACGAAGTCAGGCACGAATCGGTTCCACGGTGAGTACTTCGTGCATCGTCAGCAGGGCGACTGGGTCTCCGAGTACAAGTCCCACCCCGAGCTGGCCGAACGATGGAACTGCAGACGTCGCGCGGTGGTGCAACCCCAGAACGACTGGCTCCGGCCGTCCTGCCAGCCCGACTTCTTCCATCGGAACGAGCGGGAGAAGGACTATTCGGACCTCACTCTGCAGGGCTCGATCGGCGGTCCGATTGCCCGCAACAAGGCGTGGTTCTTCGCCGCCGCGGCGGACACGAACACGTTCAGCAGCCAGGAGACCTTCAGCGGCGACATTGTTGACAACAGCGCTTACGTCGGCAGTCGGATCGCGAAGCTCAACTTCCAGCCCAGTCCGTCTCACGCACTGGCTGCCTACTACACGACCTCACCGCTCGACGTCACCTTCGTGCTCGGCGACGTCCCGTCCGACCGCTACACGGCCACCCCACACGAGTTCGGCGGTGAACTGGTGACGGGAAGCTGGAACTGGAGTGCCCGTTCGGACCTTTTCCTCGAGTTCAAGCTCGCGTTTCACGACTCCAGCGAGCACAAGGCTCTCAACGCGGGTGAGGGCTACGACCTCGAATCCGCGCTCGCGGAGAAACAGCAGGATCCGCGATACCCGGCCAATGACCAGGGTCCCCACAGTCCCGGCAACAACTTCCATGGCTACGTGGGATATCGAGGCGGCGAGAGTCACTGGTGGAACGGATGGATTCTGGACAACGGTTTCGGGCGCAACGACTATCCGCGTGATCAGGCGAACGCCCGCGTGACCTGGTTTGCCAGCGATGCGCACGAAGCCCTCTTCGGCTTCGACTGGCAGGACGTGGCCTGGGAACAGAACCTGCAGCGAAACAACCTCTACGTGGGGAACGTGTTCGACACCTCGAGCCCGTCCGGCTTCGATAGTTGCAGCATTATCCGAATCGGTTACCGGCTCTGCTATCTGGAGGACTACATGCCGGCCGACCTTGAAGGGGAGCCGATCCTCCACGGCACGAAGTCGTCGAACACGGCCTTCTTCGCTCAGGACCGGTTCTCCGCCGGGGATCACTGGACGTTCAACCTCGGGCTCCGGTACGAAGATCAGGTTCATCTGAATGACGTGCGGCGCACCGTCATCGATTCCCAGGACGTCTCGCCGAGGGTTTTCGCCGCGTACGACTTCCGGGCCGACGGCCGGACTTTGCTGAGCCTGAGTCTCGGCAGGGCGTATCAGCATCTGCCGCAGGATCTCTCGAACAACCATCTGCTGGAGGGCTGGAACGGTACGAATGCGTTCGACCGATTCATCTATTGCGACGACCTCGCGGCGTTCTTCCTCCGGCATGTCTGCAGGGGCGTGGGCTACACGGGGCTAATCGGGAAGCTGCGCCCCGGCACGATGTGGCGCCAGATCGATGCGGGTGTCATTCCTCAAGTGGATATCGACCCCTACTTCAAGGATGAGATCGACCTGAGTCTCAGGTGGGCGTTGAACCCCAGATGGTACTTCCAGGCCAGCGCGATCTACTGGACGTTCGAGAACTCCATCGGAACCACCGAGCAGAGACTGCCCGACGGCAACTACTTCCGGTTCACGGAGAACTACAAGGACTACGAGAAGGTCCTTGGCCCACTCGGCGTAGTCGATCCGGAAGTGCTCGCGAACTTCGATGAAGGAAGGCGCACTTACAGGTCGCTGCAGCTCCAGCTCAACCGGAACTTCAGGAACAACTGGGCGCTCTTCAACAACCTGACGTACGCCGACGCCAGGGGACACTTCTGGGGCGGCCTGTTCAACAACACCAACTCGGACTACGGGCGTAACCTCGACGTCGTGCTGACGCAAGGGCACATCGATGGCTGTGCGGCAGACCAGCTCGTACTGCAGGACGGTCAACCGGTGATTGACGCGAACGGCAACCGGATCGTCAAGCCGTATCCGCTGGATTGTCAGGCCATTCTGGAGCCGTTCCTGGGTCAGCCGGTGTCTACCATCTACCGGTACGGCACGGCACGCGAAAACAACGAGTACGTGTGGAACAGCTTCGGCTGGAAGACGTGGAATCTCGGTAACACGGGCCACTCGCTCACTCTGGGCGGATCGTTCTCCTGGCGTTCCGGGAAACCGTGGCAGCGCCAGAGCGGTGCGTTCCTGGGTGGCTGCAACAGCACGTTCGAGGGCTGCGACCCGGAGCAGGCGGTCGTGGGCCGCGGCACGGCGCTCTACCTGGAGCCGCGTGGCACCCGGGACCCGTTCAATCCGATCTGGAATCTCAACCTCACCGGCATATGGAGCTTCCGTATCCGAGGTGACTTGACCGGGAATCTCCGTATGGATGCTACGAACGTGACAAACAACCAAGACGGCCAGCGAGTCAATGCGCAGGGTGAGTTCGGTAGCTCGCGGTACATCGACTGGCAGCGTCCGCGGCGGTTCTCACTGTCGGCCACGTTCAACTTCTAGGGAGCTTGGAGGGCGCTGCGGCAGGCGCGGCACTCCTTCGGCCGGGTGAGGTACGGGTGTTGCGCCGGCACGCGGGCTGATTGGATAGTCGTGTTGACAATCAGCCCGCGTAGGGCTGTGTGCCGGGAGGTCGAGTCGCTGGTCCCGGTAGACGGCTAGCGGGCCAGGCCGTTATCTCGGCCCGACAGTGCCTCTCGTCGACAGCAAGTCGCCAGTCAACGGGTCGTAGACAGCCGCCACGAAGCGGTGCTCCCGCTTGCGGATCGTGAGATCCGTCTCGAACACGTACAGGTCGCCCGGCATGGGTTCGTTCGGGATGCGCACCTGGACCTTCGCCGCCGGTGGCGCCGCCTGGTCGCCCCACTTGTTCATCAGCCGGATCCTGAACTCCAGGTCGTTCGACCACTGGCCGTCCACCGGCAGCAGTTCCACGTCGTCCAGGGGGACGGTCACCTTCATCGGCACGTCGAGCCGCCTGAAACCCGCCTTCCTCGGCTCGCCGAAGCTCACGTCCAGCGACTCGGCGCCGGGTGAACCTCCGAGCAGCAAGGCGCCCTCGACAGCATCCCGAGCTCCGTCGCCCTGGACATGTCGAGGTAGTGCTCCCGCGTTCGGACGCGGAGGTCGGGATGCCCGGGCAGCCGCACCTCGATGTCGTGAAGCCGGTCGTCCTCGTTCCGGGGAGGTTCGAAACCGAGCCAGTAGTAGGAGCGGGTGTCCTCGGCGGTTTCCGCGAGGGCCTTCTTGCTGAAGGAGTTGATCATCGGAAGTCCGCCGGTCTCGTGGGCCAGAAACTGGAGGACGTTGTGGAATCGCCGTTCGGGCATGCCCCACCACGATGCGTACCCTCCGACGGCGCCCGCGAAGGCTGGCGCCGCGTGTGCCGTGCCGAAGCCGGCGATCGGAGGGCCCGGCGGACCCTGGAAGCCCGGCAGGTCGATCGGGTAGAGGCTGTAGCCGACCAGGTTCGCGGCGTTCACGAGAGGATTGTAGAGCCGGTCCAGCGTTGCGCCGGCGGACGCGGCTGCGTACGCGGACCTGAGATTCCAGGTGTCGCCCACGGTGGCCCACCCTTCGATCAGCAGCAGCATGACCTTGCGGCCCGGTGCGTTGGCGAAACTGCGCACGGCGCCGGCGGCAGCCAACACCGATCGCCGGGTCTTGTCGCCCCGGTCCGAACCCATGCCGTGTATGAACTCGAGGCCGTGGGTCTTGCGGTTCCTTGCCTCCAGCAGCGCGGTCTCGATGTCGGCGCGGTCGCCCGTCCAGTCCGTGATCAACGCGAGTTCCCGGCCGCTGTGGGCCACGACCGCCACGCGATCGGCCGGGCCGAGCCGGGTCAGGTCCTCCTCCAGGCGGTTCAGCACCCGGTCCCTGCGCTGCTTGATCGCGAACAGGTCGTCGATGAAGACCAGGTAGCTCGTGCCGACCGGTCCGTCGGCCGTCACCGAAGGCACGTTGCCGATGCGGTGGTCGGTGGACGCCAGCGCGCGGCCCTCGTCGATCTCCGTGAAGTAGTCGATGGGCACCGGGCTGCGGTCCACCCGGAGCTCGAAGTCGCCCGGCTGGAGGCCGCGGACGCGGTTCCCCTCCCGGTCCGTGACGACGACTTCGACGTTGACCACGCGGACATCGATCACCTCGGAGAACAGGTCCGGCAACGGCGATTCCTGTGCGGTGGCGGGAAGCGCGGCCAGGAGACATGTCAGGACCATTGCGGTACCCAGGCTTGGCGGCTTCAGGTTCATGATGGTGAGGCTACCTCTCATTCGTTGGTCGAGTGGATCATGCCTACTGTGGTCCGACCGTCCCGCTGGCCGACAGGATCGTGCCGCTCACGGGGTCATGGACCGCCGTCACGATGCGGTGTTCTCCTTTGCGGAGCAACAGTTCCGTTGTGTACCACCAGTGCTGGCCAGGCTCCGGTTCCCTCGGGCCCGAGATGCGGATCGTCTTGACCGGTGTTTCGGAGCGGTCGCCGTGGTCGTTGATCACGGTGACGCGCAGCTCGACCTCGTTCATCCACAGGTTGCCCATCGGCAGGAGGGTGATGTCGTCCAGCGGAATCAGCACCTTCATCGGCACCAGGATCTTCCGGCCCCGGGCGCGTTGCGGCGCGCCGAGCTCGACCGTGAGAGTCTCCTTTCCCGCCGCGCCGCCGAACAGCAGGGATCCTTCGACCATCATCGTCACTTCCGTGCTCTTCGACAGATCGAGATAGCTCCGGCGCGACCTCACGCGAAGGTCGGGACGGCCCGTCAGCCGTACCTCGATGTCGTGGAGTTCATCGTCCTCGTTGCGAGGCGGTTCGAATCCGAGCCAGTAGTAGGAGCGTGTGTCGGCGGCGGCCTCGGCCAGGGCGACGTCGCGGAAGGCGTTGATCATCGGCAGCCCGCCGGTCTCGCGGGCGAGGTAGGCCAGTGAGACCTCCTGGGACCATTCGCTGTAGAGGTCGGTCGGGAGGGCGGCGAGGTTCGGCTCCAGCCCAAGGCTCGGACTCGGGGTGTACGTCGCGGACGGGTCGCCGGTTCCGCTGGGGGCGTTCGTGAACGCGGGATCGAAGCCGGGAAGGTCGACGGGGTAGAGCGTGTAGCCGACCAGGTTCGCGGCGTGGACGAGCGGGCCGTAGATGCTCTCGATGCTCGGAGGCCGCCAGTCGACCGAACCGAAATCGTCCCTGCTCCACTCGGGAACGCCCCAGCCGTCCGTCAGCACGAGCATGACCTTGCGGCCCGGCGGATCGGCGTAGCTCCGGAGGGTGGCCGTGGCGGCCAGGACGGACCGCTGGATCTCCCGCTCCCGCTGGTTCAGATTCAGCGTCGACATGGCTCGCCGGATGCCTTCGCGGGACCGAATGAGAGCCGGCGATGCCCGGTCGGCCAGGGCCGGTTCGACGACGGCCGGCTCGATGTCCGTTATCCGCATGATGCCCTGTGCATCGCGCTGCCTGGCCTCGCCAAACGCGTCGCGCAGTACCTCCCCGGAGCTGGTCCAGTCCGTCAGTTGAGAGACGTTCTGGCCGTCGAACGCGACCAGGGCGACGCGATCGTGCGCGCGGAGCTTCCCCAGGTCCTGTTCCAGTCGCTCGAGCACCCGGTCTCGGTCCCGCCTGACCGCGAAGTACTCGTCGATGAAGACGAGGTAGTTTGTGGGCACCGGCTCGCCGGCGACGAGCGAGGATACGGCCCCGATCGCGTCCCCCTCGACGTCTGCCCTGGCGATGCCCTCGTCGATCTCCGTGAAGTAGCCGATCGGTACGTTCTCGCCGTCCACGCGGAACTCGAAGTCCGCCGCGTCCAGGCCTCGGACCCGGTTGCCCTCCCGGTCCGTTACGACGACCTCTACGTTGACGACCCGGACGTTGATCACGTCGGAGAACAGCTCCGGCAGGGGTCTCTCCTGTCCCCGGACGGGGACGGCCACGATGCAGAAGGTGACAGCGACTGCGAATTCGAGCCTCATCGAGGCTCTTCCTGCTCTGTTGGACACCAAGACAGTGTGGTGAAGAGCAACACCCGTGCCAGAAATCGCGTTCAGCAAGGGGCCTCGGTGCGCACCTGGGCGAGCCGCTGGCGGAGCTCGGCTGCCTCGGGGCTGCCCGCTTCCTCAGCGAGGTCGAGCGCCTTCTCGAACTGTCCGGCGGCGGCGTCCGGCAGGCCGCTCGTCGCCATCGCTTCGCCGACGTTGGTGAGCAACTGGATCAGGGCATTCCGGGTCGGGGAGTCCTGGGGACGAGCCTGGTAGGCGCGGTCGAGGCTCTCAACGGTGCGGCCGACATCGCCCCGCTCGGCGCTGATCAGGGCGATGAGGAGCATCATGCTGACGTCGCCGGCGTCGAGTCGCAGGGCCTCTTCGGCCATGGCGAGGGCGGAGCGGAGGTCGCTGGTCTGAAAGAGCGCCCGCGCCAGAAAGGGCACGACGCCTTCGAGTTCCGGATGCAGTTCGTACGCGCGTCGCGCGGCGGTGAGCGAGCCGGGCTGGTCGCCCGAGGCGGCGAGGACTTCGGCTAGAGCGAAGTGAAGTTCGGGCCGCGAGGGATCGAGTTCGATGCCGGCTCGCAACTCGCGCTCGGCGAGGTCGAGTTCGCCGTGGACGCGGTGGGCATTGGCCCGCCGCAGATGGCTGCGGGCGTCGAGCGCCAGGTCCTGGACGCTCGAACGGATCGGATCGTTGCGGTAGTTGATGCGTCCCAGCGAGCGCGCGGCGGCTGCGATCCGCTGTCCGCGTTCGCGGTCGCCGGCGCGGGCGTACGCCTGGGCCAGGGTGACCGCGAAGGAGCGGTTCTCGGGCGCGAGTTCGTGGGCTCGCGAAAGGTGCCGAACGGCGGCGTCCGCGTCGCTCGCGGCGAGTGCGAGGCGGCCCAGCCCGGCGTGAGCGTGGGCGTTGGCGGGGTCGAGGCGGCTCGCCTGCGCGTACTCGCGGTTGGCCGCGTCGAACTGCCCCGTGCGTTCCAGCGCTTCGGCCAGGCGAACCCGGCCGGGCGTGTAATCGGGGTCGAGGGCTAGGGCCGCGCGGTAGAGCGGCAGGCTGTCGGCGGCCGAGCGTTCGTCGACCAGGGCGGCGAGCAGGTAAGGCCAGCGGAACGTCCCCGGCGCGAGTTCGTGGGCCCGGCGGTAGGCGTCGATGGCCTCGTCGGTGAAGGTGTGAGCCTCGAGGACCATGCCGTAGCGGCCCCAGGCGTCTCCGTTCTCCGGGTCGGCGCGGAGGTCGGCCTGGAGCGAGGCGAGTCGCTGGCGGACGGCCGGTTCGGCGCCGTCGAGACGGGGAGTGGGGACCTGCTGGGCGGGAAGGGGGGCAGTGGTGAGGAGTACGAGGAGGATCGCCGCGACGATGTCGCTTCGCGCGAATGCCGGCCAGAAGGCCGGCGCACCGACAGTCGGCCCTCTCTGGGTGCGCGGGTCTTCTGACCCGGCCCCGGGCGAAGCCGCGAAGCGGCGAAGCCCGGCTGGTACTGCCGCCGGCCGTAGGCCGGCGACCTTCTCTCCGCTCATCTGGCCTGACCCTCGCCGCGGACTAGCGTTACGACCTGGTTGGCGGCGACGCCGTCGAAGGTCTCGGTCAGACCGTCGGGCCAGACGACTTCGAAGCTCTGGACGGCGTCGGCCGCGCCGAGGCCCAGGTGGGCTATTGACGGTCCGGCGGAGAGGTAGCTGCCGGGCGGCAGCGCGTGCAGGAGCCGCGGACCGTCCGGCGTACGGACCGTGATGCGGGCGCCGATCGCCTCGCGGTCGAGGCGGGGGTCGAACGCGCGGACCTGCAGCCAGTTCGCGGCGGTCGGTTCGTCGCTGGCGGAGCCCGTGTCGATCGTCAGGTTGCGGAGAATCCGCGGCGCTCCGTCCAGGTTGGCAATCACTAGGTCCAGATCGCCGTCCCGGTCCAGGTCGGCTGGCACCAGCGCCCGACTGAGCCCGAGTTCGGTCCACGGCCGCTGGACCGAGGCGTCGACGAAACGGCCGTCGTGGTTGAGCAGAAGCAGGTTCGGTTCGGCGTATGCGGACCAGAACGCGGGCGGGGCGCCGGCGCCGCCGGGCGCGGCCAGCGCCGACGGCCGCCGCTTGACCGCGCCGTTTGCCACCGCGAGGTCGAGGTCACCGTCGTTGTCGGCGTCGAAGAAGGCGGCGCCGAAGCCGGTCAGGTCGAGGCTCGCCGCGCCGAGTTCCGTGTCGATCGTCGCGTCCTCGAAGCCGGGCAGCATCAGGTTGCGGTAGTAGGTGTTTGTCTCGGTGATCAGGTGGGTCACGAAGAGATCGAGGTCCAGGTCGAGATCCGCGTCTCCGGCGGCGATCCCCATCCCGGCCTCGCTGTTGCCCCAGCGGTTGAAGGCCGACCCCTGGAGGACGGCGTCGTCGACGAAGCGGCCGCCGCCCTGGTGGATCCACAGGTTGTTCGGGTCGGCGTCGTTGGCGACGTAGATGTCCATCTCGCCGTCATGGTCGAAGTCGGCGGCGAGGGCGCCGAGCCCGGCGTCCTCGACCGCCGTGATCCCGGCGGCAGCGCTCACGTCCTCGAATCCGCGGCCACCCAGGTTGCGCAGCAGGACGTCGCTCAGTCCCTCGAACTCGGTCGGACCGCAGAAGTCCCGCCGACCGCCGTGCTGGGAGCAGACGCGCTCCGGGTCGAAGGCGACGTAGCGGGCGACGTAGATGTCCAGGTAGCCGTCGCGGTCGAGGTCGAGCAGCGCGGCCGAGGAGGACCAGCCGGGGGTCGCCGCGTTCCAGGCTTCCGTGTGGTCCACGAATACGCCTGTGCCGTCGTTGAGCAGCAGGCGGTCCGGCCCGACGCGGGTGAGGTAGACGTCGACATCGCCGTCGTTGTCCAGGTCGCCGGCGGCGGCGCCCATGCCGTCTCCGTCGAGTCCGGCGGCTCGTGTGGCGTCGGTGAAGCGGCCGTCGTCCTGCTGGAGGTAGAAGCGATTGCCGCCGGCGGCCGGGGCGACGACGAAGAGATCGAGGTCGCCGTCGCCGTCCGCGTCGAACACCGCCAGACCGCCGCCCATCACGGCGGGCATCGGGTACGTCGAGTCCGTGCCGCTCGGAAGAAGGAAGTCGATGCCGATCTCGGCCGTCACGTCGACGAAACGGGCGCCCCGGCTCGAGGCCGGGTCCGTGGCGACGGAGGCGGTGGGCTGCCGCGTTTCGGTGTCGGCAGCGGGCGAGCAACCGGTCGCCAGGACGCCGAGAAGTCCGAACCGCAGCCAAGAACCCTGGCCTGGTGCCCGCATCACCCGATTCTGTCTCACTGCGGGCGCCGGGTTGCCTTCGACGACCGCCGTCAGGCGGCGCGGGCGAAGTCGTCGTCTATTGCCAGGCCCCCTGGATGCCGCCGACGATCGCGAATCCGATCGTCAGGTGGGCCGCGTTGATCAGCCAGAGCTTGAGCGAACGCTGCTCATGCAGGTAGCTCACTCCCATCATCACCGAGGCGATGCCGAGGCCGAGAAGCAGACCGACGTGGATTCCGACCATGTAGCCGCCGCCCATGTCCATCAGCAGCATGCCGACGACGATCGCGGCGATCAGCTCGAGGACGAAGGTGCCGCCCATCGTCTTGACCATGTTCACCTCGGGCGGATTCTCCATGTCGATCCCTTGCTCGGCTGCCCACGCCTTGCCGACGAGGACGGAGTACCAGAGAGCGCCGAAGGCGTAGAAGGCGGCGGCGGACACGATCACGGCGAGCCAGTTCAGGTCGGCGAGATGCATGTGAACACTCCTTTCTGCCGTTTTCTTGTACGGACCAGTGTAGCGCCTGGATCCGGACAACGATGGCCGGCTCACTCCTCCGGCGCGCCGAAGTGCTCGATCATGTAGCCGTCGTAGGGGCCCGCGAGGAAGTCCAGAAAGATCTCGTTGACCAGCTTGACGGCCCTTGCGGTGACGTACTCGAAATCGTCGTCGAGGCAGCGCACCTCGATCGAAACGGAGCCGGCCCGGTTGCGGCAGCCGACATTCGCCTTCGCCGGATCGAGGCGCCGGTGCGCCGGCAGATCCCCGCCGCTGCGTCCCGCCACGTAGGTCCGAAGCGCCCGATCCATGGCCGATGGATAGGGAACCCCGGGCAAGAGATCGATGAACACCAACGCCTTGCGCCGCGGGTCGAACCGCAACCGATGCGGCTCGGGGGCATGCCACAGAAACCGGCACTCCAGGTGGCCGTTCCGGTCAACGACCGCCCCGAAGCCTCGAAAGATCCCCCGATCGGCGTACTTCTGCAAGCAGCCGAGCACCGTCTCGCGCGGGGTCTCCACTCAGTGGTAGTACGCCATGCAGCCCGGTTCGACCTTGCGGGGGAGGCCGGGTGGGTACTCGTTGGTCCAGAACTCCTTGATGGCCTGGCAGTTGATGAGGGTGGAGACGCCGTCGTTCGCGGCCATCTCGTAGCTGCGCGGGAGGGCTTCCCGAAGTTGCTCGGGGGAGGTGACGTACTCGCCGCGGGCGCCGAGGCCTTCGGCGATCTTGTCGTAGCGGAGGTTCTCCTGGAAGAGGTACATGTGCATCGAACGGGTGGCTCGTCGCGCCGAACCGAAGACGCCCCAGGCGTTGTTGTTGTAGACGAGGACGACCGCCGGGATGCGGTACTTGGCCAGCGTCTCGAACTCCATGCCGGAGTACCCCACACCGGCGTCGCCGGTGACCCCGAACACCGGCGACCCGCGGTAGGGCTCCTGCGGGCCAACGCCGTTCATCACCGCGGCGCCGGCGCCCACCGTGTAGCCGACATCCGGGCCGATCGCGCCGTACTGGTAGGCGCCGTTCAGGATCTGGCCCGGCCGGTGGGCGCGCAGCCACCGCCGGGTGTAGCGGGCGATGCCGTAGCCGCCGGAAACTACCGTCGTCTGCTCCTTCGGCAGATCGCCGGAGTAGAGGAAGGAGGAAAGCTCCTGCGCGATGACGGCCGGATGGATCGTGTCCGTGGCCGCGCTGTGCTTCAGCCCGAGTTCGTACCACTCGGCGTTCTGCTTCTCGAACGCGTCGCGGGCGGACGCCAGTTCGGCGCGCCAGGCGGGCCGCGACGCCTTGGGCAGTGCCTCCGCGAGAGCCTCCAGGCCGCCGCGGGCGCTGGCGACCAGACCGAGATCGACCGGCAGGTTGCGGCCGATGTCGGCGGCGTCCTGATCGATCCGGATCACCCTGGCGTCCGGGTCGAAGGCGACCTCGCCGACGCCCGGCATCGAGTACTGGCCGGCGAAAATGACGAGGTCCGCCGACAGCAGGGCGTCGGGCCCGGTGCTCACCGAGAGAGGGTGGCTGTCGGGGAAGTGGCCGCGCATGGGCCCCGACTCGACGACCGCGATGTCGGCACGCTCGGCCACCGTCCTCAGCACGTCCCACGCGCGGTCATAGAAGACGCCGGTCGATGCGACGATGATCGGCCGTTCGGCCTTCTGGATCATCTCGACCGCCTTCGCCGTGTCCGCCTTGGACGGGTAGGGGTGGGAGTCCGTGCGGTAGGTGCTCTTGTCGTGGTAGTAGAGCAGGTCGTCCGGCGTCTCGAACCGGGCCCGGGCGACCTCGCCGGTGAAGTCGAGATGAACCGGCCGCGGCACGCCGGACCGCAGGTGCCGGAAGGCGTAGGCGGCGTACTCGTAGACCCGGTTCGGCGTGATCAGCCGCTTGCCGTACTTCTTCATGCCGACCGTGGTCGGTTGCTGGTAGCCGCGCTGGATGCCGCGCTCCGTGTCGTCGCCGCCGACCGTCATGTTGCTGGCCAGGACCAGGAGCGGAGTGCGGGCGGCGTTTGCGGCGCCGATGTTCATGATCATGTTCGTGAACCCGGGCCCCTCCGTGCCCGAG
Source organism: Candidatus Multivorans sp. (assembly GCA_965205095.1). Classification (GTDB taxonomy): domain Bacteria; phylum Acidobacteriota; class Thermoanaerobaculia; order Multivoradales; family Multivoraceae; genus Multivorans. Next base: position 3,358,124 of record OZ242040.1, read on the forward strand.
CACGCCGCGACCTCGCCGGTGACCCGCGTGAAGCCGTCGGCGGCGGCGCACATGCCGCCTTCGGTGCGGCCGCCGTAGGTGGGGATGCCCTCGGCGGCGATCGCGTTGATCACCTGGTAGTTGCCGGGCGCGCAGAACAGCGCCTTGAGCCCCTCCTGGGCGCAGGCGCGGGCGAAGACCTGGGCGCCGTTCATCGGGAACTCGGCCGGATCGGGCGCCTCGTTCCGGGTGCGCGGGATGTCCTCGGGAATCGCGATCGGCCGTTCCTCGCGGTCGGCGGCGGCGGCCCTGGCCTGCTGCGCGAAGAGCGCGGCGGCACCGACGCCGGCGGCGCCGGTCGCGACGAAGCTGCGGCGGGAGACGCCGGAATCGGCCCTGGCGCCGGCAGGGTCCGCGGCGTCTTGCGCCGGAGAGGACGTACGGGACGGGCGTTGCGGTTTGCTCATGGTCGATTCTCCGGTTCAGCCGCCGCGCGGTACTCCTCGGGGCCGATGCTGCGCAGGTAGTGGACGAGTTCCCAGATCTCCGCGTCGTCGAGTTCGGCCTCGAACGGCGGCATGTCGAGGCCGGCGCCGAACTTGGTGGAACGGAAGAGATCGCCGTCGGTGGTCCCGAACCGCCAGCGTTCGGGGTCGGTGAGGTCGGTGGCCTCGAAGTCGATGTTCTCGAGCGCGCGGCCGTCGAAGCCGTGGCAGATCTGGCAGTGGCGGAGATAGTGGGTGCGGCCCCTCTTCTCAGCGGCCTCGGTGTACGGCGTCGGGTTGACGGCCGGTACGGCCGGATCGTCTGCCTGGCCGGCACCTTCGGACGCCTCGGACTGGCCGGCCGCGGCCGTGGCAAGGCCGAGCGACAGGAACGTCGCAAGGCGCAAGACTCTTGTGGCAACTGTCATCGGGATGGCCCGGACAGTGTAACCGCGCCGGCTCCTGGCGCGGCAGAACTCCAGGGGCCGGCGCTTCGCGCCGCATGCCGGCGGGGACCTCGGCGCACCCAGTGCCTGCCGCTTCGGCTAGTCCGCAGGAGCGGGGATCAGTTCTATCCGGGCCTCCGCGGCCTCGAGGATGGCGGGGCGGGTGTAGAGCAGCGGGAACGCCTGGTCCGCGGCCCAGGGCTCGAAGAGGTCCTTGTAGTGCGGGCTGCGCGGGTCGCCCGACTGGCCGGGGTTGTTCATGGCAACCGACGCGTCCCAGTTTCCGACGTCGATCACCATGCGGAAGGAGGCGCCGGAGCGCTGGTTGAAGTCGCCGCCGTAGCTCGTGTTGCCGACGGTGTCGCCTGAGCCGCCGCGGGACGCGGGCCCGACATCGGCCAGCGGACGGATGTCGTCCGGAAGGTGCGCCGACAACGGGTGCCGCAGTTCGATCTGGTGCAGGTCGCCCCAGCGCCATCCCTCGGGATCCGGGCCCAGGCGCTCCTCGACGTCGGCGTACGCCGACGCGAGGCTCTCGAGGAGCGCTTCGTCCCGCGCCCGTCGCGGTCGGGCGCCGAGCCGCGGATCGGCCGCTTCGAGCAGTTGCAGCAGGTTCTCGTCCTGGACGGGGAGCGGGTCGTCGCCCGCCTCAAGCGCCGCCGCCATCCGCCGGCCGACCTCCGGGTCGAGATGCCGCCGCCACCAGACCTCGAAGAGTGCGGCCGCGGCGCTGTCCGGGGCGAGTTCTCCGTTCCAGCCGGCAAGCAGGTCGAGTGCCGGAGTGGCCTCGGGAATCGGCTTCGCCCGGCGAAGCAGAGCAAGCAGACGACGGGCCGGTATCGAGACGTAGTCGGTCTGCAGCCGGACCGCGCCCTCGATCGTCATCGCGTCCTGGGCGTCCAGCACCTCCCCGATCCGCTGGCGCCGGTAGGGTCCCGCCCACTCCCAGCCCAGGGGCACGTCGTAACCGGCCGGCAGGTTCATCTCGTTGGCGGTGGCCACCCAGCCGCGGTCCGGGTTGAACTCGACCGGCAGTTCGTCCATGTCCCGGTAGCCCTGCCACTCGTAGCGGCCGTCGCCGGGTACGGGCAGCAGCCCGTCCCAGTTCGGTCGGATCGGCGCCAGACCGCCCGGCTTCCAGCCGATGTTGCCGTGGATGTCGGCGTACACCTGGTTCTCGGAAGGCGTTCCCCAGCGGTTCATCGCCGCCAGGAACTGATCCCAGTTCCGCGCGCGGATGTACTCGATCGACCCCAGATAGGGCGCCATGCCGGGTTCGAGCCAGGCTGCGCGCAGGCCGATCGCGAGATCCCGGTCGGGATCCTGGTAGAGGACGGGGCCGTGACGGGTGAAGCGGAGTTCCACGGTGCGGGCGTCGCCGCCCCGAACCGGGATCGTTTCCTCGATGGTCTCCATCGGCAGCCAGTTGCCCCGGTGTTCGTAGAAGTCGGGTTCGCCGGGCTTCGTCCGGTAGATGTGGAGGTCTTCCTGGTCGATGCTGAAGATGGTCAACCCGAAGGCGATCGTGCCGTTGTGCCCGATCGAGATGCCGGGCAGGGCGGGTTCGCCGGCGCCGATCAGGTCGAGCCCCGGCGAGCTGAGGTGGACGATGTAGCGGAGCGAGGGCACGGCCTGGGTGCGGTGCGGATCGTTCGCGAGCAGGGGCCGGCCGGTGGCGGTGCGCCGCGGCGAGATCGCCCAGTTGTTGCTGCCCTGGGATGCCGCAAGAGCCTCGTCCTGGAAGCCCGCCTCGAGGCTGTTGAAGCGGACGCCGCGGGTTCCCAGCGAGTAGAGATCGAGCGCCTCGGGCGCGGTCTGGAGGACCGCGAGATCGAGACCTTCGGGTATCCCGAGCCGATGCTCCGGCTGGTAGCGATCGCGGAGCGAGAGGGCTTCCGGTCCGTGGTCGGCCAGGAACCGGGCCCGCCTGAACTCGCTGGCCGCGTTCCGCAGCAGACCATGACTGCGGATCCGCGTCACCGCCTCTGGCGTCCAGTGCGACGGCTCGTAGCCCAGCGCCTCGAACTCGGGCGGCATCAGCTCGGGCCGCTCCAGCACCAGGTCGACGTAGGCGTTGACTCCTCGCGTCCAGGCGGTGACGATGCGCTTCGTGTCCGAGGCGTAGGCCAGCCACTCCGCGTGCATGTCGCCGCGGTAGAGCAGCAGCCGGGCGGCGCGGTCCTGCTCGACGAAACGGGGCCCGAAGACCTCGGAAAGCGTCCCCTCGCCGCGCCGCCGCCAGAGGTCGATCTGCCACAGGCGGTCGCGAGCGGCGTTCCAGCCCTGGGCGAAGAACATGTCGTCCTGGCCGCCGGCGAAGACGTGGGCGACGCCCCAGCGGTCGACCAGGATCTCGACCGGCGCGTCGAGGCCGGGGACCTCGAAGCGGGTCGTTCCGATCTCCTGGGCTGCGCTGGTCGCGGCGACGAACAGGGCGATCGCGGTTGTGATGCGCTTGAAGCGGGGCATGGAAGAGGCGACACGATAGCAACGGCGCCAGGGACGAGGCCGCTCTCGACTAAGCTCACCCGATGTTCACCATGCACCGGGTGTGTCGTTGCGCCGGCCTTCCGGCCGGCTTCCGGGTCGGCTACGCCTGCGCCGCTTTGCTGCCCTTTGCATTCGTTGCGGGGGCGGCGGGGCAGGATGCCGGAGAGCCGGCGGAGGACGGCGCGGAACGACCTGCGCCCCCGGCAGCCACCTACTACGAGACCGCGACCGTTCGCGCCCGTTCGATCGACACGGCGACCGCTTCGGTCCAGGTCATCGAGCGCGACGATCTCGCCGACCTGGCGGCGGCCGACGCGTCCGAGGCGCTGCGGCTGGTTCCCGGCGCGTACGTGCTCGGCAACGACTCGAGCGCCGCGGTGGCCGGTGCGTCGCTCCGGGGCGGCGACGGGAACTTCACCCTGGTGCTGATCGACGGCGTGCCGGTCAACGACAGCACCGACCAGTACGGCGGCGCCTTCCCGCTCGGCAGCGTCGGCGCGGCGGAGGTCGAACGCCTGGAAGTGGTGCGGGGTCCGCTCTCGTCCTTCTACGGGTCGAGTTCGCTCGGCGGCGCGATCCAGTTGATTACCTCCGCGCCGCGCGGCAGTGCGCCGTTCCTGGGCTGGAACGCCGACGCCGGCAGCCACGACCACCGTAGCGGCCGCCTGTCCTGGGGCCGGGCCGGCGAGTCGTCGGCCGGCGGGATCGGCGCGGCGTTCCGGGAGGAGCAGGGCCGGGTGGGCGACGACCGTCTCGACCAGGCGTCGCTCAGTGGACGCTGGCAGCGCCAGTTCCGCGGGAACTCCGCGTTCCGGCTCACCGGCCGGACGGCCGACTGGCAGGCCGACGACTATCCGGACGGCTCGGGCGGTCCCGTGTTCGGCAGCGGCGATCTGCGCTGGTCCGACCATCGCGAGGTCGGGCTGGCCGCCACCGTCGACTTGAACGCCGGCGGCCGGTTCAACCAGTTCCTGCGGTCGACCTGGTTCCAGCACCGGATGGAGCGCGACAGCCCGGCGATCGGATTCCAGGTGCCGCCGTGGACCGAGGATACGGACTTCCAGGATCTGCGCCTGTCCTGGATTGGAACGGTCGTGGCGGAGGGGGAGTCCGAGGTCAGTTTCGGCGCCGAAGCTCTCGCCGAGGAAGGGCGCAACACGAGCCTGCTGCTCCTGCCGGACTTCTTCGGCGGTCCCCTGGCCGGCAACTACTCGATCGACCGGGAACGCGTCGGACTCTTCGGCGACTGGCGCTGGTCGCGCGGCGGCCTGGTCGCCGAGCTCGGCCTGCGGGCCGACCTGCTCCAGGGCCGGGGCGCGCGGGGCGGGCGCGAGGAGCTGAGTCCGCGGGCGGGGCTTCGCTACGCCCCGGACGGCGCGCGCTGGTCGTTGCGGGCGTCGGCGGGTCGGGCATTCAAGCTGCCGAGCTTCTTCGCGCTGGCCTCGCCGCGGGCGATCGGCGGCAACCCCGACCTCGACGCCGAGACCAGCGTCGGCGCCGACTTCGGCTTCGAGGGCCGTTCGGCCGATGGCTCGCTGCGATGGGGTCTGACGGCCTTCGCCAACCGCTTCGAGGGGCTGATCGACTTCGACTTCGAGGCCTTCCTGAACGTCAACCGCAACGAGGTGAATGTCGAGGGGCTCGAGGGGATGCTCGTATGGCGGCCATCATCGCGGGTCGCGCTTGACATGGCCCTGACCGCGCAGGACACCGAGGATCGGGCCACCGGCCGACCCCTGCGGCGCAGGCCGGATCTCTACGGCGGCGTCGGCCTGCGGGTCGACCTGAATCGGGCGGTGCGGCTCGGCGTCGAGGCCCGGCACGCCGACTCCTACCTCGACGAGCAGATTCCGGCGCCGTTCCGGACCACCGTCGACCCCCGTACCCTGGCGGGGCTGACTCTGGCCTGGCAGGCGTCCGAGCGTTGGCGGCTCACGCTGCGGGCCGACAACGCGCTCGACGAGTCCTACGAGACCCAGGTCGGCTTCCCCGGTCCCGAACGTTCGGTCCGGATCGGAGTGCGGTATGGCCGCTAGAAACTCAAGTGTCATGGAGGATGAACGGATGAAGACGATGTTGACGGTGGTCGTTGCGTTACTGCTGGCGCTCGGAGCGGTAGCCTGCGTGGAAGTCAAGGTGGGCGTTGGAGATGACGCCGAGACGGAAGAAGCGGCGGCCGATCCGCCCGCCGCCATCAAACAGCTCACGGCCGAGGAGGCCGAGGCCGGCTTCCAGTCCCTCTTCGACGGCGAATCGCTGGACCACTGGCGGGGCTTCAAACTCGACCACGTGCCGGCCGGCTGGTCGGTGGCCGACGGCGTGGTCCACTTCGTGCCGCCCGAGGGCGACGACGCCGGGCCGCGGGCCGATCTGACGACCCGCGAGCAGTATCGGAACTTCGAGTTCCGCTTCGACTGGGCCGTGACGCCGGGGGGAAACAGCGGCGTGATGTTCCACGTTTCGGAGGATGCCCCCGCGTCCTACTCGACGGGTCCCGAGTTCCAGATCCTGGACGACGGCGGGCACCGGGACGGTCAGCGGATGGAAACCTCGGCGGCCTCGAACTACGCACTCCACGCCCGGCAGGGCGGCGAGCTGGTGCCCCTGGGCGAGTTCAACACGAGCGCGCTACGGGTCGAGGGCGCCGCGGTCACGCACTGGCTGAACGGCGAGAAGGTGGTGGAGTACAACCTCTGGGACGACGAGTGGAAGGAACTCGTCGCGGCCAGCAAGTTTGCCTCGATGCCCGGCTACGGGATGATGGAGACGGGCCACATCGCGCTCCAGGACCACGGCAACGAGATCTGGTTCCGCAACCTGCGCATCCTCGTGTTGCCCGACTGACGATGACCATCGACGGCCGCGAGGACCTGGAGGGGCTGCGCCGGGCAGGTCGCGTAGCGGCCCGGTGTCTGGCGCGGATGGGCGAGGCGCTCGAGCCGGGCATGACGACCGCCGAGCTGGATCTGATCGGCCGGGAGTACATGGAAGCCCGGGGCGCGCGCTCGGCGCCCGAGTTCTGCTACGACTTCCCGGCGGCCACCTGCATCAGTGTCAACGAGGAAGTCGCGCACGGCATCGCCGGCGACCGGCGGATCGAGGCGGGCGACCTGGTGCACGTCGACGTCTCCCTCGAACTCGACGGCTACTTCAGCGACACGGGCGCGGCGTACCCGGTGCCGCCGGTGAACGAAGTGCGGCGGCGGATGATCTCGGCCACCCGGCGTGCGCTGCGGGAGGCGATGCGGCAGGCTCGCCACGGTCGCCGGCTGCGCCACATCGGCCGCGCCATCGAGGAGACGGCGACCAGGGCCGGTTTCGGCCTGATCCGCAACCTCGGCTCGCACGGCATCGGCCGCTCGCTCCACGAGGAGCCGAAGTTCGTACCCGGCTTCGACGACCCGAACGACGACCGCTTCCTGCATGACGGCATGGTGCTGACGATCGAGCCGTTTCTGACCAACGGCCGCGAGCAGGCGAAGACCGCGAAGGACGGCTGGACGCTGCTCAACAGGCGCGGAACGACCACGGTCCAGTTCGAGCACACGATCGTCGTCACCCGCAAGAAGCCTCTGGTGATGACGCTGCCTTAGCGGGTGGTACCGGGATGAGCGAGCGGCGGCGTGGCGCGATCGGCACGGTTATCGGCCTGAGCCTCGTCCTGGGGGCCGCCGTCTGCCCGGCTCAGGAGTCCGCCGTCCCTCAGGTCGGGGCGGACGATGTTGCCTACGTCGTGCTGAAGGCGGTCGCCTATCGCACGGTTTCGGCCGAGGTGACGCTCATGGCCAGGAACGCGGAGGGTCGCGAGCAGGAGTTTCCCGTGGTCAGCGATCAGCCGTTCCAGGTGTTCCTCTTCGAACCCGGACCGTGGAGCGTCCGCCCGGCGTCCGGCAGCGGATTCTGGGGTCGTGAGGTCTACATCGACCCTGACCTGGAGCCGGAGGACCCGGGCGAGCTTCAACCGGAGGTCGACGGCAGCGGGGAGCCCGCCCCCTCGGTCGTGGCGGTGTTCGAGGTGCCGGTCTTCCCGGCGGTCCCCGTGTCGGGGCGCGTGGTCGGTCCCCGGCGGCCGGCGTCGGAAGTCTCGATTCTCCTCGGCGATGTCGATCCGGAAGGGATGGATCCGCGGTTCAGCCTGAAGGGAGCGAGGGTTCGCTGCCCGGTGGCGGCCGACGGTCGCTGGTCCTGCGACCTGCCGGGCACACTGGTGCACATCGTCTTCTGGCTGCCCGGACATTCGCCCGACTACCGCTGGGAGACGCCGTTGTTCGGCCGGCGGCAGCTTCGGATGGGCGACCAGAGGCTCGTCCCCGGCGCCAGCCTGGCGGGTTTCGTCGCGCCGGGACCGGGCTTCAGGGAATTGATCGAGCGCTGCGTGGTGCACGTGGCGAAGGCGGATCCCGCGTTCTGGACGACCGGTCTGGAGGATGTCCTGGCGACGGTGGACGTGGCCCGGGACGGTTTCTTCCAGGCCCCGGGCCTGGGGCCCGGCCACCACTGGATTCAGGTGGATTGCGACAACAGGGTGGCCGCGCGCGCGGGCCCCTACACGCTCCAGAGAAACGCCGAGACGTTCCCCCGGAAGCGACTCCCGCTCACTCGAAGTCACTTGCTGGAGGTCAACGTGCTTCCTGCCGATCCGCCCTACGACAGCGATTGGGTGGCGCGGCTGAAGCAGGTCGAGCCGGAAGACCGGGCCGGGTTCTGGCGCCAGTTCCGGCCGGGGGAGTATCCCCAGCAAAGGGCGGTGGTAGAGAACGGCCGCGTCCAGTTCCATGTGCCGGGCAATGGCGCCTTCAGCGTGGAGATCGCGGACGAGGCGGGCGGGCGGTTCGGAGGACTGGACTACCTCGAGGTGGTGAACGACCTGACCGCGACCGTCGAGCTCGACCTCGTCCCGGTCTTCGGACGTCTGATGCTGGACGACGTGCCGGTGCGCGGCCTCGTGTTCTTCGGCGGCCGCCAGACGTCGCCGGAACTGACCTTCCGGAGCGACAACGAGGGCTGGTTTCGGGGCGCGCTGCCGGGACGGGAAGACTGGCGGGTCGACGTGGTCGCGCCGGAGTACGAAGCGATTCAGTTCTTCCACAACGTCGACGTACCGGCGGACGAGCCTCTGATTCTGGAACTCGCCGACACCGTCGTCCAGGGCCGCGTCGTGAGCGCATCCACGGGTCTGCCGGCGGAACGCGCCATCGTCCGCTTCGAATCCGCGGACGGTCAGCTCGTTCACCAGGCGACCGCTGGCGAAGACGGTTCCTACTCCGCTCGCGGCGTTCCGCCCGGCTGGGTGAGGATCTCGGCCCGGCGCCTGAGCCTTGCCAGCTGGGAGGTAAGCGAGCCGTTCGAGACGATTCTGAATCCGCGGCAGGCCGTGACCGTGGACCTCGTGTTGCGCGAACTGCAGCGGTAAGCCGCACACCGGGTGCGCCGGCGCCCCCGCCGGCATCCGGCGCGAAGCGCCGGCTTCCGGTCCCTAACCGACGACGCCGTTCCGTCGCAGTTCGTCGATCTCGCCGGCGGTCATGCCCAACCCCGCCAGCAGGTCGTCGGCGCCCTCGCCGAGTACCGGAGACGGCGCGGCCGGCGCCGGCGGCGTGCCCGAGAACTTCGCCGCCGGACGAGGCAGTCTCATGCGGCCGACCTGCGGATGATCGACCTCCCGCAGCAGCCCGTTCTCGACCACCTGTGGGTCGGTCAGCACCTCGTTGCGGCTCAGGATCGGCGCGCAGGGCACGTCCTCGGCTTCGAGCGCGGCGATCCAGTCCGCCGATGTACGCGTGCGCATGACGTCGCCGACCATGCCCAGACGCGAGTCCGCGTTCGAGATCCGGCCTGCGGCCGTGTTGTAGCGGTCGTCCTCCAGCCACTCGAGGTGCCCGGTGGCCCGCGCCATGCCCTCCCACTCCGCGTCCGAGATCGTCGACGCCGTGATGTAGCCGTCCGCCGTCCTGTAGATCAGGTCGCTGGTCGAACCGGGCCGGCCGTGCGCCACCTCGTCGCCGACCAGGATCTGGCGCACGAAGCCCTCGGGCCAGGTGAAGGAGATCGTCGCGTCGAGCATGGCGAGCTCGAGGTGCTGGCCATCGCCCGTCCGTTCGCGGGCCAGCAGGGCCGCCGTAATCGCCTGGGCCGCGGTCAACCCGGTCACCTTGTCCGGGATGATCGTCCGCACCATCTTCGGCTCGCCCGTGACCCGATCGGCCTGGATGTCGGCGAAACCGGACAGCGCCTGGATGATCGGATCGTAGACACGCTTCTGGGCGTAGGGCCCTTCCTGCCCGAACCCGCTGATCGACACGTAGACGAGACGGGGGTTCAGCTCGCGCAGGCGGTCGGCACCCAGGCCCAGCCTGTCGACCACGCCGGGCCGAAAGTTCTGAACGAAGACGTCCGCGGTGCCGGTCAGGTCGAGCAGGATCCGGATGCCGCGTTCGTGCTTCAGGTCGAGCACCAGGGAACGCTTGCCCCGGTTGATCGTCGCGAACCCGGCCGTGACGCCGCCCCGCTGGGGTCCCAAGCGGCGCATGATGTCGCCGCCCGGTGGCGCCTCGATCTTGATCACCTCGGCGCCCTGGTCCGCCAGCAGCATGGTGGCGATTGGCGCCGAGACCATCGTCGCCAGTTCGATCACCCTGTAGCCGTCGAGGGGACCCATGGCGGCGCAGGGTACCACCGGGCAAGGCGGATCCGGCCTGACGGCCGGGCATTCCACTGGCCGCCTTCGGCGGCAGCCGGCGGGGGCGCCGGCGCACCCAGTAGCTTCGCACCCTCAGGTCCGCCACGACACGGCTTCGGGGTGTAGAAGGCGGCCGCCTGCACGGATAGAGTGCCCCGGTCGTGCGCTGGCTGCACTACTACCTCCGGCTGCTGGCCGCGGCGTCCCTGCTGCTGATCGCGGCGGGCGGACTGGTCACGAGCACCGACTCGGGGCTGGCGGTTCCGGACTGGCCGAACACCTACGGCTACTTCATGTTCGCCTTCCCGTTCTCCAAGATGGTGGGCGGCATCCTCTACGAGCATGGCCACCGCCTGATCGCGAGCGTTGTGGGCCTGATGACGATCGGACTTGCCGTGTGGGCCTGGCGGGTCGAGGCTCGCGCGTGGGTGCGGCGGCTGGCCTGGGTCGCACTGGGAGCGGTCGTTGCCCAGGGACTGCTCGGCGGCATCACGGTGATCTACCTGCTGCCGAAGCCGATCTCGATCAGCCATGCCGGACTGGCCCAGCTCTTCTTCGCCCTCGTCGTGAGCCTGGGCATCTTCACGTCGCCCGGTTGGCGAGCAGGCTTCGGGCGCGCTGAGCCACTGGACGACGCGCCGCTGGCGCGGCTGGCGCTGGCGGTTCCGGCTCTCGTGTACGTCCAGATCCTCCTCGGCGCGACGATGCGCCACAACGACGCCGGGCTCGCCATCCCGGACTTTCCGCTGGCCTTCGGCCGGCTGCTCCCGCCCGAGTGGAGCCTGGGCATTGCCCTCCACTTCGCGCATCGCCTGGGCGCCGTCGCCGTGACCATCGCGGCGGTGGCCCTGATCCTTCGGATCCTCAGGGTTCATCGTCACCGCCCGGAACTCGCCCGCCCGGCGCGTCTGCTCGGCACCGTGCTCGTCGCCCAGATCGGCCTCGGCGCCTGGACCGTCTGGAGCGGCCTGCAGCCGCACATCAACACGGCCCACGTGGCGACCGGCGGTCTGCTGTGGGTCGTCTCGGTGGCCTTGGCGCTGCGGGTGCACCGCGCCTGGTTCGGCGACGCCTCCGCGATCCGGGCGACCCGCTTCGCACCAGGCACCGGCGGCGCTCCCGGGCGGGCACCGGCGTGACGCTCCTCGCCGCGGAAGCGGCACGGCCCAGTCGCGCCTCCCTGTGGCTCGCACTCGCCAAGCCTCGGCTCAATGTCCTGGCCGTCGCCACGGTCGGTATCGGCTACTACCTCGGGGCCGGCACAGTCGACCTGGGAGTCCTCATCTCCGTCCTGGCCGGCTCCGGTCTCGTCGCCGCGGGCGGCGCCGCCTTCAACCAGGTCGCGGAGCGCGATCTCGACGCCCTGATGACCCGCACCCGGTCTCGACCGCTGCCGCTGGGAGGCATCTCGCCGGCGGCGGGTCAGATCTTCGCCACCGTCCTGAGCATCGCCGGACTGATCGTTCTTGCCCTGGGCGCCAACCCGCTAGCCGCGGCGGTGGCGCTGGCGACCCTCGTCAACTATGCCTGGATCTACACGCCGCTCAAGCGCCGCACTCCATGGGCCGTCCTTGTCGGCGCGGTTCCGGGCGCCCTGCCGCCCGTCATCGGCTGGGCCGCCGCGACCGGCGCCCTGACCGTCGAAGCGTGGCTTCTCTTCGGCATCGTCTTCGCCTGGCAGCTTCCGCACTTCCACTCCCTGGCCTGGCTCCACCGCGACGACTACGCTCGCGCCGGCTTCAGGGTCCTGGCCGTCGTCGACCCGAACGGCCGCCGGACCGGTCTGGAGTCCGTGTTCTGGGCCTCCGCGCTTGCCGGCCTGAGCCTGCTCGCCGCGCCGGTCGGGCTGACTTCCTGGGTCTTCGCGGTCGCGGCGGCCGCCTTCAGCGCGGTCTTCGCCCTGCTCGCCGCCCGCTTCGCCCTCGACCGAAGCCCCGCCCGCGCCCGGACCCTCTTCCTGGGTTCACTTGTCGCTCTGCCGTTGATCTGGATCGCCCTCGTCGCCGGCCACGCGACCCTGTAGCGGGCTACTTCAGCGGGACGATGCTGCCCGCGTCCGCGCCTGGAACGGATGCGATCGGAATCGAATCGTCGAACGTGGCGAGTACGCCGCTGTTGTGGACGGCCAGGGCCAGAAGGTAGACGTCGGTGATCTGTCGGTAGCCCCGGATTGAACCGGCAGTGATGCGCTCGCGATCGAGAAGCGAGAGAGAGTCGGGCCAGAAGACGTGATCCTCGTTCTGGCAGAAGATCCGCAGGCGCTCCGCCGCATCGGCCACGGTGGTCCGGCGACCGGGATAACCGGGGTTCGCCACGATCCGCACGAAGCCGTTCTCGGTCAACGGGCATGTGGACCAGCGACCGCGCGACCGACTCCCGAACCACTCGTGTGCCGTTTCGTGGTGGATGTGCTCCGCGTCGAACAGGGCGATCAGCACGTTGACATCGAGCAGCACGGTCAAGGTTCGTCGTCTCGAAGGGCGTTGACCGCGGTTAACGAGACCGGCCGGGCGTCGTCACGCGGCGGCAGGAGAGGAACGCCGTTTCTCGTGGCGGTGGGTTTGGCCGTTGGCTTGAGCCCCTTCCTGGCCAGTTCCGAGACGATCTGACCCATGGTGCCGCCCCGCAGCGCGGCGAGTTCCCTGGCGGCCAGGAGAACGTCTTCGTCAAGGTTCAGCGTGGTGCGCATGGCGGGAGCATCACGCATCACGCATCAGATGTCAACGCGTGCGCGAATCAAACTCGGCACGGATCGCTGCGCCGTGCTCATCGAGTTCGGGTACGGGCGGCAGGCGGCGTTCGGGTTCGTGCGGCGTCGCGGCGGGGGCAACCATGTCGATCTCGGTGCCGTCAGGGAGAGGTTGCCTGGCCCGGCGGAGCTGCGGATGACGCGACAGGGCGGCCACGTCGTTCAGGAAGCCGTAGGCGATGCGGGCGCGATCGAGGACCGTGCGAATCGACTCCCGGTCGTGCCGCATGAAGACGTCGGCGATCGCGCCTTCGACGGTGTCGCGGGCATGGGCGCGGTCCACGTTCCGCGGGTAGGACTCGGCCAGCTCCGGTTGTTCGAGCACCTCGTTGCACAGCCGCACGAACTCGCGGTCGTTCTGGACTCCGATCAGGACGGAATCGCCGTCGCCGAGCTGGAACAGGCCGTAGGGCACGATCGTCGGATGGCCGAGACCGACGCGGGGCCAGTCCAGGCCCTGCTGCTCGAAGCGAAGGAGGGGCACGGCCATCCAGTCCGCCATGGTGTGGAAGAGGGTGGCCTCGAGGTTGCGGCCGACGCCTGTGCTCTCGCGCTCGATCAGGGCTTCGAGGATGGCGGAGTAGGCGTAGATGCCGGTAGCGAAGTCGCAGATGGACACGCCGACCCGACCGGGCTCCGCCGGCGAACCCGTGATCGACGCGACGCCGCTTTCGGCCTGGACCAGGAGGTCGTAGGCGCGCATCGACCTGTACGGACCTTCCTCGCCATATCCGGAGATGTCGCAGGTGATGAGCCGCGGATGGCGTTGCCCGAGGTCCTTCGACCCGAAGCCGGCGCGCGCCGCGGCGCCCGGGGCGAGGTTCTGGATGAATACGTCCGCGCGCTCGACCATCCGTTCGAGCAGGGTCCGGTCCTCCGCGTCCTTGATGTCGAGAACGATCGACTCCTTGCCGCGATTCAGCCAGGCGAAGTAGGCGGAGACGCCGGCGGCGCCGTCGTAGCCGCGGGCGAAGTCGCCGCCCTCGCGCTCGACCTTGATCACCCGAGCGCCGGCGTCGGCGAGCCGGCAGGTGGCCAGCGGCGCCGCGACCGCCTGCTCGATGGAAACGACCAGCGTGCCGTCGAGGGGTCGGGCGGCGGTCATCGGCGTCAGCGCCAGGCGAAGACCGGCTGCTCGTAGTGGGCGACCCGGACGTCGTTGCCGCGCAGCACGACCTCGAGCATCTGGTAGACGATCGCCGCGGTCGGCGAGTGGACGAGGCCGCCGCGGATCGGCATGGAGAGCACGGGGTTCTCGCTCTCCGGTATCTCGCGAAGCACCGGCACGTCCGGGCGGTCCAGGTCGATCAGCGGAATCCGGTAGGCCTTGTAGACCTCGGCCGGATTCGGTTCCAGCTCGCGATAGTCGTCGCACCAGAAGACGACCGGCGTGATGACGAAGCCGGAACGGGTGCCGAAGTCGTCGAGTCGACCGAGGACGGCGGACGGGTCGAGGTCCAGGCCGACCTCTTCGTGGAGTTCGCGGAGCGCCGCCTGCTCGGGTGTCTCCGACTCGTCGATCCGGCCGCCCGGGAGGGCCCACTGGCCGCGGTGCCGCCGCAGGCGGAGCGACCTCCGCGTGAGCAGGAAGCAGCCGCGGCCGCCCTGGTCGGGCAGCAGCGTTACCGCGACCGCTGCGTGCGCGTTGGCCGGCGCGGCGCCGGTGTGGCCGGAGGCCTCCGCTGCCCTTGCCGCGGCGGCTTCCGGGTCGAGCGCGCGCTGCTCGAAGCGCCCCAGGTTCCGCTCGGCGTGGGCCAGGAGCTCCGTGCCGTGCCGTGCCGGGAAGCTCATTCGGCCGGAGAGGTCTCCTGGCGGACCAGCTCCAGGAACCGGCCCAGGGTGTCGAGCCGCTCGCGGACGGTGCTTCCGGCGGGGTTGAGACGCAGCGTGGTGACTCCGGCGTCGCGGTAGGCGCGGATGCGCTCCCGCACGCGGGCCTCGTCGCCGATCAGGGTGTTGCCGAGCACCATCTCGTCCGGAACCCGCACCGCGGCCTCCTCCCGCTTGCCGGAGATCCAGAGAGCCTGCACCTCGCGGGCGGTTTCGATGAAGCCGGCGCGGCGGTAGGCGTCGTTGTAGAAGTTCGTCTGCGCCGAGCCCATCGCGCCCAGGGTGAAGGCCATCGCCGGCTTGCGGCGGGCGGCCATCCGCTCCAGGTCGTCGCCGAACTCGACGTCGCCGCCGACCTGAATGTCGATGTCTCCGAACGACCTGCCGGCGCGCTCGGCGCCGGCGCGCATCGACGGGAAGAAGGCGTCGGTGCGCTCAGGGATGAAGGACGTGCCGAGCCAGCCGTCGGCGACCTCGCCGGTGTACTCCAGGGACTTGGGACCGAGGGTCGCGAGATAGATCGGCAGTTCGGGCCGGGGCGGCTGCGACATGCGGATCGCCTTGCCCTCGCCTCCCGGCCGGGGCAACGTGTAGTGCCTGCCGTCGTACGCGATCTTCTCGCCCGACAGGGCGATCTTCAGGATGTCGACGTACTCGCGCAGGCGGCCGAGCGGCATCGCGAAGGGCACGCCGTGCAGGCCTTCGACGACCTGGGGTCCGCTGACGCCGAGCCCGAGCACGAATCGGTCCTTCGAGATGGACGCCAGCGACATCGCGGTCATGGCGGTCATCGAGGGCGCCCGCGCCGAGATCTGCATGATGCCGGTGCCGAGGCGGACACGCTCGGTCCGCCCGGCGAGAAAGGCGAGCGGAGTCACCGCGTCGGTGCCCCAGGCCTCCGCCGACCAGACGTCGTCGATGCCCATGCGGTCCGCCTCGACGACGTACTCCGCGAGGGCGTCCCAGTTCGTTCCGGAGGCGTACGCGCTCCCGATGCCGATGGCTGTGCGCATTCCTGATTACTCCTGTACGTCGCGGCCCGCGGCGTTCATGACTCGACGCCGGGCCGGTGCGTTTCGTTCGTTGGCGTAGGCGGGATCCGGCCTACTGGACGGTGGAGGCGCGGACGAAGTAGTTCCTGCGGATGTCGGGGCGGCCTTCGGCGCCTCGTCCGAAGTTGGTCTGCAACAGCTCGCCCTTCTTCGTGATCTCCCAGATCTGCTGTACGTCCGCCTCGAAGCCCGGGAAGCTGACCGTGAACGAAACGGTCAGTTTCTTCTTCCGCCACCTGGCCCGCACTTCCTGCATCCTGCCGCTGGCGAGGTCGGCCGCCGCGTGCGGCTTGTTGTTCGTGATGTACGTGACGTTGAGGTTTTGGGGGGTAGGCCAGTCGCGCCGGCGGCTGGTCTGGGTCAACTCGACGTCGTCGCCGACCAGGCGGAACTCGATCTCGATGTCGGCCGCGTTCGGTTGCGGCCGATCGGGTCGCCCGGGGTACGGCGCGTCGCTACGCGAGATGTCCTTCTGCCAGATGCCGACGAAGCGTTCGTCCTGGGCGGCTGCCGGCGTGCCGGCGAAGCAGGCCACGGCAAGGGCCGCGCCGAGCACAGTGGCGGGAAGGCCTCTGCGGCCGGGGGCAATCGGTGAGTCTGAAGCGATCTCGTTCATGGACATCTCCTCCTGGCTGGTTCTGTCCATCGGGGCGGCTCTTGGGGATCGCCTGATCCTACAGGCCGCCGTCTACGGGGCAAGCTCCCGGTCGCCGAGGAGGTCCGCGAAGTAGCGGATCGTCTTCTCGAGGCCGGCCTCCAGGTCTACCCGGGGCTCCCAGTCGAGCAGGCCGGTGGCGCGGGTGATGTCGGGTTGGCGCGTCTTCGGGTCGTCGACGGGCAGGGACTGGAACTCGATCTCGCTGCGGCTCCCGGTCAGGCTCCGAATCACGCGGGCGAACTCGAGCACGGTCATCTCGCGGGGGTTGCCCAGGTTGACCGGGTCGGTCTCCGAGGAGTTGAGAAGCCGCCAGACTCCCTCGACCAGGTCGTCGATGTAGCAGAACGAACGCGTCTGGCTGCCGTCGCCGTAGACGGTCATCGGTCTGCCTGAGAGAGCCTGGCGGATGAAGTTCGGCACGACGCGGCCGTCGCGGAGCCGCATCCGCGGTCCGTACGTGTTGAAGATGCGGACGATCCGGGTGTCCAGTCCGTGGATCCGGTGGTAGGCCATGACCATCGCTTCCGCGAAGCGCTTCGCCTCGTCGTAGACGCCTCGCGGGCCGACCGGGTTCACGTTGCCCCAGTAGGACTCCGGCTGGGGGTGGACCAGGGGATCGCCGTAGACCTCCGAGGTCGAGGCGAGCAGGTAGCGGGCGCCGTGGTGCTTGGCCAGGCCGAGCGAGTTGTGGGTGCCGAGCGATCCCACCTTGAGCGTCTGGATCGGGAGCTCCAGGTAGTCGACCGGGCTCGCCGGCGAGGCGAAGTGGAGAACGTTGTCGACGTCGGGGCCGACGTAGACCGGCTTGCTGACGTCGTGCTCGATCAGGGTGAAGCGCTCGTTGTCGCGCAGGTGTTCGATGTTCGCCGGGCTGCCGGTGATGAAGTTGTCCACGCAGTAGACCCGGTGGCCCTCGGCGAGCAACCGTTCGCAGAGGTGGGAACCGATGAATCCGGCGCCGCCGGTGACCACGGAAAGCGGTTGGCTCATCCGGCCTCCGATCCGAGAGTGGCGCCGGCCGGGATCGCCAATGCTGGCCGGCGCTGGTTGTCGGGCGCTCCGTCGGCCCTCCCGAGCGAGGCGTAGCGGAAGCCGGCGGCGGCCACTCGCTCCGGTTCGTAGAGGTTGCGGAGATCGACGATCGACGGCTCGCGCAGGAGCGTGCGGAGACGGTCGAACTCGAGCGCGCGGAACTGGTTCCACTCGGTGAGGATGGCCAGGAGGTCCGCGCCCTCGGCTGCCTCGTAGGGATCGCCGCAGTAGATCGCGTCGGGGCGGAGGCGGCGGGCGTTTTCCATTGCCGCCGGATCGTAAGCCCGAACGGTTGCGCCTCGGGACAGGAGCCGATCGAGCACGAACAGGGCCGGGGATTCCCGGATGTCGTCCGTGTCGGGCTTGAACGACAGGCCGAGCATGGCGACCGTCCGTCCCCCGGGGTCGCCGAGCGCGTACTCGATCTTGGTCAACATCCGCTGCTGGACCCGGCGATTGACCTCGAGCGTCGCCTCGACGATCTGGACTCTCGAGCCGGCGTCCCGAGCCATCGACGCCATGGCGCGGGTGTCCTTGGGGAAGCAGGAACCGCCGAAGCCCGGTCCCGGCCGGAGGAACAGCGGCCCGATCCGGCGGTCCAGTCCCATGCCGTGGGCGACCACCTGGACATCGGCCCCGGTCCGTTCACACAGCTCCGCGACTTCGTTGATGAAGGAGATGCGGGTCGCGAGAAAGCTGTTCGACGCGTACTTGATCATCTCCGCGGTCTCGACGTCGGTGACCACGATCGGCACGCCGCGCGCGCGCAGCGGCGAGTAGATCTCCAGCATGATGTCCGTCGCGCGCTGATCGCGGCTGCCGATGACCAGGCGATCCGGCCGCATGAAGTCCTCGATCGCCGATCCCTCGCGCAGGAACTCCGGGTTGCTCACCACGGAGAAGCTGCGGCAGGCGCCGCCGCCCACGATCTCCTCGATCATCCGGCCGGTGCCGACGGGCACGGTGCTCTTCGTCACGATCGCCTTGTAACTGCTCAGGCGGCCGGAGATGGCCTGAGCCACGTCCCGGACGTAGCGGAGGTCGGAGGATCCGTCCTCGCGGGGCGGGGTGCCGACCGCGATGAACACGGCGATGGCGGACTCCAGCGCCGGCCCCAGGTCGGTGGTGAAGCCGAGCCGGCCGGCCGCCACGTTCTTCGCCACCAGGGTCTGGAGCCCGGGCTCGTAGATGGGAATGTCGCCGGCCTGAAGCCGGGCGATCTTCGACTCGTCCTGGTCGACGCAGACGACGTCCATGCCGAAGTCCGCGAGGCAGGCCCCCGTGACCAGGCCGACGTAGCCGGAGCCGACAACGCAGATTCTCACGTCAGCCTCGGCTTCTTGGTGGCGGTCATATCGTCCGGGCTGCGGATCGTCCGAGGGCGCGGCGCCGGAAGGCGTCTTCCGGCCTCGCCCGGGGACGGTACGGCTGCTATGTTACAGGGCTCGGAGCGCTTCGTTTGCCCGGCTGCGGCCGGCGGGTGAAACGAGAACATGCGAAGGACCGACAGACGAAGGACCACGGTGAGTCGATGAAGGGCGGACGAAGGCTGAGCAACGCGATCTCGACCCGCAAGTCGGTGGTTACCGCGCCGCGGCGCTTCAGCAAGGTGCAGCGCAACGAACCCTGCCCCTGCGGCAGCGGCAGGAAGTACAAGGACTGCTGCTTCAACAAGGGCGAGGCGTTCCTGCGGAAGCTGGAACGCCAGCGCTTCAAGGAGCAGCAGAAGGCCGACGGAACGCCCTGGTACGTCCGCTGGCTGACCTGAGAAGCTGTGGCATGATCAGGTTGATGTCGCGCTTGTCCCACATGCCGTCCTTGTTGAACTCGCTAGCGGGGCGAACGGCTCGAGCGACCCTCCTCGTCACAGCGGCGGCCGCCGTCGCAGCAATCGCGCCGCCGTTCGCGGCCGTCGCCGGCGGCCAGAACGAGGGCGTCTTCACGGGCGCCGGGCCAGCGTCGGTGCGGGTGGCGAGCGTCGTCGGCGACGCACCGCTGCGCAGCCGTCTGGTGACGATCAACGCCGCGACACTCGAGCAGGTGCGCTCTGCCGTCATTCAACGGGCGCCGACCGCTCCGCTGGTCTTCAACCTGTTCGACGACACGACATTCAACGTGATCATCGACAGTCAGGCGCCGACCTTCTCGGGTGGCTACTCGATCTCCGGTCGCCTCGCCGACCAGCCGCTCAGCAGCGTGACGCTCGTGGTCAACGGCGACATCGTGGCTGGCTCGGTGCGCACCCTGGAGGGGACGTACTCGATCGAGTCGGCGGACGACGGACTCTACGCCATCAACGATCTGGATCCGGCCAGCCAGGACTTCGAATGCGAGGTGCTGGAACCGCCGTCCGCCGTACACGGAGAGGAACCGCCGCTCCACTCTCATTGATGGAGCGACACGACGGAAGAACCGTCGGCGGCGATCCGCCGTTTCAGGGCGTGCAGCCTTCCGCGAACGCCGTCACGTCGGTGATAGCCGGCGCCGGCATGCCCGGTTCGTTCCGGTACTCCCTGGCCATCCCCGTCGCCGTGTCCGTGATCTCGATCGTATAGCCGAGGTCCGTCGTGGACGCGGCGTACACCCAGACGTAGCCATTCACCGAGCAGCCGTCCAGGACCTTGATCAGCACCTCCCAGTTGTCGCCGGGCTCGAAGAAGTGGAACAGCCCCGAGTCGTTCGTGCCCTCGTGCACGACGCGCGCCGCGCCGCTCTCGCCGCCAGCCGTCTGCCACGCCGCGGTCACCGCGTAGCGCGAATCCCCCAGGCAGAGCGTCCCGTCATCCGCCACGCAGGCGCCGGCCGGCTCGGCGGCCTCGACCAGGAAGGTCAGGGAGGCCGACGACTCGGTCTCGCCGTCGCCGATGGTGAGGGTCACGTCGTGGAAGCCCGGCGACGACCAGGAGTGCTCGACGCTGAGAGACCCGGACGTGTTGCCGTCGCCGAAGTCCCACAGCCGCGACAGCACCCTGCCGGCGCTCGCGTCGACGAAGCGCACCGCCTGGCCGGTCGCCGCCCGGCACAGCTCGTCGCCGCAGTCCGCGCCGACGGCCTCGAAGGCCGCGTCCGGCGGACCGTCGTCGTCGTCGAGGATCGTCCCCGTTGCCCGCAGGACGGCGTCGCCATCGGGAAACGTCGCGTTTTCCGGACGGCGGAGCGTCAGGGTGAACGTTTCCGTGGCCTCGTAGCGGCGGTCGTCGGCCACCGGCACGCGGACCTGCTCCTCTCGCGCACCGGGGGCGAACGTCAGCGTGTCCGACGTCGCCGTGTAGTCCGAACCCGCCATGGCGCCGGCGTTGCCGGCGCCGTCCTCCGTCGCATAGTCGACGGTCGCCCCGGAGTCGCTCGATCTGCTCAGGCGGACGAGGAACGTCACCGCTCCGGCGCTCTCCAGGGCCTCCGCCGGGGACACGGACACGCTCGGCGGCGGCGGTTGCGGCGGCGGTGGCGGTGGCGGTGGCGGTTGCGGCGGCGGCGGTTGCGGCGGCGGTGGCGGTTGCGGCTGCGGTGGTTGCGGCTGCGGTGGTGGCGGCTGCGGCGGCGGTGGTGGCGGCTGCGGCGGATTGCCGGCATCGCTCGCCGCGATGGTGAGCGTCACCGTCTCCGAGTCGAGCAGGATCTTCGTGCCGGCTTGATTGGTGCAGTGTGACGCGCACACGGCTCGAATCGTGATCGTCTCGCTTGGCTCCGAGTGTTCGTCATCGGTCACCACGATGGTTGTACTGCCGAACGTCGAGCCACCGGCTATCGTCTCGGCCGTCAGAAAGTAGTCGACGCCCCTGGTTGCGCTGCCGCCTGTCTGGAAGCGGACCGCGGGATCTGCGCGGTACTTGCTCACGCGCACGGAGGCGGCACGCACTCCATCCTCGGACAGGCTGGTCGGGCGGACCTCCAGGCCAATCTTGCTCTGCGCCGACAGTGCGCTCGCCGCGAAGGCGAGCAGCAGGGCCGAGGACGCCTTGACCAGCCGGCGCTTCGCCGGCATCACGGAACCCCCTCGGCGGCAGGTGTCGCCTGCTGGTCCTCCCGTGCGACACCACGGCGCGCCGACCAGGGTTCCGAGATGTCGGTGGCGCCGGCTCGGCCCGGGCGGCGCCACGCGGTCGTCGCTACGTCAAGCCCCGGATCCTGCTTGCCGTGACCGATGGGTTCGGGAAGCGCCGCCTCTTCGATGCCGTGCATCCGCTCTCGACTCCAGTCGACGAACGTGAGGGGCGTCAGCAAGCTTAGCGGCAGGCATGGGCGAACTCAAGAAGAGTGACGACCCGCGGCAGATGATGCAGCGGATGAGGAGAGCGCGCGGGGCGATGGGCGGCGGCGCGTTCAGCGGCAGCGGCGGCTTCAGGGCGTGCAGGCGTCGGCGAAGGCCTGGGCGTCGGTGATGGCGGCGGCGGGCCGTCCCGGTTCGTTCGCGTACACCCTGCTCGTTCCGGTCTTCGTGTCGGCGATCTCGATGCGGTAGCCGAGGTCGGTGGTGGCGGCGGCGAAGACCCAGACGGCGCCGTTCACGGCGCAGCCGTCGAGCACCTTGACCAGTACTTCCCAGTTGTCCTCGTCGAAGAACCGGAACAGACCGGAGTCGTTGGTGCCGGCATGGACGACCCTGGCGGCGCCGCTTTCCCCGTCCGCCGCGCTCCAGGAGACGGCGACGGCGTAGCGCGAGTCCCGCAGGCAGAGCGTCCCGTCATCCGCCGCGCAGGCGCCGGCCGGCTCGGCGGCCTCGATCAGGAAGGTGCGGGAGGCCGACGACTCGGTCTCGCCGTCGCCGACGGTGAGGGTCACGTCGTGGAAGCCCGGCGACGACCAGGAGTGCTCGACGCTGAGAGACCCGGACGTGTTGCCGTCGCCGAAGTCCCACAGCCGCGACAGCACCCTGCCGGCGCTCGCGTCGACGAAGCGCACCGCCTGGCCGGTCGCCGCCCGGCACAGCTCGTCGCCGCAGTCCGCGCCGACGGCCTCGAAGGCCGCCTCCGGCGGCTGCGGCGGAGGCGGAAGAGGCGGAGGAGGTGGGGGTGGGTCGTCCTGTTCGTCATCGTCCGGGGGCAAGCCGCCGCCGCCGGGACTACCGCCGCCGCCGGGACTACCACCACCACCACCGCCGCCACCGGGGGGAGCGCCGCCACCGGGGGGAGCGCCGCCATCGGGGGGAGCGCTGTCGTCGCCGTCGTCGTCGGGGGGACGGGCGCCGCCGCCGAAGACCCAGGGCCGGGCCTGCTTGATCGCCAGTTGGTCGGCGCTGGTGATCTTGAACTCGATCTCCATCGCGAACGGCTCGCCGGACGCCGGCTGGTACAGCCCCTTGAAGTGGTTGTGGATCGCTTCGAGGTGCCGTCTCAACTGGCACCGCTCGGCCTTGCTCAGGAGGAGCTGCCCGGCCTCCGCCAGATTGGAGAGGGCCAGGATGCGCCACAGGCAATCCGTGTTCGCAGTCATCACGATCTCCTCGGGCACCGAGTGCGGCTCGGGATTGGTGACGAGGTCCTCGCCGACCTGGCTGTTGACGTAATAGGCCCCGGCCTGGCCGGTGACGGGGTCGAAGCTGACGGCCACGCCGTTGACCTTCTCGTCCGTGTAGTTCGGATGCACCAGCACTCCCATCGCCGTCTTCGCGTGGTCGATGCGGTGGAACTCCCTCTCGCTGAAGGCGCGGAAGGTCCACAGGCTGGCGAACACCTGCTTGAGGGACTTGTCGATGCCGTCGTCCGTGGTCTCCTCCGGCTTCTGGGTGTAGGAGTCGTAGAGGCCCGCGTCGCTGAAGCCCGGCAGGTCCTCGTTGTTGGTGCTCGACCGGTAGCGCAGCGACTGGCCGTCGGGGTACGTCGCGTGCATGGCGGTCAGGGCGTCGATGATCCACTGCGGGCTCTGCGCGTCCTTGATGGCGTCGCGCAGGTCGTCGAGCATCTCGTCCTGGACGGCGAAGTCCGTGCGGAAGACCGGGTGGGCCAGCATCGCCTGGACGGCCGCAGCCAGCTTCGTGTCGGCCGCCAGCGTGAGCTTCCGCTCGGCCGGCCACCCCCATTTCCCGAGGAGGGTATCCTGCCCCAGGGGGGGCTCGCGCATGAACCGGTCGTAGAAGTGAAAGGGGACGGCGAACCCGTCGGGTACGGTCCCGGCCGGGAACCCCAGCTTGCCCAGCTCGGCCACGTTGGCGGCCTTGACGCCGAAGGCCTCCCAGTCCGCGAAGCCGACCTGGCCGAGGGGCGTGATCGCGGTGACGGACAGGTCGCGCTCGGGGGTCTGGGCCTGGGCTGGCCGGGCCGACTCGTAGTGCTCGTCGACTTCCTCCTTGGCGGCGGCGCGGAGGTTGTAGCCCGTCCCGGTCACCTCGTAGCGGACGTATGAGTCGAGCAAGGCCGTGATGGTTGCGTCGTCGTCGGCGTCGCGGATGTAGGCGTTGGGGACGCCGTCCTGCACGGCCCGCAGGTTGACGTGGGACAGCGGAGTCTGGGCGACGGCGGAGATGGGGATTGTAACCCCGTCTAGACTCGGTAGGTGTAGGACGGGGCGCAGCGGACGGACCCCGCGAAGGCTGAGTCAGCGCCTGATGCGGCGCGTATCTAGGAGGTGCTCTGCGTTCAGCAACACACTCAGAACCTTGTCGAGATCGAGGAGTCCAATGTTCATGACGCCTTTGTCCTCAGGATATCGCCACCTAGTGAAATCGTCCCGGTGACGCTCCAGAATCTCGCCAGGACTCAGTATGCCCTGTCCGTTTGCCGCATTCTCTATCTGCGCCCTGGTACGATGTCCCAGTTCGTTGTACAGGTCTACTAGGTCGTGAGAATGGATGTGGGATCCATGCTCGAGAGACGCGAGCGCCTTTAGCGCGTACTCCACGGCAAGCGCCCTCAACACTACGACCGACAGGAAGCACCCAAACGCTTCCTGTGCAAGCGCGTCAGGATTCTCGCTGGTGGCTATCGCGCCAAGCTCGTTCTGTAGTCGGTTCGTAGTCAGGCGCAGCGCCCGTGCCCGCATCATGAGTTCAGAATGAGGCGGTCCACCATGAACGTCATTCATGCCTTGGAGTTGCCCCGCTTTCGTGGACAGTTTGTGTTTAGGGTTCAGGCGGCGGCTTCGTAGTGTTCGTTGCAGGCTTTCTCGAAGTTGACGGGCGAGAGGTATCGGAGTGCGGAGTGGCGCCGATGGGGGTTGTACCAGCCCTCGATCCAGCGGAAGAGTTCGGTCCTCGCTTCGGCGCGATTCCGGAACGTGCTCCGATCCAGCAGTTCGCATTCGAGGCTGGCGAAGAAGCTCTCGGCCATCGCGTTGTCGTAGCAGTCTCCGACGGAACCCATCGAGACTGCGATGCCGGCGCCGCGGCAGCGCTTCCCGAAGGCCAGTGAAGTGTACTGGCTGCCTTGATCGGAGTGATGGATCACACCCTCGGGCCGGCGCTGGGCGATCGCCATCTCAAGCGCGCCGACGACGAGGTCCGTCGCGAGGGAGGAGTCCATGGCCCAGCCGACGATACGACGGCTGAACACATCCAGGACGACGGCCAGATACAAGAAGCCGGAGAGCGTCGGTACGTAGGTGATGTCCGCCACCCACAGCCGGTCGGGGGCGTCCGCCGAGAACTTCCGGTCGACCAGGTCCGGCGCCGGACGAGCGTTCCTGTCACGTCGGGTCGTGCCCGGCTTCTTGCGGCGGCTTGCGCCTGTCAAGCCGGACTCTCGCATCAGTCTGGCGACCCGCTTGCGGCTCGCGAAGACTCCTTCGTCGGCCAACTCGGCCTGAATCCGCGGCGCGCCATACGTACCCCGGCTCCGTCCGTGAATCGCCCGAATGCGCTCGGCGAGAACGCCGTCCGCCTTGTCCCTGGCGGACCGAGGGCGTTTCAACCAGGCGTAGTACCCGCTCGTGGAGACGCCGAGCACGCGAGCCATCGTCGTGACGCGGAACTCGGCCCGGTGCGCTCTCATGAACCGGAAGACCCCTTCGGTCCCGTCTCCCGAGCGAACCAGGCCGTTGCTTTTGCCAGTATCTCCCGCTCTTCCCGAAGCCGGCAAACCTCGCGGCGCAGGCGCCGCAGCTCGGACCGCTCCGCAGTCGTCAGGCCGTCAACGCGCCGGCCTTCGTCCCGGTCTGCCTGCCTCACCCAGTTGCGGATCGACTGCGCTGAAGGCTCGAACTCCCGGGCTAGATGGTCCGGGCTGCGCCCGGACCGGACCAGATCCACCATCTGCTGCCGGTACTCTGCCGGGTACCGGGGTCTTGATCTTGGCATCGTGGATACCTCCTACTCAAAGGATGTCGTGTCCACGAAACCGGGGCAAGCTCACCTGACCTCCTTCTGTTGCCTTTGACTTGGGGGACATCTTCGTCCAGTGTGGATGTCATGAGCAGACGTCACCGCCGAGAGTCAATATCGTTCTTCACTTCGTGAACGCGAGAGATTGTACGGTCCACACTCTTTAACACCCTATGAACTAGGCCAGTTAATCGACGCAGGTCTGCCCGCAATTGATCGGCAGATGGCTGAGAGCGGTCGCCAGTTAGAGGAAGATTTAGGGGATTATATAGTAGACTTGACACGGGCGCTGTTTTCCGGTACCGTCTAGGGACACTGGACGGAGGCGAGGACGATGGCAGACAAGGCACCCGGCAAGCACTACCGCAACGGACTGACGTTGCTCCAACTGACGCGCATGTTCCCTGACGAAGCAGCGGCGAGGGACTGGTTCGAGACGTACCTGTGGCCCGATGGAGTCAAGTGGTGCCCGAACTGCGGCGGCGACAACACGCACACCTGCAAGCACAAGCAGATGCCCTACCGCTGCCGGGACTGCAAGCGGTACTTCTCGGTCAAGACCGGGACGCTCATGGCCGGTTCGCCGTTGCCGCTGTTGACGTGGCTGTACACGATCTACCTCGAACTCACGTCGCTCAAGGGCGTATCGAGCATGAAGATTCACCGGGACCTGGGCGTGACCCAGAAGACCGCGTGGTACATGCTCCAGCGCATCCGTGAAGCCTTCGCGCACGAAGGTCCAGCCGTGAAGTTCGACGGTCCGGCGGAAGCGGACGAAGCGTACTTCGGCGGGTTGCGGAAGAACATGCACGCCAAGAAGCGGAAGACGCTGGAAGGCCGGGGCACCGCGGGCAAGACGGCGGTCGTGGGCGTCAAGGACCGCGAGACCGGCCAGGTGGCGGCGAAGGTGGTCCGCAGCACCGATGGCGAGACGTTGCAGGCGTTCGTCCGCCAGCACGTCGAACCCGGCGCGGCGGTCTACACGGACGACACCGGGGCGTACAACGGACTCACCGAGTACGAGCGTGGCACCGTCAAGCACTCGGTCGGCGAGTACGTCGCGGGCAAGGTCCACACGAACAGCATCGAATCCTTCTGGTCCATGCTCAAGCGGGCGCACAAGGGCATCTACCACAAGATCAGCCCGAAGCACCTGCAACGCTACGTCAACGAGTTTGCCGGTCGCCAGAACCTCCGGGAACTCGACACGCTCGAACAGATGGTGGCCGTCACCGAAGGGCTGGCGGCCAAGCGACTCCGCTACCGCGACCTGATTGCCCCGAACGGGCTGGACTCCGGCGCGCGCGAGGTCGCGGCGTGACCGGGCGACCGGGCCGGAATTGTCCCTCCGCGCTACGGCCCGCAGGATTGGGTCCGGGCGATCCACACCGGCGACAACCTCAACATCCTGCGCGGGATGGCGGACGGATGCGTAGATCTGGTCTACCTCGACCCGCCCTTCAACAAGAACCGGAACTTCGCTGCGCCCATCGGCTCGAAGGCTGCGGGCGCGGCGTTCAAGGACACTTGGACGCTCGACGACGTAGACCTGACATGGCATGGCGAACTGGCGGAGGCTCACCCGGCGCTCTACCAGACCATCGACGCGGCCGGCACGGCGCACTCGAAGGGCATGAAGGCGTATCTCATCTACATGGCCGTCCGCCTGCTCGAACTGCGGCGCGTGATGAAACCCACGGCGAGCATCTACCTCCACTGCGATCCGACCGCCAGCCACTACCTCAAGACGCTCATGGACTCTATCTTCGGACGGGACCAGTTCCGAAGTGAGGTCATCTGGAGTCATCAAGGGTCATGGATACAACCCGAGAACAGATACCCGCGTCGCCACGACACGATCCTCCACTATTGGAAGTCCGGCCATTCAACGTTCAACATCGTGCACGAAGACAACGCATCAGAACAGGTCAACTACAAACGGTGGAAGAAGTACATCGACTCGGACAACTGCATCTACGGCAGAAGAATGCCCGATCACGACAAACGATTCGCTACTTACTTGACCAAGTTCAGGTCAGAGAATGGGCGCGAACCAGGGCCAGACGATGTTGTGTTGCAGTTGACCGGAAGCCGAATCGGAACCGTGCAGAGCATCAAGGTTGTTGATCCGAAATCACCAGAGCGCACCGGCTATCCGACTCAGAAGCCACTCGCGCTTCTGGACCGGATCATCCGCGCATCCTCGAACGAGGGCGACTTGGTGCTAGACCCGTTCTGTGGCTGCGCTACAGCGTGCGTAGCGGCCGAGCGACTCAACCGGCAGTGGATAGGCATGGACATCAGCGACATGGCCTACAAGCTCGTCAAGGAACGGCTGACGAACGAAGTCTCGTTCATGGGCACGGTGCTCCACGACATTCAGTACTGGTCCGCCGAGAGCGTCACGGAGGCACAAGCGCCGCCGAAGCCGACCAGTCACAAGCACCTGCTCTACGGCCAGCAGGAAGGGCGCTGTGCCATGTGCTCTACCATCACCCTGTTCAACGCTATGGAGGTTGACCACATCGTGCCACGGGCCGAAGGCGGCGGTGACGAACTGGAGAACCTGCAACTGCTCTGCCGGCCGTGCAATGCCACGAAGGGAACGAGCGAAGACAGCGAGGCGAAGGCGAACATGCTTGCCGAACTCAGGGAGAGAATCGAATGGCTCGAAGGCCAGCAGTGAAGAAGCAGAAGGTCTACAAAGCCGACTACGGAAACGCGACGCCCGAACAGGTCACGCTCGCGCTGCTACGCCACCGCCCGATAGCTTCCGAAGCGGTGAAGAAGCGCCTGCCGCCGCAGGTTCAGGCAGAGGAGGACGGTGGCGGTGCCGTCAAGTCTGCTATATAATCCCCAAGATTTAGCGAAGCGGCGAGCCGCACGAGCTGCCCCTCGATCTCCCGAAGGTCTGGGTCAGTAAGTGGCATAGTAGGGGCACCGTATCACGGTGGGTCCATGTCGACGTCATGTAAGATCGGCGGATGGCCGATCAGAACACGTCGAACAAGCGACAGAGGTGGTGGGCCAAGCCGCTTCGGTGGACGGGGATAGGCCTCGGCATTGCAAGCAATCTCATCACACTGCTGGGCTGGTCGGACGAGTACGACTTGCTGCGAACTCGTGCGGGTGGTGCGATAGCTGACTGGGCTAATGCTGTGACCGGCGTCGGTGCAGGGCCTGTCCTTCTCTCGGCTTTCTGGGTCAGTTCAATCGTGACCGTGTGGTGGCTGGCAAGAAACTGGGAGCGCGTTTGGGAGGCTTTGATCGCCGTTTGGGAGGCTTTGATCGCGTTTCCTGTGGAGTTATGGTATGCGTGGACGTTCGTCCGCGTAGTAGCAATAGGGAAAGTGTCAGCGTACTGTTCTGTGGATTGCGTGGATGAGGAGAACGTGATCTATGAAGACCAGCCCATCCGAAAATTGAAACTGCCCAAGGGAAGACTCTACAGTATTCCGTTTCACGCAATCAAACCGGGTGACTTCTTGCACATTGAAGTACCGGCAATCTACGATCTTGAGTTTCCCGCCGGTGGTCTGTCATCCAGGCTGAAGTGGAAAGCTCTCGTATTAGACGGTTGGTGTAAGTACACAGCCGAGTTGGATCCTGGTCGGCTTCCTGTTGGCTGGTTGTCGTCGGCGTCTATCGATGTAACTGTTGGTACTGCAGTGGGTTTTAGGCGGTTCGGCCATGACGGAGGCTGGGGGGCGATACGCGAGGAACTTCAACTAGGCCCTATAACATTTCTGAAGATCTCGGCAGTCATCGGAGAGTCGATAGCAGATGTTCCGGCGGACGACCTGAAGGCATTCCCTGTCAACTCCGAGCATTACCTCGAGCCGTTTTCACCAAGTCCAGAAGGTGATGAGCAAAGGACTCGGCGGTTTCAGTGTCGAGAGGAAGCCACATTACCCGACGCCCCTTGGCTGGTGTGACACCGACCTCGACTCTCGCCTCATTGGTTCTGACCCAATCATGACTAAGGCGAGCCATGATGGTTCCTTGATGCGCCGACGACGATTGTCCTGGATCGTCGTTCATGTCCGGTCCCAGAATGGTGTTGCTCACTGGGTTGTCCTCCCGCGATGAGCGGAGCGACGGACGCCTTGATGGCCCCACCAAGGCAAAGGCTCCTTCTTGTAGATCGACAGAAAGGAGCCTCTCCGTCGCTCCGCAGGCCTGAGTCTAGTTGAAAGCGCAATGGGACACGGGGCTATGCGGACGGCGGGAGCCCGACGGCGACCAGCGCCTGTCTGACGGCGCGCTCGGCGTCGGTTCCTGGGGCTAGGTCGACTGCAGCCTGACGCAGGATGTCCGCAGTGAGCGGCAGCGAGGTCGTGGACGGCATCAACTCCGTCATGGCGCGGAAGAAGATCCGTTCGACGTCAGCGCGGCCGTCTCTGCCGACGCCTTCGACGCTGATGCCTGATGTGCGGTTCGTGCCGCCTTCGACCGCGAGGTAGAACGCGTGACTCAGGATCGTCGAGTTCCAGTGCTCGCCGCCGTAGCCATACCCGCCTTCGCTAAGGAACGCCAGCTCGCCACCGACGAAGATCCACTGCGAGTAGTCGATGCCGTCGTCGCCTCCGAGCAGCAGGAATTCGTATCGCCTGCTGTAGTGGTCGGGGTAGCCGTGTCCTCGTTGGACGTCGAGCGACCCGGGGTTGGCGAGTGATCGAACGGGGCCGAACCTCTGCTGACCCCCCATCAGATAGTCGGCGCGGTGGCGCTCCACGCGTCCGATAGGAGCACCGGCGCCTCGCCACCGTGGAGTCCGCTTCCACGATTGGCTGAAGAACCCCGTCGACACGGCGATGATGTCTGATAACGCCTCGTTGACGGCGGTCGTCTCGTCGGATGCCAGCACGAAGCGACCGTCCACGCAGGTCCAGAAGAAGGCGTCGCACCTATGGGTCTGTCCGAACGAATCCTCGAAGCTCTCGGGGCCCGGCCGCGTGGTCGGATAGCGTTCGAGTCCGAGTTCGTTGCCGGTGCGCTGGCTCACCGCGAAGTGCGTGACACCGTGCATCAGCTCATGCGCGACGGTGTCGAGGGTGGTGAACGGTTCTTCGCTGGTCGGCCCCGTCAGGCGGCCGTACACATAGGCACCCTGGCCTTCCGGGCCGAGCGGCGGCGGCACGGCGGACGCGTTGGAGTCGAGTTCGTTGACGATGCTGACGATGCGTCCGTTGTTGCCGTCGATGCCTTGCCAACCGTGTCTGGCGCGAAGGTAGTCGGATGTCCATCCCGTGTAAGCGTGGGCTTCCACCACGGCGACATCGTTCCAGTAGTTGTCGGCATCGACCGCGATGTCGGTGTCGTTCCAGATCGGCGTACCCGGTGGCAGTTCGTCCATCCAGTGGTCGAGGATCAGGCGTTCGACTCGGTTCAGATTGAACCGGGCGTCCAGCGTAACGATCTCCGCTGATCGCATCTGGTCGAAGGCATGGAACTGGTGGCCGACTCGGGTCGTCGAGAGTTCCCTCCACCTGCCGCCGAGGGTGAGTCCGCTGCCGGTCGCCGCTTGTCGGATGAATGCGTCTACGGCATGCAGGACACGGCCGTTGTGGGCATCGACGAAGTACCACCGCGCATCGCTCGCGCCGATGCGGTACGTGAGCGCGTAGTCGCCGTCAGGCAGCGGGAAAAGAACTAGCGCCGCCGGTCGTCGACTGGCTTGGACTCGGCCGTTCAATGCCTGTTCGAGGCGCGCCGCCGCTTCGCTCGCCGAGAGCGTTGACGTCGTCCGGACGTCGATTCGCCCGCGTAGGTTGCCGAACAAAGACACGGTAGCGCCTTCGTCGACCTGACGCGAGATGCCGATGCCGTAAACGCGTACGCCATCTACGGACTGGAAGAGATACTCGTGGACGCGTCCCTCGAGCGTGCGATCTTCGACACGCGATGCGACGACGAGTTCTCCATCGCGGGACATCTGTTCGACGGTCGCGCCCCAATCTACGGAAGCGACGCGGTGCTGCTGAGCGCCCACACTTACTGCAACAAACGAGGATAAAGCGAGAATCGACGCAACGAATATACGCACGGGCACTCTCCTTTGTATAAGTAATTTCAGTTTTTCTTGCGATCGAGGGTTGGCCTGAGCGTATTTCTTGATATAGGATCCGGTTTTCTCGCCCTCGGATTGTTCGGGGGCACCAACGAAGAATGCCCGACGGTGGAGAGGTGGTCCGCCGCCGGGCGAGGCAATGAGGACTCTCGCACGGCGCCGTCTCTGCTGGCGACGGCCTTGGCCGGGTTTGCCGGGTTCTTGCCCTTGGGGCCGGCCAGTTCGATGAGATCGTCGAGGCCGTCGCCGTCCACATCCGCCGGGCAGGCAACCCGGTACTTCTCCACCCGGTAGTGATCGGCGGCCAGCGCCCTGGTGCGCTCGGAAAGCGTCGTCGAGCCCGCTTCGCCGCGCTTGACCAGGACCGGAATCTCCACCTCCGCGCCGTTCACGTCGTGGCGCACGTACAGGACGAAGTAGTCCGTCGGTTGTGGACACGGCCACGACGGGAACGGCCGTCACCTCCACCGCCACCGGAGTCGGCGCCGTTCCGGGGTCCGGGCAGGTCGCGCCGGCGCCGAATGCGGGCCCGCCGGCGAACAGAACCCCGAGCAGTAGCGCCGAGGTAGCGCGGGGAGGAGAGCGAGGCGCTCGGCTCGGCTCGGCTCGAAAAAGCTAGCTGGTGCGCACCATGCAGTCATCGTCATGTCAAGTTTCCTGACGCTACTCGTCTTGGCGTTGTCAGAGGAACGGACGACGTTTCAGCGATTGTACCGTGGGATCCAAGTCGAGCAGCCAGTCGCCTCGTCAGGGTCGCCGACCACGCGCTCGTGCCCGCCGCTTCAGGGCGTGCAGGCGTCGTCGAAGGCGCGGGCGTCGGTGATGGCGGCCGCGGGGCGTCCCGGTTCGTTCGCGTACACCCTGGTCGTTCCGGTCTTCGTGTCGGCGACCTCGATGCGGTAGCCGAGGTCGGTGGTGGCGGCGGCGAAGACCCAGACGGCGCCGTTCACGGCGCAGCCATCGAGGACCTTGACCAGTACTTCCCAGTTGTCCTCGTCGAAGAACCGGAACAGCCCCGAGTCGTTCGTGCCCTCGTGGACGACGACGGCGGCTCCGCCGGTACCGTCGGCCTGCCGCCAGTCGACCGTGACGGCGAAACGCGAGTCCCGCAGGCACAGCGTCTCGGGAGTCGCCTCGCAGGTACCGGCAGGTTCGCTGGCCTGGACCAGGAAGACCCGGCCGGCCTTCGACTCGGTGTCCGCTCCCGTCACGGTCAGGGTGACGGTGTAGAAGCCGGGCGAGGTCCAGGCGTGCGGCGCGGTGCTTCGCGTTGACCGCCGGCCGTCTCCGAACTCCCAGAGGCGCCGGGTGGCGGTTCCCGAACTCGTGTCAGTGAACACGAGTTCTTCGCCAGTGCGGACGCGGCACGGATCCTCGGGGCAGGCGATCTCCACCTCGAAGGCGGCTTCCGGGGGCACGGGCGGCGGTGGCGGTGGTGGCGGCGGTGGCGGCGGTGGCGGCGGAGGCTCGGGCTCCGGCTCGGGTGGCGGCGGAGGCCCACCGCCGCCGGTTGGCGGCGGCTCGGGTGGCGGTGGTGGCGGCTGCGGCGGCGGTGGCGGCATCACGATCCGTGTCAGTTCGATCCCGAAGGCGCCGACCACTCCGACAAAGCCCTGGTCGTTTGACGTCGTCATTTCCGGCGTACCGTGGTGCGCCTGGAACGCACCGCCAACTGCGGTGGGATGCGCGGTCTGGGCATCGGTGGCGTTGCGGCGGAAGAACTGGGCGATCGATCCGCCGGTCCAGTTGCGGCCGTCGGCGTCACCGGCGGTGTTGCTGTGGTAACCCAAGCCTCCACCGTGAAGGTTGCCCCCGTATTGCCCGCCGCTCTCGTTGGCGATCGTTGCCGTCCAGCTTCCGAGCGGGGTGCTGGAGGCGTCCCTGAAGTTGCCGATGCTGCCCGAGACGGCTACGTACTGCGTGTCATGGTCAAAATCCGCCGTGAGGACGGCGTCCGCCGTGAAGGCGCCGAACGCGCCTTCGCGCTCGCCTGCCGCGCGTTCCGACCATAGCCCGGCGACCGCGCCGACATAGGTCGCCGTGCCGGAGAGGGCATCGAGTTGATCCCAGCCGGGCCACCACCTGTGCCGGCCCGCCACGAAGGCGTTGGCGCCGCGCGGCCACGCGGCGTTCAGGCTGTTGTCGTTCCTGCGGCCAACTGTTGGGGTGGAGAGCATCGGGTCATTCCCGAAGGTCCCGAGACCGATGGCGCCGGAGTCGGGAACTCTCGTCCACCACGCGAAGGAGAGATACGTCTCCCCGGAACCTGCCTTCGAGTACAGGGCCACGGTGTCGGTGAGCGTGACGCCGGCGCCGTCCGTGCGGCTCCACTCCTTCGCACTCTCCGCCCATCCCGGGATTGCCGGAGGGAAGTCCGCATCGAGGAACGCGGTGCCGTTCGACGGGTCGGCATCGTTGTCGAGGTCGCCGCCGAGGATGCCCTTGCTCGGCATGTGCAGGGAGACCGGCAGCACATGGTACGGAACCCCGAACGTGAGCGGGCGGTCAACGATGGGCCAGCTAAGAAACTGGGGACCCAGGGCGTGCTTTTCGAGACGAGTGATCGCGGTGGCGACTCCGTGCGCCGCCGCGGCCTCGACGCTCTCCGTTTGTTGCGCTTGCGCGGCCCCCGCGACCAGGGCGCACGCCGCGCCCAGTAGCAGCGCGGGCAGGAGCTCGGCTCGGCTCGGCTCGGCTCCGGCTCCGGCTCCGGCTCCGGCTCCGGCTCGAAACCGCCGTTTCAGGGCGCGCAGGCATCGGCGAAGGCGCGGGCGTCGGTGATGGCGGCGGCGGGCCGTCCCGGTTCGTTCGCGTACACCCTGGTCGTTCCGGTCTTCGTGTCGGCGACCTCGATCGAGAAGCCGAGGTCGGTGGTGGCGGCGGCGAAGACCCAGACGGCGCCGTTCACGGCGCAGCCGTCGAGGACCTTGACCAGGATCTCCCAGTTGTCCTCGTCGAAGAAGCGGAACAGCCCGGAGTCGTTGGTGCCGGCATGGACGACTCTGGCGGCGCCGCTCTCCCCGCCAGCCGTCCGCCACTCGACCGTCACCGCGTAGCGCGAGTCCCGCAGGCAGAGTGTTTCGGCGTCCGCCACGCAGGCGCCGGCCGGCTCGGCGGCCTCGACCAGGAAGGTGCGGGAGGCGGACGACCCGGTCTCGCCGTCGCCGACGGTGAGGGTCACGTCGTGGAAGCCGGGCGACGACCAGGAGTGCTCGACGCGCGGAGACCTCGACGTCGTGCCGTCGCCGAAGTCCCACAGCCGCGACAGCACCCTGCCCGCGCTCGTATCGACGAAGCGCACCGCCTCGCCGGTCGCCGCCCGGCACAACTCGTCGCCGCAGTCCGCGCCGACCGCCTCAAAGGCCGCCTCCGGCGGACCGTCGTCGTCGTCGAGGATCGTCCCCGTTGCCCGCAGGACGGCGTCGCCATCGGGAAACGTCGCGTTTTCCGGACGGCGGAGCGTCAGGGTGAACGTTTCCGTGGCCTCGTAGCGGCGGTCGTCGGTCACCGGCACGCGGACCTGCTCCTCTCGCGCACCGGGGGCGAACGTCAGCGTGCCCGACGTCTCCGTGTAGTCCGAACCCGCCCTGGCGCCGGCGTCGCCGGCGCCGTCCTCCGTCGCGTAGTCGACGGTCGCCTCGGAGTCGCTCGACCTGCTCAGGCGGACGTCGAACACGACTGCGCCGGCGCTCTCCAGGGCCTCCGCCGGGGACACGGACACGCTCGGCGGCGGTGGCTCGCCGTCTTCGTCGTCGTCTCCCGGCGGGTCGCCGTCACCGGGCCGGAGCACGCCCGGCGGGGTCCGGTGGTCTACCGGCGGGGCGCCGCCCGTGATCCTCACCGTCACCGAGTTCGGCGTGCCCGCCGTCACCGACGACGGCAGCGTGCCCAGCGCAACCGTGAACGTCTCGTCGTCGGTGTCCGCGTCACGGTTGATGTCGATTGTGCGGAAGCTCTCGGTGCTTCCGGCGGGGAAGTTGACACGTGTCAGCGAGGTACCGTAATCGCCGGGCTCGGCCGTGCCCGCGGTCAGCGTCACCGGGATCGACACGGCGTCCGCCAGCGGCGACGACAGCGCCAGGTCGATGATCAGAACACCGCCCTCCGGCACCGGGTTCGGCAACACCCACAGCGACACCCTGGGGGTCTGCGGCGCCGCAGGTGCGACGGAAAAGAGGGAGAACGCGCCCACCAGCAGCGCGAGGACGGGAGGCAGGGCGAGGCGTCGCTCCCGGGTTGCGGAGGTTCCCGGCGCTGTTCGTTTTGGCATTATCTGAGGAACGGACGATGTTTCAGTGATTGTACCGTGAACTTGAAGTCAAGCAGCCAGTCGCCTCTCGGTGAGCGGGACGGCCGCCAACCCGCTGACGCGGTCAGGTTGCCCGACGCCGTGTCGTTGCAGCCGTAGTCAATGCCGCCGGGGAAGCGCCGTGGCGTTCAGCGTCGCCGACCACACGCTCGTGCCCGCCGCTTCAGGGCGTGCAGGCGTCGGCGAAAGCCCGGACGTCGGTGATCGCCGGCGCCGGCGTGCCCGGTTCGTTCCGGTACTCCCTGGCCATGCCCGTCGCCGTGTCCGTGATCTCGATCGTGTAGCCGAGGTCCGTCGTGGACGCGGCGTACATCCAGACGTGGCCATTCACCGGGCAGCCGTCCAGGACCTTGATCAGCACCTCCCAGTTGTCGCCGGGCTCGAAGAAGTGGAACAGCCCCGAGTCGTTCGTGCCCTCGTGCACGACGCGCGCCGCGCCGCTCTCGCCGCCAGCCGTCCGCCACTCGACCGTCACCGCGTAGCGCGAATCCCCCAGGCACAGCGTCCGGTCGTCCGCCACGCAGGCGCCGGCCGGCTCGGCGGCCTCGACCAGGAAGGTCAGGGACGCCGTCGACTCGACCGTCCCGTCGCTCAGACGCAGCGTCACGGTGTAGAACCCCGGTTCGGACCAGACCTGCGACGTCGTGCGGCTGAGGCTCTTCCTGCCGTCCCCGAAGTCCCAGAGCCGGGAGCGGACCGTGCCGCTGCCGGTGTCCTCGAACGACACCCGCTCGCCGGTGCGGGCGCGGCAGAGCGTCCCGCCGCAGTCGGCGCCGGTCGTGACCGCCGCCCGCGGAGGGCCGCCGCCACCGCCACCACTCGGAGGCGGACCACCGCTGCCGCCGCCGGGAGGCGTCCCACCGCCGCCGCCAGGGCCGCCACCGCCGCCACCGGGAGGCGGACCGCCGCCGCCGCCACCACCGCCGCCGCCACCAGGGCTGCCGCCACCAGGGCTGCCGCCGCCGGGGCTGCCGCCGCCGGGGTTGCCGCCGCCGTCATTGTCCCGGATCGCCAGCACGGCCGACGCGCCGGGCGAAACCCCCGGCGGCAAGGGAGAGCCGATCCGCACCTCCACCGCCTCGCCGTCGTCGTCATCGCCGTCGTCCACCGCCAGAAACAGGAACGGCGCGATCAGCCGGCCGCTCGAGAACGTCACCTCCGAAGGCACCCCCGCATAGTCCCCCGACGACGCGCCGCCCCGGTGAATCGACTCCAGCGGAACCGTCACCGTCCGCTCCGGATCGCGGTCCAGAATCACGTGCACCGGCGCCGAACCGCCCTCCGGCGCCTCGTAGCTCGAACGGGCGAACGATGCCACCACCGCCGGATCGTCGTCGTCCCGAATCGTCCCCACCACCCGCAGCGTCGTGCCGCCGCCCGCCAGCAGACCGTTGCGCACGTTCCGAAGGGTCAGAGCGAACGTCTCCTCCTCCGTCTCGTCCAGGGCGTCGTCCAGGATCGACACCCGGATCTCCCGCGGCGCCGTCGAACCCTGAGGAAACGTCAGCGTCCCCGACACCGCCGTGTAGTCCGAACCCGCCTCGGCCGAAACGTCCGACGTCGCGTAGTCCACCAGCACGTCCGACGTGCCCGCCACGCTCAGCGACACCTCGAACACCGCGTCGCCGCCTCCCTCCGAAACCGAAACGTCCGACGTCGACACCGCCGACGCGTCGTTCTCCAGCACCGTCACCGTCACCGAAGACGCCGTCACCGAACCGTAGTCCCCGCCGCTCACCGTGTGCCGGATCACCACCGGCGCATCGGAGACCGCGTCCGTGTCCTCCGCCGCCGACACGGTCACCGGCTGAGCCGTCCCCCAGCCCGTCGTGCCGAACGTCAGCGACTGTGGACTCACCGTCACGTCCGTGCCCGAAGGAACCGACGGCGTCACCGTCACCGACGCCGACGGCTCGGCCTCGAGCGCCACGTCGTACGTCCCCGACCCCCCCTCCGTCACCGACAGCGACACCGGATCGACCGAGACGCCCCGGCGATTCCTGACCCTGACCGAGAACTGCTGCTCCGCCGCCGTGTTCGAGCCGGAAAGGTCCGTCGCCTTCACCGTCACCGTCGCGGTTCCCCCCGACACCGGAGAAACCTCCACCGACGAACCCGAAACCGACACGCTCGCCACACCCGGCGCCGACGAAACCGCGCCGTACGTCAGCGCGTCGCCCTCCGGGTCCCGGAACGCACCGGACACGTCCACCGTGACCGCCGCCTCGCCCACGCGCAGCGTCCGCGCAGCCAGCGTCCCCACGGGCGACGGCGGCCCGTTCGGAAGCGTCGTGGCGGTCGACGTGGCGGACCACGCGCCGGCGCCGTGGCCGTTCACGCCGCGGACCTGCACATCGTACTCCGTGCCGTCCGCAAGCCCGGTCAGCGCGTACTCCAGAGAACCCGACGTCCACGCGGCCGTTCGCACGGTCCAGTTCCCGTCCGACTTGTCCGTGGCCGAACTGAGAATGTGGCGCACGTCGTAGGACGCGACCGCCGAACTGCCGACGACTGACGGCGCGGACCACTGGACCGTCAGCTCCCGCTGGCCGGGGCTCACCGAAGAGATCGTCGGAGCGGCGGGAGTCGACCGGTGGCCGTAGAAGACCAGGTTCCAGGACTTCAGCCTCGAAACGGCGCCGCCGGCCACGTGGTCGGTCAGCCGCAGCGTCCAGGTTCCCTCCGGGTTCTCGCCGAGATGCCTCGCCGAGCCGAAACGGTGGCCGCCATCGAGGCCGTACTTCGTGGCGCCGCCGGTCGTGTACGGAGGGGCCAACGTCGACACCGTGTTCGACGGCGACACGAGCTCCATCTTCAGATCCCTGAACGCCGGCGCGTCGAAGTCGACGTTCACTTCGACGAACTCGATGAACCCGACGCCCCCGCCTGCCTGGACGGTGCTCGTGACCGTCGCGCCGGGCGTGCCCCCGCTGGCGTCGGGAACTCTCAGGTCGGGGCTGGCCGACGCCGGCGCCGTCTCGATGAACGTCGGCAGGTTCGTCCAGCCGGCGGCCAGGTCCACGGCCGCCTTCGCGTCCACGACGCCGAAGCCGTACTCGTGGTTGAACTGGTAGCTGCCCGATGCGCCGTACTTCGAGGCGCCGGTGAGCCAGCCGGTGTTCGCCGCGTCGTTCTTGCGCGCCGAAGCCGCCAGGATCAACTTGACGTCCCGCCAGGTGAGGTTCGTGTTCGCGGCCCGGACCAGCGCAGCGACGCCCGCGACGGTCGGCGCCGCCGCAGAAGTGCCGCTGAAGCTCGCGGTGTAGCGACCGTAGTTGAGGGTCGTCAGGATGCCGGGCCGCCCATTTCCCCGCGAAGGAGCGCAGATCCACAGGTTCGCTCCCCGCTCGGACGTGAACACCCTCGCGCCCTGGTCGTTCACGGAGCAGACCGGCGTGAAGCCATAGTGGGTGGAGTCCTCAGAGAGGTTCGCGTCGCCGCCGATCCGCGCCTCGTTCCCGGCGCTCTGGACAAAGAACACGCCCAGATCGCCGTAGCCGCGTTCTACTGCAGTCTCCACGGCCATTTCCCACGCAGTCGACTCACGGGACAGCCCGGCCCCTAGCCCGGTGACTCCATAGCTGTGGTTTGAAACCCCGGTCGTGTCCATGTTGCGCGTGACGGCATCGATCAGGTTCGCGTTCGTCGAGTTCCTGAGGAAGTTGTAGCCGTAGACCGTCGCCCGAGGGGCCACTCCCCTGCCGCCCAGGCCGTTGTCCCGCGCCGCCACGATGCCGGCCACCGAGGTCCCGTGCGAGTCGAAGACGTGGAGCAGCCCGTGCCCGGCGTTCGTGTAGTCGTGGCCGCGACTCGCGTCCACGTTGTCGACCAGGTCGGGGTGGCCTTCGTGCAGCCCACTGTCGACCACCGCGACACCGATGCCGGCGCCCATGTTGCCGCCCGCCCAGACCTCCTCCACGCGGATGTCCTCGCCCGCGGTTCCCTGGAGTTGCCCCCGATTCCGAAGGTTCCACTGGCACCCGTACAGAGGATCGCTGAACGAGGTCGAACCACCGGAGCATGCGGACCAGACCCCGTCCATGACATTGTCTTCGACCATGCGGAGCGCGTATCCGCCGGTGGCGGCGCCGGCTGAACGGGTGATCCTGAGATAGTGCGTTCCCGCCGCCAGGCGGTCCGCAAGCACGAAACCGATCGGCCCCGCCGCCCGGAAATTCTGCTCGAAGATGTTCGCCGAGACCGGGTCTCCGTCGACGTCGAGGAGTTCCCCGTCGATGTCCACGGTGCTGCTCATCGCCCGGGCGAGGACATGGCGGGTTTGACGGAGGTCGATGCGGAAGTAGTCGGTGTCCGACGACGAGTCGATCCTGCCTGCGGCCGCCGCCCCGAACTCCAGGCGAAGGGCATCGGCGGTCGCGTCGCCGGGTTCCGTCACGGCATCCACATGCAAGGAGTAAATGAAGGTCCGCCTCAGCGAGAAGAAGCTTCTGACCTTGACGTAGTACGTCCCGGCCGCGAGCTTCCGCCGGATGAGGAACTGGTGCGGCGTTCCGTACAGGAAGCCGTCGTCGTTCTCGGCGATCTTCGTGCCCGTGCTGTCGAGGAGTTCGCCTACCGTATCGTTGTTGTCCGGCCCCGCGCGGAGCATGACGTCCGTTTCCGCCGAGAGGTTGAACGAGAAGTAGTCCACGTCACCGGCCGGATCGATCAGACCGCGAGCGGCGACGCCCGGTTCGACGGCCTGCGCGTCGGCCGTGGAGGTCGTGTCCACGATCGTGTCGACGTGGACCGTGTACGTCCCGCTGGAGAAGACGAAGCCCGCCACCTTGACGTAGTACGTCCCCGGATCGAGCGTTCGCCAGATCAGAAAGTCCCTGTAGTTTGGCTCCCGTCCGGCGTCGTTGCTCCGCGCGACCAGACTGTCGGCAAAAAGGCCGCCGTCCCTCCACAGCTCGCCGGTCGTGTCGAAGGCGCTCCGCGCGTAGACGACGACGCCGACTTTCGCGCCAAGCGTGAACTTGAACCAGTCCACGTCGCCCGCCGCCTGAACGGCCGCGCCCAGCGGGAGATCGAGAGGCAGGGCCGCGGCCGTCGCTCGCGTGCTCCCGGGATCGGCGGGTGTTCCGACCGAAGTCGCCGACCACGCGCCGTCCGCGGTCGTCACCGCCCGCACCTGAACGTCGTAGCCGACGCCGTTCGAGAGCCCGTCGAGCAGGTAGTGCAGGCCGCCGGACGTCCAGGCGTCGTCCTTCACCGTCCAGTTCGCGTCGACCGTCTCGTCGGCGCTGGTCAGGATGAAGCGGACGTCGTAGGCGGTGACGCCGGTCACGCCGGAGGGCGCGGTCCATGCCACGGTGAGCCCCTTGTCGCCGCTGTGAACCGCGTCGACCGTGGGCGCGGCGGGCGTCTGGGCTACAGCGCTGAACGGCGCCAGGACCAACGCGAGGATCGAGAGAACAGACCCCGGCGGTCTCTTCACGGAGTTCCGGGGGGATAGCGGGATCGCCGGGCGATCTCGGGAAGCGCGCTCGCCAACGGCATGCCGGCGCCCCGACTCGCCCTCCCTCACCTCGTCTCGTGCTCTCTCCACCAGTTCGGACTGGCCAACAGCACTCCGCCCAGTTCAGCCAGCGCGTTGGCAAGCTCCAGGGACGCGAATCCCGGTTCCGTTGCGATCGTGAAGCCGTTCGGAAGCGCGCCAAGCGGCGAGACGCTCTCCATCGCGATTCCGTTGCGGGCGAAGAAGGCGTCGGTTTCGGTCTTTCCCCAGTCCCGGTCGAGAACGAGCAGGACGCCGCCCGGCAGCGTCATCAGCCCGCCGCCGGGGGAACGGAACACCGGATGACGGCCGGCCTCGCGGCTCGCTTCGGCGACGCGGACGATGACCGCGTCGCCGGCCGTTGCGACCGTCGCCGTTTCCGCCGGGACCACGCCGGCCTCGGTCACGACCAGGTCTGCCTGAAGGAAGGCCCTGAGGGTCCGGTCGCCGTCCTTCCAGGTGTAGACCTGCCCCCGCGGCGCGGGAATCGGGCTTTCCCGGCTTTCTGTCTCCGGCGGCGCCGTCCCGTCTTCGACCTGGGCCGCGGCGCCGGAGGCCTGCAGCAGCAGGGCTGCGAGAACCAGGGCGGCCACCCCGCCCGGAACGCCGACCGGAAGCTCCCCGAACACCGCCGCGCACAGCCTGAAACCTGCCATTCCGCCCTCCTGAACCGCGCAATGCCGACTTCCGGAAACCCGGGCGTCCTCTTCGGGGCCTTGCGGGATTCGCTGTCGCATACTTCTCGCGCGTCCAACGTGGCCAAGCGCAAACGAGCCCCAAGCGATCACTGGAACTTCATACTAACATCGTCCCTGTATCGGATTTTGCAGGTCCCGACCGGGTCGGCCGTCCGGACGTTCCCTGGCGAACCGGCCGTCTTGCTCGCGGCGGTCTTTCTCTCCCTTGCGCAGCCCCGGCCGCCCGCGCATCGACCACCGATAGGGTGGCGCCGGCGCCAAGCGCGCGCCCTTCCGGGCACGGGCCGGTCGTCGTCTTCGATCACAGGTCGCAGCTCTCCCGGAAAGCCGTCACGTCGGTGATCGCCGGCGCCGGCATGCCCGGTTCGTTCCGGTACTCCCTGGCCATGCCCGTCGCCGTGTCCGTGATCTCGATCGTGTAGCCGAGGTCCGTCGTGGACGCGGCGTACATCCAGACGTGGCCATTCACCGGGCAGCCGTCCAGGACCTTGATCAGCACCTCCCAGTTGTCGCCGGGCTCGAAGAAGTGGAACAGCCCCGAGTCGTTCGTGCCCTCGTGCACGACGCGCGCCGCGCCGCTCTCGCCGCCAGCCGTCCGCCACTCGACCGTCACCGCGTAGCGCGAATCCCCCAGGCACAGCGTCCGGTCGTCCGCCACGCAGGCGCCGGCCGGCTCGGCGGCCTCGACCAGGAAGGTCAGGGACGCCGTCGACTCGACCGTCCCGTCGCTCACACGCAGCGTCACGGTGTAGAACCCCGGTTCGGACCAGACCTGCGACGTCGTGCGGCTGAGGCTCTTCCTGCCGTCCCCGAAGTCCCAGAGCCGGGAGCGGACCGTGCCGCTGCCGGTGTCCTCGAACGACACCCGCTCGCCGGTGCGGGCGCGGCAGAGCGTTCCGCCGCAGTCGGCGCCGGTCGTGATCGCCGCCCGCGGAGGGCCGCCGCCACCGCCACCACTCGGAGGCGGACCACCGCTGCCGCCGCCGGGAGGCGTCCCACCGCCGCCGCCAGGGCCGCCGCCGCCGCCACCGGGAGGCGGACCGCCGCCGCCGCCACCACCGCCGCCGCCGCCAGGGCTGCCGCCACCAGGGCTGCCGCCGCCGGGGTTGCCGCCGCCGTCATTGTCCCGGATCGCCAGCACGGCCGACGCGCCGGGCGAAACCCCCGGCGGCAAGGGAGAGCCGATCCGCACCTCCACCGCCTCGCCGTCGTCGTCATCGCCGTCGTCCACCGCCAGAAACAGGAACGGCGCGATCAGCCGGCCGCTCGAGAACGTCACCTCCGAAGGCACCCCCGCATAGTCCCCCGACGACGCGCCGCCCCGGTGAATCGACTCCAGCGGAACCGTCACCGTCCGCTCCGGGTCGCGGTCCAGAATCACGTGCACCGGCGCCGAACCGCCCTCCGGCGCCTCGTAGCTCGAACGGGCGAACGATGCCACCACCGCCGGATCGTCGTCGTCCCGAATCGTCCCCACCGCCCGCAGCGTCGTGCCGCCGCCCGCCAGCAGACCGTTGCGCGCGTTCCGAAGGGTCAGAGCGAACGTCTCCTCCTCCGTCTCGTCCAGGGCGTCGTCCAGGATCGACACCCGGATCTCCCGCGGCGCCGTCGAACCCTGAGGAAACGTCAGCGTCCCCGACACCGCCGTGTAGTCCGAACCCGCCTCGGCCGAAACGTCCGACGTCGCGTAGTCCACCAGCACGTCCGACGTGCCCGCCACGCTCAGCGACACCTCGAACACCGCGTCGCCGCCTCCCTCCGAAACCGAAACGTCCGACGTCGACACCGCCGACGCGTCGTTCTCCAGCACCGTCACCGTCACCGAAGACGCCGTCACCGAACCGTAGTCCCCGCCGCTCACCGTGTGCCGGATCACCACCGGCGCATCGGAGACCGCGTCCGTGTCCTCCGCCGCCGACACGGTCACCGGCTGAGCCGTCCCCCAGCCCGTCGTGCCGAACGTCAGCGACTGTGGACTCACCGTCACGTCCGTGCCCGAAGGAACCGACGGCGTCACCGTCACCGACGCCGACGGCTCGGCCTCGAGCGCCACGTCGTACGTCCCCGACCCCCCCTCCGTCACCGACAGCGACACCGGATCGACCGAGACGCCCCGGCGATTCCTGACCCTGACCGAGAACTGCTGCTCCGCCGCCGTGTTCGAGCCGGAAAGGTCCGTCGCCTTCACCGTCACCGTCGCGGTTCCCCCCGACACCGGAGAAACCTCCACCGACGAACCCGAAACCGCCACGCGCGCCACACCCGGCGCCGACGAAACCGCGCCGTACGTCAGCGCGTCGCCCTCCGGGTCCCGGAACGCCCCGGACACGTCCACCGTGACCGCCGCCTCCCCCACACGCAGCGTCCGCGCAGCCAGCGTCCCCACCGGCGACGGCGGCCCGTTTCCCGTCGTGGCCCTCGCAGTGGCCGACCAGGCGCCGGCGCCCCGGCTGTTCACCGCCCGAACCTGCACGTCGTACTCCGTGCTGTCCGCCAGTCCCGTCAGCATGTACTGCAGGGGGCCCGACG
Source organism: Candidatus Multivorans sp. (assembly GCA_965205095.1). Classification (GTDB taxonomy): domain Bacteria; phylum Acidobacteriota; class Thermoanaerobaculia; order Multivoradales; family Multivoraceae; genus Multivorans. The sequence goes on from OZ242040.1 coordinate 3,402,884, forward strand.
TCCACGCGGCCGTCCGCACGGTCCAGTTCCCGTCCGACTTGTCCGTGGCCGAACTGAGAATGTGGCGCACGTCGTAGGACGCGACCGCCGAACTGCCGACGACTGACGGCGCGGACCACTGGACCGTCAGCTCCCGCTGGCCGGGGCTCACCGAAGAGATCGTCGGAGCGGCGGGAGTCGACCGGTGGCCGTAGAAGACCAGGTTCCAGGACTTCAGCCTCGAAACGGCGCCGCCGGCCGCGTGGTCGGCCAGCCGCAGCGTCCACGTGCCGGCGGGATTCTCGCCAAGGTGTCTGGCCGAACCGAAGCGGTAGCCGCCAACCAACCCGTACTTCACGGGAGACTCCAACGATACGGCCAACGTCGAGACGGTGTTCGACGGCGACACGAGTTCCATCTTCAGATCTCTGAACGCCGGCGCGTTGAAGACGACGTTCACTTCGACGAACTCGATGAACTCGACGCCCCCGCCTGCCTGGACGGTGCTCGTGACCGTTGCGCCGGGCGTGCCCCCGCTGGCGTCGGGAACTCTGAGGTCGGGGCTGGCCGACGCCGGCGCCGTCTCGATGAACGTCGGCAGGTTCGTCCAGCCGGCGGCCAGGTCCACGGCCGCCTTCGCGTCCACGACGCCGAAGCCGTACTCGTGGTTGAACTCGTAGTTTCCCGAGGCGCCGTACTTCGAGGCGCCGGTGAGCCAGCCGGTGTTCGCCGCGTCGTTCTTGCGCGCCGAAGCCGCCAGAATCAACTTCACGTCCCGCCAGGTGAGCTTCGTGTTCGCGGCCCGCACCAACGCGACCGCACCCGCGACGATCGGCGCCGACGCCGATGTGCCGCTGAAGCTCGGTCTGTAGCGGCCGTAGTTGAGGGTCGTCAGGATGCCGGGCCGCCCACTTCCCTTCGAAGGAGCGCAGATCCACAGGTTCGCTCCCCGCTCGGACGTGAGCACCCTCGCGCCCTGGTCGTTCACGGAGCAGACCGGCGTGACGCCGTAGTGGTTCAGCCGTCCCTCGAAGTTCGCGTAGTCGCCCAGCTCCCCGCCGTTTCCGGCGGTCCATGCATGGAACACGCCCCGCCCGCCGTAACCGCTCGTGACTGCGGTGTCCACGGCCATGCTCCACGCTGCGAACGCCTCGGACAGCCCGGGCCCGTCAGGACGGCCATAACTGTTGTTGCTGACCGCGGTCGTCAGCATGTTGCGCGTCATGGCATCGACCAGGTTTGCGACCGTCGCGTTCGACAGGTAGTTGTAGCCGTACACGGTGGCCCTGGGAGCCACTCCCCTGCCGCCCAGGCCGTTGTCCCGCGCCGCCACGATGCCGGCCACCGAGGTCCCGTGCGAATCGAAGGTAAGGAGCAGTCCATGCCCGGCTGTCGTGTAGTCGCGGCCGCGACTCGTGTCGACGTTGTCGACCAGGTCGGGGTGGCCTTCGTGCAGCCCACTGTCGACCACCGCGACACCGATGCCGGCGCCCATGTTGCCGCCCGCCCAGACCTCCTCCACGCGGATGTCCTCGCCCGCGGTTCCCTGGAGCTGCCCCCGATTCCGAAGGTGCCACTGGCACCCGTACAGAGGATCGCTGAACGAGGTCGAACGACCGGAGCATGCGGACCAGACCCGGTCCATGGCCTCGTCTTCGACCATGCGGAGCGCGTATCCGCCGGTGGCGGCGCCGGCTGAACGCGTGATCTTGAGATAGTTCCTACCGGCCGCAAGGCGCTCGGCGAGCGTGAAGCCGGCCGGGCCGTTGGGCGCGAACACCTGTTCGAAGATGTTCGCCGAGACCGGGTCGCCGTCGCCGTCGAGGAGTTCCCCGTCGATGTCCACGGTGCTGCTCACCGCCCGGGCGAAGACATGGCGGGTTTGGGGGAGGTCGATGCGGAAGTAGTCGGCATCCGACGACGAGTCGATCCTGCCTCCGGCCACTGCCCCGAACTCCAGGCGAAGGGCATCGGCGGTTGCGCTGCCCGGCTCCGCAACGGCATCCACATGGAGGGAATAGAGCACGTTCACCCTGAGGGCGCGGAGCACTGCCCAGATGCTCCTGTCAGAGCCCAAGGGCTTCACCTTGATGTAGTAGGTCCCGGCCGCGAGCTTCCGCCGGATGAGGAACTGGCGCGACGTTCCGAGCAGGAAGCCGTCGTCGTTCTCCACGAGGGTCGTTCCCGTGCTGTCCAGGAGTTCGCCGACCAGATCGTTGTTGTCCGGCCCGGTGCGAAGAATCACGTCCGTCTCCGCCAGGAGGGTGAACGAGAAATAGTCCACATCGCCGGCCGGATCGATCAGACCGCGGGCGGCGACGCCCAGCTCGACGGCCTCCGCGTCGGCCGTGGACGTCGTGTCCACGATCGTGTCGACGCGGACCGTGTACGTCCCGCTCGAGAAGCCGAAGCCCGCTACCTTGACGTAGTACGTCCCCGGATCGAGCGTTCGCCAGATCAGAAAGTCCTCGTAGTTTGGCTCCCGTCCGGCGTCATTGTTCGACGCGATCAGACTGTCGGCAAGAAAGCCGCCGTCCCTCCACAGCTCGCCGGTCGTGTCGAAGGCGCTCCGCGCGTAGACGACGACGCCGACTTTCGCGCCAAGCGTGAACTTGAACCAGTCCACGTCGCCCGCCGCCTGAACGGCCGCGCCCAGCGGGAGATCGAGAGGCAGGGCCGCGGCCGTCGCTCGCGTGCTCCCGGGATCGGCGGGCGTTCCGACCGAAGTCGCCGACCACGCGCCGTCCGCGGTCGTCACCGCCCGCACCTGAACGTCGTAGCCGACGCCGTTCGAGAGCCCGTCGAGCAGGTAGTGCAGGCCGCCGGACGTCCAGGCGTCGTCCTTCACCGTCCAGTTCGCGTCGACCGTCTCGTCGGCGCTGGTCAGGATGAAGCGGACGTCGTAGGCGGTGACGCCGGTCACGCCGGAGGGCGCGGTCCAGACGACGGTCAGCGCCTGGTCGGTGTTGTGGACCGCGTTGATCGTCGGCGCGGCGAGCGTCTGGGCCAGAGCGCTGAACGGCGCCAGGACCGACGCGAGGATCGAGAGAACAGCCCCACGGAGTTCCGGGGGGATAGCGGGATCGCCGGGTGATTTTCGGGAAGCGCGCTCGCCAACGGCATGCCGGCACCCCGACTCGCCCTCCTGAACCGCGCAATGCCGACTTCCGGAAACCCGAGCGTCCTCTTTGGGGCCTTGCGGGATTCGCTGTCGCATACCGCTCGCGCGTTCAACGTGGCCAAGCACAAGGTAGCCAAACGATCACTGAAACTTCATACTAACATCTTCCATGTGTCGGATCCCCCAGGCCCCGATCGGGTCGGTCGTCCGGACGTTCCCAGGCGAACCGGCCGTCTTGCTCGCGGCGGTCCTTCTCGCCCTGTGCGCGGCCCCGGCCGCCCGCGCATCGACCGCCGAAAGGGCGGCGCTGGTCGAGCTTCACCAGGCGACGGACGGCGCTCGCTGGAGAAACGGGACGAACTGGCTGAGCGCGGCGCCCCTGTCCGAATGGGCCGGCGTCACGACCGACGCCGACGGCCGGGTAACCCGGCTCGAACTCCCGAGCAACGGCCTGAACGGCACGCTGCCCGGCAGCCTCGGAGATCTGACCCTGCTCGAGGTTCTGGATCTCTCGCGCAACCGCCTGAGCGGCGCCCTGCCGGCGACGCTGGGGAACCTGTCGAAGCTCGAGCGCCTCGACCTCCACCGGAGCCGCGCACTGACCGGGCCGCTGCCGGACGGCCTGCGCCTGCTCCCGGCTCTGACGACGCTGTCGGCGCTTCGCACCGAACTCTGCGCGCCTCGCGACGCGGACTTCCAGGCATGGCTGGCGGGCATCTCCTCGAGCGTGCTGACGTGTCCGCCCGAGACGCAGTCCGTCATCGACCTGGCGGTCTTCTACACGCCGTTCATCCTGCGACGGCACAACAACAGGGACGGCACGCTGAGCGAAGAAGCCATGACCCGGAGACTCCTCGCGGGCCTCGATCTCCACATCGAGGAGTTGAACCGGGCGATGCGGGAGAGTGGGGTGAACGCGCGGGCTGCGGTCGTGTACGCGGGGAAGCTCGAGAAAGAGTCGTCGTTCAGCAGAAACACGGACTTCGATCTCGGCGGCGGCGTGTCGGTGCGGGTGATCCAATCGACCCCGTCGATGTCGAGCATCGAGCCCATCTCCTCCGCGTGTCTGGGACCAACGACGGCCACTGGGACGAGGTCCACGGGTTGCGCGACAAGTACGCGGCCGACGTCGTCTGGCTGATGTTCCGCTATGGCGGCGCGACGTTCGCCCATCGCGAGGTGTCGACCGCCCACGAAAGCAAGGCCTTCTTCGTTGCAACGTACAACTCCTCGCAGATTCTCGCCCATGAACTGGGTCACGTCGGGTCGCTCCTGCACGACCGCTACGAGTACAGGACGAGCACGGGCTATGTCGGGGACGAAGCGCCCTACTTCCCGTATCTGTACGGCTACTCGAATCGAGCCGTCTTCGACGACCAGGCGAGAGGGCCGAGTCTGTGGCGAACGCTCATGTCGTACTCCAACCACTGCGACGCTGCCGGCCTCCACTGTCCCAGAATCTCTCGCTACTCGAATCCCGAGAGGGTCCATCCGGACCCGGGCGGCCATGCCACGGGCATTCCGGGCGTCGAGCCGTCCGGTCGGCTCTGGGGCCCCGTCGACGCGGCCCGCGCCCTCAACCGCACCCGCGACTACGTGGCGAACTTCCGCCCGACCCCGGAGATCGCGGCCTCCTTCGGCGCCCCGGTCTACACGGCGGTGGAGGGAGGAGACGCCGCGACCGTGACGGTGCGCCTCTCCGCGGCGCCGGAACGTCAGATGCGGTTGCCCATCCAGGCGAACGGCGTCGGCGCCGTCGAGGCCGACTGGTCCGGCGTGCCCGGCTACCTGGAGTTCGCCGCCGCCGATACGGAGAAGACCTTCGATGTCGTTGCCGTCGCCGACGCCGAAGACGAGGCCGGCGAGGCGGTGAAGCTCTCGTTCCCTTCGCTCCTGCCGAGCGGCGTCCGGGCCGCGTCCCCGGCCACCGCGGAGGTGCGTCTCGTGGACGACGGTTCCACTGTCGCCGCGGCCAGCACCTATGCCCTCGCCGACGCCGAGGCGGCCGAAGGCGGCGCCGCGGAACTGACCGTCATCCTGGGCGATGCCGCGCCGACCGGCGGTCTGAGCTTCGATGTCGCCGCGACCTTCGCCGGCTCGGCCGCGGCCGACGACGTGGGCTCGGTGCCGGCCGCGGTCACCGTGCCGGAGGGCTCGACGACCGCGGCAATCGTCGTTCCCATCCGTCGCGACGGCATCGAGGAATCCGAAGAGACGTTCACGGTCGGCATCGCCCCCGGAACCGGCGTTTCGGGCTGGAGCGAGGCGAGCGCGGGCGCCGGAACCGCCACGGTGACGATCACCGACCGCACGGAGGCCATCAGCCTGTCGGCCGCGACCGTCACGGTGAACGAGGGCGAGGCCGCGACGTGGAACGTGACCCGAACCGGTCCCGCGACCGCGTTCGCCAGCATCGCGATCACGGCGGCGGCCGGAACCGCGGCCGGGGGCGACTTCAGCGCGGCGGCGGCGGCTCACGGCATCGCCGCCGGCAGGTCGTCTCAGTCCATGCGTTGGAACACGATCGAAGACGACATCGACGAGGAGGACGAGAGTTTCACCTTGACGCTCGCCGCCGTTGCGTCGGACGGCCACCGCCTCGCCGGCGGCGGGACCGTCACCGTCACGATCCGGGACGACGACACCGCCGGGGTAACGGTCGACGCGCCCGCCGCGAGCCTGGACGCGGGAAGCTCGGTCAGCTACACGGTGGCGCTCGACAGCGAACCCACCGACGATGTGGTGATCGAGGCGACGAGCAGCGCCCCGGACAGGGCGGACGTCCTGCCCGCCTCGCGCACGTTCACGGCGGACGACTGGAGTACGCCGCAGCGGTTCACGCTGACCGGGGCGGCCGCCGGTTCGGTCACCATCCGCCACAAGGCCTCCAGCAACGACGCGAAGTACCCGGCCGACCTGAGCATCGACGATGTCGCCCTGACGGTGCGGGCGGTGGCGCCCGGCGCTCCTGAAGGGCTGTCGCTGAAGGCGGGCCAGGGCAGCCTCACGGCATCCTGGAGTCCGCCCGGAAGCGACGGCGGCGCCGGCATCCTGCGCTACGGGATTCAGCACAAGCAGACCTCCAGCTCGAACTGGCCGACCGCCGTGACCGACGTCTCCGGCACGACCCATGACATCGACAATCTGGAGGACGAATCGAGCTACGACGTGCGGGTGCGGGCCGTCAACAGCGTCGGCGCCGGCGCGTGGTCCGCCACGTCGACCGCCACGACGCTTCCGAACGGGCCGCCGTCGCCCGTGGGGACGCTGGCTGCGCGGACGCTGCGCGTGGGCGAGGCGGCGGTCACGGTGGACGTGTCCGGTGCGTTCCGGGACCCGGAGGGCGACGCGCTGACGTACGGCGCGGTTTCGTCGGCGCCGGGTGTGGCGAGCGTGTCGGTTTCGGGTTCGTCGGTGGAGGTTTCTCCGGTGTCGGGGGGAACCGCGACGGTGACGGTGAAGGCGACGGACCTTTCCGGCTCGAACACGGCGGCGGAGCAGCAGTTCTCGGTCAGGGTCAGGAATCGCCGGGGCGTCTCGGTCGATCCGGTGTCGCTGTCGGTGACGGAGGGGGGGTCGGGGACGTACGACGTGGCGCTCGAGGCCGAGCCGTCGGCGTCGGTGACGGTGACGCCGTCGGTTCCTTCGGGCACGGACGTGACGGTGAGTCCACAGTCGCTGACGTTCGGCACGACGGGCTGGGGGACGGCTCAGCCGGTGACCGTGTCGGCGGCGGAGGACACGGACGCGGTCTCCGATGCGCCGGTGGTGATCCGGCACACGGTGAGCGGCGGGGACTACGGTTCGGTGACGGCGTCTTCGGTGACGGTGACGGTGCTGGAGAACGACGCGTCGGCGGTGTCGACGTCGGACGTTTCGGTGTCGGAGGGAGGCGGCGACGCGGTGTTCGAGGTGTCGCTGAGCGTGGCGGGCACGTCGGACGTGCTGGTGGACTACGCGACGTCGGACGTTTCGGCCGAGGCGGGTTCGGACTACACGGCGGTGTCGGGGACGCTGACGTTTCCTCAGGGTTCGACGGCGCCGCGGGAGATCCGGGTGTCGATCCTGGACGACGCCCTGGACGAGACGGAGGAGGAGACGTTCGCTCTGACCCTTCGGAACGTGCGCAACGGTCTGCTGGCGGGCGGCGGCACGACGCTGCGGGTGGTGGGGACGATTCGGGACGACGACGATCCGGCGGTGGTGGCATCGTTCGCCCGTTCGAGCTACGAGGCGCCGGAGGGCGGTTCGGCGCCGGTGCACGTGATTCTGGACCGCGACCCGGAGCGGACGGTGACGGTTCCGCTGGAGTCGATTCACCGGGGCGGCGCGTCGCTGGGGGACTATGCGGGGGTGCCTTCGGAGGTGACGTTCTCGAACGGCCGGTTGATTTCGTCGTTCCTGTTTCTGGCGGTGGACGACGGCGATGACGACGACGGCGAGGCGGTGGAGGTGCGGATCGGCTCTCCCTTGCCGCCGGGGGTTTCGCCCGGCGCGTCGGCCGTGCTGGCGATCCGGGACAATGACGGCGGCGGCAACCCCGGTGGCGGCAGCCCCGGCGGCGGCAGCCCTGGTGGCGGCAGCCCTGGCGGCGGCGGCGGTGGTGGCGGCGGCGGCGGTCCGCCTCCCGGTGGCGGCGGCGGCGGCCCTGGCGGCGGCGGTGGGACGCCTCCCGGCGGCGGCAGCGGTGGTCCGCCTCCGAGTGGTGGCGGTGGCGGCGGCCCTCCGCGGGCGGCGATCACGACCGGCGCCGACTGCGGCGGGACGCTCTGCCGCGCCCGCACCGGCGAGCGGGTGTCGTTCGAGGACACCGGCAGCGGCACGGTCCGCTCCCGGCTCTGGGACTTCGGGGACGGCAGGAAGAGCCGCAGCCGCACGACGTCGCAGGTCTGGTCCGAACCGGGGTTCTACACCGTGACGCTGCGTGTGAGCGACGGGACGGTCGAGTCGACGGCGTCCCTGACCTTCCTGGTCGAGGCCGCCGAGCCGGCCGGCGCCTGCGTGGCGGACGACCGGACGCTGTGCCTGGGGGATTCGCGCTACGCGGTGACGGTCGAGTGGCGGACGGCTGGCGGCGAGAGCGGCGCGGCGCGCGTCGTGCACGAGGGCACGAACGACTCGGGGCTGTTCCACTTCTTCGAGCCCGGCGACAACTGGGAGGTGCTGATCAAGGTCCTGGACGGCTGCCCGGTGAACGGCCACGTCTGGATGTACGCCGCGTCCACGACGGACCTCGGCTACACGATCGAGATCACGGACACGGCGACGGGCATGGCCAGGGAGTACCGGAACGAACCGGGCATGCCGGCGCCGGCGATCACCGACGTGACCGCGTTCGCGGAAGGCTGCAACAGGTGATCCGCGCCAACCCCTGCCTCCTCGCTGCGGCGACGCTCGGCCTGACGGTCGCCGGATGGGTGCACGGCCAGCCGGGCGAGGAGACATCGCCGGGCGGCCCGGTCGGCCCTGTCCTGGAGGGGCTCGCGCCGCTCGGCGAGGTTCTCGTGCTGGAGACTCCGCCGATCGTCCGCTCGGTGAGTCAGGCGGCGTCCGAGTCGTCCGCAGGCGGGGCCGAGCCCGGTCCGATCCCGTTCGCCGAGCCGTTCGCGGTCGAGGTCACGCCGGCCAGTCACGGCGGCTGGGAAACGACGAGCGACGGCCGGACCGCGGTGTGGCGGCTGCGGGTGGTTTCGCCGGGCGCGGTCTCGCTCAACCTGGGCTTCACGCGCTACCGGATGCCGCCGGGCGGCCGGTTGCGGGTCTACGCACCGGAGAGCGGGGAGACGGCGGGTCCGTTCACGGACGCGGACAACGAGGAGCACGGGCAGCTCTGGACGCCGATCGTGGCCGGCGGGGACGTCGTGATCGAGGCGGCCGTGCCGGCGGAGCGAGCGGCCGACCTGGAACTCGAACTCGCCTCGGTGAACCGGGGGTTCAGCGACTTCTTCCCGGGCAGCGTGTCGTCGCCCGCACACGCCGTCGGATGTCACGTCGACGTGGCCTGCCCGGACGCAGATCCCTACCGCGACCAGGTGCGGAGCGTCGGCCTGTACACGATCTCCGGCAACAGGCGATGCTCGGGTTTCCTCGTCAACAACACGGCGCGGGACGGGAAGCCCTACTTCCTGACCGCCGAGCACTGCCTGCCGGAATACCGCTGGGGCGAAACCAGTTTTCCCAGCCTCGTCGTGTACTGGAACTACGAGGCGCCGGCCTGCGGCATGGGGTCCGGCGCCTCACTGGCGCAGAGCCAGAGCGGAGCGAAGCTGGTCGCCGTCAGCGAACCGACCGACTTCGCACTTCTGGAGCTCGACGACCCGGTGGACCCGGACCACGACCTGTACTTCGCCGGCTGGAACGTGGATCCGGCCCCTCCCTCCTCGGCGTTCGTGATCGGTCACCCCCGCCACCACCTCAAGTCCTTCACTTCCACGCCCCACCCGCTGACGGTGACGGGCTACCTCACGAGTCAACGGGGCGGCGGCGACTACCTGAGAGTCAGCGACTGGGACCGCGGCGGCATCCAGGGCGGTTCGTCGGGCTCGCCGCTGTTCGGACCGGACAAGCGGGTCGTCGGAGTCATGAGCCACACGGTCTCTCGCTGCGTCGACGGCCCCGCCTGGTCCGGTCGTCTGGCGAAGGCCTGGTTCGGCCGCGGGGTTCCGGATGGCCGTCTCGTGGACTGGCTGGACCCGATCGCGACGTTCGAGACGGCGATCGACGGCCGGCCCTGGAACCACCCGCCGGAGGCGGCGGGAACGCTTCACGACAAGGCGCTGCGTCTTGCCGACGGGGCTCAGGCCGGCGCGCTGGCGGTGGACGTGGCGCACGGTTTCGTGGACCGGGACGGCGATGCGCTCACCTACACGGCGTCGTCCTCGAACAGTTCGACCGCCACGGCGACGATCAACGGTTCGATCGTGACGGTCGCGCCGGTGGCGGCCGGCACGGCGACGATCACGGTCACGGCGAGCGACGGCAAGACCGACCCGGCGAGCCGGACGTTCTCGGTGACGGTCGGCGCCAACCGGTCGCCGGAACCCGTGGGGTCGCTCGACGACCTGTCGCTGCGGATAGCGGACGGCGCCGCCACCGTCGCGGTGGCGGCCGCCTTCGAGGACGACGACGGCGACACGCTGACCCTGGCCGTCTCGTCCTCCGACACGTCGATCGCGACGGCTACGATCTCGGGATCGACGGTGACGGTGACGCCGGTGTCCGGGGGCGCGGCGACGATCGCGGTGACGGCCACGGACAAGGCCGGTTCGTCGACGACGGCGAGGCAGGGGTTCACGGCGACCGTGGCGAGCCGGCCGCCGCGGGCGGTGGGCGCGCTGGCGCCGGTGACGCTGGTGACGAAGCGGATCGGCAACGGGGACAAGAGCGTCGAACTGACGACCGCCTTTCAGGATCCGGACGGCGACTATCTCGCGTACGGCGCCACATCGTCCAACGAGTCCGTCGCCACGGTGAGCGTGTGGCGCGGCGCGGCGACGGTGAGCCCGGTATCGGTGGGCACGGCGACGATAACGGCGACGGCGACGGACACCGGAGGATCGAACAGTGCGGCCACCCAGGCCATCGCCGTGATCGTGGAGAACGGCCCTCCCGAGGTCCTTCGCGACGCGAGAAGAACCATCAAAGCGCCCTTGGCCGGCGGCGTCCGCCGCATGCATCTGTGGCCGTTGTTCTCGGATCCTGACGGGGACGCCATCACCTACCGAGCCTCGTCCGCCAACCCGGCCGTGGCGAGCGTTGCCGTCAACGGTTCGATCATGACGCTGACGCCCAGGGCCTTCGGCTCGGTCGACGTCACCGTGACCGCGACGGATGCCGGCGGTTCGAACACCGCCGCGGCGCACAGGATAGCGGTCGCCATCGTGAACTCCTCTCCCCGGCCGCGGGGAGACGTGCCGCACATCCACATGCAGAAGGGCGATGGCAACCGGAACGTCGACCTGTCGGACTTCTGGGTCGATCCCGACGGAGACGCGATCTCCTACCGGGCCTCTACGCAAGACCCGAGGATCGTGGCGGTCGTCGGCACCAGCGGCGCCACGGTGACGCTCGCGCCAAGGGGCGCCGGGATCGGCAGGGTCCTGATCCTGGCCACGGACGACGGCGGTTCCGGATTCACCTATGCCGGCGGCCTGCTGGTGACCGTGAGCGATCCGGCAGGGCCCGCGATCGCCGTCGACTCGCCGGCCGCCGTGCCGGAGAGCGGCGGCGAACTCGTCTTCCGCGTTGCCCTGACCGCCTCGAGCAGTTCCGAGGCGCAGGTGGACTACGCCACTTCGGACGGCTCGGGGTCTTCCGGAGCAAGAGCCGGGATCGACTACCAGGCGGCCAGCGGCAGTCTGACGTTCCCGGCGGGTTCGACCGCGGCGCGGACGGTCGCGGTCGTCGTCCACGACGACGCGGTGGACGACGCCGTGGAGGAGAAGACGTTCCATCTGACGCTCAGCAACCCGAGAGGCGCGCCCCTGCTCGGAGGCGGCTCGACCTTGCAGGCGCGGGGAACGATCGAGGACGACGACGACCCGCCGGTCGCGGCTTCGTTCGGGGCGCCGGACTACGAGGCGGCGGAGGGCCGGCAGGTGACGGTGGCGGTCCTCCTCGACCGGGATCCGGAGCGGACGGTGAAGATCGGTCTGGAGCGGATCCATCACGGCGGGGCGACGGCCGCCGACTACTCGGGCGTGCCCGCGAGCGTCACGTTCACAAGCGGCGCGACGAGACGCACGTTTCAGTTCGCGCCGACGCGGGACGCCGACGACGACGACGGGGAAGCCGTCGAACTGCGCTTCGCGACGCCGCTGCCCGAGGGCGTCACGGCCGGCGGCCGGACCACGCTGGCGATCCTGGACGCCGACGGAGGGAGCGGTGCGCCTCCCGGCGGCGGTGGCGGCGGCGGTGGTACGCCTCCCGGTGGCGGCGGTGGCGGCGGCGGTGGTACGCCTCCCGGCGGTGGCGGTGGCGGCGGCGGTGGTCCGCCTCCCGGCGGTGGCGGTGGCGGCGGCGGTGGTCCGCCTCCCGGCGGTGGCGGTACGCCTCCCGGCGGCGGTGGCGGTGGCGGCGGCCCTCCGCGGGCGGCGATCACGACCGGCGCCGACTGCGGCGGGACGCTCTGCCGCGCCCGCACCGGCGAGCGGGTGTCGTTCGAGGACACCGGCAGCGGCACGGTCCGCTCCCGGCTCTGGGACTTCGGGGACGGCAGGAAGAGCCGCAGCCGCACGACGTCGCAGGTCTGGTCCGAACCGGGGTTCTACACCGTGACGCTGCGTGTGAGCGACGGGACGGTCGAGTCGACGGCGTCCCTGACCTTCCTGGTCGAGGCCGCCGAGCCGGCCGGCGCCTGCGTGGCGGACGACCGGACGCTGTGCCTGGGGGATTCGCGCTACGCGGTGACGGTCGAGTGGCGGACGGCTGGCGGCGAGAGCGGCGCGGCGCGCGTCGTGCACGAGGGCACGAACGACTCGGGGCTGTTCCACTTCTTCGAGCCCGGCGACAACTGGGAGGTGCTGATCAAGGTCCTGGACGGCTGCCCGGTGAATGGCCACGTCTGGATGTACGCCGCGTCCACGACGGACCTCGGCTACACGATCGAGATCACGGACACGGCGACGGGCATGGCCAGGGAGTACCGGAACGAACCGGGCATGCCGGCGCCGGCGATCACCGACGTGACCGCGTTCGCGGAAGGCTGCAACAGGTGATCGAAGACGACGACCGGCCCGTGCCCGGCAGGGCGCGCGTCAGGCGACCGGCGTCGGCTCCGCCTTCTCGTCGACCGCCGCGTCGTGGTCCTGCTTCGCCTTGAGAAGCTGCGGCATGATCAGGTCGATGTCGCGGTTGTCCCACATGCCGTCCTTGCTGAACTTCCGGATCACCTTGGGCTGCTGCATGATGCCGACCCAGCCGCGCATCACGTCGATGATCTGGGCGGTCATGTCCGCGCCCGCGTCGGATGCCAGCCAGGCGCAGACCGGCGCGATCTGATTCGGGCTCTGCTCCGGCGCGTCCTCGTCGATCTCCATGCCGCGGCCGGCGCGTAGCTCGGCCGTCATGCGCGTCGTCGCGCCCGGCGAGATCGTGTTCACGGTGCAGCGGTACTTGGCCAGTTCCAGCGCCAGTACCCGGGACAGGCCGGCGATGCCGGCCTTGGCGGCGGCGTAGTTGGACTGGCCGAAGTTGCCGTAGAGGCCGGAGACGGACGAGAAGTTGATGATCCGGCAGTCCGGGCGGTTCGTCTCGCGGATGTAGCGGGCGAACGGCCGGCTGCAGCAGTAGTGGCCCTTGAGGTGGACGTCGAGCACGGCGTCCCAGTCCGTCTCTTCCAGGTTGAAGATCGTCCGGTCGCGCAGGATGCCGGCGTTGTTCACGAGGATGTCGAGGCCGCCGAACGAGTCGATCGCCGTCTGGAAGATGTTCTGGCCGCCCTCGACCGTGGCCACGGAGTCGTAGTTCGGAGCTGCCGAACCGCCGGCGCTCCGGATCTCCTCGACCACTTCGTCGGCGATCCGTGAACCGCCGGTGCCGTCGGTCGCGCCGCCCAGGTCGTTGACCACGACGTTGGCGCCCTCTTCCGCGAACTTGATCGCGATTCCCTTGCCGATGCCGCGTCCGGCGCCGGTGACGATTGCCGTCCTGCCTTCGAGGATTCCCATCTCTTCGTGTCTCCGTCGGTTGGTTCTGCTGTCGATCGCGGCCGGTACTCTACGCGACGACCGCGACGCCCTGGCTCACCGCTTCCTGGCCCTCCGCGTTGAGGACCCGGAAGCCGATGAGGCGCCCGCCGTCCTCCGCCTCGCCGGCGGGAGCGTGCTCGACCGCGATCGAGGTGCCGGGTATGACCATCGCGCTGAACCGGCCATGGAGCCGCCTGAGCCGCCGGGGATCGCCGCCGCCGTAGGCGCGCAGCACCTCGCGGCCGGCGAGAGCCCAGGTCGCCGTGCCGTGGAGGATGATGTCGGGCAGGCCGGCGGCCAGCGCCACCTCGCGTTCGGTATGGATCGGGTTCCAGATCCGCGCGCACTCGGTGTAGACGTGCGGCATCTCCCGGGGCACGAAGATCTCGCTCCTGCACCGGCCGTTCCCACCGAAGGCAAGCCTGGGAGTCTCGGGCACCGGCTCCGTCTCGGCGTTGGGCCCGGTCGTGTCGACGTCGCGGAAGATCGAACGCGACCAGGAGGTGGTGACCGGCCGGCCCTCCCCGTCGACGGTGTCGAGGCGGGTGGTCAGGAGAACTCCGGCGCGGGTGCTCCGGATGCCGACGTAGCGGCCGCTGGTGGTCAGCGAGTCGCCCGGGCGGATCGGACGGTGGAAGTGGGAGTCCTGGCTGGCGTGGACGCCGCGCCTCAGCTCGTGCGGCTCGCCGCCGAGTAGCTCCGAACCGCGGCCGCGGCTGACGACGGGCCACTCGAGCGACACGCAGTACGAGGGCGGCGCCGCGACGCCGCCGTTCCGCGCGTCGTCGAACACGGGGTCGCAGGTGTCGCCGATGCCGGCCGCGTAGGCGAGCACGTCGCGGACGGTGACGTCGATCGTCGAGGACGTGAGTTCGCTGCTGGCTGCGGCGGTCGACAGGGGCATCGCGTCGTGGGTCCGCGGCGGGTCAGTCGGGCGTGTCGGCGAGCCGGCGCTCGAGGTCCTGGAGCCGGCTCTTCAGGTCGTCGAGTTCGGCACGGGAGGCGTCGCCGCCCTCCTCCCGGTTCTTGCGCGCGGGTGCGGCCATGGGTGGAGGAGCCGCCGGCTCCTGAGGCTTGCCGACCCGGCCGGCGCCGCCGCCTCTACCGAACACTCCTTCCATCTGCCGCGTCATCTGCGCGTGCATCTCCTCCGCCATGGCGCGAGGGTCCCAGAGGCGCATCCAGGACGGGTCCGGCGCGAACGGGTTCCGTTGCATCGTTTCGCGGACCCGTTCGTAGACTTCGCCGGCGCTCTTCAGGTACCACTGGAAGAAGTCCCGGCCCGCCTGGTCCCGCGCCCGCACCAGGTCGCGGAGAAACTCGAGCGGCGGTCCGTGCTCGGGATCCTTCGCGCCGTCGACGATGATCTGGGTCAGGACGTGGCGGGTGACGTCCTCTCCCGTTTTCGAGTCGACGACCTGGATGTCCCGGCCGCCGCGCACGAGTTCGGCAACGTCGTCGAGGTTCACGTAGCGGCTGCTGTGGGTGTCGTACAGCCGGCGGTTCTCGTACTTCTTGATGACGATTGGCGACGGCGACTTGCGGGAGGTACTCATGTCACGGGTGGCTGAATCAAGCCGCGAGGATTCGGTCATGCGGAGGGGGGTTGACACAGTGCAGCATATTGTGCAGCATTCTTGCTGCACTGCAAAAGACGGGCGCCGTCAAGTGAAGCGGCCGTCACCGTTGCAACCGTCGAAACCGGCTTGTCAGCCAAGACCACGTGGACCATCCGGGCAACGGATCGTACCACTCAGGAGACCTCAGATGACGACCAGTACAACCACGGCGATGAAGATTCCGGGCCAGGCCTGGCGCGGCTCGCTGCTCGATGCCAACCGGCAGGCGCTCGACTTCCAGAAGCGCGTGTTCGACACGAGCTTCGACATGGTGGCTTCCATGCAGGAGCGCCGCGAAGAGGCGATCACGAAGTGGACCGAGAACTCCGAGCGGCTTCCGGCCGAGGCCAAGAGCCTGGTCCAGGAGTGGGTCCGGCTGTTCCAGGACGGTCGCAGTTCCTACCGCTCCGCGGTCGACGCGAGCTTCGGCCTGGCGAACAGCTACCTCGATTCGCTCACCGCGCAGGCGGAGGAGTCGGCGTAGGCTAGCCGCATGGCCGACGACCGCCCGAAGCCCTCGCCGCCTGCCGACCCCTTCGCCGCATGGCGTGAGTGGGTGACGCAGTCCGAACACCAGATGAACAAGGTGTTCAACGACATGATGGGGACGGAGCAGTTCGCCCGCGCCTCGGGCGGCTGGGTCGAGGCGATGACCATGTTCCAGCAGACGATGAACGAGGGCGCGCAACGCTACTTCCAGGCGGTCAACCTGCCGACGCGAAACGACTTCAGCGAACTCGCGGAGCGCCTGACCGCGGTCGAGGAGAGGCTGTTGCGGATCGAGGGACTGCTCGCGGAGGCCATCGGCAGGAAGAGCGGGGCGAGCCCGGCGCCGCGGCCCGCCCGCACCCGCCGTCCGCCGTCCGAGCAGAAGGCGGCCGCCCGGGAAGACGGGCCGGCGTCGAAATGACGACGCCGGCCGCCGGCCCCTCGGCCCGCAGCGCAACGCCTGTTCTCGACGCGACCGCAGGGGTCGCGAAGAGCGTGCGGCGCGAAATGGAGCGCACCTTCCGCCGGAGCGTCAAGGGCCTCGAGTACATCTCGACTGGCGATCCGGGAGTGGGCCTGACGCCGAAGGACACGGTCCACAGCCGGGGCACGCTCCGCCTGTACCACTACCGGACGCGGGTGGACGAGGTGTACCGGACACCGATCCTGCTGGTCATGTCCCTGATCAGCAAGCCCTACATCCTCGACCTGGCGCCGGGGCACAGCCTGATCGAGTTTCTGCTCGATCGCGGTTTCGACGTCTACATGATCGACTGGGGCACGCCCCGGCCCGAGGACAGCCGCCTGCGGCTGGAAGACTACGTTCTCGACTTCATTCCCGAGTGCGTGGAGGTCGTCCACGAGCGAAGCGGCGAGCCCGACGTTTCGATCGTCGCCTACTGCATGGGCGGGCTCCTGGGCGCGCTGTACGCGGCGCTTCATCCCGACGTTTCGTCGGGCGGTCGGCTGCGCAACCTGGCCTGCTTCACGACTCCGGTCAACTACGACGGGATGGGGCTCTTCAGGACCTGGACGGATCCCGCTCACTTCGACGTCGACCGGATCGTCGACCGGCTGGGCAACGTCCCGCCGCAGATGCTCTACGCCTCGTTCAACGCCCTGCGTCCGGCGTCCCAGGTCGCGGGCCGGGTGCGGCTCTGGGACAACATGTGGAACGACGAGTTCGTCACGTCGTACCGCCGGCTCCAGCGCTGGGCCGCCGACCAGATCCCGTTCCCGGGCGAGTGCTTCCGCCAGACGACGAAGGAGCTCCAGCAGCAGAACCTGCTGATGAAGGGCGAGTTCCGGCTCGGCGGCCGGCACGTCGACCTGTCGAACATCAAGGTTCCCTTCATCCACGTCGTCGCGGAGCACGACCACATCGTGCCGTACGAGGCGGCCCGCGACCTGGTCGGGATGGTCGGCTCCGAAGACAGGCAGGAACTCGTTCTGAAGGGCGGCCACGTCAGCCTGGTCGCCGGGGGGAACGCGGTGCGCCGTCTCTGGCCGCGCCTCGATGAGTGGCTGGCCGAGCGCTCGGTCTGAGAGGAAGGACGGGATGGCGGACGAGAAGAACCAGGTCGCAGGGAACAGCCCGCTGTCGATAGCGCCCGCCGACCGGGTGGCTCGGCGGCTGAACGCCCGCGAACTGACGGTGCGGCCCATGGACGCGGACGACCGGTCGGCCGTTCTCGCTTTCGCCGACGGTCTGCCGGACCACGATCTCCTCTTCCTGCGTCGCGACATCCGCGAGGCCGACGTGGTCGACGAGTGGATCGGCGAGATCGAGTCGGGCCAGATGACGACCTTGCTCGCCCTGGCGGACGGCGAGCTGATCGGCTACGCCTCGATCGACCGCAGCCAGTTGCAGTGGTCCTCCCACGTTGCCGAGATCCGGGTCGTGATCTCCGACTCCGCGCGTACCAGGGGCCTCGGCCGGCTGCTCGTCGAGCAGGCGTTCCAGGCGGCTGTCGCGGCCGGCATCGAGAAGGTCGTGGCGCGGATGACGCCCGACCAGAAGGGCGCCGTCGCGGCCTTCGAGGGACTTGGCTTCCGCCCCGAGGGGCTGATGCGGAATCACGTCCGCGACCTCTCCGGCGAGAAGCACGACCTGCTCGTCATGGGGCTCGACATCGTCGCCCTGCACGGGACGCTCGAGGGCTACGGCCTCGACGAGGCAGTGGCCGCCGCCGATTGACTGGGTGCGCCGGCGCTCTCGCCGGCATGAGGCGCGATGCCGCGAAGCGGCGAGCCGGAGCTATCGCGTTGGCGTTACGATCCACCATTGCTGCTGCCACCTGAACGCCCGAGGAGAAGGAACCCATGCAGGACAACGTCGGACTCATCCTGACCAAGCGCGCCTCCGTGTCGCCGGACATGGAGGGCTTCGTCGACGTCGAGACGGAGCGCCGCTTCACGTTCGCCGAGTGGAACCTGCGCTCGAACCGGACCGCCAACGCGCTCCGCGAACTCGGCGTCGGCAAGGGCGACCGCGTGGCGCTGCTGCTGATGAACAGCGTGGAGTACATGGAGACCTTCTTCGCGATCGCCAAGATCGGCGCGGTCTGCGTGCCGCTCAACTGGCGGCTGACGCCCGAGGAGCTCTCCTTCATCATCCGCGACGCGGGCGCCGAGACGCTCGTCTTCGGCGACGAGTTCCAGGCCCAGGTACTGGACCTGATCGCGCGCGGCGGCGGCGAGAACGGCACGAACGTGACGCGATGGGTACACGTCGGCCCGGACGAGCAGCGGCCCGACGGCTGCCTTTCGTACCTCGACGCGACGGCGGCGGCGAGCGACGCGGAGCCCGAGATCGGGGCCCTCGACGACGACCTGCTCTACATCATGTACACCTCGGGTACGACCGGGCTGCCCAAGGGCGCCGTTCACACCCACGCGTCCGCGCTGTGGGCGGGCCTGACGATCATGGCCAGCGCCGACACCCGCTACGGCGACCGCTACCTCGTCTCGCTGCCGCTGTTCCACGTCGGCGCGCTGACCCCGGCCACCGGCAACGTCCACCGCGGCAGCACCAGCGTCGTGCTGCGCGCCTTCGACCCGGTGCGCACCTGGCAGTTGATCGACGAGGAGAAGATCGACGTCATGCTGAAGGTGCCGGCGATGCTCAACTTCATGCTGCAGGTCTACGATCCCGAGCGCTGCAAGCACGAGCGGCTCCGCTGGTGCATGAGCGGCGCGGCGCCGGTGCCGGTCAACCTGATCGAGGCCTACGACAAGCTGGGCATCGAGATCCACCAGGTCTACGGCCTGACCGAGACCTGCGGCCCGGCCTGCCTCATCTCGCCCGAGGACGCCATCCGCAAGGCCGGTTCGACCGGCAAGGCCTTCTTCCACACCTCCGTGCGCGTCGTCGATGGCGACGGCAACGACTGCGCCCCCGGCGAGGCGGGCGAGGTCCTGGTCGCCGGCCGCCACCTGATGAAGGAGTACTGGAACCGCCCGGAGGCCACCGCCGAGAGTCTCGTGGACGGCTGGTTCTATACCGGCGACGGCGCGGTGATGGACGAGGACGGCTTCGTCTACATCCAGGACCGGCTGAAGGACATGATCATCTCCGGCGGCGAGAACGTTTATCCCGCGGAGCTCGAAGAGGTCATCGGCCGCCACCCCAAGGTGCTCGAAGTCGGCGTCATCGGCCGCGAGAGCGAGAAGTGGGGCGAGTCCCCGGTCGCGATCGTCGTCCGCTCCGACGAGAGCCTCGAAGGCGAGGAGATCCTCGAGTTCTGCCAGGACAAGCTGGCCCGCTTCAAGCAGCCGGTCGCCGTCCACTTCATCGACCAGTTGCCGCGCAACCCGTCCGGGAAGATCCTGAAGCGGTTGCTGCGCGAACAGTTCAACTGAGTCGGCGCCCCCAGCTCCGCGTCGGGCAGGACAACATCTCCCCGTTCGGGCTCGACATTCACCATCCGGTGTTCGTCGTCTCGAGTGCCGTGATCGTCCTGTTCGTCCTCGGCACGCTGGTCTTCCAGAGCCAGGCCGCGCGGTTCTTCAGTTGGCTGCTCCCGGCGATCATCGGCGCGTTCGACTGGTTCTTCCTGTCGGCCGGCAACGTCTTCGTTCTCTTCGCCCTGCTGCTCGTGTTCCTGCCGGTCGGCAGGGTGCGGCTGGGTGGCCCGGACGCGAAGCCGGAGTTCTCGTACCTGGGCTGGTTCGGGATGCTGTTCGCCGCCGGCATGGGGATCGGCCTGATGTACTTCGGCGTTTCGGAACCGCTTTCTCACTTCGGTGCCGCCCTGGACGGGCCGGTCGTGGACGGCGACGGCCTGCGCAGCGACGCCGCGCCGCTGGGAGGCGCCGCCGGTGACGCGATGGCCGCGCGCGACCTCGCGATGGCGGCGACGATCTACCACTGGGGCCTGCACCCTTGGGCGATCTACGCGGTCGTCGCCCTGGCGCTGGCGTTCTTCGCCTACAACCACGGCCTGCCGCTGACACTGCGCTCGGCCTTCTACCCGATTCTCGGTGACCGCGTGCGCGGCTGGTGGGGACACCTGATCGACGTCCTCGCCGTGTTCGCCACCCTGTTCGGCCTGGCGACGTCGCTTGGGCTGGGGACCACCCAGGCCCTGGCCGGGTTCAACCTGCTCTACGGCTGGGGTACGGGCGGTCTGGCCGCCGTGGTGCTGATCGGCGTCATCACGTTGCTCGCCGTCGCTTCGGTGGTGCGCGGCCTCGACCGCGGTATCAAGGTGCTGTCGGGGGTCAACATGACCCTCGCCCTGGCCCTGCTGCTCGCGGTCATCGCGATCGGCCCGACCGGCGAGATTCTGGTCACCGCCGCCAGGGGAGCGGCGGCCTATGGTGCGAACCTCGTGCCGCTGGCAATGCCGCTCGGCCGCGAGGACACGGCTTTCTCGCATGACTGGACCACGTTCTACTGGGCCTGGTGGGTGTCCTGGTCGCCGTTCGTCGGCATGTTCATCGCCCGGGTCTCCCGCGGCCGCACCGTGCGCGAGTTCGTCGTGTGCGTGGTTCTCATCCCGACCCTGCTGTCGATCGTGTGGATGGCGGCCTTCGGCGGCACGGCGATCTCCCAGACGATCGCGGACAGCACGGCGCCCGTGGCGTCCGCGGCCCAGGAGGTCATGCTCTTCCGGATGGTCGAGCAGTTCCCGCTCAGCCCGGTGCTGTCGCTCGCCGGCATCGTCCTGGTGCTCGTGTTCTTCGTCACGTCGTCCGACTCCGGCTCGCTCGTCGTCGACACGATCACCGCGGGCGGCAAGGAAGATGTCCCGACCGGCCAGCGCGTCTTCTGGGCCACCCTCGAAGGCGTCGTCGCCGCGGTTCTGCTCCTCGTCGGCGGCACGGGCGCTCTGGACGCCCTGCGGGCGATGACCGTCTCGACGGGCCTGCCGTTCACCCTGGTGCTGCTGGCCATGTGCTACAGCATCTGGGTCGGCCTGTGGGCGGCGGTGCGGGCCTCATAGCTGCAGGGACTTGACACTCGTTCCGTACGGCGGCACTCGGTAGGCGAAGGGCGTCTGCTTGCTCGCGGCCAGTTCCTTCATGTGATTCCAGTTCCGCACGACCTGTACGATGAGTTGCCAGCGGGTGAGGTTCTTCCCTGCGAGGAGGAAGGCGCCTACCTTGTGCCTCCTGAGTGCCTCTTTCTGGGCTGGCTTCCAGCGGATTCGGTCGTCGCGGGTCACGAGGAACCACCCCTCTTCGCCGATGAGCCTTAGCCAGACTTCGTCCGCTGCGTCCTGTCTGAAGTGCTCCTTCAGGTGGACGGCATCCTCACCGAACTCCCTGAGTCCTCGGGCAAGCTGTTCGCTGAGGTTCGCGTCGATGAAGAACCTCATGCAGCGAGACCGCGCTCGAACTCGACGGTGGCCTCAGCTTCATCGCGGCTCAGCCCCCACCAACTGCAGACCGCGTCGATGTCGCCACCCTCCGCCTGGTAGAGGTCGAAGACGTTCGCCGTGGCGATGCCATGGCCCGCGATCGTGGGCTGGCCGAAGGCGATGGCCGGGTCGACGACGATGTGCCCCGTCTGTCCGCGTGGGTACCAACGAGTAGCGAGCTGACTGGTTTCCTCGAAGTCGATCCGTTTGGCGAGTTCCAGGATGACGGGGGCGATCACCCACTGGCCGCCGGACAGGAGCTGAAGGAGGGCCTTGCCGCCCTTCTGTCCCACTTCAAGGTGGATTCTTCGGCCCTCGGTGAAGAAGACCTGCCGGGCGAAGTGAGTGACGCCGAGCAGGTCGGCCGCCTCGGACAGCGCTCGGCGAAGCTGCTGCAGTGAGATTCCCTCGTTGAGGAACTCCTTCACGAACAGCAGATCCACGAGTTCGAGGAAGGACGCGTACGTTGCCGTCGTCCGTTGCCCGGGTCGACGAATGACGGGCTCTTGACGATGCACGTCGCCAGCATGCGAGTAGGAGTAGCCACGGAGCCAACGGCGCACCCGATCCGGCTTCAGGTCGGCGAGTCGACCGGCTTCCGAGGCGTTGTATGTCGGCCGGTCCAGGAGAGTGCGTCCGTTCTTGCTGTGTGTGTCCGTCAGGCTCATGGCGATCTCGCTTCGGCGACGCGGGGCGTTCCTCCAGGACGAAGTATAGGCCCTTGGCTATCGGTAGAGACTCGCGGAGAGCCGTCGACGCCTCAGGGGCGTACGCTCCCCAGCCGTCTTCTTGGACAGACGACCTAGTGGTCAGACTCCGAGATCGCGCTTGACGCTACGACGTCTGACGAGGTCGAGTGACTCGGCTGCTGTTCCTGGCTTGTTTGCGACGGATGACCGCGGCTGACGCAGGATCCAGGTGGGGCTCAGACGTCCTTGGCCGGGAACTCCTCCAGGAACCAGAACTCCCCCTCCATGGCGCCGGCCTCTTCGCCGACCGCGGCGGCTTCGGGCGTCGCCATGTACGCCTCGGCCCGCTCCCGGTCGTCGACGCCGAGGATGAAGAAGACCTCGTCGTCCCTGTCGGCCGAGCGCCAGACGCGCTCGACGGTCAGTCCGGCCGCCAGTCCGGCGGCCTCCTGCTCGTCGAAGACCCTTTTCCAGTGGTCGATGTCCTTCACGCGGTTTCTGACCAGCAAGATCATCTTGGAGTGCTCCTCGTTGGCCTCGTCGTCATCCCACTCGACGCGACGGAGAATGGGCTCCGCCGCGGCCTGGACGAATGGGTCCACGGCTTCCATGTACCCCTTACTCATCCTTCTCGACCCACCACGCTCGCGTACCTGGCACGAACGCGGTGACCCCCGACGGCCCCAGCTCGACGCCGCGCATGCGCTTGCTGAAGCCCCAGGTCGTGCTGTAGTTCCACAGGAACAGGGCCGGCTGGTCGGCCTGGATGTGGGCCTGGAGCTCGCGCAGCAGTTCGGCGCGGCGCTCGGGGTCGAGTTCCACGCGGGAGCGGTCGAACAGCTCGTCGACCTTGGGGTTGCTGTAGCTGTCGTAGTTGCGGCCGTTGTCGATCGCTTCGCTGTGGAAGAAGTTGCGCCAGATGTCGGGGTCGGCGAAGACCTGGTAGGTGTCGACGTGGGCGATCATCTCGTGCTGGATCAGGAGCGGCGAGCGGCTCGCGTTCTCCTGGATCTCGGTGTCGAAGGAGACGCCGATGCGGCGCAGGTCGTCGCGGTAGATGTCGACCATGCGGCGGGCGTCGACGAAGGACTGGGGCAGGTTCATCATGAAGTGGAAGCGGACCTGCTCGCCGTCGATCTCCTTGTAGCGCCAGCCGTCGTCGGGGCTGGTCAGCCAGCCGGCTTCGTCGAGCAACGCGGCGGCCTTCTCGAGGTCGTACTCGAGCGGCTTGACGTCGGGATTGTGGCTCCAGTGGCTGGGCGGGAACATCCCGTTCGAGCGGGTGTAGACGTTCCAGCTCACCTGCCGCAGCACGCGCTCCGCGTCGTAGGCGTGGGCCATCGCCCGCCGCACGCGGACGTCGCCGAAGAAGTGATTGTTGCCGCCCTGTTGCCAGCCGATGTAGGCCTGCATCCAGCGCGGTCCCCAGGCCTTGACGCCGGCGGCGTGAAAGTCCTCGTCGTTCGTCTGGCTGCCGTGCTGCTGGACGGTCAGCCAGATGTCGTCGAGCTGCCCCTTGCGGAACTGGAGCAGGGCGGCGTTGCGGTCGCTGTGGGTCGTGATCGCCTGGCGGCGGATGGGCGGCTTGTCGTGGTGGTAGTCCTCCCAGCGCTCGACGATCACGCGGTCGGCATGGATCCACTCGACGAAGCGGAAGGGCCCGTTCCCGATGCCGAGTTCCCGTAGGTAGCGGTTGTAGTAGGCGCTGGTGCGCAGCGTCGGATCGGCCGCGCGCTCCTCCGGGTTGTTCAGGATGTGGGCGGGAACGATGGGGAAGTAGAGGTTGTCGATGCGGAGCGCCGAGACCTGGCGGTGGACGACATCGAAGGTGATGTCGTCGATGATCCGGATGTCCTCGATCTCGGCGGCCTTGTACTTGTAGTCGACCGCCGGGACGTTGTCGTCGGCGATCGCCTCCCAGGTGAAGCGGACGTCCTCGGAGGTGACCGGCGCGCCGTCGTGCCAGCGCATGCCGGCGTGAAGCTTGATGCGGTGGACGAGGCCGCCCTCCAGCTCTTCGACCTCGTCCACCATCGCCGGGTTCCACTCCGCGGTGAGGTCCGGTGCGCGGTGCGCGATCGGGTCGAACAGCAGGCGGTAGAGGAAGCCGTCGGTCCAGGCGCGGATGAAGAGCGGGTTGAGCGACGTCGGTTGGTCGAGCGAGTAGCGGTTGATCGTGGCCTCGGTGTCGGCCAGCTCCGCGTCGAACGGCGCGAACAGCGAATCCGGGTTGGAGATCGGATCGGTGCCCGGGTCGTAGTCGAACATCGCGCTCCGGGCCGGGGCGGCGGGGTGGCCGAGGCAGCCCGTCAGCAGCAGGGCTGCCAGCGCCGCGAGTGCGGAGATGCCGAGCCGGGCGCTCACATGCACACGGCGCTGCCGGCTCCGTCGAGCTGGACGGCGCGGCCGCCGAACTCCTGCTCGCACATGGCGGTCAGCGTGTCGGGATCGTCGACGTTGGCCCAGGCTCTCCGGCCGTCAGGCAGCCGGCAGGCCAGGTGGGCGACGGACGGTTCGGTGGTCGGGGCGGCCCGGTTCCCGTACACCGAGCGGAACGACTTCGTCGCCTTCGCGGCGCCGCCGAACATCACGGTGTAGGACTCGATTTCCGCCTGGCCGGCGTAGTCGGCGACGGCCTCTCGCTTCGGCAGCGCGTGGACTTCCGCGGTGAGGTCCTCGTGGCGGTAGGGCGCGGCCGGCTCGTCGGTGGAGTAGACGCCGAAGGAGTGCTTGGTCAGCATGCCGCCGTTCGCGGTCACCAGGGCGCGGCCGCCGTCCGTTTCCCGCAGCAGTTCGGCGGTGCGGGCGATGGAGTGCATCACGTAGCTGTTGAGCGGTCCGCCGCCGAACGTCAGGCCGCCGGTTACGGAGAGCGGACGCTCGAGGTCGAGGCCGAGTTCCCGGGCCGCGACCTGCACGGCGCTGGGGAAGCAACTGTAGAGATCGATGAAGTCGAGGTCGGCGACCTCGACCCCGGCGAGCTCCAGGGCCCGCTGTCCGGCCAGCCGGATCGCCGGCGAGGAGTGGAGGTTGTCGCGCTCGGAGACGAAGTAGTGGTCGACGGCGTCCGTACCGCTCAGAGGGAAGACCATCTTCGATTCCGGCACGCCGAGCGACCGCGCGAGATCGAGCGAGCAGAGGACGACCGCGGCCGCCATGTCGACCCGCATGTTCGCGTTCATCAGCTTCGTGTAGGGGTAGGTCACGGCGCGGTTGGCGGGCGACACCGTGCCGATGTCTCCGGCGGTCAGGGGCTTCCTGATCCAGGCGTTCGGGTTGCCTTGCGCCACCCGGTTGAAACCGGCCCAGAGCTCGGCGATACGGCTGCGGTGCCCCTCCACGGTTTCGCCGTTCCGGCGCCGCAGCGCGATCTCGAACAGGGAGTAGTACTGCACGGCCTGCTGGATGCCCCGCTCCATCTCCATCTCGTGCCGGGTCCAGCGGGTGTCGCCGTAGCTCGCGTCCGGGAGCTTCGGCGGGTCGTCGTCGCCGAGCCAGTCGAGTTCCAGGCCCGCCTTCGACGCCCGGCCCATCGTGCGGCCGCATTCCGCGGAACAGAGGACGATCGCCTCGCGCCGGCCGCTCTGGATGTCGAGCGCGCTCTGGTTGAACACCGCCTGGACCTGGTTGCCGCTGACCACCGACAGCCCGGTTTCGGCGGCGCCGAGGTCCAGCGCTTCGATCACCGCGAGCGCGGGGTTCCGGTAGCCCCAGACGCCCTTCATCGCGCGCACGGAGTCGATCCGCCGGCGCAGGCCGTCCGCTCCCGCATCTTCGAGGGCGTTGCCCACGGCTTCGACCATCAACTCGATCGGGGCTCTGGCCTCGGCCGGATCGTCGGCGCGCTGGAGCACCTGGGCGATGCCGACCAGAACGGGAGTTCGTTGGGTCATCGGGGCGGTGCGCCTTTCGGGTCCGTCATGGTTCTGGGGGCGAGGGGCGGCCCGTCAGTCTAGCTTGCGCGGCCCTTCTCTGGCAGGATCGCTACCGGTCGACCTGTTCGGCCGTCGTCGTTTCGGGCTCATCGCGGGCCGGGCGTCTGGCGGTCTCTCATCGTGGAGTCTCGCCCATGCCCCTCTTCAACGGTTCCCGGAACCTCCGCTGTTTCCTCGCCCTCGTCGCCCTTCTGGGCGCCTCCGCGCCGGCGCTCGCCCAGCCCACGGGCCGGCTCGCCGGACACGTCGAGGACGAGGACCACTCGCCGCTCCCCGGTGCCATGGTCACCGTGACCTCGCCGGCGCTGATGGGCGCCCGCGTCGAGTTCAGCGACGCCGGTGGCGGCATCAACTTCCACAGCCTGCCGCCCGGCGTCTACACCGTCGACGTGGAGCTCGACGGATTCGTGCCGCAGCGGCGGAGCGAGGTCGAGGTGCGGCTCAACCGGGTGACGGAGATCCACGTCGACCTGGAGCCCGGCGAGTTCGAGGGCGAGATCACGGTGGTCGCGGAGACGCCGGTGGTCGACCCGGAGCAGGTGTCGACCTCGCAGACCTTCACCTACGAGCACCTGCAGGAGTCGTCGGTCGGTTCGCTCAACCGGAGGTACTACCAGGTCCTGGCCCAGGCCCCCGGCGTCGCCCAGACGCAGTCCCGGCGGCAGGCGGGCGGGACGGCGGCGCCGTTCTCGGCGAATCCCCACGTCTTCGGGTCGACCCAGGCCGAGAACGTCTACTACATCGACAGCATCGACTCGACCGATCCCGTCTCGGCGACGGTCGGCGTGCATCTGAACTTCGACACGATCCAGGAGATCAACTTCGAGACGGGCGGCTTCGAGGCGCGCTACGGACGGGCGACGGGCGGCGTGGTCAACGTGGTCACCAAGTCCGGCGGCAACGACGTTTCGGGGACCTTCGACCTCCGCTATCGCGACACGAACTTCAACACGGACGGGGAGCACTTCGACAAGGACGAGGACATCTTCGAGTACTCGGAGCCCTCGTTCACGCTCGGCGGTCCGGTGCGGCACGATCGGCTCTGGTTCTTCACGGGCCTGAGCCGCATCGCCTCGAAGATCACCCCGACCGGCTCGCCGACGACCCGCGATCTCGATCGCGACAACTACCTGGGCAAGCTCACCTGGCAGGCGAACGACCGCTGGCAGGTCATGGGACGCTACGTGGCCGACCGGCCCCTGGTCCTGAACGCGAACGCCAGCCGGTTCACCGGCGCCGAGGCGGCGAGCCGCCGGGACGGCGAAACGTCCATCTACAGCGCGGAGGCGATGGGTTTGACGGCTTCGCGCTTCGAGTGGCGACTCACCCTGTCGCGTTCGCGGGGGGATTCGCGCCTGACGCCGATGAGTGGAGACCTGGAGACGAGCGGCCACGTGGACATCGGTCTCGGCTACGCGGCGTCCGTGAACGCGTCCAGCCTGTCGTACTCCTCGCGGGAGCGGGACGAGGCGTCGGGCAGCGTCGCCTGGTTCAGCGGCCACGGCGGCGGCGACCACGAAATCCGTTTCGGCATCGATACGGCGGACATAGGCCACGTCAGGCAGAGCAACCTGACGGGCGGCGGCGTCTACTACGACCGGTTCGGCGCGCCGAGCCGCTACTCCGTGCGTCCGTTCGCGCCGCCCTCGCCGACCGCGGGGGGTTTGCTGACGGCGTATCTCCAGGACACCTGGCGGCCCACGCACGACGTGACGGTCAAGTTCGGCCTGCGCCGCGACGCGGTGGCCTTCGACAACGACGTTGGCGAGGAGATCGCGTCCATGGCCAGACTGCAACCGCGATTCGGGGCGGTCTGGGACGTGATGGGCAACGGCAAGCTGGCGCTGCGCGCCAGTTGGGGCTACTTCATGCACCCGAGCGCCCTTTCGCTCACGAGTTGGGCGCGCGTGCTCACCACGCCCTGGAACTACTACCTCTCCTGCTCGGAGAACGCGGAGGCGCTGCTGGGCGTCGCGCCGGATCGATGCATGGAGGCGGCGGCCGGCGAACGACTCTGGGGCGAGCACACGCTCCCGACCTGGATCGCCGACCCCAAGGGACACGATCCTCACGGGTGGATTCTGCTCTGGTCGTTCATGGCCGAACCGAACCGCGTTCAGGAGGGGCTCCAGCCGACGTACGCGGAGGAGGCGATCCTGGGCGCGGAGGTGGAAGTGGCCCCGCGGACCTCCATCGGCCTGAGTTACGTCGACAAGGGCACCCACGACATCATCGAGGACACCTGCCACGGCAACTGGCCGACGCCTCGGGCGAACGCTCCCTGCGAGTACTACTTCGTGGCCAACCTGCCGCAGTTGAGCCGGGAGTACCGGGGCCTGCTGCTCGACTTCGAGACGCGGTGGTCGTCGAGGGCCCACGTCACGGCTTCGTACGTCGTCTCCGAGTCGAAGGGCAACCTGGAGTACACGGGCACGGCGGGCTCGGACTACGACGTCTATCCCGAGCACTTCGACAACCGCTACGGCTTCCTTTCGGACCATCGCCGGCATCGGGTCAAGGTGCACGGCCACCTCAGCCTGCCGCGGCAGTACATCCTGGGCTTCGGCGCGACCTGGTCGTCGCCCTTCGTCTACACGCCGTGGACCTTCGGCAGTCCGTACGGCGCCGTCTACGAGGCGCCGCGGGGGAGTCTCGAGGCGAACGGGAATCACCAGCTCGATCTCCAGGTGTCGCGCGCGTTCCGGTTCGGCGGCGCTGGCGATGACGGGGACGACCACCACGATCACGACCACGGCCACGTGCATCACCGCGAAGAGGGCCACGGCGTGCGGGTCCGGCTCATGGCGTCGGTCTACAACGCCCTGGACGACGAGCAGGTGATCAGCGTCTGCACCTATTCGAGCGGATGTCTGGAGGGGGCCCCGCTCGGCGCGGCGACTCGCTACCGCGAACCGCGCCGGTTCGAGATCGGCGTCCGTCTGGAATTCTGAGCGGGGCCGGGCCGGGCTGGCGCATCCGGCGCTACGGTTTTGGGGGACGCCGCCCGCTCCCGGCGCGCTGCGGCGACGGGCAGGCGCTGCGCTAACGTAGCTCCCGCTTCAGCGACGGCCTCAGCAGATGCTCACCAAGCTCACGATCCGCAACTTCAAGCGTTTGGAAGAGGTCGAGATCGAGCTGGGCGGCGCCGTCGTGCTGATCGGCCCGAACAACTCGGGCAAGACCTCGGCGATGCAGGCGCTGGCGCTGTGGGACATCGGCCTGCGGCGATGGCTCGAACGGCGGTCGGGCGGCAAGGCGCCCGAGAAGCGGCCGGGAGTGACGGTCAACCGCCGCGACCTTGTGGCGATACCCGTCCCCAACGCGAACCTGCTGTGGCGCGACCTGCACACCCGGCACGTTCACACGGTGGATGGCCGGCAGCGGACCGACAATGTCTGCATCGACGTGGTCGTCGAGGGCACGGCTTCCGGCCGGCCGGCGGCAAGCGACGCGGACGAGAGCGTGGATCAGGGCCCGGACGAAGGTGCGGGCGACACCGGCGAGGCCGCGCGCCGCTGGAAGTGCGGGCTGGAGTTCGACTACGCGAACCAGGAGTCCTTCTACTGCCGGCCGTTGCGGCTGGATCGCGGCCCGTCGCCGCCGCGCATGCCGGTGCCGGAGGAGGCCCGCGCGGTGAAGGTCGCCTACCTGCCGCCGATGTCGGGCATGGCTTCGGCGGAAACCCGTCTCGACCCGGGGTCGGTCAACGTCCGTATCGGCGAGGGCCGCACGGCCGAAGTGCTGCGCAACCTCTGCTTCCGGATCCATGGCGAGAGCCCGGACGTCTGGGCCGACCTGAAGGAACGGATCGACCGGCTGTTCGGCGTCGAACTGGACGAGCCGCTCTACGTCGAGGAGCGCGGCGAGATCACGATGCGCTACCGGGAACGGGGCATCTGGCTCGACCTCTCCTCCAGCGGCCGGGGCCTCCAGCAGACCTTGCTCATCTTGGCCTACCTGTACTCGAATCCGGGCGCGATCCTGCTCCTCGACGAGCCGGACGCCCACCTGGAGATTCTCCGCCAGCGGGAGATCTACGCGCTTGTCCGTGAACTCGCGACCGAGAACGGCAGCCAGATCGTGGCCGCCAGCCATTCCGAGGTGCTGCTCGCCGAAGCGGCCGGCACGGACACGGTGATCGCCTTCGTGGGCAAGCCGCACCGGATCGACGACGGCGGCAGCCAGGTCGCCAAGGCGCTGTCGCGGATCGGCTTCAACCAGTACCTCCAGGCGGAACTGGTCGGTTGGGTGCTCTATCTCGAGGGGTCGACGGATCTCTCGATCCTCAAGGCCTTCGCTCGGCGGCTCGGTCACGAAGCCGCCGCGACTGCGCTCGAGCGACCCTTCGTGCAGTACGTCGGCGACCGGCTCTCGAGCGCGGAACTCCACTTCCACGGTCTGCGCGAAGCCTGCCCGGGCCTGCGCGGCATCGCGCTCCTCGACAAGCTGCCGGAGAAGGTGGGCGCGGATGACGGGCTGGAGCGGCAGGCCTGGCGCAAGCGGGAGATCGAGAACTACCTGTGCTCGCGGACGGCCCTCGAGGGTTGGGCCGCCGACAGCGCCCGCCGCGAGGCGTCCGGCCCTCTGTTCGAGGAAGCCGAGGCGGAGCGGCGGATCGAGGCGATGCGGGCTTCGATCGCGGAGGTCGAAGAAGCGTCGGCGGAGGGCGGCAGGCCGTCGCCGTGGGACGACGGAGCGAAGGCCAGCGCGGACCTCATGGCGCCGCTGTTCGAGGTCTACGCCCGCCGGCTGGGTCAGGCGAACCTGATGTCCAAGGCGAACTTCCACCGGCTGGCCGAGTTCGTGCCGGAGGACGAGATCGATCCGGAAGTCGTGGAGAAGCTGGACGCGATCGCGCGCGTCGCGGCGGCCGGCTCGTGAAGGTTCCCGCCGTGCTGGCGCCCGTCGCGCTTCTGGCCCTTCTCGGCTGTGCGCCGCCCGCGGCCGACGAGCCTGCCGGCGACGCCGAGCCGCAGGGGCCACTTCCGAACATCCTGTTCCTCTTCGCCGACGACCAGCGCGCCGACACGATCGGCGCCTGGGGCAATGAACTGATCGACACGCCGAACCTCGATCGCCTGGTGGCCGAGGGCTGGAGCTTCCGGCGCAACTACGTGTTCGGCTCGAACAGCGGCGCGGTCTGCGTTCCCAGCCGGGCGATGGTGTTGACCGGACGAAGCTGGATGCGCTCGCCGAACAGGATGGAGGGCGTGCCGACCCTGCCCCGGTTGCTCGAGTCGGCGGGCTACCGCACGTTCATCACCGGCAAGTGGCACAACGGCGAGGAGGCTCTGCTCCGGAGCTTCGATCGTGGCACGGCGATCTACCTGGGCGGCATGGCGGATCACACGCAGACCGAGGTCCAGGACATCGAGGACGGCGGGATGGTTCGGCGGCGGGTGGGGGAGACCTTCTCCAGCGAGCTCTTCGCCGACGCCGTGATCGAGTTCCTCGACGAGCAGGCCGCGGCGGAGGCGAGCGGCGAACCGGAGCAGCCGTTTTTCGCCTACGTGCCGTTCACGGCCCCACACGATCCGCGCCAGCCGCCGCCCGAGTACCGCCAGCGCTACTACGAGCGCAATCTGCCGCTGCCGGCGAACTACAAGCCGCAGCACCCGTTCGACAACGGCGCCCTCATCCTGCGCGACGAGAACCTCGCCGCCTGGCCCCGGACCGAAGACGTGATCCGCGACCAGCTCGCCGAGTACTACGGCCTGATCACCCACCTCGACGACCAGGTGGGCCGCATCCTCGCCACGCTCGACGAGAACGGCCAGGCGGAGAACACGATCGTCGTCTACGCCGCGGACCACGGGCTGTCGGTCGGCAGCCACGGCCTCCTGGGCAAGCAGAACCTCTACGAGCACTCGATGCGCTGCCCGCTGATCATCCGCGGTCCGGGCATCCCGCACGGAACGACCGACGCCTTCACCTACCTGTACGACCTCTTCCCGACCCTGCTCGCACAGGGCGCCGTCGAGGAACCTCCGGGCATCGACGGCCGCGACCTCGCGCCCCTCTGGTCGGGCGGCGACCCGACCTGGCGGAAGAGCGTGTTTCTTCCCTACCGGGACGTGATGCGCGCGGTGCGCGACGACCGTTTCAAGCTGATCGTGTACCCCAACGTGAACCACCGCCAGTTGTT
Organism: Candidatus Multivorans sp.; assembly: GCA_965205095.1. Classification (GTDB taxonomy): domain Bacteria; phylum Acidobacteriota; class Thermoanaerobaculia; order Multivoradales; family Multivoraceae; genus Multivorans. The sequence continues at coordinate 3,435,413 of OZ242040.1, forward strand.
CGATCTCTCCGAAGACCCCGACGAACTGACGAACCTCATCGCCGATCCCGACTACGCGGAAACCGCAGCCCGCCTCGAAGCCCTCCTGGAAGGCTGGCAAGCCGCCATGGGCGACACCGTGCCGCTATCCGTTCCCGATCCGGTGCCCCTTCGCCGCGACCTCACCGGCACCGAACGCGAACCCGACCGCTGGCAGCCGGAGTGGATCGTGGAGAAGTACTTCGACGTAGTTGCAGCCCCAGACGGCTAGATGCGCGGTGTCGAACTGGCGACCGGCGCCAGTCGGCGCTGGAACCAAGTAGCAAGTTCTTCGTACTCCATTTTCCCGCGGGCCACAGCCGTTATGGCGTCTGCCAGTACCAGGTCCTCCACCACGAGGCGATACCCGCTTCTGACCGCCAGCAACTCCACCAGATAGAGAGCTGTCCGCTTGTTTCCGTCCACGAAACCGTGGTTGGAAACGACACCGTGCACCAACGCCGCCGCCTTCTCGTGGATGAGGCGATGGTAACCGTGATACGGCCGGGCGATCGCGGACTCTATGGCCGGGCGGTTGAGGACTCCCGGTACGCCACCATGCGTGAGCGCTTCGTCGTGGGCGCGAACGGTGTCGGCCCAAGTTACTCGGTAGTGGCGGCTAGCGATTAGCCAGGACCTTCATGGCCGCCTGCCGCCGAACCGAGACCTCCTTGATGACTGCCTCGGACTTTCTGGAGACACGGCGTACCGCGGGACGAGGCGCAGCAGGACTCGCAACGGATCGGCCTTTGTCCGATCCGTGGGTCAAGGCACTAGCCGACTTCAGCTCAGTGTTTCGTTTGTCCATGCGTTTCCTCCTTGGCCGGTCCACTACCCTAGCTCCGTTCGGCAACACGGACAAGGTGAGCGACGTGACGCCCGGCCTCGACTCCGGTCGGTCCCTCAGCGCGCGTCTTCGGCCTAGGCGTGGCCGCGGGCCCGGATGCCGCCGAGACGTTCGCCGACTTCTAGGCCTGGGGGCCGCGGTACATGCGGTTGACTTCGACCTCGTAGTCCATCGCGTCGCCGAAGGTCAGGTCGAAGCCGCCGTCCATCATGCGAGCAGGCCGACGCGGGCGTGGGTGTCGACGAAGCGCACCTCCGGGGTTGCGATCAGTAGGTCGCAGGCCTACGGCGCCGAGCCCGACCTCGCGACGCTTGTCGCGATGATGGTACGCTGACCGTAGGACTTGACGCCCGAGCGCAGCGCGCGCAACACGAGACCGGCGCCGTCCACGAGCACGCCCGGCTTGTTGGTGGCGTGCATACGTGCGGCGGTGAGGGCGTGCGGACGAGCAGATATCTACGGACTCAGTAACCCGCCTTGACCCGCACCGGTTCGGCGCGATTCCGGGTTGAGGTCGACTTGCCCCATGGGGATGCATCAACGATGAGAACCTTCATAGTCGACTCCTTTACCGACACGGCCTTCAAGGGAAATCCGGCCGGGGTTTGCATTGTTGAGCGACCCCTGAACGATGAGAGGATGCTGGACATCGCGCGGGAGTTGAACCTCTCCGAGACCGCATTTCTTCGGTCGCTCCCGAAACCAGGTACATTCTCCATCCGGTTCTTTTCTCCCAAGAAGGAGATCCCGCTTTGCGGCCACGCCACGCTTGCATCGGCCAAGGTGGTGGCCGAGATGTACCAACTCGAGAGAATAGAGTTCGTGAACATTCAGAGCCTAACCCTCGGTGCCAGCGTCTCTGACGGTGGGACTACGATGAGCTTCCCGGTCTACGAGACCTGTCCGGCTGAAGCGCCGCCCGAGTTGCTGACCGCGCTTGGCATCGAGTCTATTGAGAACGTAGTTTACAACGAAGAAACGAACATACTACTGCTTGAGATAGTCGATCCCGACGAACTCGTCAACCTGTCGCCAGACTTCGAGGCGCTCTACCGGTCCCATGATTCCATTGACGGGGTCTTGGTGACTGCGCCAGGGGAGTGTGGGTACGACTTCTACTCACGTTACTTCTGGCCCTGGGCAGGAACCAACGAAGATCCTGTAACAGGGGGCACCCACACGTTCCTTGCGCCCTATTGGTCGAAGAAGCTGGGCAAGAAGGAGATGCGGTCGTTCCAGTGCTCGCGGCGTTCTGGCTTCATGGAGGTCGAGGTGGCCGAAGCAGGCCTCCGCATCAGGGGGCAGGCCGTGATCGTCTTTGAGGGGGAGCTCCGGCCGGGAGTGATCTGACCTCCAACTGTGCGGGCTACACCGCCTAGCGGGCGTCCTCGGCCTGCGCCCGGCCGCGGGCGCGGATGCCGGCGAGGCGTTCTCCGACTTCTTCGGGCTTCGGCGACTGGTACATCCGGTTGACCTCGACCTCGTAGTCCATCGCGTCGCCGAGGGTCAGGTCAAAGCCGCGGTCGATCATCCGCTTGTACTGGAACATCACGTCGCGTTGGCAGGTGAGCATGTCTGTCGCCAACTCGCGGCAGGTGGGCAGGAGGTCCTCCCGCGGCACGATCCGGTTGACCAGGCCCCACTCGCAGGCTCGCTCGGCCGACAGGTAGTTGCCGGTCAGCGAGAGTTCCTTGGCCCGGCCGGGGCCGATGGCCCGCGACAGCCGGGCCGAGAGGCCCCAGCCGGAGAGCAGGCCGACGCGGGCGTGGGTGTCGGCGAATCGGGCCTCCGGTGCCGCGATCAGCAGGTCGCAGGAGAGGGCGATCTCGAAGCCGCCGGTGACCGCGATGCCGTTGATCGCGCCGATCACGGGCTGATGGAGCGAGCGGAGCAGCTTCGGCGGATCGGCGATCGCCCGGCGTTTCCGGTTCGGATCGCTCATCTCCTTCAGGTCCAGGCCGGCGCAGAAGGCGCGGCCGGCGCCGGTCAGGATGACCACGCCGACTTCCTCGTCGTGATGGAGGTCTTCGATCGCTTCGGCGAGGTCGTTGCGCAGCTCCTCCGAAAGGGCGTTCAGCACGCCCGGGCGGTTCAACGTGAGGGTGGCGACGCCGTCGGACTTGTCGACGAGAAGAACCGGCTCGGTCATTGCTCGAAACTCTCCTTGTTCGTGGAACGGGTGGGGCATCTTACGCGGTAACCTCGTCCCCTTACTTGCGCGAGGGAGGCAGCGATGGGAAGAGGACTCGTTGAGGGGACGGACCTGACTCTGAATCGCCGGACCCTGCTCGCCGCCGCGGCCGGCGGCGCGGCGATGGCGATGGGTTGCGGACCGGGATCGGAACCGGAGGGTTCCGCGCCAGCGGCCGTCAACGGCTGGACGCCGCCGGACGACGAGGCGCGGCGGGCTCTGGTGGCGACGGCGCGCTTCGGACCCAAGCAGGCCGTCCGGAGCGCGAACGGCATCGCGATCTGCACCCATCCGCTGGCGTCCGCCGCGGCGGCCGACATGCTCGCCCTGGGCGGCAACGCCTGCGACGGGGTGATGGCCGCGAGCATCGCCCAGGCCGTCGTCGAGCCGCACATGACAACCCTGTCGGGCTGCCTGTCGATGCTCTACTACGACGCCGCTTCGGGCGAGTACAGCTACGTCAACGGGATGATGGCGGCGCCGCGGGCGGTACCGGACGTGCGGAACATGGACGTGGCCGAGTTCGGGGCATTGATGACGAAGACGGACGGCACCCTCTGCTTCGTGCCGGGCTTCTGGGGCGGTTTCGAGGCCGGGCTCGACCGTCACGGCCGGCTGCCGCGGGCCACCGTGATGGCGCCGGCGATCCACTACGCCCGCGACGGCTTCGAGATCCATCCCTTCCTCTGGGGCGAGATGTTCGTCGAGTCGGCGGTGCTGGGCCGGGAGCCCTTCAGCCGCGCGATCTACTTCGACGGCAACACGCTCCGCGACATCGGCGACAAGCTGGTGCAGAGCGAGCTGGCCGACACGCTGGACCGGCTCGCCGAAGACGGCGGCGACCACTTCTACCGCGGCGAGTTCGGTCGCCGGTACGCCGAGACGGTGCGTGCCAGAGGCGGCCTGATCACGGCCGACGACATGGCGGCCTACGAGGCGTTCTGGGACGAGCCGGTGAAGGGCACCTACCGCGACTACGGGGTCGTGGGTTCGCCGGCGCCGGACTTCGGCGGCCAGGCCCTGGTCGAGATCATGAACATGGTCGAGCTGCTCGACCTCCAGCAGACGGGCCCGGCGTTCGAGTCCGGCGAGACGACGCTCAGGATGATGCAGATCATCGGCCGGGTGTACGCCGACGCGGTGGGAGGCCGTTTCGACGGCACCTTGCCCGGTGTAGAGCGGGCGATCTCGAAGGAGTACGCGGCGGAGCGGTTCGCCGCGCTCGACGGCAGGCCGGCCAGCCCCAACGATCGCTACGAGGCGCTGGGCGTCGTTCCGCCGCCCCCGCCGGGCTCGAACCACGTCACGGTGGTCGACGCGGAGGGCAATGTCGCCACCGTGCTGCACTCCGTCATGTCGATGCCGTTCCGGACCGGTATCTACGTCGACGGCGTCTACGCCTGCGCCTCCGGCGTCCACCTCGGCTCCGGTCCGGTCGAGCCGGGCGGACGTGCGCACGCGCGCATCTGCCCGAACATCTTCACCAGGGACGGCAAGCCCGTGCTTGCCTCGGGATCCCCGAGCGTGTCCCTGACCGAGAACATCGTCCAGAACTCGGTCAACCTGCTGGACTTCGGCCTCGATCTCGAGAGTTCGGTCCACAAGCCGCGATTCGGCGGTTCGTCGATGGGGGTGCCCGGTGCGCTGATCGTGGAAGCGGACCTGCCGGGCGATCCGGTGCGGCTGCTCGAGAACGCCGGCCAGACGGTGGAGGTGGTGAACCCCTGGAACTGGCTCTGCGGCTCCTTCGAGGGTGTCCTGATCGAGGAGGATGGCGCCATCGCCTGCGGCGATCCGAGGCGGACGGCGCAGGCGGTCGCCGTTTGAGGGCTGTCCCGGGGGTCGTCACGGCGCTGCTCCTGGCCGCCGGGGGCGCCTTCGCCGGAGAAACGACGGTGGCGGTGGCCGCCAACGCCGCGGAGGTCGTCGAGACGCTCACCGCCGAGTTCGAGCGGGAGACCGGCCACCGGGTCACGGTGACAGTCGGCTCGACGGGAAAGCTCTACGCCCAGATCCTCCACGGTGCGCCTTTCGACGTGTTTCTTGCCGCCGACCAGGAGCGTCCGCGGCTGCTGGTGGAACAGGGGCTGGCTGTCGAGGACTCCTGGCGGACCTATTCGATCGGACGGTTGGTGTTGTGGAGCCCGGATCCTGGGGTTGCTGTCGGCGCCGACACGCTAAGGGACGGCTCCTTCCGCCGGCTCGCGATCGCAAACCCTGATCTCGCACCCTACGGCACCGCGGCCCGGGAGACGCTGCGCGAACTCGGCCTGTGGGAGAGCCTGCGGCCGAAGATCGTCCTCGGCGAGAACGTGGGGCAGGCCTTTGCCATGGCGGCTTCGGGAAACGCGGAGCTGGGCTTCGTGTCGCTGGCCTCGGTGCTCAGTCCGCGCCATGGGCGTGTGGGGAGCTACTGGGAGATCCCCGAGCGTCTCCACACGCGAATCCGCCAGGACTCGGTGCTGCTCGACCGCGCCCGGGACAACCCGGCCGCCCGTGACTTCCACGAGTTTCTGGAGACTCCGGCGGCGCTGAAGATCATCGAGTCGTTCGGCTTCGTTACGCGGCGGTTCTGATCCGCTGGCAAGGGCGCTCGGCGTCGAACGGCGCTGACCGGGATGTCGGGGCGACGCTGCGCCAGCATTCAGGGCCTTGCGCCGTTTGGGGGTTGCTGAACGGCGAGATTCTTCGCCCAGAGCTGGCCGGTGCTGCTTAGAACGGATTTGAGGGCCGGGCCTTGGTTGTACAGGATCGTCGACAGGTGATAGAGCGTCAGGGCCTCGTCCTGGAGGGATTGGTCGTCTTCGAGGTCAACGACGGTCAGTTCTTGATCCCTCGCTTCATCCCGGTCGATACGCCGACCGTGGCTTCGGTGCTGCTGCCCGCCGAAGTATTCGGCAGCGCTGCCGGCGAGGGCCGGCGCATCGGGATGGCCGGCGAACATGTAGCGCTGGAGCCATCCTTGGACGAGATCCTGACCGTAAGCCAGGGCCTGCCGCGCCTCCTCAAGCAGCGCGGGCCCGAAGGAACGTAGTACCGGTGCCCACGCGTGGGCGAGCAGGGGATTCCCCGTGATCTCGCGCTTCGCCTCGTCGAACTGGGCCACGATGGAATGTGCCGAGAAGGAACGGTTGGCGACGATGAGCTGCGGATCGGTCGGGCCCAACTGGCTCTGCCGCCCCATGATCACGCGGTCGCAGCCAAGCGCGATCATCGTTCCGGCCGACATGGCGTAGGTGGGGATCAGGACATCGATCTCGTCGAACTTGCTGCGAAGGTAGTCCACGATCGTCTGGGCCGCCTCGGCCTGGCCCCCCGGCGTATGCAGGATCAACAGGAGCCCCTTCGAGAAGTCACAGCCGTGAACGCCGGCCATGAACCCGTTGATGTCCTCCCGATTGATGGCCGTGAACAGTCCCGGCACCTCGGGCTTCTGGAGGAACGAGGAGGAGTAGTAGAGCACGTTGCGGTCGCAGTGCTCCGCAATCCGCTGCGCCGACGCGCGGGACCTTTCGGTGATGAAGTGCCCTCTTTCCGCGACCGGAGTGCCGTTCAGCTCATCGAGGAGGTCAGACCAGGTCGCCATCGGAACTCCCCGTCACCACGTAGCCGATGGGGTTGTCCCATGAGTATGCCGGCTGACTACCTGGTGCGGAGGCCGCAAGATCAGGCAGGTCGGCCAAGTCGGCCAGCCGCATTACCTCCTCGTACTGCTGTTTGGCTCTCTCGATGAGATCTATGACCTCGTGGTCGCTCGGCCGCAGTCGGGTCTCTGGTTCGGCTGACTGGTGAGATGAGAGCGGGTTCGTCATTGGCGCTGTGCTTTCTGGGGCACTGGTTCCCGCGGCGCGGTGGCCTTTAGGTGGACGAGAGTCGTTCGAGGTGGGGTGCTACCTGTCCTCGGCCGCCACGGGGCGTGACGTTGGTGGACCTTCCTGCTGCGCTCCCCAAGCACGGACATCCTCGTTCTCCGAGTGTCGTGCCTGAGTTACACACGGCAGTCTACGCCCGGCAGCCGCTCCGCGACAAGCCGACCGGCAGCGGACGCGTGCCAGCAGCGGGCGCGCCGGCGGATCGGCGGTTCCTCCTCCTCTGCGAGCGTCTTGCCTGCCGGAGCGACTCCGTCATCGCTCCGAGAACGCCTCGACTAGCTGCCGCACTGGACGGAGCTTTGGCAAGAGCGCTAGGCATCGAACGGCGCCGACCGGGATGTCCGGGCCAACAGGCTCTGGTGCGACGGCGACCATTCCGTCCTTGGGCGGGCACCAAGGGCTGGCTCCGCGCGTGTGTCACACGCCACCAGCAGTTGCTCCGGCGCTCGCCTACAGGAACGCTGCGCCAGCATGGTCCTCGAACGCTTCCACTTGCCGGATGTACCGTAGGACCATCTCAGCGCTGGAGTGCCTCGTTACCTCCATGATCTTGTCGAGACGCGCTCCGTGAACGGCAGCACTTGTGACGAAACCGGCGCGCAGAGAGTGGCCTGAGTACTCGGTGGGGTCGAGCCCGATCGCCTGGACGTAGTGCTTGACTAGGCGCGGGACGTCCGAATGGTGCAGCCGCCGTCCACGGAGTCGTCCGCCGCGCCATAGAGACTGGAAGAGCGGCCCCTCTGTCGTCTGGGCGAGAGTTAGCCATCTTCGCAGTCGCGCGACGGCGTTCAGTCCCTTTCCCGCCGGTATCGCGATGCGCTGACCCTTAGCGGCTTGGTCGGTCTTCGACCTCCGAATGGTCAGGAACAGGCCGTTGTCTTCGTCGGGGCGGCCGACGAAGTGGACGTCTTCGGCGTTCAGTTGGCAGATCTCGGATCGTCGCAGCGCGCCTGCAAAGCCGATCGCGAGTAGGGCCGCGTCGCGGGTTGCCACCACCCGGAAGAACTCGCTATGGGAACGGCGATCACAGCAGGCGAGTATCTTCCGCATCTCGTACTCGCGGATCGCCTTCACCTTTCTCTGGCCCGTACCGTGGATTCTGGTCAGGCCGTGCACCACGGCCGCCACGACCGCAGCGTGCCCGGGTGATTCCTTGCCGGCATCCTTGTACTTCCTGTTGATCGCCGAGAGGCTGATCTGCAGAGTTCCCAGCGACACGGGGCGGCTGCCGCCCGTCGTCGCCCGACGCGAGCGGGGTTGGTTTGCCGTGTGGACGAGGAACTCAGCCACGTCGTCGCCGGTCGCCTCCATCGGCTTCCTCCCTGTCTCCTCGCAGAAGGAGGCGAACCTGTGCCAACCCTTCTCGTATGTGAGTCGAGTGTTCGCCGACAACGACCTCGTCAACACGCTCCCCACTGTCAGTTGCTGCATTCCGTTCTTCTCCTCTCTTCTGCCGATTGGCTGTAGTCCTGGCGTGTCCGTGCTCTGAGGCCCGCGCGTCAGCACTCCGTGCCAAGCTGGGTGCGCCACGAGCGTCCGGCCCGCCTCGGCGACTCTGCCGAAGAGCGCACCTGGTTCTTCGATCAACTACGGAATCAAGACAGGCCTGAACAAGGCGTTCATCATTGGTAATGAGACGAAGGAAGCGCTGATCCGCGAGGACCCGCGATCCGCCGAGCTACTGAAGCCGTTGGTGCGGGGGCGCGACGTTCACGCGTACCGCGTCTCCTGGGCCGGGCGCTGGCTGATCGGCACCTTCCCAGCTGCCCAGGTGGACATCGACGACTACCCGGCCGTCCGACGGTGGCTAGCCTCTTTCGGGAGGCGCCTCCACCAGACCGGCGAGAGGCTCGCTGACGGGTCTCGCGCGCGTAAGAGGACGCAGCACGCGTGGTGGGAACTCCAAGATTCCTGCGCTTACTACGGAGATTTCGAGAGGCCCAAGCTGATCTGGATCGAACTCGCCGACAGAGGCCGGTTTGCCCTCGACAGAAAGCGCTTGTTCGTGGAAGCCACCGCCTTCATCGCGACATGCACGAGAGCCGACGATCTGACTTGGCTGTGCGCTGTCCTGAACTCAGCCCTGGCATCGTGGTGGGTTCAGACGACGGCACCAACGTCGGGAGCGGGCGCAACGCGGTGGAAGAAGGTTTATGTTGAGACCCTTCCCTTGCCCACGGCAAGCCCAGAAACGGCCGCAAGGGTCACCGCCTTGGTAGAGCGAGCAGTTCAGGCCCGCGACGCCAAGCGTCAAGCTCGGTTGCAAAAGGACATCGACCGCGAAGTCGCTAGAGCCTACGGACTCGGGCACTCGGAGTTCACGCTGGTTGGTAGGGCGGTCTGACCGGACCATTCGGTGAGTGGGCCGTGGCCTGTACGCCTACGTAGCTACCGCGATCTCGACTACACCCTTTCTCGGGTCACACCGAGGCGTTGAGTGAGTCGAGTAGCGCTTGGTCTTGGCTGGTCAGGCCATAGAGCTTGGCGACGGCCGCGTTCTGTTCCGCGAGAGCCGTAGGCCGTGCGGGACTCGGTTCGATGGCCCTCCCGTCTCCTGCGACGAATGCCATCGCAGGCCACTCCTTTCCTCGCGGTGGAATCGGGAGGGCCTCGACGCAGTACTTGAACCACGAATGGGAGCCTGCGCCAGTTGTTACCGTGATTTGCCGGCCATACCACCGAATCACTCCGCTGCTCAGCACCGTGAAGAGAAAGAGGAGGTCATCAAGGGCCGGGGCCGTCAGGAAGTAGACCTTGTTGTTGCAGAACATCTGTTCCCGGCAGAGGGCGAACCCCGCTTCGTCCGAGATCTCCGGCCAGAGGACCTTTGGTCTCTCGAACTCTCCGTAGTAGGCGCAGCTACGGAGATTGTAGGGAGTGTCGCCTTGGTCCTGGCGCCGCTCCAGACCCGGCATGAAGCCGTGAAGATGGCGCCTGATCCCGGGAAACCGGTCCACGTCGACTCGCCCCGTATCACCGTAGCCGTTGTGGGTGTCAATCAGCCAGCGCCCGGCCCAGCAGACGCGGTACGCGTGAACGTCGCGCCCCCGCACCAACGGCTTCAGTAGCTCGGCGGATCGCGGGTCCTCGCGGATCAGCGCTTCCTTCGTCTCATTACCAATGATGAACGCCTTGTTCAGGCCTGTCTTGATTCCGTAGTTGATCGAAATACCGGGCCACTCTCGGAGCGGCCTACCGGCGGCCTCGATCTTCTCCATGAGGGACCACTCCGCTCGCGACAGAACACACCAGGGGCCGTTCTCGATCTGTCGGAGGTCGGCCCAGTCGCTCTCATCTGGAGGGAACTGGTCGCCTTTCCCTAGCTCGGCGGTCCGACAGACCCCGCCGTCGCGGCCGCGCTTGACGATGAGGATACAGGTGTCGACAGTGGCGTTCTCGAACACCCCCGGCCCCAGGTTGATGAAACGGAGCGGCGTGTGCTCGTCCAGGAGATCCCGCGTCTTTCCTCCGTACTTGGCTTTCTGCCAGCTGTTCGACGTGACATAGGCGAGAACTGAGTTCTCGCCACTCAGCAGGTCGATGCCCCTCTCGATGAAGAGCTGGTAAAGGTCGCCCGTCCTGACCAACGAGCGGAAGCCGGCGTCCTTGTACTTGTTGGCAAGAGCGCCGCGCTCCTTCTGCAACTGCCGGTAGGGCGGGTTTCCGACGACGATGTCGAAGCCACGCTCGCCGAACATGTACTCCGGGTCAAACCAGTTGGCGACGGAGTTCTGGCTGTATGGGTCCCAGCCCGCCACTAGGTCGGCCGTGTCCTCCGGGAATCCGAGCCTCCGCAGCTCGTCGGCCAGTTCGGCCCGGAGTCTGCTGTCTTCCTCCATGCATCCGAGCTTCTCTGGCCGCGTGTTTGCGTGGAAGTGTTGCTCCCGGTTGGCCTGCAGGGCCCACTCCAGGCGGCGCACCTCGTTGCTGCCGCTCGCTAGGCCGCGCTCGCGTTTGAATCCCAGAAGGGCGTCGGCGGCCACGAAGCGTGTCTCCAGGTTCGGCAGGGGCCGGATGCCGAAGTTGTCGTGGTTGCCTGGATCGTAGTCCTGCTCGATGACGAGCGAAATGAAGAAGCGCAGCTTGGCGATCTGGCAGGCAATGGCTTGGATGTCCACGCCGAAGATGCTGTTCTGGACCAGGTACAGCTTTCGCCCAAAGTCTCCCGAGTAGCGTTCGAAGGTGTTGCTGATCTCGAGCAGGTCGGCGTCGCGCTTGTCCCGGTCTTCCGCGTCGAAGGCGGCACCAGCGCGGCGGGCTGCCCGCTCCTTCTGGACTTTTCGCCATAGTTCGTTGTCCGGGTCGAGACGTCGCAGCGCGAGGGTGAGCTTGTTGAGCACCGCCATCGGGAACGCTCCCGAACCCACGGCCGGATCGAGTACCTTAAGGTCGGCGATGGCTTCCACCACTGCTTGGGCGTCTGGCTCCTCGAACAGCTCCCCTGCGTCTTCGTAGTCGAGCAGGTAGTGCACCCGCTCTCTCCAGAAAGCGGCGTCGCCGTCTTCCGGTTGCGCCCGCTCGGTGAGGGCGCCGGCAAGCGCCTCGCCCACCATGTAGTCCACCACCGGGCGCGGTGTGTAGTACGAGCCAGTCTGCTTCCGCGCGGTATCGCGGGTCTCGGGGTTGTAGGCGGCGAGGAGGTTCTCGAACACTTGGCCTAGGAGTTCGGGATCAAGTGCAACTTCGGTTTCCGCGGGCGTGTTTTCCTCTACGGTGAACTTGTAGCGGTTGAAGAGAGCGAAGAGGCCGTCGTCGTCGAAGAAGAGACGGTCGGGGACGCTCAGATCCCTCCAAGCGTTGCGACGAGCCTCGGCGGCGGCCGGGCCCTCTTCGGGATCCGGATCGCTGAACATGTCGTAGCGTTTGCCGCCGCGGCTACGCGACTTCTCGTCGTCCAGGCAATCGAACAGCCCTCCGTTGATGAAGGGAGTGCGAGCCATGAGCGTCTCGAAGCGCTCGGTGTCCCGGATGAGTGAGCGATAGCGCCAGCGAGTGAAGACGCGGTGGCTCTCGTGACCGCGAGTACTCCATCGGCGTTGGTCGATGGGTGCGTTCAGTGCCGCGAAGAAGAGGTTCTGCAGCACGGCTCGGTAGTAGTCCGAGCCGCCAAACTCGTGGAGAAGCTCCTCGACTGCCTCTCGCTCGAACCACTCTCGAGCGACGAGTCCCTTCTCCTTGATGAACCAGGTGAACAGCAGACGCGTGATGCAGCGGATGACCTGTTGCTCTGGTGGCGCGTCCGGCGGCCAGGTGGCCTTCGCCACGGCGCGCTCGAACCACGTAAACAGCTCCTTGTAGAAGCGCCGGTTGAGCGGCTCGGTGTCGAGCGCGCGCTCCCAAGCCGCGTGGAGTTGGTCGAACGTGCGGACCGTCGGCCCGATAGCTTCGAGGGAAAGCTCCGCGAGCACGTCGACGTGTGCACGATGGGGATTCTGCAGGCGAATGTCCTTGACGAGCGTCACCCGCTCGAGCACGTCCCGGTCGGGGTCTCTCCTGTGTGCGCGGCGGTGGACCACGGCCACGGTAAGCATGGGAACGTCAACTGACGTGCGGTGGCGGAAGAGCACCACCGCCGGCATGGCGAAGAGACGGTTGACAGCACGAGTCATTTCCGCCAGTCGGCCACGGGTGTACTTACCGTCCGCCAGGTTCGCTGCGAGGAAGAGGAAGGACTCCGCGCGACTCTGCTCGTAGCCGTTCGCACGAAGAAGGTTGGCCTGTGCCGAGAGTTCGTCGTCGGTCATTTGGAAGACCGCTCGGGCGTCGGTCCAATCGTCGAACATGGCGCGCTGCTTCTGAGTCAGATGGCCCTGTTCGTCGAACAGACTGAGCAGGTCCTCGATGCCGTTGAGTGAAGGGACTCGCTCGCTCCGGTAGCCGAGCACGCCGAGAAAGTGCTTGGCACTCTCGCGGAGCGGCAGGTTGTCGAAGTCGTCGAGAGCTTCGACAATGTGATGCTTCGTACCGTTCATCCGGGCCGCGTGTCCGACGTCAAGTGCGCGTACTGCGCGAGTCAACGGTCACTTTGTCTCCTTGATGAGAGCGAGCCAGGTTACAAGCTCAAAGGCACCCCGAGCCGTGGGGCTCCGAGAGTGCGCGCTTACCTTCGCGCCTCGTCGCTGAGTCAGATCCCGCAATTCGGCGCGGGCGAACCCGGAGCGTATGTCCCGGAGTGCCGCCCCGAGGATCTGCTCGTACTTCGTCATCTCGCTTCCGTGACCGGTCTCCCGGTCGAAGATGTCCACGAGTTCCGAGAGCACTTCGCTTTGGCCCCGAGCGACTGCGCTGAACAGAGTCAACACCTGCTTCGCCTGCCGGAACGAGTAACGGACCGTTCCGTCGTCGCGCGCGTACACCAGGAAGTACGGGTGGAGGCGATTCGGTGTTCGCTCAGCCCCGGCGTTTCGCTGCCTTAGGCAGAAGATTGCGCCCGGCTGGATCCGAGCGGAAACGTCCGCCGACTCGGTGGTAAATGGCCGTGTCGGCGACACTGCCACGATCCCCAGCGGCGCCTTCTCCAGCGCCTCCCGGTTGGCCTGCAAGTACGCGAGCAGGTCGGCCAGGAAATCGTCGAGGGTGAAATCGCTCATCGAGATCCCGTCGTCCACTTCCTCCAGGTCGAGGGCTTCCTCCCTCATCCGGCGCAACTGTCGGTCGCGGAACCCGAGGTCGTATTGGGCGGCCTTCGGCAACGCGTCGCTTGGTTCACCGTCACCGACGGCCAGCAGGTCGTCCTGCCCGGTGGCCGCCGCGTCTACAAGCGCCATTCGAGCCTCTACCCGGTTCTTCAGGTCGAGGTAGCGGTCCAGATCCTCCGTGGGCCAGAAGTTGGTCATCGCGACGCGGTGGTTGCGGCTGCCGATCCGGTCGATGCGCCCGAAGCGCTGCATGAGCCTCACCGGGTTCCAGTGGATGTCGTAGTTCACGACGAGATCGCAGTCCTGCAGGTTCTGGCCCTCGGACAGGCAGTCGGTGGCGATCAGGATGTCGATCTGTTTAGAGGACGTGGCGGCGCCCGGTCTTTTTTCGTCTAATCGGCGAGAGCCTGGACGGCTGAGCCCGTCGGTGTCAGCGAGCTGCGCCACTGGCGCGAACCGGGCCAAGACGTCGCCGAACTTTGTCGGCCCCAGAGTGCTTCGGTTGCCGTCACTCCCTGTGACAAGCGCCACGTGGACACCGAACTTGGAACTCGCCCAGTCGGCGATGTTGTCGTAAAGGTAACGGGCCGTGTCAGCGAAGGTGGTGAAGACGAGCGCCTTCCGGTTGGGCAGACCTTCCTTGTTCGGGGGTGCCTCCCTCACCTTCTCCTCCAGAACGTGTTTCAAGCGGTTCAGCTTGGCGTCCCGCTCCACACCGATCTGAGATGCCTCGCTGTGGATTCTCTCGAAGATCCTCCGATCCTTCCGCAGGTCGTCCTGCCAGGCCTTCAGGTCGAGGTCGCCCAGGCGATATCTCCTCCCTCTCCCCAGAGTGAACTCTTCGTCCTCTTCGTCTTCGTCCGGGAGGAGTGTGACTTGGAGGTTCGAGGGGTCGGCGCGCCAGTTCTCGATGCGCTTATCCAGTTCGTCCATCTTGCTGAGGATGCGTTCCATGGTGAGGGCGAACGAACGCACGGAACTCTCCAGCCGTTTCAGGAGGTTCACGCGCATCATGGCCACCAGCCAGTGTTCGCGGTCGCGTTGGTCGAAGTTGAGCCGCTTCTTTTCGGCGTCCAGTTCCGACTTGTCCTTCACGTACTGGGATGGCATGTAGACGGCCAAGCGGAACCGGCTGATCCGCTCGTGCAGTTCGTCATATGAGAGGCGCCTTTCGCTGTCTGTTGGCGGGTGGAGGTTCCGTGGCGGCGTGCGATCGGGGAAGCCTCCGATCTCCGCCTCGGCTTCCGGGTAGGCCCGGCGCACGTGGTCGCGCGAACGGGCGATGGTGACTGCATCGAGAAGGGCGAGGAAGTCCGCTCCCAGCCGCTCCAGCAGCGCTGCCTTGTCCCTGGCGTTGCCCCGTGCGCACTCTCTCTCCCACTCCTGGAACTCCCGCTGGGCCAGCCGGAACACGGTCTGAATGTCGCCAATGCCGAGCGTTTCCCGGAAGGCGTCCTGTTGCTTCTCCGTCATCAGGTAGATCTGGTTGCGGAGGTCACGGAGGCTCGTGTTGACCGGAGTCGCCGATAGCATGAGCACCTTGGTCCGCGCTCCTTCTTTCAGCACCTCCTCCAGCAGCCGGTTGTAGCGGCTGCGGGCGACCAGGTTGCCCTCCTCGTCCTTCCTGTCCCGCCCCTCGTTGCGGAAGTTGTGGGACTCGTCGATCACGATCAGACCGAACGTGCTCCAGCCGAAGTTCGCAAGGTCGATATGTCCGGACATGCCACTGGTGCGGCTCAAGTCCGTGTGGGCGAGGACTGTGTAGGCCAGGCGGTCGGCCGCTAACGGGTTGCTCGCCTGGCCAGCCCACGAGGCGTAGCGGATCCAGTTCTGTTCGAGCTTCTTCGGACAGAGAACCAGGACATTCTTGCCACTGTCCTCGAAGAACTTGATGACGGCGAGTGCGGTCCAGGTCTTCCCGAGCCCCACACTGTCGGCGATGATGCAGCCGTTGTGACGCAGGAGCCGGTTGATGGCGCTTACGGCGCCGTCCCTCTGGAACGGGAAAAGGGCCTTCCAGACCCGCGTGTCGTACAAGTCGACGTCGCGGATCAGGCCCTCGCGCTCGGCGTGCTCCGCCAGTCTGTCCCGGAGCGCGTGGAAGAGCGTCTTGTAGTAGACGAACTCTGGCGGATAGTCCCTGCCCAGCCGGGCGAGCGCGTCCAGGACTTCCTGTTTCGCGTCGCGCGTCAGATCGTGGTCGTTCCAGAGCGCGTCGAACCAGGCCAATAGAGGCTCGCGGTCGGCCTCGCGGCGGAGTTCGAGGTTGAGCTCGATGTTTGGATTCACACCAAGGCCGAGGCCGCCCCGCGTGAAGTTCGAACTGCCGAGAACCGCGGCGTTGTCCCCCGCGCCCCGGGCGACATGGTAGAGCTTCCCGTGCAGGAAGTTGCTCCTCTCGACGGTGCGGATGTCCACTTTGCCTTGAATCCACTTGGCGCAGGCCCGGGCCAGCGGCTTCTGAACCAGGGCCTGCTTCAGCTCGATGCCTTCGTCTTCGGTCAGGCGGAACGCCTTGTCCCCAGCCTTACTCGGATCCACTGCTCCGACTCCTCGGGGATCGCCGTACAGGAAGCGCATCCTCTCGATGCCCTCGAGTCGGCGCCGAAGGTCACCGTAGGCGTAGATCGTGAAATAGGCCGAGACGACGGCGAGCCGTGCCTTGGGGTCGACGCGCTCGCGCAGGAAACTGCCCACGGTGCGAGACTGGTTGTCGATGATGGCGTTGGCGGGCAGGGTGTCGGTGGGGCGAGAGTCCATGGGCCTTTCGACTCGGCTGGATCCCTGGGGAACTGGCACGGCGGCGGGCCGTGAAGGCCCAGGATGCAGCGGAGGCGAACCGGACTCTAACCTCAGTGGCCGGTGTCGGTTGACGTAGTGTCGGCTACGGCTTGTTTGCCTCCGCCTCCTGCGCCACGCTCGGTGTGGTCTAACCGCCTTTAGCGAGGTCCTGGGAGAAGAATGGGTGCCGGACGGCTGTGGGCCGTGTGCCGCCTTCGTTTCAAGGGAGTCTCAGAGTCATGGATCTGCCCGAACTCGGCCCGCTGTGGCTCAGCCTGCAGCTCGCGGCTGCGGCGACCGCGGTGCTCCTGGTGCTGGGGACGCCGCTGGCCTGGTGGCTTTCCGGAACCCGATCACGGCTCAAGCCGGTGATCGAGGCGGTGACGGCGCTGCCGCTGGTCCTGCCGCCGACGGTGCTGGGCTTCTACCTGCTGTTGCTGATGAGTCCCCGGTCATGGCTCGGCGGGCTCTGGGTCGAGGTCACGGACACGACTCTCACGTTCTCGTTCACGGGCCTCCTGATCGCCTCCGTCGTCTACTCGCTGCCGTTCATGGTGCAGCCGCTCCAGGCCGCCTTCGAGTCGCTGGGCCGGGGTCCCCTGGAGGCCGCGGCGGCGCTTCGCGCCTCGCCTCTCGACGCCTTCCTGACCGTGGCCGCGCCGCTGTCGCTACGCGGCTTCCTGACCGCGGCGGTCCTTACCTTCGCCCACACGATCGGTGAGTTCGGTGTCGTCCTCATGGTGGGCGGGAACATCCCCGGCAAGACACGGGTCATCTCGATCGCCATTTACGAGCACGTGGAGACGCTTCGCTACGGGGAGGCGCACACGCTCGCCGCCGGTCTGCTGCTGTTCGCGTTCGTCGTGCTGGTCTTCGTCTACGTCTTCAACCGGAGGCTGCCGGTCCATGTCGCCTGAACCTCACGCCATGGGCATGGCGGGGAGTACCGGCAGCGGTTCCGCCGCCTCGCCAGCCTCGCCGCCGCCGGAATCCCGGCTCGAAGTCGACGTTCGGGTCGCCTTCGACGGCTTCGATCTCGATGTCGAGCAGACGGTCCCGGCGGCCGGCGTGACCGCGGTGTTCGGTCCTTCGGGGAGCGGCAAGACGACCCTTCTGAGGTCGCTGCTCGGGTTCGAGACGCGAAGCCGCGGCCGCATCGCCCTGAACGGCGACGTCTGGCTCGACAGCGAAGCCGCCGTCGCGGTGCCGCCGCACCGCCGCCCCGTCGGCTGCACCTTCCAGGACGGCCGCCTGTTCCCGCACCTCGATGTCGAGGGCAACCTCGGCTACGCGGATCGGCGGAGCACGCCGGCGCCCGGCGTCGCGGCGTCGATCACCCGTGACGACGTCGTCGACGCGCTGGATCTCGGACCGTTGCTCGACCGGCGGCCCGGCACGCTTTCCGGCGGTGAGCGCCAGCGAGCGGCCCTGGGCCGGGCGCTGCTCAGCCGGCCGCGCCTGCTGCTGCTCGACGAGCCCCTGTCGGCTCTTGACCGGCGGCGCAAGGCGGAGATCATGCCGTACCTGCTGGCCCTGCACCCGCGTTTCGGCATCCCGACCCTCTACGTCAGCCACGCGGTCGACGAGGTGGCGCTGCTCGCCGACCGCGTCCTGGTCCTGGCCGAGGGTCGTGTACAGGCCTTCGGCGGCACGGTGTCGGTCCTCGAGCAGCTTGACCTGGCTCCGCTCACCGAGCGCTTCCAGGCCGCGGCGGTGCTCGAAGCGCGCGTCAGCGCGCACGACGACGAGTACCGGCTGACCTGGCTCGACCTGGACGGCCAGCGGCTCAGCGTGCCGCGGATCGAGCACCTGGCGGTCGGCGAGTCGGCGCGGCTGCTGGTGCGCTCCCGGGACGTCTCGCTCGCCACGGAACGTCCGTCACCGACCAGCATCCGCAACGTGCTTGCGGGAGTCCTCGTGTCGCTGCAGCAGGACGAGTCGACAGCGTTCGCCGAGGCCACGGTCGATCTCGGCTCGCACCGGCTGCGGTCTCGGATCACGCGGGCGTCGGCGGCCGAGCTCGGTCTCGCGGTCGGATCGCCGGTGTTCGCGCTGCTCAAGAGCGTCAGCCTGGATACGCGAGCCGGGCGGTAGGGCAGGAGCACGCGGTTTCTGCGGCGCAGCCTTCCAGGCAGGAATGGAACAATCGGAGTGCTGACGCGTTTACTACGTTCTACAGACCGTACGTCCGAGGAGTGAACACGCCGAGCTGGTTTCGCCAGCCCCTCAGGAGAAGCACGATGAAGCGAACGACGAAACTCGTCCTCAACCTGACCCTCTGCGTCCTCGCCTGCCTGGCGGTGGCGCTGCCGTTGGCGGCGCAGGACCTCCCCGACGGCGTCACCAGGGTGGCCTCGGTCGAGGGGATCACCGAGTACCAGTTGGAGAACGGACTCCGGTTCCTGCTCTTCCCGGACCAGAGCAAACAGCAGATCACCGTGAACGTCACGTACCTGGTCGGCTCACGGCACGAAGGCTACGGCGAGACCGGGATGGCGCATCTGCTGGAACATCTGGTCTTCAAGGGCACGCCGAACCACCCCGACATTCCGGCCGAGTTGACCGAGCACGGCGCCTTCCCCAACGGCACGACCTGGTTCGACCGGGCGAACTACTTCGAGACCTTCCCGGCGACGGACGAGAACCTCGAGTGGGCGCTCGACCTGGAGGCGGACCGGATGGTCAACTCCTTCATCTCGGCGGAGGACCTCGAGTCCGAGATGACCGTGGTGCGGAACGAGTGGGAGAGCGGTGAGAACCAGCCGATGGGCGTGCTGCGCAAGCGGGTCATGTCGGCCGCCTTCGACTGGCACAACTACGGCAACTCGACGATCGGCGCGCGCTCCGACCTGGAGAACGTGCCGATCGAGCGCCTGCAGGCCTTCTACCGGAAGTACTACCAGCCGGACAACGCGATCCTGGTCGTCGCCGGCCGGTTCGAGGTCGACCGGGCGCTGGAACTGGTCGCGGAGAAGTTCGGCGCGATCCCGCGCCCCGACCGCACGGGTGCGAACAGGCTGTTCGAGACGTACACCGCGGAGCCGGCCCAGGACGGCGAGCGGACCGTGAGGCTGGAGCGGGTGGGAGACACCCAGTACGTGATGGCCGTGTACCACGTGCCGCCGGGCGCCCACGAGCAGTACGCCGAGGTGGAGGTGCTCACCCACATTCTGGGCGTCGAGCCGGCGGGGCGCCTGTACAGGAACCTGGTCGAGCCGGGGCTCGCGTCCTCCGTTTTCGCGTCCAGCTTCCAGTTGAACGAGCCGGGCGTGCTGACGGCTTCGGTCGAAGTCCGTCAGGAAGACTCGCTCGAAGCCGCTG
The DNA here is from genome assembly GCA_965205095.1 of Candidatus Multivorans sp. Classification (GTDB taxonomy): domain Bacteria; phylum Acidobacteriota; class Thermoanaerobaculia; order Multivoradales; family Multivoraceae; genus Multivorans. The sequence goes on from OZ242040.1 coordinate 3,455,081, forward strand.
CCGAGGCGCTCTTCGCCGCCTTCGACGAGATGGCCGCCGAGCCGCCGACGGAGGAGGAGGTCGAGCGCGCCAAGACCGACTACCTCTCGCGGATCGAGCTCTCGTTCAACAACCCGCAGGGCATCGCGCTTCAGCTCAGCGAGTGGGCCTCGATGGGCGACTGGCGGCTGTTCTTCCTGCACCGTGACCGCCTGGAGCAGGTCACGGCGGAGGGGGTTCACGAAGTTGCTCAGACGTACCTGCGGGACTCGAACCGGACCGTCGGCTACTTCCATCCGACGGACGAGACGCCGGAGCGGGCGGAGATCCCCGAGCCGCCGGACGTCGCGGCCCTGGTCGCCGACTACACGGGACGCGAGGCGGTCGCCGAGGGCGAGGCCTTCGACCCGACCCCGGCGAACATCGATAGCCGCACGCGTCTCCTGACGCTGTCGTCCGGCGCCAGGGTTGCGTTGCTCCCGAAGCAGAATCGCGGCGAATCGGTCAACGTGCAGTTCGCCTTCCGCCATGGCACGGAGGAGGGGCTGACGGGCCGCGCCATCGCCGGCGATCTGGCCGGCGACATGCTGATGCGCGGGACGAAGAACCGCTCGCGCCAGGAGATCAGCGACGAACTGGACCGCCTGAAGGCCCAGGGTGGCGTCAGTGGCAGCGTGCTGGCCTCGAACGGCTCCCTGACCACGGTGCGCGAGAACCTCGTGCCGGTTCTGCGCCTGGCGGCGGAGATCCTCCGCGAGCCCGCGTTCGACGCGAAGGAGTTCGACCTGCTGCGCGAGGAGCGCCTGGCGGCCATCGAGTCCCAGCGCTCGGAGCCGATGGCTCAGGTGCCGCAAGCGATGAACAGGCACTTCAACCAGTGGCCGGTCGATCACCCCCGCTACTCGCCGACGTTCGACGAGCAGATCGAGCGCCTGAACGCGGTCACGGTAGAGGATGCCAGGGCGTTCTGGTCCTCCTTCTACGGAGCGCAGGGCGGCACGATCGCGGTGGTCGGGGACTTCGACCCGGACGAGGTCGCAGGCGAACTCGAGGCCCTGTTCGGGGACTGGGAGGCGGCCGAGCCCTACGAGCGGGTTGCCGATCCCTATCGCGCCGTGGAGACCGTGAGCGTCGACATCGAGACGCCGGACAAGACGAACGCGATGATGATGGCGGTGACTACTTTCGCCATGCGCGACGACGACGAGGACTACCCGGCGCTGGTCATGGCGAACTACATGCTCGGCGGCGGCTTCCTGAGCTCGCGGCTGGCGACGAGGATTCGTCAGGAGGAGGGCTTGTCGTACGGCGTCGGTTCGCAGATCGCCGCACCGCCGATCGATGACGGCGCTCTCTTCCTGACCTTCGCGATCTTCGCGCCCGAGAACGCCGACAAGGTGGTCGCCGCCTTCCGCGACGAGATCAGCAAGGCACTGGGGGACGGCTTCACCGAGGAGGAGTTCGAACCGGCAAGGCGCGGCTATCTGGACGCGCAACAGAACGGCCGATCCCGGGACCAGACCCTCGCGGCGATGCTGAACAACAACCTGTTCACCGGCCGGACGATGGCGTTCACGGCCGCCCAGGAGCGGGTGATCGCAGAGATGACGCTCGACGAAGTCGACGCGGCGCTACGAAAGGCCATCTCGCTCGATGACATCTCGATCTTCCGCGGCGGGGACTTCGCCAACAAGCTGAATCCGTGAAAGCGGAGCCAGCTTGCGGACGGTGCGTTTTCGGCCGCCTCCGGCGGCAAGCCGGCCAGAAGGCCGGCGCACCCAGTGGGTAGCTACAGGGTGGCCACGAGCGCGGCGACCGACTCCGGGTTCTGGAGTGTCCCGACGTTGACCGCCGTTTCCACCGGTTCGCCGGCGAGGATGCGCTTGATCGGCACCTCGAGCTTCTTGCCGGAGAGCGTCGTCGGTACTTCGGGGATGGCCCGGATCTCGTCCGGGCCGTGTCGTGGCGAGAGCCGTGTCCGCAGGTGGTGGCGAATGCGAGCGGCGAGTTCCGAGTCGAGCGCTGCGCCGTCCGCCAGCACGACGAACAGCCAGAGCTTGCCCTCGCGGTCCAGGCTGCCCGTATCGACGATCACGCAGTCCTCGATCTCCGGCAGCTCGGCCGCGGCACGGTAGAACTCGGAGGTGCCCATCCGGACACCGCCGCGGTTGAGCGTCGAGTCGGATCGGCCGTAGATCACGGAGCTGCCGTCCTCGTCGAACTCGATCCAGTCGCCGTGGCGCCAGACGCCAGGCCAGTGGTCGAAGTAACTCTCCCGGTAGCGCTCGCCCGACTCGTCGTTCCAGAAGAAGAGCGGCATGGAAGGCAGTGGTTCGGTGATCACCAGCTCGCCGACCTGCCCGGTGACCCCGCGGCCGTTCTCATCGAACGCCTCGACCTTCGCGCCGAGCGAGCGGCACTGGATGCGGCCGCGGCGAACCGGCTGGAGCGGGTTCGGACCGACGAAGCCGGTGCATACGTCCGTGCCGCCGGAAAGCGAACCGAGCCAGACGTCGGACTTCACCTGCTCGTAGACCCAGTCGAAGCCCTCGGCCGGGAGCGGCGCGCCGGTCGAACCGATCGCGCGCAGGGCCTCGAAGGCGAACTGCCTGCCGGGTTCGAGACCCGCCGCCCGGCAGGCCATCAGGAACGGAGCGCTGACGCCGAAGCAGGTCACCGCCTCCTCGTCGGCCAGGCGATACAGAGCGTTCAGGTCGGGCCAGCCGGGCGATCCGTCGTAGAGCACGACGGTCGTACCCAGCAGCAGCCCCGAGACGAGGTAGTTCCACATCATCCAGCCGGTCGTCGTGTACCAGAAGAAGCGGTCGTCCGCGCCGAGGTCAGTGTGCAGCGCCAGTTGCTTCAGGTGCTCGACGAGGATGCCGCCGTGGCCCTGGACGATCGCCTTCGGCAGACCGGTGGTGCCCGAGGAGTAGAGGATCCAGAGCGGGTGATCGAAGGGTACGGATTTGAAGGCGAGTTCGCCCGATTCGGCGGTCAGTTCCTGCCAGGACAGGCGCCGCGGTGAGCCGTTCGTGTCGGCGGCCGTGCCGCCGGCCAGTCGCACGACGACCGCCGCGGTGAGAGTCGGAAGCGAGCCGATGATCCGGTCCAGGTCGGGGCCGCGGTCGTACACGCGGCCGTTGTAGTTGTAGCGATCAACCCCGATCAGAACCTTGGGCTCGATCTGGCGGAAGCGGTCGAGCACGCTGTCCACGCCGAACTCGGGCGGACAGCTCGACCAGATCGCGCCCAGACTGGCGGTGGCGAGAAAGGCGATCACGGCTTCGGGGCCGTTCGGCAGGTAGCCGACGACGCGGTCGCCGGCGGTGACGCCGAGCCGGAGAAGCCCGGCCCAGGCGGCCGCGACTTCCCGGCGCAGTTCGTCTCGGCTCAGTTCACGCCGCGGCTCCGCTTCGCTCCGGCAGACGAGAGCCGGTTCCGCACCGTGGTGCGCCAGGGCATGTTCCGCGTAGTTCAGGGTCGCCCCGGGGAACCACTCGGCGCCGGGCATGGAAGTGCTGTCGATCACGTGTCTGGCGGGGGCGTGGAAGCGCACCCCGAAGTACTCGGCGATCGAACTCCAGAAGCCCTCGAGGTCGGTTATCGACCAGCGCCAGAGTTCGTCGTAGTCGGAGAACCGCAGGCCGCGCTCGGACTCGAGCCAGCGCAGATAGCGAGTCAGGTTGCAGACGTCGACCTGCTCCGCCGAAGGCCGCCAGAGAACCTCACGACCGGTCACGTTGTTTTCCTCAAAGGCCGAGGCGCGGCGCTAGGCTGTTTGTGACACTCACCACACAAGGAGGCTAGACGATGAAGCATCTTCCAATGCTCGCGCGCGTCGTGCTGGGGCTGATTTTCGCGGTCTTCGGCGTCATAGGCCTGTTCGAGTTGGGACCGCAACCGGAGATGAGCGAGGAGGCGGGAGCGTTCATGGGCGCGATCATGGACACCGGCTATCTGTGGCCGGTGATCAAGGTCTCCGAGATCGTCTGTGGCGTGCTGCTGATCCTCGGCATGTTCGTGCCGCTGGCGCTCGTCGTGCTCGCTCCGATCGCCCTGAACATCCTGCTGTTCCACGTCTTCCTGGCGCCGGAGGGCTCCGTCATCGGGATCGTGATCCTTGTTCTGGGCCTCTACATCGCCCACCAGCACCGCGAGAGCTTCAGCGCCGTCCTGCGGCGCAAGGCCTGAACGAGCTGATTCGAAGCGCCCGGCGGGCGCTATGAGTCGGAGCCCACGGCGATCAGGTGTCGCCGGGCGCGGAAGTAGATGACGCCGTCCGAGATGGCCGGCGTCGCCATCAGGGTCTCGCCGGTTTCGTTGACGGCGATCTCGTTCAACTCGGGGCCCGGCTCGACCACGTAGACGTCGCCCACCTCGCTGTTGAAGTAGATGTGGCCGCCGGCGGCGACCGCTGACGCGCTGAAACCGGAGGCGCCACGGCCAAGGCGTTTCTGCGCCAGGCGCTCGCCGTTCGTCCAGTCGACGACGGTCACGACGCCGTTGTCGTAGCAGAAGTAGGCGAGGTCGCCGACTACGAGCGGCGTCTGCATGTAGTTTCCGAGCCGCTCGTGGAACCAGACCATCGCGTCGTGGTCGGGATCGAGAGTGCCTTCGGCCTCCGGATCGATCGCGTAGATCGGCTTCAGCCGGCCATGGGCGTTCGTGATCAGGATCGGACCGTCGCCGGCCCGGATCGGTGTCGGCACAGGGATGTCTCCGCCGCCTTCGAGCCGCCACAGCTCCTCGCCGGTGTCGAAGTCATAGCCGCCGATGTGGCGATAGCCGTTGAGGACCACCTGGCTCCCGCCGCCCTGGCGCGGGAAGACGGCCGGCGTGCTCCAGGTGGCCACTTCCTCGCGCGGTCTCCGCCAGACGTCCTCGCCGGTAGCCGCATCCAGAACGGCGACGAAGGACTGACTGAGGATGTCGGCCTGGATGATCACCCGGCCGTCGTGGACGATAGGTGAGCTGGCGAAGCCCCACTCGTAGGTGGGGAAGTCGTAGGGCCCCGAGTCGAGGACGCCGAACTGCCGGTTCCAGAGCGGGTTGCCGTCCAGGTCGTAGGCGTGCAGTCCCTCGGAACCGAAGAAGGCGACGAGGACCTTGCCGTCGGTCGCGGGCGTGGAGTTCGTGTGCGACGCCTTCATGTGCCGCTTGATCGCGGGCGTCCCCCGGAATGCCGTTCGCTCCCAGAGGAGTTCGCCGGTCCGCTTGTCGAAGGCCAGCACCTGAAAGCGCTGGGGCGGCTCGCCCTCGACCGGCGTCCCGTCGCCGTAGAGCCCGACCTTGAGCGACGCCTCGGCGCCTTCGGATACCGCCGTGGTCAGGAAGAGGCGGTCCTCCCAGATGACCGGGCTTGAATGGCCGAGTCCAGGCACAGCCACTCGAAAGCGGATGTTCTCGCCGGTCTCCACGTTCCAGGTCGCCGGCGGCGACCCGGTGCCGGCGCCGTCCGCCCCGTTGCCGCGGAAGGAAGGCCAGTTGTCCGAGGCGGCGAGAGGGGCGGCCGTCGCCGCCGCGAGCGCGAACGTGGCGATCACGGTGGCGACCTTCGCCTTGGAGCAGATGCCCATCGTGCTCTACGAACCGCCGCCGACCGCGATCAGGTGACGCCGCGCCCGGAAGTAGATGACGCCGTCCGAGATCGCCGGCGTCGCCATCAGGGTCTCGCCGAGTTCGTTGACCGCGATCTCGTTCAACTCTTCGCCGGCCTCGATCACGTAGACGTCGCCGTCCTCGCTGTTCATGTAGATGCTGCCGCCGGCGGCGACGGGCGAGGCGGTGAAGCCCGAGGCGCCACGCCCCAGGCGCTTCTGCCCGACGCGCTCGCCGCTCTTCCAGTCGAACACGGTGACGACACCGTTGTCGAAGCCGAAGTAGGCCAGGTCGCCGACGACGATCGGCGTCTGCATGTAGTTCCCGAGTCGTTCCTGGAACCAGGCCATCGCCTCGTGTTCGGGATCGATCCCGCCCGCGGCGTCCGGATCGATCGCGTAGATCGGCCGCATCCGGCCGTGGGCGCTGGTGATGAGGATCGGACCGTCGTCGCCGGCCCGGATCGGCGTCGGCACCGGGATGTCGCCGCCGCCCTCGAGACGCCAGAGTTCCTCCCCGGTGTCGAGGTCGTAGCCGCCGATGTGCTGGTATCCGTTGACGACGATCTGGCGGCCGCCGTCGCTTCTTGGGAACACGGCGGGGGTGCTCCAGGTCGGAATCTCGTCGCGCTCGGTGCGCCAGATGTCCTCGCCGGTGGCCGCGTCGAGCGCCGCGAGGAAGGAATCGCCCTGCACGTCGACCTGGATGATCACGCGGCCGTCGTGGATCAGGGGTGAACTGGCGAATCCCCACTGGGCCGTCTTGACCACGAAGTAGCCGGAGTCGAGCAGCCCGAACTGCCGGTCCCACAGCGGCTTGCCGTCCAGGTCGTACGCGTGGAGCCCCTCGGAGCCGAAGAAGACGACGAGCACCTCGCCGTCGGTCGCCGGCGTCGAGTTCGTGTGCGACGCCTTCGTGTGGCGCCTGACCGCGGGCGTCCCCTCGAAGGCCGTCCGCTGCCAGAGGAGTTCGCCGCTCCGCTTGTCGTAGGCCAGGACCACGTAGCGCTGTGGCGGCTCGCCGACGACCGGCGCGATGTCGCCGTACAGGCCGACCTTGAGCGACGCCTCCTCGCCCTCGGGTACCGAGGAGGTCACGAACAGTCTTTCGCCCCAGATCACCGGACTCGAATGGCCGAGTCCGGGAACCGCGACCCGGAACAGGATGTTCTCGCCGGTCTCGACGTTCCAGGTGGCCGGCGGCGTTCCCGTGCCGTTGCCGTCCGCGGCCTCGCCGCGGAAGGACGGCCAGTTGTCCGAGCCGGAGACCGGGAACGCGGTTGCGGCGACGAGCGCGACCGGAACCAGCAGGCGCCGGATCTTCGGGGCGGTGACTTGCATCTTCATGACTGGAGTATGTGCGATCATCCTCAAGACTACGTCCACACGGGAACAGAGTTCGTGGAGGCAGTGAGATGAGTTCGCCGATGAGCGTCTTCTGGGATCCGCAGTGTGAGGTGCACACGGTACCAAGGGGGTTTCCGGAGCGGCCGGAGCGCCTGCAGTTGGCACTGCCGTACCTGAGGGAGCGGGGCTGGGACCTGGTGGAGGCTGGTTCGGACGGGCGGTCGGGCGGAATGGCGGGCCAGACCCGCAGGCTGGCGGCTCTGGTCCACGATCCGGAGTACATCGAACGGATGGAGGCGGCGGTCGCCGAGGTCGCGGCCGCGGCGGCGGAAGGGAACTTCCCGCTGCGGCCGACCCCGATGCTCGACACGAACGACAATCCGCTGTCGCCGGGAACGGCCGAATCCGCCTGGGCCGCGGTCGATGCCGCGCTCGCGGCGGGCGACCACGTCATGCTGGGCGCAGGCCACCGGGCGATGAGCGTGACCCGGCCACCCGGCCACCACTGCGAGCGGGACTGGGCCATGGGGTTCTGCTACCTGAACCAGATCGCGATCCTCGCCCAGGGTCTGATCGATGTGCATGGCGTGGAGCGTGTGGCGATTCTCGACTTCGACGTCCATCACGGCAACGGCACCCAGCACCTGTTCGACCACCGGGCGGACATCGCCTACCTGAGCGTCCACCAGTACCCCTTCTACCCGGGCACCGGCGCCGCGAACGAACGGGGCATCGGCGAGGGCGAGGGCACGACGGTGAACGCGCCGCTGCCGGCGGGCAGCGGCGACGACGTCTACCGTGAAGTCATGGCCGACCTGCTGTTGCCCGCGGTGCGTTCGTTCGCCCCGGACGTGCTTCTCGTTTCGGCCGGATTCGACGCCTGGCGGAACGACCCGATCGCCGGCATGGCGCTGACCGAGGAGAGCTTCCATCGATTCGGCGTCGACCTGGCCGAGCTGGCGGAGGAGGTCTGCGACGGCCGGCTCGTGTCCGTCCTCGAAGGCGGCTACGACCTGAACGCCCTGCCCAGACTGATCGACGTTTACCTGCGGGGCACCGTCGGCGTGTCGCTGGACGCCTGAGGAATCTTCCGTCTCCCGGCGCGTTGTACGATGTGAGACAGGAACGGAGGGGCCCAAGCGTTGAGAACCAAGCCGAGCTTCCCGATCAGGATACGCACCCGGAACGTCCAACTGAGCGATGACCTGAAGCAGTCGATCGAGTCCGAGGCGGCCGCCTTGAAGCGGTTCAACTCCCGGATCGTGGACTGCGAAGTAACCGTGACGGGCCCTGGCCGCCATCACCGGGGCGGCCTGGCGTTCGATGTCGTGGTCAAGGTCGCACTGCCCGGTCCGGACGTCGTGGTCCATCGCTCAGCCGCGGCCTCCATCCCGGTCGCGATCAACCAGTCGTTCGCCACCGCCCGCCGCCGCGTCAAGCGACAGGCCCACCTCCGCCGCCGCCGCGTGCCGTTCAACCGCACGTCCGGCGTCGGCCGCCGCGGCCGGCCGCGCGGCGGCAATGGCCGCCGGCTGGCGCGGGCGTAGCGCCTGCGGACTTCAGCCCAGCACGATCTCCGCCGCCTGCCGTAGCTCCTCCTTGCTGGCGGCGCCGACGAGGAGGGTCGTCACGTCGCTGTCTTCGAAGGCCTGGAGGCGGTCCCTGATGCGTTCGGGTGGGCCGACGAGGGAGATCTCGTCGGCGAAGTCGTCGGGGACGGCGGCCACGGCTTCTTCGCGCTTGCCGGTCATGAAGAGCTCCTGGATGCGCAGGGACTCTTCCTCCCAGCCCATGCGGGCCATCAGTTCGCGGTGGAAGTTCCGGTTCTTCGCGCCCATGCCGCCGACGTACAGGGCGAGGGACTGCTTGATCGGCTGCAGGGCCTCGGAGACGTCGTCGTGGACCCGGAGGCGGGCGCCGTAGGCGATCTCGAAGCCGTTGCTGCGGCCGGCGAGCGACTCGGCGTACACCTCGGGACGGTAGGGCGAGTAGTAGAGCGGCAGCCAGCCGCTGCAGAGTTCGGCGGCCAGCGCGACGTTCTTGGGCCCTTCGGCGCCGAGGAAGATGGGCAGGTCGGACCGTAGCGGGTGGACGATCGAGCGGAGAGGCTTTCCGAGGCCCCACGAGCCCTCGCCGGTGTAGGGGAGCGGGTAGTGCTCGCTGTGCTGAGTGACCGGTTCTTCGCGGGCGAGGATGTTCTGGATGATTTCGATGTAGGCGCGGGTGCGGGACAGCGGCTTGGCGAAGGGCTGTCCGTACCAGCCCTCGACGACCTGGGGGCCGGAGACGCCGAGCCCCAGAATGACGCGGCCGTTCGAGAGGTGGTCGAGCGTCATGGCATGCATCGCGGTGGCGGCAGGGGTGCGCGCCGAGATCTGCGCGATGCCGGTGCCGAGGCGGATCTTCGAGGTGTGGGCGCCGATCCAGGCCAGCGGTGTGAACACGTCGGAGCCCCACGCCTCGGCGGTGAAGATGCAGTCGTAGCCGAGCGCCTCCGCTTCGATCGCGGTTTCAAGGAAATCGGGACGCGGTCCCGCGCCCCAGTAGCCGAGTTGAAGTCCGAGTTTGAGTGCCATGCGGCGGAAGCTAGCAGGTGTGGACCGGCTCGTGACTGCTTTGGGTCTCCGATACGATGGCGGTCCCTTGCCGGCCGTTTCCGGTTGCCCTGTGGGCTTCGGCTGGTCGCGTCGCCACGATCACGGCGCCTCCGCCCCAAAAGGAGGAGAAGAAATGAGCATCAACACGACTGACAGCTCGGTTGGAGCGGCCGGCGCGCCCAGCTTCGCGGAGATTCGACGAACCCTGGCCGAACTGGCCGCGCGGATGGAGGAGACCGACCGCCAGATGAAGGAGACCGACCGCCGGATGAAGGAGACCGACCGGCGGTTGAAGAAGGCGGAGGGCCTCTTCTCCACGCAGTGGGGAAAGCTGATGGAGAGCCTGGTCGAGGGCGACCTCGTGCCGCTGCTGAAGAGGCGGGGCATCGCGGTGGAGCGCACGCTGCAGCGAGTCACGGAGAAACGCGACGGTGAGCACTTCGAGGTCGACATCCTGGCGATCAACGGAGCCGAGGTCGTCGTTGTGGAGGTCAAGACGACGCTCCGGTCGGAAGACGTGACCCGCTTCGTGGACAAGCTGAAGCGATTCCTGGAGTTCTGCCCGGAGTACCGGAGGCACGCGGTGTACGGCGCCGTGGCCTATCTCAAGAGCGACGGCACGGTCGACGTCTTCGCCGAGCGGCAGGGACTGTTCGTGATCCGGGCGACCGGAAGCAGTGCCAGCATTACCAACGAGACCGGCTTCGTCCCGCGCGTCTTCTCCTGAGGCCTGGATTCCCGAAGTGTCGATTCCACGTCAGATCGGACCGATGGCGATTCGGCGGGGAAGAGCCCGGCGCGGCTGGATGTCGTGAGGGAGGCGGGCTGTACGCCGCTGCATGATGCGGCTGGTAAGGGTGACTCGGAGGCCGTGAGGGCGCTGCTTGCTGCTGGCACCGACCCGAACGTGGAGGCGCTGGATTCCGGGATTCACATTGGGACGTCTCTGCACCTTGCGGTCGAAACCGGCAACCTGGAGTCGGTCAGCTTGCTTCTGGCTGCAGGCGCTGACCTGGATGCACGAGACGGCTCCGGGGCGACGCCTCTGCACTTGGCTGCCGTTTACGGCCACGCTGAGGTGGTGGAGAGCCTGCTGGCTGCCGGTGCCGATCCGAAGGCCCCCGACGAGTCCCTGCAGACGCCTCTGCACGAGGCGGCCAAGAACGGCAGCTTTGACGCGGTCCAGGCTCTGCTCGCTGCAGGAGCCGACCCGAACGCGAAGGCCCAAGACAGCAACGACCCGGACGATTCCGACGAGACGCCCCTGCACTTGGCTGCGGGCTACGGCCATGTCGCGTCGACGCAGGCGCTGCTGGTTGCTGGCGCCGACCCGAACGCGGAGAGCGGGACGGGCCACACTCCCTTACACTACGCAGCAGAGGGAAACGAAGATCTGATGAGGGCTCTGCTTTCTGCTGGCGCTGATCCGAATCATTCGGCAAGCGAGGGGAAGCTCCAGCATCTCGTCCCGGCGGCGGCGCAGTCTGGCCTGGCCCGTCGGGCTCAGGTGGCTTTCCACGGTGACGTTGCTTCTGTTGGGTCAGGGTGGACTCCCCTTCATGTCGCTGCACGCTTCGGCAGTCCTGACTCGATACAGGCCCTGCTCGCTGCCGGCGCCGAAGTGAATGCGCGGGGCGGGGAAGGCGAGACGCCTTTGCACGTTGCTGTCGTCTTCGGGACCTCGATGTTGGCGCAAGTGCGGATTCTCGCCGGCGACGACCGCGAGGCGAAGGGCGAATCGGCGGCGGTTTCACCGGGGTTTGCCCGCTACGTCGAGTCGGTGAAGGTGCTGCTCAACGCCCGCGCCGACCCAAGTGCGAGAACCGAATCGGGCGTGACGCCTTTAGACTTGGCTGTCGACGGTGACTTCTTCGGCGATTGACGTGCAGAAGCCTTAGGCGCAAGACGTGAGCGTGAAGGAGGATCCGCTTAGAGTCGAGCTGTCGGCTGGACCTACGGTCTAGGTGCCGGTGGCCTAGTATCCACGGTTGGTACAGGGCACCGCGAGGGTGCGGGCGAACCGGGAGCTGATGGGGGGTGGAGACGGCATTCGCTGGCCCGACTTGGACGAGGACTTCAGCGTCGAGGGTCTGATCGCCGGTTGTTCTTCCGGTGAGAGTCAGCGGTCTCTGCGGCGCTGGCTAGAGATTCTGGCCTCAAGGCGGACCGGCGGAGGCCCAGAGTAGGTAGCTCGTTCTCGCTGTACTGCTCAGGCGATGCCGGTCGCATAGTAGGGTCCGTGGTACGTCCATGAAGCTCGACTCACTCGGACTGCTGGCCTTGATGCTGTTTGGGACCGCTTTTGCCTGGGGCGGTGCAGCGAAGGTTCGACAGCCGTCAACGGACTGCCAGGATTGGTGGACCGGCGCCACTGGTTCTTGGGCGACTGCTACCGAGAGCACGATCAAGGGTTGCCTAGCCGCTGGTGCCGACTTGACGGCACGAGACGACTGGGGCGATACGCCCCTCCACTTTGCTGCTCGGTATGGGAGCACTGAGTCGGTGAAGGTGCTGCTCAATGTGGGTGCGGACGCGAACGCCAGAAACAAGTCTGGCAATGCGCCCCTCCACTATGCTGCTTCTTTCAAGCGGCTGGGAGCCTTGAAGGCGCTGATCGCTGCGGGCACCGATGTGAACCCGAGCAACGAGGTTGGCGAAACGCCTCTGCATCGGGCTGCCGTTTCGCGAAGTCACGAGGGCGTGAATGCGTTGATCGCCGTAGGCGCCGACCCGAGTGCGCGCGACTACGTAAGAACAACGCCGTTGCTCTTGGCGGCTCGGTTCCCTGACGAGAATGCGAAGGTTGTGAAGGCGCTTGTTGCAGCAGGCGCCGACCCGAACGTGCGGGCCGAGAACGGCGAGACGCCCTTGCACGAGGCCGCTGACTGCTACTCGCTTCAGCCATTCCCTTCGGGATGCGCAGCGGCGATCAGGGTGCTGATCGCCGCTGGTTCCGACCCGAACGCTGCGGCAGGCCGCGGTCTTACGCCTTTCCACTTTGTTGCCAGCAATGGAGACACCGAGTCGGCGAGAGCGTTGATGGCTGCTGGCGCTGATCCCAATGCGAGGGATCTGTGGGGCCGGACTCCCTTGCATGTGTGGGCCGGTGCGCGCTTGGAAGGTACGCGGAGGCAGGGTCTCGTCGGTGTTCTGCTCGACGCTGGCGCCGACGGGACGGCACGGAATGCCGAGGGCGAAACGCCCTGGGACGTCTTGCATAAGAACTCCCAACTGGAAGCGGTCAAAGGGTCGGACGAGTACTGGCGTCTGAATGACGCCCGCTTCGACAGCGCGTCGTCGGCTGAGACCGGCGAGCTTGACCTTCCGTAGAGCAGCCGGCGACGCTGCCACCGATCGCGCTTGATAGCTTGCGCGCCGTGTCGGTGAAGGACCAGTTCGACGCTCTCCGGATCGAGGATCTGGCGGCCCGCACCGGGTTCAAGTGGAGCCGCTACACGGCGAACGGCAGCGGCATCCTGCCGGCCTGGGTGGCGGACATGGATTACCCCATCGCGGAGCCGATCCAGCGTGTGGTGCGGAGCCTGGTCGATCGCTCCGACCTGGGCTACTGCGAGCCGCCGGAGATCGGCGATCTGCCGGAGATCTTCGGCCGGCGGATGGAGGAGCAGCTCGGCTGGACGGTGGAGCCGGAGCGGATCCGCTTTCTGGTCAACGCGCTCCAGGGTCTTGATCTGGCGGTCCTGCTGGGCGCCGGGAAGGGCGAGGGGGTCGTGATCCAGACGCCGATCTACCCGCCCTTCCTCGAGGCGGTCTCCGGTACCGGCAGGCGACTGGTCGAGTCGCCACTCCGCCGCGGCACCGGATCCGGATCCGGGAATGGGCGGTTCGAGATGGACCTCGACCAGTTGCGGGCGACGATCGACAGGGAGACCCGCCTGTTCATGCTCTGCAACCCGCACAACCCCAGCGGTCGTGTGTGGACGCGGGGAGAACTGGAGGCGGTGGCGGAGCTCGCGATCGAACACGACCTGATCGTCCTCGCGGACGAGATCCACAACGAACTCGTGTTCCCGGGCCATGAGCACACCGTCTTCGAAACGCTCGGTCCCGAAGTCAGGGAGCGGACGGTCACGATCACGTCGGCGACGAAGTCGTTCAACCTCGCCGGGCTCGAACTCGCGCTCCTCGTGTTCGGCAGCGAGAAGCTCAAACGGCGCTTCGACGAACTGCCCCACTTCGTCCTCGCCCATCCCGGCATTCTCGGCGTCGAGGCGGCGCGGGCGGCCTGGAGCCACGGCGGTCCGTGGCTCGAAGAAACCGTCGCCTACCTCGACGACAACCGCGCCTACCTCACGGAGTTCATCGACCGGCGGCTCCCCGGGATCGTGCACGGCCCGCAGGAGGCGACCTACCTCTACTGGCTCGATTGCCGCGGGCTCGACCTGGCGATGCCGGCGTCCCGGTTCTTCCTGAAGCGGGCGAACGTGGCGCTCAACGACGGCGCCGAGTTCGGCCCGCCGGGCTCGCCGCTCGGTTTCGAGCGCTGCACGCGGCTCAACTTCGCCACCTCGCGGCCGATCCTTGAGGAAATCCTGGAGCGGATGGCGGCCGCGGTGGAGAGCGTCTGAGGGCGGGACTGGCGAAGATGGGCAGTTCTCGTTGGCGCGACGTGGGCGCCTGGCTGCTGCCGTGCCTGCTCGCGGGCCCGCTGTGCGCGCAGACCGAAGGCGGCGCCGGCGTTCAGCTACCCGACGTCGAGTGCCTTCAACTCATGCGAAAGGCCCGGATCGCGGAACTGACGTCCCGATTCACGGAAGAGGTGGCCTGGCTCAGGCAGGCCCGCGAGGAGTGCAACGAACCGGTCACGCCCCTGGTCGCCCTGCTCACGTTCCATCAGCGGGTCGGTCTTCCTGAATCCGAAGTCCGGGACGTTCGCCGTGAGTTGGTCGCCGCGCTCGATGCTCCGGCGGGGGCGACGCCCGGCGTGCTGAGTCATATCGCCCGGGCCGCGGACGCGGAAGAGTCGGTTCTGCGGGCGGCGCTCGGGCTCGTGGAGCGTCGCCTCGCCGACGACGACGCGCAGGATCGCGCGCGCTTTCTGAGGCTCTCGGCCGTCCTCAACGGGCGCCTGGGCCGGTCCGGGGAGGCGCTGTCGTTGCTGCGCGAGCTGCGCATCCTGGAGCCAGGCAATGAAGTCGTCAACCACCTGCTGTTGCGGTCTCTGGAGGCCGGCGGCCGGTGGAGCGAGGCGGCCGACCTGCTGGGCGAGTTGGCGGTTGCCGGTGGACCCTACGTGCGCTCCCGCTTCGTGCGGGCGCTGGCCCGTGCCGGACGTCTGGAGGAGGCGCAGAGAGAACTCGAACTCCTGGGCCGCGAGTGGAGCGACGAGGGCGGACAGGCGCGGCTTGGCTTTGCCGCGGTCGTGCTTTCGGCGGCCTGGAACCTCCGTGACGCCGGGAGCATCGAGGAGGCGGAATCCCTGTTCCGGCGTGCCTCCGAGTTCGCGCCGCCCGGATCCTGGGCGGCTTCCGAAGCGGACCGGGCGCTTGTGCATCTCTACGGCACGACGGAGGAGCGGGTCGCCCTGAGGGAGGACGCGCGCCGGCGATTCGCACAGGAGGCGGACGGAGCGACCCTGCTGAACGAGGGCGCAAGACTGTTGAGCGCCGGCGAGCCCGTCGAGGCACTCGACCTCTTCCGGCGAGCGAGCGAGGAACTCGGCCACCTCGAGGCGGTCTGGTACAACCTGGGCTTCGCGGCCTACCGGGCCGAGCGCTGGGAGGAGGCCGCGGACGCGCTCGACCGGGCGGCTCGGTTGAATCCCGAGAGGGTGGAGAACGCCTTCTTCGGCGGATTGGCGCTGGTGGAGCTGGAGCGCTGGGAGGAGGCGATCCCGCGCCTCCTGCGCACCCTGGAACTCGACCCGGCACGCAGACTCGCTCACTACAACCTGTGGGTCTGCTACAAGAGCCTGGGCCGGGAGGACGAGGCGGCCGTTCATCGCGCGGCGTACGACGCGTCCCGGTAGGAATCGCGCCGCCGCGGACTCAGAACCGCCGGACGTAGCGCTCGAACTCGTCCTGCAGCTCTTCAGGCTGGGAACCGTAGGCGGCCTGCAGGGCGTCCCGACTGTCGTACTCCTCCGTCAGGTAGAGCAGCAACCGCGCGAAGGCCTCGTCGCTTTCCCAGGTCTCCCTGCCGTGGCGGAGGAAGTGGGTGAACAGCCACGAGAAGCCGTAGTAGACCTGGTAGCGGTCGCCATAGAACGTGTCGGCCGTTGCCTCGAGCAGTTCGGCGATCGACAGCGCCTCGCCCTGCCTGAGGGCCAGACGGGCCTCGCGCACGCTCCAGGTCGACTCGCTCTGAAGGCGCACCGGCCCGCTGCGGCCGTGGGGAACGACGTACCTCCCCTGGTTCAGTTTGCCCGTGACCAGCCGTCCGTTCTCGATTCTCGAGTTGGCGAAGTACTCCGCCAGTCCCTCTTCCACCCACCTGGGGAGGTTCTTCCCGGGCGCCGTGAGGTGGCTGTCGCTGAAGGCATGGAAGGCCTCGTGCAGCATCGTGTTCAGAAGCTGGTCGTAGTAGTGAACCTCCTGGTGGAAGGCCAGGAGCCCCGGCGACTGGTAGAAGCCGTTCGAGAACGCTCGGCCGCCGATGTCCCGATTCAGTTGCTTCAGAGAGTCCTGTCGGCGGTAGAGGTAGACCACGAGCTTCCAGTTCTGGGGCATCGGTTCGATGTGCTCATCGAAGACCGAGTGGAAGACGTCGAAGACGGATTCCATGTTGCCGGCGAGAATGTCCGCGGTGGACGGGTCCTCGGCATCGCTGATCACGATGAACCGCCGCGTTTCGCTCCGTCGCCGGTGGGTCCGGTCGATCTGCCTCTCCGCGCTCTCGACGATGCCGCTGAGCCTCTCGGCACGCTCCTGCCGCGTCGGCGGCCGGTAGTTCAGCGGCAGGCTGTCGGACCCGGCAAGCGCCCGCAGGTCCGCGTCGACATCGACATCGAGCGTGCCGGGTCCGGTCCGGGATCGCCTCTCGGTGCTCAGGAACTTCATCCGCCACGACATGCTGGAGGGCACGGGGTTGTCCCCGGCGTCGCGGGCGGGGCCGTAGCGCCAGTGCTTCAGGCTCCGCGTTACCGAGTCCCGCAACAGGTCGTCGAATCTGGTCGACGGCTCGATCGCCAGAACCTGGACACGGCTGACGGCGCCGGTCTCGTCGATGTCGACCTTCACCTCGACTTCGGGATCGATGCCGGCGCCCGCCATGGCTGCTGGCGACAGGAGCTGCGGCGTACGAATCCCGACCGCCGGCGTGACGGCTCGGCCCGTGGCGTCCTGCCCGGACACCGGGCCGCCCGTGGCCGCCAGCAGGATGACGACGGCAAGGCCGAACGCGGCCCCGGCGGGACGGCGAAGAACCGGCGCTTCCTGGCTCCGGCGGTTCAGTCCCCGGAGACGGGCCACTCCAGGATCCGGCGGGTGTTGGCCGGGCCGCCGTCCACGAGGGCCTGGGGACCACGCGTCGACGCAGCGGGCAGGAAGGCGCGCAGCCAGGCGGTGGCCACGACCTCGGCGATGCCGAGAATCTCGCCGCGGTTGGCGCGGGAGTGCGCCGCCGCGGTCTCCACCAGGTCGATGAGATCGCGCTCGGCGTCTCCGGTGGGAAAGCCGAAGACCCCGCACAGACGCCCGGCTTCCTCGGCCTCCAGGGTGACGACGCGCGCGCCGACCAGGTCCCCCTCTTCCAGCGGTTCCATCGCCGGATGAGGCTCGACCCGGACGCGTTCGCGGCTGGTCACCTCGTCGAGAGGGATCAGGTCGCCCTCCAGCCGGCCGATCCGGTAGAGCTGCAAGGTGCTTCCGACCAGCGCTTCGAGCCACTGGCGCTCGGTGACCTCCAGCAGCAGGCCGCCCCGGCCAAGCAGCTTGTCGGCGAAGCTGAAGGAGCGGCAGTCGCCCTCCTCGGCGTCGGGCTCGAAGCGCCCCTGGGCGAGGATGCAGCTCATCGCGTTGGCGAAGAAGGTGGACTGGTCGCGGCTGCTCCGAGCCTGGAGCTGCTCTTCCAGGTCGATCCGCTCCTGGTCGTCGAGGCCGATCAGGAACTGGTCCTCGATCGCCCATTCGACTTCCTCGCCGTAGCGTTCCAGCAGCCAGCCGCTAGCGCGTTCCACCGCGCGGTCGAGCGCGGAGACGCCTGCGGAGAGGGGAGCAACTTGCTGCTGTTCCATGCCAGAATGCTAACTGCGTTTCTTTGTAAATACCACAAAATGCGGAACTTAGCGAAATCGGCACGTCTTCCCCGAGTCCTGCCGCCTCAGGCGGAATCGGCGTTTTCCGGGTCTCCGGCGGCATCCATCCTGCTGTACGCCGTCTGGACGCAGTGAATCTTCAGGGCGTCGGGCGCGGCGGCCAGGAACCCCTGCCACTCGATCTCGGCGATCGCTTCCTCGGGACTCAGACCCTGTTCGTGGGCGGCGGACGCCTGATTCCAGAAGTCGCTCAGGAACTGTCTGAGGGCGTCGACCTGGGCCATGTCGCTGAAGGTCGCGCCATGGCCTGGAAGGACGAGGTCGAAGTCGAGCTCCTCGAAGCGGTCGAGGGTGTCGAGCCACTCGTCGACGTAGCCGTCGCCGATGTACGCGGCGCCGGCCAGAACGAGGTCTCCCGTGAAGACGACCCGCTCGTTCGGCAGCAGAACGACGACGTCGCCGCCGGTGTGGCCGCGGCCGAGATGGAGCAGCTCGATTGGCCGGTCCCGGCCCTCGAAGGTGCGGTGAATCGTCATCCGGCTCGTCAGGGTGACGTTGGGCGGCGTCGGCTCCGTCTCGCCGACCGCCACGTAGTGCGCCTCCTGGATCCGGATCGCGTTGAGTGCCTGGTCCTTTTCCTCGCCGTCCTCCATCGCGTCCGCCGACTCCTTCATCGCGGCGATCTGGTTCGGGATGTTCCCGGTGAAGATGGAGGCGGTCGGCTGGTTCATCACGTCCGTCATCAGCATCGCGCGGGTGAACTCGTGGCCGACGATCGCCACGTCTTCGGGGAACGCCTGATTCCCGTGGGCGTGGTCGAAGTGGTAGTGCGTGTTGACCAGGTGGGTGACCGGCTTGTCGGTCACTTCCGCGATCGATGCGATCAGGGCGCGGGCGGCTGCCGGCGTGACGTGGGAGTCGACGACCAGGGCGTCCTCGTCCGTCACGACCAGCATCGCGTTGCTCTGGACGAAGATCACGTCGTCTCGACCGACGATGAAGTAGACGCCGGGGGCCACCTCTTCGAACGTGTGCGTGTCGGTCAGGATCGTCCCGTCGGGCGGCGCCTCTTCGCCGCAGCCGGCGAGGCCGAGGGCCAGGGCGGTGATGGCGAGGCAGGTTGCGGCGAGTCGCTGGGTCGGGCGCATGGGATTTGCTCCTCTCCGTTTCGGTTCAACGGGAATCATAGTGCGCTCGGGCCGCGCGGGAGGCGCGGCTTGCCGCGAATCAGAGCTCCAGCCGGCGCATCTGGCGCACCGCGTAGTCGCAGGCGCGCGCGGTGAGCGCCATGTAGGTCAGGCTCGGGTTCTGGCAGGCGGACGAGGCCATCGCGGCGCCGTCGGTGACGAACAGGTTCGGCACGTCCCAGGACTGGCACCAGCCGTTCAGCACGGAGGTCGCGGGATCCCGTCCCATCCGCGCGGTGCCCATCTCGTGGATCGCGAAGCCGGGCAGGGAGTTCCGGTTGAACGTGCGGATGTTCTTCGCCCCGAGCGCTTCCAGCATCTCGGCGGCCCGGGTCTGGATGGCCTCCCGCATCGCGGTCTCGTTCTCGCCGTAGCTCATCGTGATGCGGGCCGCCGGGATGCCCCAGCGATCCTCGAGGTCCGGGTCGATCGTGACGCGGTTGTCCGGGTTGGGCAGGTTCTCGCCGAAACCGGTGAAGCCGAGCCGCCAGGGCGCGAGCCCACGCAGACTGGCCTTGTAGTCGGCGCCGAAGCCGGGCTGGCCGATGCCGCTCTGCCACAGCGTTCCGCGGCGGGCGCCGCACTGGTAGCCGAAGCCGCGCAGGAAGTCCTTCTCGCGGGTCGCTTCGGCGCGGTCGCCGTCGAGGTTGACGAAGCGGGGCAGGTAGCAGGAGTTGGGTCGGCGGCCGAACGTCGTCTTGTCTTCGAGGCCTTCGAGGTTGCCGTTCGCGCCGACCTGGAAGATGTGATCCATCAGGTTGCGGCCGACCTGGCCGCTCGAGTTCGCCAGCCCCTCGGAGAAGCGCGGCGTCGCCGAGTTCAGCAGGATGCGCGCCGATTCGATCGTGGACGCGCAAAGGAAGACGATGCGGCCGCGCACCTCGATCGACTCGTTCGACTCGGCGTCGATCAGGTGGACGCCGCTTACCCGGTCCTGTTCCTCGTCGTAGACCAGGTTGCGGACGACGCTGTTGGGGCGCACGGTCAGCCGGCCGGTCGCCTCGGCCGCCGGCAGGGTCGCGTTCAGGCTGGAGAAGTAGGACCGGCTGATGCAGCCGCGGCGGCAGATGCCGCAGTAGTGGCAGGCGCGGCGGCCGAGGTGGTGCTTGGTGAGCACGGCGACCCGGGCCGGCGTGAACCGGCGGGTACCGCCGAAGGCGCGGTCGAGGCCTTCCCGGACTTTCTCCTCCATGCAGCTCTGGGCAATCGGCGGCAGGAACTTCCCGTCCGGGAGTTGCGGCAGGTTCTCCGGCTGGCCGGCGATGCCGACGAAGGACTCCACGTGGTCATACCAGGGCGCGAGGTCCCGGTATCGGATCGGCCAGTCCGTGCCGTAGCCGTCGCGGGCGTTGGCGCCGAAGTCCAGGTCGCTCCAGCGGTAGCTCTGGCGTCCCCACAGCAGCGACCTTCCGCCGACGATGCGGGCCCGAATCCACAGAAAGTCCTGGCCGCCGTCGCCGATCGAGTAGGGGTTGTCGATGTCGTCGACGAAGAACTTGCCCGACCACTCGTCGCAGGCGGCGGCGCGGCTCTGGACCGGCTGCCGCTCGGCCTGGTGCTTGCGGTCCCGCAGCCCCCGGTACGGCATCTGCCAGGGTGGCGTGTGCTCGCTGTAGTCGCGTTCGGGGACGACCGGCGGCCCGGCCTCCAGCACGAGCGTCTCGAGGCCCTTCTCGGTCAGCTCCTTCGCCGCCCAGCCGCCGGTGACACCGGAGCCGATGACGATTGCGTCCCAGGTCTTGCGCTCGATGATCTGGACCATTGTCTAGGGTTCCCGGAGGGTCAGGCGTCCTCGATGTCGACGCAGGGATCCCAGCGTCCGGGGACGATGCGGTAGCCGAGTTCCGACTTCATGCCCGCCTCGGACGTGTAGTAGCCGAACAGCGTGAGCCACTTGACCAGGTCGAAGAACGGCTGCTCGTGGAGCCGGTTCGGGTTGCGCGAGAAGCTGCGGCCGTCGCGCTCGGCGAGCGCTGCGTCCTGCGCCTCGCTCAGGAGTTCGTCCTTTTCGGTGTCGGAAAGATCGACGAACGGACCGCCCTTCTCCCTGGCTCGGGCATCGAAGGAGTCGATTTCGGCCAGCAGGTGGTCCCGCGCCGCGTCCGGCAGCCAGCCCGCCAGCAGACGGTCGACGAAACCGGGAATCTCCGCGTCGCCGGCGCCGGGCGTGTCCGTGGTCGGCAGGATGCGCTCGGCGATCGCGTTGAGCGTGCTGGCCTGGTGTGCTGTCAGGACGGTGAGCGGGGCGGGCTCGTCGTCGTCTTCCTGCCGGTGCAGGTGGAGATGCGCGAGGTGAGCGTTCGCGAACAGTTCCTCGGGCAGCAGCGGCAGCGCGGCGGCGCCGCCGATCACCTGGAGGGCGCGTCGTCTGCCGATCGGGTCGGAACTGGCCATTGGCCGGATGTTAGCCGCCGTCCGTCTCAAGCTTCTTCTCGAAGCAGAGGCTGTGCGGGTCGTAGGCGTACTCGTTGTAGCAGGGAATCTGGACGTAGCCGAACGAGCGGTACAGGCCGATCGCGGCCGGCTGGCGCTCGCCCGTCTCGAGGCGCAGCGACCTGTATCCGAAGGCGGCGGCGCGCGCCTCGAGGCCCTCGAGGATGCGCCGGCCCAGCGCCTGGCCGCGGTACTTCGGGACTACGTACATCCGCTTGATCTCGGCCTGGTCGTCGCTCAGGCGACGGAGCGCTCCGCAGGCGACGGCCTCGCCGTCGGCGGTGCGGCCGAGGAGCAGGCAGCAGCCCGGGGCGTCCAGCTTGTCCGGCTCGACGCTGTAGATGCTGTCCGCCGGGTAGAGCTCGCCGAGTTCGTGGTCGAGCGCCTGGTGCAGGCGCGCGAACGCGGGATCGGCGGGGTCTCCCGGTTCGATCCGGACTTCGTCGGTGGTCATCTGGTCGTCGCTGCGGGCGGCTAGCCGAGCCGGCACTACTGGAATTCCGGGGCTTCCCGCAGCATCTGATCACGCAGGGTGCGCTTGTGGATCTTCTCGGTGGCGCCGCGCGGCAACTGCTCGTCCTGGAGCCAGACGTAGCGCGGCACCTTGAAGCGGGCCAGATGCTCGCCGACGTGGGCCCGCACATCCGCGGGTTCGAGGTCGGCGTCGTCCTTCGGTACGACGACCACGGCCAACTCCTCGCCGAGGCGGTCGTCCGGGACTCCAAAGGCGGCGGCCTCGTAGACGGCGGGGTGCTGATAGACGACGCGCTCGATCTCGGCACAGTAGATGTTCTCGCCGCCGCGCAGCACCATGTCCTTCTTGCGGTCGCGAATGTAGAGGAAACCGTCCTCGTCGATCTCGGCGATGTCGCCGGTGCGGAGCCAGCCGTCCTGGATCGTCTCGGCGGTCGCTTCGGGGCGGTTCCAGTAGCCGCGAATGTTCATCGAGGACTTCATGATCAGTTCGCCCTGCTCGCCGGAGGGCAGCTCGTTGCCGTCGTCGTCGATGATCTTCAGTTCGACGATCGGGCAGGGCTTGCCGCAACTGTCGGGCTTCTCGACCAGGCCCTCGTCCGTGTTGCCGGCGCCGCCGGCGTTCGTCTCCGTCATCCCCCAGCCGAAGGACCAGTGCTTGTCCGGCATCAGCGCCTGCAGGCGGTCGACCATGCCGCCCGGGATCGGCGCGCCGCCGCCCGACACGGCGATGAGACTCCGCAGGTCGCGCTCACTGAGCGACGGCGACTGGAGCATCTCCCAGGTCATCGTCGGCACGCCGTTGAACGAGGTGACGCGCTCGCGTTCGATCAGCTCCAGGCCGAGTTCGGGGTTCCACTTGTACATCATCACGATCTTGCGGCCGACCCCGAAGGAGGCGAGCAGGCCGGCGTGGCTGCCGCTGACGTGGAACAGCGGCAACGGCATGAGGATCGAAGGCTGGAACTCCGGGTTCTCCTCCGGTTCCTCGAGCAGGCCCATCGCGATCCGCTGGGCGCCGTAGAAGCCCCAACTGCCGATGCCGCTGAGGACTCCCCGGTGGGTCGAGACGGCGCCCTTCGGGAAGCCGGTCGTGCCGGACGTGAACAGGATCGTCACGTCGTCGTGCGGGCCGAGGTCGACATCGGGCATCGGTCGGCCGGCGGCCGCCCGCCACACCTCGTCGAAGTCGTCGACGCCCTCGGGCAACTCGTCTTCCCAGCGTACGCCGATGCTCTTCACGCCGAGTTCAGGCAGCTTGCTCGCTACGCGCTCGTAGCGCTGTTGATCGAAGATGGCGAGTCTGGCGCCGGAGTCCTTGAAGCCGTACTCCAGCTCCTCGCCCGACCACCAGCCGTTCAGCGACACGGAAATGGCGCCCGACGACGTGATCGCCATGAAGGCGATCACCCACTCGGGGTAGTTCCGCATGCCGATCGCGACCCGGTCGCCCTTCTTCACGCCGTAGCGGTGGATCAATTGGTGGGTGAGGGCGGCCACCCGCTCGTAGGCCTCGGCGTAGGTGAGCCGTGTGTCCTGGAAGACCAGAAAGTCCTTGTCGCCGTGGTCCTGACAAGCCTGCTGGTAGACGTCGCGCAGCGTCGCGGGCAGGTTCCTGAACACCTGGTACTCGACCCCGCGCACCGTCTCGGTCACCAGTTCCCAGTCGGCGCCCGGGGCGGTCAGGTGGGCGACCGACTCGTCGTAGGTCATCTGGCCGTGGATCGGCTCGGCGACGTTCTCGCGCATGTCATTCATGCCGTCGCCGCCCGTTCCATGGCCGCCCGTTCTTCCTCGTAGCCCTCGAAAGAGTGCTTGAGCGTCGCGTTGTTCAGGATCATCTCGGCCTTGGGCTCCTTCGTTTCGGCGTCCAGGAAGGTCGTTCTGACCCAGTTCGACTCGGTGCGCCGGCTCTCGCTCAGGGCGACGATCTCGCGCTCCAGCAGGTAGTCCTGGCCGACGAAGAGAGGTCCGTCGATCATCCGGATCTGCTGGCCGGCGAACAGGCCCAGGGCCGGTCCGCGCGTGGGGAAGCCGGCCTTGCGGTTCGAGTAGCCGGCGAGGACGCTGACCATTTCCAGCGGGATGACCGCGCGGCCCCAGGGCGAGGAGGCGCCCTCGTCCTCCGTGTACCAGGGCGACGGCTCCGTGATCCTGTCGAGTTTCTGGTTCAGGCTGAAGGGATAGAGCTTGCCCATGTGCTGGTCGAAGTCCATCCGGACCTCTTCGAGTCCCTTGCCCTTCATCCCCACCTCCAGGTCACGGAGGACGACCAGGGGCCCGGGCGGTCTCAGGCGGGCGATCCGGGTAGCGATCTCGGTCGATTCGACGTCTCCGCGGATGGAGGCGGTGCCGATCAGCACCTCCGTGCCGTCCGCCTTCTCGGCCCGGATGCGGACCTGGGTCTGGCCGTCCGCCGGCTGTTCGACGAGCGCGCGCACCTGCTCGCCCTCGACGACCATGTTTCGGTAGTGGGCGCTCAGACAGCCGGTCTCGAACCACTCCTGCCCCCACAGGTCGTGGAGCAGGGGCACGAACTGGCTGAAGTGGGTGGGACCCTCGATCGGCCCGCCGGCCTGGAACCCCATCTTCTCGGCCGTCGAGTCGTCGTGGATGGACATGTGTCCGCCGTACTCCTGCTCGGCGAGCATCTGTTTCGGGGACCGGAGCGGTCCACGGATCATTGTCGGCGTCTCCAGAGCGTCTGCCATTCGGGTCTCCTCGGTTGGGAAGGGCGAAGTCTAGCCCTAGCGCCGCCAACCCGGTTGGCGCTTCCCGCGCCAACTCCGTCCGCCATCGGGTGCAGGGATGGCACGGGCCGCGTAGCGTTCTGCGGCGCGAACTCCTAGAATTGCCGCATGAGTCGGCTGGAGGCCTTTCTCGACGCGATGCGTCCGCTTCTTGAAGAGCAGCGTGCCCATGGTGCCTGGCTCTTCGGTTCCCACGCGCGGGGTACGGCGCATGAAGAGAGCGACATCGACCTGATCGTCGTGCAGTCGAGCGACGCGCCGCGGCCGGACCGCCGCCAGTCCTACGACCCGGCGATTCGCAAGGCCGGCGGCGCGGTGGACCTCCTGGTCTACACGCCCGAGGAACTCGAAGCGATGAAGGCCCAGGAGAGGCCCTTCGTGATCAACGCCCTGAGGGAAGCGAAGCAGGTCCATGCGGGCACGGCCTGGGCAGTGGATCTGGAGAGCGAACTCGAGGATCTGCGCGGCGGCGCGGCCTGGTCGGGGCTGGCGCCGCCGGACAAGGCGCGTGCCGAGGCAGAGCGCTGGCTGGATCAGGCCGAGTACGACCTCGGCTTCGCGCGCTTGGCGCTGAGGGAGAAGTACTTCAGCCAAGCCTGCTTCATCTCCCAGCAGGCGGCGGAGAAGGCGGTCAAGGCAATCGTCTACGGATCGGGAGAGCGACTCGTTCGCGGACACTCCATCGTCGAGATCGTCGATCACTTCGCGGACCGGGTGCCGGAGTTGATAGACCTGCGGGCTGCGGGAAAGTCGCTCGACGAGCACTACATCGCGTCCCGGTATCCGAACGGCGTCGCGGAAGGGCCGCCGTTCGCGGCCTACGACCGGCCGAAGGCGGAGGAGGCGATGGCGGCTGCGGAGCGGATCGTCGAGGCGGCCTCGGGCTGGCTGTGGACCGAGTCGGATAGCTGAGACTTCAGACGCCAGCGGCGCCGCCACGCACGATCCCCCGCGCGATGGCGCTCCGGACGGCGGCGCCGGCTCGCTTGCCGGATACCGCGTCCAGGGCGCGGAAGTCGACCTTGTTCCGTCGCTTCACGTACTCGACCCAGTACGGATAGCCGCACGGTTCGGAGCGCAGCAGCCTGCCGCGTTCGCGGCGGCGCTTGCCGCGAGCCGCCATCAGCAGGACGCGACCGGCGAAGTCGGCGGCGCGCTCTTCCGCTTCGGCGGGTTGGAGCGCCGGCGGAAGGGTTCGTGGTCCCGGAGCGACTTCGAGACCGTCCAGCCGGATGTGCGCGGCCTGGCCGCTGAGCCGGCAGACGAGGACGGCGAGCTGCTCGCCCGGCTCGGCGCCGCTGCCGGCCGGGTGCCTGTCCGCGGCTGCCTCCAGCGTCTCGTAGACGACGAGCCAGTGGGGCAGGTGGAGGAGTTCCAGGGCCAGGCGCCGGCCGCTCCGGAGTCGGCGCAGCCGTCCGGCCGAGAGCAACCTGCGCGCCTCGTCTTCGGCGATCTTCGGCGTGATCGCCGGCGGGGGCTGTGGTGGCCCGTTCAGCGTTTCCCGGCCTGCTTCGAACGGCCGCGGCTGCCACAAGTCGTGAGCACTTCTCAGTGCTCGTCCGTTCGTTTCGATCCGCCGCGGCTACCAAAGATCATCAGCACGGCGGCCGCCAGCAGCAGGGCGGCTCCGGCGGCGGTGCTCAAGGCGAGGTCGATCGTCTCGGCCGCCGAGAAACCTCCGATGAGAACCGGTATCGCGAGCACGGCCAGGAACACCCCGAGGATGCGGGCGGTGGAGCGGTCGCGGCTGGTGTGGTCGGTGGTCATGGGGTACTCGGGAGCGGCGCTAGGCCAGCAGGAGGTAGATCACGAGGTAGGGGACGACGAACAGTGCTGCCCAGATCCGCAGGTCCCGCCACTTCGCGCGGTCGGGCGCGCCGCGGAGAACCCAGTCGCGGCCGAGGCGCCAGACGGCGGCCGCCGGCAGGATGAGCAGCAAGGCGACGGCGACGCGGGCGCTCCAGAGGGGCAACGCGCCCATCGCGGCGTTGATCGGTCCGAGGACGAACTCGAGGAGCGTTCTCATCGCGCGTCGCCCTCTTCCTGGAGCCGGGCGACCCGGCTCTGCAGCGCCGCCTGGACCGCCTCGTCGTTCCTCACCTCGCCCCAGACCAGGCCGCGCAGGCGTTCCGGCGGTTCGGGCGGCGTCAGCCGGCTGACGATCCAGGTCACGGCGAGGGTGAACACGAAGGACCACCAGGCGACGAACAGGAACGGCTCCTCGGACGGGAACAGCCCGTCCATCGCCGGGCTGTTGAGCAGCAGACAGAGACCGACGCCCAGGGTCAGACCGGCGGCGCCGCCGTAGCGGTTCGCGCCGCGCCAGAGGATGCCGAGCAGCAGCACGGCGAGAGTCGGGCCCTGGATCAGGGAGAAGACCGTCTGGATCGCGTTGTAGATGTTGCTGAAGCGTTGCTCGATCTCGGGCGCGATGAACGCGGCGACGAGCAGCAGCACGGCCGCCAGAATACGGCCGAAGCGAAGTTCGGCGGCGGTCCCGAGTTCGGCGCGGCCCAGGCGCCGCCGGAGTCGACCCAGCAGGTCCCGGCTCCAGAGGGTCGCCGCCGAGTTCAGGTTCGAGTCGACGCTCGACATGAGCGCCGCCAGGAAGGCCGCGAACATCAGCCCCCGCAGGCCCGGCGGCAGCAACTGGGCGATCAGGCTCGGCACCGCCTCGTCGGCGTTCGCGAGATCGGGGACGATCAGGATCGCGGCCAGTCCCGGCAGCGCGACGAGCAGCGGGATGAACAGCTTGAGGAAGCCGGCCAGCAGTACGCCGGCCTTCGCGTCCCACTCGCTGCGCGCGCCGAGGGCCCGCTGCACCATCGTCTGGTTGCCCGTGTAGTACGCGATGGAGAGGACGATCCCGAGACCCAGGACGATCCCGGTCCAGGGAAAGGGCGTCGCCGTGTCGTGCGGCAGGTAGAGCGAGAAATGATCGGCGTACGCTGGTCCCTGGTTGAGGACTCCGTCGCGGAGCGCCGCGAGCCCGCCGACTTCGTAGAGAGCCCGCGCGACGAGGGCGGCGCCGCCCACGAACATGATGATGAGCTGGAGCACGTCGGTCATCACGACCGCCGCAAGGCCGCCGCTGATCGTGTAGATGCCGACGATCGCCGTGGTGATCCAGATCGAGAACTGAGGATCCCAGCCCAGCACCGTGCGCATGAGCAGCGCGGTGGCGTGGATCATGATTCCCAGGTTCAGCACCAGGATGACGCCCCAGGCCAGGGCGAGGAAGCTGCGCACGCCGCTGCCGTAGCGCCGGCCGAGGAACTCCGGCACGGTGTAGACGCCGCTTCGCCAGTAGAACGGGACGATGAGGAAGGCGGCGATCAGCAACGCCGGCATCGAGCCGAGCCAGTCGAAGTTGGCCTGGGCGAGGCCGTAGCGGTACGTGCCGCCGGCGACGGCGATGAAGTCCGTGGCGCCGATGTCGCTGACCACGATCGACATGCCGATGGCCCAGAACGGCAGGGCGCGTCCGGCGAGCAGGAAGTCGCCGCTGGTCTTCACGTAGCGACTGAACGTGGTCCCGATGACCAGGATGCCCGCCAGGTAGACGAGGACGATTCCCGTGTCGAGGCCGGAGAGACCCCAACTCATGGGGCGTCTCCTGCAGCCAGGCGCGGGCCGAGAGCAGTCGCCGTGCGGAGATGGACCAGGCTCGCTGCCGCGTCATCGGCGGGCGAACCCTCCGCCTCCTCGGTCTCGTCCTGCTCGACGACGAACAGGCGCACGCCGGCGTCGAGCGCCGCCTCGACGCAGCCGGCCACATCGACGTCGCCGGCGCCCAGCGGCCGGAACCAGCGTTCGGCGGTGGCTCGCCCCGGCTCGCGCTCGCAGGCCGAGCCGGGCAATAGCCCGTCCTTCAGGTGCAGGATGTGGACTCGGTCGCCCAGTTCGTCGATGAGGGACACCGGGTCGTGCCCCGCGAAGGCGGCCCAGTAGATATCGAGTTCCAGCCCCCAGCCGTCGTGTGAACGACAGGAGACGAGCGCGCGCAGGCCGTCCACGCCGAGGCGCCTCGGTGAGCCGTCGTCGAAGGGCAGCAGCTCGAACTCGTGGTTGTGGTACGCGAAGCGAAAGCCGCCGGCGCGGAACCGGTAGCTCAGCAGATCGAGCCGCCCACCGAGCTCCACGTAGTGCGCGCGGCCGCCGTCTCCCCGTTGGTCTTCGTCGAGCCAGGGGCAGGCCAGGACTTCGCAATCGAGTTCGCGGAAGGTCTCCATCACCGAGGACGGGTCCGCTTCGAGTTCGGCCAGGGGCACATGGGCCGCGGCGAGGGAGAGCCGGCGTTCGGCGAGGAGTCGCCTCAATTCGGTGGTCGTGCGGTTCCAGAGGCCGCCGAACCACTCGATCTCGCGGTAGCCAGCGTCGGCGGCCTGGTCCAAAGCTGTTTCGAGGTTCTCCTGCGCCTGGCGGCGCAGGGTGTAGAGCTGAAGCGCGACGCGAGGCGCGGTGGCCTCGCCGGTCTTCACTCCGCGGCCCCCGTGCCCCCCGCGCTGCCGATCTCCTCGATCAGCCCGTGGTGGAGGCCGAAGTAGTACGGCAGCAGGAAACTCGCGCCGTCGGCCAGATAGCGGCCCTGGCCGCCGTGGTCGAGCCGCCACGGGTCGTGGTTCCAGTGGTTGACGAACCGCTCGTCGATCGGCAGTACGCGGCCGTCCAGCAGGTGGCCGCGAACGCCGCGGCGCTCTTCCTGGCCGCGCAGCAACACCACGTCGAGCCGATGGCTGTTCGACAGCCCCCAGTCGAAGCGGTCGAGCGGGTAGAGAACCAGGCTCTCGACCGCGTCGTCGAGCGGGTAGTCGGTGCGACTGTAGGTCTCGTCGTCGAAGGCGTCACGGTAGCCGGCGCCGTCGATGGCGGCGGCGTGGACGAAGTCGAACAGCGGATTCCGCTCGGGCTTGAGCACCTTCCAGTACTGGCGCAGCGAGTGAGCGACGACGCTCCGCACCGCTGCGTCCCGCTCGTACTTCAGGAGGTGGTAGTAGTTCATGAACGCCATCTCGTCGTCCGACTGGTTGCCGGTGCCGGGGCCGCTCTGGACCTTGGGGTTGCGCAGGTTGGCGAGGTAGGCGTGGTCTTCGATCAGGGAGCGAGCCTTGTCCCGGTAGCGGGCCTTCCGTTCCGCTCCGTCGGCCATGTGCTCGGCGGTCCTGAGGTAGGTCAGGTAAGAGAGCGAGTTCAGGCCGCGCTCCTCCCACCAGTCCTGGTCGTCGTTCAGTTGCCCGGGGCCGAACACCGCCCAGCGGGTTCTTCGACCGTCGTGGTCGACCAGGGCGCCGCCGTGGTCGATCAGGTGATCGACGATCGCGAGCACGGTCTCGCGGACCTCGGCGCGTTCGGCGTCGCTGTCCGCGACCAGGTCGTGGTACAGGCCGTAGAAGAAGAAGTGGCCGTCCAGCTCGTCGGAGCTCGTGTCGCTCTTCCAGTACCACTTGCCGTCCGCGCTTGTGGGCCAGCGGGGATCGATCACCTTCCATAGGCCGTCTCGTTCCTCGCGGAACCGGCGGTCGCTCTCTAGGCGGCCGGCGTTCGGGTCCGGGCCGTCGGCCGGCAGGATGGTGCGGGCGACGAAGCCGGGTTCGGCCGGAGGCGTGCCGCCCTGGGTCACGAGTTGCAGGAAGCGCAACGCCTCGAACGCTTGGCGTGCGTTCGCGCGTGCTTCCGGCTCGCCGGTGACCGCCCAGCGGAAGCACTCGGCGGCACCGTACATCGAGGTCCAGAGGCCGTCGTTGTCGCTGTCGGACCGGCGGAACGCCGACGTGTCGCCCGGCTGCTCCAGCGTGACGCCAAGGACGTATCCGTACGGCGTGCGCCGGTGGAAGCGGTCGATCGCCTGGTGGAAGCGCTCCGCCTTCTGGCCGAGGGTCATCGGGCGCAGGTGGATCGCAGCAGGCCCGGCGGGGGTCTCGATCCGCACGGTGCCGGCCCGGTCGACCTCGACCGCCAGCACATGGTCGTGGGGCAGCCAGCGCCGTCCCTGCCGGTACTGCCACCGGGGCGAATCGTCCGGGGAAGCGCCGGGGATCAGGTGGACCAGCCCACGGGTCGTGCCCGCCCAGATCGAGCCGTCGGGGGCCGCGGCGAGACTCGTGAAGTCGTTCCAGGGCAGGCCGTCGTGGCGGTCGTAGAGGCGCCAGGCGCTTGTCATCTCGTCGAGAGAGCCCAGACCCTGGGGCGACGCGAACCACAGCCGGCCGTCGTAGTCGAACTCCACGGCACGGACGTCGACCGGCGCCCAGCTCCGGTCGCCGTCGCGCGGCAACAGGCGCCGCCAGACCGTGTCGGAGCCGTCCTTGAGGTAGAGCCCGGTGGACGAGGCGGCGGCGATTCGGATCGCGGCATCCGTGATGATCTCGCGGACGTCGCCGGGGGCGTCGGCGGTGGGGGCGGGAGCCGGCGTTTCCGGAGGCGAGGCGCCGTCGTCGTCGGCGGGCGCTTCGTAGTCGGCGACCTGCTGCAGGAAGGGCTCGACGCGAACCGGCAGTTCGGTCTGGGCCGCCAGGGCGAGTGGCAGGAGGAAAGGTGCGAGTAGCGTCAGGATGCGTTGGTTCACCCGCGCAAGCCTACTTGCCGGGGCGTCAGGCGCGCAGGGCGCCTCTCGCGTGGCAGAGTCGCCGGCATGGCCGGCACCCGACTCCGCGTCCTTCGCGTCGACGAGGTCGAGCCCCTGCTCGACCTCCTGGACGGCTGGCCGTTTCCCGACGGCCAGAGTGGCCGGGACTTCTTCCGCCGCTATACCGAACTGGATCCCGCGTTCGAAGCGCGCAACGTCTGGGTGGCGGAGCGAGCCGGCGAACTGGTGTCCTGCGTGCAGATCTTCCCGCGCAGGGTGCGGATCGGCGGCGAGGTGCTGCCCATGGGCGGTATCGGCAGTGTCTTCACCCGGCCTGATGCCCGGCGCCGGGGAGTGGCGGGCGCGCTGCTCGAGCGGGCGATCGCCGCGATGGGTGAGAGCGGGATGGTGCTCTCGTACCTACTGGCCGAACGGCTGCGGTGGTACGGACAGTACGGTTACCGGCCATGGTCGCGCGGCTGGCGTACGCTGCGCTGGCCGGCTGGCGCTCGAGCCGAAACTCCGAATGCCCGCCGGTACGACGCCGAGCGCGATCGAAGCGATGTCGAGAGGCTCTGGCGCCTCTACGCCGAAGGCGCCGGCGGCGCGCCGCTTGACGGCATCGTCGACCGCGGCGCCCCGGAGGACTGGCGGGGCAGCTATCAGCTCGCCGGTACGCCGGAGGAGGACATCTGGATCGCGGACGGTGGAACTCACGCAACGGCCTACCTGCGCGTCGCCGACTTCAACGGCCTGCTGCGGGTCCTGGAGTGGGGCAGGGAGGGCGATGGAGCCCGTGCCTTGTACGAACTGCTGGCCGCCGCGTTGGCCGGGCGGAACGTCGAGTCGATCCGGCTGCCCCTGATCCGCGACGAGGCTCTGGAACGCCTGCTGGCGGCCGCCGGCGCACGGATCGATACCCGGCCGGCCTGGGACGAGGTGCCACCAGGCGCAAGGCCTCCGGCCACGTGGATGGTTCGCAGCCTGGACGACGAGGTGCTCGCCGGCCGGCTCGGAATGGCGAACGAAGACGACATCCTCGTTCGCTGCCTGCCGCCGGAGCGGTTCGCGTTCTGGGAGGCGGACCGGTTCTAGCTAGTTCTCGTCCAGAAACGCTGAAGTGCTTGATTTTGCTGGGCTAAACGGGCTCGGTGTAGCTTCGATTTCACAGATCGGAGTGAGGGGGCAAGCATGCGCGCGAGACGGACGGCACAGGTTGGTCTGTTGGATTGTCCGGTCGTGGATCATCCTGCGGCGGCGATTCTGGAGCAGGTTTCGGCGTGGCTGGACGAGCACCGCGAGGTTCTGGGGTGGGTGTCTGCGGACATCGACCGCGGTGTTTCGTCGTCGGTAGGTCGCCAAGGCCTGACCTGCGAGACGATCCTGCGCTGCGCGGTGCTCAAGCACTTGTGGCAGCAGGGTTACAGGGAGTTGGCGTTCACGCTTCGGGACTCTCTGACGGCACAGCGCTTCGCCCGTCTTGGCGGCGGCCGGGCGCCTGGAAAGTCGGCGTTGCAGGCCCTGATCAGTGGGATTCGGCCGGCGACCTGGGAGCGAATCAACCGTCATCTGTTGCGGTTCGCGCACACCGAGGGGATCGAGACGGGCGCGGCGGTGCGGATCGACAGCACGGTGACGGAGACTCACATTCTGTCGCCGGAGGACAGTCGTCTGCTGCTGGACGGGGTTCGTGTGCTGACGCGGTTGCTCAAGGAAGCGCGCAAGCACTTGGGGACGGCGGTGGTGTTTCACGACCACCGCCGTGCCTGCAAGCGGCGGGCGCTGGAGGTCCGTTCGCGGCGCGGGGCCAAGCGTCGGGCACAGACGTATCGCCGATTGTTGAGGCTGGTCGCCCGGACGACCGGTTACGTGAAGGCGGCCAAACCGCAGGTAGGAGCCACTCAGGAGCCCTGGGCGCGATCCTGGGAGAGTCGTGCGGAGCACTGCATGGAGCTGCTCGAGCGCGTGGTGGATCAGACCAGGCGCCGAGTGTTGCACGGCGAAACCGTGCCGGCGCCGGAGAAGGTGGCAAGCCTGTTCGAGCCCCACACGGACATCATTCGCAAGGGCGGCCGCAGGACGCACTACGGACACAAGATCAATCTGGCCACGGGCAAGAGCGGACTGGTGCTCGACGTGGTGGTCGAGAGCGGTAATCCGGCCGACAGCGAGCGCTGCCTGCCTATGCTCAAGCGCCACGTCGCGCACTACGGCTCGGCGCCGGAGCGCGCCGCTCTCGACGGCGGCTACGGCTCGAAGAGCAACCTCGAAGACGCGAAGGCCCTGGGCGTCGTCGATGTCGTCTTTCACAAGAAGGGCGGCCTCAAGGCGGACCAGATGGCCCGGTCCTCCTGGATCTACGGGCAGTTGAAACGCTTCCGAGCGGGGATCGAAGCCGGTATCTCCTACCTGAAACGCTGCTTCGGACTCGCACGCTGCAACTGGAAAGGCCTGACCCACTTCCGCGCCTACGTCCACTCGGCGGTGCTTGCTCACAACCTGATCCGGCTCGCCCGCCTGCAGCCCGGATCGACCTGACCAACCGCCGCTTCCGTCGCCCGACACCCGGTCACAAACCAACCGGAAGCTCCCCCGTGGGCGACATCTCGCGGAGGTGGCCAAACCCCGCCGACCGCCGGCGATTCACTCCCCGGCACCGCCGCTACCGCCCGAAACAGCCTCTGAAGACTCTCAACCAGCCTGCGATCTCGCCTTCCTGAAGCGCAGAAAACCGCGTTTCTGGACGAGAACTAGCTAGTTCTCGTCCAGAAACGCTGAAGTGCTTGATTTTGCTGGGCTAAACGGGCTCGGTGTAGCTTCGATTTCACAGATCGGAGTGAGGGGGCAAGCATGCGCGCGAGACGGACGGCACAGGTTGGTCTGTTGGATTGTCCGGTCGTGGATCATCCTGCGGCGGCGATTCTGGAGCAGGTTTCGGCGTGGCTGGACGAGCACCGCGAGGTTCTGGGGTGGGTGTCTGCGGACATCGACCGCGGTGTTTCGTCGTCGGTAGGTCGCCAAGGCCTGACCTGCGAGACGATCCTGCGCTGCGCGGTGCTCAAGCACTTGTGGCAGCAGGGTTACAGGGAGTTGGCGTTCACGCTTCGGGACTCTCTGACGGCACAGCGCTTCGCCCGTCTTGGCGGCGGCCGGGCGCCTGGAAAGTCGGCGTTGCAGGCCCTGATCAGTGGGATTCGGCCGGCGACCTGGGAGCGAATCAACCGTCATCTGTTGCGGTTCGCGCACACCGAGGGGATCGAGACGGGCGCGGCGGTGCGGATCGACAGCACGGTGACGGAGACTCACATTCTGTCGCCGGAGGACAGTCGTCTGCTGCTGGACGGGGTTCGTGTGCTGACGCGGTTGCTCAAGGAAGCGCGCAAGCACTTGGGGACGGCGGTGGTGTTTCACGACCACCGCCGTGCCTGCAAGCGGCGGGCGCTGGAGGTCCGTTCGCGGCGCGGGGCCAAGCGTCGGGCACAGACGTATCGCCGATTGTTGAGGCTGGTCGCCCGGACGACCGGTTACGTGAAGGCGGCCAAACCGCAGGTAGGAGCCACTCAGGAGCCCTGGGCGCGATCCTGGGAGAGTCGTGCGGAGCACTGCATGGAGCTGCTCGAGCGCGTGGTGGATCAGACCAGGCGCCGAGTGTTGCACGGCGAAACCGTGCCGGCGCCGGAGAAGGTGGCAAGCCTGTTCGAGCCCCACACGGACATCATTCGCAAGGGCGGCCGCAGGACGCACTACGGACACAAGATCAATCTGGCCACGGGCAAGAGCGGACTGGTGCTCGACGTGGTGGTCGAGAGCGGTAATCCGGCCGACAGCGAGCGCTGCCTGCCTATGCTCAAGCGCCACGTCGCGCACTACGGCTCGGCGCCGGAGCGCGCCGCTCTCGACGGCGGCTACGGCTCGAAGAGCAACCTCGAAGACGCGAAGGCCCTGGGCGTCGTCGATGTCGTCTTTCACAAGAAGGGCGGCCTCAAGGCGGACCAGATGGCCCGGTCCTCCTGGATCTACGGGCAGTTGAAACGCTTCCGAGCGGGGATCGAAGCCGGTATCTCCTACCTGAAACGCTGCTTCGGACTCGCACGCTGCAACTGGAAAGGCCTGACCCACTTCCGCGCCTACGTCCACTCGGCGGTGCTTGCTCACAACCTGATCCGGCTCGCCCGCCTGCAGCCCGGATCGACCTGACCAACCGCCGCTTCCGTCGCCCGACACCCGGTCACAAACCAACCGGAAGCTCCCCCGTGGGCGACATCTCGCGGAGGTGGCCAAACCCCGCCGACCGCCGGCGATTCACTCCCCGGCACCGCCGCTACCGCCCGAAACAGCCTCTGAAGACTCTCAACCAGCCTGCGATCTCGCCTTCCTGAAGCGCAGAAAACCGCGTTTCTGGACGAGAACTAGCTAGGGACGCTCCACGGAGTACACCAGGCCGACTGTGCCGGTTTCCTTGTAGATGTCCTGTGCTTCGAGTTCGAGCCTGATCCGCGGCGCCGGTTCGGCGATCAGCGGAACGCCGCCGCCAAGGATCACCGGAATCACGGCCACTTCGACCGTGTCTACCAGGCCCGCCTCGGCAAGGCTGCGGAACAGCGATCCGCCGCCGAACAGCCAGATGTCCTTCCTGCCGGTTTCCTCGCGAAGTGCCTGGACGACTTCCTTCCAGTCGTCGCCGACGATCGTGACGTTCCTGTAGTCGGCTTGCCGGAGGGTGCGCGAAAACACGAAGGTCCTCGCACCAGGCATCGAACCCTGGTCCTGTCCGCCGGTGCTCTCGAAGGTCTTGCGGCCGATGAGATAGGTGTCGAACTCTCCGTACAGTTCGGCGAAGTCGTAGTCGGGGTCGACGACGATCCAGTCGGCCTCGCCCTTCGGTCCGGCGATGTAGCCGTCCAGGCTCGTGGCGACGCAGTAGCGGACTTTCCTCATCGCTCAGCCTCCCGGGTGCCGATGTCCATGGTGATAAGAGTCGAGCATGGCCGAAGAGAACAGTGGCGAGCCTAGTCCGTTTACCTCCTCCGTGGTGCTGGGGCTGGCCCGCCGGAGCCAGGCCGGCCCGCCGGCTACACTCCCTGCCGTGCAGGTGCTCGACCCGTCCTGGGAGGGTTCGCCTTCTCCACTCACGCCGGCGCCGCGGCTCGCCGCTTTCCGAGGCATCGATGTCGCGCTGCTGTCGAACGGCAAGGCCGGCGTCGAGCCGCTCTTCGACCACCTGGAGTCCCTGCTGCGGCAACGCTGGAGCGTGGCCTCGGTCGAGCGGGCGACGAAGGGGAACTACAGCGCTCCGGCGGAGTCGGAACTGGTCCGCCGTCTGGCTCGGCGGCGGTTGGTGATTACCGGCGTCGGCGATTGAGGGAGCTGCTCGTCGTGCAGTCTGCACGACGCCGTCACGTTCGAGCGCGAGGGGGTGCCGGCGGTCGGGGTCATGACGTCGGCGTTCGTCGACGGCGCCGAGTTGATGGCCCATGCCTGCGGCGCGCCGGACTACCGGTTCGCGGTGATCGAGCACCCGATCAGCAGTGCGACCGGGGAGGAGCTCCTGGAGCGGGCGGGAGAGATCGCGAGGCAGGCGGAGGAGCTTGTGCTTGCCGGGGCCGCGGGGGACGCGCCGTGACGAGTTCGTGGTTACGGGCCGGCGCTGCGGCCGGAGCGCTCGTCGTGCTGGTCGCGATCCCGGCGGCCGGCCAGGACGGCGTCGTGCTCGCCGAGTTCATCTTCGACGACGCGCCGCACCCCGAGTGCCACGCCTCGACGATCGCCGAGACCGCGTCGGGCGCACTCGTCGCGGCCTGGTTCGGCGGTACCGCCGAGCGCAACCCCGATGTCGGCATCTGGTTCAGCCGGCTCGGTGGCGACGGCTGGACGGCGCCCGTCGAAGTGGCCAACGGCGTCCAGGCCGACGGCACTCGCTACCCGACCTGGAACCCGGTTCTCTACCAGCCGCGCCGGGACGGTGCGCCGCTGCTGCTCTTCTACAAGGTCGGCCCGAGCCCGCCGGAGTGGTGGGGGATGGTCATGGAATCGCAGGACGACGGCCGCACCTGGAGCGAGCCGCGGCGGCTTCCGGACGGCATCCTGGGACCGATCAAGAACAAGCCGATCACTCTCGCCGACGGCTCGCTGCTGGCGGGTTCGAGCATCGAGGACGCGCCCGAACCTCCCGCCTGGCGGGCCCACTTCGAGCGTTCGGACGATTCCGGGCAGACGTGGACGCGGACGGAGAGTCTGGTCGGAACAACATCGTCGGGCGAGGACTTCTGGATCATCCAGCCGACGATCCTGACTCTGGGTGACGGCGAGCTCCTGGCGATGTTCCGGTCCAAGCAGAGCCGCATCGCCGCTTCCCGTTCCGCTGATGAAGGCCGCACCTGGGGGCCGATCTACGCCACCGGCCTGCTCAACCCGGACGCGGGCGTCGACGGCGTGACCCTGGCCGACGGGCGCCACGTCCTCGTGTACAACCACAAGGTACGCATCGACGGCGCCTGGGCCGGCTCCCGCTCCCGGCTCAACGTGGCTGTCTCGGACGACGGGAACGCCTGGGACGCTGCGCTGATGCTGGAGGACCAGGACGGCGAGTACTCCTACCCGGCGGTGATCCAGGCCGGTGACGGGCTGGTCCACGTGACGTACACGCACCGGCGCACCCGGGTCCGGCACGTGGTGCTCGATCCCGCGGCGCTTCCGCGTCATCCGATGCCCGGCGTCGAGTGGCCGCACGAAGCGCCGGTCCTGCCTCCCGAGTGACCGCCGGCGCCGATCTCGTCGTCTTCGCCGCCTACCTGGCGGCGGTCGTCGCGCTGGGCCTCTCGCTCGCCAAACGGAGCGGAACGGCGCGCGGTTTCATGGTCGCGGGCGGAGCGCTGCCGGGCTGGGCGGTCGGCATGTCGATGTTCGGCACGTTCCTTTCGAGCAACACGTTCATCGGAGTGCCCGGGCAGGCGTTCGGCGGCAACTGGAACGCCTTCGTGTTCTCGCTGTCCCTGCCGGTGGCGGCGTTCCTGGCGGCGCGCTGGTGGATTCCGTTCTACCGCCGCGGCGACGCGATATCGGCGTATCACCACCTGGAGGCGCGGTTCGGCCGCTGGGCGCGGACCTACGCCGTAGCCTGTTACCTGCTGACCCAGTTCGCGCGGGTCGGTTCGATCCTGTTCGGTGTGGCCCTGGCGATGAACGCCCTGACCGGCTGGCCGGTGGCCTGGATCATCCTCAGCACGGGCGTCGTCGTCACGGTCTACACGCTGGTCGGAGGCATCGAGGCGGTCATCTGGACCGACGTGATCCAGAGCGTGGTGCTGACCGTGGGTGCTCTGATCGTCGTCGGACTCCTGGTCGCGGATGCGCAAGGGGGGTTGGGCGGCCTGATCGAGACGGCGCGGGCGGCGGAGAAGTTCTCGCTCGGCAGCTTCGCGTTCGAGTTCACGACCTCGACGTTCTGGGTCGTCCTGGTCTACGGCCTGTTCATCAACTTCACCAACTTCGGCATCGACCAGAGCTACGTTCAGCGCTACCACGCCGCGAACAGCGATCGCGCCGCGTCGCGCTCGGTGTGGCTGGCGGCCGGCCTCTACCTGCCGGTTTCGGCTGTTTTCTTCTTCATCGGCACCGGGCTGTTCGTCGTTCTTCAGGGACAGCCCGAGGCGGCCGGCCTCGCCGCCGACCAGGCCTTCCCGCACTACATCTCGACCCGGCTGCCGTCCGGCGCGGCGGGGCTGCTGATCGCCGCGCTGTTCGCGGCCGCGATGAGCAGCATCGACACGTCGTTCAACAGTTCGGCCACGGTCTTCCTTTCGGACATCTACCGGACCTGGATCCGGCCCGAGCCGGACGCCGATGGCGCCGAGGCGGAGGATCTGCGGGTGC
The DNA here is from genome assembly GCA_965205095.1 of Candidatus Multivorans sp. Lineage (GTDB taxonomy): Bacteria > Acidobacteriota > Thermoanaerobaculia > Multivoradales > Multivoraceae > Multivorans. The sequence goes on from OZ242040.1 coordinate 3,494,100, forward strand.
TGCGCAGGGCCACGGTCGTGATCGGATTGCTGGGCACCGGCGCCGCGCTGCTGATGATCGGTGCCGAGAGCCTGCTGGACGTCTGGTGGACGGTGTCGGGAATCTTCGCCGGCGGACTGCTCGGGCTGTTCGCGCTCGACCGCCTGGCGCCCCGGGCGGATCGGGCGGCGGCGCAGGCGGGAGTGCTCGTGGGGGTGCTGGTCATCGTGTGGATGACCGTGTCGCCGCAGCTCGAGGGCGGTCTCGCGATGCTGCGCATTCCGCTGCACAGCTACATGATCACCGTCATCGGCACGCTCACCATCTTCAGCGTCGGTCTGCTGCTGGCGAGCCGGCGGCGGGCCGCGGCGCTGCGATAGTGTGACTTCGTTCGCCGAGTCACCCGATGCTCGTTTCAGACTCTCCGCCGACCCCGCGCTCCGACCGTCCGCGCCGTCTGGCTATCCTCCTGGCCGCCTCGCTGCTGCTCCTGTCGCTCGGCGGCTGCGACAAGCGCGGCGATCTCCTGGGCGTCGAACTCGTCGTCTTCACCCTCGGCGAGTGGGCCGGCACCGGGCCGCAGGATGAGGAGTTCCGTTTCATCCTGGAACGCGACGATGACGACGTGCGGCTCGCCGCCTTCCTCGTTCACCTGCCGGGACTCGCGGACGCGGCCGTTGGCGAGCCCGAGGCTTGCGCCACGCTGATCAATGCCTTCACGAGGTTCGGGAACTCCAACGCGAACATCCGGATCCGCGACGCCGGCTTCCGGTTCCGCACGCCGAACGACGTCCGCGTCGACCAGGACGGCCTGATCGAGGCGGTGATCACCGGCACCTTCGATTCCTCGGAGAGCGCGATGGTGGACGCCGAGATCGAGATCGACGCCACCCGCTTCCTGGCCTGCCGCATCGAGACGATGGTCAGTTGGCAGATGGAGCCGGTCGGTTCCTGAGCCGGGGCCGGGAAGAGCGCGAGACGGAGGATGTATCCCGGCAGGTACGCGCGTGAGACCCCGGACAAGCCGGCGGTCATCATGGCCGGGACCGGCGAGACGGTCACCTACCTGGAACTCGACCGGCGGTCGAACCGGCTGGCGCAACTCTGGTACGCCCAGGGCCTGCGGCCGGAAGACCACGTGGCGATCTTCATGGAGAACCACCCCCGGTACCTCGAGGTCTACTGGGCGGCGATCCGGTCGGGCCTCTACCTGACGACGGTGAACCGCTACCTGACCGCCGAGGAGGCGGCGTACATCGTCAAGGACTGTGGCGCGCGGGGCATCGTCGCTTCAGCGAAGCTGGCCGAAGCGTGCGCCGAACTGACCGACCTGATCCCGACGTGTCCCGGCCGGCTGATCGTCGACGACGATGGCCTGGGCATCCCGCCCGGCTGGGACGACTACGGCGAGGCGACGGCCGCGTTCCCGGCGGAGCCCCTCGCCGAGGAGCCGCGCGGAAGCACGATGCTCTACAGCTCCGGTACGACCGGCAGGCCGAAGGGGATCCTCCGGCCGCTGACCGGCCTGTCGGTCGAGGAGATGCCGGACCAGCGCTTCGAGGTGCTGACGAGCATCTACGGCATCGACGCCGACTCGATCTACCTGTCGCCGGCGCCGCTCTACCACGCGGCGCCGATCGGTTTCACCGCCGGCACGCAGACGCTCGGCGGCACGGTCGTCGTCATGGAGCGCTTCGATCCGGAACTCTCGCTCAAGGCGATCGAGGACTTTGGCGTCACCGTCAGCCAGTGGGTGCCGACGATGTTCAGCCGCATGCTCAAGCTCCCCGAGGAGGCGCGTACCCGCTACGACCTGTCGAGCCATGCGCGGGCGATCCACGCCGCCGCTCCCTGCCCGGTCGACGTCAAGCGCCGGATGATCGAGTGGTGGGGGCCGATCATCCTGGAGTACTACGCCGGTTCCGAGGGCAACGGCATGTGCGCGGTCGAAACGGACGAGTGGCTGAGGAAGCCGGGCACGGTCGGCAAGTGCCTGACGGCGACGGTCCACATCTGCGACGACGAGGGCGAGGAAGTGCCGGCGGGCGAGCCGGGGACGATCTTCTTCGAACCGCCCGAGGACGCGGACCTCTTCGAGTACCACGGTGACCGGGAGAAGACGCTCGGCTCGCGGCATCCGCGCCACGCCCGCTGGAGCACCCTCGGCGACGTCGGTTATCTGGACGAAGACGGCTACGTCTTCCTCACCGACCGCAAGGCGTTCATGATCATCTCGGGCGGCGTCAACATCTATCCCCAGGAGGTCGAGGACGCTCTCGTTCTCCATCCGAAGGTGGCCGACGTGGCGGTGATCGGGGTGCCGAACGAGGACCTGGGCGAAGAGGTCAAGGCGGTCGTCCAGTTGATGCCGGACTTCGAAGAGAGCCCGGACGTCGCCGAGGAGCTCCTGGCCTACGCCCGCGAGCGCGTTGCGCGCTACAAGGCGCCGAAGTCGATCGACTTCGAGGAGCAGCTTCCGCGGCTTCCCACTGGCAAGCTCTACAAGCGCCTGCTGCGCGACCGCTACTGGACCGGTCAAACGTCGCGGATTGTCTGAGTCCGGAGAGGCGCGGCATGGCCCGTTCCCGGCTCATCCCGATCGCTGACGAACTGGCCCGGGCGGTCGACGCGCTCGGCTTCGGCCCGCCGGTCGCCCACGTCTACAACCCGCTCATCTACGCGCGGGCGGCCCACCACGCCTACCTGAACCTGGCCGGCGACCGGCCCGGCAGGGTGGTCCTCCTGGGCATGAACCCGGGTCCCTGGGGCATGACGCAGACCGGCGTACCGTTCGGCGAGGTGGCCCACGCGCGGGACTGGCTCGGCATCGACGCTCCGGTGGAGCCACCGGCCGTTCAGCATCCGAAACGGCCGATCCTCGGCTTCGACTGCCGGCGGAGCGAGGTCAGCGGCCGGCGGGTCTGGGGCTGGGCGAAGCAGCGTTTCGAGAACCCGGAGGCGTTCTTCAAGCGCTTTCTCATCTGGAACTACTGCCCGCTGGCGTTTCTTCTGGAGAGCGGCGCGAACCTGACCCCGGATCGGCTGCAGGCGCGCGAGAAGGCGCCTCTCTTCGAGGTCTGTGACCGCGCCTTGCTGCGGGCGGCCCAGGTGCTGGAGCCGCGACTCGTGGTCGGTGTCGGCGCCTTCGCCGAGGGGAGGGCGAGGCGAGCGCTCGCGGAAGCCGGCGTGCCGATCGGCAGGATGCTGCACCCGAGTCCGGCCAGTCCCGCCGCCAACCGCGGCTGGCAGGAGCAGGCGGAACGGGATCTGCGCTCCCTGGGCGTGGCGCTGTAGGCAGCGCCCCACACTGGGTGCGCCGGCGCCCCCGCCGGCTTCTGAGGAAGACGCGCCGCGAAGCGGCGACCTTGCTAGCCCGCATATTTCACCGCGTGATCCAGTTCGGCCTTGCTGGGGTTGTTGCCGAGCAGTATCGGCGTCAAGCGGACCGGTCTGTCGGGTTTCACGGATCCGGCGGTTCCGATCGGCGGCTTTGGGGGTCGAAGATCGTCCAGGCCGTTGGTTTTCGACGGCAGGCAGAGGCGCCGAGGCGCACCTCGACGGCCGGTCTTTGCAGCAGGCGCGAGAGTTGGGGGGGGGGGAATCCCCCGAGGCTCAGGCAGCCGGTCGGTAGCGGGGTCGCTTGGCGAGGTTGTCAAGCGCGGCTTGGAAGTCGGTCTGCCAGGGGAAGGCGGAGGGCATTGCGAGGCGGATGCGTCGGTGGGTGATGCGTAGCTGGGCGGCGATCTTGAGCAGTTTGAGGCGGATGGTCCCGCACTGTGCGCGGGCGAACTGGGTGCCGGCGAGGGCGATGCGCCGCAGAGCGGCCATGAGCACGTAGGCGAAGCTGGCCCAGTAGAGGCGCATCTGATTGCCGGCGATGGTCCTGGTCGAGGTGCGGTCGGCGAACAGGTCGAGCTGCTGCTCCTTGATGCGATTCTCCATGTCGCCGCGGGCGCAGTAGAGCTTCTCGTAGAGGTCCCGTTTGCCGGACCGGCTCGGCTTTAGGCTGGTGACCACGAAGCGCGGATTGCGTCCCCTGGGCAGCCACTCCGCCTTGCCCACCACGCGCCTCTTGCGAGACCAGGAGGACAGCGTCCGGTGCCGGAACTCGCGGAACCGGCGCGAGGCCTCGCCTCTCTCCAGACAGCGCCGCCGGGACTTCCTGAGCGCCTTCTCGATGCGGCGCTCCAGGCGCTGATTGCGCGCCAGCCCGAACACGTAGTCCACGTCCTGTGCCTCGCACCACGCCATGATTTCCTCGCGGGCGAAGCCCGAGTCTCCCCGCAGGATGATCCGGGTGTCCGGCCAGACCGCACGAATCTGCGGCACGATCCGGCGAAGCTCCTCCACCGTGCCGGCGCTGGCGTCCCGATTCGACCTCCGCAGCCGGGCCAACAGCAGGTGCTCGCCGCAGAACATGTACAGCGGCAGGTAGCAGTACGAGCGATAGAAGCCGTGGAAGAACCGACCCTCCTGGGCGCCGTGCAGCGGATCGTCCGTCGCGTCGAGGTCCAGAACGATCTCCTCAGGCGCAGAATCGTGAGACTCCAGGAAGACGTCCACCAGCAGCCGGTCCAACGACTCATGATCCGCCGCGATCCGCTTGTAGCGATCGCTCTGGGCCTGCTCCGGACGAGACAGCTCCAGCCGATTCAGACCGCTCGGAGAAGCCAGCGGATTGCCCCGGTCGCGCAGCCGACGACGATCTCCACCCGTGATGTCCGACTTGCCCACCAGAAGAGCCATCAGCCTGGAACGGCGAAGCTGATCGTGGTCATTCAGGTCCTCGTAGCCCAGCGCCACACCGTAGATCCGCTGAGACACCAGGTCCTGCACCGTGTGCTCCACCGCTGACGGATCGCGACAATCCCCAAAACAGCACGCCAACCGCCTCATCAGCCCCAGACAAGCGTCCGTCTCCCGAAGCAGAAGACCGCCACCCTCCGAGGTCAGATCGCCGCCGTCGAAACCAGCCGTCACCCGACGACGACCGTGGAAGCCAAACTCAAGCTGCGACGAAGTACACTCTGTCTTCACGGGTCTCTCTCCTGTGGATCTCCCAAATGCTTGTGAACACTTGGATTATCCGCCGGAAGAGACCCGATCTCAAAACCCTCGGTGAAATATCCGGGCTAGCCGTCGAGCCGCTGCTCGACCGTGGTGTCCTCGATGGCCATGACCACCGCGTCGTGGATCGCCGGCCGGAGCCTCCGGATCGCGATGTTGTCGCGGGTCGGGTGGACCCGGTTCGTCAGCAGAACGACGATCAGCTCGAGTTCCGGATCGATCCAGAGCGAGGTCCCCGTGAAGCCGGTGTGGCCGTAGGAGCGGGTGGAGAAGTAGCGGCCGGCGGAACTGGGGTCGGACGGCGTGTCCCAGCCCAGTGCGCGGCTGCTGTCGGGGACGAGCTCGGCGCGGCGCGTGAATAGGGCGACCGTTTCGGCGCGGGCGATGCGCCGTTCGCCGTAGACGCCGCCGTTCAGCATCGCCTGCGCGAACGTCGCGACATCGCGCGCGGTGCCGAACAGCCCGGCGTGGGGCGCCACGCCCCCCAGTGCGTGAGTGTTCTCGTCGTGGACTTCGCCGTGGGGGAGCCGCCCGCGCCAGTCGTCGGGCTCCGTCGGAGCGATCCGCTCGCGAAGAGCGGGATCGGGGAGGTAGCCGGTGTCCCGCAGCGTCAGGGGACCGAGTACCTCCTCCTGGACCAGGACGTCGAGAGGCCGGCCGGACTGGCGTTCCAGGATCTCTCCGACCAGCAGCACGCCGAGGTCCGAGTAGATCGCCCGTTCGCGGGCCCCGGCCTCCATTTCGGTGGCGGCGATGTGCTCGAGGTAGCGGACGCGAGCGTCGTCGCGGTCGAGACCTTCCCCCAGCTCCCGGAACAGCTCGGTGCAGCAGGGCAGGCCGCTCGAGTGGGCGAGCAGGTCTCTCAGGGTCGCGTCTCCGACCGGCCGTCCTTCGAGCTCCGGCAGGTAGGCGGCGGCGGTGGCGTCGAGGTCGAGCGCGCCGGACTCGACCCGGCGCATCATCAGGGTCGTCGTCGCGATGACCTTGGTCAGGGAGGCCAGGTCGTAGATGGTCGACGGAGTGACGGCGGGAGCGCCGTCGTCCCAGGTCAGCCGGCCGGCAGCCCCTTCGAGCGCGATGGCGCCGCGGCGCGCGACCAGCAGGACGCCACCCGGAGTGACACCCTCGGCCACGGCCTTCTCCAACAGGGCGCCGGCCTGCTGGAGCCGCTCCGGGTCGAAGCCGACGGACGCGGGCGCCGCATCCTGGAGCGTGGCGGCGGCCGCAGCCGGCTCTGCCGATCCCGGTGAAGACACGTTTGACGCGAGTCTTGTCGATTGGCAGGCGAAGGAGGCGGCGAAGAGCGGAACAGCCGCCAGGAGCCGAACCGCCGGCGCATTGGTGAGTCCTCGCACGGCATCCATGGCGGGCGAAGAAGGCAACGTCGCGAGAATACCTGTTGCTATCCTCACGCCTTCGCGGAAGAAGTGAGCAGACGTCAGAAGGAGACTCGACGATGAAGAGTTCCCGGGCCGGATGGGCCATCCTGGGCGCGGTGCTGGTTGCAGCAGGTTGCGGCTATGGCGGCGACGGCGAGGAAGCCGAGACGATGGCGGAGGAGGCAACGGAACAGATGGAGAGCGACGGTACGGTGCTGCGCAACGATCCGGCGATGGATGACCTGGTGCCCGCCGGCGCCGTGGTCGAGAAGGTCGCGGACGGCTTCACATTCACCGAGGGTCCGGTGTGGGTCCCCGGTGACCCCGACCGCCTCTACTTCAGCGATATCCCTCAGAACAAGGTCTACCGCTGGTCCGAAGGCGAGGGCGCGGTGGTGTTCCTCGATCCGGTCCTGCCGGACGACGCCGGCACCGGCGGCACCGGCGGATCGAACGGGCTGGCGCTTCACCCGGACGGCCGCCTCGTTCTCTGCGAGCACGGCAACCGCGTGGTGTCGGCGATGGAGCTCGACGGCGAGCGGACGACGCTGGCCGGCAGCTACGACGGCAAGCGGCTGAACAGCCCGAACGACATCGTGTTCCACTCGAGCGGCGCCGCCTTCTTCACCGATCCGCCCTACGGCCTGCCGAACCAGTCGGAGAACAAGGAGCAGGACCACAACGGCATCTACCGCCTGGACCCGGACGGCACGGTGACGCTGCTCGAGACAGGCCAGACCCGCCCGAACGGCCTCGGCCTGTCGCCCGACGAGAAGACGCTCTACGTGGCGAACTCGGACGCGCCGCCGAACCGCTACTGGAAGAAGTACGCGGTGAACGACGACCTGACCCTGGGCGAAGGCGAGATGTTCTTCGACGCCAGCGACATGGAGGCGCCGGGCGCGCCGGACGGCCTGGCCGTCGACGTGGACGGCAACGTGTTCGCGACGGGACCTGGCGGCGTGATGGTCTTCAGCCCCGACGGCCGCCACCTGGGCACGGTCGCGCCGGCCGAGCTGCCAGCGAACACCGCCTTCGGCGGCGACGGCAGCACGCTCTACATGACGGCCCGCACCGGGCTCTACCGCGTCACGACGAGCACCCGGGGTCTCGTGTACCGGGGCGAGTGAACCACTCGTAGGACGGCATGGGCCTCGGCGGCAGCTTCGGCCTTGCCGACTGGCTGATTCTCCTGGCGCTCTTCGCCGCCATCACGGTGATGGCGCGCTCGCTGTCGCGGCGGCAGAAGACCGAGCGCGACTACTTCGGCGGCGCCCGGAACCTCCCCTGGTACGCGGTAGCGGCCTCCCTGGTCGCGACCGAGATCAGCGCGGTCACCTACATCAGCCTGCCCTCGATCGTTCATCGGCCGGGCGGCGACCTGACATACCTGCAGATCGGGTTGTTCGGCTACCTCGCCGCCCGGTTCCTGGTGGCGTGGCTCCTCGTCCCCGCCTACTACCGCTACGACGTGATGAGCCCCTACGACCTGATCGAGCGGCGGCTGGGCGCCTCGGGAGCCCCTGTGCGACGGACGGCGACCGGCATGTTCTGGCTCGGAGGCGTCCTGGCCCAGTCCGCGCGGGTCTACCTCTCCGCCGTCGTCCTGGGCGTTCTTCTGCACCGGGAACTGGGTTGGCTGGAACGGACGACCGGCGTGCCGCCTCACGTGGCCGCGGTGGCGGCAGTGGTGGTCATCGCCGTGATCTGGACCTGGCTCGGCGGCATCGCCGCGGTGGTGTGGACGGACGTCGTGCTCTTCCTGCTGTTCGTGGCCGGCGTCGCGGTCAGCCTGGGCGTCGTCGCCTGGGAGCTCGAGGCGGGCATGGCGCCGGCGCTTGGCGCGGCATGGAGCGCGGGGAAGTTCACGCTGTTCGACCTGTCGGCATCCCTGACCGCGCCCTACACGCTCTGGGCGGCGCTGATCGGCGCCACGATCGGCGGCGTCGCCGCCTTCGGCACGGACCAGTTGATGGCGCAGCGCCTCTTCTGCTGCCGCAGCGCGCGGGACGCTCAACTGGCGGTGACCGCCAGCGGCGTCTCCGTGCTCGTCTCCCTCTCCTTCGCTTTCGTCGGGATCGGTCTGTGGGCCTACTACGAGCAGGTGCCGCTTGCAGGCGTCGCGGCCGAGATCGTGGCCGAGCAGCCCGACCGGATCTTCGCCGTCTTCGCGGTCGAGGCGGTGGCCGTCGGCCTGAAGGCCCTGGTCGTCGCCGGCGCGCTGGCGGCGGCGGTTTCCAGCCTCGACTCGATCCTCGCGGCGCTCGCGCAGACAACCTCCGCGCTCCTGCGCTCCCGTGTGCGCTCCGGCGGCGGCGTGCGCCTGGCGCGGCTGCTCGTGCTCGGCTGGGGGCTCGTACTCGGCCTGACTTCGCTCTCGATGGACGCGGTCGCGGCCCGCTACGACGCGCTGCTCGATCTCGCCCTGGCGATGGCCGGGTACACCGGAGGCGCCCTGCTGGCGGCCGTGGCTCTGTCCCTGGCGCCGTTCGGCCGCGACGGACGGGGCTTCCTCTGGTCCGGGCCACTCTCGGCGCTCGCCGTGTTCGCGGCGGTCTGGCACCAATCGGCGGCGGGCTGGATCTGCCTGCTCGGATGCGTCGTGCTGCTCGCTGCCTGGCTGCGCATGGACGGCCGCGGCCGCCCGGCCGCCAGCCTCTTCCTGGCCCTGGGGGCCGGCGGCGTGCTGGCGCTGTGGCGCTGGGCCGAGGGTCCCGGTGGCGCGGTGCTCGCGTGGCCGTGGTACGTGCCGCTGGGTGCCGTGGTGGCGTGGCTGTGGGGGTTGGGCCTGAGTGGCCGGACGGCGGAGCCGGCCTTCGGCCGGCGCGTTTCAATGCCGCCTTCGGCGGCGGCCGGCGAGGGCGCCGGCGCACCCGGTGGGGAGCCGTCCGGGGTTCTTGCTAGCGTGGTGCCATGAACGGGAAGGAGGGCGCCACGCGGAGGCAGGTGATGGCCGCGGCGGGCGCGCTGGGCGCGGCGGCAGTGGCTGGCGCGGCTTGCGCTCCCTCCGACCGTGACGTGGACCGGCGGACGGACGACGCGCCGGCGGCGCCCGTCGACGGCTTCGAACTCGAAGAGGCCACCATCGCCGACCTGGGCCGTCAGATGGCGGACGGCGAGCGGACGAGCCGGGAGATCGCCGGGCTCTACCTCGGCCGCATCGAGGCCCTCGACGGTCAGGGGCCGACACTGCGCTCCGTCATCGAGACGAACCCGGACGCACTCGAGATCGCGGAAGAGCTCGACCGCGAGCGCGCCGCCGGAAACGTGCGCGGCCCGCTGCACGGCGTCCCGATCCTGCTCAAGGACAACATCGCGACCGCCGACCGCACGACGACCACCGCCGGTTCGCTGGCCCTCGAAGGGTCCATCCCGCCGCGGGATGCCTTCGTCGCGGCGCAACTCCGGCGTGCGGGCGCCGTTCTTCTCGGCAAGGCGAACCTGAGCGAGTGGGCCAACTTCCGTTCCAACCGGTCGAGTTCGGGCTGGAGCGCGCGCGGTGGACAGTGCCGGAATCCCTACGTTCTCAGCCGCAATCCGTGCGGTTCGAGTTCCGGTTCGGGCGCCGCCGCGTCCGCGAACCTCTGCGCCGCGGCGGTCGGCACGGAGACCGACGGCTCGATCATCTGCCCGTCGTCGGCGAACGGCCTGGTCGGCATCAAGCCGACCGTGGGTCTCGTCAGTCGTAGCGGCATCGTGCCGATTTCCGCGGTGCAGGACACGGCTGGTCCGATGGCTCGCACGGTCGCCGACGCAGCCGCCCTGCTCAGCGGCATGACGGGACGGGATCCGCTGGACGAGGCGACCGCTGTGTCGCCGGTTCCGAGCGATCTGGGTCGCCACCTCGAAGAGTCGGGAGCGGCCGACCTGAGCGACCTTCGCATCGGCGTCGGCCGCCAGTTCTTCGATCGCGACGGCCGGGTCGACGCGGTGATGGAGGAGGCGATCGAGACGCTCCGGAGCCTGGGCGCCGAGATCGTCGATCCGGTCGAGATCGCCCACCGCCAGGAGGTGGGACGGCACGAGTACGAAGCGATGCTCTACGAGTTCAAGGCCGGGCTGAACGCCTACCTGGCCGAACTCGGTGACGGAGCCCCGGTCGCGTCACTGGCCGACGTCATCGCATTCAACGAGGCGAACGCGGAACGCGAGATGCCCTTCTTCGGCCAGGAGATCCTGATCGAGGCGGAAGGCAAGGGACCGCTGACCGAAGCCGCCTACCGCACGGCCCGCGACACGGCGAACCGCCTGTCCCGCGAGGAGGGCCTCGACACGGCGCTAGCAGAGCATCGCCTCGACGCCATCCTCGGGCCGAGCGGCGGTCCGGCCTGGGTGACCGACCTGGTCCACGGCGACACCTTCTCGGTCGGCAGTTCCGGCGCGGCTGCGGTCGCCGGCTATCCGAACGTCACCGTTCCGGCCGGCCACGTTCACGGCCTGCCGGTGGGCGTCTCGTTCTTCGGCGCGGCCTGGAGCGAGCCGACGCTGATTCGCATCGCCTGGGCGTTCGAGCAGGCCGCCCCGCATCGCCGGCCGCCGCGGTTCCGCGCCAGCGTTGACGACGCCTGACGGCGCCCTTCGCCGCGGAACAGCCGTTCTTCAGCTACTCGCCGCCTGCAGGGCGGCCTCAAGCTCCGCGATGCGGCGCCGGCCTTCGGCCGCGGCCGCCTCGGCGGCGTCGGCGCGGGCCGTCTCCTCGTCCCACGTCGGAAGGTAGCTCCCAATCCCCGGGTCGAAGATGCGGAGTTCTTCCGCCGCGAGGTGCAGTTCGAAGCCCAGGTCGCTTTGGAATCGCAGGCTGCCGTCCCGCTCGGCGGTCCCCGCGATGGGGCGATAGCGCCCGCCGCGAAGCCGCTGTCCCTTGAGGACCGGATTCAGATAGTCGCCCGTCGGGTCGTACTGCCAGTACTCGACCACGCCGAGCTTCTGGTAGAGGCGGCGCTTGCGGCCTTCGTCCATCCGACGGGTCTTCTTCGAGGTCACTTCAAGGATGAAGTCGGGCGTCCTTCCGTCTTCCCGCCAGACCTGCCAAGTGTCCCGCGGCGGGAGCTTCGGGGCGCCCAGAACGACGTAGATGTCCGGCGCCACCGACTTCCGGGGATCGCCCTCGACGTAGTAGAGAAGCTGGTCGGCGCCGACGAAGACGTCGGAGCGGTTCCGGTAGTACCGCTCCAGCCGCTGCCAGACGTCGACCGTGGCTATGAAGTGCCGCTTCGTCTCCGCCATCGGGTTGCCGTCGGAGGTCGGGTACTCGATCGGGACAGGAATCGTCTCGCGTATCATCCGAACCCTCCTGAAACGGCCGGTCTCGAAGGAGAAGGCGGCTCGCTCGGGGGGACGCTAGCACAGCTTGACCTTCGTGAATCGAAGCGAGTAGGTTCCTTTGACCTTGACGAGAAGACAATCGGGAGAGTCGGTGAGGAGCAGGCCAGTTCCGATGGCCCAAGCTGGTTCGGGCGCGGGTCGTTGCCGGCGCTTGATGCCGGAAGGTCACAGCGTCGTGGCGCATTCCCGCTCGGTTAACCCCCCCCCCCCCCCCCCCCCCCCCCCCCCCCCGAAATTCTGATGGCCACATAGTCAGGTCGTCGCGCTTCGGCGCCGAACCCGCGCGCGACGACTCCATTGCCGCGCCCGACGCTTCCAGGCTGGCCCGCGGCGCGTCCGACTTCGGCGGAGCGGTCTGATCCGGATCCGCTTCCTGGCCATGGCTCACAACGGAACAGGCGGGTCCTTCACCTCGAAACAACTGGACCGCCTCGTTCACTGGTCCGTGCTCGTTCTTCTCGCGCTCCTGGTCACGATCTTCGGCACCGTTGGCTTGGCGTGGAAGAAGGCGCGGCCCGACGACGACCCCGGGAAGTGCGCCGCCGTCGAGGAGTGCGAAGAGTCTTCAAAGACCTCCGGCGAGTGCGGATGTTCGGCCGACAAGGAGCGAAGGCCGCCTCGTCCGCCGCATCGGCCGCCGCCGCCACCTCCAGTCCAGCCGGCGGGCCTGACGCTCGACCTCGACGTCAACGTCGGCACGCCGCCGGCCGACTCGGGCGAGCGCGCTGGAGGAGGCCAGGGCGCCGCAACGCAGACGGTGACCATCAGCGGCGTTTCGGTGCCGGCAGGGCCTTCCGCCGCCGCGTCCGGTCGGGACGCTTCGGGCGAAGGCGGCTCGACGCAGACCGTCAGCATCGAGGGTGTGCCCATGTCGGCGCAGGTCTCGTCCGGCAACGGCGGGACCGATCTTGTGCTCGTTCTCGACCGCGAGAAGGAGGTCGTGAGGTCCCCGGCTCCCCGGAAGAGGTGGAGGAAGCGCACCCGGGGGGAGCCGCCTTCCCTCTGCGAAGTGCCGACCGATCCGACCGGCGACTCGAACCCGTGTGCTCAGGCCGAACTGCTGGGTCGGCTTGAGTTCGAGCACGGTAGCCGGAGGTTCGATCCCCAACACCCGGACCCGCCCGCGGACATCCTCGAGAAGCTCGGCAAGGAGACCGGTTCGCTGCTCGTCATCGGCCACGGCGACAGTTGCGGAGAGACGCGCCTTGCCGAGCGCCGGGCAACGAAGGGTCGCAGGGAGCTGCGCCGACTCCTGAAGAACCGTCTCGAGTTTCGAAACGGCAATCTCCGCCTCCACTCGCAGGCGGCCGGTAAGGACGGCGGAGCGCCCGAATCGAAGTGCCAACCCGCCTGGTACGGCACGGCTGGCGTCTATCTGATCGAGGGCTTGAAGTGAAACGCGTCCGTCCGGCCTGGCAGGCGATGGCTTGCGCTCAAGAAGTCCGCCCGCGGCTATCGAAACCGGGACCGCTTCCGCACTGCCATCTACTTCCATCTCGGTGGACTCGACCTCTACCCCGATTGACTCACATTCCACACGAAATCCTGAAGAGCCTGTTCGCGGTCTGCTCGTTCGCGCCCGCGGCGGCGAACGCGCAGCGCCTGTGGAGCGTGGGCGAAGTGACCCGCGCGCCGATGCGGATCGTGCGGCCTACCTGCAGGGCCCGACCTCTAAGTGGCGCCGGTCGGTGGGCGCTCCGTGCGGCCGGCCTGCTGGCGGCGCTCCTGCTGGCGCTCCCGGCCGTTGCGCGAGCGGAGGACCGCGGCTGTCTGGAGAACAGCTTCACATCCTGTCTTCAGCACGGCAGGTTCCAGATTCGGGCTAGCGCCATCAATCAGTCAGGGGCGCGAGCTCAGGCCAAGGTCAGGCACGCCCTAGTGGGCGACGCGGCGTCGTTGTTCTACTTCTTCACCTTCGACAACCCCGAGTTGATGGTGAAGGTCGTGGACGGCTGCGCCCTCAACGGCCGGTACTGGGTCTTCGGCTCGGCCGCGACGGACCTGAACTACTCGGTCACCGTCAAAGACCTGGCCGCGGGGCGGGAGGAAACATACAGGCGCAGCCGGTCGAACCCCCTGATCGGGGACGCCGTGTCCTTCCCGTGCCGGATCCCGGAAGGCGTCGCCGCCGGGGCGTTCGGGAAGGAGGCGGCGGCGGGAGCGGCAGGCTTCCATGGCGAGTCGTCGCCCGTGGACGACGGATCGCTCGGGCCGGACCTCCCGCTCTGCGGGGGCGCGGTCGTTCCCGGCGGCCTGCCCGGTCTGGCGACGGAAGCGTCGCGGGCGGCAATCGGTCCGGTGGCGTTGCGGCGAGCGTCCCTGGACCGGGACCACGTCATCGACATCGCCTTCGTCTACGCGGGTTCGATCATCGACACGCGAAGGTTGCGGGCAAACGTCGACACCGCCGTCGCGACGGCGAACATCATCTTTCGGCGGAGCGCGGTGCCGGCGGCTCTCCGCACCGTCGCCGTGCAGCCGGACCGCAGGTACGGCATCTCGCTGGAAGACGAAGACCTGGATTCGGCCATACGCAAAGTGAGGAGCATCCTGTCGAAGGTCAGGTCGGACTACGGCGCTGATTTGGTGTACGCACTGATCGCTGGGAACATTCGTGGGTTCTGTGGCTTGGCGTCCCTCCGGCATCCAGGAGTGTCTCCTGAGATTGCGGCAGGCTTCGCGGTCGGCGCTATCTGGAACGGAACCGACAACGACGGATGCTTGGGAGTAAACAGGGTCCTGGCCCACGAAGTGGGGCACAATTTGGGCTTGCTTCACGAAGTTGAGGACGACGTGCTTACGCCGTTTCATCCCCAAGGCCACGGTTACAAGAACGAGAACGTAAACGGCACTCTGTACAACACGGTGATGGGCACCGTGCGCGGCACTGGTGGAGGTTTCACCCGTTTCAGCACCGAATCCGCCTACCATGACGGACTCCCCATGGGCGACGAGCTCGCCAATGCCTCCGAGGCCCTCCTGTACACCATCGAGGACGCCTCGAACTACGCCCGCGCCAAGGTGCCCGACCCGGTGCCGGACCACGAGTGTACCGCAGGCCCGACCCGCTCCTGCATGCAGAAGGGCCGCTTCCTCGTCGAGGCCCGCGTGTCCTACGTGGATGGCGCTGGAACGCGCGTGCACGACGCGCCGGCGCGAGTCGAGGAAGTCGGCCTCGGCGACACGGCGTCGCTGTTCCACTTCTTCGACAGGTCGAACCCCGAACTGCTGATCAAGGTCCTTGACGGCTGCGGCGTGAACGGCAAGTACTGGGTCTTCGGCTCCGCCGCAACGGACCTCGACTGGTCCGTACTGGTCACGGACAACGCCATCGGCGTGACCCTGCCGTACCACCGGGACAGCACGAACCCCCTGATCAACGACGCGGCGGCGTTCTCATGTTGGCCGTAGTCCGCTTGGACCGAACGGAAGTGGCGATTGATGCACTGTGAAGGCAGGTTCAAGCTCCGCCGCAGAGTTGGCCGCGCGGCCTTGGCCGTTGCGCTATTTGGGGTCTCCTCGTTCGCACCTGCGGCGGCGAACGCGCAACGCCTGTGGAGCGTGGGCGAAGTGACCCGCGCGCCGGACGGGCCGGCGGTGACGATGAACGGCGTTGCGGTCGCCCCCAGCCTTGACGGCGGCGGTGTCGCGGCGCCACCCAAGGTGTCGGCGGAGGTCCAGGTGACGTACGACTACCTGCGGCTCGGCTTCGGCTTTCTGGAACTGCCGCTGCCGGACGGCTCGGTGATCGAGGCGGAGAACGCGGTGTTCAAGGACCGGGGCGGCGCGCCTGTGACGGACCTGGCGTTCAACCTGGAGGTGAGCAGCCCGGGCGGCGAGACCTGGACGCATCGCAACCGCCTGGGCCAGACGGCCGACGCGGCCAGCGACGTGTCGGCGTTTCCGTGCTCGGCCTAGTCGGGCGACGGCTTCGGCAGGTCCTCTCATTCAACGAAATACAGGAAAGAAGGTGCAGCCATGAGCGACGGAAACGGCAGCAACCAGGGACGCAGGGGATCGGAGTGGCCCTGGCCGGCCCAGCTTCTCCTCTTCGTGCTCATTCTGGCCGCGGCAACCCTCATCTTCATCTTCCCTCCGGCGCTGGCCCGGATTCTGGACTTCGAGCCCGCCGTGAGAAGCGAGGAGTCATGGATCGCTCCTTACGTGGCGCTGACTGCGGTGCTGATCAGCGGCATCTTCTTGTTCACTACGTTCCGTATCGACAGGGGCGCGAGGCGAGAGGCCCGCGAGGTGGCGAACAAGCTGCTTGACAGGAGGGCCCTGAACGAACTGAAGGAGGAAGCCGAGAGGAACGTGCGGAAGACCAGGGACGCTCTGGAACGGGCTGAGCAAGCTTGTTTCGCCGCTCGGACCGCGGCCGACGCTGCGACGGATTCCAGGAGCGAAGCGGAGAGTGCCCGCACAGCGGCCGAGACTGGTCGGACCGGCGCGGAAGGTGCCCGCCAAGCTGCTGAGGAGGCCTGCGCCGGTGCCGAGGGTGCCTGCGATGCGGCGAAGACGGCGGCGGTAGAGGCGGAGACGGCCAAGAACGCCGCCGAGAGCGAGGCTGGCGCGGCACAGTTCGCTGCGGGAGAGACGGACAAGGCCCGCGAGGCGGCCGAGCAAGCCAAGACCGCCGCCGAGCAGGCCAAGGCCGCTGCCGAGGACGCTCGTGACCTGAGCGATCACGCAAGGGCGGTGACGGAAGACTCTCGCGATGCGGCCGAGGACGCCAGGGATCGCGCTCGCGACCTGGCGGGCGCTGCGGACGCTGCCGCTGCGGACGCTCGCCGGGCTGCCGACGAGGCCGAGGAGGCGCGCAAGGCCGCTGTGGCTGCGGCCGCTGAAGCCCGAAGGGCCGCCGACGGGCCGGCGCCGGCAAGTGACGAAGATGGCTGAAGAGGGACGCGGCCCGGCGGCCGGGCCGAACGGAAAGCCGAAGAAACGGATCGTCATCTGCGCCGACGGCACCTGGAACGATCCAGAAGAAGAGCACCCGACGAACGTGCTGCGGATGGCCCGGGCGATCAGGCCCGAGGATCCGAGGGGCGTGCAGCAGGTGGTGTTCTACGACTGGGGCGTCGGCAGCTACCACGCCCGGATTCGCGGGGGTGTATGGGGCATCGGTCTGCAGAAGAACATTCAGGACTGCTATCGCTTCATCGTCCAGAACTACGATGAGAACGACGAGTTGTTCTTGTTCGGCTATAGCCGGGGCGCCTACACGGTCAGGGCGCTCGCTGGTTTCTTGAACAAGTGCGGAATTCTGGGGCGCGACCGCGCCGACCAGATTCCGGAGGCGTTCAAGTACTACAAGTGTCGCGCCTCCATGCCGGGCAGCCCGGCGGCCGAAGAGTGGCGGAAGTGTCATGGGGTCAAGGCCCGTGGCCAGGTGCGTTTCCTGGGCGTTTGGGACACCGTGGGCTCTCGCGGAATCCCGAAGCGCGTACTGGGCTTCGTGGAAGAGGAGGACATCTTCTACGATGCGAAGCTTGGACGCTTCGTTCAGGTGGCGCGGCACGCCGTGGCGATAGACGAGAAGCGCGCGGACTTTCGGCCTACGCTGTGGAAGGAAGAGGAGGAGGCGGGTTCGAAGACGGACGAGAAGCCAAAAGGAAAGCCAGACGTGAAGCAGGTATGGTTTGCTGGAGTCCACTCCGATATCGGCGGCGGCGGAGGGCCGAAGAACGGCGGGAGAGAAAAGAATAGGAAGAAGAAAAAGAAGGGAGACAAGAACTGCGAGAGAGCAGAGAGGGGCCAGTATCTGAGCGATGTGGCGCTCGCCTGGATGGCGGATGAAGCCAGGGCGGAGGGGCTGGCTCTAGAAGACCACCTGCACGGCGACACCAGCAACCTCCACAAGCTCGAGCGGCACAGGTCGTACAAGAGGCACTGGAGGGCCTTCGGCAGGAAGAAACGAAAGGTCCCGGTGAATGCGCTCGTTCACGTTTCCGTGAAGAACCGACACGAGGAGAGCAAGGACGGGAAGCGCGAGTATGCGCCCAAGGCGCTTCGCTGCTGGTTGGAGGACCAGGGTGGTTGGGATTCCGCCGACTTCGTCTCGTAGGGCCGGAGTCCGTCCGTGGTTCGGCGGTGTGCTGGCCGGAAGGCGCAGGCCATCTCTTCTGGCGGCTGGAGTGCCCACAGGTTTGGGGACGCACGATCGTTGGCCCATTGACTGCGGCCCGGACCGTTGAAGGAGAATTTTCAGGCCCGCATCGCGCGGAAGCACTTCCGGAGCTCGTCGACGAAGACGTCCGGCACCTCGAAGGCGGCGAAATGGCCTCCCTTCTCGAGCCGGTTCCAGTAGACGAGCTGGCGGTACCGCCGCTCCGCCCAGCGGCGGGACGAGCGGAAGATCTCCTTGGGGAAGATGCTGCAGCCGACCGGGATCTCGACCGGATCTCCGCCGCCCCTGCCGAAGCTCTCCCAGTAGAGGCGCCCCGAGGAGGCGCCGCAGGCCGGCAGCCAGTACATCATCACGTTGTCGAGCAACTGGTCGCGCGTCAGCACGTTCTCCGGGTGGCCGTCGCAGTCCATCCACGACCAGAACTTCTCGATGATCCAGGCGGCCTGCCCGGCCGGCGAGTCGACGAGGCCGTAGCCGAGGGTCTGCGGCCGGGTCGACTGCTGCTTGGAGTAGCCGGAGTCCCAGTCCTGGTAGTGCTGGAGACCGGCGAGGGCGTCCTTCTCGATGTACGTGAGGTCGTCCATCGTGCTCCGGTCCACGCCCGACGTCGGCATGTTCAGATGGATGCCGTGGCAGTGCTCGTGGTCCTGGATCGCGATCGCCGTGCTGACCGCCGCGCCCCAGTCGCCGCCCTGGGCGAAGTACCACTCGTAGCCGAGCCGCGCCATGAGTTCGGCCCAGGCGTCGGCGATCTTCTCGACGCTCCAGCCTGCCGTGGTCGGTTTGTCCGAGAACCCGAACCCCGGCAGGGCGGGAACGACCAGGTGGAAAGCGTCCTCCTCCGAGCCGCCGTGGGCGGTCGGATCGAGCAGAGGCTCGAGCACTTCCAGGAACTCGACGATCGAGCCCGGCCAGCCGTGGGTCATGACCAGCGGCGCGGCGCCGCGGTGCTTCGAGCGCAGGTGGAGGAAGTGGATGCCCAGCCCGTCGATCTCGGTCCTGAACTGGTCGAGGTCGTTCAGGCGGTTCTCCAGGCGGCGCCAGTCGTAGGAGGAGGTCCAGTACTCGCAGACCTCCTTCGTGTAGGCGAGCGGGATGCCCTGGGTCCAGTCGCCGACCGTCTCGCTCTCGGGCCAGCGGGTGGCGGCCAGCCGGCGGCGAAGGTCGGTCAGTTCCTCTTCGTCGATCTCGATGCGGTAGGGCGTGATGTCGGTCATGCGGCGGACGCTAGCACTAGCGCCGCGACGCTCCTAGCGCCGTTCTAGAAGCCGATGCGGGCGCCGACCGAGATGGTCTCGATGTCGCCGCCGATGGACTCGAATCGCCCGACGAGACTGAGACGGCCCAGGAGCTGGAACTCGGCGCCGACGCCGTACACGAGGTCTTCCTCGTCCAGATTCTCGAGCGCGACGTCGAAGTCGTCCAGTGCGTCCTCCACGTCGGCGCCCCACGACACGATGCCGACCTTCGCGAAGATGGAGATGCGGCCGGTGATCGCGTACTGGGGGACGACGGCGACTGACAGGACATTGATCTTGCCGCGGATCGGAATGTCGGGGCACGCCACGCCCTCGGCGCAGGGTCGGATCGCGCCGTCGACTTCCGACAGGTCGTGATAGCCGGCCTCTACGGCGAAGTTCTCGCTTAGCTTGTAGCCGATCTCGTAGACCCGGGAGTTGCCGTCGCCGTCGAGGACCTGGTCGAAAGCGTCGTCGACGTTCACTTCGACGCCCGACCGGCCGAGGTGGAAGCCGACGTATAGCTCGCGTTCGGCGGTGGCCGGCGACGCGGTCAGCAGCATCACGAGCGCGAGAGCGCCGGGCGCCGCCGCAGGCAGGAAACGGGGCATCGAAGAACGGCTCTCCATCATCGTGGCCTCCCGGGAAGACGGCACCGGAGTCAACTCGAAGATCATACAGGAATGGCTATAAGCCTGTTGAGCGGGATCGGGCGCTCTTCCGCCGGAGGGAATGAAGTAGCGTCGGCGGCCGATGAGCGATCCGGTGTGCCTGATCTCCGGCGTCGGTCCCGGCACCGGGGCGGCGCTTGCCCGGCGGTTCGCCTCCGGTGGCTATCGGGTGGCGATGCTTGCCCGCAACGAGGACCGGCTGCGCACGCTGGAGTCCGGGATCGAGGGTTCGCGCGCCTACGTCTGCGACGTCTCGGACGCCGAAGCCGTGAGCGCGACCGTCGCCAGGGTGCGTGGCGATCTCGGGGCGCCCACGGTCCTCGTCCACAACGCCGTGGGCGGCGCCTTCGGCGACTTCCTGGAAGTCGAGCCCGAGCAGTTGCGCGCGAACTTCGAGGTCAACGTGATGGGGCTCCTGTACCTGGCCCGCGCGCTGGCGCCGGCGATGATCGAGGCAGGTCGGGGAGCGATCATGGTCACCGGAAACACGTCCGCTCGCCGCGGCATGCCACGCTTCGCCGGCTTCGCGCCGACGAAGGCGGGACAGCGCATCCTTGCGGAGTCGATGGCGAGGAGCCTGGGGCCCCAGGGTGTTCACGTCGCATACTTCGTGATCGACGCCGTGATCGACCTGGAGTGGACGCGGCGGCGGATGCCCGACCAGCCGGACGACTTCTTCATCAAGCCGGAAGCGATCGCGGAGAACGTCTGGTACGTGGCCCACCAGGATCCGTCGGCGTGGAGTTTCGAGGTCGAGCTCAGGCCCTACGGAGAGCGCTGGTAGCGGGTGGCCCGGTCCGACCTACGTGGTAGTTTGGATCGGCACACCCCCCCGGCGGAGTACAGATGACACGTTCCCTCCTTGCTCTTCTGAGCGCACTCCTGATCGTCCTCGGCGCCGCGGCCTGCGGCGGCGAGAGCACGGCGCCGGCGCCCGAAGAGGCTCCGGAAGCCGATGCCGCGGTCTCCGCGGAGGGCGAAGACGACGGCTGGGGACTGCGGAACGACCCTGCGGCGCAACGGGTCGAGCCGTTCCAGATTTTCGACAACCTCTACTACGTGGGCATTGACTGGGTGTCGTCCTATCTCCTTGTGACGACAGACGGCCTGATCCTGATCGGTTCGCTGTACGGCGACTTCATCGACAACCCGATCGACGGCATCCGCGCCGTGGGATTCGATCCTTCCGATCTGAAGTACGTCCTGGTGACCCACGGCCACTTCGACCATGTCGGCGGGGCGGCGAGATTTCAGGAGGCCTACGGCGCGCGGGTCGGCATGACCGAGGCCGACTGGGAGCTGGCTGAACAGCCGCCGAGCGACCCGCGCTACGAGATCGACGTTCCGGTGCGCGACATGGTGATCGCGGATGGCGACACGTTGCAGTTGGGCGACACGGAGATTCGCTTCTACGTCACCCCCGGCCATACCGAAGGCGTCCTCTCGATGGAGTTCCCGGTGCGGGACGGCGGGGAAGAGCACCGGGCGTTCGTCTTCGGCGGCGTGGGCCTCAACTTCGAGGGAGTTCACCGTACGAACCTCTACCTGGACAGCGTGGCCCGGATCCGGAGACTCGCCGGCGAGGACAGCAAGCCGATCGAGGTCAACATCACGAACCACGCCGAGATGGGGCGCGTCTTCGAGCGCGCGGAGCACTTGGCGTCGCGGGGGGCTTCGGACCCCCACCCCTTCGTTGATCCGCAGGGCTTTCTCGACTGGCTGGCGGAGTTGCAGCGCAACGCCGAGCACAAGCTGGTCGTCGAACGCGAGTTGGCCGGCGAGTAGGTGAAGAGCTTCGAGTTGATGCCGCGTTTCCAGAACGCGGTGGCGGGGTTCGATCTGTTCCACCGGGAGGACCCGGCGACGGCGACGGTGGACGGCGAACAGGTGCCCAGGGAGCTGGCCTACTCGCGCCGGATGGCGGCCTGGGTCGAACGGCTCGATCCGGAAGCCGGTGAGATTCTGATGCTCGCGGCCCACTGCCAGCACCTGCGCCGCTTCAGCCTGCCGCGGACGGACTATCCCGAAGGACGCAAGGGCTACCTCGCGTGGCGGCGTGTGGCCGCGCTGGAACACGCCCGTCTGGCGGGCGCCGTGCTACGCGATGCGGGCTACCGGCGGGAGAAGATCGAGCGCGTCCAGAACCTGGTGCTCAAGCGGGCGGGGCGGAGCGCGCCGGAGGCAGCACAGACCCTGGAGGACGCGGCCTGCCTGGTGTTCCTGGAACACGACCTGGAGGCGCTGGCGGGCAGGCTGGGGCCGGACAGGACGGCGGAAGTGCTCGTCCGCACCTGGCCCAAGATGTCGGCCGCCGGACGAGAGGCCGCGGCGGGGCTGGAACTGAAGCGGGACCTGCGGGAGCTCGTGGACCGCGCTGTCGACGGTCGCTAGCCGGTCCTCAGGGTCAGACGGTCGCGGGCCTCTCCGATCCGCTGCACACCGACTGGCCCGCGGCCGTCCGCAACGCCCGCCTCGGCCAGTGCCCGGCGGAGTGCCTCCCCGAGCGCTGAAGCGGTCTCGTCGTCGCGCGGAACGAGCCGGTCGTTGACCCTCAACTCGATCCGGTGGCGGTCGAAGGCGACCCGGCCGTCGAGTTGGGGCTCGGCCTCGATCTGATCGCAGGCCCGGAAGGCACAGAGGAGCAGCGACTCGAGCCGTTCGTCCAGGGTGCGGATGCCGGCAGTCTCCGGCGCGGTCTCGCGGCGGCGGCTGTAGAGCAGGCCCGGCTCGCCCCGGCTCTCGTCGTAGGCGTAGATGGCGTCGTGGCCCACCAGGAGGACGCCGGGGCCTTCGTGGACGTGGCTGTAGTCGGCGACGTCGATCAGCAGTTCGGGCAGGACCCGCTCCGTGATCCAGCGATGGAAGACCGGGATGAACTCCTCGGGCGCCGCCGCTGACTCACTGCTGGCCAGGACTTTCAGATCCAGTTTGACGAGGTCGTCGAGGCCCGTCGCGGAAGTGGCGTTCATACCGCTCGTCTCAAGCTGCCGGCGGCCTGGAGCTCGGAGATCCGCTGGTTGCAGGCGTGGGCGGCCTCGATGAACAACTGCGCCTCCTCGATCCGGCGGTGCGCCTCCTCACCGGAGTCCGTCTCGGCGTCGCCGTGGATGCGGAACAGGTAGTTCGCGAACTTGGCGCCGGCGTACGGGTCGAAGAAGAGTTCCGTGTCGTAGAAGCGGGTCCGGAACTCACCGACGATCTCGTCCGGCTCGCTGCCGATGTCGATGTTCTCCGTCGTGATCAGGGCGCGCGCCGCCTGGACCATCGCCGCGTAGGCCCTGGCGGCGGCGGTCCCGGCATCGCCCCGGTCGAGTTCGAGCAGGCCCTGGAACACCTCGCGCTCGGCCGCGGAGAGACCGAACTCGACCGCGGTGACGACCTCGCCGGCGCACTCGCCGACGCCCAGGTCGCCGAGCGTGTACTCCCGGGGGTCGCCCCAGTCCGAGTAGAGGGTGCGGTCCTCGAGGTAGGTCGGCAGCTTGGTCAGGTCGTCGAGCAGTTGCCGAATGCGGGCCTTGCCGACCCGGGCGATGAAGCTCTGGAAGCTCTCACCCTTCTCCCGCTCGGCCACGAACAGGCCGGCGATCCGTTCCACGACTTCCGGGATCCGCTTGGACGGCACGGCGACGACCGCGAGCCCGTAGGAACCGGCGTTCTCGGTCCACTGGCCTCCGAGGATGACCTGGAAGTGGGGCATGGTGCGGCCGTCGCTCTTGCGGCTCACGCCGTAGAAACCGATGTCCGCGACGTGGTGCTGGCCGCAGGAGTTGAAGCAGCCGGAGACCTTGATCCGCAGATCCTTGACGGCCTCGTCGGCGAGCACGCCCGCCGTCCTGATCGAGTCGGCGATCCGCTTGCGGAGTTCGCCGGCGAGTCCGCGCGACGAGGAGATGCCGAGCTTGCAGGTGTCGGTGCCGGGGCAGGAGGTGACGTCCACCAGGGACGAGGCGCCGGGGGCGCCCAGACCGGCCCCGCGCAGCTCCGCGTAGAGGGCGGGCAGGTCGGCCTCGCCGACGTTGCGGAGGACGATGTTCTGTTCGACCGTGTTGCGGACCAGGCCGCCGTTGAACCGGCGGGCGGTATCGGCGAGCGCCCGCAACTGGGTGGAAGTCAGGTCGCCGAGTGGCAGGTTGACTGCGGCGGTGACGTAGCCGGGCTGCCGCTGGCGCTGGGCATTCGTGCCGAGCCACTCCGCGAAACCCTCCGGACGCGGGCCGGGTTCGAGCGCCGCACCCGGCCGGGTGGGGTGCTCGTCGGCCACGTCGAGATGGTCGAGGTAGGCGGTCCAGCATTCGTCGACGGGGAGGATCGCGAGTTCCTCGTCGACCAGGCGCGTGAACTCCTCGATCCCGAGCTTGGCGACGAGGAACTTGATCCGCGCTCGGGCGCGGTTCCGCTTCTCGCCCAGGCGCCCGAAGACGCGGCAGACCGCCTGCGCCAGGGGCAGGAGTTCGTCTTCGCGGACAAACTCGCGCAGCACCTTGGCCTGGTGCGGCACCGGGCCGAGACCGCCGCCGACGAAGACCTTGAATCCGCGCTCGGTGCTCTTCGTGCCGTTGCCGGTCGTACGAACCTGGGCCAGGACCCCGAGGTCGTGCATGTTGGCGAGACCGCAGGCGTGCTGCTCGCAGCCGGAGAAGGCGATCTTGAACTTGCGGCCGAAGTCCTGGGCGTCCTTGTGGCCGAGCAGGAAGTGCGTCAGAGCATGCGCATAGGGCGAGACGTCGAACGGTTCGTCCCGGCAGACGCCGGCCATCGGGCAGGCCGTCACGTTGCGCACCGAGTTGCCGCAGGCCTCCTGCGTCGTGATGCCGACCGCCGCCAGCCGCCGCATGATGTCCGGCGTGTCGTCGATGTGGATGAAGTGGAGCTGGATGTCCTGGCGCGTGGTGACGTGGGCGATGCCGTCCGAGTACTCCTCGGCGAGGTCGGCGAGGACCTCCATCTGCTCCCCGTTCATCGCGCCGAACGGGATCTTGATCCGCAGCATGCCGGGCGCATCCCAGACCGTGTTCGGGCCCTTCGTCAGGTCGCCGCAGGGGTACTCGAGGGCGCGGCTTGCCGTGCCGTCGTGGCGCTGGCCGTTGTCGTAGCGCTGGCCGTAGACGCCGCGGCGCAGGCGGGTCTCGGCGAAGACCTTGTCGTCGATCCTGCCCTGGCGCTTCTGCGCGATCTGGGTCTCGAAGATCTCGATTTCTTCCCTGAGGTGAGGCGGGATGCGGCCTTCGAGCTCTGCGTCCCACGTCGGGGCGGAGTCCACGGATAGCTGCTGGCTCATCGATCGGTTCTCGCTTGCTCTTTCGGGGATCGACCGCCCGCTTCAGCGCGCGGAGTGGAGTGGCAGGGCCGGTGTATTCGTGACCATAATGGTCACATTGGTCATCATTCTACGCTGATCCGCGCGGAACGTTGCAACCGCGCGGTCGCGTGAAGGTACCGGCAGCCCGGCTGGGGGCCTCCGGCCTGTCGTGGGCTACATCAGGTCCTGGAAGCGGACGGGCGCGGGAAAGTCGGCCGAGGCCGCCCGGATCTTCTCGCCAATGGCCGCGACGCTCCAGGGCTCCTGGTCGTTCGGACGCCTGGCGATCTCGAGTGACTGCCATGCCAGCAGCGTCACCGTGTTGCCGCCGACCGCGAAGATGCGGCCGGTGATGTCGGCGGCGTCGTCGGAGCACAGCCAGACGACGGCCGGCGATACCTTCTCGGGCGCCAGCGGCTCGGCGGTTGCTTCCGGCATGATGTCCTCGGTCAGGCGGGACCAGGCGGCGGGAGCGAGGAGGTTCACGGTGACTCCGTACTTCGTGCCCTCAAGCGCCAGACAGCGCATGAAGCCGGCCATTCCCGCCTTCGCGGCGCCGTAGTTCGTCTGGCCGAAGTTGCCGAGCAGGCCCGAGGTCGAACTCGTCATGATGATCCGGCCGCCCGACTCCTGGTCGATCATCTGGTCGTAGGCCGCCTTGGTCACCAGGTAGGTGCCGCGGAGGTGGACGTCCATGACGATGTCCCACATCTCGTCCGTCATGTTCTTGAACGACTTGTCGCGCAGGATGCCGGCGTTGTTGATCGCGATGTCGAGCTTGCCGAACTCGTCGACGGCGCGCTGGACCATCGCCCGGGCGGCATCGCCGTCGGACACCGAGCCGTAGTCGGCCACGGCCCGGCCGCCGCCGTCGCGGATCTCCTGCGCCACCTGGTCGGCCATCGCGGTGCCGGCGCCGGTGCCGTCGCGCGCTCCGCCCAGATCGTTGACCACGACCGCGGCGCCTTCCTGCGCCAGCAGCAGCGCGTGCGTGCGGCCCAGACCTCCGCCGGCGCCTGTAACGAGTGCGACCTTTCCGTCTAGCAGACCCATGATGCGTATTCCCTTCCTTCGTCTCTTCGTGGTGCGCTAGTTCCGAAGCGCGCGAAGTGTACCCGGATCCAGCTTCGGCTATTGCCGCCTCCGGTGTCGCCGGGGAGGAGGATCCCTGCGGCCGCTCGCGCTTTCGGAGTGGATGGGAGGTCGGCGCTCGCTTCGGTCGGCTGCGCTGCGTTGTGTTGTCGGTCAGGCTGACGATCTCGGGAGACGCTTGCCTCCAGCCCGCAGGGACCCTCCTCCCCGGCGACACCGGAGGCTGGATGTCGCCGCGTATGCGGGGGGGCTTGGGCACTGGGTCCCGGGGTCCTGGTCCGCCAGGCGGGCAGGGGCTGGCCAGCTAGAGTGGCGCGGAATGAGGAGTGCGAAACACCGGCGTCTTCTTCTTGCAGCCGTCGGTTTCTTGGCGTTTGCGGTGGGAGACGCCTCGACGCAGCAAGGCGACGAGGCCAGCGCGGCGATGTTGTTGCGGCAGGCGAGTCTCCACGAATCCCGGGGCGACTACGAGGCGGCGATCGCCGGTTACGACCGGGCGATCGAAGTCGAGCCGCGGAACTGGCAGCTCTATCTGCTGCGGGGATCGGCGCGGTTCAAGGCCGGCCGGATGGAAGGTTCGATCGAGGACTTCGACCAGGTCGTGGCCCTTGATCCGTCCCAGGATCCGTACCTGTGGCAGCGCGGCATCTCGTACTACTACGCCGGCCGTTTCGGGGACTGCCGCGGTCAGTTCGAGCGCCACCGGCTGGTCAATCCGAACGATGTCGAGAACGCGGTGTGGCACCTGCTCTGCGTGGCCGCGGAAGACGGCCTGGCGGCCGCGCGGGAGGCGATGCTGCCGGTCGGTCCGGATGCCCGCCGGCCGATGAAGGAGATCGACGCGCTGTTCCGCGGCGAGGGTTCGGTTGAGGACGTTGAGGCCGCGGTGGCTGGGGAAGGCGCGGGTGCCCGCTTCTACGCCGATCTGTACCTGGGCCTGTACTACGAGCTCATCGGCGAGATGGAGAGGGCAGCAGCGGCGATCGAGCGTGCGGCTTCGCTACCGAACCGTGGCTACATGGTCGAGGTGGCGCGGGTGCACCGGGATCTGACTCCCTAACCGGTTTCGTCGCCAATCGCCCACAGGTGGCCGTCGGTCCGGATGTACCAGACGCCGCCGACGAGCGCCGGCGAGGCGATCGTCCGTTCGCCGATCCGATTGACGTGGAGGAGCTCGAAGTCCGGCCCTTCCTTGATGACGAAGGTCTCGCCGTTGTCGTTCGTGAAGAAGATCTTGCCGTCGAAGGCGACCGGCGCGGCGGAGAAGCCTTCGCGCATCCGTTCGCCGAGGCGTTCCTGCCAGAGGACCTCGCCGGTCTTCGCTTCGTAGACGGTGATCACGCTCGCCATGTCGTTGACCATGTAGAGGTACTCGCCGACCAGCATCGGCGCGACGACGAACGGGGAGCCCTTCGCAGCGCTCCAGACGATGCGGCTGTCCGTCACGTCGCCGTTGCCGCCGGGGCGTATCGCCAGGGTCGGTCCCGCGCGGCCCGAGGTGCTGAACAACAGGTCGTGGCCGACCACGGGGCTGGGGATGACCTCGAAGGTCGTGCCGCTGGCCCGCCACAGTTCCCTGCCGTCCTCGGGCGCGTAGGCGATCACGTGGTGCTGGCTGTTGACCACGATCTCGTCGCGCTCTTCGCCGTCGTCGGTGGTCACCGAGATCGCCGCCGGCGAACTCCAGCCGACCTGGGTGTCGCGTTCCGTGCGCCACAGTTCCTCGCCGGTGTGGCGGTCGAACGCCGCGATGAAGGACGCGGAACGCTGCTGTTCCTGGACGATGATCAGGCGGTCTCCAAGCAGCAGCGGCGAGGAGGCCGTGCCGTGGAAGGCGTTCAACTCGCCGAACGACTTGTGCCAGACGATCTCGCCGTCCATGTCGAGCGCCAGCACGCCGTGGTTGCCGAGGTAGGCGTAGACCCGCTCGCCGTCGGTCGTCGGCGTCGAGGAGGCGTGTCCGTTCTTCGGGTAGGCGCGTTCGGGGTTCGCGTTGGGCGCGGCGGTTGTCCAGAGACGTTCTCCGGTCTCCCGATCGAAGGCGAGCACTGAGCGTTTGGCGCCGGCCGCTTCTGCGGTGGTCAGGAAGATGCGATCTCCCCAGACGATCGGCGAGGAGTTCCCCTTGCCGGGGACGGCGACCTTCCAGCGGACGTTCTCCTCCGGGCCCCAACGGTCGACGTAGCCGCTGCCCGTGACGTCGCCCTGTCCGCTCGGGCCGCGCCAGCGCGGCCAGGTTTCGGCGGGGTCTCCCGCGGCCGGCGTCATCCGCGCGCGGTCATTCGCGGCGGAGGCACTGGCGGCGGTAGCCGGGGCAAGCCCCGCCAGGACGAAGGCGGCGACGAACAGTCGAATCGTTGTCGTGCGAAGCGTGCTGGAAGAAGTCGTGGAAGTCATGGCGGAATGATAGAACCTCGGCGGCGCGTCCGCGCGCCGCCCGCGTCGCAGTCCGAGCGCCCGTCTTCGGGCGGTCGGATCGCCACCCTCGGGCTTGCCTGCACCTCCAAACCGAGGAAGAAACCGAGAATGAGCGACACTTTTCGAGCGGTCGTCGTCGACAAGGTCGATGATCAGCACACCGCCGGCCTGCGCGACCTGACGCTGGGCGACCTGCCCGAGCACGACGTGCTGGTCGATGTCGAGTACTCCACCCTGAACTACAAGGACGGCCTGGCGATCACCGGCGCCGCGCCGATCTGCCGTTCGGTGCCGATGGTCTGCGGCATCGATCTGGCCGGGACGGTGGCGGAATCCGCGTCGGACTCGTTCTCGCCCGGCGACCGCGTGCTGGTCAACGGCTACGGGCTGAGCGAGAGCCACTGGGGCGGCTACGCCCAGAAGGCGCGGATGAAGCCGGAGTGGCTCGTTCCCGTGCCGGACGCCTTCACCAACCAGCAGGCGATGGCGATCGGCACCGCAGGCTACACGGCGATGCTCTGCGTCATGGCGCTGCAGGATCACGGTGTCGCGCCGGAGAGTGGCGACGTCGTGGTGACCGGCGCCGCCGGCGGCGTGGGCTCGGTGGCGGTGGCGCTGCTGGCGCGGGCCGGCTACCGGGTCATCGCCTCCACCGGCCGCGAGGCGGAGCACGACTACCTGAGCAGCCTCGGCGCCGCCGACTTCATCGCCCGCGACACGCTGGCCGCGAAGCCGCGGCCGATCGGCCGGGAGAGCTGGGCCGGCGCCGTCGACGTCGTCGGCTCGGCGACCCTGGCGAACCTGATCGCCCAGACCCGCTACGGCGGCTGCGTCGCTGCCTGCGGACTGGCCGGCGGCATGGACCTGCCGTCGAGCGTCTATCCCTTCATTCTGCGCGGCGTCGTTCTCGCGGGCGTCGACTCCGTGATGGCGCCGATGGACAGGCGCCGGGAGGCCTGGCGCCGGCTGGCGGCCGAGCTTCCGGCGGACCTGTTGTCCGAGATGACGTCGGTCGAGCCGATGAGCCGGATCGAGGAACTGGCGTCGTCGATCCTGGCGGGTCGGACGCGCGGCAGGGTGGTCATCAACGTCAACGCCTGAGCAGGTCTACGTCAACGCGTGAGGAAGTGGGCGGGAGGAGCCGAATGAACTCCAGAATGCCGCTGGGAGCCTTGGCGACGACTCTCTGGCTTGTCGTTGCCCCCGTTTCGAGCGCCGCCCAGGACAGCGAGTGGCCGGTTACCACCGGCGACCAGGGCGGGCAACGCTACGCACCGCTCGACCAGATCGATGCGGGAAACGTCGGCGACCTGGAGGTCGCCTGGCGCTGGTCGTCGCCCGACAACGATCGGGTGGCGGAGGATCGCCGGCTGCGCAGCCGCCGGATGCAGCCCGGCGGTAACCAGGTCACGCCGATCAAGATCGGCGACCGCCTCTACGCCACGACCGGCCTGAGCCAGATCGCGGCACTCGATCCGGCGACCGGCGAGACGGAATGGGTCTACGACCCGGAGGCCTACGACGCCGGCCGGCCGACGAACCTCGGCTTCGTTCACCGGGGCGCCAGCTACTGGCCGGGGAGAGCCGCCGGCGACGACGGCGAGGAGGTTCCGGCGCGGTTGTTCTACGGCACCGGCGACGCCCGGCTCCTGGCGGTCGACCCGTTTACCGGCGAACCGGTCGGCAGCTTCGGCGACGGCGGGGCGGTCGACCTGACCCAGGGTCTGCGCCGCGAGGTCAGGCGGCGCCGCGCCTACGCCGTGAGTTCGCCGGTCATGGTCTGCCGCGACACCGTCATCGTGGGCGCGTCGATATCGGACGCCCCGAACCACCCCGACGCTCCGCCCGGAGATGTCCGAGGTTTCGATCCGGTGACCGGCGAGCTGCGCTGGACCTTCCACTCGATTCCGGAGCCGGGCGAGTACGGCCACGAGACCTGGGAGAACGACTCCTGGCAGTACACGGGCAACGCGAACGTGTGGACGCTGATCACCGCGGATGAGGATCTCGGCCTCGTCTACCTGCCGTTCGGCACGCCGACGAACGACTGGTACGGCGGCCACCGGCTGGGCGACAACCTCTTCGCCGAGAGCCTGGTGGCGCTCGACTGCGAGACGGGCGAGCGCAAGTGGCACTTCCAGGCGATCCGTCACGGCCTCTGGGACTACGACCTGGTGACTCCGCCCATCCTTGGCGATGTCGAGGTCGACGGCCGCGAGCTCAAGGTCGCGGCGCAGCTCAGCAAGCAGGGCTTCGTCTACGTCTTCGACGCCGACAGCGGCGAGCCGGTTTGGCCGATCGAGGATCGTCCGGTGCCGCGGAGCACGGTGCCCGGCGAGCGCTCGGCACGCACCCAGCCGTTCCCGACCAAGCCGCCGGCGTACGAACGCCAGGGGATGCACGAAGGCCAGTTGATCGACTTCACGCCGGAGATCCTCGAGCGGGCGAAGGAGATCCTGGAGCAGTACGACTACGGTCCGCTCTACACGCCGCCCTCGCTGCGGGGTACCTGGCAGGTGCCCGGATGGGGCGGCGGCGCGAGCTGGCCGGGCGGCGCTTTCGACCCGGAGACCGGCTGGCTCTACGTGCCTTCCTTCAACCGGCCGGTGGTGCTGACGATCAAGAAGCCCGACGCGGCCCGGTCGTCCTTCGACTACATCGGTTCGATCCAGACGACTCCTCCCGGTCCGTTCGGGCTGCCGATCGTAAAGCCGCCGTACACGCGGCTGACCGCCTACGACCTGAACCGTGGCGAGACCCTTTGGATGAGGGCGCTCGGACAGGGGCCGACCGGCCATCCGGCCATCCGCGACCTGAACCTGGAGCCGATGGGCTCGGGGTCACGCGCCCATGTGCTGCTCACGCCTGAGCTGCTGTTCGTGGGCCTGGAGGCGACGGTCCACCCGGACGCGGAGATGGAAGCCGAGTCGATGGACCTGGAATCGTCGGCGCTCGAGGAACTGGCCGTGGCGGATGAAGAACAGGCGGCCGTACTGGCCGAGATCGCGGCAAGCCGCGACTGGCGGTTCGAACCGTCGACTTTCTCGGCCCTCGACAAGAAGACGGGCGAGACGGTCTGGTCGGTGGAGATCGAAGCCGGCGTCGGCGGGTCGCCGATGACCTACCTGCATGAGGGTCGTCAGTACGTGGTCCTCGCCGTCGGCGGCAGTGGGGTGCCGTCGGAGTTGATCGCCTTCGCGCTGCCGGGAGAAACAGGCTGAGTTTCCGCGCGTACAATGCCTCGGGCACCTTTCCCGCACCGAGCAACGAAGGAGAACGAAGATGTGGCGAGCTGGCGAACGGACGAACCGACGGCGCCTGGCGGCTGTTGCCGCCTGTGCCCTCCTGTTGGCATCGGTAGGGGGAGCGGCGATGGGCAGTGACCTGATGGACCGCGTGGAGCACGGCTACGCCGACTCGAACGGCGTGAAGATCCACTACGCCTCGATCGGCGAAGGCCCTCTGGTCGTCATGATCCACGGCTTCCCGGACTTCTGGTACTCGTGGCGCGACCAGATGGAGGCGCTGTCGAGCGACTTCCAGGTCGTGGCGATCGACCAGCGCGGCTACAACAAGAGCGACTCGCCCGACGGCGAAGAGAACTACGACATGCGCTACCTGGTCGGCGACGTGGCGGCGGTGATCCGGCACCTGGGCCGCGACAAGGCGACGATCGTCGGCCACGACTGGGGCGGCGCGGTCGCCTGGCAGTTCGCGTTCCACGTGCCCCAGATGACGGAGCGGCTGATCATCCTGAACCTGCCGCATCCGAACGGCATGGGCCGGGAACTCGCGAACAACCAGGAGCAGCAGCAGAACAGCGGCTACGCCCGGAAGTTCCAGGAAGGCAAGGCCAGCGACCCGGACATCTTCTTCGGCATGCCGATGAACGCGATGACGCTCTCCGGCTGGGTGCAGGACGAGGACGCCAGAGCGCACTACCGGGCGGCGTTCGAGCGCTCCGACTTCGACGCCATGCTGGCCTACTACAAGCGGAACTACCCGAGCGAAGGCGGCGGCGGCATCGGCCAGGCGCCGGGCCAGGAGTTGCCCCGTCTGGGCATGCCGGTGCTCCAGTTCCACGGCCTGGACGACGCGGCGCTGCACTCGGACGGCCTGAACAACACCTGGGACTGGCTCGACAGCGACCTGACTCTGGTCACCGTGCCGGGCGCCAGCCACTTCGTACAGCAGGACGCCGCCGACCTCGTTTCGACGACGATGAAGTGGTGGCTGCTGTCGCGGGTGGAGTAGCGCCGCCGCCGACAGGCGCTGGACCTACCAGCGCGGCCGCGTGCTGACGTAGGCCGGGTCGTTGGTCAGTTGGACGACCTCGCCTGTCTCAATCTCGATCTTCCAGATCTCCCAGTTCCCGGAGCGGTCCGACTCGAAGACGATCCAGCGGCCGTCGCGGGAGAACCAGGGATGGCCGTCGTTCGCGTCGGAGGTGGTCAGGCGGCGCTGGTTCGAGCCGTCGATGTCGGCGAGGAAGATGTCGTCCGTCGGGCCGGTCTGGTTCGTCTGCCAGGCGATCGTCTGGCCGTTGGGTGAGACGGCCGGACGGCGGTGGCGGTGTTCGCGGTCGGTGAGGGCCGTGTAGGTGCCCTGGCCGTAGCCGTCGAAGCGGATGATCGCGATCTCCATCCGGCGCTCGCCGTTCTCGGGCTCGTCTTCGGCCTGGAACAGGACGGCGCGGCCGAGGCCGACGCCGTTGCCGACGCTGAGCGCCGTCGTGTTCGAGGCGTCGATCTGGCGGCGGTCGCTCAACTCGAGGATCAGGCCCTTGTTGAAGCCGTCGCCTTCGGGACAGTTCCGGGCGTAGACGAGCTGGCGGGTGATCGGCGAGATGCTGGCGTGGTGGACGGCGCAGCCCTCGACCTCGCGCAGCACCTCCCGCTCGCCGGTCGCGAGATCCTCGCTGAAGATGCGGGCGCCGGCCTCGACTCCCTGGTCGGCGTCGGTGAACTCGGCGTAGACCACGTTCTTGAGGTCGAAGGTGAGGGATGGGTGATCCAGGTGCTGGGGAACGCCCCTGCGCACCAGACGCACGCCGCTGCCATCGCCCTCCATGATCGAGATGTCGGCGCCGCCGTAGAAGCCGGGGATGGTGGGCGTGGCCCCGGTGTTGGCGAAGCGCTGGAAGACGATCGGGGCGGTGAACTCCTGGGCCGCTTCCGGTGGTGGAGTCTCGGCTGCGTCGCCGGCCGGAGCCGCCTCGTTGGCGCCGCAACCGAGCGCCGTCGCCGCGATCAGAAGCGCGACGACGGCGACCGGCGAGCGGTGAGGTCCGACCGCCCTCGGACGGGCGCTCGGACCGTGACGCTGATGACGCGTGAACGCGCCACCAGGGTTCACTGCCCGGCGGGACCCGCCGGGGTCGCCGCTTTGGCGGCGGCGCTGTCGGCGGCGACGTAGTCGATGAAGCCGATCAGCATCTCGTCGGTCGAATCGGCGCCCCAGGTGACGTCGACGGTCGGGTCCGGGTTGTGCGGGTTGTCGGCCGAGTTGTCGAACGAAGCCGAAACCTCGATCCGCGTGCCGGCCGGCAGCCGCATCGGCTCGGCCAGGTCGTAGGCCATCTGCCAGTTGAAGTCGTAGCGGCTGACGCTCAGCAGTTCCCTTTGCTCACCGTTGGGCAGGAAGGCGGTGTACTTCATCGACTTCCCGCGGTAGTGCATGTGGGGCGTGAACGAGCGGATCACCACGTCCTGGTCGAAGACGTGGGTCGCCTGGGCCCGGTAGTCCGCCTCGCCGGCCGGGATGTGGAACGTGTTGTTGACGATCCAGAGGTTGACCAGTTCCCTCTCGACCTCTTCCGGCTCGGCGAACCAGAGGGCTACGCGGGTCCTGTCGGTCGCCGCCGTGCCGTTCGGGTGGTAGTGGAAGTCGCCGATCAGGTTGCGGCCCTTCGGCAGCAGGCGGCCGGTGCCGGGCGGGAAGTGCTGGGGCGCGAAGCCCGTGGCCCAGGCGCCGACCCAGCCTTCCTGGACCGGGCTGTTCTCGCTGGCCCGCCAGAGGATGAAGTGGTGAAGCACCGTGCGGTCGCCGGCCTGGACCTCGACTGCGCGGATCCAGCGATCCTCCTCGAATCCGGTCACGATCGGCACGTCGAGGAACTGGTCCGGTCCTTCGGCGGCCACCTCGTGGGGATCGAACTCGAACACCCAGTCCGGCTCGCCGAACGTCCACTCGCCTTCCTTCTCGGGCTTCCTGTAGACGGGCTCGTCCCCTTCGCCGCGGGGCGCGCCGTTCGCCGCCCAGCGGGTGATCGCCGCGATCTCGTCGTCGCTCAGGCTGATGTCGTTCTTGAAGGGACCGTAGCCCGGGTCGGCGTCCCAGGGCGGCATGTCGCGATTCTCGACCGCGCGGGCGATCGACCGGGCCCACGGCCGCGCCTCGCGATAGGTCCGCAGCGACATCGGCCCGATCTCGTCGGGCTGGTGGCAGGAGGCGCAGTTCGCGTGGAGGATCGGCGCGACGTCGTCGACGAAGGTGGGCTGGTCGAGGTTCAGGCCCGCGGCGAGGGCCGGTGCCAGCAGGAGGGCGGTCGCCGCGGCGGTCGCGGGTCGGATCAGGCGGGAGGCTCGGTTCATGGACGATGCTCCAGGGCCGGTGACGGTTGCGTTGAGGGCTGTCCCGCCATTGTACGCAAAGCTGGCTGTCGGGTCAGGAACGCCGGTACACCCGGTTCCTGCGGCGCAGGCTCCTAGCCGGTCGGCAGCGTCGACGGCGTCTCGTTCTCGGCCGGCGTGCCGATCACCTCGCCCGGTCCCATGTTCATTCGCAGCGTGCCGTCTTCCTGGATGGAGCCCTTGAGCTGCATCGTGTTGCCGGGCGTCTCCGCGGTGGCGGTCACGTTGTCGCCGTCCCAGACGATGTCGACGATCGGCGCCGGCAGGACCAGGGTGCCGAACTGGACGAACCAGCCGCCCGGCACACCGCCGCGCGGCAGGAGCATGGCGGTCGGCTCGGGGCCCTTGCCGGGCTCGCGCTGGATGTCGAAGCGCCATGCCTGATCGGGATGGGTCTGGGCAAGCTCCGCGAGCTTGGCGATCACGGGGCTCGCCGGCTTCGGACTGACGCCCTCGGCGGCCACGAAGTCGACGAAGCCGATCAGCATCTCGTCGGTGGATTCCGTGCCCCAGGTGACGTCGATCGTCGGATCCGGGTTGTGCGGGTTGTCTGCCGAGTTGTCCCAGTGGGCGGTGACCTCGATCCGGGTGCCGGCCGGGAGGGCGACCGGCTCGACGAAGTTGTAGCCGGTCTGCCAGTTGAAGTCGTAGCGGCTGACGCTGAGCAGCTCCATCTCGTCGCCGTTGGGGAGGAACGCGGTGTACTTCGCGTCCTTGCCGCGGTAGTGCATGTGGGGTGTCAGCGAACGGATGACGACGTCCTCCGTGAAGACGTGGTTCGCGCGCGCCTGGTAGCTCGGGTCGCCGGCGGGGATCCTGAACGTGGAGTTCATCACCCAGAGGTTGATCAGTTCCTTCTCGACCTCGTCCGGCTCGGCGAACCAGACGCCGATGCGCGTCTTGTCGGTCGTGGCGTTGCCGTTCGGGTGGTAGTGGAAGTCGCCGATCAGGTTCTGGCCCTTGGGCACCAGGCGGGCCGTTCCGGCCGGAAACTCGTTCGCTCGCGCGCCGGCGGCCCAGGCGTCGATCCAGGCGTCCTGGACCTCGCTGCCCGGGGCGGCGCGCCAGAGGATGAAGTGATGGACGACTTCGCGGTCGCCGGGCTGAACCTCGACCGCCCGGATCCAGCGGTCCTCTTCCCAGCCGGTCTCGACCGGGAGCATGGCGAACTCGTCGGGTCCGTCGGCGGCGACCTCGAAGGGATCGAACTCGTAGACCCAGTCCGGTTCACCGAACGCCCAGCCGGCGTCTCGCACCGGCGCCTCGTAGACGGGCTC
Source organism: Candidatus Multivorans sp. (assembly GCA_965205095.1). GTDB lineage: Bacteria > Acidobacteriota > Thermoanaerobaculia > Multivoradales > Multivoraceae > Multivorans. Next base: position 3,530,607 of record OZ242040.1, read on the forward strand.
CTCGCCGTCGCCGCGGGGAGCGCCGCTGCCGGCCCATCGGGTGATCGCCGCGATCTCCTCGTCGCTCAGGGAGATGTCGTTCGTGAAGGGGCCGTAGCCGGGGTCGGCGTCCCACGGCGGCATGTCGCGGTTCTCGACCGCCCGGGCGATCGAGCGCGCCCAGGGCCGCACCTCGCGGTAGGTGCGAAGCGACATCGGGGCGATCTCCTCCGGCTGGTGGCAGGAGGCACAGTTCTCGTGGAGGATCGGCGCGATGTCGTCGACGAAGGTGGGCTGCTCCAGGTTGAGGGCGAGGCCCGTCGCCGGCAGGGCGAGCAATCCGAGCGCGATGGTCGTTGCCGCGAGAACGCGTTGGGGGATCCGGTTCATGTCGTGTCCTTGGGATTCGGATGGAGGGGTCTCATGCAACTTTGCGGATGCTGGATGCGTCTACGACTTGGAGCGCCGGTGCGTCCGACGTGGCTTGCACGGTACCGGACTATACGGCGCTCCGGCCCCCGGGGTTTCGTCCTGCGCGATGGTCACGGGTGCTACGCTCACCGCCATGTTTACGGTCGAATCGACACCGTCCAGGAGCGCCGAATCACGGCCCCGACGATGTCTGTTCGACCGATGCCTGAAGGGCGCTTCCGACGCCCGCTTGCGGGTGTGTCTGCTGGCGGCGTCGGCTCTCCTGGCTTCGGTCACGTTCTGGAGCCACCCGGCCGCCGCCCAGAACGTGCTCTCGAAGGCGCTCCAGGACCGCGTCCAGGAGAATCCCCACACCACCGAGGCTGACGTCGAGGCCGGCGCCAAGGTGTTCCGGCGCAGTTGCTCGCTCTGCCACGGCGCCGACGGCACCGGCGGTGACGGACCGGACCTCACGCGCGGCGTGTTCCGTCACGGCAGCAGCGATGCCGCGCTGTTCCGGAACATCCTGACCGGGATCCCGAACAGCGGCATGGGCGGCATCTACCAACCGGACAAGTCGATCTGGCAGGTCGTGTCCTACGTGCGCTCGCTCAGCCGGGGCGGCGGCGAGGAAGAAGTGCCGGGCGATCCGCGACGCGGCGGGATGCTGTACAGAAGCCGCGGCTCCTGCTCCGATTGCCATCGACTGAACGGCTCGGGCGGCCGGCTCGGACCCGACCTCAGCGATCTGGGCTGGCGGCGCGCGCCCGACCACATCCGCGCTTCGATCGTGGAGCCTGCGGAGTCGATCGACGGAGGCTACAGGACGGTCGAGGTCAGGACGGAGAGCGGCGCCGTGGTGCGCGGCGTGCTGCGCAACGAGGACCGCTTCTCGATCCAGCTCTTCGACGAGTTCGAGAATCTGAGGTCCTTCCAGAAGACGGAACTGACCGCGATCGACAAACCGGAGCAGTCGTTGATGCCGCCGCTCGGCAGCTTCTTCCGCGGCCGGGACCTGGACGATCTCGTGGCCTATCTCTACTCGCTGCGACCGGAGTGAAAATGACAAACACTGGGTGCGCCGGCGCCCCCGCCGGCATCCGGCGCGAAGCGGCGGCTCTGAAGAGGCGACTCGGCGCTGTTGGTTTTACAGCGTTCCTGCTCGCGGCCGCGGGCGTCTCAGCCCAGGGCGGCGTGTCCTACGAACGGTTGCTGGCTGCGTCGGACGAGCCGGGCAACTGGCTCATGTACTCGGGCGAGTTCAACAGCCAGCGCTTCAGCCGCCTGGACGAGATCGATCGCTCGAACGCGGGGGATCTCCAGCTTCGCTGGGTTCGTCAGCTTCCCACCCTCGGACGCGTCGAGACGACGCCGCTGGTGATCGACGAGGTGATGTACGCGACGACGGCGGACAACGTCGTCATCGCGCTCGATGCGCGCACCGGCCAGCGGTACTGGTCCTACGTTCACGAGCTGCCGGATCAGCTCGCCCTCTGCTGCGGCAAGCAGAACCGGGGGGTCGCGGTTCATGGCGAGCGGCTCTACATGGGTACGGTCGACGGCCGCCTGGTGTCCCTGGACGCGAAGACGGGCGCCACGATCTGGAACACGGCGGTGGGCAGCCCGGGCTCCGGGCACTCGATCACCGCGGCGCCGATGGTCATCCGCGATCTGGTGATCACCGGGATCGGCGGCGGTGAGTACGGCATCCGGGGCTTTCTCGACGCGTACGACGCGGCGAGCGGCGAGCTCCGCTGGCGCACCTACACGATTCCGGGACCGGGCGAGCCCGGCAACGAGACCTGGGAGGGCGACTCCTGGAAGACGGGCGGCGCGCCGACCTGGATGACCGGCTCCTACGACCCCGAACTCGACCTCCTCTACTGGGGCACCGGCAATCCGGGGCCCGACTGGAACGGCGAGGTCCGCGAGGGCGACAACCTGCACTCGGACTCCGTACTGGCGATCCGCCCCGATACCGGCGAGATCGTCTGGACCTTCCAGTTCACGCCCCACGATGTCCACGACTGGGACGCCTGCCAGGTGCCGATCCTCTTCGACGCCGAGTACCAGGGCGAGCAGCGCAAGCTGATGGCCTTCGCCAACCGGAACGCCTTCTTCTATCTGCTGGACCGAGAGACCGGCGAGTTCCTGTTCGCGCGCGAGTTCGCGCGCCAGACCTGGGCCGAGGGGATCGACCAGGAGACCGGCCGCCCGATCCGGGTGCCGAACATGTTCCCCAGCGAGGAAGGCACCCTGGTCGCGCCGACGATCGGCGGCGCCGCGAACTGGTTCTCGCCCACCTACAGCCCCGACACCGGCCTCTTCTACATCCAGGCCTACGACGCGGAGATGCTCTACTACATGGCCGAGGCCGAGTATGAAGAGGGCGAGCTCTTCGTCGGCGGCTACGGCAAGGCGGCGGGTCCGGCCGATCAGTACGTCAGCGCGGTGCGGGCACTCGATCCGCTGACCGGCGACAGGAAGTGGGAGTACCACGTGCAGCCCCGGTCCACCTCCGGCCTGCTCGCCACGAAGGGCGGCCTGGTCTTCGGCGGCAGCGTAGCCGGAATCTTCTACGCCCTCGACGCCGGGACGGGCGAGGAGCTCTGGCACCGCCGCCTGGGTGGCAACGTCTACGCCGCGCCGATCAGCTACGAGGCAGGCGGGCAGCAGCACGTGACGATCGCGGCGGGGCGGGCGCTGTTCACGTTCGCTTTGCCGGAGCCGGAGTAGAAACCGGCCGCCGGGTGTTCTGCCGGGAGAACCCAGGTCCACCGAGAATCGGCGATGAGCATCTTCCCGGAACTGTCGATCGAACAACTTCGAGGCGAGATCGAGCCTGCGCTGTTGGGCCGGAGGGCCGGTGAACAAGGCATGCCGCCGCTCAAAGCGGCCGAGGATCCGTCTCAGGCGGAGATCGAGGAGTTCATCGAGGCGAAGAAGAACGAGGCGGTGAGGATCCGCGATGCGCAGCTCGAGCAGGTGGACGGCCACCTGGACCAGCTCGATCAGGCCGTGCTCGCGGGCGATCTGGAGTCGTCGGCACGCAAGGCCGCGACCGAGTTTCGGGAGGTCGAGCAGAGCGAACTGCAGGCGCTCAAGGCAAGCCTGCATGAGTTCGAGCGCAAGCGGCGGGACTTCTTCGACTTCAAGCACCGCAACGGCCTGGACCGTGAGCCGGACTATGTGAGTCCGCGCACGACGGCGATCCTGATCGGGCTCGTGGTTCTCCTGTTCGTGGTCGAAAGCGGCCTGAACGGCGCCTTTCTGGCCGTCGGCAGCGAGGGCGGGCTGGTCGGCGGCTGGGGTCTGGCGCTCGGTTTCAGCGTCGTCAACCTCGTGTTGCCGGCTCTCTTCTTCGGCCCCGTCAGCCGCTACGTGAGCCACATCGGCCTGCTGTTGAAGGCTGTGGGCGTCCTCGCCATCCTCGGCTGGCTCGGCACCGCGCTCGTGCTCAACCTGGGACTCGCTCACTTCCGCGACGCTTCGGCCGATCTGAGCGAGAACATCGGCGCCGAAGCGCTGAGTCGTTTCCAGGCTTCGCCATTGGGACTGCAGGACGCGGAGTCGTGGCTGCTGTTCGTGCTCGGCTTCTTCTTCTCGGGCGTCGCGTTCTTCGACGGCCGCAAGCTCTTCGGTGACTCCTATCCGGGGTACTCCCGCAAGCACCGCAAGATGGAGGAGGCGCGAGCCGACTACGACGATCACTGGCAGGACATCGTCGAGCAGTTGCGCACGATCCGCGAAGACGGCCTGGACGCGATCCGTTGCACGGCGCACCAGGCGAAGAGCCAGCCCGTCGAGCGCCGTCGCGCGGTCGAGAGCGAGGCGAAGCTCCTGGCCGCGTTCGACTCCCACGTCGAGCAGTTGCAGCGCTTCGGGACGATGCTGATCGAGGAGTACCGCGAGGCGAACCGCTCGGTGCGCTTCGACCGGGGCACGCCGGAGGCGTATGGCAGGCCGTGGACGATGGACCCGCCGGCGCCGCATCGGCGCCGCCGCGAGCCGGGTGCGGTCGAGGACGTGGATCTGGACGGGTTGAACGACCAGTACGAATCGGCGCTGCTCCGCGTACACGCGGAGTGGGAACAGACCCAGGTGCGCCTGGACCTCGAGGGCTCGACGTCTCGCGGTAGTCGGGCGGAACCCGTTCCCGCAGATGGCGCCTCGTAGACGGCGCCGCCGTTCGCGGCGGGGCGACCTGTCGCCTCGGGATGTGGCCATCGGCGGGGGCCTCGCCGTCGTCGCGCTCGTGTTGCTTGTCGTCGGCGCACGCGTCACGATCTTCGCCCCGGGGCCGCCGGACCGCGACCCTCAGACCGGTTGTCCCGAGGCCGGGCCCGCGGCCCTGACCGCGATCCTGGTCGACGTCACGGATCAGATCGGCGCGATCAGCCGCGCCGACGTGCTCCTGCATCTCGACGAGTACGTGGCCGACAGCGGGGAAGACGAGATGGTCCTGGCCTACGAGGCGAAGCCGGTCGGGAACGAGATCGGCGACCCGCTGCTCTCGGTTTGCCATCCCGGCGATCCGGACGCGGCCAGCGAGTGGACGGAGAACCCCCGGCTGATCCGGCGACGCCTTGAGGAGCGGTTCGAGCGGCCGCTCGAGCATCTCTTCGCCGAGTTGCTCGGCCGCGATGCGGCGCCGACTTCGCCGCTCATGGAGAGCGTGCAGAGCGTGGCGGTCTCCGTTCTCGGCCGGCATGAGTACGCGGACCTCCCGAAGCGTCTGATCCTGGTCTCCGACCTGATGCAGAACACACGCAACCTCTCCTTCTTCCGCCAGGCGGTCGACTACGAGGGTTTCGCCGCGACGGCCGGGGCCGACGCGCTGCGTACGGACCTTCGCGGAACCGCGGTCGAGGTCCTGTTCGTGCAGCGCGCCGCCCACCAGCGTCTCGACGGCACCCGCGGCCTGATCGACTTCTGGCAGCGGTGGATCGAAGAGCAGGGCGGCACGCTGAATCGGGTCGCGCGGATCGACGGCGTCAACTGATGTCCGCCGTGTCGCGGCGGCGGTCGACGGATGCCGGGCCGCGGAGCGGCCGCGGGCCGTTCCTGGCGTTCTTTGTCGGCGGGGCCTTTCTCATCCTGCTCATGAAGTCGTTGACGGCGAGCGCGCTGTTTGCGGTGGTGTTGCCCGTCGTTCTGATGGGGAGCTACGCCCTGCTGTTGGTGGACTGGCCTGACCTGCGTCCGAGGTACGACTTCGCGGGCGACAACTTCTACTACCTGGGCTTTCTCTACACCCTGATCTCGCTGGCCATCTCGTTGTACCAGTTCAACACCGAGGGGGCGACGAGTTCCATCATCACGAACTTCGGTCTGGCGCTGACCAGCACGATCCTCGGCCTCGCCGGACGCATCCTCCTGAACCAGCCGCAGGACGAAGACGAGCCGGAAGCGAGGGCCCGCGAGGACCTGGCCCGGGCGAACCGCCGCCTCCGGGCCGAGATGGAGTACTCGATCGACGAGTTCCAGCAGTTCCGCGTGGAAGCCAGGCGGGTATTCGAGCAGCTCGATCAGGGCGTGAGCGCGGCCGGCAAAGCCCTCGAAGGACAGATCGAACAACTCGAAAGGGGCGCCTCGAGGTTCGGGGCGCTCCGGGAGCGAGTGGCCCAGGTCGATGAGTCCGCCGCCGCGGCGGTTGCGGACATCCAGGCCCAGCGGCAACTGTTCGCCTCCGAGGCACAGGGCGTGAGTGACTCGCTGCGGCGCATGCTGGAGCACTTCCGCTCCGTCGACTTTCGACGCGAGTTCATCGAGGAGTTGCTCGAGCCGACGTCCGAGCAGTTCCGGGGATTGGCGCGAGAGTTCCTTTCGGTCGCGGAGGGGCTCCGTCGGCTGGAGGCCGGTCAATTGCGAGTCATGGAACAGAACCAGAGCGCGGTGGCCCGGTTGGCCGAGATCCTGGAAGAGAGCCGTCGTTTCTCGCAGGCGAACGCACGGGCGGCGAACGGCTTCCGAACCGCGACGGACGCACTCGTGTCGCTGCGGGCTCACATCGACCAGTACAGCGAGGGGACGCGCGAGGTCGTGACCGAACTCGCGGCCGCGCGGCGCGAGTTGCACGACGCGCCGGAGCGGATGGAGGCAATGAACCGGTCTCTGCTGCGGATGGCGGACAGGCTCGACTCCGTCGCCGAAGAAGAGGCGCGAGAGCGGCGCCGGGCGCAAGGCTGGGGCGCCTGGTGACGGACCGCGGGCGTACGTTCCCGCGCGGCCTTGTCCTGGGTCTGACGATGGCCGAGATCGCCATCCTGATCATCTTCGTGCTGCTGCTCGCCCTGGCCGCGCTGCTGGCGCGCGAGGCGGACAGGCGAGAGGACGCCGAACGGAAACTGGCCGACTACGAACAGATCGAGACCCTGTTGGAGGACGAGGCCCTTCCTGAGGATCCCGTCGCGCTCAGGGCGGCACTGCGCGAGCGGGTGGACGAGCACCGGGATGCCGAGAATTGGCGCGAACTCGTGCGCCAGATGGAGACGGTCGATGTGGATCCGGCTGTGCTTGCCGATCAGCTCGACCGGGCCAGGGAGCGCATCGAGAGACTGGAGGCGCAGGCGGCGCAGGGAAGCGGCGGCGCGGACTTTCCGAGCTGCTGGTATGCCCGCGACGGCACGGTCGCCTACCTCTTCGATGTCGCGCTGGCGCCGGACGGTTTCGTCGTCTCGATCGCCCGAGCTCCGGAGCACGAGACGGAACGTAGGCAGCTTCCGACTGCGTCGGTCCGGACGAGCCGGTTGCTCACCGAGGGTCAGTTCCTGCGTCAGACTCGACCGGTCTACGACTGGAGCGTCGAGAGGAAGTGCCGCTTCTTCGTCCGCGCGTTCGACCTTGTTGCCGCCGACCAGAAGGATCTCTACAAGCGGCGGATGCGAATACTCGAGTCGCGCTTCTACAAGAACGCCAACCCGACCGGGGGCTTGCCCCACGGCCTGCGGCGCGGTGCGGCGCATTGACACCGAAGCGGGCGTTCTCGGTGCCGTCCGTGTCTCGACGGCACCACGTTCTCTCTAACTCTCGATGACGAGATCGCGACCATAGACGATACCGGCCACGTCGCACGCTGAGCGGAGGTACTGGAACTTGACTTTGTTGGAGACGTTCGTGTTCAGATACCAGCCTCCGGGGAGTTGTCGGATGGCTACCGCCCGCGAGCCAGCGTCGCCCGGAGTTTCTGCGATGTGTTTCGTCGTTCGTCGAGCGATCCGCTTCTGAAGGTTCCGGTAGAAGGCAACACCACCGAAGTCTGTGTAGAACTGGCTGATGACATTCTGATACATGTCGCTGGCGTTTCTCTCCGATGTTCGTTCGCCCCTGTAGGTCCAGGAAACGGCGCGCGGAGAGGAAGCACGTTTCCGTTTGGGGGTCTCTTGCGCCGGTGTGGCGACGGTTGTTGGGCTTGGCGAAGGCCCGTCGGAGAAGCTGAATCCGTCGCGGATGAACGTCTCCACCATATCGCGATCCGGGAGTTTGTGAGCACGTCGTTCGGTTTCCCGGGCGATCAGACCAACGAGGTCCGCGTGCGGCTCGCTTCGGAGAGAGGTCGCGGTGGGCTTGGTCCGACTGTACGCTTGATCGTCGCAAGTAGCGCGAGAGCACATCGCACGCCTCGCTCGGATCGTCGTCTTGCAGGTTGATGGTTCGCACATGCCGCTCGTCGGGGTCGCCCGCCCGAAGTGGCAAGAAGAAGGACCAGACTCTGCCGTCTGTGAGGCCGACGAGGGCTGTGCCTGCCACGAAAGCGTACTGAAGAAGTTGTGTGGTGCTGTGATCGCGGATCTGACCGACCTGCTTGACCTCGATCAGGAACTTGGGAGCCTTCGCCTGGGGCGAGAAAAGAGCGTAGTCCGCGTGGCTCGTGCTCTTCGAGTCCTTTAGCGGATACTCGGGGCGGACCAGGGAGACATCGGAGGTGTCCCAGTCTAGACTGCGGAGGAGCGGATTGACGATTCCCTGGCGGACCGCCGCTTCGTTGGTCACCGTCCCTTGTTCCAGCAGTCTTCGGATAGACGCGATTCGGTCAGCTAGGGGCATTGTGGTTACTCCGAGTGCTGGCAGCCGTCAAAGGCCAACCGGGCCACCGATCGCGGAACGGCGTACTTGCCGGGGCAAGCCATCACCCGCTCCTTCGCCAGTTCCGCGGCGTAGCACATCGCGGCCCTGACCGACCTCGTGTTGATCGAAGGGTAGCTCCGTACGATCTCCTCCGGACTCAGGCCGGCTGCCACGTTGTCGAGAACGACGGAAACGAGCACTCGTGTGCCGGTGATGCAGGCTCTTCCGTGGCAGATCTCGGGATCGACCGTGATGTGCTCTCGCCAGTTCACGGCTTGCGCCCTCCGATTGCCGCGCCGCCGACCTGGCGCAGGAAGTCCTCCGCGTCGCGGCACTGCCAAGCCAGGCGGATGATCGGGGCCGCAGCTCGGTTCAGTTCGACGTCATCGTCCAGCCACGTGCGAAGGGCGGGCGTGATCGTGAGAGCTCGCGCGGCGAAGGCGTCACGCACCGCACGCCGAACGATCTGCCCGCGTTCCTCGCTACGAATCTCAGCCCGTTCCTGTTGTAGAAGGGGGTCGTCATCGGGACCCGTTCCTTCCGCCGCCGCGAGTGCATCGGCTACCCGCCGCAGCACGTCCGAGGTCGCGGCAGTCAAGGCCGGCTCGTTGAGTCCGCGGTGAATCTCGTCGGCCGTCCAGCCGGGGAATGCCCGGCTGGACGCGGCCACGACGTACCGGTCACCTTCCAGGACGTGGATTGTCAAGCCAGAGCGGCGGGCGGCGGGGCGGCGGGTCCAGCTTGCGTCCGGCACTTCGATCCACACTTCCGGGAAGCCCCAGGACTCGTAGATCCCGAGCTTGCGACGCCTCGCGTCGGTGCTGTAGTCCACTTCCAGGACGACGTCCGGCAGATGGTCCGAGCCCCGCTCGATCTCCTTGCCGCGCGGCGCGGTCGCGGCGGGATGCAGGTAGACCACCTGATCGGCCGCCAGAACGCGCTGCCGCTCGCCGTCGGCGTCTCTGACGGCGAGGTCCGACGCGCCGATCACGTCGATGGGCGATCCGCGGCGCATCGCGATCCTCTCGGTCAGGCGGGCAAGTCGTTGCACGCCGTACTCGTGGTACGTGGTCGTGGGCTCCGCGATGAAAGCGGCCTCGCTGCGGGCGTCCCAGTACTCGATCCGGCCGTCGTGGTCTTCGATCGCGTCGCGGCTGATCGGCACCTCGCGGCAGCCGGGGAAGTCCTCGGCCCGCGGCGGCGGTCCGTCGTCCGGCGTCTCGGCGGCTGGTGGTGTTAGGGGTTCGGCCACGGGCCGAGTCTAACGCTGCCGCGGGGCGTCTTCCCGCTTCCGGAACTCAGTTCGGTTTACAGACACCGCAGGGTTCGTACTGCTCCACTGCCTCGTTCCGCTTCATCGGGATCTTGCTTCTGCTCAGGAAGCGGCAGCCTTCCTTGTGGTACTTGCGGCCGCTGCGGGTGACGAAGACCGTGTCGTCCTGACCGGCCGAGGGCCTCGCCTCGGGCGCCGCTCTGGCCGAGGAGTTCGCTCCGCCGACGGCGGCGCCCCACAGGCCTCTCCGGTTGTCCCGGGCCTCGCGCTCGAACTGTCGGAACGCTTCCATGTGCCGGAAGGGGAAGCGCGTGTAGGCGTGCCCGTAGCCGCGGCGGATGATCTCGGCGTTCACGAATGTCCCGTCGTTTGTCCCGTCGTCCAGGTAGACGTAGGCCAGGGTGCGGCCGTAGCGATCCTGCCGTTCCTGGTCGTACTCGAGCCGCACCCGCTTCCCCTCGAGCAGCCCCTTCGTGAAGGCGCTCGCCTCCTTGCCGAAGAACTCGACCGGCCGGTTCGGGTGGACGGTCTCCGGCGTGTCGACGCCGATCAGGCGGACCCGGCCCACCTCTTCGACGATGATCGTGTCGCCGTCGACGACGCGCTCCACCAACTGGCCCGGCGCCGCGGCGGCGGCCAGCACGCCGAACAGGAACGCGATTCCGCAGCGGACGGCTGATGGATGGCGGAGCAGGGGACGCACTTCGCGAGGGCGCAACGGCAGCGCCTATGCGGAGCGACGCCGTCGACGAGCCCGAAGTCAAGAAGATTGGACGGTCTGGACCGCTGCATTCTGTCGGCGTCCAGGTCTCTTGTCCAGGCCGCGTCGCGCACGGATGCCGGGTCACGCTGCTGGTTTCCGTCCATGTCAGAAGAGGATTCGTGCGTCCTGGCCTGTCCGCGACAGCGAGGCCGTGACGCTCGAAGCCCCGGACCGGATCTAGAATCACCTCGGGAGTCGTCCATGAGCGTCACGGAAAGCGAGCATCGCCCGGCCACGCCGGAGGAGATCTGGGAGATTCTCCGCCAACTCGCGCTTCGCCAGAAGGAGAACGAGAAGGTTGAGAAGGAGTACTGGAAGAAAGCTGCCAGGGAGTGGGAGGAGATCCGGGCGGAGACGCGGGAAACGGACCGCCGGCTGAAGGAAGCGAGAGACCTGTTCACGAGCCAGTGGGGCCGCTTGATGGAGTCGCTCGTCGAAGGGGACCTGGTCAAGTTGCTTCAGGAGCGCGGCGTGGAGGTGGAAGCGGTGGCCTCCCGGATCCGGTTGTCCCGGGATCCGAAGCTGCGCGAGGTGGACCTGTTCGCCGTCAACGGAGAAGAGGCGGTGGCCGTGGAAGTCAAGACGACGCTGAGGCCGGAGCACGTCACGGACTTCGTGGAGTTGCTCGGCGAGCTTCCGGGTCTGTTCGGGCTCTACGGCGCCCGGCGGTTGTACGGGGCGGTCGCCTACCTGAAGGCGGACGAGGGGACGATCCGCCACGCGATGCGGAGGGGACTGCTCGTGATTCGAGCCACCGGGAGCAGCGCCAGCATCGTGAACGAGCCGGACTTCGAGCCGCGCCTCTTCTGGCGGGCTGCCGCTACCTGAGGCGGAGCGGCGCCGCGCACGGATGCCGGGTCACGCGGCGGCTCTCGTCGAGGGCGTTCCACGGCGCCTTCGAGCCGGCGAGGCATGGCCCGGCAATCCGTACCGCCAGGTCGGTTTCGCGTGAACAGGTCGTTGTGGTGCGTGTGCGCCTTGTCGCGAAAGCCGGGGTCGGAGCCTGCGAGCGTACTCCGTTCACCGGTGCGGTGACCCGACTTCGCTACCAAGGCAGTGGCGCACCTTCCCCGGGCAGACACGAGGGCTGCCCGCAAGGGGCATTTGGAAGCTGCGCCGTCCCGAAAGTAGCACGCTACGGTAGGTTCCCTCCAATGCGGCGTGGAGTTGTAGCGGCGGCGTGCCTGGGCGCGGCCTGTCTGCTGCCGCTACCGCTCGCGGCCGAGGATGGCGTCGCGGCAACCGAAGACGCGCACGTCGTCGTCGCCTTCGCCGCCGAGCCGACGCAGATCGACCCGACGCGCACTTCGGCCGGCGTCGACCAGTACTTCATGGCGCTGTTCTACGAGCAGTTGCTGGCGGCAGGGCCGGACCTCAGGCAGCGGAACTGGCTGGCCGAGTCCTGGCGGCTCTTCGAGCGCGACGGGGTCTGGCTGATCGGCGTCGACTTGCGGCGGGGCGTCCGGTTCCACAACGGCGATGAACTGACGGCGCACGACCTGCGTTACTGCTATCTCCGCCAGCGGGATCCGGGCCTGTCGCGCCAGGCCGGGCGCTGGCGGCACGTGGCGGATGTCCGCGTGCTCGGCGACTACGAACTGGAGATCGTGTTCAAGGGGTTGCCGGACTCGGCCCTGTTGCCGCTCAACCTCGACCTCTGGGCCATTCCGCGCCGGTACTACGAGGAGGTCGGCAACGAAGGCGTGCAGGCGCATCCGATCGGCACCGGGCCCTGGAAGTTCGTGTCGCGCAGTGTGCGCGAGGAGATCGTCGTCGAGCGGTTCGACGACTACTGGGACCCCGACGCGCTGCCGGGCATCCGCCGGCTGACGATCAAGATCATCCCCGAGGACACGACCCGGGTCGCCGCGTTCAAGACCGGCGCGGTGGACTGGATCGATGCGGTGCCTCCCGCCCAGGTCGCGGACTTCGAGCGCACGCCCGGCGTGAAGGTCGCCTCGTTGCCGACGAGCAACAACCTGTTCCTCGCGTTGAACGCTCTCGATCCGAGAAGTCCACTGGGAGACGTCCGGGTGCGACGGGCAGTGGCGCACGCGATCGACTTCGACGCGATCATCCAGTACATCCTTCATGGGCAGGGCATCCGCACGGTCCAGGTGACGCCGGGGGCGCCGGGACACGACCCCGCGCTCAAGCCGTACGCCTTCGACCCCGACCGCTCCCGCGAACTGCTGCGGCAGGCCGGCTTCGCCCGCGGCATCAACGTGAACTGCTACAACCTGACGACGCCCCGGGAGCCGTACCTCAAGGAAGTGGGCGAGGCGATGTTCGCCTACCTGACCGCGGCCGGCATCCGCTGCCGGATCGTCCAGCTCGAGTACGGCGCCTGGATCAACCTCGGCCGCCGCGACGCCCGTCCCGAGATGGACGGCATCGCGAGCTGGATGTGGGGCCACGGCGCTCTCGGCGATCCGACCGATCCCTGGGGCGGCCACCTCCATTCCTATGGCGACGGCTGGGGCTGGTACTCGTACCACGACGACCCGGAACTGGACGAGATGGTCGAGACGCTCCGGGTGACGGTCGACCCGAAGGCGAAGGAGGCGCTGATTCGGGAGCTCGCCCGGCTCAAGCACGAGCGGGTGGCCGGCGGCGTTCCGACCTACCGGCCGCTCGTGACGTTGGCCTGGCGTGACACGCTGCGCTTCGTGCCCTGGCCCCAAGCGAATTGGCGAATGATGCGGGACATCGGGCTGGCGGCCGGCTCGTCGTCTCGCTGAGCGCGGCGGAGCGATGCGCGCCTACCTGATCCGCCGTCTCTGGCAGGGCGCGGTGGCGGTGCTCGGCGCGCTCCTGATCGTCTTCGTGGCGCAGCGCCTGGCTGGCGACCCGGTCGCTCTGCTGCTGCCGATGGATGCCTCGGAGGAGGACTTCGCGGCGATGCGCGAGGCCCTGGGGCTCGACCGGCCGTTGCCGGTCCAGTTCGTCGTCTTCCTGCGCGACGCCTTCACCGGCGATTTCGGCGAGTCCTACCAGTGGCAGGCGCCGGCGATGCCGTTGCTGCTCGAACGGCTGCCGGCGACCCTGGAACTGGCCCTTGCCGGCCTGGCCTTCGCGCTGCTCCTCGCGGTGCCGCTGGGTGTGATGTCCGCCGTCTACCGGGGCCGCTGGGTCGACCGTCTGGCGAAGGTGCTGGCGCTGCTCGGTCAGGCGATGCCGGGCTTCTGGGTCGGCCTGCTGCTCATCCTGTATCTGGCGGTCCGGCTTCAGTGGCTGCCGGCTTTCGGCCGCGAGGGTCCGCTTCACCTCGTCCTGCCGGCGATCGCTCTCGGCTGGTACCCGGTCGCCGCGATGACGCGCACGCTGCGCTCGTCGATGCTCGACATCCTGGACAGCGACTACATCCGCACCGGTCGGGTGATGGGTCTGCCGGAACGGACCGTCATCTGGCGCTACGCGTTGCGCAACGCCGCCGTGCCGCTGGCGACGATGATCGGCGTCTACTTCGCGAACATGCTCGGCGGCGCGTTCGTCATCGAGGTCGTGTTCGCCTGGCCGGGCGTCGGCCGTGCGGTGGTCGACGCCGTCTTCGCGCGCGACTTTCCGGTCGTCCAGGCCGGGGTCGTGCTGTCGGCGGTCATCTTCGTCGTCGTGAATCTCCTCGTAGACCTGAGCTACGGGCTGATCGACCCGAGGATCCGCCATGGCTGAGCGCCATGCCGCCGTCCATAATCGGCGGCTCCCCGTCGTCTCCTGCGTGGTCCTCGGCCTGGTCCTGCTGTCCGCCGTCGCGGGACCGTGGTTCGCGCCGCACGAGGCCTCCGAGATCGCGCTCGCCGAGTCGATGACGCCGCCGTTCTGGCGGTCCGGCGGCAGCCTCGACCACCCGCTCGGAACGGACATGCTGGGCCGCGACATCCTGAGCCGGATCATCGCCGGCGCCCGCGTCTCGGTGACGGTGGCGGTCTACGCCATTGTTCTTTCCGGCGGCATCGGCGCCGCGCTGGGCATCTCGGCGGGCTACTTCGGCGGGATCGTCGACGCCGTGATCTCGCGGCTGATCGACATCCAGATGTCGATCCCGGCGATACCGCTCGCGATGCTGTTCGCGGCCGTGTTGCCGCCCGGCGAGGGCATGGTGATCACGATCATCGTCCTGACCTACTGGACCTGGTATGCGCGGATCGTCCGCGGCGAGGTGCTCAGCCTGCGCGAGCGGGACTTCATCACCGTGGCCAAGGTCGCCGGCGTCTCGAGCCCGATGATTCTGATCCGCCACTTGACGCCGAACGTCCTGAACACGCTCCTCGTGCTGGCGACGCTCCAGTTCGGCAGCGTGATCGTCTTCGAGGCCGGCTTGAGTTTTCTCGGCCTGGGCATTCAGCCGCCCCAGGTGTCCTGGGGCGGGATGCTCGCTGACGGCCGCAACTTCATCGAGGTCGCCTGGTGGCTGATCACGATGCCGGGGATCGCGATCATGGCTTCGTGTCTGGCTTCGAACCTCCTGGGCGACTGGCTGCGGGACACGTTCGATCCGAAGCGGCGGATCACGTAGTGACGTTCTCCTGGAAGGACCTGGACCCTTGAGCGACGCGGTCCTCAACGCGTGGGGTTGGAGGCTCGACTTCGCCGATTCCTGCCGGCGCTTCGTCGAAGAAGCGTCGTCGCCGGGGCGGTTGGTCCCGGCTCGCGTCGTGTCGATAGCGCGTGGCGTCTACCAGGTCGTCGCGGCGGAGGGCGAGGTGTCGGCCCGGCTGCTGAAGCGGGCGCGCCGCGCCGTTCCCGGCGGCCCCGCGGTGGGGGACTGGGTCGTGGTGGAGATGTCGCCCCTTCCGGGCGTCGATCCGCGGATCGTCCACGTGCTCGACCGGCGCAGCCGGCTCTCGCGCAAGGCGGCGGGCGCCCGCACCGAAGAGCAGGTCGTGGCCGCGAACGTCGACACGGTCTTCCTGGTGATGGGCATGGACGGCGACTTCAACGTTCGCCGCCTGGAGCGCTTCGTCGCGATGGTCACGGAGAGCGGCGCCGAACCGGTCGTCGTACTGACCAAGGCGGACCTCGCCGCCGATCCGGACGCGATGCGGGAGCGGGCAGCGGAAGCGTCGCCGGGAGCGACGGTCGTCGCGGTCAACGCGCTGGCGAAGCAGGACCTGGAACCACTCGCGCTTCACCTTGCGCCGGGCCGCACCGTGGCCATGCTCGGCTCCTCGGGCGCCGGCAAGTCGACCCTGCTCAATGGCCTGAGCGGCGAGGAAGTCATGCGCACCGCGCCGGTGCGCGAAGGTGACGACCGCGGCCGGCACACGACGACGCACCGGCGCCTCGTCCAGTTGCCGGGCGGCGGCCTCCTGATCGACAACCCGGGAATCCGCGAGCTCCAGCTCTGGGCCGACGACGAGAGCAGTCTGGAGGAGACCTTCGACGACATCGAGGGACTCGCGCGCGACTGCCGTTTCCGCGACTGCGGGCACGGCGGGGAGCCTGGCTGCGCCGTTCGGTCGGCGATCCGGGACGGCTCGCTGGACCCGGCGCGGCTACGCAACTACAACGACCTGCGAGAAGAACAGCGCCGGCTCGAGCAGCGCCGCGACGAGGCGTCGCGCCGTGCCGAGGACCGCCGGCTGGGCGCGTACTACAGGTCGGTCCAGCAGGCGAAGAAGAACCGGCGGCGGTAGGGCCGGGTCACCGGGTGTGCCGGAAGCTCCAGGTCCCTGGCTGCTACAGACGGCCCTCCGGGACCGGCCGCGGTCACCAGGACGCGAAGCGCCGGCGGACGAAGGGCGCGGTGAGCGCCGAAAGCGACTCTCGCTGCGCCCCGGCGGCGTCGAAGTTGTCGGGGGAGAGCCATCGTTCGTAGCGGGCGTTGAGCTGCTCCCAGTCCCGGTCGGCGATCGCGAACCAGGCCGTGTCGCGGTTCCGTCCCCGGAAGATCGTGGCTTGCCGGAACACGCCTTCGAAGGTGAAGCCCAGACGTTCGGCGGCGGCGATGGAAGGTGCGTTCAAGGCGTCGCACTTCCATTCGTAGCGCCGGTAGCCGAGCTCGAAGGCGTGGCGGATCATCAGGACCATCGCCTCGGTGGCGGCCGTGGTCCGTTGGAGACGCGGCGGGTAGCAGATGTTCCCGACTTCGATCGAACCGACTGCGGGTGCGATCCGCAGATACGACGCGACGCCGGCCGCTCGTCCGTCCGCTTCGTCGACAATGGCGAAGAAGAGAGGGTCTTCGCTTGCTACCGCGGTTTCGGCCCATGACCGGAGTTCGGTGGGTGAGCCGAACGGACCGTAGTTGAGGTAGGTCCAGATACGACCTTCAGCGTCGGCCGCGGTGGCTTCGTACAGGTCGTCGGTGTGGCGAGCGGGATCGAGGGGCTCAACGCGACAGCGGCGTCCGACCAGCGAACCTCGGGAGGGAGGCGGCGGGGGGTTCCAGCCGTCGAGCGCACGTCCGACTGGTTGGCCGAGAGAATTCAGGATCGACTGGCTCATCGGAAGATCGGGTCGGCGCCATCTGCGCCGGTAGGCGAGCCTAGACGAGATGGCACCCGGCCTCCGTATACTCCCAAGCATGTCCGTGACGCTGCTCGAACAGCCGCCGCCGACCGTGCCTTGCCGACCCGGTCCCTATCGCCGGGCCGACTACGCCGCACTTCCCGACGAGCCCCGCTGCGAACTGATCTATGGCAGGTTCTACTTGAGTCCGAGTCCGATCCGCCTTCACCAGGTCGTGGTAGGCCGCATCTGGCGTCTGCTGGACGAGATCGCCGAGGCAGTGGGTGGTGAAGCGCTCGTAGCGCCGATGGACGTCCATCTCGCCGATCACACGGTGGCGCAGCCGGATGTCCTCTACATCTCCCCCGAGCGCCGGGAGATCGCGCAGACCTGGATCGAAGGCGCTCCGGACCTGGTGGTGGAAGTGCTCTCGCCGAGCACGACGCGCATGGACCGGCTGTTGAAGCTCAACCAGTACGCCGAAGCGGGCGTCAGGGAGTACTGGCTTGTCGATCCGGTGCTCCGCACGATCGAGTTTCTCGTCCACGACGGCGAGCACTTCGCCGTGCACGTCCAGGACAGCGGTAGGTGGACGTCGCCCGTCGTGCCCGGAGTCGAGTTGGACATCGACGCGTTCTGGGAGGCAGCGGAACGGAAGGTCGGTCCACCCGGCGCCGCCGACTGAGCCACCTGGCTACAAGCGGACGGCTGCCGACTCAGTCCGACGCCACGCCGGCGATGCGATGCGCGAGGTGGCGGAGTTGGTCTACGACGGAGTCCACGACCCCGTCGAGTTCGACGCCGGTGGGCAGGAAGATCGGAAGCTGTTGGGTTCCGCTCACCATGTCGTCTCCGAGGATCTTGCTGATTTCCGCTAGCGAGAGAGTCTTCTTCCACTTGTAGAAGCGGAGCCAAACGGGAGTTTCTCGGTACTCAGCCCACGCTCCGTAGCGCAGACCGAAAGCGGCGCCCGCGAATCGGCCGTTCTCCCAGGAACCGTCTCTTCGGAGGCCGAGATGAATGTACCGCCGGTAGCCGTACCGTGTGGCGGCTGCCCTCAGCCCCTTCGTACTGACCAGTCCCTCCACCTTCGCCTTGGCCACGACCCGGTCAATGACCATGCTCAGGTTCAGCAGGCGGCGTGGCAACTCCGGCCCAAGCTCGTAGCGCTTCAGGGGCAGGAAGGCGCTCCGGTCTTCTCGCTCGCAGAGGCCGCTCAACTGCCGAATGCTGGCCGCCGCGGCGCTGTCGCCGCTGGCGCTGGCGTGATGGCTCGCTTCGTCCAGCAACGCCTTCCAGGTGGTCAGCATCAGGCGCCTTCTGCCAACGTCTGCACTTCTCCCGCCGTCAGCATCGGCTGTCCACTCGAAGCCCCCTTGCTTCGCCAAGCGCTCCAACTCGTGCCAGAGCGTGTCGGTGCGTGCCTCCGGCGCCACGAATAGCAGGATTCCGCCTGGACTCAGGCGCTTCAGATAGGCGTTCGGCTGGTTGTCCGTCATGCCCGCCCAGAACTTCGCTTCGATCAGGAGGCGCTCGACCCCGTTCTCGTCCCGGCCAACCAAGTCTGGGCGCTCACCCTCTTTCCCGCTGATCTGAGTGTCGATTCGAGACAGTTCCTCCACGTTCGCACCGCCTGACCGGAGGACGCTCAGGAGTCCCGTCTTGGCAGCGTCTGACGTCGAGAGGATGTAGCCGAGCGCTTCGACGGCGATGTCCTCCGTTCGCTCCGTGAACCGGGAGGACAGATGGGCCAGCAATGAGCCGTGTTCCGTCATGGGGCGTTGAGTCTAGTTCTGCGGGCTTACGCAGTGAAGCGGGAGAACCGGCGGGTGTCGGCGTTCGTTGATTGATCGGCTGGGGCCAAGGCGACTGAGCGTGGGGCCTCGGCGAGTTCCCGGGCGAAGCTCGCGAAGGATGAAGCGGTCGTTAGTCGTCCCTCGGTGGCAACTCCAGGATCTCATAGTCGCCGTGGCGCGCCGTTCCGCCGGGGATTGGGGCCATTCCTGGAGGCTCCCCGAGTTCAAGTCGTCGATAGAATGCCTCCGGTTCCCGATAGAAGGTCAAGAGTGCCCTGCCGCCGGGCGCCAGCAGGTGCCGCACTTTGGCGACGACGTCCGTGCCGACGACGTGCGAGGCTGCGCCGAACATCGCGACGATCGTGTCGAATCGCAGAGTCGTCTCGTAGTCCTCGAATGTCGTGCGAAGCAGCGTGGCGTCTTGGTCGTAGTCGGGGTGCTTCAGCCTGAACTTGGCGAGCATGCCGGAGCTCGGATCGATGCCGACGTAGCGTTCCCGGTCGATGTTCCGGTATTGGTAGTCGACGAGCAGGCCGGTGCCGCAACCGATGTCGAGCACCTGGCCGTCCGGTTTCGCGAGTCCGTATAGTTCCTCGCGCTCCTTCTGCAGCTTCCGGGAGGTGCCCCACGGCAGGTCGTACTCCTGCGCTACAGCGTCGAACTCGGAGGCATAGGCGCCGTGCCAGCAGAACTGGCGGTTGATCAACGTCGTGTCCCGCACCTTGTCGTCCATCGTCCAGTACTGAAAGCCGTTCACGTCGAGGTAGCGCTGCTTCCTGCTGTAGAACGGCCGCACCACCTCGTGCTTCCGCATCTCCTTGACGGTCCAGCGGAACTGTCGCTTGTCCTCCCATTTTCGCCGCAGCGTGTAGTAGTGGGGCAGGCCGCCCATCGTGGAGGCGTACTCGTAGAGCGCGGCTTCCAGGTTCGCGACCAGTTCGGCCGGGAGGAGACGGAGCCGAGTTCCTCTCACGACCGGCGCTGGTGACATGGGAGGCGGCATTGGTTCACTCAGCCAGGTGGTAGCTCCGCTCCGGTGGCTTGGACTGCTGGATCGACCAGCTAGCGTCGGCGAGTCGGATCAGGCAGCCAGACGGTAGTCGCGAGTGTAGTAGGCCTTGAGTTCTCCAGCGCCCTTGTTTTCTCGCCAGAAGAGGATCGAGTAGTCCCGCGCAGGGTCTCCACCTGCATCGTTCTCGCCGGGGGAAACCTCTGACCACGGCGTGGACTGCCGGGAGCGCTTCCGTATCGTGTCCAGGTTTACCATCGTGGCTTCGGTGGTCTTCAGGGTTCGCCTTCTCAGCACGTTCCGATTCCACCAGTTCATCTGATTGACTGACTCCTCCAAGCTGGCCCTGTAGTCCCCTGCCGGGCTGTGCTCGGCTAGAGAACGAAAGTCGCTTTCGTACCTCGCGACCTTCTTCTCCAGCGAAGACCAGCTTCGCTTCGTGTCGGCGGGGTTGTCCTGCAGCGCAAGCAGCAAGCGAAGCTGATCGACCTCCACGTCAGCGATGCTCGCCGTCACGAACATATGCTTGTCCATCTCGGATAGCTGTGCGGCAGTGACCGAGTCGACCCGGCCCGTTGCGAGAGCACGTTTCTTGTGGCGCAGCACGTTAACGTCGCGCTCGACAAGGGAGAGCCGCATCTTCATCTCGTCGGTGAAGCCTGGTCCAGAGCGGTACTCCTCGCGGATGTCCCTCAAACGGTCCACCGAACTCATGAGGCGCGCCATGTCCTCCACGAGATTGCTCTTCAGCAGGTGCTGAAGGAGTTCGGACATCCCCATGAGAGTTCTTTCGATGCGGTCGAACCGCAGCGACATCATCATCGAAGAAAAGGTGGTGAACAGCAGGACTGGCGCGACCACTGGAATCAGGGCGCTACTAGCGGCTACGAAGGGCGCTTGGGCCACGATTCCGCCGCCGGATGCGGCCATCACCGCAGAGCCCACCCCACCCTTCAGTTGCATCAGTGTCGCCGGATTGGCGGTTGCGAGGAACACGTTGCCGGCAAACAGGGAGGAGGAGGCCCCTGCGGCGGCTCCGGCGATTGGCAGGCATGCTGTCCCCAATGGACCGCCTGTCGCGAACGGCTTGCCGTACTCCAGCCGGCACCGATCGAGAGCCTCCACCAGTTTCGGACTGATTGACGGGCCGAGATCGATAACGGCCAACTCCTCGCCCCCCACCGGCGCGATTTGGTACTTGGCACATACAGACATGGGTGGTCGTTCAGCGAAGTTGAGTAGACATTCGGATCAGCGAGATGCCGGCGTGTTCATCTGCGTCCGCTATCGCGCAAGGTCTGGATCTCATCGACGCTCGCGGACCAGCCGATCTCCCGGCGTAGTTGGCGGATCCTCTTCACGGCTGCCTGAGCCCGGCGGCGGTTGGGCGGCACGAGAGGCATGAGCCGCGCGACAGCCCGCCCCCGCCGGGTGATCGTGACGACTTCCCCCTTCTCTGCGCCGACTAGGTACTGGGAGAAGCGGCGCCTGACTTCCGAGACGCTGATGAACCGCATGATGGGGTGGTGACGAGTTGGTTTCAGATTGGTGCCGTATCGGGACTGGGCGGAGCCCCTAGATCTGACCGTCCCTACCCGAACAGTCCCTTCGCCGCCTTGGCTTCCGGCGCGAGCAAGGCCGCCACGCAGTAGGCGGCAAACGAGATCGCCATCGCCGGGAACACAGCGTGCATGCCCTGGATGTCGAGGAGCATCCACAGTCCCAGCGTCGCGCCGCCGGCGGCGAAGGACCAGAGAGCCGCCGCGCCGTTGCCGCGGCGCCAGGTCAGGCCCAGGGCGAGGGAGGGCAGGAAGCAGGCGGCGTAGAGGGCGCCGGAGAACGACGTCAGCTCGACGATGCCGCCGGGCGGGTCGATCGCGAGAATCGCGGTGATCGCAGCGAACAGCACGACGCATACGCGGGTGTTGCGGACGGCGTGGCGGTCGTCGGCCGGGACCAGCAGGCCGAGCAGGTCGCGCTGGAAGGTCGACGCCATGACGAGGAGGACGCTGTCGAGCGAGGACATGGCGGCGGAGACCAGGGCTAGGAACAGCAACGCCTGCACGACCGGCGGGAAGATGGCCGGGTCGCTGAGCATCATCGGGATGACCTGGTCGGTGTCGGCGACGCCCTGGCCGACGACGAAGTGGGCGTAGAGCCCGAGCGGCGCCAGCAGGCTGAACACGATGAGGAAGCTCAGGGTCGACACGACCAGGCCTCTCCTGGCGGCGTTCTCGGTCTCGAGGGCGTAGAAGCGAGAGAGTTGCCGTGGTTCGACGATCAGCTTGACGGTGGAAGCGAAGACGACGCCGATCAGCATGCCCAGCGGCTGCGCCGTGTCCCAGCGGGCGAGCGACCCGTCGCCGATCTGCGCCAGGTCGGCGAGGCGGCCGATGCCTCCGGCGGCGCGGGTGATGAGGAAGAACATCAGCACCGCGGCCATCGTCATCAGCATGCCCTGGACGAAGTCGGTCCGCGCCACCGAGTGGAAGCCGCCGATCATCGTGTACAGGCAGACGATCAGGACGACGACGAAGAGCGACAGGCCGTAGCTCAGGTCCAGGAGTTCGACCAGCAGCGAGCCGATGCCCTTGAAGACGGCGGTCATGTACAGGAAGCTGGAGAAGATGACGATCAGGGCGGCTGCGAAGCGTGCGGGCCGGCTGTTGAAGCGGAAGCCGATGTAGTCCGGGATGGTCACCGAGCCGAGGGTTTCGGTCACGCCGCGCAGCCGCGGCGCCAGCCAGGCCCAGGCGACGAACGACAGGATGACCGCGGTCGGGATGATCAGCAGCCAGGCGATGCCCGAGGCGTAGGCCCTGCCGGCGAAGCCGATGAAGCTGTTCGTGCTGGCGTACGTGGCGAAGAAGGAGACGCCGAGGATGATGCCGCCGAGCGAGCGGCCGCCGACCAGGAAGTCGGCCAGATCGCGCGTCCGCCGCTGGCCGATCAGGGCATGGTGGACCAGAACGCCAGTGTAGAGGGCGAACAGGACGAGGATCAGCGCGTGTTCACGGAGCCACATGAGCGGTCTTCAGGGTCGATGCTCGCGCGGCGCGCTGCGCGCCAGCCGGGAGCGCCGGCTCACAGGCCCATCTGATCCAGATACCAGCCACCGAACACCTGGAGGCAGGCTTCGCTCTCTTCGTAGGCCGTGGGGCTGTAGCCGCGAGAGGCGACGCCCAACTGGGTGCGTGCGCAGACGTCCCAGTCCTGGCTGTTCACGAGATGCCAGAAGTCGACGGCGTCGCTGGGGTCGAAGCCGGGCGCCACGGCGGTGTCGGGGTCGAACAGCCACTCGCAGACGATCCGGGTGCGGCCGGCCTCGATCGGCCAGAGAGTGTGGGTCACGACGTAGTCCCGGTGCAGGCTGATCAGCAGGTTGGGGTAGACGTGGTAGTACTGCACCGAAGTCCGGTCGCCGACGCCGATGGCGGGCAGGTCGGGCCGGTTGCTGCGTCCGGTCGCGGTCATCGTGTCGCAGCCGTCGTTCAGCGTCATCGGTCCGCCGACGTAGTAGCGGCCGTACTCCAGATTGCCGCCGTTGCGGTAGTCCGAGACCCGGTTGAGTTCGGGGTGGACGACCGCGCAGTGGTAGCACTCGTTGTAGTTCTCGCAGAGGATCTTCCAGTTCGCCTCCGCCTCGTACTCGTGGCGGTCGCCCCGGACCAACCGGTCGAGGGTGAAGCGGGAGAGGTCGGGGAGGTCGGCGGCGACCTCGGAGAGAGGTGGACCGTCGGTCTCCAGGGAGAGGAAGAAGAACCCGTTCATGGCGGCGATGCGCACCGGCACCAGGCCGGCGCCGGCGGCGTCGAAGTCGCGCCCCATGTGCGGCGCGCCGACCAGCCGGCCGTCGAGCCCGTACGTCCAGGCGTGGTAAGGGCACTGGAAGACCTTCGCCCGGCCCGCGCATTCGTCGACGACCCGTGAGCCCCGGTGGCGGCAGACGTTGAAGAAAGCCGCCAGGCCGTGTCCTGCCTCGGCTGCCGCACCGTTGCCGTTCGATCCGGCGGCAGCGTCGTCGGCATGGTCGCCCGCCGCGGTCCGCACCGCGATCACGGACTCGCCGCCGATCTCGCGGGTCACGAACCGGCCCGGTTCGTCGAGCTCCTCGATCCGTCCTCCGCACACCCACAAGCGCGAGAAGATGCGCTCCATCTCTTCGCTGAAGACGGAGGGGTCGGTGTAGAGGCGGCCGTCCAGTGGCCGGGGAGCCTTGCGCGGAGTCACGAACCGATCCTAGCGTCGTTGATGTGCCATCATCTCAGCCATGCCGCGCCTGCTCATCCCGTTGCTCTTCGCGCTCTCGGTGCCCGGGACCGCTGTTTCGGCCCAGGAAGCCGGCACGGAAGGCGTCGCCTCCGCCGACGGCGTCACTGAGGAAGCGGTGAGCACGGAAGGCGAGGTGGTCGCGGAGTTCGATGACGAGTTGGTCGTGGTCGGCAGCCGGGCGCGGCCGCGGTCGGTGACCGAGTCGTCCGTCCCGATCGACGCCATCCCGGTGGAGGATGTTGTCAGCCAGGGCGCCAGCACGCTGGACTACCAGTTGCGGAACCTGGTGCCCTCGTTCAACGTGGCGACGCATCCGATCAGCGGCGCCGCGTCGCTGGTGCGGCCGGCCAGTCTGCGGAACCTGGCCCACGACCACACGCTCGTTCTCGTGAACGGCAAGCGCAGGCACCGCTCCGCGATCCTGGTCTGGTTCGGGGGCGTGACCGACGGCACTCAGGGGCCGGACATCTCGACCATCCCTGCGACCGCGCTGCGCCAGGTCGAGGTCCTGCGCGACGGTGCCTCGGCGCAGTACGGCTCCGACGCGATCGCCGGCGTGATGAACTTCCTGCTGAAGGACGCCCCGTCGGGCGGCAGCCTGGAGGTGAAGAGCGGCGTCTACGGCGCTGGCGACGGTCAGGCGTACTCGATCGCCGGCGACGTCGGCCTGCCGCTGGGGGAGAACGGCTTCGCCCATCTGAGCATGGAGTACGGCAATGCCGACCCGACCAGCCGCAGCGTGCAACGAGCCGACGCGGCGGCACTGATTGCCGCCGGCAACACGCACGTCCTCGACCCGGCGCAGGTCTGGGGCGACTCGGAGTACGAGGACGACCTGAAGCTCTTCGGCAACTTCGGCAAGCTGCTCGGAAACGGCGCGCAGGTATACGGGCACGCGAACTACGCGGAGAAGACGGCGACGCAGGGTTTCTACTACCGCAACCCCAACACCCGCGCCAACATCTTCAGCCTGGACGGGGGACGCACGCTCCTCATCGGCGACGTGCTCGACGCGCAGGACGGCGTGCGCGACGGCTCGGCGGGTTGCCCGACCGTGGCGATCACCGACGACCGGCCGGATCCGGACGCGCTGGCGCAGGTCTTCGCCGACCCGAACTGCTTCTCCTTTCAGGAGATCGCGCCGGGCGGCTTCACTCCCTACTTCAGCGGCGTGATGACCGACACGTCGGCGGTCGCCGGGGTGCGCCGGACCACGAAGGGCGGCTTCACCTGGGACGCCAGCGCCAGCTACGGCTCCCACGAAGCGGACTTCTTCCTGTTCAACACCGTGAACGCCTCGCTGGGTCCGGCGAGTCCGCGCGACTTCGACCCGGGCATCTACCGGCAGGCCGAACTCAACCTGAACTTCGATGTTTCCTACGCGGTCTCCGAGCTCGTTCACGTGGCCGGCGGCGCCGAGTGGCGTGACGAGCGCTTCACGATCCGTTCCGGCGAGTTGCCGTCGTGGCAGGTCGGACCGTATGCCGCGCAGGGCTTCGTTTCCGGCTCGAACGGTTTTCCGGGCTTCCCCGACTACACGGCCGGGACCTGGAACCGGGCCAATGTGGCGGTGTACGGCGACCTGGAACTGCGGGATCCGGACGGCCGCTGGACGCTCGGCGGCGCGTTGCGGTTCGAGCACTTCGACATCTTCGGCGACACGACGAACGGAAAGCTCTCGGCCCGCTACGCCCTGACGGACACGGTCTCCGTGCGGGGCGGCGTGAGCACCGGTTTCCGGGCCCCGACGCCGGGCCAGCAGAACGTGTTCAACGTGCAGTCGACGATCAACCCGGAGACGCTCGACCTGGTCGACAGCGCCACGGTGCCGTCGACCTTCCGCGCGGCGCAGTTCCGGGGCGGCCAGCCTCTCGAACCGGAAACCTCGACGAACGTGACCGCCGGCCTGGTCGTCGACACCGGGCCGTTCACGCTGACGGCCGACTACTACCACATCGATGTCGACCGGCGGCTCGCGCTGTCGCAGTTCTTTGTGCTGGCCGAGGAGGAGCGTGCCCTGCTGCTGTCGGAAGGCATCACCTCGGCGCGCACGCTCTCTTCGTTCCGCTTCTTCATCAACGACTTCTCGTCGCGCACCCAGGGGATCGACATCGTCTCGACCTGGACGCCGCCGGCGCTGGGCGGGAACACGGTGTTCAGCCTGGCGCTGAACCACACGGAGACGGAGATCACGAAGGACTCCGAGCTGCTCGGTCCCGGCGACGTGCTCGCCCTGGAACGGGGCGTGCCGGAGACGCGGTGGAACCTGGCCGTCAACCAGGGCGTCGACGTGGGAAGCCGGCGGGTCGACCTGCTGGGCCGGCTGCACTACTTCGGATCGTGGGTCGACCATCTCGACGCCCGCTCCGTGCGCCGCGCCGACGCGCCGGTCCTCGGCGGCCGCTACATTCTCGACCTGGAGGTCAGCGTTCCGCTCGTGCGCGACACGACGCTCTCCGTCGGCGGCCAGAACGTCTTCGACACGTTCTCGGGTCGGATGGACCTGTTTGCCGCGCGGTTCGGCCTGCCCTACAGCCAGTTCACGCCCTGGGGCTTGGGCGGCGGGTACTACTACGCGCGCCTGCACTACCGCTGGGGCGGTGTAGACCGGTAGCCGACCGGGCCGGCTGAGTGCGCCGTGCTCGCAACGGCTGTCGTGGTCGTCTGGCGTTCCACAATGTGCGATCATGCCCGCCATGCTGCGCCGGGCTCCGCAGGGAACGCAGGCCGTTCAACGGGCGCTGGCGCTGCTTCGCTCGTTCACGCCCGAGGCGCCGGAACACCGGCTGTCGGAACTGGCGGCGGCTCACGGGCTTCATCCGTCGACGGCGCATCGCCTGCTCGGCGTCCTCGAGGCGGAGGGGCTGATCGGCCGCAGTTCGGACAGCCAGGCCTACCGGTGGCTGCCGGGTGCGCCCGGCGCCGGAGATGCCGAGCCGTCACCTAGCCACAATGGTCTGCGGCGGCTCGAGCCGTTGCGGACGCCGTTCCATCGACGGACGGCAGCCCTGTGTGAGAGCGACGCCTGGCGCGACTGGTCGGGCTACACCTGCGTCGAGACCTACGAGCCGACGCCTGAACGGGAGTACTGGGCGGTCCGCAACGGCGCTGCTCTCATCGACGTGTCGCCGCTGTTCAAGTACGAGATCACGGGCGGGGACGCGGAGCGGCTGCTCGACCGGGTGATGACGCGGGACTTCTCGAAGTGCCGCCCGGGCCGGGTGATGTACACGTCCTGGTGCAACGAGGACGGCCACCTGCTGCAGGACGGCAATGTGCAGCGCCTGGCGCCCGAGCGCTTCCTGGTCAGCGCCGCCGAGCCCTGCCTGCGCTGGTTCGAGGACTGCGGCGTGGGCATGGACGTTGACGTGCGGGACGTGTCGGAGGAGACCGGCGTGCTCGCGCTCCAGGGGCCGCGGGCGCGGGCGATCGCCGAGACGGCGACGACGGGCATCGACTTCGGCGCGATGCGCTACTTCGACCTCGCGACCGGCGAAATCGGTTCGGGCGTCGGAGGCGGCCCGGTGACGGTGACGCGCACCGGCTACACGGGCGACCTCGGCTACGAGTTCTGGGTGGCCGCGGAGCACGCGGAGGCGCTGTGGGATGCTCTCGTCGAGGCGGGCCGGGACCACGGGCTGCTGCCCGCGGGCCTCCTGGCGCTCGACATGGCGAGGGCCGAGGCCGGCCTGGTACTGATCGATGTGGACTACGTGTCCGCGGCGCATGCCGAGATCGAGGTGCTGAAGGTGACGCCGGCCGAGGCGGGCCTCGGGTTCACCGTGAAGCTCGACAAGCAGGCCGACTTCGTCGGCAGGCGGGCGCTCGAGCTGGAACGTGATCGCGGACCGGCGTGGGCAATGGTCGGCCTTGAAGTCGACTGGTTCGAGCTGGAGCGGCTGTGGTCCGAGATCGACCTTCGGCCGCAGGTCGTGGGGCAGCCGGCATCCCGGGAACCGACGCCGGTGTTCGCCCCCGGCGGATGGCAGGTCGGTCAGTGCACGACCCGGTTCTTCTCGCCGCTGCTCAAGAAGTACATCGGCCTGGCCACGGTGCGCGGCGAGGCGGCCGACCCCGGCACCGAACTCGATGTCGAGGTCGCGGTCGGCTACGGCCGGCGCCGGGCGAAGGCCCGGGTCGTGGAGCGGCCCTTCTTCGATCCGCCGCGCAAGACGGCGGTCGGTCCCGCACCCGGAGTCAGCGGATGACGGTGGAGCCCGCGGCGGCCGACGGCATCGGCAGCGGCACGCCGTCGCGCGGCGGCGGTCGCTTCGATGCGGTCGTCGTCGGCGCCGGCCACAACGGCCTGGTTGCGGCGGCGTACCTCGCCCGCGCCGGCCTCGATGTCGTGGTGCTGGAGTCCTCTCCCGAGATCGGCGGCGCCACCCGCAGCGAGGAGGTCTTCCCGGGCTTCCGGTTCAGCGTGTTTTCCTACCTCGTTTCGCTGCTGCGGCCGGAGGTCATCCACGAACTCGACCTGGTGCGCCACGGCCTGTTCCTGGTCCCCACGGCGAGCACCCTGAACCCGCTGCCCGGCGGCGACTGCCTGTTCCGCGAGGCGGATCCGCAGCGGACCTACCGTCACTTCGCCCGCCACTCCCGGCGCGATGCCGAGGCGTTGTTCGAGTACAAGCTCGAGATGCGCCGCATGGGCCACCTGATGTATCGCCTGCAGCGGGCGGCGCCCGACGAACTGGCCGCGGCGATCGGCGACCGCGTCGCCGAGAGCGCGGAGCACCTGGATGTCGACGTGTCGGCGGAGGTCGCCGACATCGCGCGCTACTTCCTCGACCTTCCGGCGGCCCGGTTGCGCACTTTCGTGCAGATGCTGACGATGAGTTCCGCCGACTTCCTGGGCCAGTGGTTCGAGTCCGACGTGCTGAAGGCCGCGCTTTCGAGTTCCAGCATCATCGGCTCCATGCTGTCGCCCCGCACGCCGGGCTCGGCATACGTGCTGCTGCACCACTACATGGGCGAGGTCGACGGGGCCTACCGGGAGTGGGGCTTCCAGAAGGGTGGAACCGGCGCGGTAGCGGCGACGATCGCCAGGGCGGCACGAAGCCACGGCGCCGAGATCCGGACGGACAGCCCCGTCGCGCGCGTCCTGGTCCGTGACGGCCGTGCGACGGGCGTGGCGCTGGCGAACGGTGACGAACTCAGTGCCGGCGTCGTCATGTCGTCGGCGGCGCCACAGATCAGCCTCGGCCGCCTGCTCGATCCCGAGGACGTCCCGGGCGGCGCCGGCACCGGCCTCGTCGAACGGGCGGCGCGGTGGCAGAGCGGCGGCTGCGCCGGCAAGGTGAACCTGGCGATCTCCGGCCTGCCGCGGTTCGAGTGCATGCCGGAACCCGGTCCCCATCTCTCGGGCGGGATCACGATCGCCCCGGGGCTCGACTACGTCGACCGCGCCTACGACGAGGCGAAGTACGGCGGCTTCTCCGAGCGGCCGTTCATCGACATGATCATCCCGTCCGTCCTCGATCCGAACATGGCCCCGCCGGGCAAGCATGTCCTCTCCTGCTTCGTGCAGTACGCGCCGTACGAACTGGCCGCCGGCGACTGGGATGACGGAAAGAGGGAGGCGTTCGGCGATGCCGTGGTGCGCGCCCTCGCCGAGTACGCGCCCGGCATCGAGGACCAGATCCTGCACCGGCAGGTCCTCGTGCCGCCGGACATCGAGGCGATCGCCGGCATCCCGGGCGGCAACATCTTCCACGGCGAGCTGCGGCTGTCGCAACTGTTCCTGCTGCGCCCCGACCCGGCCGCGGCGGCCTTTCGGACGCCCTTGCCCGGCTACTACCTCTGCGGTTCGTCGACGCAGTTCGGCGGCGGTATCTCCGGCGGTCCCGCCCGGCTGGCCGCGCTCCGGGCGCTGGACGATCTGCGCGGCGTCGAGTCGGCCGCCGGCGGTGGCGCGGAGACGCCTTGAGCGATCGGATAGCCATCGTCGGCGGCGGTCACAACGGACTGGTCGCCGCGGCGCTCCTGGCGCGTTCGGGGCGCGACGTCGTGTTGCTCGAGGCGCGGCCCGAACTCGGCGGGCTGGCGGCGACGCGGGAGCTCATCCCCGGCCACCGGGTCGATGCGGGCAGCAATGACCTGGGAATGTTCCGCCGTTCCGTGATGGAGGAGCTGGAGCTTGGAGGGCATGGGCTGGAGTTGATCGAGGCGCCGGCGGTGGCCGCGGTTCCGGCGACCGCCGATTCGAGCGCCGTCGTGCTCTGGCCTGAAGTGGCGCGTACCGTGGAGGGGCTGGGCCAGGTCAGCCGTCGGGACGCGGCAGCCTGGCCGGGCTTCGTGTTCGAGCTGGCCGAGCGGGCGGCGGCGCTCGAGGCGCTCCTTTCCAGGCCGTTGGAACTCGCCGACATGGGGCGCCTCCTCATCGCGCCGGAGCTCCTGCGGGCGCTGTCCTCACCGCTCGAGGAGTCGCTGCGCGAGCGCTTCGAGAACCCTTCGCTGCTGGCCGCGCTTTGCGGAGTGGCGCTCCCGGCGACCGGCCTCGGGCCTCGGGCGAACGGGACCGGCTGGCCGTTGCTCTTCCATTGCGCCCTGGGCGGTTCCGACCGGTTGGCGCCGGTGGTGCGCGCTCGGGGCGGCGCCGGGGCCCTGGCCTCCGCCCTGGCCGCTTCGGCCGCGGCGTCGGGCGCCGAGATCCGGACCGGCGCCGCCGTCTCCCGGATTCTCGTGGATTCGGGCCGCGTCGCCGGCGTGCGGTTGGCGGATGGCGAACGGATCGAAGCCGGGGCCGTCATCTCGACCGCGACGCTCTCCGTCACGTTCCTCGATCTGATCGGCGCGCCGCTCCTCGAACCTCGCTTCGTGCGGCGCCTGCTCAACGTGAAGTACCGGGGCGCCGCCGCGAGACTGGCTCTGTCGCTGGACGGGCTGCCGGCTTTCCGCGGCCTGGAGCGGCCGGCGCTGACCGGCCGGATCGTCTTGGCGGAGCAGCCGGACGACATCGAGCGGGCGGCCGACGCCGCGAAGTACCGCCGCCTGCCGGACCGGCCGTGGATCGAGGCGGCGCTGCCAACGGCGCTCGATCCGTCGCTGGCGCCCGCGGGGCGGCACCTGTTGCTGGTGACGGTCCACCACCTGCCGTTCAACCTGGAGGGCGGCTGGGCCGCGGGCCGCCCGGAGCTGCTGAGCCGGGTGGCGGCCGAACTCGAGCGCTGGGCGCCCGGCATCGGCGGCCTGGTCCGGGAGCACGCGGTCCTGCTCCCCACGGATTACGAGGCGGAGTACGGCGCGACGGCCGGCGGGCTCCATCACGGCGAGATGAATCCGTCGCAGAGCCTGTGGCTTCGACCGACGGCGTCGGCCTGGGCGGGCGAGCCGCTGCCGGTCGACGGCCTGTGGCTGGGCGGCGCCGGCTGCCATCCCGGCGGCGGTCTGACCGGCTTGCCGGGAATGATCGCTGCGGTATCCCTGCTCAGGGGATAACCTCGCGCGACTCGACCTGGAGATCATCGATGAAGAACTTCCTCCCCTTCGTTTTCGCCCTCGGCACGGCGCTGTGCTGGGGCCTCTACGGCCCGGTGCTCGGCAGGGCACGCCTGGTGGACGAGACGATGTCGCCCTTCAAGCCCTACGTCGGGATCGGTATCGCCTACCTGGTCATCGCGATCGTCGGCGGTCTGATCGGCATGCGGGTCATGGGCGACAGCTTCGAACCCACGGGGCCTTCCGGCGTCTGGGGCCTCTACGCGGGCACTCTGGGAGCTCTCGGCGCGCTCTCGCTGACGCTCGCCATGTTCAGCGGCGGAGCGCGGATTCCCTACGCCGTCATGCCGGTCGTGTTCGGCGGCGCGGTCACCGTTACGGCGCTCTACACGCTGTATCGCGGCCGGGGCCAACTCGAGGTGAGCCCGCTGCTATGGGTCGGCATCGCGGGCATGCTGATCTCGGTCGTGCTGATCACGACGAACACGCCGCATCCCGGGCCGCCCGGCGGGGGGCACGGCGAGTCGTCGGAGCACGCGGGATCGGTCGAGGAGGCCGGCGGCGAAAGCGGGCCCGCCGGCTAGCAGTCAGCGCGGCGGAGCGGTTACCGTTTCGCGGCGCGGCATCCCCGGAAGCCGGCGAGGACGCCGGCGCACCCAGTGGCGGAGCGGCTTCACTATGTGGGCGCCGTAGCCGAGGAGGAACAGCGCCGATGCGACGAGATGGACGACGATCCAGGTCAGACGCCAGTTCTCTCCGACGGCGGTCTGGATCAGGTAGCCGGAGACGATCATCGGGGCGCAGCCCAGCAGCATGGACAGGCCGCTCCGGCGGCGGTCGCGTACGCGGCGCCGGTAGTGCCGCCAGACGTGATCGCGCCAGATCAGGCCGATCCCGAAGACGAGCAGCGGCGCCGTCCACAGGTGGAGGTGCTGGACGTGCGGCTGCCACGGATGGCCGACGATCGCGAACTCGTCGGCAGGCGCCGTGAAGTAACGCATCCAGGCGTACACGAGTCCCGTGCCGCCGACCAGCAGCGTCGAGGTGTGGAGGCTCCACGCGGTGACGCGGTTCATGGCACGAGTTCGCCGTCCCGGAACGAGTCCTCCCGAAGCACCTGATCGAGCGCCAGGATCCTCCGCACCGCGTCCGTTGTGGCGCGGGCGGTCAGGGTGGCGCCCGTCACCGCGTGGATCGACCGTTTCAGGCGCAGTCTCGAATCGAGCCGCAGCCTCAGGAACTGGTCATACCAGCTCCGGCGGGGGATGTACTCCTCCGGTTCGAGGAAGGACATGACCTCCAGGCGCGCGACCCGGCCTTCCGCGTCGACCACGACCATCACCGTTTCGGCCAGCGTGCGGACCCGGTGGACGTCGAAGTAGGCGATGCCTCCGCAATCGGAGCGGTAGCGAACGACGAGCCGCGAGTCGATCCCGGCGCCGGCCAGATCGGCGGCGCGTCGTCGTTCGTCTTGAGTCAGATAGACGGTCTCGCGATCGACCTCGCAGTCCGGGAACGCGAGTTCCAGCGCTTCGTCGCGGGTCAGGAACACGCCGCCGGCTGCCGGCCGCGGTGCCCACAGCGACAGCACCAGGCAGCCGGCTGCCACGGCCGCGAGCGCTGCGCGGCGGCTGTTCGCGTCGAAACCCACGACGTTGCGTTCCTGCGCCGGAGACTCCTAGAACAGGTAGCCCATGGCCAGGTTCCACTCGTCGAAGCCGGTGCCGCCTGGGTTGGTCCAGTCCTGGTAGCCGGCCTTGAAGACCAGCCGGTCGATGGGTTGCCAGGCGGCGCCCCAGGTCAGGATCTCGCGATCGAAGATCGGGTCGCTCTCGAATCCGGCCGGCACGCGGACCTGGGTGTCGATCGACTCGATCCGGACGAAGGGCGACAGCGAAGCGCGCCCTCCACGGTGCGCGAGCACGTCGTAGGCCAGCTCGAGGTAGTGCCCCTCCAGACGCTCGCCGATCGAGTCGCTGCCGGCGATTCCCAGCGCCGCGTTCAGGCGCGCCGCGTCGCCGACGTCGCCCTGGGCCCACAAGCCGCGCAGCCGGAAGCCCCGGTGACTCCAGTCGAAGTGGAAGTCGAGGATCTCGGTGCGGGCGTCGATCGTGCGGCCCATGGGGTCCAGGAGTCCCTGGCCCGAGCTTCCGATGTAGGCCGAAACTCCGACGATCAGGCCGGGGGTCGCCGTGTAGTCGAGCCGTCCGGTCCAGGCGAAGTCCTCGGCCTGAGCCTTGGCGCCCTTTTGCCGTCCGCCACGGAGGCCGTTCGAAGTGAAGTTCGCCCCCTTCAAGCCGTTGACGACGTAACTGCGATAGGAGAACGGGCCCACATCACCGAAGATGCCGGCGCCGTTCTCGCGCCAGGTGCTCGGGATGAGGACCTGCTCCACGTAGGGACGCTCGGCGCTCGGGAAGAGGGTGGGCTCGTGCAGTTCGTTGAGCCAGCCCATGGGAAGAAGCAGGATCCCCGTGCGGAAGTTCAACTGCGGCTTCCACAGGTAGTCGACGTACGCGAACTCGACGGAGGCGCTGCCGGACTTGGACGTCGAGGCGTGCTCGAACTCGATCTCCGAGTTGAACACCCACCGCTCGTCGAACTTGTAACCGACGTAGACGATGGCGCGCAGGAAGTCGATGGTGTCGCCGAAGCCGGTCGGTTCGCCGCCTTCGCGCCTGCTGGCGTAGCTCTCGAAGACCATCTCGCCGTAGCCGCCGATCGACAGGCCTTCCTCCACGCGGTAGACCTTCGAGGCGGCGATGCCCATGCCGTGGAGGCCTTCATCGGCTTCGGCGGCGTCGGACGCCGCGGCGCCGAGGTTGAGCTTCTCGATTTCCTCGGCGAGCACCTCGATCTGAGCTTCCAGTTCGGCCACTCGCTCGTCGGGCGCCCGGGCGGCGAGCTCGGCGATCGCCCGGCGCAGGGCGTCGATCTGCTCCTCGAGCGCCTCGATGCGCTCTTCGGTCGAGTCCTGCGCGGCCGCGGGGGCGGCCGGCAGGACGAGCGCCACCAACGCCAGGAGCAGCACCAGTAGTCCCGTTCCGGCCTTTCGGGAGTTGGTCTTCATCCGCTTCGCCTACCCTCCAGTTTCGCCAGGCAACGAGGCTGCCTTTTGGCGAGTCCGGGGATAGTGGATCGTATTGGTCCTATTTGTCAAGGACCAGACAGCCGACCGGCAGGATCGCCAGCCGGCTGCGCGGTGCAAGCTTGACCGGGAAGTTACTCGACGACGCGGGTGGCGTTCGCTTCCATGTCGCCGAAGTCGCTGGCGAAGGCGCCGGTGAGCGTGTCGCCGTCGACCATGCCGGAGAACGTCAGGCTGAGCGACTGTCCGCCAGCGTCGATGTCCATGACGAAGCCGAGCGTACCGTCGTCGTTCCAGCTCATGTCGGTGAGCTCGACGTCGCCCTGGGGAGAGCTCATCGTTCCCATCAGGCCGCTGGCGTCGCCGGACACGATCAGGGTGGGTTCCTGGGTGCCGACCGGCGTCTCGATCGTCATGTTCCAGGAGCCGACGGCGGCGGGCAGAGCCGGGGCGCCGTAGCCGCTGCAGGCGAACGTGAGCAGGGCGGCGACGAGGGCCAGGAGCAGGGTGTTGCGGAGTTTCCCGGTAGTGGGGGTCATGGTGGCCTTTCCGGTCCCCGTCGGGACCCGTGTCGTTCGAAGCGTTGCCTGGAGCGTCCGATCGCTCCGTAGTCAGGATCGCGTAGGCGCCGAATGATAGCCGAGGAACCAGCTTGAGGTTTGGCGGCTCTACTCGTTCTCCAACTGGCGGCGCATGTCGTCGAACATGGCCAGATCGGCCAGCGATGGTTCCGGGTTGTGCAGATCGAGGCTCGCGAGCCTGTCGCGCACGATGTCGGCGACCGCCCAGCGCATGTACGGCTTGCTGTCGGCGGGAATCGCGTACCACGGCGCGTGGCTCCTGGTGGTGGACCGGATCGCCTCGCCGTAGGCGCTCATGTACTCGTTCCAGAACCCGCGCTCACGGACATCGCTGATGGCGAACTTCCAGTGCTTGTCGGGGCGGTCGAGTCGCCGCAGGAAGCGCGCCTTCTGCTCGTCGCGGGAGATGTTCAGGAAGAACTTCAGGATCACGGTGCCGTTGCGCGCCAGGTGCCGCTCGTGCTCCACGATCGACTCCATTCGCTGCTGCCACAGGCCGTTCGGGTCCAGATGGGGGAGGTTCTGCTTCTCCAGTATCTCGGGATGAACCCGGACCACGAGGACCTCCTCGTAGTAGCTGCGGTTGAAGACGCCGATGCGGCCGCGCTCGGGCAGGCTGCGGGCGGTGCGCCAGAGGAAGTCGTGATCGAGTTCCTCGCTCGAAGGCTGCTTGAAGTTGAACACCTGGCAACCCGCCGGGTTGACGCCGGTGAGCAGGGCGTTGATCGTGCTGTCCTTGCCGGCGGCGTCCATGGCCTGGAAGATGAGCAGCAGCGCGTACCGGTTCTCGGCGTAGAGCAATCGCTGCTGACGGCTGATGTCGCGCACGGCGCGGCGCCGCAATTTGCGGAGTTCGTTGTGGCGCGGGGCATCCGCCGGAGGCGCCGTGTTCCACTGCCGCGGGTCGAAACGCTTCGTACCCTCGGGCACCAGGTAGCGTTGCGCCGGCTTCGCAGCTTCGCGGGCGCCTTCGGGACCGTCTGGGGGCATGAACGCCTAGGATACTCGCTACGGATTCACCGGGTCGGGAGAGAACGCGATGAAGCGAACACATCGACGCGAGTTCCTCAGGACCGTGGGGGCGGCGACGGCAGGCGTGGCCGTTGCGTGCAGCCTGCGTTCAGAGCGGGACCTGGATCGCATGCCCAACGTCGTCTTCATCCTGGCCGACGACATGGGTTACGGCGACATCACCGGGTTGAACCGCGACTCGCAGATCCCGACAGCGAACATCGATCGCCTGATCCGCGAAGGCCGGTACTTCACCGACGCCCACTCGCCTTCGGCCCTGTGCACGCCGACCCGCTACGGCGTGCTCACCGGCCGCTACTGCTTCCGCACGCGGGTCAAGCGCAGCGTGCTCTGGGGCTACAGCCGGCACCTGATCGAGCCCGAGCGGACGACGGTCGCGTCGCTGCTGCGGGACAGCGGCTATCGGACCCACTGCATCGGCAAATGGCACCTGGGCATGGACATGCCGGCGCGGAGCCGCGACGGTTTCCCCGAGGGCGACGAAGTCGTCGACCAGCGCTCGTACACGGGCGATGTCGACTGGGCGGGCCGGATCGAGAACGGGCCGGTCGCCAACGGCTTCGACACGTTCTACGGCATCTCGGCTTCGCTCGACATGCATCCCTACATCTACATCGAGGACGACCGCTTCCTCGGCGAGTGCACGGTAGAGAACGACCTGCTCTTCATCACCGAGGACACCAGGGAAGAGCGCTACGGCGACAACCTGGGCCCGGCCCATGCCGACTTCCGCGCCGACGAGGTGATGCCGAAGCTGACCCGGCGGACCGTGGAGACGATCGAGGCCCAGAGCGCCGACGAGCCGTTCTTCGTCTTTCTCGGCCTCACGGCTCCCCACATCCCGATCGTTCCCTCGGAGAGGTTCCGCGGACTGAGCGAGATCGGGCCCTACGGCGACTTCTGCCTCGAGGTCGACGACACGGTGGGGCAGGTGCTCCACGCCCTCGATCGCAAGGGACTGGCCGACGACACGCTCGTCATCTTCACCGCGGACAACGGCTGTGCGCCCTACATCGGAGTCGAGGAGATGAACGAGCAGGGGCACTACCCCAGCTACGTCTACCGGGGCTACAAGTCGGACATCTACGAGGGAGGCCACCGCATTCCGTTCGCCGCCCGCTGGCCGCGGCGGATCCCGGCGGGAACCCGTTCGGACGAGATCATCTGCCTCACGGACCTGCTGGCGACCTGCGCCGGCATCACCGGCACGAGGCTCCCGGAAGACGCCGGCGAGGACAGCTACGACATTCTCCCGGCGCTCCTCGGCGAGCCGCTGTCCGCACCGATCCGGGAGGCGACCGTGTATCAGGCGGGCGACGGCTCGTACGCGATCCGGCAGGGGCGCTGGAAGCTGGAGGACACGCCGAGTTCCGGCGGCTACTACCGGATGTCCCGCGAAGAGGCGCGCGAAGCCGGCCTGCCGGAGATCCAGCTCTACGACCTGGCGGCCGACGTCGGCGAGCGGACGAACGTGTACGCGGAGCACCCCGACGTGGTCGAACACCTGATGGCCCTGCTCGAGAAGTACAAGCGCGAACCGCGCAGCGCGCCGGTGCGGGGATAGGGGCGGCAGAAGGTCTGGAAGCCGGCGCTGCGCGCCGGCGCACCCAGTTTTTCTGCCGCGCAGGCTCCTGGGACTTACCTGACGTTCGTCTCCGGCAGGAACGCGGCGAGTTCCTCGACGACGGAGGCGTACTCCGGCAGGGAAGCCAGGTTGGTCCATTCGTTCGGGTCGGCGTGGTGGTCGTAGAGCTCCCTGCCGCCGTCGTGGTACTCGATGTAGCGCCAGCGCTCGGTGCGGATGGAGTGGTTTCGGTAGCCGTACGTCGTCAGCACGGGCCGCGGCCACGCGGCCTCCGGGTTCTCCAGCAGGGGCACGAGGCTCTGGCCGTCCAGTCCGCTTCGGCCGGGGACTCCGGCCAGCTCGACCAGGGTCGGGTAGAGATCGATCAGGCTGACCGGCCGTGGACTCGCGGCGCCGCGCCGCGTTTCCGCCGGCAGGGAGATGATCATTGTCGTGCGGGTGGCCACCTCCCAGAGTGCGTGCTTCCGCCAGTGCTGCTTCTGGCCGAGATGCCAGCCGTGGTCGCCCCAGAGCACGACGATCGTGTTGCCGGCGTGCTCGCTCGCGTCCAGGGCGTCGAGCAGGCGGCCGACGTGCGCGTCGACGAAGCTGATCGTGGCCAGATAGCTCTGCACCGCCCGGTGCCACTGGTCGTGCCTCAGCACCATCGCGTGGTCCTCGCCGTGCCTGCTGAAGTTGCGGGAGTCCGACACCGCGTACACCTCCGCCGCGAGTTTCTTCCCGAACGCCGGAAGGTCGTCCCGGTCGCCGTCCAGGGTCGCCGGCAGTTCGATGCCTTCGAGCGGGTGGAGGTCGAAGTACTTCCTGGGCACGTACCAGGGCAGGTGCGGCTTGGTGAAGCCGCAGGCCAGGAAGAAGGGCTTCTCGCGCGGCTTGTTCAGCTCGCCGATCGTCCAGTCCACGATCTGGACGTCGAACATCTCGGCGTCGTCCACGTCGAGGGGTCCCCAGGGCGCCCAGGCGGACTCCGGGACGCCTTCCTGCCGTTCGCCGACGTGCCGGGGGCCTCTCGGCCGCGCCGGCGTGTAGTACTCGTCCCAGGAGTCCGGGTCGCCGGCGCGCGTTCCGTGGAAGATCTTGCCGCCGCCCTGCGTGGAATAGCCGTGCGCCTTCAGGTGCTGCATCAGGGTCACGGCGTCGGGCAGCTTCTCGCGAAACCGCTCGCCGTTGCCGTAGACGCCGGACTTCGAAGGCAGGACGCCCGACAACAGACTGACCCTGGAGGGGTTGCAGAGAGGCGCCGGCGCGTAGGCCCTGGTGAACGACACGCCGCGGCTCGCCAGGCGATCGATGTTCGGCGTGCCCGCCTGCGGGTGGCCGCCCAGGTGGCCGACCCAGTCGTTCAGGTCGTCGACGGCGATGAAGAGGATGTTCGGAGGCCGGTCCTGCGCAGTCAACGGCAAGGCGGCAGACGCCGACAAGGCGATGAGCAGCGCGATGAATCGGAACCTGGCCAAGGCGTAGCTTTCATCCTAGCGGGAACCCCTCTCATCATGGGGCTGGCATCAAGTGCGAGGCAGGTCCGCGGCAGGACTGGGTGCGCCGGCGCCCCCGCCGGCATCCGGCGCGAAGCGACGGCTTCCGGGATTGCGCCGCGCTAGAGTCGAGGCGGTGCAGACCCGCCGTACGTTCCTGGCTTCCTCCGCCGCGATGCTGAGCGCGGCGGCGCTGCCCGCCAGGAAGCCGCAGGCGGGCAGAGCGCCGAACATCCTGCTCTGCATCTCGGACGACCAATCCTGGTTGCATACCGGTGCGGGAGGCGATCCGATCGTGCGCACTCCGGGCTTCGACCGGGTGGCGGCGGAGGGGGTCCTCTTCCCGAACGCCTTCTGCGACGCGCCGACCTGCGGGCCTTCGCGGAGCGCGCTCGTGACCGGCCAGCCGATCTGGCGACTCGAGGAAGCGGGCAACATCCACAGCACGCTGCCGGCGAAGTTCGCCACCTATACCGAACTGTTGGAGCAGGTGGGCTATGCCATCGGGCACACGCGGAAGGGCTGGGGTCCGGGCCGGTTGCCCCCGGGAGGCCGCACGCGCAACCCGGCGGGCGACAAGTTCGAGAGCTTCGAGGCCTTTCTTCAGACCCGCGGCGAGGACCAGCCGTTCTGCTTCTGGCTCGGCAGCTACGACCCGCACCGGCCCTACACGGCGGGCTCGGGGCAGGAATCGGGCAAGGACCCGGGGAAGGTCGAGGTCCCGCCGCACCTGCCCGATCACCCGATCGTCCGCGACGACATTCTCGACTACTACGTCGAGGTGGAGCGGTTCGATGGAAGGGTGAACGCCGCCCTCGAACTCCTCGAACAGGCAGGGGAACTCGAGAACACGCTCGTGGTCGTCACCAGCGATCACGGCATGCCGTTCCCGCGGGCGAAGGCCAGCCTGTACGACTACGGCAGCCGGGTGCCGCTGGCGGTTCGCTGGGGCGAGGAGATTCCCGGCGGTCGGGTCGTCGACGACTTCGTCAGCCTGAGCGACCTGGCTCCGACGTTCCTCGAGGCGGCGGGACTGGAGCCCGCGGAAGGAATGACGGCGCGCAGCCTGTTGGCGCTGCTCGCCTCTTCGGCCGGCGGCCGCGTGGAGCCGGAGCGCGACGCGGCCTTCATCGCGATGGAGAGGCACGACGGCTGCCGTCGCGGCGGCAAGGGCTATCCCTGCCGCGCGATCCGGACCGGGAGCCACCTCTACATCCGCAACTTCGAGCCGACGCGCTGGCCGTCGGGCTCGCCGGACGCGAAGGACTGCGCCCGCGGCATCCCCTACGGCGAGATCGACTCGTCGCCGACGAAGACCCTGATGATGGAGTCGCGCGGCGAGCCTGGGATCGACTACCTGGCCGAGCTCTCCTTCGGGACCCGGCCGGAGAACGAGCTCTACGATCTACGGAGCGACCCGGGCCAGTTGAACAACCTGGCGGGGCAGCCCTCCGCGCAGCAACTCGTCGGGCAGCTTCGCGATCGGCTGATGGACCACCTCGCGGCCACCGGCGATCCACGGGCCCTGGGCCTCCCCGCGCCCTGGGACTACTACCCCTACTACGGCCGGCGGGTGAACGAGGACTGGGAAGTCGATCCGCCGCCGGGCTAGAGTTGCCTCAACCCCTCATCTGGAAGGAGAAACGCATGAACAGAGTCGACTGGTACTACCACCGCAACGGCTGAACGAGCTGCAAGAGAGCGTCCAAGTTGCTGGACGCACGCGGCGCGGAGATTGCGGACAGAACGCCGGCGAGCCGCAAGCTGGACCGGGCGGACGCGGAGGCGCTGCTCGCCGACGCGGAGACCCTCTATGTCGCCAAGGGGCGAAAGCAGACCGAACTGCCGGCGTCGGATCCAGGCGCGGCCGACCTGATGCTGGGCCCGACGGGCAACCTGCGGGCGCCGGTGGTCAGGGTGGGCCGCACGCTGATCGTGGGCTACCACGAAGAGGCGCTGAACCAGGCCCTGGGCTGAGACTGGGCTCGCCGCTTCGCGGCGTCAAAGTGCCTTCCCCGCGGGTCAGAAGACCCGCGGCTACTGGCCGGCGCACCCAGGGATTAGTTGTAGCTGAGGGGCCTGACGTCCTCCGGGTCGTCGCCTTCGAACAGCAGGCGGCCGTCGACGAAGCGGGCGCTGGGGAGCGCTACCGCGAGGACCTCGCCCAACTGCTCGACGGCGTGGACCGTCAGCGTCTCCAGCACGTCGGCGGGCAGGTCCTCCAGGTCGGCCTCGTTCTGCTTCGGCAGGACGATCTCCCGGATGCCGGCGCGTACCGCGCCCAGCACCTTCTCCTTGACTCCGCCGATCGGCAGCACGCGCCCGGAGAGCGTGATCTCCCCCGTCATCGCGATGCGCGCCTTCGCCGGCCGGCCGGCTAGCGCCGAGACCAGGGCGGCGGCCATCGTCACCCCGGCTGAGGGGCCGTCCTTGGGGATGGCCCCCGCCGGCACGTGGACGTGCACGTCGGTCTCGAAGCTCCCCGGCGGGATCCGCAGCGCCTCGGCGTTCGACCTGGCGTAGGTCCAGGCCGCACGCGCCGATTCCTTCATCACGTCGCCGAGCTGGCCGGTGAGCTGGAGTTCGCCCTTGCCGCTCGTCGTTTCGACCTCGACGAACATGATGTCGCCGCCGACCGGCGTGTAGTACATGCCGGTGGCGACTCCGACCGCGTCCCGTTCGAGCGCCCGCTCCGGCCGTACGCGGGGGCGGCCCAGGAACTCCCGCACCTCGGCGGCGCCCACGTTCGTCGTCGCGACCTCTTCCTCGGCCTCGTCGGCGCTTTCGTCCGGTTCCTCGGGCGTCGACGCGAGCTTGCGTGCGACCTTGCGCACCATGCGGCCCAGTTCCCGCTCCAGTTGCCGGACGCCGGCTTCGTGCGTGTAGTGGGAGACCACCTCGCCCAGCGCCTCGTCGCCGACCTCGATCTGGTCGGCCGACAGGCCGCCGTTGCGCACGGCGCGGGGCAGCAGGAACTGGCGGGCGATGCCGAGCTTCTCCCGCTCGGTGTAGCCCGAGAACTCGACCGTCTCCATGCGGTCGCGCAGCGGCGCCGGGATGTTCTGGGTGAAGTTCGCGGTGGCGATGAACAGCACCTGGCTCAGGTCGTAGGGGACTCCGAGGTAGTGGTCGATGAAGGCGCTGTTCTGCGCCGGGTCGAGCACCTCGAGCAGGGCGGCGGAGGGGTCGCCCTGGAGCGACGCGCCGAGCTTGTCGACCTCGTCGAGCAGGAAGACGGGGTTCTTGACGCCGGCCTGTTTCATGCCGTGGAGGATCCGGCCGGGCATCGAGCCGACGTAGGTGCGCCGGTGGCCCCGGATGTCCGCCTCGTCGCGAGCGCCGCCGAGCGACACGCGGACGTACTCGCGGCCCATCGCGCGCG
This sequence comes from Candidatus Multivorans sp., assembly GCA_965205095.1. Taxonomy (GTDB): domain Bacteria; phylum Acidobacteriota; class Thermoanaerobaculia; order Multivoradales; family Multivoraceae; genus Multivorans. Next base: position 3,573,210 of record OZ242040.1, read on the forward strand.
CGATGGACTTCGCGATCGACGTCTTGCCGACGCCGGGAGGGCCGGCGAACAGCAGGATCGGGCTGCGGCCAGACTCGTCGTCGGTGCGCGGGTCTTCTGACCCGCTGCCGCCGGAGGCGGCGTGAAGATCGTCGCCGGCCTCGGCCGGCGGCCTCTCGGCCGCTTCGGTCTCTTCTTCCGCTTCCGGCTCTTCCCGCCGGGCCCGCCGGTCGTGCATGACCCGCACCGCCAGGAACTCGAGGATGCGGTCCTTCACGTCGTCGAGGCCGTAGTGGTCCTCGTCCAGGATGCGGGCCGCGTCGTCGAGATCGAGCCGTTCCTCGCTCAGCTCGCTCCAGGGCAGTTCGCACACGGTCTCGATGTAGGTGCGGACGACCTGGGACTCCATCGATTCGCGGCCCATGCGCTCCAGGCGCCGGAACTCGCGGTCGACCTCCTTGCGGGCCGCTTCCGGCAGCTCCAGGTCGGCGACGCGGTCCTTGAGTTCCTCGAGATCGTCCGCGCCGTCGTCGTCGCCCAGCTCCTTGCGAATCGCCTTCAACTGCTCGCGGAGGTACATCTCGCGCTGGCGGTCGCCGAGTTCCTCCTGGACCTGGGTGTTGATGTCCTCCTGGGCGTCAAGGACCTTGATCCGCCGCTGGACGAGCGTCAGGACCCGGCGCATCCGCTCCTCGACCGCCAGGGTTTCGAGCAGGGACTGGTGGTCGTTGGCCGGGAGTTCGAGATGTCCCGCCACCAGGTCGGCGAGCTGTCCGGAGTCGCTGACCGCGCGCAGCGTCTTCGTGATGACGTCGTTCGGGATGCCGGAGCGGGCGCCCAGCTCGGCGGCGCGGCTTCGCAGTTCCTCGTCGAGGGCGACGAAGGCGAGGTCCTTCGGGTCGACCGGCAGCAGTTCCTCCGCCGGCGACACGGTGGCGGTGAGGTGCTCCTCGCCCTCCTCGATGCGCAGCACGATGCCGCGGTGAAGTCCGACGACGACCGCCTGGGTGCCGCGCAGGCCGTGCTGGAGCTGGACGACCCGGGCGACGACGCCGATCGTGTGCAGGCCGAGGGGGTCGACTTTCTCGCTCTTCTCGCGCTGGAGCAGGGCGAAGAACGTACGTTCGGGATGCTCGGCGGCGGCCTGGATCGCGCTCAGCGTGTCGGCCCGCCCGATCTCCATCGGCATCGTGACTCCCGGATAGACGACCAGGTCGCGGAGGACGATGACGGGCAGCTCCGGCATGGGCGCCTTTGCCCGCGTCGCCAGCGGCGCTTCGGGCAGCGCCTGTTCCGCGGGCGGCGCGTCTCCCTCAGCCTCGTGGTTCTCGTGCCGGTCGTCGGGTTCAGTCATGTGTCGAGTGCCTCGCGGTTCGGGGCGGTTGTCGTTCTCTCTGTCCGCCGGAACGGAGCTGGCGCAGGATCTTATTCCATTTCGCTTAGGTTGTACATATCTTAGTGCTATCTCATAAAGATCGATCCAGCGACTCCTCCTTGCGTCGCCAGCGGTCGTTCAGCCAGCTCGCTGCTTCGTCCGGCTTCACTGTCGCGATCGGAATCGTCTCCCAGGCCACTTCCACCGACCCCGCGGCGCCGCCGAGGAACTCCCAGAACGTTGAGGGCCGCGGGTAGGCAAGCGTCAGGTCGACGATCGAGCCGCCGCCCGGTGCGAGCGCTTCGATCATCGCGGCGAGCCCGCCGGCGCGGGGCGGCAGCAGGCGCCGGTAAGGCCCGCCAAGGGCCTCGCACTTGGCGACGGTGAAGCGCGTGCCCTCGGCGAACGAGAGGATGGCGGCTGGGGAGCCGAGCAGGGCGGCCGCGGCGTCAGTCACGCGGCGGCGGTCGTCGTCGCGGCGGCCCGCGGGATCGGCCCCGTGCCGGCTGCGACGCCGCAGGACCGGAAAGTCGAAGGCGAGGATGATCAGGCCGAAGATCGGCACATAGAGGAGTTCCCGCTTGCTCAGGAACGTGACGATGGGTCCGCGGGTGGCGATGAGACTCTGGACCAGGAGGATGTCGGCCCAGGAACGGTGGTTCGAGAGGACGATGTGAGGCCGCGCCGCGTCGAGGCTCAGTTCGCGGGCGAGCCAGGAGGCGCGGGAGACGCGCCGCAGGAGCACGTTGTCGACGCGCACGGCGGCGCGGTAGATGCGGGCGGCGACTCGCCGGAACCAGGCTCGCGTCCGCGGCGCCGCCTTGGCGGGCAGCAGGACGAGAAGCAGCAGCGCCCAGAAGGTCAGGTTCAGCGTGATGGCGGTGACGCAGATAGCCGCCCTCAGGTGCTGCCGGGCCGTCAAGTCCCGCGGGGCGGCCAGGGCAGCAGCGTGTTCGTGCGGCGGACGTAGTCCAGATAACCGGGATCGTCGCGCCACCTGCGGTTGGCCCGCGCTTCGAGCATCCGTACGCCGCTGATCCTGGTCAGGAGCAGCCAGACGAAGACCGGCGACACCAGCGTGGCCAGTTGCCAGGCCTCGAGCGCCGGCGCCGCGATCACGGCGATACCGATCCACAGGACGATCTCGCCGAAGTAGTTCGGGTGGCGCGACCAGGCCCAGAGTCCCGAGGCGATGTACCGGTTCCGGTTCTCGGGTGCGGCGCGGAAGCGGGTCTTCTGGGCGTCGGCGGTCACTTCAAGCAGGAAGCCGAGCATCCACAGGGCCAGGCCGGCCGCGAGGGTCCAGTCCGGCGGCGTGCTTTCGCTCGCCAGCAACGCCGCCAGTGCCGCGGCGGCGGTCAGGGACACCCACAGGCCCTGGAGCGTCCAGGTCATCAGGAAGACGGGGAAGTTCGGCTTGATCTGCCGGAAGCGGCGATCCTCGCCGTCCCGGCGGACCCGCAGGAAGAGGAAGGGACCCAGCCGCAGCGCCCAGACCGCGACGGCCGCGGCGATGACGAGCGATCGCGGGTCGAAGCCGCCACGGATCAGCAGGGCGCCTGTCGTCACGACGAGGAAGGTGATGCTGCCGGTCAGGTCGAAGAAGCGCTCCGTCTGGAGGAACCAGGCCGGGATGAACGCGATCCACTGGACGGCGAAGGCCGCGGCCACGACGACCGCGAAGGCCGGCAGGCCGCCGACCTCCACGCCGCGGCTGCCGCCGGCGGCCGCCATCAGCGCAGCGGCGACGAGCGCCCCCGCGATGCCCAGGTAGGGAAGGGACTTCGGCACGGACGGAACCTAGCAGCCGGAGTCCGGCTCAGTACGGCATGTCGTCGTCGCCCAGACCGAAGTGGTGTCCGAGCTCGTGCACGAGGGTGTCACGGACTTCGCGCACGACATCCGCCTCCGTGTTGCAGATCCACAGGATCGGCAGACGGTAGATCACGACCCGGTCGGGCAGCGAGCTGTAGCCGTGGCCGCGTTCGTCGAGCGGCACGCCGTGGTAGAGCCCGAGCAGGTCGTCCTCCTCCGGGTCGAGGCCGACCAGGCGCAGATCCTCCTCGCTCGGTTCCTCCTCGACGACGACGGCGACATTGTCGATCAGATCGGCGAACGCCGGGGGCAGCGTGTCCAGGGCGCGGGACAGCAGGTACTCGAAGCGCGGCAGGTCGACCTCGATCATCGGCGGCAAGCCTGTCAGGCGCCGTCCCTGACTGCTAGGGTCCCGCCCGAACCAGACCGAGCGCCTCCATGACCGATCCCAGACGACGTCCCAACATGGCTTCCGACCCGTTGGCGCCGGGAGAAGCGGCCAGGAACGCGCTGACGCTTCACGAACTGGTCGTCGCGGCGCGCCGGAACCTCGGCGGCAACGTCTGGGACTACCTGGTCGGAGGCGCCGAGACCGAGACCAGCGTCAAGCGCAACCGCCAGGCGCTGGACTCCGTCGCCTTCCGGCCGCGCGTGCTGACCGACGTCTCGGAAGTCCGTGCCGGCGGATCCCTGCTCGGTCACGACCTCCGCATTCCCGTGATCCTGGCGCCGATCGGCTCGTTGCAACTGTTCGAGGAGGGCGGCGGGGCCACGGCCGGGAAGGCGGCCGAGGACTTCGGGATCATGAACATCGTCAGCTCGGTGTGCCTGCCCGGACTGGAGGGCACCGCGGAAGCGTCCGATTCGGCCAAGGTCTACCAGCTCTACCTGGCCGACGACGAAGACTGGATGCGGGGGCTGATCCGCCGGGCGCAGACCGCGGGCTACAACGGCTTCTGCCTGACCGTCGACACCCAGGTGTACAGCCGGCGGGAGCGGGACCTGCTGAAGCGCTGGCGGCCGCCTTCGGTCGGCGAAGCGACGACCCGCGTGGCACCCCTGAACTACCAGGCGCGGATGACCTGGGACCTGGTCAAGCGGATCAAGGACGAGTTCGACATCCCGCTGATCCTCAAGGGCATCGCCACGGCCGAGGACGCGGGGCTGGCCTGCGAGCACGGCGTCGACGTGGTCTACGTGTCGAACCACGGCGGCAGGCAGCTCGACCACTGCCGGGGCACCCTCGACACCCTGCCGGAGGTCGTCGAGGAAGTCGACGGTCGCACGCAGATCGTCGTCGACGGCGGCTTCATGCGCGGCACGGACGTGGTCAAGGCGATGGTCCTCGGCGCCGACGCGGTCGGCATCGGCCGCCTGGAGGCCATCGCCATGGCCGCCGGCGGCCGCGAAGGCGTCGTGCGGATGCTCAGGATCCTCGAACACGAGATCGTCACCTGCCTCGGCCTTCTCGGCGTCACCGGCTGGGACGAACTGGACGCTTCCTACCTCCACCGCGCCCTGCCGGTCGATCCGCCGGAGGTGCTGAGCGCGATCCCCTTCCTGGATCTGGACTATCCCTATCCCTGAGTCGGGTCGTCGCTGACCTGGACCACCATCTTGCCGGTGTTCTCGCCGCGGAAGAGGCCCATGAACGCATCGGGGGCGTTCTCGAGGCCGGAGACGATCGTCTCGCGGTAGGCGACCTTGCCCTCGGCGATCCAGCCGGCGACGTCGCGGACGAAGTCGGCGCGGCGGTCCATGTGGTCCGAGACGATGAAGCCCTGCATCCTGAGGCGCTTCGGGATGATCGAGATGAGCGTCCGCGGCCCCGGCCGCGGCTCCTCGTCGTTGTAGTGAGCGATCATCCCGCAGACCGGAATGCGGCCGAACATGTTCATGTGCAGCAGCACGGCCTCGAGCATCGGCCCGCCGACGTTCTCGAAGTAGACGTCGATGCCGTCCGGGCAGGTCTCGCCGAGACAGTGGTTCAGGTCGTCGTGGTAGTCGAAGGCGGCGTCGTAACCGAGATCAGAGACCAGGTGGTCGACCTTGTCCTGCGATCCGGCGCTGCCAACGCTACGGCAGCCCTTGATCCTGGCGATCTGGCCGACCAGGCTGCCGACCGCGCCGGCGGCGGCCGACACGAACACCGTCTCGCCTTCTTTCGGTTCGCCGAGGTCCAGCAGGCCGACGTAGGCGGTCATTCCGGGCATGCCGAGGACGCCGAGGAAGGCGGACAGCGGCGCGCCGTGGGTGTCGAGCTTCTGCAGCTCGGTCGCGTGAGCGGCGAAGTGGCTGCGCCAGCCGAAGCGGCTCGAGACGAGATCGCCGGGCGAGAGGGCGTCCGTGTTCGACGCCTCGACGACCCCCACGGCGCCGCCGTCGAGCGCCTTGCCGATCGCGAACGGCGGCGTGTAGGACTTGATGTCCCGCATGCGGCCGCGCATGTAGGGGTCGACCGACATGTAGACGTTGCGCACGAGGGCCTGCCCCTCGCCGGCGCTCGGCATGCCGGTTTCGGCGAGTTCGAAGTTCGCCGCCTCGGGTTCGCCGGCGGGGCGGGAAGCGAGGCGGATTTCAAGGCTGCGGTCGGACATCGTTCGTCGTGCTCCGGAAGGGTCAGTCGATGATCGCCTGGTAGGCGAGGTTGCGGAACTCCGTGCCGTAGGTCAGGCCACCGTGGGGGAGGATCTGGATCATGAACACGGCGACCATCTCCTCGTCGGGGTCGATCCAGAAGCGGGTGCCGGCGGCGCCGCCCCAACTGTAGTCGCCCGGCGAACCGAGGGCGCCGTTGTGGCCGGGGTGCTCGTTGACGCGGAAGGTGAGGCCGAAGCCGTCGCCCGGTCCCAGGAGCTGGCCCGCGCGCGGAATGTCGCCGATGTGGTCGCTGCTCAGCAGCTTGACCGATTTCGGGCTCAGCATCTGGCCGCCGTCGTAGCGGCCGCCGTCGAGCAGCATCTGGATCATCCGGTAGTAGTCGGTGGTCGTTGACACCAGGCCGGCGCCGCCGTAGAAGATCTTCGGCTTCTTGAGGTAGGAGTCCTGGGGCGGCGCCGTGGAGCGCTTGACCGTGCCGTCGCCGGCCTCGCGGTCCGGCGTGTAGAGCACCGCCAGCCGGTCCTCCGTGCCGGGGCGGACGTAGAAGGCAGTGTCCTTCATCCCGAGCGGCTTGAAGATCTCCTCCTCCAGGAAGACATCGAAGGTCTTGCCGGAGATGACCTCGACGAGGCGTCCCAGGACGTCCATGCCGTAGCCGTAGCGCCACACCGTGCCGGGATGGTCGTGCAGAGGCGCCTGGCCCAGCTTGTCGACGAACTCCTCGAGAGTCTGGTCGCGGTTTCCGACGCCGAGTTCGGCGTAGTACATGCCGCCGCGCGCGTTGCGCGGACCGCCATAGCTGATTCCCTCGGTATGGGTCAGCAGGTCCTGCACGGTCATGTCGCGGTTCGCGGGAACGAGTTGCATGCGCGGATCGCCGGTCCCCGGATCGACGCTCCATTCGGTGACCTCCAGGTCGCCGAGCGCGGGAATCCAGCGCGAGGCGGGCGTCCGCAGCGGGAAGCCGTACTTCTCGTGGAGGATCATCACGGCGACGCCGGTGACCGCCTTGGACATCGAGTAGATGCGGAAGAGCGCGTCCTTCGGCATTGGCTCCTTCGTCTCAAGGTCCCGGTAGCCGTAGGTGTTGAAGTAGGCGATCTCGCCGCGGCGGGCGATGAGGCCCGTGGCGCCGGCGATCTTGCCCGCTTCGACGTAGCCGTTCATCGCCGCGTCGATGCGGGCGAGCCGCTCGGACGAGAGGCCGACCTGCTCCGGCTTCGAGACGGTGACCTCCGGGTCGGCTGCCAGCGCCGGGGCGGCGGCAAGGCACAGGGTGAGCAGCAGAACCGCGGCTTGGCGGCAAGGCGAATCGGGACGTCGTCTCATCGGTCTCTCCTCTGGAAGGCGATCGGCGGGCGGGTTCGAACTGGTGAGCGTGTGATGGTAGCGCTTCCCGGGTAGAGGCGCCGCGACGAACTCCGTCTCCTGGGAACCCAGCCCGCCGGGACCGCTTCGTGCGCTGCTACAGTGCCTCGACTCCGTCATTTCCTGGAACCGCGAGAGCTGGTGGGCGGCTCGGCCCGTGCCGGCTGGAGGACGCCACATGCCGGTACCCATCCCACCGCTCCGCGAGGAGAACCTGCCCGAGCGCAAGCTCTCCTTCTGGCAACTCGCCGGACCGGGCGCGATCATGATCGGTCTGGCGATCGGCGCCGGGGAGTTGGCCGTGTGGCCCTGGGTGACGGCCAAGTTCGGCGCGGTGATGATCTGGGCGGCGGCGCTCGGCGTGTTCCTGCAGCTCTGGATCAACATCGAGATCGGCCGCTGGGCGGTGGTCACCGGCGAACACCCGTACACGTCGTACGCGCGGATGTCGATGGGGGTCATCTACGCCTTCCTGTCGCTCGGCTTCGTGGGGCTGTTCCTGCCGGGCTGGGCGCGCATGTCGGGAGCGGCGCTCAAGGCGCTCTTCTTCGGTCCGGACGGACCGGGCCCGGAGTGGTTCTGGACCGCCGTGACGTTCGGCCTGATCGCTCTGATCCTGTTCGGGCCCAAGCAGATGTACAAGGCGGTGGAGCGGGCGATCGGGATCATGGTGCTGGTCATCACGATCGGGCTGATCTACGTCGCGTTCTCCGTCGGCACCTGGGATGCGATCAAGGAAATGGGTCGGGGGCTGGTCAACTTCGGCCACATCAAACTTGACGACCAGTTCACCTTCGCCCGCTTCTTCGGCGCGGTCGTCTTCGCCGGCATCGGCGGCGCAGGCAACCTCTGGTACGCCTTCTACCTGCGGGACAAGAACATCGGCATGGGGGGCCGCATCCCGGTGCTGGCGAACCCGTTGCGCGTGCACGAGACGGCCGAGGTCCAGACCGGATTTCGCTACCACGAGACCCCGGAGAACGCGAGCCGGTTCAGGCGCTGGATGCGCTACGTCATCCAGGACCAGGTCATCTTCTTCTGGCTGGGCAACACCTTCACGATGTTCCTCTTCATGTTCGGTGCGCTGACCGTCCTGCGGCCGGCGGGCATCGTGCCCGAGGAGGGCCAGATCGTCTGGGACATGTCGGTCATCCTGGAGACGAGTCTGGGCACGCCCGGCCGCTACATCTTCCTGCTGATCGGCATGGCGGCCCTGTTCAGTTCCCAGCTCGGCGCCGTCGACGGCGGCGCCCGCACCTGGTCCTACCTGCTCGGTTCCCTGTTCAAGTTCGGCCAGAAGCGCACCCAGAGCCAGTGGTACCTGACCTTCGCCATCATGTTCATGGTCGCCGGCACGGTCTCGACAGCCTTCTTCGAACTCAGCGGGGTTTCGGCGCTCGGCTTCATCTTCAACTCCGCCCTGCTGGGCGGCTTCGCGATGGCGATCTACGTCCCGCTGACCCTCTACGTGAACCTGACGAAGCTGCCGAAGTCCGCCCGGCCGAAGGCGCTCAACATCGTGATGATGCTGATCGCGTCGGCGGTCTACGTGTCATTCACCCTGTTCACGATCTGGGGCCTCATCTTCGGTTGATTGCGACCGGGAGGCGGGCCCTACTCGGCAGGCGGAAGTCGAAGCAGCCGTTCGCTTCGCCACACCCTAAGGACCCGCACGACCTCCGGTTCACGCCTGTAGACGATCCTGAAGGGCGGGCGAACGAGTTCCCGCAAGAGCGGGTGACTGAACTCGGGAACCACCCGGCCGAGGTCCGGGAAGTCGGCCAGCCGCTCAAGTTGACTCAGGATGTCGGCGACGGTCCGTGCGCCCGTCTCAGGTCGGCCCTGCTCCGTGTACCAGGCGACCAGGTCCTCCAGGTCCGAGAGCGCCAACTCGGTCAGAACGACCGCGACTCCACTCGCGTTCACGGCGTAGCGCTGCGCTCACTTCTGCTGGAAGTGCGCCCTGACCTCGGACAGTGTGAGTTCTCGACCCTCCTCGGCGCTTGCCAAGCCTTCGACCACAGCGCGCAGGAAGGACCGCTCGTCCTGCTCTTCCTCGTACCTGGTCAGGGACTGAACGACCGCGACCCCCCGGCCGCGCGACGTCAGGAGGACCGGCCGCCCCGACTCGCTCGTCTGCCGAACCACGGCGCCCGGGTTGACCTTGACGTCGCCGAGAGGAACGACATCCTCCGAGAATCTGACCGGGAGAGTGCGAAGCGCTCGTCCTTCTTTCATGCTCCCGTAGATTAGTCCTCTAAGCAGGTGCGGTCAACAGGCTCTGTTTAGCGGGCCTGTGAACTGGCGCTACCGGCAAATTGTTTGAGGGGAGATGGAGTGCGACGAGTCTGTTCTGCCGGACTTGGCAGGGCGGTAGAAGCCGGGTGCGCCGGTGCCCTCGCCCGCTGGGTGCGCGGGTCTTCTGACCCGCTGCCGCCGGCGACGGCCAAGAACGCGCGCCGCGAAGCGGCGACCATTCCTGCGGCCTAAGCAGCCCGCGGCTCTGGCTGCTTTCGGACCGCCGCGCCGTAGCGCTCCCGGTCCACCAGCGCCTGCAGATGGGGCGGCGGCTTCCACAGGCACTCCATCACGTACCGCAGATCCATCGGCGTGCCGTCCCAGGCCGGCATCGACTCGTTGCCCGTGACGACGATGCCGGCATCTTCGAGGTCCCGGAGGAGATCGTCGCAAGGGTAAGGCCCGACCGGCGGGAGTGCGGGACTCTCGTGGAGCCGCCGGCCGCGAGGATGGAAGAACTGAACTGTTCCGTCTGTGCCCATTCGCACCTCGAAGCCGCCTTCGTGCAGGAGCCGATGATGCCGACGGCAGAGAAGCACCAGGTTCGAGAGCTTCGTTTCGCCTCCATCGGCCCAATGGCGGATGTGATGGGCGTCGCAGCGCCGGGAAGTGCAGCCGGGGAAGCGACATCCACGGTCCCGGAACTCCAGGGCGCGGCGAACAGGCGGTGGAATGGTGCGCGTCTTGCGGCCGACACTCAGGATCTCACCGTTCCGATGGGTCATCCGGACTCTTCCGGCGTCAGAGGCGATGCGCCTTGCTGCTTCCGCGGAAACAGGTATGTGCGCGTCCCCGAGCCAGGCGCCGTTCCTTGAAGGCGCTTCCGCGGAAACGCCATTGCGGGCTCCTTGCCCGGTAGCGGACCTCGCCGGAACGTCGCCGCCGTGCGTTTCCGCGGAAACACGAGGCTCCGCCCTGTTTGCCGACGGCGTCTCACCGTCGCTTCGGAGGTCCGCCTCGTTGACATGGACGACGACCTGGTACCGGTCGCCGCTTGACCCGCTATCGAGACCACTCGCGAGAGCGCTCTCGGCCACCAGTCCGAGAGCATCGGCGCGCAGCTTGCCAGTCGGAGGACGGTCGGCATTGTCCTTCTCGGTGCGGCTCTCGTCGTACAGCTTGTCGCTCGCCGCTTCGAGCGCCTTCATCAGCACCTCGCCGACTTCCGGGGCCAGCCGTCCACGAATCACGAACATGCCATTCTCGTCGATGTGTGTAGCCACGTGACTGGCGGCGTCACGCAGTTCGTCGTCCTGAGCCTCAAGTGTGCGGTCGACTCTTCGCCATGCCCTCACGACCCGTTCGATATGCGCTGCTGTGGCGGCCCTGCCCAGGTCCACAAGTGACCCCTCGGTATCCGGCCTGGCCACCCTGGTCAGCGCCCTGACCTTCGAGTAGGAAAGCTGGCCATGCTTCATCGCTTCGCTCATCAGTGGCAGCTCGCCCAGGGCACGAGCGACGCGCACCTTCTCCCGCGCCGCGCTCGGGGCCAGACCGATGCGCCAGGTTAGCCATTGGGCGCAGTTCAGAAAGCTGTCGCTCCAGCCTTCCCGTTCGTCGAACTTGCGAATCAGCACGAGCAGTTCGTAGGTAGCCGCGTCGATGCGGGCGGCGAGCGTGGCGATCTCTTCGCCCAGGCGATCCTTAGCGTTCATGTGAGGATGATTGTCAATCATTCTTGACCTGCGTTGGAGTCTTTGGAGGAGGGTGTAGGCAGTGGGTGGACGTGTCCGGCCGCCGCGTGCGAAGAAGAGAGTCTATCCGTAATGCTTGCTAATAGCAAGGTTCTTCTCGGCGATGGGGAGGTGTAGTCCCATGCCGGCTGTGGGCCGGAAACGGCGTGCGCGCTTCGTCGAATTCGTGGTCCGAGAACCACGAGCAGTTGATTCAGATTGGCGTAGGCAAGTAGGGTTGCGCCGTGATCCCGGCCAAGAAGCTGACTGCGGCGGTCGAGGCGTACTTCGAGGGCCTCCGGCGCCTCCGTGCGTCGGGCGGCGGCCACTGACGAACGATCGAGCTATGTTCCGCTCGCGAACCTCCTGAACGCCGTCGGCGGGTCCCTCAAGCCGAAGGTGTTTTGCGTCGTCGAGCTGGCGGATTTGGGCTCGGGTCATCCCGACATGGGCCTCTACGCCGCGAAACAGGTGCAGAAGAGCAAGCCGCGCCAGAGTCAGGTTCCGGAGCGTGGAGTCGTGGAAGTGAAGTCGGCCAAGGTGGCTCTCGGGACGACCGAGGTGCGCGAGCAGGTGAACCGGTACTGGTCCCGCTATCGCCTCGTGCTGGTAACGAACCTGAGGGAGTTCGAGCTTGTCGGTCGACACTCCTCGGGCGACGAGGTCAAGTTGGAAACCTACCGGCTCGCAGCGACGGAGTCGGAATTCGAGCGGCTCCTCGAGAAACCGCGCGCGTCGGCGGCGAACGTCGGACGGGGTTTTTGGGGAGTACCTTGCACGGGCCTTGTTGCATCAGGCGGCGTTGGCTGATCCGAAGGACCTGGCGTGGCTGTTGGCTTCCTACGCCCGCGACGGTCTTGCCCGGGTCGAGCAGGCAGGGGACTCGCCCTCGCTGGGAGCGGTGCGTTCAGCCCTGGAGGAGGCGCTCGGCGTGCGGTTCGAGGGTGGGAAGGGAACGCGTTTCTTCCACTCGACCCTTGTGCAGACACTCTTCTACGGAGTGTTCTCTGCCTGAGTGTTGTGGTCGCGGCAGGCGCCCGATCGTGGCAGCGTGTTCGACTGGCGGAAAGCCGGCTGGCACCTTCGCGCGCCGGTGTTGCGAGCGCTGTTCCAGCAGCTTGCGGACCCAGGCCGTCTGAAGCCGCTGGGCCTGGTCGAAGTGCTGGACTGGACGGCCGCGGCTCTGAACCGGGTGGATCGCGGTGCCTTCTACGCCAGCTTCAACGAGGGCGAGGCGGTGCCGTACTTCTACGAGCCGTTCCTGCAGGCCTTCGACCCGACACTCCGTCAGCAGTTGGGCGTCTGGTACACGCCGACCGAGGTGGTGCAGTACATGGTTGCGCGGGTGGACAAGGCGCTCCGCGACGATCTGGACATTCCCGACGGCCTGGCGGCGGAGAACGTCTACGTCCTCAATCCGTGCTGCGGAACCGGGGCCTATCTCGCGGAGGTGCTGAGGCGCATCGCGGAGAATCTCGAGGGACGAGGACTTGGAGCGCTCGCTGGCGCCCGGGTCAAGCAGGCCGCCACGGAGCGCGTCTTCGGCTTCGAGATCATGCCGGCACCGTTCGTCATTGCCCATCTGCAGGTGGGCTTGACGATGCAGGACCTCGACGCTCCATTGGCAGAGGACGGATCGGAACGGGCGGGCGTCTTTCTGACCAATGCCCTTACAGGCTGGGAACCGAGAACGAACAAGCCGCTTCCATTCCCTGAACTGGAGGAGGAGCGGGATCGGGCGGAGAAGGTGAAGCGGGACGCGCCGATTCTGGTCATCCTGGGCAATCCGCCGTACAACGGTTTCCCTGGCCTCGCCGTGGAGGAAGAGCGGGAACTGACCGACGCGTACCGCGCGACGAAGCGCGTGCCCAAGCCCGAGGGCCAAGGTCTGAATGACTTGTACGTTCGCTTCTTCCGAATGGCGGAGCGGCGGATCGCCGAGCGAACGGGGCAGGGCATTGTCTCCTTCATTTCGAACTACTCGTGGCTGGATGGCCTGTCCTTTCCCGGGATGCGTGAACGGTACGTCGAGGCCTTCGACGCGATACGGATCGACTGTCTGAACGGCGACAAGTACAAGACCGGGAAGATCGCACCGGACGGTTCCCCGGACCCGAGCATCTTCTCGACCGAGGGCAATCGCGTGGGCATCCAGGTCGGCACGGCGATCGCTACGTTGGTCAGGAAGGCGGACCACGAGCCGGCGTCGGAGGTTCACTTCCGGCATCTCTGGGGTCGGAGGAAGCGCGAGGAGTTGGTAAGGACGGCCGATTCCGAGCCGGAGGCGCTCTACGAGGGGATCGAACCGTCCCTGCCGCTCGGAATGCCCTTCTTGCGAACGACGGTCGACGAACGGTGGTTCGACTGGCCGGCTCTGCCGGACTTGTTTCCGGTGCGCTTCCACGGAGTGCTGACGAACCGGGACGCGTTTCTCGTTGATGTCGACCTGGACAGGCTCCGAGATCGCGTCGGCGACTACTTCGACTCGAGCCTGACCCACGAGGAGATCGAGCGTCGCTATCCGAGCGCGATGAAATCCACGGCGCGGTTCGATGCGCGGGCAGGTCGCGAAGCACTTCTCGCTCGCGGCGGGCCTTTTGGAGGACCGCTTCTGCCGGGTTGCGTACCGACCGTTCGACAATCGGTGGCTCTACTGGGAGGACGAGACGGGGCTGTTCGATCGGCCGCGACCGGACTATCGGGAGAATGTTGTCCCCGGGAACCTCTGGCTCTCAGCGTCCCAACATGTCCGGCAAGACGCCTCGGAACCGCAAGCCGTGTTCACGACACATCTCGGCTCGCACCATCTGATCGAGCGCGGTTCGAACCTCTTTTCGGCATATCTTCGTCAAGAAGCTGGGCTTGGCGCCGACGCAGGGTTGCGACCGAACCTCTCGGTAGCTGCACAGCGCTACGTGAAGCGCAGCGGCGCCAATGTGGAAGACCTCTTCCACTTCGCTCTTGCGACACTGCACGATGCCAGATACAGCGTCGCCAACGCCGATGGTCTGCGCCTCGGATGGCCGCGCATCCCGCTTCCGGGCTGGCCAGAGGCCGAGGGCGAGGCTTGCTCCGAGCGGTTCAATGCCGTCGCAGCGCGGGGAAGAGAGTTGGCTCAGCTCCTCGATCCTGATCGGCGGGTGCCCAGCGTAACGGCGGGGCAACTGCGGCCCGAGACCGCAGCCATCGCCGTCCCGACCAAGATCGACGGCCACCAGATGGTTGGCGACGACTTCGCCCTGACCGCTGGATGGGGGCACTTCGGCGCCGGAGACGCCGTGATGCCGGGCCATGGCCGGACCGTGGAGCGTTCCTATGCGGCGGCTGAGCGCGAGGCTCTCGGCGATGCGGTGTCCGTCCTTGGTGAAAGCACCTTCGATATCTACCTGAACTCCCAAGCATTCTGGCGGAACGTGCCCGCCGCCGTTTGGACGTATCGCCTCGGCGGATATCAGGTCCTGAAGAAGTGGCTGTCCTACCGGGAACGACAGATTCTCGGCCGCGACTTGCAGCCGGCGGAGGTCAGCTCCTTCGTCGAGTCGGCACGCCGGATTGAGAGGCTTCTCCGGTCGGTTCAGGCATGACGTGCGGAGTGCCTACCGTTCGTCTGCTCGTGCAGTTCTCTCAGCGTCCGAGGAGGCCGTGTTCCAGAAGTAGGAGAGCACGAGCTTCAGCGTAAGCCACCACGCGTAGATCGGGTACACGCCATGGGTCACGTCGATGTCGTCCAGCAATCCGTGGGCGATCATGTTTCTGAGATTCGCACCACCCGGTTCTGCGAAGAGGGAAGTGAGCTCGAACACGACGTCCACACCGAAGATGTCTGAAGCCTCGGGAAGGGCGATGAGTGAGTTCAGTCCCTTCTCGGTCTGTATCCCGCTCTCGTCCAGATGTCTGGTCTCGACGCCGGCCTGCCTCAGGTGGAAGCGAACCATGTGCTCGATCTGCGGTACCAACAGATGTACGGCCGTGGCAAAGTCGCCGTCGTAGCCCGCGAAAAGGGCCTTTCCGAAGAGAAGACCTCGGCCAGGGGGCACGATGGCGGCTTCGTTGGCAAGTTCGATGAACTCGGTCTCCTGGATTCGGTGTTCGAAACGGAGCGCCTCGAGGCCAGGCAGGATGCAGCCCTGAGTAACGAGGCCAATGCGGATCCGGTGCTCCTCTGACATCCGGTCACGGATGACGACTTCATCCGGCTCGGTGGGCGGGTTGCCCAGATAGGCAGGCGGATTCCTGGCTACGACCCGCCCGTCTCGGCTCCTTGAGACGTTGGGGAACAGTAGCGCCGAGATCGGGTACTTCCGTAGCATCTCAATCGCGCGGTCACGCACCTCGTCGGCGGTCGCCCAAGGAGAGAGGTTCGAGAATGCCGTGAGGGCCTCGGCGGTGGTCTTCTTGCCGGCGACAGCCGTGCGCGCACGACGGATCCAGTCAGAGATATCGACCTTCGGACCGCGAGTCATGGTCAGTTCGTCGACCGCTCGCTTCCCGTGTTCTCGCAGACGTGCTTGCAGGCGGCGGAGACGCTCGGGCACCCCGTGGGCCTCACGCTGTTTGTTCGGAATAGTCCGATAAGTCTGAATCGCTTTCTCGATGAAGGTTGCCGCTACTCCGTGACTTGGACCGGCCGATAGCAGCCGATGGTCGGCTTCCTGGACGCAGCACTCCGCTTCAGCAACGGTCGCGGCTGTGGCTTGAGCGTCGTCATTCAGGGTCTTGAACCAGCAATGTGCTTCATGAAGATAGCTTCTTGCGCGAAGAAACTCACTTTGGTCGGCGGCCACGTCGCCCAGAGACTTGAGTTTCGTCGCGACAGTGGCTGCGCCATCGCTGCCGAGTCCATTGGACCTCATCAGTTCAGCCAACTTGACTGCGAGGAAGCCGTCCTCGTCTGTCGCGGCGTCAAATGCCTCCAGAATCGACGCCTCCATCTCGTCGCCGCGTTTACGCGCCTTTGTGAGACGAGCGAGAAGCAGCGCCCTTTGCCAGCAGTGGAGGCCGTCGCGGACCCAAGTCTCTCCGTTCAAGGGCACTGCGCGGTAACTATCGATGGCGAGCAGGGCGAACTCTGCGCTTCGGGGCTCTTGGACCAGCCACACGAGGTCGGCTATGCGCGCCCTCAGAAGGTGTGCACCAGGCGAGCGGGTATCCATCCTTCTCGCGGCATTGACAAGGAACGCCGCGTCACCCTCGGTCAAGTCATCGGGTGAGAACGAGTGTCCCTGGAGTCGAGACCGAAAGGGCTCGGCGGCTCGCTGGGGTGAGAACTTCAGGGAGCAGATATCGGTGAGGAGCCAGAGTGCCTTGGCCTGACGGTCGTCGCTCTCCGCGTCCTTGGCGGCCTTCAGGAGCGCATCCCAGATCGCGGAGTAGTCCCATGGGTCGGCCGTTCGCAGTGCCTCCTGCCATCCGCAGTCATCGAAGTCCGTTGCGGCAAGGACGGGATCGGGAGAGGAGCGTGCAGCGGACATAGCGAACGCGAGCTTGATCGGGGCGGTCGAATCGTAGCCGGTCGCGCTCCTACGGCGTGGGCGGGCATGCTGCCCGCTACGTCAGGGACCTCCCCTCAGCCGGTAAACCGGAGCAGGGCCGCGCCCCAGTGGAATCCGGCGCCGAAGGAGGTCAGCAGCACCAGGTCGCCCGGCGAGATGCGGCCCTTGCTGTGGGCTTCCCAGAGCGCCAGGGGAACGGATGCCGAGCCGGTGTTGCCGTACTCCTGGAGGTTCGTGTAGACCTTCTCCATCGGCACGGACAGGTTCTTCGCGACCGCCTGGACGATGCGAAGGTTCGCCTGGTGGGGCACGATCATTGCCACGTCTTCGAGCTTCGCGCCGACCGCTTCCAGCACGTCGAGGCCGACCTGCGACATGCGGTGGACGGCGTGCCGGAACACGGCCCGGCCCTCCATGATCAGCTTCAGGTGCTCTTCCTTCTGCGCGTACTCGAGGCTGAACGGTTTGCGGGTGCCGCCGATCTCCAGGGTCAGGATGCTCCACTGGCTGCCGTCGGTGCCGGTTCTGGCGCCGAGGATCTCGGCCATCTGCGGTCCGCGCTCGACGATCACTCCGGCCGCGGCGTCGCCGAACAGCACACACGTCTCCCGGATCTTCCAGCTCACGAGACGCGTGATCAGCTCGACGCCGATCACGAGCACCCGGCGGGTGCCGGTCTGCACGCGCGAGCAGGCGACGTCCATGGCCTGGACGAAGCCGGCGCAGCCGCTGCCACCCAGGTCGTAGGAGGGCACCTCGCGGGCGCCGAGCTTGCGCTGGACGAAGGAGGCCGTATCCGGCGTGTAGACCTCAGGAGTATCCGTGGCGACGATGATCTCGTCTATGTCTTCGGGGCCTATACCGCGGCTCTCAAGGGCCGATCTGGCGGCGGCCGTCGCCATATCGGCGGTGGACTCGTCGTCGGCTGCGACGCGGCGCCGGTGGATGCCGGTGCGTTCCACGATCCACTCGTCTGAGGTGTCTACGTACCGGGTCCAGTCCTCGTTCGTCATCACTCGCTCCGGCACATAGCCGCCGAAGCCGCTGATTCCTACGGCCGTGTTCGTCAAGTCGTCTCCTAGGGGCGTGAGATCGCCGGGGTGGCGTTCCACCGTACCACCGCTTGCCGGCCCTGGTGGCGGCCCCTAGTCGTCGCCCAGCAGTTCTGCGATCACCTCGTCCGTGTCCGCGCCGCAGACGGGCGGTGACCGGCGATACGTCACCGGCGTTTCCGACATCCTGATCGGGTTGGCGACCATCGTGACGCTGCCGCTGCCGGCCAAAGGGTGCGGCATGTCGATCGTCATGCCGCGGGCCCGCGCCTGCTCGGAGGCCAGCGCCTCCTCGAGGTCGTGGATCGGCCCGCCGGGAACGCCGCGGGCCTCCAGGCCAGCCAGCACCTCGGCGCTGCTCAGCTTGCGTACGAGCCCCGAAAGCCGGGCCACCAGTTCGTCCCGGTGGGCGAGCCGGCCGGCGTTCGTGCGGTAGCGCTCGTCCGACGCCAACCCGGGCGCGCCGAGAAGTTCGCAGAACCGCTCGTACTGAGCGTCGTTGCCGACCGCGACGATCACGTGGCCGTCCGCGGTCTCGAACACACCGTAGGGGACGATGTTCGGATGCTCGTTGCCTCGCCGCCGGGGCACCTCGCCTGAGGTCAGGTAGTTCGTCCCCTCGTTGACCAGCCAGGCCATCTGCGTGTCGACCAGCGCGAGGTCGATGTGCTGGCCGTTGCCGGTGCGGTCACGGTGCCGGAGTGCCGCCAGGATCGCGGTCGCGGCGTACATGCCGCAGACGATGTCCGCGATGCCGACGCCGACCTTCATCGGCTCGCCGTCCGGTGCGCCGGTGAGGCTCATGATGCCGCCGTAGCCCTGGGCCAGCAGGTCGTAGCCGGCGCGATGCGCGTTCGGGCCCGTCTGGCCGAAGCCGGTGATCGAGCAGTAGACGAGTCCCGGCAGCTCGTCCCTGAGGTCGTCGTAGCCGAGACCGTAGCGGCTGAGCGCGCCGACCTTGAAGTTCTCGATCAGGACATCGCAGCGGGCGGCGAGCCGGCGGACCAGGCCGGCGCCCTCGGCTGACGCGAGATCGATCGCGACCGAGCGCTTGTTGCGGTTGGCGCAGAGGTAGTAGGCGCTCTCGCTCGTGTCTTCGCCGTTCGCGTCCTTCACGAAGGGCGGACCCCAGCCGCGCGTGTCGTCGCCCCGGCCGGGCCGTTCGATCTTGATCACGTCCGCGCCCAGGTCGCCGAGCAGTTGGGTGCACGTCGGCCCGGCCAGGATGCGGGTCAGGTCGAGGATCCGGAGTCCGTCGAGGGTGTGCATGGCTGCGGCGCGTCCGCCCGTTGGCGCCGGACGCGGACGGCTCCGTAGCATACGATCCTCTCTCCATGAGGAAGTTCGATGTCGTCGTCGTCGGGGCCCCAAGGGTTGCTGCGCCGGCCCGGCCGACTAGGCGTGTTCATGCGTAGGTTCGATGTGATCGTGGTAGGCGCCGGTTTCGCCGGCCTTTACATGGTCCACCGTCTGCGGGGCCTGGGGTTCACGGTCCGGTCGTTCGAGGCCGGCGACGGGGTGGGCGGCACCTGGTACTGGAACCGCTATCCGGGCGCCCGCTGCGACGTCGAGAGCCTGGAGTACTCGTACCAGTTCTCGGAGGAGCTGCAGCAGGAGTGGTCCTGGAGCGAGCGCTATGCGGGCCAGCCCGAGATCCTGCGCTACGCCAACCACGTGGCGGACCGCTTCGACCTCCGGCGAGACATCGAGTTCAACCGCCGCGTCGTCTCCGCCCGCTTCGAGGAGGAGGACTCCCGCTGGCGGATCGAGGTCGCGCCGCCGGACGGAGAGGCGGCCGGGCCCTTCGACGGCAACGGTGCCGGCCGGAGCAACGGCGAGGGTGCCGGGAACGAGACCGTCTTTGCCCGCTTCGTCGTGATGGCCACGGGCTGCCTGTCGGCGGCCAACCTGCCGGAGTTCCCCGGCATCGAGGACTTCGAGGGCGAGAAGTACCACACCGGCGCCTGGCCGCACGAGGGCGTCGACTTCACCGGGCTCCGTGTGGGCATCGTCGGCACCGGCTCCTCGGCGATCCAGGCGATTCCCGTGATCGCCGGCGAGGCGGCCCACCTGACCGTCTTTCAGCGCACGCCGAACTACTCGATTCCGGCCCACAACGGTGCGATGGACCGGGAACGCGAGGCCGAGGTGAAGGCGGAGTATCCGGCCTTCCGGGAGCGCAACAGGCAGATGCCGGCCGGGCTCGGCGCCGACATGAACCCGATGCACGACGAGTTCGCGGAAGTGCCGCCCGACGAACGGCAGCGGCGCTTCGAGGAGCGCTGGGCGTACGGCGGCTTCTCGTTCATGGCCTCCTTCGCCGACATGCTGATGAGCCAGGAGGCGAACGACGCCGCCGCCGGGTTCGTGCGCGAGAAGATCCGCGGGATCGTCCGGGATCCCGAGGTCGCCGACCTGCTGAGCCCGCACAACGTGATCGGCTGCAAGCGGATCTGCCTCGACAGCGGCTACTTCGAGACGTTCAACCGGCCCAACGTCACCCTGGTCGACGTCAGCTCCGCGCCGATCGAGAAGATCACCAAGACGGGGCTCCGCACCGGCGGCCGGGACGTCGAGCTGGATGCGATCGTCTTCGCCACGGGCTTCGACGCGATGACCGGCGCTCTTGCCCGCATCGACATCCGCGGCCGCGGCGGCCGGACCCTGCGCTCGAAGTGGGAGGACGGCCCGCGCGCCTACCTCGGCCTTGGCGTCGCGGGGTTTCCCAACCTGTTCGTGATCACCGGCCCCGGGAGCCCGTCCGTGCTTTCCAACATGCTGCCGTCGATCGAGCAGCACGTGGACTGGATCGCCGACTGCGTGGCCTGGATGCGGGATCGCGGACACGCCGCGATCGAGGCGACGCCCGAGGCCGAGAACGAGTGGGTCGCCCACGTTGGCGAGGTCGCCGGCGCGACTCTCTATCCCACCTGCAACTCCTGGTACCTGGGGGCCAACGTGCCGGGCAAGCCGCGCGTGTTCATGCCCTACCTGGGCTTTCCTCCCTACGTGGAGAAGTGCGATGCTGTCGCAGCCAACGACTATGAGGGGTTCGAACTGTCATGAGATGCAGAACCGGCCTCGTTTCCTGTTCCCTGGTTTCCAGCTTCATCATGTTGCTGCTGGTCGCGGCGCCGGCCGTCACCGCCCAGCAACAGGCTGAGCCCGCAGCCGGCGCCATCCAGGAGACGGTCGACGTCGAGATCGTGAACATCGATGTCCACGTCACCGATCGGCAGGGCGCGCCCGTCACCGGGCTCGAGCTGTCCAGCTTCCAGGTGTTCGAGAACGGCGAACGGGTCCAACCCGTCAACTTCTACGAAGTCGTCCGCGAAGACCCTGACGCCAATGCTCCGATCTGGCTCGTCCTCTACTTCGATCAGCACAACATGCTGTCCCCGAACCGCGACCGGGCGCTGGCGGAGCTGGAGGTCGACCTGCCGACGGTGCTGGAGGACCGTCGCGTACGGATCATGATCGCCGCGCACGACCAGGAGCCGCGGGTAATCCAGGGCTTCACCCGGAACTGGGGGGCGATCCGGACCGCCCTGAACGGGCTGAAGGGTCAGCAGACGGTCGGCGACCAGAGGGACGGCCTCCGGCAGAGCGCCCAGCTCTCCGTCACGGACATCTTCCACCGGATGCGCAGCCGCGATCGACTCGACCGCCAGAACGCGGGCCTCGCGATCGATGCCCTGCTGGGCGAAATGAGGACATACGCCCGCGAGGTCTACAACGACTCGGAGGCCAGCTTCGAGGCGCTCGGGAACTTCGTGCGCACGCTGGCCTGGCTCGAGGGCCGCAAGGCGCTCGTCTTCGTCTCCGACGGCGTGGCCGAGCGGCCCCTGGGCACGCTGATGGAGCACATCCAGGACCTGCTCACCGGTGGCGCCAGCGACGCCGGCGCGCTGGTCGAGAGGGCGGGCGGCGGTCAGGCCGGCGGCACACCGGGCACCGGCGGGGTCTTCGACCGCAATGCGAGCATGGAGGTGGGCCGCCTGCAGCAGGAGGTCGAGCAGTTCCGGGCGACCGGGACGATTCAGGCCATCGTCGCCGAGGCGAACACCTACGGCGTCACGCTGTTCGCGGCCAAGCCGCCGCCGGGCGACGCCGCGACGAGCGCCAGGCGCTCCAAGGGGCGCGGCGCGCTGATGGAGGTCTCGGACCGCCGCGAAGCGCTGCACAACCTGGCCGAAGGGACGGGCGGTTTCGGTCGAACCGGCGGCGGTAGCCTGACCGGGGTGCTGGCCCAGGCCGTCGGCGGCATGCAGTCGTACTACTCCCTCGGGCTCTCGTCGGCGAACAAGGTCGAGGGCGAGTTCACCTCGATCGAAGTGCGGGTGCGCGGAGTCAGGGGCGCTTCGGCCGACTACCGCCGGAGCTACGTCAAGAAGGGGGTCCGCTCGCGCATCTCGGAGCGGGCGCTGGCGGCCGCGTACGTGGGTGAGAGCAACAACCCGCACCGGATGGAAGTCAACGTCGACGCGATCATGCCGGTCGAAGGCGAGGCTCTCTACGACGTGCAGATGTGGATCGAGTTTCCGATCAGCAGCGTGGAACTCGTCGAGATCGACGGCGTTCACCGGTCCGCCACGCGGCTGGTCGTCGTGGCCATGGACGAGGACGACGAACTGACCGCGGCGCAGCACCTGGAAGTGCCGCTCGAGATACCCGCGGAAGCGCTTGCGGACGCAGTGGAAAGCCACTACCGGGCCGGCCTGAGAATCCGGCTGCCCGAGGGTCGCCAGCGAATCGCGCTCGGTCTCTGGGACCAGACGGCGCGGTCCGGATCCGTGTTGACCGACGCCTTGACCGTGGGGGGATAGCGATGAAGCACCTGTTCGACGTGTCCGGCAAGGTGGCGGTGGTCACCGGGGGTTCCCGGGGTATCGGTGCGATGATCGCCCGGGGCTACGTCGAGAACGGCGTGCGCACCTACATCAGCTCCCGGAAAGCTGCCGTCTGCGACGCGATGGCCGAGGAACTCTCCGCTCTCGGCGATTGCGTCTCGCTGCCGAACGACCTGTCGACGATCGAAGGGGTGGAGCGCTTCCGCGCCGAGCTACGGGAACGCGAAGACAGGCTGCACATCCTCGTGAACAACGCCGGCGCCGCCTGGGGAGCGCCGCTCGAGGAGTTCCCCGAGTCCGGCTGGGACAAGGTGATGGACATCAACCTGAAGGGCCCGTTCTACCTGACCGTCAAGCTGCTCCCCGAGCTGCGCGCGGCGGCGACGGAGGACGATCCGGCGCGGGTGATCAACATCGCCTCGATCGACGGCCTGCACGTGAACCCGCAGGAGCACTACCCCTACAGCGCCAGCAAGGCCGGCATGATCCACCTGACCCGGGCTCTCGCGCGTCGCCTGGCGCCCGAGGACATCACCGTGAACGCCGTCTGCCCGGGCCCGTTCGAGAGCAAGATGATGGAGTACAACCTCAGAAAGTTCGGCGACGAGATCCGCGCCCGGAACCCTCGAAAGCGGATCGGCACGCCGGAGGACATGGCCGGCGTCTCGATCTACCTGGCGTCCCGGGCCGCGGCCTACGTCACCGGCGCCGCCATCCCGGTCGACGGCGGCATCTTCGCGGTGAGCTGAGTCTCCGCTTTGTGCTACGGTTTGTAGGCACATTTGAAGGGGGTGAGCGAGATGAGCGAACTGGGAGTCTTCAGCGCCCGGGAACTCAGGCAACGGTCGGGCGAGTTCCTGAGGGGAGCGGAGGAGGGGCGTCTATCCGTCGTGACCAAGCACGGACGTCCGACCATCCTGGCCGTACCGTTCGATGATCGACTTGTTGATCACGGCGCTCAGCGAGCCCTGGCGTTGCACCTGTTCGAGAACGGCCACCTCACGTTGACGCAGGCTGCGAAGGTCGCGGGAATGATCGCCCACGACTTCGTCTCGCTCCTGGGCGAGGCGGGGGTCGCCGCGGTTGACTATCCGCCCGAAGAGGTGGAGCAGGAGATCGCTGCAGCCGGGTGAGTGAAGCGGTCGTGGCGGACACCGGGCCGCTCATCGCACTTGCGCGTATCGGTCGGCTGGACCTGCTACAACGACTGTACGACCGAGTCACAGTGCCGCCAGCCGTCGAGTTCGAGTTGGCGATTGGTTCCGACCGGCCAGGAGCGAGAGTCCTGGAGGGCGCGCTCGAGGCCGGTTGGATCCGGGTTGACGTCATCCCGGACGGAGCTGGCCTTCAGGACCTCTTGATGCTGCTTGGTCAGGGCGAGGCTGAGGCGATTTCCCTGGCTGAACAGCGGCAGGCTCGCCTGCTGCTCATCGACGACGCGAGGGGACGGCGGATCGCCCGCAGCCGCGGGATTCCTGTCGCCGGCGTGGCCGGCGTACTGCTGGCGGCGAAGGGTCGACAGGAGGTAGAGGCGGTGGCCCCCATCCTGCGAACGCTCTCTGACGCGGGCTACCGGTTGGCTCCCTTACTCGTGAAGGAGGTCCTCGCGACGGCGGGCGAGCAATAGGCCGCCTAGGCTCCTTCAGTCCTCGTCGCCGCCGAGGCTGCACATGCCGTTGCCCTTGGCGGCGATGTAGAGGAACAGGAAGCAGAAGAGAACCGCGGCTTCGCCGCGGTTCACCAGTGGCAACAGGTAGTGCCAGACGCCGGGGTCTTCCAGGCCTGGCCGGAACACGTGGCCGAGGAAGTAGGCGAAGGCCATCAGCCCGCTGGCGAGGAAGGCGACCGGGCGGGTGAACAGGCCGACCATGATCAGGGCGCCGCCGATCAGCTCGATCGGTCCGGCGATGTAGAGGATGAAGCTCGGTGCGCCTTCGGGAGTCGGTAGCGGGAAGCCCAGGAGTTTCTGCGCCCCGTGCCAGAGGAAGAGGAAGCCGGCGACGATCCGCATCGCGGCGTAGGTCTGGGGCTGGCAGTTCTTGAGCGAGTCGAGCATCGCGTTCCTCCCTGGGCTGTTGGTTGTGGGGAGTAGCGTAGCGTCTGTGTGTCGCCTTGCCGCCTTCGGCGGCTCGGCCCGGATGCCGGCGGGGGCGCCGGCGCACCCAGTGGTCCGGTGTCTAGCTGTCCAGGTCGGTGAGGAGTAGCTCGTCGCGACCTGCGATGAGCAGACGGTGCGGGCGGTCCTTGATCAGGCTGCGCTCGAACGGGACGATGCGGAAGGCCCAGTTCCGGAGTCGCGGGAACTCCTCGAAGTTCCGGTGGATTGTGAAGATGCCGACCGTGCGGCCGTGCGAGATCGCCTCGAACTCGCTCCAGAAGTCGGCGAGGGACCAGTGGAAGCCGGCCGCGTAGAAGGAGTAGACGAGGTCGTAGGGGCCGGGCAAAGCGTCCAGGCGGTGGTTCAGTTCGTGGGCATCGAAGATGCGGAAGTTCGCGACGTCGTTGTGTTCCAGCACCTGGCGCAGCGTTCCGAGGTCGCCGCAGAAGGAGCGGTCGGTCCGTACTCCGCTGCGGGGATAGTCGATCCGCGGGCCGTCGCCGTCGTAGAGGTGGAACTCGGTATCGTCCCAGCCGAGCGCACGCCGGAAGAAGGCGGTCGAGCGGCCGAGGCCGCAGCCGATGTCGAGCGCCTTGGCTGGCGGCGGGATGGCTCGGAGGACCGGCTCCGCGGCGTCGAACTCGCCCCAGCAGGAGCCGTTCTGGGTCAATTCCCAGAACGACCGCGAGGATTCGCCGGGTTCGAGGTGGAACTGCGGCGACAGGCGGGAGATCGCCGCCACCATCTCGGGCGTCATCGGTGGCGCCCCGAAGTGTCGTTCGCGGTCCCGGAAGCGGGGGTGGATGTCAGCAGCCGAGAGTTCGCGGCCGGTGCGCTTGCGCCACTCGGCGCGCAGGCGGGGCAGGAGGTAGGTGAAGTTCATTGGGCCGCGGGCTGTAGCTCGGCTTCGCGCCCGGATGCCGGCCGGAAGGCCGGCGCACCGACAGCCATCTCGTTCTAGCGCCGTACCCGGATGGGGAAAGGCGGCTTCGCCGGTTCGGCGGTCGGGTTCGACTCCAGTTGCTCGAGGACGATCTCGATCGCCTTCTCAAGTTGCGGGTCGCGGCCGGCGATGATTTCCGCGGGCCACTGCTCGACGTCGACGTCGGGCGGCACGCCGACGTTCTCGACGACGAAGCCGTCTTCGGTCCAGATCGCCAGGTTCGGGGCGGTGACGAAGCCGCCGTCCATCAGGACGGGGAAGCCGAGGGTGCCGACCAGGCCGCCCCAGGTCCGCTTGCCGACCAGCGGGCCGAGTCCGAGCTTGCGGAACATCCACGGCAGCAGGTCGCCGCCGGAACCGGCCGTCTCGTCGATGATCATGACCTTCGGTCCCAGGATGGCCGCGCTCGGCGTACGGAAATCGGCCCCATAGCGGGTCGCCCAGTGGCTGATGTACGGGCGCCGCAGGTGGTCGATGTAGTAGTCCGCGACCTGGCCGCCGCCGTTGAAACGCTCGTCGACGATCAGGGCCTGCTTGTGGACCTGCGGGAAGAAGTACCGCTTGAAGTACGTGTGGCCGAGGGTGGTCGTGTTCGGCACGTAGACGTAGGCGACCCGGCCGTCCGTGGCCTCGTCGACCTTGGCCAGATTGCCCTCGACCCACTCCCGGTTGCGGAGCGCCGATTCGTTCCCGATCGGGACGACGGACACGGTGCGCGAGCCGGAACCGTCCGCGTTCGGGCCGACCGTGATGTCCGTGATCTTGCCGGCCGTGTTCTCGAAGCGTGAGAAGACGTTGTCCGAGGCTTCGAGGTCGACGCCGTTGACGGCAAGCAGGTACTCGCCGGCGGAAACGGAGACGCCCGGTTCGGTGAGCGGCGCCCGCAGTTCGGGATTCCAGTTCAGGCCGCCCAGGACGTGGGCGAAGCGGTAGCGGCCGTCGGCGATCTCGAAGTCGGCGCCGAGCAGACCGCCGCCGACGCGCTCCGGATCGGCGCGGCGGTCGCCGCCTCCGACCCGGTGGTGGCCGACCGCGATCTCGCTGCACATCCAGCGCAGCACCTTGTTCAGGTCGGCGCGGGTGGCGACGTCGGTCAGGAAGCCGCTGTACTTCTCGGCCATCGCCGGCCAGTCGGCGCCGTGCATGCCGGGGTCGTAGAAGTAGTCCCGGTTGATCCGCCACACCTCGTCGTAGATCTGCCGCCACTCGGCGCGCGGATCGATGCGAACCGTCAGTTTGTCGACCGCCAGAGCGCTCTCTCCACGGTCGATCTTGCCGCCCGCGCTGGCGATGCCGAAGTCGTTCTGGCCGGCGTAGAGCAGCTTCTTGCCGTCGGCGCTCAGCGAGAAGCCGCCGACGCCGGAGAGCAGCACTGTCTCCTCGCGATCCTCCAGGTTGAAGAGCACGAGATCGCCGCCACCGCCGCCGAACCTGCTCGCCGGCGAACTGCGGACGTAGTAGAGCTTGCCCGCCTCGCCGGCCTCCAGGTTGCTGTAGCCGCCGGCCTGGACCGGCAGCGCCAGGATGCGCTGGTTCAGCCCATCGAAGTCGATCTCGACTCGCGGTTCGTCTCCGTCCCCGCCGTCGCTCTCGGCTTCCGCTTCGACTTCCGTCTCGCCCTCTTGCCCGGCTTCCCGTTCGCCGCCGTTGGACACGACGGTCTCCTCGTCGCTCTCCGCGGCAAGCGGCGACTCGCCGTCCTGACGCAGTACCGCGACGTAGATCGCGCTCGACAGTTCCATGTCCGCGTTCGACATGGCGAACCAGTGCTTCACCGGCCCGGCGTCGGTCGAGGCGCGGAAGTACAGGTAGTCGCCGCTCCGGTCGAAAACGGGCTCTCCGACCTCGCTCAGCCCGTCCGTCACCGGATGGGATGTCTTCGCTTCCACGTCGTAGACGAACACCTGCTGCATGTAGGAGCGGGTGTTCAGGGTGTAGGCGACGTAGCGCGAGTCGGGCGCCCAGGAGTGGCCGGGGCGCGGCGGGAACGAGGGTCCGTAGTAGTACTCGCTCGCCACCTTCTCCACGTCGCCGCTTTCGAGATCGATGACGAAGAGCGTCATCGAGTTGTCGACGTAGCTGATCCTCTTCCCGTCGGGCGACCACTCGGGGCCGTGGTAGAAGCCGTTGCCGCCGCGGTCGCCGCCCAGTTCGTAGCGGCGCACCTCGCCGCTCTCCTGGTCGCGGACGTGGAGACCGTACTCGCCGCCCTGGTCCGAGAAGAAGGCGATGCTGGCGCCGTCGGGCGACCAGGACGGGTCGCGCTCGTGGACGCCGGACGTCCGGGTCAGGTTGCGGGCGTCGCCTTTCTTCGCCGGCAGGGTCAGCACCTCGCCCCGATACCCGAACACGGCGCGGGCGCCCGTGGGAGAGATGGACGCGCTCCGGATGTTCTCCCGCCCTTCGACCCAGCGGGGCCGGGTCTCGGTCAGGTCGGCCGCCACGCCGATCCGCAGGCGCTCGTGGCGGTTCGAGGCCGGCTCGTAGAGGTGCAGGTAGCCCGCCTGTTCGTAGATCACGGTGTCCGTGGAACCCGAGAGATCCTCGACGTGGAAGTCCTCGAAGTCCGAGTGGCGGACGATCTCGCCGCTTCCCGTGTCGAACGAGAACAGGTTGAACTCGCCATCCCGGTCGGACCGGAAGAAGACCCGGTTGCCGATCCAGGTCGGGTTCGTGTCGTTCGAGCGGCCGTCGGGTTGCGGGATCGTCTGCACCGAGTGGTCCGCGGTGTCGTAGATCCAGATGCGGGACGTCGTGCCGCCGCGGTAGTTCTTCCACTGCTGGAAGCGCTCCGGCGTCGGGATGTAGGCGATGCGGCGGCCGTCGGACGAGTAGCTGGCGCGCAGCCCGTGCGGGATCGGCAGCTTCGCGGGCAACCCGCCGGTCAGCGGCACCGTGAAGAGCTGGAAGTGGCGGTTCGTGAACATGCTGCGCTGGGAAGCGAACAGCACGGCCGAGCCGTCGACGGTGAAGCCCTGGACCAGATCGGCGCCCGGGTGCCAGGTGAGCCGCTTCGGCTCGCCGCCCGCGGCGGGCATGACGAAGACATCGATGTTGCCGTCGTACTCGGCGCTGAACGCGACGAGCGAGCCGTCGGGTGAGAAGCGGGGACCGGTCTCCGTCCCTTCGTGGGACGTCAGCCGTCGCGCTCCGGAGCCATCGCGGCCGGCGATCCACAGGTCTCCGGCATAGGCGAACGCCACGTGATCCGCGCTCACCGCGGGCTGTGACAGCAGCCTCGTGTCCGACACGTCGATCGCCTGAAGGGCGGTGGTCAGCGTGCCGGCTGCCATGGCGACGATGGCAGCGGTCAGAAAGCGGATTCTGTTCGCGGTTGGATTCATGTCGGTCCCTCGGGAAGCTGGTCGGTTTGCCGTTTCGGCGGCTGGTACTCTGCCACGATGCGCAACAAGACAGTCGGTTCTCAGGATTCGGCGCGGATTCCGCGGCGGCAGTTCCTCGCCGGGGGCGCCACAGCGGCCGCCGCACTTGCCGTCGGCCCGGTTGCCGGGGCGTCCGCGGCGCGTGCCGCACAGCCTGCAGGCGGAGGCGCATTCCAGCTCAAGTACGCGCCCCACTTCGGGATGTTCCGGCACCACGCCGGCAACGATCACGTCGACCAGCTCCGCTTCATGCACGACGAGGGTTTCCGGGCGCTCGAGGACAACGGCATGGGCGGCCGCGAGCCGGCGCTCCAGGAGACGATCGCCGCGGAGATGGACCGTCTGGGAATGGAGATGGGCGTCTTCGTCGCCCACACCTCCTGGGGCGGCGTGAGCTTCGCTTCCTCCGATTCCTCGGTGCGCGAGGCGATCGAGGCGGACATGCGAAAGGCGGTCGAGATCGGGAAGAGAGTGAATGCAACGTGGTGCACCGTCGTCCCGGGCCAGCTCGACCCGGGCCTCGAGTGGGAGTACCAGACGGCGAACGTGATCGAGAACCTGAAGCGGGCCGCGGCGATCCTGGAGCCGGCCGGACTCGTCGCGGTGCTCGAGCCGCTCAATCACTGGACGAACCATCCAGGCGTGTTCCTGACCGGGATTCCTCAGGCGTACCAGATCTGCAAGGCGGTCGGCTCACCCTCGGTCAAGATCCTCGACGACCTCTACCACCAGCAGATCACCGAGGGGAACCTGATCCCGAACCTCGACCGGGCCTGGGACGAGATCGCCTACATCCAGATCGGCGACAACCCGGGGCGGAAGGAACCGACCACGGGCGAGATCAACTACCTCAACGTCTTCCGGCACCTGAAGAGCAAGGGCTTCGACGGCATCGTGGGCATGGAGCACGGCAATTCGAAGCCGGGCCGCGAGGGCGAGCGGGCGGTGATCGACGCCTACCGGGAGTGCGACGCCTGAGAATCGGCTGGCGTGCTGTCTCGTGCTGCCCTATACTGAACGCACGTGAACGCACGTGAACGCACGTGAACGCAACCGAACGCAGGAAGCCGCCATGCCAACGATGACGCTTCGACTCGACAACGAGACTCACAGGCGACTCGACCGCCTCGCGAGATCGACCGAGAGGTCCAGGGCCTTCGTCGCTTCCCGGGCGTTGCAAGAGTACCTCGACATGAACGAGTGGCAGGTCGGGCAGATTCGGGAAACTCTCGAAGCTGCGGACCGCGCGCCGGCGTCGGCGTTCGTGGACCACGGCAGCGTCTCTTCGTGGCTCGAGTCATGGGGTAGCGAGACCGAGCGAGAGCCGCCTCGTTGAGGATCGTCTGGTTTCGCAGTGCCATCGCCGACCTCGAAGAAGCGCGGACGTACATAGCGAACGACAACCCTCAGGCGGCGCGACGCGTGGCCTCCGCCATCGTCGACGCTGTCGACCGGCTCTCGGTACATCCCGCAGTCGGACGGCCCGGCCGCGTGCCTGGTACTCGCGAGCTGATCGTGTCCCGGACCCCGTACGTGATTCCGTACCGGGTCCGGGAGGGAGTGGTCGAGATCCTGCGCGTCTTTCACGCGAGGCGCCGGTGGCCCGACCGTCTTTGACGGGAGCGCGAGCGCTACTGGGCGACGCCGAAGGGCAGAACGCCCATCTGGTCGTCCCAGATGACGACGATCGCGCCGCCGGCGTCCGAGACGTCGGAGAACAGGATCGTCATCTGGTCGACGGAGAACTCCTCCGTCGAGGTCATCATCGGCGCGCGGACGACATCGTGCTCCGCGTTGTAGCCGTAGGCGCCCCAGGTGAGACCTTCCGCCAACTTCTCGCGGTCGAACGTCTCCATGTAGCCCTGCTTCGAGATGATGGCCGTCCAGGCGCCGTCCTTCAGGTCGATGAAGAAGCTGTACTCGCCCGCGGGGACCGTGGTGCCGCCGATCATCAGGTCCGCCCCCGTGCTGATCCGGGTCGTGACGTTGGCGCCGGCACGCCAGACCGGGCCGCCCTGGAGAAGTGTCTGGCCGTACTCTTCGCCGGAGCCGAAGATGCCGCTCCGGCCGCGCAGGATCGGCCGGCTGTAGGTGATGTCGATCCAGGCGTCGCCGATCTGGGTCGAGGCGGCGCCCTCGGGGCTGGCGGGCCGATCGCCCTGGGCCGCGGCGGGTGCGAAGCCGATCGCCGCGAGGCAGAGGCTGAGGATGAGAACGCGGCAAGTCTGTCGGTGCATGGTCTCTGGGTCTCCCGGGATTCTTGGAGGGCAGGTTCTTTCGCGAACGCGGACTCTAGCAGCGTGCGCCCTGGAACGCCGCCAAGCGAGTTCCCGGGCGGATGCTGCGACAGCCGTGCCGCGCTTCGCCAGCGGGTGGTGGAGTAGTCTCCGATGGGTCAGATGGGGCCGTCATGATGCGCTCGTTTCCGACCGTTCCGCTTCGCCGTCAAGCCACCCGGATCGCGGTGGCGACCCTGCTCGCGTCCTTCTCGACGGCCGGCTTCGCCGTGCCAGCCACTGCCGCCGACACCGACGCGGTGGTCTTCAGCCGCGACGTGGCGCCGATCCTGATGCGCCACTGCGTGGGCTGCCATCGCCCGGGCGAGATCGCGCCGATGTCGCTCCTGACGTACCGCGAGGCACGGCCCTGGGCGCGCTCGATCCGCCGCGTCGTCGTCAGCGGCGAGATGCCGCCGTGGTTCGCGAATCCCGAGCACGGCGTCTGGGCGAACGACGCCCGGCTGAGCGAGCAGGAGATCGAGACGATCGTCGCCTGGGTCGATGGCGGCGCCCTGGCCGGCGATCCGGCGCTGATTCCCGAGCCGCCGCGGTTCAGGGATGGCTGGCAGTTGGGCGAGCCCGACTACGTGATCGAACTGCCGCTCGTGACGGTGCCGGCGAACGGGCCGGACCTGGTGCCCAACCAGCTCGTGCGGCTCGACATCCCGGAGCGTCGCTGGCTGCGCGCGGTGGAGTTCCAGCCCGGCGACCGCACCGTGAATCACCACCAGATCGCCTTCCTGGGCGGATTCAGCGGAACGGCTTCGGGCGGCCAGGAAGCCGACAGCGTCGACCTGAGGATTTTCGCGGTCTGGGCGGTTGGCGCGGCGCCGACCGTGTTCCCGGAGGGCGCCGGGCGCTGGGTGGACCCGGGCGCCCTGCTGATGATCAACCAGCACTACCATCCCAACGGCGACTCGGAACGTACCGACACGACCCGGATCGGCCTCTACTTCGGCGACGGCCCGCTGGAGGTCGAAGTGGAGGCGATCCTCGCGAGCAGGATGGACTTCACGATCCCGGCCGGCGCCCCGAACCACCGGATCGTGGCCCGCCACGAACTCGGGAAGGACTCGCGGATCGTGTCCTACTTCCCCCACATGCACATGCGTGGCAGGTCGATGTCGTTCACCGCGGTCTACCCGGACGGCAGCCGCGAGATCCTGCTCGACGTGCCTGAGTACGACTTCGACTGGCAACTCTTCTACTACCCCGAGGCGCCACAACTGCTGCCGGCCGGGAGCGTGATCGAGGTCGTGGCGCACTACGACAACTCGGCCGCGAACCCCGACAACCCGGATCCGACGCGTGATGTCGGTTTCGGCTTCCAGTCGACGGACGAGATGATGGTCGGCATCTTCGAGTTGATCGAAGTCGCTCCGGGGAAGGGCGGGAAGCCGGCCGCGACCGGCCTTTGAAGGTGGCCAGGCGCTCCAAGGATCGACTCGCCTCCAAGGCGTTGGACGTGTCCCTGGACATGGGCGAATGGCAGGTTGGGCAGATCCGTCGAACCCTCGAATCGGCGGTTGCCTACCGCGCCAAGGTCGATGGCCATCCAAAGTGGAAGGGCCGCTCGGCGTGAGCCAGACGTTCGACTTCGAGCACCTCGTCGAGCTGTGTCGGCGTACCCACGAGGAAACGCGGCGCTCTGCCGCCCGCGCCGTAGACCGCTCGCTGGTCGTGCGGAACTGGCTGTTCGGGTGGTACATCGTGGAGTTCGAGGGTGGCGGCGCGACCCGCCGGGAGCTCTACGGCAAGGAACTGATCGATCGGCTGTCAGCCAGGTTGCGGGCGAATCGCGTCAAGGGCTGTTCGGCCACCAATCTGCGGAAGTGCAGGGAGTTTTACGAGGTCTTCTCCGAGATTCGACAGACGATGTCTGTCGAATCCGGGGAGCCCTCGGAAGCGGTAGCGGATTTCCCGTGAGGTACCAAGGTCGAGCGGAGGGCAACTATCCGTTCTCACAAGAGACGCTGAAGCCCGCATCGTCGCCGATGGCGGGATCGGGTGGCCCTACCCGGCGGCCTTCAGCGGCCCAGGGCGCAGGCCGTCCAGCTTCTTGAAGATGCCCTCGATCACGTTGGCCTTGTCGCTGAACAACGCTTCGGGGCCGCCGGCGTGCAAGCTGTTGAAGGGTGCTTCGTAGAGCGCATCCGGCTCCATCACGCCGCGGGCCGTGAGCTGGTCGATCACCAGCTCGATGAACCGGATCTGGGGCGTGGTCAGGCTTCGGTTGGAGAGGAATTCAGAAAACGCCTCGTTGGCGGTGGCGCGGTCCATCCCGACCATGCTTCGGACGAAGTAGGCCAGAGAGGGGGCGTCGTGGCGGGTCAGCAGGGCGCTCAGCAGCTCGGGGTCGCCGTCTTCGCCGATCTCGATGAGTGTCCGTTCAAGGCCGCGGAGGTCGGCGGCCGTGAGCGGCTGATTCGTCCGCAAACGGTGGATCACGATGTGATCGAGATGGCCGGCCAGGTACTCCTGGACCTTCTTCTCATACTCGGCTCCCGTCATCTTCGGCCAGAAGTGGTCGGTGCCCGCGCGCACGGACAGGATGTCGTCGGTCTCGATCTCGCTGGGCAGTCCGGCAACCTCACTCTGCAGGGTCTCGACGTCGGATGCGGTGAGCCGCTCCCATGACTCCCGCTTCTGGAAACGCTCGACCGCTTCGAGCTGCATCCGCACGATGAAGTTCTCGCGGTTCATCGCCGCCACTTCCCGGTGGAGCTCCGTCGTCAACGCATCGGCCAGCGCCGCCTCCGGGTCCAGGTCCGGCGTGGCCTGGACGCTGGCCAGCAACTGCACCCGCGACCGGAAGAGCCTGGCACAGAGCGGAACGCCGTCACCGGGCTCGATCCCTTCCGGTTGCTCGCGGAAGAAGTCGAAGTTGAAGCAGAAGTCGAAGACGCGGAAGTCGTGCTTGTCCTCCCCGGGTCTGAGCACGACTCGCAGGCTGATCGTCGACCTGGCCCTGCAGCGTGCCGGAAGGCCGCGCGCGCTGCTTCCGCATCGTCGCCAGGCCCTCGGGGGAAGAGCCTCAGATCGCAGCGAGGCAGCGGTACGCGGTTGCGCTGGTTGTGGCCTCGCGGCGCGCCCGTGCTCTCTCGAAGAGTGCGGCGTCTAAGCCGGGCCGCCCGGGACCTCCATGAGGGGGCCATCGTGAGCTTGCTGGTAGCGTCGAACTCGCTACTGGGATCCTTACGGCCAAGGGCTGGGGAGGGCTGTGGCGAAGGCTGCGAAGGGCGGCGAAGCGAGGTTCAGTGAGACTCGACGGGCAGCAACCATCCGACCTGGAGCAGGGCGCGACGTGAGCGACGGGCCGGCCGAACGGGTGAGGGAGACCGTCGGCGTCAACGGGATCGCGCACATCCAGTTGACGGTCCGGGACCCGGAACGGTGTCTGCCGTTCTGGGAGCGGCTCTGCAACTTTCTGGAGATGAAGACCCTGATCCGGGGCGAGGACGTTCTCTACTGCATCGGCAGCCGGACCGGCATCCTGGTCCGCGCCGCTCCGCCGGACAAGCGCGATCGGCCCTTCGACCAGGACCGTCCCGGGCTCCACCATCTCTGTTTCCGGGCCCGGAGCCGCGAGGATGTCGACTCGATCCACCGCTTCATCGAGTCGGAACTCGACGCCACGATCGTTCACGGCCCCGAGGAGGGTTCACGGTTCGCGCCGGGCTACTACTCGATCCTGGTCGAGGATCCGGACGGCATCCGGGTCGAGGTGAACCACGTGCCCGGGAAGGGACATTTCGGCGAGGGTGGCCGGTTGGGGCCGGGTGGAACGGGGGCGGCGAGCACGTACGGGGACCACGGGCTGGGGGACGGCTAGGAAGTCGGAGGATGTTGTCGCCGCTTCGCGGCGCGGTTTCCTGGCCGCCTGCGGCGGCAGCGGGTCAGAAGACCCGCGCACCCAGCGGGCACGGCGCGGGCTTCTAGTCGAGGTCGATGACGTAGACAGTGTTGGCGGCGTCGCCCGCGACCCAGGCGGTGGAACCGTCGGTGGCGATGCCGTTGAACAGCATCGTGTTCGGGAAGGCTCCACTCGGCGGCACGTGGAGTTCGAGGCCGTCGGCGACGGTCGTCGTCTCGCCGCTCGACGGGTCGACCGCGACCACGCGGCCGGCGCCGGCCTCGACGACGTAGAGCGAGTCGTTGGCGGCCGCGAGGCCTTCCGGCTGGTCGAGACCCTCGGCGACCGTCTCGGTGCCGCCGTCGGCGAGGCGGAGCACGGCGCCCGCGAGGTTGTCGGTGACGTAGAGAATGCCGTCCGCCGCGGTCAGGCCGGCCGGGCCCGTGAGACCCTCCGCCAGTACCCGCTTCTCGTCGGGGTTCTCGGGAGAGAAGGCGATCACGTTGCCGGCGCCCCACTGGCTGGCGACGATGTCGCCCTCGAACTGAAGTGCGTCGATGGGCGCGGCGAGTTCGCCGAAGATCTGGACCAGGGCGTCCGAGGCCGGGTCCCACAGTCGGACGGCGTTGTCGAACCAGCTCGACAGAATCAGGTTTCCGCCGTCCGCGGCATGAACCGACATCGACGTCCCGATGTCCGAGAAGCCGATCACGTCGCGCACGACGCCGAGTTCGTCGCCGGTTGCCGGATCGAGCTGGCGCAGGGCGAAGAAGTCGGCGACGACGAGCCGGGTCGCGTCGCCGCTGCCGATGAGGGCGACGCCGCCGGGCATGTTGAGTCCGCCCTCGAGCACCGTGCGGTTCTCGTCAGGCGACAGGGCCTCGACGATGAAGCCGTCGGCGAAGCTCGAGATGAAGAGGCGGTCTTCCGCGTCGAAGGCGAAGTTGTCGAGGCCGGGCTGCACGCGCGCGACGACCTCCTTGCTCCCGTCGTCGCCCAGCCGTACGACCTCGCCCCGCAGGGAGTCGAGCACGTGGAGCACCCCTTCGCTGTTGAACTTGACGGCGGCTGGTACCTCGAAGCCGCTGGCGACCGTCTCCAGCTCGCCGCTGTCGACGTCGACACGGACGACCTCGCCGCGGAACCAGCGGGGGCCATAGAGCCTGCCGTCGGCCGAGCCCCAGTCCATGCCATTCAGGCCGCAGCCGGGCCCAAGGTCGTCGCGGATGAGCCGCGGCTCCTGCTCACCGGTCGGGTCGAGCTCGAAGAGGTTCGTATCCATGAAGCACTGGGAGACGAACAGCCGGCCGTCGTCGGAGAAGGTGATCGGGTTGACCCCGACCCCCGGCGAGGCGACTACGCGCGTCTCGCCTTCCGGCGTCCGCATGCCGACTTCGCCGTTGCTGATGTCGGTCCAGTAGACCGAGCCGTCGGGGCCGAAGGCCAGGTCGTCTGGCGACTTGGAGCCTTCCTCGAGGCCCCAGTTGTCGAGGATCTCGCCGCTCTCCGGGTCGATTCGCGCGAGGGCCGGGGTCACGACGGAAGTCAAGTAGAGGTCGCCGTCCGGCCCGAAGAGAATCCCGTTGATGCCGCGGAAGCTGGCGCTCTGGCCGATCGTACGGACGCTCTCGGCGCCCGGTTCCACCACCTCGGCGTTCGGCGAAGCGCAGCCGGCCAGCAGGGCCAGGGCGCAGAGACATGCAGTGCTGAAGGTCCGTCGTAGAGACATCGTTGCTCCTCAGTTGAGAAATGGCTCGAGTGCCACGTAGCGGATGACGAGCCCGGCCAGGGCCAGCTCGACCAGGAAGATGGCCCAGATCCCGGCGCGGATTCCCCGGCCCGGACGAATCCTGGGGTCCATCCGTTTCTTCTGCAGCCAGAGCACGGCGCCGCTCTGAATCGGCAGCAGCATTCCGGCGACCAGGGCGCTGATCGTGATCAGCAGTCGCGGGTTCTGGATCCACATGTAGACGGTGAAGCAGAAGATCGGGACGACCGTGCAGTAGCCGCGGATCCAGGTTCTGCGGGCGGCCACATTCTGCCGTTTCAGGTAGCCCAGCTCCATGATGTAGTCGGGTATGAAGCGGGCTTCGCCAGCAATGAACGAGATCATCGTCGAGAACAGGATGCAGAAGGCCCCGGCGCCGAACAGCCACAGCGACCAGGGGCCCAGGGTCTGGGTGAACATTTCGGAGAGCACGGAGATCGTCTCCAGGCCGTCGGGCTCCTTGCCCAGCTTCTTCAGCACGCCGGCGCCGAGCAGGTAGAAGGGCACCGTCGCGCAGGTCAGCAGGACCAGCGTGACCCAGACGTCCGTCTGCATGACCTTGATCCATCCCCTGGCGCGGGTCTCCCACCCCGGTGCGTCGCTCTTGCCGATGAAGTTCGGGTAGCCCTTCTCGACGCACCAGTACTGGTAGGCGGACGTCTCCGCGGAGTTGACGCCCGAGTAGCCGTAGACGGCCATCGCGGCGACGAGGAACTCGGGCGGGAAGCTGAACGTGAAGCCCGACGCGAGTTCGGCCCGGGTGACGGCGAACTCCGTTCCCTGCATGAGGATCGCGCACACGAGGGTGGCGCCGGTGAAGATCATGACCAGCGCGAGCATCACGTTCTCGAGGATCTTGTAGGAGCCCGTGATGAGGACTGCGATGGTGATCACGGCCAGCAGTCCGGCGGCCAGGGTCGACGGCACCTCCGGAGCCAGCAGGGTCAGAGCCTGGCCGGCGCCGCCGATGATGCCGCCCATGCCCAGCAGTCCGGGAACCAGGGCGATCAGGGCGATGGCGACGGCGAAGCTGACGTGGCCGCGGCCGATCCGGATCCGGAAGGGGAGGCGGTTCATCGCCCGTACGTACGTGTCGCCCGAAACCAGCGTGTAGCGGGCGAGTTCCGCCTGGATCAGGGACTTGATCCAGCAGGAAAGGAGCACCCACCACAGCATGACGAAGCCGGCCGCGGCGCCGAGACCCGACGTGAGAACCATCTCGCCCGAACCGACGATCGCACCGGAGATGACGACGCTCGGCCCGAGGTAACGAAGCCGCTGTCGCCAGCTCGTGGGCGGCGGGGCCGCGCCGCCCTCGCGGACGGTGTAGGGATCGCTCTTCTGTTCGACGTGAGTGCCGGAGGACATTGGACTTGGTGTGTCCGCGGTCTGCACTCCCCAGTCGAGAAATCAGCCGAAGACGCCGTAGCGGACGACGAACCAGACCATCCCCAGTTCGAACAGGAAGATGCCCCAGATCGCGAGCCGGATCCACCGGCCCGGGCGGATCCTCGGGTCCATCCGGTTCTTCTGGAACCACAGCACCGCTCCGCTCTGAATCGGCAGCAGCATGGCCAGGGTCAGAGCCCCGATCGTCACCAGGAGCCGGGGGTTCGGGATCGTCATGTAGATGACGAAGGCGACGAGCGGAATGAGCAGGCAGTAGGCGCGGATCCAGTTCCGGCGGGCGGTCAGGTTCTGCCGGTTGAGGTACCCGAGTTCCATGACGTAGTCCGGAATGAACCGGGCCGCGCCGCCCACGGCGGAGAGCATGGTCGAGAACAGGATGCAGAAGGCGCCGATGCCGAACAGCCACAGCGACCAGGGACCGAGCGTCTCGGTGAACATCTCGGACAACAGGGAGATCGTCTCCAGGCCGTCCGGCACCTTGCCGCGAGCGCGGAGCACGCCGGCGCCCAGGATGTAGAAGGGCAGGGTGGCGCAGGTCAGGAGCGCCAGCGTGACCCAGACGTCGGCCTGGAGCACCTTGATCCAGCCGCGGGCCCTGGCCTCCCAGCCCGGCGCGTCGCTCTTGCCGATGAAGTTCGGGTAGCCCTTCTCGACGCACCAGTACTGGTAGGCGGAGGTCTCCGACGCGTTGACCCCGGTGTAGCCGTAGACCGCGATCGCCGCGACCAGGTACTCGGGCGGGAAGCTGAACGTGAGGCCCGATAGCAGGTCGGCACGCGTTACCGCATACTGCGTGGTCTGCATGAGGAAGGCGCATACCAGGGTGGCGGCGGTGAAGATCATCACCAGCGCCAGCATCGCGTTCTCCAGGATCTTGTAGGAGCCGGTGACCAGCAGCGCGATCGTGACCACGGCGATCAGGCCGGCAGCCCAGACCGACGACACCTCGGGAACCAGGAGCGTCAGCGCCTGCCCGGCGCCGCCGATGATCCCGCCCAGCCCCATCACCCCCGGGACGATGGCGATCAGGGCGATGACGACGGGAAAGCTGATCAGCCCGCGGCCCAGCGGGATCTTCCCGGGCAGCCGGTTCATCGCGCGGACGTAGGTGTCTCCCGAGACCAGGATGTAGCGGCTCAGCTCTGCCTGGATCAGGGACTTGATCCAGCATGACAGGAGCACCCACCAGAGCATGACGAAGCCGGCGGCGGCGCCGAGGCCCGAGGTGAGGATGATCTCGCCCGAGCCGACGATCGACCCCGAGATGACGATGCTCGGGCCGAGATAGCGCAGCCGGCCACGCCAGGTGGACGGCGGTTCGACTGCACCGCCCTCGCGGACGGTGTACGGATCGCTCCTCGGACTGGGAGAGTCGCTCATCGGGGGTGAAGGCGGGACTCTACACCCTTGGGCGGCCGCGCTGGCGAGGGCGGCACTGGTACGCTCGGTGTTCCTTGCGTGCCGGCACCGGCGCCGGCGTTTCGACAGCATGGAGATGCCAGTGATGAAGGAAAGAGACCACTCCCGCGGCGCCAGGACGTTCG
Source organism: Candidatus Multivorans sp. (assembly GCA_965205095.1). Taxonomy (GTDB): domain Bacteria; phylum Acidobacteriota; class Thermoanaerobaculia; order Multivoradales; family Multivoraceae; genus Multivorans. The sequence goes on from OZ242040.1 coordinate 3,612,991, forward strand.
GCACCGTTGCCCTGCTGCTGCTGCTGGCGACCGCCGCGTACGCCCATCTCAAGGCGTCGAAGACGAGCCCCGAGGACGGCGCGACGCTCTCCGGTCCGGTGCGTACCTTGCGGGTCTGGTTCAACCAGGAACCGGACGTGCCTCTGAGCAAGCTGGAACTGACGGGTCCGCACGGTCCGCTGAGCGTCGAGGGCCTTCACACGATGGGCGAGAAGGACCTGATGGCCAGGGTCTCGGGGCGGATGCCGGACGGTTCGTACACCGCAAAGTGGCAGACCGCGGGCGACGACGGTCACGTCCTGACCGGCGAATGGACCTTCACGATCGACCGGGGCGGTCGCTGAGACGCTGGACGCGGGTTCGTCGCTGAGTTGGGAGATGGCCGGCCGCTGGGCCGTCTATCTGCCGCTGCTTCTGGTCTGCGGCGCGACCGGCATGCGCCTGCTGGAGGCGATGGGTCCACGCGACCTGGCGGTTCGCGACCTGCGGGCCGAACTGGCTCGACTTGCGCTCCTTTCGTCCCTGCTGCTGCTGGCGGCGCTCCTGCTGCGCGCCGTGTTCCAGTCGATCGAGGTCTGGGGAGCGGGCGAGGCTCTCGCGCTCGACAACCTGCGAACGGTTGCGCTGGAGAGCCGTTGGGGAGGTCGATGGCGCTGGCAGGTCGCGGCCGCGATGGTCGCGATGCTCGGCTCCCTTGCGGCCTGGAGGTTGTCCGCGCTTGGCCTGACGATCACCGGAGCCGGGGCCCTGGGGCTGGCGGCGACGTTGCCGATGACAGGCCACGCGTTCGGCAACCCTCTTGCGTGGACTGCGCAGAGCGTTCATGTGCTGGGTGCCGGATTCTGGATCGGCACGTTGGTCGTCATCCTCGTTCTTCCGCTGATGGTCCGAGGGACGTCGGTTGCGGAAGCGGCGTCGATGCGCCGGTTCTGGCTGGGCGCCTTCTGGCCGCTGGCGATGGTCGCCGCGACGCTGCTGGTTCTGAGCGGGATGGTGCTGGCAGTCCTCTACCTGCCGGCCTGGGAGACTCTCTGGACCGAGCCGTATGGCCGAATCCTGCTGGCCAAGATGGTCGGGAGCATGTGCGTCCTGTTCCTCGGCGCCGTGAACCACCTCCGGATGAACTTCCGTCCCGATCCACACACGGCTCCGGTGCCGCTGACTGTCGTTCTCGAGGTCGCCTTCGCGCTGGTGGTGCTCGCGGCCACGGGGATGCTCACCAGCACCGCGCAGCCGCTTGCGCACTGACGCCGTGGTGGCGCTTAGAAGTTGATCCGGCTGCTCACGCCGATCGTCCGCGGCTGGTTCGTCAGGTAGCCGACCCGGGCGCGCGTGCCGCGTTCCTGGTCGAGCGCCAGCAGGGCCCGCTCGTCGAGCGCGTTGTTGACGAAGAGCGCGATGTCCCAGCGCTCGTTCAGGAAGCCGAGTCGCAGGTTCAGGAGGTCGTAGGCCGGCAGCTCGGGATCGAAGCGGAAGACGGTCTGCGTCAACGGCCCGCCGACCGGATTCGTGGCGGAGAGAGCCAGCAGGTCGACGGTGCCGAACCCCGGCGCGTGGTCGCCGATCTGGGTGAAGCGGGAGCCGACGTGCTGGAACGCGGAAGAGAGGTAGCCGGCCCAGGCGCCGGCCTCCCAGCGCCAGGTCGCTGCCAGGGCGGCCTGGAACTTCGGCACCGTCGGCAGCCGGTTGCCCTTCTCGATGCCGGAGACCACGCTGGTCGTCCCATCGGCTGCGGTTGAGGTCAGGGTCGACCCGAGTTCGGAGTCCGCGTAGCTGGCGGAGATCGCGAAGTCGAAGGCCGCCGAGGGCTGAGCCGTCAGTTCGAGTTCCAGTCCCGTGCTGCGGGCGTTCGGCACGTTGAAGATCAGGCGCGACGAGCAGGAACCGGCGGTGACGGTTGTCTGGAGGTCCGAGATGTCCATCGTGAAGGCCGCGACATTGAATGTGCCGCGGCCGCCCAGGATGGTGGTCTTCGACCCGATCTCGACGTTCCAGAGTTCTTCGTCCTCCCAGGAGTCGCGGCCGCTGAAGGTCGCGAGGTCTTCCGGGGTGCAGACCGGCACGTTCAGCGGATCGTTGATGCCGCCGAGGCGGAAGCCCTTCGAAATCTGGGCGTTGAGTTGCGTGTTCTCGGTCGCCTCGAAACTGGCGATGAAACGCGGCGCCATGCCGTCGGCGCTGGTTTCGCCTTCGGTCGGTCCCGGATCCGCGAACAGGCCGTCGAAGACCTGGCTGCGCGTCTCCTCGTAGTCGTACCAGCGCGCTCCGGCTGTCAGGTCGAGCCGTTCGCCGGCGGTCCAGGTGATCTCGAAGAAGGCCGCCGTCTGGTCGAACTCGTAGTTCAGGTCGGAGTAGAACAACTCGTCGGTGGCGGCGCCGAACGCGCCCGCGGTGGGAATTCCGGTCATCGACTCGAAGCCGGTGACCGGCAGGCTCTGGCCGTAGTCACGTTCGCTCGTGCTGTGGAAGACCCCCAGAACCCAGTGCGTGTACTCGTCGCCGCTCGCCAGCCGCAGTTCCTGGGTCAGGCCGGTCGCGGTCGTCGCGTCGATCAGAGGCGCGTCCAGGGTGTAGACCGCTTCCGGAAGGCCGATCGTGGGGCCGGCGACGCTGGCGTACAGGGCGGTCGAGTCGCGGACGACGCGGAGGTCGCGGTCCGTCGCCGACGTGATCGAGGTGAAGTAGTAGCCGTCGGGCAGATCGACCACGACCTTCAGGTCGGCGAGCAGGAACTCGTCGGTCGTTGGTTCCTCGAACTGGGTGAAGAGCTGGCGCTCGCCGAGGTCCACCGCGGGCCGGGTCGTCGTGTACGGATTGGCCAGGATGTTGAAGTCGTCGATCCGGTTCCAGCCGTCCATTTCGACTTCCTGGTAGAGGAGGCGCGGGGTGACCGTCACGTTCTGCGACGGCTCGAAGCGCAGGGCCCAGCGGGCGCCCGTTCGTGCTCCGGAGTTCACGTTCTCGTCGACGCTCAGGTCGGGTTGCACCGCGTCCGTGAAGCCGGCGAGGGCCGTGTGCCAGGCGGTGATCCGCATCGCCGACGTGTCGCCCATCGGCACGTTGACCGCGACCTTCGCGTTGCCGCCCATGCCGCCGCCGCCGACCGAGTTGAGGGAGAACTCACCGAAGCCGTCGGACACTCCGATCTCGGGCTGGTTCGTGATGTAGCGAACGGTGCCGGCGAGCGATCCCGACCCGAACAGCGTGCCTTGCGGTCCACGCAGCACCTCGACGCGGGACATGTCGAACAGGTCGATGTCCGGCGTGAACAGGGAAAGTGAGATGACGGACTCGTCGAGGTAGATGCCGACCTGCTCCTTGACCCCGGGCTGGTCGCGGACGATCTGGCCGGCGGCGACGCCGCGCATCGCGACCTGGCTCTGGCCGGGGCCGAGGTTCTGGACGGTGAAGCCGGCGACGTTGGCCGCGATCTCCTCGAGGTTGCCGGCGCCGCGGCTGCGCAGCACGTCCTCGCTCGGGGCGACGACGGAGAACGGCACCTCCTGGACGTTCTCCTCGCGCTTGCGGGCGGTGACCGTGAGTTCCTCGGAGAAGGTCTGCCCCGGCATCGTCCGGGTTTCGTCTTCCCCGGCTTCCTGCGCCGCGGTCGGGGTGACGGTTCCGCCCCAGATGATGGTGAAGGCGAAGGTCGGCGACAGGAGGGCAGATCGAGTCATGCAGTGCCTTATACGGTAACCAACCGGTTCGGGTTGGACTGCTGGCGCCGACTGGCCGTCAGGGCCGGAGTTGAGGTTCGAGCAGCTTGCTCCACTGCCTGCCGTACGGATGAACCTCGCCCACCTGCTTCTCGCCGCGGTAGACGGCACGGCCGGAGTTGGCCCACTCGAAGATCGAGCCTTCGAGGTTCCAGACCCGGCCTCCGATCTCCGGGTCGTTCAACTGGATCAGGTCGGCCACGGCGGCGGAAGACCGGTAGCCGACGGAGCAGTAGAGGACGATGGACCGGCCCGGTTCCGTGTCGGCGATCTGGCGGGCGATGTCGTCACCCTGAGCGTGGACCGCGCCGGGCAGATGGCTGACTTCGTACTCGAACGGCTCCCGGACGTCGATGATCAGCGGCGGCGTTTCGTCCCTGAGGCGGCGATCCAGCTCCTCGACGCTCATCTGCGGCACGCCGGGAAAACTCGCCCGCACCAGCGCCTTGAGCTGGGACATGCTCGTCCCGCCGCAGGCCGCGGCAAGGAGGAGCGCAATCGACAGTAGCGCCGCTGGAGACCGCCGTCTCATCATCGCCCGGTCGTCACTCTCCGGCGGCGGCTCCGGTGGCTTCGGTGGACGGCGCCCGGCCGGCGGGCTGGCCGACCATCTTCATCTCGAAGGGGCGTTCCGTGTCGGCTCCCATCGTGATGGTCCCCCGGAGCACTCCCTGCGCATCGAGTTCGCCGTCGATCACGGTCGTGATCGCCGATGCCTCCGGCGTGGGGAAGTGGGTCGTCACCCGGAGGCGGTCGCCGGACCAGGCGAAGTCGTCGAGGGTGACCGTGAACATCTGCAGGCCGGACGCCAGGTAGAGGATGCCCTCGCCCTCGTGCGGCGCCCAGAAGGCGATCGGCAGGAACCCGTCAGCCAGGAAGGAGGCGCCCTGGGGGTGACGGGAGATGAGTTCCGCCAGCTTTTTCACGTTCTCTTTGGGTCGGTGATAGCCGCCGTCCTTGCGGACGATCTCCAAGAAGCCGACGAACATCTCGTTGAACACGTCGCCACGGTAGATGATCTCGCGGGCCGGATCGGGGTTGGCCGGGTTGTCCTCCGAGTTGTCCCAGACCGCCGTGACCTCGATTCGACTCGAAGCCGGCAGATCGATCGGCTCGGTGGGGTAGTAGAGCCACTGCCAGTTGTAGTCGTACTTCGGCACGTCGAGCAGGGTCTCGCTGGTCCCGTCGGCGTGGACGATTCGGTAGGTCATCGCCTTGCCCCGAACGTGCATGTGGGGGCTGAAGGCGAGGATCTGCATGTCGTCGTCCGGCTGGAAGAAACCCTCCTCCGCGTGGTGACCGGCGCCGGGCGGAATGCGGATGCCGGTGTTCGCCACCGAGACGGTCGCCACCTCCCGCTTCAGTTCGCCTTCGCCGAAGTGAATGCCGATGCGGGTCACGTCGGACGTCGCTTCGCCGAACGGGTGGTAGTGGGAGTCCATCGTGATCGTCGTGCCCGGGCCCAGGACGCGGCCGGTGCCCTCGGGAAAGACATAGGGCGGCATGCCCGCGGTCCAGATCCCGAACACGCCGCTGCCGCCGGCGCCCTCGCTCACCCTCTCGCCGGAGCCGATCGGGCCGCCGCTCTCGCGCCGCGGCGTCGTGTACGTGGCCTGGAAGTGGTGAGTGGCGCGGCGGTCGCCGGGGAGAAACTCGATCGCCTGCACCCAGCGTTCCTCATCCAGCCCTAGTGCGATCCGCTGCTTGGGAAAGAGGTCCGGGCCTTCGGCCGGCACGTCGACCCGGTCGAGCGTGAGCACGTAGTCCGGTTCGCCCAGGGTCCAGCCGTCGGAGAAGGTGGGTGTCGGCGGCAGGTGGGCGGGGTCACCCTCGGGCGCGCCGCCAGCCGCCCAGTCGACGATCGTGGCGACCTGCTCGGCGGATAGCGAGAGGTCGTTGCGGAAGACGACGTGCTCCGACTCGGCGCTCCATGGTGGCATGTCGCCGTTCTCGACGGCGCGCGCCATGCCTCGGGCCCAGGGCCTCGCCTCCCGGTACGAGAGCAGGGACATGGGCGCCGCCTGGTTCGGCCGGTGGCACTGAGCGCACTTCTCGAACAGGATCGGCGCCACGTCGCGGCTGAACGTGGGCGTTTCGGCGGCGCCGGCGGCCGTTGCGACGAGAAGCACAGTGGTCGCGAGAAGCGCCGTGAGCGGGTGCCGGTGCTTGTGGATCGGGAACCTCATACGCTTCGCCCTCCCGGCCGTCCGGGTTGATGATCGCTGGTTGCTGATCGAAATCAGACTCTACCAGCGTGTGTGTCCGCTCCGGTTCCGGTGGGGTAGGCTCAATCTCTCTTTTCGTGCCTGTCTCTTGCGCCTGCGTCGTCATGGCGCAGCCCCTTCCCGCTGAACGAACGGAGGCATCTTCCATGGGCATCGAACGATCCGCTGCTACTCCTGTGATCCCTGGCGTCCTCTCGACCATTGGCGTGCTCGCGGTTCTGGTCGCGTCGCCGGCCGTGGCGGCCGGCGACGATGTCCCTCGGACCGCGAGCGGCAAGCCGGACCTGACCGGCCGCTACAACATCGCGAGTTCGACTCCGTTCGAACGGGATCCGCGTTTCGGCGACAAGAAGTACATGGCCGTCGAGGAGGCGGAGCGGAGCATGGCGGCGACCGCGGCGGCGATCGCCAGAGCCAACGCGGCCAGCGATCCCAACCGGTCGGCGCCTCCGGCTGGGGGCGACGGTTCCGGCGGTCCCGCGGGCGCGGTCGGCGGCTACAACGCGTTCTGGACCGACAGCGGCAGCACGCGCCATGCGATCGACGGCCAGTTCCAGACCTCGATCCTGATCGACCCGCCGAACGGCCGCATGCCGCCGGTCTCCGACGCGGGCAAGGCGCGTCGCGCCGGACTGCATCCCTACGCCTACAAGAACACGGGGACGGCCTGGTGGATCGAGACCGGCGACGATCCGTACGACGGCCCCGAGACGCTGTCCCTGCTGGACCGCTGCCTGTATCTCAGCGCGGCCGCCACTCCGGCGCGCCCGATCCTCTACAACAACATGAAGACGATCACGCAGACCGAGGACCATGTGGTCATCCTGGTCGAGTGGATGCACTGGGCGAAGGTCGTGCGCCTGAACGCGGAGCACGCGCCGGCCGACGTGCGCTCGCTCGGCGGAGACTCGATCGGCTGGTGGGAAGGGGACACCCTGGTCGTCGAGACGACGAACTTCCTTGCTGCGCCTCGCGTTCCGCGCGAAGGCCTGAAGGTCATCGAGCGCTTTACCCGCCAGAGCAAGGATGAACTCCTCTACCAGTTCACTGTTCACGATCCGGACTACACGGCGCCGTACAGCGGCGAGTTCATCTGGCCGCAGACGGACGAACAGAACTACGAGTACGCCTGTCACGAGGGCAACTACGCGATGGGCGGTATCCTGCGCGGCGCGCGGCTGCTCGAGCGTGAGTACCACGAGCAGAAGGCGGAGGCGGGCAGCACCGGCTCCGGGGGGCACGAGTAGTTCCGAGGGCGCTGATGGAGGCGTTTTCCTACGACGCGTGGGACCGGCTGCTGGCCGAAGTCGTCGCCGAGGACGGAAAGGTCGACTACGAGCGTCTTGCGGCGCGGCGGCCTCTGCTCAAGGAGTTCGTCGCGGGTCTCGGCGCGGCGTCTCCGGACAGCCGGCCGGATCTGTTCCTGCGCGAAGAGGACGGCCTCGCCTACTGGATCAACGCCTACAACGCGTTCACCCTGGACGCGATCGTCGACGAGTACCCGATCCGCTCGGTCTGGAAGACCCGCGACGGCCGGTTCTTCCAGCGGCGGCGGCACATCGCCGGCGGTTCGGCGGTCAGCCTCGACGACATCGAGCACCAGATCCTCCGGTCGGACTACGCCGAGCCGCGCATCCACTTCGCGATCAACTGCGGCGCGAACGGCTGCCCGGCGTTTCGCCCGACCGCCTACCGGGGCGACGGCCTCCGCGACACGCTGCGTGAAGCAACCCGGGCGTTCCTGGCGAACCGCTGGAACTGCCGCGTGGACCACGAAGCGGAGCGGATCCACGTCTCCCGCATCTTCCGGATGTACGCCGAGGACTTCGCCGCCGGTGCGGGAACGCGGGAGGAGTATCGCAGCGGCGTGCTCGGCTTCGTCGCCGAACACGCTGGCCTGGACCTGGAGCAGGTCGCCGGATACGAGATCGTCTACAACACGTACGACTGGGGTCTCAACGACACCCACCGCGATCCGAACATCGGCCCGATCACGTTCCATGAGCCGGTGGAGCATTTCTCCGCGGCCGACGGCGAACTCCGGGAACTCCACCTCTACGAGGGCAACTTCTGCAACCGGGCCTGCTCCTGGTGCACGATCAACGGCTCGCCCGATGGCTGGTACGAGCGCTACACACCCGAGGTCCTCGACCAGGCGCTGCGCACGCTTGCCGCGGACGGCAACCTGAAGTTCTATGGCGGCGAGCCGACGCTGCACACGCGGGAGATCGTCGCGGCCATGCGCTACGTCCGTGAGCGGGGGTTCACGGGCCTTATCACCGTGTTCTCGAACGGTATCCAGGCGGAGAAGCTGATTTCGATCCTCGAGTCCGACCCGAAGAGCGAGGCGGTGCTCAACTACTCGATCTACCACGGCCGGGACGCCGATCCGATGCCGCCCTACGCCCGCGAGCGCCTCGAGGACTGGGCGCGCGCGAACCCGAACCGCATCTTCCAGGGCTACAAGGTGCTCTTCCACGCCGGCGCCGGCGCCGGGCAGGAGTTCGCCCGCGACCGGGAGTCGGAGTACCACGGCATGGGCAACCGCTGCGTGCGCTGCTTCCCGGTGCTGACGACGAAGGGCCAGTTCCACGCCTGTCCCTTCGCCGCCGAGATCGACTCGCCGCACTTCGACCTCGGCGCCGTCGGCTCGGACTCCGGAACCGTGTTCGAGAACTACCGCACCTTCCTCCAGTGGGTGGACGACGAGCTCGATCCCGCGGCAGCGACGAAAGGTGTCTCGAGCTGCGAGATGTGTCACAAGCATCTCGGCGAACTGCCGGTTCCCGAGTTCACGGCGGGTGAAAGCTCGGCCTAGAGCAGCACCGACGTTGCTCGCCCTGGCCGCGCTCGTCTACTGCGGCCTGTTCGCCGCCAACTCGCTGATTCGAGTCCGCACCTTCACCGCGGACTCGATGAACTACGTTGACGTGGCGCGGCGGGTGGCTGCCGGCGACGGTCTGGTGCAGTCGACCGGTGGCTTCAACCAGCCCTTCTACGTGTCGGGCGATCTGGACCTTCCGGCCGCCTTCACGGCGCAACCACCCGGGTATCCGCTGGCGATCGCCTTCGCGTCGAGGTTCGGCATGGACGCGGCGGATGCGGCGCTGGTCGTTTCCGCGCTTGCCTACGCCGCGATCCTCGTGCTTGTCTATCTACTCGGGCAGCGGATTGGAGGTTCGGCGGCCGCGCTGATCGCACTCGGCGCCGCGCTCTTGTTCGTGCCGTTGACCCACCTCGGCCGAGCCGCCTTGAGCGAGTGCCTCGCCGTCGCCGTGGTGCTGCTGTTCTTCCTGCTTCTCGATCGACGCCTCGAGGGGACGCCGGACCGTGGCGACCGTCCGGCCTGGCGCGGCCTGTTGCCGTCATTTGCCCTGGGCCTGCTCGCAGGCGCGGCCTTCGGCGTCCGCTACTCCCTGTGGCCTCTACCGCTGATCGGTGTCTTGGCGCTGTGGCTCAGCGGTGCGGGTCCGCATGCAGGGCGAAGCCGCCAAGTGCAGGGGCGCTTGGCCCTGATGTTCGCGGTCGGCGCGTTCCTGCCGATGGCCTGGATCCTGGGCCGCAATCTGAACGTCGAAGGACGTCTCCTGCCGGATGCGCTGCCCGCCGTGACGACGCTGCCCGAGAGCCTGAGTCGTGCCATCACCGCGGTCCTGGGCGGTTGGCGGTCGACCGCACTCGGCAACTGGCCGGACGCCGCGGTGCTAGCGGCCGTGCTCGCGCTTCTCGGTGCAGGGATGATTCGAACGGCCAGGGTATCGGGCCACTCGCGGGCGCCTAGGTCCTCGCGTCTGCCACTCGTCGTCTGCCTCTGGGCCGTTCTTTACATCGCGGCCGTCATCTGGCGCAGCACCCAGGTCAACTTCGATCCGATCGGCGTCCGGCTGGCGTTGCCGGCAACGGCCGCCCTCATCCCGGCGTGTGGAGCCCTCGTGGCGTCGGCCCTGCCATCAACTCGGCGGGTCGCCTGGCTTTCGGCCTCCATCCTCATCGTCTGCTTCGGCATAGCCTTCTTCCGTGAGGCGACCCTGTGGTCGTCAGGCCGAGACGCCCGTGCCGTCGAGTTCCGGAGCGAACGCCAGCAGTGGCTTCGTGACCACACCGGCCGCGGCGATCTGGTCATCGGCGGCGGCACGATGGACGTACCCTTCCTGTTTCCGGGCCGGTTTGCCATCTCATACGCAGGCTTGCCCTACACGGAAGTCCTGACCTACAGCCACGTCGAACGCATCGCCGACCGCCACTGCCCGGACTTCGACCGCCTCCTCCTCGTCGTCCGTCCCACCGTCCAACTCGGCGGCACCCGCTCCGACGAAGACCCGAGCGACTGGCTCGGCCCCTTCGTCGCCGACGCGCGCGCCGGCCGGTACGAGTCGTACGCGCTGCTCGAACCCCTCGCTGTCCTCAACGAGGCCAGGGTCTACCGGATCACCTGCCCTGACTGACGGCGCCGGCTGCCGGATGGTATATCCCGTGATATATCTCTGGGGATGCTCGGAGGCCGACGAGATGCGAGGAGTGCCATGAACAAGGAACCGGACTACAGAGGAGTCGCCAAGGTGTTCTGGAGCGGACGCAGTCAGGCTGTCCGGCTGCCGGCAGCGTGCCGGTTCGAGACCTCCGAGGTGGAAGTGATCAAGGAAGGGGATCGGCTCACGTTGCTTCCGCGCGGGAAGAACTGGGGCGCATACTTCGACTCGACGTCGCGCGGGAGTCTCTCGGCGCGCAGCCAGCCGCCTCTCGAGGAGCGGGACGATCTCCGCTGATGTTCATGCTGGACACGGACATGTGCATCTACCTGATCAACGAGCGCGATCAGGCTCTGAGACAGAAGTTCGAGGAGAACGCTTCCAGCGTGTGTATCTCCTCCATCACGTACGCGGAACTCTGCTTCGGCGTCGAGCACTCGGCGCGGGTCGAAGAGAATCAGCGGGAGCTTCAGGCCTTCTGCCTCGATCTCGACATCCTGCCGTTCGATGCCGACGCTGGCGTTCGCTACGGGCAGATCCGTCAGGAACTCGTGCGGCGCGGCCAGACGATAGGAGCGAACGACCTTCTGATCGCGGCCCACGCCAGCGGTGCTCATGCCGCGCTGGTGACGAACAACGAGAAGGAGTTCGGCCGCGTGCACGGTCTGCGCATCGAGAACTGGCTGGCCGAAACCGCCCGGTGAGGCTGCGAACCGGCCAGAGCCCGGGCGCTAAGCCGGCGCTTCGGCGACGCCGGAGGCCCTGGCGCCGCCCCAGCGGTTGAAGCCGAGGGCGCCGCGGACGTCGGCGGTGCGCTCGAGCATCATTGCGTCGCTGGGAATTCCGGTCGAGTCGGCGACGCGGACGAGGCCGTTGAAGATGCCGACGGTGGCGGCCGCCTCGACGAACTTCTCGGGTCCGAGGGCTTCCAGGGCCCGGGCGCGGGCCGCGTCCAGATCGTCCGTGGCGCGTACGACGGCTTCGGCGAAGGCCGTCAGGATCGCGCCGTCCTCCACGCCGCCGTCGGCGGCGTCTTCAACCGCCGCGCTCAGGTCGACCTCGGCTCCGACTGCGTCGCTGCTCGCCCGGAGCAGCATGGTGTGGGCGGTCGTTCAGTAGAAACACTGGTTGAGGGCCGAGACCCTGGCCGCGAGCAGTTCGACCTGGGGACGGGCTAGCGGGCGGTGGTCCCAGACCATCTTCTCGAAGTCCGTAGCCGTTCCCGAGTACATGGCGGCTACCATGCGGAAGAAGGTGCGCACGCCTTCCGGCACCAGGCTCAGCGCGCGCGCCACGTTGGCGCGCTTCCAGTCGATGACCTGGACCGGGACCCAGGCGCCGATGTCTCCCATGCCGTCCGGGCGCTCGCGGGTCGGTTCGCCGGCCTCGGCTTCGGGCAACGGCTCGTGGTCGATGCCCATCGCCTCGCAGAAGGCGTCGGCGGCGGCCGTCGTGACAACGACCGAGGCGAGTTCGACGTAGTGCGAGTCGCCGATCTCGGCAATCACGCCGTTCGCCCATTCGCGATCGAGGTGGGCTGGATCCGCCCCGATCTTGCGAGCCGCCTCGACTGCCTTCTCCGGCAGTGCCGTGCTCGGCTCGCCGCGGTCACGGCTCCACGGCGGTTCGTTGCGCTGGATGCGCTCGGCGCGGGCGAGAGCGGCGATCGCGACACGCTCGGGGCCGGTCCACCAGGTGCCGGAGCGGCCGATGTCGGCCCACGACCTGCGCAGTGCGGTGGCCATGTCCTCACGGACGGGAACGGGGAAGCGGCCGGCGTCAAAGCTCATCGTGCCCTCAGTACCTCTCGCCCGCGGTCACCTTCTCGAGATGACGGGCGCCGCTCAGCGTGTTCGTGACCGCCCAGTTCCCTTCGTGGCAGGCGTACTCGAACATCTCGTTGTCCGGATCGAAGTAGAGCGGGATGTTCACCGTCCACGTGTCCGTGTAGTTCACCGGATCGTCGATCGTCACCGTCCAGTCCACCGTGTGTTCGTCGACGCGCCTGAAGCGCTCCACGGTGACCAGTTCCGTGCTGACCGGAATGCCCTTGATCCGGCCCTGGGAGCCGCTGGTGGCGATCCAGCCCTTGTCGGAGAAGTTCTTCGTCTCGACGACCAGGGTGTCGCCGTCCCAGTGGCCGCGGGAGTCGCCGTTCCACAGGTGGAGGTCTCCCGGGATCCGCTCCCGGCCATCGACCGGGATGAAGCGGACGTCGTTGATCATCTCGGAGTAGATGACCACGTACTCCGGCGTCTGGGCGATCCGGTAGTTGTTGTTGTAGCCGGCCGGGAACAGGTGTCCGGGGACGCCGCGGGTGATGCAGCGGTCCCAGACGCTCATGTACTCGTACGAATCGAACATCTTGACCAGGTTGTCGGCGCGCACCTGCTGCGCCTCGGGTCGCACCGGTACGCGGCCGGTCGGGGGATCGACGACCAGGGAGGTTCGCCGGCTGCCGACGACCCTGGTGCCCAGCTCGAGCCAGTGCAGGTTGTAGGCGCCGACGTTCTGGCCTGCCTCCGCCTTCTGCGCGGGCTGGTCGGCGCGGTTCTGGATCATGGCCTGGCGGGCGGCCTCTGCCTGGGCGACCTCTTCCTCCGTCAGGAACTCCTTGTCGCCCAGCTCGACGGGCCGCTCGAAGGGGGTCAGCGTCGTGTTCGTCCACAGTCCCTGCAGGTCGGGATGGCCCCAGGGCGTGCGGGGCGCCTTCCAGTCGTCCGCCGCGAGAGCGGGCGCGCCGACGAGAGCGGCAGCCAGGGCAAGGGCGATCATCATCCGTCTGATCATCGACGACTCCTCCGTGTGTGCGTTCGATGGTGGCGAGGCTATCAAGTCGACCGGTGCCTCAGTCTGCGCTCATCAGCGCCTGCGCCCGCCGCCAGCGCTCGACGATCCGGTCCTCCCTCTCGTAGTCGAAACGGCCCGTGCCGGCGGCGTAGAGGTCCTTCTCGTCTGGCGGATGGTCGTGGAGATGGCGGGCTGTGGCGCGGGTCGCGGTCTCCGGATCGACCACGTCGCGGTAGCCGAGCAGGTTCCGGGCCTTCGACATGTCGAGAAGCTGGTTCGACTTCTCGGCGAGGGGGAACACGCCGCGGCAGAAGGGCGCCGGCACGCCGATCAGCTCCATTTCGGCGTCGAGTTCGTCGATGATGACCTCCGCCACGGCGCGGCAACTGATCACCCGTTCGTCGCCTGCGTTGAAGGCCTCTCCCGCGGCTTCCGGCCTGGTGGCGGCGAGGTAGACGAGTCGGGCCAGGTTCTCCGCGTAGCCTCGCTGGAAGTAGGTCACGCCGTCGTGGGGAAGGATCATGAAGGGACGGCGATCCAGGATGCGCTTGACGACTGCCCACTCGTGGTTCATCGGCGTGCGCGGGCCGTAGACGCCGGGATAGCGCAGGATGACGACCTCGAAGTCGCCGCGGCCGTGCTGCTCGAAGAGCTGGTCTTCGCCGGCCGCCACCTTGCCGGTGTAGTTCGCTGCGTCGTACTGGCGGGGCGCGAACTCCGGTATGGGAAGCGGGATTCGGCCCTCGGGCGTGGGCGGCTGCGAACCCCTGTAGACCGGCTGGCCGGTGATGCCCACCAGGCGCTTCGTCTTCCTGGCGAGTTCGTCGGCCAGAGCGCGCAGCCGGCCGTACATGCACACGGCTATGGCCCACTCGCGCGACCCGATCCTGGCGCGGATGTCGTCGCTGTCGCGGGCGTTGCCGAGGATGCGTTCCACCGGGCCGTCGAAGTCGACGGGATGGCGGCCGGAGTGGAAGATGGAGACTTCATGTCCCGCCCGGAGGAAGGTGTTGACGATCGGCGGCCCGGTGGGGCCGGTGCCGCCGACAACCAGAACTCTGGGCGCCATCATGGCACCCTGTGCCGTGACGGTGCGCGGAGTTCTGGTGAGGTGGGGGATGGGGCCAAACCCCGACTCTGGAAGGGGTTTGGCGGCGCTAGTATGCGTGCCATGGCGCAGAGTGTACGCGGGCTGTCGGCGGGACTGGCGCTCCTGGCGGCCGTCGCCGCCGTCGGTGCGCAACAGCAGGCTGAGCCGCCGCGGGTGTTCACCGCCGGGCAGGCGGAGCGCGGGCGGGTGCTCTACGAGGAGACCTGCATCGAATGCCACCTCTCGAGCCTGGCCGGCGCGGACGAGGCGCCGCCCCTGCGGGGCCCGGACTTTCTCGACGCCTGGGGATTTGACGCGGTCGCCAATCTCGCAGACACGATCCGGGTCACCATGCCGCCGGAGAACCGGAACTCGCATTCGCCGCAGCAGACCTACGATCTGGCCGCCTTCGTGCTGCAACAGAACGGTGCCGCGGCCGGCGATGAAGCACTGACGGCGAACAGCTCCGGTCTCGGCGCGGCACTCGGCAGTCTGGGCATGGATGGGGCAGCCTCGTCCGCGTCGGACTCTGCCGCGGTCGCGGACCGCGAAGTCCGCGCCCCGGCCGAAGCGGTGGAGGAGGAGGTCGTCAGGCCTCCGGGAGAGCGCGAGATCGAGGACTTCGAGCCGGTGACGGCGGAGATGCTGCTCGACCCGGCCCCAGGCGACTGGCTGATGTTCCGGCGCACCTACGACGGCCAGGGCCACAGCCCGCTCGACCAGATCGACATCGGCAACGTGGGCGATCTGCGCCTGGCGTGGTCGTGGGCGATGGCGGACGGCGTGAACCAGCCGACACCGCTCGTCTACGACGGCGTCATGTACCTGGCCAACCCGGGCAACATCATCCAGGCGCTCGAAGCCGACACCGGCACGCTGATCTGGGAGTACCGGCGTGGGCTGGAAGGCGACCTGGCGCGTGGGTTCAACCAGCTCCGCAACCTCGCGATCTGGGGCGACAAGGTCTTCGTCGCCACGAAGGACGCGGCCATGCTCGCGCTCGATGCGCGCAGCGGACGGCCGCTCTGGGAGACGCAGATCGCCGATCCGGCGAAGCGCTACTCGAACACCAGCGGTCCGATCGTCGTCGACGGTCTGGTGATCAACGGCATCAACGGCTGCATCCGCTACTACGAGGAGAGTTGCTTCATCACGGCCCACGACGCGGAAACGGGCGAGGAACGGTGGCGCACCTACACCATTGCAAGGCCCGGCGAACCGGGCGGCGAAACCTGGGGCGATCTGCCGCTCATGCAGCGCGGCGGAGGCGACTCCTGGATTCCGGGCAGCTACGACCCGGAGTTGCGCTTGCTCTACTGGCCGGTGGCGCAGGCCAAGCCCTGGGTGCCGGTGAGCCGGGGGCTCACGATCGACCACGAAGTGCTGTACACGAACTCGACCCTGGCGTTGCGGCCCGAGGACGGTGCGCTCACCTTCTACTACCAGTACGTCCCCGGGGAGGCGCTCGACCTGGACGAGGCGTTCGAGCAGGTGCTGATCGACCGCGGGGGCAGGAAGCTGCTCCTGACTTCCGGCAAGCACGGAATCCTGTGGAAGATCGACCGCTCCGACGGCTCTTTCGTGAGTCTCAGGGAGATGGTCTTCCAGAACGTCTTCGACTACATCGACCGTGAGACCGGCGAAGTGCGCTACCGGGAGGACATCGCCTCGGCCGAGATCGGGGAGTGGGTGTCGGTATGTCCCAGCACGGCCGGCGGTCACAACTGGCAGGCATCCTCGTACAGCCCGGAGGAAGGGCTCCTGGTCGTCCCGCTGAGCCAGAGCTGTCTCGAGATCGCGGCCACGGAGAACCGCTTCGAGGAAGGGGGCGGCGGCCAGCGGGCGGACCGCAAGTGGTTCGCCATGCCGGATACGGATGGGCGTCTCGGCAAGCTCGCCGCCTACGACGTGGACACGATGGAGGAGATCTGGAGCATCGAGCAGCGCCCGGCTTTTCTCACCGCCGCGCTCACGACGGCCGGCGGCGTCGTGTTCGCCGGCGACATCGACCGCCGCTTCCGGGCCTGGGAAACGGCGACGGGCCGCGAACTCTGGGGTACGCGCCTGCCGACATCCGTGCAGGGCTTTCCGGTCAGCTACGCGGTCGAGGGCGTCCAGTACGTGGCGGTGTCCACGGGCCTCGGAGGCGGCAGCCCGCGTTTCGTGCCGGCGGCCGTCAGTCCGGAGATCCGTTACCCCCGAAGCGGCAACGGCCTGTTCGTGTTCCGCTTGCCGTAGTGAGCTTGCGCTCCAGTATGCGTCGCCGCTTCGCGTCGCGGTCTTCCCAGGCCGGCGGGGGCGCCGGCGCACCCGGTGCAAGCTCCTGGCGTGGCCTTCGCTATAGTCCGCCATCATGAGAAAGCTCAGTTCCGCTGTGTCGCTGGCCGCGGTGTTGTTCCTCGCTGCGGTCGCCGTCGCGCAGTCGCAGGAGGGCGCCTACCAGGCGCCGAAGACGCCGGACGGCGACCCGGATCTCAACGGCATCTGGCAGGCGATGAACAGCGCCCACTGGGACCTCGAGGCTCACGCCGCGCAACGAACGCCGGTGCCCGCGTTTGGAGCTCTGGGGGCCATTCCGGCCGGGCTGAGCGTGGTCGAGGGCGGCAGGATCCCCTACCAGGACGGGGCGCTCGAGCAGCGCAACGCGAACCGGGAGGACTGGTTGAACCTGGACCCGGCTGTGAAGTGCTTCATGCCCGGAATTCCACGGGCCACGTACATGCCGCTGCCCTTCCAGATCGTGCAGACGCCGAAGGCGGTCTTCTTCGCCTACGAGTGGGGCGGCAACAGCCGGGCGGTTCGTCTCGACCGCCCGGGCACGAGGGCGGAACTGCCGTCCTGGATGGGGTACTCGCTCGGTCACTGGGAGGGCGACACCCTGGTGGTCGAGGTCACGGACCAGGTCGCCGACACATGGTTCGACGCCTCGGGCAACTTCCACAGCGAGGAACTTCAGGTCGTCGAACGGTACACGCGCACCGGACCGGACTCGATGCACTACGAAGCGACGATCACGGACCCGAACGTGTTCACCGAGCCGTGGACGATCAGCATGCCGCTCTACCGGCGCCTGGAGGAGAACGCGCGGCTGCTCGAGTTCAAGTGCATTCCGCTCGGGGGTGAGGACGCGGCCTACGGCCATCTGCGCCGCGGGGCGACGCCACAGTAGAAGGAGTCGAAGTCATGAAGAAGCGACCGTACGCAAGCACCGTCAGTTTCGTCGTCGCCGCCCTGGTTGCCACCGGGGCTGTGTACGCCGAGGACGAGAAGCTCGTCACGTCCTGGGGCGTTCCCGACTTGCAGGGAACCTGGGACTATCGCACGATCACGCCGCTCGAACGCCCCGCGGCCTTCGGCGACAAGGCGACCCTGACCGCCGAGGAGGCGGCCGAGTTGGAAGAACAGCGCCGCCAGGCACGCGCCGCGCGGGAAACGTCGGGCGTACCCGACGTGGATCCCAGCCAGGGCGACGTCGATGTCGGCTACAACTCCTTCTGGCTCGACCTGGGCGACAAGGTGTCCGGCACGATGCGCACCTCGCTGATCGTCGATCCGCCGAACGGCCGCCTGCCGAAGATGACCGACGGGGCGATTCAGCGGGTCAACGAGCGCTACGCCCTCTGGGGCCAGCCTCCGGCGGGCCCGGAAGAGCGAAACAGCTTCGAGCGCTGCATCGTCGGCTTCAACGCCGGCCCGCCGATGAGTCCCGGCGCCTACAACAACATGATGGAGATCTTCCAGTCGCCGGGCTACGTCGCGATCATGACCGAGATGATCAACGACCACCGCGTCATCCCGACCGACGGCCGCGAGCACGCCGACGAGAGCATGCGCTTCTGGAAGGGTGATTCGTCAGGCGTCTGGGACGGCGACACGTTCGTCGTCACGACGAAGAACTACACCGAGCACACCGCTTTCCGCGGCACCGGTCCGGACCTGGTGCTGACCGAGCGCTTCACCCGCACCGGCCCCGACGCCCTCCTCTACGAGTACACCGTGGACGACCCGGAGTCCTTCGAGGCTCCCTGGACCAGCGCCCTCGAGATGCGGCGGAGCGACGATCCGGTCCTCGAGTACGCCTGCCACGAGGGCAACCGCGCGATGACCCTCATGCTTCGCGGCGCCCGCCACCGTGAAGCGCAGGGCACGGCCGAGGACGGCAAGGACTGGCTGGCCAGTTGGTACGGCGGCCAGAACCGCGTCGCCGCCGCGCGGGAGGCTCTCGAGGCCGCGAAGGAAGAGCAGGACCAGTAGCGGGCTGTACCGTCCTTCATCGTCAGGCTCGGAGTCTCCGTGGCGGACAGCTGAACTCGGTGCTGACAGTCAATGAAGCGCGACCCATCGTCTCTGGTTCGGAATCGACCATGGTCTCTTGGTTCTGAATGTCGTCGCACCGGCCCCTGTGGAATGGCAGAGAGTAGCTCTGCCAAGAGAGAGGACTTTGCAGACTCACTCAGAGTAGGCGATCCGCTACGATGTGCCGGAGTTCGGTGTCTGCCTCCGAGAGCTGCTTAGTAGGACAAGCGTGCCGTCGGCCTTGGCGAGGATGGCCAGAGGAGAATCAAGGATCTGAAACACGGCCAGAACATCTTCTTCGTCCGGCGCGGCAACGCAGCCCGCCTAGCCGCATCGGCGGCTGCTCGACTTCGACGCATCTTCAGAAGCGCAGTGCGAAGAGCAGGGGCCACCAAGCCGGGTAGGGACAGGTTCTCGGGGGCTTCGAGGAAGAGGGTCGTGAGGCCCCTGGCCTCGGCATCGTTCGCGATGCGGTTCAGAAGGACGGTCTTGCCCGTGCCCCTGAGTCCGACGACCATCAAGCTCTTTGCCGACAGCCGGCCTCTGATCCGGTCGAGGGCGACGGCCGCCTCTTCAAGGAGCTCGTCCCGGCCCGCCAGTTCGGGAGGGGGAGTCCCTGCGCCGGGCGCGTACGGGTTCTTGCGGGGGTCCATGTATAGGGAGGTTACCTCGGTTTATCCGATCTCGGTAAACCAGCGTAACTTTCCTGTATCTCGCCGGGCCGTCTTCCGCTCCGTTGGGGTCGGAACGACTCTGGCGCGTCGTCGCCTGAGGACGTATGATCCGCGTGCAGGCAGACCTCACGCGGACTCGTCGCGCCAGTCCTGGCTAGAAACGCTGACCTAACAGAGACGGCTGACCCATGAGTGACTTCGACTTCTTCATCCTGGCGGCCGTGGTGTTCATCGGCCTGGAGATCGTCGCCTCCTTCGGCGTGCTCGACGACAACGAGGAATCGAACCAGGCTCCCGGCGACGGCTGAGTCGGGCTTCCGCCGCCGCGGGCCGTCGCGGCGCTACTGTTCGGTCGGGTCGGCGCCGTCCCGGGGCGCGCCGGTGCCGGAGGAGCCCATGAAGAGGCTGCGGCCGTCGGGGAGCTTCATGTCGCGCCCGCTTCCCCGGCAGTTCGGCGTGCACATCCGGTCCTTGCTCTGGTAGCCGCGGACGACGACCTCGGTGCCGGGTCGAAGCAGGGTGCGTGTCAGGCCGCGGCGCACGAGCGTGTTCGGCGTGCCGGCCTCCAGCTCCCAGGTCATCGTCTCGCCGTTGTCCAGAGTCGTTTCGACGTGAACCCAGGCGTGGGGGTTGATCCACTCGACCTTGGTGATCGTGCCCTCGACCTTGATCGGAAGGTTGGCGTCGAACTCCGCGGAGAAGGCGTGGTGGGCGGCGGATGGACCGGTCGCGCTCAGGGTCAGCGCGAGGACGGCCACGGGCAGGACTGGGCGGACTCGTCGGGACATCTGGACCTCCTGTTGGGCGTTGATCTTAGTCGAGATCGCGTCGTCCGGTTGGGGGTATCATTGTTCGCACAGGCCCTCCCGTAGCTCGCGGTTCGGTTGGCAGGTCGACGCTTGCCAGACGACGAGCCGCTCACGTATTGCCGGAACCCGGAGTATGGAGGCGATATGCACGCCAAGCCCCTGTTGATCCTGCTGATAGCTCTCCTTGTCGCCCTTGGAGGAACTGCCTTCGCTGCTGGCGACGATGACGAGGCCGCGGCACCGGGAGCATCCCCGGTGTCGCCAGTCGACAGGCCCCCGCCCCAGGAAGATGAGGAGCACGACGACGAAGACCAGGACGACGAGGACGACGTCCTCGACTTCCACGCCCACGACGTAGTCGTCGTCACCGGCTCGGCGATCGAGGAGCCGGCCGTCGACCTCCCCTTCGCCGTCGAGGTGCTGAACCGGGAGATGCAGAAGGAGCAGGGCTCGCTTCAGGCGGTCGACCTGATGAAGAGTCTGACTGCCTCGTCCGGCGTCATCGGCGAGGCGAACAGTTGGTACAACGACCAGGGGACGGCGGTTCCCGAGAACGTCGCCAACGTGAACCTCCGGGGCCTTGGGGCGTCGCGAACCCTGGTGCTGCTCAACGGCAAGCGTCAGGTGCCGCTGCCCGCGAGGCTGTTCGGCGGCCGCTTCGTCGACGTCAACGCCTTCCCCTCGCTTGCCATCGACCGCATCGAGGTGCTGAAGGAAGGCGCGGCCGCGATCTACGGTTCGGACGCCGTGGCCGGTGTCGCCAACTTCGTCACCCGCGACGAGTTCACCGGCTTCGAGGCTTCGCTCTCCCACGAGAGCATGGACGGCGCCGGCGACTCTTCGGCGGGCGCCATCTGGGGCGGCAAGCTGGGTAACTCGGAACATCATCTCGTGTTCTCCCTCGAGCGCACGGAGCGCTCGCATCTCGGCGCCCGGGAGCGGGCGTACACGCTCCAGGATCGCGCCACCGGCTGGTTCTGGGGTTGGTCCAACACCGGCAATCCGGGCATCTTCCTGCGGCCGAATCTCACCGGCGGTGAGAGTTCCTCCGCGTTCGTCGAGGAGCTGGCCCGGGCGCGCAACGGCGCCGCGGGCACGGACTACTTCGTCGATCCCGCGTGCAACGGCCTCGGGGGCTACGACCGCGGCTGGACCTGCGCCTTCCGGTATCAGCCGTGGGACAGTCTGATCGAGGCGACCGAGACGAACCGCTTCTTCGCCGAACTGAACGGTCCGCTCGCGGAGGGCACCACGTACCACGTCGAGGCTCTGTACGCGGAGTCCCTGATTCCCAACTACGTGACCACGCCTTCCTTCCCGCCGGTGTCCCTGCTTGACGGCCTGCAGTTGATCTCGAACGAGCACCCGGGGCGCACGGAGTTCTGCGACAGCTCCTACGGAGTGGGCGGCTTCGCTTCCGGCGAAGACTGCCTGCAGGACGACTGGTACTTCTACGGTCGTCTGGTGGGCAACGCGGGTCCGGGGCGCGGCCTGCGGCGGGGCACCGAGACGACCCGAATCGCGGCGAACATCGACCACGATCTGTCGGTCGGCGGCAAGGCGGCCAACCTGGACGTCGGCGTGAACTTCTCGCGGGCGACCGGCAACATGAACCACCCGGCGGAGTACGCGTACCGCAAGTTTCTCGCCTTCCGCGGCTTCGGCGGTCCGAACTGCGGCGTCGGCGTCGTGGCCGACGACACGAGCCCTTCGGGGATGCGGCTCGGGAACACGGGTTCGGCCCAGCCGGGCGTCGGCGACTGCACGTACTACAACCCGTTCGGCAACGCGATCGAGTTCTCCGCCCAGCCGGGCGCGCCATGGGAGAACAGCGCGAATCCGATGTACGTCGCGGGCCTGGAGAACAACCGGGCGATGCTCGACTGGATCAACGAACAGGTGAACGTCGAGAACGAGGCGGAACTCGTCGTGGCCGAGGCGACGCTGTCGGGCAACTGGCTGCCCGAGAAGCTCGACTACGCGTTCGGTTACCAGTATCGCCACCTCGATGTGAGCGCGATCCCGAACGCGGTCGGCAACTACGCTCTGAATCCCTGCGTCGTGCCGGGCGACCGGTCCTGCCTCGACCCGGTCACCGGCAGGCAGACCGGGGCGCGCGCCGGAGCCTTCACCTTCACCTCGGGCTACTACCCCTACGGCGACTCCCAGGCCGTTCACCGGGTGTTCGGCGAGCTGTCGCTCAACGCGCTCCGGGGCGACATGCAGTTCGCGGCGAACTACGAGGTCCACGACGAAGTCGACAGCTTCGATCCGAAGTTCTCGGGCCGCTGGCAGCTCTCGGCGGGCGAAAACCACGTCCTGGCGTTCCGCACCTCGGTCCAGACGACGTTCCGCGCGCCCTCGGTCGACGATCTGAACGAGGAGATTCGCACGACCCTCGAGTACCTGAACACGGTCGGTGTCTACAAGGCGGTCGACGCGTTCGGCAGCCGGGCGCTGAAGCCGGAGCAGGCGTTTACCTACAACCTGGGTCTGGTGCTCTTCGCCTCGCCCGGAATCGACGTCACGCTGGACTACTGGAGCTACGACTTCGACGACGTGATCGCCCTGCTGCCGCAGCAGGAGGTCGTGCGGCTCTACGCGGAAGGCTACGGCGGCAACCAGGCGGCGCTCAACGCGGTCATGGGCAGAGTCGTCTGCCCCGGCGGGGTAACGGACGGTTCCTGCGTTCCCGGCGACATCGAAAGGGTGCGGATCGACCTGATCAACTGGCCGGGCATCAAGACCTCGGGCTTCGACTTCCACCTGCACGGCAACGTGGACGCGGGCCCTGGGGAGCTCTCCTTCGGTGTGGACAGCACGTACACGCAGAGCTACGAGCTGAAGAGACTCGAACGTGACGGCGTCGTCTACCGCGAGCAGAAGGACGTCGTCGGACTGTTGAACCGTGACACGCCGATCGCACCGCCGCTGCCGGAGATGAAGACACGGGCCTCGCTCGGCTACCGCTGGGGCGACTACAGTCTGATCGGTTGGGCCAACCACATCTCGTCCTACGAGGACAGCAACGTGGCCTGGACGCCGCCTGAACTGCTGCCGATCGACGAGTGGCTCACGTTCGATCTGACGTTCCTGTGGCGCTTTCCGCGGCTCGGTTTCGATCTCGCGCTGTCGGCGATCAACCTGACCGACGAGGATCCGCCTCTCGTCTTCTTCGAGCAGTCCTTCGACGCCCTGACCGCGAACCCGAAGGGTCGGCGGTTGAAGGCGCTGATGACTTATCGCTTCGGCAACTAGATCCGTCTAGACGGGCAGGGCAAGTAGGATTGCGGGGCAGAGGCCCCGCAGGAGATCCGTCGACGATGCCCAACACCCCGTTCGCGGTGGGCGCCCTGCTTCTCGTTCTCCTGTCGTTGCCGGCGGCGGCGCAGGAGGTCGGCGACGATTCGCCGGCCGAGCCCCCGTCGAGCGAAGTAGCCGACCGGGTGCAGGCGGATGTCGACGAGACGTCCCTTCGCTGGCTCGGCATCGCGCGGATTCGCTACTCGATCCCTCTCGAGTTCTCGGCAGGGGGTGGAGCGGTGCTCGCGCGCATGCCGGCCAGTCATGACTGCTCCACCTTCTGCGAGTACCGCGGCTTCGTCGCGCAGATCGAGCCGGGTTCGGCGGGAGGGCAGCTCGGCGTCGGCTACGCCCGGGTGATCGCCGCGAACAAGCCCCGTTCCGCCTTCCTGAACAACGTCTACGTCGGCTGGAGCGCCCGCGCCGTCCTGGTCCGCACCTGGGGAGACTCCGAACTCGATCCGGCACGGCAGACGCTGGCCGGCTTCGAAGGGCAGTTCGCACTGCCACGCATCAGCTTCAACCTGGGCGTCCTGCGCCGGATCAGCTCCGCTCACGAAGACGCCGACCGCTATGTGTACACGGCCGGCATCGGTTGGGGCTTCTGATGTGGGGAACGGCGCGCCCGGCGTCCGCGCACTTCGGGCTGTTCGCCCTGGTCGCGGCGCTGCTTCTCGGACTCGGCGGCGGCGGCGCGGCCGAGGGCCTCGAGACGGACCAGTTCTTCGCCTGGGGCCGTCACCTCGAGGACATGACCGAGGTGCTGAACGCCCGCGTCAACCTGGAACTCGAGCGCCTGGTCGCCGAGCTGAACCGGGACGGCAGGGAGCGCCGCTGCCAGAACGTGCGGTTCCGCTTCTTCAAGCGTCATCGCATGCTCTTCTTCGACGGCTTCGAGACCTGGTCGGTGAACTCGCCGCTGGTCAGCCGGTCGCCGTCCGGGCCCGAGGAGATGCGGGAGTTCGAGCGGAAGTACCTCTACGGCGGAACGTCTCCGTTGTTCGACACCGGCCGCTGGATGCCCCCGAGTCCGACGGTGGAGGTCAACGGCGTACGGCTCGGCACGGACAAGCTGACCCACCTCCTGGGAACCGCCTGGTACTACCACCGCTGGTATCGAAAAGCCCGCGCGCGGGGCCTGACGTCTGCCGAAGCGGAGGATCGAGCCGTACGTCGCGGCCTGCAGCACGAGATCACGATCCTTGGCAGGGCCGTCTCGGGCGTTCTCTCCCTGGCCGACCTCGAGGCGAACTACGAGGGGATGTGGTTCTACGAGCACCTCTGCGCCGGCGACGATCCCAACATCGTCCATGACGCGGGGGGTTGGCGTCTCCGCAAGCCGTTCGATCTGCGGGCCTACGTGACGCCCGAATGGGACGAGTCCTACCAGCCGAACATCTACGTGCGGCGGAAGTGGGAGAAAGTGAGGGAGCGGATGCTGGGATACTGTTCGATGCTTGAGCACCCGCAGGTGAGGGCGATGCGCCAGGCCTATCGGGAAAGGGACCGGGTCACCGAAACGGAGAGGTTGATCGATGAGATGGTCGTCGCCGGAAAGCTGCCCGATCCATCGGGGTTCTCGATCGAGAGGGTGTGCCGTGAAGCTGCGAACTGAAGCGTTGCTGGCGGTTGCGCTGCTGGCTCTGGCCTGCGGCGAACCGGCCGCGGAAACCGATGTCGCGGCGGCCGAACCGGCCCTGGAGCTGATCGGCGTCGGTTCCTGCCTGAGGCAGGACCTGCCGCAACCGATCTTCGACGCGATCCTCGACGACGACCTGGACCTCTTCGTCTTCCTTGGCGACAACGTCTACGGCGACGTCGAGTCCGAGGATCTGCGCGAACTGCGCGACGCCTACGCGATGCAGGCCGCGGCCGACGGCTTCTCCCGCTTGCGCGCCGAGGTGCCTCTCGTCGCCACCTGGGACGATCACGACTACGGCCTGAACGACGCCGGCGCCGATTTCTTCGGACGCGAAGAGGCGCAGCGCATCTTCGAGGACTTCTGGGACGTGCCGCCGGACTCCGAGCGGGCCTCCCGGCCGGGCGTGTACGACGCCGTGACTTACGGCCCGCCGGGACAGCGGGTTCAGCTCATCCTGCTCGACACGCGGTACTTCCGATCCCCTCTGCTGCCGACCGACGAACGCGGCGCGCCGGGCAAGGAGCGCTACATGCCGGATCCGGATCCCGCGAAGACCATGCTCGGCGACGAGCAGTGGAACTGGCTTCGCGGCGTGCTGGAGGAGGAGGCGGACCTGCGGATCCTTGCGTCGTCGATCCAGGTGATCGCCGACGGTCACGGGTACGAGGCGTGGCGGCATCTCCCGGCCGAGCGCGATCGGCTCTATGCCCTGCTTCGCGAGACCAGCGCGAACGGCGTGGTCATCATCTCGGGTGACCGGCACCGCGCCGGCATCTATCGCCACGACAATGCTCTCGACTACCCGCTCCTGGAGCTCACGGCGAGTTCGCTGAACTCGGCTTTCACCAGTGAGGAAGAGGCGGGGCCGTACCGGCTCGGCCCGACCTACCGGCCCGAGAACTACGGCGCCATCGCAATCGACTGGACTTCCCGCTCGGTGTCGCTGGAAGCGCGCGGGATGGACGGTGAGACGGTGCTTGCGGAGACGCTCAACCTGGATGACCTGCACAGCAGTCGCTAGCGCCGGGGAACTCGGTGCGCCGGCGCCGTCGCCGACATCCGGCGCGAAGCGCCGCTCCGGCAGGCGTTCGAGGTACATGAAGGAGACGCAA
The DNA here is from genome assembly GCA_965205095.1 of Candidatus Multivorans sp. Lineage (GTDB taxonomy): Bacteria > Acidobacteriota > Thermoanaerobaculia > Multivoradales > Multivoraceae > Multivorans. Next base: position 3,639,117 of record OZ242040.1, read on the forward strand.
CCATGACGACGACCCACGGACCCGAAGCCCAGGAGATTGCCGGCGTCTCACGGCGTCAGGTCATACACGCCCTGTCCCTTGCGGGTGCCGCCGGACTGCTGGCCGGTTGCAACGGCGATGCGACGACTGCGGCGGATAGCGGCGCCGATGTTGCCGCCGCTCCGATGCCCGACGATCTCTGGCGCGCCAGCGCCGGCGAGCTGACAGCCGCGATCCGCCGCGGGGACGTCTCGAGTCTCGAGGTCGTCGAGTCCCATCTCGCGCGCATCGAGGCAGTGAACGGTCACCTCAACGCGGTTGTGCGGGTACTGGCCGACGAAGCCCGGGCCGCGGCACAGGCCGCCGACGAGGCGGTGGCCGCCGGCGGCGACCTGGGGCCGCTCCACGGCGTGCCGATCTCGGTCAAGGACAACATCGCGGTTGCGGGCACGCCGACGACGAACGGAGTACCCGCCAACGCCGAGCTGATCGCCGAGGAAGACGCGCTGATCGTCCGTCGGCTCAAGGACGCGGGCGCCATCGTGCTGACCCGGACCAACCTGCCGGATCTCGGCCTCAGGGTCCACACCGACAGCTACCTCTACGGCGTGACACGGAATCCCTGGGCCGCCGACCGCAACGTCGGCGGTTCGAGCGGCGGCGAGGGCTCGGCGCTGGCGAGCGGCATGAGCTGCCTCGGACTGGGCAACGACATCGGCGGTTCGTTGCGCATCCCCGCCCAGTGCAACGGCATCGCCTCGCTCAAGCCGACCCTCGGCCGGATCGCGAGTCCGGTCGCCGGCGGTCTGTCCGGCCAGTTGATGGCGGTGGACGGCCCGATGGCCCGTCGCGTGTCCGATCTGCGGACGGCTTACGAGCTGATCGGCCGTTACCACAGGAGCGATCCCTGGTCGGTGCCCGTGCCGCTCGACCTGGAGCGCCCCGCGGAGCCGGTCAAGGTCGCGCTGGTGCCCGAGCCCAGCGGCGGCTCGACCCATCCGGACGTGGCGACCGGTGTGCGCGCGGCCGGCGAGGCTCTCGCGGCGGCCGGTTACACGGTCGAGGAGATCGAACCGCCGATGGTTGCCGAAGCGCGCCGTGCCTGGGAGGTCTTCCTCGGCTACGAACTGAACCTGGCCAGGCCGGCGCTCGAGGAGGTGATGTCGCCGGACGCCTACGACTTCCTGGTCCGAGCTCTCGACATGTTCGGGGTCGACTCGGGCGCCGAGTACTCCCTGATGTTCGCCGATCGCCACGCGGTTGCCACCGCCTGGCAGGAGTTCCAGGAGGACTACCCGATCACGCTGGCGCCGATCATGACCCAGCCGCCCTTCGTCATCGGCTACGACCTGCAGGACCCCGGCGACGTGCTCGACCAGATGCGCTTCGAGGTAGCGCTCAACCTGCTCGGCCTGCCCGCCGTCTGCGTGCCGACCGGCGTCGCCAACGGCCTGCCCCAGGTGGTCGAGGTGATCGGCGGCCGCTACCGCGAGGGGCTGTGCCTCGAGGCTGCACAGGTGATCGAGGACGCGCTCGGCATCGTCACGCCGATCGATCCCGTGATGGCCTGAGCGGGCCGCACTCGACGGTCCGTTGCGCAGCGATGGCTGGGCTGGAGGTGGTGCAGCTACGGCCCGGTGCGGCCGGGAACGAGGTTGTCTCGCCCGTATCTTTGGACAACCGGCTGTCGCGTCTGCGGAGCCGCGTCGGGGCTCTCGCTACTACGGTGCTGCTGTACCGCCTGTTCGTCCTGCCGCGCCAAGTGGAGCCGATAGTCGTTCTCCAGCCCTAGCCAGATGCTGGCATCGAGTCCCAGCACTCGCTCGAAGGCCAACGCCGTCCTAGGCAGGATGGGCGCTTTGGCGCTGAGGATCTCGCTGATCAACTTGGGCGACCGGCCGCAGCGCCGGGCGAACTCGGCCTGGGACAGACCCTGAGTTTCCAGGTACTCCCTCAACAGGACGCCGGGAGCCGGTGCGTAGTCGGGTCGATAGGTGTTCGTCTCGTGTGTCACGGGGCACTCCGGTTTCAGTGGTAGTCAGTCACGTCGAGTATGAGAATCGATGTGATCTGTTCGACTGCGATGCCTCCGTCGGCGGTTCTTGGTAGCGGGTCGTGATTGGGAGCGAAGATCAGGCGATGACGCGGGCCGAGGTCGACCGCCCAGGTGCCTTGCCGCTCACCTCGCAGGAGATGCCGCCGGATCGGAGGCGCCGTCGGCACGACGGCGAGACTGCGTGCGTTCTTGAGTACACCGAGCCGCACCTGGATCTTCTCAGCCAACTGACCTCCGTACTTCCGTCGCAGTCGGTCGCGCGAGCTGAACAGCTTCCCGAGTCGCCGGGACTTGAACGAGATCTCCACGACAGACCGTTACCCACCAGGTAACAGTACTCGGTAGCCGAAGCCGCTGTCAATCACCGTGACGGGCTCGCGGATCGGCCGGGCTGTAACGGAAGTGTGACGGCTCCACAGGGCCGGTGCAGGCCGCCTCAGTTGCGGGGGACGGTGGCGACGCCCGCCTTCTGAAGAAGGGAAAGTGCCTTTCGGTTCCAGCCGTGGACCGATGGTTCGGAGCACCAGAGCAAACGAAGCCGGGCCGCAGCGTGGATCGCTTCCTGCGGCAGGTCCAGGAAGGAAACGACGGCCTGATCGATGGCGGCCCTCGTCGGATCTGCGTGCGCCCGACAGGCCGGAGCAAGGAGCACGGTCTGGAGCTCTTGGAAGAGTGCGGTGGCCCGTTCGAGCGCGGCGTCGTCCAGCTGGTCGAGACGGGGGACCGGGATCTGCTTGAGGGCGTCGATCTGTGTCGTTGAGCGTCCCGCGTGCGTTCTCTGGCCCTGCGTCCAGTGTACGACCATGCCGAAGATCGAGTTGACCCACAGGGCGGAGGCCCTCTTCACCCGGGGGTCCGAGTGTGCGAGCGTGGTCCAGGCTCTCCCGCCCATCAGGGGAGCGACACTGCTGGCCGCTAGCAAGGCCTGGGAGGTCCAGCGCATGTTCCGGGCGTAGAACAGGTCGCTCCTCTTTGCGCGCATCTTCTCTCTGTCCTTTCGCGAGCCGACACCTGCCGGGCTTACGCCCTTATGCGTGGGACCCACAAGAAGGCGTTTCTGCTGCTTGCTGGCGACCCCCCAGAGCGCACGATCACGGCCGATCGCGTCGGCGCCTCCGACGGCCAAGGCGAGTTCTGAGTCGCTGAGACCCTGCACCGTCTTATCGGGCCGCAGGTGCGGTTTGATCCGATGGAACTCGAAGGCGCCGCGCCCGTCTCCTCCGTGTGGATGGCCGATCAGGTCGTGTGTAGGTCCGACGTCGAACAGGTCGGCCATCGTCGACATCGGTACGGGCAGCGGAATCGGTTCGTCGACGACGTAGTCGATCCGACCCTTCGCCAACGTGTCAGCCGCCAGCGCAAGGTCGGGCTTCGTCGCGCCGAGTGGCCCCCATGGGGCCCCCTCGCCACCAGCCTCGAAGACGAGGACGATGCCTAGCTCGTCGTCACCGGCACGGATCGGTCGCCAGTGACCGACTCCCCTGAGCTTGCTCAGCGCCTGGATGATTGCCCGGCCAATCTCCCCAGCTTCTCCGAGCCGTGCGAGTGGTTTCCGGAGGGTCACGCAGCAAATGGGGGCCGCTGGCGTTGTCCTGCGATACGGTCGCACCACTGTGTTTTCTCGTCTGGTGGCGACGAGGAGCATCTCCTCCATGCCAGTGTCAGCGGATAGAGCGTCACGGCCTAGGGCCTGACCCGCCGCGACCGTGAGCGCTACGATGTCCTTGAACTCGCGCTCGATCATCTGACGTGTTTGAGCCCATGATTCGGCGAACGCGGCGGTCAACGGCAGCACGAAGCCGATGCGCCCACCGGGTTTGACCTTGCGAGCTGCCAGGACGAGGTAGGTTGCGCCCATGCCGGCTTTCTTGTTGGCCGGCTCGCCGCCGATTAGTAGACCCCAGCGCTTCTGGCAGCGCTTGCGTTCGCTGTCAGTGAGGCCGGCTATGTCGAAGGCGCTCTGCTTGCCCCGCGTTCGAGAGTAGGGTGGATTCATCAAGAGCCAGCGGAAGCTCCCGTCGGGGACGTCGACGGTGGTCTTGTCGGCTGGTTCGTCGCCTGTGGAGCGGCCCCCGTAGGTCGTGAAGAGGTCGCCGACCTGGGCGCGCTCAAAGTACTCGATGGAGCCCGTCCTTCCTTCGGCGCCGCCCACGTCGACCCAGCCGATTCTCGTGTTGCCGTACGGTTCGCCTTCACCGATGGCGGCGAGAGAGGACGATGTCAGGTGTGCCGCGATCGGGTTGACGTCAGTTCCGACAAGGCCGTTCTCCATGGCTGCCCGATGGAGTTCACCCCCCCCCCCCCCCCCCCCCCCCCGAATTTCCTGTGGAGGGAGGCGATACGCCGGTAGCCGGCGCGGAGCAGGGTGCCGGTGCCGCAGGCGAGATCGGCCAGGGATTGGCGTCGAAAGAGGGCCGAGGAACGCCACTCCTCGGAAGGCAACGCTTCGGGACGGATAGTGAGCTTCGCCAGAAGCTCGGCCGTGGCGGGTTGGGTGTAGAAAGCGGCGGCCTGTTTGCGGTCGTCGCTGAGTTTGGGGAACAGCTCGGCGCCAACGTTGATGTGCAGTCCCAGACGCTCCGTCTCGATCTTCTCGACTGCCTTGCGAAGCAGTTGCAGTGCGTCGTTAGTGGCCGCTGGACTCATGCTGCCGAACCTCTCCAGAACCCGAACGGCGGGCTCGAAGATCGCTCGCCAGTTGTGGACGAGAAGCCGCCGCCAGATGTTCGCCTGGTCGGACGGCGTGGTCCGTTCTTCGGCGGCAAGGTTGACGGCGGGTGTCACCCCAGCCTGCTGTGTGGCCAGACGCTGTTGCGTCAAGAGTGCGTCGAGCCACAGGACCATCGCCGTGCGGAGGCGCTTGAGGGGCGTGCGCTGGAGGACGATCTCCGCGATCTCGTCCTGCTGGTGCAGTGGGATGCCGCGGTCGAGCCGTTGGGCCGCCTGATCGACAAGCTGGGCCACCTCGTCCGCGACCGCTTCTACCGACTCCTTGGGCTGCGCCGCGGCGGGAAGCAGCGCGGTGAGGTCGTGAACCTCACCGCGAAGGAATCCCCTGGAAGGCCACTGGTGAAGTTGGCGATCAGGCTCCAGGCCGACTTCCTGGTGCAGGGCGTAACCGATCAGTCCTCCACGGATGAGCGTTTCGGTGACCTCCGAGACGGTGGCGAGCCTTCTGAACGATCCGGGAATGTGAACGGCGCACGCGGTACGGATCGGCAGGCCGGCGAACTCGGTGCGAAGCCCCAGCCGACTCACGGCATCGCGGTGCGCATCGGCCGGATCGTAGGAGCACTCGATGACGATCGGCGGCGCCGAGTCGTCGAGGATCAGTATGTCCGGGTGCTTCCCCTGCCATCCAGCGATGGTGCGGGTTTGCTCGACGTGAATGCTCCCGGTCGACCAGGGCTGGTGTGCTGATTGCAGCGCTTCCGCTAGGCCGTGGTTGAAGGCCTCTTCGGTGCTCCGGGGCTGTGCGGCCACTCAGTGGATCTCCGCTGCCTCGCCCCAGGCGGCTTTCAACTTCTCGAAGCTGAAGTCCGGCTGTTTGGCCGCGTCGATGATGACCCGCTCGCGTCGAGCGATCAGATCGGCCGCCGCTTCGACCTGGTCGGCAACGTCGGCCGGAATGACGACCGCGCCGTGCTGGTCGGCGTGGATCAGGTCGCCGTCCGAGACGGCCATGCCGGCGACGGTTACCGGACCGCCGTAGTCGACCACGTGGACGAAGGCGTGTGAGGGTCCGACCCGGCCGGCGAGCAACTGGAAGCCCTCGGCGACGTCGTCGAGGTCGCGAATGCTGCCGTCCGTGATCACGCCGAGACAGCCCAGGCCGCGGTGGATGTTCGAGTTCACTTCGCCCCAGAAGGCGCCGTAGCCGCGGGCGCCATCGTCGAGGTCCTGGATCACGGTGATCGTCGGGCCGTCGCCCGAAGCCAGGTACTCGTAGTAGCCGACGGAGGCGCGGCGTGCCTGCTTCGGATCCGCCGCGTTCGGGTGCTGGGCGCGAATGCGGGCAGTTCGAGCGAAGCCGACGATCGGCGCGAGCCCGGGTTTCGCGCAGACCAGCGGATCCACGGTGTAGCCGTGGCCGCGGCGCTTGGGCGCCACGACCTCGAGGGCGTTGCAGACGGTGGGAGTGTCGAGGGAACGGAGGGCGTCGAGAACGGCTGGAGAAGTCATGGGCGGGGATACTAGAACGGTTGCTTGACGTCTCGGGAGGTCGAGTGTAATGTTGACAACGTCAACAACGCGGAGGAGAAACCGTGAACGAGGAACTGAGCCGGTTCGTACGAGAAGCGTTGTCGCGGGGCGCCAGCCGCGACGAGATCCGGGAGGCGCTGGCCGATGCGAGCTGGCGGCCGGCCGACGTCGACAAGGCGCTTGGCGCCTGGGTGGACCGGGACTTCGTGGCGCCGATCCCGCGACCGCGTCCCTATCTCGGCGCTCGGGAGGCCTTTCTCTACCTGGTCCTCTTCGCGGCGTTGTACACGGCGGCGATCAGCTTCGGCAACGTGATGTTCGTGCTGATCAACAGGACGTTTGCGGATGTGGCGTTCACTCTTCCGGCGGCAGCTTCAGCCGAGATGCTGCGCTGGGGGCTGGCGTACCTCGTCATTTCCTTCCCGGCGTTCCTGCTGATTCAACGGATGGTGCGACGCACGCTGCGCAGCGATCCGGACTTGCGCTCGTCGCGGATCAGGAAGTGGCTCACGTACCTGACGCTGTTCGTCGCGGCGGGCGTTCTGGCGGGCGACCTGATCGCCCTGGTGTTCTTCGGGCTGGGCGGTGAACTGGCCGTACGGTTCCTTCTGAAGGTCGGCGTCGTGGCGGCAATTGTCGGCAGCGTGTTCGGCTACTACTTCTGGGATCTCCGGCAGGATGACGTGGAAGCGGCCGAAGGCGGCCGGGCGCCGAAGCTGCCCGCCGTCTTCGCAGGCGTGTCGACGGTCGCTGTCCTTCTGGCGGTCGTCCTGGGACTCGTTGCCGTCGGTTCGCCCGGAAAGGCGCGGGAGCGCGGGCTGGATGTCGCCCGCGTGGGGAATCTGCGGGACATCGTCCGGGGCGTCGACATCTACTGGGAGCGGAACGGCTCCCTGCCCGCGGGTCTTGAATCCCTCAGTGGCGAGCGGGACATCAACATCGCGTCGATCGTCGACCCGGAGAGCCGGGAGCCCTACACCTTCAGGGCTGCGGGGGACAAGGCGTACGAACTCTGCGCGACGTTCAGCCTCGATGCGCCGACCGATCAGGCGTCGCTACGGATGTATCCCTACCGGGAGCGGTTCTGGAGGCACCCCGCCGGTTACCACTGCTTCGACCTCGAAGCGATCGAGCCGGACGCGCGGCGCTGGTGAGGGTCGCGGCGGCGCTCGAACAGCTTCCGGATTCCGCCTGCGGCGGATGCCGGCGGGGGCGCCGGCGCACCCAGTCCTAGACGGCGACCTGGACCTGAACCCGTTGCGACAGCCGCGCACCGAGGAGGTGCGAAGCATCCGCGACCATCTCGTGCAGGATCTCGCTGGCCGGACGCGTCTCCGTCAGCATGCCCGACGTCTGTCCCGCGGCGTTCATCAGCAGGTCGTCCCTGCCGGCGGCGCAGATGGAGTGCAGCAGGTCGCGGGTCAGAACGCCCTGAAGCCCCATCGGCAGCGCCCGGATGCCGCTCGCTTCCCACGACTCGATCAGCGGGTTCGTGATGTTGCGCATCGTCTTGCCGCTGTAGAGACGGGTGACCACCGTGTCCTCTGTGCCGGCGTCCAGGATGCGCTGCTTCTGCAGGGCAGGCTGATTCGCCTCGTCGGAGACGAGGAAGGCGGTGCCGCACCAGGCGCCGATGGCGCCGGCGGCGATGACCGCCGCCAGTCCGCGGCCGTCGGCGACGCCGCCCGCTGCCACGACCGGTAGCGGCGCCACGGCGTCCATGACCTGGGGCAGAAGCGCCAGGGTGCCGATCTTGCCTGTGTGGCCGCCGGCTTCGGTGCCCTGGGCGACGACGATGTCGGCGCCGCCCTCGGCGACCCGGCGGGCGGCGCGGGCATTGCCGACCAGGGAGACGATCTTGATGCCGGCGTCCTTGAGCGCCTTCGAGAAGGGCGCCGGGGAACCGAGCCCGGAGGCGAACACCGGTACCTTCTCCTCCAGCAGGACCTCCATCTGGGCGCCGGCGTAGCTCTTGCCCTCGGGCACCTCCCAGGTCGGCGGCGGGGGCGGCGCCTCGAGCCACTCGATGCCCAGGTTCTCGGCCATCTTCCTGAGCGCGTCGCGGGTTTCCGGCGGCACGAGGTCGCGGCTCGGCGAGGCCTGTTCGCTGCCCGCGTTCTTCGCGGGCGTCGAGAAGATGCCGCCCCTGACGTGCAGGAAGTTCGAAGCCAGCAGCAGGTCGACGCCGAACGGCTTGTCCGTCTTCGCGCGCACCTTGTTGATTTCGGCCCGCAGGTCCTCGGGGCTGTAGGCGACGCCTCCGATCACGCCCAGGCCGCCGGCCTCGGACACGGCCGCGACCAAGTCGGCTCTGGCGACCGGTTCCGCGCCGCCCGCCACGGGCCCCATGCCGGCGGAGAACACGGGATACTCGATCCCGAGCATGTCGCAAAGTTCGGTGCGCAGGAAGGGACGGGACATGGCGGCTCCTCTCGAGTCAGCGACCGGCTGCGCCAACGGTGCCGAGGTCGGCTGCAGGGCGTGTCGGTCGACGGTCGGGTTCGTGTTCGGCCCGCGAGTATACGCGTGCGGCACGCAGCTCAGAGCAGGTCGAGTTGGGGAATGCGGAGCTGGTTCGCGACCGCCTCCTCGACCGTGTCGAGCCAGTTCTCCCGGTGCTCCGGATCGAGTGCCAGGACCCCGACGCGGCGGTCCTCGAGTTCGTTCCAGAGCCGGTCGTCGATCTGGGTCCGGAAGGCAGGGTCGACAGCGCGGACCCCGTCTGGTTGTGCCTCGCTGCCGCGCAGAATCGGAACGTAGACGGTCAGGTCGTACGTCCCGCACCAGGATTCGATCAGCGGTTCCAACGCCGGCTGGCGGCCCCGGGCGAGGAGAAGGTAGACGTAGTTGTCGAGGACGCTGCGGTCGCAGATCACGACCGGCGAACGGGCTTCAGCGGCCAATTCGTCCGCGATCTGGGCGTGGAGGATCCACGACTGGGCCTCCAGGGTCGTTCCCTCGTTGAGCGGCAACGGGCAGCGCCGCGCCACTTCGACCACGACGTCGAGGTTGATGTCGCGGCGTTTCAGGCGCGCGGCGAGCCCGTAGGCGAGGGTCGTCTTGCCGACGCCATGGGTGCCGATGAAGGCGATCTTGTAGGGCATTGGACAGTGTTCAGACTACAGCCGTTGCCGCCGGTCGTGAGAGGATCCCCGGGATGCTTCGTCTCCGAGTCGTGGCGGTCCTGCTTCTGCCTGTGGCCGCGTGCGGGCCCGCGCCGGAAGAGTCCCTCGACGGCGACTGGCCTGATCGTTCGCCCCGGTTCGACGTGGTCGAAGAACTGCGCGCCGACCTGCTGCGTCCGCGTTCGGCCGCCGACGGCGGCGGTACCGCCACCGTCGAGGCTCTGAGGGGCCCGGCGGTCGCCGGCAGTCCGGGAAGCTGGCGGATCGTCTACAGGGCGGGACCGGCGGGGGTGGCGGTCGGAGGAACCGTTCACCTCCAGGTGTCCCCCTTCTGGGGCTGGAGCACACCGCAGACGGAGCGTCGGGAGGCGCTGGGCTACACGACGATCGAGACGGCCGCCGCCGGTGTCGAGCTCTCGGCCGAAACGCTGGATCAGCAGTTGCTCGCGATCGGCGTCGGCGGCCGGCCGCTTGCGGCAGGAGAGGAGGTCGTGATCACGTACGGAGCCGGCCCGGCGGGCGCGCTGGCCGACCGCTACGCGGAGCGCGAGTCCCGCTTCTGGGTCGCGGTCGACGGCGACGGCGACGGCGTGCGGGAGTTGATCGCGGAGTCGCCCGCCGTGGATGTGATGCCGGGGCCGCCGGCGCGGTTGCTGCTTCACCTGCCCTCGACCGCCCGGCCTGGGGACCCCGTCGAGCTCACCGCGGCGCTGGTTGACGCCGCGGGGAACGGCTGGCCGGCGGCATCCGGGACGCTGGAGCTTCGCCTGCCTGCCGGCGTCGACCTGGTCGAGTCGGAGACCGTCTCAGGCCATGTCCCTGCACGCCTCGTGTCGGTGCGCCGGCCTTCTGGCCGGCATTCCGGGGCCGAAGTGGAGCCGGTCGTTTCCCTGGCCCTCGCCGCGGAGGATCGCGGCCGGCTCGTTGTTCCGCTTCGGCTCTCCCCGGAGGCCGGCGGCGTGATCAGGGTGAGCGGTCGGTTGACGGACGCCGCGGCCGAGTCCGGACTCGAAGCGGAAAGCAACCCGCTGGTTGTTGCGCCGGCCGGCCGGCGCATTCTGTGGGCCGATCTCCAGAACCACTCCGGCCTCTCCGACGGTTCGGCGACGCCGGACGATCTGCTGCTCTACGCGCGAGAGGTGGCCGCCCTCGACGCCGCGGCGGTGACCGACCACGACCACTGGGGCATGCGGTTCATGGACGGTGAACCCTCGATCTGGCGGCGGACGCTGGACGCGGCCGACAACCGCAACGAACCGGGACGCTTCGTCGCTCTGGCCGGCTACGAGTGGACGAACTGGGTCGAGGGCCATCGCCACGTCGTCTTCTTCGAGCCGAGCTCCGAGGCGGCGGCCGGCCTGCTTCTCAGCTCGGTCGACGAGCGATACGACGAGGCGCACGAACTGTGGGCCGGCCTCGAGGACGTGCGGGCGCTGACCTTCGCCCACCATTCGGCCGGGGCTCCGATCGCCACGGACTGGTCTTCGCCGCCGCCGGCCGGACTCGAACCCGTCACCGAGGTCGTGTCCGTCCACGGATCGAGCGAGGCTGCCGACTCGCCGGGGGTGGTCGTCCGGAACGCTCTGGCCGGCAACTTCGTCCGCGACGCTCTCGATCGAGGCTACCGGCTCGGATTCGTGGGCTCGAGCGACGGCCACGACGGGCATCCGGGCCTGGGTCACCTGGCGTCGCCGAGCGGCGGTGTGGCGGCGATCCTGAGTGACGCAGTGACCCGGGAAGGGATCCACGAGGCGCTCCTGGCGCGTCGCACGTACGCCACGAACGGACCGCGGATCGTGGTCCGCGCGAGCTACGCGGGATGGCCGATCGGCGCCGACATTCCGGCCGCCGCGGTCGCCGCCGGCGAAGTGGGCCCAATCGCCGGCGTGCCGCAAACGACGCTGGTCGTGCGTGCGGTCGCGCCCGGAGAGATCGCGCGCATTGAAGTCGTCAGCCGCCAAGGCGCGGCCGGCGCCGGCGCCCTGACGGGCGAGGCGCTATGCGGAGAAGGTGAGCGGGAGTGCAGCCTCACCGTGCCGCTTCCCGGATTCCGGAGTGGCGGCTACCTCTATCTTCGCGTGGTCCAGACCGACGGCGGCGCCGCCTGGACCAGCCCGTTCTTCTTCGAGTAGCGGGGCTACTCGGTCGCCGCCTCTTCCTCCACGTGCACCATGATGTACTGCGACAGGCCCGGCTCGTCGAGCGTGCGGTGCTCGCCGTCGCCGATCTGCAGGCAGAGGTAGTGCTCGCCGGGGCTGAGTTCGAGTTCGATCGAGTCTGAGCCGTCTCCGAAGTGGATCCACGGGTCCGCTGTCGGGATCACGATGCCCGGCTCGAGACATTCTCCATCGATCGCGATGTGGTAGTGGCCGGCACCCTCGTTGATCGCGCCGTCGCCCACTGGTTCGATGACGAAGTTCTCGGCCGCGAACTGCAGGTTGATCAGGCTGGGGATCGTGGCGTGGTTCTCAAGCCCCACGAAGTAGACGCGCGGCGCGCCGTCGTCGGCCGCTTCCTCGGCGTGGTCCATGTCGCCTTCCATGTGGCCATGGTCCGCGTGGTCGTCGTCGGAGCCGGCGCCGCCGCATGCGCCAAGCGGGAGCAGCAGCAGGGCTGCCGCCAAGGTCAGGGTGTGGCGGTTCTTGGCGAGGTCGAGGAGCATGTCGGGTGCCTCCGTCGGAAGACCGGGCCGGGGCCCGGGGAGTGACGATTCAGTGAAGGCGAGACGTTAGCACGCTGGCGGGTGGAGGACCGGTGAGGAACGTGCCTGGTTGCTACTCGGTCGGGCGGTCCCGGCGCTTGAGGAGACCTGCCGGGCTTGCCGATCCGGGGCCGGTCGGCTAGATTCTCGCTCGCCATGTTGAAGAACTTCCTGTTTGCAATCGCGTACCTTCTCGGCGCCGGCTGGTGGGCCAGTCAGGCCATGGTCGACGCCGCCGCCGGCTCCTGGTGGAACCTGCTCGCCTTCTTCGCCGTGCTGACCTTCTTCCTGGTCCGCATCGGCTGCATGGGGGGCAGCGAGGAAGATGCCCAGAAGATGGGCAACATCTTCTCGATACTGACCGCGGTGGCCCTGCTCGCCCTCGCGGTGATGGGCCTGATGGGCGAAACCAGCGGCATCGCGAACCTGGTGTTCGCCCTGCTGTTCGCGATCGTGGCCGGCCTTGGGTTGCGCGCCACGGCCACCGCGCACGCGTAGCCGCAGGCTGTGTCTCGCGGCGCTACAGCGCCGCCACCTCCAGGTCGAGCGCCTCGGCGTACTTCTCGAGTGCCGCCTGCCGCAGCTTGAGCAGGTGGGTAGTCGGAAACAGGTCGTCCGTGCCCGCGTACTCGCGGAGGATCTGCTTCGCCACCGTGATCTTGTGGACCTCCGTCGGTCCGTCGGCAAGGGCCATGTGGAAGGAGTCGACGACGCCCGCCGAGAAGGTCATCTCGTTCGAGACGCCGAGCGAACCGTGGATCATCAGCGCCCGTGAGAAGACGTCGAGGTAGACCTTCGGCATGACCGCCTTGACCGCCGAGATGTCCTTGCGGACCATCCGGTAGTCCTTGTACTTGTCGATCTTCCAGGCGGTCTGGAGCACGAAGAGCCGGAACTGCTCGATCTGCGCCCAGGAGTCGGCGATCTTCTCCTGCACGAGCTGCTTCTGCGCCAGCAGTTCTCCCTGCGTTTCCCGAGACAGCACCCGCTCGCACATCTGGTCGAAAGCGGTGCGGACCTTGGCGATCGTGCGCATCGCGTGGTGGATGCGGCCGCCGCCGAGGCGAGTCTGGGCGACCACGAAGCCCTGGCCGCGCTGGCCAAGCAGGTGGTCCTTGGGCACGCGCACGTCCGTGTAGCGAACGTAGCCGTGCGAGCCGTCCTCGTTGCCGGTGCCGACCGCGACGTTGCGGATGATCTTGACGCCCGGCGTGTCCTTCGGCACCAGGAACATCGACATCCGGTTGTAGGGCGGGGCGTCCGGATCGGTCACTACCATGACGACCAGCAGGGAGGCGTAGCGGGCGTTCGAGGAGAACCACTTCTCGCCGTTGATCACCCACTCGTCGCCGTCGAGGACGGCGCGGGTCGTGAACACCTTCGGGTCGGAACCGCCGTGCGGCTCCGTCATCGAGTAGGCGGAGACCATCCTGTTGTCGAGCAGGGGTTGCAGGTAGCGCGCCTTCTGCTCGTCCGTGCCGTAGTGGGCGATGATCTCCGCGTTGCCGGAGTCCGGCGCCTGGCAGCCGAAGACGATCGGCGCGTGCGGCGAGCGGCCGAGGATCTCGTTCATCAGCGCCAGCTTGACCTGGCCGTAACCCTGGCCGCCGAGGTCGGGCCCGAGATGGCAGGCCCAGAGCTTGCGCTTCCTGACCTCTTCCTGGAGCGGCGGGATCAGCTTCTGCCGCTTCGGGCAGGAGAGGTCGTACGGGCTGCCGAGGACGAAACGGAGCGGTTCGATCTCGTTCGTGACGAACTCGTCCATCCAGTCCAGCTTGTCCTGAAACTCAGGGTCGGTTTCGAAGTCCCATGCCATTGCTCTTCTCCTCTAGCGCCTTGTTCCGGAAGGCCGCCAAGAGTACAGGATCGCCACATAGACTCGCCGGCTGTTCCTGAAGAACGTCTGCTCACTGGGTGCGCCGGCGCCCCCGCCGGCATCCGGCTCCGGGCTCGCCACGGCCGCCGCCAACTCTCAACCCACGCGGCCCGGCAGCCGGATCGGCCTACTCGTCGCGGTCCGGGGCGACGTGAGGCACGACGCCGATCAGCCGGTCGGTCTCATGGCTGAAGTACGTGCCGTCCTCGGTCGCCCGCGAGAAGACGCCGCCCGGGTCGACGGCGGACGGCCCGCCCAGCAGATCGGCGCACATGAGCGGCGCCACCGCCGCGTTCCGCTCGCCGCTGATCCAGTACCAGCCGCCGGGCGCTGCGCCCGTGACGGTCAGCTTGCCCTGTCTCGGGTTGCCCTCGGCGTCCGTGCAGTAGTCCTTCCGCACCAACTCCGCCATCACGCCGTCGTCGCCCGGAGACGCCGTGAGCGTCGACCAGGTCCCACCGCAGCGAACGCTGACCTTCACTGTGGACCGGCCTTCTGCCGGCCGAACCACGACGCCACCGTCGCCCTGCCAGTACGGCGAAACGTACTCGCTGCACTCGTTGCCCTTGAGATGCGGCACGATCCCCACCAGCCGGGGCGTGTCGTGCCTGAACCAGGTGGCGTCGTCCGTCGCGTCCGCCGCGACGCCGGCCGGCGCGACGGCGCGCGGGCCGCCGAGAGCATCCGAGCAGACGAACGGCGCCGCGGCGGCGTTGCGCTCGCCGTGCTGCCAGTACCAGCCGCCCGGGGCGGCGCCCTCGAGCCGCAGGCCTCCGGGGCATCTGCCTCTCACGAGCCGGGTCACCAGGCCGTTCTCGGCGCTGTACTCGGTGGTCCTCCGGCCGCAGGTCACGCTCACCGAGGCCTGGCCGGGCGCGGGCCTGACCGTGAAGCCGCCCGTGGGGCCGGACCAGTATGGGGCCACCAGGGTGCAGGTGGCCGGCGCGTGGTCAGCATCGCCGCCGCCACCGCCGAGGCCGTCGTCATCGTCGCCGGGAGGTGAGCCGCCCACGTTCCGGATCGTGCCAGTTGCGGCGCGGACAACGATGGCGGTGGAGTTCAGCGGCACGTCCACGGTCACGCTGAAGGTCTCGACGCCTTCCAGAATGCCGTCGGAGGCGGCGGCCACCTCGATCGCCGCACTTGCCGAGGTCTGGGCCGTGCCGATGGCCGGAATCGTGACGGTGCCGGCAGAGGTGCCCGTGTAGTCGGCGGTCGAGGCCGTGCCGTCCATTGTCTCGTAGCTCAACTCCAGGCTGTCGCCGCCGCGCACTGGCCACGTCGAGTGCGTCACGTCGAAGTTCAGAGTCTCTCCTTCCGCGGCCTCGGCGTCCTCGATGCGCACACACGACCACACGGACAAAGTACCTGCCGTCCGGCGGGTTTCCAACGCTGACGGCAGGGTCTCGGACTCGTCGAGATCCGTTTCGCACAAGGAGAGACTCCTAAGGCCGGTCAGGCTTCCCAACTGGCTGGGAATCCCGCCGGTGAAGCCGTTCCTGTTGAGGTGGAGAGACGTAAGGCTGGTGAGGTTGCCCAGGGAGGAGGGAATGGTCCCCGTCAGCTCGTTTGCGTGGAGCCACAGAAGCTGGAGGTTGGTGAGAGCGCTCAGGTCGGGGATGGCCCCCGTCAACCCGTTCCCGTAGAGGTAAAGGAATCCGAGGCTGGCGGGGAAGTGGGAGGCGTCGATCATCCCCCCGAGCCCGTTGCGGCCGAGTACAACGGCAGTGAGGTTGGTGTTGCTGCTGAGGTTGGGGATGCTCCCCGTCAACTCGTTTGAGTGAAGGTTGAGTGTCTGAAGGTTGGTGAGGGCGCTCAGATCGGGGATGCTCCCCGTCAACTCGTTTGAGCGAAGGTCGAGTGTCTGAAGGTTGGTGAGGGCGCTCAGATCGGGGATGCTCCCCGTCAACTCGTTTGAGCGAAGGTTGAGTGTTTGAAGGTTGGTGAGGGCGCTCAGATCGGGGATGCTCCCCGTCAACTCGTTTGAGCGAAGGTTGAGTGTCTGAAGGTTGGTGAGGGCGCTCAGATCGGGGATGCTCCCCGTCAACTCGTTTAGGTGAAGGTTGAGTGTTTGAAGGTTGGTGAGGGCGCTCAGGTCTGGAATGGACCCCGTCAACTCGTTTTCCTCCAGGGAGATGGTCTTGAGGCCGGTCAAGGCCGACAAGCCGCCGGGAACGGACCCGGTGAGGGAGAGTGCCTGGATAATGAGCCCCTCCACGCGGTTGCCGTCCGTGCTCAGGGTGATCCCGTCCCAGGAGGTCATGGCGAGGTCCGACGCCCAGTTCAGGGTGGCGGTTCCCCGCAGCGTGTCCTTGATCCCAAGCAGAGCCGTGCAATCGACGGTGAGTGCGGCGGCGTCGGTCGGGCTACTTGCCGTGATTGCTGTGTCGGAACTCGAACAGGTCGTCTGGGCGCCGGCCACTTCGCCGAACAGGACCAGCGCGCCGAGTGCGGCTGGTAGCGCGAGGACGGGAAGGTGAGGCGACAGGCGGACGCGACAGCGGCCGCGTCGGGGGTCAGGTTCGCTCGGTGGGGGCTGCCGAAGGAGTCGGACGGCGCGCGACGAATTGCCGGCGAGCGCACATCTTGCTCGGCTCGGCTCGGCTCGGCTCGGCTCGGCTCGGCTCGGCTCGGCTCGGCTCGGCTCGGCTCGGCTCGGCTCGGCTCGGCTCGGCTCGGCTCGGCTCGGCTCCAGCCTTAAGGGTACCGTCCCATATCGTCAGCATCGCGTCAACCTCCCGGCCTGAATGAAAGAGAGTCAGGAAAACTCAGAGTCGGCCATCATCGAAGTGCGACGATCGGGCGGACGCCACGTCCTTGGCCGAAGACGGCCCGTCAAGTGAATTCTGACACCTAAAATCCGATGTGTGGGCGATGGGTCGGGACGATTCGCCGACGGTTGTACGAGAAGACCTCAGTTCCGCGCGCGCGGGCATCTCAGCCCGCCTGGTCCGTCTGTCGCGCTCGTGTCTCAGTCGGCGCGGCAGGCGTCCGGGAACGTGTCCCAGGCTTCGGAAAGCACGGTTGCTCCAGCAACGCTGCTCAAGACGACTCCAGCTAGACTCCTGTGACCCTGTTTCATGATGTCGCCACCGTCCTCCAGGCGTCGCCCGTGGCACGAACCGCCACTTGCTCAGTCCACGCGCGGCCCGTGGTACCCCCCGCCCGATCTGCTGGGACGAATCGCGATCCGCCTTGCGCGCCTGGCCGGCTGGTTCCGCCGCCGCCGGCGCATCCGCCTGTCTGGACTGCGGCGGTCCAGGTAAAGGCCATCGGCGCGGGCCGAGTACTGCGTCCCAGGCAACTGCGGTTCGTGCGGGAACCCGGCACCCTCCAGACGCCGGCATCCTCGTCGATCTCCTCCCACAGCGCGCCGCGGACCTCGGCCGTGCGGGCAGCCGTCAACACGATGAGCTCGAACGAGAGCCGCACCCCGTCGCCGGCGGTCGATCGCCGCACCGTCGCCAGCGCCTTCTTGTTCCAGATTGGCTTAAGCACCGCCATGACGTCCGCGCTGGTGATCCGGTCCACCTGCATCCCGCCCAGACGCGGCACGGCGTAGGTTTTCCAGCATCCTTCGCCAGTCGATCTCGCTCTCGCTGCCGGGTCGCCACGAGGAGCGGTGCATCGCGATCACCTTCTCGACGGCCTTCGCGAAGGTCGGACACTGCCGATTCAGGACTCGCGGATCGCGGCCGCCCCTTCGCGATGCCTTCCGGCACTCGAACGCCCGCTCACGGGCCTCTCTCAGCGACTACGTCGATGCTCTCAACATCGTGGACGGGCCGCGCGGCCTTCCCCTGGTCAAACCGCCCTACAGCCGGATCACTGCGATCGACCTGAACACGGGCGAGCACCTGTGGCAGGTCGCCCACGGCCCGGGTCCGAAGGATCATCCCGCGATCGCCCACCTCGATCTGCCCGACCTGGGCAGTGCCTCCCACGGCATCCTCTCGAACGGCGGCCTGGTGCTGACGAAGGACCTGATCTTCATCATCCAGGCCGACTACGACCTGAGCCGGATGACCTTCATGGGCAACGCCGGCCACATCCGCGCCTACGACAGGCGGGACGGCGCGAAGCTCTGGGAACACCGCGTGGAGCCCACGCCGCACGGTACGCCGATGACCTACCTCCACGAAGGACGGCAGTACGTGGCTTTCACCGTTGGAACAGGCCGCGGGGAACAAAACCCGGCCCTCGTGGCGTTGGCGCTGGAGTAACCCTTGTAACAGCCAACGGGAGGTCGGGTCACATGCAGTGGCCGAAGCACTCCTTCGTGTCGCCTGGAGGAGCACATTGAACTGCCGGATCGGGTCGCGGCCCGTCGAGTCCCGGCAAAGCGCCCACACACTGCGCGTCGACTCTCTGCGCGACGCCCACACACTGGGTGCGCCGGCGCCCCCGCCGGCCGCCGCCGCAGGCGGCCAGGAAACGCGCCGGCCGGAGGCCGGCACGACATTGCGGCTTGGTCCGGCCCTGCTCGGCGTCTTCTTTCTCGCCGGCTGTTCGGCCGTAGGCATGCCCGAACCAGCTTGCCGTCCGCTGGCGACGGCCGAAATGCCGCTTCTCGGCGGCATCAGGGGCACCTGGATGGACGACGAGCGGTTCGTGCTGGCTGATTTCCACCAGTCACGGCTCCTGGTCTACAGCACGTCCGAGGGTCTCGTTCGCATCGTCAACGGGTGGGAGACCGACGACCCGGAGCTGAGCGTCGTGTCGCCTGCAGCGATCGAGCGTTGGGGCAGCGGTTTCGTGGTCGCCGATTCGTTTCGCCGTGTCCAGCAACTCTTCGTGCTGAACATGGACCTGCGCCCGCTGCGCTTGCTTTGGGAGGGCGATTCGAGGCGCACCGCGAACGGCTGGGAGGGCGAGGAGATAACCAACGTTGACGAGTTGGTCACTCTGCGCGACAGCCTGTATCTGCAGGGCGATCGCATAACAGGCCCGGAGAGCTTAAGTCGGGAGTATGCCGAGTTCGCGGCGGAACCAGGAGTCGGCGGCGGGGGACTTGTGCTGCGAGAGGTAGCAGCATGGCCAGGGTTCGAGGGCGAGCTCTCTTGGTACGGATCGCTGCACGATCTTGCGGCGACCGCCGGCCGAGGCGCCGCGGCGTTCGCATTGCGGTTTTCGCCGGCTGGGCCGTTCGTGCAGGAGCTCGTCGGAGAGGGACGGCGACTGGATGCCTTTCCGGACCTGCCGGCGCCGATGCCGGTGCTGCCTCGCGGTGGTCCCGATCCCGAGGAGCTTGACGCGTTCTACGCGGCATTGGAGGCGTCCAGCTATCCAGCCGGCCTTTATGGCGACGAAGACAGCCTCCATGTCCTGATGCGGGACGCGACGGGTGGCGAACCGGTCTGGGATCTGCACCGGATCGACCCGCGACAGGATGAAGTCGTCGGCAAGGTGCGTTTGCCGACCAACGCTGCCCATGTGAGCTTGCTGCCTGGCCGCAGGTACTGGGTACTGGAGGAGTCGAGCAGCGGTCTGGAGCGTCGCTTTCGGCCGCCGATCCAGTTTCTCCTGCTGAGTTCGGCCGCGATTCGCGCCGGGGAGGTTCCATCATGCGATTGAGTTCTGTTCTCGCCTGCTTTGCCATCCTCCATCTGCCTGGCCTGCACGCTGTGGCGCAGCAGGCGCCGACTCCGGCTCCGGGTCGGCTCGTCGTGCTGGGGGCGGATGGGCGACCGGCGGCAGAAGCATCGGTCACCGTGCTGCTGCCAGGGCGTGGCAGTGTCTCGCCGGCGGACGAGATCCTGGTCCGAAGCAGTACCGTGGACACCGGCGTCGTCGAGGACGCCGTACCGCGCCTGCACGGTCTGACGCTGGTCATCGACCATCCGGCCCACCTGCCGTTCGTTGGCCGGTATCCGGGCCAGCCTCCACCGAGTGAAATCCGGTTGCGGGCGGGGCGGACGTCGAAGGGCGTCGTTCGGGACAGCGGCAGCGGGCGCACGGTAGCCGGCGCGGAGGTTTGCGTGGCTTGGTCGGGCCCTGGCCTGCCTGACTGGTTCGGCACCCTGCGGCGCTGTGCGGAAAGCGGGGCACGTGGCTCGTTCGAGCTGGCGGGCCTGCCTGACGGCAACGTCCAGGCGACGGCCGAAGCGCCCGGATTCGAGACGGATTCGCGGACGATCGAGCAGGGTCGGCGCGCCTCGCGCGTCGTCTTCGAGCTCGTGGCCAGGGAGGAGGCGTCCGAGGAAGCCGTGACGGCGCTGGCCGGCGCCGGCGAAGTGCGCGTCGAACTCGTCGGCACCGCCGGAGAGCCGATTCGGAACTTCACGATGAGGACGAACGCCGTCGGCCGGATGGGCGGCTCCTCGCACGACGTCGAGGATGCCGAAGGTCCGGTCCTTGTGCCGATCAGCACCTCGTTCTCCGGCGACGCGACGGTCGACCTCTCGTTCCGGGCCGAGAACTACCTCGAGTCTCCGCTCATCCGCGTCGCGCCCAGACCAGGTGGCGAGATCGAACTCGGCCTGATCGCCCTCGATCCAGGCGCGGTGGTGCAGGGACGGCTGTTCGACGCGGTGGGGGCCGAACCCGCGGCGGGTTGCCTGGTTGAACTCCTCCCACCGGGTGCGGGCGCCGTTGCCGCCCTCATGCTGCGCCAGCGCCACGTGACGGTGTCCGATGCGGAAGGCCGTTATCTGCTCGGCGGCCTCCGGGCGGGCCGCTATCACCTGCGTGCACAGTGCCTGGGGGTGCCGATCACCGATCGCCTGGTCGTGCTGGGCGCGAACCAGCTTGCCGACCAGGGTGAATCCTGGCTGCACTCCGGACGCCGGGTCGCTGTACGCGTCGCCGGCATCGACGGCGGGATGGTTCGCTTGCTGGACCGGTTCAAGGAAGTTGAGGCGCCGATCGTCCAGACGACGTTGCAGGTGCCGCCGGAAGCGGAGGCGAGGCAGCGCGGCGGTGACGACTCGAGAGTCCAGGCGGAGTTCGAGGCGGCGCCGGCCATCTACCGACTGGAAGTGATGGACGCATCGGGCGGACTTCGCGTTTCGCAGGAGGTTGCCGTCGAGGAGGGCCCGGCCGAGGTGCAGCGGATCGACGTGGCGGTCACGACCCGGGTCATCCAGAGCATCCTCGTCATGGACGGCCGCCCGGTGACCGGCGGCCACGTCTCCTTCAGTAATGTGTTCGAGCCGTCCAGAAGCTCCGGGAAGCTCCAGATCGCCTCGCAACGGCCGGGCGGGTCCCGGCAGCAGCGGGTCCTGGGCATTCCGGCTCGGGCCGTGGGCGGTGCCGTAGGGCCGGACGGTGCCTTCGAGGTGGAGGGAGCACCGGTCGACCTGTTGTGGATGACCTGGCGCGCCGAGGGTGGGAACGTCGGACGGTTGTGGCCCGAAGGCCGGCTACCGCGGATGGACCTGAATGGCGTTCGCGTGACGGGCCAGCTGCTCGGCGCGGACGGCACAGCCGTGAGCGGCCAGGTTTCCCTCGTCGGCGACATCGGGCGGACCGTTGCGTACGCCGAAGCCGGTGAAGACGGAAGCTTCGTGTTGCCGCCGGCACCGCCGGGCGCTTACCGGCTCAAGGCAGATGCGGGCGTTTCGCCTACTCTCGTACAGCAAGGTCGGAGCCGCCGGGCGGGGAGCGTGTTCCGGGATTTGGCGCTCGGCACCGAGCCGCCGCCGCACCTGGTGTTGCGGGTCGAAGACGCGGAGACTGGCGTACTCGAAGCGGAGCTCAAGCGCATCGACGGCAGCCCGGCTGCCGGTGCCTGGCTTCACTTCGTCAACGCTTCTGGCGACATGGTCAACACCAGTCTGGCGTCTGCGGCCGGGCAGACCACCCGGAATCTGCCCGCTGGTGACATCTCGCTGGTTTGGAACGATGGCGCCGCCTGCACCGGTGGCGTCGGATTGAACGTCGAGGCGGACCGCACCGCCACGGTGCGGGAGTCGCTCCCGATGGGCCGCCTGCTGGAGCTCCGTTGCCCGGCCGCCGACTGCGGCGGCGAGACGCTCTCCTTCCTCAGCGTGACGACCGAGTCCGGCGCGGAGATCGCGAGCCACCTCACCGGCGCCGGTGAGGGCGTCCGCTTCTCCGAGTCCGGACGGCTCGGCCTCGGCTGCGTGACGCCTGGTTCCTACGAGGCTTCCTTCTGGGCCGCGGGTCGCCGGTGGGGTGCGGAGGTCAATGTCGGGAGCCAGGGGAACCTGGAGGAGCCGGTCGTCGTGAGCGGCCGGGCTGCCGGGCTGTAGTTTCGTGACCTACCGCGCGCCGGCGAGCAGAGCCTGCAGCACCCGCGCCGGCTGGGCGAACTCATTCGCCCCGCCGAAGCGGCCGACTTCCTGGCCGTTGCGATAGACGATCGCCATCGGCAGGCCCGTCACTTCGTTGCCCTTGACTTCCGGGTCGTCCCACCCGGCCGGAGGCGAAGCCAGCCCGTAGTACTCGAAGGTGACCTGGGTGCCCTCGAGTCCGGCGTTGACGTTGAGGAGGTTCGGCAGCACTTGTTTGCAGACGCCGCACCAGGAGCCGAAGAAGACTCTGACCCGAGCCGCTTCGCTGTCGCGGAGTGCGGCCATGGCGGCGGCGTTCGGCTGGAAGGCGTCCATGCCGGCGCGGTAGCCGGGCGAGTGCTCGAGCAGTTCGCCCAGGGTGCGGTCGCCGACCAGGGGCGGCCGTGGGAGGACCTTCACGTCCCGGCCCTCGATGGGCAGGACGATCGTCGTGTGGTCCGGTGTGGCCTCGCCGAGGTAGGTCTTGCCCGGTTCGGCAACCACGTCGTAGCCGGGCCCGGACGCCATTAGATCGGAACCCTGGAGCTGGTCCACGGCCATGCTGCGGGCCCACAGCAGGAGCGGCTCGCCCAGGGCATCGCTCAGGATCAGCATCGCGGCGGCACGCTGTGAGAGGTACAGCCGAGCATCGGAGTCGGCCTGGCCGTCGACCTCGAGAATGTAGTCGTCGATGGGCGCGAAGCCGCTCAGCACCGGGTGCGGCGTGGACTGGGCGATGACTGGTGCGGCTGGCGCGGCCAGCAGGGCCCCAAACACGCAGAGAGTGGCGGCGATTCGGCAGCTCATCACGGCGGAGGATGCTAACAGTCGGTCGTGTTAGCGGGGTCGGGGAGCGGCAAGACGAGCTGTTGTGAAACAGCGCACATTGCCGCGATAATGGCCGGGCGTCGACGGCGAGTGACCTCGACGCGAAACACTGACCTGGAGCATGCTGGGGAGAGGGCCGGCTGGTCGGGCTCTGATTGTGGACCTGGACAGGAGTGAGTTGGAGATGACGACCGTTGATCCCCCGGCAATCAATGACGACTGGGTTGCGTGGCGCGCCCGAGTCGACGAACGGCTACGCAGTATCGAGAGGCATGGCGCTACGAAGGAAGATCTCGCGAAACTCAAGGAGGCCCTTACCTGGCGGATCATCCTGGCGATGGGCGGCTTCGCGACGATCGTGACCGTGCTGGATCGGCTCCTCCCGTGAAGCCGCGCGTCCGCTAGTCGGGACTCTGGGGCGATTCAGGCGACCCTGGAGCCCGCAGGCTCTTCGTCGAGCTGACGCTGGAGCTGTCTCGCGCGTGATCTGGCCGTGGCGACCGTGCGCTCCTTGACGCCCTCGTAGCCTCGGATCGAGTCGGGGAGTTCGGCGAGCTCGACGACCGTCGGCGCGGAGTTCGAGTCGAGCCGCTCGAGGGCCCCGTGCACCAGGCCCCGGTACCAGTCGAACAGCCCGCGCTCCAGGCGGCGGTGCCTGGTCGCTCCGAAGATGTCGAGCGCCGTGCCGCGAAGCCCTCGGGCCGCGTACAGCAGCCGGAACATCGAGCGCGACCAGGCGCCCAGGCGGATCTTCCGCTTCCAGCCGAAGCGGCGCAGCGTCGGCGGGTGGAGCAGGACCTGGCGGCTGAGCGAGCCGTCGTAGTCGCGGGAGACCTGGTCCCAGGTCGGGTCCTGGATCCACAGCCGGGCGACTTCGTACTCGTCCTTGACCGCCAGCAGCTTGAAGCCGTAGCGGGCCGCCGCTTCGCGTACGGCGGTGTGGCCCGGCAGCTTCGACTCCTCGGCGTCGGCGACTTCGCCGACGAAGCCGAGATAGCGCTCGGCGAAGCCGCCGCCGTAGAGCAGCAGGTCGGCGACGCGGCCGGGCAGGAGGCGGTCGAGCGACCCTCCCCGCGGCGCGGCGGCGAGGAGCGCGTCGAGCTTCGGCCTGAGGTTCGGCGCCCAGCGTTCGAGGCGCTCGCGGGCGGCATCCGCCGCCGCGGCCGCGGTCGGCGCCTCCGGCTCGGCGAGTCCGGCGGCCTGCCGGAACCGCTCCGGATCGGCGACGGACAGGCGGCCGTAGCGGAACGCCTGGATGTTGTCTTCGACGGCGACGCCGTTCGCCACCAGCGCCTGCTCGATGAAGCGCGCCTGCAGCGGCAGCAGGCCCTGCTGGTAGGCGGCGCCGACCAGGAAGATGTTGCCGGTGACGCTGTTGCCGAGCAGGCGCTCGGTGGCGGCCTCGGCGTCCACGAAGTAGCTGCGGTCGCTGTCTGTGAACAGGGCCAGCCGCTTGCGCAGCTCGTCGAGCGGGGGCATCCGGGCGGCGCTGTCCGTGATCACGGCCGCCGGGCTGATGCCGGCGGTGTTGCCGACCACGGCCGTCGTGTCCTGCGAGAACCGCTTCAGGTTGTCGGGAGCGATCGTCGCCAGCAGGTCGAAGGAGAGCGCCAGGTCGGCTTCGCCGTCGCCGAGCTTGTTGGCGCGGGGGATCGACCCGCGGCTGAGCAGCAGGTTCGATACGACCGCGCCGCCCTTTTGGGCCAGACCGGTCTGGTCGAGGTGGACCGCGTATCTGCCCTCCATCAGGGCCGCGGTGACGAGGATCGCGTCGACGGTCACCACGCCGGTGCCGCCGATGCCCACGAGCAGCGCCCGGAAGGTGGCGTCGTCCGGCAGTTGACGGACGGGTTCCGGCGTCTCGTCCTCGGCAAGCGGCGCCGCGGCGGCGCGCCGGACCGGCTTCGTCCCATCGCCCAGTTCGACGGTCATGAAGGCGGGACAGTCGCCCTCGATGCAGGAGTAGTCGAGGTTGCAGGACGACTGGTGAATCTGGGTCTTGCGGCCGTACTCGGTCTCCAGCGGCGCGACGGAAAGACAGTTCGATTTCGCCGCGCAGTCGCCGCAGCCCTCGCAGACGGCGGGGTTGATGTAGACCCGCTGCCTCGGCGTCTCCTGGATTCCGCGCTTGCGCTCGCGCCGTTTCTCGGCCGCGCACTGCTGGTCGTAGACCACGGCCGTCGGGCCCTTGATCGCCCGCAGTTCCTTGAGGACGTGGTCGTAGTCACGGCGGTGCCGAATCTCGACCCCGCTGTCGTCCCGGTGGGGGAAGCGCTCCAGATCCTCGGTCACCAGGACGACCCGCTTCATGCCCTGGAGCTGAAGCTGCCTGGCGACGCCCATCGAGCTGAGCAGCCCGACCGCGTCCTGACCTCCCGTCATGGCGACGGCGGAGTTGTAGAGGATGCGGAACGTCATGTGGAGGTCGGCCGCGATACAGGCCTCGATCGCCTTGCTGGCGGAGTGGGCGTAGGTGCCGTCGCCGACGTTCTGGAACACGTGCTCCTGCTCGGTGAACGGCGCCAGACCGATCCAGCAGGCGCCCTCGCCGCCCATCTGCGGCAGCCAGCTCACGCCCCTGTCCATCCACATCGCCATCGCGTGGCAGCCGATGCCGCCGCCGGCGACGTCCGAGCCCTCCGGAAGCTGGGTCGAGGTGTTGTGGGGGCAGCCGCTGCAGAAGTAAGGCATCCGCGGCAGCGCGGCCGGCAGCTTCGTGGCCAGCTCGGCGGACTCGGCGCCGGCTCGCAGGTGCGCCAGGCTCTCGGCCGCTACGGCGCCCGGCAGGCGCTGTTCCAGGTAGGCGCCGAGAATACGCGCCATGTCGTGGCCTTCGAGTTCCCCGTGCATCGGGAACAGCGTCTCGCCGGCGGGCGTCTCCTTGCCGCCGACCAGGGGCCGGTCGGGCAGGTTGTAGAGGACCTGGCGGATCTGCGTCTCGACGAAGCCGCGCTTGTCCTCGATGACGATGATCTCTTCGAGGCCCTGGGCGAACTCGCGCAGGCGCCGCGGCTCGACCGGCGCGATGCAACCGAGTTTGAGCACGCGGATGCCATGACGGTCGAGCGCGGCCTCGTCCAGGCCGAGAAGCTGGAGCGCCAGACGCAGGTCGCGGTAGGGCTTGCCGGCCGCGACCAGGCCGATGCGGTCGCCGGGGCTGGCGCAGCGGATGCTGTCGAGGCCGTTCGCGTGGACGTACGCCAGGGCGGCCGCCGTTCGCTCGGAGAAGATCTGCCGTTCGAGCTCGATCGAGTAGGGGGGCAGGAGCCGCATGTCGAGCTGCTTCTCGAAGCGGCGGCCGCCGATGTCGAGGTCGGGCAGCACCGGTGGCCGGGGATGCGGCAGGTCGATCACGGCGCCGCCATCGGCGACGTTGGTCACGATCTTGAGGGCGGTCCACAGGCCGGCGTACCGCGACAGGGCGATCCCGTGCAGGCCGAAGTCCAGCACCTCGGCCGGGTCGCCCGGATAGAGCACCGGGATCGAGAGGTCGAAGAGACTGATCGTGCTATCGCCGGGGATCGTCGAGCTCTTGCAGGCGGTGTCGTCGCCGGCCAGCACCAGGGCGCCGCCGTGCTTGCCGGTGCCGATGAAGTTGCCGTGGCGGAACGCGTCGCCGGTGCGGTCGACGCCGGGCGTCTTGCCGTACCAGATGCCGACTACGCCGTCGAAGCGTTCATGCGGAAAACGTTCCAGGAGCTGGGCGCCGTAGATCGCGGTCGCCGCCGTCTCCTCGTTGATGGCCGGCTGGCAGACCACGTCATGCTCCGCCAGCAGCCTGTTCGCTCGCTGAAGTTGCTTGTCGTACTCCCCAAGCGGCGATCCGGGATAGCCGCTGATGAAGGCGCCAACCCGCAGACCGGCTTGCCGGTCGCGGCGGTGCTGGTCCATCGGTAACCGGACGAGAGCCTGGACACCGGTGATTGCGACGCGGCCTTCAGTGAGCGTGTATTTGTCGTCTAATGAGAAGGCCGTCATTAGTCTCCTATCCTACCGCGACCGGGCGGCCGCTGTCCGTCCCTTCGAGCGCGGGCGTCTTGCCCGCGGCTTGTCCGAAGCCCCGGTTTGTCCCGGTGGCTCTCAGCCGCCGCGAAGCTGCGCGAACCACTCGCGGCCGGACGCGGCGGGCCGGCCTCGGATGACGGTGGCCTTGATTGCCTGGACACCGCTCGGGGGATAACCGGCGATCGTCGCGGAAAGTTCCCGGGCACGGTCCAGCACGGCGTCGTCGGGGACGACTTCGGAGGCGACGCCCAACGCCGCAAGCTCCGGTCCCGCGTGGCGACGACCCACGATCGCCAGCCGGGCGGCCACGCTCTCCGGGTGGCGCAGCCGCAGCCAGGCCATGTTCATTGGCGCGACCATGCCCATCTGGATCTCGCCGACGTGCAGGAAAGCCTGCTCGCCGGCGACCAGCAGGTCGGCCGCGAGCGCCAGCGCGGAGCCGGCGTTGATCGCGAATCGTTCAAGCGCCGCGACGACCGGCTTCGGGCAGTCGTAGAGGGCCGCATGGACGTCGAGCCAGAGGCCGCTGAATTCCGGCATCCAGGCCGGCGGCGGGTCGGCCCGGAATTCGCCGAGGTCGAGGCCGGAGCAGAAGGCCCCGCCGGCGCCGCGGATCAGCAGCACGGCGACCTCGTCGTCTTCGGTCGCCGCGACGATCTCCTCGTGCAGGCGCTTCGCCAGCGGCCCGGTCACCGCGTTCCGGCGGGCGGGCCGGTTCAGCACGATCTCGGCGACGCCGTCCTTCCGGCTCGCGACGACCGGGTCGCCGGACGCGGTCACGTCAGTCGCCCTGGGAGTCGGTGAACCAGTCGCCGGGGAGCTGCCTGCCTTCGTAGAGCCGCCCCTGGAACCGCCGCATTCCGTGCAGCCAGCGGTCGATGTCGGTCGCCTTGCGCCGGACGTACTCGGCGACCTCGGGGTGGGGAAGCACCCAGAACCGCTCCGCGCGGACCGCCTCGATGCAGGCGTCGGCCGCCTGCTCGGAGGTCAGCACGCCGTCTCCCGAGGCGACGCCGACGGACAGCGCGTCCCGGCGCCGCGGGTTCGGGCTGTTGGCGCCGATGTTCGTGCGCACGGCCTGCGGACAATGCACCGAGACGCGGATGCCCTGGTGGCCATGAGTGATCGCGATCCACTCCGCCAGCGCCACCGACGCGTGCTTGGTCAGCGAATAGGCGAGCGAACCGAGCTGGGTCAGGAGCCCGGCCGCCGAGGCGGTGCTCATGATGTAGCCCTCGCCGCGCTCGATCATCGACGGCAGGACGGCCCGGGCCGCGTAGACGTGGGACATCACGTGGACGTCCCACATGTCGTTGATCTCCTTGTTCGGCACCTCGAGTCCGCCGATCGTGACGTAGCCCGCGTTCGACATGAAGAGGTCGATCGGGCCGATGTTCGCCTGCGTCGCCGCGACCAGGTCGCGCACGGCGCCCTCGTCGGCCACGTCCAGTCCGACGCCTGTGCCGCCGATGGTCTCGGCGACTTCCTTGGCTCCCTTCTCGTCCAGGTCGGCAACGACGACGTGCCGCGCCCCCTCGCGATGAAACGCCTCGGCGAGCGCCTTGCCGATTCCGGAGGCGCCGCCGGTGACGACCATGATCCTGTTCGCGATGTCCACTGAGAATCTCCCTTGCTGTTGGGCTGTGTCGTTTGCTCTCCGCCGGGCGGGCGGCAATCCTACGGCCTGGGCCTGGGCCTGGCACGGCGCAGGCCGCTACAGGCCTTGCCCCGATCGCCTTACCGAAGTACGGTGTGCGGTAAGGAGATGAAGGATGATCGTCAAGATCACATCGAAACGTCAGGTCACGTTTCCGGCACGGGTCCTCGACGCGCTCGGAGTAGGGCCGGGAGACCGCCTGGAGCTGGTCGAGAGTTCCGATGGCTTCCGCCTGCGTCCGCAGCGAATCCGCCACGACCGCCTTGCACCTCTGAGCGACAGCCTGGACCGGAGCCGCGGCGCCTTCGACCTCGAAGCGTTCCGCTCGCAGTCGCATGAGGCGACGCTTCGGGATTGACACCTCCATTCTGGTGCGCCTGCTCACCGGCGAGTCCAGGGAGGAATTCCTGGACTGCGTAGCGGGTCTGATTCGGCTGGTGGAGCAGGAAGGCGGCGAGATCTTCGCCTCGAACCAGGTGATCGGCGAGGCGTACGTGGCGGTTCAGCACCACTACCGGGTGTCGAAGCCCGAGGCTCGCGCCGGACTGCTCGACGTCCTTCGAAGCGGTCTCTTGTCGCCCCTCAACGGACATGCGGTACTTGCGGCCCTCGAAGCGTCTGGAGGTGCGGGCCTGTTCGACCGTCTGATCGCCGATGACTACACGCGTGCCGGGCTCACAGTGCTGACGCTGGACCGAAAGATGGCGGCGCTGGCCGATGTGCGGCGTCTGGAAGTCGTTGACGCCGTATGACGGGCCCTTGCGAGAGCTACGGAGGAAGCTGGCTCGACGCCTCCGGCTGCAGTTCGAAGACCATACCCCGGCGGTGCTCGGAAGGCGCCAGTTCCACCGAGAGCCGCCGTTCGGAGAAGCCCTCTCGACCGACCAGCACTTCGAAGGCGCCGGGAGCCGTTCGCAGCTCGAATCTCCCGGTCGTGTCGGACCGGACCATGCCTGCGGGCACAGGGTCGGGAAAGCCGATATCGACGATCGGGCTGACGAAGGCATCGGCGACCGGCTGCCCGGTTCGGGCGTCGACGACGAGACCGGTGAGCGTCGCGGGTGGTTCCAGGTCGAGACGGACCTCCCGGTTTGTTTGCAGTTCAAGCCGGCGCCGGTAGACGGTGTCGTCCGCGACGGCAATCCACGCGAGATAGACGCCTGGCTGCAGTCCGCCGATCTCGAAACGCCCCTGACGGTCCAGGCCACCGCCGAGCGTCTGGGTGTTTGTTCGAAACAACATCACGGTGCCGCCGGACACGGGTTCCCCTGCCGTGGTGACCTGGCCACTCAGCCGCAGGCCTTCCTCGAAGTGGAGTTCGGCCGAGGCCTTTTCGCCGGCTGCGAGGGAGACGACCTGCTGAACGGTCCTACCGTCGAACTCCGTGGCGTAGACGGTCCAGTCGCCGGGGCCGAGGCCGTCGATCCGGTGACGACCGTCGGCGATCCGGATGGCTTCTCGATGGTCGTCGCCCTGGAAGGACCGGACGACGAGGCCGAAGGGGTCGGCTCCGCTTATCCGCACCTCGATGGTCGCCTCGGGCAGGAGCACGATGTCCACGCCGGCGACGGAGACTCCGTCCAGCCGGACTGCCTGGCCGGGGCCGCTCCCACCGTAGCCGTCCGCCCAGGCCCGCAGGTTGTAAGTGCCGTCGTTGAGGCCGGTGAGGCGGTAGCGGCCGTCGCTGTCCGTAAGGGTCTCGATCGGCTGGCCCAACGTTCCGATCCGCCAGGCGAGAGAGGGAATGCTCCCGGACGGCTGTCCGTCGCCGGGCGAGGGAGCGGCCTGCGCTTGGAGCGCCGCAAGCGGAATCGGCCGACCCTCCGCCGAGCGCACGGAGCCCGTGATCTCCAGGCCGGGCTCCAGGACCAGCGAGACCTCGTTGGTTCCGGGCTCGACCGTGATCTCCCGTGCTGTGTCTCGATACTCGCCGTGCCCGGCCGTGATCGTGGAAGGACCTGGACGGGTGCCTGGAACCCGAAAGCGGCCTCCGGAGTCGGTCTGGCTCATCCGGATGGAGTCCACGGGGGAAGCTGATCGGCCAGCTAGGACGTCGTTGCCGATGATCGTGATCTGAGCGCCCTCGACGGGGTCGCCGAGGTGGTTCGTGACGACGCCCTCGACCTGAGCACCGGGGCTCCCGAGCACGAGCTCGATCTCCCGGACGTCGCCGGTCTGCAGGCGAATCGGATCGCTTTCGGTTGTTCCCGCCGGGCCTCCGAAGACCCCGGCGATCCAGGTACCGGCCGCGATGGTGTCGAACCGGAAGCGCCCGTCGGCGTCGGTCTGGGTGAAGGGTTGCTGGCCGCTGTATTGCCGAAGAGACCTTGGGCTGACGGACCTGGAAAGATCAGCCTGGAGATTCACGGAGACGCCCGCAACGCCGCTGCCGTGCATGTCGACGACCCGTCCGGCCAGTGTGGCGCCACGGTTCAACTCGATCTCGATCAGGTCGTTCGTCGCGGGTCTGACGCCGTTCAGGTAGGAACGCGCGAAGCCGTCCGCCTCGGCCGCCAGCTCGACCAGGCGGTCCCGGAGCCCGCCGACCCGGAAACGGCCGGCGTCGTCGGTCGTCGCGGTGCGGGATCCGTCGCTGCGTGGACCGATCTGGTAGGCCGTGATCCGGGCGTCCGCCACGCGCCGGCGCTCCGGATCGGATACGACGCCCTCGATCGCGACGCCGGGCGCCAGGGTGACCTCGCCGATCAGGAACTCGCCTTCGCCGGCGGGGATGTCGAGCTCCGTGGGCTCGGGGCTGACGAACTCGGCATGGTCGACGTCGAGCTGGTAGCCGCCGGCGCCGACGGTCGGGAACTCGAACACGCCCTCCGGATCGGTCGTCGCGGTCAGGTGGGAGTCGACGCTCAGGGAGATGCCGCCGCGTGGAGTCCGGGACACCGGCAGGAGCGCCACGGCCGTCCCCTGAACCGGCTGCCCCTGGTCATCGACCACCGTCCCCCAGGCGCGCCGTCCCCGTTCAAGGACGATTCCGAGAGGTTCCGGTGTGGCCATCCGATTGCCGGCGGGGAGGTGGATCGACGTGCGCAGGTAACCACTGGCCTCGACCGTGACCTGATGCGCGACGCGGCGTTCGAGTCCGGTGAGCTGGAACGTACCATCGGCGCCCGACACGGCCTGATGGTCCAGCCCGTAGGCGGCCCGCCACCGGTAGGACGTGCCCGGACCTCCGAGTGACGCACCGGCCTGCCGCGGGTCGACGCGGTCGACCAGGAGCTGCGCTCCAGCGACTGGATTTCCGCTGGCGTCGGTCACCGTTCCGGTGATCCGGGTTGCCGGTTTCAGTTCGATGGAAAGGCCGTCCCGATCCCGGACGCGCTCGGGCAGGACCTCCATCGTCCGGGTCCGGTAGTCGGTTGCCGCGGCGGCCAACTGGAGTCTCTCGATGTTCGGGCGGGTCCGCAGCGTGAAGCCGCCGCCAGCGCCAGCCCGGGCGTGATCGCCGGGTCGGCCATTCAGCCAGACGACGGCACCGTCGATGCCTCGACGTGTCTCCGCATCGACTGCCCTGCCGGTCAGTTCGATGGCCGGAGCAACGCTGACGTGGACGACCTCCGGTCGGGCCGAGCCGTCCGTCGGCAGTTCGATCGGTTGGGTTCGCCCGAAGCTCCGGTCGCTCGTCTCGACCTGGAACGGGATGGCCTCGCCGGAGTTCAGGCCGACCGTTGCTTCGCCGCGCTTGTCGGTCAGGGCGAGAGGGATCGCGGCGTTCTCCGCCACGCGGATCAGCGCCCGGGGTACGGGTGTTCCGCCGGGATCCGTGACCCGCAGCGTGACGCCCGGATCGCGCCGTAGCTCGAACCTGCCACGGCCTGCCACCATGCCGGCACGAAGCTCGAAGCCCGGGGCGATGACAAAGACGTTCGCGTCGGGTGTCGGCAGGGAGAGACGGACCAGTCCTTCCGCGTCTGTGCGGGCCACGGCGCGTCCGAAGGTCGGGTAGAGCCACACTGGCTGCTGCGGTCGCTCGGGTCGCTGCCAGGGCCGCCCGATGTGCCTCTGCTCGGGCTGGGGGGTCTGGCGCTCCCGGTGCGACCAGCGTGTGGCTCGTGCGACGACCAGGGCGCCCTCGACTGGTTTACCGGCATCGTCTCTTGCGCCAACGATGAGGTCATGCATGTCCGGCAGGCGGATATCCGCCAGGGTTGTCGGCTCGGCGAGCGGCAGGAGGTCCGTGTAAACCGGCGCGACCACGGTGGGTGGAGCGGTTCCGGGTGCGACTGCGAGGATCTCCAGGCGATACGGTCCCGGCCTCGGTGCGAGCAGTTCGAAGCGACCGTCTTCATCGGATCGGGCGCGATCGACGACCGGAACCGCGTCCGTTTCGCCTAGTTCCCGCAGTCGCCGGACGTAGCTGCCTGGAACCGGGATCAGTTGCACGTCAAGACCGACCGCCGGTTTGAGGTCCGGGGCGATGAGTCGTCCGACTACGGTCGGCGGGACCGACCGTTGCTGCGCCTGCAAGGCACCGCCCGATGGATCAAGCAGCTCCAGTGTGCAGAGGAGCGCCGTGGCCAGTGTGGCCGCGAACCTGAGCAGGCCACGATGTCGTTGGCGACTACGGTGCCTGCGGGATGCTCTCATGCGGTCCGCTCCAGGTTCCGGGGGAGGATGGGGCGTGTCGAGGCGGCGGCCCTCGGCGCATTCTATCGTGTGGGGAGGGGCGATTCCGGCTCCCAGGCGAGAGGTTGGGGCAGGCTGGTTCCCTTGACGAAACGCCCCGGATCTGTTCGTCTTCACGCACTGTTCACAGGGGTGGCGGGCAGCGTCCCCGGGGAGCGAGACGAATGGCGAAGAATCGAACCAGCCTCCTGGTTGTCTTGGTGGTTTCTCTTGGTTTCGCGCTGAGCGTGCCCCAGGCGGCCCATGCCTACCTTGATCCGGCGTCGGGCAGCATGATCCTGCAGGCGGTCATCGGCGGCGTGGCGGCAGGGGCGCTCGCCTTCAAGTTCTACTGGCGGCGCATTCAGGCCTTCTTCGGCTTCGGCAGCACCGACGAGCCCGAGTCCGAATAGTGCGGGCTGGGGCTGCGCCCGAGTCCCAGGCCGAGCCTTCCTCCTTCCGCGATCCGGCGGGGCAGGTGATCGAGGGCCGGGACGGCCGCATCTTCCGAAGCGTCGCCCCGGTAGGGGTCGAGGAGTACCGCTACGTGCGGGAGTGCGGTCTCGTCGATGCACTGGTCGTAGAGGGGGGGCTGGTGGCGGCGGAGGAAGTGGATCCGGTCGAGGCCGGCGTCCTGCCACCGCCCGGGGGGTTGGTTCTGGAGCATCCCCGGTTGCCCTTCATCTCCTATCCGTACGAGTGGCCCTTCTCGCTGCTCAAGGAGGCGGCACTCCACCACCTGGAAACACAGATCCGGCTGCTCGACAGGGGCATCTCGCTCTCCGACGCGAGCGCCTACAACGTGCAGTTCAAGGGCGCCAAGCCGGTGTTCATCGACTGGCTGTCGCTGCGGCGCTACCGCGAGGGCGAGTACTGGGAGGGTCATTCGCAGTTCTGCGAACAGTTCCTGAACCCCCTGTTGCTGGCCTCCGAGCTCGGTGTGCCGCACAACGCCTGGTATCGCGGAATGCAGGAGGGGGTCCCGGGCCGCGAACTGGCGGCTTTGCTGCCGCGTCGGAAGCGCTTGTCACCGAGAATGCAGGCCCATGTCCTGCTGCCGCTTCGCTTCGAACGGCGAGCCGACTCGCGCAGCGATGCGGCGAAACGGACGGAGAGACGCCGATTGCCTCGCAATGCCTACCGGGGTCTCCTGACCCAGCTTCGGCGCTGGATCAAGAGTCTTGAACCCAAGGGCACGGACACGACCTGGAGCGACTACTCCCTGCTGACGAGCTACGACACGGGCGAAGCCTCGCGCAAGGCTGAATCGGTTCGCTCTTTCATTGCCAAGGCGCCGCCGGAGCAGCTCTGGGATCTCGGCTGCAACACGGGCGAGTTCGCCGCGATCGCCCTGGAGGAGGGCGTTCGCAGCGTGATCGGCTTCGATTCCGACTTCGGCGCGTTGGAGAGCGCTTGCGCCCGGGCGCGTTCGGATCGCCTGCGATTCCTGCCCCTCTACCAGGACCTCGCCAACCCGTCGCCTGACCAGGGCTGGTCCCAGACAGAGAGGCGTTCGCTGGCGCGCCGTTCCCGGAGTGCTGACGCCCTGGTGGCGTTGGCCGTGCTACACCACCTGGCCATCGGCCGCAACGTGCCGTTGCCTCGAATTGCCGCGTGGCTCGTCTCCCTCGCTCCGCGCGGACTGGTCGAGTTTGTTCCCCAGGGCGACCCGAGGGTAGACGATTTGCTCACGTTGCGCGGCGATCGCTTCGCCGACTACACGCCGGAGGCATGGGAAGCGGCATTGGAGCCGTACGCGGCGATCCGCAACGTGGAGACGGTCTCGGCCAGCGGGCGGAAGTTGTACACGTACGAGCGGAGGTAAAGCGGAGCGCCTGCTACTCGGAGGCGACCGCGGCGGCTACTGGTTCGGCGCGTCGGCGGCTGCACGCCGCAACCGGATGACCAGTCCTTCCTGTCGCTGACCGGCAGTGGCGTTCAATGGAATCTCGGTGCTTTCGTAGCCCTGCCGGGAAACCAGCAACCTCTCGGCGTTCGTGCGCAGTTCGAGTTCGAACCTGCCGCCGTCGACGGCAAAGACAGCCGAGGCGTTGCCGACCAGGGACCCGAGCTCGCCACCGCTGGCGAGGGCGCCGATGGTGACCGCGTCGCCGGCGACGAGCTGCGCAAAGTCGAGCGGTCGGCCGGTTTCGTCGTCGACGACGATGCCGGCGAGGGTGGCCAGGGCCGGCTCGAGTTCGATGCGGATGCCCTCCAGATCCGCTTGCAGTTCGATCGATCGGAACTCCGCCGAGCTGAAGTCAGCCGAGCCGATGCTCAACTGGTTCAGGCCGGACCTGAGCCCTTCCAGCACGAAGCGACCCTGGTGATCGGTCGTGGTGGACTGGCCGTTCGGTTCGCCGGGAGCATAGGCCGCCAGCACGGCGCCGGGCACAGGCCGGCCGCCCTCCAACACTTGTCCGGCGAGGCGAAGGCCGCGTTCGAAGGGCAGCTCCACAAAGACCTCGGCAAGCCCCTGCTCGATGGTCGCGGAGCGCTCCACGCTCCTGGCCGAAGTTGGATCACCCTTCCTCGCGGTGACCCTCCACGTTCCTGGCCCGACGCCTTCGATGACGAAGTTCCCTGCGGCGTCCGGCGTCGCCTCGAGCCGGCGGATGTCCTGCCAGGCCCTGATGTCCACCTGCGCCAGATCGGACGGCGTCAGCCCGGTGACGACGCCGACGATCGAGGCTCCCGGTTCCAGCACGATCTCGATGCCGTCGACGGAGGCCTCGGTGATCTCGACCGGTTGCGCCGGTCCACCGTCGGCGTAGCCGGGTGACCGCGCCGTGATGGTGTAGCGGCCGGGTTCGAGGCCCGTGACGCGGAAAGCACCGTTGCTGTCGGCAACCGTGTTCGCCCGGTGGAACTCCGTATCGAGCGAGAACTCCGTTGTTGCCTCGATGGTTGCCAGAGGGAGGGGGGAGCCATCGCCGGATCGGACCGATCCGCTGATCTCCGCGCCGGGATGAAGTGCGACGCGCAGTTCGTTGGGACCAGGCGAGAGCTGCACCTGGCGCAACGCGTCCCGGAGTTGGTCGTGTTCGACCTTGACGTCGGCGGTGCCGGGAGAGATGTCGACCCTTGTCCGTCCGCTGCCGTCGGTGCGGCCGTACCCCTGGAATCCGGCTTCGCCTTCGGGTCGGACCTGGACCACGGCGTCGGCAACGGGTTCGCCGGGCAACGTCGTGACGAAGACGGTCAACTCGTCGGGTGTACCCAGGATCAGCTCGATCTCGTGCTGATCGCCCGCGGCCAACTCGATTCCCTCGACCTTCGCCGCTTCGTGTTGGTGATGCGCGTCGGCCGACCAGGTGCCTGGTACGAGGTTGTCGAACCGGAACCGGCCTTCGGTGTCCGTCGAGGCGCGGGGGGACATTTCCTCCCGCTCCCAGACACGCGGATCGCCTCCGGCACGGTAGTCCAACTCGATCCGGAGTCTGACGAGTCCGCCGGCAACGCCGTTCCCGCCGTTGTCGAGGACGCGGCCGTGGAGAGAGGCTCCCGGTACAAGTTCGATGCGGACCGGCGCCTCGCTGTTGGCGCGAACGCCGGGCCGGAGGAGCAACGGGTAGCCGGACGCCCGCACCGCGAGATCGACGAAGTCTGAGGAGAGGCCGGCCAGCCGAAAGCGGCCGTCGGCATCCGTTGTCGACTCCCTCTCCGCGGATTGCCCGGCCTGGTAGCGGCCTCGCGCCTTGACAACGGCGCCGGCGACGGGTTGTCCGTCC
The DNA here is from genome assembly GCA_965205095.1 of Candidatus Multivorans sp. Lineage (GTDB taxonomy): Bacteria > Acidobacteriota > Thermoanaerobaculia > Multivoradales > Multivoraceae > Multivorans. The sequence goes on from OZ242040.1 coordinate 3,676,132, forward strand.
GAACCGGCGACGATGCCGTGAATCCTCTGGCCGGTCGGCAGACTGAACTCGCCGAGGTCGAGGTCCGAGTCGCCTGCCGGAACCTCGATGTCCGAGGGCGTGCGCTCCGCGTACTCGGGGTGGGTGATCCGTATCTCGTAGCTGCCCGGGGCGGCCGCGGGAAACGCAAACCCGCCGTTCCCGTCGGTCGTCGTGGCCGTCGCCGGTGCGTCGAAAGTGGACCGGAACTCGGACTCGTCAAGTGGCCAGAGCAACGCGACGTGGGCCGCAGCCACGAAAGTCCCCTGGTCATCGACGACCGTGCCCACGACGCGCCGGCCCCTCTGGAGCACGAGTTCGACCGGCTCGATGACCTGGTCCGATTCGAAGGGGGGTAGATCGACCAGAGCGTAGGCGTAGCCCGGTGCGTACGCAGTCAGCCGGTAGGTATAGCCGTAGGCCGTCTCTTCCACGCGGAAGGTGCCGTCGGGGGCCGAAACAGTAGGTGAGGGATCGATCGGGTAGCCGGGTACGAACCCGCCGGCGCGCGGCGTGGCCCAGATCTTCGCCCCCGCTACGGGTCTGGCCTCACTGTCCGTGACCAGGCCGTGAATTGGAACCGAAGGTTCGAGGCCGATCTTCGCTTCCTCGAGGCGCCCCGCCTCGGAGAGAGCTACGTCAGTCGTCGCGGATCGATAGTGCGTGGCGGCTACGACAAGCTGCATCCGCTCCCGCGAGGGCGGCATGCTCAGGTCGAATGTGCCGGTCGGTCCGCTGGAGTCGCCGAAACCGGGGGAGCCCTGGACCCAGACCGCCGCGCCGTGGACCGAGAGGCCCGAGACCGTATCGACTACTCGACCGGGAACACGAATGGAGGCTTCGAGTCGCACCTCCAGCACGCTCTCCGCCGTCGCGGCGGACGTGCGTACGGGGACCTCGGCGAAAGCGTGGTCCGCGCGCTCGAAGTGCCAGATCGCTTCGGAGCCGCCGACAGGACCGACCACCGCCTCACCGTTCTCGTCGGTGACGGTCAGGGGTGCCCGCCGGCTTCCCGGCTGGCTGGCGGCGCGGACCAGAACCCGCGGCTCCGGTCGGCCCTCGGGGCCGCGGACGTGAAGTCGGACAGCGGCGGAGCGCTCAAGGTGGAGCACGGCACGGCCTGACTGGGTTCTGGCCTCTCCCAGGCTGAAGTCCTTCGCATGGACCGCGACGTTGGCGTCCGCCGTCGGCATCAGGAAGCGGGCGATCCCGTCCGCGCCGGTATGGGATGCGCGACGATGATAGGTGGGATAGATCTCCTGAGCCTGCAGTCGTGAGCGCTTCCCCTCGCGCGCATCGCTACGCCTCTGGCGGAGCGCGCCGGTGTAGCCAGGCGATCTCCATGGGTGTGGATCCGCTATGACCAGAGCGCCCTCGACGGGCTGGTCGTCCGCATCCAGCACGCGGACCGCGACACGGTGGCGGTCCGGCACTTCGATCGGTTCGACGACCTGGAACCCCTTGAGCGGCGTCAGTGCGCCGTGGACAAGAGGCGCGGTTTCGGCGGGCTGGTTTGCCTCTGCCCGGGGCCAGACCTCGATCCGATAGGGCCCGACCTCCAGGGCCGACAGCGAGTACGACCCGTCCGATCCGGAAACCGTACGGTCGACGACCGCCGGCAGCGCGTCGGCGGCACCCAGTAACTGGAGTGCGACCTCGTACTCGCTCGGGTAGGGCCGAAGTACGACCTCGACATCGGCGACTGGCACTCCGCGCTCGTCGACCAGTGTGCCGGTCGCGGTGTGTGGCCGGTCGGCTGGCTGCGCAGGAACGGGGTCGGCGTTGACCGTGGTGAGGCCGAGGCACAGCAGCGCTCCGAGCAAGCTCAGCCGCGATCTGTTTACGAGACGGGACACCCCCGGATTCTAGAGGCCGCGTGTTCCAGGTGGTGCGTGCGGTCAGTTCGGCCGGTCTGGGCGTGGACTTCAGGTGTCGCCGTGGCTCTTGGGCGCTCGGGCCGGGCGCTACTGGTTTGGCGATTCGGTCGCTGCCGGCTGTAGCCGAATCACCACATCCTCCCGGTGCTCGCCCGGCGCGATGTTCAGCGGAATCTGAGTGCTCTCGTAGCCGTCGCGGGTGACCCGCACATGGTCGGCGTTCGCGCGCAGCTCAAGTTCGAACTCGCCCTGGGGTTGGCTGAACGAGAAACTGGTACCGACGAACGATGCGTCGGCTTCACCTGCCGCGATGGCGTCGATCGTGGCTGCGTCCGCGGCGATCAGATGCGCAAGGTAGATCGGTTCGCCGGTGGCGGCGTTGACGACCACGCCGGCGATCGTCGCGGCAGCCGGTTCCAGCTCGATGCGGACGCCCTCCAGGTCGCTCTCGATGTCGATCGCCTGGTACTGCGAGCTGCCGAAGTCCGGCCGGCTGATGCGCACCTGCGTGCGGCCGGGCTTGAGTCCTTCCAACGAGAAGTAGCCTTCCCGATCGGTCTGGGCGGACTGTCCCGCGATCCCCAGCCTCGCTCCGGCGAGTGGCTCCCCGCCTTCGAGCACCTGTCCGGACAGGCGGAGCCCGCGCTCGAATCGCAGTTCAACGAAGGTCTCGGCTGCGTCCTGGTCGACGGTCACCGTCTGGGTGAGCCTCCGTTCCGAGCCTGGGACGCCCCTGGTGGCGGTAACCCTCCAGGTGCCGGGGCTGAGACCTTCCAGGGAGAAGTTCCCTTCGGCGTCCGGCGTCGCCATCCGCGAGCGGGAGGCTCTCCAGGCCCTGATCTCCACCTGTGCCAGGTCCGAGGGGGTCAACCCGGCTACGACGCCGACGATCCTCGCCTCCGGCTGGAGCACGATCTCGATGCCCTCGATGGTCTCGCGGTCGACCCGGATCGGCGTCTCGGGACCGCCGTCGGCGTGGCCGGGCGATCGCGCGGTGACGATGTAGCTGCCGGGCTCGACGCCTGTGACACGGAACGCGCCGTCCTGGTCCGAGACCGTGTTCAGTTGACGAAACTCGGTGTCGAAGGAGTGCTCCGTCACGGCTTCGATGGTGGCCAGGGCCAGCGCCGCGCCGTCGTGAGAGCGGACCGTGCCGGCGATCTCGGCGATGGCCTGAAGTTCGATCCGGAGTTCGTTGGCCCCCGGCGACAGTTCCACCTGCCGCGATTCATCCCCGAGTCGCTCGTGTTCCACCTCGACCGTCGCGGGGCCGGGGGAGATGTCGATCTGCGCTTCGCCGCTGCCGTTGGTTTGGCCGTAGCCGCTCAACCTGTTCTCCCCTCCGGACCGGATCAGGACGGTCGCACCGGCCACGGGTTCGCCAGGGGGCGTCGTGACGGTCACGGTCAGGCGGTCGGCCGTGCCAAGGACGAGTTCGATCTCCCGCTCGGCACCCGGGGCCAGCTCGAACTCGTCGACCTTGGCCGCCTCCGCCCCCTTCCTCGCTTCGGCCGACCAGTTGCCGGAGGGAACGTCGTCGAAGCGGAAGCGGCCTTCGGCATCGGTGACTCGCCGGGGAAAGCTGTCTCTCGGCCCCCACAGGACCGGGCTGCCGCCGGAACGGCGGTCGTGTTCTCTCCTGAGCCTCACAGGGACGCCGGCGGCACCGCTTCCGTCTGCGTCGACGACGCGGCCCGTAACGATTCCCCCGTGCAGGAGCTCGATCAGGATCGGGTCCTCGCGGTCGACGCGAACGCCCGGCCGAGTGAGCAGAGGGTAGCCGGCGCCCCGCACGCCGAGGTCGACCAGATCGGTGGAGAGGCCCTCGAGCCTGAAGCGACCGTCCGCATCGGCCGTGGCCGTTCGCGCAGTCCTCCCGAACTGGTTCCGGGCCTGGGCCCTTATCCAGGCGCCCGCGACCGGCTCACCGTCGGCGCCGAGGACGACTCCGCGGATCGTCCCGCCGGAGACGAGGGTCAGATCGCCGAGATCGAGGTTCGCGTCGCCGGCGGGGACGTCGATCTCTGCCGGCGGGCGGTCAGCGTACCCGGGATGGCGCAGGCGCAGTGCGTAGTCGCCGGGCGCCACGGCGGAGAACACGAACGCGCCCTGTTCGTTTGTCCTGGTCGTTGCGGCTGGAGTTTCGAAGCGGGATCTGTAGCTGGACTGGTCCAGGGGCCAGAGCAGGGACACGTTGGCTTCGGCCACGGGGTTCCCTTCGGTGTCGACCGTTGTGCCGTGGACCTGGCGGCCTGGACCGAGTACCAGGTGGACGGGGTCGATCGTGGTGCCGGGTTCCAGAGGCGGCAGGTCGAGGAGCGCACTCGCGTAGCCGGCCGCCTGAGCGATCAGACGGTAGGCGTGGCCGTGGACGACCCCTTCCACGCGAAAGGAACCGTCGGACGCCGAGATTGTCGATGCCGAACGGAGCGAGTTGAAGGGCGTGACCATCGCGTCTCGCGGCCGGGCCCGGATTCTGGCGCCTTCCAGCGCTGCTCCGGAGGCGTCAGTCACCAGGCCGCGGATGTGAGCTCCGGTGGCAGTTGAGTCACCGCCTGGCTGGGCCGGGAGGGCGTCGGCCGCGAACGCGGCGAGGCAGGCCAAGCCGAGGCGCAGCAGTATCCGGGGCATTTTCATCGGCAACGTCTGATGGAGGAGGAGCATTCCCGAGTGATCAGGCAGCGACCGCGGCTTCGAACGCCGCCGCGATGGCGAGTGCCCGGCGGTCCGTTCGCCGTGGCGTGACGATCTGCAGGCCCACCGGCAGCCCCGATGGGCCGACTCCGCAGGGGACGGAGATGGCCGGGCAGCCGGTGACGGTGATGGAGTAGCAGGAGGCCATCCAGTCCGTGTAGCTTGTCATCGGCTGGCCCTCGATTTCGGTTGGGTAGGGCTCATCGACGTTGAAGGGAAGAACCTGGACTGTGGGCAGGAGAAGGGCATCGTAACGCTTGAAGAACTCGACCACGCGGCAGTGGAGGCGGGTGCGCTCAGCCTGGGCTGTCGCGATGTCCGGGCCCGTGAGCGCCAGGCCTCGTTCGATCTCTTCGACTACGGTGTCCTTCATCTGCGAACGGCGCTCGGGGAAAAGCGCCCCCAGCTTGTCGGCGAACAGGTTGGCGCGCAGGGTGCGGAAGATGGCGTCGGCCCCGGATAGATCGGGCGCGGTTTCCTCGACGTCGGCGCCCAGGTCCCGGAACACAGGCAAGGCCCCTTCGCAGACCTGAACGACCTCCCGTTCGACCGGGTAGAGGCCGAGGTCAGGGGTCCAGGCGAGACGGAGGCCGTGCAGGTCGAGCGGTTCGACGGGGTGGAAGGGCTCCGAGGGTCGGGCCAGGGAGATGGGATCCCGCGGGTCCGGCCCGGCGATGATGGAGAACAGGAGCGCGGCGTCGGAGACGTTGCGGCCCATCGGCCCGAGAACGGCGAGATCGTCCCAGCCCTGCTCGGGAGGCACGCGCGGCACCCGACCCCGCGTCGGCCGGAAGCCGACCACGCCGCAGAAACTCGCCGGGTTGCGGAGCGAGCCGCCGAGGTCGCTGCCGTCGGCGATGGGCAGCATGCCGCTCCCGAGCGCAGCCGCCGCGCCGCCGCTCGAACCGCCGCAGGTGCGGCTCGGATCCCAGGGGTTGCGGGTCTTGCCGAAGACGGGGTTGAAGGTCTGTGAGCCGGCGCCGAACTCCGGGGTGTTCGTCTTGCCGAGGACGACGGCGCCGGCGCCGCGGATCCGTTCGACGATCAGGGCATCGAAGTCGGGGACGTTGTCGGCGAAGATCGGCGAGCCGAGGGTCGTGCGGATGCCCTTCGTCGGCACCAGGTCCTTGACCGCGGTCGGCAGTCCGAGCAGCGGCTTCGCGGCCGCGGCTTCCGGATCGCGGCGACGCAACTCGTCGACGGCCCGCGCCTGTTCGAGGGCGTGGTCGCGGTCCAGCGTGCAGATCGCGTTGAGTTCCGGATTGCGCTCGTCGATCCAGTCGAGGTGGGCGTCCAGCACCTCGACTGCCGAGACCTCGCCGCGGGCCAGTAGCCCGGCGAGGTCGACGGCGGTGCGGGTGCAGAGATCGGGGGCGCCGGCGCACCCGGTGGCGGCGTTCACTCGGCGCCGGTGCTTGCGCCGCCTCCGCCGGTCACGTGCTGGTCGAGGAAGGCGCGGATGACCCGGAAGATCTCCTGCTGCTCGTCGGGGCTGAAGTTGCCGTGGCCCTTGCCCGGCACGGTGTGGATCTTGTTGGTGACACCCGCCTCGTCGAGTTTCGCGTGCAGGTCGAGGGCGTGCTGGTAGGGGACGATGTTGTCGACGTCGCCGTGGATCGTCAGGATCGGCGGCAGTCCGGAACGGACGTACGTCAACGGCGACACGCGCTTCGCGAGTTCCATGCGGTCGGACTTCGATCCCATCCAGGCGACGGCGTAGCTCTTCGCGTTGACGCCTTCGAGCAGGTCGCCTACATCCGTGATCCCGAACCAGTTGACGATCGCCGCTACCGGCATCTCGTACTCGTCCGCCGCGGCCCAGCCCGGACGGTCCGCGTCGCGGCCGGGGCAGAGTCGGTCGAGGCCGGCGGAGGCCGGCAGCATGCCCGTGGTCAGCGACAGGTGGCCGCCGGCGGAGGCGCCGCTCACCACCAGGCGGGAGGTGTCGATGTTGTAGTCCCCGGCGTTCTCGTAGATCCAGCGCAGGGCGCAGCGGCAGTCCTCGACGGCGCCGGGAGCGAGGGCGTTGCGGCCGAGGCGGTACTCGACGTTGACCACGGCCCATCCCATCTCGAGGTAGGGGAGGGCGCGCAGCACGCTGGATTCCTTCGTTCCGCCGACCCAGCCGCCGCCGTGGATGTAGATCAGGGCGGGCACCGGCCCCTGGCCGCGGGGCGTCATCACGTCCAGCTTCGACTCATAGCCGTCGGCCGTCAGATAGGTGATGTTCGGGGCGACGCGGTACTTGCTCATGATGTCGACGGTCACTGAGGTGCCGTCCTGGGCGAAGGCGGGGACCGGTGGAGCGAAGAGGAGCGCGGTCACGATGGCGGCCGCCGCGATGGTGGCGCTGCACGACGTTCGGGTGAGTCGAATCACTGGAGACCTCCCTTGGAGATGTGGGATGCGGATGGCGTGGGCAGTTTACTCGGCATGTCGGAGGGCCGGCGCTACGCGCCGGATGCCGGCGGGGGCGCCGGCGCACCCAGTCAGGCGACGATGCCGCGGCCACGGCAGGCGGCGATCTCGTCGGCGGAGAGCCCGAGGACATCGGCGAGGACGACGTCGGTGTGCTCGCCGAGCAGGGGCGCCCGGCGAGGGCTGAGATCGCGGCCCGAGATACGGAACGGCGGCCCGACGAGTTCCAGGTCTCCCCACTCCGGGTGCTCGACGGTGGCGAAGGAGCCCCGGGCCCGCAGGTGCGAGTCGGCGTAGAGGTCGCGGGCATCGCGCGACGGCGCGGCGGCGACACCGGCCCGCAGGAGTTCGCGGGCGAGCCAGTCGCGGTCCCGTTCCCTGGTCCAGGCGCCGACGATCGCGTCGAGCGCCGTTTCGTTCTGCTTCCTGGCCGTTGCGGTCGCGAAGCGGGAATCCTCGGTCAACTCGGGCCGGCCCATCGTCGCCGCGAGCCGGGCGAACTCCTCGTCGCTGTGCACCTCGATGGCGAGCCAGCGGTCGATTCCCCAGCAGCGATAGACGCCGTGCGGCGCCGAACGGCGGTGCGAGTTGCCGGCGCGTTCCGGGACTTCCCCCGTCATCTCGTACTCGAGGAGGATCTCGCCGAGGATCGAGCTCACGCCCTCGCACTGCGAGTAGTCGATGAACTGGCCTTCGCCGGTGCGGCTGCGGTGATGGAGCGCGGCGACGATCGAGAAGGCGAGGGTGATCGCGTTCATCAGATCGACGTCGCCGCCGCTGTGAGTCGGGTGATCGTCCGGGTAGCCGGAGATCCAGGCCCCGCCGGCCACGCCCTGGTGGACCATCGCGTAGCCGAGGTACTCGGTTTCCGGGCCGCCGTGGCCGCGTCCCGACGAGGAGGCCACGATGAGCTCCGGGTTCGCGCGGCGGAGGTTCTCGTGGTCGAGGCCGAGCTTGACCATGGCGCCGGGACGCATGTTGTCGTAGATCACGTCGCACTCGCCGGCGAGGCGCAGGGCGAGTTCGCGGCCTTCCGCCTGCGACAGGTCCAGGGCCAGCGACCGCTTGTTCAGGTTCATCGTGTTGAACGCCATGCCGGCGTCCTCGCCGATCTTCTGCGGCGCCTCCTCGGCGCGGGGCCAGACGACGGAGCGGCGCGTCAGGTCGAGGCGCCTGGGCCCTTCGACCTTGATCACCTCGGCGCCCAGGGTCGAGAGCAGGACGCCGGCGTAGGGACCCGCCCACACCCAGGCGAACTCGGCGACGCGTATGCCCTCGAGCGGGAGCTTGCGCGTCGCGGGTGGAGCGGTCGGGACCGAGCCGGTGGCGACCGGAGCGCCGTTGCCGGCGGCGGCGACTTCGGCGAGGACCTCGCTCGAGTGTTCGCCGAGCCGCGGCGCCGGGCGCGACACTTTCGGTCTGGAGGCGCCCATCCGGTATGGCCAGCCGGCATAGCGCCTGGCCCCGGTGCTCGAGTGGTCCACTTCGACGAAGTAGTCGCGGGCGGCGTACTGCTGGTAGCGCATCACGTCCGCGGCGTCGTGGATCGGCCCCACCGGAATGCCCAGTCTGGCGGCACGGTGGTAGAGGTCGTCGCGCTTCTGTTCGAGGGCCCAGGCGTCGACCTGGGGAGCGATCTCCATCAGGTGATGGCTGCGGTAGGCCATGTCCTTCCACTCGTCGCCCTGGCACCAGTCCGGATTGCCCATCAGTTCGCGGAAGAGCTCGAAGTGATGGTCGTCGAAGGCGTTCAGGATGACGTAGCCGTCGCTCGTCTTCAGCCTGCCCATGGCCGGCGGGCGGTCCGGCACCCGCGACCAGGTCGTCTCGTGGTAGCGGGCGCTGGCCAGGAGCGGCGCCACCAGGCTGATCATCACGTCCTGCATGGAGACGTCGACCCGAGCGGCGTCGGCGTGGCCGCGTTCGTAGAGGAGGGCGGCGACCGTCAACGCGGTCACCAGGCCGGCGTGGTAGCCGGCCTGATGGCCGCCCAGGGCGACCGGCGCGCGATCGATGTCGCGGGAGCGGGCCGGCATCTGGTTGACCAGTCCGCCGCCGTGGGTGAGCGTGAGTTCGCCGGCGGGCGCTCCCGAGCGGGGTCCTGTGAGGCCGTAGGGCGTGACCGCCGCGACGATCAGGTCCGGCGGTGTCTCCGGGGGTGGTTCGCGGTCGACGATCAGGGCGTGGGCGGTCCGGAGCAGGCTGTCGAGGGTGCCGCGATCGTCCTCGCCGTCCGGGTCGAGGACGACTCCCCGTTTGCTCGTGTTGCAGTAGAGGAAGAGCGGCGAGCCTTCCGGGTCGGAACCGTTCGCCCGGCGGGCGGCGTCGCCCGCGGGCGGCTCGACCTTGATCACGTCGGCGCCCAGGTCGGCAAGCAGCTTGCCGCAGTACGGGCCGGCGACACCCTCCGCGAGTTCGACGATCCGCAGGCCCGCGAACGGGCCGGTTCCGTCGAGGGAGCTCGTCTTCGATCCCTCCGGTGCTGGTCGTGTCATCGGAGCTTGTACGCCTCCCTCGCGGATCGCAGCCAGTCGTGCTGGTCCTTGTCGCCGAAGTAGTAGAAGACGGCGCCGTTCGGCAACATGAGGACGCCGATGCCGCCGTAGCCAAGCATCTGCCGCACCCAGACCTGCTTCGTGCCGGTCCCGTCGGTCACCTGGATCTGCCGCGACCAGATGGAGTTGTTGTACTTGTTCGGGTGGCCGTTGTGGACGGCGTCCAGACCGCGGTCTTCCTCGTCTTCCTGCATCGCGGCGGCCACCATGCCCGGATGGAGCACCTGCCGGTCGCCGATCCGGCCGCGCTTGGCGTTCAGCAGGTCGGCGATCTTCAGGATGTCGTCCGGGGTCCAGAACATGCCGTAGCCGCCGAAGACGTAGCCGTCGGCCCGGTTGTCCGTGCGCAGCGACTGGAGCGCTCCGGCGGAAACGCCCAGCGGCCGGTAGACCTCGGCGGCCAGGAACTCCAGCAGGTCCGCGGGTTCCCTGGACGAGGCGCCCGCCGCCTGCCCCAGGTATCCGCTCATGGCGACGGACAGCAGAAAGGCGTCCGTGGTGTGGTACACCCAGCGCTTTCCGGGCGGCTCTTTCGTCGGATAGGCCATGGCGCCCCGCAGCTTGCGGTTGCGGTTCTCCGGCACGAAGAAGTTCAGCTCGGTCGTCGAGTTCTTCTCGTCGTCCTGTTCGCCCGTGTCCCAGTAGTGACCGGTCGCCATGTCGAGGGCGTGCTCGAAGGTCACCCCGCGGAAGCTGCCCCTGGGCGGCTTGGGCACGTAGTCCCTGAGTTCGAGTTCGGTCACTTCGAAGCCGTCCCGCTGCGCCAGCCGCATCAGCGCGACGGCGGCGACGGCGGTCTTGGCGGTGGAGTACGACGGCAGCCGGATCTGCTCGGGATACGGGTAGTCGCCGTAGCGGGTGTGGACCGGGCCCTGGTAGTGGACTCCGCCGAAGGAGACGCCGAACGCGGTGAGGTGCTCGCGGTCGAAGCCGCCGCCGAAGGCCTGCGGGTAGACCTGGGCGCGCGGGTGGTCGTCCCGGATCCGTTCGATCGGCCGGGCCGGCAGCCGCGACGCGGCCTCGGCGGCGTATGCCTCGAGGACGGCGCCCGCCTCGGGCGGTTCGCCGGCGGTGAAGCGGGTGGGGCTCGCGGCCCAGAGGTCGAACTTGAAGTACTTGCAGGTTTCCTGAGTGGCCTGGAAGGCCGCCGGCGAGGTGGCGCCGCCGTCGAACAGGAAGGACACGACGCCGTGGTAGGCGCAGTTCTGGTTGCGCTCGACCAGTGTGATCGGCAGCGAGGCCCGGCTCCGGCCGCCGTCGCCGTTCTCGCTCCAGATCCGGCCGGGACCCACGATGACGTTCCAGTAGGCGTCGCCGGTGTAGCGGAGCGCGCGGTTGGCGGGCACCAGGTGGGAGCCGCTCTGGACCAGGACGATGTCGAGCCGCGGGATGCGGCGGAGGGCTGAGACGATCGGCGGCTCGTCGGCCCGCAGGTAGGTGTCGTGGTGGACGGCCCAGGAGGCTCCGCCGCCGCCGAAGAGCTGCAGCGTGCCTCGCATCTCGTGGCGCGGCGGCGCGGCGTTCTCCGGCAGGGCGAAGGCCGCGTTGTCCACGGGTGTCGGGAGTTCACCGGCCAGCAGTTGGGACGCCGGCAGCAGGGTCCTCGCGACGTCGCCCGAGCCGGCGAGGGGATCGCCGGGCAGTTGGACGGCGGCCGCCGCGGGCTGGGCGGCGGCCGTGCAGACGGTCCAGAACAGGGCGGCGAATCGGGCCATGGCGGCTGATGGTAGCTTGCCGGAGTCGCCCGGACGCGGCGCCCGCCATGTACGTCCACCTGATCGACGGCACCTACGAGCTCTTCCGCCACCATTTCGGTGCGCCGAGCTATCGCAACGAGGACGGGCTCGAGGTGGGAGCGGTGCGTGGAGTCGTCTTCTCCGTGCTTGGCATGCTCCGCGACGGAGCGACCCACGTGGCGGTGGCGACCGACCAGGTGATCGAGTCGTTCCGCAACGAGATGTGGCCCGGGTACAAGACCGGCGAGGGGATCGAGCCGGAGCTTCTGGCTCAGTTCCCGGTGCTCGAGGACGCCCTGGACGCGCTGGGCGTCACCGTCTGGCCGATGGTGGAGCACGAGGCGGACGACGGGCTCGCCAGCGGCGCCGCGATGGCGGCCGCGGATGAGCGGGTCGTCGAGGTCCGCATCTGCACGCCGGACAAGGACCTGGCCCAGTGCGTCGACGCCGGCCGGGGCGGCCGGGTAGTGCAGGTCGACCGGCGGCGCGGTCTGCGCTGGGACGCGGACGGCGTCCGGGACAAGTTCGGGGTGGAGCCGGAGTCGATCCCCGACTATCTCGCCCTGGTCGGCGACAGCGCGGACGGATTCCCGGGCTTGCGGGGTTGGGGCGCAAAGTCGGCGGCCACCGTGCTGGCGCACTATCTCCACCTGGAGGAGATTCCGGACGAACCGTGGAAGTGGGCGGTCAAGGTGCGCAGCCGGGATCGGCTGGCGGCGACGCTCAGGGAGGAACGCGAAGCCGCGGAGCTGTTCCGCGAGCTCGCCACGCTGGTGCGGGATGCGCCGGTCAGCGCCTCCGTCGACGAGCTTCGTTGGCGAGGACCCGCCCCGGAACTGGCGGCGATGGCCGAGAGGCTGAAGGCGCCGGGGCTCGTGCAGCAGGCTGAGCGGCTCGCCGGCGAGTGGGCCGAAGCGGACGACGCAGTCCCCTTCTGACTGCCCATGCGGCGGCGGTCAGCGTAGGATCCGACCCGGCGTGAAACTGATCGACAAGCTGCGCTCCGCGGCGTCCGAGAGACGTCCCTTCTACTCGTTCGAGTACTTCCCGCCGAAGACGGAGGCCGGGATCGAGAACCTCTACGCCCGAATCGAGCGCATGGGGCGGCTGGAACCGGCGTTCGTTGACGTGACCTGGGGCGCGGGGGGCAGCACCGCCGAACTCACCTTCGAGCTGGCGAGCACGATCGAGAACGTGCTCGGCATCGAGACGATGATGCACCTGACCTGCACGAACATGCCGCGCGGGAAGATCGCTGCGGTGCTCGAGAACTGTCGCGAGCGCGGCATCGGCAACATCCTGGCCCTGCGCGGCGATCCGCCCCGCGGCCGCGGCGCCTGGTCGCCGGTTGCGGACGGCTTCTCCCACGCTTCGGACCTGGTGCGGTTCATCCGCGAGGAGCACGGGGATCACTTTGGAATCTGCGTCGGCGGCTACCCGGAAGGTCATCCGGAGGCGCCGAGCCCGGAGCGCGATCTCGACCATCTGGCCGAGAAAGTGGCGACCGGCGCGGACTTCGTGATCACCCAGATGTTCTACGAGCCGGACCTCTACTTCCGGTTTCTGGAGGGATGCCGGGAACGCGGAGTCGACTGTCCCATCGTGCCCGGCCTGGCGCCGATCAACGGGTACCAGTCGTTTCAGCGCATCACCGGTTTCGGCGCCAGCGCGCCACCGGAGATTGCGCGGGAGATCGAGGCGCGGCGTTTCCACGACGCATCGGTCCGCGAGTACGGACAGGACGTTCTGACGGATATCTGCCGACGCCTGCTGGACGGTGGCGCGCCCGGCCTGCACTTCTACACTCTGAATCTCGAGCGTTCGGTGCAGGTCATCCTCGACCGTCTCGGTGTCGTGCCGCAGCGCAGTGAACGTGTTCTACCGTGGCGCAGTGCGGCCGCGGTCCGTCGCCCCAAGGAGGACGTGCGGCCGATCTTCTGGGCCAACCGGCCGAAGAGCTACCTCGCCCGAACCCAGGACTGGGACGAGTTCCCGAACGGCCGTTGGGGCGACTCCGGTTCGCCCGCGTTCGGCGACCTGGCGGATCACCACCTCGCGTTTCGGCCCGTGAAGCCGGAGGTGGCGCGTGACCGTTGGGGTCGCGAACTGGAATCGATCGAACAGGTGCGGGAGGTCTTCGCGGGATTCTGCCGCGGCGAGGTCGACGGCATCCCCTGGTACGACTGGCCGCTCGACCTGGAGAGCGAACCGCTGAAGAATGCGTTGGTACGCCTGAACCGGGCGGGCCTCCTGACGATCAACTCCCAGCCGCGGGTGAACGGGGCACCGTCCGACGATCCGGCCGTCGGCTGGGGCGGCTCGGGCGGCCGTGTCTACCAGAAGGCGTACCTGGAGTTCTTCGTGGCGCCGGAGCAGGTGGCGTCCCTTCTCGCGGCGCTGGACGGGAAGGCGAGCCTGACCTACCACGCGATCGACCGCTCCGGCACGGCCCATAGCAACTGCGACACGGTGAACGCGGTGACCTGGGGCGTCTTCCCTGGCCGTGAGATCCGCCAGCCGACGATCGTCGATCCGGGGTCCTTCGTGGTCTGGAAGGACGAAGCCTTCGACCTGTGGCTGTCTGCATGGGCTGCCGTCTACGACGAGGACAGCGAGTCGCGCCGCCTGCTCCAGCGGATCCACGACACCTACTTCCTGGTCAACGTCGTCGACAACGACTACGTGGAGGGCGACCTGCTCGGCTACCTGCTGGGAGCGGTGGGCAATGCCGACGAGCGGCAGCGGGCCGAACTCTGAAGCGGTAGCCGAAAGGCGCCGGGAGCAGGCCGGAATAGGGTCGCCTCCCGGCGGCGTTGGCGGTTCACATGCCCCCTCTACTCGCCCTGCCCACCTGTAGACTCGGTCGGTCACTGCACGGGTAAGAGCGAGAAAGTGAAGCCGTCGAGACAGTTCTCAGCGCTGCTCGGTGAGTTCACGTGGTTGCCGCCCGTCTGGTTGCGGCGGGTCGGGATGCGCCGCGCCGGCTGGGGGTTTGTCGGTCTGCTCGGTCTCGCGATCCTGGCCGCGGCCGGCTACAGCTACATCCGCTCGCTTCCCCAGCCGCTCCGGGTAGGCGTCGCCGTCACCGGCCCCGAGCTTTCTGCGATCGCGGAGGACGGACTCGTGCCCGGACGGGTCACGCTCGACTTCCACTACCTGGAGAACCCGGACGTGCCGGCGCCGCCGGTTCTTTCGGCGGCGCGGATCGACCTGGTGGAGGAGACGATCGAAGCGGGAGTCGACCTGCGGCCCCCGGCGGTCGGGGAGTGGCGTTTCGAGACGGAGAACCGCCTGGTCTTCTCGCCGGCCGAAGACTGGCCCGCGGGCCGCGCGTATCGCGTGCGTCTGGCGCCGGAACTCTTCGCGCCCGGCGTCCGGCTCGCTGAGGTGGATGTCGCGTTCACCACGCCGTTGTTCACTGCGTCGATGAAGGAGGCGCAGTTCGTGCAGCATCCGGTCGAGGCGTCGGATCGGCGGGTTGTCGTGAGCCTGGAGTTCTCTCATCCGGTCTCGCGCGAGGACCTGGAGCGGCGCCTCCGCATGTCGGTCGGTCAGGGCGGCAACGCTGCCGGGCGGGCACTGGACTACAGGGTGGAGTACGGTCCTCACGACCGAACCGCCCACGTTCATTCGGACGCTCTCGCGATACCGGAACTGGATGAGTTCGTCACCGTCGAGGTGGCGTCCTCCCTCGAGCCCGCGCAAGGCGATGTCGCGTTCGCCGAGCCGCTTGAGGCGCAGGTGCGCATTCCGAACCGGGAGAGCTACTTCCGCGTGGAGAACGTCACCGCCTCGATCGTCCGCGACGGCGAGGATCGCCCGGTGCAGACCGCCCTGGTGAACTTCACGGACCAGGTCGACACAGAGGACTTCGCTGCGGGCGTGCGGGCCTGGTTGCTGCCGCTGGAACGAACGATCGGCGGCGCCGTTCATCGCCCCTACCACTGGGGATCCCGGGGCGAAGTGACGGCCGCCGTTCTCGCCGAAGCGGAAACCGTCGAGGTGACGGTGAACCCCACGGAACGGGATGCGGCGACGCTGCACAGCTTCGCGCTTGATGTGCCGGAGAACCGTTACGTGTTTCTGAGGGTGCCGTCGGGATTGACCTCGGAAAGCGGTTTCGTGCTCGCCGCCGACCACGAGGAGATCATCTCCGTACCGGCCTACCCGAAGGAAGCCGCCATCGCTCAGGATGGCGCCCTGCTGCCGCTGACGGGAAAGCGAAGGCTCACCCTGTTCTCCCGCGGCGTTTCGACGATCAGGGTCGACATCCAGCAGATCCAGGAGAGCGCGTTGAACCACCTGGCGAGCCAGACCGGCGGCGACATTCGGGACCCCTGGTTCCGGCAGGGGTTCAGCGCCGACAACATCTCGACACTCACGACTCGGTTCATCGACGTCAACCCGGGCCATCCGCGCGACCAGGTCTTCGCCACGCTCGACCTGGAGCCCTTTCTCGAGCGGGGCGGTCTGTTCATGGTCCGGGTGCAGGGCTGGGACCGGGACCGGGAACGCTTCCTCGGCGCTCCCGACCGGCGCATGGCGCTGGTCACCGATCTGGGTCTGCTGGCGAAGACGAACGCCGGCGGCAGCCAGCACGTCTTCGTCCATTCGGTCGCGACGGGACGGCCAGTACTCGGAGCGCGAGTCGAACTGCTGGGCAGGAACGGCCTGCCCGTGCGCGCCGCGACAACGGACCGCCGCGGACACGCCCTGCTTGATTCCGCCGAAGATCTCGAACGGGACCGGCAGCCGACGGTGCTCGTCGTGCGCCACCGGGGTGATGTCGCTTTCATGCCTTACCGCCGCGGCGACCGACGCTTGACCTGGTCGGGGTTCGATGTCGGCGGCGAGCGGCTGCGCGTCGACGCGGCCGAGGAACTCAGAGCGGCCGTCTACACGGACCGCGGCCTCTACCGTCCAGGCGAGACGGTTCACCTGTTCGGGATCGTGCGGCGGGGCGATTTCGCAGCGGTGCCGGGCGCGCCGGTGGAACTCAGAATCGACGACCCGCGCAGGCGGCAGGTCCTGCGTACCAGGGCCTTGCTGTCCGAGGACGGGCTGCTCACGTGGGGCTTCGAGACCCGGCTGGAATCGCCAACGGGACGCTACCGGGCGAACGTCCATCTGGTCGACCGGGACGGACGTTCCGGCCGGTCCCTGGGCGGCACGACGTTCAACGTGGAGGAGTTCCAGCCGGACCGGCTGCGGATCGAGGCCGTGATCGAGGGAAGTCCGGAACGAGGCTGGGTTCGGCCCGGCGACCACAGTGCCAGGGTTTCGCTCGAGAATCTCTTCGGCACACCTGCGAGTGGCCGCAGGGTACGGGGAACCCTGAGTCTCGAGCCCGTGTCGCCGGTGTTCGCCGGTTTCCCGGATTTCACGTTCACCGACCCGTACCGGGATCCGGGAGCGCTGCCGCGGCCCGTCACCGTCGAGCTCGCCGAGGTGTTGACCGGGGATGATGGCGTCGCCCGGCTGCCCCTGGATCTCGCTCGCTACGAGAACGGCATCTACCGGCTGCGGCTCGAGGCGGAGGGGTACGAATCAGGTGGCGGACGCGGTGTGCGGGCCGTTGCCGGGACCTTGCTGTCTCCGGCGGAGGCCCTGGTCGGTTACATGCCGGATGGCGACCTCGACTTCATTACCCGGGATGCCGAACGCAGGGTGCGGTTCGTCGCCCTCGGTCAGGACGCCGCCCCCACCGCCGTCCCCGGCATCGAGGCGGTCTTCCTGGAGCGCCGCTTCGTGTCGGCGCTGGTCAGGCAGCGGAACGGCACCTTCGCGTACCAGTCGGTGCCGAGGGAGACGGAGGTCCGGCGCGAGGCTTTCGAGCTGCCGGAGACGGGCGCCGGGATCGAGCTGCCGTCGTCGTCGCCCGGGCGGTACGCGCTGGAGTTGGTGACGCGCGACGGAGTCAAGCTGAGCCGGCTGGAGTTCACGGTCGCGGGCGCCGCCAACCTGACGGCGAATCTGGAGCGGGACGCGGAACTCGACCTGAAGCTCGACCGCTCGGAGTACCGTCCCGGCGACGAGATCGTGATGGAGATCTCGGCGCCGTACGCCGGCGCCGGCCTCATCACGATCGAACGGGAGCGGTTGTACGCCTTCCGGTGGTTCCGTTCCGACACGAACACCGCCCTGGCCCGCATTCGCGTCCCGGAAGAACTGGAGGGGAACGCCTACGTCAATGTCGCGTTCGTGCGCGATCTGGGTTCGGAGGAGATCCTGACCAGCCCGCTGAGCTACGCCGTTGCGCCGTTCTCGATCGACCGTGGGAACCGCCGGCTCGACATCGACCTCGAGGTGCCCGAATTGGTGCGGCCGGGCGAAGAACTGACGTTCAGCTTCGGGACGCCGACGCCGTCTCGACTCGCCCTGTTCGTGGTCGACGAGGGAATTCTGCAACTTGCCGGCCACGAGACTCCCGATCCCCTGGAGGACTTCCTGGCGAAGAAGGCGCTGCAGGTTGAAACCCACCAGATGGTCGACCTGATCCTGCCGGACTACGACGTGATCCGGCGGGCCGCTGCGCCCGGCGGCGGCGAGGCGGCGCGGCTGCTCGGCGCCAACCTGAATCCGTTCCGCCGCCGGTCCGAACCTCCGGCGGCGTACTGGCTGGGCGTCGTGGAGATCGAATCCCGCAGACGCGTCGTGACGTTCCGGCTCCCCGACTACTTCAACGGCGAGTTGCGGGTGATGGCGGTTGGAGTGTCCGACCGCACGCTTGGCTCCGCGGCGGCGCCGGTCACGGTGCGCGGACCGCTCGTGCTGACGCCGAGCCTGCCGCTGGCGGTGGCGCCGACGGACAGGTTCGCGGTGTCGGTCGGCGTCTCGAACAACCTGGAGGGATCGGGACCGGCCGCGGAGGTCGAACTCTCGGCCGCCCCTTCGGAAGGGCTGGCCGTGGAGGACGGTCCGGGCCGGACGCTCGCGGTCGCCGAAGGCGGGGAGGGTCGGTCGGCGTTCCTTCTGAGCGCGGGCAACACGCTGGGAGCTGCCTCGGTGACATTGACGGGACGGCTCGGCGGGGAAACCGTGCACCGCGGCATGGAGGTCTCCGTGCGGCCGGCGACTGCGTTCCTGGCGACCGCGTCGACGGGCTTCGAGGCCGGCAACGGCGTTCGCGTCGACCTGCCGCGCCGCCTGCACGAAGCCCACGCCAGCCGGCGGGTCGCCGCCTCCGGGAGCCCCCTGGTGCTGGCGGACGGCCTGCTCGACTACCTCCGGACGTTCCCGCACGCCTGCGTCGAGCAGATGGTCAGCGGGGTCTTTCCGCAGGTGGGACTCCTGCAATCCTCGAGCTTCCCGCTCGATCGCGGGGCGTTCATCGAGCAGTTCGGGGACACCGTGGAGCGGCTGCGGGGCCGGCAGGGTTCGGACGGCGGATTCCGCTTCTGGGTCGACTCCGACGAGGCGGCGCCGTTCCCTTCGGTCTACGTCACCCACTTCCTGACCGATGCCCGCGCCTTCGGCATGGCGGTGCCGGACGACCTGCTCGTCCCCGCGCTGGGCTACCTGAGGCGGCTTGCCGAGAGTCCGGAGGGAGTCGGGCTCCTGACGGACCTCCGCACCAGGGCGTACGCGATCTACGTCCTGACCCGGAACGGCGTGGTCACGACGAACTACCTCACCTCCCTCGCCGGGACTCTGGAAGACAGGGGCGAGGACGACTGGCGCCGGGACCTCCTGAGTGCCTACATGGCGGCCAGCTACGAGGTGCTGCGGAACGAGGCTCTTTCCGACCGTCTGATCGGCGGCTACGTCCTCGGCGAGTCGTCGCGGCCCGACGGAGACTTCGACACCCGCCTCGGCCGGGACGCCCAGTACGTTTACCTGCTGGCCCGTCACTTCCCGGAGCGGATGGCGCGGATCGACGGCGACGATGTGCGCTCGCTCGTCGAGCCGGTGTTTCAGAACCGCTTCAACACGCTGTCCGCGGCCTACACGATCCTGGCGCTGGGCGAGGTGCACCGCTCGCTGGCGGCCCGCGACCTCCTGACGCCACCCGGGATCACCGCCCGCGGCGAGGACGGGCCGGTCGCCGTCACCGTCACGGACGGCGTCTTCGCGCGCGCCTCCCTGCCCGTGGCCGTCGAGTCGGTCGAGATCGACGGCGGAGGGATGGGCGGCTTCTACTACTCGGTGAGCGAGTCGGGCTTCGATGTGGACGTTCCCCAGGAGCCGCTTTCCCGCGGCATCGAGGTCGACCGCGTCTACCTCGACGGGAACGGCAACCGGGTCGACCGCATTCCCGTCGGCGACGATGTGGAGGTTCGGCTGCGCGTCAGGTCCCAGAACGGACGGATCACGAACGTCGCGGTGACCGATCTGCTGCCGGGAGGCTTCGAGGTCGTCAGGGAGTCCGTGCGCGACCGGTACGGTCTGTGGGCGCCGGCCTATCGGGATGTGCGAGAGGATCGCGTCGTGTTCCATGGCGGTTTCGACGAGCGGGTCACCGAGTTCCGCTATCGCGTCAAGGCCACCAGCCCCGGCGAGTTCCTGGCGCCGGCCGCTCACGCGTCGGCGATGTACCACCGGAACGTCCACGGCCGTTCCGCGGCCGGCCGTCTCGTGGTCGAGAGCGAGTGACCTTCCGGCGCAGGCTCTGGATTCCGCTCGGGGCGGCCACGCTGCTGACGGTGGCCGGCTGGGCGGCGATCCCGAAGCCGGACCTGTACGAAGGGGTGAGCTTCTCGACCCTGGTGACCGATCGTCATGGCCGGCCGCTCGAACTCCGGCTGGCGGACGACGGCCGCTACCGCCTGTTCGCGCCCCTCGACGGCATCTCGGAAGCGGCGCGCGAGGCGACGCTGCTCTACGAGGACCGCCGCTTCTTCGGGCATCCCGGCGTCGACCCGCTTGCTCTGGTGCGCGCGGCGTGGACCACCTACGTGCGGCGGATCCGGCCGGTCGGCGGGTCGACCATCACGATGCAGCTTGCGCGAATGCGTTTCGACCTCGACACCCGTTCGCCGCTCGGCAAGCTGGTGCAGTCGGCCCGCGCGCTGCAACTGGAGCGTCATTACTCGAAGGCCGAGATCCTCGAGGCGTACCTGAACCTCGCGCCGTACGGAGGCAGCGTCGAGGGCATCGCCACCGCCAGCCGGATCTACTTCGACAAGCCGGCGAGCGCTCTCGACCTCGGGGAAGCGCTGGCGCTGGCGGTGATTCCGCAGAATCCCGCGGCGCGCTTCCCGGCGACGGAGGGCGGGCGGGCGGCTCTGCTGGCGGCCCGGAGCCGGTTGCTCGCGGCGTGGCGGGCAGTGGACGGCGGAGACGAGGAGGCGCTCGCGCGCGCCCGGCTCGACCCCGTGTTCCGGTCTCCCGCGGGCCTTCCCGGCCGCGCGCCGCACTTCGTCCGCGACCGGGTTCCGCGCGACCGCCGGCCGGCGATCCGCACGACCCTCGATCTGGACCTCCAGGATCTGCTGGAGCGCCGGATTCGGGAGTACGTGGACCGGCGCCGCCGGGACGGGATCGAGAACGCGGCCGCCCTGCTGATCGATCACCGCCGGATGGAGGTCCTGGCATACGTTGGCTCGGCCGATTTCGGCGACGGCGGAATTGCCGGCCAGGTGAACGGCGTTCTCGCCCGGCGCTCGCCGGGGTCGACGCTCAAGCCCCTGCTCTACGGGATGGCCCTGGATGAGGGGCTGATCCACCCGATGACGCTGCTGGAGGACGCGCCGCGCCGTTACGCGGCGTACGCGCCGGAGAACTTCGACCGCGGCTTCATGGGGCCGGTGTTCGCCCGCGATGCCCTGATCCACAGCCGCAACGTGCCCGCCGCCACCCTTCTCGAGGAACTGGATGTCCAGCGGTTCCGCGACTGGCTCGAGACGGCCGGAGTCGACGAACTGATGCCGGCGGAGCACTACGGCCTCGCGCTGGCGCTCGGCGGCAGCGAGATGACGATGGAGGAACTCGTGCGGCTCTACTCCGTCCTGGCCTCGGGCGGCGTGCGGCGCGACCTGGCGGTGACGCCGGGCGGCGGGGGCGCCCCGCCGCGCCGCTTGCTCAGCGCCGAGGCCAGCTTCCTGGTGCTGGACATGCTCCGCGACGTGCCGCGCCCCGACTCGTTGTTGCGCGGGGCGGCCCGGCAGCCGATCGCGTGGAAGACGGGCACGTCGTTCGGCTTCCGGGACGCCTGGAGCGTCGGCGTCGGCGGGCCCTACGTTCTGGCCGTCTGGGTCGGTAACTTCGATGGCAGCCCGAATCCGGCGTTCGTGGGCCGGGATGCGGCGGCGCCGCTGTTCTTCGCCATCGCCGACAGTCTGCGGATTCCCGCGCCGCGCGATCGACCGCCGGCCGGCCTGAACCTCCGGCGTGTAGAAGTGTGCGCCTCGACCGGCGATCTTCCAGGTCCACACTGTCCGCGGATCACCCGCTCCTGGTTCATCCCCGGCGTTTCGCCCATCAAGGAATCCTCCGTTTACCGCGCGGTGCCCATCGATCCTTCGACCGGGCTCCGGTCCTGCCGTGAGGACGTCGATGCCGTTCAGGAGGTCTACGAGTTCTGGCCCTCCAACCTCCAGGCGGTGTTCCGGCGCGCGGGCGTTTCGATCCGTCCGCCGCCACCGTGGTCGCCGGAATGTGAACTCGACCGCATGTCGGCCTCAGGCGCGGCTCCGCGTATCGCCTCGCCCCAGGAGTCGCTCGTCTACCACGCGCCCCTCAGGAGGGCCGAGCAGTCGACAGTCCTCTTCTCGGCGGTGGCCGACGGCGATGCGAGTTCGCTCTACTGGTTCGTCAACGACCGGTTCGTCGGTCAGGTCGCGGCCGGCGAGGACTACCTCTGGGCGCCTCGGTCGGGGCGGTTCACGGTGCGGGTGGCGGACGACCTCGGGCGCGCCGACGCCGTCTCGATCACAGTGGCGGAGAGCCCGTAGCCGGCGAGCCAGCCGCGGCGGCTACGCCGATGAACCGCCGTCCATGACGATCGTCGCTCCCGTCACGTAGCTGCCCATCTTCGAGGCCAGGAACACTGCCGCGCCCGCGATCTCGTTCGGCTGTGCGTGCCGTCCGACCGGCGTCCGGCTGGCGATCGCCTGCCGCTTCTCTTCGGAGTCGACGAGTACGCTGGCGAAGTAGGTCTCCACCACGCCGGGCGCGATCGCGTTGACCCGGATGCCGAATTGGCCCAGTTCCTTGGCCCAGCCGCGGGTCATGTTGAGCACGGCGGCCTTCGTCAGCGCGTAGGTCAGCTCGTTCGGCCCGGGGCGCAGACCGGCGATCGAGGCGACGCTGATCACGTTGCCCGAGCCCTGCTTCTTCATCAGCCGGGCCGCCTGCTGGATGTGGACGAAGTAGCCCTTCAGGTTCACTTCGAGGGTCTTGTCGAAGGCCCACTCCGGCATGTCGATCGCTGGCCCGAAGTAGGGGTTCGTCGCCGCGTTGTTGACGAGGATGTCGAGTCGCCCGAACTCGCTCTCGATGCGTTCGAACAGCGCGGCGATCTGCTCCACGCTGCCGGCGTGGCAGGCGATCGGTACCGCCTTGCCGCCGTCGGCCTCGATCGACTCGGCGACCTTGTCGAGCCCCTCCTGCTTCCGCGACGCGAGGACGACGGTGGCGCCTTGCTCGGCGAAACCGCGGGCGATCGCCTCCCCGATGCCGCGCGAAGCGCCGGTGACGAGTGCGACCTGGTCGGTGAGGCTGAAGTCGAGGATCGGCATGCGTGAGTCTCCTGAGGGTTGCTTCGTTCGGCGCGTGAGCATACGCCGGACGCCGGCGCGGACTGTCACTACTCGCCCGGCGGCTCGCCGAGCGACTTCTTGAACAGATCGATCTCGCGCTGAGTGTCTCCCGGCTCGTCGATGGACTCGCCTCGCGCGGCTCTCAGGTGGAGTCTCAGGCTGCTTTGGCAACAGGAGGCGACGAACTCGATGAACTCCCTCAAGTCCCCGGCGACTGGCGAACGTCCCGTTCGCTGGCCTCGCTCCAGAATGTCGATGTACAGGCCCCGGTCCTCGGCGCGGATCATGGCCACCGTGTAGCCGTGCCGGATGAGAATCAGGTTCATCAGCAGGCGCGCCATGCGACCGTTGCCGTCGTCGAAGGGGTGAATCGCAACGAAGCGGTAGTGGAAGACCGCCGCCAGCACGATCGGGTGCTCGCCCTTGCTTTCGGCCTCGTGGTACCAATCCAGCAGGTCCGTCATCTCCGGCTTCACGAGTTCGGGCGCCGTGAAGTAGTGGACTTCGCCGGTGGTGGTCAGGACGTTGTTCGGCGCCGTCTTGTAGCTGCCGATCGAGATGGGCCGCTTGACGATACGTCCGTCCGGCGCCCTTGCGTCCATCTCGTAGGGCTCCTTGAGAAGGACGCGATGCAGGTTGCGAAGGAAGACCTCGTTGAGGGCCTCCTCGTTCTCGACGGCCTCCTCGACCGCCTTGACGGCGGCGTCGTGACCCTGGATGTCCAGGTGGTCCCGCATCGGCTTGCCGTGGGCGGTGATGCCGTGGAGGATCAGGCTCCTCGTCTCGCCCAGCGTCAGCGAGTTCCCCTCGACCGCGTTGGAGTGGTAGTTCCACTCCAACCGGAGCTTCTGACTGACGCGACCGACGACGTCCGGCGACAGTGGCCGGAGCGCGTCGAGCTCCGACTTGAGCCGATCGATGGTCTCGATGATGTTGGCGGCCACGGTGGATTATCGCCGATCCGGCGTTGTGGGCGGCAGAGCCCCGGGGTAGTCGGCTCCACGGCTGCTAGCGTGCCGCCCTGGTGACCGGGCCCTGTTCCAACCTTCGCGTGATCGAGGTCGCCGGCTCGCCCGCCGGCGCCTATGCGGGACGGCTGTTGGCGGCCTGTGGCGCGGATGTGCTTCGGGTTGAACCGCCCGGAGGTGATCCGTGGCGGGAAGTGGGTGAGAGCTGGCGGGGTGTCGGGGCGGAGTACGCGTATCTGAACGTGGGCAAGCGCGCCGCGCGGCTGCGGCCGAACAGCGATCGGGGCCGGGCGCAGGTGCTGGAGCTGATCGAGCGCGGTGGCGTCGATGTCGTGATCGAGAGCAGCGCGCCGGGGCCGCTCGAGCCGCTGATCGAAGAGAGCGATGCGCCGCAGGCCGTGTTGCTTCGAATGTCGCCGTTCGGCCTGGGGGCCGGAGCGCGCGATGTCTGGGGCGAGGTGGGACCGCCGCGGTCGAACGGGTTCACGGACGACGCCTGGTCCGGCCACCTCTACCTGAACGGTCACCCGGACCGGGAACCGATTGCGCGGCCGGGACTCCACTCGTCCTGCCAGGCGGGGGCCCACGCGGTGATCGGCGGTCTGGCGGCACTGCTGGCCCGGCCCGCGATCGGCCGCGGCCAGGTGGTCGATGTTTCGCACGTGGAGGCGCTGGCCGCGCTCCACCAGTACACGACGGTGATGTGGACGCAGGCCGGGTACGTTCTGGGCCGGGTCGGCAACTCGCAGGGCGGGCCCTGGCATCCGGTCGGTGTTCACCGTTGCAAGGACGGTCACGTGTCCCTCGCCATGCCGGCCAGGGAGATGCTCCAGCCGTTCCTCGACGCGGCCGGCCTGGGTCATGTCCTGGAGGACCCGCGTTTCGCGGAGGATGCTGACCGGGCGGAACACCGGGACGAGTTCGATCGGGCGATCGATCCGTGGATGATGGCCCACACCGCTGCCGAGATCATCGAACTGGGGGAGCGCGTCAGGGTTCCGATCGGCCCGGTAATCGATGCGCTCGAGGTGCTGGACGACCCGCACTTTCGGGCTCGCGGCTTCTTCGTGCCGATCGACGGCGACAGCGGCCCGCTCGTCCCCCGCGGGCCTTTTCTGTTGAACGGCGAGGCAGCGCCTTCGGCGATCGATGCGTCGTTCGCGGGGGCGGCGCCGCCAGTCGGCGGCTCGGAAGACTGGGACTCCCCACCATTTTGCAAGTGGGTGTATCGCCCGCGATCGGTGTTGGGCGTTGTTCGGTTTTCCGCAGTCACGTCGAGCGGTGAGGCGAGCCGGTGGCTGGGTTGAGGTGGTTTCGCGGTTTGGAGTTGTCGGGTTCGCCGGGCAGTTGGGTTGAGGGTTGGGCGGGCTGATGCGGGGTTTCCGGTTCGGGGTTTCCGGTGACTGGGTTTTGTGGTGGTTGAGGTCGGGCATGTTCGCGCGCGGCGGTAGGGGCGTCGGTGTGTTCGTCGTGGCGTTCCTTCCCGGTCGGTGGGTGGAAGAGCGTGCGATCGCGGAGCATGGCGCAGGCGATGCGGAGGAGTCGATCGCCGACGATTCGCAGGGCGTGTCCGTGCGTCTTGCCTCGGGTTCGTGCGCGGTCGTACCTGGTTCGGGATTCGCTGTCTCGCTGTACGGCTACTCTGGCCCAGTGGTAGACGGCGTCGGCGAGTCTGTGGTTTCTGGCTCGGCGCTGTCGGACGGTTTTCCTGTTGCCGGACCTGACGGTGACGGGTGCTACTCCGGCGAGGCATCGCAGGGCCGCGTGGTCGCGTTGGTTCAGTGCCTGTTCGGCCTCGGTCAGGAGGGTGGCGAGTACGTGGTTTCCGATTCCGGGTATGGAGTCGAGGATGGCGGCGTCGCGGAGTTCGTCGTCGTCGTGCCTTGTTTGTTTGGCCTGCTGGAGGGTTTGCTCAAGCTGGCGTCTGGCCTTGTCGATTTGCGCGTTGTACTGCTCGAGGATCGGCAGCAGGCTCAGGATGCGGTTTCTGGCGCACTCGACACTGGCGCTTCGTCGCTTGATCGGCTGTGCTTTGAGGCGGTCGGCGAGCTGGTCGGCGTCGACCCGGCGGACGCGGTGCTTCGCGAGCAGTTTGGCGAGGGTGGACTTCCTGACGCGCCGGGCCTTTTCCGGGGTGGGCAGGCGCTTCCACAGGTCGATCGCCCAGGGCGTCGTCACGTCGCCGTCCGTCGCGTCGAGAAACTGCGGGTAGTAGTCCACGAGATGCTGTCGGATGCGGTTCGCGATCCCGTTGCGGTCTTCGACGAGTTCCTTCCTGGCGCGGGCGGCGCCTCGCATTTCGATGACGTCGTCGTCGGGCTCTTGGACCGGTCTGAGGCAGTCCGGGTCGGTACGCAGCGCCGAGGCCAGGGCCTTGGCGTCTCGCCGGTCGTCCTTGGCGCCGGCGGCGGAGAAGCGGTCGCGGAAGCGGTCGAGCTGCATGGGGTTGATGGAGTGGACGGGGAAGCCCGATTCCATCAGGGTTTCGACCACAGGTCCGTGCGGCACTTCGATGGCGACCTTGATCAGGTTCGCCGGTCGTCGGCCGCGGTCGAGGAGCCAGTCGTTCATGGCGGCAAGTCCCCTGCCGCCATGGTCGAAGGCTCGTTGTTTGACCACCTTGCCCCGGTGATCCATCAGGCAGACGTGGTGTTTTCGGCTTCCCCAGTCCACGCCGGCGGTAAACGTCGTCGTCATGTCCTCCCTCCTGGTGCGTTAGCGTTGGCTTGTCGGCTCACCGCGATGCCGTTCGGTACCTGTACTGGCGCTCATGGCGCATACTCCCCACTGGATGTCCATCGCGGTGCAGGCAGCCAGGGCACAAATCCCAGTTGGGTGCTCAAGGCACAGTGCGCCGTTGGTGCTCCTGGCTGCCCGCCGACTTCACAAGGCTCCGGACAGCGCCGCGGGAGGGGGCGCCGCGGCGCGGGCTGCGGAAGCTGCCGGTCCCGCGGAAAACGGCAAGCCGTTTACCGCCGGACCTTGGAAAACCGGCGGACCGGTTTCCCACAGCTGCCGCAGCCTCGGCGACTACGGCGGATCGGTACGGGACGGTGACCGGAATCAACCCCGGAAAGGTACAGGTGCGCCGGCCTTCTGGCCGGCATCAAGCGCGCAGCCGCGAAGCGGCGCGCGAGTTGGTTTGCCGGAAGTCTCCGGAACTGGTCGACGGCCCGCTTCAGGGCGTCCGCGTGCTCGATCTCACCCGCGTGTGGGCCGGGCCGCTGGCCACCCGGATCCTGGGCGATCTCGGCGCGGACGTGATCAAGGTCGAAGCGGCCTGGGCCCGAGGCCCGGCGACCCGGTCGGCGAGGATCGCTCGCCTCACCCACCTGTTCCCGGAGAACGACGCCGGAAACTGTCCATACAACCGCAGCGCGGCCTTCAACAAGATGAACCGGAGCAAGCGCTCCGTGACGCTTGAGCTGGGCGAGCCGGAGGGACGGCGCATCTTCGAGGCCCTGGTCGAGCGCGCGGACGTCGTCTGCGACAACTTCAGCCCGCGCGTCATGCCCAAGCTCGGCCTCGACCCGGAGCGGCTGCACGAGATCAACCCGGGCCTGATCGCCGTCTCGATGCCCGGTTTCGGCAACTCGGGCCCCTACCGCGACCGGCTGGCCTACGGTCCGCTGATCGAGTCGACGATGGGGTTGACTTCGGCGCTCGGCTACCGGGACGGCGGCCCGCACCGTTCCGGAATCGCCTGGCCCGATCCGATGACCGCTCTGCACACCGCCGTCGGGACGCTGGCCATGCTGTACGGCCGCTCGCAGTCGCCGGAAGGCCGGGGCGGCACGGTGGAGACCCCGATGGTCGAGGCGATGGCGACGATGTTCGGCGATCACACCCTGGCGGCGCAGCTTCGTGGATCGGCCGAACCGCGCCGCGGCAACCGCCATCCGCGCCGGGCGCCTCAGGGCTGCTATCCGTGCCTCGGCGACGATCGCTGGATCGCGATCAGCGTCGAGGATGATCGGCAATGGCGGGCGCTGTGCGGTCTGGCCGGTCTGGAACCGTCCTTCGCCTCGCAGTCGCTCGAGGAGCGGCAGGCCGAGGAGGATCGGATCGACAGTCTGATCGAGGCGTGGACGCGCGGCCGCGAACGGGGCGAGCTGGTCGCCGAACTCCATCGTGCCGGCGTCACCGCGGCGCCGGTCGCCGACGCCCGCGACATGGCTGAAGACCCGTTCCTCGAAGCGCGCGGCTTCTGGGCCGAACTCGACCATCCGGAAGTCGGCCGTCGCCGCTACCCCGGCCTGCCGATCCACCTGAGTGCGACGCCCGCGACGTACCGGCGAGGCGCCCCTTGCCTCGGCGAGCACAACCGGGAAGTACTCATCGAGGTCCTCGGGTTCCCGCCGTCGCGCGTGGACGACCTGGAACGGGCCGGCATGCTGCGAGACACGCCGCCTGAAGGCGCAACCGGCCGCGGAATCAAGAAGAGCTAGCACTGCGGTCAGGATTGGCCTCCAGTCGGCTGCTAGCGTGATTCACCGTCCACACGGGCGGACACTCTCCGGCGACAAACTCCTAGTGCCCACGACCAGCGACGCGTCAGCCGCACCGCAGCCGCTCTGGGCCAAGGTCGTCGACCACACGCGCTGCATCGGCTGCCATGCATGCACGACCGCGTGCAAGTCCGAGAACGAGGTGCCGCTGTCGGTCACGCGCACCTACGTGAAGTCGGTCGACGTGGGGCGCTATCCACGCGCGCGCCGCGCCTTCCAGGTCACTCGCTGCAATCAGTGTGAGGACGCGCCCTGCGTCGCGGCCTGCCCGACCGCCGCGATGTACAGCCGGGACGACGGCATCGTCGACTTCGACAAGTCGTCTTGCATCGGATGCAAGGCGTGCATCGCGGCGTGCCCGTACGACGCGATCTTCATCAATCCCGACGACCACTCGGCCGAGAAGTGCAACTTCTGCGCGCATCGAGTCGACATCGGCCTGGAGCCGGCGTGCGTCGTCGTCTGTCCGACCGAGGCCCTGATCGTCGGCGACATGAACGACCCGCTCTCCGAGGTCTCCAGGATCGTCCACCAGGAGCCGGTCGCGGTGCGGCGACCGGAGAAGGAGACGCGGCCCAAGGTCTTCTACAAGGGTGCCGACCGGGCCACGCTCGATCCGCTTGCCGCGCGCCAACCCGAGGGCGGGCTGTTCATGTGGAGCGAGCAGGACGACGGCAGAGGGAAGGTGTCGTCCGGCCATACCGGCCCCCGCAACAGCTCCGCGGCGGCACTGCTCAGCTACGACGTTCCGCACGAGATCCCGTGGGACTTCCGGGTGAGCCTCTACACGTTCACCAAGTCGATCGCCGCCGGGGCCTACCTGGTGCCGCTGCTGCTGGCGATCGCCGGGATGATCCCCTGGACGTCGATGGTGTGGACGCTCGTCGGTCCCTTGATCGCGCTTGCCTTTCTGGTGCTGACGGGCGTTCTCCTGGTGTGGGATCTGGAACACCCCGAGAGATTCTGGATGGTGCTCGCCAGACCGCAGTGGCGCAGTTGGCTGGTGCGCGGAGGCTTCGCGATCACCGCGTACGGCGCACTCCTGGCCGCCCACATCGGCACTGTTGTGGCCGGCCGGCCCGGGTGGACGCAGGCGCTGGCGTGGGCCGGAGGCCCGCTGGCGGTCGCGGCCGCCGTCTACACGGCCTATCTTCTGGCTCAGGCACGCGCGCGCGACCTGTGGCAGAGTCCGCTTTTGCCGCCGCACTTTCTCGTCCAGGCGCTGCTGGCGGGCTCGGGCGCGCTGATGCTGGCCGACCTGGCCTCGGGAGGGGCTCTGGCGCTCGGCGCGGGCGCCGTGTGGACCTTCCAGGCGTCGCTGGCCGGTCATGTCGTCCTGGCGCTCGGCGAGGCGACGATGACGCACCCGACGGCCCACGCCGCACTGGCTGCGCGCAGCATGCTCAGGGGCCGGTATGCGGCCCCGTACTGGAGCGGCTTCTTCCTCGCGGCGGCCGCGCTCGCGCTCGTGGCGATGGGCGTCCACGCCGGTGTGGCCGCGGGACTCCTGGGCCTGTTGCTCTACGAGCACGCCTACCTGCAGGCCGGCCAGTCGGTGCCGCTCTCCTGAAGGAACCGTGACGGAGCGGCGCAACCTGGAGAGCCTGGAACGCGTGGTTTCGGCGGCGAGGGCCGACGCCGAAGCCCGCGGCGAGACCTTCTACCCCGGCGCCAGCCGCGTACACCTCGCGTCCTATCCGCCGAAGGAGCGCTGGAACGACTGGGTCGAACTCGACTCGAAGGCGTGGCCGCGGCGCAAAGGCAAGCGCTACATGCTGGTTCCGACCACGTGCTTCAACTGCGAGTCCGCGTGTGGACTCCTGGCCTACGTCGACCGCGACACGCTGCAGGTACGCAAGTTCGAGGGCAACCCGGAGCACCCGGGATCACGGGGCCGCAACTGTGCCAAGGGCCCGGCCACGCTCAACCAGATCACCGACCCGGACCGCATTCTCCATCCGCTCAAACGGGCCGGCGGCCGCGGAGAAGGGAAGTGGGAGCGCGTGTCGTGGGACGACGCGCTCGACGACATCGCGGGGCGCATTCGCAGGGCTCTGAAGGAAGACCGGCACAACGAGGTGATGTACCACGTCGGCCGCCCGGGCGAGGACGGATACACCGAACGGATGCTCGCGTCCTGGGGCGTCGACGGGCACAACTCGCACACGAACGTCTGTTCGAGCGGCGCGCGCTCCGGCTATCACTGGTGGATGGGGATGGACCGCCCGAGCCCGGACCACGCCAACGCCAGGGTCATCGTCCTCGTCAGCAGCCATCTCGAAACGGGCCACTACTTCAACCCCCACGCGCAGCGCATCATGGAGGGAAGGAAGAACGGCGCCAAACTGATCGTCCTCGACACGCGCCTCTCG
The DNA here is from genome assembly GCA_965205095.1 of Candidatus Multivorans sp. GTDB lineage: Bacteria > Acidobacteriota > Thermoanaerobaculia > Multivoradales > Multivoraceae > Multivorans. The sequence goes on from OZ242040.1 coordinate 3,706,977, forward strand.
AACACCGCGACCCATGAGGACCACTGGCTGTCGCCCTGGCCCGGCTCCGAAGCGGCGATCTTCCTGGCGGTCGCGCACTGGATGATCCGGGAGGGCCGGTACGACCGCGACTTCGTGCGCCGGTGGTGGAACTGGCCGGACTTCCTGGCGGCCCGGGGCGAAGCCGATGCGCCGTTCGAGCGCTTCGAGGAAGTGCTGCGCGTGATGTATGCCGAGTACACGTTCGAGTACGCGGCGAGCGAGTCGGGTGTCGATGCGGATGAGCTGCGCGCCGTCGCGGAAGTGATCGGGGCGGCCGGCACCCGCCTGGCCACGCACAACTGGCGCAGCGCCTCCGCCGGAAACCTTGGCGGTTGGCAGGTGTCTCGCACGCTCACGCTCCTGGGCGCGCTGCTCGGGGCCCTGGCTACCGAGGGCGGGACCTTCCCCAACGCCTGGAACAAGTTCGTGCCCAGGCCGCCCCGTCTTCCGAAACGGCATCCGGCGCGCTGGAACGAGGTCCAGTGGCCGCGCGAGTACCCGCTGGCTCTGAACGAGATGTCGTTCCTGATGCCGCACCTGATGCGGGAGCAGGACGCAACCCTCGACGTCTACTTCACGCGCGTTCACAACCCCGTGTGGACCAACCCGGACGGCTTCAGTTGGATCGAGATGCTGAGCGACGAGCGCCGGATCGGCCTGCACGCGGCGCTGACGCCGACCTGGAACGAGACGGCCTACTTCGCCGACTACGTCCTGCCGATGGGGCATTCGTCCGAGCGGCACGATCTGGTGTCCTACGAGCAGTACGACGGCCAGTGGCTCGGCTTTCGTCAACCGGTCCTCCGGGCGGCCCGCCGTCGCCTGGGAGAAGAGATCGGCGACACGCGCGACACGAATCCCGGGGAAGTGTGGGAGGAGAACGAGTTCTGGATCGAACTCACGTGGCGCATCGATCCCGACGGCTCGTTGGGGATCCGCGAGTTCTTCGAGTCGGTCGAACATCCCGGCGAGAAGATGACCGTCGACGAGTACTACGGCTGGATCTTCGAGAACACGGTGCCCGGGCTGCCTGAAGTCGCGGCGCGCGAAGGACTTGAGCCCCTGGAGTACATGCGCCGCTACGGCGCGTTCGAGGTTGCGCGCAGGGTTGGAAAGGTGTTCGAGCAGCGGGTTCCGGAGGATGAGCTGGAGGATGTGCGGGTCGATGCACGCGACCGCGTCTACACCGCCGCGCCGGTTCCGGCCAGCCTGCAGTCGCAGGGAGGCACGGCGCTCGCGCCGGACGAGGACGGCCGCCGCCGGGTCGGCGTGCGCGTGGACGGCGAGACGCTCAGAGGGTGGCCGACGCCTTCGGGCAAGCTGGAGTTCTGGTCGAACACCCTGGCCGAGTGGGGATGGCCGGAGTTGGCGGCGCCCACCTACCTCAAGAGCCATGTGCATCCGAGCCGGCTCGAACCCGGGCAGGTTCCCTTGATCTCGACCTTCCGGATCCCGGTGCAGATCCACACCCGGAGCGCCAACTCGAAGTGGCTCGACGAGATCGCGCACACGAATCCGCTCTGGATCCACCCGGCCGACGCGGCGCGTCTGGGCATCGACGGGACGGGCAGCCTGGTCCGGGTCACGACGGACCTCGGCTACTTCGTTGTCAAGGCGTGGATCACCGAGGGGATCCGCCCCGGCGTCGTCGCGTGCAGCCATCACATGGGCCGCTGGAAGCCTGAAGGCCAGGCGGGTCAACGGCTCGGCATGATGACAGTCGCTCTCGCCCGAAGCGGATCGGAGTGGTCGCTGACGCCGAAGCGGAGCGGCGGACCGTTTCACTCGAACGATGCGGACACGATGCGGGTCTGGTGGACCGACGTCGGCGTGCACCAGAACCTGACTCACGCGGTGCATCCGGATCCTGTCTCCGGGCAGCACTGCTGGCACCAGGCTGTGCGCGTGACGCCCGCCGAGCCCGGCGACCGGCGCGGCGACGTGTCGGTCGACACGGAGGGCTCGCGCGCCCAGTTCGAGCGCTGGCTGGAACTGGCGCGGCCGGCCGGCCGGGACTCGCCCGGGGGCTTGCGGCGCCCCTGGTGGATGCTGCGCCCGGTCCGGCCGGAGCGCGAGGCATACCGGCTGCCCGAAACCGGCGGCGGGTGATGCCGCGAATGGTGGGCGACACGGAGGAGGCGCGCGCGGTCCGGACGCGGCCTCCAACCCTTCGAGAGGTTGCCGCGACTCCCGTCGAACTGTTGCGCGGCCTCTCCATCTTCGCTGAACCGCCGGAATCCGAACACGCCCGGGTCGCGGGGTTGCTCGGCCTGGGTGACGGCATCGACGGCTCGGCGTACGCGGAACTCTTCGTGTTCCAGTTGCCTCCGTACGCTTCGGTCTACCTGGGTCCCGAGGGCTGGATGGGCGGCGAGGCGCGAGAGCGGATCGCCGGGTTCTGGCGTGCGGTGGGGCGAACGCCTCCCGCCGAGCCGGACCACTTGAGCGTCCTGCTCGGTCTGTACGCCGCACTGAGCGAGGAGCAGGGGAAGGCGACCGGTCCGGGCGCCGCCCTGGCGGCCGAAGCCTGCCGCGCCCTGCTGCACGAGCACCTGGCGCCGTGGGTCTTCTCGTATCTCGACCATGCCGGCGAGCTGGCGGCTGGCGGCTACAGGCGCTGGTCGGAGCTGCTCCGGGAGACTCTGGCGGAAGAGGCCGGGCGTGCCGGTCCGTCCGTGGTCCTGCCCGCTCATCTGCGTGCGGCAGCCGAGCTTCCGGACCCGCGGACAGAGGGCGGCGAGGCCTTCCTGAAGGCACTGCTGGCGCCCGTCCGTTCCGGCGTCATCGTGACCCGGGCGGCGCTCGGAACGATGGCGCGGGAACTCGGCCTGGGGCTGCGCGCCGGCGAACGACGGTTCGCCCTCGAAGGCCTGCTCGGGCAGGACGCGCGGGCGACTCTGGCCGCTCTGGCCGCCCTGGCCACGAGGGAAGAACTCGCGCACAGGCGGCGCGAGGGTCTGCTCGGGGAGTCGGCCAGCTTCTTTGCGCAGAGAGCCGGGCTCACCGCCCGGCTTCTGAGCGAACTGGCGGCCGACAGCTGACGGTCTCGGGTACGCTTCCAGGGAGCATGGGAGACGGTTCCAGGGACGCGACGCCCACGACGCCCACGACCCGCCCGCGACGGCTCGACCACGTTCTCGAGGCCTCCCTCTATGTGAGCGATCTCGAAGCTGCGGAGGTCTTCTACACCGATGTCCTGGGACTCACCCTCCACTCGAAGCTGGAGGGAAGACACGTCTTCTTCCGCTGCGGCGAGCAGATGGTCCTGCTCTTCAACCCGGAGACGACCGCCAACCCCGACCTGACGCCGCGGGGCCTCGGCTCCCACGGCGCCCATGGCCCGGGTCATCTGGCGTTCGGTGTGACCGAGACTGAGATCGACCTCTGGAGCGCGCACCTGGAGAGCCACGGCCTCGAGATCGAGCAGGAGATCGACTGGGGCGGCCGGAGGGGACGATCGATCTACTTCCGCGACCCCGACGGCAACAGCCTGGAATTCGCGACGGCCGCGCTGTGGGGATTGAGCGAGCCGCCCGGCCGTTAGGGGTCGAAGGAAGGGTGGTTCGCCACCGGCAGGTGTGGGACGTTCCCGGACGGTTTGCGGAGACTCAGCTCTTCGAACAGCAGATCGGGGATCGAGACCGATACGACTTCGCCCAGACCGAGCGCACTGAACGCGCCCGCCAGGAAGGAGGGGATCAACCCACCGGCGGGTGAGTGCGGGAAGCTGTACACCGTCGACGTGTCGGACACGGCTACGATGTCGCGGAACGCTGCTTCGGTGACGGCGACGAGTTCCGCCCTGGGAATGAGTTCCTCCCTGCCATCCGGGAAGACCCTGTAGGCGAGGCTGGCGTTGCCCAGCGCCGGACCTGCCTGAGGTCCCGAGCGCAGGAGGCTCATGGCGGACGCCGGATCGTCTCCTGCCGCGGGCTTGGCCATGCGGCGAACGACGATGCCGTAGTCGGCTCCCCGCTCTTCGACGAGCAGCATGAACTCGGCGTGGAGCTCTTCACGGTTCATGCCGCTGGCCGAGGCGACGATCAGGTTGCTTGGCGCCGGACCGTCGCCGCGCCGGTTGCCGGTGCTCCTTTCGATCCCCGGGACCGGATTGCGAGACGTCAGCAGAGACCTCAGGACGCCTCTCTCGACGAGAGCCTTCTGCCTTGCCTCGACGCCGTCGTCGTCGACCGGGTAGCCGCCGAGGAAACCGTCGCCGTCGGCACCGGGATCGTCGTGGATGTTGAGGAATCGCGGCAGCACTCTCGCTCCGATCCGGTCCAGGAACGGGTTGCGGCTCATCTGCAGCATCCGCGCGAAGTTGGCTTCGGCATCGGGTACCCGGTTGCCCAGTAGTCTGGGTACCAGCACCTGAGCGAACAACTCCGCGGCAGCCTGACCTTCGAAGAGCACGGGGCCGCTGTATCGATCGAGGCCCTCGGCGGAACGTCGGGCGGTCAGATTGGCGCCCATGGCGGAAACGCGCGATTCCAGGCCGCTCCGGTCGCTGATGTCCTCCCAGGACCGGCCCCGGGCCGCGACGGAGTCGTTCAGAACGGTTCCGTCCGTGGCCTGAGTGGTCGCCTCGACGACGATCGATGCGCTGGGGTCGGACCGGATGAAGGAGGATCCCTCACTGTTCAGGTAGTAGGTGCGGCGATTGCCGGCCGAGGCCGAGACGTCCGAACTGAAGATCTCGGGCAGGTCCCTGAACGCCGCGGAAAGGTCGCGCGCGAGCTCTTCGAGTGCCGTACGGGGCGGAAGGTCGGTATCGGCCTGGTCGAAGTACGTGAACGGCTCCTCCGACGAGAAGTCGGCGATGTCCTCGGCCCGCGTTTCGTTCTGGAGCACGGCGCGTTTCTCAGCCAGCGACTCCAGTGCCGCCTTGTAGGCCTGGTCCGTGGCGAGCCAGATCTGCCGCCTGATCTCCCGGTAGTCGTTCTCCAGCGGCAGGAATCCCCCCATCGCGAAGCTCGACGGCAAGAGGGACATCGAGCCGAAGTTCGTGTTGTCGAAGGACGGATCGCCAATCCGCACTTCGACGCTCAGTCGTCTGGTCTTGTCTTCTGAACTCGACAGCAGCGCTCCGAAGCTCCCGGCGGCGTTCAACTGTTCGGTTTCCCGCACGGTGTACGCGAGGAAGTAGGGCTTTTCGAGCCCCTCGAGCTCGAGTTGCTCGGTGCTGCGCGCCAGTTCGTCGCGCATGGCCTGCATGATCACGCTGAGTTGGGCTTCTTCCTGGGCGTTCGCCGCGGGGATCGGGACGAGTGTCAGGGCGGCGAACGCGGTCAGAAGAGTGGCCGGCGCCAGCGGTGACGTACGGCTCTGCGAGAACGGGCGCATGGCTAGATGTCCCCCACGGGTGCTGGCAGGATGGGCGGGCGATCCTGCGATTTCTCCTTCTTCTGCACCTCGATCTGCGACACCAGAATCGAAGGCGCCGCGGCGGAGACCGGCACCATGCCCGACTCCGCGCCGCAGAAACCGTTGAACACTCCGACCTGATCGTCCGCCGCGATCACGCGACTGAACGTGGTGAGGGGCGTGCCGATCAGGTCAACGCCCCGGACCAGTTCCTCGCGGCCGTCGGGGTAGACGCGATAGACGAGGAGCGGCGATACGTTGAACGAGTTCGGGATGAACCGTCCCGTGAAGGTGAAGCCGCCCTGGATCTCCTCGATGCGGAGTCCGAATGGTTTGTCCGCCGCCTCGATCGCCTCGATGAACCTTGCTTTCAGTTCGTCACTCGTCAACGGATCGGCTACCTCGACGATCAGGTTCGACTGCCTCGCCACCGGCTTGCGACCCGGCTGCTTGCGGCCGTGGCCGTTGGAGTTGGGGAAACCCTCGATAGGAGAGCGGGACATGAGGAAGTTCTTCAGGATCCCCTTGTCGATCGCGGTCACCCGGCGAGCGGGAACGCCCTGGTTGTCGTAGCGATAGCTGCCGACCAGGTCGGAGGGTCCCCAGGTCCTGATCGTCGGATCGAAGTGCACGGAGAAGGTCTCCGGCAGGACGCGCTGGTTGAGTTGATCGCGGAAGGTCTGGCTGTCGTCGGCTTCCTTCAGACGGTGTCCCTCGAGCCGGTGGCCCAGGATCTCGTGGAAGAAGACGCCGCTGGCTTCGCCGGAGAGGATCGCGGGACCGGTGTACGGTTCCACGAGCGGCGCTCCGCGAAGGGCGAGCAGGACCTCGACCATCTTGCGGACATCGGCCTCGACCGTCTCGTCGTCGGGCAATCCGTCGAGGGTGAAGGAGCTGTAGCTCTTGTAGAGCGGCAGTTCCATGCCATCGTCGGCCTTGGTCATCGCCGACACGAAGAGGCGATACCTGGTTTCCGAGGTCTGGATCTCGGAACCCTCGCTGTTGACGAACCAGCGGGTGTCAGTTCCGGCCGCGAGCGAGGCGCTGGCCTGCAGGAACTCGCCATGCTCGGCGAACGGCGCCGAGTAGCGCCTGACCCTGTTTTCCCAGTCGGTGCGGTCGTACTCGACGGGCCGCGGCTCGTCGACGCCCCTGGAGGCGGTTTCACGGGAGAAGTCGTCGGATTGGTCCTCGGCCTCGACCTTGACCTGCACGTTCGTCTTCACCTGGGTGAGTTGCTCGAGAGCGCGCTTGTACTGTTTGTCGGTCTCGCTCCACAGGATGCTTCGGATCGCCGCCGGGTCGTCGTCGAGCGGCATTCGGGTTCGGCCGGTGCGAAGGAAGGAGAACGAACTGAAGCCGTCGCGGATGGGGCGAGTGTTGTCCAGTGAGTAATCGCCGACGCGGAGGTCGATATCGAGCAGGCGTTCGCGATTCTCGTCGCTGTTGGTGAGAGCGCCGAAGGAGGCGCCGACTGAGACGCTCCGGCTTTCCGAGATCTCGTAACTCAGGAAGTACGGAGGGGTTTCCTCCTCGCCGAGCAGCTCCATCGAGCGGTCGAGTTCCGCTTTCATCGCGTCCAGGACGGTTGATTGGCCGGCCGCCGGCGCCGCCGCGAGAGCGATGCCGCAGAGGCTGATCAGAAGGCGCCTCAGGGGCGGCATGGTCAAGCTGCGGCCGCTTTCACGATTCCACTGAACCTCGGACATACGCACGCCTCCCCTCGTTTGTGGGTCCGTTGGTTTGTACGGACGAAACTAGCCGTCCGTTTGCGTTGCGACTTCCCTCTCTTCAAGGCGCGCGCCGCGCAGGGTATTCCCGAGGGAGTAGTTCCCTTCGTGACAGGCGTACTCGTAAAGCTTGTCGTCGCTCGCGGGCCACGTGTACTCGACGGTGTAGGGCGCTTCCCAGTCGCCGTTCTCGACGGTGAACCGGTAGAGGAGAGTGTCCGTGTCCTGGAAGGAGAACCGCTCGATCACGCGCTGATCGGCGGGAGGCGAGGGATCGCCGTAGAGGGCGAAGGTCACCCAGTTCTCCTCCAGGAAGTTCGTCGTCTCGATGGCGAGCGTCTCGCCCTCCCACCAGGCGACGGAGTCGCCGGCCCGGGAACGGTACCCGGACGGCGCGTGGCGTGCCGCCTCGCGGGACGGGTGGATCGGGATGATCCGTGCGTAGTGCATCCACTCGATCAGGATCATCAGGTGGGTGTCGGTCTGCACGACCGTCTTCAGGTTGTTGTAGAACTTCGGGTAGATCGGGATCGTTCCCTCGAGCGAGAAGATGCAGCGGTCGGCGATCGACAGCGACTCCGGGTCGTCGTAGGGGCCGGCCTCGCGGTCGCGCCACCACGCCTTGCCCTGGTTCTGAAGGAAGAACCCGTAGACGCCTTCCCGGCGGGCCTTGCCGCGTTCCGTCAGCGGCGGGAAGCGGCCGTTCGGCGGATCGACGATCAGGGACGTGCGGTACCTGCCGCCGACCTTGACCGCCGAGGTGCCGCGGTCCATGTAGAAGTAGTTGTAGCCGCCGACACTGGCGCCCGCCGCGGGCGCGTCGCGGTCCGGATCGCTGGGCCGGGCGGTGACATCGACCCTCGCCGCTTCCTGTGACCGGATCCGCTCCGCCTCTTCCTCGGTCAGGTGGAGGCGTTCACCGAGTTCGGGGCTCCGCTCGATCGGCGTCAGGGTGCTGATGTCGTAGTTGCCCGAGAAATCGGGCTTGCCGCTCGATGTCCTGGGAATCTCGTCCGCCACCGCGGCGGTCGCGGCCACGGCGACCAGGAACGCAGAGGCGAGGACAGAGGCGCGCTCTCGGTCGCCTGGGAAGCTCACGGCCCGCCCGTCGCCTCGGCCGCCATCTGCCTCTCTTCGAAACGCGCCCCCCGCAGGGTGTTTCCGGTCGCGTAGTTGCCCTCGTGGCAGGCGAACTCGTACAGCTTGTCGTCCGTGGCCGGCCAGGTGTACTCGCCGCTGTAGGGCGCTTCCCAGTCGCCGCTCTCCAGGGTGAACTGATAGAGCAGAGTGTCCGGGTCCTGGAACGAGAAGCGCTCGATCACGTGCTGATCGGCGGGCGGCGACGGCTCGCGGAACAGGGTCGTCGCGATCCACTTCTCTTCCAGGAAGTTCGTCGTGTCGATGACGAGCGTGTCACCTTCCCACCAGGCCACCGAGTCGCCGGCGCGCGAGCGGATCGTCTCCGGGAGGTGCATCGCCGCCTGCCGGGACGGGCTGATCGGGATGATCCGCGCGTAGTGCATCCACTCGATCAGGATCAGGAGGTGCGTGTCGGTCTGCACGACCGTCTTGATGTTGTTGTAGCTCTTCGAGTAGATCGGGATCGTCGCTTCGAGCGAGAAGACGCAGCGATCGGCGATCGAGAGCGACTCGGGATCGTCGTAGGGGCCGACTTCGCGGTCGCGCCACCAGGCCGGACCCGTGTTCCTCTTGGAGAAGCCGTAGAGACCTTCCCGTCGCGCCTTGCCGCGCTCGGTCAGCGGCGGGAAGCGGCCGTTCGGCGGGTCGGTCAGCACCGACGTGCGGTACTTGCCGTCCACCTTGACCGCCGACGTCCCCCGGTCCATGAAGAAGTAGTTGTAGGCGCCGATGTTGCCGCCGGCCGGCGGGGCTTCGCGGTTCGGGTCGCTGGCCCGCGACCTCGTTTCGATGTTCCGGGCCTCACGGCGCCGGATCTCGTCTGCTTCGGCCTCCGTCAGGGCCAGGCGTTCGCCGAGTTCGGGATTGCGCTCAATCGGCGTCAGGTGGGAGATGTCGTAGTTGCCGGAGAAGTCCGGCTTCCCGCCCGGCGTTCTGGGAATGTCGTCCGCGGCGGCGGCTCCGCCTGCACCGACGGCCAGAGTGAGGATGAAGGCAATGCGAGTTGTTCCCTTGATGCTCATGCGAGCCCCTCCCGGCCGACTTCGTTCGATGTGCCGGCCATTGTACGGCCTTAGCCGCCCGGGACGTACCAGATCGGCGACGACCAGGCGCGTTCCTGGATCGTCGCCGGCATGTCGGGATTCGGCTCCGCGCCGGCGCGAAGCGCGTCCCAGGTGGACCAGCGGCAGGTCGGGTTCTCCAGCACGCGCACGTAGTAGACGGCGTGCCTCGCGGCGTCGAAGTCCGGGTCGGTCCACAGGGCCGAGAGTTCGGCGGCGCCGAGGTCCTGGGAGTGGCTACAGTCGGACAGATCGACGCTGGCGCCGTTGTCGGGGCAGCGGAGGGGATCACCTGAGGGCATACCGCCGTCGGCACAGGCGATGTCGACGACCGATTCGCGCGCTTCGCCGTCCTCGACCCAGCCCTTGACCACCTGCAGGCGCTGGAGCGGGGCGCTGTCCGCGTCCCGTGCCGCCCAGACCAGGAAGCGCGGACTGCTGCTCCCGTTCGCCACCAGATCGCCGCCCATCGGCACGCCGCCCTCGTAGGCGGCGGCGATCATCTCCGGATCGGAGGTCAGGTCGTCCGGGTAGTCGTAGCCGCCGAAGAACCGAACCCGCATCCTGGGGCCGCTGGTGCCGAAGGTCTCCTTGCGGCGGAAGGCGTCGTAGATCGAGTCGCGGGTGTTCTCCTCGGCCCAGACACCGGCGAGTCCCGAGCCGCCCCAGAACTTGAAGCTGTTCTGGATGTACTTCTCGCCGTCCTCGGTCGGCTCGTCGAGCGGTACGGCACCACGATTCTGGCAGGTGCCGTCGCCGACGCCGACCTTGCCGTGGAAGTTGTCTTCCTCCGGCGTGCCGCCCGAGTTGTGCGTGTCGGTCGCGCCGACCAGGCCGAAGCGGAACGGGTTGAAGCCCTGGGTCTCCTGCATCACGAGACCGTTCACGTAGGCCTCGCGGGCGTAGCTGCCCTTCGGTTCGCTGTAGAGCGTGGTGGCGATGCGGTAGGGGAAGATCTCGAACTCGGCCCATTCGTCGTTCGGCGACAGCAGCGGGTGGGTCTCCGAAGTGCCCTTGACCTGCGTCACCTCGACCAGGGGTTCGTTGCGCATGCGCAGGTCGGCGTAGGCGGCGTCCAGCGGTTCGCCGCCCACCGTCTCCAGCTTGAACATGTTGCCGTTGCTGCCGTTCGAGTTGTGCGGAATGGCGAGGCCCTCGATGCCCGCGTCGCGCAGACCGTCGAGCCAGCGCCAGAGATCCTCGGGATTCCGCGAATCGGTCGAGGCGAACGGCTTGGGCGGCACGTCGCTGCCCCTGAAGATCACGTTGCGGTGCAGGTTGCCGCGGTCGTCCGACGAGGTCGTGTACTCGTAGCCGATGAAGGTCGTGAAGTTGCCCGGGTCGTTGTGAGCCTCCGCGGCATCGATGATCGCCTGCCACGAAGTACGGGCGGCCTGGTCCACCGCGTCCGCGGGCAGCTCGGCGAACTCGCCGCTGCCCAGCCCCCGGATGGCGCGGGCGAAGCCGCCGCCGTCCCGGAGATCGGCTCCGAGGGTCGTGTCGTAGAGGACGCTCCCGGCGTCGTCCATGGCCGGCATGACGCCCAGATACATGCCGTGGTCGGTCACGGCCTGGAAGTCGAACGCCCCGCTCTGGAGCTGAAGCTGGTGGCCGCTCGGGTGCTCGATCGCCTCGCCCTTGGCGAAGCGGTAGGCGTCGTCCGGATCCGTCCGGGTCTGGAACAGGTAGGCGTCGAACGAGTACCGCGTGTGGACGTGCAGGTCGCCGAAGTAGGCGTCCCGGAGCGGGTTCGGCGCGTCGGCCGTACCGGCTGCCGTGCCGTCGCCGCCGGCGTCGTCGCCGCCGCCACCGGTGGAACAGCCGAGCAGGGCGAGCGAGAGGATGGCGATGGCCGCGAGGATCGGGCGAGGCTGACGCATGACGATCTCCTTTGATCGGGATTACGCGTAGATTAGCGCGGATGACCTCCAAGCTTCCGATATCGAGCCTCGCCATGGCCGTGGCGATGCTTCTTGCCGCCTCCTCCGCGTCTGCCCAGGCCCCGACGACGGCGGGGACGATGCCTCCGGCCGAGGACATGGCCCTGGCCCGCGCCCTGCTCGAGGAACTCATCGAGATCGACACGACGGACACCGAGCGCGGCGACAACACCCGCGCCGCCCAGGCGATGGCCGACGCTCTGCTCGAAGCCGGGTTTCCGGACGAGGACGTCCACGTCCTGGTCCCTTCCGACTTCCCGACGAAGGGCAACCTGGTGGCCCGGCTGCGCGGCAGCGACCCGGCCGCCGCGCCGATCCTGCTGCTGGCCCATATCGACGTGGTCGACGCCCTGCCCGAGGACTGGAGCCCCGACATCCCTCCGTTCGAGTTCCAGGAGCGGGACGGCTACTTCTACGGCCGCGGCACGGCGGACGACAAGGACGAGTGCGCGATCCACACCGCCAACCTGATCCGCTGGCGCCGGGAGGGCTTCGTCCCCGAGCGGGACATCGTGATCGCGCTCACCGCGGACGAGGAGACCGGGACCCGCAACGGAGTCGAGTTCCTGCTCGCCGAGCACCGGGAGCTGATCGACGCCGCCTTCGCCCTGAACGAGGGCGGCGGCGGCGCGGAGCGGAACGGCCGCAAGGTCTCGAACAACGTCCAGGCGGCCGAGAAGGTCTACCTCTCCTTCTGGTTCGCTGCGAAGAACCCGGGCGGCCACTCCTCGCTGCCCGTGCGCGAGAACGCGATCTACGAGCTGTCGGAGGCACTGCTGGCGGTCCGCGAGGTCGACTTCCCGGTCATGCTGAACGAGGTGACCGAGGAGTTCTTCGAGCGCTCGGCCGACCTCGTCGGCGGCGAGACCGGCGAAGCGATGCGGCGGATCGTGGACGACCCGGAAGACGCCGCGGCGCAGGCCGTCCTGTCGCGCCAGGCCTCCTACAACGCGCGCCTGCGCACCACCTGCGTCGCCACGCTGGTCGAGGGCGGCCACGCCGAGAACGCGCTGCCGCAGTTGGCCCGGGCGAACGTGAACTGCCGGCTCCAGCCCGACCACGACCCGGATGAGGTCGAAGAGACGCTGCGCCGGCTGGCCGCTCCGTTTGGCGTCGAAGTGGAGCGGCGGCGTGAGGCGACGCCGAGTCCGCCCTCGCCGCTGACCGGCGAGGTGCTCGGTGCGATCGAGCGGATAACGGAGGAGATGTGGCCCGGCGTGCCCGTGCTGCCCGTCATGTCGGCCGGCGCCACGGACGCGGTCTACCTGCGTAACGCCGGCATCCCGGTCTACGGGGTTTCCGGCATCTTCGGCGACGTGGACGACGTGCGTGTCCACGGCCGGGACGAGCGGATCCGGATCGACCACTTCCACGAAGGCCAGGAGTTCCTGTACCGGCTGGTCAAGGCGCTGGCCGGGGGTGGCTGAAGGCGTCAGCGGGAGGTCGCGAGTGGCAGTTCCACGGCGGCGCCCCGCAACATGATGGCGAAGACCCGGTGCCGCTCGCCGAAGGTCTCGGGATCGGGGGCGCCGGGGACTGTGCCGCGAAAGCCGGTTCGGAGCAGACGATCGTCGTCGTGGTGCGCAGCCACGTCCGGCCGTTCACGGTTCGCGCCCAGGCTGGCGAGAAACTCGCCGTCGCGGTAGATGGCGATCTGGCGTGGGCGCTCGTGGCGCTCCAGGTCCGCGGCCCAGCCCTCGATCACGGTGCGTTGTCCTTCCTTCACCACCACGTCGATGGCGCCTTCAAAGCCGGAGCCCGTCGTCTGCACGGGAAGGTGGCGCCCGTCGGTGATGGGCAGGACTTCCCATGCGCCTCGTTCCTCCAGCAGTGGCCGGTATGAGAACCGGAGGCGCGTTGCGACACCCCGGTGTGAAAGGGCGTAGGCGACCAGGCCCTCGCGGCGGACGGTGTCGCGGATCTCGTCGCGCGAGCGAGCGCGCCGGTCAGGCGCTGCCTCGCCCGTTTCGGACAGGAGGAAGCCGCTGTGCAGGTGTTCCGTGCCGAAGCGTTCGACCACGTCCGGTCTCTCGAGACTCGTGGCGGCGATACCGAACTGCCGGCCGCCCAGGAACGCGACGATCTCGCCGATGCTGCCGGGCTCTTCGATGTCGATTGCCCACCCCTGGATGCCGTCTCTCATCTCGTACCCGCCATCCAGAAAGCCGATCAGGCCATCCGGTTGCTGCGGTTCGAGGGGGATCCGCTCGGAGTCGACATCCAGGGCGCTTCGGGACCGGCGCATGATGCCGTCGATCCGGCCGCCGTCGCCAAACGACAGGTCGTACACGGAGAGGGGCGGCCGACCCACATGCTCGAGTTCCAGCGGCTGCCCGGGCTCTGATACGAGGAATACGTCAACCTGGTTCAGCCCAGGACGGAACAGGCTCTCGGGCACGGTCGCCGCGATCCGACTCCTTCCGTCGGCGGTTTGGTGGGGCCTCAGCGTGGCCGCCAGCGTGCCGTTGAGAGCCACGGCCACGGTGCGATCGGACACCGGCGGGCGATTCTCGAAGACCCCTTCCACCAGGGCGGGCAGGACGGTCTGATCGGTTGCGACGTGATCCCAGACGAAGGCCGCTTCGAGCCGGATGCTGGTTTCGCCGGGGCGATGAGCCAGGTCCGCAACCCGGCGGCCGTGAAGTTCGGGTCTTTCGCCGATGGCCGCCGGGTCGTTCGAGTCGCCGAGCAGTTCGGCCTGCAAGGCGACCTGACGGCGGCGCCAGGATTCGCGGTCAGGCGGAACGCCGATCGCGCCGGTGTACTTGCCGACCACGAGCGGGCCGTCCCGGCCGCGCTCGTCCGGCGCGGCGCTCCGGTCGTCCGCGCCGGCCAGTTCAAGGATCAACGGCGTGAGGTCGGCGAGCGACAGAAGCTCGTGGTCGATAGCCGCCTCTTGCTGGAACGGCGCCTTGACGAGGAGTGGCACCGCCGCCAGATCGAGCGGCTGCCCGCCGGACGGATCATCGGGCTCCAGCAGGCGACGGGACAGGCCCGGGCGGAACGCGACGCCGTGATCCGCGGTAACGACGACCAGGCTCTCGTCGAACAGGCCGACGGACTCGAGCCGGTCGATCAACTCGCCGATCAGGCGGTCGACGAACTCGACCTGCAACAGGTAGCGCTTTTGATGGTGCCGAACCGGCCAGGTCTCGGTCGTCCAGAGTTCGCGTTCCAGGCCGTGCATGCTTCCCCGGGGCGCGTAGTAGCGGCGGCCGGAGGGCAGGTACTCCCATGGCACGTGCGGCAGCATGGAGTGGAGGAAGTAGAAGCCGGGCCGGTCACGCGTTGGACCGATGGCGTCGATGAAACGCCGGAACTCGGCTGCCCGGTCGGTGGTTCGCAGATGAAACAGCGCCCGCGGTACCGGTTCGTCAGTTGGCGGCGGCGCGGCCGCGCGGGGACCGTCCTGGCCGAAGCCGCTCCAGGTCTGGGTCACGACTGGCAGCCCGCTCGTCCATGCTGCCGGCAGGGTCAGGTTGAGCCAGACGACGGCGAGGTCGGAGACGAGCAGACCGAAGCGCTCGCGAAACGCCGGGCGCGGCACCGCCAGCCGGTTGACGTCGGTGGGGCAGAGCGAGCTGATCGGCTCCAGCGCGTACAACTCGTGGCTGGGGGCCAGCAGCGTGAACAGGTTGACCGGGTACTCGGAGGCGGTCGGCAACCGTCCCTGTTCCGCCTGCAGCCCGGAGAGCATCGCGGGCACCGCGAGTTCGGAGACGTCGGAGACCGCCGTCGCGTTCGCGTACCACGTCGCCTTGGAGGCCAGTCGGGCCAGGTTGGGGAGGCGGTCGCCGTCGATGTTGCCCGTCGCGTCCAGGATGGAGGTCAGCGACCACTCGTCGAGGACCACGAGCACGATCGGCGCCCGGGCGCCGGTGTCCGTCTGGTCGACATCGACCGAGCGCACGGGGCGCGCCGCGCTGCGGCGGATGTCGCCGTCCAGAAGCAGGAGTGCAGGGACGAGGACGGTCGCCACGGACAGGAGCAGGGCGAAGGCGCGCGCGCCGCGAAAGCTCACGTAGGCCCAGCCGGCGGCTATGCCCGCGGCCACGGCGAAGGCGATGGCAGGCACCACCGGTAGGCCGCGGAGCGCCTGCAGTGCAATGACGCCGATCAGCAGACCGGCAGCCGCGGCGAGTGCTTTGGGTGTCCAGACGGGACGGAAGATGCGAACGGTTGCTGCCGGCAACCAGAGCGCCAGAGCCGGAACGACGGCCAGCAGGATCGCCAGGGCCGCGACATCTCCTATGGAAAGTCCCCGGATGGCGAAGAACTCGGGCGTGCGACGGAGCAGGTCGTAGATCGGCTGAGCGAAGGCGAGGCTCGAGAGCCCCGCAGTCGTGGCGAGACCTGTTGCGAGAGGCCGCTGCGGGTCAACCCGGTCTTGCCGCTGGCGCTCGGACATGGGCAGTCATGCTACTTGGGTGCTGTAGCCTGCCGCTGCAGTGACCGTCGCCGCGCCGGAAGCGCATCGCAGCACGACCCACCCGGTCGACATCGGCGGGGTGGTCGTCGGCGGCGGCGCCCCGGTGGTCGTCCAGTCGATGACAAGCACCGACACCGCGGACATCGAGGCGACGACTGCCCAGGCGCTGGCGCTGGCGGAAGCCGGCTCCGAGCTGGTGCGGATCACGGTCAACGTCGACGCGGCGGCGGTCGCCGTGCCGGAGATTCGGGCCAGGCTCGATGCCGAGGGCTGCGACGTGCCCCTTGTCGGCGACTTTCACTACAACGGCCATGTGCTGCTCGAGCGCTACCCGGCCTGCGCGCTGGCGCTGGCGAAGCTCCGGATCAATCCGGGCAACGTCGGCCGCGGCGGCCGCCGCGATCCGCAGTTCGCGGCGATCTGCGAGGTGGCCCGGAGGCTCGGCAAGCCGGTGCGGATCGGCGTCAACGGCGGGTCGCTCGACCAGGACCTGCTGGTGTCGAAGATGGAGGAGAACACGGAGCGCGACCTCGGCAAGACCTCGGAGGAGATCGTCGGCGAGTGCATGGTGCTGTCGGCGCTGCGGTCAACGGAGCTGGCGCTCGACTGCGGTCTGACGGAGGAGCAGATCGTCATCTCCTGCAAGATCTCTTCGCCCAGGGACCTGATCGAGGTCTACCGGAACCTCGCGGGCCGCACCCGGCAGCCGCTCCACCTCGGCCTGACGGAGGCGGGCATGGGGATCAAGGGGCTGGTCTGGTCGTCTTCCGCCATGTCCGTTCTGCTGGCGGAGGGCATCGGCGACACGATCCGGACGTCCCTGACCCCGCGGCCCGGCGGCGACCGCCGCGAGGAGGTCCACGCCTGCCGGGAACTGTTGCAGGCCCTGGGGCTGCGCGCCTTCGCGCCCAGCGTCACGGCGTGCCCCGGCTGCGGCCGCACGACGAGCACCACCTTCCAGGAGCTGGCTCTACAGGTCGAGGACTTCATCGAGGCCAACATGCCGGAGTGGCGCCGCCGCTACGAAGGCGTCGAGGAACTGAAGCTCGCCGTGATGGGCTGCGTCGTCAACGGCCCGGGCGAGTCGAAGGCCGCCGACATCGGCATCTCGCTCCCCGGCACCGGCGAAGCGCCGACCTGCCCGGTCTACGTCGACGGCCGGCAGTTCACGACGTTGCGGGGCACCGCGGCCGAACTGTCCGAGCAATTCACGCGGATCGTCGGGGAGTACGTGGAAAGCCGGTATCCGGCCAGGACGTAGGCGGTTCTTCCCTACGGCAGATCGCGGAACTCGGGGCTTCGAAGCCAGTCCCTGGGGAAGCGCTCCGTGATCTCGTCCATCGCCGCCTGGGACCTGGGGTACTGGCCCCGGTCGCCGGTGTCTTCGATCCAGCCTGCCAGCGCTTCTCGCATCTCGTTCAGCACGCCGGCATGGGCGGGATCTGTGGCCAGGTTGACCACTTCGTCCGGATCGTTCTCGAGATCGTAGAGCTCTTCGGCGACGCGTTGTCCGTAGGGCGCGGCCTGGGCGGGCGTCAGCTTGCCTTCATCGGCCAGTCGCCGGATCGTCAGGAAACTGCTGTCATCCGGATCGCGGGCGAGGTCGATCATCTCCCGATGGCCCCAGTTGATGAGCGGTCTGTCCAGCATGAAGTTCCTGACGTAGTGGAAACGCGGCCCCACGACCGATCGGACCCGGTCGATGACGTTCGACATGCGGTCGGCCGAGGTGAACACGTGGTCGCGGCGGTAGTCCGGATCAAAGATGTCCCTTGCGTCCATGAACCCCGGCACGTCGAGGCCGGCGAGCGCCAGCGACGTGGCCGCGATGTCCATCAGGCTGACGAGATCGGCCCGTCGCGTGCCGGGCTTCACGACCTCCGGAAGTCCCGGCGCGACGACGATCAGCGGAATCCTCAGGCCTTCGTCGTAGGAGAACTCCTTGCTCCGGGGCAGATCCGAGCCGTGGTCGGAGAAGAGGACCACGACGGTGCTTTCCCAGAGTCCGTCGGCCTTGAGTTGCGCCACCAGCTCGCCTACCTCGTGGTCGGTGCGCAGGATCGAGTTGTAGTGGTCGGCGATGTGCCGGCGCACCTGGGGAACGTCGGGATACTGCGCCGGCACCGGCACATCCGCCGGATCCACGGGCGCAAGGCCAAGCGCCTTCACTTCCTCGGCGATGTCTGCGACGACCTTGCCGCCGGCCACTTTCATCTGCCCGAAGAAGGGCTTGCCCTCGGACGCGTCGCGCCAGTGTCCGCCTCCCTGCGGTCCCTTCCAGGACGGGATCTCCGATGACTCGGCGCCGATAGTGTAGAGCTTCGTGCGGTCGTAGGTGAAGTTGAAGTCGTCCTTGCTGGCGTTGTAGGTCTCGTAGCCCGCGGCCCGGAACAGCTCGGGAACGGTCACGACCCCTTCCGGCAGATCGATCCGGTAGCCGGGAACCCGGCCCGAACGGTGGTCGTGCGCCCCGATCCGAATGGCGTAGCTGCCCGTGATCAGCGAGGAACGGGTCGGGCTGCACACCGGCGTCGGCGCGTACGCCCGCTCGAACAGCACGCCCTGTCGCGCCAGCGCGTCGATGTTGGGCGTTTCGACGAGGTCGTGCCCGTAGCTCGAGTACCAGGGCGACTGGTCGTCGATGTCGATCCAGAGGACGTTCGGTCGGACGGTGGGCTGTTGCGCCACCGCGGCCCCCGCGAGCAAGGCAAACAGAGCCGGGAAGATCACTTGGCCTTACATCCGGCTTCGCGATTCACCCTGGGTCTCCGTGGGGTTGTGAGCTGAGGCGGCCAGCCGTCACCCGGCCTTGTAGGCGCGCACGGGGAGTTTCTCGGTTTCGAGCACGGCGAGATCGAACCGTTCTGCTGCGTGATCGATATCGAACCCCACCACTTCTCCCTTCACGTCGAGATCGACGTTGAGACCATCGGCTACCTCCCTGGTCTCCACTCCGGGCTCGGTCTTCAGTTCGACGTAGAGACTGTCCGTGTCGGGGTAGTAGTGCAGTTTCATTCGTCTTCCTCCCGGTAGCGGCGATCCAGGAAGGCGTTGTGGATTGTCTCGCCATCCTCCAAGGTGACCACGCGGAGAATGCGACTCTCCGCTTCGCCGCGCAGAGTTATTCTGCCCCAGAACCGGATTCGTCCGTCCGGCTGTCGTTCGCGCCGCAGTGGCGACTGGACGACCTGCCAGCATGACTCCAGGTCGACGTAGGGGCGCTTTCGCCTGACCTGCTCGTCGAAGTAACGGGTTGTCCTCACCGGCGGTTGGGTCAAGCCGCTACTTCGCCAGGCGGCCGTCGAGCTCCAGCTCGGCCGCGATCCCCTGCATCGCCGCCAGCACGTTGCCGGCGTGCTGCCAGAGTTCGAGCTCGCCGTCGAAGCACTCGCGGCTGAAGTCGGCGGTGACCTCCTCGACGTGCTCGCGGTCGACGCCGGCGGCGAAGGCTCGCTGCTTCCAGCGCTTGCGGACGGACTTGAGCGGCACGTCGCGCACGTCCTTGCTCGGGCGGATGAGCGCGGCGGCGCTGATGAGACCCGTAATCTCGTCGCAGGCCAGCAGCGCGTAATCGCGCGAGGTTTCGCGCTCGACGCCGGTGCCTTCCGTGTTGTGGGAGAGGATCGTGCGGATGATGTCCTCGTCCAGGCCACGCTCGCGCAGGATGGCCGCGCCGTCGGCCGGGTGCTGCTCGAGGGTGGGGTGGATCTCCCAGTCGAAGTCGTGGAGGAGGCCGGCGAGGCCCCAGGCGTCCGCGTCGCCGTCGAGCTTCTCCGCGTACCAGCGCATCGCCGCTTCGACCGCCAGCATGTGTTTCTGCAGTCCGTGCGCCTTGACGAACTCCTGAACGGTCTTCCATGCGGCTTCGCGATCCATCCTGGGTCTCCGTGGGGTTGTGAACTGAGGCGGCTGAGCCGCGCTCTCGACGGATGATACAGACGGTTTCGGGGATGTCGGCGCGCGGCAAGCAGAGGTTGAGACTTGTCTGGTCTCGGGCAAGAGACTATATTGGTCATTATGACGACGGTTTCGATTTCGGAGTTGAAGGCAGGTCTCTCTCACTATCTGCGCGAGGTTCGCCGGGGCGGTGAGGTTCAGGTGCTGGATCGTGGGAAGCCGGTGGCCCGGCTGGTGGGGCCGGCCGTGAAGGAGGACGACGACGAGGATCTGCGGACGCGCCTCATCAGCGCCGGTGTGATCCGTCCGGGCAAAGGAGGCATGGCCCGGATTCTCGATGAGCCGCCGCTCGCCCTCGACGCGAGACTCTCCGAGGCGCTGGCCGAGGACCGTGCCGACCGCTTTTAGGTCCGGGATCGCGTGAGGTACTGGGATGCGTCCGCCCTCGTTCCGCTGTTTCTTGCCGAGCGGGAGAGCCGGCGGGTTCGTGAGTGGCTCTCCGAGGACGATGGCATCGTCACCTGGGTCTGGACTCGCACGGAAGTCCTTAGCGCCGTAGAGAGGCGCGCCCGCGAGGGTGTGTTTTCTCGCTCAGAGCGCCGTTTGGTCTTGACGCGGTTCAATAGGCATGCTGCCCGTTGGGATGAAGTAACGGACGTGCTCGCGGTGCGATCTCGGGCCGAACTCCTGTTGGCGCGGCATCCTCTCCGGGCCGCCGACGCGGGCCAGCTCGGGGCGGCTCTGCTCATCCAGGACCAGTTCGGCGGCGCGTTGCCGTTCGTCTGTCTCGACGAACGCCTTTCGGCGGCGGCGGAGCTGGAAGGTCTCCGGGTCATTCCCTAGAAGCTGGCGTGGCGCGGACTTGACGGTCACAGAAATTCACGGCCATCTTCCGGCGACTGACACGCGCTTGCCGTAGCTACAATCCCTGCGTCATGACGATGGGTGGAGGTCCCTACGCGCGCAGGATGAGCTTCGGCGGTCTCTCGGGCCCGCACGCCCGGGATCTGCTGCTGCTCGTGGGGGTGCTGTTCGTCACCTTCTCGCTGCAGTTCTTCCCGACGCTGTCGGTGGTGCCGGAACTGATGCGGCTGTCGAGCTCCGTGTGGCAGCAGGGGATGGTCTGGCAGCTCCTGACCTATCCGGCGGCGGGCTGGGGCGGGCCTTCGATCTGGTTCCTCCTCGAACTGCTGATCTTCTACATGTTCGCCGGCGACGTGCGCTGGGCGCTGGGCCGTCGGCGATTCTGGAACCTGGTCTGGATGTCGGCGGGAGTCGCGGCGGTAGCGGCCTGCCTGGTCCAGTTGCTGGCCGGCGGCGCCGGGCCTACCGCCTTCATCCTCATGCAGGGGCAGCGGATGTTGCTGGCGATCGCGATCACGGGTTTCGCCGTCATCCGTCGCGACGCGACGATCATGCTCTTCTTCGTGCTGCCGATTCGCGCGCGGTGGTTCATCTGGATCGAGATCGCCTTCGCCTGGATCGGCTTCCTGGCGACCTCCGACTTCGCCGGCTTCATCGGCATCTGCACCGCGGTCGGCACCGTGTTCGCCTTGCTTCGACCGGGGCGTACTCGCGGCCTGATGCGCGAGTCGCGGCTGCGGCTCGAACGCTGGTACATCCGCCAGAAGCTGAACCGGGGCCGCCGCCGTTTCCGCGTCGTTCCGGGCGGGAAGAAACCCAAGGACGACGACCGGGTCCACCGCGGCCCATGGGTCAACTGAAGGCGGCTTTCGACCTCCGCTTCATCAGCCGGAAGGCGAGCAGGATCCCGAGGGCGGCCAGCGCGTAGTGCCACCAGGTCGGTTGTTCGGGCAGGGCGATCTGCTCGATGCGGGCGCTGCCCAGGGCCAGGGCGTTGTGCAGGGCGTGCCAGGCCATGGCGGGGTAGATCGAGCCGGATCGGAGGACGGCGATCACGAGGAGGACACCGAGAAGGGACGTCCCAGGAATGCGGAACAGGTCGACGTGGAAGAAGCCGAAGGCGATGCCCGCGACCAGCACGAGCTGGACGGGCTTGAGGCGGCTCTTCAGGCCGTGAAGCAGGACGCCGCGGAAGGCGATCTCCTCGAAGATGCCGGGCAGGATGGCGAAGAAGACGAGCATCTGCCAGACCGGGATGTCCGCGCCGAACGCTTCCGCCATCGCTTCGATCCACTCTTCGGGAATCGGCATCGCCAGGCTGGCGAGGCGAACGACGCCGTCGGCCAGCAGGAGACCCGCGGGGGCGCCGATCAGGACGCCGACCCAGGCCGCGGGCGGAGGGTTGCGCAGGGACAGCGTCTCGCGTACGGGCAGCCGGTAGCGGGCGATCATCAGCCACGCCGCGGCGCCGAAGACCGACATGTTGATCACGATCAGCAGACGGCTGTCGATGCCGCCGCCGATGTTCAGTTGCCAGACCAGGAGCAGGGCCCAGAGGACGGCGAACCATCGCCCAACGCGGCGCGGGAAGAGCGCGGGCCCGCCGGCGAGGTCGGCGGCGTCCGTGTCGCTGGCCGTGATCAGCTTCTCGGCCGACAGCGTGCGCACCGAGGCGCGGGCGAGCAGCGCGGCGGCGCCGGCGGTGACCGCCCAGGCGGCGGCGAGCAGCGGCCAGTCGTAGTGTCCGGTCAGGATCTCCCGGGCCGCGACCCCTAGGTTCGCGATCGGCAACAGGACGATCGCGCTGCGCAGTTCGACGCCCGGCAGGACGGGAATCGCCGCCACGGCCATGGCGATGAGCATCACGGGCGCGAACAGCAGTTGCGCTTCCTTGTACGTCTTCGACCGGCCCGAGACCAGCAGCAGGCTGCTCGAGAGGAGCACGGCCGCCGGGGCATAGAGCAGGACCAGCAGCAGGCCGGCGCCGACCGGGATGACAAGCTTCAGACCGGCGGGCGCGGCGATCAGGTCGAGCTGCATCCAGACGACGATGTTCACGATGTTGAGCACGCTGGTGGCGAAGGCGACGGCCAGGATCGACAGGTTCTTCGCGGTGACGATCTCGACCCGGCTGGCGGCCGTGGTCAGCAGCGTTTCGAGCGTGCCGCGTTCTTTCTCGCCAGCGAGCGCGTCCGTGGCGACGATCGAGCCGCCCGCGAGCATCATCATCACGATGATCGCGGTCAGAACGCGGCCCAGGAGGAGCCCGGAGGTCTGCTCCTCGCTGGCCGTCTCGATCCGCTCGAGCGGCAGCAGATCCTCGGGCAGCGACTCGAAGCCGGCATTCGCGAGCCGCTGTTCGCGGACTTCCGATCGCGTGCGTTGAAGCGCCTGCCTCAGAAACCCCTCGGCGGAGTCCGAGGCGTCGAGATCCGCGCGGTACGAGAGGACGATGCGCGGTGCCGTCTCGCCGGCGTTCCCCACCGTTTCCCGGTCCACGTCTTCGTCCGCGAGATCCTCGCCGCCTCCGGCCTCCCAGGCCACGTGAACGTGGAGTCGCTCCCCCTCGAGCGCGGCCGCGACGTCGTCCGGGGTTTCGACCCTCTCGAAACGAACCACTGGACCATCTGCCGGTTCGGCGCCGTCGGCTCGGCCGTCGTCGCCGACGACCGCCAGGGCCCGGTCGAGCCATTCCCGCGCAGCGGCGGCGCCCGCGGCGTTGGCCGCCTCGTCGGCCACGGCGTAGGCGTAGGTGCGGCTCTCGATGCGTTCCTGCCGGCGCTCCGTGGTCAGCGAGGTCAGGAACCACATCAGCGGCCACAGGACGAGCGGGAGAGCGACCGCGAACACGAGCACCCGCGGATTGCGGGCAAGCTGGCGCAGGTCGTTCGCGAACAGTGCGGTGACGGTGCGGCGGTTCATCGGCCCGCCTTACTCCGTCGTGTCGTTGCCGGTGACGTAGTGGACGAAGATGTCCTCGAGGTAGTGCTGCGACGTCGCCGCGCGCAGCCCTTCAAGGTCGCCCGTGGCGCGGATCCGCCCCTTGTCGATGATCGCGATCCGATCGCAGAGGCGCTCGGCCTCGCTCATGATGTGGGTCGAGAACAGGATCGCCTTGCCGTCCTCGCGCAGCTCCTGGATCGCCTTCTGCAGGTCGAGGGCGTTCAGCACGTCGAGTCCGACGGTCGGTTCGTCGAAGATGAGCACCGGCGGATCGTGGACGACCGTCCGCGCGATCGAGACCTTCTGCTTCATGCCGCTCGAGAGCTTCTCGATGCGGACTCCCGCGTACTCGCCGAGGCCGAAGCGCTCGATCATCTCCTCGACCCGGCTCTTCGTGCGCTCGGCCGGGTACTTGTTGACGCGGGCGAACAGGGTCAGGGTCTCGCGGGCCGTGAGCCGCGGGTAGAGCGCCGTGCTCGCCGAGTAGAAGCCGAGGTTGCGGCGGACTTCGACCGGGTCGGAGACGACGTCGTGTCCGAGCACGCGGGCGGTTCCGGCCGTCGGCTGCAGCACGGTCGAGATCATCCTGAGCGTCGTCGTCTTGCCGGCTCCGTTGGCGCCGAGCAGGCCGAAGATCTCGGAGCCGCGGCACTCGAAGTTCACTTCCCGGACCGCCTTGACCTCGCCCCGTGACTGATCGAAGAAGCTCTTGGTGAGGTCCTGGACCTCGACCTGGACTGTGCTCACGCTTTACCTCCCGCCGGTCGAAGCTTCTGGCGCAGGAACTGGAACAGGTTGCCCTCGAAGGAGCCGGTCGCGATCTCCTCGACCCGCAGGATGCGGGAGGCAAGCCACAGGCAAGCCGCGATCGCGGCGGTGTTCGCCAGCACGGTGACTCCGAGCTGCAGCCAGAGCACGTTGCCGGCGATCGCCTGGCGCAGGAGCAGGACGACGTTGACGACCGGAATGCCCGCGAGCGCCGGGGTGAACGACATGCTCGGGTCGTTCAGCAGCAGGACCGGAAGGAGGACCAGCAGAATCACCGGCGTGACCATGGACTGACCTTCCTTGAAGGTGCGGGCGAAGGCGGCGAGGATCATCATCGCGGCGGCGACGAGCGCCCCGAGCAGGACGGCGGTGAGCAACAGGACCGGCAGCGAGGTCAGAGGCAGTTCGAAGGCGAAGCCGCTCCCGTCTCCGCCCCCGATTCGGGCGAGGAGCGGCCCGAGGAAGGAGCGGAAGGACAGGACCATGGCGGCCGCGTTGAGCGCTCCGGCGACGATGCCCATCGTGGCGACGTAGAGGTACTTCGCGGCCACGATGTGAATG
This sequence comes from Candidatus Multivorans sp., assembly GCA_965205095.1. Taxonomy (GTDB): domain Bacteria; phylum Acidobacteriota; class Thermoanaerobaculia; order Multivoradales; family Multivoraceae; genus Multivorans. The sequence goes on from OZ242040.1 coordinate 3,731,695, forward strand.
CGCCGGGTGGCGAGCGTGCTCGTGGTCTCCCAGGTGTTCCGCTCGCGCTCGCCGGCGGTCGAGTCGATCGCCGGGTAGACGCAGCCGTTCGCGATCATGATGACGAAGAAGAGCGGGATCATCATCCCCAAGACGAACTGCCCCATCTGGCGACCGGTGGCGAGGTTGTTCGAGCGCACGTCGAAGACCTGCCACTCGGCGCCGTCGAGGCCGTGCTGTTCGGCGATCCGATCCAGCCAGGCCGATCGTTCCGCCGAGAGCGCCCTTTCCAGGCGTCCTCGGGCCGCCTGCGACTGGTCGCTCGAGCCGTTGCTCAGCAGCGAGACCTCGGCGTTGCCCGGCGGATCGCCCGTGGTTTCGAAGATCAGGACGGCGTCGAGTTCGCCGCCGAGCAGCCGGTTCTCGACTTCCTCACGGTAGGAGGTGGCGGTACTGGCGGGCGGCGCCTCGACCTCCGTGATCTCGATCCGCCCTTCGTCCTCCTCGAGCCGTTCGAGCAGGCCCCGGTGCTCGGCCGGCAGACCGGCGATCTCGATCCGCGAGGCGAAGCTCTCGAAGCGGGCCGTGACGAAGAGGATGCCCGAGAACATGACCCACATCATCAGCGGGTACATCAGAAGCGGGATCAGGATCCCGTTGATCAGGACGGACCGCTCGCGCAGGGCCGACCTGAGTTCGCTCAGATACAGCAGGCGGATGGTGGTCCAGTCCATTCGGGCGTGTGCTGGGGCGGGCGGGAGTATAGAGGGTGCCGGAAGCCTTGGCCCTCGCTACGTCGCCGGGAGAGGGGGTTCCGTAGCGTCGTTGCGCGGCTCCCGGAATGCCGGCCAGAAGGCCGGCGCACCAGTGTTCTTCAGGCCCGCTGCGCGACTTCCCAGGCCAGTCCGGCGGTCCTCGGCACGGATTCGCCGACCTCCTTCGCGTGGGCGCTCGCGGCCGTGCCGTCGCGGACCCGGCCGGCGATGCCCTGGGCGATCCCGGCGCTCCGGAACAGGTTGTAGGCGAGGTAGAAGTTCCAGTGCGGGATGCCGTCGCGGCCGGTCCGCCGGCAGTAGGCGTCGCGGTACTGCTTGAGGCCCGGGATGCCGAGCGCTTCGAGGTCCCGGCCCTTCAGCCCGCCCTTGTCCTTCGGGATCTCCCACTGCATCGTGTGGTAGCTGAAGTCGGCGAGCGGATGGCCGAGCGTGCCGAGCTCCCAGTCGAGGATGGCGATCACCTCGGCCCGTTCCGGGTGCAGGATCATGTTGTCGAGGCGGAAGTCGCCGTGGACGATCGTCGTCTCGTCGCCGTCCGGGATGTTCGCCGGCAGCCACTCGATCAGCGCGTTCATCGCCGGGATGTCCCGCGTCTCCGAGGCCAGGTACTGCTTGGTCCAGCGGTGGATCTGGCGCGCGAAGTAGTTGCCCGGCTTGCCGTAGGTCTCAAGTCCCACGGCCTTGTAGTCGACGGCATGCAGGCGGGCGAGCGTCCGGTTCATCGCGTCGTAGATCGCGAAGCGCTCGGCGGGTTCCATGCCGGGCAGCAGCGCCTCCCAGAGGATCCGGCCCTTCACGTGCTCCATCACGAAGAACATCGTGCCGACGACCGACTCGTCGGTGCAGAGGCAATAGGTCCGCGGCACCGGCACGTTCGTGTCACGCAGCGCCGTCATCACCCGGTACTCCCGGTCCACGGCGTGCGCCGAAGGCAGGAGCTTCCCCGGCGGCTTGCGACGCAGCACGTAGCTCTTTCCGCCGGCCTTCAGCAGGTAAGTGGGACAGGACTGGCCGCCCTTGAACTGCTGGACCTGAAGGTCGCCCGAGAACCCCTCGACGTGTTCTTCGAGGTAGCGCTGCAGGGGAGCGAGGTCGAAGCTGAGGCGCTCGGCGACCTCCCTGGTCCCCGAGAACTTCTCCTGGCGACTTTCCGTCATCGGCGGCGAGTCTAGCCCGAAGTTCTGAGCGGCAAAGCGGCAATTCCGTTGTGGGTACGGGGGTTGTCGTGGGTTCGGATGTGTCCGGTACTGGGTACGGTCCTTTCAGGTTCGTACGCCGAGGAGTCTGAGAGCCTCCTGCTGGAGCGGCGTCGGCCGGGCCAGGATGTTGGCGATCGCGTCGTTGTTTCCGGGCGTCCTGACGCGGTTTCTGGTGAGCGTGGCAAGGTCTTCGATGAGTGTCTGGAAGCTGTGCACGGGCAGTCCGTCGGGGGTGCAGCCGGAGTTGGCCTTGATCTTCGCGGCGTTGGATTTCCGCGCCGGTTCGACGGGCGAGGCGCGTTCGTCGGTCTTGGCGTGGTCGTCGAAGAGGATGGTTGCGAGGCGTTTTCGCATGTGCCACTCGACGTAGTAGGCGAGGACGCAGAGGAGGACATGTGCGCGCACGCGTCCGGCGAGCCGGTGATGCACGGGTCGCACCTTGAGGTCGACGCTCTTGAGGCTGCGGAAGACCCGTTCGACGTGGCTCAGGCTCTTGTAGGAGCGTACGGCCTCGTCGGCGGGCAGGTCGTCTTCCGGGACGTTGGTGCGGATGACGTAGAGGCCGTCGAGGGCGGCCTCCCGGGCGATGCGCTCCTGGTTGCGGCGCCAGTTGAAGCCGTCGTCGGCGATCTCGACGTCGTAGTGCTTGGCGACCTTGTACTTGCGCAGGGCGCGGTCGGCTCTGACAGCGATGGCTTCGCTGCCGCGCAGCGGCCTGTTCTTTCGCTTCGTGGCCTTCTCGACGGCTTCGAGGAGCTCGTCGGTCATGTCGAGCAGTTCCAGGCGCTTGCGGCGGCGCTCGGCGGCCAGAAGCGGGTTTCGGCACACGATCAGCCGCTCCTTGGGGTACAGCTCCGGGACGCTGATCTCGGCCATGTCCCGCCGGTCGAAGAGCGACAGTTGCAGGTGCCCCTGCTCGGCCAGGGTGCGGATCGCAGGTGCGCGCAGGGCGCTGATCCAGTCCAGGCCGGAGGGTTGGAGGTCTTCCTCGATGCGGGCGTTGGTGATCAGTCCGCGGTCGCCGACGACGATGACCCGGTCCAGCGAGAAGCGGCCGCACAGTTTCCGCGCTTGGCTGCCCAGGGCGCCGGGATCGGCGGTGTTGCCCTCGAAGACCTCGACCGCTGTCGGGCATCCCTCCCGGTTCGCGAGCAGGGCGAGGACGATCTGGAGCTTGCCCCGCTTCTTGTCCCTGGAGTAGCCGTGTCTGGCCAGCGGACACTTGCCGCCCTCGAGGTACACCGAGGTCAGGTCGCAGAGGACGAGCGAGCCGTTCTCGAGATGCCGCCTGGCGAGACCGCGTTCGATCTTCGGCTGCCGTTCGAGCAGCCAGTCCATGGCGTCGTAGAGGTCTTCGGCCGAAGCGTCTTCGACGCCGAGTTCTTCGGCGAGGGTGTGGTTGGCTGTCTCGCTGGCGAGTCCTCGGGCGGTGGCGAGCTTGGACCGTGGTTCGAGGATGCGGGCGGCGATCATGGCGACGGCGAGGGCTCGTTGTCTGGAGGGTTTGCGGTCGATCAGTCTTTCGAGGCCGAGCTTCCTGATGGTGCCGAGGGTGGCGGCGACGTGTCCGTGTGGTTTGGCCCGCAGGATCTGGAAGGCGTCGTCGAGGGAGGCGAGGGCTACGCCGCCCTTGAGGAGCGTTCTGATTCCCTCGACGACGTCGTCCGGCAACCTGGAGAGGTTTGCGATGGTGCGTTTCCTGACCTTTCCGTCGCGTCGGTAGGACTCTCTCAGCAGCACCGCGGGCGGGGAGTTGCGGTTGGGTACGCGTTCGATGTACATGGCTTCGCATTGTAGACGACAAACCGCACTGTGTCTATCTCCATTTTCACCATTACATGGCTACGAATGACAGCGTAAACGCTGTGCCCGACGGCCCTAAACCCAACCGCGACAAGCCCAAACGCACCACGCGAACCCGTGGAACGCTCAGAACTTCGGTCTAGCCCGCGTGTTCCGCGGATGTCCCGCTGCGGCTGTCTCCGCTGGGTGCGCGGGTCTTCTGACCCGCTGCCGCCGCAGGCGGCTTCAGTCGCGTCGCCGGCCCTGGCCGGCGTCCTTGTTGTTCGGCGCCCTACTTCGCCGGCAGGTACACCTCGCCGCCGGCCTCACGGAACTCCCCGGCTTTCTCCTTCAAGCCCGCGGCGACGACTTCCGCGTCGTCGATCCCCTTCTCCGCGCCGTAGTCGCGGATCTGCTGGGTGATCTCCATTAGCAGAACTTGGAGCCCCAGATCGTGACCCGCGGTCGTGGCTACGGACACGCTGATCAGGCCGCTCGTTGACTACTAGCGGTCCAGTTGTCGCCCGGAACTTGAACACAGGTTCGGGCCGTCCTGTAGGGCTGATCGCTGGCCATGCCAAGTAGGGAACGGACTTCCTGGGAGTTAGATGGACCACGCCCTCTCGGGCTCCGTGGCCGTAGCACATGCTACCGTCGAGCGCCCTACCGGCAGAGTTGAAGGAACGGTGCACCGTGCTCATTGAACAGGCCCAAGAGTACATCCGCGACCCTACGCGCAACCATCTGATGCCTCTTCTGCACGCGTGCATCTCGGCGGAGAATCCCGACGGTCTTAGGGCGGTTCAACTCTTGGCCGAGGACATGTACAGTGGTGAGACCTTCAATACGGAGGTGAAGCTCTCCGCGGCTTGGTGTCTTGTCGCGTGGGAGCAGCTTGGGCTGCAGACCCTGTTGGAGATTCCTGAGAGTACGCCGAACACAAAGAACTACTCCATAGCCTTTCAGATCCTGGCGACACTCTCTGCGCGAGAACGGCTATCGACTTCGTGGGTCGCCGAGGAAACCGGGGCGCTGATACGCGCTCGTGTGAAGAACTGGGACGAACTCCACCGCGCGGCCGGCACCCTGCTCAGGAAGCTGGCATTGTCTATCGCTTCCGATGAGGATGCCGCCATGTACGCTGCCACGCCACTGATGTCGCTCTCCTTTGGGAGACCTGCCGTGGCAAGGTCGCTTTTCTTGGCGATGTGCTCCCGCTGGCTCGCTGTAGGCCCCAACGTCCTGTCGGAGTATCGGAGCCTGCTGCGTAGCGCGTCTGACAACGAGCCTGCGCTTCAGGCGTTCTTCGAAGATCACTCTCTGCTGCTTGACGCGACTGCTCTGGATGTGTGGTCGAAGCCCGACCTCCACGGTGCTGCCGAACCCGACTTTCTGATTCGCCGCATAGACGGTAGTTACCTCGTCGTTGAGATTGAAACTCCCGGGAAAGGAATTGTCACCAAGAGGAACCAGATTACCGCTTACGCGAGTCAGGCCATTGCGCAGGCACTACGTTACAGAGCCTTCTTGGTTTCTCGATCTGCCGAGGCCTCAAGTACGTTTACCGATTTCCGCGAGCCTACGTGCCTCGTTGTGATCGGGCTCGAGAGCGAACTCAATGCGCAGCAACGTAGTACCCTGCGGTTGGAGAACGAGAACCGCTCAAGCCTTCAGATCGTGGGTTTCGACCGGCTTGCGGAGAGGGCCGAAGCACTTGCGAACAACGTGGTTGAAGGCCAGCGCGGTCTCGAACGAGTGAGGATGATCTGACCTTAGGGGAATAGACGCTAGGGCGTGTTCACACTAACAGGTGAGAACTTGTATCCTTCGCTTCGTCGTCTTGGACGTGGGGAACGGAGGAGAATCAAGGACATGGAACTCACGAAGGCCCAGTACGAACGGATCGCGCCGCTGCTTCCGAGGCAGCGGGGGAACGTGAAGCTGCCGAACATCCAGGTTCTCAACGCGATTCTTCATGTGGCCGAGCACGGCTGCAAGTGGCGGGGGCTGCCGAAACGGTTCGGCAACTGGCACACGGTCTACACACGGATGAACCGTTGGTCGAAGAACGGCGTGCTGGACCGCGTGTTCGAGCACTTGCAACGGGAGCAGATCATCCGCGTCAAGGTGGAAGCGCTGGGGTTGGACAGCACCATCGTGAAGGTACATCCGGACGGCACGGGCGCGGAAAAAAAAGGGGATTATATCCCAAAGTTACACGCCGCCGCCTAGCGGCGCTTGCGAGGTTCGGCCCGAACCATGCGGAAAGGTCGCATGAAGAGGTTGCGGGCCTGCTCGATTGAGAGCGCCGGCATCGTGACCTCCTCTTCCTGCTCGGCCTTCGAGGGCTGGTAGCCGGTCGGCGCTACCTCGATCTCGGTTGGGGTGGGGATCGTGGTGCGCTTCTTCTTCGTTTCCTGGTTCACGGTCTGGCCTCCTGTGATGGTTGTTGGTCGGTGGTCACGATAGCCGAACGGTCAGACCGGATCTCGCTTCACTGGTCCAGCCATTGCACCCCTACGCCCTGAAGGCTCATGCGGTCGCGGATGAACTCGGCCTGCGACTTCGTACCCTTGCTGCTGTTGCAGGCACCGCACAAGAGCCAGAGATTCTCGGGGTGGTCAGTTCCGCCCTTTGAGCGGGGCACGATGTGATCGACCGTCAGGTTGCGCTTCTCGAAATGGACGTTGCAGCCACCACAGTAGCCGCCAGACGAGCCGTACAGCGCGTCCTTGTGGACCGTGTAGCGTGGCAGCTTGCCCAGGTCGGTTCGACGGAGCAGGTCGGTTCGGTGGATCACGTCGGGAAGCGTCGGCACGATTCCGGCGGTCTCGTCCACGGCTTGCTGTAGTCGCATACGAACCAGTTCCGCCGCTTTGTGCGAGATGTCGATGCCGACCCACTGCCGGTCCAGTTCTTCGGCCGCGACGCACGTCGTGGCGCATCCACAGAAGGGATCTAGAACGGTGTCGCCTTCGTTGCTACTAGCCGCGAGGACGCGCCGAAGCAGCGCGAGCGGCTTCTGAGTCGGAAAGTTCGTCCGTTCCTTCGCTTGCGAGTTCACCGGCGGTATGTCGGTCCACACGTCAGGGGGAATCTGGCCTTTCGAGGCTTGCAAGTACCGCTTGAGTCGTGGCGTACCGCTGGACGTGAAATGGATCAAGTCCGCCCGCTTGAGCAGGTCCAGCCTCTTCAACAGGCTGGTTTCTGATCGGTAGCCAGGTATCAGCGTCGTCTCAATCCACTCGGCATAGTCGCCAGTGAGCGGGACGCTCCAATGACGGCCGATGCCGGTTGGATTCCAACCGTGCCATGACTCCCCGGCTTCGCCTTGAGTTACACCGGCTCCTGACAGGTCGGCGTCGCCGTACAAACCGCGAGCGTCCTTGTGGCGATACTTGGAAGCGACATGCTCACTGTCTAGTGGCACCCGTGCTCCATCGCGTCGGATTGTAGAGCCGTAGAACAACAGCCGGTCGTTCGTCCGTCCGAAGCGGCCCGCGTCGTTGTGGTTGGAAACCCGCTTCCATACCAGTTCGTTACGGAACGCGGCCCGTCCGAAGATGGCGTCCATGAGCGCCCGCAGCCAGTGCGCGGCGGTGTCGTCACAGTGCAGGTAGATGCTGCCGTCCGGCTTGAGCAGGCGCTTCATCTCGTAGAGCCGTTGCGCCATCATGCCGATGTAGGCCGCCATGTCGGCACTGTGCGCCAGTCTCGCGGCTTCGACGACGTGGTAGAGGGTCGGGTTGTCGCGCTGTTGTAGGGCGAGCCACACGCGGTCAACATCATCGAACGTCCAGAAGTCCCGGAACGATGCGCCCGCGGCCTTGCTGCCTATGGGCGCGCTGTAGGTTCGCTTTGAGTTGAAGGGCGGGTCCAGGTAGATGAGGTCTACCGACGCGGAGTTCATCCCCCGCATGACTTCCAGATTGTCGCGGCCGGTCCATAGCGTTCGGTTCAGCCAGTTGGGGTCCGAAGCTGACAATTCCCGCGCTGGCGCGCTGACCGTCGCCGTCAGCCGTCACGCCGCAGCCTCGCGCGCGCCCGAGGCCAAGCCGTTGTCGGCGATCAGGTCGCGGTAGCGGAGGCGCTTCGGCCCCATGTGGCGAACCAGCGTCGCCATCTGGTCGAGCGTGTCGTCTTCGCGGACGTTCTGGCGGTGCGTGAACTCCGCGACGTAGCGGTCCAGGTGCTTCGGGGACATCTTGTGGTACGTCCCGATGTAGCCGCGCTTGAACATGCTCCACAGCGACTCGATGCCGTTCGTGTGAACGTCCACGTCCTTGAGGTACTTCACGTACTCGCCGACTGAGTGCTTGACGGTGTCACGCTCGTATTCGGTCAGACCACCGTAGGCGCCTGCATCGTCGCTGTAGACCGCCGCACCAGCCTCGACGTGCTCGCGGACGAAGCCTTGCAGCGTCTCGCCATCGGTGCTGCGGACCACCTTCGCCGCCACCTGGCCGGTCTCGCGGTCCTTGATGCCCACGACTGCTGCCTTCCCGACCGTCCCGCGGCCCTCCAGTTTCTCGCGCTTCGACTTCCGCATGTTCTTCCGCAGACCGCCCACGTAGGTCTCGTCCACTTCGGCGGGACCGCTGAACAGCGGCGCTCCCTCGTCCGCAGCCTTGCGGAGACGCTGGAGCATGAACCACGCGGCCTTCTGGCCGATGCCTAGCTCGCGGTGGAGCTTCATGCTCGACACGCCCTTGAGGTTCGTGGTGAACAGGTAGATGCCGACCGCCCAGGCGCGGTACGGGAGCTTGCTGCTCTCCATGATGGTGCCCTTGCGGAGCGAGAAGAACGGCTTGCCGGCGCAGTCACGGCAGCGGTGCGTCATCGTCTTGTGCCGAATGTCGGACTGCACGTTGAACGTGCCGCAGTCCGGGCAGTGCGGGCCATCGGGCCACCGCAGCGCCTCGATCCACTTCCGCGCCGCTTCCTCGTCCGCGAACTTCTGCGCGACCTCGAACAGCGTCAGGCCCACGCGGTGAGCCTTGCCGGGTGCCTTGTGTGCGTCTCTCGCCATCTCGTTACCTCCAGCCGATGTAACTGTAAGGTATCAGCCGAAGGCGAGGTGTGTCAAGCCGCTACAGTGCTTCGTCGAGTTGTTTCTTCCTGCTCTCGGCGATCCCGCGTTGGCTTCGGTACGACTGGACCAGGTGGCTGGCGTCTTGGGGTTTCGGGTAGTCGATGTCCTCGACCTTCCCTTCCCACCACGGCACTTCGTCGAGGCTGATGTCCACCGCCTTGGCGATCAATTTCGCGGCGGACATCAGGTCCCTGGCGGCCTTCTCGGCTTGGGCGCGGTAGCAGGCCGCGCGGCTCGCGGCCTCCTTATTCTCGATCATCAGTCGCCCGACTACGGCGTACTGCTCGTCCTTGCTCATCCGCGTCAGTCTACATCGTCGAGCCGGTGCCATCGCGCTGCTACGATGACCGTGTAACAGCCAGACGCGCGCGGCCCTATGTCGGGTCGCCGCCGAATACAAGAGCCGGTCGTGGTCGCGGCAGCGTGCCGAGGCCCTGGTGAATACGCGGAACCCTGCCGCGCGCAGTGGCTGTTACAACGGCCCGACACCAACCTCGGGGTCGGTGCCTCCACAGGAGTAGCTCCATGCCCCTACGCGCCTTCGCGTCGTTCCTCGTCATCCTGCCTGCCGCCGGCGCGGCGTCTGCACAACAACCCTCACCGAGCTTCCTGTGCAAGCCCGAGGGCGCTCCCGTCCACACCGAGAGAGTGCCCGAGTACCAGCGAATCGGCTCGCCGCAGACCACGACGACGATTGACGTGTTGTTCGTCGTGAGTTCCAGCTTCGCGAACCCTCATCGGATCGGCATTACGGTTCGGGAAGTCAACCAGGGATTCGCGGACAGCGGTTCCAGTGTCAGGCTGAGAGAGGTCGGTCGAAGAACCGCGCCGTCGAGTATCCGCACACAGTTGAGGCGCATCGAGCAGACTGCAATCAGTGTCGAGACCCGGTTCCGCTACATGGAGCAACTCCGCGATGCGCTCCGCCGCGACTCGAGCATCGAACGGCTACGGTCCGAGGTCCGGGCGGATCTGGTGGTCGTACTCGCCGAACAAGGAGGTCGACTCGGCCAGGGGACAGCGTTTCAGCCAGGGCCGTCAGGGTTCAGTCGAGACTCTGGATTCGTGGTCCTGTCGGACTCCCTTTACCTCGTGACGCGCAAACACCTGCTGATGCACGAAGTCGGACACACACTCGGACTGGCGCATCAACCCGGCGATCCCGGTTGGGTCGCCCCGTATGTCCGGCACGGTCAGGGCTACGCGGCGGCCGACAACAACTACGGCACCGTGATGGCGCAGCGCATCTTCCTGCACGTTCCGGTGTTCTCGTTCGACGGCTACTACGACTACAGCGGCGAACGCCTGCGGGTCGGCGGCCGCAACCACCGTGCGGGCGCCGCCGCGACGGTCGGCGCTCAGTTCGTCGCCGACTACGAACAGTCGGCAACACCGGAGCCCGAGCCGCCGCCGCCAGATCCACCAGGTGACCACAGCGACACAGCCGCCACACTTGACGGCGGCTTCAAGGTAACCGTCGCCGTCAACACCAACGGCGACATCTGGTACGACACGACCGCGCGGGTCGTCGACGCCAACCTGCCGGGGCGCCAGTCCGCTCTCTTCTACTTCTTCAACCCCGCGAATGCCGAGATGCTCGTCAAGGTACTGGACGGCTGCGGCCGCAACGGCTACCGATGGGTGTTCATCGCGGCCGCGACGGATCTCGGCTACGAGGTCAAGATCCAGAATCAGTCGGGCGGGACGCGCTACTACGACAACCCGTCCGGCAACCGCCCCATCGCGGTAGCGGACACGCAGGCGTTCTCATGCCGGTGAGAGTGAAGCGTGGTGGGCGATGGGGCGGCAGCGGATCAGTCGCGCAACAGGTCGTTCAACGACTTTCGGCGCTGTTCTCTTGTCGCCAAGTCAGCGCGAAGAGACCGCAGAGCTTTGGTGATCTCTTCGTGGCTCTGGCAAGGCCGCTCGACGAACGACATCTTCGACTTGTTGGCTAGGTGGTCGTGCTTCTGTTCCTGGTAGCGCCCCTCGTCGGGGAACATCAAATCCAGTTCCTCCTCAAGGCGACCTAGCGCTTCTCTCCACTCGGCGACCCACTGAACCACGCATGCCTTCGTGGTCGTGGCGCGGTTCCTTGCCTCGTTGCACTCTCGGACTATTCGCCCGATCACTCGATCCTGATCGTCCTCGCTCATGGTACTCGGATTCTACACCCCGTCCTGGGCGCACGATCTACCGCAGCGTCGCCGTGTAACTTTGGGATATAATCCCCAAAAAAAAAACGGCCCGCAAGCCATCGGCAAGTCGCGCGGCGGCTGGACCACCAAGATTCATCTGGTTGCCGCGGATGCTCGAACGGCCGTCGCCTTCTCGCTCTCCCCAGGCCAAGCGCACGACGCGCCACAGGGCCGAAAGCTCCTGAGGAGCATGGCGGAGCAGCATCCGTCCGGCAACCCGGCGCTGGTGATGGACCGCGCATACGAGGACGACGAGACCCGTCAGTTGGCCCTGAACTTGGGCTTCGTGCCGGTCGTACCGCCGAAGAGCAACCGTCTCAACCCTTGGGAGTACGATCGGGAGATGTACAAACGGCGCAACGAGGTCGAGCGCCTGTTCCGCCGTCTCAAGGGGTTTCGTCGCATCTTCTCGCGATTCGAGAAACTCGACGTCATCTTCCTCGGATTCGTTGTCTTCGTGCTCATCGTCGATGCACTGCGATAGTGTGAACACGCCCTAGAGGCTTGCTGAAGAATCGGTTCTGTCGGTGTTGGGAGGTGCTTCGGGGCGGGTTGGTTGGTCAGCCCGGGCGGCGGTTCGGGAGACCGGCGTCCGTGATCGGGTTTGGCAGGGTCCAGTCGCCTCTTTCTTGGGCCGGAAGCTCCTGTGGGACGCTCAGGCGTCGATCGCCGTCTCGTCCACCGAGTGGTGATCCCGAGACAGCAGTCGTTGCCGCCGCGCACACTCCAGGACAGTTTCGAAGAGCGAGCTGGCAACCGCCCCGTCGAACACCCGGTCCCGGTTCTTCGTGAACCTCGTCGCACCCCACACCCGTCCGTCGAGGTCTAGCCCACGAACCAGCGGAACGAGCGGTCGGACTCCAAGCACTCTAATTGCTGCCGCTCGCTGCGCACACTGTAGAGAGCCTGGAAGCAGCGGCGCTCGAAGCAGATGCCCCGGCGGCAGCGACGGATGGTCGCGCTTTGAGTACAGCTACTCGAAGGGAGTCCGCGCCTCCAACGACATTCCCGGCTGCGCGCTAGGTTACTCACCGTCGAGACAGGGGATCCCGGTCGTGTAGGCGATCGGAACAGCGGGCGAGATTCGCAGGAACCGAAGGCCGGTTTGGTTTGGGCGGCGCACCGTTACCTGATAGTCTCGATCGGTAGCGGCCGAGCCGTACACCCACCAGTGGCCGTTGATCGCGCACCCGTTCAAGACCTTGACCAGAAGTTCAGGGTTGTTCTGGTCGTAGAACCAAAAGAGAGCCGCGCTAACGGGCAGGTTGGCTTCTTCGAGGATTGCGGCGGCCTTCCAGTCGGCGTCGTAGTAGTCCACGCTGACCCAGAACTTCCCCTGGTTCAAGCAAGCGCGGGTGGCCGAGCAGTTGTCCTCCGTGGGCGGAGACTCAGGGTCATCCGAGGATGGCGGTTCAGGGATTGGGGCTTGGCAGGCACTATCGACGTGGCAATCCTCCGGCGGAGGAGGAGGGTCGGGAAGCAGGGGGGTGCCATCCTTCGTGAAGCGGACACTCCATGGAACGCTGGGTTGAATCTGCCTGGGCAGCAGAAGAGCTTGGCCGACGGCGACGTCGCGGCCTATGTGGATTCGAGTACGGTTGTTCTGACCACGTACGATTGTGCAATGTCGCGTCAGGTCCGACGTCAGGTAGAAGTCGCCGCCGGCACGGTACACGCCGAACGGTCGGCCGTCTTGGTAGGTCTGTAGGTCAACTCGCCACATGCCCTCGGTAAAGGGTGTCGGCAAGGCGACTTCCGTCGGTGATCCCCTGCCGTAAACCACGAAGGTGTCGCCTTTATTCGTCGGCGGCCTCTCGGTGCCGTCCTTCGTGAACCTGAGTGTCCAGCGCCAGCTGGGGTCAGCGGACGGGTCAGGAGCGTTCGTTAGGGAGCTTCGCACCTGTACCTGTGCGGATCCGGCGGGGAACCCGCGTACACCGACTGTGAAGCTACCGCCGAGATGGTCTTCGACCCTTAGAAGGCGCTCGGTGCTCTTGTAGACCTTCGACTCGACGGCGAAGCTGAGACGCTCAAGAGAGCACCGATCACCGAAGTAGGTGCGCGATTCGTTGAAGCTCTCAAGCTCGACAAACCACTTCCCGGTCGTAAGATCTTGTGGGAGATCTGCGGGCCCGGCTCCAGAACCGTCTACCGTGAAGGTCTGGGCAGATAGTGCGGTAACAGACGCCAGCACAGAGAGTAGCAGGCAAGATAGCCTGGAAGATCGGCGCGTCATGCGAAGAGGCTCAGGTGCGATTTCGGAGAATGCGACGGGCGTGCTCGGCTGAGTCCTCGATGGAGTCATTGTCTTGGAAGAGCGGAAAGAAGGCGTCACGATCTTCTTGCGCGCGCTCAGCCTGTTCCTGCCAGTAGTCTTCCCAATCTGCCGTCCAGGGCCAAGTGTCCCAAGTTGCTCGATTCTCAGCCTCGCTGTCGTCGCGGACTGACGTGGTGTAGTAGGGCTTGCTTTCGTCGACGTGATCACAGGCGGCACAGGCGAACCCGTTTACCGGCGAGTTGGCGGCTATGGGACGAAGGAAGCCAGCTTCGCATCGGGGACATGGTGTGAGGTTCGATGGATCGCCTCCAACCAAGAGGGGCCGTTCCAGGGGTTTGCCGCCCTGTTTGGGCTTCCGCTCATACAGTGTGAACGACCGGCCCCTACTGACTCGCCAACGCGCTACCCATGTGATAGGGCCAGTCGGCTGGTGGGACACGATGACTCGGGGCGATTCGACTGAGCGGACGAGTCAGAGCTTACGGAGCGGTGCCTCGCTCGGTCGCCGGAACGTACACCTCGCCGCCGGCCTTCTTGAACTCGCCGGCCTTCTCCCTGAGTCCGGCCTCCAGGGCCTCGGCGTCGTCCATCCCCTTCTCCGCGGCGTAGTCGCGGATCTGCTGGGTGATTTCCATCGAGCAGAACTTGGGGCCGCACATGGAGCAGAAGTGGGCGACCTTGGCGCCCTCCTGGGGCAGGGTCTCGTCGTGGAAGGCGCGGGCGCGTTCCGGGTCGAGCGAGAGGTTGAACTGGTCCTCCCAGCGGAACTCGAAGCGGGCCTTGGAGACCGCGTTGTCGCGCGCCTGGGCGCCGGGGTGGCCCTTCGCCAGGTCGGCGGCGTGGGCGGCGATCTTGTAGGTGATCACGCCTTCGCGGACGTCCTCGCGGTTGGGCAGGCCGAGGTGCTCCTTCGGCGTGACGTAGCAGAGCATCGCGGTGCCGAACCAGCCGATCATCGCTGCGCCGATGCCGGAGGTGATGTGGTCGTAGCCGGGGGCGATGTCGGTGGTCAGCGGCCCGAGGGTGTAGAACGGCGCTTCCTCGCACCACTCGAGCTGCTTGTCCATGTTCTCCTTGATCATGTGCATCGGCACGTGACCGGGGCCCTCGTTCATCACCTGGACGTCGAACTCCCAGGCGCGGCGGGTCAGTTCGCCCTGGGTCTTCAGTTCGGCGAACTGCGCCTCGTCGTTCGCGTCCTCGATCGAGCCCGGACGGAGACCGTCGCCGATCGAGAAGGACACGTCGTAGGCGGCCATGATCTCGCAGATGTCGTCCCAGTGGGTGTAGAGGAAGCTCTCCTGGTGGTGGGAGAGGCACCACTTGGCCATGATCGAGCCGCCACGGCTGACGATGCCGGTGCGCCGCTTCGCCGTCAGCGGCACGTAGCGGAGCAGGACGCCGGCGTGGATCGTGAAGTAGTCGACGCCCTGTTCGGCCTGCTCGATCAGGGTGTCGCGGAACATCTCCCAGGTCAGCTCCTCGGGCCGGCCGTCGACCTTCTCCAGGGCCTGGTAGATCGGTACGGTTCCGATCGGCACCGGCGAGTTTCGCAGGATCCACTCCCGCGTCTCGTGAATGTTGCGGCCGGTGGAGAGGTCCATCACCGTGTCGGAGCCCCAGCGGATCGCCCAGACCATCTTCTCGACTTCCTCCTCGATCGAGGAGGTGACGGCCGAGTTGCCGATGTTCGCGTTGATCTTGACCAGGAAGTTGCGGCCGATCGCCATCGGTTCGAGCTCGGGATGGTTGATGTTCGCCGGGATGATCGCGCGACCGCGGGCGACCTCGGAGCGCACGAACTCGGGTGTGATCGTCCGCGGGATCGCGGCGCCGAAGCTCTCGCCGGCGTGCTGGGCGGCGATCTCGGCGGCGATCCGCTCGCGGCGCTGGTTCTCGCGGATGGCGATGTACTCCATCTCGGGCGTGATCTCGCCGCGTTTGGCGTAGTGCATCTGCGTTACGCGGGCGCCGGCCTTGGCTCGGAGAGGCCGGCGTCCGCCGACGAAACGCACCCGGTCGAGCCGGGGGTTCACGGCGCGCTCGCGTCCGTAGCTCGATGAGACGCCATCCAGCTCATCGACATCGCCGCGCGCCTCGATCCAGGGGCGGCGGAGCGGCTCCAGCCCGCGGCGAACGTCGATCTCGACGGCCGGGTCCGTGTACGGCCCCGATGTGTCGTAGACAACGACCGGCGGATTTTCCTCTCTCGGCCCCAGGGCGGTCAGACCGCTCGTAGCGGACGGTCCCGCGCCGGCGGTCGTCGGCGACTGGCTGATCTCGCGCATGGGGACGCGGATCGACGGATCCGAGCCCTCGACGTAGACCTTGCGCGAGTTGGGGAGGGGATCGCGGCTCAGCAGGGGCGCCGCGCTCTGCGGGATTCGGTCGGCAATCGTCATGGCTGCATTCCCTACGTCGGTGTCAACCGTTTCAGGTTCGAAGGCTCCCGTGCACAGGCCCGCGGGCCAGCACGATCTCAGGCTGTCGTTTCAGCCGCACCCAGCGTGTGGGCCACGATAGCAGCCGTCGGGCTTCGCGCGTTTCCGGTCGGCGCCGCGCGGCGGCCCGGCCCGGTCGGGCGAATAGAATCCGAGTGCTTCGGTTCACTGCGAGATGGACATGAATCCCACAAACAGGCTCAGGGCGGGCACGGCGCGCCAGGACATCGATCCGGCGGAAACCACCGAGTGGCTGGAGGCGCTGGAAGCGGTCATGGACCGCGAGGGGCCCGAGCGCGCCCACTTCCTGCTCGAAGCCCTCGTCGATCAGGCTCGCCGCTCCGGCGCCTATCTGCCGTACAAGGCGACGACCGCCTACCTGAACACGATCCCGGTCAGGGCGCAGGAGCCGCTGCCGGGCGACGCGGAACTCGAGTGGCGGATCCGCAGCATCATCCGCTGGAACGCGATGGCGATGGTCGTGCGCGCCAACCACGACTACGAGGGGTTGGGCGGGCACATTGCGTCCTTCGCTTCCGCTGCGACGCTCTACGACGTGGGCTTCAACCACTTCTTCCGCGCTCCCTCGAAGGACCGCGGCGGCGACCTGGTCATGATCCAGGGCCACTCCTCGCCGGGCATCTACGCCCGCGCCTTCCTTGAGGGCCGGCTGAGCGAAGAGGAGCTGCTCCGTTTCCGCCGCGAGTCACGGCCGGGCGGGCTGTCGTCCTATCCGCATCCCTGGCTGATGCCCGGCTTCTGGCAGTACCCGACCGTGTCGATGGGTCTCGGACCGCTGATGGCGATCTTCCAGGCCCGGTTCATGAAGTACCTGCACAACCGCGGCCTGGTCGACACCGAGGGCCGCAAGGTGTGGGCCTTCATGGGCGACGGCGAGATGGACGAGCCGGAGTCCCTCGGCTCCATCTCCCTGGCCACCCGGGAGAAGCTGGACAACCTGATCTTCGTCGTCAACTGCAACCTGCAGCGGCTCGACGGCCCGGTGCGCGGCAACGGCAAGATCATTCAGGAACTCGAGGCGGTGTTCCGGGGCGCCGGCTGGAACGTGATCAAGCTGGTCTGGGGTTCGTACTGGGATCCGCTGCTGGCTCGCGACCGCCACGGGCTGCTGCGGCGGCGCATGGAGGAGGCGGTCGACGGCGAGTACCAGGCGTACAAGGCGAGCCAGGACGGCGGCTTCGTCCGCGAGCACTTCTTCGGCAAGTACCCCGACCTCAAGGCGATGGTGGCCCACCTGACCGACGAGGACATCTGGCGGCTGAACCGGGGAGGCCACGACCCGCACAAGATCTACGCGGCCTACGCGGCGGCGGTGAAGCACACCGGGCAGCCGACGGTCATCCTGGCGAAGACGGTCAAGGGCTACGGCATGGGCGAGGCCGGCGAGGGGATGAACATCACCCACCAGCAGAAGAAGATGGGCCTGCGGGCGTTGATGGGCTTCCGGGACCGGCTGGACATCCCGGTCTCCGACGAGGACCTGGAAGAGACGCCGTTCTACCGGCCGCCGGAGGACAGTCCCGAGATCCGCTACCTGAAGGAGCGTCGCGAGGCGCTCGGCGGCTACCTGCCGGCGCGGACCCTTGCCGCGACACCGCTCGACGTGCCCGATCTGGACGCCTTCGACGCCCTGCTGCGTTCGAGCCGCGGGCGCCAGTTCTCGACCACGATGGCGTTCGTGCGCCTGTTCACGCTGCTCACGCGGAATCCCGCGATCCGCAACAGGCTGGTGCCGATCGTCGCCGACGAGGCGCGCACCTTCGGCATGGAGGGCATGTTCCGGCAACTCGGCATCTACGCGCCGACCGGCCAGCTCTACGAACCGGTCGACGCGCACAAGATTGCGCCCTACAGGGAGGCCCGCGACGGTCAGATCCTCCAGGAAGGGATCAACGAGGCCGGCTCGCTCTGCTCCTGGATGGCGGCGGGGACTTCGGCCGCCAACCACGGCTTCCACATGATCCCGTTCTTCATCTTCTACTCGATGTTCGGGTTCCAGCGGGTCGGCGACCTGATCTGGGCCGCGGCGGACATGCAGGCGCGGGGCTTCCTGATCGGCGGCACGTCGGGGCGGACGACGCTCAACGGCGAGGGCCTCCAGCACCAGGACGGCCACAGTCATCTCACCGCCTCGACGGTGCCGAACTGCGTCTCCTACGACCCGACCTACGCCTACGAGCTTGCGGTGATCCTCCAGGACGGTTTGCGGCGGATGTACGCCGAGGAGGAGCCGGTCTTCTACTACCTGACGACGCTCAACGAGAACTACGAGCATCCGAGAATGCCGGCCGGCGCCGAAGAGGGCATCCGCCGCGGCCTGCACCGGATCCGGCCCGGCTCGCGGCACCGGAAGCGCGCCACCCTGCTGGCCTCGGGAGCGATCCTGCGCGAGGCGGAGGCCGCGGCCGAAATGCTGGAGGACGACTGGAAGGTGTCCGCCGAAGTCTGGTCGGCGACCAGCTTCAACGAGCTGCGGCGCGATGGGCTGGAGGTGGAGCGCTGGAACCGCCTCCATCCGGGCGAGGAGAAGAAGGTGTCCTACGTCCGCCAGTGCCTGACCGGGCGCGGCGGCGTGACGGTCGCGGCGAGCGACTACATGAAGGTCTTCACGGACCAGATCCGCGCCTTCGTCCCGGGCCCGTACCGGACGCTCGGAACCGACGGCTTCGGCCGCAGCGACACCCGGGAGCAGTTGCGGGCCTTCTTCGAGGTCGATCGCCGGCACATCGTGGTCTCCGCTCTGGCCTCGCTGGCCGAGAACGGCGAGATCGACTCCGAGGCGCCGGCCAGGGCGATCGCCGCCTACGGCATCGACCCGAACGCACCGAACCCGGCCACCGCGTGAGCGAGACCCTCTCCGTCGTCGTCCCCGACATCGGCGACTTCGATTCCGTCGATGTCGTCGAGGTCCTGGTGGGCGTCGGCGACGAGGTCTCGGTCGATCAGTCCCTGATCACGCTCGAGAGCGACAAGGCGTCGATGGAGGTGCCGTCGCCGGCGGCGGGCCGGGTGGTCGAGATCGCGGTGGAACTCGGCGGCCAGGTCGGCGAAGGCGATCTGATCCTGACGATCGAGGCGACGGACGCGGTTGCGGAAGCCGAGACCGTGGAGACCGTCCCGGCAGGTGGAGGAGCTGCGGCGGAGGCGCCCGGACCGGCGCCCGCCGTCGAACCGCGACCCTCACGGCCCGGTCGCCGGCCGCCGCCCCCCGCGGCCGCCGCCCCGGCCGCGAGCTCCGCGCCGCCGCACGCCAGCCCGGCCGTTCGGCGTTTCGCCCGGATCCTCGGCGTCGATCTCCGCAGGGTCTCCGGCAGCGGCGCGAAGGGACGCATCCTGCGAGAGGACGTCGAGGGCTTCGTCAAGGACGTGATGACGGGTCGCGGACCGCAGGTCGCCGGCGCCGGGATTCCGCCGGTCCCGGAGATCGACTTCTCGAAGTTCGGGCCGGTCGAGTCGAAGCCGCTCGGCCGCATCCGCAAGCTGTCCGCGGCAAGCCTCCACCGGAGCTGGCTGAACCTGCCGCACGTGACCCAGCACGACGAGGCCGACATCACGGATCTGGAGGCATTCCGCCGGGCGCACCTGGAGGAGGCGCGGGAGCGCGGTGTGCGGCTCACCCTGCTGGCTTTCCTGATGAAGGCGGTCGCGGCGTCGCTGGCCGAGTTCCCGGAGATGAACTCGTCGCTCGCGCCGGACGGAGAATCCCTGGTTCTCAAGCGCTACTTCCACCTGGGCGTCGCGGTGGACACGCCGGACGGCCTGGTCGTGCCCGTGGTGCGCGATGTGGACCGCAAGACCGTCTACGACCTGGCTGGCGAACTCGCCGAAGTCAGCGGCCGGGCGCGCGAGCGGAAGCTCCGGCCCGCCGACATCCAGGGCGCGACCTTCACGATCTCGAGTCTCGGCGGCATCGGCGGCACAGCGTTCACGCCGATCGTCAACGCGCCGGAGGTCGGCATCCTGGGCGTTTCGCGCTCCGTGCGACGGCCGGTCTACGTCGGCGCCGGTCTCGCGCCCCGGCTCATGCTGCCGGTTTCGCTGTCGTACGACCACCGGGTGATCGACGGCGCCTACGCGGTGCGCTTCACGACCCACCTGTGTTCGGTGCTCTCGGACATCCGCCGGGTCGTGCTCTGACGCTGGCGAGATGGCCGAACCGATCCGCATCGTCGTACCCGACATCGGCGACTTCGACTCCGTCGATGTGGTCGAGGTCCTCGTCTCGCCGGGCGAGCACGTCGACGTCGACGCGGGTCTGATCACGCTCGAGAGCGACAAGGCGTCGATGGAGGTGCCGTCGCCCCACTGCGGCGTCGTCCTGGAGGTCGCCGTCTCGCTAGGCGACAAGGTGGGGGAGGGGGACCTGATCGTCGTGCTCGACGCCGATGACGAGTCGCACCCCGATCATCGGGCGGAGCGGCCGCGGCATCCGCATGCGCCGCCGCCGGCGTCCGCTGCGACAGCGGTCGAGGAGGTCGGCGTGGAGCCGGCCGCCGAAGGCGTGCAGGAGGAGACGGCCGCGCCCCCGACGGCCGCGACATCGGCCGGCCCTGCCGTCGCGGCGCCGCGAGACGTCGACGCCGAGGTCCTGGTCCTGGGCGCGGGGCCGGGCGGCTACACGGCGGCCTTTCGCGCCGCTGACCTCGGTCGACAGGTCGTTCTCGTCGAGCCGCACGCGAACCTCGGCGGCGTGTGCCTGAACGTCGGCTGCATTCCCTCCAAGGCCCTGCTGCATGCCGGCCGCGTGATCGACGAGGCGGCGGAGTTCGCCGCCCATGGCATCGACTTCGGGCAGCCCTTGATCGACCGGGCGCGCCTGCTGGGCTGGAAGGAGGAAGTCGTCGGCCGGCTGACGGGAGGACTGGCCCAGCTCGCCGCGCGGCGGAAGGTCGAGGTCGTGCGCGGCCACGGCCGGTTCGTCGGTCCCCACGAAGTCGAGGTCGAGGACGGCGACGGTGGCCGCCGCACGCTGACCTTCGGCCAGGCGATCGTCGCCGTCGGCTCGCGCCCGGCGATGATCCCGGGCCTGCCGGAAGGCGATCCGCGGGTGTGGGATTCAACGGACGCCCTGGAGCTCGATCCCGACTTCGATCCCGGCGGCAGGCTGCTCGTGATCGGCGGGGGCATCATCGGTCTCGAGATGGCGACGGTCTACGCCGCGCTCGGATACCGCGTGACGGTCGTCGAGCTGTTGCCGCAGCTCCTGACCGGCGTCGATCGCGATCTGGTTCGTCCGCTCCAGCGGCGCCTCGCGGGCCGTCTGGAGGGTATTCACACCTCGACCCGGGTGACCGGCGTCAAGGCGCAGAAGAACGGACTCATGGTGTCCATGGAGGATGACGGCGGTGAGTCGCGCTCCGGCCTGTTCGCCCGGGTCCTCGTCGCCGTCGGCCGCCGTCCCAACAGCGACCGTTTCGGCGCCGAGGCGGCGGGCGTTCGGATCGACGAGCAGGGCTTCGTCCCGGTCGACGACCAGCAGCGCACGAACGTGCCGCACATCTTCGCGATCGGCGACCTGGTGCCCGGCCCGATGCTGGCTCACAAGGCGACCCACGAGGGCAAGGTCGCGGCCGAAGTCGCGGCGGGTGAGAAGAGCGGCTTCGAGGCCCGGGTCATTCCGTCGGTGGCGTACACCGACCCGGAAGTCGCCTGGGTGGGTCTCACCGAGACCGAGGCACGGGAGAACGGCACGGCTTACGAGAAGGGCGTCTTCCCCTGGGGCGCGTCGGGCCGCGCGTTGACGCTGGGACGGCCCGAGGGTTTGACCAAGCTGCTCTTCGACTCCTCGAGCGGGCGGGTCGTCGGCGCCGGCATCGTCGGCGTGAACGCGGGCGACCTGATCGCCGAGGCGGCGCTGGCGATCGAGATGAACGCGGACGCCGCCGATCTCGCGCTCACGGTGCATCCGCACCCGACACTCTCCGAGACGGTCGCTTTCGCCGCCGAGGCCTACGAGGGGACGATCACCGACCTCTACCTGCCGCGGCGCAGGCGCTAGCCGGCGCTGCCCGGAGCCTAACGCCTGCGCGGGGCACAACGCTCTCCGGGGCCGCGCCGGTTTCTGCCGTCTAAGCACTTAGAGGTAATATGCGGCCTATAAACATGGAATAGAGAAATAAGAGGCGAGATATGGACACTTGTATTGCCTTCAAAATAGCGGCAACATTGGTAACGGGCACGAGGGACTACGAGTAGAGGAGCGATTCATGGCCAATGGGATGCCCCGTCCAAATCCGACTTCCCGCGTCCTGCGCACTGAACTGGGGCGTCGTCTGGCGAAGTTGCGTCTTGCCAGGAACATCACGCAGAGCGCTCTGGCCGAGGACGCGGGAATCGCTCCGCGCACGCTTCGGAGTATCGAGGCCGGTCAGCCCAGCAGCCTGGACAGCGTGCTGCGGCTCGCGAGCGCACTCGGACTGGCTGACGGTCTGCTGAACGCGGTGCCGTCGCAGGAAGTCCGGCCCATCGAACGGGTGGACTCCGGCGGCCGTGAACGCCGACGCGCCCGTCCCCGGAGGAGCAGGTCGCGGGAAGAGCCATGGTCCTGGGCCTGAGAGCGTGCGGCGCGGGGCATCGCGTGCGCCGGTCTTCCTGCCGAGCGCGTTGCTGGCACCGGGCGCTTGAATGATCGACGCCAGCGTCAACCTGTGGGGACGCCGCATCGGCGCGGTCTCGTGGGACGCCGGACGGGAAGTCGGGATCTTCGAGTACGACCCCGCGTTCCTGGTGGCCGGCGTCGAGCTCTCTCCGCTGGCGATGCCCGTCCGTGAGGGCACGTACGACTTCCCGGCGCTCGGGCAATCATTCATGGGCTTGCCTGGTCTCGTGGCGGATTCGCTGCCTGACCGCTTCGGCAACTTGCTGATCGATGCCTGGCTGGCGGAAAACGAACGGAGTCTTGAGAGCTTCAATCCGGTGGACAGGCTCGGCTACGTCGGCACCCGTGGCATGGGGGCGTTGGAGTACCAACCGGCGGTACACAGGGGAGACCGGCGGGAGGAGGTTGAGGTCGCTCGACTCGTCAACCTCGCGAATCGCGTCCTCGACGAGCGGAATCGACCGTCCGGCCGCCTTGGCGACACCGAGGGGCTCGAGGACCTCCTCCGCGTGGGAACGTCCGCGGGCGGCGCCAGGGCGAAAGCGATAGTTGCCTGGAATCGGGACACCGGGAAGTTCCGTTCCGGCCAGGCGGACGCGGAAGCCGGCTTCGAGCACTGGATCCTGAAGTTCGACGGCGTGACCGACAACCGTGACCGGGAACTGGCGGACCCGCTGGGCTACGGCCGGATCGAGTACGCGTATCACCTGATGGCGCTTGCCGCCGGGATCGAGATGTACGAATGCCGGCTGCAGTGCGAGGGTGGGAGGACGCACTTCATGACCCGACGGTTCGACCGCGAGTTCGACACGGGCGGCAAGATCCACATGCAGTCCCTCGCGGCCTTGCGGCACTTCGACTACAACGACTCGGGGGCATACTCCTATGAGCAGGCGATCGAGACGATCCGTGAGCTTGGGCTCGGTATGGCGGTGGTCGAGGAGCAGTACCGCCGGACCGTCTTCAACCTCGTCGCACGGAACCAGGACGATCATGTGAAGAACATCTCGTTTCTGATGAACCGGGCCGGGGAATGGCGGCTGTCGCCGGCGTACGACGTGACGTACGCCTACAACCCGCTGGGCACCTGGACCGGTCAACATCAGATGAGCCTGGCGGGCAAGCGCCGCGGCTTCGAACGGGCTGACCTGCTCAGGTTCGCGGACACTTCGGGGCTGAAGATGCCACGAGCTGCGCGGGTCATCGACCAGGTGCTCGAAGCCGTCGCTGACTGGCCACGTTTCGCTGCTGAGGCGGGTGTCGGGAAGTGCGACGTGCAGCGGATCCGGAAGACGCACCGCCTTGGACTACGATGAAGGGAGCCGGCAGCACGCGATGGACGCGGCGCGCTCGGTGCCTGGAACCGGACCGTTGAACCGCCTCGACAAGTGGCTGCAGGTGTCGCGCATGTTCCGCGCCCGCTCCAAGGCGTCGGCGGCATGCGCCGCCGGCCGGGTCACGGTGAACGGCCAGCAGGCCAAGGCCCACCGTGTGCTGAAGGTCGGCGACCGGATCGAGTTCAGGATCCGGGACTGGAAGCGGATCCTCGTCGTACGGGAACTGCGCGACAAGCCGTTGCCCAAGGCCGAAGCGCCGCGGCTCTACGAGGATCTGAGTCCACCGAAGCCGGAGCCGCGCAAGCGCGATCCCTTCCTGGTGGCGGAGCCGGCGTCAAGACGCCGCGGCGCCGGCCGTCCGACCAAGCGCGACCGGCGGCGGATCGACCGTCTGCGCTGACCGCGCGCCACCCTGGGGCCGCGCTACAGTTCCGCCACTATGTCCACCAGATCGCTTCCGCTTCGAACCGCCGCCGTTCCCGTCCTCATCGGGCTCCTGATTCTCCTGGCTGCCGCTTGCACGGGCCCGCTGCCGGAGCGCTCGACCGGTCCCTCGGGCCCGGCCTACGATCCGGCGACCGACCCGCTCGTCAACCCGCCGACGCTGACCGAGCCGTACCCGTTCGACCGGCCGGAGGTCGTGGCCCGGGACGACACCCTGGTGCGCTACATGCTCGGCGATCCGCGCACGCTGAACCCGATCTTCGCGATCTTCTGGGAGGACTACTACCTCTCGGGCGCGCTGTTCCAGTCGCTGACGACGCGGAACGCGGACATGACGACGGTCTGGAACCAGACGATGGTCGAAGAGGGCGTGATGGCGGACGACTGGATGAGCGCCCGCGTGCGCATCCGGCCGGGGCTGACCTGGCACGACGGCAAGCCGTGGACGATGCACGACCTGAAGTTCACCTACGACATGGTCGCCTCGGACGACGTGCCGGCGGCCATGTACAAGCACGACGTCGACCAGATCGAGCGGATCGACGTGATCGACGCCCTGACGGTCGAGTTCCACTTCAAGGACGCCCTGGTCACGAACATGCTGGCGATGCGGGTGCCGCCGATTCCGCGCCACATCTGGAACAACCCGGAGGAGCTCGCGAACGATCCGACGATGCGCAGCAGCGAGTACTTCAACCACTACGCCCGCGAGGAGGTCATCGGTTCCGGCCCGTACAGGTTCGTGTCCTGGACCCTCACCGACCGGATCGTCGTGGACCGCTGGGACGACTTCCCGGACGCGGCCCGGATCGCGCCGTTCAGGCGAGTGATCTACCGGCCCCAGAGCGACCGCAACCTGGGGCTCCTGCTCTTCAAGAAGGGCGAGCTCGACGAGTACTGGTTCACGCCGCAACAGTTCGCCACCCAGAGCAACGACGAGGAGTTCAAGCGGGTTGGAATCAAGGGTTGGGCGCCGGCGCGGCGGATTTCGCGGATCGGCTGGAACCAGGATGGCAGCAACCCCTTCTTCACCGAGGTGCGGGTGCGGCGGGCGATGACCCACGCCTACGACCAGAAGCGGGTGATCCGCGACGTCGCCTACGGCGTCTACCTCGAGACGGATCAACTCTGGGACAAGGACCACATGGGCTACAACCCGGACGTCCCGAAGTACCCGTTCGACCTGGAACGCGCCGGCGAGCTGCTGGACGAGGCGGGCTGGCTGCCGGACCCCGACGACGGCTGGCGCTACAAGGACATCGGCGGCGAGAAGGTCAAGTTCTCCTTCGAACTGGAGATCGCCCAGACCTTCGCCGACGCGGTGAAGATGGCGGACATCTACCGCGAGGACCTGCGCAGCATCGGCGTCGAGCTGACGCTCCGCATCTTCGAGAACGCGACCCACGAGCAGCACCTGCTGGGGCACGAGTTCCAGGCCCACGCGGACGCCGACGAGGTGACGACCGACCCGGACCAGTGGTCGATCCGCCTTCACTCGACGAGCTACGACAACGCCCGCAACTACGTCGGCTACAGGAGCGATCGGGTCGACGATTTGCTGGAACGCGGCCGGCGCGAGTTCGACCCGGAGGCGCGCGCCGCGATCTACCGCGAACTGGCCTACGTCGTCGCCGAGGATCAGCCGTTCACGATGATGTGGAACTACTCCGAGATCCGCGCTTTCAGCAAGCGCCTCCGCGGCGTCGAGTTCGCGCCCTCCGGCGTCTTCCTGTTCCAGCCGACTCCGCCTCCCGGCAGCGACTGGTGGACCAGCCCCGGCTGGTGGACGCATCGCGAGGACATCGCCGCGTACGCCTCCGGCGGCTAGGCGTCGGACGTCGCTCGTTCAGAGCCCGCTGGGACCGCTCCCCGGGCGACGTTCGTTCCGCGGTTTCCCCTTGCAGAATGTCGAAGAGTAATGCAGGATGGAGAAATGAACGCACAATCTCCCACCCGCTTGCCGGAGTCGAAGATCACTTCCCGAGGCCAGACGACCCTGCCGAAGGCCGTGCGCGAGGCGCTCGACCTGAAGGCGGGGGACCTGGTGCGCTACTTCATCTACGACGACGGGGTGGTACGCATCGCAAAGGTCCGGCCGCTCAGCCGATTGTTCGGGATCCTGAAGTACGACGGGCCGCCAGCGACCCTGGAAGACATCGAGCGAGGCATCATCGAAGGGGCGTGTCGCAGCGCGTTGGGTGACGACTGGTCGCCGGAGGTGTTGGAGGAAGAGGACCGGGCCGCTGCGGGGGGCGCCGGTCGCAAGTGATCGCGCTGGACACGAACGTCCTTCTCCGGTTCTTCCTCCGGGACGACGAAGAGCAGGCGGAAGCGGCGGAGAGGTTGATGCTGCGGTTGACGCTCGACGAGCCGGGCTTCGTCAGTCGGGAGGTCCTGGTGGAGGTGGTCTGGGCGCTGGAGTACACATACCGCTTCCGTCGCCAGCAAGTCACAACGGTACTGACTGAGCTGCTGAATGTGGCTTCTGTCGAGATCGAGTGTGCGAGCGACGTGGCGGAGGCCGCTGGTGGCTATCGCCGCGGCGGCGCCGACTTCGCCGACCGCATGATCGCGGCCGCGACACGCCGGGCCGGGGCCGTCTCGCTCTACACCTTCGACCGGAAGGCGGCGAGGCTGCCGGACGTCACTCTGCTGGAGACTCGCTAGCCCGCTTCTCGTTCGTCCGTGCGTACTCGAGGATGTTGAGCAGGCCGTAGTTGCCCTCGTGGCAGGCGTACTCGAAGATCGCCTGGTCCGACCGCTTCATCTCGACCCGTGCGCTCCAGGGGCGCTCGAAGGACTCCGGGTCGTCGATCGTGTACTCGTAGAGGAGGGTCGTTTCGTCGAAGCGGGTGAAGCGTTCGGTGAGGCGCATGTTGCCGCCTGAGCCGCCGAAGCTGATCCGGGGATCGAAGTTGCGGGTCTCGACGACCAGGGTCTCGCCGTCCCAGTAGCCGCGCGAATCGCCCTTGAACTGGCGCAGGCGCTCGGGCAGCCGGGGCTGGTCGTCGAGCGGGACGATCCGGGTGTCGTGGACCATCTCATTCAGGAGCGCCACGGTGTCGGGCGTGACCAGGATCAGCACGTTGTTGTTGTAGCCGCCCGGGTTCATCGGCGGGCCGGCGTTGAAGCCCATCAGGCAGCGCTCCCAGAGGTTGCGGTCCTCGGGGCCGGCCGGTGGGCTGGCGCGCAGATCCCGGCGTTCCTGTGCGCGGCGCCTGCCATCCTCGGTCATCGGCGGGATGCGGCCGTTCGGCGGGTCGAAGACCAGCGACGTGCGGCGTGATTCCTGCACGTGGCGCCCGTGGTCGAGCCAGTAGGGGGCGTGGACGCTCGGGCTCCGCTTCTGGGCCTCGGCGCGGCGCGCGATCGTGTCCCGCTCGAACTGGGCCGCCTCTTCGGCGGTGAAGTACTCCTTGTCGGCGTGCGCGGAAGGGCGCTGAAGGGGCGTCGCGGTGGCGAAGTCCCACAGCCCGTCGATGTCGCCGGGCGGAGTCCAGGTGGAACCGGCCTGCGCGCCGAGGGGCGGGACGGCCGACGCCGCCAGGAACAGGGCGGCCGGAGCGAGCAGACTACTCAGTCTCTTGCTGGGGGACACCGTTTTCAGGATAGCGCCTGGCTTGCCCAAGTCAACGGGTCTTGATTAGCCTTCGCCGCCATGCCGCAACCGCTCACCCTCGTCATCGGCAACAAGAACTACTCGTCCTGGTCGCTCCGGCCCTGGGCGCTCATGACCGAACTCGGCATCCCGTTCTCCGAACGGATGCTGAAGTTCGACTCGGAGGACTGGGAGGCGAACATCGACGGCCTGTCCCCCGCGCGTCTGGTGCCGGTGCTCTGGGAGGGCGAACCGGGCGAGGGTTTCGCGACCTTCGACACGGTGGCGATCGTGGAGAGGCTCAACGACCTCCATCCCGACCGCGGCATCTGGCCCGCCAACGACCGGGCTCGGGCCCGGGCCCGTTCCCTGGTAGCGAACTTCCACTCCGGCTACGCGGCACTGCGCTCGGCGATGCCGATGAACATCCGTTCGCACCATCCGGGCAAGGGACACGAGCCGGAAGTCCTGGCCGACATCGAACGGCTGACCACGTTCTGGCGCGAGACGCGCGCCGAGTTCGGCACGCGAAGCCCCTACCTGTTCGGCAACTTCTCGGCCGCGGACGCCTACTTCCTGCCGGTCGCTTCGCGGTTCGCCACCTACGACCCGCCGCTGCCGGCCGAGGCCCGGGAGTACTGCCGCGCGCTGCTCGACACGATGGCGATGCGCCAGTGGAGCGCGGCGGCCCGGCTCGAGACGGAGTTCGTGCCGATGGACGAGCCTTACGCGGATCCTCCCTGAGAGGGTTCCTGGCCCGTCGGGGCCATGCGGTCATGGCCGCTCGGGATCACTCGAGCGTCTTGTCGAGTTCGAGCACCAGGGCTACGACCAGGTCGTGGAGCCTCCTCATCGCGGTTTCGTTGGCGTGCTGCATCGTGTCCTCGGGCGTGTGAATGACTCGGAAGACGGCAGGCATGAAGCCCGACTCGAGGCCGGACTCGGCGCCTCCGTTCAGGACGAGCCACATCTGGTGGGCGGCGACGGTTTCGTTCATGCCGATCGAGACGTTCGGGATGCCGGCGGCCTGAAAGCTGCGGTCGTCGCTGGGCGGATAGCGAGGGAACTCCATGCATGAGACGCCCGTGGCTGTACACGCGACGCGGAGGCTGCGGTAGATGGCGTCGTTGCCCTCGTGCCATGTGGGTCCGTACATCAACGTGCCGTCGCCGGCGATCACGTCGGCGTTGACCATGGCAGCGATGCGGTCGTCTCCTTCGCTGACGATGTAGGCGCTGGATCCTCGCAGGCCGATCTCTTCGAGGTCGAACAGGACGACCCGGACACGGTGTTCCAGTTCGTGACGACCCAGGGTCTCCGCGACCCTGGTCAGGACCACCGACGCGGCGCCATTGTCCACCGCGCCGCCGACGACGGAGCCGTCCTGGAGTCGGACCACGTCGTAGTGGGCGCCAACCACGATGTCGCGGGGCCCGTCGCCAATCGTGGCGACCAGGTTTCGCCCGACCTGGCTCGGCCTCCCCTCCGTGGCTTCGGTCCTGAACTCTTGGACCTGGGGGGCTAGTCCGCGCTCCTGGAAGAGGGCAAGCAGCTCCTCCCCGCGCTCCCCGTTCTCGCGGCCGACGATGCGGGTCAGCTCGGCGAGAGGGTCGTCCCAGGATTGTCCGGCGGGCTGCTGCTCCCGCGGCGTCTCGGGGCGTTGTGCGAGGTCAGGCTCGGTGACGGTGGCGGTCGCGCACGCCAGAGCCATGCACGCGGAGAGCGCGGTGCAGGTCAACAGGTGTCGGCGCACCCGGTTGGAGCGGCGCAAGCTCTAGCCCGAGGTTTCGCCGACGATCACGTCGACCTGGTCGGTCGGCGCGTAGAAGTACGAGCCGGGGCGGAAGTCGTAGCCGAGGTCGCCGAGCAGGCGGCGCTGGCGCGGCGTGCAGCGCTCGAGGACTTCGGGCGTGGGCTCCGGGTCGTAGGTGCGCAGGAACAACTGGCAGTAGTTGTAGAGGATCGTCTTGCGGGCGCGCGGCGACGCGTTCATGGACGGCCCGTGCCAGAGCGAATGCGGAAACAGGATGCAGTCGCCGGCCTTGCCTTTGAGCTGCACGGCGCCCGGCGTCTTCGGACCAGGCGCCGGGTAGGGGCGGTCGGGGAACGGGCGCATGTGGCTGCCGGGGAAGACGGTGAAGTTGCCGCAGTCCTCATCCGTGATGTCGGAGAGCAGGTACATCCCCTTCATCGCCAGCGGCAGGCTGGTCTCGGTGACGCGGATGCGGCGGAGCGCCTCGCCGCCGTCCGTGTGCGTGTAGCCCGGCCAGCGCGGGTTCGACGGACGGACGATCGCCTGGGTCATGCTGAGTACGACGTAAGGGCCCATGATGTCCGTGATCAGGTCGAAGACGGGGGACGCGTCCATCAGGTCGAGGAACGCCTGGTCGTAGTGAAGCAGAACCCGGCGGTCCATGAAGCCCTCGGCGTCCCGGTCGACGGCGTGGTCGAGCCAGGCGTAGTGGCCGAGTGGGCCGTCGGGGTTCGGCTCCCAGCCGGGAAGCTGGCGGATGCGGTCGAGTTCGGCGTCGAAGAACTCGACCTGCTCAGGTGACAGCGCCTGCTCGACGCGGATGTAGCCGTCGATCGCCCACTGTTCGCGTTGTGCCCTGGTCAGTTTCTGCATGGGAACTGCCTCCTGCTGCGGGCCTGACTGCTGGTCTCGATCCGCCCCGCTCGCTTCAGTCCTGTTTCCCGAGAATACGCCGTCCTGTCCGTCGCGGTCACTGGCGGGCGCCGCCACCGTCTCGGGCACCCGCTTCGGCCTCCGCGGCGTTCCGTGCGCGTTCCTCGGCGCCCGGGTGGCTGGACGACCAGGTCGGCATGCCGGGCGTTGCGCTGCTCCCTTCCAGGCGCTCCAGGATGTCGCTCAGGCGCGTGGGCGCAATGCCGGCCCGGTCGAGGTAGTCGAAAGCGAAGCGATCGGCGTCACGCTCGAAGTCGCGCGAGTAGCTCATGGCCAGCAGTTGGTCGGGTCCGAGGATGGAGAGCGCCGCTACCGAAACGTCGCCGGTGAAAGCGGTCCAGACGACGAGCATGGAGGATGTCTGTGCCAGGCGCCGCATGACATGGCGACCGGCCACGTGTCCAACTTCGTGCGCGAGGACCGCGAGGATCTCCTCGTCGTGTTCTGCCAGTTCGATCAGTTCGTCGGTGATGACGACCGTCCCTCCCGGCAGCGCGAAGGCGTTCGCGCCAAGTCGTCTGCCCGAGTAGAACAGCAAGTCCGTGTCCGCGACTCCCGCGTCTTCCGTCATCTCGGTGAAGGCGGCCAGGAGTTCGTTGCGGCGGTTGCTGTCGAGCCGGGAAGGCTCGATGAAATCGAGCTGGTTCATCAGGGTCAGTACGTTGTTGCCGATGACGG
The DNA here is from genome assembly GCA_965205095.1 of Candidatus Multivorans sp. Classification (GTDB taxonomy): domain Bacteria; phylum Acidobacteriota; class Thermoanaerobaculia; order Multivoradales; family Multivoraceae; genus Multivorans. The sequence goes on from OZ242040.1 coordinate 3,762,802, forward strand.
CTTCCACCTGGGGCGGTGTGGCCGCGACGACGATGCCTGCCACCAGGGGAGCGCCCCACCGGGTGAAGGAGTACAGGATCGCGGCAGTGACGACCAGCGCTGCCGCCGTTCCACGCCAACTGCTGTCGAGCTGGTGCAGAAGACGCTCGAAGCGCCTGCCGGCCGGGGGCGGCCTCTCCTCGGCGTGCGCCCGCATCGCGTCCAGCGCGTCGTTGTCGCGAACTTCGCAGACCGCGCCGTCGGGCAGCAGCACGTGGCGAGGCGTGTCGGCGATGCGGCTGGGAATCCGCACTTCTGGCAGCGAGTAGACGCGGCGCGCCTCGATGCCGTCGAGGGCCACCACCACGTTGCCGTCAGTCGCGATGGCGATGGAGGCGTCTCGGCGTTCGGACGTCTTCCCGTCGTAGAAGCGGCAGCGAGCGGCGCTCATATCCCGATCTCCAGCCCGAACTCGCCCGCCGCTTCGGCGCCCGTTGCGCCGAGGCGCTGAGGCTCGCCGGCTTCAACGGTGATGTCGCGCACGGGCTGCATGACGAGGAACTGATCCACGATGTAGCGCAGCACACGGAGCCGGGCGAAGGGCGCGAACAGGCCGAACGTGCACACGATCGCGATCGTGTTGCTCAGATAGAGCCACAGCATGGTTCTGAACGAGAGCTGGAGGATGAAGTCGCTGTCGCCGAGTTGCGTGTTGCTCCAGCGGTAGTTGAGCAGGCTCGTGCGGATGTAGACCACGGAGAACAGGGTGAACACCAGGAGGAACGCCGGAAACAGGTAAACCGCCGCCGGTGAAGGCTCGGCAGGCTCGGTGGGCTCGATGCTCAAGGTGCTGACGACGCCTATGCAGGTCAGGAAGAACAGGAACACGCCCACGACCCAGACCGTGACGTAGACGCCGTAGTAGGGCCCTGCTTCGCCGTTGAACCGGAACGGCCTGTTGCCGAAGCGGGACTCGTCGATCAGATAGCGGTCGCGGCCGAAGATCCTGAACGGCCAGGCCAACCCCAACGTCACGAAGGAAGCGACCCATGTCAACGGGTACCAGACGGCCGCGTCCCAGTACTTGCCCTGAAAGTCGAAGGCGATGCCGCGGTGCCGGGAGTTGCGTAGCTGGAAGGTTCGGGCCTTGACCACGACCCAGGGCACCAGCGGCATCAGGACGGCCAGCGCCGCGTAGTAGTACCAGGGAGAGAACAGGTTCGCGAACCACAGCGCCACGGCCACGATGGCGACGAGGATCCGGCCGCGCAGGATGGCGACCGGGTTCGCCGTGTAGTCGAAGGCGTCGTCGCCGAGCCAGATATGGCCGTAGAAGTAACGCCGGGCCCGTACCTTCGCCCAGGCGGAGTAGATGCCCAGTGTGAGCAGGGTCAGGGCGACGTTGACGATCCAGATGCGGAAGTACTCCCGGCCGCTGCCCGTGAAGCGCAACCGGCGAGCCTGGGAAGAGGTTGCAGCTTCGCCCTCGGCCGACGGCTCCGTCGGCGAAGCGGGGGAATCGCCGCCCGGGACGACGGCTCCAGCGTCCTCGCTCATCCGGCGCAGGTTACTAGCTGGCGCCCGGGGTCCGAGGCGCTCGGCCGCCGGCGACCGCCCGTCGCTTTGACCGTTCGACGTAACTCCTTTGTTCTTGGCAGTTTGCGAGAACTTGGGGAACGGGTATGCTGTCTCGTGGAGGGCGTTCCTGCAACGCTATTCGCAAGCCCGTTCGGGGTATCATGCTGGCACAGCTTTTTGGGGCAGCGAGCCGGCTTGGCGGTCACCGGCAGGCTTCGCGGCGGACGGCCAGCGGAGGATGAGATGAAGGGACCTGCACCGATCGGCTCGGCAACTCGCCCGGGAACGGGGCGCGGCGTACAGAACAGGCGGCAAGCGGACCGGGTCCGTGCGTGTCTTGCCGTCCTGGCGCTTGCTCTGATCGCCGGGTTCGCCTGGGCTCAGGAGACGGAGGAGCCCAGCGAACTCGATCGGGTGCTGGCGATGCACTACGAGGCGCGGGGCGGCCTTGAGAAGCTGCGCTCGATTCAGGCAGCGCGAGCCAGCGGGACGATGTCGGTGCAGGGCATGGAGGCCCCCTTCACGATTCACATGCGCCGACCGAACCAGGTCCGGGTGGAAGGCGACTTCGGCGGCATGGCCCTCATCCAGGCCTTCGACGGCGAGCAGGCGTGGGGCCAGCAGCCCGGCCAGCCCAAGCCGGCCGCCGTCGAAGGAGAGCTGGCCGCGGCGCAGGCCGCCGACGCCGTGCTGAGCAGCCCCTGGTTCGAGTACACGGAGTTGGGCTACCAGGTGGAACTCGCCGGCCGCGAGGAGATCGAGAGCGGCGAAGCCTGGAAGCTCGTTGTCACCGCGCCCGGCGGCGTGGCGCACCAGGTCTTCATCGGGACGGAGGACGGGCTGGAGAAGAAGAGGATCTCCAGGGCGGATTTCGGCTTCGGGCTGGAGGATACGGAGACCCGGTTCGAGGACTACCGGGACGTCGACGGCCTGATGCTGGCGCACCGGCAGATCCTCGTCTCTTCGCTGGGTGAGATGCCGTTGACCCTGGATGCGTACGAGATCAACCCCGAGATCGATCCGGACATCTTCTTCATGCCGGGTCAGATGGCGGATGCGACACTGGACCTCGACGGGGTCCTGGAGCGCCATCGGACCGCGCGCGGCAGCTCGGCCGCCGAGGTCGAGACGGTGAGCGCCGCCGGCACCGTCGTCCTGCTCGGCTTCGAGGTGCCGATGACGGTGGCCTTCGCGCGGCCGAGTGCCTTCCGCATCGACATCGACATGCAGGGCCTGCCGATGGTCCTCGCCTACGACGGCGAGACCGCCTGGAACGTGTCGCCGATGCAGGGCGTCATCGAGCCGTCGCCGCTGCCGGACGAGATGGTCGGGGCGGTGGGGATCCTCTCCGACTTCCTATGGGGCGGGCTCGCGAGCAGCGGGGAGGCGTCGCTGGCGGGTATCGAGAAGGTCGAGCGCGACGAGACCTACCGGCTGGACATCCTGACCGCGGAAGGCGAAGCGCGCGCCCTCTACCTGGGCGGCGAGGACTTCCTGGAACGCCGGGTCGTCTTCGAAGGGGCGTTCCTGCAGGCGGCGGGAGAGATCGACGTGACGATTGCCGACTACATGGACGCGGGTGGACTCAAGGTGCCGGGCAGGATCCGGATCGCCGTCGAGGGCGCGGTCGCCGTTGAACTGAGGATCCAGGAGGCTGAAGCCGGGGCCGAGATCGATCCCGCATCGTTTACCATGCCCGCTCCCGCCGACCCGGAGACGCCGGGCCCGGCCCTCTAGGAGCTTGCGCATGCCGATCCTGCCTGCCGCCTCGACGACGCGAAGGACCGCCGGTCGTCTTCGCGATCACTTCCTCCTCTGCGCGTCCGTGTTCGCCGGTGCGCTCCTCGCCTCGGCGTCGTTCGCGGCCGCGGACGCTTCGAACGACGACGGTACCGAGCCGGTCGAGGACCCTGCCCTTGCCGAGACGATCGTCGTCACTGCCTCCCGGGCCGAGCAGGAACTCGGACAGGTGACGGCCAGCGTCTCCGTGCTCTCCGGCGAGGAGCTGCGGGCCAGCGCTTCGCTTGCCCTGGACGACACGATGCGCAGGGTGCCGGGCTTCAGCCTCTTCCGCCGCAACAGCTCGATGGTCGCCCATCCGACCAGCCAGGGCGTCTCGCTGCGCGGCATCGGACCGAGCGGCGTCAGCCGCACCCTTGTGCTGCTCGACGGCCTTCCACTCAACGATCCGTTCGGCGGCTGGATCTACTGGGGACGGGTCGGCCGCGAGAGCCTGGAGCGGATCGAGGTCGTGCGCGGCGGTGGTTCGAGTCTCTGGGGCAACTCCGCCCTGGGCGGCGTGATCCACCTGGTCACGGCGACCCCTTCGGAATCAGGTCCCGGGTTGAGCCTCTCGGCGCTCGCCGGCGACCACGGCGTGCTGTCCGGCGACGCCTGGTTCGGGCAGGGCTTCGAGAGCGCGTCGTTGACCCTGTCGGCGAGGAGCTTCGACATGGACGGCTACCCGGTCGTGCGCGACGACCAGCGCGGCCCGATCGACGTCGATGCCTTCTCGGAGCAGACGAGCGTCGGCGGCCGGCTGGCGTTCTCCGCGGGCGAATCCGTGCAGGTCAGCATCGGCGGCGACAACCTCTCCGAAGACCGCGGCAACGGCACGCCGCTCACCGGCAACGACACGGACCTCACTTCGTTTCGGTTGAGCGCGGACATCGTCAGCGAACGGGGCGATACGTGGACGGTCCGCGGCTTCACTCACGAGCAGGAGTTCGCCAGCCGGTTCAGCGCCCAGCAGGTCGACCGGTCGTCCGAGCGGCCTGCTCTCGACCAGTTCCTGGTCGACTCCGAGGCCACGGGCCTCGGTGCCCAGTGGGAGGGCGAAGCCGGCAACGGCCTGTGGGTCGCCGGCGCCGAGTGGCGCACGGTCGACGGCGCGACGAACGAGGACTTCTTCTACACGACGCAGTTCAACCGTCGCCGCGCGGCCGGCGGCGACCAGTCGATCACGGGCGCCTACGTGCAGCGCCGCGCGGACTTCGGCGATCGCCTGACACTGGAGCTCGGCGCCCGCATCGACCGCTGGAGCACGGGATCGGGCAGCCGGCTGGAGATCAACAAGGCGGACGGCTCGATTCGCCGCGACGACATGTTCGAGGATCGGGACGAGACGGCGGCGTCGCCGCGGATCGGCTTCCTCTACGCGCTCGACCTCGGCTGGAGCCTTCGCGGTTCGGTGTACGGGTCGTTTCGGGCGCCGACCGTCAACGAGCTCTACCGTCCGTTCCGGGTCCGCAACGACATCACGGAAGCGAACGAGGCGCTCGAACCGGAGCGCCTCTCCGGCATCGAGTTCGGCGCCGTCCGCTACGAGGGCGGTTCCCGGCTGTCGCTCAACGCGTTCATGAACCGGGTCGAGAACCCGATCGCCAACGTGACGCTGGCCTCGATCGCGAGCAGCCGCTTCTTCCAGCCGTGCGGCTTCGTGCCCGGCGGCGGCTCGTGCCGACAGCGGCTGAACCTGGACCGCACCCGCATCCACGGTCTGGAGGCGGAACTCCGCCAGCGGCTCGGCAACGACTGGCGACTCGACCTCTCCTACCTCTACAGCAACGCCGAGGTGGACAGCGCGGCCGATTTCCCGGAGCTCGAAGGGAAGCGTCTGGCGCAGACACCGGAGCAGTCGGCGAGCCTCGGCCTCGAGTACTCGAACCCCGACGTGCTCCAGGCGCGTCTCGGCCTCCGCTTCGTCGGCGAGCAGTACGAGGACGATCTGAACACGCGACCGCTGTCCAGTTTCGCCGTCGTCGACCTGAGCGCCGCGCGCGCCATCAGCAGCCGGTGGCACGTCTTCGCCGGTCTCGAGAACCTCCTCGACGAGGAGGTGCAGGTCGGCATCTCCGGCACCGGGCTGGTCACGATCGGCGCCCCCCGCATGGTGCATGTCGGCGTGCGCCACGTTCTGAAGCCCTGACCGAAGAGGAACCGTGGCGAAGCGAGTCACAGCCGAGACCCTCTCCCGCCGCCAGCGGGAGATCTCGGTTTCGGAGTTCTTCGCCAAGAACCGCCACCTGCTCGGCTTCGATTCGCTCCGCAAGGCGCTCCTGACGACCGTCAAGGAGGCGGTCGACAACTCGCTCGACGCCTGCGAGGAGGCGGGCATCCTGCCCGAGATCCGGGTCGAGATCGAGGCCGCTGAGGGTCAGAACCGCTACATCGTGCGGGTGACCGACAACGGCCCCGGCATCGTCGAAGCGCAGGCGCCGAGGATCTTCGGGCAACTGCTCTACGGGTCGAAGTTCCACAGCCTGAAGCAGAGCCGCGGCCAGCAGGGGATCGGCATCTCGGCGGCGGCGATGTACGGCCAGTTGACGACCGGCAAGCCGGTGTCGATCGTGTCGCGCACGGGCCCCCGGTCGCCCGCCTATGCGATGCAGGTCGTCATCGACACGAACACGAACAAGCCGAAGGCGGTCGGCAAGAAGAAGCTTGACGACTGGCCCCTCGACCACGGCACCCGCGTCGAGCTCGAGCTGGAGGCGCAGTACCTGAAGGGCCGCCAGTCGGTGGAGGAATTCCTGCACCAGGTGGCGGTGGCGAACCCCCACGCGACGTTGCACTACAGGGATCCGCACGGCGCGGAGACGGACTACGTCCGGGGCGTCCAGTCGAACCCGGAGCCGCCTCGCGAGATCAAGCCGCATCCGCACGGCGTCGAACTCGGCGTGCTGATGAAGATGCTGCAGTCGACGAAGCACGCGACGATCAGCCAGTGCCTGTCCCGCGACTTCAGCCGGGTGTCGCCGCAGATGGCGGTGGGGCTCGCCAAACGGGCCGGCATCGACCCGAAAGCGCGTCCGAACACGGTCGTGCGCAAGGCCGCCGACCAGCTCTACCAGGCCCTGAACGACTCCGCGACCCGCCTCCGGCCGCCCTCGACCGACTGCCTGTCGCCGATCGGCGTGCAGGAGCTGCTGGCCGGCCTGACCAGGGGCATCCGGGCGGAGTTCTACGGGGTCGAGACGCGCCGGCCGGCGGTCTACCGGGGCAATCCGTTCCAGGTCGAGGTCGGCCTGGCCTGGGGCGGCGACCTGCCCGCCGACGACCTGGCCAAGGTGCTCCGGTTCGCGAACCGCGTCCCGCTCCAGTACCTCGCCGGCTCCTGCTGCATCACGAAGGCGGTGATGGACGTCTCCTGGCGCAACTACGGCCTGACCCAGTCGCGGGGCGCGCTGCCTTCGGGCCCGCTGATCGTTCTGGTGCATCTCGCCTCGGTGTGGGTTCCCTTCAGTTCCGAGAGCAAGGTCGCCGTCGCGGACTACGACGAGATCCGCAAGGAGATCAAGCTCGCCGTTCAGACCTGCGGGCGCCGGCTCGGCCAGTACGTCAAGCGCAAGGCCAGGGCCAGGAGCGAGGCGCGGCGCCGGGAGGTGTTCAACCTCTACATCGAGGAAGTCGTGAACTCCGTGGAGGCGATCACCGGCAAGGACCAGAAGCTCTTCCGGGATCGCCTGCTGGCGATCAGCCGCAAGAAGACGGAGCTGGCGGGAATGCTCGAGGAGCAGAGCGTCGCCGCCGACGAACTGGAGAGCTGCGAGAACGTGATCGTGGTCGATCCGGACGCGGAACCGCCGGTTGCGGACGGCGCCGCGGCGGCCCCAGCGGCCGGAGACGACGCCGAGCCTGAAGGAGCTGCTCCCTCCGGCGGAGACGAAGACCGACCGGAGCCCGCGGTGCCTCCGCCACCTGCCGAGGCCGAGCGCCTCCGCAGTTCGCAACTGGAGCTGGTGTGATGCCGGTGGAAGAAGAGCGGCTCAGGATCCCCGCCAAGCTCGACGCCAGGGCCAAGATCGAGCACCTGGCGAAGAAGACGATCGCGATGGCCCGCCGCGAGGTCGACCCTTACGTCGACATCCCCTCGCGAACCCTCTCGAACGTGACCTTCTCGAAGCGCAAGAAGATCATCGAGATGGGCGACGCCACCCAGCGCCGCTCGCTCTTCAACCTGAACCAGGCGCGCAAGTACATGCAGACGCTCCTGGTCGCCCGCGGTTGCACCCAGCTCCTCGACGAACAGAAGACGACCAGCATCCGCGACCTCTACTACATGAGCAAGCACACGCTGGCCGACGGCAAGGAGAACACGTTCGAGGGCCAGGAGGAATCGGACCCGATCATCGAGGACCTGGAGGTCACCCTCGGCGCCCTGCGCGAGGAACTCCACCTGTTCGCCGCCAAGCGCGGCTCCGTCGTCGGTCCGCTCACGCTGGTCGACGCGGGCGACGTGATCGACCTGTCCCGGATGGGTTCGGGCGGCTGGTCGGTGCCCGGCATCGTCGAACCGGACACGATCCGCTTCGTCGGCCACGGTGCGAAGTTCATCCTGCTGGTGGAGAAGGAGGCCGTCTGGGCGCGGCTCAACGAAGACAAGTTCTGGAAGCGCCACAACTGCATCCTGGTCACGGGCCAGGGACAGCCCCCGCGCGGCGTCCGCCGGCTCCTGTACCGCATGGTCCACGAGCTGAACCTGCCGCTCTACGTCTTCGTCGACAACGACCCCTGGGGCTACTACATCCACTCCGTGGTCAAGCAGGGCTCCATCGGCCTCGCCTTCGAGTCGAAGCGGATGGCGGTGCCCAAGGCCCGCTTCATCGGCCTCTCCAGCTTCGATCCCGGCGCCTACGACCTCTCCGAAGACGTCAGCATCCGCCTGAACGACCAGGACCGCTCCCGCGCGAAGGAGATCCTGAACTATGAGTGGTTCAAGGCGAAGGCCTGGCAGAAGGAAATCAGGAACATGCTCAGCGCCGGCGTCAAGTGGGAACTGGAGGCCCTCTCCAGCAAGGGCCTCTCCTTCGTCACCGAGGAGTTCCTGCCCAAGAAGATCGCCGACCGCGACTGGATCTAGCTACTGGGTGCGCCGGCGCCCCCGCCGGCATCCGGCCGCTTGGCGGCCGGCCTCCGGTCTGCCGTCCGCCTCTACCACTCTCCCAGTTCGACCTCCGGCGTCTCCGGCAGCTCTTCCGCGAGAAGCCAGCGCGCGAAGAGAACGCCCTCGTTGTAGCCGGCGGTGCTGATCCAGTTCTTCGGCGCCTCCCGGTGGCTGAGGTAGACGACGTAGCTGCCGTCCGGCTCGGCCTCGGCGGTCTGCTTGTTGACGCACACCTGGAAGTCGGCGTAGTTCGTCGACTGCATCAGGTAGTTCCACGTCTGGAGGCCCCAGTAGCACGCTTCCGGTGACCGGAAACGCACCTTGAGGTACTCGTGCTCCTGCAGCCGGAAGCGGCAGAAGCAGTAGATGTTGTCGACCGTCCCCCAGCCTCCCTGCTCGGGGTCGAACTCCCAGGGCGCGCAGAACTCGTTGAAGGGCAGGTGGACCGGCAGCGGCGCGATCCAGGTCGTGCACATGAAGAACATCGCCATGCTGCGGATGCGCCGGGCCAGCTCGGCGTCGTCGAGGGGCAAAGCGGGCGGTTGCGGCGAGGCGTTCTCGATGCTCAGGATGCTCTCTGTCGACGCCGGGTGGTCGAAGAAGTACTCGCGAGTAAACAGCGACACCGAATCCGGCTCGATCCGGAACTCGTTCGGACCCTGAGGGTTCGCCGTCAGCTTGATCTCGAACGACCCGTCGTCCTCGAAGGCGATGTCGCGGTGGTTCACGTTCAGCGTCACCCGGTCCGCCAGTTCGCCGTTGGGGTCCCCGCCGTAGAGGCAGAAGCTCAGGTAGCAACTGTCGAAGCGCCGCCCCCGGATGACGTACTCCTGGTCGCCGCGGACCTGGGAGAAGTAGTAGACGGCGTCCACGTTGTCGCCGTAGAGCTTGCGGGTCCCGTCGGTGAGCCGCACGAGCCGTGGCCGCAGGGGGTCGTTGTGGAGGTAGAAGTCGACGGTTATCTGCATCAGGTGGAACAGGTGCTGGTAGCCGTCCACGTGGCCCTGGTGGTCGAGTTCCTTCTCGGGGTCGAGAAACGTCTGCTCCGCGTTGCGGACCACGTCCAGGAACTCGTGCAGGGCCTGCCGGCTCTCGAAGTCGCGTTCGCTCATCTCTGTGTCTCCAGGCTCATCTCTGTGTCTCCAGAAAGGCCAGATAGTGCGCGTACTCGTTGTCGATGTCGGCCGGCGTGATGCCGATCTGATCCAGCGAGTACTCGTGGACGCCGTGCTTCCCGCGGCGCTCCTGCTGCAGGAAGCGCTCCATCCTGTTCCGGTCCTCCGGCCTCAGGTCCCAGTCGAAGCGCGAGTAGATCGCGTCGACGACCGACATCTGGTCCTTGACGAAGTCGTCGAAGAAGACGTCGACCATCTGTTCCTCGCGGTCGAGTTCGCGGCGGTCGCGCAGGAACCGGGCGAAGTAGTCGGCCCAGATCAGGAGTTGCTCCCGCCCCGTTCGCAGCGTGTCCTCGTCGTCCGAGTAGAACGACCGCATGGACGAGATCAGGCTCCCGACCGAGGGCACGACGTCGGCCGGGTGACGATGGGTCACGATGACCCGGGCATCGGGGTAGACCTCGAAGAGAGCCCGCAGCCGCATCAGATGGACCGGCGACTTCAGCAGCCAGCGGCGGCTCGGAACGCCACCCGACTGGAGGAACTGCAGGAAGCGCCGGTGCCACCGCAGGTTGGCCGCCTGGTCGGTGCTGGCGAACCAGTCGTGGTACTCCGGCAGCCAGGCCATGGCCATGTACTGGAAGCTCGCGAAGTTGAGCGCCGTGATGCCGACGCACTCCTGCGGCGAGTCCGCCGTCATGTAGTGCTTGCGCCTGAAGTCCGGGACGAGCCGGAAGATCTGGTCGAACTCCCGCCGCACCGTCTCGATCCGTTCGTTGTCCTCGTAGTCGTCCGGATTCGGCGCCGGGTGGGGCAGCAGGCACTCCCAGGACAGCGGCGCCCGGTGATCCCGGTCCAGGTGGAGCAGAGCGTGAAGGATCGTGGTCCCGCTCCGCGGCATGCCGACGATGAAGACCGGCGCGCGGATCGGTTCCTCGCCGATCTCGGCGTGCTCCGCGAACGCCCGTTCGACCCTGGAACGTGATTCGGCCGAGCGCTGCACGGTGCCGCGCGCGGCCAGCCGCCCGAACGTGCTCAACCGGGCATGCGATTCGAGCCCGTGGACAAGGCGCTCGAGCCCCTCCCGGAACATCGGATCGCGCACCTCGAAGCCGCTCGCCCTCTGCGCGTTCCTCAGAATCCGCTCGGCCTCCAGTGAGAAGGGCCTCAGCCCGCACTGGCGGACGACCGCCCCGACACGGTTGACGGCCCTGAGCGCGACCGGTTGCCGGATCCGGATCGAGGGATTCGCCAAACTCAGGTGAGCTTCTTCAGCTTGGCGGCAATCGACATGTCGCCCTTGACCTTGATCTTCCCGGACGCCACCGCCATGAACGGCTTGATTTCCTTGCGCTGCAGCTTGCCGAACGTGTCGATCGACATCCGAACCGTGCAGTCCGACTCGACCTCCTGGCCGGACACCTTGGAGACGACGTTCGCCTCACCCGTCCCGTCGATCAGCATCTGCTCCTCGTCCAGCAGGAAGAGCAGCCTCTTCCCGAGCGGCTCGATGGCCTCCGCCTTGACCGCCATGTCGGCAACGAACTCGTCGATCGTCATCACACCTCCCCAGTCGTCGGAGCCGCGGATCCTAGCGCCGCGCCGCCTGAAACGCTCTCAGCACCTCCCGTGTCAGGTCCCAGCGGTCGAAACCCTGCCGGCCCCAGTCGAGGCCGCGGCGGACGATGACGAGGTCGCGGGAGGGGACGATGACGACGTACTGGCCGCGGTTGCCGGCGGTGGAGTAGGCGTCTCCGGGGACGTCCTTGCGTTCGTCGGGGACGAGCCAGAACTGGGCCCCATAGAAGTTGCCGCGGCCGGCGGTTGACGGGGCCGGTGTGCGGACGAAGTCGATCCAGTCCTCGGAGAGAAGGCGCTCGCCGTTCCAGAGGCCGTTCCGGAGGTAGAGGAGGCCGAAGCGGGCGAGGTCGCGGGCGTTCGTGTAGACCTGACTGCTGAGGATGAAGTCGCCGAAGCGGTCGGTGCTCAGCAGGGTGTTCCTCATGCCGATGGGGTCGAGGAGGCGCTCGCGCGGGAACTCGTGGTACTTCTTCTCGCTGCCGAGGGCGCGCTTCATCGCGTAGACGGCGAGCAGGGTGTCGTAGTTCTCGTAGTCCCAGTTGGCGCCGGGTTCCCGGATCAGGGCGCGTCGGCGAGCGCCCTGAACGGAGCTGGCGCCGGCCCAGTAGGACATGCCGGAGCCGACGGCGTACTCCTGGCCGCCGTTGTCGACGGTCTGCAGGCCGCTCGACATGTTCAGCGCGTGGCGGAGCGTGATCGCGGAGCGCGGGTCGGTCTCCGCCGCGGCGGCTTCCCTGGGAAGAAAGTCGAAGCCGAGGGGCTCGTCGAGAGCCAGCTTGCCGTCGTCGACCAGCATGCCGATCAGCGTCGAGGCGATGCTCTTCGCCGTCGACCAGGTGCGGGTCCTCGTCGTCATGTCGACGCCGTCCGCGTAGCGCTCGTGGACGATCTTGCCGCCATGGACGACGAGCAGGCTGAGCGTGACCTGATGCGGCGATTCGCGGTCGAACGCCCAGTCGGAGGCGGCCTGGAGCGCCGCCGCGTCGACGCCGGCCGGCAGCTCGATTGGACCGGTCAGGTCACCATCGGGCCACGGGATCTTCGCCGCATCGCCGGCCGGTGGCGGCATTTCGATCGCGGGCAGGCTGTCGATGTCGGCGAGTGTCTGGTCCGGCGCCATGACGACGCAGCCGATCCCCTCGCGGAAGGCGGCCCGCATCTTCGGCACGCCGTGGCCCGAGCCGATCGTCACGGCCTGGCGTTCCCCGTCGACCTCGTAGTCGCCGCCCTTCGCGGTTCCGACCGGTTCCGGCAGGTAGGCCAGTTCCTGTGCGAACACCTGCTCGAGACTCCGGTTCGAGGTGAACAGGCCGTTGCACATGAAGATCGCCTGCTGGCCCTGGCGGACCATCTGCCGCTGCGGCTGCCAGTAGTCGTAGGTTTCCTCCTGCTGGGCCGCGGCCGGGAGGGCCGCGAGCACAAGGGGGGCGGCCAGCACGGGGCGCAGGAACTTCATCCGTTTCGATCCTCCTTCAGCCCAAAGTAGCAGCAGTACGGTCGCGAGCACCCAGCCAGTACAGGTTCTGCCGGCTGCCGGAGCCGTCCGAACGGTAGCGGGCGACTTCGGCAAGCGGCAGGTCGTGGACGAGTCGATCGAGCTCGGCTTCGTCGGTGTGGTGGCAGTAGCGCCGCGCTGGGTGCGCGGGTCTTCTGACCCGCTGCCGCCGAAGGCGGCTTGAGGATCGTCGCCGGCTTTCAGAGTCGGCCGGCCCCCAGCGCAGCAGATGGTCGCCGGGTTCGAGTTCCGCCGGGTCGACGCCCGCTTCCGAGGCCCAGTCGAGCCGGCGGCTCCCGAACCTGGCGTCGTCGGCGAACTGCCAGCAGGTAAGGACCAGGAGGCCGCCAGGCGCGACCGCGGCCGCCGCGCGTTCGAGGGTGCGGCGGCGGGTGTCGAAGCCGGGGAGGTGGTGGAGGACCCCGAAGAGGACGACGAGGTCGCAGGTCGCTTCGTCCAGCGGGCACTTTTCGATGTCGTTGACCTGGAAGCCGATGTGGTCGAGGCCGCCGGTGGCGGTGCGGGCGTGGTCGATCAGCTCGCTGCTGAGATCGATGCCGGTGTACGTGAATGGCCGGTGCCCGCGGAGATCGGGGTTGCCCTCCAGGAAGAGAGCGAAGCGGCCGTTGCCGCTGCCGAGGTCGAGGACGTGTAGCGGGCCGTCGGTGGCCCGGGCCGCGGTCTCCACGACGCGCCGCCAGCCCGGCCAGCCGCCGGGGTGGCGCGTGCGGTCGAAGTCGGCGGCGTGGCGGCTGTAGAAGTCGCGGTTGATGCGGCGGAGGGCGGCTTGGGTTGCTGTGTTCACGGGGGAGTATCGCTGCCTGGTCTCGCCGCGTCGGACCGGATGCCGGCCAGAAGGCCGGCGCACCGGCAGTCGGCCGATCGCTACGGCGTGCCCAGGCTGAGACCGCCGTCGACTGTGAGCAGCGCTCCCGTGATCCAGTCGTTCGCCGGGTCGCAGAGAAAGACGACGGCGCGGGCGACGTCGTCCGGCTCGCCGATGCGGCCCAGCGGCACCTCGTCGCCGAAGCCGTCGAGGAAGGCGCCGGCCTCTTCGGGCGGCATGACCGTCTCGAAGATCGGCGTGCGGACGACTCCCGGGAGCACGGCATTGACGCGGATCCGGTCGCCGGCCAGTTCGGCCGCGAGGCTGCGGGTCAAGGCGTCGACGCCGGCCTTCGCGGCGGTGTAGACGGAGCAGTTGGCGAGCGGCGACTGAGTGAGCGACGACGAGATGTTGACGATCGAGGCGCCGCGACGGCCTGCGCGGAGATGGGGGATCGCGGCGCGGGTTGCGAACAGCACGCCCTTCAGGTCGATGTCGACGACCAGGTCGACCGGGTCCGGTTCGTTCTCGTCGCCCTCGGTGAAGAGCGGACCGGCGCGGTAGACCCCGGCGCAGTTGACCAGGATGTCGAGGCCGCCCGGCTGACGCGCCGCTTCGTCCACCATCTCCCGCGCGCCGTCCGGGGTCGACACGTCGCCGGCGACGGCGACGGCATGCATACCGAGCGAGCGCAGGTCGGCGGCCGCGGTTTCGACGACATCCTGGCGGCGGCCGCCGAGGGCGATGCGGCATCCGCCCCGGGCCAGGGCGCGAGCGATCGCCAGTCCGATGCCGCTGCCGCCGCCCGTGACCAGGGCCGCTCGCCCCTCGAACGGTGCTTCCGCAGCGTTCTCTCCGGCTGTGATCGTCATCGCCGAGTCGCTCTCAGTCGCTCGGCGCCGCCGTAGTAGGTTCCCGTCATGGCGGCGACAATAGCCCCGAAGCGCTACTCGTTCGAGCCCGAAACGCACGCGGCGGAGCTCGACGCGATCATCGGCGCCATCGAGAGCGCCTCACGGTTCGAGGAGCGCGACCTCGAGAATCTGCTGCGCCGCCACCCGAAGGACGGCAGGGGTTTCTTCTCGAAGAGCGAGTTGATCCGCGGCTACCGGGCGCTTCGACCCGGGTCGTCGGGCGAGCAGGCGTTCGTCGACCGGGTGAGGATGAAGCCGGTCCGTACCCGCAGCGGCGTCGCGCCGGTGACCGTGCTGACCAAGCCCTTCCCGTGTCCGGGCCGGTGCATCTTCTGTCCGAGCGACGTGCGGATGCCGAAGAGCTACCTGTCGTCCGAACCCGGCGCCCAGCGGGCCGCCGAACACCAGTTCGACCCCTACCGGCAGACGTTCTCCCGTCTCCGTTCCTTCCGCCACACGGGGCATCCGGTCGACAAGGTGGAGCTGATCGTCCTCGGCGGCACCTGGTCGAGCTACCCGGAGGGCTACCAGGTGTGGTTCATCCTGCGCTGTTTGCAGGCGATGAACGAGTTCTTCGCCGTGTCGTCCGACCCGGCGGCGGATCCGCTCCTGACGTTCGAGCCCGCGGTGGACTTCCGGCAGCTCGACGAGACTGTGCAGGGCGAGGAGATCGACTCGTCCGACGCGGCGGCAGGCCGCGGCTACAACCAGGTTGTCTCCGACTGGACCGCCGCCCATCCGCGAACGGCGGCCGAGGCGCGCGACCAGAACGCCGGCTGGGCTGATCTTCTGGCGACGCAGCGCGAAAACGAGACCTCGCCGATCCGCTGCGTCGGGCTGTCGCTCGAGACCCGGCCCGACCGGCTCGACCCGGCGGAGGTGCTGCGCATGCGGCGGCTCGGGGCGACCAAGGTCCAGATCGGTATCCAGAGCATGGACGACGACGTCCTGGCCCTGAACGGCCGCGGCCACGACACGGTCCGGGCGCGGCTCGCAGTAGGTCTTCTGCGTCAGGCGGGATTCAAGATCCAGGCGCACTGGATGCCGAATCTCCACGGTTCCACGCCGGCAAAGGACCGGGAGGATTTCGACCGCCTGTTCGCGGATCCCGACGTGCGCCCGGACGAGCTCAAGGTCTACCCGTGCTCACTGATCGAGAGCGCCGAGCTGATGGCCTACCACCGCCGTGGCGACTGGCGGCCCTACGACCGGGCCGAGTTGCTGGACGTGCTCGTTCACAGCCTGGGCGCGACGCCGCGCTACTGCCGGCTGACCCGGGTGATCCGCGACATTCCCGGCACCGACATCGTGACCGGCAACCGGACGACGAACCTGCGGCAGGTGGCCGAGGCCGAAACGTCGGCCCGCGGCCTCCTCTGCCGGGACATCCGCGCCCGCGAGGTCGGCGGCTGCCCGGTCGATCCGGCGCGGCTGCGGCTGCGGCGCACGGACTACGAGGCTTCCGGCGGCCGGGAGGTCTTCCTCGAGTTCGTGACGGTGGAGGACCGGATCGCGGGGTTCCTGCGGCTTCGCCTGCCCGCGCCGGCCGGCACGGACGAAACCACGCCCCCGGAGTTGGTGGGCAAGGCGATCATCCGCGAAGTTCACGTCTACGGAGCGGTCGTCGGCCTGGGCGCGCGGGAGAAGGGCCGGTCGCAGCACGTTGGTCTCGGCCGGCGTCTGATCGCCGAGGCCCTGGGCATCGCGGCCGGCGCCGGCTTCGAGCAGGTGGCCGTCATCTCCTCGGTCGGCACCCGCGAGTACTACCGCCGGCTCGGCTTCCGGGACGGCGAGCTCTACCAGCACCGGCCGACGCAGCCTCCGCTCGTGGAGGTTCCGCCATGAGCGCCCTGACCACCGACCTCTACCAGTTGACGATGGCTCAGGGCTACTGGCAGCACGGTCGTCACCTGGACCGGGCCAGCTTCTACATGTCGATGCGCCGGACCCCGTTCGGAGGCGGTTTCGCCATCGCGGCGGGCCTGGAGCAGATCGTTGCCTTTCTCGACGGGCTGCGCTTCGAGCCCGAGGACATCGACTATCTGCGGAGCCTCTCGGGTGGTAACGGCGGCCCGCTGTTCGCACCCGGGTTCCTCGACGCGCTGCCGGCGCTCGATCTGTCCGTGTCGCTCGCCGCGGTCCCGGAGGGCACCGCCGTCTTCGCTCGTGAGCCGCTGCTTCGGGTCGAGGCGCCCCTGCTCGTCGGCCAACTGATCGAGACGCCGATCCTGAACATCATCAACTTCCAGACCCTGGTGGCGACCAAGGCGGCGCGGCTCTGCCACATCGCGGCTCCCGGCCAGCCCGTGCTGGAGTTCGGCCTGCGCCGGGCGCAGGGCTTCGACGGCGCGCTCAGCGCCTGCCGCGCGGCCTACGTCGGCGGCTGCACCGCGACCTCGAACGTGCAGGCGGGCCAGCGCTTCGGCATTCCCGTGCGCGGCACTCATGCCCACAGTTGGGTGCAGGCGTTCGACTCGGAGCCCGAGGCCTTCGGCGCCTTCGCCGAGACGATGCCGAACAACTGCGTCCTGCTCGTCGACACCTACGACGTCGACCGCGGAATCGAGAACGCGATCGCGATCGGACGGGAACTCGAACGGCGGGGCCAGCGGCTGCTGGGCATCCGCCTCGATTCGGGCGACCTGCTGCAGCAGAGCCGCGGGGCGCGTCGCCGACTGGACGAGGCGGGGCTCGAGGACGTGGCGATCGTGGTCAGCGACAACTTGGACGAGAAGCGGATCATGGAGCTGCGGCAAGCCGGGGCGGCGATCGACACCTGGGGGGTCGGCACATCCCTGGTCACGGCTGCCGGGGGCGGCGCGCTGGGGGGCGTGTACAAGCTGTCGGCCATCCGGCGCGCCGGCGAAGAGCGATGGCGGCCGGTGTTCAAGCTCGGCGCCGGCGTCGGCAAGGCGTCCCTGCCAGGTCGCTTGCAGGTGCGCCGCTACCGCTCTGCCGGCGGTGCGCTGGAGCGGGACGTGATCTACACGCGGGACGCCAGGACCGGACCGGGTGCGGAGCCCGCCCCGGCGGGCGGCCGCGACCTGCTGACGCCGGTTCTCGACCGCGGGCGGCTGCTGAATCCGCTGCCCACGCTGGAAGCCTGCCGCGAGGTCGCGGGCCGGGAAGTGGCCGCCCTGCCCGTCGGTCTGCTCGACCTCGACTGTCAGGCACAGGCGCCGGTGGAGGTCGCGCCGGAGCTGCTCGAGTTGTGTGACGAGCTGGCCGCGGAGCATCGGGTTTCCGACCGTTCGGAATGAGCTGAGGGCGCCTCCTCCGGGGCCGAAGTGTCTTGCGCTTGAGGCATTTGGCGGCCAGTCGTTCATAATCCCGCATGGCCGCTTCGGATACTGGCGGCGCCATGCGCCGCTTCGACGACCTGTACGAACACGGGTTCGCGCGGGTGGCCGTGTGCCTGCCGCGGGTGGAGATCGGGGATCCGGCGGCGAACCTGGAGCGCACGCTCGCCCTGGCGCGCCAAGCGGACGAGCTCGATGCCGTGGCGGCGGTCTTCCCCGAACTGAACCTGAGCGGCTACTCCCTGGACGACCTGTTTCACCAGTCGGCGGTGCTGGACGGCTCGAAGGCGGCGCTCCTCGAACTGGCCGAAGCGTCAAGGGACTTCCGGACCGCGCTGATCGTCGGACTGCCGCTGCTTGTCGACGGCGCGGTCTTCAACGTCGCGGCGGTCGTGTGTACGGGGAGGATCGCCGGGATCGTGCCGAAGATCTACCTGCCGAACTACCGCGAGTACTACGAGAAGCGCTACTTCGCGGCCGCCGAATCGCGCCGTTCCGAGGTCGTCTCCCTGGGCGGCGAGGACGTTCCGTTCGGCGAAGACCTCCTGTTCGACGTGGGCCCCGTCCCCGGGTTCCGCTTTCACGTGGAGATCTGCGAGGACCTGTGGTCGCCGCTGCCGCCGAGCACGCACGGCGCGCTGGCCGGGGCGTCCGTGTTGTTCAACCTGTCGGCGAGCAACGTGACGATCGGCAAGGCCGACTACCGGCGGTTGCTGTGCGCCTCCCAGTCGGGACGGTCGGTGGCCGCCTACGTTTACGCCGGGGCGGGCGCCGGCGAGTCGACCACGGACCTGGCCTGGGACAGCCACGGCCTGATCTACGAGAACGGCGAGCGGCTGGCCGAGTCGGAGCGCTTCAGCCAGGAGGCCCAGATTCTCACGGCCGACCTCGACCTGGAGCGGCTGGCGCAGGAGCGCCTTCGCATGTCGACGTTTCGGGACGCGGCGCGCCGGGAGTCGGCTGTCGGGCGGTTCCGGCGGATCGACGTCGCGGTGGAACGGCCGGCCGCCGCGGTGGCGCTCGAGCGGGAGATCCCGCGCTTTCCGTACGTACCGGCGGACAGTGGCGAGCGGGACGAGCGCTGCGCCGAAGCGTTCGACATCCAGGTCGCGGGCCTGGTCCAGCGCCTGCGCGCGACCGGCATCGAGAAGGTCGTGATCGGCGTTTCGGGCGGGCTCGATTCGAGCCACGCGTTGATCGTCTGCGTTCGAGCTGTCGACAGACTCGGTCTGCCACGGGCGAACATCCTCGCCTACACGCTGCCCGGCTTCGGCACTTCCTCACGCACCTACGAGAACGCGAAGCGTCTGATGGCGGCGCTCGGCGTCACCGCGTCGGAGATCGACATCCGGCCGGCCAGCGAGCGGATGCTGGAATCGATCGATCACCCCTACAGCCGGGGCGAGCGAGGCGCTGAGGTCTACGACGCCACCTTCGAGAACGTCCAGGCCGGCGAACGCACCTCTCATCTGTTCCGGCTGGCCAATCTGAACCGCGGCCTCGTCATCGGTACGGGCGATCTCTCGGAGCTGGCGCTGGGCTGGTGTACGTACGGCGTTGGCGACCAGATGGCGCACTACAGCGTGAACTCGTCGGTGCCCAAGACCCTGATCCAGCACCTGATCCGCTGGGAGGTCGAGCGCGGCGAGTTCGGCGCCGAGGCCAGCGAGACCCTCCAGTCCATCGTCGACACGGAGATTTCACCGGAGCTGGTGCCGGCCGTGGAGGGACCGGAGGCGGACAACGGGGAGCCGGCCCAGTCGACCGAGGCGGTCATCGGTCCCTTCGAACTCCAGGACTTCCACCTCTACTACCTGAGCCGCTACGGCTACCGGCCTAGCCGCGTCGCCTTTCTCGCTCACCACGCCTGGGGCGACCGGAACCGCGGCGCCTGGCTCGACACGATGCCCGAGAGCGACCGGCGCGAGTACACCCTCGCGGAGATCAGGCACTGGCTCGAGGTGTTCCTGGTCCGCTTCTTCGGCACCAGCCAGTTCAAGCGTTCGGCGCTGCCGAACGGCCCCAAGGTGGGGTCGGGCGGGTCGTTGTCGCCGCGAGGGGACTGGCGGGCGCCGTCGGACGGCGGACCGGCGGTGTGGGTCGAGGAACTACGACGCAACGTGCCGTGAGGGCACCGGCACCGGTGGCACCCGGCCGGGGAGGGGCTCAGGGGCGTGTCCCAGGCGGCCGCTCGCGCTTTCTCGGTGGGCGGGAGGCTGGCGCTCGCTTCGCTTCACTCGCTTCGGTAGGGCGTCGATTCCTGCGAGGTCTCCGGGCGTCGCTCGTTCAGAGCCCGCTGGGACACGCCCCTGAGCCCCTACCCGGCCTGGAAGACGTCACCTTTGCGCTCCCTTCTGGCACCTGTTTCAGTCCCAGTCCGAGGCGTCGTCTTCTGAACTGGCGATGTGGACTCCGGCGTCTTGCCAGCGTTTCAGTGAGGCTTCGACTTCGGGTGTGAAGTCCGCCAGGTAGTGACCGGGGCGTTCCGGGTCGGGCACGGCGACCGCGGACATGCAGTCGGCGAGGACGTGCAGGCGGCCTGGCGGAACATCTCTGGCCTTCATCTCGGCCAGCAGGTCGTCGACGGTGTAGCGCACGCAGTGGCTCGCGGCCTGACCGGCGACGATCAGGGCGTCGGCTTCGAGCAGCCGGTCGATCAGCGTCTCGTTGCGTTCGTCCAGCTTCTGGCCGTCGTGACGCACCAGCACTTCGGGCGTGAGCACGGAGTAGAACTCGGTCAGGGGATTCATGCCCTTGATCAGGATCGGCGTCTCGGCGTCGCGCGCGTAGCTGAAGAAGAGCCGCGCCTCCTGCACGGCGCCGACCAGGGCGTGGCCCTCGCTGCCGAGGAAGCAGTGCGGAGGCCACAGGTAGAGGCGGTACTTCCCGGTCGCTTCGAGGCGCCGGCAGTAGTCCAGGGCCTGGCGCCTGAGCCAGTCGTGGCTGCCGTCGCCGAGCCAGCCTGCGAGGGCCGGGTTGGGAACCGCTTCGCCCGCTTCGACTTCCGAGGCGAGGACTTCCCGGTAGCCGTCGAGCTGGCCGCCCGAGGCGTCCACCCAGAAGGACGAGAAGAAGATCTGCTGCGGCGTGTGGCTGTCGAGGCTGGATGCGATCTCGGTCAGGTTCCCGAGGTTGCGGTAGATGAACCGCACGATGCGGTTCGTATCGTCGACTGCGCCGCGGCCGGACCGGCCGCCGACGTAGAGCGCGCCTTCGGGCAGGCAGAAGTCCCGCTGTTCGTCGACCAGCAGGAGGATGCGGCGCGTCCTGTCCTCCGCCGCGGGGGCGAGGTCGTGGTCGCTTCGCCACTCGGTGGCCGCCGCCGCGACCCGGTTCGGGTCGGGGTCGTACGACCAGTCGCCGCTTCGGTACGGATCGCCTTTCGGGCCGGTGCCGGCGGGTAGAGGCAGGAGTGCCATGTCGGGTGGAACGCTAGCAAGTTGCGGGCGGTCGCGCGCCCGCTTCCAGGCCAAATGTTGCGGGGCTGCTGCTACTCTCGCGGCCTTCCAACAAACGGCCACAAGACGGCCCCGCAAGCGAACAGGAGCAGGCAAGTGAGCTACGAGTTTCTGCAGGTCGAGAAGAACGATCACGTCTGGGAAGTGACCCTCAACCGGCCGGAGCGCATGAACGCGATCCACCCGCCGACGAGCCAGGAGCTCGACTCGGTGTTCAACGACTTCGCGGCCGACGATGACGCCTGGGTGGCGATCCTCACCGGCGCCGGCGACCGGGCCTTCTCGGCCGGCAACGACCTGAAGTACCAGGCCGAGCACGGCAGCAAGACGGTGCGGGCAGGGATGAAGGGCGTGCGAGGCGGCTTCGGCGGCATCACGGCCCGCTTCGACCTGCACAAGCCGATGATCGCGGCGGTCAACGGCTTCGCCCTCGGCGGCGGCTTCGAGCTGGTGCTCGCCTGCGACATCATCATCGCCTCCGAGAAGGCGACGTTCGGCCTGCCCGAGCCCCGGGTCGGCCTGATGGCCGGCGCGCTGGGCGTTCACCGCCTGCCGCGGCAGATCCCGTACCACCAGGCGATGGGCATGCTGCTTACCGGCCGCCACATCACGCCCCAGGAGGCGAAGGAGCTCGGGATCGTCAACGAGGTCTGCGGCCACGACGAGCTGCTCGACCGCGCCCGTGCCTGGGCGGCGCAGATCCTGGAGTGCGCGCCGCTGTCGGTACGCGCCAGCAAGGAGGCGGCGAACAAGGGCCTCGGCATGGCGCTCGAGCAGGCCGCGGGTTCGATCTTCCCGTGGACGGCGCAGATGAACCAGTCCGAGGACCTGATCGAGGGTCCGCGGGCGTTCGCCGAGAAGCGGCCGCCGAACTGGAAGGGCCGGTAGGCCGCAAGGGCGCCCGTTCCGTGGAGATCGAAGGCAAGGTCGCCGTCGTCACCGGTTCGTCCTCGGGCGTCGGCGAGGCGACGGCCGAGTTGCTGGCGAGCCTCGGCGCGTCGGTGGTCGTCAACTACCACAGCGGCGCCGAGGCCGCGGAGCGGATCGTCGGCGGCATCCGCGACCGTGGCGGCAAGGCCGTCGCCGTCCAGGCCGACATGCGAAAGGACGCCGACTGCCGGCGGCTCATCGACTCGGCGGTGGAGGCGTTCGGCGCTCTCCACATCCTCGTCAACAACGCGGGGATGACCCATTTCATCGCTCACGACGACCTGGAAGGCGTCACCGACGAGGTCTGGGACGACATTCTCGGCGCCAACCTGCGCGGCGTCTTCAACTGCACCCGCGCGGCCGCGCCGCACATGAAGGCGGCGGGCGAGGGCGCGGTGGTCAACGTCGCATCGATCGCCGGGATCGGCGGCGGGGGCAGCAGCATCCCGTACGCCGCGTCGAAGGCGGCCGTCATCGTGATGACGAAGTCGCTGGCGCGGGTGCTCGGCCCGGAGATCCGGGTCAACACGATCGCCCCCGGCTTCATCGAGGGGCGCTGGCTGCGCGGCGGGCTCGGCGACGAGAACTACGACAAGGCCCAGGAGCGTGTGAGCGCGGGAGCGCCGCTCCAGGGCGTGGCGACTCCCGAAACCTGCGCCGATGCGATCCTCGCCCTGATCGAGCGCAACGTGTTCGTCACCGGCCACACCGTGACCGTCGACGGCGGCTGGAGCCTGTAGCTCACTCGCAGCGTCTCCCGCTGCACCGGCGCCCCCGCCGGCCCTTGGACCAACGAGGCCCCACACTGGGTGCGCCGGCGCCCTCGCCGGCCTGTAGCCGCGGGTCTTCCGACCCGCGGGGAGAAAGCCCGCGAGACGTCAGCCTCGCTCCCTACTTCCTCAGCGTCTCCCGCTGCACCGTCAGCGCCTCGATCCGCTCACGGTCGACCTCGACGCCCAGCCCCGGGCCCTCCGGCACGTCGACCCAGCCGTCGCCGTCCATCGTCCATTCGGGCGAAACGACGTCGCGTGCCCAGTAGCGGCCGCTCGGGCTCACGTCGCCCGGGATCGTGAAGTTCGGCAGCGAAGCCAGGGCCACGTTATAGGCGCGGCCGATGCCGCTCTCCAGCATGCCGCCGCACCATGCGGGGATGTCGTTCGCCTCGCAGAGGTCGTGGATCGCCTTCGAAGCGGTGAAACCGCCGACCCGGCCCGGCTTGATGTTGACGATTCGCCCGGCTCGGAGGCGGATCATGTCCTCGGCGCGAGCGATGTTCGTGATCGACTCGTCCAGGCAGATCGGCGTCCGCATCCGTCGCTGGAGTTCAGCGTGGCGGGCGACGTCGTCCCAGGCCAGCGGCTGTTCGACCATGACCAGGTCGAGGTCGTCGAGCTGGACGAGGTGGTCCACGTCGTCCAGCGTGTACGCGTTGTTCGCGTCTGCCATCAGCGGCGCGTCGGGGCCGAGCCGGTTCCGGACGGCATGCAGGTACGGCAGGTCCTGACCCGGCTTGATCTTCAGCTTGATCTTCCGGTAGCCCTCGGCCAGCGCCTTCTCCGCCCTGTTGGCCAGCTCTTCGGGCGAACTCTGGATGCCGATGGAGATGCCGGTGCCGATCCGTTTCCGCGTCCCGCCCAGCAGCGAGGACAGGCTCTGACCCGCCTTGGTGGCCGCCAGCGCCCAGGCGCCCATCTCGATCGCCGCCTGGGCCATCTCGTGGCCGCGGAGGTCCTCGGCCAGGGCGGCCGATACGTCCTCGGGCGTCTCGAAGCGTTGGCCGAGCACCCGCGGCGCCAGCCACTCCCGGATCGCCAGCCTCGCCGTGTCGATGCTCTCGGGCGAGTAGTTCGGGAAGTCGCCGGCGACGCACTCGGACCAGGTCGAGACGCCGTCCGCGTCGACCAGCTCCAGCAGCAGGATGCGTCGTGTCGTCGTGACGCCGGAGGAGATCCGGAACGGCTCCACCAGGGGCAGCCGGATCTCGCGCAGGGTGATCGAGTCGATCTGAAGGCTCATTGCTTCTCCGTTCCGTCGAGCTTCTCGAGCCGGTAGTAGTAGCGCCGGTTCAGGACACCGGGTGCGCCGCGCTCCGTCCCACTGGGTGCGCCGGCGCCCTCGCCGGCATCCGGCTCCGTATCTTCCCGCCACGAGAACCCGGTCACCTCATAACCCGCCTCGAGATGCTCCTGGAACCGCGCCCGCGTGCGCCGCCGCCAGGCGGAGGCGTCCTCGGGCGACGAGCGCAGAATGCGGCCGATGTTCGGCGGCACCTCGACCCACGCCGTTTCCGGCAAGGACTCGTCGACGGGGAAGGGTGGAGCGGCCCGTGTCGGCGTGGCGGCCTGCTCTCCGTTGATCAGCCAGTCGACCCGGGAACTCAGGATCGGCCAGGCGACCACGAAGCGGTCCGTGCCAAGACCACTGTGCAACACGCTCCCCGTGTCCTCGCCGTACATGTTGACGACGTACTCGACCGGCAGCGCGCCCAACCGATTCAGGTTCAGGTTCGCGTTCCGGGCGACCAGGGGGTCGTAGGTCCAGTAGACGGTCTCGACGCCGAGCGGCAGCAGGATCTCGCGCTGGAAGACCTTGAGTTCCCGTCCCAGCCCCAGGCCGCGCGCTTCACGAGTCACGGCGAGCATGTGCGACCAGTGCGCCCGTTTGCCGTACCGGAAACCGCTCAGCCCGTAGATGAAACCGAGCATCCGGCCGTTCCGGTCGAAGGCCCCGGCGAGGACGCCGCTCATCTTCTGGGAGATCATCAGGATCGTCGTGGGAACCGTGTCCTCGAAACCGACGCCCCACGTCTCCCGCTCGAGGTCGACGACGGCTTCGTACTCCTCGTCGGAAGCCAGTTCGCGCAGCTCGATGCCGCCGGGAAGCTGCTTGCGCATCGTGCGCGATCGTACAGCGGTGCGAGGTTCACCCGGCTCCCGGGTCTCGGCGTAGCGGGTCGCGCGGGTTGACCCCGACTCAGCGTCAGTCTAGTCTGAGACTAGTTAGATTCCGCGCGATCCGGGAAGGAGTCGTTCCATGTCGGAGATCGGTGTATTCGAGGCCAAGACCCACCTGCCGCGTCTGCTGAAACGGGTGCAGGCCGGCGAGAGGTTCGTCATCACACGGCACGAGCGTCCGGTCGCCGAGCTGATTCCCTATCGTGGCGTCGAGACCGACCAGGTACGCACCGCCATCGAGAACCTGAAGGAGTTCCGCAGGTCGCAGAGCCTCGGTGGACTGTCCGTTCGGGAGCTGATCGAGGAAGGTCGCCGCTACTGATGACGTTCGTGCTGGACGCCTCGATGACGATGGCCTGGGTCTTCCCGGACGAGTCGACGGAGGCGACCGACCGGCTGCTGGAGTCCCTGTTGGAGCGTCAGGCGTATGCGCCTGGCCTCTGGCCGATGGAGGTAGCGAACGCCTTTCTGGCGGCGACTCGCCAGGGCCGGCTCGAGGCGAGCCAGTGGGCATGGATTCGTCACTGCCTCGACGTGCTACCCATCGTGGTGGAGCCTGTGTCTCCGGCGCGCACCTGGAGTGCCGCCCTCGAACTCGCGCACGATCGGGGGATATCCGTCTACGACGCGATGTACCTGGAGCTGGCCCTGCGCATGCGGCTGCCGCTGGCCACGCTTGACCATTGCCTGGCGGCGGAGGCGGGGGCCTTGGGAGTGCAGTCTCCGGGTGCCGATCTCGGAGTACCGACGATCAGGAGCGGTTCGTCCGGTGGCTCGAGGCGAAGGTGAACCTGGTCAAGCGGTGGGTGGCCTGCGGGCTGCCGGTGAGACCGCCGGTCGCTGCGTTCTCCGTGGCGATGGAGCTGGCGTGAACAGCCGGTGGGAGGACCTGAGGGAGGGAGACCGTAGAGCGGCCTCTCGTGGCCGATAGCACCGGATTCTCTAGTGCGTTGTCAAACGTTCTTGACCGGACTAGCTGGGTTCCCACAATGCTCCGATCCGGCGTAACACAACAACCCTATTGTCTTCCTGGACTTGCAAAACCGGACGAGAGAATCTTGATGAAACCGGGTTGATTCCGGCGCCTCCCGTGTATACGTTCGCCGGTCTTTCTCGGAGCCCGCCCGTGCGGGCGTGTTCCGACACCGACAATGTAAGGGGACTTTGTCTCCACAAGACGCAAAGGGGCGTTTTCGATGGAAAGTAAGAAGATCATCTCCACCGTGATTTCTGTGTTGGCTTTCGGCTCTACTCTAGTGCTGGCTGCACCTGTAGCCGCTTCGCCAGTCGACCTGGAGACTGGCGCCTTGCTAGACGTTGTGGGTGGAGGTTGGACGGGCCAACAGGCGGCCGGGTGTATCGCCGGTCTTGTGGGCGTCGTTGCTGTTGGCGCGATCGCGCCGGGCTTCGGTGCCGCACTCATGTGGTCGATTGGCGCCCACGGCTGGTTGCTGAGCTGCATCTAGCGAGGCGGCAGATGAGTGCCACTTCAGTTAGCGCGCGATGGTGCTAGCGAGGCTGAGAGCGTGGCATTTGCGAGCGGGTGAGGCCGTCGGACCGGCGGCCCACCCGTCTCGTAAACCCGGGCAGGTGTTGGTTGGTGGATGCTGTTGGGGGACGCCCGGTGGCACTCACAGCGGGTTTGGGCGGGGAAGGCGTTGATCTCCGTGAGGATTCCAGGAACGGGAGTAGCGGCCGGAGTGTTGGCGTGGGTGTGTGCAAATGAGTGAGAGGAAAGCAAAGTTACTTCGAGTAGTTTATCCCGTCGCAGGCTTCGCATGGATTGTCTTCGGGTTGCTTGCGGGCCCCTTTGGTGGGAAGGTGGCGACGTGGAGCGGGATGGTGGCCGGGGTCGGATATCTTGCTCTTGCTGGCAGATTGGAATGGAGATTGAGGCGACGACGCAGTTCCGAGCCGGTTGATCGCGATCAGAATCACGTGGCCGATGTGAGTAGGAGCGATTCCGATAGGGAGAAGGCGCCGGGAGGAGTTGGTTGATGAAAGGGGGTTGGAACGAGAAGGGAGCACTGCGGGGAGCACGTGGATTGGTTCGACAGGGAGTAGCAGGCACTCTGTTGGCTGCGGTCAGCGGTATGCAGGTGGGGCTGCGATTCTGCGCGAGCGACTTCGACTCGGTGTTCTGGAGCGCTTGCGTGCTGGTTGGCGCTGGGGTGGCGATCTCGACTCGATCCATGCTGAAGCTACGGGAGTCGCGGTGAGGGTTGCGAGATCCAGTGTCTTCCGGGTGGCAGCGCGCGTGGTCGGATTTCGTCTTCGGGCCGGCTGGCGGAGGGCGCTGAGCGAGAAGGGGAAGCTGGTGTTCGGCCTGGTGGTTGGTGCGCTACTTCTCCTCAACTTCCTGGTGAGCCTGGGCGGTATGGAAGAGGCGCCCGGCAGGGACGTGCCGGTCGACACGCTGTTCGCCCTGATCGGGTTCTTCGTTCTGATGACGCTCTTCCAGATGGCGCCGCTGGCGCCGTGGTTCAATCGGCAGGAGGGGGCGAGGTTCGGCTTGACCGTGGGTCGGCGCGCGGCTTTGGCGACCGGTACGAACCTTGTCGGGCTGGCCATGCTGTTGGTCCTCCTGAACGAGGTCCTTGCGCTGACCTTCTCGGGAGACGGCCGGCCTCGCGGAGCGGAGTGGGTGTTCGAGGGGATGGACGTCGTGAGCGGAGTGGTGGCGATGGTGGCGGCCGGCCCGACGGGCGCGGTGATTCTGGGCGCGCGTGGTCGTAGACGTGGGTTCGGGGCCGCGCTGGGGCTTCTTCTCCTTGGCGTGCTTGCTGCGAGTGCCCTGGAGCCGATGTGGGCGAGTGAAGCGCTGTGGGGCGGGGTGGCCGCGAACGGCGGGCGGCTGGCGGCGCTGGTGGTGCTTCTTTGGGCCGCGTTCGTGGTCGAACAATGGAGTCCGGACGATAGGGGCGCGAAGGCCGGGAAGAAGCGTCGGCGGCCGGCCGGCGAGGTCGGGACGACGGAACGGACGGGTAGCTGGTTCGGTCTGTGGAGGCGTGGGTCGGCTGAGGGCAACGCGCCGGTCGGCATCCGGGCGAGACCGATCGTGGTCGTCGCATTGGCGGAGGCGTGCATGATGCTGAGGTTGCGACAGGTGCGCCTGAACATGGTCTTCAGTTGGATCATGCCGGTGTTCATGGCGATCGTGCTTCGCAGCGAGGAGCTGCCGGGCGGAATCGAGGCGGCACCCGTCGCGCTGTGGACTACGGCCGGTCTGGCGGTGTTCCTCCACCTGTTCTGGATCGCCTTCTTCGCCAACCTGTTCGGGTTCACGGCGGACGGAGCCCGGCGACTGGCGATGTCCGCCGAGAGGGCTCTTGGGGCCTGCCTCACCGGCAAGGCACTCGGGACCATGACGGTAGTGGGGGCTCTCGGGTTCGCACAACTGACAGTGGCGAGCGTGCTGTTGGCCGAAGGGCTCCGGCCCGCCGACCGGGCGATTCCCTACTACGTCGCGGCACTCTCGCTGGTCGCGCTGACCGGTAGCGGCGCCGTCGTCTCGATCTGGTTGCCCAGGAAGCCGAAGCTCCACGAGCAACGCGACTTCTACTGCAGCGTTCTGGGGTTGGTGGCGCTTTTCTTTGGATGGTTGTTTCAGGTGTCGATCTTCATGGCCGTGCTGGTTGCGGCGCGGCTGCTTGGTGGTCCGGGGGTCGCAGTCCTGACGACGACTGCGCTGCTCATGTTGGCGGCGGGAGGCTGTGCGGCTCTGGTGGCAGCGCTGGCGAAGGGCGACTGGCTGCGCCGGCGGCTGCGGGAGTGGGCGGTGACGGCATGACGATGTTGTGGTTCGACTCGGTCGACAAGTCCTACGGCGACCTGGAGGTCCTGCGCTCGGTGAACCTGGAGATCGGGTCGGGGGTGCAGTGTCTGGTCGGGAGGAACGGCGCCGGCAAGACGACGCTGATGCGGCTCGGACTCGGGCTGACCGAGCCGAACGGCGGCACGGTGCGGATGTTCGGCTTCGACCCGCGGCTCCACCCGGAAGTGATGACCAGGGTCGGCATCCTGCTGGAGGAGGACGAGCTCTTCGACTTCCTGCGGCCGCTCGAGTTCCTGGACTACTGCGCCGCCCTGTATGGCCTGGACGCCGGCGCGGCGCGCGCTCGTGGGGTCGAGTTGCTCGAAGCGCTGGAGGTGCCCGTTTCGGCTCGGCTATGCCACCAGCTCTCGACGGGCAACCGGCGGCAGTTGGCCCTGGCCGCGGCGCTGCTGCACGAGCCCGAACTGCTGATCCTCGACGAGCCGTTCAACGGGCTGGACCCGGTTGCGGTCGCGCGGCTGTGCCGGATGCTGAAAGACCTCGCGGCTGACGGTCGCGGCGTCCTGCTGTCGTCCCACCGCCTGGAACTGGTCGAGGAGATCGCGGACCAGGTCTACTTCGTGGCTGACTGTGCGGTGACGCCGTGGTCCGCGGACCGGGTCAAGGCCTGGTACGACGAGCTGAGGGCTGTCGGTGGTGAGGACATGCGGACCGATTCAGGCTGAGGGGTGGTTCTAGTCCCGGCGCTTCGCTCGTCAACCGCTCCAGAGGAGAACCAAGCCTGCAGGAAGACTGGCTCCTGCCACGAAACCGATCGCCAAGTCGGCGAGATCGTTGCCTGAGTCAGTCTGGAACGCGGTGGTGATTAGCGCTGCTCCGATGATCAGAAGCAGCCAGCCTGCGACCATCCGTTTCACCGAGCGACCTCCGCCTCCTGGAACGCCCGCGCCCGGAAGAGAAAGTCGATGATGTTCCCTTCGTGCGGCTGCAGCCAGTTGAGCTGAATCGTCGGCACCGGGCCGAGGTTCAGGCGGTCGACGTGGGTGGCGTCGATCAGTTGCCGCCGCCAGTGCTCGTCGTTGGTGATCGCGCTGCAGACGAGGGTGTCGTCGATGGCGTTCAGCATCTTCGCCTGCGGGCACTCGACGACGGAGACGAAGGGGAACATGTACTCGACGTTGGCGGCCTCGACCTCCGCGTCGGCGCAGTGGAGCACGGTGGGCAGCAGGTAGTCGCAGCGCTCGCGTTCGTCGAGCCGGCCGTTGCCGCGGATCTCGGACGTCAGGTCGCGGACGCCGGGGACGTCCACCTGCCGCTCGATCATGCCGTCGATCGCCTTCGCCATGCCCGGCACGGTGAAGGCGGCGAGGGGAGACTCCGGGTCGTCGGCCGGTCTGGGCAGGACGGGCGCCAGCCGTTCGGCGAGGGCCTGGGCGATCTCCTCCGTGTGGCGCGAGGCCCAGACGCCGGAACAGGAGATGCAGCTCCGGCCGCTGTTGACCAGCACGCTGTCGACCATCACGTCGAGGTACTGCTCCCAGTCGTCGACGACGTCGTCGCCGAGCAGGATCTTGCTGAAGCCGGGACCGTGCGGTTGAACCCGGGGGTCGTTCTGGTAGCGGGCGACGGTGTCCGCGCCGCCGAAGATCATGCTGCGGGAGCAGGAGGCGAGAACGGCGGCGCCGATGTCGCCTTCGCCGGGATAGATCGAGATGGCCTCGCGCGGCACGCCGGCCTGGGCGAAGGCCTCGGTCATCCGGTACGGGGTCCAGGGCTCCTGCGGCCCGGGCTTGAACACGAGGCCGATCTGGAGCGGAATGACCGGCATCCACAGCGTGTGCACGCCCGGCGAGTTGGACGGCAGGACCAGGCCGATGACCGGCGCCTGGGCCTGGTAGCTGACCGGCACGCCGCGCTCCTCGACGCCGTGGCCGCGGGCGAGAATGTCGAGGTCGAGGCCGCGCGTGAGGGCCTCCAGCACCTCGCCCATGTTCGTCAGCACGAAGTGGTTCTTGTCCATGTTCGCCCGGCACATGTGTTCGGGCAGGCCGGTGGTCGCCGACTGGTAGTGGACGAAGTCCTGCGGGCTCTGCGTGCCGCTTCCGAGCGGCAGATCCGCGTTCAGGTAGAGGTCGGCGGCCTCGATCACCATGGAGATCAGTTCGCTCGACGGGATCTGGCGCAGGATGTCGCGGGCGCGCTGTGCGCGGCGCATGTCGCGCTGGACCAGGCCGGGATTCGTCTGGTGCAGCGTGGCCAGCTCCTCGCCGGTCTCGAAGTGGACGATCGTCGCCTTCTCGAGCGACTCGTAGGGCTTGCCCCAACGGATGGCGGGGATGTCGATCATGCTGGGTACCTGTGACGGGCCGTGACGGTCCGCGAAGTGGTTCAGAGAGGCCGCGAGAGAGGCGGAATCGTAACACCGGGCTGCCGCACCGGACTGCTAGCCTCGACCGTCCATGAAGGACCGCAGGACGATTCTCAAGTCGGCCCTGGCCCTGGGTCTGGGGGTGCGGAGCCTGCACGTGTTGCACGCGCAGGAGGACGACCCGCGCAAGGCCCGTCCTCAGGAGGGCGACCGGTTCGTGTTCGCGTTCGGGCCGCGTCAGGGCGAGACGATCCGGGTGGACGACGTGCCGGTGGCCAGTGAGCAGATCTTCAGTTTCGCGATGGACCCTTCAAGCGGCGCGGTCCGCGATGGCTCGCTCCTGAACCAGGTGCTGCTGCTCCGGTTCGATCCGGATTCGCTGGCGCCGGAAACGCGCGAGGCGTCGGTTGACGGCGTCGTCGCCTACTCGGGGATCTGCCCCCACACCGGCTGCGACGTCGAGGGCTGGTCCGGGGACACCGAGTTCCTGGTCTGTTCCTGCCACGATTCGGAGTTCGACCCGCGGGACGGCGCCGAAGTCATCTCCGGTCCGGCGCCGCGCCGGCTGCCGTCGCTGCCGCTCCGCTCCGAGGATGGGGTGCTGGTGGCGGACGGCGGGTTCAGCGCCACGATCCGCTTCGAGGAGGAGTTCTGACGATGCTGGATGGGCACGCGTTTGTTCGATGCGCAGTGATCGCCGTGGCGTTCGGCGCCACGGTGGCGCCGGCGATGGCCCAGGAGCGGGCGTACCGGCCGGTGACCCAGGAGCGGCTGCTCTCGCCGGAGCCGGAGAACTGGCTCATGTACCGGCGCACCTACGACGGCTGGGGCTACAGCCCGCTCGATGCGATCGACACCTCGAACGTCGCTTCCCTCGAGCCGGTCTGGACGTTTTCGACCAGCATCAACGAGGGCCACCAGGCGCCGCCGATCGTCAACGATGGCACGCTCTTCATCACGACGCCGGGCAGTCGCGTGCTCGCGCTCGACGCCCGGACGGGAGAACTGCTGTGGCGTTTCGTGCCCGAGCTGCCGGAAGATTTGCGGCAGATGCACCCGACGAACCGCGGCGTCGCGCTCTGGGGCGACCGCGTCTACGTCGCCACCGTCGACGCGCGGCTGTTCGCGCTGGATGCCCGAACCGGCGAAGTCGCCTGGGAGACGGCGGTGGAGAACTACGCCCGCGGCTACTACATGACGCTCGCGCCGCTGGTGGTCGAGGGCAAGGTGATGGTCGGCGTCTCGGGCGGCGAGTGGGGGATCCGCGGCTTCGTCGCCGCGTACGGCGCCGACAGCGGCGAGGAGCTCTGGAAGACGTACACGATCCCCGGCCCCGGGGAACCGGGGCATGACAGTTGGCCGGGCGACACCTGGCGGACCGGCGGCGTGCCGGTCTGGGTCACCGGGACCTACGACCCGGAGCTGAGGCTGAGCTACTGGGGCACCGGCAACGGCGGTCCGTGGATGGGGGACGCCCGACCGGGCGACAACCTCTACGCCACCTCGGTCCTGGCGCTCGATGTCGACACCGGCGAGCTCAAGGCGCACCACCAGTACCACTGGAACGACAGTTGGGACTGGGACGAGGTCGATCCGCCGCTGCTCATCGATGTCGAGCGCGGCGGGTCGACCCGCAAGGCCCTGGTGCATCCGGGGCGCAACGCCTACATCTGGATCCTGGAGCGCGGCGCCGACTCGATCGACTTCCTGGACGCGACGAAGTTCGTCTATCAGGACGTGTTCACGTTGATCGACCCGGACACCGGCCGGCCGGAGTACGACCCGGCGAAGACCCCCGGCACCGGGGAGCGCGCCGTGTTCTGCCCGTCGTGGTCCGGGGCCAAGAACTGGCCGCCGGCGGCCTGGAACCCGGACACGAAGCTGCTCTACATCCCGGCCAACGAGAACACCTGCTCGCACCTCGAGGGCGTCGAGCAGGACTATCGTCCGGGTCGCACTTTCATGGGCATGGAAGGCGGCTTCGTGTCGCGGGAGGGCGCGGGCCACTACGGCGAACTTCAGGCCTGGAACCTGGACACGCGGGAGAAGGTCTGGACCGTCGAGTTCGAGCGCAAGCTCTGGGGGCCCGTGCTGACGACGGCCGGCGGCCTGGTCTTCGCCGGCGGCACCAGCGACCGCTACTTCCGCGCCTTCGACGCGGCGAGCGGAGAGCTGCTCTGGCGCCAGCGCACGAACTCCGGGGTCACCGGCGTACCGACGTCCTTCGAGGTGGACGGCGTGCAGTACATCGCGGTCCAGTCGGGCTGGGGCGTCGACGCGCAGCGCGGTACGGCTCACCTGGATGGAGCGATCGGCACGAGTACCTACGTGCCCGAGGGCGGCGTCTTGTGGGTGTTCGCGCTGCCCGAGTAGGCGTGCAGTAGTCTGCCGCCGCCGCGGTGCGTACCGATCCCGCTGGCAGTCACGAGAACCGACCGATCCGATTGGAGCCCGAGATGGAAGTTGCCAGCGCTGATGCCCAGGCACAGGCCAGGGAACGACTCGATGCCCATGTCCGCGACATGATGGAGTGGCACTTCGACCCGGACACCGGCACGCCGTTCTGGCTCGATTTCGCGAAGAAGCTCGACTTCGACCCGCGCAGCGACGTCGCCGGCTTCGCCGACCTGAAGAAGTTCCCGCCGTTCGAGGACGAGTGGCTGCGCGGCGGCCCGGTGCGGCGCTGGGTGCCGAAGGCGATGGCCGACGAGCCGGTCTACGTCTTCGAGACCGGCGGCACGACGGGGATCCCGAAGAGCCGGGTAGCGCTGAACGACTTCCGCACGGACTACGAGCTGTTCAGCGCCAGCCTGCCGGACGAGCACTTCCCGCCAGGGTCCAACTGGCTGATGCTCGGACCCTCGGGTCCGCGCCGCCTGCGTCTGGCGGTGGAGCACCTCTGCCAGTACCGGGGCGGCATCTGCTTCTGCGTCGATCTCGACCCGCGCTGGGTGATCAAGCTGATCAAGAAAGGCTGGATGGAGCACCTCGAGGCGTACAAGGACCACGTGATCGACCAGGCGTTGTCCGTCCTCTCGGCCGGGCACGACATCCAGGCGATGTTCGCGACGCCGAAGCTGCTGGAGTCGCTGTGCCTGGCGCTCGAGGATCGTGGCCAGACCCTCGCCGACACGGGGATCAAGGGCATCTTCTCGGGCGGCACCGAATTCACGCCGCAATGGACCCGCTTCGCGGTCGAAGAGCTCCTCGACGGCGTCTACATGACGCCGACCTACGGCAACACGCTGATGGGCCTCGCCGCCTCGCGGCCGGTCACCGCGGCCGACGGATACACGATCGCCTACTACGCGCCGCAGCCGCGGGCCGTGCTCGAAGTCGTCGACCCGGACGACCCCGACCAGGTCGTCGACTACGGCGCCACCGGCCGCGTGCGCCTCACGACGCTGACCCGCGAGTTCTTCGTTCCCGGCTTTCTGGAGCGCGACGAAGGCGAGCGGGAGCAGCCCTACGTCGACTATCCCTGGGACGGCGTCAGCGGCGTGCGGCCGTTCGCGAGGCTGGCGTCGGCGACGACGGTGGGGGTGTACTAGAGCGGGCCGCCAAGCGCGGAGGGCGTCGGCAAACCCGCCCTTCCGGGGCCCCGCGGGGAGGTCCCAGCGGCCGTGCGCGCTCTCTGAGTGAATGAGAGGACGGCGCGCGCCGCGGGCCGACACGCCTCGCCTCGAAACTGAGAGCAACAGACTCAAGCGCAAAGCGGCTCGCCTTCTGGCCGCATACAGAGGCACGTCTGACCCAGTGCCTGGCGAAGACGGGAGAGCTGCCTGGGAGCCTTGGAGAACAGCCTCTGACGAGGGGTCAGCCGCTGCGCGGGCGCTCGAGAGAAACCGCCGTGAACTTGCGCGTGCCAAACTTCAACTCGGAATTCTCGCAAGTTCCGCGCCGTGTCTCCAGGAATCAGAGGAGAAAGTCCCGATGCAACCAACACGTAACCCACTCGACCTGCTTCCGCTACTACCGGCCCTCTTGATCGCTGCCATGGCCACGACAGCAGGACTCAGTGCCCAGGATGACAGCGCGTCCGGCGAGGGAGCGAGCGAGGGTGGTCGCGCGGAGGCCGAAGCCGAGGACAGCGTGAGTGACGAGATCACTGTCTATGGCAAGCCCCTCAACACCGCCAGCGAGACAGGCAGTCGGCTGGAACTGACCGTCCTGGAAACCCCGGCCACAGTGGACATCATTGACGGCGATGCGATCCGTGAGCGCCTGGATACGACCGTTATGGAGGCCGTCACTCGCTCCGCCGGTTTCACGAACGATGGACACCCGGCCAATGGTGGCCAGAACATCGCCGCCAGAGGCTTTCGCGGCCAGGGGGCTGTCACCAAGATGTTCGACGGCAGCAGCTACTACAGCGCATTCGACACCATCAGCTTTCCCTTCGACACCTGGGGTATTGAGCGCATCGAGGTGCTGAAGGGACCCGCCTCCGTACTGTACGGCGAAGGCGGCATCGGTGGAGCTTACAACGTGATCCCCAAACGACCGCAGCAGGAACACAGCGGGGAGATGCGCGTATCTCTCGGTGAGAACGACACCCGTTTCCTCGGGGTCGGTCTGACCGGCGGCCTCGCCGACAACCTCGCTTACCGGCTCGACTACAGCAACAACCAGTCCGACAACTGGGTGGACAGAGGCGACAGCGAAGCCGCGATGATCTCCGCCTCGCTGACGTGGCAGGCCACTGACGATTTCTCGCTCACAGGCCGATACGATCATGGCGACCAGGAGCCCATGCGGTACTTCGGGACGCCGCTGGTCAACGGAGAGGTGCCCACGGAACTGGTCACGAGCAACTACGACGTCAACGACGGGAGAATCCGCTACAAGGACGACTCCGCCCGGATCAGGGCCGACTGGAACATCAGCGAACGCCTGTCCATGCAGTCCGAGCTGTACCGCCTGAACAGCGATCGTTTCTGGAAGACGCTCGACTTCTACCAGTACGATCGCGCCGCCGGTACGGTCAGACGGGACTCGCCTCTGGTTGTCGCCCATGACATGGAGCATGACGGATTCCGCACCAACTTCGTGTTCGATGCCGGCGATGACGACCGCACGATGAAGACCTCCGCGGGCTTCGAAACCAACGACCTGACCTTCGCGAGGGCGACCAACTTCGGCAGCGCGAACCCCAATGGAGTGGATTGGTTCAATGACTTCGACGTCGTCGACGCCTTCAACTTCCAGCCCGGCGTGTTCTCCGACATCACCTCGGCGGTGCCCCGAACGGAGATCATCTCCGATGTTGCCCAGATGGCCGTGTTTGCCGAGAGCCAGATCGGTCTCACCAGAGCGCTGACACTGGTGCTGGGCTTGCGCCACGAGGATGTTGAAACGGACTACAACGACGTCAGCAACCCGCCGGTTTTTGATCAGAGCGTGGACGCGTTGACGGGCCGGGCAGGACTGACCCTTGATCTTCGCGAGAACACGGTGCTCTACGGCCAGTACACTACCGGCGCGACCCACCCGAGCAACAGCATCGTGGAAACCAGCCCCAGAAACCGGGAGGTGGCTTTCATCACGAGTGAGCAGGTCGAGGTCGGCATCAAGCAACGACTCCAGGACAGGCGCCTGTCCTGGAGCGTGGCCTTGTTCGACATTGTCAAGAACGACCTGATCGAGGATGATCCGGATTCCCTCAATCCCGATGATCTGATCGTCATACCGGAGCAGACTTCCCAGGGCGTCGAGTTCAACCTCACATACGGGCTGACCGACGACCTCACGTTGATGGCCACCGGGACCGTTCTGGATGCGGAGACCGATACCGGCGAGACATCAAGGGAGGTGCCCGAGGAGACCTTCAACCTGGGTCTCGTGTGGGCTCCGCTGGGCAAGCTGCAGCTATCGGCTGATGGCAGGCATGTCGGCGAACGCGCTCATCCCGACAACCCGATTCCCTCGTACACGGTCGTTGATGCGTCCGCACGCTGGCGCTTCAACCCCGACCTTTCGGTCGCCCTGCGGGTGGACAACCTCTTCGATGAACTCTACGCCGTTTCCGCGTACTACTGGCCCAATACCTGGCTTCTCGGCAAGCCCCGCACCGTCAGCCTGACCCTGGACTATGACTTCTTCTAGTCGCTACCGTCGCCGCAACCCGCCGGGATCGGCGTTGCCGCTTCCTGGTCCGCGGCGTCGAGGTCATGCGGACCGGCCTACTCGTCGCGGTCCGAGACGTGAGGCACGACGCCGATCAACTGGTCCGCGCCATGCCTGAAGTACGTGCCGTCTTCCGTGCTCCGTGAGAAGACCCCGCCCGGATCGACGGCGGCCGGGCCGCCCAGCAGGTCCGCGCACATCAGCGGAGCGACCGCGGCGTTCCGCTCGCCGCTGATCCAGTACCAGCCGCCGGGAGCGGCGCCCGTGACCGTCAGCTTGCCCTGTCTCGCCTCGCCGTCGTCGTCCGTGCAGTAGTCCTTCCTCACCAACGCCGCCGCAACGCCGTCGGCGCCCGGAGAGGCCGTCAGGGTCGAGAAGGTGCCGCCGCACTGCACCCTGACCCTCGCGGTGGACCGGCCTTCCGCCGGGCGGACCACCACGCCTCCGTCGCCCTGCCAGTAAGGCGTGACGTACTCGCTGCACTCGTTGCCCTCAAGGTGGGGAACAATCCCCACCAGCCGCGCCGTGTCGTGCCTGAACCACGTGCCGTTCTCCGTCGCGTCGGCCATGACGCCGCCGGGCACCACGGCGCGCGGACCGTCGAGAGCTTCCGAGCAGACGAACGGCGCGGCGGCGGCGTTGCGCTCGCCGTGCTGCCAGTACCAGCCGCCCGGAGCGGCGCCCTCGAGACGCAACCCTCCGGGGCAACTGCCTCTCACCAGCCGGGTCACCAGGCCGTTCTCGGCGCTGTACTCGGTCGTACTCCTGCCGCAGGTCACGCTGACCGACGTCCGGCCGGGCGCGGGCTTCACCGTCAAGCCGCCCGAGGGGCCGGACCAGTACGGGGCCACCAGGGTGCAGCTCGACGGCTCGCCGTCATCGTCGCCGTCAGGGCCGCCCCCGTCTGGGGGAGGTCCACCTCCGTCCCCCGTGGACGGTTCCTGCGGCGTGCCGGTCGTGTATGCCCAGTCGCTATAGAGGCCGACGGACCGCCAACCGAGGTTCACGCGGACGTCGTAGGTTGTTCCGTTCACCAATTCCGTGATTTCGTATGAGTTGACTGATCCAGCCAGAAGTCTGCCCGGACTCTGCCAGCCGCTCGTTTCCTGCGCCCTCCAGCGTACGCTGACGTCAGTCACGCCGGCCCCGGCGCCAGGGGGGTTGGTCCAGGTTACCGTCAGCTTCCCGTCGCCCGAGGCGGCGGCCAAGTCGGTCACTGGATGTGCCGGATGCGCCTGCGCGGGTGCAACGGCAAACGGGCCGACCACGCCGAGCAGCAGCGCGAGGACGGGGAGGAGGGTGGGGCCGGTGCGGGCGCGTCCGGCGCGGGTCAGACCTGCGCGGGGAGGCCTGGTGCTCGTCATGTCAACACCTCTGGTTGCCATCCGTGACCCGTGCCGTCCCTTCGCTCCAAAGGGCCGCACACCGGCCGAGCAAGGCAGCTTGAATGAGCACCAACATGCTGGCAGGAACTGTCTGATGTGTGGGCGAGGAAGGGAACCGGGTCAGCGATGATTCGGTGAAGAGCCGGGCTGCCGCCCACGGCCGCGCTGGAGAGGGAACCCCGTGGTCCTTCGGGACCACCAGGTCGTGCGACCCAGGCGGCGGCCCGACGACTCGTCGAACCGGCGTGCGCTCAGGCGTCCGGCGACGCGTTCCACGCAGTATTCGGCCCACGCCTCCATGACCTCGCGGCGGCGCTCCAGCAGGTCGGACGGGCCGCCGCAATCCACGTAGCAGATCGGCTATGGACGGCCACGCAATGAGCGCGCGTTTCGCTCGTGCTCTAGCGAGGCTCGGCCCGGTTCCGGTAGAGCGCCGGATCGACCACGGAGGCCATCGCCTTCTCGTCGAGCCCCTCCACCAGGCCGGCAATTCGCGTCGCGGCGGCGGCGGGATGCCGCAGCGCCTCGCCGTACTCGATCTCGACCCACTCGAACCGGGGCGCCTTCCGCAGCAGGTAGTTCACGCGCCAGAGCTGGTCCTGCCAGAGCTCCATCATCCGCTCGTCCGGCGTGTCGTCGGTCTCGCCGCGGCGGTCGAGCATCTTGCGCTGCGAGGCGAGCACTTCGGTCAGGTCGCGGCGCATCAGGATGACCTGGTAGTTCAGGTTCGGCGGCAGGTCCTTGAGCAGGAAGGAGATGACCTTGACCGCGCGACCGCGTGAGGCGCGGAGCCAGGACTTGTCCGGCGCGTTCGCCAGATCCTTGACCCGCTCGTCCTCGTAGTAACCGCGCGGGTTGTCCTCGTCGGCCTCGCGCTGACCGTCGGTGACGATCTCCATGCCGCCGGCCTCGAGCATCTTCATCGCCATCGAGGTCCCCGAGCGGGGCAGGCCGGAGACGACGACGATCGGCCTGCCGTAGCGGACACGGCGCCAGAGGCGGGCCGGCGAGATAGTCACATCGCGACCAGAGGATCGCGGACGCGCAGTTCGGGAAAGTGGACGAAGTCGCGATCCCTGGTCAGTAGTTCGGTCACGCCGTGCGCGATGCAGACCGCGGCTATGCGGGCGTCGTGTACGCGGCCACCCGTGATTCTCGGATTGGCCGCCATGCGGGCGAAGATCGGCAGGAAGTCGTCCGTCTCGGAGAGCAGGCGCACCGAGGGCGACGAAACCCATTCTTCCAGTTGACGCCAAGCTGCGACAGGCGGAGTAGCGTTCTCGCCCCACATCCGGCGGTTCGTGACGATGCTCAGGAACTCGACGCAGCAGTGCCAGGGTATGGCCCAGTGCTCGTCGCCATCGGCGTAGCTCTCGATGATGGCCCAAGCCTCGTCGTGGACCGGACTCTCGTTGCGATGGGCGTAGACGAGGAGGTTCGTGTCCAGCGCGATCAGGCGAGTCACCTGCCTTCGTAGATGATGTCGCGGATCTCCTCCCATGTCAGATTCTGCATGGGGTCAGGATCGTCGGGGTTTCCGTAGCTCAGGTCCTTCATCTTGTACTTTGTCTTCGGCAACGGTTTCGCCAACAGCTGCCGGAGACCGTCCTCGATGACGGCCCGCAGCGGCTGGCCCGTTTCCTTCGCGCGGTGCTTGGCCCGTTCCAGGAGCACATCGTGGATCTCGACGGTCGTTTTCATGGTGGACCATACTAGCCATATCCAGGAGGATGGGCAAGGTGGGAAACTTGGTTCCAGTCGGAGTCCCTGACCCTTCCGACGCCTTGGCCCGCTCCCGACGCCTTCTCGGGCTTCGCCGTTCGGAGCGGTTCGAGCTAGGACTGTAGGCGCGCCGGGCGCCGATGCCCGCGAGCGCGGATAGAATCCCGGCTCGTGCCGGCCTTGTCAAGCCGGCGTGTCGGGAACGCGCCAGCTCCCGATTCAGCCACGACCATCCGGAGTCCGGAAGACATGCCAGGCACTCACTCAGCCCGCCGAGCGCAGGCCGTCGCGCTGGCGCTTCTTGCGGCGCTCCTGGCCGCGGCGCCGGCGGCCGCCTACATCGGCCCCGGGGCGGGGTTCGCGCTGATGTCGTCGTTCCTCGTGCTGCTGGCGACGGTGGCGCTTGCCTTCGTCTCGCTTCTGGCGTGGCCGGTGCGGACCCTGTGGCGGGTGGTGCGGCGGAAGAAGCCGCCGAAGGCGCATGTCAGGCGGCTCGTCTTCGTCGGTCTCGACGGCCAGGACCCGCGGTTGACGGAGCGGTTGATGAAGGAGGGGAAGCTCCCCAACTTCAAGGCCCTCAGCGAGCGGGGCAGCTACCGGCGGATCGCGAGCACTTTTCCGGCGCTGTCCCCGGTCGCCTGGTCGACGTTCGCGACCGGGGCCAATCCCGGCAAGCACAACATCTTCGACTTCCTCGACCGCGACCTGCGGAGCTACCTTCCCAAGCTGTCTTCGGCCCACATCGGCCGGGTCGAGCGCTTCCTGAAGCTCGGCAAGTGGAAGATCCCGCTGCAGAAGCCGGAGATCCGCATGCTCCGGCGGTCGAAGCCGTTCTGGACCGTGCTCGGCGAGCGGAACGTCTGGAGCACGGTGCTCCGCGTGCCGATCACTTTCCCGCCCGACCGGTTCTACGGCGCGCAATTGGCCGCGATGTGCGTGCCGGACCTCGTGGGCAGCCAGGGCACGTTCCTCTACTACACGACGCGCCCGGCGACGGAGGCGATCCGCGAGGGCGGCGTGCGGGTGCCGCTGGCCTCGAACGGCGCCGGCCCCGACCACTTCGATTGCGTGGTCGAGGGGCCCGAGAACAGCTTTCTGGAGGGCGACCCGCCGCCGCCGCTCAGCGTGCCGATGACCGTCGAGGTCGACCGCGAGGCCGGGGCCGCGACGGTGACGGTGGCCGCCGAGACGGTCGAGCTGACTCGGGGAGAGCTCTCGGACTGGGTGCGTCTCGAGTTCCGGGCCGCGCCGGGGGTCAAGGTCCACGGCCTGACCCGGATGATGCTGACCGAGGCCGGCGAGCACACCTCGCTCTACCTGACGGCGATCCACATCGACCCCGAGAAGCCGGCGATGCCGATCTCCCATCCGTCGTACTACGCGCCCTACCTGGCGAAACGGGTCGGCGACTTCGCCACTCTGGGTCTCGCGGAAGACACGACCGCGCTCAACGAGGGCGTGACGGACGATGCGACCTTCCTCCAGCAGTCCTACGACATCGACCGTGAGCGCGAGGAGATGTTCTTCGCCGCCCTGGAGCGCCTGCGGCGAGGGAGTCTGACCTGCGTCTTCGACGCCACCGACCGCATCCAGCACATGTTCTGGCGCTACATGGAGGACGGCCACCCGGCGGCGAAGGGCCGGAAGACGGGAAAGGCGCGCCGGACGATCGAGGACCACTACCGGCACAACGACGCCCTGGTCGGCCGGGTGATGGAGAAGCTGGGCGACGACGACCTGCTGATCGTGCTCTCGGACCACGGCTTCGCCTCGTTCCGGCGCGGCGTGAACCTGAACCGCTGGCTGCTCGACCACGGCTACCTCGTGCTGAGGGAGGACGCCGACGGCAGCGAGGAATGGCTGGAGGGCGTGGACTGGTCGCGGACCCGGGCCTACGCGCTCGGTCTGGCCGGCGTGTTCCTCAATCTCAAGGGCCGCGAGGCCTCCGGCATCGTGGAGCCGGGCGACGAAGCGCGCGCCCTCAAGCGCGAACTCATCTCGGCCTGGAAGGGTCTGCGCGACGAGGAGCGAAGCGCGGTCGGCATCAACGACGCCTTCGACGCCGAGGACCTGTACACCGGTCCCTACAAGGGCAACGCCCCCGACCTGATCGTGGGCTACAACGACGGCTACCGCGTGTCCTGGGACTGCGCGGTCGGCGTCGTCGCGGGTCCGGTCTTCTCCGACAACACGAAGGCCTGGAGCGGCGACCACTGCGTCGACCCGCGGCTGGTTCCGGGCGTCTTCTTCAGCAGCCGTCCGGTCGACCGCGGCGACGACCTGTCCTTACTCGACATGGCGCCCACCGCGCTGGCCCTGTTCGGCATCGACAAGCCGGACTACATGGAGGGAGAGCCGGTCTTCGACCCGGCGACTCTCGACCGCGCGACTCTGAAGAGCAGGGCTGCGGGAGCGGCGGCGTGAAGCGGCTGGTTCCCCTTGCGGCGACGATGCTCCTGGCCGCCCTGGCGGTCGCGTGCGGCGGCGGTGGCGTCGGCCCGTCCGAGGGGCCGAAGGTCATCGTGCTTGGCTTCGACGGTGTGGACCCCGGGCTCACGCGGCAGTTGATCGACGAAGGGAGGCTGCCGAACTTCGCCCGGCTCGAGGCGATGGGCGGCTTCACGGAATTGGAGACGACGATCCCGCCGCACAGCCCCGTCGCCTGGTCGAGCTTCATCACCGGCATGGACCCGGGCGGCCACGGCATCTTCGACTTCCTGCACCGGGACCCGGAGACGATGATCCCGTACCCGTCGACCGCCGCCGCTTCTTCCGGCGGCCTCTACCTGGACGTCGGTCCCTGGCAGTTCCCGCTCACTGGCGGCGACTACGAGCGGTTCCGGCACGGCACCCCGTTCTGGGACGTGCTGGAGGAGCACGGAGTGCGCACGACGGTCATCCGCATGCCGGCGAACTTCCCGGTCTCGGGCACGGCGAGCCGGGAACTCTCGGGCATGGGCACGAGCGACGTCCTGGGCACGGACGGCACCTTCACCTTCTACACGTCGGAGTTGTTCGCCGACCGGGACGTCAGCGGCGGCGACATCGTCGAACTCGACATCTACGACAACGTGGTCGAGGCCGAGTTGCTCGGGCCCGACAACCCGCTGCTGCGCGAGCCCGAGCAACTGACCGTGCCGTTCACCGTCTACCTCGATCCGGAGACGGAGAGCGCCAAGATCGAGCTCGGCGACCAGGAGATCGTGCTGGAGGTCGGCGAGTGGAGCGACTG
Organism: Candidatus Multivorans sp.; assembly: GCA_965205095.1. Taxonomy (GTDB): domain Bacteria; phylum Acidobacteriota; class Thermoanaerobaculia; order Multivoradales; family Multivoraceae; genus Multivorans. The sequence continues at coordinate 3,806,425 of OZ242040.1, forward strand.
GCTTGAGGTCGACTTCGAGATGATGCCGACCCAGCACCTGCGCGGCATCTGCCGGATGTACCTCCGTGCGCTTGAGCCGGAGTTCGAGCTCTACGTCAGCCCGATCGACCACGATCCGATCTCGCCTGCGGCGCCGATCTCGACGCCGCCCGATTTCGCGGCCGAACTCGCGGAGGCGGTCGACCGCTTCTACACGGAAGGGATGCCCGAGGACACGAAGACCCTCACGGAGGGCGTGTTCACGCCCGAGGAGTTCCTGGCCCAGGCCAAGATCGCAGGCGACGAGGTCGCCGAGCAGTACGGCTACGTCCTCGACCGCTACCTCGAGGAGGAGGGCGGCTTCCTGTTCTACTACTTCGGCAACGTCGACCAGATCGGCCACGTCCGCTGGCGGTCGCGGGACCCCGAGCACCCGGCCTACGATCCGGAAGCCGACCCCGTGCACGAGGACCTGATCCCGACCCTCTACGAGGGCCTCGACGCGATCGTCGGGCGGACGCTGGACCGGCTCGAAGCCGAAGCCGGCCTCGGCGACGGCGGCGCGGAGGAGCCGCTGCTGATCGTCATGTCGGACCACGGCTTCGCCTCCTGGCGCCGCGCCTTCCACCTGAACGCCTGGCTGATCGAGAGGGGCGACCTGGCGCCGAGAACCCCGGACTCCTTCGCGGACGAGGGCTTTCTCCTGAACGTCGACTGGGACAACACCCGGGCCTACGGGATCGGCTTCTCGGGTCTCTACGTCAACCTGCGCGGCCGTGAGCGCGACGGCACGGTGACGGCGGCGGAGCGCCTCGACCTGGTCCGGGAACTGAAGCGCGAACTGCTGGCGGTCGTCGACCCGGAGACGGGCCAGCGCGCGATCACGGAGGTCCACCTTCGCGAGGACTACGTCTTCCAGGAAGGGGCCGCGATCGGTCCCGACCTGATCGTCGGCTACGCCAGGGGCTATCGCGGGGCGACGGAGTCGGCGTCGGGGAAGGTCGTGGGCGAGGTCTTCAGCGACAACGACAGCGCCTGGAGCGGCGATCACATGATGGACCACCGGACCGTGCCGGGGGTTCTCCTGCTCAGTCGCCCGCTTGACCGCCCCGCTCGGAGCATTGTCGACCTGCCGGGCTCGATCCTGGCCGAGTACGGCGTGGAGGGGTTCCCGCCCCTGGCGGGCGGCGCGGCGACGGGTTCGCCCTGAACCGGCTGGAACGGGATCGGTAGCGAAGGAGAAGAGGAATGTTCGGCGGCGGCAAGGTCAAGCTCGACAAGGAACTCATCGCGCGCGTCAAGCGCTACAGCGACATCGCGGGTTACTCGTCCGTCGAGGAGTTCATCACCCACGCGCTCGAGAAGGAGCTGGCCAAGCTCGAGGGCGCCGAGTCGAGGGAAGAGATCGAGAAGCGGCTCCGCGGCCTGGGGTACATCTCCTAGCGCTGCCCGAACGCCGCCGATGTCCCTTCTGAACGCCGCCCTTCGCGCCGTCTTCGACGTGGCGCTCCGGCCCTTCGCGGCCCTGCCGCCGATCGTGCCGGTGGCCGTCGTGGCGCTGGTCTCGGGCATCTTCGCGCTGCTCGTCTACCGCTGGACATCGAACCAGCCGGCGATCGCCGCGGTCAAGCGGCGGCTGTTCGGGCACCTGCTCGAGGTGCGGCTGTTCAACGACGACCTGCGGGCCGTGCTGGCGGCCCAGCTTCGGCTGCTGCGCGAGAACCTGACCTACCTGCGGCTGAACCTGGTGCCGCTGCTGTGGATGATCGTGCCCTTCATGCTGCTGATCGCCCAGTTGCAGTTCCACTACGGCTACGAGGGGCTCGAAGTGGGCGAGCAGACGCTGCTCATCGTCGACCTGGCGGCGGCTGAACCGGCGGCCGCGGGAGGGGATGAAGCCGCGCCGCGGCCGCCGATCGAGCTGGAGGCTCCGTCCGGCGTCGCAGTGGAGACGGCCGACGTCTGGGTGCCGAGCCTGCGGCAGGTCGTGTGGCGCCTGCGGGCGGACGAGCCGGGGCGACACGAACTCGTCGTGCGGGTGGACGGCGGGGCCTTCACGAAGAGCCTCTTCGTCGCCGATCCGGACACCGGCGCGCAGTGGGTGCGCCGCTCGCCGACCAGACGCCGGGCGGCGATTCTCGACCAGTTGCTCTACCCGGCGGAGCCCTCGCTTCCGCGCGGCGGGCCGATCGAACGAATCGACGTGCAGTACGCCACCGCCTCGATCTCCTTCTTCGGCCTGTTCGACGCCCACTGGCTGGTCGCCTTCCTGATCCTCTCCCTCGCCTTCGCCTTCGTGCTGCGGAACCGTTTCGGCGTCACCTTGTGACCGCGCCGACGATCGACGTCGTCATCCCCGCCTACAACGAGGAGGAGTCGATCGGCCTGGTCCTGGCGGACCTGCCGGCCGGCCTGGTGCGCCGCGTCGTCGTCGCCGACAACAACTCGCGGGACGCGACGGCGGCGCGCGCGCGTGAAGCCGGGGCCGAGGTCGTGCCGGCGCCGGTCCAGGGCTACGGCAGCGCCTGTCTGGCCGGGCTCGACCACCTGCGGCGGACCGGAGCGCCCGAGGTCGTCGTCTTCCTGGACGCGGACTACTCGGACCATCCCGACGAGATGCCGCGGCTGGTGGAGCCGATCGCGCGCGGCGAGGCGGACCTGGTCATCGGTTCGCGGGTGCTGGGAGAGGCCGAACCGGGCGCTTTACTGCCGCAGGCGCGGTGGGGGAACCGCTTCGCCTGCCTGCTCGTGCGCCTGCTCTACGGCCACCGCTACACCGACCTGGGGCCGTTCCGCGCGATCTCCTGGCGGGCGCTCGAGTCGCTCGGCATGCGGGATCCGAACTTCGGCTGGACGGCGGAGATGCAGGTCAAGGCGCTGCGGCGGGGTCTGCGGGTCGTCGAGGCGCCGGTCAGCTACCGCCGCCGGACGGGCGTCTCGAAGATCACGGGCACGGTTTCCGGCACGGTTCGAGCTGGCTGGAAGATCGTCACGACCGTTCTCCGCTACAGTCGCGGCCCGACATGAACGGGATGACGGGTACCGCCGTGAACGGCGCCGGGCGGGAAGTGCCGGCCAGCGAAGTCGAAGTCGACGTCCGCTACAAGGAGACGGACCAGATGGCCGTCGTCCACCACTCGAACTACCTGGTGTGGTTCGAACTCGCCCGCACCCATCACTGCCGGGTCGCCGGCATGGCCTACCGGAAGATCGAGGACGAGGGCTACTGGCTGATGGTCACCGGCGTCCAGCTCAAGTACCGGGGCGCGGCCCGCTACGGCGACAGGGTTCGGGTGGTCTGCTGGCTCGAGCGGCTGAAGAGCCGCGCCATGAGTTTCGGCTACCGCGTGGAGGTCGACGAGCGGGTGCTGGTCGAGGGCCGGACGGACCACGTCTGGGTCGACAAGGCGACCGGCAACCACTGCCGGATGCCGGAGGTCGTCGTCCCGATCTTCCGCTCGATGGAAGCTGGGGATCGTCAGAAGCAGGCGTAGCCGCCGTCGATCACGAACTCGTCGCCGGTGTGGTAGCTGGAGGCGCTGCTGGCCAGGTAGACGGCGATGCCGCTGAAGTCCTCGCCCACGCCCCAGCGGCGCACGGGAACCCGTCGCAGAACCTTCGTCTGGAACGCTTCCGTGGCGATCGCCCGCTCGGTCATGGCGGTCGCGATCCAGCCCGGCAGCACCGAATTGACCCGGATGCCGTGGCGCGCGTGCTCGACCGCGAGGCCGCGCACCATCGCGTTGAGCCCCGCCTTGGTCGACGCGTAGTGCTCGCTGCGCGGCGCGCCGAAGACAGCCGACAGGCTGCTGGTCGCGACCAGGGAGCCGCCCTCGCCGCGCTCGACCATGTGCCGGATCGCCTGCTGGAAGGTCTGGAAGACGCCCTCCATGTTGACCTGGAAGATCCGGCGCCACTCCTCCATCGACATGTCGACGAAGGGCGTGCCGCGGCCGCCGATTCCGGCATTGGCGAAGCAGGAATCGACCTTGCCCAGCAGCTCGACGGTATGCGCGAACGAGGCCGCCACGGCGTCGGCGTCGCCGACGTCGCAGCGCAGGGCCTCCACCCGCGTGCCATGGCGCGCCAACTGCTCTCGCGCGTTCGCGTTCTTCTCCTCGTTCGTGCCCCAGATGCAGACGTCGGCGCCCGCCTGCGCCAGTCCTTCGGCAAAGCCGAGGCCGATGCCGGAGTTGCCGCCCGTGACGAGAGCCACGGTTCCGCTCAGGTCGAATGCGTCGTAAGCCAAGGTCGTTCTCCTTCGTCCGTTCGTTTCGTCCTTCGTCGATGCGGCGCGGAGCATAGCGCCGCACACTGGGTGCGCCCGGCGCCCCCGCCGGCCAGTAGCCGCGGGTCCTCTGACCCGCGGACAACAACGCGCCGCGAAGCGGCGACCGTCCCGTGGCGTTCAGCCGAACCAGAGGCGGACCGCGAAGACGATGACGGTGACGGTGACCACGCGCTGCACCCAGGCGTGCCCCTTGAGCACGGTGAGCCGCACCCCCAGCCAGCCGCCGGCCATGTTGCCGACCGCGAGGGCGAGGCCGAACGTCCAGTCGACCCGGCCGGAGAGCGCGAAGAGCAGCAGCGACAGGCCGGTGAAGCAGAGGATGCTGAGCACTTTCACCGCGTTGCCGCGGACCAGATCCAGGCCGGCCAGGGAGGTTGCGGCAAGGATGAAGAAGCCGACTCCGGCCTGCACGAAGCCGCCGTAGATACCGACGCCGAAGAAGCCTAGCGCCAGCAGACCGACTCGCAGGGACGCGGGCTGCTCGTGCGGTTCCTTGCGCCGCGAGAAGAGAGTCCACAGGGTCACGACGACCATCAGCGCCGCCAGCACGCGGCGGAAAGCGTCGTCGCTGATGAGGAGCGCTGCCCAGGAGCCCAGCCCGGCGCCGGCCGTCGCCGGCAGCGCGGCCCACAGGATGGCCCGCCGGTCGAGCACGCCGTGGCGGTGGAAGCCCCACGAGGCGACGACGTTCTGAAGCAGGATAGCGACCCGGTTCGTGCCGTTGGCGACGCCGGGAGGGAGACCGAAGAAGATGAGGATCGGCAGCGTGAGGAAGGAGCCGCCTCCCGCGACCACGTTCAACGCGCCGGCGACGCAGCCGGCCAACGCGAGTGCGGGGTAGACGATCGCCGGCTCGTTCACGGCGCGGAGGTTAGCGCGCCAAAGGTAGACTCCGAACTGATGGCCGATCAGACGACGCCGAGCCGCGGCCCCAGCGACTCGTCGCTCTTCTCCTTCCTGGGCCGCCTGCGCTTCCCGCAGTTGTTCGTCGTTCTGGCGGTCGTCTTCCTCGTCGACCTGTTTGTCCCCGACGTGCTGCCCTTCGTCGACGAGTTGATCCTGGGACTGCTCACGCTGATGACCGGCACCTGGCGCGATCGTCGGCGTCCGCCGGACAAGCCTCCGGAGAAGAACGTGACGCCGCCGGGGGCGACTGGATGACGACGAGCCGGCTCCTTTCGACCCTGGCGGTGATCCTCGCGGCCGTTCCCGCGGTCGCGGCGGCCCAGGAGTGGAGCGGCAGCAACGGGTTTCAGGTGCTGGTCACGGATGACGCCGGGCAGCCGTTGCCGGGGGTCACGGTCATGACGTTTCTGGCCGAGTCCGATCGCTCCGGCGGACCGCCGCCGCTGCTGACCGACGCATCCGGAGTGGCGGAAGTCAGCGGTCTGTCGGCGGGCGAGTGGCAGGTCGAACTGCGGCGCGAGGGGTTCATGATCGTGAGTTCCTACCTGCGGCTGGAGGACGGAAAGCGGCCGGAGGTCGGGTTCACCTCGCGCCAGCGCACGGGCCCCTTCTGGGCGCCGATGAACGTCGGCTACTCGAGCGTCGGCGTAGCGACGACAACGGCAAGCGCTGGCTCGGCGCGGGCGATCACCCGGGCCCAGCGACGGGCGGAGCGTCGTGCCGAGCAACGGGCGCGCCGGCTGCAACGGGAGAACGTGGCCCGGGTCGTCGAGCCGCCGCCGGAGTCCCCGGCACCGCGGGAGGCGCCCGTGGAGACGCCCGCACCGGCAGAGACACCGGCGGTGGAGCCTGTGGCTGTGGCGGAACAGCCGGCGCCGGTGCCGCCCGTGAAGGAGCGTCCGGCACCCGAGGAGTCCGAGCCAGTACCCGAGCCGGAACCGGAACCGGTGGTCGTCCGCCTGCTCCCGAACCGCACACTGCTGCGCGCCGGCGCCTGCCCCGAGTGCGGGCCCGGCGAGTGGTCGGTGGCGAGCAACTGGCCCGCCGCGCCGAGGACGGCCGAGACGGTCGCATGCGCCCCCGATCTCGTCGATCGGATGGGGCGGGTGGCGAAGATCGTCGAAGCGTCCTTGCCCGTCGAATTCCGGGTCTACGCCGGGTCGCTCGCCGAACCCGCCGGCAACGACGTGCTGAGGTTGCTGCCCGATGAGGTGCGCACCGAAGTCCAGGAACTCCTGCTGCCGATCCTCGATCCGGAACGGTCCTGTCAGGTCCTGGGTATCTTCCTCCCACCGGATGCGCGGTTCGTCGGCTTCCAGTACGAGGCCGCGGACCTTCAGAGCCGCGGAAGCTGCCTGCCGGAACAGCCGTGCGAGATCGGCGAGGCCGCCTGGCGGGGCAATCCGGTGATCCACCGCCTCGAGCACGGCACGTTCGTCTACGGCGTGTTCGAGAATCAGTCCTCCGACCGGCGGCGCGAAGCCAACTTCAAGGTCTACTTCGCACCTCCCCGCGGCTGGCTGCCGCCGCGCTGACAGGCAGGGGACCTGCGGTAGTCTCGGCGTAGCCATTCCCCCGCAAGGAGAGCCGCCATGCCGCGTCCCCGAAAGGTCCTCATCCCCTTCGCCACCTTGACCTTCCTCTCGCTCCTCGCCGCGCCTGTCGCCGCGGCCGGCGACGACGACATTCGGCGCACCGCAAGCGGCCGGCCCGACCTGTCCGGCAACTACGACGTCGCCAACCTGACGCCCTTCGAGCGTGATCCCCGCCTCGGCGACAAGCAGTTCATGACCGCGGAGGAAGCGGAGCGGATCGCCGCGGGCATGGCCGCGGCCGACGCCGCCGCCAACGCCGTCAGCGACCCGGGCCGCGAGGCGCCGCCGCCCGGCGGCGACGGCTCCGCGGGCGCGGCCGGCGCGGTCGGCGGCTACAACTTCTTCTGGCTCGACTTCGGCAACCAGGCTTACCCGATCGACGGCCAGTACCGGACGTCGGTCCTCACCGACCCGCCGAACGGCCGGATGCCGGAGCTGACCGAGGCGGGGAAGGCGTGGCGGGCGACGGTCAATCCCTACCTCTACCGGAACACCGGCGACGCCTGGTGGATCGAAGCCGGCGACGACCCCTACGACGGCCCCGAGACGCTGACGCCGGGAGACCGCTGCATCTACACGAGCGTCGCCACGACGCCGGTCCGCTCACTGCCGTACAACAACCTGAAGACGATCACCCAGACCGACGACCACGTCGTCATCCTGGTCGAGTGGATGCACTGGGCGAAGGTCGTCCGCCTGAACGCCGAGCACCCGCCCGCCGAGTACCGCTCCATGGGCGGCGACTCGATCGGCTGGTGGGAAGGCGACACCCTGGTCGTCGAGACGACGAACTTCCTCGACAGCCAGAGCGACCCGCGCGACGGCCTGAAGGTCATCGAGCGCTTCAGCCGCCACGGCCCGAAGGACCTCCTCTACGGCTTCACCGTCCATGACACGGACTACGCCGCGCCCTACAGCGGCGAGCTCATCTGGCCGGGAACCGACGACCTCCTCTACGAGTACGCCTGCCACGAGGGCAACTACGCGATGGGCAACATCCTCCGCGGCGCTCGGCTGCTCGAGAAGGAGTACTACGAGAAGAAGGGGCAGGCGGCGGGCGCGGAGTCCGGGTCGGAGTAGCAGCGGCGGCGCTGCACACTTTGTCGGAGTGCTTCGGTCAAGTCACGGCCAGCGGTCTTCGGTTCGGCGAAGCGGCTACTCAGTGTCGCTCCCCTCGGCGATGTCGAGGAGTTCGTCGAACATGAAGATGGCCGGGCTGCGGCCCCCGGCCGGCCGGAGGAGCGTCAGGATGCCGTCGTTCTCGAAGGCGCTCAGGATGCGGCGGGCGGCATGGACCGGAACGTCACGGCGGGCGCTCAGGTCCCTGCTGCTGAGAATGGGGCGCTCGAAGACGAAGTCGAGGGCTTCGAGCGCGTGCCGGGCGTGCGTGAGGTTCACGACTCTCTTCCTGGTGGTCTCGTAGAGGTCGAGGATTCCTCGGGCTCTGCCGGCGTTGTCGTCGGCCTGTGCACGGATCGCCTGGAGAAAGAAGCGGCACCAGCCGGTCCAGTCGTCGTCGCGCGACACGGCAAGCAGGCGTTCGTAGTACGCGTCGCGGTTCGCCTCCAGGAAGGCGCTGATGTAGAAGGTCGGCTGACCGATCAGTTCCTTCTGCCACAGGAAGAGGGGGACGAGCATTCGCCCCAGTCGACCGTTGCCGTCGAGGAAGGGGTGCAGCGCCTCGAACTCGGCGTGCAGGATGGCGAGTTGCACCAGGCAGTCGCCGGCGTCGCCGTGCAGGTAGTTCTCCCACCGGGTCAGCCCGTCGGGCAACTTGTCGGCCTCTATCGGGACGAAGCTCGCTTCCTCGATCTTGCAGTTCGGGGGACCGATCCAGTTCGGTATGCGACGGTACTCGCCGGGCGCCTTGCCGCTGCCGCGCGCTCCTTCGAGCAGCAGCCGGTGCGCCCGGCGCACGACCCGGAGGCAGAGGGGGAGTTCCGCCAGCATTGTCCGCGCTTCGCGCATGGCGGCGCGGTAGTTCAGGACCTCGACGACGTCGTCCCGGCGTTCCGGCGATGGCGGCTTCTGGCCGGCTTCGTACTCCAGGACATCCCGGGTCGTCGCCTGCGTGCCTTCGATGCGCGACGAGAGCACCGCCTCCCGGGTACCGAGGGGCGCCAGCAGAACATCCGGATCGGGTACGGCCTCGAGCAGTCCGCCATACCGTGCGACGGCGGCCGTGGTCGGGCCGATCAGGGGCAGGAGTTCCGCCCAGTCGAGCCGGTCGTCGGGTGGGAAGCTCTGCGGTCGATAGTGGACGGGCGCCATCGTCGTTGAAGGATACTCGATGTCACGTCTTTGACGAACACTTTGTCGAGATAAGTGTTTCTCAAAGTCTGTTGACGGACGGAAGTGTTCGCCAAGGGATCCGGGCGAGATCTCTTGTGGCGTGTCACGTCCACACGCCGGGTTTGACGAACACTTCGTGCCAAAGAGTGTTGCACAAAGTCTGTTGACGCACAGAAGTGTTCGCCAAACGGAACGTGGCGGCTCGTGAAGCGCTTTCTGCTGTGGGTCGGGCGATCCGGCAGAGCCGGTCCCCGGTCGAGGCGACGCTCTACTGCAGCGAGAAGTTGACCGTCAGGTTGATGTAGACCGGGACCGGTTCGCCGTTCAGGGTCGCGGGTTCGTAGCGCCATTCCTGGACGACCTGGACGGCGGACTCGGTGAGGCCTTCCGGCAGGCCCTTGAGGACCTTGACGTAGCCGACGTTGCCCAGGGTGTCGACGACGGCCTGGAGGATGACGACACCCTGGATGCGTGCCTGGCGGGCCTCCTCGGTGTAGTTCGGAAGCGGAGCGTAGGTCTTCTTGGGCGGCAGAACGTCGCCTTCGACGAACAGGGTTCCTGGCGGTCCGGCGGGCGACGGGGCTTCGGGGAGGTCGAACAGGACATCGGCGATGCCGTCGATCTCCAGTTGCGGCGCCTCGAAGAGTTGTTCCCGGATCAGCGGTTCGGGCTCGTCGGGGGTCGGGTCGGGAATCGGGATCTTCTTCGTCTTGCGCTGCGGAACGGGTTCCGCCTTCGCCGGTGGCGGCGGCTTGAAGCGGACGGCCTGGACGACGAACGCCTTCGGCGCCTGCGCGGCCTGGAGTGCCCGCGGTCTCATGGTGGGGAAGCTGATGACGAACAGAAGCGCGTGAAAGGCGATCGTCGCGATGACGGCGACTCGCAGCGGGGTCCTGCTCTCCGGCTCCAGCTCGTACGGCGAGCCGCCGAGATGGAGGGAACCGGGCGCGAACTTCGACCCGGTGGTCTTGCGTCGTTCGAGCTTGAAGGCCATCGTGGTAGCGGTTTACTGGTGCCGGTTGGCTGGAACTCGGGGGAGGGGGTCTCCACTCGCTGCCGGCTCTGTCCTGGCGCCGGCAGAGGGGTTGCCGGCAGCACTCACGAATACGCAACACGCCCGGCTGCGTTTCGCTTCCCGGATTCTACGTTCTCGCGGGCGTATCGGGCGACAGCTCGCGGGCCAGCGCCGCCTCGAGCTTCGGAAAGCGATACTCGAACCCGGTTTCCCGGAGAACCCTGGGGACTACGCGGGCGCTGGCGAGCAGGGTCTCGTTCGCCATCTCTCCGAAGGCGGCGCGAAGGGCGAGCGAGGGCACGGGCAGCGGAGCCCTGCGCCGCAGGGTTCGTGCCAGGGACCAGGTCAGGCCCGCGTTCGTGACCTCTTCCGGAGCGGCGAGGTTGACTGCGCCCCGAACATCGCGGTCCATCACGTGCCGGATCGCGGTCACCGCGTCGTCGATGTGGATCCAGGGGAAGTACTGCCGCCCCGATCCGAGCCGCCCGCCCAGGCCCAGCCGAAAGGGCGGCAGCATCCTGGCCAGGGCGCCGCCGCGCGCAGAGAGCACGACCCCGAACCGCAGCATCACTATGCGCTCGCAGACCGCGGACGCTCGCAGGGCGGCGGCTTCCCAGTCCCGGCAGACGGCGGCCAGGAAACCGTCCCCGGGCGCTGAGTCTTCGTCGAGCACTTCACCGCCGCGGTCGCCGTAGTAGCCGACCGCCGAGGCGCAGATGAAGACGCCGGGCGGCCGGTCGAGGCTGGCGAGCGACTCGACCAGCCGGCGGGTGGCGGGGCCGCGCGAGGTGCGGATCCTGCGTTTCCGCGCGGCGGTCCAGCGGCCGGCGGCGACGTTCTCGCCCGCCAGGTGAATCAGCGCGTCGAGGCCCTCGGCGGCCGGCGACTGGGCCAGACCGCGTTCAGGCCGCCATTCGAGCTCGTTCGACCGCGACGGGGTGCGACGCACGAGCCGCCGGCAGCGATGGCCGTCGGCTTCCAGGCTGTTGACGAGGGCGCTGCCGATGAGGCCAGAGGCGCCGCTCAGGGCCACGTTCATCACCTCAAGGTAACAGCCGGTGCGGGCGGCGGTATTCTCGCGGGCGCCGTGCCCGCGCCGCCGACGCCGCCGACGAACCGCCGCCTGGCGGCGATGCTTCGCCGTATCCGGCGGCACCTGGAGGGCTCGGAACTGCCGATCGTCACGTTGATCGCGGAGACCGAGCGCGATCCCTTCAAGGTGCTCGTGTCGACCATCCTGAGCGCGCGAACCAAGGACGAGGCGACCGCCGGGGCGACGAGGCGGCTGTTCGCCGCGGCGTCGACGCCGGAAGAGATCGGCGCGCTGCCGCTCGAGGAGCTGGAGCGGCTCATCTTCCCGGTCGGCTTCTACCGCACGAAGGCGAAGAACCTCCAGCTCGCGATGACCGTGCTGCGCGAGCGGTTCGGCGGTGAGGTGCCCAGGACGGTCGAAGAGCTGGTCGAACTCCCCGGCGTCGGCCGCAAGACGGCGAACCTGGTCGTCACCGAGGGATTCCGCCAGCCCGGCATCTGCGTCGACACCCACGTGCACCGGATCACGAACCTCTGGGGTTACGTCGACACGAAGACGCCGCTCGAAACGGAAATGGCGCTGAGGGCGAAACTGCCGCGCAGCCAGTGGATCGGCCTGAACAAGACCCTCGTCAGCTTCGGCCAGAAGCTGTGCCTGCCGGTGAGCCCCTGGTGCTCGCGCTGTCCGGTCGAGGAGTGGTGTCCCAGGCTGGGCGTCGGCCGGAGCCGCTGACGGCTACGAACCGCTCGACTGGTCCTCGAGCGACCACAGCCGTTCCCACTCGCTCAGCAGGCTGCTGTCGACGCGGGTGAGCAGGTCGTGGAAGTAGCCGAGCTGGTCGAACACGGCGTCCGTCTTGAACCGGTCCGGAACGCCGCGGCTCAGGACCTTGAACAGCCGGCTCAGGTAGCGGAGAACGACGCCCTCGGACCGCTGCAGGTCGTAGCGTCTGATGAACTCGTCGAAGCCCAGGGAGTCCTCGTAGATCTCGCGGCCGACGCGCTTCGGCCGGATCGAGTCGCCGCGCACCCAGGGGTGGGAGCGCCGGAACTCGTCGAAGGTCGGTTCGATGAGGTCGGTCAGGGGGCGCGGATGGGTGACCTCCCGCAGCCGTTCCATCCGTTCCTCGAACGGCACCCGTTTCGCCTTGAGCCGCGCGGCGAGTTCGTGCCTCAACCTGGCCGCCTGGCGCCGGAGCACGATCCCGGGGTTCTCCAGGATCGCCTCGACCAGGCTGAGCAGGTCCAGGGCGTAGTCCGGATCCTCCTGGTCGAGGAGTTCCAGGGTCGACACGAGATAGAGCGACAGGTTCTGGTGCATCGAGAACTCGATCTGCAGTTCCCGGTCGGCCTCGACCCGGTAGCCGCCGCCGGGCCGCGCCGCCATCCGCAGAATGCCGCCGCGGTGCAGCGCGCGCACGAGTTCCGCCGACTGTCCGATCAGCCGGTCCCTGGTTGCGGCGGGTTCGTGGCAGGCGGCGATCAGCCGGCGCAGCGAGCCAAAGTTCGTGCGGCTCCCGCCGTTGCGGGCCGACTCGTCGGCCTGGATCAGGTCGAACACCATGCCGTGACGGAGCCGGAAGCGGGATTCCAGCGTCTCGGGCCGGCTCGTGGTCAGGCGCTCGAAGGTGCGCTCGTCCCACGGTACGAAGCCGCGCGGCGCCGATCGCTTGCGGACCGCTTTGCGCCCTCGCCCTCGCCCTCGCCGGGAGACGCTCTCCTTGAGCATTCGCCGGCGATTCTCGATCTCGTGCGCCGGCGCCTGACACACCACCCAGCCCAGGTCGTCGAAGCCCTTGCGGCCCGCGCGGCCGGCGATCTGCTGGAAGTCGCGCACCGTGAGGATCGTGTCCTTCTCGCCGTCGAACTTGCAGAGCTGGCTGAACAGGACCGTACGGATCGGCACGTTGACGCCCACGCCCAGCGTGTCCGTGCCTGCGATCACCTTGAGCAGCCCGGACTGCGCCAGCTTCTCGACCAGCAGCCGGTACTTCGGCAGCAGGCCCGCGTGGTGGACGCCGATGCCGAAGCCGAGGAAGCGCCGCATCTCCTTGCCGTAGGCCGTGTCGAAGCGGAAGTCCCGGATCTCCGTGAAGATCGCCTTCTTCTCCTCCCGCGAACAGAGTCTCAGGCTGGTCAGGCTCTGGGCCAGCCGCGCACAGGCCTGCTGGGTGAAGTTGACGACATAGACCGGCGCCCGGCCGGCGTTCGCGAGTTCCTCGATCGTCATGTGCAGCGGCGTCTCGCGGTACTCGTACTCGAGCGGCACCGGTCGATCCCTGCCGCTGACGAGCGCCACGGGGCGGCCGGTCGCGCGTTGCAGGGCCTCGCTGATCGGCGCCATGTTGCCGAGGGTCGCCGACATCAGGAGGAAGGTCGTGTCGGGCAGGGTGATCAGGGGCACCTGCCACGACACGCCGCGCTCCGGGTCCGCGTAGAAGTGGAACTCGTCCATCACCACGTAGTCGACCGGCAGGTCCGCGCCCCGCCGCAGCGCCATGTTCGCGAGCACCTCGGCGGTGCAGCAGACGATCGGCGCCTTCGGGTTGATGCTGGCGTCGCCGGTCAGCATGCCCACCCGTTCGGCGCCGAACTCGTTGCACATGCGGAAGAACTGCTCGGAAGCCAGGGCCTTGACCGGCGCGGTGTAGAAGCCGGTCCTGCCTTCACACAGGCCCTTCCACAGCATCGCCATCGCGACCAGCGACTTGCCCGAGCCGGTCGGCGTGTCGAGGACCACGTGGCGGCCCGCCATGACTTCGAGCAGCGCCTCCTCCTGGGCGGGGAACAGCTCGAAGCCGAGCCCGGCCACCCAGTCGAGGAACCGTTCCAGGATGACGTCGGATGAGACGCTGCCCGCGACCGCCGGCAGGCGATCCCCCAGGTTGGCGGGAGTCACCCGCGTAGCCTAGTTGGGTGCGCCGGCGGACGGCGTAGACTGACCTCCGGGAGCCGGACCCAAGCGATGGCAGGTCGAGACGCAGGTCAGGAGGAAGCAGCGGCGCCCGTGGTCGTCCTGGTCGGTCCGCAGATGGGCGAGAACGTCGGCGCCACGGCCCGGGCGATGCTCAACTGCGGGCTGACGGAACTGCGACTGGTCTCCCCGCGCGACGGCTGGCCGAACGAGCGCGCGCAGGCGATGGCCACCGGGGCGTCGCGCGAGGTCGTCGACCGGGCGCGGGTGTTCGCGACCACGGCCGCGGCGGTTGCCGACCTGCACCGCGTCTACGCGACGACGGCCCGGCGCCGGGACATGCTGAAGCCCGCGATCGGCCCTCGGGAACTGGCGGTCGAGGTCAGGGAGCGCGCGGCGCGGGGGCAGCGCTCGGGAGTGCTGTTCGGTCCGGAGAGGGCGGGGCTCGACAACGACGACGTGGCTCTGGCCTCGCACATCGTCCACATACCGCTGAACCCCGGGTACTCGTCCCTCAACCTGGCGCAGGCGGTGCTGCTGGTCGCCTGGGCGTGGTTCGAGGGTGCGTCCGGAGCCGCCACGCCGCCGCCCGACCAGCGTTCGGCGACGCTGCCGGCCACGTCGGCGCAGCTCGTGAACCTCTTCGAGCACCTGGAGCAGGAGCTGGACGCCTCGGGGTTCCTGCGAGTGGCGGAGAAGCGTGGCATCATGGTTCGCAACCTGAGGAGCATTCTCCACCGCGCCGAACTCAGGGAACACGAGGTACGGGCCTTGCACGGCGTGGTGAGTTCTCTTTCCGGTCGCCGCAAGGACGGAAAACGGGTGCGGCAGCCGGCGGGGCGGGATTCGGCGGACGGGGAAGCTCGCGGGTCCGAAGCTGGTTGGACTGAAGATGAGGCTCCGTAGTCAACTGATTCTCGCCTTTCTGGTGCTGGCGGTGCTTCCGTTGGCTGGGATCGTCGGCTACTCCTACGTCTCCTCGACGAGGGCGTTTCGGGCCGCGGTCGAGGCGGAGTCCCTGGAGGTCACGAGGCAGATATCGGTCGGTCTGTTCCGCGCCAGGGACGACCTGGAGGGGTACGTTCGGAGGCTTGGCACGATGCTGCCCTTCGACGACCCCCAGTACGCCGACCCGGAGGCTCTGGCGGAGTTCCTCCTGAGCAACATGGGCGATGGCGCGGACTTCGTCGATGCGCTCGAGCTCGTCCCCGCGGCCCCGCCGGGAACCGGACCGGGTCTTGAAGAAGCCCCGGATCCCGGTGGCGGGGACCGTGGTCCGCGCGGGCTCCGGGCGACGGAAGGCCGACGCTTCCTCTGGTCGCGAGGCGGCGACCCGGAGCGTCTCCCGGCCGGCGGCCCTCCGGGCGAACGATCCGCGGAACGTGGAGAAGCAGGGGACCGGCCGAGGGATGCCGAGTGGGCGCGCAGAGGCCGTGCCTGGGCCACTCGGGTCTTCGGTGGTCCCGTCTCTTCTCCCGTTCACCGGGACGGCGACGTAGTGTGGCACCTGGAAGCCGATATCCGGCCCGAAAACCTGATGCGAAACGTCTTGCGCCGCATACCTCGCGGCGGCGGTGCGGTGCCGTTCGCACTGGACGCGGAGGGCGAGATCTACACTTCCGGGCCGGAGGAACTGGAACTTCTCGAGGAAGTGCACTGCGCGGGCGACGAACCTCTCCTCGACGCGCTTGCTGCCGGGCACGAAGATCTCTGTCGGGGCCTGAGCGAATGGGTCGTCGCCACGCAGGCCGCCGCGGAAGGCGAGTTGATCTACGGCATCGTGCGTCCAATCGGCCCGTCGCTCGCCGAGATGAGGAGTGCATCGCTTCGCAACCTGGGCGTCGGCGTCGGCCTGATGAGCCTGTCCCTGTTCGCCGCCGCTCCGCTGGCCAATCGCCTGACGCGCCGGCTGAGCCACCTGACCAGGCAGGTCGACCGGCTGGCCAGAGGCGATGCGGCGGCGCGGGCGCGCCTGGGCGGCCGGGACGAGGTCGGCAAGCTGGGCGAAGCGTTCAACCGCATGGCGCGCGACCAGGAGAAGAGCCGGCGCCAGTTGCTCGAACAGGAACGGCATCGCCGCCAGCAGGAGGTCGACAGGCGCCTGCTGGAGGCGGAGAACGAGCGCCAGACCAGCGAACTCGAGGAGGCGCGGAGGTTCCAGCTCTCGCTGCTGCCCGCTGCCTTCCCTGAGCACCCCGACCTGGAGATCGCCGCTCTCCAGCGCACCGCGTCGGAAGTGGGGGGCGACTATTACGACTTCAGCCGGCTCCGGGAGGACGGTGCCCTCACCATCGCGGTCGGGGACGCGACGGGCCACGGGGCGCGCGCCGGCACGATGGTGACCGTGGTCAAGACGCTGCTCGCGTCGGCCGACGCGGGCCTCGACCTGGCCGACTTCCTGTCCCGTGCGACGGCGACGATCCGCTCGATGAAGCTGGGCCGCCGGGCGATGGCCCTGGTGCTCGCGCGCTATCGGGAGGGGGTCCTCGACCTGGCTTCCGCGGGCATGCCGCCGGTGCTGATCAGCCGTTGTCCGTCGGGAGAGGTCGAGGAGATCATGAGTTCCGGCGTGCCGCTCGGGACCCTGGCCGTCGCGTCGTACGAAGACCACCGGGTGTGCCTCGGACCGGGCGACGCGGCGCTACTGATGAGCGACGGCTTGCCCGAGATGCTGGATGCGAGTGGCGAGCCGGTGGGCTATCCGGCGATCGCCGAGCGATGGCTCGAGGTCGGCCAGCGCCCGGCGCAGGAAGCGGTCGCCGAGTTCGAGCGCTGGGTTGAGGAGCTCTCCCCACAGGGAGTTCCCGCCGACGACGTGACCTTCGTCGTGGTCAGGCGCCGTCCGTCCGAGTGACCCGAGGAAGCCGGAAACGGTGTAGAATCAGCGGTTACCGTGGCCTACCCGGAAACTGCAGCCGCTGAAGATCTGATGGAGCCGTCGACTGCGACGGCGCCGGCCGAGCTCGTGGAGGCGGAGCCGGACCCGCGTCCCAGGCGGCTTGCACCGGCCATCGAGCCCGGTCTTCCCGAGCACTACAACAATCGGGAGCTGAGCTGGCTCCAGTTCAACAGCCGGGTTCTCGAGGAGGCGCGCGATTCCCGGCATCCGCTGCTCGAGCGGGTCAAGTTCCTCTCGATCTACGGCAGCAACCTGGACGAGTTCTTCATGGTCCGCGTCGCGGGCCTGGTGCGGCAGCTCGAACGGGGCGCGCTTGAGGCGCCGCCCGACGGGATGACGCCGTCCGAGCAGTTGGCGGGCATCCGTTCCCACCTGGAGCGGGAGCGCCGGCAGGCCTATCGCTGCTGGCACGAAGACCTGCTGCCCCAGCTCAAGGACGAAGGGATCGAGATCGTCTCTTACGACGACCTGTCGGCGAAGAAGAAGCGGAAGCTGCGGACGTACTTCAAGCGCGACATCTTCCCCGTCCTGACGCCGCTGGCGTTCGATCCGAGCCATCCCTTCCCCCACGTCTCGAACCTCAGCCTGAACTTGGCCGTCGTGATCAGGGACGGAAGCCAGGGCGAGCGCTTCGCCCGGGTCAAGGTTCCCCAGGTGCTGCCACGGCTGGTGCGGGCGCCTGGAAGCGGCCGCGACGAACTCGGTCTCGACTCGGGGCGGGGCAAGTTCGTCTGGATCGAAGAGCTGATCGCGGCCAATCTCGACCTGCTGTTCCCCGGCTTCGAAATCGCGGCCGCGTACACCTTCCGGGTCACGCGTGACGCCGACCTGGAGGTCGAGGAAGACGAGGCGGGCGACCTGCTGACCGCGATCGTCGAGGTCGTCGGGCAGAGGCACTTCGGGTCGGTCGTGCGTCTGGAAGTGCGCGAGGACATGCCGAAGCGCATCCGGGCGATCCTCGAACGGAACATGGGGCTGGCGCGCTTCCAGGTCGACACTTTGCCGTCGCCGCTGGGCTTTGCCGACCTGAGCGAGATCGCCTTCCTCGACCGTCCGGAACTCCGCGACAGCGCCATCCGGCCCGTGCGCCACGCCGCGCTCAGGAGCGACGAGTCCCTGTTCGAGGCGATCCGCCGACGCGATCACCTTCTGTACCACCCCTACGACAGCTTCTCCCCGGTCGTCCGGCTGCTGCAGGAGGCGGCGGCCGACCCGGACGTGATCGCGATCAAGCAGACGCTCTACCGCGTGGGGGCCAACTCGCCCGTCGTCGAGGCCCTGATGGAGGCGCGCGAGAAGGGCAAGCAGGTGTCGGTCCTGGTCGAGTTGAAGGCCCGCTTCGACGAGGAGTACAACATCGGCTGGGCGCGGGCGCTGGAAGCCTCCGGCGTTCACGTCGTCTACGGCGTGATGGGGCTCAAGACCCACGCCAAGATGTGCCTCGTCGTGAGGCGCGAGGCCGGCAAGCTCCATTCGTACGTCCACGTCGCGACGGGCAACTACAACCCGGTGACGGCCCGCATCTACACGGACATCGGGCTCCTGACCGACGACGCGGAGATCGCCTCGGACGTGGCCAAGCTGTTCAACGCGATCACCGGCTATGTCCGCGAGGAGCGCTACGGCCGCCTGCTGGTCGCGCCCGACCAGATGCGGCGGGAGCTCATCCGGCGGATCGACCGGGAGATCGAAGGACACCGTCTGCGCGGAGACGGCCGCCTGATCTTCAAGATGAACTCGCTGGTCGACCGCGAGTGCATCGACGCGCTGTACCGGGCCTCACAGGCCGGCGTAGAGGTGCTGCTGCAGGTGCGGGGAATCTGCTGCCTGCGTCCGGGCGTGCCGGGCCTGTCCGAGAACATCTCGGTGACCTCGATCGTCGGGCGTTTCCTCGAACACTCGCGGCTCTACTACTTCCGGAACGGCGGAGACGAGGAGCTGTTCACGGGCAGCGCCGACCTGATGCCGCGCAACCTGAACGGCCGCGTCGAACTGCTGTGTCCGATCCTCGATCCGGGCCTGCGCCAGGCGGCGCTCAGGGACATCCTGGCGCCGCACCTCGTCGACACGGCGAACTGCCGGCGGCTCGAGCCGGACGGTGGCTACAGCCGCGTCGAGCCGGAAGCCGGCGGCGATCCCTTCGACTCCCAGCGTGCGCTGCTCCAGGGCAGTCACGGCTGGCACCAGGAGTAGCGGCCGGCGTCGGTTGCCTCGGCGCCTCAATCGACGTCGGCGAAGTTGGGCGCCCGCTTCTGCATGTTCGCGGTGACCGCCTCGACCTGATTCGGTGAACCGATCAGGCCGACCTGCAGCCGCTCCTCGGTTTCGAGCCCTTCCCGGACGCTGACCGTCGGGGCGGTGTCGAGCACCTGCTTGGCGGCGCGGATCGCGTGCGGCGAGTTGCCGGCGATCTCGCGCGCGAGGGCGAGGGCGTCGTCGAGCGGCTGTTCCGACAGCCGGGTGGCGAGGCCGAGCTCGGCGGCCTCGACGCCGCTGATCACGCGGCCGGTGAAGGTCAGTTCCTTGGCGATGTCGGAGCGCACCAGGTGCCGGAGCAACTGGGGACCGGCCATGTCGGGGATCAGACCCCAGACGATCTCGCGCACCGAGAGCCGGGCTTCCGGGTGGACGACGCGCAGATCGGCGCCCACCGCGAGCTGGAAGCCGCCGCCGTAGGCCACGCCGTGCACCGCCGCGATGACGGGAACGGGCATCGCGTGCCAGCCCCAGACGGCGAACTGGGCGCGATTGGCCGGGTTGTCGTCGCTGCGCTCCACCAGCTCGCGCGACGACGAACTGCTTCCCGCGTTCTGCTGCATCGCGCGGAAGCTGCCGAAGTCGAGGCCGGCGCAGAAGGCGCGGCCGTTGCCGGAGAGCACGACCGCGCGCACGGACGAGTCTTCGGCCAGTTCGCGGGCGGTGCTGCCCAGGGCGTCGAACATCGCGCCGTCCAGCGCGTTCAGCTTGTCCGCGCGATCGAGACGCACGTCGGCGACGCCGGCTTCGATGTCGACGGTGAGGCGGGGGCGGGCGGCTACATCGGTCATGGAGTTCTCCGGATCCGTGATGGCTTGTTGGCGGTGCGAGAGCGTACCGCAGGGTGGCCTCAGGGCTCGGCCCAGCTTCGGGACCTCTCGACGGCGCGCCGCCAGGCGGCGGCCAGGCGCTCCCGCTCGCCCGGCGAGGACGCCGGCTCGAACTCGCGGTCGAGCGCCCAATTCCGGGTCACGTCGTCCTGGTCGGACCAGACGCCGGTTGCCAGTCCGGCGAGGTAGGCGGCCCCCAGCGCCGTGGTCTCCGCGACCACGGGCCGCTGGACACGCGTGCCCAGCAGGTCGGCCTGGAACTGCATCAGGTCGTCGTTGACCGCCGCTCCGCCGTCGACCCGCAGGCCGCTCATGCCGGACCCGGCGTCCGCCTCCATGGCGCGGACGACGTCGAGACTCTGGTAGGCCATCGACTCGACCGTGGCTCTGGCCACGTGGCCGGCGGTGGTCGAGCGCTCCAGGCCGATCAGGAGGCCCCGAGCGTAGGGGTCCCAGTAAGGCGCCCCGAGGCCAACGAAGGCGGGCACGAGGTAGACGCCGCCGCTGTCCTTCTCGGTCGCAGCGAGTTCCTCGACCTGCTCGGATCTCTCGATCAGGCCGAGGCCGTCGCGCAGCCACTGGACCGCGGCCCCGCCGACGAAGACCGAACCCTCCAGGCAGTAGGTCGGTCGCCCGCCGAGCATCCAGCCGACGGTGGAGAGCAGGCCGTTCTCCGATGCCACGGCCCGGTCGCCCGTGTTCATCAGGATAAAGCAGCCCGTGCCGTAGGTGTTCTTGACCATGCCTCGTTCGAAGCAGCCCTGGCCGAAGGTCGCCGCCTGCTGGTCGCCGGCGATGCCGGCGACCTGGATCGGACGACCGAAGAGACCCGCCTCGGTATGACCGAAGTCGCCGCTCGAGTCGCGGACCTCGGGCAGCATGGCCCGCGGCACGCCCAGGATCCCGAGGAGCTCGTCGTCCCAGTCCAGTCTGTGGATGTCGAAGAGCAGGGTCCGCGAGGCGTTGCTCGCGTCGGTGGCGTGAACCCGGCCGCCGGTCAGCCGCCAGAGCAGGAAGCTGTCGATCGTTCCGGCCAGGATCTCGCCCCGGGCCGCCCGGGCATGGAGGTCGTGCTTCTTCAGGAGATGGGCGATCTTCGTGCCGGAGAAGTACGGGTCGAGCACGAGCCCGGTCCTGGCGCGGAACAGGTCCTCGTGCCCCTGCTGCTTCAGCTCCTCGCACAGCGGCGCGGTGATGCGGCTCTGCCAGACGATCGCGTTGTCGACCGGTTTGCCGCTGTCCCGCTCCCAGAGCACGACCGTCTCGCGCTGGTTGGCGATGCCGATGGCGGCGATGTCCGGGACGGCCGCGCCGGCCTTCTCGATGGCGGCGCGGGCCGTTTCGATCTGGGTGTTCCAGATGGCCTCGGGATCGTGTTCGACGTGACCGGGCGAGGGGTAGAGCTGCGGGAACTCCTCCTGCGCGGCGGCGGCGGCGGTACCCTGGCGTTCGAACAGGATGGAGCGGCTGGACGTGGTGCCCTGGTCGAGGGCGAGAACGTAGGTCATGTTCGGCTACGCCTGCCAGCCGAGTGCCTGGAAGGCCAGCGCGCCGAGGACACCGCCGGCCAGTGGCCCCAGCACGGGCACCCAGGCGTAGCCCCAGTCCGAACCGCCCTTGCCCGGGATCGGCAGGACCGCGTGGGCGATGCGGGGGCCCAGGTCGCGCGCGGGGTTGATCGCGTAGCCCGTGGGTCCGCCCAGCGAGAGCCCGATCCCCCAGACCAGGAAACCGACGAGGAGGGGGTTGATGCCCGTGGCGAACACCGCCGAAAGGTCGATCTCGCCGGCGAGCTCGGAGGCGTTGGCCGCGATGGCCAGCACGCCGAAGACGAGGACGGCGGTGCCGACCACCTCGGTCAGGAAGTTCGCGCCACGGCGGCGCGGAATCTCCGGAGCGGTGCAGAACACCCCGAGCTTCGCCGACTGATCGGTGGTGACCGCCCAGTGGGGCCGGTAGGTGAAGTAGACGACGACCGCGCCGAGGAAGGCGCCCAGCATCTGCGCGCCGATGTAGGTCGGCAGCAGGGCCGCTTCGAGTTCGCCGATCGACCACATCCCGAGGCTGACGGCCGGGTTGATGTGCGCGCCGCTGATCCGGCCGACGCTGTAGACGGCGAGCGCGACGGCGAGCCCCCAGCCGGTCGTGATGACGATCCAGCCGCCGTCATTGCCCTTGGTGCGGGTGAGGACGACGTTGGCCACGACGCCGTCGCCCAGGATGATCAGGAGCGCGGTGCCGACCAGCTCGGCGACGAAGATGTCCATGCGGGTCTCCTCTTGTTCTGCGGCGCGACCTCGGAGAATACACTTCGCTCCGCAGCGACAGTCCGGCCCCGGAGACACAGGAGAAGTCGACGATGGACCAGTGGAAGAACCCGTTCTCGAGACAGACCTTCGCCTTTCTGCGCGAGCTCGCGGAGAACAACGACCGCGACTGGTTCAAGGCCAACGGCGAGCGCTACGAAGATGTCGTGCGGGAGCCGGCGCTGCAGTTCATCAGCGACTTCGGAACGCGGATCGACGAGGTCTCGAGCCACTTTCTGGCGGTTCCGAAGAAGGTCGGCGGTTCCCTGTTCCGCATCCACCGGGACGTGCGGTTCTCTCGCGACAAGCGGCCCTACAAGACCCACATCGGCATCCACTTCCGCCACGAGCAGCATCGCGATGCCCATGCGCCCGGCTTCTACCTCCACATCGAACCGGGCAGCGTGTTCATGGGCGGCGGGATGTGGCGGCCGCACCCGGAGGCGCTACGCGCGATCCGGGGGCAGATCGTGGAGGACGGAGCGGGCTGGGCCGAGGTTACGTCGAAACCGGGGCTCGGCGGCGAGCTCGAACTGGGCGGTGAGAGTCTGAAGCGGGCGCCGCGAGGGTTCGACGCGGATCATCCCCGGATCGACGACATCAAGCGGAAGTCCTTCATGGCCGTGGCGCGCCTCAACCAGACGCGCCTGCTCCGCGCCGGCTTCCTGGACGAGTTCACGGCGCTCTGCGCCGCCGCTTCGCCCCTGATGCGCTTCGTCTGCCGGTCGACCGGCGTCCCGTACTAGCTCGCCTTCGTCCGCCGGCTGTCGACGGCCGTCGACAGGTTCTCGAAGGTGACGCCGAGGCGTTCGGCGGTGAGCGCGGCGAGGGAAGTCCGCGCGACACCGCTGTTGAACTGGTAGGTGCTCCGGCGGGCTTCGTCGAGCTCGACCTGGAGGAACTCCAGGCCCAGCTCGTGGTGGTTCTCCTCCAGGGAGCGGGCGTGGTCGAGGAAGTGGGTCGTTACGTAGGCCACCGGATCGACGCGCCGGAGGAGCTGCAGAACCAGGGTGAAGACCTCGATGCCCTCCGACGGGTTGGTACCGGAGCAGAGCTCGTCCAGGATGACCATCGAGCCGTGCTCCATCTCCTCGAACAGGGTGCGGATGCGCACGAGTTCCCGACCCAGGCGGCCCTCCACCTGGTCCGCGCTCTCCCGTTCGATCAGGGAGACGAAGAGCCCGTTCTGCACCCGCAGGCGGCCCCGGGCGCACGGTGCGTAGAGGCCCGACTGGGCGAGCAGTTGCGCGAGCGCGATCGCCTGGATCAGCCGCGTCTTCCCGCCCGAGTTGGGCCCGGTCACGACGGTGATCGGCACGCTGCCGGCGGTGCTCACGGTGCAGGGGACGGGCGCCTGCTCCTGGTGCAGCAGCAGGGGGTTCCACAGGTCTTCGCAGACGAACGCCGGGCCGGTGTCGTGGTCGGGCAGGATCTCGGGGAGACACATCGCGAGGCCGCGTCCGGCGGCGCGGTCCCTCAGCGCGCGCACCGCGAGGTAGAGCTCCAGTTGGCCAAGCATCTGGATCAGCGGAATCAGGGCCGGAGACAGGGAGACGTAGACCCGCTCGATCACGCGGTTCAGGAGTTCCCGGTTCGTCATCGAGTAGCCGCCGATCCCGAGCCGCAGCCGGTCCAGGAAGCGCTTGATCGGTCCCCTCCAGAAGGGATTGTCGCTGCACTCGTCGAGGGAGCGCACGTCGACCCGGCGGATCCGGCCGTCGCCGCCCAGGGAGATGTCGAGGTTCAGTTGGGCGAGCTGGTCTTCGTAGTCGAGCAGGGCGGCGAGGGTCTTGTACTCCTCGGTCTCGTGGATCGCGGCCGCCCCCTCGTGGAGGCGCCTGAGGCCGGAGCGGGCGGATCCGAATCTGTCGTGCATCAGGTCGATGACGAGGCGGCTCTGCTTCAGGATGTCCAGGTTGTGCTCGGCGGTGTCGACGATGCGGTGGTAGCGGGGCGTCCGGTGAAGCGACAGCAGGGCGAACAGTTCGCGGTAGAGCCGTTTGGCCGACGCCAGGATCTCCTCGTTCTCGTCCATCTCGTGCAGGATGGACTGGCGGAACTCGACCGTCCGCAGATCGGTCGGGGTAGCGGACAGCGCGCGTCGGAGGAAGCGTTCGTTGATCGGGTACCGGACGCCGTCCATCGCGATCTCGAAGCTCTCCGCGATCAGGCGGTCGACGAACAGGTCCTGCTCGAAGAACTCAGGCCGCCAGGTGGTCGGCGGCGTCTCCGCCTCCGCCATGAGGTCGTGGAATTCGGTGCCGATCTCCCGGCCGAGAATGGCGAGGCCGAGCAGGTCCGTCAGAGCCTCCCGGTCGATGCCGAGAAAGGGCTCCCGGTTCAGGAGATCCGGGATCGGGATCATGGCGTCCCTAGCGGCGCAGCGGAGAGCGGCGGCGTCGCTCCTTGAGCGACCGCATTTCACGGTAGGGGGCCACTCCCTCGACTTCGCTACGAGGCAGCGGGTGACCGAGCGCGAGCTCTATCTGGCGGACGATCGGCTTGTCGAGCCAGGTACCGATCGACGACACGACCCCTTCGGCGGCGCCGCGGGCGGTGCGGCCGGCGCGATGGATGTAGTCCTCCGCGGTGTCAGGCAGGTCGTAGTTCAGGATGTGCTCGATGCCCACAACGTCGATGCCGCGGGCCGCGATGTTCGTCGCCACCAGGATGCGGTGCCGACCGGCGCGGAAACTCTCGAGAGCCGCGACCCGGTGCTTCTGCGACCGGTCGGAGTGGATGCGCGCGACGCTGTGCCGCCCTCGCTCCAGCACCCGGCAGAGCCACTCGGCGTCGGATCGGCGCTTGGTGAAGACGAGGGTCGAGCCGGGGACGGAGTCGAGCAGCGCCAGGGCGCAGCTCTTCTTGTCCTTCTCGTCGACCAGGTAGAGGCGGTGTTCGATGCCGGAAGCGGCGCCGCGGGGCGCCAGGTCGATCCGGAGCGGGTCGTCCATGTAGCGCTGGGCCAGGCGCTCGATCGGGGGCGGCATGGTGGCCGAGAACAGCATCGTGTGCCGCTTGCTGGGCACCTGCGTCACGATTCGCTGCACCTGGGGCATGAAGCCGAGGTCGAGCATGTGGTCGGCTTCGTCCAGCACGAGTTCTTCGACGTTGCGGAGGCTCACCGTGCCGCGTTCGGTGTGGTCCAGAAGCCGGCCGGGGGTTGCCACCAGGACATCGGGGTCCCGGCGCAACTGGTCGAACTGCGGCCCGATCTTGACGCCACCGATCAGGCAGGCCGAGGCGACCTGCAGCGGGCTCTTGCGGAAGACATCGAGGAAGGCCTTGGTCTGCAGGGCGATCTCGCGCGTGGGGCAGACGACGAGAGCTCGCACTCCCTTGCCCCGGCCGAGGCGCTGGATGATCGGCAGGACGAAGGCGGCCGTCTTGCCGGAGCCGGTCTCCGCCAGGCCGATCAGATCCTTGCCGGCGATCGCATCGGGGATCACGTCGGCCTGGATCGGCGTCGGATGCTCGAAGCCGATTCCGGCGAGCACGTCCAGGATCTCCCGGTTCAGCCCCAGGCTGCGGAAGTCCCGGTTGGTCGTCTCGACGTGGTGTTGGGGTATCGCCGGTTCTACGGGTGTTCCACCGGCGTCGTTCGGGGCACTTGTACCGTTTGCCACGGTGGTCATCATACCAGTGCGTTTGGCGCCTGTAAGTGTCTGCCAGTCAGTGATTTCACGTCCGTGAGGAGTCATTGGCGGCGAAGGCCGAGCCGCTGGAGGAACCCGCGTCGTGCGGGTGTGAGCTGTTTCGGCGGGTCGGCGCTCCTGGCGATGCGGCCGCCGCGGTCGGTTGCTTCGGCCCAGAACTGAAGGCTGCGGCCCCCGTGCTCGGCTTGCGTCACCTTGGCCTGAAAGGCGACCTCGGTGGTCCTTCCGTCGCCCGCACCGTCCGCGGCACGCGCCGGCTCGGGTTCGGCCGGGCCGAGCACCGCTTCGACGACGTCGCCCTCGCCGTCGCGGTCGAACCAGCGCCAGAAGAAGCGCACGGAGACGACATCGTAGTCGTCCCGGGCACGGACCAGCAGGACGAGGTCCTCACGTCGGTCGTACTCGACCTGGTCCAGGCTCGTACCGTCCGCGGCCAGTATCTCGACGGCGGGGCTTCCCTGGTCGAGGTCTTCCAGAAGAAACCTGAGCGTGGATTCAACCTGGGCCAGACGGCGACGGTTCTCGGGCGTCCGCTCCATGGCGGCCAGAACCTCGAGCGCCTCGTGCGGTCGTTCGCGGCCCAGCACCTCGATCTCGCGGATGGCGGCGTCCAGGTCGCTCCGGCGCCGGAACACGGATTCGATGGAAGCCAGCCTGGCATCGACGGAACCGGCATCCCTTGCCGCGTCGCCGCGGAGCGATCTGAGCTCGAGCAGCAGCGTTCGTGCCTCGTCCAGGCGGTTCGCCGCCATCAGCCGTTCGGCCGTGTCCTCGATCGCCTCGGCGGCGCGATCCTCGAAGGCCAGGCCGACGGCGAATCTCGGGTGGCGCCGGGCGAAGTCCTGGGCCAGCCGGAGCGCTGCCAGACGGTCGCTGCCGAGCAGACCCTCGATCGCGTCGACCTCCGCCGTCAGCCGCCGCGCGTCGTCGATGTAGCGGGATGCTTCCGGGTCGCGCCGGAGGGCGATCGTCCCCTCGCGCGACAGCGAACCCAGGGTTCGCCGAAGACGATCGAGGTCAGCGTCCTCGAAGCCGCGTTCGAACTCCAAGGCGGCCCGCAGGGCAGGGTCGTTGCCGAGCCGCTCCAGCATGGCGTTCATGGTCTCCCGATGGTCGGGAAGCAGCTCCACCGCGGCGGGACTGGCCTCGAAGCCGAGCATCAGGCGCTGCGCGTCGCGGAGTCTTCCCTGGGCCATCAGATCGATCGCGTCGCTGAGCGCGCGCGGCAGGGGCGGCGGAGGCTCGGGTTCCGGGCGAGATGGCAGGGGAGCCGGGACGCCGCGGGATGCGTCGTTGGAGGGGGCGGTCGGGTTGTCCGGCGCCGTCCACCGCAGGAGGACGAGGGCTGCCGCGACACCGATCGCGGCCGCCGCCAGGATCTGCTTCGGCCGCGGCGGCGCGGCCGGTGCGGATGCGGTTGGCGGCATCCGGCCATCCTAGTTGCTGATAGGTTCCAGTGTGCTTGCAGGTACCGCGCACGGGTCATCGCGCGAAGATCGTCCGGAGGGCTGCGAAATGTCGAAGAGACTTCTTTTCCCGCTCCTGTTCGTCCCGCTGCTCGTGCTGGCGGTTCCGGCCCTGGCCCAGGAGCCGGGTGCTGTGAACGTCGGCGGCGATCTGCGCGGCGGTGACGTGACCGGCGCGGTCGGCGGCCGGGACAACACCCGCGTGTTCGGCACGATTCTCGATTCGAGCGGGAGCCCGCTGTCCGATGTGGACATCTGGTTCCAGAACGACAACATGCCCGCGCCGAGGTTGCGCG
The DNA here is from genome assembly GCA_965205095.1 of Candidatus Multivorans sp. Taxonomy (GTDB): domain Bacteria; phylum Acidobacteriota; class Thermoanaerobaculia; order Multivoradales; family Multivoraceae; genus Multivorans. Next base: position 3,834,158 of record OZ242040.1, read on the forward strand.
CCAAGGGCCGGAAGACCGGGACCTACCTCCTGCGCAACATGGGCCGGATCTTCAGCCGGGAGGACTACGAAGGGCTTACGGTTCGCATCACCTTCGAGCGCGACGGCTACCGGTCGGTCGTGGCTCGCGTCGCCGTGCAACGCGATGGAACTCAGCAGGTCTATCCGATCCTCTTCCGGGAAGGCGAGTCGATGGAGGCGGAGGGCGTTCGCACCGTCCTCACTGGAAGGGTCCAGGACAATCGGGGCAAGCCGGTCAAGGGCGGTGGCGAGGTGACGATCACGTCAGGCGACGGCAGCTACCAGACGACCGGACCGATCGAGAAGAACGGCGAGTTCGCGGTCGTTCTCTGGGACGCTCCGGAGCGCGTGAACGCGTCCTTCAGGATGAACAAGGGCGGCGTGCGCGACGACATCATCGAGCTCAAGCCGTCGCCTCTCGAGGATGTCGCCGTGCCGCAGTTCTACTACCCGCAGATGTAGGGCGGGAGCGGGGCGGCTGCTACCAGCGGGGCCGGCGTTCCTCGCGCGGGCGGGCTTCGTTGACGCGGAGGGTACGACCCCCGAACTGCTGCCGGTCAAGGGCGGAGATGGCCTCCTGGCCTCCGGACGCCATCTCGACGAAGCCGAAGCCCCGCGGCCGGCCGGTCTCACGGTCGTTGATCAGCGAAACCTCGCTCACGTCGCCATGAGCCTGGAACAGAGCGCGAACCGCCTCTTCCGTCGTGTCGAAGGGGAGGTTCCCCACATAGATTCTCGTTGCCATCTGCTGCTCCTTGTTCTCGGCTCCGGGTTCCACATCAATCAACGCTCGAGAACGACAGGCGCATCCTGGTTCGCCGCGTGAGCTCTGCACCCACTGCCTGAAGGCGGGACGCTAGCACAAAGGCGGCCGCAGGGGGCTGCTATCCGTTCCCGCGCAGGTCCTGGTAGAAGGCGTCGAAGGCGTCCAGCCGATCCTTGAGCAGGCCCTGGATGACGCCGATCTTGTCTCCCAGTTCCAGGACGCCGTCGGCGTCCGGGTCGTAGACGGGCCAGTCGGGCAGACCGTCGCCGTTGGGGTCGCCGGTGGCCGCGAAGTTCACCCAGTAGCTCGCCATCGTGTCGGCGAGCGCCCTGTCCGTGTCGTCCCAGGCGTGGTTGAAGGGGCCGATCTCGCCTCCCCTCAGTTCACCGCTCTTGTGCAGATTGTCGAACGCGTAGGCGATCTCCGCCGCGTGGTATGAGCCGTAGGTTTCGGCTTCATCCCACGGCGGTACGCGGGAGAAGTAGTACATCCGAATGGGCTTTTCGCCCGAGTGGCTTTGCAGTCTGGCCCAGGTGCGCATCTGCCAGGCGAAGAACTGGTCGGCGGTGTTCTCGTACGCGGCGACGCGCGCCTGGTCGTCGTCCTCGGCGGGGTAGACCGCGAACATCGCGTCGGCGTGTTCGCCATACGTGCCCGCGAGCGCCTCGCGGTAGTCCGCGACGGTGATCCCGCCGGGAGCGGCGAACAGTGCCGTGCCTTCATCGCTGTTGAAGCCGACGATCGTGTCGACGTCGTTCTGTTCGCCGGCCGCGAAGATGTCGTGGACATCCTTCGGGAACACATGGCCGTCGCCGATCCCCACGAAGGTCGGCAGCTCGGAAGCGCCGGCTGCTTCGTAGACCTCCTCGACGGTGGCGGCGCGCATGGCGTCGAGGTCGCTCGCGCCGAGGCGCTGGGCGACGCCAGCACCCTCGGACTCCGCTCCTCCAAGCTGCGGCATGGGCCAGAAGATGCCGCCGCTGTGGCCGATCGCGCGGTGGAACAGCCCCGCGGCCAGGGGCGTCGCCGTCAGGTAGTTCACGCTCCAGGAGCCCGCCGACTCGCCGAAGATCGTGACCCGGCCCGGGTCCCCGCCGAAGGCGGCGATGTTGGCCTGCACCCACTGGAGTGCGGCGACCTGGTCCAGGATGCCGTAGTTGCCCGACGCTCCACTCTCGTTCTCGGCCGAGAGCTCCGCGTGAGCCAGGAAGCCCATCGGTCCGAGCCGGTAGTTGATCGTCACCAGTACGACGCCGCGGTTGGCCAGGCTCTCGCCGTCGTAGAGCAGAGTGCTGCCGGAGCCGGTCTGGAGGCCGCCGCCGTGGATCCACACCATGACCGGCAGGGCGGCTTCGGCGTGCTCCGCCCCGGTCCAGACATTCAGGTAGAGGCAGTCCTCGCTGCGCTCGATGTCGCCGGTGTCGTAGAAGGAGCCGGGCGGGGAGAGAGGCTGCCAGCAGGAGGCGGAGAACTCCGTGGCGTCGCGGCTGCCCTCCCAGGCGGCGGCCGGTTGTGGCGGCCGCCAGCGGAGGTCGCCAACCGGCGGCGCCGCGAACGGGATGCCGGCGAACTTGAGGACTCCGGACTCGAGCGCCTGGCCTTCGACCGCGCCGAGTTCCGTGCTGACCGTAGTGGTCAGGGGCTCGACCTGCTCGCCGCCGCAGGCAATCGTCAGTGCCAGGCCGGCGCCCAGAATCGCTCCGCCGGCGCGGCGGGTTGTCGCTTTGGTCGACATCGTTCAGTCCTCCCTGCCTGGGGTGTTGGGTCGTGTCTCCCGGTCGCTTCCCGGCGCCGGCCGGAAGCGCAGGGCGACGCCGTTGTTGCAGTAACGGAGGCCGGTTGGCGCCGGCCCGTCGCTGAAGACGTGGCCCTGGTGCCCGCCACAGCGAGAGCAGTGGTACTCGGTTCGCGGCACGATCAGCTTGAAGTCCCGCTTCGTGTCGACGGCGCCGGCGATGGGCTCGAAGAAACTGGGCCAGCCCGTGCCGCTCTCGAACTTCGCATCCGACCGGAACAACTCGGCGCCGCAGCCGGCGCAGAGGAAGACGCCGTTTCGGTGCTCCTCGTTGAGTGCCGAAGTGAAGGGGCGTTCGGTTGCCTCCCGCCGGAGGACACGGAACTCGTCGCGGTCGAGTCTTGCCCGCCACTCGGATTCGGGGAGGTCGAGCCGGTCGTTGTGCTCCATGTGCGGGGCGCCCGGATCGGGCACCGGCGCTCGGCGATCCTCGGTCGTCATGCAGCGGGCATCCTATCTTGGGTCAGAATGGACGCCATGACGACACGACGACAGCCGGTGGACCACATCGTTCGTACGCGCGACCTCTACTCGAGCCTGGGCCACGATCCCTATCGATGGGTGCGCAGCGATGATTCGCCTCCGTGGACCGAACTCACGAAACCCCTCCCGGAGTGTCGAGTGGGGCTGGTTGGCTCCGGTGGCGTGTACCGCGCGGGGCAGGTCGCCTTCCATCATCGGGACGACATCTCGCTGCGTGTGATCGATACGTCGGTTCCCGTCTCGGAACTGCGGACGAGCCACTTCGCCTACGACCAGACCGATGCGCGTATCGACCCGAACGTCGTCTTCCCGGTCGACACGCTGCACGCCCTCGTGGCCGAGGGCGTGATCGGCGAACTGTCACCGCGCGCCTACGCCTTCATGGGGGGGATCTACTCGGCCCGCCGCGTTCGGGAGGTGGTGGCGCCGGAGATCAGCCGCCGTCTCGCGGAGGATCAGGTCGACCTGGCGTTGCTGGTCCCCGTGTGACCGGTCTGCCATCAGTCCGTGGGACTGATAGCGCGCCGGGTTGAGGCGGATGGCATTCCGACGACGTCGCTGACCTCCGCTCTCTCGATCACCCGCTCGGTCGATCCTCCGCGCGCCGTCTTCCTCGACTACCCCCTTGGCCATACCGCGGGCAAGGCGAAGGACCCGGAACTGCAGCGCGAGATCGTCGCCGCCGCGCTCGCGGCCGTGGACGAGCTCGAGCGCCCGGGCGCGGTGAAGATGCTGCCGTACCACTGGTCGCGCGACGACGACTGGAAGCGCGAGACGATGCTTGGCGGCGACACCCGGAGCCATCGCTCGAGCAGCCCGGAGTACCAGTGCGAAGCCGACCGGGCGCTCGCGGCGGCGGCCGGGGACTGTCCGACCTGCGTCTTTCTGTGAGGTGGCGCCGGGCGGTGCAACACGCTTGCACCACCCGGCGCCGAACGGGTCCGTGCCTTGCCCCTTTTGGGCACGAACCCATTCATATCTACGAAGGGAAACCGCCGGGGTTCGACCCGGATTCCAGATTCTCGCCGCAGGGGGGAGGCCAGTGGCCTGACCTCCGTCTGACGGGAATCTGACCGGCGCCCCCAGCGCTCCCGTCAGGTCCTCAGAACGGCTTGTACAGCGAAAGGTACGCGGCGACCGCCGCCAGCAGCGGCAGGATGACGACCAGGGGCCTGGCCAGGGCCTGGCGGCGATACGGCAGCGTGAGGGCTGCTCCGAAGCACAACCAGATGAGCAGCTTCACCCAGGCCCAGCCGGGCAGGCTGCCGCCGAGCATGCCGAAACCGGCCACGATGCTCAGGACCAGGCCGACCCCGTGCATGGCGGCAAGCAGACCGCGCAGTTGGTTGTCCTCCCTGCGGCCGCCGTTCGCGGCGTGCACCGCGACGCCGCCCGCCGCGGCGAGAACCATTACCGCTCCCAGCACGTGCAGGAGCTTGTAGACCATGTAGGGCACTCTCGGGTCGGATCCTCCCCATGTTGGTGGGGCATCGGCCTGCTAGCGTATCGTCAATGGCCCCCCTCGCGCGGCTCGACGACTGGGACGACTTCGTGGCAGAGCTCTATCCGACGCCGGAGGAGGCGGGCGGCAAGCGGCGGGAGGACTACCGGGACTTCGAGGCACCTCCGCGCGACACCGTGCGCGAGTTCTACCGGCTGAATCACCGTCACCAGACCTGGGACTTCGTCCAGGACAAGAAGGCGGAGTACCTCACGCTCGACCGCGCTGAGCTGTCGGCCTGGGAGGCGCTGGAGTTCCTGAACACCCTGGTCGACGACTCGGATCCGGATCTGGACCTCTCGCAGCTCGATCACCTGCTGCAGACGGCCGAGGCGATCCGGGCCGACGGACACCCCGACTGGTTCGTGCTGGCCGGACTGGTGCACGACCTGGGCAAGGTCCTTTGCCTGTGGGGCGAACCGCAGTGGGCCGTCGTCGGCGACACCTTTCCGGTCGGCTGCGCGTTCTCGGACCGGATCGTCTATCCGGAGCTGTTCGAGGGCAACCGGGACACGGCGCATCCGACCTACTCGACGCCGCTCGGCGTGTACGAACCGGGCTGCGGCCTGGACCGGGTTCACCTCTCCTGGGGGCACGACGAGTACCTCTACCAGGTGCTCAGCGACTACCTGCCGGAGCCTGCGCTCTACATGATCCGCTACCACTCCTTCTATGCGTGTCACCGCGAAGGCGCGTACCGGGAGCTGATGAACGACCGCGACCGCGAGATGTTCGCCTGGGTGCGGCTGTTCAACGGCTACGACCTGTACTCCAAGAGCGACCGTCCGCCGGACGCCGCCGAGCTGCGGCCGTACTACCAGGGGCTGATCGACAGATACCTGCCGGCGAAGCTGAACCTGTAGCGCTGGCGGCGCGGGTTGGCTTCTACTCGAAGCGCATCAGCGCCGCCACCGCGAGGATGAGCATCGCGACGACGTAGAGCTTGACCATCGCCGGCAGGATGAAGCGCAGCCAGCGCTGGTAGGGGATGCGGGCGAGGAGCAGCATGCCCATGAGCAGGGCGTTCGTCGGCACGATCAGGTTCATCAGCCCGTCGCCGAGCTGGTAGGCGAGCACCGAAGTCTCGCGGCCGACGCCGGTGAGGTCGGCGAGGGGCGCCATGATCGGCATCGTCACGTAGGCCTGGCCGCTGCCCGAGGGGATGAGGAAGTTGCAGACGCTCTGCACGGCCAGCATGCCCCAGGCGGAGACGACGGCGGCGCCGGAACCCAGGCCCTCCGCCCGCTGGAGCAGCGAGGCGATGCCGTGGATCACGGTGTCGATGACCCGGGCGTCCGAGAGGACGACCTCGATCGTGCGCGCGAAGCCGATCAGCAGGGCGGTTCCGGTCAGATCGGCCGCGCCGCTGGTGAAGGACCTGGCGGTCCGGTTCGCCGACACCCGCCCCAGGACGGCCGAGATGATCGTCACGCCCAGGAAGAGGGCCGCGAGTTCGACCAGGTACCAGCCGTGCGCGTTGACGCCCCAGATGAAGACGCCGATCATCGCGGCGAACGAGGCGAGGATGCCGAGCCGGGCCGGCGTCAGGTCGGCGGCGCTCAGTTCGTGCGCGCCGCCGGTGTAGTCGACGTCGCGCACCAGGCTGCGCTCCGGGTCGTCGGCGATGCGGCGCGCGTAGCGCAGGATGTGGTGGACGCCGATCACGAGCATTCCCGCCAGCAGCGCCCAGCGGAGCCCGAAGCCGGTACTCGGATCCTGGCCGGCTATGTCCTTGGCGATCATCACGGTGAAGGGGTTGATCGCCGCCGTGCCGTAGCCGATGCCGGCGCCCAGGTAGACCATGCCCAGGGCGACCACGGCGTCCATCTTGAGCGCGATGCACATGGCGACCAGGATCGGCACGAAGGGCATGTACTCCTCGGCCATGCCGATCGTCGACGAGCCGACGGCGAACAGGGTCGTCATGCCGCCGACGAGCAGGATGGGCCGGCCTCCGAGCGCCCTGATCGCGGCGCCGATCGCGGCGTCGATGGCGCCGGTGGCCCGGATGACTCCGATCGCACCGCCGACCAGGAAGACGAAGAAGATGATCTCTGCTGCGGCTTCGAGCCCGCGCGGCACCTTGGTCAGGGCGGCGTGCCAGGGCAGGGGCGCGGCTTCCACCTCGTGGTAGGTGCCGGCCAGCACCTGGCGGCCCTCGCGTTCGTACTCGCCGGCCGGCAGCAGGTAGGTCAGGACCTGCGCAGCCACGATCATGGCGAAGATCAGCACCAGGGCTTCCGGGAAGCGGTTCGTGCTGGTCGTCATGACCGTTGTCCCCGGCAGGGCGTCAATTCGCGTGGCGGCGGCTGCGGGCTTCTCTCCGCTGCTGCTGGCGGCTCTCGATGTTGGCGATCGAATCGTCCGGGACCGCCTCGATCAGGCGGCGGGTGTACTCCTCGCGAGGCGTCATGTAGATCGCCTCGGACGGTCCCTGCTCGACGATCCTGCCGTCGAGCATCACCGCCATCATGTCGGACATGAACTTGACCACCGAGAGATCGTGGCTGATGAAGATGTACGTCAGGCCGCGCTCCTCCTGGAGGTCCTTGAGCAGGTTCAGGACCTGCGCCTGCACCGAGACGTCGAGGGCGGAGACCGACTCGTCGCAGATGATCAGCCTGGGCTGAACCGCGAGCGCGCGGGCAACCGATATCCGCTGGCGCTGGCCGCCGGAGAACTCGTGCGGGTAGCGCCGGAGATGGCCGGTCTCCATGCCGACCTCCTCGAGCAGCCGGGCCGCGCGGTCGCGGCGGTCGCGCCGGCCGTCGCCGATCCGGTGGATCGTCATCGCCTCGCTGAGCATCGCCTCGACCGTCATCCGGGGGTTGAGCGACGAGTAGGGATCCTGGAGGATGATCTGCATCTGTCCGCGCAGGGCGCGCAGGCGGCCCGACGGGATCGCCGTGACGTCCTGGTCCTCGAACCGGACCGTCCCGGCCGTGATGTCGATCAGGCGCAGCAGCGCCAGCCCGGTCGTCGTCTTGCCGCAGCCGGACTCTCCGACCAGTCCGAGCGTCTGACCCGGATAGACGTCGAAGGAGATGCCGTCGACGGCCTTGACGTCGCCCACCTGCCGGCGCAGGAAACCGCTCCGGATCGGGTAGTAGACCTTGAGGTCGCGCACCGCGAGCAGCGGTTCCGTGTCGTCCGGCACGAGGTCGCCGGGCCCCGGATCCTCCGCGTAGCCCAGGCTTTCGATCGCCGCGCGCGGATGCAGCAGGCGGCCGCGGCCCCGCCCGACGAGTTCGTTCAGCGACTCTTCGGTGATCTCGCGTTCGGTGATCCGGATCTCGCCTTCGTCGCCATCCTCTTCCACGTCCATGAAGTCCGCGACGGTGGGAAGGCGGCGGAAGTCGCGGTCGAGGTGCGGACGGCAGGCGAGCAGTCCCTTGGTGTAGGGGTGTTGCGGGTCGTTGAACACCTGGGTCACCCGGCCGCGCTCGACGATCCGGCCGCGGAACATGACCGCGATCCGGTCGGCGATCTCGGCGATCACTCCCAGGTCGTGGCTGATGAACAGGATGGACATTGCGCGCTCGTCGCGCAGGCGGCGGATCAGGTCGAGGATCTGGGCCTGGATCGTCACGTCGAGCGCGGTCGTCGGTTCGTCGGCGATCAGGAGCTTCGGATTGCACGACAGGGCCATGGCGATCATCACGCGCTGCTTCTGTCCGCCCGACATCTCGTGCGGATAGCTGTCCACGCGGCGCTCCGGTTCCGGGATGCCGACCTCTTCGAACAGCTCGATCGTCCGCCGGCGCGCTTCCTGGCGGCTCATCCCGAGATGGACGCGGAGCGCCTCGCCGACCTGATCGCCGACCCGGAAGACCGGGTTCAGCGAAGTGCCCGGCTCCTGGAAGATCATCCCGATGTCCTTGCCGCGCAGATCCCGCATCTCGCGCTTCGGCAGGTGAATCAGGTCGCGGCCGAAGTACGCGATCTCTCCTGTTTCGATGTTCGCGGTGCTCTCGAGCAGGCGCATCACCGACAGCGAAGTCACCGATTTACCCGAGCCTGATTCGCCGACCAGGCCGAGCGTTTCGCCCTCTTCGATGGTCAGGTCGATGTCGTCGACCGCGCGGACCGTCTCGCGCTTGCCGTGGAAGTACGTTCGCAGCTCGCGGATCTGGAGCAGGGGCGGCTTCCCGGTGGGCGCCGGCGCGGGGGTAGCGGCGTCGGTCATCGCGGTGACTCTATCCGGGCGTCTGACGAAGACGTGCCACAATCGGCGAATCGTGAAGCGCTTCCTCCTGGCAACAGTGGCTGCAATCGTGCTGGCCGCGCTCGGCGCCTGTGGCGGCGCGGAGACAGGCGCGGGCGAGGGACAGGGCGCGGTCGCCGCGCGCGGCACGATCGGCTTCTCGGCCATGACGCTGAAGAACCCGTTCTTCAAGATCATCGCCGACAGTCTGACCGCGGAGGCCGAACGCCACGGTTTCGATGTCGTGGTCACGGATGCCGAACGGGACGTGAACCGCCAGTCGCAGCAGGTCGACAACTTCCTGGCTTCCGGCGTCGCGGCGATCGTGCTCAACCCCGTCGACCGAATCGCCATCGGCCCCGCGGTGCGGCGGGCGAACGAGGCCGGGGTGCCGGTGTTCACGTCCGATCTCCAGGCCGTCGCCGATGGCGTCGAGATCGCCGGTCACGTCGGCACGGACAACTACCAGGGCGGCCTGCTCGCGGGCGAGGCGATGATCGAGGCGCTCGGCGAGGCCGGCGGCGAGGTGCTCGTGCTGCACTTCAAGCAGGCCAACTCCTGCGTGCTGCGGGTGGATGGCTTCCGCCAAGCGATCGGGGAGTACAACCGCGACCGTTCGGAGGGCCGGATCGAGATCGTCGCCGAACTCGAGGGCGGCGGCCTGCGCGACGAAGGGTACCGGGCGATGGCGGATGGCATCCAGGCCTACCCGGACCTCGCCGGCGTGTTCGCGATCAACGATCCCTCGGCGCTGGGCGCGCGTACCGCGCTCGAGCAGGCAGGACGCGCGGACCAGGTGAGGATCGTGGGCTTCGACGGCGAGCTCGCGGGAAAGCGGGCGATCCGCGAAGGGAAGATCTACGCCGATCCGATCCAGTATCCGGACCGGATGGGCGTCATGACGGTGCGGAACATCGTGAGCTATCTCGACGGCGAGGACTTCGAGCGCGTCCACCTGATCCCGACGGCGCTCTACCGCCAGGCCGACGCCGAGCAGGATCCGGCACTCGACTGAAGACGGCGCACAGCCACTTGCTCGAACTCCAGCGGATCAGCAAGAGCTACCCGGGCGTGGACGCGCTTCGCGCCGTCAGCCTGGCGGTAGGCGCGGGCGAGGTGGTGGGCCTGGTCGGAGAGAACGGCGCCGGCAAGAGCACGCTGATCCGGATCGTCTCGGGCGCGGAGCGGCCGGACGGCGGCCGGATCGGGTTCGAAGGCGAACCCGCGGCGTTCGCGTCGCCGGCGGATGCCCGCGCAAGGGGAATCGCGGTGATTCACCAGGAACTCAGCCTGGTGCCGCAACTGAGCGTGCGCGAGAACCTCTTTCTCGGCGCCGGCTGGTCCCGGCGGGGAATCGTCCGCCGGCGCTGGGAGGAGCGGGAGGCGCGGCGTCTGCTCGGGCTGCTCGAGATGGACATCGATCCGGACACCCGCTGCTCGGAGCTGTCTCTCGGCGCCCGCCAGGCGGTCGAGATCGCGAAGGCCCTGGCGCTCGAACCCCGGCTGCTGATCCTGGACGAGCCGACCGCGGCCCTGTCGCCGCGCGAGGCGCGTGCGCTGCTGCGCCAGGTGCGGGAACTGGCTCGCCGGGGCGCGGCCGCGATCTACATCAGCCACCGGCTGGAGGAGATCGAGGCGGTCGCCGACCGGGTCGCCGTGCTCCGCGACGGTGAACTGGTGCGGACCATCGACCGGCGCGAACCGGCCGGCGGCGACGACGTGCTCGCGCCGCTCGATCGGGACAAGCTGATCGAGGCCATGGTCGGTCGCAGCCTGAGCGCGGAGTTCCCGCCCCGACTCCCGGCGGCGGTCGGTGGCGCCCGGCTCGAGGTTCGGGGACTGTCGGCCGGTCGCCGCGTCAGGGATGTGTCGTTCGACATCCGCCGCGGCGAGGTCCTGGGGCTCGCGGGCCTGGTGGGAGCGGGCCGGACCGACGTGGCGCGGATGATCTTCGGCGCCGCGGCGCCCGACCGCGGCGAGGTGCGGCTCGACGGCACGCGGCTCGAACTCCGGTCGCCGCGCCAGGCGATCAGGAGCGGCATCTGCCTGTTGCCGGAGGACCGCAGGGGTCACGGCCTGGTGCTGAGCCGGAGCGCGCGGGCCAACTTCGCGCTCCCCAATCTGGACCGTTTCCGGCGGCCTGGCGGGGTGGTCGATCGCCGCCGCGAGGGCCGCGCCTTCGGCCGGTGGAGGGAGCAACTGGACATCCGGCTCGCGCGGGCCGGCCAGCGCGTGGCGACGCTGTCGGGCGGCAACCAGCAGAAGGTCGTGATCGCAAGGTGGCTCGAACGCGGCGCCACCGTGGTTCTCTGCGACGAACCGACCCGGGGCATCGACGTCGGAGCGCGCTACGAGATCTACGAGTGGATCCGCCGCATGGCGTCGGAAGGCAAGTCCGTGCTCCTGATCAGTTCCGAGCTGGAGGAGGTTCTCGGCATGAGCGACCGCGTGCTCGTCATGCACGAGGGCCGGATTCGCGGCGAGATCGCGGATCCGGCGCGCGCCGACCCGGCCGGCGTGTTGCGGATCGCCGCCGGTATCGAACGCTCGGAGGAACCGTCCGTTGCCTGAAGGAAACAGCGAGTCCGCCGCCGGCCGGTGGCGTCGCCGGCTCCTGGACCTCTTGGGCCGGAACCTCTCGGTCGTTGTGCTGGTCCTCCTCTGCCTGATCTCGAGCGCGGCGACCTGGCGTGAACAGAACCCGATCACGAGCCGTTCCGGCGCGGCGGTCGCTCGGCAGGTGCTGGAGGCGTGCCAGGCGCCCTGCTCGGTACTCGTCGTGGCGCGGGACACGGAGGGCGACCGGGTGTTCGTGCAGGCGATCGAAGAGGGTCTGGATGCCGCCGGCGCCCGGATCGCCGGTCGCGTGTTCGGTCAGCCGCGCGACGTGCGGCTCGAACTGGAGCGGATCGCCGGGGCCGGCGGTTCCTTCGACGCGATCGCCACCCACCGGATCGCGTCCGAGTGGGGGCCGGTGCGAACCGCCGGGACGCCGGTTTTCGCGCCGGGGAGCTACCACTGGCCGACGTTCCTGACTGCCCGCAACCTGCTCAACGTGGTGAACCAGAACGCGGACATCGCGATCATCGCGCTCGGCATGACCCTCGTCATCCTGACCGCGGGAATCGACCTCTCCGTCGGCAGCCTGCTGGCACTGGCCGGCGTGATCGCCGCGGTGACGGCGCAGGAGTGGTTCGGCGGCGCCGCGGCGTCGCCGGCGGGGCTTCTGGCGGCCATGCTGCTGGGTGTCGCGGCGGCTGCTCTGGGCGGCCTCCTCAGCGGGACGATGGTCACCGCGTTCCGGGTGCCGCCGTTCGTCGCCACGCTGGGTCTGATGATGCTCGCCCGCGGCCTGGCGCTGATCCTGGCCGTCGGTCACCAGCGGCGCCTGGTGGGCGGCGGCGCGGAAGGTACGCCGGAGGCGGTGCGGGTGGAGGCGCCGGTGTTCGCCTGGCTCGGCAACGGCGCCGTGCTCGGCGTGCCGAACCCCATCGTGCTCATGCTCGTCCTGTTCGTGGCGGCCCACCTGCTGATGACCCGGACCATCTTCGGACGCTACGTCTACGCCGTCGGCGGCAACCCCGAGGCGGCGCGCCTGTCCGGCGTGCCCGTGACCGCGGTGCTGCTCGCCGTCTACTGCCTCTGCGGGGCGTTCGCTGGCCTGGCGGGCATCGTCGACGCCTCCCGCTTCGAGGGCGGGCGGCCCAACGCCGGCGAGCTGTACGAACTCCAGGTGATCGCCGCCGTCGTGGTCGGCGGCGCGAGCCTCGCGGGCGGCCGTGGCCGGATTGCGGGAACGCTGATCGGTGCGATGATCATCGCCGTCATCCAGAACGGCCTGAACATCGCGGGCGTCGCGTCCTACGAGCAGAAGGTCGTGTTCGGGGCCCTGATCCTCGCCGCCGTTCTGCTCGACCGGCTTCAGCCGAAGATCGCCTCCAGGCGGGCCCGCATGACCCGTGCGTCAACGTCGACGCCGGTCCAGTAGCGGATCCCGGCGACGCCCTGGTTGACGAGCATGCCGAGACCGTCGAGCACGGTGCAGCCGCGTGCCGCGGCCGCGTCGAGCAGGCGGGTTCTGGGTGGGTTCGGAATCACGTCGGCCACCACCATCGTGGATCGGAGAGAGTCGAGATCGAGCGGTAGCTCGGCGTCCACGTCCGGGAACAGGCCGATCGACGTCGCGTTGATCACCACGTCGACGCTAGCCGGGAGTCGATAGGCGCCCTGCCAGTGCTCGAACCGGGCGCTGATCCCCGTGTGGCTGGCGATGTGCTGAGGGAGTTCTTCGCCCCGTCCGCGGGTGCGGTTGACGATCGTGACGTCGGCAGCTTCTGCCAGTGCCAGCTCGACCGCGATCGCCCGTGCCGCGCCGCCGGCACCGAAGATCACGACTCGCTTGCCGGCCGCCGGCGTCACTTCCTCGAGCGAGCGGAGGAAGCCCTTGCCGTCCGTGTTCTCACCGATGAAACCTCCGTCCGCGTCGCGGACGACGCAGTTCACCGCACCGATCAGGCGGGCCGATTCGCCCAGTCCGTCCAGGTGCTCGATCACCGCGACCTTGTGGGGCAGCGAGCAGTTGAATCCGGCCCAGCCCATGGCGCGGGCGCCCGCTACCGCCGCCGCCAGCCGGTCCGCTGGCACTTCGCAGTTCAGGTAGCGCCAGTGCAGGCCGTGGTGCCGGAACGCCGCCTCGACCATCTCCACGGTCGGGTTCTCGACGGCCGGGTCGGCGAAGGAACCGACGATCTGGGGGAGGAAGTTCATCGTCGCATGTCAGTACAGCGTCCGCTACTGCCAAAGCTGAGGCAGTTCTCGCCTGGCGCAGTCGGCGATCTTGAGATGCCGGCTCATCGACTTGACGAACCTGCGCTCAATCTCGCCTCGTGTCGAGCGTTGTCGGCTGTGTTGCCCGGTCGGCAGATACGTCGTTCTGCCTCCGTAGCGCACGATCCAGTTGTGCTGGCCTCGTGTCTTCGTGTGGCCGGGAGCGCATGCGTCCAGCATGCGGAAGACGCTGCGGAGCTGGATCTGCGCCACGAATCAGGCGGCGCGGGGAAGGCCCGCGAGCCTGACTTCTGCCGGCTTCGGGTTGTTCTGCGGTTTGGGCTCGGCAAAGAGCTTCACGCTGTGCCGGAGCGCCGGGTTGGGGCGGACCGGCAGGTCGCAGGCGATCTCGCCGGCGGCGACCCTCTTCCGGGCTTCCCCGAAGGCGCGCTCCGCCCAGTCGTCGGTGTCCCTGAAGAACGCGGCCACGGCGGTCCGGAAGGCGTCGAAGTCCGGCGTCTGGGCCGCGATGTCGTAGAGAGCGAGTTCGATGTTCGTCTTCAGGCTCACGTAGGCCTCGACGACGGTGTCACCCACCCCGGCGACGCCGCCCGGCTTGAGGCCGTGCGCAAGCAGCCCGTCCGCCTCATGGGTGACGACGGCGGCGCCGCGGAACTCGACGCCGGCGGCGTAGCGGGCACCCTGGACCGGGATCTGCATGCGAAAGACGATGGGATAGACGGCATCCGTCGCGGGAGCGGTCACGTTCGCCTCCTTCCTTGGACCTGCGCGGCGGGGAGTCCGCGGTTCAGAACTGCCCGCGCAACCGCGGTTGCGCCGGGCGGAGAATCTACCACCTCCTGCTTGCCGTTTCGTGGTCGCTCGTACGGTTCGGACCGCCGGAGCAGGCGCCGGCACCTGGCAGGTCGCCCGTTCGGGTAGTCTGTTCGTCTACGAGCCATCACACAGGGAAGGCGGTCGGAATGGCTGGACGCTTCGCACTCGCGCTTCTGATCCTGACGGTAGCCGGCTGTGGCGGCGGGGAGGCTGCCGACTCCGGTACGGAGGAGGCCGGCGTCGCCGAGGCCGACGCAGCGCCGACCCATCTTGGCGGCTGCATCCTGCTCTCTCCGGTCGGCGATGTCCCCGACGCCGTGTACCAGCACGGCGACGTCGTCGCCACGGATGCCATGCCGCCGTTCACGAAGGAACTGCAGGTCTACGGGCTCAAGCTGGCGGCCCGTGACGACATCTCGGACGACTTCCTGCGGCTGGTGGCGAAGACGATCGCCGAGTCGTTTCCGCGGGACGCCGGCCTCGACGCCGGTCTCCAGCGCGAATTGCTCGCGAACCACTATCGCTACAGGGCCCTGATTCCGGTTCCGCTCGGCGACGACATGAGCTTCACGGAGGACAACGAGGAGCAGTGGGCCGAGATCGAGAAGAACCACTCCGTGTGCGACATCATCATGCAGGGCACTCCGGTAGGGCCCGAGGGCCAGGTGATGGAGGTTGTCGAGCACATCCTCCACTACGTGACGGACATCGGCCTGCACTACACGTTCCCGGAGGTCTGGGGCATCTCGGAAGATTCGGAGCTCGCCCGCGCGATGAGGAAGGCCGACGACGAGGGCTACTACGTGTTGGACACGTACCTCGACATTCCGGACGAGGAAGCGCGTTTCCGCGTCCAGATGCAGGAGTTCGCCTACTGGTTCATCTCGACGGCCTGGAACCTCCAGGCGCCCTACGGCCCCGTTTGGGAAGACGAGTGGACCATCGTCGACCAGGAGGACCTGCGCCGGAAGCTGCCGGAGATGTACGCCGCCTACGAGGAAACCGCGGCCCGCGTGATGGTCGCTCCCAGCCTGGAGACGTTGCAGGAGATCGGTCCGAGCCGGGCTGAGGAACGGGGAAACTAGCGCCGCGCTGGAATAGCGCCGATACCGGCCAAGTTACACGTTGCCGGTCCTTTACCGCCCACGGGCGGGGTAAAGTAGGCGGTTCGCATGACGATTCTGCTCCAGAGCCAGTCGGAGCCTTCACGGGGCGATGTCGACCCGCTGTTTCGCGAGGCGGAGCAGCGGGCTCGGGCGTTCTCCCTGTTTCCCGAGCCGGGTGACACGCGGGTCGGCGGGGGCGCCGGGCGCATCTCGGGGCTGATCTCCGAGCGGCGCATCCGCCAGACGCTCAAGCGCCTCGCCAGGCTGGAGGTCGACGAGTACATCCGCCGTACGGTCGCCCCGGCCGAGGATCCGGGTCGCGTCGGCACCGGCACGGTGCTGGCGGCGACGAGCTGGGAGCTGGTTGAAGAGCGCAATCACGGTCCGCTCTACGCCGCCGTGTTCGAGACCGGGATCGACGGCCACAGGCGGCGTTTCGGCGTGCTGGCGCAGGAGCGCTCGGTGCAGAACGGCGTGTGGATGCCGGAGCACCACGAACTCGCTGTCGAGGTGATCCGCTCCTTCGCCCGCCGGGCTCTGCCCGTGGTCGCCCTGATGGACACGCCCGGGGCGGACGCGGGCGAGGAGGCGAACCGCGGCAACCAGGCCCACTCGATCTCGCGGCTGATCGCCGAGATGGCGCAGCTCCACGTGCCGACGGTGGGGATCGTGCTCGGCAACGGCTACTCCGGCGGGGCGATCCCGCTGGCCACGACGAATGTCCTGCTGTCGGTCCGGGACGGCGTGTTCAACACGATCCAGCCGCGCGGGCTGGCGAACATCGTCCGCCGCTACGACCTGTCCTGGGAAGAATGCGCCAAGGCCGTCGGCGTCTCGGCCTACGAGCTCTACGAACAGGGTTATCTCGACGGCGTGATCGACTTCGTTCCCGGCGAGGGTGGCGACCGGTTGGCCTGCTTCGAGGACGCGGTAGCCACTTCGATCGCCCTGGTGGAGCAGCGGGCGAAGCTGTTCGTGCGCGACGAACCGGCCGTGTTCGAGCATTACCGCCGCAACACGCGGCGCTACGTCGACCCCTCCCGCAGTCTCTCCGTGCTCGAGGAGGTCGCCCACCTGTCGCGCCTGCACAGCCCGGCGGAGCAGGCGAACGTGTTCGGTCTCGCGTTCCGATACCTGCGCTACCTGGGATTGCGCCGCCGCCTGAGTTCGGCGACCGTGTCGGGCTATGGTCGTCTGGCCGCCGCCGAGGTGCCCGCCGGAGCGGCCAGGGCGCGCCGGGAGCGGCAGCGCCGGGCCTCGTTCGAGCGCTGGCTCGACAATCCGCTGGCGGTCCGCTACGACGACGTTCTGAGCCGGACCTACAAGCGATACGCTGCCGCTCGCGACTCGCTGCACGAAGGTCGGGGCCGGCTCGCATCCTTCCTGCTCGGCAGCCGCGAGTACCACTTCAACCGCGCCCGGGCCGAACTGCTGCTGGAGTACGGCTTCCATCTGTACAACCAGTGGAAGGACGGGGCGGAAGACAACTTCGGGCGCCTGCTCGCGGTCATGCGGACGGTCGAGGAGGAAGGGCTCGAAGGAGGGAACCGGGCTTCCGAACCGGGCGAGGTTTCGCAGGCCGCCGACCTCACGGTGCTCGACGTGATCCTCCAGCCGCAACTCCTGCGGCTGTTCCGGCGCGAGTGCGAGAACTTCATCTGCTTCGACCGGCTCTACGACCACATCTTCCTGCACCTGCGCGAGATCGCCAGCGAGGCGCGCGAGGAGAACGTGATCGCGCGCGAGTCGGTTCACCTCCTCCTGCGCCATTCGCTGAACGCGGCGATGGGGGAGCTGACCGCGGGGCTCGAGGGTGACGCGGCGGAGGAGGCCGAGACCCGCCTGCGCAGGCAGTTCCGTTCCTGGTTGCGCCACTTCTCGCGGCACCCGCGGCGCGGCCGGCTGCTCAAGGCGGTGGCCGAGTGGAAACGGCTCCAGATGCCGCGGATCTCGGAGCCGCTCTTCGGCCTGGTGACGTTCCTGTTCGAACGCCTGCTGCCGAACTTCTACGAGGACGAACAGGGGATCCGCGGCTACGACGGTCGCATCTCGCCCCGCAACATCGGAATCAAGGACTTCTGGAACCGTCTCGACGCCGCTTACCGCGACCTCTTGCTCGAGGATGTTCTGTCCGAGCAGAAGAGGAGAACGCCGCGCCGGCCTCAGGCGGTCCTCGATCGCTTCTTCTACGACGTGCAGGAGATCGAAGCGGACCGGATGACCGCCGATCCGGTGAGCTTCCCGGGACTGCGGGTTTCGATCGAGCGGGCGCTCGAGCAGGGCGTCACGCCGTGCGGGACGGTGGCGGCTCTGGCCCGAATCCGTACCGGCGCCCTGACCGACGGCGAGGACGGCGCCGCCGCGGGAAACCGGGTCGGAGTACTGGTCTCCAACCTCGCGTTCCAGGCCGGTTCGTTCGACATGGCGAGCGCCGAGAAGTTCTGCAAGCTCCTGCTTCGTTGTGCGGAGGAACGTCTTCCGGTCGTCTGTTTCATCTCTTCGGGCGGCATGCTGACCAAGGAAGGCGCCGGCGCGCTGTTTTCGATGTCGATCGTCAACGATCGGATCACCCGCTTCGTCCGCGAGAACGGCCTGCCGGTGATCTGCTTCGGTTACGGCGACTGCACGGGCGGCGCCCAGGCCAGCCTGGTTACCCATCCCCTGGTCCAGACCTACTACTTCTCGGGCACGAACATGCCTTTCGCCGGGCAGATCGTCGTGCCCTCCCACCTGCCGATGGCGTCGACGCTCTCGAACTACCTGAGCGAGGTCGAGGGTTCGATGCACGGGCTCGTCGAGCATCCCTTCGGCGAGGAGCTCGATGAGCAGTTGCGTCAGGTCGATTCGCAGATTCCGGTTCCCGAGGACACGGTCGATGCCGTTCTCCAGCGGCTGCTCCAGGAGGAGCGACGCGTCGAGTTCCTGACTTCCCGCCGTCGCCGGCGGGAGGAGGCGGACGTGAACGAGCCCGTGCCTTCGGTTGCTCCGCGCCAGGTGCAGCGGGCTCTGATCCACGCGCGCGGTTGTACCGCCGTAAAGCTCGTTCGGGTTGCGCAGCGGGCCGGCATCGAAGTGATCCTGGTGCAGTCCGACCCGGACGTCGACTCGCCGGCGGCGACAATGCTGCGCGAGCGCGACACGCTGGTCTGCATCGGCGGCAGCACGCCGGACGAGAGTTACCTGAACGCCCACTCGGTGATCCGCATCGCCGAGCGGGAAGGGGCCGACGCCCTCCATCCCGGAATCGGGTTCCTCTCCGAGAGCGCTTCCTTCGCCGACCTTTGCCGGGGTCACGGGCTGAACTTCATCGGTCCGACCGGCGATGCGATGCGGCGGATGGGCAACAAGTCGAACGCGATCCAGACCGCGGTGCAGGTGGGCGTGCCCGTGGTGCCCGGCAGCGAGGGCATCCTGACCGACGCGGACACGGCGCTCGCCGTTGCCGA
This sequence comes from Candidatus Multivorans sp., assembly GCA_965205095.1. GTDB lineage: Bacteria > Acidobacteriota > Thermoanaerobaculia > Multivoradales > Multivoraceae > Multivorans. The sequence goes on from OZ242040.1 coordinate 3,853,083, forward strand.
GTCGATCGGCTTCCCGGTCATGCTCAAGGCGGTTCATGGCGGTGGCGGCAAGGGCATTCGGCGGGTGGACCGGGCGGAGGAGTTCCGGGAAGCGTTCGCGCAGATTCGCGTCGAGGCGGAGAGCGCCTTCGGCAACGCGGACTGCTATCTCGAGAAGTGCGTCGTGTCGCTGCGCCACGTCGAGGTGCAGGTTCTCTGCGACCAGCACGGCACGGTGCGCGTGCTTGGCCTGCGCGACTGCAGCGTCCAGCGCAACAACCAGAAGCTGATCGAGGAATCGGGGTCGACGGCGTTGCCGGAGGCGCTGCGCGACGAGAGCTTCCGCTACGCGGCGGCGATCGCCGCGGAGATCGGCTATGTCGGCGCGGGCACCGTGGAGTTCATCTTCGACCTTGAGGACCAGAAGCTCTACTTCATGGAGATGAACACGCGGCTTCAGGTCGAGCACCCGGTGACCGAGGCGGTCACCGGCACGGACATCGTCAAGGCCCAGTTCGAGATCGCCGGCGGGGCGAGGATCGCCGAGGCGCCCTTCGCGGAGGACGGCTACGCGATGGAGGTCCGGATCAACGCGGAGCGCGCCTCCCTCTCGGCGGACGGGATCGATCTCCTGCCCTCGCCCGGGACGGTGACGCGCTGCGACTTTCCGCAGCGAGCGGACATCGACGTGCTGGCGGCGATCGACACGGGCGCCGTCGTGTCGCCCTACTACGACAGCCTCGTCGCGCAGGTCGTCTGCCACGGCAGGGACCGCGCGGACACGATCGCCCGCCTCATCTCCTACCTGGAAGAGGTCGCCATCGAGGGCGTGTGCACGAACCTGCCGCTGCTTCGCCGCGTCCTGGGCGACGAGCAGTTCCAGTCGGGCGACTACGACACGCGCTTTCTCACGGACTTCCTCGACCGTACCTCCGGCGACGAGCTGGTGGACGAGGTCGAGCGCTTCGCGGGCGTCGGCCGAAACGCCGACCGGGCCGACATCGAGATCGAGGGCAGCGACGAGCTCAAGGTCAAGGCGCCGTCCGGCGGTCTCTTCTACGCCGCGTCATCCCCGAACGATCCTCCCTTCGTTCGCGCGGGGGACATCGTGAGCCGGGAGAAGACGCTGTGCCTGATCGAGGCGATGAAACTGTTCAGGCCGGTGTCCCTCGCGTCGCTTGACGGCGGCGCCGAGCTGTTCGACGGCCATTCCCGCTACGAGGTGATGCGAGTCAACGCGGCGAACGGTCAGGTCGTGAACCAGGGCGATCTGCTTTTCGTCGTGAGGCCGGCGGAAGGCTGACCGGCGGCTTGCGGGGGGCGGACCACTTTTCGGGAGCGCTATCGGCCGGGAGGTTCCCGTGCTGAACCGCCTCTTCCGTCTCGACCAGCACGGGACGACGGTCAGGAGGGAGGTCGCCGCCGGCGTCACGACCTGGCTGACGATGGCCTACATCGCGGTCGTCAACCCGGAGATCCTGAGCGAGGCGGAGATGGATCGCGGGGCGGTCTTCGTCGCCACCTGTCTCGCCGCGGCGGTCGCCTCCGCCGCGATGGGGCTGTACGCGAACTACCCGATCGCGCTCGCTCCGGGGATGGGGATCAACGCCTACTTCACGTACGGCGTCGTGCTGGGGATGGGGCACCCCTGGCAGGTCGCACTGGGAGCGCTGTTCATCTCAGGCGTCTGCTTCGTTCTCATCTCCGTGTTCCCGATCCGGGCGTGGATCGTGGACGCGTTCCCCCGTTCCCTCAAGATGGCGACGGCCGCGGGCATCGGTTTCTTCCTCGCCGTCATCGCGATGCGGAACGCCGGCCTGATCGTCACCAACGAGGCTACGCTGGTCGGACTGGGCGACGTGACGTCCTGGAGCGTCGTCCTGGCGATCGTCGGGCTCGTCCTGATCGCCGCGCTCGATGCCCTGAAGAAGGCCGGCGCCGTGCTGATCGGCATCCTCGCCGTGACCCTGATCGCCATCCTCGTCGGCGAGGCGAGCTGGCAGGGAGCGGTATCGGCGGTGCCGTCCCTGGCCCCGACGTTCGGGCAGTTGGAGATCGTCGCCGCCTTCGACGCGGCGTTCATCGGGATCATCTTCGCCTTCCTGTTCACGGATCTCTTCGACACATCGGGGACTCTGATCGCGGTTTCGAAGCAGGGGAACCTGCTCGACGGGGACGGCAACCTGCCGCGGTTGAGGCAGGCGGTCATCGTCGACTCCGGCGCTTCCGTGCTCGGGTCGGTTCTGGGGACTTCCTCCGTCACCAGCTACATCGAGAGCGCTGCCGGCGTGAAGGCGGGAGGGCGCACCGGGCTGACCTCCGTCACGGTCGCGGTGCTGTTCCTGCTGACCCTCTTCCTGTCGCCGCTGGCGGCGACCATCCCGCCGTTCGCGACCGCGGCGGCCCTCCTCTTCGTCGCCAGCGTCATGATCCGCAACATGATCGAGATCGACTGGAGCGACGCGACCGAGTACGTGCCGGCGGTGGTGCTCGCGGTGACGATCCCGTTCAGCTTCTCGATCGCCCACGGCATCGCGGCCGGCTTCATCACCTACACGGCGATCAAGCTGCTGGCCGGTCGATTCGGTCAACTGCGCCCGGCGGTGGCGGTTCTCGCCGTGGTGTTCATCATCAAGATCGCCCTTCTGGGCACCTGACGGAGCCACACGATGCGAATGGCGGTTTCGATCCTGTTCGGTATGGGCGTCCTGGCGGCCTGGCCGCTGGCGGCGCAGCCTTCCGGCGTCTGCGAGACGGACGAGACGTACCAGGCGCTCGACTTCCTGGTCGGCGAATGGCGGCTCGTGTCCGATGGTGAAGTCGTTGGCAGCAGCAGCGTGGAGAAGCTGGCGGACGGCTGCCTGATCGCGGAAACATGGACCTTCGCCGATGGCCGATCAGGGCGCACCTACAGCGCGTTCGACGTTGCCGCGGGCGTATGGCGCCGTTTCAGCGTCTCGAACGGTGGCGCGCTGGTGCGGTCGGAAGGCAAACCGGAGGGTAGTGAGCTGGTCCTCACGGGCGAGTTCATCTCCGCGGACGGACGGCGCTCGATCTGGCGGGAGCGGCTGACGCGAGAGGCCGCTGGCCGGATCAGTGCGCTCTCGGGCTACTCGCGGCGCGCGGGACGCGGCGACCGGCCGTCCACTATCGTCTTCGAGGGGACCTACGAGCCGGTGGGTCGGCCCGTTGCCGAGCCGCCGGCGCCGGTCGAAACGGCCGCCAGGCCGCCCGCACCGGTCGAAGAGAAACCGTCAGCCGTTGAACCCGTGCCGGCCGAGCCTCGGCCGGCCCCTGCTCCGGTGCCGGCGGCCGGTGAAGTGACGGCCGAGTCGGCCCGGGCCGACGACGCCGCTGCGATCGAACGCATTGCCATGGCGTCGCCCATGGTGCTTCGCCTTCCGCTGGGGAAGGTCGAGTCGCTTCCCGAAGGCTACGGTTGGATCACGCGGGATACCGCTCCTTACCTGTGCGAGGGGATAACGATCGAGAGTGTGCAGGTCGAACGTCGCGTTCGCCGCGGCCGGGTCGAGCTCGGCGTGGAGTTGGCCGTCCACGGTACGCGGGCGGCCCGGCGGGTCAACGTTGGCGTCGAGCTTCGCCGGGGCGGTCGCCCGGATGCCGATGACGCGGTCGCCTCGGGCGCCGTCGCGGGCCGGGTCGGCCGCACCATTCCCGCGCAGATCGAACACGGCTCGGTGGCGCTCGAGATTTCCCTGGCGATGGACTCCGACGCTTTCGACGAGATCGTCGGGGACGCCGAGCGGCCGGAGCTCGTCATCACGCTGACGGTCGGCAGGTGAATTCGACAGGTCGCGACGGGGAGGAACGGTCCGCCCCTCCGGTGCCGTTCCGCCGGCTGCTCGGATTGGCCCGGCCGTACGCGCGGCCACTGGCCGCCGGCACGGTCCTGCTCCTGACGAGCACGGGAGTCTTCGTGCTGGTGCCCATGCAGGCCGGCGATCTGGTGGACACGGCGATCGAAGCGGATCTCGAGGGAAGACTGGGGCGGATCGTCGCATCGCTGGTCGGTCTGTTCGCGATTCTCGGCGTACTCACCTACTTGCAGACCTGGTTTCTCGGCTCGGCCGGGGCGCGCCTGCTCCGGGACCTGAGGGGCCGGCTCTTCAGTCACCTGGTCGGCCTGTCCGTCGACTTCTACGACCGCCGGCGCGTAGGCGAGCTCCTGTCGCGCATGGCGTCGGACCTGACGGTCGTCCAGACCGCATTGACCGAGCAGATTCCGTCCGGATTCCAGGCCGCGGTGCGCTTTGTCGGCGTCCTGGTGATCCTGCTCGTCCTGCACACTCGCCTGACGGTGGTCGCGCTGCTCGTGGTGCCGCCCGTCGTGCTGTTCGCCATCTTCTATGGCAGGAGGTTGGAACGGGTGGCGCAGGAGGAGCGCGACGCCGTGGCCGAGACGTCAGCCTGGGCGGAGGAGTCGCTGGCCGGCATACGCACCGTGCAGGCCTTCTCGGCGGAGGACCAGGCGAGGGCTCGGTACGGGCTTCGGCTTGCGGACCTGCTCGGCGTTCAGCTCCACAACGTTCGTCTCTACGGGGGCTTCAGCGGCCTGATGGCGTTCTTCGGCTACACCGCGTTCGCCCTGGTGCTGGGCTACGGCGGGAGTCTGATGCTGGAGGGATCGCTCTCGCCGGGAAGGCTCACCTCGTTTCTTCTCTACACGTTCTCCATCGGGATGTCGGTGGGCCAGTTGGGGGCTCTCTACGCCGGCTACAAGCGGTTGCGAGGAGCGAGCGCACGGGTGTTCGAGTTACTCGACCAGCGGTCCGCGATCGTCGATCCTCCGACGCCGGCGAGGCTTGCCGAAACCGCTGGTGGTCTCCGCGTCCGTTCGGTCGGTTTCCGCTACGAGGGGGCGGAGCAGCCGGCGCTCAAAGACGTTTCGCTCGAGATCGCTCCGGGCGAGCTGGTGGCCCTGGTCGGCCCGTCCGGTTCGGGGAAGAGCACGCTCTTCTGTCTGCTGCTTCGATTCTACGAAGCGCAGCAGGGGGAGATTCTCCTCGACGGCCTCTCCCTCAGCGATGTCGCGCTCGCCGATCTGCGGCGCCGGATGGCGCTGGTGCCGCAGGACATCTTCCTGTTCTCGGGATCCGTGGCCGAGAACATCCGGCTGGCCAGGCCCGACGCCGGCGATGACGACGTGCGGGCGGCCGCTGAAGCGGCGGGCGCCGCCTCGTTCATCGAACGCCTGGACGAGGGCTTCGAGACGGAGGTCGGCGAGCGCGGCGTGCTGCTCTCGGCCGGCCAGCGCCAGCGGATCGCGATCGCGCGCGCGTTCCTGCGCGACCCGCAGATCCTCCTGCTGGACGAGGCGACGAGCTCTCTCGACCCGGACTCGGAGGCCACGGTTCAGCGGGCGATCGAGCAGTTGCTCGAGGGCAGGACGACGATCGTCATCGCCCACCGCCTGGCCACCGCGCGCCGGGCCCGGCGCATCCACGTCCTGGATCAGGGCCGGTTGGTGGCCGCCGGCAGCCACGAGGAACTGTACGAGGCGAACGAGCTGTACCGGCGCTACTGGTTGCTCCAGAGCCTGGAAAGTAGCCAGGAAGGGCAACAGCCGCCCGCGCCGATCCAGTCGGCGGCGGGCGGCTGAGGCGGGTCGAGCGGGCACCGACCTCGCGGCCGGTGCCCTGTGGCTCTTCGCCTAGAAGCTCTGGCCCCAGGCGTAGTTGAAGCGGACGTAGTAGTAGGACCCGTTGAAGCCGAACGGCGAGAACTGGCCGTAGCGGTTGCCGACTCCGTCGGCGCCGCCGGGGTTCTCTTCCGGATAGGTGTTCAGCAGGTTCTGCACGCCGACGGCGATCGACGTGTTGTTCGGCAGCGGGAAGCCGAGTTCGACGTCGAGCAGGAACTCGCCGTTGTAGTCGGAGTACATCGGCGCGTTGTTCCGGCCGAGGAGGTTCTGCGCGTCTTCGCTGTCCCACCAGCCGTCGAAGTAGTTCACGCGGGCCATCAGGTTCCAGCGGTCGGCGCTGTGGTTCATCGCCAGGTTCCACCGGAACTCCGGCAGGCCCTTCTCGATCGTGGCGATGCGGAAGGGGCCGACCGTGTCGGGATTGTGGTCCGTGACCTCCGTCTTCGTGTAGTTGAACACGAGGCTGAAGCTCGTGTCGCCACCGAGCTCCGGCGGTGTCCACGTGCCGACCACGTCGAGGCCCTGCGTCTGGGTGGCGAAGTCGTTGACGAAGAACCGGAAGTTCTTCAGGTTCCGCGCCTCGACGAAGCCGCCGGAGAGCAACTGTTCGATCTCAGCATCCGTAACGCAGTTCGGTTCCATGATGAGGGCGCACTGACGGAACGTCTCGGACACGGCGAGCCGGTCGTCCACGTCGATGTTGAAGACGTCGGCCGTCAAGGTGAACTCGCCTCTGTCGATGACCAGACCCGCGGAGAAGTTGACCGCCTCCTCGGGCTGCAGGTCCTCGCCGCCTCGCAGGGCTGCCGGCAACGACGTCGAGGGCACGGTGCCGCTGTTCGACAGGCCGCCGGTCTCCGGATCGAAGGCCGTCGTCACGTTGAACGCGTTCTGCTGACCGGGCGTCGCCGCGCGGAAGCCGGTGCTGACGGCGGCGCGCAGCGCCACGACATCGGAGACCTGCCGGCGGCCGGAGACCTTCGCGTTGATCGTGTTGCCGAAGCCGTCGAAGTCCTCGACCCGCAGCGCGGCGGTGACGGTTCCCCGTTCGTCCGCCGTGTCGACCTCGATGTCGCCGTAGATGGCGACGTTGGCGCGATCCCAGGTTCCCGAGTTCTCGGGCCGGTAGCCGTTGAAGCCGTTGGACCCTGAGCCGAAGCCTTGCGCCGCATAGGGGCCGATCTCCCACGAAGCGGCGTCGCCGGCGCCGATCCGGAACTGCTCGTTCCGCCACTCGAGGCCGGCCGCGAGGCTCACGTTGTCTCGCAGCGGGTAGGTGATGTCGAAGTTGACGTTCGTGTCGGTCTGCTCATAGATGCCGGGGTTGAACGAGGTCGGCGTGTCGTAGCCGAGCGACGCGTTCACCGTGTTGTAGATGAACTGGTCGACTTCGCTGCTGCCGACGTTGACGCTGAGATCCCAGGTCATTCCGCTGTCCAGGTAACCGCGGACGCCCGCGACGATCGAGGAGTCCGTCAGGTCGCCTCCGAACTGGGGCGTGAAGCCGCCAGGGAAGCGCGAGTAGAGCGTGAAGCAGTTCGGGTCCGCCTCGATCGCGGCGAGGGCCATCGGGTCCGGTACATGGCCGGTGACCGTGAGTGCGGGACAGCCGCCGGCGCCCTCGACGCCGGTGCTGGCCCACAGTCGGTCGCCGACCAGGATGGACCCGCCGCCGTCATTGCTGAAGACGCCGGACCGCGTGTGCGGGTTGCGGAAGTAGAAGCCGCCGGTCGTCTTGCGCGTGGCGTAGTTCGCGTGACCGTAGAACTGGGTGCCGTTCGAGAACAGGCTGCCGAAGTTGGCGAACAACTTGATGTCGTCCTCGACCAGCGGCGAACCCCAGACCTGCGCCGGGTTGCGGATGTTGGTGTTGCCGGTGTTGATGATGTTGATCGCGTCGTTCCGCTGGACGCTGCGGCTGGTCGGGTCGGCGCCGCCGTACTCCATGCTCAGGTTGAAGAAGCCGTTCTCGCCCATCGGCATGCCCACGTTGGCGGCGACGGCGTACGAGGGGCCGTTCTCGCCGGCGAACGTGTACTGGCCGCCGAAGCCGGAACTGGAGCCCGGGTTCGAGTCCTGGAACTGCCCCGTCCGGATCTCGACGCTGCCGCCCGAACTCGCGTCCTTGAGCTGGAAGTTGATGACGCCGGCGATGGCGTCCGAGCCGTACTGCGCCGAGGCGCCGTCGCGCAGGACCTCGACCTGGCGGAGGGCGATCGCCGGGATGACGGAGATGTCCGGCCCCTGGGAGCCGTCCGAGATGCCGTTGCCCAGCCAGGCGATGACGGCGGCGCGGTGACGGCGCTTGCCGTTGACGAGGATCAGGGTGTGGTCCGGCGCCAGGCCGCGGAGGTTCGCCGGTCGGACCAGCGTGGCCGCGTCACTGATCGGCTGGGTGCCGACGTTGTAGGACGGCACCACGGTGCGAATCCGGTCCGTCAAGTCATTGACGCCCTGCCCGACGAGCTCGGCCTCGGGAATGACATCGACCGGCACGGGGGATGCGGTAACGGTCCGTCCCTCCGTGCGGGTGCCGACGACGACAATCGTCTCTTCAAACTCCTGCGGTTCTTCGGCCTCGGACTCGTCCTGGTTGTCCCCCTCCTGAGCCAGAACCGGACTGGCCAGACAGAGGGCCAGGAACAGGACCAGCAGGTACGACAGGCGAGGGGGCTCGACTTCAGGTTTCCACATGGGAAGTGCTCCTTTGTTCGATTGCACGTCGACCGCGCCGAGACTACAACAACTTCTTGCGGCCGGAACGAGTCGCAACCCGATTCGCCGTCCTCAGATTCCCTTTGACTGGCGAAGTTGGCGCCCGCACCACGACCGGCTGCTAGCGTCCTGCCCGCTATGGAGGGAGCCTCGGGCAGCGGGCAAGGGTGGCGATGCATCGCAGCGCCGACCAGGCAGCGGGGTGTGCTCTGGCTCCTCCTGCTCGCGCTGGCGGCCGGCGCGGCCGTCTTCGACCCGTCCGACTGGACCTACACGGTCGGCGACGAGGGCGTCTACGCGATGCAGGCCCAGAGCCTGGCGTTCGACTTCGACCGGCGCTACGAAGAAGCCGACTTTCGGCGGTACCAGCGGATGACGGGCAAGGTGCCCGACCCGTTGATTCTCCAGAGCGTCGACGACGGAGCGACCCTGGTCTACGCCAAGCCGGTTTTCTACTCGCTCTACCTGGCTCCATTCGTCCGCGCGGCGCCGCAACGAGGGCCGATTCTGGCCAACCTGCTGCTGCTCGTCGCGGCGGCGCTGCTGCTTGACTGCCTGCTGACCACCCGGATCGGCGCCGACGGACCGCTGGTGGCGGCGTTCCTGCTCTTCTTCTCGGTCACCTTCGCTCATGTCTTCTGGGTCCATGCGGACCTCCTCTACCTGGTCGTCACGGCCCTCGGACTCTGCTGCCTTGACCCCTGGCTCGAGGGCAGAGCGCTCTCCGCGGCGCGGCTGGTGGCCGGGGGCTTCCTGCTGGCCGTGGCCGGGGCCGGCAGGCCGTTCTACCTCGCGATACTGGCGGCGGTGCTGGTGGCCGCGGCGCCGACTCTTCGCCGGAACTGGGGCCGTCGATCGGCTGCCTTGGCGGCGGCGGGAGCGATCCTGCTGCTGCTCGGCTCAGCCTGGTTCCACCGCGCGAGCGGCGGCGCATGGACTCCCTACGTGAGCGAACGGCAGGGATTCAGCAGCGCCACGGGCTATCCGGACGTCGATTTCGATCGAGAGCGCTGGCCCGAGCTGCTGTCCGTGCGCGGCGACGCGTCCTGGGTCCGCGAGGGCTTCCTGCTGCCCGACCTCGACGCGGCGCTGCTCGGCCACAACCTGGTCTACGCGTTGATCGGGCGAAGCATCGGCATCGTCCCGTACTTCCTGCCGCTGCTCCTTGCCTGCGCCTGCCTGCGGCCGGGCTCGCGGCGCCGCTGGCTGCTTCTCGGCATCGCCGTCGGGCTTCTGGCCTTCCTGATCAAGAACCCGTACAACTTCTACGGCGGCGCGGGAGCGATCGCGAACCGCTGGTTCCTGCCTCTCTACGCGGCCTGCTGGTTCCTGATCGAGCGCCCGCCGTCCAGGCGCTGGCTGGCGGCCATGTCGGCGGCGGCGGCGCTGTTCGTCCTGCCGCTGTGGCGGACGGCGGCCTCCTTCCCGCTGGAGATCGATCCCGAGCAGGGCGCCCGGCGGCTGCGTTACGTGTCGGCCGCGGCGAAGAGCCTCCTGCCGCTCGAGACGTCCCAGATTCACCTCGGATCGGCCCCGGCCGACATTCAGCACGGCGACCTGCGCGTCCGGTTGATCGGCGACGGTGTCTGGCGACACGGTCCGGACGGGATCCGCTACCGGCCATCGGCCGACGGCGAACTCCTGGTCGGGTCGCCGGTTCGCCTTGCCCGTCTGACGGTGACCTTGGCGCCTGTCGCCGGAGGTACGGGTCAGGCCACGACGCGCCATGTCATCGAGCGGCCGGCCCGCATCGCCCGGCATCGCTACTGGTACGGCGGGATTCCACTGAACTACTACCGCCTGCGCTTGCCGGAGATGTCGGGAGGGGACCGGGAGGTCTCCCTGACGCCCGAGTTCGACTGGCGGTGATCCCCGGCGCCTGTCCCCCGCGAGTATTGGTAGTCTGACGCCGTGAAGCGAGCCGGAGGGATCGTACGGTGGGCGGTTCCGGTTCTGGCCGTCGCCGCCCTGGCCGCCGCCGCGTCGGCGCAGGATCCCTGCATCGACTGCCATGCCGCCCAGGAACTCGACGAGGCCGCGGCAGTCCATCTGCGGCAGTTCCGCGACTCCGCCCACGGCGCCGCCGGCGTATCGTGCGCCGACTGCCATGGCGGCAACACGTCGACGTTCGTCGAGTTGCGCGCGCACAAGGGGGTGCTCAACAGCGCCCACCGGGATAGCCCGACGAACCACTGGAACCTGCCGCGGACCTGCGGCCGCTGCCACGATGCCGAGTACGGGGCGCTGCAGCAAAGCCCCCACTACGCGCTGCTCGAGCGTCAGGTTCGCGCGGCGCCTACCTGCCGCACCTGCCACGGCAGCGTGGCGGCGCAGTCGCTCGGTGTCGAGGGCGGCCTGCAGGGGCGGTGCAGTCGGTGTCACGGCCCGGACGCGGATCACGAGGTCGCCGGCATCCCGGGCGAAGCGGGCCAGGAAGCTCTGGCGCGGGGCGGCCGCAACCTGGCGCGGCTACGGAGTCTGGGCCAGCAGCGGGCGGAGGTGAGTCGTTCCGTGCTGCGGCTCAGGGACCCCTCGAAGCGCCATGAGGCTGCCGACGCGCTCTTCGCGATCAACGATTCCTGGGATGAGGCGATCGAAGCTGGGCATGCGTTCCACTGGTCGGACTGGGAGAACGCGCTCGACGCGATGACGAGCGCCATCGGCGAGCTCAGGTCGGCGCTGGGGTCCGGCCGCGACCACTGAGACCCGCGCACCCATCAGACGGGTTCAGCGGGGCTCGGATTCGGTCTCGCGCAGCGAGCGCATCAGGGACACCGCCATCAGCGCACCGACGACGAGAAGGGGCAGCGAGACGACCAGGGTGGCCGACTGGATGACCCTTAGCTGGTTGTTGCCGCCCTCCTGGCCGATGAACATCAGCGTGACCGGCAGAATGCCGACCGCGAAGGCCCAGAACAGGCGATGCCAGCGGGCCGGATGGGTTCCTTCGGGCAGGTTGCGGGTGGCCGACGCCGCCAGGCAGTAGGACGCGGAGTCGTAGGTCGTGGCGATGAAGACGATCGCCACGAGCGCGAAGACGGTGAGGACCAGGGGCCCGAGCGGCAGGAAGCCGATGCTCTGGGCGATCGCGGTCTCGCTGCCGGCCTGGGCGGCGATGTCGCGCACGGGAAGCGCTCCCGACAGGTCCAGGTGCATGCTGTAGTTGCCGAGCACGGCGTAGAAGAGAGCGCAGCCGAGGGTGCCGAGGACCATCATGCCGAGGATCAGTTGCCGCACCGTCCGGCCGCGGGAGATGCGGGTCACGAACAGGCCCATGAAGGGTCCGTAGGCGATCCACCAGGCCCAGTAGAAGACGGTCATGTCCTCGATGAAGCCGGTGCGCGCAACCGGGTCCGTCCAGGTGTTCAGCCGGATGAAGTTCTCGAGCATCAGACCGATGGAGTTGGTGCCGCTGCGCAGCAGGAAGTTGGTCGGGCCGACGATCAGGATGAAGGCGAGCAGGACGATCGCGGCGAGGACCGAGCCGTCGGAGAGCGGCTTGATGCCCCGTTCGAGCCCGAGGTAGACGCTGGCCGCGAACAGGGAGACGCAGACGAGCAGGATCGTCACCTGGAGCCCGAAGGTCTGTTCGATTCCCAGGACTTCGCTGACGCAGGCCGCCACCATCGGCGTCCCCAGGCCGAGTGAGGTGCCGGTGCCGCCGACCAGGGCCAGGATGAACAGGAGGTCGACGACCCGCGCGGGCGGGCGGTCGTAGCCGTCGCGGCCGATCAGCGCGTGCAGGCCGGTGCTCAGGCGGAGTACCGGCGCGTGCTGCCGGTAGTAGGGGATCGCGATCGCCACGGCCGGGAAGCAGTACAGCGCCCAGGCCGAGATGCCCCAGTGGAAGATGCCGTAGGTCGCCGCCCATTCGACCGCCTCGGTGGAGTTCGGCGCGAGTCCGAAGGGCGGTTTGTCGAGGTAGGTCACCCACTCGATCGTCGACCAGTAGAGGAGCCCGGCCCCGATGCCGGCGCAGAAGAGCATCGCCATCCAACTGAAGATGTTGAAATCCGGCCGGCTGTCTTCGTGGCCGAGCCTGCGCTTGCCGTGGTGGCTGAAGGCGAGCCAGACCAGGAACACGGTGACCGCCAGCGTCGCCCACTGGTAGATGAGGCCGAAACGCTCCGTCAGCGACTCGTAGGCCCGCACCACCAGAGCGCCGCCGGCCTGGGGCGCCAGCGCGAGGGGAGCGCAGACCAGCACGATCAGCGCGACGCTGACGCCGAAGGCGGTGCGGTCGATGCGGGGCGGACGGGGCGCCACGCGGTCAGCCGGTAACCGGCATGGCCGCGGCGAGATTCCTCAGTGCAAGTTCCACGGTGTCGACCGCCAGCAGGTACTCGTTCAGATCCAGGTGCTCGTTCGGTGTGTGGTCGAGTGTACTGTCCCCCGGGCCGTAGGCAAGGATGGGACAGCGCCAGACGGGCCAGACGATGTTCATGTCGCAGGTACCCGTCTTGACGACGAACTTCGGCGCGACGTCCGTGCCGCCGACAGCGCGGATGGCGGCGAGGAACGCGCGGACCAGGGGCGAGTGCCGGTCTGCCCGGACCCCGATCTCGTAGCCGCGCAGGCTGAGTTCCAGGCCGGCGTGCCCCTGCTCGCAGCGGATCGTGCCGGTGGCGCGCTCCGGGTCCAGGTCCGAGAACAGCGGCCCGTCGATGTCCGCCGCCGCGCCGCCGAACCAGTCCGTCAGTTCGTCGACCAGTGCGGAGACGTCGAAGTCGACGGGGAGCCTCAGGCCGTAGTCGGCGCGAACGGTGTCGTAGAGACCGTCGCTCGTCGTCCCGATCGAGCGCAGGCTGGGCAGCACACGCTCGAAGGGTGTCCGGCCCCCGTGGCGCTCCGCCACCTGTTCCAGGCGCCGCCAGAGGTCGAACGCGGTGATGCCGACGCCGACCTCCGGGCCGGCGGTGTGGCTGCTCGGCCGCCGGGCCATCAGGTCGATCAGCAGGCGTCCCTTGTAACCGAGCGTCACCCGGTGCCAGTGGCTGGGCTCGCCGATGATGCAGAAGTCGGGCGCCGGCTCGTCGCGGCCGTTCAGCCGCTTCAGCAGGAAGTGGGCGCCGCGGGAAGTCGCCGCCTCTTCTTCCGTCGCGCCGGCGACGATCACCCGCAGGTCGTGGGCGCGGGCCCAGTCTCCGCCCAGTCGGGCCGCCGCCGCCACGAAGCTGGCGAGCGGCCCCTTCGCGTCGACCGAACCGCGGCCATGCAGGATGCCATGAGGCGATCCGTCGTCCTCGATCCGGACCGGGATGTTCCCCGGCACGGTGTCGATGTGTCCGAGCAGGACGACCAGGCGGGAGGCCGTCGGATCGCCCAATTCGCCGACGGCGTTCAGCGCGCCGTCGACGTGGCAGCGTTCGAGGCCCCGCGCGGCCATCTCTTCGGCAAGCCAGCCGCTGGCGGCCGCTTCGTGCCGGGACAGCGACGGCACCGCGACGAGTCCCCGCACCAGCTCGATCTCGACGCGGTGGCGGCCGGCGTCAACGGCCTCGGTGTCCACGATCATTCTCCTCCGAGCACGGCCTGGATCGCCTCGGCGCCGCGTTCGAGTTCCTCGTCCGAGACGATCAACGGCGGCAGCAGGCGGATCACGTTCGGACCGGCGGGCAGGGCCAGGATCCGGTGTTCCGTAGCGAGGCGGGCGATGTGGCGTCCCGCGCGTTCACGCAGGACGACACCGATCAGCAGGCCGCGTCCCCGAACTTCCCGCACCCGCGGGCTCGAGGCGAACCGGCTCCTGAGGGAATCGGCGAAACGCGTGCCCATTGTCGCTGCCCTTGTCGGCAGGTCGAGATCCCGGAGCGTCTCGATCACGGTGAGGCCGACCGCGCAGGCGAGCGGATTGCCGCCGTAGGTCGAGCCGTGGCTTCCGGGGCGAAGCGCCTCGGCGACCCGGCCGCCGTAGGCGATCGCTCCGAGCGGGAAGCCGCTGCCGATGCCCTTCGCCATCGCCATCAGATCGGGCTCGAGTCCGGGCGTGTGCCGATGGGCGAACCAGTTGCCGCAACGGCCGAAACCCGTCTGCACTTCGTCCAGAATGAGCAGGGCGCCGTGCCGGTCACAGGCGCGGCGCGCCGCCAGAAGGAGGTCGTCCGCGAGCACGTTGACGCCGCCTTCGCCCTGAACGGGTTCGAGGACGACCGCGGCCGTCTCTTCGGAGACCGCCTGTTCGATCGCCTCGGCCTCCGGCTGAACGAAGACGGCATCGTGAAGCAGCCCGGCGTAGGGCCTGCGGGCCGCCGGATTCCAGGTCATCGCCAGTGCGCCCAGCGTGCGGCCATGAAAGCTGTTCCGGAGCGCAACCGTTCGGCTTCTTCCGGTAGCCAGCGCCGCGAACTTGAGCGCGCCCTCGACCGCTTCCGTGCCGCTGTTGCACAGGAACACGCGGTCGAGCGCCGCGGGCAGGACGGCTGCCAGCGCCTCGACGTACTCCGCCCGGACGGCGCTCGACACGTTGAGCGGGCAGAAGGTGAGCCGATCCGCCTGGTGCTTGATCGCGTCGACGATCGCCGGGTGGTTGTAGCCCAGGCAGCAGACGCCGTAGCCGGCGGTCAGATCGAGGTAGCGGTCGCCGTTCTCGGCAATCAGTTCGCAACCCTCGCCGCCGACGATCGGCGGAGTGGGCCGGCGCGGCGCCCAGGTCCCGAGGCGGCGGTCCTCGGGGCCGGGTGCGACGGTCGCATCCGCTGCGGTGGCACTCATCACGAATCCTCCCGCGGGTTCGCCGTTCGGACGACGATGTGAGTGCCCGCGCCGTCGAGGGCCGCGTGCACGGGCCGCTCGATCCGGCCGTCGGCGAAGATGACCCGGTCGGCGCCGCCGCGGAGCGCCTCGGCGGCGCCGAGCACCTTCTTCTTCATCCGGTCTTCGGCCGCGGCCGCCAGAGGTTCGAGCCCGGCGTCCGGAGCGGCGCCGGAGAGCGCGCCGCGGGCGACTTCGAAGCGGGGAATCAGGGAGTCCTCGTCGGGGAAGTCGGCGAGCAGTCCCGGAGCGCCGGAGAGGTAGACGAGGGTCGGGGCGCCAAGGGCAGTCGTGATGGCGGCGGCCGCGCGATCCCCGTCCACGTTCACGGCTTCGCCGTCGAAGGAGGCGCCGGGGGGCGTCAGGACCGGCAGGTAGCCGCCGTCGAGCAGCAGGCGCAGCAGTTCTCCGTTCACCTTCTCGACGGTGCCGGTCCAGTCGTCGCGCAGCACCAGGCGCCGGCCGCCGTGCCGGATGCGCAGCCTGTCCTTGCGGCGCCCCTCGAACAGCCGGCCGTCGAGTCCGGACAGCCCGACCGCTGCAACGCCCTGGCGCTGCAGGAGTTCGACCCAGCGCTTGTTCAGCAGGCCGCAGTAGACCATCTCGAAGATCTCGAGCGTGCGGCGGTCCGTCCGGCGGCTGCTGTAACCGCTTTCGCTGGTCACGAACTGCGGCGGGTGTCCCAGTTGCTCGGCGACTTCGTTCGTCGTCTCCGCCCCGCCGTGCACCAGGACCACGGGCCGGCCGGCTCGCCAGAGGGATCCGACATCGGCGGCGATGGCCTCCACGTCGAGCGCCTTGCCGCCGCCGGCCTTGATCACGAGCGGCTCGCTGTCGGGGTTCGCGTTGGCTTCGGCCATCGTCACACCGGGTGGAGCCCGAGGAAGTCGAGGCCCCGGGTCTCTCCGTAGCCGCACATCAGATTGGCGCACTGGACCGCGTTGCCGGCCGCGCCCTTCATCAGGTTGTCGATGGCGCAGATGACGACCAGGCGCCCGGTCCTCGGATCGAGCTCGAAACCGACCTCGGCGTGATTGCTGCCGGCGAGGATCTTCGGTTCGGGATAGCGGTGGATGCCGCGCCGGTCCTTGACCAGGCGAACGAAGGGATGCTGCCGGCAGAAGGAACGGTAGGTCCGGAAGAGCTCGCGCTCGGCGGCTCTTTTGTCCGTGGCGTCGGCAAGGAAGACGTGGCTGGTCGCGAGAACGCCGCGCACCATCTCGACGGCCGTCACCGAGAGGTGAACGTCGCCGGCGACGTCGACGCCGCGGCTCGCGAACGCCTGTTCGACCTCGGCGGTGTGCCGGTGGCCCGTCGGCCGGAAGCTGCGAACGACGCCCGACCGCTCGGGGTGGTGGGAGGCATCCGACGACGACGCGCCGCCTTCGCTGCTGCCGACCTTCAGTTCGGTGACGACGCCCCGGCTCCAGTCGACGAGATCGTTCTCCAGAGTTGCGGGTTCGAGCAGTGGAAGCAGACCGAGCAGGGTCGCGGTCGCGTTGCATCCCACGCCGCTCGCGAGGTCGGCGCCGGCCACTGCCTCGCGGTCCAGCTCGGGCAGGCCGTACACGAAGCGGTCGAGCCACTCAGGCGCGACATGGGGGTCGCCGTACCAGTTCTCCCATGCCTCGGCCGAACGAAGCCGGAAGTCGGCCGAGAGATCGACGACTTTCGGTACGAGTTCGGAGTAGAGGTCGATGTCCCTGGCCGCGTTGCCGTGCGGCAGACAGAGGAAGAGCAGGTCGCAGCGCTCGAGTTCGTCGACGGTGGAGAAGCGCAGATCGGTGTGACCGCGCAGGTTCGGGTGGGTGAAGTGCACGAAAGAGCCGGCCAGCCGCCGCGAAGTGACCTGGGCGACCTCGAACCCGGGGTGGCCGAGCAGCAGCCGCAGCAACTCGCCGCCGGCGTAGCCGGACCCGCCGACGATCGATGCCCGGAGGGTCATGCCGCCTCCGGTTCCTGAGCCTCGTCCCAGCCCACGGTGGCCACCCGTTCGACGAAGTCGATCATGCGCGCGGGGATGTCGACGCCGGTGGGTGCGATCGAGTTGCGGAACTCCATCGTGTGGTTGACTTCCAGCACAAGCAGGCCGCGGTCGCGGTCCTCCACCAGGTCGACCGCCAGCAGGCCGCCGCCGACGGCGCGCGCTGCCCTCCGGCAGAGGTCGTCGATCTCCGGCGTCACCGGGCAGTTCTCGGTGGAGGCGCCGCGGGCCGTGTTCGTGATCCAGTGCGGCGCCCGGCGGTAGATCGCGCAGAGGGTCCTGCCGCCGGCCACGAAGCCACGGATGTCCCGCTCGGGCTTGTCGACGTAGCGTTGCAGGTAGAAGATCGAGTGCTGGTAGGAGCCGAGCGTGCTCTTGTGCTCCAGCAGAGCTTCGGCGGCGTCCCGGTCGTTGATGCGCGCGATCAGGCGGCCCCAGGATCCGACGGTGGGCTTCATGACGACCGGGTAGCCGAGTTCCTCGATCGCGAGCAGGGCCGCCTCGGGCGTCGAGGCCACGCGGGTGGCGGGCGTCGGCACCGAGGCCGCCTGGAGCAGACTCGACGTGCGGACCTTGTCCCCGCAGTTCTCGATCACGCGGGCGGGATTGACGGTGGCTACGCCGCGGTCGGCCAGGACGCGCAGGTTGGTCAGGGCCCGGCTGTAGCTGAGCGAGCGGTCGAAGACGACATCGAAGTCGAAGGGCGGCTCGAGTGCGCTGCTCCCGCCGAGTGCGAGGACGACTCTGCGGTCGTCGATCAGCTCGACGTCGGCCGGCCGACGCTCGAGCTCGGCGAACAGCAGCTTCTCTTCGGGCCGGACCCGGCTGTAGAGGACTCCGATGCGCATTTCCGGTTCCTGCTACTCGCCCCAGTCCTCTTCTTCTTCCGGCGCGAGCTCCAGGGCGACGGGGTCGAGTTCGATCACCTCCAGGTCGACGCCGCAGCCGGCGCACTGGACGATCTCATGCTGCATGACCGCCTTGAGGCTCACGGCCTCGAAACACTCGGGGCACTCGCTGTCGGCGTCGACGGTCTGGAGTTCCATTGCGATGTCTCCTCGGTGGTTGGGTTTGCGCTTGCGGCGTTTTCTCTTCCAGAGTATGCGCGTTTCAGGAAAAAAGAAGCCGGCTCATCCCTCTGGATGGCCGGCCGCTAGGAGAAGATGCGTTCTCGATCTACCAGGTCACCCAGGATCGCGTCCCGGACGCTTCGCGCCGCGGCAGTGGCCCTTGGCGAGGGGAGCGGTGAAGTTGAGGTGGAAGAGCATCTTGCGGATCGGCTTTGATAAGGGCGGAGAGGCTAAGGAAACCGTACCTTGCTGTCAAGCAGGACCGAGGCGGCCCTGGCGTCGCCATCACCTGGGTTCGCGGCCGTCCTCCGTCCGCAGCACGGGCGCATCGGCCTTCTTCCAGGCCGTGAAGCCCCCACCGATGTGGGACACGGGCGCGAGCCCCATGTCCTGGACCGCCTTCGTCGCGAGCGCGGAGCGCCAGCCGCTGGCGCAGTGGAAGATGAACTCCCGGTCGCCGGCGAAGGCCTCCTTGAAGTAGGGGCTGTCGGGATCCACCCAGAACTCGATCATGCCCCGGGGGGCGTGGAAGGAGCCGGGGATGAAGCCCTCGCGGGCCCGCTCGCGGATGTCGCGCAGGTCGACGATGAGGGCGCCGTTCCGCTGTCGTTCAAGCGCGTCCGCCGCCGTGACCGTTGCGACCGCGGCGTCGGCCTCGGCGACGAGTTGCCGGACTCCCCTGGTGATCGCCACCGGCGTCAACCCACTTTCTCGATCGGGTCGCCGACCCGCACCGCCCCGGGTTCGACGACGCGGGCGTAGATGCCGCGCAGATGCCGCGACCTGCCCTCCGGCGTGGCGGTGAACTTGAGCGCCTCCAGCCCGAAGCGCTGGCGGTACTTGCTGCAGCCGGTGTGGGGGAGGGCCGTGACCTCGATGGTCGCTTCGCCGATGCGGAGCCTGGTGCCCGTCGGCAGGTTGTCCTCGCTCAGGTCGAGGTCGACGTAGAGCTGGTCGCCGGCAAGCGGCCAGCGGTCGCGGGCGCCCGCGATCAGGTCGGCGAACCGCGCGTTGGTCAGGGTGATCTGGGCGTCGGGATCGGGCGAGCCGTCGGGAAGGGAGTAGCCGCGGCGGGTTCTCCAGGTGTCGCCCTCGAGGCCCTCCTCGGTGGTGAGCCGTCCCTCGTCGAGCGTCTCCCGCTGATCGACCGCGGGCCGCCGGACGATCATTTCCAGGGTGCCGCCGTCGGCGGGGGAGGCCAGGACATGGCCGAAGCCGGCGGTCAGCTCGGCCTCGGTGAGGTGGGCGGGTCCGGGCGTGGCTTCAAGGTCAGCGCACACTGAATTCTCTCCTGATGTAGGAACCGTTGCCGCCGTTCTCGTCCCAGAGGCCGATGGCGACCCGATGGCTGCCGCGCGGAATGGGGTACTCGAAGCTGACGGCGAAGAACTGGTCCCGGGCCTCCGACCAGTCACCGTCGGGGATGGCCAGGGGCAGGACGATGTGGCTCGGCGCCAGTTGCTCGCCGTCCTCGGTGAGCACGACGGCGACCACGCGTACCTGGTCGGTGCGCTGTCCGGCCTGCTCGATCATGACGAGCCTCTCGAGCGGCACGGAAACGGTGAAGTCGACGTCGTAGAAGCCGCCCCCGCCGGTGTCCCACTGGATGCTGTCGATGTGAAGTCCGTGGGGGTTCTCGGTCCAGCCGAGCAGCAGGGCGCCGACCGTCCGCTCGGCCAGCCGCTCGCGAAGAGACCTTGCCACGTAGCTCGTCCGGTGGCGCAGCCGCAGGTTCCGCGGCCGGGGCCTGATCCGGACCTCGTGGATCGAGCCTTCGACGAACTCGTCGAGCACATAACCGAGCGAGTAGTAGGAACCGAGGTCCGCCGCCACCTGGTCGAAGAACGTCTCCACGTTGCGGCCGGAAACCCAGGAGCGGCCGCCGGTGTCGTGGGCCAGGCCGTTCAGCACGCCGCGGAGGTCGGAGAGGTAGGTGAGTTTCTGCTGGTCCGACACGCGCTCGGACAGCGCCGCCGCGGCCACTTCGACGTCGGGCGGCTTGAAGGCGTAGAAGGAGACGCGGTGGGAGTTCGCGAGCGCGGCCAGGCCGACGTACCGGTCACCGAGATCGAAGGCGGACAGGTGTTGCTGGAAGGAGGTCGTGGTGAGCGCGGCGGTGCCCTGGATGTTCGAGTTTCTCGTGTAGAGGTTGTTCGGTGCGTCGAAGCCCTCCGGCGCGTCGACCTCGCGGTTCTGCATCAGCTCGACGCCGGTTTCTTCCCGGCGGCCGGCCACGCGCTTCTGCACGTTCTGGAGCAGGCGGTCGAACGGCCGCGACGCGAAGCCGTCGCTGATCAGGAAGAAGGCCTTGCGTCCGGGAACCAGGGCCAGCGACTCGACGACATCCTCGATCGCATCGGCGGTGCGGGCGCTGTCCTGGTGCACGACGCGCGCGTAGGCGAGCAACTCGGCGAGCGTCGCGCGCAGAGCGCCGATGCTGCCGGCCGACTCCTGGCGCCGGCCGTTCAACTGGTCCATCAACTGGAGGAAACTCTCCTGCGACCTTCGCTTGAGGCCTTGGGCCTCGGTGAAGACCTGGTGTGCGGCCTCGGCCCGGTTCAGCCCCTGGGCGAGGGCGATGTAGTCCGTGGTCAGGTCCTGGAGCAGTCGCAGCTCGCCGTCGAAGGCGACCACCATCGCGTACACGGGGACGTCCCGATCACCGGTTTCGAGCTGGCCGCGGGCGAAGTCCTTGATCTGGTCCATCACCGCGGAGCGGCTGGCGACCGTGAGATGGGTGTTGTCGAAGAAGAACGCGATCGACAGCGGCTCGCGCACGAGTTCCGGGTCCGCGGCATCGCTGCCCCCGCCGCGGCTGAAGTAGCTGAGCTGGACCGGCTGGCCGTCATCGAAGACCCGGAAGTTCTGGCGCGACAGATCTTCCGCCGGGCGCCCGTTGCGGTCGGTGGCGATGACGTCCACGTTGACCACGGTTACCTCGACGACGTCGCTCAGTTCGCCGACGCCCCGACCGAGCGGGCGCTCCGGGAGGTTCTCAGCCTGCCGGGCCTCGGTCGGTGTGGCCGGCCCTGGTGGAGTCCCCAGCGCCAGGACCGCTCCGAGCAGAGTTGCTCCGATCATTTGGTTCCCCTTCGGATGGCTACGGTGTGTGTCGCTCCAGGAAGGCTCTCACGCTGGCTGCGGCGACGCTTGCCGCCTCCTCGCTCTTCCACTCGAGGATCATCTCGTTGTTGGGCGCCAGGGCGGCGATCTCCTCGGCGACCGGCCGGGGATGGTAGGCATCGTCGCCGGCCAGAATCAGGAGCGGCGTCTCGATTCCGGCCACGAAGTCGCGGTCCACGTTGAACGTGAAGTCGCCGCCGTACATCCGCTCGCGGAAGGGGGGCAGCGCCGCGGGATCCACGTCGTCCCGGTGCTCGAGCAGGGCGTCGGCCCAGGTGTCGAACATCTCGTAGAACAGGTCCTGGTTCCCGTGGTGGCCGATCGGGTTCTGGAGCACGGCGGCGCCGACCCGGGATGCGTCGACCTGGAGGACGCCGAGGCAGTAGGACGAGCCGATGCAGCCGCCCATCAGGTGACAGCGCTCGACACCCAGGTGATCGAGCAGCGCCAGGTGATCGTCCGTGTACGAATGCCAACCGTCGTCGGCGGTTACCGGCGCCGTGGACCCGCCGGCGTTGCGCTGGTCCATCGAGATGACCCGGAACGACCCCGAGAGCGCTTCGCGCGGGTCGAACGGGCTCGTTCCCCAGATGTCGGCCGCCGAGCGCATGCCGCCCGGCGCGAACAGCAGCACGGGAAAGCCCTCGCCGGCTTCCCACCACTCGATCCGCGTATCGCCCCGTTCGAAGACAGGCATGGGGCAAGCGTACCAGCGGAATGCCGGCCAGAAGGCCGGCGCACCGACAGGCCCGTCGCCGGCCGGAAGGCCGGCGCACCGACAGGCCCGTCGCCGGCCGGAAGGCCGGCGCACCGACAGGCCCGTCGCCGGCCGGAGGGCCGGCGCGCCGACAGGCCCGTCGTCCGGGGCAACGGGTTGTGGTCGAAGGTGAAGTGGATGGAACCTCGCCGGGTGATCGTGCGTAGAGTGCAGCAGGGAGGAACGACTTGATGGAACATGACGAGATGAACGACGACACTTCTTCGCCCGCAGGTTCCGCGTCCGAATCGTCGACATCCGCCGGGCCGCCGGAACCGCCCGAACCGCCGGCGCAGCCGCCTGAACCGCCGGCGGCGGACCCTGGCCCCGGTCTGGCCGGCCAGGTTGCGGCCGGTCTGGCTCTGATCGTGCTGGGAGGCGCTCTGCTGGCGCTGGAGCGACTGGATGGCTCGCCCGACCATCTGTTCCTGATTCTGGTCGGCGGGATCTTCATGGCGGGCTACTTCTACAAGAAGGCGTTCGGGCTGCTGATTCCGGGCGGAATCCTGATCGGACTCGGCGCCGGCCTGGCCTACGACGACATGTACTCGGACTCGCTGTTTCTCATCGACGGCGAGAGCGCCGCCTTCGGTATCGGCGTCGGCTTCCTGCTGATCTACGCCATCTCCCTGCTCTACGAAAGGGTGCACCGCTGGTGGCCGCTGATCCCCGGCGGATTCCTCGTCATCGCGGGCCTTCCGGACTTTGTCTGGGTGGACGACGTCCTCGACTTCTGGCCGCTCGCCGTCATGGCGGTTGGCGTTCTCCTGCTCTTCCGCGGCGTGGTCTCACGCCAGCGGGAGGGAGAAGCCCGGCGAGTCGATCCCTGACGGTCGCACCCGGATAACATCCGCCGCCACGACAGATCAGGAGGAAGCTGCTGTGGGCGTACAACTGACGAAGGACTCGATCGATCTCGGCATCGTGGTGCGTGACGCGGAGGCGTCGCTTCACTTCTACCGCGACATTCTGGGGCTCGAGGACCAGGGTGAGATGCCGATGCCGGGCGGAACGATGCACCGTCTGCTCTGCGGTACGAGCCTGATCAAGCTCGTGTCGCTGTCGAGAGCGCCGGCGGCCTCGTCGCCGCCAGGAGGCATCGGAGGGGCGACGGGCTACCGGTACTGGACGTTGTCCGTCTCGAATCTGGACGAGGCCACGGCTCAGGCGGAGGAGGCGGGGCGCAAGATCGTCATCTCGCCGCGCGAGATTCGTCCCGGCATCAAGATCTCGATGATCGAGGACCCGGACGGCAACTGGGTCGAGTTGCTCCAGGTCGACTGACGGGCCGCCGGATCTTGGCGCTTTCGGGAAGGGAGGCCGTTCGCCTGGAACCGCGCCGGCGAGGCCGGCCGCCGTGGGGGGCGATGGCGGCGGTCGCCGTTGCGGCCCTGGTTGCCGCCGGCGCGGTGCTGTGGATTCGCGTTGGGCCGGAACCCGTCGTCACGATCAGGTCCGACCTGCCCGGGATCGGCCCCAGGACCGTCGTGACGTCCGTGGCGGAAGCCGGCGGCCGCGGTCTCGGTTCGATTCGGGTCGAGTTGATCCAGGACGGGGAGTCCGTGCTGCTCGAAGAACGGAGCCATCGTGCGCCCGGCCCGTGGTCGCTTGGCGGCAGTCCGGTATCCGAGGCGACGCTCCAGGTCGAAGTAGGCAGGGTGCCGACGCCCGGCCTGGCCGAAGGCGAGGCAACGGTGCGCGTCACGGTCGAACGCCCGGGGACTCTCTTGCGCCGGCCCCGGCCCAGGGTGGCCGAGCTCACGCTGCCCGTCCGGTTCCGGCCACCGGAGTTGAGCTCGGTGCGGGTGACGGCGACGCCCACGCAGTCCGGCAGCGGAGTGCTGCGCTACCTGGTCGGCGACAGCGCGGTCGAGAGCGTCGTGGAGGCAGGCCCCTACCGGTTCCCTGGTCATCCGCTTCCCGGCGGCGGGCCCCAGGAGCGCTTCGTCCTGTTCGGCGTTCCGTACGACAGCGCCGATCCATCGCATTTCCGGCTGGTCGCGCGCGACGAGCTCGGCAACGAGGCAAGCGTGCGATTCCTCCGGCAGGTCGAGCCCTCCCCGTTGCGGTCCTCGACCATCCGGCTGAGCGACGGCTTCATGGCCCGCGTGGTGCCCGCGATCATGTCCCGGACGCCTGAGCTCGAGGACCGTGGCAGCCTGCTCGAGAACTACCTCATGCTGAACGGAGAGCTCCGGCGGATGAACGCGGAGAGGCTGGTCGAGGTCGCTTCCAGCTCGGCGCCGCGTCAGCTCTGGAGCGGCGCGTTCCTGCAGATGCGGAACACCCAGGTCATGGACCGGTTCGCGACCCGCAGGCAGTATGTCTACGAGGGCCGTGTGGTCGATACGCAGGACCATCTCGGCTTCGATCTCGCCTCGCGTGTGCAGGACGACGTCCCGGCTGCGAACTCAGGCGTGGTCGTGATGACGGAGTACTTCGGCATCTACGGCAACACCGTCATCGTCGATCACGGCTACGGCCTGCAGACGCTCTACTCGCACCTGTCCCGAACCGATGTCGAGACCGGTCAGTCGGTCGATGCCGGCCAGCGCCTGGGACTCAGCGGCGAGACCGGGCTCGCCGGCGGCGATCACCTGCACTTCGCCGTGCTCGTGGGCGGCCTGCCGGTCGACCCCCTGGAGTGGTTCGACGCGAAGTGGATCCGGGACCACGTGGGGGCGGTTCTGCCGCTTCAGGGCAACGGCTGAGGCGGCCCAAAGTGGTAGGGTGTTACAAGTTCTTGAGCGAGTTGCCAGCCACCCCGGTGCGCGGTGGCGGAAGGGTAGAAGGATGAAGCAGAATCGCATTGCGGTCGCGGCGTTGCCGTTCGTCCTGCTCGTGCCGGCCGTATCGGCGCAGGAGACCGCGGCGCCCACGCAGGCCGCTGGATTCTTCGAGGGCGTGGCGCCGCTGGTCGACCGTTCCTGTATCCGCTGTCACGGAAACCGGACCGCCACGCCGCTCAGCATCACCCGCCTGAGCCACGATCTGACGGACGCCAGGACGTTCCGCACCTGGCAGCGCATTCACGATCGCATCGCCAACGGCGAGATGCCGCCTCCGGAGGCGCCGAAGCCCGAAGCCGAACTGATCGAGGCGGCGCTGGCGTCGCTCGAGGGGGCCCTGGTCGAGGCCAATCTGGCCTCCCGCGGAGGCCAGCGCGTTCCGCTGCGGCGCCTGACCCGGCTCGAGTACGCCTACACGATCCAGGATCTGCTCGCCATCGACGAGGCGGTGGCGATGGAACTGAGCCAGTCGCTGCCGGCCGAGGCCGACTCCGGCGGCTTCGACACGGTGGCGGCGAACCAGAGCATGTCGCCCCTGCATGTCCGCAGCTATCTCGAAGTGGCGGACCGGGCGCTCGACGAGGCGATCAAGATCGGGCCGCGGCCAGCCACGGGGAGGCGTGAGATCGCCTACGGCGATTCGCAGTACCTCACCTACATGAGCAAGGCGGAGATCCTGGGCGGCGGGATCACCAAGATGCTGGACGATGCGGCCGTCATGTTCGTCGACGGCGGGTCCACGTACCTGATGCACTCGGAGACCGAGGGCTACAACGTGCCCTACGCCGGCCGCTATCGCGCGACGCTCGAAGGCTGGGCGTACCAGCCGCGCGGCCCGGTGACGCTGACCGTCTACCGGGGGTCGAAGCAGGCGGCCGCCGCCTCGCTCGACGAGCTGATCGCCTCCTGGGATCTCGTCGGGGAGACGCCGCGGACGGTGCAGTTCGAGACCTTCCTGCGCCCGGGCGACCTCCTCGCTCCCTCGCTTGCCGAGGCGGACCCGCCGCCGGGCGAGTACTTCGACTACTACCCGCCCGACAGGAACGTGGAGAATTACAAGGGCGAGGGGATCGCGCTCCGGTCGCTCGTGATCGAGGGTCCGCTGTTCGAGGACTGGCCGCCGCCGAGCGCCCGGAGACTGCTGGCCGGCGTCGACTTCGACGATGCCGGCGACGTCGTCCTGACGAAGGCGCCGTACGAGCACGTGGTGGACGTCGTTGCGGGCTTCGGGCCGCGGGCTTTCCGGCGTCCGTTGGCCGAGGATGAGCTCGAGGCCTACGCGAGTCTGGCCCAGCCGCTTCTCGAGAGCGGCCGGCCGTTCATCGAAGCGGTGCGCATCCCGCTCCGCGCCATGCTCAGCGCTCCTCCCTTCCTGTTCCAGACCGGCGATCCGGGGCGGCTGGACGATCACGCGCTGGCGTCCCGCCTTTCCTACTTTCTCTGGCGGAGCCTGCCGGACGACGAACTGCTGGCCAGCGCCGCCGACGGCAGCCTCTCCGACCCGGGGGTCTTCGCGGCTCAGGTCGAGCGTCTGCTCGACGATCCCAGGTCGGAGCGCTTCGTCCACGACTTCGCGGGCCAGGCGTTCAGGCTCTACGAGATGAAGGCGACGAACCCGGACTCCGGGCTCTATCCCGAGTACGACGATCGCCTGGGGCAGGCGATGGCCAGGGAGACGCAACTGTTCCTGGCCGAGCTGATCGCCGGGAACCACGGCGTGGGCAGCCTGATCGACGCCGATTTCACGTTCCTCAACCGTCGGCTCGCCGACCACTACGGCATTTCGGGCGTCGAGGGACAGCACATGCGCAAGGTGGCGTTGCCACCGGACAGCGTCCGCGGCGGTCTGATCACCCAGGCGAGCATCCACAAGATCACGGCCAACGGCACGATCACCTCGCCGATCCCGCGCGGCAACTTCGTGCTGGCCAATCTGCTCGGCCAGCCGGCGCCGCCTCCGCCCGAGAGCGTCGAGGCCCTCGAACCGGACACCCGGGGCGCCGTGACCGTCCGCGAGCAGTTGGCGAAGCACCGCAACGAGCCCGTCTGCAACAGTTGTCACCGGGTGATCGATCCGCCGGGTTTCGCTCTCGAGTCCTTCGACGTGATCGGCGGCTTCCGCACGAACTACCGCGCGGCGGGAGGCGAAGGCACGACGCCGGACGGATTCGTCTATCCGATGCCGTACAAGCAGGGACCCCCGGTCGATGCCTCGGGCGTCACCGCCGACGGCGAGGCCTTCGCCGGGATCGAGGAGTACAAGGAACTGCTCGGCAGGGACGTGGAACAGGTGGCGCGACACCTCGTGTCCCAGCTCCTCGTCTACTCGACCGGCGCCGAGATCGAGTTCGCGGACCGCGACGGCGTCGAGGATGTCGTGGCGAAGCTCAGCGACGACGAATTCCCCTTCAGGACGATGATTCACGAGGTCACGAAGAGCGACCTCTTCAGAACGAGGTAGCGATGAACCTGAGACAGCCTCTGGACCGCCGTACCTTCCTGCGCGCCTCGGGCGTCGCTCTCGCCCTGCCCATGCTCGAGTCGATGACCCCGGGGCTGGCCCGCGCCGCGGCCACCGGACCCCGGCGGATGGTCAACATCTGCAACACCCTCGGCCTCTACAAGGAAGCCTGGTTCCCCGAGACGGCCGGCGCCGGCTATGAGACAACGGAGTACCTGTCGCTGCTGGAGAAGCACCGCGACAACTTCACGCTGTTCTCCGGGTTCTCGCACGAGGAGCAGACCGGCCGGCAGCCGCACAACTCCGAGATCACCTTCCTGACGGCCGCCCGGCGACCCGGCCTCGACGGTTTCCGCAACACGATCTCGATGGACCAGGTGGCCGCGAACCATCTCGGGTACACGACGCGCTTCCCGTCCGTCGTGCTCGGCACGGCCGCTCCGCAGAGTCAGTCATACACCAGGAGCGGCGCCATGGTGCCGGCCGAGACCAGCCCGGCGAATCTGTTCCGGCAGTTGTTCCTGCAGGGGACGCCGGAAGAAGTCGAGCGGGAGAAGCGGAGCCTGAACGACGGCGGCAGCATTCTGGACCGCCTCAAGTCGCAGACGTCGTCGCTGCGACGGCGCGTGAGCCTGGCCGATCAGGTGAAGCTGGACTCCTACTTCAACGCCGTGCGCACGGCCGAACTCGACCTCGCCGAGGTCAAGGCCTGGCAGCAGAAGCCGAAGCCGGTCGTCGATGTCGAGCCGCCGGTCGACATCCCGTCGCGCTCCGATCTGATCGGGCGCATCCAGTTGATGTTCCGGATGATCCCGCTGATCCTGGAGACCGACTCGTCACGGGTCGTCAGCCTGATGATCCAGGATCACGGCGTCGTGATCGACGTCCCGGGCGTCAACTTCGATCAGCACAGCCTGTCGCACCACGGCCAGGATCCGTCGAAGATCGCGCAGCTCAAGAAGATCGAGACCGAGATCGTCGAGAGCTTCGACCATCTCCTGACCGACCTGGGGGAGCGCAGCGACGGCAACGGCTCGCTGCTCGACAACACGGCCGTGCTGTTCGGCAGCAACCTCGGCAACGCGAACTCGCACGAGCCGAAGGACCTGCCGATCCTGGTCGCCGGCGGCGGTTTCAGCCACGGCCAGCACATCGTCCACGAAGGCAGGCACAACGCGCCGCTCTGCAACCTGTACGTGACCCTGCTGCAGTCGATGGGCGTGGAGACGGACGCCTTCGGTCAGAGCACCAGCACGCTGACCTGGGCCTAGGAGGTCGCGCGGCAGGAAACTGGGTGCGCCGGCGTCCCCGCCGGCTGGGTGCGCGGGTCTGACATCCGACCGCCCGAAGACGGGCGCTCGGACTGTGACGCGGCTGGCGCGGGGACGCGCCAGCCGGGTTCTGACCCGCTGCCGCCGAAGGCGGCCAGGAAGACGCGCCGCGAAGCGGCGTCCACTCCGCTGCGCAACTCCTACCGGGCCGACCGGGCCTGCCGCAGCCGCTTGACTTCGGCGCTCGTCGCTCCGGCAAGGTCGGCGGCAGCGCACTGTACTTTGAGTACCGCTTCGACGATGTCGTCGACATCGGACTCGGTGCCGAGCAGGAGTTGGTGGGGCAGCCAGACGGACTCGCGGTAGGCGGCGCGCTCGGCGTTGGGGCAGTGGGCGGCCGGCCTCCGTGCGAGTGCCTCGCTCCAGGCGGGGTAGCGGGCCGGGTCGGGGCGGAGCAGTTCGCTGACGGGCAGCGACTCGTAGAAGCGGCCGTCGGCGGGCACGCCCTCGGCCGCCAGCGCGGCGACGAAGGTGTCGCGGTCCAGGCCGGCGAAGGCCTCGCCGTCGAAGCGGAAGACGAACTGATAGATCGCCTGGGTCGTCACCCGGTCGTCGATCCGGAGATGGGAAAGCCCGCCGATGTCCTCGATCGCGGCCCGCAGGCGACTGGCGTTGGCGGCGCGGATCTCGTGCTGGCGGTCGAGCCTGCCGAGCTGGACTTCGAGTATCGCGGCCTGCAGGTCGGTCATTCGGTAGTTGTGGCCGATGACGGGGGGCGCCTCGGTTGCTCCGGGGCGCTGGCGGCCACAGTTGACCAGCGCGTGCAGACGGTCGAGAACGAGGTCGTCCGAGGTGGTCACGATGCCGCCTTCGCCGGCCGTCATCAGCTTCGAGGACTGGAAGCTGAAGGAACCGGCGTCGCCCCAGGAGCCGACGCCGCGGCCGCGCCAGCGGGCGCCGTGGGCGTGGGCGCAGTCCTCCAGCACGGCGAGTCCGTGCGTCTCGGCGAGCGCGCCGATCGCGTCCAGGTCGGCGATGGCCATCGCGAGATGGACCGGCACGATCGCCTGGGTGCGCTCCGTGACCAGTGCCGTCGCGGACTCGACGTCGATGCACCAGGTGTCCGGATCGATGTCGGCGAAGACGGGTACGCAGCCCGAGAACAGGGCCGCCGAGGCGGTCGCCTCGAACGTGTAGGCCGGCACGATGACTTCCGCGCCCGGTTCGACGCCCATCGCCTGGAGTGCGACCTCGAGCGAGACGGTGCCGTTCGCCACGCAGAGGGCATGTTCGCAGTCGTGGCGCTCGGCGAAGGCGGCGGCGAAGGTCGCCGAGCGTTCGTTCGGCAGCGGGAAGCCGCCCCAGTCGCCCTCGCGGAGCGCGGCGAGGACGGCCCGCTCCTCGTCCGGGCCCCGCGCGGGCCATTGGGGCCAGGGGGCGGTGCGGACCGGGGTTCCGCCCAGGAGGGCCAGCCTGCTGGTTGCCGCGACGGTCACGGCGCTACGGTAGCAGCGGGTTGGAGGCTCCGTGCACACGGCAGAATTGGTCGGGCTTCGCCCGGCGAGTTGATGCCGCCTTCGGCGGCAGCGGGTCGGAAGACCCGCGCACACAGCGCAAGCAGCCGGGCTACCAGCGGGCGAACGAGGTCTGCGTGCCGTGCCGGGTCACGGAGTCGCTGGCGTAGCGGACGCCGAATGCGGCGGCTTCGCGGCTGTCGCCGGTGGCCAGCAGGGCGGCGGCGAAGGCGCCGTTGAAGGCGTCGCCGGCGCCGGTCGTGTCGACCGCGTCGACCTTCGGCGCGGGAACCAGGGACGGTGGCGCACCCGGCTCGGCCAGCAGGACGCCGGCCGGGCCCAGGGTGAGGGCGGCGCCGCCGTAGCCCGCCTCCAGAAGTTCCGAGGCGGCGTCGGCGGCGCTCTCGACATCGATGCGCTCGCCGTGCCGGCCGAGCAGCACGGCACACTCCACCTCGTTCGGCGTGACCCATGCGACGTGCCGGGGCTCGAGCCCCGGGTCGCTCGCCTCGTCGATCGGCGCCGGGTTCCAGATCACCGGCACGTTCGCGCCGTGCGCTCGTTCGACCGCGCTCCGGACGCCGTCGGCCGGCGTTTCGTTCTGGATCAGCAGCAAGCCTGCGTCCTCGATGGGCGCTTCGGCCAGGGCGTCCGCGGTGAGCCGCCCGTTCGCTCCGGGAGCATTCATGATCCGGTTGTCGCCCGTGCCGGCCTCGACCCAGATCGCCGACAGGCCGGTGTGGATGTCGTCGAGCACCAGGAGATGCCGGATGTCGATTTCGTCCTCCTCGAAGGTTCGGAGTTGCGCTCCGGCGTGGGAGTCGTTGCCGATCGCGCCGCAGAAGAGGACCGGCGGCGCCGTCCTGCCTGGCGCGCCTGGCGTGCTCGCACCGCAACGCGCCGCCGCCACCGCCTGGTTCGCGCCCTTGCCGCCGCAGGACTCGAACAGTTCCGCGCCGGAGATCGTCTCGCCGGCCTGGGGCAGGCGGGGATGCCGGAAGATCAGGTCGTAGTTGACCGAACCGATGACGAGCAGGGGGCCGGTCAAGAGGTCAGTCCGCGCTCCAGCGCAGCCGGGCGGCGCCAAAGCTGAATGCGACAACACCGATCAGAACGAGCACGCCGCAGGGCAGGGCCATCTCGGCGGGCGTGAATCCGCGCCAGACCGCGCCCTCCAAGGCAAGCAGGGCCCACTTCATCGGGCTGACGTTGCTCAGCACCTGCATCCACTGCGGCATCAGGAAGAGCGGAAACATGACGCCGCCGAGGAGCGACATGGGTAGCATGACTCCCCAGCTCACGCCCGCCGTGCCGCCTTCCGTCGAGCCGAGAACGGAGAAGGCCATCGTCAGGCCGCTGAAGCAGACCGCTCCGCACAGGACGGCGAGCGCCAGCAGCGGGTACGAGGCGGGCGCCACGCCGAACGCTGCGATTCCCAGGGCGATCAGGGCGGTCGTTGTGGCAATCGACACCGTCAGGGCGGCCAGTGCCTTGGACGCCAGTACCTGCCGCCCGGTGGTTGGCGACACGAGCAGCCGCAGCAGCGTGCCGCGGGTCCGCTCGACCGTGAGCGACAGGCTGAAGGAGGCCGAGCCGCCGATCAGCGCCCAGATCATGGCCTGCGGGAAGCTCGCGGAATAGGCGTTCGCCGGACCGATCCGTTCCGCCTCGATCGTTGACTGGACGATATCGAGCGGCGCTCCCCCTCTGGCCGCGGCGGTGGTCGATCCGCCGATGCCCAGTTCCTCGATCAGCGAGGAGATCCTCGGCGTCAGGTCGAGGAAGGTCAGGAACTCGTCGCGCGCGGCGGAGGGCGGCAGCGCCTCGATGCCGAGCCGGTTCGTGGCGTTCAGCGCGGCTATGCGGTCGGGATCCGTGATCAGTGCCGACAGTTCCTCGCCTGCCGTCTCGAGCAGGAAGCCGCGGATCATGCCGGCCACCGCCATCTGCGTGGGATCGACCGCCATGTCGATCCGGGGCGTGGCGATGAACGGGTTGTCGAGGGCGGCGCCGAAGCCGGGTCCGAGCGTGAGGAGGACGGCGGTGCGGCCCTGCCGGAGCAGGTCGAGGCCCTGTTCGGCGGATGCCCGTTCGACGGTCAGGAGCTCCGAGTCTTCGAGCCGGGCCGCGAAGCGCTCCGACGCCGCGGTCCGGTCCTCGTCGACGAGGGCGACCGGCACGCTTTCCGGGCCGCTGCTCAGGCCGGAGAACATGGCGCCGAAGAACACGGCCATCGTCAAGGGCCAGAGAGTGATGAAGAAGAGGGACAGGCGGTCCCGAAACAGGAGGCGGATGTCCTTCATGGCCATGGTGGCGATGTTGCTCACAAGCTGCTCCCGCTGATCCGCTCTCTTCGCATCAGTCCCGCAGCGCCCGGCCCGTCAGGTTCAGGAACACGGTTTCGAGATCCGGCGGAAGGTACTGGAAGTGATCCACTGCCTGCCGGGCCTGGAGCTCGGCCAGCGTTCCGAGCGGATCGGTCGTCTCGTGGCGGTCCTCGCCGCCGTCCGAGTGGACCACCAGGCTGCCCGGTCCGCCATGGGCCTCGATCAGCGCCGGGACCGTGTCGAGCGCCATCAGCCGGCCCCGGTCGATGATCGCCACACGGTCGCAGAGGCGCTGCGCTTCTTCCATGTAGTGGGTCGTGTAGACGATCTGCTTGCCTCCGTCCCGAAGCTGCTCGACCCGGTCGAAGATCGCGTTTCGGGACTGTGGGTCGACGCCGACGGTCGGCTCGTCGAGCAGAACGAGGTCCGGGTCGTGGATGATCGCGACCGCCAGGTTGAGACGGCGCTTCATCCCGCCCGAGTACTTGGAGACCGCCTTCTTCCTGACGCCGGCCAGATCGACGAAGTCAAGACAGGCGGCGACCCGCTCGTCGAGTTCGGCGGCGCCGAGGCCGTGGAGGCGGCCGAAGAAGCGCAGGTTGGCTTCGGCGGAGAGCTCCTCGTAGAGCGCGATGGACTGGGGCGCCAGTCCGAGCGCCTGCCGGTTCTTCGCTTCGCGCGGATCCCGGTCGAAGGCTTCGCCGGCGAAGCGGACCACCCCTTCGTCCGGTTCGAGCAGGCCGACCGCCATGTTGATCGCGGTCGTCTTGCCGGCGCCGTTGGGCCCCAGCAGCCCGAAGACCTCGCCGGCCTCCAGTTCGAAGGACAGGTCGTCGACCGCGCGCAGGTCGCCGAAGGACTTGCTGACATGGTCGAACACGAGCATGGCGTCGTCAGCTTCCTGTTACGGAAGGCTGTGTTGCTTGTTGCGGCCGGGTCACGATTGGCGCGACCGCGGCGAAGGGGATCCGCGGTCAGATGGCGAGCGTATCGCCCGGCGCCATGACCTTGACTTCGACGCCTGCCGGCGCGAAGTCGGCGGGGTCCTGTGCGATCGGGGGCCAGGTGTCGTAGTGGATCGGGATCGCGACCGGCGCGCCGATCAGCTCGGCCGCCTTGGTCGCCAGTTCCGGCCCCATCGTGAAGCGGTCGCCGATCGGCACGCAGGCGGCGTCCGGCCGGTAGATCTCGCCGATCAGCTTCATGTCGCCGAAGAGCCCCGTGTCGCCGCAGTGGTAGACCGTCTTGCCGCCCATGTGGACGGCCAGGCCGCAGGGCATCCCCATGTACTGCCCTTCGAACGACGAGGAGTGAAAGGCGTGGGTGAAGGCGACCCAGCCGAATCCGGTATCGATCCTGCCACCGGGGTTGCCGGGGTTCACGTTGTCGTGCCCCTGTTCCTGGAGGTAGTTGCACATCTCGAACGCGGCGATCACGTTCGCGTCGTTGGCCTGGGCGATGGCCAGGGTGTCGCCGAAGTGATCCGCGTGGCCGTGGGTCAGGGCGATGGCGTCGCACTTCACGTCGCCGGCCGCCATCGTCGCCACCGGATTGCCGGTCAGGAAAGGATCGATGGCGAGCGTGTGGTCGCCGTCGCTCATCAGGAAGCCGGAATGGCCGAGGAAGGTGAGTTCGAGCGTCATGGCGTGTCCTCTCCCTTGGGGGGGCGGCGTTCGTTGGACGGGAGGTCGCTCTACTCCGCCTGTTCGGCGGGCAGATGGACGACCAGGCCGTCCAGTTCGTCGGTCACTTCGATCTGGCAGCTCAGGCGGCTCGTGGGGCGCACGTCGATGCCGTATTCGAGCGTGAACTCCTCCTCCTCGTGGCGGGGACCGACCGCCTTGACCCAGGCCTCGTCGATGTAGACGTGGCAGGTGCTGCAGGAGCAGTTGCCGCCGCAGGCCGCGACGATGCCGTCGACGTCATTGTCTACGGCGCACTCCATGACGGAGTCCCCGATCGGCGCCTCGACCACGCGCGAACTGCCGTCCTGGTCGATATAGGTGATCTTCGGCATTCCGGACCGTCCGTGTCGTCGTTTCGGCGTCGGCCACTGCCACCGCCAACGGATCGGGATTCTATTCGACCGGCCGGTCGTTCGGGGGCTCTCGATCGCGGCGGGCGCTCAGTCGACGAAGCGCTCGGCGATCCAGCTTCCGATCAGATCGAGCACTTCGGGCGCCATCGTCTCTTCGATCTGCGCGTACTCGACGGGAGAGCCGGTGCCCGCGGTCTGGAACAGGTGGTTCATCTCGGGAAAGCGGCGCACGGTGATGTCCCGGTTGCCGGAGCCGGCGAACGCGGCTTCCATGGCGGACTGGTTCTGATCCGCGTCGACCTGGGTGTCCTTGCCGCCGAACAGGGCCAGCGTCGGCACGGCGAGCCCGCCCAGGGCGGGCCGCGGGTCGTAGCGGATGAAGAACCGGAACCAGGGACTGAGGTTCGTTTCGACCGCGGCGGACAGGGCGGTTTCGAGGTCCTCGCCGCCGAGCTGGGCGGTCTCGGGCGAGGCCGCCATCTGCTCCTTCGCAACCTCTCGCAGAGCGGCTTCCGCCTCGGCGGGAGGCATGTCGGAGGCGATGATCTCAAGTCCCCTGTCCTGAAGGGCGGCGAGTTCCTCGATCATCTCCGCCGGTGCGCCGTTTGCCGCCGTGATTCGCCGGAGCTGCTGGCGCAGCAGGTCGCCGCCGGGTACTCCCGGCCCGGCCAGCAGCACGGCGTATGCGATCGTGCCCGGCTCGACCCGGTTGAGCGCCAGGGGGGCGACGAGACCGCCCTCGGAGATGCCGATCAGACCGACCCGTTCCGGGTCGATCCGGTCGTGACGGCGCAGGAAACGGACGCCGAAGAGAACGTCGTTCGCCTTGTCCCGGGATGTCGACTGCCAGGTGCTGCCGGTCGAACCGCCGATGCCGCGGTCGTCGACCCGAAGGACGGCGATGCCGAGCCGGGTCAGGTGATCCGCGAGCACGAGGAAGGGCTTGTGGCCGGCGAGTTCGAGATCGCGGTTCAGGGCGCCGCTGCCGCTGATCAGCAGCGCGGCCGGGACCTTGCCGTCGCCCGGCGGCAGGGTCAGGGTGCCGGCGATCTTCACGTCCCGTGCTGTGTACTCGACTTCCTCGGCGTCGTACGGGAAAGGCGGCTGCGGCTCCTGGGGCCGCGGGGGCGCCTCGACCTCGACCGCTTCCCGGCCCAGTCCGAAGGGGAACCGGGCCGGCCCCTGGCTGAACTCGCCCGCGATCTCGCCGCCGGCCAGCGTGCCCTCGAAGGTCGGTTCGCCGGGCACGCCCTGGATCGTGAAGCGGACCGCCCCGCTGTCGGCGTCCACGCTGACGTCCGACAGCGGCAGGCCGTCGGCGCCCTGGGCGGGGATGTCGATCGTCCCGGTCCAGGCTCCGTCGGTCTGTTCCAGGTCCACCTTGACGACGAGCGCCTGGCCAGGAGTCTCGATCGAACCTTCCCAGTGGCCGGCGGCGTCGACGGTCTGGGCCGTGACCGGCGTGACGGTAGCCAGCACTGCTATGAGTGCGACGGGCACGGCCGTCTCTGCGATCCGGCAGATTCGGACTGCGATCATGGGGCGCTCCTCTTCTTTCTTGGGTTCTCGGAATCGTAGACGCGCTTGAAGCGCTTCAGGTTCCAAGTCGCGGACCTGCTAGTGCGACTCTTCGATCCGATACAGATGCGTGCCGGTGCGGACGAGAAAGGCGCCGTTCGAAACGGCGATCGAGGCGAGTGTAGAGCCGTCGAGTTCGTTGCGGGCCAGTTGCTCGAATGTCCTGCCGGGCGCGATCACCGTGGTAAGGCCCTCTTCGTTCTGGAAGTAAATCCGACCGCCGGCAAAGACCGGCGAAGCGGAATGGTTGCCGCCGAGTCGCTGCTGCCAGTGGATGGCACCGTTCAAGGCATCGATGCAGGTGGCGATGCCGGCGTCGGTGACGGTGTAGAGCTCGTCGCCGACCAGGATCGGGGAAACCGTGAGCGGCGCCCCGCGCCGAAGCCGCCAGGCGATCTCCGAGTCCGTGACGTTGCCCTTGCCAGTGGGCCGGACGGCGAGCAGGACCGGCTCGTTGAAGCCGGTCGACAGGTAGACGAGACCGTGGCCGTAGACAGGCCGTGAGACGTTGGAGAAGCCACCCGGGTACTCGACCCGCCAGATCTCGCGGCCGGCAGCCGGCTCGTGGGTGGAGGCGCGGAAGGCGCTGACGTTGACGATCTGCGAAGTGCTCCCGACCTCGATGGCGAGCGGGGTCGAGTAGGCCTGCGAGATCGGCGCCGGCCGCACCGAGCGCCAGCGCTCCTCGCCGGTCCCGGCGTCCACGGCGACCAGGAAGGCGGTGTCGTAGCCGTCGATGCTGACGACGAGCAGATCCTCGTGAAGGATCGGCGAACCTCCGTTCCCGTGCTGCGACGTGTAGGGGAAGCGGGTTCGCCAGAGCACCTCGCCGGCCGAGTCGCCGCCCGCGGCGACCGCCGCCGTGCCCTGGGCGCCGAAGTGGACGTAGACCCTCTCGCCGTCCGGATCGATCACCGGCGTCGGCGAGGCGAAGCTGTTCTTCTGGTTCAGGAGCGTCGTGTCGGAGATGGCGAAGACCTCGACGTCTCTCGCCGGCTCGCCGTTCGTCGTGTCGTAGGCCAGGAGTCTGAGCGAGGTACCGGCCTCGCGGTCGGTCACCGCCGTCGTCAGCCAGACCAGCCCGCCGCCGATGACCGGCGACGACCAGCCCCGGCCCGGGACTGCGGTCTTCCAGGCGACGTTCTCCGTCTCGCTCCAGGTCAGAGGAACCGACGCGTCCGCTGCGTGTCCTTGCCCGGTCGGCCCGCGGAACTGCGGCCAGTCGGACATCGCAGCCGTGTCGCCGGCGACGAGCGCGAGGACGAGTCCGGCCATCCCGACGGAGTGTGAACCGGGCATGGGGCTTACGGTCCCAACGCGCGGACGGGGATCATGGCGACGCCGTCTTCGCGAGTGTAGCCGTAGCCGGCGCTCGTGATGACGCCCAGGACGGCGGGCCTGCCCATGCGGACCGGGTCGACCTTGTTCGCCAGGCGGAGGAGCTGGCTGGCCGCCTGATCGGCTCGGCCTTCGCCAAGCTTGATCTCGAAGGCGGCCCAGCGGCCGTCGTGGGCCTGAACGATGGCGTCGGCTTCCAAGCCGTCCTTCTCCCGGTAGTGGAAGACCTCGGCGTCGGCGGCCTGAGCGTAGACGCGCAGGTCGCGCACGACCATCGACTCGAAGAGCAGGCCCATGAAGTTCAGGTCCCGCAGCAGGCGAAGCGGGGTCGCGCGGAGTGCCGCCGCGGCCAGAGACGGGTCAATGAAGTGGCGAATGGGAGTCGTCCGCAGCACGGAGCGGGAACGGAGGTGGGTGGGCCAGGCAGCCTGGTCTTCCGTGACCATGATCCGCTCGAGTGCGGCCAGGTAGTTCGCCGCGGTGTGCGGCTTGATGGGGGAAGCGCCGTCGTCCGTGTCCGTCGCCATCGTCCGAATGGCGGCTGGCGTTGTGACGTTCCGAGCGAGCGACCGGAGCAACAGGCCGACCCGGACCGGATCCCGCCTTGAATCTTCGCCGTTCAGGATGTCCAGTCTGGATACGTCGTCCAGGTAGGCTCTGTTCGCGCCAAGGGCGGTGCGGAGGGGCCGGCCCAGGTTCGCAGGCCAGCCGCCGACGCAGATCCGTTCGGCGACACCCTCGAGCGGCCAGGTCGATTTCGGTGCGCGGACGGGCTTCCCGTCCAGCAGGCCCGCCAGGGAGATCTCGCCGCTCGAGTGGTTCGATTCGAAGAGCGACAACGGGCGCATGCCGACCCGCATCAGACGGCCGGCGCCGGAGTGCCGGGTCGCGTCGTCGGCCGGAATCGCGGACCCGGTGAGGATGAACTGGCCGGGAACGCCCCGATCGTCTATCGCTCGGCGAATATGGTTCCAGATCGACGGAACGAGTGGCCACTCGTCGATGAGACGGGGCGTCGGGCCGGCCAGGAGACTCGCCGGTTCGAGTCGGGCGAGTTCCCGTGCCTCGGCGTCGACGTCGAGAAGAACTTCGCTGGCGGCGACCTCTCGCGCCGTACTCGTCTTGCCGCAGGCTCTGGGACCTTCGAGAACGACGGCGCCCATCGCCTCGAGCCCCGTCTCGAGTTCCTGATCGGCGATTCTGGGATGGTAGGTCAATCGGATGGGCCCTCGGCCTGGGTGCCGTCGTGGCTGGAGCGCAACCAGCGCGGAGTCGTCGGCCACCAGGTCGGCTCGCGAGTCGTCCACCAACGACTCTAGCAGCGGTCGAGCGTATGGCGGCAGGATTGTCGAGCATGCAGCGGCAGGATTGTCGAGCATGCGGCGGCAGGATTGTCGGGCGTGCAGCGGCAGGATTGTCGGGCGTGTAGCGGCAGGATTGTCGGGCGTGTAGCGGCAGGATTGTCGGGCTTGCCGCCGGTGAAGTCCCACAGGAAGTCCGAGAACCGCACATCCGATTCGCGGAGGTTCAGCCAGGCCCGCGCGTTGCCGAGCTCAGCCCGGCCTGGGCCCCCTCAAGCACGAGCATCTCGAAGAGCCGGTGGTCGTCGCGGAGCGGAACGCCCCACTCATCGTCGTGGTAGGCGATGTAGAGCGGGTCGTCGTTGACCCAGCCGCAGCGTGTACGTCCCGTCACTACGGGTAGTAGCCGCGGATCGTCCGCGCCCTGGCGCCCCTCTCGTCGACGACGACTTCGACCCGGCGGAAGGCGTCCGAGGGCGCCGTGCTCGAGGACTGGTAGGCGAGGAAGTACTTGGAGCGGAGTTCGAGGCCGATCTGGTCGTAGACGGCGGCGAGTTCGCTCGTGCTCTCCACGAAGAAGGCGCGGCCGCCGGTCTCCAGCGCCAACTGTTCCAGCACCTTCTTCGGGCTCTCCTTCGCCTTCCTGGGAAGGGCCAGGCCGATCGCGTAGATGGCGGCTTCCGAGCGGCGGGCGTACTCCAGGGCGTCGTCGAGGTCGTAGCGGCTGTGTTCGTCGACACCGTCCGAGAGCAGCAGCACGGCGCGCTGGCCGGGCAGTCCGTTCAGGTGGTAGAGGGTGAAGATGAGGCTGTCGTAGAGGGCCGTGCCGCGCTCGGCTCGCAGCCCCATCAGGCCCTTCGCGAACTCGATCCGGTCGCGGGTGAAGGGCGACGCGAGGTGCGGCCGGTCGTTGAAGGTCACGATGGAGAGTTCGTCGCGCTCGGTGATCACCTGCTGGAAGAAGTCGGCGGCGGCCTTGACGGACTCGGCGAGGCGTTCCTCCATCGAGGCCGAAACGTCGAGCAGGATGGTGCCCACGAGCGGCGTGTCGTCGACCCGTTCGAAGCGGAGGATCTCCTGGGGCACGCCGTCTTCCAGCACCTGGAAGGCGTCCTGGCCGAGGTCGAGCAGCGGCCGCCGGTCGCGGTCGTCGACCGTCGTGTAGAGCTCGACGAAGTCGACCTGGACTTCCTCGAGGGTCGCCGGTCCGTTGATGATCGCCGTGTCCTCGACGAAGGCGGCCGGCCCTTCGGCGTCGAGCAGCTTGCCCACGATCCGGATGATCGTGAGTTCCCTCCCGCCGGGCAGTTCGATGGGGACGGTGAAGGGCTCCTCGTAGAGCGTGGCCACCTGGTCGGCGTTGCGAAAGACCTGGAGCTCCTCCAGGCTGCGACCCTCGGGGACGGTGACCTGGGCCCGCATGCGAAGGCTGTTGCTGTAGTCGTGGCCTGGGATCGGTTCGATGATGCGGACGTCGAAGCGGTGGGGAGAACCGTTGATCAGGTAGGAGTCGCTGGCGATCTGGTTGCGCTCGACGTCGTAGGCGATCGCGCGCAGCATCTGGCTGCGGGGAAGTTCGCCAAGCCGGACGTCGACGCTGTAGGGCGCTCGCCTGGTCGTGAACAGGTCCTTGTCATCGAGGGTGAAGCGCACCCTGTCGACCGGGCCGGTGACGGCCGTGTCGAAGCGCAGGTAGCCGGACACGAGTTCGCCTCCCGGCGGGATGATCCGGATCGTCGGTTCTCCGGAGGCCAGAGAGCGGTTCGCCTCGGCGAAGATCGGCTCCAGGTCGGCCTCCGTCCAGCCCGCGGCCGCTTCGACCCTCGGCACCTCGAGCGGTTCGGCGTGTCGCCATACGGCGTCGCCGTTCAGGTCGTCGACGCGCAGGATCAGCTTGTACTCGCCGGGGCGCAGATAGCGCTGGGCGACGAGGGGCATGGCCGGTTGCGTCTCGACCGTCGCCTCGCCGCCTTCGACCGGGAACTCGAAGCGGTAGCGGAAGCTCTCGAACAGCCGGTCCGCGCCGGTGTCCGCGTCCGCCCGCAGGACCTCCCCGATCAGCTCGAAGGCGTAGGAGCGGGCGCCGGCGAGGTCGGCGAGGGTTGCGCCTTCCGGCTCGACCTGAACCAGGGTCTGGACCACGGTCCGGCTCTCCTTGCGGCCCGGGAAGGAGACGTCGAGCGCGGCGGCCAGTTCCGGCGCGCCGGACGGCAGGTCGGTCGAGTAGGACTCGAAGGTACGCAGCCACTCGTCGGACGGCGCTTCGATCGGTTCCAGCTTCTCGCCGATCATCCGCTCGTAGAAGAAGCCGAGCATGCCGCCCCAGTCGTTCAGGATCCGGATGATCTGGAGCGCGTACCCGAGCTCCTCCTCCTTGCAGCCGGCGCCGAGGTCCTCCCTGCGGAGACCGCCGATGCCGGCACCCGGCAGGTCGAGCCGGCCGCCGGGCTGGAGTGCCGATGTGCTGAGCGACTCGCTCGGATACCACGCCCGCCAGGGGCCGACGCCGAGGCGCCGGTAGAAGATGACCGCGTACTGGTCCGGGCGGAGCCGTCGGGAGAAGATCGCGCCCATCACCTCGCTCAGGTCCTGGAAGCCGTAGAACCAGGCCTCGATGCTCGTCGCCGAGCGCCGGGGACAGATCTCCACGTGGACGCCGGGCGGCCCGTTCAGCAGGTAGTAGCGCGCCCGCTCGTCGTCCGTGTTCTCGAACAACTGGCGGACCATGGACAGTCGCTCGCTCCAGTGCTCCCGGAACTCGTTGCGGGCCGTGTCGGGATAGGGGTCGCGCGCCTTCCAGAACTCGGCGATGAAGGCGTCCCGCTGGTAGTCCTGGGACAGGCAGAGGAAGGACTGGATCTCCTCGTCGCTGAGCAGCAGGGCGACTTCCTCGGTCCACTGCCGGTGCTGGGGCGGCAGGTTCTCGACCGCGGGTTGGCGTCCGTCCTCGCAGGGCGGCCGCTTCTTCTTGGCGGCCGACGCCGTGCCCCCGGCGAGGAACAGCGCGACGGCTGCGATGAGGAAGGCTCGGATGAGGACGCGGCTGCGCACGGTGGGTCGCCCCGGGGCAGGGCGTCCTAGTCTACGCCTCCCGCTCAGGGCCGGTAAGTGAAGGCCTGTGGGCCGACCGGCACGGACTCCGCGACCAGGTTGGCCCAGCGGCAGAGGATCGGCCGCGTGTCGCGCGGGTCGATGATCTCCTCGATCTCGAAGTACTCGGCCGACCGGAACGGCGAGCGGACGCGGTTCAGGCGTTCCTTGATCCGGGCCAGGTGAGCGTCGTAGTCCTCCGCTTCGGCGAGTTCCGCCTTGTAGGCGACCTCGATGCCGCCCTCGATCGGCAACGAGCCCCAGTCGCCTGAGGGCCAAGCGTAGCGGAAGTGGTGGCTGCCCGGTTTGTGGTTGGCGCCGCCGGCGACGCCGAAGGCCTTGCGGATCACCACGCAGCAGAAGGGCGTCGTGCACTGTCCCAGCGCCGCCAGGACCTGGGAGCCGAAGCGGATCGTGGCGGTGTGCTCGGACTCGCGGCCGATCAGGAAGCCCGGACAGTCCTCGAGGTGGAGCAGGGGCAGGTGGAAAGTCGATGCCAGGTCGATCAGCCGGGAGAGCTTGCGGCAGGAGTCGGCGTCCCAGCCGCCGCCGTAGACGTTCACGTCCTCGGCGAAGATCGCGATCGGCCAGCCGTCCAGGCGCGCCAGGCCGGTGATGATGGACCGGCCCCAGTCGCGGCCGATCTCGAAGAAGGAGCCGCGGTCCACGATCCGGCCGAGCAGCTCGCGCATCCGGTAGGTGCGCTTCGGGTCGCGCGGCACGAAGTCGAGCAGTTCCGGGTCGCGGCGCTCCGGGTCGTCGCCGCGCTCCGACTCGGGAAGCCGCGGCGGCAGTTGGTCGACGTTGGTCGGCAGGTAGGAGAGGAACCGGCGGGCGCGGTCGAACGCCTCGGCTTCCGTGTCCACCGCGTCGTCGATCGCTCCGTTCGCGGTGTGGATGCGGGCGTGTCCGAGTTCTTCCTTGGGCACCGTGCCGCCGCCGGCCCATTCGACCAGTGCCGGGCCGGCGATCATCATCTGGGCCGTGTCACGGACGATGACCGAGTAGTGGGCGGTGCAGACCCGGGCGGCGCCGATGCCGGCGACCGAGCCGAGCGCCAGGGACACGGATGGAGCGACCGCCAGGTGCCGCACGACGACTTCCCAGCTTCGGAGTTCGGGTATGTAGGTGCGGCCCGCCATCTCGATCGTCTTGACCGAGCCGCCGCCGCCCATGCCGTCGACCAGGCGCACGTGGGGGAGCTTCATTTCGAGCGCGAGACCTTCCGATCTCGTCCGCTTGGCGGGGATCGAGGCGTCGGCCGAACCGCCGCGCACTGTGAAGTCGTCGCCGGAGACGATGGCCGGACGGCCGTCGATCTCCCCGACTCCGAAGACGAAGTTCGAAGGCCGAAAGGACACGAGTTCGCCGTCCTCCGTGTACTCGGCACGGCCGGCGATCTCGCCGATCTCGTGGAAGCTGCCGGCGTCGATCATCGCGTCGATGCGTTCGCGGACGGTCAGCTTGCCGAAGTGGTGCTGGCGTTCGACCTTGTCCGCGCCTCCCATCTCCCGCGCCAGTTCACGCCGACGCTTCAGTTCATCGATCTCGGACCGCCAGCTCACGTCGTCCTCCTCATTCCGTCTTGCTCCGGCCTTCCATGCGTCGCAGCAGCGCACGGAGGTCGCGCTCCATCTGCGGCAGGCGGTTCAACACCGCCTCGATGCGCAACTGCCGCGACTTCGGCCGGGCCGGATCGCCGTACAGGACCGCGCCGGCCGGCACGTCGCGGTAGCTGATCGTGTTGCCGCCGAGCATCGCGCCGTCGCCGACCACCACACCGTCCGCGGCGCCGGCGCCTCCGGCCAGGACGACGCCGTCGCCGAGCCTGGCGCCGCCCGCCGTCTTGGCCAGCGGCAGGATCAGGCAGTGCTCGCCGACGATCGTGTTGTGGGCGATGTGGACGAGGTCGCCGAGCTTGGAGCCGCGGCCGATCACCGTCGCGTCGAGCGCCGCGCGGTCGATCGTGACCTGGGAGCCGATCTCGACGTCGTCGCCGATCGTGACCGTTCCGACCTGCGGGATCTTGACGTGCCGGCCGTCGCGCTGAAGGTAGCCGTAGCCGTCGCAGCCGATGACCGTGCCGCCGTGGACGACGAC
Organism: Candidatus Multivorans sp.; assembly: GCA_965205095.1. Classification (GTDB taxonomy): domain Bacteria; phylum Acidobacteriota; class Thermoanaerobaculia; order Multivoradales; family Multivoraceae; genus Multivorans. The sequence continues at coordinate 3,896,930 of OZ242040.1, forward strand.
GCGGTCGCCGATCGTCACGTCCTCCATGACCACGACGCCTGGAAACAGGACGCAGTCGCTGCCGACCCGGCTCCGCGGTCCGACGCAGGCGTTCGCGTGGAGCACGGTGCGGTCGCCGACTGCGGCGCCGTCACGCACCGTGACGCCGGCGCCGATGGACACGTCGGCGCCGAGGGAGGCGCTTTCGGCGACGACGGCGGACGGATGAACGCCCGCGTCTTCCCGGCGGCGTTCCCGGTCGATGTGGCGAAGCACGACGACGAAGGCGGCGAAGGGATCGTCGACGACGATCTGGTGGGCAGCCAGGCGGGTCGTTGCCGCCGGTACGACGAGCGCGCCGGCACGGGTGTTCGTGGCGTTCAGCGTCCGCTCGTCCCTGGCGAAGGACAGTTGGTCCGGCCCGGCCTGCTCGAGGGATGCGACCGAGCGACAGGTGAAGTCGCCGTCGCCATGCAGCTCGGATGCGACGCCCGCGTCGGCGAGCAGGCCGCGCACCTCGTCGAGCGTCTTCTCCAGTCGTGGCATGAGGACGCCCGGACGAAACTCCGGTTCAGGAGTCGAGGCGGTAGACGCGGCGGGCCGTGTCGCGGAAGAGGGCCGCCTTCTCGTCGTCGGAGAAGTCCGCCACGATGCGCTGGAAGGAGTTCCAGAGCAGCGTGTAGGCGCCGCCGGCGCGGTCGACCGGGAAGTTCGATTCGAACATGCAGCGGTCGACTCCGAAGCGGTCGATGCAGTGGAGGTAGTAGGGGCGGTGGGCCTCGGCGGTTTCGGCGGACGACGGCGGCGCTTCCTGCTTGTGCCAGCCGAAGCCGCAGATCTTCATCGGCAGTCCGCCCAGCTTGACCACGACGTTCTCGCAGCGGGCGAGTTCGGTGATCGACTTGCGCCAGGCCGCCTCGACCTCGCGGCGGTGGTCCCGGTAGGGCCCGATGCCGAGAGGCCCGCCGACGTGGTCCAGGATGATCCGGGTATCCGGGAAGGCGTGGGCGAGATCCGTCAGTTCATCGATCTGCGGGTGGTAGAGCCAGGCGTCGAAGGAGAGATCGAGCGGCCCGAGGCAGGCGAAGCCGCGACGGAAGTCGGAGCGCAGCAGCATGCTCGGCGGCGGCTTGGAGTGGGACACGCGGATGTCCGGGCTCGGGTCGTAGGCGGCGGAGTGGCGGATACCGCGGAAGCGGCCGCCTCCGGCCTCGATGTGGGCTTCGAGCACGGCCTTTGCGCGGTCGCCCAGAAGCATGTTCGCGTGGCTGACGATGCCGGCGATCGAGGCGCCGGCGTCATCGCTGCGCTCGGCCACCTCGAGGAAGAACTCCGTCTCGCCGACGACGCGCATCTCCTCCGGGCCGTCCTCGCGGTAGCCGGAGGCGCACTCGACGAAGACCGTCGCGGTCACGTTGTGGCCGGCTCCGGTGTCGCCGTGGAGCTCCTCCAGCATGTACCGCGACTCCGGGTAGTCCCAGAGGTGGTGGTGGGGGTCGCAGATCTCCTGCTCCGGATCGATCGGCTCTTCCCGGGTTCGGGCCAGCCAGGCCGCTTCCTGCTCGTTCATGCGGGTGATTCCTACCTTGGTGAAGACGGGAGGCGTCGATTGGCCCATCTGCCGGTTGGAGGCGTCAGGAGTTGTCCTTGCGGGTCCGGATCTCGCCGAAGACCTCGGCGTCCGTGGCGCCGGCCATCCCGAGCAGCGCGCGGATGCCCGGGTCGTCGGGCCGCAGGAACGGGTTGGTCCGCTTCTCGACCCCCAGGTTCGAGGGCACGGTGGGCTTGCCTTCCCGCCGCAACTCCTCGATCTCCGCGGCGCGTTCCATCAGCTCTTCGTTGTCGGGATCGACGGTGATCGCGAAATGGGCGTTCGACAGCGTGTACTCGTGGCCGCAGTGGACGACCGCGTCGTCGGGCAGGGCCCGCAGCTTGGCCAGCGACTCCCACATCTGTTCCATCGTGCCCTCGAACACCCGGCCGCAGCCGAGGGCGAACAGGGTGTCGGCGCAGAAGAGTGCCCGGTCGTCTTCGAACCAGTATGTGATGTGCCCCGTCGTGTGTCCGGGAGTGTCGAACACCTGGGCTTCGGCTTCGCCGAGCTGGAAGCGGTCGCCTTCCCTGACGGTCAGGTCGAGCCCCGGAATCCGGTGCTCGTCGGCGGCGGGACCGACGACCTGGCAGCCGTATTTCTCCTTGAGATCCGGTACGGCGGCGATGTGGTCCATGTGGTGGTGGGTGATGACGATCCAGTCGATGCCGAAACCGCTGGCGGAGAGCGCCGCTTCGATCGGCCCGGTTTCCGGCGGATCGACGACCGCCGTCTTGCCGCTACCCGTGTCGTGGAGCACGTAGGAGTAGTTGTCGCTCAGGACGGGGATCGTCTGGATCTCGAGCACGGCGTTCTCCGCGGGCTGTCTGGACGCAGACTCTCCGCGTCGCATGGTGAGTGGAGGCGGGCGGCACTATATCCGCAGCGAACGGACAGGCGCCGGGTCCTGAGCCGGCGAAAGTGTACGGTTCAGTTCGGTTCGCCCGAAGCGAACAACTTCCGGCCGACGGCAACCGGCGGGACCTCGGTTCAAGCGTGCGCCCGCGCCACGGCGGCATTCAGTTCGATGCCGAGGCCGGGCCCTTCGGGAACCGCGATCGAGCCCTCCTCGAAGCGCTCCGGCGGCTCGACGAGGTCGTCGCGCCAGGCCGCTTCGCCCCACTGCATCTCGAGGATCTCGAAGTTCCGCAGACCGGCGCAGAGCTGGGCCGAGGCGGCGGTGGCGACTGGACCGCTCGGGTTGTGCGGCGACACGGCGACGCCGTCGAGTTCCGCGACGGCGGCGATCTTGCGTGCTTCGAGGAGGCCGCCGCAGTGCTTCACGTCCGGCATGATGACGTCGACCGCGCGCTCGCGGCACAAGGGAGCGAAGCCCTCGATCCCAAACAGGAACTCGCCGCCGGCCATGCGCTGGTCGATGGCGCGTTCGATGGCCTTTGTCGCCTCGACGTCGGTGGGGGCGACAGGCTCCTCGTACCAGGCGAGGTTCTGGGGCTCGAGCTGCCCCGCGACTTCCACTGCCAGGTCGACGTCGAAGAAGCTGTGGCAGTCGATCAGGATGTCCACCTCCGGCCCGACAGCCTCGCGGATCGCCTCGACGCAGGCGACGCCGAGGTTCGTGGCCGCGGCCACCTCCGACGCGGGCGCGTCGAGTGCCGGGAAGCCGTCGAAGGGGGCGGCCTTGATCGCGGTGAAACCGTCTTCGACCGCGGCGCGGGCGCTGGCGGCGAAGCCCTCGGGCGTGCGTTCCCGGGTGGCGCGGTTGATGTTCGCGTAGGCGGGCAGGCGGTCGTGAAGCGTGCCGCCGGTCAACTGGTGGACCGGCGCGTCAACGGCCTTGCCGATCAGGTCCCAGAGCGCCTGCTCGATGGCGGAGAAGGCGGTCGCCTCGACGATGCCGCCGGTGGCCGCGAGTTCGCGCCCGGCGGCGCGGTAGGCCTCGATGTCGAAGGGCGAGCGGCCGCGGGCGGCCTCGAACGCCTCCTTGAGCTCCGGCAGTTCGCTCCGTCTGCCGACGGAGCACTCGCCGAGGCCTGAGAGGCCGAGGTTCGTGCGCAGGTGGACGAACATCCAGGTGGTCCGCTCACTCACCCGCACGGAAGTGAGGGTCATCCCCTCGACGCGCAGCGATCGTTCGGCCGCTCCGGAGGGCTGGATGGCGAGCACGGGAGAGGCGGCGGGCAGCACCGCCGCGGCGCCCGCCCCCGCGACCATCTGCCGGCGCGTGAGCGGCGTCACGGTTCTCCGGCCCTTCTTCATCGCCGCGGACAACGGTAGCAGCCGGCTACTGGCCGGCGGACCGGTCCAAGCGCGTCGGCGCAGCGATTCCGCCGCGCCGATTCCTAGCCGCAATCCTGGCTGTTCGAGCGCACGTAGGCGATCACCTGCCAGATCGTGTCCTCGGTGATCTTGCCCTCGAAGGGGAGCATCTCCGTGTCCGGCACGCCCTGGGTGATCACGCGGTAGAGGTCCGCGTCCGCGTCGCCGTGGTCCGAGTCGCAGTCGAACAGGTTCGGGGCGTCCTTGGTGACGCCGGGGGTCGTCGAATGGCAGTAGCCGGTGCAGACGGCCCGGAACATGCGCCGGCCGGCGGTGATTGCCGCGGGGTCTTCAAGGTAGGCGGCGACGGGCGACGAGGCGGCTGCCGCCTCGGCGGGGCCGGGAGGAGCCTCCGCCGCGGCCTCGGTGGACGCTTCGGCCGGAGCGGCTCCGCCAACCGCCGGGGACTCGGTAGCCGCTGCGGTTGGAGCTTCTCTGGTTGCCGGCGCCACGGGCTGCTCGGGCGCTGCCCCGCCGCCGGTGGCGCAAGCGGCGAGCACCAGCGGCGTGGCCACGGCGACGAGCGCCAGGAGGTGAATTGAGGCGGTACGCGGTTCGTTGCTGCTCGTGGACAAGGCGTTGCTCCTCAGGAGATCGGGTCGGTCAGGGGCCGCCGATGCCGAGCGCGCGGATCGTCTCCGGCGAGGACACGGTGGGGAAGGGTTCGAGGCGGAGGATGCCGTAGCGTTCGCCGAGACGCTCGAGAACACCCTCTCGTTTGAGCTCTCCGAGTACGCGGGCCAGCTCGTCGCCGAGCGGGTCGCCCGCCCGGACGGCGGCGTGTTCGTTGAAGCGCAGGCCGGGGGGCGGATCGAAGGCTCTGACCGGTTGCTTCTCCAGGCTCGCCAGCGCCGGCCCGAAGATGAGAGCCGCGGCTGCGCGGCCGCTGTCGACGGCGCTCGCAACCTCGGCCGCGGTCGGTTGCGAGGTCCAGTCGAGTCCCGCCGCTTCGGCGGCGAAGTGGGCCAGAGACTGCAGGCGCACCGCGACCTTGCGCTCGCCGACGAGGCCGGGCAGGTCGCTCCAGTCGAGGTCCTCCCTGCCGGGCAGGTAGATCTCGAAAGCGGCCGCGTAGTACGGCGGGCTCAGGTCCACGGCCGTCGCCAGCCGGCCGAGCGCCAGTTGTCCGGGGACCGAAGGCACGATGTCGCAATCTCCGTCGAGCAGTTCGTCGAAGGGAAGGTCCGTGTCGTCGATCTCGGAGTAGGGCGGCGCGGTCGGCTGCCAGATCGGCGTGAAGGTGCGGCCCATGCGCTCCGCCGCCGCCTGGAAGAGGTCGTGGTCGAAGCCGCTCGCTTCGGCCCGGTTGGCGCGGGGCAAGTCGTCCTCCAGCAGGCAGACTCGCAGCTCGGCCGCCTGGAGGGAAGGCGCCGCCCACAGCAGTACCGCCAGCGCCGCCAACCGGAAGCTCGCCCGGATGGATGGCGGCCTGGAAGCTCTGCCGGAGCCGTCGCGGGCGCTGCGCTCGGCTACGGCCTCCATTTTGCTGGGTCCTTGCTCCACGGGGACGTTCTCCGCCGGTCCGCGGGCCGTCAGGGACCCGACGGAAGTTCGAACACGAGCAGCACGCTGCCCTCCGGCAGCGACGGCGCCGTGCCGACGACGGTCTGGACGACGCCTCCTCCGCCCGATCCCACGGCGAGGAAGGTCCGACCCTCGTACTGGTACGCGACCGGATGGCTGCGGATGCCGGACCCCGTGTTGTAGCGCCATACCTCTTCGCCCGTCTCGGCGTCGAAGCCGAGCAGGTGGCCGGAGGCGTTGCCGGTGACGACCAGGCCGCCCGCGGTGCTCAGCACGCCGGCGAGCATCGGCACCGGATCGCGGTACATCCACTTCGTCTCGCCGGTGCTGACGTCGATGGCGGCCAAGTGGCCGTAGGACTTGCCCTCGGCGGTGTCCACGGGGACCGGCTCGCCGCCCATGAAGGGGATGCCCTCGACGAAGACGACCGCGCCCTTGCGGAACATCATGCAGCTCTCGATCGTCGGCACGTAGGCGAGGCCGGTTTCCGGGCTGTAGGCGCCTGCGTAGGCCGCGTTGTTGCCGCCGGCAAGGCCGGGACAGACGCGTTGCGTTGGCTCGTCCGCCGGCAACATCGCCGGGTCGACGACCGGCCGGCCGTTCTCGTCCAGGGTCGCCCAGTTCAACTGATGAACGTACTGACTCGCGTGCAGGAAACCGCCGTCGCGGCGGTCCAGCACGTAGAAGTAGCCGTTCCGGTTGGCCTGGACCAGGGCGGGAATGGTCTGCTCGTTGACCTGCACGTCGACCAGCCAGACCTCGGAGTTGCCGTCGTAGTCCCAGACGTCGTGGGGGGTGAACTGGAAGTACCACTTGCGTTCGCCCGTCTCGATGTCGACCGCCAGCACGCTGTCGCTGTAGAGGTTGTCGCCGAGGCGGGTGTCGCCGTTCCAGTCTGGCGAGGGGTTGCCGGTGGTCCAGAACAGTGTCTTCGTTGCCGGGTCGTAGCTTCCGGTCGCCCAGGTCGCGGCGCCGCCCGTCTTGTACGACTCGCCCGCCCAGGTCTCGACGCCGGGTTCGCCCGCGTCGGGCACCGTGTAGTGGCGCCAGAGTCGCTCGCCGGTTTCCACGTCGTAGCCGTCGAAGAAGCCGCGCACGCCGTACTCGCCGCCGCCGATGCCGATGACGGCCACGCCTTCCGCGATGAGCGGGGCCGACGTGATCGAGAAACCCTTCGCGTAGGGAATGACCTCGGTGTCCCAGGCAAGCTCGCCCGTCTTGCGGTCGAAGGCCAGCAGCCGCGCATCCAGCGTACCCATGACGACGAGGTCGCCGGCGATGCCGACGCCACGGTTCACCGGCCCGCAGCAGATCCGCAGATCGGACGGGTTCTGGTGGTCGTACCGCCAGAGCAGCGATCCGTCTGCCGCGTCGTAGGCGAGCAGGCGATTCATCGAGGAGGTCAGGTAGAGCACGCCGTCGTAGATCACGGGGGACGACTCGAGCTGACCCGAGACGCCCGTTTGCGCGATCCAGGCGAGGCGCAGGTTCGAGGCGCTCGACGGCGTGAGTTCGGTGATCGGAGAGTGGCGCCAGCTTGCGTAGTTGCCGCCGTAGTGCAGCCAGGATTCCCTTGTCGGCGCGGCTTCCAGCAACTCCTGGTCGACCGGGCCCGCGCCGTCGCCGACCGGGGTGGCGGCGGGCCAGTGGTCGGGGAGCGGCGCCTGCGCTCCGCCCTTCTGGGCTGCGAGCGGGAGGGCCCCGGGCAGCAGAGCGAGAACTCCGATGGCGATGCGGAGGGCCGGTTTGCAGGCGGTGACGGGGTTCGCTGGCATGGACGATCTCCTGAGACGTTCCACGAGTCGCCAGGACTCCGGAACGAGGCTGATGATGCGGGCGGCGAATGATACCGTGCGGCCCGTTTCCCGCGGACCCCAGTGAGGAGAAGCCCGAGATGACGGACGACGACGGCGGCACGCAGTCACTCTACGGACGGCTCGACCCGGAGCAGGTCGGCGCCTTCGCCCTGAAGGTCTGGCAGTTCAAGCAGGGCGAACTCGTCTCCCTGATGATTCACCTCGGCGACCGGCTGGGCATCTACCGCACCCTGCAGGGCCTGGGCCCGGTGAGCCCGGCGGAGCTTGCCGAAGCCAGCGGGCTCAAGGAGCGCTGGTTGCGCGAGTGGTTGCATGGCCAGGCGGCGGCCGGACTGCTCGAGTACCACGGCGCCGGGAACGGCGGCGAACCGCGCTTCGAGCTGAACGGCGTCGCCGCGGCGGTGCTGGCGGACGAGGAGAGCTCCGTGGCCTTCGCCGCCGGCGCGTTCGGTTATCCGCCCGACCACGACGTGATCGACCAAACGGCGGAGGCGTTCAGGACCGGAATCGGACTGTCCTACCAGCAGCTCGGACCCTGCGCCGCGCATCGCACCGAGCGGATGCTTGGCCCCTGGACCCGGCAGGCCCTGGTGCCGCGGATCATTCCGGCGCTCGACGGTGTCGAGGACCGGCTGCGGGCGGGGATCGACGTCGTCGACATCGGCTGCGGCGGCGGCGTGGCGCTCCTGTCTCTTGCCCGGGCGTTCCCGGAGTCGCGCTTCACGGGATACGACCCGTCCGCCCACGCGATCGACATCGCCCGCGAGCGCACCCGGGAAGCGGACGTCGCGAACGTCGAATGGAAGATCGCTCGCGGCGAGGACCTGCCCCGCGAGCCGAGCTTCGACCTGGTCGTCACCTTCGACTGCGTCCACGACATGACACGGCCGGACCTCGTGATCGCCGCCATTCGCGGCGCCATTCGCGATGACGGCACCTGGCTGATCAAGGACATCCGCAGCAGCCCGCGGTTCGAGGACAACCTGCGCAACCCGGTGCTGGCGCTGCTCTACGGTTTCTCCGTTTCCGCCTGCATGTCGTCGGCCCTGTCGGAGCCGGACGGCATGGGCCTGGGAACGCTGGGCTTCAACCCGGTCGTGGCGGAGCGGATGGTGCGGGAAGCCGGCTTCACCCGCTTCCGGATGCACGACTTCGACGACCCCGCGAACCTCTACTACGAAGTCCGGCCCTGACCTGAGCGGGGCCCGCTAGTCCCAGCGCAGGTCGACGCGGTCGATTGCCAGGCCGTTCGCCGGTGCCACATCGCCGGGCGGGACCTCCAGAACGAGTGGAGCGTCCGCCGGCCACTGCGCCGCTGCCAGCGTCCGGGTCTGCCAGCCGTCATCGCTTCCTTCGGCGAGGGTCAGGCGGCCGAGTTCCTGGCCGCCGGCCCGGGCGATCAGGGTGAGGGGCGCGGGGCGGTTCCGGATCGTGCGGAGCGTGACGGTCAGTTCGACCCGGTCGCCGCCCGGGATCACCGCCGCTTCGGCGCGGCTTCCTTCGGGCAGCACCCAGGCTTCGGGGTAGCGCGTTCGGTCCAGCGTCCAGCGCTCCGGTTCCTGGTTGCCCCTGGTTCGATGAACCGCCGCGCTCTCGATCTCCAGGCGGCGCGTCGGCAACGTATCCGCTAGCACGGGCAGGGCAGCCAGGAACAGGACCGGGACTCCGGCGCAGGCCGCCGCCACGGTCTTCCAGCGTACGCGCGCCGCGAGGATGGCCACGACGACCGCGAGCGCCGGCAGGAGCCACGTCGCCATCCGGGCCCGGGTGGCCGACGGCAGCAGGCGGCCGAGGTCGAGACCGGTTCGGGCTTCCAGGTGATGAAGGAAGTGGTGACGGCCATCGGCGAGGTTGTAGGTCCATCCCGGTTCCACGACGAACAGGACGGTCAGGGCGCCCGAGAGAAGCGCCAGCGCCAGAGCGAGGGCGACGATGCCGGCCGCGGGCGAGCGGGTCGCTGAACCCGTGGCGCCCTCACGCCCCGCGGCGGTCGTTCGCTCGAAGAGGGGCACCAGCAGCAGGGCGAGGAACGGGAGCACGACGAGGCCATAGCGGAACGGGGGCGACCAGCCGCCGTACCATTCGCGGCGTGAGGCGACGAGGAGCAGCGTGGGCACGGCGATCAACGCGACCTCGAACAGGAGCCGCCGGTTGCGCCGAAAGCTCGCGAGGACGCCGGGGAACAGGAGCAGCCAGATCGGCCCGCAGGCAACCAGACCGTAGGCGAGGTCGAAGAACAGCCCGTTCAGCCCGAGCGCGAGCTGGGAGACCGGTTGCCGGTAGACCTCCAGTTCGCCCCACGAGTGCATGCCCAGCACGGTGCCGAAGGTGGCGCGGTTCAGCCACAGCACGAGAGCGCCTGCTGGAGCCAGCACGGTGGCCAGCAGCACCGCTCCCCGGTTGCGCAGTGCCGGTCCCAGGCGAAGGAGACAGACGAGAGCAAGAGTGGCGCTGACGAGAGCGAGACGGAGCTTGATCGCAGGCAGAAGTGCGAGTGCTCCGGCGAGCATCAACCAGGTGATCCAGTTCGCTCGGAACGCTTCGAGCGAATCCCGACAGGGGCCCGCCGTGAGACGACCGATCCACCGGAACGCGGCCACCGCGAGCAGGACGGCGGCGACCTCGGCCCAGATCTGCTGGCTGTAGATCAGGAACGGTGCGGCGAAGCTGAAGATCGCGTAGGCAGTCAGACGCGCCCGGGCGTCCGGGCTGAAGGCCGTCAGATCAAGCAGCAGCCAGGCGCCCAGGGCGGCCAGCGCGGCGATGACGACCATCGCGCCCGCCCGGCCGCCCAGGCGGTACGCAGGGGCCATGACCGCCTGCAGTACGGCGCCGTGGCGCGAGCGGATGGTTCCGTCGCTCGTTTCGGGATCGCCCGGCTGGGGCTCGATCGCGCGCGGCATGAACGCAAGCGAGTCCTGATCCCGGTAGTTGTTCGTGAGGTCGAGGTCGAAGTCGTGGGCGATGCTGTGCGTGGTGAGGAGGAACCAGGGCTCGTCGCCGTCGGGGGCGCGCTCCTTGATCGACCAGGGGATCAGGGCAAGGTAGAAGCCGAAGGGAAGCAGCAGGAAGACGAGCGGTGGCCGGCGGGCGCCGGCCGCGCGCTCGAGCAGAGGTTCGAGGGCCAGAACGCGGCAGACGACGTAGAGCAGACCGGCGGCCGCCGCTCCCGCCATCGCGGCGGGTTGCCAGGCCGCTATGCCGAGAATCGGCGCGGCGAGCGCGGTCGCCCCGAGAACGACGGCCGCCCCCAGCGCCCAAGCATCGATTCCGCGGCGGACCATCCTCGCGGCATTCTAGGACCTTGGGCTGTGGCGTCTACTTCACGCGCCGCCGTTCAGCGCTTCGAGCACTCGGGGCGGCGTCATCGGCAGCTCCGTCGGTCGCGCGCCGCAGGCATCCGCGATCGCGTTGGCGATGGCGGCCGCGGTGGGGACGACCGGCGGCTCGCCGACGCCGCGGGCGCCGTAGGGCCCGTGGTCCGACGGCACCTCGACCAGGACCGTCTCCAGCTCGACGGGACTCTGGGCGGAGTGGGGCAGGGCGTAGTCGTTCAGGGTTGCGGTCAGGAGTTGCCCGTCCTCGCTGTACGACATCTCCTCGTAGAGGGCCCAGCCGACGCCCTGCAGGGCGCCGCCCATCATCTGGCCCTCGACCGCGGCGGGATTGATCGCCCGGCCGCAGTCCTGGATGACGTCGACCCGGTCGACGTCGACCCGTCCGGTCTCCCGGTCGACGCTGACCTCCGCAAGCTGGGCGCAGAAGCCCGGCGCCTGACTGGTCTGGGCGTGCCGGCCATGACCGAAGACCGGCGCCTGCCGGCCGCCGAAGCGCATCGTCCGCTGGGCGATCTTGCGGAGTGGAATCGACTTGTCGGGCGAGCCCTTGACCTGGACGGCGCCGTCGACGATCTCGAGGTCCTCGGGGTCGGCCTCGAACGTCTGGGCCGCGAGTTCCAGCGTCTGGCGGCGTGCCTCCTGAGCCGCCTGAATGACGGGCGGGCCGACCGTGTAGATCGTCTTGCTGCCGCCGGAGGCGCCGGCGTAGGGCCCCGACGACGTGTCGCCCGTCGCGACCGTGACCTTGTCCGGGTCGACTCCGAACGCCTCGGCCGCCATGAGCGCCATGCTCGTGTTCGTGCCGTTGATGTCGGCGGTGCTGATGTGGACCTTGAGCGTGCCGTCCGTCTGCAGCGCGCAGGCGGCGGAAGCCGGCTCCGTGCCTCCCGGCCAGGCGCCGAGCGCGATGCCGACGCCGCGGCCTTCGGCGCGTGCCTGCTCGCGGTTCTGCCAGGCCGGGTGATCGCGAAGAGCCTCCAGGACCTGCCGCTGGCCCATTCCGGCCCAGGGCATGCCGGACGCCATCGGGTTGCCCTTCTCCGAGGCGTTCTTCATCCGGAACTCGACCGGGTCGAGGTCGAGTTCGCGAGCGAGCTGGTCGAGGACGGTCTCGACGACGAACGCCGCCTGGGGCGCGAGCGGCGCGCGGTAGGCGCCGACGGACGGCTTGTTCGTCGTGACCTCGAAGCCGCCAACCGCCTGGTTCGGGGTCTGGTAGGAGCTGCCCAGCAGGGTTCCGGCGAGGGCGGTCATCGACGACGGGAAGCAGCCGCAGTCGATCGCCAGCTCGGCCTCGAGCGCGGTGAGCTCGCCGCTGCGCTTCGCTCCGGCTCGAATCGTGATCCGGGTCGAGGGGGCCGGAGTCGCCGCCAGCATCTCCTCGGTGCGGGTCATCACGAGGCGGACGGGCCGCTGATGCCGTACCGCGGCAAGCGCGAGGAGGGGTTCGTACAGCACGAACTTGGCGCCGAAACCGCCGCCTACCGGAGTGCCGATGACCTTGACCTGGTCCTGCGTCAGGCCGACCATGCCGGCGACCGCGTCCCGGACGAAGAAGGGCGCCTGGGTCGAGCTGTAGACGGTCATCCCGGTCCCCATCGGGTCGGGGTCGACCAGAGCGGCGTGTGGCTCGATGTACGCCTGGTGGACGGACGCCGTGCGGAACACCCGTTCCACGACGGCGTCCGCCTCGGCGAAACCGGCGGCGAGATCTCCGCGCTCGAAGCGCATCGCGTTCGTCACGTTCGGCGACGAGGACGCCGCGTCTTCCTCCTCCGACACGTCGCCCGCCCCGTGCGCGGCCGCCTCCTCGGACTGGCCGGGTAGACCGTCGGGCCAGACGGCGGGGGAATCGACCGCCTCGGCCTGCTCGATCGTCACGACGGCCTCGATCGGCTCGTAGTCGACGAGGACAGCCTCGGCGGCGTCGGCCGCCGCCGCTTCGTTCTCGGCGAGAACGAGGGCAACCGGGTGACCGACGAAAATCGCCCGCTCGCGAGCCAGAAGCAGGGTGGGCCGGTTCCGGGCAGGCAGTTCCGGCAGGTCGGCGGCGGTGATCACCGCGACGACTCCCGGCAACGCCCCTGCGGCGGTCGTGTCGACGTTCAGCACCTCGGCGTGAGCATGAGGGCTGGTGACCAGGCGGCCGTGGAGGAGCCCGGGCCGGTCGAGGTCGCCGCAGTAGCGGAGCGAACCCTTGACCTTGGGCTCGCCCTCGAGGAGCTTGGTGGGTGTGCCGATCGCTGTCATCTGCTGTCTCCGCCGGGTGGGAAGGTGAGTCGGGGACCAGTTTCGGGTGAGCGATTGTTACGGAACCGGGCCGCAAGGGGAAGGGGCCGCGCTGAAAAGAGGAGAGCCCCGAGGGGCCGATGGCTCCTCGGGGCTCCGTTGACGCTCCTGGACCGCGCTTTGCGCGGCTCGGCTGAGCGTTTCTTGGCCGATGGGATGGCGTGGGATTGCTTCCCGGAGGAGATGTCCTACGCCTGGTAGGGGTTTCCTAGGGAGCCGCCACCTCCATCAAGCCGCATCTGCAGTACTCCACTAGACCACCTCCTTTCCGGGCTAATCCACGAATCGGCGGGTCCCACCCCGCCCGGCCACGGGATCGCCCCGATTGACCCCGGAACCGCCGCCAACGCCTCGCGACGCGAGCGGAACAACTTGTGACCGGATAGTTATGGATTCGCCCGGTCCTTGTCAAACCTCCGTGTTCTCAGAGGTTTAGCGCTTGGACGCCCGGATGTCGCCTGACATGTCAGGAACCCGTCTCGGCGGGTGGCGAGTCACTGCCCGCCGCCGCGGTCTGGGGCCGGCGGGGCCGTCTCCGCCGTCGCCTTCGCCGCTTGGTCGGACGTGGTGCGCCGTTGCCGGCTGCCGCGGCAGTCTCGCCGCCCTTGCCGTTGCCTCCTGCCGCTGCATCCGCCGACGGAGTGTCGATGCCGGGTACCTTGATGGCTTCCGTCCCTGCCGTCTTCTTCGCCTTGGCGGCGGGCCTCTTCGTGCTCTTCTTCGCCCTGGCGGGAGCCTTCCTGCCCCTCTTCGCCTGCTGAGCGCCGTCCTGTTTGGCGGCGCTGTCCTCCTTGGGGGCCTCCTCCTTCGCCTTGTGGGCGGTTTCGGACCGCCGCCTCCGTCCGCCGCGGCGCCGCCGTCGCTTCGGTGCGCTCTCGACCGGACTGTCGTCTTCTTCGACCTCGGGTTCGGCCGTTTCGTCGTCGGTGTCTCCAATCGAGGGCGTGGCCAGCATTTCCTGCTCGAGCCTCTTCTCCCTGGCCTCCTCCTTCTCCCTTTTCTTCACGTCGGCCAGATCGCGCGCGATCCAACTGATGTCCGGCTCGCGGCCCTCCAGATGCGGCCGCCCCGAGATCTCGATCTCGAGATCGAACTCCGTCGCCAGTTGGGCGAGCGCCTGACGATGGCGGTTCTGGACGAAGTCGGCCAGCTCGGGTTGCAGGGCAATCTGGACGCCGCGCATGTAGCCGCCGGCGCCGTGGGACTCGATGTTGCGCAGCAGGCGCAGGGCGACGAGGTCCGGACTGGCGACGCGGCCGGTACCGCCACAGTACGGGCAGTCGCCGTGGGTACGCAACTGAAGCGCCTGGTGGATTCGCTGGCGGTTGATCTCGAGCAAGCCGTTGGCGCTGATCCGGCCGACGCTGAAGCGCGCCTTGTCCGCCTTCATCGCGTCCTTCATCGCCTTCTCGACCTTGCGCCGGTTGCGAGGGCTCCGCATGTCGATGAAGTCGACGACGATCAGGCCGCCGATGTCGCGCAGCCGGAGTTGCCGGCCGACTTCCGCCGCGGCCTCGACGTTCGTGCTGACGGCGGTCTCCTCCTGACTCGAGCCCTTCTTGGAGCGTCCCGAGTTGACGTCGATGGCCGTGAGGGCTTCGGTCGGGTCGATCACGATCGAGCCGCCCGAGGGCAGGTCGGCGCGCCGTTCGAAGATGTTCTCGATCTGCGGTTCCAGGTCGTAGACCGAGAACAGCGGCCGGCGGCCGGTGTAGCGGTTGAGGGACGTCTTGCTGCGCGGCATGAAGGCGCGCATGTACTGCTCGGCTCGCCCGTGGGCGGTGTCCTCGTCGACCCAGACCTCCTGGATCGAGCTGTCCAGGTAGTCCCGCAGGCCCTGAAGCACGATGTCCTGGTCGCTGTAGAGCAGCTTCGTGCCCTTCGAGTCGCGGGCATCGCGGGAGATGCGCTTCCACAGGCGGAGCAACGCGTTCATGTCGCGGCTGAGCGCCGTCTTGGTCTGGCCGAGGGCGTTGGTCCGTACGATGACGCCGCCGCCGTCCGGGACGGGCAGAGCCTCCGCCATCGCCTTCAGCTTGAGCCGGACGTCCTCCGTGTCCACCTTGCGGGAGACGCCGCAGGTCTTGTCGAAGGGTGTGAGAACCAGGTAGCGGCCGGCCAGACTCAGGTTCGTCGTCAGGGCGGCGCCCTTGTTGCCTTCGGGCTCGCGAGTGATCTGAACGACGATCGGACGCCCGCGGACGAGCACGTCCTCGATCTTCGGCCGTTTCGACTTGGGGACCGCCTGGTAGTAGGCGTCCGGCACCACGTCCTGGATGGCGAGGAAGCCGTGCTTGGGGGCGCCGTAGTCGATGAAGGCGGCGTTCAGGCTCGGCTCAATGTTCGCGATCTTGCCGTAGTAGATGTTGCCGCGGGTCAGGCCGCGCTCGGCGATGTCGACCTTGAGGTCTTCGAGTACCGAGTCGTTGGCGATGGCGATGCGGAGCTCGGTCGAGCTCTGCGCGTTGATGAGCATTCTTCGGGTCACAAAGTCTCCGGGTGACGGCGAGTGCGCCGTCGGTTGAATCGGGTGGGACGCTTCCGGTTGCGCGGGTGCCGGGCCACGGCGGGATTCCATGAACGGAATCCGCCGGGCGGCTGCCCCGCGTTCGCTGCAGTTCCACCTGCGCGAGAAGCTTGAAGAACCGGATCGTCATTCCAGGCGGCGGGTATAGCCTTGAGTGCACCACGGGCCGTTGGGACGGCCCTCGGGCGACATGAGTCGTCTCGGAATGGACGGACTGTCTAAAGGACAAAGGCTGAAGCCAAGCGCTGACTCGTACTGTCGAGTGCGCGGCGCGTGCCAAAGGTGGGGCCAGCGTCGCCGCCGTGGCGGCAAGCATAGCAGTTTCTTGAACTTGCAACCCGAAACCGCCGGTTGGCCCGAATGAGACCGCTACACGGCGACGTTCGCGGACTCAAGGCCGCGCAGCGCGGCGCTCTCGAGCGCACGTACCGGCGGAAGGTCCGCGCCGACGAGGTGGTCTCGACCGAGCTGGCGCGGCACCTCTGCGCGCTCTCGCGCGAGATCGGCCGCCAGGTAGGCGTGCTGCTGACTCGCGACGGCGCGGTCAGCAAGGTGATCGTCGGCGACGCGCGGCAGCTCGAGATTCCCGACATCGGCCGCCTGCGTGGCGGTCCGGGACGCTTCCGTCGACTGCGCCTGGTCCATACCCACCTGCGGGGAGAAGGGCTCTCCGCCGACGACCTGAACGACCTCGCGCTGCTTCGGCTCGACCTGGTCGCCGTGGTGCAGGCCGAGGCGGACGGCTCCGCCGGTGCGATCGAGGTCGCGTACCTCTCGCCCTCGGCGACCGACACGGCAGGCGCCGGCGAGGATCCCGGCAGCGGCGACGGTGACGGTTCACCCTTTCTGACCGTCGAGGCGCCTCAGGTCTATGCGCTGGACTTCGACTTCGCGGCAACCATCCGCGAGGTCGAGCGAGAGTTCGGCCGCCACCGGCGGGGCCGCGAGGCGACGCGGGAACGGGCGCTGGTGATCGGCGTGCGTCCGGAGGACGACCACTTCGCCGAGACGGTCGAGCTGGTCCGTTCGGCGGGGGTCGACGTCGCCGGGACGCTGAGGCAGCGCCGGTCGCGGGTTCATCCGAGGACGATTGTCGGTCGAGGCAAGCTGACCGACATCGTTCTCCAGAGCATGCGCGCCGGCGCCGAGGTGGCGATCTTCGACATCGACCTGAAGCCCGCCCAGGCTCGGGCCTTCGAGGACGCGACCGGGTTGAAGGCGATCGACCGCACCCAGCTCATCCTGGACGTGTTCGCACAGCGGGCGCGTTCCCGCGACGGCAAGCTCCAGGTCGAGCTGGCGCAGTTGCGCTACTCGCTGCCGCGGCTGACCGAAAAGGACGCGGGCCTGTCGCGACTGACGGGCGGCATCGGCGGCCGGGGCCCCGGTGAGACGGTGCTCGAGGTTGGGCGACGCCGGATCCGTGACCGGATCCGCAACCTGGAACGGCAGGTCGAGAAGCTCTCCAGGCAGCGGGACGTGGCCCGAAGCCGGCGGCGCGACCGTCGCGTGCCCGTGCTCTCCCTGATCGGCTACACGAACGCGGGCAAGAGCACCCTGCTCAACGCGTTGACCCGCAGCGAAGTCGAGACCGCCGGCAAACTGTTCGTCACGCTCGATCCGACGAGTCGGCGCATCCGCTTCCCGCGCGAGGGCGAAGTCGTCATCACCGACACGGTCGGCTTCATCGCGGAGCTTCCGTCCGATCTCGTGAGGGCGTTCCGCGCCACGCTGGAGGAACTCGGGGACGCGGATCTTCTGCTCCACGTGGTCGACGCCGCCGATCCGGGATGGCGGACGAAGGTGGAGGCGGTGGACCGGCTGATCGAGGAACTGTCGCTCAACTCGAAGCCCCTTCTCGTCGTGCTGAACAAGTGCGATCTGGTGACGGAAGAGCAAGCGCGACGGAAGGCCGGCCAGCTTGACGCGGTCGCGGTCAGCGCGCGCACGCGGGACGGTTTCAGCGGCCTCATCGACCGTGCCGAGGAGGCGATGGGCCGGGTCGCGCCGCTCCTGCCGGGGGACCCGTCGGGTGGGCGAGCGGCCGCCGCGCGCTGATACGATCGCACCCGCCATGACCTGTTGCCCTGAGCTCAGGAGGATCGGCTGGGGAGCGCTCGCGGTGCTCCTGCTGGCCGGAACCGCGGCCCTGGTTGTGCATTCGCTTGCGGCGCCGGCGGCGGCCTCCGACTCGCCGGTGGGCCGTCCCGACTTCGAGGGCTGGTACGAGGGGGCCGCCGGGTTGGCGGAGGCGCTTGAGGTCCAGCAGCGCGACAACCTTCCCCTGTTCCTGTACATCTACACGGACTGGTGCCCGTACTGCCGGCAGTTCGAGCGGGAACTGCTGACGGACCTGGAGGTCGACAGCTACCTCGATGCGGTACTCGCGGTGCGTCTCAACCCGGAGTCGGGCGGCCGTGAGAGCCAGTTGGCCCAGAGATTCGGAGTGCGCGGCTATCCGACCCTGGTGATGTACAGCGCCGACGGCCGGACGGCCTCGTACATCGAACGGATGGAGATGGTCGATGGCGAACCCCGCCTGATGAGCGGCAGAGCCTTCCTGCGGGTGCTGGACGAGGCGGCCAACCGGTAGGCCGGCTTACCGGATGGACGAGCGCCGCGAACGCCGGCCGCCGAGGGTCATCGTCTACTACGACGGCGACTGCGCGCTCTGCAACTGGTCGGTGGCCCGGTGTCTGTCTCGCGGCGTACCGCCCGGGGTGCGGTTCGCGCCGCAGGACGGCGAAGCCTTCGAGCACCTGACCGCTGCCCGGCCCGATCTGGCGGATGTGGACAGCATGGTTTTGCAGATTCTGCCGGCGCCTGACGGCAGCGCTTCGGCTTCGCCACCAACGGGCCAGATCAAGGTGCGCAGCGAGGCTGTGATCTGGCTTGCTTCCCAGTTGCGGGGACCGGAGCGCTGGCTCGCGCTCCTTCCATGGATGGCGCCGCGGTCGGTGCTGGACTGGGGCTACCGGTTCGTGGCCAGGAACCGCCTCCGTGTGGGCCGGCGTTTGCCCGAGTGCCCAGTGCCGACGCCGGAGCAGCGGCGCTACTTCCTCGCGTGAGCGCGGCGCGGGGGGTGCCGCCGAGCCTCGCGGAGAGCCTTCCCCGCGACATCAGCGTCGCGGCGCACGAGATCGGCCCCCTGGAGAAGCTGGTCGAGGAAGCTCGGCAGCTCGGCTTCAGCCTGCCTGCCGCCCTCGAGAGCGCCATCGACAAGCGCCAGCGGGAGTACCTCGCTGGCCGGATCAGCGCCGGATACGCACTGAGGCAGATGCTGGGCCCCGGTGCAGCGGAGGGCGAGATCGTCAGCGACGACGACGATGTCCCCCGGTGGCCGGAGGGTGTGGTCGGCTCGATTTCCCACGGCGCCGACTTCGGCTTCGCCGCGGTTTCCGCGGCCGACCGGTATGGGGGCCTCGGCGTCGACGTGGAACGCGTGGTCTCACCCGAGCAGGCCGGGCGGCTCGGTGCGCGGGTCCTGAACGAGCGCGAGATGAGTCTCCGGCAGGGAAGCGCCGGCGGCCTGACGGAGGCGGAGATGTTCACGCTCGTCTTTTCTGCCAAGGAGAGCGCGTACAAGGCCCTGTTTCCCCGTTACCGGCAGGTGCTCGGCTTTTCGGATGTCGAGTTGGAACGACGCGACGGCGTCGCCGGAACCGACCGCAGCGGACGCCTGCGGCTCCGCGCGACCCTTGGCCGCGAGGCTGGCGTAGAGGCGAATCTCGTTGGCTGGTACGCGATCACCTGCGACTCAGGCGGTACGGAGGGCGCCGCTGCCTGTCGCTTGTGGACTGTGGCGTTGGACGGCTTGGCCGTTGACCTGGCGTCAAGTGACGGGATAATCTCCGTCAAATGACGACGAAGCCGAAAGAGGTTGCCGTGCTCGAATCCTACGCCGACCCGGAGAAACTCCCGGTCACCGAGTCTGCCCGCGTCGGGACGTGGCTGGGGATTGAAGACGCGCAAGCGCTGAGCGACCTGGAACTTGCGGACCACGTGGGCCGCGGCCTGCAACCGGAGGCCGTAGCGGCGCTGGTCGACGTTCTGGGTCGGAAGAACGTCGTTGGGCCCGTGATTCCCGAAGCGACGCTGCGGCGAGCGCGCAACGGCGGGAAGCCGCTGTCGAGGGAGATGAGCGAGAGGCTCTACGATCTCAGCCGCATCGTCGACCTGTTGAGCCTCGCGTACCACGGGGATCGGGAGGGAATCGAGGCCTACCTGACGAGGCGCCACCCCGTGCTGGGCTGCCGGAGGCCGCTGGATGTCGCGTGCTCCAGTTCCGCCGGCGCCCGCGCGGTGATCGAAGCGATCAACAGGGCCCGGTACGGCATTCCCGTCTGATGCCGCGAGGTCTCCCGTCGCCGATGCGGGCGTACCGAATAGGCGACGCCAGGGGAGAATTTCCGGTGTGGAGCGCCGAAGGCGCGAGACGTACCGCGGGAAGGTGGCACGAGTACGGCGCCGAAGTGATCTACACGTCCGGGAACTACTCGACCGCCATGCTCGAGGTGCTGGCAAACTGGAATCGAAGGATGCCGCCGAACCAGCACTTCGTGAAGGTCGTGATCCCGGCGGGCGCCAGCTACGAGGTCGTCACCGCGGACGTGCTGCCTGGCTGGCATCTCGAGAACCACGACGCGTCTCAACGATTCGGCCGGGACTGGTACCAGGAGCGCCGCAGCGTGGTCCTGATCGTGCCCTCGGTCGTGGCGCGCACGGAGACGAACGTCCTCATCAACACCCGCCATCCCGACTTCGAGGGTCTGCCGATCGAGGTCGGGCTCGAGACGCCCGTCTGGTGGGATCGCCGCCTGTTCCTTTGAGGTTGCCCGCGGATCCCCGCGGGTCTCGCCTCCATCGGTCGCCGCTTTGCGGCGCGTTTTCCGGCGGCCTGCGGCGGCAGCGGGTCGGAAGACCCGCGCACCGGCAGATTCAGCCGCCGCCCACCGGCACTTCCAGCCAGGAACCGTCGCCGCCGCCGCGGTGGATCGTCACGGTCGGCGCGTCGACGCCTTCGGGGTCGGGATAGAGGGCGTGATTGGCTGCGTCGGCGCCGGCGATCGAGAGGCGCAGGCGATGGCCCTCGTCGATCGTGATCGCCGTGGCCATCAGGTCGATCTGCAGTTCCGCCGGTTCGTCCGGCAACGGCTCCAGGTCCTCCGCGTGGCCCTGGTGGAAGGGCAGGCCCAGGTCCTCCCAGGGCGCCTCGCCGACGGCGCGGTACGAGGCCCGTAGCGCTCCCTCCGTCACATAGTGCGAGCGGCCGTCGGCGTCGATCTCCTCCAGGTACACGAAGAAGTCGCCGTCTTCGTGAGTGGACGTGACGGAGAGATGGACGATCGGGTGGCCCGTGATCGTCATCGCTTCGGCCATCGGCTCCGTGGTGTAGGTGAGCGCCTTGGCGTTCTCTGCCGAGCGCTCGTCGAAGAACGTGGTGCCCCGGCGATCCTGCCGGCGGCTGCCGTGGCCGTTCATCCAGCGGGAGAACGAGCCGACCGAGGAGGAGTAGTCGACGGTGTACTCGTCCTGGCCGGCGTCGCCGGCCGAGCCATCGGCCAGTGTGCCGCCGCCTTTGAGCGCGAACCGGCGGGTCGAGAGGCCCGGGGGCGGCCAGGAGTCGGTTGCTGTCCAGGTGGTGGGATTTTCGGCCCGCTCCTCGTCGAGGCTCAGTTCGACTTCCGGGTCGTCCGGGAGGGTGTGGCTGCCCTGCATGACGTAGTAGTGGACCGGGGGTTCGTCCATCACGCCGTTGTCGATCCCCTTGAGCCAGTGGTCGTACCAGCGCAGGAACTCGGCCTGGTGGAGGTCGCCGCCGTAGCCGCCGCTGTGGATCCAGGGGCCGATCATCATCTTCTGCTGCGCGTTGGGCAGATTGGCGAAGAACATGGGCTGCTGCGAGGCGTAGATGTCCAGCCAGCCGGCCAGGTGGTAGATCGCGATGCCGGAAGCGTCCATCGTTTCCCGGTCGTCGATGGTCGCGATCGTGTCCCAGGACACCTGGCCGCCGTCCGCCGTGGCGAGCGTCCAGTCGCGTAGTCCGGAGCCTTCCTCCGCGACCATCTCGTGGGCCCAGAGGTTGGCGCTGTGCTCTTCGACGGCCGCGTCGCGAAGTGCCCCGTCCGGGTCCTCGTCGACCGGCGCCGCACCGCCGGCGGTGTCCTGCATCATGGTGCCGGCGCCCCAGGTTTCGATGAACTCGTTCTTGTAGGTGCCGCCCCGGTACACGAAGTCGTAGGCCGTCGGCCCGGCCATCTCGGCGAAGATCGCCTTGAGCGCCGGCGGCGCCTGCGTCGCGGCCTGGTACTGCGTCATGCCGGGGTAGGAGCGGCCCTGCATGCCGACGTTGCCGTCCGACCACGTCTGCTCCGCGATCCACTCGATGATGTGGTACGAGTCCGCCGTTTCCTCGACCGAGAAGGCGCCGTTGTGCACACCGAAGGAGGCGCCGGTGCCGCGGGCGTCGGCGACGGCGACCGTGTAGCCCCGGTGCAGCATGTGCTGGAGGATCGGGTCGCGTTCGGCCTGCGAGGCGATCCCGGTGTTGCCGTCTTCGTCCTGGTACTCGACGGCGCGGATGTAGCGGGTGTAGTGGAGGATCGTCGGCAACGGTTCGGTCGTCTCGACGCCTTCGCTGGTCGGGATGAAGTAGTCGACCGCGACGCGGACGCCGTCCGGCATCGGGACGTAAACCGAGTAGCGGTTGGCGCCGTCGTAGGTCGCCTCCCGCGTGTAGGCGCCGAAGCCGGCGTGCTCGCCGGCGGCCGGGAGGTCGCTGGCGGCCGGCGCGCAGGCGAGCGCTGCGGCGAGGAGCGGGACGGAACAGAGCGTCAGGAATCCGATCTTCGGTTTCATCGTGTACTCCTGGATGGCAGCCGGTAGGCGATCAGCTCGAACGGCGCGCCGCGGCCGCCGAGCGCGAACACGAGGTACTGCTTGCCCCGATGCAGGAAGGTGATCGGGCTGCCGTCGGTGTGCGCGGGCAACTCGATCTCGCCGACGAGTTCGCCGGTCGCCTTGTCGAACGCCCGCAGCGCCGGGGTCTCGATGCGCCAGTCGTCGCGTCCGGCGCCCTCCGCCGTCGCCTCCCGGTCGACGCCGCGGAGGGCGAGCGAACGGCCGGAGGTCACGAACAGCAGCGTCTTCGTCGCCACGACGTGGCCGCGGGCGCCGGAGCCCAGCGCCGGCAGGTCGAGCGCGGCAAGGTCCGGGTGCCGGCGCGGGCCGTAGCCCAACGGTGCGGTCCAGGCGATCTCGCCGCGGTTCATGTCGTAGGCGGTGACCCGGGAGTAGGGCGGTTTGACCAGCGGCAGGTCGCGCGGCCCGCGGACGTCGCTCGTGATGCGGCCGACGTAGTCGAAGGACGAGCGGCTCGGGTCCGGCTTGCGGAGCGTGTTGACGACGGGCCAGGTGAAGGACGGCACGTAGAGCATGCCCGTTTCCGGGTCGAAGGCGCCGCCGGGCCAGCTCGCGCCGCCGCCGTAGCCGGGCATCAGGAACGTGCCGCGTTCCGTCGGCGGCGTGAACATCGGCCCGTACTGGTATCGGGAGAGGATGGCCATCGCCTCGCCGCGGAGCTCCGCCGTGAAGTCGATCAGATCGTCCGGGCCGAGGCCCTGGCGCTCGAAGGCCGGCGGCCTGGTGGGGAAGGGCTGCGTCGGCGAGGTCCGTTCGCCGACGATGCCGGTCTGGGGCACCTCGCGCTCCAGGATCGGCCACACCGGTTCGCCGGTGCCGGCGTCGAAGACGTAGAGGAAGCCCTGCTTGGAGAGCTGCATCGCCGCCCGGATCGAGCGGCCCCCGACCTCGATGTCGCCGATGATCGCCGAAGTCGGCAGGTCGTAGTCCCACAAGCCGTGGTGGACCGTCTGGAAGTGCCAGCGCCGCTCCCCGGTCTCGCAGTCGACCGCGACCAGCGATTCGGCGTAGAGGTTGTCTCCCAGGCGGTGCCCGCCGTACCAGTCGTTCGTTGGCGTGCCGAACGGCAGGTAGGCGAGGCCGAGTTCCGGGTCGGCGCTCATCAGGGTCCAGACGTTCGTGTTGCCGCTGACCTTCCACGAACCGTTCTCCCAGGTGTCGCGACCGGGTTCGCCCTCCTGCGGAATCGAATGGAACGTCCAGAGCTGCTCGCCGGTGCGGACGTCGAATCCGCGGACGTCGCCCGGCGGGGCCTCCGGCGCGCGCGGCCCGTCCGAGATCGAAGAGCCGACGATCGCCACGTCGCGGCACAGGGTGACGGGCGAACTCACGCTGTAGACGCGCCGGGACACCTCGCGGTGCAGACCGAGCGTGAGGTCGACGCTGCCGCCGTCCCCGAAGGTGGCGATCGGTTCGCCGCTCAGCGTGTCCACCGCGCGCAGGAAGGAGTCGCCGCCCGCCCAGACCAGTCGGCCTCCCTCGCCGGGCAGGTCCGGATCGTTCCAGTACGCGGCCCCGCGATGCGTGAAGCCGAGGTTCGTCGGCCGGCCATGAACGTAGGCCTGCGGATCGTAGGTCCACAGACTCGTTCCGTCCTCGATGTCGACCGCCGCGATCTGCCCGTAGCCGGTCGTCACATAGAGCCGGTCACCAACCTTGATCGGAATCGCCTCGTGGTTCCGCGGCACCATGCGCCGCCCCGTCGTCTCACCTTCCCCGGTCATCAACTCGTTGTCCGGCGACGACCAACGCCAGGCGACCTCGAGCTCTGCGAAGTTGTCCCGATCGATCTGCCCAAGCGGCGCGTACCGCTGGCTCGCGTTGTTGCCGGTAACGACCAGCCAGTTCGTGTCTTTGGGCTCCTGTCCCAAGGCCCCTACGCAGCAGAAGAACCCAACCAGTGCCGTGTGCAGGCCTCCCGCTCTGAGCACCAGGCGGTTCCGATCCCGATTGAGCATCGGCGAACA
This sequence comes from Candidatus Multivorans sp., assembly GCA_965205095.1. Classification (GTDB taxonomy): domain Bacteria; phylum Acidobacteriota; class Thermoanaerobaculia; order Multivoradales; family Multivoraceae; genus Multivorans. Next base: position 3,921,163 of record OZ242040.1, read on the forward strand.
GTAGCAGCGAGGTCTGGTCCCGTTCGGCGACGCCAGCCAGCCTGCGTGGGCAGCGGGGGAGAGGGTCGCAGGGGGCTAAAGGCGAGCGATTGTCGAGGTCCTTCCAGTAACCAAGAACCTACCGGAGCGAAGCCGACCGCAGCGAACCCCCATCCCCACACCCATCAAGAAGGGGTGAGCGTCCCCTGCGACCCTCTCCCCCGCTGCCCACGCAGGCGGGTTAGCACACAGTCAGCCGCTGAGCCGGCCGCCGGTCGCGGCGGCCTTCCGCAACAGCGCCGCCGCCCGCCACTGGTCGGCATCGAAGCGGGCAGCGTAGTCGTCGAGGATGTCGACGATGCGGTCGAGGCCGAACTCGTCGGCCCAGAACATGGGGCCGCCACGGTAGACCGGCCAGCCGTAGCCGTTGATCCAGATCACGTCGATGTCGCTGGCGCGGATCGCGATGCCTTCTTCCAGGATCTTCGCTCCCTCGTTGACCGAGGAGAGCAGGCAGCGGTTCAGGATCTCCTCGTCGTCGATCTCGCGCTGTTCGATGCCGAGCCGCCCGGCCAGTTCGCGGGCCAGGTCCATGACCTCCGGATCGGGCGCCGCGGCGCGCGTCGCGGCGTCGTAGACGTAGTAGCCGCGCCCCGTCTTCTGGCCGCGGCGGTCCCGCTCGCAGAGCATCTCGCGCAAGGTGCTGGACGACGAGGTCGCCGCGTTCCAGCCCACGTCCAGGCCGGCCAGGTCGCTCATGCGGAACGGCCCCATCGGCATGCCGAAGTCGTAGAGCACGCGATCGATGTCCCAGGGCGTCGCCCCCTCGAGCACCAGCCGGTCGGCCTGCAGGCGGCGCTGGAAGAGCATCCGGTTGCCGACGAAACCGTGGCAGACGCCGACCAGGGCCGGCACCTTGCCGACCGCGCGGGAGATCGACATGGCCGTGGCGATCGCGTCGGGCGCCGACTTCTCGCCACGCACGACCTCGACCAGCTTCATGATGTTCGCGGGGCTGAAGAAGTGCATGCCGACGACATCCTCGGGTCGGCCGGTGACGCCGCCGATCTCGTTGACGTCCAGGTAGGAGGTGTTCGTCGCCAGCAGCGCGCCGGGCCTCGCGATCCGGTCGAGTTGGCTGAAGACGCGCTTCTTCAGTTCCATGTCCTCGAACACCGCCTCGATCACGAGGTCGCACTCCGCGAGCGCGTCGTGGTCCGTGCCGCCTTCGAGCAGCGCCATTCGTTCCTCGACCTGGTCGGCCGTGAAGCGTCCGCGCGCCGCGCTGCGCTCGTAGTTGCCGCGCACCGTGGCCAGGCCGCGGTCAAGAGCGTCGCGGTTCTGCTCGACGATCGAGACCGGAAGCCCGGCATTGGCGAAGGCCATCGAGATGCCGCCGCCCATCGTGCCGGCGCCGAGCACGCCGACCTTGGCAATCTCGCGGACCGGCGTGTCCGGCGGGATGTCGGGGATCTTCCGAGCGGCGCGCTCGGCGAAGAAGTAGTAGCGCTGCGCCCGCGACTGCGGGTCGGCATGGAGGGTCCGCGACAGCTCGGCCTCGCGGGCGAGCCCCTCGTCGAACGGCAGCGCGGCCGCCGCTTCGACGCATTGAATGCAGACCTCGGGGGCGTTGAACCCGCGCGTCCTGCGGGCGATCCGGCGACGGAACTCGTCGAAGAGCCCTGGGTTCTCCCGGACGGCGGCGCGATGATTCTCGATGTCCCTCACCCGGGGCAGGCCCCGTCCCTCCGCCACGGCGCGCAGGGCGAAGCGGAACGCCCCGGCGGCGAGGCCGCCTTCCTCCTCGCTGTCCGCCACCGCGTCGACGAGTCCCAGTTCCCGCGCCTCGGCGGCCGTGATGTGCTCGCCGCTGGTGATCATCTCGAGCGCCCGCGGCACGCCGACCAACCGGGGCAGCCGCTGGGTGCCGCCGCCGCCCGGCAGGATGCCGAGCTTGACTTCGGGCAGGCCGAGGCGAGCGTTCCGGTCAGCGACACGGAAGTGGCACGCCATCGCCATCTCCAGGCCGCCGCCGAGCGCCGTGCCGTGGATGGCCGCCACGAACGGTTTGGGCGACTTCTCGATCATCCGCCGCACCTCGTTCGTGTCCGGCGGAAGCCGCGGCTTGCCGAATTCACGGATGTCGGCGCCGGCGATGAACGTCCTGCCGCGGCAGACGAGGACGGCCGCCTGCATCTCGGCGTCGGCCGCAACCGCCGGCACGGCGGCCGCGAGCCCCTCGCGTACGTGCTGGCTCAGCGCGTTGACAGGCGGGTTGTCGATCCAGATCGCGCCGACGACGCCGAGTCCCGGCTCCTCGTGGCGTTCGACCGTTACGGACTGGCTGAGTTGCATGGCTCTGGTCTCCCCTGGATTTGGCGAGCGGAGGATAACGCCGCCCGTATACTCCGGACTCCGTCGACCCAAGGGGAGAGGAGACGATGTCGAGACGCAGTTCGGGCGGAGTCGTGATTCCGACGTTCCTGATCCTGCTCCTGGCCGCGGGCACGGCGGTTGCCGAGGAGTGGACCGCGCCGCGGACCGCTGACGGCCATCCCGACCTCCAGGGAGTCTGGGCCAACAACAGCGCCACGCCGCTCGAGCGCCCGAAGTCCTTCGGTGACAAGGCGACCCTGACGGACGAGGAACTCGCCGACCTCGAGCGCCGCCTCGACGAGATCCGGGAGGGTTCCCAGGCCGGCGATCTGCTGGGCGACTACCTGATCCAGCGTGTGCTGGAGGATCCCGAGTTCCGCGGCTTCGACCAGGTGACCGGTAACTACAACTCCTTCTGGCTCGTGGACCGGGAACTCGACAACCGCACGTCACTCGTGGTCGACCCGCCGGACGGCCGCATTCCGTCACTGACCGAGCAGGCGATGGAACGGATGCGGGCGGCGGTGGCCTACGGCGACGAGGTGCCCGCCGGCCCCGAGGACATGCCGGTCAGCGTGCGCTGCATCAGCTACGGCGTCCCGAACACGCTTGCCGGCTACAACAGCTACTTCCAGATCTTCCAGACGGCGGATCACGTCGCCATCCACCAGGAACTGATTCACGACGTGCGCCTCATCCCGCTCGGAGAGCCGGCGGCGCTTCCCGGCGACCTGCGGCTCTGGCATGGCAACTCGCGCGGCTGGTTCGAGGGCGACTCGCTGGTGGTCGAGACCGCGAACTACTCGCAGGGCGGCAGCTCCAGGAGCAGTGCGACACCAGGCCTGCAAGTTCGGGAGCGCTTCACGCGCACCGCATCGGACGTCATCGAGTGGGAGATCACCTACGAGGACGGGGCGACCTGGGTGCGGCCTTGGACGATGATGATCCGCCTCGCCCGGACCGAGGACCCGATCTTCGAGTACGCCTGCCACGAGGGCAACTACGGCCTGACGAACATCCTGTCGGGCGCCCGCGCGGAGGAACGGGAGGCGGCGGCTGGCGGAGGCCAGTAGGCGGACGGTCGGACGGCGCTACTCGATCGCGTCGAGCGAGACGACGTTCCGCAGCCTGAGCCCGCTTCGGGTCAGCCGGACTTCGTGGTCGATCGCTGCGCCCTGTTGCTCGGTGTAGTACGTCAGGACGTACTGGTGGCTCAGGTCGTCCTGGATCACGTCGAACACCTGCTGGAGCCGTTCTCCCAGGGGCGCGTCGCTGGTGTACAGCTCGATGGTGAAGAGCCTTCCGCCGGTCCGCTGGCTGATCCGCTCCAGGCGTTCCCGCGATCGACGCTGCTTCGCCGTTCGGTTGATGTTCATGTAGGTGGGGCCTCTCGTTCCACTGCCCCAGAAGATCTTGTGGCTCGACTGATCGAGCTGGATGAAGTAGATCGGAACGCCGAGCCGGTCCGCGAACTCGGCTGATTGTTCCCGTTCGGACCGGCTGTGCTGGTCGTAGCCGTCGGTAACCACGACCAGCGCGCGGCGACCGGGCTCGCCGCCGTACTGGAGCAGCGAAAAGAGGATCGCGTCGTTCAGCGCCGTGCCCAACTTGGGCATGAGCGATCGCACCCGGCTCAGGAGGAGGCGCTTGTAGTCGGTCAGCTCGCAGGCCAGACGGACCGTGCCGGCGAAATCGACCACGAAGGCCTTGTCGCCGGGTGACACGGCAGCCTCGAGGAAGGCGGCGGACACGTCCCTCAGTTGGTGCCAGATGGGTACGATGCTGTTGGACGTGTCGATGGCCAGGCCGAGAACCAGGGGCACGTCGTTGGCGGTGCGAAGGGCCGCCACCGGGCGATTCCGGCCGTTCTCGCGGATCTCGAAGTCTCCGGGCGAGAGTCCGCTCACGGGATTGCCGTCGGGGTCCGTCACCAGTAGCTGGAACTGGACCAGTTGGACGTCGATCTCGCTCTGGTAGTCGGCGCCCTGGAGGAGTTGAGCGTCCTCCGACTCACGGCCGCCGGCGAGCGTCGCCGTAACGCGTACGAATGCGTCGATGGAGGCGTACTCCATCAGGCCGGCGACCGGGATCATGCGGGGGGCGCCGGGGGCCGCGTCTTCGCCGAACCGGGACACGGTTTCCACCAAGCGTTCGCCACGATAGAAGGCGACCTGTTCGAGTTCCGCAGATCGCGGCACGGAGACGTCCGCCTCGATCCGGACGGCGTCGTACTCGGGGTCCTGCGAGCGCCGCACGGCGGTGATCCGGACGCCGAACGGTGCGTCCGGCTCGTTGAGGATCATACGGTCGGCGCCCAGGAGCTGCCCCAACGCGTTGTAGCCGCGGACTTCGAGGGTCTGTTTCCGGGGCGGCCGCGCCAGTTTGACTTGACCGGTGAACGGCTTCTTCCTGACCCGCCTCTTGTGCTTGCCGTCGAGAAGGAAATCGACCGCGGTGATCAACGGGTGGATGATCAGGGTCTGAACCTCGACCCTCCCACTGAACGGTTCGCGGTAGCCGCGGGTCGGCGGGACGATGTGGATCATCTTGCGCTCGCCGCCCGGTATGCCAGCGGCGGCTACGTCCTGGGCAAGGGCTGGCGTCTGGCCGGAGGGTCCAGGCACGATCGCGAACACGGCCGCGATCCCCAGTACCGCCTGACACCGAGCGGGAGTCCGCGCGTGGATTCCCAAGGTTCTACTCGATCCCCGGGAGCGGCACCGCGCTCCGCAGATTGAGTCCTCGCCGGGTTAGCCGGATCTCGGGCTCGATCGGATCGCCCTGGGGCTGGTCGGTGTAGTACGTCAGGACGTGTTGATGCCGCAGGTCCTCCTGGATCCGGGTGAAGACCTGCTCGATCGGCTCGGTCCACCAGCGCGTGTCGCCGTGGAGCTCCAGGTGGAAGAGGCGTCCTCCCGTCTCTTCGGCGATGCGCTGGAGCCGTTCGCGGTTGCGGCGAATCGCGGCAAGTCCCGGATCATCCGCGCGCGAGTTGTCGAGTTCGATGAAGTAGATCGGCAGGCCCAGCCGTTCCGCGAACTCGCTGGACTGCTCGGGACGGGAACGGCTGTTCTCGTCGGCGCCGTCGGTGATGACGATCAGCGCCCGCCGGCCGGGCTCGCTGCGGTACTGGAGCAAAGAGAAGAGGAGTCCGTCATTCAGGGCGGTTCCGCCCATCGGGATCAGGTTGTCGAGCCGCTCGGACAGCAGCGGTCCGTCCCCCGTCAGGGGCTGGATCAGACGCACGGTGTGGTCGAAGTCGACGAGGAAAGCGCGGTCGTCGGCCGCAACCGCAGTCTCGAGGAAGGTCCGCGCGATGTACTTCAGCCGACCCCACGCGGGCAGCATGCTGTCCGAGGAGTCGATCGCGAGCCCCGGACGAGGGGCACGTCGTGGGACGTGTGGAGGGCGACCGCGGGCCGGTTCCGGCCGTCCTCGCGGATCTCGAAGTCCTCGGGCGCGAGCCCGCTGACGGGGTTGCCGTCGCCGTCCGTGACCAGGACCTGGAACTGGGCGAGCTGGATGTCGATCTCGCTCTGGTAGTCGGACCCCTGGAGGAGTTGTGCATCCTCCCGCTCACGGCCGTCGGAGAGCTTCGCCACGACGCGGATGAAGTCGTCGCTCCGGCCGCTCTGGATCACCGTCTCGACGGCGAACGTGCGCGCGGCGCCGGGGGCCGCTTCTTCTCCAAAGGTGTGTGCCGCTTCGGCGAGAAAGTCGCCGCGGTAGAACTCGACCCGCTCAAGGGTCGCGGCGCGCGGTAGCGATACGGAGGCGGATACGCGGATCGTGTCGTCTTCCCCGGCCTCCGCGCCCCGCATCTCCGCGATGCGGACGGCGAAGGGACGGTCGCGCTGGTTGAGGACAAACTCGTCGTTGCCCAGATACGCCTCGTCCTGGCCGTAGGCCCGGACTTCGAGGATCTGCTCGCGCGGCGGGGCGGCCAGACGGATGCGGGTCCCGAAGGGCCGCTTCCGGACTCGCCGGGTCGGGCGGCCATCGAGGAAGAACTCGACTTCGAGGATGCGCGGGTCGATGATCAACGTCTGGATCTCGACTCGGCCGCTCAGCATCTCACCGTACCGTCGCGCGGGAGGCACGATGCGGATCGCGGTCTGTGGAAGTCCCATCGCCCAGGAATCCGGGTCGGGCGCGAATTCCGGCCGCTCGTAGACGGTGTCGACCTGGAACGAGGGCAGGTCGCGGACTTCCAGGTCGGTCCATCGCACCAGCCACTTCCCGTCGCGCTGGAAGGTCTCGACCTGCCGCACGCCGGATGCGCGGATCTCGACTCTGAGCGTTTCTCCGGCCTCGAGAACGCGCCCCCTGACTCCGCCGCCCAGGCGGCGTCGTCTGCCGTCCCAGGGAAGCTTGACCATGCCGCCGGCGCCGTCGAGGACAAACAGATCGTCGTCCCGAACCCGGATCATCAACGTGCCGAACCTGCTGGCGACGGACCGCGCGATGCCGCGCATCTTCAAGGCGTCGTTGCCCGAAGCCAGGCCTTCGACCTTGGTGGCCGGGTTTTCGCTGTGGGAGTCGTTCCTGACCCACGGTCCGAGGAGGTTGGCGAACGGGAGGTCCTGCCGGACACCGGGACTCCCGGGGGGCGGATCGTCCTGGGCGTGGACGGCCTTCGTTGCCGGCACGTAGACCGCCATCGCCAGCGCCGCCAGGGCCGTGAGCCCGGCACCGCCCGGGTTCCCGCGTCTCCTACTCGATCGCATCGAGCGGCAGCGCGCTTCGCAGCCTGAGTCCGCGCCGGGTCACCTTGATCTCCGGCTCGACGGAGGCGCCTGGCGGCCGACTGCTGTAGTAGATCAGGACGTGCTGATGCCTCAGATCCTCTTCGATCTGGTGGAAGACCTCTTCGATTCGCTCGGCCCACGGCGGATCGTCGGACGCGAGCGGGACGTGGAAGAGACGGCCGCCGGTCTGCCGGCTGATCCGCTCGAGACGCTTCCGTGCCTTCTGCTGCCGTGCCGGATAACGGGTGATGACCCGGCCGCCTCTCCTCTCGGTCCAGGTGACAGTGGGGTCCAGTTCGATGAAGTAGATCGGCAGGCCGAGTCGCGCCGCGTAGTCGGCGGACTGCTCGGGGCGTGAGCGGCTGTGCTCGTCCGCGCCGTCCGTGACCACGACCAGGGCGCGGCGGCCGGGCTCACGCCCGTACTGCAGGAGCGAGAACAGGAGACCGTCGTTGATCGCGGTTCCGCCGAAGGGGATGAGTCGATCGATGCTCCGAAGGAGCCGCGCCTTGTCGTCCGTGAGTGGTTGGCGCAGGTTCACCGTGTCGTCGAAATCGACCAGAAAGGCCCTGTCGTCCGGTGCCAGCGTCAGGTCGAGGAAGTTCGCCGCGACATCGGTCACCTCGCTCCAGATCCGAAGCATGCTGTCGGACGAATCGATCGCCAGCCCCAGCACCAGGGGGACGTCGCGGGCGCTCAGGAGGGCTTCGGGCGGGTACCGCCTGCCACCTTCCCGGATCTCGAAGTCTCCCGGTTCCAGATCGCTTACGGAGTTGCCCTTGCGGTCCGTCACCAGCAACTGGAGCTGGACCAGTTGGACGTCGATCTCACTCCGGTAGTCGGCGCCCTGGAGGATCTCCGCGTCTTCCATAGAGCGGCCGTCGGCGAGTGTGGCCGTGACGCGGACGAAGCCATCGGCGGGTCCGTACTCCATTTCGGCCTCGACGATGACGGTGCGTGCGACACCGGCGGCAGCCCGATCGCCAAAGTCGCGTTCGGTCCTTACCCGCTCCTGGCCGCGGTGGAAGTCGACCCGCTGGAGCGTAGCGTTGCGAGGCACCGAGATGGCGGCTTCGACCCGGGCAGAGTCGAAGCTGTCGGTTTGAATGCCGCGAATCCGGGTGATGCGCACGCCGAACGGCATGTTGATCTGGTTCAATGTGATGCGGTCGCTGCCGGCGAAGTCGCCCACGGCGTTCCAGGCCCGGACTTCGAGCGTCTGCTCGCGAGGCGGATCAACCAGTTGGAGGTCGGCCGAAAAGGGGGGCTTCCGGGCTCGCCCGACGGGCCGCCCGTCAACGAAGAAGTCGACCGCCGCAATCAACGGATCGATGATCAGGGTTTGTACTTCGACCTTGCCGCTCAGCAGTTCGCGGCGCCCCTGCCGCGGTGGCACGAGGAGGATCGCCTCGCGCTCCGCTACGGCGCCTTCCCCATGCGGAGGGTCCGTGTCGAGCAGTCGGCCTGGCCGCTCGTAGACCGTGCGAAACTGCGCGCTGCGACGCCGTCCGTCCCGAAGCTCGTTGATCAGCACCAGCCGTTCTCCGTCACGGTAGAACGTCTCGATCCGCTGCCAGTCGGCGCCGATCGTCTCGATGGTGAGCGAATCGTGGCTTCGAATGACACGTCCGTTGACGCCCCTGCCCTGGAACCGTCCATCCAGCGGATAGCGCGCGACGTCGCCCCGATCGTCGCGTAGAACGAGGCTGCCGTCCATGATCCGGACCGAAACGGTGTCGAGCTGAGCCGCGGCTTGCTCGGCGAGCTTTCGCATGAGCACGGGAGTGGCGTCCTGTCCCGGCCACATCCTCTCGGTCTGGAGCACGGGATCCTCGCTGAGCGGCTGGTTCCGCATCCAGGGCCCCAGGAGACGGGCCAGCGGAACGTCCTCTGCGGCAGAGTCGGCGGACGTTGAGGGCCTGGTGGTCGCCTGACCGTCCTGAGCGTGGCCTGGAACGAGGACCGGCAACGACAGGGCCAGGGCGAACGAGACACGGGCCATCGCGTGGATGGCATTGGCCCGGACCGATACGACGAGTGCCGCCGTTGCTCTCGCGCTGCGCACTACTCGATCGCCCGGAGAGGCACCGCGCTCCGCAGCTTCGGTCCCCGCCGGGTCACCCGGATCTCGGGTTCTGCCGGCGCGGCCGGTGGCAGGTCGCTGTAGTACGTCAGGACGTGTTGGTGCCGCAAGTCCTCTTCGATCTGGTCGAACGCCCGGTCGACCCGGGCCGTCCACGACCCATCGTGAGCGACGAGGTCGATGTGGAAATGGCGCCCGCCGGTGTGTCGGCTGATCCGTCGGAGCCGCCTGCGCGCCTGTTCGCGCAGCAGCGTGGCGTCAGGCGTTCTGCCGGCGAGGTCGCCGTTTCCGATCACGGGCTTGGCCGACCGGTCGAGTTCGATGAAGTAGATCGGAATCCCCAGGCGCTCGGCGAAATCGGGGGCCTCCTGCCAACGCGAGCGGCTGTTCAGGTCGACGCCGTCGGTGACCACGACCAGCGCCCGGCGTCCGGGCTCGCGGCGAAACTGCAGCAAGGAGAACAGGAGTCCGTCGTTCAGGGCCGTGCCGCCGCCCGGAACCAGTTGCCCGAGGTTCGTTCTCAACCGTCGCTTGTCGGCGGTCGGCGGCTGCAGAAGACGGACGGTGTCGTCGAAGTCGACCAGGAAGGCCGAGTCCTCGGGCGCCAGGGAAGCTGCGAGGAAGCTACTGGCCACGTGGCGCAGATGACTCCATGCGGGCTTCATGCTCTCGGACGAGTCAATCGCGAGACCCAGGAGCAGGCGGACGTCGTGTGCGGTGTGGAGCTGCTCCGGTTCGATGCGCCTTCTGCCTTCCCGGATCTCGAAGTCCTCGGGCGTGAGTCCGCGCACCGGGTTGCCTTCGTGGTCGAAGACGAGCACCTGGATCTGAACCAGATGGACGTCGACCTCGGCGCGGTAGTCGCCTTCCTGGAGGAGTTCGGCGTCCTCCAGTTCGCGGCCGTCGGCGAGCTTCGCCTTGACGCGAACGAAGTCGTTCGGTTTCGGGTCTTCGATCAGAGCCTCGACGTGGATCGTCTGCGGTGGCCGAGTTTCCGTGGCTTGGCCGAAGTGCTCCAGTGCGGCGACGAGGCTCTCGCTGCGGTAGAACTCGACCCGTTCGAGGTGCGCGGACCACGGCGGTGAGATCGTGGCGCCGACCACGACGGCGTTGGCGCCGTCGCCCGGTTCGCTGCGCATGCTCGCGATGTGGATTGCGGCGGGACCGTCGATCCGGTTCAGGATGAGCCGGTCGGCGCCCAGGAGCCTGCCTTCGGCGTCATACGCGAGGACCTCCAGCGTCTGCTCGCGCGGAGGGTCGTCGAGTTCGACGTGCGTTCGGTAGCGTGGATACCTGATCCGCTTCGGGGGACGACCGTCGAGACGGTACTCGACGGTGGTGACCGCCGGATCGACGACCAGCATCTGGAACCCGACGCGGCCGCTGAGCAACTCGCGGTAGCCGCGTTCCGGCGGCACGATGAGGATCGTTGCCGGCCGGGCGAAGCCGCCCACCGTGTCGACGAACGGATGATCAGATGCCGAGTCGATCGCCGGGCGATCGTAGACCAGGCGGAACTTCACGCCGACATTGCCCAGTCTTCGGCTTCGCAAGTGGGTGGAGTGCACAAGCCGGTCCTGGTTTCGGACGAACGTGTCGACTCCAAGCCACTCCTTGGCGACGGTCTCGATCGTGAGCGCGTCGCCGGTTCCGAGAGCGCGACCCTGGCTTCGGGGGTCGAGGGACTGCCACGCGCCGTCGAGTGGGAAGGCGCGGATCTCGCCCTGGCCGTCGAGGACCAGAAGCGAGTCGTCCTCGATTCCCATGCGGATGGACTCCCGTCGAGCAGCGTAGTTTCTTGCCTGCTCCTGTAGCGTCGACGAAGTCCATCTTCCCTCCCGCGCGGCGTGTCCGGCTCTGAGCACGGGATCCTCGCTGAGTTCTTCGTTCAGGACCCAGGGGCCCAACACGCCGGCCGGGAGAGCTGTGCTGGTTGCCGGAGGATCCGTGGCGCGATGCTCCTGGGCGTGGAGTCGTTCGGAGGTGGCCAACCCCAGGGCCAACGCACAGGCGACGGTCGTAACTGCCGGAGGCCTGTCGGTTCGAAGTTGAGGGACGGTAGTCAACGGCATCGCTCGCCGGTGAGCTACTCGATCGCCTCGAGCGGCAGTGCGCTCCTCACCCTGAGTCCCCTCCGGGTCATCCGGACTTCCGGCTCGATGGCGGCGCCGAACGGTCGTTGGCTGTAGTACGTCAGGACGTACTGGCGCCTCAACTCGTCCTCGATGTGGCCGAAGACGTTGGCCATCTGGTCGATCGACTCGATCTGGAACAGACGGCCGCCGGTGGGCCCGGTGATCAGGCGCATGTCGTTGCGGAGGTTCGCGTCCTCCATCGTCGTCGGGCCGAAGCCGATGGAGCGCATGGCGACGACGTAGACAGGGACTCCCAGCCGCTTGCCGAAGTCGATCGCCCGCGTGGGGTCTGACCGGCTGTTCGAATCGAAGCCGTCGGTGACGACGACCAGGGCGCGGCGGCCGGGTGTCTCGCCGTACTGGAGCAGGGAGAACAGGATTGCGTCGTACAGGGCGGTCTGGCCCTGAGGGAAGAGGCGTTCCAGGCCCCGCGCCAGCATCGGCTTGCTGCCGGTGAGCGGCTGGATCAGGCGGAGCGTCGAGTCGAAGTCGACCAGGAATGCCTGGTCGCGCCAGGTCAGGGCGCCATTGAGAAAAGCCTCGGCGATCGCGTTGGTCTGGCGCCAGATCGGCTCCATGCTGCCGGAGGAGTCGATCGCCAGACCCAGGGACAGGGGGATGTCGTTGGAGACGTAGAGGGTTTCGACCTGGCGCCGCTGGCCGTTTTCGCGGACCTCGAAGTCCTCGGGTGTGAGATCGCCGACCGGGTTGCCGTTCCGGTCCACCACCAGCACCTGGAGCTGGACGAGCTGGACGTCGACCTCGGCCTGGAACTGGGCGCCCTGGAGCAGTTCGACGTCTTCCAGTTCACGGCCGTCTCCCAGGCGCGCCACGACCCGGACGAAGTCCTGGGGCGTGACTCCGGAGGTCGGGATGTCGGCCGCCACCGAGCGCACGCCGCTGGGCCCGGCCTCACCCTCGAAGTCGTCGAAGGAAGCGACAAGCCGGTCCGTGCGGTAGAACTCGACCCGGTCCAGGGTCTCGGAGCGCGGCACGGAGACGCCGGCCTCCACGCGAACGGTTCCCTGGCCGTCGGTTTCGTCGGGAGTGATGCCGGCGATACGCACCGCGAACGGGGGATCGAGGCGGTTCAGAACGAGCCTGTCGGTTCCCGCGTGGGCGCCCCGGGCGCTGGTCGCGCGAACCTCGATCGTCTGCTCGCGGGGTGGGTCACCGAGTCTGATCCGCGCCTCGAACGGCGGCGTCGTGACGCGTGCCACTTGTTCGCCGTCGAGCAGAAACTCGACGACGGCGATCTGTGGGTCGATCGTGAGAGTCTGGATCAGGATCCGGCCGGTGAGCAGTTCGCGGTAGCCGCGCTCGGGCGGCAGGATGCGGATCGTCGCGGGGCGGGCGCTGCGGGCGGTGTCCGCGCGTTCCGGCCGCCGGCGCGGGATGCCGCCTTCGACAGGCGGCAGGAAGTCGGCCCTGTCGAAGCCGTTCTGGTCGGGCACTGCCGGGGTTTCGCGCGCGCGTGCCGCCGGCGTCGGAACCGGGACCGCGGGCGCGTCGCCCGAGCGCTCGTAGACGGTGCGGAACGAGAGATCGGCGAAACGTCCTCCCTGGAGGTCGGTTACGAGAACGAGCCGATCGCCCTCCAGGTAGAAGGTCTCGATCCGCTGGCGTCCCTGGGAGGCAGTCTCGACCTCGAGCGAGTCACCGAGAAGGCGGGCCCGGCTGCGGCCGCCGAAGCCGTCGGCGATATCGCGGCCGTCGAGATACAGGATGCGGTCCTCGCGCTTCGCGTTGCGGATCAGGAGCTGGGGATCGTCGATCCGGATCAGCAGCACGTCGAGGCGCTCCGCGAGTTCTCGCGCCATCTCGCGCATCCCCGATGGGCCGTCCTGGGCGCCGCCGGGCTGCCTGCCGCCTCGGCCGCCACCGAAACCGCCCTGGCCGCCACGGCCCAGGCCGCCGGTGCGGCGGCTCCCGGGGTTCGCGCCGGGTGAGAGCCCCGGTCCGCCGCCGAAGGTCTGCCCGTAGGTCTCTTCCAGTTTCTCGATCGGATCCTCGCTCAGCCGTTCGTCCCGGATCCAGATCCCGGGGATGGCCGCGGTCGGGTCGGAGTGCGCGGCCGCCGCTGGCGGTTCTTCGGGCGCGCGGCTCTGAGCAGCGGCAGGCTGACCCGCCGCCGCGCAAAGAGCCAGACCCGCGAGGCCGGCGGTCAGCGTGGGCAGCCGGAACCGGCCCGAGGGCAGCCGGCGCGGTGTGTCGTGCCTTCTGGTCATGTCGAGTGCCTGACGAGTTGCATGCAGGATACAGGCCAGCGCCGCGGCGGCTCGGTGGTCTGCCGCTAGGCCGCCAGGAGGCCGCGCACCCCCTGTGCCACGGCCAGCGCGCCGAGCGCCAGGATCACCGGCCCGGTGACTCGCCGGAACTGCCGGTCGTCGAACCGGTCGAGTAGCCGCGTGCCGATCCGGGCGCCCGCGACGGCGAGCAGCATCCCTCCCGCGATCAGGAAGGGCGAGAGGCGGATGCTCTCGACGTCGGGTAGCACCCTGGTGGAGATCCACGCGTAGTAACCGACCTTGATGACGTGCCCGACCGTCTGGGTGAAGGCCTTGGTGGCGACGATGGCCCGGCGGTCGACGTCGGTCTCCAGGTAGAAGGCGTCCAGCAGCGGTCCGGAAGCGCCGGCCAGAAGCTGCGCTCCTGTGACGGTTGCACCGCAGACCGTGGCCGTGCCGCGCTTGCGCACGTCCAGCCCCCGCAGCATGGGCAGCAGCCTCGCCAGCCACGGGAAGGAGCCGACGACGATCAGCACGAGGGCCGGGTCGGGAACGAACGCGACCGAAACGAACAGCAGCACTGCGAGCGCGGCGCCGGCCGCGTACCACGGCAGCACGGACCACATCATGCGATCCCGAAGAAACACGAACCGGGCGCCGTTGGAAGTCGCCTGAACGGCGCCGTGCAGGATCATCGCGGCGCTGACCGGCAGGACGCTGGCAAGGACGACCATGAGGATCAGCCCGCCGGCCATGCCGAGCACGCCGGAGATCGCGGCGGTGACGAGCACGGTCAGGAGGATGGCTGTGGCAATCATCTGGTTCGAACCGTTGGCATGGAGCTCGCAGTCGTGGTTTCGGACGGTTCTGGACGCCACCGTCCCCTGACGGTGGCACCGGCCTGTATTCTCTGACACTTCCCATGAAGACATACATCCTGCGGCGTCTGCTGGCGATGGTGCCGACGCTGTTCTTCGCCAGCCTGATCGTCTTCGTGTCGATGCGGGTCATACCCGGCGACGTGATCGACCTGATGCTGGCGCAGAACGACGTCTCGACCAGCATGGACCGGGAGGCGCTCGAGGCGGCGATGGGCCTCGATCAGCCGATGGCCTCGCAGTACGTGCGCTGGGCCGGTAACGCGCTACGAGGGGATCTCGGTCAGTCGCTCTGGCGCAGCACGCCGGTGGCGGAACAGATTCTGGCGCGGCTGCCGGTGACGTTCGAGCTCGGCCTGCTGGCGCTGGTCGTCGCTCTGTCGGTCGCGGTGCCGATCGGCATCTTCTCGGCCACCCGGCAGGACTCCGCGCTCGACTACACGGCGCGGTCGTTCTCCCTCGTCATGCTGGCGATCCCCGGATTCTGGCTCGGCACGCTGGTCATGGTGTTTCCCTCCGTCTGGTGGCGCTGGGCGCCGGAGCTCGAGTACACGCCGTTTCTCGTCGATCCGATCGCGAACCTGACCCACCTGATCGTCCCGGCGATCCTGCTCGGACTCTCGATGTCCGCGGTCACGATGCGGATGACCCGGACGATGATGCTCGAGGTGATGCGCCAGGACTACGTGCGCACCGCTCGCGCCAAGGGACTTCGGGAGCGGGCGGTCGTCGTCCAGCACGCGCTGAAGAACGGGCTGATCCCGGTCGTCACCCTGATCGGACTGCAGGCGCCGCTTCTCATCGGCGGCACCGTTGTGATGGAGCAGATCTTCGTCATTCCGGGCATGGGGCTGCTGTTGCTCGAGGGCGTCTACGAGCGGGACTATCCGGTGATCTCGGGCGTCTTCCTGGTCGTCGGCGTCGCGGTGCTGCTGATCAACCTGCTCGTCGACCTGAGCTACGGATGGCTCGATCCCAAGGTTCGCTACGGATGATCGGGTCGTGACCACCGTCGCCGCAGCCGCTCCGGGCGCCCTGCCGGGGCGCCAGCAGTCGCGCTGGCGGCGCTTCCTCGTCCGCCTGTTCCGGACCAAGCCGCTGGGCGCCGCTGGCGCGGTGGTCTTCGCGATCTTCCTGCTTTCCGGGATCTTCGCCGGCGTGATCGCTCCCTACGGCATCAACGAGACCGATCTGGCGCATCGGCTCGAGCCGCCGTCCCGCCAGTTCCTGCTCGGCACCGACCACCTGGGGCGCGACCTGTTCTCGAGGGTCCTGATGGGCGCCCGCCTGTCGATGATCGTCGGCTTCTGCGCGGCCGCGCTGGCGACCGTCGTGTCGATCGTGATCGGCGTGCTCACGGGCTACCTCGGCGGCTGGTTCGACATGCTGACCCAGCGCCTGGTCGATGCCTGGATGACCTTCCCCGACCTGGTGCTCCTGATCGTCATCGTCTCGGTGGTCGGCCCGGGGATCACGCAGATCGTGATCATCCTGGGGCTGCTCTACGGCATTGCCGGCTCGCGCATCGTCCGCGGCGCGGTGACCTCGGTGCGCGAGCACGTCTACACCCACGCCGCGCAGTCGATCGGCGCGGGGACGTTCCACATCCTGCGCCGGCACATCCTGCCCAACGTGATGCCGGTCGTCATCGTGCTCTTCACCACGCGCGTCGGCGCCGTCATCCTGTCGGAGGCGGCACTTTCGTTTCTTGGCCTTGGCGTACCGCCGCCGGCGCCGACCTGGGGCGGGATGCTCTCCGGTGACGGCCGCACCTACCTCTACCTGGGGCCGTGGCTGGCGCTGGCGCCTGGCATCTGCCTGACGGTCGTGGTCTACGCGGCGAACGTCTTCGGTGACGCGCTGCGCGATCTCCTGGATCCACGGATGAGAGGAACCTGAACCAATGCTCGATTCTCACCGGCCAACGAACGGGGCCTCCGACTGTCGGTGCGCCGGCCTTCTGGCCGGCATCGTGTCGCTGGCGCCGGTCTCGCGGTTCTTTGCCCGGATGGTCCCGTTGTTCGTGGCGGGGTCTCTCGTAGCCTTTCTGGGCGGCTGCGGCGGCGGTCCGGACCGCCATCCGTCTTCGCCGGCCGGCGGGACGGACATGGGCGACCTGTCCTTTGAGCCGGGCCCGGCGCCGGTGGAGGCCCCCCGCTACGGCGGCGAGCTGAACGTCGGCACGGTCTACGTCACCCTGTCGGCCCTGTCCTGGGACACGACGGACTGGAACTGGAAGCAGAACCACGACACGGGGATGCTCTACGAGCAGCTCTTCGTCGGCGATCTCGACCAGGCCGCGGTCCGCGGCGGCGACCAGCGATTCGTCTCCGAGGCGTACCTTTCCGCCGAGACGATCCGCGGCGAAGTGGCCGCTAGCTGGGAATGGGAAGACCCGCTGACCCTGGTCATCGAGGTCCGGCGCGGCATGATGTTCCCGGGCAAGCCCGGCGTGATGGAGGCGCGGGAGCTCGACGCCCACGACGTCGTGTTCAGCTACGAGCGCCTGCGCGACAGCCCGAAGGCGATCCCGACCTACTTCGACCACATCGATCGCGTCGCGGCCAGGGACGACCACACGGTCGTCTTCGAGTTCGGGGAGTTCAACGCCGAGTGGGACTACCGCTTCGGCTACGGCTACTTCTCGGGCATCGTGCCCCGGGAACTGGCCGGTGTCGACGCGAAGGACTGGCGGAACGTCACCGGCACCGGGCCGTTCACCCTGGAGCGCTTCATTCCCGGCAACTCGCAGACCTACGCCCGCAGGCCGGACTACTGGGACCGGACGACGATCGGGGGGAAGAGCTACGAGATCCCCTTCATCGACGAGCTCACCTACCGGACGATCAAGGACGAGGCGACCTACCTGACGGCCATTCGCACGGGCAAGCTGGACATCCTGGAGTACATCCGCTGGATCGCGGTCGACCACCTGAAGAAGACGACTCCTGAACTGCGCTGGTCGCGGTGGCTGTCGACCGGCGGCACGTTCATGGTGATGCGGGTCGACCAGGAGCCGTTCGACGATGTGAGAGTGCGGCGGGCGATGAACCTGGCGGTCAACCAGCGCGAGATCGTCGACCTGTTCTTCGGCGGCAACGCGGAGCTGTTCGCCTACCCGCAGCACCCGACCTTCGAGGGCTACTTCGAGCCGCTCGAGGCGATGCCGCCGTCCGTGCAGGAACTGTTCGAGTACAAGCCCGAGAAGGCGCGACGCCTGCTCGCCGAGGCGGGCTACCCCGACGGCTTCACCTTCAGGATGCAGGTCTCGGCCAACAACTCCATGCGGATGGAGCTGGCGCCGCTGCTGGCCAGCTACCTGGACAGGATCGGCGTGACGATCGAGATCGAGGTCATGGAGTACGCGGCGTACCTGTCCATGATGACCACCCGCACCCACGGTCCCGGCTACCTGATGGCCAGCGGCCACGTGAACCCGACGACCACGTTGCGCAAGAACTTCGTGACCGGCCAGACGTGGAACCCGTCCATGTGGTCGGATCCCCAGCTCGACCGGCGCATTCACGAGATGTTCCTGACCCGGGACGAAGCGGAGAGGCAGCGGATCGTCAAACAGATCACGAAGGAGATGCTCGACGAGGCGCCCTACCTCTGGCTGCCCGTGCCCTACATCTACACGGCGTGGTGGCCGTGGGTGAAGAACTACGCCGGCGAGCTGCGGGCCGGCGCGGTGCGCCCGGGGCCGATCTACGCGCGGCTCTGGATCGACCAGGAGATGAAGCGCGAGATGGGCTTCGGGCCGTGAAGGAGCCCCTGCTTCGGATCGAGGATCTGAACGTCACGTTTCGCGGCGGTCTCGGCGACCGGCCAGCGGTCAGGGCGGTGACGTCGCTGTCGCTCGAGGTCGCGCCGGGCGAAACCCTGGCGATCGTCGGCGAGAGCGGATCGGGGAAGAGCGTCACCGCGCTCTCCATCCTGCGGCTGATCCCCGAGCCGGGGCGGATCGAGAGCGGCTCGATCCTCTTCGAGGGGAAGGATCTGCTGGCGCTGGACGACGCCGGCATCCGCTCGGTCCGCGGCAACCGGATCGCGATGATCTTTCAGGAGCCGATGTCCTCGCTCAATCCGGTGCTCACGATCGGCCGTCAGGTCGCGGAGCCGCTGCGCCTGCACCGGGGGCTCAAGAGACGCGAGGCGCTGGAGCGGGCGGTGGAGCACCTGAAGTCCGTGGCCATTCCCGATGCCGGGAAGAGGCTCGGCGACTACCCGCACCAGTTCTCGGGCGGCATGAGGCAGCGGGTGATGATCGCGATGGCTCTCGCCTGCCATCCGCGCCTGCTGATCGCGGACGAGCCGACCACCGCGCTCGACGTGACGGTCCAGGCGCAGATCCTCGAACTGCTCAAGGAGCGCACTCGGGAGGCGGATTCGGCGCTCATCCTGATCACGCACGACCTCGGCGTCGTGGCGCGCTACGCCGACCGGGTGGCCGTCATGTACGGCGGCCGGATCGTCGAAAGCGGTCCCGCGGCGGCCCTCTATGCCGACCCACGCCACCCGTACACGCAAGGCCTTCTGCGCTCCGTGCCGCGGCTCGAGGGTGACTGCGGCGGCCGCCTCGACTCGATCGAGGGTCAACCGCCCGACCTCGCCGCGCTGCCCGCGGGTTGCGCCTTCGCGCCGCGCTGTCCGTACACGCACGATCACTGCCTGGTCGCGCCGCCGCTGCTTGAAGCCGGAGCCGGCGGCAGGGCCTGGGCCTGCTACGGCTACGAGGAAGGGGCCGCGTGAACGCTCCGGACAACGTCCTGCTGCGCGTCGAGGATCTGAAGGTCCACTTCCCGGTGACGGAAGGGGTGCTGATGCGGCGGCGCGTCGGGTCCGTCAAGGCGGTCGACGGCGTGTCGTTCGAACTCCGGCGCGGCGAGACCTTCGGCCTCGTGGGGGAGAGCGGCTGCGGCAAGTCGACGACGGCGCTGGCGATCCTGCGGATGCAGGAGCCGACCGCCGGGCGGATCGTCTTCGACGGCGAGGACATCTCACGAATCGACCAGCGGGGGCTGCGGCCGCTGCGGCGACGCATGCAGATGGTCTTCCAGGATCCCTTCGGCTCGCTCAATCCGCGCATGCGGGTGCGGGAGATCGTCGGCGAACCGCTCAAGGTTCACGGGGTCGCCGGGAGCCGCCGCCGGTTCCGTGAACGCGTCGCCGAGCTGCTCGACCTGGTCGGCCTGTTGCCGGCGATGGCCGATCGCTATCCCCACCAGTTCTCGGGCGGCCAGCGCCAGCGGATCGGCATCGCCCGCGCCCTGGCCCTGGAGCCGGACCTGCTGATCTGCGACGAGGCGGTATCGGCGCTGGACGTCTCGATCCAGGCCCAGGTGCTGAACCTGTTGATGGAGCTGCAGGAGCGGCTCGGTCTGACCTATCTCTTCATCGCCCACGACCTCTCCGTCGTCCGCCACATCAGCGACCGGATCGGCGTGATGTACTTGGGCCGGATCGTCGAGGTCGCCGCGCGCGACGAACTGTTCGAGCGTCCGAGACATCCGTACACCGAGGCCCTCCTGGCTTCCGTGCCGACGCCGGACCCGATCGTCGAGGCGGCGAGGGCGCACCACCTGATCGCCGGCGAAGTGCCGAGCGTCCGCAACCCGCCGTCCGGCTGCCGCTTCCATCCGCGCTGCCCGAAGGTGCTCGGCCACTGCGACCGCGCGGAGCCTTTGCTCGAAGCGGATGGCCCGGCGCGGGTCGCCTGCCACCTGTACGCGGATTCGTCGCCGGCTGCCGCGGGCTCCGGCCAGACGGGGGACCTGGCGCTTTGACCGCTTCACGCGAGCCTCGATCGAAGTTCTACGGCTGGCCGATGGTCGCCGTGGGTTTCGTGACCTACGGCCTGGGCATTGCTCCGGCCTACTACGGCCTGGGCATCTTCGCGTCGTCGCTGATCGCCGACCTGGAACTGACCCGCCAGGAGATCGGTCAGATTTTCGGGGCGTTCACGCTCACCTACGGCCTGATCAGTCCGCTCGCGGCGGCGGTGATCAGTCGCTGGGGCATCCGAGCGACGGTGACGGCGGGCGCGCTGTGCGCCGCCAGCGGCTTCTGGCTGGTGAGCCAGGCCTCAAGCGCGACCGAGCTCTACGTCGGCTACTCGCTCGTCGGCGGCATCGGGATCGGGCTCTCGACCCTGCTGCCCGCCCAGACGATACCGGTCTTCTGGTTCCGCAGGTATCGGGCGCGGGCGACGGCGATCATCCTGACGGGCGCCGCGATCGTCGGCTCTCTGTGGCCGCCGGCGGCCGGGCTCGTGCTCGAGTTCTGGGACTGGCGCGTCGGCTGGCGGATCGTCGCCGGGATCTCACTGCTTGTCGCGGTGATCGCGGTTCTCTTCATCCGGAACAAGCCGAGCGACATCGGCCAGCGTCGTGACGGTCTGCCGCCGGTCGACGCAGACGGTTCGGACGTCGGGGACTCGGGTCGTCCAGCGGAGGCAGAGCTGGCGGGCAGCGAGGCCGAAGCGGCTGGCGAGTCGGCGCCGAAGGGCGCCCTGCGGTGGGCCCTGCGCACGCCCCAGTTCTGGATCGCCACGTTCGCGACCCTGGCGAACACGGTGCCGTGGCGGGTCGTGACCGCTCATGGCGGCATTCATCTGGAGGATCTCGGTTTCTCGACCCTTGCCGCATCGGCCATCCTGGGCGTACGGGTCGGCGCTAGCCTGTTCGGCCGGCTGAGCGGCTCGCTGGGAGACTTCATGGCGCCGACGCGCGTCCTTGCGCTGGCCCTGCTGCTCACTGCGGTCGCCCTGTCGTTCTTCGTGTCGGCGAGTTCCGCGGCCGTGGCGTATCCCTGCGTCTTCGCCATCGGCGTTGGCTACGGCCTCGCTTACACGAGCGAAGTCGTGGTGTTCGGCTGGTTCTTCGGGCGGGCGGCGTTCGTCGGCTCGACGGGCGTCCGGCTTGCTCTGGTCGGCGCTATCGGTGCTCTCGGACCGGTCCTGGCCGGCGCCGCGGCGGATCGGACGGATTCCTATGCCGGCACGCTCTGGACCGTCGCCGCCCTGGCGATCCTGGGCGCGGCGTCGATCTGGTTCTGCCGGCCGCCGGACCGTTCCTCGTTGACCGGTGGACCGAAGACGGAGCAGTAGACTGTGAAGACCCGGGAAGGAGGAACTCGCATGGAACCAGTCACCCACTGGGTGCGCCGGCGCCCTCGCCGGCTTCTGAGGAGAACGCGCCGCGAGGCGGCGGCGATGTTCGCCATCGTCGTACTGGCTTCGACGCCCCTCGCCGCCCAGCAGGACGGACCGAAACTGGAGCGCACGCCCTGGGGCGCGCCCGACCTGCGCGGGATCTGGGATTTCCGGACGATCACGCCGCTCGAGCGGCCGGAGGAACTCGGGGAGCAGGAGCGCTTCGGCAGCGCGGAGGCCGCCGCCGAATTCGAGGAGCGGACGCTGGCGCGGCGGAACAAGGACCGGCGTACCGATGACGGGCTCTCCGCCCAGGCCGACGTCGCCAACGCCTACAACCAGTTCTGGTGGGACTACGGGGACAAGCTGACCGAGGATCGGCGGACCTCGCTCATCGTCGATCCTCCCGACGGGCGGATTCCCGAGCTGACCGACGCGGCGAAGCAGCGGGTCGCGGAACGCCTCGCGGCGCGTCGCCGGCCGGCCCACGGCCCGGAGGACCGGGGCGTCGCCGAGCGCTGCATCCTGGGCTTCAACGCCGGACCGCCGATGAGCCCGAGCGCCTACAACAACAACGTCCAGATCTTCCAGACCGAGGAGACGGTCGTGCTGCTGGTCGAGATGGTCCACGACTCGCGGGTCGTGCCGCTTGACGGACGCGCGCCGCTGCCCGCGGACGTCCGCCAGTGGCGCGGCGACCCGCGGGGGCACTGGGAAGGGGACACCCTGGTCGTCGTGTCGACGAACTTCACCGACCAGACGAGTTTCCGGGGCTCGGGTCCGAACATGCGCTTGACCGAGAGGTTCACCCGCGTGGGGGAGGACCGGCTCGTCTACGAGTACACGATCGACGACCCGGAGTCCTTCGCGGGTCCCTGGACCGCGGTCATTCCGATGAGCAGGAACCCGCTGCCCATGTTCGAGTACGCCTGCCACGAGGGGAACTACGGCATGCTGAACCTGCTGCGCGGCGCCCGGGCGGAGGACGCCGAAGCCGAGGCTGCCGCCAGGGCGGAGACCTCGGGCGGCTGACCGCGGCCGTCGACCCGCGCGCGTTGCCTTGACGATCGCCACTGTCGGCCTGCTCCATCCGGGAGCGATGGGCGTCACCGTCGGCGCGGCGGTGCGGGCGCCGGTCCGGGTCGTGTGGGCGTCCGAGGGACGGAGCCGGGAGACCCGTGCCCGGGCCGCGGGCGCCGGTTTCGAGGACCTGGGGACGCTCGCCGCCGTCACCGCGGCGGCCGACGCCGTGCTCTCCGTCTGCCCTCCTCACGGCGCCCTGGCGCTTGCCGAGGCGGTCGCCGCGACCGGTTTCGACGGCCTCTACCTGGACGCGAACGCGGTGTCTCCCGCGACGGCACTCGAGATCGCGGAAGCCGCGGCGGCGGGCGGAGCACGGTTCGTGGACGGCGGCATCATTGGGCCGCCGGCGGTCCGGCCTGGGACCACGAGGCTCTATCTCTCGGGAGATGCCGCGACGGAACTGTCCGCCCTGTTCGGAGACTCGGCCCTCGAGGCGATCGACCTCAAGGCGGAGAACGGCGCGGCCTCGGCACTCAAGATGTGCTACGCCGGCTTCACCAAGGGCAGCGCGGCTCTGCTGCTTTCGCTGCGGGCCGCCGCCAGCGCCTACGGAGTGGAGGATGGCCTCCTCGGGGAGTGGAGCCGCTCCCAGCCGGGACTGGAGAAGCGAAGCGTGCGCGCGGCGGCCACGGTGGCTCCCAAGGCCTGGCGCTTCGCCGGCGAAATGGAGGAGATCGCCTCGACCCTCGAGGCGGCGGGGTTGCCCGGTGGCTTCCACCGGGCGGCGGCGGAAGCCTACGGCCGGCTCGCCCGTTTCCGTGGCGAGCCGGACGACGTACCGGTCGACGAAGTGATCGCAGCCTTGCTGGACGGTGACGGCGTAGCTGGTCGGGGAGACTAGGCGCACCCGTCCCGTACCTGCGACCGGAACCGGGACGGAGTACAGCCGAATCTCCTCTGGAACAGCCGCCGGGATTTTCGTACAGAGCCGAAACCGACGGCCTTGGCTGCTCGCCGCTTTGGCCGAGTCTCGTTTCCATATGGCTGAAACTCGTGTTCCGCTGGCCGGACTTTCTTGTAGCCGGCTCGTTAGCGTGCACAGAACGAAGGGAAGCTTGGCTCGTAGCCGCGAGTGCGGCGTGATGCCGCCTGAGCTTGACCAGGCTTCGTGAACACCAACCGACAAGGAGGACGATGAATGAGTCGACCACGAGGAAGCGTGATCCGATGGCTTGCGGTCTCGATGCTCGCTTGCTGGCCCGCTCTTGCGATCAGCCAGTACACCGACCCCACCACGCCTGCGGATTCGCCGCTGTGGTGGCCGGTCCTGGACCGCACTACGCCGGAAGAACTGCGGGCCGGACACCAGCGGGAGGCTGTCGGCGAAGCCTACCGAGTCGCGGTAGCTGCCGGATGGGCTCCCGACTGTGGCCCCGGCTTCGTACCCGACGAGTTTGTCAACAGTAGAACCAACCCCGAGCTGGTGCCGGTCTGGCACGTACTGTGGCGCAACTTCGTGTTGGAGCGTGGAGCCACGAGTCGCGACCTCGTCGCCGAACGTGAGGGCGAGATCCGGCGGTTCGGTCTATCGCCGGACGGCCTCGAACGACTGAGCCGGTTCGCCGCCCAAGTGGACGACGAGCAGGAACGTCGGCAGGCCGAACTTGAAGAACGGTCGGCTCCCATGCGGGAGTTAGTGCGTCGCTTCATGGCCGAGAACCCACCGCCGACGGACGCGGAGTGGCGCTCACTCGCTTCCGCAGCAACCGCAGATGGCCGAGCCGCCACCGGCATTCCTGAGCACATGCTGGTGATCGACGATCTGGCCGCCGGCAGGGGCGATCCGCTCGCTCTCTCGAGCGTAATCGGCGGCAGCTATGCGGATTGGGTGGAGTGGCTCCGAGAGTCCGACGCAGACCCAAGGCAGGACGCAATGGAGACCCATCTGCCATCACTGCGGAACGATCTTTCGGCGGCCGACTGGACAGCCCTGCGACGCTATCTGTCGACCGTGATCGGAGACCACCAGTCGGCCTCATACTCGCTTCGTGATTGCCCACAAGCCCAGTTGTTCCAGCCTGCAGTACGTGAAAGGAGTGTCCGATGAGGAACCGTGTCCTAACCGTGCTACTGGTCGGCACCGCTCTCGCGGGACCGGTCTCGGGTCAGTTCTCCTTCGGCTCCGTTGGCGCCTCTGCAGGTTACGAAGGCATCTTCGATCCACCCGGAAGTTTGACGCCGATCTCGTCAGCGACCTACAGGCCCAACGGGATGATGGCGTTTCTCGACAAGGAAGGCCGTGGAACCGGCCGAGAAGAGCAGGATCAGGTGCGTCGATCCCGTACCTGCGACCGGAACCGGGACGGAGTGCAGCCGAATCTCCTCTGAAACAGCCTCCGGAACGTACGTTCGGAGCCGAAACCGACGGCCTCCGCCACTCGCCCGATCGGTTCGTTGTGGTCGCGGATGAGGATTTCAGCTCGCTCCAGGCGGCGGCCGACCACCCAATCGTGAAACGACTGGCCGGTGGCCTCGCGGAAGAACCTCCCGAACCCTCCGGCACTCATGGCCGCGACCGGCGCCAGGACCTTCAGGTCGAGATGTTCCTCGAGGTGTTGATCGACGTGCTCGCGAACCCGTCGCAGCCTGGCGTAGTAGTCGAACGGGTCGTTGCCGGCCCTGAGGTGACGGGCCTGTTCCTCCTTCGGCTTTCGAGGGGACCCGGAGTCGCCTGGAACTCCCTGTTCCTCCAAGGCGGAGTGGGCCTCCTTCATCTCCGCGAACCCGAAGCCGTAGCACTCGATCCTTCCGTCAGGGACCGTCGGAACCCGGGCCTGCCACTCGGGGGCCCATTCAACGAACGTGTGAAACTCGCCATCCTCGCCGCAGGGGTCGACTCCTCGAGGCAGCGCCGCCACGAAGTCCTCGTCGAAGGGGCGGCCCGCGCGGTCAACCGGCAACCGATCCGTCTCCACGGAGCACACCCATGCCTTCACTCCGGCCCGCAGGAGTTCCGCGACGTGTTCGGCCGGGTCGCGGCCCCACAACGGGAACACGGGGTGGAGACCGATCCGGTCGAGGAGCGCCGACCGACGCTTGGTGGCCCGGCCGGGGAGAAGCTCGCTGAACGCGACGGACTTCCCGTGGTTGCCCTGGGATAGACGGAGGAGGCCCTCCTCGATGGCGGCGTTGTGGTCGTTCTCGGTGGCCGCCCAGTCGAACTCGATGACGTGAAGCGGGAGGCCGACCGCGGCCGCCTGCCGTTCGATCATGTGTCGACGGACTCCATGCATGGCCACCCGGCCGTTGTGCCGGTTGACCTGTGTCACGAGCGCACGAACATCCCACCTTGGGTCGTTCCGCAGCGTGTGCAGCGTCCACGCTGAGTCCTTACCGCCGCTCCACCAAAGCCAGACGGGTTGGTTGCGCGGGACTGAGCGGTTCGTCGACGACACGGTGGCGGCGATCTTACGTTGCGTGTTGCTGCTTGCGGTTCGTGCCACCGACGCCGGCCGGAACCGCGACCTCTTTCGGCTTGGCCGTGCCGCACAGCCCGGCTCCCCGGGGCTTCTGGCCGATTCTCGTATCCGCGTGGCTGAAACTCGTTCTCTGCTGGCCGGACTACTCCTCACCGCCTCGCTAGCGTGAATCGGACATCACAAGCCCCGGCCCAAGGCCGCGACCGCGTCCTGATGCTGCCGAGGCGCAACCAGAGGAGGGCCCCTAGTGAAGTACGTTCTTTGGCTGATCGGCGCCGCCGCCGTGGTTCTGGCGATTCTGGCGGCACAAGTGGGAGTGTCGGGGCAGGACCATGAATCCGTTCAGCACGATGGTGGAGTAGTTCTCCGACCGATCGCGAAGCCCTGCACGTCGCCCGATTCCGCGCTTGGAGTCCCGAGCCACCGCCCTTGCAAGGAACGCTTGAGCGTCCGGAACGTTCACTATGATCCGGACTGTCCGGAGCACTGGCACATAGCCCCGCGTCCGGGTTGGGACATCTGGCAGTGCATGTCGTCCTGCGAAGCCGACCTTGGCCGTTGCGAGGACTCTGTCAGACTCTTGAAGAGCAGGATGACCGAGATGAATGCTCCCGAGATTGTCTCGGTGCCTTTCGGGCGTGCCGGGAGGCCTGCATGAGTATGCCGCCGGATATCGACGAAGGCAAGTCCTACTGCCCAGAGGACTACAGTGCGACGCTCTAGAGTGACTGCCGGGGACTTCCGAACAGCGAAGGCGCTGGTCCTGCTCCTGGCTTGGCTCTCCGGCGCCGCGGCGATCTTCGGTCAGGCGCAGGACCGGGCCTTCGTGGAGTCGGTCGATGTCGAAGTCATTGAGGTCGATGTCGTTGTGACGGACCGCAAAGGCCGGCCGGTGCGAGGTCTCGGCCGGGACGACTTTGAGCTCTACGCCGACGGTGAGCGGGTCGAGATCAGCAACTTCGCGGAGTTCGAGTCGATTCTGGGCGCGAAGCCGGCGGAGGACTTGCGGTCCGGCAGCTCGGGGTCCGGCAGCTCAGGAACGCCGTTCAACGGCGCCGCAAGCAACTTGACGGTCGTGCTGTACCTTGACGACGCGAACCTGCACGGCCCCCACCGGGCCCGGGCGCTCAGGCGTCTCGCGGAGGCAGTGGAGCCCTGGCGGGATTGGGACGCCCGCTACATGCTGGCGACGTTCCGCGACCGTCTCGAGATCGTGGCGCCACCGACGCCCGATCTGGACAGGGTTCTGGAGGCGGCTTCGGTTCGGCGCAGGGGAACGACGCGCGGCTTGGCTCAGCACGTGGCGAGGCGAAGAGCCATCTTGGAGATCGTCGAGACCGATCCGGGGTGCGAAGGACCGTACATGGCGGTCGCGCGCCGTCACGCAGCCGAGGAAGCGAACCGCGTTGCGACCGCGGTTGCCGGTCTGGCCGATCTGGTGAGCGTCCTCGGAGGCGTTCCGGGCAAGAAGGCGGTCCTCTACGTGAGCGACAGTCTGCCGCGGCAACCGGGAGAGGCGGTGTGGAGCTTTCTGGCCCATCAGCATTGCGCCGGCGACCGCCGGGCGGTCTCGCGACTCATGTCGGAGCTGACCGGTTCCGACGAGAGCAGGCGCTTCGAGCTGCTTGCGCGCCACGCCAACGCGAACAGGGTCACGTTCTACGCCGTGGACGCTGCCGGCGTGCGAGCGGGACTGGCTGCGGATGTGTCGCTGCCCCTGGGCATGTCGTCTTCCCTGTTCGAGAACGATTCCGTCCACCGGCTGAGCGCTCAGAGCGGCATGCACGCGATCGCCGTCGAGACCGGAGGCAAGCTGCTGGCGAACTCGAACGACCTGGTCGAGCTGCTGCTGGAGGCGTCGGAGCAACTCGAAGCCTCCTACTCGCTCGGCTTCATGCCGGCGAAACGGCGTCCTGGCAAGATGCGCGAAGTCCGGGTCGAGCTCGCTCCGCATGCGGCCGCGGGCAGAAGATTGCAGCACCGCGAGAGCTACCGGGACAAGACTCTGTCGGAACGGCTGGCGGACCGGTTGCTCGCCACTGCATACCTGGGCGACCTCGACAATCCGCTCTCGATCAAGGTCGGCTTCGATCCGCCGAACAAGACCGGCCGGAAGCGGTTCAAGCTCGGCGTCAACGTCGTCGTGCCCGAGGAGGCCATGCTGCTGCTGCCGGGTCCGGACCGGAAGCGGGCGGAACTCCGACTCTGGCTGCTCGCTCTGGACCGGAAGAACGGCGTGCGAACGGCCGCGAGGGAGAAGGTCGTCACTCTGGGCCGTCGCGGCGTGACCGCCAAGGCCGGCGTCTACTGGTTCAACGTGTCCATGAAACTCGCCCGGAGCGAGTACGACGTGGCGGTCGGCGTTCGCGACGAAACGAGCGGCGTGATGTCGCTGGTCCGGTTGCCGGTGGAGGTGGCGACGTCGACCGGGAAGACGAAGCGGAAGCGATCACGCAGCCGGGTCGTCGCGGCGGCGGAGAGCTGAAAGCAGCAGGACGAAAAGGGCGGCCCCGAAAGGCCGCCCTCATTCCGTAGCCGGTCGACTCGGAGGTCGCTTCGCTACATCATGCCGCCCATGCCGCCCATGTCGGGCGCGGGCGGGGCTTCCGGCTTGTCTTCCTTGATCTCGGAGACGAGAGCCTCCGTGGTCAGCATCAGGCCGGCGATCGACGCGGCGTTCTGCAGCGCCGTCGTGGTGACCTTGGCCGGGTCGATGACCCCGGCGGCGATCAGGTCCTCCATCTCGCCGTTGGCCGCGTTGTAGCCGGTCGAACCGGTCTGCGCCTTCGCGTCGCGGACGATGACCGAGCCCTCGACGCCGGCGTTCTCGGCGATCTGCCGGGTCGGCTCCTCGAGCGCGCGCTTGACGATCGCGATGCCGATGCCCACGTCGCCGTTGTCGCTCAGCCCGCCGACCGCGTCGATGGCCCGCAGCAGGGCCACGCCGCCTCCGGGCACGACGCCCTCCTCGACGGCGGCCTTGGTCGCGTGCATCGCATCCTCGACCCGAGCCTTCTTCTCCTTCATCTCGGTCTCGGTCGCGGCGCCCACCCGGATCACGGCGACGCCGCCGACCAGCTTCGCCAGCCGCTCCTGGAGCTTCTCGCGATCGTAGTCGGAGGTCGTCTCCTCGATCTGGTTGCGGATCTGCTTGACGCGTCCGGCGATCGCGGCCTGGCGACCCGTGTCGCCCGACTCGGTGACGATCGTCGTGTCGTCCTTGGAGAGGACGACCTTCTTCGCCTCGCCGAGGTCCTGCCACTGGACGTTCTCCAGCTTGATGCCGAGGTCCTCGGTGATCACCCGGCCGCCGGTGAGGATCGCGATGTCCTCGAGCATCGCCTTGCGGCGATCGCCGAAGCCCGGCGCCTTGACCGCGGCCGCCTGCAGCGTGCCGCGCAGCTTGTTGACGACCAGGGTGGCGAGCGCCTCGCCCTCGACGTCCTCGGCCACGATCAGCATCGGCTTGCCCTGCTTGGCCACCTGTTCGAGGACGGGCAGCAGGTCCTTCATCGAGCTGATCTTCTTCTCGTGCAGGAGCACGACGCAGTTCTCGAGCACGCACTCCATGCGGTCCGCGTCGCTCACGAAGTAGGGCGAGAGGTAGCCGCGGTCGAACTGCATGCCTTCGACGACCTCGAGCTCGGTCTGCAGGCCCTTGGCCTCCTCGACCGTGATCACGCCGTCCTTGCCGACCTTGTCCATCGCCTCGGCGATGATCTGGCCGATCTCGGCGTCGTTGTTCGCGGAGATGGTGCCGACGTTGGCGATCTCCTCGCTGTCCTTCACGTCCTTGGCGAGGGCGTGAATTGCGTCGACGGCGGCGCCGACCGCGATCTCGATGCCGCGCTTGAGCTCCATCGGATTGGCGCCGGCGGTCACGTTCTTCGCGCCCTCGCGCAGGATCGCCTGCGCCAGGACCGTTGCGGTCGTCGTGCCGTCACCGGCCACGTCGGAGGTCTTCGAGGCCACTTCGCGCACCATCTGCGCGCCCATGTTCTCGAGGCCGTCCTTCAGTTCGATCTCCTTGGCGACGGTGACGCCGTCCTTGGTGATCGTGGGGGAGCCGAACGACTTCTCGAGGACGACGTTTCGGCCCTTGGGGCCGAGCGTCACCTTGACCGCGTCGGCGAGCTTGTTGACTCCGCGCAGGACCGCGCCGCGCGCGTCCTCGGAGTAGACGATCTGCTTTGCCATGTAGCTTTCTCCAGTTCCGGCCTATCCCACGACCGCGAGGATCTCGTCCTCGCGCAGGATGACCATGTCTTCGTCGTCGATCTTGATGTCGCTGCCCGAGTACTTTCCGATCAGTACGCGGTCACCGACGCTGACGTCGAGCGCGGAACGCTCGCCGTTGTCCTGCATCTTGCCGGGACCGACGGCGACAACCTCGGCCTCCTGCGGCTTCTCCTTCGCGGCGTCCGGGATGATGATGCCTCCCCGGACCTGCTCCTCCTCCTCGAGCCTCTTGACGAGCACCCGGTCATGAAGCGGACGTACACTCACCAGCGATCTCCTCCTGGGTTGGTGTCGGTGGATGTGGTCGTTGTTGTCGGGACGAAGCTGCTGTTAGCACTCGGCCCGAGCGAGTGCTAACAATAGAAACATGGAGGGCTGAATGTCAACAGTCCATGACGGGTCCAGGACACTCGGTGCGCGGCGGGCGTGCGGCGCAGGCGGTAGAGTCTGCCGGTCCCGCTGACGCGGTCTCCGACGCAGGGGACCGGAAAGGAGACTCGCCTGTGATGTGGCCTCAACGAACGAACGGCGGCGTGGCGGCCATCCGGGCGGCTCTGCTCGCGGCGTTCGCGGCGGTGTTCATCTGCCCGGCCGGAGGCGCGGCCCAGAGCGCGCCGACCGCCGCCGCCGTGCCGGTCGAGGAGTTCGAACTCGACAACGGCATGCGCTTCCTGCTGGTAAACCGCCCCGAACTGACGACGGTGGCGGCTGCCTGGGTGGCTCACGTCGGCTCCGCCGACGAGCGGCCGGGGATCACCGGCCTTGCCCACTTCTTCGAGCACATGATGTTCAAGGGGACGCACACGATCGGCACGAAGGACATCGAGCGCGACCTCGAGATCATCGCGGAGCAGGAGGCGGTCCAGGAGCGGATTCGCGCCGAACTCCGCGAGCAGCGGCGGCGCTGGCGCCTGGGCGAGATCGACGATCCGTACGATCCCGACCACCGCACAGACACCCTGAACGCCCTGCGCGCGGAGTTCCAGGAGCTCGTGGAAGAGCAGCGGGAACTCATGGTCAAGGACGAGCTGGACAAGGTCTACACGGACGGCGGCGGCACGAGCCTGAACGCCTTCACCAGCAACGACTTCACGGTCTACATCAACCAGTTGCCGGCGAACCGGCTGGAGCTCTGGTTCTGGCTCGAGTCGGACCGGCTGCTGAACCCGGTGTTCCGGGAGTTCTACGCCGAGCGCGACGTCGTCTACGAGGAACGGCGCCTGCGCACCGAGTCGACGCCGACCGGACGCTACGACGAGCAGGCGGACGCCATGTTCTGGCAGTCCCACCCGTACAGTTGGCCGGTCATCGGCTGGGCCTCGGACCTGGAGGTGATCAGCAAGTCCCAGGCCGACGAGTTCTTCGCCACCTACTACGCGCCGAACAACCTGAGCGCGGTGCTGGTCGGCAACTTCGATCCGGCCGAAGTGCGGAAACTGGCGGAGCGCTACTTCGGCCGCCTCGAACGGGCCGAGCGGCCGGCGCCTGACGTCGTGACGCTCGAGGCCGAGCAACTGGCCGAGAAGCGGATGACGGCCGAGTGCGACTGCCAGCCCCAGCTCCAGGTCCGCTACCACGCGGTGCCGTTCGGCCACGGCGACGGCTACGCCCTCGATGTCGTCGCGGGCGTTCTGAACGGCCGCACCGGCCGTCTCTACGAGCAGATCGTGGAGGGCGCCGAGATTGCGTCCAGCGCCGGCGCCTTCTACGAGGCGCGCAAGTATGCGGGCGTCTTCAACCTGCAGGCCGAGACGAAGGGAGATGCCACTCCCGAGCAGCTCCTCGCCGCCTGGGACGGAATCGTCGCGGAACTGATCGCCGATCCGGTGCCGGAGGAGGAACTGGCCAAGGTGAAGAACCGGGTGTCGGCCGACACCTACCGGCAACTCCGGGACCCGTTCTTCCTGATGATCCAGTTGGCGATCATGGATGCGCTTGGCGACTGGCGCTACCTCAACACGGTCGCGGAGCGCACGAACGAAGTCACCGCCGAGGACGTGCAGCGCGTGGCGGCGAAGTACTTCGACCCTTCGAAGCGTCTGGTCAGCCTGTACTACCGCACGGAGGGCACCGAAGCGAAGGAGACGCCCTCCGAACTCGAAGCGCTGCCGCCGGAGATGCGGACGGCGCTCATGTCCCAGGCCGAGGCGATCGCCCAGATCGAGGATCCGGCCCAACTCGAGATGGTCCTCCAGCAGATGGAGGCCCAGGCGGCTCAGGTGCCGGAAGAGATGCGCCCCGCGCTCGACTGGATGCGCGGCGTGATCGAGGAACGGCTGGCCGAGTTGCAGGAAGATGGGGGAGGTGAACCGTGAGCGGACGAGTCCTTGTGAGAGTTCCGGTTCTCGTCGTTCTCTGTCTCGGCCCGGCCGCATCGGCGGGCGCCCAGGGCAGTGCCGAGATCGTCGCGCACCCGAGTGAACTGACCTACGGCTCGCTGGACTTCGAGCTGCCGGACGCGGACGGTTTTCGCCACGAGCTGGCGGGCGGCGTTCCCGCCTACCTCGTTCCGGACCGCTCGCTGCCGCTGGTCGACATCGCGGTGCGGTTTCGCGTCGGCTCCTGGCTGGAGCCGGTCGAGCAGACCGGGCTCGCTTCCCTGACCGGCGAGCTGATGCGGACGGGTGGCGCCGGCGAACTGGAGGCGAAGGCCTTCGACGAGGCGGTGGAGGCGGTCGCCGGCAACTTCTCGGCGTTCATCGGGAGCACCAGTGCCGGAATGTCGATGAACTGTCTGTCCACGGTGCTCGACGAGTGTCTCGACCTGTTCTTCTCCATGCTCACCGAGCCCCGTTTCGACGGCGACCGGCTGGACCTGGTGAAGGAGAACGAGCTGGAGAACCTCAAGCAGCGCAACGATGATCCGGTCGATGTCGCGGGCCGCGAAGGCCAGTGGCTGCTCTACGGGACCGACCACGTGGAATCGCGCTTCGTCACCGCGACCTCGCTGGACGCGGTCGGACGGGACGACCTGGTGGCGTTTCACCGGCGTTACGTCCATCCCGGCCACATGGTCGTCGCGGCCGCCGGCGACTTCGACAGCGACGAACTCGCGATGAAGCTCTCGGCGCTGCTCGACCGATTCGCGGAAGAGGGCCGGGAAGAGGCGCCGTGGCCGCCGGGGGCGGCCGCGTACGACCCCGCGCCCGGTGTCTACGTGGCCCGGCAGGACATCCCGCAGGGTCGCGTGCAGATCGGCCACCGCACCTTCCAGCGCGAGGACTGGGGCCATCCCGACCACTTCGCTCTGGCGATGATGGACGGTGTCCTCGGCAACGGCGGCTTCACGACGCGCTTGATGAAGAGAATCCGCTCGGACGAGGGTCTCGCCTACGGCGCCTACTCCAGCTTCGGCGTCGGCAGCTTCTGGCCCGGGAATCTCAGCATCACCTTTCAGTCGAAGAGCGAGACGGTGGCCTTCGCGGCGAAGATCGCGCTCGAAGAGGTCGACCGCATCCGGACGGAACCGGTGCCGGAGGACGAGCTCCAGACGGTCAAGGCGTCCGCGATCGAGACCTTCCCGGGCAACTTCGAATCGGCCCTGGCCGTGGCGCAGATCTTCGCCCAGGACGAGTTCCTGGGCCGTCCCCACGACTACTGGCGGACATACCGTGCGAACGTGGAGGCGGTGACGCCGGCCGATGTCCAGCGCGTGGCCGAGCGGCATCTCCTGCCCGACAAGCTGGTCATGTTGATTGTCGGCGACTGGGAGGAGATCGAGCCGGGCGACGCCGACGGCCGCGCCACGATGGCCGAGGTGGCCGGGAAGATCGGCGGCGGGATCACGATGCTGCCGGCGCGGGACCCGGTGAGTCTGGAAGTGGTGGAGCAGTGAGACCGGACGCCAGGTGGCCGGCGGCGGAACGGAACGTGATCGTTTGCAGGCTCTAGACAGCTTCCTGGAAACCGTCGTCGGCTATGCCTGGGGCATGCCCCTGGTCGTCCTCCTGCTCGGTTCGGGAGCCTTCTTCTGCCTCTACGTTCGTCTGCGGCCGCTGCTCCACATGGGGCACGCGACCGCCGTGACGCTCGGAAAGTACGACTCAGACGACGATCCCGGCCACATCAGCCACTTCCAGGCCCTGTCGACGGCGCTGGCGGCGACGATCGGCGTCGGCAACATCGCCGGAGTGGCGATCGCCGTCACCCAGGGCGGCGCCGGCGCCGTGTTCTGGATGTGGGTCGCGGCCGTCGTCGGCATGGGCACGAAGTTCTTCTCCTGCACGCTGTCTCAGCTCTACCGTCGGCCCGACGAGAAGGGGGTGCTCCAGGGCGGGACGATGTACACGATCGAGCTCGGCCTGGGCCGGAAGTTCAAACCGCTAGCGATCATGTTCTGCACCTTTGGGATGATCGGCTGCCTGCCGATGTTCCAAAGCAACCAGGTGGCCGAACTCCTCAACGCCCAGTTCGATGTGCCGCCGTTGTGGACGGGTCTGGGATGCGTGGCTCTGGTGGCGTTGGTCGCCTTCGGTGGCGTGGAGCGAATTGGCGCGGTGACAGGACGGTTCGTGCCGGTGATGTGTCTGCTCTACTTGGGCATGGCGCTGTGCGTGCTGGTCGTGCGCTCCGACGTAGCCGTCGAAGTGTTCAGCCGCATCTTTCGTGAGGCGTTCACCGGCACTGCGGCTACGGGCGGGGCAATTGGCATCGGCTTCCAGCAGGCCATGATGATCGGGGTCCGCCGTGCTGCCTTCTCGAACGAGGCCGGGTTAGGCACCGCGCCCTTGGCCCACGGCGCGGCGAAGACGAACGAGCCGGTGCGCGAAGGCCTGGTGGCGATGCTGGGCCCCTTCATCGACACGATAGTGGTCTGTTCGCTGACCGCCTTCGTCATCCTCTCCAGCGGCCTGGAGACGGTCGGCGAGATCTCGGGAGTCTCGCTCACAGCGGACGCGGTTCAGAGCATCCTCGGCACGCCAGGCCGGGTACTCCTGGTGTTGATCGTCATGATGTTCGCAGTGTCCACGATGGTGAGCTACTCCTACTACGGCAAGCGTTGCTTCGCCTATTTGTTCGGTGCCAGATCGGATTGGCTATACACTTGGCTGTACCTGATCGGCCTGTTTGGCGGCGCGATCGTCGCCGTTGAGACGGTGATAAACCTCATCGACTCGGCTCTTGCGCTTATGGCCGTGCCGAATCTGATTGCGACGCTCCTGCTCGCGCCGAAGGTCAAGCTGGCGGCGTTCGAGTACTTTGATCGATTGCGGGCTGGCAAGAGGGTGCGTGCAGCACGCTGAATTCGAGAGATGAAGGCCGGATCGGTTTGTGGCCTTGGTGAATTGGGGGGCCTTAGCCGATGCTTCCGAGTGAAGTGACGCGATGTTCTACGCCTACCGCACGCCCCCGTAGCTGCCGGCCGCCGCGTCTGGAAAGACGCGGCGGCCGGTGCTGTTCCGGGTGCAGCGTGGCCTCAGCCGAGGACTCGTCCAAGGGCTTCGGTCGTCTGCTCCGAAGTCTGCATGTGACTACGACTTTGGTGTTCCCGGCTCAGAGCGGCTACCTGTGGCAGTCGTTGCCAAGGAAGGTGGCCGCAGCATCCAAGAATCCAAGGGCGGCACCGAAGGCGATCCCCGGATTGACCGCTCCTCCAAAGCCCAGAATCGTCATTCCGATCATGTGCTCAGTGGCATCGCCGCAGATGTCCGACTTGTCTGAGCAATAGCCCTCTGAAATGGCGTAGCCATGTCGGTGACTGTAGTCGGGCGGAACCCAGATACCGCCGCGCGCCTGACACTCTGATTGGTTGCTGTCCATAGATCCAGTTGGGCCTGGATCGGAGAGCAGTACTGGCGCCGCGCCTAGTAGCAGTCCAAAGAAGAGCACGCTCAGCAGCGCGCTACGGAACCAACGTTCTTTCCTCATGGAGGACCTCCGGTTGTGGAGGACCTCCGGTTGTGGAGGACCTCCGGTTGTGGAGGACCTCCGGTTGTGGAGGACCTCCGGTTGTGGAGGACCTCCGGTTGTGGAGGACCTCCGGTTGTGGAGGACCTCCGGTTGTGGGTGCGGGCAAGCTTAGCACAGTGGGTCTAGCGACTCGCGTCGCAGTCTTGTCCCATGTGAGATGAGCCTGGAGTGTCGATGTCAATCCCACGAGAGATGAGCCTGAGCGGTGGTTGGTGATCATTGGAGGACGATCTTGCAACTCGACATCGAACGGCTTCGGACCCTGGACGAGGTCCGGAACTTCATGGCCGGCAGCGCGCCGGTCGACTTCCGGTTCGTGGACCGCGCCGACGCGTATGGCTTCGTGCGGCGGTTTCTGGTGCGTTCGCGGTGCCTCCGGCTGTCGAGGTCGGACAAGGGTCTGGTGCGGCGCTTCCTGGCGAAGGCGACGAGGTTCAGCCGAGCTCAGATCGCGCGTTTGATCTCCCAGTACCGGGAGACCGGGCGCATCGAAGACCGACGCCGGGGTCCGAGGCGGCCGTTTCCCCGGCGCTACACGAAGGCGGACATCGGCCTGCTGGCCGAGGTTGGACGAGACCCTGGGCGGTCTTTGCGGCCCGGTGACCCGGCGCATGATGCAGCGTCAGTACGAGGTCTTCGGCGACGCGCGGTTCGAGCGTCTGGCGGGGCTCTCGAACAGCCATCTGTACCGCCTGCGCCAGTCCGTGACGTACCGTCGCCGCCGTCTGACGGTGACCAGGACCCGGCCGGCGCAGGTGAGCATCGGAGAGCGGTGCAAGCCTCATCCCGACGGTCGGCCGGGCTTTCTGTGCGTGGATTCGGTGCATCAGGGCGATCTCGACGGGGAGAAGGGGCTGTACGAGATCAATCTCGTGGACGTGGTGACGCAGTACGAGTGCGTGGCCGCCGCGGAAGACATTTCGGAGCGTTTCATGGTCCCGGTCCTTGAAGGGTCGATCGAGGATTTCCCCTTCATCGTCAGGGGCTTCCACGTCGACAACGGTTCCGAGTTCGTCAACCACCGGGTCGCCGCGCTGCTGAACAAGCTGCACGTCGAGGAGTTCACGAAGTCCCGTCCGAGGCACTCCAACGACAACGCCCTGGTCGAGTCGAAGAACGCCTCGGTGGTCCGGCGCTATCTCGGCCATGACCACATTCCCCGGCATCACGCCGCCCTCGTCAACGGCTTCTTGCGCGACGTGGTCGGCCCGTTCCTCAACTACCACCGGCCCTGCCACTTCCCCGTCGTCGTGACGGACGCCAAGGGAAAACAGCGCAAGACCTACCCCTTCGACTGCGTCACCACGCCCTACCTCAAGCTGAAGTCGCTAGCTAGTTCTCGTCCAGAAACGCTGAAGTGCTTGATTTTGCTGGGCTAAACGGGCTCGGTGTAGCTTCGATTTCACAGATCGGAGTGAGGGGGCAAGCATGCGCGCGAGACGGACGGCACAGGTTGGTCTGTTGGATTGTCCGGTCGTGGATCATCCTGCGGCGGCGATTCTGGAGCAGGTTTCGGCGTGGCTGGACGAGCACCGCGAGGTTCTGGGGTGGGTGTCTGCGGACATCGACCGCGGTGTTTCGTCGTCGGTAGGTCGCCAAGGCCTGACCTGCGAGACGATCCTGCGCTGCGCGGTGCTCAAGCACTTGTGGCAGCAGGGTTACAGGGAGTTGGCGTTCACGCTTCGGGACTCTCTGACGGCACAGCGCTTCGCCCGTCTTGGCGGCGGCCGGGCGCCTGGAAAGTCGGCGTTGCAGGCCCTGATCAGTGGGATTCGGCCGGCGACCTGGGAGCGAATCAACCGTCATCTGTTGCGGTTCGCGCACACCGAGGGGATCGAGACGGGCGCGGCGGTGCGGATCGACAGCACGGTGACGGAGACTCACATTCTGTCGCCGGAGGACAGTCGTCTGCTGCTGGACGGGGTTCGTGTGCTGACGCGGTTGCTCAAGGAAGCGCGCAAGCACTTGGGGACGGCGGTGGTGTTTCACGACCACCGCCGTGCCTGCAAGCGGCGGGCGCTGGAGGTCCGTTCGCGGCGCGGGGCCAAGCGTCGGGCACAGACGTATCGCCGATTGTTGAGGCTGGTCGCCCGGACGACCGGTTACGTGAAGGCGGCCAAACCGCAGGTAGGAGCCACTCAGGAGCCCTGGGCGCGATCCTGGGAGAGTCGTGCGGAGCACTGCATGGAGCTGCTCGAGCGCGTGGTGGATCAGACCAGGCGCCGAGTGTTGCACGGCGAAACCGTGCCGGCGCCGGAGAAGGTGGCAAGCCTGTTCGAGCCCCACACGGACATCATTCGCAAGGGCGGCCGCAGGACGCACTACGGACACAAGATCAATCTGGCCACGGGCAAGAGCGGACTGGTGCTCGACGTGGTGGTCGAGAGCGGTAATCCGGCCGACAGCGAGCGCTGCCTGCCTATGCTCAAGCGCCACGTCGCGCACTACGGCTCGGCGCCGGAGCGCGCCGCTCTCGACGGCGGCTACGGCTCGAAGAGCAACCTCGAAGACGCGAAGGCCCTGGGCGTCGTCGATGTCGTCTTTCACAAGAAGGGCGGCCTCAAGGCGGACCAGATGGCCCGGTCCTCCTGGATCTACGGGCAGTTGAAACGCTTCCGAGCGGGGATCGAAGCCGGTATCTCCTACCTGAAACGCTGCTTCGGACTCGCACGCTGCAACTGGAAAGGCCTGACCCACTTCCGCGCCTACGTCCACTCGGCGGTGCTTGCTCACAACCTGATCCGGCTCGCCCGCCTGCAGCCCGGATCGACCTGACCAACCGCCGCTTCCGTCGCCCGACACCCGGTCACAAACCAACCGGAAGCTCCCCCGTGGGCGACATCTCGCGGAGGTGGCCAAACCCCGCCGACCGCCGGCGATTCACTCCCCGGCACCGCCGCTACCGCCCGAAACAGCCTCTGAAGACTCTCAACCAGCCTGCGATCTCGCCTTCCTGAAGCGCAGAAAACCGCGTTTCTGGACGAGAACTAGCTAGACGGCGCCGCCCAGTACCTGAGGCCCGGCGTCACCTTCGAGCAACTCGACCAGGAGGCCGCGGAGCTCGACGACCTCGCCGCGGCGAGGGGCGTCAACGAGGCGCTCGTCGCGCTCTTTGTCGAAATCCGACGCCCAGATGCAACCGTCGCATGAGAAACCCGACCAGCCTCTCCAACTCCCTGAAAGCACCAAACCGCCGCCTCGCGGTCCCCGCGCTACCGTTGGTCCCTGGTGCTGATCTTCGCTTCGCTCCGATCAGCAGCCAGATCACCACCCCATTCACTCCCCCGGCCTCAACTCCCGATCAACCGACGTTCAGGCTCATCTTCGTGTGGGATACGCTGCATGGGGAA
Source organism: Candidatus Multivorans sp. (assembly GCA_965205095.1). GTDB lineage: Bacteria > Acidobacteriota > Thermoanaerobaculia > Multivoradales > Multivoraceae > Multivorans. The sequence continues at coordinate 3,960,744 of OZ242040.1, forward strand.
CGAAGAACGAGAACCGTCAGCTCGGCGGCTACCTGGGGAAGTAGCGAACGTTCGGCAGCCCCTTGAAGTCCGCGTCCTGGGTCCAGAGTTCCGCGTCCTCGGAGTAGGCGCTAGCGAGGATCGAGGCGTCGGCCATCGGCAGGGAGTGCTCAAGGGAGAGCTTAGCGGCGAGAACCGCCAAGTCGGCTGAGAACTCGATGACCCTGCCTTGCCGCATGGTCGCAACGGCTTCAAGGGCTTCGACCTCGGATCGCTGTCGGTGTATGACCCTGAACACTTCGTAGAGGCAGATCGTCGGCACGAGGAGCTTCCTTGTGTCGAGGATGGGCTCCTCATAGAGATCCGCGCGCTGGGAATCGGCGAAGTACTCGAGCCACGCTGACGAGTCGACGACGTTCACAGTCGATCAGGTTCGCGGTCGACCGTCGTGTCGATGCCCTTGGCGAAGCCCCGATACTCCCGCATCGGCTTCACCGGGATCAGCTCGATGCAGCGGCCGACGCGAATCGCCTGGATCTTCTGGCCTGGCTTGAGCCGCAGAGCGGTGCGGATCTCAAGTGGAATGACGACTTGGTACTTCGGCGAGAGGGTCACTTGGGTCATCGTCGTATGACGGTACCATGATCGATCGCCTTGTCGTATGTCGAGGTGTGGGCCGAGTCACCGCTCCACCGCAGTAGAGTCCCGCGACATGGGAAGAGCGGCCGGCGGGGTTGCGGTCTGCCTGGTCCTGACCGCCGCTCCGGTGGAGGCGGTCGATCCGTGCGACATCGACTTCGGGCAGCCGGCACGGGAGGTTCCGACCGAGGGTCCTCTGACCTGGGACCTGCCTCCCGCCGGCAAGTGGCGAGTCGTTCGGAAAGATGCCGGCCGGCGAGTGCGCGAGGGTTGCGGCGTCGGTTCCATCGAGGCGCCGTTGCGGGCCGTGCGCCAGGTCATCGATGCCGCGGCGGAGTTCGACGAGTTCATGCCGCGCATCCTGGAGTCCGACGTGGAGCCGGTTTCGCCAGGGATCTACCTGAACCGGCAGGTTCTCGACATGCCGTTCCCGATAGAGGACAGGCGCTACACGGTTCGGGTGGAGACCGGGGCCGTCGCGACCGGTGCCAGTGCGGGCTGGCAGGCCCGTTGGACCTGGGTGAAGGGCTCCGGGAACATCCGGGAAAGCAGAGGATCCTGGACACTGATTCCGGTGAGTGGCGATCGCACGGTCGTTGTCTACCGACTGCTGACTGACCCCGGCGGTCGTCTTCCGGCCTGGGTCGTCGACTATGCGGCGCCGCGCGCTCTGCGGCGGGTGCTCAACGCGGTGCGTGATCGCGTGTTGACGAGCCTCAGTCGACGTCAGCCAGCACGATGACGACGTTCTGGCCGCCAAAGCCGAAGGCGTTGACGAGCGCTACGTCCGTGGGGTGGGCACGGGCTCTGTTGGGAACGTAATCCAGATCGCAGTCCGGATCCGGCCGTTCGAGGTTGATCGTCGGCGGGATCGTCCCCTCCTCGATCGTCTTGACCGCGGCCAGAGCCGACACGGCTCCGGCCGCGCCGAGCATGTGGCCGACCTGGGATTTCGTCGCTGTCACCGCTACGTGCCGGGCGCGCTCACCTAGGGCGGTCTTGATCGCCAGCGTCTCGGCCACGTCGCCTAGCGGCGTCGCCGTGCCGTGGGCGAACACGGCGTCGACTTCGCCGGGATCCGTGCCGCCCGACTCGAGCGCCCGGGTCGTCGCGGCGGCCGCGCCGGAGCCTCCGGGCCGGGGCGCGGTCAGGTGGTGTGCGTCGGCAGTGACCGCGCCTCCCCGGACCTCGGCGTAGATGCGGGCGCCCCGGCGCTCGGCGTGTCGCTCGGTCTCGATGACGAAGGCGACGCCGCCCTCGCCGAAGACGAACCCGTCGCGGTCGGCGTCGAACGGGCGGCTTGCCGCCTTCGGATCGTCGTTGCGCGTCGAAAGCGCCTGCAGGCGCGAGAACGTCGCGATGATCAGCGGCGTGATGCCGGCCTCGGCGCCGCCGGCGATGACCACGTCGACTTCTCCCGAGCGCAGCAGACGGTAGGCCTCGAGCAGGGCGTAGTTTCCGCTCGCGCAGGCAAGGGTCGAGGTCGTGGTCGGCCCCGTGATGCCGAGCTCGATCGAGATGAGACAGGACACGGCGTTCGGCATCACGTCGGTGACCAGAAACGGATTCGCCTGCTGCGGTCCCCGGGCGACGAGCCTGCGCGTGCCGCTTTCCATGCTCGCCAGACCGCCGCCACCGGTGTTGAAGGTGATGCCGCAGCGATGGGCCGAGGCCGCGTCGATCGCGAGATCGGCGTCGGCCACGGCCTGCTTGGCGGAGGCGACCGCGAAGTGGGTGGCGCGGGCGAGTCGCCGCGCCGCCTTGCTCTCGAGCCACTCCCTGGCATCGAAGTCGCGCACCTCGCAGGCGATCTTCACCTTGAAGCCGTCCGTGTCGAACGCGGTGATCGGTCCGGCGCCCGAGTCGCCGGCCTTCATCCGCCGCCAGAACGTGTCGACGTCGTTGCCGACGGGGGTCACGGCGCCGAGGCCGGTGATCACGATCCGGCCATTGTCCGTCGCGGGCATCGGACGAGGATAGCGCCGCCCCCTGCGCTACGCTCGCCGTTCTCACCGCAGGAAGCTTGAACGGACCCACTGGGTGCGCCGGCGCCCTCGCCGGCATCGGGCCGCGGAGCGGCGAGCGCGACAAACGGGAGTCCGAACATGAAGCGAGAACTTGTCTTTCAGGTGGCTGTACGGATCGTGGGTGTCCCCTCGATCCTGCTGGCCCTGGCCGTGCCGCTTCACGCACAGTCCGACGAGGACTTCGTCCCCGTAACCGACGCGATGCTCGAGGATCCCGCCCCCGGCGACTGGCTCCACTGGCGCCGCACCCAGGATGGCTGGGCCTACAGCCCGCTCGACCAGATCGACCGCGACAACGTGGGCGAACTGACCCTGGCCTGGTCGCGCGGACTGGAGGAGGGCAGTCAGCAGGGGACGCCGCTGGTCTACGACGGCGTCATGTACTACCCGAATCCGAGCAGCGTCACCCAGGCGATCGACGCGGCGACGGGCGACCTCCTGTGGGAGTACAGGCGGCCGATCCCGAAGGACATCGCGACCTACGTCGGCGGCCTGGAGACGGTCAACCGGAGCATCGCGATCTACGGCGGTCTGATCATCGACACGGCGAACGACGGCTATGTCTACGCGCTGGACGCGGTGACCGGCGAGCTGGCCTGGGAGACGCAGATCGTCGACTACGAAACGGAGCCGGCGCGGCACTCGACCGGACCGATCATCGCCGCGGGCCGCGTGATCTCGGGGCGAAGCTGCCGGCCGCACCGCGGTCCCGAGGCGTGCTTCATCGCCGCTCACGACGCGGCGACGGGCGAGGAACTCTGGCGCCGGCCGCTGATCCCGGGGCCGGGCGAGCCCGGCAACGAGACCTGGGGCGACCTGCCGTACGAGAACCGACATCACGTCGGCTCCTGGATGGCGCCGAGCTACGACCCGGCGCTCGAACTGCTGATCGTAGGTACGTCGGTCACGTCGCCGGCGCCGAAGTTCCTTCTCGGCGGCCACGAGAAGCGGCACCTCTACCACAACAGCACCCTTGCCCTGGAGATCGATACGGGCGAAGTGCGTTGGTACTACCAGCACCTGAACGACCACTGGGACCTGGACCATCCGTTCGAGCGGCTGCTGGTCGATACGGCGGTCGCGCCGGACGCGGAGGCCGTCGCGTGGCGCAACCCGCGGATCGAGGCGGGCGAGACGCGGAAGGTCGTGACCGGCGTCCCGGGCAAGACCGGCCTCGTCTACACCCTGGACCGGGAGACCGGAGAGTTCCTGTGGGCGCGGCCGACGGTGCCCCAGAACGTGATCGAGCGGATCGACGGCGAGACGGGCGCCGTGGTGGAGAACCCGGAGGTCGTCTTCACCGAACTGGAGCAGGAGCGCCTGATCTGTCCGTCGCTCCTCGGTGGCAAGGACTGGGAGGCCGGCGCCTACAGTCCCCTGACCAACGCGATGTACTACCCGCTTCGCAACCTCTGCTCCCAGATGACGACGCGCGTGGGTCGCGGCGCCATGCACTACGCCCTGGTCAACGACACCCAGTTCGCGCCGGGGAAGGAGACGCTCGGCACCGTCTACGCGATCTCCGCCGAAACCGGCGAGACGCTCTGGCTCCACGAGCGGCTGCCGGTGACGATGTCGCTCGCCGCGACCGGAGGCGGACTCGTCTTCGGCGGCGACGTCGGCGGCCGCTTCTGGGCATTGGCCCAGGAGACCGGCGACGTGCTCTGGGAGATCAACCTCGGCTCCTCGGTAACCGGCTTCCCGGTCAGCTACGAGGTGGACGGCCGCCAGTACGTGGCGGTCGGCACGGGCGCCGAGGGCGGCACGACCTCGACGTTCCGGAGGCTGACGGCGGAGCTCAATCCAAGCTCGAACAACACGCTGTTCGTCTTCGCGCTGCCCATTGAGTAGCCAATCGTCTTGTGCCAGGTCGCGAGGCGATGACTACACCTGATGGTTTCGACCGCAAGGCTATGAGGAGAGCAGTGAACGGGAAGAAACACGCTACGGCCGGACCGGCCGACAGGAACCTTGCGCCCGATCTCTCGACCGACGCTTGGCCCGAGAAGTTCGCCCGGGCGACGGTTCGCGACGGCCGTTCTTGCCGGAGGTCACGGGAAGATGGCAGTGTCCGGAAGGGCGTTGGCACTTTGACCAGCGATCGTACCGAGCGTGCCGGGAGTGGTTGATCCCAGCGGCATGGTTGGCCGCGCTCAGCGCGCCTGATCAAGGAACTCTCGCGGCGACACGACATTCACCGATCCGTAGCGATTTTCGCTAAAGTCCCGCCGGTTGCCGGTGACAAGCAGCGCGCTGCCGGCGGTCGCGGTCTGGAGGTAGACCTCGTCGTCGCCGTCCCGCAGGCCGAAGACGAGGTCCGCCGGCTCTACGTAGACCGCGAACCGTTCGAGTTCCTCGATGATCGAGAGCAGGCCCTCACGGTAGGCCGCGTGGGCGAAGCGTTCGGCCACCGCCCGGTACTCGCGCAGAATGGGGTCCGAGACCACGAGGTCGTGGTGCTGGATGGTCTCGATGACTACGTCGGCACAGGTGCCTCGGGTTCTGGCGGCTGAAACCAGAACGTTGCAGTCGAGCACGACCCGCATCAGTCGTGGCTGCGCCGCGCCCTGCGAGCCTTGGCCACGTCCTCAACTGCGGCTGCCATGACCTGTGCCTCTGACCGGCGCGCGTCCTCGGCGGTGGGCTCGATTCCCTTCAGGATCGTGGCCACCCGGTCTGCCGTTGCACCGCGGTCGGTCGAGTCTCGCGGGCGAAGGAGGATGCCATCGCCAACTGCCGTTGCTTCCATGACGTCCCCTTCACGGAGGTCGAGCCCCCTGCGCAGCTTGGCGGGGATCGTGACCTGGAACCTGGACTTGACAGTGATGAGTGGCATGGCGTGCCCTCCCGGGCGAGTGGACCAAATCTACACCTCTCTGGTGGTCGCAGCCAGGGGCAACGTGTCGGAGGCGCTGCCGCGCTGGTAGTCTCCTGCTCGTCCACCAACAGCACGTACCAGGAGGTCGAGAATGAAGACCCGTGCCCTCTCCCTGTGTGCAGCAGCGAGCCTGCTCCTTGTGCCGTGCCTCGCCGCCGAGGACGTTCCGCGCACGCCGAGTGGCAGGCCGGATTTCTCCGGCAACTACGACGTTTCCTTCCTGACGCCGCTCGAGCGCGATCCGCGGTTCGGCGAGCGGCAGTACTTCACCGAAGAGGAGGCGGAAGCGATCGCCGACGGACTGGCAGCTTCCAACGCCCGCGACCAAGAAGTCCGCGACCCGAACCGGGGCGTGATCGCCGGCCGCTCCGAGGACGGGTACCGGGGCGTGGGCGCGTACAACGCCTTCTGGCTGGACCGCGGCACGGCCGCCTTCAAGATCGACGGCAAGTACCGGACCTCTGTGCTCACCGATCCGCCGGACGGTCGTTTGCCGCCCCGGACGGAGGCGGGCCAGGCGCGCTTCGAGACGCTGCCGCCGTTCGGCTACGAGAACACGGGCACCGCCTGGTGGCTCGAGAACGGCGACGACCCGTACGACGGCCCCGAGTCCCTCACGCTGGGCAACCGATGCGTGTTCCACCAGGGCTCGACGATGCCGATCGGCCCGAGGGCCTACAACAACCTGAAGACGATCGTCCAGACCGACACCCACATCGTCATCCTGATCGAGTGGATGCACTGGGCGCGGATCGTCCGCGTGGGCGGCGAGCACCTTCCGGAGGACTACCGCTCCTACGCCGGTGATTCCGTCGGCCGATGGGAGGGGGACACGCTGGTCATCGAGACGAGGAACCTGTTGGGTGATTGGGGCTTCCACCGCAAGGGCGCCCATGTCATCGAGCGGCTGAGCTTCCTCGACGCGGACAACCTGTTCTACGAGTACACGGTGAACGACGCCGAGTTCACCGCCCCCTACAGCGGGTCGCTGCCCTGGCCTCGCACCGACGACCGCCTCTACGAGTTCGCGTGCCAGGAGGGCAACTACTCGATGGGCAACACGCTCCGCGGCGCGCGGTACCTGGAGCAGCAGTACGCCGAGCAGCAGCACGGTCGGTAGCGATCCGGGGCGCGCCTTCGTTCGACGCCCGGGCCGGGGTTGACCCCATGCGCCTAAGGTGACAGGGTTCGCGCATTCTGCGTGGACAACCCGGCGTTCTGCCGAAGAGGAGTATGGCCAGCGTCATGAAACTCGGAACTAGCGTGTCTTCTCGTACTGCCGTGGCCGTGGCCGCGGTTCTCGCACTGACGGTGGCGCCGCTCGCGGCCCAAGACTTCGAGCCGAACCGGCTCTCGGACGGCAAGCCCGACCTGAACGGCATCTGGCAGGCCCTGAACGAGGCGAACTACGACCTCGAGTTGCACATGGCGCGCGCCTCGATGCAGTTGCGCGAGGGACCGCATGGTCCGCTGCCCGCGGCCGAGGTTCTCAACTTCGGCGCGGTCGGCTCGGTGCCTCCGGGCATGGGCGTGATCAAGGGCGGCGGGAAGATCCCGTACACGGACGCGGCGGCCGCCACGAAGATGGAGAACATGGCGAACTGGTCCACCCGCGATCAGGAGGTCTTCTGCTACCTGCCCGGCGTGCCGCGTGCCACGTACATGCCGCAGCCGTTCCAGATCTTCCACAGCGAGAACGCGGTGTTCATCGCCTACCAGTACGCCGGCGCGGTTCGCGACATCTACATGGAGGATCCGAAGCCTTCGCAGGTCGACAGTTGGATGGGGACGTCCTACGGCCGCTGGGAGGGCGACACGCTGGTCGTGGACGTCAGCGGGCTGCTGGCCAAGGACTGCGCCGAGCGCCCGGAAGACATGCCCGGCTGCGGCGGCTGGCTCGACCGTTCGGGTAACCACTACAGCAACCAGTTGCAGGTGGAGGAGCGCTACACGCTGGCCGGCCCGAACCACATGCACTATGAGGCCACGCTGACGGACCCGATGACGTACACCGAGCCGTGGACGATCGAGATGCCGCTCTACCGTCGCATGGAGCCCAATGCCCGCCTGATGGACTTCCGCTGCGTGGAGTTCGTCGAAGAACTGATGTACGGCGAGTACCGCCGCAATCCACTGCCGCGGATGAAGCTGGTCGACTAGGCGCCGATACCCGAGCGGCGTGGTGCGCCCCGGGCAACAGGTGGAAGGAGTTGGACCGATGTCTTCGCAGGTTGATCTCGTGTTTGATCGCAGGTTGAGCGCGTTCCTGACGGTGATCCTCGTCGCCGTGGCGGCTCCGCTGGCCGCGGCCGGCGACGAGGAGGTAGCCCGGACCCCCTCGGGCCGGCCCGACATCTCGGGCTACTACGACGTAGGCACCCTGACGCCGCTGGTGCGGCCGCAGGCGTTCGGCGACAACCTGTTCCTGTCGCGGGAGGAAGCCGACAGGATCGCCGAAGAAGAGCGCAAGCGCATGCAGGCAGAGGCTCAGGTCAGCGATCCCAACCGCGAAGCGCCACCCGAAGGCGGCGACGGCTCGCCCGGCGCCGCCGGCAACGTCGGCGGCTACAACGCCTTCTGGATCGAGCGGGGGACGGACGTCTTCGAAGTCGACGGCAAGTTCCGCACATCGATCATCGTCGATCCGAAGAATGGCCGCTACCCGCCGCTGACCGATGCCGTCCGCGAGCGCTTCGCTGCCCGCAGGGGCTTCTTCCGAGCCAACACCGGGGAGGCCTGGTGGCTTGAGCGCGAAGGGCCGGGCCCCTACGACGATCCGGAACTGCGACCGCTGGCGGAGCGTTGCCTGCTGGGCTTCAGCTCGACCGGCGGGCCACCGATGCTGCCGGCCCTCTACAACAACCTGAAGCGGATCGTGCAGACTGAGGACCATGTGATGATCCTCGTCGAGATGGTCCACGATGCGCGCGTCGTCCGCATCGGCGGCGAGCACGCCCCGGCCTCGGAGCGCCGGTGGATGGGCGATTCGATCGGCCGGTGGGAAGGCGACACTCTGGTCATCGACACGACGAACTTCGCGGACCGGCCGGCGCTGCGTTCGGCGACCCGCGACCTGCACGTGGTCGAGCGGTTCACTCCCATGGGTCCGGATCACCTGCGGTACGAGTTCACCGTCGAAGATCCGAACGTGTGGACGGCGCCTTGGAGCGGCGAGTACGCCTGGCCTCGCAGCGACGCCCTCGTTTACGAGTACGCCTGTCACGAGGGCAACTACGCCCTCGGCAACATCATGCGCGGCGCGCGTTTGCTGGAGGAGGACGCTCTGGCCGGAGGTGCGGACTCCGGAGAGTGAGGACGTACCGATCCTGTTAGAGTGCGGTTCACCGACCGCTGGAACCCGTGCCGCGCACGCTTCCAACTGAACGAGAAACCCAGAGATCACCCACTTACACCACAACCGAGGAGTGAGAGACAGCCATGAGTAAGCGAGCCATGATCATCACGGGGATCAGCCTCGTCGTTGCGGCCATCGCGGTGGCGGTGCCCCTGGCGGCGCACCACGCGTTCGGCGCCGAGTTCGATCCCAACCGTCCGCTGCTGCTGAAGGGCCCGGTCGTCAAGGTCGAGTGGGTCAATCCGCACACCTGGATCCACATGGAGCACACCGAGGAAGACGGCACGCAGCACGTCTGGATGGTCGAGGGCGGCACGCCCAACACCCTGCTGCGCCGCGGCCTTTCCCGGGACGACCTCCAGCCTGGCACCGTCATCATCGTCGACGGCTACCAGAGCAAGGATCGCTCGCGCCGCGCGAACGGCCGTGACGTGACCTTCGAGGACGGCAGCAAGATCTTCATGGGTTCCTCGGGTACCGGCGCGCCGCGCGACGGCCGCGACCCGACCGAGCCGCCCCGGTAAACCGCTGGGTGCGCGGGTCTTCTGACCCGCATCCGGCGCGCAGCGCCGGCTTCCGGGAACGGGGCGTGACCCCCGCTTCCGGGAGCCATGCGCGTGCCATCAGCCTTCCTGACGCCTCAGGCGCGCCCCGTGCCGCCTGAGGCGTTTTGCCGCCGGGGCGAGTGAAGCGGCGCGCCTCCCCGCCGCCGTCGAACCCCGCGGCCGCCGAGCCACCGGTGGAGAAGGACGAGGGCACGCCGCACGCCGGTCACTCCCCGTGTGCTGTCGCTACTGCCGGAACTGGTTCGGGTCGTTGGCCCAGTACTGTGCGTGGCAGCCGGCGCAGGCGAAGTAGACCTGCTCGCCGGTGTCGAACACGCCCTGCACGTCGCGGGCGTCGGCCGCCTGCATCGCGGCGTCGCCGGCGTCGATCAGGTCCCGGCACCAGGCGATCCAGTCCTCGTCGTCCATCTTGCGCCGGTCCATCATCATCAGGTTGCCCGACTCGGCGACCGTGACCGCGGCGTTGCGAACGAGAGTCCACTCCTCATCGGTCTCCGGTCGTATGTACTCCTCGCCCTCGGGCGTGAGGATCCAGCCGACCGAGGCCCAGAGGTGGTCGGCGGCCGGTTCCATGACCGACGCCATCAACAGCCGCGTGCCGGCGACCTCGCGGAACGGCGGTCCGGCCTCCTCGGCTCCGCAGGACGTGAGCGCGAGTGCCGCGACGACGCCTGTCAGGACCAGGAAGTTGCGAGCGTCAGCCATGACGGGCGGGGAGTCTAGCGGACTCCCCCTTTGCTCAAACCGCCGTCCTCCAGACGTCACCGTGGGCCGTGATCTGCACCGCGGTGGGCGACGCCCAGTGGGTACCCACGACCGTGATGCCGGTATCGCTGAAGCGCTCGCAGAAGCTGCGGCGCGCGGCAATCGCGGCCTCACGGTCGATGTCGGCGATCGAACACCACTCCGGGTGGGCGCACTGACACGGGTGGTGCATCACGTCGCCCGAGATCACGCCTTCCTCGCTGCCCGACGAGACGGCGATGCTGCAGTGGCCCGGCGTGTGGCCCGGGGTGGGGAAGAACTGGAGCTCCGGGTTGATCCGGTGGTCGCAGTCGACGAGGTCGACCAGGCCGGCCTCGAACACGGGCGCGACCGAGTCGCCGAAGACGTCGCCCCAGTTGGCTTCCCCTTCGTCCCTCCAGTACTCGAACTCCGGACGCGCCATGACATAGCGGGCGTTGGGGAAGGTGGGCACCCACTCGCCGTCGACCTTCATCGTGTTCCAGCCGACGTGGTCGATGTGCAGGTGGGTGCAGACCACGAGGTCGACCTGCTCGCGTGGAAACCCGGCGTCGCGGATCTCCTGGAGGAACGGCCCGTCGAGCTCGTTCCACGCCGGCAGGGCTCGCTTCTTGTCGTTCCCGACGCAGGTGTCGACGACGATCTTGAGACCCCGCGACTCGACAAGGAACGCCTGGATGATCATCTTGAGCCGCTCGCCGTTCGGGGTCACGAAGTGCGGTTCGAGCCAGTCGAGGTCGGGCGCCAGGTTCTCCGGCGTCGCGTCCGGCAGCAGGAAGGACGCCGGCACCGGGTAGTCGATCTCGATGATCGGGGTGATCGATACGTCGCCGATCTTGATGCCCATGCGCAACCGTCTCCTGTCGTTGTGTGTTCCGGTTCAGGAGCCGCCGCGTCAGCGCGTGAGCCAGGCGAACTTCTGCGGCTTGCGCGATGCCTTCGGGTCGATCAGCACGTTGACCAGCGCCGGCCGGTCGGAGGCGAGCGCCTTGTCGAGCGTCGGCCCCAGGTCCGCCACCTTCTCGACGAGATAGCCCTTGCCGCCGAAGGCCTCGATCACGCGCTCGTAACGGGCGCTCAGCGTGTAGGTCGACGGCGGCAGCGGCTTGCCCGGGATGTACTCGCTGACCCCGCCGCCGATGCCGTTGTTGTTGATCACGACGAAGGTGATCGGCATGTCGTAGCGGCAGGCGACCTCTACTTCCATGCCGGAGAAGCCGAACGCGGAATCGCCCTGGACGCAGATCGTGCGCCGGTCCGGATGGACCACGGCCGCCGCGATCGCCAGCCCCGTGCCGACGCCCATCGTGCCGAAGGTTCCGGCGTCGAGCCGCTTGCGCGGCTCCATGTTCGGGAGCACGGTGCGGGAGATGTCCATCGTGTTCGCGCCCTCGGCGATCAGCATGTCCTGCGGCTCCAGGCGGTCGGCGATCTCCCGCAGGGCCCGGTAGTAGCCCATCGGCTCGCTGTCGTCCTCCAGCATCGCCTGGACGGCGGCCTGGTTCTCCGTCGCGCTCTCGCGCAGCTTTCCCAGCCACTCGTTGTCGGCCGAGAGCGTGAAGGGTTCCGCGTCGAGCGCCTGGTTCAACTGCGCGGTCACTGCCCGCGCGTCGCCGACCATGCCGACCTCGGTCGGCACGTTCGTGCCGATCTCCTCCGCGTTGACGTCTATCTGAAGCACCCTGACGCCCTTCTTGAAGCGCGGCGGCAGCCCGAAGTGGAGGATCCAGTTGAGCCGCGCGCCGATCAGCAGGATGACGTCCGCGTTCTGAAGCGCGAAGGAGCGCGCCGGGGCGACGAGGTGGGGATCGTCGTCCGAGACGACGCCCTTGCCCATCGGCGTCGGCAGCACGGGCAGGTTCGTGCGCTGGACGAAGCGGCGCACTTCGCTCTCGGCGCGGGCGTAGGCGGCGCCCTTGCCGACGATGACGAGCGGGTTCTTCGCCTCGCGCAGCACCGCGACCGCGCGCTCGACCTCCCGCGGGTCGGCGAGTGAGGTCGGCGGCTCCGCGCAGCGGGGCGGGAACTCGACGTCTTCCTCGTCGACCTGGGCGGTCAGCACGTCGTTCGTCAGGTTCAGGTAGGAGGCGCCGGGTCGGCCGTAGATCGAGGTCCGGACCGCCTGTTCCACGTAGAACGGCGCCCGGTGAGCGGCGTCGATCTCCGCCGAGTACTTCGAGAATGGCCGCGCCGCCTCGACCTGGGGGCACTCCTGGAAGGCGCCCTGGCCGTTCTGGTAACGGTCGTTCGCGCCGCCGAGCAGCACCATGGGCCAGCAGTTCTTCTCCGCGTTGGCGAGACCGGCGATGCCGTGCACCATGCCGGGACCCGACACGGCGAGGCAGGCCCCGGGCCGTCCCGTCAGGTAGCCGACCGCGCCGGCCGCGTAGCTGGCGGCCTGTTCGTTGCGGAAGCCGTAGTACTTGATCCCCGCCTGCTGGGCGGCGTGGGCGACCCCGTAGACGGGGAAGCCGACGATGCCGAACATGTAGTCGACACCCTGCTGCTTCAGGCTCTGGGAGATCAGGGCGGCGCCGGTGGTGGTCGTCATGTCGTAGCGGTCTCCTGGCCGTCGATGGCGGGAGTGGGCACTGCGCCCAGCACACCGTCCGCGCGCAGCCGGTCGATTTCAGTTTGGGAGAGGTTCAGTTCGTCGGCCAGGACGCTGTCCGTGTGGCGGCCGAGCAGCGGCGCCGCCTCGATCTCGACCTCGCTGTCGCTCAGGTTCATCGGCGATCCGAGGACCCGGACCGGCCCCCTGGTCTCGTGCTCGACCGTGCGGACGAAGCCGCGCTCCACAAGGTGCGGGTCGGAGAACAGGTCGAGCGTGTCGAGCACAGCGCTCGCCGGCACGCCGGCCGCGCCGAGGATGTCCATCGCTTCGTGCTTCGTGTGGCGGGCGGTCCACTCGGCGATCGCTTCGAACAGTTCGTCGGCGTTGTCGTGCCGGAGCTTCGGCGTGGCGTAGCGGTCGTCTTCGGCCAGGTCCGGGCGATCGATCGCCTGGCAGAGCGCCCGCCACATCCGGTCGGTGACCGCCAGCATGTAGACGTAGTCGTTCGCGCCAAATGGCTTGCACGGGTACATGTTCATCATCGCGCCCCGGCCGGAGCCGCTGCGCGGCGCCGCCCTGGTGCCGAACTCGCCGCCCATCGCAATCGCGGTGCGCATGAACCAGGTCACACCCTCCTGCATCGACATCTCGACGAGTTGGCCCTTGCCGGTGCGCAGCTTGTTCGCGTGCGCCGCGCACAGCGAGAGGGCCATCAGCACGCCGGTGCCGCAGTCGCCGATCGTCGTGCCGGGGCGGAGCGGCGGTCCGTCCGGGTTGCCGGTGATCGACATCGAGCCGCCCGCGGCCTGCGCCACCGGGTCGAAGCACTTGTAGTCGCTGTACGGCCCGCTGTTGCCGAAGCCCTTGATCCGGCCGTAGATCACTTCGGGGTGGACTTCGCGCACCGAGTCGTAGTCGAGGCGGAGCTTCTCGACCACGCCCGGCCCGAAGTTCTCGACCAGGATGTCGAACCGCGGCGCCAGCTTCAGCAGCAGATCGCGGCCCTCCCCGGAGGCGAGGTTGATCGCGACGCTGCGCTTGTTGCTGTTCCAGTTGAGGAAGTACTCGGAGTCGGTCGTGCTGCGTCCACCGGCCAGACCGCGCCCCGGATCGCCGGTGCCGGGACGCTCCACCTTGACCACGTCGGCGCCCAGCCAGGCCAGGGCCTGGGTACACGAAGTTCCGGCTTCGTACTGCGTCAGATCGAGAATGCGCAGACCGTCGAGTGCTGGCATGGTTGGCCCTCCTGGCTGTGCGTTGCGGGCGCAACGATAACCCGGTTTGCCTCAACCCTCGTGTACACGCCGGGCCCGAAGTTCCCGAACATGACTCCGAATGGGAGTCAGCGAATCAAGCCTTGCGTGGATAGGATCCCGTCCATGGCCGAGCCTGCCCACGTTGCGCGAACGGCGTCGCCCAGGGAGCTGCCCGAAGCCGACCGCGCGCCGCTCGACGCGGCTGACTTTCCCGGCTGCCGGGCGGTCCACATAGCGCCGGAGGAGATAGAGGAGTACGACGGCCGTGTGGAGTACTGGGAGAGGCGGACCGCAACGGCGATGGTGGTCTGCGAGCCGACGACCACCTACCACGAGCGACCCGGGCAAAGACTGGCCGGTTTGGCGGCGCTCATCGCTGCCTCGAGGGGCTCGCCGATCGCGGCCTTCGGCACGTCGGACCTGGTGCGGTTGGACGCTGCGGGCAGACCCTGGGTGCTCATGCAGGCGGACCAGATCCTCTACCTCCGCCCTCCGACCGCTGAAGAGCTGGCGCCGAAGGTGGACGTGGACGGCGCCGACCTGCCGGACCTCGTCCTGGAGGTCGACTACTCGACGGATGTTCGGGTGCGCAAGCTGCGGCTCTACGAGGCCTGGGGGTTCCCCGAGGTCTGGGTCGACGTGCCGGATGTGGGCTCGCCGAGCCGCCCGAAGTCCCGGCTGCCTGGTCTCGAGATTCACGTCCTGGAAGGCGGCCGTTTCGTGCGGGTGGAGAGCAGCCAGGCCTTTCCGGGGTGGAGGGCGGACGAGATTCACCGGGCGTTGAATGAACACGGCATGTCGGACCTGACACGGGAAGCTCTCTACCGCGTCGGCGCCGCCCTGGGCGCCGCGGAGGGCACTGGACCGGACGACGATCCGTGGTTGCGGCACTATCGTGAGGAGGGGCGCGCCGCCGGGCATGCCGAGGCGCGCTACGCGGCAGTGCTCGCGATCCTTGAAGAACGCGGAATCGGGGCTTCGCCGGAGTTGTGCGCGCGCCTCGGGGCGCTGGGAGAGCTGTCGGCGAACGCCGCGGCTCGCGCCGCGTTGCGGTGCGCCAGCGAGAGCGAGTTCCTGGAACGGTGCGTCGCCGAGATCGGGAAGAACCGGGTCGGCGGCCCGTAGCGGGAGACTGTGCGCCGGGCGATAGTCTCCGGCGATGCACGGAATCCGGATCCGTAGCGGCAGACGATTCGGTCGCGGGGGCGAAATGGCGGTTCTGGCCGCCGCGGTACTCGTCCTGGCTGCGCCTTCCGCCGCCCAGAACGGCCCCGGCCCCATGGTCGAGTGGCCCGCCTTCGGCAGCGGCCCGGACAACACGAAGTACTCGGCGCTCGATCAGATCGACCGCTCGAACTTCCACGAGCTCCGGGTGGCCTGGGAGTGGGAGTCTCCGTCGACGGCGGTCGCCGAGGCGAACCGGGCGGTCAAGCCGGGCCAGTTCAAGCCGGTCCCGATCATGCTGGACGGCGTCGTGTACGTCGCGACCGAGGTCGCCCAGGCGGCGGCGATCGACGCGGCCACCGGGGAGACTCTCTGGACTTACGATCCCGAGTCCTGGCGGGCCGGCCGACCGGCGAACATCGGCTTCCAGCACCGCGGCGTCGCCGCGTGGCGCGGGTCGGTTGAGCGGGACGGGCGGAGTCGCAACGAAACGCGGATCTTCCTGCCCACGCACGACCGCCGGCTGATCGCGATCGACGGCCTCACGGGCGAACCGATCGGCGGTTTCGGCGACGGCGGCCAGGTCGACCTGCTGGCCGAACGGGGCGAGGCCGACTTCGGACGCCGGGTCAACCCGCGAGCGATCACCCACAGCTCGCCGCCCGCGGTCGTCGGCGACACGGTCGTGGTCGGCTCCGTGGTCAGCGACGGTGCGATCCGTCAGGCGGCGCCGCCGGGACACATCCGTGGCTACGACGTGCGCACCGGCGAACTGAAGTGGATCTTCCACACGATTCCCCAGGACGGCGAGTACGGCGTCGACACCTGGGAGAACGACTCATGGAAGTACACCGGCAACACGAACGTCTGGAACATGATGACCGTCGACGAGGAGCTCGGTTACGTCTACCTGCCGGTCTCGACGCCGACGAACGACTTCTACGGCGGCCATCGCCTGGGCGACAACCTGTTCGCGGAGAGCATCGTCTGCCTCGACGCGGAAACCGGCGAGCGGGTGTGGCACTTCCAGGCTGTTCACCACGGGCTCTGGGACTACGACTTCCCGACGCCGCCCCAACTCGTCGACATCACGGTGGACGGCCGGGAGATCAAGGCGCTGGCCCAGGTCTCGAAGCAGGCGTTCACCTACGTCTTCGACCGGGTGACCGGGGAAGCGGTCTGGCCGATCGAGGAGCGGCCCGTGCCGGAGTCCGACGTCCCGGGCGAGCGGGCATCGCCGACCCAGCCGTTTCCGACCAAGCCGCCGGCGTTCGACCGGCAGGGCGTCAGCGAGGACGACCTGATCGACCTGACGCCGGAGCTTCTGGCCGAGGCGAAGGAGATCGCTTCGGGTTTCCAGATGGGACCGCTCTTCACGCCGCCGAGCACGGGTAGTGGTGTGCTCATGCTGCCGAGCGCGGGCGGCGGCGCGAACTGGCCGGGCGCCGCGGTCGATCCGGAGACGGGCGTGCTCTACGTGCCTTCATCGACGTCGATCAGCGTCCATCCCCTGAGCAAGCCCGACCCGGCGCGCTCCAACCTGAACTACGTCGGCTCCTTCTTCGCCCCCTCCGGCAGTCCGCAGGGGCTGCCCCTGGTCAAGCCGCCCTGGGGGCGGGTGACCGCGATCGACCTGAACACCGGCGAGCACCTGTGGATGACGCCGAACGGTCACGGCCCGAAGGACCACCCGGCGCTCGCCGGCCTCGATCTGCCGATGCTTGGTGGCGGCCGCGGAGCGCCGATGCTCACGAAGTCGCTGCTCTTCGTCACCCAGAGCCAGGGGCGGGGAGAGGACAACTCGCCCCGCCTGAACGTGTTCGACAAGGAGAGCGGAGAGTTGCTCGGTCACGTCCCGCTGCCGGACACCGCCCGCGCCAACCCGATCACCTACATGGTGGGCGGCAGGCAGTACATCGTCGTCGCGGTGGGAGGCGGTTCGTTCTTCGCCGACATCGGGGAACTTGCTGAAGATGCCGGCCTGGACCTCAGCGACGAGCAGATCGCGGCGCTGGCGGCACAGAAGACGACGCCGAAACTCGTCGCGCTGGCACTGCCGTGAGTGGCGCCGGAGGAGCCCAGCCGGTGATCGATGCCGACGTTCACATCCCGAACCCGCGCCTCCGCGACCTGTACCCCCTGCTGCCGGAGCATTGGGTGGAGCACTTCAACAACACGGTGGACAAGGGCGCCTCCCAGGAGTACTACCCGCCGCGTTCGCCCGTCGCCGGCCGTCGCGGCGGCCTGGCGGAACTCCGGGAGGCCGTGTTCGAGCAGGGCGGCGCGGAGCTGGCGATCTCGAGCTGCCTCTACGCGGTCGACAGCGTCCACAACCCGGACGTCGCCGCGGCGCTCGCGACCGCCACGAACGACTGGCAGTCCCGGGAGTGGCTGGAGCAGGAACCGCGGCTCCGCGGTTCGGTGGTGGCGCCGATCCAGTTGCCGGCCGCCGCGGCCGAGGAGATCGAGCGCTGCGCCGACCGGCCCGGTTTCGTCCAGGTCCTGATTCCGGTTCGCACGGAGCACCCGCTAGGAAGCCGGCTCTACCACCCGCTCTGGAAGACGATCGAGCGGAGCGGCCTGGTGGCGGCGATCCACTTCGGCGGCGCGCCGGTCATGCCGCCGACGCCGACCGGCTGGCCGTCCTTCTTCCTGGAGGAGTACACGGCGATGGCGCAGGTCTTCGCGACCCAGCTCACGAGCATGATCGTCGAAGGCGTGTTCGACGCGTGTCCGGGTCTGCGGGTCGTCTTCCTGGAGTCCGGCTTCACCTGGATTCCGTCCCACCTGTGGCGGATGGACAAGGAGTGGCGGAATCTGCGGCGGCTGGTGCCCTGGGTGCGCCGCCCGCCCTCCGACTACTTCCGCAAGCACGTCCGGGTCGGCATCCAGCCACTCGACGCGCCGCCCGATCCGGCGCACCTGAGCGAGGTCGTCGACCAGCTCGGCTCGGAGGACCTGCTGCTGTACGCCAGCGACTATCCCCACGTCCACGCCTGCGACGCGGGCGATCTGCTGCTACGGGTGCTGCCGGAGTCGCTTGGGCGTAAGATCAGGTCGGAGAACGCGCGCAGCTTCTACCGCATGGGAGGGTAGCCAGATGACCGTAACTCTGCATGAGCCGTCCACGACGCCGTCGGTCCTGAAGGCGGGAACCGGGCCCGACCGACCGCCCATCATCGACTGCGACTTCCACAACGAGCTCGACTCGATCAAGGACCTCTACCCGTACCTGTCGAAGCGCTGGCGCAACCACCTCGAGACGTTCGGCATTCGGCATCCGAACAGCGGCTACTACCCGCGCTTCATGGATCATCGCGAGGAGGCGCGGCCGCCGTCGGGGCGCACCCCTGGTTCCGAAGTCGGCTTCGCGCGGGAGGACTTCCTCGATCCCTACAACGTCGAGTACGCGATCCTGAACCCGCTGTCTCCGGTGAGCTCGGCGCTTGACCTGGAACTCGGCGCTGCGCTCGCGAGGGCCGCGAACGACTGGCAGATCGCCGAGTGGCTCGATCCCGAGCCGCGGCTGCGGGCCTCGGTCGTCGTCACCCCGCAGGACCCGGTCGCCGCGGCGGCGGAGATTCGGCGCTGCGGCGCCGACGGGCGCTTCGCCCAGGTGCTGTTCATGGGCCGGTTGCAGGAACCGATGGGCCGCCGGAGGTTCTGGCCGATCTACGAAGCCTGCGTCGAGACGGGCATGCACGTCGCCTCGCACGCCTTCGGCGCCTACGGCCACCCGATCACCGGCGCCGGCCACGCCTCGTACTACATCGAGGACCACACCAGCCCGCCCCAGGCGGTGCAGGCGAACATCACCAGCATGGTGGCGGAGGGTGTCTTCGACCGCTTCCCGAGCCTGCGGATGATTTCGGTCGAGAACGGCTTCGCCTGGCTGCCGCCCCTGATCTGGCGCCTCGACTCCGCCTGGAGCCTGCTGCGCGAGGAAGCACCGCACCTCGAGCGCCTGCCGTCGGAGGTCATCGCGGAGCACGTCTATGTGACGACGCAACCGATCGAAGAGCCGCCGCGGCGCCAGGACTTACTGAACCTGATCGAGCATTTCGGCGAGCTGGCAAGCCACATCCTGATCGCCAGCGACTACCCGCACTGGGACGGGGACAACCCCGACGTCGTGCTGCCGTCGGGGCTCGACGAGGACCTGGTCAAGGGCATCCAGTGCGAGAACGCCCGGGCCCTCTACGGCCTCTAGGAGTGGGAGCGGAGACTGGGTGCGCCGGCGCCCCCGCCGGCATCCGGCGCGAAGCGCCGGCCTCCGGGAGCGTGTTCCCCGCATGAAGTACGTCGTCGCCGAGGCGTCCGAGATCGAATCGGGCGGCCGCAAGATCGTGACCGTCGCCGGCCGTTCGATCGGCGTATTCAACCTGGACGGCGAGTTCTTCGCGCTCCGCAACCGCTGCCCGCACCAGGGCGGGAAGCTCTGCGAGGGCAAACTCTGGGGCGTGATCCGGTCCGACCGCCCCGGCGACTTCGAGTACCGCCCGAGCCGCGAGATCCTCTGCTGCCCCTGGCACGGCTGGGAGTTCCACGTCCGCACCGGCCAGTCCTGGTGCGCTCCCGAGCGCCTGCGCGTGCGCCGCTACGAAGTCGAGACCGTCGCCGGCGAGGAGATCACGGAGGCAGCGGAGGTAGCGGCGGCCCCGGTCGAAGACCCGGACGCCCCGGCCCCGGGCATGGTCAAGGGCCCGTACACGGCCGAGACCTACCCGGTCACCCGCGAGGGCGAGTACCTGGTCGTCGAGATTCCGGGCTAGCGCTGCTGCCTGAGCGCCGTAATCTCGGCCGCGCTAGCGGCGTCCTATCTTCACGGAGTTACGTGCAGTCGAGTCCAGGTGGTCGACGGAGTCGGCGGAACCGGCACGGATCTCTGCGAACATGGGAGACGAGGAATGACGAAGCAAGTTGTGTGCGTCGGCGCGGTCTGCGGATTGGCATTTCTGTTATCAGCGGCTTTCGCCGCGCCCGACGATGCGGACGAGCTCGGCCAGCGGTTTCTGGCCGCGTGGTGCGGCGAGGAGCCAGCTCGCTTCACTGATCTCCTGAGGAAGGACTTTGCGTGGTCCTGGAGGAGCGGCAGCGCTCGCAACCGCGCAGCGTTCGTCGAGAGGTGGAAGTCGTTTCGGGTCGAGTACCCGGAGTGTTCCGTGGAAGTGGAAGATCATGTGATCGACCAGCGTGAGTCGGACGAGCGCACCGAAGCCGTAAGGCTGACCTTCCAGGGCCGGCACCGATCCGGCCGCCGCGTTGAGATACCGGCCATGGTCTTCTTTCAGCGCCGCGGCGGGCAATTGGCTGCGGGCTGGGCCGTTCAGGATGACCTCGGCGCCATGCTGCAGCTTGGCTACTCGTTCTCCGCTCCAATTGCGCACGAAGGCCGGAGACGCTGAGGGCGCTGCTTAGAATTGGTGCTCACGATGTCCAGACTCTCGAGCGGGAGAGGAGCGGTTAGATGACGACGGTTTCTCAGCCAGGCGGTGGGCAGCGGGAGTCGATCGTGCGAGCGGTGGTGCGCTGGTTCTGCGCCGTGCAGTTCATGATCTACCCGGAAGTCATCGAATTGCGCTTCACGAGCGGTGCTCATGTGACGCTTGGACGTCTGTTGGGGCCTCGCTCTTGAGAGCGTAGGCGGTAGCTGCCTTATGGCCCCAACGCGCCGATCGGAATGACCCCCACGTCACTCCTCCCCGTGTAGCCGTAGCCGTTTGGCACGATGACCGCGAGGGTCGAAGGCTCGCTCGGCGTGTCTCGCATGGCACGTGGAGCCCGCTCGGCCAGGTGCCGCAGGTTCCTGGCGCCCTCGTCGACGCCGCTTTGGCCGAGCTTGATCTCGAACGCTGCCCAGCGGCCGTCGGCGGCCTCGACGATCGCGTCGACTTCCAGTCCGCTCTTCTCCCGGTAGTGGAAGACATCCGCGTCGTTGGCCTGCGCGTAGATCCTGAGATCGCGGATGACGAGCGACTCGAACAGAAGGCCCAGGAAACGCAAATCACTCACCAGGCGGTCGGGTGTAGCCCGAAGCGCGGCTACGGCCAGCGACGGATCGACGAAGTGGCGTTTGGGTGCTTCCCGAAGGATCGCCCGCGAGCGCAGGTGGGGTGACCAAGCCGGCTGATCCTCGATGACCATGAGCTGCTCCAGCGCGTCCAGGTAGCCCGCGGCGGTGTCGGGCTTCATGGTGATCTTGCTGGCGCCCACGTCGGCGGCTAGCTTGGAAAGCGTCACTTCCGTTGCGGTGTTCCGGGCGAGCGATCGCAGAAGCCGGCCGACCCGGATCGGGTCGGTTCGGCGTTCGGAGACTCTGGAGATGTCCGTGCGGCGTATCTCGTTCAGGTAGTCCCGGTTCAATCGCAGGGTTTCGCGCGTCGGCTGGCCATGGTTGGCCGGCCAACCTCCGATAGCGACGAGTTCGGCGAGATCCGGGATGCTGAGTGAGGAGGCCTCGGCTCCCTGGGGCGAACGGTTCAGCAGTTCAGCGAGAGAGATCTCGCCGCTGGAGTGTCCGGATTCGAAGAGCGACAGAGGCCGCATCCGGATGCGAGTGAAACGCCCGGCTCCCGAATGCCGCGTCACATCGTCGGCAGGCACGGCGGAGCCGGTGAGAATGAACTGACCGGAGTCGGCCCGGTCGTCGACGGCACGACGAACGTGGTTCCAGATCGATGGTTCGAGTTGCCACTCGTCGATCAGCCGTGGCGTTGCGCCGGCGAGCGCTGTGGCGGGATCCACACTTACGAGTTCCCGCGCGTTGCGGTCGGTATCGAGAAGAACCTCGCTTGCAGCCTTCTGTCGGGCTGTGGCGGTCTTGCCGCAGGCTTTGGGACCTTCCAGGACCACGGCGCCGATAGCGGCCAGACGTTCGTCGAGTTCCATCTCGACGATCCGTGGAATGTAGAGCATCGGACAAGCTCAGCGGGCGAAACGGCCAGAGTCCAGCGGGTGATGTGGACAAGGTTCAGCGGGTGAAACGGACAGAGTCTAACGGGTGAAACGGACAAAGTACAGCGGGTGAAACGGACAAAGTACAGCGGGTGAGACGGACAAAGTCCGGCGGGTCAAATGGACAAAGCCCAGCGGGTGAAACGGCTCGTGTTTCGCCCGCAGGCGGCTGCGACGTCGCTACGTCTGCGGCCGCAGGTCGAACGCCACGGCTTCGCGGTCGTTGCGCACCAGGAGGATGCCCTCGGCGATCGCCGGGTTGTTCCAGGTGCGGCCCGAAACGGCGGGCAGGGCGGCGATCTCCTGGTGGCTTTCGGGCGTGGCGCGCACCAGGACGAGCTGACCCCGTTCCGTGGTGATGACGAGGTGGCCGGAGGCGATGAGAAGCTGGCCGTGGCCGTAGCGGCCGCCCTTCCACATCCGGTCGCCGTTCTCGGCGTCGACGCAGGCGAGGATGCCGTTGTCGAGGCCGTACACGTAGCCGTCGTGGAAGACGGAAGTCGAGAACGTGTTCTTCATCCGGTTGTTGAACCAGATCTCGCGAACCTGTGCGGTGGCCGCTTCGAGGTCGGCGTCGACTTCGAGCACCGCGGCGCCGTGGCCGTAGCCGGACGACACGAAGAGGCGATTCGGCGCCACCTGTAGCGGCTGCGCGGCGTTGATGCCGTTCATCGTCGCCCAGGGCCGGCTCCAGTACGTTCCGCTGCCGTCGGGGCTTATGGAGATCACCTGATCGGCGCCGATCAGTACGATCTGGGAAAGACCGTCCAGGGTGAAGACCGCGGGCGCGGTGTAGGCGCCCTGGGCGTCGAGAGCCCGCCAGCGAATCTCACCTGTGTCGAGCTCATAGGCGATCACGGCCCCGTTCGGGCCGCCGGGCGCGGTGAGGACCGCTCCGTCCAGGATCGCCGGTGACGCCGCCATGCCCCAGGTCAGGTTCGCGGCGCCCGAGTCCTCGAGGATGTTCGTGCGCCAACTGAGTGCGCCGGTCGCGGCGTCCAGTGCCTGCAGTTCGCCGGTCGCTCCGAGCGCGACGAGGGTCCCGTCGTAAAGGGCCGGTGTGGCGCGGGGACCATCGCCACCCATGCTCTCCTCGAAACGGGCATCCCAGCTCGCGTTCCAGCGTTCCACCCCGGTCAGCAGGTCGTAGGCGGCGACGACTTCCTGCTCCCGGCGCTGCTCGATCGTGTAGGCGAGGCCGTCGCCGACGACGAAGGATGCGTAGCCGCCGCCTACGGGAATCCGCCACAGCTCTGGCGGGCCGGCGTCCGGCCAGTCGATGTTGACCGGCTCGGGATAGCGGCCGTCCATGTGGAGGCCGCGATAGTAGGGCCAGGAATCGGCAGCCTGCTCGTCGTCGGCGGGTTGCGGCTCGGCCGGGGCTTCGGCGACGATCGGCGCGTCGGTCTGATCCCGATGGGCCTCCAGCGCCCGGTAGTGCCGATCCTCGTCGTGAAAGTCCAGTTGCGGCCAGAGGCCGCCCGTGATCTGGAGGTGCATGCCCGTGGTGAGGTTCAGCACCAGGGCGAGACCGGCGAGGGCCGCCACGGAGATGCCCGTCCACTTCAGGAAGCCGAGGAAGCGGCTCTTCTTGCGGGTCTTCGTCATGTCGATCGCATCCTATTCGGTGTCACCCATGTCCCTGCCGAGGGTGCGTCGAGCGTGTCGCGGATGGGGCGATCCGCGCCGTTCGGTACGCTCCGTTGCCGCCGTGAAGGCCCCCACTGTGCATCTTCGCTTTTCGCCCTCGGTTCTGCCTGAGGCGGCGGAGAACCTCCGGTCGGCGGTCCGCCACCTGCTGGAAGATACGCGCGCCAGGGGTGTGTGGTTCGCGGAGGGACTGTCCTGGTGGGGCCGCAATCCGGAACTCAGCCGCGCCCTCGGCGAGGCCGGCTTCATCGGCATGACGTGGCCGCAGCGCTACGGCGGTGCCGAACGAAGCCAGCTCGAACGATACGTCGTGACCGAGGAGCTGCTCGCGGCGGGTGCGCCGGCGGCGTTTCACTGGTTCGCCGACCGTCAGATCGGTCCGAGCATCCTTCGCTACGGCTCGGAGGCTCAGAAGCAACGCTTCCTGCCGCCGATCGCCCGCGGCGAACTCTCGTTCGCGGTCGGCATGAGCGAGCCGGACTCGGGCTCGGACCTTGCCTCTATTCGCATGCGCGCCGAACGAGTCGACGGCGGCTGGCGTCTCAACGGATCGAAGATCTGGACGTCCTACGCGCACGTCGCCGAGTACTGCGTTGCCCTCGTCCGGACGGAGCCGAAGTCGGACAAACGCCACGCGGGCATGAGCCAGGTCATCGTCGACCTCAGGAACTCGAACGGGATCACGGTGCGGCCGATCATCGACCTGCCGGGTCGCCACGACTTCAACGAGGTCTTTTTCGAAGACACCTTCGTCCCGGATGACTGCCTGCTCGGCAATCCGGGAGACGGCTGGGCGCAGGTGACGTCCGAACTCGCCTACGAGCGCAGCGGGCCGGAGCGCTTCCTGACCAACTTCCATCTGCTCCGGGCATTGGTCGACGCGTTGGATGGGAGCGCGTCGCCGGCGGCGCTGCGCGAGGTCGGGCTGCTTGTCAGCCGGCTCTGGACGCTGCGCGCGGCCTCCGTTTCCGTGGCGGCCGCGCTTGAGGCCGGCGAAACGCCGAACGTCGAGTCGGCGCTGGTCAAGGACCTGGGAACGAACTTTCAGCAGGAAGTGCCGGAGATCGTGCGCCGCCTCGTGGCCGCCGAGGGGATCGATGACCGGAACCTGCTCGACATCCTGCGCCAGGTCGTTCTGGCCGCGCCGTCCTACACGATCCAGGGCGGTGCGACGGAGATTCTCCGCGGCATCGTGGCTCGCGGACTGAGGCTGCGGTGAGCGGGCTGCGCGCACTCCTGCTCGACACGGCGAACCGGCTGTTCGAGGCGGCAACGGACGACGACGTGTTCGAAGGCGTCGAGGCGGGCCGCTTCCCGGCCGATCATTGGCGGGCGATCGAGGAGAACGGTCTGGCCGACGTTCTGCTGCCCGAGTCGGCGGGAGGCGCCGGCGTCGATTTCGGGGACGCGATGGCGGTGGCGCGGGCGGCGGGGGCCTTCGCATTGCCGCTGCCCCTGGTGGAGACGATCATCGGTCGTCGGCTGGCTGCCGATGCGGGACTCGAACCTCCGGCGGGGCCGCTGGGTCTGCTGACGGCGGCTCCCGCGACGGACGTGCCGTGGCCGGACGAGATCGCGGCGCTGGTCGTGGCCGATCAACCTGACAGCGTCGGGTGGGTGGCTGCCGCCGACGTCGACTTCGAGGCGGGGACGAGCAGCGCCGGCGAACCGGTGGGGCGTCTCAGCCGGCGCCCGGCGATCCCGGCCGATCAGTCTGGCAGGCCCGGCTCAGGTCCGAGCGCTTCCGAACTCATGGCCACGGCACGCACCGCGATGATCGCCGGCGCGATGGAGCGGATACTCGACCTGACGATCGAACACGTGCAGGGCCGGGTTCAGTTCGGCAGGCCGCTGGCACGCTTCCAGGCCGTTCAACAGATGGTCGCCGTGATGGCAAGTCACGCCGCGGTGGTCGGCGTTGCTTCCGATACGGCGATCGCGGCCATCGAAGCAGCCACGGAAGGCGGCGCCAGTGGGGCCGGCTTCAAGGCCGCCTGCGCCAAGGCCCGTGCGAGCGAGGCCTGCTACGAAGTCACGCGCATCGCGCACCAGCTCCATGGCGCGATCGGCTACACGCGCGAGCACGATCTGCAGCGCTTCACCCGCCGGCTCTGGACCTGGCGCGACGCCGACGGCGACGAGAGCTACTGGCAGCAGCGGGTCGGCGCTACGGCCGTTGAAGCAGGCGGCGAGGGGTTGTGGGCGCTTCTGGCGGAAGGAAGAGAGTCCTTGTAGGAGTACTCGCAGCGGTCTCCCGCTGCGCTGTCGCGCGGGGAACTGGCTGCCCACTGGGTGCGCCGGCGCCCCCGCCGGCATCCGGCGCGCAGCGCCGGTCTCCGGGTGTTCGGCCGCGCTCGCAGAATCATCGCCGCTTCGCTGCGCGTTTTCCTCGGAAGCCGGCGAGGGGGCCGGTGCATCCAGTGGGCGGCCAGTTCCATGCAAGCTGTTGAAAGCGTCTCCGCTCTGATCCAGTATTCGGTTGTGTCGATATCAGCCTCAGCCGCGATCGGCGAAGATCACCTTCTGCGGACCACGAACGCCATCAAGGAGCGTCTTGATGGCTTCGAGAAGGACACACGGAAGGGGTTCGCGGAGGTCAATGATCGTCTGGACAGCATCGACTCGCGGCTTGACAGGATCGGGCAGGATGTGCGCGACGACACCCTGGTCCTGGCGCACTTGGCTGAGGCGGTCGCGATGATTCAAGACCACCTGACGAAGATGCCGGAGATCGGCGACAAGCTCCGCGAGGCGGCCCACGATCTTCGCAAGAGTCTGAAGGATCCACCTGAGGAGTCGCACTGAGGTCAGGGCAGCGCCTCCCGTGGCAAGTACCAAGGGGGCCTCAGAGACCGTGAGGGTGCTAGCGCTGGGGTGCCGGCTGGCAAGCCACAGCGATAGGCTTCGGCTCACGCTGATCCAAGCCACCCGATGTCGCTGACCTTCGAGCACGTCCACATCATCTGCGAGGACCCGCACGCTTCCGCGCGCTGGTACCGGGACATCCTCGGCGCCGTGATCGCCGGGGAGCACGAAGTCCGCGGCGCGCCGCAGATCCGGGTCGAAGTCGGCGGCGTGCTGGTGCTTCTGCGCGGCAAACGGCCCGGTGAGCAGCCGGTATCGACGCGGCCGATGCGGGAGTACGAGGGCTACTCCAGCCACGACGAGTGGGGGACGGACCACTTCGGCTTCACCTACCACGGGGATCTGCTGGCCTACTGCGAGGAGCTGCGGAGCAAGGGGGCGGAGTTCGCGGTCGAGCCCTGGGAGTTCGCGCCCGGCACGTTGCTCTGTTACCTCGCTGCGCCCGACAACGTGAGCATCGAACTGGTTCAGGCGAAGTAGAGCAGGGAGGAGTTGTGATGGACCAGTCGAACGGGAACGGGCCGTACGTCGGCAAGCGGCTGAGCAGCGGGACCTTCGTCGTCGACGATGCCGTGCTCGCGGACTACTACGGCGGCCTGGAACTCGAGCCGCCGAGCAGCGGCCTGCTGCCCTCGACGATCGCGAGCGGCCCGGACGGCGACTACTTCCGCGAGATCGCGTTCGCCAACCAGACCGGGCATCTCTGGATGCGCGAGGAGTGGGCGCTCTCGGCGCCGATGAAGGCCGGCGCGGTCTACACGGTCGAGGGCGACATCTGCGACATCTACGACCGGCGCAACCGCGTCGTCGTCGACTACCGGGTCCGACTCAGCGACGGTGACGGCCGCCAGGTCCTGGAGACTCACCATCACCAGAGCTTCCTGCGCGACCAGGAGTACGCCGGCGATGTCGAGTTGCGCGATCCCCGAAAGAAGCCGGGAGCGCGACGCTTCGACGTGCCGGAGGGCGAGAGGTTCGGCGGCCTGGAGCGCACGATCTCTCTCGAGATGTGCGGCCAGTTCTTCCACGGCAATGCCAACTACCACACCGACAGGCAAGCATCACGTGAACTCGGCTTCCAGGACGTGGTCGTCGGCGGCCGGATGACGATGGGCTACGTCGGCCACATCCTCGAAGAGCGCTTCGGCAAGGCATGGTGGCGTAGCGGTTCCTTCGATCTCAAGTTCACGAACCCCGTGTGGCCGGGCGACACGATCACCGTCAACGGCGTCGTGACCGACCCGGACCCGGACGACCCGGGACGCATGGCAGCTTTCGTCTGGATCGCCAAGGCGGACGGCACGGTGGCGCTCATCGCCCGTGCCGCCGTTGCAGCCCGACCCTCGAACGGCCCAGCGGAGGAGCACCGATGAAGATCCGACTACCCGCTCTCGCTCCACTGCCTGGCAGCACGGGTTGCCTGCCCGCCTCCGGCTCGCCTCGTCGTTCGACACGGCAGCGTTTCGCCTTCGCCCTGCTGCCGCTCCTTGTTGCCGGAGCTCCGCTTGTCGCGAACGACGCCGGTCGCGACTGCCGCGGCCTGGTCGCCCTGACCGATCTCGACCACGCGGTCGAGCCGGGGTTCCGGGTGCCCGCTTCGGAAGGAGTGCCGGCCCATTGCCGCGTGCGCGGCGTCGTCAATCGGGCGATCCGCTTCGAGGTCACTCTGCCCGACGACTGGAACGGCCGCATGATGTTCAGCACCGTCGGCGGCGCCGCGGGTTTCATCGGCGACACGACGAGCCTGCTGGGCCGCGGCTTCGCGATGGCCTCGACCGACACCGGCCACGAGGGCCAGGACCGCGACTATGTGCGGCAGCCCGAGGCTCTGCTCGACTACGCCTATCGCGGCGTTCATCTAGCGACCGGGGCGGCCAAGCGGGTGATCCAGCACTACTACGGCCGCGAGATCGACTACTCCTACGTCAAGGGCTGTTCGAACGGCGGTCGCGCGGCGATGCTCGAGGCGACCCGCTTCCCGGCCGACTACGACGGCATCCTGGCCGGGGCGCCGGCCTTCCGGTTCCAGGAGTTCGTGCCCTGGATGATCGGCGGGGCACGCCTGCAGGCGAAGCATCCTCTGACCGTCGAATCGTTCCAGTTGCTGGGCAAGGCCTCACGCGAAGCCTGCGACGCCTTGGACGGAGTCGAGGACGGCGTGATCGACGATCCGACGAAGTGCACCGCCGACGTCTTCGACCTGAACGCGCTCCAGTGCCCTCCGGACTCGACGGAGAACTGCCTCACCGCGGGCCAGCTCCAGACCGCTCGCTACATGTACGAAGACGTCGTCGACGCGGAGGGCAACGTCCTCTCGCCAGGCGTGCCGCCGGGCTCCGAGGACGCGGGCGACTGGGCGACCTGGATGCTGCCGACTGCCCGGCGGGGTGAGCCCGACCAGTCCCTGATCGACGGCATGGACGTGCTGCTCGAGGCCCTGATGCGCTTCGAGCCGGACTTCGACGTCGAGGCGTTCGACCCGGTCGCCGACCGTGAGCTCCTCACCGCCGTGACCGCGCCGCTCGACGTGTTGACCGCGGACCTCTCGGCGTTCCGGGAACGCGGCGGCAAGCTGCTGATGTACCAGGGCTGGAACGACTACCCGCTACGCCCCCAACGGGCGATCGACTACCTCCACGCGGTGGAGAAGGAGAACGGCGGCGCGGAAGCGGCGGCGGACTTCTACCGCATGTTCATGGTCCCCGGCATGATCCACTGCGCCCGCGGCCCCGGCGCCTGGGTCGCCGACTACGTCGACCCGTTGGTGGCGTGGACTGAGAAGGGAGTTGCGCCCGACCGGATCGAGGCGAGTCGCCCGGGACCGGAACCTGAGTTCACGCGCCCGCTCTGCGCGTATCCCAAGGCGGCGAAGTACAACGGCGAGGGAGACGTGAACGACGCGGCGAACTGGAGCTGCAAGTAGGCCCGCGTCACGGCGGACTGAGGAGAGGAGTTTCGACATGGAAACGCGACAGAGGACCATCTACGCATCGGCGCTCGCTCCGGCCCTCGCGTTGGCTCTTGCCATGGCGGGCTGCGCTCCCGCGCCGGACCCGGCTGATGAACCGCCCGCCCCGCCCAACGTGATCATCGTCCTCGCCGACGACCTCGGCTACGGCGACATCGGCGCCAACGGATCGACCGTCATCTCGACGCCGCACATCGACGAGCTGGCGGCGAACGGGGTCCGGCTGACCGACGGCTACGTCTCGGCGGCGGTCTGCAGTCCGATGCGGGCCGGGGTCTTCACGGGCCGCTACCAGAACCGGTTCGGCTACGAGTACAACCCGACCGCGAACTACGAGCGCAACGCCGACGCCGAACTCGGATTGCCCGAGGATGAGGCGACGCTGGGCGACATGATGCGGGAGGCCGGCTACGTCACCGGTCTGGTGGGGAAGTGGCACCTCGGCTTCCGCGAGCAGTACCACCCGCTGAGGCGCGGCTTCGACGAGTTCTTCGGCCATCTGGGGGGCGGCTCGAGCTACGTCGATCCCAACGATCCGGACGCCCATCGCTGGCCGAACAGCCAGCCCGCCGCGACCGAGCCGGACACGACCGGGTGGGTGCCGGTCGTCGGCGACCGCGGCGATGGCCCGCGCGCGATCATGGACGGCTACGAAGTCGTGGAAGTCGACGAGTACCTGACCGACGTGTTCGCGGACCGCGCCGTCAGTTTCATCGAGCGTCACGCGGACGAGCCGTTCTTCCTCATGCTGGCGCCGAACGCGCCTCACACGCCGATCCAGGCCACGAGCAAGTACGTCGACCGCTACGCGCACATCGAGGAGCCAGGGGCCCGGATCTACGCCGCCATGGTGTCGTCGGTCGACGACATGGTGGGGCGGGTCACCGCGACGCTGCGCGAGCACAGGCTGGAAGAGAACACGCTCGTCGTCTTCATCTCCGACAACGGCTGCATCAACTACATGCCCGCCGTCATCTGCACGAACTCGCCGCTCTCCGGCGGCAAGCGCTATCACCTGGACGGCGGCATCCGGGTGCCGTACCTGGTCAAGTGGCCGGCGGGTTTGCCCCACGGCGAGGTCTACAGCCAGCCTGCGAGCGTCCTCGACCTGTACGCGACGATGGCCGCGGCGGCCGGGTCGGACGCGGGCACCGAGGACAGCGTGAACCTCCTGCCGTACCTGCGCGGCGAGATCGAGGAAGCGCCGCACGAGTACCTGTTCTGGCGGTCCCTGCCCAACGCGGCCGTCCGCTCGGGCAAGTGGAAGCTCTGGCGGGTTGACCTGACCGATCAGGACCCGGCCTCCGTGCTCGGTCTCGGCGGCCGCCTGCTTCCGGAGGAGGACTATCCGCCGGTGTCAGCGCACGGGCAGATCACCGTGCTGCACGACCTGGAGGCGGACATCGGCGAGCGGGAGAACGTCGCCGACGAGCATCCCGAGGTCGTCGAGCGCCTGGAAGCCGCGCTGGCCGCCTGGGAGGCGGAACTCGCCGAGCCGATGTGGATCAGCAGGCGATCGACGCTGGCGGAACTGCACGGACAGGCCATCCAACTCTACTTCTGAGCGGGCGTTTCAGACCCACTCCTCGTCGTGGAGCCGTGACCACGGCACGAGCCGTCCGTCGGAGCGGCGCTGGACCTGGTCGCCGCCGTAGACCACGATCTTCTCGCAGGGGCGACCGGCCTGTTCGATCGTCATCCCGACCCGACGCGCGGGATCGAGCAGTCGGCCGGTCGGCGTCTGCGATGACTTCGCTTCGACCAGCGTGAGGCGGTCGC
The DNA here is from genome assembly GCA_965205095.1 of Candidatus Multivorans sp. Taxonomy (GTDB): domain Bacteria; phylum Acidobacteriota; class Thermoanaerobaculia; order Multivoradales; family Multivoraceae; genus Multivorans. The sequence goes on from OZ242040.1 coordinate 3,992,122, forward strand.
CACGCTCGATGATCAGGTCGGTCTCCGCGCCGCCGTGATCCCGGTAGAAGTACAGGATTCCGCTTTCGCCGCGGTTCATGCGGTGCTTGACAACCTCGGTGACCATCCAGGTCTCGAACAGCGGACCGCGCAGAGGATGCGAGCGCAACTGTTCCGCCGAGCGAATGCCGAGCAGCCAGCACGCCAGCCCGACGTCGTAGAAATGCAGCTTGGGGGTCTTGACCAGGCGCTTCCGCAGGTTGGCGTGGAACGGCCGCAGGCGGAAGGCGATGAAGCCCGCTCCGAGCACGTCGAGCCAGGCCCTGGCGGTCGGCTGGGAGATGCCGCAGTCGGCCGCGAGAGAGGAGTAGTTGAGCAGCTGCGCGGTACGGCCTGCGCACAGCTCCACAAAGCGCTGCAAAGCAGTCAGGTCGCTGATGTTGCCGACTGTTCGGGCGTCGCGTTCCAGGTAGGTGGCGACGTAGGCGGCGAGCCAGTCGCTGGGGTTCACACCGTGCTCGAAGATCGCTGGGTAGCCGCCGGCGAACAGGGCATCCTCCAGTGTCGTCGGATGTCGCTCGAAGCGCGTCACCTCGCCGTGAACGAGCGGCAGCAGATGGAGAACAGCCGTACGTCCCGCTAGCGACTGGCTGACCGTGTTGAGGAGAGCGAGATTCTGAGACCCCGTCAGGATGAAGCGACCGGGCCGCCGGTCGGCATCGATCAGCCCCTGGAGGTAGGACGGCAGCTCGGGCGCCCGCTGTACTTCGTCGATGATGACGCCGTCCGGGAACTGGGTCAGGAAGGCGCGGGGGTCGTTCACCGCGAAGGCCCGCACGTCCGGCGTCTCCAGGTTGGCGTAGGCCAGTTCCGGGAAGAGCGCCTGGCACAGCGTCGATTTGCCGCTCTGCCGTGGACCCGTGAGGGTCACGGCTGGGAACTGGCTTGCGGCCTGAAGCAGACGCGGAGCGAGGTCGCGGTCGATCATGGTGGCTGCTGATTCTACTCAGTGTCTTGGAAAATACAAAACGGCATTTTGGATTTGACAGCCGCACTGGCGACGGCCGACTCCGCCGGATTGGTCGCTATCATCCGCGTCTCACCTCATCAGGCTCGACTTGCCCAGGGTCCGGATGGAACGGCCATCGAGTCACGGACCTGAGATCTTCGACAAGAGGACAGACCATGCACGACATCGCAATCCGTAACGGCCGCATCATCGACGGGACCGGTGCTCCCGAGTTCCAGGGCGACATCGCCATCGACGGCGCGGTGATCACCAGCGTCAACGGGGGCGCGGGCAAGGCCCGCCGGGAGATCGATGCCGAGGGCAAGCTGGTCGTCCCCGGGTGGATCGACATCCACACCCACTTCGACGCTCAGGTGTCCTGGGACCCGTACCTGACGCCGTCCTGCTGGAACGGCGTGACGACGATCGTCATGGGCAACTGCGGCGTGGGATTCGCCCCTGTCAAGCCGAAGGACCGGGACTGGCTGCTCGACCTGATGGACGCGGTGGAGGACATTCCGGCGATCGCGATGTCCGCCGGCATGGAGTGGAAGTGGGAGACGTTCCCCGAGTACCTGGACGCGATCGACGGCAAGCCGCGGATCATGGACGTGATCACCCAGGTGCCGCACTGCGCGCTTCGTACCTACGTGATGGGGGGGCGCGGCGCCGAGGACGTTCAGCCGACGGACGACGAGCTGGCGGAGATGTCCCGGCTGGTGCGGGAGAGCGTGCGCGCCGGGGCCTTCGGCGTCTCGTCCAACCGGCTGCTGGCCCACCGCACGAAGGAAGGGGAGATGATTCCGGGTACCTTCGCCCGCTACCCGGAGCTCGAGGCGATCGCGGACGGCATGAGCGAGGCCGGCGGCGGCGTGTTCCAGTTCGTCGGGCCGTTCGAGCGGGAGTGGTTGCTCGGCCTCGGCCACAAGGACGGGATCACGGTGACCTATCTCTCGGGCGAGGCCGCGCAGGAGACGTTGACCGCGCTTGAGGCGCGCCGGTACGAGGGGATCCGGGTGTTTCCGCAGATCCGCGGCCGCGGCACGACGGTGCTGATGAACCTGGAGGGATCGCTTCACCCCTACGTCCTGAACCATGCCTACCGGGAGCTCGTCGGTGACCGGCCGATGCCGGAACGGCTCGAGCGGATGCGCGACCCGGAGGTGCGGGCGAAGATTCTCGCCAGCGACTGGGACATGACGAACGACGCGCGCCGCAACAGCCCCGAGGACGTGGATCACCCGTTCCTGGTCGACGCGACGCCGGGCAGCCTGCTGCCGGGGCTGCTGGAGCTGATGCACTCGCAGCCGGAGGCGGTCTACGTGCTCGGCGATCCACCGAACTACGAGCCGGACCAGGAGGCGAGCGTTGCGACCTACGCGAAGCGGCACGGCCTGACCGGTCCGGAGGCGTTCTACGACCTGCTGACCGATGGCGACGGCAGCACGCTGCTGCTCTTCTACCTGGACGGCTACTCGAAGCGAAACTTCGACTACATGGCCGGCCTGATGCGCCACCCGCTGACCTGCAACGGGTTGAGCGACGCCGGCGCCCACGTCGGCGCGGTCAGCGACGCGCACATGCCGAGCTGGAACCTCGCCTTCTGGGGCCGCGACCGTACCCGCGGCGAGCGGATCGAGCTGGAGACGATCGTCCACAAGCAGACCGGCGCGAACGCCGCCCTCTACGGCCTGACGGACCGCGGCGTCCTGGCGCCCGGCAAGCGCGCCGACATCAGCGTGATCGACTTCGACCGCCTGTCCTCCGAGGCGCCGTACCTGGTCTACGACCTGCCCGAGAACGCGAAGCGTTACATGCAGCGGCCGCGCGGCTACGAAGCGACGATCTGCGCCGGCGAAGTCGTCCTCAAGAACGACGAAGTCACGGGCGCCCTGCCGGGGCGGCTCGTGCGGAGCCGGCCCGCCACGGTGTAGCGGACCGGACCGCCTACGCCCGCCCTGAGGGGCTCAGAGCGAAGGGGTCCCGGCGGCCGCGCCATCCGCGCGCCTGCCGCAACCCGCCGGTATCGACGATCGCTCCTACTCGTCGCGGACCGGGGCGACGTGAGGCACCACGCCGATCAGCCGGTCGGTCTCATGGCTGAAGTACGTGCCGTCCTCGGTCGCCCGTGAGAAGACGCCGCCCGGGTCGACGGCGGCCGGGCCGCCCAGCAGATCCGCGCACATCAGGGGCGCCACCGCGGCGTTGCGCTCGCCGCTGATCCAGTACCAGCCGCCGGGCGCCGCGCCCGTGACGGTCAGCTTGCCCTGCTTGGGCTCGCCCTCGTCGTCGGTGCAGTAGTCCTTGCGCACCAGCTCCGCGGCGACGCCGTCGTCGCCCGGAGACGCGGTCAACGTCGAGAAGGTCGCGCCGCACTGGACCCTGACCTTCGCGGTGGACCGGCCTTCCGCCGGCCGGACCACGACGCCGCCGTCGCCCTGCCAGTACGGCGAAACGTACTCGCTGCACTCGTTCCTCTCGAGATGCGGCACGATCCCCACCAGCCGGGCCTCGTCGTGCCTGAACCAGGTGGCGTCGTCCGTTGCCTCGGCGGTGACTCCTCCCGGCACGACGGCCTTCGGGCCGCCGAGAGCCTCCGAGCAGACGAAGGGCGCGGCGGCGGCGTTGCGCTCGCCGTGCTGCCAGTACCAGCCGCCCGGCGCGGCGCCCTCGACGCGCAGGCCTCCGGGGCAACTCCCGCTCACGAGCCGGGTCACCACGCCGTTCTCGGCGCTGTACTCGGTCGTGCTGCCGCCGCAGGTCACGCTGACCGAGCTCCGCCCGGCCGCGGGCATGACGGTGAAGCCGCCCGACGGGCCGGACCAGTACGGCGCCGCCAGGGTGCAGGTGGACGGCGCGTCGTCGTCAGCATCACCGCCGCTGCCGCCGCCACCACCGCCGCCGCCGCCGCCACCGCCGCCGCCGCCGCCACCGCCACCGCCGTGGCTGCCGCCGTGGCTGCCGGTCCGAACGCGGATGCGTAGTGCTCCGCCGGCGCTCAAAGTGCGCCATCGGTGCTCCGCGTTGGTGGGGCTGTAGCGCGGCTGGTGTGTCGCGTGGTCGGCGATCTCCCAGCCCTCTACGCGCCCTTCTACGGGGTTGCCTCTGGCCCGAGCCCTTGTGACTCCCAGGTCCAGAGGTCCGGTCGTGTACAGCACGACGTAGTAGGTCGTTCCGGGTTCGAGCACCGTGTTCGGCGGCGCGCGGAACGGGGTCGGCACGCCCGGGAAGATCGTCGTAGGCGGGATCAGGTCCACGAGTTTCCGGGCGGGGTACGTGCCGTCGTGTGGCGACCACCACACTTCCGCCCGCAGTGTTGCAAGCTGCGCCGGCGACAGAGCGAGCGTGGAGCGCCTTTGCAGGAGGAAGTCCACGCTGGCCAGCGGGATCGTCGGGCAGGAGGCGTTGCCGGTCGTGAATTGCTGTGCGTACGTCATCGGGGTTTCGAAGCCCTGGATGTCTTCTACGTTCGCCGAGAGTCGGGCCAGGTGGAGGTTGCTCACCAGCACCCCTTCGGGGTCGGAGCACGGGGCCGCCTCCTCGAACTGCCAGACGCATCGCCCGGCGACGCCGTGGTTGTCGGCGCGTCTGAACTCGTAACCGACGAAGCCGGGAATCGCCGCCCGCGACTCGGCGAACGCGCGATCGTTGAACTGCTGCGAGCGCCCGGACGTCGGGATCGACAGATTCGACGAATCCAGCCATGGGCCGTAGTAAGGGTCGAGAACACTGACCGTCCGGTACTGCATCGGGACTTCCGTAGCCGGAGCTGACGGAAGTTGCAGAGCGAACGACGGTCCCGGTCGCACGGTAGTGTCGTTGACCATTGAGAGGCAGGCCGGCTGGGCGTCGATCTCGAGTCCGCTGCCCTGCGGCCAGGGCAAGGCCCTCAGTTTCGCCGACGAGGGCGTGCCGACCAGGTAGCGGCGCGCCTGGCCGTAGCGCGGACTTTCGTCCTCGAGAAGTCGGATAACAAAGGTGGAGTTCAGCTGGTTAACCTGCCTCCACGTCGAAATCTTGGCCTCGCCTTCGTAGGCGGTCACGGGGTAGCGGCCCTGGCCATCGGACGAGTCCTTCAGGAACAAGTTGTAACAGGGTTCGCCAACCCTCTTCCCGCACGTCGCCGGTTTCGACAGCAACACCGCCAACCTTCCCTGCTGGTTGAGCCACACGAGGTTCTGCTCAACCGCGAGCGTCGCCACCGGGAGTTCCTCTTCCTGGGCTTCGGCTGGAACCGCGGCCAAGGCCAACAGGGAGAGCGCAATCAGCGGGCAGGCGAGACCCGAAGGATGGAAGAATCGGCCGCGCCCGGGGCGCGGGTCAGGCTTGTGCCGACGATTTACCGCAGGAGCCGGAGGTGCGGGCTGGCGTGGCGCCGGGCGCACGCTACACAACCCTCGGCTCGGCTCGGCTCGGCTCGGCTCGGCTCGGCTCGGCTCGGCTCGGCTCGGCTCGGCTCGGCTCGGCTCGGCTCGGCTCGGCTCGGCTCGGCTCGGCTCGGCTCCAGCCTTGAAGATACCGTTCCACATTGTCAGCATCGCGTCAACCTCCCGGCACGTCGGAGAAATCGTGCCCATCATCAAGTCGGCGATCGGGGCGAAGGCCTCCTTCGACAGGAGACCGTCAACTGATGTTTCAATGTTGACACCTGGAATCTGATTTGTGGGCGATGAAACGGGGATTCGTGCCGATGCTTCAGCGAAATCGCCTTATCCGCCCGGATGGATGCGCTGCGGGAGTGTCTGCCCACGGTCCCGACGGACCGGATCGTTCGATGGATCCGCGAGGAGCGGGAGTCGTCGATAGCCCGGTGACTACGGCTTCTCCGCGTACTTCTCCCCGGCTTCCACGGCGACGGGCAGGCGATTCCGTGGAGTGGCCAGCGGGCATGTGGCGTACTCGCTGAAGACACAGGGCGGGTTGTAGGCCTTGTTGAAGTCGAGGGTCGTGGTGCCGCCCGGGCCGGGCAGGTCTGCCTTGAGGTAGCGGCCGGCCGGGTAGGTCGTGTCCCCGGTGGTGCCGTCCGCGAACACGATCATGAACCCGTCGTCGGAGCGGTAGGCCTCTAGCGACAGCGGTTTCCCCAGGGCCTCGAACTCGAGGGTGCCTGGAACGGTCGGTTCCCAGCCGAGGCCTTCGACGACGGTCGGCACCCGGATCGTCCGCGGTTCCGGGTAGGGCTCGAAGCGGGCCTCAAGGCGCCAGCTCGGGTCGGCGGCGTAGGACTCGATGCCGGGGAACGACGCGACGGCGGGGTGGTCGTAGTCGCGCAGCCGAACACCTAGCCGGTCCATCCGCCGGATCACTGTCCAGGCCAGGGAGCCGGACGTGAGGAGGGTGGCCTCTTTCTCCTGATCGTCGGCGAGGAGAATCTCAATGACCGGCGCTTCACCGTGCAGAACCTCGGCCTCCGGCGCGGCCCGGAAGGTGACCGCGCCGTCCTCGATCAGGAAGTCGCCGAGCTTCGCCGGCGCCGATCCCTTCGGGGCGACGAGGTCGTTGCCGGCCGCGGCGCCGAAGCTGTTCATGCCTTCTCTCAGCCAGTACAGACCCGCCAGGTTGAGCCAGCCATCCGGCCCCTTGAGAGTCTCAATCCGGTCGCCGCGCCACTTCGCGAGCGCCTGCTCGTACTCGGCGCCCTCCGGCTTCCCGCATCCGGTCGCCAGGGTCAGCAACGCGGCGACGGCAACCGCCCACCGGACTCCTCGACGTTCCTCGGCAGTGAATCGGGAATGGACGGAGGGCGTCCTCACCGTTGGCGCTGCCGTTGCCTTCCGGCCACCGGGGTTCTCGAAGCTGCCCATTCGGCCATCGAAGGGATCGCGACGTCCCAGCCGCGGTTCGGAGCGACCGAGACCACGCCTTTCTCAACCAGCGCGTCGGCGAACATCTCGGATGTGATCGCGGCCGACCTCCGAGTGTCCCCCCAACCTTGTCGCTGCATCTCTCCCTGGCACAGCGCGTCGAGACCTTCCAGGCCCGCCGGCGGGCTCTGCGCGATCCGTTCGATGACGCCGGCCGTGAATTCCGGGCGCAGGCCGAGGATGGGGCTGGACAGCCGGCCGAGGTAGTACTCGAACCGCTTCCTGTCCGACCCCCGTGCAACGAGTTCGGGGTTCACCTCGCGCACAACGCCGTCTGCGCGAATCAGCTCCCGGCACAGGGCGGTCTGGGCGCAGTGAAGATGCTGGGGCCAGCCGTACGAAAGCGTCGCGGCCGTCCGGGCGGCCTGCACCTTCTCGGCTTCGTCGCCGACCGCGCCGAGTTCGTCGAGCATCATCGACGTCGACTCGGCGCACTCCTCCTCGGCCATCGCGCCCATGTTCACCACGGCGTTGTCGGCCAGCCTCGAGACGCCGCCGGCGGTCCCGATCCTGTTCGCGGTGTGGCTCAGTCCGGTGAACAGGCAGACGGTGGGCGCCCCAAGGCCGTAGGCGTGGAGGCGGACGAGACCTGGTTGCGATCCCTCGTCGATCATCTGGGCCTCATCGAGATGCAGAACCAACTTCGTCTTCTCAACCGTCCTGTCCGTCATCGCGTCCCCCAACGCCTCGCCCACCGGCTGTACCCCGAAGCGCGAGGAGATGGCTCGAAGGACTGCTGCCGCGATCCTGCCCGCTACCGGTCCCGCCTCGACGGCGGCGTGCCTTACGCGTTCGACCAGCGCGTCTCCGCTGGCCAGATGATCCTTGACGATCGAAACGAACAGCACGCCGTCGGACCGGATCTGCCGCAGCCGGTGAACCAGCGACGTCTTGCCGCAGCCGGGCGCCCCCTGGTAGATGCGGAACACCGCTTGCTTCCCGCCGAGCTCCGATTCCCGCAACGCGGCGTCGAACCGCTGGATTTCGTCCTCGCGGCCGGCGAAGTACGGAGCGGTATCCCGATCCCTCCGCTCCAGCAGTTCGTTCGCGAGCCGGCGGTCGAAGGTCACGCTCGCAGTGTACCGCCGTACCAGCGCCGCGCATGGAACTGGCCGATCCCGTGCAAGCCCGCGAGGCTGCCCGCTGATTCGCGGCGGGTTGCTAGACTCCCGGCATTCAGCAGTTCAGGAATGTCCAGCCGGGAGTCGGAATGGGCCAGTCACGGGAGAGTCGGAACCGTTGCCCGCAGGTGATGCGAACGGTCTTTCTGGGCCTCCTCGGCCTTTGGGCGGCGCCGGGCGGCGCGCTTGCCGGTCCACCGCTGCCTCCGCCGGTCGTCGTTGCGGCGCCGGCGGCCGCTCCGGCCTTCGACGCCGGCGCGCCGCACCGCGTCCTCATCTCCCGCCACTGCCTGGGTTGCCACAACGGCCGGCTGAAGACGGCCGGCCTGGAACTCGACGCCCTGGTCGACCAGCACGAGGGCCTGGATCGGGCGACCTGGGAGAAGGTGGCCCGCAAGCTGCGCGCAAGGCAGATGCCGCCGGCGGGCCGGCGCCGTCCGGATGAGAGCGCGTACCGGGAGGCGCTCTCTTCGCTCGAGGGCGAGCTCGACCGGATCGCGGCTGACAGCCCGGACCCGGGACGCACGGAGACGTTCCGCCGGCTGAACCGCACCGAGTACCACAACGCGGTGCGCGATCTGCTCGCGCTGGAGGTCGACGTCGCCTCGCTGTTGCCGGCCGACTCGGCGAGTTACGGATTCGACAACGTGACGGTCGGCGACCTGTCGCCAACCCTGCTCGAGCGCTACGTCGGCGCGGCGGAGAAGATCAGCCGGCTTGCCGTGGGCCGGGTGGCCGAGCCGACCGGCGTCACCTTCCGGACGGATCCCGATCTGACCCAGGAGAAGCACGTCGAAGGTCTTCCGATCGGCACGCGCGGCGGCCTGGTCGCGACCTGGAACTTCCCGGCCGACGGGGTCTACGAATTCTCGATCCGGCTGGCGCGTGACCGCAACGAGCACGTCGAGGGCCTCCGCGAACCGCACGACCTGGAACTCCTGATCGACCGCGAGCACATCGAGACATTCACCGTCGCGCCGCCGGAGTTGATGAGCGATGTGGCGCTGAACTACCAGCCGTCCCAGGACGATGTCGACGATCACCTGGTGGTCCGCGTACCGGTGACGGCGGGGCCACACGACGTCGGCGTCACCTTCCCGGCCCGTCCCTGGGTGCTGCTCGAGACGGCGCGGCAGCCCTACGAATCGCACTTCAACTACTACCGGCACCCGCGGGTGCAGCCGGCGATCTTCTCCGTCTCGATCGTCGGACCGTACCTGCCGCTCGGCGCCGGCGACACGCCGAGCCGCGAGCGGATCTTCGTCTGCCAGCCTGAGACGGCCGCGGACGAGGACGGCTGCGCGCAAAAGATTCTGGCCAACGTGATGGGCCGCGCCTACCGCCGGCCGGTGACCGACGACGACGTGCGTGGGCCCTTCGCGCTCTACGAGCAGGCGAAGGCGGAGAACGGGTTCGAGGCGGGCGTCGAGATGGGGCTGGCGGCGGTCCTGGTCAGCCCCGAGTTCCTGTTCCGGATCGAACGGGAACCCGACGGCGTGGAACCCGGCGCGGCGTACCGGATCAACGACCTGGAACTCGCGTCGCGGCTCGCCTTCTTCCTGTGGAGCAGCATTCCGGACGACGAGCTGCTGGACCTCGCGTCGGCCGGCCGACTGAGCGCGCCGGAGGAGCTGGACCGGCAGGTCGAGCGCATGCTCGCCGACCCGCGGGCCGAGAACCTGGTCACGAACTTCTCCACCCAGTGGCTGCACCTGCGAAACCTCGACGGGGTCACCCCCGACAAGCGCCTGTTCCCGGACTTCGACGACAACCTCCGGCAGGCCATGCGCCGCGAGACGGAACTGTTCGTCGGCAGCATCCTGCGGGAGGACCGAAGCGCGCTCGATCTCGTCCGGCGGATTACACCTTCCTCAACGAGCGGCTGGCCAAGCACTACGGGATCCCCCACGTCTACGGCAGCCGCTTCCGCCGCGTGGAACTTGGCGACGAAAGCGTGCGCGGCGGCCTGCTGCGGCACGCCAGCATCCTGACCGTGACCTCCTTCGCCACCCGCACATCGCCGGTGGTGCGGGGCAACTGGGTGCTGGGCAACCTGCTCGGCGTGCCGCCGCCCCCCCCGCCGCCCGACGTGCCCGATCTGCCGGAAGCGAAGATCGTCGCCAAGGAACTGCCGATGCGCGAACGGCTGTCGGCCCATCGCGACAACCCGGCCTGCTCGGGCTGCCACCGCCTGATGGACCCGGTCGGCTTCGCGCTTGAGAACTACGACGCGATCGGCCGCTGGCGGACGGTCGACGCGGGCTTCCCGATCGACGCTTCCGGCGAACTGTGGGACGGCACCGCCCTGGGCGGCGTCAGGGAACTCGAGTCGGCGATGCTGGCCCGTCCCGAGCTGTTCCTGACTACCCTGACCGAGAAGCTCCTGGTGTTCGGCACCGGCCGCGGCGTGACCGCGACCGACGCGCCCGCGGTGCGCGGGATCCTGCGCCGCGCCGGGGCCGCCGACTACCGCCTGTCGTCCCTGATCCAGGCCGTCGTCGCCAGCGATCCCTTCCAGATGAGGAGAGCATCGTCATGATCCTGACCAAGAAGTCGCTGCCGCGTCGGACCTTCCTGCGCGGCATGGGCGCGGCGATCGCCCTGCCTCTGCTCGACGCGATGGTGCCGTCGATGACCGCCTGGGCCAAGACGGCGGCCAAGCCGGTGCGGCGGCTGGGTTTCGTCTACATCCCGATGGGCTCCGACATCACGCGCTGGAAGCCGGCCGGCGGCAGCGGAGCGCTCGGTGAACTCTCGCCGTCCCTGAGTCCGCTCGAGGGCTTCAGGAAGCAGATCTCGGTGATCAGCAACCTGGAACTGAAGAACGCGTACCCCGGGACCCACGCAACGTCGAACGCGGCCTTCCTGAGTGCGGCGAAGGCGAAGTGGACGGAGAGCACCGACTACTACCTCGGCACGACGGTCGATCAGATCGCGGCGCAGCAAATCGGCCAGGAGACCCAGTTGCCGTCGCTCGAGCTTGCGATGGACCTGATGGACATGGTCGGCCAGTGCGACAACGGCTACGCCTGCGTGTACCAGAACAACCTGTCCTGGTCGTCGCCGACGACGCCGCTGCCGGCCGAGGCGCATCCGCGGATCGTGTTCGAGCGGCTGTTCGGCGAGGGCGGCACGGCGGCCGAGCGGCGCGAGGGGCTGCACCGCAAGGCCAGCCTGCTCGACTGGGTCCACGAGGACATCACGCGCCTTCAGGGCATGCTCGGCCCTGGTGACCGGGTCAAGGTCAGCGAGTACCTCGACTCGGTGCGCGAGGTGGAACGGCGCATCCAGAAGGCGGAAGCCCAGTCCGACGACGGCGCACTGCCCGATGTCGACAGACCTGTCGGCGTTCCGGCGGCCTATGCCGACCACGCCCGGTTGATGTTCGATCTCCAGGTGCTGGCGCTTCAGGCCGACGTGACCCGGGTCATCACCTTCCAGCTCGCCCGCGAGTCGAGCAACCGGACCTATCCCGAGATCGGCGTGCCGGATCCGCATCACCCGACGTCCCACCACGGCAACGACCCCGAGAAGGTGGCGAAGCTGGCGAAGATCAACGAGTTCCACGTCTCCCTGTTCGCCTACTTTTTGGAGAAGCTCGCGGCGGTGCCGGAGGGCGACGGCAACCTGCTCGACAACTCGCTCTACCTCTACGGCAGCGGCATGGGCAACCCGAACGTCCACGACCACGTGAACCTGCCGATCGTCGTCGCCGGCGGCGGAGGAGGCACCGTCCGCGGCGGCCAGCACATCGTCTACGACGAGCCGGCGCCGATGGCCAACCTCCACCTGACGCTCCTCGACAGCGTCGGCGTCCGGCTCGACTCCTTCGCCGACAGCACCGGCCGGATCGACACCCTGGCCGAACCCGTCCACCTGGCAGGCTGAGGCGGTGGCGAGTTTGAGTACCTGGAAGCGACGGTCCCCCACTGGGTGCGCCGGCGCCCTCGCCGGCATCCGGCCGCAAGGCCGGAATCCGCTCTGGATCGTTGCCGTGGCGTTCCTCCTTGCCGCCCCGGCAACCGCCGCCACAACCGCCCCCCTCGCCGACGCCGCCGAGCACCTCGACACGGCCACCATCGAACGCCTCCTCGCAGCCTCGCCGGCCCCCGACGAGATCAACGCCGCCCAGGTCGACGGCATGACCGCCCTCCACTGGGCCGTCTACCACGACCGTTCCGATCTCGTGCAACGGCTGCTCGATGCCGGCGCCGACGCCTCCGCCGCGAACCGCTACGGCGTCATCCCGCTGTCGCTCGCCTGCGCCAACGGCAACCCGGAAGTCGTCGATTCGCTCCTGACGGCGGGCGCCGACCCGAACGCCCTGCTGCCCGGCGGCGAGACGGTGTTCCTGACCGCCGCTCGCACCGGCCGGATCGAAGTCGTCGAAGCGCTCTACGAGGCCGGCGCCGACGTCCACTTCCGCGAACCGAAGCGTGGCCAGACGGCGCTCATGTGGGCGGCCGCCGAGGGCAATCTGGACGTGGTGGAACTCCTCCTCGAGGTCGGGGCCGATCCGAACGCGACGCTCGACTCCGGTTTCACGCCGCTCCTGTTCGCGGTGCGTGAAGGCCGGATCGAGGTGATGGAAGCCCTCCTGCGGGCTGGCGTCGACGTGAACTCCGTGACGCCTCGCAAGCCCGTGAAGCGCGACCGGCCGCTGCCCGGCGGCCGCTCCGTCCGCCCCGGTTCGACGCCGCTCCTGGTCGCGGTGACGAACGGCCACTTCGAGCTCGCGGCTCGCCTGCTCGACGCGGGCGCCGATCCGAACGCGGCCCATCCCGGATACACGGCGCTCCACATGCTGGCGCGGGTACGCAAGCCAGGCGCCGGCGACAACAACCCGCGGCCCGACGGTTCGGGTGCCATGAACGCCCTGGACTTCGTCCGCGACATGGTCGAGCACGGCGCCGATCTGGAAGCCCGGATGACGACCAGAGCGCGGCTCAACAATACGAGCCTCAACGAACTGGGCGCGACGCCCTTCGTTCTCGCGGCGCTGGTGGCCGACGCCGACCTGATGCGGACCCTTGCCGACCTTGGCGCCGATCCGCTGACCCGGACCGATGATGGCTCGACGGCGCTCATGGCGGCGGCCGGTCTCGGTACCCGCTCACCCGGCGAGGACGCCGGCACAGAGGACGAGGTGCTAGAGGCCGTGCAGCTCGCGCTCGACCTCGGGGCGGACATCGATGCGGTGAACGCCAACGGCGAAACGCCGATGCACGGCGCCGCCTACAAGAACCTGCCGCGCGTCGTCCATTTGCTGGCCGACAGCGGCGCCGACATCGAGACTTGGAACCAGCGCAACAAGTACGGCTGGACGCCGCTGACGATCGCCCGCGGCTACCGTTTCGGCAACTTCAAACCGTCCCCGGTCACGATCGCCGCGATCGAGACGATCATGCTCGGTGAAGGCCTGCGTCCGCCGACCGAGGAAGAAGAGGGCGCCAAGGCGGTCGACATCTACGCCAAGCCGGCGCCAAAACCGCCCGAAGCCGAGCCGAAGAAGAACGAGGCGAAGAAGCCGCCGGCGAACTGAGCGGTCCGGCATGCGACTGACCGCGTTTTCGTTCGCCTCCGCTGCACTCCTGGCCGGCGCGTCGATCCTTCCGGCCCAGGAACCGCCGCGGCCGGTGCGCAACGACATCGCCCGGGCGGGCGAGGAGTTCCTCGTCCTTCGCCACCAGCAGCTCGAGAAGGGCGCCCACGAACGCTTCTTCGAGCTGAGTCGCGACGGTGTCTGGCCGATCTTCGAGAAGATCGGCAGCCGGGTCGTCGGACAGTGGCAGGTCGTTCACCCGGATGGCGGCGGCAGCGCCGACTTCGACGAGGGCTACCGGCTCGCGCGCTATCGCAGCTACAACCACTGGGCCGCCACCCGGGCCTCCGATCGGCTGGGCGGAAACGGCGAGGACTGGCGGGCCTTCCGCGAGGCGATCGCCGCCCGGAACCAGTTGCTCCTCGGTTCGGACGGCCCGATCTACCTGGTGGGCGACATGGCGCCAGGCGGGCCGTACTACATGCCCGGACTCGACGAGGACTACGAGATCGCCGAGCCGGGGGAGACGGCCGATGGCGTTGCCGAAGTCCCGGTGCGAAGCGCCCGAGCCCGGCGGGGCGAGGAGATCGTCACGATGCGCTACTTCCGGATCCGCAAGGGGACGTTCGAGGAGTTCAGTCGGCTGAGTCGCGAAGGCGTCTGGCCGTACTTCGAGAAGAACGGCGCGCGGATCGTCGGGCAGTGGCGGCGGGTCTACCCGACGCCGGAGCGGCTCGATAGCCGCGGAACCGAAGTCGGTGCAACGGAGAGTCCCGACTTCGATGAGGTCTACATGATGGCTCGCTACGCCAGCTACGAGCACTGGCAGGCGACCAGGCCCGCTGTGATGGCGCGTCTGGGCGGCAACGGCCCGGACTACGAGGCATGCGTCGATGCCCTGGAACGCCGGCGCGACCTCACGCTCGACACCTCGGTGCGGTTCCTGCGCGGTCACTTCTACGGCAGCCCGCCGGTCTACCTGCCGCCGCTTGACGAAAGCTACCGCCGCATCCGCTAGCTAGTTCTCGTCCAGAAACGCGGTTTTCTGCGCTTCAGGAAGGCGAGATCGCAGGCTGGTTGAGAGTCTTCAGAGGCTGTTTCGGGCGGTAGCGGCGGTGCCGGGGAGTGAATCGCCGGCGGTCGGCGGGGTTTGGCCACCTCCGCGAGATGTCGCCCACGGGGGAGCTTCCGGTTGGTTTGTGACCGGGTGTCGGGCGACGGAAGCGGCGGTTGGTCAGGTCGATCCGGGCTGCAGGCGGGCGAGCCGGATCAGGTTGTGAGCAAGCACCGCCGAGTGGACGTAGGCGCGGAAGTGGGTCAGGCCTTTCCAGTTGCAGCGTGCGAGTCCGAAGCAGCGTTTCAGGTAGGAGATACCGGCTTCGATCCCCGCTCGGAAGCGTTTCAACTGCCCGTAGATCCAGGAGGACCGGGCCATCTGGTCCGCCTTGAGGCCGCCCTTCTTGTGAAAGACGACATCGACGACGCCCAGGGCCTTCGCGTCTTCGAGGTTGCTCTTCGAGCCGTAGCCGCCGTCGAGAGCGGCGCGCTCCGGCGCCGAGCCGTAGTGCGCGACGTGGCGCTTGAGCATAGGCAGGCAGCGCTCGCTGTCGGCCGGATTACCGCTCTCGACCACCACGTCGAGCACCAGTCCGCTCTTGCCCGTGGCCAGATTGATCTTGTGTCCGTAGTGCGTCCTGCGGCCGCCCTTGCGAATGATGTCCGTGTGGGGCTCGAACAGGCTTGCCACCTTCTCCGGCGCCGGCACGGTTTCGCCGTGCAACACTCGGCGCCTGGTCTGATCCACCACGCGCTCGAGCAGCTCCATGCAGTGCTCCGCACGACTCTCCCAGGATCGCGCCCAGGGCTCCTGAGTGGCTCCTACCTGCGGTTTGGCCGCCTTCACGTAACCGGTCGTCCGGGCGACCAGCCTCAACAATCGGCGATACGTCTGTGCCCGACGCTTGGCCCCGCGCCGCGAACGGACCTCCAGCGCCCGCCGCTTGCAGGCACGGCGGTGGTCGTGAAACACCACCGCCGTCCCCAAGTGCTTGCGCGCTTCCTTGAGCAACCGCGTCAGCACACGAACCCCGTCCAGCAGCAGACGACTGTCCTCCGGCGACAGAATGTGAGTCTCCGTCACCGTGCTGTCGATCCGCACCGCCGCGCCCGTCTCGATCCCCTCGGTGTGCGCGAACCGCAACAGATGACGGTTGATTCGCTCCCAGGTCGCCGGCCGAATCCCACTGATCAGGGCCTGCAACGCCGACTTTCCAGGCGCCCGGCCGCCGCCAAGACGGGCGAAGCGCTGTGCCGTCAGAGAGTCCCGAAGCGTGAACGCCAACTCCCTGTAACCCTGCTGCCACAAGTGCTTGAGCACCGCGCAGCGCAGGATCGTCTCGCAGGTCAGGCCTTGGCGACCTACCGACGACGAAACACCGCGGTCGATGTCCGCAGACACCCACCCCAGAACCTCGCGGTGCTCGTCCAGCCACGCCGAAACCTGCTCCAGAATCGCCGCCGCAGGATGATCCACGACCGGACAATCCAACAGACCAACCTGTGCCGTCCGTCTCGCGCGCATGCTTGCCCCCTCACTCCGATCTGTGAAATCGAAGCTACACCGAGCCCGTTTAGCCCAGCAAAATCAAGCACTTCAGCGTTTCTGGACGAGAACTAGCTAGGCGAATTCGAGAGCAGGAACCGGAGTGCGCGGCCCTGGCCGGCATAGGAAGATCCCGATCGCGGCAAACGATGCAACGATCCGGGAGGCGACGACATGAGCGAACCGCAGGAAGCACCTACTTCGGCGACGATCCGGTTCCACAGCGACGAGGAACGCTGGGCGGCGGTCGTCGAGCGCGACCGGAGCGCAGGCGACGTCTTCGTCTACTCGGTAGCGACGACGGGGATCTACTGCCGCCCGGGCTGCGGCGCCCGTCGCCCGCGACGGAAGCACGTGGGTTTCCATGTTTCCTCAGCGGCTGCCGAGAAGGCAGGCTTCCGGCCGTGCCGGCGCTGCCGTCCGAACGAGCCGCCTCTCGCCGAACGGCATGCGAAGGTCGTGGCGGCGGCCTGCCGCTCGATCGAGATGGCGGTGGAACCGCCGGCCCTCGACACGCTGGCCGAGGCGGCGGGAATGAGCCGTTCCCACTTCCACCGGGTCTTCAAGAGGGTCACGGGCGTCACACCGCGCGCGTACATCTCCGGCCATCGGGGGGATCGGGTGCGCGAGGCGCTGCGGACCTCCCGCAGCGTGACCGACGCGATCTACGATGCCGGCTTCAACTCGAGCGGCCGGTTCTACGCGGCGTCGTCCGGGATGCTCGGTATGGCGCCCTCGACCTTCCGGCGCGGTGGTGCAGGCGAGACGATCCGGTTCGCGGTGGGCGAGTGCTCGCTGGGTTCGGTTCTCGTCGCGGCGACGGAGAGAGGGATCTGCAGCGTTCTGCTCGGGGACGATCCAGGAGCCCTGGTTCACGAACTGGAAGATCGCTTCCCTCAGGCGGAACTCGCCGGGGGAGATACCGAGTTCGAGTCGGTGGTGGCGAGGGTCGTTGGCCTGGTCGAAGATCCGGCGCTCGACCACGACCTGCCGCTCGACATCCGAGGGACCGCGTTCCAGCGGCGGGTCTGGCAGGCGCTCCAGGAGGTTCGAGCCGGCGAAACCGCCAGCTACGGTGGAATCGCCGCCGTCATCGGATCCCCGAAGGCCTCGCGCGCAGTCGCGAGCGCATGCGCCGCGAACCCGCTCGCCGTCGCGATCCCCTGTCACCGGGTGGTTCGCAGTGACGGCGCGCCCGGCGGCTACCGTTGGGGAGTCGAGCGGAAACAGGCCCTGCTCGCCCGTGAAGCCGCGTCTCGACCGCCGGGGAACACCGGCAGCTAGAGTCCGGTTCCGGGGACGTACTCATGCACCGAATCGGATCGACTCTCGTCGTCGTGCCGCTCCTGCTTGCCGTGACGGCAGCCGCGGCCGCGGCGGCGGACCGTCCCAACGTGGTCTTCATCCTCGCCGACGACCTGGGGTACGGAGACCTCGGGTCCTACGGGCAGCAGGTCATTCGGACGCCGAGCCTCGACCGGATGGCCGCGGAGGGGATTCGCTTCACCCACTTCTACGCCGGGGCGACGGTCTGCGCACCTTCCCGCAGCGTCCTGATGACGGGACAGCACACGGGGCACACCCATGTCCGCGGCAACGCCCGGGGAATCGCCCAGTCGCTTCGCGACGAGGACGTCACCGTCGCGGAAGTCCTGAAGTCCGCCGGCTACGCGACGGGCCTGTTCGGCAAGTGGGGGCTCGGCGAAGTCGGGATGGAGGGGCATCCCCTCAGCCAGGGGTTCGACGCGTTCTTCGGCTACCTCAATCAGGTCCACGCCCACAACTACTACCCGGAGTTCCTCTGGCGGGGTCTGGAGAAGGTGCCGCTGCGGAACCAGGTCGAGAGGACGCCGCGTCCCTACGGCGGGTTCGAGGGCGGCTGGGCGACGGAGCGCAACGAGTACTCCCACGACCTGATCATGCGCGAGGCGCTTGCCTGGGTGGAGGAGCAGAAGGACTCGCCCTTCTTCCTCTACCTCGCCCTGACGATCCCGCACGCCAACAACGAAGCCACGCGGGCGACGGGCGACGGGGCGGAGGTGCCGGAGTACGGAATCTACGAGGGGGAGGACTGGCCGAACCCGGACAAGGGGCAGGCGGCGATGATCACCCGGATGGACCGGGACGTGGGCACGCTGCTCGAACGGCTCGCGGAACTGGGGATCGACGACAGGACGCTGGTCATCTTCTCGTCGGACAACGGACCGCACAACGAGTCGAACCATGACCTGCTGAAGTTCAACCCCTCCGGCAACCTGCGCGGCATCAAGCGGGACCTCTACGACGGCGGCATCCGGGTGCCGTTCCTGGCCCGGTGGCCGGGGACGATCGAGCCGGGCCAGGTTTCGGACCACGTCGGGTACTTCGGTGATCTGATGGCGACAGTCGCCGGCCTCTCAGGCATCGACGTACCGCCCGATACGGACTCGATCAGCTTCGCGCCGATTCTGCAGGGCCGCCCCGGCGAGCAGCGGAGGCACGAATACCTCTACTGGGAGTTCTACGAAGCCGGATCATCCCAGGCGGTGCGACTGCGGCAGTGGAAGGGCGTCCGCAAGCCGATGTTGACAGGCCGCCTGGAGCTCTACGACGTCCTTCGGGACGAGGGCGAACGGTACGACGTGGCCCGGAACCACCCCGACGTGGTCGAGGAGATCGAGGGGATCATGGAAAAGGCCCATGTGCCTCATCCGAACTGGAAGCCGCCGGCGGACCGCTAGACCACCGCTATGCAAGCCGTGCAGTCCCGGTGGGCCAGTAGGGCGCCCGTGGAGCTATGTTGCTAGAATAGTTGGCCTTAGAGGCGGGCGAGTTGGCGGGAGGTCGACCCTGGTGCCCGAACCGCCGGTGTTCGACACCCCGAAGGGAATCACTGGCCCATGATCACGAAGACGGACGCACCTGCGCTGAGTTCCCACGAAGAACTGCCGCCCTTCCCCGAGGGCTGGTACTTCGTAGCGACCCGCGAGTCGATTCTGCGGGAGAAACTGATCGAGAAGACGTGGATGGGGCAGGAGATCGTCGTCTGGTCCGACGACGAAGGTCGCGTCTGCGTGTCGGACGCGTACTGTCCGCATCTGGGGTCGCACCTGGGACCGACCGTCGGCGGCGCCGTCCGCGACGGCTGTCTCGTCTGCCCGTTTCATGGGTTCCAGTTCGATGCGACGGGCCAGTGCGTAGCTACGCCGCACGCGCCTGCCCCGAGCGCCGCCAGGCTCAAGGTCTTCGAGACCACGGAGATCCTGGGCATGATCTTCGCCTGGTGGGCTACCGACGGCCAACCGCCGAAGTGGCGCCTGCCGGACGATCCGCCCACCGGTGAGGACTGGAGCGGGTTGCGGTCCACCCTACTGCGGTTCCGGGGTCATCCCCAGGAAACGACGGAGAACTCCGTGGACGTGGAGCATCTGGGCTACACCCACGGCTACGGCGACGTGCGTCCGGTCGGTTCGACCCTGGTCGAAGGCGCTTATCTGAAGAGCTGCTTCGACTTCAGCACCGTGCGAAGGGTCGCGGGTCTGGTGGATGTGGTCTCGGAAATCTCGGCGGTGACCCATGTCCATGGGCTGGGCTACTCCTTCGTCGAGTTCCGCGAGAAGACGATCGGCATGGAGTCGAGGCTGTGGGTCCTCGCTACGCCTGTCGACGGCACGCTTGTCGATGTCGTCCTGGTGAGTCAGGTGCGGGAAATCCGCAAGCCGGGGCGCTTCTTCGCGGGACTGCGGTTCCTGCCGGTGGCGATGCGCCACAGGGTGATGAATCGAATCGTGCTGAGTGAAGAGAGACGCTTCGTCCTGCAGGACGTCGTGATCTGGGAGAGGAAGAAGTACCAGGCCCCGCCCCGGCTCAGCCAGGCCGACGGTCCCGTGGGGAAGTACCGGCAGTACAGCCGGCAGTTCTATCCGGAACTCGAGGCCGAGCGCAGGCCGACGCTGCGGGCGATCTGAGGCCGGGGTGCGACAGAGGATTCAGGACCGAAACCAACGATGAGATTCGCCGAGCAGTTGCTGCTGCTTCTGCACAGCCAGGACACCGGGTACTTCGTGCCCATTCCCGAGTGGAGGATGTCCTGTGCCCTCGCGGGCGCCGTGCTCATGGATCTCGCCATGGAGGACCGGATCGACTCGGACCTGGAGACGTTGACCGTCGTCGATACGACCCCCACGGGTGACAGCCTGCTGGATCCTTCGCTAGAGGATCTCGCCAGCGAGGACCAGATTCATCCACCGCAGTACTGGGTGGAGCGGCTGGCTCGGCGGGGCGACCAGATCAGCGACGACGCGATCGAAAGGCTGGTCGAGAAGGGAATCTTCGATTCCGACGCCGGCGGTTTCTGGACCCTGTCGAAGAAGGTGACCCGCACCGGCCGCTATCCGCTGGTCGACGGCTGGGCGGGGGAGGAGATCAAGGGTCGGATCTTCCGAATCCTCCTGGACAAGGAGTTCCCGGATCCGAGGGACATCGTGATCATCGGCCTCGTCCACTACTGCGACGGCTTCAAGGCCATGATGGAGCCGGAGGAGTACGAGGCCGCCGAGGAACTGATCGAGCTCTACAGCAACATGGACCTGATCGGCAGGGCGATCGGCCCGGCGGTGCGCAGCTCCTACCGGCCGCCGGCGAGCATGCGCGCGTCGCGGCGCCGGCGGGCCATGCCGAGCGTAGGGCTTCGCGACGCTTTCGCCTCGAAGACGTTCCGTAGCGCAAACCTCCCGAAGTTCTTCGCGGAGAAGGCCCAGGAGTTGGGCCCGGTCTTCGAACTGAAGCTCCCAGGCAGGCGCTTTGTCGTGCTCGCCGGTGTCGACGTCAACCGATGGGTAGCCAAGAAAGGCCGTCTCCATCTCCGGACGCGTGACTACCTGGAAGACTTCCAGCAGGAGTGGGGTACGGCACGTTCCATCGCCAGCATGGACGGAGCCGACCATTTTCGTATGCGAAAGGCGGTTCGAGCCGGCAATTCCCGCAAGGTCGTCGAGGATCGACTCGACGAGGTGCTGGCGCTTGGCCGCGGCTCCTTCAGGCGGTGGGAAGTCGGCAGCGTGCTTCCCGGCGAAATGACCTGCCAACGGCTGATCGGCGCACAGATCGCGCGGCTCAGCGTGAGTTTCGATCCTCCGACCGAACTCCTCGATGAACTGCTTTACTTCGAGTACCGGGCGCTCATGGTCCACACACAGGGCCTGCTGCCCGAGTTCATGCTGCGTACGCCGAGGATGAAGCGTTACAAGCGGCGTGTGCTGGAGTTGTACGCCATGATCCACGCAACCCACACCGAGGCACAGCGAGCCGGAGAACGCCGGGACCTGGTCGATGACCTGATGGAGTTGCACCAGGCGGACCCGCAGTTCCTGCCCGAAACCGACCTGGGTTTTGCGTTCATCGCCCCGATCATCGCCGGCCACTACACTGGCAGCGCGGTCGCCTTCTCGCTCTACGAGTTGCTGAAGCACCCGGAGTACCATGAGCGGATCGCTGCCGAGGCGGACGCGCTTTTCGCCGGGGGAGATCCGACGGCGGCGGACCTGACGCCGGAAGCGACCGATGTGTCGCGCCGCTTCGTCATGGAGGTGCTGCGTCTTCACGAGGTCGTTCCGGTGCACCTGCGCACGGCCATGAACGCCTTCGAGATCGATGGCATCGAAGTGCCGGCCTACAGCACGGTGATGATCTCGTTCTCCGCGCCGCACCACATGGAAGAGCACTTCGCGGAGCCGGACAAGGTCGATATCGATCGGTATGTGGAACCGCGCAACGAACACAGGCACCCGGGGGTCTACATGCCGTTCGGCGTCGGGACGCACGTTTGCGGAGGGGCGAACTGGACCCGTCTGCAGATGGTGCTGAACGTGATGATGTTCGCGCACTACCTGGACTTTGAAATGGTGCCCCGGGACTACCAGCTGAAGCGGAGCCCGCTGCCCAAGAACAGCGTCAACCGGAAGTTCAAGTTCCGGGTCACCGGACACCGGCATCCGCTCGTCAGAGGCCAGTAGGCCCACCGGCTCAAGAGTTCGGGGCGAGTGATGGAAGCAGGGGCGGGTCGGCGCAGAGTCGCCATCATCGGCGGAGGCGTCTCGGGGCTGGGCGCCGCCTGGGCGCTCCATCACAGCTCGGACCGGTTCGACTTCCGGCTGTTCGAAGCCCAGGCCCGGCTTGGCGGCAACGCGATCACCGCCGACATGCCGCAGGAGGACGGCAGCACGATCCCCTTCGACATCTCCGTCACCGCGTGCATTCCGTCGGTTTACCACCACCTCGTGCTGCTGATGGAGAAGTTCGGTATCGACCTGCTCGATACCCGGTTCAGCTACAGCGTGAAGTACCGCGGCCAGGTCTACGCCCACGACTTCGACTCGGACATCCGGGAGGAGTTGCAGCCCGAGATCGAGAAGTTCCAGCGCCTCCTGAAGCGCCTTCACCGCTGGGGCCGGCTGACACATTCCCGGTCGCGGCTCCTGAACGCCCTCAACCCGTACAACTACATCAGCATGGGGACGGTGCTGAACTGGGGCGGTTTCTCCGGCGACTTCAGGTACAAGGTCCTCAAGCCGATGTTCGTCAACTTCCTGATGGCGACGAACGTGTTCGACATGCCGGCGTCGCTCTTCAGCAGGTACCTGGAGTTCTTCGACATCGAACGCGCCACGCCGATGCAGACCTGGGACCAGGGGACGCGCCGCATCTACGAGAACCTGTCCGCCGGCTTCCGGGACAAGATCTACCTGAACCGCCCGGTCCGCAAGGTGTTTCGCCGGCCGTCAGGCGTCGTGGTGAGGGACGAGGACGGGGTGGAGGAGACCTTCGACCAGGTGATCTTCGCCTGCAACGCGAACCAGACCCTGATGATGCTGGACAAACCGTCGTTCCTGGAGCGCTACATCCTCTCGTCGATTCGCTACGAGAGCGAACTCCACAACCACACGGTCGTGCATTCGGACTCCTCGGTTCTCCCGGACAGCGAGGTCAAGGCTCTCGAGACCCGTAGCAACCACATCGAGCAGTACGGGGCGAGGCCGGACAACTACGAGATCACGTACATCATGCACAACCAGCAGCCCTGGGCCCATCGTTCCGACAAGCCCTGTCTGGTGACCTACAACCCGATCAGCCAGATCGACGAGGAGAAGGTCGTCAAGCGGTGGTGGTTCCAGCACGTCGTCCATGACGTGCGGCAGATGGTGCTGCTCGTGCCCCTGTTCCGCTTCATTCAGGGGAAGCGGGGCGCCTGGCACTGCGGCGCCCATACGCTGATCAACAGCCAGGAGACCTGCTTCGTCAGCGGGCTGGCCGCGGCAACACAGATCGGCGCGGACTACCCCTTCGACGACCCCGAAGCGCGGGCGTCGTTCAACCACTACGGCGGCATCATGTACGGCTGGAGGTTGAAGAAGGCCAGAGGTTGACCTCAGAAAGCCGACCTCTGGAACTGGGTGCGCCGGCGCCCCCGCCGGCTTCCGGCACTGGGTACGCCGGCGCCCCCGCCGGCTTCTGAGGAAACGCGCCGCGAAGCGGCGACGATCCCTCCGGGTTAGCCCGCCGGCTGCGCCTCCATCGAAGCATCAGGAGCCGCCAAGTCGCGATGCGCGCCGGTCACATGCAGGTGGAGTGCCGACAGCGCCGGCACGACGAACATCAGGATGGCCGTCGTGATGACGATGCCGCAGCCGAGCGACGCGGCGAAGGGGACCAGGAACTGAGCCTGGATGGCCGGTTCCAGAATGAGCGGCGTGAAGCCGAGGAACGTGGTCACCGAGGTGAGCATGATGGGACGGAAACGGCCCTTGGCGCCCTCGACGATCGCGGTCCGCGCGGGCGCGCCCTCGCGGAGCTTCTGGTCGATGAAGTCGATCATGACGAGGGAATCGTTCACCACGACGCCGCTGAGGCCGAAGATCCCCATGAAGGACACGGCGCTCATTTCGATTCCGAGGATCAGGTGTCCAAGGATCACGCCGATGAATCCGAACGGAATGACGGCCATGATGATGAAGGGCTTCGTGTACGAACGGAGAGGAATAGCCAGCAGCGCGAAGATCATCAGCAGGGCAATGGCGAACCCGCGGTACAGCGAGTCCACGGACTCAAGTTGTTGCTGCTGCTCCCCGCCGAAGCTGTAGGTCAGCTCGGGATCGGCGGCGACGAGTTCCGCGAGAATGGTGTCTTCGAGGATGCCGTTCGCCTCGCCGCCGCTGATCACCGTCGAGTCCACGTCCGCGGTGACCGTGACGACGCGCTGGCCGTCCTCACGCCGAATCGCGGGCGGCGATGTGCCGGAGCTCAGGCTCGCCACCTGGTGGAGCGGAACCTCGGCCCCGTTCGGCGTGCGGAGCAGGTATCTCTCGATGTCGGTGATCGCGTTTCGTTCATCGGCGGGTAGCCGGACGTAAACCCGAACCTCTTCGCCGCCGCGCTGGACCCGCAGGGCCTCCGAGCCGAAGAAGGCGTCGCGCGCCTGTCCGGCCAACTGGTCGACCGTGAGGCCAAGGGTCTGCGCTTCCGGCCGAAGCTCGAGCTGAATCTCGGGAACGCCGGGCGTATGGTCCGAGCGGATGTCGAAGACGCCGCCCAGTTCCTGCAGGCCGTCCACGACGGTTTCGGCGGCGTCGACGAGCTTCGCCGGGTCAGGGTGGGACAGCACGGCCGCGACGGGGCTGCCGAGGTCGATGATCTCGCCGCTGAAGGTAATGCCGCGCACGTAGGGCAGAACGCCGACTTCCTCGCGCCACGCCTGGACGACCTCGCCGCTGGAGATCTGTCGTTGCTGCGCGCTCAGCAGCTTGAAGTCGATCGTGGCGACGTTGGCCTCCGGGTTCAGGCTGGGCTCCGGGCTGAGGCCGCCGCCTTCGACCCGCGGCCTCTGGCCGATGGTCACCGTGACGCCCGACAGCAGCGGCGGCGCGTCCGGTGGCCGGTCGCGGGAAAGCCGCTCGATCACCCGGTGGCCCGCCGCTTCGAGCTCCAGGGCGACTTCGTACGTCCGCTCCGCCGTCGTGCCGTCGGGCATTTCCAGACTGGCGGTGGCGAAGTCTCCTTCGACCACATCGGCGAACGTCGTCGGGACGATGCCGGCCGGCAGCAGGGAGATGCTCAGGATGAGAAGTCCGACGGCGCCCGCCATCGTGACGGCCGGCTGGTCGGTCGCGAACTGAAGCCCCCGGTCGAGGGGGCCCTGCACGAACCTGTTCAGCCCGAAGTCCACGCGACCCTGAATCCGCTTGATGAAGCGTTCGACAGGGTTCGTCGGCGCACTCGCCGGGTCGCGCAGATGCGACAGGTGGTTGGGCAGGACGAAGACGGACTCGACGAGCGAGAACAGCAGCATCGAGATGAGGATGATCGGCAGGGCGCCCCATATCTCTCCGATGCCGCCAGGGATGAAGAGCAACGGAACGAACGCCGCCACCGACGTGAGGACGGCGAAGGTCAACGGCACGACGATCCGTCGCGTGCCCCGGATCGCGGCAACGACACCCGGCGTGCCGCGCCGCCGTTCGGAGTGGATGTGGTCGGCCACGACGATCGCGTCGTCGACGACGATGCCGATGGCGAGGACGAACGAGAACAGGGAGATCGTGTTGATCGCGAGATCGAGCGCGAACATCACGGCCAGGGCGCCGATGCCCGAAATGAGGAGTCCGGCCGCGACCCACACCGCGAGCCGGATCTCGAGGAACAGGCCGAGCGCGATGAGGACCAGCAGCAGACCCAGAAGGCCGTTCTTGAGGAGGAGGGCCGCCCGCTCCGCGTAGGCGGAGGATTCGTCGTTCCAGATCGTGACGCCGACGCCGTCGGGCAGGGAGGGGATCACGTCGTTCGCCACGTGCTCCTGGACGGCGCTGGCGACGCTCATGACCTTCTCGTCGTCGGCCCGGTAGACCTCGATGAAGACCGCCGGATGATCCTGGTGCCGGACGATCAGGTCGATGTCCTGGAAGCCGTCGTGGACCTCGGCGATCTCGCCCAGTCGCAGCACCGTGCCGTCGCTCCGGCTGAGGACGACGATGTCCTCGAATTCCTGCTGCTCGTAGCGCTGACCCAGAGTGCGGACCCGCACCTGCGATTCGCGGGTATCGATGCTGCCCGCGGACAGGTCGAGCGAACTGCGGCGAACGGCGGCGGCTATGTCGTTCAGGGTGAGCCCGAGAGCCCGAAGCTGCCGTAGCGGCACCTCGATCGAGATCTCGTAGTTCCGCACCCCGCTGATCTCGACCTGGGAGACGCCGGAAAGGGATGTGAGTTCATCCTCGATGCGATGCGCCAGCTCCTTCAGTGAGCGCTCCGAGACATCGCCGTAGACGATGAGGCGCATCATGCTCTGGCGGTTCGTCATCTCCCGGAACTGGGGGCGCTCGGCTTCGCCCGGGAAGGACTGGATGCGGCCGACGGCGGACTTGATCTCGTCCATCGCCTGCCCCATGTCCGTGCCGGACTTCACTTCGACACGGACGGAGGCCATGCCGGGCGCCGCGATCGACTTGACCGACTTCACGTCGTCCAGGCCGCTGACCTCGTCCTCGACCTTGACGACGATCGACTCCTCGACCTCCTCCGGCGTGGCGCCGGGATAGGCCATCGAGACTTCGATCTGGAAGAAGGGAACCTCTGGCCACGCCTCCCGCTGAAGGCCGGTCAGTGACACGACTCCCGCGGCGATGATCGCCCACATCAACAGGTTCGCGGCAACCCCGTTGCTCGCCATGTAGGCGATCGGCCCTGGCCGTTCGCCGTGGTTGCTGCCGTTGGAAGTCACTGAGTTCGGCAACTTTACCGCGACGCCGGTACGCCTCAGCCGAGCGCGGCGGTCCAGAACGCCATCATGTCCTCGTGGAACGCCTGTGCCTGGTCGCCCGCGGTGCCGATTCGGGCGCCCCTTCGGCCGTAGGGCGACTTGACCTGGTAGATCATCGCGTCGCGCTCGGTGAAGCCGGGATCGGCTTCGCCGGTCACCGGATGCACGAGGGCGCCGTCGTCGCGGATGTAGATCGTCGGAGCGCCCGGGCTGGTTGATGCGTCGGGGACGAGTTCCACCGGCGTGTCGCGGTCGAAGCTGTGGTGGGTGTCGGGGAAGAGCCGGAAGCTGGCGTCGCATCCGCAGAGGGTCATCGCGTGCATGTGGGCCTGGACCTGGAGGGGCAGGCACCACTCGTCCAGGTCACCGATGACCGAGCGGACGACGGTGCCGCCGACGTCGGGTCGCAGGAACTGCATGCCCGACCAGGGGTAGGCGGCGTAGACGGCGGCGAGTTCGGGCGCCCGCTCGGGGCCGACGAGCGACGCCATGCACGCCGCGGAGAGCACGGCCGAGCCGCCGCGGCTGTGGCCCTGGGCGCCGATGCGCGCGGCGTCGATGTCCGCGTGTTCAACCAGGACCGCGGCCGCCGCGAGCACGTCCCAGGCACTGGCCGCGAAGGAGTACTGCGCCTGGTTGGCGACGGTGGAGGTCACGCCGCGTGTGCCGAACGGGTCGATCACGCAGCAGGCGATGCCAACTTCGGTGAGCAGGTCCGCCTTGGTGACGTGCGACGGCGCGACGCCCAGGCTGCCGGGCACGACGATGACGACGGGCCACGGGCCTTCTCCCGGCGGCAGGAACAGGCTGCCGAGAATCTCCGTCGGCGGCATGGCGTCGGGCTCGGAGATCGCCTGGTGGAAGCCGGTTGGATCGGCGGTCGGGATGCGGATCGTCTCGCCCGCGATGCCGTTTGCGAGGACGACCGGCCCCTCGGTCAGGCTGACCGTCGCACTGCTGCTTGTTGGCACGTGACCTCCTCCTCCGCCGTGGTGGCTGCTGGGGCTGGCAGCTTACGCTCTTGTGAGGAGATGGCCACCCGAGCGGAGCCGGCCTTGCGGCCGGCGCGTGTTCCTGGCCGCCTTCGGCGGCAGTCGGCGACCGGTTCCCGGCGCGGCGGCGTGTGTTCCTGCAACACCGTTGTAAGATCGGGCAACCCATCAAGGAGACAGCCACGCGCGGAGGGAAGTCAGTTCTGTTGGCGTGTCTGGCGCTGCTGATCCCGGGCTTCGTCCCGGGCGGCGCCGGCGCCGGTTCGTTCGAGGCGGATGTGGCGCCGCTGTTCGAGGCTTCGTGCCTGACGTGCCATGTCGGGACGGAGACGACGCCGCTCGACCTGACCTCCCTCGGCCACGACCTGGCCGACCGGGAGACCTTCCGGCTGCGGGAGCGGATCTTCGATCGCGTCACGGAAGGCGAGATGCCGCCGGCCGGCGCACGCAGGCCGGCACAGCGCATCGTCGATTCGGCGCTCGATTCCCTCAGGGACGCGCTGCTCGAAGCGAACCGGGCCGAGCGGGCCGGTCAGCGAACGCCGCTCCGCCGCCTCACCAGGCTGGAGTACGAGTACACGATCCGGGATCTGCTAGGGATCGATCCCGACGTCGCCGCGAGCCTGGCCAATGACCTGCCGGAAGAGACGGACACCGGCGGTTTCGACGTCGTGGCCGAGAACCAGGGCATCTCGCCGCTCCATGTCCGCAGTTACCTGACCGCCGCGGCCGGCGCGCTGGACGAGGCGCTCAGGGCCGGACCGCGGCCCGAGACGCGAACCGTCGAGATCGACTACTCCAAGTCGCCCTATCTGACCGGGAACTCGAAGGGCAAGTATCTCGGCGCCGGCATCGTCAAGATGGTCGACGACGCGGCGGTCATGTTCTTCGAGGGCGGTTCGACCTACACCTTCCACAGCATGACGGAGGGCTTCCTGGTCGAGTTGCCGGGTCGCTACCGGGTGACGATCGACGTCTACCCCTACCAGGCGACGTCGCCGATCACGCTGACCCTCTTCCACGGCAACCAGCAGGGGGTCGCGACCGCCGCGCTGAACAGCCTGATCGGCTCGTTCGACCTAGTGGAGCCCGAAGGCCGCGTCGTCGAGGTCACGCCGTACCTCCGTCCACGCGACCTGGTCGCTCCCTCGCTGGCCGACGCCTACCGTCCGCCCGACGACAAGGTCTCGTACTTCGCGCCGGAGCGCAACGTCCAGGACTACCCCTGGGAAGGCATCGCCTTCCGGTCGATGACGATCGAGGGGCCGCTCTTCGACGAATGGCCGCCGCGCAGCGCCCGCGAACTGCTCGCCGGGATCGAGTTCGACGAGGCCGGCGAGCCCGTGCTCACCAAGGCACCCTACGAGCATGTCGTCGACGTCGTGGCGCGCTTCGGGCCACGAGCGTTCCGGCGGCCGCTCTCGGAGGGCGAACTGGAAACCTACGCGGCTTTGGCGAAGCCCGCCCTCGAAGACGGACTGCCGTTCCTCGAGGCCGTCCGCGAGCCGCTACGCGCCATGCTGATCGCTCCGGCGTTCGTCTACCACGTAGGCAGCCAGGGGACGGCGCTGGACGACTTCCAGGTCGCGACGCGGCTCTCCTACTTCCTCTGGCGCTCGATGCCGGACCGGGAACTCTTCGATCTGGCGGCCGCCGGCCGACTGTCGGACGGCGACGTACTGGCAAGCCAGGTCGACCGGATGCTCGACGATCCAAAGAGCGAACGGTTCATCGAGGACTTCGCCGGCCAGGCGTTCCGGCTCTACGAGATGAACGCGACGACGCCCGACAAGGCGCTCTATCCCGAGTACGACAGCCGGCTCGGACAGGCGATGGCCCGCGAAACGCGGCTCTTCCTGGCCGAACTCGTGGCGGAGAACCTGAGCGTCGGCAACCTGATCGACTCGGACTTCACCTTCCTCAATCGCCGCCTCGCCGAGCACTACGGCATCGACGGGGTCACCGGCCAGCACATGCGCAAGGTGGCCATCCCCGAGGAGAGTCCCCGCGGCGGCCTGCTGACCCAGGCGAGCATTCACAAGATCACCGCCAACGGCACGACGACGTCGCCCGTGCCGCGCGGCAACTTCGTGCTCGCGAACCTGCTCGGTCAGCCCGCGCCTCCGCCGCCCGCCGGCGTGGAGGGCCTGGAGCCGGACACCCGGGGTGCTGTGACGATCCGCGAGCAGCTCGACAGGCACCGCACGGACACGGTCTGCAACAGTTGCCACCGCAACATCGACCCGCCTGGCTTCGCGCTCGAGTCCTTCGACCCGATCGGCGGCTTCCGCGAGGCGTACCGCATCCCGGGCGAGGAGGGCGCCGGCGGCTACCGCGAGGGCCTTCCGGTCGACGTGACCGGCACGACGCCGCAGGGACAGGTCTTCGTCGGCATCGAGGAGTACAAGAAGCTGCTCTACGGCAACGAGCTCGACCAGGTCGCGCGCCACGTCGCGTCCCAGTTGATCGCCTTCGCCACCGGCGCTCCGGTCGAGTTCGCGGACCGGGACGACGTGGAGAGCCTTCTAGGCAAGGTCAGGGACGAGGGTTATCCACTGCGCAGCATGATTCGGGAGGTCGCGAAGAGCGATCTCTTCGCCAATCTCTAGGCACCAGGCAGCAGTCACCAACGGGAACACGACATGCGCAAACCAATCGACAGACGCACCTTCCTGCGCGCCTCGGGCGTGGCGCTCGCCCTGCCCCTGCTCGAGACGATGCAGCCGTCGCTGCTTCGTGCCGCGACCTCCGGGGGTGCCGCGGCGCCCCGGCGGATGGTCAACATCTGCAACACGCTGGGGATCTACCCGGAAGCGTGGCTGCC
Organism: Candidatus Multivorans sp.; assembly: GCA_965205095.1. Taxonomy (GTDB): domain Bacteria; phylum Acidobacteriota; class Thermoanaerobaculia; order Multivoradales; family Multivoraceae; genus Multivorans. Next base: position 4,022,844 of record OZ242040.1, read on the forward strand.
GAAGCAGACCGGCGCCGCCTACGAGACGACCGAGTACCTGCGGATCATCGACAAGCACCGTGAGCACTACTCGCTGTTCTCGAACTACTCGCACGAGGACCAGACCGGTCGCCAGCCGCACAACTCCGAGGTCACCTTCCTGACCGCGGCCCGCGGCCCCGGCCGGGACGGGTTCAAGAACACGATCTCGATCGACCAGGCGGCAGCCAACCATCTCGGCTACGTGACGCGTTTCCCGTCCGTCACGCTGGGGACGGCGAGCGGGCAGAGCCAGTCGTACACCGCGAACGGCGTGATGATCCCGGCGGAGATCAGCCCGGCCAGGCTCTTCAGGAAGATGTTCCTGGCGGGCGCGCCGGAAGAGGTCGAGCGCGAAACCCGCAACCTTGCGAGCGGCGGCAGCATCCTCGATCGGGTCAGGGCCGAGGCCTCGGCGCTTCGCCGCCACGTGAGTTCCGCGGACCAGGTCAGGCTCGACGCCTACTACGCCGCGGTGCGCACGGCGGAACAGGAACTGAGCGAAGCCGGCGCGTGGCTCAAGCGGCCGAAGCCGGCGGTCGTCGAGGATCAGCCGACCGACATTCCCGACAAGGCGGACCTGATCGGCCGCGTCGGACTGCTCTTCAACATGGTTCCGCTGATCCTCGAGACCGACTCGTCGCGGGTGATCAGCATCATGATCCAGGACCACGGCGTCGTGCCGCAGGTCCAGGGCGTGAACGGTTCCCATCACAACCTGTCCCACCACGGTCAGGACGAGGCGAAGATCGCCCAGCTCAAGAAGATCGAGGCCGAGATCATCGGCGAGTTCGACGGGTTGCTGACGAAGCTCCGGGAGCGGGACGACAGCCACGGCCCGCTGCTCGACTCGACGACCGTGCTGTTCGGCTCGAACCTCGGGAACGCGAACTCCCACGAGCCGAAGCACCTGCCGATCCTGGTCGCCGGCGGCGGCTTCAGCCACGGCAAGCACCACCGGCACGATGGCGACCACGACGCGCCGCTCAGCAACCTGTACGTCACGCTGCTGCAGGCGATGGGGGTCGAGACGGACCGGTTCGGCCAGAGCACCGGCTCGCTGACCTGGTCGTAGGAACTGGCCGCCCCACTGGGTGCGCCGGCTGGTGCGCCGGCGCCCTCGCCGGCTTCCGAAGAAACCGCGCCGCGAAGCGGCGACCATCATGCAGGCGCCAAGGCAGCTTTTCTGAGACGATTTGACGCGTGACCGGATCGCAGCCCCGGCCGCCGCTTGCAGGCGTCCGTGTCCTCGAACTCGCCGGCGGCGTTGCCGCCGCCTACTGCGGTCGCCAGTTCGCCCTCTGGGGCGCCGACGTCGTCGTCCTGGAGCCCGAAGGCGGCTCACCGTTGCGGCGACTGGGTCCGCATGCGGAAGCCCGGACCGGAACCGCCCCGGAGTCGCTCCTCTGGCAGTTTGTTGCCGCCAACAAGCGGGCGATGTCGCTGGCGCATGCCTGTCCGGATGGGGAGGCGCTCATCGCTCTCCTGCGGTCTGCCGACGTTCTCGTGACCGACTGGACCGAGGCAGACTTCGAACGCTCGTGGGGCCTCGCATTCGCGGACTTGCGAGAGCGGCTCCCGGACCTCGTACTGGTGTCGGTTTCCCCGTTCGGCCTGGACGGCCCGTTCGCCGGCCTGCTCGGCTCCGAACTGGTAGTCCAGGCGCTGGCCGGCTACGCAGGCCTGAACGGCGAGATGCGGAGGCCGCCGCTGAAGGCGCCCGGCCACATCCTCGGCTATGCCTGCGGTGTGAGCGCCTTCGTGGCCGCGCTCGCGGCCTTGATCTCCCGTCTCGGGAGCGGGCGCGGGCGATTCATCGAGGCCTCAGAACTTGAGACCCTCGCGGCGATCCTGCCGCTGCTGCGGATCGAGTACACGGGCGAGCATCCGAAGCGCGAGGGCGGTCCCTCGACCGGGGTGCGGGCACATCGCTGCCGCGACGGATGGGTCACGTTCATTCCGCCGCCGGACGATCAACTCGCTGAGTACGGGGAAGCGCTCGGTATCGCGGAAGATGAATGGCCTCCACTGGTGGAGGGCGAGGACCTGGCGAGCCGCCGGGCGAAGCTGCTTCCTCTTCTCGCCGGCAAGGTGCGCGGCAGGACGGCGGACGAGGTGTTCCACGGTCTGGCGCGTCGCCGCGTCGTCTGCGGCAAGGTGGCGAGCCCGGCGGATCTGCTGGCGGACGAGCATCTGGCGGCTCGCGGCTTCTTCGGGACTCTCCATCATCCGCACCTCGGCGATCTGCCCTTCGCGGGAGCCCCGGCGACCCTGGGACGGACCGGTTCCGTGCCGCCGGCGCCGTCCCCGCGGGCCGATGAGAAACCGGGCGCCACGGAACTCGACTGGCCGCAGGTCGAGACGCAGGTGCCCGGCGCCGGAGAAGCCGACGGGCTGCCTCTCGCGGGCGTGCGGATCGTCGACCTCACGCAGGCCTGGATCGGGCCCTTCGCCGTGATGTTGCTGGCGGACCTCGGCGCCGAGGTCGTCAAGGTCGAATCGCACAACCGACCGGACGTCTGGCGGCGCTGGGTGGCCGATCCCTTCCCGGCGAACGAGGACGCCGCGGTCGAGAACTCGAGCCCGCTCTTCAACAGCGTCAACCGGAACAAGCGTTCGCTTTGCCTGGATCTGAAGACGGCTGAGGGCCTGGACCTGCTCCGGCGGCTGATCGGGGAGGCGGATTGCGTCCTGGAGAACTACACGGCGCGCGTCATGTCGAGGTTCGGGCTCGAGTGGGAGGAACTGGCGAAGACGAACCCGGGCCTCGTCATGACGTCCTGGTCGGGCTTCGGCAAGACGGGGCCTCTGAGCGACTACAAGGCGAACGGGACGTCCATCGAGGCGCTTGCCGGCTGGGACTGGCTCCACCGATACCCGGATGAAGAGCCCATGGTCATGGGCTTCTACCAGGCCGACGCGATCTGCGGCTTGCAGATGGCCGCGACCACCCTCGTCGCCCTCTTCCACAGCCGGCGGACCGGCGAAGGCCAGGCGGTGGACGGCAGCATGCTGGAGGCGGCCACCGGCTACCTGGGCGAAGTGCTCCTGGACGCGGCCCTGGGCGGAGAGCAGACGCCTCCGGGCAACGGGGATCCGGACCATGCGCCTCACGGCGTTTATCCGTGCGCCGGGGAGGACCGCTGGATCGCCCTGGCGGTCGACTCCGACGGGAGCTGGCGGCGGCTGGCGGCGTTGTCAGATTTCGAGACCCTCGCGGATCCAGCGTTCGACCGTCATCGCGACCGCATCGCCAATGCGGAGGAGCTGGACGAGGCGATGGCCGCGTGGACGCGCACCCAGGATGCCGAGCCCCTGATGGAGCGTCTGCAGGCGGCTGGCGTCGCCGCCAGCGTCGTGCGCTCGACCGCCGAACTCATGGCCTGCCGTCATCTTGAGCAGCGGAGCTGGTTCCGCAGAATCGAGCACGTCGACATGGGCGAGCACCGCTACAACGGCCACCCGTGGCGCATGGACAGTCTGCCGGAACGTGCCGACCTGCCGCCGCCCCGCCTGGGCGAGCACAGTCGCGAGGTACTGAGGGAGCGCCTCGGTCTGTCGGACGATGAGATCGACGACCTGTTCGCACGCGGCGTCACCGGTGCCTTGCTGAGCTAGTGCCCCGAGTCTCGGTGGCCTCACAAGTGTTGATTTCTCGACATCTTCCGACTAGCGTACGGCTTGCGGTGAGGGCACGGAGGACGACGAGATGAAACGGACAGAAGTTCTCGCGTTCCTTCTACTGGTTGCGTTGCCAGCGACGCAGCTCACCGCGCAGCCCGACGGACCTGTCGATCCGCCTCCCGGCGTCGAACGTCCCGATGTTGCCCCATCGTTCACTGACGTCCCGCCCGCCGAGCTGCGAGCGATCGCCAGCGCCTCCGGGGAACTCCCCGCTCTACCGCAGTGGTGCGACGGCACCTGCGTCATCGACATCGCCTTCTTCTACGCCCCCGAGGCGATTGGGCAGACGAATGGCAGTGCGTTCCCGGGCGTTGGGGAACCGGACACGCCGTTCGGTCCGCAGACGGTCGGCGAACTCCGTTCGGATGTCCTCGCATCCATCGCCGTGGCGAACGTCGTGTTTCGTCGCGCGAGACTGAACGCGGAACTCCGGCTCGTCGGCTTGGAGCGCGACCCGGCGCTGAACGGTTTCCGGCCCCAAGCTGCGCTCGATCACGTTCTCTCGGAGCGTCTCATCCAGGCGCGATCAACGTACGGCGCCGACCTCGTCTACGCCATCACTGCGGACTCGAGGGCTCGACCTGGTTGCATTGCGCGGGCCCGCACTGCGGGGGTGGGCCGAGAGACGGCAGCGTCGATTGCCGTCGGCGCAGTCAGGGCCGGCTGTCTTCTGGGTGGACAGACTCTTGTGGCCTTGGCGGGCTACAACCTGGGTCTGCTTGGTGAGGCGGGAAACGAAGGGAACCAAGGACACGCTCCGTACGTGCCGTTCGGCCATGGCTACGTGGGAGAGGATTGGTTCGGAAGGCGGTACGGTTCGATCATGGCCTCGCGTGGGTATGTTCCCTACTTCTCGACTACCGAGGTGGTCTACGGGCGCGTTCTGGGGGAGGCCGACGCTAGCGATGCGGTCCGGGCGCTTCGCTACACGATCCCGGAGGCGGCCCGCTATTCGCCGACCGTGGTCCCCGACCGCATCGAGGATCCGCACGGCTTCGACTGCCGGCCCTCTGCGATCCGGGCCTGTCTCAACGAAGGGCGGTTCGGCGTGTCCGCACGTTACTCGACGCAGACCGCCGCGCAGGCGTCGGCGAAGCGGCTCGACGCCTATGGTTTCGGCGACTCGGGGGCGTTGTTCCACTTCTTCGGGCCGGACAACCCCGAAATGCTGCTGAAGGTGGTCGACGGCTGCAGTCTGAACGACCACTGGTGGGTGTTCGGCTCCGCCGCCACGGACCTGGCGTACGAGGTCGCCATCGAGGATCTTGCGGACGGAGGCCGGACGGTCTGGTACCGGCACAACGGCGGCGGCGTGATCGTGGGCGACAACGGTTACTCGACTTCAGCAGGCGTAATCAACGACACGTCGGCTTTCTCCTGCGGGCGGGCGGCGGCTCGGGCCGGCGAGCGCCGACACGCCGGTAGGCCGGCTGTCCACGCCGCTCTCGGGTATGACCAACCCCCTGTTGCAGGGGTCGCCGCGGCACGGGATGCCGCCGTTGGGCGCGACTACGGCTGTACGGGGGAGGCCTGTCTGAACAACTGGCGGTTCTGGGTAAGTGCCGAGTTCGCCGATCGGGAGCTATGCGAAAGCTGCGTTAGGGGCGTTGGGCCGGTCCCTACGTACGGCCTGGGCGATTCGGGAATGCTGATCTTCTTCTTCGAGCCGGACAACCCGGAGGTGCTGCTCAAGGTGGTCGACGGCTGCGCAGTCAACGGCCACTGGTGGGTGTTCGGATCGGCGGCCACGGACCTCGAGTACGGTGTGACGATCCAGGACTATGCGAGTGCCTCCCTGAGTCCTGAGGGGTACCTGGACGTTGAAGCCAGTAACTCCTACGACCACCACGGCGGCGGCTGGATCACTGGCGACAACGGCTACTCGACCCGGGCGGGCGTGATCAGCGACACGACCGCCTTCCCCTGCAACCCGTGACGCCGTCGCAGAGCAGTTGACGGCCGGCACGCCCCGAGAGCAACGAGGCGCAGCCTCGCGGATTCGGAACGTGGGCGTCACCCGGGCTGTGCTGAGCTAGCGTCAGGCTAGTTCCCGCTTGTCTTGTGCGCCTCATTGTGCGAGTATCCGCACATGGCGACCAACCTCGCGATCGACCCCGAACTCCTGGAAAGAGCCCTCGAAGTGAGCGGCGAGAAGACGAAGACGGCGGCCGTGACCGTGGCGCTTCGGGAGTTCCTCGCGCGGAGAGAGCAGGCCGGCATTCTCGATCTGTTCGGAACCCTGGAGTGGGACGAAACCTACGACTACAAGCGGGAGCGATCAAGAACGCTGAGGTCGCCTGGAGTCGACCAGGGCTGACGCCGAAGTTGGCGGCGCATGAACTTCCTGGTGGACACGAGCGTCTGGTCGCTGGCTTTGCGTCGAAGTGAGCCTGGAAGGGAGAGAGAGGTGTCGCGGCTGCGCGAAGCGCTCTTCGCGCGAGAGGCGATTTACACGACGGGGCTCGTCCTGCAGGAGCTACTGCAGGGGTTTCGGGGCCCTCGCCAGCGCAACGCGATCCTGCGTCGCTTCGCTGCGCTGCCAACGATCACCCCCGACCGCGACGACCACATCGAGGCAGCCGAGGTTCGTAACCGCTGCCGGCAGGGTGGCGTGCAACTCGGAACGATCGATGCACTCCTGGCTCAACTGGCGATTCGACACGAGTTGGTCTTGTTGAGCACGGACCGGGATTTTCGTCACGCGGCCGAGCATGTGCCGCTGAAGATCTGGCGCTCCTGAGGGCAGCCGCTACGGCCGGTAGCTCGGCCCCGTAGCCGGCCCGAGCAGCTCCGCCGCCACGACCCGCCGCGCGTCGCGCATGAAGTCCACCAGCAGCGGCCGCGTGTCCCGCGGGTCGATGATCTCCTCGACGCCGAAGGCGTGGGCGTTGCGGAAGGGCGATGAGATGGCGAACAGGCGCTCTTCGATCTCGGCCCGCTTGGCCTCCGGGTCCTCTGCGGCTTCGATCTCGCGCTTGTAGGCGATCGCGGTGCCGCCCTGGATGTGCATCGAGCCGCCGTGGGCCGAGGGCCAGGCGTAGCGCCGGTAGAAGCCCTGGCCGCGCCAGTGGAGGCCGCCGGCGACGCCGTAGAGCTGGCGCACGACGAAGCAGATGTACGGCGTTCGGCTCGAGTTGAGCGCCGTCACGACCCGGGCGCCGGCCCTCACGATGCCGAGGCGCTCCTGCGCGGGACCGACCGAGAAACCGGGCTCGTCGGCGAAGTAGGCGAGCGGCAGGTGGAAGGTCTCGCAGAGCTCGAGCAGCCGGAGCATCTTCTCGCCGGCAGCGATATCCATCGAACCGCCGTTGAAGCGCGGGTCGTTGCTCATCACCCCGCAGGGAATGCCGTCGACGCGGGCGAGGCCGGTGACGCGGGCCTGGCCGTAGTACGGGCCGATCTCGAAGAAACTGCCCTCGTCGACGACGGCCTCGATGATCGCGTGCGGATCGTAGGTCCGGCGCCGGTCCTGCGGCACGACGGACAGCAGCGACTCGGCGCGCCGGTCCGGATCGTCGTCCGGCGTCTGCTCCGGCGGCGGCTCCCAGACGCTCGAGGGCAGGTAGGAGAGGAACCACCGCACCTGGGCGATCGCGTCGGCCTCGTCCTCGGCGAGGTTCATGACGACGCCGTTCTTCACCTGAGTGCGCTCATCGCCCAGCTCTTCCTTGGTGATCCGCTGGCCCGTCGCCTGCTCGACCACCTTCGGGCCGGCGACGAACACCTGGCTCGTGCCCTCGACCATCACGCTGAAGTGGCAGAGGCAGGCCTGCACGGCCGGCAGACCCGCGACCGAGCCCAGCACGGCCGAGACCACGGGGACGGTCTGCAGGAGATGGCTCGAGACGTCGGTCCCGGCGCCTCCGGGAAGGTACGTCCGGCCGATCTGCTCGAACGTCTTGACGCTGCCGCCGGTCGCATCGAGAAGCCGCACGAAGGGCAGCCGGCTCCGCAGCGCGAACTGCTCGGCGAAGCGGCTCTTGTTGCCGATGTTCGCGTCCGAGGCGCCGCCGCGGATCGTGAAGTCACCGCCCGAGAAGGCGACCTTGCGGCCGTCGACGCGCACCGTGCCGACCACCATGTTGGAGGGCTTGAGCGCCGCGACCGAACCGTCCTCCCACGTCGCCGTGCCGGCCAGCGCGCCGATCTCGTGGAAGGTCCCCGGATCCGCGAGCAGATCGATGCGTTCGCGCACCGTCAGCTTGCCGCGGCCGTGCTGGAACGCGACGCTGTCGGCGCCGCCCATCTGCTCGGCCATGCGGTGCTGCCGTTCGATTTCCCTGACGTCTTCGTTCCAGCTCATTCGTGCTCCGGTTGGTCGGGCGGGATTCTCTCATTCCGAGATGCGAGTGTTGAATTTTCAGCACTCATCGGCTATGGTGTCTCCAGCCGTTGCGATGAAGACGCCGCAACCACGGTTCTCGACAGACGACGTGGTCATGAACGGACCGCCCCAACTCAGCAGCCGAGAGCGCTAGGTCATGGACTGCCGTCGCCGCGGTAGCTGGCCGCTGGAGACGGTTGCTTTGTGGTCTGCCCTGGTGCTCACCGCAGGCTTCCCTGCGGTGCTGGGAGGTCAGGGCCCGACGTTTGAACTCCAGGGGCCGATCGTTCTGCCCCAGCCCTTGGCGCTAACCGCGGATGTTCGCTGGCTGGACGAAGATCGCCTGCTGCTCGGAGTCGAGGGAGCCGGCGTCTACTCCTGGCGCATCGGGGACGACGAAGGCACACTCGAAGCCTCGCTGGCGGGCGCTGGCGGCCATTACCGTGGGTTTGAGAGCTATAGCCGTGTCGGCGGCAGCAGTTCAGGAAGCGTGGCCTTCGCCGGCGGCCTCTTCGGCGTCTATCTGAAGAGCAGAGGCGACTTCGAGATGCTGAAGGCCATCGAGATCGTCGGCGATGTGGACCGGCGCGGTGACCGGACAGCCGTGGTTGGCCTCAGCCGCAACGAAGAAGGCGATTGGGAGGATCACATCGCCTGGGTCTTCAAGGACGGGGAGTCGGAGCCACGGACGCTCCTGCCTACTCGCGACGGCGGAGAGATCATGGGGCGATGCTGGCACGCTCAGGTGTCCGTAGTCCGGCTCATCTCCGAAGAACGGGTCCTTGTAGTGCCCGGACTCGAGCCTGGCGTGTTCGTCTACGACAGGGCGGGTCAACTGCTGGAGAGCCTGAGTGCGGACACCTTCGCTGCCGATGCGGGTTGTGGGCTGGAAGAAGGAGAGCGGTCCCTGCTCGGGAACGCTGCGTTCAGGATTGAGTGGATGGCAGGCCGCCGAGTGATCGACGAGCTCCTGGCCGACGAGGCGGGCAACATCTACTTCTTCGTGCGTCACGTGCCCGGGGGTCCGGAGAGCGTCGTGCTGGAACCCCCGGAGTCCGGCGCCGACACGCAACCGGCTGCGGGGGCTTCCGGGCAGGCGACCGTCGTCAGCGGCAGGACAGACGCCGAGGGCGCCACAATCCTGACGACCGTCAGGGGCTTCACGAGGGGTGCCGAGAACCACTCGTCAACCTATGACGCCGCCCATCCTCCCCTCGGCAGAGTGTGCTGGGACCTTGTCCAGGCTCGTGCCGAGGAGTTGACCGCCGTGACCACGCTTCCCTGTGCCGTCGAATCGGAGTTCGCCGATACGCGGCTACGGGCCGATCTGCGCGGGGACAAGGCCGTCGTCCTCCTGACCGGGTTTGTCGGCGCGCTGGCGCGGCCGGCAGCGGTGTTCGAGGCTCGTCTGCGACCTCCCGGGCGCTGAGTTCACGCGGTTCAGCTCATTCGTTGCTCCGGTTTGGATGGCTGGGATTCGCTCACTCGATTGGCATGTTGAATTTTCAACACTCATCCGATAAGGTTCCCTCACCCACTTTGTAGGTACCCCTTCCTGGCGCTGAGATGGGTACTCGGAAACCACGAATCGGATGGGCGAGGTGCTCGTGAACGAACTGCCCCGACTCAGCAGACGAGAACGAGAGGTCATGGATATCGTCCACGAGGCTGCTACCGCGACGGCGGCGCAGATCCGCGAGCGCATGGCCGAGCCGCCGACGTACTCGGCTGTCCGCTCGGTGCTTCGAATCCTCGTGAACAAAGGGCACCTGGTGAGTGAGCAGGACGGCGCCCGGTACCTGTACTCGGCCACAATCCCGGCTTCGCGGGCGCGACTTTCAGCCATGCGGCACGTCGTGAAAACGTTCTTCGGTGGCTCGGTGGAGGGGGCGGTGGCCACGCTGCTGGAACTCGAGGACGCGAGGCTCAGCCCGGAAGAGCGGGCTCGCATCGAGGCGCTCATTGACCGGGCGTCGAGGGAGGGCCGGTGACCGATCCCCTCATGACTACGGGATGGTCGGGTTCGGCGGATCTCATCGTTCGGGCGACGGTCGTGTTGCTGGTGGCGCTGGCTCTACAGTGGTTGACCCACAGGGGACCGGCGTTGACGCGGCACAACTTGTGGACGCTCACCTTTGCGCTCCTGCTGGTTCTACCCGGCCTCCGACTATTCGGCCCTTCCTGGGACGTGCCGGTGCTTCCCAAGGCCGGCAGGCCGGCCGACATGCGGCTTGAGTTGCCGGCGCCCGCAGTTCCAGCCTATGCGGCCGCGCCTGCCACAGAGCTTGCGCCCCAGGTCGTTGTCGCTCCCGCCGCAAGCGGGGGAGTGGAATCCGGTCCTTTCTGGAGCTTGACCAGGTTGGCCTTCGCAATCTGGGCGACCGGCTGTGGAGTGGCACTCCTCTCCGTAGGAGTCGGGGTCGTGCGGTTCCATACGCTGGCTCGTGTCGCGCCGCCCGTAGAGAACGAAGCCTGGCTCCGGCGGTTGGAAGGGCTACGGAAGCAACTGAGGATCCGCGCCGACGTACGGCTCCTTCAGGGTAGTGAAGTCCTGACTCCCATGACGGGAGGCGTGTTTGAGCCCGTCATCCTCCTGCCGGCTTCGGCGGCAGGCTGGTCTGAAACGCGATGCCGCATCGTTCTTGCTCACGAGTTGGTCCATGTCCGCAGACGTGACGCTCTACGACAACTCGCGGGCCGCGTTGTCCTGGCGTTCTATTGGTTCCACCCCCTGAGCTGGGTGGCGTCGTGTTTGGCTACCGCGAGACGCGAGGAGGCCTGCGATGAGGAGGTCCTGCTGGCTGGCGTCCGACCGTCGGAGTACGCAGGGCACCTCCTCTCGTTCGCTGAGGATCGGGCTCCAGTTCGGGCCGTGCTGTCCTTGCCGATGACGGGGCATTCACGGTTGGAGGGCAGAATCAAGGCCGTTCTCAGACCCGACCGGGGGCGCCGTGGCGACGCGGTGGTTACTGCGGTTGCCGCCTTGAGCGCCGTCGTCGTCGCCGGAGTCGTCACCTCGGTCGTCGACCCGATCCGCCAGGAGACGGCGCGCCACACGGAGTCGAAGGTCGGCGACGCAACGGACTGCTCGTCCACTTCGGATGCGGACCGACCTTGTGGCCGGCTCTTCGTCGCGCCCGTGCTCGAGAGCGACGTCGACCAGCAGATGGCGAAACTGAAGGCAGCGGTGAGCGCTTGGGACCTTGAGGCGAGGAGCGCGCGTCCAGTCGGTCGTTACGCCAGCTTCGGCCGTTGACCCGGTAGATGTAGATCCGTGCCTGTCCCGCCACCGATCCTTGCCGAGGTTCTTGTAGATCAGCGACAGGTGGGTCTTGTCAGCCTCGATGCTAGCGGCGCCATCGTCGGGACGAATGCGCTTGGGCGCGAGATCCTTCGCCAGGACGCGGGCCTGTGTGAGCGCGATGGGAAGCTGCGAACTCAGCGAGCGGAGGATGCCGAAGCTCTGGAGTGTCTCTTGGCGCCGGCTGTCGGCGGCGAGATGGAATCCGGGGCCGCCGGGTTTGCGGCTGTCCGTGGGTGGCCGAGCTGGCGTCCGTTGACCGTGTACGTAAACAGAGCGAACGGTAGTTGTCCAGGCGTAGCTGCCATCGTGGTGGTACTGGACCCTTGGCGGCGGATTCGGCTGAGACCTGAGCAAGTTGCCAAGTCGCTCGGATTGACGCCTGCCGAGAGTCGCGTAGCAGTGTCCCTGGCGGAGGGACTGACCATTCGCGAGATCGCGGAAAGCACGAACCGCCGCGTCGTCTCTGTCCGTTCGCTTGTTCAGCAGGCTCTTTCGCGGACCTGGACTTCAAGGCAGGCGGATCTGGTCAGACTGGTGTTGTCCAGTTCCCACTTGCCGGTCGCGCAGTCTGGCGAGACGGGACCGGGGGATGACGGGAGATAACTCCGTCAGGGATTGATCTCCACTTCGGTGACGCGCCCGCGGTCGACTTGGACGATGCGCGAGCGTTTGCCCCAGCGCAGCGTGTAACTCCCGACAGGGAGATTCGAGATGGTCTCGCCGACCTGGAAGGTCCGTGCTCCGCCGAACCAGAGACGTAGGGCGCCGAGGTTCCAACCGCCAGGGCCGGTGATCTCGACCGGCGCGCCCGGCGCGACGCCAGTAAGGACGAGCGTCGACGTTGACTCGAAGGGAGCTACTTCCACTCCTTCGTCCAAGGCCTGGCGGAGATCCTGCCAGTCGTTCAAGACCCAATGCCCGCTGGCGCTGCAGGCGACCCGCAATCGGTCCGAGAGCGGCGGGGACAGCTTCTGTCTCGCCACGCCGCCGGCGACGCGCACGACGTGCGACACGCCGGTGTCGGCTTCGACGAAACAGAGACCGCTGTCGCCACCTTCAAAGTAGATCGCGACCTCGTCGCTCGGTGGATCGTCGACGAGGACCAGATCCACTGCTTCGCTACGGCCGGTCCGCAACTCGACATCGACGAGGGGGGAGCGCAGATCCCGCAGTCGCGCACGCAACTGATACGTACCCGGAAGCAGTCCCATGATCTGGAAGCGCCCGACTTCGTCCGCGACCACGGCCCGTCGGCCCGGAAAGACATCCACCGTCGCGTGGGTGGCCGCTTCTCCGTCCGCTCCGGTGACGGTCCCGACCACGGACACGCCACCGTAGTCGAGATTCAGCACGACGTCGCCTCCCGGAGCATCCGGGATCTCGACCTCCCTGACGTCCTGTTGTCCGCCCGAGAGAGGCATCCAGATGACTTCCCAGTCGCCGGGGAGCACCGCCTCGATCCGGTAGCGGCCCTGACCGTTCAGCATCGCCTGTATTTCCTGTGGCCGGTTCGATACGACTTGCGTCCGCGGCAAGGCTCCTCCGTGGGTAACGAGACCGCCTTCGGGCAGAGCCGCCGGCCCCTTCTGCTGCCACAGCAACATCCCGTTTCCCGGCTGCTCGCCGATCGTGACCCGGCCTGTAACGGCGACCGTGCTCCGGTCGCAGCGGATCGAAACTTCGCCAGTCTCGTCCTCCTCGTCCCATTCGCACACAGGCACGCCATCCTCAAGAACCTGCAGGGCGAAGGCACCGTCCGGCACCCTCTCGACCGAGGCCACGCCTTCGACGAGAGGGGCTCGAATGAACTGCCGCGGATTCCCAACGAGCCCGGTGTCGACAACGACCTCGCCCTGGTCAACATCGGATCGAACGCGGACGTGGCGTCCCCGCGACAGCTCCACTGTCCCCGCGTCGACCCACTCTACGGCCTGCGCCTCTACTTCGAACTCCATGGGTGCGAATCCCTCTGCCTCCACCCGGAGGGTCGAGATGCCGCCGTCCAGACCGAACAGTTCGAAGTAGCCCTCAGCGTTCGTGATCACGCGGTCGACGTTGCCGAGCGCCCATGCCATCAGCGGTCCCATCTCGGACGAACGCACGCGGGAGACCGATGCATCTGCCACAGGTGTGAGCTCCGGGCTGAGGACATGGCCCGAAACCCAGGCCGAGGTCGAGGCCGCGACGATTCCCAGATCCCGTACCTCTCCTGCCGACCCGCTGACGCTGAGACGCCTCGATCCGGCGTTGCCGGCCGACAGCTCCAGCTCGTAGGCGCCGCCGGGCAGATCGATGGAGAATGAGCCGTCCGCCGCGAGTGGCCGGTGGCGGCTCATGTTGTCGGTCTCGCGCCGAGCCACGAACCGGCCACCGACCGCGGTCGTGAGCCCGTCGGCGGCGACGTAGACGCCCTCGACGGTAAACGCAGGTTCAAGTTCAACGAGAAAGGGCTCTTCGACCGTTCGCCCTGTCCCTTCCGGCAAGTCGACGCTGGTCGAAAGGTAGCCCTTGGCCGTGACCATCAGGTTCCGTCCGAGGACCAGGTCCACCAACACGGCGCCATCTTCGCCGGCGGTCGCCCACTCGCCTCCTGCCGGCTGGACGGAGGCGCCGCGGACGGGCAGCCGGCTGTCCCGGTCGACGACCGTGAGCCATACCTGCTCAGGCGACGCAAGCACGATCGAGCCGAGGTCGATCGACTCTTCAAGGTCCAACTGCCGGGAGTAGGCGAGACTTCCGCCTTCGGTGCGCAGGAGCGCGGCCCCTGGCGAGAAGCCTGCAAGGCGGAAGCGGCCGTCGGCTCCCGTCTTTCCCGTGTGGCGCTGCATCAGGCCGCCGCCGTTCGGAATCCAGGAGAGACCCAGCAACCGCGTTCCCGCAACCGGGTCGCCAGCGACGCTCACAGCCACGCCGGTCACCGCGTAGCCGGGGCCCAGTTCGACGGCGCCCGGCACGTCCCCGAGTCTCCTGAAGGCGGCCGCGGCGCGGGAGGGGCTGCTGACGACCACCAGCGAATCCTCGGACTTCGTCATCGCCAGGGTGCCTCCGCCCGCTCCGTTCGTCACCTCGAAGCCCAGGAGCTCAGGCGCTTGCCTGTCGGCGAACCGGCCGGGTCGCACCAGAGATAGACGCGCACCGGCAAGCGGAGATCCATCCGCTGTCACCTGCACGGAAACGCCGCTTGCGGGCATCAGCGCGAGTTCAACCGTGTCCTCGTCCGGGGACGCGTCACGCAGGCGGGAAAGCCGTCCTCCGGCTCGAGCCTGCAGTCTCCACCGTTCAGCGCCGCGGGGCAGGCTTAGCACGCCGGAAGCGGCGGTCCAGGTCGGTAGGAGGCCGATCGGCGCCTCCCGCCACATCTCGGCTGGCGCTGCGACGATCTCGATCTCGCCAGGGTGACTCGTGCCGCCGTCGGTAGGACCGTCGCTCGCCTCCGGAGACCTCACCCGAATCGACAGCCGGGCGGCTCTGGGAAGATCGGTCTTGCACGCGCTGGCGGTTTCCTCGCCGGGAGCGACGCGGCGCGGAGGGCATGCGGCGTTCCACGCCCAGCAGTGCGTGGGACTGCGATCTCCGGCGAGCAGGTCCGAGGCGTGCGCGCGACGATCTTCGTCGATGCAGACAAGGCGCATCTGGCCGTCGCTGGTTGCCGACCTGTCCTGTGCGCCAGTCGGTCCCAGGGTTGCACCGACCGCCAGGATCACGGCCGATGTGGGAAGACGCATGAAACTCAGCTCTCAGGAGGCCGGAGGCGAGCTTCGAAGATCTCTGCCGGCCGCGCCAGCGCGCCGGGAAAGCCGGTGAGGAGGATGACGGCCTTGTCTCCCCGCAGATCGGCCCGCAGCCGCGTATCGGCGAACTCGGATTCGACGGCACAGGGAAGCGTGGTCACGGCGGTCAACTCCTCGGCACGAGCCTGAATGAGATCCCAGCACACTCTGCCGAGGGGAGGATGCGTGGCTCTATAGGCCTCCAGCACGATGCTCTCCGGCCCCCCGGGCACGTGGCGAACAAAGAAGTAGATGTTGCCCGCCTCGTCGGCCAGGAGTTCGTCGATGACTCGGCGGCCGGCCATCCACCCAATCGCGAACGCGGTTTTTCCCAGCATCGATCGCTTCTCTTCTTCCAGCCCACAACCCGCGTCGGCAGCGAAAGTTTCTGCGCCCAGGCTTTCCAGGAGTTGCCCCGCCTTGTCGTAGACGAACACGCCAGGTTCGAGTCCGGGCACCACTAGGACCCGCTCGTCGGAGAGGAAACGGACTACGGACACTTCAGCGTGCCAGCATTGCCCCATGATCTCTCCGCCGTCCCGGGTAGGCAGGAGCGTGCTCGGCTCCGACTCCCCGTCCTCGAAGACCCAGGCGATGTGATCCTCCCAACCGCCGTCTTCGTTGCGGCTGAGGCCAACCACGGCTGTCCGGTCACCGCGCCGGTCCACATCGCCGACGATCTCGATGGCCTTCAGCGTGTCAATGTCGCCTTCACTCTGCAGATAGACACCGAAGAGGCCCCCGGCGAAGGCCACGCTTCCTGAACTGCTGCCGCCGACACGGCTATAGCTCTCAAAGCCACGGTGGTAGCCGCCGGCGCTCGCCAGTGAGGCTTCGAGAGTGCCTTCCTCGTCTCCGATGCGCCAGGAGTAGACGCCCGCGCCTTCCACTCCGAGCAGTAGCCGACCCTCGTCCAGCCACCGAAGGTCAGCCGTGAGCGCCAGCTTGGTGGGCAGAACGACTGGCGACCCCAGGCGCTCAAACGTCGGGGCCTGACCTCCCAGCATTGCCGGGAAACACATGCCGAGGGCCAGGGCACAAGTCAGGACAACGGCATCCAGCGGCCACTGCCGGCGGAGCTTGCACGCCCTGCGGTGTGGCAACGTCACGGAGTGGGGGCTGGTGGCAGGACCCGAGCTGCGGCGCGCCGGCCAGGAACACGCTCTGGCCGGTGTCTCCGATCGAGGGCATCGAACAAGCCTGGATCTTCCGAACAGGCGCGCTCGATCCGAACGAACTCACCGATCGGCCGCACTGACGGGTAGCTCTCCCTCCGATCCGGCCAACCCTCCACACCGGACCACCCTGGCAGAACCGCGGCGAACTCCGTTCCCAGTGGGGGCATCGGACCGCTACCGTCCTGCTCCTTGTACACGATGACTGAGCCGACGCAGATCGAGCAACCGCCACCCGACCCGGCGCAGGTCATGTACTTGTTCGACCATGCCGAGTCCGCGTAGTCGAAGCACTCATCAATCGGACCCGCGGCTGCGGGTGCCACCGCGAGAACACACAAGAAAAGAAGCGCGCTCAGCACTCCACCTATCCAACCGGCCTTCGTCATCTGAAAACCTCCCGTTCGTCTTGAGCCTCCGCCGCCGCGGCAGACCTGTTGCGTTGGAGCTGAAACGCTACTGCCAGCGCAGACGAACGGGCGACCTTCATTTGAAGGGGGTCATTTGCTCGTTGTGCTCCTCCTCGACAATCCGTCAACTTAACAACACGGCGTGCACTCTTGGCCAGCTAAAGAAGTGGCCGGCAAGCCTATGGGCAAGGGGAGTGCCAGGGAGTACAGACCAGAGTAGACGGAGGCTAGGGCCCTAGGAGCGCCAGTTGACTACCATCGCTCAACCCTACACGAAGCACCATCCCCGCCAGCGGGGACGAGTGGACTCGGGGATCGGTCCTGTAAGGTCCAAGAATTCCGAACCCCGCAAGGAGGAAGCGAAGTGAACGAGAGGTTCATCCAGTTGTTGGTTGTTGTAGCGGCTGTCACAGCCACCGTGACGGCGGTACTTCTGCTGCTCGATCGATCCGACGGTGGGGAGTCGCTGAGCCCGGAAGCGTTCTCTCAGACGGTAGTGGACTCAACCGTCACCCAGCTTCTCCCGGAGATCACAAAGCTCGGACAGGAGCTGACGAAGACAGTCAGCGGCTTCTTTTCATTGATTACAGACCGGGTTGACGACAATCGTCTTCGTCGACGAGATATCGTGTCGGCGTTCTGCGAGGGTAAATCCACGACACAGATCGTCGCCGCGTTCGAGTATGAGCGTAGCAAGATCGAGGAGATCCTCAAGAAGAGCACTAAAGAAGGGGAGAAGGTAGGGGAGTGCGCGCCCTAGGCTGCGGTAGCCGTCAGGTTCCGAACTGACGGATGAGGCCAGAGGGCGAAGACAGAGAAAACGGCGCTTTCTGCAGTAGCAATAGCGTCGAAGCGGAGATGACCAACGACCATTGGGATGGAGGCGAGGAGATCAGCAAGAGGGTGGTACGCTTAGCGTTCGGCTGAGTGACCGGCGAGTTTGTCTGGTGGACGACTATGACGGTTGCTAGACCACGGCTTCCAAGCGAACGGGGAGACCTTGGGTCTTGGGGGCGTGCAGGTGACACGGCCGGTTGAGGGGCTGGTGGTCCCGGCATGGTGCGGAGAACGGCCCGTGGTCGATCGGTGGGTTGGGTGGTAGCCTGCCCGCACCATGACAAGACATGGTGCGGTTCAGATTCTCGCCCTGCCGACGATCGTCTTCCTCACCGCCTGTGGCGGCTCTGCCGCTCCGCCAGCCGAGCCCGCCGACCTGGCGATCGTCGGCGCCCAGTTCGTTGACGGCACGGGCGCGGAGCCCGTCGCCGACGCCGTCATCCTGATCGACGACGGTCGCGTCCGGGCGGCCGGCCCGAGCGACGCCGTCGAGGTGCCCGAGGGCACGGAGGTCGTCGACGCCACCGGCAAGACGGTGATCCCCGGGCTCGTCGACCTGCATGCCCACTACGGCGGCCCCCTGGAGGCGACCGAGCAGGCGCTGAAGTCGCAGCTCTACTACGGCGTGACGACCACTCGTAGCGTCGGCGCTGACGATCCCGAGAAGGTGGCCCTGATGCTGGAGGCGCACGCCGGCCGCCCCGACTTGCCGCGAACGTTCACGGCGGGGCTCGGCTTCTCCTATCCGGGCGGCTTCAACTCGGGCTTCACGAACACGCCGACGACGGAGGAGGAGGCGCGCGAGATGGTGCGCGAGCAGGCGGCACTCGGCGCCCACTACACAAAGATGTGGATCAACGAGGTCGCGGAGCCGAACCGCAAGATACCGCCGGAGATCCGGGCCGCGATCGTCGACGAGTCGACCAGGAGCGGGCTCGTTCCCATCGCTCACATCAACGAGGAGGCGGACGGCGTCCAGCTCCTCGAGGTCGGCCTGAACGAGTTCATGCACAGCACGGTGCGCACCTTCGGGCCCGGCGGAGGCGTGCCGATGGAGGACCCGGTGCCCAGTCAGGCGTTCCTCGACCTCTGCCTGGAGAAGGACTGCGCGTTCGCGCCGACGCTGTCGATCATCCAGAACAACTGGCACTTCGCCGAGAACCCGGAGTTGCTGGAGGACCCGGAGCTGCGGGCGGTGATGAATCCGCGGGTGTTGGAGCGGTGGAGCGACGAGGAGACGCGCGCTGGCGTCCTCGCGGCGGAAGACCTGGGGGGCCGCAAGGTCTCCTTCCGGCAGGTGCAGGACTTCGTCAAGACGCTCCACGACCACGGCATCAAGGTGGCGTTGGGAACCGACAGTGGCACCCCGAACGTGCCGATGGGCTGGGGCACACACCACGAACTCGAGCTCTACGTCGAGGCGGGCCTGACGCCGATGGAAACGCTCGTCGCGGCCACCGCGACGGGTGCCGGCCGCGTGCCGCCGGTCGGGGAGGCGGACTTCGGAACGCTGACCGCCGGCATGAGCGCCGACCTGATCGTGCTGAACGCCGATCCGCTGACCGACATACGTAACACGCTCCAGATCGACCGCGTCATGCTGCGGGGCGAGTGGGTGGACCGGGAAGGTCTCTTGCCCTCGCCTTAGGACGAGCGGCCCAGCAATCAGAACGGTCAGCAAGTTGTATCCGGCAGCAAGCGACTCGGGCAGGTTCCGGGTGGTCTTGTCGCTGTTGCCGCTCTGCGCCTTGTTGGCTCTCGCAGCTCCGGCGCCGTCGGGCGCCGCTCTCCGCCAGGACGAGCCGGGCAGGTCGACGCGGACGGCCGCTGTCACGGCCGTGTCGGAATCGATCCTCGTCGACGGCGTCCTCGACGAACCGGCCTGGGAAACGTCGCCCGGGATCGGCAACCTGATTCAGCGCATCCCGACGGCAGGCGTCGCGCCGAGCGAGCGCACGGAGGTCGCCCTGCTGCGCGACGCCGACAACCTCTACATCGGCGTGATGTGCCATGACTCCGAGCCGGACGGAATCCTCGCGTCGCAGATGGCCCGCGATGCATCCTTGAGGCCCGACGACTACGTCGAACTGCTGCTCGATACGTTCCGCGATCAGAGCAACGCCTTCTACTTCGCGACGAACCCGAACGGCGCCCTGGTCGACGGCCTCGTGTTCGCGAACGGCGAGACGAACGAAGACTGGGATGCCATCTGGACGGTGGAGACGGCGCGCTCGGACCAGGGCTGGAGCGCGGAGTTCGCCATCCCCTTCAAGAGCCTGAACTTCCCCCCGGACGGCACGGTCTGGGGTTTCAACATCAGCCGGAGCATCCGGCGGAAGTTCGAGGAGGCTCGCTGGGCGGGCGCCCGCTTCGACGCGCAGTTCTTCCAGGTCTCGGAGGCAGGCGAGATCACGGGCCTCGGGGGCCTGGAGCAGGGCCTCAGCCTGGACATCCGGCCGTTCGTCGCGGGACGCTGGGATTACAGCGCCGGCAGCGGCGACGACAGTCTGCGCGGCAAGCCCGGCCTCGACCTGTTCTACAACGTGACGCCCAACCTCAAGCTGACGGCCACGTTCAACACGGACTTCGGCGAGACCGAAGTCGACGCCCGCCAGATCAACCTGACCCGTTTCTCGATCTTCTTTCCCGAGAAGCGGTCGTTCTTCCTGCAGGATGCCGGCGTCTTCAACTTCGCCACGACCGGGGTCAGTCAGCCTGGAGGCATTCCCAGTACGGGAGCGGAGATCTTCCCCTTCTTCAGCCGCCGGATCGGACTGCTGCGAGGACAGGAGGTGCCGCTCGACTACGGCGTGAAGCTGACGGGCAGGGTGGGACGGACCGAAGTCGGCGTACTCAACGTCGGCTCGCGGGACACCTCGGTCGTCGACGACCAGAGCCTGTTCGTCGGGCGGGTCCGGCAGAACTTCTGGCAGCAGTCCTACGTGGGCGCGCTCGTTACCAGCGGCAACCAGGCCCTCGCGACGGACGCCACCACGATGGGCGTGGACCTCCGCCTGGCCACCTCCGACATCCTGGGCAGCGGCCGGAACTTCGTCTTCAATGCCTGGGGACTCCAGAGCGAGAACGAGGGCGTCTCCGACAACGATGCCTCGTTCGGCTTCGCGGCCGCGTTTCCGAACGACCGGTACGACGCCCAGGTGCAGTGGCGCGAGATCCAGGAGAACTTCGATCCGGCCCTCGGTTTCGTTCAGCGCAACAACGTGCGCATGCTGCGGCTGGGCGCCAGCTTCAACCCGCGGCCCAAGGACCAATGGCTCGGCATCCAGCAGATGTACCACGACGTCTTCTACACGGAGTTCAAGAGGCTCGACAACGGCCTGGTCGAGAGCCGGGAGTTCTACTTCACGCTCGTCGACTGGCACTTCCAGTCGGGCGACTCGCTGCACAGCCTGTTCGACGTGAACCCGACCTACGAGCGGCTGTTCGAGCCGTTCGAGATCTCGCCCGGCGTGGTCCTGCCGCCGGGCGAGTACGACTTCACGCCGCTACGGATCTTCTTCAGTTCGGCGCAGAAGCGGCGGTTTCAGGGGAACGTCGGAGTGACGTTCGGCAGCTTCTGGTCGGGCGACGCCGAGACATACAGCGTGAGCCTCCGGTACTCGGCGCCACCGCGGCTCACGATCAGCCTCCAGACGAACCAGACCTTTGCGCGCCTGCCGCAGGGCGACTTCGTCGCCAGGATCCACCGCGCGGAGTTCAACTACGCCGTCTCGCCCAAGCTGTCCTTCGCGAATGTGCTGCAGTTCGACAACCGTTCGGGCAACCTCGGCTTCCAGGG
Organism: Candidatus Multivorans sp.; assembly: GCA_965205095.1. Lineage (GTDB taxonomy): Bacteria > Acidobacteriota > Thermoanaerobaculia > Multivoradales > Multivoraceae > Multivorans. The sequence goes on from OZ242040.1 coordinate 4,044,165, forward strand.
CCGGGTGCGCTGGACGCTCGAGCCGGGCAACGACATCTTCTTCATCTTCGGCCAGGGCTGGGTACAGGAGCTCGGCGAGCGAGGTACCGACTTCCGGCAGCAGGACTCGAGGCTGGCGGTGAAGGCGCAGTACACCTTCCGGCTGTGACACCATGCGGTCATGAGCATTCTGACCATCGTCATCCTGGCCGGTCTGGTCCTCCTCGCCGTCATCTTCGGCGCGTCGTTGATCGGGACCTTCAACAAGCTGGTCACGCTGAAGAACCGCTACCAGAACGCATTCGCGCAGATCGAGGTCCAGCTCAAGCGGCGCTACGACCTGATCCCGAACATGGTCGAGGTGGCGAAGGGCTACATGAGTCACGAGCGGGAAACGCTCGAGGCGGTGATCCAGGCCCGGAACATGGCGGCGGGCGGACTGGAGCAGGCCGCCGCGAACCCGGGCGACGCCGCCGCGATCCAGGGTCTTGCCTCGGCGGAAGGCGTCCTCACCGGCACGCTCGGCCGCCTGTTCGCGCTGGCTGAGGCCTACCCGGATCTGAAGGCCAACCAGAACATGATGCAGGTCAGCGAGGAACTGCGCTCGACGGAGAACAAGGTCGCCTTCGCGCGCCAGGCGTTCAACGACGCGGTGACCACGTACAACACCTTCAAGCAGAGGTTCCCGGCCGTCATGGTCGCCGGAATGTTCGGCCACGGTCAGGATGCGACGCTGCTCGAGTTCGACAGCGAGGCGATCGCCGAAGCGCCGAGTATCTCGTTCGACTAGTCCGGACTTCCCGGTTCAGGCGGCGGCGCGATGGCCACCGACTTCTTTCAGCAACAGGACGCGGCGCGCCGGGGCACGGCTCGCCTGGTGCTGCTCTTCGCATTGGCGGTGCTGGCGATCGTCGTGGCGGTGGAGTTAGTGCTGGCCGCCACGATGGGCTTCCTCGGTCGCGATCCGGAAACGAACGAGATCGACTGGAGCGCCGTCGCCGATCCGCGGCTGCTGCTCCTGGCCGTGGGCGGCACTCTCGTCGTCGTCGTCGGCGGCAGCCTGTACAAGATCGCGCAGCTACGCGGCGGCGGGCGCGTGATCGCCGAGGAACTGGGCGGTCGACTCGTGGACGGCAGCACGTCGGACCCGGTCGAGCGCAGGCTGGTGAATGTGGTCGAAGAGATGGCGATCGCTTCGGGCACCTCGACGCCGCCCGTCTACATCATGGACGGTGAGCAGGGAATCAACGCGTTCGCCGCCGGCTTCGCGCCGCAGGACGCGGTGATCGGCGTGACCCGCGGTGCGGCGACGACCCTCGACCGTGACGAACTCCAGGGCGTCATCGCCCACGAGTTCAGCCACATCCTGAACGGCGACATGCGGCTGAACATTCGCCTGATGGGCCTGCTCCACGGGATCTTCCTCATCGGGATGATCGGCTACTTCATCCTGAGGATGTCCTTCTACAGCGGAGCGGGAGGGGGACGATCGAGAGACAGCAAGGGTGCGCTACCGATCATGGCGCTCGGCGCCGGTCTCGCGGTCGTCGGGTTTGCCGGCACCTTCTTCGGCAACCTGATCAAGGCCGCGGTCAGCCGGCAGCGCGAGTTCCTGGCCGACTCCTCGGCCGTGCAGTTCACCCGCCATCCCGGCGGCATCGCCGGCGCGCTGAAGAAGATCGGCGGCTTTGTGACCGGCTCGAAGGTGGAGAACCCGAACGCCCCGCAGGCCAGTCACATGTTCTTCGGCAGGGCGACCTCCGGCTTCAGCGCGATGTTCTCGACCCATCCGCCGCTGGGCGAGCGGATCAGGCGGATCGATCCGTCCTGGGACGGCGGGTTTCCGGAGCTGCCGCCGCAGGTCGTTGGTGCATTGGAAGCGGCCACGGCGCCCGCCGTCGCGGGGTTCGCGGGGGCTGGAGCCGACGCATCGGCGGCCGCGGATCTGGAGGACGCCGTCGCCCAGGTCGGCCAGCCGACACCGGCGCACGTCGAGTATGCCGCGGCGCTCATGGGCCGGCTGCCGGAACCGGTCGTCGAGGCGGCCCATGAGCCCTACGGCGCCCGTGCGCTGGTCTATGCGCTTCTGCTCGACCGCGACCCGGGGCCGCGGCAGTCGCAGCTAGCCCACCTCAAGGCGGCGGCGGACGACGGCGTCTACGAAGAGACCGTCCGTCTGGCTCCGCTGGTCGGGGAACTCGACCCGAGACTGCGTCTTCCCGCGGTCGAGCTGACGCTGCCCGCGCTGCGCGCCCTGACGTCGTGGCAGTACCAGCGATTCCAGGAGAACCTGGTCGAGCTCGTCGAGGCCGATGAGGTCATCGACCTGTTCGAGTGGTCGCTCCAGCGCATCCTGTTGCGAGACATGCAGGTCTCCTTCGGGCGAACGGGGCCGACCAGGGTGCGGCATCGTTCGGCCGGCGCGGTGGAGTCCTCGCTGGCCGTGCTGCTGTCAGTGCTGGCTTACGTCGGCAATCGGGATCGACAAGCTGCCGAAGGGGCGTTCGCTGCAGGGTGGCGAGTCCTGTCGCTGCCGGAGCGGCGCTTGCTCACGCACGAGGAGTGCGGTTTCGCCCCGCTCGATGCGGCTCTGGTCGAACTGGACCGGGCCGCGCCGCAGGTGAAGAAGCGCGTTCTGGAGGCGGCGGTCGCCTGCATCAGCGCCGATCACGAGGTCACGGTGGAGGAGGGCGAACTCCTGCGGGCCGTTTCAGCCTGGATCAACTGTCCGATGCCGCCGATCCTAGGCCTCCCGGATCCAGCGCAGTAACTCGCGCGGGCTGGGACGGTTGCCCTGGCTGAGGATGCCGACCTTGTAGATCCTGCCCGCCACCCAGGCGGCGCCCCAGACGGTCAGAGCCATCAGGACGATCGAGGCGGCGATCATCCAGGCGGGCACGTCCCCCATCACGGCCCGGGGGTACATCATGATCGGGCTGAAGAAGGGGAAGAGGGCCACCCAGTTCATCCACGGCATGGTGTTTCCCTGGAACGTCATCATCTGAAGCATGAACGGGACGATGATCAGGATGATGAGGGGCGCCTGGGTCTGGCCGGCTTCCTGCAGGTTCCTGCACATGGCGCCGACCGCGGCGAACAGGCTCGAGTAGAGGAAGTAGCCGAGCAGGAAGAAGACGACGAGCAGGAGAACGGCGCCGGGGCCCGGCAGGTACTGCCGGAACTGAGCCAGCTCTTCAAAGTCGGAGGCCGCGGCGATCAGGGACGGCAGTGCGAGGCCCGCCAGCAGGGCCACGCAGGTGATCCAGATCGCTACCTGGGTGAGCCCGACTGCTCCGACCCCCACGATCTTGCCCAGCATGAGCTGCCACGGCCGCAGCGACGAGATGACGAGTTCGACCACCCGGCTCTGCTTCTCCTCGAGGACGGACTGCAGCGTCTGGGCGCCGTAGGCGAGCATCATGATGTAGAGGATGAGTCCGCCGGCGATGCCGGTGATCATGCCGGTGATCCGTTCGGCCTCGGCTTCCTCCGCTTCCTCCTCGTCGAGGCCCACCGGTTCGTACTCCAGCGCGCCGCCCTCGAAAAGCCTGCGGACCGAGTCGCCGTCCTCCATCTCGCCGAGGCGCAGGTCGACGATCTCCTCGACGACGGCCGCCCGCATCAACTGCGAGCGCACGCTTCCCGGCGGTTCCTTCCCCCGGTAGGCGAAGACGGCTTCGCTGGCGGTCGTGTCGTCGAGAACGATGTAAGCCTCGAGTTCCTCGTCCAGCACCTGCTGGTCCAGGCCCTGCATGTCGACTCCGGCGGCGGCGAGCTCCACCTCGTAGCCAGCTTGCTCGAGGGCCTGCTGGACCCGTTCGCCGAGCTGCCCGCTCTGGTCAACCAGCACGATCTCCCGCTCCGACTGCTCGGAGAGGACCGCGACGAAGCCGACCACCGCCATGATGCCGATCATGAGCAGCGGCATGCCGAGCGTCGAGAGGATGAACGCCCTCGTCTTGACGCGCTCCACGTACTCGCGACGGATCACCGACCAGATCTGCTTCATGACGCACCTCCCGCCGGGGATGGGGCATCGTCTTCGGCTGGCTCTCCGGCGTGGCGCACGAAGATCTCGTGCAGCCGGGGTTCGAGCAGCTCGAATCGGCGCAGGCTGACTCCTGCCGCCACGACCTCGGCCAGAATCTTCTCGGGCCGCACGCCGTCGTGCAGGGACAGGTGGAACGCGTCGCCGGCCTCCTCGACCTCCGATACGCCCGGCCACGTGGCGACTGGGGGAGCCTCGCCGTCGAACTCCACCGCCACGGCGCCGGAGCGCTCGCGGCGCTTCAGCTCCTTCAGGTCGTCGTCGAGCACCTTGCGCGCCCGCGAGATGAGGCAGACCCGCTCGCAGAGCCGCTCCGCCTGCTCCATCAGGTGGGTCGAGAAGAGGATCGTCTTGCCGCGCGCGCTCTCCTCCAGGACGATCTCCTCCAGCACGTCCTGGTTGATCGGGTCGAGGCCGCTGAAGGGTTCGTCCAGGATCAGCAGCTCCGGATCGTGGAGCACCGTGGAGATGAACTGCACTTTCTGCTGCATCCCCTTCGACAGCGCCTGCACCTTCTTGGACGACCATTCGCTGAGGCCGAGCCGCTCCAGCCACTTCTCGGCCCGGCTGCGGGCCAGGGACCGCGCGACACCGCGGATCTCGCCGAAGAAGACGAGCTGGTCGAGGACCTTCATCTTCTCGTAGACGCCGCGCTCCTCCGGCAGGTAGCCGACCCGGCTGCGCCGGTCGAAGTCGGGTGCGCCGCCGAAGAGCTCCACGGCGCCGCCGTCGGGCAGGAGGATGCCCATCATCATGCGGATCGTGGTCGTCTTGCCGGAGCCGTTGGGCCCCAGCAGGCCGTAGATCGTGCCGGGTTCGATCGCCAGGTCGAAGTCGTCGACCGCGGTGTGGGCGCCGAACGTCTTGCGGACGCCGGAGAGGCGTACAACGGTTCCGTTCTGAGTCATCTGGGCCTACTTCCGTCTGCAGGGGCGCGGAGAGGATACCCGGATTCCGCCTGGCGGCGGATGCCGGCCAGATGGCCGGCGCACCCAGTAGAGTCGGGCGTCACATTCCTGGCCTGTGCACGACCGAACGGAGGACACGAGATGAAGAGATCACGGCGACACCTCGTCGCCATGGCGTTGGCCTTTGTGGCGATGGCGACACCCGCCCTTGCCGAGGAGATTCGCCCGGGCGTGTACCGCACTCCGGATGCCCGGTTCGAGAACCTGCCGGGCTTCGACTTCGAGCCCCACTACCTGGAGATCGATGGCTACCGCGTCCACTACCTCGACGTGGGGCCCGCCGACGGCGAGCCGGTTCTGCTGATCCACGGAGAGCCGACGTGGTCCTACCTGTACCGGAAGATGATCCCGGGCCTGGTCGCGGCCGGCCATCGTTGCATCGTGCCGGACCTGATCGGCTTCGGTCGCTCGGACAAGCCGGCGAGCATGGACACCCACACGTACAAGTTCCACGTCGACGCGATGACCGAACTCGTCGAGGCGCTCGATCTGCAGCAGGCGACCTTCTTCGGACAGGACTGGGGAGGCCTCATCGGCCTCCGGGTGGTGGCGGAGAACGAGGAACGGTTCGCCCGAGTCGTCATCTCGAACACGGGGCTGCCGGTGGGGGCGGCGGCCGGCCCGGAGGACTTCCCGGAAGACAGCGCGTTCATCCGCTGGAAGCGCAGGAATCAGGGGATGATCGACCGTGGCGACATCCCCACCGGCCGCATGCTGGCCGCGAACACCGGCGATCCGTCGATCGCGGCGGCCTACGACGCGCCCTTTCCCGAGCCCGCCTACAAGGCCGGAGCCCTGATCATGCCGCAGCGCGTGCCGGTCTTCGCCGACGATCCGTCGAACGAGGCGAACCGCAAGGCCTGGGAGGTCTTCGAGCGCTGGGAGAAGCCCTTCCTCACGGCGTTCGGCGACAGAGACCCGATATCGCGCGGCGGCGAACAACCGTTCCAGAGGCGGGTTCCCGGCGCCCAGGGCCAGGCCCATGTCTCGGTCGAAGGCGCGGGCCACTTCATCCAGGAGAGCCACGGCGAAGAGCTCGCCCGGATCATCAACGAGTTCATCGCCGCGAATCCGGTGGAGTAGGTCGCCGGCGGCCAACGAACGCCGCCACGCCGCCTGAGAGTCTCTCGACGCGCCGGGTCAGCGGCGCCGAGCGCTAGCTGTCGGAAGTCGAGTAGTCGAGATCTGCCGGATGACAGTTGCGGTGGTCGGGCGCCGGATCGACCGGGAAACGCCTCGCCGCGATCGTCCTACGGCCCTGGACCAGCGCCTTGGCCACGCGGTGCATCCCGTCCATCACACGGCCGTCCATTCCAAGGATGATCGGATGCGCGAGGTCCGTCGCCTCGATCATCGCCATGTGCTCGACGACAGACCGGACCGTCGGCCGGAAGTGGTCGCGATCGAACCAGTAGACCTGGTCGATCTCGGCGATGACGGCGAGTGGCACTTCCTCGACGGGCAGGTCGGCGCTCAGTTCGATGAGCCGGTTGACGTCCCAAGCCTTCTGGCCGTCTTCATCGGGCATGAAGTGGTACTGGCGCCGCATCGGCGCAGGCTAGCTGAACGAGCTGCCCACTGGGTGCGCCGGCGCCCCCGCCGGCATGTAGCCGCGGGTCTTCTGACCCGCGGACAACACTGCGCCGCGAAGCGGCGACCACATCGCCGCCCAACGTGCCTCGAATCGGGCGCGCTATGCTCGCCGGCCTCTGTTGACAGTGGGTTCGATGCTCGGAAAGGAGCTAGTGATGTCGAAGTGGACCGTTCGGGCCTTGGTGATGGCGATGTGCGTGTGCCTGGCGGCCCCGTTGGCGGCCGGAGACGACAAGTCGGACGCCGAATTGGGGCTGGTAGCCATCAACGTGGCGGACCTCGAGCGGTCGGAGAAGTACTACGCCGAGGTCCTGGGCTTCACTCGTGCCTGGCAGTACCCGCCGGACTCGGACGAGCCGATCGAGATCGGTCTGGTGGCCCCCGGCGGTGGCGCGGGTCTCGCCCTTGCGCACCTGAACGACGATCCGCTGCCCGAGGGCAAGGGCCGGTACGGCCGGATCATCGTCAACACGGCGAACGCCAAGGCGCTGGCCAAGCGGGCCGAGGCCGCCGGCTCGACCCTGCGTCACGTCACGATCCCCGGCGAGAATCCGCCGACGATCATCTTCTTCCGCGACCCCGACGGCTACGAGATCGAGCTGTACCAGGCGCCGTCGCAGTAGGAACTGATCGCGGCCACGCACTGGCCGTGCTGAGTCGTCACCGCAGTTCCCTGCCGATCTCCAGAACGCGGTCCAGGACCTGCATGACGTCGTCCTCGGTGGTGCGGGTGTTCAGGACGCAGAACCTCAGCGAGAAGCGGTCGTCGAGTCGTGTCGAGGCGATCATCGCGAATCCCGACTGGACGATGCGGTCCTGGATCTGGTGGTTCAGTTCGTCGAGGCGTTCACTCGGAACGGACGGTTCCGCGGCTGGGCCCCGGTAGCGAAAACAGACCACGCCCAGACTCGACGGCGCGAGAAGCTCCAGTTCGTCCTCGCCTGCGACGCGATCGGCCGCCTTTGCGGTGATGCCCATGGCGTCTGCGATGGCTTGCCGGTGCGCGGCCAGACCGTAGCGCTGGACGGCGAGCCATACGCGAAGGGCGCGAAATGCGCGGGTGAGCTGGAGCCCGCGGTTGCAGAAGTTCACCTGCCGGGCGCCGAGATCGGTGTCCTGCATGTAGTCGGGGAGGATGCGAAAGGCGGACTCCAGGCGGGTAACGTCGCGGGCCATCAGGCAGCCCGTCTCGTAGGGCTGCATGAGCCACTTGTGCGGGTCGAGAGTCACGCTGTCGGCCAGTTCAAGGCCCTGGAGCAGGGGTCGGGCTTCCGGGTCGAGGACGGCGAAGCCGCCGTACGCGGCGTCGATGTGGTTCCAGAGTCCCTCCGCCCGCGCGATCTCCGCCAGCTCCACCAGGGGATCGATCGCGCCGGTGTTCGTCGTGCCGGCACTCGCCACGAGGCAGAACGGTTCCAGACCCGCCTCGCGGTCTCGACGTACGGCTTCCAGCAGGGCCGCCGGAACGAGCCGGAACTCATCGTCGGTGGCCAGGACCCGTATCCGGGCCGGATCGACTCCGGCAATCCGGGCGGCGCGCCCTACCGAGCCATGGGCCTGGTCCGAAACGTAGACCACACCTCGCTGCGGGTTTCCAGCGGCCTCGCGCGCCGCGACGACGGCCAGCAGATTGGCGGCCGATCCGCCGCTCGTGAACAGGCCGCCCGCGCCTTCCGGGTAGCCCAGCCAATCGCGAAACCAGTCGGTGACCGTGAGTTCGATCTGGGAAGGTCCCGCGGAGGCGAGCCAGGTCCCCTGGAAGACGTTGTAGCCGCTGATCAGGAAGCTGGCCAGCACGGAGGCCCAAGAGGGGCTGGCGGGTACGAAGGCGAGAAAGCGCGGGTGGTCGATCCGCGCCGCGAGCGGCATCACGTCGCGAACCACGGTCTCGAGCAGTGGGTCGAGGTCCCGCCCCTCCTCGGGAGGAGGTCCATCGAGCAACGCCTCGGTGACATCCCGCGGCGCCGTCTGGAACGCCTTGTCATCGCCAAGTTCGCTCAGGCGCTCGACGATGGCGTCCACGACCCGGTAGCCGGACCGGCGCATCTCCTCGCGATCTTCGAGGATGGACATGCGTTGGTAGGTAGCCGGGTCCTCGGCGCGGAGCGAGTCTGACCTCGCCGCCAGCGATCAGGTTTCGTTCTGCGACGTCAGCTCGATCTGCTTGTAGCCGCCTGCCCGCCGGAAGTGAATGATCAGGTAGAAGAAGCCGAGCGCCATGAACACCGGTATCGCCGCGGTGATCCGGAGCGCGGTCTGGCCGCCGTGGAACGACGCGTCGCGCACCGCCTGTTCGTCCGGAGGCAGCTCGATGCTGAAGTCCTTCGCCTTCTCCATGACCGGACCGGCCTTGGAGCCGTCGAGGCCCTGGACCGGGGCGAAGAACAGGAAGCTGTTCGTGCCCTGGGCCTTGTACTCCTCGTAGACGGCGGGGGCGTTCGCCTGCAGGTCCTGCGAGGCGTGGCGGTCCTGCAGGTAGCCGATGCCCGGGCCGCCGAGGAGGCCCGCCGAGAGCATGCCGACGCCGCCGACGGCGCCCAGGGTGAGCGCGCCGCCCTTGGGGAAGCGCTCGGAGACGACGGCCAGCATGGTCGGCCAGAAGAAGGCCTTGCCGGCGCCGTAGATCGTGGCGGCGATCATCACGGTGACCGCGCCGGCCAGAGAGCCGAGCGAGTAGAGGCCGATGGCGGCGACGCAGGCGCTGACGAACAGCAGCCCGAGGGGATTGATCCGGTGGACGATCGGGCCGGCGAAGAAGCGCAGCACGAACATCAGGATCGAGGTGTAGAGGAGGATGAACAGTCCCTTGCCGCCGAGCACGGTGTCCATGATGTTGACGATCCAACTGTCCGTTCCGAGCTCGACGTAGCCGATGCAGACGTGGAGCACGAGCAGGAAGAGCAGCATGGGCGCGGCGAACTCCTTGACCATGTCGAGGAACTTGACGCCCGCGGCAGCCGCCTCGGACTTGGGGAACTTCTCCTTGACCATCATCAGGACGTAGATGAGGGTCGGAACGAGATAGAGCGCGAGAACGATCTCCCAGCGCACGCGGCCGATCAGGCCGATACCCAGGAGAGAGCCGGCAATCAGGCCGGCGGGCCAGCCGGCGTGCAGGATGTTCAGGTAGTGGGTCTTCTCCTTGGGGTACAGGGTCGCGACCAGCGGGTTGATCACCGCTTCGCAGATGCCGTTCGCGACCGCGAAGATGAAGACGCCCCAGAACAGGCAGAAGTAGGCCCCGGCACGGGCGAACTCCGGATCGGTGTCGATCGATCCGTTGTAGATGACCGTGGCCGCAACGGCCACGATGACGGACAGGACGTGCAGAACGCCGGCGCCCATCAGGAACGGCTTGTAGCCGTAGCGGTCGAGGAAGGCGCTGGCCACGAGAATGACGAGTCCGAAGCCGACGAAGCCGCCGCCGGTGATCTGTCCGAGTTCCGTCTGCGTGAAGCCGAACGCCGTGCCCCACTCCAGGAGGAGTCCGCCGCGAACGGCGGTTCCCAGTCCGGCAACCAGGATGGTGAGGAAGCTCGCGATCAGTAGCTTGGTCTTGTTCATTGGCCCTCCTGAAGCCGGGGTTGTGGAGTCGGGTCCTACGTTCGGAGCGTGAAGCCGGGCAGGCGGACGATCTCGCCGCCGTTCAGAGCGGACTCGTGGGCGCAGATGCCGACGCAGGTCCAGTTGGCGCTGGTCACCGCGTTGGGCCAGGGGTCACGGTCCTCGTCGAGTGCGCTGAGGAACTCGTGGACGAGGTGGGGGTGGGATCCGCCGTGGCCGCCGCCCTGGATGAAGGAGAGGTGCTCCGCGTCGTGGATCTCCTGGGGCAGGGTGAAGTGCCGGATCGGTTCCGGCAGGAGATTCGCGTAGTCCGGCACCTCGATCTTCTCCGGGATCTCGTGCTCGGGCTTCTTCGCCGTGTGCAGCACGTGGGGCTCGTTCTCGATCAGGGTCCACTCGAAGCTCTTCTTCGTGCCGTAGACGTCGAAGCTCTCGCGGTACTGCCGGGCGACGTCGTAGAGAAAGCGCCAGATGTGGGCTACGAGGTCACGGTCCTTGAACTTGATTTGGCAGGTCTCGACGGCGAAGCGGTTGCCGGACTTCTCCGCGATGTCGTCGCGGACGACGCCGGAGCCGAAGCAGCTCACGTACTCGGCCAGTCCGTCGACGAGTCCGAGGCACGGGCTGACGACGTGCGTCGCGTAGTGCATCGGGATCATCCGTTCCCAGTAGGACGGCCAGCCGTCCATGTCCTGCGGATGGGAGGCCGCCAGGTGCTGGATGTCGCCGAGCTCGCCCTTCTCGTACAGCTCCTTGATGAACAGGAACTCGCGGCTGTAGACGACGGTCTCGGCCATCATGTACCTGAGCCCGGTCTCCTCGACCTTCTCGACGATCTTTCGGCAGTCGTCGACGGTCGTCGCCATCGGCACGGTGCACATGACGTGCTTGCCGGCGTCGAGCGCGGCGAGCGACATCCAGGCGTGGTCCGGGATCGGCGTGTTGATGTGGACGTAGTCCACGTCCGGGTCGGCCAGCACGTCGTCGTAGTCCGTGTAGCGCCGTTCGATCCCGAACTGGTCTCCGATCTTGTGGAGTTCCGCCTCGTCGCGGCGGCAGATCGCGTGGACGTTGGCGCCGGCGTAGGCCTGGTAGATGGGGATGAACTCGGCGCCGAAGCCGAGGCCGACCATCGCGACGTTCGTCATCCGCCTCGGCTCCCTACGGACCCTGCGAGCCCGCCTCTTGGGCGGTCATGAGATACGCGACCAGGTCGGCCACCTCGTCGTCTCCGTACCCATCGAGCAGTCGTTCCGGCATCATCGAGAGCGGGAAGTAATCGAACGACTGGATGTCCGACTGCGGAATGACCACCTCGTCCTGGCCGACGACCCGGAGCGTCATGGAGCGGGGACTCTTGGTGGCCACGGTGCCCGAGTAGGTGCGGCCGTCCCGGGTGGTCACCATCAGGGTCTGGTAGACGTCCTGGATGTCGCCGCTCGGGTCGATGATGTTCGTCAGCAGGTAGTCCAGCTCCGTTCGGTTGGAACCGGTGAGGTCGGGGCCGATGAGGCCGCCCTCGCCGAACATCTGGTGGCACACGCCGCAGAGTTCGCCGAACATCTGCTCGCCGTGGGCAGTGTCGGCCGCCGCGATCGCCGCGTCGTTCAGGATCGTCGTGTACTTCGCGATGGCCGCGGTCTTCTCGCTGGAGACGCGGGTGATCGGCCCCCAGACTTCGAGGAAGCCGCTGCCCACGACCCGGTGGAGCTGGCGGGCGACGTACGCCGGCACGTCGCGCCGGGGAATGCTGCCCTCCTTGATCGCGCCCATCAGGACCCGGCCGTAGATGGGCCGGGACGACAGCGTCTGCACCGTGGCGAGCTTCTCGTCCGCGTTGAAGGAGTCGTAGTGCCCCAGCAGCAGGAACCCGGACTCCCAGCGGCCGTCGAACGCGGCGTAGGCGCGAATCGCGGCGAGCCGCAGCTCGGGCGCTTCCAGCAGGGCCGGAAGCCGTTCAAAGAGCTCCGAGTGCTGCTGGTCGGCGAGGCCTCGAATGGCTCGCCGTCGATCCTCGGCCGGCGCGCTCTCGTCGTCGAGAGTGGCTAGGAACTGACGTGAAACCTCGACGCCGCCGAACTGCTGGTCGACTTCTTCGGCGAGGTCGGCCAGTGCGCGACTCCTCTTCAGTTTCCGGTAGACGGAAGCCCAGTTCTCCGGCCGGTCGATCTCGAACTGGCCTTCCAGCCCGGCCCGCATGCCCCGCAGGAGGGCAGGACGGGCCTCGGACCGGTCGTCGAGCGAGGTGACGAGGAACTCGAGTTCGTTCGCGGCGACTGCGCGGCGTGCGATGTTCTCCGTCAGCATCGGGATCTCGGAGTTCCGCGCCAGAAGGAGCGCGCGCTCCGGGTCCTCCGGCACCAGGGGCTCGAGGCCGAACCAGATCATCTTCGGGATGTTGTGGTCGTCCGCGTCGTCGCCCTTCGTCGCCAGGTGTTCGGCGATCGGCCACCGCACCTCGTGCTCGACGCGCTGGAGAGCCGCCGCGAGGTACAGGCGGACGACGGGAGACTCGTCGCGGTCGGCCAGTTCGACGAACTTCGCCGTGGCGGCCGCGGGCGCGTCGTGGTCTTCGGTCAGGAGCTGGATCGCCCAGGCGCGGACGTGCTCGTCCTCGTCGTCGAGCGCGTCGGTCAACTGCCCGGCCGTGAAGCCGCCGACAACGTGGAGCGCCCACATCGCCCGCAGGCGGATGTCGCCGTCCGGGTTCGACGCGAACGTCTCGTGCAGAGCCTCGTGAACCGAGGCGTCGACTTCGCCCTTCGCCGCCCGGCCCTGGAGGACGACCCGGGCCCGGCGCGCGTGCCAGGCACTCTTCGAGAGTTGCAGACGGGCGAGTTGCTCGTTCGACATCGTCTTGACGTCGTCGTAACGGCCCTCCCAGTTGTCCGCGCGGGTCTGCTCGGGCGTGATGCGGAAGATGCGCCCGGTCTCCTTGTGCTGGACGTCGTTGCCGCAGATGTCCGCGTCGTGCCAGTCGAGGACGTAGACGTCGCCGCCCGGGCCGATCTCCATGCTGAAGCCGACCCACTGCTTGTTGTTCGCGAGCAGGAAGTCCTCGCCGTGTTCGGCGACGAAGCCGGAGCCCTTGGGTATGAGTTCGTCGGTGAGCACCGCGTGCTCGTGGATATTCGCCATGAACAGCCGGCCGTAGTGCTCCTCGGGGAAGGCATCCGAAAGATAGACGCGGGCGCCGCCGTGCGCGGAGCGGTGCCTGTGGTCGACGATCGTCCGGATGTCGCCGTAGACGTACGGGTTGAAGTGGCTGCCGCCCTGGCGGTGGTAGATGCCTCCGGGGACGACGTGGAACAGGTGGGGGATCACGCAGGCGGTGATGAAGATCTGTCCCTTCGCGTCGTAGTCGATGCCCCACGGGTTGCTGAAGCCGTGGGCGACGACCTCGAAGCGGTCCTTCGTCGGGTGGTAGCGCCAGACGCCGCCGTTGATGTCGACCCCGTCGGCTTCGAGCAGGTCCGTGGGGAACGGATCGTTGTGGCCGTAGATCGTCTCCTCGGGGCCGGGCTTGCGGATCACGGACGGTGTCGCGAACCCTTCGAGGCCGTAGAGCCAGCCGTCGGGGCCCCAGTGGAAACTGTTTATCGTCTCGTGACGGTCGCGGATGCCCCAGCCGGTCAGCAGGATCTCCGCGTCTTCCATGTCAGCCACGTCGTCGCCGTCGCGGTCCGGGAGGTAGAGCAGGTGGGGCGGCGCGCCGACGAAGACGCCGTCGAAGCCGACCGCCAGCGCCGCCGGGAAGGGGATGCCCTCGGCGAAGACCTTCTTGCTGTCGGCCGTGCCGTCGCGATCCGTGTCCTCCAGGATCAGGATCTTGCTGTCGCCCGAGCCGGAGAAGCCGCGGCCGCGGGTTTCGTAGTCGCGGTTCTCCGCGACCCACATGCGGCCGCGGTCGTCCCAGGCGAACGCCATGGGTTGGGTGATCATGGGCTCCGAGGCCCAGGCGTTGACCTGGAAGCCGTCGCGCACGGTCATCGCCTCGACCGCCTCTTCCGGGGTCAGGAACTTCTCCTGCTTCGCCTCCTGCTGGGCGATGCCCCACAGCGACGCCGTGGAGTACGAGCCCTCGGCGGCGCCCGTGTACTCCTCCCAGTCCTCCGTCAGCTCCAGGTCGTTCAACTCGCCGGTGTAGACGATGAGCCGGTGGCGAATGACCTCGGTCGTGCCTTCCGGGATGTGCCAGTCGCCCATTCGTGACCGCGCCGGGCCGACACCGAGCTGGCCGTCCACCCGCCACGTCTGGGGGTAGCCGGCGTTCATCGGGTGGTCGAAGATGGCAACGTGGAGAAAGTCGTCGCGGCCTTCGACCTGCATGCCTACGTCGACCCACATCGCCCGCTGGCCTTCCGCCTGGCGGTTGCGCTGCCGGGCCGCGTTGACGGCTTCGCCGGGCGTGTCCTTGGTCCACGGCATGCGCAGGAACATGCCGCCGTAGGACATCTCGTTGATCGAGACGTCGCCGGAAACCGCCTCGCCGGCCCATTCGAGATCCAGGATGAAGCGGTCTTCTTCCGCCCGCATCGTCCAGTTCTGGGTCTCCGTCATGAAGGCGGTGCCGTCGGCGTCCAGCATCCCGTAGACCGTCTGCCACTGCACCTCGGTTCCGGACTCGGTGACGACCGTGGCCGAATCGCGGCGCCAGTAGTCGCCGCCCGGGTTGTGGAAGTAGTCGCGGCCGACGGCGCGGGCGATCTCCTCCGGCTTGTCGCGGCGGTAGAACCACTGCCGGAGCGTGTCCGCGTCCATCGGCTCGCCGTTGACGCGGGTGAAGCCCCAGTAGAGCCCCGTCTGGTGCGGGTGGTGCCCGGGGCTGTACTCGGTCGCCTGGCCCTTGCTGTCCGGAGCGACGATCGGATGCAGGAAGGGCCGATGCTCCGCGCCGGCGTTCTGGGTGACGATCGGTTCGTTCTCGCCCTCGCGGTAGATGGCGATCGAGCCGGTTTCCTCATCCTGGACGGCTCGCAGCGGCACGGAGGTCTCGGCCTCCTGGGCTTCGGCTCCTTCAGCGCCCGTGCCCTGCGTGCAGCCGGCGCTGAGCGCCGCGAGAACCAGTAGAACGATCGGTACCAATGCCGGCACGCCGGGAGCTCTCATTCACCTTCCTCCGTCGATCCCTGAACCTGTCGTGGAGACAAGGGCGCATCCTATCGTCTGGGCAGTTCGCAGGATGAGGCCGGATGTCGGCTTGACCATCCTTCAGTTCATCGAGCAGCAACGGTAGGCCCCCGTCACGGCGCCGCTGCGCGGGCAGCCGCACAGTGTCCGCATCCGGGCGGAGCTGTCCGGATACGGACGCCTGAAGTGGGCTGGACCAAGCCGCCGGGCGAGCGATCTCCTGCGTTGAGGGGTGGTTTGCGACTGGCACAGGGATTGCTCGAAGACTCAGGTCATGGCCACCCCCCTCCGTATACAGCCCGAGGCGCAGAGCGAGTCTTCGGCAGACCGGGAACCGAAGTCCGTCACGCCGGATCTTCCGCGCGGGGATCGGCCCTCCATGGATGTGCCCCGGAGCCGTCGTCGAGGAAAACGCGTCCTTCGTCTTGTTGCGGGCATTGGAGTCGGAGCCGCAGGCCTGATCGCGGCATTCCTCTTCGTCGCGGCTCTGGAGCCCGCGATGCCCGTCGTCCAGGCGGACACGGTCTGGATCGGTACGGTGGAGCGTGGCGAGTTCGTGCGCGAGGTGCGGGGCCCCGGCCGGCTCGTTCCGATGCGACACCGGTGGATCACGGCGCTCACGTCCGGCCGCGTCGACGAGATCCTTCTTCAACCGGGGACCACGGTGTCCCCGGATACGCCCCTGTTCCGGCTCGCGAATCCGGATGTTGCAGTCGAAGTTCTCACCGTGCGCCAGCAGCTCTCCGACGCGGAAGCGGAACTGGTGTCCGTGAACGTCTCTTCGGAGTCTGAAGAGCTTGCGCAGCGAGCGCTCATTGCCCAGGTGCGTACGCAGTACCTGGAGGCCAGGCACAGGGACGAGACGAACCGCGAGCTGGAGACGAAGAGCCCTGGACTCGTCTCCGAGTTCGACCTGGCGCGCGGCAGGGAAATGCTGGCTGAACTGGAAGATCGACTGAACATCGAGAACCGGCGCCTGGAACTTCTCGGCGGGTCCGCGGCGGAGCAGGTCGCGGCGCGGAGCATCAACGTGGAGCGTCTGCGTTCGATCGTGGGAGCGAGCGAGAGGCGCGCCGATTCTCTCGTGGCGCGTGCCGGCGTAGCCGGTGTCCTGGCCGAGGTCGCGGTCGAGGAAGGTCAGTGGGTGCAAGCCGGCGAGACCCTCGGCCGGGTGGTGCAGCCGGAGCGGCTGAAGGCGGAGATTCGGATCCCGCAGAACCAGGCGGAACAGGTCCTGGTCGGCCAGAAGGCGGTGATCGACACCCGGGCGGACCTGATGGACGGGCAGGTAGCGCGGATCGATCCCGGCGTCCGAGACGGCACGGTGACCGTGGATGTCTCCCTGGCCGCCGACCTGCCGGCCAGCGCGCGGCTGAATCTGAGCGTCGACGGCACCGTAGTCATTGATCGAGTGCCCGACGTGATCCATATGCCGCGGCCCGTAGCCACCAGGGCCGAGGAGAGCCTCGTCCTCTTCCGTCTCGACCAGGAGGAGGTGGCGGAGCGGGTGAGTGTGCTCGTAGGCCGGGTGTCGGTCAGCGAGATCGAAGTTGTGGAGGGCTTGAGTCCCGGCGACCGCGTGATCCTGTCGGACATGTCCGCCTGGGACGAGCACGACCGAGTTCTCCTGGAACGGTGAGGACGGCTGGGACGATGTCGAGGAACACGGCGAACGGAGGTGCCATGGCGGAGACGGCCCGGCCCATCATTCACTTGCGGGATCTGGACAAGGTGTACTACACCGACGAAGTCGAGACCCACGCGCTCAGCAAGGTCCACCTGGACATCGAACGCGGAGAGTTCGTGGCCATTGCCGGGCCCTCGGGTTGCGGCAAGTCGACGCTGCTCAGCATCATCGGCCTGCTGGACGCGGCCACCGAGGGCAGCTACGAACTCGACGGGCGATCCGTTCAGGACTTCGGGCCGTCCGTCCGCGCTCGCGTCCGCAACGAAGCGATCGGGTTCATCTTTCAGGCATTCAACCTGATCGGCGATCTGACGGTCTACCAGAACGTCGAACTGCCGCTGGTCTATCGCCGCACTCCGCGCGGCGAGCGCAGGCAGCGTGTGTACGCGGCCCTGGAGCGGGTCGGCATGACTCACCGCGCGAACCACTTTCCGGCACAACTGTCCGGGGGCCAGCAGCAGCGAGTCGCGGTGTCCCGCGCGATCGTTGGCGATCCGCTCATTGTGCTCGCGGACGAACCCACCGGCAACCTGGACTCGGCCAACGGCGAGGCCGTGATGAGGCTCCTCGGCGAGCTGCATGGCGGTGGCGCCACGGTGTGCATGGTGACGCACGATCCCCGCTACTCCGGGATGGCCGGTCGTACCCTGCATCTGCTGGACGGGCGCATCGTCGACGAGAGCGAGTCGTAGCCGGGGAGGACCACGAGCGTGTTGACTGAACTCCATCACGCGGTGCGCAGCCTGACCCGCACGCCCGCGTTCACGGGCCTGGCGGTGCTGACGCTCGGAGTCGGCATAGGAGCTGCGACGGCCGCCTACACGGTGCTGAGGCAAGTCGTGTTCGACCCCCTCGACTACCCCGATGTCGATCAACTGCTGGTGCTGCGCAGCGGAGTTCCGGGCGTCGGTCCCGAGGTGGAGTGGGGGCTGTCGTCTGCCCAGTTCTTCCATCTGGCCGGGAACGCCGAGTCGCTCTCCGTCCTCGGGGCGTACGCGACGGGCTCACAGAACGTGTTGGCGGGAGACGGATTCCATCGGGCCGTCGTCACCGAGGCGACGGCCGGGGTCCTGCAGTTGGTGGGCGCCCGCGCGCGACTTGGCCGCCTCATCGAGGAGACGGACGACGACCCCGGCAGCCCTCTCGTCGCGGTGCTTTCCCACGGGTACTGGCAACGTCGTCTGGGCGCCGACCCCGACATCGTCGGGAAGAGGATCCGGTTCGACCCGGGGATCGTCGGGCAGGCGCTGCCGGAGGCGATCATCCTGCAGAGGTTGACGTTCCAGGTCGTCGGCGTGCTTGAACCCGGTACTTCCATCCCGGGCACGGCGACCGGGGGCGCCGCCGGACTCGAGCGCCCGGAGATCTGGATTCCCTATGTCCTCGATGCGGCCGGGCCCTTCTACAACGACCACGGTCTGGCGGTACTGGCGAGTCTGGCACCCGGCCACACGGTGAGGGAGGCCAGAGCGGAACTCGCGCTCATCACCCGCCAGCTCGAAGCCGCGTATCCACAGGTCTATGAAAGGGACTTCGTCGAAGGGTTCGGCTTCCAGACGCGCGCCTACCGAGTCAAGGACGCGGTGTTGGGAGATGTCGCGTTAAGGGTGTTGCTCTTGCAGGGCGCCGTGGTGCTCCTGCTGTTGATCGCGTGGGCGAACGCTGTGAACCTGGTGCTGGCGCGGGTGGAGACGGACCGGACACAGTTCGCGGTGCGAACGTCTCTCGGCGCGACGCGGCTCCACATCATCCGTTACCTGGCGGCGCAGAGCCTGCTGCTGGCCGCTGGTGGCGCCGTGACGGGCTCGCTTGCCGCCTGGTTCATCACGCGCTGGCTGGTCGGAGCGGCGCCGCCGCTTCCGAGGCTGGAAGAAATCGTGATGGATGCCGGCGTGTTGAGCTTCGTCGTCGTTCTCTCGCTGGCTGCGGCTCTCGCTCTCGCCGTGTTGGCGGCCTGGCCGCTTGGAAGAGCCGCGGATCTGGCTGGAGTCGGTCGTGGCGCCACGGGAGACCGCCGCCGGCGCAGGACGCGTGCCGCCGTGCTCGTTGCTCAGGTCACCCTGTCGCTGACGCTGGTCTTTGCCGCCGGGCTCGTGCTGACCAGCTTTCGGGCTCTGGCGAACGTGGACCCGGGGATCGATGCCGATCCGGTGATCACGGCTTCCCTCTATCCGAACAGCGGTCACGTGGACGGGGCAAGCTGGTGGCGGCTGGTTCACCAGATGCGCGAGGAGCTCGAGGCCCTTCCCGGCGTCAGCGCAGTCGGTGCATCTTCGGCCCTTCCCCTGACCGGCCGGCTGGTCGGCTGCGTGGCGCAGGAGTTCGAAGATCCCGCAACGAGAGAACGACTTGGCGCGTCCGACCTGAACACCTGTGCCGTCTTCGCGCTTGCCACACCGGGTTGGTTCGCCGCGATGGGTGTACCGGTCCTGAGGGGCAGGACGTTCGGAGATGCCGACCTGGATGACCCGGCGGTTGGCGCGGTCGTCGTCAGCCGCGCCTTTGCCGAGCGTTTCTACCCGGGTGAGGACCCGCTGGGGAAACGGATTACGGCCTACGGTGCACCATGGCACACGATCGTGGGTGTGGTCGGGGATGTCTTCGGAGCTTCCGTCAATGGTGATCCCGCCCTCGTCGTGTACTACCCGCTGACGCCGATACCGGGAGCGCGCTGGGGCAACTACGATCTGAAGGTGGCGGTCCGCACGGAACTCGCGGAACCCGCCGCCCTGGTTCCCGAGATCGTGACAACAATGGAAGCCGTGGATTCATCGATCATCGTGGAGAACGTCCAGGCCATGGCGGCCATCGTCCGCGGGTCGATGAGTGGCACGCGGTTCGCGCTCGCGTTGCTGGCGGGAATGGCCGCAGCCGCACTGATCCTGGCCATGGTCGGTCTGTACGGAGTCGTCGTGTACCTTGCTGCGCGGCGAACCCGCGAAGTCGGTGTCCGGATGGCCCTCGGCGCGAAGAGTTCGCAGGTACGGCGCATGATGGTGGCTGAAATGTCAAGGCTCGTGGCAGCGGGATTGGTTCTTGGCTGCCTGGCCAGCCTTGCTGCCGAAGCCGCTCTCCGCAGCCGGCTGTTCGGGATCTCTTCTACAGCCCCCGTGGTCCTGGTGCTGGCGGCGCTGGCGCTGACACTCGCCGCCGGTCTGGCGACCTGGGTCGCCTCCGGGCGTGCTGCCCGCGTATCCCCGGTGGAAGCCTTGCGGGTCGAGTAGCGGATGCCTGGGCCGCGTGTGTTGGTGGCCGACGATCAGTCGGACGTCGTTGAAGCGCTACGCATCCTCCTGAAGAACGCCGGCTTCGAGGTGCTCACTGCCTGTTCGCCGGAAGCCGTTGTTTCGACGGTCTCTACGCGGGACCTCGACTGCGTGCTGATGGACCTCAACTACACGCGCGACACGACCTCTGGGAGCGAGGGGCTCGATCTGCTCAGGAGCCTCGGGAACCAGGATCCGCACTTGCCGGTCGTTGTGATGACGGGTTGGGGGAGCGTTGCCGGCGCCGTCGAGGCGATGCGGCGAGGTGCGCGCGATTACGTAGAGAAGCCCTGGAACAACGACCGTCTCCTGGCGACGCTGGCGACGCAGGTGGAGTTCGGCCGGGCAAAGCGGCACGGAGAGCGCCTCACGGGCGCCAACCGGCGGAACGCCGCCGGCATGGAGGACTTCATCGCCGAATCGGCGGCGATGAAGCCGGTGCTCGACCTGATGGCCAAGGTGGGGCCTTCGGACGCCAATGTGCTCATCTGCGGAGAGCACGGCACGGGCAAGGACGTGGCCGCGCGCTGGTTGTACAAGGTGTCGGACCGGTCAGGCGAGTCGTTCGTGCCGGTGAACGCCGGTGGCTTCGGCGAGGGTGTGTTCGAGAGCGAGATTCTGGGCCACGTAAAGGGGGCCTTCACGGACGCCAGGAGCGATCGCGCCGGATGTTTCGAGCTCGCGGACCGGGGCACCCTGTTCCTCGACGAGATCGCCAACGTCCCGTATCGGCAGCAGGCGGTGCTGCTGCGGGTTCTCGAGACCGGTGAGATCCGGCGCGTCGGCTCGGCGAAGACGCAGCGCGTCGACGTCCGGGTGCTATCGGCCACGAACGCGGACATCGGCGCCGTGGTCGCTAGCGGCGAGTTCCGGGAAGATCTGCTCTATCGCCTGAATACGGTCGAGATACGTCTTCCCGCCCTGCGGGCCAGGCGAGAGGACATTCCCATCCTCGCCGGGCACTTCCTCAGACGCCAGTGCCGTCGCTACGAGAAGCAGATCGAGGGGTTCGACGACGATGCGCTCGGGGCGTTGCTCGGACATTCCTGGCCAGGCAACGTTCGCGAACTGAAGCACGCCGTGGAACGTGCCGTCCTCGTCGCCTGCGGCGGGACTATTGCCGCGGCCGACCTGGCCCTGCAGCCGGTGGTTTCCGGGCAGCAACATCTTGCGATGATGACGCTGCATGAGGCTGAAGGTCTGCTCGTGGAGAAGGCCCTCGTCAGACACGGCGGGAACGTGACGCGAGCCGCGAAGGACCTCGGCGTGAGCCGCGCCGCCCTCTACCGCAAGATGGAGCGTCATCGGCTGTGAACAGGTTGCGCGCCGAAGAAGGCGCCGCGCCTCGGCCGCATGAAACGTGACCGCGGCATCGTCGCGCTCGCGTTGCTGACCGGGGCTCCCGGTGTCGCGACGGCCATCTTCCTGTTGTGGTCCGCCGGGTACCCGGCTGCGTTGCGCTGGCCTCTCGGCGTGGCGGTGGTCGGACTCTGGCTCCTGCTCGCTCTTTACCTGCGCGGCCGCGTGAACAGACAGTTGAGAGTCGTCGCTAGCCTCCTCGCCGCGCTCCGGGAGGGTGAGTACTCGGTACGAGCCCCCGCCGCCAGCGGAACCGGCGGTGCGGAAGGCAGCGACCCCTGGACGCTTACGATGACGGCAATCAGGGACCTCGAAGAGCAGTTCCGCAGTCAGCGTTGGGGTGCGGAGGAAGCGAGCAACCTGTTGCAGCGGGTGTTGACGGAGATCGATGTCGCGGTCTTCGCTTTCGACCTCGGGAGCCGCCTCCGGTTGGTCAACCGGGCTGGCGAGCAGTTCCTTGGGGGAGAGCACGGGGAGCTTCTCGGCAAGACCGCGGCCGAGCTTGGTCTCGGGGACACGCTGGTTGGGTCTGCGCCCCGGACGATCGCTCGCCGCGACCCGGCCGGTTCACGTCGATGGCAGGTGCGGCGTAGCGTGATTCGCAGAGGCGGTGAGCGGCTGACGCTGGTCGCGCTCACGGATCTGTCCCTCGCGTTGCGCGAAGAGGAGCGGCAGACCTGGAGGCGTCTGGTGCGCGTCCTGAGCCATGAGATCAACAACTCCCTGGCGCCGATCAACTCGATCTCCGCGAGCCTGCGCGAGGTCATTGTCCGCCAGCCGCTTCCGAGCGACTGGCGGGGCGACGTGGAGCGCGGGCTCGAAATCGTGTCGTGCCGCTCGGAGTCCCTGCAGCGTTTCATGGCGGCTTACTCGAAGCTTGCGCGGTTGCCGCCGCCCGAACTGAAGGAAGTCGAGATCGGCCCCCTGGTGCGCCGCATCGCCGCGCTGGAAACCCGCCTGCCCGTGTCGGTTCGCCCGGGCCCCGAGATCACCCTTCGCGCCGACTCCGACCAGCTCGAACAGGCCCTCGTCAACGTGATCCGCAACGCCGCCGATGCGGTAAACGAGACGGGTGGTCGCGTCGACGTGGGGTGGGAGCGGCGCGCCGACCGCGTGAGGATCGTGGTCGAGGATGAGGGGCCGGGGCTCGGAGAAACCGAGAACCTGTTCGTCCCGTTCTACTCGACGAAGGTCGGAGGGGCGGGGATCGGTCTGGTGCTCAGTCAGCACATCGCCCAGAACCACGAAGGATCGCTCGTGCTGGAGAACCGGCCGGAGGGTCGCGGCGCGCGGGCGTGTCTCACACTGCCGATCGGATCTGAGTGAGCTACGAACCCCCGCCGCGGAAGTAGTACGTCATGTTGTCGAAGTCGATCGTCCACGACCCCTTGGGCCACAGGTACTGGTGCGAGATCAGGACATCCGCCATGAAGCCGAACCGCCAGAAGAAGTCGTCCTCGACGAAGACGTTGCCCAGCGCCTGGGCCGGGCCGCCGGGCAGGCCGTCGAGGCCGTGGGACTCGATCGGCGACCAGTAGTAGGTCGTTCCCTGGATTTCGTTCTTCTCGAGGCCGAGGAACTCGACGGTCTCCTCGACGACGACGAGCGGCATGCTCGCGGCGAGTCCCGAGTCGAGGAAGAAGTTCATGCCCTCGTGGCCGTTCAGGGCGCCCTTCGCGAACATGAGGTGGGTGTTCGTGATGTAGAAGGGCGCTTCGACGGGCGGCGTGTCTCCGAACGTTGTCATGACGTCGACGTGGGCCTCGGCGCTTCGCTCGCGGAAGGTGATGCGCCGGTTGTCGTAGTCGACGGTGGTCAGGAACTGCTTGAGGATCTGCGTCGTCAGGACGCCGTCGGACGTCTGGCCGAGGGCCTTCCAGGTCGCGCCGATGACCGGCACGTTCGAGAGCGTCACGTCGCCCATCTTGACCGTCGCGGCGACCCCTAGCGGCTCCTCGACCGTTTCGCCCTGGGTGTAGGCGTAGCGCGCTTCCCGGTTGGCGAGGGTCGGCAGGCCGATCCGCTCGTAGATGTCCTTGTCGAGGTAGAGGCGGTCGCCGCCGGTGTCGAGGATCAGCTCGACCGCTTCGCCGTTGATCTCCAGGGTCACCAGGGGCAGGGCGCCGGGCTGCGTGATGTCGTTCGTCATCGGCAGGTGGGCGATTCGCTCATCGCCGGCCCATTCGATTCCGTACGGCTCACCCTCGAATGCCTGCATGAAGGTGAGCAGGCTGGCCGAGCCTTCGGCCTCGGTCGGCGCGGGCAGTGCCCGGGCACCCGCGAAGTCGTTCGTCTGGTAGTTGGCCAGGGTCAGACCGCGGATGGCCTGGTCGTGGAGGTCCGAGCCCTGGTCGGCAAGTTCCAGAAGCCGCTCGTTCAGGGCCGCGGACCGCTCGTAGTCGCCCAGCAGGTACGCCGTCCTGGCCGCGAGCCGCAGGTCGCCCGCGTGGCAGGTCGTCGTCGTGCCCAGGGGTGCGATGACCTCGTGAGCCTCCCAGATGTTGCCCAGCTTGAAGAGGACCTCGGCGTAGGAGCGGCGGGCCCCGTCGTTGCCGGGGTCGGCCTCGAAGGCCGTCTGGCGGGCTGGCAGAGCCGCTTCGACGTCTCCCCGGAGCCTCGGGCTCCAGCCCTCCGCCTCGGTGCCGGAGAGCTGGTCGCAGGGAGGGGAATCGCTTTGGCCGCTGGACGTCGCTAGAGGGGATACGAACGTGACGATCGTGACCACGAGCGGCGCTACGTTCTTCATGGGCTACATTCTCCGGGTCGTCTACCTCCCATCCTACGAGTCGCCTTCACCGAGGAGTTCCTGGGGATAGGGTGCCGCGACCGGCGCGCGGCCGGTGAGAACCCACGATCCCGGAGCCAGCCATGACCGAGAACCGCCAGATCATCATCGACTCGCTACCGACGGGCCGGCTCGAGCCCGGCAACTACGCGCTCCGGACCGGCGAGGCGCCGGTGCCGGGCGACGGCGAGGTGCTGTGTCGCACGCTGGCGATCACGATCGGCGCCGGTCAGCGGGCCGGTCTCCAGGGCAGTGCGAGCTACGCCGGGGCGCCGCGCGCGGGCATGGTGATGGGCGGCACGGCGGTGGCCCGGGTCGAGGCGTCCAATGACAACTCGGTTCCGGTCGGTTCGCTCGTCGTCTGTCCGGCCGGCTGGCAGGACTATTCAGTGCATAAGGCGTCGAAAGTCCGTGTCGTCGATGAGAGCGACAGCGTCGGCGACCCGGCCCACCACCTCGGCCTCTACGGCACGAACGGGATGACCGCCTACTTCGGTCTCTTCGATGTCGGCGAGCCGAAGGAGGGCCAGACCGTGCTCGTCTCGGCAGCCGCCGGCTCGGTCGGCCACCTGGTCGGGCAGATGGCCAGGATCGCTGGCTGCCGGGTCGTCGGCGTCGCCGGCGGCGAGGCGAAGTGCCGCCTGCTCACGGAGGAGCTCGGCTTCGACGCGGCGGTCGACTACAAGAGCCCGGGGTTCCGGAACGAGTTCAAGGAAGCGTTGCCCGAGCGCATCGACATCTACTTCGACAACACCGGCGGGGAGGTGCTGGGCGGCGCGCTCCGCCGCATGAAGACTCATGGCCGCATCGTCTGCTGCGGGGTCGTCTCCCAGTACGACACCTCGAAGCCCGAGCCGGGGCCGTTCGGCGTGCCGGGACTGCTGATCAACTTCCGCGTGCGGATGGAGGGCTTCCTCGTCTTCGACTACGCGGACCGCTACGGGGAGGCCCGGTCGCAGATGCGTGAGTGGGTCGATGCCGGCAAGCTGGTCCCGAAGCAGGATGTCTTCGAGGGCCTGGAGCGCGCGCCGGAGGCCTTCGTCGATCTGCTGGCGGGCGGCAACGTGGGGACGCGGATCGTGCGGGTCGCGACGTGACTGGAGGAGGGGAGTGATGAACCGAACAGCACTTTGGACCCTGGCGTTCGCGGTCGTGATGGTCGGCGCGTGCGCCGGTTCTCCGAGCGAGAACGGCTCGGATGCCGACCAATCGCCCGAGGCACTTCTCGAACGCGCCCGGGCCATCCATGACCGCGTACTGGTTCTCGACGCCCACGCGGACACCGAGTTCCCGGACGCGCCTTCTCCCTACGTCGGCGACGACGGCCTGTCCCAGGTCGATCCGGCCAAGCTGCATGCGGGCGGTGTCGACGCGGTCGTCATGTCCGTCGCGGTCGGCTCCGGGCCGCGAACGGCGGAAGGCTATGCCGCGGCGCGGGCGAGGGCGGACGCGGAGGTCGCGGCCGTTCTCGATCTGGCGGCGGATCCGGCGAACAACGCGGTGGTCGCCCGGTCGGCGGACGAGATCGTCGCCGCCCACGAGCAGGGCAAGGCGGCCCTCGTTCTCGGCTTCCAGAACGCGATGATCCTCGGCACGGACGTCCCGGCGCTGGACGAGTTCTACGATGCCGGAGCGCGCGTGTTCGCGCTCACGCATCTGGGGAACAACGACTTCGCCGACTCGTCGCGCCCGGTCTTCGACGCGGCGACGGGTACGCACGAAGGCGCCGAGCACGGCGGGCTGTCCGACCTGGGGGTCGCGGCCATCGAACGGATCAACGCCCTGGGCGGCCTCGTCGACGTGTCCCAGTTGTCGCGCGACGCGGCTCTGCAGGTGCTGGAGGTTTCGACGGCGCCGGTCATCGCCAGCCATTCCAACGCCAGGCAGCTCACCGACGTGAGCCGCAACCTGAGCGACGAGGAGATCGACGGCATCGGCGCGGGCGGCGGCGTGGTCCACCTCTGCCCGTTCCGGGGCTATCTCTACGATTCCAGCGACGCGGCGCTGGACGAGGCGATCCGGGAGGCGCGGCGCGCCGCCGGCGTACTGGAGGACTACCTCTATCCCTTCGAGCTCTACTGGGAGATCGACGATCCGGCCGCTCGCTCCGCCTTCACGCAGTCGATCAGCGACCTTCTGGGCCCCGGCAGCGTGGACGCGATGCTCGACCACCTCGACTACATCGTCGACCGGATCGGCGTGGACCATGTCGGCATCGGATCGGACTTCAATCACGGTGGCGGCGTCGAAGGGTTCGCCGATGCCAGCGAGGCTCTGGGCGTGACGATGGGCCTGCTGGAACGCGGCTACAGCGGGGAGGACATCGCGAAGATCTGGGGCGGCAACTTCCTGCGGGTCCTGCGCGCGGCGGAGGATGCGAAGAGTCCGGTCGAGTAGGTGGCCGATGGACCGTTGGTGGCGTACACTAGGACCATCGATCTCATACCGAATCGGAGGTCCCGAGTTATGAAGCGCACCCTGAGCTTGCTTTCGGCTGCCATCCTCCTCCTCGTCCTTGCCCCGGCCCTGGCCGCACAGGACGACGGGATTCCGCGAACCGCCAGTGGCCGACCCGACCTGAACGGAAACTACGACGCCGCGACCCTGACGCCGCTCGAGCGGCCGATGCGCTTCGGCGATCGGGCCTACCTGACGCCCGAGGAGGCCGCGGAGATCGCCGAGGAGGAGCGCGCGATCCAGGAAGGCGCCGTGGAGAAGTCGGACGCGAACCGCGAAGCGCCGCCCGAAGGAGGCGCCAAGGTGGTGGGCCTGGAGCACACCGCGACCGGCGGCAACGAGTTCGGCGCCGGCAACGTGGGCGGCTACAACCTGTTCTGGATCGACCGCGGGACGGACACGTACCGCGTCGACGGGAAGATCCCGACCTCGATCATCATCGATCCCCCGAACGGCCGGATGCCGACCATGACGGCCGAGGCGCAGAAGCAGTTGCAGGCGGTCATCGCCGGCTACCTCCGCCCCAACGACGGATCAGCGTGGTGGGTCGAGCGCGACGGTCCCGGCCCGTACGACGGCCCCGAGTCCCTCCCTACGAGCGAGCGCTGCCTCGCCGGCTTCACCGGCGCCGCGCCCACCTTCCCGAGCCTCTACAACAACTTCAAGAGGATCGTTCAGACCGAGACCCACGTCGTCATCCTCCTCGAGATGATCCACGACGCCCGCGTCGTGCGCCTCGACTCCGAGCATCCGGGCCCCGAGGTCACGAGCTGGCTCGGCGACTCGATCGGCTGGTGGGAAGGCGACACCCTCGTCGTCGACACGACGAACTTCCGTGCGGGGGCGGGCGGTCTCCGCGGCGGTTCCGAGAACACCCATGTCGTCGAGCGCTTCACGGTGCAGCCGGACGGCAACGTCGTTTACAACTTCACTGTTGAGGACGACACCATCTGGACCGCTCCCTGGACCGGCGAGTACCTCTGGAAGGCGAGCGATGGCCTCGTCTACGAGTACGCCTGCCACGAGGGCAACTACTCGATGGGCGGAACGCTCCGCGGTGCCCGGGTCCTGGAGGCAGACGCACTGAGCGCTGCGAGCACCGGCGGCGAGTAAGGGCTCGTTCGTTTCTGGACCGCGGTCTCCGGGCTCAGGGACGACGTACGCCGAGTTGGCGGCAGATCAACGCCAACGAGGCTGTTCTTCACGTCCTGGTGTCTGGGGACCGGTGCCTCTTCCAGCATGAGTTCAAGAGCGTCCTCAATGTTGCGTTTGAGTTCCTCCAGGGTCTTGCCCTGGCTGAAGACTCCGGGGTTCTCTCTCAGTCTGCCGACGAACCAACCGTCGTCGATCCAGTAATCCAGCGTACAGGTTGCCACGAGCGTCTCCTCTTTGCGGGGCGGGGGTGCTTGCCAGCCTCCCCCAAGGCTACCCGCTGACGCTGGTTCGGCGAGCTCGCCTTCCTTGATGGCGAGGCGCGGCTACGCTTGCGCCTTCCGGCCTTGATGAACAGACCAAGAATGGGTTCACATGAAGCCGATGACGAAGGACACCTTGTCCTGGCGTGGTTCATCCATGATCACCTGCCGTACTCGGAGATGGTCTTCTTCGTGAAGAACGCGGCGGTCGCGCAGATGGCCGATGCGGGCCAGCGGCTGGAGTGTGCCGTCGTCGAGGTCGTCCCCTCGAAGTTCCCGTGGGGCGCCGTGACCGTCCAGTTAGACCTGCTCGTCTCCTGACGCCTGCCTTGCTCGGCGATCATTCCACGCCGGTCGCCTCGATGACCGACGGCAGGTCGCGGACGCCGATGGCCTGGATTCCGGCGGCGATGTCGTACGTCGCCCGCGGCCGGCCGACGACGAAGTGACGCCCGGGGCGCCAGGGACCGTCCGTTGCCTCCAGGTCGGCGGATACCTTGCGGATCGTCTTCGCCTCTCCCGGCCCCGGCGTTTCCGCCCACTTGCACTCGACGAAGCCGAGTTTGCCGGCGCGCTCGACGACGAAGTCGATTTCCCGTTGCGCGAGGTCCCGGTACGTCCAGATGTGCGCGGGACGGCCTTGCGTCTCGTTGCGCTTGCGCAGCTCCGCGTACACGAAGGTCTCCCACACGGCGCCCAGGAAGGGCGAGCGGAGCAGCAGGGCCGGATCGTCCAGACCCAGCAGGAAGCACAGCAGGCCCGAGTCCCGGAAGAAGATCCTCGGGGTTCGAGCCACCCGCTTGCCGAGGTTCGTGTGCCACGGTTCGAGCAGCGCGATCAGCCCCGACGTCTCGAGGACGCTCAGCCAGTTCGTCACGGTGCCGACCGACACGCCGACCTGGCTGGCGAGCCTGGACTTGTGCTGCTGGGTGGCGGATCCTGCGGCGAGAACCCTCAGGAAGCGCTCGAAGTTGCGGAGATTCTGGACGTTCAGGATCTGGCGAACGTCGCGTTCGAGGTAGGTCGCCAGATAGGCGGCGTAGAAGTCCCGGGCGGCGGTGTCCGGCGCCCGCCAGAGTTCCGGGAACTGGCCTCGCGCGAGGAGCCGGGCGATGTCGAGCGGCCCGTCGCCGACCGGCGTCAGCGCCTCGATCTCGCCCAGGGAGAGATTCTCCAGTTCCAGCAGGCCGCAACGCCCGGCGAGGCTGTCCGACACGTCCTTCATCAGGACGAAGTGCTGGCTGCCGGTCAGGAGGTAGCGGCCCATCTCGTGACGACGCCGGTCGATGGCGGCCTTCAGGTGCCGGAAGAGTCCGGGCGCGTACTGGACCTCGTCGATCAGGACCGGCCCGGGATGTTGGTCGAGAAACGTCTCGGGGTTGCGCTCCGCCTGATTGGCCGTGGCGGGAAGGTCCAGCGATACGTAGTCGTGGTGCGGAAACGCCGTTCTCAGCAGGGTCGTCTTGCCGGCCTGGCGAGCGCCGGTCACGACGACGGCGGGGAACGACTCACTGAGCCGTCGAACCCGTTGCTCTGCCTTCCGGGGATACAGCACGCCGGGATTCTACGATAGGAATGACGAAATTCTGCAATACAGATGCAGATTATCGGCATTGCTAGAGGCGACGAGGGACGGCCTCCGGTTTCTATGGGATGCGTGGCGGACGATTCGGCCCGACTCACCGGGCGAGGAGGGGAGGGATCGAGTGACACCGAATGTGAAGTTCAAGCTGCGGGAGTTCGCCGACCGACAACGGGACTCGACGTGTTCAAGACTCGCCAACGAGAAGTGCGGCAAGGACGGTCCGATGGGCTGCGCCTGCGGGTCGGAGATTCCGCCCAATGGCAGTGTTGTGAACGCGCTCACGGACTTCGGACGGGAGCGCCTGTCGAAGCACTACTTCATGCGGGATTTCCTCTACTCGGAGGTTGCCGAGGTTCACGGCATTCCGAACGTGCCGGACGACGCCGAACTGGCCGTCAAGGCGGGGAAGGCCCTTTGTCGGAATCTGCTGGAACCGCTTCGGCGCGTGTTCGGCCACGTCACGATCCGCTCCGCATTCCGCAGCGCCAACGTGAACGGTTTCTGCAACTGCCACGGCATGGACTGTTCCTCGAACAAGCGGAGCTACGCGAACCACATCTGGGACCACACGGACGCCGACGAGTTCATGGGCGCAACGGCGTGCATCGTCATCCCCTGGTTCGTCGACTGGATGAACGAGAAGGAGGGGCGCGACTGGCGCGTCCTGGCGTGGTTCATCCATGACCACCTTCCGTACTCGGAGATGGTGTTCTTCGTCCAGAACGCTGCGGTCAACCTCACCTGGCGGGGGGACCCTTGCGATCCGGCTCAGGATGGCGACGTTCGCGCGTTCGACGGGAGTTGCGGCAGCATCGTGTGGCGGTCGGAACCCAGGCGCAGGGTGAACAGCTTCATGGCGCCTGCCCGTCTGCTGATCAAGGATGGAGAGCCGGCGAATGCAAGCTCTCGGAGCGAGCACTACGTGGACTTCCTCCACGCTCTCGGCCGGTCGGTCGCACGTCCCGACATCCCGGACTACCTGAAGGAACTTCGCGAAGCGAGGAGAGGGGAGGACGAGCGCTTCAGGCGACTCGTCGAGGAGCGAAAGGCGGAGGCTCCAGCGGCTTCCTTCAAGAAGTGGCGAAGCGACCAGGTTTGTGCGATCAAGAAGGCATGGAGCGGGCCCAAAGTGGCCCCGTTTCGCGAGAAGGAGGAGTCGTTCCGCAAGCAAGGGCCACTAGCAGGTGGATGAGCGAACTTGCGATATGGCGAGCGGGACGAGTCCCTCCCCAAAGGAGAAGTGAGGAGTTGGATGGCTACGGATACCCAAGACCACTGTCGCGGCCTCATGGTCGGCCTCGGCGTGGGGAACCTGCTCGGTGTCCCGCAGGAGGGTTGGCCCCGTTACACGGTGGAGGCTTCCTACCCGAACGGAATCCGCGACATCGAGGTCGAGCCGGGGGAGCCCGACGACGACGATCTGGCGCAGGCGATCATCCTGGCCGAGGCGGCCCTCGAAGCCGGGTCGGCTGACCTCGATGTCGAGGAGATCGGCCGACTCTTCTGGGCTTGGGCCGAGGAGAATGGCCGTGGCATCGGCATCCAGACTGCGGACGTGCTGGCGAGGATCGGGGGAGCCTCTCCCCGTTGCGCGCGGGGCGTGGGAGTCGAGGCGCGAGTGTCGGCTGGCCGACCGGCCCTGGAAGCCGCGCGCCAGGTCTGGGAAGAATCGGGCAGGTACTCAGCGGGCAACGGCGCCGTCATGCGGTGCGCGCCGCTAGCGATTCGTTGGATACAGGACGACGTCGGCTTGGCCAGGAACACCGCGCTGAGCGCGGTGGTGACTCATGCGGATCCACGCTGCATCTGGTCTGCGGTGCTGACGAACGTGGCGGTGGCGATGCTGCTTCGTGGCGAGGATGTCGCGCCTGGTGTGGTTGTTGACCGGACCCGCCAGACGGCAGCGGAGCTTGGGAGTTCTCTAAGTCCGTTCGGCATCGAAGGCGCCGTGCCGGAAACGGTCGTGGACGCCTGTTCGATTCCGAGCGTGTGTGCTCCTGCAGATCTGGTGCTGGACGGCCGTGACATGGGCTACACGCTCAAGGCGATGCAGGTCGCCCTCTGGTGTGCGATCCAGGCTTCCGACTTCGAGGAGGCGCTCGTCGCCGTCGTCAGCGCAGGCGGTGACACGGACACGAACGGCGCCGTCGCGGGCGCAGTGCTGGGCGCGCGGTTCGGGTTGAAGGCGATTCCGTGCGGCTGGCGCGAACGGCTGGCCGAGATCCGCCACGGCAGGGAGCCACTGGACGAGCTGGCCGACCGCCTTGGCCGCGTTGGCGGGGTAGCTCCGATATGACGGACCTCCCCCGTGGTTGGGAGGGGCAACGGGAGCTATTCTTGGCTGACTGGCTGGAGGTCCCATGATCAGAGTCCTCAAGATCGCAGGAATCGCCGCGCTCGGTCTTGTCCTGGCGCTGGCCTGCGCGGTCGGGCTCTTCTTCGCTACTGCCGGTGTCGACACGCCGGAGGGCCAGGCAAGCCGCGAGGTGCTTGCGTCGGGGCCTTACCAGGTCAAGAAACTGGACACGACGTTCGTCGACCGGAGCCGTCCGACGCAGGCGAACAACGTCTTCAGCGGCTCGGACGAACGTCGGCTCGTGACCTCGATCACGTATCCGGCGGATCGGAACGCGCGGGGCGTCGCGCGGGAGGGGCGGCCGGCGAACGGCTTTCCGTTGATCGTCTACAGCCACGGCTTCATGTCCAGGCGGTCGGAAGGCCGCTACCTGGCGCTGCACTTCGCCAGGCACGGCTACTTCTTCGTCGCCGCGGACTATCCGCTGACGAACTTCGCCAGTCCGGGCGGGCCGCGCTTCGACGACGTGGCTCACCAGCCGGGCGACGTGGAGTTTCTGATCGACCAGTTGCTGCGTTGGAACGACGACGCGACTCACGAGTTCTCGGGGGCGATCGACCCGGAGCGCATCGGCGTGATGGGGCTGTCTCTCGGCGGCATGACCAGCACGCTGGCCGCTTTCCATCCGGACCTCCGCGACGATCGGATCGGCGCCGCCGTCTCGATCGCGGGACCCAGCGCCATGTTCACGCCCGTTTTCTTCGAGACGGCCGACGTGCCGTTCCTGATGATCGCCGGCGATGCGGACGCGGTCGTGCCGTACCCGGAGAACGCGGCCTCGCTTGTGGAGCGCGCGCCGCGTAGCGGGCTGGTCACGCTCGAGAACGGTTCGCACGTCGGTTTCGCCGACATCGCCCGCTATACCTCCCGCTGGTCCAGGCACGGCGACAGCCTGGCGTGCGGCGCCCTGATGGGTGCGGTGAGGGAGGACGCCGACCTGGGCGATGTGGCCGGCCTCGGAGGCCTCGACAAGGGAGTGACCCGAACTCAGGGCGGCAGGCCGTGCGATCCCCTCCCGAGTGTGCGATCGATGCGGCCGGCACGCCAGCAGATGCTGACGATCCTCGCCGCCTTCTCGTTCTTCGAGAGCCGGTTCGCCGAGGAGGCCGCGGATCGCGCGAGGGCGGCCGACTATCTCGCCACGGGGCTCGCAGGGGAGAATGGCGACGTGACGGTGCGACTGCCGAGCGCTCATGGCGCCGCGTCGCGAACGGCTGCTATCTGGACGAGCCCACCAGGGCCAGCAGCGCATCCACTTCCTTCGGCACCGCCGCACTGAGGATCTCCGGCTCGCCTTCGGTGACCAGCACCGTGTCCTCGATGCGGATGTGGATGTTCCGCTCTGGGATCTCGATGATCGGCTCGACGGCGATCACCATGCCCGGCTCGAACGGGAGGGAGCTGTCGCCGACGTCGTGGACGGAAAGGCCGACGAAGTGGCCGGCGCCGTGGGCGGGCTTGTCCTCGAAGCCCCAGCGATCGTAGATCTCGCGGCAGATCGCGGTGGTCTCGCGGCGGGTCGCGCCCGGGCGCATCGCCGCGATGATCGCCTTCTGCGCTTCCAGCACGGCGCGATAGGCCCGTTCCTGGACTTCGTCGAACGTACCCGTGATCGGCCAGGTGCGGGTGATGTCCATCGTCATGTAGGCGAAGGAGGCGCCGTAGTCCATGACGACGAGGTCGCCGTCTTCGAGCTGCCGGTCGTTCCTTACCCAGTGCCAGATCAGGCCGTTGGGCCCCGAGCCGACGATGGCGGGGTAGGCCTCCATCTCGGCGCCGTGCTTCAGGAAGACATGCTTGGCGGCGGCCTCCAGCTCGTACTCCCAGCCGCCAGCGCGGGTGGCGCGGATGGCCGCGGCGATGCCTTCGGCGCTGACCTTGCCGGCGCGGCGCAGGATGTCGATCTCGCGTGGCGTCTTGATCATCCGCAGGCGGTCGAGGTGCGGTGTCAGGTCTCGCAGCTCGGCGTAGGGGTAGCGGCTGCGAATCGTGGCGATCTGGTGGGCCTGCTCGGTCGGCTGGCCGCTCCAGGGGTTCTGCTCGCGACGGCCGAGATAGAGGCCCTTCTCGCTGCGGGCCAGGTCGAGTTCGTCGCGCTCGCCTAGGCGCATCCAGAGCAGCTTCCCGCCTTCTCCCGGCAGCCGTCCGCGCCGCCGGGCGAGGTGCTCGGGCAGGTAGGCGAGGTGGTCGACCTCGAAGCCGGTCCCCTCGGCCTTCCCGGGGGCGTAGAGCCAGTTCGGTCCGTCGATGAACTTCTCCCGGTCGCCCTGGTGGGGCAGGTAGAGGTTCGCCTTGCAACCGTCGACTTCGAGCAGCAGGACGGCGTTTCGGCCCTCGTACCCGGTCAGGTAGAAGAAGTCGTGGTCCTGGCGGAAGCGGGCGCCGTAACGCGGCATCGTCTCCGAGAAGATGAGCACCGCGCCGCCGTCGAGGTGATCGCAGAGCTTCGCCCGGCGCTCGGTGAACTCTTCCGGCGGATAGGTGGCCCGCTGGGCCATCGCTGCGGTGACGGCACCGAAGAAAAACGTGAGAAATGTGGCCCCGCAGAGGAGTCTTTTCCGAATTTCTGAAGACGGGGACATTTTCCTGGACCTTGTACCCGGATTTTCTATCGGTTTCTTCCGCCGCCGATCGCTACCGCGCCAGATTTCTCGAACGGCGCGAAGAAATCGTTCCCCTTGTCGTCGATCACGATGAATGCGGGGAAGTCCTCGACCTCGATCTGCCAGATTGCCTCCATCCCCAGGTCCTCGAACTCGCGGACCTCGACTCTGCGGATGCTCTGCTCGGCGAGCGCGGCGGCCGGACCGCCGATCGAGCCGAGGTAGAAGCCGCCGTGTTTCTCGCAGGCGCGGCGCACCTCGGGGGAACGGTTGCCCTTGGCCAGCATGACCATGCTGCCGCCGTGGCTCTGGAAGAGGTCGACGTAGGGGTCCATGCGGCCGGCGGTCGTCGGACCGAACGAACCCGATGCCTTGCCTTCGGGTTTCTTCGCGGGGCCGGCGTAGTAGACGGGCTGGTCCTTGAAGTACTGGGGCAGGTCGGATCCTGCGTCGAGCAACTCCTTGAGCCGGGCGTGGGCGATGTCGCGGGCGACGATCAGCGGCCCGCTGAGCGAGAGCCGGGTGGCTACCGGGTACTTCGAGAGTTCGGCCCGTATCTCATTCATCGGCCGGTTCAGGTCGATGGCGACGACCTGGCCGCTGAGCTCGTCTTCTTCGACTTCGGGCAGGTACTTCGCCGGGTTCTCCTCGAGCTGCTCCAGGAACACGCCGTCGCGGTTGATCCGGCCCAGGATCTGGCGGTCGGCCGAGCAGGAGACGCCGAGGCCGACCGGCAGCGAGGCGCCGTGGCGCGGCAGGCGGATGACCCGCACGTCGTGGGCGAAGTACTTGCCGCCGAACTGGGCCCCGATGCCGATCCGGGTGCAGAGGTCGAAGATCTGCTGCTCCATCTCCAGGTCGCGGAAGGCGCGGCCGAGTTCGTTGCCGCTGGTCGGCAGATCGTCCATCGCGTGGCAGGTCGCGAGCTTCAGCGTCTTCATCGTGGCCTCGGCCGACGTGCCGCCGACGACCAGGGCGATGTGGTACGGCGGGCAGGCCGACGTGCCGAGCGTGCGGAGCTTCTCGTCGACGAAGTTCATCAGCGAGATGGGGTTCAGGATCGCCTTCGTCTCCTGGTACAGGAAGCACTTGTTCGCCGAGCCGCCGCCCTTGGCGATGAACAGGAACCGGTACTCGTCGCCGCGGGCGGCGTAGAGGTCGACCTGGGCGGGCAGGTTCGTGCCGGTGTTCTTCTCCTCGTACATCGACAGCGGCGCCATCTGGGAGTAGCGCAGGTTGCGCTCCTGGTAGGCGTCGTAGATGCCGTGGCAGAGCTCCTCCTCGTCGTCGCAGTTCGTGTAGACATCCTGGCCCTTGTAGCCGAGGACGATCGCGGTGCCCGTGTCCTGGCAGCCGGGCAGGACGCGGCCGGCCGCGATGTTCGCGTTCTTGAGCAGTTCCATCGCCACGAAGCGGTCGTTCGCCGACGCTTCGGGATCGTCGAGGATGCGGCGCAACTGCTCCAGGTGGCTGGCGCGCAGCAGGTGGGCGATGTCGTCCATCGCATCGCGGGCGATGAGTCGCAGCGCTTCGGGTGCGATGTGCAGGGTCTCGCGGCCGCCGGCCGATTCGACGCGGACGTGGTCCGACGTCAGAAGACGGTACTCCGGCTCGCCGCCGCGGTGTTCGAAAGGATGCTGATGCTGAAAGTCAGTCATGGCTGTCCGGGAGTCTGCGCGACGGAGCGCCGTGAAGCAAGTTGGGCAGGCAACCCGCTGCTAGTCTGCCCGCTGGCCGTGCGGTCTCCCGTCCCCATTCTTGTTCTGGCCGGCGTCGGCGCGGGGGCCTGTGGGTACACGGTTCCTCCTTCTCCGCCCGAGATGCCCGAAGAGATAGCCGCCCTGCGTGAGATCGTGCAAGTGACCCGGCGCCCGTGGGGCGAAGTCGACGGCAGGGAAGTCGAGATCTTCCGCCTCGCGTCACGGACGGGGCTCCGGGCCGAGATCGCCGAACTCGGCGGCGCGATCGTGTCCCTGACGGCCCAGGGCCGCGACGGCGAGTTCGCCGATGTCGTCCTTGGCTTCGACGACCTCGGCTCCTATCTCGCGGACACGAACCCCTACTTCGGCGCCGTCGTCGGCCGCTATGCGAATCGCATCGCCGGGGGCCGCTTCACGCTCGACGGGGAGGTCCACACCCTGCCGCGGAACGATGGGGACAACAGCCTCCACGGCGGTGTCCGGGGGCTCAGCCGCGTGGTCTGGGAGGGCGAACCGTTCGAGGCCGCGAACGGGGCGGGCGTCGTGCTCCGGTACCGGAGTCCCGATGGCGAGGAAGGTTACCCGGGCAACGTGGACTTCCAGGTGCGCTACCTGTTGACGTCCGTCGGCGACCTTCGCATCGAAGCGGAGGCGGTGACCGACAGGCCCACGGTCGTCAACCTGTCCTTCCACTCGTACTTCAACCTCAAGGGGGAGGGCGAGGGCGACATCCTGGACCATGAGCTGTCACTCAACAGCGAGCACTACACGCCGGTCGACGACACGCTGATTCCGACCGGCGAGATCGCGGCCACCGAAGGCACACCGATGGACTTCCGGACCGCGGCGGCGATCGGTGACCGGATCGGCGACGACTTCGAGCAGCTTTGGTTCGGCGGCGGCTACGACCACAACTGGGTGCTGCGGCCAGCGGAGGACGACGGCGAGATGCGTCTGGCGGCCATCGTCGTCGAACCGGCGAGCGGCCGGAAGCTGGTCGTGAAGACGACGGCTCCCGGTCTGCAGCTCTACACTGGCAACTTCCTGGACGGCACGCTGGTCGGCAAGAGCGGCCGACCGTACGTCCACCGGAGCGGCCTGTGTCTCGAGACCCAGCACTTTCCCGATTCGCCGAACCAGCCGGGGTTCCCCAGCACGGTGCTGCGGCCGGGCGAGGTTTATCGGCAGGTCACGGAGTACCAGTTCATGACGGAGCGCCGGCGGGGTTAGCCCGAAACCCTCGTATCCGTGCCGCGTAGGTTAGAACCATAGAATGCGCGGCATGGAACGATCGGCCGGCGGCGCCAGGCCGCCGACGCTGGCGGTGCGCCGGTGAGCGCACCGGCAAGTCAGGGCGACGGCCCCGACAGCGCGCCGCCGCGGCCGGATCTCTCCATCCTCCGGGCGGACGACGAGTACGAATACCGTCCCCGGCGCGGACGCTTCATCAAGTGGGGGATCCTGCTGCTGCTCGCCGCGGCCGTGGTCTTCGCCATCTACCGCGTGCCGCCCGACCAGTACGTGCCGTTCCTCATGCCCGAGGTCGAGACGACGACGGTCCAGCGCCTGACCCCGGAGCAGGCGTCGACGGTGCTGACCGCGACGGGCTACACGTACGCCCGAGTGAGGGCAGCGGTCGGCGCGAAGATCATCGGCAGGATCACGGAGCTCCACGTCGACGAGGGCGACGCGGTGGCTGCCGGCGACGTGATCGCGGTGCTCGACAGCGATGACCTCGAGGCGGCGGTGCGCCGCGCCCAGGCGTCGTTGATCGAGGCGACCGCGCGGCTCGCCGATGCGAGGCGGGAGGAGGCCCGCCAGCGGCGCATCGTCGAGGCGGGCGTGGCGCCTTCAGCCGATCTGGACGCCGCCGTCACGCAACTTCAGGTCACCCGAGCCCAGCTCGGCACGGCGCGGGCGAACCTGGAGTCGATCGAGGCGCAGCTTGCCTACACGGTCATTCATGCCCCGGTTGACGGGGTGGTCATCGAGCGTACGGTCGAAGTGGGGGAGATGGTCGCGCCGGGAGGATTCACCAGCCAGCAGGCCACCGGCGCGCTGGTACGGATCGCCGATCCGACCTCGCTCGAGGTCGAGGCGGACATCAACGAGAGTTTCATCGCCCGCATCCAGCTCGGCCAGCCGGCGACGATCAAGGTCGACGCCGTGCCGGACCACGAGTACCACGGCACGTTGCGGCAGATCGTGCCGACCGCCGACCGGCAGCGCGCGGTGGTCCAGGTCAAGGTCACGATCGACGACCGGGACGCACGCCTGGTGCCGGACATGAGCTGCAGCGTCACCTTCCTGCAGGAGGGCGTCGACGAGACGGCGCTGCAGGCGGAGCCGAAGATCCTGGTCGCGGCCGAAGCGGTGGCGAGCGACGACGGCGGCGACTACGTCCTGCTCCTGCGCGACGGTCAACTGGAGCGGGCGGCGATCGAGCTCGGCCTGGAGCAGGACGGCAACCAGTTCGAGGTGCTGTCCGGGCTTCGCGGCGGCGAGGTGGTCGTCCGCCAGCCGACTGCGGAGTTGACGCCGGGCCTGCGCGTACGCGAGGCCTCCTGAAACAGCGGACACGCAGAGTCCAACGAGGGAGCTGATGAATGGCTGAAACCGTCGTCCAGATGCGCGACGTGACGAAGAACTACCGGCGCGACGCGTTCGAACTGAAGGTGCTCCAGGGCATCACCCTGGATGTCCAGGCGGGTGACTTCGTCGCCCTGATGGGGCCGTCGGGTTCCGGCAAGAGCACCCTGCTCAACCTGCTCGCCGGGATCGACCAGCCGACGGGCGGAGACCTCGTCGTTGCCGGCGAACAGGTGAGCCGGATGAACGAGAGCAGGCTCGCCCGCTGGCGGCAGAAGCACATCGGCTTCATCTTCCAGTTCTACAATCTGATCCCGGTGCTGACCGCCTACGAGAACGTCGAACTGCCGCTGACGCTCCGGCGCGGGTCGCGGGCGGCGCGCAGGCGGCGGGTCGAGACCGCGCTCTCGGTGGTGGGCCTGCAGAACCGGATGAAGCACTACCCGCGGCAGCTCTCGGGCGGCCAGGAACAGCGGGTGGCGATCGCCCGCGCGATCGTCACCGATCCGACGCTGTTGCTTGCCGACGAGCCGACCGGAGACCTGGACGCGGACTCGGGACGCGAGATCCTCGACCTGCTCGGTCAACTGAACGAGCAGTTCAACAAGACGATCCTCATGGTGACCCATGACCCGAACGCGGCGGCGAGGGCGAAGCGCCTGGTGCGGCTCGACAAGGGGCAACTGGTGTCAGGCGACTCGGGAGCAGGCGAATGATCAAGCTGATTCGACGCAACCTGCTGCGCAACAAGCGGCGCACCTTCCTGACCATGGCGAGCCTGGCCATGGCGCTGTTCATCCTGTCGCTGCTCGGCGTCGTCAACGATGCGATGGACTTCGCCGACGAGTCGGCGATCCCCGACCGGCTGGTCGTGCGCAACGCGATCTCGCTGACGTTCCCGCTGCCCGAGGCGTACGAGCAGCGGCTTCGGACGATCGACAACGTGATCGCCGTGACGCCCCAGAACTGGTTCCAGGGCGTCTACAAGGACCAGCGACCCGAGAACTTCTTTCCGCGCTTCACGATCGATCCGGAGACGTTCCGGAGCGTCTTCTACGACCTGGAGTGGAACGAGGAGGAATGGGAGGCCTTCGCGGAGCAGCGCACGGCCTTCGCGGCCGGCCGCGAGCTGACCGAGATTCAGGGTTGGTCGCTCGGCGACACGATCACGATCAGGGGCGACATCTTCCCGATCGACGTGGAGCTCCAGTTGCGGGCGATCTACGACTTCGACGAGCCGGGCCAGGAGCGGCAGATCTTCTTCCACCGGCGCTACGTCGAGGAGGCGATGGGCAATCCCGGCCAGAACGGCACGTACTGGCTGCGCCTCGACGACCCGGAGGCGGCGCCCGCGGTGATCGCCGCCGCCGAGGCGATGTTCGAGAACTCGGACAACCAGGTGCGGGCGGAGACCGCCGAGGCGTTCGCCGCCTCGTTCACGGAGATGCTCGGCAACATCCAGTTCTTCTTCTCGATGATCGGGCTCGCGATCGTCATCTCCATCTTTCTGATCACCGCGAACACGATGGCGATGGCAGCGCGCGAGCGGACCACCGAGGTCTCCGTGCTCCGTACCCTGGGCTTCCGCCGCAACCAGGTGCTCGGCATGGTGATCGGCGAGTCCCTGGCGGTCGGCGTACTGGGTTCCGCGCTCGGCCTCGGTTTCACGGCGGTCGCCATTCAGGGCGCGACGCCGTTCCTGGAGCAGATGGGCTTCGGCTTCGGCGGCTTCGCGCTCGACTCCCAGGTCCTGGTGACCGCGGTCGCGATCGGCATCGCGGTGGGCCTGCTCAGCGGCGTCTTCCCCGCGGTCGCGGCGGCTCGGCTCAAGATCGTCGACGGACTGAGGCGGCTCTGACGTTGGGCGGCGCGCACGAGGAGACGGCATGATCCCGATCAAGTACACCTACCGCAACCTGTTCGAACGGCGCGGCGTGGCGTTCATGACGCTGGCTTCGATCGGCTTCGTCGTCCTCGTCTACATCGGCGTGCTCGCCCTCGCCGGCGGCCTGCGGGCGGCGTTCGACGACACCGGTGACCCCTCGGTCGTCATCGTGATGCGGGACGGCACGCGCGCCGAGATGGAGAGTTCCTACGCGCAGGAGAGCCACCGCCTGCTGACCACGATGCCCGGCGTCGAGCGGACGGCCGACGGCGCGGTGATGGCTTCCGGCGAAACGGTCACGATCCAGATCTTCGAGCGGACCGACGGCAGCGAGACGAACGTGATGGTCCGCGGCGTCGAGCCCGGAGCGTTCGGCATCCGGCCGGGCTTCGAGATCACCGAGGGCCGGGTCTTCGAGCCGGGCCGCGGCGAGATCATCGTCGGCCGCAGCCTTGCCGGCCGGCTCGGCCTGCGGGTCGGCGACGAGCGCGAGCTGGGAAGGAACACGTTCCGGGTCGTCGGCACGTTCACCGGCGTTGGAGCCCACGGTTCCGAGATCTGGGGTGACTACCGCGACCTGGGCGACTCCTTCCGCCGCAGCGGCTACTACTCCTCGACCCGGCTCCAGGCCGCGTCGCCCGCCGCGGCGCGCGACCTGATCGAGACGGTCAAGGCGGATCAACGGCTT
This sequence comes from Candidatus Multivorans sp., assembly GCA_965205095.1. Taxonomy (GTDB): domain Bacteria; phylum Acidobacteriota; class Thermoanaerobaculia; order Multivoradales; family Multivoraceae; genus Multivorans. The sequence goes on from OZ242040.1 coordinate 4,085,822, forward strand.
CAGGTGCAGGCCCTGACGGAACCCGAGTACCACGAGCTGCAGTCCGACACGTCGTCGGGCCAGTTCATCATCCTCGGCAACGTCCTGGCCGTGCTGATGGCGATCGGCGCCTGCTTCGCCGCGGCAAACACGATGTACGCCCAGGTCGCCGCCCGCGCCCGCGAGATCGGCACACTGCGCGCCCTCGGCTTCAAGCGGCGCTCGATCATGGGCAGCTTCTTCCTGGAGGCGGTGCTTCTCGGCGTCGTCGCGGGTGGCTTCGGCGCCCTGCTGTCCCTGCCGCTCAACGCGATCCAGACCGGCACGATGAACCAGGTGACTTTCAGCGAGATCACGTTCCAGTTGCGAACGACTCCGTTCGCCCTCTTCTCGGGCATCTTCCTGGCCACGGTGACCGGCGTCCTGGGCGGCCTGCTGCCCGCCTTCGGCGCCTCGCGGCAGAAGATCACGGACCTCCTCCGCGAAGCGTAAGCTGGGTGCGCCGGTTCTTCACCGCCACGTTTCTGCTCCTCGTCGCAGCGTGCGCCGACTCGCCGACGCCGGCCGCCCCAAGCCCCCTCCCCAACATCGTCCTCATCGTCCCGGACGACCTGGGCCGCCACGACGTCAGCTTCCACGGCGGCGAGATCGCCACGCCGAACATCGACCGGATCGCCGCCGAGGGCGTGGGCCTCGAACGGTTCTACAGCGCGCCGGTCTGTTCGCCGACTCGGGCCGGCCTGATGACGGGCCGCTATCCGATCCGTTTCGGTTTGATGCGGGCCGTGATCGCGCCCTGGCGCGACTACGGCATGGACACGTCGGAGATCACGCTGCCCGAGGTCCTGGCCAGGGCCGGCTACGAACACCGCGGCATCTTCGGCAAGTGGCACCTCGGCCACTTCGAGCGCAGGTTCCATCCGCTGCGGCGCGGCTTCACGGAGTTCGTCGGCCACAACACGGCGGTCGACTACTTCACGAAGGAGCGCGAGGGCGAGCGGGACTGGAGCCACGACTACGAGTCGGTCGACGAGGACGGCTACGTCACGGACCTGCTGGCCGAGCACGCGGTGCGATTCATCGACCGCCACGCCGGCGGCGATGCGCCGTTCTTCCTGTACGTGCCCTTCAGCGCTCCGCACTCGCCGTTGCAGGCGAAGGAGGAGGACCTGCCGCGGTACGCGGACCTGGAGGCGATCGAGCCGCCACGCGGCTGGGAGGAGTCGACGGCCGGCAGGCCGATCGCCGCCGACGAACGGCGGCGGAACGGGCGCCGGGTTCACGCCGCGATGGTTCACTCGCTGGACGAGGGCGTCGGCCGCATCCTCGATGCGGTCGACGGCCACGGCATTGCCGAGAACACGCTCGTCCTCTTCTTCAGCGACAACGGAGGCTCCGTCGGTATCGGCGACAACGGCCCTTATCGGGGCGCCAAGGGCAGCGTGTTCGAGGGCGGCACCCGCGTGGCCGCGGCTGCCCGCTGGCCGGTCGGGAACATGACCGGCGGCGGCCGGATCACGGCGCCGATGTCCTACATCGACGTGCTGCCGACGCTGATGGGGATCGCCGGCATCGACGATCACGGCGGCAAGCCGCTCGATGGCGTCGACGTCGGCGACGTGTTGATGGGTGAGGTCGATACCGGTTCGGACCGTGATCTCTACTCCTTCATCGCCCAACTCGACCCGGAGCGGGAGCAGCTTTCGGTGACGGAGGGCGACTGGAAGCTCGTCGTCGTCGGACCGCCGCTGGTCCGGGAGGGCGCTGTGGACGCGTCGCGGATGATGCTGTTCCGGCTGGCCGAGGATCCGCTCGAAGAGCGGGACGTGGCGGCCGACCATCCTGATCTGGTGGCCCGTCTGCTCGAGAAAGCGGCCGATTTCCGGGCCCTGCAGCCGCCGAATCCGGTGGCGCCGTTCTTTGCCGGCCGCGAGGGCTTCAAGCCGCCGCCGAACTGGCAGTTTCCGGAGGAGTGATGGGCAGACCCTGGCGTTGGTTCCCGGTGTTCGTGGCGCTTGCGACGGCCTGCGCGACCGCGCCTGAAGTGGACGAGAGTGCCGGCACCGACGGGGCGGAGCGGCCGAACGTCCTGCTCATCCTGATCGACGACCTGGGCTTCGAAGCGATCGGTTCTTACGGGGGCGCGTCGTACGAGACTCCGAACATTGACCGCCTTGCCGCGGACGGGGTCCGCTTCACCCACGCGTACTCCACGCCGCTGTGCTCGCCGTCGCGGATGAAGCTGATGACCGGCCGCTACAACAGTCGCAACTACACCGAGTGGGGCGTGCTGCCGCACGAAGAGATCACCTTCGCCAACCTGCTGGACGAAGCCGGCTACGCGACCTTCCTGACAGGAAAGTGGCAGCTCTCCGGGTTCCAGCTGGGATGGAAGGAGGACTGCTGCGCGGGCCAGGGCCAGACGCCGGAGGAAGCCGGCTTCGACGACTACCTGGTGTGGCATTACCACGAGAAGGGCGAACGCTACGCCGATCCCCTGCTGTGGGGACCGGACAACGAAGGTGGGGTCTTCGAAGGCGAGTACGGCCCGGATCTGTTCGTCGACTTCCTCCTGGAGAGTATCGAGGCGCAGGTGAGGGAAGAGCCCGAACGGCCGTTCGCCGCCTACCACTCGATGGCGCTGGTCCACGATCCGTTCGTGCCGACCCCCGACAGTGCGGACTGGAACGTCGACCGCGGCGCCCGGGATCCGGCCTACTTCCCCGACATGGTGGCCTACACGGACAAGCTGATCGGCCGCCTGGTCGGCAGGCTGGAAGAGCTGGGCATCCGGGACGACACCCTCATCCTGCTGACCGCCGACAACGGCACACCCCGGCAGATCACCAGCGCGCTGCGGGACGGGTCCGTCGTGCCGGGAGGCAAGGGACGGACGATCGACTACGGCGTCCACGTGCCGTTCATCGCCTCCTGGCCGGCGGGGTTCGAGGGCGGCCGGACGTCGGGCGCCCTGGTCGACCTGGCGGACTTCCTGCCCTCGATGGTCGAAGCGGCCGGTGCGGCACTGCCGGACGACCGGGTAATGGACGGCAGGAGTTTCCTTCCCGTGCTGCGGGGCGAAACAGACTCCGCCCGCGACTGGGTCTTTACCGACTTCAGACCGCGCTTCGCGAGGATCCCGGAAGTGACCTTCGTTCACGACCACCGCTACAAGCTCTATGACGACGGCCGCTTCTTCGACTACGAGAACGACGTGGAGGAGGAGAATCCTCTCGACGCCGACGACCTGACGGAAGAGGCAGCCACGGCCATGGCCCGACTGCGCGCCGCGATGGCTGAGGGCCTTGGCGGGTAGTCACGGCCGGCGACGACCGGCCTCCCGGCGTTTCCTCGCGAGTCTGGCCGGCGCGGTGATCCTGCTGGCGGCCTGCGCGGCGCCGCCGCCACCGGAACCCGGACTTCCGCACATCGTCCTCATCGTCCCGGACGACCTGGGCCGGCATGACGTGAGCTTCCACGGCGGCGAGATCGCGACCCCGAACATCGACCGGATTGCCGCTGAGGGGGTTCTGATCGAGCGCTTCTACACGGCGCCGATCTGCTCGCCGACCCGCGCCGGGTTGTTGACGGGCCGCTATCCCATCCGCTACGGGCTGATGCGGGACGTCATTTCACCCTGGCAGGACTTCGGGCTGGACACTGCGGAGGTCACGCTTCCGGAGGTGCTGGCGAGGGCGGGCTACGAGCACCGGGCCGTCTTCGGCAAGTGGCACCTGGGGCACATCAGCCGGAAGTACCACCCGCTGCGGCGAGGCTTCACGGAGTTCGTCGGTCACAACACCTCGATCGACTACTTCACGAAGGAGCGATTCGGAGAACGGGACTGGTTTCACGGCTACGAGCCCGCCTCCGAGGAGGGCTACGTCACGGATCTGGTGGCCGAGCACGCGGTCCGGTTCATCGACCGGCACGCGAGCGGCGAGGCGCCGTTCTTCCTCTACGTTCCGTTCAACGCGGCGCATTCCCCGCTGCAGGCGAAGGAGGAGGACCTGCCGCGCTACGCGGACCTGGAAGCGCCCGAACCGCCCCGTGGTTGGGAGGAGATCACCGCTGGCTACCCGCTGGCGCCGGAGGAACGGCGCCGGGAGAACCGTCGCGTCCACGCGGCGATGGTCCACGCGCTGGACGAGGGAGTGGGTCGCATCCTGCGGGCACTCGACGTTTCCGGCATCGCGGAGAACACCCTCGTCCTCTTCTTCAGCGACAACGGCGGCGGCCTCGGCACTGGCGACAACGGGCCGTACCGGGGCGCGAAGAGCACCGTCTTCGAGGGAGGCACGCGCGTCGCCGCGGCAGCGCGGTGGCCGGCGGGAGGCATTGCGGGCGGCGTCCGGGTGAAGGCGCCCGTCGCTTACATCGACATCCTGCCGACCCTGATGGGAGTCGCGGGCGTGGACGATCACGGCGGCAAGCAGCTCGACGGTCGGAACGTCCGCGATGTCCTGGCGGCTGAGGATCTGAACGGTCCGGCACGCGACCTGTACTCCTTCGTCGGCCAGAAGAACCCGGCACGGGAGCAGGTGTCGGTGATCTCGGGGGACTGGAAGCTCGTCGTGATCGGTCCGGCGCTCGACCTGCCCGGCTCGGCGGAGGCGTCCGAGCAGTTCCTGTACCGGATCGAGGAGGATCCGTTCGAAGAACTGGACCTGGCGGCGGATCATCCGGACGTGGCGGCGCGTCTGCTCGACAAGGCCCGGGAGTTCCGCGCCCTGCAACCGCCGAACCCGGTGGGGTCCTTCGGCCTGGGTATGGAAGGCTTCGAGCCGCCGCCGAACTGGCAGTTCCCGGACACGGATGCTGAAAGACCTGGAGGATCCTGACCATGCGTTCAACGTACTCTGCTCTCGTCTGCGTCGCCCTGCTGCTCGGAGGCTGCGCGGCTCCGGCCGCCGATGAGTCGCCGGCCGCCTCTGCCGCGGCCGCCGACGATCCGGGCGTTCGCTTCCACGGCGTCTGGGAACTTGCCTCGATCGTGCGCTACTCGGGAGACGGCGAGGAGCTGTCGCGTAACGAGACCTCGACCGGCTTCATCATCTACGCCCCGCCGGGGTACATGGGCGTCGTCATCCAGGGCGCCGATCGCCAGCCGTACGCGGGCGAGCGGGCGACACCCGAGGAGATGGTGGCGGCGTACCGGTCCTACACCTCGTACTCCGGCGGCTACACGGTGGATCCGGAGGCGGGGACCGTTACCCACCATCTGCGGGCGAGCCTGAACCCCGGTGGGGCCGGCTCCGACTACGTGCGGCAGTATTCGTTTGGGGAGGGGGAGTTCGGGGAGGAGACGCTGACGCTCCAGCCCCCGGCCGGCGCCGACGGTGGCGTCGTCAAGCTGACCTGGAAGAGGATCAGCGAGTAGGAGCCGGGTCGGCTACCCGGTCTTCGCGATCTTCCGCCGCAGCCAGTCGATCAGCACGCGGTTCGTCTCTTCCGGCTTCTCCTGCTGCGTCCAGTGGCCGCAGTCGGCGACCGTGTACTTCTCCAGGTCGTCGATGAAGTCCTCCATGCCGTCGGCGGAGGAGGGGCGCAGGATGACGTCATTCTCCGCGCCGATGTAGAGGCATGGCACGTCGATCTCCCACTTCGCGTTCTCGATGCCCGGGAACGGGCGGCCCGCCATGCGGTACCAGTTCAGGCCGCCGGTGAAGCCGGTGATCTCGAAGGTCTCCGTGAAGTAGTCCAGGGCCTCCTCGGAAAGGAACACCTTGCCGGGGAAGTCCTCGCGGTCGAGCATCCGGAGCAGGTCCATCTGCCGCTCGGGCGAGTCCTCCGGCATCGCCTTGAACGCTTCGACGTCCCAGATGTAGCCGCGGCGCAGCATCATCTGGAAGGTCTTGCGCACGTCGGCGGAGAAAGCCTTCTCGGCCCGGCCGGGCTCCTGGAACTGGACCGTGTAGTAGTTCTCGGACCGCACGATGAGCGGCGCCTCGGTCGGTTGCGGGCGCGGCGTGCCCGGAGGCCGCCCGCCGGGCGTGTTCACGCCGACGATGCCGAGGCAGCGGTCCGGGTGGAGCCGCGCCATCATCCAGACGACGCCGCCGCCCCAGTCGTGGCCCACGAAGACGGCCTTGTCGATCTCGAGCGCGTCGAGCATGCCGGCCATGTCGTCGCAGAGGTGCCTCAGGCTGTACTCCGTCACGTCCTCCGGCCGGTCGGTCAGGCCGTAGCCACGTTGATCGGGGGCGATGGCGCGGAAACCCGCCTCCGCCAGCGCGGGAAACTGGAAACGCCAGGAGAACGCGAGTTCCGGGAAGCCGTGGCAGAAAACGACGGGGACTCCGGAGCCCTGTTCGTAGACGGCCATGCGGATCCCGTTCGTCTGGACGAACCGGGGCGCCGGCATCCCGGGCGCCGGACGCACCTCGGCGCCGCGTGCAAGGCCGGGCAGCGCCAGAGCGCCGGCCACGGCGCCGGTCGTCTGCAGGAAGCTGCGGCGTGTCAGGGCGTTGCGGATCAAGCCGTGAGAGGGGATCATCGGGACCTCCGGAATCGGGGACGGTGTGCGGTGGTTTCTGGAGAATGGCCGGAGTATCTCAGGCCGAACCGGGAGAAAGGCGTACAATAGTGGCAATGCGCACCGCGTTCCGGCTGGCAGGTTCGTTCCTGGCGCTCGCCGTCCTGGCGTCGCCGGTCGCGGGAATGTGCGTCGCGCTCGCCGCGCCCGAGGACCCCTGCGCCATGGAGACGGCGCACGAGGCGGCCTCCTGCGGGCACGCCGAGATGGTGATGACGGGCTGCTGCAGCGCCGAGTTGGTCGATCCCGCCGCGGCTGGAATCCTCCCCGGCCCCGCCGCCGACATCGATCCGCCCGCTCTCGCCGAGAGCGGGTTTGCCGTGCTAGAACGCCGCGGCCTCGAGGCCGCGGTGCTCGCCTGCGACGGGGACCCGCCGCCCGCTGTCCCGCGCTACAGGCTGTTTTCGGCCCTGTTGCTCTGATCCTCCGCTGAAGCGAGTCGCAGCGGTCGCCCCGGAAGCGGGCGGCCGCAGGAAGCACGTTTCTGTGGAGGAATCAGATGGTTCGTCATACGCCTTGCCTGCTCGCCGCCGTCCTGTTGACGGTCGCCTGGGCGGGAACATCGATGGCCGGGACAGGCGAAGCAGCCGCTGTCAGCGGTACTCCGGCCCCGGCGCCTGCCGACCGGGTCGCCCAGGGCATCGCTGACGAAGCGCTGCGCGAGCTCGCCCTTGAGGCGCTGAAACGGAATCCCGGCATTCGAGCCGGCTTCGCCCGAGCACGGGCCGCCGCGCAGAAAGCGCCGCAGGTCGCCTCCCTGCCGGATCCCACGGCCGAAGCGACCGCTTTTCTCGCCCCTCCGGAAACGCGGGTCGGACCGCAGCGGCTCATGCTCGGCTACAGCCAGCCGCTGCCGTGGCTGCCGAAGCTCGAACTGCGGGAGGAAGCGGCGGTACACGCGGCCGCCGCCCTGGAGCACGGCGTCCAGGCGGAACGGCTGCGGCTGGTTACGGAGGTCAGGCGGCTCTACCACGAGCTGGTGTTCCTCGACCGCTCACGTCAGACCGCCGAGACGTTCCTGGAACACCTGATCCAGCACGAGGAGGTCGCCCAGGCCCGGTACGCGACCGGCGTGGGATCGACCCAGGCCGTGCTCAAACTGCAGGCGGAGATCACGCGCGCCGAGCAGGCGCTGGTCGACCTGGACCTCGGTGAAGCCGCCCTGCGGGCGCGGCTCAACTCGCTGCGGGACCGGCCGGCCGCTACGCCCGTCGTCAGAGGTTCCCTTCCGGTCGCGATCGGGGAAGCCGTGCTGGACGTTGGGGACCTGATGGCGGTGGCGCGATCGTCCCGGCCGGAGCTCCTGGCGGTCGGCGCCGGGCTCGCCCGAACCGAAACGCTGGAGCGACTCGCGCGGCTGGCCTACAAGCCGGACTTCAAGGTCGGCGTCACGTACACGCTGGTGACCCCACGCGACGACGAGGCCGCCCGCCTGCTGGCTCCGGCCGGCAACGGGAACGACGTGTTCGGCGTACGCGGCGGCGTCACCCTGCCGCTGCGCCGGCGCAGCCGGGCGGCGGCGGTGCAGGAGGCGCTCGAACTGCGTTCCCGTGCGGTGGACGAGCGAAGCGGCGCCGAACTCGCGATCGAGAGTGAGGTTGGCGACCTGACCCAGCGGTTACCACTGGCCTGGAGGCGGCTGCGCCTGCTGGAAGACCTGCTCGTCGTGCAGGCGGAGGAGGCGCTGGAGTCGGCGGAGGCCGGGTACATCGCCGGCTCGCTCAACACGCTCGACCTGTTCGACGCGGAGCACGTCCTGTTCGAGGCGCAGACGGCGACGGACCGGGCGAGAGCGGACTATCTGATCGGTCTCGCGGAACTGGAAGGGGCGGTCGGCAGGCCGCTGGCGGTATCGAGGGCGACGGGAGGGACGCAACGATGACGTACAAAGCAAACGGATTCGGCGGGCCGCTTGGGACCTGGCTGCGCGGTGTGGCCTGGGTTGTCGGAAGCTTCGCCGCCTTCTTCCTGCTGTTCTTCGACCCGCTGGACCTGCACCCGGCTGACTCCTGGCTGCAGCGCACCGTCGGCTACCACGCGGGGCCGATGACTGCTGCCGGCGGGGACGGAGAGGCTGCGTCCGCGACCGGCGAACGGGAGATCGTCTTCTACCGGAATCCGATGGATCCGACGATCACCTCGCCCGTTCCGGCGAAGGACGAGATGGGGATGGACTACGTGCCGGTCTACGCCGACGAGGCGGAGCGGGCGCTCGGCGCCGGCACGACGGTCGCGATCGACCCGGCCGTGGTCCAGAACATGAACGTGCGCACGGAGACGGTGGACCGTCGCGACCTGCGCCATGAGATCCGGACGGTCGGCTACCTGGAGTACGACCAGGAACGGATGGTCACCGTGACGACGAAGTACGACGGTTGGGTGGAGAAGGTCTACGTGAACTACGTGGGCGAGCCGGTGGCCGAGGGCGCGGGCCTGTTCGAGGTCTACTCCCCCGAACTGGTCCAGACCGAACAGGAACTCCTGTCTGCGATGCGTTACGCGGCCCGCTTCCGCGATGCCCCGGACGACGCACGGCTGCGGGCCGAGGCCCTGGTAGACGCCGCGCGGGCCCGGCTCGCGTTCTGGGACATCTCTCCGGCCCAGATCGCGCGCCTCGAGGAAACCGGCGAGATCTTCCGCACCCTGACCGTCACCGCGCCGGCCGGCGGCCTGGTCATGAAACGGATGCCGGGCCTGGAAGGCATGGCGGTGACGCCGGGCATGGAGGCGTACCACATCGCCGACATCACGTCGCTGTGGCTGTCGGTCGAGGTGTTCGAGGACCAGGTGGTCTGGATCCGTCCCGGCGCCGAAGCGGAAGTGACCTTCACCTACTTCCCCGGCGAGACGATTCGGGGCACCGTCGAGTTCATCGAGCCCGAGCTGTCGGAGCAGACCCGGACGCTGACGGTCAAGATCGCGGTGCCGAACCCGGACGGCCGGCTGCGCAAGGGAATGTTCGCCACCGTCGTGTTCGATCCGGTCCTCGTGCGGGACGCGGTCACGGTGCCGACCGAGTCGGTCCTGCGGACCGGACGCCGGAGTGTGGTCATCGTGGCGCTGGGAGAGGGGCGCTTCGAACCACGGGAAGTCGAACTGGGTCACGCGCATGGAGGGCTCGTGGAAGTGCACTCGGGACTCTCAGCGGGCGACCGGATCGTGACCTCGTCCCAGTTCCTGCTGGACTCGGAGTCCAAGCTGCGGGCGGCGGTGCAGACGATGCTGAGCGGGGCGGCGGCTCCGGCGGGAACTCACGAAGGCCACGCCATGGGTGAGATGGACCACGAGATGGACCACGAGGGGCACGCCGTGACCGATCCCGACGAGGGGGCCGATCCGGACGAGGCTCCCGATTCCCACCACGGCCACCACAACCACGGAGCCTGAGCCGGTGCTCGACCGGATCATCGAGTGGTCCCTGCGCAACCAGTTGCTGGTCGCGGCGGGTCTGGTCGTGGCGGTCGCGGCCGGCGTCTGGTCGGTGCGGACGACCCGGATCGACGCGATACCCGACCTCTCCGACGTCCAGGTCATCCTCTACACGGAGTTCCCGGGCCAGTCGCCCCAGGTCGTGGAGGACCAGGTGACCTATCCGATCACTTCCACGATGCTCTCGGTGCCGTACGCGAAGGTCGTCCGCGGCTACTCGTTCTTCGGCTTCTCCTTCGTCTACGTCATCTTCGAGGACGGCACGGACCTCTACTGGGCGCGCTCCCGGGTGCTCGAGTCGGTGGCGGGGCTCCAGGGCATGTTGCCGGAAGGCACATCACCGCAGCTCGGGCCGGACGCCACCGGCGTGGGATGGGCCTTCATGTACGTGCTGAACTCGGATTCCCGGTCCTTGGCCGATCTCCGCTCGCTTCAGGACTGGTACCTGAAGTACGGCCTGCTGGCGGTCGACGGCGTCTCGGAGGTCGCCTCGATCGGCGGCTTCGTGCGCCAGTACCAAGTCGAGGTGGACCCGGTTCGGCTGCGCGCCTACGGGCTGTCCCTGCCGGTCGTGCGGCGGGCGATCCAGGAGTCGAACGCCGATGTCGGCGGCCGTCTGATCGAGGTCGCCGAGCGCGAGTACATGGTGCGCGGGCGGGGCTACGTGCAGGAGCTGCGGGACCTGGAGGTGATCGTCCTGGCGTCAGGCCCAAGGGGGGTCCCGGTACTGCTCCGGGATGTCGCGAACGTGACGATCGGCCCGGAGATCCGTCGCGGCCTGGCCGACTGGAACGGCGAGGGCGAGACGGTGGGCGGCATCGTCGTCGTCCGCTCGGGCGCGGACACGCGGGCGACGATCGAGCGGGTCAAGGAACGTCTGTCCGAACTGGCCGCCGGCATGCCGGACGACGTCGAGATCTCCGTCGCCTACGACCGCAGCGGGCTGATCGAACGCTCGATCGCCACGCTGACCGACACGCTGCTCGAGGAGTCGATCGTCGTCGCGGTGGTCTGCCTCGTCTTCCTGTGCCACTTCCGCTCGGCGCTGGTGCCGATCCTGGCGATCCCGGTTTCGGTGCTGCTCGCGTTCGTCGTGATGCGGGTCCAGGGACTCGGGTCGAACATCATGTCGCTGGGCGGGATCGCGATCTCGATCGGCGTGCTCGTCGACGCCGCGATCGTGATGGTCGAGAACGTGCACCGGCACTACCACGCGCACGACAAGAAGCAGTCTCGCGTCGAGGTCGTCCTGTGTGCCGCGCAGGAGGTCGGCCCGACACTGTTCTTCAGCCTGCTGGTGGTTACCGTGTCCTTCCTGCCCGTCTTCACGCTGGAGGCCCAGGAGGGGAGGCTGTTCAAACCCCTGGCGCTGACCAAGACGTACTCCATGGCGATGGCGGCAGTGGTCGCGGTGACCGTCGTGCCGGTGCTGATGTCCTGGCTCGTCCGCGGTCGCATCCTCTCCGAGGAGCGGAATCCTCTGACCCGGTTCCTTCGCTTCGTGTACCGCCCGCTGGTGGCGGGGGCCGTGCGGCTGCGCTGGCTCGTCATCGTCTTGGTGATCGCCGTGCTGGGCACGAGCCTCGTGCCGCTCAAGCGGATCGGCTCCGAGTTCATGCCGCCGCTGTGGGAGGGCGATCTGCTCTACATGCCGACGACGCTGCCGGGCATTTCGATCGGGAAGGCGCGGGAGATCGTCCAGCAGACGGACCGGATCATCCGCAGCTTCCCGGAGGTCGAGTCCGTGTTCGGCAAGGTCGGCCGGGCGGAGACGGCGACGGACCCGGCGCCGCTGTCGATGCTCGAGACGACGATCGTGCTGAAGGACCAGGCCGAGTGGCGTCCCGGTCTGACCCCGGACGGGTTGATCGCGGAACTCGACCGTGCGCTGCAGTTTCCCGGCGTCACGAACTCCTGGACGATGCCGATCAAGACCCGGATCGACATGCTGTCCACCGGGATCAAGACGCCCGTCGGGATCAAGCTCGGCGGCCCGGACCTTCAGACGCTGGAGCGGCTCGCCGAACAGGTCGAGGCGGTCGTCAGGCCGCTGCCCGGCACGCTCTCGGCGTACGCCGAGCGGGTCATGGGCGGCGCCTACCTCGACTTCGACATCGACCGCGAGGCGGCAGCCCGCTTCGGCCTGCGGATCGCCGACATCCAGGACACGATCCAGTCGGCGGTCGGGGGCATGAACGTGTCGTGGACGGTCGAGGGGCTGGAGCGGTATCCGATCAACCTGCGCTATCCGCGGGAGCTGCGGGACGATCCGGTGGCCCTGGAGCAGATCCTCGTGACCGCGCCGGACGGCGCCCAGGTGCCGCTCGGCCAGGTCGCCGCGATCGAGTTTCGGGACGGTCCACCGGGAATCAAATCCGAGGACGCCAGGCCGAACGCCTGGGTGTACGTGGACCTGGAGAGCAGCGACATCGGCGGCTGGATCCGCCGCGCCCGTGAGGAGGTCGCCGAGAAGGTGGAGCTGCCTCCCGGCTACACGCTCCTCTGGTCCGGGCAGTACGAGTACATGGAACGGGCCCGGGACCGCTTCCTGCTCATCGTGCCGCTCACCCTGGTTCTCACGTTCCTGTTGCTGTACCTGAGCACGCGCTCGGTGATCAAGACCGCGTTCATCGTGTCGGCGGTGCCGTTCTCGCTCGTCGGCTCGGTCTGGCTGCTGGATCAGCTCAACTACAACTGGTCGGTGGCCGTCTGGGTCGGGATGATCGCCCTGGCGGGGCTTGCCGCCGAGACCGGAGCGGTGATGCTCCTCTATCTCGACCTGGTCTACGACGACCGCAAGAGCGCCGGGACGATGGCGACCCTGGGCGATCTGCGGGAAGCGGTGACGGAGGCCGCCGTGCGGCGGGTGCGCCCGATCACGATGACCGTGCTGACCACCTTCGTTGCCCTGGTGCCGATCCTCTGGTCGACCGGCACCGGCGCCGACGTGATGAAGCGGATCGCGGCGCCGATGGTTGGCGGCCTGGCGACGGTGTTCCTCGGGGTTCTGTTCGTGTTCCCGGCGATGTACTTCGTCTGGAGGTCGTTCGGCCTGGCTCAGACCGGATCGACCAGGGACGAGTCGTCGTTGCGGTAGTTCCCGACCCGGTTCGAGACGGGGAAGGACTCGAGTTCCCCTGAGTACGTGACGAGTTGTTCGTCGAGAGCGTCAGGATCCTGCAGCGGCCCGGCCAGCCAGTGCTCGTAGGGCGGTTCGGCGATCACCGGCATCCGGTCGTGGATCGCCGCGATCGCCTCGCTGGCGGGGCAGGTGAGGATCGTGCAAGCGAGGCCGTCCGGCGTCCGGTTCCAGACCCCGGCGAAGCCAAAGGGGCCGCCGCCGGGCATCCGGATGTAGTGGGGGACCTTCGTGCCGTCGGGTTGCGGCCGCCACTCGTACCAGCCGTCGGCGGCGACGAGGCAGCGGCGCCGGCTCAGCAGGTCGCGAAACCTGGGGGCTTCGACCGCGGTGTCGTCCCGGAGGTTGATTTGGGTGCCGCCGCGTTTCCGCGGGAAGCCCCAGCGCATCGTGCCCAGGGCGCGCCGGCCTTCGCGGTTCAGCGCGACGACGGCGACGTCCTGGGTCGGCGCTATGTTGTACCGGGGTTCCAGATCCGCCAGCTCCTCCAGCTCGAAGCGCGCGCCTACGGATCGGGCCTTCGAGCGGAGCGTGTAGCGGCCGCACATGAGATTGAGATGATACGGCCCAGAGACGGTTTTCCGGCCTTCCGGTCGTTGACGAAGACCGTCTGGCCCGTGCTACGGTGCCCGGTCATGAGCGCCTCGTCTCCCACCTACCCGCTCCTTTTCACGGTGCAGGTGCCGGTTGAGGGCAAGAACTTCATCGCCGGCGTCGAGATGAGCGGGGGCGCGGTCGTCACGATCGAGGACGACGACGGTGCTGCCGTCTATCTGGCTCACGGTCTTCAGCCGGGCGGTCTCGCCGGCACCGGCGACACTCTGCTCGATGCCTACGCGGATCTGCGCCGGGGGATCGAACTCGTGCTGGACGACATCGCGCATGCGTCGCGCGACCTCGCGGCGTTCCGGCGCGAAGTGGAGGACTTCTTCACGGACACGGACCGTTGGGCAGAGGAGACCTTCGAAGCCGCGCGAAAGGACGTGGCTGCGGGGAAGATCCAGAGCGACCTGCCTCGGGTGGCAAATCCGAGGTTCCGGTGTGAAGTGGTCGAGTTCCAGCAGCCACTGTCGGAGCTTGATCCTGAGCCGGACGCGATGTGGCTTGCGGCGGCTTGACGCCGGGCGGGACATGGTGTGGCGCAGGTTCAGCTCCGCAAGGTGTTCAGCATGCTCGAGATCTGTGCTCCGGGCTATCGGAAGGTCGAGACGAAGCACCATTGGGTGATCCGCTATCGCGGCACGAGCTTCCGTCGGCTTCCCAAGGGCCAGCACAGCCGGCAACGGTCCCTGCGCGGCGATGTCGATGCGTTTCACGTCAAGGCGATGTGTCGTCGTCTCGGCTTACTTGAGTGCGCGAGGCGCGAGTTGGAGCAGTTGAAGTGAAGAGGGAGTTCCACATGCGGCGGTCGGCATCCGTGCTCTCGGCGCTCTTCCTGACCGGAGCGGCGTGTTTCGGTCTTCAGCCCGCAAGCTCAGTGCCGGACGACGCGGAGATCCGCGAACTCCTGGTGAACCGCATCGACGAGCAGAAGCGGAGCGTCGGCATCGTGGTTGGCGTCGTGGAAGGTGGGCAGCGCCGGGTCGTGAGTTGCGGACGGATCGCCACGGATGACTCACGAGAAGTGGATGGCGACACCGTCTTCGAGATCGGCTCGATCACCAAGGTGTTCACGGCGATTCTGCTGGCGGATTTGGCTGGTGAGGGTGCCGTCGAGTTCGAGACGCCCGTGCAGCGTCTGCTCGGTCCGGAGGCCACCGTGCCGACGCGGAACGGCGCTGAGATCACGTTGCTGCACCTGACGACCCACAGCTCGGGACTGCCGCGCATGCCGGACAACTTTCGGCCGGCCGATGCGGGGAACCCGTACGCCGACTACTCGGTCGCCCAGCTCTACGAGTTCCTCTCGTCGCACGAACTGCAGCGCGACATCGGGGCGGAGGTCGAGTACTCGAATCTCGGCACCGGTCTCCTGGGCCACGTGCTGGCGCTCAGCCAGGAGACGGACTACGAGACGCTGGTGTCCAGGCGGCTGCTCGAGCCGCTCGGGATGTCGGACACGTCGATCACGCTGTCGCCATCCCAGCAGGAACGGCTCGCGGTCGGGCACAGCGTGCAGCTCAGGCCGGTGGCGAACTGGGATCTTCCGACCCTCGCCGGCGCTGGCGCCCTGCGCTCGACGGTGAACGACATGCTGACCTTCGTGGAGGCGAATCTCGGGCTGCGCGAGTCTCCGTTGGTTGACGAGATCGGTGCCACCCACGCCGCGCGCCGGGACTTCCCGGCACCTGGCATGCGAATCGGCCTCGGCTGGGTCATCCGAAGCGGCCACGGACGCGAGCTCCACTGGCACAACGGCGGCACCGGTGGCTACCGCTCGTTCGTCGGCTTCGACCTGGAGTCGCAGACAGGCGTCGTCGTGCTGTCGAACTCCGGCGACAGCGTCGACGACCTGGGCTTTCACCTCCTGGAGCAGGGCTACCGGCTAGTCTTGCCTCCGGCGTTCCGGACCGCCGTCGAGGTCGATCCGGCGGTGTACGACGACTACGTCGGGACGTATCAGCTCGCCGATAACGTCGTGTTCACGGTGACCCGGCAGGGCGAGCGGCTGTTCGTCCAGCTCACCGGACAGCCCCGTTTCGAGGTGTTCCCCGAGTCCGGGACGACGTACTTCTACCGCGTCGTCGATGCACAGATCACGTTCGGGCGAGGCGGAGACGGCTCAGTGGATCACCTGGTACTACACCAGAACGATATGGACCAGCGGGCGGAACGGCTGGCCGAGGGGAGTGAATGAAGGGCGCGGGCCCGCCGCTCCGCGGCCGGTTCTTTCGCGGGTCAGAAGACCCCTGGTCATGGCCGGCGCAGGCGCCGGCGCACCCAGTGCGCTAACAGGCCAGGACCGCCTCGACAATCAGCTCCCTGACCGCCTCGACATCGGCGTCCCACACGACGTTGCTGACGGGTGCGCTCGGCTGGTCCAGGGCCCTGGCCAGGGCGGCGGGCCGCAGGTCGGCCACAGTCATGCCGCGCGTGAGCTCGCCGCGCAGTTCCACCGCGATCGGATGCCGAGACCGCTCGAACAGGTGCGGGTGCGTCGCGGCGATCACCGCCGTCGCATCGTGCACCGGAACGGTGGAGTGACCGAGGTAGTCCCTGAAACGGTCGAGCAGGTACTCGACGACGCTCGCCGCGAGTTCGGTCGCCGGCGTTCCGCCAGCCCGCATCCGCGCGATGTCGCTGTTGCCGAAGACGACCTTGTTCGTCACGTCCAGACCGACCATGGTCACCGGCGCCGCATTCTGTCATCGAGTCCGGGATCGCAGTCGAGGACCAGCTTCACCTGAGCTACTGCGCGTCCCGCAGCTCCATTGCCTTCGAGATGACGAACTGGTGGATCGCCGTCGTGGCCTCTTCGTCGAACACCTCGGCGTAGCCGGGCATGCCGAGCGGCAGCAGGCCGTCCTGGACGATCGCCATGAAGTCGTCGTGGACTTCGGGGGACATCCGGCGCAGGTCAGGTGAAGTGGCTGCGACGATCGAGCTCTGGCCGAGGCCGCGGTGGCATAGCGCGCAGTGCTCGTGGTAGAGCGTGTTGCCGCGTTCGATGGCGTCTTCGTCGGCGGTCAGCGGCGGTTGCTCGGGGATCGAGTAGTCACGCGCGGGTGGTTCGGCAAGGGTGGCGCCGCCGTCGAGCGAGAAGACGAGCAGCTCGCCGGGCCGGTCGTACCGTGTGCTCCCGCCAACCATCGTGGCGACGTACTGCGTGTCGCCTTCCATGTAGGTGATGATGGACGACGAGAAGGATCCGTAGGCGTCGAACTCCCAGAGCTTCTCGCCGTTGTCCGCGTTGTAGGCGTTGAAGTCGCCGCCGCCGCCGCAGTGGAACAGGACGCCGGTCGTCGTTGCCAGCACGCCGCCGTTGAAGGCCGAGGGCAGCCGGTTCTCCCAGACCTTCTCGCCGGAGAGGGGGTCGAAGGCGACGAGGAAGCCCCTGTCTTCCGGGCGCGGGCCGGCCTGCTCCTGGAGCCTCTGGCGGTAGGCGCCGGAGGCGACGCCAAGGCTCAGGCCCCAAGGCCGGATCGTGTAGGTGCCGGTCTCGACGAACTCCTCGGGCAGGGCGTAGAAGTTCGCGTAGTCGTGGTAGTAGAAGTACATGACGCCCCGCTCCTCGTCCCAGGACATGGGCTCCCAGTTGTGGGCGCCGGCGTTCGCGGGCGTGATCCACTGAGGCTTCTCTTCGAAGACCACGTCGAGATTCTCGATCGGCCGGCCGGTCTCCATGTCGACGTGGGTGGCCCAGTCGATCCTGTCCGTGTAGGGATGGGCGCGCAGCAGTTCGCCGGTTTCGCGGTCGATCACGTAGAAGAAGCCGTTCTTCGGCGCCTGGAGGAGGACCTTGCGCTCGACGCCGTCGACCGTCAGCTCGCCGAGCGCGATGTCCATCGCCGAGCTGTAGTCCCAGTTGTCGCCGGGCACCGTCTGGTAGTACCACTTCATCTCGGCGGTGTCCGCGTCGACTGCCACGATCGCGGTCAGGAACAGGTCGTCGCCGCCGCCCGGTGAGCGGACCTGGCGCGACCAGGGGGCGCCGTTGCCGACCCCGATGTAGAGCAGGTTGAGCTCCTCGTCGTAGACGAGCGAGTTCCAGGCGGTGCCGCCGCCGCCCATCTTCCACCACTCGCCGCCCCAGGTCTTGGCCGCCATCTCCATCTCCGGGTGCTCGAACGGTTTGGACGGGTCGCCCGGAACGAGGTAGAAGCGCCAGGCGAGCTCGCCCGTCTCCGCGTCGTAGGCGGAGACGTAGCCGCGGCGCTTGCCGCTCTCGGAGCTCCCCTGGCCGATGAACACCTTCCCCCCGGCGGCGCGGGGGGCGCCGGTGATGTTGAAGCGGCCTAGCGCGGACGGATGCCAGGTGTCGACGTCCCAGACCTCCTCGCCCGTCGCGGCGTCGACCGCGACCAGGCGGCCGTCGAACAGGGCGACGTAGACCTTTCCCCGGTAGACCGCGACGCCTCGGTTCGCGACGCCGCCGCAGCAGGAGTACTTGACGTAGGTGCGGTCCGTCTGCGGGTCGTGGGTCCAGATCTCCTCGCCGGTCGCGGGGTCCAGTGCGTAGATCACGCCCCAGCCGTTCGTCGCGTACATCACGCCGTCGACGATCAGCGGCGTGCCCTGCATGCGCTCCGACGGACCGCCGATCGGCTTGGACCAGGCGAGCTTCAGATCCGCGACGTTCTCTCGCGTGATCTGGTCGAGCGTGGAGAAGCGCTGCTCCTTGTAGGTCTGGCCGTAGGTGAGCCAACTGCCGGGCTCGTTCTCGGCGGCGCGCATGATCCGTTCGTCGTCGACGTTGCCGGCGGTCGGGGTTGCCGCGGGCGAATCGCCGTTGCCGCCGCAGGCGGCTGCCAGCAGGAGGAGTAGAGCGGTGGCGCAGGTTGCCCACCGTGACGTCGCAGTCGGTTCGCTCATCTTGAAGATCCTCGGAGGTTCGCCCGGCAACCTAAGCGCGTTAGGGCGGTGTGTCAACGGTGCAGCGAGACGGTGACGTTCGAGCTTGCCGACGCCGTCAGTACGCGTCGCCACGAGGGAGGATCGCGTAGGCATGGAGCACCATGGCTTCCCGGTCGGGCCTCAGGAGGATCCGCCAGTTGCCCACCCGTACGCGGTAGCGCCCCCCGAGCCTCCCCGTCAGAGGACGCACACGCGCATGCGCCAGTGGCCGTTCGGAGTGCTCGATCTCGCGGAGGCTTTCCCTGATTCGGCGCCGGGTCGTTCGGTCGAGCTTCAAGTAGCGCTTGTGCGCTGCGGGCTTGACCTCAATCCTCCAACTCATCGAGCCTCTTGCCCGGGACGCCGGAGTCCACTTCGGCTTCTCCCTGGGCGATCGCCTCTACCCATTCGGGGCGGGAGAGCAGATCGAGGGTCTCCTTGTGACGTTCGATGTACTCGTCGATCAGGTCGGAGAGAATCACCTTCATCTCGGTCTTCTCGATACTGGCAATGACCCTCAGAACGTCTCGTTTCTCGGCTGGAATGCGGACTGTCGCCGTGGCCATGGCAGGTTCCTCAAGTAGTTCACTGGTAGCCTAGGCGCTTGAGCGCCTTGGTTCAAGCGGCAGCACCCGGTCGGCGGCCGGTGGCGCTTCATGGGGCGCTTCCTCGCTACGGATCGGGTGCGTGGTACCAGATGGGGGAGGTCCAGGCGCGTTCCTGGATACGCCAGGGCAGGTCGGGATCGGCGCAGGCGGCCGGGCGCTCGTCTTCGGGCAGGGCGATGCACTGGAGCGCGTTCCAGCGGCAGCTCGGGTTCTCCAGGATCCGGGCGTAGTAGACGGTGGAGCGGGACGGGTCGAACTCGGGATCGGTCCACGTGGCGCACAGGGAGGCGGCGCCGTCGCCGCTTCGCTCGCAGGTCGACCTGGACACGTCGGCGCCGTTGTCCGGATCGCCGGCGACGTCGAAGACGCGCTCGTGGAACAGGCCGTCGTCGCCGACCCAGCCCTTGATGATCTGGATCCGCTGCAGGGGCGTTCCCGGGTGTTCGGCCGTGCCGAGGTCGGCGATGGCCGATACGAACAGCGTCGGCGCCCCGGAACTGTCGCCGCCCGGCAACTCGTTGCCCATCGGCGTCGCGCTCTCGTAGGCGTCGGCGATCATGTCGTTGCTGGAACAGAGGTCTGGGAGATCCCAGCCGCCGAACAGCCGCGCCTTGATCCGCACGCCGCTGGTGCCGAATGTCTCCTTGCGCAGCATCGCGTCGAACAGGGAGTCGCGTGAGTTTTCCTCGGCCCAGATGCCGATCAGGCCGCCGGGGTTCCGGAGCCGGTGGGGGGCGTATGCGGGCGTGGTGAGTCTCTTCTCGAGGTCCGAGTCGACGTTCGCGTTCTGGCCCTGGTAGTCGTACTCGTCCGTGTCGCCCGGGAGGCCGTTGTGGCCGTCGGTCGAGGCGGTGATCCCGAACTGCATCGGGTTGACGCCCAGGCGCTCCTCGTGGGCCATCCCCTCAATCAGCGCGTAGCGCACGAAGTCGAGCCGCGACTGGCAGCCCTGGCCGCGCAGCCCGCCGGCGCCGGTGCCGTCCTCGCAGTCGGGCGGCCGTTCGCCGTCGATGTAGCGCACCTTCTCGAAGTCGCAGAACTCGTCCTCTCCGCCGACCACGCCCCACATGCCGCGTCGGCACTCGGAGTCGCCCTTCGCCTGCATGATCTCGACCAGGGCGTCCATCTCGGCCTGGAGGGTCGCCTGCGCCCGCTGCTCGTCGATGGGAGCGTCGCCCCAGTCGAGGGTGAACATCTTTCCGTTCGAGATGTTCGGGTTGTGGGGGATGGTCAGCGCCTGGCAGCCGGTGCCGGTGTCGTTGCAGCGGCTCTTGAGCCGGGTCCAGAGGTCCAGCGGCCGGTCGGCGTCCATCCAGGAGATCGGCAGCTCCGGCGCGATCTCGTTGCGCAGGATGACGTTGCGGTGGACCTTGGAGGCGCCCGGACTGCGGGTGTACTCCCAGCCGTGGAACGTCGTGAAGGAGCAGTCGCTCGACCGGTCGTAGTGCTGTTCGGCTGCGTCCTGGGTGAGGCCCCAGGCGGTAAGCAGGCCTGTGCGGCACCGGCTCGTGTCCTCGCCGCACAGGCCGGGTACACGGCCGGTGATCCGGTGGTCGAACCAGGCGGCGCGTTCCTCGGCGGTGCTTCCCGGCCGCATCCCGCGGCAGGCGGGCTCGTCGTAGAGAGGCGAGGACGGGTCGGTGCAGAGGGAGACTTCGCCCAGCCATTCCGCGTGGTCGGCAACGGCAGCGAAGTCTAGCGGGCGGACGAGCTGGGCGACGCGCGTCGGTTGTCCCGCGTCGTCGACCGGACCGAGCGCCAGCGCTTCGCCCCGAGCGAAACGGTACACGTCGTCAGGGGTCTGGAAGCCGCCGCGACCGAGAGCGTCCAGAGAGAAGGCGGTGTGGGTGTGGAGGTCCCCGAAGAAAGCCTGACGCAACGGATCGTGGTTCGCGCATGGCTGTCGCGAAACGAGTTCGCTCGCCTCGGCCGGAGCGCTCGGCGGGCTCCACTCCTGGGTGACGTAGACCGGGCGCGTGGGCTCGGGTTGCTCGTCCGCTCCGGGGTCATCGGCCTGGCACGCCAGAGTGGTGACGACGGCAAGGCAAGCCGCGAACCGCCACACTTGCCGCGTCATTCCTGGGCGCCGACCCACTCGTCGGTCGGGCCCACCAGCGCGAAGTGGCCGGGCGCGCTGCGGCCGCCGTCCTCGGTCGCGGTCGTGCCGACGCCGAGGTAGACGCCCTCGTCCAGCCTGCGGATCTCGTCAACGAGGGTGGTGTCGTTGAACGCGCCGTAGTCCATGATGTACGACGGGTTGCCGTCGATCAGCGACGGGCCCATCCGCGTGGCGAAACGCCC
The DNA here is from genome assembly GCA_965205095.1 of Candidatus Multivorans sp. Classification (GTDB taxonomy): domain Bacteria; phylum Acidobacteriota; class Thermoanaerobaculia; order Multivoradales; family Multivoraceae; genus Multivorans. The sequence goes on from OZ242040.1 coordinate 4,107,306, forward strand.
GTTGCGGACAATCGAACGGTCTGCGAAGCGCCAGCGGTTGTAGCCCTCGCCGTCGGTTTCGGTGAGCGGCCGGTAGGCCTTGCCGAGCCAGTAGCCGCGCGGCGAATCTCCGTCGTACATGAAGCCGGAGGTGCGGGCCTGCCGCTCAGAGTCGCCGGCGTTCGGAATGACTCCCTGGTAGTGGCCGTCAAGTTCCGCCAGGTCAGCGGCCGGAAGCGTCTTCCACAGAGCGACAGTGCTCTCGTGGTCGAGAGCGAGCAGGCGCTCCATCGTCCACGAACCCTTTGCGCTCAGCGGAAAGCTCGCGTCTTCGGCCGGCGCCTCGGCGACAATGTCCCCGCCGGTCGCCTCGGCCTGCGGAGAGCAGGCCGCGAGCGCGAGCGCCAGGAGAGCGACGGCGGCGAGGGCGAGAAACCGGTGCAGCCTCATGGGACCACCTCCTCGATCTGTTGGGGAGAGGCCGCGAAACTACCACGCCGTTGCCTGGTGCCCTGGCTCAGTAGGACAGTAGCTCGAGGCCGGGAATGCTGTGGAAGTGCTTCGCGTTCCGAGTGGCCAATGGGGCGGCGTTCTGCGCGGCCCAAGCTGCGATCCAGAGATCGGGCTTGGAACGCCCGATGAGACTGTCGCTCGCTCTGAGGTGAGACACGATACGGGCGTAGCGCAGCGCCGTTTCGATGGTGACATCGCCGATGCGGAAGAGTCGCAGAAAGCGGAGCGACTCCGCGAGGCGCCTTTCCGAGATTGCCGCTCCGCCCTCCAAGAACTCGCCGGCTGCATGGCACGGCACGACGAACTCCTCCCCCGAGTGGCGCTCGAGTAGTGATCTGGCTGAGGAATCTGTGGCTAGCTGGTCTCGCCAGAGATCGACCAGGAAGGTGGTATCGAGGCAGATCATCCTTCCCAGCGTTCGCTCTTGCGATCCTCCGCGACAATGGCCAGGAATCGCTCCGCGTCACTCTCGCTGAGGCGCGAGAAACCCCCGAGGCCCCCGAGAATGTCGCGGCCCGTGTGCGCATCCGCTACCTCGGACAACAGACGATCAATGACCTTGGAGAAGGACTCGCCATCTCGCTTCAACGCTGCAAGACGCCCGTAGATGCTCGACTCGAGTGCGATCGTCTTCGTGCTCATACATGCAGAGTTACATGTAGAGGGGAGTTCGTCAAGATGGTCGAGGACGTCCGCCCGTCCCTGGTGCAGAAGGAGATCAGGAGACGGTTTCCTGTCTCCCGAGCGAGGGAGCCCCCCTGGCGGTCGTCCGAAGGGCAGGCCGCGCAACTCAAGAAGGACTCGGCGGCCGCCGTGCAGGAGCTCTGCGCGGGACCGGTCCCGCCCGCGTGAGTTCAGGGATTCCCAAGTGTCCCAACGGAGCGGATACGCCAAGGTTGCCTTGACTTCGTTTGCCTCGAACAGGGAGGCATAGGCGAGAACCTGGTGAAGGTCGGCCCGATGCCGGCCCCGGAGATCGTCGGCGAACCTCCGCCAGCCATGGTCGTCGAGTTCAACCAAGTGACTCTTGTACTTGGCGTCGACGATCTGAACGCGTGAGCCATGCCGGACGACGATGTCCGGCTCAAGGTGGCCTAGAGATCTGTGCACAGGATCGGACCAGGAGATGGGGAAGATTGTCTCCCTCGGGGAACCAGACCACGCTCGTCCCTCCGTAGGGGCCGCTTGGAGGGTTCTCCGGATTGATGAGCCCGGCGTAGGAGACCTTGCCGCCGCCGTCGCCCGCCAGAGCGTAGGCATCGCGCATGAAGGTGGTCTGGAAGTGGCGCTGGAGCCGACGAGCGGATTTGAACCGCTGACCTGCTGATTACGAATCAGCTGCTCTGCCACTGAGCTACGTCGGCATGACCGGGTGAGACTCGCCGGTCGCGGCGCGAGGACGCCGGAGTGTAGCAGCGGTTTGACCCGGCCAGCGTGCTCCGGGATACCCTGCCGCGAGGCTGATGCCCAACTGATGACCGTCCAACGCTTCCCCAGTCGGACCCCAGGGCCGCCGCCGGGCCGCGGCGGCATGTGGGAGTCGCTGCGGATACCCCAGTTCCGCTGGCTCTACCTGTCGAACACGACCTTCTTCCTGGCCATGCAGGGCCAGTTGGTCGTCCGTTCGTGGCTCGTCTTCTCCCTGACCGGCAGCGAGTTCGCGCTGGGGCTCGTCAGCCTGATGGTGGCGCTCGCGATGCTCAGTCTGGGGCCGGTCGGAGGCGTTGCGGCCGACCGCTTCGAACGCAGGGGCCTGGTTGCCGCCGGGCAGGCGACGGTTGTGGTCGCCGAGGTGATCGTGCTTTCCCTGCTTCTGAGCGGGAGTCTCGACTACTGGCACATCCTGGTCCAGGTGACGGTGGTGGGGGCGGTCTTCCCCTTCGTCATGCCGGCGCGAAACGCGATCGTTGCCGACGTGGTCGGCCGGCGCCGGCTGACGAACGCGATGGCGCTGAGCATGACCGCGGTCAATGTGACCCGGGTCGTGGGGCCGGCTGTAGGCGGCTTCCTGATCTGGGCCGCGGGTGTCAACGTCGCGTACTCGATCAACACCGGCCTCTATGCTCTCGCCCTTGCGGGCATGCTGGGAGTCCATCGGGCGCCGGTGGCCGACCCCTCGAAGCACTCGATGCTCCAGAACATGGGGCAGGGCTTCCGGTACGTGGCGGAGAACCGGCTGGTCCTCGTCCTGTTGTTCTTCGGCCTCGTGCCGATGTTCCTGGTCATGCCCTTCCAGACCCTGCTCGTGGTCTTCGCCGAGGACATCTGGCAGGTGGGCGCAGGCGGCCTTGGGGCTCTGAGCGGCGCCGCGGGCGTTGGCGGCGTGGTTGGGGCCGCGTTCGTCGCCTGGCGGTCCTACTCGACCCGCCGGCTCAGGCTGATGATGACCAGCGTCTTCGCCTTCGGCACGTTCATGATGGGCTTCGCCCTCAGTCCGTGGTTCTGGCTTGGCCTTCCCCTGGTGCTGGCGGGCTCGGCATTCCAGGCGATCTACACGACGCTGAACAACACGGCGATCCATGTCCTGATCCCGGACTCGGTACGCGGGCGGGTGTCCGGTTTCCTGACCATGTCGTTCTCGCTGCCGATGCTCGGCGTGGCGCCGATCAGCGCTCTGGCGGAGGTCTGGGGAGCGCCGGTCGCGGTGGGGTTGGCCTCGCTGCTCGCCGTCGTCGTGGCGATCGTGTTCTACCTCGCGAGTTCCGACCTGCGGCGAATGGACCTGTTGATCCGGAAGGCGTTCAGGGCCGCGGCGCGCGCTGATGCCGAACTCGCGGTGAAGCGGGAGGCATCGACGCCGGCCGCAACTCGCGGAGCGGCTCGCTGAAGACGCAACAGGAGGTACGCGATGCTGATCACGATTTCGAGGCAGTACGCATCCGGCGGCACCCAGGTCGCGAGTCTGGTGGCGGAGCGGCTCGGGTGGCGCCTGGTCGGCAACTCCCTGATCGATGAGGTGGCGGATCGCGCCGGCGTCCCGCCCGAGGAGGTCCAGGCGCGCGAGGACCGGCCGCCGGGTTTCATCGAGCGGCTGGCCCGGGTGGCCAGTGCCCAGCTTCCCGACCTGTTCCTGCCGGCGCCGCCGATCGGTCAGCCGATCGGCGAAGGCAACCTGGTTCGAATCACCCGGAGCGTCGTCTGCGAAATGGCCGGCGAGGGCCCCTGCGTGTTCGTGGGCCGGGCATCGGCCGCCGTCCTGGCCTGGCGGGAGGACGCGCTCCATGTGCGCCTCGTCGCGGGACCGGAGTTCAGGAAGCGAGTGGCCGTCGACGTGATGGGCGTCCCGGAGGAGGAAGCCGATGCGGTGGTCGTCCGCCGTGATGCGAACCGGGTCCGCTACCACCGCGAGTACTACGCGCGGGACTGCGACGATCCCCGGCACTATGACCTCGTCCTCAACACCGAGCGGCTCGGCTTCCCGGGCGCCGCGGAGCAGATCGTCCACCGTGCCCGGGCGCTCGGTTGGGCCGACAGAGGCGGCGGTACGCTTCTCGGATGAACGCGGGGAAACGAAACGGGGAGCGGCAATGACACGATCGCTGAGAGTCCTTCTGTACGTGTGTGCGACGGGCCTGCCTGCCTCGGCTCTGGCCGTCGAGGAGCATGTAGTCGAGACGGAGACCCATCGCTTCGAAGAGGTGGCGGACGGGGTCTACTTCGTCTCCGGAAACGGTGCGATGGTCACGCGGAGCAACGCGATGGTCGTCGTGACGGAGGAGGACGTGCTGGTCGTCGATTCCCACATCACGCCGGCGGCCGGCCGGGCCCTGGTTGAAGGCATCGCGCAGATCACGGACAAGCCGATCCGCACGCTGGTCAACACGCACTTCCACTACGACCACGCCCACGGCAACCAGTCCTTCGGGCCGAACGTACGGGTCGTCGGACACGAGTACACCCGCCACAAGATGGCCACTGCGCCGCTCGAGGAGCACACGTTCAAGGGCTCTTCAGAGCGCGACCGGCAGGCGCTGGAGGAGATGCGGGCGGCCCTGGAGACGGCGCCCGAAGCAGAGCGCGAGGCGCTCGAGACCCAGATCAGCATCCAGGCCGCTCACGTCGAGTCGACCGCGGAAGTCGATCCGGTGGCTCCCGACACGACCCTGGCCGAGAAGATGACGTTCTTTCACGGCGGTCGGGAAGTCCAGCTCCACTTTCTGGGCCGCGCTCACACCGGCGGCGACGTTGTCGTCTTCCTGCCGGCGGAGCGGCTGGTCTTTACCGGCGACATGATGCTCGGCGGGCCGCCCTGGCCGGGCGACGGCTGGGTCAACGAGTGGCCGGCGACCCTGGAACGGCTGAAGCAGCTCGATTTCGATCTCATCCTGCCCGGTCACGGCCCGTACTTCCTCGACCGCGAGCTGATCGACCATGTGCAGGCGTTCCATCGGGAATTGTGGGAGGTCGTCTCGGCGCTGCACGCCGAGGGCGTCTCCGCGGAGGACGCGGTGGAGCGGATCGACCTGTCGCATCACGCGGAGAACCTGCCGCCGGCGCGGGTCCGGGTGGACCTCCGCGGGGTCCAGCGGATGTACATGGTGCTGGAGGGAACAGCCGAGTAGTCGGCTTCACTCGCCGCCTGTTCGCTACGATCGATGCTACGATGGATGGCCGTCGAGACTGGCAACCAGGAGCGGAAAAGTTCGACATGGCGATCAATATTGCGCACCGACCCGACCTCGATGAGCGCGTCGAGTACCTGGCGAAGATGCTGCACGGAGGCGTCCGCGGCAGCAAGGTCAAGGTGATCGAGAGCGCGATCGAGGCGCTTGAGGAGAAGCGGGGAGTCCGGAAGTGCAGCCGCGAGGAGATTCGGGCCGCGCTGATGAAACTCGCCGAGAGGGGGCCGCAGTTGCGGGCTGAGGCTCTGGCTGCCGACCCGACGCTTGATCCGGACCGGCCTCTGTCCGAGACGCTCTTCGAGAAGCTCTACGATGAGCGGGGACTGCCAAAGTGATCGCCGTCGATTCTTCGGCGGTCGTGGCAATCCTCCATGAGGAGCAGGAGATGCGGGCCTTTCGGGACTGCATCCTGGATGCCGGCGGCGCGGTTCTCTCGGCCGGTTCGGTGGTGGAGCTGGCCGCCGTTACCGCGGGGAAGGCACTGGCGTCCGCCGCCTTTGACGAGTTCCTCCTGCTTCCTTTCGTCGAGATCGAACCGGTCGACGTGGATCAGGCGCTTGTCGCAGTTGAGGCGTATCGGCGGTTCGGCAAGGGCCGTCACCCGGCCCGCCTGAACTTCGGCGACACCTTCGCCTATGCCCTCGCGCGCCAGAAGAACCTCCCGCTGCTGTTCAAGGGCGACGACTTCTCGTTGACCGACATCAAGCCGGCGCACCGGGCGGACTGACGTCCGCTACCAGGTGTCGATGTAGGGCCGCTTCTTGCCGGTCCGGGGCGGCGGCTTGGGTAGCCGCTTCATGCTCTCCGCGATCCAGGAGCGGGTCTCCGCCGGGTCGATCACGTCGTCGAGACCGCCCCCGGCCGCGGCATTGACGGCCTTGGCGCGTTCGTACGACGCCTCGACCCGTCGCTCGAACTCGAGCCGGCGCTCCTCCGGATCCTCGATCGCGGCAAGCTCCTTCCGGTAGCCGAGTTTGACCGCGCCCTCGATGTTCATGCCGGCGAATTCGGCTGTCGGCCAGCCGACAGTGAAGAAGCCGACCAGCGCGCTCGCGCCGCACATGGCCTGCACGCCCAGGCCGTAGGCCTTGCGGACAACGACGCCGAACAGGGGCACGGAGAGGTTGGCGCCGGTGTTGAACATGCGGGCGCAGTGGCGGACCAGGGCGGTCTTCTCGTGGTCCGGCCCGACCATGATTCCGGGGCAGTCCATCAGGCTCAGCACGGGGATGTCGAAGGCGTCGCAGAGCTGGAGGAAGCGGGCGCCCTTGTCGGAACCGTCCGAGTCGATCGCGCCCGCCAGGTGGTGCGGGTTGTTCGCGATGACTCCCATCGGCCTGCCCTCGACCCGGATGAACGCCGTGATCACGCCGATCCCGAACTTCGGCCGGATCTCGAGCACGGAGCCGACGTCGGCGATCGTGTGGACGATCTCCTGCATGTCGTAGAGGCGGAGCCGGTTCTCCGGGACCACGTGGCGCAGCGGCCGCTGGTCGTGGGCCTCCCAGTCGGAGGTCGGCCCCTGGAAGTACGAGAGGTACTTCTTCGCGACGTCGACGGCCTCCTCCTCGTCCTCGACCAGGATGTCGACGACGCCGTTCGGCACCTGGAAGGACATCGGGCCGACTTCCTCCGGCGTGTAGATGCCGAGCCCGCCGCCCTCGATCATGGCGGGACCGCCCATGGCGATCGTCGACGCTTTGGTGGCGATGATCACGTCGCAGCAGGCGAGCAGCGCCGTGTTGCCGGCGAAGCAGCGGCCGTTGTTCACGCCGACCAGCGGGATGAGTCCGGAGAGCTTCGAGAACTGGGTGAACGTGTAGGTGTCGAACGCGACGCGGGGACCCGTGTAGTCGTCGCCCGGCCGGCCGCCGCCCCCTTCCGTGAAGAAGACGAGAGGCAGCATGTAGCGGTTCGCCAGGTCGAACAGGCGGTCTTGCTTGTAGTGGTTGCGGCCGCCCTGGGTGCCGGCGAGGACGGTGTAGTCGTACGAGAGCACCATCGCCCGCGACCTCTCGTCGTCGAAGAGGTCGCCGTTGATCGACGCGGTGCCGGCGACCACGCCGTCGGCGGGGGTGTACTCGCGCAGCTTCTCGTCGCTGAACTTCTGGTGCTGGCGGGCCACGATCAGCGGCCAGTACTCCTTGAAGGACCCTGAGTCCACGAGCTGCTCGATGTTCTCGCGGGGCGTCCGGAAGCCGAACCGGCGCCGCCGGGCGACCGCCTCCGGCCGGTTCTCGTCCAGGGTGTAGGCGTGGCGCTGGATGTTCTCCTCCAGGTCGGGCCGGATGTAGTCCGGATCGATCTCGATGGCGGCGTCCGCCGCCTCGCCGCCCTCGGCCCCTTCGACGAGGACGAGGGGATAGCCCTCCCGGATCGTGTCGCCGGCGGCCATCGTTACCCGAAGCACCGTTCCGCTCGTGTCGGCTCGGAGCACGTGCTCCATCTTCATCGCTTCGATCACGGCGACCTGCTGGCCACGCAGGACCTCTTCGCCTTCCTCGACGTCGATGCTGACGATCGTGCCCTGGATCGGCGCGGCGATTCCCGTGGCGCCTTCGGCGCCGTCCGCCGGCACGGGCGAGGTGCCGGCATCGTCCATCCGTTCCGGTTGCGCGGCCTTTGTCTCCTGGTCGTAGGCGAACAGGGCCAGGGGATCGGCCGTGTCGACGCGGGCGCCGGCGAAGCCGCTGTCACGGGCGCTGTCTTCGGCGGAGGGGGCCTGGCCGCCGGCGCCAGGATCGGCGGCCGGGACGAAGCGGGGCCTGCGGCCGTTGGAGGCCGCCGCCGCCAGATCCCCGGCGTTGTCGTCCAGCCAGCGTGTGTAGAGGCGACCGGCCTCGAAGTCCGGATGGGCGAGGACGCTCTGGAGCCAGGGGATGTTCGTCGAGGGTCCGCCGATGCGGAACTCGTCGAGGGCCCGGGAGGCCCTTCTGACGCTGGCGGCGAAGTCTTCCGAGGGCGAGTGGGCGATCACCTTCGCGAGCAGCGAGTCGAACGCGGGGTTCGGCTCGTAGCCGGCGTAGCCGCAGCCGTCGACTCTCACGCCGGGGCCGCTCGGTGGTTCGTAGGCGGCGAGGACGCCGGACGAGGGCCGCACATTGCCGTCGGCGTCCAGGGTCTCCAGATTGACCCGGGCCTGGATCGCGAAGCCCCGCGTCCGGCGGGCGTCCGGGTCTTCCAGATCGAGGTCCGCGAGCGACTCGCCGCGGGCCACGCGCAGTTGAGCCTGCACCAGGTCCACTCCGGTCACGGCTTCGGTCACCGTGTGCTCGACCTGGAGGCGTGCGTTCGTTTCGATGAAGGCGAAGCGGCCGGCGCCGCCGTTGTCTCCGCCCGCGCCGCCGCCGGTATCCACCAGGAACTCGAAGGTCCCGAGACTGCTGTACCTGGCGGCGCCGCCCAGGCGGAGCGCCGCGTCGATGATCGCCTGGCGGACCTCTGGTCCCAGGTTTGGCGCCGGGGCCGTTTCGACCACCTTCTGGTGCCGGCGCTGGGCGCTGCACTCGCGCTCGCCGAAGTCGACCAGGCCACCGGCCTCGTCGCCGAGGAGCTGGACCTCGATGTGGCGGGCGCGCGGGAGGAGTTCCTCGACGTAGAGACCGCCGTTGCCGAAAGCGCGTTCGGCTTCGGAGCCGCAGCGTTCGTACGCCTGGTCGATGTCGCCGGCCGTGGCGACGATGCGGGCGCCGCGCCCGCCGCCGCCGGCTAGCGCCTTGATAATCATCGCCCGGCCCTCACCGAGAGCCGCGAAGAACTCGCGCGTCTCCTCCAGGGTGGTCGTGTGGTCCGTTCCCCGCAGTACGGGCACGTCCGCGGCGCCGGCAGCCGTACGCGCTCGGCCCTTGTCGCCGAAGAGCTTCAGGACCTCCGGCCGCGGGCCGACGAAGGCGATGCCGGCCTCCGCGCAGGCGGCGGCGAAGTCGGCGTTCTCGGCCAGGAAGCCGTAGCCCGGGTGGATCGCGTCACAGTTCGCGGCGGCGGCCTTCGCGACCACGTCCTCGATGTCGAGGTAGGCGCGCACTCCGCGGCCGCCGAGTGCTACCGCCTCGTCGGCGATCCGCAGGTGGAGTCCGTTGGCGTCGTCTTCGGAGTAGATCGCGACGGTGGCGATACCCAAATCCATCGCCGCGCGGGCGATTCGTACCGCGATTTCGCCGCGGTTGGCGATCAGGAGGCGGCGCATCGGGCGGCGATTATAGAAGGCTGTGCTGGCGTTCCGGCTCGGGCGCGGGCTCGCTTCGGCCCGCTTCGCTGACCGGGTCGGCTTCGTCTCCCGGCTGGACCGGAAGGCCGTTCCGGCCAAGTTCGATCAGGCGGTGCCTGGCGTCTCCCGTGAGACTTCGCGCGGCCCACTCCCTGACCTCCTCCTCCTGGGTGAAGACGACGATCTGCCGTTCCTCGCTGAGGGCGATCAGCAGGTCGAGAAAGCGGATCGTACGGTCGGTGTCCGAATGCACCGTCGCATCGTCGAGGAACAGAGGCGCGGACTCCTTCCTGTCGCCGAGCGCCTCGGCGAGGCCGATGCGGAGCAGCAGGTAGGTCTGGTCGACCGTGCCGTGCGACAGTTCGGTGGCGGAACGGAAGACGCCGTCTTCCACCTCGAGCTGCACCTCCATTCCCTCTTCCGGGTCGATACGGACGGCCGAGTAGCGGCCGTCGGTCACCAGGCTCAGCCGCTTCTCCAGCGCTTCGCGCAGGTCCGGCGCGAGCATGCGATGGACCTCGTCCTGGGCTGCTTTCAGGTGTTCCCTGGTCGTGTCGAGGATGTCGCTTGCCCGACGCAGGAGCACGACCTCGCGCTCGGCGGCGGCCTGCTCCTCTTCGAGTTCGGCGAGCGAGGGGAGGTCGCCGTCGGCGGCGAGTTCGACCTGCTTCCGGTTGACCTCGATGCGGGCATCGACGGCATCGGCACGGGCCTCGACCAGCTTTCGTTCCAGCACGTCGTCGTCGAGCTTCCGGACGTCGTCCGTCTCCGCCGGCAGTGAGTCGGCGGCCCGGCTCGCCTGATCCGCGGCCGCGTCGCGCCGGGCCACGAGACTCCGGCGGTCGCTGCCGCCGAGGAGGCGCTGCAGGTGGTCCCAGTCGTTTCGCTCGTCCCGGAGCCGGCGCTCGCGATCCTGTAGCCGCCGCGCTGCCACCGTGGCGTTGCGACGGCAGCGCTGCTCGTACCGATCGAACAAGCCGGCGACGGGTACTTCCGGATCCTCCAGGCCGCGGCTGCCGAGCGCGGTGCGGAGGGCGGCCTCGGCTGTCGTCTCCGCTTCACGCGCTGCTTCGACGCGGCTCTGCCAGAGCGCCTGTTCGCGGTCCCAGGCTTCGCGCTCCCGGAGAGCCGCGAGGGCGGTCCGCACGGCATCCGCGTCGGCTTCGAGGCCGAGGGGCGCGAGCTGGTGTCCGACTTCCTCGATCTGGCGGTCTCTGCGCCTGTGCTTCCGCTTCAGGTCCCTCAGGTCCGCCTCGGCGTCGGCCCTGTCCATGCCACGCTGCGCCTGTTCATGGGCTTCGGGTTGAGGAGACAGGCGTCTCTGCGCGCGGTAGATGAGGACCGAGCTGACGAAGGCGAGAAGAGCACCGGCGATGCTGATCGCTCGCGGCAGGAGGTCGAAGAACCCCAGCGCCACGACCAGGCTGCCGGTGATTGCCCCGATCCCGGGCCAGCGGCCGAAGCCCGAGCTCGCGTGGAGCTGGCGCCTGAACTGCGCCTGTTCGTCGCGGAACGCCTGGACCCGCCGTTCGGTCGCTTCAAGAGGCTCCAAGGGCGGCAGCTCGAGGATCTCGAGCGCGCGCTTGACGGTCGGCCCGTCTGCCTTCGAGATGACCACCGCGGGAGGCTCGCCGGGCCCCAACTGCTCGCGCAGGGTGCGCGCTTCGGTGGCCGCGCGCCACGTCCTTGCCGCTTGCGCCACCTCCGAAGCTACTTCGCTGTCACCCTCGGTCGCCTGGCTCGGTTCCGTGGCCGGTCCGGCGCCGGTCTCTTCGCCGGCCGCCGGCGGGGCGCCGTCGGGGAACTTCGACGCCAACCGGTCGATCTCTTCCAGACGCGCCTCCAGCCGACCGAGTTCACGTTCGGCATGCACGCTCTCGCACGCCTGGACGAGGGCGTTGGCGCTCCGGGCCCAGTCGCGGGCCGCGCTCAGCTCGTTCTCCAGGCTCGTGCGCAGCTTGTGGCGGCTTCTGCCCTGCTCCAGGGCCTCGCGGGCTCCGGCGGCGCGGTCGATCGACCGCTGCAACGGTCTGGTGGAGTTACGACGCTCCAGGCCGATCTCCTCGCTGGCGTACTCGCTCAGGGTACGGAGCGCCTCGACGGCGGTGGCGGCGCCGCCGGCCGAGGCGGCCGCCCGCTGTAGCTCTTCCTTGAGCGCGGAAGCCTCGTCGCCCTTCTTCTCGCTCTTCTGACGCAGTCTCTGGATGTCGCCCTGGCCGATGACCAGCGTCGACGGCATGACCTGGCGGTTCAGGCCGAGGAACCGCGAGCCGTCGATGCTGCCGCTGTAGATGATCTCGTCGCCGATGGCGCGCCCGGTGTCGGCGTCCTGGGCGACGCTTTCCTTCGTGTCGAGGTCGCGCTGCTGGATCTCGATGCGGCGCCCATCGTCGAGTTCGAACTTCACGGTGGCGCGCCACTGGCCGCCGCTCCAGGGCTTGTACTGGCGCTCGAACTCCCGTTCCTCCAGGGTGTTGGCGCCGCGGCCGCGGCGCCGGCCGCAGAGACCGGCGAAGATCGCCTGCAGCCAGGTCGACTTGCCGGCCTCGTTGTCGCCATGGATGACGGTCATTCCGGGCGCCAGGTCGAGTTCGCCGTCGAGCTTGCCGAACTCGTGCGCGCGGACGCGGTGGATCTTCACGCGGGCTCTCCGATCGAGGGGTCCGCCTCGGAAGCGCCCATCCGAAGCTCGTCGATCACGGCGAGGTCCTCCCGGCCGTCCAGCGCGCGGAGGCCGGCGAGGAGCACGAGCCGCTCGGTTTCCGGGTCCAGGTCGTCTTCGCGGACGCGCTGTACGAACATGCCGCGAACGGTGGGCTCCTGTTCGATTTGCTCCAGGTCGTAGGGCGGCGTCAGACCGGTGATGTCGACCAGCGCCTGGTCGATTCCGTCCGGGAGTTCGAACGAGCCGGTGGCGAAGTCATCCTCGTGCAGGTGAAGGTCGTCCGGTTCGCCGATCAGCCGGATACGAGCCGCGCCGGCCATGCCCGAGAGCGCATCGCGGACCCGGTCCCGGGCCTGACCCGGGTTCTCGACCTCCGTCAGGTCGACGCTCAGGGTGTGAAGGGCCGGGGGCCGCGGGTCGAGCCGGCGACGCGTCACGCGACCGTTCTCGATCTCCAGAATCACGGCGCTGCCATAGGCCTCGTTGAACTTGAGCCGTTCGAGCGAGCCGAGGCGGGTCCAGGCCGGACGGTCGGCGGGTTTGTGGGAGTGGCCCACGACGGCGTGGTCGAAGCCGGCGGCGGCGATCTGGTCGCCTTCGAACGGGGCGTGCCGGTACTGGCCCTGGAACGCGGCGTTCCGTTCCTCGCCGTGGAAGACGGCGATGTGAGTACCGGAGCCCTCGACCCGGAATCCGTCGTCGAAGAAGCCGGGAGTGTCGGCGGGTTTGCGGTGGGCGGCGCCCCAGATCGTCAACCCGTCTGCGAGCGCTCTCGACGTGAAGCGCGTCTCGGTGAAGACGTGGACGTTGTCCGGCCAGTCGATCCGCCGGTACGGGCTCTCCGTGTCCGCGTAGTCGTGGTTGCCGGGAGCGGCGAATACCTGGAGCCCCGACTGCTCGAATGTTCGGCGCAGGAACTCGACCGAGTCCGGCGACGCGAGTTCGTGCTCGAACAGGTCGCCGCCGATCAGCACCGCGGCAGCGCCCTCGTGCCGGGCCTGCTCGAACGCCCAGGTCACGCCCTCGCGAAGCCGCAGGCGCTGCCGCCGGGCGACCTCGCGGCTCGCCCAGCCGAACTTCGAGTCCAGGTGAACGTCGCTGAAGGCGAGGAGCTTCACGCCCCGGGCCTTCCAGGCGGAGCGTTAGCGGCGCCGGCGGTGCGCGTCACTCCTCGAGAACCGCGGGCCAATTCTCGTCGGCCTGCTCGATGTTCCGGTCGCGGTCCTCGAGCCATTGCCTCATGACCCTCTTGTTGTAGTTCAGGTAGAGCTTGCCGTTCACCAGGGTGAACGCGTCCGGATCGGTGGGAGCGGTGTAGTTGCGGCTCACCGCCCAGGCGCAGTAGCCGCCGTACTGGGGTGCGTACTTCTCCGGATCTCCGGAGAAGGCGTCCCGGTTGCCGGCGCTTGCGAAGCGCCAGTCGGCGCCCTGCCAGCCGAGCGTGAAGTCCTTGTCGCCTTTGACCGCTTTCCCTTCCGTGAAGTAGGCGACCGGGTCGTAGCCGCGGATGGCCAGGTTGCCGCGGGTGGTGAAGACCGGATCCTCGGCGGCGGCAGCGGCCGGAATTGCGGCCAGGGCGGCGATGGCGATAAGGGCGGTGAGGGCCGTCTCGCGAGCGTATGGGGCGCGACGACTGCGGTGTGGTCGGGTAGACATGAGGCGAGTCCTCCTCGGGCGAGTCTATTCAGTCGCCGTGCCTGCGCGGATAGTGTCTGCTGCGGCCATGCGGCGTTCTTCTACCTTCGCCCTAGTCCTTCTGGCCGCGGTTCTCCCGGCGTGCGGCGAAGCGGACGGCGGCGCGGACGTGTCGACGGCGGTTCCCGCGCCGGAGCCGGTCTTCGTCGAGCGCGCTTCCGAAGCGGGACTCGACTTCGTCCACCGCAACGGCGCGGTCGGCGACTACAACTACCCCGAGCTCCTGGTGGGAGGTGGGGCGCTGCTCGACGTCGACGAAGACGGACTGCTCGACGTCTACCTGGTCCAGAGCGGTCCGGTTCCCGGCGCTGGCGGAAACGAGAGCTCATCCAGCTCGGGCGGCCCGGCCGCGGACCGGCCGGGCAACCGCCTTTATCGCAACCTGGGCGACGGCGCCTTCGAGGACGTGACGGACGCCGCGGGCGTCGGCGATACCAGCTACGGCGCCGGTGCCACGGCAGCCGACTTCGACCGGGACGGCCTGGTCGATCTCTACGTGACGAACGTCGGCCCGAACAGGCTCTACCGCAACCTGGGCGATGGCGTCTTTGAGGACGTGACGGAGCGCGCCGGCGTCGGCGACCCGGCCTGGTCGTCCAGCAGCGTCTTCTTCGACTACGACGGCGACCTGGACCTGGACCTCTTCGTGGCCAACTACGTCGTCTGGAGCGCCGCCCGGGAGCGCCCCTGCCTGGGGCCCAACGGGCTGCGCAACTACTGCAATCCGGCGGAGTACCCGCCGGCGCCCGACACGCTCTACCGCAACGACGGCGGCGGGCGGTTCACCGACGTGAGCGAGGCCGCCGGCATCCGCTCGGTCGCCGGGCCGGGGCTGGGCGTCGTCGCGGCGGACTTCGACGGCGACGGGCTCAGCGATCTCTACGTGGCGAACGACCAGGCGGCGAACCACCTGTGGCTGAACCGGGGCGACGGCACGTTCCGGGAGGACGCCCTGTCGCGCGGAGCGGCGCTCAACGAACTCGGCCAGCCGGAAGCGGGCATGGGCATCGCGGTGGCCGACCCCGACGGCGACGGCGATCTCGACCTGTTCCTGACCCACCTGAGCGGGGAGACGAACACCTTCTACCGCAACGACGGCGGCGGGTTCTTCCAGGATGTGACCGACGAGGCGCGCCTCGGCGGCGTGAGCCAGCCGTACACCGGCTTCGGCACGTCCTGGTTCGACTACGACGGCGACGGCGTGCTGGATCTCTTCGTCGCCAACGGCAAGGTGACGCCTGGCGACACCGCGGCTTTCGACTATCGGGAGCCGAACCAGTTGCTGCGCGGGACGTCCTCCGGCCGCTACGAAGACGTCTCGGGCCGGGCCGGCGCGGCCCTGGAACTGCTCGAGGTGAGCCGGGGTGCGGCCTTCGGCGATCTCGACAACGACGGCGACATCGACATCGTGGTGGTCAACAACGAGGGGCCGGCCCGGCTGCTCCGCAACGAGGTGGGGAACGCCTCGTCCTGGTTGATCGTCGACCTCTGCGGCGGCGGCGTCCTCGATCGTTCCGCTGTCGGCTCGCGCGTGACGGTCCAGGCGGGGGGCAGGAGCCGGACCCGGGACGTGATGCCGGCGCGCAGCTTCGCGGTTGCCAACGATCCGAGGGTTCACTTCTCGTTCGGCGACACTTCGGGCGTCGATTACATCCGGGTGGACTGGTCTCACGGCCGACTCACCGAACGATCGGGGGTGCCGGTAAACGCCGTCTTGCGTCTGCTCGCGCCTGGTGGCACCGCACCGGCTGAGGGAGTTTGCCGTGATGCTGCGTGAGGTGAACGTCCGCGGGGAGACCGGCGCGCCGCCGGTAGAGAGGCGCGCGAACACCGACGCCGTATCTCTGGGTGCACGGGTCTTCCGACCCGCATCCGCGGTCCTGCTCACCCTCCTGTATGGCTGTACCGCCCCGTCGTCCGACTCATCGGCCCCACTGTCGCCGATCGCGCAGGCTGAAGTCCCCAGAATCCCCGACCTCTCCGAACTCGACCCGGGCTTCGTCACGGCCGTTCGCGACGCCCTCGCGGTCGTCGACCGCGACCCGTCGAACGGCGCGGCGACCGGCGCCCTGGGCCGCCTCTACCAGGCGCACCGCTACATCGACCAGGCGAGGCGCTGCTACGAGCGGGCCGAGGAGCTCGATCCCTCGAGCCCCGACTGGCCGTACTACCTGGGGTTTCTCGCGGAGGGCCGCGGCGATCACGTGGAAGCGGTGCGTCGCTTCGAGCGCGCCCTGGAACTCCGTCCGTCGTACTGGGCGGCGCGCGTACGGCTCGGCAACGCGCTGCTGGCTGCCGGCGAGGCGGACGCAGCGGAGGAGGCGTTCCGCGCGGTGCGGGCCGCGGCTCCCGGTGCGCCCTGGGGCGAGCTCGGCCTGGGCAAGGCGGCCCGGCGCCGGGGCCAGGCCGAGACCGCGGCTGAACATCTGCGCACGGCGCTGGCACTCGATCCTGCCCATCGGGAGACCCGTTACCTGCTGGCGATGACCGAGCGGCAGCTCGGCAACCCGGAGCGCGCCGACGATCTGCTGGCCAATCTGGAGGACACGGAAGTCCCGAGCCTCGACGATCCGATGCTGGAGGCCGTGTTCGAGCTGGTACGCGACACCCAGACGATGATCCGGACCGCGAACCAGCGGCTGGCCGAAGGGGACCACCTCGCTGCGGAACGTCTCTATCGCGAGGTTCTGCGACTCGATCCCGACTCCTACGACGCGCATCTCAACCTGGGCGTGCTCCACGGCCTGGCCGACCGCAACCAGGAGGCCGCCGCGGCGCTGGAAAGGGCGATCGAAATCGACTCGAAACGGGCCGACGCCTACGCGCTGCTCACGATCGCCTATATCAGGACGGGGCGAGCCGAAGAAGGTCTACGGCAACTGGAGAAGGCGCTCGAAATCGACCCGGACCACCCCAGGGCGCGCGAGATCCTCCAGAACCTGAGCGGGAACTGACTCTGGCTAGCGCTGGCACGCCGAAGAACGACCTGGAAGGGAGGCTTGCCGGCCTCGAACGCCTCGTGCGATGCCTGACGATCGGCCTCGTCGTGGCCACGGCGTCTGCGGGAGCGGGGCTCGGACAGGAAGTGGTTCATGAGATCCACGAGATCCAGGGCCGCGGGCTGACCAGTCCCCGGGCGGGCGAGATGGTCAGGACAAACGACAACGTCGTCACCGCCGTCGGCGCCGGCGGCTTCTTCATCCAGACGCCGTCCGCGCGCAGCGATGGTGATGCCGACACGTCGGACGGCATCTTCGTTCTGCACGACGGAGCGCCTCCCGTCGATGTCGGCGACCGGGTTGACGTCACCGGTGAGGTCGAAGAGTTCTTCGGCTTCACGCGGATCGACGCCACGGTCGCCGGTGGCTCGGTGACCGTCGAGGCCAGCAACCAGGCGTTGCCCGCTGCGGTGCAGTTCAACGACTCTCGACCGTCTCCGGACCCCGCGCGTCCGAGTTGCCGGAGGGAGTACGAGTGCTACGAGGGCATGCGCATCCGGATCCCGACCGGGACGGTGTCCAGCGGCAGTCAGCACTTCGGCTCGGATCCGGTGGCCGAGATGTACGTCACGCCGACGTCTTCGCGCGGCTTTCGCGAGCCGGGCATCGAGTATCCGGGTCGACCGGGTCTTCCGGTCTGGGACGGGAACCCGGAGGTGTTCGAACTCGACCCCGACAAGCTCGGCTTGCCGAACGTGTCCTGGGTTCCGGGCACGACGTTTTCGGCTACCGGCGTTCTCGGCTACGAGTTCGGCGGCTACGAAATCTGGCCGACCGAGCTGATGGTCCGAACCGGGACGGCGACCCTGCCACGCGCCGTGCGCGCGAAGAAGCCGGGCGAGATCACGGTGGCCTCGCAGAATCTCCTGAATCTGCGCGGGGGAGCGGGCGCGACCAAGCTGGCCAAGTTGTCGCGCCTCGTGCGCGAGGTGCTCCGTTCGCCCGACATCGTCGCTGTGCAGGAGGTGGGCGGCCGAACCGCGCTCCAGAACCTGGCCACGCGCATCCGGAGCGACGACTCCAACGTGCGTTACACGGCCCATCTCGAGGCGCCGGGCAGCTCCCAGTCCGTGGGTTTTCTCGTGCGCTCCGGCGTGACAGTCGGCCGGGTGACCGAACACGGCCGAAGCGAGACCTTCGTGGACCCCCGGGACGGCACCGTCGACCGGCTTCACGACCGGCCGCCGGTCGTGCTCGAGGCGACGGCGGGCGGTCTGGCGTTCTCGGTGGTGGCGATCCACAACCGCTCGCTGATCGATGTCGACGACGCGGCCCGCGGAGAGTGGGTGCGCACGAAGCGCCTGGAGCAGGCGCAGTCCGTGGCGCGGCTCGTCGAGTCGCTTCAGGACTCCAGGGTGATCGTCGTGGGCGACTTCAACGCGTTCCAGTTCACCGACGGCTACGTCGACGTCGTGGGCCAGATCAGGGGGCGGGTGACGCCGGCGGAGAACCTGATGAGCGGTCCCGATCTCGTCACCAGGGATCTCTGCAACCTGATCGACCGTGTGCCGGACTCGGAGAGATACTCGTTCATCTTCGGCGGCAACGCCCAGGTCCTGGACCACGCGCTCCTGGGGCGCGAAGGCAACCTGGGCGGCGAGGAAGTGCTCGACATCATCCTCGAGCAGTCGGCGACCGGCGAGTTCATCGCCGGCAAGGTCTACCGCTACCTGGTGCGGGAGGACCTCGACCCGGCTCTCCAGGTTGAACTGGGCCGCCGCCTGCGCGAATCGGGATACGAACTGAAGGCGCTGCTGCGGACGATCCTCTCCTCGCGGGACTTCTACAGCCCGCCGTCGGTCGCGACGCAGATCAAGAGCCCGGTCGCACTCTTCGTCTCGACCTACCGCAAGCTCGGCGTGCCGAAGGCGCCCACGGTGCCCGACATGAACAGCCTCACCGGTCGCCTGGGCCAGCAACTGCTGTATCCGCCGAACGTGGCGGGCTGGGCGGGCGGACGGACCTGGATCACGCCGGCGACGCTGCTCGAGCGCGGCAACGCGATGCGCTCGGTCCTCTTCCCGCCGGCGCTCGAGGAGTTCGGCCATCCGGACCGGCGGATGCCCGGGATCTACCGCCAGGTTGGTGAGCGGCTGGCGCGGGGTATGACGATCACGGCGGCAACGAAGCAGGGCGACGCCGCGTCGAACTCGATGGCCGACGCGGACGAGGAGTACAACACCCGCTACGGCGGCTATCGCGGCTACGTCGTGGCCTACGAACGGGTGAAGCTCGTGCCGCGCCACGTCCTGGACGTCGACGTGCGGGCCATCGTGCTGGCGGCCGGCGCCACCGATGCCGAGGGAGCGGTCGACCATCTCCTGCACCGGTTCCTGCGTGTTCCGCTGACCGGTCAGGGGCGCGCGGCGCTGGTGCGGCACCTCGAACGCGAGCTCGAATCGACCGGCCTGGACGCACAGGCCCCGGGCGCGCCCGAGAAGGTCGAGGAAGCGCTACGCTCGACGCTCTACCTCGTCTTCAGTTCGCCCGAGTATCAGTTGGGATAGGGGACTTCCTCATGACTGAACGACTACCCTGCGGCTGTTCGCGGCGCGACTTCCTGCACCGCGGCCTCCTTGGACTCGGCGTCGCCGCCGGTCTGCCGGCGGTTCTCGGCCGCACGTCCGCGGCGCTGGCGCTCGAGGAACTGCGGTCCGGCGTCTCCGACGCGTCGGGGCGCACTCTGGTCGTCGTCGAACTCTCCGGCGGCAACGACGGCCTGAACACGGTCATCCCCTTCCGGAACGACGAGTACTACCGGGTGCGCCCGAACCTGGGCATCCGCCCGAAGCGGGCGATCGCGCTCACCGAGGAGGCCGGGTTCCACCCGTCGCTCGTCGGTATGGAGGGCCTGTACAAGGACGGGAACCTGGCGGTCGTCGAGGGCTGCGGCTACCCGAACCCGAGCCTGTCCCACTTCTCGTCGATGGGCTTCTGGCACACCGGCGTGCCGAACGGCGGCGAGGCGCTCGGCTGGCTCGGCCGCCTCGCCGACGATCACGGGCCCGACGGCACGCCGAACTACATCGTCAACGTGGCCAGTTCGCAGTCCCTTGCCGTGCGCGCCGCCCGGCACTCGCCGCTCGTGTTCGACGATCCTGGACGGCTCCGGCGTCAGGGGACGGAGGGCGAGAAGGACGCGCTCGAACACTTCGGCGCCGACGACCCGAGCGGCAACGACGCGCTCGACTTCCTGCGGGGCACGGCCTCCAACGCCGCGTCGAGCGCGGCTCTCGTGCGCGACGCCTGGTCGGGTTACCGGACGCCGGTCGACTACGGCATCGGCGGCCTCGGCGCCGACCTGCGCAAGGTCGCGGCCCTGATCCAGGCCGAACTGCCGACCCGCATCTACTACGTCAGCTTCCGCGGCAACTCATTCGACACCCATGTCCACCAGGCGGACACCCATGCCCGGCTGCTGATGTACATGTCCGACGCGGTCGCCGGCTTCCTGCGCGACATCGAGCGGATCGGCCGGGCCGACGACGTGGCGGTCCTCATGTTCACCGAGTTCGGCCGGCGGGTCGAGGAGAACGCGAGCCTCGGCACGGACCACGGCACGGCGGGTCCGATGTTCGTCGCCGGCAAGGGCGTCGCCGGCGGCTTCTACGGCGACACCCCTGATCTCACCGATCTCGACGACGGCAACCTGAAGATGACGACCGACTTCCGGCGGGTCTACGCGTCGATGATCGAGGGCTGGATGGGCATGGACGACGCCTCGGCCGTCCTCAAGGGCGACTTCCCGGCGCTGCCGGTGTTCGGCGTGACGTAGGCTGGCGGCCTCTTCGGGGCCCGGTCGGCACGGACAACCGCACGGTTGTCGGCCCGGAAACCTGGCTCTTCCAAAGCCCGGGTTCGATCCGCCATGATCACGGAGCGGGGAGCGCTCCGCGCCAAGAGCACGCCCCGGTGATGACTTCGCCGAACGTCCCTGTGTGGACCGGCGTAGAGTTGGGGCATGACTCGGGTACCAGTAGCCCCGGAGATCCTCCGCTGGGCCTGCGAGCGCTCCGGCCGCGACATAGCGGACCTTTCGGCCCGTCTTCCTCAGCTTCCGGCTTGGGTTCGAGGCGAGAGACAGCCGACGCTCAAGCAGTTGGAGAAGCTGGCAACGGCGACTCGGACGCCCCTCGGTTACTTGTTCCTGGCCGCGCCGCCGGACGAACGTCTCCCGGTTCCGGACTTTCGCACGGTGTGGGGTGTTTCCCAGGCGAGACCGAGCCCCGATCTGCTGGACACGCTCTACAGCATGCAACGTCGCCAGGAGTGGCTCCGGGAGTGCTTGATCGAGAGCGACGTAGAGGCGCTGTGGTTCGTTGGAAGCGCCCGCCTAGCGGATGACCCCGCCTCCGTGGGTCGCGAGATGCGGCGAGCGCTCGGTCTCGACGGCGGTTGGGCCGCGGGGGTCAGCACTTGGCAGGATGCCGTGCGTGAGCTACGGCGGGCCATCGAGCAGGTCGGCGTGATGGCGGTGATCAACGGAGTAGTCGGCAACAACACGAGCCGGAAGCTGAGCGTGGAGGAGTTCCGCGGCTTCGCGCTCACGGATTCCCATGCGCCGTTGATCTTCGTGAACGGCGCTGACGCGAAGTCGGCGCAGATGTTCACCCTCGCCCACGAGCTGGCCCACATCTGGCTTGGCACGGAGGGCGTCTCCGGCTTCGAATCCCTGTTCCCCGGCGGCTCGGACGTTGAGGAGTGGTGCAACGCGGCCGCGGCCGAACTCCTCGTCCCTTCGGAGGAACTGGCATCGCGTTGGCATCAAGTGAAGAGGGGGCCGAAGCCGTTCGAGGCGCTCGCCCGGGCGTTCAAGGTGAGCCCGGTCGTTGCTGCTCGCCGGGCTCTGGACCTGAGCCTTGTCGGCCGCGATGTCTTCCGCGACTTCTACGAGGGGTACGTCAAGCACGATCTCGCGGGTGGCGGCAGTTCCACCGGCGGCAACTTCTACAACAACCAGAACACCCGTGTCGGTGAGTTGTTCGCGTCCCATGTGTTCCGTGCTGCGATGGAGGGCCGCATCGGATTCAAGGCAGCCTACGACCTGACCGGCTTGCGGGGAGGGACGTTCCAGAGGTACGCCAGGCGGTTGGGGGTCAATCTCCCATGACGAACGGCACGACCTACCTCGTGGACTCAGATGTGTTCATCACCGCGAAGAACCTGTACTACGCGTTCGGCCTGTGCCCTGGCTTCTGGAAGAGCGTGCTGCACTACCACCGAAGGGGCCGCATCTTCAGCGTCGACAGGGTTCGCAGCGAACTCCTCGCGGGTACCGAGACAGAGGATCTCGTGCTGTGGGTCAAGGAAGAAGTTCCCCGGGAGTTCTTCCTACCAGTGGATGCCGATGCTGTCGTGACCGCCTACACGGAGATCATGATGTGGGTGCAACGGCACGGAAGGTACTTCGACCACGCAAAGGCGAAGTTCGCCACGGGAGCAGACGGCTGGTTGGTCGCCTGCGCGCGGGTTCAAGGCGCTGCCGTGGTCACGAACGAACGGGAGGCGCCGGAGTCCCGGAGGGAGATCAAACTGCCCGACGTGTGCGAGGAGTTCGGTGTGGAGCACCCCAACGTCTTCGAGATGCTCCGGGCGCTGAACGTCCAGTTCGACTGGACGGAGGACCGTTGAGCGCCCCTACGCACCAATGCCGGCGAGCTACCTGATCTCGACGTAGCGGGCTAGCCGCTCCACCTCGTCGTCGTCGACGTACTTGCCGATCTCGCGGCGGAACTGGGCCATCGCCTCGTAGGGGCGGTACTCCTCGAACTCGTGGCGCATCCGGCGGCCGACGCCTGGGATGCTCAGGATGTCCTCGCCCGAGGCGGTGTTCAGGTCGATGCGGACGTAGACGTACTGGGCGAGGCGCTCCACCTCGTCGTCGTCGACGTACTTGCCGATCTCCCGGTGGAACTGGGCCAGCGCCGTGTAGGGGCGGTACTCCTCGAACTCGTGGGTCATCCGCCGTCCGACGCCGGGGATGAGACCGATCTCCTCGGAGGTTGCGTCGTTCAGGTCGATCGGGACCCAGATCGCGCCGTAGACCGCGTCGAAGCCGTCCTCGGCGACGTGTGCGGACACGATGGCGTGGAGGTCGGCGGCGCGCAGGAAGGGGCGGCCTTCGAGGATCGCGGCGACCGCGTCGGCGTCGAGGCCAGGGGCGGCGGCCAGTTCCTCGTCGCTGGCGAGGTTGGGGTTGAGAAGACCGTGGTTGGCGCCGACCTGTGCCGTGGCAGGCAGGGCGGCAAGGAACAGGACTGTCGCGGTCCACATTAGGGCCGAGCGCTTCATCTGGGGGTTCGTCCTCTTGTAGGTTCTTGCTAGTTGTGCGGGACGGCAGGTTCCGCCGCGTCACCGTCCGATGACGGTGCGGCCGATCTGCCGGCCGCCGGGTGCTGGAGGCAAACGAGTATACCGAGCAGGCCGAGCAGGATCATCGTTCCTGGCGCCAGCGTGGGCATGGCGCCGCCGAGACTCTCCGCGACGAGCTCGAGCCCGCCGGAGTTCGGGTGCAGCTCCTGCTCGAACTCGACGTTCGACTGGAAGTGGAAGTAGACGCCAAGTAGTCCCGCGGGCACGTAGGCCGCCAGCAGAACCCGGAATGTCCGCACTGCTGCCTGGGAAGGCCGCACGGCCAGCAAACCGCCAGCACCGGCTCCGGCGACGATGAGCACCAGCGGGATCCACTGCCTCCAATCCTGGTAGTGGTCCAGGAGATACAACTCCGCCAGTAGCCCTACCGCTCCGA
This sequence comes from Candidatus Multivorans sp., assembly GCA_965205095.1. Lineage (GTDB taxonomy): Bacteria > Acidobacteriota > Thermoanaerobaculia > Multivoradales > Multivoraceae > Multivorans. The sequence goes on from OZ242040.1 coordinate 4,130,734, forward strand.
AGAGCAGGATGTACAGCAGGTATCGCCGCCAGCTCTCGATCACGGGACCGCGGCAGCCTGTTCGTCGGCGAGCATGTTGCGGCGGTGGAGCACGTAGGCCTTGAGCAGGGCGACGTCGTCGCGGTCGAGGACAGGCGCGAAGCTCGGCATGCCGAGGTCGACGAGCGCGCCCTCGAGCAGCGCCGCTTCGTAAGAGTCGAAGACCCGTTGCGACGATTGGCGCAGGTCCGGGGTGACGCCGCCGGAAACGGCGCCGTAGCCGTGGCAGACCAGGCAGTACTGGTTGAAGAGGCGCCGCCCGGCGTCGATGTCTTCCGTCGAGGCGCCGTGGTCGACGCGGGCGACCCGGATCTCGCGGCGCTCCTGGCGCTCGATCGCCCGGCCGGTGGCGCCCAGGGCGTAGACGACGATCCGGCCTTCGGATTCGACCGCCTGGCGGGCGGAACGGCTGCCGACGATGCCGAACGCGCCGCCCCAGCCGGACATCACGGCGATGTACTGGGTGCCGCCGCTCTCGAAGGTGATCGGCGGGGCGATGACGCCGCTGCCGGTGTAGCTCTCCCAGAGCTTCTCGCCGTCGTCGGCGCGGTAGGCCGTCAACTGGCCGAAGGGCGTGCCCTGGAAGACGAGGTTGCCGGCAGTGGCGAGCGTGCCGCCGGACCAGGGCATCGTGTACTGCGCCCGCCAGACCTCGCGCTGGGCGACCGGATCCCAGGCCAGCAGGTGGCCCGAGAGCACGGCGGGCGGCGCGTCTTCGGCCAGCAGTTGGCCTGAGAGGCCGGTGGCGTCGACGATCGCCTGGGGGATGTCCTCGGGCGCGGCCGCGCGAATGCCCAGGTTCCACTGGCCCGGGGTGTATTCGTAGTTCGGATCCGGGACGTAGAAGTTCCCCATCTCCATTGCCGGGATGTAGACGAGTCCGGTCTTCGGGCTGAAGGCCATGGGATGCCAGTTGTGGCCGCCGAGCGGCCCCGGCATCACGTTGACGGTCTGGTCGGTGTAGCGGGCGCCAGCCAACTCGACGGGCCGCCCGGTCGCGAGGTCGACGTGACTGGCCCAGGTCACGGTCACGAACTCTTCGGCCGAAATCAGCTCGCCGGTGCGCCGGTCCAGGACGTAGAAGAAGCCGTTCTTCGGCGCCTGCATGAGGACCTGGCGGACCTGGCCGCCGATCGGCAGCTCGGCGAGCATGATCGGCTGGGTGGCGGTGTAGTCCCAGGTGTCGCCGGGCGTCGTCTGGTAGTGCCAGACGTACTCGCCGGTGTCGGGCCTGAGCGCGACGATCGAGGACAGGAACAGGTTGTCGCCGCCGCCGGGGCTCCGCAGGTTCCGGTCCCAGGGCGCGCCGTTGCCGACGCCGATGTAGAGCAGGTCGAGTTCCGGGTCGTAGACGATCGAGTCCCACACCGTGCCGCCGCCGCCTCCCGTCCACCACTCGCCGGTCCAGGTATCGGCGGCCATCCGCATCGCCTCGTTCTCGAAGCCGTCCGCCGGGTTGCCCGGTACGGTGTAGAAGCGCCAGGCGCGTTCACCGGTCTCCGCGTCGTAGGCGTCGACGTAGCCGCGCACGCCGTACTCGGCGCCGCTGTTGCCGATGATCACCTTGCCCTTGGCGATTCTCGGCGCGCCGGTGATCGTGTACATCGAGTCCTCGGGCACGGTCATCGTGGACCAGGCGAGTTCTCCGGTCTCGGCGTCGATGGCGATAAGGCGACCGTCGAGGGTGGCGGAGATCACCTTGCCGCGGTAGAGCGCGGCGCCGCGGTTGACCGCGTCGCAGCAGGTCTTCATCGCGACCGAGCGCGGCACCTCCGGGTCGTAGGTCCACAGCGGTTCGCCGGTGACGGCGTCCATCGCGTAGATCACGTTCCAGGCGCCGGTCGCGTACATCACGCCGTCGACGATCAAGGGTGTGGCTTCGAGGCCCCGCTTCGTGTTCGTTTCCTGGACCCAGGCGATGCCGAGCTGATCGACGTTGCCGTCGTTGATCTGGTCGAGGGTGCTGTAGCGCTGCTCCTTGTAGGTGCCGCCGTAGGTCAGCCAGTCGCCGGTGCGGCCCGCGGCGCCGACCAGGGCGGCGTCGTCGACCGCGTAGGCCGCCTCGGCCCGGCGGGGCTGCTGCTGGGACACGGCCGCGGTCGCGAGCATCAACGCCGTTCCCGCGGCCAGGAGGGTGGACGAAGAGACAGTGCGGGTCACCTTCATGGCTTGGGTTCCTCTCGAGGCAGGGCCAGGGCAACGAGTTCGGGTGAGGAACCTCCGCCGCCGATGCCGAATCGGCCACCGCCGGTGGCCACGGCCAGATACTGCCGGCCGTCGTGTTCATAGGTGATGAGGTTCGAGTTCGGGGTGCCGGGAAGTTCGATGCCGCCCAGGTACTCCCCGGTCTTCTTGTCGTAGACGCTGATCTCCGGCGGCACGTCGGGCTCTTCGGCCTCGGGATCGCCGGAGCGCTCCGGGGCCGCGGTGACGAACAGCAGGGTGGGAGTGACCAGCGGCGCGGCGGTGTGGTTGACCTGACCGAGGCGGCCGAGCTCCAGGTGGACGATCGCGGGGTGGTTCGCCGGCCCCACGCCGTGGGGGGCCATCCAGACGTGGTCGCCGGTGGAGAGGTCGATCGCGGTGATCCGGCCGTAGGGCGGCTTGACCAGGGGCAGACCGCGGGGTCCCTCGAGGGTCTGGTACCAGCGGTTGGGCGAGAATCTCAGGTTGGAGCGGTTCGGATCGGGCCGGGACAGGGAGACGCTCGCCGGACGCGTGTGCGAGATCACGTAGAGCACGCCGGTTTCCGGGTCGACGGCGGCGCCGGTCCAGTTCGCGCCGCCGCCGTCGGACGGCAACTGGACCGTCGGCTTTCCGGCGCCCTCGACCCTCGGCGGGGTGTACAGCGGCACGAGATCGTAGTCCTCGACGATCTCGAGCGCCTCGGCCCGAAGTTCGGGGGTCCAGTCGATCAGGTCGTCATCGGTGATGCCCTGGCGGTCGAAGGCGGCCGGCCGGGTCGGGAACGGCTGGGTGGGCGCCGCCCGCTCACCGGGCACATCGCTCTCCGGAACCTCACGCTCCTCGATCGGCCACACGGGCTTGCCGGTTTCGCGGTCGAAGACGAAGGCGAAGGCCTGCTTCGTGACCTGGACGACGCCCTCGACGCGCCGGCCGTCGACCGTCGCCTCGAACAGGTTGGGGGCGGTGGGCGGGTCGTAGTCCCACAGGCCGTGGTGGACGAACTGGTAGTGCCAGCGACGTTCGCCCGTCTCGCAATCGACCGCGACGATGCTCTCGGCGTACAGGTTGTCGCCGAGCCGGTGGCCTCCGTAGAGATCGTTGGTCGGTGTGCCGATCGGCAGGAAGGCGGTCCCGGCCTCCTCGTCGACGGCGATCATCGACCACACGTTCGTGTTGCCGCTGTAGCGCCAGGATTCGTCCTCCCAGGTCTCGACTCCGAGCTCGTCATTCTGGGGAATCGTGTGGAAGACCCAGGCCAGGTCGCCGGTCGGGATGTCGTAGGCGCGGACGAAGCCGGGCGGCGCTTCCTTGTGGGTCGCGAAGTCGGCGACGATCGAGCCGACGATCACCGTGTTGCCGCAGACCGCCGGCGGCGAACTGTGGGTCGTCAGCCTCTCCATCACCTCGCGGCCGAGGTGCGGCGTCATCTCGACTGCGCCGCCGTCGCCGAACCCGCCGTCCGGTCTTCCCGTCGCGGCGTCGATCGAGACGAGCCGGCGGTCGTGGGTGGGGATCAGGATCCGCTCGCTCTGGCCGTCCGTCCACCAGGCGACGCCCCGGTGGTGGAAGCCGAGGTTCGCGGGCCGGCCTGCGCGCCAGCTCTCCGGGTCGTACGTCCAGAGCCTCTCGCCGCTCGCCGCGTCGATGGCCGCGACCTGGCTGAGGGACGTGGAGACGAAGATCCGGCCGCCGACCTCGAGCGGAATCGCCTTGAACTGACCGCGCCTGACGCTGCTCGGCACTTCGGTGTCCGCGGCGATCGAGCGCCAGCGCCAGGCGATCTCCAGGTCCTGGAAGTTGTCGCGGTCGATCTGGTCGAGCGTCGAGTACTTGCTGTTGCCGGGATCGCCGCCGAACGCGGACCAGTCGCCGTCGGCTCCGGTCTGCGCCGTGAGCGGCGGGCTCGCCAGGGAGGCGGCGAGCGCCGCCACGGCCGCGGCGAGGCTGGAACGGGTGCTCAGGACAGCAGCCCGATCAGCCGGGCGTAGACCGAGACGCCGGTCCACATGCCGATCGAGAGGAAGCCGACGACTTTCGGCCAGTGTCCGAGCGATCCTTCCTCGGCGAAGGCGACCCGGCGGCGGATCGTGAAGTTGAAGAGGAGCCCGATGATGACGATCTGCATTTTCCACCAGAAGAACGGGCTGTAGTACTGCTTGAGCGCCGTGGACAGGACCTGGGGCGCGCCGGTCACGAACAGGGCGACGAAGCTCCAGATCATCCAGCGGTCCATCTCGCGGGCGAGTTGGTTGAGCGGCGTCTTGATCAGGCCGCGGCCGAGCAGCCGCATGTCGACCACCAGGACGGCGCCGGCGAACGCCACCAGCGCGACCAGGTGAGCGCACTGGATGATCGGTGACGCCCAGGTCTCCTCCAGCATCCAGGCGCTGAACGGAAGGCCCTGCATCCACTGGAAGAAGGACTGCAGCATGGGACGATCCTCCGCGGCCCCTTCAGGCGCCGATGTTCAGGTTGTTCCACCACTGGGGCATCAGGCCGCTGTAGGCCATCATCCGGCCGGTCACGACGACGGCCGCCCACAGCACCAGGGATACGACGCCGGCCAGCCGGGCGTTCAGCGGGATCTCCCGGCCCTGGTCCCAGGCCTGGACCGACTTGTAGGTCGCGTAGTGGAACCAGAACATGTTGATGCCGGCAACCAGCATCAGCGCCATCTTGGCCCAGAAGTAGAAGTTGCCGTAGTAACGCATCGGCTGGCTGTAGAGCAGCAGGCCGCCGGTGATCAGGTTGATGCCGTAGCCGGTCAGCGCCCACGGGAAGAGGCGGGTCGGGATGTTGGAGACCGGCACCTTCCTGAGGGTCAGCCCGACCAGCCGCATGTCCCAGTAGGCAATGAGGCCGGCGAAAAGGCACATGCTGACGACGTGAATCGTCAGCATGGTCGGGTACGCGTTCAGGGACTCCCGCAGCGCGATGCTGCTGGGAAGCGCGTCGACCCACTCGAAGGCGCTACGCATGAGGTTCGAATGCCTGCTTGGCTGCCAGTGGATTGCGGGCCGGCGGGCGCCCGGTCGGCATCACCGGCGGCAGCGGTCCTGGTACTTCCTGTAGACCGCGTGGCAGTCTTCGCAGGCGCCCGCGAGAGCGTTCGTCAGGTCGCTGACCTTCTCCCGGTCCTCTTCGTGCGCCGCGGCGTAGATCTGCTTCGCGACGTCGGTCAACTGCCTGGCCCATTTCTGGTAGTCCTCGTTGGCTACCGGCGCGTCCTTGCCGTTCTCGCACTTGCGGGCGGCGTTCATGATCAGGGGCTCGACCTCGGCCAGGGCGAGCGCGGCCTGCTGCGGCACCTGCCAGCCGGTGTAGATGCCGGAAAAGAGGGCTGACGCCGAGCGGTCGTCCTCGCTGCCCGGCTCGGGCGGCGTACCGGGGTCCGTCACCTGGACGTCAAACAGGAAGTTGGAGTTCGGGAACAGGATGGCGCGCATCAGCTCGGCGAGGTTGCCGACGGGTTCCTCGTTCTCGGAGGCCGCGGCGGGCGCCGCGACGATAGACGAGCAGGCGGCCAGGACGACGGCGGCTGCGACAACAGCGACCAGCTTCTTCGAGCGCATATCCGGAATCTCCTTACCTCAGGGGGATGGGTGGGAATCGTCCGCGGAGAGTCTGAGCCGCGCGAGTGTAACTCAGAGCCGAGCGGACCTCGTGCGGAGTTCTCAGCCGTCCGATTCCTCCTCCGAGGGTGCCTGGAGGAGTTCTGTCGACGCCGTCGTCGCGATCAGCCACTGCATGTCGAGCCCCGCGGTGCGGTGGACCGCGAACTCGGCGACGCGCGGGTCGCCCGCGATACGCAGGAACTCCGCCCGCGAGGGATACTCGACCAGGGCCACCTGGTGGAAGTACTCGTCGGTGTCGCCGATCACCATCGAGTCGACGCGGCCGGACCAGATCAGCCGGCCGCCCTGGGAGGTGACCCACCGGATCATCTGGGCGCCGTACCTCCCGTAGGCTTCCTGGCCGGACAGGCCCTCGTCGGGTGCGTCGGCCTCCTTCTTGAAACGCAGCAGGTTGACCATGACGACCGGCTGGTCGGCCGGCCCCTTCAGGAGTTCCTCGATCTGTTCGGGTGCTGGTGTGGTTTGGGCCATGGCGCCTCCGGTGGCCAGCAGGGCCACGGTGAAGAAGGTGAACGTAGCGGCGGAAAGGGGGCGGATCATGACAGGCTCCTTTCGGGTGGAACGTCAGGCGGGCGAACGGACCGCCATGGGCTGGAACTTCATGTAGGTGAGCGTTCGCCAGAGCCACTCCAGCGGTCCGAAGCGGAAGCGGGCGAGCCACCATGGCGACCAGATGAGTTGGAGCACCCAGATCGCGACGACGATCGCGATCTGGCCCAGGCGATCGACCTGCTCGAACAGGCCCAGGCCGTGGCCGTAGAAGATCAGCGTGCAGATCACGCTCTGGCTGATGTAGTTCGAGAGCGCCATGCGTCCGGCCGCCGCCAGACGGCGCTGCAAGCCGGGCAGCCATCCGTTCTGCACCGCCAGCATGACCAGGGCGATGAAGCCGAGGGCGACGCCGAGCGACCCGATCAGGTTGAAGGTCTGACCCTGGAACGTCGAGTACTCGAAGGCGAACTCGTGCCGGGCGTTGTACAGCACACCGGCGAGCACGATTGCCAGGCCGAGGACAAGTCCCGTCGCCGCCATGCGCCGGTACGCGGCGGGAGAACTCCGTGCCGAGAGCACGCCGAGCTTGAAGAGCGCCATGCCGACCAGCATCAGGCCGCCGCAGCGCCACAGGAAGAGGATCAGGAACACGGACGTCTCCAACCCGATCGCGGTGGCGCTGCGCGCCGGCAGTTGCGCCAGGTAGCCGCCGGTGTAGACCGCGATCTCGGCTTCGATGTCGGCGACGGGCGGCGCCCAGCCCGCGGCCAGCTCGTCCCGGACCTCGGTGGGCATGCTTGGAACAGAGAGCCCGAACAGCGTGAACAGCAGCGGCGGGACGAGAGTCATCGCGAAGCCGGCGACGAGCAGCCGCGACGGACGCAGGTTGCGGAGGCTGTAGAGCAGGAAACCGCAGAGGGCGTAGGGAACGAGGATGTCGCCGTACCAGATCAGGTGGGCGTGGGCGAGGCCGATGAGCAGCAGCCAGAACTGCCGCCGGTAGTGGACCGCGACCGAAGCGCCTCGGGCCGCCGCGCGTTCGCTCATCAGGGCCATGCCGGCGCCGAACAGGGTGGAGAAGATGGCGATGAACTTCGTGTCGAAGAAGACGTGGGAGATGAGCCAGACCCAGAGACCGGCGCCATCGAGCTTGTCGTTGGCGGTCGGGTTCAGGTAGGCCGCCTCGATCATCGCGTAGGACTGGACGTTCATCACCAGGATGCCGAGCACGGCGAAGCCCCGGAGAACGTCGAGGGCCGCGATGCGCTCGCCGGCGCGGACGGGCGCTGTCCTGGCAGGGGCGGCGGTTTCGGGGAGCGAGTCGGTGGTCGTCACGGGGGCTGTTGCTGCTGCGTCAGTCGGCCAGAAAGTCCCGCGCCACGGCCACGAACTCGTCGAGCTGGTCGTGGTGGACCCAGTGCCCGGCGCCCTCGAAGTTACGCAGTTCCGCGTTCTGGAAGGCGTCGAACCGGCCGTCCTCGACCGGGTCGCTGGCCCAGCTCTCCGTGCCCCGCACGAGCAGGGTGGGGCAGGTGATCCGGCCCCAGATGCTCCGCAGCTCCTCCTCGTCGTAGCGGTAGGGCGGGAAGGAGCGGACGTAGTTGTCGAACTTCCAGGTGTAGGTGCCGTCCTCGTTGCGCGCCATGCCGTTGACGGTGAGGTGCCGCGCCTGCTCGGGGCTGAGGAAGCTGTTCACTTCCTGCATCCGCTCGGCCGCCGCGTCGAGCGACGGGTAGCGCCGCGGCTGCCGCCCCGCGAGCTTCTGCATGTTGCCCACCCAGCCTCGCATGCGCTCGTCGACCGCGGCGTTGACCCGGTCGCTGAGGACGCGGGGAGGCGGTCCCATGCCTTCGATCGCCACCAGCTTGTGGACGTTCTCGGGGTAGAAGCCGGTGTAGTGCAGCGCGATGTTCGCGCCCAGCGAATGGGCGACGATGCGCACCGGAAAGCGGTCGAGCGCTTCCAGCAGTTGGGCGATATCGAGGACGAAGTCGGTGATCGCGTACATGCCGCCGATCGCCCACTCGCTGTCGCCGTGGCCGCGCAGGTCCGGGGCCACGATGTGGTAGTCGCGCCGGAGCGCGTTCGCCACCCAGTCCCAGTTGTGCGCGTGGTCGCGGCCGCCGTGGATCAGCACCAGGGGCGGTTTGTCGTCGTTGCCCCAGCTCAGGTAGTGGAGCCGCAGCCGCTGCGAAATGTAGAACTGCGACGACGGCCCGACGATGTCCCGGAAGGGACTGTCCCTGAAGGCGGTGCTCACCGGTTGGCGTCTGGGCGGGGCGGGTTGATCATGATGTGCGCGCCCGCGGTGCCGGGGGCCATCAGCCATGGCGCGCCGGGCACCGGCCGGCTCGTCAGACCGGTCGACTCCGGCGTGGCGTAAGGGGTGTAGATCACCCAGCGCAGGTAGGCGTCGTTCACCTCGCCGGCCGCGGCGTCGAAGCCGCTGCCGTGGAGAACGTAGAGGGTGCGAGGCTCGCGTGGCATCTGGAGCTTGCCCTCCGCGATCTCGCGCTCGCGGATGTCGATGCGCTCCTGACCCCCGATGCCCTGAGCCGTCAGCTCGCGGCCGCGGGCCATGAACGGCTCCAGCGACTCGTGGTAGCAGGCGACGCTCCACTGGGGAACGCCGGGCCTGGCGGCGAGGCAGACCAGGTCGTTGCTCCCGGCGCGGAGTTCGACCACCTTGCCGTCGTCCGTCCAGCCGAGAACGCGCGCTCCGTCCCGCCGGTCGTCGGGAGCGGCCTGGATCGCGGCGGCGAGCTGGGCCGCGGCGTCGGCCGGTTCCGAAGCCGCGGACGGGGCGGCGAGTCCGGCGAGTGCCAGAGCACCGATGGTTGCTGCGAGAGTCGTCTTCCTGTTCTGCACCGGGTACCTCCTGTCGCGCCTGCCGTGTGTCGGCGGGGCGACGACAGCGTATCGCGGTGGGTCCGCTATCCTGCGCCGTCTCAAGGGCCATCGAGAAAGAACCGCCCGGCCGGTCGGGCCGGATTCACAGGAGCCATCGCGATGATCGATCTGCACTACTGGCCGACGCCGAACGGCAAGAAGGTCACGATCCTGCTCGAGGAATGCGGGCTGCCGTACCGGATCGTGCCCTGCCGGATCGGATTCGGCGACCAGTTCAAGGAGGAGTTCCTCGCGATCTCCCCGAACAACCGGATGCCGGCGATGGTCGATCACGAACCGGCGGACGGCGGCGAGCCCGTCGCGCTCTTCGAGTCCGGCGCGATCATGATGTACATCGCCGAGAAGGCCGGCCGGTTCTACCCCCAGGATCTCCGTGCCCGCCACGAGGTGAACCAGTGGCTCATCTGGCAGATGGCGAACCAGGGGCCGAAGTCGGGCGAATGCGGTCACTTCCGTCGCCTGCGGGACACCGAGGGCGACCAGAGCTACGCCGTGCGCCGCTTCACCGACGAGGTGAACCGCCTCTACGGCGTGATGAACAACCGCCTCTACGACCGCCGGTACCTGATCGGCGACGAGTACACGATCGCCGACATGATCTGCTACCCGTGGACGGTTCGCTGGGAGGACCAGCAGCAGGACATCGAGGAGTTTCCCTACTTCAAGCGCTGGTTCGAGGAAGTCGGCGCCCGTCCGGCGGTCCGGCGCGGCATGGACGTCTCGAGCGGCGAGGCGATCGACTACGCGAACCTCTCCGACGAGGAACGAGCTCGGCTGAAGAAACTGCTCTACAACCAGCGCGCCCGGCCGGCGCCGGAGGGCGGCCTGCTGTAGCGCCGCGCAGCGGCGGAGTGCCGCAGCGGCGGAGCGGAGGACGCACCCGCCCGCGGCTGGCCAGAAGGAGAGGGTCGCAGGGGGACGCTTACCCCCTCTCGGTGGATGGGGGGCCGGGGGTTCGCTCGGTCGACTGCGCTCCGCGAGGGCGTCGCTTGAGCGAAGGTCTACGGGAGTCGCTTGTCTTCAGCCCCCTGCGACCCTCTCCTCCGGGCCAGCCGCGGGCTGGAGGTCGCACTGTACGAACGGCGATCCATCGCGGGGTGTGTCGGTGCGCCGGCCTTCTGGCCGGCATCCGCTCGCAGTGGGACGGTCGAGGTCGTCGCAGAGAGGAAGAACTCAGTCGCTGACTTTTCTCCGGGTGCGCGGGTCCGTTGCCGCGGGTCTTCTGACCCGCGGAGAAACGCGCCGAAGGCGGCTTTGATTCGCCGCCGGCCGAAGGACGGCGACATCTACTCGACGGCGGAGCGCAGTGCCTCGTACGACCCGTGCCCCGTGACCGGTTCCACGATGCGTCTCCACTCCCGGTCCCATGCGTCCATGACCTCCCGCGGCACTTCACGGGAGCCTTCGCCGGCCTTGCCCTTGCGGACCTTCGACGTGGTGCCGGAGTCGGGCAGGCCGCAGGCGGCGTTGCGGGCGTTGCGGACGAGATGGTCGTCGAACTTCGAGCCGTGTTCACGCATGAAGTCGATCGATGCCTGGCGGGTCGCGATCTCGACGTTCGGGTGCTTCGGATCGAGGCCGAGGAAGGCGGCGACGCGGGCGGTGGCGGCGGGGAGGTCGGCGACGATGTCCTCGAAGCAGAGCCAGAGGGTGTTCGGGTCGAGGCGCTCCGGCCACCAGGACACGAGGTGTTCCCAGTAGCGGCCGCTACGCGTGCCGTGGAAGACGAAGTCGAGGGCGAAGTCGCGGATCGAGACGGTTCCGGGCTCGAACACCCAGCCGCTGAAGAAGTGGAAGAAGGAAACGAGTGAATCGACCGGGTCGCGGACGACGAAGATGTTGCGTCCGCCCTTCGGGGCCAGATCCCGGCTCAGGTGCGTCTTGAACGCCCTGGGCTCGGCACGCTGGGGTGCGTCGAGGTCGAGGCCGACGTCGTGGGCGACTTCGATCCAGGGGACGACCTCCGTGATCTCGTCGAAGTCCATGTCGCCGCCGGTGCGGAGACCGTGGACGATCTGCTGCATCAGCGTCGTGCCGGCCTTGGGGTAGGTGGCGATCATCACGTCGGTCGGCCGCGGACGGAAACCGAGGCCACGCTGCAAGCCCTCTCGGGTGGCGAAGCCGGCCATGCGGCGCCGAACGCCATCGACGGTAGTAGCCCGGCGCGGTGTCGCGCTCGTGTCGTTCATCCGAGAACCTCTGCGGACAGGTCGACACCGACCGGACAGTGGTCCGAGCCGGTCACGTTGGTCAGGATGAAGGCCCGTTCGACGAAGCGCATCGCGGCTTCCGAGGCGAGCACGAGATCGATCCGCCAGCCGACGTTGCGCTCACGGGCATGGAACGCCTGCTTCCACCAGCTATAGCGCACCGTGTCGGGGTTCAGGGTCCGGAAGGTGTCGATCCAGCCGGCGTCGAGCCAGCGCTGGAACTCGTCGCACTCTTCGGGCAGGAAGCCCGAGTTTTTCCGGTTCTGCTTGGGCCGCGCCAGATCGATCGGCTGCGGCGCGGTGTTGAAGTCGCCCATGACCAGGACGCGGTAGCCGGCTTCGCGCGCCTGGTCGAGCTGGTCGAACAGGGCGCGGTAGAAGTCCAGCTTGTAGGGCACCCGGCTGTTGTCCCGCTTGCTGCCGCTGCCCTTGGGAAAGTAGACGTTCGCCACGAGCAGTTGGCCGAAAAGGGCGAGTTGGAGGCGGCCTTCGGTGTCGAAGCGGTGTTGGCCAAGCGAGGTGCGGACCCAGGTCGGCTCCAGCCGCGAGTAGAGGCCGACGCCGGAGTAGCCGGGACGTTCCGCGCTCGAGAAGGCCGTGTGCCAGCGACTCGGCCGGCGCAGTTCGGGCGCCAGTTGCTCGGCGCGGGCCTTTGTCTCCTGCAGGCCCACGACCTGCGCCCGGCTCGATCCGAGCCAGTCGAGGAAGCCCTTGCGTCCGGCGGCGCGCAGCCCGTTCACGTTCCAGGACACGACGCGGATGCGCCGGCGCGTCCGGGGGCTCAGATGCGGCTCCGCTTCCCGGCGCCCAGGTCGTGGGACATGATCATCATGTCGCGCGTACGGCCGGAGCGGTCGATGACCCAGTCGGTGAGCAGGGCCTCGGGTGAGAAGCCGAGCCGCTCGAACACCCGGCGTGCGCCGATCTGCTCGCGCGTCATCTGTGCGACGAGCTTGAGCAGGCCGAGCTCTCTGGCGGTGTCGAAGACGCGCTCGGTCAGCACGTGGCCGAGGCCGCAGCGGCGGTGGGCCTCAGCGATGATCACGCGGATCTCGCCCAGGTGGCTCATCCACTGCAGTCCCCGCAGGTTCAGGCTGCCGTATCCGACGAGTTCACCTTCATAGTGGGCCAGAGTCGTGAAGCGGCTGCCGGTGTCGGCGTCGTGGATCCATCCCTCCACCACGTCGGGATCGGTCAGGTCCGAACGCAGGAACTGGAGGTCGATCTCGGGCAGAGCGCGGGCGAGCGAGACGATGTCGTCCCGGTCTGTCGGGCGCAGGCGCCGCAGTTCGTAGGTGCGCTCGCCGCACTGGACCTGGTCGAGGGATTCGATGTTCACGGGTCGCTCGGTCAGACACCACAAAGCTAGCAGTTTCGACGTCGGGTATCGTCGCGCCCGAACCGAACCAGGGAGGACAGGCGATATGGCTCCGATACCGAAGGGCGGCACGGTCGCGGTTACCGGCAGTGCGGGCTTCGTCGGCGGCTGGACGGTACGGCTGCTGCTGGACAAGGGTTACCGGGTGCGTGCCTGCGTGCGCGACGCGGACGATCCGGAGAAGACGACCTTCCTGCGCGAGATGAACGGCTACGCCTCGGGCCGCCTGACGCTCCACTCGGCGAACCTGGACGAGGCGGGCTGCTTCGACGAGATCTTCGCCGGCTGCCACGGTGTCGCCCACATCGCGCACGTCAGTGACTACAACGACTTCGACTACGTGAAGAACGTCTGCGATCACATGGTCGAGAGCATCGAGAAGTCGGCTTCGGTCACCCGCGTCGTCGTCACTTCGAGCATCGCCGCGGTCATCATGGAGGCCGACATCTACGAGTTCGTCCGGCGGCCCGTCCTGTACGAGGACCGCTATCCGGACGAGTCGAATCCGAAGCGGACGCCCGAGCGCGGTCACGGCTACTCGATGAGCAAGATCTACGCTCAGCAGGCGTTCACCGAGGCCGCGGAGAAGAGCGGCCGCTGGGACGCGATCACCTGCTGTCCGGGCGACAATGTGGGCCCGATCCTGTCGGCGCACCAGAAGGACAAGGGCCCCTGGCAGCACAACATCGAGTTGATGCTGCTGGGTGTGTGCGAGCAGACGCAGGCCTACCGGCCCTGGATGACGGTCGACGTGCGCGACGACGCGGAGTGCCACATCCGGCTGCTCGAGAGCATCAGCGTCAGGAACGGCGAGCGCTACATCGCCTGGTCGGCGGACGCGGTGCCGGTGGAGGAGATCAACGCCGGCATCGACCGGCTGCTGCCGGAACTCCGTCATGACACGCCTCCGGTCACCGAAATCCACCCCGAACACATACAGAAGCGCGAGCAGGAGCTCCGCGGCATCTGGGCCGGCGTCGAGCTGCGCAACGACCGGATGCGCGAGGCGACAGGCGTTACGTTCCGGCCCTTCGACGAGTCGCTGCGCGACTGCGTGGAGTCGCTGATCGCCGTGGCCGGCGTGGAGCCGAAGCGACGGCCGGAGCCGGATGCCGGCGACGGCTAGGACGCTCGTCGGTCCGGGGCCTTGGGGGAGGGTCCCTGCGGCTGTGCGCGCTCCCTGAGAGGATGGGAGGACTGCGCGCACTCCGTCCCGCTCCGAATCCACCTACCGGCTCCTGAAGACAATCTACGTCAGACGGTGGGAAGCCCGGAATCGGCAGGTGTCACGCGTGAAGAAGCAGGGAACTTTCGACAGGTAGACGAGAGCGAGAGGACCCGTCGGGCTCGGAGCGTTTGTCCGTCTTCCGTCTTCCGTCTTACCGGAGAACGTCTTGTCATTTGCGGCCTCCTTGGACGCGTTAGTCCTCGTTCAGCGCTTCGATACAAATGAAAGGGCTCCGTCGCACGGAAACGCGGAGGTGTCGACCCTGCTAGCTGCCGTCTTTCCGTGGGGGTTCCGGTGCTGCCATGTTCGGCCAAGGACGTTGAAGCCGCGAAGGTGATGATGGCCGCGCTCCTGCCGCGCTGACCTCGCCGCTTGGCCGGGCTGAATGCGCCCTGAGTTCCTGACAGGAACTGTCTGATGTGTGGGTGAGGAAAGGAGCCGGGTCAGCGATGATTCGGCGAGGTCTCCCGGCCGCGATCCTCGGGCCAAGCGGGCCGACTCTGCACGCCCGCCACCGTCGGCAACTCTCACCCGACGCCGCTTGGCAGGCAGATCGAGGCGCGCCTCGGCGAATTCACCTACTCGTCGCGCTCCGGGGCGACGTGAGGCACGACGCCGATCAGCCGGTCGGCGTCATGCCTGAAGTACGTGCCGTCCTCCGTGGCCCGTGAGAAGACGCCGCCCGGGTCGACGGCGTCGGGTCCACCCAGCAGATCCGCGCACATCAGCGGCGCCACCGCCGCGTTCCGCTCGCCGCTGATCCAGTACCAGCCGCCGGGCGCGGCGCCCGTGACGGTCAGCTTGCCCTGTTTGGCTTCGCCCTCGTCGTCGGTGCAGTAGTCCTTGCGCACCAGCTCCGCGGCGACGCCGTCGGCGCCCGGGGACGCCGTGAGCGTCGACGAGGTCGCGCCGCACTGGACGCTGACCTTCGCGGTGGACCGGCCTTCCGCCGGCCGGACGACGACGCCGCCGTCGCCCTGCCAGTACGGCGTGACGTACTGGCTGCATTCGTTCCCCTCGAGGTGCGGAACGATCCCGACCAGCCGGGCCGTGTCGTGCCTGAACCAGGTGGCGTCGTCCGTCGCCGTGGCCACCACGCCCCCCGGCACGACGGCGCGCGGGCCGCCGAGAGCCTCCGAGCAGACGAACGGCGCCGCGGCGGCGTTGCGCTCGCCGTGCTGCCAGTACCAGCCGCCCGGCGCGGCGCCCTCGAGCCGCAG
The DNA here is from genome assembly GCA_965205095.1 of Candidatus Multivorans sp. GTDB lineage: Bacteria > Acidobacteriota > Thermoanaerobaculia > Multivoradales > Multivoraceae > Multivorans. Next base: position 4,146,033 of record OZ242040.1, read on the forward strand.
GCCTCCGGGGCAACTCCCGCTCACGAGCCGGGTCACCACGCCGTTCTCGGCGCTGTACTCGGTCGTGCTGCCGCCGCAGGTCACGCTGACCGAAGTGCGCCCGGCCGCGGGCATCACGGTGAAGCCGCCCGACGGGCCGGACCAGTACGGGGCCGCCAGGGTGCAGGTGGACGGCGCGTCGCCGTCACCACTGCCGCCGCCGCCGTCACCGCCGCCACCGCCGCCGCCGTCGTTGGCCGGGATGGTCAACCGGAGGGCCGGCCAGCCGGGCGAGTCCAGCCAGGGGCCGCCGAGCCGGACGTCGATTGTCTCGTCGCCCTCCGCCTCGCTGTCGTCCACCACGTTCAGCGTCGCCACGGCCTCCCGCTCTCCCGCGGCGATCGTGATCAACGCCGTCGCGTTCTGGCCCGCACCGGGCGGCGACAGCGTGTAGTCGAGGAGCGGAGTCGCCCCGTCGTCCTTGACGCCATCGGCGTAGAACCGGACACGCACGCCACCCGCCGTCGCCGGCTCGTTCAAGGTCGCCGTCAGACGCACCGCGGCGCCCTCCGCCGGGCGCAGCGTGCTCGCCGACAGCGACGCCGGGAGATCCGCGGTCCTTTCGTCGTCCCTTTCGTCGTCCCTTTCGTCGTCCCGGATCGTGACCGTCACCGAGTCCGGCGTGCCCGCCGTCACCCCCGACGGCAGGCTGCTCCCCAGCGCCACCGTGAAGGTCTCGTCGTCTTCGTCGCTGTCCTGTGCCGTCGTGATCGTCCCCGTGCCGCTGGTCGCGCCGGAGGCGATCGTGATGCCCGTCAACGCCCCGTGGTCGGCGGGCTCCGCCAGGTTGTCGGTGACCGTCACGGGGATGACCACCTGGCTCGACAACGCCGCGGTGAGCGACGCGGTCACGGTCACGCTCGAGCCCTCGTTGACCGGGTTCGGGGCGGCGGAGAGCGTGACCGCGGGCAGCGCCTTCTGCGCCTGCCGCGTGATGGTCACCGTGTAGTCCTTCGTCGTCGAGTCCTCGGCCGTCACCCGCACCGTGATCGCGTTGGACCCCACGCTGAGCGCGATGGCCCCGCTCTCCGAGCCGCTGTTCACCGGCGTCCCGTCCACCGTCACCGTCGCCTTGCCGGTGTCCGCCACCGTCGGCGTCAGCTTCGCGTGCGTCTGCGCGTTCGCCACCGTCGCCGTGTAGCTGGTCGTCGAAGCCGAGAAGGTCCCGATGTTCAGCGCCGTGTACGTCCCGTTCAGGCTCGTGGCGGTGCTCGCCGTCAGCCCGCTCAGGTTCGCGTTCGAGGACTGCGGGGGCTGCTGGCGCGTGATGGTCACCGTGTAGTCCTTCGTCGTCGAGTCCTCGGCCGTCACCCGCACCGTGATCGCGTTGGACCCCACGCTGAGCGCGATGGCCCCGCTCTCCGAGCCGCTGTTCACCGGCGTCCCGTCCACCGTCACCGTCGCCTTGCCGGTGTCCGCCACCGTCGGCGTCAGCTTCGCGTGCGTCCTCGCGTTCGCCACCGTCGCCGTGTAGCTCGTCGTCGAAGCCGAGAAGGTCCCGATGTTCAGCGCCGTGTACGTCCCGTTCAGGCTCGTGGCGGTGCTCGCCGTCAGCCCGCTCAGGTTGGCGTTCGAGGACTGCGCCGGGCCCAGCGTCAGCTTGAGTGTCACCGTGTCGCCGACGCTTGGAGGGGTGATGCCGGCGCTGGTGCCCCAGCCCGCGAAGTACCTGGTGGGGCTGACCCACGTGTAGTACTGCGCGTTTGAAAGCGCGAGTTGTTGCGACCCGATGTGAAGCGTGGCCTTCCTCAGATCGGTGGTCCATGCCTTGTCGAGCGCAATCGCCATACCCCCTTGATGAGCGCCTGTGAACAGTCTGATGTGGGTGACGTCGTAGGTGACGGTTGGGGTGCCATGTACGAAGTCGTCGTCCGTCAGAACGGAAGCACAGCGCTTACCGACAGTTGTGTCGGTGATGCTGCATCCGATCTCGCCGCTAGTACCCGTGGGGTCCTGCACCGTCAAAGTTGCCGACCAGACGGTGGTGACTTGCGCCTCCGCAGGCTCGGCGTGAAACAGACTGAGCGCGCCGAGCAGCAAGACGAGGGCCGCGAGAAGGCGGGCACCGCGACACCCGGGGCGCGGGTCAGGCCTGGACGGAGAACCTGCTGAAGGAGCCGGACGGTGCTTTCCGGCGAGCTGCCGGTCGCACGCTACAACCTCGGCTCGGCTCGGCTCGGCTCGGCTCGGCTCGGCTCGGCTCGGCTCGGCTCGGCTCGGCTCGGCTCGGCTCGGCTCGGCTCGGCTCGGCTCGGCTCGGCTCGGCTCGGCTCGGCTCGGCTCGGCTCCAGCCTTAAGGGTACTGTCCCATATAGTCAGCACTACGTCAACCTCCTGGTCAGGGAACTCGCGAGTCAGTGAATTCGGCCAGGGCCGTTCCTCCCGGTTTGACGAATTCAGGCGGCAACGCTCGTTACTCGACGGGTAGGATCGTCAGCCGATGTGAAGCTTGACATGTGAACTCTGATTTGTGGGTGATGAAGCGGGCTAATCTGACGATGTTTGAGAGATTCTGCGCTGCTGCTCGGTTTCCGGTCGCTGGGCCGCCCGCGAATCGGAAACTGCCGGCGACGGGTCGAAGCCGCGTCCGGTGCGGGTCGTCCGCTACTCGACCGGGAACGCGCCCCCGGCTCGGGAAAGCACGACGCTCCCGCGGCCGCCCAAGCCGAGGCTCCCAGTCGATCTACTCGCCCAGAAACGCCCCTCCCAGGACTCCATGACGTCCCGCCGCCGTTCCAGTACGTCGCTGCGGGCATAGCCCGACCTCAATCCGCTTTCCCTTGACGACGCCTCTCCAGACCCAATGGGCCTTGCCGGCCTCCGGTGGGCATCGGGGTGGTGCTTCGTCGCGGTCGGTCGGCACGGCGAGACACGTGATGATCAGAGGGCTGATCGGGCTACTGGTCCTCGTGGCATTTGCGACGGGGATTGCTGCCGAGGAGCCGGAGAATCCGTACACGAGCGGTATCGATGTCCGGATGGGCCAGCGTCAGTTCCAGTCGAAGTGCACGAGTTGTCACGGAGCGGATGCCGCCGGAGGCGAGGAGGCGGATGGGCCGGACCTGACGACCGGACGGTTCCAGAATGCGTCGACGGACGCTGGTCTCTATGAGGTGATTCGCGACGGCATCGAGGGCACGTCGATGCGCGGGCTGCGGCGGGCAAAGGACCAGGAGATCTGGCAGTTGGTGACCTATCTCCGCACGCTCTCGGACGGTGTCGATCTGGCGGCCCTGCCGGGTTCGCCGGAGGCTGGGCAGGCGGTGTTCAAGCGGCTGGACTGCGGGCGCTGCCACATGGTGGAGGGGCTCGGCGGAAGGCTCGGGCCGGATCTGTCCCGGGTCGGCGGACGCCGCAGTCCCGACGAACTTGCGGAAGATCTGACCGAGCCGAGTGCCGAGGTTGCGCCGCGGTGGTGGACCGTGCGGGTGACTCGCGCCGACGGGACAGTGGTCGAGGGGTTGAGGATGGGGGAAGACACCTTCAACCTGCGGATCATGGACGGCGAGGAGAGGCTGCGGTCCTTCGCCAAGGCGTCGCTGCGCTCGGTGGAACGGGAGCAGAAGTCGACGATGCCCGCCGAGGCTCTCCAGGAGGCTGAGGTCGACAACCTGGTGGCCTATCTCGCCTCGTTGCGGGGGAGCGATTCATGAGACCGATCGGTTGGATCGGCGCTGCGTTGCTCCTGTTCGTCGTGCAGTCGGCGGCGGGCCAGGAGGTGACCGGTGACGGCATGCCGGTCCTCTCGCCGGTTACCTGGGAACGGCTCGTCAGCTCCGACGACGAGCCGCACAACTGGCTGATGTACCACGGCGCCCTGCATGGGCAGCGCTACAGCCGGCTGGATCAGATCGACCGCGAGAACGTGGGGCGCCTGGAGTTGAAGTGGGCGCACCAGATCCGGCAGCTCGACCGTAACCAGACGACGCCGCTGGTGGTGGACGGCGTCATGTTCATCACCGAGTCGCCGAGCAACGTGACCGCCGTCGACGCCGCGACGGGGCGGGCCTACTGGCGCTACGAACACCCGCTGCCGGACGGCATCCGGCTGTGCTGCGGCCGCAACAACCGCGGCGTGGCGATCCTGGGCGAGACCCTGTTCATGAGCACGAACGACGCCCACCTGGTGGCGATCGACGCCCGCTCGGGTTCCCTGCTCTGGGACACGGAGGTGGCGGACCACACGAAGGGCTACAGCAAGACGGCGGCGCCGCTGGTCGTCGGCGACACGGTCGTCACCGGCATCGCCGGCGGCGAGTTCGGGATCCGCGGCTTCATCGACGGCTACGACGCGGCGACCGGCGAGCGGAAGTGGCGCACGTACACGGTGCCGGGACCGGGCGAACCGGGGAACGAGACCTGGGCCGGCGATTCCTGGCGCACGGGCGGGGCGCCGACGTGGCTGACCGGCGTCTACGACCCGGAACTCGACCTCATCTACTGGGGCGGCGGCAACCCGGCGCCGGACTGGAACGGCGACCTGCGTCTCGGCGACAACCTGTACTCGTCCTCGGTGCTCGCGCTCGACGGGAAGACCGGGGAGATCGTCTGGCACTTCCAGTTCACGCCCCACGACGTCTGGGACTGGGACGCGATTCAGGTGCCGGTGCTGGCCGACGTCGAGCTGAACGGCGAGCCGCGCAAGGCGATGCTGTGGGCCAACCGCAACGCCTTCTACTACCTGCTCGACCGGACCAGCGGGCAGTTCCTGCTCGGCGAGCCGTTCGCGCTCCAGACCTGGGCCCACGGCCTGGACGAGAAGGGCCGGCCGGTCCTGCGCGAGAACGTCTTCCCGACCACCGAGGGCACCACGGTGGCGCCGATCGCCGGAGGCGCGACGAACTGGTGGTCGCCGGCGTACAGCCCGCGCACCGGGTTCCTCTACGTGAACTCCTTCGACGCGGAGGGCATCTACTACCAGCGGGACGACGAGTACGAGGAGGGCAGCATCTTCCTGGGCGGCGGCCACAGGATGCCGCTCGCTGCCGACCACTACCAGAGCGCGATCCGGGCGATCGAGGCGACGACCAGCGAAGTCCGCTGGGAGTTTCCGATCACGCCGCGGACCCGGAGCGGCGTCCTCGCCACCGCCGGCGGCCTGGTCTGGAGCGCCAGCGTCGATGGCTACTTCTTCGCCCTCGACGAAGAGACCGGCGAGCCGCTCTGGCGGATCTCGCTCGGCGCAGCGCCGCACGCCTCGCCGATGAGCTACGCGGTCGGCGGGCAGCAGCGGATCGTCGTCGCGATGGGCAACGTCGTCTTCGTGTTCGGGCTGCCGGGGAAGTAGGCTTCGGACCGGTCGGCGCGAGCCGGGCGGAGATTCAGAGATGGGAGTTCCCTGATGGTGTCCTGGAAGTGGTGTTGGAGCGGTCGTTCCGGAAGTGGTGGTTCCGGGCTCGGTCCCAACTTCGCCATTGCGCTCCTGGTGCTGGCGGCTGTGCAAGCCTTGCCGGCGGCGTCAGCCGGGCAAGAGCCGGACAACGACGCGGCCGGCCGGGTGGAGAACGCCTTCATGGCCGATCGCAACGGCGATGGCGTGCTGACGGAAGACGAAGTGAGGCCGGGCGCGTTCTCGCTGCTGGATGTCAACCGGGACGGCCGGGCGGACCCCGCCGAGGTGCGCGCGTTCCTCGCGCGCGGGCGTGAACCCTTCAGTTGGGTCAACCCGCCAGGGGCGGATAGCAGTTTCCCGGGCGTGACTCACGCGACGTTCACGAGTCCGTCCATGGGCATTCCGGTGGGCTACAACATCTACCTTCCGCCAGGGTACGACGACGCCGCGAATCGTCATGCCCGCTATCCGGTCATCTACTACCTGCACGGGGGGCGACCAGGTAACGAATCACGGAGCATCGGGATAGCCGAGCACGTGCATGCGGCCATCGCTTCCGGCGCCGTGCGGCCGCTGATCTTCGTCTGGGGGAACGGTGGCCGGGTGAGCTGGTACGACTACGAGGACTCGAGGGGGGAAGAGGTCCTTGTCCGGGAGTTGATTCCACACATCGACCAGACCTACCGCACCCTGGCGCATCGCGGTGGGCGTGCCTTGCAGGGGTTCTCCCAGGGGGGACGAGGGACTACGCGGATCATGTTCAGGTACCCCCACCTGTTCATCTCAGCCGCGCCTGGCGGCCCCGGCTATGCGGTGGAGAAGCTGGTCCTGGAGAACGACGGCGTTGAACGGGATCCAAGGGCCTCAGGCGCGAACGCCGGGTCGTTCGACTTCGGCAAGGGCAACGATGCGTACAGCCTTGCCCGGTCCTACGCGGAAGGTGGAATGCAGCCGCCGCTCAACGTCATGATCTGGGCGGGAAACAGGGGATTCAACTACGAGGCCACCCTGGAGTACCTGGGCTACCTGTATGGCTTGGGTGTTCCGGCGGAACGGCTGATCGCGCCAGGTGTGGATCACAACCCGGTCTGGTTCTACGAAACCCACGGTGTGGATCTGTTGCGGTTCCATGACCGCCACTGGAGCGAATCCGGGCCGGATGGACGGTGACGGTTCTTCCTTGCGCCGTGGCGTTCGGCTAGCCGCGGTTGCGCTGCTCCTCGCAGGCCTCGCAGGGACCGGTTCCCTGAGGGCCCAGCAGGTCGAGGATCGGGCGGCGCCGGGTGCGGACGAGCGGGATACCGCGGCAGAGGGCGGCCACGACGATCACGACGAAGCCGAGTCGGAGGAACCGGCCGCGCACGTCGACGAGGAGATCGTCGTCACCGGCAGCCGGGCGCGGGAGCGTTCGGTGACGAAGTCGATGGTGCCCGTCGACGTGATCTCCGCGGAGCACGTGGCGCATCAGGGCGAGACGAACCTCGACATGCTGCTGCGGAACGTCGTGCCGTCGCTGAACATCAGCGCGACCTCCGGCGACGCGGCGACGATCGTGCGGCCGACGAACCTGCGCGGCCTGGCGCCGGACCACACGCTGGTGCTGGTGAACGGCAAGCGGCGGCACCGCGGCGCCGTGATCCTCTGGTCGCGGATTGGCGTTTCGCACGGCGCCCAGGGGCCGGACCTGTCCGCGATTCCGTCCATCGCGCTTCGCCAGGTCGAGGTTCTGAGGGACGGCGCCTCGGCGCAGTACGGCTCGGACGCGATCGCGGGGATCATGAACTTCCTGCTCAAGGATGCGCGTTCCGGCGGGTCGTTCGAGGTGCTCACCGGCCTGTACGACGCGGGCGACGGCGAGTCCGTCACCGTGGCCGGCAACGTCGGCCTGCCCTGGGGCGAGACCGGTTTCGCGAATCTGAGCCTCGAGGTCGGCGGCTCGAACCCGACGAACCGCGCGATCCAGCGAGCCGACGCGAGGGCCCTGGTCGCCGCGGGGAACACCCATGTGGCCGATCCGGCCCAGAGGGAGGGCAGGGCTGACGTCGACGACGACGTGAAGCTCTGGATCAACTTCGGCCGGCCGCTGGGAAGCGGCGGCACGACTCAGTTCTACGGCTGGGCGAACCACGCGGACCGCGCCGTGACGGCGAGGAACTTCTTCTTCCGCAACCCGAACACCCGGGACGCGGTCTACAGCGGCGACGGCGGTGCGACCCTGCTGATCGGCGACGCCCTGGATGCGGCCGACGGGACGCCGGACGGCTCGGCGGGTTGCCCGGTCGTCGCGGTGACGGACGCGCTTCCGGACCAGGACGCACTTGGGCGCGTCTTCGACGATCCGAACTGCTTCAGCTTCCAGGAGCTCTTCCCGGGCGGTTTCCAGCCGGTGTTCGGCGGCGACCGCGTGGATTCCTCGCTCGTCCTCGGCCTTCGCGGGTTCCTCGGCGCCGGGACCGGTTGGGACCTGAGCGTGAGCGCGGGCCGGAACGAGATCGACTTCCTGCTGTTCGACAGCGTGAACGCGTCGCTAGGACCGCTCAGCCCGACCTCCTTCAAACCCGGCCTCTACGGCCAGCGGGACCTGAGCGCGAACCTCGATCTGTTGCGTCAGTTCGGCGAGCGGCTCCATCTGGCCGGCGGCCTGGAGTGGCGGGAGGAGCGCTTCGAAATCGGCCTCGGGGATCCTGCCTCCTGGCGGATCGGCCCGTACGCTCGCCAGGGATTCAGCTCCGGATCGAACGGCTTCCCGGGATTCAGCCCGGTCGCGGCGGGCGACTGGACCCGTTCCAACGCGGCGGTCTACGGCGACCTGGAGTACGGGCCGCCGGACGAGTCCTGGAACCTGGGTCTGGCGGTGCGGTTCGAGGACTACGAAGACTTCGGCTCGACCCTCAACGGCAAGATCGCGGCCCGCCGCCAGGTTTCGGAGGTTCTCGCCCTGCGCGCGAGCGCGTCGACGGGCTTTCGGGCGCCGACGCCGGGCCAGCAGAACGCGTTCAACGTCTCGACGCAGTGGGACGCGGAGCGCTTCGAACTGGTGAACAACGGCACGATCCCGCCGGCCTCCAGGGTCGCCGAGCTACGCGGCGGCAAGGCGCTCGACGCGGAGAAGTCGGTCAACCTGGCCGCGGGCGCGGTCGTCGAGCGCGGCCCGTTGACGGTCACGGCGGACGTGTTCCGCGTCGACGTGAGCGATCGGCTGGGAGTGACCGGGCTGTTCGCGCTCCAGCCCTTCGAGGTCGAGCAACTGCTGGCGGAAGGCATCACGAGCGCCGCCAACATCACGAACTTCCGCTTCTTCGCCAACGACTTCGAGACGCGCACGGAAGGCCTCGACCTGGTCGTCACCTGGCGGCCGCCGCAGGCCGGCGGACACACGACGCTCGACCTGGCGCTCAACGTGACCGCGACCGAGGTCGTGGACTTCAACCCGCTGACCCTGGACCGGCAACGCATCCGCGAACTGGAGGAGGCCCTGCCGGGCCTGCGCTGGAACGCGACGCTGCACCACGAACTGGGCAGGCACACAGCGGCCCGGCGGCCGGTCGAACTGCTCGCCCGGCTCGGCTACTACGACGGCTGGCACGACCCGTTCATCGCCCTCGACTTCGGCGGCGTGTACCTGCTGGACGTCGAGGTCGGCATCCCGTTGCCCGGCGGCGCCCGGCTGGCGATCGGCGCTCGCAACACTCTCGGCGAGACCGGCGACGGCAATCCGACGCCGACGCTGCTGGGCAACCCGCACAGCACCCGTGCGCCCTTCGACGTCAGCGGCGCGTACTACTACTCCAGGCTGCAGTACCGCTGGGGTCGGGGGAACTGACTCGCTTGCGCGTTCAGGCCTGAACGCGGGACCGCTGCATCGCAGGGGCGCCCTGCGGGAGGTGCATGCCGGCCTTCCGCGCCGCTTTCCGGCGGCTACGAATCGCCCGTTGCCGTTCCCGGGCGCTCTCGATAACGAGGTAGAGACAGGGCACGAAGATCAGGGTGATCAGGGTCGAGGTCAGCAGGCCGCCGACCACCACGCGCGCCAGAGGCGCCTGCAGCTCGGCGCCCTCACCGATGCCGAGGGCGAGCGGCAGCAGGCCGAGCGCCGTCGTGAGGGTCGTCATCAGGATCGGCCGCAGGCGGCGGCGCGAGCCGCGGATGACCGCCTCGAAGACGTCGCAGCCCTGATCGCGACGCATGCGGTTCACGTTGTCGATGAGCACGATCGCGTTGTTGACCACGATCCCGACCAGGACGACCAGGCCGAGGAAGGAGTTCATGTTCAGGGTCGTGCCGGTGATCGCCAGGGTCAGGAACACGCCCACCAGCGAGAAGGGCACCGCGGTCATGATGACGAGCGGCTGGAGCAGGGACTCGAACTGCACCGCCATCACGGTGTAGACGAGTAAGACCGCGAGCAGGACGCCGATCACGAGGTCGAGGAACACCTCGCGCTGTTCCTCGAGTTCGCCGCCCATCTCGACGCTGAAACCGTACGGGACCTCGACCTGGTTCAGGGCCGCCTGGACCTCGCTGGCGACGTCGCCGAAGGGACGGCCGTCGATTCCGGCCATGACCCGCATCACCCGCTGCTGGTTCTCGCGGTTGATGGAGAGCGGACCTTCGCCGGGCTCGATCTGCGCGATCGAGCCGAGCGGCACGATGTCGCCGCGCGGGGTCACGATCGGCAGTTGGGCGAGCTGTTCCAGGCGCAGACGGTCCTCGGGGCGCAACTGCACGCGGATGTCGAACTCGTTGCCCTGGTCACGGAACCTGGTCGCGACCCGGCCCAGGACGTAGTTCTCGACCGCTTCGGAGATCTGGCTGCCGTTCAGGCCGAGTTCGGCGAGGCGGGTCCGGTCGACCCGGAGATTGCGCTCGATCTGGCCGGCCTCGCGGTCCAGACGGGGGTGGACGACTCCGGGAACCGATGCCATCGCTTCCACCACGCGCTCGGCGAGGGCGTTGCCTTCGGCGAGGTCGTGGCCGCGGATGTCGGCGACCAGCCGCGCATTCTGTCCGCCGCGCATCATCATCATCATCATGTTGCCGGAGGAGGCGTAGAGCTGGGTGCGGGCGCCGGGGACATCGTCGATCGCCGCGCGGATCGCGGACACGATCTCGTCCTGCCCGCGGGTGCGTTCCGAGACCGGGGTCAGCATGATCTCCATCGAGCCCTGGTTCGACTGGGCGGGACGCCACCAGTTCTCGGGGCCGGCTGTGGTGACCAGGTTGTCGAGCTCGCCCGGGCGAATCGTGCTCATCACCCGTTTCTCGAGGTCCTCCATCGTGGCGATCGTCGTCTCGAGCGGCGAGCCCACCGGCAACTCGACCTGCATTCCGAGCCGCCCCTCGTCGCTTTCGGGCATCAGCTCGACGCCCAGCACCGGCACCAGGGCGAAGGAGCCGAAGAGCAGGCCGACCGCGCCGAGCAGGACCAGGCGGGGATTCCGGAGGGCCCGTCCGATCAACCGGCCATAGGCCATGTCGATCGGACCGAGGGCGGCGACACATTCGTCGTCGACCTGGCGGCTCTTCGGCACCTGGCGGAGCCAGCGGGCGGCGGCGGCGGGAATCAGAGTGAGGGCGACGACCAGGGCGCACAGCAGCGCGAAGCTGACGGTCACCGCCAACTGGTTGAAGAAGATGCCGGCGAAGCCGGAGATGAAGACGACCGGCAGGAACACGGACACCGTGGTCAGCGTGCCGGCGATGATCGCCATCTTCACTTCGTTGCTGCCGTTGATCGCCGCCAGGGTGGGACGCTCGCCCTCGTGGAGCCGGCGGTAGATGCTCTCGAGGACGACGATCGAGCCGTCCACGAGCATGCCGACGCCGAGCGCGATGCCGCCCAGCGAGATCACGTTCAGGGTGAAGCCGTTGAAGTACATCAACGCGATCGTGGCGAGCACGGAGATCGGAATCGCGGCGCCGACGATCAGCGTGGCCCGGATGTCGCGCAGGAAGAGGAAGAGGACGAGGATCGCGAGGGCGGCGCCGAAGATCGCGCCGATCTGCACGTTGTTCACGGCCTGGCGGATGAACACGGAGTTGTCCATCAGGATCGAGATGTCGGCCTGTCCCGCGTAGTCGCGGTTGATCGCCTCGATCTCGTCCCGCAGGCGGTCGGCCACTTCGACGGTGTTCGCGCCCGACTGCTTCTGGACGTACATCCGCATGCCTTCGGTGCCGTTGATCCACAGCTCGTTCGTCACCTCGCGAATGCCGTCGTCGACGTGCCCGAGGTCGCGGACGAGGATCGGCCGGCCTTCGCGGATCGCCACGATGGTGTTCTCGACGTCGACCGTGCGCTCGAACTCGCCGACTGCCCGGATCAGGACCTCGCGGCCGGTCTCGATCATGTCGCCGGCGGAGACGTTGCGGTTCTCCCGGGAAAGCGCCATGGTGACCTCGCCGGGAGTGACCCCCAGAGCTGCCATGCGGTCGGCGGCGAGTTGCACCTGGATCTCGCGAACCCGGCCGCCCTGGATGTCGACCGCGGCGATGCCGGGTATCCGCTCGAGCCGCCGGCTCAGCGTTTCCTCGGCGAGGTGGCGGAGCTGGCGCGCGTCTCCCTCGCCGGAGAGTCCGAGGAAGGCGATCGGCATGTCGGAGAGGTTGAACTTGAACAGATTCGGCTCGGTCGCGTCCTCCGGCAGCATGCCGCTTATCCAGTCGAGTTGCTCGCGAATGTCGTTGACCACTTCGTCGAGGTCGACCCCCCACTCGAAGCGGGCCTGGACCCGGCTCATTCCCTCGGCCGAGGTCGAGGTCAGGTCCTCGAGCCCGTCGACGGTGAACACGGCTTGCTCGATCGGGCGGGTCAGCAGGGTCTCGATCTCCTGGGGAGCGACGCCCTCGTAGCTCGTCGTGATGGAGATCTGGGGCATGTCGACCTCGGGCATGAGGTCGACGGCGAGCTGGCGCAGGGCGACGAGACCGAGGACGGCGACGCATACGTAGAGCATGGTCACGCCCACCGGGCGGTTGGCCGAGATGCGGGGGAGGTTCATGCCGGGCTCCTAGGACCCGGCGGCCCCCGCGCGGGAGGGCTCCGGCTCGTTGGGGACCACCCGCACCGGGGCGCCGTGTCCGAGTTGGTTGTGGCCCATCGTCAGCACCAGCTCGCCGGCTTCGATCGGGCCGTCGATGGCGCTGTACTCGCCGGAACGCCCGGCGATGGCCACCGTGCGCCACTGGGCGAGGCCGTCGACCGGAACCATGACGCCGGTGGAGCGGGCGCCGTCCATCTCCACCCGCTCCAGCAGGGCGGCGCCCGGCACGATCAGGGCGTTGTCGAGATCGCGCAGGCTGACGGAGACGTCCGCGTACATGCCCGGCAGAAGCAGGTCGTCGGTTTCGGCGAGTTCGCCCTCGACGAGCACGGTGCGGTCGTTGCGCCGAACCTCGCCGGCGACCCGGCGCACGGTCCCCGAGAAGGTGCGTTCGCCCGTGGCCTCCGTGGCCACGTCGAAGGCGGCGCCGGTCTGGACCGCCGAGAGGTCGCGTTCCGGTACCCGGAACTGGACCAGGAGCGGCGCCTCCTCGACCAGCCGCAGGATTGGCGTCCCAGGCTGGACCAGGGTCCCGCGGTCGAGGTAGCGGTCGGAGACGACGGCATCGAACGGGGCGCGCACGCGGGTGTTCGCGAACTGCTCGGCGAGCAGCGCCTCGCGGGCCGCCGACTGCCGAACCTGGGCTTCGGCGGCGGCCAGGTTCGCCGTCGACGTCGCGTACTGGGAGGTGACCTGCTGCTGCTCCTGCTCGGAGAGCAGGCCCTGGTCGTACAGTTCCATCGCCCTCTGGTAATCGGCTTCGACGCCGACGAGTTCGGCCCCGGCGCGATCGCGGTTCGCTTCGGCTACGCCGAGCTGGCCGCGCGCCTCCTGGAGCTGATTCTTCAACTCGATGTCCCCGATCACGGCGAGCACGTGGCCTCTGGCGACCCGCTGGCCGATTCGGGCCGGCACGTCGACGAGGATCCCCGGGACCTGGGGCGAGATGTCCGAGACTTCGCCCACCAGTTCGCCGGAGTAGGCGGTCCGTACGGAGAGATCGCCGCGCCGCGCGGCCACCGCGCGCACCGGTACCGCCTGTGCGCTACCCGCCATCGCCGGGCCGCCGGCCGGGGATTGCGGCCCGAGGCCGAAGGCGAAGACGGCCGCGGCAGCGAGCACGACCGCCGCGACCGCGAGGCCCGCGATCTGCGGCCCGCTGATGCGCCTGCGCCGTCTGGCGTCGCCTCCGCGCGCGCCGGGCGGGTGGAAGCTCCCGTCGCCGTTGCTGCGTGGCGCCGGGTCTGGATGATCTGTGGCCATTGGATTCACGTTTCTCTCTGGTTTGTGGGGTGCCGTCTCGAGTCGTCTACGCAGAGCCAGGTCGGGAGTTGCCGCCGTCGCTCTCCATCGCCGCGAGCACGGAGTTCAGGCTGTCGGCGAGGATCGCGTAGAAGCGGATGAACCGCTCCAGGCGGTCGAAGACGACTTCGCCTCCCGCGTTCGGCGGGAGTGCCTGCTTCATCTCTTCCGCGCTGGCCTGGCGGGCCCGGTAGCGATCGGCGATTCGCAACAGGAGGCCGGGCTCCTCGTTGATCCGGAAGTAGTCGCGGCGGTCGCCCGGACGGGTCACCCGCTGGATGACGCCCATGTTCTCCAGCAGACGAGTGTTGGTGCTGATGCTGGCGCGGCTGACCTGAAGGCGCTCAGCCAGATGGTCGAAGCGCACGGGCTCGGGCGAGAGGATGAGCAGGCCGACGAGGCGGCCGGCGATGCGGGGCAGGCGATCCTCCTCGTGCGCCAGCCCCATCGCTTCGATGAAGCGTTCTTCCGCGGCGTGGAGGCTGCGGTCGGCCGCCGCGGAGGGCCTGGCGGATCGGTCCGGCGCGGGAGTCGGTTCGGAGACGGCCATTGATCACGGATGTTGAATCATCCGGTTTGTTTTGTCAAGACTGAACAGGATGAAACTGATGAACGAAGTGGCTTTTCTGCGGTACAAGCCACTAGGCTCGCCTCCATGCCTTCCTCGCGGCCTCGCTCAGGTCCCCGCTTCCTGCCCCTGCTGCTCGGCCTCGCGATGCTGGTCTTCGCTCTGGTGCAGATCAACGACCCGGATCCGCTGATCTGGGTGACCTACTACGCCGCGATCGCCTGCGCCTGCACGGTCGCCGCCTACCGGCCGCTGCACCGCGCGGTCTTTCTGGCGCTTGCGGCGGTGACGGCGGCGGGCGTCGTGCTGACGTTTCCGGGGTTCATCGACTGGCTTCTGAACCGTCCGACCAGCGACCTCTGGGCCCCGATGTCGGCCAGCCGAATGTACATCGAGCACAGCCGGGAACTCCTGGGCCTGTTGATCGCCGGTGGCTTTCTGGTCGCCGCGGACCGGCTCTCGCGGCGGTAGGAACCAGCGCTACGGTTCGCTCTCCGGTACCCCGGCGCTCATCATGAAGCCCATCATCATCTCGTCGGTGGAGGGCTGGCCGAAGCGGACCGTGCGAGTCGAGTCGAAGCCGTAGCGGGCCGCTTTCTCGGCTGAGTTGTCGTACCAGGCGGTGTACTCGATTCGTGTGCCCTTCGGGATGCGCTTCATCTCGTCGTAGTAGTAGACGGTCTGCCAGGAGAAGTCGAACTGCGGCACGTCGAGCAGGACTTCCGTGGTGCCGTCGGGGTAGAACGCCTCGAAGCGTGCGGCCTTGCCTCGCATGTGCATGTGCGGCATGAGCGCGATGATGTCCGTGTCGCGCCGGGCGACGGTGGAGTAGGGACCGACCTGGTGGTTGCCGTCGTTCGGCGGAATGGCGAAGGTGAAGTTCATGATCGGCCTGAGCCCCGAGCCGAGCGAACGCTCGACCGGTTCATCGGCGAAGACGAAGCCGATCGACGACTGGTCCCACTTGCCGGTGCCTTCGCCGGCCTCCTTGTGGTAGTGGATGTCGAACGTCACCCGTGAGCCCTTCCTGAGCAGGAAACCGTAGCCCTCGGGATAGCGGTTCGCGTCGCTGCCGGAGGACACGCCGCCCATGTAGCTGCCGGCGTTCTCCGGCGACGGGGCGATCTGGTCCTGGTTCGGAAACTCGGGCGGCGCCGGCAATTCGCCGTTCTCGTCGGGCGGCAGCAGATGGAGGTTGAAGTGGTGGATGATGTCGCTGTCCGGCTTGCACTGGAAGGCGACGACCCAGCGGTCCTCCGGCAGGTCCTCCTCGGTGAGCACGTAGGAGAACGCGGCATAGAGGTCGTCCACGTCGTCCTCGACGAAGTAGGGCTCCGGCATCGTCACGACGAGGTCGGGCTCGCCGACGACCCAGCCGCCGGTGCTCGGAAACTCCCGCGGCGGCGGAGCGTCGGCCGCTTCGCCGGGGGCGGCGCCGGTCCCGGCCCAGTTGACCAGCGTCTCGATCTCGGCCTGGTTGAGCACGCGTTCGTTCGCGAACGTGCCGTCGTGCTGCGGGTGGGCGTCCCACGGCGGCATCTCGCGCGCCGCCACCGTGCGCGCGATCGACCGGGCCCACGGCCGCACCTCGGCGTAGGTGGTCAGAGCCATGGGCGCCCGCATGCCGCCGTAGTTGGCGCCCGCCGGCCGGTGGCAATCCTGGCAGTGCATCTGGAGCACGGGCAGGACGTCGCGGTAGAAGGTCGGTGCGTCGCGGTCGGCGGCGGCGGCCGGAGTGACAACGAGTGTGAGAGCTAGCGGCAGACAGGGCGAAATCGACGGCTTCATGGCGGGAGGGTACCAGCGAAGCCCGCAGCCGGAGTGGCGCGGCCGCTTTGCGGCGCGCCGGATGCCGGCCAGAAGGCCGGCGCACCCAGGCCGGCGCACCGGCGCACCCAGTGGGGCTCAGGCGGTCGCCAACTGGCGCTCCGGGTGCATCTCGTCGACGTCGACGCCGACGATCTTCGAGACGCCGCGTTCCTCCATCGTCACTCCATAGAGCGTGCTCGCGGCCTGCATCGTCAGCTTGTTGTGGGTGATGACGAGGAACTGGGTTTCCGCCGACATCCGCT
Organism: Candidatus Multivorans sp.; assembly: GCA_965205095.1. Taxonomy (GTDB): domain Bacteria; phylum Acidobacteriota; class Thermoanaerobaculia; order Multivoradales; family Multivoraceae; genus Multivorans. The sequence goes on from OZ242040.1 coordinate 4,162,389, forward strand.
GCAGCATGTCCACGAAGCGCAGGATGTTCGCGTCGTCCAGCGGCGCGTCGACCTCGTCGAGGATGCAGAACGGGGACGGCTTGGTCTGGAAGAGGGCGAACAGCAGGGCGATCGCCGCCAGCGCCTTCTCACCGCCCGAGAGCAGCATGATGTTCTGGGCGCGCTTGCCCGGCGGCCGCGCGGTGATCTCGATGCCGCAGTCCAGCGGGTCCTCCTCGTCCATCAGGCGCATCTCCGCGTCACCGCCACGGAAGAGCTCGGTGAAGGTCCGGCCGAAGTTCTCGTTGACCTCGCTGAAGGCGGCGACGAAACGCTCGGAGGAGGTCCTGTCGATGTCGCGGATCGTGCGCTTCAGGCTCTCGACGGAGGACGCCACGTCGGTGTGCTGTCCGGTCAGGAACGTGTGGCGCTCCTGCTGTTCGTCGTACTCGTCGGCCGCGAGGACGTTGACCGGACCCATCCGCTCCAGCAGAGTGCGCCGGCGTTCGAGTTCCTCGGTCATCGCCTCGAGGTCCGGGGCTTCGCCGTCCGGCCGCGCCGGCGCCTCCTGCGCGGCAAGTTCGCGCCGGAACTCCTCGCGGTAGTCCCCTTCGAGGTGTTCGGCGTCCTGGCGCAGGCCCGCCTGCCGCACTCGCAGGTCCTCGATCCGGTCGCGCTGTTCGTCGCGGCGGGCGCCGAGGTCGCGCATTCGGGCCTCGAGCTCGCGCCCGCGACTCCGCTCTTCCTCGAGAGCTTCCTGGGCGCCGGTCGCTTCGTCTCTCGCGCTCGTCCGCTCGGCCAGGGCGTCGTCCAGCTCCTGTCGCGCCCGGGCCGATGCCGCTTCGAGCTCGACGACGCGGCCGCGCAGCCGCCCCTGCTCGACGAGCCACGCTTCGTCTGCCCTGCGAAGACTCTCGATCTGTTGCTCGAGCCTCTCGGTCTCGTTGCGGTCGGTGGCGGACCGCTCGTTGATCAACTCGAGCTGGCCCTGACGGCCGGCGCCCGCGGTCACGCGCTCCTCGCGTTCCTCCCGAGCCCGCTCGACCGCGGCGGCCGCTTCCTCGACCGCCCGTTCCAGGCTGCGATGAACCGTCTCGCGAGCCTGGATGTCGGCCTGGATCCGTGCCTGCCGGCTGGCCGTCTCGGCAATCTTGCGGAGCAGATCCTCGAGCTCGACTTCAGCTTCGTCGCTCTCGCGGGCCTGCGCGGTTCGCCGTTCGGAGATGTCCTGGAGCCGGGCCTTGGCGACGGCCAGTTGTTCCCGGAGGTCGGACGCGACCCGCTCGATCCGCTGACCTTCCATGGCCGCCTCGCGGCCGCTTTCGCCGGCGGCGTCGATCTCGCGGCCCAGGGTCGCGCAACGCTCCTCAAGTTCGCCGATCCGTTCGCCGAGGTCGTCGAGTTCGCGCTGCCGGCCCAGGGCGCCGGGCGCCGCACCCTCGCCCCGGACGGTGACGCGGCCGGCCTCGATCCAGAGCCGGTCCCGGCACAGGAAAGCGACGCCCGGGTTGTCCGCCGCCAGGCGTTCCGCCGCCTCGGGGCCGGAGACGAGGTAGCCCGGGCGAAGCGCGCCGTTCAGGTCCGGTGAGAGGCCCAGCGCCGTCGACACGTCACCGACGATCTCGGGATCGTCCAGCTCGGCCAGAGGTTCGCGGGCGTCGGCCGGGCGAAGGAGAGTGACCTGATGGTCGAAGCCGGAGAGCGCGCGGGCGATTGCCACGGCATCCTCGTCGCAGGGGGCCAGGATCGCGTTGCGCAGCGGGCCCAGGAAGAGGTCCAGGCTGTCTTCCCAGCCCGCGGGCACCTTGACCTCGTCGCCGAGGAAGCGGGGCTCCCAAAGCCCCAGGTCAAGCAGCGCGTCGCGGATCCCGGCCCGCAGTTCCTCGTCTCGCTGACCGAGTTCCCGGAGGACGGCCGCTCGTTTCTGTGCTTCGACCAGCTCCTCGCGACGGGCTTCGAGTTCGGTCCGGGCTTCCTGCCGCCGGTTGCGGCTCGCCTCGAGAGCTTCGGCCGCCCGCCCTGCGGCCTCGGTTTCCGTGGCGAGGGCGACGTCCAGTTCCTCCACCTTGGCGCCGACGGCCCTGACGTCGACGTCGATGGAACGGAGCGCGTCCCTGCTGCGTTCCAGAGTGGCTTCGGCGCGGTCGCGGCGGTCGACGGCCTTCTCGTTGCCAATGCGCTCGGTGACCAGGCGGCTTCTCAGCTCGTCAGTCTCCGCCCGCGACGCCGCCTGTTCCTCGAGCAGGTCCCGGTGGCGTTTGCGGGCCCGCTCGATGGCGGCGTCGGCCTCATCGATCCGCTGCCGGTCCTCCTGGACCTTTGCCAGCGCCTCCTCCCGCTCCGAGAGGAACATCTGCCGGCGTCCGGCGAGGACGGCGAGCGCCTCCTCGGCCGCCGCCAGTTCGCGCCGCCGCGTCTCTTCGCTTCGGGCGCCCCCTTCGAGCCGCTCGGCGATTTCCGTCCGGGTGGCGCGGGCGCCCTTGATCAGCTCCTGGCGCCCCTCGATCGTCGCCAGCAGGGTGGCCTGACGTTCGTGCGAGCGGACGGCCTCTTCGGTGCGTTCGTCGATGGCCTGGCGGCACTCGGCGAGTTTCGCGTTGCCGCGGGCGATCTCCGCCAGGAGTTCCGCCTCCCGGTCGGCTTTCTGTCCGAGAGTCGACCCGAGTTCCTCGAGCTCGCCCTGGAGCCTGGCCCAACGTGCCAGGAGCACGGCGTCGAGCAGTTCGCGGTAGGCGTCCCGGCGCTCGCGGTGGCGCCGGGCGGCGTTTGCCTGCCGCTTGAGGGAGCGAAGACTGCGCTCGACCTCGGAGATGATGTCGTCGAGCCGGAGCAGGTCGGCGGTCGCGTCCTCGAGCTTCAGGCTGGCGAGCCGCTTGCGGTTCTTGTAGCGGGTGATCCCGGCCGCTTCCTCGATCAGCTTGCGGCGTTCCTGGGGCTTGCCGGAGAGAATCATGCCGATTCGTCCCTGCTCGATCACGGAGTAGGCGCGGATGCCCAGACCCGTATCCATCAGGATGTCCCGGATGTCCTTCAGCCGGGCCACCCGGTCGTTCAACCGGTACTGACCCTCGCCGCCGCGGAAGATCCGCCGCCCGATCGTGATGCGGCCGTCCTCGGCGTCCTCGACGCTGCCGTCGGTGAGGAAGGTGAGGCTGACCTCGGCCATCCCCAGGGGCTTGCGCTGGCCGCTGCCGTTGAATATGACTTCCTCCATGGAACTGCCGCGCAGCGACTTGGGGCTCTGCTCGCCGAGCACCCAGGTGATGGCCTCCGCCAGGTTGCTCTTGCCGCAGCCGTTCGGTCCGACGATCGCCGTGATGCCGCGGGCGAACCGGCTCGTCACCGGGTCGACGAAGGTCTTGAAGCCGTTGACTTCAAGGTTCTCCAGTTTGAGCATGGTTGGCGTGGCGGGGAATCGGGCCTTTCCGGCCCTCAGGGGAAGATAACAGGATTCATGCATAAGTCACAAGTAGTTGTGCCGGCTGCCGCTCACGTCCACAACATGTGGCGTCTCCGGCGCGCCGCTGATACGCTGCCGCGGCGGTGAGCGCGCTGACGGTCAAGAGAACGCTGTTCGACACGGCCCAGATGGCGCGGATGATGCGCCGGATGGCTGCGGAGGTGGTCGAGCGCGCGGGCGGCACGGACTCGCTGATGCTGGTCGGCGTGCGCACCCGCGGCGTGCCGCTTGCCGACTTCGTCGCCGCCGAGATCAAGCGCACCGAGGGCGTCGAGGTGCCGGTCGGGGTGCTCGACATCACGCTCTACCGCGACGATCTCTCGACCATCGCGCCGCAGCCGGTGGTGAAGGAGAGCGTCATGCCGGTTCCGATCGACGACCGGATCGTCGTGCTCTGCGACGACGTGCTCTACAGCGGCCGCACGATCCGGGCGGCGATGGACGCCCTGATCATGGACTACGGCCGGCCGCGGGCGATCCGCCTGGCGGTGCTGATCGACCGGGGCCACCGGGAACTCCCGATCCACGCGGACTGCGTCGGCGAGCACGTCCAGACGACGGACAGCGAAGTGATCAAGGTCTCCTACGCCGCCACCGACGGCGGCAAGGAGACGGTCGAGCTGCTCGAGCGCGAGGGGTGAGCGAAGCGGTCTGGCAGCGCGGCGACCTGCTCGGGGTCGCCGAGTTGTCCCAGGCCGAGATCCTCCACGTTCTGGACACCGCGGAGTCGTTCGTCGAGGTGGCGGCGCGGCCGATCAAGAAGGTGCCGACCCTGCGGGGCAAGACGGTCATCAACCTCTTCTTCGAGGCGTCGACCCGGACCAGCTCGAGCTTCGAGATCGCCGAGAAGCGGCTCTCCGCCGACAACATCAACTTCTCGACCTCGTCCTCGTCCCTGTCCAAGGGCGAGACGCTGCTCGACACGGCCCGCAACCTGGAGGCGATGGCGCCGGATCTCGTCGTCATCCGGCACGCCCACCCGCGGGTGCCGCACGCACTGGCGGAGCGGCTCGCCTCGGGAGTGATCAACGCCGGCGACGGCGCCCACGAGCATCCCACCCAGGCGCTGCTCGACGCCTTCACGATCCGCCGCCGCAAGGGCCGGGTGGAGGGCCTGAAGATCGCCATCGTGGGCGATGTGGCCCACAGCCGGGTCGTCCGCTCGAACGTCCTGTGCCTGACCAGACTGGGCGCTGACGTAACCGTTGCCGGGCCCCGCACGATGATGCCGGAAGAGCCCGAGTCGCTTGGCGCCCGGGTGGTCTATTCGCTGGAGGAGGCGATCGAGGGCGCCGACGTCGTGATGATGCTGCGGGTGCAACTCGAGCGCCAGGCGCGGGCCGCCTTTCCCTCGGAACGGGAGTACTTCGAGTTCTTCGGGCTCACCGCGGAGCGCCTGCGCCGGGCGAACGACGATGCGATCATCATGCACCCGGGACCGATCAACCGCGGCATCGAGATCGCCAGCGAGGTCGCCGACGGACCCTGGTCGGTGATCCTCGAGCAGGTGGCGAACGGCGTCGCGGTGCGGATGGCGGTGCTCTACCTGCTGGCCGGCGCGAAGAGCGGCGAGGACGGACCGACGCTGTGAGCGGCTCGGTACTGATTCGCGGAGGCCGGGTCGTCGACCCGACCCAGGAGCTCGACGGCCCCTCGGACGTCCTGATCGAGGGCGGCGAAGTGACGGCATGCGGACCCGGCCTGGCGGCGCCGGGCAACGTCCGCGAAGTCGACGCCGCGGGCCTGGTCGTCGTCCCTGGCCTGATCGACATGCACGTCCACCTGCGCGAGCCGGGCCAGGAGTACAAGGAGACGATCGACACCGGCACGCGGGCCGCCGCGGCCGGAGGGTTCACGGCCGTCGCCTGCATGCCGAACACCGATCCCGTGAACGACGATCCGTCCCTGACGGAGTTCATGCTCAAGCAGGCGGAGCGGGCGGGCTGGGCCCGGGTTTATCCGATCGCGGCGGTCAGCCGGCGTCTGGAGGGCCGCGAGTTGACGGAGTTCGGGGCCCAGCGGCGATCCGGGGCGGTCGCCGTCTCGGACGACGGCCGGCCGGTCTGGAGTGCCGCGCTGATGCGCCAGGCGCTGCGATACGCGCGGCACTTCGACCTGCCGCTCATCCAGCATGCCGAGGAGCTCGCGCTCTCGGGCGACGGCGTCATGCACGAGGGAAGCTTCTCGACCCGGCTCGGCGTCGAGGGGATCCCTGGCGCCGCGGACGACGTGATGGTCTCCCGCGATCTGCTGCTCGTGGCCGATACCGGGGGCCGCTACCACCTGGCGCACATGTCGACGGCGCGCAGCCTGGACCTGATCCGGGCGGCCAGGGCCGATGGCCACAGGGTCACCTGCGAGGTCTCGGCCCATCACCTGCTGCTGACGGACGAGGACGTCTTCGACTCGGGGCTGGATCCGAACTTCAAGATGCACCCGCCGCTCAGAAGCGCGGCCGACCGGGACGCCCTGGTGCTTGGCCTTGCCGACGGTTCGATCGACGCGATCGCGAGCGATCACGCTCCCCACCACCCGGACGAGAAGGAGCTCGACTTCGTCGCTTCGCCGAACGGCATCGTCGGGCTCGAGACGACGCTCAGCCTTTGCCTGGACCGGCTGGTGGCGAAGGGCGTGATCGACCTGGCGCGCCTCGTCGATCTGCTGTCGACGGCGCCGGCGCGGATTCTCGACGTGCCGGGCGGCAGCCTCGCTCCCGGGTCGGCCGGCGACGTGACCCTGATCGACCTGGAGCGCGAGGTAGCGGTCGACCCGGCGACGTTCCGGAGCAGGTCGCGGAACACGCCGTTCACCGGCTGGAAGCTCCGCGGCGCGGCGGCCGGCACGGTGGTCGGCGGTTGCGTGATCGAGTTGCCGTAGGCGCGGCGTTTCCGCTAGCCGATGCTCCGGCCTCCATCGACGTCGAGGCAGACGCCGGTGAGGAAGGCGGCGTCGTCGGAGGCGAGGTAGGCGACGGCGGCGGCGACGTCGGCCGGTTCGGCGAGCCGGCCGAGCGGAATCGTCTCCTGAAGGACTTCGCGTCCCGAGTCGTCCAGCCGCCGCCCTCCCGAGGGGCCCTTCATGAAGTCCGTGTCGGCGGCGACGGGGTTGACCGCGTTGACGCGGATCCCGGACGAAGCGAGTTCCGCCGCCAGGCCGCGGGTCATCGTGATCACCGCTCCCTTCGTGGCGTTGTAGGCGGTGATCAGCGGCCGGGGGCGGAGAGCGCCGATCGAGGCGGTGTTCACGATGACGCCGCCTCCACGCTCGATCAGCCGGGGCACGCCGTGCACCACGCCCAGGTAGACGCTCTTGGTGTTCACCTCGAAGACCCGGTCGTAGTCGGCTTCGGCGAGTTTCCAGAGCGGCCTCGCCCGGTGGCAGTAGCCCGCGTTGTTGACGAGGATGTCGATGCCGCCGAACGCGCCGCAGGCCCGTTCCATCAGGCGCCGCAGGTCGTCGCCCTGGGAGACGTCGACCGTCTCGAAGAGAACCTGGGCGCCGCGCCCGGCGAGTTGGGCCGTCGTCCTCTTGCCCTTGCGTGAATCGATGTCCGCGAGCGCGACGGCCGCGCCTTCTTCGGCGAGTCTTCGGGCGATGGCCCGGCCGAAACCGCCGGCGGCGCCGGTCACGACGGCGACCTTGCCGGCGAAGCGGGTTCCGCCGCGCGCGATGTCGTTCTTGCTGTCCGAGTCGTTCATGGTGAGTATCCCCTCAGGTTTCGGCCGGCTACGCTACCCGGGTTCGGCGCCGAGAGAGGCGGGTTGATGGAAGAGCGAGCAGCACTCAAGCGGCGTGTCGTCGTGGTCGGCGCCGGGAACGCGGCGCTTTGCGCCGCCCTCGCGGCCCGGGAGGAAGGCGCGTCGGTGACCGTGCTGGAGCGCGCGCCGCGGGCTGAACGCGGAGGCAACAGCCGCTTCACGATGGCGGCGATGCGTTTCGCCTACGGCGGTCTCGACGATCTCCGCGAGGTGGCCGGCAGTCTGAGCGAGGAGGAGATCGAAGCCAGCGATTTCGGAACGTACCCGGCGCGGCGCTTCATCGAGGATCTCGAACGGACCGGCGGCGGCCAGGCGAACCCCGAACTGGTCGAGACTCTCGTGGGGGAGAGCCGGCGGACGTTGCGCTGGATGCGCGGCCGGGGGGTCGAGTTCGTTCCCCTCTACGCGGGCCAGGCGTTCGAGGTCGACGGCAAGCGGCGTTTCTGGGGCGGTCTGACGCTGCAGGCGCGGGGAGGCGGCCCCGGGCTGGTGGCGGCCCTGGAGCGGGCGGCGGAGAAGGCGGGCATCTCGACTCGCTACGGATGCCGGGCGGTCGGCCTGCGGCTGGAGGAGGGCGCCGTGCGCGGCGTCGAGGTCGAGGAGGCGTCCGGTCGGAGGATCCTGGAAGCCGACGGCGTGGTCCTCGCCAGCGGCGGCTTCGAGGCGAACGGCGACTGGCGGCGCCGCCATCTCGGCGAAGGTTGGGAGGAGGCCAAGGTTCGGGGCAGCCGCTTCAACACGGGCGATGGCATCCGCATGGCCCTCGAAGCGGGCGCCGGACGGGCCGGGCAGTGGTCCGGCTGCCACGCGGTGGCCTGGGATCTGAACGCGCCCGAGGTCGGCAACCTCGAGGTTCGTCACCGCTACCAGAAGCACAGCTATCCGCTCGGCATCGTCGTCAATGCGAGGGGAGAGCGGTTTCTCGACGAGGGCGCCGACTTCCGGAACTACACCTACGCCAGGTACGGCCGAGAGGTGCTGGAGCAGCCGGGCCGCTTCGCCTGGCAGGTGTTCGACGCGCAGGTGGCTCACCTGCTGCGGGACGAGTACCGGAAGCCGCACGCGACGCGCGTCGAGGCGGACTCGCTGCCGGAACTCGCCGTGCGACTCGGCGGCGTGGACGCCCCGGCGTTCCTGCGGACGGTCGGCGAGTTCAACGCCGCGGTGCGTCGGGAAGTGCGTTTCGACCCCAGCGTCCGCGATGGCCGCGCGACCCGCGGTCTCGCTCTGAACAAGTCGAACTGGGCCAACGCGCTCGAGGCGCCGCCGTTCGAAGCCTTCGCCGTGACCTGCGGCATCACGTTCACCTTCGGGGGCCTGTCGGTCGATCGCCGCGCCAGGGTGCTCGACGACGATGGACGGCCGATCCCGCGTCTGTTCGCGGCAGGCGAACTCGTCGGCGGCCTGTTCTACGACAACTATCCGGGAGGCTCCGGACTGACCGCGGGCGCCGTGTTCGGCCGTCTGGCAGGCAGGGGGGCGGGTCGTCTCGATGCCTGAGTCCTCAGTCGACGGCAGCCTTCGCCTCGGGAGCGTGCAGATCCACGGCCCGCAAGGGCGCGTGCGCTACTTCGATGTGACCTCGGCGAGGCTCCAGCTCGGGTTGGCGGCCCTGATTCTCGTTTGCGCCCTCGTCGTCAACGGCCTTCTGGTCGCGCCGACCGTGGCGCGTTCCCAGTTCTCGAGGGCCGAACAGGTCGAGGTGTTCGAGGAACATCGGCGACTGGCGGTCCGTTTCGAAGCTCTGGCGGAACGCTACTCGGAGGTTCGCCAGTTGGCGTCGGAACTGGACAGTCGACTGTGCAAGATCGTCCTGGCCTACGGCGTCGGGGCGCCCGCGAACGAAGGGTGCGGCGAGCCCGTCGAGGTCCTGGAGGAACCCGCGCTGACCCTGCGGCAGGGCCGGGTGGTGCTGATCGAGTCGGGCGTCGAGGAAGACGTGGAGCGCGTGACCGGACGCATCGAGAGCCGCCTGCGGGCGGCGCTGGAGGTCGAGCAGGCCGAGCCCGAACTCGTCGAGTTGACACCGTCCGCGGTTCCGCTCCGGGGCGATGACTTCGTTCTCGTCGCTCCGTTCGGACAGACGCGGAATCGGGTTACGGGCGACGACGAGTTTCACCACGGCATCGATCTCGCGGCTTCCGCCGGCGCTCCGGTGCTTGCCACGGCGGCCGGTCGGGTGACCTATGCGGGGCGGGGCGCCGCCCTGGGCCGTGCCTGGATTCGCTACGGGCGCATCGTCGGAATCCGGCATGGAGACCGCTTCATCACCCTGTTCGGACACCTGGATACGACCGAAGTCCGGGCAGGCGAAGCGGTCAGCCGGGGACAGCGCATCGGCACGGTCGGGGCGACGGGATGGAGCGTGGAGCCGAACCTCCACTACCGTGTGCTGCGCCGTCGCGCCGACGGGGGCTACGACGCCGTTGATCCTCGCATCCACATCCTGGACTATCGCTGGCACCAGGAGGAGTTCATCGCCTCGAACGTCGCGCCGGCGGGGCCACTGCCGCTGCCGGCCACCCTGCGGAGATAGCAGACAGGAGCAGACAGGAGATCGCGTTCATGAATTACCGAGCCGTCATCTTCGACCTGGGTGGAGTCGTCTTCGGCTCCCCGTTGCACGCCATCCGGCGCTACGAACAGGCGAACGGGATCGTCGAGAACTTCGTCAACCGCCTGGTCGTGGCGGCCGGGCCGGGAGGATCCTGGCAGCGAATGGAGCGCGGCGAGCTGGTCATGGGGCCGGGGTTCTTCGCCGCCTTCGACGACGACGTAAGGGCTGCCGATCCCTCGGTGGCCGAGCGTTTCTCGGCCGAAGAGATGATGGCGGCGATCGCCGAGGAGTCGAAGCCCAGGCCGCGGATGATCGACGCCCTGCGGCGCCTGCGCGCCCGCGGCTACAAGGTGGCGGCGCTGACGAACAACTGGGTCAGCGAGGAGGAACGGGAACCCGCGAGTCCCGAGGAGGCCGCGATGCGGGCCGAGGTACGCGAACTCTTCGATGACTACGTCGAATCGAGCGTCGTCGGCCTGCGCAAGCCGGATCCCGCCATCTACCGCCTGGCCTGCGGCCGGCTCGGGATCGAACCGCGCGAGGCGGTGTTCCTGGACGACATCGGGTCGAACCTGAAGAGCGCCCGGGCGCTCGGCATGACGACGATCAAGGTCGACGATCCGGACCGGGCGCTCGAGGAGCTGTGGCGGACGCTGGCTACTGCGGGAGCGAGAACGTGAGGTCGATCGTCGCGGCGAGGCCGTCGAGCAGGGTCACCGGCGACGCCAGCGTACCTAGGCGTTCGTGCCACGCCTCGATCTCGTAGGTTCCAGCCGGCAGACCGGCGATCTCGAACGAGCCGTCGGCGGCGGTGACGGCGAAGTAGGGGTGGTCGAAGACGGCGAGGTAGGTCGACATCCAGGGGTGGACGTCGCACTTGATGCGGAACGCCGGTTCGGGATCCGTGAAGGAGAATGTCGCCTGCTTGACGCTCGCCGGCATGGCGCGGTTGAAGGGTCGGTTGATCTGTGAGAGTGAATGCACGTTGTGGAGCAGGTCGTCCGAATTCAGGACCGTGAGTTCCTGGCTCACCACGATGCCCGATGCATGCGGCCGGTAGCGGCACCCGCGCTGGTCGATCACCGGCGGCTCCGGAAGCGGATAGGGCCCCTCGGGAAGGCCGCTCGTCACGTAAACCAGTACGTTGGCCAGCCCGGCCTCTTCGCCGACTTCGAGGATCTCGGGAAAGACCGGCTCGGTGTGCTTGGCGGCACAGGCCGGATCCGCGTCCATTGCGAGCGGCCGCAATTGGGGCAGCTCGCCGTCATAGCGGATGACGCCAGCGATCGCGCTGCCGCCGAGCGGCTCGGCCGGCGGCGCTTCGGGAGGCGGTTCCGGCGCCGCATCGCCATCGGTTTCCCGGCCGCAGCCGACCGCCGCGAGCACAAGAAGGAGAAGCGCCGGGAGCAGGAGCGCCTGTACGGTCGCCGCGCTCCGGGGCAAGACGGAGGTACGGTGGAGAGTCGTCATTGCAGTATTCTAGCGGTTCACAGGGCCGTCGTTCGGCTCACCACGAGGGGGCCGGGGTCGAGGTCCGTGCGTGCTTTGGGCCGGGTTCCTTGACCCGGATAGGGGCCGGTGTTAGCTTCCGCGCGATTCGTGGCCCGGCTTGGCCCCCTGAGGGCAACCGCCGCCCTACTTCTTCGCCCTCGATGGCACAGAGTCAGGACAACACTCACGAGCCCGCCGCGGGACGCGCGCCGCTGATCGTCGGCGGCTACGACTTCCGTTCCCTGACGGAAGCGGTCGCGGTGCCGGTCGAGCGCAAGACGCCGATCGGCTGGTGGTTCTTCTTCCTGCCGTCGCTGGCGATGCTGGGCCTGTTCGGGGTTTCGATCGGCTGGCTGTTCTGGGAGGGCACCGGCATCTGGGGCCTGAACAACCCGGTGAACTGGGGCTTCGCGATCGTCAACTTCGTCTTCTGGGTCGGCATCGGCCACGCCGGCACGCTGATCTCCGCCATCCTCTTCCTGTTCCGGCAGAAGTGGCGGACGTCGATCAACCGCGCCGCGGAGGCGATGACGATCTTCGCGGTCATGTGCGCCCTGGTGTTTCCCGGCATCCACGTCGGCCGTGTGTGGGTCGCCTACTGGATGTTCCCGCTGCCGAACCAGATGGACATGTGGCCGAACTTCCGCAGCCCGCTGATCTGGGACGTGTTCGCGGTGTCGATCTACGGCACGGTGTCCCTGATGTTCTGGTACGTCGGCCTGATCCCGGACCTCGCGACGATCCGCGACCGCGCCAAGACCAGGATCCGCAAGATCGCCTACGGCATCTTCGCTCTCGGCTGGCGCGGTTCGCACCGCAACTGGCTCCACTACGAGCGGGCCTACCTGATGCTCGCCGGCCTGGCGACTCCGCTGGTCCTGTCGGTCCACTCCGTCGTGTCGATGGACTTCGCCACCGCCCAGTTGCCCGGCTGGCACACGACGATTTTCCCGCCCTACTTCGTCGCCGGCGCCATCTTCTCCGGCTTCGCGATGGTCATGACCCTGATGCTGATCTGCCGGGTCCTGTTCAGGATGGAGGACATCATCACGATGCGCCACCTCGAGAACATGGCCAAGATCATGCTGCTCACCGGCTGCATGGTCGGCTACGCGTACGGCATCGAGATGTTCATCGCCTGGTACAGCGGCAACCCCTACGAGCAGTTCGCCTTCGCCAACCGGGCGCTGGGCCCCTACGCCTGGGCCTACTGGATCATGGTGAGCTGCAACGTGATCACGCCGCAGTTGTTCTGGTTCAAGAAGATGCGCAACCACATCGGCTGGCTGTTCATCTCGTCCATCCTGATCAACATCGGCATGTGGTTCGAGCGTTTCGTCATCGTCACCTCGTCACTCCACCGCGACTTCCTGCCCGCGAACTGGGACTACTACCAGGCCACCTTCTGGGACTTCGCGTCGCTGATCGGCAGCTTCGGCCTGTTCTTCACGATGTTCTGCCTGTTCGCCCGCTTCCTGCCGATGGTGGCCACGGCGGAGGTCAAGACCGTACTGCCGGAGGCGGACCCGCACCAGGGCGAGGAACTCGTGCGCGTGGTGCCCGCCGGGTCGGGGGTGGAGCCCTCGCCGCAGGCTGCGCCGGCCGGCGGGGGAGGCTCCTGACATGGGCCTGATGACCCTGGACGTGCCGGAAGCGGCGGCCGGCTACAGCCACTACGGCGTGCTGGCCCGCTTCGAGACCGCCAAGGCGCTCTACCGCGCCTGCGAGGCGGTTCGCGACGCCGGGTACTCGAAGTGGGACGCGCTGACGCCGTTCCCGGTCCATGGACTCGAGAAGGCGATGGGATTGAAGCCGTCCAAGCTGCCCTTCCTCGTGCTGGCGACTGGACTTTCCGGCGCCGGCCTGGGCTTCGCCCTGCAGAGCTGGGTCCACATCAAGGCCTACCCGCTGGTCATCAGCGGCAAGCCGCTGTTCACCTGGCCCGCGTTCGTACCGGTGACCTTCGAGCTCGGTGTGCTCGGCGCTGCGTTGGGGGCGGTGCTCGGGATGTTCGCCTTCAACAAGCTGCCGACGTACCACCACCCGCTGTTCCGGTCGGAGAACTTCGCCCGCGTCACGGACGACGGGTTGTTCATCGCCATCGAGGCCTGGGATCCCAAGTACGACGACCAGGACACCGCGGAGTTCCTGAGCGGGCTGGGGGCAGTCGAGGTGGAGCACGTGCCGATCGACGATCCCGCGGAAGACGGTGACGGGGGAGGCGCCGCCTGATGGCTCACGGGCCTCGCATCGTTCGTCTGGACCAGTTGGTCATCCAGCCGGGAAGCGGCTGGGCGCGCCTGCCTCTGATCGCGGGTGCTGTCGGCCTCGTCTTCACCGTCGTGTCGATCGTGCTGGCGATGGGCTCCAAGGAGAGCACGAAGCAGTTCTTCCACTCCTGGCTCGTGGCCGTCGTCTTCTTCCTCTGCATCGGTCTCGGCTGTCTGTTCTTCGTGCTGATTCACCACGCGACGAAGGCCGGCTGGGGCGTCGTGGTGCGCCGTCTGGCCGAGAACCTGGCGTGTACCGTGCCGGTGCTGGCGGTCCTCTTCATTCCGGTCGTGGCGCTGGGCATGTACGACCTGTTCCACTGGACCCACGCCGATGCCGTGGCGCATGACCGCTTGCTGCAGGTCAAGGAACCGTGGCTCAACGAGACCGGCTTCTGGATTCGTACGGTGATCTACTTCGTGGTCTGGAGCGGGTTGGCCCTCTACTTCCGCAACACGTCGCGGCGGCAGGACGAGAGCGGAGACGAAGCGCTCTCCCACCGAATGGCGCGATTCAGTCCCGTTGCCGTCGCCCTGTTCGCGGTGACGCTGACCTTCGCCGGTTTCGACTGGCTGATGTCGCTGGAGCCGCACTGGTACTCGACGATGTTCGGCGTCTACTTCTTCGCCGGCACGGTCGTCTCGGCGTTCGCGGCGCTGACCGTCTTCACGCTGGCGTTCGAACGGTCGGGCCACTTCCGCGGCGTGATCACCGGCGAGCACTTCCACGATCTCGGCAAGCTGCTGTTCGCCTTCACCGTGTTCTGGGCCTACATCGCCTTCAGCCAGTTCTTCCTCATCTGGTACGCGAACATCCCCGAGGAGACGAACTGGTTCCTCAGCCGGCTGGACGGCACGGACCTCAATCCGGCGAGCTGGCGGCCGGCGACCCTGCTGCTGGCCATCGGCCACTTCGCCGTCCCGTTCTTCTTCCTCATGCCCCGGACGATCAAGCGCAACCGCACCCTGCTGCTGATCGGGGCCGTCTGGATGCTGGCCATCCACCTCTGGGACGTGTTCTGGCTGGTCATGCCGAACCTGCACCGGGAGATGACGTTCAGCCTTCTCGACGTGACCTCCCTGCTCGGCGTCGGCGGCGTGTTCCTGGCCACCGCGGGTTGGCTCCTGGGCCGCGGCTCGCTGGTGCCGTCCCGGGATCCGCGGCTGGTCGAATCCCTGGCCTTCGAGAACATCTGAGTCTTGTTCCACCCGTCGGTCCTTGCTACGCTGCGCAGCGTTCCGGGACCTCTTGCAACACTCTCCCTGTCAAGGAGCATCGACATGATTCCGAAGCAGACGATCCGCGTCTGTGCCGTTCTTCTCGCCTTCGCCCTGGCTTCCTCTTCGGTCGCGCTCGGCGGCACGATCGTCGGCAAGATCACGTACGAGGGGCGGACGCCTCCGCAACGTCCGATGAGGATGGACGCGGACCCGAAGTGCGCCGAGAAGCACAGCGGCACGGTCCTAGACCAGACCTTCATGATCGGGGATGACGGCGCCTTCGCCAATGTCTTCCTCGTGATCACCGATGGCCTCGACGGCAAGTCCTTCGATACGCCTGCGCAGCCGGTCGTCATGGACCAGAACGGCTGCATCTACACGCCGCGCATCATGGGCATCCAGGTCGGCCAGCAGTTCAAGGTAAAGAACTCGGACGGCCTGCTGCACAACGTCCACTCGCTGTCCAAGGACAACCCGCCGTTCAACCGGGCGATGCCGGCCAGCGTGACCGAGGCCGACTACAGCTTCGACAAGACGGAGCGCTTCCGGATCAAGTGCGACGTTCATCCCTGGATGACCTCCTGGGTGACGGTCGTCGATCATCCGTTCTACGCGGTGTCGGGCGCCGACGGCTCCTTCCGCATCGAGAACGTGCCCGCCGGCACCTACACGATCGAGGCCCGGCATGAGTTCGAGAGGTTCAAGGTCTACTCGGAGACCGTCGAGGTCGGCGACAGCGGCACCGCGACGGTGAACTTCGTGTTCAAGCCGGAGTAGACGAGGAACCCTCAGCAAGTAGCCAGAAAGGAGCGGCGTCCATGGCGGAGCCCGTTCACGCTTCACCCGCACACGACGAGCATCATCACGACCAGAGTTTCTGGCGGAAGTACATCTTCTCGACCGATCACAAGGTGATCGGCGTCCAGTACTCGGTCACGGGCCTGGCGTTTCTCTTCTTCGGGTTCGTCCTGATGATGCTGATGCGCTGGCAACTCGCCTACCCGGACCAGCCCTTCCCGTTCGGAATCGGCTCCCTCTTCGGCGAGAACCGCGTAGGTGCGAACGGCAGCATGTTGCCGGACTTCTACAACGAGCTCGGCGCCATGCACGGCACGATCATGGTGTTCCTGGGCGTCGTGCCGCTGGCCGTCGGCGGCTTCGGCAACTTCGTCATGCCGCTGCAGCTCGGCGCCCCGGACATGGCCTTCCCGCGGATCAACATGCTCAGCTACTGGTGCCTGTTCCTGGGCGGCGTGACGATGTTCGCCAGCTTCTTCCTGCCGAACGGCGCCGCGGGCAACGGCTGGACCTCCTACTCGCCCCTCGCCGACATTGCGCTGAACGGCCAGACCGCCTGGCTGATCGGGATGATCTTCCTGATCACGTCGTCCCTGCTGGGCGCCGTCAACTTCATCACCACGGCGATCCAGCTCCGCGCGCCGGGGATGACCTGGATGCGCCTGCCGTTCTTCTGCTGGGCGCAGATCGTGACCGCCTTCCTCCTGCTGCTGGCCTTCCCGCCGCTCGAGGCCGCGGGTGTGCTGCAGTTGATGGACCGGGTCGCGAACACGAGCTTCTTCCTTCCGGAAGGACTGGTGGTCGGCGGCGAGGTGCTCGAGCGGAGCGGAGGCGGCAGTCCGCTGCTCTGGCAGCACCTGTTCTGGTTCCTGGCCCACCCCGAGGTCTACGTCCTCATCCTGCCGGCGATGGGCATCGTCGCCGAGGTGATCGCGAACAACAGCCGGAAGCCGCTCTGGGGCTACCGCTCGATGGTCTACTCGCTGATCTTCCTCGGCTTCATGAGCTTCATCGTCTGGGCGCACCACATGTTCATCACGGGCATGGGTTCGGTGATGTCCACCTTCTTCCAGACGACGACGATGATCATCTCGATTCCGTCGGTCATCATCCTGAGCGCGCTGTTCATCTCCCTATGGGGCGGTTCCATCCGCTACAACACGCCGATGCTCTTCGCGCTCGGCTTCCTGCCGATGTTCGGCATAGGGGGCTTGACGGGCTTGCCGCTCGGTCTCTCGGCCGCCGACATCCCGCTTCACGACACCTACTACGTGATCGGCCACTTCCACTACGTGGTGGCGCCCGGAACGCTGTTCGCGCTGTTCGCCGGCGTGTACTACTGGTTCCCCAAGGTGACGGGCCGCAAGATGAACGAGTTCCTGGGCAAACTCCACTTCTGGCCGTCGCTCGTCTTCATGAACGGGGTCTTCTTCCCGATGATGATCCAGGGCCTGAACGGCGTTTCGCGGCGGCTCGCGGACGGCGGCATCACCTATGACTTCGCGGGCGAGGTCGCGGGTCTCAACCGCATGATGTCGGTCTCTGCCTGGTGCCTGGCGCTGGCCCAGATTCCGTTCATCATCAACTTCTTCATGAGCATCCGCAACGGCGAGAAGGCCGGCCGCAACCCCTGGAACTCGACGACCGTCGAGTGGCTGGCGCCGTCGCCGGCGCCGCACGGGAACTTCGATCAGGAGATCGTGGTCACGCGTGGCCCGTACGAGTACAGCGTCCCGGGTAGCGACAAGGACTACGTCCCACAGGCCGAACCGGCCTCCACCTGACCGTTCGAGGAACCCCAAAGAGATGGAAATCCCCTACACGGTAGAGGCCCACCCCGAAACCGGCCTCAACAACGGCAAGATCGGCATCTGGCTGTTCCTGACCTCGGAGGTCATGCTGTTCGGGGCGCTGTTCGCCACGTTCATCATGCTGCGCATCGGGTCGGACGGCAACTGGGCCGCGATGCAGGCGGAAGCGGAGCTCAACATTCTGTTGGCGACGCTCAATACCGCCGTGCTGATCGCCTCCAGTCTGACGATGGTCATGGCCTGGGCGTCGCTGATGCGCGGGCAACTGGGGCGGTTCAAGGTGTTCGGCTGGTTGACCGTCGGCTGCGGCGGCATCTTCCTGGTGATCAAGTACTTCGAGTACACGGCGAAGTTCGAGCACCACCACTACCCCGAGTCGAGCACCTTCCTCGCCATCTACTTCGCCATGACCGGGCTCCACGCCCTGCACGTGATCGGCGGCATGGCCTGGAACGCCTACTTCACCGGGCCGGGATCGAAGCTGTTCCACACGAACCGGCAGTGGCTGACCGACCGGGTCGAGCACTCGGGTCTGTTCTGGCACTTCGTCGACCTGGTCTGGATCTTCCTCTTCCCCGTCTTCTACCTGCTGTAGCGGGCGTTTCTCCGCCCTTGACCCCGGTTACCCTGGAGCGAGTCGCATCCCATGAGTGAACACGTCGATATCGACAAGCAGGTCCGCATCTACTTCCTGGTGTTCGGCGCCTTGATGGTGGGTACGCTCGTCACAGTCCTGGCGGCAGAACTCGATGTCTCGGTGCCGGTGGCCCTCATCATCGGCCTGTTCATCGCCAGCGTCAAGGCGTCCCTGGTCGCCTGCTTCTTCATGCACCTGATCGACGAGAAGAAGATCATCTACTGGACGCTGGCGCTGACCGTGGCCTTCTTCATCGCCCTGATGGCGTTGCCGCTTCTGACCTCCGTCGCGGATCAGGTCGGGGAGTTCGCGGAAGTCGAGGCGCACGAACCTCACTGACAGCTTCGTTGATCGAGCCATGAACCTGAAGGTCATCCACATCGTCTTCGTCGGCAGCGCCGTTCTCCTGGCGCTGTTCTTCGGCGGCTGGTGTCTGGCGCAGGGGAGCGCGTACGCGGTCGGCGCCGTGCTGTCCTTCGCGGTCGCGGCGGCGCTCGTCTGGTACGGCGTCTGGTTCTGGCGCAAGATCACGACCCCCGAGGAGGAATGGGCCCGCCGGCGGAAGCTGTTCCGTACCGTTCCTTTGCTGGCGGGTTTCTGGCTCTTTGGCTCCGACCGTGCCGCCTGGGCCTGCTCGGTCTGCTACGGCGCCGCCGAAGGCACGATGATCGACGCCGCCCGCGCCGGCGTCTGGTTTCTCCTGGCGGCGGTCTTCGTGCTGCAGGGCGCCTTCGTCCTCTTCTTTCTCTATCTCCGGCGCCGCGCGCGCCGCCTTCGGACCGACCCGGTGCCGCCCTGGTGGAGCACTGTTGAGGAGCCTGTCAAGTCATGATGGATGCCATGTTCCCGGCCGCGGCGTCGGAGCACGCCGGCCGGATCGACAACATGATCGACGCGGTGCACTACCTGATGCTCGCGCTCTTCATCGTCTGGGGCGCGTTCTTCCTCTACACGCTGATGCGCTTCCGCGCCAGCCGCAACCCGAAGGCGGACTACGTCGGCGTCAAGAGCAAGATGAGCACCTACGGCGAGGTCGCGGTGGCGATCGCGGAGGGGATACTCCTGCTCGGCTTCTCGATCCCGATGTGGGCGGAGCGTGTGGACGAAGTGCCGCCGGAATCCGAGTCGACGGTGGTCCGGGTCGTGGCGCAGCAGTTCGCCTGGAACGTCTGGTATCCCGGGGCCGATGGAGAGTTCGGGGCGCAGAACCTGGAGTTGATCGACGAAGCGACGAATCCGATCGGCCTCGATCGTGATGATCCGGCCGGCGCGGACGACATCTGGACGGTGAACCAGTTGCATCTCCCGGTCGACAAGGCGGCGATCATCCACCTGTCGTCCAAGGACGTGATCCACAGCTTCAATCTGCCGAACATGCGGATCAAGCAGGACACGATTCCGGGCATCTCGATTCCGGTCTGGTTCGTGCCCACCAAGACGACGGCCCAGATTCGCGAGCAGACCGGCAACCCGGACTACGTGTACGAGATCGCCTGCGCCCAGCTCTGCGGCAACAGCCACTACTCGATGCGCGGCTTCCTGACCGTGCACACCGAGGAGGAGTTCCAGGCCTGGCTGGACGAGGAAGCGTCCTACCTCACCGGCAGCGACGACGACTTCTTCGACTTCTAGCCTCAGAGAGCGCCGCCGCGGTCCCGGGTGTACGCTCTGAGGCATGACCGCGCCGACACCCCTCTGGGGACGCCGCGAACTGCTGAAGGCGGCCTGGGTTGGGCCTGCCGCCGCGGCCGCCGCGGTTAGCGCCCGGGCCGCTGCCGGGCAGGAGCCCGACGACGCCGAGGCTGCTGGCCAGCCGGACGAAGCGGCGCTCGAGGCATACCGCGCCGGTTTCGCCGCGCCGGCACTCGAGCGCGTGCGAATCGGATTCGTCGGCGTCGGTCTCCAGGGCGGCAGCCATGTGCGCAACTTCCTGCGCATCGACGGCGTCGACGTCGTCGCCATCTGCGACATCGACGAACCGCGGGCCGAGGAGGTGGCCTCGTGGGTCGTCGACGCGGACAACGAGGCGCCGGAGCTCTACACGCGAGGCGATACCGACTTCAAGCGGCTCTGCGAGCGCGACGACATCGACCTGGTGTTCAACGCGACTCCCTGGCGGTGGCACGTTCCGGTCTGCGTCGAGGCGATGGAGACGGGGAAACACACGGCAGTCGAGGTTCCGGCCGCGATCACGCTCGAGGGCTGCTGGCGCCTGGTCGAGACCGCCGAACGCACCGCGCGGCACTGCGTGATGATGGAAAACTGCAACTACGGTCGCAGCGAGATGATGGTCCTGAACATGGTGCGACAGGGCCTGCTGGGCGATCTTCTCCACGGCGAAGCCGCCTACATCCACGACCTGCGGTCGCTCAAGTTCTCCGATCGCAACGAGGGTCTGTGGCGCCTCCAGCACTCGGTCGAACGCAACGCGAACCTCTATCCGACCCACGGACTCGGACCGGTGGCCCAGTGCGTGGACATCAACCGGGGCGACTGCTTCGATTACCTCGTGTCACTGTCGAGCCCGGCGAAGGGGCTGGCGCTCTACGCGAAGGAGCGCTTCGGCGCCGACGATCCGCGCGCCGGGGTCCGCTACGCCCTGGGCGACATGAACTCGAGCCTGATCCGCACACGGCGCGGGCGGAGCATCCTGCTCCAGCACGACACGACGACTCCGCGGCCCTACAGCCGGCTCAACCTGGTGCAGGGTACCCGCGGCGTATTCGCGGGATTCCCGGACCGGATCTTCATCGAGGGCGAGGCCGAGGGTCACGACTGGAGCGATGTCGAGCCCTACCGGGAGCGCTTCGAGCATCCGCTGTGGGCGGAGCGGGCCGGCGATGCCGAGGGCGCCGGCCATGGCGGCATGGACTACCTCGAGGACTACCGGCTGATCCGCTGCCTCCTCGAGGGCGCGCCGATGGAAATGGACGTCTACGACGCGGCGGCGCTGTCGGCGCCGGTCGAACTGAGCGAACTCTCGGTGGCGCGAGGCAGCGAGCCGGTGGAGTTCCCCGACTTCACCCGCGGCGCCTACCGGACGCGGCCGCCTCTGGGGATCGTGGCCTGAGAGTCGCCTATCTTCTGCCCGGCGCTGCCCTCTATGGTGGCGTCAAGGTCGTCTTCCAGCACGCCCGGGCCCTGAGACGGTTGGGGGTCGAGGTCACGGTCCATTCGCCCGATCCCTGCCCGGACTGGTTTGACGGCGCCGGCGCCTTCTACCGGCAGGTTACGGCGCTCGAACCTCGCTATCTGCCGCGGGTCGAGGTGGCGGTCGGTACGCTCGCCCCGACGGTCGCTCCCGCGGTCGAGATCGCCGAACGGCTGGCCTGCCACCTCTGCCAGGGGTACGAGCCGGGCCACGACACGCTGGAGCCGGCAGGGCGCGAGGCGATGCGGGCGGCCTACGACCTGCCCGCGTTGAAACTGGTCGTCTCGCCGCACCTGGTGCGAACCCTGCGCGACCGGCACGGCGTCGAAGCGCGGTGGATACCGCAGCCCTTCGAGCCGGACCTGTTCCGGCCACCGGAACGGGAACGCGTTGACGACGGCCGGCTGCGGATCCTCGTCAGCGGGCACTGGGCACTGGAAGTCAAGGGAGTCGCCTGGTGCCTGCGCGCGCTGAGGCCTCTTTTCGAGAGTACGGACGGAGGGATCGAGATCGTGCGCCTGTCGCTTGACGCGGACGAGGAGGAGCTGGCCTTCTGGCCGGAGGCGGATCGCCGTCGGCACGTGCCGCCGGCGGAAGTTCCCGCGCTGATCCAGGGCGTCGATCTCTGCATCGGGCCATCGTCGCCTCTCGAGGGCTTCGGCCTGCTCGCGCTTGAAGCGATGGGCTGCGCCCGTCCCTGCGTTCTGACGGACATTCCCTCGCATCGGGATCTCGATCCGGACGACCGGGCCTCCATCAAGGTGCCGTTCGGTGACGGGGAGGCGCTTCGCGGCGTGGTGGAACGCCTGTGGCGTGACCGGAACCTGCGGCGTCGTCTGGGTGCGGGAGGTCGCACCATCGCCGAAACGTACACCGAGCGGCGAACCGCCGAAGCGCTGATGCACGCCTTTCGGCGTTGACCCGGGAACTTGCGCGCCGGCAGGCTGGGTGCGCCGGCGCCCCCGCCGGCATCCGGCGCGAAGCGCCGGCCTCCGGAATCCCTGCCGCTCTACGTGAAGATCGTCACGTAGAAGCCGGCCGTCGCAAGACTCTCTTGGTCCGGCGCCATCGACTCCGGCAGCGCGTCCATTCGGGGCGGCAGGGGAGTCGTCTGGGCGTCGATCCGGTAGCCGTCGAAGCCGGCCGCCCGGAGCCAGTCCTCGAGGGTGCGGCGGGTGAAGAAGCGGACGTGGGTGGCGCACAGCAGACCCATCGGGATGTAGTCCCAACGTCCGGCAATGAGGTCCTCCACGACCGAGTAGTGGCCTACATTGGGCACCGAGAACACCATGCGTCCGCCGGGACGGAGCCAGCCGGCGGCGCGTTCGAGGAACGCCTGACCGTCGGTCAGGTGCTCGAAGAGCTCGAAGGCGACGATCGCGTCGAACTTCTCTCCTGGTTCCACGGTCTGGACATCGCCGTGGATCACCCGGTCGAGCCGGCTCTGGGCCGCCGCGGCCGCTTCGGGATTCAGTTCGATTCCGACCGTGCGGCAGCCGAAGCGCTGCTTGATCAGGGCCGCGGTCGCCCCGCGGCCGCAGCCGATCTCCAGGACCGAGGATCCGGGACCGAGGTCTGGCGGCAGGAGCGGGAGGACATCGGCGCGTTCGCCGCCGTAGTAGTCGATGAACTCGTAGCAGAGGCCGGCGTGGGGACCGGGTATCCGTTCGCCCGAGGCGCACCTCGTGGTGGCCGCTGGAGAAAGCAGGGCGGCCGGGAAGGCGCCTTCTCCGGACGGAGGCGCGGCGGCGTCGGTCCGGTCGCCCGCCAGCCAGGCTGCCTCGGCCTGCTCGAAGTCGGCCAGAGTGAACAGGTCGTCACCCGCTTCAGGACCGGTCGTCGTCAGGTCGGTGGCGTAGACGGCTGAGACCCGGTCTGCCCCCTGCTTCAGTTCTTCCCGCATCCGGCGCAGGGAGGCCCGGCCGATCAGGACGCGGCAGGACCTCAGGACGAGGGTCGCTTCCAGTCCGTCGGGCGCCTGCATCGGCAGCTCCGGAACAACCTCGACCTCGCCGAAGACGGCGCGCGCCTCAGAGGCGAGCCATCGACGGAGGTACCACCACTCGGCGGACGCATCGGCCTCGGCGTCCCAGGGCAGGACCAGCAGCAGCATGAGGCGATCGTATGCGGGCTGAGGCCCTACGAGTCCCTCTTCCTCGCGATCACCGACGCGATGATGTGGAGGGGAATCGTCACGAACAGCGCAGGCGGCATGAGGAACAGGGCGCAGACGTGGAGGATGAGGAACAGGCAGGTCATTCCGGTTGTCCCGAGCTTCTACAGCCTCGCCATGACCTCGTCGTGGAACTGCTGGATGACCCGTTCCTGGGTGGCAAGGGAGGGAAGCAGCATGAGCTGGTCCAGCCCGGCCTCGGAGAGGGTGCGGACCTGGTTTCTCACTTCCTCCGCCGTACCCGCAAGGCAGGAGGCGCGGATCAGGTCGGGCGTGACGAACTTCTCTTCCTCCGGCAGGGAGTAGGTGCAGTGGCCGGCATGGACCCGCAGATGGCGTCCGCGTGCCGGCGTCCGCTCGACGAGCGCGCAGTACTCGTCCCACACCGGCCGCACGTGCGGAGGCGGTTCCCGGTCGAACTGATGCTGCTGGTCGTAGAGGTAATGCAGGCCCGAGAGCACGAAGGGGCCGCACTCCTCGATCACCCGCGGCGAGGTCAGGTCCTCGCCGGGTTCGAGGATCACGGCGGTGGTGAGCGAGCAGGTGTAGAAGCCGTCGCGGTCGAAGCTCCGGCCGGCCGCCTCGGCGCCACGGCGGCAGTTCTCGATGGAGCGGTCGAACAGGGAGGCGTTCGGCGGGATCGACATGACGAGGCCGTCGCCGACTTCGCCGGCCAGGCCCTGGCTCTTCGGGCCGAAACCGGAGACATACATCGGAATCCGCGGTTCGGTGGCGATGAAACCCTGTTCCTCCATCAGGAAGCGCAGCGGCTCGCTTCGGCCGCGGAAGGTGAAGTCGACCTCCTCGCCGTCGAGCAGCGCCCGTACCACCCGCAGGTACTCGCCGAACTCGTTGACGCCGACCGGGCGGTGGCCCATCAGGCGGAGCGCCGTGTTCCCGGCGCCGATGCCGAGGAAGGTGCGTCCGGGAGCGATCCGGTTGATCGTCGCGATGCTATGCGCCGTCACCGGCGCGATCCGGGTACCCGTGATCGCGACGCCGGTCCCCAGCTTGATCCGGCTCGTTCGCTCAGCCGCCAGCGCCAGCACGGCGTAGCAGTCCGACCAGATCATCTGGCTGTCCGCGAGCCAGGCGTGGCTGTAGCCGAGCGCCTCCGCCTTCTCGATGTAGCCGATGTCGTCGACCTTGCTGGCGACGCAGATGCCGAAGTCCATGGGGGCGGCAGTGTACCGCCGGAAGCGGCCGCTGCAGCCGCTCGGTCCGGGCCGGAGGAGAGGGTCCCAGCGGACTCTCACGCTTTCCGGATGAATGGAGGGGTGGCGCTCGCTGCGGCGCGGTAAGATCCTCAGAAGCCTGAGAGAGGACTTGGTGCTGGAGCGGCTGAGACGTATGGACCAGGAAGTCGGCAGGGTGGTCGTGGGCGCGATGCTGATCGTCCCGGGTTTGCTGGCAGGCGGTGCTGTCGCTCAAGCCGCGACGGCGCCGGACTTCGAGTCGGAAGTGCTGCCGGTGCTGAAGAGCCGGTGCTTCGCCTGTCACGGACCGCTCAGGCAGCGGGGGAACCTGCGGCTCGATTCGCGGCCGGCGATGTTGATCGGGGGCGGCCGGGGAGCGGCGATCGTGCCCGGGGATGCCGAGGCGAGCCTGCTCGTCGCGGCGATTCGGCGCGAGGACGAACTGGAGATGCCGCCGCCTCGGGCGCTCGAGGAGGCCGAGCGGGACTTGTTGGAGGCGTGGATCGAGGCGGGGGCGGAGTGGCCGGCGGGCCACGAGGACGAGGCCGCCGGGGTGGAGGTTGCGGCGCGTGACGTACCGCCGGTCGCACACGACATCGCGGGTCCGGGCGAGCCGCTGTCCTTCCATCGGGACGTGCGGCCCATCCTCTCCGATCACTGCTACGAGTGCCACGGCCCGGATGTAGCCGTGCGTCAGGCGGGGCTGCGACTGGACCAGGACGAGTCTGCACTGGGTGTCTTGCCCTCGGGACGTCGCGCGCTGGTGCCCGGCAGCCTGGACCAGAGCCAGTTGTTCCAGCGGATCGCGGCGAGCGAGCCGCTCGACCGGATGCCGCCCCTGCATGCCGACTCGGCGCTCTCGGAACGGGAGATCGAGATTCTGGGCCGGTTCATCCTGCAGGGCGCGGAGTTCGAGGACCACTGGGCGTACCGGCCGCCGCGGCGCCCGGAGCCGCCCTCGGTCGCGGACCGCGACTGGACGCACGGCGAGATCGACCGCTTCGTCCTGGCCCGGCTGGAGAGCGAGGGCCTCGCTCCCGCGCCCGAGGCGTCCCGGCGCACGCTGGCGCGCCGTCTGTCGCTCGATCTGACCGGGCTGCCGCCGACGCCGGGCCAGGTGGAGGCTTTCCTGGCCGATGCCTCGCCGGACGCCTACGAGCGTCTCGTGGACCGGCTGCTCGCGTCCGAGCGCTACGGGGAGCACATGGCGCGCTCGTGGCTGGACGCGGCCCGCTACGCCGACACGAACGGCTACCACATCGACAACGAGCGGTTCATGTGGCGCTGGCGGGACTGGGTGATCGACGCCTTCAACGCGAACCAGCCGTTCGACGAGTTCACCATCGATCAGCTCGCCGGCGACCTGCTGCCGGATCCGACGCCGGAGCAGTTGCTGGCGACGGGCTTCCACCGGAACCACATGATCAACTTCGAGGGCGGCGCGATTCCGGAGGAGTACCGGGTCCAGTACGTCTTCGACCGCACGGACACGACGGCAACGGTGTGGATGGGGCTGACCGCGGGCTGCGCCAAGTGCCACGACCACAAGTTCGATCCGATCAGCCAGCGCGAGTACTACCAGCTCGCGGCCTTCTTCAACACGGTGGACGAGGTCGGGCTCGATGGCAGCCAGGGCAACGCGGAGCCGAAGGTGCCGGCGCCGGACCCGGGCCAGCGCGCCGCGCTTGAGGAACTCAGGGCGGAGCTCGCGCCGCTGGATGCGCTCCTCGACGACGCGAACGGGGACGCCGCGGCGGCGCAGGCCGCCTGGCAGGAAGAGTGGGACCGCCGGCTGGGCGAGACGTGGCGGACCCTGACCCCGGTCTCGCTCGAGTCGACGGCGGGCGCCCGGATGACCGTTCTCGACGACGGCTCGATCGAGGTGTCGGGAGACAACCCGGTGACCGACGTGTACGTGATCGAGGCGGAGACCGACCTCGACCGGGTCGTCGCGCTGCGCCTGGAGGCCCTTCGCGATCGATCCGACCCGTCACTGGGGATCGGCCGAGCTACGGACGGCAGCTTCGTGCTGACCGAGATCGAAGTGCAGGCGACGCCGCTGGCCGGCGGCCAGCCACGGGACGTGGACTTCGTGGACGCCCATGCCGACTACGCGACGCCGTCCCTGGGGCCGGAACTGGCGGTGGACGGAGACCTGGAGACCGGCTTTGGTGCGGGCTACGTGACTCGGGCCACCGCCCGGACGGCGGTCTTCCGGGCCGCCTCGCCCGAGGCTGGCGACGGCGGACGCCTCGAGCCGCCTCATTCCGGCGGCGCCCGGTTGCGGATCGTCCTGCGGCAGGAGTCGAGCTACCAGCACAAGACGATGCGCCGCTTCCGTCTTTCCGTCTCGGACGCGCCCGAGGTGGCGTTCCAGTCACTGGATCCCAAACTGCTGCCGCCGCCGTACGGCGGCCTCGCGGCGGCGTACCGCGACTTCGAGTACCTGGTCGGGTTGCCCGGGGATCAACGGACCGAGGAGCAGGCGACGACGCTTCGCCATCGGTTCCGTCGCGGCTACTGGTCTCCGTGGCGACAGCACGAGGCACGCTACGCCGAGCTCTCGGAGCGCCTTGCCGGGATCGAGGCCGCCGTTCCGACGACGATGGTCATGCGCGAGATGGCCGAGCCGCGGCCCACCTTCCTGCTACGCCGCGGCGAGTACGACCAGCAGACGGACGAAGTCGACGCGGTCGTCCCCGCGGTTCTGCCGCCGATCCCCGAAGACCTCCCGAAGAACCGGCTCGGCCTGGCGCGTTGGCTGGTGAGCGGCGACCACCCGCTCACCGCGCGGGTGACCGCGAACCGCATCTGGCAGAAGTTCTTCGGTCGCGGCCTGGTCGCGACCTCCGGCGACTTCGGTGCCCAGGGCGAGTGGCCGTCTCATCCCGAGCTGCTCGACTGGCTGGCGACCGAACTGGTCCGGCAGGACTGGGATCTGAAGGCGCTCCAGAAGACGATCGTCATGTCCTCGACCTACCGCCAGACTTCGAAGGCGACGCCGGCGCTCATCGAGCGCGACCCGGAGAACCGGCTGCTGGCGAGGGCGTCCCGCTTCCGTCTCGACGCCGAGGTGATCCGGGACGGTGCGCTGGTCGTCTCCGGCCTGCTGGTGGAGAAGCTGGGCGGCCCGAGCGTCAAGCCCTATCAGCCGCCCGGCCTGTGGCGAGAGATCGGCTATGAGAGCCGCGGCCGCTTCAGCGCCGGCATCTTCGAGCAGGACCACGGCGAGGCGCTCTACCGGCGCAGCCTCTACACCTTCTGGAAGCGCACGATGCCGCCGCCGAACATGCTCGTCTTCGACGCGCCGAACCGGGAGACGTGCGTCGTCGAGCGTTCGCGATCGAACACGCCGCTCCAGGCACTGGTCCTGATGAACGACCCGCAGTTCGTCGAGGCGGCGCGGGTGCTGGCGGAAGACCTGCTCGCAGGGTGGACCGAAGCCGGCGATGCGGGCCTGGTCGACGCGCTCTTCCGGCGCGTGCTGGCCCGGCCGGCTTCGGCCGTGGAGCGGGAGGCGGTGCTCGATCTCGTCGCCGATCTGAGACCCCGATACGAACGGGATCCGGCGGCCGCCGACGCGTTGCTGAACGTCGGCGAGCGGCCGGCCGGCGGTAAAGCCCCCGGTACGGAGCTGGCGGCCTGGAGCGTGGCCGCGAGCGCGGTGCTGAACCTTGACGAGGCGGTGACCAGACGATGAACGGAAAGAAGACCGACTCCTTCTGTAGCGCCCGCGGCCCGCGACCGGGCACGGATCCCCAGGCCGACTACGCGCTCGGCGTCAACCGCCGGCAGTTCTTCGGCCTGGCGAGCACTGGCATCGGCGTCGCGGCGCTCTCTTCGCTGCTCGATCCGGGGCCTTCGTGGGCCGCCCGCGACGAGGCGGCGAAGGCGGTGGGCGCGCTCGGCGGCACCCACTTTCCGCCCAGGGCGAAGCGGGTGATCTACCTGTTTCAGTCCGGCGCGCCGTCCCAGCTCGATCTCTTCGACTACAAGCCGCGCCTGGCCGAGTGGCACGGCGAGGAGCTTCCGGCGTCGGTTCGGGGTGATCAGCGGGTGACCGGCATGACGGCCAACCAGACGTCGTTCCCGATCACGGCGTCGATGTTCGAGTTCGCGCAGCACGGCGAGAGCGGCGCCTGGGTCAGCGAGCTGATGCCCCGGACGGCTGAAATCGTCGACAAGCTCTGCTTCCTCAAGGCGGTGAACACGGAGGCGATCAACCACGATCCGGGGATCACCTTCCTGCAGACGGGACACCAGCAGCCGGGCCGACCGAGCCTGGGCGCCTGGCTGAGCTACGGCATCGGTTCCGAGAACAACGACCTGCCGGCCTTCATCGTGCTGATCTCCCAGGGCAGCGCCAAACGCGAATCCCAGGCCCTGTTTCAGCGGCTCTGGGGCGCCGGTTTCCTCCCCTCGGAGCACCAGGGCGTCAACCTGCGGGCGGCGGAGGACCCGGTTCTCTACCTGTCGGACCCGCCGGGAATCGATCGTGGCATCCGGCGGCGGATGCTGGACGTCGTGGCCGAGCTCAACGAGCAGCACCACGAGGAGTTCGGCGACCCGGAGATCGCGGCCCGGATCGCGCAGTACGAGATGGCCTACCGGATGCAGGCCTCGGTGCCGGAACTCGTCGACACGTCGGGCGAGCCCCAGAGCACCTTCGACCTCTACGGCGAGGACGCGCGCAAACCGGGCACCTACGCCGCGAACTGCCTGCTGGCGCGGCGGCTGGCGGAGCGCGACGTGCGCTTCATACAGCTCTACCACCGCGGCTGGGACCAGCACGGCGACCTGCCGAGCGACATCCGCCTGCAGTGCGGCGACGTGGACCGGGCGTCGGCGGCCCTGGTTGTCGACCTGGAGCAGCGGGGTCTGCTGGAAGACACTCTCGTCGTCTGGGGCGGCGAGTTCGGCCGCACCGTGTACTGCCAGGGAACGCTGGCCGAAGACAACTACGGCCGCGACCACCACGGCCGCTGCTACACGGTGTGGATGGCGGGAGCCGGAATCGAACCGGGGAAGACGTACGGCGAGACGGACGACCACTGTTACAACATCGTCTCGGGCGGCGTGCACATCCACGACCTGAACGCGACGATCCTGCACCAGCTCGGGATCGACCATGAGCGCCTCGTCTACCGTTACAGCGGCCGCGACTTCCGGTTGACCGATGTCCACGGTCGGGTGGTGGAGGATGTGCTGGCGTAGCAGGATCGGATACTCGTACTCACATCGCGCCGTGCCGGCGGCGCCCACGCTCAGAGGAGGATCGAATGAACTGGGGTAGAGCAATCGGTGCCGGTCTGGCGGCTGGTTTCGTGCAGAACATCGCCAACTTCGTCATGCACGGCCTGGTGCTCGGCGGCATGTACCTCGATCAGCCCGCGTTCGTGCAGGAACCCGACAGCATGGCGATGCAGATCGTGTGGTTCCTGGTCATCGCGCTTGTCCTGGGCGTGGTGGCGAGTCTGCTGTTCGCCTCGAGCCGGCAGTCCTGGCAGCCGGGCGTGAAGGGCGGACTCCACTTCGGCGTGCTGCTGGGGGCGGTCGTCGGCTTTCAGCAGTTCTACCTGACGCTGGTGGTCAATGACTTCCCGTACCACGTGGCCTGGTTGTGGCTCGCGGTGGACGTCATCTCCTTCGGCATCGGCGGCATGGTGCTGGGCGCCGTCTACAAGCGGGCGGAGTAGCGCCGGCCGTCCGGGGCCCTCTCGGGACTGCCGCTACAATGCTCATGTCCCGAGCGCGGTCCTGGCGTTCCGCCTTGGGTCGGTCAGCGAAGAACCTGGTCACGCGTCGTCGACGCCCTCGCAAGAGGGGGCGGGGCCTCCACCACTAGCCGGAGGAAACGAATGAAGCCCCAGTTCGAGCCGTTCTCGTCACGATCGACCGTCCTCAAGGTACTCCTCGCTGGCGTTGGACTGCTGCTGGTGGCGTCCGCGGCCGGCGCCCAGGTGTCCGGAGAGGTCACCTACGTCTTCAATACGTACGCCTTCCTGGTCTGGGGCGCGTTCATCATGTGGATGTGCGCCGGCTTCACGATGCTCGAGGCGGGTTCCGTGCGGACGAAGAACGCCTCCGTCATCTGCATGAAGAACATCGGCCTGTACTCGATCGCCGGGATCGCGTACTACGCGATCGGCTACAACCTGATGTATGTCGATGTGAGCGGCTGGATCGGTTCGGTTTCGCTCTTCTTCGAAGCGTCGGCGGACGAGATGGCCTTCCTCGGCGGCGACGCCGACAAGGCGGCCGCCGTCATTGGAAGCGGCTACTCCGAGATGTCGAGCTGGTTCTTCCAGATGACGTTCGTCGCCACGACGGCCTCGATCGTGTCGGGGGCTCTCGCCGAGCGCGTCAAGCTCTGGTCCTTCCTCATCTTCACGGCCGTGCTGACAGCGGTGCTGTACCCGATCGTCGGGGCCTGGACCTGGGGTGAAGGCTGGCTCTTCGACCTCGGCTTCCAGGACTTCGCCGGCTCGACGATCGTCCACTCGACTGGTGGCTGGGCGGCGCTGGCCGGCATCATCATGGTCGGCGCGCGGCGCGGCAAGTTCCGCGACGATGGCAGCGTCAAGGCGACGCCGCCGTCCAACGTGCCGATCGTCACGCTCGGGGTCTTCATCCTCTGGATGGGCTGGTTCGGGTTCAACGGCGGCTCGCAGCTCGCGCTCGGCGGCGCCAGCGATGCCACGGCGATGGGCAACCTGCTGATCAACACGAACCTCGGCGCCGCGGCCGGCGTCGTCGCGGCCCTCGTCCTGTCACGGCCGTTGCTGGGCCGGGTCGACCTCCTGGCCGTGCTCAACGGCGCACTCGGCGGACTGGTCGGCGTGACCGCCGGACCGGACCTGGTCGGCCACCACTGGGCGCTCTTGATCGGCGCCATCGGCGGCGTGGTCACGGTCGCCGGCATGAGGCTGCTCGACAGAATGAAGCTGGACGACGTCGTCGGCGCCGTTCCGGTCCACCTGTTCGCCGGTATCTGGGGCACCCTCGCCGTCTGCATCGCGGCCGGCGGCAGCTTCGTGCCGCAGGTCATCGGCATCGTCGTGATCGGCGTCTTCGTCTTCGGGGTCTCCCTGCTTCTCTGGTGGGTGCTCGAGAAGACGATCGGCGTCCGGGTTTCGCCGGAAGTCGAGGAACTCGGTCAGGACATGACCGAACTGGGCATCGAGTCCTACCCCGAGTTCATCCTGATGCCCGACGAGGACGACATGCAGGCGGCCAAGGCGGCGCAGGACCAGGCAAGGAGCTGAGTCGGCCGCCAGAGGCCGATGGTGTAGCTTCGCCAGGTGTTCGCCAGGACGGCCGAGCCGGGAATCGGAGCGTCGCTGCTCGTCGCGGCGTGGCTGGTCGCGGCGTCGGTCGGCTGGGCGGAGTCGAACGAACCGAAGTTTCACGACGTCCATTTCCACCTGACGAACTACGTCCAGCGGGGCATCACGCTGAGCGAGTTCCTCGAGATCGCGGCGAACGACGCCGGGCGCACGGCGGTGTTCGGCATCCCGCTCCAGCAGAAGTGGGACTACTTCGAGTCGGGCGACCGGGCGCCGGACTACTACCTGCACTCCGATTCGGCGCTGTACTACTACTCCTTCGTCGATGCGATCATCGGCGAGGAGTACCAGCAGTTGCCGCCCGAGGACCAGGCCCGCTTCGACCCGATGATCACGGGCTTCAACCCGACGGACATGTATGCCGCGGATCACATCCGCCGTGTCCTGGAGCACTACCCGGGCGTCTTCTCCGGTATCGGAGAGTTCTCGATCCACAAGGAGTTCGTGACCTCGAAGATCCTCGGCCACACGGCCAGTCTGCGGAATCCGGCGCTCGACCGCGTGCTCGACTTCGCCGCCGAGGCAGGCCTCGTCGTGATCCTCCACAACGACATCGACGTCGTGCTGCCCACGGGGGCGTACGAGCCGGTTCACCTGGAGCCCTTGCGGGAGCTCTTCCGGGCTCACCCCGGCGTCCCGATCATCTGGGCCCATACCGGGCTGGGCCGGTTCGTGGCGCCCGCCGTGGACCATGTGGAGCTGCTCGACGCCCTGCTCTCCGACGAGACGTTCTCGCATGTGCACTGCGACCTGTCCTGGGACGAAGTGGCGAAGTACATCGTGCGCGACGAAACATCGCTTGAAGCCTGGACCGCGCTGCTTGAACGCCATCCGGACCGCTTTCTGTTCGGGACGGATTCCGTCGCGCCGAGCGGCCGGGACGGCTACCTCAAGACGTGGCGCGATTACGCGCCGCTCTGGGACAGGCTCAGCGAATCGACGTTGCACGCGATCACGATCGGCAACTACGAGCGGATCTTCGACGAGGCGAACCGCAAGGTGCGGGCTTGGGAGACCGGGGAGATGGAGCGGACTGGCACGGGACGTTGAGGGCAGTGAAACGCCTTGTAGCCGGCCGCGTCTACTTCGGCTGCAACTCCGACAAGCGCAGCGTCTGGCGCAGCAGGCGCCGGTTCGCCACGCTCCGGACCTCGACCCGGATCTCGGGGTCGGCGGCGGTCCAGTCGACCTCGATGTAGCCGAAGCCCGGCTCGCGCGTGGCTTGGCCGACGCGGTGCCGGTTCGGGCCGATCCCGGCCGTCCCGCGGCGGTTGAACGGACCGGACGTGAAGTCCCATAGGGGATAGGGCGCCTCGCCGTCGAGGCGCGAGACGTCGGCCCAGGGAGTGTCGCCGCTCAGCAGCAGGACGCCGGTCGCGTCTGTGTCCCGGACCAGGTCGATCAGCCGCTGGCGCTCGTTCGGCATGTTCGCCCAGCTTTCCCGGCCGGTGAACTCCATGACGAAGGGGATGCTGGTGGCGATCAGGCGCAGGTCGGCCGGCTGGCGAAGCTGTTCTTCGAGCCAGCGCCACTGTTCCTCGCTCAGCATCCGGGCGCGCTCGTGGTCGTTCGCCAGGTAGGGGCCCATGCCCAGCAGTTCCCGCCTCCGGGCTTCGTCGGGAGATACGCGCCAGAGCGGCCCGCGGCCGTACCGGGTATCCAGCAGGATGACCTGAAGGCGCCGGCCAGGCGGCCCGAAGCGTTGCGCAGTGTAGACGCCTTGCTGTTGCCGTCGCGGCGATCCGGAGGGTTCATTCCAGAAGTCCAGGAAGACCTCTTGCGACTCGGCCCGCTTGTCGAAGTCGGCGCCACCGTCCTCGCGGCCGAAGTCCAGGTCGTTCCAGGTTGCCAGGAAGCGGCTCTGCCGGCGCAGTTCGGCGAACCCCGGCTTCGCCGTCAGCTTGTCGTACTGCAGGCGGAGTTGCTGCATGTCTTCCGTGCCGGCCAGGACGCTGTTGCCGAGCATCAACGTGAGCTGGGGCCTGAGCGCGAGCACGCTGTCCCAGACCGGCTGCGCCCGGTCCTGGTCGGCGCTGGAACCGAAGGCGATGCGGCTGACGACCTCCCGGGTCAACGTGTCGGCGGCCCGGCGGCGCCGGTGGAGGGACCAGACGTAGGCCGTCAGTGCATCGACGTCGCCTTCGTCGAGTTCCATGCCGCCGAGCGGCCACATCTCGTACTTGCCGCCGAACCGGCGGCCCGCGCCGTGGCGGAAGCCGGTTTCGATCGCGGTGCGCACGGCGGCGAGCGATCCGTCGCCGTGAAGCCACTCCTCGTCGGTCAGGTCCGGGCCGCGGCGGTTCCCCTGGCCTTCCCAGTGGTGGCACACCGGGCACGTGCCGCCTCGGTAGATCACCGCGCCCCGTTCGACCGCCGCCGGGTCGGCGGCGCCGAGGGCGGGTGCGGCCGCCGAAGCGAGGAGGATCACGGGGAGGACGCCCAGAGGGAGAAACCGGCGCCGGCGGCGCCGGACATCGGACCCGATGCGCGGCATGGGCGGGAATGTACCGCACGGGCGGACCGCGTCGCCTCGCGGCCGGCGCGCCGCAGATCGGGAGTTCACCAGGGCGGGTTCACGAGGGGGGCTCGGGGTATCGTTCCGCCCCGATGTGTGGGAAGTTCAAAGTACCCGCATGGGGCTATGAGGCGCACAACGGCCCGGCGGTCTGGGGCGAACTCGACCCGGTGTACCAGGTGTGTTCCCTGGGAGGGGAGCAGTCGCCGATCGACTTGAGCCGCGCCCGGCGTGAGAAGCTCGTTCCCGTCGGCTTCGACTACCGGTCGTCGCCGGCAACCGTCGAGAACACCGGGCACTCGATCCAGGTCAACCCGGCCTCCGGCAACGGCATCGTTGTCGACGGAGTGCGATACGAGCTCGAGCAGTTCCACTTTCACCACGCCGCCGAGCACACGGTCGACGGTGTTCGCCTGCCGCTGGAAATGCACTTCGTGCATCGGAGCGAAGCTGGCGCGCTGGCCGTGGTCGGGGTCCTGTTCCACGAGGGACCGGAGAACCGGGCCCTGGCGACGTTCTGGGACCCTCTGCCCGCCGAGGCCGGGCCGCCGCGCGCCGTTCCGGAGGCGGTCGACGTGCCGGCCCTCCTGCCTGAGCGCCGCACGACCTGGCGATATCGCGGTTCGCTCACCACGCCGCCGTGTACGGAAGGCGTCGCCTGGATCGTCCTGACCGAGACACTGACGCTGTCGGCCGGCCAGATCGAGGCCTTCGCGGCGATCTTCCCGAACAACTACCGGCCGGTACAGCCGCTGGGCGATCGCGTACTCGTTCGCGGATGAGGCCGCGGGCCGCTAGTTTGCGGCCCGCACCAGCCGCAGCATGGCGTCGCTGACCGCGTAGGAGAACCGCGGGTCGTTGATGTTCGCGTCGACCTCGGTGACGGGCACCGCCCGCCGCAGGTTCTCGCGCAGGGCATGAAACAGCGCGTCGTCGGCAGCCGGGTCGTGGAACGGTCCGCCGGGGGCCGAGAGCGTGGATACGCCGCCCAGCGGCAGGTAGACCTCGACCGGGCCGGTTGAGGCGTTCAGCTTGGAGGCGAGGACCTGGCCGAGCTCGGCCGACTCCTCGCGTGACGTGCGCATCAGCGTCATGTTGTCGCTCTGCCGGTGGAAGGTGCGGCCCTCGAACTCCGCCGGAACGGTGTCCCGGGAGAAGAAGCTGACCATGTCGAGGCAGCCGGGCACGACGATGGCGGGCGTTCCGCTCCTGGCCGCCGCCTCCAGCCGGGAGGGGCCGGCGGTGCGCACGCCGCCGACCAGTTCGTCCGCGCACTCCGTGGTCGTCAGGTCGAGGACGCCGCGTACGAAGCCGCCCTCGATCAGACTCTCCATCGTGCGGCCGCCGGCGCCCGTGGCCTGGAAGACGAGTACCTCGAGCCCCTCCGTCTCCAGTTGGCGGCGGCAGGCGTCCACGCAGGAGGTAGCGCTCCTGAACGTCGAGGCCGCGATCAGGGGACGGTCGTCGCCGCCTTCGATCTCGACCCGGGCCATGGCGCAGATTGCCGCGGCGGCGCGGCTCAGGACCTGCCGGCTGATCCGGTTGATGCCGTCGATGTCGACGATCGACGGCACCATGACGATGTCCTTGACGCCGACATAGCCGGAGGCGTCTCCACCGGCCATGGTCGACACCATGACCTTGGGTACGCCCAGAGGCAGGGCGCGCATCGCGGTCGTCGCCATCGCCGTGCCGGCGCGGCCGCCGAGACCGACGATCGCGTCGAAGCTCTCCCGCCGGTAGCTGCGCCGGACGACCTCCTCGGCGCCGGCGGACATGGCCGCGATCGCGCGCTGGCGGTCGGCCGCCTGCGCGAGTTGCTCGACCTTCTCGCCGCCGGCGCAGGCGACTTCGCGACGGCTCACGTCGGGGAACCGGCTTCCGTCGAGGGCGGGCTCGCCGAGCACGCCGAGGTCGATGACGAACGCCCTGCAGCCCCAGTCGCGGACGATGCGGTCCACGAGATAGGAGGCTTCGCCGCCCTTCGTGTCGAGGGTTGCCAGAACGGCGATCGTGCAGGGGGTCTGGGGCACAGCAGACCCATCCTACGGAGGGGAGGCTCTCGAAGACAAGATCCCGGCGTGTAGGATCGGCGACCGCCCGCGCAACGAGAACCCTTCATGAAGTACGCCGTCTCCCAGACTCTCGGCCTGGCACTGGCTCTTTGCCTGGCTCCTGCGCTCGGCGCCGGGGCGAACGCGCAGGAGTTGATGCCCGACCACGACGCCTCGCGCCGGGAGCGGCTCGACTACGGGGGGGAGCGTTTCCGCACGCCGGAGGGATTCGCGGTGGAGTCGGCGGCCGCGGCCGGCCTGTTCGGTTCGGTCGTGAACATGACCTTCGACGCCGCGGGCAGACCGTTGCTGGCGCTGGAGGGCGAAGGACTGGCGCTGCTCGAGGACGTCGACGGTGACGGCCTGTACGACCGCCGCATCGACTTCGCTCCCCAGGTCGATACCGCGCACGGTCTGCACGTCCTGGGGCCGGGCGACCTGCTCGTCCACGCGAACGGCCGCGGCCGGCTGGCCGAAGCGGCGGGAGTCGAAGGCAGACGCGGGAGCGGCGGCTCGGTCGACGATACCGGCCTCTACCGGCTGCGCGACACGGACGGGGACGACCGGGTGGATGACGTCGAGCGGATCGCTCCAGCGAACGGCCGGATCCAGGAGCACGGACCGCACACGATCGCCCGCGGTCCCGACGGCGGCCTCTACGTCCTCTACGGCAACTACTCGTCGCCCGAGGTCGCGCTCGCGCCGACCTCGCCGCTGCGCGAGCTGCAGGAGGATCAACTCCTGCCGCCGATCCTCGACCCCCGGGGCCATGCGAACAGCCTGCGCGCGCCGGGCGGCACGATCTACCGCCTCGACCTGGACACCAACGCCTGGGAGAGGCTCTCGGGAGGCCTGCGCAATCCCTTCGATCTGGCGATCGGCGCGGCGGGAGAGATCTTCGCCTACGAGGCGGACATGGAGTGGGACCGCGGACTGCCCTGGTTCCGGCCCACCCGGGTCGTCCACCTGATACCGGCGGGCGACTACGGCTGGCGCACCGGGTCCGGCAAGATCGCCTTCCACGAGATCGACACGTTGCCCGGCGTGGTCGACCTGGGCCGCGGATCGCCGGTGGGCGTGGCCTTCTACCACCACGACGCCTACCCCGATCGCTACCGGGGCGCCTACTTCATGGGCGACTGGTCGCGGGGCCGGATCCGGGTCCTCTTCCCCGAGCGGGCCGGCGCGACCTGGACCGGGGAGGCCCACGACTTCGTCCTCGGCGAACCGCTGAACGTGACGGATCTCGATGTCGGACCGGACGGTTTCCTCTACTTCGCGACCGGCGGCCGGGGCACGTCGGGCGGTCTCTACCGGGTGAGCCATGAGCGAGCGGGCGAGGCGGTCGCGGCCACGGGCGCGGAGGCCGCGGTACGCCAGCCGATGCCCCGCTCCGGCTGGGGCAGGGAGGCGATCCGGCGCGCTCGCGGCGAGGCGGGCGCGAACTGGGCACCGGAGCTGTGGACGGTCGTCCGCGATGCTGGACGGGAGTCGATCGACCGCATCCGCGCGCTGGAACTGCTCCAGGTGCATGGTCCGCGACCGACGCTGGAGGAAGCGGCGGCGCTCCTCGACTCGGACGCGCCGCTGGTGCGCGCCGCCGCGGCAACGCTGCTCGGCGCGCAGCCGTTCGCCGAGGCGCAGGAAGCCCTGCGCGGCGCGCTCGGCGACGCCGACCCGCTCGTCGCCCGGCGGGCGGCCGAGTCCCTCGTGCGCTCCGGCCTCGACCTGCGCGCCCGGGGCATCGAGGTCGCAACCTCCGATGCCCTCTACGGCCTGCTCGACCACGAGGATCGGTTCCTCCGCTACGCGGCCCGGGAGGCGATCCAGCGCATCCCTCATGGCTACTGGGTCGACCAGGCGTTCATGGCCTCTCCGGGGCAGCGGCCTCGCGGCTACTTCGAGGCGGCGCTGGCGATGATCTACAGCCTGGAACACAAGATCGAGTACAACTTCCTGACGGGCAGCCTGATCCGGGTCGCCGGCGCCGATCTCGACCTGGAAGCCGAGCTCGACTTCCTGCGCCTGGTCGAGATTGCCTTGATTCGCGACCCGGCGCCGGATGCTCCCGGACGCGACGAATTCCGGGCCGGCCTCGGTCAGGCACTGGTTGGTCGGTACCCGCACGCCGACGACCGGACGAACCGCCAGCTCGAGCGATTGCTCGCGTACCTGCAGCCGGACGGGGCCCTGGCGAAGATGGTCGATCGCCTGGAAGATGACCGGCCGCCGGAGGAGCGGATCCACACCGCCTACTGCCTGCGCACGATGGACGGCGGCTGGACGCCGGAACTGCGCGCCCGGGTCGTGGCCTGGTTCGACGACGCCCGGGAGTTCCGGGGCGCGGCCAGCATGGAGGGCTACGTCGACGCCATCTGGAGCGACGTCCTGGACCGGTTCCCGGAGCAGGACCGGACGGCGGCCGAGGAGCGGCTCGAGAGCCTGAGGGCCGAGCGGGCGCGGCGCGCGGCCGCGCTGGTCACCGATGTCGAGGGCGACCGCCGGGGGAGGAGCGACCTCGCCCAGATGAGCTTCGAAGAGCTGGCGGAGTACCTGGAGTACGACGTGATGGCCTACGAGCGCTACAACCCCGAGCAGGGCGAGCGGGTGTTCCACCGCGCGCGTTGCTCGGCCTGTCACGTGTTCGGGGACATCGGTCGCGGCGGCGGCCCGGACCTGTCGACCGTGATCAAGCGTTTCCGCCGCCGCGAAGTCCTGGAGTCGATCATGTTCCCGTCGCGGGTCATCTCGGACCAGTACCAGGCGGTGGACGTCGAGCTCGACGACGGCAGCCTGCACAGCGGGATGGTGGTCGAGGACGCGGCCGAGCGGCTGACCCTGGTCAACGCGAACGGCGACCGCCTCGACCTGGACAAGGCGCGGCTCCGAAGCCGCGAACCCTCCACGCTCTCGATCATGCCGGAGGGCCTGCTCGACACGATGACGCTGAGCGACCTGGCGAGTCTGATGCGATTCCTCGATGAGGGCGCGGACGAGGCGCCCTAGCCCGGCGGCGCCAGAGGCGTGGAGTCGTCGCCCCGGATCGCCTCGAGTTCGGCGGTCAGCCGCTCGACGATGTCGGGCCGGTCGGGGTAGAGGTCGTTCGTCTCGGCCGGATCGGCGACGAGTTCATAGAGCTGTCCCGCTGCGCCGCCGGGTTCGGGGGCGAGCTGACGCGGTTGCGTGAAGCCGCCCGAACCGAGCCCCTCGATCAGCTTCCACTTCCGGGGGGCCTCCGCGCCGTCCAGGTCGTGGGAGCGGATGGCGAACATCCCTCGTGAGCTGTGGTGAATCAGCGAGTTGCGGGGCGGCGGCGCGTCCTCCTCGCCGCGAAGCACGGGCCCGAGGTCGACGCTGTCCTCGGCGGCTCCATCGGGAACCTCGGCCTCCAGGATGGAGGTCACGGTGCGGAAGACGTCGACCAGGCCGGCCAGCTCTTCACGCACCGAACCGGCCGGAAAACGGCCCGGCCAGCGGGCCAGGAAGGGGACGCGGTGGCCGCCCTCGTGGATGTCGGCCTTCTGGCCGCGCAGTGATCCGTTCGCGCGGTGCCCGGTCTCCTCGATGTCCGCTTCGATCCAGTGGGCGCCGTTGTCGCTCGTGAACACGACCAGAGTGTTCGAGGCGAGGTCGAGGGAGTCGAGAGCGTCGAGCAGGCGGCCGACGCCGGCGTCGACCTGGGCCACGAAGTCGCCGTAGATGCCGGCGCCGCTCGCGCCTTCGAACTCGGGCAGCGGCATCCAGGGCGTGTGGGGTGACGGCAGCGGCAGGTAGAGGAAGAACGGCCGGCCGTCGTCGGTCGCCGCGCGCTGCTCCAGGTATCCGGCAGCGCGGTCGAAGAGCACCGGAGTCACCTGGAGGAAGTCGAAGCCGGGGGCGATGTCGCCGGCGCGCCAGTAGCCGCCACCGCCGTAACGCCGCATCGCGCTGTCTTCGATCGTCCCGGTGGCAGCCTCGACCACGCTCTCGTCCTCGATGTAGAGGTACGGCTCCATGTCGAGGGAGGCGGGGATCCCGAAGTAGTGCTCGAAGCCGGCCGTGATCGGCCCCGGCCGGAGCGGCGCGCCGTAGTCGGTCCGGCCGGGCTCCCCGTCGTCGGGAGCCGGATCGGCGCCGAGTCCGAGATGCCACTTGCCAATGCCGGCGGTGGCGTAGCCGAGGGACTGGAGGAACCCTGGCAGGGTGACGCGCTCCGGTTCGAGCAGGGCGGTGGATCGCCCGTTCAGCACGCCGCGCTTCAGCCGCGAGCGCCAGGCGTAGCGGCCGGTGAGGAGCGCGTAGCGGGTCGGCGTGCAGACCGACGACTGGCTGTGGGCGTCCGTCAGCCGTACGCCCTCGTTCGCGAGCCGGTCGAGGTTGGGGGTCGGGATCCGCGAATCCGGGTTGTAGGCGCCGATGTCCCCGTAGCCGAGGTCGTCGGCGAGGATCAGCAGAATGTTCGGCCGCTCGGGTTCCGGCACGTTGTCCGGTGCGGGCTCTGTCACGCAAGCCTGGAGCAGCACCGTGGCGATGGCTGCGCAGGTCGCGACGGCCAGCGGGCCTGGAAGCGTTCGGCGGCGCGTTGGTTGGTACAGTC
The DNA here is from genome assembly GCA_965205095.1 of Candidatus Multivorans sp. GTDB lineage: Bacteria > Acidobacteriota > Thermoanaerobaculia > Multivoradales > Multivoraceae > Multivorans. The sequence continues at coordinate 4,203,382 of OZ242040.1, forward strand.
TGCGACTCCCTTCCGCGCCGATCGTACCCGCCGCACCTTTCCATGCCTGTCAAGCCGCGCAAGAGGTCCCGGCGCACGAGTCTCCGTCGTCGGGGGCGGCCGGTCTGCCGCGGCGTCCGCGGCGCGACCACGGTCGAGGGCACGAACCGCGAGTTGATTCTGACCGCGACGGCGGAACTGCTCGAGCGGATGGTGCGGGCGAACGGCATCGAGCCGGAGGACGTCGCGAGCGCCATCTTCACGACCTCGCCGGATCTGACGGCAGAGTACCCGGCGCTGGCGGCCCGCCTGATGGGCTGGCGCGACGTGGCGCTGCTGTGCGGCCACGAGATGGCGGTGCCCGGCGGCCTGGACCGCTGCGTCCGCATCCTGCTGCACTGGAACACGACGGTTCCCGCCTCGGACGTCGAGCACGTCTACATCCATGGCGCCTCGGACCTTCGGCCCGACCGCGAGGAACTCGACGAGCTCCGCCGGCAGATCGAGGCGCAGCAGGAGAGCCCTTCAGACTAGGTCCGGCGGCGGAGAACCAGCAGGCGGAAGTCGACCGCCTGGTGGCCCGGGATCTCCAGCGCCCGCAGGAACAGGGTGCCCCGGCCGGGTTGAAGGTCGATCTCGCCCAGGACCGTCGGCTGGAAGTCCTTCACGTAGGACTCGATGCGCGGAACGCGGTCATCGTCCATGCCGATCAGCGGCGGGTCGTGCGCCCGGTCGATCCGGCCGCGTGTCGCCTGCTCGCCGAGCCGCAGTTCGATCAGCGCGCCGGCATCGTCCTCGGCGCAGGTGGTGTAGAGGACAACCTCGAAGCGGCCGCCGGCGAGCACTTCGACATCCCAGGTGATCGCGTCCTCGGGGCTGGTCCAGTTCGTGAAGTAGGAGTCGTTCGGGTGGCGGCTCGACCGCTCGATGCCACCGTGGGCGGTGCCGTCGCGAGCCGGGAGATGCGTGAACTCGTGTTCGGGATGGCCGATCGGAAACGGCCGGTCGTCCTCGTCCGGAAGCTCGGGCAGTACCTCTGCGATCCAGCTATCCCGGACGGTCGAGAGGCGGGCGGCCGCCTCGGGCCGCTCCGCGGCGAGGTCTCTCCGCTGGCCGGGATCAGCGGCCATGTCGAACAGGCGGCCTTCGTCGTCGAGACGGTACCGCTGGCTGCGGACGCTGGTGCTCCCGCGCCAGTGGTTCACGAGATGCCGGTCGGGCCATCCACCGGCTGCCCCGGCTCCGGGCTCGAGCAGCGGTTTCAGGCTGAGGCCGTCGACGGGGTGGGCGGTCGTGTACGGGATGCCGGCGAGCTCGGCCAGAGTCGGCAGCAGGTCGCTCGCGGCCGCGATGCGATCGACGACCGTGCCGGCTTCGATGGCGCGTGGCCAGCGGACGAAGAAGGGGGACCGGACGCCGCCTTCGTCCGTCGAACCCTTGCGACCCTTCATGCCGCCGTTCCAGCGCCAGCCGTTCGGGCCGTTGTCCGTCAGGTAGACGACGATCGTGTCGTCGGCGAGACCGAGTTCCGCCAGACGCCCGGTCAGCCGTCCGACGTTCCAGTCGATGTTCTCGGTCATCGCCAGGGCGGCCCGCGTGTGGTCGAGGTGCTCCTTCCCGGGGTCGCGGTGGCGCCGGGGGAGGTCGCCGTCCTCGAACCGGGCCCACCAGCGATCGGGTACCTGCATCGGGCTGTGGGGCGTGTTGTAGGCGACCCAGACGAAGAAGGGCTCGGCGCGGTGGTCTTCGATGAACCGGATGGCGCGGTCGGTGAAGTCGTCGGTGACGTAGCCGTTGCCCCGGACGACGCGGCCGTTGTGGTCCAGGGGCGGGTCGAGTAGTTCCCCCAGTGGCCCGAGGTGAAACCGTAGAACTCGTCGAATCCCCGGGCGTTGGGGTGGTAGGGGGGCTGCGAACCGTTGTGCCACTTGCCGAAGGCCGCGGTGGCGTACCCCGCGGCATCGAAGATCTGGGCGATCGTCGTTTCGTCCAGGTCGAGCCGCTCTCCGCCCCGGGAAGTGGCGTAGACGCCGGTCCGCGGGTGGTAGCGGCCGGTCAGGAGTTCCGCGCGTGTCGGCGAACAGACGGGGCTGACGAAGAAGCGGGTGAAGGAGGCGCCCTCTCGCGCCAGCGCGTCGAGGTTCGGCGTGCGGACGTTCGTGTTGCCGTGGCTGCTCAGGTCGCCCCAGCCCTGGTCGTCGGCGAGGAACAGGACGACGTTCGGGTGGTGCGCCGGCTCCGGCGTGGCGCACGAGATCGCGACGATGGCCGCTAGCACGATGGCCGCTCCCCGCATGCCCCTCGTTCTATCCCAACCGGCCCTAAACGTGACTAGAATGGTCACCTTTGCTGGCGCCCAAGCTATGCGCTCCGAATAGAACCGTTTCCGGAGGAACCATGACGCTCAGAATCAACGACGAGGTACCCAACTTCACCGCGCAGACCACGGAGGGAGAGATCGACTTTCACGTGTGGATGGGCGACGGCTGGTGCGTTCTGTTCTCGCACCCGAAGGACTTCACGCCGGTCTGCACCACCGAGCTGGGCACTGTGGCGGGTCTCAAGGGCGAGTTCGACCGTCGCAACTGCAAGGTAATCGGCATCAGCGTGGATGGCGTGTCGGACCATCACGCGTGGTCGAAGGACATCGAGGCGTCCCAGGGCCACGCCCTGAACTACCCGTTGATCGGCGATCCGACCCTGGACATCGTCAAGCGCTACGACATGCTGCCCGCGGATGCCGGCGATACCTCCGAGGGGCGGACGCCCATGGACAACGCGACGGCCCGGTCGGTCTTCATCATCGGCCCCGACAAGCGGATCAAGGCGACCCTGACCTACCCGATGAGCACGGGCCGGAACTTCGTCGAGATCCTGCGCCTGGTCGACTCCGTCCAGTTGACGGCGAAGGAGCAGGTGGCGACGCCGGCGAACTGGGAGCACGGCGACGACGTGATCATCCTGCCGGCGGTGTCGGACGAGGCGGCGCGGACCAAGTACCCACAGGGCTGGCAGCAGCCCCTGCCGTACATCCGGGTCGTGCCGCAGCCGTAGTCAGTCGCCCGGCGAGTCGAACCCGGAGCCGCCGCGGCAGTCGGGCGACAGGCTCCGTTGCTCGTCGCGCGCCCGCCACTCGGCCGGCGTCAGCGCGTCGATGGCCAGGGCGTGGATCGGTCCCGCGAGTTCTTCTTCCAGGGCCCTGTGCACGACCCGGTGTCTTCCAAGCCGCGTCGCGCCCTCGAAACGGCTGCTGACGACAACGACCCGGAAGTGGGTTTCCGCCTTTGGCGGTACGTTGTGCATGCGGCTCTCGTTGAGGACCTCCAGCACTTCGGGGCGGGTCGCCGCTTCGAGCTTGGCGCGCATCGCCCGCTCAAGCGGAGTGTCACGGACAACCGCCTTCCCGGAAGCGTTGTTCGTGGCCAGGGGACGGCCGAACCCGGTCATGAGCGAAGCATAGCGCCGGTAGCAGCGCGGGGCGGGCCGGCGGCGTGTTACGGTGCCCGGCGATGGCTGCCGAGCGCCGTTCGCCATGGCTCTATGCCCTCTTCGGTTGTCTTGGCCTCGTCGCGGTCATCGTCGTGGTCATCGCCGTGCTTGCGTTCGTCGGTGTCCGCACCGCCAGGAACATCGCCGCGGACAACGAAGATCCTGAGCGGCGAGGACAGCGGGCCCTTGAGATTCTGGGTGCCGCCGAGGCGCCCGGTGGTTACCACGCCGTGGCCGTGGTCTCCGTTCCCTTCGTGATCGACATGGCGATCCTCTCCGACCTGCCCGCCGGCGACGAGCCCTGGGCCGGCGAGTTCGGCGAGCGGGGCTTCTACTACGTCCAGGCCCTTTGGGGAGGCGACGACCTGAGGGCGTTCTTCGATGGAGAGACCTCGGAGGCGGCGACGCTGCGCGACATGGGGCTGGAACTCGATCTCGAGGAGCACCTCGAGCGTGGCGACCTCGACCGGCGGGATGTCACCACGCGATGGGCGACCTTTCGGGGGAGCACCATGTTCGGGCCGGGGGAACAGATCGGGGAGCTCGTCACGTTGATCGAGTTCGACTGTCCGGGCGACGAGCGGATGCGGATGGGCATCTGGTTCGGTCCCGCGATGGAGACCGGCGGGGAGGATGAGACGCAGGATGGGGACGCGACCGACTCGATTCCGGGCAGCGATGCGATCGCCGCTTTCCTCGAGCCGATCCATCCCTGCGGCGCCGCGGCTGCCGATGGCGGTTGAGGGAAGCGCTGGCCCACTCCGAAGGCCGACTCGGCTGCGGCGTCTTCGTCTTGCCGCGGTCGCGGGCCTCTCATGCTGCTGGTTCGCCCAGCCTCTGGCGGCACAGTCGTCCGGGGGCGACTCGGCCAGCTACCGTCTCACGTTCCAGGGCGCCTGGACCCGCGCCGTCACGCCCGGCGGCGTTCCCGGCAGCGCCCACTTCTCACCCCTGATCGGCGCCGTTCACAACGACCGGGTGACCTTCTGGGAGCCGGGCGGCCGGGCCAGCCGCCAGGTGGAGCGGGTGGCGGAACTCGGCATCCAGCGGGACCTCAGAGCCCTCATGGAGAGGAGCCCCCACGTCTCCGAAGTGTTCGAGAAGGAGCCGCCTAGAGGCGGCACAGCCTCAGCCTCGATCGAGTTCGAGGTCACCGCGGAGTACCCCCTGGTCACGCTGCTGACCATGATCGCTCCCAGTCCGGACTGGTTCGTCGGCGTTCACGGGCTGTCGCTGCTCGACGCTCAGGGGGAGTGGCTGGCCAACCATCAGGTAGACCTCTTCCCCTACGACGCCGGCACCGAGGAGGGAACCGGGTTCTCCCTCGACAACCCGGCGACCGTGCCGCAGGGCACGATCACGAGCATCCGCGGCATGGGCAAGTTCACGGACGGACCGATGGCGCGGCTGACCTTCGAGCGCCGGGAGCTGGAAGAACCCGGGGCGCCGGATCCGAACGAGCCGGAACCACGGTTCACGGGCGACGTCACCGCGGAGCCGGCGGGGGACTCGGGCGTCATCGTATTCTGGCGGGAAAGCTGGGCCGACCCGGAGAGGGGACTGCTTGGCGTGGAGGCACGCAGCCAGACGGCGGGCTGGGCTCAGGTGGCGACGGCGTCCGCCAGGGACGGCCGCGTCCGTATCGACGGCCTTCGTTCGGAGACGCCATACACGTTCCGCCTGCGCGCGGACGGGCGCCAGGGTCTCGAGTACTCGGATGAGGCGAGTGCGACGACCGGCGGCTACAGCGGCCCATGTCGCGGCGGCGACGGCTTCCTCTGCCTGAGGGAGGGTCGGTTCGAGGCACGGGTGCACTGGACGAATCCCGACGTGCCCGATGACTTCGGAAGCGGCGTCGCCATCCCGGTGGAGATCTCCGACGAGTCGGGCCTGTTCTGGTTCTTCGACCCGGAGAACGTGGAGCTGGTCATCAAGTTGCTCGACGGCCGTGTGCTGAACGGCAGGTACTGGGTGTTCTACGGCGCCCTTTCCGACGTGGAGTACTGGATCACGGTGAGGGACACGGTCAGCGGTCTGAATCGCACCTACCACAACCCTCCCAAGCTGCTGGGCGGGCAGCGCGACCTCGAGGCGTTCTGACTACGTGGTCGGGCCTCCGACGATTCTGCGCAGGTCCGTGTCACGCGCCAGCAGTGACTCGAGCAGGGCCAGTTGCACCCGGCAGCGGTCCAGATTCTGGCCGGGCCGCTCGACCCGGAAGTAGACGTCGCCATCGAGGTGGTCGGTGAGGAAGCGCACGGCCTGCTCGAGCGTCAGCACCAGGGCGCCGTCGACCAGGCTTCTTCTCTCGGCCGCGGTCAGGAATCGGGCGCCGTCCAGGTAGCCCTGAGCGAGGGCGGCGAACAGCTCCAGGTCGACTCGCGCCCCGTCGGTCTCACGGGCATCCTCTTCGGCTCGGTGGCCCATCGACCGGACCATGTCTCCGAAGTCGCAGGCGGCCAGTCCGGGCATCGTCGTGTCCAGATCGACGACGCAGAGCGCTTCGCCGGTTTCCCGGTCGAACAGGATGTTGCTGATCTTGCAATCGTTGTGGACGGTCCGCCGCGGCAGCTTGTGAGCCGCGCCTACGCTCAACCGGCCCGCCAGTTCGCGGTGGACGGCGACCGACCGGATCTCGGCGACGGCCTGCCGGCGCCTGGCGTTGCCGGCGGCCGAGGCGCTTGCCGTGGCCAGCGCCCGGTCAAACGTCTCGAAGCGGTTCAGCGTGTCGTGGAAGCCGGGAATCGTCTCGTGCAGCGGCGGTGGAGGGAGATCGACGAGCTGCGTCTCGAACCGGCCGAACGCCCGTGCGGCGAGGAAGACCTGCTCCGGCGTCGACGCCCGGAGTACGGTCGTCGTGTCCTCGATCAGTTCGTACATCCGCCACCAGTCGGCTCGACGGTCCGGCGCCGTCGTCTCGAACCACATCTCCCCGTTCGCCACGGGAACCAGAATCAGCCGACGCCGGCCGCTCCCCGGGCCCAGCCTGCGCTTGAGGTGGCGCGTGATCCGGACGATGTTCGCCATGACCTGAGCCGGATTCGGGAACACGTAGCCGTTGATCCGCTGCAGCAGGTAGCGGCTGCCGCTCGCGGTGGAGACGACGTAGGAGTCGTTGATGTGGCCCGCGCGCAGCTCAACCGCGGCGGTTGGGCGGCCGCCTACCCGAAAACGCCCTGCGATGCGCAGGACTGCCCCGGTGTCGTCCTGTCCGGTCGCCTTCACGACAGGGTCGGCCGGCCGACCGCTTGGCGGCTGCGATATAGGTATGATATCACTTCCATATCGAAACCAACAACGGTCGCCTCGTCGGCCGCGTGATCAAGGGAGTCACCAGGAAAATGGAACAACAGATGGTAGAGCATCGGGAGAAGCGTCTCTCGGTCGCGTCGGGCGTTGGCATGCTGTGCCTGCTCGTTCTCTTCATCCTTCTCGCCATTGCCGGGGTCGCCGTCTTCGGGATCTGGCAGGTCATCCCCGTCGTGATCTTCTGCGCGTTGTGCATTCCCGTTCTCATCTTCCTGATGTTCGGGCTGTTCATGGTCCATCCGAACGAGGCGAAGGTCCTCCAGCTCTTCGGTTCGTACCAGGGCAGCGTCTACGATACGGGGCTTCGCTGGGCCAACCCGTTCCTGAGCAAACGCCGCGTGTCCGTACGCACCCGGAACTTCGAGACGGGCAAGCTGAAGGTGAACGACAATGCCGGGAACCCGATCGAGATCGGCGCGGTCGTCGTCTGGCGTGTCACGGACAGCGCCGAGGCCCTCTTCAACGTCGACGACTATGAGGACTACGTGCAGGTTCAGAGCGAGGCGGCGCTGCGCAACATGGCGACGGGCTACCCCTATGACGCGCACAGCGAGGGCGAAGTCTCCCTTTCGCACCACACCGCCGAGATCTCCGAGCGTCTCCGCGGCGAGGTCCAGGAGCGGCTGGCGACCGCCGGTGTCGAGGTGATCGAGGCCCGGATCAGCCACCTGGCCTACGCTGCGGAGATCGCTGCCGCGATGCTGCAGCGCCAGCAGGCCGCGGCAGTGGTCGCAGCGCGAGCCCAGATCGTCGATGGCGCGGTCGGCATGGTGGAGCAGGCGCTGAACATGCTGAGCGAGAAGGACGTCGTGCACCTCGACGACGAGCGGAAGGCGGCGATGGTCAGCAACCTGCTGGCCGTGCTGTGCAGCGACCGCCACACCCAGCCGGTCGTGAACACCGGCACGCTCTATCCGTAGGCGGAAGGACGCTGTACGGTGGCGGCCCCTCCGCGCAAGGCGTTCCTCCTGCGTCTCGACTTCGCCGTGTTCGAGGAACTTCAGCGGCTCGCGGCGGCGGAACTGCGGAGCGTCAACGGGCAGATCGAGTACCTGCTCCGCGAGGCGTTGCGGCAGCGGGGAAGAACCGCAGCGGCCGCGACGTTGGAGAAGGACGGACGCGATGCCCCATAGGCGCCCGGAAGGCGAGAGCGGACAAACCCGGAGCGAAACACAACGGGGTGGTTGATCGTCTTCATACTGCTACACTTGTGCGCCTGTTGGCGCTCAACGTATCCCGGTTCGCTGAGGCACTCTCTCGGCGGGCGGGGAAGTGTGCGGGTTGAGATCGACATGGACGGCTCTCGACGCCGCCGCCGCTGAGCTTCCCTCTGCTTGGCCCTTACCTGGAGACCGAAGATGGCAGTTGCCGCAGTCAAGGACGTGAACAAGCCCCTCGAGGCGAGGTACTCGTCCATTCGCCAGCTCTTCGAGCTGGGGAAGGCGAAGACGTATCTCCTCAACGACGAGATCAACGACATGATGCCGGCCGACATGGTCGGCGTCGAGGCCGAGATCAACGAACTCTACGACCGCCTGCGCGAGTTGCGGGTCGGCGTGATCCGGCGGCCGGGCTGGTACGTGGCGAATCTCGACGAGACGGTCACGCTCGAGATCGAGAAGGCGGACGAGGATCCCGCGACGCCGACGGTCACCGAGCCGCTGAACACGAGCGATCCGGTGCGGATGTACCTGCGGGAGATGAGCACCGTCCCGCTGCTGGACCGCGACGGCGAGGTCGAGATCGCGCGCGCGCTCGAGGACGGTGAATGGCTCATCTTCCAGGCGATGGCCCGGAACGCCGACCTGATGACCCGGCTGCTGGCGATGACCGAGCTCGCGGATCGCAAGAACGCGAAGCCGCTCTCCCAGTTGGTGGAGATCGAACATCCCATCTCCCTGCTGGATCAGAACGGCCACAAGCGGATCGCCAAGCGCGTCGGCGTGTTCGAGAAGATGCAGGAGCTGGAAGAGGAACTCGATCGCACCCGGCGCCGGCAGAAGCGCTACAGCCCCCGCGGCGACCGCTTCCAGGAGATCGCGCGGGACATCGACCGCCTGGAGGAGCGGGCCTCCGCCCTGATCGTGGAGCTGGGCTTCACCGGGCCGGACCGCAATCGGGTGGTCGACCTGGTCAAGCTGATCGACAACCGCTTCCGGCGCAGCGAGCGGGACATCAGCCGGGCCCAGGTGGCGCTCGAGCGCGAGAACAACGAGGAACTCAGGGCGCTGCACCGGCGGCGCATCCAGAAGTACCGCGAAGAGGTACGGAAGCTCGAGTTGCGCCACTTCGTCAAGCAGGGAGAGCTGCGGGCGATGGTGGCCAAGGTCAAGCGCGGCGAGGCGTTGAGCGAGCGCGCCAAGGAGCAGCTCATCATGTCGAACCTGCGCCTGGTCGTCTCGATCGCCAAGAAGTACACGAACCGGGGCCTCCAGTTCCTGGACCTGATCCAGGAGGGGAACATCGGCCTGATGAAGGCGGTCGAGAAGTTCGAGTATCGCCGCGGCTACAAGTTCTCGACCTACGCAACCTGGTGGATCCGCCAGGCGGTGGCGCGGGCGATTGCCGACCAGTCGCGGACGATCCGGATTCCGGTTCACATGATCGAGAACATCAACAAGCTGACCCGCACGTCGCGGTCGCTGGTCCAGGAACTCGGGCGTGAGCCCACCGCCGAGGAGATCGGCGAGCACATGGACCTTCCCGCTTCCAAGGTGCGCAAGATCATGAAGATCGCGCAGGCGCCGGTGTCGCTCGAGACTCCGGTCGGAGAAGAGGAGGATTCCCACCTCGGCGACTTCATCGAGGACAAGAACTCGCCGTCGCCGATCGACGAGGTCATCTCCTCCAACCTGCGCGAGCAGACCGGCAACGTGCTGCGTTCTCTCTCGCCCCGCGAGGAACTCGTGCTGCGGATGCGCTTCGGCGTCGGCGAGGGCTCGGAGCACACCCTGGAGGAGGTCGGGAAGTCGTTCAACGTCACCCGCGAACGCATCCGGCAGATCGAGTCCAAGGCGCTGCGCAAGCTCCGGCACCCGGACTGGGCGCAGAAGCTGCGCCCGTTCCTCGACGACGGCGCCTAGCGGCCCGGCCCGTCGCGGCTTACCCCCGGCAGACTGTCAGCGATGCGGGTCCGCACCGGCACGAGCGGGTTCTCGTATCCCGCCTGGGAGGGCCACTTCTACCCGCCCGGGACGAAGCGCCCGGACATGCTCTCGTTCTACGCCGGGAAGCTCGGCGCGGTGGAGATCAACAACACCTTCTACCGCATGCCGAAGGCCGACCTGCTGGAGCGCTGGCGTGACTCGGTTCCGGAGAGCTTCCGCTTTGTGCTGAAGGCCTCGCGCCGGATCACTCACCACCAGCGGCTCAGGGATGCCGGCGATTCGGTCGAGTATCTCTTCGACACCGCGAAGGTGCTGGGTGAGCAGCTCGGCCCGTTCCTGTTCCAGTTGCCGCCGTACCTGAGGCGGGACGACGATCGCCTTGCTGCGTTCCTCGAGCGGCTGCCGGCGGGGCTGCGGGCGGCGTTCGAGTTCCGGCACGCGAGCTGGTTCGACGATGCCGTGTTCGCGTTGCTCGAGGAGGCCGGCGCCGCCCTGTGCGTCGCCGACGCGGGAGGCGACCACGACGCGCCGCTGGAAGCGACCACGGACTTCGGCTATCTTCGGCTCCGCCGCGAGGACTACGACGAGGCGGCGCTTCGCTCCTGGGCCGACAGAATCCGGAGGCAACCCTGGCGCGAAACCTACGTCTTCTTCAAGCACGAAGACGAAGGGGCGGGACCGCGCATGGCGGCGCGGTTCGAATCGCTGCTCGCGGAAACCTGAACTCCTTCGAGGATAGCCCGGCCCCCTCCCAGCAACCCCACCTCTTTGCGCAAACCAGGCCATGAACATCGACATCTCCTATCGGCGCATTCTCGCGCTGGCCGGTCCGGTCGTCATCACGCAGATGACCCACACGGCGATGGGCCTGATCGACGCGATGATGGTCGGCCGGCTGGGCGTCGTCGCCCTGGCCGGGGTCGGCCTGGGCGCGATCATCTCCTGGTGGCTGCTGGGCTTCTTCGTCGGCCTGCTGCAGGGCGTGAACACGTTCGTCGCGCAGTTCTTCGGCGCCGGCAAGAAGGACCGGGTCGGCGTCGCCTTCTGGCAGGGTCTCTACCTGGCCGCCGGCGCGGGCGTCGCCGTCCTGCTCGCGGCGCCGCTCTCCGGCTGGGCGTTCCGGGTGATGGGTGCGTCGCCGGAGGTCCAGGCGATCGCCACGGACTACACCGAGGTGCGGTTGGGGGCCGCGGTGGGGCTGATGATCTTCCTCGTCGCGGAGAACTACTACCGCGGACTCGGACGCACCGAAGTGCCCATGTTCGCGGGGCTGATTCAACTGGCCCTGAACTGCGGACTGAACTACCTGCTCATCTTCGGCGTCTGGGGCTTCCCGGAGCTTGGCGCCGCGGGCACCGCGGTCGGAACGGTGATCGCCCAGTTTCTCGTCGCGGTCGGTCTGCTGGCCGGAGTGCTGGCGACGAAGATAGGGCGCGACTACGGCGCCACCCGGCCCCGGCCGCCGGAGGGCGCCCTGCTCGGCCAGATGCTCCGCGTCAGCCTGCCGATCGGCGTCCAGGTGTTCATGGAGATGGGCGGAATCAGCGTCTTCACGGCCCTCGTGGCGAACCTCGGCGACGCGGAGATGGCGGCGACGAACGCGGTGATTCACGCCTGGTCCGTCTCCTTCATGCTCGCCGTCGCGCTGGCCGTCGGTTGCACGACGCTGGTCGGACAGTGCCTGGGCGCCAGGCAGCTTGACGACGTACGCGTCGTCGTGGGTCGCGTGATGTGGCTGGGCTACGGGGCGATGGCGATCATGGCTGTCATCTACGTCGGCTTCCCCGGGTGGCTGATGCAGTTGTTCGCGCGGGAGGCGGGCGATCTCGCCGCGCTCCTGCCGTACGCCCGGCCGCTCTTTCTCATCGCCACCCTGTGCCTGGTCTTCGAGCTGCCGTTCAACATCTACTCCGGCGCGTTGCGGGGCGCCGGCGACACGACCTACCCGATGGTCGTGAACATCGGCGTGGCCTGGCTCGTCTTCGTGCCGCTCGTCTTCTTCGCCACGCGGAACTGGGGCCTGGTCGGCGCCTGGAGCTGCTTCATCGTCCATGTGGCGCTGCTCGCCGCCCTGCTCGCCGTCCGGGTGCGCGGTCGGACATGGATCGAACGCGGCGCCTCGCTGCTCGATGCGGAGCGGGAGGCCGGCGGCGCAACGCCGAAGGTGTCCGAGATGGACGACCTCCGCTCCTCGCCGGCGCTCTGAGCCGACCGGCGCTCGGGCGGCGCGGAGACCGCGTCTCCATGGGGCCGCGTCTACGGCGGGCGGCAGCCGTCGGGGAAGGCGGTCGCGTCGGTGATCGCCGAGGCCGGCTTACCCGGTTCGTTCCGGTACTCCCTCTCGACGCCGGTCGCGGTATCGGTCACGCGAATGATGTAGCCGAGGTCCGTCGTCGAGGCGCCGTACACCCAGACGTGATCGTTCAGGGCGCAGCCGTCCAGCACCTTGACGAGGATCTCCCAGTTGTCCGGGTCGAAGAACCAGAACAGGCCCGCGTCCCGCGTCGCGGGGCTGGCCGCCGTTGCGTCTCCGGTCGCGCCGTTCCCGGCCAGCCAGGTGACTCGTACCTCGTAGCGGCCGTCGTGGAGACAGACGGTCTTCCCGTCCGTCGCGCAACCGACGTCTTCGCCGCTTCCCGTGTCGTCGCCCGCCTGGACGACCAGGAAGATCGCGCTGATCGCGCCCCAGTTGCCGTCGCTGTCCTTTGCCCGCACGAAGACGGTATGCCTGCCGGCGCTCAGGCCGGTCGTATCGATGATCGCGGTCGCGCTCTCCGTGCGGCTGTCGAAGGCCCCATCGGAGGCGTGCATGGCGTTCGCGGTTCTTCGCCAGGCCCAGGGCGGCACGTCAACGTAGAACTGTCCGGCCGCGATGTTCTGCGTGGGTTCGAAGCCGTTGCTGTTCTCGTAGCGGGTGTCGTCGAAGGTTGCCGACAGGGCGACCGCGGTTCCGGCGGCGACGCCGGTCGTCGACGCCCCGTTGCTCAGACTCAGATCGCGAACGTCGGGGCCGGCCGGAGTCCGATACGGCGTCCTCGCCACCTTGAAGGCATAGAGAAGGGACTCCAGGTTGTCGTCCAGAATCGAGTTCTCGAATCGGCTGCAGTCCTGGAAGAACGTCGTGCCCAGTTCGTAGGTAAAGGAGGCGCGGCCGAGAACGCCGTAGCCGTAGTCCTCGGTGGCGCCCGATACCGGGTAGAGCCCGATGGCCTGAAGCGGCCTGTAGCCGTTGAAGTACGCGAGCTTCCGGCCCAGGGTCTGGAGCGCCGTGCCGTTCGGCGCCGGGTCGTGAACGTGGCCCCAGGGCCAGAGGATGAGACGGCCATGGCTATGAATGTCGAGGACGACTCCCGAGGTGCCGCTTGACGCCGCATCGCGGTCGCCCGGTCCACGGGCGTCGGGAAACAGCCTCTCCATATAGGTCTGGATCGCCTGCGTTTCGGGCTCGGAGGCCGCCGACAGGCCCCGGTAGACGATGCTGCATTCGTTCGTGCTGGAGCCCGAGTCTCCCCATTTGAAGTCGAAGTTGCGGTTCAGATCGACTCCCGCCCATGAATGGGCGCAGTGGCGCGTGTTGTGGTTCTTGCGCCAGAGCAGACCCTCCTCGGCCCGTTTTCTCCCGTCCGGATTCGCCTGCAGCATGAGGTGGACTTCCTGGTGGTCCAGGAGCCACCGCACGTCGGCATCCGTCTCGTAGGAGTCCACCAGGTGCTCCGCGAAGCGCAGGGCGAGTTCGGCGGTCGTGTACTCCCGGGCGTGAAGCGCCGCGGTGATGAAGAGGACCGGCTTCTTGCCCGTCGTCGCCGAGTTCGTAAGGCGCAGCACGTACAAGGTGTAGCCGTCAGCGCTCCGTTGCCTCTTCTTCCATGACCTTCCGGCCCATTTCCATGTGGCGAGTTCCGGATGTGCGCGGGCGATTGCTCTCGCACTCTCGTAGGTTTCCTCCACGGTGCGGTAGCAGGGGAATCCCGCGATTGTCCCCTGCGCGGCCTCGAATGGCGGTTCGGAGGGGAGCCCCACGGAAACGTAGTCCTTGTCTTCGACGATCCGCATCCCGGCTTGGCGGGCGGTTTCGATGTCCTCTTCGGTGCCCCGCAGGACGATGTAGCCCTTCTCGTACTCCGACTCGAGAGCGTCGAGCGACATGACGGCTCTGGCGGCGACCAGCGGATCGTCGAAGTAGGCACGCACCACCCTGACGCCATCCGGCTGTTCGGGCTCCTGCGCCGGGAGCGCCGTGGCGGTCGCCAGAACGGTCGACAAGATGAGAATGCGGCTCACCTGAACCGCGATTCGATCACAGAGCGCCCGCCCCGACCATTCGTGGATCCGGGGGTCGATCGGGACTCGGCTTTGTGGCTATGATCACCGCCGGGCCGACCGCGGCCCTCGCTCACGCACTTCCATCCAGCGACCCAGAGAGGACAGAATCCGAGATGGCCATCTCCGCCGCGCTGAAGCGGCGATCGTTCGGTGAAACCCAGCGTCAGGACGCCTGGTGGCTGCAGCCGGGCGCCGTTGTCGTGGGCCTGGGGCTCGCGAGCGTCTACGCGACCTGGGCGGCGCTTCAGGCCGATCACTACGTATTCGGCGGCTACCTGTCGCCGCTGTACTCACCGGAGGTCTTCGGCCTCTCGCACCATGCCTGGTTCGAGGGCTTCCCGGCCTGGTGGCCGAGCTTCGTTCCCCAGTCGCCGGCGCTGTTCATCCTGATCCTGCCGCTGGGGTTCCGCGCCACCTGCTACTACTACCGTGGCGCGTACTACAAGGCGTTCTGGGCCGATCCGCCGGCCTGCGCGGTCGGTGAGCCGCGGAACGCCTACCGGGGCGAGAACTCGTTTCCGCTGATCGTCCAGAACATCCACCGCTACTTCCTGTTCGCGATGATGGCGTGGATCTTCGTCTTCTTCCCGATCGACGTGTACCGGGCGTTCGAGTTCGAGACGGCTTCCGGCGGCCACGCCTTCGGCGTCGGCATCGGCAGCTTCGTCCTTCTGATCAACTGGCTGCTGCTGAGCGGCTACGCGCTGGGCTGCCACTCGACGCGCCACGTGATCGGCGGCTTCCGCAACGTGATGGCGGGGAGGCCGTTCCAGAGCGCCTGCTACCGCTGCGTTTCCTGCCTGAACCGCAAGCACATGGCCTGGGCCTGGCTCAGCCTGATCTGGGTCACGTTCTCCGACATCTACGTCCGGTTGTGCTCGATGGGCGTCTGGACCGACTTCAGGATCCTCTGATGGAGCAGACACCCTACGAGTACGACGTGCTGGTGGTCGGCGCGGGCGGCGCCGGCCTGCGCGCCGCGATCGAAGCCTCGGCCGCGGGCGCCTCCTGCGGCGTGATCTGCAAGTCCCTGCTCGGCAAGGCGCACACGGTGATGGCCGAGGGCGGTATGGCGGCCGCGATCGGCAACGTGGACGAGCGCGACGACTGGAAGGTCCACGTCACGGACACGTTGCGCGGCGGCCAGTACCTGAGCAACCCGAAGATGGCCGAGATCCACGCCAAGGAGGCGCCGGAGCGGGCGCTGGAGCTCGAGGCCTGGGGGGCGCTGTTCGACCGGACGAAGGATGGCCGCATCCTGCAGCGGAATTTCGGCGGCCACCGCTATCCCCGGCTCGCCCACGTCGGCGACCGTACGGGGCTCGAGATGATCCGGACGCTGCAGGACCACGGCATCCACCGGGGCATCGACTTCCACATGGAGTACACGGTGTTCCGGCTGCTGCTCGACGACGGCCGGGTTGCCGGCGCCCTCGCCTACGACCGCGAGCGCGGCCGGTTTCGGGTCTACCGGGCGAAGGCGGTCGTGCTGGCCACCGGCGGCATCGGCCGCGCCTTCAAGATCACCAGCAACAGTTGGGAGTACACCGGCGACGGCCACACCCTGGCCTACGACGCCGGCGCCGACCTGATCGACATGGAGTTCGTCCAGTTCCACCCGACCGGCATGGTGTGGCCGCCTTCGGTACGCGGCATCCTTGTCACCGAGGGCGTGCGCGGCGAGGGCGGGGTCCTGCTGAACTCGGACGGCGAGCGCTTCATGTTCGACGACATTCCGCCCCTCTACAAGGATCAGACGGCCGACAGCGCGGAGGAGGGCTGGCGCTACGTCGTCGGCGACCGCGACGCGCGGCGTCCCCCCGAGCTCCTGACGCGGGACCATGTCGCCCGGTGCATCGTGGACCAGATCAAGGCAGGCAAGGGCTCGCCCCACGGCGGCGTCTACCTCGACATCGCCTGGATCAAGGAGAAGATCAGCAACTCCGAGGAGCACATCAGGAAGAAGCTGCCGTCCATGTACCACCAGTTCAAGGAACTGGCCGGCCTGGACATCACGAAGGAGAGGATGGAGGTCGGACCGACGACGCACTACGTGATGGGCGGGGTGCGGGTCGACGCCGAGAGTCAGATGTCGTCCGTGCCGGGACTGTACGCCGCCGGCGAGTGCGCGGCGGGACTGCACGGCGCGAACCGGCTGGGCGGCAACTCGCTGTCCGACCTGCTCGTGTTCGGCAAGCGGGCCGGCGAGTACGCGGCCGCCTTCGCCCGTGAGCAAGGCGACATCCGGCTCGACGAGGCCGCGGTCGAAGCAGGGATGAAGGAAGCTCTCGAGCCGCTCGAACGGGAAGGCGGCGAAGGGCCGTACCAGATCCAGCACGAACTCCAGGACCTGATGCAGGAGAAGGTCGGCATCGTCCGCGTCGAGTCGGAGCTGGAGGAGGCGATCGAGGAGATCGGCCGGTTGAGCGACCGGGCGAAGGCAGTCTCGGCGCCCGGCAACCGGGAGTACAACCCGGGCTGGCACACCGCGCTCGACCTGCACCCCCTGCTCGTCGTCTCCGAGGCGGTCGCCCGTGCCGGCCTGCTGCGGCGCGAGAGCCGCGGCGCCCAGTTCCGCGACGACTACCCGCAGAAGGACGTTGCACTAGGCAAGGTGATCATCCGGGCCGCGAAGGGTGCGGACGGCGAAATGGTGGTCGAGGAGATTCCGGTGGAGCCGATGAGCGACGAACTGACCAGACTGGTCGAGGAGATGGGCTGAGATGGCCGCGACAGAGTTCAGGATCTGGCGACAGGACGGCGCCGAAGGCGAGGGCGGCTACCGGGACTACACGACGGACGTCACCGAGGGCATGGTCGTCCTCGACGCGGTCCACCAGATACAGGCGGAGTCGGCGAACGATCTCGCAGTCCGCTGGAACTGCAAGGCCGGCAAGTGCGGGTCCTGTTCCGCGGAAGTGAACGGCAATCCGCGCCTCATGTGCATGACGCGGATGAGCGACCTCCCGACGGACCGCCCGGTGACCGTCGAACCGATGCGGGCGTTCCCGGTGATCCGCGACCTCGTCTGCGACGTGTCCTGGAACTACGAGGTCAAGAAGAAGATCGCGCCCTTCGAGCCGCGGCCGTCCGATGCCGAGGACGGCACCTGGCGCATCGCCCAGGAGGATGTCGAGCGGGTCCAGGAGTTCCGCAAGTGCATCGAGTGCTTCCTGTGCCAGGACGTGTGCCACGTCCTGCGGGACCACCACCTGCACGAGGAGTTCGTCGGCCCGCGCTTCTTCGTCTACAACGCGGCGCTCGAGATGCATCCCCTCGACACGAGGGACCGCCTCGCGTCGCTCAAGCAGGACGAGGGGATCGGCTACTGCAACATCACGAAGTGCTGCACGAAGGTCTGCCCCGAGCACATCACGATCACCGACAACGCGATCATCCCGCTCAAGGAGCGGGTCGTGTCGGAGTTCTACGACCCGCTGAAGAAGCTCTTCCGCGTGTTCTCGGGCGGTTCGCGGGCGTAGCCGCCCGGCCGCGCGGCCTACAAGCCTTCGAGGGCCGCGCGCGCCACGTCGGCGAACTCGCCCTCGGGATCGAGCTCCAGCGACTTGCTCAGATGCTCGCGGGCGGCGTCCGTGTTGCTCGCGTTCACCGCGAGAATCCCGAGTTCGTAGTGGGCCCTTGCCAGGTCTTCCGCGTCCTCGTCGTCCGGCACTGATTCCAGGTACTTCGTCAGGTGTTCCCTGGCCGGGCCTGAATCGGCGCTGCGGCGGTAGATCACGCCGAGCCGGAAGTGGGCGCGCGGGTGGTTGTCGTCCCAGGCGATGAGCGACTGGTCGTAGAGCTTCGCGTTGCCGAAGGCCTCCTGGTCGAAGAGCTGCTGGGCCTGGAACTGCACCTGCCTGCCGGCGGTGGGGTTGACCTCGAGCCACGCCTTGCCCGCTTCGATCGAGTCGTCGAGACGGCCGAGCGAGGCGAAGGAGAAGTACTTCATGCGCAGCGCCTCCTGGTTGCGCGGGTCGATCTCCAGGGTGCGGTCGAGCTCCACGAGGGCTTCGTCGTACTGGCCGTCGTTGAAGTAGATCGTGCCGATGTTCCGGTAGGCCTGGTGGAGCCCCGGATTCAGCGACGCCGCTTCGCGGAAGAGCTCGATGGCGCGCTCGCTGTCGCGGCTACGGACTGCCTGAACGCCTTGCGAGAACACGCAGGGTGCAACGTTAGCTGCCATGCCGCCCTCGACCGCCACCTGCTTCGCGTTCTCGGCGCGAGGATCGCCGGCAGCCGCGAAGATGTCGCAGAACATGGAGGCGAGGTCGGGTGGCATCGGCTCCATCTCCAGATACTTGCTCGCGGGTTCGAGCGCCTCGTCCATCCTCCCCAGGCCGTGCAGAATGGCCGCGATCAGTCGATGAGCGTCCGCGATCGTCGGGTCGATCTCGACCGCCTGCTTGAACAGAGGCAGGGCTCCGGCGGCGTCACCCGCCTGGATTCTCCTGGCACCGTCGTTGAAGGCGTCGATCGCCTTCCCCCTGCGGGCCGTTTCTTCGTCCCAGAGCTGGGCTCGCAGCGACTTGTCTGTACTTCCGTCAGGGACTTCCACCTCGAGTTCCCGGTCGGGGTAACCCTCTTTCTGCAGCACCAGCTTGTAGGGCGCTTCGGCCGGCGCCAGACGAATCCGCAGACGACCGTTCTTCCGGGTGGCGGCCTGCTCGATCATCTCGCCGTTGGGTGCAAAGACGGTCACGTTCACGGGGCCCAACTCGGCGTTGTTCATGTCGACCACCTGCAGCTCCAGTTGGATGCGCTGGGCGGACGCAGCGCTTGCGACCAGGAGCATGGCCAAGGGGAGAACGCGAAGGGGGAGTGTCTGCATCGTCTCGTGCCTCATTGGTGGTGGTCGATCTCTTGGAGGATCGCTGCGTCAGGCGGTTCGAGCGGTGATCTTACCGTTGCTCGACCGCTACGTTCTCCCCGCGTACGGCCCGGGCGGTGCGCTCATCGTGGCGTGAAGCGGATCCACCACTCCGCGTTGAGTGCCGCGGTCACCTCGCACAGCACAGTCGTCGACCGCACCTGCACGACGCTACGCCCCGACCAGTCTACGACGACCTCGTTGGCGACGAGGGAATCGAAGTCACTGAGCCCATCGCAGTTCACCATGAAGTTGTCGGCACCAATGGAGTCGCCGTTGCCGCTGACCCTCACTTCCGCGATGTGTCGCCCGGGCTGCAAGACAAACTCGACAACGTCGGAACCAGTTCCGCCTAAACCCGATCGCGCAGCTTCGACGCGGACGCGCTGCAGGATTCGGGCTGCCTCTTTGGCGCGCGGATCGCCGGTCGCTTCGAAGATAACCAGCGCCAAGGGGGCGACTTCGGCGTCCATGTCTTCCATCCCGAGGTAGTTTTCGAGCGCCACCGCGGCCTCCTCGAAGCGTTCCTGGTCGGCCAGGCCCGATGCGACCATCAAGTGGGCGTTTGCGATGGTCGGATCGAGTTCGGCGGCTCTTTGGAAGAGCGACAGCGCACCTTGGGAGTCGCCGGTCCTGCCAGCGTGAGTTCCGCTGTTGAAGGCGTCAACGGCTTGTTGTTTCCTGTTTGTCGTTTCGTCGAGGAGTTGGATCTTGGCAATCGCGGTGCGGCCGGCGTTCAACTGGATATGGGTCTCGCGGTCCGGAAAACCGGCCTTCTGCAGCAGGAGTCGGTACGGCGTTTCGGCGGGCCTGAGCCCGATCCGGAGTCGGCCGTTTCTTCGAGTCTCCGTCTCGATGACTTCGCCATCGGGTGACGTGATGAGGACCTTCACGGGGCCGACGCGGTTGCCGCTCATGTCGACCACTTCAAGCTGCAACTGGCTAGTCTGAGAGGTGCCCACCGCGGGGCTGAGGAAGAGCGCGAGCGCGAGGAGACGTAAGGGCAGGTTTGTCATCAGTCGGTTCCGAGTGGGTGATGCCCGTTCGAGCTGGTAGCTGAGGACACGGGCTGCGGGCCAAGGAGAACGCACGGTGAGACTATCGGCTGGATGAGGGCTGTGCTCGGCTTGACGATGGCTCGCGCCTTGGGGGAGTGTACGGGCATGAACGCCGACGATTTCTTCGAACTGCTCTCCACCGCGCGCTCCGTGCGGCGCTACAGCCCCGAGCCGATCCCGGACGCTGACCTGGCGAAGATCCTCTACGCGGCGAGCCGGGCGCCGTCGGGTACGAACCGCCAGCCCTTCCGCTTCATCGTGCTGCGGGACGGCCCTCGGGCGCGACGCGCCCGCCGGCTGCTGGGCGAGTCCTTCCGCCGCGGCTGGGCGCGCAAGACGGCGGAGGAAGGCTGGAACACGGGCTCGGCCGCCGACCCGAACTCGCCGAAGGCTCGGGTGAACCGCGCCATTCAACACTACGTCGACCACTTCGAGCGGATCCCGGCGATCGTCATCGCCTGTTACGTCCGCTACCGGGCGCTGACTCACTCGGAGGGCGCTTCCGTCTTCCCGGCGTGCCAGAACCTGTTCCTCATGGCGCGGGCGCTGGGTTACGGCGCCTGCTACAGCGGCTGGCACAACGCGGTGGCCGGCGAACTGCGGGAGATCCTGGAGATTCCGGACAACGTCGAACTGTCGCTCACGATCACGATCGGCAAGCCGTTGGGGCGCCACGGTCCGCTCCGGCGCCGGCCGATCCGCGACACGGTGTTCGACGACGGCTGGGAGCAGGGGGCGGAGTGGATCAGCGATCCATCCGGCGCCCGCCTGTCGAAGCGTCGTTGACTCCTACCCGGCCGGCAGCGCGTAGGCGACCAGGGAGTGTTCCTGGCCACGGTCGCCGACGGGCACGACGATGAACTGGCGACCGCCGACGACGTAGGTCATCGGGCCGCCTCCCGGGGTGTCGGGCAGCTCGGCGCGCCAGACCTCCTCGCCGGTCGCCTTGTCGAAGGCGTAGAGGAAACCGGTCGACGGCCCGCCGCGGCCGGCCAGCCCTGCGGCGCCCTCCTGGTACGTGTCGGGCCGGCGCTCGCTCGTGACGACGAACACGAGCGTGGCGGTCGCCATCGGCCAGCCTGACGCCAGGCCGGCGAGCGGCCAGGCGCCGAGCGGCCCCAGGTCGAGGTCCGCGATCGCCGGATGGTCGCGGGGGCCGTCTCCGACCGGCGTCTGCCAGACGATCTCGCCCCGGTTCAGGTCGATCGCGGTGAGCCGGCTCCACGGCGGCTTGACGAGCGGCAGACCTTCGGGGCCGCCGGGGAACGTGAACGCGGGCAGGTAGTCGCGGTCGGACGGCTGGCGCGCGGTCGGCGGGACGAGTGCCATCGTGCCGATCCGGGTCTGCGACGGCACGAACAGGACGCCGCTGTTCGGATCGACCGCGGCGCCGCCCCAGTTCGCGCCGCCGGCCTGGCCCGGCAACTGCGCCATCACCCTTCGGCCCTCGCCGGCCAGGGTCGGCGGCGTGAACATCGGGCCGCCGAGCAACGTTTCCCGGTAGATCTCGATCGCCCTCGCCTCGAGCTCCGGCGTGAAGTCGATCAGGTCGCTCTCTCGCAGGCCCTGGCGGTCGAAGGGCGGCGGCTTCGTCGGGAAGGGCTGCGTGCTGGCGGTCCATTCCCCGGGGACCAGGCTCTCGGGAACCTTGCGCTCCTCGATCGGCCACACCGGCTCGCCGGTCTTCCGGTCGAAGACGTAGGTGAACGCCTGCTTGCTCACCTGGGCCACCGCCTCGATCCGCTTTCCGTCGACCTCGATGTCGAGCAGGATCGGCGCGCACGGGAAGTCGTAGTCCCACAGGCCGTGACGCACCGCCTGGAAGTGCCACTTCTTCTCGCCCGTCGCCGTGTCGATGGCGACCAGGCTTTCGGCGTAGAGGTTGTCGCCGTGGCGGTGGCCGCCGTAGTAGTCGCTGGTCGGCGTGCCGGTGCCGAAGTAGACCCAGCCCGTCTCTTCGTCGCAGCTCATCCACGACCACACGTTCGTGTTGCCCGAGTAGCGCCAGGACTCGTCGTGCCAGGTCTCCGCGCCGGGCTCGTCGCCCTGGGGCACGGTGTGGAAGGTCCACTTCTTGCGGCCGGTGCGGATGTCGTAGCCGCGGATGTGGCCGGCCGGCATCTCCTGGGTCAGGGAGAAGTCCATGATCGTCATGCCCATCAGCACGGTGTCGCCGCAGACGATGCCGGGGGAGTTGGCGCCCGTGTGGCGCATCAGGTCCGGCCGGCCGATGTCGCCGCGCATGTCGACCATCCCGGCTTCGCCGAACTCGAGGTCGGGCTTGCCCGTCTTCGCATCCAGCGACACGAGCTGGTGGGTGCCGGTGACCAGAACGATCCGCTCCATGCCCCGGTGCTCCCAGTACTCGATGCCGCGCTGCGTGAAGCCGCCGTGGGTCGGGATGCCGCGCTCGTAGGCCTTCGGATCGTAGGTCCAGAGTTCCTCGCCGGTCGCGGGATCGACGGCGCTCACCAGGTTCATGGCCGACACGGCGTACAGCGTGTCGTTCACCATCAGCGGCGTGCCCTTGAGGTCGCCGGCCAGGGTCTGCGCCTCGACCCGGCTGTCGGGCGTCACCCAGCGCCAGGCGACCTCGAGTTCCGAGACGTTCGAGGCGTCGACCTGCGCCGCCGGCGAGTACTTCGTGCTGGCGCGGTCGGCGGCGTAGTGCCGCCACTCGATCGTCTCCTGCGCCGCCAGCGCCGCGGTGGAGAAGGTAAGGGCGGCAACGAGAAGCGGACGAGCGAGCACCGGGATCAGCGACCCTTGAACTCGGCGGGCCGCTTCTCGAGGAACGCCATCACGCCTTCGCGGGAGTCCTCGGTGGCGCCGGCCTCCGCCTGCAGCCTGGCCTCGAGGTCGAGCTGCTGCTCGTAGACGTTCTGCCAGGTTGCCCAGTACGCCTTGCGGATCATCGCCAGGGAGCGCGGACCGTTGGCCAGGCGGTGAGCCAGTTCGGTGGCGCCCTCCATCAGGGAGTCCCGGTCGTCGTACAGCCGGTTGATCAGGCCCCACTCGAACGCCTTGTCGGCCGGCAGACGTTCGGCCAGCATCGAGAGTTCGACCGCGCGGCCCCAGCCGATCAGGCGGGGCAGCATGAACGTGGCGCCGCCGTCAGGGACCAGGCCGATGCGCGCGAAGGCCTGGAGGAAGAACGCCTGCTGCGAGGCGCAGACCAGGTCGCCGATCAGGGCGAAGCTCATGCCGACGCCGGCCGCGGCGCCGTGGACCGCGGTGACGATGGGCATGTCCAGGTCGCGGAGGGAAAGCAGCAGCGGGTGGTAGTTGTTGCGCAGGTTCTCGCGGGCGGTCGGGTTCACCGCCCCCTCTTCCTGGTCGCCCCTGCCGGAGAGGTTGGCGCCGGAACAGAAGGCGCGGCCCGCGCCGGTGATGAGCAGGGCGCGCACGCCGCTCTCGGGATCGCGGATGCGCAGCACGGCGTCGCCGAGTTCGGCGATCATCCGGGCGTCCGTCGCGTTCAGCACTTCCGGGTGGTTCAGCGTGATCGTGGCGAGATTGCCGTCCCGTTCGAGCAGGATCCGTTCGTAGTCCATTTGCTTTCTCGTTACTCGGGGTACATCTCGCGCATCGCGTCGAGAGAACTGCGGATGAGCTGCTCCAGTACGTCCATGTCGACATCGGCGAGCTTGTTGACGTAGAGGCAGGACTTGCCCGTGCGGTGCTTGCCGAGCCGCGACAGCAGGTCGTCGTAGTTCGAGAACCCGGGCATGACGTAGAGCGTCAGGCTCTGTTTACGCGGCGAGAAGCCGATGCGCGGCCAGTCACCCTCGCGTCCGCTTGCGTACCTGTAGTGGTAGCTGCCGAAGCCGACGATGGAGGTACCCCACATCGTCGGTTCTTCGCCGGTTACTCGCTTCATCATCTCGAGGACGACGAAGCTGTCCTCGCGGCGCCGCTCGTTCTCGACGCCGGTCAGGAATCCCTCGACGCTGGCGTCGTTCTTCTTCGTCTTCAGTTCGGCCATCTCGTTCGGCCCGGCGCCGCGGACAGAAGCGGCAACCGTAGCAGACGGCTGGACGGGTTGCGGGGGCCTCGGTGTCATCCGTGCGCTCGATGACTCGCGCACGGAGTGGGTCGCCGGTTGCGCGAACGCGCAACCGCGGTTGGCTTATGCTCGACGGGTGGTGAGTGAGAACGGTCACTTCTGCGTCATGGGGATCGGCAACGTGGGTTTTCACATCGCCGAGGCCTTCGGCCGGGAGGGGCGGAGCCTCACGCTGATCGACATCGATCCGGCGCTGATCGAGCGGACCGAGGAAGAACTCGACGCGGCGTTCGTGGTCGGCAACGGCGCCCACCAGGCAGTCCTGGAGCGGGCGAACGTCGATCAGGCGGAGCTCTTCATCGCCGCGTCTTCCTCGGAGGAGGCGAACCTGGTGGCCTCGGTCATCGCCCGCAACCTCGGCGCCAAGCGTTGCGTCGTGCGGATCGACACGTCCGAGGACCTGACCGTGTACCGCCGTTCCTACGAACGGCTGTTCGGGGCCGACCTGCTGCTTTCGCCCCAGAGTCTGGCCACGAACGCGATCCTGAACATCGTCCTGGGCCACCATACGCATGAGGTGGACTACCTGGCGCGCGGCCGGTTCGAGTTGCGGACGATTCAGGTCCAGGCCGGCAGCACGGTGGCGCGTCTCCCGCTCAGCGAAGTGCCGCTGCCCGAGGACGCCCGTATCGTCGGCTACTTCGACGGGGAGCACGAGCTGTCGATTCCCGGGCCGGACCTGCGCGCGTCGCCGGGTGATCTGGCCATGGTCCTGTGCCGAACCCAGTCGACCCACGACGTGGAGGAACTGTTCGCGTCACGGATCGAGCATCCTCACACCGTCGCCATCGCCGGTGGCAGCCCGGCGGCCGTGGCGATGGTCAAGGCGCTGCGGAACGAGGTCAAGCGGCTCCGCTGGATCGAGCCTGACCGGCGCCGGGCCGAGTTCCTCGCGCAGTCGTTCCCCGACGTCGAAGTGCTGCACGGCGACCCGATCGATGCCGCGACGATGGAGAGCGAGGGCCTTGGTCGGGCCGACGTTCTGATCGCCGCCACCAGCCACGACGACAGCAACGTCGTCGCCGGTCTCATCGCGCAGGAACTGGGCGTGGGCCGGGTCGTGGCGCTGATTCACCACACCACCAGCCGGCTCTGGAAGCGGGTCGGCGAGGTCGAGCTCGTTTCGCCCCACTCGCTGGCGATCGACCACGTTCGCAACTTCGTCGCCAATGGCTACAAGGCGAATCTCGTCACCCTCGCCGACGGCGCCGTGCAGGTCGTCCAGCGAGTGATCCACGAAGCGAGTCCGGCGGCCGGCGCCACGCTCGCCGACCTGCAGGCCCCGCGCGGCCTGATCGTGGGCGCGGTCGTGCGCGGCGACCGCGTGTTCATGCCCGAGCGCAGCAACATGCTCCGCCCCGGCGACCAGGTCATCCTCTTCGTCCACCGCTCCCAGACCCAGATGGCCCGGCTGCTGTTTCCAGGCAGCGAGAGCGAGGTCGCGAGCTAGTTCCAGGGCGCTAAGCTAGGGCAAAGAACGACAGAGGGAGACATCGCCATGACAGACGCGCGATCGGTTCGTTCATTGCTGATGACTACGGCGCAGGTGGGGGCGGTCGTGTTGGTGGCTGTCCTGGTGTCCTTGGCGACGGCGGAGCCCGCGGAGGCTCAGCGGGGAGGCGCTCCGTCAGTCGATCTCGGCGGGGAGTGGATTCTCAACGAGGAGCTGAGCGACGACCCGCGGCAGGCGATGCGGCGGCTGAGGATCGCGCGCGGAGGCGCTGGTGACGGCGGCTTCAGTGGCCGTGGCGGCAACGTCGGCCGTGGCGGCGGCGGTCGTGGCGGCGGTGGTGGCGCCGTTGGAGGCGGTGCCGATGGCGCGGGTCGTGGAGGCGCCGGCGGCGCCGGTGGGGCCGGTGGGGCCGGCGGCCAGGGTGGGCCCGGTCCTGGCGGGCCCGGCGGCGGTCAGGGAGGTCCGCTCGGGATCGGTCGTGGCGCCAGCGTCGGTGCGGACGCGCTCAGCATCCGGATGCTGGATGGCGGCGTTCAGATCGCGGACTCCCGGGGAGTGGCCCTCGTTCTGAAGACGGATCGCGAGTGGTACGAGGTGGGTGAACGGCGGGAAATCCAGGCCTTCTGGAAGAAGGCGAAGCTGGTGACCAGGAACCGGGGACGCGGCGAGGCGCTCTTCATCCAGGAGTACAGCATCAACAGGAAGGGCCAGTTGGTCGTCCTGAACCAGATCCAGTTCGGCGGCGATGCGGGGACCGCCTCCTACAAGCGGTTCTACGACCGCAAGGAGAGCGGCCAGGAGTAGAGCTGCGTCTTCGCAGCGCTGACTCGCATGGAACTGGCCGCGTACTGGGTGCGCCGGCGCCCTCGCCGGCTGCCGCCGCAGGCGGCCAGGTAGACGTGCCGGCCATCAGGCCGGCTCCGCTTCGACGCGGGCAGTTCCATGCAAGGCGGAGTCGCGACCGTTCCTGAGCGGCGTCAGTTCGAGCCGGTCGGGATGTCGCTGAACGCCCGGTCGCGGTCGACCCGGATCTCGCCGGGCAGGGTCAGGACGCGCTCGGCGATGATGTTGCGCAGGATCTCGTCGGTGCCCGCGGCGATCCGCATGCCGGGAGCCGCCAGGTAGGCGTAGTGGAACATGCCGGCCGAGGGGGCGTCGGCCCGGCCGCTGACGGCGCCCGCGGAGTCGAGCAGGTCGGCGGCGAACGAGGCGATGTCCTGGCGGGCGCTGGCGGTGATCACCTTGCAGATCGAGTTCTCGGGTCCGGGCTGCTTGCCCTGCGAAATGGCGGTCAGGGTGCGCATGAAGGTCAGTTCGACGCCGCGGCACTGGACGTACCAGTCGGCGATCCGTTCGCGCACCGAACTCTGGTTC
Organism: Candidatus Multivorans sp.; assembly: GCA_965205095.1. Taxonomy (GTDB): domain Bacteria; phylum Acidobacteriota; class Thermoanaerobaculia; order Multivoradales; family Multivoraceae; genus Multivorans. The sequence continues at coordinate 4,230,410 of OZ242040.1, forward strand.
GCCGCCGCTTCCCCGTCGATCTCGAGTTCCGAGGCGAGGCGGAGGGCGTCGCTCCAGTCCGGGGTCATCTGGTAACGGCCGTGGCGCTCGTTCATCAGCGTCGTGATGGCCACCTGCCAGCCGGCGCCGACCTCGCCGAGTCGGTTGTGATCGGGAACCCGGACGTTCTGCAGGAACACTTCGTTGAACTCCGAGGTACCCGGGATTTGCCGGATCGGCCGTGGCTCGATGCCTGGTGACTTCATGTCGACGACGAAGAACGTCAGCCCCTTGTGCTTGGGCACGGTGGGATCGTGCCGCGTGACCAGGATGCCCCAGTCGGCGTAGTGGGCGCCCGAGTTCCAGACCTTCTGGCCGTTGACCACCCACTCGTCGCCGTCGCGCTCGGCCCGGGTGCGCAGGCCGGCCAGGTCGGAACCGGCTCCCGGTTCGGAGAAGAGCTGGCACCAGACCTCTTCGCCGCTGGCCAGCTTGGGCAGGTAGCGCCGCTTCTGTTCCTCCGTGCCGTGCGCCATGATCGCTGGGGCGCAGGTGCCGTGGCCGATGCCCAGGTAGCCGACCGGGACGTCGAACTTCGCCTCTTCCTGGTCCCAGATCACGCCCTCCATGAAGGTCGCGCCGCGGCCGCCGTGCTCCTTCGGCCAGGTGATGCAGGCCCAGCCGTCGTCGTACTTCTTCTGCTGCCACTCCTTCGTCGCGGCCAGGCCTTCCTGCTCGGGCAGGCCGTCGTAGCGCGATGTGCTGCCCGGGGGAAGAGGTTCTGCGTTCGCTTCGAGCCAGGCGCGAGCCTCGGCGCGGAAGGTGGCTTCCTGCGGTGAGTCCTGAAAGTCCATGGAGCGTCTCCTGGGCAACTGGGCAGTACGTGATCGGGCTGAGCGGGAGATTGTATGCGGGATCGACGGTCGGTTCAGAGCCTGCCCGAAATGACGCCGTCGTCGGCCAGATCGGCGATCTCGGAGGCGTCCAGGCCGAGCTCGCGCAGCAGGTCGCCGGTGTGCTCGCCTAGTTCGGGGGCCGGTTGGGGTTGCACCTTGTCCTCGCCTTCGATGAACACGGGACTGTCCACCGTGCGCAGACGCCCGTACTCGGGGTGGTGGAGGTCGCGGAACATGCCGATGGCCTCCATCTGCTCGTCGGCAACGATGTCGTCCAGGTTCGAGACGAGGCTGTAGGCGATCTCGTAGCGGGTGAAGCGTTCGCTCCACTCCGCGAAGTCCCGCTGTGCAAAGTCCGCGTCGAGCAACGCGATGAACTCGGGCATGTTCAGGGTCCGCTCTGCCGTGGTGCAGAAGCGCTCGTCCGCGATGAGGTCGCGGCGGTCCAGGGCGAGGCAGAAGCGTTCCCATTCCCGGTCCTGCTCGATGATGCTGAGCTTGATCAGGCGGTCGTCCCGGGTGCGGTAGTAGAGCTGGCCGAAGTTCAGCGTCCGTTCACGCGGACGCTTCTCGTGGAACTCCGCTCCGACCAGCTTGGCCTGGATGGCGCAGGCGTTGGCCCATGCCCCTGCCGCGAGCAGCGACGTGGTGACGTAGGAACCGACGCCCGTTCGTTCCCGCTTCAGCAGGCCGGCGAGCACGGCCGAGAAGAGCGTGACGCCGGTGGGATGGTCGCCGGTGCCGCAGCCGAGCGGTCCCAGATGTCCGTCGACAGGCGTGAACGTCGCGACGAGTCCGGAGCGGGTCCAGTAGCAGACCTGGTCGTAGCCGGGCTTCTCGGCCTCCGGGCCCGTGTGCCCGTAGCCGGTGCCGTGGGCGAAGATGAGCCGTGGATTCACCTCGCGGAGCCGATCCCAGGTCATGCCGAGGTCGTTCAGCACCGAGTTGTGGCAGTTCGTCAGGAAGACGTCGGCGGTCTGGATCAGACGGTGCGCCACCTCCTGGCCGCTCCGCTTCTTCAGGTCGATGACGACGCTCTTCTTGTTCCGGCCGTCGAGCAGGAAGCAGTAGGGAATCTCCGAGTCGGGCATTCCGGGGAGATCCTGGAAGTAGCGGTAGACGTCGCCCCTGCCGGGCCCTTCGATCTTGATCACCTCGGCGCCGAAATCGGAGAGGATGGCGCAGGCCGAAGGGGCCATGACGACCGTCGCCAGCTCCACGACACGAACCCCGTCGAGCAACGCTGGATCGGCGTTCAGGCCCGCGGTGGTCTCGCCGGGTACGGCGTCCCTGGGAGGTCGAGAGTGTGCAGTCAGAGCGGCGGGCATTGTGACATAGCGCGGGATACGATCCCGGCGATGTTCGGGAGGCGGAAGTCAGCATGACCGGAATCCGGCTCACGAAACCCTGGCGCGACCTGGACGACGCCGCCATTGCCGCGTTGCCGGGGCAGTTGGGCGTGTTCGAAGTCGGCGACGCGGAAGGCGGCACCCTGGAACTGGGTTTCGCGGGAGGCCGCTCTCGCTTCGGGCTGCGCAGCGCGATCGCCGAGGCGGCGGCGAAGCACGACGCGGCCGCCAGTTTCCGTTACGAGGTGACGATGCAGTACTGGAGCCGCTTCGAGGAGCTGCTCGCGGTGTACCTCGCCGATCATGGTGAGCTGCCGCCCGGGAACGCGGACCGGGGTGATCGGCGAGTGGGCCGCATCGCCGCCGCCGGGGGATGAGGCCATGGATTTTGAACTCAGTCCCGAGCAGAAGCTGATCCTCGAAACGGTGCGCCGCTTCGTGCGCGAGGAGATCGCGCCGCTCGAAGCGGACCTCGACCCCGACGCGAGCGAGCTGCCGCCCCACCACCGCGAACGGCTCGTCGCGATGACGAAGGAACTCGGTTTCTACGGTCTGGACATCCCCGAGGAGTACGGCGGGCCCGGCATCGACCTCACGACCAGGACGCTGATGGCGTTCGAGATGGCCCAGCACCGGGCCGGCCTCTACGCGCCCTGCTACGGCGTGTTCGGCGGCGCCGGGCTGGCGCAGTTGTACGAGGCGGACGACGGCCAGAAGGAACGCTACCTCTACCCGGTGCTGCGAGGCGAGAAGCGCGGCTTCTTCGCCCTGACCGAGCCCTCGGGCGGCAGCGATCCGGCCCGCGCCATCCGCACGACCGCCGTGCGCGACGGCGACGACTGGATCATCGACGGCGAGAAGACCTTCATCAGCGGCGCGGACAAGGCGGACTTCGGCATCGTCTTCGCCCGCACCGACCCGGAGCTCGGGCGCAAGGGCATCACCTGCTTCCTCGTCGACACGGACATGCCCGGCTTCCGGGTCCGTCGTATCGTCCACACGTTGCGTTCCACCCACTACGCGGCGGAACTCGAGTTCAACCGGGTGCGAGTGCCGGGCCGCAACGTGCTGGGCGAGGTGAACCAGGGCTTCGCGATCGCGAACGACCGTCTGAGCCGCAACCGGATCCCGTACGCGGCGGGCTGCGTCGGTGTCGCCCTGAAGGCCCAGGAGATGGCGATCGCCTACGCCAAGACGCGCAAGACCTTCGGCGACTACCTGTCCACGCGCCAGGCGGTGCAGTGGATGATCGTCGACAACGAGATCGATCTGCGCACCGCCAGGGCTCTGACCCTGGAGGCGGCGGCCCGCGCCGATGCGGGTAAACCGTTCCGGACCGAGGCGGCGATCTGCAAGCTGGTGGCGAGCGAGGGAGCGAGCCGCGTCGTCGACCGGGCGATGCAGATCCACGGTGGCTACGGCATGACGAAGGACCTGCCGCTCGAGCGCTGGTACCGGGAACTCCGGATCCGCCGCGTGGGTGAAGGCCCGAACGAGATCCAGCGCCTGATCGTTGCCCGCGACGTGATCGGCGGGTCGTTCCACTGAGGCCGGCGTGACGGAAGGCGAACTCCCTCCGACCAGGCCGCTGGCCGGCGTCCGCGTGCTCGACCTCGGGCAGGTCTACCAGGGTCCTTACGCCGGTTACCTCCTGGCCCAGGCGGGGGCGGACGTGGTCAAGGTCGAGCCGCCGGGCGGGGAGCCGCTGCGGCGCCGTGAGACTGATGGTGGGCCGCCGTCCTTTCCGCTCGCCTTTCTGAACACGAACAAGCGGTCCCTCGCCTGCGATCTGAAGGACGGGGAGGGGAGGGAACTGCTGCTCCGGCTGGCCGGAGTCGCGGACGTGCTGATCGAGAACTTCGCGCCGGGTGTGATGGACCGCCTGGGCGTCGGCTGGAAGGTGCTGCGGGAGCTGAACCCGCGGCTGATCTACGGTTCGGGCACCGCCTACGGCCTGAGCGGCCCGGACTCCGAGCGGCTCGGGATGGACCTCACGGTCCAGGCCTGGTCCGGGGTGATGAGCATTACCGGCGAGGCGGGCCGCGGACCGCTCAAGGCCGGCCCGGCCCTCATCGACTTCCTGGGCGGGACGCACCTGTACGGGGGGATCGTCAGCGCGCTCTACGAACGGGAACGCACAGGGACCGGGCGCCTGGTCGAGGTGGCGATGCAGGAGGCGGCGTATCCGGCCCTGCTCACCCAGCTCGCGCTGATGCACCACGAGGGGAAGCTGCCCGAACGAACCGGCAACCGGCACGGCCGTGTGTCGCCCTGCGGCGTGTATCCCTGCCGTGACGGCCATGTCGCGATCATCTGCATCACCGAGCGGCACTGGCGGAACCTGCTGCGGGCGATGGGACGGGAGGACCTGGTCGGTGATTCCCGGTTCCGGAACAACGAGGCTCGTGTCTCCCGCCGGGACGAGACGGAAGCTCTGGTCGCGGCGTGGACCACCGGCCTTTCGCGCGCGGAGATCAACGAGGCGGTGCGGTCCCGCCGGGTGCCGTGCGCGCCCGTTCGCGACCTGGCCGAGGTCAACGCGGACCCGCACCTCTGGGAACGCGGCTACTTCGAAACCGTCGATCATTCGGCCCTCGGCGAGGTTGGCCTGCCGACAAGCGCCATCCGTTTCGACGCACGACCGTCCGGTCCGCTCGAGCCGATTCCTGCCCTTGGTGAGAACACGGACGAGGTGGTCCGCGAATGGCTGGGCGGTGACCCGCCACGGGAGGGAAGCAGAGGATGAAAGTCGCGAGCATCGAAACCCGCCACTGCGACGCCGGTTGGCGGAACTACCACTTCGTCAAGGTGACGACGGATGACGGCGTCGTCGGCTGGAGCGAGTACGACGAGCACCAGGGCGCGGTCGGCGTGACCACCGTGATCGAGCAACTCGGGGAGCGCGTTGTCGGCTCACGGGTCCGGGACGTCGAGCGGATCTACCAGCGGCTCCTGGTCCGGGCAAGGCAGTCGATGTCCGGGGTCATGGCGATGGGCATCGGAGCGATCGAGAACGCGGTGCTCGACGCATGGGCGAAGTCCCTGGGCGTCCCTTGCTGCGACGTGCTCGGCGGTCGGGTGCGGGATCGGGTGCGGGTCTACTGGTCGCACTGCGGGACCTGGCGGATCGGGTTGCCGCAGTACTACGGAAACGCGATCACCAACATCGAGGGCGTCGCGGCCCTCGGAGCGGAGGTCCGTGAAAGCGGTTTCACGGCGCTGAAGACGAACATCTTCGACTACTCGAGCGGCTCGCCGCGAGGCTGGGCGCCCGGCTTCGGCCGGCCGTTCGAACCGGGCCAGAACGTCGACCGCAAGGTCATCTCGAATCTCAGGCGGCATCTGGGGGCGTTGCGCGAGGGGGCCGGGCCGGACATGGACATCCTGCTCGACCTGAATTTCAACGCGAAGATCTCCGGCTACCGCCAGATCGTGCGGGCGCTCGCGGACCTCGACCTGTTCTGGATCGAGATCGACACGCCGTCGGCGGAGGGGCTGGCGACCGTCCGCCGGGAGAGCGCGCATCCGATCAGCTCCTGCGAGACCCTGATCACGCCCGCCGCCTTCCTGCCGTTCCTGCGCGCCGAAGCGGTCGACGTGGCGATCATCGACGCGGTCTGGAACGGCGTCTGGCAGTCGATGAAGATCGCCGCCCTGGCAGGGGCCCACGAGGTCAACGTGGCGCCGCACAACTACTACGGCCACCTGGCGACGATGATGAACGCCCACATGAGCGCCGCGGTGCCGAACCTCCGGATCATGGAGACGGACATCGACCGGCTGCCCTGGGACGGCGAGGTGTTCACCCACGAGCCCGAGTTCGAGAACGGCTGCCTGATCGTGCCCGACCGGCCGGGCTGGGGCACCGAGCCGGACGAGGCCGGCCTCGCGGCCCACCCGCCGAAGTAGGAGGCGGGACGGTAGAACCTCCGCCAACGAGCGGCCCGTTGATACTCTGACCGCATGGCTGACGTTGTCGCTCCGGTTGTCCCGATGCCGCCGCGCGAGCGGGTCGACGCGGAGGGCCGGCGGCTCGACCTCGCGGACTTTCCCGGCTGCGAGGCGGTCCACATCCCGCGCGACGTGATCGAAGACTACGACGGCCGGGTCGAGTACTGGGACAGCCGCACCCAGACCGCCATGGTGCTTCGCGAGCCGCCGTCGCCTTTCCACGAGCGGCCCTCGCAGCGGCTGGCGCGGCTCGCGGAGCGGATTGCCGCTTCGCGGGGCTCGATCATCGAGACCTACGGTACGTCGGACTTGGTGCGCGTCTTCGCCGACGGCAGGACGAGGGTGCTCATGCAGGCGGACCAGGTTCTCTATCTCGATCCTCCCACCGTCGTCGAGTTGGCGCCGAAGATCGACGTCGACAAGGGGCCGGTGCCGGATGTCGTACTGGAGGTCGACCACTCGACCGACGTCCGACGCGGCAAGCTGCCGCGCTACGAGTCCTGGGGCTTCCCGGAAGTCTGGGTCGACGTTCCCGACGAGCGCTCGGCAAGCCGCCCGAAGCCCCGGCCGTCGGGCCTCACGATTCACCTCCTGGAGGGAGACTGCTTCCGGGAGGCGCCGGAAAGCCGGGCCTTCCCGGGCTGGACGGCCGCGGAGATTCACCGGGCGCTCAACGAACACACGCCTTCGACCGAGACATATGCCGTGCTGCACAGAGTGGGACGCGCCCTCGGCGTCCTGGAGGGAACCGGGCCGGACGACGACCCCTGGCTACGCGGCCACCGCGATGAGGCCCGGGCCGAGGCTCTGGTCGAGGCCGTCGCGGCTCTGCTCGAAGCGCGTGGTTTCACCGTCACGGAGGAGCTTGCCGTTCGCCTGGCCGGTCACGGCGGCAGGACGCCGGCCGAGCTCATGCGAGCGGCGAGAGAGTGTACGAGCGCGGAGGACTTTCTGGAGCGCCTTCGTGGCTGACTCTCGGCTCGGTCCAAAGAGGCCGACTTTGGCGACACGGAGGCGCGGAACATGACATCGGCTTCAAGAGTGTCCTTGCCTGCCTCGTTCGCCATGGTGTTTGAGGCGCGACTGGCTGTGCTTCGCGCCGAGTATGGCGCTCGGATCGAGATGACGGGCCAAGCGGTATCCGTCTACGAGGGGGAGGACGATGTCTATGCCGTGCACGGCGTCAAGCCGGGCGGAGTGGTGGGCTTTGGCGCCTCCACCAAGGAGGCATGCCGTGACCATGCCCGGAGACTGGGCCTCGTGCTCGACGATCTGCTTCAGGAGTCCGCGTCGTACGACGAGTTCGAGCGTCGGGCGCAAGAGCTTTTCGCGTACGAGAGCCCCTGGCCGCGAGAGCGGTTCGACCGGGCGGTCGAGGAGGCGGTGGCGCTTCGGTTCTCAGTGCTTCACTAGCGCGCATGCAGCGCAAACCACTCCAGACTCGGGCGATGGCATCGGCCACGCTCTAGACTACGGCCGATGACGCCGAACGAGGGGATCGAGGCGCGTCTTTGGGACGCGGCGAACAAGCTGCGTGCGAACTCGCGGCTAAAGGCCTCCGAGTACTCCACGCCGGTACTGGGGCTCGTCTTTCTCCGCTTCGCCGACCACCGGTTCCAGGCGGCCTCTCCGAAAATCGGGGGGGGGGGGGGGGTAGGTAGCGGTCGTCGCCGGATTGGTCCGGCGGACTACCAGGCACGGGGCGTCCTTTACGTGCCGGAAGAGGCGCGCTTCCGGTCCCTGATGCACCTTCCGGAAGGCGAGAACATCGGCGCCGCGGTGAATGCCGCGATGCGGGCGGTCGAAGCGGCGAACCCCGGTCTCAAGGACGTTCTGCCGAAGACGTTCAACCGGTTCGACAACAGCCTGCTCACCGACCTGCTGAGGACGATGAACTCGGTGCCCATGGACGTCGAGGGCGACGTGTTCGGGAAGATCTACGAGTACTTTCTCGGCAAGTTCGCGATGGCAGAGGGGCAGAAGGGGGGCGAGTTCTTCACGCCGACCTCCATCGTCCGGCTGATCGTCGGCGTGATCGAGCCCTTCCACGGCCGCATCTTCGACCCGGCTTGCGGTTCCGGGGGCATGTTCGTTCAGAGCGCGCGCTTCGTCGGGGAACATCGGCGTGACCCGGGCCGTGCGCTCTCCGTCTTTGGCCAGGAGCGGGTCGCGGACACGGTGCGGCTGGCGAAGATGAACCTCGCCGTTCATGGCCTGGAGGGTGACATCAGGCAGGGCAACTCGTACTACGAGGACCTGCACCGTTCTCCGGGCCGGTTCGACTTCGTCATGGCGAATCCGCCGTTCAACGTGAAGGGGGTGGACAAGGAGCGCGTGGCGGACGACGAGCGGTTCGGCCTGGGTCTGCCGCGCGCGGACAACGCGAACTATCTGTGGATTCAGGCGTTCTCCAGCGCCCTGGCCGAGGGCGGTCGCGCCGGTTTCGTCATGGCGAACTCTGCGGCCGACGCCGGGCACTCGGAGTTCGAGATTCGCCGGAAGCTGGTTGAGAGCGGCGTCGTCGACGTCGTGATTGCCGTTGCCTCCAACTTCTTCTACACGGTGACGCTGCCGTGCACGCTGTGGTTCCTGGACAAGGGCAAGCAGGGAACGGAGCGCGCCGGGAAGGTGCTCTTCGTGGACGCACGCGAGCAGTACCGGCAGCTCGACCGAGCCCACCGGGACTGGACGGAAGCGCAGATCGAGTTCCTCGCGAACATCGTCCGGCTCTATCGCGGCGAGGAGCCGGAGAATCTGCACGACAGTGCTGCGATGGTGGCCGAGCGCTTCGGCGAGGAACCGCGCTACGCGGACGTGCCGGGCCTTTGCAAGGTGGCGACGCTTGCCGAGATTAGGGACCAGGGGTGGAGCCTCAACCCGGGCCGCTACGTGGGCGTGGCGGAACGGGAAGCCGAGAACATCGATTTTGAGGCCCGCCTGCGCGAACTGCACAACGAACTCGAGCGACTGAACCGCGAGGGCTGGGAGCTGGAGGAGCGAGTCGCGGAGAACGTGGCGTTGCTGGTGGAGGCGGAGTGAGCGGAACACTCCCCTTTAGTGAGTTCGTCGAGGTTAATCCCGGAGTGACCCTGCAGAAGGGCACGGCGTATCCCTTCGTCGAAATGGCCGCAGTCGATCCAGGCCGACTAACCGTCTCGGCTTCTCGGAGACGCTTGTTCAAGAGCGGTGGGGCCCGGTTCCGATCCGGAGACACACTATTCGCGAGGATCACGCCATGCTTGGAGAACGGCAAGATCGCCCAGTTCAAGGGAGAGTCGGAGGACAGCGTGGGTTTCGGCTCCACGGAGTTCTTCGTCTTTCGGGCTCGGCCGGGAGTTTCGGATCCTGCCTTCGTGTGTTATCTGGCTAGGTCGGATCTCCTGCGGGGGCCCGCGGAGAAGAGCCTCTCCGGGACTTCGGGGCGTCAGCGAGCAGATCTCAACTCGTTCGTCGACCTTCCCGTTCCTGCGCCCCCCTTATCCACCCAGCGCAAGATCGCCGCCATCCTCTCGGTGTACGACGACCTCATCGAGAACAGCCTGCGCCGGATCGAGATCTTGGAGGAGATGGCGCGGAACCTCTACCACGAGTGGTTCGTCGAGTTCCGCTTCCCGGGCTACGAGCGGACCCGGTTCGTCGATTCGCCTGCGGGTCGCTTTCCCGAGGGATGGAAAGTGAAGCGCCTCGGCGACGTCTTGGAGTTGAGATACGGGAAGGCGCTGAAGAAGGCCGACCGGCGTCCCGGAGAGGTGCCGGTGTACGGGTCAAGCGGCGTCATCGGCGAACACGACGAGGCTCTCGTTGGTGGGCCCGGCGTGGTCGTTGGCCGCAAGGGCAACGTCGGTAGCATCTTCTGGTCGCCTGCCGACTTCTTTCCCATCGACACGGTCTTCTTCGTCACATCGGCCGTGCTTCCGCTGCGGTTCCTCTACTTCGACCTGAGCGTGAAGAGATTTCTTGACAGTGACGCGGCGGTACCAGGTCTCAGCCGGAAACAGGCCTTGTCGGTCGAGACGGTCGTGCCACCAGTCGATTTACTCGATCGGTTCTGTTCGCTCGTTCAGGATTCCCAGGTGCTTGCCGAGGTTCTGCGAATCCGTAGCAAGGCCCTCCGCCAGGCCCGCGACTTCCTCGTGCCCAAGTTGATCTCGGGCGACATCGACGTCTCTGCTCTACCGGTGCGCACGGCGCCACCCGACAGCGACGATGTCACCCGCAATGGGAACGCCGTCGGCGTATGAGCCGGAACAAGCTAGCCAACCCTGTGCTGAATGCCGAGAAGGGGTGCCCCATCCTTGCGGCCTACTGAACGGATGAAGTCCCGGTAGACGGGAGCTCGGAACCGGGGCATGGAGTCGCGCTACACGGAGGACGCGCTGGTCAAGCAACCGGCGATGGAGTTGCTGGCGGAGTTGGGCTGGGAGACGGTCGACGCGTACGGCGAGTTCGGCAGTCCGGGCGCGGATGGCCGAAGCGCGCTAGGACGCGAGACGGAGGCGGAGGTCGTCCTGGCCGCGCGGCTGCGGCCGGCCCTGAAGCGGCTCAACCCGGGCGCTGACGAACAGGCGGTCGATGAGGCGGTCGAGGAACTGACCCGCGACCGGTCGGCCATGAGCCCGGCGGCTGCGAACCGGGAGGTTCACGGCCTGCTGAAGGACGGTGTGCGGATCGTGCTGCCAGGGCCGGACGACGGCGGCGATGCGGTCGAGCACGTCCGGGTGATCGACTGGGACGAGCCGTCGAACAACGACTTCCTGCTCTGCTCGGAGTTCTGGGTCGCGGGCGAGATGTACCGCTGCCGGGCCGATCTGGTGGCCTTTGTCAACGGTCTGCCGCTCGTGTTTGTCGAACTCAAGGCGGCTCATCGTCGGCTGGAGCTCGCCTACGACGGAAACCTGAGTCACTATCGCGAGGAGATCCCGCAGATCTTCTGGTTCAACGCTCTCGTTCTCCTCTCCAACGGGCTGGACAGCCGCCTCGGCAGCCTGACAGCCGGCTGGGAGCACTTCTCGGAATGGAAGCGGATCGCCAGCGAGGACGAGCAGCCCCGTGTGTCCCTGGAGACGATGCTGCGCGGCGTATGCGAGCCGGCCCGTCTGCTCGACATGGCGGAGAACTTCACCCTGTTCCTCGAGGATCGAGGCGGACTGATCAAGCTGGTGGGCAAGAACCACCAGGTCCTCGGCGTGAACAACGCGCTCGAGGCGATGAAGCACATCGAAGGCCGCCATGGGAAGCTGGGCGTGTTCTGGCACACGCAGGGCAGCGGCAAGAGCATCTCGATGATCTTCTTCGGGCAGAAGACGCTTCGCCGGCTGCCAGGCGGCTGGACCTTCGTCGTAGTCACCGACCGGAAGGAACTCGACCGGCAGATCTACCGCCGTTTCGTCTCGTCCGGTGCGGTCGGGAAGATCGAAGTCCAGGCGGAGAGTAGCCGGGAACTCCGGCGCCTGCTGGCCGAGGACCACCGCTACGTCTTCACTCTGATCCACAAGTTCAGGACGGACCGTCCCGGTGAGGCGCACCCGGTGCTCTCCGAACGGAGCGACATCGTCGTCATCACCGACGAGGCCCATCGCAGCCAGTACGACACGCTGGCGCTCAACATGCGGCAGGCGTTGCCGAATGCCGCGTTTCTCGCCTTCACCGGTACGCCGCTCATCCACGGCGAGGAGGAGCGGACCCGGGAGGTCTTTGGGGACTACATCAGCGTCTACGACTTCCAGCAGTCCATCGAGGATCGCGCGACCGTTCCGCTCTACTACGAGAACCGGATACCCGAACTGCAACTCTCGAACCGGGACCTGAACGAGGACATGGAGCGCCTGCTCGAGGAGGCGTCGCTCGACGAGGCGCAGGAGAAAGCCCTGGAGAGACAGTTTTCCCGCGAGTACCACCTGATTACCAGGGAGGACCGTCTGGAGGCCGTGGCCGCGGACCTGGTCCGCCACTTCTCCGAACGGGGCTTTCGGGGCAAGGCGATGGCGGTGTGCATCGACAAGGCGACCGCGGCGCGGATGCACGACAAGGTACGGGCGCACATGCGGCAGCGGATCGACGAACTGCGCTCGGAGCGGGCCCGGCTTGTGCGGCTCGGCGAGGACGACGAAGCGGCGGAGATCGCAGAACGCGTCGCCTGGATGGAGACGACGGACATGGCGGTCGTCGTCTCGCCGTCCCAGAACGAGATCGCGGAAATGCGGGAGAAGGGCATCGACTTTCGGTCGCACCGCCGGCGCATGCAGCAGGAGGATCTGGAGGAGAAGTTCAAGGACCCGGACGATCCGTTCAGGCTCGTTTTCGTCTGCGCCATGTGGATGACGGGCTTCGACGTGCCGACCTGCTCGACGCTCTACCTCGACAAGCCGATGCGCAACCACACCCTGATGCAGACGATCGCCCGAGCCAACCGCGTGGCACCTGGCAAGGAGGCCGGGTCGATCGTCGACTACGTTGGGGTCTTCCGGGACCTGGAACGGGCGTTATCGGTCTACGGCGCCGGGCGGGGTTCGGGCGAGAGTCCGGTGGAGGACAAGGCGGCGCTCGTCGCAGCGGCGCGGCAGGCGTTTGGACAGGTGGACGACTTCTGCCGCGAGCAGAGCGTGGACCTCGACGGGATCGGGAGCGCCGAGGGATTCGGCCGCCTTGAGCGGCTTCAGGATGCGGTCGACGCGCTGGTCGCGACCGAAGAGGTCAAGCGCCGCTACCTCGGCCTGGCCGACTCCGCCGGCCGGCTGTTCAGGGCGGTTCTGCCCGATGGGCGGGCCCAGGAATTCCGGCCCCGCGCGAAGCTCCTGTCGGTGCTTGCGGAGCGGATTCGGGCGCTCGTCCCACCAGCGGACATCCCGGTCACGATGAAGCAGGTCGAGGTCCTGCTCGACGAATCGATCGAAGCCGAGGGCTACGCCATCGCCGAAGGTGGGCGCTACCGGACGGATCTCAGTCGGATCGACTTCGACAAGCTGGCCGCGAAGTTCGCTCGTTCGAGGAAACGGACGTTCAACGAGAAGCTGACCTCAGCGCTCAGGCGGCAGGTGGAGAGGATGATTCGCGAGAACCCGACCCGGACGGACTACCTCGAGAAACTGCAGGCGAAGATCGATGCGTACAACGCCGGAAGCGCGAACGTCGAGGAGCACGTTCGGCAGTTGTTCAAGTTCGCCGAGGACCTGAACGAAGAGAAGCGGCGGGCGCTGCGGGAGGAGCTCGATGAAGAGGAGTTGGCCGTGTTCGACCTCCTGACCAAGCCGGAGATCGAGTTGACGGAGCGGGAGCGGAAGGCTGTCAAGCAGACGGCCCGGACTCTCCTCGCGACGCTCAAGGCGGAGAGATTCGCGCTCGACTGGCGGAAGAAGAGCCAGGCCCGCTCCGCTGTCCGGGTGACGATCGAGAAACGGCTCGACGAAGGCCTGCCGGATGCCTACACGACGGAGCTGTTCCGGCAGAAGGCGTCGGCGATCTTCCAGCACGTCTACGCGAGCTACTACGGTGAGGGCAGGAGCGTCTACGAAGCCGCGTAGTAGCTGGCGGCACCGCCTCTAGCGGCTTTGCAAGTAAGCCGCCTGCGCGCCCGGGCTTCAGCCTTCGTCGGGTTCTCTGTAGGCCAGTACGTCCTGCCAAGGGACGTCGGCTTCACCCGCGGTTGCCCCAAACTGGATCTCCTGAGACGAACTCGGCGCGCCGCCGCTGACCGAGATGTCGAACGTCGAGTCGAAACTCACCTCAGCCGTCAAGCCCGACGTCACGCATTCATCGAGGATCACGCGTCCTGCTCTTGCGAGCTCCATTGCCCTTTCGGAATCCACGAGGGCGCGGAAGCCGTCTTGGCCAGCGCTCCGCTCGAGATACCGCCACTTGTCGAAGGTGTGGCGATGGCGATTCAACGCGTCGGCCAATCCTGGATAGTCCGCTTCAAGCCTGTCACGGCTGTCTCCTGGCAGCTCGTCGTGGAGGTTCCGGAGGTCCTGCGTCCTGGGGGCTTCATCCTTCCGCGTCAGGAGGATCGCCTTCATTCCGACCTCACACGCGAAAGCCGCGGCCATTCCCGACACCATTGCTCTTCCCATGCGCGCCCTCTGCTCCAGGGGCGAGGGTTTCGGTGCGGGATCTTGCCGTGAACGCCAAGAAGCTCGCCGCTTGCCGAAGCGTCAGCACCGGTGATTCGAGCTTCCCCGTAGTCGAAGTCAGTTAGCTCGACTGGGGCCATCTCCCTCGGCAGGCTCTCGACTCCAGACAGGATCACTCGGGCTTGCAGGTACAGGAAACCAGCGTCCCCAGCCGGCACGTCGTGACGATTGACCCAGCGGTTTCGCTTCTGCGTCGCACCCATGGCCTTCTTGCGTCTTGCGATCTGCGAAGGCGAGCTTCGGACCATGTCCGGCATGATCTTGAGCACGAATCTGGCTTCTTCACGGTACTCGGGCGGTCGTCCTATGCGCGCGGGCTTCAGGTTGTCGTGCATCTCAAGGAGCATGGCCTTGGCTTCCTGTTCGGCTTCCTCTCCATCGACGGTGTTGCCACAGAGACGACACGCGATGTGTGTCCACCCGTCCTCTTGTGTCCCGTCCCCGCGAATGGGCCCCCAGCACCTTACGCAGCGGCCCGCCACCTCGACTCTGCGCGCCGGCCCCGGCGAGTGGTCGTTGGGCGCACGGTCGTCCAACTCAAGCCAACCGTAGAAGCTCTCGTCTAACGTCATGTCCTCGATGCCTTCCGTCCTGAAGTCGGTTCTTCGCTCCTGCGTCACGCCAACGTGACGCGCGTCGGCGGAGGATAGTCGGTCTGAGAAGGCGGAGCTATCGTTGGGCAGGTCCCGAGAAAGACGAGATTGGACTGCAGACACCTGGGGTCTTCGTCGGCGCTAACATCCGCGCCGTGGCCACCGACCTCCACTACAGCGACGCCCTGATTACCGGCATCCTCCGTCGCGTGCGGACGATCGCCATGGTCGGCGCGTCACCGAACTGGAAGCGCCCTTCGAACTTCGCGATGAAGTACCTCCAGGAGAAGGGCTTTCGGGTGATCCCGGTGAATCCGCGGGCGGCCGCGGCGGGGGCGTCGATCCTGGGCGAGAAGGCCCGCGCCTCGCTGGAGGAGGTGCCGGGGCCGGTCGAGATGGTCGACGTCTTCCGCGCGTCCGAGGCCGCGCTCGGGATAACCCGCGAAGCGATCCGGCTGCGGGCGGAGAAGGGCTTCGATGTGGTCTGGATGCAGCTCGGCGTGCGCAACGACGAGGCGGCCGCCGAGGCCGAAGCCGCCGGGCTCACCGTGATTATGAACCGCTGCCCGAAGATCGAGTACGGCCGCCTCTGGGGC
This sequence comes from Candidatus Multivorans sp., assembly GCA_965205095.1. GTDB lineage: Bacteria > Acidobacteriota > Thermoanaerobaculia > Multivoradales > Multivoraceae > Multivorans. The sequence continues at coordinate 4,245,900 of OZ242040.1, forward strand.
GAGCTGGGCTGGGGCGGGTTCGACAGCGGCGTGATCAGCAGCCGCTGGCCGCGTCCGGCGAGGGGCGGCGGACGCGCGGGGTGACGAGGGGACGCCGGGCGGCGTACACTCCGCCGTCATGAGCGAAGACGAGACCCGGACCGCAGAGAACAGCCCCGGTCCCGACTGGGGATTCGAGACCCGAATGATCCATGCCGGCGCCGGCCCGGATCCGACCTCGGGGGCACGCCAGACCCCGATTCACCAGACCTCGGCCTACGCGTTCCACGACGCCGACCATGCGGCGTCGCTGTTCAACCTCCAGACCTTCGGTTTCATCTACTCCCGCCTCGGGAACCCCACCGTCGCCACGCTGGAAGAACGCATCGCCAGCCTGGAGGGCGGCCGCGGCGCGACCTGCGCCGCCTCGGGACACGCCGCCCAGGTCCTGGCCTTCTTCCCGCTGATCGAGGCCGGCGAACGGTTCGCGGCATCGACCCGGCTCTACGGCGGTTCGGTCACGCAGTTCAGCCGGACGTTCCCGAAGTTCGACTGGCGCTGCGACTTCGTCGACACGGAGGACCTCTCCGCGGTCGAGGCGGTCCTGGCCAAGGGCGCCAAGGCGCTGTTCGTGGAGAGCCTGGCGAACCCGGGCGGCGTGGTCACCGACCTGGAGACCCTGGCCGGCCTGACCCGGGCCGCGGGGGCCCTGCTGATCGTCGACAACACGCTCGCCACCCCCTGGCTCTGCCGGCCCTTCGAGTGGGGCGCCGATCTGATCGTCCACTCGGCGACGAAGTTCCTCTCCGGCAACGGCACGGTGATCGGCGGCGCCGTGGTGGACAGCGGCCGCTTCGACTGGTCGGCTTCCGGGCGCTTTCCGGGGCTCTCGGAGCCGGAGCCGGCCTACCACGGCCTGAAGTTCAGCGAGACGTTCGGCGACCTTGCCTTCACCGTTCACTCGCACGCGGTTGGCCTGCGGGACCTTGGCGCTTCCATGGCGCCGATGAACGCCTTTCTCACGTTGCTCGGCACGGAGACCCTCGCCCTGCGCATGGAACGCCACTGCCGGAACTCCCTGGCGGTCGCCGAGTGGCTGACCGGACACCCGAAGGTCGAGTGGGTATCCCATGCCGGCCTGCCGACCAGTCCGTACCGTGAGCTGGCGGAGAAGTACCTGCCGAACGGCGCGGGCGCCGTGTTCACCTTCGGTGTGCGGGGCGGTTACGACGCGGGCGTCAAGGTCGTCGAGGCCTGCGAGCTGTTCTCGCACCTGGCGAACATCGGCGATGCCCGCTCGCTGATCATCCATCCGGCGTCGACGACGCACCGGCAGTTGACGGACGAACAGCGCGCGGCCGCCGGCGCCGGTCCGGAGGTCGTTCGGCTCTCGATCGGTCTGGAGACGGTGGACGACCTCGTCCGGGATCTGGACAAGGCCCTGGCCGCGGCATAGGGCCGTCCGGATCGTCGCCCCGTGCTCTCCTGCCAGCGCTACCGCTTTCAGTTACCGCCGCACCTTCACTACCTGAACTGCGCCTACATGGCGCCGCTCGCTCGCGAGGTCGAGGAGGCGGGCCTGCGGGGAATGGCGCGCCGGCGGGACCCGTCCAAGATCGCGGCGGAGGATTTCTTCGTCGAGACGGATGCACTGCGGGAGCGGTTCGCCCGGTTGATCGGGAGCTCCGATCCGCAGCGGGTGGCGATCATCCCGGCGGTGTCCTACGGCATCGCCACGGCCGCCCGCAACGTGCCGGTCGAGAGTGGCCAGAACATCGTCATCCTGGGCGACCAGTTCCCGAGCAACGTCTACGTCTGGATGCGGAAGGCGAAAGAGACCGGCGCTGAGCTCCGGGTCGTCGAACGATCCGCCAGGGGAAGACCCAGCCCGGGCGCATCGTGGAACCGCCGACTGCTTCGGGCGATCGACCGGAAGACGGCGGTCGTGGCGACGCCGATCGTTCACTGGGCGGACGGCACGCGCTTCGACGTCGCGGCGATCGGGCGGCGCGTTCGCGCGGCAGGAGCCGCCTTCGTGATCGACGGCACGCAGTCGATCGGAGCGTTGCCGTTCGACGTGGAGAAGGTGGCGCCCGACGCGCTGGTCGTCGCCGCCTACAAGACCCTGTTCGGGCCGTATCAGAGCGGGCTGGCGTGGTTCGGCGAACGCTTCGACGGGGGAGTGCCGCTGGAGGAACCGTGGGCGGCGCGCGAAGGCAGTGACCGCTTCGTCGCGGGCCGGATCGAGTACGTCGAGGCCTACCGGCCGGGCGCCCTGCGCTACGACGTCGGTGAGCGGAGCAACCAGATTCAGGTGCCGATGCTGAACGCGGCGCTCGACATGGTGCTCGAGTGGGGGCCGGAACGGGTTCAGGAGTACTGCGAGAGCCTGCTCGAACCGTACGAAGATGTCTTTCGCGAGGCGGGTTTCGAACTGGAGGACCGAGCCTGGCGTGGCGCGCACCTGTTCGGACTCCGCAGCGTTCGGGGACTCGATACGGAGAAGACGGCGGCGACGCTGCGGCGTGCCGGCATCTTCGTCTCCGTTCGTGGCAAGGCGATCCGCGTGGCGCCGCAGGTCTACAACGACCGCGCGGACCTGGACGCGCTGGCGACGGTGCTGCGGTCCCTCTGACCTCAGGTCTCATTGCAACCCTGAGACATTTGTGATCGTATTTGTCACAAATGAGTGTGCAGACGAGCCAGGACGGCGTGATCGGGGGTGGGCAGGCCGGCACCGTTCTGGAGTTTCCGGGTCTGGCCGCCGACGGCGATCTCTGCGTCCTCGGCTGGGCGATGGAGCTGGAACTCGCGACGCCGGAGCAGGTTCTGCGCTGGGCTCACGGCCGGTGGGGAAGCGAGTTGACCCTGGCTACCTCGTTCCAGGCGGAAGGCATGGTGCTCCTCCACATGTGCCACCAGCTCGGCCTGCCGGTGCGGATCGTGACGCTCGACACGGGCCGGCTGCCGGAGGAGACCTTCCGGCACATCGAGCACGTCCGGCTGCACTACGGCGTGGACGTGGAGATCGTGGCGCCGCGGGCATCGGATGTGGCGCGCCTCGTCAAGCGCGAAGGTCCCAATCTCTTCTACGCCTCGGTGGACGGACGGCAGCGCTGCTGCAACGTGCGCAAGGTGGAGCCGATGCGACGGGCGCTGGCTCGTGCGCCGGCCTGGTTGAGCGGGCTGCGCCGCGATCAGACCCCGACTCGCGACGTGCTGAACAAGGTGGAGGTCGACCGGGTCACCCGGACCAAGGGGCGGCTGGTGAAGGTCTGCCCGCTGCTCGACTGGACCGAGGACCAGGTCTGGGCCTACATCCACGAGGAGGGGGTGCCGTACCACCCGCTCTACGACCGGGGCTACCGGACGATCGGCTGCGCGCCCTGCACCCGCCCGTCGCGCCCCGGTGAGGGGGCCCGCGGCGGTCGCTGGTGGTGGGAATCCCACACCGGAAAGGAATGCGGCCTCCACGTCCTCCAGCCGCGTTGAGCGGCCAGGCTCAGGCGCCCTTCTACTACCCGGTCTACCTCTCGCTTGCCGAGCGGCTCGTTGTCGTCAAGGGGGGCGGCCCGGTCGCGGAACGGAGGGTTGACGGCTTGCTGCGCTGCGGAGCGCGGGTGCGCATCGTCGCTCCCGAGCTGACCCCCGAACTGGCGCGGCTGGCCGAGAACGGCGAGGTCGAGCACGTCGCCCGGCCCTACCGGCCCGGAGATCTCGAAGGTGCGGCGCTGGGCCTGGCGGAGCCCGGTGACCAGGCGTCGGACGCGGAGTTCTTCGCCGAGGCCGAGTGCCGAGGCGTCTTCGCCAACGTCGAGGACGACCTCGACCACTGCAGCTTCATCATGCCGGCGGTTGTTCGCCGCGGCGATCTCGTTGTCGCCATCTCGACCTCCGGACGCGCCCCGGCAATGGCGGTGCGCCTGCGCGAGCGGTTCGAGCGCGAACTCGGACCCGAGTACGGGGCGCTGCTCGAACTTGCCGGCCGGCTTCGGGCGCCGCTGGCGGAGGCGGTGCCGGAGTTCGGGGAGCGGCGCCGGCGCTGGTACGAGCTCGTGGACTCGGAGGTTCTCGCCCTGTTTCGGCAGGGCAGGGACGCGGAGGCCCGGGAGCGTGCCGAGCAGATCATGGGCGTCGCCGCCGAGGAGCCGGGGCCGTGAGCGGCTCGGGGCGGGTCACGTTGATCGGCGCCGGGCCCGGCGACCCCGAACTCATCACGGTCCTGGGCCTGAAGCGGCTACGGGCCGCCGATGTCGTGCTGCACGACCGACTCGCGGCGCCGGAGCTCCTCGCCGAGGCGAAGCCGGGCGCGGAGATCGTCGATGTCGGCAAGCGCCCGGGAGACGACGTCCGGGCCCGGCAGCGGCGGATCGAGAGGCTGATGCTCGAGCGCGCCCGGGCCGGCGCTCACGTGGTCCGGCTCAAGGGCGGCGATCCGGCGGTCTTCGGCCGCGGCGGCGAGGAGATCGAGGCCTGTGCCTCCGCGGGCGTACCGTGCGAGGCGGTCCCCGGCGTGAGCAGCGTCACGGCCGCCCCGGCGGTCGCCGGCATCCCGCTCACGCACCGTGGCGTTTCCCTGGGCTTCGCTGTCGTTTCGGCCCGCAATGCCGAAGGCGGTGAGCCGGACTGGGCGGGTCTGGCCGGTGCCGACACCGTCGTCGTCCTGATGCCCGCACGCCGACTGCAACGGATCGGCCGCGGCCTGATCGCCGCCGGACGCCAACCTGCCACGCCGGTCGCAATCGTCGAACGCGCAACAACAGCCGATCAGAAGGTTCTGTTCTGCACCTTGGAGGCCCTTGCGGCGGGGGAGATGTCGGGCTGTGCCAGACCGCCCTGCGTCGTCATTGTCGGCGACGTCGCGGCGCCTCCTCGCTAGCCGGCGTCCCCGCCGGCGCAACTAGTATGCGGCTGCTACGCCGAGTAGACCGGCGCCAGCGGGTCCGCCGCCAGATCGGCTGGTTCGCGGCCTTCGGAGCGCGCGACCTCGCGTAGCAGCCAGTCGAGGCGGTCGTTGCCCCAGAAGCGCTCGCCGCGGTAGATGAAGAGCGGCACGCCGAAGGCGCCGTCGTCCCGCGTATGGGAGAAACCGGCCATGACGGCGTCTTTCCACTTGGGATCGTGGGCGACGGCCATCGCCTCGTCGCCGTCGAGCCCCGCGGCTTCGGCCGCGGCGCGCATCACGTCGTCGCTGGCGAGGTCGAGTCCGCGGCCGAACCGGGCCGTGTACGCCTCGCGAGCGTAGTCGACCGCCTTGCCGTGCTCCCGGGCCCAGACGTAGATCTGGTGCGGCGGGAACCAGTCCGGATCGTCACCGCCCTCCGGCCAGTTCATCGATAGTCCGTAGGCCTTCGCGATCCGCTCCGCGTCCTGGCGGACGTAGCTCGACTTTGCCCTTCCGGCCGAGAGATTGGCCCCCTTGCCGAAGGGGAAGATCGGCACCGCGTCGATCGCGTTCCAGTCGAGGACGCCGGTCGTCGTGATGCGGTGGAAGGCGAACCACGAGAAGGGGGAGCGGAACGAGAAGTAGACGCGGAGGTCGTTGGGGTTCATTGGGGCTCAACTCCTTGCGCGGTGACGGAAAGGCTCAACGGAAGACGTCGATCAGGCGGCTGTACTTGACGATCACGGTGCGGTCCGGCCGCTCGTAGAGGATCCGGGCGCCCAGTTCGTCGATCTCGTTGTAGACCACGAACAGTCCCGTGTTCGCGTCCTGCAGCCAGGAGAAGCGGAGGTTCGCGGACACGTTGTCCGACTGGTCGTTGTACTGGGCGAGGGCCTGGACGAGCATCCGCGGGGTGATGGAGTAGGAGAGCCGCAGGCGGCCCAGGTTGACCTGGAAGCTGCCGGAGTCGATGTCCACGTCGTTGTGGTCCCAGGTGAGTTCCGAGGTCAGCCGCTCGCCGCGCCGGGCGAGCAGGGTGAGCTGGGTGGAACTCCGGTCGCCGCCGAAGAAACCGCCCGTGATGTTGCGGATGTAGAACGACACCGGCTTCGCCTGGTTGGTCGAGAACACGGTCTGCAGCTCGTCGTGGCTGTACTTGCCGGCCTGGACCGGGAAACCGTCGACGATCTCGAAGGTCTCCTTCACGCCTTCCTCGGTGAGGTTCACGCCGGTGTGGACCTGGAATCCGTTGCGCCACTCCCAGTGGTTGTCGATGTGGATGTACTGCGATTCCTTGTAGCCGTCGAAGTCCCAGATGGCGCTGTACGAGGCATGCGGCCGGAGCTCGTGAAAGCCCAGGAGATTCTTCGGCCGGATCGTGTGCATGCCGAACGCGGAGAGGTTCCGGAAGTTCCTTCGCGACAGGAAACCGACTTCCGGGTTGAAGTTCTCCCGGGCCTCGGCGTAGCTCATGCTGCCGCGCCACGCCGGCTTGCCGAGGTTGTAACTCAGGAGCATCGAACTGTCGTCGCCGTCGAGTCCGGGTGTATCCGTCTGGGCGACGTAGCTTTCGATCGTGTGGTGCTCGCCGATTCCCCACTTGCCGTCGATGGCGTAGGTGCGGTTCGTGTCGTCATGCGGGGCCAGGCCGCCGACGCCCTCCCGGCTGATGGCCATGCCGCCGATACTGGAGCGCTCGCCCAGTTCCCGGTTGACGCGAGCAACCGCGTAGTTGTTGCCGTGGAGCCCGCCCACAGCCGCCGTCTGCATGTGGAGCACGCCCACGTTGAAGCGCCCTGCCTTACCGGAAAGCCGGCCGCCGTAGTCGATCGGGATCAGCTCGCCACTCGGCCCGATGCCGATGCGGCGGCTGAAGAACAGGTCGACGCGGGCCGAAGCGCGGCTTCCGGCTCGCGCCCCGACGGTGAACAGCCCGGCGTTCTCCAGGAAGAAGGGCCGCTTCTCGGGAAAGAACAGGTTGAACCGGTCGAGGTTCACCTGCTGCTCGTCGACCTCGACCTGGGCGAAGTCCGTGTTGTAGGTCACGTCGAGGGTCAGGCTCGGCGTCACGCTGTACTTGAGGTCGACGCCGAGGTCGGAGTCCGACTCGCTGTCGCTGCCGGCCGTGGGCGGTTCCCGGCTCGAACCGATCGCGTAGGGGATCAGCTTCAGGTTCCGCTGCGGGGGCGGCTCGACGCCGGCCAGCGAGCCCGCGTCGGTCAGCCGGTCGAGGTCGTGATTCCGGTCGAGTTCGGACCAGAAGGCAACTTCCCGGTGGCGCGCGATGTTGCGCTGGAAGTTGAGGCCCCAGGTCTGCACCTCATCCGGCGGATAGCGGAGGGTGCGGAAGGGAATCGCGAACTCGGCGCTCCAGCCGAACTCGCCGACCTCGGTGGCGACGGTCCAGGCGCCGTCCCAGTTCAGGTTGAAGCCGGTGGACAGGGCGCCCCGGAAGCGGCCGCCGCCGCCCATGCCGCTGAACACGCCCGAGCCGCCTTCGAGGACCTGCCCGTCGTACTCGATGCCGGCGGGGTTCGTGCCGAAGACGAAACCGTTGCGCCCGTCGCGGAACGTGTCGAAGATCACCTGGAAGCTGTCCGTCTCGTCCAGGGCCGCGTCGCGGCGGCTGTCCGAGATGACGATCCCTTCGGGTTCCCGGTCGTGGCAGACGACCGCCACGAACAGGGTGTCCTCGGTGTACGCGAAGCGGACCTCGGTCCGTTCCGTGCCCGGCTCGCCGGCGAAGGGCCGGGTCTGCGTTGTGCCGGAAGCGGGCACGACGGCCTGCCAGACCGGGTCGTCGAGAACCTGGCCGTCGAGCTGGGGCGCCTCTCCGATCGCCAGGGCCGTCGCCGCGGGGCGGTCGGTCTGGCCTTCGGACACACTGGCCCCCAGCGACGGGATAGCGACGAGCCACGCCGCGGCAACTCTCTTCACGGGAAGCGACTCTACTCTGAACGGCGACTCAGTATCTGCCCGACTCCTGTAGCATCCGTGCAGGCACACGGGAACATGCTGGCGGAGGATCGGCGATGAAGATGGAGTCTGCGAAGAGGTACGGGTTCAGGCTGGCCCTGGCGGGAGTCGTGGTCGCGGCGCTGGCCGCGGCGCCGGCGCTTGGCGCCGGCGAACTCATGGATGTCGAGGGCTATCCGACCCTCGTGCGCAAGCCGGTCGAGATCTGGAGCGACGGCACCCGCCTCGCCGGTGACGTCTTCTACCCGAAGGCGACTGCCGAGGGCGAGAAGTTGCCGACGATCGTGCTCTGTCACGGCTGGGGCGGCACGAAGGCCCACCTGAACCGCGGCATCGCGCCGCGCTTCGCCGAGGCCGGCTACCTGGTGCTGGCCTTCGACTACCGCGGCTGGGGGGAGAGCGATTCCCGCCTCGTCGTCCGCGGCAAGATGCCGAAGCCGGACGAGGACGGCTATGTGACGGTCAAGGCGCAGGCCATCCGCCAGCTCGTCGACCCGCTCGACCAGCAGGAGGACATCGACGCGGCGATCACCTTCGTCGAGGGCGAACCGCACGCCGACGCGTCGCGGATCGGGATCTGGGGCTCCAGCTTCGGCGGCGGCCACGTCATCTGGCGCGCGGCCCACGACCGCCGCGTGAAGGCGGTCGCGGCGCAGGTCGGCGCGATGGATCAGCGCGCAGGTCTGGTCTCGGCGTCGGGAGGCTTGAAGGGACTCCACCAGGCCGCCATCCAGCGAGCCCGAGGCGAGATCGAGCCGGTGCCGGTGGGCGCCGATCAGCCGGAGGGGCTGACCGGCAGCCCGTACTACGAGCGTTTCGCGAAGTTCTCACCCGTCGAGGACGCGCACCTGATCACCGCGCCCACGATCATCATCGACGCGAAGCAGGAGCACTACTTCGACATTCGCGAGCACGGCGAGCGGGTCTTCAAGGTCCTCTCCGGCCGGGTCCCCGTCGAGTACCACGCCTGGGAGATGAGCCACTACGACATCTACAGCGGCGACTGGCTGGACAAGGCGATGGCCGCCGAGATCGGCTTCTTCGACCGCCACCTGAAGTAGCGGCGCGGCTGCGTCGTTGGCGCCCGCCTGGTCCGAGTCCAGGGGCAGGGTCCCAGTTGCCGCTCGGGCTTTCTCGGATAGTGGAGGGTCCGCCCTCGCTTCGGTCGGCTGCGCTCCGGTGGGTTTCGGTGGATGGACGGGCGCCGGGCGTCGCTTGCCGACAGCCACCTGGGCCCCTGCCCCCGGACTCGGACCAGGCTGGAACTCGTCGGTGTCCGACGGGGTGTTGCCGGCGGAGGAGTTTGCGGTCCTAGAGAACCTGGGTGAGGAACGCCTCGACTTCGGCGTGGAACTCGTCGGGCCGTTCGGTGGGGATGCCGTGGCCGCAGTTCTCGAGCATGACGAGGCGGGAGCCCTCGATCCGGCGGGACATGATGACGCTGCCGCCGGGTGGGGTCAGTGCGTCCTCAAGGCCCTGGAGGATCAGGGTCGGACAGGTGATGGTGGCCAGATCGGCGGTGTAGCCGATGTCCGAGACGGCGCGGCAGGCGGCCGCGTAGGAGGCGGCGTCGTTCCGTTCGATCGTGAGACGGGCGGACTCGGCGATCTCCTCGGCGTGGCGTTCGCGGTACGCCTTCCCGTATGAGAGCGCGGGGCCGGTCGGCGCGAGCGCCTTGGCCAGGCCGTCGCGTTCGATCAGGTCGGCGCGGGCGTTCCAGCCGGCTTCGGCGCGTTCGTTCACTTCGCTCGAGGTGCTGATCAGGATCAGCGCGCGGGTGCGGTCGGGGAAGTCGAGGGCGAAGCGCTGGGAGACGACGCCGCCCATCGAGATCCCGCCGATCACCGCGTCGTCGGCGCCGACGTCGTCGAGCACGTCGGCGAGGTCGGAGGCCCAGGTCCGGGGCGCCATCGTGTCGGGGCGCCGGTCCGAGCCGCCGAAGCCGCGAACGTCCCAGGTCAGAACCGTGTAGCGATCCCGGAACTCCGCGACGGTCGCTTCCCAGGCGTGGAGGTGGCTACCCAGGCCGTGCGTGAAGACGACGACCGGGCCGCTGCCGGCGACCTGATAGTGAATCCGCGCGCCGTCGCCCGCAGTCGCGGATGGCACCGGTCAGGCTGCGCGGCGGTTGAACAACCCGACCGTCAGCACCAGCGGAACCAGGAACAGCAGCGTGCGCAGCCAGCCCGGCATGTCCGTGAGGACCAGGATCAGGGTGAGCGGGATCCAGAAGACCATCCACATCCAGATCGGGATCATTCTCCGCGGGGCGGGTTCGGCGCTTGCGCCCTCCGCGATGATGATGACGGCCAGGATGCCGAAACCGGCGCCGACGACACCGGCGATCAGGCCTCCGGCGGGGTAGGCGGCTGTAGCGAGAAGCAGTTCGGGCATGTTGGGGATTCCTAGGCGGTTCGCACGGGCGGGACCGAGTGCGCCGGCATTCCGGCGTGCCTGCGAGAATTCCCGCCGTGCCAGGTTCTGGGCGTTGAGCTTGCGGCGCGAATCGTAGCAGCCTGCGCGCTGCTGTACATTGATCCGGGAGGATCAGCCATGCGGGTCAGTATTTCCGTTCAGAGCGCGTACAACGTGGACGACCCTCGGGAGGGCGCGCGGAGGATGATCGACCGGGCGGGCGCTGCGCGGGACGCCGGTCTCGACGCGCTGTTCGTGGGCGATCACCACGCGACGGCCATGCCGTATTACCAGAACACGGCGATCCTGGGGCGGATGCTGGCCGAATGGGGCGACCGGCCGGCCGGCGCCCTCTACCTGCTGCCGCTCTGGCATCCGCTGATCGTCGCCGAGCAGGTCGGCACCCTGGCCAGCGTGATGACGGGCCGGTTCATCCTGCAGTGCGCGATCGGTCCGGCTGACAACCAGTTCCAGGCGATGGGCGTCCCGGTGCGCCAGCGGCCGTCGCGCTTCGAGCAGTCGCTCTCCATCCTGCGCCGGCTGTGGGCCGGCGAGACGGTGACCACCGAAGATGAGAACGATCGCTTCGGGCTTCGGGAGGCCCGCATCTCGCCCTGCCCGCCGGAGCCGGTCGAGGTCTGGATCGGCGCCTCTGCGCCGCCGGCGATCGACCGCGCGGCGCGGCTGGGCGACGGTTGGCTGGCGGCGCCGGGACTGACGCCGGCGGAGGCTGCCGAGCAGCTCCGCCTCTACCGGGAGGCCTGCGAACGCCACGGCCGCCCGGTCGGCGTATGCGCGATCCGGCGCGACATCTACGTTGGCGAGACGGCGGCGGAAGCGGAGGCCGCTGCGGCCGGAGTCATCTCACGCGGTTACCGGGGCTTTCCGCCCGAGGCGCTGGTCGTCGGCGACGCGGCGCGCGTCGCCGATTCGTTCGCTGAACTGGGCGAGATGGGCTACGACGAGGTCGTCGTGCGACACCTGGTCCAGGACCCGGCGCGGGTTCTGCAGTCGATCGGCCGACTCGCCGAAGTCCGCGAACGGCTGAGTTAGCGCCGCGGGAACTGGGTGCGCCGGCGCCCTCGCCGGCATCCGGCGCGAAGCGCCGGGTTCTGGAATCCTGCGGCGCTAGCGCCGCGGCACGTCCTCGGGGAAGGGCTCCAGGCCCTCGTCGAGTTCGACGCCGATGCTCCGCAGGGCCATCGACACCATCCGGTACTGGCCGACCGTGAAGATCAGGTCGATCATCTGCTGGTCTGTGTAACGGGCCTTCAGAAAGGCCCAGGTCCGTTCCGAGATCGCCGAGCGCCGGTGCAGCTCGGTCGCCGCGCGCAGCAGGTAACGCTCGAAGCTGGTCCACGGACCGGCATTCTCGCCCACGGCGACGTTGCGGATCTCCTCGTCCGTCATGCCGGCGGCCCTGGCCGCTCGCGCGTGGTGCCCCCATTCGTACTCGGCTTCGTTGAGCCAGGAGGTGCGCAGGATGACCATCTCGCGGTCCCGGTCGGGAAGGGTGCTGCCGCGCAGGATGTAGCCCCCGAACGGCCCCCAGGCCTCCATCAGCGGCGGATGATGAGAGAGGGTGCGGATCAGGTTGATGCTCTCGACACCCTCGGCCGGCGGAATCCTGGGCCCGGTTTCGCGTCGTTGCCGTTGAGCCGAGAGGGAACCGGCGACGAGAGCCAGGACGAGCGTCACCGCTGCCGTCCTGCGAAAGGTCTGCGTGTTCATGGTCGATCCTCCTTGGTCGGGGTCACTATAGCCCCAGGCTCAACTCCGGCGGGCAGCCGCGGTTCTGAAGCCCGAGTACTTCGGCTGGTCGATGGCGATCTGGTTGACGACGGTGGCGCGGAGATGTTCGTGGAGGCGGGTGTCGTCGAGCCCGATGGCGTCCTCGCGGATCGCGTGCACCAGTTTCCAGCGCAACTCGAGCAACGGGCCGTCCGCGTCGAGCAGGCGGCGGAGACGGCGGTGCTCGCGTCGTCGGTGTTCGGCGCCGAGGTGGAGATCCCGGTAGACCATGTCGAGCGCGTTGCCGGCGACCAGGGCGTGGAACCGGGTACGCCCGGTGGTTTCGTCACGCACCTGACCGTGGAGGAAGTCGCGGGTCGCACCGACGAGTTCCTCGAGCCGCGGCATGTCCGGGTCCGGGAGCTCGTCGGGGGCCGCGACCAGTTCGACCGGACCCGGGATCAGGAGATTCACGCAGTCGACCTGACACTCCGTTGTCCGGCGTCCGATCGTGACCCGCTCGACCGAGCGGTCCATCCCCTGACGGTAGTGCTGGGTCATGCCGAGGGTGGAGACGGCCCACCAGAAGGAGCCGAACACCTCCCAGTACTGCACCCGCGCGAGCTCGACCGTCTTGCCGCTGGTCGCCTCGTAGCCGGCGAACAGGTCTTCGTAGGTACCGAAGCCGCCGACCGGCAGCTCGGGTCCGGCGCCGTAGCGCCAGGAGTTCGTGCAGATCCAGCCCAGGTCGCGCATCGGGTCGCCGATGTGGGCGATCTCCCAGTCGAGCACCGCGCTGACGCCCGTCTGGTCGACCATCAGGTTGCCATTGCGGAAGTCGTTGTGAACCAGGGTCCGGTCGGGCGAATCCGGCAGGTTCTCCATCAGCCAGCGCGCCGTGAAGTCGATCATCGGCTGCGGCGTGTCGAGGGCCTCGTAGCGGCCGCGGGTCTGCTCGATGAAGTCCGACGCGCTCAGGCTCGCGAGATCACGGTCGAGGCCGTGGGCTTCCAGGTCGATCGTGTGGAGCCGGCCCAGGATCTCGCCGCATTGCCGGGCGAGCTTCGGGCGCACCTCGGCGAGGTCGGGGGAGCGGACGATCCGCGCGCCCAGGGCGATGCCGTCGAGCCACTCCATGACGAAGCCGGCCCCGAGTTCGTCGCCGGGCTCGAGGACGTAGAAGACCTCGGGCTCCGGGATGCCGTTCCGGCGGGCGACCTGCATCAGCTTCGCCTCGATCCGCAGGCCCGGCGCGCTCCGCTCGACGGCCCTGGCTTCCTCCGCCTTGCCGCCCTGGGACCGGCGGAGGGCGAGCTGGCGCTCGCCGGCCTCCGTTTCGATCCGCAGTCTGTACGTTTCCTGGCTGGCGCCGCCCGAAAGCCGCTCGATGCTCGCCAGGCGCTCGCAATCCTCGATCTCGCGCCGGAGCACCCGGTCCAACCGAGCCTCGAAGCTGTCCGGCGCCCAGGCGGCCCCGCTGCCGCCGGCGACGGGAGCGAGCAGGTAGATCTCGTCACCCTCGTGAAGCTCGCGATCGCGGTTGTCTTCGAGTGGGCAGCGCTCGCCGTTGATCATCAGGGTGTCCCGGAGATGCGGCGAGTTCGAGATGGCCTCCGACAGCGGCACGCCGGCGCGGTCGGCGGCCGGAAGCAGTTCGGCCAGCGTCGCGCCGGATGGGAGGCGGAACGTACGGTCGACGTCGTGCCAGCCGGCGCCGATCCGTCCCTTGATCAGAACGCGGACGCGGATCTTCGTTCCGGAAGGGGAACGAACGAGGCTGCGCAGGAGGCCCATCGAGGCGGTGAACCTGCTCCCGTCAGGCCAGGTGCGTGTCCAGCAGGTCGTCCATGCCGAGCCGTTCGGCCCGGCTCCGGCTAAGCCGGCCGGTGTCCGGATCCCAGTCCATCGCCTGGTAGTAGTCCCGCTTCAATTCCTCGAGCGGCGCCTGGACTCCGGCCAGTGGTCCGGTGTCGAGCCGGCCGTCGCCTTCGCCCATCATCCGGGCATGGGGCTTGAAGTCCGACGGTGAGATCCCCTCGCGAACGTTGAAGGCGTTCCGCAGATTCTGGATCCGCTCGCCGCAGAGCAGGAGTTCCTTCTGGTCCACGTCCCAGCCGGTCAGGGCGTTCACCATGTCGACCCAGGGCAGGCCGCCCGTCAGGCCGGTGAACATGCAGAGGCCCAGGCCGTTCAGCGTCTGGTGCGCGTTGCTGTAGTGGGCTTGCGCTGTGCCCTTGTTCTTCGTGCCCTTCCAGGCGATCGTCACTTCGTCCTTCGGGGCGGCCTCGGGCAGCGGGAAGGCGGCGCCGAAGGTCTCGTTCCAGGACGCGGAACCAGCGGTGTGCCGGCCCGGCGTCGGATCGGCGATGTAGGTGACGCCCATGAGCGAAGTGAAGCGGGGGTCGTGGTATGCGGGTTCCTGGCCGCCGACGTGGACCGCGTAGTCCTCCGTGCCGCGGCCGACGTGGCGGGACGCGGAGGCGAGGCCGTGCCGCAGCCACTCGCCGCAGCCTTCGCCTTCGCCCATCTTGACCGTCAGGGCGAGCGCTCCCTCGCCGTTGCCCCAGCGCATGTCCACGCCGTCGAGGTCGTCCGCGGCGAGGTCGCCACGCTCGACCGCCTCGCACACCCAGGCGATCGTTGCGCTCGAGCTGACCGCGTCCATGCCGTAGCGGTTGCAGGCGTCGTGGCAGGCGGTGACGAGCTCCAGGTCGTCGTTCAGGATGTTCGCGCCGAAGCCGACGATCGTCTCGTAGTCCGGGCGGCGCACGTCGGACAGACCGCGACTCTTGACCCCGACGATCCCCTTGCAGGGCGCCGGGCAGTCGCCGCAGCTCAGCTTCTTCGTGATCATCTTGTCGACCTCGGCCCCGTCCAGCTTCCAGCCCTTCTTCGCCAGCGGGAAGTCGCGGGCGCCGACGCCGGTCCAGTTCTTGAGCGGCGCGTCGCCGTTCTCGACCGAAAGGGCCACGGCCGCCGTCGTGCCGCGGTCGGCCCACATCTGGCGCATCGCGGGCTGCGGCGACTCGATCTTGATCCCGAACTTCGCGAACATCCGGTAGACGAAACCGAAGTGCTTCTTCGGCGCCGCCATCTTGACGACGAGACGCATCGGCAGGCTGATGTCGCTGCGGTACTCGCGATTCACTTCGTCACAGAGGGTGCGGAAGCGCTTCTCGTCACGCATTGGGACGGTGTTGCCGGTGTTTTCGCCGCCGTCCACCACAACGGCCTTCAGGTTCTTCGAGCCGAAGATCGCGCCGAAGCCCTGGCGGCCGAAGGCGTGGTAGCGGTCGTTCATCACCGAGGCGATCCGTGCTCCGCGTTCGCCCGCCGGTCCGATCGCCGACACGCCGACCCGGAACTTCGTGCCGTAGCGCTCCTGGAGCGCGTCGAACGCCTCGGGTGTCTGGGTGCCCCAGAGGTCGCCGGCCGGTTCGACCGCGATGCCGTGCTCCCGTATGACGAGGACGGACGGCTCGGCGGCGCGTCCGCGCACGACGAGAGCGTCGTAGCCGGCATGACGCAGGTGAATCGCCGTGCTGCCGCCGGAGTTCGAGTCGGCCCAGGTGCCGGTGAGCGGCGACTTGCCGACGATCTGAATGCGGCCCGAGAACGGCGTGCGGAGTCCCGTCAGCAGTCCCGAGACGAGCGCGAAGCAGGCCTCCGGCGCCGTCGCCTCGGCGCCGGCGGGGAAGTGCTTCCACATCAGCCAGGCGCCGAGGCCGTAGCCGCCGAGGTACTGGCGGAACACGTCCGCCGGAATCGTCTCGGTACGGTGTTCGCCGGTCGAGAGGTCGACCACGAGGGCGCGTCCGTGCGCGCCGTAGAGGCCGTTGGCGCCGTTCCCGTTCCGGGGTTCTGTCATCTGTGTGATCTCCGAACTGTGATTGCCACGGTGGGAGGGAGTGTACTCGGGCGCCGCCAACGCGCCTTGCATGGACCCGTCCGCACGACTGCGTGCGCCGGCGTGCCATCCGTGCGCCCGTTGACGGGCGCACGGACTGGTTCGCGGGTGGCGCGGATCGCGCCACCCGGGTTCCCGCCGGCTTTTGAGGAGGGACGCGCCGCGAAACGGCAACCACTCTGGTTGGGAGTTGGCTACGAGCGCGCGACAACGAGACAGTCGACACCCTCTGCCCGGGCGGCGCTCAGGAGCCGCTCGTCGAAGGCCATGAGGCGCGCGGGCGTACCCAGCTCGTCGGCCAACAGCAGGCACGAGGCAAGCTGTACGGAGTCGGAGGCCCGTAGCGGGTGGCGACGGAGAAGCGCCCCGGCTCTCGCCACGATCTCTTCCGTGAACTCCACCACATGGAAGGCAGGCCGTTCGGAATCGAACCGGCGCAGGGCGGCTTCGCGCTGTTCGATCTCAAGGTCGCCTTCCCGGCACCGTCGACAGATCGCCGAAGTCACCTCGGTGACCGACAGCCGGCTGATGGCGATGGGTCGCCCAGCCATGGTCTCGACGACCAACTCCGTTTCGGCTTCCTCGACGTACCGCTTCGCCAGAGCGCTGGCGTCGAGAAACAGCATCAGAATCGATCTTCTCGATCCTCGACGATGGTGTCCGCGATCGATCCGCCGCGCACCGGGACCGGTTCAACGGACTGCGCAAGCTGCCCGGTTCCCAAAGTGACGAGGCCCCTGGCCGCAAGGTCCAGGAGCCTCTCATCCTCGTCTGTTGCGGCTTTGGGCAGCGGTCTGAGCTCGGCGACCGGCCGCCCTCGTTCGGTCACGAGAATCACCGATCCCTTGCGCACTCGACGGAGGTACGTGCCCAGCCTGGTCTTGAGTTCTCTGGCTCCTACGCTCACCATGTGACCATTGTAGGCACAAGTACGTGCGTCGGGCAACCACGCCCTGCGGCGCGAGGACCCTCTCGGACTCGTCAGCGTCGCTTCAGGTGGAAGGTCATCGTGCCGGCTTCCTTGTCGCCCTCGTGGGCCATCCAGGCGCTGTCGAGACGGTCCTTGCCGTCGAGCCGGATCTCCGCCGAGTGGATGTGGCTGGGCGTCGTCTCCAGGTTCGTGCCGCCGGCGAAGTCGAAGACCAGCCGGTTCGGAGCGCTGGACGCGGCGTTGAACTTCATCCGCGGCTGGTTGCCGCTCGAGCAGTAGTGGGTGAGGACGAGGTCGGAGCCGTCGAGGTGGTACATGTTGACCATCTCGTAGTCCGTGTTCGGGCCCATGCGCTCCATCAGGACATGGCCGCTGGCGGTGACCTCGAACTCGTGGACGACCTTGCCGGTGGCGTCCGCCTCGGCCGCCGCCTCGTCGCCCTCGCCGCTCGCCGATCCCTCCCAGGTGCCGGCCAGCGCCTTGAGGCGCTCGAACGCCTTCTCGGCGGTCAACTCGTCCGATGCCGGCGCCGCCGCCGGAAGCAGCAGGACGGCCGCCGCAACTGCGATCCACTGGACTCTCTTCATCTCGTGTCTCCTTCCGGGGCTCGATGGGGCTTTGACGGCAAGGATAACCGGCCCGAGCCGGGACGTCGGCAGTGCTTGGCGTATCCTCGCGCACCATGCCGGAACACCCGCCTTCGCCCCGGAGTCTCCGCCTGCCTGGAGCGGGCGGCATCGAACTGCAGGTCTACGACTACGGCAACGAGGGTGCGCCGCCCCTCGTCCTGCTGCACGGGATGCAGGACCTGGCGATGGCGTTCGAGCCGGTGGCGAACCGCTTCCGCGATCGCTACCGGGTCGTCTCCTTCGACCTGCGCGGCCACGGCGACAGCGGCAAGCCCGGCGTCTACGCGCTGCCGCACTTCATCGCCGATCTCCACGCGGTCATCTTCCAGCTCCAGTTGGAGCGGCCGGTGCTGGTCGGCCACAGCCTGGGCGGACAGATCGTCAGCCACTACGCGGCCGTGTTCAGCGACGTACCCGGCGTGATCGTGAACATCGACGGCGTCGGCGCGCCATTCCGCGAGAGCGACATGCCGGTGGAGAACCGTCAGCTCCGGCTGCAGAACGGCCACACCAGCCTGCTGCGGCCGGGAGGCCACAAGCGGCCGATGATGGACCTGGACGACGCCTGGCGGCTGTACTGCCGGTTCCATCCCGGGCTCGACCACGACCTGGCGCGCCACCTGGTCGAGATCGGCACGACCGAGCACCCGTACGGCGGCCTGCAGTGGAAGTGGGATCCGCAGGTCGAGACGACGGGGCTGACGATGTCGAGCCGGTTGTCCGAGGAACGCTGGCCCTGGGTTGCCTGTCCGGTGCTCGTGGTCACCGGCGGCCGCTCGGCCGACTTCTATCGCGGTCGCGGCGGGATCGACCACGACACCCCGGCGGCGCCCGACGAGATCGAGCGCAGGGTCCGCCTGTTCCACAACGTTCACCACGTCGAGATCCCTGAGGCGGGCCACATGGTCCACTTCGACGCTCCGGAGCGGCTTGGCGAGATCATCGACGCGTACCTGGCAGCCGGATAACGGGAGAGACATGGACTTCGAGATTCCCCAGGACATCAAGGACAAGCTGGCCGAGCTCGACGACTTCATCGAGCGCGAGATCAGGCCGCTGGAGCAGCAGGACGACAACGCCCGCTTCTTCGACCAGCGCCGGGAGTGGGCGCGGACGGACTTCGAGAACGACGGCAAGCCGCGGCCCGAGTGGGAGGCGTTGCTGCGGGAGATGAAGCGCCGCGCCGACGCCGCCGGCCACCTCCGGTTCGGCCTGCCGAAGGAACTCGGCGGCCAGGACGGCTCGAACCTGGCGATGGCGGTGATCCGGGAGCACCTGGCCGCCAAGGGCCTTGGCCTGCACAACGACCTGCAGAACGAATCCTCGATCGTCGGCAACTTCCCGACCGTGATCATGATGCACCGCTTCGGCACGCCGGCCCAGAAGGCGGAGTTCATGGAGGGCATGATGACCGGCGCGGTGCGGATGGGTTTCGGCCTGACCGAACCGGATCACGGCTCGGACGCGACGTGGCTCGAGACCGCTGGAGTCCGCGACGGCGACGACTGGGTGATCAACGGCGCGAAGCGGTTCAACTCGGGCCTCCACGCGGCCACCCACGACCTGATCTTCGCGCGCACCTCGGGCGATCAGGGGAAGGCGGACGGCGTGACTTGCTTCATCGTCCCGACGGACTCGCCCGGCTTCGAGGTCCCGTTCATGTGGTGGACCTTCAACATGCCGACGGACCACGCGGAGGTGTCGCTGACCGACGTGCGGGTGCCGAACGAAGCGATTCTCGGCGAGGAGGGCCGCGGCCTCGCCCTGGCCCAGACCTTCGTCCACGAGAACCGCATCCGCCAGGCGGCGTCAGGCGTCGGCGCGGCCCAGTTCTGCATCAACGAGAGCGTCAGGTACGCACGCGACCGGATGGTCTTCGGCAAGCCGCTATGGCTCAACCAGGCGATCCAGTTCCCGCTGGCCGAACTCCAGACCGAGTGCGAGATGGTCCGCAACCTCGTCTACAAGACCGCCTGGGAACTCGACCAGCAGCATCACATGGAGGTCACGGACAAGGTCTCCATGTGCAACTACCGCGCGAACCGCCTCGTCTGCAACGCCGCCGACCGGGCCATCCAGACCCACGGCGGCATCGGCTACACCCGGCACATGCCGTTCGAGCACATCTACCGCCACCACCGGCGGTACCGGATCACCGAAGGCTCGGAGGAGATCCAGATCCGCCGCGTGGCGGGGATCATGTTCGGCAAGCGGGCGAAGCGGTAGCGAAGCCCCGGCGCTATGACGCCGGCTCCAGAATCGCCTGATAGGTGAGACGTCGGGAGAGCGACCGGACGTCCGGCCGCCGCGGTCCGAAGTGCTGGATCATGCCGACGAAGACGAGGTCTTCCTTCGGGTCGATCCAGAACCAGGTGCCGGCGGCGCCGCCCCAGTAATACTCGCCCTTCGAGATGCCGTCGGCGGCGACCGGGTCGAGAACGACCGCGAAGTCGAGGCCGAAGCCGGTGCCCGGGGACATCTCCTTGAGTTCGCGGGGCAGGTGGTTCAGGTGCATCAGCTTGACGGTCGAGGGCGCGAGGATGCGGACGCCGTCGAGCTCGCCGCCGTTGAGCAGCATCTGGCTGAACCGCATGTAGTCCATCGTGGTCGATACGAGGCCGCCGCCGCCCGAGAGGAAGTTCGGCGGGTCGAAGTAGCTGCGGGAGCCGCCGAAACCCTCCTGCGGCATCAGGTTCCCGTCCGCGTCGTGGGTGTAGACCTGGGCGAAGCGGTCCGCCTTGTCCTCGGCGACGTAGAAGGCGGTGTCGTTCATCCCGAGCGGGCCGAACAACCGCTCGTCGAGGAACTCGTCGAACTTCTGGCCGGAGAGCACCTCGACCAGGTAGCCCTGGATGTCGACCGCGACGCTGTAGTGCCACATCGAACCGGGCTGCTGGCGGAGCGGGATCTTCGACAGCTTGTCGATCATGTCCTTGAGGGTGGAGTCGTTGTCGAGGACGTTCGCCTCCTGGTACAGCGTGTCGACCTGGGACTGCGAGAAGATGCCGTAGCTGAGGCCGGCGGTGTGCGCCATCAGCTCGCGGATCGTCATCGGGTGGTCGGCCGGCTCGGTGATCGGCTGGCCGTCCGGCCCGTCTTCCTTGGCGACGACCAGTCCTTCGAACTCGGGGATGTAGCGGTGGACCGGGTCGGAGAGCCGGAACTTGCCCTCCTCGTAGAGCATCATCAGCGCGACGCCGGTGATCGGCTTGGTCATCGAGTAGATGCGGAAGATGACGTCCTCGCTCATCTCGGAGCCGGCCTCGATGTCGCGGTGGCCGAAGGTGCCGAAGTGGGCGATCTTGCCGTTGCGGGAGATCATCGTCGTGATGCCGGAGAGCAGACCGTCGTCGACGAGGCCCTGCATCGCGTCGTTCAGGCGTTCGAGGCGCTCGCTCGACATGCCGACTTCTTCGGGAGCCACCCTGGCCAGGTCGCGGGGGCCCTGCATCGGAACGTCGGCGCGCGACTGGCCGCAGGCGACCAGACCGAGGCTCAGGAAGGCGACGGCGAGGAGCGCGGCCACCAGGCGGAACAGTTGGGCGGAACGAGTCATGGAACTCTCCCTTGACGGACGGTGAGACGGGACTTGGAGAAACGGCAAGACTAGCAGCCCCGAAGGGGCGTCGGGGCCTTCCCCTCAGCGTGCCGGAAGCCGCGCGTGGACGGGGCGTCGCTGTTACGATCAGTGACTTCCCGATGGAGAAGACGATCGACAGGCCGAAGCTCGCCCGGGACATCATGGTGACCGGGCTGGTCACGGTGCATCCGCGCACCCACGTGTTCGACGGCATCGCGGCGTTGCTGCGGCACCGGATCACCGGCGCGCCGGTGATCGGCGAACGCCACCGCTATCTCGGCATGCTGTCGGACAAGAGCTGCCTGACCGTCCTCACCGTGACGGCGCGCGCGGCGGACGAGCGCGGGCTGGCAGCAAGCCGGGGTTCGCGGTCGCGGGACTTCATGGCCAGGCGCCTGGTCACCCTCCGGGCCGGCATGCCGGCGCTCGACGCGATCGCCCTCCTGCTGAAGAACCGGATCTCGGGCGCGCCGGTGGTGGACCCGGCCGGCCGCTTCCTGGGGGTCTTCTCCGAGAAGTTCTCGATGGACGTGCTGCTCGGCCTGGCCTACGACCAGTTGCCGGCGGCGCCCGTGGATGCGTTCATGAACACGGACTTCGGACGGGTGATCGACGGCTCCGAACCCTTGCTCGAGATCGCGCAGCGCTTTCTCGACACGCCGTACCGGCGTCTCCCGGTAGTCCGGGACGGAGCGTTGTTGGGCCAGGTCAGCCGCCGGGACGTGCTCGCGGCGCAGCACCATCTGACGTCGGCCCTCGACGGCCGGCGGTCCATCCTGCGGGAGCGGAGCAGCGAACTGGGCCTGGAGGATCTGGCCGCGCCGGACGAAGAAGGAGATCCGGCAGATTTTGAACTCGACTCCACGGACGCTTCCGCGTTCATGGACCGGAAGGCGCGCACGATCTCCGAGGACACGGACCTGCTGACCATCGCGCGCATCTTCAAAAGCACGCCGTACCGGCGGCTGCCGGTGCTGCGGGGCCGCCGGCTCGTGGGCCAGATCAGCCGCCGCGACGTGCTGGACGCCACCCACGGGCTGCTCGTGAAGGCGCCGCAGCCGGGCCAGGCGTTGCTCTACCTGAGCGCCGTCGTCGGCTCCGGCGAACGACCGTCCCTGTCCTGAGCACGGCCACCGCACAGCTCTTGTCCCCCTCCGAAGGAGCAAGCATGTCGCAGCAGATCGTTGATACCTGGAAGTACATGCCGGTTCGCCTGTTCGGCCCCGGCCTGGGCCTCTTCACCCTTGTCGCGTTGCTGGCCGGCGTGGTCGCGCCAACGGCGGTGCTCGCCGACGAGGAGGAGGAAGAGCCGAAACTGGTGGAGCCGGCGCCGGCGCGACCGGACGGCGAGGGCGAAGGGCCATTCGACCGTCTGATCCTGCGCGGCGTGATGGTGGTCGACGGCACCGGCGCGCCGCCGATGGGCCCGGTCGACCTCGTCATCGAGGGCAACCGCATCGAGGAGATCAAGAGCCTCGGCATGGCCAACACGGAGATCGACGAAAGCAGGCGGCCGAAGGACGCCGACCTTGAGCTCGATCTCTCCGGTTCCTGGGTGCTGCCGGGCCTGGTCGATCTCCACGTCCACACCGGCGGCGTGCCGAAGGCGCCGCGTGCCGAGTACATCTACAAGTTGTGGATGGCGCACGGCATCACGACGGCGCGCGGCGTGCCCACCGGGCCACTGGAGTGGGACTTGAGCGAGAAGGAGCGCAGCCGCAGGAACGAGATCACCGCGCCGCGCTTCGTTTCCTTTCAGCGTCCTGGCAGCGGCAAGGAGTGGAAGGACCGGGACATTCGCACTCCCGCGGACGCTCGCGAGTGGGTGCGGTACGCCCACGAGAAGGGCGTCGACGGGCTCAAGCTCGGCGCCTTCCCGCCGAAGATCATGGCGGCGCTGCTCGACGAGGCCGGCAGCCTGGGAATGGGGTCGACCGCTCATCTCGACCAGATGGGCGTCGGCAACATGAACGCGATCGACTCCGCGCGGCTGGGACTGGTCGGGATGACCCACTTCTACGGCCTGTTCGAGTCGATGTACGAGGGTGCCGACGTGCAGCCCTGGCCGGCCGAGATGAACTACATGGACGAGCAGTTCCGGTTCGGACAGGTGGCGCGGCAGTGGCGGCTGGTCGAGCCCGGAGGCGAGCGCTGGAACGCCCTGCTGGAGGAGTTCCTGGAGCTCGACTTCTTCATCAACCCGACGATGACGATCTACTCTGCCAGCCGCGACGTAATGCGGGCGCGCAACGCCGACTGGCACGCGGACTACACGCTGCCCAGCCTGGCCGAGTTCTATGCCCCGAGCCGCCTGGACCACGGTTCCTACTGGTTCAACTGGACGACGGCGGACGAGGTGGCCTGGAAGAACTTCTACCGCGTCTGGATGCGGTTCCTGAACGAGTACAAGAACCGCGGCGGGCGGGTCACCGTGGGTTCGGATTCGGGCTTCATCTACCAGACCTACGGTTTCGGCACGATCCTCGAACTCGAGATGCTGCAGGAGGCAGGCTTCCATCCGCTCGAGGTGATCCGCTCGGCGACGATGCACGGCGCCGAGGAACTCGTGAAGGCGAGCGGCGCGGAGATCGAGTTCGGGATCGTGCGCGAGGGGATGCTCGCCGATCTCCTCGTCGTCGACGAGAACCCGATCGCCAACCTGAAGGTGCTCTACGGCACCGGCGCGGTTCGGCTGAACGACGAGACCGGCCGCCCCGAGCGGGTCGGCGGCGTGCGCTACACGATCAAGGACGGCATCGTCTATGACGCGAAGAAGCTGCTCGCGGACGTGGCGGATATGGTTGCCGCCCAGCGGAAGAAGCCCGCGACGTCGCCGCAGGCGACGGCGGGAGGAGCCCGGCCCTAGCGACCGAGCGCGGACGCCGCCGCCCGAACAAACAGAGAACAGGGAGAACCCAGTGAAACAGACACTCGTCAAGCAAGCAGTCGTCGTCCTGATCGCCGCCGCCCTTCTCGCCTCGCCGCTGTCGGCGGGTTCCGGGACGAAGGTCCACGCGGACGTCGTCTACGGCCACAAGATGGGCATGGCGCTCACATTCGATGCGCTGGTGCCGGCCGAGCAGAACGGCGCGGCCGTCCTGTTCATGGTCAGCGGCGGGTGGTTCTCGCGCTGGTCCGACCCGCACGGGATTGCATCCGGTGAGGGACGCCGGTTCGGTGCGATCGGCGATCTGCTGGACAACGGCTACGCCGTGTTCATGGTCCGCCACGGCTCGGCCCCGTTGTTCAAGGTGCCGGAGGCGGTCGCGGACGTGCGTCGCGCGGTCCGGTACATCCGGCTCAACGCGGACGACTTCGGCGTGGACCCGGAACGGTTGGGCGTCACCGGCGGCAGCGCCGGCGGCCACCTGTCGCTCATGCTCGGCAACGCCTCGGACGAAGGAAACTCCGAGAGCAACGACCCGATCGAGCAGACCGGCAACCGGGTGGCGGCCGTCGTCGCCTACTTCCCGCCGGTCGACCTGCAGGGGATCGCCGGGCCGAACGAGCGCTTCCCGGCTCTCGACTTCGATCCCGCGAAGGCCGCCGACATCTCGCCGGTCCTCTTCGTCAGCGAGGACGATCCGCCGACGCTGCTGATTCACGGCGACCGGGACGAACTCGTGCCGCTCTCCAACAGCGAGCGGATCAAGGCCGCCTTCGATGAGGCGAAGGTCACCTCGAAGCTGATCGTGATCGAGGGCGCCGCCCACGGTTTCCGCGGCGAGGACGGCGAGCGCGCTTCGAGCGCGCTGGTCGCCTGGTTCAACGAGCACCTGGGCGTGTCGGCCGACTGAGCTGGCGCGGCAGAAGGTCCAGAAGCCGGCGCTCCGCGCCGGGTTGCCGGCGAGGGCTCCGGCGCACCCAGTTTCCGCCGCGCTAGGTCAGGACGTCCAGTTCCCCTTCCCCGTAGCGGGCGCGCAGGACCTTCTTGTCGAACTTGCCGACGCTGGTCTTGGGGACCTCGTCGATGAAGGTCCAGCGTTCGGGAAGCCACCAGCGGGCGACGCGGTCGGCCAGATAGTTCCGGAGTTCGCCGGGGTCGGCTTCGGCGCCGTCGTTGAGCACGACGCAGGCGAGGGGCCGCTCGTCCCAGCGGTCGTCCGGCACGCCGACCACGGCGGCCTCGGCGACGGCCGGGTGTCCCATCAGCTCGTTCTCCAGGTCGACCGAGGAGATCCACTCGCCGCCGGATTTGATGACGTCCTTGGCGCGGTCGGTGATCTGCAGGAAGCCCTTCGGGTCGATCGAGGCGACGTCGCCGGTCCTGAGCCAGCCGTCGTGGAACTTCTCGGGGTCGTCGTCGAGGTAGTACGAGCCGGTGATCCACGGCCCGCGGATCTCGATCTCGCCGACGGCTTCACCGTCCCAGGGCATCTCCTCGCCGTCGTCGCCCGTGATCCGGATCTCCACGCCGGAGATGATGCGGCCGGTCTTGACCCGCCAGTCGACCTCTTCCTCGCGCGGGGTGCCGCGGGGAGGAATGGCCATGGCCGCGAGCGGTGAGGTCTCCGTCATGCCCCAGCCCTGGATGATGTCGACGCCGAAACGGTCGCGGAACCCCTCGATCAGCGAGCGGGGAACGGCCGAGCCGCCGCAGAGGACGGCGCGGAACGAGGAGAAGTCGACTTCATGGCTCTCCGAGTAACGGAGGACTTCGTTCCAGATCGTCGGCACCGCCCCGGAGAGCGTCGGCCGGTGCTCGCCGATGATCCGGCACAGGGGCTCCGCCTGCAGGAAGCGGTCGGGCATGACGAAGTCGGCGCCGGTGAACCAGCCGACATGGGGCAGGCCCCAGGCGTTGGCGTGGAACATCGGCACGATGGCCAGGATGCTGTCCGCCTGGCTGATGCCCAGCGCGCCGCCGGAGGCGACGCCGAGTGCGTGAAGGAAGGACGAACGGTGGCTGTAGGCGACTCCCTTCGGGTTGCCGGTGGTGCCGCTCGTGTAGCACATGGCGCAGGCGGCGCGCTCGTCGATTTCCGGCCAGTCGAAGGTGGTCGGTTGGCCGGAGATCATCTCGTCATAGCGGTGGATGGTCGCTCCGCCCGCCTCGAGCGGCGAGGCGTCGCCGTCGCCGACGACGATGAAGTGCTCGACCGTCTCGAGGTCGGCCGCGACCTGCCCGATGAGCGGCACCAGGGAGTCGTCGACGATCACCACGCGGTCCTCGGCGTGGTTCGTGACGTAGGTCAACTGCTCCGGGAACAGGCGGATGTTCAGGGTGTGAAGCACGGCGCCCATGCAGGGGATCGCGAAGTAGGCCTCCAGGTGTTCCTGGTTGTTCCAGGCGAAGGTGCCGACACGGTCTCCCGGCTGGATGCCGAGGCCCTTGAGCGCGTGGGCGAGCTGGGCGCTGCGCTCCGCGACTTCGGCGTAGGTGCCGATCCGTGCGCCGTCCGCCTGGCAGGTGATGATCCGGCTGTCTCCGTGCACGCGGCGTCCGTGATCGAAGATCATCCGGATCGTCAGCGGGAAATCCATCATCGTGCTGAGTGTCATCGTCGCGCTCCAGGGTCCGGCAGTTCTGGTGTATCGGCGGGTGTCGGAGCGGTACCTTAGCGACTCGATGTCGGCCCGCGTAGACTCCGCCGGTGGATCCCGTCCGGCTGGAGTTGTTCTCGAACCGGTTCGCCGCCATCGCGTCCGAGATGGGCGTGATGCTGCAGCGGACGGCGATGTCGGTGAACGTCAAGGAGCGTCTCGACTTCTCGTGCGGGATGCTCGACGCGGAAGGGCGGTTGCTGGTCAACGCGCCCCACATTCCGGTCCACCTCGGCGCGCTCGGCGAATGCGTGCGACGGGTCGCGGCGGAACTCGAACTCGGCGCCGGCGATGTCGCGGTGACGAACCACCCGGGCTACGGTGGATCCCACCTGCCCGACATCACGGTCATTTCTCCCGTCTTCGTGGACGGCCGGCTGCTGGGCTACGTCGCCAACCGGGCCCACCACGCCGAGCTGGGCGGCATCCGGCCGGGATCGATGCCGCCCGAGGCCCGCAGCCTGGCGGAAGAGGGCGTGGTCATCGCGCCTCAGTACCTGGTACGGGCAGGGGAGCCGCAGTGGGAGCGGATCGAGGCCCTGCTGGCCGGCGGCCCGGCCCCCTCCCGCTCGGTGGCGGAGAACCTGGCCGACCTGGGCGCGGCGGTGGCCGCCAACCGGCGTGGCGTGGCGGCCCTTCGCCAGCTCGCCGCGGACGCGGGCGAGGAGGAGGTGCGGCGCTACATGTCGGCGCTCTTCTCCCGCGCCGCCGACCGGATGCGGTCGGCGCTGGAGGACCACGTGCGGAGCACGGGCCGCCAGTCGTTTCACGCCCGGGAACGTCTGGACGACGGTTCGCCGATCGAAGTCGCGGTAACGGTGGATCGCGGTTCGGCGCGGATCGACTTCACGGGCAGCGCACCAGTCCACGCCGGCAACCTGAACGCGACGCCGGCGATCGTGCGGAGCGCCACGATCTACGTGCTGCGGTTGCTGATCGGGGTGCCGCTCCAGCTCAACGAGGGGCTGCTCGAACCGGTCGAGATCGAGATCCCGCGCGGCATGCTGAACCCGGAGTTCCCGGCTGACCCCGGGCGCTGCCCGGCTGTCGTCGGCGGCAACGTTGAGACGAGCCAGCGGGTCGTCGACACGCTGATCAAGGCGTTCGGACTCTGCGCTTGCGGGCAGGGCACGATGAACAACACCCTGTTCGGCGACGACACCTTCGGCTACTACGAAACGGTCGGCGGCGGGGCCGGGGCCGGACCGGGGTTCCGGGGAGCGAGCGGCGTCCACACCCACATGACGAACACGCGGATCACCGACCCCGAAGTGCTTGAGCACCGGTATCCGGTCCGCCTCGAGAGGTTCGGCCTGCGTCCCGGCTCCGGTGGAGCGGGCCGGTTTCAGGGCGGCGACGGCCTGCGCCGCGAGTTGCGGTTCCTCACCCCCCAGAAGGTATCCGTGCTCGGCCAGCACCGTGTGGAGCGTCCCTACGGCGTCGATGGCGGGGCGAGCGGTTCAACGGGCCGCGCCCGTATCCTGCGTACCGCGGGGGGCGTCCAGGAACTCGCTTCGGTCGACCAGGCCGACGTGATGCCCGGGGATCTCCTGGTGCTGGAGACGCCGGGCGGCGGCGGTTGGGGCGCCGGGCGCCCCTGATTCGACGTGGCCGGCCGCGACGTGGACGGATAGAATGCGCGTCCGCCCGGGAAGTCGGGGCGGACCTTGCCAGCCAGCACCCAACAGGAGCCGAGTCGATGAGCCAGCAACAGGTTCAGGTCAGCGAAGAGAAGGCGCGCGCGGTCGCCGAGGAATCCCGCCAGAAGGAGTGGAAGAACCCTTCCTTCATGAAGGAACTCTTCCTGGGCAACTTCCGCTTCGACCTGATCAGCCCGTATCCCTCCCGCGACGAGTGGCGGCCGGAGTTCGAGTCGTTCTACTCGGCGCTCACGGACTTCCTGCGTGACGAGGTCGATCCGGTCGAGATCGACGTGTCGGAGGACTACCCCGACCACGTGATCGACGGTCTCGCCCGGCTCGGCGCCTTCGGCATGAAGATCCCGACGGAGTACGGCGGTCTCGGCTTCGACCAGGTCGAGTACGCCCAGGTGATGGAGCTGATCGGCTCGTTCGACGGCAACCTGACCGCCCTGCTCTCGGCCCACCAGTCGATCGGCGTGCCGCAGCCGGTGAATCTCTTCGGCAGCGAGGAACTGAAGCGGAAGTACCTGCCGCGCTGCGCCTCGGGCGAGATCTCCGCCTTCGCCCTGACCGAGCCCGAGGTCGGTTCCGACCCGGCCCGGCTGTCGACGTCCTCCGTCCTCGACGGCGACTTCTACGTGCTCAACGGCACCAAGCTCTGGTGCACGAACGGCACGAAGGCGAAGCTGCTGGTCGTCATGGCGATGGACCCCGAGACCGAGAAGATCAGTTCGTTCGTGGTCGAGACGGAATGGGAGGGCGTCGAGGTCGAGCGCCGTTGCCACTTCATGGGGCTCAACGCCCTGGCCAACGGCATCATCACGTTCGACAACGTGAAGGTGCCGAAGGAGAACCTGATCGGCAAGGAGGGCAGAGGGCTCAAGATCGCTCTGACGACGCTGAACGACGGCCGCCTGTCGATACCGAACAGCTCGGTGGGCGCGGCCAAGTACTGCCTCAAGGCGGTGCGCGAGTTCGGCAGCAGCCGGATCCAGTGGGGCGTGCCGATCGGCAAGCACGAGGCGATCGCGCAGAAGATCTCGGACATCGCGGCCTACGGTTTCGCGATGGAGGCGATCGTCAAGCTGGCCAGCCACATGTCGAACGACAAGCGGCTCGACCTGCGCCTCGAGAGTGCCGCCTGCAAGGAGTGGAACACCTGGCGCGGCTGGCAGATCATCGACGAGACGATGCAGGTGCGCGGCGGCCGCGGCTACGAGACGGAATCGTCCCTGCGCGACCGCGGCGAGGACCCGGTCGGCATCGAGCGGATGATGCGGGACTTCCGGATCAACCGCATCTTCGAGGGTTCGAGCGAGATCATGCACCTGATCATGGCTCGCGAAGCGGTCGACAAGCACCTGCAGGTGGCGGGCACGCTGATCGACCGGCGAGCCGGCACGGGCGCCAAGCTCCTGGCCTTGCCGAAGATCGGCCTGTTCTACGCCTGGTGGTATCCGACCCGCTGGCTGGCCTGGAGCCGCTGGCCCCGCTACGCCGGCTACGGAAAGCACGGAAAGCACCTCCGCTTCATCGACCGGGCGGCGCGCAAGCTCGCGCGCGAGAGCTTCCACGGGATGCTGGTCTACCGGGAGAAGATGGAGCGTCGGCAGATGTTCCTGTTCCGGCTCGTCGACGTCGTCAACGAACTGTTCGCAATGGCCGCCTCGGTCTCCCGCGCCCACTCCGAGGAGCAGGCCGGCGCGGCGGACGCCGCTCACTCCGCGGCGCTCTGCGATCTCTTCTGCCGCATGTCGCGGCGGCGGGTGAAGGAGCTCTTCCGCGAGCTCTGGCACAACGAGGACGACCTGAAGTACCGCACCGCACAGGATGTGATGGGAGGCCGGCACATCGGCCGCGAGAAGCTCCTGGACGACCTCGATCCTTCGGGCCGGGCACCGCGCCAGGCAGCGGCTGCCGCTTCCTAGGGAACCGTGTCGACCCCCGCGAGGAGGGTGGAGGCCGGCCCGCCGGCCGACGCGGCCGGACACCGTGTCGGTCTGGTGAGTCTCGGCTGCGCGAAGAACCACGTCGACAGCGAGGTGATGCTCGGCGTCCTCGACGGCCAGGGTTTCGAACTGGTCGCGGATCTGGACCGCGCCGACACGGTCATCGTGAACACCTGCGGCTTCATCGACGAGGCTCGGGAAGAGTCGATCGACGCCATCCTGGACGCCGCCGCCCGCAAGGCGGATGCCGGCGAGTCGGTACGGCAGGTGCTGGTCGCGGGCTGCATGGCCAACCGTTATGGCCGGGAACTTGCCGCCGAGATTCCGGAGATCGATGGTTTCGTCGACCTCGATTCCCTGCGGCAGGTCGGCGCGCTGGTGCAGCTCGGCGGCAGCCCGGCGGCCGAACCCGCGGCATCCCACCTGGTGTTCGACCACCGCGACTCCCGGCTGTTGACCACCGGCGGTTATGCGTACCTGAAGGTCGCCGAGGGCTGCAACAACCCGTGCACCTTTTGCGCGATTCCCGTCTGGCGAGGCCGCCTGCGCAGCCGACCGGTGAAGAGTCTGGTCCTCGAGGCGCGGGACCTGGTCGAGAGGGGCGCCCGCGAGCTGGTCCTGGTAGCCCAGGACACGACGCGCTACGGCGAGGACCTGGGCTACGGCCGGCACGGTCTTCTGCGCCTGGTGGAGGCTCTGCTAGCGGAGACGGACGCGGACTGGATCCGGTTCCTCTACGCCTATCCGACCACCCTGGACGAGTCCCTGCTGGAGCTCATGGCGAGCGAGCCGCGGCTGGCGTCCTACCTCGACATGCCGCTCCAGCACAGCGACCGGGAGGTGCTGCGGGCAATGCGCCGGGGTGGATCCGCCGGCCGCTACCGGCGAATCTTCGAGCGAGCGCGTGAACTCGACCCGGAGATGAGCCTGCGGACGACCTTCATCGTCGGTTTTCCCGGCGAGGACGAAGCCGCGTTCGAGCGGCTGCTCGAGTTCGTCTCCGAGGTTCGCTTCGACCACCTGGGCGCGTTCGTCTACAGTCCCGAAAGCGACACGCCGTCGGCGTCCCTGCCAGGGCAGGTGCCGCGCCGGATCGCGGAGGAACGCAGGGAGCGCCTGCTCGAGTTGCAGCGGCAGATCGCGCTGGAACGTCGCGGGCGTCTGGTCGGCAGGACGCTGCCGATGCTGATCGAGGGGCCGTGCGAAGAGACCGAGCACCTGCTCCAGGCGCGGCACCAGGGGTTGGCGCCGGAGGTCGACGGCCGCGTCCTGATCAACGACGCGGCCGGAGAGGGTCCGCTGCCTCTCGGGCTCGTGGCCGGCCGGATCGTCGACGTGGAGATCACCGACGCCTTCGCCGACGACTCCGTCGGCCGACTCGTGGGCTTTGATGCCGCCGCTTCAACGGCCGGGTCGCCGGCCGTGGAGGCAGGTTCCTGATGCAGGCGATCCGCGACGCCATCGCTTCGACCGAGCTGCCGCGCGGAGTCATCGCGACGATCGGCAACTACGACGGTATCCACATCGGGCAGCAGAGCGTGCTCGACATGGTCACGGGCCGCGCGCGCGAACTCGGGGCGCCTTCCGCGGTCATCACGTTCGATCCCCATCCGCTGAGCGTAGTCCGTCCGGACGACGCGCCGCCGCGGCTCGTGACGCAGGCACAGAAGGAGGAGCTGCTGCGGGAAGCCGGCCTGGACTACGTGCTGACGATCAGCTTCACTCACGAGTTCTCGAACACCCGGGCGCGGACGTTCGTCCGGGATTTCCTGCACGGAAGGCTGGCGGTGGCCGAGCTCTACGTCGGCTCCCACTTCACGTTCGGGCGCAGGCGGGAAGGCGACATCGCCCTGCTCAAGGAGATGGGCGCGTCCCTGGGCTTCGCGGCGGTGGAGATCGACGAGGTTCGAACCGCCGGCGAGCGCGTTTCCAGCAGCCGCATTCGGCGTCTCGTCCTGGACGGCCGGATCGAGGAGGCGAACATCCTGCTTGGCCGCCCGTACACGATGACGGGAACGATCGCCCAGGGTGACCGCATGGGTCAGCGCCTCGGCTGGCCGACGATCAACCTGGCGCCGGAAAACGAGCTCTACCCCAACAACGGCGTCTATGTGACCAAGGTCTACTTTCCCAGCTTCGAGGCGACCTTCCGGTCGGTCACGAACATCGGCACGCGGCCCACCGTCTACGAGAACTACAGGCGGGTGATCGAGAGCCACATCCTCGACTTCTCGAGCGACGTGTACGGCGAGCGGGTGCACCTCTCGTTCTGCCGCCACCTTCGGGAGGAGAAGCTCTTTTCGTCGATGATGGACCTGTCCGCCCAGATCGGACGGGATGCGGACGCGGCAAGGGAGTACTTTCGACGCACCGAGAGTTGACGAGAGTTGAACTGATACGAGGAACCAACCGATGGCAAGTGAACAGATCTTCAACGTGGACAGCCAGAGCTTCGAGGACCAGGTACTGGGATCGGACACCCCGGTGCTGGTCGACTTCTGGGCGACCTGGTGCGGCCCGTGCCGGATGGTGGCGCCGATCCTGGACGAACTGGCAGGGGAGTACGACGGGCGCCTCCGCATCGCCAAGCTGGATGTCGACCACGCTCAGGACGTGGCCGTTCGTTACGGCGTGCAGGGCATCCCGCACTTCATCCTCTTCAGGGACGGCGAGATCCTGGGCCGCATGACCGGCGCCGCGCCGAAGATGCGGTTCGAGGCCTTCCTGAACGATCACGTCTGATCCGGTACCTGGCGGCGGTGGGATGACCTGGCCGCGCAGCGACCTCCTGGCGGCGCTCCTTGCCGGGGAGAACGCCGTGGCACTGGTCGTTCTGGCCGGGTCGAGCCGTGACCCGGACCTGGCTCCCTTTGTCGGAAGCGCCCG
This sequence comes from Candidatus Multivorans sp., assembly GCA_965205095.1. GTDB lineage: Bacteria > Acidobacteriota > Thermoanaerobaculia > Multivoradales > Multivoraceae > Multivorans. The sequence goes on from OZ242040.1 coordinate 4,278,955, forward strand.
GCTGGGCGACGCCTGCGTGGTGGCGCACGGCGGCGGCGTCTGTCTCGCGTACTTCACGTCGATGGAGCGGGAAGAGGCGGCCCGGGCGGAGGCGGATGGTGTCGAACTGCTGCACCCGGCCGACTTCGACATGGAGTCGCTCCGCAAGGGCGGCAAGAGCCGCGAAGAGATCCTCGCGGCGGCGGTGAACGCCGCCTTCGAGCGCACCGGGATCGGCGCAGGCAGGGTCGTCCTGGCGGGACGGCCGCCGGCCGGATCCGCCCTGGCTCTGGCCCGGACGCTCGAAGAGGGAGGCCGGCAGCCGGTCTCGGGCCGGGCACTGGTGCTGGCGTTGCGGCGGAGGAAGACCGGCAGCGAGATCGATGGCATCGCCGCCGCCGCCCGCGCCACGGTGGAGGCCTTCGAATCGGTGGCGCGGATGCTGGCCGAGAGTTCGGTCCGCGGGCGCGGGGAACTCTGGCTGCGCGAAGAACGCGTCACCGTGGCCCGGGTCAAGGCGCTCGCGGCTCAGGTGTTCGCGGGACACGCCCTGGAACAGCCGGAGAGCTCGATCGTCGCTCCGGCGCGGGAGGGCGCCACCGGTCACAGCACCGGTACGCCCGACCGGGTGCTGCGGGCCGGCGAATCCGTGGTCGTCGATCTGTTCCCGCGCGGTCTGCTGTTCGCCGATTGCACGAGGACCTTCTGTGTCGGCGAGCCGCCGGAGGGTCTGGCGCGGGCGCACGGCCTCGTGCTGCAGGCGCTCGAGACGAGTCTCGAGGCCGTCCGGCCCGGCATTCGCGGCTGGACCCTGCACGAGCGCGTGTGCCGCCTGTTCGAGAAGGAGGGATTCGAGGTGCCGGACCGGAACCCCGGCGCTCAGACCGGCTACTTCCACCTTCTCGGCCACGGCGTCGGCTACGAGCTGCACGAGCTGCCGAGCTTTCGGAAGACCGGCCCGGGCACGGAGGAACTCGTCGCCGGCGACGCGGTCACGATCGAGCCCGGGCTCTACGACCCGGACGCCGGGTGGGGAGTGCGGCTCGAGGATCTCGTCGTCGTCACCGGGGACGGCATGACGAATCTCACGCCCTTGCCCTACGAGCTCGATCCCCGCGCCTGGCCGACTGGGTGCGCCGGCGCCCCCGCCGGCTTCTGAAAAGGGCGCGCCGCGAAGCGGCGACGACGTTGCTCCCTAACCCCGGTCGACCCAGTAGTTCGGGGCCTCCTTCGTGATGACGACGTCGTGGGCGTGGCCCTCCTTCTGGCCCGCGGCGGTGACCCGGACCATGCGGGCGGCGGTGCGCAGTTCGGAGATGCTCGCGCAGCCCGAGAGGCCCATGCCGGAGCGCAGGCCGCCAGTCAGCTGGGCGATCACCTGGTGGACGCTGCCCTTGTGCGGGACCATGCCCTCGATGCCCTCGGGCACCAGCTTCGAAAGCGGTTCGTCATCGGACTGGAAGTACCGGTCGGCGCTGCCCTCGGCCATCGCGGACAGGGAACCCATTCCGCGGTAGGCCTTGTAGCTGCGCCCCTGGTAGAGGATCGTCTCGCCGGGGCTCTCCTCGGTGCCGGCGAGCAGCGAGCCGACCATGACGCTGTGGGCGCCGCAGGCCAGGGCCTTGGTCAGGTCGCCGGAGAAGCGGATGCCGCCGTCGGCGACGATGGGCACTTCGCCGGCTTCGGAAGCGGCGTCGCGGATTGCCGTGACCTGGGGCATGCCGGCGCCGGTGACGACGCGGGTAGTGCAGATGCTGCCCGGGCCGATGCCGACCTTGATTCCGTCCGCGCCGCGTTCGACGAGCGCCCGCGCACCTTCGGCGCTCGCCACGTTGCCGACCAGGAGCTGGGCATCGGGCAGCGCCTCGCGGATTCCGGCCAATGCACCGAGCACGCCGCGACTGTGCGCGTGGGAGGAGTCGACGACGAGCACGTCGGCCTGGGCCGAGGCCAGCGCCTGCGCCCGTTCCAGGTAGTCGCCGGCCGTGCCGACCGCCGCCGCCACTCGCAGGCGACCGAGGTCGTCCTTGCAGGCGATCGGGTACTCCATCATCTTCTGGATGTCCTTGACGGTGATCAGGCCCTTCAGGTTGCCGTCGTCGTCCACGACCAGCAGCTTCTCGATCCGGTGCTGGTGAAGCTGCGCCTTGGCCTGTTCCAGCGTCGTTCCCTGGGGAACCGTGACCAGGTTCTCGTGCGTCATCAGCTCGGACACGGGACGGCTCGTGTTCGTCTCGAACCGGAGGTCGCGGTTGGTCAGGATGCCCACCAGGTGCCCCTCGCCGTCGGTGACCGGAACGCCCGAGATCTTGAAGCGGGCCATCAGGTCGAGCGCCTCGTGGATGCGCTGCTCGGGCCGGATCGTGATCGGGTTGACGATCATGCCTGCCTCGGAGCGCTTGACCCGGTCGACTTCGGTGGCCTGGGCCTCGATGGAGAGGTTCTTGTGGATCACCCCGATGCCGCCTTCCTGGGCCAGGGCGATCGCCAGCTCGGCCTCGGTCACGGTGTCCATCGCGGCCGAGATCAGAGGGATGTTCAGTTCGATCCCGCGCGTGACGCGGGTGCCGAGGCGGACATCGTTCGGATGCACCTCCGACAGGCCCGGGGCCAGGAGGACATCGTCGAAGGTGAGGGCAAGTGCGGGGGTGCCACCCCCTGAATCCGACGTTTCCATGCCGAACGCTATCAACTGGCAAGCTGCGACGCACCCGGCAGGCGAGCGGTTACCCGGTAGTCAGCTCAGTGCGGACGCGGTGTCGACCTCTACACGGCGACGGCGCCGCAGCACTTCTTGTACTTCTTGCCGGAGCCGCAGGGACAGGGGGCGTTGCGGCCCACCTTCGCCTGGGCACGGACGACGGTGCGGGGCTTCTGCGGGCGCATGGGTGGGCCGCCGGACGCCTGGGGCGGCGGGAAGCCGCCGGGGGCGGCACCCGGGGGGCCACCCGCGGGCATCCCCGGCATACCCGGGCCCGGGCCCGGCTGCGATCCGGCCGGGGGAGCGGGAAGGCCGAGGGCGCTCGGGTGGCGGAAGCTCATGTCCGCGGGGCGCAGCGCCCGACGCCGGCGTTCCAGCTCCGCGATCTCCTCGGCGGAGATGGGACGCAGACGGAACAGATCCTTGATGATCGTGTCCTCGATTCGTTCCTTCATCTCCGTGAACAGCTCGTAGCTCTCGCGCTTGTACTCGTTCTTCGGATCGCGCTGGCCGTAGCCCCGGAGGCCGATCCCCTCCTTCAGGTGGTCGAGGGCGAGCAGATGATCCTTCCAGGAAGAGTCGACGACGCGGAGCATGTGGTGGCGCTCGGCGGCGCGTAGCGCCTCGGCGCCGTGGGCTTCCTCCTTCTCGCCGTAGCTCCGCTCGGCCGCACCCAGGATCGCCTCGCGCAACTCCTCCGTACCGAGTTCCTCCAGCGAATCCCCGAGGTCCTGTTCTTCGAGGTCGAAGAAGACGCGGATCTCGGAGCGCAGTCCGTCGATCTGCCAGTCCCGGGGGTCCGCCTTGGCTGGACAGTGCCGGTCGATCAGGTAGTCGACGACGTCGCCGGCGATCCGCGTCACGTAGTCCCGTCCCTCGCGGCCGAGGAGGATGTCGCGGCGCAGCTCGTAGATCGCCTCGCGCTGCTTGTTCATCACGTCGTCGTACTCGAGCAGGTTCTTGCGGATCTCGAAGTTCCGGCCCTCGACCTGGGTCTGGGCGCGTTCGATCGCCCGGTTCACCATGCCTGCCTCGATCGGCACGCCTTCCTCCATGCCGAGCCGCTTCATCAGCGCCTGGACCCGATCCGAGGCGAAGATGCGCATCAGGTCGTCCTGCAGGGAGAGGTAGAAGCGTGAGGAGCCCGGATCGCCCTGGCGGCCGGACCGGCCGCGAAGCTGGTTGTCGATGCGCCGCGACTCGTGCCGCTCCGTGCCGAGGATGTGCACGCCGCCGGCCGCGACGACTTCCTCCCGTTCCGCGGCGCAGAGCTCCTCGTACCGGGCGAGAGCCTCGGCAAAGCTCTCCGGGTCCTTCGCTTCGTCGACCTCGGCCCGGGCCAGTTGCTCGGGGCTGCCGCCGAGGACGATGTCCGTGCCGCGGCCCGCCATGTTCGTGGCGATCGTCACCGCGCCGCGGCGGCCTGCCTGGGCCACGATCGCCGCCTCGCGCTCGTGGTACTTCGCGTTCAGCACGACGTGCTGGACCCGGTTCTTCTTCAGGAGGCGGGACAGCATCTCGCTGTTCTCGATGGAAACGGTGCCGACCAGCACGGGCTGGCCATGCTTCTGGCAGTCCTGGATCTCCTCGACGACGGCATTCCATTTCTCGGGCGCCGTTCGGTAGACGAGATCCGAGCGATCGTCGCGAATCATCGGCTCGTTCGTCGGCACGACGACGACATCGAGGCTGTAGATCTGGCTGAACTCGCCCGCTTCCGTGTCGGCCGTGCCGGTCATGCCGGCCAGCTTTTCGTACATGCGGAAGTAGTTCTGGAACGTGATCGTCGCCAGGGTCTGGTTCTCGCGCTCGATCCGCACGCCTTCCTTCGCCTCGACCGCCTGGTGCAGGCCATCGGACCAGCGCCGGCCGGGCATCTTGCGGCCGGTGAACTCGTCGACGATGACGACCTGGCCGTTCTCCATCAGATACTCGACATCGCGGCGGTAGAGGTGGTGCGCCCGCAGTCCCTGGTTGACCGCGTGCAGCACGTCCATGTTCTCCATCTCGAACAGGTTGCCGACGCCGAGGAGCTTCTCGACCTTGGCGGCGCCCTCGTCGGTGAGGGTCGCGGTGTGCGTCTTCTCGTCGCAGACGAAATCGCCGGTCGTGTACTTGCGGTCGCCCTCGCGGATCTCCTCGCCGCGTTCGAGTCTGGGGATGATCCGGTTGACGAGCGTGTACTTCTCGGTGGACTGCTCGGACGGCCCCGAGATGATCAGGGGCGTTCGCGCCTCGTCGATGAGGATCGAGTCGACTTCGTCGACGATCGCGTAGTGGTGGCCCCGCTGAACCATCGACTCCAGCGCGAACTTCATGTTGTCGCGCAGGTAGTCGAAACCGAGCTCGTTGTTCGTGCCGTACGTGATGTCGGCGCCGTAGGCCTGCTGCCGCTCCTGGTCGGTCAGGCCGTGCTGGATCACACCGACCTCGAGACCGAGGAAGCGGTAGATCTGTCCCATCCATTCGGCGTCGCGTCGCGCCAGATAGTCGTTCACGGTGACGACATGGACGCCATTGCCCGCGAGGGCGTTGAGGTAGACGGGCAGAGTGGCGACCAGGGTCTTGCCCTCGCCCGTCTTCATCTCGGCGATCTTCCCCTGGTGAAGAACGACGCCGCCCAGCATCTGGACGTCGTAGTGCCGCATTCCCAGGGTGCGGCGCGAGGCCTCGCGAACGGTGGCGAAAGCGGGCACCAGCAGGTCGTCGAGACCGGCGCCCTGCTCGAGGCGGGTTCGAGCCTCGCCGGTCCGGGCCCGCAGTTGGTCGTCGGTCAGCGATTCGAGCTCCGGCTCGAGGGCGTTGATCCCGTCCACGAGCGGCTGAAGCCGCTTCAGATCACGGTCGTGCTTGCTGCCGAAGACCTTGGTGATCGTCTTTGAGATCATGGGAGCGTTCCCTTCGGTCCGCGCGACGGTGGCGCCGACCGCTTGCCGGGAAGAAGGCTGGGAATCCTAGCGCGGCGTTTCGTGACGCAGCGGGGCCTCAGCCCTGGTCCCGCAGATACTCGAAGGGGTTGCGGGGGTCGCCTTCGAGTCGCACCTCGTAGTGCAGGTGGTAACCCGTCGCCCGTCCGGAGTTGCCGACCCGGCCCAGGACGTCGCCGCGCTGAACCTCCTGGCCCTCCTCGACGAGGATCTCGGCCAGGTGCCCGTACCGCGTCTCGTAGCCGAAGCGGTGGAGCACGTAGACGGCCCGGCCCAGGTTGCCCATCCGCTCCGCGCGGACGATGATCCCGTTCGCCGTAGCGAGCACCGGAAAACCGCGATCCGCGGAGATGTCGAGACCGGAGTGGTGGGCTCGCTGCCCGGTGATCGGATCGCGCCGGAATCCGAACCCGCTGTTGATCACGCCGCGCACCGGCCAGATCATCGGGGTCGAGTCGAGGACGAGCTGACGTTCCTGGAACGCGCCGTCGACGGCGTCGAGACGACCTCCGAGCAGCGACGCCCGTGCCTCCAGCAGGGAGAGATCGGAACTGTCCGGCGCGCTCAGGCTCGTGAAGGTGCCGCCGGCGCCGGCTTCCGACAGCCGACTCTCCGGCTCGCCGCCGGCGATCTGTTCGAGTCCGGCGACGATCGCGAGGTCGCGAGTGCGGTCCTCCGCCTCGGTCAACGCCTGTTGCAGGCGGGAGACGCTTGCCTCGAAGGAGGCGTTGGAGCGGCGCAGATCCACGTTCTCGCGCTGTATCCGCTCCAGGTCGCGGAGCTGGACCGCCGATCGGACCTGATAGACGGTAACCCAGCCCGTAACGCCGAGCACGAGCGCGGCCGCCGCCACGATGGCGGTCAACCAGCGGCTGCTGATCCGGAACTGCCGCGTTCGCCTCATCGAGTGAGGGACGAAAACGATCGTGTGAGTCCTTTGCGGCATATCGACCGGGATCGATTTTAGCAGCAAACGCCTGAGCCGTCAGAGCGGCGGCCGGGCGAGGCGGAGGGTAGCCCCGCCCGGCCGCCGTGCGCGTCGGCGTCATGGGTTGCGGCGGTCCAGCGGCCGGTACTGAATCGCTTCCGCAACGTGGGTGACGTCGATCCGCGGAGAGGAGTCCAGATCGGCAATCGTGCGAGCCACCTTGAGTGCTCTGGCCAGTGCCCTGGCCGACATGGCCAGGCGCTCGAAGGCCGCGTCGAGCAGGCTCTGGGCCGCTTCGGTGGGTTGGCAGTGCTCTTCCAGATCCCGGCGCGACATCGCGCTGTTCAGGGGCTCCGGATGGCCGGCGGCGAAGCGGAAGGCCTGGGTGCGGCGGGCCGCCGCCACCCTCTCCGCGATCTCGGCGGAGCCCTCGCAGGCCGGTCCCTTCAGGTCCTCCAGGCTGGGAACCGGCATCTCGACGTGGAGATCGATCCGGTCGAGCAGGGGACCGGAAAGCTGGCGGCGATAGCGGTCGATGTCTCCCGCCGCGCAGACGCACTCCGCCCGCGGATCACCGAGGTGGCCGCAGCGGCAGGGGTTGCAGGCGGCGACCAGGGTGAAGCGGGCGGGGAAGGTGAGCCGGGCTTTCGCCCGGACGACCGTGACGACGCCATCCTCGAGCGGCTGGCGAAGCGCTTCGAGCGCATCGCGCCGGAATTCGGGCAGTTCGTCCAGGAACAGCACGCCGGCGTGCGCCAGGCTGATCTCTCCGGGTCGGGGAACGGATCCGCCGCCGATCAGGCCCGACGAGGAAACACCGGCGTGCGGGCTGCGGAAGGGGCGAGTCCAGACCAGTCCACCGGCGCCGTGCGCGAGGCCGGACAGGGAGTGAATCTTCGTCACCGTGATCGCCTCCACGCCGGTGAGCGGCGGCAGGATGCCGGGCAGACGGCGGGCAAGCATCGTCTTGCCGGTTCCCGGCGGCCCGACGAAGAGGACGTTGTGCCCGCCGGCCGCGGCGATCTCCAGGGCCCGCTTGGCCGTTTCCTGGCCGCGGACGTCCGAGAAGTCGGGCTCCGTGCCGTCCGTGCTCCTCTGTGGCGGCATCGCCGTCGCCGGCGTGAGCACACGGTCGCCCGTCAGGTGTTCGATCGCCTCACGGAGGTGGGCGACGGGGATCACCTTCGTTCCGCCGATGGAGGCGGCCTGCCGGCTATTCGCCGCCGGCAGAAGGACTTCACGGATGCCGAGTCTTCCCGCCAGCTCCGTGATGGACAGGGCGCCTCGAACGGGGCGCACTTCGCCGTCGAGGCCCAGTTCGCCACAGGCCATCCGGCCCTCGAGAGACTCGGCGGTGAGTTCGCGGTTGGCGGTCAGCAGCCCGAGAGCGATCGGCAGGTCGAGCTGGTTGCCCTCCTTGCGCAGATCCGCGGGCGCCAGGTTGATGACGACGTTGCGGCTCTGGAGGTCGTAGCCGCTGCTCCGGATCGCCGCCCGTACGCGATCACGGCTCTCCCGTACCGCGGTGTCGGGCAAGCCGATCAACTGCATCGCCGGCAAGCCGAAGTAGGCCGCGACTTCCACCTGGACCTCCCGCGCTTCGACGCCCCAGGGCGTCGCGGAGTTCATGTACGCGATCACATGGACTAAGACGCAAGGTCGCTCCCGAAGCGTGTTCGGCCACCCGAACGCAATGAGAGCGCAGGCGAAGAACCTGCGCTCTCAGAGTGTCCCGGGCTCGGGATGGATGCGTTTTCGCGGTAGGCGGTCTATGCCCGGTGGGCCCTGACTCGTTCTGGCTTGCCTCGGCGCTGTCCGTTCGGACGGCTCGGGCGGTTCAGGCGACGGTCGAGCGGCCGGAAATCATGGTCCATTCAAGCCCTGGACTCGGCGGCCCCCGGCTTGGCTCCCGCGCCGGTCAGCGTCGGGGCAACCGGGGGCTGGAGATGGCCCGGTGGTGTCATGGAACCTCCTTCCGTCTCATCGGTGAAACCACCGTAGGGGGGCGGCCGGAAGTTGTCAAGCAACCGACCGGTCGGATGGTACGGGCGTAGTCCGTGGCGTAGACTGCCGGCGATCGGACGGAGCGTGGTCGGGAGGTGGTTGCGGCGGTCGAGCGCGGGCTCAGAATGCGAGGCCTCAGGTGGTTTCTGCGGCTGCTGGCGAGGCTGTTCTTTCGCAGTGTCGAGGTGGTCGGCAGCGAGAACGTGCCACGGGACGGAGGCGGTCTGCTCGTTGCCTGGCACCCGAACGGTCTGGCAGACGGCATTCTTCTTCTCGGCTTCTGTCCTCGCCCGGTCACGTTCGGCGCGCGCCACGGCCTGTTCCGACTCCCGATCGTCGGCTGGTTGCTGCGCGGCGCCGGCGCGGTGCCGCTGTATCGTCGCCGGGATCGGGGCGAACCGGGCGCCCGAATGAGCGACGAGGAACGGCGGGCGGCCAACCATCGGAGCCTCGGCGCGCTGGCTTCCGCCGTGCGGCAGTCCTTCGTCGCCATCTTCCCGGAAGGCGCAACGCACGACGAGCCCCAGGTGCTGGAGCTGCGGGCCGGTGCGGCTCGGCTGTTCCAGCTTGCCCAGGAGGGCGGCGGCGATCCCCTGCTCGTGCCGGTGGGACTCCACTACGAACGCAAACACGCGTTCCGTTCCCGGGCCCTGCTCGCGTTCTACCCGCCGGTCGAACTGCCGGAGAATCTGCGTCCGGAGACTTTCGTGGACCGCCTGACCGGGCTGATCCAGCAGCACCTGATCGAGGTCACCCATCCAACCGAGAGCTGGGAGCTCCACCGGGCAATGGAACAGGTGCGGTCCCTGGTGCGCGCCGAGCAGGCGGCGCGTGAAGGCGTTCCGAGGCTCCGGAGGGCGCCGATGCAGGAGCGTGATGAGGGCTTCGCGCGGGTTTGGGCGGGGTATCGAAAGCAGCGCGCGATCGACCCCGGCGTCGTGGATCGGCTCGTCGCCCGCGTAACGCGCTACGGGGAGGCGCTGCGGTTGCTGGGCCTGAGCGACCGGGACCTGGATGGCGCTCCGCTCGGACGCACGGTCTGGCGCGTGATTCTCCTTGGCGCCGAAGCGCTGCTCATGCTTCTGCTGTTGCCGACGGTCGTCCTGATCGGCAACCTGGTCAACCTCCCGGCCGCGCTGCTCGTCGCCCTCGGTGCGAGAAAGCTGTCCGTGACCCGCAAGGAACAGGCGGGCCTGAAGATGTTCCTGGGACTGATCATCCTGCCGGTGGCCTGGATGGCGGCCAGCCTGGCCGTGGGCCTGGCCTGGACCGAGCCCCTGCCCGGCTTCGACTGGAGGCCCGAGGCTCTGTGGGTACGAGTGGCGGGGATGCTGGCCCTGTGCGTGCTTTCCGCCCTGCTGGGCCTCCGCTACCACCGGTTCATCGCCGAGCTCGGTCACGGTCTGCGAGCGCTCTGGGTCGGCGGTTTTCGCAGGGATACGGTGAAGCGGCTGCGCCGGCAGCGTTCGGCTCTGTACGACGAGGTGATCGGCCTGGTGGCGGTTCTCGACGTGTAATCCCTCCGGTTGTTGTACCCTCCCGGTGCCATGGGGCGGGTCATCGTTGCCTTCTTGGGACGCCTTGCCCGTTCCGGCCCTGCGCGGCCGTTGCGGTTGGCGCTGCGCCGCGTCATCGGCGCGGGCGCCTACGATCGTTTTCGCATCGCGGTGTGGGCACGGGCGAAGGAGGTGGCGAGGGTGGATCCGCTTCACGCCGACATCCTGCCGTTGATCGAGCAGCTCGAGAGCGCCGGAGACCTGAGGGCCGGCGCCGCGAGGAAGCTGCGAGCGGTGGCCAGGGGGATTCGCGCCGAGGTGAGGCGGGAAGCGCGGAGTACCTGAGGTCGCATGCGCGTCGGTTTCGACGTGAGCAAGCTGTTCGGGCCCCGGGACGGCGTAGCCAGGTACTCAGCCAGCCTGCTGGAGGCGCTGGCGGAGCTGTCGGAGGAGCGGGGCGGCAGGCCGGACCTCGTTCTGTACGCGCTCGACGCGGAAGTCGACGCAGGCGACTGGAATCGGCTCCTGGAGGGACTGCCGGGAAACGTCCGGCGTGGACCGGGCCGCTGGCCGCGGCGCCGGGATCTCGATCTGTTCCACATCCCGACCTTCGCCGACCCCGCCTGCTTCGACGGACCGGTCGTGTTCACCATCCACGATCTGACCTTTCTCACTCACCCGCGGTTTCACGTACCGGCGAACCGGAACCAGTGCCTGCTGGCGACGCTGCGAGCGGTCTCGCAGGGCGCCACGATCCTCGCCGTATCGGAGGCCACGGCCGAGGAGGTGCGGAAGTGGTTCGTGTTGCCGGATGATCGGCTGCGGGTGGTCTACGAGGCGGCCTCGGCCGCCTTCGCGGCATTCGATGGCGCCGGCCTGGAGGCGGCGAAACGGCGGCTCGCCGAGCGCTTCGGTCTCGACGGGCCGTTCGTCCTTTCGGTGGGAACGCTGGAACCGCGCAAGAACATCGCCCGGCTGATCGAGGCGTACCGCGGCCTCGCTCCGGATCTGCGGAACCGGGTCCCGCTCGCGCTGGTCGGCGGCGGCGGCTGGAAGCGGGAGGCCGTGTTCGCGGGCGACTGGCCGGACTTCGTGCGCCGCCTCGGGGCCGTGTCGGAGGAGGACCTGATCGCCCTCTACAATGCGGCCTCGGTGGTGGCCTATCCGTCGCTGGTCGAGGGTTTCGGGCTGCCGGTGGTGGAAGCGATGGCCTGCGGGACGCCGGTGCTTACGTCGAACCGGTCGTCGCTGGTCGAGGTGGCCGGAGACGCGGCCGTGTGCGTCGACCCTTTCGACGCGGGGGCGATCCGGCGCGGCCTCGACGCCCTGCTGCGGGAGCCCTCGCGGCGTGATCGCTACCGCCAGGCCGGTCTGGAACGCGCGGCCACCTTCTCCTGGCGGCGGGCAGCCGAGGAAGTGATCTGCATCTACGGCGACATGACAGGCGGGGACGGCGCACGGACCGTCGGCTCCCGATGACGCAGGGGGCTGCGGGGCCGCGGTCGATCGGCGTCGTCGCCTACGAGATGGAAGGCGCGCCGACCGGCGTGGGGAGGTACCTCGAAGAGCTCCTGGCGGCTCTCCGGGGCACGCCCCGGGCGCGCGACTGGCGCCTGAGCCTGTTCTTCAAGGGCGATCCCTTCGAGCATCCGCTGTGGACCGGAGAGGAGGCGGGGGGGTGTACCTGCGAGGCCCTGTTCGATCGCCGCGCCGACGCGCATCCGATCGTCTGGGAGCAGATTCGCCTGCCCCGCGTCCTTCGGCGGCGTCCCGTGGACCTTCTTTTCTCGCCCGGCTACAGCCTCCCTCGCGGGGTCTCGGGTCCTTCGCTCGTCACGGTTCACGACCTGTCGTTCGAGGTCCTGCCGCGGGACTTTCGTTTCAGGGAGAAGTGGAGGCGGCGCTTCCTCGCACGCCGCGCGGCCCGTTCGGCGACCAGGGTGCTGACCGACACGGGCCGTACCGCCGCCGAACTGCAGAGGCGGTATGGCGTCCCGGGGGAACGGATCGCGGTCGCGCCCCTGGGCGTATCGCCCCGGTTCGAGCAGGCCGGGCAATCGGTTTCTCGCGGCACTCCAGGAGCGAGAGAGAACCTCGCGAGGCTGGGGGTACGGCAGCCCTATCTGCTGATCCTGGGTTCCATCCTGCCTCGGCGGCGACTGGACCTGGTGCTGGCCGGCCTGACCCGGCTATTGGGGGCGGTGGCTCCGGTCGGGATGGCGACGGCTGCTGGCGATCTGTCCATCGAAGAGCTCCAGCTCGTCATCGCCGGCACGAACCAGTTGCCGAGGCCGGCCGACCTGGACCACATGATTCGCTCGAGCGGCTGCGCGGACCGCGTGATCCGGATCGGCTACGTGGATGACCGGGATCTTCCGGAGTTGTACGCGGGTGCTGTCGGCACGATCTATGTGTCGGAGTACGAGGGGTACGGCCTGCCCCCGCTCGAATCGCTGGCGGCCGGCGTGCCGGCGCTCGTTTCCGACGCGCCGGCGCTGCTCGAACTCTGGCCGGACTATCCGCTCAGGTGCGACCGGCTGAACGTCGCTGGCGTGGCGGACGGCCTGCGCCGGCTGCTGTTCGAAGGCGAAGCGCGGAGCGTCGCGGAGGTTCAGGGCCCCGAGCGCGTTCGGTCGCTGACCTGGGCCCGGGCCGCGGAGACGTTCGCGATCGAGGTCGAGACAGCCTGGCGGGGGGCGCGAGGAGGACGTCCGTGAGCGGGCCTGATGTCCCGGCGGTCAGCGTTCTGGTCGTCAACCACAATGCGGGCCTTCATCTTCGCCATTGCCTGGAGCGTCTGCGTGCGGTGGCCGACGAGTGGCAGCCGGGAAGCGCCGGACTGGAGACCGTCGTGGTGGACAATGCCTCGACCGATGGTTCTCCGGAGGCGGTTCGGGAACTTGAGGATCAGGACCCGGCGCCGGAGCCGGCGGTGCGGCTGATCGCGTCTGCGCGCAACCTGGGATTCGGCGCCGCTTGCAACCTGGCGGCCCGGGAGAGTGGGGGTCGCTACCTGCTGCTGCTCAACCCGGACGCCTGGATCGACGCGACGTCGCTGCGCCGACTGGTGGAAGCTCTGGAGTCGGATTCCAGGCTCGGGGTCGCCGCTCCCGACCTTCTCTACCCGGACGGCTCGCTGCAGTTGGGTTGGGCGCCCCCGGTGGGAGTGGTCGGGGAGGCGATCCAGAGGTTCCGCAACCGCTTCGAGGGGAGCGTCTGGAACCACGCGCTGTTGCCACGGCTGCTCCGGCCGCTGCTCGGGCAAGGGTGGTTCTCGGCCGCCTGTCTGCTTGTTCGCCGGAGCGCGTTCGAGGAAGTCGGCGGCTTCGACGAGGACTTCTTTCTCTACTTCGAGGACGCCGACCTCGGGTTGCGGCTGGCGCGGAAGGGCTGGCGTCAGCGTCAGGTGGAAGGCGCGCGCGCCTTCCACACGCGCGGCGTCACGACGGGGCGTCGCGGGACGCGGCTCCTGTCCCCCGAAGTGGAACGCTTCTACCGTGCCTCCCAGTTGCGCTACTACGGCCTCCACCGGCCGCGCTGGGAGCGCTCGTATCTCCGACGGCGGCTGCGTCGCAAGCTCGGTCGGGTCGCCGACGACGAGCAGAGGGCGGCGCTGCTGCGGCTGCTGTAGTCGGCTGGTAGCGTGACATCCGATGCGCCAGTACCTCGACCTGCTGAGGGAAGTGCTCGACGACGGCGTGGTCCGCGACGACCGCACCGGCACCGGGACGCGCAGCGTGTTCGGCAGGCAGTTGCGCTACGACCTCGCGGACGGCTTTCCGGCGCTGACGACGAAGCGCTTGCACCTGCGATCGATCGTCGTCGAACTGCTGTGGTTCCTTCGCGGCGACACGAATGTCGAGTTCCTGCACCGGCACGGCGTCTCGATCTGGGACGAATGGGCTGACGAGCACGGCGACCTCGGTCCTGTCTACGGCTCGCAGTGGCGGTCCTGGCCTACCCATGACGGCCGGTCGATCGATCAGATCGCCGCGGTGATCGAGCGCATCCGCAGCGAGCCGACCTCACGGCGGCTGATCGTCAGCGCCTGGAACGTCGCCGAGGTCGACTCGATGGCTCTGCCGCCCTGCCACACCCTGTTCCAGTTTTACGTTGCCGGCGGTCGTCTGTCATGCCAGCTCTACCAGCGCAGCGGCGATCTCTTCCTGGGAGTGCCCTTCAACATCGCTTCCTACTCGCTGCTCCTGATGATGGTCGCCCAGGCCTGCGGACTGGAGGCGGGGGAGTTCGTGCACACCTTCGGTGACGCCCACCTGTACAGCAACCACGTGGACCAGGCGCGCGAGCAACTGACCCGGGAACCGCGACCGCTGCCGCGGATGCAGCTCAACCCGGACGTCGGCTCCGTGTTCGACTTCACGCTCGACGACTTCGAGCTCGTGGGCTACGAGCCGCATCCGCCGATCCGGGCGCCGATCGCCGTCTGAGAACGGTGGGAGGGATGTAGCGGAATGAGAGTCTCGGCGATTCTGGCCGCGGCGACGAACGGCGTGATCGGCCTCGAGGGTCAACTGCCCTGGCGCCTCAGGACCGATGTCCGGCGTTTCAGGCGGCTGACCACGGGCCACCACGTGGTGATGGGGCGGCGCACCTGGGAGGAGATCGGCCGCCGGCCGCTGCCGGGCAGGAGGTGCGTCGTGCTGAGCAGGCGGGCCGGGTTCGAGGCTCCCGGCGCCGAGGTGCAGCGCTCGCTCGAGGCGGCGATCAAGGCGGCCCGCGAGGCCGGTGAGGAAGAACTGTTCGTGATCGGCGGCGCCGGGCTGTTCAGCGCGGCGTTTCGTCTCGCGGACCGCGTGTACCTGACCCGTGTGCTGGCTGAAGTCGAAGGCGACACGGCGGTCGATCTGTCTCCGCTCGACGACTGGCGGCGGGAGACGACGGAGGATGTGGCGGCCGGCCCGGAAGACGACCATCCCACCCGCTTCGAGGTCCTGGCGCCGCCGGCGGGCCGCCGGTGAGCGAGGCGCCCGCCAACCCGGGCAGCCGCGCCGACCTGCTGATCGGCTGGGCGCTCGAAGCGGGTTTCGACCGCGCGGGCGTAGCCGCGCTGGCGCCGCAGGCCGGAACCGGTTCCGCCTTCCTGCGCAGGCTGGAACGGGGCCTCTTCGCGTCGATGGCCTGGCTCGGCCGCCGGCCGGGCCGCCGGGTTGTTCCGGCCACGCTCCTCGACGGCGCCAGGTCGGCGCTCTGTGTCGCGCTGCACTACCACCCCCTGGATGGCGAGCCGGAACCGGCGGGCGACCTCTGGCCACGGGTGGCGCGCTACGCCCGGGGCGACGACTATCACGACGTGATGGAGCGCCGTCTGCGGCGGCTTTCCTCCCGCATCCGGGAGGCGTTTCCGGGCGCCGGCACTCGCCCCTACGTCGATACGGGGCCCGTGCTGGAGCGGGCCCTGGCGGCGCGGGCCGGCCTCGGCGCCGTGGCCAAGAACACCCAGTTGCTCGATCGCAGCGGCTCCTGGTTCCTGCTCGGTGAACTCTTTCTGACCCTGGAGCTCGAACCGAGCGAGCCGCTGGCCGAGGACCTCTGTGGTGACTGCCGTCGCTGTCTCGAGGCCTGCCCGACGGGAGCGCTGCCGGAACCCTACGTGCTGGATTCGGAGCGGTGCATCAGTTACTGGACGATCGAGCATCGCGGGGAGCTGCCCGAGAGGGCGCGTGCGATGGTCGGTGACTGGGTCTTCGGCTGCGACATCTGCCAGGAGGTCTGCCCCTGGAACCAGCACCGGGCGGCCCCCGTCGAACGGCAGCGGGCCGGGATCTTCGGGCTTCCGCCAGACCGCGCCGAACTGGACCTGACCGCCCTCCTGTCGATCTCGGAGGACGACTACCGCCGCCGTTTCCGGCATAGCCCGATGAAGCGTGCGGGCAGGCCGGGTCTGCGACGCAACGCGGCCGTGGCGATGGGCAATCGGGCGGATCCGGCCTACGCCGCGGCCCTCGAACGGGCCCGGGAGAGCGACGATCCGGTCGTCGGCAGCCATGCGGACTGGTCGCTGGGCCGCCTGGCCAGGGGCGGCCGCAGGGGCCGTAAGTCACGTGAAATCAGCGACTAAGCACGGTCGAATCGAGCCGATTGGAGAACCTCCAAACGGTTGACCAGGTAGTGCCGCGTCCCTATACTTGTTCGTCTGACCCCGGCGCCGGTTCGTCCCTGGGCGACTGCCTGTGGTGGCTCGTCCCGGGGTAGGACTGTCGCCGTCCAAAGCACCTTGAAACGCCTACCGCCGCCGTCGAGACACTGCGGCGAGAACACAGGAACCCATGGAACCCACTGAAGAACACACGACCGAGGCGCTTCCCCTGGAAGCGCCCTCCGCGGACCCGCTTCCCCCGGAAGCGCAGGCACAGGACGGGGACAACCTGTCCTACGAACAGCTCGTCGAGATGTACGACGACAGCATGCGGCATCTCAACGAAGGCGAGATCGTCTCGGGAACGGTGATCGCGATCACAGCCAACGACGTTGTCGTCGATGTCGGCTACAAGTCCGAGGGACTGGTGCCGATTCACGAGTTCACTTCCCGGGACGGCAAGCTCCAGATCGGCGTCGGCGACGAAGTCGAGGTCCTGCTCGAGCAGACGGAAGGCGCGGACGGGCATGTGATGCTCTCGAAGGTCAAGGCCGAGCGCATGCGTATCTGGGCCCAGGTCGAGACGAGCTTCAAGGAAGGCAAGGTGATCAAGGGCCGTGTGATCGACCGGATCAAGGGAGGGCTGACGGTCGATGTCGGCCTGCGCGCCTTCCTGCCGGGTTCCCTGGTCGACATCAAGCCGGTCAAGTACCTGGAGTCGTTCAAGGGTGAGGAACTCGAGTTCAAGGTGATCAGCCTGGACCGTCGCCGCAACAACATCGTGCTGTCGCGCCGCGCGGTGCTCGAGAAGGAGTACGCCAAGAAGAAGGCCGAGACCCTGACGAAGTTGAAGGAGGGGGTGCGGCTTCCCGGCGTGGTCAAGAACATCACCGACTACGGCGTGTTCGTGGACCTGGGCGGTATCGACGGCCTGCTCCACATCACGGACATTTCCTGGGGCCGTGTGAACCATCCTTCGGAACACTTCGCCGTGGGCGACGAGGTCGACGTCGTCGTTCTGCGCTTCGATCCCGAGACGGAGCGCGTCTCGCTCGGATTCAAGCAGACGACCGAGGATCCCTGGACCCTGGTCGACAAGAAGTACCCCCTCGGTTCACGAGTGCGGGGCCGGGTCGTCAGCCTGGTCGACTACGGCGCCTTCGTCGAACTCGAGGAGGGCGTCGAAGGCCTGGTCCATGTGAGCGAGATGTCGTGGACGAAGAAGGTCGTGCCGCCGTCGAAGATCGTCAGCGTCGGCCAGGAAGTCGACGCGATCGTGTCGGAACTCGACATGAGTCAGCGCCGGATCAGTCTTTCCCTGCGACAGGTCGAGTCGAATCCCTGGGAGGACCTGGCGGCCCGCTTCCCGGTCGGCACCATCGTGGAGGGCCGCGTCAGGAACCTGACCGAGTTCGGGGCCTTCGTGGAGATCACGGAGGAGATCGACGGGCTGGTCCACGTTTCGGACATGAGCTGGACGAAGCGGGTCAAGCATCCGAGCGAAGTCCTCGCCAAGGGCGACGCCGTCCGGGCCCGGATCACCAACATCGACGTCACGGGCCAGCGCGTGTCCCTCTCGATCAAGGACTTCCTGCCGAACGAGTGGCAGGACTTCGTGGATGGTCACAGCGTCGGCGACGACATCGTCGGCAGAGTGGTC
The DNA here is from genome assembly GCA_965205095.1 of Candidatus Multivorans sp. GTDB lineage: Bacteria > Acidobacteriota > Thermoanaerobaculia > Multivoradales > Multivoraceae > Multivorans. The sequence goes on from OZ242040.1 coordinate 4,296,747, forward strand.
AACGTGACCGACTTCGGGCTCTTCATCGATGTCTACGACGGGCTGGAAGGGCTGGCCCACGTCAGCGAAGTGGATGTTCCGGGCGGCAAGCTCGAGGACCACTACCGGATCGGTGAGTTCGTCCGTGCGCGCATCCTGCGTATCGAGGACGAGGACAAGAAGGTTGGGCTGACGCTGCGCGGCGTGACCGAGCTGAGTGACGAAGAGGCCGACGAGCTGTCCGCGGAACGGGAGCGGAAGCTGGCCGCTGCTCGTGCCGCGGCGGCCGCGGCGGAGGAAGACGCCGAGGAGGAGGAGGATGCCGCCGGCGAGGCTGAGGCACCCGAGGCGGAAGGGCCGGCGGAAGCGGTCATGGAGGACGGTGCCGAGGACGTCGCGGAGATGAGCGCGGCCCCTGCGGACGGTGATGAAGTTGAAGAGGCCGATGAGGCGGCCGACGAGCCCGAGGCCGTTGCCGAAGAGAATCCGTCAGACGAGGAGTCGGAGGGGAACTAGTACCTGCTGGACCTGTGGGAGGAGCCGAGAATGAAAGACGCGATCCAGTTTCCTTCCGACATCCGCCACGGCGTGACGAAGGCACAGTTGGTCGAGGAGGTCGCCCGTAGCGCCAACCTCACCAAGAAGGACGCCGAGGTCATCGTCAGCACGGTCTTCGAGAGCATCGTCGACTCCCTGAAGGACGGCGACAAGATCGAGCTTCGCGGATTCGGGAGCTTCCGCATTCGGGAACGGGGGTCACGGATCGGCCGGAATCCGAAGACCGGCGCCCGCGTCGACGTCCCGTCCAAGAAGATCCCCTACTTCAAGCCCGGCAAGGAACTCAGGGAACGTCTCAACTCCGACGAGTAGGTCCGCCCGGGGCTGAGAGAAGCAGCCAGGTCCCGTGGCCGAGCCCGCCGCCGCGCAACGCATGACGACGCCTCCGCCTCCTGCCGGCTCCTCTCCGCAGCCCCAGGGCCTCGTTCGGCAGATTGTGGTCGCGGTCGCGGCCTGGGCCGTGCCCGGGTCCGGTCACCTGTTGCTGAGGAAACCCCGCCGGGCCGCGGTTGTCTGCGGAGTGGTCCTGTTCTCCTTCCTGTTCGGGTGCTGGCTGCGTGGCCATCTCTACGTCGTCATTCCCGAGCAACCGCTCAGTCGTCTGGCGACGCTCAGCTCGATGGGCGCCGGAGGTCCCTACTTTCTCGCCCGCTACGTGGTGGAGTACGAAGGCAACATCCTCTCTTCGACGTTCGAGTACGGCAAGGCCTTCCTGCTCACCGCGGGTCTTCTGAATCTGCTCGCCGTACTCGACGCCTGGGACATCGCCAGCGGCTCGAAGGACTGATCCAGTGCTGACCAGCCACTTTGCCCTGATGGTGATCTACGCTCTGCAGGTCAGCCTGTTCTTTGCCGTGCTCTGGCGGCGGCGATTCAGGGACAGGGCGCGGCTCTTCCTGCAGATGATGATCGGCATGGTCGGCGGGGGCCTGGTGCTCGCCTGGTTGATGTTCCCGTTTCCATGGTCGCCGCCAACGCCGATTCCCTGAGCGTTCTGATTTCCGCCGGCGAGGCGTCGGGCGACCGTCATGCCGCGGGCCTCATGGAGGCGGTGGCCCGTCTGGCCGGAGACGGAAGGCGAATCCGCTTCTTCGGACTCGGTGGCGACGCGATGGCGGCGGCCGGCCTGGAGCCGGTTGCGCACAGCGACGAGGTCGCGGTCGTCGGCATCGCCGAGGTCGTCCGCGAGCTGCCGCGCATCCGCCGCGCGTTCCGCAAGCTGTTGCTGGCTTCCGAGACGCGCCGGCCCAGCCTGGCCGTGCTGGTCGATTTCCCCGACTTCAACCTGAGATTGGCCCGGCGCCTGCGCCGCCGCGGCATACCGGTTCTGTACTACGTGTCACCCCAGGTGTGGGCATGGCGGCGACGGCGCGTACGGACAATCGCGCGCCTCGTCGATCGGATGCTCGTGCTCTTTCCGTTCGAGGTCGAGGTCTACCGGGGACGTGACCTCCACGTGGATCACGTGGGGCACCCCCTGGTCGACGACGTACCGGAGCTCGAATCGGCATGGGACTGCCAGGAAGGCGTGCCGGAGCGGCCGGTGCTCGCGCTCCTTCCGGGTTCGCGAAACAGCGAGGTTCGGCGAATCCTGCCGCCCATGCTGCGCGCGGCCGCGGCGCTGGTCGGGACGGCGGAACGGGCCGGCCTGGTCCGTCTGATTCTCGCGCCCACGGTCGATCCGGAGCTGGTCGGTCGGCTGATCGCCGGCGGGCCGCTGAGCGGAGACGAACTGGACGTGGTGCGGGCCGACCGGTTCGCCGCGGTCGCGGGTTCCCACCTCGCTCTCTGCGCTTCCGGAACGGCCACTCTCGAGGTCGGGCTTCTCGGAACGCCGATGATCGTTGTCTACCGGGTGTCCCCGCTGACCTACGCGGTCGGACGCCTCCTGGTGGACCTGCCGTTCGTGAGCCTCGTCAACCTGGTGCTCGGCCGCCAGGTCGTGCCCGAGTTGCTGCAGGCGGAGGCGGATGACGAACGGATGGCCGCCGCGGCATCCAGGCTGCTGAGCCGTCGAAACCGCATCGATGCCATGCGCGCGGCGCTGGCCGAACTGAGGCCGGCCCTGGGCGAATCCGGAGCGAGCGAGCGAGCGGCCGGCTGCCTGCTCGACGAACTGGGTTTCCCGGAAGTCGGCCGATCGCCGGGAACGGTGAAGGAGTGATCCGGCGGTGAGGAGCATGACCGGCTACGGTGAGGCGACGGCAACCGTCCGCCGCCATCGGGTGACCGTCACGGCGCGGTCCGTGAACCACCGCAACCTGGATGTCGTCGTCCGGGTGCGGAGCCCGTTCAGGACCCTCGAGCCCGAACTGCGGAGCGCGGTCGCCGCGGAGGTCGGGCGTGGCCGGGTGGAGATCGGGGTCGATATCGAGTCGACGGGGGACGCGACCGACTTCGACGAGACGGACGTGGCCGTGGAACGGCTGCAGCAGACCGTGCGGCGCTGGCGCCGACGGGGAATCGTCAACTCGGGGTTGAGCGCCGGGGAGCTCCTCTCGGCGGTCCGTGCACTCCGGGCGGAATCCGGAGTCGGCGCGGCCGGTCCTGAAGAGCGAGCGCTGGTGATGGAAACGTGCCGGCGCGCGGTGGCGTCTCTGGTGGTCGAACGGGAACGGGAAGGGCAGGTTCTGGCCGACTCGCTGAACGGACATCTGGCCTCGCTGCGCGCCTGCGTCGGCGCTCTGGCGGCGCGCCGGAGCGAGGTCATCGGACGGGCGACCGGAGAACTCGAACGCCGGATCGGTGAACTGCTGGGAGGGGGCGACCCGCTCGACCCGGCTCGCCTGGTGCAGGAGGTCGCTCTGCTCGTGGAGCGCAGCGACACCTCCGAGGAGCTGGAGCGCCTCGATGGCCATCTCGAGGGATTCGAGACGGCGATGAAGGAGGGGAGCGCGATCGGGAGGCGGCTCGTGTTCCTGAGCCAGGAGATTCTGCGCGAACTGAACACGATCGGCTCGAAGTGCCGGGACCTCGAGATGCAGCGAGGCGTGGTCGAAGGTAAGGTGCTGTGCGAGCAGTTGCGCGAACAGGCGCAGAACGTCGAATGACTGCGTGCAGATGAAGGGCGTGGACAGAGAACCGGACGCCGGGGAGGAGCCGGTCGTGCCCAGGGGGGAGTTGTTCATTCTCTCGGCGCCGTCAGGCGCCGGCAAGACGACTCTGGTCCACCACGCCATGAATCTCATCGACGGTGTCGAGTTCTCGATCAGCCACACGACCCGCCGGCCCCGGGAGAACGAGCGGGACGGGGACGACTACCACTTCGTCGATCGGACGACGTTCGACCGGATGGTGGCCGACGGCCGGTTCCTGGAGTGGGCGGAGGTTCACGGCAATCGCTACGGCACGGCGGTGGACGAGGTACTGCCGCGCGTCGAGCGAGGAGTCGACGTCCTCCTGGACATCGACGTGCAGGGCGCGAAGCAGGTGATGTCGCTGCCGGGCCGCGCCGCGGACGCGCTCCGGACCGCGGTCTGGGGAATCTTCGTCATGCCGCCCAGCTACGATGCGCTCGTGTCCCGGCTGCGGGGGCGGGACCTGGACGACGCGCCCGAGATCGCGCAGCGTCTGGCCGGTTCGCTGGCCGAGGTGGACCGGGTCCGGGACTACGACTATGTTATTGTGAATGATCGCGCTGAGGCCGCCAGCAGGATCCTGGCGGCCATCATTCTCGAGAAACGACAGCGAAGGGGGCGGATGCGAGAACGCGTCAACCGCGTTCTCGCGGACTTTCATGCACATGGAACGTATTCCTGAGAAGATCGACAGCAAGTTCCGGTACGTGCTCCTGGCCGCGCGGCGAGCCGAGCAACTGATCCGGGGGGCTCCCGAACGGATGCAGCGGGAAAGCCCGAAGTTCGCCCGGCATGCGATGAAGGAGATCGCGAACGAGCTCGTTGACTGGGACTACGGCGAGGCGCCCGAATCCGCGGACGCGGACGGCACTGACGAGGATGGAGCGGACGCGGAGAACGGCGGTCTGAGTCTCCCCAGCACCGTCAACTAGGGACCGTCCCGCGTGCCTGAACGGGCGGCCAGGGTCCTCCTGGGGATCACCGGCGGCATCGCCGCCTACAAGGGCGCTTACCTGGTCCGTCGCCTGCGGGAGCACGGTCTCGAAGTACGCTGTGCGCCCACCCTCGCTGCCGAGAGTTTCGTCTCGCCCTTGACCCTGGAGGTCCTGAGCGGCGATCGCGTCTACGGCCAGGAGTATCTGGCGCGCGACGGCGGCAGCGACGGCGCGGAGTTGCACGTCGAGGCCGCGCAGTGGGCCGACCTGCTCTGCGTCGCGCCGGCGACCGCGAACACGCTGGCCCGCCTGGCCCTGGGCCTGGCGGACGACTTCCTGAGTACGACCGCGCTGATGTTCGAAGGACCGGTGGTGGTCGCTCCTGCCATGCATGACGCCATGTGGCGGAAGGCGGCGGTCGCGGCCCGCGTCGCCACCCTGCACGGCCGCGGCGTCGAGGTGGTCGGCCCGGTCGAGGGCGTACTGGCTTCAGGTGAGCGGGGCTGGGGCCGCATGGCCGAGCCGGAGGCGATCGTCGACGCCGTGTGCCGGGTCCTTGACCTGCCCGAGGCGGGAGACGACGCGTTCGCCGGCCCGCTCGCCGGCAGGAGAGTCGTCGTCACAGCCGGGCCGACCTACGAGGCGCTCGACCCGGTGCGTTTCCTGGGCAATCGATCGAGCGGCCGGATGGGGTTCGCGCTGGCGCGCCAGGCGGCGATCCGTGGCGCTCGGGTCAGGCTGATTGCCGGTCCCGTGAAGCTCGAGACGCCCGCCGGCGTGGAACGTGTCGACGTCGTTTCGGCCGCCGAGATGGAAGCGGCGCTCCACGAGGCGGTTCCCGATGCGGACCTCGTGGTCATGGCGGCCGCCGTCGCCGACTACCGGCCCCGCGAGCGCGCCGAGCAGAAGATGAAGAAGTCGGGCGGAGACGGCCTGGTGCTGGAGCTCGAACAGAACCCGGACCTGCTGGCCGGTCTGGCGGCTGTGGCTCCGCGGGCGCTGCGCGTCGGTTTCGCCGCGGAAACCGAACACCTGGAGCGCTCGGCGCGGGGCAAGCTGAAGGCCAAGGGGGCGCACTGGATCGTCGCCAACGACGTGTCCCGCCCGGACATCGGTTTCGAGTCCGCCGACAACGAGGTCGTGGCCTTTGGTGCGAAAGGGGAAGTCGAGCGGTTTCCGAAGCAGTCCAAGGATGAACTGGCGGGACGGCTGCTGGAGCTTTTCGCAGCCGAGGCGACGTGAACCGGAACCGCCTGCCGATTCCGCAGGAGATCGGCCTGCTGCGGGATCTGGGCTTCACGGAGGCCTATCCGCCGCCGGCGCGGTCGGCGCCGTCGTCAGAGCCGGCGACAACCGGGGGACGCCTGGAGCGCCTGCTGGCGGTCGCCGAGGAGGCCCGTGGCTGCACGGCCTGCGGCCTGTGCAGGACGCGGAACACGGTCGTTTTCGGCGCCGGCGCCGGCGAGGCGGATCTGATGTTCGTGGGCGAGGGCCCGGGCGCGCAGGAGGACCGGCAGGGTCTTCCGTTCGTGGGGCCTGCGGGCCAGCTTCTGACGAAGATCATCCAGGCCATCGACCTGCGGCGCGAGGACGTCTACATCACGAACGTCGTGAAGTGCAGGCCGCCGAACAACCGGGATCCGCAGCCTGACGAAACGGCGGCCTGTCGTTCCTTTCTCGATCGCCAGATCGAACTCATCGCACCCCGCGTGATCGTCGCCCTGGGGCGGGTAGCGGCGCAGCTTCTGCTGGGGACCAAGACCTCGCTGGGGCGCATGCGGGGGACCTGGCACGAGGCCGGCGGCGTGCCGGTGCGGGTCACCTATCACCCGGCTTTCCTGCTTCGGGATCCGTCGTACAAGCGGGCCACCTGGGAGGACATGCAGATCGTCCGCGACCGGCTGCTCGGCTCCGACGGGGACGAGTAGTCTTCGCGCTACCTTGAAGGCGGCTATCAGAGCTTCAATGGGCGTCTGCGAGGACGTGTGCGGGGCGATCGGCGGTACGCCGATGGTGCGTCTCCGGCGTTCCCTGGGCGACGCCGGCGCCGGCGTCGAGGTGTTCGCGAAGCTCGAGTACCTCAACCCGATGGGCAGCGTGAAGGACCGGGTCGCGCGGTACCTCGTGGATCGTGCGCTCGCGGCCGGCGCGCTCGAACCCGGCGGGCTGGTGATCGAGGCGTCCTCCGGGAACACGGCGATGGGCCTGGCCATGATGGCCACGACCCGCGGACTGCGCTGCCGCGCGGTCGTCCGTCGCCAGACCAGCCGCGAGAAGCTCGATTGCCTGCGGGCTCTGGGGGTCGAACTCGTCCTGGTCGACGGCGATCTGGACCCCGAGCACCCGGAGTCGTACAACCGGAAGGCCCGGAGCCTGGTGGCGGCCGAGCCGGGAGCCTTCTTTCCGGACCAGCACAACAATCGAGACAACAACGAGTGCCACTACGAGACGACGGCTCCGGAGATCTGGGATCAGATGGAGGCCCGGATCGACGTCTTCGTGGGTGGCATCGGCACCGGCGGCACGGTTTCAGGGGTGGGCCGCTTCCTGAAAGAGAGGGATCCGGCCATCCAGGTCCTGGCGGTCGATGTCGAAGGGTCCGTGTTCAGCCGCCACTTCGCGGCTCTCTCCGGAGCCCCCGACGCGTCCGCGCCGGCGGGCCGCTACCTGCTCGAAGGACTGGGGGACGAAGAGATCATCGACTGTCCGGAGTTCGAGGTCTTCGACCGGATGTTCCAGGTCAGCGACGCCGAGGCGTTCCTTGCGGCCCGCGAACTGGCACGGCACGAAGCGATGCTCGTGGGTGGTTCGAGCGGCGCGGCGCTCTGGGGCGTGCGGCAGATGCTGCCGGAACTGCGGCCGGGCGCCCGGGTCGTGACGCTGTTTCCCGATTCGGGGACCCGGTACCTGAGCACGATCTACAACGACGACTGGCTTCACGAACAGGGGCTGCCGGTCGCGCGCGAAGAGCTCGGGCTTCAACCGGCGAAGATCAACTCGTAACCGACGGCCATGATCGCGAGGTCGAGGCAGACGTGGCTGAGCCAGGGCGCCAGCAAGCGGTTGCCCGTCGTGCGGTAGAGCAGCGACCAGAGGACGCCCCCGAGGAGGACGGGAAGCGACATGAGCGTCAGGAGCAGGACCGAGGTGTCGCCAAGATAGACGCCGATGACGACCACGTGATGAGCGGCAAAGCCGATGGCTGCCACCAGGTGCGCCCACCTGGAGGAAATCAGACGGCGGAGCCTGCCGTAGACGAAGGCCCGCCAGTAGACCTCCTCGAGCCAGGAGTGGACGAAGCTGATCAGGAGCGCCGCGACGATGTAGCGCTCGAGCGTGTCGAGATGGAAGTCGGCCAGTTTGACCGTGATCGCCCCGGCGGCGGTCGTGGCCATCTCCCCGCCGCGAAACAGAACGGCATAGGCCAGCCAGGTGAAGCCGGCCCCCGCGATGCCGGTGCCCAGCCCGAGGGCGATCGATCGGCCCGGCCTGGAGGGACCGAAGGCGGCCGCCAGCAGAAGGCCCAGGGCCGCCACCGGTCCGGCGAACTGGAGCGCCTTTGCTCCGAGGTAGACGGGTGCGACCCAGGCCGTCCCCTCGAGCCAGACGAAGTAGGCGAGCGAGGCGACCGTGGGCAGCGTCATCGCTGCGGCCAGGATCGTCCACCAGAGCCCTCGACGTCGCGGCTCGATCGGTCCGTCCTCGGCCGGCCGGTTCATTGCCGGGCCCCGTCCTCCAGGGCGTCGAGGTAGGCCTGCCGGTACCTGCCCGCCACGATGTCCCAGGTCAGGTGGGCGACGGCGCGGCCGCGGGCGCGGGCGCCCATCCGGCGCCGCTCCTCCGGGTTGGCGAGGAGACCCGCGATCGCCTCCCTCAGAGCGGCGCGATCCTGCTCCGGAACGAGGATTCCCTGCGCTCCCGACTCCACCGCGAGCGGGATACCGGAAACCGTGGTCGCGACCACCGGCAGCCCGCTTGCCAGGGCTTCCAGGATCACGTTGGGCAGGCCGTCGACGTTGCCCTGCGGATCGTGAACGGCGGGTAGGACGAAGAGGTCCGCGCAGCGGTAGAGGCCGGGCAGATCGTCGTGGGCGACAGCGCCGGGAAGATGGACCCGGCCCGTGTGATCGGGCCTCCAGCCATTGACTGCCCCTCGGAAACCGGCCATCTGATCACCGTCGCCGGCGATGATCGCGTGCAGGTCGCTGAAGTCGGAGAGCAGCCGGGGCAGAACGTCGATCAGCACCTGGAAGCCCTTCTTCGTCGCCAGGCGGCCGACGCCGAGCAGGACGGTGGCGTCTCCCGGAATGTCCAGGCGCTCGCGCCAGGGTTCCTCGTCCAGCTTGCCCGGAAGCTCCGCTGCCGGGCAGAACATGTCCGTATCGACGCCGTAGGGGATCACGCGGGACGGTTTGTCCTGGTAGCCGATCCGCTGGACTCTCTCGACGAGTTCGGGCGAGCATCCGGTGAGAAGGCCGCAGCGGGACAGGGCCCGACGGATGGCCGGGCGAGCGACCGCCTTCTCAGCCAGAAAGACGTCGCTGCCGTGCAGCCCGGCGGCGATCAGCGTCTTTCGTCTGTGTACGCCCGGCCAGAGGGCTACGAGCCCGTTCGGCGCGACCCAGTGAGCGTGGAGCAGGTCGTAGCGTTCGCGTCCGAGATGCCGGGTTACCGTCCTCGCCGCCGAGAACAGATAGAGGGGAGCGGCGAGCGCCGCGCCCGGCCGTACATGCTCGTCCGCCGCCAGACTGCGGCCGTAGCCGAGGACCTCCATTCGAGGGGGGGCGTATGAGAATGAGTGCACATCGACGCCGTCGTCGTTCCAGGCACGACGCACCTGCGGCGCTCGCGGAACGAGGACGGTGACCTCGTCGCCGGTGCGGACCAACCCGCGGGCCAGCTCGCGGATGAACGGTCCGGCGGTGTCGCCGGGCCAGCGAGGGTAGGTCTGGGTGAGGAAGAGGATGCGCAGAGCCGCGCTCCTGCCGCCGGGCAACCGGGTTCAGCCGACCCGTTCGCGGATGGAGTAGCTATCGGGCCGGCGGAAGTTCTTGAAGGTGATCAGTTCGCCGATCAGGCCCGTCGTGACGATCTGGATGCCGAGAACCATCAACAGGACGCCGAGCAGCAGCAGCGGCCGGTTCGAAAGCGAGGCGCCGGCGAACCAGAGCGCCGCGAGCCAGGCGCAGATGCCAAGGCCGGCGGCGAAGCTGATCAGGCCGATCGGGCCGAAGAGGTGCAGCGGGCGGCGGGTGAACCGGCTGATGAACAGGACCGTGATCAGGTCCACGGGTCCCTTGTAGGAGCGATCCCATCCGTACCGGCTGCGGCCGACGCGGCGCGGATGGTGCGCCACCGGAATCTCGCCGACGAGAAAGCCGCGCCGGCTGGCGAGCACGGGAATGTAGCGATGGAGTTCGCCGTACACGGCGACCTGCTCCAGGACTTCCCGGCGGTAGGCCTTGAAGCCGGAGTTGAAGTCGTGCAGCCGGACGTTCGAGAGCGTGCGTGTCACCCAGTTGAAGACCCTGGACGCCAGTCGACGGCGCCACGGGTCGCGCCGGGTGCGCTTCCAGCCCGAGACAAGGTCGAGAGGGCCGTCTTCGAGCGCCCGCAACAGGCGCGGAATCTCGTCGGGATCGTCCTGCAAGTCGCCATCCATCGTGACGAGAATCCGGCCCCGTGAGTGATCCACGCCGGCCGAAAGGGCCGCCGCCTTGCCGAAGTTCCGGCGCAACCGGATGAGCCGCACCCGGGGATCGCGCTGGTGTTCGCGGCGAACGGCATCGGAAGTGCCGTCGGTCGAGCCGTCGTCGATGAACACGAGTTCCGCCCGGACATGAATGGAGTCCAGGTTCGCAAGCACGCGCTCGGCCAGGGCGGAAACCGTCGCACTCTCGTCGAGGACCGGCACGAGGACGCTCACGTCGAGGGGCGTTTCCTCGTCACTGGCGATGGACGGCTCCTCAGTCCGGGAATGGGCTTTCCTGGGCGGCGCCGTCAACTCGATCGTCTCGGCCATCGTCTCTCGCCGTCCTCGTGGTCAGCCTACAGCAACCGGCCGCTGCCGACCTGGCCCGAGGAAGGGCCTCGCGGACTCAGTCCGTCGGCGCCGTGGTCTGCCCGGTCGCCGCGGACGTCTCCGGGAGCCGCGGCGGTTGCGGCGCCGTTTCGGGTTGAGGTGGAACGTACTCGATTCTCCGACCGTTGACGATCAGGACGGCCGGCTCGGATTCGAGGTCGAACTGGACTATCGTCTCCTGCCTGGCGTTCACCTCGATCTTCTGGTCGATCCGGTCGTCCGGTTGCCACCTGGGGTTTCGGAGGAGACTGAGCACATGGGTGCCGGCCGGTACGGGCAGGTCGCGGATGGGCGTCCAGCCGATCGCTTCGTCACCGATGCGGACGAAGACGGGACGTTCCGACTCGGTCGCCGCCGCGATGCTGACGGCGCCGGGTCGAACCAGAGGCACCGGCGTTTCCAGCAGCCGGTCGACGCCGACCTGGGTCACGACCTGTTCCCGGATCTGATAGTCGCGAGTGGCGAGTTCGAACGTCAGCACGTGGTCGACTTCGGCTTCGACCTCGAACACCCTTCTTCGGTCGAGGACCACGGGGGCGTCTCCGTCGATGGAGACGGTGATGTGCGGATCCCAGGCGGGCGCGAGGGCCAGACGGCCGATGCCCCGGCTGACGGCTGGACTGGCGTCCGGGGGTGGTGCTTCGGGTTCCTCAAGCGTACCCGGACTGACGGGCTGCGTGGCGGGTTCCTCGCTTCCGGTCTCCGTGGCCAGAGCCTGCCGTTCGACCGGCGCCTCGTTCCGCGGCGCCGGCGCTTCCGAGCCGGCGAGCGGGCTGCCCTTCGACGACCACAGTGTGCCGCCGAGCCAGAGTGCCGTTCCGGCGACCGTGGCGAAAGTCAGCCAGCGGCGACGAAGGCGGGAACGGGCCGGCCGACGGATCGCGTCGGCGACCCGGTCGAGAGTCGGCGGGGAGGTCGTCTCCGGAGACTCGGCGCCTCCGTTGATCTCGACTTCAATCAGTGAGGAGGCAGAGGTTTGCGGTGTCTGCACCGAGGTTGCCGTCCAGTCCCTCGGCCCGTCCTGCGACGGCGCTTTGTGGCTAGTGGTCTCGGCGAGGAGATCCCGGCGGGCGTCTTCGAGAGCGTCGACGATGGAGGTGAAGTTCGTTGCACGCTTGCGGGGATCGTCCCTGAGGCAGGCTTCGAGAACGGAAACAAGCGACTTCGCGACATGCGCCGGGAGCTGCGCCCTGATCGCCTCTTCCAGGAGACGCCGGTCCTTCGACTTCAGCCGGCGCGGGGGCGCCGGCCGTTCGGTGGGCTGGAAGGACAGCACGCGATGCGTGAGCACACCGAACGCGTAGACGTCTGTCCGCACATCGGCGTTCTCGGCGCGCAGCAACTCCGGTGCGCTGTACCTGACGTGCGCGCGCGGTCGCGGATTCGCGAAACCCCGGACCGCGGCGGTGTCGTCGGAGCGAATCGTGATGGCACCGGGGTGGATATCTCCGTGGACGACGCCCCGGCCGTGCGCGTACTCCAGTGCGCGCGCAACCTGCGCGAGCCAGCCCAGAGCCGTACCGACCGGGAGTTTCTCGCACCGCTCGAGTCGGGCCGCCAGGGTCTCGATGCCGAGGGACTGCTCGATTCGACAGGATGTCGCGCCGTCGATTCCGAAGTCGAGAATCCGGGCGATCGAGGGATGTTCGAGCTGTTCGATCGCGGCGGCCCGCTTCAGGAACAGGGCCTGAGCCTCGGCGTTCTCCGTGACCCAGGTGTCGACGACGACGCAGCTTTCGTCCCGCGTGTCGCGACCGAGATAGGAGGCTGCTCCAGCCTTCGCTTCGAGGCGGCGGAGAATCTCAAAGTGACCAATTCGTTGACTCATGCGCGAATGCCAAGAAGTTGATGCGAGGCCGCAATGATAGCACAGTTTTCCCGTAAGTTGTTGTTATTCAGTGGCTTGTGTGTGTCGAGGCTTGTGTGTGTCGAACGACAGCGCGCGAGCGGCGCTGCTAGGGTCGGCGCGGCAGGTTCGAAGATGGAGCCGGACAGTGAGAGCATGGAGCGCTGGGGCCGGGGACTGGTTTGCTCCGCAACCGGGGTCGAGGCGCCTCTGGACGAGCCGGCCTTCCTGTCGCCCGCGGGCAAGCCGTGGCTCGTAAGCTACGAACTGGATCGGCAGCGGGGTGAGACCCTCGCGCGCGACCTCCGTCACCGACCGTGGACCCTGTGGCGGTACCGCGAGTTGCTGCCGGTGTCCCACTTCCACGCCCGGGTCGATCTGGGCGAGGGCGGCACTCCCGTGCTGCGGCTTCGACGCGCGGTTCCGGAGGGCGTGAGCGTCTTCGTCAAGAACGAGGCGGGGAATCCGACGGGCTCGTTCAAGGACCGGGGACTCTCCCTGGCCGTGAACCGCGCCCGTGAACTCGGCGCCCCCGGGGTTCAGCTTCCGAGCGCAGGCAACGCGGGCGTCTCCGCGGCGGCCTATGCCTCGGCGGCCGGGTTGCCCTGCCGCGTGGGGCTGCCGGAAGACACTCCGGCGACCGTCGCTGAACGTTGCCTTGGATTCGGCGCGGAGGTTATCGAGTCGGGCGGCACGCTGGTCGACGCCGGCGCCGCGCTGCAGGAACTCGGCGGCGGCTTCTGGGATCTTTCCACCCTGCGCGAGCCGTACCGCGTCGAGGGCAAGAAGACGATGGGCTTCGAGGTCGCCGAACAGTTCGGCTGGCGGCTGCCGGACTGGATCGTCTATCCGACCGGCGGCGGCACCGGCATCGTCGGCATGGCGAAGGCCTTCGCCGAACTCCGCGGGCTGGGCCTTCTGAGCGGACCGCCCGCGAAGTTCGCGGTCGTCCAGATGGCGGGCTGCGCACCGATCGTGCGGGCCTACGAGGAGGGCGGCGAGCATGCGGATCCCTGGGAGGCGCCGGATACCCGGGTCTGGGGCCTGCGGGTGCCGCGAGCGATCGGCGATTTCCTGGTCCTGCGCGCGGTGCGCGAGAGCGGTGGAACGGCGGTCGCCGTCGAGGAGGACGTGGTGGCGGAGATGACGCGGAGAATGGCGGCGCGGGAGGGGCTCCTGATCGGCCCCGAGACCGCGGCAGCGCTGGCGGCGGTCGTGGAGCTCAGGGACTCCGGTACCATCCGTCGCGGCGAGTCCGTGCTGGTCTTCGCTACCGGCCATCCGGCCAACTACGTCTAGGGGAGGCTCTGCGCGATGCCCGAGCAGGTGTTCGGTTCGATTGCGGATGGTGTGAACGGGCTGCTCGGACCGGTGGCCGGGTGGCTGGAGGGCCTGGTCTGGAACACGCCGCCGCAGGCGCCCATCCTGGCCCTCGTCTTGCTGGGCACCGGCCTGTTCGTGACGATTCGGCTGGGCCTGATCCAGTTGCGAGGCTTCCGGCACGCCTGGGCGATTCTCGGCGGCAAGTACAACGACCCGGACGACGAAGGCGACCTCGTTCACTTCCAGGCGCTGACCACGGCCCTTTCGGCGACGGTGGGCATCGGCAACATCGCCGGGGTCGCGATCGCGATTCGCATGGGCGGTCCCGGGGCGCTGTTCTGGATGTGGGTGACGGCGTTCTTCGGCATGGCGCTCAAGTTCGCCGAGTGCACGCTGGCGGTGGAGTACCGGCGCGTGCACGGGGACGGTTCCGTCTCCGGCGGTCCCATGTACTACATCGAGAAGGGCCTGGGAGCGAACTGGAAGTGGATGGCCATGCTGTTCGCCGGCCTGGCCGTCATCTGCTCGTTCGGCACCGGCAACATGAACCAGGCGAACACGATGGCCGATCAGCTCGAGTCGCAGTTCGGCCTGGCGCCGGTCTGGAGCGGCCTGGTCTTCGCCTCGCTCGTGGCCCTCGTGATCATCGGCGGCATCCGCCGCATCGGCAGGGTGACCTCCATTCTCGCGCCCGGCATGGCCGTGATCTACGTCGGCGGGGCTCTCTTCATCCTGCTGGCGAACATCGACCAGGTGCCGGCGAGCTTCGCCCTGATCGTGGAGCAGGCGTTCCGGCCGACCTCGATGGTCGGCGGCGCCGCGGGTTCCTTCCTGATGACGATGATGTGGGGCATCCGCCGCGGTCTGTTCAGCAACGAGGCAGGGCAGGGCAGTGCGCCGATCGCGCACGCCACGGCCAAGACGGACGAACCGGTTCGTGAGGGTCTCGTGGCCTCGCTGGAGCCCTTCATCGACACCCTGGTCATCTGCACGATGACCGGCCTGGTGATCGTGACGACGGACGCCTGGCGCGATGCGGCGCCCCAGAGTTTCGGTCTCGACGAGGTCGAGGGCATTCACCGGGTGCTGGAAGACGACTCCGGGCTGCTGGCGGCGCGGGACGAGCGCGCCGGTGTGGGCGGCGGCGTGCTCGAGGTCGTCGACGGCACCGCCAGCGGCTCGTTCGTGTTCCTCAACGCGACGATCGTCGACGCGCGCCTGGTGGGCGACGAGGGTTCCGCCTGGAGCGGCAGGCTGGAGCTGGGCGCCGACGGTTCCCTCCGTACCGAGGGGGCCGAGCCGCGGGTCGAGGGCGGCGCCCTGCTGAACGGCGCGCCCCTCACGGCCCGTGCCTTCAGTCTCGGTCTTCCGGGCAGCCGCGGCGACCTGATCGTCACCCTCTCGGTGCTGCTGTTCGCGGTGTCGACGGCGATCTCCTGGTCGTACTACGGCGACCGCTCGACCGAGTACCTCTTCGGAGCGAGGGCGATTCCGGTCTACCGCTGGATCTACGTCGGCTTCTTCTTCATGGGCTGCCTGCTGCCGCTGACCACCGTGTGGACCTTCGGCGACGTCGCGCTCGGCATGATGTCCTTCCCCAACCTCATCTCGCTGCTCCTGCTCTCCGGGGTGGTCACCGGCCTGACCAGGTCCTACTTCCGCCGCCACCTCGGGAAGGGAAGCGGCGGCGGCAATGACTGAGAAGGACCGCGGCGTCGGCCCGCTCGCCGTCGCCGGGCTGATCGGAGCTCCGATCCTCGCGGCGCTGGTCTACTTCGCCATCCCCGAAGCCGTGGTGGGCGCGGACGGCGAGGTCGTCTCCGGACTGCCCTCCGCCGGCAGGGCGGTGGCCGCCGTAGGCGTCCTGATGGCGGCGCTGTGGCTCACCGAAGCGCTGCCGGTGCCGGCCACGGCGCTCATCCCGCTGGCGGCGATGCCGCTGCTGACGGGCGGCGAACTCGGCGTCCGCGAGGTCGCGGCCCCCTACGCCCACCCGAACATCTATCTCTTCATGGGCGGCTTCATGATCGCCCTGGCGATGCAGACCTGGGGTTTGCATCGGAGACTCGCGCTCCGCATCATCCTGCTCGTGGGCACCCGTCCGCGCCGCGTCGTGCTCGGTTTCATGACCGCGAGCGCCGCCCTCAGCATGTGGATCTCGAACACGGCGACGACGGTCATGATGTTGCCGATCGCCCTCTCGGTCATCGCCCTCGTGCGCCGCCGCCTGGGCGACGAGGCGCCGCCGCCGGGACGGACCTTCCCCTTCGCTCTCTGCCTGCTGCTCGGAACGGCCTACGGCGCCTCGATCGGTGGCGTCGCAACGAAGATCGGCACGCCTCCAAACCTGGAGATGATGGCCTTCGTGAGCGACAACTACGGTCGCGAGATCACGTTCGCCCAGTGGCTGCCGTTCGGCTTCGGCCTGAGCGCGCTGTTCCTGCCCCTGGCCTGGATCGTGCTGACGCGGGTCGCCTTCCCGCTGCGTATCCGCGAAGTGCCGGGGGGCGCGGAACTCATCCGCAACGAGCTGCGGAAGATGGGGCCGATGTCGGGACCCGAGAAGGGCGTGCTGGCCGTCTTCGCCGCCACCGCAGCGCTGTGGACCACGGGAACCTGGCTGGCGCGGATCGAGATCGGAAGTGTCGCGCCGTTCGCCGGGCTGACGGACTCGGGGATCGCGATCGGCGCCGCGCTGTGCCTGTTCGCCGCGCCGGTCGACCTGCGTCGCGGCGTGTTCCTGCTGAGCTGGAAGAAGGCGCTCGAAGCACCCTGGGGCATTCTGCTGCTGTTCGGCGGCGGGCTGAGCCTCGCCGCCTCCATCCGCGCCACGGGAGTCGACCGGTTCATCGGCGGCCTGCTCCAGGTGCTCGACGGGACGCCCGTGCTGATCCTCGTGCTGGGCGCGGCCGCGCTCCTCATCCTGCTGACCGAAGTGACGAGCAACACGGCGACGACGGTCACGTTCCTGCCGATCCTGGCGGCGACCGCGGCCGTCATCGACGTGGATCCGCTCCTCCTGATCGTCCCGGCCACGCTGGCGGCGAGCTGCGCCTTCATGATGCCCGTGGCGACGCCGCCGAACGCGATCGTCTTCGGCTCCGGAGAGATCACGATCCCGCAGATGGTCCGGGCCGGCGTGTGGCTGAACCTGATCGGCCTGGTGCTGATCGTCTTCTGGGTCTACGTCGCCGGCGGCCTCATCGGCCTCTAGGCGCTTGCGGTCGCGGCGAGCTGCCGCCGGAAGCGGTAGCCGATGCACTTGTAGAGCAGCTTGGCGGCGGTGAAGTCGCTGGCGGCGTTGCCCGGGATCGGAGCCAGTTCGACCACGTCCATCGCGATCACCCGCCTGCGCTCGAACAGCCGCCGCAGCAGCGCCAGCGCCTGGTACCAGGTGCCGCCGCCGGGCTCGGGCGTTCCGGTCGCCGGCAGCACGGACGGATCGAAGAAGTCGAGGTCGAAGGTCAGATAGACCGTGTCGGGAAGTGAAGCCAGGAGCCCGTCGAACAGGGCCTCGAGTTCCGGCCGGGGAAGGGCGTCGAGCTGCTCCGCCCAGATGATCGGCAGGCGCTCGTTCGCGATGCGCGCGGCCTCCGGCCGGGTCAGCGAACGGATGCCGACGGCCAGCGTCGGCAGTCCGAGATCCAGCACGCGGCTCATCGCGCAGGCATGGTTCCAGGGCGTGCCGCGATAGGTCTGGCGGAGGTCCGCGTGGGCGTCGAACTGGACTACGCCCAGGTCTGACGCGCCCGCGTCCAGCGCGCCTCGCACGAGGGCGGGCGTCACCGTGTGCTCGCCGCCGACGGCGGCCAGAAATCGCCCCTTCCGGAGAGTGGTCTCGGCCGCGGCGCTCATTCGCTGCAGGACCGACTCGTCACTACCTTCGACGTCCACCGGCGGCAGTGTCTCGATGCCGATCCGGCAGGGCTCCACTTCGAGTTCTTCGTCGTAGAGCTCGACGTAGTGCGACGCCAGGAACAGGGCCTCCGGGCCGTTCTCGGTACCTCGTCCCCACGAGGTGGTCCGCTCGTAGGGAACGGGAAGCACGGCGACGACGGGCTCCGCGGCGGGTGCGTCGAGTCTCAGGAACGTCGGGAGGCCGGAGTCGCGCATGGCCGCGGCAGCGTAACAGCCGGCCTGCATGCCGGCCGCCGCGCGCGCGAACTCCCAGACTCCCCTTTCCGTCAATGTCGGCAGGAGGTTCGATGCGCGGGAACGACAGACCGACCACCATGCTGCGGGAAGTCCCGTCAGAAGAACGTCCCCGGGAACGCCTGCTCGCCCACGGCGCCGGGGTTCTGAGCGACTGCGAGCTGATCGCCATCCTGCTGCGCACCGGTCACCGCGGCTGTTCCGTGGTCGAACTCGCCCGTGACCTTCTCTACGACGAGGGCCGGGGCCTGGGCGGCCTGCCCGCGCTCGCCCTCCTGGTGGAGCACGATCTGCCGTCGCTGCGGCGGAAGGGCCTGGGGGACGCCAAGGCGGCCACCGTACTGGCCGCGGTGGAGCTGGCCCGCAGGCTGGCGCGGGCTCAACTGCCCGAACGGCGGCCTCTGGGCAGCGTCGCCGCGCTCGCCCGATACCTCAATCTTCGCTACGCGCGCCTCGACCAGGAAGCCATGGGGGCGATCTACGTGGACGTCCGTGGCCGCATCATCTCCGAGCGCGAGCACTTCGTCGGTGGCCTCGACCGCACCTCCGTGGAACCCCGGGCAGTGCTCAAGGAAGCGCTTCGCCTGGGCGCGACGGCGGTCGTCATCTTCCACAACCATCCCAGCGGCGATCCCGAGCCCAGCCCCGAGGACATCGCCTTCACCCGCCGCCTGAGCCGCGCCGCCGCCGCCGTCGGCATCGACCTCGTGGATCATCTCGTCCTCGCCGGCGGCCGGCGCTGGGTCTCCCTGCGCGAACGCCGTCTGCTGTAGAGACGCTCCCGCCTGCCGCACATCACGGATTGCTAGGGTGCCTCTCATGGCGGAGAGCCCTGTTCACCTGCACCTGGATTGTGCGAGCGGGATCTCGGGGGACATGTTCCTTGGTGCGTGCCTGGACCTGGGGTTGCCGGTGGCGCGGCTCGAGGAGATGGTGGAGCGGCTGGGGCTGGACGGGGTCGAACTGCGGGTGGAGCGGGCGAAACGGGGCGGTCTGGCCGGGGTTCGGTTCTCCGTGCTGCGGGATGGGCAGCCGGTCGACGGAGCAGGCAGCGAGGGGGCTTCGCATCGGCGGTTGTCGACCATCCTGCGCATGATCGGGGAGAGCGGTCTCAGCGCCGGTGTCGTCGAGCGCGCTTCGGCGCTGTTCCGGCGACTGGGGGAGGCGGAAGCCCGGATTCATGGCGTGGACATCGAAGAGGTCCACTTCCACGAGGTCGGCGCCGACGACTCGATCGTCGACCTGGTGGGCGCGGCGGTTGCGCTCGATCACTTCGGGCCCGCCCGCGTTTCGTCCTCCGCCATCGTGGTGGGGAGCGGAACCGTGTCGACGCGCCACGGCGTGATGCCGGTTCCCGCCCCCGCGACGGCGTTGCTGCTCCAGGGTGTTCCGGTCACGCCGGGCGGCGCCGCCGGTGAGCTCACGACCCCGACCGGCGCCGTCATCGTGCGGGAGTGCGTGGACGAGTTCGAGCCTTCCGGAACGGACCGCCCGCGGCGGATCGAGAGTTCAGGGATCGGACTGGGCAGCCGGGAACTCGCCGATCGTCCCAACGCACTGCGGCTGCAGCGGACGATGCCCGCGGTCCCGACCGCCAGCCCGTGGCGCCGGGTCGCCGTGCTGGAGTGTCAGCTCGACGACGCGACCGGCGAGGCGGTCGGCCACGCCGCGGAATCCCTCCTCGAAGCCGGCGCGCTCGATGTATTCGCGACTGCCGTGCAGATGAAGAAGTCCCGGCCTGGCGTGGCAGTCACCGTCATCTGCCGTCCGGAACAGTCATCGGAACTGGCCGAGCGGCTCCTCCTCGAGACGGGCTCCCTGGGTTGCCGGCGCACCATCGTCGACCGCCTGGAGGCCGAACGCTCGGTTTCCACTGTCGTGACGCCGTTCGGCGAAGTGAAGGTCAAGCAGGCCGCCGTCTCCGGCCGGTCCCTCGGAGCAGCCCCGGAGTACGAAGACGTTCGCCGCATTGCCCGCGAGCAGAACGTCCCCTTCCGCGAGGTCTATCGCGCTACCCTCCGCGCCGCCGACTGACTCCCAGGAAGCGTCGTCGGCCGGCCGACGACGCCGCGGACGGGTCCGGCGCCGCCCTAGTCGCGACGCGGACCGCGGCCGCCGCCGCCGCCCGGACGACCCCGTCGACCTCGGCCGCCAGGACCGCCACGTCCGCCGCGGCCGCCCGGGCCGCCACGCCCGCCGCGTCCGCCAGGACCGCCGCGTCCGCCCCTGCGGTCGCGTCCCCGGTCATGGTCGCCGCCGGCCGGCGCCGGCACGCCCATGCCCTCGTAGTCCTTCGGGTCGAAGTCGGGGTCGTCCATGATGACGGCCTTGCGGGAGAGGCGGACCTTGCCGGAGGGATCGATGTCGATCACCTTGACCGTCATCTCGTCGCCCTCGGTGACCAGGTCGCCGATCTCGCCGACCCGGTAGGGAGCGAGTTCGCTGATGTGAACGAGGCCGTCCGTGCCGGGAAGAATCTCGACGAAGGCGCCGAACGGCTCCACCCGTCGGACCTGGCCGGTGTAGACCTTGTCGACCTCGGGCACCTCGGTGAGGCGCTCGATCATCGCGATCGCCCTGTCCGCAGCCGTGGAGTTGGGCGAGGCCACGACGACACGGCCGTCGTCCTCGATGTCGACCTGGCAGCCGGTCTCTTCCGTGATGCCACGGATCGTCTTGCCGCCTGGTCCGATCACGTCGCGGATCCGGTCTCGGGCGACCATCATCACGTGCAGACGCGGAGCGTAGTCGGACATCTCCTCGCGCGGCTCCTCGATCTCGGAAGCCATGTGGTCCAGGATGTGCAGTCGTCCCGCCCGGGCCTGGGTCAGGGCCTGGCCCATGATCTCCCGGGTGACGCCGGTGATCTTGATGTCCATCTGCAGCGCCGTGATGCCGCCGCGGGTGCCGGCGACCTTGAAGTCCATGTCGCCGTGGTGGTCTTCCTGGCCCGCGATGTCGGTCAGGACGGCGAAGTCGTCGCCGTCCTTGACCAGGCCCATCGCCACGCCGGCGACCGGCGCGAGCATCGGCACGCCGGCGTCGAACAGGGCCAGCGAACCGGAACAGACGGTGGCCATCGACGAGGAGCCGTTGGACTCGAGGATCTCGGACACGACCCGTACCGTGTAGGGGAAGTCGTCCTCGTGGGGAAGCACGGGTATCAGGGCCCGGCGCGCCAGCACGCCGTGGCCGATCTCGCGGCGGCTCGAGCCGCGGAGGAAGCGGACCTCACCCACGGAGAACGGCGGGAAGTTGTAGTGGAGGAGGAATTTCTGGTGGGTTTCCCCCTCGTACTCCTCGATGATCTGGGCATCGCGCCGCGTACCGAGAGTGACGGAAGCGAGTGCCTGGGTCTCGCCGCGGGTGAACAGCGCCGAGCCGTGGACGCGCGGCAGGAGTCCGGTCTCGGTGTCCAGCGCCCGGACCTCGTCCGTCGCGCGGTTGTCGAAGCGCTTGCCCTGCTTCATCACGATCTCGCGGAGCGCCTTGTCCTCGAGTTCGTTGACGATCTTGCGGACCTGGTCCCGGCGCTCGTCGTCCTCGGGAAGGCGGTCGGTGAAGCCGTTGACGACCGCCTTGACGGCGTCGCGGCGCTCGAACTTGCCGGGCGTGTTCAGGGCGGCCGTGAAGTCGTCCCAGATGGCGTTCTCGACTTCGGCCCGGAACTCGGGGGTGTAGGCCTCGGGGGCCTCCCAGTCGGGCTTCTCCAGGTCCATCTCGCGGAACAGATCCTGCTGCGCCCGCACGATCTTCTGGAGCTCCTGGTGGCCGGCGAAGATGCAGTCGAGGATCACGCTCTCGTCGAGCTGGTTCGCGCCGGCCTCGACCATCGTCACGGCGTCCTCGGTACCCACGACGATCAGGTCCAGGTCGGAAACGTCGCGCTCCGCGCCGGTCGGGTTGAACACGATCTCGTCATCGATCAGGCCGACCCGAACGGCTCCTACCGGATGGTAGAACGGGATGTCGGAGAGCACGAGAGCCGTCGACGCGCCGTTGATCGCGAGGATGTCGGGGTCGTTCTCCTGGTCGGCCGACAGCACGAGGCTGATGATCTGGGTCTCGTAGAAGTAGCCCGACGGGAAGAGAGGCCGCAGGGGCCGGTCGGTCAGGCGGCAGGTGATGATCTCCTTCTCGGAGGGTCGTCCCTCGCGCTTGAAGAAGCCGCCCGGAATCCGCCCGGCCGCCGAGGTGTACTCGCGGTAGTCGACGGTGAGGGGCAGGAAACCGCGGGGTGTGCTGTCGGGCGCCATGCAGGCGGTGGTCAGCACGATGGTCTCGCCGAGCTGCACGGTGCAGGAACCGTTCGCCTGTCTGGCCAGGCGGCCGGATTCGAGGGTGATGGTGCCGTTCCCGATCGGGATGTCCTTGGTGAACTTCATGTCTTTCTCTGTATTTCCTTCTCTTTGTTTGCTGCGCCCGGCTGTGAGCGGGCGGGTAGGTGCCTTCCTTGCGAAGGCAGGCTTACGCGTGAATCGCGTGGAGTCCGGTCCGCCGGATCGGCGGCCAAGCCGGTCGTCTTCCGGGTTGCGGAGCCGGCAGGGCCCCGCTTCCGTCGCAGGGACTACCTGCGGAGGCCGAGACGCTCGATCGTCGTCCGGTAGCGGTCGAAGCTCTGGTCGCGCAGGTAGCCGAGCAAACGCCGGCGGCGGCCGACCAGCTTCAACAGGCCGCGCCGGCCGTGGTGGTCCTGCTTGTGGACCTTGAAGTGCTCGGTGAGCTCGTTGATGCGGTTCGTCAGCAGCGCGACCTGGACCTCGGGTGAACCCGTGTCCGTCTCGTGGAGACGGTAGTCACGGATGATCTGGTCCTTCACTTCGGTTGTCTGTGGCACGCTCTGATTCCTCGCTGACTCTGCTTGTTTCCGTTCTGCTGGTTTCTTTCTCGTGTCGCCTTCTTGCGGTTTCCTTCGTCGTTCCCAGGTTCTTTCGCGGCGCGGAGTGTAGCACGGCGGCTTCAGCGGAAAACGATCTTCGGTTGAACCACCGCCAGGCCCCGGTCGCCGATCCGTTCGGCCACCGTCCCCACGGCGAGGAACCGTCCACGACCGTCCGCGAGCTGGACCCAGTCTCCCTCGCCGGCATCGATGCCGGGCGCCAGCACCGTCTGGCCGTGCGTGATGCGCCGCTCCTGGGTGGCGTCCATCGCGACGGTTGGGAACGGCAGCGGGATCTCGTCGAACGGCACCCAGGCGGAGCCCAGTTCGTTCACCTCCAGCGGCTCGGCGCCGCGAGCAACGCCCTCGAGGCGCTCCGAGTCCACCGCCGCCTCGACCTCGAACGAGCCGACCCGAAGCCGCCGGAGCGTCGCCAGATGGCCGCCGCAGCCGAGGCGCTCGCCGAGGTCGTGAGCGAGCGACCGGGCGTAGGCGCCGGTTGAGCAGCTCAACCGGAATGCGACCCGGTCCGGACCGGGGTCGCCGAACGCGCCCGCTGGCGCGAATTCGTGGATCTCGACGTCCTTGCCCTGGCGCTCGAAGTCCTGGCCCTGGCGCGCGAGTTCGTAGTACTTCCGACCTCCGATCTTCTTGGCGGAGTAGGGAGGCGGCAACTGGTGCAGCGCCCCTTCGAACTCCTTCATCGCGCTGGCGACGTCGTCCGCCGTCAGGTCGGCGGTCGAGCCCTCGAACGTGATTTTGCCGGCGGCGTCGTAGGTGTCGGTGGCCGCGCCGAGCTGGATCTCGCCCTCATAGACCTTCGGCGCCTGGATCAGGAAGCGGGTAAGCCGCGTGCCTCGACCGGCGGTCAGGAGGAGCAGGCCGGTGGCGTTGGGGTCGAGGGTGCCGCAGTGCCCGATCTTGCGCTGGCCGAGCGCCCGCCGCGCGATGCGGACGACGTCATGGGACGTGCCGCCGGGCCGCTTGTCGACGAGAAGCAGACCGTGGCGTTCGCTACTGGAGGTCACGGCGCCGTCTCGTTCCCGGACTGGCTCCGGTCGTGCGCGGTCGCCGCTTCCACGGCGGTGGCGAGTTCGTCCATCAGGGCCTGCTCGTCCTTCCGGTCCTCGACCAGGCAACCGGCGGCGTTGCGGTGGCCGCCACCGCCCCGCCGCGACGCGATGGCGCCCACGTCGATCCGGCCACGGCTCCTGAGCGACACCTTGACGTCCCCTTCCGGCCGTTCACGGAAGAGTGCGACGGCCTCGACGTCGCGGATCGAGCGCGGATGGTCGATCAGGCCCTCGGAATCCGTCTGGCAGGCGCCGGCGCGCTCGAACATCGAGAGTTCCAGGCGCACACTGGCGACCCGTTCGTCGCAGTGGAGTTCCAGCGTGCCGAGCATCTCCGCCAGAAGCCGCACGGAGCCGGGCGACTGGGACTCGTAGACCCAGCCCGCGACCCGCTCGGGCCGCGCGCCGTGACGGACGAGTTCGGCCGCCGCCTCGAAGGCGCGGGCCGTCGCGTTCGAGAAGCGGAAGCTGCCGGTGTCGGTGGACAGGCCGAGATACAGCGCCGTGGCCGTTCTTTCGTCGATCTCGAGATCGAGGGCCTGCGCGAGGCGCAGGACCATCTCGGCCACGGCCGGCGCTTCGGTGTCGACCCAGTTGGCCCGACCGTAGAGCTGGTTACCCAGGTGGTGGTCGATGTTCAGGATCGGCAGGAGCCTCAGGGCGTCCTCCAGGTCGGTACGGTCGAGTCGCGGACATTCGAGCGGCACGGCGAAGTCGAACTCGTCCGGGAAACCGGCCGGCGGCGTCCGGCCGACATGGATCGGCACGTCCGCCGTGACTTCGGAGTAGGTGTCCGGGGCCGGATCCGCGTTCCAGATCGTGGCGGAACGACCCGAGCCGCGCAGGAGGCGGGCGAGCGCCACCTCGGAGCCGATCGCGTCGCCGTCCGGGTGGGCGTGGCTCGAGAGCAGGAAGCGCTCGCCGGAGCGGAACGCCTCGAGCAGGTCGGAGGGGACGGTGCCGCCCGCTGAGTTCACAGTTCGCTCAGGAGTTGGTCGATGCGCTCGGCGTGTTCAGCGCCGCGGTAGAGCTCGAAGTGGAGTTCCGGGGTGCGCCGGAGGCGCAGGCGGCGACCCAGGCGGCCGCGGATGAAGCCGGCTGCCCGCCGGACCGCCCGGATCGCGGCCTGGCGTTCCTGGTCGTCGCCGAGCACGGAAAGCCGGACGTGCGCGTGGGAGCGGTCGGCGCTGAGAGTGAGATCGGCGATGCTCGCGAGCGCC
Organism: Candidatus Multivorans sp.; assembly: GCA_965205095.1. Lineage (GTDB taxonomy): Bacteria > Acidobacteriota > Thermoanaerobaculia > Multivoradales > Multivoraceae > Multivorans. The sequence continues at coordinate 4,321,871 of OZ242040.1, forward strand.
GCCCGGGGATCCTGCACCTCCCGGCGCAGTATGTCCGTCAACTCCCGGCGCAGCAGGTCGCGTGCGCGGGCCTGGGATACGGATGTCACCGGGTTCTAGAGCGTCGGCTCGACGGCTTCGTGGTCGAAGGCCTCGATCAGGTCGCCGGGCTTGACGTCCTGGTAACGGTCGATGCCGATGCCGCAGTCGAAGCCGCTTCGCACTTCCGCCGTGTCGTCCTTGAAGCGGCGCAGCGAACCGATCCGGCCCTCGTGAACGACGACGCTGTCCCGGACCAGGCGGATCTGGGAGTTGCGTGCGATGACGCCGTTGATCACGTGGCAACCGGCGATCATCCCGACCTTCGGCACCTTGAAGATCTCGCGCACCTCGGCGCGTCCGCGGGACACTTCCCGGTAGGTGGGTTCGAGCAGTCCGGTCATCGCCGCGATCAACTCGTCCGTCAGCTCGTAGATGACCGTGTGCAGCCGCACGTCGACCTCTTCCTTGCCGGCGAGTTCCGTCGCGCTGCGTTCGGGTCGAACGTTGAAGCCATAGATGATCGCGCCGGAGGCGGAAGCCAGAAGGACATCGTGAGTGGTCACGGCGCCGACGGCGGAGCGGATCACCCGAACCTTGACCTTGTCGGTGGAGAGCTTCTGCAGGGTCTCGCGCAACACTTCAACGGAGCCTTGGACATCCGCCTTCAGAATGACGGGCAGTTCCTTGACCTCGCCTTCCTTCAGGTTCGCGAACAGGCTCTCGAGCGAGACGCCGCCGGTGGTCGGCGCCAGGTCCATGCGGCGCTTCTCTTCACTGCGGAACTCGGCGATGGACCGTGCCCGCGCTTCCTGGGCCGTCGCCTGGAAGGGATCGCCGGCTTCCGGCAGTTCGTTGAACCCCGAAACTTCCACCGGCGTGGAAGGCGGCGCTTCGGTCACGCGCTTGCCCAGATCGTTCATCAGCGAGCGCACCCGACCCCACGTCGAACCACAGACGAAGACGTCGCCGACGTGCAGCGTTCCGTCCTGGACGAGCACCGTGGCGACCGAGCCGCGACCGGTCTCCTTGCTCGCTTCGATCACCACTCCCTGACCTTGCAGTTCCGGGCTGGAACGGAGTTCGGCGACCTCGGCCGTGAGGTTGATCATCTCGAGCAGTTCGTCGATTCCGTCCCCCTTGATCGCGGAGACGGGGACGGCGATCACGTCGCCGCCCCAGTCCTCCACCACGAGGTCGCGATCCGCCAGTTGCTGCTTGACCCGGTCCACGTTGGCGTTCGGCCGGTCGATCTTGTTGATGGCGACCAGGATCGGCACGGCCGCCGCCCGGGCGTGGTCGAGCGCTTCGAGAGTCTGCGGCATCACGCCGTCGTCCGCGGCGACGACGAGAATGACGATGTCGGTGACCTTCGCTCCGCGGGCACGGAGTTGGGTGAACGCCTCGTGCCCGGGCGTATCCAGGAACGTGATCCGGCCGTCGTTGTGCGCGACCTGGTAGGCCGCGATGTGCTGGGTGATGCCGCCGAACTCGCCCTCGGTGAGCCGGGACTTGCGGATCGCGTCAAGCAGTGAGGTCTTGCCGTGATCGACGTGGCCCATGATCGTGACGATCGGTGGACGTTCGACCCGGGTCGGTCCATCCGCCTCGGCACGGCTCGCTTCCAGCTCCTCTTCCTGCTCGAGCTGGATCTCTTCCTCGAACGAGACGATCAGGGCCTCGAAGCCCATCTGTTCCGCGAGCTCCACCGCGAGCTCCGGCTCCACGAGATGGTTCACGGTGGCCATCATGCCCCGGTCGAACAGCATCTTCAGCAGGTCCTTCGCCTTGACCCCCATCTTCTCGGCCAGGTCGCGGACCTGCAGTCCCTCCGAGATCGTGATCGTGCCCCGCTGGCTGGCGTCCTCGACCGCGACTTCGCCGGCCTTCTGCCGGTCCTCCTGGCGTTCCCGGCGGGTTCGCAGGTCGACCTGGGGCGGCTCGGGCTCGGCGCGGGCCTCGACCGCCGATGAGGTTCCCGCGGCAGGCGCCTGCACGCCCTCCACCGCCGGTGCGGAGACGGGATCGATCTTCGGAGTTCCGGGCGTGGCCGGCGTCGCAGGGGGCGCCTCGGCCGGCTGGGCCGGCGCCCGCGCCGCCGCGGCGGCTTCCTCCGCGGCGATCTCCTTCGCCGCGAGTTCCTCCGGAGTGGGTGGTTTCGGCTTGGACTCGGTGGGAGTCAGGGTGCGGATCGTCTGCTTGTGGACGATCGAGCGGCGGCGGTTCGGCCGCATCGGACCGGCCGGCGGCCGGAGACTCGAGATGGGCCGCCGTCGGGGCGCCGCCGGCGGAGCCGCGCGGTCGCGGAGGATGACCTCGCGCTGCGGGCCGGCGATCTTCTTGCCCTCGAGCAGGGCCTTGATGATGTCCGTGTCGATCATCGCGTCTTCTCCCTCGACGCGCACACCGATCGAACGGAACTTGAACAACAAGTCCTGTTCGGCCACGTTCATCCGTTTGGCCAGATCCTGCAGCCGGATTTTGCCCATGAAGTCCTCGGTTCCCCCCTGAATCTCTATCGACCCGTCTCTACTGACCCGCTCGTCCTGACCCGGCGCGCTCCTGGGTTCCGCCGTTTCCCGTGTCGTCGCCGCTCGCCGACACCTCCTGCGCGGTCTCTTCCCCGGCACCGGACTCTTCCTCGAACACGCGCGTGAGCGCCGCCATGAAGTCCTCTTCGTCCATCGCGGGGCCTTCGCTTTCCGGTGCCGCCGCGGTGTCCTCGGGCGAAGCCTGCGCCGTAGCCCACTCGATGATCGAAGCGGCAACCGTTTCATCGACCCCTGGCACCATGGTGAGGGCCTCCGCGCCAGCGGTCTGCAGGGCTTCGAGCTCGCCGAAGCCGGCCCCTTCGAGCGCCGCGGCAAGGTCCTCGTCGACCCCGTCGATCTCGGTGAGGTCGAGGCTGTCTCCGCCGATGTCGACGTTCAGCATCTTGGCCAGCGCGTCCGCGACCTCGTCCTTGACGTCCGACTCGCTCTTGATGTCGATACGCGCTCCGATCAACTCGCTGGCGAGGCGCACGTTCTGACCCCGCTTGCCGATCGCCAGGGAGAGTTGTTCGTCCTCGACGATCACGTCGAGGTGCGGCGTTGCGCCCTCGTGGGTCACCGAGACGCGGGTGATCCGGGCCGGCGCCAGAGCGCTCTGCGCGAACGTCACCTGGTCCTCCGAGAACTCGATGATGTCGATCTTCTCGCCCCGGAGTTCGCGAATGATCGACTGCACGCGGGAGCCCTTCATGCCGACGCAGGCGCCCACCGGATCGACGTCCCGCTCGCGGCTCAGCACAGCCACCTTCGCGCGCTCGCCCGGGGCGCGGACGGCGGTCTTGATGACCACGGTGCCGTCGTAGATCTCCGGCACCTCCATCTCGAACAGCTTGACCAGGAGACGGGGATCGGTTCGGGACATGACGACCTGCGGTCCCTTGGGTTGCTTGTGGACCTCGACGATCACGCCGCGGATGCGCTCGCCCTGGCTGTAGCGCTCGTGGCGCGACTGCTCGCTGCGGGGAACGATCGCCTCGGTCCGGCCGAGGTCGACGATGATGTCGCCTCGCTCGAACCGCCGGACGGTGCCGTTGACGACTTCGCCGACCCGGTGCTCGAACTCGTTGAAGATCTTCTCGCGCTCCGCTTCGCGGATGCGCTGGTAGAGCACCTGCTTGGCCGACTGGGCCGCGATCCGGCCCAGGCCCTCGGTCGAAATGGGGAACTCGATCTCCTCGCCCAGCTCGGCGTCCTCCTTGTGCTCGCGAGCTTCGTCCAGGGTCCACTCGGCGAAGGGGTCCTCGACCTCGTCGACCACTGTTCGATAGCTGAAGGCGCTGAACTGGCCGGTCTCCCGGTCCATGTAGGAGCGGACGGGTTCCTTGATGTGGTGCTGCTTCTTGGCCGCCGATGCGACCGCGTCCTCGAGGGCAACGATCCACTTGTCCAGGTCGATGTCCTTCTCGTGCGCGACCTGCCTGAGAACCTCGTTGATGTTCACTTCGGGAGCTTGGGTCTGAGCCATTCTGGAATCCCCGGCGTCAGAGTTCGACCAGAAGCCTGGCCTTGTGGATGCTGTCGATGGTGAGGCGCAGCGTGTCGCCGCTGTCGTCCTCGTGGATGAGTGCGATGCCCGGGTCGTCGGGACTCAGGCCGAGGAGTTCTCCCCGGACCGTGCGCCGGCGGGTGGTTCCGGCGTCGGTGAATGTCACCCGGACGCGGCTGCCGCGGAACCGCTCGTAGTCGCGGACACCGTAGAGCTCCCGATCGAGACCGGGGGAGCTGACCTCGAGCACGTATCCCGCGGCAGGCCCGAAGTCCTCCGCGTCCAGGAGGACGGAGGCTTCCCTGGACACGTTGGCACAGAGTTCGTGCGTGACGCCGTCACGATGGTCGACCACCAGGCGCAGGCGGTCGCCCCGGAACGCCGCCTCCAGCAGCTCGCAGCCGTGGCTCCCGGCCAGGCGTTCGAGCCGGCGGAAAAGGTCGGTGTCGATGGAATTGCCCACGTCGCGTAGCGCCCCGTGCGATGACCCGGCAGTCGCCGGCCGGGCCGGCGCCCGGAACTCGCGAACAGGTTCGAGAGAGGTCATGTGGCGACAGAGTCGGTTCTTTGCCGGAATTTCGTGATCTCTTAGAACAAAAAAGAGCGGGCCGAACACCCACTCTCAGCAGCCGACAGCCGGTATTCGGCGTTTCGCTCTCCGGAGGAGAAGCGCCGGCGGTCGGACGGGGACTATACAACGGCCGGATCGGCCCGGCAAGCCGTTCCCGGGTGCTCGTGCCAGAATGGCGCGCCTTCGATGGCCGGCGTGACTCCGCCGGCGGAATGCGGTGAAATGGAACGGACCTTGCGCCGTAAGTCGGCTGTATGTTGGCGGCCGCCAGCGTTGGCAGGCGACTTGCACGCTCTGGTGGCGAGGCGTTGGAGAGGCCGGCGCTCTACGGTTGTATGCTTCAGGCGCCGCCGCGTCGCGGCACCTGCTTCCCTACCTGAACTGGAACTTGCGAACGATGAACACGAAGAAGCAGATCCTCTTTACGGCCCTGATGGTCGCCGGAGCCCTGGTGTTCGGCATGATCATCGCCGGCGGGCTGAACCTCACCGAACCGACGCGCGCCGAGGAAACGGCCCTGCCTGCCGTGGCAGCGGAGAAGGATGCGCGGGACGAGCAGGCGAGACGGGTCGAGCGCCACGCGAGAACCGCGATCGACAGCTTTGCCGATCTGGCGGAGGCGGTTCTGCCGGCGGTCGTGACGGTCGAGGTCGTGCGGATCGAGGAGGCGCCGGAGCTCCGGGGCTTCCAGGACTTCTTCCGGCGCCTTCCGGGACAGCCGGACGGGGAGCAGGAGGAGCAGCGTTTCCCGGGCGCGGGAAGCGGCTTCCTGATCTCTGCCGACGGGTGGATCGTGACCAACAACCACGTGGTCGAGCGGGCGGAGCGAATCCAGGTCGGCATGGGCGGCCGCGACTATCCCGCCGAAGTCAAGGGCCGGGACCGCGAGACGGATCTGGCGCTGCTCAAGATCGACGCCGGCGAGGAGCTTCCGTACCTGCCGCTGGGCGACTCGGACGCGCTCCGGGTAGGGGACTGGGTCATGGCGGTCGGCAACCCGCTGAGCTTCGAGGCGTCGGTGACCGTGGGCGTGGTCAGCGCCATGGGACGATCGATCGCGATCGAGAACAACCGCGCCGACTTCGCCAACTACATCCAGACCGACGCCGCGATCAACCTCGGCAACTCCGGCGGCCCCCTGGTCAACACCGCCGGGGAGGTGGTCGGGATCGCGACCGGCAAGGCGTTCGCCGAGAACATCGGTTTCGCGGTGCCCGTGGACGTGCTCGAAGGGGTGCTTCCCCAGCTACGGGACACGGGCCGGGTCCGGCGAGGTTATCTGGGCGTCAACATTCGCGACCTGGAGCACATCGAGGCCCGCTACTACGGGCTTGAGGAGCCGGATGGAGCGTTCGTCTCGAACGTCCAGGCGGACACGCCGGCGGAGAAGGCGGGAGTCGAGGCCGGCGACGTCATCCTCGGTGTGGACGAGCATGAAGTGGAAGGGACGCGCGACCTGATCGACTACGTGGCCGCGCTGCCGCCGGGTCGCGACGTTCGATTGCAGGTGCTGCGCGACTCCGAACGCATCCGACTCGACGTCAAGCTCGAGGAGCGGCCGTCCCTCATCGCGGAGCGGGAGGAACCGACGCCGGCCGCGCCGCCTCGCGAGGAGAGCATGGACTGGCTCGGCCTGGAACTCCGGCCGCTGACGCGGACCCTGCGCGAGCGCGCCCAGTTGGACCGCGGCCAGCGCGGCGTCTTCGTATCCGGCGTCTCCGCTCGCAGCGTGTTCGCGGAAAAGGGCTTCCAGGAAGGGCTGGTGATCGTCGGCATCAACGACGCCGCGATCGAGAGTCTCGGCGATCTGGAGGAGGCCGCGGCCGACCTCGAGTCCGGCGATCTCGTCCGCGTCGAAGCGCTTCTCCCGGGAGGCCAGCGCTTCTTCTCGGTGATCGAAGTACCCTGACGTTTCCGCGGAGGCAGCCCCATTGGCACGGCCCTTGACGCGGCCCACAGGCCCGCGGGTGCTCGTGGTCGACGACGAGGAGTCGATTCGGGCATCGCTCCGGATGATCCTCGAGTTCGAGCGCTACCGCGTCGACGAGGCGGCGAACGGCCGGGAAGCACTGAGGCGAGTCATGACGAGGCCTCCGGCCGCCGTCCTGCTCGACATCAAGATGCCCGAGATGGACGGTCTTTCGACGCTGTCGGGCTTGCGGGAGCGGGGCCACGACATGCCGGTCGTCATGATCAGCGGCCACGGCGACATCGCCGCGGCCGTCGAGGCGACACGCCTGGGCGCGTACGACTTCCTGGAAAAGCCGCTGGAGCGCGACCGGGTGCTGCTGGCGCTTCGGAACGCCGTCGAACGGCAACGGCTCCGGGACGAGAACCGGGAACTCAGGCGGGCTCCCTCAGAGCTGGTCGGCGAGTCCCCGGCGATGAAAGAACTCCGGGCCACGATCGAGCGCGCCGCACCGACTCCGGCCACCGTGCTGATCACGGGCGAGAGCGGAGTCGGCAAGGAACTCGTCGCGCGTGCGATTCACGCCGGCAGCCAGCGCAGCGAAATGCCCATGGTCCAGGTCAACTGCGCCGCCATTCCGGACGAGTTGATCGAGTCCGAGCTGTTCGGTCATGAGAAGGGCGCCTTTACCGGCGCGGTGCGACGCCAGGTGGGGAAGTTCACGGCCGCCGACGGCGGCACGATCTTCCTGGACGAGATCGGCGACATGTCCGCCCGGACCCAGGCGAAGGTGCTGCGCGCCCTCCAGAGCGGCGAGATCGAACCGGTCGGCGCCAGGATGGCGACGACGGTCGATGTCCGGGTCGTGGCCGCGACACACCGCGATCTTCCGGCGGAGATCGAGGCCGGACGCTTTCGCGAGGATCTCTTCTACCGCCTGAACGTCGTGCCGGTACACGCGCCGCCGCTGCGCGAGCGGCTCGAGGATCTTCCGCTGCTGGTGGAGCACTTCATCGAGCGTTTTGCGATCGAGAACAACTACCGCCAGAAGAGCCTGACCCAGGGTGCGATACGGCAGTTGCAGGCGATGCCCTGGCGCGGCAACGTCCGGGAACTGAAGAACCTGCTGGAGCGCGTGCTGATCCTGAGCCCGGGCGACAGGATCGACCGGGCAGCCGTTCTCGGTCTTGCGGGCTCCGTGCGTGGTGGCCTCTCGGAGGCTATTCTCGCGCTTCCCACCCTGCGCGAATTCAGGGAGAGCTCGGAACGAATGTACCTGGCGAAGAAGCTCGAGGAGCACGGCTGGAACGTGACCCGTACCGCGAAGGCCATCGGGACGCCGAGGAGCAACCTGTACAAGAAGATGGAGCAGTACGGGCTCCGCCGGGAGGCGGCGCCTTGATCGCCGAGCGGCCTGGAGCCCTGGCTCCGCACCGGATCCTCGTCGCCAAGCCCGGGCTGGATGGCCACGACCGTGGCGCCAAGGTGGTCGCGCGCGCGCTGCGCGACGCGGGATTCGAGGTGATCTACACCGGTCTTCGGAAGACGCCGGAGCAGATCGTCGCCGCGGCCGTGCAGGAAGACGTGCGGGCCGTGGGTCTGTCGATCCTCTCCGGAGCCCACAACACCCTGCTGCCGGAGGTGGTGGAGGGTCTGCACGTCGCCGGGGCCGACGACGTGCTCGTGTTCGCCGGGGGCATCGTTCCCGACGCGGACATCGCGGAGCTCAAGGCCGCCGGCGTGGACGAGGTCTTTCCGCCTGGCTCCAGCACGGCCACGATCGTCGAGTACCTGAACCGCCGGCTGGCGGCCGCGGGGCCGGCCGGCGGGGCCGGTCGCTGATGGCGGGCGGCGGGCCCTCCGCCAACGCGCAAGCGCAGACACCAGCGATGGAGAAGCGCTTCGAGCCTGCCTCCTACGAAGGCAAGTGGCAGGCGTGGTGGGCCGAACAGGACCTGTACCGCTGTGCTGCCGATCCGGAAGGCAAGGGCGACCCGGAAGGCAAGGGGTCGAAGCCCTACTGCATCCTCATACCGCCGCCGAACGTCACCGGCAAGCTGCACATGGGGCATGCCCTGCAGAGCACCCTGCAGGATCTGGTCACGCGCTGGCGGCGGATGCGAGGCGACAACGCGCTGTGGCTGCCCGGAACGGATCACGCCGGCATCGCGACCCAGCTCATGGTCGAGCGGCGCCTGGAAGAGCAGGGCTCCAGCCGGATCGAACTCGGCAGGGAGAAGTTCGTCGAGCGGGTCTGGCAGTGGAAGCACGAGTACCACGCGAACATCCGCGGTCAGTTGCAGCGTCTGGGCGCTTCCTGCGACTGGTCCCGCGAGCGGTTCACGCTCGACGACGGCCTGGCGCTCGCGGTGCGTACCGCCTTCGTGCGCCTCCACGAAGAGGGCCTGATCTACCGCGGCGAGCACATGGTCAACTGGTCGCCGGTGCTGAGGACGGCGGTTTCCGACCTCGAGGTGGAGAACCGCGAGGTCGAGGGCCGCCTCTACCACTTCGCCTACCCCCTGGAGCCGCTCGCGGAAAGCTCCACGGCCGAGGAGCCGCTGGTCGTGGCCACCACGCGGCCGGAGACGATGCTCGGGGATACCGCGGTCGCCTTCCACCCGGAGGACGAGCGCTACCGCCACCTCGCCGGACGCACGGCCAGGCTGCCCCTCCTCGGCCGGCGGCTCCGGCTGGTCGCCGATGAGCACGTCGACCCCGAGTTCGGCACCGGGCTGGTCAAGGTGACGCCCTTCCACGATCCGAACGACTACGAAATCGGCCGCCGCCACGACCTGCCGGGCGTGCGCGTGATCGACTTCGACGGTCGGATGACCGCCGAGGCGGGTGCCGATTTCGAGGGCCTGGACCGCTTCGAGGCCCGGCGCCGCGTGGTCGAACGGCTGGAGGCCGAGGGGCGGCTGGTCAAGGTCGAGGCCCACGTCCACAGCGTCGGCCACTCCCAGCGGAGCGGCGAGCCGATCGAGCCGATGCTGTCGCCGCAGTGGTTCGCGAACGTCTCCGGCATGGCAGAGGAGGCCCTCGCGGCGGTCGAAGACGGCGACATCAGCCTGATTCCCTCCTCCTGGGACCGGACCTGGGAGCATTGGCTCAGGAACATCCGGCCGTGGGTGATCTCACGCCAGCTCTGGTGGGGACACCGCATTCCGGCCTGGTACGACGCGGACGGCGCCTGCTACGTGGCGATGGATCGAGCCGCGGCCGAGGAACAGGCGGGCACGACCGAGCTGACCCGGGACCCGGACGTTCTGGACACCTGGTTCTCGTCCGGCCTGTGGCCGATCTCCACGCTGGGCTGGCCGGACGAGGAGGCAGCCGACCTCCGCACCTGGTACCCGACCGAGGTCCTGATCACGGGCTTCGACATCCTGTTCTTCTGGGTGGCGCGCATGGTCATGCTGTCGCGGCACCTCTACGGCGACGTGCCCTTCCGGGCGGTTCACCTGACCGGACTCGTTCGGGACGCGGACGGCGAGAAGATGTCGAAGACCAAGGGCAACACGGTGGACCCGATGGACCTGATCGAGGAGTACGGGGCGGACGCGATGCGCTTCACCCTGGCGGTTCTCGACGTGCCGGGGCGCGACATTCCGCTCGACCTGGAGCGGATGGCCGGCTACCGGGCCTTCGGCAACAAGATCTGGAACGCGGTCCGGTTCGCTCTGGCGCGCACCGAGGGGGCGAGCGTTCCGGGTTCGGCCGCCGAATTGCTCGGCGGCGATCTGGCGGCGCCCGAACGTTGGATCCTCTCCCGCCTGTCGGCCACCGCGGCCGCGGTCAACGAGGCCCTCGAGGAGTTTCGTTTCGACCGTGCCTGCAACGCGCTCTACCACTTCTTCTGGCACGAGCTCTGCGACTGGTACATCGAGTTCGCGAAGTCGGCCCTGTCGGGAAAGGCGCCGCGGCCGCGGGCCGCCGAGACCGTTCTGTTCACGCTCGAAGCGAGCCTGCGGCTGCTGCATCCGGTGATGCCGCACCTGACCGAGGAGCTCTGGCAGCGCCTGCCGCGCGCTTCGGCTGCCGGCTCCGGGGAACCGAAGAGCATCGCGCTTCAGGCTTACCCGCTGAGCGACGACGACCTGGTTTCGGACGAAGTCGAGCGGGGCATGGACGCCGTGATCGCGGTGGCCCAGGCGGTCCGGAGTCTGCGCCGGGAGCGGAACCTCGCCGGGGCCGCGAAGATGTCGGTCTTCGTGGAGGACGGCGACCGGGACCTCATCGCCTTCGTCGTCGAACAGGAGTCCCTGCTGGGCGCCGTTGCCGGTGTCGCCCAGGTGACCGCCGGTCACGGACCGGCCGGGTCGGTCCGGGACCGCGCCGGCGGCGTGAACCTCGCGTTCGAGGTCGAGGCCCCCGAGATGAGCGAGTCCGAGCGCGCGAAGCTCGCCAGGGATCTGCAGAAGATCGACGCCGAGATCGCCGGCGCCCGGGGCCGTCTCTCGAACCCCGGGTTTCTCGGGAAGGCGCCGGCCCACGTGGTCGAGGGCAACCGCGCGCGGCTCGCCGAACTGGAGGAACGTCGCCAACGGATGGCCGAAGCGCTCGGTCGCTAGGCCGCCGGCAGCCGACTCTCACCACCGGTTGCCGCCGGCTCGCCGCTTCAGGGCGTGCAGGCGTCGTCGAAGGCGCGGGCGTCGGTGATGGCGGCCGCGGGCCGTCCCGGTTCGTTGGCGTACGCCCTGGTCGTTCCGGTCTTCGTGTCGGCGACCTCGATGCGGTAGCCGAGGTCGGTGGTGGCGGCGGCGAAGACCCAGACGGCGCCGTTCACGGCGCAGCCGTCGAGGACCTTGACCAGGATCTCCCAGTTGTCCTCGTCGAAGAAGCGGAACAGCCCGGAGTCGTTGGTGCCGGCATGGACGACCCTGGCGGCGCCGCTTTCCCCGTCCGCCGCGCTCCAGGAGACGGCGACGGCGTAGCGGGAGTCCCGCAGGCAGAGGGTCTCGGCGTCCGCCACGCAGGCGCCGGCCGGCTCGGCGGCCTCGACCAGGAAGGTGCGGGAGGCCGACGACCCGGTTTCGCCGTCGCCGACGGTGAGGGTCACGTCGTGGAAGCCCGGCGACGACCAGGAGTGCTCGACGCGCGGAGACCTCGACGTCGTGCCGTCGCCGAAGTCCCACAGCCGCGACAGCACCCTGCCCGCGCTCGTATCGACGAAGCGCACCGCCTGGCCGGTCGCCGCCCGGCACAGCTCGTCGCCGCAGTCCGCGCCGACGGCCTCGAAGGCCGCCTCCGGCGGCTGCGGCGGAGGCGGAAGAGGCGGAGGAGGTGGGGGTGGGTCGTCCTGTTCGTCATCGTCCGGGGGCAAGCCGCCGCCGCCGGGACTACCGCCGCCGCCGGGACTGCCACCACCACCACCGCCGCCACCGGGGGGAGCGCCGCCACCGGGGGGAGCGCCGCCATCGGGGGGAGCGCTGTCGTCGCCGTCGTCGTCGGGGGGACGGGCGCCGCCGCCGAAGACCCAGGGCCGGGCCTGCTTGATCGCCAGTTGATTGGCGCTGGTGATCTTGAACTCGATCTCCATCGCGAACGGCTCGCCGGTCGCCGGCTTGTACAGCCCCTTGAAGTGGTTGTGGATCGCTTCGAGGTGCCGTCTCAACTGGCACCGCTCGGCCTTGCTCAGGAGGAGCTGCCCGGCCTCCGCCAGATTGGAGAGGGCCAGAATGCGCCTCACGCACAGCGCACTCGTATCCATCAGGATCTCCTCGGGCACCGAGTGCGCCTCGGGATTGGTCACGAGGTCCTCGCCGACCTGGCTGTTGACGTAGTAGGCCCCGGCGTTGCCGGTAACGGCGTCGAAGCTGACGGCCACGCCGTTGACCAGCTCGTCGGTGTAGTTCGGATGCACCAGCACGCCCATCGCCGTCTTCGCGTGGTCGATGCGGTGGAACTCCCGTTCGGTGAAGGCGCGGAAGGTCCACAGGCTGGCGAACACCTGCTTGAGGGACTTGTCGATGCCGTCCTCCGCGGTCTCGTCCGGCTTCTGGGTGTAGGAGTCGTACAGCCCCGCGCCGTTGAAGCCCGGCAGGTCCTCGTTGTTGGTGCTGGAGCGGTAGCGCAGCGACTGGCCCTCCGGGTACGTGGCGTGGATGGCGGTCAGGGCGTCGATGATCCACTGCGGGCTCCGCGCGTCCTTGATGGCGTCGCGCAGGTCGTCGAGCATCTCGTCCTGGACAGCGAAGTCCGTCCGGAAGACCGGGTGGGCCAGCATCGCCTGAACGGCCGCAGCCAGCTTCGTGTCGGCCGCCAGCGTGAGCTTCCGCTCGGCCGGCCACTTCCCTTTCCCGAGGAGGGTCTCCTGGCCCAGGGGGGTCTCGCGCATGAACCGGTCGTAGAAGTGGAAGGGGACGGCGAAGCCGTCGGGCACGGTCCCTGCCGGGAACCCCAGCTTGCCCAGCTCGGCCACGTTGGCGGCTTTGACGCCGAAGGCCTTCCAGTCCGCGAAGCCGACCTGGCCGAGGGGCGTGATCGCGGTGACGGACAGGTCGCGCTCGGGGGGCTGGACCCGGGCGGGCCGGGCGGACTCGTAGTGCTCGTCGACTTCCTCCTTGGTGGCGGCGCGGAGGTTGTAGCCCGTCCCGGTCACCTCGTAGCGGACGTAGGAGTCGAGCAAGGCCGTGATGGTTGCGTCGTCGTCGGCGTCGCGGATGTAGGCGTTGGGGACGCCGTCCTGCACGGCCCGCAGGTTGACGTGGGACAGCGGAGTCTGGGGGACGGCGGAGATGATGCCGGCCACGCGGGGCAGCTCGTTGGGTAGGGCCTCGTAGAGCCCGATGTCGCGGGGATGGGGGCGGTCGTCGGCGTCCAGGGCCTTCAGACGGCCGACGCCGACTCCGGGGTTCAGCGCCACGAAGGAGGCAGCGGGAGCAAGGTCCTCGTCGAAGACGAGGTCGAACAGCTCCCGGTACGCTGGCAAGTCGTCCTGAAAGAATGGAAGAACTCTCGTCGGTAGATACAGGGCCAAGTCGTTGTCGAGGAACGGCATGCTGGCGGCGAGCAGGGCATAGGCGCGCACGCTTCCCTGAAGCCCTAAAACCTCGGCCTCTCGAAGAACGTACGCTCCGGTGCCGCCATCGGGGGCGGGAAGGTCCGGCTCCCAGGCGATGCTGGCGGTATGCATCAGGCCGCTCGTAGCGATGAGGCCGGTCGCCTCCAGGAACTCTCTATGATTCCGATACCGGTTGGTGTTCTGGAAGTAGAGAGCCGGGCGGGCGGTGTTCGAGTCGAGCAGGGTCAACTTGATGGTCCACTTTCTATACGGGTTGATGATCAACTCCCTGTACGGCCTGGCGAGCGTCTCGAAGGCGGTCCGGTCGGGAACGATCACGGCGCCGTCTCTGCTGGCGACGGCCTTGGCCGGGTTTACCGGGTTCTTGCCCTTGGGGTCGGCCAGTTCGATGAGATCGTCGAGGCCGTCGCCGTCCACATCCGCCGGGCAGGCAACCCGGTACTTCTCCACCCGGTAGTGGTCGGCGGCCAGCGCCCTGGTGCGCTCGGAAAGGGTCGTCGAGCCCGCTTCGCCGCGCTTGACCAGGACCGGAATCTCCACCTCCGCGCCGTTCACGTCGTGGCGCACGTACAGGACGAAGTAGTCGTCGGTCGTGGACGCGGTCACGACGGGAACGGCCGTCACCTCCACCGCCACCGGAGTCGGCGCCGTTCCGGGGTCCGGGCAGGTCGCGCCGGCGCCGAATGCGGGCCCGCCGGTGAACAGAACCCCGAGCAGTAGCGCCGAGGTAGCGCGGGGAGGAGAGCGAGGCGCTCGGGCTCGGCTCGGCTCGGCTCGGCTCGGCTCGGCTCGGCTCGGCTCGGCTCGGCTCGGCTCGGCTCGGCTCGGCTCGGCTCGGCTCGGCTCGGCTCGGCTCGGCTCGGCTCGGCTCGGCTCGGCTCGGCTCGGCTCGGCTCGGCTCGGCTCGGCTCGGCTCGGCTCGGCTCGGCTCGGCTCGGCTCGGCTCGGCTCGGCTCGGCTCGAAAAGCTAACCGGCGCGTAGCATGCAGTTGTCGTCATGTCAAGATCCGTGGGGCTGCTCGTCTTGGCGTTGTCTGAGGAATGGACGACGTTTCAGCGATTGTACCGTGAGGTCCAGGTTGAGCAGCCGGCAGCGCTGTCCAACGAGAAGTGAGCGTGAACGGGGGGCGTGAATCCAACGCGAACACGCGGTGGCTACGGGCGAAGGTCCTCAACCGCGGCGCTCAGGTCTCCCGACGCCGAGTCGTTGCAGCCGTAGTCGATGCCGCCGGGGAGCCGCCGCGGCGTTCAGCGTCGCCGACCACGCGGTCGCGCCCGCCGCTTCAGGGCGTGCAGGCGTCGGCGAAGGCGGTCAGGTCGGTGATGGCCGTTCCCTGGCTGCCGGCTTCGTTGGCGTACACCCTGGTCGTTCCGGTCTTCGTGTCGGCGACCTCGACCGAGAAGCCGAGGTCGGTGGTGGCGGCGGCGAAGACCCAGACGGCGCCGTTCACGGCGCAGCCGTCGAGGACCTTGACCAGGATCTCCCAGTTGTCCTCGTCGAAGAAGCGGAACAGCCCGGAGTCGTTGGTGCCGGCATGGACGACCCTGGCGGCGCCGCTTTCTCCGTTCGCCGCGCTCCAGGAGACGGCGACGGCGTAGCGGGAGTCCCGCAGGCAGAGGGTCTCGTCGTCCGCCACGCAGGCGCCGGCCGGCTCGGCGGCCTCGATCAGGAAGGTGCGGGAGGCGGACGACCCGGTTTCGCCGTCGCCGACGGTGAGGGTCACGTCGTGGAAGCCCGGCGAGGACCAGGAGTGCTCGACGCGCGGAGACCTCGACATCGTGCCGTCGCCGAAGTCCCACAGCCGCGACAGCACCCTGCCCGCGCTCGTATCGACGAAGCGCACCGCCTGGCCGGTCGCCGCCCGGCACAGCTCGTCGCCGCAGTCCGCGCCGACGGCCTCGAAGGCCGCCTCCGGCGGCTGCGGCGGAGGCGGAAGAGGCGGAGGAGGTGGGGGTGGGTCGTCCTGTTCGGCATCGTCCGGGGGCAAGCCGCCGCCGCCGGGACTACCGCCGCCGCCGGGACTGCCACCACCACCACCGCCGCCACCGGGGGGAGCGCCGCCACCGGGGGGAGCGCCGCCATCGGGGGGAGCGCTGTCGTCGCCGTCGTCGTCGGGGGGACGGGCGCCGCCGCCGAAGACCCAGGGCCGGGCCTGCTTGATCGCCAGTTGATTGGCGCTGGTGATCTTGAATTCGATCTCCATGGCGAACGGCTCGCCGGACGCCGGCTTGTACAAGCCCTTGAAGTGGTTGTGGATCGCTTCGAGATGTCGTCTCAACTGGCACCACTGGTCGACGCTCATGAGGAGCTGCCCGGGCTCTGCCAGGTTGGAGAGGGCCAGAATGCGCCTCACGCAGTACGCACTCGTATCCATCAGGATCTCCTCGGGCACCGAGTGCGCCTCGGGATTGGTCACGAGGTCCTCGCCGACCTGGCTGTTGACGTAGTAGGCCCCGGCCTGGCCGGTGACGGGGTCGAAGCTGACCGCCACGCCGTTGACCAGCTCGTCGGTGTAGTTCGGATGCACCAGCACCCCCATCGCCGTCTTCAGGTGGTCGATGCGGTGGAACTCCCTCTCGCTGAAGGCGCGGAAGGTCCACAGGCTGGCGAACACCTGCTTGAGCGACTTGTCGATGCCGTCCTCCCTGGTCTCTTCCGGCTTCTGGGTGTAGGAGTCGTACAGCCCCGCGCCGTTGAAGCCCGGCAGGTCCTCGTTGTTCGTGCTGGAGCGGTAGCGCAGCGACTGGCCGTCGGGGTACGTCGCGTGCATGGCGGTCAGGGCGTCGATGATCCACTGCGGGCTCTGCGCGTCCTTGATGGCGTCGCGCAGGTCGTCGAGCATCTCGTCCTGGACCTCGAAGTCCGTCCGGAAGACCGGGTGGGCCAGCATCGCCTTGACGGCCGCAGCCAGCTTCACGTCGGCTGCCAGCGTGAACTTTCGCTCGGCCAGCCACTTGCCCTTTCCGAGGAGAGTCTCCTGCCCCAGGGGGGTCTCGCGCATGAACCGGTCGTAGAAGTGGAAGGGGACGGCGAAGCCGTCGGGCACGGTCCCGGCCGGGAACCCCAGCTTGCCCAGCTCGGCCACGTTGGCGGCCTTGACGCCGAAGGCCTTCCAGTCCTTGAAGCCCACTTGGCTGAGCGGGGTGATGGTCGTGACGGAGAGGTCGCGTTGCGGGGTCTGGACCTGGGTGGGCCGGGCGGACTCGTAGTGCTTGTCGACGTCCGCCTTGGTGGCCTCGGTCAGTGTCCAGCCCGTGGTTGCCACCTCGTAGCGGACGTAGCGGCCGAGGAGGGCCGTGATTCTGCTGGCGTCGCCGGCGTCGCGGATGAAGGCGTTGGGGATGCGGTCTTGCCTGGCCCGCAGGTTGACGTGGGACAGCGGAGTCTGGGGGACGGCGGAGATGATGCCGGCCACGCGGGGCAGCTCGTTGGGCAGGGCCTCGTAGAGAGCGATGTCGCGGGGGTGGGGGCGGTCGTCGGCGTCCAGGGCCTTCAGCCGGCCGAACGCGACTCCGGGGTTCAGAGCCACGAAGGGGGCAGCGGGAGCGAAGTCTTCGCCGGGGACGATGTCGAACAGCTTCCGATACGCCGGCAAGTCGCGCTGGACATGCGGAAGCGAGGACGATGTGAAGTACACGGCCAAGTCGTCATCGAGCAGCGGCATGCTGGCGGCGAGCAGCGCATAGCCACGCACGACCACGCTGAAGCGGGAAGAATCGAACCGTATGCTGTAGACACCTGCGCCGCCATCGGAGGCGATGAGGTCCGGGTTCCAGATCATCTTGCCGTTGATCACGGCTCCGTGCTTCCAGGGCAAGTTCACTGCCCTCAAGAAAGCGCCATGGGTCAGGTGCGTGTTGGTGTTGATGAAGTAGAGACCCGGTCGGGTGGTGTCCAGATCGACCAGCACGAACTTGACCACCGTCTGTCTCTTGGCTGTGGATCGCATTTTGAACTCGTTCTCGTTGGCGAGCGTCTCGAAGGTGGCCAGGTCGGGAACGATCACGGCGCCGTCTCTGCTGGCGACGGCCTTGGCCGGGTTCACCGGGTTCTTGCCCTTCGCGTCGGCCAGCTCGGCGAGATCGTCGAGGCCGTCGCCGTCCACATCCGCCGGGCAGGCAACCCGGTACTTCTCCACCCGGTAGTGATCGGCGGCCAGCACCCTGGTGCGTTCGGAGAGCGTCGTCGAGCCCGCTTCGCCGCGCTTGACCAGGACCGGAATCTCCACCTCCGCGCCGTTCACATCGTGGCGCACGTACAGCACGAAGTAGTCGTCGGTCGTGGACGCGACCACGACGGGAACCGCCGTCACCTCCACCGCTACCGGGGTCGGTGCGGTCCCAGGGTCCGGGCAGGTCGCGTCGGCGCCGAGTGCGGGCCCGCCGGCGAACAGAGCCCCGAGCAGCAGGGCGAGGCGGTGGCCTCGGCTCGGCTCGGCTCGGCTCGGCTCGGCTCGGCTCGGCTCGGCTCGGCTCGGCTCGGCTCGGCTCGGCTCGGCTCGGCTCGGCTCGGCTCGGCTCGGCTCGGCTCGGCTCGGCTCGGCTCGGCTCGGCTCGGCTCGGCTCGGCTCGGCTCGGCTCGGCTCGGCTCGGCTCGGCTCGGCTCGGCTCGGCTCGAAAAAGCTAACCGGCGCGTAGCATGCAGTTGTCGTCATGTCAAGATCCGTGGGGCTGCTCGTCTTGGCGTTGTCTGAGGAATGGACGACGTTTCAGCGATTGTACCGTGAGGTCCAGGTTGAGCAGCCGGCAGCGCTGTCCAACGAGAAGTGAGCGTGAACGGGGGGCGTGAATCCAACGCGAACACGCGGTGGCTACGGGCGAAGGTCCTCAACCGCGGCGCTCAGGTCTCCCGACGCCGAGTCGTTGCAGCCGTAGTCGATGCCGCCGGGGAGCCGCCGCGGCGTTCAGCGTCGCCGACCACGCGGTCGCGCCCGCCGCTTCAGGGCGTGCAGGCGTCGGCGAAGGCGGTCAGGTCGGTGATGGCCGTTCCCTGGCTGCCGGCTTCGTTCGCGTACTCCCTGGTCGTTCCGGTCTTCGTGTCGGCGACCTCGATGCGGTAGCCGAGGTCGGTGGTGGCGGCGGCGAAGACCCAGACGGCGCCGTTCACGGCGCAGCCGTCGAGGACCTTGACCAGGATCTCCCAGTTGTCCTCGTCGAAGAAGCGGAACAGCCCGGAGTCGTTGGTGCCGGCATGGACGACCCTGGCGGCGCCGCTTTCCCCGTCCGCCGCGCTCCAGGAGACGGCGACGGCGTAGCGGGAGTCCCGCAGGCAGAGGGTCTCGGCGTCCGCCACGCAGGCGCCGGCCGGCTCGGCGGCCTCGACCAGGAAGGTGCGGGAGGCCGACGACCCGGTTTCGCCGTCGCCGACGGTGAGGGTCACGTCGTGGAAGCCCGGCGACGACCAGGAGTGCTCGACGCGCGGAGACCTCGACGTCGTGCCGTCGCCGAAGTCCCACAGCCGCGACAGCACCCTGCCCGCGCTCGTATCGACGAAGCGCACCGCCTGGCCGGTCGCCGCCCGGCACAGCTCGTCGCCGCAGTCCGCGCCGACCGCCTCGAAAGCCGCCTCGGCCGGACCGTCGTCGCCGTCTTCGTCGCCGTCTCCCGGCGGGTCGCCGCCGTCTCCCGGCGGACCGTTGCCGTCTCCGGGAGCGCCGCCGCCGCCGGGGGGAGCGCCGCCGCCGGGGGGAGCGCCGCCGCCGGGAGGAGCGCCGCCGCCGGGAGGAGCGCCGCCGCCGGGAGGAGCACCGCCGCCACCTTCGGGTGGAGCGCCGTCGTCGCCGCTGTCCGTCACCGTCAGCGTCAGCTCCGCGGTCAGCGCCGGACGGTCGCTCGCGGCCTTGACCGTGACGGTCTCGCCGCCGTCCGCCTTGCCCTCGTCGTGGAAGTCCAGGACCGTCTGCGTGCTCTCCCTCTCGCCCGGCCAGATGTAGAGAAGCTCCGAGGAGACCCCGTAGTCGCCGTCCCCGCGGGTCGCGGTGCCCCCGAAGGTCAGCGTCACCGTCGTGCCGCCCGCCGGCGCCGGCCGGTCCAGCAGCGCCGTGATGCGCGCGTAGCCGCCTTCCTGCAACAGGCGGCTGCCCAAGCTGCCGCATCCGGCGTGGACAGCGTGGGGCGGAGAGCACACCACGGCGGTCAGCCGAAGCGTCGACGCCTCCGGCGCCGCCGGGGCGTCGTTGTCGGCGATCGTCAGCCGCAGCGTGTTCGAGGTCAGCGCCGGGTTCGTGCTCGTCGCCGACAGCACGATCGTCTCGCCGGCGTCGTCCTCGCCGTCGTCGACGATGCGCAGCGTCGCCGTGCCCGAGAGCCCGCCCTCGGCGATCGCGATGGTCGTCGCGGACAGCGACCAGTCCGCGGCGCCCGCCGTGCTGCCGGCCGTCGACAGCGTCACCGTGGTGCCGCCCTCCGGCGCCGGGCGGTTCAGGCGCGCCGTCACCGTCACGTCGCCGCCGCCCTCCGCCGGCGTCGCCGAGACCGACAGGGTGAGCGTCGACGGCGGCGCGTCGTCGTCCGCGATCACCACCGTCACCGAGTTCGGGGTGCCGGCCGTCACCGAGGAGGGCAGCGTCCCCAGCGCCACCGTGAACGTCTCGTCGACCGTGTCCGTGTCCTGCGCCGTGGTGACCGTGCCCGTGCCCGAGGTCTGGCCGCTGGCGATCGTAATGCCGGTCAGCGTGCCGATGTCGCCGTGCTCCGCCGTGCCCCGCGTCAGCGTCACCGGGATCGTCACGGCGCCCGTCAGCGCCGCCGACAGCCGCGCCGTCACCGTCACGGACGACCCCTCCGTCACCGGGTTCGGGGCGGCTGTCAGGGAGACCGTGGGGGTGGTGGCGGCCGCGGGCGTGCCGCTCTGCGAGGCCGACCAGGCGCCGTAGCCGTTGCCGGTCTGGGTCTGGCCGTCCGTCGCCCGCACCTGCACGTGGTAGGCCGTGCCGTTCGTGAGCCCGGTGATCTCCGCCGAGGTGGTCGTGATCGACGCCGTGCTCGTCACCCAGCCCGTCGACGGGTCGCCCGGCGTCGTCGCGGCCTGGTTCGTCGCCGACGCCGTCTTGTGGCGCAGCTGGTAGCCCGCCACCGGGCCCGCGGGTTTCGTCCACGAGGCCGAGAGCTTCCCCGACCCCGCCGTCAGCGACAGACCCGACGGCGCCGCCGGGGGGTCGTTGTCCTCGATGGTGACCGTGATCTTGGCCTGCGTGCCCACCACGTAGCCCGTGCCCGCGTTGATCGTGACGGTGAACGTCTCGTGCTCCTCGTTCACCGCGTCGTTGACGGGTAAGGGCCCCCTTACAGTCGGAATCTGGTTCGCATTGGCCGAGAAGGTCGTGGCGTAGCCGCTCGTCAGGTCGGCGGACAG
The DNA here is from genome assembly GCA_965205095.1 of Candidatus Multivorans sp. GTDB lineage: Bacteria > Acidobacteriota > Thermoanaerobaculia > Multivoradales > Multivoraceae > Multivorans. The sequence continues at coordinate 4,342,788 of OZ242040.1, forward strand.
GCTGGCCCCATTGGTGGCCCCGGCCGCATAGGTCAGCGTGCCGCTGACAGCGGCACTGACAGCGCTTGAAGCAAGACGAATCAGGAAGCCAGAAGTATCACCCTCGGCTACAGTCGCTGTGGCGCTTGGCCAGTCGAGGACAATGTTCGGCGTGCCCGTCGTGAACGCCCAGGCGCCGTTGCCGCCGGCGTTCTTCGCGCGCAACCGCACCCGGTAGGTCGTGCCGTTGTCCAGGCCAAAGATATCCTTAAGAGCAGCCGTGGGACCGGGAGGGGAAGAAACCGCCACCCAGGCCATCGACGGATCGCTGCCCGAGGCCGCCGCCGTGTTGCTGACCGAGTTGGCGCCCGTCGCCGGGGCCGAGGTGTAGTGCAGGTCGTAGCCGGTCAGGGTGCCCGAAGGCGCCGTCCACCTCAAACTGATAATGGCGTCGTTCGTGGAGGAGACACGCAGGTTCGTGGGCGCTGCCGGGGGCGGGGCGGCGGTGGGCGTCCCCTCGCCGGCCGACACCCAGCCTGTGTTCCCGCCGCCCTCAGAGTTGGCCCGGCCAAACCAGGCGTGAACCTCGTAGGTCGTGCCGGCTACAGGCGCGGTGCACCCACTGCAGTTCCAGGGGGGAAGCGGAACGCTCCGGGCCGAGTGTTGTGCTGTCAAGCTGGCGGCTCCTCCAATTTGCGGGATCCAGGAACCGGGCTGGTTGCCGGTCGTGTCGGGGTTCGTGTCCTTCACCCGCCATCGGACCGATACAGCGCGTAAGGCGTAGCTCGGCGCGTCCCAGGTGACTGTCAGGGTCGTTCCGGACGAAACCGAGAGATTCGGCGGGGTGGCCACCTGCGCCGCCGCGGGCGCGGCGTGGAGCAGCAGAAACGCGCCCGCCAGCAGCGCAAAGGGGAGGAGGGTGAGGCGGCGCCGCGGAAACGACGCCCGTCCGGGACCCGATGCGGCGACTGCGCGGCCGCCGGACGGCGCGGACGAAGGGGCGGGAGGCTTGCGGGCGAGGCCGGAAGAACGGCGCGCCGGGGAGGTCAGGCGGGGGCGGCGCTCCCCGCTTGCGGGCCAGCCTGCGGGGTCAGGCCCCGAACCGGGCGGAACGCCGACGCAGCCACAGCGGCTCGGCTCGGCTCGGCTCGGCTCGGCTCGGCTCGGCTCGGCTCGGCTCGGCTCGGCTCGGCTCGGCTCGGCTCGGCTCGGCTCGGCTCGGCTCGGCTCGGCTCGGCTCGGCTCGGCTCGGCTCGGCTCGGCTCGGCTCGAAGCTAATGGGGGCGTACCACGCAGTCATCGTCATGTCAAGATCCGCGGGGTTGCTCGTGGCCTGCTCGTCCTGGCGTCGTCTGAGGAATGGACGACGTTTCAGAGATCATACCGTGAAATTCAGGTCGAGCAGCCAGGCGCCTCGCCAGCCGCCTCCTCGATGAGCGGGACGGCCGCCAACCCGCCGCCGCCCCTGGGGGCGGTCCAGGCCGGTTCCGGACGGACACGAGGCTTCGGAGATCAGCGGTCCGGCGGGCTGCTAGCCTTCACGCCCCCATGGCGGACCGCTCCGAGGCATTCGACCAGTTCACCGGGGAGCTGCTGGCCTGGAAGCCGCGCCTGCCGGGCAACCTCGTGCTGATCGACACGGTCGATTCGACGAACCGCTTCGTCAAGGCGCTGGCCGAGCGGTTCTTCGAGGACGAGTCGACGCCGCCGGCCGCCCTGGTCGTGGCGTTCGAACAGACGGCGGGCCGGGGTCGACAGGGCCGCTCCTGGGTCAGCACCTCGGGACGCGGTCTCTACTGCACCTGGCTGCAGCCGTTGCCGATCGCCGGGGCGGGTGGTTCCATCGAGGATCAGCTCGGGGCGCTGCCGCTTCTGGCCGGCATCGGCGTGTGTCGTGCGCTGACCGGCTTCGTCGATGGAAGGGCGGGCCTCAAGTGGCCGAACGACGTCCTCGTCGACGGCCGCAAGATCGCCGGCATCCTGATCGAGACGGTCGTCGGCAACGGCGGCGAGACAGTGGCCCTGATCGGTTTCGGCGTGAACTACGACTTCGGCGAAGGAGGCGATCTGCCGACGCCGGTCGCGACATCGATCGCGCTCGAAGCCGGGAACCGGCCTTCGCGGGCGGCCGTCGCCGCGCGGCTCGCCACTTCGCTGGAAGCCGAGCTGGGTCGGGCGGGAGACGTGGAGTACACCCTGGATGCCTACCGTCGCTGCACCGTCCATCGTGAGGGCGACGAAGTGAGCTGCCGGATCGGCGGCGAGACCGTCTCGGGCCGGTTCGCCGGCTTCGACGACGGTGGACGCTTCCGGCTGCGGACCTCCGCGGGCCTGCGCACGATCGCCTCGGGCGAGGTCATCGAGGCGTGACGTCCGGAGCGGATCCCGGCAGCGGGGACCGCGACTACTTCGAGACGATCGAGGAGGAGTTCATCCGGCTGCGGGGAGCGCCTCTGCTCCTGAGTCCCGCCGACTGGCGCCTGGCGGACGGCTGGCGGCAGCAGGGCGTCCCGCTTCATCTCGTGCTCGAGAGCATCCGGAGAGTCTTCGAGCGGCGCGCTGAACGGCAGGCGGCCTCGCCGGAGTCGAAGCAGAGGAACGTCGGCAGCCTGCGTTACTGCCGTCCGGCGGTGGAGAAGGCATGGGCGGAGTATCGGGAACTCGGGGCGGCGCCGCCGGTGCGGCGGCAACCATCGGCGATCGACGTGCCGGGGCGGCTTGGAGCGCTCGCGTCCGCACTGCCGCCGACCCTGGCCGAGGTCGAACGCTGGCGGAGCAGGTTGATGAAGGCCGCCGGCACCGCCCCCGAGGTCGAGGCCCGGTTGGCCGAACTCGATCTCGAGCTGGTCGCGGCGGCGTTCGACGGCCTCGCGCCGGCGGACCGCGAGGCCGTCCTGGCGGGGGCCGACGAGGCCCTGCGGCGAACGGCGGGACGGGTGGACGAGGCGAGGCTGCCGGAACTTCGTCAGCGCCTGGTGCGCCGCCTGGTGCGCGAGCGGCTCGGGCTTCCCCTGCTGTCGCTCTTTGCCGAGACGGCGTCGCCGCCGCGCGAGAGCTGACTCAGCCGTCCCGCTCCTCGCGCTTCCGGCGCCAGCGGTCGGCGCAGCGGTCGTAGAGCACGACGCCGACCGTCATGCCGAGGTTCAGCGAGACCACGGTGGGAACGCGAAGGCGGTGGTCGCTCCGCTTCAGGATGCGCTCGGAAACCGAACCGCTCTCCGGTCCGAACACGTAGCAGGCCCGTTCCGGGTGTACGAAATCAGGAAGCGCGATCGCGTCCGGAACGATCTCGACCGCGACCACGGCCGTGTCGCGGGGCGCCGCCTCGAGCAGATCGTCCACCTCGATCACCGGGACGTGCCGGTAGGCGCGGGTCGGATCGGTCGGAAGCCGCCGGATGTCGATGTCTTCGGATGGCTGGCCCAGGATGATCATGCGGGCCTCGAAGCAGAGCGCCGCCCGCAGCACGTGACCGACGTTGACGGGATCGGCGGGCCGGTCGAGCGCCACGCAGGCGAAGCCGCGGCCGCCCGCCAGATCCGCGCGGCGCTGGACCGGGCGCTCGATCTTCTTCGCCACTCAGGTCGCCTCGCCGCCGTGCTGCTCGAAGAGACGCTCGATCAGGAGCTGGAGCGGGAACCGGTTCAGCCTGCCGGTTCCGGCGGCGCGCTCTCCGTAGCTGGTCACGTCGTCCGGCGCGATCCCGTCGCCCCAGATCAGCACCGGCACCGGATCGGCGCCGTGCGCGCCCAGTTCGGACAGAGTGGCGTGATCGGCCGTCACCGCGACCCGGACGGGTTGCTTCAGGCGGTCGAGCAGGGTCGCGAGCTCACGGTCGAGGCGTTCCAGGAAGGCGACCTTCAGATCGGGGCGGCGATCGTGGGCGGCGATGTCGGCGCCCTTGACGTGGACCATCACCAGGTCGTGCTCCTCGAGTGCCTCCACGGCGCAGTCGAACTTCAGCGAAAGGTCCGTGTCCACGTTCGCGGTCATGCCGCGGCGGCGGATCACCGAAGCGCCGAGCGCCGAGGCGATGCCCATCACGGTCCGGTCGCCGCCGATGCAGGCGGCGCTGAGCGGAACGCCGCCCGGCTCGAGCGGCAGCAACCGGTGCACCCGGCCGACTCCCCGGGTCAGGACGGCGTTCGCCGGGAGGTCGCCGCCCTGCCGCCGCTCCTCGTTCACCGGGTGCCGCTCCAGCACCCGTCGCGCTTCCTGCTCGAACAGGGCCAGGACGCGGGCCGTGTGCTCGGCGCTGTCGTCGTTCGGATCGAGCGGTCTCGGGACCAGCGGCCGTCCCGACGGCGCGCCGTCGCCCGGATCGGAGCCCTCGATCGCCGACGTCAGCCCCTCGCCGCGCAGGGTGATCGCGAGCCGATGCTCGGTCGTGGCCCGGACGCGTACCTTGACCCGTTCCGAGGCGGGCAGATCCAGGCGGTCGATCGCCTTGGCCAGCTTCCTGGCGTCCTCGCGGATGCGGCCGGCACGGCGGTCGACGACGAAGCCGCGTTCGTCGAGGGTGGCGAAGTTGCCGCGGATGGCAATCGTGCCCGTCTTCAGCTTGAGGCCGGCGCCGAGGGCCTCGATCGGCCCCCGGGTCATCACCCGCGGCGATTGCGCGAAGAGGGCGAGGTTCCCAGACGCGGTATCCGGAACCACGTCAGGGGCGATCGGGTCGGCCAGGCCGCAAGCCCCCTCCCGGGCCAGCCGGTCGAGCGTGGGCGTCCGCGCCGCTTCGAGCGGAGTCCGCGCGCCGAGCGAGCGCAGGGGCCGGTCGGGGAGCCCGTCGATCACCAGCAGGAGAGCCGGGATTCGTCTCTCGCTGAGAGACTCCGCCGATGCCTGGGTGAGCCACGGCAGGCGTTGGGAGAGGCTCTGGCCGAGCAGGGCGATGGCGGTCGGAAGCAGCTCCTCGCGATCCGTCGTGTCGAGGACGGGAACGCCCGCCTCCTTCGCCAGGCGCAGCAGGTGCCGCTGCTGTCCGCGGATGACCCGGAAGTGGTCGAGCTGCCGGTTCGGCCGCCGGCCGGCGAAGGACTCGCGGGCCAGGAAGTGGCTGCGGTGGATCTCCTCATCCGGCGTCGAGAGCACCGTGAAGAACTGGTAGGCCTCCCCTTCGAGGTCGCTGAAGGGCACCATCCCCGGCAGCAGGTGGACGCCCTCGACGACCAGGCTCAGGTTCTCGGCGATCGCCCGTTCGACCACCGCCCGGACGCCGACGCATACCCTGGCGGCCTGTTCTCCCAGGGTCGCTACCTGGGGGTTGGCGGCGCCCGGCCCGTACTCGCCCGATGGGTCCGCCGGCGTCTCGTAGCTCGAGACGTGGAGCGCCGGCAGGATCGCCGGCGCGAACACCATCCGCATCACCTGACGGACCGTGTCGGTGGCGTTGATCCGGTAGATGCGGAGCTGCGGCGCCAGGTCGAGCGCCAGTGTCGACTTGCCGGTGCCTCCGGCGCCGCCGATGTAGAAGATCAGCGGCTTCGGGAGCCTCCGCAGGCGTCGGATCAGCCGGTAGCGACCGGCCGTATCGGCGCCTTCTTCCGACTCGAGGAGCTCGGCGATCCGCCGGGCGAGACGACGCTTCTCGAGGCTGGCCGTGCCCTCGTGCTGCAACAGTCGCTGCAGTTGCTCCACCCGCCGATAGGCCCGGTCGAAGTCGAGCCCGGCCGCGTACAGGCTGCGGGCGAGCAACCCGCGGGAAAACGGCTGCGATTCGCCGTGGTGAGTGATCTGGATCGGGCGCTCGGCCACGCCCTCGGTGACGATCAGGTTTCCTCCCGCGCACGGCGCAGCGGGCAGTTGGAGCAGTTGAGAGGCTCACCGTCCGGGCCGAGCACGTCAGGACCGCCGCAGGAGCCACGCAGGCAGCGGCCGCTGAGGAGAACCCCGACGGACATGAGGATCACCGAAACGGCGATGACGGTGATTGTGAGAAACAGGATCGCCATGGCTCGCAGAAGTCTACCGTTCGCGGCGCTGGGGCAGGTCTAGGTGGCACCCGCCGGTCCGGCTGGAGGGCGTCGGGCTGCCGGCTAGTCGGCGTTCCCGAATCGGTCGCGGAAGGCCGCGCTTGAGAGCTCCTCGAGAGAGTCCCCGCTGTAGATCAGGAGCAGGGCAGTGATGTCGTTCTCGTCGGCCCAACGCAGGCCTTCGTCCGGCCCGAGGACCATGAGGGCGGTGGCATAGGCGTCCGCGACGGCGCAACTCGTGTGGAACACGCTCGCCGAAGCGAGGGCGTGTTCAACCGGTCTGCCGGTGCGGGGATCGATCGTGTGGGAGTAGCGCACGCCGTCGCGTTCCCAGTAGTTCCGGTAGTCGCCGGAAGTTGCCAGGGCGCCGTCGTTGATCGGTAGAACCTGGTGTAGTGCGGGTGGTGCGCCGGTGCCTGGCGCATCGCCGAGCGGACCCGAGTCCGAATCGGCCGGTCTGGGCGGCGGTTGCTCGATCGCGATTCGCCACCGGTCGCCCGTGGGGCTGTGGCCGCTGGTCCTGATCTCGCCGCCGACCTCGACGAGGTGATTCGTGTAACTCGCCTCGGTCAAGGCCCCGGAGACGCGATCGATGGCCCAACCCTTGGCGATTGCCGACAGGTCGAGGGCTGCTCCGTTCGCGACCTTGAGCACTCTCCGGTGCCCGGATGCCAGTTCGACCGCGCCGACCGCCTGGCGGAGCTCTGCCAGGCGACTGTCGAGTGGAGCAGTCGGCTCCGTACTCCGGCCAGGCGCGCCGAAACCCCAGGCATCGACCAGCGGCCCCACCGTCGGATCGAACGCGCCATCGCTCTCGTCGCGCACCTGCCAGGCGAGTTCCAGCACCGGCCAGGTTTCCTCCGAGAGCTCCAGGGATTCGCCGGCTCCGAGCCGGTTGAAGCGAGAGATCTCCGAGTCCTCTCGATAGGTCGACATCGCCCGGTCCACCGCAGCCAGCCGTTCCTCGACAAGGCCCCGGATCGCCTCCCGATCGCCAGCCTCCGCCACTACGCGAACCCGGTAGTAGGTACCCATCGTGGGTCCCTGGAGCAGAACTTCTCCAGGTACCTGTGCACACGCCGGGACCAGGCCGACGAACGCCAGCACCTGCATCCACTTCCGCCGCCGACGAGACCAGCGAGCCAGCCCGTAGCCGGAGGCAGCGATACCGCGGCTCGATGTCGTCCAGCCAGGTGGGGGTCCGAGACCGACTGTCAAAGGAGGAGGGAGCGGACGACAGCGCGCCGCGGCTGAGCCAGGAGTGGGGGACACCTTCGAGCATACGAGAACCGTCCGACAGGGCCGCGATCCCGGAGCGCCCGTCGCCGGCCGCATCTATCCCTCCCGGGCTAACCGGCGATCTTGTTCTTCATACAACTATCGTCACTATGGCGAGTCGTATCGCCAAAATATCGGAAATGTTGTGCCAGTCTTTACGTGGTGCCTCGAACGCCAGCACTGCGCTTCGCCGACGTCATCGCTCTCTGCGCTGCATTCGCGGCCGCGGGTCCGGCGGGGTCTCAGGAGCTCGACGCGCCGCCAGGAGCCCGGATCGTGCGCGCCTACTTCGACGATCCGCAGGTTGCCGCCAGGGCCGTGATCTCGCTCGACGCACTGGAGTCGGATTACCGGAAGGGCTACATCGTTCTGCTCGCGACGGACCAGGACATCGAGGCGGCGCAGCGTGCCGGCATGCGGGTGGTCGAGGATCGCGAGGTACGCCGCCGTCGCCTTCGCGTCCGAAGTCCGACTGCCGTTGTCCAGGGTGCGATCGCGGGGTTCCCTTGCTATCGGACGGTCGAAGAGACATACGGCAGTGCCGAGGCGATCGTGGAGCAGTACCCGACGCTCGCCACCTGGAGCACGGTCGGCAGGTCCTGGAAGAAGGAGCAGGACGCCTCGGACGGGTACGACATCAAGGTGCTGCGCCTGACCAACTCGGCAACGTCCGGCAGCAAGCCCGCCCTCTTCGTGACGGGGGCGGTGCACGCTCGCGAGTACACGACAACCGAGCTCGTCCTGCGGCTGGCCGAGGACGTGGTCGACGCCTACGAGACGGATGCGGACATCCGGTGGCTGCTGGACCACCAGGAACTCCACATCATGCTGGTGGCGAACCCGGACGGAAGGAAACGCGCCGAGGAAGGAGTGCGTTGGAGGAAGAACCACAACACGAACCACTGCCCCGACTACCACGTTCCGAGGGCGGGGGTCGACCTGAACCGCAACTTCGATTTCAAGTTCGGTTCTCCCGGCGGTTCTTCCCCAAGGGCATGCAGCGAGAACTTCCGCGGCCCAGCGGCCGGATCCGAGCCGGAGACGCAGGCGATCACGAACTACATGGACGGCCTGTTTCCGGACGCGCGGGGGCCCGGCGACGAGGATGCCGCTCCCGCGGATACCAGCGGCCTCTTTCTCGACATACACAGCGCCGGAGGACTCGTGCTGTGGCCCTGGGGTCATGTGGACGAAGCGGCCCCGAACGGCACGGCACTCCGGACGCTCGGCCGCAAGCTCACGTACTTCAACGGCTACAGGCCGATGCGCGCCTTCGGGCTCTATGCGACCAGCGGCACGACCGAGGACTACGGCTATGGCGTGCTCGGTCGCGCCTCCTTCACCTACGAACTCGGGACGACTCACTTCGAGGGCTGCGGCTACTTCAGGAACCCGCTCCTCGACGACAACCTTGCGTCCCTGCGCTACGCATTCAAGGTCGCGCGCACACCGTACCTGACGCCGGCCGGGCCCGACGTTCGCGGCCTGAGCCTGAGCGGCGGCGCGTCGTCGACCGGCGTGGCCGCGGGAACCACGGTCACCCTCTCCGCGACGTTCGACGACACGCGCTACCAGAACAGCAACGGCGCTGAACCGACCCAGGCCATCGCTGCAGGCGACGACCGGATCATCGTCCGCTGGCCCGAACCGTCCGCCAACGGGGCGGCCATCTCCGGGTACACGCTGCGCCACCGGCCGGCGCCGGGAGTTTCGAGCCGCATCACCAGTTGGAAGGTGGAGGATTCCGGCGACGACCGCGAGCACGCCATCACCGACGTGGATGACGGAGCATACGAGGTCCAGGTACGCGCGACGAATGCCGTCGGCGGAAGCCTCTGGTCCTCCTCCCGGGAGATCGCGTTCGGTAGCGGGAACGGCGGCCCCGCCCCGCTGGGTTCGATCGACGATCTGACCCTTCAGGTCGGCGACGGCGACGAGTCCATCGATGTGTCGGGCGCCTTCCAGGACCCCGAAGGCGACGCGCTGACGTACGCCGCGTCGTCGTCCGCGCCGGGGACGGTGCGGGCCTCGGCAGCCGGAGCCCGGGTCACGTTGACTCCCGTGGCTCGCGGGACGGCGACGATCACGGTGACGGCGACGGACGCTGCGGGCTCGAACACGGCGGCGACGCAGACTTTCGGCGCGACGGTCAAGGGGAGACGGGGCGTCACCGTGTCGCGCCCCACGTTGACGATCGACGAGGGTTCGTCGGACACGTACACGGTCGTTCTGGACTCGGAGCCGACCGGCAACGTGACGGTGACGCCCTCGGCGCCGGCGGGCACGGACGTTGCCTTGAACCCCACTGGGCTCGTGTTCACGTCGGGGAACTGGCAGGCGCCGCAGACGGTCCTGGTCAACGCCGCCGTGGACGCGGATGCGGTCTCGGACCCCGTGGTCACGATCGGCCACCGGGTGAGCGGCGCCGACTACGGCTCCGTCACGGCCCGGTCGTTGAAGGTGACGATCGTCGAGACGGACACGCCGACGTTGGCGGTCGCGGCGGCCAGGGCGTCGGAGGGCGGCGGCAGGCTCACCTTCCGCACGACGTTGAGCACTGCGAGCAGTGCCGTCGTCACCGTGGACTACGCCACGTCGGACGGCTCCGGGCCGGCGCCGGCGACCGCCGGGTCCGACTACCGGGAAGCCAGCGGCACGCTGACGTTCCCGGCGGGTTCGACGACGGCGCAGGAAGTCGCGGTGACCATCCTGGCCGACAGCGAGGACGAAGAGGAAGAGGAGACGTTCCTGCTGACGCTGAGCAACGCAACCAACGCCTCACTGGCCGGAGGCGGCGCGACACTGCAAGTGGTCGGGACGATCGAGGACGACGACGATGCCGTCGACCCCGACGATCCCGGCGACGACACGCCGCCGCCCCGACCCCCGGACGACGATGATGACGGCGACGACGACGACGGCGGCGGCCCCGGCGGTCCTGGCGGCCCCGGGGGTCCTGGCGGCCCTGGAGGTCCCGCCGGCCCCGGCGGCCCCGGCGGCCCGTCCCCCGACGACGACGATGATGATGACGGTGGCGGCGGCCCGCCCCCCAGTGGTGGTGGTGGCGGCGGCGGGACGCCTCCCAGTGGCGGTGGTCCGCCTCGCGCGGCCATCACCACGGACGCCGACTGCGACGAGACGCTATGCCGCGCCCGCACCGACGAGCGGGTGGCCTTCGAGGACACCGGCAGCGGCACGGTCCGCTCCCGGCTCTGGGACTTCGGAGACAACCGGAAGAGCAGCAGCCGCGCTCCGGTGCAGGTCTGGTCCGAGCCCGGCTTCTACCGGGTCACGCTGCGCCTGAGCGACGGCGAGGCCGAGTCGACCGCGTCCCTGACCTTCCTGGTCGAAGCCGCCGAACCGGCCGGCACGTGCGTGGCGGGCGACGAGACCCGCTGCCTGCAGGACTCGCGGTTCGCGGTCGAGGTCGACTGGCGGACCGCCGGCGGCCGGAGCGGTCCCGGCAAGGTCGTGCGCGAGGGCACGAACGACTCGGGGCTCTTCTGGTTCTTCGAGCCCGGCGACAACTGGGAGGTGCTGGTCAAGGTCCTCGACGGCTGCACCGTGAACGGCCACGCGTGGGTCTACGCCGCGTCGACGACGGACCTCGGCTACTCCATCGAGGTGACGGACACGGTGACCGGGGCGGTCAGGGAGTACCGGAACGAGCCCGGGCAGCCGGCGGCGGCGGTCACCGACGTGACCGCCTTCCCGGACGGTTGTACCGGATGAAGGTTCGGGCCCGCTACGGCAGTCGCCGCGCGGGCCTGTGGGCCCGCGCCCTCGCCGCGGCGATGTTCGGCCTGCCGGTCGCCGGCGCGTACGGCCAGCCGGCCGGGGAATCCTCGCCGGCCGGCCCGGCGGACCCCGTCCTGGAGGGGCTTCTGCCGCTCGACGAGGTGCTCGTGCTGGAGACGCCGGCGGTGGTCCGCTCGGAGAGCCTGGCGTCAGTCGAGGCGTTGGTGGAGGAGGCCGATCCCGGTCCGGTCCCGTTCGCCGAGCCGTTCGCGGTGGAGGTGACGCCCGCCGGCCGCGGCCGCTGGAAGACGACGAGCGACGGCCGCACCGCGGTGTGGCGCCTGCGCGTCGTGTCGCCCGGCGCGGTTTCGCTCAACCTGGGCTTCACCCGCTACCGGATGCCGCCGGGCGGCCGGCTGCGGGTCTACGCGCCGGAGAGCGGGGAGACGGCGGGCCCGTACACGGACGCGGACAACGAGGAGCACGGCCAGCTCTGGACGTCGATCGTCGACGGCGGGGACGCGGTGATCGAGGTGTCCGTGCCCGCTGACCGGGTGGACGAACTGGAACTCGAGCTCACTTCGGTCAACCGGGGCTTCCGCGACCTCTTCCCGTCCAGCGTGTCGTCGCCCTCTCACGGACTGTGCCACATCGACGTGGCGTGTCCGGAGGCCGACCCCTACCGCGACCAGGTGCGCAGCGTCGGCACCTACACGATCGAGGGCCGCAAACTGTGCAGCGGGTTTCTGGTCAACAACACGGCCCGGGACAGGAGGCCCTACTTTCTGACCTCCGAACACTGCATCTTCACACCCAGTTCGGTTCCCAGCATCGTCGTGTACTGGAACTACGAGAGCCCGACCTGCGGCGCCAGAGACGGCGGGTCGCGGGCGCAGAACCAGAGCGGCGCCAGGCTTGTCGCGATCAACGCGGCGACCGACTTCGCGCTCCTGGAACTCGACGATGAAGTCGACCCGGCCCACGACCTGTACTTCGCGGGCTGGAGCGTGGACCCGGCGCCTCCCTCCTCGGCCTTCGCGATCCACCATCCCCGAACCCACGTCAAGTCGATCGCGCTGACGAGCAACCCGCTGACCGTGACGGAGTACCGCACCACCGAACGCCGCGGCGGCCACTACCTGAGAACGCCAGGCTGGGATCGCGGCGCCATGCAGAGCGGTTCGTCGGGCTCGCCGTGGTTCGACCAGGACAAGCGGGCCGTGGGGGTGCACGCGGGCGGCACCTCCGAATGCGGATGGGGCAGCGCGGACTGGGCGGGCCGCCTGGCCTCCGCCTGGACGCGCCCCAACGTGCCGGCGCGCCGCCTCGCGGACTGGCTGGACCCGATCGAGACCTTCGAGACGGCGATCGACGGCCTTCCCTGGAACCACCCGCCGGTCGCGGCCGGCACGCTTCACGACAAGGCGCTGCGGCTGGCCGACGGCGCCCAGGCGGGCGCGCTGGCGGTGGACGTGGCGCACGGCTTCGTCGATCTCGACGGCGACGACCTCGTCTACACCGCGTCGTCCTCCAGCGATTCGATCGCCACGGCGACGCTCACCGGTTCGACCGTGACGGTGGCCCCGGCGGGCGCCGGCACGGCGACGGTCACGGTGACGGCGAGCGACGGCAAGGTCGACCCGGCGAGCCGGACGTTCTCGGTGACGGTCGACGCCAACCGCTCACCCGAGCCTGTCGGCACGCTCGACGCCCTGGCGCTGCGGACAGCCGACGGCGCCGCCACCGTCGAGGTGGAGGACGCCTTCGAGGACGACGACGGCGACGCCCTCGGCTACGCCGCCTCGTCGTCCGACACGTCGGTCGCGACGGTCTCGGTGTCCGGATCGACGGCGACGGTGACGCCGCTGTCCGGGGGCTCGGCGACGATCGCGGTGACGGCCACGGACAGCTCCGGCTCGGCGACGGCGGCGAGGCAGGCGTTCGAGGCGACGGTGGCGAGCCGTCCGCCGCAGGCGGTCGGCGCCCTGCCTTCGGTGTCGCTGGTGAACAGTCGGGTCGCGGACGGGAACAAGGTCGTCGATCTGAGGGGCGCCTTCCAGGATCCGGACGGCGACGTTCTCAGCTACGCGGCCTCGTCGTCGGACGATGCCGTCGCCACGGTGAGCCTGTGGCGCGGCAGGGCGATCGTGAGCCCGGTATCGCCCGGCACGGCGACGATCACGGCGGCGGCCACGGACCGGGACGGCTCGAACACGGCGGCGGCGCAGACCATCGGCGTCACCGTGGAGAACGGTCCCCCGGAGGTCGTCCGCGGCGCGATCAGCGACTTCAGGGTGCCGCGGGCCGGCGGCGCCCGTGCCATCGATCTGGAGGCCATCTTCGCGGACCCGGACGGAGACAGCCTCACCTACCGGGCCACGTCGGCCGATCCGGCGATCGCAAGCGTCACCGTCGCCGGTTCGAAGGTGACGGTGCAGCCCGTCGTCTTCGCCACTGTCGCCGTGACGTTGACGGCGACGGATGCCGGCGGTTCGAACACCCTGGTGTCGCACGAGGTGCTGGTCTGGGTCTCGAACTCCGCGCCTCGGGTGCAGCGGACTCCGCGCCTCCACCTGCGAGTGGGCGACCCCGCCACGACGGTCGACGTTGCGCCGTTCTTCGTGGATCCCGACGGGGACGCCCTCACCTACGACCCCATCATCTGGGGCGAGCCAGTCGTGGAAGTCGTCGGTGTCCAGGGCAGCATCCTGACGATCGCGCCGAGGAAGGCCGGGCTCGGGATCGTCGGCGTCGGGGCCACGGACGGTTTCTGGACGGTCTTCGCGATTCTCGACGTGACCGTCAGCGGTTCGCAGGAGGCCGCGATCGCGCTCCAGTCGCCCGGCGTCGCGGCGGAGAGCGGCGGCGAGCTCCTCTTCCGGGCGAGCCTGACCGCGGCGAGCAGTGCCGCGGTGACCGTGGACTACGCGACCTCGGACGGCCCGGGTGGGTCCGGGGCGCGGGCCGGGGTCGACTACCAGGCGGCGAGCGGCACGTTGACGTTCGCGGCGGGTTCGACCGCGGCGCAGACGGTCGCCGTGTCGATCATCGACGACGACGCGGACGCCGACGTCGAGGAGAAGACCCTCCTGCTGACGCTCAGCGGCGCGCAGGGGGCGCCGCTGCTCGGAGGCGGTTCGACGTTGCAGGAGACGGGGACCATCCGGGACGATGACGAACCGTACGTCGCGGCGCGCTTCGGGGCGCTGGACTACGAGGCGAGGGAGGGCCGGCAGGCGATGGTCGCGGTCCTCCTCGACCGCGCCCCGGAGCGGGACGTGGAGCTCCGCCTCGAGGCGACGCACCACGGCGGCGCCACGGCCGCCGACTACTCGGGCGTGCCGTCCTCCGTGACGTTCGGCCCGAACGAGACCAGGCGGACGTTCGTGTTCGCGGCCACCGCCGACGCGGAGGACGACGACGGCGAGGCCGTCGTGCTGCGGTTCGCGGCGCCGCTGCCCGACCGGGTCACGGCCGGCGGCAGAACCACGCTTGCCATTCTGGACGACGACGGCGGCGGCACGCCGCCGCCCCAGCCACCGGACGACGACGGCGGTCCTGGCGGCCCCGGCGGTCCCGGCGGTCCTGGCGGCCCTGGCGGTCCTGGAGGTCCCGGCGGTCCTGGCGGCCCGCCCCCCGACGACGACGATGATGATGACGGCGGCGGCGGCCCGCCCCCCAGTGGTGGTGGCGGCGGCGGCGGTGGCGGCGGCACGCCACCCGATGACGGCGGCGGTCCGCCTCGCGCGGCGATCGGCACGGACGCCGACTGCGACGAGACGCTATGCCGCGCCCGCAGCGGCGAGCGGGTGGCCTTCGAGGACACCGGCAGCGGCACGGTCCGCTCCCGGCTCTGGGACTTCGGCGACGGCCGCAGGAGCGGCAGCCGCGCTCCGGTGCAGGTCTGGTCCGAGCCCGGCTTCTACCGGGTCACGCTGCGCCTGAGCGACGGCGAGGCCGAGTCGACCGCGTCGCTGACCTTCCTGATCGAAGCCGCCGAACCGGCCGGCGCCTGCGTAGCGGATGAAGAGACCCGCTGCCTGCAGGACTCGCGGTTCGCGGTCGAGGTCGAGTGGCGGACCGCCGGCGGCCGGAGCGGTCCTGGCAAGGTCGTGCGCGAGGGCACGAACGACTCGGGGCTCTTCTGGTTCTTCGAGCCTGGCGACAACTGGGAGGTGCTGGTCAAGGTGCTCGACGGCTGCACCGTGAACGGACACGCGTGGGTGTACGCCGCGTCGACGACGGACCTCGGCTACTCCATCCGCATCACCGACACGGCGACGGGGACGGGGACGGTCAGGGAGTACCGGAACGAGCCCGGGCAGCCGGCGGCCGCGGTCACCGACGTGACCGCGTTCCCAGACCCCTGCCGCGCCGACTGAGGCACCGCGGAAGCATGCACCGCAGGCGCTCCTAGCCGAAGTCGTCGAAGGCGATGTTCTCAGGCTCGACTCCCAGGTCGTCGAGCATCTTCATGCAGGCCTGGAGCATGAGGGGCGGGCCGCAGAGATAGTACTCGCAGTCCTCCGGGGCGGGGTGGTCCTTCAGGTAGTTGTCGTAGAGGACCTGGTGGATGAAGCCGGTGTAGCCGTCCCAGTTGTCTTCCTCGAGGGGGTCGGAGAGGGCGAGGTGCCAGGTGAAGTTCGGGTTCTCTTCCGCGATCCTGTCGAAGTGGTCGGTGTAGAAGGCCTCGCGGTAGGAGCGGGCGCCGTACCAGAAGGACACCTTGCGGTCCGTGTGGATACGCTGGAACTGGTCGAAGATGTGGGAGCGCATCGGCGCCATGCCGGCGCCGCCGCCCACGAACACCATCTCGGCGTCCGTGTCCTTGGCGAAGAACTCGCCGAAGGGGCCGGCGATCGTCACGTCGTCGCCGGGCTTCAGGTTGAAGATGTAGGACGACATCTGGCCGGGCGGCAGGTCCATCTCGCGCGGCGGCGGCGTCGCCACGCGGACGTTCAGCATGATGACGCCCTTCTCATCCGGGTAGTTCGCCATCGAGTAGGCGCGGACCACCGTCTCGTCGACCTTGGAGACCAGGTTCCAGAGCTTGAAGCGGTCCCAGTCCCCGTGGTACTCGTCCTCCACCGTGAAGTCGCTGTAGTTCACGACGTGCGGGGGGCACTCGATCTGGATGTAGCCGCCGGCGCGGAAGGGCACCTCCTCGCCTTCGGGGAGTTCCAGCACGAGTTCCTTGATGAAGGTCGCGACGTTCTCGTTCGAGCGGACCTTGCACTGCCACTTCTTGACCCCGAAGACCTCGGCCGGGATGCCGATCTTCATGTCCTCCTTGATCTTGACCTGACAGCTCAGACGGCAGCCCTCGCGGGCCTCGCGGCGGCTGATGTGGGTCTTCTCGGTCGGCAGCATCGCGCCGCCGCCCTCGAACACGTCGACGGTGCACACGCCGCAGGTGCCCTGACCGCCGCAGGCGGAGGGAATGAAGATCTGGTGCTCCGCCAGGGTGCCGAGCAGGGTGCCGCCGGTGGACGCCGCGAGCGTCTTCTCGTCGTTGATCAGGATCGACACCTCGCCGCCGGCGACCAGGCGGGCCTTCGCCTGCATCAGGATCGTGACCAGGGCGAGGATGACGACGGTGAACATCGTCACCCCGAGGACGACGGTGATCACAACTGGATGCCCCCGAAGGCCATGAAGCCGAAGGCCATCAGTCCGGTGATGACGAAGGTCATCCCCAGGCCGCGCAGGCCGTGGGGCACGTTGCTGTAGCGCAGGCGCTCACGGATCGAGGCCAGCGAGACGATCGCCAGGAACCAGCCGATGCCGGAACCGAGGCCGAAGACGACGCTTTCGCCGAAGTCGTAGTCCCGCTCGACCATGAACAGGGAGCCGCCCAGGATGGCGCAGTTCACCGCGATCAGGGGCAGGAAGATGCCCAGCGTGGCGTGGAGCGCCGGGAAGAAACGGTCGGTCGTCATCTCGACGAGCTGGACCATCGCGGCGATCGTGCCGATGAAGCAGAGCAGGTTCAGGAAGGTCAGGTCGACTCCGGCGAACTCCGGGCTGATCCAGGCGAGCGCCCCTTCGTTCAGCAGGTGGGTCTGGATCAGGTTGTTGGCCGGCACGGTGACGGTCAGCACGAAGATCACCGCGAAGCCCAGGCCAACGGCTGTCTCCACCTTCTTCGACACCGCCAGGAAGGAGCACATGCCCAGGAAGAAGGTCAGGGCCATGTTCTCGACGAAGATGGCCTTCACTGCCAGGTTGAGGTATTCCTCGAACATCGTTCCGGCCTCCCTCTAGCCGTCCATCTCGATCTGGGCGGGCTTGTACACCCGCAGCGCCCAGATCAATCCGCCGATGATGAAGAAGGCGGCCGGCGACAGGAGCATCAGGCCGTTCGGCAGGTACCAGCCGCCCTCCGAGACCGTGGGCAGAACGGAGTACCCGTAGAGCTTCCCGGAGCCGAAGAGCTCCCTCAGCACCGCGGTGATCATCAGGATCGCGCTGTAGCCGATGCCGTTGCCGATGCCGTCGAGGATGGCCAGGGACGGCGGGTTCTGCATCGCGAACGCTTCGGCCCGGCCCATGATGATGCAGTTCGTGATGATCAGCCCGACGAACACCGAGAGCTGTTTGCTGATCTCGAACACGTAGGCCTTGAGAATCTGGTCGGTGACGATGACCAGCGACGCGATCACCGTCAACTGGACGATGATCCGGATGCTGTTCGGGATCTGGTGCCGGAGAATGCTGATCGTCAGATTGGAGACGGTCAGCACGCCGATGACGGCCGCGCACATGACGACCGACGTCTCCATCTTCGTGGTCACCGCCAGCGCCGAGCAGATGCCGAGCACCTGGAGCGCGATCGGGTTGTTGTTGAAGAGGGGGTCGAGCGCCGCTTCGCTCTTCTTCACAGCCATCAGTTGGCCTCCGCCCGGATCCGGTTGAGATAGGGCTCGAAGCCGTTCTCGCCGAGCCAGAACTCGAGCATGTTCGTCACTCCGTTGCTGGTGATCGTCGCTCCGGCGAGGCCGTCGACGCGGTGAGGTTCCTCCTCGGCAGTGCCGGCAAACCCCTTGATCACCGCCAGGCTGACCTTGCCCTCGTCGTCGAAGGCCTTGCGTCCGGACCACCTGTCCTTCCAGCGCGGGTTGTCCACCTCGCCCCCCAGGCCCGGCGTCTCCTTGTGCTGGTAGTAGGTGATGCCGCGGACGGTCGTCGTGTCCGCGTCGAGCGCCAGGAAGCCGTACAGGGTTCCCCAGAGGCCGAGGCCCTCGATCGGCAGCACGACCATCTCGAGTTCGCCGCCGTCGCCGCGCACCTCGTAGAGCAGAGCCCGATCGGGAATGCGCTTGACCTTCGCCAGGTTGTCGGGAGCTTCGGCGCTGGTCGCGGGATCACGGGCGCGCCGCTGCTGGTCGAAGGTCGCCGTCTCGCCGTCCACCGCCTCGCCGGAGGCGAGCTCGATCAGCACCGGTTCGATCGGCGCGAAGCGCTCGGCGACCTGCGCCTCGTCGATCGGCTCGCCAGGCTGGAGCAGGCCCACGGCCTCGAGCACCCGCTTCTGCTTGTCGAGGGCGATGTTCTCGTCCTGGAGATCCTCCAGGCTGACCGCGAAGGAGGACACGAGGATCCCGCACACGATGCAGATCGCGGTCGCGAACAGGAGGGTGTAGCCGGTGGCCTGTCGGTTTGCCATGAGGAGTTCCGCCGGTCGGAGGAGAGTCTATTGCGCCATCTCGTTACTGCGCGTAACGTGCCTGGCGGCGCTTGATGTTCGCCTTCAGCACGTAGTGGTCGATCAGGGGCGCGAACAGGTTCATGAAGAGGATGCCGAGCATCACGCCTTCCGGGAACGCGGGGTTCACGGTGCGGATCAGGATCGCCAGGACACCGACGAGGAAACCGTAGATGTACCGGCCCCGGTTCGTCTGCGCGGCGCTCACGGGATCCGTGGCCATGAAGACGATGCCGAACGCCCAGCCGCCGAGCACGACGTGCCAGTGGAAGGGGACCGAGAGCATCGCATTCGTGTTCGAGGCGATGAGGTTGAGCAGCAAGGAGATCGCGGCCGTGCCGGCCGTCGCCGCGACCATGATCCGCCAGGAGCCGATGCCGGTCGCGATCAGGATGGCGGCGCCGATCAGGCAGGCCAGCGCGGAGGTCTCGCCCATCGACCCCGGAATGTCGCCCAGGAAGGCCTGCATCCAGGAGACCTTGCCCTCGATGGCGGACAGCCCGTCCAGCGGGGCGCTGGAGTCCTCGGCGGCCTCGAGCACCGCGATCTCGCCAAGCGCGGTGGCGCCGCTGTAGCCGTCGGGCGGGGCCGAGGTGCCGGCCGCGATCCACACGGCGTCGCCGGAGATCTGGGCCGGATAGGCGAAGAACAGGAAAACCCGCGCCGTGAGCGCCGGGTTCAGGACGTTGTAGCCCGTGCCGCCGAAGATCTCCTTGCCGACGACGACGCCGAACGTGATGCCGATCGCGACCTGCCACAGCGGAATCGTCGGCGGCAGCACGAGCGGGAAGAGCATGCCCGTGACCAGGAAGCCCTCGTTCACGTCGTGCCGCCGGACGACCGCGAACAGGCCCTCCCAGAGGCCTCCGACCGCGAACGTCACGATCAGGACGGGCAGGTAGTAGAGCGCGCCGTGGACCGAGTTGGCGAGCAGGCTGGTCGCGTCGAACGGCAGCCCGAGCATCTCCATCGCGTCGGTGCGCCAATTCGAGAGGGGCGCCGCGCCGCCGGCGATCGCCAGGTGAATCTGCCGTCCGGTGTTCCACATCGCCATCAGGACGCAGGGCACGAGCGCCACGACGACCGTCATCATCAGGCGCTTGAGATCCAGCGCGTCGCGCACGTGCGCGGCGCCGGCCGTCGTCTTGCCCGGCGTGTACAGGAACGTGTCGGGCGCCTCGTACAACGGGTAGAAGCGTTCGAAGCGGCCCCCGGGCTCGAAGTGGCGGGCCTGCCTGTCGAGAATGCGGCGCAGGAACCCGGTTCGCGCGTCCCCGCGCGAAACGGGTACGGGTTCCGACGACTGGCCGCGGGCGGCGGAACGGAACTTCACGGCGTCAGCCTTCCTTCTCGATCAGTTCGAGCGCGTCGCGCAGGTACGGCCCGTACTCTGTCTTGCCCGGACAGACGAAGGTGCAGAGGGCCAGGTCCTCCTCCAGCAGCTCCAGGCAGCCAAGTTCCTCGGCGCGTTCGATGTCGCCGGCGACCAGGGACTTGAGCAGGAAGGTCGGCTGCAGATCCCAGGGGAACACGCTCTCGTAGAGGCCGATCGGCACGATCGCCCGCGGCGAGCCGTAGGTGGTCGTGGTCATCGCGAAGGACTTGCGCGGCAGCAGGGAGGAGGCGAAGGCGCGGGCTCGGGAGAAGGCGCCGAAGCCGGGCGTGAGCCAGCCCAGGAAACGGCGGTCATGGTCGTCCTCGAGCACCGAGACCACCTCGTGGAAGCGGCCCAGGTAACCGTGGAGATCGGCCGGCGCGTTCTCGCCGATCGCGGTGCGTCCGGCGAGCGGCGAGCCAGTGACGACCCGCACGGCGCCCTCGGGGACGGCTTCCGTCCCCGTGCCGATCTCGCCCCTCGTCACGTCGGCGAGCGCGGCGCCGAGTCGCGTGCGCAGGAGCCTGGGCCGGCGCACCGGCGGACCGGCCAGGGCGACGACGCGCTGGACGTCCGGCGTCCCCGTGTCGAACAGGCGGCCGATCGCCAGCGTGTCCTGCAGCCCGATCTGCCACACCAGCTTGTTGCGGTTCACCGGGTCGAGCGTGTGGATGTGCATCCCCGCGGCGCCGGCGGGGTGGGGGCCCGCGAACTCCTCGACCCGGACCGGTTCGCTCGTTTCGACACCGGCGAGCGTGCCGGGAGCGCGGCAGAGAAACACCGGTCCGTCCGTCAGCCGGGTCAGCGCGGCGAGCCCCCGCTCGAGATCGCCCGTGCGCCCCTCGACGATCCGGTCGGCCGCCGGCGCGAACGGTTCCGTGTTCATCGCGGTGACGAAGATCGACTTCGGCGCCGAACCGACGGCGGCGCTGCGTCCGAAGGGACGCGCGCGCAGGGAGACCCAGTCCCCCGACTCCACCAGCAACGCCTGCACCTCCGCGCGCGAGAGAGCGCTCGGGTGTCTTCCGGTGTAGCTGGGGAAGCCGACCCCGGCGCCGCCGGAGGCCGCCTGGTCGGAGGGATCCACCCGCACGACGACCGAGATCAGCGCCCGCTTGGCGCCGCGATTCACCGCCGCCACGGTTCCCGCGGCGGGAGACGTGAAGCGAACGCCCGGCTGCTTGCGGTCCTCGAACAGGAGCTGGCCACGCTGCACCGCGTCGCCCGGCCCGACGTGCATGGCCGGTTTCATGCCCGGGTAGTCGGCCGCGCTGACGGCGACGGTACCCGGCGCCGCGGCGTCATCGAGCGTCTGCTCGGGAGACCCCGCGATCGGCAGGCTCAGTCCCCGCCTGAAACGGTGCAAAGCCACGATATGTCCTTTGTCTATAAGGGTTTGTGGCTCTGTCGGGGAAAGCCCTGCCCCCCCGGCTCGGGGCGGTGGGCCTTCGATTCGCGGCTCATCGTGGCCGGGAGCGTAGCAGGGTTGACACGGGCAGGGAACGGCCGAGCACGTGTCCTCCAGCATCGTCCCGAACTGTCACGCGACTGTCTTCAGGGGCGGCTTCGAAGCGCCGCCGGCGAGGGCGCGGCGCAGACGCCGGGAAACGCCTTCGAGTCCGTGATGGCGTCGGCCGGAAGACCGTCTTCCTTCCGGTATTCCCTGACCACGCCGGTCATCGTGTCGGTGACGCGGATGGAGTAGCCCAGGTCCGTTGCCGAGGCGGCGAACACCCAGACGTGATCGTTTACGGCGCAGCCGTCCAGCACCTTGATCAGGACCTCCCAGTTGTCCGGGTTGAAGAACCAGAACATCCCGGAGTCGTTCGCCTCGTCGGCCGCCGCCTTGCCGGGCCCGCTCCTCCCGTCGCTCGTCCACCAGTCCATCTCGACCGCGAACCGCGAGTTCTGGAAGCAGAGGGTGTCCGGGTCCGCGACGCAGTCACCGGCCGGCGGTTCTCCCGGCGGCTGACCCGGCGGCGGATCGGGGTTGCCGCCCCGGCCGCGCTGGGTGCCGAACTCGCGCCACGTGGACCGCCCGTCGCCGTCGACGTCCGCCTTCAGCGCCGGATACTCGGCGGTGGTCCCGAAGTCCCAGGGATCGTCCGCCGCGCCGTCGCCGTCCAGGTCGCGGTTCCAGTTCCGGTAGATGCCGTCGTAGCCGGTGGGCGCCTGCATGTCCGCGGTGGTCCGGCCTTCGCCTCCGCCGCTGGTCGCCTGGCCCGAGACGTCGACGTCCCAGTAGCTCGACTCGACCCGGCCCGCCGGGTTGTCCCTGCCCGCCAGGCCTCCCGCGAAGGCCGCGTTCCCCGAGACGCGGGCGGCGGCGTAGCTCGCCACGATGCCGGCGCCGGCCCCGTTGCGCGCGGCCAGGCCGCCGGCTGTTAGCGAACCCCGGACGCTGCCGGTCGCGTAGCTCGCGGTGATCGTCGCGCCGTTGTTTCCCACCAGACCGCCGGCGGCGCTTCCCCGTACGTCGCCCGTTGCGTACGAGGCGACCACGTGGTTGTTGACGTTCCATCCGGCGAGGCCGCCGGCCCAGTTGGCCCCCGAGACGCTGCAGGCGGCCCAACTGTTGACGATGCGGCCGCTGGTCGACCCGACCAGCCCTCCGGCCGTGTCCGATGCGGTGACGCGGCCTGAGGCGAAGCTGGCGGTCACGACGCCGTGGTTCTCGGCGGCCAGGCCTCCGGCGTTGACGCCGGTCACGTCGACGTCCACCAGCCGAAGCCTCCTCACCTCCGCAGACGGTCCGATTCTCGCGAACAGGCCGGCGTCCGCGTCCCTTCTCGTGATGAACAGGTTACGGATCGCGTGGCCGTTGCCTTCGAGGACCGCGGCGAACTGCTCTTCGACCCTCGTCCCGATGGGCGCCCAGCCGGCGCCGCCGTTCCACCAGGCGTCTCCCGCGTCGGGGCCGCCGCTGCGGTTCGTGTCGAAGTCCAGGTCGGCGAGCAGTTCGTACCCCCGGCAGAAACCGCGGTGGCAGCCCATCCTGCGGCTCCGGCCGGGGAAGGCGGCGTCGTAGGCCGAACGGCCGGAGGGCGAGAGCGGGTCGGCGGCGCCGTTCGGGTCGTGGCGGACGGCGTCGAGTTGCGCCAGCGTGCGGATCTCGATCAGGCCGTCGTCGTCCGTGTCGTAGTCGCGCGCGCCCGCCGGGTCGACGACCACGGCGAACTGCTGCCAGGCGCTGGACCCGGCGCCGGCATCGCCGGTCGCGATCACGGTGAGGGTCGACAGGCCTTCCGAGACCGGCGAGATCGTCACCCGTGATCCGGCGGCTTCGACCTCCACCGCGGACGCGACCGAAGAGAGCGCCCGGTAGCTCAGCGCGCCCCCTCCGGGATCGCGGAATGCGCCGGAAACGTCGACGACGACGGCGGCGGCGCCGACCTGGAGCGTCCGGTCCGGCAGGCGGCCGACCGGCACGGGGCCGCGGCCCGCACGCCGGGGCACGGAGGGCCGGAAGGACGCCACGGAGTGCCGGACCTCGTTCAGGGCGCGGACCGCGTCGGCCGGCCCCAGCACCCCGGCCGCGTCGCGCTCGCCGGCCACGCCCGTCGGATCGCCGTCCCGCGTTCTCCCGGGGTCGGAGAACAGCCCAAGTGGGCGGCATTCGATCCCGGCCTCGCCGCACCGGCTCGCGTAGGCCATGATCGTGTACCAGCCGGCCGACGGCGGCGGCGCCGGCTCGAAAGCCCGGTCGTTCACGTAGCCGAAGGCGTAGGGGTAGTGGGGCGCCACGAAGCAGGAACCGCCGCTCCCGCACGCCGTGTGCCTGTCGTGGCCGAGTCCCATGTTGTGGCCGAGTTCGTGGGCGAACGTCAGGCCGCCGCAGCGGCGGCAGGTCAGGCCGAACGCCCTGGACGCCCGCGGCGCCAGGTTGGCCACGCCGAGGATGCTCGCCTGTTCGACGATGAGATGAACGAGATCGGCGCCGACGATGTCCCGGATCGGATGCACCCCGTCCAGGTGGCCGTCGGAGGGATGCGTGAGGCGCTCGAGGTCCACGATCGAGGAACCCGACTCCCGGTACGGCGCTTCCTCACGAGCCACCAGGGCGACCCTCTGCCGGACGCCGCTGTCCACGTAAGCCCGGTTCGTTTCGGCGACCATGAGGTCGATCACTGCCTCGATCGACGACGTTCCACCCGCCGCCTCCCGCGCCGCCGGCGTGAAGAAGACGGCCAGGTCGATTGTCGGCACGTCGGGCGGGGCCGTGCCGCACGTTCTCCCGGAAGACTCGAACCGGATGCCTGCCGCCCAGGTCCTGAACCGGTCCGTTCCAGGGACGCAGATCCCCGTTCCGTGGATGTCCACCACGTTCACCGGCGGCCGGGCGAGGCCCGCGGGCAGCTCTCCGGTCAGACCGGCGTTGAATCCGACCTGGAGCCACTCGAGGGTTCGGAGGTCGCCGAGCGACGCGGGAAGCTCTCCGCTCAGGCTGTTGGCGCCGAAGCTGAGGAAGCGGATGTTCGCCATGCCGCCGAAGGCGTACGGAATCGGCCCCGTCAGGTCGTTGTTCGACAGCACCAGCGACCACAGTCTCGGCGGGCGCGCCAGCGACGCCGGGATAGTCCCCGTCAGCTCGTTGTTGGCGAGGATCAGGAGTTCCAGGTCGGGGAGGTTTCCCAGCGACGAGGGGATGGCGCCAGTCAGGCGGTTCTCCTGGAGATCGAGCCGCCACAGGCTCGCGAGGTTCCCCAGTTCGGCGGGAATGCTCCCGGTCAGTTGGTTGAACAGAAGATCGAGACCGGCCAACCGGGTCAGATCGCCCAGTTCCGCCGGCAGCGAGCCGCGCAGGTTGTTCCCGCCCAGCTCCAGCCAGGTGACCCGGCCGGCGTCGTCGACGGTCACTCCGGCCCAGGCTGAGAGCGGTTGGCCGCTCAGCCAGTTCGTGTCGACGTGCCAGTTCGGCCCGTCCGTCGCCTCGTAGAGCGCCGCCAGCGCAGCCCGGTCGCCCTCCGCGTTCCCCTGACCGTGGAGGTCCGCTCCGGCCGCCGCCCACGCGAGGAGCATCGCCGAAGCGGCCAGCCTCGCGACCCGCATCCTCTCCGGTCCGGATCTAGGGGTGCCGCCGCGGTTCATGCGGCGGCCCGGCGCCCGGCGTCGGCACCGTCCCGCACGTATCCTCCGTCTTCGAGGGATCGATCTCGGTGATCTCGTAGCGCCCGCCGCCCGCCGACGAGATTCGCCAGGTTCCGGTCGTCGTGCGAACCGAACCCGCCACGGTCCGGCCGTTCACGACCAGGGTTGCGCTACCCGGCGGATCGCCCGCGATGCGTCCGGAGATCGCGTAGCCGCCGGAGAACGTCGGTTCCGCCATGTCGACAATCAGCTCGTGCGAGGCGCCGTCGAAGAGATTGAGCGTCAGCGGCCCCGGCGGCGAGCTCGGCCGCGTCGCGGCCGCGTGAACGCGTTCCAGCATCCCGAAGTCGATCGTCACCAGGCGGTGGCGCAGGGCGGTCTCGTCGACCGTCGCCGCCGCGACGGTCGACGCGGCGCCGGCGCGCTCGGGGCCCGCCGGAGAGAACAGCCCGTCCGACTGGCCGGGCGCCGCCGAGGCCAGTCCGAACAGCGAAACGGCCAGAGCGGCCGAACGCCTCGCTGCGCCGACGACGCAAATCATGCAAGGAACTGTAGCAGCGTGAGGCAGGCCGCGCGAACCGGGACCTGATGATCGACAGTCTCGCCAACGAAAGGCACGATCAGGCTGCGTTCTTCGCTCGCCGGATCGAACCGCGGTTCTGGCGTTAGAATTCCGGCCCATGGACCGGCTGGACGATCAGGCGTCGCGAAGCGTTCCGACGGACGCCGGCGAGCACGTTTCCCGCGACTACAGAGGCTGCGATCGGGTTGCCATGACGCTCGCCGATCTGGACGCGGACGAGGGCCGCCGGGTCGAGTGCTGGGACGGGGCGACGCGGACCGCGATGGTCCTGCGGGAGCCGAGCGTTCAGCACGACTCCTCCACGAGTCGACTCGTCCAGTTGATCAGGTCGATCGCTCATGCGCGCGGTGCCGCGATCTCCTCGGCAGGCTCGGCCGACCTCGTAGCCAGGAATGCCGCCGGGGTCAGGGATCTGATTCTCCAAGCCGACGCGACGATCTACGTCCACCCCGGGCGGGACTGGCCCGCGGGCGCTTACATCGAGGTGGATCGCGATCCCTTGCCGGATGTCGTGCTGGAAGTCGATCACACCACCGATGTCCGGCAGGGCCGGAGAGGCCGCCGGGGAAAGCTGGACGACTACGCCGCCTGGAGACTGCCGGAGGTCTGGGTCGAGGTGCCCGACTCTTCCTCGCGCCCGGGACGGTGGCCCGGGCTGACGATCTTCCTGTGGGAGGGCGAACGATACGTGGAGGCGGCGAGCAGCGGCGCCTTCCCGGGCTGGACCGCCGCGGAGATCCACCGCGCCCTGAACGAGCGGGAAGAATCCGCCGAGACGGTCTCCGTGCTTCGCCGGGTGGGCCGCGCGATGGGCGCCGCCGAGGGGACCGGGCCGGACGACGATCCGTTCCTGCGGGAGGAGCGAAGGGAGGCCGCCGCCGAAGTCGTCCGCGTGACGGTCACCGAGGCGTTGGTTTCGCGCGGCGTCCCGGTGTCGAACGCGCTGCGGCGGTGGCTCGCCGAGTTCGACGATGCGTCCGATCCGGCGGGCGTGATTCGACTCGCGTTCACCTGCCGCGATGCGGACGAGTTTCTGCGGCGCGTCGAGGATGGCGGAGAAGCTGACGCGTGAGGAGCACCGAGCGGGACGGCGCGCGAGCGGCTTCCGACTCGCCGCCGCTGCGAGCCCCGGCCGGTCCTCGCTCCTACTACGGCTGCCGGCAGGTTCCCATGTCGCCGGAGGAGTACGAGCACTTCGACGGAAGGGTGGAGTGCTGGGAGGCGAGCAGCCAGACGGCCAACGTGCTGCGGGAGCCGACGGGCTTCCAGCATGAGTACTCTTCCCGCCGGCTCGTCGTACTCGTCCATGCGATCGGCGTGATTCGAGGTGCCGCCATCGCGTCGGCCGGGACGGTGGACATCGTGCAACGCGACGCGGACGGACGGAGAGAACTCGTCCTGCGGGCGGACGAGGCGATCTACCTTCGCCCGGAGCGGGACCGCCCCGCCGGGCTGTACGTCGAGGTCGGCAGCGATCCCCTGCCGGACGTCGTCCTCGAAGTCGACTTCTCGACCGATGTCCGCCGGAGTCGTCGGGGCCGGTCGAGCAAGCTCGAGGACTACGCAGCGTGGGGCTTGCCCGAGGTCTGGGTCGAAGTGCCGGACTCGGTCCGGCCCCGAGGGCGCCGCCGGTCCGGCCTGACCATCTGCCTGCATCGAGGATCAGGCTACGTGGAAGCGCCCAGCAGCCGTGCGTTTCCCGGCTGGACCGCCGTGGAGATTCACCGCGCCCTCAACGAGATGACGGACTCGCCCGAGACGACGGCTGCCTTGCGCCGCGTCGGTCGGTCGATGGGTGAAGCGGGCGGAACCTAGCCCGAACGATTGCTACGGAGCGTAGTACGGGTTGGTGCCGGCGGCGTGATCCGTCGTGTCGAGGACGCGCTGGACGGTCGGCACGGCTTCCACGATGGCCTGCTCGACGCCCTGCTTGAGCGTGTAGTCGGCCATGCCGCAGCCCTGGCAACCGCCGCCCATCGTGATGTAGGCGGTCTCGTCCTTGACCTCGAGGAGGGTGACGAAGCCGCCGTGCGCGGCGATCTGCGGGTTGATCTGCTCATCGAGGACGCGCTGGACATCGGCGGCCGGTCCGTCGCCCCAGACCGAGTTGGGGTTGTCGAACTTGAAGCCGCTCTCGGAGAGCCTGGTGACGAAGTCGATGGTGGCGCCGTTGAGGTCCGGAGCGGTCTCGGAGTCCACGAACACCTTGAAGGCGTCAAGCTCGAGGATCTCGTCGTCGGGCCGGGTCTCGTCGAGGCCGACCAGGTCCATCTGGTAGCGGAAACCGCCGCCGCTGCGGCCGGTGATCGCGATGCGGAGCGCCAGATCGTCGCGCTCTTCGGACTTCATCGCCTCAGCGACCTGCTTCTGCGCCAGTTCGGTGATCGTTAGCATGCGCCGCATTCTAGCTTGAAGGAGAACACGTTTCATGAGCTTCGAACACCTCCTGCTGTCCCACGAAGGGCCGATCACGCGGCTCACCCTGAACGTGCCGGATCAGTTGAACGCGATGACCCCGGCGATGGGCGCCGAGATCAGGGACGCCGTTCCGCTGATCAACGAGCGCGCCGAGACCCGCGTGGTCATCGTCCGGGGCGCCGGTCGGGCCTTCAGCGCCGGCGGCAGTCTGAAGAGCATCCAGGAGGAGGTCAGCGAGGACGCGAACGCCGGGCCGGGCCTCGGCGGCGGGGCGAGCTTCTATCGCCTGTATCTCTCGGTGCGGGATCTCGAGGCGCCATCGATTGCCGCGATCAACGGCCACGCCATCGGCGCCGGCCTGTGCTTCGCGTTGGGGTGCGACATGCGCGTGATCCGTACCGGCGCCCGGGTCGGCATGACCTTCGTCAAGCTGGGGATCCACCCGGGGATGGCCGCGACCTGGACCCTGCCGCGCCTGATCGGCCCCGCTCGCGCCGCGGAACTCCTCTACAGCGGGCGGCTCATCGACGCCGCCACGGCGGTCGAGTGGGGGATCGCCAGCCGGGAGGCGGACGAGGACTTCGACCGCGTGGTCGACGACCTCGCCCTGGAGATCGCGGCCGCCGGCCCGATCGCGGTCAAGGCGACCAAGCGCACGGTGCGCGGTACCTTCGAACGGTCGATCGGCGAGGCGCTCGACCTGGAGAGCGCCGAGCAGGAGGTGACCTTCCGGACCGCCGACGCCCGCGAGGGGGTGCAAGCCCTGACCGAGCGCCGGTCGCCGCGATTCGAGGGCCGCTGACGAGTAAGCTAGCCCCCGAAACGCCTCGCATGCTCGGAGTTTCGGCCCAGCCCATCCTGACCATGATCTTTCGCCTCGAAACTTGCTCCGCTGCGTTCCGCGGCGAAAGCTCCTAGTCTTATGCCGACGGCAGGTGCGCTGATCATCGGGAACGAGATCCTCAGCGGCAAGGTCGAGGAAGCGAACCTGAGCCTCCTGGCCAGGGAGCTGTTCGACCTCGGGATCGACCTCCAGAGAGTCGTCGTCTGCCCGGACGACGTCGCCGATATCGCGGCCGATATCCGGCGCCTGCGCGGTCGGTTTGACTACCTGATCACGAGCGGCGGCGTCGGGCCGACCCACGACGACGTGACGCTCAAGGCGGTCGCGGAGGCGTTCGAGAGGCGACTGGTCCGTTCTCCCGAACTGGTCGCGAAGATCCGCGAGATGGTGGGGGACCGCTGCACCGAGGGCCACCTGCGCATGGCCGACGTGCCGGAAGGCGCGGAACTCGTCAGCACGCCGGATGTGCCCTGGCCGTCCGTCGTCATGGAGAACGTGTACGTGTTGCCGGGCGTGCCCCGGATCTTCCGCATGAAGCTGCCGATGCTGCGCGACCGCCTGGCGGCCGGCCGCCGGTTCTACTGCCGGGCGGTGTACACGTCCTGCCGCGAGACGGACATCGCGGAACTGCTCGACCGCGTCGTCGACGCCCACGAGGAGGTCGACATCGGCAGCTACCCGGTGATGGACGGCGACTACCGGGTCAAGCTGACCGTCGACAGCCGCAGTCGCGGCGCCGCGGACCGTGCCCTGGAGGCGCTGGTCGAGGCGTTGCCGGCCGGGGCAGTCGTACGAGTGGACGGCGGCGCCCGTGTCGCCGGCAGCCGCTGAACGCCCCACCAAACGAAGGAGAAACGTCGATGATCGAGCGAAAGCGTGGCCGGTCGCACCCGTACCCTGCAGGTCTGCCAGCCGTCGCGGCGGCTCTGGTCGCCGGCTTGCTGGCGGCGGGGGGCGTCCACGCCCAGGAGTCCGACGTCGGCGCCGGGTTGCTGCCCGAATGGACCTACGAGCTGACCGAGGTCCTGCCTGAGGATCCGGCGGTCCTCACCGGCGAACTGGACAACGGTCTCCGCTACTACGTCAGGCAGAACGGCCGGCCCGAGAACCGCGCCTTCCTGCGGCTCGTCGTCCGCGCCGGTTCGGTGCTCGAGGACGACGACCAGCTCGGTCTGGCCCACTTCGTCGAGCACATGGCGTTCAACGGCACGAAGAACTTCGAGAAGGCGGAGCTGCTCGACTACCTGCAAAGCATCGGCATGCGCTTCGGGGCGGACGTCAACGCCTACACGAGCTTCGACGAGACGGTCTACATGCTGGAGGTGCCGACGGATGATCCGGACATCCTGGACAGGGCGCTCCTGGTGCTCGAGGACTGGGCCGGCGCCGTCACCCTGGACGACGAGGAGGTGGAACTCGAGCGCGGTGTCGTGATCGAGGAGTGGAGGGGCGGCCGGGGCGCCGGAGCGAGGCTCCGCGACGCCGAGATCCCCTATCGCTTCCACGGCTCGCGCTACGCCGAGCGGCTGCCGATCGGCGATCCGGAAATGCTGCGCGAGGTTCCGCCGCAGCGGCTGCGGGACTTCTACCGGGACTGGTACCGGCCGGACCTGATGGCCGTCGTCGCGGTCGGCGATTTCGACGCGGAAGCGATGGAGGCGGAGATCAGCCAACGCTTCGCCGCCCTCAAGGGGCCCGAAGAGCCGCGCGAACGCTTCGAGGCGGAGATTCCGCCTCACGAGGAGACCCTGGTTTCCATCTTCACCGATCCCGAGTTGACGCGTTCCTCGATTTCGGTTGCCTTCAAGGGCGAAGCGGATGAGTTCGTCACCGTGGCCGACTACCGGGAGCGGCTGGTTCGCGGTCTCTACAACGGCCTGCTGAACAACCGGTTGGCCGAGCGTGCCGAAGAGGCCGATCCGCCCTTCATCGGCGCCACGAGCACCCGCGGCACGCTGGCCCGGACCCGCAGCCTCTACCTGCTCCGGGCCGGGGCCCGGGAGGGCGCCGAAGTCCGGGCCCTCGAGGCCCTGCTCACCGAATCGGAGCGGGCCCGCCGCCACGGCTTCGAGGAGAGCGAACTGGAACGGGCCCGGGTGAACACGCTGCGCTCGATGGACCGCGCCTACGACGAACGGGACAAGACCCACTCCGCCGCCTACGCCGGCGAGTACCAGCGGAACTTCCTGAGCGACGAGCCGTTCCCGGGGATCGCCTACGAGCGCGAACTGGCCCGCCGCTACGTCCCAGGGATCACGCTCGCCGAAGTGAACCGGGTCGCCGACGAGTGGATCCACGACGGGGATCGCGTCATTCTCGCCAGTGGTCCGCAGAAGGAGGGCCTGGAGCCGCCGGTCGAGGAGGAACTGCTGGCCGTGTTCGACCGGGTCGGCGAGCTGGAGGTGGCGGCCTACGAGGACGACGTCGGCGAGGGCGCCCTGGTGCCTGTTCCGCCGACCCCGGGCCGGATCGTCGAGCGATCGGCGATCGAGGAACTCGGCGTCACCGAGTGGCGGCTGTCGAACGGCGTCCGCGTGGTCCTGCGGCCGAGCGACTTCAAGAACGACGAGGTTCTGATCTCGGCCTTCAGCCCGGGGGGCGCCTCGCTGGTTTCGGACGAAGACTGGCTGGAGGCGAACCTGGCGACCTCGGTGGTGCAGCTCTCCGGGTCGGGGAGTTTCAGCCTCACCCAGTTGAACAAGGCGCTGGCCGGCAAGGTCGCGCGGGTCGGTCCGGTCATCGGGCCCCTGTTCGAGGGCTTCAGCGGCCGGGGTTCGCCCAAGGACCTGCAGACGCTGTTCGAGCTGATCTACCTGAGCGGAACGTCGCCCCGCCGCGATGCCGAGGCCTACGAGTCCTTCCTTACCCGTCAGGGTGCGCTGCTGCGCAACCAGAGCGCGATGCCGCAGTACACCTTCCTCAAGACGTTCGTGGAGATCCTGAGCCAGAACCACCCGCGGCGCCGCATGATCACCGAGGAGATGCTGGGAGACCTGGATCAGGACCGGATCTTCGCCGTCTACGAAGACCGCTTCCGCGACTTCTCCGACTTCACCTTCTTCCTCGCCGGCAGTTTCGAACTCGAGGCGATCGAACCGCTCGTCGAGACCTGGCTGGGCGGTCTGCCGTCGACCGGTCGCGAAGAGGTTTGGCGAGACGTCGGAGTTCGGGCCCCCGAGGGCCTCATCGAACGGACGGTCTACAAGGGGCTCGAGGACCAGAGCCAGGTCGCCCTGGTGTTCAACGGACCCTTCGAGCAGAGCCAGTTGAACCGGTACCGCCTGAACTCGATGGTCTCGTTGCTGCGGGACCGTCTGCGGGAGCGCCTGCGGGAAGAACTCGGCGGTACCTACGGTGCGAACGTGTCCGGAGGCGCCGACAGGATCCCGGTTTCGCAGTTCTCCGTGCAGATCCTGTTCGGCTGCGACCCGGCTCGCGTCGAGGAGATGCTCCAGGCGGTCCAGGAGGAGATCGAACGCGTTCGGACGGAACTCGCCACGGACGAGGAAGTCGGCCAGATCCGGGAACAGCAGCGACGGGGCCGCGAAACGGCGAAGGAAACGAACGGCTTCTGGCTGGGAGTGCTGCAGACCGTGTACCAGTACGACGACGACCCCTTGAGCATCCTTACCTACGAGGAACTGTTCGAAGAACTCGACGCGGAGATGATCCGCGGCGCCGCGGTGGACTATCTCGGCGGTGAGAATCGGGTCCAGGTGCTGCTGATGCCGGAGGCGGCCGAGGAACGGGACGACAGCGCCGGCGAGGAGGCCGCCGAGCCAGCGGCGGCAAGGGAGGCAGCGTGAACGAGACGAGAGAGGGATCCGGACGCCACAAAGGGCGCGTCGTGTTGCGGGCCGCGATCTGGTGCCTCCTGACGGCGGTGTCATGCGTACTGCCGGCGAGCGAGCCGGAGTGGCCGAACTGGCGAGGACCCGAGCGGAACGGCTACAGCGCGCACACCGGACTGCCCACCGAATGGGGGCACGACGGCGACGCGGAGCGGAACATCCTCTGGAAGGTGGCGCTTCCGGACCGTTCCGGATCGACCCCGATCGTGGTCGGCGACATCGTGTTCCTGAACGTCGCCGAGGGCGACGACCTGTCCCTGTGGCGCGTCGACGCCGGTTCGGGAGACGTGGTGTGGCAACGACCGATCGGCGGCGGCAATCGCTTCCAGCGCAAGCACAACATGTCGTCGCCGTCTCCGATCACCGACGGCGACCGGGTCTGGATCCTGACCGGAACCGGCGCCCTGCAGGCCTACGACTTCGACGGCAACCAGCTCTGGGCGCGGGAGCTCGAACAGGACTACGGCGCCTTTGGCCTGAACCACGGCTACGGTTCATCAGCCCTGCTCTGGCGGGATGTGCTCTACGTGCCGGTGCTGCACGGCATGAAGACGGACGACCCCTCGTACCTGCTGGCCATCGACGCCGCCTCGGGCGAGACGATCTGGCGACAGGAACGGCCGACGAACGCCCGGATGGAGTCGCCGGACGCCTACATCACGCCC
Source organism: Candidatus Multivorans sp. (assembly GCA_965205095.1). Lineage (GTDB taxonomy): Bacteria > Acidobacteriota > Thermoanaerobaculia > Multivoradales > Multivoraceae > Multivorans. Next base: position 4,376,284 of record OZ242040.1, read on the forward strand.
GCCCTGGTCGAGAGCGGCGACGGCCACGTCCTCGTGCTGAACGGCGGCGACGTCGCCACCGGCCACGATCCGGAGGACGGCCGCGAGCTCTGGCGCGTGGAAGGCTTCAACCCGAGGAACAGCCCGATGTACCGGGTCGTCGCGTCGCCGGTAGCTTCAGGCAACCTGGTCTTCGTTCCCACCCGCGTCAGTCCCATGAAGGCGCTGCGGCTCGGAGACGGCGGCGATCCGGAGATCCTCTGGGAGACGGAGAGGGGGCCCGACGTGCCGACGCCCGCCACGGACGGTGAGACGCTCTACCTGCTCAGGGACAACGGCCTCCTGTCGCGGCTCGACGCCGAAACCGGCGCGCCGGACTGGGAGAACCAGCGGCTCGAGCCGGGCACCTACAGCGCCTCCCTCCTGGTCGCCGACGGCAAGGTCTACGCGACGAGCGAGGACGGAGTGACCACGGTGGTCCGGGACGGGCCCGAGTTCGAGATCCTCGCGAGGAACCAGGTCCAGGGCTTCACGCTGTCGTCGCTGGGCGTGGCCGAGGGTCGGCTCTATCTGCGGACCGACAGCTTCCTCTACTGCATCGTCGAACCGTAGAGGGGGGGCGCGGGGCGGCGAGTTATGATCGCCTGCCGCGGCCGTCCGGTGCGCCAACCTTCCGTCAACGAGGTCCCGTCGATGAAGAACCGCCTGCTCATTCTCCCGTCGGTACTCGTCCTGCCGGCACTCGTCCTGCCGCTCGCCTGCGCCGGCGGCGACGGAGCGGACGGCGGCGCCGGCAACCCGCGGTTCCTCAGCATGGGGACGGCGCCGGTCGGCGGCGCCTTTCCGGTCGTCGGCGGAGCGATCGCCGAGGTGCTGAACGACAACCGCGGCGAGAACACCTGGCGGGTCCAGCCGCGCGGGACGAAGGGCTCGCAGGAGAACATTCGCCGGCTCGCACGCGGCGAACTGGAACTCGCGATGTCGAACTCGGCCATCAGCTACTTCGCGGTGCTGGGGGAGTCGGGTTGGGAGCAGAGCTACGAGATCCGCGCGGTCGCCACGCTGGCGCCGAACATCGCGACGTTCATCGCCAAGGCCGACTCGGGCCTCGCCGCCATGAGTGACCTGGCGGGCAAGCGGGCGATGGTCGGCGTCGCCGGCGCCGGCTTCGAGATGTTCGTCGAGCCCCTGCTGGCGGCGCATGGCGTGACCTACGACGACTTCACCCAGGTCTACGGCACCCAGAGCGGCGCGGTCGACATGCTGGGCGACGGCTCGATCGACGCCGCCTTCCTCGGCGGCGCGGTGCCGACCGGGGCGGTGACCCAGGCCAGCAGCACCCACGACATCGTGTTCCTGCCGTTCGACGAGGAGAAGCGGCAGGAGCTCGCGCGCGACTATCCCTTCTTCCAGCTTGCTGTGATTCCCGCTGACGCCTACTCCGATCTCACCGAGGACTACCCGGGCCTCAACGTCGGCTCGATGCACCTGATCACGTACGCCGATGCCGACGAGGAACTCGTCTACCAGGTCACGAAGACCATGTGGGAGAACCGCCAGGCAATCGCCGAGAAGCACCCCGCGGGCCGGGCGATCAACGAGGCGAACGTCGCTCGCAACACCGGCACGCCGTTCCATCCGGGGGCGGAGCGCTACTACCGCGAGATCGGTATCTGGCCCGAAGCGGGCGGTTGAGCGAAGCGGCCGAGCGCACGCGCCGTGGCCTGATCGGGGCACTCGGCGTCGCCCTGTGCTTCTTCGTTCTGCTCGAGGTGAACTTCGGGCTGCTGCTGCCGCAGTCCTCCCTGGCCGTGTTCGTCGGTCTCGGGTTGCTGCTCTGCTTTCTCGCGTTCCCGGTTCATCCGAAGCTGGGAACCAGCCCCTGGCTGCGCGGTCTGGACCTGCTGTTCGGTCTGATGGCGCTGGCGGTCTGCACCTACGTCGTGGTGCAGACGGAACCGGCGTTCGAACACCTGTGGTCGGGCGGCAGGTCCCTCGGCAACCGGGCCGGCATCGAGACCACGGCGGACATCGGCCTCGGCCTGGTCGGCCTCCTGCTCGTGCTCGAGGCTGCCCGCCGGAGCATCGGCTGGATCGTTCCCGCCCTCGGCCTGGCCTTCGTCGCCCACACCCTCTACTGCTACTTCAGCCTGCGCAACGGCTGGGCGCTGCTGCCGGACTGGCTGTTCCCCCACGCCGGCCAGAGCCCCCGCGACGTGGTCGGAACGACGTTCCTTCAGAGCCTGGGCGTGTTCGGCCCGGCGGCGTCGGTCATGTTCCGCTACGTCTTCCTGTTCGTCGTGTTCGGCGCTTTTCTCGAAATGTCCGGCGCGACCCAGTTCATCATGCGCTTCGCGGAGCGCGTGTTCGGTACCAGGCCGGGCGGACCCGCGAAGGTGGCGGTGCTGAGCAGCGGACTGTTGGGCTCCCTTTCCGGCAGCGCGGTGGCGAACGCCGTGACGACCGGCGCCTTCACCATTCCCATGATGAGGAGCAACGGCTTCAGGCGGCACGTCGCGGCGGCGGTCGAAGCGGCGGCCGCGTCCGGAGGCGCCCTGGTGCCGCCGGTCATGGGCGCCGGCGCCTACATGATGCTCGAGATCGTCGAGCCCCAGGTCACCTTCCTGCAGATCGTGCAGGCGGCCCTGCTGCCGGCCATCCTCTTCTACCTCTCGCTCTTCCTGATCGTCCACTTCTACTCGCGGCGCGTCGGTACGCCGGAGCGCGAGGGCGAACCGCCTCCGGTGCGGCGCTTCGACGCGCTGGTCTTCATCGCCGGCCTCGCCACCCTGATCCTGCTCCTGCTGCTGCGGTTCTCGCCGTTCCGCGCGGTGACCGGGGCGCTGATCGTCATCCTGGTGCTCGCGGTGCTGCGACCGGAGATCGACCTGCCGCGCCGGCTGCGCCGCCTGGCCCTCGGCTGTTTCGCCGGCGTGGCGCTTCTGCACCAGGTGATCTGGGGCGAACTTCCGGCGGACCCGTCGTTCCGGCAGGTCTTCGAGTCCTGGCTCTCGTCCGGCATCGTGGCGATGTTCGGGTTGATGACGTTCGGTCTGATCCACCGCGTCTTCCGGCCCCACATCCTCGGCGCCCTGACCCAGGCGGCGCGCAACGGGATTCCGCTGGTCGCCGCCAGCGCCTGCGTCGGCGTGGTCATCGGCATCGTCCAGCAGACCGGCATCGCGGCGGACTTCTCGGCGGCGATCAAGGGCGTCGTGGCGACGAACCTGTTCCTGGCCCTGCTCGGCATCATGGTCACGTCGCTCGTGCTGGGCATGGGGGTGCCGTCCGTCGTCTGCTACCTGCTGATGGCGACGCTGATGGGCTCCCTGCTCTCGGAACTCGGCGTCATTCCCCTGGCTGCGCACCTGTTCATCTTCTACTTCGGGATGATGTCGATGGTGACGCCGCCGGTGGCGCTCGCGGCCTACGCCGCTTCCAGTCTCGCCCAGGCGCCGGTCATGCCGACCGCGCTGGCGGCGTTCCGCTTCGCCCTGGTCGGATTCACCCTGCCCTTCATGTTCATCTACCGGCCCGCGCTGCTGCTGATGGACGAGGGAGGGGCGAGTCTCTTCGCGTCCGGAGCGGCGGGCCTGCCGCCTTTGATGCTCGCGCTCGGCGCCGCCGTCGTCGGCATCGTGGCCCTGGCCTCCGGGATCGGCGGCTACCTGCGATCCGAGCTCACCCTGCCGCTGCGGGTTCTCATGCTGGTCGCGGCCGCCCTGCTCCTGGTTCCCGATCTCGGCGGCCCGACCCTCGGGCTCGTCGTCAACGGCGTTGGCGCCCTGCTGTTCGCGGCGCTCCTGGTACTGAACCGGCCCGACCGCGGCTCTGGTCCGGCGACTAGTCCAGGAACGTGAAGCGGTTCGCCTTCAGTTCGTAGCGGGGGAGCGAACCGGCGTCGGCGACCCGGACGGGAACCCGCAGGCTGAGCCGCTCCTCGAACAGGTCCTGGAGCCGGGACCTGAGACGCCGGGCGTCGGCGCCAGTCTCGGCTTCGACCTCCAGCTCGACCTCGGTCATCTGGCGGCTTCGCCGCACGGTGGCGCTGTATTCGACGACTCCGCCGGCCTCCCGGACCAGCGCGTCGACGGCGCTCGGATAGACGTTGATGCCGCGGACGATGAACATGTCGTCGGCGCGGGCCAGCACGCCGCCGTCCAGGTACATCGTCGGCCGGCCGCTTGGACAGCCCGCGGCGCAGAGACGGCCGACGTCGCCAGTGCGGTAGCGAACGACCGGACTGCCGATCCGCCCCAGGTTGGTCAGCACGAGCTCCCCGAGGACCGGCTCGCCGGGCTCGCTCGCCGCGGGATCGACCGGTTCGAGCGGCTCACCTGTCGCCGGGTCGAACCACTCGACGATGAACTCGTCCTCCAGGACGTGCAGGTTCTCGCCGACACCGCAGGGGCAACCCCAGGCGCCCACCTCGGTGGCGCCGGCGTGGTCGAAGACCCGGGCGCCGTATCCTGTGGAGAGCTGGCGCTTGACCGCCGGCACGCCGGCGCCCGGTTCGCCGCCGTGGATCGTCCGCTCGATACCGCTGCCGGCGAGGTCGATGCCGAGCCGGTCCGCCACTTCCAGCAGTCTGAGGCCGTAGGTCGGCGTCGCCACGAGCGCCGTGGCGCCGTCGTCGAGCATCACGCGCAGACGTTGCTCGGTGCTCAGATGCCCGGCCGGCATGACCAGGCAGCCGAGCTGCTGCGCCGCCTCGAAGGCGGTCCAGAATCCGACGAAGGGGCCGAAGCCGAACGCCACGAAGACCCGGTCGGCCGCTTCGACGCCGGCGCCCTCGTATGTCTCCAGCCAGCAGTCGAGGAACCACTGCCAGCTCGCCGGCGTGTCCAGCCAGCGGAGGGGCTTGCCGGTCGTGCCGGAAGTGCGGTGGACGCGGACGTAGCGTTCGAGGGGGAAAGTGAGGTTCGTTCCCCAGGGCGCGTTCGCCTCCTGGTCGCGGGCGAGTTCCTCCTTCGTCGTGAACGGCAGGTCAGCCAGGTCGTCGAGGGTGGGCGGCGACTCGAAGCCGGCGGCTCGCCACTTCCTCCGGTAGAACGGGTTGTGGTGATGGACCTGCTCGGCCATGCGGGCGAAGCGATCCGCCTGCCGTGCCCTGAGTCTGCGGCGCTTGCGCGCCAGACGATCGGTCAATTCCGCGGTTCCTCGGTGACGGGAGGCCCCGGGTCGACAGCCGAGTCGATGTCGACCTCATCCCGGAAGCGCACCTCGATCCGGTAGGCCTCCACGTCTTCGCCGAACTGCGAGAGCAGGAAGGTGCGCACGAAGTCCGCCGTCCTGCGCCGGCCGAGCTCGCGCACGAGGGCGATGTTCTCGCCCGCGCGGGCGGCCAACTGGTCCGTGATGCGGAGTCGGAGCTGCTCCAGGACCGCTTCCTCGTCGCGCAGGATCGAATCCCCCTGAACGCGGTACTCGATCGCCGACGCGTCGACGGCCGGCCGGTTGGCTCGCACGCCGGGCGCCAGGACGTGGACCGTGGTTCCCTCGAGTGTCAGCGACCACTCGTCCTCCAGGTCGAGGTAGTAGGTGTAGCGGACCGGGACGCGCGCCTCGACGACCACATCGGGCAGCCTGAGGCGGCCCCAGAGCAGGCTGGCCGAGTCCGTGCGCTCCAGCACCTCCGTCTGGTCGAGGGAGGCGAACTGGAGAAAGACGCTGCCCGAAACCTCCGTGGCGTAGCTGACGAAGGACGTCTGGACGCTGCCGGTCCGGAAGGCCTGGGCGATGCGCTCGACGCTCTCCACCGCGGCGCGGCCGATTTCCCGGCCGCTTTCGACCATGTCGCCGGGCACCTGGGTCAGCCGGATGATCACGTAGCCGACGACGATCACGACGACCATGCCCAGGATCAGCGTGATGAAGCCGAGCCGCCACAGCATCTGGCTGCGCGGATTGCGCGGGCCGCGGCCAGGGGGAGCGCCCTGCTGTCGGGGTGTCTCGACCATCGAAGCGCAGTCTATGTCCGACCTGCCGGCGACCTGCTAGCCTCGCGCGCGTTTCGCTCCCTCGAACCCGGACAAAGACTCAAGACCCTGGAGACCGGACCATGGAACTAGGACTGCTCGCCGGCGCCTTCGGCAGCCAGATCACCATCGACATCGATCGCATTCGGCAGGCGGAAAGTGCCGGCTTCAGCTCGGTCTGGACCGCGGAGGCCTACGGCTCCGACGCCGTGTCCACGGCGTCCTGGATCCTGGCCCAGACGGAGAAGATCAAGGTCGGGACGGCGATCATGCAGATGCCGGCCCGCAGCCCGGCGATGACCGCGATGACCGCGATGACGCTGAACCAGCTCTCCGGCGGGCGCTTCCTGGTCGGCCTCGGTCCGTCCGGCCCGCAGGTCATCGAAGGCTGGCACGGCGTCGCCTACGGCCGGCCGCTGACGCGCACGAAGGAGTACATCGAGATCATGCGCAAGGTCTTCGCTCGCGAGGAGCCCGTCACGCACGAGGGCTACCACTACCAGTTGCCCTATGGCGGCGAGGACGGCACGGGTCTCGGCAAGCCGCTCAGGAGCATTCTGGCGGCGGACACGTCGATCCCGATCTACACGGCCTCGATCAGCCCGAACGGGCTGGCGTGCAGCGCCGAGGTCGCGGACGGCGTTTTCCCGATCTGGATGAACCCCGAGCGCTACGACCTGATCGAGGACGCCCTCGAACGCGGCTTCGCGGCCGCCGGAAACGGCAAGAGCCTGGACGACTTCAAGGTCATGCCCTTCGTCACCGTCGTCATGGGCAACGACGTGGAGCAGTGCCGCACGCCGGTCAAGCAGAGCATGGCCCTGTACATCGGCGGTATGGGCGCGCGCGACAAGAACTTCTACAACGACTACGCCAAGCGCCTCGGCTACCCGGACGACGCGAAGCGGATCCAGGACAACTTCCTCGGCGGCAAGAAGAGCGAGGCGGTCGGCGCCGTGCCCGACGCCCTGGTCGACGACGTCGCCCTGGTTGGCCCGCGGGAGCGGATCGTGGACCGGCTCGCGGCCTGGAAGGAAGCCGCCGGCAACGGCCAGGTCGCATCGATGGTGCTCGGCTGCCGGCAGCCGGAGGCGCTGGAGGCGATCGCGGAGGCGGTGCTGTAGGCGGGAAGTGCGTCTCTCCTGGAACGAAATCAAGGTCCGCGCCGCGGCGTTCGCCGAGGAATGGCGGGACGCGGAGTACGAGAAGGGGGAAACGCAGAGCTTCTACAACGACTTCTTCGAAGTCTTCGGGGTCAGGCGGCGCACGGTCGCGCGCTACGAGGAACACGTTCAGAAGCTGGACGACAGGAGCGGGTACATCGACCTCTTCTGGCCCGGCAAACTGATCGTGGAGCAGAAGAGCGCCGGGAGGGACCTGGACAAGGCCTACGGTCAGGCGGGGGAGTACTTCGATGCGCTCGCGGAACGCGAGCGGCCGCGGTACATCCTGGTTAGCGACTTCCAGACTTTCGAGCTGCACGATCTCGGTGAGCGGGCGGTCACGAGATTCAACCTCCAGGATTTTCGTGACCACGTCGAGAGCTTCGGCTTCATCCTCGACGTCGAGCGCCGCGTGTTTCGCGACCAGGACCCGGCGAACGTCGAAGCGGCCGAGTTGGTAGGCAGGGTCCACGACGCGCTTGCGGCAGCCGGTTACTCCGGGCACGATCTTGAGCGCTTCCTGGTCCGGCTCGTGTTCTGTCTCTTCGCGGACGACACGGGCATTTTCGAGCCCCGCGACATCCTGTTCGACCTCCTAGAGAGCCGAACCAGTCAGGACGGAGCCGACTTCGGTCTCTGGCTCTCGCAGTTGTTCCAGGTCCTGAACACCCCTCCCGAGGCACGCCAGGTGACGCTGGACGAGGACCTCGGCCGCTTCCCCTACGTCAACGGTGATCTGTTCGACGGGCCGCTGACCATCCCGTCTTTCGACTCCTCGATGCGGCGGGCGGTGCTTGACGCATGCAGCTTCGACTGGTCCACGATCTCGCCCGCGATCTTCGGGGCCCTCTTCCAGTCCGTGATGGATCCGGCTGAGCGGCGGGCCCAAGGCGCTCACTACACGACCGAGAAGAACATCCTGAAGGTCATCGAGCCTCTCTTCCTGGATGACCTGCGTGCCGAGTTCGAGCACCTCAGGGCCCGGAAGGACGGGCGCCGAGCGTTCGAGTTGAGGCGATTTCAGAAGAAGCTGGGTGAACTGAGGCTCTTCGACCCAGCCTGCGGCTGCGGCAACTTCCTCGTCATTGCCTACCGGGAACTGCGTCTCCTCGAACTGGCGGTGTTGAAGGAGCTGTACGCTGGCAGTCGCCAGTTGGAAGTGCTTGTCGACCGAATGTCCGTACTCGACGTCGACCAGTTTCACGGCATCGAGATAGGCGAATTCCCTGTCCGCATCGCGGAGACGGCTCTGTGGATGATGGACCACATCATGAACAACCAGCTCAGCCTGGAGTTCGGCCAGACGTACACTCGGATTCCGCTGGCGAAGTCGCCGAACATCGTCCACGGCGACGCGCTCGAGATGGACTGGGCCGACGTACTGCCGTCCGCGGACTGCGATTTCGTCTTCGGCAATCCGCCGTTTCGGGGCAAGAGCCAGCAGAGCAAGCAGCAGGCCGCCCAGGTGCGCCGAGTCGCCGAGCTTGGCAAACGAGGGGGCACTCTTGACTACGTGGCCGCCTGGTTCATCAAGGCGGGAGCGTACGTCGGCCAGGCTGGCAAACCTGTCCGCATCGGTCTTGTTGCGACCAACTCCGTGACACAGGGGGAACAGGTCGGCCTTCTGTGGCCAGTCCTTTCGACAGGCATGACCTTGACCTCGCCTTCGCGCATCGGACCTTTGCCTGGGGGTCGGACGCCCGCGGGAAGGCCCACGTCCATGTCGTGATCGTGGGGCTTGACCGGGGCCCGGACGCGCGCCCCGTCAAGCGGCTTTTCAGCTACGCGGACGTGAACGGCGAGCCCGACGAGCAGCGCTGCCGGGCTCTTTCACCGTACCTCTTCGACGCCAGCAGAATGACGGACCCGCGCCTGACGGTTCAGAAGGTGAGCCGTCCGATCAACGGGCTTCGGCGCCTCAAGACCGGCGTTCAGATGATCGACAACGGACTCCTGACCTTCACCGGAGATGAACGCGACGAGTTTCTCGCCCATGAACCCGGCGCGGCGAAGTTCTTCAGGCGCTACATCGGAGGCGACGAGTACATCAACGGATTCCACCGATGGATTCTCTACCTGGCGGAGGCGTCTCCGGCGGAGCTCCGGCGGCTTCCGCGGGTGGCGGACCGGGTTGCCGCGGTGAGGCGCTACCGAGCATCCCGTTCGCGGGAGAGCACGTTGAGGATGGCGAGCTACCCGACCCGGGTCGGGGTCGACCACAGACTCGCGGAACCGTTCCTGGTGTTGCCCAACACGAGCTCGGAGCGGCGGCACTACATCCCGATCGGCTGGCTTACGCCCGAAGTCGTGGCGAACCAGAAGCTCCGGATCCTGCCGCAGGCGACTCTGGGCGAGTTCGCCCTGCTGACGTCCGCCATGCACATGGCGTGGGTGCGGACGGTGACGGGGCGTATGAAGAGCGACTACATGTACTCGGTCGGCGTCGTCTACAACACGTTCCCAACACCGGCAGGTTTCTCGGAAGCCGGCGAGTCAGCGACGGCGCGGCTGGGTCCGGTGGCCCAGGCGGTACTGGACGCACGTTCCGAACACCCCGACGCGACCCTCGCGGATCTCTACGACCCCGACCTCATGCCCGCGGCTCTGAGGAGGGCGCACCAGAGCCTCGACCGGGCCGTTGACCGGCTCTATCGCCCTGGACGCTTCAAGAGCGAGTACGACCGCGTGGAGCATCTCCTCGGACTCTATGAACGGATGCAGGCCCCGATTGCGGCCGAGGCGGTTCGTGGAACCAGGAGGCGACGTCGAAGGCGGCTGCCCCGGAGGCGGTAGATGCCTGACGGGCCCGGAGGAGGGGTGTTCTCAGCTCGAAACAGCAGCCAGCCGCAGCAGCGTGGTGGTGCCGGTCCGGCCAAACTGCGCGGGGCAACTGCGAACTACGTCACGGCTGAAGCGATCGCGCACGACCAGCTCCTGAAGAACCTGTCGGCGGGCCTTGGAGAACCGGACTCGTGACGGACATTCTCATGTCGGTCAAGCCACCGTACGTCGACATGCTCATCTCGGGCTGCAAGACGGTCGAGATCCGCAAGCGAGCTGTCCGAGCGCCCGCCGGAACGAGAGTTTGGATCTACGCAACGCGTCCGCGCCGGCAGGTCGTGGCGTTCGCCCGACTTCAAGCGGTCGCATTGGAAGCGCCGGACGAGATCTGGCATGCGTTCGGCGACCGAGTCGGCATCGGCCGCCGCGAGTTGATGCGTACGTGGGAGACGCCGAACTCGTCGCCGCGCTGACTCTGACCGAAGTAACCGAACTTGACGCGCCCTTTTGCGCGCGAAGCGAAGTGCCGGCGTTCCACCCGCCGCAGTCCTACGCGTTCCTCCACGACGCTGAACTCCTGGCGGCGCTGGAGGCAAGGTGTAGCACGGAGCGCTCATCTGGCGTTGCTCGCGGTGGCTCGCCGGCCGGTGCCGGGTTGCGGGAGGGTCGCGCTCTTTCCAGCGATCCCGCGTGGGAGGAGGATCCCGACCTGACCCTGGGCCGTGCGTTCCGGCGGGCTCTCGAGGGCGGAGGGATGGGAGCTCCGGCGGCGCGGTGCGGGGTCGGGCGGGGTAGAGAAACGGAGGGCGGAATGAGCGGCGAGGCGACGAGCGACGGCAACGTGGAAGGGGGAGCAACGGAGGCTTTCGAGATGTCCGCCGAGATCCATCTGGGCATCGGGTCGGACGCGGTGAAGCTGCCCTACCCGCCGCGTAGGCACCCGGACGGCGGCGTGACGCACCCGCAGCGCTCGATCCTTGAAGAGCCGGGCGCGCTTGAGGAGATCCCGGAGCTCGTGGGCGAGCCGCACCTGAAGCGCTTCGTCGCTGCGATCCACGTGCCGGAGGGCCAGTTCGAGACTTTCCGGATCGAACGGCGGGTCGACCCCCTCGGGGACGGCGTCTGGCGGCAGTTCATGGCCTTGGGAATCATGTTCCGTAGTCGGGAACTGTTCCGGGAGTATTGGCCCTGTGTTGCCTTGGCGGGGAATCTCCTGCGCTGGCTGGACCGGGAGGATGTTCGCAGCTCCGGCCCGTTTCGCTTGCCGAAGGGAGGTGATATGGGCACCGGTCCCGCCGTCGCGATCCTGGCGACCCTTCAGGAAGCGTACCTGTCGAAGGAGTCGCTGCCGGGATGGGTCTTCGATCTGCATGTTCTCGGACCGTCGAGCCCCACGCCGGAAGGAGCGAGAGCAGAGATGTCCCGAATTCTCGATGTGCTGGCGCCATTCTTCGTTACCGGACAGCCGTTTCCCGAGGCCATGGTCGACCGTTGACGATCTTGATCGCGCAGTAGTGGCAGCGCCACGCCCGCTTCGAACAGCAAGCCCGGCTGCTTCGGCTGCGGCCGGCGACTCCTCTGCCGGCTGTGCGGATCGGGTCCGCTCGGATTTGACCCGCTTTCCGCCGGAGACGGAGGCGAAGCTCAGATGGTGATGGCTAATGGATGGCCGGCGAGCAGCCGGTCCGCTGTTAGGAGCCTGAGCCCCTCTTCCTGGGCCTGGACCAAGAGGAGATCGTCAAACGGATCCTTGTGGGCGAGGGGCGTCTTGAGCGAGCAGGCAGCGTGATGCGGCTCCAGTGGGACGAACTCGACTTGGTGTTCCCTGAGCATGGCGACGACATCGTCTGGGTTGTAGGGACTCTTGCGCTCTCCAGAAGGGTGGAGGGCCCCGTACTTCAGCCTCATCTCCCAGATAGACACCGCGCTCACGAAGAGCTCAGCGCCGTACTCATCGAGAATGCCTCGGACGGACTCCGGCGCATCGCCATGGGACGCCATGAGCCCGTAGAGGAACGACGTGTCCAGGAGGATTCGCACGTCCGCTGTCCCGGGCCGGACTATTCGTCTTCGAGTCCGAGCACGCGGCGGCTCAGGGCGGAATCGTCCAAGGCGGCCAGCATCGCTTCAACCTCTTCCGGCGGGATGTCCCGGAATCCAAGTCGGCGGCAGTCTTCGTCCCACTTCTTCCAGTCGATGCTGCTGCCCTTGCGTCGCTTCGGACAGCCGACGAGTTCGACGGCGGGTTCGCCGTTTCTCGTGATGACGACCTTCTTGCCGTCCTGCGCGGCGGTCACGAGTTCGGAGAGGCGTGCCCTGGCCTTTGTGATCGCGAGTTCCATGAGTGACCTCCTGCAACCGGGAGCGTACTACGCACTCTGGCTTCCGTCCGAGTTACTCGTCCTCGAGTCCGAGAACTCGGCGGCTGAGCGCAGAGTCCTCCAGAGCTGCCCGCATTGCCTCCGCCTCCTCCGGCGGCGCATCCTTGATGCCCATCCGGCGCCGGGTCTCTTCCCACTTGTCGAAGTCGAAGCCGCCCTTGCGCTTGCGCCGCTTGCAGCGAACTAGCTCGACGACGGGTTCGCCGTTCTTCGTGATGACGACACGCTCGCCGTCCTGTGCGGTGGCAACAAGTTCCGGGAGGCGGGTCTTGGCCTTTGTGATCGCGACTTCCATGGACTGCCCTCCGCATGTGGAGCGTACTGAACCGCGGCGATTGGACGGCGTCCTACTTCCGGCCCACGATGACCGTGATCCCGACTTCGCACCAGACGCACTCTGCCGCGAAGCCGGCCGACGCGACGGCCGCCAGCTCCTCCTCCAGCGGGAAGTAGGTGTCCTCCTCCGACCACTCCTCAAAGTGCTCGAAGGCGCGCCGCTCCTCGATGCCGTGGGCCATCAGGTGGTCGGTCCAGCCGCGCCAGGTTGCTTCCCGGGCGGCGGGCTCCCTGGGCATCGTGGCGTCCGCGTTGACGAAGATGCCGCCGGGTTCGAGCGTCTGGAAGACGCGGCCGTAGAGTTCCTGCTTCGTCTCCATCAGCGGAATGTGGTGCAGGGCGAGCGACGCGGCGGCGCCCCTGCAGCGGGGCAGCGGTTCGAGAAAGGAGCCTTCCATGAAGCGCGCCCGGTCGCCGAAGCGGGCAAGGCGCGTGCGGGCCTGATTCAGCATCTCCGGGTCGACGTCGATCAGTTCCAGGACGGCGTCGCCCACGGAGTCGAGAATCGCCTCGGAGAGCGCTCCGGTGCCGGCGCCAAGATCGATGATCAAGCCGGGCGCTACCGGTCTCAGGGCGTCTGCCACTTCGGCGAGCATCTCCTCGTAGCCGGGGATGAACCGGCGAATCGCCGCGTCGTACTCGTCGACGGCGATGCGCAGGTGGCGGCGAACGGAGTGGGACCCGTCGTTCATGCGCCGTCGAGGCAGGGGCTGGCGTCCGCCGGCCGGGTCAGGAACCGTCCAGGCCCGGGCGGACGAGACGCAACGGCCCGTCGCGCTCGTAGCGGTGGGCCGGGTTGTTCAGCACGGCGGCCAGCTCCGCGGCCTGGAAGGACGCCTCGACGCGCTCGGGCGGCGGCGTGCCGTAGGGGGTCGTCCGCTGCCTGGGGACGCGGCCGGCGTCGCGGATGAGCTGCTCCATCTCGGCGGGAGACAGTTCCTGTCCGTGGGCGGCGCCGGCGGCCCGGGTGATGCTCTCGTTCATCAGGGTGCCGCCCAGGTCGTTCACGCCCGCCTCGAGGCAGGCCTTGACCCCCTGCGGTCCCATCTTGACCCAGGAGGCCTGGACGTTCCCGAACCAGGGGTGAAGCGCCAGCCGGGCCACCGCGTGCATGAGAACCGCCTCGCGGAAGGTCGGTCCCTTGCGGGCGCGACCCTTGAGGTAGAGCGGCGCCTCCATGTGGACGAAGGGGAGCGGCACGAACTCGGTGAAGCCGCCGGTCCGTTTCTGCAGCTCGCGCAGCCGGAGCAGGTGCCGGGCCCAGTTCCGGGGACCTTCGACGTGGCCGTACATGATCGTCGCCGTCGTCCGGTAGCCGACGCCGTGGGCGGTTTCCATGACCTCCAGCCACTGGTCGGTGTTCAGCTTGTCGGGGCAGATGACGGCGCGGATCTCGTCGTCGAGGATCTCGGCGGCGGTCCCCGGCAGGGTGCCGAGGCCGGCGTCCCGGAGGCGCACCAGGTAGTCGCGAAGCGGCATGTCGAGCGTCGCCGCGCCCTGCCAGACCTCGAGCGGCGAGAAGGCGTGGACGTGGATCTCGGGCACCGCTTCCTTCACCGCGCGGCAGATGCCCAGGTAGGTCTCACCGGTGTAGTCGGGGTGGATGCCGCCCTGCATGCAGACTTCCGTCGCGCCGCGCTGCCAGGCCTCGACGGTGCGTCGCATGACCTCTTCGAGTTCCAGGTCGTAGGGCTTGCCGCGCAGGTTCTCGCTCAGCTTCCCTTTGGAGAAGGCACAGAACTGGCACTTGAAGTAGCAGACGTTCGTGTAGTTGATGTTCCGGTTGACGACGTAGGTCACCGTGTCGCCGTTCACTTCGCGCCGGATCGCGTCGGCGGCGGCGCAGACCGCGGAGAACTCCGGGCCGCGAGCCGCGAACAGGCGCGCGATCTCGTCCTCGGAGAGGTCTTCGCCGGCCTGAGCGCGCTCGAGAATCGGTCCGATTCCGGCGGTGCCCTGCCCTCTCGTGCCGTTGCCGTTCCGGGCGGCGGAACTCGCCACCGCGTTGGGAACCTCGGCAGGCGGCGGTGTCTCTTCGCCCGGGGACCAGTCGTCCGTGCGGGCGAGACCGGTAGCGTCGATCCGCTTCAGCACCGCCGTGCGGACGCCGCCCAGCCGCTTGACTTCCCGGCTCTGACCCCGGCCGTCATCGAGCCAGCGCTCCCCGTCGAGAGCCCACTCGGGATACACCGTCAGCCGCTCGACCAGCGTCTTGCCGGCGGCGGCCGTCTCTTCCGCGAGGCGTTCCAGGTGCGGCCAGGGCGCTTCCGGGTTGACGAAATCGGGTGTCACCGGCGATACCCCGCCCCAGTCGTCGATGCCGGCATCGACGAGCCGCGGCAGCACGCCGGGGCTCAGGTTGGGGGGCGCCTGGATGTGCATCTCCGCGCCCAGCACCAGCCTCGCCGCGGCGATCGTCCAGAGCAGGTCCTCGAGCGTGGGCTCGGGGGCGGTGGCCATCCGGGTCTCCGGCTTCGCGCGGAAGTTCTGGACGATGACTTCCTGGATGTGGCCGTACTCGTCGTGCAGGTCGCGCATGACGAGCAGGGCGTCGACCCGTTCTTCGCGGGTCTCGCCGATCCCGATCAGGATGCCCGAAGTGAAGGGCACGCGGGCTTCGCCGGCGAGCCGCAGGGTCTCGAGCCGCCTCGACGGCACCTTGTCGGGGCAACCGTAGTGGGCCTGGCCCTTCTCGTGCAGGCGCATCGAGACGCTTTCCAGCATGATGCCCATGGACGGGCTCACGGGGCGCAGATGCTCGATGTCTTCAGCGGTCATCAGCCCCGGGTTGAGGTGGGGCAGAAGGCCCGTCTCGAGCAGCACCCGCTCCGCCGCCTCCCGCAGGTAGGAGAGGGTGGTCTCGTGGCCCAGCTCGGCCAGGCCGTCCCGGGCGGCCTTGTACCGCAACTCAGGCTTGTCGCCGAGCGTGAACAGTGCCTCCTTGCAGCCGGCCTGGGCGGCAAGGCGGGCCTGGCTCAGCACGGAGTCGAGCGGCATGTAGGCCGCCTCGCCCTTCTTCGGCGGTTGGGCGAAGACGCAGTAGTGGCAGATGTCCCGGCACAGGTGCGTCAGAGGCAGAAAGACCTTGCGGGAGTAGGAAACGAGGTCGCCGTGGCCGCGGTCCCGCAACTCGCCGGCTGTCTCGACCAACTGGTCGAGACCGGCGCCCGGCTCGATACGGGCAAGCGCACGGGCCTCGTCAGGGGTCGGGCGACGGTCCAGGAACGTGGCGAGCGGAGGTGACATGGGGATGACGGCGACAGGCGCTGAACCCGCCGCCAGTGGGGATAGCGAACGGTATCAGTCCCGCTTCCGCCGGCTCTCGAGCCGGTCCGGCACGCCGAGTCCCCGCAGGAGACGCCCGGTCCGGCCGGTCCGGCCGTCCCGGCCGGCACGTTCGAACCGCAGGAGCTCGGCCAGGTCGTCGGGATGGTCCACGTCGAGTCCGAGGTTCGCCAGCGCGACGCTGGAGTGAGCCGCTCCGGCCCGCTCCGCTTCGCGCAGGTGGGCATGGAAGCTGCCGTCGCCGAAGCGGAACGGGATGCAGCCGGGCGGCGAACAGACGAGAGCATTCGTCCCCGATCGGAAGCGGTCGGGGACGACGGTCACCGCCAGCCCCGTCGCTGACTCGTCTCCCTGGCTGCTCCGATCCTCGAGGTGCCTGGCGCGGAGTTCCTCCAGGTCCGCCGCCGTCACCAGGGGCAGATCGATCGGCAGCACGAGCATCGTCGCCTCGCCTCTGCGGCCGAGCTCTTCGGCGGCCGTGCCGAGCGCCCGGTTCAGGCCTCGCCTGGGCTCGGACAGAACCTCGCATCCGGCTTCCTCGAGATACGTCGCCGCAACGCGGTCCGCGGTCACGGCAAGCGTGCCCGTGATGCCGGGAACGCCCGCGACCGCGGTGAGCACGTCGTCGAGCATCGACCGGGCCAGTTCCTCCCGCTCCCCGGCGCTCAGCACGGGCGACAGCCTCCGCTTCGCCTCGGACCAGGCCTTGACCGGCAGGACCGCCCAGAGGCCGCCGGCGGTCACGCGGACGGTTCCGGCGGCGCGGCTTCCGCCGTGTCGCGTTGCCGGGAGTCGATGCCGCGGGCGAAGTCGAGCGTTTCCGTGGCCAGGCGTTCGCGATCGGCCAGCGTTTCCATCACCGTGCCGGTCACCAGGGTGGGAAGGCCAAGATCCTCGATCTCCGCCGCCTGGCCCGCATCGGCGTCATCGATCACGAAGCCGTCAAGCAGGTTCCGTTCCCGGTAGTGCCGGGCGACGCCGGCCGCGGTGACCGGCATCCCGAGTTCCGCCATCATCTTGGCAGCCGGGCCCTTGATCGCCGCGCCGCCGACGATCGGCGAGACCGCGACCACGGGCGCAGCCGCTCGGCGAAGCGCCTCACCGACGCCGTCGAGGGCGAGGACGGGATCCACGCTGACGAAGGGGTTCGAGGGGCAGACGAGGATCGCCGCAGTCGCGTCGGTCTCCAGGGCCGCCCGGAAGGCGGCCGTCGGCCGGGCCGTGTCGATCCCGTCGAAGCGAAACCCGGAGACGGTCGGTGCGCAGGCGTCGCGAACGAAGTAGTGCTGGAAGCTGAGCTCGCCGGTCTCCGTCAGCACGACCGTGCGCACCGGGTCGTCGCTCATCGGCAGCACCCGGGCGGCGATCCCGAGCGCCCGGCAAAGGACGGCGGTCACTTCAGTCAGGGTTTCACCGGCGCGGAGGCGTTGCGTTCGCTCCACGTGGGTGGCCAGATCCCGGTCGCCGAGCCGGAACCAGGTCTCGCCGCCGAGGTGGGAGAGCGCCTCCAGGAAGGACCAGGTCTCGTGCGCCTGACCCCAGCCGGTGACACGATTCGAGATCCCGGCCAGCGTGTACATCACGGTGTCGAGGTCCGGGCAGATCCGGAGCCCCAGGTGGTCGAAGTCGTCCGCGGTGTTGCAGACGACGGTCAGCGCGTCCCCGGGCAGCACGCGCGACAGCCCGAGCGCGAGCTTGGCCCCGCCGACGCCGCCGGACAGGGCGACGCAGTCCGTTGGGGGCGCATCCTTCACCGGAACAGATCCTGGTCGCGCGGCCGGAGCAGGTCGCGGGCGGTCTGCGCCGGCCCGAGTCGAGCGAGGCCCTGGACGCGCACCACCGGAGTGCCCTCGTCGCCCTCGCCCTGGACGATCTGGGCGGCGCTCGCGACCTGGTCGGCGATTCCGGTTTCCGAGACCTGGAGTTCGCGATCGAACAGGTCGCGGTCGCCCCGCAGGTCCCGGAGCGCCGTCATGCCGGCGACGCCGATGGCCAGCCCGACAGTGCCGAGCCGCCAGGCCCGGCCGACGCTGTCGTTGATGATCACGCCGAGGTCCTCGATTCCGAAACGGGTCGCGAGGGCTTCACGCAGAGCCGCCGCCGAGGCGTCCGGATCCTCCGGCAGGAGCAGGGCGTAGCCGTGGTCGTCGCCGGGCCGCAGGTTCGACTGGTCGATCCCCGCGTTCGCCAGCACGAGGCCGAGCCGGTGCTCAACGATGATGACTCCCGGCACGGTGCGGAGCACCTCGGTCGATTCCCGGAGCACGAGTTCGACCAGCCGCGGATCCTTGTCGCACTCCGCCGCCAGCCGCACGGCTTCCGCACCGGGTTCGACCGTCGCGAGCTCGACGATTCGGCCTTCCGCCTTGGAGACGATCTTCTGCGCGACGACGAGCACGTCGCCCGTGCGCAGTCTCAGGCGCGCCCTGCGCATCGCTTCGCCGATCAGGAGGGCCAGATCGTCGCCCGGTTGGACGTCCGGCAGGCCGGGTACGGACTTGAGGGTCAGCATGGTCGACGACGGCTAGGCCGGCGAAGCTCAGGGCGTGCGGGTCACCTCGCCGGTGATTCGGAGCCCCGCGCCGGCAATCCCGTACTTTCGGTTCAACTGGATCAGTATGGAGGTCAGGGCCTCGGCCGCCGCGGCGTTGTCGAGCGGCCCGGCGTGCCAGCCGCGCATCCCGAGCGCCTCGATCAGTTCGATGACCTCGGCGCGTGCCGCCGGGTCGTCGCCGGTCACCAGGACGTCGCAGTCGACCGCATCGTCCTCGCGCAGGTGGGCGGCGCCGACGTTCTGGAAGGCCGAGACCACCCTGACGTACGGGCCCACGGCCTGCTGGGCGATGACCGCGGCGCAGCCCTCGTCGGGAAGCTGCACGCGGGCGATCTTCGGAGGAACCAGCGGCACGGTGCAGTCGATCAGGATCTTGCCCTGGAGCGCGTCGCGCACCGCCTCCAGCGTGGCGCGCTGGAAGGCGTACGGCACCGTGAGAACGACGAGGTCGCCTTCTTCGGCGGCGCTCAGGTTGTCCGTGCCGCGGACCGAGGGCGGCAGACCCTGCGCGCGAAGCTGCTCGTTCACGTCCTCGGCCGAGCCCGCGCCCTTCTCCCGCGAGCGCGAGCCGATGACGATCGAATAGCCGGCCGCCGCCCAGCGCCGTGCGAGACCTCCGCCGAGGTCGCCGGTGGCGCCGAGCATGGCGAGGGTGGGTAGGGAGTTGGTGCCTGGTTGATTGTCTGACATGACGGTTCCCGTGAGTTGCCGTGGCCCTCTTCGCCTCGTGGCAGACCTGAGATTCGAGGGCGGCGATCGTACACCGCCCGGATCCGGCGTCGCCTGCGCTTACTTCCGCCGGCGGTGGAGCGCCACGGTGTCGACTTCACGCTTGCGCTCCCACCAGTTCTGGTAGAGGTCGAGCGCGAACATCAGCAGCAGGATGAAGATGACGATCCACTGCGGGATGTAGGGGGTGGGGGAGCCGTTGACGACCATGTGCGCGCTGTGGCCCGCCTCGAGGATCAGCACGAAGCCGATCAGCAGGAGGACGAACAGGCCGAGGATCTCGAACTCGGGATTCGAGCTGAGGAAGCGCGAGATCGGGCCGGCGAAGACGAGCATCAGCGCGACGGAAATGAGCACCGAGCCGACCATCACGGCGAAGATGTCCGTCATCCCGACCACGGTGAGGATCGAATCGACCGAGAAGATGAGGTTCATGCCGACGATCAGGGCGAAGACCTCGGCGAAGCGGTTCGCCTTCGCGACTTCGTGCTCGACCGCCTTCAGCTTGATGCGCAGCTCCTTGATGCCCTTCCAGATGAGGAAGAGACCGCCGATCACGAGCACCAGCGACTTGCCGTCCACGGTCCCGGCCATTTGGACGCCAAGAAACGCTCCGTCGAAAGTCCAGAGTTCGGTCGTCGCGGCGCCGAGCACCAGGCTCAGGATCAGGAGCAGCACGATGCGGAGCGCCATCGCCAGGACCAGGCCGAGTTGAATCGCCTGCTTGCGCCGGGCCTCGGGGAGCTTGTTCGCGATGATCGTGATGATGATCAGGTTGTCCGCGCCGAGCGCGATCTGGATCAGCGTCACCGAGAAGAGGGCCGCCCAGAAGGCCGGCTGGGCCAGGAGCTCGATCATGTTGCAGGCACTCCGCCAGGACCTCCTCCGATGCGGTTACACTCCGCCCCCATCGTCTTCCAAGCCTTGAACATCAGCAGCGAATCTCCAGGAGAACGTTCGACGCCATGAAGCTACACGAAGCCGCCACCGCCCCCAACTGCCGCCGCGTCCGCATCTTTCTGGCCGAGAAAGGCATCGAGGTTCCCGTCGTGCCCGTCGACCTGGGCAAGGCCGAGAACCGGGGCGAGCCCTTCCGGCAGAAGAACCCGATGGGCCGGGTGCCGGTACTCGAACTCGACGACGGCACCTTCATCGCCGAATCGGTCGCCATCTGCCGCTACTTCGAGCAGTTGCAGCCCGAGCCGGCGCTAATGGGCGGCAGCGACCCCGAAGAGGCGGCCCGGATCGAGATGTGGCAGCGGCGGATGGAACTTGAGATCGCCCTGCCGATCATGCAGGTCTTCCGCAACACCCACCCCTACTTCGCGGATCGCATCGAGCAGTACCCCGACTACGGGGAGGGTCAGCGCAGCCACGCGACGAAGCGTCTGGAGTGGCTGGACCAGGAACTCGCCGGCCGGGAGTTCGTGGCCGGCGACGCGTACTCGATCGCCGACATCACGGCCCAGATCGGGATCGACTTCGGCCGAGTGACGAAGTTCAAGGTCACCGAGGAGACGCCGAACCTCCTGCGCTGGCACCAGGCCGTGTCGGCGCGGCCGAGCGCGAAGGCCTAGAACTGCCGGATCGTCCACTGGGTGCGCCGGCGTCCCCGCCGGCTTGAGAGAAGGCTTGCGAGGCGCCAGCCTCGCTGCGACCATCAGAGGCCCGCCTGCGGTTACCGGCAGAGCCGTGCTGCCCTGGTCTCCAGCTCCTCGCGGAACTGAGGGGCCGCGATGCGGACCAGACGCCGGGCCCGCTCGAGCAGGTCCAGCCCGCGGACCTCGGCCACGCCGTGCTCGGTGACGAAGAAGTCGGCGTCGGTGCGCAGCGCCGTGGCGGTGTGCTCGGGCGGCAGCGCCGGGACGATGCGGGAGAAGCGGCCACCGCCCGCGGTCGCCTCGAGGGCGACGATCGAACGTCCGCCGGCCGACATCCGGGCGCCCCGCATGAAGTCGACGGCGCCGCCGGTGCCGCTGATCTGGCGGCCGCGGACCACCTCCGAGTTGACCTGGCCGAAGAGGTCCACCTCGACCGCCGAGTTCAGCGCGACGAAGTTGTCCAGCCTGGCGATCACCCGCACGTCGTGGGTGTAGTCGACGGTGCGCAGGTCGATCAGATCGCAGCGCCTCGCCCAGTCGTATAGCGCGGGTGAACCGAGGACCATGGCCGCGACGAGACGTCCCCTGTCGATCGTCTTGCGGGCGCCCGTGAGAGCGCCCGCTTCCGCGAGGCCCTTCACGCCGTCCGACAGCAGGCCCGAGTGAAAGCCAAGGTCGCGGTGGCCGTGCAAGGCAGCCAGGACCGCGCCCGGGATCGCGCCGACGCCGGTCTCGATGCAGTCGCCGTCGCGGATCAGTTCCGCGACCAGGGCGCCGATGCGCTCGGCCACGGGACTGGTGCGACTGGCCAGCATGGCCGGTTCGACGTCGGTCTCGACCACGTAGTCGAAGCGGTCCGCCGGCACCGTCGGAGCGCCTGGCAGCCGTGGCAGGGCCCGGTTCCACTCGGCGACGAAAGGAATCTCCGAGCGCCCCAGCAGTGCCGGCAGAAACCCGGCGCCGATGCCGAGCGAGCAGTCGCCGTTCCCGTCCGGCGGCGTGAACTGAGCGATCGCCAGGTCGAACGGCGCCGCCACGAGATCGTCCCAGACGTGCCGGTACTGCATCGGCACGAAACGGACGGAACCGGCCTCGAATCCGGCGCGCATCTCCGGCGTGACGAAGAAGCTCCGCACCGTCGAGCCGGCCCAGGGCGCGAGGGTCGGCGAGGAGATGCCGGGGATGCGGGTGACCGTGAACTCCACGCCGGCGGTCGCCTCCGGCTGGGCATGCAGCGCCGCGGCGATTCCGCGAGGTTCATTGCAGCCGCCCAGGACGGCGACCTTCATGCCGGGGCGGAGCAGCGCGCCGACCCGGTTCGGAGAGAGTTTCTTCATGGCGCGCCCGCGCGTAATCGCGTGTTCAGGCCTCGACGCGGTGAATGCGACGTTCGGTGTCGGCAGAGAGAAGAGCGACCACCTTCCCAACCAGGGGTCGCAGTTCCTGCAATCGGGTGCGCCGAGCGATCATGATGACGACGGGGAGGGGAGTTCCTGGATGTTCTGTTCGAACTCGAAACCCCGGTCAACCGTGACGAGGGCTCCGAAGCCACGGTCCGCCGCAAGGCGCAGGAGACGCCCGTTCAGGTAGCCCGCCCAACCCATCTGCCGCACCGTGTGTACCTCGAAGGACTCGGGGAACGCCGCCCCGAGTCGCCTTGGGACGGATTCGTCGAGTAGCACCTTCACTCGACGTCGCTGACCAGTTGCGCGGTCATCCGTTCAAGCAACGCGACGGCCTGCTCTCTCTTCACCGTGGGGTAGTCGTCCAGGAACTCGTCGAGCCGGTCACCGGCCTCGAGATGCTCCATCAGGATCCTCACGGGAACCCGCGTTCCCGTGAAGACGGGCGTGCCGCCCAGGATGCCGGGGTTCCTGTCGATGACTCTCATGGTGCCCTCAGATGCCACTCTGGTCACGGGAGTTTCGGGCTCTCGTCGTTGTTCGTGCACGGTCCTCGGGCTCCTTGGTGCATTCTGGAGTGTATCGCTGCCGCAGGACCGGCTGACTGCTGGCAGCTCGGGCGCTCAGGCAGCTTCCGTCCGCGTCAGTGCTGCATCCACAGTCGGAGCGAGCCCCACGAGGGCCAGCATGTTGTCGTGGATGCGGCGCCAGTGCTGGGAAAGGTCGATCGTCCGCGCGCAAATGTTGAAGCCCTCCAGCCGGACATCGATGCGGATGTCCATCTCCACCCTGGGATAGAGAAGCATCCCCTCGTGGGAGGGGCCTGTCGGTTTGGCCGCCTGCCGGTTCCGCAGGTACGCCAAGAGTTGGAAGAGATGGTCCGAGTGGAGCTTCCGGCTGCCGTACCGAGTTGAGAGGGCTTTTTCGTAGTACTTGGTGTCCAGAATGATGCGCCGCTCGTTCGACTCGAGGATCGCGTCGGCTTCCATCCGGGGAATCCACTCTCGCTGATCCTGACGCGTGCCGGCGTCGAGGAAGTCGATTCGGCGCCCGTCACGATTGACGGAGAACTCGCTCTGTTCCCGGCGGAAGAAGGCGACGACGAAGGCCTCGAACAGCGCGTGCATCGTCTTCGTGTCGAAGCTCCGGAAGCGGTGGCCTCCGGTCCGTTCTTCGGGCAGGAACTGCTCATGGGCCAGTCGGCAGACCGACAGAAGGAAACGGTACATGCGCTGATTGCGGTCGATCTGCACCTGGCCGAACAGCCTCCGGTTCAAGCGTAGAAGGCGCACGCCAACCAGCTTGGCGCAGGCCGACCGAACCTCCCGACGGACTTCCTCGTCGAGGTCCGGCACGCGACGCAGCCGGTCCAGCGTTGAGCGCAGGATGCGGTTGTGCAGGACGTCGATGGACAGCTCCTCGTACTCGCAGGCGGCCAGCCCTCGGCTGCGCAGCGCCCGCTTGGCCATCTCGCTCGGCTCGAGTTTGCCGCGGATACCGCGGAGATCTTCGCGCACCTCGATGTAGTCCCGGGCGATGCCCCGCTTCAGGAGCCGAACCGTGCCTCGGGCGAGGACCATGCCGAGGAGATCCTGAACGCGCTCCAGGCGGCCCGCGTCGGCCAGCGAAACGACCTCACGCTCCCGTGCGTAGCCCCACGCGTAGCAGAGGAGATAGTAGAGGTTGGCGATCGGGATTTCAGTCGCCATCGGGCGATTCCAGCAGGCGCTTCTCCCACGTCACGACCTCGTCCTTGCGATCGAACCAGTACTCCCGCAACAGGGGCATGATCTGGCTGCGAACCTGGTGGCGGCGCCAGTTCTCGTCGGCCTGTTCCTTGCCGTTCGGCACGAAGTAGCTGTGGCCGATCTCGAAGCCGTGCCCCAAGTCTTCATCGTCACGGATCCTCTCGTTGAGCTCCGTCATCTCGCTGGCGATGCGGTTGATCAGGGACTTCCCGGCACCTTTGCCTCTCAAGTGGCGCCGGAACTTCTTGTTGAACTGCGGCTCGAGTTCCTCGAACGCGAACCGTCGCCGCAGCGCATAGTCCACCATCGCGAGGGAGCGGTCGGCCGTGTTCATCAGCCCCAGGATGTGCACGTTCCCGGGAACTGAGAAGCTCTCGCCCTCATTCTGGTAGGTGAGCCGGACGGAATGCTCCTGTCCCCTCTTGTCCGCCTCGATCAGCATGAGTAGCTCGCCGAAGATGCGAGACAGGTTGCCCCGGTTGATCTCGTCGACGATGAAGACGTAGGGCGTTTCCGGCTCCCTCCCTGCTCGACGGCAGAAGTCGAAGAACACACCGTTACGCCTGCTGAAGCCGCCCTTCTTCGTGGGTCTGAAGCCCTGGACGAAGTCTTCGTAGGCATAGGACTGGTGAAACTGGACCATCTCCAAAGAACGGTCGTCCTGCCGGCCGATCAGGCACCAGCCGATCCGTTTGGCAATGAACTCCCGGCTTGACCGATCCGAATCGGGCCACGCCTTCACTTCCTCCAGCATGGCCGCGCGATCGGCGATCCGTTGCGGCGCTTCCTCGTTCTCGGCAATCCTCTGCCCTGCCAGTTCCCACGCTGATCGCAGGTCGAAGGCGGAATCGGCCGAGGTCCGAGCCGTTGACGTCCTCGGCGTCGTCGATCTGGCTTTCACCGGATAGTTCTTCTTCAATTGGTCGAACGTCAGTGTCGTTGGCCTTCCGGCAAGAAGATCGGCGCCGTCGGCAGTCAGTCTGTAGGCACCCCTCTTTCCCTTGAGAAGTCCGTAGCCGCCACCTCCCGAGCGCAGCCTGACGAAGGCGAAGGCGACGTTGTTCTTGAACTTCGAGTAGCCCGGTCTTGGCCCGGGTTCCTGTAGCTCGGACGTGGTGAGGTTCAACTCGGCAGCAACGCGCTTGCGGATCTCCGTAGCGGGAGTCTCCACATCTCGGGCAAGGGCTTTCAGCACGGGTAGCAAGCACTCTTCAACGGACGGCACGGGCATCGAAGTCCTCCACCACATCCGGCCTCCTCTCCTGGAAACGACTGCGCTTCCGCGAGGCCCGGAGCAGCCAACCAACTGTCGCGAAGCTGGGAGTATCACAGCTTCTGTCGCCGGATCCTGAGACAGTCGCTGACCGCCGTCGTGAACGCATGGCGGCGAACGGCGGCTGGCAGCGCTGATACCCTGCCGCCGCCATGACCACGACCGCTACAGCAAACAACGGCCTCCCGGCCATCTCGCTCGCCGCGGTGCCGGGGCGCCGCCGGCTCACCCTCGATCTGGCCGCCGAGATCGAGCGCCGCGGCTTCAGCGGCATCTACTGCCCGAGCATGGGCGACGGGCTGGCGTTGTGCGAGGCGATCGCGCTGTGCACCGAGCGCATCCACTTCGGCACGTCGATCGTCAACATCTACACCCGGCACGTGACGGAGTTCGCGCACACGGCCTCGTTCATCCACGAGGTTTCCCAGGGGCGGTTCTGGTTCGGCGTGGGCGTCAGCCACGCGCCGGCGCATGCGCGACTCGGCGTTACCGTCGGCAAGCCGCTGGGGGACATCCGCGCTTTCGTGGACGAAGTGAAGGCGGTGCGGGGCGCCGGCGAACTGCCGCCGATCGTCCTCGCCACGCTGCGCGACCGGATGATCGCCACGGCAGCCGAGATCGGCGACGGCATGGTGTTCGCGAACGGCGCCCGTTCCCGCATGGGTCACTCGCTGGCGGCGGCGGGGGAGAAAGCGACCGACCCGGACTTCTTCGTCGGCAACATGATCCCGACCGTGATCTCCGACGACCGCAACCTGGCGGCGGCGCGCAACCGGAAGACGCTCTCCCGGTACGCCCTGCTGCCCAACTACCGCAACTACTGGAAGGCGGCGGGTTACGTCGAGGAGATGGAAGCCGTGGAGCAGGCCGTCGAGCGGGGCGAGACGGAGCGCATTCCGGCCCTCCTCTCCGACCGCTGGCTCGCGGATTGCACCCTGTTCGGAACCGCCGCGGAGGTCCGCGAAGGCGTCGAACGGTGGTTCGACGCCGGCATTCGTACGCCGATTCTGGTGCCGTCGTCGGCGGCCGGCAACCAGATCAAGGCCTTCGAGGAGCTGTTCGCCGCGTTCGACGACGGGAGCTGACGGGATGACGACAGTCCATCTCAGCGCCGCTTGAAGCGCCGTTCCAGATCCCGATCGGTGAGTTCCAGCACGACCGGGCGACCGTGCGGACAGGTGTAGGGATGCTCGCAGGCGAAGAGCTCGGCGATCAGGCCCTCCATCTTCTCCGCCGACAGCGCTTCGTGCATCTTGATCGCGGCCCGGCAGGCCTGGCTGGCCGCCAACTGCGTTAGCAGATACTCGCCCAGGGCCTCTCCCTCGCTCGGCAGCTCGTCCCCGCCGGCGACCCGCGTCGCGATCCGCAGCACCAGGCTCTCCGCTTCCCTGTCCGGCAGCACGGCGGGGATGGCCGTGATCGCGGCGCTGCCGCCCGAGAAGCTGCTGACCGAGTAGCCGCAGCGCTCCAGCCCGGCGGAGCACTCCGCGAGCGCCGCGTTCTCGGCGGCGGAGAGTTCCAGTACCCGCGGTACGAGCAGGGTCTGGCTGGCTGGCTGCTGCTCGGCGAGACTGTGGCGAAAGCGCTCGTAGAGAATGCGCTCGTGGGCGACGTGCTGGTCCACGACCAGCAACGACTCCGGCCCCTCGAGCAGGATCATCGTGCCCTTGTACTGCCCGATCAGCCGCAGGGACTCGCGGGCCTTGCCCGACAGGCGGACCGGCCGGGACGGCTCCGGCCGGTAGGCGACCTCGGCCAGCTTTCCTGCGGGTCCCGGCTGCGCGCCGCCATAGCGGGCGGCAAGCTCGGCCGCCCAGGCGGGCACCTCCGGCGCCGGGGCCCCTTCTTCCTGATCGCCTTCTCCTGCCGCTCCGGACCGCCGCCACGCCGCCGCGGCCCCGGTCTCGCGCAGTTGTCCGGCGCCGGTCCAGGCGGGCGGCGCCACCGGTCCTCCCAACTCGCGCAGCGGCGCCGGCTCCTCGCCCTTGGCGGCCTCGAGCCCTCTGCGCAGCGCGCTGCCGACACGGCCGAGCAGGGCCGCGTCGCGGAACCGGACCTCCGCCTTCTGCGGGTGAACGTTCACGTCGACGGACTCGGGCGGGATGTCGAGGAACAGGAAGAGAGCGGGCGGCCGCTCCCCCTTCATCAGGTCCCGTACCGCCTTGTAGTAGATGCTGAGCACGGCTCGGTCCCTCAGCAGCCGGCCGTTCACGAACAGGAACAGGCGGCGGCCCTTCGTCGTCTCCCGGTCGCCGACGAAGCCGGAGATCCCCTGCTCCCTCCTGGCCTCGGGCAAAGGCGTGAGGTGGCTCACGAGGTCTTCGCCGAACAACTGCGCGATGCGGTCGAGCCGGCCGGCCGCGTCGACTCCGGTCGCCTGGGCCCGCAGCAGTTCCCGCCCCGGCGACTCGGCGTCGGGGGCGTGGCGCAGAACGAAGGTCACGTCCGGCCGCGCCAGCGCGTAGCCCTGGACCACGGCCAGCGCGTGACGGAGTTCCGTCGCGGGACGCTTCAGGAACTGCTTGCGGGCTGGCACGTTGTAGAACAGGGACTCGACCGTCACGGTGGTGCCGCGGGGGCGGCTCACGGGTT
Source organism: Candidatus Multivorans sp. (assembly GCA_965205095.1). Classification (GTDB taxonomy): domain Bacteria; phylum Acidobacteriota; class Thermoanaerobaculia; order Multivoradales; family Multivoraceae; genus Multivorans. The sequence continues at coordinate 4,404,087 of OZ242040.1, forward strand.
CGTCGACGACCAGCCGACCGCCTTCGACCACCAGGCGATGCCCGTCACCGGCCGACCGGGCGGTCAGAAGCTCGCACTTCGACACCGCCGCGATCGACGCCAGGGCCTCTCCGCGAAAGCCCAGGGTCTCCACCTCCAGCAGGTCCTCGAAGGATGCGATCTTGCTGGTCGCATGGCGTTCGAGTGCGAGGGACGCGTCCTCGGCGGCGATGCCGCCGCCGTCGTCGGCCACCGAGATCAGGTCGCGTCCGCCGTTCTCCAGTTCGATCTCGATGCGGCCGGCGCCCGCGTCGAGGGCGTTCTCCACGAGTTCCTTGACCACGGAAGACGGCCGCTCCACCACCTCGCCCGCCGCGATCTTGGAGATCAGCGCGTCGGGAAGCCGCTGGAGGCCGAGGGGTTCCGGGACGGCTCCGGCCATCAGGGCGCCATGTCCCGCAGGGTCCGCTGCATCACGCCGTAGCTCTTCAGTTCCCGGCCCAGGAAGGCGCGGCGCACCTCGCGCGTCAACGACTCGACCGATCTGAGCGTCGCCTCGTCGACCTGTCCGTTCGCCTGCAGGCTCGCGAGATCCGAGCCGCCGATCCGGCGCAGGAAGTCCAGGGGCTCAGCCCCCACCCTTCGGTTGGCGCCCGCGCCGCCGCCGCAGGAAGGACACAGGAGGCCGGCCGCGTCGACTGCCAGGAAAGCCTCGTCGGCGATGGCCTTGCCGCAGGCGGGACAGCGGCGGGGCGCAGGGAAGACGCCGCTCAGGCGCAGGGTCCAGCACTCCAGGTAGCGCGCGCCGAGCCAGCGGTCGCAACCGTCGAGCAGTGCCTGGACGGTCGTGTCCAGGAGGCGGTAGAGGTGGTTCTCCGGCTCGTCCTCCTGCGCGAAGACCTGCATGTGTTCCGCCAGGTAGGACGAAACGAGGATCCCCTCCAGGTCCTCGTGCAGGGACCGTGCGCTGCGGATCATCTCCGCCTCGCCGAGCCGAACGAGCTCGCGCTCCGGCTTCTCGAACCAGGTCATGTGGACCTTGGCGAGCTGCTGCAGCTCGCCGCCGAAACGGCTGAAGCGCGTCCGCGCGCTGCGGGCCGCTCCGCGCTTCAGGCCCCGCTCGCGGCTGAGGAAGACGACGATGCGGTCCCGTTCGTGCAGGTCCGTCGTCTGGAGCAACAGCGCCTCGCCGCTGTGCTGCTTCATGTCCGGAACCCGCCGCCGCTCAGCGGACCAGCCAGTCGATCATCAGGGTCGCCAGGCCGAAGTAGACGAGGATGCCGGTGATGTCGCTGCTGGTCGTGACCATGGGGCCGGAGGCGACCGCCGGATCGATGCCCATCCGCTCGAACGCCATCGGCAACAGCGAGCCGATCAGGGAAGCGAGCACGATGGCCAGGAACAGCGAACTGGCGACGACCGCGCTGTACGCGGGGTTCTGCTCCAGGAAGGCCGCCGCCGCCGCCGCGACGGCGGCGCAGACGAGCGCCACGACGAGGCCGACCCGGATCTGCTGGAGCAGGAAGCGGCGCATCCGGCCGCCGCCTTCGCCGATCCGCCCCGTCGCCAAACCGCGCACGGTCAGTGTCATCGTCTGGCTGCCGATGTTGCCCCCCATGCCCATGACGACCGGCGCGAAGGCCAGGAGAAAGGCCTCGTTGAGCCGAAGCTGAAACTGCTTCATCAGCACCCCGGTCAGGGTCAGGCCGACGAGATTGACCAGGAGCCAGGGCAACCGGATGCCGGCCACGCGCCAGGCTCGCTCCCGGTACAGCAGCTCGTCATCGGAGGTGCCGACCATCTTGTAGAAGTCCTCTTCGGCCTCCTCCTGCACGATGTCGATCACGTCGTCGACGGTCACCAGCCCCAGCAGGCGCCGGCCTTCATCCACTACAGGTATCGCAAGGAAGTCGTAGCGCGAAGCGAGCTGCGCCACCTCCTCCTGGTCCGTGTCCGTCCTCGCCGTCACCAGGCCGCGGTTCATGATCTCGTTCAGGGTGCGGCTCGGGACGGAGAGCAGGAGTTCGCGAAGCGACAGGACGCCGACCAGGCGCCCCTCCGGATCAACGACGTAGAGGTAGAAGATCATCTCCACCTCGCCGTGTTCGCGAATCTTGGCGATCGCGTCGCCGACCGAGGTGTTCTCCGGCAGGGAGAAGAACTCGGTGTTCATGATCCGCCCGGCCGTGTCCTCCTCGTAGGCGAACTGCGTCTGCAGCTCGTCGCGGTCCGGCCGGTCGAGCAGGGCCAGTACGGCCTCCCGCAGCTCGTCCTCCAGACCGTCGACGATCTCGACGCTGTCGTCGACCGCCAGGGGCGACAGCAGGCCGGCGATCTCGGACGGAGCGAGCTCTTCCAGCAGCGGCCGCCGTTCGCCCGGCTCGAGCTCCAGCAGCACCTCGCCGGCCGAATCCGGATAGTCCTCCAGGGCCAGCCGGACGACGAACAACTGCTCGGTCGGCACCAGTTTCCTGAGCGCGGCGGCTACGTCGCCCGGCCGCACCTTGCTGAGTACCCGGGACAGGTTCCGGCGAGCGCCGCGCCGGGCCAGCCGGCGCATCGTGTCGCCCAGAATCTCGACTCGCTGGGTGGACATGACGCGCTGTGAGCCTTTCAGTCGACCTCGAAGACGGCGTCGATCTCGACCGGCACGTTGAACGGCAGCTTGTTCGTCCCCACCGCGAAGCGTGCGTGCCGCCCCTTCTCGCCGAACACGTCGACCATCAGGTCGGAGGCGCCGTTGATCACCGCCGGGTGATTCTCGAAGTCGTCGCTGCAGTTGACGAAGCCGCCCAGCTTGACGCAGCGCTTCACCCGCTCCAGATCACCTTCGCAGGCGGCCCCCACGACGGCGACGATGTTGATGCCGACCAGCCGGGCCGCCTCCTGCGCCTCCTCCAGCGAGTAGTCCACACCCACCTTGCCGCGGTAGGCCAGCTTCCCGTCCCTTACCGGGACCTGGCCGGACACGAAGACGAGGGAGCCGGTTCGCACGAACGGGACGTAGTTGGCGGCCGGCGCCGCCGGTTCCGGCAGTTCGATGCCCAGTGCTTCCAGCCGCTCCCTGGCCGTGGTTTCGCGCGTCATTCCCTTGGAGTTCCTTCGAGCAACGCCGAACCCTAGCAGCCGGAAATCAACGCCGTGCCATGTCTTGCGGCGGCTGGCCGGTCCTTCCCCTGCCGCCGGACTCGGACGTCACTGGAGGAGAGTGAAGCGAGCCATCATCGCGACAAGCAAAGCCATGGCCGCCATCATGGAGCGGATGGACCACTTTGTTGCCGCGTACTCGGCCGCTCGGACTCTCTCCTGTTGCTCCAGGCGGCCCAGGAGCAGATCCTTGAGGCCTTTGATCTCGGACCGGAGTGCTCTGGTCTCGTGAGCGAGCCTGGTTTCTGTCCCGTCCTTGACTGCGCTGATCTCCGTTCGGAGGGATCCGGTCTCGTGAACGAGCCTGGCTTCCAGCGATCTGAAGTCCGCGCGAAGCAGCCGGGTCTGGTCGTTGATTCTCTGATCCAGAAGCTCCCGGACGCCGGCGATCCTCTCCGAGAGAACGGCGTTCACATGCGCGCACTCGTTCTCGATCTTCTCGGAGAGTTCGGCCCGGAGACGTACGAAGTCGCCCTCCTCGGCATGGGGCCTCGACTGCGCCGTGGGTCCTGCTGTTCCCGCGGTCATCCGTCCGGTCCCTCCGCGATCTCGTCGTCGCGTCCGCTGATCGGAACCTTCATCATCGCGTTCGGAGTTTACTCGCTCCATCGGTATCTTCCGTCCTTTCGGGCCTAAGGGGCTAGCACCGACAAGGACGGAAAGCAGCCACCTGAACCGAGACCAATCGTCTCGCCGGGCCGGACGTTACGGGTCGTGGGCCAACTCCATCCCGGCCAGTGCCCGGGCGGCGGCCCGCCGCTCGGCTGCCTTCTTGGAGTGGCCCGAAGCCGCCGCCACGGCGCGGCCCCCGACCCAGCACTCGACGTGAAACACGGGATCGTGATCCGGCCCGTCACGGCCGACGTGATGGTAGGACGGGGGTTCGAGCCCCTGAGCCTGGAGCGATTCCTGCAAGTCCGACTTCGCGTCCGGTGCGTCCATGGCTTCGGTGGCTTCTACCTCGATCCACGGTTCGACCAGGCGGCGGGCAGCCTGGAGGCCGCCGTCGACGAACACGGCGCCGATGACGGCTTCGAGGGCGTCCGCCAGGAGCGACTGCTTCCCGCGGCCTCCGGACTGGTCTTCGCCGTGGCCGAGCCGAAGGGCGGGGCCGAGATCCAGCTCCCGGGCGCGCCGGGCCAGGGCCTCGGCGCTGACGACATGGGATCGGGTTCGCGACAGGACGCCTTCCGGCGCCGACGGATGACACCGAAAGAGCCAGGCTGTCACGACCAGTCCGAGAACCGAATCGCCCAGAAACTCCAGCCGTTCGTTGTCGTGTTCAAGACCCCGTTCGTTCGCGAACGAGCTGTGGGTCAGGGCCTGCTCGAGCAAGGCGCGGTTCCCGAACCGGTGGCCGAGACGCGCCTCGAGATCCTCGACCGGGTCCGTCAGGGGTAGATCCGGTCCATCGTCCGCGGATAGGGGATCGTCTCCCGCAGGTGGGGCACACCGGCCATCCAGGCGACGAAACGCTCCACGCCCATCCCGAAGCCGCTGTGTTCGAACGTGCCGTAGCGGCGAATGTCCAGGTACCACTGGAAGGCGTCCAGCGGCAGGTCGTGCTCCTTCAGGCGAGCGAGCAGCAGGTCGTGGTCGTGGATGCGCTGGCTGCCGCCGATGATCTCCCCGTAACCCTCGGGAGCGATCACGTCGAGCGCCAGAGCGAGCGACGGATCGTCCGGATCGGGTTCCATGTAGAAGGCCTTGAGCGAGGTCGGGTAGTGGGTGATCATGACCGGACGGTCGAACTCCCGGGTGATCGATGTCTCTTCGGGGGCGCCGAAGTCCTCGCCGAACTCGATGCCTGAACCCTGCCGGCGCAAGAGGTCGATCGCCTCCCGGTAACGGAGACGCGGGAAGGGGCTCTGGATGGCTTCGAGCTTCGAGGTGTCGCGCTCCAGGATCGCCAGCGGCTCGCCGCAGTTCTCCAGCACCCGGCCCGCGAGGTAGACGAGGAAATCCTCGGCCAGGCCGCACAGCCCCTCGAAGTCCAGAAAGGCCGCCTCCGGCTCGACCATCCAGAACTCCATCAGGTGCCGCCGGGTCTTCGACTTCTCGGCCCGGAAGGTGGGGCCGAAGCAGTAGACCTTGCCCAGCGCGGCGGCCGCGGGCTCGAGGTAGAGCTGCCCGGACTGGCTGAGATAGGCGTTGCCGTGGTCGAAGTACGGAGTCTCGAACAGCGTCGAGGTGCCCTCGCATGCCGCGGGCGTCAGGATCGGCGAGTCGACCAGGTAGTAGCCGCGCTCGCGGTGGAAGTCGTGGATCGCCTGGCAGACCTCGCTGCGGATCCGCAGGACCGCGCGCTGGCGGCTGGAGCGCAGCCAGAGGTGGCGATGGTCCATCAGGAAGGCGGTGCCATGCTCCTTCGGCGTGATCGGATAGCCGTCGGCGCCGTGGACCAGGGCCAGGGACGAGACCTGGACCTCGACTCCGCCCGGTGACCGCGGATCCGCCGCGGCGGTGCCGGTCACGGCGACCGTCGACTCCTGGGTCGCGTGCTGGAGCACCTCCCAGGAGGCCTCGTCGACCTCCTTGCGGCTGACGACGAGCTGAACGGTGGCGCCGGAGTCCCGGAGCTGGATGAAGCCGATCCGCCCGCTGGAGCGGCGGCCGTCAACCCAGCCGCGCAGCCTCACCTCCTGGCCGATCAGGCCCCCGAGCTCGGGAATCGAGTTCCATTGCGTCACCGATCGATCCCCACGGCAGGGATCATACCGATGCCGCCGCGGCCGCCGGTGGAGACGAGTCGCTACACTAGCTCGCGATGCTTCGCTGGCGTCTCGGGCTTTCGACCCGAAGCGTTTCTGCCGGGCCTTCCGGCTGGCCCGGCCGGACGCGCGTCCGGCTCCTGACGCCAGGCCGGGTCACCGCGGCCTTCGCCGCGGCGTGTTGCCTGGTGGTCGGAATGGTCGTAGCGGCGCCGCTTGTCTCCGCCTCCGGCGGTCGGGCGGCCACGTTTCTCTACGCGGTCTTCGCCCCGGTCTGCCATCAGCTCGCCGAACGCAGCTTTCACCTCGCAGGCCACCCCCTCGCAGTGTGCCACCGCTGCTTTGGCTTCTACGCGGGCTTCACTCTGGGACTGATCGTGCTGCCCCTGGTTCGTCCGGCGCGCGACTGGCTCCTCGACGAGCCCAGGCGCATTCTCCTGCTTCTGGCGCCGACGGCGGTCGACTGGCTGCTGCCGATGAACACGCCGGCGAGCCGCTCCGTGACTGCCGTTCTCGCCGGGGCCGGGATCGCCGTCCTGATCTGGGCTGCGATCGGCCAGATCGTCCAACAGATGCCTCGAAACCTGCCACCGGGAGAAGCCGTAGGGCGTAGTGTCGGCGCGCTTTCCGGTTCGACTTCTGAGGAGACTCCATGACACCGAAGAAACTGAAGGCCGCCGCCATCGGCGGCAGCGCGGCCGGGATCGCCTCCAGCATTCCCCTCGTCAAACTGGTCAACTGCGCCTGCTGCGCGCTGGTCGTGGGCGGCGGCATGCTGGCGGTCTACCTGGCGATGCGTGGCGAGCCCGCTAGCGAGAAGGCGCCGCTTGGTGATGGCGCCATGATCGGCGTTCTGGCCGGCGTCGCGGCCGCCGTGGTCGGTGCGATCGTTGCGATCCCGCTGGCGGCGGTCGTTGGTGATCCGATGGAACAGATGCGGTCGATCATGGAAGGGATCGAGGGCATGCCGCCGGAGGTGCTCGAGGCCTTTGGGGACGATGGGGCCGGCGTCGGGGCCGCCTTCGGAGTGATCGGATTCCTCGTGAGCCTCGTCACCAATGTCCTCTTCTCGGGTATCGGTGGCGTCATCGGCGCCGCGGTGTTCCACAAGAAGCCCACGCTCGAGACCGGAGCCCAGGAGGTGTCATCGTGACGGGAAAGAAAGTCGGTGCGGCCGCCATCGGCGGAGGAGCGGGAGCCGTCGCTTCGCAGATCCCCGGCCTCCAGATACTCAACCTGGCCTGTTGCGCCCTGGTCGTGGGCGGCGGCATCCTGGCGGTCTACCTGGCGTTGAAGGACGATCAGCCCGCCGCGACCGCGCCCTATGGCGAGGGCGCGAAGATAGGAGCGCTGGCCGGGGTCTTCGGCTCCGCCCTGAGCATCCTGATCGGACTCCTCATCCTGGGCGGTCTCACGGGCGCGATGGGAATCGGTGCTCTCGTTTCGGAGTCCGTCGAGGACTTCGAGGCCTTCAGCCTCTTCAGCACGATTGCCGGCCTCGGCATCATCGCGATCGTCATCTTCTCGCTGGTGATCAACGTCGCCTTCTCGACGGTCGGCGGCGTGATCGGGGCGGCCATCGTTCACAGGAAGGCGCCCGCGGCGGAGTAGGCCCTCGCGGCAGGGATCAGCGGCTGAGGATGGTGCCCGGCCGGTAGTAGCGCTGGTGCCAGATGCCGGCCTGGTCCTCGTCGTCCACCGGCATGCGCCAGGTGCGGACGGACGCCTGGGCTAGAGGCAGGCGGTAGAGGCCGCGCGGCTGGTCGATCGTCGCCTGGATGTAGTCCTCGGCGGCGTCCTCCGGGACGTAGCGGCAGGCGATGCGCCGGTAGCGGTCACGCCAGAGATCGTCGACGCCGATGTCGTGGACGAGTTCCGCTTCGCCCTCGGCGAGGACCTTGCGGTAGGGGAGGTTCTGCTCGTCGATCGCCAGACAGGTCCGGGGATCGCGGCGCAGGTTGGCGAACCAGACGGAGTTCTCGCGCGGCGTGAACCAGATCGCCTCTTCCTCGAAGATGAACCAGATGGGCGTCACCAGGGGCCGGCCGTCGTCGCAGACCGTGCCGATCCGCATCAGGACGCCGGGTTCGGCGAGGAAGGCGTCGCGTTCGCTGTCGGTCATCGTCGGCATGGGTCGCTAGTCCTCCTTGGGGGCGCCGAGGGTCCGCGCCGCCGCGATGTCGGCGGAGTAGTCGCGGAGCTTCGTCGGCATCAGGGTCATCTCCTCGATCACGGTCCGTTCCGGCAACGCCGCGGCCGTCAGGATCGCCTCCGCGATGTCCTCGGAGGCCATCATGCCGGCCCGCTCGTCGGCCGAGGGCGGCCGTGGCCGGTTGTCGAGGATCGGCGTGTCGACTTCGCCGGGCAGGACGCTGGTCGCCCGGATGCCGAGCTGGCGGAGTTCCGCGCCGAGGCCGAAGATGTAGTTCCGGGAGGCCGCCTTCGCGGCGCCGTAGGCGGTGCCTGCCATCACGCCGGGGCGCAGAGCCGCCATCGACGAAACCATGATGACCGTGGCGCCGCCGTGGTCGAGCATCGCCGGCAGCAGCGCCTTGGTGAGCATCGCCGGCCCGGTCGCGTTGACCGCGATCACGCTGTCCCACTCTTCCTGGGAGATGTAGCGCGTGCTCCGCACCTTCGAACTGTGACCGGCGTTGTGGACCAGGACGTCGACCGTGTCGTGACGTTCCAGGATCGCCGCGGCCAGCCCCTGGACGGCCTCCGGGTCTTCCATGTCGGCGGAGTGGGCCCAGGCGCTGCCGCCGGCTGCCTCGATCTCGGCGACGACCGCCTCGAGCGGTTCGAGCCGCCGGCCCGAGACGATGATCGACGCGCCTTCGCGGGCGAAGAGCAGCGCGGTCGCCCGGCCGATGCCGGTGCCGCCGCCAGTAACGAGAGCGATCTTTCCTTCGAGCTTTCCCATTCCGTTCGGCCTCCCTGGCTCAGTCCAACCGTCGTTTGCGAACCGGAGTGTAGCCCCTGTTCAGGGCCTGGCCGCCATGCTCGACGCTCACAGGTTCGTTCGCAGGTATCGCCGGGCCGCGAAGCCCAGTGTGGCTGCTCGGGCGAACATCATGCCCACCATGCTGAGCCAGAGCAGGTTGCCGTCGCGGAAGTGGAGTGCGGACCAGGCGAAGGGGGCGAAACCGAGGCCCAGGCTGATCACCATCGCCCGGCTGAGCAGGCTTCCGCGGGTCAGACCGAGAAAGAAGCCGTCGAACGCGTAGGCCAGGGCGGCGAACAGGAGGACCGGCAGCAGCCAGAGATTGCTGCCGGCGGCAAGTTCGGCGACGTCCTCGTAGCCGACAAGCAGGCCGTACGTGCCGCGGGGAAAGATCAGGACCGGCAGCAGGAAGGCGACGGCGCAGATCTCCGCTGCCGTCACGGTCAGGATCAGGACGCGCCTCAGCTCCTTGCGGTCGCCGGCGCCGTAGGCCATGCCGGCGAGCGTCTCGCCGGCGAAGGCGGCGCCATCGACCAGGTAGGAGGCCAAGCTGAGCATACGGAGAATCAGGCCGTTCGCCGCCAGCCGAGCCGTGCCGAGCAGGGCGCTGCCGTTCGTGAAGACAGCGAAGGCCGTGATCAGGAGCAGGGTCCGCACCACGAGATGCCCGCTCAGGCCGACGATCCGACGCAGCGCGGCACGGTCCAGCACGGTCCGCCAGGAACATGGCGCGGTACCCGCGCCGAGGGTCAGGACCAGACCGATACCGGCCGCCAGCCACTGTGCCGTGGCGGTGGCCACTCCTGCACCGAACGCCGCCCAGCCCAGCTCCAGGATGAACCACCAGTTCAGCATGACGTTGCCGACGTTGGCCACCGCGACGACGAGCAGGGCCCGGGCCGCCTCGCCCCGGCCCAGGAACCAGCCGACGAACGCCAGGTTCGCGAAGGCCGCGGGCGCACCCAAGATGCGGGCGTCGTAGTAGCGGCGGCCGGCCTCTTCGACTCCCGCCGCGCCGGAGAGAAGCCGAAAGCCGAGATCGCCGAGCGGGTCGCGGAGCGCGACCGTCACGAGGCCGAGAGCGGCCGCCAGCAGCAGGGCCCGATAGAGGTGTGCGGCGACCTCCCGGCCGTCGCCGCGGCCCCAGGACTGAGCGGTGACTCCCGTCGTACCCATGCGCAGGAAGGCGCAACCGAAGTACAGGTAGTCGAAGATCAGGGCGGCCAGAACTACGCCGGCGAGAAAGCGGACATCGTCGAGTCGGCCGAGCATCACCGTGTCGGCCAGACCGGCGACGGGCACGGTCAGGTTGGACGCCACGTTGAGCGCCGTCAGCCGCGCGAACCGCCGGGTCAGGCCGGGCGTCGCGGGGGTTGCCACGAGGCCGTAGGGGTCAACTGCGCGCGCGGGCTGTTAGCCTGCGCGCGCTCATGGCGTCAGAACGTGCTTCGGGCCTCTTCCTGGACCGCTTCGTCGGCTTGGTCGATCGCTTCAACTCGCGGTTGGGGATCGCGGTCTCCTGGCTGACGCTGGCCATGGTTGCGGTAGGAGCGTACAACGCGGTGGTCCGCTACCTGGGCCGCTTCACCGGCTGGAACCTGAGTTCGAACGCGTACCTCGAGCTGCAGTGGTACATGTTCAGCCTGGTCTTCCTGCTGGGCGCCGCCTACGCGCTGCAGACCAACGCCCACGTTCGGGTCGACGTGGTCTACAGCCGGTTGCCGGAGCGCTGGCGGCGGCACATCGACCTGTGGGGTTCGCTGCTGTTTCTGATTCCGTTCGCGGTCTTCGGACTCGTCATGTCGTGGCCGGCGGTGCGGAACTCCTGGGCGGTGCTCGAGGTGTCGTCGGATCCCGGCGGCCTGCCGCGATATCCGATCAAGAGCGTGCTGCTCGTGGCGTTCACGCTCCTGGCCCTGCAGGGGCTCGCCGAGGCGGTGCGGAGCTGGCGGCGGCTGCGCGCGCTCAGGGCCGGGGCCGAAGAAGAGGACATGGAGCAGGAGGGGCTGCTGTGAGCGGCGACTTCCTCGGCCCGCTGATGTTCGTGGTCGTCTTCCTGTTCATCTTCGCGGGCTACCCGGTCGCGTTTTCGCTCGGCGGGACCGCGCTGATCTTCGCCTTCATCGGCATTGAACTCGGACTCTTCTCCTGGAACCTGCTCTACGCGTTCCCCGAGCGGGTCTTCGGCGTGATGTCGAACGGCGTCCTGCTCGCCGTTCCCTTCTTCATCTTCATGGGCACGATGCTCGAGAAATCCCAGCTCGCGGAGGACCTGCTGCGCACGATCGGCATGCTGTTCGGCCGGCTGCGCGGCGGCCTGGCGCTGGCGGTGGTCGTCGTCGGCGCGATGCTCGCGGCCGCGACCGGCGTGGTCGGCGCCTCGGTGGTCGCGATGGGCCTGATCTCCCTGCCGGTCATGCTGCGCTACGACTACTCGCCGATGCTCGCCACGGGCGTGATCAGCGCCGCCGGCACGCTCGGCCAGATCATCCCGCCCAGCGTCGTGCTCGTCGTGCTCGCCGACCAGCTCGGCATCTCGGTCGGGGACCTGTTCATCGGCTCCCTGATTCCCGGCCTGATGCTGGCGGGCTTCTACGCGGTGTACGTCACCGGCGTCGCGATCGCCAAACCGGCCGCCGCGCCGGCGCTGCCGGCCGAGGAGCGGACGCTGGGCGGCGCCGCGCTGGCCCGGCAGGTGGCGGTCGTCATGTTGCCGCCCATGGTGCTGATCCTGGTCGTTCTGGGCAGCATCTTCGCCGGCATCGCGACCCCTACCGAGGCGGGCGCCCTGGGCGCCGTCGGCGCGATCGTCCTCGCCCTCTCGCGCGGCCGGCTCACGATGAAGGCCGTGAAGGAGACGATGGACGCGACGGCGAAGCTGACCACGATGGTCATCTTCCTGCTGATCGGCTCGACCGCCTTCGCGCTCGTTTTCCGGGGGCTCTACGGCGACATCTGGATCGAGGAGCTGCTGACCGGCCTGCCCGGCGGGAAGATCGGCCTGCTGATCGTCGCGAATCTCGCGATCTTCATTCTGGGCTTCTTCATCGACTTCTTCGAGATCGCCTTCATCGTCATTCCGCTGATCGCCCCGGCGGCGCTGATTCTCGGCGTCGACATGGTGTGGTTCGGCGTGATGATCGGCATGAACCTGCAGACGTCGTTCCTGACGCCGCCGTTCGGCTTCGCGATCTTCTACCTGCGAGGCGTGGCCCCGCGCCGAATCACGACGGTCGAGATGTACCGCGGCGTGATTCCGTTCATCGTCATCCAGCTCATCGGGCTGGCGCTGATCTGCCTGTATCCCGAGCTGGTGACGGCGCTGCTGTAGCAGCCCTCAGGGGGCCTCAGCCGCCGCCGAAGGAGAACCGTGCGTACGCCTGTTCGGCGGTACTGAACCAGCGGAAGGAGGACCGGCGGGCCTCGTCCCAGGACTCGAAGATCTTCCGGTAACCGGCGTCGGCAGCCGCGTTCTCGTTCATCAGCTCGAAGGCGGTGTCCCGGCAGCCGGTCATGATCTCGTCCGAGAATGGCCGCAGCGTGACGCCTTCGTTCACCAGAGTGCGCATGGCGCCGGGGTTCTGGGCGTCGTAGCGGGCGGTCATGTCGATGTTCGTCTCGGCCGCGGCGGCGGTGACGATCGCCTGGTACTCGGAAGGCAGGGAATCCCAGGCGGCGCGGCTGACATAGAGCGACAGCGTCGGCCCCGGCTCCCACCAGCCGGGGTAGTAGTAGTTCTTCGCCACCCGGTGGAAGCCGAGCTTCAGGTCGTCGTAGGGACCGATCCACTCCGCCGCGTCCACTACACCGCGCTCGAGCGCGGGGTAGATCTCGCCGCCGGGGATGGTCTGCACGGTGACGCCCAGGCGGCTCAGCACCTCGGCGCCGAGACCGGGAATGCGCATCTTGATGCCGCGCAGTTCCGCGAGCGTGTTCACTTCGCGGCGGAACCAGCCGCCCATCTGACCGCCCGTGTTGCCGGCCGGAAAGTTCACGATGCTGAAGTCCGCGAACACCTCGCGCATCAACTCCAGGCCGCCGCCGTGGTAGAGCCAGGCGTTCTGTTGCCGGGTGTTCAGGCCGAACGGCATCGCGGTGTCGAAGGCGAGCGCCGGGTTCTTGCCCGTGTAGTAGTAGGTCGCGCTGTGCCCGAGTTCGATCGTGCCCTGTTGGACGGCGTCGAGCACGCCCAGGGCCGGAACCAGTTCGCCGGCGGGGTAGGCGCGAATGCGGAAGCGGCCCTCAGTCAGGCTCTCGACCCGGTTGGCGAAGACCTCCGAGGCGCCGAAGATCGTGTCCAGACCGCGCGGGAAGCTGGAGGCCAGGCGCCAGGTCAGGCGGGGCCTCGTGACGACGCCGGGAGCTCCGTCGGAGGCGGTCGATTCGGCACCGCCGCAAGCGGCGACGGCGCCGGCGCCGGCCAGAGCGGCCGTGCCCAGGAAGTCCCTGCGGTTTCGTTCGGTCATCCGCGTTCCCCGTTCTTGTCGGTCCTCGTTTGTCTCGGTTGGCGCGGCGGGCAGTCTACGCGAAGCGGTTCATCTTCGGCGGCCGGAACTCAGTGCGCTTCGCTCAGCCAGCGCTCCGCGTCGATCGCGGCCTGGCAGCCGGTGCCGGCGGCGGTGACCGCCTGGCGGTAGATCGGGTCCATCACGTCGCCGCAGGCGAAGACGCCCTCGATCTCGGTCGCCGTGCCCGGATGGCGAACCTTGAGGTAGCCGACCTCGTCCATCGCCAGCTTGCCCTGGAACAGCTCGGTGTTCGGGTTGTGGCCGATCGCCATGAAGACGCCCTGGCAGGAGAAGTCCGATTCCTCGCCCGTGCGGGTGTCGCGGAGGCGCACGCCGTGAACACCCTCCGCCTGAGTGCCGTGGATCTCCTCGACCGTGGCGTGGAAGCGCCAGTCGATCTTCTCGTTGGCGGCCGCGCGCTCGCGCATGATGATCGAGGCCCGAAGCTCGCCGCGGCGATGAACGATCGTCACCTTGCTGGCGAACTTCGTCAGGAACGTGGCTTCCTCCATCGCCGTGTCGCCGCCGCCGACCACGACGAGCTCCTTGTCGCGGAAGAAGAAGCCGTCGCAGGTGGCGCAGGCCGAGACGCCGTAGCCCATCAGCTCGGCTTCCGATGCCAGCCCCAATTGGCGGGCCGAGGCGCCGGTGGCGATGATCAGGGCGTCCGTGGAGTACTCGCCGCCGTCCGTCTCGATCCGGAACGGCCGTTCCCCCAGATCCACGGCAAGGCCCGTCTCGAAGCGCGTATCGGCTCCGAAGCGCTGGGCCTGAGCCCGCATCTGGTCGATCAGCTCGGGCCCCATGATCCCCTTCGGGAAGCCGGGGTAGTTCTCGACGTCGGTCGTGATCGTCAGTTGCCCGCCCGGCTGGCCGCCCTCGAGAACCAGCGGCGAGAGATCGGCGCGTGCCGCGTAGAGGGCCGCGGTGAGTCCCGCGGGTCCCGATCCGAGGATGGTCAGCCGGTGGTGGTCTGGAGAGACGGACGGAGCGGTCGTCATCGGCCGCGGAGCGTAGCAGCGCGAAGACGGATCGCCCGGCGGCGTCGCCTGAGGCGGCGAGCGAGCCAGGCGGTCGGTCCGGAGAGCGTGTAGCTGGCCGCGCCGACCAGGAAGAAGACACCGATGTGGATCAGCGCCAGCACGGCGATCGAGGCGATGACGAGAACCACCCGAAAACTCCGGCGGCGCCGGAAGTCGATTTCCTTGAAGCTGACGTAACGGAAGGTGGAGACGGCGAGCAGGCCGACAACGACCAGCGCGGACAGAACGACGATCTGGAACAGAAAGGAGTCGCCCCGGGTGTCGACGAAGAAGAGAATCGAGCCGATCGCCCCCGCGGCGGCGGGCGCCGGCAGCCCGATGAAGTAGGCGGGGTCGGCCGTGCGGCGGCTGACGTTGAAACGGGCCAGGCGGGCGGCGTTGCAGAGCAGGTAGACGGCCGGCGCCGCGAAGCCCACGCGCCCGAGTTCGTGAAGGCCCCAGAGGTAGCAGAGCAATGCCGGGGCCAGGCCGAAGGAGACCAGGTCGGCCAGCGAGTCGTACTCCCTGCCGAAGGGACTCGCGGTACCGGTCAGACGGGCTATCCGGCCGTCCAGCGTGTCGAGGCAGGCCGCGGCGAACAGCATCAGCACGGCAGCCTGGAACTGCCCTTCGAGACCTGCCAGCAGAGCGTAGAAGCCGAGCAGCATGTTCGCGGTCGTGAACAGGCTGGGGATCACGTAGGCCCCGGCCCGCAACGGTCTCGGTTTGCGTGGCTTCCAGTTCATGATTCGTCTCCGGTTCGGACGGCGGGTCGTCGGACCGGAAGGTCCTCCGGCGGCGGCGTGGACGGGTCCGTGGGCATGGCGAGCGGCGTCTCGCCGGAGATCACGCGCTGGCCCTTCTCGACCAGGGGGTCGTAGGAAAGCGGCACGAACACGTCGACCCGGGAGCCGAACTTGATCAGGCCAAGGGGATCGCCCTGGATCACCCGCTGGCCGGCCTGGACATGGGCTACCACGCGTCGGGCCACGAGACCGGCGATCTGCCGCACCGCGATGAGATCGCCCTGGGGCCGGCGCAGCAGGGTGAGGTGGTTCTCGTTGACGTCGCCGGCCTCCTTGCGGAAGGCGGGGAGCTTCTTCCCGGGCGTCGCGATGCTGCCGATCACCACGCCCTCGACCGGTGTCTTCTGGGTATGGACGTTGAAGACGGACAGGAAGATCGAGATGCGCCGCCAGGCCTCGTCGCCGAGGGCGCTGTCGGTGATCACCTCCACGGCCATCACCGTTCCCTCGGCGGGAGAAAGGACGACGTCGGGCGGTCCCTCGTAGTTTCGCGTGGGATCGCGGAAGAAGAGGAGGACCAGGACGCCGAGGACGGCCATCGTGCCCGCGGCTACTTGCCAGCCAAGGGGCCAGAAGACGGCCGCCGCGGCCAGGAACGGCAGCACGAAGGGCCAAGCCTCCCGAGCGAATCTCATCCGTTCAACCGGGGTGGGGGCCAGGGGCCAAACGAGGAGCCCGCGACGGGTTCGACGTTTCTAGCTGGCTGCTTGAAGGGCGTGTGACCGGATGATCGATTCCATGCGGTCCTTGAGAGCGAGCTTGTGGAGCTTGATGCGCTTGGCCTCGGACTGATCCGTCGGCGAGAGGACGGGGCGGCCGACCAGTTCTTCGAGTTGACTCTCACAGGCCTGATGCTCTTCGTAGAGCTTCCTGAACTCGCCATCCTGCGCCAGGAGTTCTTCCTTGACTGCGTCATCGCTCATTCGGTGCGCGCCTCCCTTCGTGGTCGTTCGGTGGCCTTCCGCGGATCCTGCTTCGAGCGTACCAGCTTGGGCGGGCTCGTCGCGGGCGGGCGCAGGTAGAGAGGTTCGACGAGCGTCGAGGGATCCCAGGGGAAGTGGCCGCTTCGCATCAGGCGCAGCATGTCCGGGGCGAGCTCCGTCGCTTCGACGGCCCCGGCAGAGACCTCCAGCGCGGCGATTCCGTGGCCGACGACAGGAAGAGCGGTTCGCTCGAGCTCGGTCCGGCTTCTGATGTCAGGCGGCCCATCGGCGCTGGCGGCGCCGTCGGCGCCGGGCCGCATGCGCTGGGCGAACCAGCGGTCCCGGTGGGCGTCGACGACCGCCAGCACCACTGGCTCCGGCGCAGCCGCGCGCTCGGCGTAGTGGCCGGCCAGGACCTCGAAGGTGGAGAGCGCGCCCGCGCGCATTCCGGAGGCCTGGTGCAGGCCGATCGCGGTGGCCAGTCCGACCCGCAGGCCGGTAAAGCTGCCCGGTCCCCTGGCTGCCCCGACCCCTGCCAGGTCCCGGGCTTCGAGACCCGCGCGGACCAGCAACTCGTCGATCATCGCGATGAGTTCGCGCGACGAACGGCCCTGAGGCGTGGCGAGCGTGTCGACCCGGTCGGGAAGAGCGAGCGCCACGCTGACGACGGCCGAACCGGTATCGAACGCGAGCAGCGGCCCGGAAGCCATGGCCGCTCACTATACTGGCGGCCGTTCGTGGACGGGAACGCTGCAGAGAACGCGGGGGATTCACGGACATCCGCCGGTCGATCGGCTGGGCCGGCCCGGGACGTCGCCACCCTCACGCCGATGCTCCGGCACTACCTGACGGTCAAGGCCGACTACCCGGACACGATCCTGCTGTACCGGATGGGGGACTTCTTCGAACTGTTCTTCGAGGACGCCACGACCGCCGCGCCGGTTCTCGACGTCGCCTTGACCGCGCGCCAGAAGGGAACCGCCAGCGAGGCGCCGATGTGCGGCGTGCCCCACCACGCGGTCGAGTCCTACATCGCCAGGCTGCTCGACGCGGGCTACAAGGTCGCGGTCTGCGATCAGGTCGAGGACCCGGCGCAGGCCCGGGGGCTGGTGCGCCGGGAGGTCACGCGGATCGTCACGCCGGGAACGATCAGCGACCTGGAGATGCTCGATCAGAACCGGCCGAACTACCTTGCCGGGATCCGCTTCAACGGCGGGGCGGGCGCCGGCGCGTTCCTCGATGTCTCGACCGGCGAGTTCTTCGTGCGCCGCTGGCCGGACGCTGCGCTCGCGGTGGACGATCTCGAACGGCTCGCGCCGCGCGAGGTTCTCACCTGCGGCGCGGACTTCGAAAGAGGTGGCGCCGACCCGGCCGGCCAGCTTCCGGCCTGGATCGACCGAGCCGGAGTTCCGCACACGGCGGTCGACAGTTCGGAGGCGCCGCGCTCAGCCGCCGCCGAGCGCGCCCTGCGCCGGCAGTTCCAGGTCGACAACCTGCGCGGCTTCGGTCTGGTCGAGGGTGAGGCCGCGGTCGCCGCGGCCGCCCTCGTGCTGGAGTACGCACGCAGCGCCGCCAGATCGGACATCGATCACGTAACGGGTCTCGAGGTTCAGCACGACGACCGTTGCGTGGTCGTGGACGACACGACGCTGCGCAACCTGGAGGTCTTTCGGCACCTCCAGCACCAGGGCGGGCGGACCGTCGTCGACGTGCTCGACCTCACGCTCACGGGGCCCGGCGCCCGGGCCCTGCGGCGCTGGCTGAGCCGGCCGCTCCGGGACGCGGGCGCCCTGGAGGAGCGCCACGACGCGGTCGACGTGCTGCTCCGGAACATCTCGCTGCGGGAGTCCCTCCGCTCACGGTTCAGGGGCATGGCGGACCTGGAGCGACTGACGTCGAGGCTGGTTCTGGGCCGGATCACTCCGCGCGAGGCGGCGGCCCTGCGGGACACGCTGCGCGAGGCTCCTTCCACGCTGGCGGCCGTGGCCGACCTGGATGCCGACCTCCTCGCGCGTATGGCAACGACGGACGCGCTGCCCGGCTTGCGAGCGAGGTTCGACGCGACACTCGCGGAGGCGCCGGGCTCGCTGAGCGACGGCGGCGTGATCGCGGCCGGCGTCGACCCGGAACTCGACCGACTCCGGTCCCTGGCACGGGACGGCAAGGGGCACATGGCGGCGCTCGAGGCCCGGGAGCGGGAGGCGACCGGGATCCCTACGCTGAAGGTCGGCTACAACCGGGTCTTCGGCTACTACCTGGAGGTCCGCAAGACCCAGCAGGAACGGGTTCCCGACCACTACGTCCGCCGGCAGACCCTGACCAACGCCGAACGCTATGTCACGGAGGATCTGAAGACGCTGGAACAGCAGATTCTGGGCGCCGAGAGCGGCCAGCTTGCGCTGGAACAGGAGCTCTTCGAGTCGCTCCGTTCGGAGGCCGCCCGGGAAGCACCGCGCCTGCTCGCACTGGCGGCGGCGCTGGCCCGGCTCGACTGCCTGAGCGCACTGGCGGAGGCCGCGGGCCGCTATGACTACGTCCGGCCGCGGATGCTGGCGGCGCCCGGCAGGATCGAGATCCGCGAGGGACGCCATCCCGTGGTCGAACGATCCACGGTTGCCATCCGAGGCGCTTCCGGTTTCGTACCGAACGACGTGCGCCTCGATCGGGACCGGGAGCAGATCATCCTGCTGACCGGTCCCAACATGGGCGGCAAGTCGACCTATCTCCGGCAGACCGCGCTGATCGTGCTGATGGCTCACTCGGGGTGCTTCGTGCCCGCGGAAAGCGCCGAGATCGGCCTGGTCGACCGCATCTTCACGCGGGTCGGCGCCAGCGACGATCTCGCGCGCGGCGAATCGACGTTCATGGTCGAGATGGTGGAGACCGCGAACATCCTGCGTCACGCGACGCCCGACAGCCTCGTCGTCCTGGACGAGGTCGGGCGGGGCACATCGACTTACGACGGTCTCTCCCTGGCGTGGGCCATCATCGAACGCCTGCACGAGCACAACGGCTCGCTGGCGCTCTTCGCCACCCACTACCACGAACTCACCGGCCTGCCGGCGACTCTTGCGCGGGTCAGGAACTCGCGGATGGCGGTGAAGGAGTGGCAGGACCAGATCCTGTTCCTGCACCGGGTGGCGGAAGGCCGCGCGGACAAGTCCTACGGCCTTCATGTCGCGCGTCTGGCAGGTGTACCTCGGGAGGTCATCGAGCGCGCCGCCGCCGTGCTCTCGAACATCGAGTCCCAGCAGTACGGCTTCTCGGGAAGGCCCAGGGTCGTCGACGGCGCTTCCGGAGCGCCGCCGAGTCCCGGCGCGGACCAGCTCGCGTTGTGGGGCGGCGAGGACGAGGCAGTGATCGAGGCGCTGCGGGCGGTCGACGTGGACCAGTTGACGCCGGTGGCCGCCCTGAACCTCCTCCAGACCTTGCAGAGCCGGCTCGGAACGAAGCGTTAGCGCCGCCAAACCCGTCGCGGACTCCGTGTTTGGCCCCAGCCCCCACCTCACCAGCACCCTGCGCCGCAGCACTTGCCGTGCTGCGTTGGACGGCGCAGGGTCCTAGAAGGGGATGTCGTCGTCCTGTTCGCCGGCGTCGAAGCCCTGGTCCTGCGGCGCCGGTTGGGGCTGTTCGCGGCGGCTCTGGCCCCCGTAGCCCTGCTGCCCCTGGTTGTCGCCGCGGCTGCCCAGCATCTGGAAGTTGTCGCAGACGATCTCGGTCATGAAACGCTTCTGGCCGGTCTGCTGATCGTCCCAGGAGCGGGTCTGCAGGCGCCCCTCGACGGAGACGAGCTTGCCTCGGTTGAGGTACTGGCCTGCCACCTCTGCCTGCCGTCCCCAGCAAACGATGCGATGCCATTCCGTTTCTTCCTGGCGGTTGCCGTCGCGGTCGCGCCACCGGCGGTTCGTGGCGACGTTGAAGGTGGCCAGCGTCTGGCCGGACTGGGTGGTCCGAATTTCAGGATCGTTGCCGAGACGGCCGATCAGGATCACTTTGTTGAGCATGCTCTTGTTCTTCCTCTCTCATTCGCGTTCAAGGCCTGGTGCGTCGTTGCGCCGGGGGCGTGCCCTGGAGGGCTGGCGGAGGACCATTGTAGGCGCATTCGGCGGCGCGGTTGTCGCCGATGCCGTGGTCCGTCGGGCGTGCGGTTCGAGTCTGGCGTAGTGTCCCTGCATGCGGCTGGTCGTTCAGCGAGTGGCGCGAGCCGAGGTCTCGGTGGAGGGCCGGACCGTGGGCAGGATAGGCGCCGGCATGGTGGTCCTGGCCGGCGTGGAAACCGGCGACGGACAGGATCAGGTGGAGGCGGCCGCTGTCAAACTGGTCGGACTCCGGTTCTTCGACGACGAGCAGGCGCGGATGAACCTCGACGTGCGTCAGTCAGGCGGAGCGGTGCTTCTCGTGTCGCAGTTCACACTGGCCGCGTCGACGCGCAAGGGGAGGCGGCCGTCGTTCGACCGGGCGGCGTCGCCGGAAGTGGCCGAGCCGCTGCTCGAGACGCTGCGCCTCCGGCTGGAGGCGGCCGGCGTGCAGGTGGAGTGCGGCCGTTTCGGAGAGCGAATGCGCGTGGACCTGGTCAACGATGGACCGGTCACCTTCGTGCTGGACTTCTAGGCTAGAGGTTCTTCAGTTCCTTGCCGGGCTTGAAGCGGACCGTCTTGCCGGGGGAAATCGTAACCTCGACGCCCGTCTTCGGATTCCGGCCCACGCCGCGCTTGCGATCGCGCACCTGGAAGACACCGAAACCGCGCAACTCGATCCGCTTGCCGTCGCCGAGAGCGTCCTTCATCGCGCCGAGGATCGTGTCGACGGCGCGGGCCGCCTTGACCCGGGGAAGATCGGAATTCTCCGCGACACGGTTCACGATATCCGCCTTGATCATCTCGACGCCTCCTCCCTGAATCGGCCCGCCGTCACGACCGGCCACGACCCGACGTAGACCCCCGAGTCTAACCCGGGCGGCGCTTCCGGTAAAGAGCCGAGGCGGCCGAAGCGGTCACGGGAGAGTGCTACTCTTGGCCGTCCCATGCACCGTCAGGAAGCAGGTTTCCGGTCCCTTTCCGGCCGTGCCTTTCGCTGCGTCACGCCGGTGGCAGCGTTCGTCCTGCTTTTCCTCGGAGCGCAGTCGACTCGGGCGCAGGAAGCCTCCGCCACGCCTTCCGAGAGTGGACCCTTCCTGTTCACGGCGGCGCGGCTACTGGCTGCCGAACCGGACCGGGAAGAGGAGGCGCTCGATCTCTTCGAACGGGCCGTGGCCGCGGATCCGGACGCTCCGTTCCTTCGGATTGCCCTGGCGGAGTTCCTTGCCGAGAAGCTGCGCCGTTTCGACGAGGCGGTGGAACACACGCGCGTCGCCTACCGTCTCGCGCCGGACGACGTGGATGTGCTCCGCGCCCACGCGGGAGTTCTCGTCAGCCTGCCCGGAGGCCGCCAGGGCGGTCGGCTCGGCGAAGTGCTCGATCAGGCGGTAGAGGCGCTGGAACGTCTCCGTCGTCTCGCCCCGAGCGATATCCAGGGCATGATGCTGCTCTTCCGGATTCGCGAGAGTCTCGGGGAACACGACGAGGCCGCCTCCGTGCTCGAAGAACTCGTCAGCTACCACAACGGCCACCGGCAGCTTCAGGGCCTGCTGGTCGACGCGTTTCGCCGTGCGGGCCGGGACGACCGTGCCGAGGAAGTCCGGAACGAGATGCTTGGACTCGATGGACTCTCCGTCGAAACCAGAATGGAACTCGCGACCCGGGAGAGTCAGCGAGGCAACCACACGGAAGCCATCGATCTGCTCGAAGGCGCCGTCGCTGAGCAGCCGGAGAGCATTCCGGTGCGGGGCGCCCTGGCCGAGGAGTACTTCCGTCGCGGTGTCGCCCGCGGACGGACCCCCCAGCAGCGGGCGGACGATCTCGCGGAGGCGCTGGGGCGCCTGCGTGCGCTGCCTCGCGCCGCCCGGGCGAACCCTCGCGCTCGGCTCCTGGAGGCGACGATCCTGGCGGAGTCGGATCGGACACCGGAGGCGATCGAGCTGCTCGAAGACCTCAGACGGGAGTCGCAGGACGATCCGCGCATCGTGCGGGAACTCGTGCGCCTGCTGATGCGGGAAGGCGAGTGGGGCCGGATCAGGGACATCGGCCAGACGATGGTCGATCGGGCCGACCGGAGCACCGTCGAGGGCGAGCAGGCGGGAGATCTCGGTCTCAGCCTCGTGGTCGAGGCCATGCGCCAGTTGGGAGAGATCGACCGCGCGCTGGAGGTCCTGGAAGCCGAGCAGGAGCGCGCCGGAGAGTCCGCGGAACTGGTTCTCAGTCAGGCCGAACTGCTGGCGGAGGCCGGCAGAAAGCGCAGGGCCATGGCGATGCTGCGCCGGGCCGTCGTGGCCAACGAGCGGCTTCTTGTGGCGGGCGACGACGGTGAGCCGGAGTTCCCGGCCCTTCAGAAGAAGGCGAGGCTCTACTTCAACCTGGGGGCGGACAAACTCGCCCTGAGAGTCTACGAGGACCTGGCCTCGAACGGAGATGTCCGGCGTCTCATGCTCGTCGCGGAGTCCTGCCGAGAGCAGGGACGGTTCGGCGAGGCCATCCCCTTCCTCCTGCGGGCGCTGGCGGGAATCGACGGCGGCGCCGCGACCGAACTGGACATGGACAAGGACGCCCTCCGCGCGGCACTGCGGTTCCAGCTCGGAGAGGCCTACGAACGGAGCCGGCGCTATGACGAGGCGGCGGATCAGTTCCGGGCGGTGCTCACGCTCCAGCCCGAGAACAGTCACGCCTTGAACTACCTCGGCTACATGTGGGCGGACAACGGCGAGAACCTCGAGCAGGCGCTGGAGCTCATTCGACGCGCGGTCGATCTCGACCCGAACAACGGCGCCTTCGTCGACTCCCTGGGCTGGGCCCTGTTCCGTCTCGGCGAGTTCGAGCAGGCCCGGCGTCACCTGGAACGGGCGAACCAGCTCGTGCCCAGCGACTCAACGATCCTCGAGCATCTCGGGGACGTCTATGTCGCGCTGGGCGAACCGCAGCGGGCCCGGGAGGCCTACGAACAGGCGTTGGCGATCAACGACGAGGAGAACGTCGAATCGCTGCGCCGCAAGCTGAGTGAACTCGCCCGGCGCTAACCGGCCGCAGCCGATCTTCATGCGGCGGTCGTTCCCGCTGCTTCTGCTCAGCCTGGCGTGGCTTGGCGGCTGCACCAGCACGGGGCCTGGCCGCGAAGCGGGGGTTGCCTCCGGCCGTCCGGTTCCGGCCACGGCGCCGTGGGAGATTCCCGAGACGGAATGGCGGACGCAGCGCATCGCCCGCATGCACTACGACGGACCGGAAGGAAACGGCACGCTCCGCCTCGTGCTGCGTTTCGAGGACCCGGAGCGCTTTCACGTCTCGGCCTCCGACCGCCTGGGACGGCGATGGTGGGACCTCAACGTGAGGAACGGAGACGCCCTCGTGCTGTGGGTGCGCGAGCGCACGTACTGCCGGTATGCGGGCGACCTCGAGGTCCCCGCCCTCTCGCTGGGCCCGGTGCCTGCCCGCGCAGTCGCCGCCCTGTTGATGCGGCGGTTGCCGTCGCCGCCGGCCGATCCCCGCGGATGGGCGGAGACCGCGGTCACCGGACAGTCGGGCCGAAGCGTGGAGATGGACTTCGAGGACAGCCGTGGCCGGCGCTGGACGACCGAAGCGACCTCCGTAGGCCCGAGTCGCTGGACGCTGTGGGACGGCGATCGCGCCAGGGCCTCCTGGAGCGGAGGAGTGGAAGGAGTGGAAGAAGTGGCGCGACTCGTGGAGTCCGACACGGGTCTCGAACTCCGCTGGCGCCAGCGGCGGCCCGCAACGGAACTCTCCGGACCGCTTCCAGCCCCCGAGGTCCCCGCCGGATACCGGGCCGGCCTCTGCGGCTCGGATGCCTGATGCCCGCCGAACTCAGCCTTGCATGCCCGGCCAAGGTCAACCTGAGTCTCCGCGTTCACGGCCGCCGACCCGACGGTTTCCACGAGATCTCGACCGTCCTGCAGACGATCGACCTCTGCGACCGCCTGGTCATCCACCGGGTCGACCCGGCCAGCCCACTGCGGATCGAGGTCCCGGGCGGCGGCGCTCCGGCCGACGACTCGAACCTGGTGCTCAAGGCGGCGCGCACCTTCTTCGGCGTCCTCGGCGAGCCGGCGGGCGGCGTCCGTTTCAGACTCGAGAAGCGGATTCCCGCGGGCAGCGGCCTGGGCGGGGGCAGCAGCGACGCGGCGGCGGCGCTGCTCGGCCTCCAGTCGCTCTGGGGAGGACCTCTCGACGCCCGGCAGTTGCACGGGGCCGGCGCGGCGGTCGGCTCGGATGTCCCGTTCTTTCTGGAGGGGGGGACGGCTTTCGCGACCGGCCGTGGTGAGCGGGTCGAAGCGCTGGACGACATGCCCTCGGCGACCGTGCTGGTCGTCGTGCCGGCGGTCGAGGTGTCGACCGCCGAGGTCTACGGTGACTGGAAGGGCGCGATGGCGGCAGGCAGCAGGGGAGAGGAGGGACTGTCCACGCTGTTGCCTCCTCCCTCACTCCGTGGCGATGCCGCCGCCTGGGTGCTCGGCAACGACCTGGAACCGGTGGTTCGCCGGCTCCACCCCGAGGTGGACCGCCTCCTCCTGGCGCTCGGGAGGGCCGAGAGCACCGGCGGTGGCGGCGGTCCCCAGGTTTCGGGCAGCGGCGGCGCCGTGTTCGCGGTCGGCGAGGCGCCCGGACTCCAGGCCGCACTGGCCGGAACGGGCGTGCGTGTGTTCCGGACGCGAACGCTGCCTCGGGAAGTTCGCGGGCTCTTCATGTAGTCGTCACTTTCTGTAAGATGGGCCGTCCCGTCTGGGGCGTCGCCAAGTGGTAAGGCACGAGACTTTGGATCTCGCATTCGGGGGTTCGAATCCTCCCGCCCCAACCACTAGTGCGCCGCAGTCAACTCCCCCTGAATTCGAACTGATTCCGAGGTCGCCCGTGTCGAGAGTCTCCGTGCACGCGGATGGTCCCGGCGCGCACCGGCGTCCGGACTTCCCGGAAACGATCGCTGGCGGGTCGCTCAGGTGACCCTCCATCCCAACAACGTCGAACGCGCCATGTACACCGAACTCAAGGTCTTCGGCGGGCGGGCGCATCCCGCGCTGACCAACGAGATCTGCAACTACCTCGGCATGGTGCCGGGTCAGGTCACGGCCTACAACTTCGCGGACGGCGAGATCTTCTGCCAGATCCAGGAGAACGTCCGCGGCGCCGACGTCTTCATCGTGCAGCCGACCTGTACGCCGGTCAACGACAACTTCGTCGAGCTGTTGATCATGCTCGACGCGGTGAAGCGGGCTTCGGCGGCGCGGGTGACGGCGGTGTTGCCCTACTACGGCTACGCCCGTCAGGACAAGAAGGACAAGCCCCGCGTGCCGATCACGGCCAAGCTCGTGGCCGACGTGATGACTGCCGCCGGAGCCGACCGCCTGCTGACGATGGACGTCCACGCGCAGCAGATCTCGGGCTACTTCGACATTCCGGTCGACCACCTGTTCGCGGCGCCCGTGCTCCTTGACGCCATCCGCGCGCTCGGCATCGAGGATCTGATGATCGTCGCCCCGGACGCCGGCGGGGTGGCCCGGGCGCGGGCGATCGCCAAGCGGCTGCACACCGAACTCGCGATCATCGACAAGCGTCGGGTGGCCGCGAACCAGGCGGAGGTGATGAACGTGATCGGTGATGTCGAGGGGCGCGACGTGCTGATCCTCGACGACATCATCGATACCGCCGGCACGCTGATCAACTCCGTCGAATCGCTGGCGGCGCAGGGCGCCCGGAGAATCTTCGCCGCCGGCATCCACGGTGTACTCTCCGCCTCGGCCATCGAGAGGATCGAGAAGTCGAAGCTCGAGGGCGTCCTGGTGACGAACACCACGCCGCTCGAAGAGAAGCTGGCCCGGAGCACGAGGCTGCGCCCCCATAGCGTCGCCGCCCTGCTCGGGGAAGCCATCCGAAGAATCCACGACAACAGCTCCGTGACATCGCTCTTCGTCTGAGCCGTACGTCACCTGAGGAGTTCGAAGTGAGCGAACCCACCGTTACCGTCCGGCTGCGCGAGCAGACCGGCAAGAACGCGAACCGCCGCCTCCGGGCGGCCGGCGAGATTCCCGCCGTGGTCTACGGCGGCAGCGCCGATTCGGCCGCGATCCGCGTCGACGGCAAGATGGTGCAGAGCCTGATTCGGGAGGGGGGCGAGAACGCCGTCTTCCTGCTCCAGCTCGAGGGCACCGAGCGGACACGCCACACGATGATCCGCGACCTGCAGTGGAATCCACTGACGGGAGCCCTGGTCCACATCGACTTCCAGCGCGTGAAGATGGACCAGGAAGTCCAGGTCTCGGTGCCCGTCGAGGTGGTGGGGACGCCCGAGGGCGTGCGGAACGAGGGCGGACTGCTCGAGTTCATCACCCGGGAAGTCGGCGTCGTCTGTCTGCCCGGCGACATTCCCGTCTCGATCGAGCTCGATGTCTCGCCCCTGCACATCGGCCAGCATGTGGAGGCCGGGGAACTGGTCCTTCCGGACGCCGTGGCGCTCACCGAGGAAGAGAACAAGGTGATCGTGTCGGTCGCCGCCGCACGGGTGGTCGAGGAGGAGACCGAGGAGCCGGAGGAAGGCGAGCTGCTCGAGGCCCTCACCGACGAACCCGAACGGGTCGGCGACGAGGACGAATCCGAAGATGGAGACACGTAGCGAGGAGGCGCGTCTGGTTCTGGGGCTCGGGAATCCGGGCGGGCGCTACGCCGACACGCGTCACAACCTCGGCTTTCGGGTCGTCGACGAGCTGTCCCGGCGTCTGGGCGTTCGACCTGGACTGGACGTGTGCGGAGCGGTCTGGGCCTCCAACGATCGAATCGACCTGGCGATGCCGCAGACCTACATGAATCGAAGCGGTTACAGCGCGCGCTGTCTCTCCGAACGGAATGGCTATGCTCCACGGAACATTCTGGTCGTCTACGACGAAGTCCACTTGCCCCTGGGGCGGCTCCGGCTTCGTGGCAAGGGGAGTCCTGGCGGGCATCGCGGCATGGAGTCGGTCATCGAGAACCTGCGCACGACGGCGGTACCGCGGCTGCGTCTCGGCATCGCGCCGGACGAAGCGGCGGCGGCCGCGGCCGGGCGAGGGGAAGAGCTGCCGGACTTCGTGCTCGCCCCCTTTTCGGCGGGCGAGATCGAGACGGCGGAACGAATGGTGCGGCGGGCCGCCGACTGCGTCCTGAGTTGGGCTGACCGAGGCGTCGAAGTCACGATGAACGAGTACAACGGATGAGAGGAAACGGATAGTGGACACGATGTACTACCTTCTGCCCGCCTGCGGCGCGGCGGCCCTGTTCTACGCCTTGCTGCGGAGCCGGTGGATCAACCGGCAGGACGCCGGCGACGGCGCGATGCCGGAGATCGCCGGCCACATTCGGGACGGGGCGATGGCGTTCCTCGGCCGCGAGTACCGCATCCTGGCCATCTTCGTCGTCCTGGCGGCGGCCCTGCTGGCGCTCGCCAACTGGGACCGCGCCGGCAGCTCCCCCTTGATCGGACTGTCGGTTCTCGGGGGCGCCGTCTGTTCGGGCCTTGCCGGGTTCTTCGGCATGAGGGTGGCGACGTCGGCCAACGTGCGCACGGCGGCCGCCGCCCGCACGAGCCTGAACCGCGCCCTCGCCGTCGCCTTCTCGGGCGGCGCCGTGATGGGTTTCGCGGTCGTGGGCCTGGGCATCCTCGGCCTTTCCCTGCTGTACCTGCTCTACGCCGCGATATTCGGCAGCGGCGACAACGACTCGCTGGGTCAGGTCGTGACCGTCTTGACGGGCTTCTCGTTCGGCGCTTCGTCGATCGCATTGTTCGCCCGGGTCGGCGGCGGCATCTACACGAAGGCGGCCGACGTCGGCGCCGACCTGGTGGGCAAGGTCGAGGCCGGGATTCCCGAGGACGATCCTCGCAATCCGGCGGTGATCGCCGACAACGTCGGCGACAACGTGGGTGACGTCGCCGGCATGGGGGCCGACCTGTTCGAGTCCTACGTGGGCGCCATCGTCGGCACGCTCGTGCTGGGAATCAGCACGACGACCCTGGCCGGGGAAGAATTCACGCCGAACCTCATCCTGCTGCCGATGCTGCTCGCCGGTCTCGGCATCCTGGTCTCCCTGGCCTCCACGCTGCTGGTGCGCACGAAGGAGGGCGGCAACCCGCAGCATGCGCTGGACCTGGGGACCTTCGCCGCCGCGGGCATCATGCTGGTCGTCACCTTCTTCACGGCCCGCAGCCTGCTGGGCGACGTCAGGTACGTGGTCGAGGGGAAGGAATTCGGCTTCATGGGGGTGTTCCTGGCCACGGTCGCCGGCCTCGCCGCCGGACTGCTGATCGGGCTGATCACCCAGTACTACACGGCCGAGTCCAAGGCGCCGGCGCAGAGCATCGCCAAGGACAGCCAGACCGGCAGCGCCACGAACATCATCGGCGGCCTGGCCGTCGGCATGCAGTCCACCGCGCTGCCAATCGTCGTCCTGACCGCCGCCGTTCTCGTGGCCCACGGCCAGGCCGGCCTGTACGGCATCGCGATCGCGGCTCTCGGCATGCTCTCGACGACGGGCATCCAGCTCGCCGTCGACGCCTACGGACCGGTCGCCGACAACGCCGGCGGCATCGCCGAGATGAGCGGTCTCGGTCCGGACGTGCGCGCGCGCACCGACAAGCTGGACGCCGTCGGCAACACGACGGCGGCGATCGGCAAGGGCTTCGCGATCGGGTCGGCGGCGCTGACCGCCCTGGTGCTGTTCGCGGCCTTCCGCACGACCGTCGGCCTGGAGAGCATGGACCTGGTCAACCCGCGCGTCATGTGCGGGCTGTTCATCGGCGCCATGCTGCCGTTCCTGTTTTCGTCGATGGCGATGAAGGCGGTCGGCAAGGCGGCCTTCGAGATGATCGAGGAGGTCCGCCGTCAGTTCCGCACGATTCCGGGCCTGATGGAAGGAAAGGCGAAGACGGAGTACGCGCGCTGCGTCGACATCTCCACCGCGGCCGCCCTGCGCCAGATGGTGGCGCCGGGCCTGCTGGCCGTCCTGGTTCCGGTGGCCGTCGGTTTCTGGGACGTCGAGGCCCTGGCCGGGGTCCTGGCCGGCGTGACCGCCGGTGGCGTTCTCCTCGCCATCTTCATGGCGAACGCGGGCGGCGCCTGGGACAACGCGAAGAAGTACATCGAGGCCGGCGCGCATGGCGGCAAGGGCTCCGACGCCCACAAGGCGGCCGTCGTCGGCGACACGGTGGGGGACCCGTTCAAGGACACGGCCGGGCCCAGCCTGAACATCCTGATCAAGCTGATGTCGGTCGTGTCGCTGGTCATCGCGCCGCTGCTGGTGCTGTAAGGGACCGTGATAGATTCCGCCGCCGATTCGTTCCGGTCCGCGGGCCGGCTACACCCAAGAGGATGAACGATTGACCCGGACATACGAACTCGTCTTCATCGCCGATCCACGCCTCTCGGATGAGGAGACCGTGGAGTTGAGCGATGCCTTCGGCAAGCTGCTGGTCGCCGACGGCAAGCTGCGGATCACCCAGGAGGAGTCCTGGGGCAAGCGGCGGCTCGCCTATCCGATCAGGAAGTTCACCGAAGGCCGCTACCACATCTACTACCTGGAGTCTGACGGAGGCGACAACGGCCTCGCGGAGATCGGACAGCGGATGCTCCAGAACGAGAAGGTTCTGCGCCACCTGGTGGTGCGGACCGACCTCGACCTGAAACGCGCCGCCAGCAAGGGCAAGGAGCCGGTCCAGCAGACGACCATGGCGAACGTCCCGAGCCAGGCGGCTGGAGGCGCCTAGAGATGCCCAAACGAAGGACCTTCTTCCGCCGCCGCAAGGTGTGCAAGTTCACCGCCGACGGGATCGAGTACATCGACTACAAGGATGTGGCCACGCTGCGTTCCTTCGTGCCGGAACGGGCCAAGATCCTGCCGCGCAGGATCTCCGGCAACTCCGCGCGCCACCAGCGGATGCTCGCCCGCGCGCTCCGACGGGCCCGTTTCCTGGCTCTGATCCCCTACACAACGGACTGACCGCCGGCGTCGGCGGCGACCGAGGCGGCGAGGAACGAGGCAATGGAAGTCATCCTGCTACAGGACATGAGAGGACTGGGCTCGCGGGGCCAGGTGGTCGACGTGAAGCCCGGGTACGCCCGCAACTATCTCTATCCGCGGGAGCTGGCGGCGCCTTCCACCGAGTCGAACAAGCTCTGGTTCGAATCGCAGAGGAAGAAGTTCGACGCTCGTCACGAGGCGGAGCGCTCGGCCGCCGCCGAGGTCGCGGCGGAACTCGCGGCGGTCAAGCTGACGCTCGCGAAGCGGGCCAGCGAAACGGGGACCCTGTACGGCTCCGTGACGCCGACCGAGGTCACCGAGGCGCTCGCCGCCGCCGGCGTGCAGGTTGATCGCCGCATGATCGATCTCACCGGCGGCATCAAGACGGTGGGCGAGCACCTGGTGCGGGTCGACCTCCACACCGAAGTCATCGCCGAAGTCGCCATCGAGGTAGTGCCTGAAACCTAGGGCCGATAGCGACGGCTCCGGCGCCGGGGCCCCACCGGAAGTCGAGGACTTCCTGGGTGACCAGCCGACACGCGACCTCGGCGACTGGCGCCATCTCTGGGAGCGGGACATCCCGTTCCCGATTCGCAGCGACCGCGGCCTCGCCGGCCGTCTGCTCGTTGCCTTCAAGCGGCTGCTGCGCCCGTTCGTCTCGCTGCCCCAGAACGATCTCTGGGAGCGGCAGCGGGTCTTCAACCTGATCCTGCTCGACGTCTTCCAGCACCATCTCCAGGAGTGGAGAGATCATCAGGAACGCGTGGAGCGACTGTTCGAGCAGCGCATCGGCGATCTCGACCACCGGACGCGGCACCTGGAGAACTTCCTGCGCCAGGGACTCGACGAGGTCATGCGCCACGACGACGCCCTGTTCGGTCGCGTCGACCGGAAGCTGGACCGCTACCGCCGGGAAACGGACGAACTGGCGGGACTGTTGAGGGCGGCCCTGGCCCGGGGCCCCGAAGGGGAGAAGGGACTCCGCGAGGCCGACGCGGACGTCTCCTACATCGACTTCGAGCACAGGTTCCGGGGCCTGGAAGAGGACATCCGCGACCGCCTCCGCGTCTACCTGCCGCGGCTTCTTCAGGCGGGACCGGTCCTGGACCTTGGCTGCGGCCGGGGTGAAGCCCTGGCGCTGCTGGAAGCGGAAGGCGTGGAGTGCCGCGGCGTCGATCCCTCATCGGCGATGGTGCGGCACTGCCGTGAGCAGGGTCTTGGCGTCGACCAGAACGACGCGCTGACCGCGCTGGTCCAGACCGAGCCGGCATCTCTGGGCGGCGTCGTCTCCTTCCACGTCATCGAACACCTCGCTCCGGAAGATGTCGAGCGTCTGGTCCGCCTCGCGTTCGCGGCCCTGCGGCCGGGAGGGATTCTGGTGCTGGAGACGCCGAATCCGCTCTCCGTCGCAGTGACGGCCCGCAGCTTCTGGCTTGATCCCACACACAGGAGACCGGTTCATCCGGAGGCGCTGTCCGCCTTCTACGAACAGGCGGGCTTCACCGGTCTCGAGCGACTCGACCTCCGGCCGTATCCGGAGGAGGAGCGGTTGCCGGAGATCCCGCTCGACGGACTGGACGGCCAGAGCCGGGAGCTGGCCGATCGGCTGAATCGCCTCCGGGACGAACTCGACGACTTCCTCTTCGGCTACCGGGATTACGCTCTGATCGGCCTGCGGCCGGAAGGCTAGCTGTCGCCCTTCTGCCAGCCGCGCATGATCGGCGTCCAGTCGACGAGGTCTTCCGGCATGTTCTCTCCCGCCTTCGGCTCGCCGTACAGCGCACGCTGCTGGTACCACGGCAGGTCGTAGACCGCGCGAGTTTCGGGGTCGAACGAGCGGACCGGCTCGGTGCCCAGGATGAAGGCCTCTTCGATGACGCGCTGGCCCGACCGGCGGCGTGCGGGCAGGAGGCCGGAGTGGTACTCGACCGGCCGGAGCCGCACCTGGTTGGGCCTGGTGAAGGTCAGGGCGGGGTCCACCCAGCCGTCCTCGATGCCCCGACGGAGCACCTCGTTCCAGATCGGCAGGGCCGCCACGGCGCCGGTCATGTTCCTTCCGATTCGCTGCTGCTGGTCGTAGCCGACCCAGACGACCAGGGTGTACCGGGGCGTGAAGCCCGCGAACCAGGCGTCCGTGAAGCCGTCCGTCGTACCGGTCTTGCCGGCGACGGCCGCGAGGCCGAGCGCCCGCGCGGACTGGGCCGTTCCGCGCTGGACCACGCCCGAGAGGACGTGGGTGAGCAGGAAGGCGACTTCGGGCGTGACGACGGTCGATGCCTGCGGCACGTGAGCATCGAGTTCGCGGCCGTCGCGGGTCGTGACGCGCTCGACGAAGTAGGGCTCCACGTGGACGCCCAGGTTGGCGATCGTGGCGTAGGACGTCGCCACCTCGAGCACGGTCAGGTCGGCCGCGCCCAGGGCGAGGCTCGGATAGGGAAGGAGCGGCGAGCGGATGCCCGTGCGGTGGGCGAAGTCGACCACCCGTTCCGCGCCGACGATGTCGTGGAGCTTGACCGACGTGACGTTGATCGACCTCTCCAGGGCCCGGCGCAGGGTCACGATGCCGAGATACTGCCGGTAGAAGTTCCGGGGACTGTAGTTGAACTGGTTGTCCGCTCCCAGAAACACGGCGGGCGCGTCGAACAGGGTGTCGGCGGGCGTGAAGCCGTGCTCGAAGGCCGCGCCGAACACGAGCGGCTTGAACAGGGAGCCGACCTGGCGCCGGGCCTGAAAGGCGCGGTTGAACTCGCTGCGTTCGTAGTCCCAGCCTCCGACCATCGCCCGCACCGCGCCGGTCGCGGACTCGAGCAGCAGGACCGCGCCCTCGATCCGCGGCTCCTGGACGAGCTCCAGCTCGAAGCGGGCCTGGTCCGTGGTCTCCTCGCCTCCAGTAGCGGCATCATCGCTGACAGACCGCAACTCGAACCACGCGACGTCGCCCCTTCGCAGCGGCGGAGAGTCCCTGCGCGTCCACTCGTAGCCCGAGGCCTCCAGCATGAAGCGGTGATCCGCGATCCGGATCTCCGCGTTCTCCCGCCCCCGTTGGAGAACGACGCCTGGCACCCAGGCGCCCGCCTCGGGCTCGAAGCCGACCCACCTGGCCAGGACGCCGCCAAACGACTCGGCCAGGTCCGGGGCGGTCAGATCGTCCTGGTTCACCTGGGCCACCGCGCCCCGGAAGCCACGCATGCGGTCGATCCTCACCAGACCTCCGCGCAGGGCCTGCGCGGCCGCGCCCTGCATTCGCTGGTCAAGGGTCGTCTGCACCTGCAGGCCGCGCTCGTACAGGCCCTTCTGCCCGTATGAGCGGTAGAGGTCGAGGCGGACCTTCTCCGCGAAGTAGGGCGCGACCGGCTTCGGTTCTCGCTGCGTGACGACGTTGAGCGGTGTCGCGGCCGCCTCGTCGGCCGCGTCCCGCGTCATCACGCCGCGTTCGCCGAGCATCCGCAGGATGGCGTCGCGTCGTGTGCGCACGATCTCCGGCCGAAGGTAGGGCGTCCACACGCTCGGACTCGGCACGATCGCCACCAGGGTCGCCGCCTCGCTATAGGTCAGTTCGGCGGACGGCTTGCCGAAGTAGTAACGGGACGCGGATTCCACGCCGTAGTTGCCGTGGCCGAAGTAGGTCAGGTTGCAGTAGAGAGTGAGGATCTGCTGCTTGCTGTGACGCTTCTCGAGTTCGACCGCCAGCAGGGTCTCCCGGATCTTTCGTCGCCAGACCTTGGCCCGGTCCAGGAAGAGCATCCGCGCCACCTGCATCGTGATCGTGGAGGCGCCCGAGAAACGTTCTCCCCGCTGCCAGTTCTGGAGCACCGCGCGAAAGACCCCGAGGATGTCGAAGCCGGCGTGGGCGTAGAAGTTCCGGTCCTCGGCGGCGAGCAGGACACGCGTGAACGTCTCCGGCACCTCGCCCTCGGCAAGCAGGATGCGTTTCTCGACCGAGTAGCTCCTGAACGGTTCTCCGTCGCGGTCGCTCAGTCGGGTGATCTGGCTGGGCGTCAGTTCGGCCACGGTCTCGACCTGCGGCAGATCGATCACCGCGGCGACGCCGACGCCCAGGAGCACGCCCGCGACCGGGGTGACGGCGACCGGCGCCAGCCAGCGCCAGTGCCTGACGCACCAGCCCCGCACCAGGTCCGGGACTTCCCGCGCCGCCTTCATCTCCCGAATATCATACGGCGCGTTCCATGACTCCCGAAGCTGAACAGGCGCCCGGTCTGCCGCCGCTGCCGGAACCCTTCCCCGAGCCGCAGGCGACGCGACCGGCCGACCCGCAACG
Source organism: Candidatus Multivorans sp. (assembly GCA_965205095.1). Classification (GTDB taxonomy): domain Bacteria; phylum Acidobacteriota; class Thermoanaerobaculia; order Multivoradales; family Multivoraceae; genus Multivorans. The sequence goes on from OZ242040.1 coordinate 4,438,487, forward strand.
GACGCGCCGCGGCTGCTTCGTCGCGGGCCTGGTGGGCTGCGGCCTGATCGTCGTGCTGTTCATCGTCGGCCTGGCCATCATGATCACCCAGGCCGACGAACTGCTCGGATTCGTCCTGGACTTCAGCCGGGAACGGATCGTGACCGAGCTGCCGGAGGACGTGCAGCACACGGAACGTCAACGTCTGGAGCAGGCGTTTGATTCCGTGCTCGAGCACTACCGGAGCGGCGGCGCCACGCCGGCAGACAACCGCCGCCTGCAACTGGCGCTCACCGACGCGCTTCGGAGGCTTGAGCGGGGCCTCTTCGACCAGGACGACCTGCGCCGGCTGACGGAACGCCTCGAGAACATCGCGGCGTCCGATCCGGGAGGCTGACTTGCGGGGGGCCGTCGATTCCCGGACCGATTGCGCTTCCGGCACCGAGAGCACCGGACGCTTCGAACTCGTGTCTCCCTTCAGCCCGCAGGGCGATCAGCCGGCGGCGATCGCTGAACTCGCCGACGGAGTCCGGACCGGCGTCCCCGAACAGGTTCTGCTCGGAGTGACCGGTTCGGGCAAGACCTACACCGTGGCCAAGGTGATCGAGGCCGTGAACCGGCCGACGCTCGTCCTCTCTCACAACAAGACGCTGGCCGCCCAGCTCTACCAGGAGTTCAGGAGCTTCTTCCCGCACAACGCGGTGGAGTACTTCGTCTCCTACTACGACTACTACCAGCCCGAGGCCTACGTTCCCCAGTCCGACACGTACATCGAGAAGGAGACGAGCATCAACGACGAGATCGACCGCCTGCGGCTGCGGGCCACGATCTCCCTGTTCGAGCGCCGCGATGTCGTGATCGTGGCCTCCGTTTCCTGCATCTACGGTCTCGGCGCGCCGGACGTTTTCTTCTCGATGCTCCAGTTCTTCGAGCGCGGGGTCGAACTGCCGCTCGAACGGGCCCAGCGGAGCCTGGCCGAGATGCAGTACGAGCGCACCCGCCTCGATCTCTTCCACGGCAGCTTCCGGGTGCGCGGCGACGTGCTCGAGATTCTCCCCGCCTACGACGACCGCGGCATCCGGGTCGAGTACTTCGGCGACGAGGTCGACCGGGTCTGCAGGTTCGACGTGATCAGCGGCCGGGTCCTCGAGGAGGTGGACCGGATCCCGGTCTTCCCGCGCAATCACTACGTGACGCCGGAGGAGCGGATGCGGCGGGCGATCGCGTCGATCCGGGAGGAACTCGGCGAGCACCTGGCGGCCCTCGAGCGGGAGAACCGTCTGCTCGAGATGCAGCGGCTGGAGCAGAGAACCCGCTACGACCTGGAGATGCTCGGCGAACTGGGCTCCTGCGCCGGCATCGAGAACTACTCCCGCCACCTCTCCGGACGGGCGCCGGGCGAAGCGCCGCCGACCTTCCTCGACTACCTGCCCGAGGACTTCCTGCTCGTCGTCGACGAGAGCCACCAGACGATTCCGCAGGTCGGCGGCATGTACCGCGGCGATCGGGCGCGCAAGGAAACCCTCGTGGAGTTCGGCTTCCGTCTGCCGAGCGCGCTGGACAACCGGCCGCTGCGCTTCGACGAGTTCGAGGAGCGTTGCGGTCAGCGAATCTATGTGTCGGCGACCCCGGGGCCGTTCGAGCTGGAACGGACGGGCGGGGTCGTGGTGGAGCAGATCATCCGGCCCACCGGACTGCTCGATCCGAGGATCGAACTGCGGCCTTCGGCGAATCAGATCGACGACCTGGTGGCCGAGGCCCGCGAGGCGATCGACCGTGGCGAGCGCGTTCTGGTGACGACGCTGACCAAGCGCATGGCGGAAGAACTCACCCAGTACCTCAACGAGCTCGGTCTCAGGGTGCGCTACCTGCACAGCGACATCGACACGCTGGAACGGGTCGAGATCACGACCGCCCTGCGCCGCGGCGACTTCGACATCCTGGTCGGCATCAACCTCCTGCGCGAGGGCCTCGACTTGCCCGAGGTGTCGGTCGTCGCCATCCTGGACGCCGACAAGGAGGGCTTCCTGCGCAGCGAGGTGTCCCTGATCCAGACCTCGGGCCGGGCCGCCCGCAACCTGAACGGCCGGGTGATCTTCTATGCCGACCAGCGGACCGAGTCGATCGACCGCTCGATCGGGGAGACGGAGCGGCGGCGGCGGGTCCAGGAGCGCTACAACCGCGAACACGGAATCGAGCCGGCCTCCATCCTCAAGGAGGTGCACAGTCCCCTGGTCCAGATGAGCAACCTGGACTACCTGCACAAGGCGGGAGCGGAAGCGGAGGCCGCGGTGGAAGATCTGTTGCGCGAGGACGCGCCGGAGATGCCCCTGGAACGGCGGATCGCGCGCCTGGAAAAGGCGATGAAGCAGGCTTCGAGGCGGCTCGAGTTCGAGCAGGCCGCGGTGCTCCGGGACCGGCTCAGGGAACTCCAGGAACTCAAGGTAATGGGCTGATGCACCCGGAGCTTTCCCGCAAGCTCGGCGAACTGCCGGACCTGCCGGGCATCTACATCTTCAAGTCGGAGGCGGGAGAGGCGCTCTACGTCGGCAAGGCGAAGTCCCTGAAGCGCAGGGCCGCCGCCTACCGCAAGCCGGCCGACGACCCGCGCATCGCGCTCATGCTCCACGATGCGGCCGACGTCGAGTTCGTCGTGACCGACTCCGAAGCCCAGGCCCTGATGTTCGAGAACAACTGGATCAAGAAGCGCCAGCCCCGCTTCAACATCCGCCTTCGGGACGACAAGACCTATCCGTACCTCAAGCTGACCCTGGAGGACGGACACCCGCGGCTTGCCTTCACCCGCCGCATCCGCCGCGACGGGGCGGAGTACTACGGCCCGTACCTGCCGGCGGGGCTGGCCCGCAAGGCGATCAAGCTGACCCAGAAGCTCTTCGGCATCCGGGTCTGCCGGATCGACATCGACGGCAGCCTGCCGCGGCCCTGTCTCTACTACGACATGAAGCGCTGCCTCGGTCCCTGCGTCGACGGACTGACCACGGACGAGGCGTACGCCGACGGGGTGGAGAAGGCCCGGCTGTTCCTGGCCGGCCGGAACGAGGAACTGCTGAAGGACCTGCGTACCCGGATGCGGACGCTCGCGGAAGGACTCGAGTTCGAGGCGGCTGCGCGGCTGCGCGACACGATTCACGAGATCGACGAGGTCAGCCAGCGCCGCAAGCTCAGCTCGGCCCGCGGGGAGGACGTCGACATCTTCGGCGTCCACACGGGCGGCGACAACGCGGCGGTCACCGTTCTCGTCATGCGGGGCGGCCAGGTGCTGGACCGTCGCGAGCTGTTCTGGGAAGGCGTGCCCAGAATCACCGCCGAACGCCTGCTTTCCGAGCTGCTGCCCCAGCTCTACGACCGGACGACGCTGATTCCGAAGGAGATCCACCTGCCGGCGCCGATCGAAGGCGAGGAGGCGCTGATCGATTGGCTGAGCAGCCGAAGGGAATCCAGGGTCTACCTCCGCATGCCGTCGCGCGGGCCGAAGGCGCAACGCATCGCGCTCGCCAACCGCAACGCGGCGATGGCCTTTCGGCGCCGCTTCCGTGGTGCGGGCGCGGGCGTCGAGGCCGGCGGGGCGCTGCGAAAGGCGCTCGACCTCGCCGACCCGCCGCGGCGGATCGAGGGGTTCGACATCTCGACCTTCGGCGGCAGCCAGACCGTCGCTTCGCTGGTCGTCTGGAGCGACGGACGGATGGTCAAGGGCCAGTACCGCAGTTTCAACATCCGGGGGCTCTCCCGGGCCGACGACTTCGCCGCGATCCGCCAGGCCGTGAGCCGGCGCTACCGGCGCGTACTCGATGAGGTCGGAGAGATGCCGGACCTGATCCTGATCGACGGTGGTCGCGGGCAGTTGAACGCCGCACTCGAAGCCCTCGTGGAGCTGGGGGTCGACGAAACGCCGGTGGTCGGACTCGCCAAGAGGGAGGAGGAGCTGTACCTCCCGGTACGTCCCGCGCCGCTCAGGCTGGAGCGGAGCCATGCGGGCCTTCGGGTGCTGCAGCAGGTTCGGGATGAGGCCCATCGCTTCGCCGTTTCCCGGCACCGGCGCCGTCGCTCCCGGAGGGCATTGCACAGCCGGTTCGACGACCTCCGGGGTATCGGGCCGCAACGGCGCAAGCTGCTGGTGCGACGCTTCGGCAGCTACGCCGGCGTAGCCCAGGCCTCGGAACAGCAACTGCGCGAGGTGCTTGGACCGAAGCTGGCACGATCGGTCTACGCTTCAGTCCACGGCGAACGTTCGCGCTCCGGGCAGTGAGGCGGCTGAAAGCTGCTAGCCTCCGCGGTGCCGGAGGACCGGACGCGGTCGCTGCCGGCGGGGAACCGCCGGTGGAGGAAAGTCCGGACTCCAACGGACGGCATGCTTGCTAACGGCAAGGCGCGGTGACGCGACGGAAAGTGCAGCAGAGAGCAGACCGCCGGCCCCGGATCCTCGGGGTCCGAAGGGATCACGAGGGAGTCGAGGGCAGGCAAGGGTGAAACGGTGCGGTAAGAGCGCACCGCTCGGCCGGCGACGGTCCGAGGCGAAGGCAAACCCCATGTGGAGCAAGACCAAATAGGGAGAGCGGATCGGGTTGTCCGTCCCGGTCCCGGGCTGTTCGCGGCGCGGGACGTTCTCCGGGTAGGTCGCATAGATGAATGGCCGCCTCCCGAAGCCCTCGGGCTGTGGGACGAACAGAATCCGGCTTACGAGGTCCTCCGGCACTTGACCTTGCACCCCGGCCAGCGTGTTTCCACCGTCGAACGTCCGCCCGTGGCGAAGCCCGGCGACCGCGTGGGGATCGCCGCGCTCTCGGGCCGTATCGACACGGAGCGGCTGGCCGCCGGCATCGCCGCGCTGGAGGAACTCGGCTTCGAGCCGGTTCTCGCTGCGAACCTGCGGCCCGAAGCGTCGCTCAGCGGCCGGCCGCTGTTCGCGGGCTCGGACGGAGAGCGCCTGGAGGCCTTCCATGAACTGGCGGCCGACGAGTCGGTTGCGGCGATCGTGTTCGCGCGCGGAGGATACGGCGTTCCGCGTATCCTCGGACGGGTCGACTGGACTCTGCTTGCCGCCAGACCGCGCCCCTACGTCGGCTACTCGGACCTGACGCCCCTGCTCCTGGCGCTGGTCGCGAGGACGGGAACGGTGGCCTTTCATGGCCCCATGGCGGCCGACTTCGCGCGGGGCCTGTTGCCGGAGGAGCGCCGTTCCTTCCTCGACGCGCTTGCCGGCCGGCTTCCGGGGCCCTGGGCGCTGGAACGGGTTTCAGCGGAACTGTCGGCCGGCCGACCCACGGCGATCGAAGGCCGCATGCTCGGAGGATGCCTCACCATGCTGGCTGCAACGGTCGGAACGGGGCTCTTGCCGAGCTTCGAGGACGCGATCCTCGTGCTGGAGGACATCGACGAGCCGGAGTACCGGATCGACCGGCTGCTCACCCAGCTTCGGACATCCGGCCAGGCGGCCGGTGTCCGCGCCGTGATCGCCGGCCACTTCACGAACTGCGACGCGCGTGCCAGCCTGATCGACTTCGCCGGCGCCCTCGGCGCGCCGCTGTTCACCGGGTTGCCCGCCGGCCATGAGGCGCCAAACCACACCCTGCCGCTCGGCGCCAGCGTGTCCCTCGACGTCCGCAACGCGACACTCGAAGTCCAGCGGTAGCTCCGGCGGGGAAAGATGGACGCGCGCGATCCGATCACCACTGCGCGCGGCGTCGGGCCGGTGCTGGGGCGCCGCCTGGCGGCCGCCGGCTGCCGGCGGATCGCGGACCTGCTGGCGCACCTCCCGCTCCGATACGAGGACCGTCGCACGCTGGGCCGGCTGCCGGGTGCCGACGACGACTCAACGGAGCCCGTCAAGCCCGGTCCCCTGACCGTGGTCGCGCGACTGGAGAAACTGAAACGGATGTTCGGGCGGCGACGTTTCTCCCGCGTCGAGGCGGTCGCCTGCGACGGCGATGCCAGGGTCGGCGTGGTCTGGTTCAACCGCCCCTACCTCGCGCAGCAGCTCGAGGAGGGCGTGCCCTACCTCCTGCACGGCCCGCTCCGTCGACGCGGCGGAGACGGTCCCTGGCAACTCTCGAACCCATCCGTCGAGCGAATCGGCGGGGAGGAATCCGACGGCGGCGGCGTGCGGCCGGTCTACGGCCGGATCGGGGAGGTACCACCGTCCCGAGTGGCCCGGCTCGTTGCCGATGCGATCCGGACTCTGGGGGACACGTCGGGATCCGAGTGGATTGAGGAGTGGCTTCCACGCGAGGAGCGGACGAAGCACGAACTACCCCGACTGGCGGAAGCCCTGACGGAAGTTCACTCGCCGTCGCGAGAAACCTCGATCGAGGAACTGAACGCCAGGCGGAGCCCGGCCCATGCCCGCCTCGCCTACGGTGAGTTCCTGCTCCAGCAGTTGCAACTCGCGGCGGCGCGTCGCCAGCGCCGTCGATCGGGAAAGCCTCATCGGTACCGCGCCGACGGCGTCACGTGGGCGGCTGCCACCAGCCTTGTGCCGTTTCGCCTGACCGGCGCCCAGGAACGCGTGCTCGGAGAGATCGCCGACGATCTCGGCGGAGAGGAGCCCATGCTCCGGCTGGTCCAGGGCGACGTGGGCAGCGGCAAGACGGTCCTGGCGGCCCTCTCCTGTCTGATCGCCGCCCGAAGCGGCCTGCAATCGGCGCTGATGGCGCCGACCGAACTTCTGGCCGAGCAGCACTTCGCCTCCCTGGAACGACTGCTCGGTTCCAGCATGACGGTCGCGCTCGTCACTTCGAGCCAGCGCGTTGCCAGCGACGGCGGCGCGGTGGAGGAGGGAATCGCGGACGGCCGGGTAGACCTCGTCGTCGGCACCCACGCCCTGATCGAGGAACGCACCCGGTTCGCGAGGCTGGGTCTCGCCGTGATCGACGAACAGCATCGCTTCGGCGTCGTCCAGCGCCAGTCCCTCGTTCGCAAGGGCCTGCGACCGGACCTCCTTGTCATGACGGCGACGCCGATTCCCAGGTCGCTGGCGCTGACGGTGTACGGTGATCTCGACGTGTCGATCCTGGACGAGATGCCTCCCGGTCGCCGCCCGATAGAGACCAGGGTAACGACGGACGGCCGAATGGAGGAAGCGGTGAACGAGGTGCGGAGGCGCCTGGAGAGCGGCGGCCGGGCCTACGTCGTCTTCCCCCTGATCGACGGCGGCGAGGGCGCTGCCGCCGGACTGCCTTCGCTCACGGAGTCCGGCCCGAAATGGGCGCGCGCGCTCGCGGTCCCCCACGGCGTTGTGCACGGACGCCTGCGGCGCCAGGAGCGAGATGAGACGATGAGCCGCTTCGCCGGTGGATCGATCCAGGTCCTGCTGGCGACGACCGTGATCGAAGTCGGCGTCGACGTGCCCGAGGCGACGGCGATGGTCATTCTGGGCGCCGAGCGGTTCGGCCTCGCCCAGTTGCACCAGTTGCGGGGCCGGATCGGCCGCGGTACGGATCCACGGCTGGGGGATCCGCTCTGTATCGCGATCGCGGGGGAGCCCTCCGCCGAGGCGGAGCGGCGCCTGAGCGTGTTCGCGGGCTCGACCGACGGTTTCCGGATCGCGGAAGAGGACATGCGGCAACGGGGACCCGGCGAGATCCTCGGCACGCGCCAGGCCGGTCTGCCGCAGTTCCGGTTCGGCGACCTCGCGCGCGACTGGAGTTGGCTGGTGGCGGCGCGGCGGGACGCATCCCAACTGCTGGACCGTCTGGCGGATCCCGGGAACGACGCGCTGCGGCGACAGTTGGGGCGGCGCATTCCCGGCCTTCTGCCATGAAGGTGTTGCTGGTCGCCAACGTGCTGCCGCCGAAGGACCTGTCCGGCGCCGGGGAACAGGTGCTGCAACTCGCCTGGGGGCTGGGGCAGGCGGGTTGCAAAGTCGACATCGTGGGTCGTGACCGTTGTGGACCGAACGTCTCCAAGTCCGCCTTTCCCTGGCGGGCGCGGAGTGCTGTCCGGCGCGTCGTCCGGGAATGGCGGCCGGACGTCGTGCAGGTACATGAAAGCGACGGCGGCCTGGTGATCCGCGATCTCGCGCGGCTCGATCGCGCGTCGAGGCCGCTGCTCGTGGCGCTCCAGCAGGTGAGCTACGTACGGGAACGTCAGGCGGTCCGCCCGCTCGTCGATCACGACCTGGACGCCAGGGTGGTCGCCCGACCGGTTCGGAGCGAGCGGCTGTTCCGCGCGCTCCGCACTCCCCTGCACATCGCGCTCGGCCGGCTGACCGCGAGGCGATCCGACGTGCGGCTTGCCCCGAGCCGGGCGACCGCCCGGGAGATCGAGGACGACTACGGCGTGGAGGGTGTGCGCGTGGTGCCGAACGTCACCGGCGCGCCGTTGGACGCCCGCGCGGGAGAATCGGTGCCCGCCGCAGGCCGGGACGAACCGGTTGGCGGCGAACCGTACGTGCTGGCCGTCGGCCGGCTGCGCATACGGAAGGGAATGGAGATCCTGTTGCAGGCGATGGCGCGGGCGCGCGATAGCGGCCACCGCCCGCGCCTGGTCGTGGCGGGCGACGGCGAGCGCCGGGGGACGCTTGAGGCGATGTGCGAACGGCTCGGACTGGGCGCCTGCGTTCACTGGGCGGGACGCTGCTCACGGGCGGAAGCGGCGCGGTTGAGGCGACGGGCGACCGCGCTGATCGTGCCCTCGACCTACGAGGGCATGCCTCTCGTCGTGCTGGAAGCGATGAGCGACGGCGTCCCCGTCATCGCCTCGACGGTCAGCGGCATTCCCGAGGTCGTGGTCGATGGGGAGACCGGCTGGCTCGTCCCGCCTGAACGCTCGGCCGCGCTCGCCGCCGCGCTGATCGAGGCGATGTCCGATCCCGAGGAGGCGCGAGTCCGTGGCGAAGCGGGACGGCAACGCCTCGACCAGCGGTTTCGCCCGCACCACGCGGCCCGAGAGTGGTTCGAAGCTGTGGGCTCTGTCGGCCTTCCGGCGCCGGCAGTGTGGGAGAATCCATCCGGATGAAGCTCGTGGATGGGCACGACAGCCTGTTGCCGGCGTCGTGGAGGGTCCAGCTCCCTGCGTTTGAGGGCCCTCTCGATCTGCTTCTGCACCTTGTCCGCGTCAACGAGATCGAGATCACGGACATCCCGGTCGCGCTGGTCTGCGACCAGTTCCACGAGTATCTGGCACTGATGGACGAGCTCGACCTGGACATAGCCGCCGAGTACATCTACGAGGCTGCGCTGCTGATTCAACTCAAGGCCAGGGTGCTGCTGCCGCTACCCGAACCGGAAGCGGGCGAAGCGCCCGACGACCCGCGACGTGAACTGATCGAACGGCTCCTCGAGTACCAGCGGCTGAAGGAGGCGGCACAGACGCTCGCGGAAGTTGACGATCTCCGCCATGGTCTGTGGACGCGGAGCGGCACGCCAGCCGCGGCGTCCGGGGACGACGACGAGGAGTTCGACATGGGAGATCTCTCGCTCTTCGACCTCCTTCAGGTCCTCCGCAACGTGCTGAAGCGCTACGACGAGGAGCATCCGAGCCCGCTGACCTACCAGGGCGAGACGTTCAGCGTTCGGGGCCAGATCGAGAGGCTTCTGCGGCGCTTCGACGGCGGCCGGTCGCTCGACCTTCAGGATGACCTCTTCGCGCTGTCGAGCCGGGCCGAGGCGATCGCCTGCTTCCTGGCGGTGCTCGAGATGGCGAGACTGAACCTCGTCCGGCTGCACTCAGCCGGGGACAGATCGGTACTGCTGTTCCGGACGACGCGGCCGCTGGATCCGATCTTGCTTGAGGACTTCACCGGATGACCGACCAGGCAGAGATGGCGGCGGTGTTCGAGGCGTTGCTCTTCGCGAGCCCGGATCCGCAACCCGAAGCGAAGCTGCTCGAGGTTTTCCCCGAGAACTCCCGGGAGCAGGCGCGCGAAGCTCTTCAGACAGTCCTGGCGCGCTACCGCACCGGTGAGTCCGGCGGGCAGCCAGACCGCGGAGTCGTCGTCGATCACGCCGGCGGCGGCTACCGGCTGGTGACGCGCCCGGACCTCCATGCCTATCTGCGGAGGTACTTCGAGGTCGCCGGCCGCAGCAAGCTCTCGATGGCCGCGGTGGAAACCCTGGCGATCGTCGCCTACCGTCAACCGGTGACCAGCCCCGAGATCCAGGACCTCCGGGGCCGGAACTCCGCCGGTGTCCTCAAGACACTGCTCGAGCGGCGGTTGATCCGTATCGCCGGCCGCAAGGAGGTCGTGGGCAGTCCGTTTCTCTACGCCACGACGCGCGACTTCCTGCTTCACTTCGGCCTGCGCTCGCTGTCGGAACTGCCGCCGCTCGAGGATTTCGAGGAGACCTTCCTGGCGGCGGCGGAGGAAGAGGTCCCTCAGTCCGAGCTCACCCTGGCGCCGGTGGACTCAGGAGATGGCTGAGCACCGGCGGGGCGAACGGCTCCAGAAGGTCCTCTCCCGAGCGGGCGTCGCGTCCCGCCGGGCAGCGGAGGATCTCATTCGGGAAGGGCGGGTCACGATCGACGGCCGCGTGGCGGTGCTAGGCGACCGGGTTGCCTCGGCGGGAGAGCCTCCGGTCGCGGTACTCGTCGACGGTGAGCCGATCCGTCGGCACGCCGCCTCGCGATACGTCCTGCTGAACAAGCCGTCCGGCTACGTGACGACGCGGTCGGACCCCGAGGGTCGGCCCACGGTGATGGACCTCATTCCCGACAGGTGGCGCCGGCGGCTGAAGCCCGTCGGACGGCTCGACTACGGGACGGAGGGCCTGCTGCTGGTAACCGATGACGGCGATCTGGCGTACCGCCTGACCCACCCTCGTTTCGGCTGTTCAAAACGGTACCTCGCCAAGGTCCGGGGCCTTCCGGCGGACTCGGCGATCGCGCGCCTTCGAGGCCGCATGGTGATCGCGGGTCGCCGGACCGCACCGCTGAGACTGACCCGGGCGCCGACCCGGCGCGGCGCCCGCCCGGCCCGTGCCTCGAGCTGGTGGGAGATCGAGTTGGTCGAGGGGAGGACGCGGCAGATCCGCGAGATGTTCTTCCGTGTCGGGCATCCGGTGCAGCGGCTGCGTCGCGTGGCAATCGGCCGCCTTGAGGACGCGGAGCTTCCGCTCGGGTCCTGGCGGGAGCTTTCGGCCGATGAAGTCGCCGCTCTCCGCGGAGGTTCAGGACCGGGGCCCGGGAAAGGCTCTCCCGGCCCACGCCGGCGGAAACCGCGTCGCCGATGACTGTCGTCGTGGCGATCGACGGTCCCGCCGGTGTCGGCAAGAGCACCGTAGCGCGCCGGGTGGCGGCGCAACTCGGCGTGCCCTACCTCGATACCGGCTCCATGTACCGGGCCGTCGCGTGGAAGGCCCTGGAGGAAGATCTCGATCCGGCCGACGGGCCGACAATGAGCAGGTTGATCGCGGGGCTCCACTTCGAGTTGCGCCCGCGGAAGGACGAAGCCGAAGTGGTCGTGGACGGAGCAGCGCCGGGCGTCCGGCTCCGAACCCCGCGGGTCGACGCGGCGACCTCGCGGGTTGCCGTCCACCCGGCGGTTCGTTCCTGGCTCGTTGCGAAGCAGCGCGAGTTCGCCGCCAGGGAGGGCGCGGTGGTGGAGGGAAGGGACATCGGCACGGTCGTCTTTCCGGAAACCCCGCACAAGTTCTATCTGGATGCTCCGCTCGAGATCCGGGCCGAGCGTCGGTTGCGCCAGCTCGCTGGTCGCGAATGCGGCGACCGCGGCCGGTTGCTGAGGGAGATGCGTGCCCGGGACGAGCGCGACATCCACCGTAGCGCCTCGCCGCTGAGGCGCGATGAAACCTACGAGTTGATCGACACCTCGGCTGGCGACGCGGAGCAGGTTGCTGCCCGGATCCTCCGGTCCGTGCGGGCGGCAGCGACGGAACCATGACTGCCCCGGTGGGCCGGCGCGGCGCAAGGTCGGCTGAGCTGCGCATCATCCTCGGCCTGCTTGTCCTTTCCGCTGTCCTGTTCGCGGTCGATCGCTGGTCGCGGAGCAGCGACGGTCCGCCGCTGCCGACCCGCGCTCAGACGGCCGCGATGGAAGCCGCCTACCGCGACCTGCTGCTGGACCTGCTGGAGGACGCGGAACGGGCCGCCGAGAGTGTCCGACGCACCGTAGCCGTGCCTCTCGGCTCGGCGCAGGCGGTACAGAGCGTGTTCGAGGAGTTGGACCGGACCGGTCGCTCGGGCGGACGCACGCTGGTTCTGGTCGATCCCGATGACCTGGCGCAGGCCTGGGGCGGTCCGGGACTTCGTCACGATCTGCCCCTGGATCGCCTTCTGCCTGGAGGCATCAGCCAGACCGCCGGCTTCACCGCGGTCTCGTTCTACGCGGCCGTCGACATGAGCGCGGGGGAGGGTGGCTGGCGGTTGATCGTCGGCAACAGCTTCCCGACCGACGCGCTGCCGTTCTCCACGCCCTTCGGGCTCCGGCGCCACGACGTCAGGTGGTCGGTACGGGACCATTCCGCGGAACCTCTTACGCCGGCTCTCGAGGCGCTCGGCATTCTCGAGCTGGCTCCGCCCGATGGCGTTCCCGGACCCTGGCTACGGCTTCGCTTCGAGCCTTCAGGCGGACAGTCCCCGACCATCGTGGCTTCCCTCGCTCTGGTCGCCCTCGCTCTCGGGGTCAGTCTGTCGATGGTCTGGCTCTTCCGGCGCTGGAGGGCCCGAGCAGCCGCGAGACCTCGCCCCGCGGCCGCGGCCCTCGGTCTGGCCGGAGTCGCGGCGGCAGTGGGCTACGGTCTCTTCCGGTGGCGGATCTGGGTGACCCATGCGACCGGTACGCCGCCGGATCCGGGGACTTCCTTCGGAGGTCCGGTCGGCGACTGGGTCGTGTTGATGGCGGCCTGGTCAGTCCTCGCGGGGATCCTGTTCTGGGCGTTCGGCTGGTTGGAGCGTCGGGACTGGATGCATGTTCTGTTGATCGCTGCCGCGGCGGCCGCGGGCGTGGGTCTGCTGGCCGAAGCGACCCACCGGCCGGCATTGCGGGCGCTGCTCTCGGACGACCTCCGAGGGGGTTTCGACGGTCCGCATCCGCAGGAGGTCGCGTCGCTGGCGGAGAGCACGAGCGTCTTCCTGGCGACGATCGACCTGAGACGGTTGGCCCTGGGCGATCCACGCGAACTCGACGATCACCAGGACCTGGCCCTGGAACTCTGGAGCCGGTCGCCCCTGGCCGCTTCCGAGATGGTCTCCGCGCTCGCCGTGATCCGGGAGGGCGGCATCTCTGTGTTTTCCTATGGCCTGCCGCTCGATCCGGAGACGGGCAGCCTGGACACCGCCAGCGCACGCTGGCCATCGGGTGACCTCCCGATCTGGCAGCAGCAGCGAAGCGCTTCGGACGAGTTCTCGCTGGACTCCGCGGGACAGGACTGGGGCATGGTTCGTTTCTGGACGATGGCATTGCCGAAAGCCGAGGTCTGGAGCGGCGCCACGGAGGGCGCCGGCGCCGAGCTGCAGCTACGCCTGCTGCGGGGCGGTCCGGACCGAAGCCGGAGCGGCTCGGTTCCGTCGGCGAATGCGGAACTTGCCTATGTCGACGGCGCCGGCCGTCCCCTCGTCTCGCCGTGGCAGGAAGACTGGCTCTTGCCGCCGCCGTCCGAGGCCGTGGATCCGCGCCGGACCCTGAAGGTCGAGACCCCGGCGGGACCGGCCCTGGCCTGGTTCAGCCCGACGGATCTGCCGGGCCTCTGGATCGTCGCGCTGCTACCGGAGGAGGCAGTGGCGGAGCGTCTCTGGCGGATCGCCACGGTGGCAACGCGGCTCGTGCTGGCGGCGTCCGCGGCGGCTTTCGCCGTTCTCCTGATCAGCCTGCCCACGGCCAAGCTGCGGAGACGCCTGCTACCCGACATCCGGCGCTACTCCGTGCGCCTCACGGCGGTGCTGGCCCTGATCGCGATCGTGCCGCTGACGCTGCTCAATGGCCTCCTCTTCCGGAATCTGGCGGCCCGGGTTCAGGCAGAGCAGGAGGCCGCGGGCCGTACCGCTCTCGTGTCGCTCGAGTACGTTCTGACGGACTTTCTGCTCGGTCTGGAAGCAGGCTTTTCGATTGACGCCCAGTTGGACGACGAGCTTCTGTCCTGGCTCGCGGAGGTCGTGGGCCACGAAGTGAACCTGTACTGGCGGGGCAGCGTCTACGCGTCCAGCAAGCCGGACCTCTTCACCGCCGGCCTCATGCCGGAACGGATTCCGGGGAACGTCTACAGCCGGTTGGCCCTGCTTGGCCATCCGACGGCCGCGCGGGTACAAACCACGCGGCAGGGCACGTCGTACCTGGAGCTGTACACGCCGGTGTCTCTGGGGGAAGTGCGGCCGGGAGAGTCGGGGCTGTTCGTGTCCGTGCCGCTGCTGGCGCAACAGGAGGCGGCGACGCGAGAACTGGCCGCCCTCAGGCGGCAGTCCCTGGTCGTCACAACCGCCCTCGTGCTGCTGCTGGTCACGGTCGGCGCGCGGCTCGCGCGAGGATTCACCCGTCCGCTGGTGCGAATGATCGACGGCGCCGACCGCATTGCCGGCGGAGCGGCGTCGCTGGGCTTCGCACCGCGGGAAACGGAACTCAGGACGCTCGCCGAGGCGATCGACGGCATGGCGGCTCGCATCGCGTCGGCGCGGGCCGATCTGGTCCGCGCGCAACGACTCGAGGCCTGGGCCGAGATGGCGCGGCTGATCGCGCACGAAGTGAAGAATCCGCTGACGCCGATCCGGCTCTCGACCGAACACCTGCGACAAGTGTGGCGGGATGCCCCGGACCGCCTGGAGGAGGTGTTCGACCGGTGTACCGGGAACATCCTGAGGCAGGTGGAAGAGCTGGCGCGGACCGCGGGCGAGTTCTCGACCTACAGCAGGATCCCGCTCGCCCGACCGGCGTCCGACGATCTGGCGGAAGCGGCTCGGGAAGTCGTCGAGGGGTACGGAAGCACGGCGCATGGGGCAGTGGCCGTCCTCTTCGAGTCGGAGCCTGGAGCGGCGGAGGCCGCCCTCGCGTTCGACCGGCGCCTGATGCAGAGAGCGCTGCGCAACCTGATCGAGAACGCCCTCCGGGCCAGCAGCAGGGATGGAGAAGTGCTCGTGAGAATCGAGCCCGGTGGTCCGGACGGCGCAGTCGCCCTGACCGTCTCGGATCGGGGCCCTGGCGTCCCGGACAGCGATCTGGAGCGGATCTTCGAGCCCTACTTCTCGACCTCGAGCGGGGGCACCGGTCTGGGGCTTCCGATCGCCCGGCGGATCATCCAGGAGCATGGCGGATCGATCACCGCGGCCACCAGGCCTGGCGGAGGACTCTCGGTTCGCATCGTTCTTCCCGGCGATCAGTCGGACGAATCGTCGTCCGCCGTGGCCTCCAACTGAATCGTCCGCGTGGGGAAGGCGATGCGCACGCCGAGCCGGTCTGCGAGTCGGAGAATGTCCAGGGCCAGGTCGTGGCGGAGCCGCAACTCCGTACTCCAGTCCGGGGCCAGGAAGAAGACGTAGAGCATGATCTCCAGGCCGTCCGTGCCGAACTCGTTCAGGTGAATCTCGAAGGCGTCCTGGCGCATCGAGTCGTTGGCGCGGACGATCTGCCGCAGGCCCTCGCAGAAGGCGTCGACGGTTTCCGGCGGCGTGTCGTACGTGATGCTGATGCGCGTGCTCCACCGGCGGAACGCCCGAGCGCCGTAGTTGTCGACCGAGGCGTCGATCAACCTGGCGTTGGGGAGCGTGATCAGGGAAGCGTAGAACGTCCGGACGCGGGTGCTGCGGAAGCCGATCTCCTCGACCACGCCTTCGACGTCACCGACCTTGACCCAGTCGCCGATGCGAAACGGCCGGTCGAGCAGGACGGTGACCGACCCGAACAGGTTCTTGAGCAGATCCTGCGCCGCGAGGGCCACCGCGAGGCCACTCAATCCCAGGCCGGCGAGCAGCGCCGTCACGTCCCGCCCCTGCTGGGCGAGCAGGAAGACGATGCCGAAGACGGCGACCGCCACCTTCAGCGTCTTCGTGACGAACGGGACCAATTGGTCCTGGAACCGGTTCTCGGCCCTGGCGGCGCGTGCTCGAAGCGCCGTTCCGAGCAGATCGATCTGGGCGAATGCCACCCGGCCGAGCGCCAGCAGGAACAGCACGAGAACGACAACGTCCAGCCAGGCATGAACCCGGGGCGGCAAGCCGAGCCACTGGAGGCCCAGCCACCACACTCCGGCCATGACGAGTAGCCCGGTTGGGCGCAGGATGCGACGCGCACCCTGGAGATCGAGGGACTCGTAGCGCCGGTTCAGCGGTCCGCCGAACAGTCCGTAGGCGATCCAGACGACGACCCGGTCGATCAGCAGGCCAACCAGAACGAGGATCGGCAGGGCCAGCCACTGCCAGGGGTGGAGGACGAAGCCGCCGGTCCGCAGATAGGACGGAACGCGATCCCGGAGCCAGGTCGCCGCCGTCACCGGCGCTTCCTCGACTCCTTCGACCACCGACCGGTCCCGCAGCTCCTGGTAGAGGGTCGGGATGGACGCGACCGTCTCGCGCGTGAACAACCAGTTCCCGTTCTCGTCCGGCGCCAGCACGATCGGCGCGGACAGGTCGTCGCTGAACACCCACCGGTCCAGGGCGTCCCCGTCCGGAATGGCCGCGAGGTCCACGAACTCGAGCCGGTCGATCACGTGCTTCAGTTCGCTGGCCAGGTTCCTTCCCTGCCGCGCTCGGACCGGGAAGGGGAGATCTCCCAGATCCAGGCAGCCGGCGGCTGTCTCCAGGTCCGGGCGGCCGGTCTCGGTCGCGAAGGCCTCCAGGAAGACGCGCATCGTCTCTCGTGGACTCGACAACGACTGGTCAGCCGCCGGCTGGGCAAAGGCGAACCAGGCCGCGGCTAGGAGCGCGCCGCTGGCGAGAAGACTGACCCTTCGCAGGACGGGAGAGGTCATGGCGGCGACACTCTTCCAACCACCGCCGGAACCGTCAAGCGCGGCCCGGCGCCACGGGCTGCTAGCGTGGCCGTCGGCGCATGCACAAGACCCTCCCGGCCCTCAGCCTGTTGAGCTTCGCCCTGCTCCTCGCTCCGGCGTGCGCGCCGGCCGGGTCGAGCGATTCATCGACGAACGACGGGGCTGGCCAGCGGCCGCCGGACCCGGAACGCTGGCTGGTCGAGATCCTCGACCGGCGTCCACACGATCCCGGGGCCTACACGCAGGGCCTGCTGTGGCGCGACGGGGTGATCTACGAGAGCACCGGCTCCTATGGCGCCTCGAGCCTGCGCTCGTGGCGCTGGGATGACGGTTCGGAACTGGACCGGGTCGATCTCGACCAGGACCTGTTCGGTGAGGGCATCGCCCTCGTCCCGGGCGCGGAGGAGCGGCTGATCCAGTTGACCTGGCGACGAGGCATGGCCCTGGTGTGGACGCTGGAACCGTTCACCGAACTGGGGACGATGCGTTTCGACGGGGAAGGTTGGGGACTCGCCTACGACGGATCGGACCTCATCATGAGCGACGGCACACCGATCCTCACGTTCCGCGATCCCGAGACCCTGACGGTGCGGCGGCGCCTGCGCGTAACGAGGAGCGGCATGCCGGTGGACGACCTGAATGAACTCGAGCTGGTGGACGACCTGCTCTTCGCGAACCTCTTCGGCAGCGACGAGATTGCCGCCATCGACATGGATTCCGGATCGGTGGTGGCCATGGTCGACGCTTCGGGCCTCCTGACCGAGGAGGAGGCGGAGGAGGCGGACGTCCTCAACGGCATCGCCTACCGGCCCGAGACCGGGACCTTCCTGCTGACCGGGAAGTACTGGCCCTGGATCTTCGAGGTGCGGATCCTGGGCTACGATCCGCCGCTCGCCCGATGAACCTGAAGCGCGACGAAACCCAGGGACCGAAACAGGAGTACTTCAGAGCATGAGCGATCAGATCTGGTACGTCGCCGTCGACGGCAAGCAGGAAGGGCCGTACAAGGCCGAGGAGATCGAGGAGAGGATCCGTTCCGGCTCAGTCGCGCGCGGCGCTCATGTCTACCGGGACGGCATGGGCAACTGGGCGCCGGTCGTCAGCGAGCCGCGGTTCGCCGCCGCCTTCGGCACGCCGATCCCCAAGCCGCCGGGGGGCGTCGCTGATGAAATCGACTTCGTGATCGTCGGCGAGGAGATGCAGTTCGTCGAGATCACGCTCGATCCGGGCGAGGCCTGTATCGCGGAAGCGGGATCGTTCATGTACATGGATCCCGGCATCGAGATGAACACGATCTTCGGCGACGGTTCGGAGCGTGGCGGGGGCGGCTTCATGGACAAGCTCCTTTCCGCCGGCAAACGGGTCCTGACGGGGGAGTCCCTGTTCATGACGGTGTTCGGCAACGGCGCCGGCGCCCGACGCAACGTGGCTTTCGCCTCGCCCTACCCGGGGCGCATCATTCCACTCGACCTTCCGGCGCATGGCAACACGATCCTCTGCCAGAAGGACGCCTTCCTCTGTGCCGCCAAGGGCGTATCGGTCGGCATCGCGTTTCAGCGAAAGCTCGGGGCTGGTCTGTTCGGCGGCGAAGGCTTCATCCTGCAGAAGCTCGAAGGCGACGGACTCGCGTTCGTCCACGCCGGAGGCACGGTCGTCGAGCGCGATCTCGCCGCCGGCGAGACGCTGCGGCTGGACACCGGTTGCCTGGTCGCCTTCGAACGCCAGGTCGACTACGACATCCAGACGGTGCCCGGGATCAAGACCGCGCTGTTCGGCGGCGAGGGGCTCTTCTTCGCCAGCCTGACCGGACCCGGAAAGGTGTGGATCCAGTCCCTTCCGTTCAGCCGCCTGGCGAGCCGGGTCTACGCCGCCGCCCCCCAGACCGGCGGAACGCGCAAGGGCGAAGGTTCCGTCCTCGGCGGTCTGGGCGGCCTGGTGATGGGCGATCGACGATAGAACTCAGGTGGCGACCGACTCGATCTTCAGCATGCGGGCCCACGCGGCGCGCAGGCTCTCGGGCAGGTCCAGGTCGTCGAACAGCTCCCGCACCTCATCCCGGGAGACGTAGTCCCAGATGTCTTCCCACTGTGCGTAGCGCAGCATGCAGGAGATCGCGGTGCAGCGATCCTCGCGGCTTCCGCCGTGGAGCATCTCTTCGAGTTCCTCGCCGGTCACGTCCCGCTCCGGGAAGAAGTAGAGGGGCTGGGAACTGCGGACCATCAAGTGCGAGGACGAGGGGCGTAACGGTGCGCATCATAGCGTCTTTTTCCGAGGTGGGGCCGGGGTGCTTGACCGTCCGCAGGGGCTGGGTTACCTTGAACCCGGTCTGAGCGCCTGCGGGCATAACTCAGTTGGCAGAGTGCCAGCTTCCCAAGCTGGATGTCGCGGGTTCGAGTCCCGTTGCCCGCTCCAGACGCCTCAGCCGCCGTGTAGCCTGATCCGGAACGAGTTCAAGAGACAGGAAGGGTACAAACAGCAGATGGCGTTCTTCAAGAAGGATCTCGAGGAAACAGCGGCGGAAGCCGCGCTGACGCCTCCCGGGGAGGTGAGGTCGCCTTCGGCCGCGCCGGCGCGCACCTACGTCGCGCCGGGTTCACACATCGACGGCAGCATCGCTGGCGATGCCGAGGTCCTGGTCGACGGTTCCCTGGCAGGGAACGTGGAGCTCAAGGGCCGTTTCGTGCTCGGACGGCGGGGGCGGATCGAGGCTGACGTGGTTGCCCAGTCCGTCCAGGTTTCGGGTCATGTGAAGGGCGATATCCGGGCATCGGAAAAGATCGAAGTGCTGTCCTCGGGCTCCGTCGAGGGCGATCTGACCGCTCCTCTCGTGTCCATCGCCGAGGGTGGCATCTGCAACGGCAGGATCGAGATGAGCGGCACGCTGGCGATCGGCGCGACGCCGGGTCGGAGTTACGCGAGCGCTGCCGGCGGCCCGGGCGACTCCTGACGAGCGACCGGCAATCCCTGATCCAGGCGACAGGCCTTGCACAGGGCCTGAAGGTCTTCGGGCACCTGAGCGGTGAAGGCGCGCGACGGTGTGCCGCCGAACCCCGGCAGCGTGAGCCGCAGAGCGTGGAGAGCCGGTCGCGGGAACTCGCGCACCGGCCGGCGCATGGATGGCTCGAGGCTTCTCCAGCGTGCCTCGCCATAGGTCGGATCGCCGACAAGAGGGTGTCCGATCGCCTTGCAGTGAACCCGGATCTGGTGGGTTCTGCCGGTCAGGATTTCCAGTTCCAGCAGTGAAACGCCGGCTGTCCCGGCCAACAGCCGGTATCTGCTGACCGCTGGCCGTCCGCCCCTGGACTCACTCACTACCGCCATGCGGGTGCGCACCGCCGGGTCGCGGCCGATCGGTAGTGTGATCTCACCCTGCGGCGGTTCGGGCCGACCGTAGACCACGGCCAGATAGACCTTGTCGACCTCGCGTTCGGCAAAGGCGCGGCTCAGCCGCCGGTAGGCGCCATCGTTGCACGCGACGGCAAGGGCGCCGCTGGTGCCCGCGTCCAGGCGATGAACGATGCCGGGCCGTTCCGCGGACCCGACTCCGGCGATGCCGGGGCGGTGGTGGAGGAGCCTGTTCACCAGGGTGCCTCCCGGCACGCCGCTGCCGGGGTGCACGATCAGGCCGGCGGGCTTGTCCACGATGAGCAGATCCTCGTCCTCATGGATCACTGAGACGGGCCCGGGCTCGGCGAGCGGCTGCTCCGACGGGGGCGGAGGCAGGCTGTAGGCGATCTTCTCGCCGCCCCGGAGCACGTAGGACGGTTTGAGGGGCGAGCCTCCAGCCGTGACAAGACCGCGGCGGAAAAGACCTTGAACCCGGTTCCGGGGCAGGTCGAGAACCCGCGCGAGGTAGACGTCGATCCGCTGGCCGGCCGCCGAGGCCGGCGCCTCGATCGAGGTCACTTCGACGTGCCGGCGCCGACCAGGTCGCTTCGGCCTGCCCTGGCCTCGGTGGTCCGGTTCCCCAACGACGGAACGAAACTGTGGACCAGCATCAGGACGATGCCGACCGTCACGCCGCTGTCGGCGACGTTGAAGGCGGGCCAGTGATACGTGCCGACGTAGACGTCCAGAAAGTCGGTAACCGCCCGCAGCAGGATGCGGTCGACCAGATTGCCGACAGCGCCGCCGAGCACCAGGGAAAGGGAAAGGAGGAGCAGCGGCTCCCGTTCCGACGTGCGTCTGAAGTAGATCGAAACGATGGCGAGGGCGGCGAAACCGAGAGCGGTCAGCACGAGTGTGCCGCCGAGTTCACGCCCGGCCGGGAACAGTCCGAATGCGATGCCGGTGTTCTGCACGTGCACGAGATCGAAGAAGCCCGGCACGACTTCCACTCGCTCGTGCGGCTCCAGGACGCCTTCGATCCAGAGCTTGGTCCACTGATCCAGCGCCAGAATCAGCGCGGAAACAACGAGGAACCTAGCCCGCATGGCTGCCCTGCGTGAGCCGCCGGGACGTGGGATCAGTAGGGCTCGGGATCACTGGCGTCACGGGGCGGCATCGTACCAGCCGCTCCGGTCCACGCGGTCTCGAGATCGACCGCCGCGCGCGGGTCGAGGAAGGCCCTGATCGCCGCCACGCCGTGCGCGCCCGCATCAGCGATCGAGGCCGCATTGCCGGCATCGACACCGCCGACGGCGAGCACCGGCAGGCCGACGCTCACGGCCCGTCGAAGCCGTTCCAGGCCCTGGGCCGGGCCGAAGCGCCGCTTCTCCGGAGAGTCGAAAACGGGGCCGAACAGAGCGTATTGGGCTCCGGACTCCGAAGCGGCCTCGAGTTCCGCCACGCTGTGTGTGGAGACGCCCAGCAGCAGACCGCGCTGGCGAACATCCTTGCCCAACTCCGGCCACGACGCGTCGGATGGAAGGTGAACGCCATCGGCATCGCAGGCGACGGCGGCCCCGAGGTCGCCGTTCACGATCAGGACTCCGTCGAAGGCGCTTCGGAGGGTGCGGCCGAGGCGGATCAGGTCGGCCCGTTTCAGGTCCTTCTCGCGCAGTTGAATCGCCGTACCCGCCGGGAGCGACCGGGCCCAGCTTCCAAGTCCCGCGGCGCCGCCGCAGAGTTGCCGGGCGCTGATCGCAAGCAGTTCCGGAATCCTGGGCTGCTCTCTCACGCGCTCGACCCGCCAGCGCCCGGTCACGGGCTCGCCGGCATCAGGTCGCCGTCAGGGAAGGAACGGCGGCGTCCGCCCGCCGCCGCCCGAGGGCGGCGAAGACGAGGAAGGTGAGGAAGAGGGCGGGGAAGACGGCGGCGAGTAGCTTGACGGGCTTGAACTTGGAGGAGGAGAGTAGCTCCTCGGCGGCGAGGAAGATCGCGGCGAAGAACTCCTGGGCGTGGACCGTACTCGCGTTGGCCGCGACGAAGACCTGGGCGTAGAGGACCTCGGGGTCGATCGCACCCGGGTTGGAGGCGCCGCCTTCGGCGTCGAACTCCTCGGCGTCGACCGCACCCGGGTGGGGGGCACCGACCTGGGCGTCGAACTTCGCGGCGTCGATCGCACCCGGGTTGGAGGCGCCGCCTTCGGCGTCGAACTCCTCGGCGTCGACCGCACCCGAGTGGGGGGCGCCGACCTGGGCGTCGAGCTTCGCGGCGTCGACCGTACCCGCGTGGGAGGCGCCGCCCTGGGCGTTGAACTCCTCGGCGTCGACCGCACCCGGGTGGGGGGCGCCGCCTCGGGCGTCGAGCTTCGCGGCGTCGACCGCACCCGGGTGGGAGGCGCCGTCGTGGGCGTTGAAGCCCGCGGTGTCGACCGCACTCGGGTGGGACTCGGAGCGTCGTCCCGGCTCCGGATGGCGTCCAGTACGCGGCGACCGGCTGTTGGCCGTCGGCTCGGAGCAGGGACGGCGCCAGGGCTCGCGGGCGCTGCCTTCCTGACAGACACGCCCTGCTTCCCGGGTTCGTCGTCCCGGGTCGAGAGAACCGGGGCGGATCGCCGGATCCCGGTATCCGCATCGCCGTTCCGGACCACGCCGGCGCGGGCCGCCCGGCTTGTGGGAGCTGCCCGAAGGCCACCCTCCGTGACGCGGGCCAACCCGGAACTGTTCCCGGAAGGCCCTTCGCGGCGCACCGATACGACGGCGGGGTCGCCGTCGCTACGTCTGATCTCGCCCCGGAACGAGGGGTCGAGGTCGGGAACGCGCGCAACGAAGTTGTCGGCGTTCGGGATCTCGCTTTCGTCCAGGCCGCCGCGCCGGTTGATCAGGACCCGCTGGGTGGCCGCCGGATCGCGCCAGTTCCGGCGGTCGATGCCGCGGGTGTCTGTCGTGATGATGCCGCGCTCGAGTTGGGGATGGTGGCGCCGCAGGGAACGGCCGTAGGTGTAGCCGCGACCGTAGCCAAAGTAGCCGGTCGGGCAGAAGATCCAGGTATTGAACGGATCCCAGTAGCCGCCCGCCCAACCGTAAAGCCCGAAACGGAGGCCATGGCCCAGCCCCCGGTAGTAGTGCTGGTAGTAACCGCGTGGAATCCAGCCGACGTAGGAGGGCCCCCAGTACCAGTAGACATGGCTGGGGGCGTACCGCAGACCCGGGAACCAGATCCATCCCCAGGCCGGATGCATGTTCCAACTGCCATAGTGGTAGGTGAGCGGACCCCAGGGATCCCGAGCCACCCAGTAGAGCCCGGCGGGAGTATCCGTCCACCGGCCCCGGCTGTAGGGCTGCCAGTTCTGCTCGACGCGCGGCTTCCAGGCCCGTCGATCGTCGACCTCGACCCACTCGCCATGCGCGCCCAGCGTGTCGCGGTAGCCGCCGATATCGACCGCGGCATAGGCCACGAGACTGGCTCGATGGCCTTCCGTCCAGTCAGCCAGCGCGGCCGCCGCCACGCCCGCACCGTTCTGGAGCTCGATCCAGGGGTTGTCGAGACCGTTGGCCACGAGCGTCTCGCCGCTACGAACGATGACCGACCCCCGCTGCGTCACGACCTCCGTGAATCCGGCAAGAACCGTCACCTCGGTCCAGCGGCTTCCGTCACTGTGAACCTGGTAGCGACCGTCCTGCTTGACATAGACCCTGGCGTTGGCGGTGTCCACCACCGGCAACTCCGATTCAAGAAGGTGATCTGCGACTTCCAGGCTCAGCCGGCCCCGGTGGAGGACGTATAGCGAGTCCTGGTCCTCGCCGTCCGGCGATCCGGCGATGCGCTCGAGGGTGATCTCCGAGTCGTGGTCCAGGGCCAGGATCGATCGGTCCGACATGAGGACCGCGAGTCGCGCGCTCGGCGTCGTCCAGATCCGGTCGCCCCGCAGGATCGGCAAGTGGAGTTCAAGTTCGCTCTGAGCGCCGGAACGGGCCGCGAACAGGGTCGCGTCTCCGTCCAGCGCGCCGACGAAACTGTAGACCCCGGCGAGGCCCTCCGCCTGTTCCTGGCCAGGAGTGTTCGCGGCCCAGGCGGCGGATGCGGCAAGGACCATCGGCAGCGCGAGAACGCTGATCGGAAGCGGGTGTCTCATCTCTCGGTCCCCTCAGAGGAATCGGAGCGAAGGAAAGTTACCACTCCTTCCAGCAATCCGCGTGCCAGGGCGTGGGGGCCGGACCCGCACTTGCCGTCGCACTCCCGACGGAGGAGCGGAGCGGTTCGTGTGGGACACGCTTGTCACCTCCAGGGGACGGCCGGAGCGTAGTCGGTACCTTCCCGTATGATGCCAACAGCCCCCGCGTGGCCCACCGAGCGCATGTCCGTCCTTCTCATTCGTCAATACCCGGATCCGGTGCTGCGGGCACGATGCGCGCCTGTGGTTGACTTCGGGCCCGATCTGAGACGGCTGGTCGAGGACATGATCCAGACGATGCACGATGCCCCCGGAGTCGGCCTCGCGGCGCCGCAGATCGGCGTGGAGTTGCGCGTCGCGGTGGTTGATGCCACGGCGGGCGTGGATCCGGGAGCGGTCCGGGTGCTCGTGAACCCGGAGATCCTCGATACCGCGGGTGTCGATACGGAAACCGAAGGCTGTCTGTCGATTCCCGACTTCACGGAGCAGGTCACCCGGCCCGCCTCCGTCCGGGTCGCCGCCCGCGACCTGGAGGGAAGGGCGTACGAGGTCGACGCGGACGAGCTCGAAGCGAGGGCGATCCAGCACGAGCTGGACCACCTGGACGGCATCCTGTTCGTCGACCGTCTCCGCGGATTGCGCCGCCAGCGCGCCCGGAGCTTCCTCCGCCGTCTGCGGTCGCCCGAACCGGCCGTCGCCGGCGGCAACTGAGACCTCCGCGTCCGCCGGAATCGGTGCGCGTTCCGATGGCAGCGACGGTCCTCGCCACGGTGTTCCTGCTCGCCTGCGAGAGTGGGGGAGGAAGTCCGACTGCTCCGGCGAGCCCGGTCACGACCGGCGGGGTCAGCTTCTCGCCGACGGCAGCCGAAGGCGCTGCGGTCGCTCTTCACGGCAGGGCCAGCGGATCGACTCTCGAGATCGAGGTCTACGCCGTCGGCGTCGACGATCTCTACGGCCTGAGCTTCGAGCTTCGGTTTCCAGCGGACCTGCTGCGCTACGAGAGTCACGGCCAGGGCGTTCTCCCCAGTCTGGAGGCGACCGAGGCGGCGCCGGGAGAGCTCGTCGTGGGCGCCACCCACCTGGGACCGGTCGCCGGCCTGTCCGGCAGCGCCGCGATCGTCGTCGTCAACTTCACCGCCATCGCCAACGGCAGCGGCCGCCTCGACTTCGGCGGCGAGGAGGCCTTCGACAGTTTCGGCGATCCCCTGGCCCTGAACTGGCACGGAGGAACGGTCGCGATCAACCTCTGAGAACGCCCCCGGGCCGGTGACTTCGATGCCTGGACCGGGGGCGACACGCGTTGCTACTGTCGCTCCTTCACGCCCGGCTGCCTCCTGTAGCCGACGGAGCCACCAGTGAAACTCTTCAACTCTCTCGGACGGCGTCTGCAGGAGCTCGAGCCGCTCGAGCCCGGCCACATCCGGCTCTACACCTGCGGTCCCACGGTCTACGACCGTGTGCACATCGGCAACCTGCGCACGTTCATGTTCGAGGACGTCCTGCGCCGCACGCTCCAGTTCCACGGCTACCGGGTCACACAGGCGATGAACCTCACCGACGTCGAGGACAAGATCATCGCCGCGGCGCTCAAGGCGAAGGTCGACATCGAGATCTTCACGGCGCCCCATGTCGGGTCGTTCTTCGAGGATCTGGCCACTCTTCGCATTGAACGTGTGGAGCACTACCCCCGGGCGACCGAGCACGTCGCCGAGATGGTCGCCATGATCGAACGTCTGCAGGCGACCGGCTACGCCTACCGCGCCGACGACTCGGTCTTCTTCCGGATCGCCGCCGACCAGGATTACGGAAAGCTGTCGGGAATCGACCTCGATCAGGTTCGTCGGGGCCAGCGCGTGCAGAGCGACGAGTACGGCAAGGAAGATGCGCGCGATTTCGTCCTCTGGAAGGGGGCGAAGGAGGGCGAACCCAGGTGGCCGTCACCCTGGGGCCCGGGACGGCCGGGATGGCACATCGAATGCTCGGCGATGAGTCAGAAGTACCTGGGCAAGACGTTCGACATCCACTGCGGCGGCGTGGACAACCTCTTTCCCCACCACGAGAACGAGATTGCCCAGAGCGAGTCGGCCAACTGCTGTCCGCAGGCGCGCTACTGGCTTCACTCGGAGCACCTGACGGTGGACGGCGAGAAGATGTCCAAGTCCCTCGGCAACTGCTACACCCTGGGCGACCTTCTCGACTGCGGCCTTTCCGCCCGCTCGATCCGCTATCTGCTGCTGTCGGTTCACTACCGCCAGCAACTGGACTTCACGTTCGACAAGCTGGCCGAGGCCGACCGCGCACTGAAGCGCGTCGACGACATGCGCTTCAGACTCGCCCACGGGGCGGAGAAGGAGAGCGATCCGGCACCGCTGGAACAGGCTGCCGGCGACTTCGAGACCGCTTTCGCGGCCGCCCTCGCGGACGACCTGAACACGGCAGCCGCGCTGGGCGCGCTCTTCACGTTCGTGCACGAGGTGAACGGCCTCATCGACCACGGCCTGCCGGCCGGCGGCAGGACCCGGGTAGAGGCCTGCCTCGACCGGGCCGACGAGGTCCTGGCCGTACTCGACGCCGCGGCCTGGGCCGAGTTCACGGAGGCCGGGGGCGGGCTGAGCGACGCCGAGATCGACGCCCTGGTCGCGGCCAGGAGCGAGGCGCGGGCAAGCCGCGATTTCGCCGCGGCAGACCGGATTCGCGAGCAACTGAGGGAGGCCGGAGTGGTCGTGGAGGACGCACGCGACGGCAGCCGCTGGAAGCGATCCTGAGCGGACCGGGCGCCGTGTGTCCTGGTCCGGAATCGCCGCCGCGCCTGAGCGGCGCGGAGGCCGAGCGGGCCGCAGCCGAGCTGCTGGAGGCCGGAGGCCACCGGATCCTGGAGCGGAACTTCGACTCGCCGGTCGGCGAACTCGACCTGATCACGATGGACGGCGACACGCTCTGCTTCGTGGAAGTCAAGGCGCGCTTCGACCCGCGATTCGGCGGCGGCGCCGCGGCGGTGGATCGCCGCAAGCGAGGGCGCCTGGTGCGAGGCGCGGAGGCCTTCCTGTGCCAGCCGGAGCGGTCGGCCCTCCGGTGCAGCCCGTGCCGTTTCGACGTCGTGACGGCGACCTGGTCCGAGGCCGAAGGCGACTGGACCTTCACGCACTTTCCCGACGCCTTCACGGTCGACGACGCCGGCCGCCGGAGCTGGCTCTGAAGGGCGCGGTGAGTTGACACTGTCGAGAGGAGGGCCGTATTCTCGCGCATCAGGGCCTGCCGGTTGCACGGCCGGGTTCGCTCGGGCGCGGGAATAGCTCAGTGGTAGAGCACAACCTTGCCAAGGTTGGGGTCGCGGGTTCGAATCCCGTTTCCCGCTCCATGCGATCCACGCGGCCTGAAACCGGTAGCGAGGTCCCCCGAGGCGACGTGGCCAAGTGGTAAGGCGAGGGTCTGCAAAACCCTTATTCGCCGGTTCGAATCCGGCCGTCGCCTCCAGACTCTCGACTCGCAACGCAAGGGCCGGAGTGGCGGAACGGCAGACGCAGGGGACTTAAAATCCTCCGCCCAGCAACGGGCGTGCGGGTTCAAATCCCGCCTCCGGCACCACCGTTCCCAGGCGGGCCGGGCCGGCAACTGGTACTCTCCCGGTCCGAAATGGATCGAACCCTGGCCGACGTGGCCGACGCCAGCGACGGGCGGTTGCTTGAGATCGCCGAGGTGACCGGCACCGACGCCGACAGCAGACGCCTCCGGGAGATCGGCTTCTGCGCCGGGGCGCCGGTTCGCTTCATTCGCCGGGCGCCGCTCGGCGATCCCGCGATGTACGAGCTTCGCGGCGCGCTGATGAGCCTTCGCCGCAGCGAGGCGCGGCGGATCCTCGTCCATCGGGCCGGCGCATGACGACGCTGGTCCGGTTGCGACCGACCGCGCCCCCGCAACGGCCGGGACGCATCGCGATCCTGGGGGCGCCGAACTCGGGCAAGACGACCCTGTTCAACGCCCTCACCGGGCACCGGGCCAAGGCGGGGAACTACCCGGGCGTCACGGTCGATCGTCGCGAGGGCGACCTCCAGGGGAGGTTCGGAGCCGACGACGTCCGGCTGATCGATCTTCCGGGCGTCTACAGCCTCGAGCCGCAGTCGGATGACGAGACGGTAGCGGTCCGGGTGCTCGAGGGTGGTTTCGGCGAGCCGGTTCCGGACGGCGTCGTGGTGGTCGTCGACGCAACGACGATCGAACGGGGGCTGCCGCTGCTGGCCGAAGCGGCCGGCCTCGGCCTGCCGGTCTGTGTCGCCCTGACGATGATCGACGAATTGAAGGCCCGACACGGCCAGATCGACACGGAGGAACTCCAGCAGGAACTCGGAGTGCCGGTGGTTGGCGTGGTCGGCAACCGCGGCCTCGGCATCGACGATCTCGGCGCGTTGGTCAGTTCGCCCTGGGACTGGACCCCGGGCCCCGGCCTGCTGCATGGCGCGGAGGCGAAGACGCCGGAGGACCGATTCGCCTGGGCGCGCGAGGTTCTGGGCGCCTGCCGCCGGCAGGCCCCGGAACCGAACCGCTGGACCCGGCGCCTGGACCGCTTCCTGCTTCACCCGGCCATCGGCTCCGCGGTCTTTCTGGCCTTCGTGGCGTTCTTCTTCCAGGCGATCTTCACCTGGGCCACTCCCGCCATGGACTTCCTGTCCGGGCTGATGGACGGGCTCGCGGACCAGATCCTGGCGACGCTGCCGGACACGGCGCTCACCCGGCTTCTTGCCGACGGGGTGATCCGCGGCGTCGGCGCGGTGATCGTCTTCCTCCCGCAGATCGTGCTCCTGTTCACGGTCATCCTGTTCCTTGAAGCCTGCGGTTACATGGCCCGGGCCGCGTTCGTCGTCGACCGCGTGATGGGTTGGGTCGGGCTGGAGGGCCGCTGTTTCATCGCCCTCCTGTCCTCCTACGCATGCGCGGTTCCAGGCATCATGGCGACCCGGACGATTCCCTCGCCGCGCGATCGACTGACGACGATCCTGGTTGCTCCGTTCGCGACCTGCTCGGCCCGTCTGCCCGTCTACATCCTGCTGATCGCGGCGTTCATCCCCGCCGACCCGGTGTTGGGCCCCTTCACCTGGCAGGGGCTCACGCTGACGGGCCTCTACTTCCTGGGCACCGGGGCCGCGTTGCTGTCGGCGGCCGTGTTCAAGCGCGGTCTGCTGCGCGGCGCCACGTTGCCGTTCTACCTCGAACTGCCGCCGTACCGGTTGCCCCGGCCCAGTGACATCGCTCTCGGCGTCTGGGACCGCGCGAAGCTCTTCCTGCGACGAGCCGGCACGATCATCCTGGCCGCCAGCGTCGTTCTCTGGTTCCTGCTCAACCTCCCGCGGCGTCCGGCCGACCCTCAGCTCTCCGTGACGGAGAACCAGCGGGCGGTCCTGGAGGGAAGCTACGCGGCTTCCGCAGGGCGGCTGCTGGAACCCGTGTTCGCGCCCATGGACTTCGACTGGCGGATCAACGTCGGCCTGGTCGCCTCGCAGGCTGCCCGCGAAGTGATGGTTGCCACCCTGGCGCAGATCTACGCCCACGAGGGCGAGGACGGAGAGGGTCTCGGCGTCCTGCTGGCCGGCAGCGGGGAAGGCGGCGCGCCGCCGCTCCTGTCGCGGGCTTCCGCGCTTGCCCTGCTGGTCTACTTCGCCTTCGCGATGCAGTGCATGTCGACGCTGGCCGTGATCCGACGGGAGACCGGGGGTTGGCGATGGCCGGTCTTCACGTTCGCGTACATGAACGGCCTGGCCTGGCTGAGTGCCTGGTTGACCTTCGTCCTCGCCTCGGCGGCCGGCGCCTGACGACCCGGTCAGGCGCCGACGAATCGCGGCGGACGCCGTTCGGTCATGGCTCGCACCCCTTCCGCGAAGTCCGCGGTCTGCCGTAGCCGATTCTGCTCGGCCTTTTCGTGGTCGGTAGCCGTGCGGATCTCGGCCGCCAGCTGTCCGCGCATCATCTCCCGGATCGAGCGCACCGCGAGCGGCGCCGAAACGGCGATCTCCGCGGCAAGCTCCCGTGCCCGCGCGCGCACCTGGTCCAGGGGCACGAGATCGTCGCAGAGACCGATCCGGAGGGCTTCCTCGCCCTTCACCCGACGGCCGGTGTAGAACAGCTCCATCGCCCGCTGGCGACCGACCAGGCGCGGCAGCGTCACGGTCAGGCCGAAACCCTGGACGAACCCCAGACGCGCGAAGTTGGCGGCGAAGCGCGCTTCGGGACAGGCGACCCGGAAGTCCGGCATCAGCGCCAGTCCCAGACCGCCGCCGACGGCGGCGCCCTGGACCGCGGCCACGATCGGGGTCTTCGTGTCGAACAGCCGAACCGCCTCGTCGTAGAGATGGCGCTTGCCGCCGTCGCCGGTCGCGTCCCGCCGCGCGTTCAGGTTCGCGCCTGCGCAGAAGTGCTTGCCCTCCGAGCAGAGCACGGCCGCGCGGCAGTCGTCCCGTTCGTCCAGCTCGCCGATCGCCGTCGCCAGTTCGCCGATCAGGTCGAGATCGAAGAAGTTGTTGGGTGGCCGGTGGATCTCGATCTCGGCGACCTGGTCGTCACCGATCGTCACCGTCACTTCGCCGTTGCCCGGGCTGCCGTCGCTCATCTCAATCCTCGCTTCCTGGTTCCCGTTTGCGGGGAGTCTAGGAGGTTGCGCCGTGAAACGCTACGCGTGAGTGCGCGGCGCTATCCGCCCGGAACCGGCGCCGCCGTGCCCTGGCCCCGGTAGTCCCCGAACAGCATCTCGACTCCGAAGCGCAGGATCGGCACGGAGTCCCTGGGCCGGCCGGGTTCCTCGCGACGCCAGGCCAGGGCGGGACCGATCTCGAGGAAGAGCCACTCCCGGAGGATCTGCTGCCGGTAGATGAACCGCACGAAGTAGTTCTCCACGAGAACCGGTGCGCCGGTCTCGCCGTTGGCGCCGATCTGGTGCGCGAGGGCGCGGCGGCGGCCCAGCCGATGGTAGTAGCTCAACTCGGTGAACCAGTCCGCCCCCCTGGTGATGTCCGAGACCTTGCCGGCGCCGCGCCATCGCAGCATGGAACCGGCCGGAAAGGCGTGCTCGTAGTCGATCCGGGTTGCCAGCCCCCAACCGTCCTCCCGCTCCCAGAACAGGGTGTGTCGGAAGCGGACCAGATCGGTCTCCGAGAGAAAGGAACGGTGCTTGTAGCGAGCCCGGACCCAGGGCTCGACGGGGAAGTTGAAGTTCATCCCGAGGTCGAAGTCGAGGTCGCTGTTGCGGCTCGAGATCGGCCGGTAGCCGAGTCCCACCAGCCACTCGTCGTCTTCGGGGTCGAACATTCGCGGCAGGGAAGTCGCCCCGCGGCGCTGGGCGTCCTCCAGGAGGTCCTCCCGGTCGTCGCGACCGATGAAGGCGTTGAGACGGCGTTCCATGTTCGGGAAGTGGAGACGGGCGCGAAAACTCAGGTCGTCCTCGAACCCGTAGTCCTCGTCCCAGACCACTCCAACGAAGGCGCGCCCGTAGGTCGCTTCCAGCTTCTCGTCCAGACGGTAATCGCCGAAGAGGTGGTCGAACCACAGGGCTGTCTCGCAGGCGGTACGGTGCAGGCCGCGGTTCAGCCAGTCGATCCACGATCGTCCTTCCAGGTACTCGGAAGCGCAGGGATCGGTCTCCTCCGTGGCGGTCTCGGCGGCGCCGGCTTCCGCACGGGCCAGCGGTTCGTCCTCCGGCTCCTGGCCTGCCGCGGCGGCGCTGATCAACACCCCCAGACAGGCCAGCGCCGGCCAAGCGAGCGACGCGAACGGAGAGGCACGTTGGTCCATGGGCTCGTCGCCTCATCTTGGCACGGGGCACGAAATCCGCAGGCTCGCGAGAGGGGCCTCTGGAGCTCTCTGCGGCGCTAGGCTAGGAGTCTGGAGGAAACGTGCGCGCGCCGGTCGAAACCACCCACAGCCTGCCGCACAGCGAGGAGTCGGAGCGTGCGGTGCTGGCCGCGATCCTGCTCGACGCGGAGCGGCACCTGGCCGCTACCTCCAGCCGACTGAAGCCCGAGGACTACTACTTCGAGCGCCACCGACTGCTGTACGAAGCGATGCTGGCGCTTCAGGAGGCGGAGAGTCCCATCGACCTGCGCACGCTCCAGGCCCGACTGGAGCAACGCGGCGAGTTCGAATCGGCCGGCGGCGTGGCCTATCTGGCCACGCTCGAGGTCGACCTGCCCGACCTGGGCCGGGTGGACACTTACGTCGAGATCATCAAGGAACGAGCTCTACGGCGGCGTCTGATCGACGCCTGCACGAAGATCTACAGGACGGCGCTGGACGGCGGCCTGGAAGCCCAGCAGGCCCTGGCCGAGGCCGAACGGGAGGTCATGGACCTGAGCGAGGAGGCCGTATCGAGGACCTTCGTGCCGCTCGACCAGATCTACCGGGAGACGATCGAGCAACTCGAACAGAACGGGGCGAACGAGTTCCCGGGCCTGCGCACCGGATTCGTCGACCTCGACCGGATGACCCACGGCCTGCAGCCGGGCAACCTGGTCATCGTCGCCGGCCGGCCGGGAATGGGGAAGACGAGTCTGGCGCTGAACATCGCCGCTCATGTCGCTCATCAGGAGGGTCGAGCCGCGGGTTTCTTCTCGCTGGAGATGAGCGAGCGGGAGATCGGCATGCGGGTCCTGTGTTCGACGACCGACATCCCGTTTCATCGGCTGCGCGGCGGCCAGTTGTCGCCGCGGGACTGGAGACGCCTGCACGAGGCGGTCTCCAGCAGCCGTGACTCGCCGCTGTTCATCGACGACTCGGCGAACCCGTCGCTGCTTGAGGTCGCGTCCAAGGCGCGTCGCCTGAAGGCGCAGAGCGGCCTCTCGCTGCTGGTCGTCGATTATCTCCAGTTGATGAACGCGGGTGGCCGGTACGAAAACCGCAACCTGGAGATTGGCGCCATCACGCGAGGCCTGAAGCAGTTGGCCAAGGAACTGGAAGTACCGGTCGTCGCCCTGTCGCAGCTCTCGCGGCTACCGGAGCGAAGGGGCAAGGATCACCGGCCGCAGCTCGCCGACCTCCGGGAGTCGGGGAACATCGAGCAGGACGCCGACATCGTCATGTTCGTGTATCGCGAAGAGGTGTACGAGCCGGAGGATCCTGACGTCGAAGGTCTGGCCGACCTGATCATCGCCAAGCACCGGAACGGCGAGACGGGCTCCGTACGCCTCGTCTTTCTCGGCGACACGACGACGTTCCGCAACTACGACGGCCATCACGCGCCGCCGGAGGGGCCGAACTGAGCTCCAGCGCAGGCGCGCGGGTCGAGATCGATCTCGGCGCCCTGGCGGTCAACCTGGGCGCGGTGCGACAGGCGGTCGGCCAGGCCGCCGTTTTCGGAGTCGTCAAGGCGGACGCCTACGGCCACGGCGCGCAAGCCGTGGCGCTGGAACTCGAGCGGCTCGGCATCGACGGTCTGGCGGTGGCGGGCGCCACCGAAGTCGAGGAGCTGCGGGACGCCGGGTACGGCGGGGGCATCCTGCTGTTCGGCGGCCCGGAGTCGTCCGCGGACCTGGATCGCGTCGTCCGCCGGAATGCAACGCCGGTGCTCACGCGCCTGGGGCAACTGACAGCCTGGAGTGCCTGGCTGGGCCGTAGCGGGGCTGGCGCGGGAGAGGCGCTGGAGGTCGTCGTCGAACTGGACACCGGCATGAGTCGGGCTGGCCTGAAACTGGCCGACTGGCCGGCCGCGCTCGACCACCTGCGCGCCGCGCCGGAGTTCCGGCTTGCGGGCCTGATGTCTCACCTGGCCGAGTCCGAACTGGCCGAAAGCTCCTTCACGGGTGAGCAGGAACGGCGCTTCGCCGCCGCCGTCGAGCTTCTCGACTCGAGTGAGCGCCGTTCCGTTCAGGTGCACCTCGCGAACTCGTCCGCGGCGCTGCGGAGCGCCTCAGTCCGCTGGACCGCGGTGCGGGTCGGCGGTGCTCTCTACGGGCTCGATCTGGCGACCCTGGTCAAGGGTTCGGAAACGCCCGCCCTTCGGCCGATCATGAGCGTGAAGGCGCCGGTCGTCGACGTGAGGCCGGTACCGGCCGGCGCCGGCGTAGGCTACCGGCGCACCTGGCGCGCGCCCGATTCGGCCAGGATCGCCCTCATCCGGGTCGGCTACGGAGACGGCTTCAGCACGGGCTTTGCCGGCGGCGAAGTCCTCGTCAGGGAAGAGCGCTGCCCGATCGTCGGCCAGATCAGCATGGATTCGCTGACCGTCGACGTCACCCGGGTTCCGGGCGTCGCGATCGGTGACGAGTGCGTCCTGCTCGGAAGACAGGGAGAGCAGCGCATCGGCGTCGGCGAGCTGGCGGCCCGCGCCGGCATCGCGGCCTACGAGGTCTGGTGCGGCCTGAACCGGCGCCTGCCGCGCCTCGTGACCGGCGCCCCCGCGGCGCGCTAGAGAACCGGGTCGCAGCCGGTGACCCGGCGGAACGCGTCGAGATAGCGCTCCCTCGTCTCGTTGACCACCTCGGGAGTCAGTTCCGGCGGTGGGGAGGCTTTGTCCCAGCCCGTCCCGGCCACCCAGTCGCGGACCGGCTGCTTGTCGAAGGAAACGGGCTCGGTACCCGGGCTCCACTGGGCCGCGTCCCAGTAGCGCGACGAATCCGGAGTCAGCACTTCGTCGATCAGGATCAGACGGCCCTCGACCATGCCGAACTCGAACTTGGTGTCGGCGAGGATGAGGCCGCGAGCGGCCGCGAGTTCCCGACCCCGGTTGAAGAGCTCGAGCGTTACTCGCCGCAGGGTTGCCGCCATCTCGTCGCCGACGCCTTCGACCAGTGTGTCGTAGTCGATGTTCTCGTCGTGGCCTTCCTCCGCCTTCGTCGCCGGGGTGAAGATCGCTTCATCCAGTTGCGCGGCCCGCGCCATCCCGGCCGGCAGGTCGTGGCCACAGGCCCGTCCCGTCTCCTGGTACTCCCGGAACGCGCTGCCGGCGAGATAGCCCCTGGCCACGCACTCGTAGGGAACGACTTCCGCTTTCCTCACGAGCACCGACCGGCCGTCCAGATAGCCGGCGTGCGGCTGCAGGTCGGCGGGGAAGCGGCGCACATCCGTCTCGATCAGGTGGTTCGGGATGACGTCGCCGAGGCGGTCGAACCAGAAGTTCGTCAACTGGTTCAGCACCTTGCCCTTGTCCGGAATCTCCGGAGAGAGGACGAAATCGTAGGCGGATACGCGGTCGCTGGCTACCAGCAGCAGGCGATCGCCGAGATCGTAGATGTCGCGAACCTTGCCCCGCCGGGGCTCGGGGAGACCTTCAAGAACCTTCATGGCCGCGGGAATGTAGCATGGCGTTCACCGGAAGAAAGGGCCCGGGACGATGCGCGCGGGAAGGCGAGAAGGAGTGGCTGCACAGTCTGTCGGAGCGCCCCCGGCGTGAAGTACGACCTGGCGACGCTCCGGGGCGACCTGTTCGGATCGCTCACCGCCACCGTCGTCGCCTTGCCCGTTGCTCTGGCGCTCGGCGTCGCTTCCGGCATGGGCGCCGTCGCCGGCCTCCACGGCGCGATCGCCGTGGGCTTCTTCGCAGCGGTGTTCGGCGGTACGAGATCCCAGATCTCGGGGCCCACGGCGCCGATGACGGTCGCCATGACGGTCATCCTGACGACCCATGCTTCCAATCTCACCGAGGCGCTCACCGTCGTCGTTCTCGGCGGCCTCCTGCAGATGCTCCTCGGCCTGGCGCGGATCGGCCGCTTCGTGGCGTACACGCCCTATGTCGTCGTCTCCGGATTCATGTCCGGAATCGGCGTCATCGTCATCCTGATTCAGGTCCTGCCGTTCCTCGGCGCCCCTCCCGCGGCGGGTGGAGCACTGGGCGCCGTTCGCGCGATGCCGGAGGCGGTGGCCGGGGCGAACCTGAACGCTGTCGCCATCGGCGCCGTCACCCTGGCGGCGGGCTTTCTTTGGCCGCGCCGGCTTTCACGGTACTTGCCGGGGCCCCTGCTGGCCCTTGTTCTCGGCTCGGCGCTCGGCATCCTGTGGTTGAGCGCTGCGCCGGCGCTGGGTCACGTCCCTACGGGTCTGCCGACGCTCAAGATCGGTTTGCCGAGCGCGGGATTCCTGCTGCAGGCGTTCCAGCCGGCCCTCATTCTCGCCTTGCTGGGGTCGGTCGACAGCCTGTTGACATCCCTGGTGGCGGACTCGCTGACCGGCACACGCCACAACCCCAACCGCGAGCTGGTCGGCCAGGGTATCGGCAACATGATCTCCGGAGTGCTCGGCGGCCTGCCGGGAGCCGGCGCCACGATGGGCACCGTCGTGAACATACGCGCCGGCGGCTCGACACGGGTGTCCGGCTGCCTGCGGGCGGTCTTTCTCCTGCTCCTCGCCCTGGGCCTCGGACCGCTCGTCGAACCGGTTCCCCACGCCGTTCTGGCGGCGATCATGATGAAAGTCGGCTGGGACATCATCGACTGGCCGTTGCTCGCGCGCGTCCATCGGATTCGCCGGGAGCACCTCTTCGTCATGCTGTTGACGCTGGGCCTGACGGTCGTCGTCGACCTGGTCACCGCCGTCGCCGTGGGTCTGATCGCGGCGGGGATGGCGCACGCGCGGCGTCTGGAAGGGCTCGAACTCGACAGTGTGATCTCGGTCCCGCTCCTCGACCGGACGTTTGTCAGCGAGCGCGAGGAGCGAGCCAGCGTCGATCCCTACTCGGCGCGGGTCGGCCTGGTGGCCCTCAAGGGGACCCTCACGGTGGCCTCCTCGAGCAAGTTGACGACCGTGATCGGCGGCGACATCAAGGACCACGAAGTCGTCATCTTCGATTTCTCGGACGCGGTCTATCTCGACGACAGCGCGGCGATGGTGATCCAGCGTCTCCTGAACGTGGCCTCGGTCGAGCGGACCGATGTCGTCATCTGCGGTCTCACGGGATCCGTCGCGAGGACTCTCCGGACGCTCGACATTCTTCGGGATCTCCCCCCGGATCGGCAGGCCGGCACGCTCGAGGAAGCGCGTCGTATCGCTCTCGGGCTGGTCGACGGCTGACGGTCGCCGGGCGCCCCCGGCGCGTGTCTCCCCGGGCCTCGCCCCGGCATCGCTTAGGCTTGCCCGCCCGGCGCGCCAGACCGGCGCGCCGGCAGGATCCGGCGTAGGGTTGTTGAAACAACCTCGCGCCTCTCGCGTCAAAGAGGAAAGACACGACGCGCCGTGCCCGTTGCGGTCAGGGCGCCGTCGAAGGAAGGAACACAGCCCGATGAACCTGTTCCCAAAGCAGAGCGTCCGCAAGTCCGCGGCGCCGATCCTCGCTCTCTGCACCGTCCTCGTCCCGGCCGCCGTCTGGGGCCCCCCGGCAGCGGGGCAGGTACAGGTCGGTTCGACCTGGATCACCGAGCCGATCCCACCGGATCTGGACATCGCCGACGGGCAGCTCAGGCTGGAACTGGACCGGGCGATCGCGATCGCCCTGCAGAACAACCTCGGATTGCTGGTCCAGCGCTACCAGCGCTCCCAGTCGCTGTTCCAGATCGACCAGGCGTACGGCATCTACGACACGGTGCTCGGGGTCAACACCAGCGTCAACAGCGACAGCCGGCCCTCGGCCTCGCAGCTCGACGGCGCCCTGGTCACCGAGAACGAGACGATCACCGCGAATCTCGACCTCCAGCAGCCGGTTTCGTCGGGCGGTACGTTCTCCATCAACTGGCAGAACAGCCGGTCTTCGTCCAACTCCCGGTTCTCCGACATCAACCCGAGCCTGCGGTCCAGCCTGCAGTTCGCGTTCGACCAGCCGCTGCTGCGGAACCGGGGCAAGCGGATCACCGAGCGGAACCTGGCGGTCGCCCGGCTGAACAGCGACATCAGCATGGGAGATCTCGCGGTCCAGGTGATCGACACGGTGCAGACGGTGGCCAACGGCTACTGGGCGCTGGTAGAGGGCCTGGAACAGCTCAAGGTAGCGGAGGAGAGTCTGGCGCTGGCCCGCGAGCTGCACGAGATGAACCGCATCCAGATCGAAGTGGGGACGTTGGCGCCGCTCGAACTCGTTCAGAGCGAGGCCGGGATCGCGACCCGCGAGGAGGAGATCATCCGGGTCCAGGCGCTGATCGAGGACGCGGCCGACGAGCTGCGGCGTCTGCTGAACCTGGACGAGCGGTCTTTCTGGGACCTGGAGATCGTTCCGACGACCTCGCCCGAGATCTCGCGGGTCGCGATCGACCTGGAAGCGTCGCTGAGTTCGGCGCTCAACAAACGAGTCGAGATAGACCGCCAGGAACTCCAGATCGAAACGCTGGAGATCGACTCCACCTTTCTCCGCAACCAGCGGAGGCCCGACCTGAACCTGAGCGTGAGCTACGGTCGGAACGCCCTCGGTGGCGACCGGACCGCCTGCGAGCGGCCTGGTCCGCCCAGCATCGCGGATCTCTTCGAACCCTGTCCGGAGGAGTACGTCCGCGTCGACTCCCTCGACTTCCTGTCGACGCTCGGTCAGTTCTACGAAGGGATTCTGGGCCAGGTCTTCGAGGGCTGGACCGTGGGCCTCAACCTGTCGAAGCCGCTCCAGAACCGCGCGGCGAGGGCGCAGAGCCGGATAGCCGACCTGTCGCTCGACCAGGGACGGCTGGAGCTGCAGGACCTGATGCTGACGATCCGCACGGAAGTGCGGACGGCGGCGCGGGGCGTGGAGACCGCGGGCAAGCAGATCGACTCGGCCCGGGTATCGCGGGAACTGGCGGAGAAGAACCTGGACGCCGCCCAGAAGCGCTACGAGAACGGGCTCTGGACCAGTTTCCAGGTCCTCGAGATCCAGGAGGACCTGACGGCGGCCCGCAGCCGCGAAGTCGAGGCCATCACGGGCTACCGCCGCGCTCTACTGGCCTACTTCCGCGCGATCGGCGTCCTGCTGGAGCAGGAAGGCATCGAACTCGTCGACGACGCCGACACCGACAGCTAGGAGCCTGCGCAAGGCGGTGGTGGTGCCGGAGGTGGGAGTCGAACCCACACGCCCTTGAGGGCGCCGGGGATACTGCGAGTCCCCGCAGGGGACGCGCTGCGCCTCGGGTCAAGTGGTGCCGGAGGTGGGAGTCGAACCCACACGCCCTTGCGGGCGCAGGGGCTACTGGAGTCCCCGCAGGGGACGCGTTGCGCCTCGGGTCAAGTGGTGCCGGAGGTGGGAGTCGAACCCACACGCCCGTAGAGGGCGCAGGGGTTACTGGAGTCCCCGCAGGGGACGCGTTACGCCTCGGGTCAAGTGGTGCCGGAGGTGGGAGTCGAACCCACACGCCCTTGCGGGCGGGGGATTTTGAGTCCCCTGCGTCTGCCATTCCGCCACTCCGGCACGAAACTGGACGAGCAGAGCGCTCGCGCGGAGAAGGTGACGGACAGTAGCAGGACCGCTGCCCCAGTTCCAGCCTGAAGCCGTCAAACCCAGCGGTGTCAGTGACTTAGAGCCAGCCGTGCCGCTCTGGCGCAAACGGGGCGGGAACAACTTGACGCCAGGGCCCTCTGCGGCTACAATCAGCGACCGTTAACTGCGTGATTTTCTGTAACTTAGGCACACAGCGCCAGACAAGCAACTCGCGGCCGATCCCGGAACTGAAGACAGCGTTCCGGCGATCCTGCCGAGGTGTGCATCTGCCACCAGTTTGAAGGGAGATCAGAGTGTTCCGAGTGGGTGAGAAGGTCGTGTACCCCAACCACGGGGTCAGTGTAGTAGAGCGAATCGCGGTGAGCGCACCGGATGGCGGTGAGAAGCAGACCTACTACCACCTGCGCCTGCTGGCGAACGACTCCAAAGTGATGGTTCCCGAAGAGAACCTGGACCGCGTCGGCCTGCGACGCCTGGCCAAGGAGCGGGAGATCAAGGACCTCCTCGCCCTGATCGAGGACGGGAACATCGACGTCTACAAGGACTGGAAGGGGCGCTACAAGCAGAACCTGGACAAGATGCGGACCGGTGAGCTGACCGATGCCGCCGAGGTGCTCAAGAATCTCCGTCTGGTGAGCCAGAAGAAGAGCCTCTCGTTCCGCGAGAAGAAGATGTACGAGAAGGCCAGGTACTTCATCGTGAGTGAGGTGCTTCACGTCCGTGGAATCAGCGAAGAGAGCGCCGAGGAGCTGGTCGAGAAGGCGCTTGCAACCAGCCTGGACAAGATCTCCAAGGCCAAGGCGAGTTGAGCCTGCGCGACCGCCGCGGTCCCGGCTCCTGACACCCGACCGGGGCAGGATCGATCAGAAGCCGGGCGTTCAACCCGAAGACCGCAACGGGTTCGCGAGACGGTGACACGGCTCCTCGTCATACTGATCGCCATCCTGCTGGCGTGGATGTGGATCGCCCGGATGATCCGCGGCGCGTTGCGGTCGCCCCGAGCCGCGGAAGCACGTTCCCTGCTGAGGCTGCTGCAGGTTCTGCGCCGCACGGCGGGCGGCGGTCCGACCGCCGGCGCAGGAGCGTCGCGCGGTCGCGCCGCGACGACGTCGGGTGGCGGCCAACCGAAAGCCCTTCTCCGGTGCCGGCGCTGCGGGGTCCATGTGCCCGAGGCCCAGTTGACGGCCGGCGTATGTGGAAACTGCCTGAATGAGGACCGAACCGCCCACGATTGAGGCGGCCGAGTACGCTGCCGTCGCGGTCCCGCTGCCGCTGCCCGAACCCCTGACCTACCGGGTGCCGCGGCCGTGGCGTGGGCTCGCCCGGGTTGGAGTGCGCGTCCGGGTACCTGTCGGGCGGCGCCGCCTTGTCGGCTGGATCGTCGATCTGCCGTCGGCGCCGCCCGCCGGTCTGGACAGTGAACTCCGATCGGTCGAGTCGGTGATCGACTTCGAGCCGTTGCTGCCCGACGACTTGATGAGGCTCGCCGACTTCACGGCGTCCTACTACGCGGCGCCGATCGGCGAAGTGCTGAAGACCCTGCTGCCGGGAGTGCTTCCTGCCTGGGGTGACCGCCGCGTGGAACTCACGAACCGCGGAGCGCTGGCAGATTGCCGCGATCCGGCGGACCGGGCCTTCCAGCGTTTCCTGCTGGAGCGGGGCCGCGTCGCCCTGACCGAAGTCTGGGCCGAACTCGGCGACACCACGTTGCCGGACCGGATCGATCAATGGCGCGAAGGCCGGCATCTCCGCATTCACGAGCCCGGCGGACGGAGCGCCCGCTACCGCCAGGCGGTCGAGCTGCCGCCCGGAGACCGCAAGAGCCAACTCGACCGTTGCGGCCGCTCGCCGGCCGGCAGGGCGGTCGTCGAGTACCTGGCGGCTCTCGGCCGGCCGGCCACCATTCGGGAAGTGCGCGACGGAGTCGGTTGTTCGGCGGCGGTCGTGCGCCGGTTGGTGACGCTCGGTGTGCTCCGTTCCTTCACCCAGATCGAGGCGATCGATCTGGCTCGCCACCGCCTCCAGGGGGACGCCGCGCCG
The DNA here is from genome assembly GCA_965205095.1 of Candidatus Multivorans sp. Classification (GTDB taxonomy): domain Bacteria; phylum Acidobacteriota; class Thermoanaerobaculia; order Multivoradales; family Multivoraceae; genus Multivorans. The sequence goes on from OZ242040.1 coordinate 4,480,191, forward strand.
GCGCCTTTCGCGCTACGGCCCGATCAGGCGGCGGCCGCGCGGGAACTCGTGGAACAGGTCCGCAGCGGTCGCTTCCGGCCCTGCTTCCTGGGTGGCATGACGGGTTCGGGAAAGACGGAGGTGTACCTGCGGGGGGCCGCCGCGGCCCTCGAGGAGAGCCGGTCCGTCGTCATCCTCGTGCCTGAGATCGCTCTGGTCCCGGCCCTGGCGCGCGCCCTCCAGGAACGCTTCCGCGACCGGGTCGCCATGCTCCACTCGAACCTCGGTAGCGCTGAACGACGCCAGGAGTGGGAGCGGATCCGCGACGGCGAGGCTCGAGTCGTCATCGGCCCACGTTCCGCGATCTTCGCTCCCGCCCGAAACCTGGGCCTGATCGTCGTCGACGAGGAACAGGACGGCGCCTACAAGCAGGACACGCGTCCACGGTACAGCGGCCGGGACCTGGCCCTGGTGCGAGCCAGGACCTCGGCGGCGACAGCTCTCCTGGTTTCCGCGACGCCGAGTCTCGAGACCCGCCTGAACGTCGAGCGGGGCCGGTATCGGAAGCTCCGTCTGACCGCCCGGGTCGGCTTCGGGGCGCTTCCGGAGGCGATCCTCGTCGACCTCCGCAAGGAACCCGGAGATCGGCCCCGCCGGCCCGGTGACGTCGCCTTCTCGCGGCTGCTGGTCCAGGAGATGGAGAACAGCCTGCAGTGCGGTGAACAGGTCATCCTGCTGCGCAACCGCCGTGGTTACTCGCCGCAACTGCTGTGCCGCGCCTGCGGCGAGAACATGCCGTGTGAGGACTGCGGCCTGCCGAAGAGCTACCACCGCCGCGAAGGACGGCTGATCTGTCACTACTGCGGCGGCCACGCTCCGGTTCCGAGCGTCTGTCCCGAGTGTGGAGAGGCAGCGTTGCAACCGATCGGGGCGGGCACGGAGCGGGTGGAGGAGGAGGTCCGGAAGCGCTTCCCGGAGGCTACCGTGGACGTGCTGGACCGCGACACGACACGTCGCGTCGGAGGCGCCGCCGCGGTACTCGAACGGTTTCGCTCCGGGAAGACCGACATCCTGATCGGCACCCAGATGATCTCCAAGGGACACCACTTCCCTAACGTCGCTCTCGCGGCCGTGCTGGCCGCGGACTCCTACCTCGGGTTCCCGGATTTCCGCGCGGCCGAACGGAGCTACGCGCTCCTGACGCAGCTTGCCGGCCGCGCCGGCCGAGGCGAGCGCGCCGGCCGCTTCGTGATTCAGACATACCATCCGGACCACTACGCGATTCAGGCCGTCCTGAACCAGGACGACGAGGCCTTCGCCCGCCACGAAATGCGCTTTCGCCGGACTTTCCACTACCCGCCGTTCACCCGCATGGTCCAGCTCGTCGTGCGCGACCGGAACCGTGATCGGGGCCGTTCCCGGATCGAGGAGTTGGCGGCCGCGGCCCGCAGCCACGAACTCGCCGCGCGGGTCCGCTTCTCAGGGCCCGCGCCGGCGCCCCTGGAGCGCCTCAAGGGGCAATGGCGCTTCCAGTTCCTGATGCGCTCGGTAAACGGAGGGGAGCTGAGGAGGCTGGCGAGAGCCGTGGCGCCCACGCCGGCGGCCGACCTCACGGTAGACGTCGACCCTCAGGACCTCATGTGACGGGTCGACCTGTCGTGGAGGAGAGACCAATCGACACGGCGGAGTGGCTGGAGAAAGCGACGCCCGGAGCAGCCGGCGCGCTGGCGGAGGCGGGCTACGGCCTGCTGTCGGCGCCGCTCGCCCGTAGAGGTGTCAGCACGCCCTCGGAAGCGGACGCGTTCCTGGCGCCCCATCGGCGGGGTCTCCACGATCCCTTCCTGCTGCACGGCATGGAGGAAGCGGTGGAACGGCTGCGGAGAGCCTGCCGGGACGGCGCAACGGTGGCCGTCGTCGGAGACTACGACGTGGACGGCGTGACCGCCTGCGCCCTCCTCACCGCGGTGTCGCGGGCGCTTGGTGCGAAGGTTGTTCCGATCCTGCCGAAGCGGCTCACGGAAGGCTACGGTTTCCAGGTCCTCCAGGTGGAGAAGGCGCATCGCGCCGGGGCTTCCCTGATCGTCACCGTGGACTGCGGAACGACTTCCGGCGGTGCGGTGCTGGCGGCGATCGAGCGCGGCATCGACGTGATCGTGACCGACCACCACGTGGTCGGCAGCGACTTCCCCTCGCAGGCGATCCAGATCAATCCGCTCCAGGACGACTGCGACTATCCGTTCCGGCACCTCTGCGGGGCCGGACTCGCCTTCAAGCTGGCGCAGGGGGTGCTGCGGCGAAGCGGTCGGGCCGAGCCGCTGGCTGCTCTGCTGCGCGTAGCGTGCCTGGGGACGATCGCCGACGTCGTGCCACTGGTGGGAGAGAACCGCGTGATCGCCGCACTTGGCCTTCGGGCCCTCTCGGAGGCGCGCTCTCCGGGACTGCGGGCGCTGAAACGCGTGGCGCGCGTCCGGGGCTCCGTATCGTCGACCGAGGTCGCGTTCCGTCTTGGACCGCGGATCAACGCCGCCGGGCGACTCGCCGACGCCGAGCTCGCGCTTCGATTGCTCCTGACGACGGATTCGACGGAGGCGGATCGTCTCGCCGGCGAGCTCGACGCCCTGAACCGCAACCGTCAGGCGGAGGAGCGGCGGGTCGTCAGGCAGGCCGCCGAGTTCTTTGCTGCCCGTGACCCGCTACCAGGCGTTCTGGTGGCCTGGAGCCCGGAATGGCACCGCGGCGTCGTGGGGATCGCTGCCGGGCGCCTTGCGCGGGACCTCCACCGCCCGGTGATCCTCCTGGGAGTGGACGGGGATACCGGCACCGGATCCGGCCGCAGCATCCCGGACCTCGATCTTCATTCCTTCGTGGCCGGTTTTCAGGATCGGACGATTCGTTTCGGCGGCCATCCCCAGGCGATCGGCCTTTCCGTGGCGGTTTCCGAGTTGCCGGACCTCAGAAGCGCAATGGAAGGAGCCGCCAAGTGGCCGCCAGAGATTCTCGTACGCCGGCGCGAGTACGAACTGGAGCTTTCCGCCGGGCAGATCGGTTCGGAACTCTACGCGGAGTTGTCCAGGCTGGAGCCGCACGGGGAAGGGAACCGCCGGCCCCTGATCCGGCTCGGTCCGCTCGAACGTGCCAGCCCGCTACGTGAGTTCGGTGAAGACCACGTCAAGCTTCGCGTCCGGGCTGCCGGCGATGGGCGCTCGGAAGGAAGCCGCCCCGTCTGGCTCCTCGGATGGGGCTGGAAGGAGCGGGCGGCGAGTCTTGACGGTCGTTTCGAGGTTCTCGGCGCCCTGGAGTGGGATTCCTACCAGGGCGGTCCGGTAGTGAGAATCGAAGACGCCCGGCGGATCGGAAGCCACGAGACGAGGGAACGTAGAATGCCGGCATGATGCCGGACGCTCCTCACGAGCCGCAGGAGACATCTTCCTCTGAGGCGGCGTCCCCGGCGGAAGGGCCCGGCTCCGCCTACGGACCGAGACGCCGGCGCGCTCCGAACTTCGGCCGGCGCCGGCAACTGCGCAACCGCCTGCTGAGGGCCGCCCTGCTGCTGGCGCTGGTCTCCGGCGTCGGCGGCCTGACCGCGCTGTTCCTTCAGGGACGGGAGGAGCGTGCCGCAGCCAAAGCGGATGCCGGCGCCGAAGAAACCGTCGAAGTCATTGAAGAACCGGAAGCGGTCACCGAGACGGCCCAGCTCAGTGCGGAGGAGTTCGAGTCGACGCTCGAGCGCGAGGGAATCGAGGTATTCCGCATCCGCGGGGCACAGACGAGTTCGGACGACCAGGGGAACGTGAATCTCAGTCAGGTCGAGGTCGCCTATCCGCAGGGTGATGACCACTACTCCCTGCGCGCCGACGGCGCGACCTACAACGAGGAGACGAGCGCGACCCACCTTGAGGGTTCGGTCGCTCTCCAGGGAACCAACGGGCTGGCTGTCGATGCCGACTGGCTGGAGCTGGCGGCCGGCGGCATGGTCCTGACCGCGGCGGACGACAGCCGTTTCCGTTTCGAGGGCGTCACCGTTCAGGGCGACGACCTGCGGATGAACTTTCGCGAGGAGATTGCCCGTATGGGCGGCGGCGTTCGTCTGGTCGGCGCGGAGGAGTCCGACAGTGGCGTCGAGGCCGACCCGTCCGCGTCGCTCTCCCTTGGCGCCGAGACCCTGGAGTACCGCTGGCGCGAGGGGATCGTACGGGCGCTCGGCGGAGCCGAGATGGCGATCGGGAGCTTCACGCTCGTGGCCCGCTCGCTGACCCTGCAGGAGGGGGAGGCCGGTGGCCTGGCAAGGCTCGAGGCGCGAGGTGAGATCGAGTTGAGGGCTCCGCTCGAAACCACGGAACCCGACGTCGAAGGCACTGGCCGTCTGGCGGGGGAATCCACCCTCGTCCTGCGCGGTGATGCCCTGGACGTCCGATTCGACGCCGCCCAGGCTCCGAGCCGGATCGATCTGAGCGGTCCGAGCTGGGGCGGACCCGCCGTGTTGCGGATCGACTATGGAGACGGATCGCAGCGCCGCGTTCGGGCAAGGTTCCTCCAGTTCAGCTTCCTGGAAGGCGTGCTGGCCGAGTTCTCGTCGCGGGCCAGGGTCGAGCTTCACGAACTCGTGCCGGACAGACAGCGTCCGCTCCGACAGGCATCGAGCGTCGTTGCCGCCGGACGCTTCGACGAGGAAGGTGTCCTTGTCGAACTGACGCTCGGGGGCAATGTGGAACTGACCGATCGAGGCGAAACGACGGTGTTCGCCCGCGCCGAAGAGGCGACGATCGATCCCTCGACGCAACGCGTCGACTTTCGTGGCCAGCCCGCAAAGCTGGTTCTCTCCCAGGGAGAACTCGAAGGCAACAGGGTCCTCTTCGACCAGGGGAACCGATGTGCCGAGGCGAGTGGAGGAGTGCGCCTCACGTTCGACGGCAGCGGCGACGCCGGCGCTGGCGCACTGCCGTTCGGCGGCGTGTCTCCGTCGCAAGGAGGGGCTTCCGATGGCGGCGCCTCGGTCATCACGGCCGGTGAAGCGCTGCTCTGCGAAGCGGGTGAGAGCCGGTTCCGTGACGGCGTGGAGGTGCGGCGCGGCCCCGACCTCCTCGCGGCGGCCCAGTTGCGCATCACGGAGGACCGCCGCCGGATGGTCGCGAACGGTGACGTCCGGACTGTCTGGCACTTCCGGCCGCTGGCACGGACCGCAACCGCCGGCGAAACCGGGACGGAGAGCGCGACAGAGCGGTGGTCGATCTCCGCGGCGCGCATGAACTACGACGAAGACGGGAGAGAGCTGCGTTACAGCGGAGGGGCCGCCGCTGTTCTGGGCGAGCAGAATCTGAAGTGCGACGAACTGACGATCGAAGCGATCCCCGGCGACCAGGACTCCGCAAGGGCGGGAACCGAGGCGCAGACGCTCTTCTGCCTCGGCAGCGCTCGGCTCGACGACCCCGGTTACGGTGGCTCCGTCGAGGCGAACCGTGCCGTCTACGCCTTTGCCGAGCGGGTCATCCGGTTCTCCGGCAACGTCGTGTTCCGTGGCGGTACGGACGAGTTGCGGGGACCCGGCCTGAACTACTGGATCGACGAGCGCCGCTACGAAATGAGGCCGTCCGGCAGTGCGGCTGCCGGAGCCGCCGGCCCGTGACGGAGCTGTCCGCATCCCGCCACCGCATCCGCACCCAGGACGTGCGGAAGGTGTACCGGGGCAGGCCCGTCGTCCAGGACGTGTCGATCGAGGTCGCCCAGGGAGAGGTCGTCGGGTTGCTCGGACCCAACGGCGCCGGCAAGACGACGACCTTCTACATCGTCGTCGGACTGACTCGACCGGACCGGGGCCGGGTGTTCTTCGATGACACCGAGATCACCGACCTGCCCATGTACCTCCGGGCCCAACAGGGCATCAGCTATCTCCCGCAGGAGCCATCCGTGTTCCGGCGACTGTCGGTCGAAGGCAACCTCCGCGCCGTGTTCGAGACCCTCGGTCTCCGCCGCGCCGAGCAGCGGCGCCGGATGAACCAGTTGATCGCCGACTTCGATCTCGTCGCGGTGCGGCGCTTGAGGGGGAATCAGCTTTCCGGCGGCGAACGACGTCGCCTGGAGATCGCCCGCGCGCTGGCGATCGGCCCCAGCTTCATCCTCCTCGACGAGCCGTTCGCCGGAATCGATCCGATCGCCGTTCTCGACATCCAGGCGATCGTGCGTCAACTTCGGGACATGGGCATCGGGGTCCTGATCACCGATCACAACGTCCGCGAGACTCTCAGGATCACCGACCGCGCCTACATCATCAACGACGGCAGGATTCTTCGCACCGGCACTCCGGCGGAGCTGTCGGCGGATGAAACGGTCCGCAAGATCTACCTCGGCGCCGAGTTCAGTCTCTGAGCGCCGGCACCTGTCGCGGTGGTGATACCGTCGGGTTGGCATTACTCTTGCTGGGATGGACGCGCCGGCACACAGTTGTGGCAGAGCGGAAGAACGAGCCGCTCGTTGCAGCTCGACACGACCGATCCCCGGAAGACTCCACCGCCCCAGGGACCGCCCCATTCGGTAAGCGCGATCATGGTGCTCCAACAGAGGCTCTCGCTCAAGCTGGCCCAGCGGCTGGTGATGACGCCGTCCCTGCAGCAGGCGATCAAGTTGCTGCAGATGACGCGGCTGGAGCTCCAGGGCGTCCTCAACCAGGAAATGGTGGAGAACCCGATGCTCGAGGATGTCGGGGACGAGGAAGATTCCGAAGACGCGGAGGAACAGGGCCCGGAAGAAGAGCCGTCCATGCTGGACATCGATCTCGACGCCTACTTCAACGACTACCTGGGGTCCGAGTCGACCGCCCCGAACACCTTCGAGACGAGAGAAGCTGTTCCCTTCGAGAACAGCCTCAGCCGGGATCCGGACCTCTACGATCACCTGCTCTGGCAGTTGCGGTTCTCCGATGCGAAGCCGCCGCTGCGGGACATCGCGGAACTGGTGATCGGCAACCTGGATGCGGACGGGTTCCTCCGTGCCTCGATCGAGGAACTCCAGCTCCTCGGGGCCCGACCCGCCGAGGTCGAGCGCTACCGGGCGGAGGTCACGATTGCCCGGGAGATGGCCGAGGCCTTCTCGGCCAACCACTCCGGAAACGGAAACGCCGTCGCGGCACCGGGGGACGAAGGGACGGAACCCGGACCGGATCCCGTGCCGGTGCCCGGATACCCGGCCGAGTACGTGAACCGCGCACTGGACCTGGTACGGACCTTCGATCCTCCGGGGATCGGCTGGGGCACGCTGCCCGAGTGCCTGCTGGCTCAACTCGAGGTCCGGGGCGAAACCGGCAGCCTGGCGTATCGCATCGTCGATGAGTGCTGGGAACTGCTGGCGCGGCGCCAGTTTCGCCTGATCGCGCGACGTCTCCGCACGCCGCTGCCGGCCCTTGAGGCGCCCGTGGAGGCGATCAAGGCCCTCGAGACCCGTCCGGGCCGGCTCTTCTCACACGAGCGCACCGAGTACGTCGAGCCGGACGTCGTCGCCGTGAAGACGGGAGGGGAGTGGGCGATCCAGTTGAACGACGACGGTCTGCCGAAGCTGCGCATCAGCCGGGCGTACCGGACGATGCTGCAGCGCATGCAGCGCGAGGAAGGCGAGGCCGAGGCCCGCGAGTTCCTGAAGGACAAGATGCGTTCCGCCATGTGGCTGATGAAGAGCCTGGATCAGCGGCAGAGAACGATCTACAAGGTGGCGGAGTCGATCCTGCGGCAGCAGCGTGGTTTCTTCGACCACGGCATCGACGAACTGCGCCCCATGGTCCTGCGCGATGTCGCGGACGACATCGGCATGCACGAGTCGACGGTCAGTCGCGTCGTCTCGAACAAGTACATCCATACGCCGCGGGGTCTGTACCCGATGAAGTTCTTCTTCCACAGCGGCATCGACAGCGACCAGGGCAGGGAGATCTCCTCCTTGACGATCAAGCGGAAGCTCCGGCACATGATCGGCGACGAGGACGGCCGCAGACCGCTCTCCGACTCGGCCTTGACGCGACAACTCCAGCGGGAGGGGATTAACATCGCCCGGCGCACAGTCGCCAAGTACCGGGATGAACTTGGTATTCCGTCATCGAACGACCGCAAGCAGATTTTCTGAGACGAGCTGAGAGGGAACCGCGGAGCGACGATGGATCTTGCAAGCCTGGCGAAGCCGCAACTCATCTTCCCGGACTTCGAGGCCAAGAACCGGGACGGCGCCCTGCGCGCCCTGACCGAGCGCATCTGCCGGATACTCGGACTGGCGGATCCGGACGTCGTCCTGGCGGCGCTGCGCGAGCGGGAAGAGTTGGGCTCCACCGCGCTCGGAGACGGCCTGGCCGTGCCCCACGGACGGATCCGTGGCCTGCGGGACATCGTGCTGGCGGTCGCGGTCTCGCGGCGGGGCGTGGACTATGGCGCCGAGGACGGCCGGCCGGTGCGGGTCTTCTTCGTCCTGCTCTCGCCCCAGGAGAGCGCCGGCCGCCATCTCAAGGCGCTTGCGGCCGTGTCGGAGTGGATGAACCGCGGCGGCCGGGAGCGCCTGCTCAAGGCGAGAAAGCCGCAGGAGATCTACGAGCTGCTGTGCGCCAACGGGCGTGTCTGAGTTGCCGGTTCGCCTGTTCGTCATCACGGGGCTCTCCGGCTCGGGCAAGAGCACGGTGGCCCGCTGCCTCGAGGATCTGGGCTATCACTGCATCGACAACCTGCCGCTGCCCCTGCTGCGCCACCTGGTCCGGGAACCGGCAGCCGCCGCACCCTCCTTCGATGCGATCGCCCTGGTCACGGACGTTCGCACGCCCGGTCTGGCCGAGGAGTTGCCCCGACTCCTGGACGAGGCGGATCCGGCGGTAGTCGAACCGGTACTGCTGTTCCTCGACAGCTCCGACGGCGTCCTCGTCCGGCGCTACTCGGAGACCCGGCGGCGTCATCCCCTGACGACGGCGGGGGAGCGGGTCATCGACGGCATTCGCCGGGAGCGCCAGCAACTCGCCGAGCTGCGGGGCAGGGCTTCCCGGGTTCTCGACACGACGGATTCGACGATTCACGAACTTCGAGCCCTCATCTACAACGAGTTCGCCGCCAGCGACGCCGGCGGACTGACGGTCAACATCGTCAGTTTCGGCTTCAAGTTCGGCGTTCCTTCAGGCGCCGACCTGATGTTCGACGTCCGATTCCTGCCGAATCCGTACTTCGTAGCGGAGTTGCGGGAGAAGCCCGGCACGGACGCGGAAGTCCAGCGCTTCCTGCATGGACACACGGCGTTCGGCGAACTCGTCGGTCGCCTCGAGGATCTCCTCGCCTACCTCCTGCCCAGGTTTCGCGACGAGAAGCGGAGCTACCTGACAGTCGGGATCGGCTGCACCGGCGGCCGGCACCGATCGGTCGCGGTCTCCGAAGCCGTGGCCGATCGTCTCGCGGCAGGTTCATGGCAGATCCGCCTGCAGCATCGCGACGTGGAGCGGCACCGGACAGCCGCCATCGCCGACCCATGACAGTCCCGGTCCTCATCGTTTCGCACGGCGACCTGGCCCGCGAGTTGCTCGCATCCGCGAAGGCGATTGCGGGGCAGCGCTCGAATGCCGGCAACGCGCCGATTCACGCGCTCTGCGTCGACTGGCACGCCGGCCGGGAGCAAGCGGCCAGCCTGATCGAAGCGAGGATCCGCCAACTCGACCAGGAGCATGGTTCCGGCGTGCTGATCCTGACCGAGATGTACGGCGACACTCCCTGCAACAGCGCTCTGCGCGCCGCCGGAGTGGCCAGGGCCGCCGTGGTCACCGGCGTCAACCTGCCGATGGTGCTCAGCCTGTGCTGCGGCGCTCCCGATCTGGACCTTCCGGATCTCGCGGACTGGACCTGGAGCAACGGCCGCAAGAGCATCCAGCTGGCGGCGACCGGTCTGGCGCGGCCTTCCAGATGAGAGAACACGTCGTCGAGGTCGTCAACGAGCTGGGGCTTCATGCCCGGGCCGCGGCCAGGCTCGTGCGTACGGCGAACCAGTTCCGGTCGAGCGTGGTGCTGCGTGCCAACGGCCGCGAGACCGAGGCGAAGAGCATTCTCGGCGTCCTGCTGCTGGGCGCGGGCCACGGCGCCAGGCTCACCGTCCGCTGCCGCGGCGAGGACGAGCAGGCCGCCATGGACGCCGTTTGCGATCTGATCCGGGCCCGCTTCGGGGAGGAGGCTTGAACCGGCCGTCCGGCAGCCCTCCGACCGTCCAGGAGACGCTGCAGGGAGCGGCCGCCGCCCCGGGCGTCGCGATCGGGCCGGCCGTCTGTCTTCGCGGTCACGGTGTCCAGGTCCTGCGCGTGCCGGTCCGCAGCCACGACCTGGAGCGGGAGGTTGAACGTTTCCGCGCCGCCGTGAGGGCTGTCGAGGTCGAACTGGAGGCCACCGAAAGCCGGATAGCGGAAACGTTCGGCAGCGATCTGGCGTCCATCTTCCATGCCCACTCCGTGATCCTGCGAGACTCCTCCTTCGCACGGAGGATCGACCAGACGATTCGGGAAGATCGAGTCAACGCCGAATGGGCGGTACAGGCGGTAGCCGACGACCTCGGCGAGAAGTTCGCGCAGGTCAAGAGCCAGCATCTGCGCGAGCGCGGCGAAGATCTGCGCGACGTCACCCGCTACCTTCTGCGCGCCCTGGCCGGCAAGAAGAGCAGCCCCGGCGTCGGCGTGGACTTCGATCGTAGTGTCGTCGTCGTCAGCCACGAACTGACCCCGGACGAGGTCCTGCGCCTGGGCCGTCGCGGCGCCGTGGGCTTCGCGATCGAGGTCGGAGGCGCCAACTCCCACACGGCGATCGTCGCCCGCGCACTCGACGTTCCCCTGGTCACCGGCATCGTGGACATCACGAACCGCGTTGCCGATGACGATCCGGTGATCGTTGACGGGGAAGAAGGACGCTTCACGCTGCACCCGACGCCTGAGACCCTCGAGCTCTACGGGGTCCTCCAGCGCCGCCGCCGGCAGAAGGAAGAGGTGCTCACGACGGCAGCGAGAAAACTGCCGGCACGAAGCCGCGACGGCGTCGGAGTCGAACTGCTCGCCAACGTGGAGATTCCCGAGGAGTTCGAGGACGTGCAGCGCTTCGGTGCGGCCGGCGTCGGTCTCTACAGGAGCGAGTTCCTCTACCTCGAGAAGAGTCCGGATCTGCCCACGGAGGAGGAGTACCTGGCCGTCGTCAGGGGGCTCCTCGAAGCTCTGGCGCCTCGGCCGGTCGTGGTCCGTACGCTCGACCTGGGCGGAAGCAAGACCGCGCGCGGCCTTGACGAGCTGGAGGAGGAGAACCCGGTCCTCGGTCTGCGCGGCATCCGGCTGACTCTGGCTCGCACCGACATCTTCCGCAGCCAGTTGCGTGCCCTGTTTCGCGCGGCTGCTTTCGGCAACCTGCGCATCATGGTCCCGATGGTGACGGCGGTGGAGGAGATTCGGGCGCTGCGCAGCCTCTGTGCGGAAATCTGCTCCGAGCTGGCGGCTGAAGGAATCGACCACCGGCGGGACGTCGAGATCGGCGCCATGGTCGAGGTGCCGGCGACGGTTCTGATCGCCCGTCAACTCGCCGCCGAGGTGGACTTCCTGTCGATCGGCACGAACGACCTGATCCAGTACGCGCTGGCGGTCGACCGGACGAACGAGCAGGTGACCAGCCTCTACCAGCCCTTGCATCCGGCCGTTCTGAGCATGATCCAGCTCGTCGTCGAGGCCGGTCGGCGCCAGAGGGTGCCGGTGGCGCTCTGCGGCGAAATGGCCGCCAGCCCCGAGTGCGTGCCCCTGTTGCTTGGCCTGGGCCTGCGTGAACTCTCGATGAGTCCGCGGAACATTCCGCTGGCCAAGGAGGTCGTCCGCACGGTGGATGTCGGCGACGCGGAGGAGCTCGCCAGACGTTGTGTCGCCGCTTCGACCGCCGGCGAAGTCCGGGCACTTCTCGCCGCGGCTCGCGCGCCCGCGGTCTAGGAGACGGCGCGAGGTCCTGTTGGACCCGCGGCCCGCCGGCTTCCGGCTGCGGGAGTAGTAATCTCCGCGCCGTGGAACGCTTCTACATCGAGACGTGGGGCTGCCAGATGAACGAACTGGACAGCCAGCGCATGGCCGGGCAGTTGATGCAGCAGGGCATGCTGCCGACGCGCGCACTCGAGGAGGCCGACCTGATCCTCCTGAACTCCTGCTCGGTTCGCGAGAAAGCGGCCCAGAAGGCGTACTCCCGGCTGGGCGAGTATCGGCTGCTCAAACGGGTCCGTGAGAACCTCAGGATCGGATTCTGCGGCTGCGTCGCCCAGCAGGAAGGCGAGGAAGCGCTGCGCCGGATTCCCGATCTCGACTTCGTCGTCGGAACCGGCCGCGTGGGGGAGCTCGGGTCGGTTCTCGGACGTAGCCGCAACGGAGAGCGTGTCCTGGCGGTCGGCTTCCCGGAGGACCGCCCGTACGACTTCGAGGCGATCAGCCGGGACACCGCCCACAAGGGCATGGTGACGATCATCGAGGGCTGCGACAAGCGCTGCACCTTCTGCGTCGTCCCGAACACAAGGGGAGCGGAGCGCTGCCGGCCGATGGCGGACATCCTGCGCGAGATCGAGCACCTTCTGGACTACGGCTTCGTGGAGATCGAACTCCTGGGCCAGACCGTGAACCACTGGCGCGAACCTGCGCCGCCGTTCGGCAGCGGCCGGGACCGGGACTTCGCCGACCTGCTGAACGCAGCCGCCGTCCTGCCCGGCCTGAAGCGCCTGCGCTTCGTGACCTCCTATCCGCGCGACTTCACCGACCGGATGATCCGCGCCGTAGCCCGCCACGAGAACATCTCGCCCTACCTTCACCTGCCGGTGCAGTCGGGATCGAATCGCGTGCTGCGCCGGATGGGCAGGGGATACACGGTGGAGGAGTACCTGGCGCTGGTAGACCGCCTGCGAGCTGCACGTGGGGGCCTCGCACTGTCCACCGACCTGATCGTCGGTTTTCCGGGCGAGTCCGAAGAGGACTTCCGGCGCACCCTGGAGCTGGTCGAAACGGTACGTTTCGCGACGGTGTTCGCGTTCAAGTACAGCCCCAGGCCGAACACGGCGGCCATCCGGCTACCGGCGTCGGACGAGGTGCCCCGCGAGGTCGCCGACCAGCGGTTGCAGCGTGTCTTCAAGGCACAATCCGCGATCCAGCGCGCGCTGAACGAGGAACTCGTGGGCGAGGAGTTCGACCTCCTCGTGACCGGCTGGAGCCGGCGTGCCGGACACCAGTCCGGGCGAACGGACTGTCACCGGATCGTCCACTTTCCGGTCGCCGACCGGCCCGTGGAAACCGGCTCGCTCGTACGGGTCCGGACCCTTCAGGCCTACGACCACTCCCTGATGGGCGAACTTCTCGCCAGTGGCGTAGGATGACCGGGATGGCGGCGGACGAGGTCAAGGCTCAGTCGACCCGCGGGGAATCCGAGGACCGGAAGATCCCGGCCGAGGTTCACGGTCTGATGATGGAGCCGAACTCCAACCAGCCGATCGTGATCCTGCGCCTGCACGAGCATGACCCGGAAGAAAGCTCCGTCGTTCCGATCTGGATCGGCATCTTCGAGGCGGGCGCCATCCAGCTCGCGATCGAGGGCAGGGATCCCGGCCGGCCAATGACTCACGATCTGCTGAAGAATGCTCTCGATCTGGTGGGTGCCGAGGTGATCGAGGTGGTCGTGAGAGCGATCGAGGGAAACACGTTCCTGGCGGTGGTCGAGCTCGTCGAGCGAACGGGCGAGCATCGCCTTCTCGATGCAAGGCCCAGCGACGCCATTGCCCTCGCCCTGCGCGCCGGTGCGCCACTCTTCGTCCGGCAATCCGTGGCCGATCTCGCGCGCGTCAAGCAGTCCGACCAGAGTGATGGCGCCGGCGAGGCCCCCACGGCGGGTGACGAGAAGAAGATGAAGAAGTGGCTGGAGGAACTCGACCCGAAGGCGTTGGGAAAGTACGAGATGTAGCCGGCCGATGCCGACGAAGGAAGGCGAGACCAGACCCGGCACCGCGCACAATGTCGGGGAAGTTCGCCGTCCCGACGGTCGCCCGGTCGGCCGGATGGTGCCGCTGGCCCGAATTGAGCCCGACCCGGATCAGCCTCGGCGCGAACTCGGAAGTCTGGACGGCCTGACCGCCTCGATTCGCGCCAGGGGCGTGCTCGAACCGATCCTGGCGCGGCCGATCGACCAGGTCGGCCCGGACGGGGGGACCTACCGCCGCTACCGGATCATCTCCGGTGAACGCCGTTTCCGCGCCGCGCGGCGGGCCGGACTCAGGGAGATTCCGTTGATCGAGATGGACGTCTCGCCCCGGGACGCCCTCGAAATCGCCCTGGTCGAGAACCTCCAGCGAGCCGATCTGACGCCATTCGAGGAGGCCGAGGGCCTGCGAACCCTCGTCGAACGCCATGGTTACACCCACGATCGGGCCGCTGTCGCGGTCGGCCGGTCCCGGGTCAGCGTGACGGAATCCCTCGGGCTCCTGCGCATGCCCGGAGGCGCGCGAGAAACCGCCGCCGGGCTCGGCGTGGCGTCGAGCAAGTCCATTCTGCTCGAGGTGATGAAGCTGGGCTCGGAGGCTTCGATGATCCGGATGCTGGAACGGATCGCGGAGCACGGCCTGACGCGCGCGGAAGTTCGCGCGGAGATCCGGAAACGGCGATCCCTCGCGGATGAGCACGAAGCAGAGGCCGCCGCGGCGGAAACGGGCGGCACCGGGCAGGAAGCCGGGAAGAAGGCTCACGTGTTCCGGTTTCGGTCGGGCGATGACCGGTTCAGCGTGTCGCTCAGCTTCAGGCAGGAGGTCGTGGAAGAGAACGACCTCATTCAGGCGCTCGAGGAGCTTCTCGCCGAGCTTCGCCGGGGCCGGGACGAGACGGGACCGTAGGGCTCGGCGCCCAGAAGCCCGCCGCGGGCGTCGTTGCCGCCCACCGGTCGCGTTCGCGCATGGCTGGAGTCTGATAATGTCCATTATGTAAACTCCGCCGGGGCCGGCACCCAGGCGGGCCGATGAGTCAGAATGGCGGCTGAAACCGCAATGTACCGACTCCTCGACCGCTACATCTTCCGTGAAACGACGGGACCGCTCGTTCTCGGGCTCCTGGTGTTCACGTTCCTGGCGCTCATGCAGGAGCTCTTTCAGTACGCGGAGATGATCATCGGCCGCAACGTGGAGGCCGCGGTCGCCCTCCAGCTCCTGGGCTACAGCCTGCCGCACATCGTCGTCCTGACGATCCCGATGGCCTTCCTGTTCGCGATTCTCATCGCGATCGGCCGCCTGGCAGCGGACAGCGAACTGGTGGCGATGAGGGCCTCGGGTATCAGTCTCTGGGCCATCTACCGGCCGATCCTGCTCATGAGCCTGGTCCTTGCGGCTCTGACCGGCTACCTGAGCACGGTCACGCTACCCGCGGGCAACAAGGCGATCAGCGACCTCCGCCTGTCGATTCTGACCCGAAACGTCAGTCAGCAGGTCAAGCCGAAGGTCTTCTACGACCAGCTTCAGGATCGGGTCCTCTACGTCTTCGAGACCCCCGAGAACGACGAAGGCTGGCGAGGGGTCTTCCTCGCCGACGCCGTGCCGGGCCCGGAACAGCAGGTGATCGTGGGCGAGACCGGCCGGATCGATCTGAACCAGGCCACCGGCCAGGCGGTCCTTCGGTTCGGCGTCGCCGACGTCCACGAGGTGGACACGAACAACCCGGGCGCCTACCAGCTCCAGCGACTCAGGGACGCAAACATCGCACTCGAGGACAGCCTCTTCCGGCACGAAGAGCGACTGGTACTGGCGAAGGACGTCCGTTCCATGACTCTCCCCGAGCTCTTCGACCGGACCGTGGAGCCCGGAAGAACCGCGTCGGAGCGGAACAGGGCGTTGGTCGAGATCCACAAGAAGTTCGCCATCCCGGCGGCCTGTCTGGTGTTCGGGCTCTACGGAATCCCGCTCGGTTTCCGAAACCGGCGGGGCGGCCGCTCTTCCGGTTTCCTCGTGTCGGTCGGCATCTTCCTCTTCTACTACGTCCTGCTGGGGAACGGAGAGGAGGCGGCAGCGAGCGGTCAACTTCCCCCCTGGCTGGCCATGTGGGCGCCGAACATCGTTCTGAGCGTCCTCGGCACCTTCCTGCTGTGGCGCCGCAACCGGGACAAGAGCCTGATGATCAGCGCTCTCGACCGATTTGCGCGGGATCACCTGTGGCGGCGCTTCGCCCGCCTCGGGCGCCGGCGGGAACTCCTGGGACGCAGGCGTCGCGCCCGGGAGCATCGGCTCGCGCGTGTGCGGCCGCAGTCGCTGGCCTCCTCCCCCACCCCGGCACGCGTGAAGGTTCTCGTGGAGCCACCGACCTTCCGCTTCCCCGGAGTTCTGGACCGCTACATCTTCGGCGTGTTCGTTCGGGTGCTGGCCGTGACGATCGTGGCCGCCCTCGCCGTCTTCATCGTCTCCGACTTCACCCAGCTCGTCGACGAGATGCTCCGGAACAATGTCCGTTCCGGTGTTTTCGTCGAGTACTACCAGTACCTGTCCCTCCAGGTCTTCTACGACAACGCGCCCGTTCTCGTCCTGGTCACGACTCTCGTCACGTTCGGCCTGCTGTCCCAGCGCAACGAAGTCGTGGCCGCCAAGGCGCTTGGGTTCAGCCTGTTTCGACTGGCCGTGCCGGCCCTGTTCGCGGCGGTCGGCGTCGCCCTCCTGAGCGCCGCGCTGGAGAACTCGGTGCTACCGGCCTCGAACGCGAAAGTCGTTGAAATGAGGGACCGGATACGGGGCGGTACCGGTCCCGTCAAGAGCTATCACCGGGCCGACCGTCAGTGGCGTTTCGCCCAGGAAGAGAACGGTGGCGGCTACATCTACAACTACCGGCACTACGACGCGGACCGGGCCACGTTGCGGCGCCTCCAGGTGTTCCGTTTCGACGCTCAACACAGGCTCACCCGGCGTCTCTACGCGGCCGCGGCCCGGTACGTCCCTGGCGACGGCAAGGGCCGCTGGGAACTGGTGGATGCCTGGATTCGGGAGTTCGACGGCCTGGCGATCACCAATAGCCAGCGATTCGCCGGTCCCCAGCCGGTGGATCTCCCGGAGGAGCCGGAGTTCTTCAACACGGAGGTGAAGTACGCGGAGCAGATGAACCGGCTCGAACTCCGCCGCCATATCGACGAACTCGTGGCAGCGGGAACGGACGTGCCGGAGCTGGAGATGCAGCTCCACAACAAGACCGCGATGCCTGTCGTCAGCCTGGTGATGGCCCTGGTCGCGCTGCCTTTCGCCTTCCGCCTCGGCCGCCAGGGCGCGCTGTACGGCATTGGCATCTCCATCGTCGTGGGAATCGTGTACTACACGGTGATCGGCATCTTCACCACCCTGGGCCAGTCCGAGGCCCTGCCGCCGCTGATCGCCGCCTGGAGTCCCAACGCGCTGTTCGCGACGCTGGCGCTCTACCTCTTTCTGGGCGTACGGACCTGACGTCAGGCGACCGCGCGGCGAAGCGTGGGGACCCGGTCGAGCTGCTCCCAGGGGAACTCGGACCGCCCGAAATGGCCATAGGCCGCGGTCTGGAGGTAGCGCGGCTGGCGCAGACTCAGCCCGTCGATGATCGCAAGCGGTTCGAGGGCGAACTCACTCGTGACGATCTCCTCGAGTAGCCGGTCCGTAAGACCCTCCCGGGCGGTACCGAAGGAATCCACGTGGACCGAAACGGGCTTTGCAACGCCAATGGCGTACGCCAGTTGCACTTCCAGCCGATCAGCCATCCCGGCCGCCACGAGGTTCTTCGCCACGTACCGGGCCATGTAGCTGGCGGAGCGGTCCACCTTGGTCGGATCCTTGCCGGAGAACGCGCCACCGCCGTGGTGACCGACGCCGCCGTAGGTATCGACGATGATCTTCCGTCCCGTCAGTCCGCAGTCCCCCTGCGGACCGCCGGTCACGAAGTTGCCGGTGGGATTGACGTGGAGCTTCGTCTTCCGGGCGCCGTCCTCGCGATACAGATCGTTCGGCAGCGAGGCCCGCGCCACATGTTCGCGCACGACCCGCTCGATCTCATCCTGCCCGACGCCGGCCGCATGCTGAGTGGAAACCACGACCGTGTCGATCCGGTGGGCTTCCCCATCCTCCCCGTACTCGACGGTGACCTGGGACTTGCCGTCCGGACGCAACCAGTCGAAGTCCCCCGAACGGCGCAACTCGGCAAGCCGCCGCGTCAGGCGATGCGCCAGCTCGATCGGCAACGGCATGAAGTCCGCCGTCTCCCGGCAGGCGTAGCCGAACATCATTCCCTGGTCACCGGCGCCGCCCCTGTCGACGCCGAGGGCGATGTCCGCGGATTGCTCGTCGAGCCGAACCTGCACTTCACAGTCGTCGGCGCCGAAGCCGGCCCCCATTTCGCCATAGCCGATGTCGCGGATCGTCTTTCGCGCCACGGCCTCGTAGTCGATCTCGTCGTCGCCGGAACGAAGCGTGATTTCGCCGGCGAGCACCACGAGGTCGGTGCTGACCAGCGTCTCGCACGCCACTCGGGCCCTCGGATCCCGGCTCAGTGCGGCATCGAGGACGGCGTCCGAGATCTGGTCCGCGACCTTGTCGGGATGTCCCTCGGTAACCGACTCGGAAGTGAACAACCGGCGCATTCCGGTCGCGGGCCTCGACATGGGCCGCGACACTAGCAAGTTCCAGGACAAAATCCACGCCCGGGGACTTCCCTCGCCAGCCGGCGCCGAGCCATAACATCGCCAGCGCGATGATCCGCAGCCGGAACAATCCGCAAGTCAGGACGATCCGGCGACTGCGCAGCGCGCATGGGCGGAAGAACGCCGAACTCCTTCTGCTCGAGGGCCCGCACCTGGCAGCGGCCGCCGCCGACGCCGGCCTCACTCTGCGCCACCTCCTGGTCACCCCCGACTTCCAGTCCCGGCATGGCGATCTCGTAGATCACATCGAGCGCGAGTCCGGCGCACGCGCAGCCGTGATCGATCCCCAACGTCTCCGCGAGCAGGCGGATGCGGATGCTCCCCAGGGAATCGCGGCTGTCGCCGAATCGCCTGGCACCTGGAAGACCGCCGAGAGCACGACTCCCGTACTGGATCCCGGCCTTCACCTCCACGCTGACGGCATCCAGGATCCCGGCAATCTCGGCGCCATGGCCCGATCCGCCGAAGCCGCCGGCGCCGGGTCCCTGCTTCTTTCGCCAGGCACCGCCAGACCCGGCCACCCCCGTGCCCTCCGAGCCTCCGCCGGCAGCCTCCTTCGCATCCCCCTGTGCACTGATGTCGATGTAGACCGCCTTCCGTCCGATATCCGTCTTCTCGCCCTGACCCCTCACCCACCGGACCACGGCCGGGTTGCCACGGCGACACTGTTCTCAGATGACCGCGTCCCGCCGGGCCTCGTCCCCACCGACCCGATCCTCCTCGCCGTCGGCAGCGAGAGCAGAGGCCTCTCGCCCGCCCTCCTCGCTCGTGCCGACCTTCTCCTGGCCATCCCCATCGCCCCTGCTGTCGAGTCCCTCAACGCCGCCGTCGCCGCGTCTCTCGCCCTGTTCGAACTGCGCCGCCTGCTCGAACTGGCGCCTTCCCGCCGCTGACGGGCGACTACCCGGAACGTCTCGCTTCCAGCAGGCGGGTCAACGCCGGCGCGACGTCATGGAGGTCGGCGACGATGCCGTAGTGGGCGACGCTGAAGATGGGCGCTTCGGGGTCCCTGTTGACGGCGACGATGACGCGGGAGCCACTCATGCCCATCAGATGCTGGATCGAGCCCGATACGCCGAGGGCGACGTAGAGGTTCGGGGCAACGATGTGGCCGCTCGATCCGACCTGGTGCTCACGGGGAAGCCAGCCGTTGTCGACCACGGGCCGGCTCGCTCCGAGTTCGGCGTCCAGCGCCGAGGCCAGGTCGGCCGCGACGGAGACCTCGTCCGGGCCGCCGACCCCGCGGCCGGCGGTGACGATCCGCTCGGCACCCGGCAGATCGACGCCGCCCGCGCCTGCCGCTTCACGGCCGAGAATCTCGCGTTCCCGGTGCCGTTCGACGTCGGCCGGCCGACCGACCTCGAACACCCGCTCCGGCGACTCCACCGGTTCGTGGCCACCGAACGCGTCGATCTGCACCGTGGCGACGACAAGTCGCCTCTTCGGTCGAACCTCGGCCCGGAGCCTGGCCTGGAGGATGGCCCGACTGAAACGGAGGCCGCCGCCAGCGTCGAGCGTCGCCGAGCTCACCGAGGCGACGTAGGCGGCGCCAAGCCGTACCGCGAGTCGTGGCGCGTACTCCGCCGACTGGTAGGTATGCGGGAGGAGAACCACTGTCGGCGCCGCCGGATCCCCGCCGCTCTCCCGAGAGATCAGGACGTGGAGCGCCTCCGCGTAGAGCCCGGGCGAGTAGGGACCGAGACTCTCTTCCTCCAGAAGGGCGACCCGGGAGTTGCCGCCGAGAGCCCGTCCGCAGACGCGGACTTCCTGCGTCCCCGGTCCACCGCCCGCGCCTTCGATCAGCCAGACGACCGGTGCCGCCGAGTTCAGAGCGCCGCCTCCCGTTCGAGGTGTGCGAGCAACTCCTCCGCTGCCGCCTCCGCCGAAACGCCCTCGATCACTACGCCGCCGGCGCCGGCAGGCGGCAAGCTGACGGATTCGGTTTCGGTCCCGGCGCCCGCGGCTCCCACCAGGCCCGCATCCACAGCCGAGCAATCCTCGCGGTGGAGCGGCTTCCTGCGGGCCTGAAGCGTTCCCCGCAGGGAAGCGAACCGCGGCTTGTTGATGCCGGCCTGAATCGCCAGTACGGCCGGCAGGTCCAGCCTCAGAACCTCGTTCATGCCGCCCTCGAGTTCCCGGACGACGCGCGCCGACTGCCTGTGCGCGTCCAGCTCGACCGCCATGACCAGCCAGGCGTACGGAAGGCCCAGGATCTCGGCAATCACCGCCGGAGTCGCCGCCTGGCCCAGGTCGTCCGACTGGGCGCCGGTCAGCACGAGGTCGCAGTGATCTTTCGCCAGTGCCGCGGCCAGAGCGCATCCGTCGGCCAGGGCATCGCCTCCCTGCAAAGCCTTGTCAGCCAAGTGAACGGCACGGTCGGCGCCCAGCGCCAGGGCCTTTCTCAGGGCCTCTTCGACCCGCGCCGGACCGAGGCTGAACACGACGAGCTCGGGCCGCTCCTCGCCGCGCGACACCTGCGCTTCGGCCAGAAGGAGCCCTTCCTCCAGCGCGCAGAGGTCGCAACTGGAGATGACCCAGTTCAGATCGCTGTCGTCGATCTCCCTTCCGGAGTCGGCGATCCGCAGGTGGGAGTCCGTGTCCGGTACCTGTTTGATGCAGACGCCGATCCTCAACCTCTCCTCCCGAGACCTGTCTCCGCGGCACCCTGCCGGGCGCGCGAGCATAGCGCCGCGTCCGAGGCTACCGAAGCAGGTGCCTGGGCCGCTCCGCCAAGCCATAGACGCCTGTCTATCTGTCTGGTAGTTTTCCCTGCGGTGCCTTCGTTCGCCATTCAGCTCGCAACGATGACCGGCGACTCCGCGGTCATCCACTTTTTTCTCCGTTCGGGCCCGGTGGCGAAGATCGTTCTCGGGATCCTGGTGCTCATGTCGCTTTCGTCCTGGTACGTGCTGCTTCAGCGCCTGCTGCTGTTCCGGCGCACCGGCCGGCACAATCGGAGTTTCCTGGCCCTCTTCCGCAAGGCCGCCCGCTTCAGCGACATCGGCAAGGCCGCGTCGGACCATCGAGCCTCCTCCCTGGTCGGGCTGTTTCAGGCCGGCTACCTCGAGATCGATACACAGATCAAGGCGTTGCGCGAGCCTCACGGAGACGACGAGGGCCTGCGCCTGCAATCGCTGATGGGCCTGGAACGGACTCTCCGCCGGGCTGCCAACGTCGAACTCCGGGTCCTCGCGCGGAACACGTCCTGGCTGGCGACGACCGCCGCGGCAGCCCCCTTCATCGGCCTGTTCGGCACGGTGTGGGGAATCATGATCGCTTTCAACGACATTGGAACCTCCGGCACGGCCACGATCACCGCGGTCGCTCCCGGCATCGCCGAGGCGCTGGTGAATACGGCCGCCGGCCTGGTTGCCGCGATTCCCGCCCTGGTCGGTTACAACTACCTGGCCACCAGGCTCCGCCAGTTGCGCGCCGAAATGGACGACTTCACGCTTGAGTTCCTGAACCTGGCCGAGCGGAATTTCGGCTGAGCCAGCTCCCGGAGGGAACAGGATGGCGTTCTTCCAGGACACCGACAGCGACGATTCGGTCCTCGCCGACATCAACGTCACGCCCCTGGTGGACGTCATGCTCGTCCTGCTGATCATCTTCATGATCGCGACGCCGATGCTCCACCAGGGGGTCGAGGTGACGCTGCCGGAGATGGAGTCTCCCGCGTCGCTGGCCATCCGGGACGAGGATCCGATGATTCTCACGATCGCCCGGAACGATCTCGTCTACATCAAGGACGAACCGGTGGCCACGGCGCTGCTGGTCGACCGGCTGCTCCCGATGCTCGAGCTCCGCAACTACGAAGCGGTGTTCGTCAAGGGAGACGAGGACGTCCCCTACGGAAGAATCATCGACGTGCTCGACGTTCTTGAGCGTGCGGACATCCATCGGGTGTCTCTCGTCGTACAACCAGCGGACTGAGGCCCGGGGACCTTTGCAGAACCAGGACGACCGCACGCTTCCGCTCGAACGCGCTCTCGCGGGCCGGGAGCGGCGCGGCCAGAGCCTGAGCCGGCCCTGCCTGGCGGCGTCGCTGGCCCTGCACATCACACTGATCGGCGGCCTTCTGTTCGGACCCGGGCTGTTCGCGGAGCGGACCCAACTGGAACGGCAGCCGCTCGAAATCGTCCGCCTGCCGACCATCCGGCCGGAGCCCATTCCGCCGCCACCGCCGCAGGAAGAACCGGAACCGGCGTCCGTTCCCGAACCCGAGCCCGAACCCGAGCCCGAGGAGCCGCCACCCGACGTTCCGACCCTGGCCCCCGAAGAGCCCGAACCGGAACCGGAGCCCGAACCGCCCCCGCCGGAGCCGGAGCCCGAACCGGAGCCCGAACCGCGCCCGCGGCTGGAGCGGCCGTTTCAGCCCGAACGCACCGTGGACGACGCGCTGGCGGGTTCCGACGATGCCGAAGCGCCGTTGATCGGCTACGACAGCGAGGACTTCACCTACGTCTACTACACATCCCGGCTGATGGCCGCGATCAAGGCCCGCTGGACAAGACCCCCGATCGAGGGGGTGGAGGCGGTCGTCTTCTTCCGGATCGCGACCGACGGCACCGTCAGCGACCTGGAGCTTCTCCTGTCGTCCGGGGTCACGCGATTCGACAATGCCGGTTTGAGGGCGATCGAACTCGCCTCGCCGGTGCCGCCGCTGCCGGTCAGCTTCCGGAAGCCCAGTCTGGGTGTCACGATGACGATCCGGTGACGACACAGGAGCCAACAATGAGAGTTCCAACCCTTCGCATGATGGTGCTGGCCGCCGCGCCCTGCCTCCTCGCCGTGTCTCCCGTCCTGCCGCAAACGGCGCCGGAAGCCGCCGCCACGGATCCCGCGCCCCTTCCGTCGGACCTCCAGCTCGTTCTCGAGCCCGACGCGGAGGTGCGTCTGAATCTCGCGTTGCCCCGCGCCGGACGCCCTCCCGGCGCGAGACCGGAGTTCCTCGACGCGATGGGCGAACTCGAGCAGACCCTCCGCGAAGATCTGGCTTTCACCCAACTGTTCGATGTCCAGGGTCCGGAGGTGCTTTCCGCGGTCCGTTTGAGCGGCGACCGCGCCAGAGACCTCGAGCAGTACCGCGCATACGGCAACGAGGTCGCCCTCCTGACGGAGTTCAAGCTGAACGGGGACGAGTTGATCCTCGAGGGACGGGTCTACGATCTGGCGAGCGGCCAGTTCATCCTCGGCAAGCGGTTCAGCGGGGGCATCGATCTGGCGCGGCGCATCGCGCACGCCCTCTCCGACGAGATCGTCCTCTACTTCACCGGTCGCCGCGGCATCGCGATGACCTCGATCGCCTTTGTCTCGGACCGGGAAGGCCAGGCGAGCAAGGAGATCTTCCTGATGGACTACGACGGTCACGCCCAGCGCCGGATCACCGGCCACATCTCGACCAGTCTCTCGCCGGTCTGGGCCGTCGACGGCAGTGGACTTGCCTATCTCTCGTACTTCCAGGGACGTCCCGGCGTCTACTGGGCCGACCTGACGACCGGCCGCAAGACGCCGATCGTCTTCGAGGAGCAGCCGGCGTACTCCCCGAGCGTCTGCCCGGACGGCGAAACCGTCCTCTTTTCCCGCCCGGTCCGCCGCAGCGGAAAGAGCAGCACCGAGGTCTTCTCCATCGAGCGCGGAGGCGGCTCCCCCCGGCAGATCACACGCTCGAGCGGCGAGGACACGAACCCCGACTGTTCACCGGACAGCCGCCGCATCGCCTTCACCTCCAGCCGCTCCGGAACCCCGCAAATCTACGTGATGAACATGGACGGCAGCGATCTCCAGCGGGTGACCGTGAATGGCCGGTACAACGAAGGGGCCTCCTGGCATCCCGACGGCAGCAAGCTCGTGTACGCCCGACGGTCCGAACGCGGCGACCGGTTCGACATCGCGGTTGTCGATCTGGTGACCGATCAGGATCAACTGCTGACAGCCGCGCCCGGCAGCCACGAGTACCCGACCTTCTCCCCCAATGGCGAGTGGATCGTCTTCGAGTCCCGCCAGCGCGGACGCGGTCGCCAGATCTACATCATGAGCGGCGACGGCCGCTACCTGCGCCAGGTGACCACGCGCGGCAACAACTACTCGCCCTCGTGGTCCGGCTACTTCGACTGACGTTGAAGGTGCGCCGGAGAATCCGCTGTTGCCGCCCGAGCACCGCTCTGGTAGTGTCCGTGCAACCGAAACGTCTCAGGTTTCCAGGCTTTAGGAGTAGTCCCCGCATGTTGGCCAGAAGGTTCTCTGCACTCTTCCTGTCGGCTCTCGTTCTGCTGGCCATCGGCGCCTGCAAGAAAGCCGAACCCGAACCGCCGCCGCCACCGCCGCCGCCGCCACCCGCGGCCGAGCCGCCGCCGCCGGAACCCGTACCGCCGCCGCCGGAACCGCCCGTCGATCCCGGCTACGTCTCGCCTTGGTCCGAAGACATCGTGGACGCGAACGAGGAAGTCCATGAGAAGGGTCTCCTTGGCGACGTCTACTTCGAGTTCGACAAGGCGACACTGACCGACGCGACACGGTCCCAGCTCGGCAAGAACGCCGACTTCCTCAAGAGCCAGGACGGCGAGGACTTCGTCATCACGATCGAAGGTCACTGCGACGAACGGGGCACGAACGACTACAACCTGGCCCTTGGCGACCGCAGGGCGAACTCGGCCCGCGACTACCTCACCTCGCTCGGCATTTCCGGCGATCGCCTGAGAACGATCAGCTACGGGGAGGAGCGGCCACAGTGCGAGGAGTCGAACGAGGACTGCTGGCAACTGAACCGGCGCGCCTACTTCCGCGTAACCGACCGCATGTGACGCGGCTGGCGCGAGGACGCGCCAGCCGGATACTGGCGGGTGTTCTGCTGGCGCCGGCGTTCGCCTGCACCTCGTCGACCCAGTTGACGGAACTGGAGGCCGGGCTGGCGGCCCTCGAGCAGCAGGTCGCTTCCTTCCGGTCCCAAACGCCCACCCGCGACGACCTGACCGTCGTAGCTCGCGCCGTCGAAGAACTGCTGGAGAGCGACGTCAGCGCCAGGGCGGACCTGAAGGAGGATCTCCGCCAGATCATCGCGGAGGTCGAAGCCTTGAGAACCTCGACCCAGGAACAGCGACGGACCCTCAACGCGTCTCTTGAACGAATCGGGCAGGTGAGCGACGAGTTCGACCTCCTGCAGGGCCAGCTCGAGCGCCAGGAAACGATCCTGGCCACGCTCAGCGAGCAGCTCGAGGCCAGCCGCCAGACCCCTCCCGCCCAATCCGTGGAGCCGAAGACACTGTATGACGCCGCCTACCAGCACTACCTGAGCGGAGACTACGAACAGGCAGCGACCGGCTTCGAGCGGTACCTCGACACCTTCCCCGACGGCGAGGACGCGGACAGCGCCCAGTACTGGCTTGGGGAGTCGTACATGGGACAGGGGAGGTTTCGCACGGCGATCGACGAACTCGGCCGGGTCGCTGAACGCTACCCCGCCAGTGACAAGGTCGCGAGCTCCATGCTGCGCATCGGCGTGGCGCACATCGAACTCGGCGAACGCGAGCTGGGCAACGAGATGTTGCTCCGCGTCAGGCAGGAGTATCCGGACTCGGACGAGGCGGCCCTGGCCCTGCAGCAACTCGACAACCCGGCCGACCAACTGTAAACTGCGCCGCCGGCGCCGGTTACCCTCAAGGCTCGGCCAACCCGAACCCTACGGCCCCCGAGCCCGGAGAGAACACGAAATGGCGAACAGCAAGCAGGCCGAGAAGCGCATCCGGCAGTCCCTCATCCGGCGTGATCGGAACCGGGCCGCGATGTCCAGACTCCGCACCTCGATCAAGCAGCTTCGTACCGCCGCGGAAAGCGACGTGGCGAAGGCGCACGAGCTTCTCCCATCGACGCTGGGCCTGATCGACGCGACGGCCCGAAGAGGCGTGATCCACCCGAACGCGGCGGCCCGACGCAAGTCGCGCCTGACCAGGCTCGTGAATCGTCGCGCCGAGGCGGCCGCCCGGACGGCCGCCGCCGAATCTTCCGACTGAGTCCTCCGCGGCGCCGGGGATCAGCGCCCCGAAACCCCTCGCAGGCTCGGTGTTTCGGCCCATCCCGTCCGCACGGCGGAGCGTACGCTTGAGAACCGGCTTCGCTGCATTCTCCAGCGCACGCTCCTAGAATCCCTCGAGCAGGTCCGTCACCATCGTGTCGGCGAAGCGTTCGGCGCTGTCTTCGATGGCGAGGTTCTCGCGGTCGAAGAAATCGCTGTCGGCGCTCTCGACCTCGTAGCTCTCCCTGAACTGGTAGCGGTCATTCGCCCAGATCACCTCCCCTTCCTCCCCGGTCGGCGAGGGAACCCGCCGGAAGGAGACGTCGGTGATGATCGCCAGTTCGTACTCCTGGGCGCGGCCATCGCTCGTGAACGTGATCGGCGCCACGCGGAATGCCGTCACCGCACCGCGAATCACCGCGTCCGCCTCGCCTTCGGTCGCCACCAGTTCGAACCGCGGCCTCGTCACCAGTTCGTCGGCGATCGCCTGAGTGAGGAACTGCTCGACTTCGACCCGGGTCGTCTGGTTCTCGAACGGCTGCAGGAACACACGCCGAATGTCCTCGGGGATGTTGGAGGCCTTGCCCACCAGGGTGTAGCCGCAGCCGGCCAGCGCCAGACCGGCGGCAAGGACCGAAACCGCCGCCACGAGTCGCACCGGCCATGCCGCCTTCATCGCCGTCAGCCTAGCAGCAGGTTCAGCGACTGGCATCCCGGCCCAGGGTGGCCAGCAGAGCGTCCAGGATTCCGTTGACGAACCTCCCCGACTGCTCGGAACCGAACTTCTTGGCCAGCTCGATCGCTTCGTCGATCACCACGACGGCGGGCACGTCCGGCTGGTGACGCAACTCGTAGACGGCAAGCCGCAGGACATTCCGGTCGACCAGGGGCATTCTTTCCAGCCGCCAGTTCTCCGCCTGTTCATCGATCAGCGCGTCGATCGATTCCTGGTTGACGAGGCTGCCTTCCAGGAGCGTGCGCGCGTAGTCCAGCGCCAGCTTCGAGGCACGCAGCGTGGCGCCCGCGTCGGCCGTTTCCGCGCGGAACGCATGGACATCGAACTCGCGGACCAACTGCGGTGGCTCCAGCCGCCCGACTTCTCGCTGGTAGAGCATCTGCAGCGCCATCTCACGCGCCTGCCGGCGTTTCCCCGCCGGGGCGCGGCCAGTCCGGGCCGCCGCGGCTCCCGTCCCGATCATTGCCTCGTCCTGGTCATGACCTCAACGACCGCAGCAGAACCGCCATCTCCAGCGCGGCTTCCGCGGCCTCCTGGCCCTTGTTGCCCGCCTTGCCGCCCGCCCGGGCCGCCGCCTGCTCCGCGTCATCGCAGGTCAGAACACCGAAGCCGACGGCGAGTCCGGTGCGTGCCGTGACCCGCGCACATCCGGCCGCGCACTCGTTGCAGATGTAGTCGAAGTGCGGCGTCTCTCCCCGGATCACCGCTCCAAGCGCCACCAGGGCATCGAACCTCCCGGTATCCGCCAGGGCGTCCAGAGCGGCGGGCACCTCCCAGGCGCCAGGGACCCGGACCAACTCGATGTCCTGGTCCAGGACACCGTGCCGCCGCAGCGCCTCTCGCGCGCCGGCGATCAGTCCTTCAACGATGGCGCCGTTGAATCGCGCCGCGACCAGCCCGAGCCGGAAGCCAGCCGCATCGACTGCGGTCTTCACGTCGTGCACGGGCCGTCAAAGAAGCTTGGATGGTCGGGACGGCGAGATTCGAACTCGCGACCCCCTGAACCCCATTCAGGTACGCTACCAGACTGCGCCACGTCCCGACCGAAGGGCATTCTCTATTGGATTGCGGCCCTTTGGCAACACGGTAGCGCCATACCGCGTTCACCACTAGTCGCTTTCGGCGCCCGCTTCCGGCCTGAGTTCGGCGGCGAGCTGGCGAGCCTGAGCGACCAGCGCCGCGACTCCACCTTCCAGCCGCTCGACGCGTCGGGCGAGGGCCCCGATCTCGCTCGTGTCGACGGGCGGAGCCTCATCGACCGACGAACCCTCGTCGACGGCCGCGTCCTCCTCCACCTCCTCCGCCTGCGACTGACCACCGTTCGGCCCGTCTTCCTTGGCGGGAAGCAGGGGCCGGCCGCGGAGCCGGCCGTCCTCCAGTTCCGCCGCCAGCTTCTTCTTTGCCCTTGCGATCGTGTAGCCCTCGTCGTAGAGGAGCTCCTTGATCCGCCGAATCGTTTCCAGATCCTCGGCATCGAAGTCACGACCGCCCCCGCCGGCCTTCCTCGAGGCCAGGGCCGGGAACTCCGTCTGCCAGTAACGCAGTACGTAGGGCTGGAGATCCAGCAATCGGCACGCATCGGCGATCTTGTACTGCTTGGGAATGAGGAGCCTCCCCGGCTACGCGTCAAGTACGCGCGAGCGCGACCGAGAAAGGAGGGCAGTTTCCGGCTGAAGTGCGACCGTACGAAACGGGGATTATACGAAACGCGAGGATCCGCGGCTTGCGTCGGCGTCGCCCGTCCGCTCCCGCACGACGATCCGAAGCGGCACTCCGTCAAGCCCGAACGTCTGCCTGATGCTGTTCTCGAGGTACTTCCGGTAGTTGTGGCCACGCTTGAGACGGCGGTTCGCGAACAGGAGAAAGGTGGGAGGCGCGCCGGCCACCTGGGTCGCGTAGAAGAACCTCCAGGGCCTCCCGCGCTCCGCTTGCGCCTGGTGGCGACCCACGATGCGGCGAACTTCCCGGTTGAGTTCGGACGTGGGTACCCGCAGGCGATGCCGCTCACCAACGCGGTCGAGCGCGGGCACGACGTTTCCCACTCCCCGGCCGGTCAGCGCGGAGACGTTGACCCGAGGCGGTTTGGCGAACAGCTCGGATACACGTTCCCAGCCCTCCTCCAGGCGCTCCCGCTTCCCGTCGTCCATCAGATCCCACTTGTTGCAAACGACGACGGCGGACCGGCCGGCCTGCCAGGCCACGTCGGCGATTGCAAGATCGCCGGAAGCGATGCCCTCGCTCGCGTCCACGACCAGGACCACGAGTTCCGCCCGCTCTATCTGACGGCGGGCGAGCATCACCGCCAGGTCCTCGGGTGCGTCCTGGACCTGCGAACGCCGCCGGATACCTGCCGTGTCGACGAGGAGGTAATCCGGACCGCTGTCGCGCTCCAGCAGACTGTCGATCGGGTCCCTGGTCGTGCCGGCAGTGGGAGAGACGAGCGTCCGTTCCCTGCCCAGAAGACGGTTGACCAGGGAGGACTTGCCGACGTTCGGCCTGCCCACGACCGCGACGGGCGACGCCGTCGACAGGACCGCGCCGGAGGCCGCGGGAAGGTGTCCGGCGATCTCACTGTGCAGGGAGTCGAATCCCGTGCCATGCTCCGCCGACAGGAGCACCAGCCCGTCACCACCCAGGGCGTAGAACTCGTGGTAACCCTCCCTGGCGGCCCGGGTATCGGCCTTGTTCACAACGACGAGGATTGGCCGGCCACGGGTCCGGAGACGTTCCATGACCTGTTCGTCCGCGGCCGCCAGCCCTTCCCGTCCGTCCACGACCAGCAACAGCAGGTCGCTCTCTTCGACGGCAAACTCGACCTGTTGGTTCAGGCCCAGCGGATCGTTCCCCGGAACCAGGCCGCCCGTATCGATCAACTCGACGGCGCCCTGCCCCTCCACGTCGAAACGCCCGACAAGGCGGTCTCGCGTGACGCCCGGCGTGCCGTGGACGATCGCCTGCCGGCGACCGATCAGCCGGTTGAAGAGCGTCGACTTGCCGACATTGGGGCGACCGACGATGGCGATCGCGGCGGGCATGGAGGAAAGACGGCGGCGCTGCTACGACTCGAAGTGATGCTCGATGAGTCGCCCGATCACCATCCAGCCCTCGTCGCGGCGCTTGAACTGATAGCGGACGCGGTAGCGATCCGTGGCGGACGACAGCAACCGTTCCGTGCCGCTCGCGAGCGAGTCGATGTCCCAGACCTCGATCGTCGTCACCGCCGCGTTGGAGTACCGCCAGACGTTGATCTGCTCGATCTCGAAACTCTTGAGCGTCGGGCGCAGGGTGCGACTGGCCTCCATCTCGAGCTCGTGGACGCGTTTCCTGACGGTGGCGATCTCCTTGGGTACCGCGCCCGAGGCAAGCGCGTCAAAGTCTCCGTTGGCGTAGGCGTTCCCGAGCTTGGGCAGGTAGTCGGCCAGGACGATCTCGATCGCGATTCGATCCTCCTCGGAGGCGCCGCCCGGCCCCGTCTCGGCGCAACCAGCAACTCCGCCGGCGAGCAGAATGGCCGAAACGACGACCGTTGGGGCGGACGCTCCGGGGAGACGGGCGAACGAACACACCTGGGTTGAGATGCTCATGAGATGAGACTAGCAGCCTGCTGCCACTCTGCTGCTGACGAGCCGATATGCGGATAGAATCCGGCTCCGGCTGATTGCCGCGGCCTGCGAAAGTGGCGGAATTGGTAGACGCGCAAGATTCAGGATCTTGTGGTAGCAATACCGTGGGGGTTCGAGTCCCCCCTTTCGCACCACGGCCCGCTCAGGTGTAGATGGCCAGTGCGCTGTCCCCGTAGCGCTTGTGCCGCCGCAGCCTGAACCTCCCGGCTGCCGCCGGCGGCGAGCGCCGGCTGGAGTGCTCCAGGACGATCTCGCCCCCGTCCACGACCACCGCGGAGACGACGCCGAGCAACTCGTCAACCCCGGCCGCTTCGTAGGGCGGATCGACGAACACGAGGTCGAACGCGGCTTCCCCCTCCACGACTCTCTCCAGGTCCCCCGGCAGAACCGCTGCGGCCAGACGCAGATCGTCCGCGCCGAGCGCTTCCCGGCTCTCCCTCATGCAGGCCTGGGCGCGGGAACTCCGATCGACCGCCAGGGCGAAGCCGGCGCCGCGGGACAGGGCTTCGAACGAGACGGCTCCGGAGCCGGCATAGAGTTCCAGGACGCGACTGCCGTGGACGCGATCGCCCCAATGGGAGAACAGGGCCTCGCGCAAACGCGCCTGGGTCGGGCGGGCGCCCTCCGGCGTCGCCAGCCGGCGCCCGCGCCAGCAGCCGCCAAGCACCTTCACGCCGCCCGGGCGCTTGGCCGGGGCGGACCGGCGACGGCTCATCCGCCGGGCGACGGGGACGGCGGCAGCCGGTACGCGAGCCGGCCGCCGACGATGGTGTAGACGACCCGGGTGCCCGGGATCTCCTCCTCAGGGATGGTCATGATGTCCCGCGACAGGACGGTCAGATCGGCGTACTTGCCGACTTCCAGGCTTCCCTTTTCGCCCTCCTCGAAGGCCGCGTAGGCGGCGTCGATCGTGTAGGAGCGCAGGGCCTCTTCGCGGGTCATCCGCTGGTCCCCGTAAAAGACCTCGCTATTCGCCATCCGCCGAGTGACCGAGGCGTGGAACGACGCGATCGGATCGACATCCTCGACCGGCGCGTCCGTGCCGTTCGTCACCACGGCGCCGGAATCGATCAGGTCCCGCCAGACGTAGGCGCCCTCCGCGCTTCGCTGCTCGCCGAGACGATCCGGCACCCAGGGCCCGTCAGACGTGCAGTGCACGGCCTGCATCGAGGCGATCACGCCAAGTTCGGCGAACCGGGGCACATCGTCCGGATGGAGGTGCTGAGCGTGCTCGACACGCCAACGCCTCGTTCGGTCGCCGGCCAGGACCCGCTCGAACAGGTCCAGCGTCTCCCGATTGGCCCGATCACCGATCGCGTGGACACAGAGCTGGAAGTCATGTTCCCGCGCCAGCCGGGCGGTTTCCTCCATCACGTCGAGGCTCGTCGTGTTCAGACCCGCGGACTGCGGCATGTCCTCGTAAGGATCGAGCAGCCAGGCGCCGTGCGATCCCAACGCCCCATCGATCAACCGCTTGATCCCCCGGACCGTGAGGAAGCCGTCGCCGCGGTCGATCATCCGATAGCGACCCAATCTCTCGGCCAACGCCTCGTTGCTCTCGCTCACCATCACCCAGAGCCGCAGCGGCAAGGCGCCGTCGTCCGCCAGCTCCCGATAGACGTCGATCAGCCCGAAACTGGAGCCCGCGTCCTGGAAGCTCGTGATGCCCTTGGCCAGGCATTCTTCGCCAGCCAGCCGCACGACCCGCCGCGCGTGGTTCGGCTCGAGAGTCTCGGAACGCAGCCCGGCGACGAGGATCTCGGCGGTCTCCCTGAGCGCCCCGGTCGGCTGACCGTCCGCGTCCCGTACGATCTCCCCGCCTTCCGGATCGGCCGTCGCGGCATCGATGCCGGCCAACTCCATCGCCCTCGCGTTCGCGAACGCCATGTGGCCGCTGGCATGACCGAGAAGCACCGGGTTCTCCGGAGACACCGCGCTCAGGCCGTGGTGTATCGGCAGTCCCTGGACCGCCGGAACCGGCGGCTCGGACCACTTCGACTGGTGCCAGCCCCTGCCCAGGATCCAGGTTCCCGGCTCGGCCTCCGCCACTGCTTCCGCGACCTCCTCTACGATCTCGTCCCAGGTTCGCGCCCCATCGAGCGCCAACTGGAGCCGCGCCTCGCCGACACCCCAGAAATGGCCGTGTCCTTCGATGAAGCCGGGAACGGCCAGCCGCCCCTCCAGATCAAGAACCACCGTGTCCGGCCCGATCCACGAGCGCGCCTCGCCGCTCGAGCCGACGAAGACGATCCGACCGCCGGCAGCGGCAAGCGCCTCTACCTCTGCCGGCGCCGCCAGGGTCACCAGGCGGCCGTTCAGGACCACCAGGTCCGCCGGTTCCTGACCGCCTCCCCCACAGCCGGCCAGGACGACTCCGAGCAGCGCCCCGAGGACCGGGCCGCAGCGCGCGCCCGCACTCGGATCCATCATCCCGCCGGGATGCGCAACGTCTGGCCGACGACGATCCGGCTGCCCCGCAGGCCGTTGGCCCGCTGGATCTTCGCCGTGGACGTTCCGAAGGTCCGCGCCAACTGGCTCAACGTGTCGCCGCGCCGAACCCGGTAGACGACTTCCTTGCCCCCCGCCGGGATCCGCAGGCGCTGCCCGGCATGGATCAGGTCGGGCCGACGCAGGTCGTTCGCCGCCACCACCGTGGCGACCGACACACCGTACTTGCGGGCGATGCGATTCACCGACTCGCCGCGCACCACGACGTGGACGATCTCGGTCTGGGCAGGTTGCTCCGTCCCCGGAGCCCTCTCCTCGGGAGGATCGACCGCGGCTCGCCGGATCGGCTGCGGCGCCGCCCGACCGGAGCCGGGTGTCGGGATCCGGAGTCGCTGACCGACGTAGATCCGGTCCGCCCGCGGCAGGCGGTTGGCGCGCTGAATCGCGGAAACGGAGGATCCGAATCGCCGTGCGATCGCCCCCAGGGTGTCGCCCCGCCGCACCCGATAGCCGAACGCCGCCTGCCGATCGGGCTTGCGCTCGGACGGCAACTCGGCGTAGGCCAGTTCGAACTGCTCCCCCGTTCCCGCCGGCACCCGCAACGGATACCGGGGCGGCACCAGCAGGGAGCCGGCAAGCACCGAACGGTCGAGGGCCGGGTTCAGCTCCGCGAGATCGTCCATGTCCACGCCCGTGGCGGACGCCAGGTCGGTCAGGGCGACGTAGCGCTCCCGATCGACGACGTCGAACCGGATTTCGGGGAACGGCTCGACGCCGGGGAAGTACCGCTCACGCTCCGCGTAGACGATCACTGCCGCCAGGAACTCGGGATAGAAGTTCCGGGAGGCGAAGCCGAACGTCCTGGACCGGTACTTCTCGGCGATCACGCCGATGTCGCGCGTGTCCAGCCGCCGCACGGCCCTCGCCATGCCGCCGGCGCCGTGGTTGTACGCGGTCAGCGCAAGCGGCCACACCTCCAGCGACTCGTGGTCCTGGCGGAGCTTGCGGGCCGCGCCTTCAGCCGCGAGCAGGACATCCGAGCGGGCATCGACGGCCTCGTCCATCTGCAGGAAGGCCCGGCCGGTCGAGGCGGTGAATTGCCATGCGCCCGACGCACCGACCTTGGAACGGGCGCGGTAGTTGAACATCGACTCGACGAAAGGGAGGCAGCGGATCTCGACCGGCAGGCCGTACTCCGTGAGGATTCGCCGGATCCCCGGCATGAACAGCCCGGAGATCTCGATCGCCTCTTCGAAACGGTTGCGCAGCCCGCGCTGCGAGCGGATCAGGCCGGCTGCTCTCCTGTACTTCGCCCTGCCCCCGTCGATGTGCTCCATGCGACCGGGTATGGCGCGGAGATCCGCCGGCAGACCCGACGCTGGCCGGCCCGCCGCGAGATCGCGCAGCGCCTTGGCGATCCGGTTCATCTCGGCGCGAACGCGCCTGATCCGCGTCCGGTCGATCTCGAGTTCGGACGAACCCATCGCCCGCAGGTCGCCCATGTCGACGACGCTGTAGACCACGTCGAGGTGCCGCTCGTCGTGCAGGATGACCTGATCGCTGCTGTAGGTAGCGAACACGTCCTTCCAGAACTCGACCGCGGCCTCCAGGTTCTCCGGCAACGGGAACAGCTCGGGATCGATCGCCGGGTGGTAGCGCTCCTCGGCCGCGGTTACCGCCGCGACCAGAACCAGCGCCGCAGCGCCAGCCAGGACCAGCCCGGGAAACCGGGCGCCACTCCTTCGGTTGCTCTGCATCGAGACCCGTATCTTACTGAAAAACAGGGACTTACACATCTCCGAGGGTCGTCGTGCCGGATTCGCCAACGGCAGCGATCAGTACCGGTAATCGTCCCGCTTGTACGGACCGTTCACCGCCACGCCGATGTAGGAGGCCTGCTCCTCGCTGAGCTCCGTCAATCGGACGCCGAGATGGTCCAGATGGAGGCGGGCAACCTCCTCGTCGAGGCGTCTCGGCAGGAGATACACCCTGTTCTCCCGGGGCTGATCCCCTTCTGACTGGGCCGTGCGGTGCAGGTCGATCTGGGCCAGCACCTGGTTGGCGAAAGAAGTCGACATGACGAAACTCGGGTGGCCGGTCGCACAGCCGAGATTCAGCAAACGGCCTTCGGCGAGAACCAGGAGGCTCCGGCCGTCCGGGAAGATCCACTCGTCGACCTGGTCCTTGATGTTCCGGTTCGTGATGCCCGGCAGCCGCTTCAGGCCAGCCATGTCGATCTCGTTGTCGAAGTGGCCGATGTTGCCCACCACCGCCTTGTCCTTCATCCGCGCCATGTGTCCGGCGGTGATGACGTTCCGGTTTCCGGTGCAGGTGACGAAGATGTCGGCGGTCTCCAGCACGTCTTCCAGGCGCGCGACCTGGTAGCCCTCCATCGCGGCCTGGAGCGCGCAGATGGGGTCGATCTCCGTGACGATCACCCGGCAGCCCTGGCCGCGCAGCGACTGCGCGCAGCCCTTGCCGACCTCGCCGTAACCGCAGACGACCGCCGCCTTGCCGCCGAGCATCACGTCCGTGGCGCGGTTCAGGCCGTCGATCAGGGAGTGCCGGCAACCGTAGACGTTGTCGAACTTGGACTTCGTGACCGAGTCGTTGACGTTGAACGTCGGACAGAGCAGCGTCCCCGCTTCTTCCAGCTCGTACAGGCGGAGAACTCCGGTCGTCGTCTCCTCGCTGATTCCCCGCAGCCCGCCGGCCATCCGCGTGAAGTAGTTCCCGTCCCAGGTGCGGACGCGCCGGATCAGATCGAGAATGACGCCCCACTCCTCGGGCTCGGTCTCCGGGTCGAACTCGGGCACGGCGCCGTCGCGCTCGTACTCCGCGCCGCGGTGGATGAGCAGCGTGGCGTCGCCGCCGTCGTCGACGATCAGGGTCGGCCCGCTCGCGTTCGGCCAGTCCAGCGCGCGCAGCGTGCACCACCAGTACTCCGGCAGCGTCTCGCCCTTCCAGGCGAACACTGGCACGCCCTTCGGGTCCGCGGCGCTGCCGCCCCGCTCCGGCGGACCCACGACCGCCGCCGCGGCCGCCTCGTCCTGGGTCGAGAAGATGTTGCAGGACGCCCAGCGCACCTCGGCGCCGAGGTCGATCAGGGTCTCGATCAGCACCGCCGTCTGCACCGTCATGTGCAGGCTGCCGGTGATCCTCGCGCCGGCGAGCGGCCGCTCCGCGCGGTAGCGGCCGCGCAGCTCCATCAGCCCCGGCATCTCGTGTTCGGCGAGTTCGATCTGCCTGCGGCCGGCATCGGCCAGCGAAAGGTCGGCGACGCGAAAGTCGAGACCGCTCGAGGCGGGGAACAGCTCCCGCGCGGTGCCGGCCGTTTTCTCGGAGTGGTCGATTCGCGTATCTGCCATCGTCATCGTTCAGGACCTCCCAGGACCTCCCGGATCCTCTGGCTTCAGTGCGGGGCTGTCAACCACGCCCGCCCCGAGCCCCACGGCGTCGGCGAACAGTTCGTAGGAGCGCAGCCGCGCCTCGAACCCCGGGCAGATCGTCAGCACGACGAGTTCGTCGACTCCGAGCCGTCCGGCGAGCTCCCGCGCCCGCGCGGCCACCGTGTCCGGCTCTCCGACCAGACTGCGGGCCCGCATCCTCTCGATCACGGCCCGGTCGGCGTCCGTGAACTCGTACCCCTCCGCTTCCTCCAGGCTCGGGAACGGCCCCGGTCGGCCTTGCGTCAGCCGGATCCACCAGAGGGACCGGCTCAGCGACTGGCGCCGAGCTTCCTCCTCCGTGTCCGCGACCATCGCGCTGACGCCGACGCTCGCCCGCGGCTCGGGGTGTCGCTCCGACGGTCGGTACTCGCTCCGGTAAAGCTCGAGCGCGGCCTCGGCGTCGCGGGGCTGGATGAAGTGGGCGAAGCTGTAGGGGCAACCGAAGTGGGCCGCGAACCGCGCCGAGCCGAGGCTCGAACCAAGCAGCCAGACCTCCGGCTGGGTCTCTCCCTGCGGCATCGCCCGGACGCCGTTCAGCCGGGCGTCCTCGTGTCCCCGGCCCAGATAGCCGAGGAGGTCGCCCACCTGCTCCGGGTAGTGCTGCACTCCGAGCCGGCCCGGACCGTGGGCAAGCAGATGGGCGGTGAAGCGGTCGGATCCGGGCGCCCTGCCGATCCCCAGGTCGATCCGGCCCGGATACAGGGTCTCCAGCATGCGAAACACCTCCGCCACCTTGAGCGCGCTGTAGTGGCTCAGCATGACGCCGCCCGACCCCACCCGCATGCGGCTGGTCGCGGCGGCCACCTGACCGATCAGGGCCTCGGGCGCCGCGCAGGCCAGCGACTGGGAGTTGTGGTGCTCCGCCAGCCAGTACCGGCGATAGCCGAGGCGATCCGTCGCCCGGGCCAGTTCCACCGCCTCGCGGATCGCGTCCGCCGGCGTGCTTCCGGCCCGCACCGGGCACTGATCGAGAACGCTGAGCGCCAGCGGCGGCGGCGCCTCAGCCACTCAGTATGCCGTGGAACGCCGGAAACGCTCCACTACTCTGCCGTTCTCGCGCTCAGCGCGCGCCAGCAGCCGCGCCGCCCACTCCTTGCGCTGCTCGTCGACGGCGGCCGGATCGTAGCGATCGACCATCGACCCGAACTGGCTGATGTGCGCCGCCGAGGCCCGGGCCTTCGTCTCCGCCACCTCCGTGATGTCGACGGTGTAGTTCGGATTCGCGCTGTAGTAGAAGAACACGAGCGGCACGCTCCAGGCCTCGAAACCCTCCGCCTCCAGCTCCGGGAAGTACAGCCGCCAGCGCGCCGCCCGGATCGCGTCGACCGTGATGATCGCGCCCGAACGGTGATCCGACTTGTGGTACTGCTCGAAGGGCGAGCCCGGATCGACGGAGAACAGGACATCGGGCTGGAACCGCCGGATCTCGCGGGCCACCTGCCGCGTCAGCTCGCGGCGGTCGACGTACTCCAGCATGCCATCGTCGTGGCCGAGCCAGACGATGTTCTCCTTCGGGATCCCGAGAATCCGGCATGCCTCCTCCTCCTCGGCCCGGCGGATCGCCTTCAGGCGGTCCTTCGTCATTGAAGGATCCCGGGAACCGGCATTGTCCGTCGTGTAGACCACGACCTGGATGTCGTTGCCGTTGGCCGCCAGGATGGCCAGCGTGCCGCCGGAGGTGAAGGTCTCGTCGTCAGGGTGCGGCGTCACGACCAGGATGCGACGGCCGGACCACTCCTCGATCCGGTCATCTCCCTCGTAGGTCGGCTCCGGGCGAGAGACCTGGGCGCCGAGCTGCGTCACCGCGAAGACGGCGACCACGGCCGCGAGCAGCAGCCGCGCCACGGTCGAAGACAACGCTGTCGTGGGGCCTTTCGCGCCCGCCGGGACCATTGCCTCAGTATAGTGAATCCATGCCACTCCCCCGGCTGCGTCGACGACTCGCCGCAACCTCGGTCTCCGCACTCGCCGAACTCGCGACCGCGCTCGGCGGCCTGCCGGGCCCCAAGGCTCTCGTCTACGTCAGCGATGGATTGCCCCAGCGTCCAGGGGCGGACCTGTTCCACTACCTGGGCCAGATCTGCGCCGATCGCCGGTCCGAGACCGATGCCCTGGAGCGCGAATGGGACGACACGACCCGCTTCAATCGCTTCAGCGCCTTCAGCAACGCAAACCGGGTCACCATCTACCCGGTGGACGCCGGCGGCGTCCGGGCCTCGTCGTCGGTCGATCCGACTCTCGCCGGCGCGGTCGGCAGCGTCGAGGGGTTCAGCGGCACGAGTGACTCGAGGCTGTCGACCGTTCTCGTGCCCAGCACCGAGAACGACCGCCTGCGGGTCGACAACCTGCAGGGGACACTGAGCCTGCTGGCGGACGAAACGGGCGGCCAGGCGGTCTTCAACCAGGCGAATCCGGCGGATGCCCTCGAGGACATCGCGGCGGACTTCGGCTCCTACTACTCCCTTGGCTACCGGGCCCCGCCAGACCGGCGCCATCCGATCCGCCAGATCGAGGTCCGCCTGACCAGACCGAGACAGGGCTGGCAGGTGCGCTACCGGCGCTCCTACGTTCTCAAGTCGGACGACCAGCGGTTGGCGGACCGGCTCTTTGCCGCCCTGAAGCTCGGCGAACAGGCCAACCCTCTTGCCGCGGAGGTGACGTTCGGAGAGCCCTCGCCGGCCGTCGACGCGGGTCGGAGCACGTTGCCGGTCGAGGTCGAAGTCCCCGTTTCGGCGGTCACCTTCCTTCCCGGACCCTCCGGCACGTCAGGAGCGGTGCGCATCTTCCTCGTCGCCGAAGCCGAAGACGGCCGCCGCACGCCGATGCGGCAGAAGACCCTTGCCCTGAGCGAGGCGCAGCTTCAGGCCGGACGGCCGAACACCGTCGTGGTGAACGTGGATCTCCCGCCGGGCAGGTTCGCGGTCGCGGTCGGCGTCCGTGACGAAGCGTCGGGCCGCGGCAGCTACCTGGTGAGGGACGTCGAACTGCCCGCCGCCGTCAACGGCCCCTGAACGCCTCGACGTCTTCGGCGCTGGTCAGGACGTCCAGGCCGGTGTAGATCGGATCATCGACCGGCGCACCGTTCACCAGCTCGAGCAGCACTTCCATCGACCGGTAGCCCATGGCGTACGGGCGCTGCCCCACCTGTCCGTGGCTCAGGCCCTCGGCCAGCAGGTCCAGTTGCATCGGCAGCACATCCGCACCCATGATCACGAGGTCCCGGGAATCGATCCGGTCCCGGTACGGTTCGACGGCCTGCCGGTAGGCCTGGTCCACGAACTGCGGGAAGCCGCCGGTGATCGAGAACACGTCGAGGTCCGGCTCGGAGGCCAGCACGTCGGCCATCTGCTGGACGGCCAGCGGAAAGTCGTCGTTCGTGTAGAGCGGGCAGGCCGCTACCTCCGTCCAGCCGTTTCGACCCTCCAGCCGTTCACCCGGCGGTGCCGCCGAAGCAGTACCCGCCAGCGTGTCCCGGAGCCCCTGCATCCGCTCGTTGTGGTTCATGGCCGCGGCGCCGCCCGACTGAATGCAGATGCGGCCGCCTTCAGGCTTGAACTCCTGGAGCAACTTCGCCTGCTCCACCCCCATGGCGCGGTTCTCGGTGCCGATGTAGGTCGCCCGCAGCCCGGCGTCCTCCGCCAGCAGATCCGAGTCCCAGGTGATCACCGGAACACCGGCCTCTCGAGCCCGGGCGAGCGCGCGAGCCATCGCGGTCGCGTTCGACGGCGACACGGCTATTCCGTCCACGCGGCGAGTGATCAGGTCCTCGACCACCTGGATCTGGTCCGCCTCCGTGTGTTCGCTGGGCCCGATGTACAGGCATTCGACGTCCTCGAGGTCCGCGGCCGCCTGCATGCAGCCGTCGCGGGCAAGGTCGAAGAACGGGTTGTTCATCGCCTTCGGCACCAGGGCGAAGGTGTAGCCGGAGTCTTCCCGGGCACAGCCTCCCGCCGACAGGGCAAGGGCCAGAGCCACCACGACGCCACGATTCATCGGCCGGCCCGTCTCATTCGCTCGACGAGCATAGCGACGACGATCGAGCCGCCGACGAAAGCGCCCTGCCAGTACGGGTCGACGCCAAGCAGAAGCAGGCTGTTGCGGATCAGCTCGATCAGCGCCGCGCCCGCGACCGCCCCGAAGGCGCCGCCCTCCCCGCCCATCAAGTTGGCGCCGCCGATCACGGCCGAGGCGATGACGCGCAGCTCGTAGCCCTGCCCCAGCGCGTTCGTTACCGCCCCCAGCCAGCCGATCATCAGGATCGCCGATGCTCCCGCGAGCAGGGAACTCAGGACGTAGACCGTGAGTCGGACCCGCGCCACCGGCACGCCGGCCAGCCGTGCCGACACCTCGTTGCCGCCGACCGCCAGCACGTGCCGGGCCAGCCGGCTGTACCGGAACCACGCCGCGGCGCCGAGCGCGGCAACCAGCAGAAGCCAGACCGGGTTGGCCAACCCCAGGAAACGGCCTCCGCCAAGGGCAAGCAGGAGATCCTCGTCCGGCCCGAAGTCATGGATCATCCGGTTGTTCGAGATGACCAGCGCCAGCGACCGGGCGATGCTCAGCATGCCGAGCGTGACGACGAACGGCGACAGCCGGAGATACCCCACGAGAACGCCGTTGACGAGGCCACACAGAAGCGCGCACCCCAGGCCGGCGGCCGCGGCGAGCACGAGAGGCTGGCCCCCGCCCAGAACGAGTCCGGTCACGATTCCCGCGAGCCCCATCACCGACCCGACAGAAAGGTCGATCCCGCCGGTCGCGATCACCGCTGTCTGGCCGAGCGCGATCAGACCGATGAAGGCGAAGTTCCGGCTGACGTTGAAGATGTTGTCGCTGCTCGCGAACGGCTCCGAGACCAGGCTCATCACGCCGGCAAGCGCGCCGACGGTCAGCATCACCCACAACGACTGAGGCGCGCGGCGGAGGCTCTTCACGCGGCTTCGAGCGCGCCGGTGATCAGGGCCGTCACCTCCTCGGGCGACGACTCGGCCGTCAGCTTGTCCGCCACCTTGCGCCCTCGCCTGAGCACCGCGACGCGATCCGCGACCGCGAACACGTCCGACATGCGGTGCGAGATGAGCAGGATGCCCACGCCCTGCTCCTTCAATCCGCGAATCAACTCGAGGACCTCGGCGATCTGGCGGACGCTGATCGCGGCGGTCGGTTCGTCGAGCAGCATCAGCCGCGGAGAGCTCAACCGCGCCCGTGCGATGGCCACGGCCTGGCGCTGACCACCGGACATCTGCCGCACGAGGTCGTCCGCCCGGGTGTCCGAGCCGAGTTCCTCGAAGAGCTCCGTCGATCTCCGCCGCATGGCGCCGTGATCCAGCACCGGCAGGATCCCGAACAGCCGGCGCCTCGACTCGCGGCCCAGGAACACGTTGGCGGCCGCCGAGAGGTTGTCGCAGAGCGCCAGGTCCTGGTACACCGCCTCGATGCCGTGCTCTCGCGCCGACAGCGGCGAGAGTTCGACATCCGCACCGTCCCACAGTACCCGGCCCGTCGTCGGAGCGAAGTTCCCGGCCACGATCTTCAGCAGAGTCGACTTGCCGGCGCCGTTGTCACCCATGAGCCCCACGACCTCGCCGGCGCCGACCTCCAGATCGACGCCGAGCAGCGCCTCGACCGCGCCGAACCGCATGCCGACCGACCGGAGTTCAAGCATGGAACGACCCGGTCGTCAGCCGGTCAGGCGTCCGAAGTAGCCCGGTCCCTGGGTCCAGACGTACCAGGCCATGAAACCGGTCAGGAACAGCGTCACGCCGACCATCAGGGCCCACCACAGCCAGCCGCGGGCCCCTTCCGGCCGGTCTTGCCCCAGGTATCCGCGCTTTCGCTGCAGGATGACGAAGCCGATGTAGGCGGCGGGAAGGAACAGACCGCAGACGATGTTCGTGGGCACCGCGAGCCAGACTGCGATATCGCCCCAGAACACCGGCCCGAGCACGCCGGGCGCGGGAAACAGCATGGCCAGCCGGTGCTTCCTGCTGCCGAACTCCCAGCCGAACAGCTCGCAGGCCACGAACCCGGTCGCCAGCATGTGCAGGGTGATCGTCGACAGCGCCATGCCGAGCACGCCCAGGTCGAACACCACCCGTCCCACCGCGGGTCCCGCGACGGCCGCCAGGGACTGCGCGGCCTCGACGGGGCTCAGCCGCACGCCGTCGTAGGCCGGATCGAGGTGAATCGTGTTCGCCGCGGCGATCAGCATCAGGCTCGCCGCCAGCACGTAGGGAACGAAGGTCCCGGTCCACAGAT
Source organism: Candidatus Multivorans sp. (assembly GCA_965205095.1). GTDB lineage: Bacteria > Acidobacteriota > Thermoanaerobaculia > Multivoradales > Multivoraceae > Multivorans. The sequence continues at coordinate 4,523,354 of OZ242040.1, forward strand.
CGAACCTGGCCAGCGACCTGTGCTCCTTCGACCAGCCGCGGGCGAGCAGCGAGTACGGGTAGAGGAAGACCATGTTGATCCCGACCGCGGCCGAGAGGCCGCTCAGAATCACCGTCACGCCGAGCACGCCGTTGCGCTCGCCGGGAACCGCGAAACCGACGAAACCGCGGAAGAGGGCCCCCCAGTCCGAGATTCCCGTGCGAATCACGACCCAGGCGAAACAGACGACGATCCCCCACACCATGTAGCGCAGGAGCCGCTCGTAGACCCGAATCAACTCGGGCCGGCGGCCGTAGAGCGACGAAATGAGCACGGCCCAGACGAGGACGACGAAGCCGAGCGCCGCCGCCGGCAACCCCTCGATCCCCGCGGCCTCGCCGAGGTCCACCAGCACCGCGGAGGCCAGCGAGTACTGCGGGAAGTGCCAGACGATCGACGCGATGAGGGCGCCCAGGGCCCAGCTCCAGGCGAGAGGCGCCCCGGCGAATCGGCGCATCGCGTCGAACGGCCGCATTCCCGTCGACAGGGTCTGATGGGCGACCGCGGAGAGCATGACCAGCCCGAGGAGCATGGCGAGCGGCGCCACCCACAGGAGCTGGTAGCCGAAGACGGCCCCGGCGAACAGGGCGGAAGCCGCCGTGCCGCTGCCGAGCGTCATCGCGCTCTGCATGTAGCCCGGCCCGATCAGTCCGGCAAAGGCGCGCCATCGGGCCGCTCGGGGGGCCTGCTCCAGTTCGGCCAGTTGCCGTCGCTCCGCGGCCAGGACCGCCGGGTCGGGCGGGTGGGCCATCCGCAGGCCGACGCGCAGGTCGCCCCGCTCGGCGGCGGACAACTGTTCCGGCATGTCGGCTAGGCTACTCCACCGCCATGGACCGGCGATTTCCCTCTGCGCTTCTCATCGGGCTTGTCGCCGCGGCATCACCGGGCCTGGCCCAGCGCGGGGACCGCGAGGGCCACGTCATGGAACAGGTGTGGCGCCAGTTCAAGGTGCCCGAAGCGCCTCCCCTGGTCCCCGAGGAAGCGATGGAAACACTGCGCGTGGCCCCCGGCTTCCGGGTCGAGCTGGTCGCCGCGGAACCCCTGGTCGAAGACCCGGTGGCGATGGCCTGGGACGAACGAGGGCGCCTCTACGTCGTCGAGATGCGCGGCTTCATGCCGAACGTGGACGGCATCGGCGAGCAGGAACCGGTCGGCCGGGTCGTCGTGCTCGAGGACACGGACGCGGACGGCGCGATGGACCGGCGCGCGGTTTACCTGGACGGCCTGGTCAGCCCGCGCGCGATCGCGGCCGTCTCGGGCGGCGTTCTGATCGGCGAACCGCCCAACCTGTGGCTGTGCCGGAGTGAAGCGGAAGCCGGCGGCCTGCCCCGCTGCGCGAGCCGGGAGCGGCTCCTCGACTATGGCGACCCGGACCCCGACCTTCTGGAACACACGGAGAACGGACTCCTCTGGGCCCTGGACAACTGGATCTACAACGCCAAGTCCGACCGGCGCTTCCGGCTACGGAGGGGGACGGAGGGCGCCTTCATCGAGGTCGACCCGACCCTGTTCCGCGGCCAGTGGGGCATCGCCCAGGACGACATCGGCCGCCTCTACTACAACACGAACTCGCGCTACCTGTACACCGATCTCATTCCGGCCGATTACGCCCTCGCGGACCCGGAGCACCAGCCCCGGGGCGGCGGCATCGGCGCCAGCGAACGGCTGGTGCACGACGAGACCGTCTACTCGATCCGGGTGAACCCGGGCATCAACCGCGGCTACGTCGGCAGCATGCTGCGCGGCGACGGGCGGCTCGCCGTGACCACCTCGGTCAGCGGCCTCGTGGTCTACCGGGGCGACCAGTTTCCCGCCACCTTCCGGGGGGACGTCTTCGTGCCGGAGCCGGCAGGCAACGTGGTCGCCCATTTCGATCTCGCGCCGGGACCGGTACGGGACGGCGTGCCCACGCTGATCGCCGAGCACCGTCGCTACGGTGATCCGGACTGGGTCGAGCGCGACTTCCTGGCTTCGACCGACGAGCGCTTTCGCCCGGTCGATGCGAAGGTCGGACCGGACGGCGCCCTGTACGTGATCGACATGTATCGCGGCATCCTCCAGCACGTGCGGTACGTGACGACCTACCTGCGCGAGTACATCCTCGAGCACGGGCTCGACCGCCCGATCGGCATGGGCCGCATCTACCGGATCGTCTGGGAAGGCGACGCCGATGAACCGGCCCCGGTCCGCCGCGACCCGCACACGCTCGATACCGCATCCGACCGCATCGCGGCCCTTTCCCACGCGAACGGCTGGCACCGGGATACCGCCCAGCGTCTGCTGGTCGAGAACGAACTCGACGACGCCGGGCGGGATGCACTGCGCGAACTTGCCCGTTCAGGCGCCGATCCGCTGGCCCGCATCCACGCCCTGTGGACCCTTCACGGCCGCGGCGAACTGGATGAGGCGACGACTCTGGCCGCCCTCCGCGACGCCAACCCGTGGCTGGTCGTCCACGCCCTGCGCACCGGCGAGGACGAACTCGCCGGGAGCGCCGCCGGTCAGGCAGTCATCGCCGAGCTGCTCGACTCCTCGTCGGCCCAGGTCCGCAGCCAGGCCCTGCTGACCCTCGGCGCCATGGCTCCCGAAGCGGCCTGGGCCAGGACCGCTCTGGCGGAGCGGGTCGCGGCGCACCCGGACGACCCCTTCCACCGCCAGGTTGCCGTGGCCGCGAACCGCGGCGCCGCCGGCGCAACCGAGGCGCCGGAGCCCCCGACCGCGGCGCCCGCCATGACGGCAGAGGAAGCGGCCCGCTTCAACCGCGGCCGACGTCACTACCGCGCCTGCAACTCCTGTCACAACAACGACGGACAGGGCCTGGAAGGTCTCGGCCCGAGCCTGGTGGACTCCCCCTGGGTCGTCGGTTCCCCCGAACGCCTGACCGCCCTCGTCCTGCACGGCATCGAAGGGCCGATCGAAGTCCACGGCGAAGTCTGGGACGACCTGATGCCCGGCTTCGCCGCCGACCCCCGCCTCCCCGACACCGCCATCGCCGCTCTCCTCACCTACATCCGCCGAAGCTGGGGCAACACCGCCGACCCGGTTTCGCCCGAGCTCGTCACCGGCATCCGCGAACGCACCGGCGACCGCATCGACCCCTGGACCGCCCCGGAACTCGAATCAGCGTTTCCCTAGCACCTTCCCCCTGCCGCGGACGCCGCCGCGGGCGGCCTACGTAGCCGCTTCGGCGACGGCCTCGGGGTCGGCGTCGCGCTTGTGGAAGTCCAGCAGCAGGTACAGGGCCGGGATCACGATCAGGGTCAGCAGCGTCGAGGTCAACAGCCCGCCCACGACGGTCAGCGCCATCGGCGTCCGGAGCTCCGCCCCCTCGCCCAGGCCCAGCGCCATCGGCAGCAGGCCCAGCACGGTGGTCGAGGTCGTCATCAGGATCGGCCGCAGACGGACCAGGCAGGCCTCGCGCAAGGCGTCCACCTTCGCCTTGCCGGCCCGGCGCAGCCGGTTCGTGTAGTCGATCAGGATGATCGCGTTGTTCACCACGATGCCGGCCAGCAGGATGCCGCCGATCAGGACGACGATGCTGACCGGCGTCCGGGTCAGGTAGAGGATGCCGATCGCGCCGATGATCGAGAACGGCACGGCGAACAGGATGACGAAGGGATGGAGCAGCGACTCGAACTGGGAGGCCATGACCAGGTAGACCATGAACACGGCGAGCAGGATCGCCAGCCTCATGCTGTCGAAGGAACGCTCCATCTCCTGGCGCTGACCGCCGACCGAGTAGTCGAAGCCGACCGGGAACCGGGTCGAGTCCAGGATGGCCTGAATGTCGTCGGAAACGCTGCCCAGGTCGCGGCCGACGATGTTCGCCTCGATCAGCGCCACCCGGCCGCCGTCGCTGCGGCGAATCTCGGCCGGACCTTCCGTCTCGATCACTTCCGCCACCGCCGAGAGAGGCAGTGGCACAGCACCGCTCTGACGGATGTTCAGGTTGCGGAGATCGCGGACCGAGTCGCGGTAGCCCTCGTCGGCCCGCATCCGGACCTCGATGTTCCGGTCCTCGCGCACGATGTCCGTCGCGATGTCGCCCTGGACCTTGGACCGGATCACGGCGCCGAGCTCGGCCACCGTGTAGTTCAGCGTCGACAGCCGCTCCCGGTCGAAGATGATCTGAAGTTCCGGGTTGCCGCCTTCGGTCGATGACTTGACGTCCACGAGACCGTCGACCTCGCGCATCCGGGCTGCCACCTGGTCGGCGAGCACCTCGAGCAGCGCCAGGTTGTGGCCGCGGATCTGCACCTCGACCGGACTCCGGAAACTGAAGTAGGTCGGACGGCCGAAGCGGTACTTCAGGGAATCGTCGCCGAGCAGCGATCCGGCGCCGGCGGCACCGGCCGGAGCCGACGCCGCACCGGCGACCGGCGGCGCCTGACCGGCGAAGGACGCGTTCTCCGCGTCGATCAGAGTCCGGATCCGGCTCATCACGAACTCTTCGCGCTCGGCATCGATCGGCGCTTCCATCCGCACGTTGACCTGGCCGATGTTCTCTCGTCTCTCGCCGGCCGCGCCTCCCTGCTCGTTCGAAGTGCCGACCACGGTGTAGACCGACTGCACGCCCAACTCCTCCCGGAAATCGCGCACCCATTCGTCGATCAACGCCAGCCGCCGGTCGGTAACCTCCAACCGGCTGCCGGGCGCCAGTTCGGCGTCGACGTAGAACTCGCCCTGGATCAGTTCCGGCACGAGTTCGCTGCCCAGCGAGCCCACGAGCTGGACGCTCCCCGCGAGGAGCACCACGGCCACCAGGACGACCAGGACGGGATGGCGCAGAGCCCCGCGAAGGACGCGGGCGTAGACCGCCGTGATGCCCTGGAGCAGGGCGTCGAAAGCGGCGAGCACCGGCCGGAGCAGCACGGACATGACGGCGGCGACGGCTCGGAACACATGCTTGACGACCAGGGCGATCCCGACACCCAACGCGCTGAACACGCCCGAGATGGCTCGGGTCACCGGGTTGGATCGGCCCGCGCTCTCGACGGCCTCGACCTCCGCCCCGGCAGCGAAGAACCTCCGTGACGCGAGCATCGGGATCACGGTCAACGCGACCCCGAGCGACACCAGCAGGGAGAAGGTCACGGTCAGCGCCTGGTCGCCGAACATCTGGCCGGCGACGCCCTCGACGAAGACGATCGGCACGAACACGCAGACGGTCGTGATCGTGCTCGCGATCACCGCCCGGCCGACTTCGGAGGCCCCGGCGCGGGCCGCCTCGACGACGCCGAGTCCCTGGTCCCGCCGGCGCTGGATCGCCTCCAGGACGACGATCGAGTTGTCGAGCAGGAGGCCGATGCCGAGCGTGATGCCGCCGAGCGACATGATGTTGAGCGACACGCCGGCGACGTACATCAGGAAGAAGGTCGCCACGACCGAGACCGGGATCGAGATCCCGATGATCAGCGTCTTCGGCGCGCTGCGCAGAAACAGGAAGAGGACGACGATCGCCAGCGAGCCGCCGATCAGGGCGGTCTCGATCACGGCCGACACGGAGTCGCGGATGTAGCGCGACTGGTCGGTGAGAACGCTCAGTTCGAGCTGGGGATCGATCTGTTTGATCTCCTCCACCAGCCCCTCCACCCGCTCGAGAACGGCGGATGCGACGGTCACCGTGTTCGTGCCGCCCTCCTTGTAGACCGCGATCTCCACGGCCTCCTTGCCGTCGATCCGGGTGATCACCTCGCGTTCCCGGGCGCCCTGGTACACGCGGGCGATGTCCTCCAGGCGCACGATCGCGCCCTGGGACCGGTCGATCACGATCTCCCGCATCTCCTCCGGACGCAGCAGCTCGTTGATCGTTCGCACCAGGTAGTCGGTCTGGCCGTCGCGCAGCCGGCCGCCCGTGAGATTCACGTTCTCCTGCGCGAGGCGGTTCATCACCTGGTTCATCGTCAGGCCCAGGGAGGTCAGCCTCCGTTCGTCGATCTCGACCTGGATCTCCTCTTCCAGACCGCCGCTGACGACGACGGCCGCCACGCCTTCCAGGCGCTCCAGCTTCCGCTTCAGATCCTCCTCGGCCAGCAGGCGCAGCGCGATCAGGTCGCTGCCGCCGCCGGCGAGCCCCATCCGCAGGATGGGGTCCAGCGAAGGGTCGTAGCGCAGCAGGACCGGCCGGTCGGCCGCGACCGGCAACCGCACCTGATCCAGACGCTCGCGCACGTCGAGCGAGGCGAAGTCCATGTTCGTGCCCCAGGAGAACTCCAGCGTGACCTCGCTGATGTCCGCCCGGGAACTCGAGATGACCCTGTTGACCCCGTTGACCACCCCGACCGCGTCCTCGACCGGCCGCGTGATCAGGGTTTCCATCTCGACCGGCGCGGCGCCTTCGTACCCCGTCTGAACGGTCAGCGACGGATACGTGATGTCCGGCAGCAGGTCGACCGCGAGGTCGCGGAAGGCGACGCCGCCGAAGACCACCGCCGCGAGGGCGAAGATGAACACGGTGACCGGTCGCCGGGTGGCGAAGGAAACAACCCGCATGTCGCGTTACCTGGTCAGGCGCCCCGGGTCCCGGTCAACCCTGCGGCCGTCCGGGCGGTCCGCCCTGCTGCCTGCCGGCCGGAGCGCCAGGCGGCCTTCCCGGCGGTCCCTGGCCGCTCCGGATGCGCTCCATCATCTGGTCGATCTGCTCGTCGCTCATGCCCCGTTCCTTCATGCGGGCGCGCATCATCTCCATCCGTTCGGGCGTCATCTGGCTGGGATCGAAACCGCCGGGAGGTCCGCCGCGAGAGCCTCCGGGGCCGCCCGGCCCGGGCCGCGCCGCCGCAGCCTGCCCGGTGGCGTCCGCGCCGCCCGCCGCGGCAGGTGACCGACCGGCCGCACCTTCGGCGCCGGCCGCCGGCATGGAAGTGAACATCGTGGGCGCCGCGGCCGGCCCCTCCCGCTCGTCGACCGAAATCGGCGTCTGGTCCGAGAGGCCGTCCTGCCCGACGATCACGACATCCTCGCCCTCGCGGAGGCCGGAGAGGACTTCCAGACTGTCGCTCTCCTCATAGCCCAGTTGGAGTTCGCGGCGCCGGGCGACGGTACCGCCCTGGCCGTCGTCCTCCGCCACATACACCATGTCGGAGGTGCTTTCCAGGACCAGGGCCTGCTTCGGCACGACGATGGCGTTCTCGTGAACGTCCGTCTCGACGAACACGCTGGCGAACATCCCTGGCCGCAGGCGGCCCTGGGCCTGCACTTCGAGGGTGACCTTGACCGTGCCGGTCGCTGCGTCGACGACCGGGCTGATCCGCAGCACGCGCGCCGGGAAACGGGCTCCCGGGTAGGCCTCGACCGTCAGGTGGGCGGGCTGGCCCAGCTTGAGGCGCGGCAGGTCCTTCTCGGGAAGCTGGATCGGACAGAGCAGCGGGTCGAAGTCCGAGATCCGGAAGAGCCTCGCGTTGGTCGCGACATGCTCCGCGTTCTTGATCACGCGCTCGATGATCAGGCCGTCGAACGGTGCCCGGATCACGGTGTAGTCGAGCAGGATCTCGGTGCCGACGATCTGGGCGGCGGCGCTCTCGAAGGTCGACCTGGCGAGGTCGTAGGCCTCCTGGCTGATCACTTCCTCGCGGTAGGACGACTGGGCCCGCTTCCAGGACAGTTCCGCCTCGGCCAGGTTGACCCGGGCGATGCCCAACTGCGCCTCGATCTCCGCGGCGTCGATGCGTGCCAGCACCTGGCCTTCCCGGACGAAATCGCCTTCCTCGACGTTCAGTTCGACGATCGGACCGGTCGTCCGGGCCACGATGTCCACCTCGTTCTCGGCCTCGAGCGAACCGTTCGTCTCCAGGTAGTCCGCGATGTCGCGTCGAATGACGCTCGTCACCGCGACCGGAATCACGGCGGAAGGTCCCGAGCCTCCCAAGCCCGGCGGGAGTCCACCCGGAAAGCCGCCGGGCGGTCCCCCGCCCCGGCCCCCGGGGCCGCCGCGGCCGGCGCGGGGGTCGTCTCCGCCCGCTTCGGCGTTGGACTGCCCGCAGCCGATGCCCGCGGCGGCCACGGCCGCCATCAACAGGAGGGCGCCGGCCGACCGCGCCTTGCCCAATCGTCTCTTCAGTTTCATGCCATCTTTCTCCGCGGAACGGTCGTGACCGCCCGCACAACCCGCTGGACGAAGAGCTTCACGTCGTCGACCAGGGAATAGACCGTCGGAATCACAAGCAGGGTCAGAAATGTGGATGTCGTGAGCCCGCCCAGGATGACGAGGCCCACCGGCGCCCAGAAGGCGGCCCGGCCCTCGGGCTGGCCGAACACCTGGGGCAGGAAGAAGGGCGCCACCATCGGCGACAGGCCGAGAATCGTCGTCACGGCCGTCATCAGGATGGGCCGCAGGCGATTCTTGCCGCCGAGAACGATCGCCTGGTCCCGGGCGATGCCTTCGCGCCGCAACCGGTTGATGTGGTCGATCAGGACGATCGCGTTGTTCACGACGATCCCGGCCAGGATGAGGAGTCCCATGTTCGACGAGTCGGACCGCGGCTGGCCGGCCAGGTACATGATCAGGCCGACGCCGATGAAGGCGAAGGGAATCGACAGCATGATCGTGAACGGCTGGAGGAAGTCCTCGAACAGGGCCGCCATGATCATGTAGATCAGCACGACGGCCAGGATCATCGCCAGGACGGCGCGCGACGCGTCCTCCTCGGCCTCCATGAACCTCCTGCCGAGCGACCACTCGTAGCCTGGCGGCAACGGAACATCCCCGAGCGCCATCTGGACCGGCCGCCGCAGCATGAAGCCCGGCGTGCCGCCCGCGGCCGTGATGTCGATCTCGACCTTGGAGCGGCGGTTCTCCCGCTCGACCTCGGACGGTCCGCTCTGAACCTGGAACGAGGCGAGACTGGAGATCGGCAGGGTCACGGCTCCCGACGCGCCGTCCGGGTCCTGGCCGTTCGGGTCCGACACGAGGACCGGCATCTTCTTCAACTGATCGAGCGTTTCCCGATCCTCCTCCCGGTACTGCATGACCATGCCGATTTCGCGCTCCGCCGTCTTGAAGTACGCCAGCGAGCGGCTCGAGAGCGCGCCGTTCACCGTCATCGCCACGGCCTGGCTCGAGAGGCCGCCCTGGAGGGCGCGTTCACGGTTCACGGAAACCCGGATCTCGTCGTCGCCGCTCTCGAACGAGTTGTCGATGTCGCCGACGATGGGGATCTGACGCAGCCGGTCGGTGATCCGCGGCACCAGGAGTTCGAGGGTGCCCATGTCGTCGCCGATCAGTTCCACGTCCATGCCGGATCTCCCGGAACCCGGAGGCCCGAACTCGGTCCGGGCGAGTTTGAAGAGCACGCCGACCTTCTGCGGCATTGCCTCCCGGACGAGTTCCGTGACCTCATCCGTGGACAGCTCCGAAACCTCCTCGGGCTTCAGATAGACCTCGAAACGGTTGCCGCCGCCGTACCCCCGGCTGCGGCCGCCGCCTCGCCGCACCTGGTGGGCGATGTCGGCGATCTCCCACTCGTCGCGTCTGGAATCGAGCAACGCGTAGACCTCGTCGTAGAGAGCCAGGCGGTCGTCCATTCCCATCTGCCGCGGCGTTTCGACGAAGATGGTCAGCGCCCGGCCCTGGGACGGCTGGTTGAAGCTCCGCTCGATGCTGTTGTAGAGCTGCCAGGAACCGAAGAGCAGCCCGCCGATCACCATGGTGAAGATGAAGCGGTGGCGGAGAGTGAAAGCCAGCGTGGCGCCGTAGAAGTCGCCGACCCGGTCGAGCAGCCTGAACCGGCGTTTGCTTTCCGACCTGAGCAGGATCGCCGCCATCATCGGCACCACGGTCAGGGAGATGACCAGGGAACCGAGCATGACCACGCAGACCGTCGTGCCGATGTCGCCCATGAAGCGCGAGAAGCTGCCCGGTCCGCCGCCGCCGCTGCCGAAGAAAATGAGCGGCACGAACACGCACATCGTGGTCATCGTCGAGCAGATGATCGGCATCGCCACGTCGCTGGCGCCGCCCAAGGCGGCGTACTTCGCACTGGCGCCGAGATCCTGGCGGTGCCGGAAGATCGACTCGATGACCACGATCGAGTTGTCGAGCAGCATCCCGATCGCGAGCATCAACCCCATCAGACTCATCACGTTCAGCGTGATCTCGGCGACCCCCGCCTGGCGGCCGAGGTACATCATCACGAAGGTCATGACGAGCGACAGCGGTACCGCCAGAGCCACCAGCAGCGTGGTCCGGAACTTGCGCAGGAAGAGGAACATGAAGACGATCGCCAGGCCGCCGCCGATCAGCCCGCTGCGGCCCAGCTCGGTCAGGCCCTGGCGCACGTCGACCGAGGTGTCGTGGAAGTGGCGGAACTCGAGGCCCGCGCCCTCGGGCGTCTGCTGGATGGCCTGGAGTTCGGCCTTGACCCGGCCGACGACGTCCAGGAGATTCGCGTCGGAGGCCTTGTTCACGCTCAGGCTGATCGCCTCCGACCCGTTCAGGAAGCTGTACTCGTACTTGTCGGGGTAGCCGAACTTCACGTCGGCGACATCGCCCACACGCAGGCCGTCGCCGCGGATCGGCAGATCGCGGACTTCGTCCGGAGTCTGGAACTCCCCGATGGTGCGCACCAGCAGGCGGCGGCTGCCTTCGCGCAGATAGCCGCCCGAGACGTTCACGTGGTTGCTCTGCAGAACCTGCCGTAGCTCGCGAACATCCACGCCGTGGGCGGCCATGCGGTCGGGCAGCAGTTCGATCCGCAGCTCCCGGCTCAGCATGCCCCAGACTTCCGCCTGCGCCACGCCTTCCAGCCGCTCGATCCGGGGCAGAAGCACGTCCTCGACGAAGTCGTTCAGCTCGTCCTGGTTCCAGGGCGCGCTGAGACTGCTGCGGAGAACCGGAATGTCCGTGCTCTCGAAACGGCGGACGTAGATCTGTTCCACGTCGCTCGGCAGTTCGTTCCGCACCCGGTCGATCCGGTCGCGCACGTCGACGGCCGCCAGTTCCATGTCCGTCCCGTCCTGGAACTCGATGTCCACCGAGGCGGAGCTGCCGCTGGCCCGCGAGCGGAGCAGCCGGACGCCGTTGATCGTCCCCAGGCTGTCCTCCAGCGGCCAGATGATCGACCGGGCGATCTCCTCCGGAGAGGAGGACTGGTACGGCACCCGGACCGAGATGTTGGACGACTGGAAGAGCGGCAGGAACTCCAGCGGCAGACGCGTGAGCGACAGCCAGCCGAGCACCAGCACGCCGAGCGTGGCCATGAACATGGTCACGCGTCGCTCGACGGCGAAGCGGATGAGCGGGTGGACGGGAACGTGTGCAGCCGCTTCCTGCAGTGCCGCTTCCTGCTGCTCGGGGCCACCGCGCAAGCCGCTTCCCTGTCCTTCCATCCCGATCTCCTTCTCGTCGCTCACCGGCACTCACCCGGCGAGCCGTCGTCGCCACGGTGCCCACGGCCACGGCCGCCCCGGTTGCGATCATCGTGACGCCGGCCCCGTTGCCAGAGCTCCCGGCTCATCTCGTCGAAGCGGGCCGCCTGGTCCGGACGAAGCAGCTCTCCCACCTGCCGGTGGAAGTCCCTCTGCATGGCGCAGAACTCGTCGCGCGCTCCGGTCCAGTAGCGCCGGCCTCGTACCATCGCCTCGCCGACAAGCGGCTCCAGCGCCTCGATCTGCTCCGCATCGAGTTCCAGGCGCCGCGCCATGCGGTGAGTCATCTTCGACCGGTGCTCGTCGAACGCCTCGGAACGCGCCGCATCGGCCGCGGCTTCCGGCGCCGAACTCGCCGCCGCTTCGTCCGCGTCTTCCTCCCAGCCGCGGCAGTCGAAGTGGAACATCGACGACGATCCGGAAGCATGCGCCTCCGCCGGAGTGTCCTGTTTCTTCTCGGCGGCGCGACGTTCCGGCAGGAGCCGGTCCGCCAACAGACCCGCCGCCAGACCGACGACCAGCACGGAACCCAGCGCGACACTCATCCACAACTTCGTGGGGCCGTTCGACATCACCGTGTCCCCATTGGCTCGTAGAGAACGGCCAGCAGTTCGTAGCCGGCGTCGTCGTCGTTCATCGCCAGGCTCGCCACACCGGCCTCTTCCAACCCGGCCACGAACGGATCCGGGTACTCAGCGGTTAGCGGAACTTCCGGAACAGTCTCCGGGGACATGGCCGGTGCGCCGCCGCCAAGCGTCATGACCAGCGCGGCGCCGGCCGCAAGCGCGCCGACGGGCGACAGGCGCAGGGCAAGCAAACGCCAGGGCGCGGCCTGGTCGGCGCGCTCCAGCCAGGCCTCGCGACGGGCTCTGAAGCCCGCCAGGAAACCGGGCGCCCGCGGCGGCGCCGCGCACTCCTCGCGCAACCCGTCGAACAGCGCCTCGAGCTTGCCTCCGGCCTCCCCCGGTCGGCTCGACCTCTTCTCCTCCCTCATCGCGTACCTCCTCTACGTCCTCGTGCCTTGCCCGGCCCGTCGAGCCGGCGGCGGAGCTTCTGCCGGCCCCGATGGACCCGGATCTGCGCCGTGCCGATCGGACAGCCCAGAAGCTCCGCAATCTCCACGTACTTCATTCCCGCCACGTCTTTCAGCACGACCGCCGTCCGCTGGCTCTTCGGCAACCGCGCCAGTTCGCGCACGAGGGCGCGCCGGAGCAGCCGCGACTCGACGGCCGACTCCGCGCCGGCCGCCGGCAACTCGGCGAGGGCCTCCTCCCCCACGTTCCGGTCCAGCCGCCTGCCCCAGCGCGCCGAGCGGCGCAATTCGTCGTGGGCCCGGTTGATCGCGATCCGGTAGAGCCAGCTCTTGAACGCGGCCGACTCTCCCAGGTCGCCGAGCTTCCGGTAGGCCAGCAGGAACGCGTCCTGTGCCACATCCTCGGCGACCTGCCAGTTGAGTACGTAGCCGTAGACCAGCTTGCGGAGCGGCGTCTCGTAGCGAAGCACCAGGGCTTCGAACGCGCTGCCGTCACCCGCCGACGCGCGTCGAACGAGTTCGGCGTCTTCGGGAAGACCGGTCGACTCGCGGGCCGACTCCCGATCAGACGGTTTCTGTAGTGGCAAGCCATCGTCCTCTCGGTGCAGGGACGACCCGCCGGCCGCCCTTGTTTCGCTCGTCCGGCCGCCGGAGGCGCCAGTCATGGCTCCGCCCGCCCGGAATCGGCCCGGCGGCGCAGCAGCGAATCGAGGAACCGGAGACCCGCCGTCCGGCCTTCGAACGCCCCGTCCAGTTGCGCCTGATAGCAACGATCGACCAGGTCCCCGATCTCGGGGCCCGGGGTCAGACCGCGGTCGATCAGGTCGCGGCCGAGGACGAGGCGTCGCGGCGCCTGATCCTTGATCCTCAGCGCTTCCGCGCGGGCAAGAAGCCAGTCGCAATCCTCGCAATCCGCGGGCGGCAGCGGTGGACGGCCACGGGCATCGGCGCGGGCAAGCCGCACCAGCCGGTCGATCCGCTTGACCCGGTGGGCCAGCCGGCGCACCGCGGCGTCCCCCGCGCCACCCTGGTAGAGCTGCCGCGGCTTCAGGTGGTCGACGACCAGCCGCACCACGTCGTCGACCAGGCCGCGGCGGTTCGTGAGCCGCGCCAGAAAACTCCTCGTGGGCGCCTCGCCGGCCGCCTCGTGGCCCCGTGAACGAAGCCGGCCGTCGACGAAGCGCGTCGTCGCGGGCTTGCCCAGATCGTGACAGAGACAGGCCAGGCCGACGATCAGGTCTTCCTCCGCTTCGCCCCGGCGCTCGGCCGCGAAGGCGTCCAGGACGTGACCCGTGTGGGTCCAGACGTCGCCCTCGGGATGCCATTCCGGGTCCTGCTCGCAACCGACGGTGGCCTGGAGTTCGTGGTAGGCCTCGATCCACCCGGTAGCCTGCAGGAACCGAAGACCTCCTCCGATCTCGACGCCCAGGACGAGCAGCTTCCGCCACTCCTCGAACACGCGCTCGACGCTCAGCTCGCGCCAGCCGATTCCGGAGGAGAGGCGTACGGTGTCCGGGTCCGCTTCGAGCCCCAGGCGGGCCACGAGCTGCATCCCGCGCAGCACCCGGAGCGGATCCTCGGGGAAGCGGTGCGAAGCGTGGCGAAGCCGCCGGCGCTCGAGGTCACCCCGGCCGCCCAGGGGATCGTCGACGCGGCCAGCCAGCGGTTCGTACGAGATCGCGTTGATCGTGTAGTCGCGACGCGCAGCCGCGTCTTCGACGCTCATGTGCGGATCCGCGTCAACCAGGAAGTCGCGGTGGCCGGCTCCGAAGCTGACCTCGCGGCGCGGCAGGGCGATGTCGACGGGGATGCCCCGGAGCTTGAGGACCGAGAAGGCCCGGCCGACCCGGTCCACCCGCAGGCCCAGATCCTCCAGCATCCGCTCGAGACCGTCGGGCTCGATCCCGAAGGCCTCGAGATCGAACTCCTCGAACGACCTTTCGAGGAGCGCGTCCCGCACGGAGCCGCCCACCACACGGACGCAGCCGCCCCGCTCCGCCGCGGCCCGGCAGATCTGCAGCACCCTCGGCCAGGCCGGATGGTGCGCGAGGCGAGAGCCAGGATCCGCAACCACGGCTCTGTTATTCTACGAACCCCTTCCGGGAATGAGGTCCGCCGGCGGGAGGAGGCCCGTCGCGCGCCAGCAGATTCCGCCATGAGGCCGTGCGGCCGAAGGAGAAGACAATGAAGCCGATTCGCCAACCGTGGACCCTGAAGCAGCCGGCGCGGCCCGGCCTCTTCGCTGCCGCCCTCGGCATCTTCCTTTCGCTCGCCCTCGTCGCGCCCGCGGCGGCGCAGCTCCCTGGAACCGTGTGGGGGCAGATCTTCGACGCCACGACCGGAGACACGATCGAGGGCGTTGAGATCATCTTCACGAACCCCGAGGCGCCCACTTTCCGCGAAGTGCATCACTCCGGGAAGAACGGCCGGTTCCGGATCATGATCAAGAACGTCGTCACGCACGAGCGCGGCGGTTTCACCGTCGAGCTGAAGAAGGAAGGCTACGTGACCCGGCGCGTGGGCAACGTCCGCATCCCCGCCCGCAACGAGACCCGGCTCAGCCAGCTCCCGGGCGGCGGCGACTGGAACCTGACCTCCGAAGAGGAGGCCCTGAAGCAGCAGGCGGCGCAGTTCGAGGCCGCCGGCATCCCGCAGCCCGACCAGGCCGTGGACCTGGAGGCCGAGGCCCGGGGCAGCGCGATCAAGCTCTACAACCAGGGCAGCAACGCCCTGAACTCAGGCGACTACGAGACCGCCGAGTTCATGTTCCAGAGCGCTCTCGAGAAGAAGGCGGACCTGACCTCGGCGATGGGCGGGCTTGCCCGCATCTACTCGTCCCGGGAGGACCACGTCCGGGCCGTGGAGTACGCCGAGAAGGTGGCCGCGGAGGGAGAGGACCTGGAGAACATGAACCAGATCCTCTACGCCGGCTACAGCGCGCTGGGAATGGACGACAAGGCCGAGGTCGCCCTGGCGTCCCTGCAGAACACGGATCCGGAGAAAGCCGCCAAGAACCTCTACAACGAGGCCGCCGACCTGTACAACGCCGGCAGCATTCCCGAAGCCCTGGCCAAGCTGGAGCAGGTCGTGGGGTTCAACCCGAATCACCCCGAGGCGCTCAACATGCTGGGCCTCTGCTACGCCGCCCAGACGGAGAACGACAAGGCACTCGAGACGTTCAGGAAGTTCCTGGAGGTGGCTCCCAACCATCCGGAAGCGGCCACAGCCCAGGCCATGATCGAGTACTTCGAGTCCCTGTAACAGCTTGCCCGTTCGACCGCCCGCGGCCGCCGACTGGATGCGCGGGTCTGTTGCCGCGGGTCTTCCGACCCGCGGAGAAAGCGCGCCGAAGGCCCGTGTCCGGGGGTCTTCTGACCCCCGGGAGACAAGGTGCCGGCCGCAAGGCCGGCACCGCTTTGGCGCGGCGGCCCTGGCCGCCGGCCTGCTGCTGTCCGTCCTTCCCCTCGGGGCCCAGGACGATGTCACCCTCGAACGGATCATGGCCCATCCCGACTGGCTGGGCCGCCAGCCGGAGGGGCCGTACTGGAGCAGCGACGGCGCCAGCGTCTACTTCCAGCGCAAGCGGGAAGGCGAGGAGACCCGCGACCTCTACCGGGTCGACCTCGAGACGCGAGAAACGAACCTGGTTTCGGACGGGGATCGTGCCCGCGTGGATGCGGCCGGCGGCGCCTGGGATCCCGAACGGCGCCGCCGGACCTTCGTCAAGGCCGGCGACGTCTTCGTCCGCGACCTGGACCGCGACGGCGGCCTGATCCAGATCACCCGTACCTCCGCGCCGGAGAGCGCGCCTTTCTTCACCGCCGGCGGCGACGTTGCCTTCCGGCGGACCGGCGTCTGGTTCGTACGGGAGCAGGAAACCGGCCTTCTGTGGCAGCCGTTCGACGTTCGCCCGGAAGAGGAGCCCGTGCAGGCGCGATCCGAACAGGATGCCAGGGCCGGCTACCTGGAGCGCCAGCAACCGCGACTGCTCGAGATCGTCCGCCAGCGGCGCCAGCGGGAGGAGCGGAGCCTGGAGGTCTTCAGGGAACGCCAGGCCGGCGACGCCAGCCGGCCGGTCCTGCCGCACTACCTGGGCAAGAAGATGGAAGTCGTCGGCTCCACGCTGTCACCCGCGCTCGACCGCCTGGTCCTGCGAGCCCGGCCGAAGGAACGCGACGAGGGTCTCCGCGACAGGATGCCGAACTACGTCACCGCCACGGGGATGGTCGACGTCGAGGAGGTCCGGCCGAAGGTCGGCACGGCGGAGGCTGCGGGCGAAACCCTGCTCCTGTTGCGCGCCGGCGACCCCGAGCCCGCGACGCTGGACCTCGCCGTGTTGCCGGGGATCGCCGACGACCCGCTGGCGGACCTGCGCGAAGCGGCGCGCGAGCGGAAGGAGGCTCGGGAAGCGGCGGCGAAGGCGGCAGCCGGCGGCGAAGACGAGGCGGAGGCCGAATCGGAACCCGCCGAGCAGAAGGGCGAGAAGGCCGGTCAGGACGAGGCCGAACCCCGCCCGGTTCGCTTCGGTCCCGTGTCGTTCAACCGCGACGGCACACGGGCCGTCGTACAGGCCTATTCGGCCGACAACAAGGACCGCTGGATCGCCGGAATCGATCTCGAAGCCGGCGAACTGCGCCCCCTGCACAGGATGACCGACCCCGCCTGGATCAACTACGCCTTTCGCGATCTCGGCTGGCTGCCGGACGACCGCACGATCTTCTTCCTGTCGGAGGAAACCGGCTACGCCCATCTCAACCTGATGGACACGGCAACCGGTGAACGACGCCAAGTCACGGAGGGCGACTTCGTCGTCCGTTCACCCCAGCTATCGGCCGACGGCGACTTCCTCTACTTCGAGACGAACCGGAATCACCCCGGCGTCTTCGAGATCTTCCGCGCGCCGGTTTCGGCAGCAGGCGACGGCACGATCGAACAGGTCACCGCACTCGGCGGGCTCAACTCCTTCCGCCTCTCGCCGGACGACCGCCATCTCCTGGTCGTCCATTCCACCGCCACCCGGCCGCCCGAACTCTGGCTCCAGGAGGCCTCGCCGGGCGGCGAGGCCATCCGGCTGACCGAAACGGTGTCTTCGGAGTTCCTCGCCATCGACTGGGTCCCGCCCCGCTTCGTCGAGGTGCCCTCGTCGCACGTCGAACGCCCGATCCACGCCCGCCTCTACCTGCCTCCCGGCCCCACGGAAGCTCCGCGGCCCGCGGTCGTTTTCGTCCACGGCGCCGGCTACCTCCAGAACGCCCACCAGGGCTGGTCCTCCTACTTCCGGGAGTTCATGTTCCACACCCTGCTCGCCCGCCGCGGCTACGTCGTGCTCGACATGGACTTCCGCGCCTCCGCCGGCTACGGCCGCGACTGGCGCACCGCGATCTACCGGCAGATGGGCACTCCCGAGGTCGAGGACCTGGCCGACGGCATCGACTACCTGGTCGCCGAGCACGGCGTCCACCGGGAGCGGATCGGCGTCTACGGCGGCTCCTACGGCGGTTTCGTCACCTTCATGTCGATGTTCCGCCGCCCGGAGCTGTTCGCGGCGGGCGCCGCGCTGCGCCCGGTCACGGACTGGGCGCACTACAACCACGGCTACACGTCGAACATCCTGAACACGCCGGAACTCGACCCCGAGGCCTACGAACGGAGTTCGCCGATCGAGTTCGCCGAGGGCCTCGAGAAACCGCTCCTCATCTGCACCGGCATGCTGGACGACAACGTCCTGTTCCAGGACTCCGTCCGCCTCGTTCAGCGCCTCATCGAACTCGGCAAGGAGAACTGGGAACTCGCCGTCTATCCGGCCGAGGCCCACGGCTTCGTCGAGCCCTCAAGCTGGCTCGACGAGTACCGCCGCATCCTCAAGCTGTTCGAAACCCACCTGAAGCCGTAGCGCCAGGAGCTTTCGCGGCAGAGACTGGGTGCGCCGGCGCCCCCGCCGGCATCCGGCGCAAAGCGCCGGACTCCGGAGTTTCTGCCGCGCCTAACCGCCGCGCAGCGCCGGTAGCAGGTCTTCCCGGGTGACCCGCCTCACCGCGGCGAGGCTGGCCAGCGTGCCGGCCGCCAGCACCAGCAGCAGGGTGAGGCCAAGCGAGACCCACGGCACCAAAGCGTGGCCGCCGAGGAGGTGCGGGCTCACTGCGACGAGGGCCGAGGCGGCGCCCACGGTGACGCCCGCGGCCAGGAGCAGACTGTTCTCGGCGACCACCAGCCAGGCCAGGGCGCGCCGCCAGAAGCCGATCGCCTGCATGGTCGCCAGTTCGCCGCGGCGTTCCAGCAGGTTGCGCAGCAGGACGACCGAAAGGCCCAGCGTGCCGAGCAGCAGGCCGAGGCCGCCCAGGGTCTGGAAGGTGCCGAGGTAGGTGTTCTCGACCGCCTGGTACGCCTGGAGGCGCTGGGCGGTGGGAACGGCGTCGAGGCCGAAGCCCGAGAGCGTCCGTTCGAGCTCCTGCATCGTCCGGTCCTGCTCGCCCGCCGGCGTCCGTAGCAGGAAGTACGACGCTCCGGTCCGGCTCGGGAAGTGCCTGGCCAGGTTCGCCTCGGAGATCACGAGTTCGCTCTGGAAGACGCTCTTGCGCAGGAGCCCGACCAGCCGCAGCTCGATCGTCTCGCCCCGCTCGGTTTCCATCTCGATGCTCTCGCCCAGCCCCGAGTGCAGCATCCACATGACCGAGTTGAAGTCTCCGATCGCCGGCACGACCCCGGGGCCCAGGTCCTTCTCCAGCAGCGCCCACGGATTGTCCCCCGCCCCGTCGACGACCGACTGGAAGCGGAAGCCCCCGCGCTCGACGAACTCCGGCGGCGCGCCGAGCAGCCGCGGCCGCTCCGGCTGGAACAGGTTCAGGCAACTGATGTCGTCCCCGGGCACCATCCGGAAAGCGACGATCTCGTTCCCGCCGACGAGTTCCGACGCCTCCCTCCCGAAACCCAGGTCGTAGCGGCCTTCCACGCTGTCCAGGTCGGCGAGGATCGAGACGTCGGACTCGGCGACCAGGTCGAACCCCCCGGCGCCTGAATCCAGGTTCCGCGTCTCCTCGCCGAAGCGGAGCCCATAGGCGCCCACGGCCACGATGACGAACGACGCGCTCGCCACCAGGGCGGCGCAGAGCAGGCTACGGCCCGGGTTGAGCGAAGCGTTGGCCGCCGCCATGCTCGACCCGGCGCGCCAGGACCAGCTCCGGAGCGGCGCCTCGGGACGGCGGCGCAGCCACAGCGTGAAGCCGGCGAGTCCGGCGATCAGCAGGCAGGCGCCGCCCGAGAAGAACAGGTAGGCGGCCGCCGACGCCGGGGCGGCCGCCGACCCGGCCAGCAGGGCCACCGCGAGGCCGCCGGCGATTCCCCTCGTCCAGCGCGCCCTCCGGCCCGGCACGGAAACCGCCGCCGGCAGTTCGGCGGTCTCTCCCCGCAGCAGCCGGATGGGCGCGAGGGCCGCCAGCCGGCCAACCGCGCCCCGGATCGCGAAGAACACGACGAGGAGCGAGCCCGCCCCGCCCAGCGCCAGAGTCAGCGGCTCGACATGCAGGTACAGGTGGCTCGAACCCACGGCCGAGCGCCAAAGCGTGCGGAGCGCGGCCATCATCGCGCCGGCGTAGAGCACCGCTCCGCTCAGGCCGAGCAGGACGCCCGCACCACCGAGCAGCGCGCCTTCCAGCAGGAAGCGGCGCCGCACCCGGCTGATGCCGTGGCCGAGGGCCAGCAGCAGGCCCATCTCGCTGGCGCGGCTCTCCGTTCCCAGACGGAAGAACAGGCCCACCAGCAGCGCCGCGGAGACGATCAGGAACAGGCTGAAACCGATGAACAGGCCTCCGAAATCCGTGGCGCCGGTGGCGCCGCGCAGACCCGCCGCCTTGACCGGCTCGACCGCCAGGCCGGCCGCGTGAAGCGCGATGCCGGCCGTCGCCTCCGCTTCGAGGGCGATCCGGAGCCGAGCCGGATCGCTCCCCTCCGCCGGCAGCAACCGCAACGAGGTCAGGAGGCCGAAGCGGCTGGACCAGAGCTCGGCGCCGTAGTCCAGGTCGACGAAGAGCTTCGGTGTGCCGCGGTACTCGTCCCAGTACGCCTCGTCCCGGTCCCGGATACGGCTGAGATCGACCGGAAAGGTCGGGTCCCAGTCGCTCATGTTGTCGGCGTCGGCGACGCCGGGAAAGTCGGGTGTCAGGTCGCGGTCCGCGGCCCAGCCCGCCATCTCGACGACCCCGGCGACCGTGGTCCGCACCGTCCGCTCGACCAACTGTTCGCGGTCGCCGACGACGAAGTAGTCGACCGCCAGCCGGTCGCCCTCTCCGATCTCGAGGTCTTCCGCCAGGAACGTGTTGACCAGCACCTCGCCCGGCCCGAGCGCGGGCGCCGGTCGACCGTCGGCGAGCCGCAGCACGCCGAGTTCCCCGGCCCTCCCGGTGTCGAGCGCGGCGATCGTCGAGTACGGCGCCGCCGAGCCGTCTTCCGCCGCGGTGCGGTTGGCGAGGTAGGTCGACACGCCTAGCGCCTCGACGCTCGCGTCCGCCGCCAGAACCTCGATCGCTTCGGCGAGTTCCTCGCCGAACACGATCTGCGACGTGGCGACCCGCAGGTGGTCCTCCGCCTCGACGAACTCGATGCTGAAGTCCTCCGCCCGGGCCTGCGAGCGGATCCACCGCTCGAGGTCCAGAGCCGCGGCCTCGGGATCGGCGTCGGCGCCGTCCGCGCCGGCGCGCTCCCCCACGAGCAGCGCGTTCGCCAGCCCCCGGCGATCCAGCTCCCGCTGCAGGTCGCGCAGACGCGCGTAGGCGACCAACGGCTGGCTCTGGTGCGGCGCCAGCCCGAAACTCCCCACGCCAACGTCGTCGAGCACCGAGACGACGCTCAGCCGCACGCTCTCCAACTGGTCCTCCGGGTCCTTCTCCCCCATCAGGCTGGCCCGCGGCGCCTCGCTCGGTCGCTCCAGGTAGAGCACGACCGAATCGCCCGCCTCGACGGCGAGCGCCTCGGCCAGCGAACGATTGACCGCCAGCGACGCGAAGAGCTGGCCCTCGCGCCGGGACAGGTCGAGCGCCTCCTCGCTGCCCGGGAAGAAGGCGGTGAACTCGTCGTCGATCCCCTGCACGTTGACCCGGGCGGCGCGACGGCCGCTCTCGGGTTCGACCACGCTGCCCTGCATGAGGATGGCGGCCGACACCGGCCCGTAGCGGGCCGAGAACTGCCCGTAAGCGGCCAGCTCGTCGCGCAGCGCCTCGCGGAAGAAGCCGGCGCCGAGCAGTGCGTGATCGATACCGCCCAGCCGGTCAAGCGTGAGTTGGCGAAGGCTGCCGCGCACGGAGTCGCCAACCATCAGGGCGCCCGTCAGCACGGAAGCCGCGACCGCCGCGGTCAGCACGACGGCGACGTTCGAACGCCAGTAGTACCGCAGGCTCGGCAGGGGTCCGCCCGGACGCGCGGCGCCCATCGCCTCAGCCTCCGCCCGCCGGCTCGGACCGGGGATCCTGGATCAGGCCCGCCCGCAGCTCCACCCGGCGCGGCACCCTCGCAGCCAGCTCCAGGCTATGCGTCACCACGATCAGCGCACTCTCCTCACCGGCGTGAAGTTCGAGCAGCAGGTCGGCCACGGACCCGGCCGTCTCCGCGTCCAGGTTGCCGGTGGGCTCGTCGCAGAGGAGAAGACCCGGCCGGTTGATCACGGCCCGCACGATCGCGGCCCGCTGGCGTTCTCCGCCCGACACCTGCGCCGGCCGATGATCGACACGGTCGCCGAGGCCGACTCGGTCCAGCAAGGCCCGCGCCCGCTCTTCCGCGTCATCCTGGCCGTTGCCGGCCGCCACCGTCGGCAGCAGGACGTTCTGCAGCATCGTGTACTGCGGCAGCAGGTAGTGGTCCTGGAACACCAGGCCCACGCGGCGGCTTCGGAACGCCGCCAGTTCGCGTTCGGGCAGGTCGTGGGCTGCCTCGCCGCCGATCCGGATGCTGCCCGAAGTCGGCGTCTCGAGCGTCGCGGCGAGGTGCAGCAGGGTGCTCTTGCCGCTGCCGGAGGGTCCGGTAACGGCCATCGCCTCCCCGGACTCGAGAGAGAACGAGATGCCGCGAAGGACCTCGACGGTGCCCGCCTCCGTCCCGTAGGACTTCGCGACCTGCTCGAAGCGAAGGGCCTCAGCCATGACCGGCCGATGCTACCGCCGGGCCGGCATCGCCGCTCCGGCGCCGTGCCAGTCCCCGCCGGTACGAGGCGAGCGTGTCCGCCGCCATCAGCCCGGCCGAGTAGTGACGGCGCACGCCGTCCATCCCCGAACGGCCGAGGTGGCTCCTTCGTTCCGCGTCCTGGGCCAACTGTTCGACGGCGTCCGCCAGGGCCGCCGGATCGCCGGCCGGCACCAGCACCCCGCCGCCCGTCCGCTCGAGCATCTCGGGAAACGATCCATGGTCGGGCAGCAGGACGGGCACCCCGTTCGCCATCGCCTCGAGCGCCGGCAGGCCCTTGGCCTCGCGGTAGACGGTCGGCAGCACGAGCGCATGCAGGCTGCACAGCAGCTCGATCTTCTCCTCCCGGGAGACTTCGCCGAGCCAGTCGAAATGGGCTTCGAGGCCCCAGTCGGCGATCCGCCGGCGCTGTTCCTCGAAGTACGCGCGGTCACGGCCCCCGAGGTAGCCGGCGGCGCGAAAGCGGACCCGGCCAAGGCCCAGACGGTCGCTCAGCGCCTTGAACGCCTCGGCGGCGAGATGAAAGCCCTTCTCCGGGCACATCCGGGCCAGGTAGCCGATGACCAGAGGCGACCCTGGAGGCTCCGCGTCGCGCCCGTCGTGCCCCTCGAGCTCGATTCCCAGGCGCGCGACATCGATGCCGGCCAGGGGAAGCTCGAGCAGCTCGGCCATCGCCGCCGCGTAGTAGTCGTTCGGCGCCACCAGCACGTCCACCTCGCGTACCCGTTTCCTCATCTCCTCTACCACCAGAGACTTGTGGGGTTCGTCCAGGTCTTCGAGAAAGATGTCCTCGCCCTGGAGGCCGCAGACGATCAGCGCCTCCGGTAGCGCCTCGCGCAGCCGGTGAGCCATCCCCACCAGCATCGAGTTCGTCAGGTGGACGACGTCCGGCCGGAACTCGTCGGCGAGCCACTTCGCCAGGCCCTGGAGTTCCGCCAATTGACGGCCCTCCTCGCCCCGCACCATGGACAGGGCGAGTTCCCCGAGTTCGCGCGCGTCGGTCGCCGACGCCGAACGCGTCACCCGGGCCAGCAGCCCGGGGTTGTCGAGCAGGCGGCGAATCGCCGCCGGCGCGCGACTCCAGATCGGCAGCTTCTGCTCCAGGTAGATGTTCACTGCGCCGTAGAAGACGCGGCCGTAGCTCACGTTCTCCTCGTCGGTGCGAAGCGGCGTGTAGATCGGCAGCAGCAGCGCGTTGTGCCCCCGGTGCTGGAGTTCGCGGACCAGGGCGTTGTCGTGAATGCAGCTCCCGCAGATCATCCCGCCGGCGCCGGCCGCCAGATAGGCGATCCGCAGCGGCTGGCCCGAATCGCTCACGAGGAGAACCTGCCGTTCACGGGAAAAAACGCGCTACCCGCTCGGGCGCGGGCGGCCTGCTCAGAAGTGAGACGACGACCATGGCCAGCGTGGAGCCGGCGAAGACGACGGCGACCGGCATGATCCCGGTGCCGCCGACGCTGTAGTCCGGGTTGCCGATGCCGCGCACGAAGAACCAGCTCCAGAGCGCGATCACCGTGAGGATCGCGGCGCCGGCCCCCGCCGCCGTGCTGCGCCGCCAGTAGAGCGCGGCCACCACGACCGGCAGCAGGGAGGCGAACCCCGTGAACGACCACACCGACAGCGCGAAGATGCTCCGCTCGGCGACCAGGGACAGAAGGAACACCGTCGCCACGACCGCGACGACGAACAACCTGCCCAGCCGCACCTGACGCGCCTCGCTCTGGTCGGCGCCCAAGCGGTAGTGCCTGACGACGTCCTGCGTGAACATCGTGCCCAGAGAAAGCGACTGGGAATCGAGCGACGACATGATGGCGGCAAAGACGCCCGCGCCCAGGAGGCCCGCGAGCAGGTCCGGAGCGTACAAGCCGATCATCCGGACGAGCACCGAGTTCGAAGCCGCGCCGTCGAGCCCCGGAAAGTCGATGTTCCCGAGCAGACCGAGCAACACGCTTGGAATCCACACGACGGCGATACAGACCGGATACAGGACGACCGGCGCCTTGAAGGTCGCCGCCCGCTTCGCCGACAGCCAGTGCGCGAAAATGTGGGGAAAGGTCCCCACCGAAAGCGGGATCAGGGTGTAGCTGAGCAGCCGCAGCGGGTGAATCGCCTCGCCCCGGACCAGCAGATCCGGCCGGCTCTCCGCGACCCGGTCGAGCGCCGGGCCGACGCCGCCCAGCTTCGTCACGATCAGAGTTGCGGTCACGGCGCCGAGCACCATGAACATCGCGGTCTGGAAGGTGTTCACCCAGGCCGTCCCGCGCAGACCGCCGCTCGTCACGTAGCCGATCACGACTCCCGACACGAGCAGACTCCCGAGCCACGCCGGCGCCGCCCCGTCGGTGATCTGCCCGAGCACGACGCCCCCTCCCATCACGCCGATCAGCAGGTACGGCAGGAGCAGCAGGACGAGCACGACAAAGAGCAGCAGGCCCACCCCGTCCGAGCCCCAGCGGGCTCGCACGAACTGCACCTGGGTCAGGAGGCCGAGGCGGCTTCCCACCGCCCAGACCCGGGTGCCGACGAAGAAGAAGACGATGGGGACCATCAGGGCGGACGACGACGCCATCAGGGAGAAGACCCCGATACCGATCCGGTACGACTCCGCCGAAGCGCCGAGCAGGGCGAACGAGGTCATGTGCGTGCCGAACAGGGTCATCAGCAGCACGAACGGACCGATCGTCCGGCCGGCAACGAAGAAGTCCTCGCCGGTCGCCGCCAGGCGCCGGTTGCTCCAGACGCCGATCAGCAGGACCGCCCCAAGGTAGGCGAAGATGACGGCGAGGGTCATCCCGTCTCCTCCCCTCCGGCGCCGTCACTCCGCGCGGCCAGCTTCCCGAGTGCGTCTCCGGGCCAGGCGACCCGGACCAGCCGCCACATGACGAGCACCACCGCCGCGGAGAACAGGATGTGGTACGTCAATCCGACCGGCAGGCCCAGGAGCCGGTTCGGGTCGTCCCAGAGCCAGAGATCGTTGTGCAGCGCGTACAGCGCCGGCAGCGCCGCGTAGGCCGTGACTCGGGCCGCTCGTGCCGCCATGAATCCGCTCGGCGCTCTTCCGGCTCAGGGCGCCTGGACGGGCTGCGCGGCGGCTGCCTCGGGGGCACGCGCCGCCTTCCCGCCGCCAGCGGCCGCGAAGGTCGCCATGTCCTCGAACATCGACGTGAAGTCCAGTTCGAACACGTCGCCGATCAGGATGCGCGTGACCTTGCTCTGGTGTTGCGGGTAGAGCCGCAGGAACGCGCCGACACTGAAGTTCCGATCGTAGAAGACGTTGACCAGTTGCCGCACGGCCTCGACGCCGCGCATCAGCAGCGGCTGGAACGCGCCCAGGCGCTCGCCGGAAAGGTCGTCCGCGGCAATCGCCCCGATGGAGGCTTCGGCAGCCATCTCGCCCGACTTGAGCGCCAGAAAGACGCCCGACGAGTAGACCGGGTCGATGAACGAGAACGCGTCGCCGATCGCGATCCAGCCGTCGCCCGCCATCTTCTCGATCCGGTAGGAGAAGTCCTTCATCACGGACACCGGGCGGCACTGGTGAGCCGGTGCGATGCGCCGTTCGATCTCGGCGCAGTTCCCGACTTCCTCGAAGAGGATCTCATGCGGCCTGCCCTCGCGGTTGCGGATCAAGCCGTCCATCGGGCCCACGACCCCGACGCTGACGACGTCCCCGGCGAGCGGGATGTACCAGAACCAGTTCTCGCCGGACTTCGTGTGCAGGATGAGCGTTGCCCCCTCGTCCTTCCCCTCATCCCGGAGCGCGCCCCGGAAGTGGGTGTAGATCGAGGCGTGGCGCAGGCCGTAGTCGACGCGGCCCAGGTCGAGTTTCCGGGCGAGAAGGGCGCTCTGTCCGGTGGCGTCGATGACGATCCGGCTGGCGAGCTCGACCGGCCCACCGTTGCCGGCCGCGGTCGCGCGCACGCCGACCGCCCGGCCGTCCTCGAACAGCACGTCGCGAACGTTGACGCCGCGATGGACTTCCGCCCCCTGCTCGGCCGCGGTGTCCATCAGCAGTTGGTCGAACTCGGAACGGCGCACCTGCCAGGTACGGGCGCTGTCGTCCCCCGGCCGTTCGTTCTCGAAGTAGAACGGCATGGACGCCTTGCCGGTCTTCGTGAAGAACTGGACGGAGTGCTTCTCGACGAAACGGCTCTCCTGCATGGCCTGGAGCCCGCCCATCTTCTCGAACACGCCGTGCGTATCCGGCATCAGCGACTCGCCGATCTTGAAGACCGGCGCGGCCTCGCGCTCGAGCAGCAGCGTGCGCAGGCCGCCGCGCGCGGCGATCGCCGCCGCCGCCGAGCCGCCCGGGCCGGCGCCGATCACGATCACGTCGTAGGAGGACGCGGCGAACACGGCCGGGAGTCTACGGCAGGCAGACAGTGCCGGCCAGAGGCAACCCGCGGACCCTCCCCAACGTACTGGCGCTTGGTGTAGCCTGAACCTTCACTCGTCGCGGCGCCCCCGATGGTCCGGGAGCGCCGCGCCCGTATCTTGAGAGGAACTCCACGATGCCTTCGACCCCCGCC
This sequence comes from Candidatus Multivorans sp., assembly GCA_965205095.1. Lineage (GTDB taxonomy): Bacteria > Acidobacteriota > Thermoanaerobaculia > Multivoradales > Multivoraceae > Multivorans. The sequence continues at coordinate 4,550,483 of OZ242040.1, forward strand.
CCATTGCCGGCCCTCCTTGTTCTCCTGGCGCTGGTTGCCGGCGCCGCGATCGCCCAGGATCCCGACGAGCCGGAAGCCGCGGTCGCCGACGAGATCACGGTAACGGCCCAGCGCGTCGAGGAAGCAATCCAGGACGTGCCGATCTCCATCGTCACCCGGTCGGGCGAAGAGCTCGAACGACAGGCGATCATCGACGTGCAGGCCCTTGCCGAGGCCTCGCCCGGCGTCGTCGTCTCCGGCCAGAGCCCGACCAGCGGGGAGGTCGCCATCTACATCCGGGGTATCGGTTCGAGTACGCTCGGCATCGGCACCGAGCCGACGGTCGGCTACTACGTGGACGGCGTCTACATGCCGCGCCCGCAGGCGGCGGTCAATCCGTTTCTCGACCTGGAGCGGATCGAGATCCTGCGGGGTCCGCAGGGGACGCTGTGGGGACGCAACTCGACCGCCGGCGCCGTGAACGTCATCACGAGGGCGCCCGAGGGGCAGTTCCACGGGCGGCTGTTCACCTCCTTTTCCGAGTACGACTCGAGCGAACCGGCCGAAGGCCGCCGCTACGGCATGTCGCTCACGGGTCCCGTGTCGAGCAAGGTCTGGGGCCGCTTTACCGGCGCGACGGCCCAGGTCGAGGATCCGACCTACAACGACTTCCTGGGCGCGGGCGCCGACAACTTCGACGGCGTCACGCTGCGGGGCTCGCTCACCTTCCTGCCCTCCGACTCGCTGACCTTCACGATACGGGCCGACAGCACGGACGACGACGCCCACGCGAACTTCCCGTTCAAGCCGTTCGACGTCTCCCCCTACAGCACGGTGGGAACGCTCAACCGGTTCTACGGCTACAGCGAGCCCGACGACATCCATCGCATCTCGACCGACACCGTGCCGCTGTCGCTCTACGAAGAGTCCGGCTTCTCGCTGACCGTGAACAAGGCGATGGGCAGCGGCACGAGCTTCACGTCCATCAGCAGTTGGCGCGACTTCGATTCGCAGCGCGACACGGACATCGACGGTTCGCCCCACGCCTTCATCACCAACTCGGGCGCCTTCGGGTCCCAGTGGTGGTCGCAGGAGTTCCAACTCAGCGGCGCCAACGAGCGCGCCAACTGGGTGGCCGGTGCGTACGGCTTCAACGAGGAGAGCGGAACCCAGGTCGCCAACATCTCGGACCTCGCGCTGCTCGAGGTCTGGTTCTTCGCGAACAGTCCGCAGACGTTCCTCTTCGACCCCACGACCTACTGTTCGCTCGGCTTTCTGGCGCCGCCGGTCCTGTGCGGGCCGAACTACTACAACGCCGTGGCGCCGTTCATCGGCCTTTCCCTGCCGGGAACCCGGACTCCCCTGCCGTTCGAAGCGAAGCTCGACGCATCGCTCTACGCCGCCTACGGTCAGGTCGACTGGCACCTGAGCGACCGGATCACGCTCACCACCGGCGCCCGCTACACCGCCGACGAGAAGGACCACGACCAGGCCACGGTCGACTTCCAGACGTTCATGCCGGCGTTCCGGCAACTGAGCGACAGTTGGAGCGCGCTGACTCCCAAGCTGGGCCTCGAGGTTCGCCCGGCCGACAACGTGATGCTCTACGGCGCGGTCACGGCCGGCTACAAGAGCGGCGGCTACAACTCGCTCTCGCTGCAACCGGCCTTCGACGAGGAAACGGTGACGAGCTACGAGGTCGGCGTCAAGACGTCCCTGGCCGACCGCAAGGTGCGGATCAACGCGGCCGCCTTCCATTACGACTACGACGATCTGCAGGTGGCGGTGCTCTATCCTGATCGCTCGGTGGTCGAGAACGCGGCCAACGCCCGGATTCAGGGCCTCGACTTCGAACTCTCCGTGCGTCCGAACCGGCAGTTCTCCTTCGACGTTTCGTTCGAGTATCTCGACGACGAGTTCACGGACTTCACATCGCTCGATCCCGTGCTTCAGGCGGAGTTCGTCGAGCGGCTGCTGGCGGGCGGCCTGATTGATCCTGCCCAGGTCCTTCAAGGCGGCGGCGGCGCTCTCCCGATTACACCCACTGACCTCTCCGGGAACGGACTGCCGCGAGCGCCGGACTTCTCGGCGACGGCGTCGCTCCAGTACACGTTCGACCTCGGCGGCAGCGGCTCGCTGATCGCCCGCGGCGAGTACCAGTACACGGACGACGTCGCCTTCGACTCCTTCGAGCGCTTCGTCCAGCCTTCGTACGGACTGCTCCACGCCCAGTTGCGCTGGACCTCGGCGCAGGGACGGATGTTCCTGGCGGCGTACGGCCGGAACCTCGGCGACGAGGAGTACAGGCTCAGCCAGTTCTTCGTGAACTACACCGGATCGCTGGCTGTCTGGGCGCCTCCGGCGGAGGTCGGCCTGCAGCTCGGCTTCGACTTCTAGAAGCCTGCGCTAGGTGTAGCGCGCGCCGCGGTACTGCTCGTCGTAGAACCGCGGCAGAAGCTGATCGACGCGGAGGAGCCCTCCCGCGCTGAGGTCGACCCGATCCGGGCCCACCGTGGCCAACCCCTGCTCGGTCAGGCTGCCGAAGGCCTCGGCGTAGTCCTCGACCACGTCGACGCCGAACTTCCGCTCGAAGGCGCCGCGCTCCAGCCATCCCCTCTTGAGCTGCAGGATGACCTCCCGGGTCAGCCGCTCGCGCTCCGTCGTGACCAGCGCCCGGCGCGTGGCCAGGCCGCCGGCGTCGATCGCGGCCAGATAGCCGTCCCAGCGGTCGTGGTTCTGCATGTGGACGCCGCCCATGTGGCCGAACGACGACACCCCGATCGGGATCATGTCGGCGCCGCTCCACACCTCGCGGGCGTAGACGAACTTGCAGCCCCGGTCGCGGCGCATCATCGTGTAGGCGCTCCAGCGCTCGAAGCCGGCGCGTTCGAACTGCTCGAAGGCGTATGCGTGCCACTCCCGCTTCGTGCGCCAGTCGGCGAACGCCGGCACGTCCTCCTCGCCGCGCAGCTTGGCCTTCGAGTAGACCGTGTTGAACGGCAGTTCCATCTGGTAGAGAGTGATCGAGTCCGGGTCGTAATCGATCGTCAGGTCCACCGTCCGCTTCCAGCTCTCCCAGGTCTCGCCGACCATGCCGGCGATCAGGTCGACGTTCAGTTGCCTGAACTCCTGGGCGCGGATCCAGTCGCGCACCCGGTAGATCTCCTTCGACACGTGGGCGCGGCCGTTCTCCTGCAGGATCGCGTCGTCGAAGTTCTCGACGCCGAGACTCAGCCGGGTGACGCCGATGCTCCGGATCGCCTCCAGCTTGGACTGGGTCAACGTCCCCGGCTCGCACTCGAAGGCAACCTCCTCGGCCGTGTTCCAGGGAATCACGCCCTGGAGCCGCTCGGCCAGCGGGATCAACTGCTTGGCGGCGATGTAGGACGGCGTGCCGCCGCCGAAGTAGACGAAGTCGAGGCTCCGGCCGCTGACCGCCGCCCGCTCCGCGTAACGCTCCAGCTCGACGCCCAGGGCGTCGAGGTAGCGGCCGATCTGTTCGTGGTTCTTGTCGATGTAGACGCGGAAGTAGCAGAACTTGCAACGCTTCCGGCAGAACGGAATGTGGATGTAGAGGCCGAGCGAGGTGTCGGTGCCGGGCGCCCGGTCGAGCGCGGCGAAGGCCTCCGGGACCGCGGCTTCGTTCCACGCCGAGTACGGCGGATAGTTCGAGACGAAGACCGAACCGATGTCCGTCGCTTCGAGATCGAGAAGGCCGGTCGCCGGCTCAGGCCTGACCGGCTCGGGCCCGGCCACGCTCGGCCCGTCGCTCCGTGGCGCCGCTTCGTTCATCCCGCGCTCCCTTTACCCGAAGCAGTACAGGATGCCGTCCAGACTGCCGATGACCAGTCGCTCAGAGGCCACCGCCGGTGAGGCCATGATCGCCGAACCGGTATCGAACTCCCAGACCGGCTCTCCCGTCGCCTTGTCCAGCGCGAGCAGCGGGCCGCGCTTGGAGCCCAGGAAGACCCGATCGCCCACGATCACCGGCGAGGAGTCGAGCCGCGCGCCGCTGTTCCACTCCCACTTCCGCTCGCCTGTCGCCGGGTCGAGGGCGTGGACGATCTTGTCGCGGCCGCCGATGACGACGATCTCGTCGTCGGCCGCGGCCGAGGCGTAGAAGGGGAACTTCCGGATCTCGTGCTCGTAGGCCCAGGCCACCTGGCGTTTCGCGAGGTCGATACCCAGCACTTCGTTCTCGTACGTGGCGACGTACGCCATGTCGCCGACCACCGCCGGGCTCGAAGCCGCCTGTCCGCGAAGGTCGATCTTGTGGATCGTCTCCCCCGTCTCGATGTCGATAAGCCACATGAAGCCGTCGCAGCCGGAGACGGTCGTCAGTCCGTCGGCGACCGCCGGGGTGCCGTGAACGTAGCCGTCCGTCTCCACCTGCCAGATCTTCTCGCCGCTCGCCCGATCGAGGCAGTAGAGCGAGTTGTCGTAGGAGCCGACCAGCAAGCGGTCCCCTTTCTCGGGCGACTCGTGGAGAGAAACGCCGGCGAAGATCTCGCCGAGCGTCTCGAACTTCCACTTCTGCTCGCCGCTGCCGGCGTCCAGGGCGTAGACGTAGCCGTACTCGTCGCCGACGTAGACGACGTCGTCGAACACGGACACGGGCGCCTTGATCGGCGTGCCGGCGTCGAACCGCCAGAGCTCCCTGCCCTCGGCAAGGGTCAAGGCGTACACGCGGCCCTCGTAGTCGCCGAAGTAGACGACGCCGCCGACGATCGCCGCCGTGCCCTCGATCTCGCTCTCCGTGTCGAAGGTCCACAACAACTTCGGCTCGTCGGGCAGCGTCGTGCCGGCAACGCCGGTGCCGAGCAGGTTGCCCCGGAACACCGGCCAGGCGTCGGCGGACGGCCGGAACAGCGACGCGGCCGCCGTCTCCTGGTCCCCTCCGTCACCCGCCACGACCGCCCCTCCCAACAGGATCGGCAGGCTGAGCAGGGCGCCAAGTACTGCCGCCGCAGGGAGTTGCCTGCCGCGCGACCGGCCGCGAGTCACGCGCTTTCCAGGGGTTCGAATCTCCGGCACGACAGGTTCCCGCAGTGTTTCCAGCATGGGCGGGCTGCCCGGAGGCGCCAGTCGCCTCAGAAGGCCGCCCGGTAGAGCGCGAGCATATCGGAGGGTGAAGCCGATCTCGGGTTGAACTGAGCCGTCCATTGCTCCGCCGCCTGAGAAGAGAGAAGGTCGAGGTCGGCCTCCGGAACGCCCAGGTCGCGCAGCCTGGCGGAGACGCCGGCGCTGTCCCGAAGACCGGCCCACAACTCCGCCAACCTCTCGCTGGCAACCCCGTTCTCCGACCCGTTGCCGAAGGCGAGCCGCGCCAGGCCTCCGTACCCGGCGCCATCGGCCGCGCCGTTGAACCGCACGACGTGATCGAGCATGACCGCCACCGCCACCCCGTGCGTTATCTCGTAGCGCGCGGTCAGGGGATTTGCCAGGCCGTGCGCCGCACCCAGCATGGACGCCTCGATCGCGGCGCCGGCGAAGTGAGCGCCGAGCAGCATCTCGCCCCAGAGTTCGGTCGTCCTGTCCCCGGCCCCGCCCCGTCCGGCCTTGCCGCCGTTCTCCGACTGCGCCTCGACGACCGCATCGAACCCCCGCAGCAGGCGCGCGAAACCCTCGGACGCGAACATCCGGGAGTACGGGTTGGCCGCCGTGCAGACGAAGCTCTCGAGCGCGTGCGACAGCGCGTCCAGCCCGGTCGCCGCCATCACCTCGGGAGGGGCCGTACGCACCAGCTCCGGGTCGAGCAGGGTCGCCGCGAAGCGGGCCTTCGGGTCGCCGCAGGCCATCTTGCGGTGGTCGTCCTCGCGCGAGATGACGGCAAAGGACTGGGACTCGCTGCCGGTGCCGGCGGTGCAGGGTACGCCGACCGACGGGAGCATCGGTTTCGAGGCCTTGCCGAACCCCCAGTAGTCCTCCATCCGGCCGCCGTTCGTGAAGACGAAGTTCGCGCCCTTGGCGCAGTCCATCGCCGAACCACCGCCCAGGCCGACCAGGAAATCGGCCCCGTGGACCCTCGCCGCCCCGGCCGCGGCCGCCACGTGACGCTCGCCCGGGTTCTCGCCGACGCCGTAGAAGACGGCGAGGTCCAGATCGGCCTCGCGCAGCGAAACGGAGGCCCGGTGCACATGGCCGGCGGCGGCGACACCCGGATCCGCGACCACCAGCACCCGCCGGCCGCCGAGTTCCCGCACGACCTCGCCGACGAGGTCGATGACGCCCGCGCCGTAGAGCACCCGCCCCGGCGCGGTGTCGATGCTCCACGAGTCGCCCGCTTCCAGCGGTCGCTGGCCTCGCTTGATCGCCACGACCCCGGGTAGCGCGAAGCGCTTACTTCGAGCCGATGGCGAACACGTCCGAGCGCGTCGCCACGTAGATTCTCCCGTCCTCCGCGACCGGCGTCGTGTACACCGCCGAGCCCATGTTCTGCTCGGCGATCACCTTTTCTTCCCGGCCGGCTTCGAGCACCACGATGTCGCCGTCCTCGTCTCCCAGGTAGACCTTGCCGTCGGCGACGAACGCCGAACCCCAGACCGCCGCGAAGGTGTCGTGCGTCCAGAGGTGCTCGCCGGTCTCGACATCCAGTACGTAGAGGAAGCCGCTCAGGTCCGGGATGTAGAGCAGGCCGTCGGAGATGGCCGCAGTCGAGATCGTCCGGTTGAAGTCTTCGTCGCCGAAGTGCCAGAGGGCGGCGCTGCCGGTCGCGTCGCCTTCGACGTTCGCATCCATGGCGTAGAAGTGGCCCGGACCTTCTCCGTGCTCGGGGTCCTGGCCGACGCCGAGGTAGAAGCGGTTGTTGTAGAAGACCGGCGTCGAGATGATGTTGTTGCGGGTGCCGGCGCCGCCGAGTTCCCAGATCGAGTCCTTCGGGTTCAGGTCGAACTTCCACAGCAGATTGCCGGTCGCCGGCTCGTAGGTGTAGAGCCAGCCGTCGCCGCCCGGGAAGGCGATCTGCGGCTGACCGTCGATCACGCCGTACGCCGGGTTCGACCACGAACCGTGCAGGACGGCGTCGCTGCTGTCGAGGCTTTCCCACACCAGCTCGCCCGTGTGCTTGTTCAGCGCGATGAAGGCCGGCGATGCCGGCGAGGGCAGGTTGATGTGCCCCTCGTCGACGCCGGCGCCGGTGACGGTGAACAGGAGGTCGCCGATGACCAGGGGCGAACCGGCAGCCAGGTTGTGCGGGAACACGTCGAGCTCGCCGATCATGTCGTACTCCCACACGAGGTCGGCGTCGAGCTCCTCCTTGTACTGCTCGTCCGTCATGCCGTCGTTGACCCCGTCGCGGAAACCGTCCACGTCCGCGGCCACGACCGTCGCCTGGTTCGAGATGTAGTAGACCCGTTCGTCCTCCACGTAAGGCGTCGAGCAGATGCCCTGCAGCGGCCAGTCGTTGACGCGGCCGGCGCCCAGCTTGTCGTGCGTGGCCTGCCAGAGAAGCTCGCCCGTCTCCTTGTCGAGCGCGATGAGGACGCCCTTGTCGCCCTCGATGCCGGGCCGGCGAAGCCCCTCGTTGTTCGTGCCGGCGTAGACCCGGCCGCCGTGGATCACCGGGCCGGCGTAAGTCTGCGAACCGACCTTGGCCCGCCAGACGATGTTCTCGCCTGATCTGACGTCCCACTCCGTGGGCAGGTTCGTGGCGCCGGACACCATGTTTCGGGCCGGCGTGTTGCCGAACATCGCCGGCGGCTCGTTCGCGGCGGCGGCCGAAACGATGGCGGCGGAGGCCGCGAGAGCAAGGAGGGACTGAGAGATTCGGGTGTTCATGGCCTTCGGTCCGTGTGGGCTTGTCAACCGTCCGCGCCGCCGCCCGAGGCAGGGGCAACCAGCGCGTAGAGTGTTTCGCTGGTCGCCAGGTAGACGACCGAGCCATCCGTCGACGGCGAAGTGTACACCGCCCGCGGCATCGGAATTTCCGCCAGGACCTCCAGTGTCCGGCCGTGGCTCAGCACCGCGACGTCGCCCTCCGTGTCGGCGGCGTAGACCTTGCCGTCGGCGACCAGGGGCGAGCTCCAGAACGGCGCCAGCGCGTCGTAGGTCCAGAGCTTCTCGCCCGTTGAGGCGTCCAACGCGAACAGGAAGCCGTTCAGGTCCGCGGCGTAGACGATGCCGCCGTCCACGGCCGCGGTGGCGATCGCGCGCCCGAAGTCCGGATCCTCGAACCGCCAACGCACCCCGGTCGCCGTCACGTCGCCGCTCCCTCCCGCGTCGACGGCCCACAGGACGCCGGCCCGGAGCGACGCCTCCGGATCCCTGCCGGCCGCGATGTAGACGGTGCCGTCGTGCAGTACCGGCGTGGCCACGAAGACGTGCCGCGACTCGCTTCGATCCAACTCGTCAGCGGCGAGCGCCGAATTGCCGTCGAACCGCCACAGCGCCCGCCCCGTCGCCGGCTCGAAGCCGTAGAGCCAGCCGTCGCCGCCCGGGAAGACGACGTGGTCCAGACCGCCGCCGCGGCCGTAGGACGGGCTCCCCCACTGCCCGTCGACGAGCGCCGCGCCGGGACTGCCGTCGCGCCATACCGGCCGGCCCGTCGCCCGCTCCAACGCCGCGAAGCTCGGCGCTTCCGGCGCCGGCACCCGACCGTCGTCGGTGACGCCGTTGCTCGTCGACACGAACACCAGATCGCCCACGGCGAGCGGCGTCGACGCCGCCATGTGCTTCGGGAACACTCCCCACTCGCCGACCATGTCGAACGACCAGTCGACGCTACCGGCGAGGTTCGCCGCGACGACCTCCCCCCGGTTCGAGACGTAGTAGATCCGCTCGCCGTCGAACGACGGCGTCGAACACACACCCTGGAGCGGCCAGTCGTTCGCGTCTCCGGCCTCGAGCTTCTCGTGCACGATCTGCCAGCGGAAACTCCCGTCGTGGCGGTCGAAGGCCATCACCACCCCGCGGTCGCCGACAACCGCCGGGTCGCGGGGCCGCTCGTTGTTCGTGCCGACGATGACGAGGTCACCGGCGATCGTCGGACCGCCGTAGGTCACCGTGCCGAGGTCGGCGGACCACACAACGCCTTCTCCGGAGGCGACGTCCCAGGTTGCCGGCAGGTTCCGCGCCGTCGCCACCCGGTTCCGCGCCGGGTTCGGATCGTCGGAGTGGAGCGAGTGAACCTGCAGCCACAGGAGGACGGCGACCGCGATACCGACGGCAAGGGCGCCGGGCCTCACTTCGCACCGCCCAGCGCGTCGAGGCCACAGAAAGTCACGAGCCGCCCCCGGCGACGGGCGCGAAAGGACTCCCCGCTCATCGGCGAGACGACGTAGTCGTCGCCCTGCGGGTACAGCCGGCGGAAGACCTCGAGCGCGGCGCCGTCGTACGCGTCGGGAGACAGTTTCGCCTCCACCGCATCTACGCGACCACCAGGCCGGCGCACGACAAAGTCGATCTCACGCCCGGACTTGTCGCGCCAGTACTGCACACCGTCGCCAAACTCGAGGCGCAGGGCGTCCAGCACCAGGTGCTCCCAGAGTAGACCTCTGTCGCCGCCCCGCAGGCTCTCCCAGCCGCGCTCGAACGCGACGAACCCCGTATCGAAGGCGTAGCACTTCGGCCGGCTCGTGATTTCGCGACGGCCTCCTCCCGCGAGGGGGCGCAGCAGGCAGACGGCATGAGCCGTGGTCAGCGCTTCGAGATGCGACGTGACCGTCGGACGGCTGACCTCGGCTTGCCGAGCCAGCTTCGTGTAGTCGACCTGCCCCCCGCTCGAGCGGAGGAGCAGCCGCAGCAGGGTCAGAAAGCCGACCCGGTTCCGTATGCGGAACAGTTCGAGGATCTCGCGCGCATAGAAGCTGTCGAGCCACTCGGCGTAGAAGCCCGGATCCGGCTCCGTGGCAAGCAGCGGTTCCGGCAGACCGCCGTGCAGCAGCCGGCGGTCGAGGTCAGCCGCGCCGAGCCAACCCGGACATTCCTGCCACAACACCGGGCAGAGATGCAGCGGCACCTTTCGTCCGCTGAGCGAGTCGCGGAACTTGCCGGTCGCCGCGAGCGTCGACGAACCCGTCGCCAGGATTCTGAGCCCGGGATACTCGTCCGCGGCGATCTTGAGCAGCATGCTGGGGTCGGCCAGCCGGTGCACTTCGTCGAAAACGAGCATTGCGTCCGGCGTCCGGGAGTTCAGGTAGGCCTCGGGATCGGCGACCCGGCGCTGCACCGAGGGCAAATCGCAGTTGAGGTACTCCGCTTCGGGCAGCATTCGCGCCAGTGTCGTCTTCCCCACTCTTCGAACGCCGGAGAGCCAGACGACATTGCGCAGGGACCACGCGTCACGAATCCGGTCGAGCCACAGGTCGCGTCCAATCACAAAGCCTATTTTTCATCTGGTCGTCCAGATGTCAAATACGATTTGCGTTTGGTCGCTAGAACAACGACCTCAACCGCGGCTCGATGATGCCCAGCTCGACCGACGTCTCCACGACGGCCCGGATCGTGTCCTCCACGGGCCGAAGGGTGGCGCCCAGCACCGACTCCGCCTTCTTGCTGTGGTTGATCGCCGCCGGGGGGGGCGTGCCGCCTTCAGGCACTTCCGGCTCGCCGACCACGAAGCCCGGGAAGAGCTCCTGGATGATCCCGCGCACTTCCGTGCCGAGCCGGAGCGCGGAACGGCCGCCGCTGCCGTGCAGGAGGTATCGGCTGCCGCCGTTCGTCGCCCGGTGGTCGACGTTCGATTCCGCCGCCAGGCGTTCGGCCTTCACGAGATCGCGCACGTCGATGATGTTGTAGTACATGTCGTACGGCGTCGGCCACGACGTTGCCTGTCCCGCGGCCAGCCGGCCGATCTGCTCGATCCACTGGCCGACCTGGGCCTTGAACAGGATCGGCCCGCAGATCATTGCCGGGTTCATCGTGACCACGTCCCAGCGGCCGCCGCTCTCGTCCGCGGCCTTGTTCAGGAGGCGCTCCGTGTCCACCTTGCTGCGGGCATAGGCCATCCGCGGGAGCTGCCAGACCTCCTCCGGGAAGTTGTCGGCTGCCCATCCCGTCTCCGTCCACGCGTAGCCGGGAGGCATGGCGGGCGCCCCCAGGCCGGCGACCGCCGCCAGGGAACTCGTGTAGACGACCCGCTTCACGCTGCCGCTCCGGTTGACCGAGTCGATCACGTTCCGCGTCCCGGCCATGCCGCCCTCGTAGACGTCCGTCGACACGTTGCCCGAGCCGAGAGGCTGCGACTTGCCGTCGGCCGAGTTGCCGAGCACCGCGGCGACGTGGAACACGCCCGAGCAACCGGCGAAGGCCTCGTCGTACGAACCGGGCACGAACAGGTCGCAACCGTCGACGATCTCGACGTTCGGCAGCCGGTTCAGGTACTCGACGCAGTCCCGGCCGCGCCAGGAATCCGCGTTGCGCAGGCAGGCCCGCACCCGGTAGCCCTGGAGGACGAGTTCGCGCACCATGTGGCCGCCGGTGAATCCGGACACGCCGGTGACGGCGACCGGGCCGTCGTGGGGTGAGATGGCTGACATCGTGATCGCTCCTTTTGGCTCCGTAGTGGCGGAAGCCCTGCTTTCCCCTTACTCCTGCGCCGGTGCGTACACCAGCATCCAGTTGACGCCGAAGCGGTCGACGCACATGCCGAAGTAGGCGCCCCAGAACTGGTCCTCCATCGGCAACGTCACCGCGCCGCCGTCCGACAGCTTCGCGATCAGTTCGTCGGCCCGCTCCCGGCTCTCGGCCTCCACCGAGATCGAGAAGTTGTTGCCGACCTCAAGCGGCGGCCCGAACGTCGTGCTGTCGCTCCCCATCAGCACGCTGTCGCCGACCGGCAGGGACACGTGCATGATCTGGTCCTCCTGGCCCTCGGCGAGCGGCAGGCCTTCCGGGCCTTCGCCGAACGTGTTGAAGTCCGAGAACTCGCCGCCGAAGACGGACCGGTAGAAGTCGAACGCCTCGCGGCAGTTGCCGTCGAAGGTCAGGTAGGTGTTGAGTGCCATGTGTGCTCTCCTCGAGTCAGGTCGGCACGGGAGTCACGTTCCCCGTCCCGCCGTGGGGCGGCGGGGAGCTTATGCCAGACGCGGTTCAACTCCGCGGTCCCGACCCGACCCGTTCAAACGCTCGCGGTGAGCCGGGCCTGTGCACCTTCGCCGGAAGTCTCGGGAACGGGCCGGCCGCCGAACTCGTTCTTCTCCCAGAGTTCACCAAGACTGTACTCCTCCAACCACACCTTCAGACTCTCGGCGCAGAGCCTGCGGACGGTCGTGGCGCCGTTCTGGCGGTCCGTCACCAGAACATCCTCCGGCTCGAAATGGTCCAGAAGCAAGGGCGACTGAGTCGCCACGATGAGTTGCGACTCCAGCGACGCCTCTCTGAGCATGGCTGCGAGGAGAGTGACCGCGTACGGATGCAGGCCCAGTTCCGGCGCATCGAGCAGGATCAGCTTGGGCCGGAGTTGGGCTGGCTGAAGAAGCAGTGTCGCCAGCGCCATGAACCGCAAGGTTCCGTCCGACAGCGAGGACGCGCCAAAGTGGGCGTCGGAGCGGACGTGCCGCCACTCGAGTTGGATGGTCTCCGGATTGAGGGCCAGCGGCGCGAGAACGAAGTCATCGAAGAAGGGTGCCGCCAACTGCACCGTCCGGCGGATCTGGTCGTAGGCGATCCTGTGCCTCTCCTGCAGCAGGTACAGGAACGCGGCGAGATTGGCGCCATCGGGCCTAAGGCGCCGGTTGTCGTTGAGGTTCGCCGTCGTCTTCATGGGCGAAGTCCGACCCGTGTCGGCGAAGTGATACGCCCGCCAGCCCGCCAGTCTCAGGTCGAGAAACTCGCTGAGCGGGGCAACGCCGGCCTCCACCTCAAGTTGGTCGACGAAGTCTCTCGGCAGCTCGCCTCCCTCGATACTCAAACTCGAGAAGAGACTGTTCTCCGCAGCGTGCCGCAGCAGAAGCGTGAAACCGGCCAGCCCGTCCTCGAAGCCGACCTGGAAGCGGATGTTCCGCGTCACCTTGGGGCCGTAGTGCAACAGGCGATCCGCGCCGGCCGCCTTCCCCACGTAGACCGAGAGCTGCTGAGCGCTGCACGCCCTCGCTAGCAAGTCAAAAGCCGCGAGAAGGTTCGACTTGCCTGAACCGTTGGCGCCGATCAGAAGGTTCAGCGGACCCAGTTCCAGCCGCTCCAGGCGCCGGAAGCTCTTGAACCCCTCGATCGTGAGGTTGCTGATCGCCGACATAGTCGACAGCCTACAACCGGTCGGTCGTCCAGGAACTCCGAGGCCGGATCGACCCCGGTCACCAGCAGCCGTTCCCGCGCCCGAGTGCAGGCGACGTAGAGCAGATGGCGCTCCGTGTTGTAGACGTCCTCCAGGTCCGCCTCGTCCGCGACGTTCTCGATTCTCGTCTGGAGCGGCAGCACCTTGTCGTGGCGGAAGGACTCGACCCGCTTGGGCGACTTGGGTTTGCGCTTTCTCGGCGCCGTCAGCGCTCGGGTTCCGACGGCGCCGAACCGCCGACCGCCGCGGCCAGAGTGGCGTCGTCTGCCCGCTCGGAGGGTCCCTTCGCCGTCTCCTGTCCAGCCCCCTTCGCCGTTCCGTGCGCAGGGCTGTTCGACGCCTGCTCGTACAGATACTCCGGCGCCAGGTCGGCGCCGGTCGGCCACGCGATCGTGTTCCACTCGCGGTCGAGACGGAAAGAACGGAAGAGGCTCTGGTCTTTCAGTGGTCGGAACACCTCGCCGGAAAGGCGATTCCCCATGTCCAGGACGCCCACGCAGCCGTCGTCGAACTCCAGGCGGATCCTGTACTCCTCAACCCAGGTCGCCGAGACGAGTCGCGGCGTCACTCGGTCAAACCAGCCCATCGATCCGATCCCGTCGGGAAACGCCGTCTTGCAGGCAGTCAGATCCATTTCGATCTCTTCGTAGCCCTTCTCGCGACAGTCGTGCAGGCACCACATGAACTCCCGGTGAGCGCGTGGATTCACGCCTCGGGTGAAGGAGATGCGGTTCCGGTCGCGGCGGACGATCCAAGACCGGTGTCGTCTCCCACGACCATCGAAAGGGCGAACCGTCATTGTCTCCCCCGCCAAGCACATTCCTCGCCGACCTCTGCTCCGCCGACCGCGGCGCGGCGAGATCCGTAGCGGCGACACGCGTCTCAACGATCATGGCCGCTAGTCCGCCACTGCGTGGCGCAGCACGATCCGATGCGTCGGCTGGCCGTTGTCGTCGAGCTCCCAGTGACGCGACGGAGCCTCGTATGGTGAGTTGAGGATCGGCTGTTCGAAGAACTTCGGGTTCATTCGCCCTCTACGGCGCCAACTCCCGGATCGTCGCCCGCAGGTCGTCCCCAGGATGCATGATCTGAATCGCCGGGGTGTGCACCCCCGCCTCGATGTACTCCTGGATGCGCTCCCGGCACTTCCCCGGCGAGCCGATGATCAGGATGTCGCGGAGCGCCTCTTCCGGGATGACCTCGAGAGCCTTCTTCCTGTCGCCGGCGGCCCAGGCGTCCCACATCGGGCCGAGGACGTCCCGGCGGCCCAGCCAGTCGTGGAAGGCGGCGTAGACCGGGACGTTCAGATAGGCGGCCATCGAGCGTTTGCCGACGACGTCGATCACGCCCTGGTCTTCGGTCGCGATGACGAAGATGCGGGCCGCGATCTCCTTGCCGGGGCCGGCCTCGTGGACATAGGGGACGACCGTCTTCACGTCGCCGGGCGAGAGCCAGTTCAGGATCGCGCCGTCGCCTTCGCGGCCGGCCATCCGCAGCATCCCCTGGCGCAGCGCCGCGATGAGGATCGGCGGCGACTCCTTCAGCGGCCTGCCCATGCGGAATCCGCGCACCTTGAAGGTCTCGAACTCCTCGTCGATGCGGTCGCCGGTGAGCGCCTTCTTGAGGAAACGGACCATGTCCCGGGTCTTGTAGTACGGCCGCTCGAAGGGGATGTCGTTCCACTGCTCGACGATCACGTTGGACGATGTGCCGATGCCCATGACGAAGCGCCCCGGCGCCGCCTCGGCCATCGCGCCGACGGTCTGCGCCATCAGCGCCGGCCCGCGGGTGTAGGCGGGGATGATCGCGATGCCCAGCCTGGCGGTGGGCGCCCAGATCGAAGCCTGGACGAGAGGAGTGAAGCCGTCCGAGCCGTTCGACTCGGAGGACCAGAAATCGGTGTAGCCGAGGTCGACCATCTCCTTGATCAGGTCTTCCTGCTCCGCCAGGGGCAGGCCGAATGGGATCGTCATTCCGTATCGCTGCATGGTCTCTGGCTCTCCCCTGCCGCGAGTCGGGTCGCGGTCCGGCTGAATCTGCGGGTGCGAAGGCGACCGGGATTGTACGGCAGACGTCTCCTATACTGACCGGCCTCGACTCCGCAGCAACGTTCCTCCTGGAGACACGGATCATGGGACCACTCGACGGCTACCGCATTCTCGAGATCGCCGGCATCGGACCGGGGCCGTTCTGCGCGATGGTGCTGTCCGACCTGGGCGCCGAGGTTGTCCGCATCGATCGCAAGGCGTACGCCGGGCGCGGTTCGAAGTTCGACGTGCTGAACCGCGGCCGCCGCTCCCTGGGGATGGACCTCAAGCGCCCGGAGGCAGTCGAAGCGGTGCTCGACATGGTCGAGAAGGCCGACGGCCTCATCGAGGGCTTTCGCCCGGGCGTCATGGAGCGGCTCGGGCTCGGCCCCGACGTCTGCCTCGAGCGGAACCCGAATCTCGTCTTCGGCCGCATGACCGGCTGGGGCCAGAACGGCACGATCGCCCATGCCGCCGGCCACGACATCAACTACATCGCCCTCTCGGGCGTGCTCCACTCGATCGGCAACAACGGCGGCAGGCCGGTGCCCCCGCTCAACCTGGTGGGCGACTTCGGCGGCGGCGGCATGCTCCTTGCCCTGGGCGTCGTCGCCGGCCTGCTGGAGGCGCAGAAGTCGGGCAAGGGTCAGGTCGTCGACGCCGCGATGACCGACGGCTCCGCCTTGCTGCTGGCGGCCGTGGTCGGCATGCACAGCGCCGGCGTGTGGAAGGACGACCGCGGCTCGAACATGCTGGACAGCGGCTCCCACTTCTACGACACCTACGAGTGCTCCGACGGCGAGTACGTCTCCATCGGCTCGATCGAGCCGCAGTTCTACGCCCTGCTGCTCGAGAAGACCGGCCTCGACGGCGCCGAGTGGGAAGGCCACCTCCAGAACCGGGACC
This sequence comes from Candidatus Multivorans sp., assembly GCA_965205095.1. Taxonomy (GTDB): domain Bacteria; phylum Acidobacteriota; class Thermoanaerobaculia; order Multivoradales; family Multivoraceae; genus Multivorans. The sequence goes on from OZ242040.1 coordinate 4,566,605, forward strand.
GCTGGCCGGAACTCAAGGCGAAGCTGGCCGAGGTGTTCCGCACGAAGACCCGCGACGAGTGGTGCGGGATCATGGAGGGCAGCGACATCTGCTTCGCTCCCGTGCTTCGCATCAGCGAGGCGATCGAGCACCCGCACAACCGGTCCCGGCAGACCTTCGTGGAGGTCGACGGCGTCGCGCAGCCCGCGCCGGCGCCGCGCTTCAGCCGCACCCCCGTGTCGGTGCAGGGTCCGCCGCCGAAGGCCGGCGAGCACAGCGAGGCCGTACTGGCCGACTGGGGCTTCAGCGGCGAACAGATCAACGCAATGCGAGCGGCGGAAGCGATCTGACGCTCCGGCCTCCTGACGCCGCGGCGTCGGCTGGCCGACATCGACTCAGAAGAGGAATGGAACCATGAGAACCATGCGCGACTTGTTCACTCTGATCGCCATCGGGTTGCTGCTTGCCGGCTGCGCCGCGGGCGGCGACTCGACGGCTGTGGATCCCGCGGCCGACGCCGGCCCCGTCTCGAACGACGTCCTGGCGGACTACGTCCACACCCCCGATCCGGCGTACGGCTGGACCCTGGTGAACAGCGAGCCCGGCGACGGCTACACGCTGCACACGATCGAGATGACGAGCCAGACCTGGCTCACCGAGGCCGAGGTCGACCGGCCGCTGTGGACCCACTGGCTGATGGTGGTCGAGCCCGACGAAGTCCGGAGCGACCACGGCTTCCTCTACATCTCGGGCGGCCGGAACGGCGGCGACCCGCCGGAACAGGCCAACCCGCTGACCCTCCAGCCGGCTCTCGCCACGGGCTCCTTCACCGCCGAACTGAGAATGGTCCCCAACCAGTCGCTGACCTTCGTCGGCGACGACTACGGACCGCGGGTCGAGGACGAACTGATCGCCTACGGTTGGGACAAGTTCCTGCGGGGCGAGGACGCGATCTGGCTGGCGCGGCTGCCGATGACCAAGGCCGCGGTACGGGCGATGGACACGATGACCGCCTTCGCGGCCTCCGAGGATGGTGGCGGCAACAGCGTCGACCGTTTCGTCGTCGCCGGCGGCTCGAAGCGCGGCTGGACGACCTGGACCACCGGAATGGTCGACGACCGGGTCGTCGCGATCGCGCCGATCGTGATCGATCTGCTGAACGTCGAACGCTCCTTCGAGCACCACTGGCAGGTCTACGGCTTCTGGGCCCCGGCCGTCGGCGACTACGAGCGGGAGGGGATCATGAACTGGTTCGGGGACCCGCGCTACCTGGAACTCCAGCAGATCGTCGAGCCCTACAACCACCTCGAGAAGCTCACGATGCCGAAGTACATGATCAACGCGACCGGCGATCAGTTCTTCCTGCCGGACTCGGCCCAGTTCTACTTCGACGACCTGCTGGGCGAGAAGCACCTGCGCTACGTGCCGAACACCGAGCACTCACTCGGCGGCAGCGACGCCGCGGTCGGCTTCCTCGCCTTCTATCAGGCCATTCTCGACGGCGTGGAGCGCCCCGACGTCGACTGGTCGACCGAGACCGATGAAGGAGGCGGCGCCGCGATCACCGCCTGGGTCGCGAACGGCATGGAGCCCAGCCAGGTCCTGCTCTGGCAGGCCTCGAACGAGGAGACTCGGGACTTCCGCGTCGACACGATCGGCCGGACCTGGACCAGCACCGCGGTCGAGCCCGGAGAGGACGGCAAGTGGGTCGGCGCCGTCGACGCGCCGGAACGGGGCTGGGCCGCCTTCTACCTCGAGTTCGCCTTCCCCGGCCCCGGCGAGGCCCCGTTCCAGTTCTCGACCGAGGTCAAGGTGGTGCCGGAGGACCTGCCGTTCGGCTGGCCGCCGGAGGCGGCGGGCGAGTAGATCGTTTCCGGACGCCGCTCGGCTCGACTCAGCCCACGGCCTTGCCCCTCTCCAACGCTCTCGCCAGCCGATCGACCGTCTCCGCGATCGCGGCGCCCTTCCCTCGAGGCGCGCCGTCCCGCAGCGAGGCCATCCACTCGAGATCCTCCGCGTACTCGCCGAGCCGGCGCCGTTGGCCGGCGATTGGAACCTCGGCGCTCCGTTCCAGCAGGAAGTCGGCGGCCTGAAGCCAAAGCCTCGCGTATGCCGGCGAGCGGGCCAGTTTCTCGTCCTCGCGCATGCCGTCGAGCGCCGCGGGGAGTATCCGTCCGGGGGTCACGATGAGCGCGTGATCGCCGATGGCCTCGGCGGCCGCCAGCGTTTCGTCGGTGCAACCGAGCGGGCGCGCCAGCAGAAAGAGATCCCGCACCGTCTCGTGGTCGATCCAATCGGGCGCCTTCTGATCGTGGAACCGGCCGAACCAGCGGCGGTCGCGAGCTTCGCGGTCGGCTCGCTCCTTCGCCGCAAGTTCCAGCGCCGGCCGAAGATCCGTCAAGACGAAGGACACGGCCTCCCGCAACGCCTCGCGCCAGGCCGCTTGTTCAGCGTCGCCCGCGGCCGCTTCGGCCGCTCTACGGCCAAGCGCGAGGGCCTCAACGACGTGGGCCGGCTGCCTCGCGAGCTGCGTCTCGGCCAAACCGAGCAGGAAGTCGCCCGTTTCCTCCGCCCCGATCAGGGGCATGATGGCCGCCAGCCCGTCGTTCTCGCTGCCGTCGTACTTCGCTGTTACGACACGGCGCAGGAAGCCGGCAGCATGCTCGTCAAAGCCGGCGTTGGCCATCAGGCGCAGCATCGCGCCCCGGTCCTGCTCCCGGCGCCCGAGTTCGCTCACCGGCCAGCGTTCCATCAGCCGCTCCACGATCTCCATCTCGCGCTCCACGTCGCGGTCGGTCGCCAGCCCGCCGTCGTCGCCCGCGATCTGCGTCGCCGCCCACACAACGGCGCCGTCGATGCTGCCGCGGGCCAGCACGTCCACGGTGTGCTCGCGCGGCCAGACGACGAGCGCCGCTCGCCGATAGACGTACTCCAGCGTCGGTCCTTCGTTGCCGGTGGAGCCATGGAGTCGCCGCTCGTCGGGCTCGGCATCGTCCAGGGCGCCCTGGGGAAGCAACTCCCAGGGGTTCAGGGGAACCTCCCCCAGGGGCGGTTTGCCGCCGTCAGGCGCCGCCCAGCCATCCAGCGTGGCCCAGCGGTCGTTCACGCCGGCCATGGCGAACTCCGAACTCCCCAGGTCGACGTCCCGCTCGCCCCAGCCGGCCCAGTCGTCGAAACAGAAGTCCGGCGCGCCCTGCTCGGCGACCCGCAACACCGCGGCGAACAGCTCGTAGTCGGCCCGTTCGGCCGCCTCCCGGAGCACGTCCGCCACGGCCGCGTCCGTGTTCTTGAGCGTCGCGAAAGACAACCCCGCTTCGCTGTACTCGTGCTCCAGCAGCCAGACGATCTTGTCTGCGTCCTCGTCCTCCTCTTCGCGCTCGTCGCTGCCGACCCCGTCGCGCCACTCGGCCAGGCACTTCGCCACCGGCAGCGCGAGGTCGGAGTAGTCCGGCGCGCCCAGGCGATGTTCGGCCGACTCGAGCAGGAGGTTGAACACGAGCGAGACCCGACAACCCTCGGTCACCGGCAACACTTCATGGGGGTAGTCCGCGTAGAAGGCGGCGAACGCCAGTTCCGACGGCTCGGTCGCCGTCATGTCGTACCTCGTCTCGTCGTCGCCGTGACGGACGACGATCTCGCCGCCAGCACCCGCCGTCGGCAGCGACAAGGAGAGAGTCCCCACCATGCCGGCCACCTTCTCCGTGTCCCGGTGTTCGGCGAAGAAGCCGCCGCGCCGGTAGACGAGCAGCTTGTAGAGCTCCGCGCCGAGCCGCTCAACCGGAAGGCCGAGGCCCTTCGCCACGATCGCCAGGATCTTCGCCAGCGAGTCGGGCCAGGCCAGGCCCGAGAGGCTCACGCGGCCCGAGTCGATCTGCCAGCAGTCGCGGACCGAGGGGTCGACCACGGTCCGCGTGCCCTTGCCGAAGGGCGCCCGCTCAGCGGCCTCTGCCAGAGCCTCGACCTGGCCGGGAGGTACGGGGAACGACAACTCGCCCACGCCGTCCACGACGACGCGCGGCATGGGCAGGAACTCCCGCCCGCCGACGCAGTAGACGCCGGGACGATCGACCGACCGGAGCAGTTGCTCCAGTTGGCCATGCCCGCGTCCGTACCTGATGCCCTCTACGCCCACTTGCGTTCGTCCTCCGCCGCAAGGTCGCGGTCGAATGAGTGGAAGCCGACCGGAACGGGTCAGCAAGTCCGTACTGTTTCGGGGTGCTCGGAGCTTCGTTCCGTGGGGCGGGACGGATCGACGCCGAACGCGACCGCCGAACGAAGAAGCATAGTGCGTTCGTACACGAAGCGACACCCCGGTACGCGCCAGGAACCTGATGTCCCGGCGCCGCCTGGTCGGCGCAGTCAGCGTTCCGGCAGGTCGAGCCGGATCGCTTCCAGCAGCCGGGGAACGTAGTTCCTGAACCGGCGGTCGAGGCCATCGAGTCCGTCTGGAAGGCCGGCCAGACGCTCTCGCCAGGCCTTGGCCGGCGCCCCCACGCCGCCAAGCACCTCAGGGTCGAGATAGTCCAACGCATTGAGCGCCAGCAGCGCATCGAAGAAACCGTTCTCCTCGATCGAGGCGGAGGCCAGCAGAAGTTCGACAGCGGGCTCCCGGTCCGATTCCTCCCCGAAGCGCCCCAGGGCCTCCGCGGCGTGGATGCGGACGGGGGCCGAAGCATCCCGGAGCGCGGCGCGAAGTTCGGCGAGGGATGCCTGCACGGCTGCCTCGCCCCGGGCCCGGAGCCCGATCGCGGCCCAGGCGCGGACCGCGGAGTCCGGGTCGCCGAGCATACGGGTCAGACGTTCGAGTGCAGCGCCGCCCCGCTCCGACCGGTCCGAGGCCAGCTCAGCCGCGGCCAGCGCTCGCTCGACCTGGTAGCCGCCCCGGCCGTAAGCCCAGGGCGTCGCGCCCATGGCCGCCGCGCGGCGGTGCATCTCGCCTTCGGGCAGGAAACTGAGGTCGCGGATCCTGAGCAGGTGGTTGCGGAGAGCGAGGGCCAGGCGTTCCCGGTCGGCCGCGTGCGCGGACGACGTGGCCAGGTTGTTCACCAGATCCGGATCGTTCTCCAGGTCGTAGAGCTCCTCGCTCGGCTTCTCCCGCCAGAACCTCGCCTGCGCCTCGTTGAGCTTCCCCTCCTGGAACAACCGCAGCCAGACCTGGGTCGTCGGCGTCTCCATCTGGTACGACAGCCGCTGACCGTAGGGCCGGTCGACCAGGAAGTTCCGGGCGTAGAGGTATCGCTTGTCGCGCACGCTACGGACGAGGTCGTAGCGTTCGTCCATGCGGTCGGAAAAGCCGAAGATGACCTCGTTCGGCTCCGCCTCGTGGCCGCCGAGGAAGGCGCGGCCCTGGAGGTGCGCGGGCGGCTCGATCCCGGCCAGGCTGAGCATCGTGGGCGCGAAGTCGATGAAGCCGACCAGGCGGTCGGTGTCGCCGCCCGGTTCGTACTCCGCCGGCGCCAGGTGGCGGTACTTCCCGGGAATCGAGACGATGAGCGGCACGTGCAGGCCGGTCTGGAGCGCGGCGCGCTTGCCCCGCGGCAGGCCGGGTCCGTGGTCGCCCCAGTAGAAGATGATCGTGTCGTCTGCCAGTCCCGCTGCCTCGAGCTCGGCCAGGCGTTCGCCGACGAGCGCGTCCATCTCGGTCAGCTTGTCGTAGTACTGGGCCCAGTCCTGGCGCACTTCGGGCGTGTCCGGGTGGTAGGCCGGCACCCTCACCTCGGCCGGGTCGTGGACCTGCGTGTGCGGCCGGCGCCGGATCTGGCTCTCGTGGGTCACCGTGAAATTGAAGACGGCGAAGAAGGGCACTCCCTCCGGGCGGTTCTGCCAGTGCGCTTGCCGCGACGACTCGTGCCACACCGCTCCCTGGCCGCCGGGCTTCTCGAGGTTGTAGTCCTCCTTCGAGTTGTTCGTCACGTAGTAGCCGGCTTCACGCAGGTACTGCGGGAAGAAGCGGAAGCCGTCCGGCAGCCTGGACCGGCTGCGCATGTGCTGCGCGCCGGTGGACGCCGGGTAGAGACCGCTGATGATCGTCGTGCGCGCCGGCGCGCACACGGGAACGGTCGACCAGGCGTTGCGGTAGATGAGGCCGCGGGCCGCGAGCGCGTCCAGGTTGGGAGTGGTGGCGTACTCGTCGCCGTAGGCGCCGAGGTGCGGGCCGTTGTCTTCGCTGGAGACCCAGAGGATGTTGGGGGGCGGGAGGTCGGGGGACGGCTGGGCGGTGATTGGCGTGAGCGCTAGGACGAAGAGGAACGCGGCCAGACCAGCGCTTTGCGCCGGATGCCGGCCAGAAGGCCGGCGCACCGACACCCGGCCCGCGTGTCGCTCCCGCAAACCGGGCAAGCTACACGACCCGCTCGGCCCGGAAGGTCTCAATCTCGTCGCTGCTGTAGCCGAGGTCGCCCAGGATCTCGTCCGTGTGCTCGCCCAGGGTCGGCGCGCGGTGACGGATCGTGGCGGGGGTTTCGGTCAGGCGTACGGAAGGCTGTGCCACCGGGGCCGGCCGCGCCATGTCCGGATAGTCGAGCTCGACGAAGGAACCGATTTCCGCGATGTGCGGGTCGTCCAGGGTCTGCTGCATCGAGTAGACCGGCCCCGAAGGGATCATCGCCGCGTTCAAGGTTTCCACTGCTTCTTCGGTCGAGCGGGAGGCGCACCAGGCGGCCATCCGCTCGCCGATCACGCCGCCGTGGTCGCCCCGCGAGAGGTCGTCCGCGAAGCGCGGATCGTTCAGCCAGTCGATCTCCTCGCCTTCGGGTCCGGCGCCGTTGTCCCCGGACATCAGGTCGACCCAGCGCCGGAAGAGGGGCTCGCCGATCACTGAGCAGAGCACCCAGCCGTCGGCCGTACGGAAGATGTCCCCCGGGCCGGAGGTCTGCGAGCGGTTCCCGGTCGGCTGGCGGTCCCGTTCGATCACCGCCTGCTCGATCAGGTTCGCGTTGCCCATCATCAGGGCAGTCTTGAGCAGCGCGCCCTCGACCATCTGCCCCTTGCCGGTCTGTTGGCGGGCCATCAACGCGGCCAGCGTTCCGTAGGCGCAGGAGAGCGCGGTGCCGAAGTCGACGAAGGGAGCGGCCGCGCGCCGCGGCCTGTCCGCGTCGCCGGTCATGTAGGCGATGCCGGACATGACCTGGCCGATGCCGTCGAAGCCGACGCGGTCGCTGTAGCGGCCGCCGCGTCCGTAGGCCGAGACGGTGGTCAGGATGATGTCCTCCTTCACCTCCCGCAGGCTGTCCAGGTCGAGGCCCATCGCCCCGAGAGTCTTCGGCGGCAGGTTCGCCACGACGATGTCGGCCGTCGCCACAAGTCGGCGGACGATCTCGCGTCCGGCCGGCTTCATCGGGTTCAGCGTCAGCGAGCGTTTGTTCCGGTTCATCTGCAGGAACATGCCGCCCTCCCCGCTCGGCGCCACCGGAGCGATGAACCGGTCCTCGCTGCCGCGGACCTTCTCGACGCGGATCATTTCGGCGCCGAGATCGCCGAGCAGAGCGGCGCAGAACGGTCCGGCGATGTAGCGGCCGAAGTCCAGGACGCGAACGCCGGCGAGCACCTGGTGCATGGGAACTCCCTAGGGGTGGAAACGCGGTCTTCTCGGGCGAGAGCGCCGGGATCGTAGCAAGCCCGCCACCTCCTCTATACTCGCGCGCCACCCTCGGAAACAGGCGCACCAGGCCAGGAGAAACGACATGAAGGTTGACGGCGGACTGCCCACCGATCTGCACGAGGTTCCGACCCGCATTCGGGAACTGGAAGATGCCGGCTTCGCTGCCGCGATGACCGCCGAAACGGCGCACGATCCGTTCTTCCCGCTCCTGCTCGCCGCGGAGCACAGCGAACGGATCGACCTGATGACCTCGATCGCGGTCGCCTTCGCCCGCACGCCGATGAACCTGGCGAACGTCGGCCACGACCTGAACGCCTACTCGAAGGGTCGCTTCATCCTCGGTCTGGGCTCCCAGATCCGGCCGCACATCACGAAGCGCTTCAGCATGCCCTGGTCCCACCCGGCCCGGCGGATGCGGGAGTTCATCCTGGCGATGCGCGCGATCTGGTCGAACTGGTACGAGGGCGAGCGGCTGCGTTTCCAGGGCGAGTTCTACTCCCACACCCTGATGACGCCGATGTTCTCGCCGACCGACACGGAGCACGGACCGCCCAGGGTGTTCCTGGCCGCCGTCGGGCCGTTGATGACCGAGGTCGCCGGCGAGGTCGCGGACGGCCTGATCGTCCATCCGTTCACGACGCAGTCCTACATGCGCGACACCACCCTGCCGGCCATCGAGCGCGGTCTCGCAACGGCCGGCCGCGACCGTTCCACGTTCGAGATCGCCTACCCCGGCTTCATCGTCTCCGGCCAGGACGAGAAGACCTTCGAGGCGACCAAGCAGGCGGTCAAGAAGCAGATCTCGTTCTACGGTTCGACGCCCGCCTACCGGCCGGTGCTCGAGTCGGAAGGCTGGGGCGACCTGCAGCTCGAACTGAACCGGATGTCGAAGCAGGGCCAGTGGGACGAAATGGGCCTTCTCATCACCGACGAGATGCTCGACGCCTTCGCCGTGGTCGGCGAGCCGGGCGATCTGGCCCGGGGCGTCCTCGATCGCTACGGCGAGGTCGTCGACCGCATGAGCCCCAACCTCCGCTTTCTCGACGAGGCGACGCAGCGCGACGTCATCGCCTCCCTGTCCGCCAACTGAGGGAGTTCCCCTGAAGATGAAGGAACTGATCTTTCACCGGCTCTTCGTACCCGCCATGAACTACCTGGCGGACAAGGAGTCCATCGTCGACGGCGCCTACAGCGCCACGTTCGGCGAGCACGCCGACCGCACGTTGCGGCTGTGCTCGGCCCTGAGCGAGGAGCTCGGAGTCGGCCGCGCCGACCGCTTCGCCGTGATGGCGCTCACGTCCCACGAGTACGTCGAGCTGTACCACGCCGCCTACCTCGGCGCCGGCGTGATCAATCCGCTCAACCTGCGCCTGGCCGGCAAGGAACTCGACTACATCGTGCGCGACTCCGGCACCGAGGTCGCCTTCGTCGACAAGACGTTCGCGCCGCTGTTCGCTCAGGCGATGGAGCTCGCCGGCGACGATTGCACGATCCGGCGCACGGTGCTGATCGGCGGCCCCGACGACACCACGAACGCCCCCTACGATGTCCGCTACGAGGACCTGATCGCCGGCAGCGACCCGGTGCTCCCGGACGAGCCGGAGGAGACCGACCCGGTCGTCCTGATGTACACCGGCGGCACCACCGGGCTGCCGAAGGGCGTTCTCTGCAACCAGCGCGCCGAGATCCTGAACACCTACCACGGCGTCATGCGCTTCCCGCAGCTCTCCGACGGCGTCGCGCTGCTGCAGACGCCGATCTTCCACGCCGCCTCCATGGTCGGCGTCATCGCGACCCAGACCTTCGGCGGCAAGTTCGTCCTCATGCCGATGTTCGACCCGGGCGCGGCCATCGCGCTGATCGAGAAGTACCAGGTGACGACGACCACGATGGTGCCGACCATGATCCACATGATGATGAGCCACCCGGACTTCTCGCCGGAGAAGCTCGCCTCGCTGCGCAACCTGGGCTACGGCGCCTCCCCGATGCCGGCGGCCCTGCTCGACCGCCTGCTCACCCTGTTCCCGGACATGGAGATCGGCCAGGGCTACGGCATGACGGAGAGTTCCTCACTGCTCACCGTGCTGGACGCCGAGGACCACAAGATCGGCGGCGACCGCCTGCGTTCGGTCGGGCGTGCGGTGCCCGGCGTCGTGCTGTCGATCCAGGACGAGGACGGCAACATCCTGCCTTCAGGCGAGGTCGGCGAGGTCTGCGCCAAGGGCGGCAACTACATGACCGAGTACTGGAACAAGCCCGAGGCCACCGAGGAAGCGTTCCAGGGCGGCTGGTACCACACCGGCGACGCCGGCTACCTGGACGAAGAGGGCTATCTCTTCCTGGTCGACCGGGTCAAGGACATGATCGTCTCGGGCGGTGAGAACGTCTACTCCGCCGAGGTCGAAAGCGCGATCTCGACCCATCCGGTCGTCGGCCAGGTGGCTGTGATCGGTATCCCCCACGAGGTCTGGGGCGAGCAGGTCCACGCGATCGTCGTGCCGAAGGAGGGCGCCGATGTCGACGAGGGCACGGAGTCCTCGATCATCAGCCACGCCCGAGAGTCGATCGCCGGTTACAAGGTGCCCAAGTCCGTCGAGTTCCGGGCGGAACCGCTGCCCCTCTCCGGCGCGATGAAGGTCCTGAAGCGCGAGTTGCGCGCCCCCTACTGGGAAGGCAAGGAACGCGGCATCAACTGATCACGCCGCCGTCCAAAATGTCGGTGCGCCTGTCGGTGCGCCGGCCTTCTGGCCGGCACCAGCGCGATGCCGCGAAGCGGCGAGCCCGTCCCGCTCCCTACTTCACTCCCGCACACAGCCACTTGATCGGCTTGAACAGGACCAGGAACACGACGCCCGCCACGGCAACGATCAGCGCCACGGTCCGGAACAGCTCGGCCGGCGGCAGGGCCTCGATGTAGCCGGCCACCCGGCCCGCGATCAGGTTGCCGAGGGCGGCGCCCATGAACCAGGTGCCCATCATCTGGGACACCAGGCGGTCCGGCGCCAGCTTCGTCATGCTCGATAGTCCCACCGGACTCAGGCAGAGTTCGCCGACCGTGTGGAAGAAGTAGGTCACGACCAGCCAGGCCATCGCCGCCTGCTCGCCGCCGGCCTCGGCCATCGAAGCGCCCCAGGACAGGACGGCGAAACCGACACCGAGCAACACCAGGCCCAGGCCGAACTTGACGGGAATGGACGGGCTCCGGTCGCCCAGCTTCACCCAGAGGGCGCCCATGACCGGCGCGAGCACGATGATGAAGAACGGGTTCACCGACTGCAGCGAACCGATCGGCACCTCCATCAAGCCCCAGAGGTCGCGGTTCACGTGGTCCCTCGTGAACAGGTTGAGCGACGAGCCCGCCTGCTCGAAGCCCGACCAGAACAGGGCCGCGCCCACGAAGAGCACGGCACAGGCGCCCACTCTTCGCCTCTCCGTCGCGTCGTTGCAGACGAAGCCGATGACGTAGGCGAAGTACACCGCCGCCAGGACGACGACGATGAGCCCCGTGGCGTCGGCGAAGCCCACCAGGGTGATCGGCGCGATGCCGCTCGCCCCCAACCACCACAGGATGCCCGTCAGCACGACGATGCAGGCGGTGCCGGCGATCAGGCTGCGCTTCGCATTCGCCAACTGGACCGGATCGGCGGCCGGGCCGCGCGGGTCGCCGGCGCCTTCCAGGTGTCTCTGGCCGCGGACGTAGGCGACGATCGCGGCGGTCATGCCGACGCCGGCCGCGCCGAAGCCCAGGTGCCAGTCGACGTTCTCGCCCAGGTAGGAGCAGACGAGCGGGCCGGCCAGCGCGCCGATGTTGATCCCGGAGTAGAAGATCGAGAAACCGGCGTCGCGGCGGGCCGCGGTGTCGCTCCCGTAGAGGTCGCCGACCACCGCCGAGACGTTCGGCTTGAGCAGCCCGGTGCCGACCACGACCAGGAACAGGCCGAGGAAGAAGGTCACGAGGCTCGGCACCGCGAGGGCGTAATGCCCGAGCGCGATGATGACCCCGCCCCACAACACCGCCTTCTTCTGGCCCAGGATGCGGTCGGCCACCCAGCCGCCGGGCAGCGCCAGGGCGTACACGCCGAAGGTGTAGAGGCCATAGATCGCCGAACTCCGCTCGGTGCCCAGGCCGAGCCCGCCGGTGGCTACGTCGGTCATGTAGAGCAGCAGCAGCGCCCGCATGCCGTAGTAGCTGAAGCGCTCCCAGAGCTCCGTGAAGAACAGCGTCGAGAGTCCCCTCGGATGGCCGAACCACTGTGCCGTCGTTGTCGTCATGAGCGGGATTGTGTCACTTCGGATCCGCCTTCCCCGCCGCCGCCACCATCCGCAGCAGCGCGGCGCCGTAGCGCTTCACCGTCGTCGGGCCGATGCCGGGTATCCCGAGCAACTGGTCGCGGTCGCCCGGCTTCACCGCCGCGACCGCGACGATCGTCCGGTTGTGCAGCACCGTGTAGGCGGGCAGCCGCTTCTCGCGCGCGACCTTCCCCCGCCACTCCCGGAGCTCCTCGACGAGTGCCGGATCCGCGTCGGCCTCGGAGATCTCGATCGGCGCCGCCGCGGACCGGCGCCGGCGACCGGCCCGCGGTTCGTCGGGCGGATCGTCCGGCAGCAGGACCTGCTCCGCCAGGTCCACGCCCCGGCGGCGGCCGCCCGGGGTCAGGCCCGCCCGCTGGTAGTGGATCGTCTCGCCGGCCTTCTGGAAGGACTCGTCCTCCACGAACAGCACACCCGCCTGCCCCAGCGCGCCGAGCAGATCCTCGAACGCTCCGCGGTCGTAGGAGCCGTGAACGGCGTGGAACTCCTTGAACAGCCTGCCCGTGCTCAGGCCGTCGCGTCGCCGGAGCATCGACACGACGGTCTCCATCGCCTGGACCTCCTCGGCCAGGGGCGTCCGGAAGCGCCGCACGAGACACGCTTCGGCCGCGCAGACGTCGCAGACGCCGCAGCGCTCGCCGCTGTCCGCGCGGTCGCCGAAGTGGCGCACCAGGCGCAGCATCCGGCAGCCCCGATGGTCGGCGAAGCGGGTCATCTCGTCGATCTGGTCCAGCCGGAGCTGCCGCTGGACGCGGTAGGAGCGGATCCACGCGTCGTCGCCCCGGCGCACGCGGTAGCCGCCGCCGACCACGGCGCCGCCGTGAATGCGCAACTGGTCGAGCGCCGCTTCGAACGTCTCTTCCGCGAGTCCGAGCCGGCGCCGCAGGTCGACCTGCTCGCGGGGCTCGTCGCCGAGCGCCCCGAAAAGGCCCGAGACGACCTCGACTTCGGGGTAGGAGAGCTTGTGCAGGAACTCCTGGGTCCTGCGATCCGCCCAGGAGTACAGCAGCAGCGCCCGCGCGGAGTCGCCGTCGCGGCCGGCGCGGCCGATCTCCTGGTAATAGCCCTCGACGGTCGCCGGCAGCGCGGTGTGGACGACCGTGCGGATGTCCGGCTTGTCGATCCCCATGCCGAAGGCCGTCGTCGCGACGACGACGTCGATCTCGCCGCCGAGGAAGGCGCCCTGCACCTCGTCCCGCTGGGCCGTCGGCAGCCCGGCGTGGTAGGCGGCGGCCGGGAAATCCTCGTCGAGGCGCCCCGCGAGCGCCTCGGTTTCCTTGCGGGTCGGCGCGTAGACGAGCGCCGGCCGCCGTTCCTCCGCCCCCAGCACTTCCCCGACCACCGCCGCGCGTGCCCCGGGCCGCTTCTGGACCACCTCGACCGCCAGGTTCTCGCGCCGGAAGCCGTAGATGTAGCGCTGGTCGCCCTCCAGGTCGAGCTGCGCCGCGATGTCGTCCTGGATGCGCGGCGTCGCGGTCGCGGTCAGCGCCAGCACCGGCGCGGGCCGCAGCCGCGGCAGGCGCCGCCCCAGGAGCCGGTAGTCGGGTCTGAAATCGTGACCCCACTGCGAGATGCAGTGCGCCTCGTCGACCGCGATCAGGGCCGGCCGGCAGCGCTCGAGGAACTCGATGAAGCCTGGTACGCCGAGGCGCTCGGGGGCGAGGAAGAGGAAGTCGACCTCGCCGTCGCGGTAGAGCCGGCATGCCTGCCGCGACTCGTGCCGCGGCCTGCCGGAGTGGATCCGTTCGGCGCGCAGCCCGAGTTCGCGGAGCTTCGCCGTCTGGTCCTCCATCAACGCGATGAGCGGCGAGAAGACGAGGGTCGGCCCCCCGCGCAGAAGGCCCGGAAGCTGGTAGCAGAGCGACTTGCCGGCGCCCGTCGGCATGACGACCAGGCCGTCGGCGCCCTCCGCCGTGCGGCGGCAAACCTCTTCCTGGTGAGGCCGGAAAGCGGAGTGACCGAAGACGCTCTGCAGGCGCTCTCTCAGATCGGGAGTCGTCGTCACGCCGTCGTCGTTCCTTCCAGGGTCGCTACGTCACCCGGAGGCCGCGCCGAACGGCTTCGTTGCGTTCTGGAGCGCAGCCTCCTAGCATTCACCTCCCCGTCCGTCCGACAACGACTCCCCTCCAGGAGGCTTCCGCCAATGGCCCGACCCTACCGAATCTTCGGCGGCGATCTTTCGCCCTACTCGATCAAGGTGCGCTCCTACTTCCGCTACAAGGGAATCCCCCACGAGTGGATCCGGCGGAGCCCAGCCAACCAGGACGAGTTCCGTCGCTACGCGAGACTGCCCCTGGTGCCGCTCGTCGTCACGCCGGACGACCGGGGCATGCAGGACTCGACGCCGATCATCGAGGCGATGGAGGCCGAGTTCCCCGAGCCCTCCATCCACCCGCCGGATCCCACGGCTGCCTTCGTTTCCGTCCTTCTCGAGGAGTTCGGCGACGAGTGGGGCAACAAGTGGATGTTCCACTACCGCTGGGCCCGGCCCGCGGACCAGGAGTCCGGCGCACGGCGCATCGCCCAGGGCATGAACCCCGATGCCGACGAGGAGACGCTCCAGGCGATGACCGCCCAGGTCCGCGAGCGGATGGTGCCCCGCGTCTGGTTCGTCGGTTCGAACGAGCAGACCGCGCCCCAGATCGAGCAGTCCTTCCTCGACACGGTCGACCTGATCGAGACCCACCTCGACGGTCGCGACTATCTGTTCGGCGACCGTCCGGCGTTCGGCGACTTCGGCATCGGATTCCAGATGCACCAGGCGTGGACCGATCCGACGCCCGGTCGCCTCCTCGAGGAGCGGGCGCCCCGCACCGTCGCCTGGGTCAAGCGCCTCGTCGATCCGACGGCGAACGGCGAGTTCGAGGACTGGGCGGCCCTGGCGCCGACCCTGACGCCCCTGCTCGAGCAGCAGGTGGGCGCCATCTTCCTGCCCTGGAGCGTCGCCAACGCCGGGGCGATCGCCGGCGGCCAGGACGAGTTCTCGGTCGACCTCGCAAGCGGCGAGTGGAACCAGAAGCCGCAGAAGTACCACGCCAGGTCACTGGCGGCACTGCGCGGCAAGTACGGCGAACTCTCCGAGCGCGACGAGATCGACGCGGTTCTGGAATCGACCGGCTGCCTGCGATGGCTGGCGGCCTGATCGGCCAGGTGCCTTCGCCGTCCGCGCCGGTAACCGGTCGCACACTGGGTGCGCCGGCGCCCTCGCCGGCTTTCTGAGGAAAACGCGCCGCGAAGCGGCGACCGATCACCCGCGGGCACGCCGCCGCCAGAACTTCTCCATCTCCCTCTTCGGCCCCTCCGTGCCATAGGCGGCCCGGAACGCCGAGACCCCCGCCTCAACCGCCTGGTCCAGGGGCAGGTTGAGCCAGCGGCCGATCAGGCGCTTCTGCAGTGCAAGGGCTTCCGGGCTCAGTCGCAGCAGCCGCTCGACCTTGGCGTTCACCGCCGCTTCCAGGTCCGCGGCCGGCACGGCCTGGCCGACCAGCCCGATGCGCGCCGCTTCGGCGGCGTCGATCGGATCGCCCAGGAACAGGAGCTCCCTGGCCCGGCCCAGGCCCACGAGGCCCGGCAGCAGCGCCGCCTCGATGACCGGAGGTAAACCGACATGGGGTTCCGGCATCCCGAAGATCGCGTCGTCCGCGGCGACCGACAGGTCGCAGGAGACGAGGAGTTCCAGGCCCGCGCCGAGGGCCGCTCCGCGGACCTCGGCAACGACCGGCGCCGGGTGTTCGCGGATCGCCAGAAAGGCCCGGTGCAGGCCGCGGATGAAACGTTCCGCGGCGACCGCGTCGAGATCCTCCATCTCGCGGATGTCGGCGCCGCCGCAGAAGACGCCGTCGCCGGAGATGACCAGCACCCGCGAACTCGCCGCGGCCGACTCCCGGACGGCCTGGCGCAGCGCCGCCGTGGTCGCGGAATCGAGCGCGTTTGCCTTCGAGCGCCGGATCAGAACGATCCGCGCCACATCGCCATCGAAGTCGAGCCGGACGTTCGCCATCGGTCCGGGATCGTACCCGGATCGGCCGGATAGGCTCCCCGGCCATGTCGACGGCCTCCCGCCCGTGGCGCCTGGCGGCGGCGCTCATCTTCCTCTGTGCAGCGCCCGGGATGGCTCAGGAGGACGACCCCGCGCCGGCGACGCCTCTCCCGGAGCACTTCCGGCCCACCGTCGACGGCGTCGCGACCCTGATCTACGACGCCTCGCCCGGTCGCCCGGTTCGCCTGACCGTCGTTCCGGGTGGCGCCGGCGCGGCGCCCACAACGCTGACCCTGGACACGACCGCCGAGGAGTTGCGGCTTCTCGTCGCGGAGATCCGCGAGCTCGCGTTGCTTCGCCCACCGGCTTCTCTCGGTCGGATCGTCCGTCTCGGAGACGATCTGGGGGACGTCCTGCTCGGTCCGGTCGCCGAAGAACTCCGGAGCGTCTCGCGCCTCGTCCTGGCCGCCGGCGGTCCCCTCAGCGACCTGCCATTCGGCGCCATCCGGGCGCCACGGTCGCTCGATCCTCAAGGCCGCTACCTCGTCGAAACGCGGACTCTGTGCTGGATCGACCCGGCGCTGGGCGCGCGCACCACCGCCGACTCGCCGAGTGAACGGCCTGTCGCGCTGGCGCTTGCGGACGCCGTCTACCGCCCGCCGGCGCGCCCCCTCGGCGCCTCGATGAGCGACGGCGGCATCTCCTGGCGCCGGCACGCCGCTCGCCGCAATCAGGCGAGCACGATCGCCGCGCTGGGCCTGCCGGTCGTGTCCCGCCTGGGCCAGGCAGCCTCGCCGGCTCGCTTCCGGGAATCGACCGAGAGTCATGCCGTCCAGTTTCTTCACATCGCCGTGGAGGCCCGGATCGACCCTGGAACCCCTGAGGATTCGGCACTGCTGCTTTCCCCCGCGAGGTATGACGAACAGGCCATTCCCGTGACGGCCGGCGAGCTGGAGTCGAGGCTCACACTGGAACGTGAATCGCTCGTCGTCCTCTCCGGTCTGGACACGGGAGGCCACGGCATCGGCCCCGGCCCCTTCGTCGACGCCTTCGGCGCGGCCGGCGCGAGTTCCGTCGTCGCGTCGCTGTGGCCCGTCGTCGACGAATCCGCCACCCACCTGTTCGCCGCGTTCTACAGCCGCGTCGCCGAGGGAACGCAAACAGCGGCCGCGCTCCAAGAAGCGCAACTCCGGCTGCTGGCCGATCCCCTCGTCTTCGATCAGGGGGAGGGACGGGAACCAGTGGCGTTCGACGCCTCCCATCCGTACTTCTGGGCGGGCTACCGGACCTACCGGGGATCGGCAGAAGCCTGCGGTTGAGCCGAACACGACTGGTCGATCGGGGATAAGATCGCGCGCCATGCGTCGCCATGCTCATCGTCTCGGCCGTCTCGCAGCCACCGTCGCCATTCTCCTGGCCGCACCGGTGGTCTGGAGCTGCGGCAACACGCCGTCCTCGGCCACGGCCACGGCCCCGGCCAGCGACGACCCCGTTGCCGCGCTGCTCGCGCTGCCGATGGAGCGGTTGATCGCGTACGACGCGGAGATCGAGCTGACCGCGGCGCAGGAAGAGATCAAGCGTGCCGCGCTGACGCCGATCCCGGCGCCGTGCTGCAGCGACCGTTCGGCGTACACCTGCTGCTGCCAGTGCAATCTGGGACGGGCCTGGTGGGGCCTGTCGAAGGTCCTGATCACCGAGCACGGCCAGACCGCGGCCGAAGTGCAGGCGAACGTCGAACGCTGGATCGACAACGTCCGCCCGCAGGGATTCGCCGGCGACTCCTGCTACACGGGCCGTTGCTCGACGGCAGCGAGACACGACGGTTGTTCGGGCATGAACCCGAACCGGATCGTGAGCTAGTTCACCACGGCAACCCGGCTTCAAGCCACGGAACCCAGGGAGCCTGAAGGCATGGCCCCGGCTGTCCATCACGAGGAGCTTCCGCCAGGACCGGCGCCCGCGCTCCTGGTCGCGCTGATCGCCGTCCTCTGCCCGTCCGCCGGCCCCGCTCAGGAGGCCGATCCCGATCACGGCGGCGAGCACGCGCACGTCGCGGAGGCGGAGGCCGACCACGATCACGACCACGATCACGACCACGAGCACCACACCCACGACGTCGAGACCTTCAGCCACACGGTCACGGTCACCGGTTCCTGGATCCCGGGAACCCCGGAGGACGCGGCCCAGCCGGTTTCGGTCCTGTCGCGCGAGGATCTCGAGGCGGAGGGCTCGCCGTCGATGCTCGGCGTCATCCGCAACCTCTCCTTCAGTCTCGGGGCGGATCTCGAATCCGACCAGTTCGGCGCGCGCACCAACGAAGATCGCTCGACGCTCAACCTGCGCGGCCTGGGACCGAGCCGTTCCCTCGTGCTCCTGAACGGCGACCGGCTGACCTGGTCGCCAGGCGCCATCCCGGACCAGGCGCAGCTCGTCGTCGACACGAACGTCCTGCCCATGGTCGCGGTCGAGCAGGTCGAGTTCCTGCGTGACGGCGGCGCGGCGACCTACGGCTCGGACGCCATCGCCGGCGTGATGAACATGATCACTCGCAGCCACTTCGACGGCCTCTCCTTCGAGGGCAAGCACAGCGTGATCGACGGATCGAACGGCGACGGCGAGGTCGGCCTGCTCGCCGGCCGGCCGTTCGCCGGCGGCCGCGGCCACGCCGTGAGTTCCCTTGGCCTCTCGCGGCGAAGCCCGATCCGGCTCCGCGACCGCGACTGGGCGATCAGGCCCTACGCCGAGAATCCCCGGGGCGGCTGGTCGGGAACGGGACGGCCGGCCGTGTTCTACCCGCTCTCGGGCGCGCCGGCGATCCGGGACCCGAACTGCGAGCGCGTCGGCGGCGCGGTCAGCAGCGCCGACAGCCCGCTCTGCCGGGTCCAGTACACGCCGTTCGACAACCTGGTGCAGGACACCCGCCGCGGCCAGTGGTTCACGGAAGCCTCCTGGGACACGGAGGGAGGCTGGCACATCGGCGCGGAGGTTCTCTTCGCCAGGGGCGACGTGCCCTCGTGGCAGACCTCGCCGGGCTATCCGCCGAACAAGGTCGTCGATCTCACCCGCTCGGTGCGGGCCAACAACCCGGGGCTCGTCGACATGGCCCGGCTCTACCCGGAGCTCTACGGCGCCTACGCGTTCTGCGACGCTGCATGGTGCGGCTGGCAGGGAGACGGCGGCCTGCAGGACGCGGCGGGAATCGACCCTGCCTGGCAGGAAGTTGCCTGGATTCGAGGCCGGATGTTCGGCCAGGAGGGACCGCTCCGAAGCCACATCCGCGAGTCCGACACGGAGCGGCTCGCGTTCGACCTGGAGGGGGTGGCCGGCGAGACCCTCTGGGCGTTCCGGGCCTCCCGGTCGAGCTCCGTTCGCAGGTTCGAAGACGGCGACGCCCTGCACTACCGCGCCCGTCGCGCCATGGCCGGTCTCGGCGGCCTTGCCTGCGAGGAGCGGGTGCCGAACGAGTACGACGCGGGCGGCAACCTGAGCTTCTCCCTGGACACGCTGCGCCGGCACGCGGGCCAGGGCGACTGCCGCTACTGGATCCCGTTCTCCAACTCGATCAGCCCCCATCCCCTCGTGCCGAACGCCTCGAACCCGGATTACGACCCGGCCTTCGACAACGGCCCCCTCCACGACTACCTGACGACGATCCTCGGCAGGCGGGGCGAGACCTCGCTGCTCGTCGTTGAGGCGGTGGCGAGCGGCCTGCTCGACTGGAGCCTTCCCGGCGGCGCGGCGGAGTACGCGGCTGGCGTTCAGTGGCGCGGCGAAACGTACCAACTGCGGCCCTACACGGTCGGCGCGCCGACACCGCGGGGCGGCGCCCTGCACGACATCGCGATCTATCCCTGCCCGGGCGGCCCCGACGTCACGACGTGCGAGAAGCGCGAAGGCGTGTTCGCCTACCTGCCGCCGGCCTTCCCGATCGAGGACGATCGCGGTATCGGTTCCGTGTTCGGCGAGCTCTCGCTGCCGCTGGCCCCCTCGGTCGAAAGCCAGGTCTCGCTCCGCTTCGAGGACTACGGCGGCGATGTCGGCTCGAGCCTCGATCCCAAGTTCGCTCTACGCTGGCAGGCGACCGGGGCCCTGGCGCTCCGCGGCTCCTTCGGCACGACGTTCCGCGGCCCGACAGTGAACCAGACGATCGATGGCATCGCCGACACGTCGCGCTTCTTCATCGGCCGCATCGGCACGTTCAAGCCGATCCACATCCACGGCGACCCGACCCTCGACCCGGAATCGGCCACGACTCTCAACACCGGCCTGGTCTTCGAGCGCAGCGGCCTTGGCGGCGGCAGCGGCCGCGTCTTCGCCACCGTCGACTACTGGCGCTACGACTTCAAGGACCCGCTGGTCATCGAGCCCTTCAACTCCATCCTCGGCCTCGCCTGTCCGCCCGCGAACCACCCGCTGTGCGACGAGACCTCTCCCTGGTTCGACGGGCTGACCATCAGCGGCGGCGTTCCCAGCCTCGAGAACCTCGACACCCTCGCGGTGCGGATCGTCAACGGACCGGACATCGAGACCGACGGCATCGACTTCCGCGCCGACCTTCAGACGAACGCCGGCCCCGGCCGCCTGACCCTGGGCGCCTCCGGCACCCACACCCTGTCCTGGCGGATCGACGGCTGGGAACTCGGAGAGGCCTACGACGCGAAGGGCCGGCTCAACTACGACACCTCCCTCGCGCGGGCGCTGCCCGAATTCAAGGGCCGCCTGTTCGCCGGCTACACCGTGGGGCCATTCACCGGCCGCTGGCACCTGAACTACACGGACTCCTACATCCACGACGCCCCGGCTCCGTGGGGCGACGACTACCCCATCGGCGCCCACGCCACCCACGACCTCCACGTCTCCTGGTCCCTTCCCGGCGACAGGGCGACGCTCTTCGCCTCGATCCTCAACCTCGCCGACGAGGATCCGCCTCGGGTCTTCCGCCAGTTGAACTACGACCCCTCGACCCACGACCCCCTGGGCCGCGTCCTCAGCGTCGGCCTGCGGTTCGAGCTCTAGCTTCAGCTCCAGTCCAGGCGACCGCCCGGTCCACCGGCTCCGGATCTTCCGGCGCCGGGTGAGTCGTCACGGTGCCCGGCACCGTCAAAATATCGCCTCCTGGGTGCCAGTTTTCGCACAAACATCGGTTTTTTTGTGGAAGACTCCTCCTATCCGCTCACAGAACCGGGATTGATTCTTCCGTCTCCCTGGATGAGAGAGATTTGACATGACGACCTTACCGTGCTACCCGATCGTTAGCCCCGAGCCGAGCCGAGCCGAGCCGAGCCGAGCCGAGCCGAGCCGAGCCGAGCCGAGCCGAGCCGAGCCGAGCCGAGCCGAGCCGAGCCGAGCCGAGCCGAGCCGAGCCGAGCCGAGCCGAGCCGAGCCGAGCCGAGCCGAGCCGAGCCGAGCCGAGCCGAGCCGAGGTTGTAGCGTGCGACCGGCGCCACGCCGGCCCGCCCGAACCGGCTCCTTCACCCGCCGCAGACGTCCCACGGCCTGACGCCGCGCGTCCGGGGCGTTCCCGCGCCCGCATTTTCCGTTCGCTTCCCGTCCTCGCGCTGCTGCTCGGCGCGCTCTCGGTGCTCGACGCCGCGCCTGCGGAGGCGCAGGCTGTTGACAACAATCAACCGAAACCCACAAGCCTGCAAGTCGTTGCGGGCGACCAACAGCTAGTCCTGACTTGGAGTTACAGCGGTAGCCGTGCCATTTTCGTTGACTACAAGAGGCAGGCCGACACTGCCTGGACCAACGCAAGCACCAACGCCAATAGCCCTCACAACATTCCCAACCTGACAAACGCCGTGGCATACGACATCCGGCTCTACAGCCGAATCTGCTGCAACGCTAGCAATGAGTGGGTCCGTTCCGGATACACGACCGGCAGCGGCACACCCCAAGCCGGGCTCACCCTATCCTCGAACGCGAACCTGAGCGGGCTGACGGCGTCGACCTCGACGACCTTGGGGGGCACCTACAGCGCGCTGAACATCGGGACCTTCTCGGCGTCGACGACGAGCTACACGGCGACGGTGGCGAACGCGCAGACGCACGCGAAGCTGACGCCGACGGTGCAGGACACCGGCAAGGCGACGGTGACGGTGGACGGGACGACGGTGAACAGCGGCTCGGAGAGCGTGGCCATCGCGCTCAGCGTGGGGTCCAACGCGATCACGGTGCGGGTGACGGCGCAGGACTCGACGACGAAGGACTACACGGTGACCATCACGCGCCAGCAGCCCCCGCAGTCCTCGAACGCGAACCTGAGCGGGCTGACGGCGTCGACCTCGACGACCTTGGGGGGCACCTACAGCGCGCTGAACATCGGGACCTTCTCGGCTTCGACGACCAGCTACACGGCGACGGTGGCGAACGCGCAGACGCACGCGAAGCTGACGCCGACGGTGCAGGACACCGGCAAGGCGACGGTGACGGTGGACGGGACGACGGTGAACAGCGGCTCGGAGAGCGTGGCCATCGCGCTCAGCGTGGGGTCCAACGCGATCACGGTGCGGGTGACGGCGCAGGACTCGACGACGAAGGACTACACGGTGACCATCACGCGGCAGGCGCAGAAGGCGCTGCCCGCGGTCACGCTCTCCGCCTCCCCGAATCCGGTGACGGAGGGATCAAGCGTGACGGTGACGGCGACGCTGTCGGCGGCGTTGTCGAGCCAGGTGGTCATCCCCGTGACGGTCACCGACGACTCGGCGGAGCTCTCCGACCACGGGACGCTGACGGGCATCACGATCGCCTCCGGCGCGACCCGTGGCATGGGGACGATCACGACGGCGCAGGACGCCGACGAAGACGACGAGACCTTCACGGTGGCGCTGGGGAGCAGCCTGCCGTCGGGGGTGACGGCGGGCACCCCGAACTCGGTGCCGATCACGATCCGGGACGACGACGGCACGCGGGATACGCGCACCTCGGTCTCGCTCTCGGCCTCGGACAGCGGGCGGGTGTTGGAGGGAGACAGGGTTTCCGTGACGGCGACACTCTCGGCGTCGGCGTCGCGGGACGTGAGAATCCCGGTGACGTTCAGGAACGACACGGCGGAGCCGGGGGACTACAGTTCGCCCCGCTCCTACATCGCCATCCTCGGGGGCAAGAGGACCGGCACCCTCAGCATAAAGACGAACCACGACGGCGACAAGCTCGACGAGACGTTCACGGTGGCCCTGAACACGGGCAGGCTGCCCTCGGGAATCACTGCGGGCAGTCCAGGCTCGGTGCAGATCACGATCCATGACGACGAGGCGTCGGAAGATGAGGAGATTCATCTGTGGGCCTCCCCGAACCCGGTGCCGGAGGGTTCGTCGGTTACGGTCAGGGTCCTTCTGTATCGGGGCTCCGGCCTGCGGCCGACGACGGTGCCGTACGACGTGACGGTTCCCGTGCGGGTGGAGCGGCGCACGTCGGAGGAGGGCGATCACGGGACGCTTGAGAGCATCACGATCCCCGCGAACCGTCAGAGCGCCACGGGCAGGATATGGACGAGCCGGGACGCAGACGCGGATGACGAGACGTTTCTCGTGTCTGTACCTCAACTGCGGATGGAATCCGGATTCACCAGAGGCACCCCCTTCTCGGCGCTCGTGACGATCCGGGAGGGCGGTGGTGGTGGTGGCGGTGATGCTGACGACGTTCCGTCCACCTGTAGCCTGGCGGCGCCGTACTGGTCAGGCCCCACGGGCGGCTTCACCGTGATGCCCGCGGCCGGCCGGACCTCGGTCAGCGTGACCTGCGGCGGCAACACGACCGAGTACAGCGCCGAGAACGGCGTCGTAACCCGGCTCGTGAGAGGCAGTTGCCCCGGAGGCCTGCGCCTCGAGGGCGCCGCGCCGGGCGGCTGGTACTGGCAGCACGGCGAGCGCAACGCCGCGGCGGCGCCGTTCGTCTGCCGGGAAGACCTCGGCGGTCCGCCCGCCGTCGTGCCGGGCGGCGTCGTGGCCACGGCGACGGACGACGCCACCTGGTTCCGGCACGACACGGCCCGGCTGGTGGGGATCGTTCCCCACCTCGCGGGCAACGAGTGCAGCGAGTACGTTTCGCCGTACTGGCAGGGCGACGGCGGCGTCGTCGTCCGGCCGGCGGAGGGCCGGTCCACGGCGAAGGTCAGCGTCCAGTGCGGCGCGACCTCGTCGACGCTCACCGCGTCCCCGGGCGCCGACGGCGTCGCCGCGGAGCTGGTGCGCAAGGACTACTGCACGGACGACGAGGGCGAAGCCAAACAGGGCAAGCTGACCGTCACGGGCGCGGCGCCCGGCGGCTGGTACTGGATCAGCGGCGAGCGGAACGCGGCGGTGGCGCCGCTCATGTGCGCCGATCTGCTGGGCGGCCCGGCCGCCGTCGACCCGGGCGGCGTCCTGTCACGGGCGACGGAGGACGGCACGTACTTCAGGCATGACGCCGACCGGCTGATCGGCGTCGTGCCTCACGTCGCCCCGGAGCGCGACGAGTAGGCGCGCCGCTCAGAAACCGCGCAGCCTGGCGAAGCGCTGGCGGTGGAAGGCCGCGTCGCCGAAGGCGAACTCGAGAGCCCGGGCGCGCTTCATGAACAGGCCGATGTCGTGCTCGTCCGTCATGCCGATGCCGCCGTGCATCTGCAGGGCCTCGTTCGTGACCAGGATCAGTGCGTCCGAGCAGCGCGCCTTGGCGTTCGAGACCTGGAGTTCCGCGTCGTCGCTGCCCTCGTCGAGGGCGCGAGCCGCCGCCATGACGGTCGAACGGGAGAGCTCGATCTCGATGAACATCTCCGCGGCCCGGTGCTTGAGCGCCTGGAAGGTGCCGATCAGGACGCCGAACTGGCTGCGCGACTTGAGGTACTCGATCGTCCGCTCGAAGGCCTCCGTCATCACGCCGAGCATCTCGCCGCAGACCGCCACGGTCGCCCGGTCCACCGCGCGGCCAAGCGGTTCCAGGCCGCCGCCGACGTCGCCCAGAACGTCGCCGGCCGCCAAATGAACGTCGTTCAACCGGACGATCGCGGAGTTGCGGGAGTCGACCCTCTTCTGAGCCACCACCTCGAGACCCTCCGCTTCCGCCGGCACGAGGAAGAGCGCCAGGCCGTCGTCGCCGTCTTCCGTTCGGGCGGCGATCAGGAAGCCGTCGGCCCCGACGCCGCCAACCACCTGGACCTTCTCGCCCGACAGCGACCAACCTTCGCCGTTCGCCCGCGCCCGCGTCTCGACCCGGTCGAGCCCGTACCTGCTTCCCGCCTCGAGCAGGGCCGGCGCCAGACGCTTCTCGCCGTCGACCAGAGACGGCAGCCACGCGGCCCGCTGCTCCGCGCTGCCGGCGTCCGCCACCAGCCCGCCGGCGAAGACGACGGCCGACACGAAAGGCTCGGGCGCCAGACCGCGACCCATCGCCTCCGTGATGAGAACCGTTTCGGCCATCCCCATGCCGAGGCCTCCGTGGTCCTCCGCGATGGGAATGCCAAGCCAGCCGAGGTCGGCCATCTCGGCCCAGACGTCAGGGCTGTAGCCGAGTTCAGCCCCCTCGTCGCGGATCTGCCGCTGGCGGTCCACCCCGCCGTGCTTCGAAATGAACTCGGCCGCGGTCCGGGCCAGCATGTTCTGCGGAGCAGTGAGGACCAGCGAAGCCATCAGTCCGGCAACCCCAGCACGCGCTTGGCGATGATGTTCAACTGGATCTCCGACGTCCCGCCCTCGATGCTGTTCGCCCGCGACCGAAGCCAGGTGCGGGTCTGGTTGAGTTCGGCCGGTTCGAAGCCCTCGCCTTCCCAGCCCAGGGCCTGCGGTCCCCGGATCGAGAGCATCAGCTCCTCGCGGCGCATGTTCAGCTCCGTCCCGTAGTACTTGAACATCGAGCTCTCGGGGCCGGGCTTGTGGCCCGCCTCCAGCCCGTCGCCGTGCCGCCTGATCGTCAGCCCGTAGGACATCGCGTCCATCTCGCACTGCGTCACCCGCTCCCGGATCGCCGGATCGTCGATCCGGCCGTTCTCGTCGACGCCGACGTAATCGCGCGCAAGATCCGGCAGCGAAGCTCTCGCACCGCCGCGGCCCATGCCGCCGATCGACGTCCGCTCGTGACCGAGAAGCGCCTTCGCCACGGTCCAGCCGCCGTTCACCTCGCCGATGACCTGGTGGACCGGAGTCCGTACCTCGTGGAAGAAGGTCACACAGAACGGCGAAGCGCCGCTGATCAGCCGGATCGGCCGCACTTCGACGCCGGGCGACGCCATGTCGACCAGGATGAAGGTGATCCCGCGCTGCTTCTTGACGTCCGGGTTCGTGCGCACCAGCATGAAGATCCAGTCCGCCTGGTCGGCGCCGGAGGTCCAGATCTTCTGGCCGTTGATCACGTAGAAGTCGCCGTCCCGCACCGCCGATGTGGCGAGCGACGCCAGATCGGATCCCGCGTTCGGCTCGGAGTAGCCCTGGCACCAGCGGATCTCGCCGCGCGCGATCTTCGGCAGGTGTTCCGCCCGCTGCGCCTCCGTGCCGTGATCGAGAAGCGTCGGCCCGATCATGCTGTAGCCGAAGCCCGTGAGCGGCATCGGCAGCGCCAGGCGCGCGATCTCCTCCTGCAGCACGAGCGCCTCGTCCCGCGAGAGGCCGGCGCCGCCGTACTCCTCGGGCCAGGTCGGCACCGAGAACCCCCGATCGGCCGCGGCCAGCAGCCAGTCGCGGCTCTCCGGGTAGATGAAGGGCGCCTTGCGGCCGCCGGCGGCCCAGGCGTTCGGGTCGGAGGCCCTGCCGCGCAGGAACTCCGGCGCGTTCGCCTCCACCCAGGTTCGGGCCTCTTCTCGAAATGCGGACGGATCACTCATGCGGTTACCTCGCGAGACCGGTATCTGGACCAGACGGAACGGCCGGGCATTCTTGCACGGCGCCCGACTATAGACTCCCGCGCCGCCAGGGATCACGCCATGACCAACCTCGCCGAAGCGGTCGCCCGCCGCCGCACCTTCGCCATCATCTCCCACCCGGACGCGGGCAAGACCACGCTCACCGAGAAGCTGCTGCTCTACTCGGGCGCGATCCAGCTCGCCGGCGCGGTGAAGGCCCGGGGCGAGGCGCGCCGGGCCCGCTCGGACTGGATGAAGGTGGAACGGGAGCGCGGCATCTCCGTCAGCGCTTCCGTCATGACCTTCGAGTACGAGGGGAACACGTTCAACCTGCTGGACACGCCCGGCCACGAGGACTTCAGCGAGGACACGTACCGGACGCTCACCGCGGTCGACTCGGCGGTCATGGTCCTCGACGCGGCGAAAGGCATCGAGACGCAGACGCGGAAACTGTTCGAGGTCTGCCGTCTGCGCGACATGCCGATCACGAGCTTCATCAACAAGCTGGACCGCGACGTCCGCGATCCGTTCGATCTGCTCGACGAGATCGCCGACACCCTGCAGCTCGAGGTCGCTCCGATGACCTGGCCGGTCGGCATGGGCCGGGGCTTCAAAGGCTGCTACGACCTGGTCGGCGACCGCCTCGTCCTGGTCGAGCAGCGGGACAGGGAGCGGCGCGGCGAGGAACGGATCGTCCCCGGCCTGGACTCCTCCGCGATCGACGAAGCGCTCGGGGACGCGCCGGCAGCGAAACTGCGCGAGGAAGTCGAAATGGTCCGCGAGCTCTGCCCGCCCTTCGACGCCGCCGCCTACCTCGAGGGCAACCGGACACCGGTCTACTTCGGCAGCGCGCTGCGCAGTTTCGGCGTCGGCGCCCTGCTCGACGGCCTCGCCCGCCACGCGCCGGCGCCGCGGCCGCAGCAGGCCGCCGGGCGCACGGTGGAGCCCGGCGAGGGAGCGGTCACCGGCTTCGTGTTCAAGATCCAGGCGAACATGGACCCGAAGCATCGGGACCGGATCGCCTTCGTGCGGCTGTGCTCGGGGCGCTTCCATCGCGGCATCCGCCTGTTCCATCCGCGCAGCGGACGCACCCTGAACATCCACAACCCGGTGCTGTTCCTGGCCCAGGACCGGGAACTCGCCGAGGAAGCCTGGCCCGGCGACATCATCGGCATTCCGAACCACGGCAACCTGCGTATCGGCGACGCCCTCTCGAGCGGCGAGCCGATCCGCTTCGTCGGCGTGCCCAGCTTCGCCCCGGACCTGCTGCGCCGGGTCCGCCCCGAAGACCCCCTGCGAGCCAAGCATCTCGGCCGCGCCCTGCTCCAGCTCGCCGAAGAGGGCGTGGCGCAGGTGTTCCGCACCCGGGAGGACAAGCACTGGATCGTCGGTGTCGCCGGCGCCCTCCAGTTCGACGTGCTCGCCGACCGCATCCGCACCGAGTACGAGGTGCCGGTGCGCTTCGAGTCGACGGCGGTGTCCCTGGCGCGCTGGATCGAGGCGGACGACGACCGGACGGTGCGCGAGTTCGAGCGACGCAACGAGGCGAAGATCGCCCACGACCACAACGGTGCGCCCCTGTTCCTGGCCGCGAACCGCTACTGGCTCGACCGCGCTGCGGAGAACGCGCCGGACGTTCGCTTCCTGGCAACCCGGGAACAGGCCGTCTAGAAATCGGTGCTGCGTCTCAAAAGAGCCCGCGCACCCGTTCCTTCAGCTCCCTGAGTCGCTCCCCCGCATCGCCGATCGGCGCCGGCCACAGAACCCGCCGCTCTTCGAGCTGGCGATCGAGCCGATGCCAGAGCTCGGCGTTCTTGACCGGACCGCCACTCTTCGTCCGCCAACGGTTTCGCTTCCATGCGTGGATCCAGAGTGTGGCGCCGCGCCTGAGGTAGTCGTTGCCGGTGTAGACCGCGGCCGGTTGACCGGGCGGCAGAGCGCCGAGCAACTCCAGGACGCACTCGAGCTCGAGCCGGTTCGGTGTCGTGTTCTCCGCTCCGCCGGACCGTTCCGCCCTGCCGGCCGGCGTCACCAGCTCGGCGACCCACGCGCCACGCTGGCCAACGCAACGCACCTTGAGGAAGATACGCACGCTGTCCGCCGGAATGGCCTCATCGGAAACTGCCTCGGCGGCAGCGCCGCCGCCCCGAGCCGCGATTTCGGCGCTGGCCAGGGCGTCCACCCGCTCGTTCCACTCGTTGCCGGCATGACCCTTGACCCAGCGCCAGCTCACCCGGTGGCGCCGGTCCAGACCCTCCAGCCGCCGCCACAGATCGACGTTCTTGACCGTGCCGCCGTCGCGGCGCCGCCAGCCCTGGGCCCGCCAGCGCGCGAGCCAGGAAGTGATGCCCTGACGCAGGTACTGGGAATCCGTGTAGAGCTCAACGGCGCTCGGAGCGCCCAGGTGGGCAAGCGCCGAGATCGCCGCCATGAGTTCCATCCGGTTGTTCGTCGTGCTCGGCGCTCCACCGGAGATCTCCTCCGCGTTTCCGGCCGGATCCAGGATGACGGCGGCCCAGCCGCCCTGGCCTGGATTCGGGCTCGCGCCGCCATCGGTGTAGATGACGAAGCGGGCGGCGGGCTCGGCGCTCACGGCGGTGTCAATGTACCAGCCATGTGGAGCCTGGAATGCAGCGTAGACTACGCGCCGATGATCGGCCTGAAGGACGCAGCGGCGCTTCTGGCGATCGCGTTGACCGCCGGTGCGGCGTGGAGCCAGGAAGAAGCCGACCCCTTCGAGGGAATCGAGTTCCGGCTCGTCGGCCCCAGCCGCGGCGGCCGGGTCACCGCGGTCGCCGGGCACACGTCCCACCCCTACACCTTCTACATGGGCTCGACCGGCGGCGGCGTCTGGCGAACCACGAACGCGGGCATCTCCTGGGAGAACCTGAGCGACGCCTACTTCAAGGCCGGTTCCGTCGGCGCGGTGACCGTCGCGCCGAGCGACCCCAACGTGATCTACGTCGGGATGGGATCGGCCCAGCCCCGCGGCAACGTGTCCATCGGCGACGGCGTGTACCGCTCGATCGACGCGGGCGAGACCTGGCAGCACATCGGCCTGCCGCGGGCCGGCGCCATCTGCAAGATCGAGGTGCATCCGAACGACCCGGACGTGCTCTGGGTCGGCGTGCTCGGCCAGATCTTCGGCAGCAACCCGGAGCGTGGCGTCTACCGTTCGACCGACGGCGGGGCAACCTGGGAGCACGTGCTCTACATCTCGGACGACGCCGGGATCGCCGACCTGGAGCTCGACCCCTTCAATCCCCGCGTGCTCTACGCCGCCGCATGGCGTGTCGAGCGCAAGCCCTGGACCCTGATCGACGGCAGCGACGAGGGCGGCCTCTTCCGCTCGACGGACGGCGGCGACACCTGGGAGCAGCTCGAGGGGGGCCTGCCCACCGGTGTCCTCGGCCGGATCGGCGTCTCCGCGTCGCCAGCGCGGCGCGGACGGCTGTGGTCGATCATCATCGCGGCGGACGGCAGGGGCGGCATCTTTCGCTCGGAGGATCACGGTGACACCTGGTCCAGGGTGAGCGACGAACCGGATCTGCTGACCCGCGGCTGGTACTACAGCCACATCGACGCCGACCCGGCCGATCCGAACACGGTCTGGGGCTCGAACGTCCGCTTCTTCCGTTCCGTCGACGCCGGGGCCACCTGGGAACGGGTCGGCACGCCGCACGGCGACAACCACGACCTCTGGATCAACCCGGAGCATCCCCACATCATGGTGCAGGGGAACGATGGCGGCGCCAACGTGACCGTGGACGGAGGCCAGTCCTGGTCCACGCAGAACAACCAGCCGACCGCCGAGTTCTACCGCGTCACGGTCGACAACCAGTTCCCCTACCGGATCTACGGCGCCCAGCAGGACAACAGCACGATCTCGGTGCCGTCGCGGCCCATGCCCGAACTCACGCCGACCCAGCACTGGCACTCGGTGGCCGGCGCCGAGAGCGGGCACATCGCGGTCCACCCCGAGCAGCCCCACCTGGTCTATTCGGGGAACTACCTGGGCCGGATCGACCGCTACGACCACCGTAGCGGCACATCTCGCAACATGATCCTCTACCCCCAGATGCAGGACGGCACGGCGCCGCGCGACCTGCGCTACCGCTTCCAGTGGAACGCGCCGATCCTCATCTCCCGGCACGATCCCGACGTCGTGTACCACACGTCGAACTACGTCCATCGCACCCGGGACGGCGGCTGGACCTGGGAGACGATCTCGCCCGACCTGACGACCGATGACGATGAGAAGCAGGGAGTGCCCGGCGGACCCGTCCAGCACGACCACACCGGCGTCGAGGTCTACAACACGATCTTCGCGCTCGCCGAATCGCCGCGGACGGCGGGCGAGATCTGGGCCGGTAGCGACGACGGCCGCATCCACGTCAGCCGAGACGACGGCGCCACCTGGAACGACGTGACGCCGGCCGGGATGCCGGCGGACGGCACCGTCAACTCGATCGACGTCTCGCACCACGACCCGCGGCGCGTCTACGTCGGCGTCTATAGCTACCGGATGAACGACTACACGCCGTACATCTTCCGGACCGACAACGGCGGCGAGAGCTGGTCGACCGTGACGGATGGTCTGCCGGCGCACCACTTCGTGCGCGTGGTGCGCGAGGACCCGGGCGCGGACGGCCTGCTCTTCGCCGGCACCGAGTTCGGTCTCTACGCCTCCTTCGACGGCGGGGACTCCTGGCAGTCGTTCCAGTTGAACCTGCCGCGGACGCCGATCACCGACCTGCTGATTCACCACAGCGCCGGCAATCCGGACCTGGTGCTGGCGACCCAGGGCCGGAGCTTCTGGGTGCTCGACGATTTGGGCGCCGTGCGCGAACTGGCGGGAGAACTTGCTGCCGGCACGGAGCGCGCGGAACCCCGACTGTTCTCGCCTGAGCCCACGGTCCGTGTCGACCGGCCCGGCGGCGGCGGGGGCTTCACCAACGGCGCCTCGATCTGGTTCGACCTCCCGGAGGAACCCGCGGGCCGGGTCGAGCTCGTGATCTCTCCTGACGGCAGCGACCGTGTCCTGCGACGCTTCGTGTCGGCGCCGGAAGGCGAGGAAATCGAGGACGGGGACAAGGAACGTCCACGGATCGAGTCCTTCGAGGCGAAGGCGGGACTCAACCGGGTCGTCTGGAACCTGCGCGGCCAGGCGCCCCACCTGGTCGAGGGCGCCATCATGTCCCTGTCGTACACCGGCGGCCCCTACCTGCCGCCTGGCATCTACCGGGCAACCTTGACGGTCGACGACTGGTCTGACAGCCGGACCTTCGAAGTGCTCGCCGACCCGCGGCTCGAAGACATCTCCCAGGCCGACCTGGACGAGCAGTACGCGATGCTCGACCGGTTGTCGGCGCGGTTGACGGCGATTCACGACGCGATCGCCGGCCTGCGCAGCGTGCGGGAACAGGCCGGAGCCCTCGAGGAACGTCTCGACGAGGCCGGCGCGCCGGAGTTGAAACCGGCTGTCGAGGCGATCCTGGAGCGCGCCGGGGAACTCGACGAGCGATTGATCCAGTCGCGGAGCCGGGTCTCCCAAGACGCCCTCAACTTCCAGCCCAGAATCGACAACCAGTACGCGTACCTCTACACTCACGTCTTCGGCAACACGGCCCGGCCGACCGCCGGCGCACGCCGTCGCTTCGAGGATCTGGAGGCCGAGCTCCTGCCGATCCTCGAGGCCGTATCCGGGTTGACCGGACCGCAGCTTGAAGAACTGAACCGGCGAGCCCGGGAGTTGGCGATTCCCGCCGTCCAGCCGCCAGCCGGCCGCTAGGCAGAACTCCCGCAAACGCAATCGTCCGATGCCGCGACACGACCTCCTGCGCGGCGCTTTCGCGCTGATCGCCCTCCTTGCGGCCGGCAACGGCATCGCGGCGGCGCAGGTCGAGACGCGGAGCGATCGTCCGCGGCTACAGGCGATGCGTCTCGCGCAGGCGCCGGTCATCGACGGCGACGTCCTCGGCGAAGAGCTCTGGCTCGATGTCGATTTCGGCACCGGCTTCCAGCAGGTGGAGCCGTTCGAAGGCGAACCGGCGAGCGAACGCACCGAGGTGCGGATCGCGTTCGACGACGCCGCCCTCTACATCGCCGTCATCTGCTTCGACCGGGAGGCCTCCTCCCTGGCCATCTCCGACAGCCGCCGCGACGCCAGGCTCCAGGACGAGGACAGCTTCCGCGTCGTCCTCGACACCTTCGGCGACCGGCAGAACGGCTTCGTCTTCGGAACGAACATGGCGGGAATCCAGTACGACGGCCAGTTCACGAACCAGGGCCGCGGCGGCGGCGGGGGTTCCTCTCGCAGCTTCAGCTCCGGCGGCGCCAACCTGGACTGGGACACGTCCTGGACGGTGAGAACGACGAGCGGCGACTTCGGCTGGAGCGCCGAGATGGCGATCCCCTTCCGCAGTCTCCGGTACGGATCGGGCCGCGCGATCTGGGGTCTGAACTTCGAGCGCAACATCCGGCGCAACAGCGAAACCTCCTTCTGGGCCCACCTCGGCCGCCAGCACGACCTGTTCCGGGTGTCGGAAGCCGGCCACCTGGTCGGCGTGGAACCGCCGCGCCGGCGCAATCTCCAGTTGACTCCGTACGTTCTGAGCTCGGCCCGCGACTACGTGGAGGGCAGCACCGACGACAGCGAATTCGGCATGGACCTCAAGTACGGCGTCACCCCGAGCCTGACGCTTGACTTGACCGTCAACACGGACTTCGCCCAGGTGGAAGCCGACGACCAGCAGATCAATCTCGATCGCTTCAGCCTGTTCTTCCCCGAAAAGCGGCCCTTCTTTCTGGAGAACTCCGGTCTCTTCCGCGTCGGCGGCCGGTCCTCGTTCCGGGGCGGCACCGAACTCTTCTTCAGCCGGCGGATCGGCCTGAGCGGCGGCATGCCCGTGCCGATCCTCGGCGGCGCCCGCCTGTCCGGCAGGGCCGGTGGATTCAACGTCGGCTTCCTGAACATGCAGACGGATGACCTGGGGGACATCCACGGCAACAACTTCACGGTCGCGCGGCTTGGCCGCGAGTACCGCAACCGGAGCCGGGCCGGCGTGCTGGTCGTCAACCGCCAGGGCACCGGCTCGCTGGCGCCGGACGGTGACCACAACCGGACCTACGCCGTCGACGGTCAGATCGGCATCGGGCAGTTCACGGACGTCTCGGGCTGGGCGGCCCGAACGGAAACCCCCGGCCTCACCGGCCGGGACCATGGCTTCGGCCTCGACGGCGGCTACAGTTCCCCGTTCTGGCGCTGGCGTCTCGGCTATGCCGAGATCGGCGAGGACTTCAACCCCGAGGTCGGTTTCCTCAGCCGCTCCGGCTACCGCCAGTTCAACGGCTACATCCGGCGCCGCTTCCGTCCGGCGGGCGAGGGCCGGGTCAAGGAGTTCGGCCCGCGCATCTTCTACGACGGCTTCTGGAACTTCGACGGCTACCAGGAGACCCAGCGCTACTCCGTCGGCGGCGAAGTCGAGTTCCGGAACGGTGCGCAG
Organism: Candidatus Multivorans sp.; assembly: GCA_965205095.1. Classification (GTDB taxonomy): domain Bacteria; phylum Acidobacteriota; class Thermoanaerobaculia; order Multivoradales; family Multivoraceae; genus Multivorans. The sequence goes on from OZ242040.1 coordinate 4,600,792, forward strand.
ATCAGCCTCTCCGCCGGCGGCCGCTACGAGGGACTGCTCGAGCCTTTCACCCTCGCCGGCATCGTGAACGTGCCGGCCGGGGAGTACGACGATCACGGCTTCTTCCTGTTCATGAACACGAACCGGGGCCGGGCCGTCAGTCTCTTCACCCGAGTCCAGGGCGGAGGCTTCTTCGGCGGCAACCAGCTCGTGCTGGATCCGTCCCTGAGCATCCGCCTGGGCGACTACCTGACCTCCGATCTGAGCTGGTCGTACAACGACATCGACCTCCCGATGGGCGCCTTCAAGACTCACCTGGGACGCCTCCGCGTCACCTACGCCTTCAGCACCAGCCTGCTCCTCCAGGCCCTGATCCAGTACAACGACCTGACCCACAGCGTGAACACGAACGTCCGCTTCAGTTGGCTGAACGAGGCGAACAGGGGACTCTTCGTCGTCTACAACGAGATCTCGGAGTTCGGCCTGCTCGGCCTGGATACCCCGGACCGGAGCCTGGCGGTCAAGTACAACCGCACCTTTGACGTCTTCCGCTAACGACCAATCCGTGTCCCCGCGGCTCGCCAGCCCCCACCGGCCGGGGCGCAGCGTCGTCATGGCGCGCCGCGGGATGGTCGCCACATCCCACCCCGCCGCCACCCTGGCCGGGCTCGACATGCTCCGGGCGGGCGGCTCGGCGATCGACGGCGCCGTCGCCGCGGCCGCGATGCTGGCTGTCGTCGAGCCGATGATGACCGGCATCGGCGGCGACGCCTTCCTGCTGTACTACCTGGCCGATCCCGACGGCGGACGTGGCGAACTCCTGGGCCTCAACGGAAGCGGCCGCTCGCCGCTGGCCCTGAAGCGAACCGACATCGCCGCACCGGCGATCGAGCCGGACTCCTGGCCTGCCGTCACCGTCCCCGGCGCCGTCGATCTCTGGCAGACCGCGCACCGGCGCTTCGGACGCCTTCGCTTCGCCGACCTGCTGGGTCCGGCCATCGAAACCGCCGAAGCGGGCTTCCCCGTCAGCGAGCGCGTCCAGTCGATGTGGCGAGCCTGTGTCCCGCGACTCCGCCGCGATCGCGCGGCGGCGGAGCACTACCTCGTCGACAGTCAGGCGCCCGCTCTCGGCGCGGTGTTCCGCTCCCCGGCCCTGGCGCGATCCCTGCGGCGGATCGCGGAAGACGGCCGCGACGCCTTCTACGAGGGTCCGATCGCGGAAGAGATCGTCCGCTACGCCCGCGGCACCGGCGGCTTTCTCGAACTGGAGGACTTCCGGCGCCACGAGTCGACCTGGGTCGATCCGATCGGCACGATGTACCGCGGCCGGGAGGTCTTCCAGTTGCCGCCCAATGGCCAGGGTCTTGGCGTTCTCCTGATGCTCAACCTGCTGGAGAACTTCGACCTCGCCTCGATGGACGTGGCCGCGGCCGAGCACACCCATCTGCTCGTCGAGGCAAAGAAGCTGGCCTACGCCGACCTCCACGCCCACGTCGGCGACCCTGAGGGCGAGCCGCTCCGGAGCTCCGGAGGCGTCCCGCTGGCCGAGCTGCTGGACAAGGCCTACGCCCGCGAGCGCAGCCGCCTGATCGATCCGGGCCGGGCGGCGGACGGGGCCGCTCCGGGCGGCATCCCGCCAGGCGCCGCCGCGGTGGGCTCCGACACGGTTTACCTGGCCGTCGTCGACGGCGACGGCAACGCCGCCTCCTTCATCAATTCCCTTTTCGCTCCCTTCGGCGCCGCGATCGCCGGCGGCGACACGGGCATCATGCTCCACTGCCGGGGCGCCGGCTTCACTCTCGAGCCCGGCCATCCGAACGAGTACCGCCCCGGCAAGCGTCCCTTCCACACGATCATCCCGGGCATCGTCCTCGAACGGGGCCGCCTGAAACTCTGCTACGGCGTGATGGGCGGGCCGTTCCAGCCCCAGGGCCACGTGCAGCTCCTGACGAACCACTACGATCACGGCCTTCCCCTCCAGGCGGCGATCGACCGACCCCGGTGGAGGCACCCGGCCGGCCTCGACCTCCTCTGCGAGCGAGGCATGGAGCCCGGGACCGTGGAGGGACTCGCCGCGCTCGGCCACCGTGTTCGCAGCGGCGGAGGCGCCGAGTTCGGAGGTGCCCAGGCCATCGGGGTCGACCGCCACGGCACGCTCCACGGCGCCTCCGACCCCCGCAAGGACGGAGCGGCGCTCGGGTACTGACGATCCGGGCGTCCTCCCCCGTGCCCGCCGTGCAAGACTCGCCGGATGGACGACACTGCGGCCCAGGCAGGAGACCGCACCGAGCAGCGCCAGGTCGAGCTCAGGATCGTCCAGTCGATAGCGGACATCGAGCAAACGGCCTGGGACGGCCTGCTGAAGTCCGGCGACCGGCCGTTCCTGTCCTGGACGTTCCTCGAAGCCCTCGAAAGGACCGGCTGCGTGGCGCCAGACCGCGGCTGGCTACCCTTCCATCTCACTGCCTGGGCCTCCGGCGGCGAACTGATCGCGGCCGCCCCCGCCTACATCAAGAACGACGGGATGGGCGACTTCTCGCGGGACTGGGCTTTCGGCGACGCGGTGCGCGCCGCGGGCGGCCGTTTCTATCCGAAGCTGGTCGTCGGCGTGCCCTTTTCTCCGGTCACCGGACGCCGGATCCTGGCTACCGACGACCTCGACCCTGCGGTCGCCGCCAGGCTCCTGGTACAGCTTGCCGTCCACACCGCCCGGGATGTCGGAGTCGCCTCCATTCATGTCCTCTACCACAGCGCCTCGGAGGCCGAGGGCCTCGACGCCGCGGGCCTCTCCCAGCGCGTCATGGTCCAGTACCACTGGCACAACTACGACTACCGGACTCCCGACGACTGGCTGGCGAAACTCCGTTCCAAACGCCGCACCCAATGCCGTCGCGAGCGCCGCGAGCCGGCCAGGCAGGGCATCGCCATCCGCACCGTGCGCGGCGAGGAGATCGCGGCCGATCCCGAACACTGGGCCGAGACCGCGTTTCGCCTCTACACCACGACCTGCGACAAGTACATGTGGGGCGGCCGTTATCTCAACCGCGGTCTGTTCGGCGACCTCTTCGAGCGCCTCCACGACCACGTCGAGCTGGTGATCGCCGAGCGCGAAGACCGGGTCGTCGCCGGCGCGATCAACCTGCGCTCCGACACCCACCTCTACGGCCGCTACTGGGGTTGCCACGAGGAACACCGCTTCCTGCACTTCAACGTCTGCCTCTACCACTCGATCGACGAGTGCATCGCCCGGGGCGTGCAGGTCTTCGAAGGCGGCGCCGGCGGCGAGCACAAGGTCAGCCGCGGCTTCGAGCCGGCACCGGTCTACAGTTCCCACCTGTTCATGGACGAGAGACTGAATCAGCTCCTGGGCGCCGCTCTGAAGCAGGACGCCACACGCCACCTGGAAGGCATCGAGGCCTGGCGCCGCAACCGGCCCAGGCTCGGCTGATCGACCCCTCTGGGGTCAGACCTCGTCCAGCAACGCGAAGTACCGCCTCCGGGTCATCTCCCGGACCGCCCGGTTGCGCGCCACCCGTCTCTCTCGAAGAGCCGAACGAGGCGGCGTGGCTCAATGGGCGTCAGCTTGCGACGCTTGCCGGGCACCGATCACGAGTTCCATCGGTACATCTACCGGCTCGGGCGCGCTGTCTACTTCGGATGCAACGGCGATCGTCACGCCGGACTCTGCGAGGACATCGCCTAGCGTGCCCATCTCGTGACAGGTCTCAAGGAAGAGCCGCACTGCCTCGTCCAGCATGTCCGCGGCTTCCTCGACCGTCTCTCCCTGACTCGCAACGTCCAGTTCAGGGCAGAGCGCGACCCAGACATCCTCTTCCTTGTCGAGTTTCATCGACAGGTTCAAGCGTAGTCGGAGCATCGTCCTCCTCCGTCGTCGTCCTTGGCGCAACGAGTCTTGCCGCCACGTCGGCTGGCCGTGCCGCCAATCCTGAGTATACGAATGCCTGCGCCACCCAGAACAGGGGACAGGCGACTTCATCGATCGCCGCCGAACTCGTACCGCAACGTCAGGCTGACGGACAGGCCGTCGGTGTCGGAGGTGCGGGACCACGTGCTCACCGGTTCGCTGCCGTCGAGGCGCAGGTTGCCTTCGTGGCTGCGGAGGAGGTCGCCGCCGAAGGGGCCGGCCTCGAAGTCGGAGAAGAACGTGGCCTGCGCCCTGAAACCGATGGCCACCGACTCGGTCAACTCGTAGTCGATCCCGGCCACGAGAACCTGTCCGAACAGTTCGTCCTCGAGTTCCACGCTGCCAGCGCTGACCGTCCCGGCCAGGTTGCGGCGGATCTCCTCGTAGTTCGGCTGGTCGCGGCCAGTCGTGATGTCCTCCGGATCGGAACTCCTGGCCCAGAGCCACGAGAAGTCCATTCCAACGCGCGAGACGCCGAGCCCCGCGCCGACCCAGGGCGTCCATCGCGTCCGGTTCCGCCAGTCGAAGTAGACCAGTGCAAAGGCGTCGCTCGTGGTGACCTCGCCGATCCTCTCCTGGCCGATGGCCAGTTCGTTCGAGAGCTTCTCGAAATCCGCGCCGGAGGCGTCCGTGGACGCGACCGTCTGGTCGAAGCCGACCGACCGCTCGGCGTAGGCAAGGGCCACGCGAAACCGGTCGTCGAGCCGATAGCCGACCTCAATCCGGCCCGAGAACCCGCGGCCGCCGCCGAAGGGGGCCTTCCAGCCGTCACCCGCGCCGCGGTCGGGCGTCGTGCAACCGGGAACGAGGAGCGCTCGCGGGTTGATGAACTCGTCGCAAACGCTGGAACGGTCGTCGCTGCGGCTCGACATGGTCAGGCCGGGCGTGGATTCGCTGCCCGCGGCGAACTCCAGGTAGAACTGCGCCTGCGCGGCCCCGGCCAGCAGCAGACCGGCCGACGCGGCGAGCGGGAAGCGGAGGCGGCACCGGGGGATCATCGTCGTTCCAGACTACCGGCGCTTCCCGACGGCGCCCCCGCCGGGCGCCGCCTGCGGACTGTCTCCGGCCATGCGGCGCCCGGCACTCCGCGCGGACCCGTATGCGGACCTATAATCGACACGCCATGCCGCACTTCGAAGACGACCAGCAGGGCGACAGCAAGGTCCTCACGAAGACGAAGACCAGGACCCGGCTGGCCCGTCCGCGGCTGTACAAGGTGCTTCTCCACAACGACGACTTCACGCCGAGCGAGTTCGTCGTCGTCGTCCTGCAGCACGTCTTCCACTTCACTGAATCCGACGCTTCGCGGCTCATGCTGTATGTTCACAAGAACGGCGTCGGCGTCGTGGGGCTCTATCCGTTCTCGGTGGCCGAGACCAAGGTCGCGGAGGTCGGCAGCCTCGCCCAGCAGGCCGAGGTCCCGCTCCTCTGTACGATCGAGCCCGACACAGGGGACGGCGACGGCGGCGACGACGACAGCCGGGACGACGACGGCCGTCACGGCGACGACGTGAACTGACGCCGCCGGGAGGGTAACGCCATCGCTTCCGTCCACATGACCGAGGACCTGCGGCAGTCGCTGCGACGGGCGATGCTCGAGGCGTCCTCACGCCGTCACGAGTACGTGACGCTCGAGCATCTGCTGCTCGCTCTCTGCGCCGACCCGGTGGGCGCGAAGACGCTGCAGGCGGTGGGCGTCCGGCTGCCTCGACTGGTTCGCGAGCTCGAGGAGTTCCTGGAGCAGCAACTGGAGACCCTGCCGCCGGTGCTGCCGGCCGACGCGGCGGACGAGACGGCCGGTTCTGCGTCAGCCGAGATGGACGGCACTCAGGACGGAGGCGCCGAGCACGGCCCGGAATCCGGTGATGCGAACGAATCGCCTCCCAAGCAGACGATCGCGTTCTGGCGGGTCATCGAACGGGCGGCGATGCACGCCCATGGCGCCGGCAAGAGCGAGCTGGACGCCGGCGCGGTGATCGCATCGCTGATGCGCGAGAAGGAATCCCAGGCGGTCTACCTGCTCCAGAGCCAGGACGTCGCGCGCCTCGACGTCATCCGCTACCTCTCCCACGGCACGGTCAAGCAGGGCAGCGGCCTTCCCGCTCCACAGCCAGTCGAGCCGGACGCGGAAGCCGAGGAGGAGGACGAGGACGAGGATCCGCTCGAGCGGTTCGCGTCGAACCTGAACGAACGTGCCGCCGAAGGCTCCATCGACCCCCTCGTCGGGCGGCTCGACGAGTTGCGGGTGCTGGGCGAGACGCTGGCTCGCCGGCGCAAGAACAACCCGGTGCTGGTCGGCGACCCGGGGGTCGGCAAGACGGCGATCGTCGAGGGGCTGGCGCTCGCCGTCCACGAAGGCAACGTGCCGGAGCTTCTCTCCAAGGTCACGATCTACGCCCTGGACATGGGCGCGCTTCTGGCCGGAACGCGCTACCGCGGCGACTTCGAGCAGCGCCTGAAGGCGGTGATCGACCGGATCATCTCGGAACCCGATCACATCCTGTTCATCGACGAGATCCACACGATCGTCGGCGCCGGCGCGGTGTCGTCCGGCTCGCTCGACGCGTCGAACATCCTGAAGCCCGGCCTGGCCTCCGGCAAGCTGCGCTGCATCGGCTCGACCACCCACGCCGAATACAAGGGATCCTTCGACCGCGACCGGGCGCTGGCGCGCCGCTTCCAGATGATCGAGATTGACGAACCATCGGTCGAGGAGTCGGCGGAGATTCTGCGCGGCCTGCGCGACCGCTACGAGGAGCACCACGACGTCAAGTACGCGGACGAGGCGCTGGACGCGGCCGCCGATCTCTCGGCCCGCTACCTGCTCGACCGCCGCCTGCCCGACAAGGCGATCGATCTCGTCGACCAGGCCGGCGCCTCGAACCGCCTGGTGGCCGCCAAGGAGCGCAAGAGCGTGCTCGATCCGGTCGACATGGAGCGGGTCGTCGCCTCGATGGCGAAGATTCCCGAGAAGTCCGTCTCGAGCGACGACCGGGACGCTCTCCTCCACCTGGAGGAGGAGCTCAAGGCGGTCATCTTCGGCCAGGACGAGGCGATCCGGTCGATCTCTTCTGCTGTGAAGCTCGGCCGCGCCGGCCTCGGCACCCTCGAACGGCCGATCGGCAGTTTCCTCTTCTCGGGCCCCACCGGCGTCGGCAAGACGGAGCTCGCCCGCCAGCTCGCCCAGGTGCTCGGCATCGCCTTCACGCGTTTCGACATGAGCGAGTACATGGAGAAGCACACCGTGTCCCGGCTGATCGGAGCACCGCCGGGCTACGTCGGCTTCGACCAGGGCGGCCTGCTGACCGACGCGATTCGTCGCACCCCGCACACCGTCCTGCTGCTCGACGAGATCGAGAAGGCCCATCCCGACGTCTACAACATCCTGCTCCAGGTCATGGATCACGCCACGCTGACCGACAACAACGGCCGCAAGGCCGATTTCCGGCACGTGATCCTGATCATGACGACGAACGCCGGCGGCCGGGAGCTGACGACGAAGCCGATGGGCTTCGGCGACCGATCGAAGCTCTCGGCCGAGGCCGCCTCGAAGCCGGCCGTCGAGCGCCTGTTCACGCCCGAGTTCCGCAACCGGATCGACGCCTGGGTCGTCTTCAAGGCGCTCGAGATGGACTCGGTGCGGCTGATCGTCGACAAGCTGGTGGGCGAACTCGGGCTACAGCTTGCCGACCGTGATCTCAGGATCGAACTGAAGGAGGCCGCCCGCGATTGGCTGGCCGAACACGGCTACGAGCCGGACTTCGGCGCCCGACCGATGCGCCGTCTGATCGACGAGAAGATCAAGCGCAAGCTGGCGGACGAGATCCTCTTCGGCAAACTGGCCGACGGCGGCAAGATCGTCGTCGACGCGAAGGAAGGCGCGTCGCTCGAGGACGGCCTGCTCCTCAGAACCCGGCGCAAGCGCAGGGCGAAGCGGAAGAAGCCAAACTAGCGCCCCAACCGCGGCAGCACGTCTGCCTTGAACCGTTCGATCGTCGACATCAGCCGCGCGTGCGGCAGCAGACCGTTGTACGCCCAGAAGTAGAGCCAGGTCACGGGCAGGCGCTCGCAAAGCGTCTCGAGCTGCCGGGTCACCGTGTCGACGGTTCCGACGAGGGCCATCCCGGCTCCCATCATGTCCTCGAACTGCTCCCCCGTGTCCGGGTCCGCCATGCCCCGGCTGAAGCCGAAGGGCTCGAACCAGGCGGAGCCGCAGAACGCGCCGCTCGCCTTCCACAGGCGCTCCGCCTCCACGTCCGTGTCGGCGATCACAACGTCGCGCAGGACGCCGATGCCCTCGCCGAGCGGCCGTCCGGACTCCTCCGCGAACAGCTCGAAGAGCGCCCGCTCCCGCTTCGGGTGCAGCGGCGGCAGGATGGCCGTCACGCCTTCCCGCGCGCACCAGCGGATGCTCTCCTCCGACGACGCAAAGGGCTGGAAGATCGGCGGATGGGGCTCCTGCACCGGTTTCGGCACGACGCCGACCTGACGCAGCACGCCGTCCTCGACGCCGCCGCCCCACTGCTCCGTCGCTTCGAGCGTCCACGGCGTGCCGCCTTCCGGGCCGCCCACGGGGACCTTCCAGAACCGGCCGTCATAGTCGAGCATCGGCTCCGTCCAGGCCTTCTTGACGATCCGGAAGCACTCCTCGAAGGCGGCCCGGTTCGTCGCGTCGATCTCGTCGTGGCGGTGCGGCAGGGCGCCCGAGATGCCGTGCGTCTGCTGCGCCATCACGTCGACCCAGCGCCGCTGGTAGCCGCGGGCGAAGCCGGCGTTCGCCCGGCCTCCGGTCATCCGGTCGAGCATCGCGATGTCCTCGGCGACCCGGATCGGGTTCCTCGACGGCAGCACGATGCCCAACTGGCCAACCCGGATGTTCTTCGTCTGCATGCCGACGAAGAGGTCGAGCAGCACGGGGTTGTTCGAGAGCTCGAAGCCTTCGATGTGGAAGTGGTGCTCGGTGAAGCTGATCGAGTCGTAGCCGAGATCGTCGGCCAGCCGGGCCTGCTCGGAGACCTCGGCCAGCATCCGGTCGTAGAGGTCGCCGCGCAGGCCCGCCATGCCCTTCTTGATCTCGGCCCGGGAGCCGATCGAGGGCAGGTAGAAGAGGGAGATCTTCAAGAGAGCAGGAAACTCAGCCGCCGCTGTCGTAGCCGGGCAGCTCCCGGATCCAGACGTTGCGGAAACGCGTCGGGTTGCGGTGGTCCTGCAACCCGATCCAGCCCCGCGGCTCGTGCGGCCGGTCGTACACGCCGACCCGGCGGTGGATCGTGCGGCCGATGTACTCCTTCTTGTGATGGATGACCACGCCGTTGTGGATCACCGTGACGTTCGCCTTCTTGACGAGTTCGCCGTCCTTCCAGCGCGGCGCCTCGAAGATGATGTCGTACGTCTGCCAGACGCCCGGGGCCCTCGAGGAGTTGACCATCGGCGGCGTTTGCCCATAGATGGCTCCGGCCTGGCCGTCGGCGTAGGTCCGGTTCTCGTACGAGTCGAGGATCTGGATCTCGTAGTCGCCGAAGAGCATCACGCCGCTGTTACCGCGGCCCTGGCTGTTGCTCTCCACCTTCGCCGGGGTCGCGAACTCCACGTGAAGCTGGAAGTCGCCGAACTCGTCCCGCGTCCGGATCGAGCCGGTCGAGGTCACTTCCATGTAGCCGTTCTCGACCTTCCACTCGGGCTCGTCGCCATTCGGCTTCTGCCACTTCGAGAGATCCGTGCCGTCGAACAGCACGACCGCGTCGGCGGGAGCGGCCGCCATGTCGCTGAACGAGGCGCCCGGAGCGACGACCGGCGGCACCGGCCGGTTCGGATCGTGCACCTTCCAGGGCAGTCCGGGCAGCTTCGGTGTGTCCTCGTAGCCGACCGGCTGTTGCTGGGCGGCGGCGGCCGCAGTGAACAGCAGGCATGCGCCTGCAGCGGTCGCCCCAATTCTCTTCGCTCGGTTCACAGGCATCTTCGTCTCCTCGAGTTCTCCTACCGCACCCGCGCCGCGAGCAGCGGCTCGGACAGTTTCAGCCACTTGACGACTTCGGAACGGGTAGTGCGCGGGTCGATCAGGTCATGCACCGAGAAGCCCTCGGCCCGCGGGAAGGGTGTCCGACGCTTGGCGAACTCGGCCTCGAGCTCCGCCCGTTTCTTGTCGGGATCGGGCGCCGCGGCGATCTCTCGCCGGAAGGCGACCGCCACCCCGCCCTCGATCGGCAGCGCGCCGCTCTCCGCCGACGGCCAGATCAGCACGCGGCCGCCCGGGCCGTAGTGGGCCGCGGCGGCGACGCCGTAGGACTTGCGGATCTGCACGGCGCACCAGGGCACGGTCGTCCTCACCGTCGCCGCGATCGCCTCCATGCCGTACCGGATCGTGCCGGAAGCCTCAGACACCGAGCCGATCATGAAGCCCGGTTCGTCGACCAGACTGAGGATCGGCAGGTGGAAGGTCTCGCAGAACTCGACGAAGCGCCGGAACTTCTGCGCTCCGGCCGCGTCCATCGCGCCGCCGATGTGCTTGCAGTCGTTGGCGACGACGCCCACCGAGCGGCCGTCGACCCGGGCCAGGCCCGTGACCTGGGACGGACCGTAGCCCGCGGTCATCTCGAAGAAGCTGTCCCGGTCGACGACGAGCGAGATCACCTCGCGCATGTCGTAGAGGAAGCGCCGGTCGCGCGGCACGATCGTCAGCAGGCGTTCCTCGCGACGCTCCGCCGGATCGCCCGCGGAGCGGCGAGGCGGCAGCGTGTCCACGTTGGGCGGCAGGTAGCTCAGGAAGCGACGGACCTGCTCCATCGCGTCGTCCTCGTCCTCGGCGACATTGTCGACCACGCCGCTCCTGCTGTGGACCTCCCAGCCGCCCAATTCGTCCTTCGTCTTCTTCTCGCCCAGAGCCCGCTCCACGAGCGCCGGACCGCCGATCAGGATCTGCGCCGTGTGGCGGGTCATCACCGAGAAATGGGAAGCGACCAGGCGCGCCGCCGGGAAGCCCGCAACCGCGCCGACGCCGATCGAGGCGACCGGCACCGTCCGAAGAATCTCGGCGATCGACCAGAAACGGGCGCGCGAGTAGACCGGCTCCCCCATCGGCCGCGGCGGCTTCTTCGGCGCCCCTTTCTGTCGGCCCGCGCTGCCCCTGACGCTGCCGCCGCCGCCTTCCAGGAAGCGAACCAGGGGCAGCCGGTACTTGAGGGCAAGTTCCTCGGAGTAGATGCTCTTGCGCAACCCCGCCGGCGACGGCGAGCCGCCGGCCTGGGTGAAGTCCTCGCCGGCAACGATCGCGCGACCGCCACCCACGTCGGCAAAGCCGACGACATGGTTCGCGGGCGTGAACGCGACGACGCGGCCTTCCTCGTCGACCTCGGCGGCCCCCGCCTGACGGCCTTCCTCGATGAACGAGCCCGGATCGGCGATCCGCTCGATCCGCTCGCGCACAGTCAGACGGCCGCGCTCGTGCTGTTTCGCTACCGCCTCGTCGCCGCCCATCTCCAGCGCCAGGCGCCGGCGGCGTTCGATCTCGTCAACCTCTGGCTGCCAGGACATTGGACCGGGATTGTAGGTCACGGAAGCGTCTTCGCTATCCTGCGCCGCCCAGGGAGGCTCAAGTGACCGAAGCGAGACGCAAGCTCTGCGGTTGGGGATACGAAGGACAGGGGCTCACCCCGACCGAGGCCGGGACCTTCCGAGCGCAGACCGAGGAGCGGTTCGGGGTTTCGATCGAGCCCCGCGCGAACGCGCCCCGCGTCGACGATTTCGAGCTGCGTCAGCCGCGGCTCAAGCCGCCTTCGTCACTTGCAAGTCTGTTCCGCGACGATCCGTACGAGCGCCTCCTCCACGCCTACGGCAAGTCCTTTCCGGACGCCGTGCGGATGTTCCGGCGCGAGGTGCCGGAGCCGCCCGATCTCGTCGCCTACCCGGAAACGACGGACGACGTTGTCCGCATCCTGGACTGGGCCGGCGATGCCGGCGCCGCGGTGGTCCCGTTCGGCGGCGGCTCCAGCGTGGTCGGCGGCGTCGAGCCGGCCGTCGGCGACAGCTACGCCGGCACCGTGACGGTCGACCTCCTCAAGCTCGACCAGGTGCTGGAAGTGGACCGCGCGAGCCGGGCCGCGCGCATTCAGGGCGGCGCCCGCGGCCCCCACATCGAAGCCCAGCTCCGGAAGCACGGGCTGACGCTGCGCCATTTCCCGCAGAGCTTCGAGCACTCCACCCTGGGCGGCTGGATCGCGACCCGCTCGGGCGGCCACTTCGCCAGCCTCTACACCCACATCGACGACTTCGTCGAGGCGACGACGACCGTAACGCCCCGGGGAGTCATGGAGACCCGCAGGCTGCCCGGCTCCGGCGCCGGACCGTCGCCGGACCGCATGGTCGTCGGCTCCGAGGGCATCCTCGGCGTGATCACGGAAGCCTGGCTGCGACTCCAGGACCGTCCGAGTTACCGAGGCTCGGCGGCCGTCCACTTCGCCGACTACGCACAGGCAGCCGAGGCGGTCCGGATGCTCGCCCAGAGCGGCCTCTACCCCTCGAACTGCCGCCTGATCGACGCGGAGGAAACCGCCGGGGCCGGCGCCGGGGACGGATCCACGTCGCTGCTCGTCCTCGGCTTCGAGTCCGCTGATCATCCGGTCGATGCGTGGATGAAGCGCGCACTCGAACTGACCGCCGACTGCGGCGGCGATCACAGCGCCTCGGCCGGGCGCTCCCACCGCGAGGGCGCCGCCGGCGCCTGGCGGGACGCCTTCATCAAGGGGCCCTACTTCCGCGAGGTTGGCGTGCCTCTGGGACTGATCGGCGACACCTTCGAGACCGCGATCACCTGGGACCGCTTCGCCGACTTCCACGCGCGGATCATGGCCCGGACCGCGGAGATCCTGGAGGAGGCGACCGGCAGGCCCGGCCGGGTCACCTGCCGCTTCACCCACGTCTACCCGGACGGACCGGCGCCCTACTTCACCTTCTCCGCCCTGGGCGACTGGGAGCGCCTCATGGAGCAGTGGCGGGAGATCAAGCTGGCGGCCAACGAGGCGGTCGTCGACGCCGGCGGCACGGTCACCCACCACCACGCCGTCGGCCGCGACCATCGCCCGGCCGGCTACGACCGGCAACGCCCCGGTGTTTTCGCGCACGCTCTTGCCGGCGCCAAGGCGGCGGTCGACCCGGACGGTCTGATGAACCCCGGGGTCCTGATCGATCCCCGGGGACGGGACATCGGTGTCACCGGCGCGATGGCGCCTTGATCGCCGGCGCGATCGACCGTTTCCTATTCTCCGGCGAGAGGGCCACGCGGAGATTCGTGCCACCGGGCTTCCTTGAACGGTTGCGGAGTCACCAGGATTTCGTTGCCCTGCAGGCGTACCCGGCCCTGGAGACTCGCCAGCAGGACGTCGGCGATCCGGCGATCCAGCGGATGGCCCGTCTTCTCGTACTGGGTCGCCACGGCTCGCCGCGAGTCGGGCGGCAGTCTGAGCGCGGTTCGAATCGCGAAGTAGACGGACACGTTCACGTACTCGGTGATCGTGTGCGTTCCTCCTGGAGTCACTTCTTCGTCTCCTTTGGTAAGCGCGGCACCTGAGCCTGCACGGAAGATTCCCGCCAACCGCAGGCGTCGGTCATTCTTCTGCCGCGGCCATTCGCTCCTTGAGCGCCGAGATCGCCGCCTGGCGGGAAAACCAGATGCCAGCCGAGGCGCCCCGGAAGTGGGTGCTCCAGAGGTTCGCCTTCCTGTCGTAGACGGCTGTGCCCGCGCCGGCGATGTCCTCGTGGTAGATGCGAACCCGTAGCCGTCCGCCCCGCTCGTCTTCGACCTCCCGCCACACGAGGCTCATTCTCGCGACGCCATTGCCGCTCTGGCCGCTGCCCCGAGCAGGCAGGCCATTCCTTCAGCGGTGATCGCATCCACCTTGAGGATCAACTCCCCCTCTCTCGAGTCGATGCGCAGGTAGACGGTGCGACCCCGCTGGAAGACACCGAACTTGGCGACTTCGATCATGACGTGATCCTCCTCAACTTCCAGTCGCGGGCTCAGCTCCACATCAGGCTGGGTGCGGCCGCAGTGGATGTGCGGTCGCACCCGGTGGTCCTCCTGCTGGAGCGCTGGTGGACGATTCGGAATCAGATCGAGAGGGCCGCCGCGGGTCCGCTCAGGACCGACAGCCCCTCTCGCAGCGACGCCTGCCTACTGCTTGCCGCCGCGCGGCCTCCAGAGGAACAGCGCGTCACGTACCAGTTGCCCCATGGCAACCTCCCTTGTGTCGTGCGACGCTACAGCCCGCCGTCCGTGGCACATCCGCAGACCCGTCCAGGCTGTAGAGTGCGAATGGAACTGTTCTAAGCTAGCCGAGCGCCTTCAACGCTGTCAAGGGTGGATGAGATATGCTCGCGCGACCCAGCCCGCTACGGCCCGCGACTCCAACCGCTCAGGGTGCGAATGGAACTCCTCCCGGGAGGTTTGTCTCGTGCACTGTTCCGTAGCGGGCTTTTCTTTATGTCGGCACGGAGCGTCGCAGACCGCACCGCGTTTCGGAGGTCTTCTATCGCCGCCATGAACTGAAGCAGTCGTCGAGGAGGCCGGATCAGGGAACCCGTCTCACACGCCAGAAATCGAATCATGTACGGCCACATTGCAGTCGCGCTCAGCGGGCTGGGCCTGTTTCTGTTGGGAATGGTCATCCTGACGCGGGGACTGCGGGATATCGCCGGCGGCTCTCTGCAACGCATGCTGGCGCGGTTCACCAGCAGTCCCCTGAAAGGCGCAGCCGCGGGCGCATTCGCCACGGCGGTCGTGCAGTCATCGAGCGCCACCACGGTGACGGCCGTGGGATTCGTGGGAGCCGGACTGCTGACGTTTCCCCAGGGACTGGGCATCGTTCTGGGGGCCAACATCGGCACGACGATCACGGGATGGTTCGTCGCACTGCTGGGCTTCCAGCTCAGCCTCGGCACGGTCGTCATGCCGCTGATCCTGGTCGGCGTGTTGCTGCGGTTGTTCGGGCCGCCGCGCCTGGCGGCAGTCGGCTGGGCGCTCGCCGGATTCAGTGTGCTGTTCGTGGGCGTCGAGACGATGCAGGAAGGCATGTCCCGGTTCGAGGGCACCGTGACGCCGACGGACTTTCCCGGCGACGGCCTGGGCGGACGCCTCCTGCTTGTACTGCTCGGCGTCGGCATCACCCTGGTAACTCAGTCATCGAGCGCGGGCGTCGCAACGGCGCTTGCAGCCATGGGAAGCGGCGCGATTACCTTTTCGCAGGGCGCGGCGATCGTGATCGGGATGGATGTCGGCACCACGTTCACTGCCGCGCTGGCAACCCTGGGCGGCTCGGCTGCTACGCGGCGCACGGGCTTCGCGCATGTCGTCTACAACGTGATGACGGCCGTGTTCGCCCTCGTCCTTCTCGATCTCTATGCGCTGCTCGTTGGACCATGGCTCTCCGGAGGCGGCGTGGCCACAGCCCAGTTCGCCCTGGTCGGTTTCCATACGACCTTCAACGCCCTCGGCGTCATTCTTGTGCTTCCCTTCGCGGAGCCGTTTGCCCGCTTCATCGTTTACCTCTTTCCCGAGCGGGGGCCCGCTCTCACCCGCCGACTCGACGACCGCCTGCTCGATCACTCGGTGCCGGCGGTCTACGCCGCCAGATCCACCGTCGCCGACATCGTCCGCCATGCAACGGCGAGTCTCCGGAAGCTGCTCGATCCCCCGATCGCACGGCGTGCATCGCCGTCGTCGACCACGGAGCTGGAGGACGCGCTTGCCCGGACGCGGAAGTTCGTCGACCGGATCCGTAACGACTCGCTGGACGTGAACACGCGCGGCGGCTACACGGCCACGATCCACATTCTGGACCATCTGCTGCGCCTGCTTCATCGCTGCCGGCAGGAGGATCGCCTGGAGACCTTGCGGACCGAGAAGCGGCTCCGCCGCCTCGCCCTCGTGCTCGGCGATGCCTTGCGCCGCTCCGGCCAGACGACGATCGGATCGGAAGAAGGACGGTTCGATCGCATCACGGACATGCTGGCCCGCAGACGGCATTCGTACCGGGAGCGCATCGTGCGGTCGGTCATGTCGCCGGAGTTGGATACGGAAGCCGCACTCAAGCAGCTCGACGCCATGCGATGGCTCTACCGGGTCAGCTATCACCTGTGGCGCATCGCGCACCACATGAGCGGCCTGGAGCGAGGCGCCTCGCCGGCTGGGTCGTCCGGCGAACTCGCCACGGAGGTCGCATCGGCTCGGCGGAGGCCGTCCTCCACGGCGGGGCTACTCCCGTAGTCTGGCGGCCAGGG
Source organism: Candidatus Multivorans sp. (assembly GCA_965205095.1). Taxonomy (GTDB): domain Bacteria; phylum Acidobacteriota; class Thermoanaerobaculia; order Multivoradales; family Multivoraceae; genus Multivorans. The sequence goes on from OZ242040.1 coordinate 4,616,966, forward strand.
CAGCGACGTGGGGGTCCTCGACACCGAGGGCGTTCAGCCCGTCGTCCAGATGGCGAACGTAGTCGGCGTTGGCGCCGCTCGGGCCTGTTGCCTGGACGATCTGGGACGCGATCTGCTCAAGTGGCGCTGGTCCGGCGTAGTTCCGGTTGCCGGGCCAACCCTGGTACGTCAGGCCCAAGGTGATCTCCGGCGACGGGCCCGGCGTCTCCCCGGCAGACTCCTCCAGTTCGAGTTCGATCTCCATGCGGACGTAGCCACCGCGTTCGCGTATGTCCAGGTCGGCGAGGATGGCGGCGGCGTCCGCTTCGGCGAGTCGGTAGGCGATCCCCCAACAACAATCCTCCGGCGCCGGCGTCAGGGTGACCACGCGGCCCGGCTTCCAGGGCGTGCCCCGGTGATCCGTCGACCACTGCCAGAAGCGCCGGGTCCAACCCCGGACTCGGGCGGGCCGGCGCTCCACGAAGGGGATCGCCGGACGGAAGATCAGCGAGCCGTAGCCGAAGAGCCAGCATGGATCGGTTCGGTCCACGGCGCGGGATTGTACGGCCGGAGCCGCCGACTCCGCCGGCGCGACCGCGTGATAGCTTGCGCCGCCCGTTTTCTTCCCCACTGGCCACCGATGCGCCATCTCTTCGTCATCGATCCGATCGAGCGTCTCGACCCCGAGAAGGACACGACGATCGCGTTCCTGCGCGAGGCGGATCGTCGCGGCCATGACCTGGCCGTCTGCACGATCGACACGCTGGAACTCGGACCGGGCGGACGGCCTCGGGCGAAGGCGACTCCGACCCGTACCACCGATCCGGCCGCCGCCGGCGACTGGTACGAGGTCGGGGGCGGGCGAACCGCCTTCCTCGACGAGTTCGATGTCGTCTGGATGCGGAAGGACCCGCCCTTCGACATGGCCTTCTTCTACGCCACGCACCTGCTGTCCATGGTGGCGAAGAGCACGCTCGTCGTGAACGACCCGCTGTCGCTTCGCGACGCGAACGAGAAGCTCTTCGCGCTTCGCTTTCCGGAGGTCTGCCCACCGGCGCGGGTCAGCCGCCGCATCCGGGATTTACTCGCCTTCCAGGAGGAGATGGGCGGCGAGATGATCGTCAAGCCGCTCGACGGCGCCGGCGGCGAAGGGATCTTCCATCTGAGGGCCGGCGACCGGAACTCGAGCGCCATCCTCGAGGCGGCGACCGGGCACGAGAGCCGCTACATCATGGCGCAGCGCTATCTGCCTGAGATCCGGGAAGGCGACAAGCGGGTCATCCTCGTCGAGGGACAGGCGCTGGGCGCGGTGCTGCGAGTGCCCGCCGAGGGCGAGTCGCGGGCCAACTTCCACGTCGGCGGCCAGCCCGCGGCCACGGACGTCGACGAACGCGACCGCGAGATCGCCGCCGCGGTCGGCCCCGAACTCGTGCGGCTCGGCATCGTCTTCGCCGGCATCGACGTGATCGGCGGCTGGCTGACCGAGGTCAACGTGACGAGCCCAACCGGCCTGCGCGAGATCGCCGACCTCGGCGGACCGCGTCTCGAAGTCGACGTCCTCGACGCGGTGGAAGCTCGCCGGAACGCCGGCTGAACCTTGGACCGGGCCGGGCCCGGCCACAACCGTCCCGCCACTGGTGGCGGCCAGAAGGCCGGCGCACCGACAACGGGACTCAGCGGAGGGTGACGAACTCCTCGGCCGACGTCGGGTGGATCGCCATCGCGGCGTCGAAGTCGTTCTTCGTGGCGCCCATCTTCACCGCGACCGCCAGGCCCTGAATGATCTCGGGCGCGTCGGCGCCGAGCATGTGGGCGCCGAGGACGCGGTCCGTGGCCCGTTCCACGATCAGCTTGATCAGGGTGCGTTCCTGGTTGTCGGTCAGCGTGAGCTTGAGCGGTCGGAAGCGGCTCCGGTAGACGTCGACTTCGCCGTAGCGGGCCCGCGCCTCCTCTTCGGTCAGACCGACCGCCGCGAGCGGCGGCTGGCTGAAGACGGCCGTGGCGACGGTCTCGTGGTCGACCGGGGTCGGCTCGCCGCCGAACAGGGTGCGGGCCAGGCACATCGCCTCGTGGATCGCCACCGGGGTCAGGTTCAGCCGGTCCGTCACGTCGCCGATCGCCCAGATGTTCGGCACGTTGCTGCGCGAGTACTCGTCGACGAGGATCTCGCCGTTCTCGCCCAGCGCCACTCCGCAGTCAGCCAGTCCCAGGTCGGCGACCAGGGGCCGGCGGCCGGTGGCGCAGAGCACTTCGCCGCATGAGATCGTGTCGCCGTCGTCGAGGCGGAGCCGTAAACGGTCGGCCTCACCGGCCTTCAGTTCCTCGATCGACTCCACGCGGCTGTCGAACCGGAGCTCGATGCCTCTCGTCCGCATCTCCTCGGCCAGATGAACTCGAATCTCCTCGTCGAATCCGCGCAGGAAGAGCGGCCCCCGGTAGATCAGGGTCACCTCGCAACCGAGGCCGGCGAAGATACCCGCGAACTCGACGCCGATGTAGCCGCCGCCGACCACCGCGAAGCGCTCCGGCAGCCGCTCCAGGTAGAAGGCCTCGTTCGAGCTGATCGCGTGTTCGATCCCCTGAATCGGCGGCATGTCCGGCCAACTGCCGACGGCGACCAGGATCTGGTCCGCCGTAACCCGCCGTCGACCGCCATCCCCCGTGTCGATCTCCACCGAATGCGGATCGATCAATCTTGCCCTTCCCTCGAACAGTTCCACGCCGGCGCCGTCCAGCAGGCCGCGGTAGATCCCGTTCAGGCGCTCGATCTCCCGGTTCTTGTTCGCGATCAGCTTCCCCCAGTCGAAGGCGGGCCGCTCCGCCGTCCAGCCGAACCCGGAGGCCTCGCCGTAGTGGTCCGCGAAGCCCGAGGCGCAGACGAGGAGCTTCTTCGGCACGCAGCCGACGTTGACGCAGGTGCCGCCGAGGTAGCGCTCCTCGGCCACCGCCACCCGCGCGCCGTGGCCGGCTGCCATCCGGCTGGCGCGCACGCCGCCCGAACCCGCGCCGATCACGAAGAGGTCGTAGTCGTAGTCCGTCATGGGCGCAACGCTAGACCAAACGCGCGTGAAATCGCGAAGCGCCCTTAGACTCCGACTCGATGGCCGACGGCAAGACCGGGCCCGGTACCCCCGGAGCCCCATCCTGGCTACCGCGCGCGGCCGCTGGCGGCGCCCTGATGGGCCTCGCGAACCTGGTGCCCGGAATCAGCGGCGGCACGATGCTGCTCGCCGTCGGCATCTATCCCCGCTTCATCGAGGCGGTGGCGGATACGACCCGTTTGCGGCTGCGCTTCCAGCCGCTGCTGCTCCTGTCCGTCGTCGCCCTTGCAGGCGGACTGGCGATTCTCCTCCTGGCAGGCCTCCTGCGCGATCTGGTGGTTCACCAGCGCTGGATGATGTACAGCGCCTTCATCGGCCTGACCCTGGGCGGCGCGCCCCTTGTGTGGCGTCTCGGCCGGCCGGGCAACCGGAGCTTCTGGGGCGGCGCGACGGGAGGTTTCGCGGCGATGGCGGCGCTCGCGATCGCCCAGAGCGGCCCAGCCTCCGAAGGACTATCGGGCAGCGGGCCGCTCCTCCTCGCCATCGCCGGCGCCGCCGGCGCCGCCGCGATGATCCTGCCCGGCCTGAGCGGCGCCTACCTGCTCCTCGTCCTGGGGCAGTACGAAGCAATCCTGGGCGCCGTCGATCTGCTGTACCAGGGGCTCAGGGAGTTCGATACGGCGGACCTGCTCCAGGCGGGCACGGTCCTGCTGCCGGTTCTGATCGGCATCATCGTCGGCGCGACGGTCATCAGCAACGCGGTGCGGTTCGCGCTGCGACGTTTCCGGCAGGCGACCCTGGGAGTACTCCTGGGCCTTCTGCTGGGCGCCGTCGTCGGTCTCTGGCCCTTCGAGGCTTCCCCGCCAGGCGCCGTCCAGCTCGGATCGGCGGTGGTCCTGGCGGGTGCCGGGTTCTTCCTGACCTGGGCCGTGGGCCGGTTCGGATCGGGCTCGACGGAACCTGCGCGGTAGGCACCGAATCGTCGCCGCTGCGCGGCGCGTCTTTCCGGCCGCCTTCGGCGGCAGCCGGCGAGAACGCCGGCGCACCCAGTCTTGCTGCGCTACAGTCCTTGCCCGCTTACACCGTTCCACCGCCCGGAGCCGCCGAAATGCGCCGAACAACCTGCCTGCCTCACTCCGCCTTTCTCTTCGCTGCTGCGGTCATCCTGTTCGCGACGACCGTCCCCGTCGGCGCCGACGGTCGCACCGTGATCCACGCGGGGGCCCTCGTCGACGTCGAAGCCGGCGAGGTGCTCGGCCGGCACACGATCGTCGTCGAAGGCGAGACGATCCTGGCCGTCGAGGAAGGGCTCGCCGATCCGGAGGACGGCGACACCCTGATCGACCTCTCCGGCCACACCGTTCTGCCCGGCTTGATGGACATGCACGTTCACCTGACTTCGGAGCAGGCCGGCGCCGCGTCCTATCTCGAACGGTTCCAGCAGACTCCGGCGGACGCCACGGTCAAGGGGCTGATCTACGCGAAGCGCACGCTGCTCGCCGGCTTCACCACCGTCCGCGACGTGGGCGGCGAGACGACGGCGATCCTCGCGGTGCGGAATGCGATCAACCGCGGCGAAATGCCAGGGCCTCGCATCTTCGCCGCGACCACCTCGCTTGCAACGACCGGCGGCCACGGCGACCGGACGAACGGCATGAGGCCGGACCTCCAGGGCGACCCAGGCCCCAGGCAGGGCATCGTCAACGGCATCGAGGACGCCCGCAAGGCGGTCCGGCAGCGCTACAAGGAGGGCGCCGACCTGATCAAGATCACCGCCACCGGCGGCGTCCTGAGCCTGGCCAAGAGCGGTCAGAACCCGCAGTTCACGGAGGAGGAGATCCGTGCGATCGTCGACACGGCGAAGGACTACGGCTTCATGGTCGCCGCCCACGCCCACGGCGCGGAGGGCATGAAGCGGGCGATCCGGGCCGGCGTGACGACGATCGAACACGGCACCTACATGGACGAAGAGGCGTTCGAGTTGATGAAGCAGCACGGCACGTACTTCGTCCCCACCATCTCGGCGGGCAACTTCGTCGCCGAGAAGGCCGCGGTACCGGGCTACTTTCCGGAGATCATCCGGCCCAAGGCGGCCGCCATCGGACCGGTCATCCAGGAGACCTTCGCCAAGGCTCATCGGGCGGGTGTGCCGATCGCCTTCGGCACGGACTGCGGCGTCTGCCCCCACGGCAGCAACGCCCAGGAGTTCCTCTACATGGTCGAGGGCGGCATGGCGCCGATGACGGCGATCCAGTCGGCGACGACGGTCACCGCGAAGCTGCTCGACATCTGGGAGGAGACCGGCTCGATCACCGCCGGCAAGGCGGCGGACCTGATCGCGGTCGAGGGCGACCCGATCGCCGACGTCACGAAGCTCCAGGACGTCCGCTTCGTCATGCGGGTCGGCCAGGTCCACAAGTCGCCGGGCTAGCCCGCAGGATGGTCGCCGTTTCGCGGCGCCTTGTTGTCCGCGGGTCAGAAGACCCGCGGCCACAGCCGGCGGGGGCGCCGGCGCACCCAGTCCCCGCGGGCTAGGCCCGCTTGCCGCCGAGCGTGCGCTCCGTGTAGCGCAGCCGGGCCGCCTCCGACTCGGCGTCGCCTCTCACCCACTGGAGCGTGTCGCCGTCGGCGAAGTCGGTGGCGCCCGCGATGGCCCGGCTCACGGCGTTCACGTGGTCCTTCGTGATCGCCGCCGGCACCGCGGGCATCGCGGCCAGGGTGCGGGCCAATTCCAGCGTCGTCTCCACCAGCCGCTCGGCCGGCACGATGCGGTTGACCATCGGCGCCACTTCGGACGGGCCGAAGCGGCGGCAGGTGATGATGAGCTCCTTGGTCAGGGCCGGTCCGATCTCGCGCACCATCCGCGGCACGCCGCCCCAGGCCAGCGGCAGGCCGAGCTCGACTTCGGGGATGAAGAACACGGCGTCCTCCGCGACCACCCGCAGGTCACAGGCCGCCATCAGCAGGAAGCCGCCGCCGACCGCGTACCCCTGGACCTGGGCCACGGTCAGCGCCCGCATCTGCTCCAGCGCGTCCATCGCCCGGCGGCCAAGCTGGCCGGCCTCGCGGCGCTGGCGCCAGTTCAACTCCGAAGCGGCACCCATCGCCTTCAGGTCGGCGCCGGCGCAGAACGCGCGGCCCTCGCCGCGGAGCACGACCACATCGACCTCGCTCCGGTCGTCGAACCAGGCCGCGGCGAGGGCCAGTTCGCGCAGCATCGTCCCGTCCACGGCGTTCAGCCGCTCGGGACGCGCGAGGGTCAGGAATCCGAGGTTTCCGTCGCTCTCGACCCTGATCGTCTCGAAACTGGTCTGCTCCCCCATCGCCTTGGCTCCTCATGATCCACGGGCCGACGCCCTTGCCGGCCCCTTCAAACCGTCCCGTACCACGTCGACTCGTGCTCTATCATGCCGTCCGCCAGGCGGCCACGGTCACGGCCGCGCGCTCCATGTCCGGAACCCGATTCACAGCCCCATGACGTTCCAGCTCCAGGTCCTCGGCTGCGGCGACGCCTTCAGCAGCGGCGGCCGGCTGCACACCTGCTTCCTCCTGGGCGGCCAGACGAGCGACGGCCCGCTTTCTCCGGCTCTGCTCGACTGTGGCGCAACGTCTCTCGTCGCGATGAAGGCCCGCGGCATCGAGCCCGCCTCGATCCGCACGATCCTCATCACCCACCTGCACGGAGACCACTTCGGCGGTCTGCCCTTTCTCCTGAGCGACGCCCACTACCGGGCCCGCCGAACCACACCCCTCACCCTCGCCGGCCCGCCCGGGCTACGGGAGAGAATCCAGCAGGCGGCGGAGGCTCTGTACCCCGGTTCCTCCAGGCGCGAGCTGGCGTTCGAACTCGAGATCGTCGAGCTCCACGAGCGCGAGACAGTCTCCGTCAACGGGCTCCGGGTCACACCGTTCGAGGTCGTCCATCCCTCCGGGGCGCCGAGCTACGCACTGCGGGTCGAGTACGGCGGCCGAACGCTCACGTTCTCCGGCGACACGGAGTGGACCGAAGCGCTGATCGACGCGGCAGGCGGCGCGAACCTCTTCATCTGCGAGTGCAACTTCTACGACCGGCCCGTCCCGAACCACCTGAACTACGTCGAGCTGCTCGCCCGAAGGCCTCGCCTGGACTGCGGCCGGATGCTCCTCACGCACCTCGGCGACGACATGCTCGAACGCTCCGACCTCGAGATCGAGACCGCCGTGGAGGGTCGAACCTACGAGGTCTGAAGGGGTTCGGTGAGCGGGCGGCATAGCCCGGTTTCGCTTGCTAGACTCCGCGTCCGAAACTGACCAGGAGCTCCAATGAACTTCGATTTCTCGGATGCCCAGAAGGCACTGAAGCAGCAGACGCGCACCTTCCTGCGCGCGGCCTGCGACACGACCGTCCCCCGGCGAGTCCTGGAGGACGCGGACGAACCCTTCGCGCGCGATCTGTGGCAGCAGATCGGCGCCAACGAATCCCCCGGAATCGCGGTTCCCGAGGAGTACGGCGGCATCGGCTTCGGCTACCTCGAACTCTGCGTGGTCGCCGAGGAACTCGGTCGCGCGGTCGCGCCGGTGCCCTTCTCCTCCTCGGTCTATCTGGCAACGGAGGCGGTGCTCCTCGGCGGCTCGGAAGAGCAGAAGCAGCGGTTGCTTCCCAGGCTGGCGACCGGCGAGACGATCGGCACCTTCGCTCTCTCGGAAGGCCCCGGCCTGGCGACCGCGGCGAACCTGCAGGCGACGTTGAGGGACGGCACCCTGTCGGGCACCAAGATGCCCGTACCTGACGGCGACATCGCCGACTTCTGCGTCGTCGCCGCGAAGGACGGAGACGGCGTTTCGCTCGCGCTCGTCGACCTGGATGGAAGCGGAGTCTCCCGCGAGCAGGTCGAGACCCTCGACCCCTCCCGTTCCCACGCCAGGATCACGTTCGACGGCGCCGAAGCGGAATCGCTCGGCGAAGCCGGCCAGGGCTGGGCGCTCAAGGACAGTGTGTTCGACCGCGCCGCCGTGCTGTTCGCGATGGAACAGCTCGGCGGCGCCGACGCCTGCCTCCAGATGGCGATCGGCTACGCGAAGGGCCGCTACGCCTTCGGCCGGCCGATCGGCTCCTTCCAGGCGATCAAGCACAAGCTCGCCGACATCTACATCAAGAACGAACTCGCCCGGGCGAACTGCTACTACGGCGCCTGGGCGCTGTCGACCGACGCGCCGGAACTGCCGGTCGCGGCGGCCGCGGCCCGTGTTGCCGCGACCCAGGCCTTCCACTTCGCCTCGAAGGAGAACATCCAGACTCACGGCGGCATCGGCTTCACCTGGGAGTCCGATTGCCACCTCTACTACCGCCGCTCCAAGCTGCTCGCGCTCAGCATCGGCAGCGAGAGGGTGTGGAAGGACCGGCTGATCTCCGGTCTGGAACAGCAGGAGGCCGCCTGATGGACTTCAACGACACTCCCGAACAGGCAGCGTACCGAACCGAGGTCCGCGCCTGGCTCAACGCCAACGCGGAGCCGCGCAGGGACCGCCCCAGCGTCAGCCGCCGGCTGGACGCCGACGAAGGCCTCGCCCTCGCCAAAGCCTGGCAGGCCAGGAAGGCGGAGGCCGGCTACGCCTGCCGCCACTGGCCCGAGGCGCAGGGCGGCCAGGGCCGGCCGATGATCGAGACGATCATCTACGACCAGGAGGAAGCGGGCTACGACGTGCCGACCGGCTTCTTCAGCATCGGTCTCGGCATGTGCGGCCCGGTCATGGCCCAGTACGCGACGGAAGAGCAGAAGGCCCGCTACATCCCTCCGATGATCCGCGGCGACGAGGTCTGGTGCCAGTTGTTCTCCGAGCCCGCGGCCGGTTCCGACGTCGCCGGACTCCGCACCCGCTGCCACCGCGACGGTGACGACTGGGTGGTCAACGGCCAGAAGGTCTGGACCTCGGGCGCGCACTACTCCGACTGGGGCATCCTGGTCGCGCGGCACGACTCGTCGCTTCCCAAGCACAAGGGCCTGACCTTCTTCTTCATCGACATGAAGTCGCCCGGAATCGAGATCAAGCCGATCAAGCAGATCAACGGCGGTTCCAACTTCAACGAGGTCTTCTTCACCAACGTCCGGGTGCCGGACAGCCAGCGCCTGGGCGCCATAGGCGAAGGCTGGCAGGTGGCGATCACCACCCTGATGAACGAGCGACTCGCCGTCGGCGGCGCACCGCCGCCGGACTTCCGCGAGGTGATGAAGCTCGCCGCTGCCTGCGAACTCGACGGCAGGCCCGCCCTCGAGGACTCCTCGGTTCGCGAGAAGATCGCCGACTGGTACGTCGAATCGATGGGCATGGCGCACACGAAGGCGCGCACGTTGACGGCTCTCTCCCAGGGCAAGGTCCCGGGACCCGAGAACTCGATCGGCAAGGTCGTCTCGGCCTCGAAGCTCCAGAACGTGTCCTCGTTCGGCGCGGACCTGATGGACATGGGCGGCGTGATCACCGACCCATCCCTCATGCCCTCCGACGCCCTGTTCCAGCAGTCCTTCCTCTACAGCCCCGGCCTCCGCATCGCCGGCGGCACCGACGAGATCCTGCGCAACATCATCGCCGAACGCGTCCTCGGCCTCCCCGGCGAGATCCGCGTCGACCGCGACGTGCCGTACAACGACATCCCGACGGGGAACTGACCGGGAGACGAACACTGCAAGAGGAGCTTCCATTCTGGCTGAAGGAGGAGCGAATCGAACCGTTCTGGACGATTCGACGCGCTCCCCTGGTGTTCACCGCCGGAATCCTCTTCGTCGCCGCCACCGCGGGCCTCATCGGTTACTGGGCCTACGACCTGAACCGCTGGCTCGCCGTGGGTCTCCAGGCCGGACTCCAGGCGGCCGGCTTCTGCTTCGTCTTCGCCAAGTGCCGCGAGAAGGCGGAGTCGAAAGAGAAGTAGCCGTCACGAGTACGGCCGCAAGCCGGGAGCCGCGCCACCGTTGCCGTCGCAGACTCCCTGAACGTCGACAGCCGGTTGCCGGGAGCGAAGGAGAGCAACCAGTACGGAACTCAGGCGTCCAATCCGTCTAAGTCCTTGAGGCCTCCGTTCCAGACGGAGTATCGTCTTCAAGAAGAAAGGGGTTGACGTGAGTAGCCAGTCGCTTCAGGAGGTCAGCCGGGATCTCCGCCGAGAATTGCCCCGCATCAGGACCGAGGTCCACCGGATTGTCCACGAGGTCTTCCCCAGCCTGCGGTTCACGAACGTCTGGGTACAGCCCACCAGATCATGGTACGGCGACGAAGTCGTCGACGTCTGGGCGATCTACGAGGGTGAGATCGAACCGCCGGCGGAGGTTGAGGGCCTGAACTCGTTCCGAAGACGAGTCCGCGACTTGCTCTGGGACCAGGATCTGGAGGTCACCCCCAGCATTCACCTGGTCACCCAGTCCGATGCGGGAGACTGGCGCCCTGAAGGCCTCTGATCTCCTCGTTTCCGCTGAGCAGCAGCTCCCCTCCGGCCGCGGACGGCCGCTGCAAACTCACCTTCGCCGCACGGTCAGCACGGTCTACTACGCCCTCTTCCACTGTCTGGCGCGCTGCTGCGCAGACGCTCTCGTCGGAAAGACGGTCCGAAAGAGCCGCGCCTGGGCCCCTTCCCTTCGGTCCGTCCAGCCGAGGCGGCAGCAACCACCGCCAACGCGCCGCAGCCGCCACGGCCACGCTGCGCCCAGCTAGCTCTCGCTGGCGAGCTTGCGGAAGTACTCGTCGACGAGGTCGCGGTAGCCGGGCGGTACCTGGTCCGAGTTGCCGAGGTAGACGCGTTCGACTTCGCCGCCGCGCAGCTCGCGCCACAGGCGGTACTCGAACTGCCGCAGGCCCTCGACGATCTCGTTCCGGAGCCGTTCGAGGGCTCGCGGGTCGCGGTTGAGACCGAGCAGGCTCAGATCGCCCATCTGCTGGAGTAGCTGGTCGAGGTCCGCCGTGTCCATCCGCTCGCGCCGCAGGTCGTTCCTCAGGCTCTCCAGGTCGGCGCGTCGCTGGTCCAGTTCCCGGTCGACTTGCCGGAGATCCTCCGCCTGGAAGATGCCGGGCTGGTAGAAGCCGCCTGAACTCGAGCCGTACTGGCTGAAGCGACCCCGGTTCCGGCCGCCCTGCGGATTGGCCGCGTCGCCCCCGGTCTCCGAAGCGGTGTCGCCGGGCCGGCCGCCTTGTTGCTCACCGCCCTGCTGCTCACCGCCCTGCTGCTGGCCTCCTTGCTGCTGGCCTCCCTGCTGCTCGCCGCCCTGCTGCCGGCCCTCCTGCTCGTTCTCCTGCCCCGGACGCTGGCCGAGCCGGCCGCCCTCCTCGACGCGGTCACGCAAACGGGCCTCCATCGAGGCCAGGTTCTCGACCAGGTCGCGCGTCCGCTCGAGCATCCGCTCCTGACGCTCGCCCTCTCCCTCGCCGACGCTCTCCCGCGCCTCGGCGATCCGCTCCGTCACGTCGTCGATGTCCTGCCGGATCTGGTTCTCGAACAACCGGGCGAACTCCGGGTCGCGGCCGGCCAGCACGCCCTTCGAGTAACGGATCTTCTCCTTCAACTGTTCGTCGCGGATGATCGTCGCCGATTCGCGCAGCTTCCGCGCCGTCTCCGGCTGATCGTTGCGGGCGCCCTGGCTCATCCGGTTGAGCTGCGCCTCGAGGCCCGCCACCTCGTCGGTCAGACGGTCCTTGCGCTCCATGATCCGTTCGACCAGGTCGGCACGTTCCCGCGCCGAAAGGTCGCTGCGGGTCTGACCGTCCTCGCCTTCCCGGCCGGCCAGTTCACCAACCTGCTCCTCGATCCGGCTCTGCATCCGTGACACACGGTTGGCGCGCTCCTGCAATTCCTCCATGTCCCGCCCGAGTTGCTGGCGCTGGTTGCGGTCCATCAGCCGCCTCGCCTCGCGCAGCTTGTCGAGAGCCGCGATCCCGTCCGCGCCGGCATTCGACTGCGACCGGGACGAGCCAGCCTGGGAACGCCTCATCTCCTCCGCCGCCTGTCGCAGCGCCTGCGTCGTCTCCCTCAGTTCCGGGCGCTGCTGTTCGCGCGCCAGCCGTTCCAGGCGCCGCGCGAGCTCCTCCGTTTCCTCGATCAGGTCCTGCTGTCTGCCGCCGCCACCGCCGCCTTGCTGCGAGCGGCTCCGCAGCCGGTTCTGACGCTCGTTCTCGCGCTGCTGGCGGCGGGCCAGCTCGCGGAGCTTCTGCATGAGTTCATCGACTTCCGCCTGCGCCTGCTCCGCGGCGCCGCGCTGGACCGTTTCGTACTGGTTGCGCAGTTTGTCGAGCTCGAGCTCGAACAGATCCGCCAGATCCTCGGACAGTTGCTGATTGCCGCCGCCACCGCCGCCGCCCTGCTCGAACGAGACGCGCACGTCGCGGAACACGGACTCCGCGCGCTGCAACGACGCCAGGGCCTTCTTCTCCTCCGCCAGCGCCTCCTCGGGACGCTCCGCTTCGAGCTCCTTCTCCGCCATGGACATCTCGACATCGGCCTTCCCGAGAAACTCGATGATCTTCGAGAAGTCGTCGTCCTGGAGCAGTTGCTGGCCGCGGTTGCCCATCCGCGTGACCAGGGATGCCACCTGTTCGCGCAGCCGACCCTGCATCAGGGCAACCGTCTTCACGTGCTCGGACAGTTCCTGGGCCGTGTACTCGTCCTCGTCGCGGATCAGGCGGAACGTTGCCGAGATGATCATCTTCTGCTGCACCGAGAGCGTCTGGTCCAGGCCGCCGGCGCCGCCGCCCATGCCGCCTCCGCCCTGCTCGGCCTGGCGGTAGTTCCGGTCGAAGGGCCGGATCTCCAGGAAGTAGATGTCGCTGACCGTCGGCTGCGCATGGCTGCGATCCCAGGCCTCGGCGTGGTAGGAGATGGAGTCGCCGACCTCGAGGTCCATCTCCTCGAGGAAGAGCGTGTGCCCCGCGCTCACCTTCTTCATCGAGGAGGCGCTGTCGAGCAGCGTGACCTCCGTCTCGTCGCCGCCGTTCACGGCATAGCGGATGTTCAGGCGACGGATGCCGTAGTCGTCCTCCGCCTCGACCTCGGCGAACACCTCGTCGATCATCGACACCTTCACGTCACGGCCGGGAGCGACGAAGCGCACGATGGCCGGCTGATCCTCGAGGGCCGTGACCATGTACTCCGCCGAGGCGCGGTGCCACCGGCCCTCGTCGTCCATCAGCTCGATCCGGTAGTAGGTGCTCTCGTCCACCGTGTACGCGGCGACGAGCCGGTCGCCTTCGATGTTCAGGTTCCTGGGTTCGTCGCCTTCGACCAGCAGCCGCCCCGCCTCGACCTGGAAGATCGGCAGGATGCTGAAGCTCACCTGGGTACCCCTGAGAACCGCGATGTCGCCGCCGTCCTCGACGGCCTGGTCCGACAGCCCGCTGTAGCCGGGGAAGCGGTACAGGAGGTCGATCTGGTCGACGTAGGGCAGGTCCTTGACCCGGATCCGGTAGATCGGCGAGCGGACGCCGGAGGCGTCGACGTAGTAGTCCGTGTCGGCGCGCAGGTTCAGGGCGATGAAGTCGTGAGTCGCGGGTTCGCCGCCGATCATCCGCTCCCCATCCTCCCCAGGTTCCGCCAGTTCGAAACCCTCACCGACGCGGTTCATCGGCCACTGCTGCCACTCGCCGTCCGGGTTGCCGGCGGCGTCCAGCGGCCTCAGCCCGAGTTCGACGCGGTCCGGGTCGAAGCCCAGCACCGCCGCGCTGATCAACTGATCGGAGCCGCGTGCGACCGTCACGTTCCCCGGCGCCACGACCAGGCGGTACGGATTGTCGACGGCCGCCGCCCGCCAGGGCGTGAACAGCAGCATCGCGCCGTGCTGAAGGAAAGCCGGGCTGAGCAACACGGCCACCATGCCGGCGCTCGCCACACCAGCCAGGGCCGCCGAGAAACGCTGCAGCGCGCCGCGCTCGATCCGTGTGGCGAAACCGCTCTGCTGGCAGCGCTCGATCGCCTCCTCCAGAACCTGCCGCTGGAGTTCCGGCGACACCCGCTCGGCGTCCGCGGGCGAACCCTGCTGCACGGGACCCAGTTCCACCGCGCTCAGCACCGAAGCCTTGAGCGTCGGCTCGTTCTCCTCCACGTAGAGCGCCACCTGGCGCGTGGACACACGTCGGGCAAGAGGAATCCCGAGCAACCGAACCGCGAGAGCGATCAGCGTCAGGTAGGCGAGCCAGCGAAACACCTCGACCGCGCGCTCGCTGTAGAGGAAGTAGTCCATGCCCCAGACCGAGACGGCGAACGCAGCGAAGCCGGTCACGATCAGCGTGACCAGCCCGCGCAACGCCACCTTCATCCGCCAGCGCAGGCGAACGCGACGGATCACGCTCATCAGTTCGCCGTAGGTCGGGTCGTAGATCGGATCGAAACCGGAAGCCATCGGGTCTCCTCAGTCAGCTCTGCTCGCCGGTGGGGCTCCATGCTGTCACGACCGGCGCCGCGGCGGCGCGGCGGCGGTTGGCCAACAGGGTTTCGGCGGCCAGTACCAGAGCCGCGGCAGCGATCAGGAACCACCAGAGTCGTTGCCGCCGCTCACGTTCTTCCGGAGTCAGCGCCGCCGCCTCCGTCGCCGAAGCGCTCTCCTCTTCCCTCGGCCGAATGCGGGACATGAACTCGTCCAGATCGAGCCGGTTCAGGTCGGACTCCGCCACGGGCACGTTGCTCGCCAGGGTCAGGGGCTCGGCGGAGACGTCGGCCCGCACCTCCCGGAACTCGTAGAAGCCCGGCTCCTCGACGTCCAGCAGCAGACCTCCGCCGTCCGCGTCGATACGGCTCTCGCGGCCCGACGGAGCGACCGAGACGTATCCGTCCCCCTCGCTTTCCGCCCGCCCGCCGGGCAGTTCCACCTCTGCGACTTCACCCACGCGATACCAGGAGCGGGGCAGCGAGTAGCCGGCCAGGTACTCGACCGAGCGATGAACGAAGGGAAGAAACACCGCCTGAAGCGGCAGCGTGTTCCAGAACGTGTCGAACGAGGTAGGCAGCACGAGAACGCGGCCGGAACCGGCGCCCGGCACCCCGCCGTCCTCCGCCGCCGCCGGCATCAGATCGAGCAGCGCCGGGACGCCGTCGTCGAAGCGGGCGATCGTCGCGGCGCCTTCGGGAGGCACCAGCCGGTGATAGCGGAAGAAGGACGCGGAGGAGAAATCGCCGCTCCTGGCCGCGGCGAAGACGTCGAAGACCGGATGACCCGTGTCGAACCAGGCCAGGGAAGCCGCGCTGCCGGACAACCGGTCCGCCTGACGTTCGCTGGTCACGCCGAACTCCCTCAGCAACCCTGCAGTTGACGTCATGCCGCGCTCGACCGAGAGCAGCAGGCCACCGCCGTCCCGGACGAAGCCGGCGATCGCGTCGCCGGCCGAAGCGGACAGTTGCTGGGCCGCGTCGTTGATGACGACGACCGACTTGCCGTCCAGCATCGATCGCTGGAAACCGGACGCCTGCACCCGGTTCACCCGGAAGAACGGCCGCCGGCCGAGCGCCAGAGCTTCTTCGAGGTACCGGCCACGGCGGCGGTCGCCGTCCGGTTCGATCACGAGCACGCCGACTTCGTGCGCCGGCGACAGGACGAAGCGGAACTCGTTGTCTGCCGCGAGGGTGTCGTCCCGCAGACGCACCGTGCCGCGGGTCGTGCGTTGCCGTTCGAGTACCTCGGGCGCGAAGCTGACCATCGTCGACGAGTCGGCGCCCAGTTCGACTGCCCTGGTCTGGACCACCTCGCGATCGAGCAGCAGGTCGACTTCCGCCCGCAACGGCGTCCCGGCCGGGTCAGCCGACGGCTCGCGGACGACCAGGTAACTGACCCGGGCCGCGATGCCCACCTGTTCGCGGTCACCGCTGCGAGAGTGGTCGAAGGCGACGTCGGTAACGGCGGCGTTGCTCACCTCTTCGTCTTCCCCACCCACGTCGACGAGCCGCAGTTCCACGCCCGCAGGCAGCGCCGCGACGTTCTCCGGCGTCCAGGACGAGCGTTGGAAGTCGCTCACGATGAGGAGTTCGCGCCGGCCGAGTTCCCCCGCCTCGGCCAGCACTCCGCGCGCCATCTGGATCGCCGGCAGTAGCGAGGTGGACCGCGGCGCTATCTCCACGTCCTGGACCATCGCGGCCAGCAGCGCTGCATCCGTCGTCGGCGCGCTCTGGAGTTCCGCTTCGTCCGAGTAGACGACCAGGGCGCCCCGGTCGGCGGCTTCGAGGTCGGCGAAGGCCGACTCGACCTCCGCGGCGGCCCGCTGCCAGCGATCGCCGAAGCCCATGCTGAAAGAGTTGTCCAGCAGCACGACGACCAGCCGGCTGGAAGAGGTGGCGCCGGCAGCCGCGTCGCCCTGCCACAGCGGCCGCGCAAAGGCCAGGGCAAGCAGGGCCACCGCGAGGCAGCGCATCAGGAGCAGAAGAACGTCCCGCAGCCGGCGCCGGCGCATCGAACGGTAGGGCGCCTGGGAGATGAACATCAGCGACGGGAAGCGGACCACCCGGCTGCGGTGCCGCAAACGCAGGTGAATGAGGACCGGCACCGCGACGGCGGCCAGGCCGAGCAGAAACAGAGGCGCCAGCAGACCCATCGGGCTACCGGGCCTTCATCGCGTAGAGCCGGGAGGAGAGGTAGCTGTAGAGCGCCGCGTCCAGGGGTTGGGAGATGTCGACCAGCGTGTAGTCGATGCCCGCCTCGACCAGGGACCGGTCCAGCGTCCGCGTGTGTTCCCGGATCAGCTCCAGGTACTGGTCCCGCAGCACGTCCGGCATCACGGCTTCCCGCACCCCGGTCTCCAGATCCCTGAGGTCGAGCTCGCCGTCGAAATCGAACCGGAGTTCCGCCGGGTCCAGCAGATGGAAGAGGATCACATCGTTGCCCTTGTGCCGGAAGCCGGCCGCGGTCCGGATGACCGTCTCGGGATCCTCGTAGAAGTCGGAGATCAGGACGACCATGCTCCGGCGCCGCACCGCGTCGACCACCTCGAGCAGCGGTTCGCGCAGGCTGCCGCCGCCACCCGGTTCGATCCGGTCGATCGTGTGGAGAACGACCTGAAGATGCTTGGCCGCCGGCGGCACGAAGTCGACGATCTCGCTGTCGAAGGTCACCAGGCCGATGCGGTCCTTCTGTTTGGAGGCGAAGTAGCCCAGACAGGCGGCGAGGTAGCGACCGTAGTCGAGCTTGGTCAGGGCGCCCGTGCCGAAGTCCATCGAGCGGGAGACGTCGAGCGCGATCGTCAGGTTCGTGTTCGTGTCGGCTTCGAACTCCTTCACGTAGAAGCGGTCCGTGCGGCAGAAGAGCTTCCAGTCGACGCGCCGGATGTCGTCGCCGGGCTGGTACGCCCGATACTCCGCGAAGTCCATCGACCGGCCGAGGAACGGCGACCGGTGCAGGCCGCTCACGAAGCCCTCGACCACGGTCTTCGCGAGCAGGTCGAGACTGCTGATGCGCGCGAGCGTCCCGGTGTCGACGAACCTGCCGTAGCTCATGCCGCCGCCGGAGCCCGTCAGCTCATCCCGCTCGGGGTCACGGGGGCCAGCGTGACGCGGGTCTTCTGACCCGCGATCCGTCTCTTCAGCATGGCTTCGCGCCCCTGCTTCTTCACTTCATTCCGCTCGGGGTCACGGGCGCCAGTTCCAACAGCCGGTTGACGATCTCGTCGGTGGTCACCCGCTCAGACTCGGCGTGGAAGTTGGTCAGGATGCGGTGCCGCATGACGGGCCTGGCAAGGGCCCGGACATCTTCGTGCGCGACGTGGTAGCGCCCGTCCATCAGCGCCCTGGCCTTGGCGCCGAGGACCATGAACTGGGCCGCGCGAACGCTGGCCCCGTACTGCACCCACTGGTTCACGAAGTCCGGCGCCTCCGGGGTGTCGGGACGGGTCATCCGCACCAGGTGAACGGCGTAACGGAGGATCGGCTCCGCGATCGGCACCCGCCGCACGAGCCGGTGGAACGCGCGCAGGTCGTCGCCCGTGACCCGGGTCTCCAGGGTGAACTCACGCAACGTGGTCGTGGCGTCGACGATCTCCATCTCCTCGTCCTCGGGGAGGTGATCGATGATGATGTTGAACATGAAGCGGTCGAGCTGGGCCTCCGGCAACGGATAGGTGCCTTCCAGCTCGATCGGGTTCTGGGTCGCGAAGACGAAGAACGGCTGCTCCAGCTCGTAGGTCCGGCCCTGGACCGTCACGCGGTGCTCCTGCATCGCTTCGAGCAGCGCCGCCTGGGTCTTCGGCGGGGTCCGGTTGATCTCGTCGGCGAGGACGATCTGGGCGAAGATCGGCCCGGGCATGAAGACCATCTCCCGCCTGCCCGTGTCGTGGTCCTCCTGGATGATGTCGGTGCCGGTGATGTCGCTGGGCATCAGGTCCGGCGTGAACTGGATGCGGCTGAACTTGAGGTCCAGGATCTCGGCGACGGTCTGGACGATCAGGGTCTTGGCCAGGCCCGGCACGCCGGTCAGGATGCTGTTGCCGCCCACGAAGAGGGTCATCAGCACCTGGTCCAGCACGTCTCCCTGGCCGACGATCTGCTTGGCGAGCTGGGCGAGAACCTGCTCCCGGCCTGTCGCCAGCCGCGCGGCCAGTTCGATGTCCGTTTCGCTGGTCAGGCCCTCGCCGCCGCCCTCCAGGACGGTCGTCTGGGCAAGGCTTTCCGAGGTGTCGTTCATCGAGTTCTCCATGCTTGCGGAATCGGGGCCGCGTCCGTTCGCGAACGGCTCAGTGGGTCATCCCGTAGATCAGGTAGTTGACCCCGAGCTTGAAGCCCTTCTGGGTCACGTCGACCGGGTAGAAGGTGGTCTCCGACCACTCCCAGAAATCGCCTATGTCCATGTTGTAGTTGATGGCGACCATCAGCCGCCGGCTCGGATCGTTGTCCTCGAAGACACCGTAGATCCGGCCCCGCACGGGGTAGAAGCGGGCGTCCTCGATGTCGAAGTCGATGTCCTCGAGCACGAAGAAGGAGCGGAAGACGGGGTGTTCGACGGTAAGGGGGACGAGTTCGTAGCCAGGCAGGAGCCGGCCCATCTGCCGCTCGAAGTTCTCCCACTGGACGGGATAGCCCCGGATGTCGAAGAAGTCGTCGATCACCAGGAAGCCGCCCTTGAGCAGGTAGGAGCGGAGGCTCTCGAGCTCGTCCTCCCTCGGGTTCCAGAAGCCAGGCTCGCAGAGATAGGCCCAGGGATGCTCGAACAGCCGGGGATCGCTCAGCTCGAGGACGTTGCCGCCCTCCGTCTGCACCTCGATGTCGGTGATCTCGTCGACGATGCGGGTGAAGTTCTCCTCGGCGAACGGATAGTCGTGGTTCCACTTCAGGTCGAGGCCCCACATGAACGGGCCGCCGCCCCAGTCCGTCGGCTCGAAGCGAATCCGGGCGAACGTGAAGCCGCCCGAGTAGGGGACCGACGGCGTCTCCACCTCGGGCGCCGCGGGGCGCCAGTTCTCGTCGCGCGCGGACAGTCCTCCCGCCAGCAGGGCGAGCGACAGGATGCCCGCCACGGCTGCGAACGTTCGACGTCTCTTGAGCGATTCCTTCACGGCCCCTCTAGTCCAGCCTTCGGCCCCTTCCCGACCAGGTCGAGCAGCAGTTCCTGCGCCGGATCGTACCCCGGCGCCACCTCCAGGGCTCGCAGGACCGTGCGCCGGGCCTGCTCGGCCCGACCCGCGTCTCGCTGGGCGAGCGCCAGCCGGTACAGCGCTCCCGCGCGGTCGGGCGGGTCGAGCGCGATCAGGGCGGCGCGCTCGCGCACCGCGACGTCGAACCGGCGGTCGGCGGAGGCGAACTCGGCGAGACGACGGTGCACGCCGGCGTCGAACGGCGAGATGTAGAGGGTTCGCTCCAGGATGCCCGCTTCTTCCTCGCTCCGGCCGGCCCCGGCCAGAAGATCCGCCAGCGCCAGGTGCTCGTCCCACGCCGTCTCGTTGTGCCGGAGCAGACTCTCCAGCGCCTCGATCGCCTCCTCATCCCGTTCCAGCTTCCGGTAGATCTCGGCCAGCAACGTGTAGGCGTTGCCGGGACCCACGAAATCGGGGAAGAGATCGCGGCCTCGCAGCAGCGGCGCCTCCGCCTCGGCGTAGCGCTCCTCGGCGAAGAGCGCGTTGCCGTAGGTCATCTGCACGCGGAAGTCGTCCGGACGTTCCTTCGCCACTCGTTCGAGCGCTTCCAGGTCCGGCCCGGAGCCCGCAAAGAGGTTCCGTCTGGGGCCCCGCGACGGCCCATCCTCACCCGGTTCTTCATCTTCCGCGTCGTCCTTGCCGACGGCTCCCGGAACGTCGTAGAGGGCCGCCATCGCGGTGCCGAAACGCTCGCGCAGATGCCCGAAGAACCGCTCGTCGAAGCTCTCCAGAGACAGCGACATTGCCTCCTGGAACACCTCTTCGGTGCTCTTGCCTTCCCGGTAGCCCGCGAGCATGAGGAGAATCGCGTCGAAGCCGTAGTTCTCCTCGATCCAGTCGCAGATCAGGGAGGCCTGGTAGTAGGAGAGTCCGATCTGGTTGGGGAACTTCGGCCGCATGAAGCCGTCGTTGAGTTCGGCGATCCCCAGCAGGTCCCCGTCCCGCAAGGAAGTGATGAAGGGGATCTGCACGTCGTCGCCCCATCCGGGCCGTGCCCGCCGTTCCTCGAACACGGAGAGACCCTCCGTGAACCAGCGCGGGATCTTCGCGTCGGTCACGAGCAGGGTGAAGGTGTGGGCGAGTTCGTGCCAGAGCGTGGCGCCCCAGTTGAAGTGGCCGACCTGGCGTGCCGAGGGCGAATCGAGGGCCAGTACCGGACCGAAGCACACGCCCAGGGCGCCCAGCCCGGCGAGCCCGACCGTGCGGACCGAGAAGTCGGCGTGCGACGGATAGAGCTCGACCCGGACCGGCGTCGGAGGCTCGAACCGGTAGCGCTCGACCAGCACGGCCCAGGCCTCCTCCGCCAGCTCGACCACGTAGGGCGCCAGCAGTTCCGCCTCGCTTTCGTGGATATGGAACTCGAAGTGCTCGCTCTGGATCGTCCGGTACTGGACGAACGTGTCGACGAGGTCGAGCGTGTTCTTGATCCAGACGTTGTACGGGTCGCCCGCGAAGGCCGTCTCCAGGTTCGCCTTCCCGGCCTCGATCTCCCCCAGGCGAAGCTGGTTCTGGCCGAGCAGTCCGTAGCCGCGCCAGGACCTCGGATCCAGTCGCACGGCCTCGGCCGCGAAGTCCCGCGCCTGCGGGTAGAGCCGGTTCTCGACGCTGGCGTCGGCGAGTTCGTTGAACAGGTCGGCGTAGCGCGGGTTGTCCGCCAGGATGCCGTCGCGCACGCTGGCGAACTCCTCGTCCCGCCCTTCGATGAACTCGACCGCCGCAAGCACCGTCCGCGCCGTGAGCGATTCGGGATCGGCCTGGATCGCCTTCTCCGCCTCTTCGCGGGCCTCCCCGAACCGCTCCGACGCCAGTCGGAGCCGGGCCCGGAACACCCGGGCCGCGATCAGGTTCGGATTCACCTCAAGGGCCGCGTCGAGAGTCTCGGCCGCCCGCGGATCGCCGTCGAAGCGCATCGTGCGGGCCATCGCAAGCAGCGCCTCCGGATGCCGCGGGTTCGAACGCAGCACGTCGGCGATCGACGTGCGGGCCTGGGAGCTGTCGTACTTCTCGAGGAACAGCTCCCCGAGCCGAATCCGGGGCACGGGCCACGAGGGATCGAGCGCCACGGCCTCGTCGTAGGCCCTCAGCGCGTCCTTGAACAGCTCCGGATCGTCGCGCCCCAACCACTGGCAGGCCTCGGCGACCGCCACGAGTTCCTCAGCCGTGTCGGCCGCGCCGCGATTGTAGGCGTCGATCATCGCGTAGAAGCCCGTCGTGGCCTGTTCGATCGCGCCCTGGTCCCGGGCCAGCCGCGCCAGCTCGAACGAGGCGACCAGGGCTTCCCCGCGCCGGGCCACGCGCGCCGCCTCGAACGCCTGCCTGGCTCCCTCGCGGTCACCGTCGAGCAGAGCCACCCGGCCGCGGAGAACGCCGAGTCCCGCGTCCGCGGGATCGAGGCCCTCGAACGCCGCGGCGGCCTCGTCGTAGCGCCCGGTAGCGATCAACGCCTCCACCAGCAGTTGCAACGCGCGCGGCGCCGCCGCCTCCCCGGCGCCCGTTCGCACCTCCAGCCGGGAGATCGCGTCCTCGTACCGGCCGGCCCGGAGCATCGACTCGATCTCGTCGAGCGACGCTGGCTCCTGTGCTCCGGCCGGCCAGATGGCCGCCAGCGCCAGCACGCACGCCGCGGTTCCCGCCAGGGAGCGCCCGCGAGGAATCACGGATCGGGCTCCCCGTCGCCGCCGCCAGCCTCCGCCAGCTCGCGATCAACCAGCGCCAGTTCGACCATCAGCTCCTGGAGTTCGCCCAGGTAGACCTCCTCGTCCAGCGTCTCCCGCTGCAGGCGCAGCTCATCGATTCGCCGCTGTATCCCGGCACGCCGCTCCGTCAGTTCGCGCGCCTCCGCGGTGAGCGTCGAAGGCTCCGCTTCCTGCGCCAGGTACAGGAGACCCGCGAGCCGGCCGTCGGTCGCTTCCGACGCCTCCAGGCCGGCCGGCTCCGGACTGCCCAGGCCGTCGCCGTCGTCGTCGAGCAGCGCATTCTCGGTGCGCAACAGCCCGGTCTGCCGGTAGTAGCGCTCGATTTCGCGCTGAGCGAACTCGAAGGCCTCCAGCGCCGACGTGCGGCCGTCCTTGTTCGCGTCCCCCGCGGCGCCGTCGAAGGCCTCCGCCAGGAAGCCGCCGAACAGCGACTCGTTGCTCTGGCCTCCCGACTTCGTGGCGGTGATGATCACCCGGCCCTCCTGCGACAACGGCCCGATGAAGCCGCCCGACGCGGAACTCGCATTGATGAAGACGACGCGGCGGTCGGCAAGCTGTTCCAGCGCCGCGGCGTACTCGGCGGCGGCCAGATCGCGACCGGGAAGATTGAACCGCGGCGGTCCCGCGGCGCCGCTGCCATGGCCGAAGAGGACGATCCAAACGTCCTCGCCAGGGCTCGACCGCTCGGCCAGGGCCGCGATCTCCGCCAGGACGTTCTCGCCGGTTGAGCGTGCGCTGATCCGCTCGGGATCGATGTCCTTGCGCTCCCCCAGGTAGACGACGTTCTCCGGCCTGAGGCCGGCGGCGACCGCCGCGTCCGCGACCCGTGTCGACCACAGGTGGAAGCGTTCGGTGTAGGTCTCCTCGCCACCGACGCCGGCCACGACCAGCAGGTGGGTATCGGCGGAAAGCGGAGCGATCGCGACAAGCCCGGCCACCGCCAGACAGGCAGCAAGGGTGCCGCCGCGACGCGAGTCCGGAGGATTCACGCCATCCCCAGACGGCGCCGCACGGCCCACTCACCGCCGAGCAGCGCGACCAGTGCCAGGAACAGGATGGGCATGTCCCAGAGATCCCGGGCCTCGCGCACGAGAGTCCCCTCACTGCTCACCGAAAGGTCCTCGACCAGCCGATCCGCCTGGCCGAGTCCGACCTGCCGGCCGCCCGTTTCGCTCGCGATCCGCTTGAGCACGGAATCCCGGCGGGCCGCCCCGAACAGCTCCTCGTTCAGTTCATCCACGGCGAAGCGGGAGGTCGCAACGCCGAGCAACTCGCCTTCCGACCGCGCGTCGACCTCGACCCGGTAGAGGCCGGACTCCCTCGCCGTGAAGGTGCCGACGAACTCTCCGTCACGTTCCACCGACCAGTCGAGCGGTACCTCGACCTCCTCGCCGGACGGCTGCTCGATCGCCGCCACGACCTGGGCCCGGTTCACTTCCTGGAACGCCTCGTCCCGCACCGTCGCGCGCAGCGTCACGGTGCTTCCCGGCTCGAAGCGGTCGCGGTCCGCCTCCACCTCGATCCGATCGGGCACGTAGGACACCAGCCAGCGCAGCATCTGCCGCCAGAGGCGCTCGTGAGTCTGGTCCTCGAGCGGAATGTCGGCGCTCATCTGCCAGTGCCAGGAGTCGTGAGGCGTGAACGCGATCGCCCGGCCACGGCCGATCCGGTGGTGCGCCAGGACGATCATCGGATCCCTGACCATCGGACTCTCCGCCTGAAGCAGCGCCGTAGCGCCGGCCTTCAGCTCCGTCGCCCGCTGGTAGGCGGAGAGAGGCGGCAGCGTGGGCCAGAGCTCGTTCGCCTCGTCCCGGTCGTCGCGCAGGAGCGTCGCCGGGTGGCCCCGCCCCTGAGGCGTCAGATCGATCCGCAGATCCGTCATCAGTTCCGGGCGACCCTGGTCGGCCGGCCGGTCGTAGAGCACGACCGGCGAGAGTTCGGCAAGCGGAGTGCCGGCAAAGCCACCCTCGGAGAAGGCCCGCCGACCGCCCAGGAGCAGAACGCCGCCGCCCCGCTGGCTGGCGAAGTCGACCAGCATCCGCATCTGGTCGTGAGTGAAGAAACTCGCCTCCATGCTGCCCAGGATGACGCCGCTGTACTCGAACAGCTCCTCGCGCCGGGTCGGAAACCCTTCGAAGCGCCGCGTGTCCTCGTCGAAGTTCATGCCGTAGAACTTGTTGGCCGCCTGCCTCGTCATCGACACGACGTGCAGGTTCTCGTCCTGGCTGACCGCCCGCCGCAGGAACTTCGACTCGTCGCGCGGCTCGCCCTCGAAGAAGAAGATCTTCTCCCGCCGCTTCAGCACTTCCACCAGGGCGGTCCGCTCGTTGTTCAGCAGCAGTTCCTCGTCCGGTTGGCCGGCAACCTGAAACCGGAACTCCCTGGCGCCCTCGTCGTTCGCCGCGAACATGACGCGGGCCGTGACGGCCGAGCCGACACGCGGGAAGGTCACCTGCTCCAGGTTGACGATCCGGCCATCGTCCTCGACCTCCAGGTCCACGGTGCGGCCGCCGAAGCCCGTCTGGGACAGTGTGACCTCGACCTCGACCGTTGAACCCTCGAGCACCCGCCTGGGGGCGACCACCCGGGAAACCTCGATGTCCTTGCGAAGCCTCGGCCGGCCGATACCGACCGTGTACACGGGAGTGCCGGCGGCCTTCAGCGTGAGCAGGGCGTCCCCGAGCTCGGCCGGCGCGGAGTCGGCGCCGTCCGAGAGCAGAACGAGGCCGGAGAGCGGCAGTCCGGCCAGTTCGTCACTCGCGGCAACCAGCGCCTCGCCGATCCGGCTGTCGGCGCGTCCGAACCGGAGCTGTTCCGTGGACTCGATCCGCTCGGCGCTGCGTCCGAAGGCCAGGAGCCGTACCTGGAAGCGCTCCGCGAGGCGATCCAGCATCGAACCCGACTCGCCGGACAGGGCCTCCAGCACGGCGCCCGCGCGCGTGCCGTCGGCGGCCGCCGCCTCGTCCGGCATGGCCATGCTGCGCGAATCGTCCACCACGACTCCGACGAACGTCTCCTGCGGCACCACGGTCGACAGAACAAGGGCCGGTTGCAGCAGGCAGAAGACGAGGACTCCGATCGCCAGCGACCGGAACACCGGCGGCAACCAGCGCAGGCGGTCAGCGCCGGCGGTGCGGTCGGCCGTACCGGCGCCCATGCGCCGGTACGTAAAGGCGGCGACGACGAGCAACACGCCGGCGACAAGCGCCGCGACCTGCATCCAGCCAGGGCTGACGAAGGTGAACCGGCCCTCCTCGAACAGCGCCGGCCGGTACTTGAACAGGAACTCGAACAGGCCAACCATGGGAACGTCGAGAAGAAGAACGCCGAAGCCGGGAGACGTCGCTCAGTGCGACATCGCGTACACGACGAAGTTGACCCCCATCTGGTACGCGTAGTGGGAGAACCGCACCGGATACCACTCGTCTTCCGCCCACTCCCAGGCGTCGCCGAGGTCCGTGTTCCAGTTGATCACGACCATCAGGCGACCGTCCTCGTCGAAGATGCCGCGAACGTGAGGGGTGAAGCCGTCCTGCTCCCAGGTCGGGCCCCCGTACCTGCCCTGACCTACGTTGGGCACCTGGATGATCTCCTCCACGTCGTAGAAGCAGTGGAAAATCGGGTGATCCAGAGGAATGTCGACGATCGGGTACTCCGGCAGCAGCAGGGACAGCTCCCGCTCCAGGTTCGCCCACTCCCAGGAGCCCCAGAAATCGTCGATGACCCAGAAGCCGCCGGCCAGAAGGTAGCGCCGCAGCGCCTCGCGCTCCGGTGGACTGAGGGCCATGTAACCGACCTCCACCGAGTACAGGAAGGGGAAACGGAAGAGTTCGGGATCCGTCGCCGGCAAGGCGTGGTCGTAGTCGTAGGCGTCCAACTGGTCGAGCAACCGCTTCAGCCCGACCATGAACTGGCGATCGGCCTTCGGATAGTCGATCGACCAGCTCCCTGCAAACCCCCTGTACATGTGGCCGCTGTAGGCCAGCCTGGTGAAGTAGAACTCCCGAAGCACCTCGTCCGGGTGAACGGGTCTGTACAGGTACCGCTCGAAGGTCCGCATCGCCTGAGGCGGCAACGCTCCGCGATGCCGGCCGCGAAAGGCCCGGCGCTCGTCGGAGGCGCCGACCTGAGGTGTCGCCGGCGGCGCCGCGCCCCTGGCCACCAGGGCCGCCGCTCCTCCCGCGAGGAGGGCAGCAACCAGGACCACGAGGGCTGTTCGCCGGCTCGGCACGACGGGATCGTACCGCACTGAACGGGCGGACGGTCGGCCAGCCGGAGTCCCCGCGGGGCGCCCGATCCGCCGCCGATCCTGCCCGGTCAACGGTCGTGCGATTCCCAGACCTCGGGCAGCACTTCGACACCGGTCAGGGACTCGACCAGGGTGAAGATGAGGTCGTCCTCGTCCGCGCCGAGCTGCGCCGCGAGGTTCCGCATCACAGCGTCGATCGAAGAGACGAAAGAGCTGAACCGGAACTTCCACTGCCCGTCCTCGTTCACGAAGCGGTACTCGAGTTCATCCATCCCGCCGGCAAGGGAAGGGTCCTCGAGCGAGGCCCGGGTTCGGGCCGCGGCCACGGCCCCGTTTCCCTCGATCCGGCCATTTCCCTCGATACGGATGGCGCCGATCGCGAGCTGCTCGATCGCCGCGGAGTTGATCCAGCCGAGATCCATCGCCCGCACGATCACGTCCGCGAGTTCCATCGCCGCCAGTTCGTCGCTGGCGAACTGATGACGGAAGGCGACGACCAGGAAACGGTCGACGAACGTGCGCTGGCGGACTTCTTCCTCGCTTCCCTCGAGCACCAGCCGCTTGAGCTGCCGGTAGTACTCCCCGGTCTCCCGGTCGACCAGGGAGGCCGCCAACTCGCCGTCGCCGGCCATCAACGCCTGGCGGTACGCCTCGAAGGTCGCGCGGACAGCCGCCTCCGCGTCGCCCGTACCGGCGGGTGTCTGCGCGGCAACCGGCAGGCACAGCAGCGCCGGCAACACGGCCCGGGCGAGGCGCGGGCCGGCGAGCGTCACGCGATCTGTCCCTCTCTCAGGAGCCGGTTCACGCCCTTGAAGTGCGGGTGGTTCTTGTCTCTGGCGAGCTCGAAGGCGACGGACTCGTGGTTCGTGATCTGGGCGCCCGCGTTGCCCATCCGCTCGAGCGCGTGGCGGCGGTACTCCTCGCCGCGCGAGCTGACGCAGTCCCAGCAGACGTGGATGTCGGTCCCGCGCGCCATCAGATCCAGCACGGTCTGCACGACGCAGATGTGCGCCTCGATCCCCGCCACGACGACCTGGCGGTCGGGCGCCGACAGTCCCGGCCTGGCGGCATCCAGGGCCTCCTCGAACGCCGGTACGCCGCAGCAGCCGAAGGAGTCCTTCTCCACCCGCCACGTACGGCCGCCGTCCGGATCCGTTTCCAGGATCGCCGCCTCCACCTCTTCGCGGGTCGACCCCAGCCCCTGCGGATACTGCTCGGTGACGATCACCGGCAGGTCGAACAACTGCGCCAGGCGCAGCAGCCTCGCGGTGCCGTCAAGCAGCATCCGGGACCGGTCCATCAGGTCCACGAGACGACCCTGGAGGTCGATGACCAGAACGATCGCCCGCTCCCGGTCGAGCGTCGCAACGGCGGAAGCAGGGTTGACGACGGAAGAAGCGGCTGCGGTCATGAGGTGCTCCGGATGGTCGATTCGTGGCGGCCTTGCCCCGACCGGCATGGCGGGTTCGGCGTTGCCGATCGACGACGTTACTGAATCAGATGCAGCGTCCGGCGCAGTGCCTCCACCGCCTCCGGCCCCGAGATCGCCCGATCCGGGCGGCACTCCGCCGGTTCCGAGATGAGCCGGCAGCGCAGGGCAGCCTCACACACGGCGTCCACGTCGGCCGCGGCCGGGCCGCCCGCCTCGCCGACGCAGGCCGCGCCGCCGCCGACCCGGCCCGGCATCCGGAGCAGCGTCGCCAGTGCCGGACCGCGCCGCATGTAGTTGTTCGGCCCGAAGCGCCGCACGGCCGCGTCCGCCGGCTCCATCAGTCCCAGGTTGAGGAGCCGCGCGATCTCGCGACGATGCGGATGCTCCAGGATGTCGCTGACGATCACCGTGCTGCCGGCCGGCCCGGTTCGGATGCCGGGCACGAGCCAGGCCGTGAGAGCCGCGAAGTCGCCGCGCAGGAGGCTCGAGGCCTCGAAGAGCTCGCGCACGCTCTCCGGCAGCAGCCTGGTTCGCCAGGTGAAGCGAGCCGAGGCCAGACCCGCCGCGATCTCGCCGTTGCCGGGATGCCGTCGGGCGAGCTCTTCGTACAGCTCGAGTCCCCGGCGGGCGTCACCCGCCTCGAGTTCCAGCGCCGCCTGGCGATGGAGCACTTCCAGCGAGTCGTTGCCGGCCGCGACGAGTTCGCGCGTCGCCGCCAGTTCGGCCCCGGTGTCCCCGCGGGCTCGCGCCAGGCGCCGTTCCAGGTCGGCGACCGCCCGGTCGCCCGGCGACCACGCACGGAGGACCTCGAGCGCCGTTCCGGCGTCCGCAAGTCCGCCGCCGTCGATGGCCGCGGCGATCCGGTCGCTCAACTCCGCAATGGCCTCGTCCTCGAGCGCCGCGGCGCGCTCCGCCGCGACCTCGTCGAGGGCCGCGATGCTCCGGTAGGCCCGATAGGCGGCGACCGCGTCACCGGTCCG
This sequence comes from Candidatus Multivorans sp., assembly GCA_965205095.1. Classification (GTDB taxonomy): domain Bacteria; phylum Acidobacteriota; class Thermoanaerobaculia; order Multivoradales; family Multivoraceae; genus Multivorans. Next base: position 4,645,900 of record OZ242040.1, read on the forward strand.
TTCCGCCGCCCGCGCATAGACGAGCTGACCCGCCGTGTAGCCGGGACGAGCCGCCAGCGGCGCCGCCAGGAGGTCGACCGCCAGCGCGTTCTCACCGGCCGCGAAGTGGGCCTGGGCCAGCAACACGGAGGCCGGCAGCAGCGTCGGGTCGATGCCGAGCAGCGTCTCCGCGCTCGTACGGGCGACCTCGACCTCGCCGCGCCTCAGCGCCGCCGACGCCCCGGCCAGCTCGTGGCGGCTCTGCTCCGGGATGTTGCCCTCGTAGCCGAGAAGCGGTTCGCGGAGAAAGGAGCGAATGCCGGTGTCGAGCTCGGTGACCTCAGGCGGCGCTTCGACAATGGCCGTCGTCACGCAGGCGACGCCCCACAGGCAGGCGACGATCAGCGCCGCCATGCGGCGGGCGGCCCTCACGGCGCCGCCTCGAACGGCCGGCCGTCGATCAGCGCTTCGACGATCCGCCGCCGCGCCCGCTCCGTTTCGCCGGTTGCCACCGCGTCGATCCAGCAGACCTGCGGCTCCTTCCGGAACCACGTCTCCTGCCGCTTGGCGTAGCGGCGCGTCGCCCGGACCGTTTCCTCCAAGGCCTGCTCCAGCGTCAAGTTCCCATCCAGGTGATCGGCGAGCTGCCGGTAGCCGATGGCCTGGAACGCCGGCAACTCCCCGAGGGAGCAACCGCCACGCCCGCGCGCGTGTTCCCGCAGGCGCTCGACCTCGGCCAGCCAGCCGCGCTCCAGCATGCGTCCGGCCCGCTTCTCCACGGCATCGTACAGAACGGTTCTCGGCAGGGTCAATCCGACCTTCAGCACCCTTCGTTCCAGCCGGTCCTCCGTGCCCCGGCGCTGCCACTCGGACAGCGGCCGGCCGGTTGCCCGCACCACCTCGAGCGCGCGAAGGACGCGCTGGGTATCGCCCGGGTCAAACGCCTCAGCGCTCTCCGGATCCACCCGCCGAAGCTCCCGGAAGAGCGTGCAGAGGCCGCGGGAACGAAGGTCGGCGCGCAAGGCCTCGCGCACATCGGCGCCGACCGGCGGCACCGGCGCCAGCCCTTCGAACAGCGCGCGCAGGTAGAAGCCGCTGCCGCCCACCAGGATCGGCAGCGCCCCGCGCGCTTCGATCTCTTCCACGGCCGCGGCCGCGCGTCGCGCGAACTCCCCGGCCGAGAACGCCCGGTGCGGCTCGATGACGTCGATCATGTGATGGCGAACCCGGGTCCGCGCTCTCGGTCCGGGCTTCGCCGTGCCGATGCTGAGTCCCCGATAGGCCTGCAGAGCGTCCGCGTTGATCAACTCGACCGTGAGGCCCCGTTCGGCGAGGTCGGCGGCCAACGCCATCGCGAACGCGTTCTTGCCGGTGGCGGTCGGACCGAGGACGGCGATCACCTGCCAGGGAGGCGAGGACATGGTTGCAGGATAGCCCCGACGCCGACCCTACTCCGCCTGGCGCCGCGGCCAGGCCGCGACCCGCACGACCGGACGCCGGACGCCGGCACCGTCGCGGCGGAAGCGAACCTCGATCCGGCCGTGGAGGTCCGTGCGAAGAACCCGGACTCCCCGGTCCTCCATCCGTGACACGACCTCCGGCGAGGGATGGCCGTACGGATTGCGTCGGCCGGCCGACACGATCCCCAGGCGCGGCCTTACCGACGCCAGCAGCCCGGGACCGGTCGAGGTCCGGCTGCCGTGATGCGCCACCTTCAGCACGTCGCTGCGGAGGGCAATGCCGTGGCGCCGTGCCCGCGCGACAAGTTCCCGCTCGCCCGTGAGGTCGACATCCCCCGTCAGCAACGCGCAGGACCGGTCGACGCACGCCCGTACGACCATCGACGCGGAGTTGCCGCCGTCAGCGCGGTCCGGCGGAGGATGGAGGACCTCCAGGCTCCAGGCCCCGAACTGGCCGCCTTCACCCTGCACCACTCCCCGCACCCGCCGGCCCAGGCGGTCGGCGAGGGCTCGCCCGCACCCGTCGCGAAGTTCCACCGGCACCGCCCACAGCCGCTCGATCCTCAGGTAGTACGTCAACTCGAGCAGTCCACGGCAGTGGTCCGAATCGCCGTGCGAGAGGATCGCCAGGTCGATCCGTCGAACCCCTTCCGCCGCGAGAGCCTGAAGCAGCGCCGCCTCCGCGAAGTTCCCCCGCCGGTAGCCTCCGCCGTCCACCAGAATCACCGGGCCTCCCTCGCCGCTCCGCAGCAGGATGGCCTCCCCCTGCCCCACGTCGAGCATCGCCAGGCTCGGTTCGTCGTCCGGCAGCGCCGGAGTGCAAACCAGCACCAGCGCCACTCCCCAGAAGGCGCGCCGGAACACGGACACCAGGACGCCGAGCCAGATCGCCAGAGCCAGCGCGGCGACCGGATCGACGCTCAAGGGCAAGGCCAGCCAGGAGCCCGCCGGCAGGTGTGCGAGCGACGCGAACGGCAGGGTGAGCAGATCGAGAAGCGCCTGGAGCAGGCGAGCGCCGGGTCCCAGGATCTCGCCCAGTACGGGAACCGAGGCCGTGAACGCCAGACCGACCCAGGCCAGCGAGACGCCGAGCGTGACGGCGGTGAGCGGAACAAAGACCAGGTTGAGCAACGGCGAGAACGGCGTCAGCAGGCCGATCTCGAAGGCGGTGACGGGCAGGGTGGCGAGTTGCGCGGCGATCGTCGCCGCCAGACCGACCATCAGGGCCTCCGGGCCGACCATCGCCCGCCGCACCTGTCCGGAGAAGGCAGGGCGCCGCCACCACCTCAGCAGCCGGGGCGCCAGCACCAGGATGCCGGCGGTAGCCAGGAAGCTGAGCTGGAAGCCCAGATCGAACGCGGCAGGCGGATCGAAAGCCAGGATGACGAGGAGCGCGGCGGAGAGAGAGTTGAGCGCCTGCGGCGGCCGCTCGACGGACAGCGACAGGATGACCAGCAGCGCCATCACCGACGCGCGGAGCAGCGATGGCCGTGGACCGACGAGGCAGCCATAGAAGAGCAGCACCGCAACCGCGCCGACCGCGGCGAGCCGCCCCGGGAGCGCACCGGACAGCCACCAGAAGCCGCCCAGGAGCAGCCCGACGTGAAGACCCGAGACGGCGAGCAGGTGAGACAGACCGGCCCGCCGGAGCCCCGTGCGCCACTCGGGCGGCACCCGTCGCGCGTCGCCGAAGACCAGCGCCCGGGCCAGCAGGGCGCCAGGCCCCGACGTCTCGTCGAGCGGGCGCAGGAGGCGCTGCCGCAGATTGGCGGCGACCCGAAGACCCCACGCCGGCGCTCCTCCCATGGGCTCGATCAGCCCCAGGCTCTTCACGTTGAGCCCCCAGTCGCCCGGCCGCGACCGGTTCAGGTTGCGATACGCCGGCCTCCGGCTGAAGTACCCGCGCACGCGAAGCCGTCGCTCGGCCGGCGGCGACCCCTCGCCGCGCAACCGGAGCCAGGCGCGGTCCGGTCCGGCGACCGGCCGCCCCGCCTGCTCCACCGCGTGGACGTCCACTCGTGCCGTCCACCCTTCGTCGGTACGCTGCCAGGCGGCGGCGCCAAGAACGGGCACGAAGACATCCACCGTGACGGCCCGCTCCGGGTCGAAGGAGAGGAGCTCTCCTCGCTCACCGCCGGCCGCGAGGATCACCAGAACGAGCAGCGCGGCCGGGGGCATGAGAGGCGCCCGGGCCAGCGCCGTACGCCAGTCGACGGAGATCGAGGCCGCGGCCACACTGACTAGGACGCAAGGGAACGCCGCGAAGCCGCCCGGAGGCCGGTTCCACAGCCGCTTGCGTCGGCCTGTCGCCGGTGAGATGCTAGGCGCCGTCGACGCCCGGCGCGAACCGGTTCGAGGTTCCGGCCGCGGCGTGGACTCCCCGCATCCGAGCATGGCACCGGACTTCGTCCACCTTCACCTCCATTCCGAGTACTCGCTGCTCGATGGAGGCAACCGGATGGAGTCCCTGGTGGACCGGATCGCCGGCCTCGGCATGGACGCGGTCGCCCTTACCGACCACGGCAACCTGTTCGGCGCCGTCGCCTTCTACGAGGCCTGCCGGAAGAAGGGCGTCAAGCCCATCCTGGGGATCGAGGCGTACGTGGCGCCCGACATCAGGACGGAAACGTCCGACCGCCGGTTCAAGGAAACCCAGGGCGTCGCCGACGGCGGTTTCCACCTGGTACTGCTGGCCCGCAACGAAGCGGGCTGGCGAAACCTGGTCAAGCTCTCGTCCGACAGCTACATCGAGGGCTTCTACTACAAGCCCCGCATGGACAAGGGAACGCTCAGGCAGTGGAACGAGGGCCTGATCGCGATCAACGGCCACCTCGGCTCCTCCCTCGCGTACCACTTGCGGAACATCAAGACCGGCGGCGAAGACCACTACGAGCGGGCGAAGCGAGAAGCCGAGTGGCACCTGAAGACCTTCCCCGCCGATGAGACCGGGGAGCCCTGCTTCTACCTCGAGCTGCAGAGCCACGAGACGCCCGAGCAGGACGAGGTCAACGAGCAGATCCTCCGCCTCGCCTCCGACCTCGACCTGCCGATCGTCTGCGACAACGACGCGCACTTCCTCACCGCCGAGGACTGGAACAGCCACGACACGCTGATCTGCGTCTCGACCGGCAAGTCGAAGGACCAGGAGGACCGGCTCCACTATCCGAGGGAGCTCTACGTCAAGAGTCCCGAGCAGATGGCCGAGCTCTTCGACAGGCCCGGGACCGCCGAGGCCCTGCTCAATACCCGCCGCATCGCCGACCGCTGCAACGTCGAACTCGACTTCTCCGCCAACCACGCGCCGCTCGTGCGCGTGGAGCGCCTGGAGCCTCCTCCACTGCCGGCGGGAACGGCGGAGCCGGAACCGGGCAGCGGGGCCTGGTTCGACCGCTTCTGCGCCGGCTACCGCGTGGAGCCGCTGGCCGAACAGCCGGACGAGGAGGAACTGGCCGCGCTGCATGCCGACTGCGACCGGGCGCTGCGCGAGCTCAGCGAAGCCGGCCTCGCCTGGCGCTACGGCGACCGGGTCGAGGACGCGCACCGCCGCCGTCTCGACCATGAACTCTCGGTCCTCGCCGGCAAGCGGATCAGCGCCTACTTCCTGATCGTCTGGGACTTCGTGAACGAAGCCAGGAAGCGCGACATCCCGGCCACAGCGCGCGGCTCGGGCGTCGGCACGATGGTCGGCTACACGCTCGGGCTCTCGCACGCCTGCCCGGTGCGTTACGGCCTGCTCTTCGAGCGCTTCACCGACCCGGACCGCAGCGAGTACCCGGACATCGACATCGACCTCTGCCAGGACGGCCGGGCGGAGATCCTGGAGTACGTCCGCGAGAAGTACGGCTACGTCGCCCAGATCATCACCTTCGGCACGATGAAGGCCCGCGCCGCGATCCGCGACGTCGGACGGGTGCACGAGCTCCCGCTCGCCCAGGTCGACCGCATCTCGAAGCTGATCGGCGCCGAACTCGGCGTGACGATCGAGCAGGCCCTGGGCCGCGAGAAGGAACTGAAGGAGCTGTACGAGAGCGACGAGCAGGTTCGCGAGGTCATCGACACGGCGCGGGAACTCGAGGGGATCACCCGGCACAGCGGCGTCCACGCCGCCGGGCTGGTCATCGCGACCCAGCCCCTCGAGAACCTGGTGCCGCTGGCCACCAGCCGCACCCAGGGCTCGAAGGACGTGCTGGTGACCCAGTGGGACGGGCCCACGGTCGAGAAGATGGGCCTGCTCAAGATGGACTTCCTGGGGCTGACGACCCTGTCCATCATCGAGCGCTGCCGCCAGCTCGTGCGCGAGACCCTGCCGCCCGAGGCGATCGCCGAAGCGGTTCCAACCTGCCCCGAGGGCCGGAATCCACTCGATCTCGACCACATCGACCTCGCCGACCCCACGGTCCTGCAGGTCTTCTCCAGCGCCGACACCGCCGGGACGTTCCAGTTCGAATCGGAGGGCATGCGCAACCTGCTGCTGCAGATGAAGCCCGACCGGCTGGAGGACCTGGTGGCCGCCAACGCCCTCTTCCGTCCCGGGCCGATGGCGCTGATCCCGACGTACTGCGACCGCAAGCACGGCCGCGAAGAGACCCCGCAGGTCCACGAGATCGTCGACCGGCACACGGCCGACACCCACGGCATCATGGTCTACCAGGAACAGGTCATGCAGATCGTCCACGAACTGGGCGACGTGCCGCTCCGCGAGGCGTACACGCTGATCAAGGCGATCAGCAAGAAGAGCCGCAAGACGATCAACGCGGCCCGGCAGCGCTTCGTCGACGGCGCGCGGGACAAGGGACTCGCGAAGCAGCAGGCGACCCGGCTGTTCGGCCTGATCGAGGAGTTCGCGGGCTACGGCTTCAACAAGTCCCACTCGGTCGGCTACACCCTGCTCGCGTACCAGACGGCGTACCTCAAGACCTGGTTCCCGGTCCAGTACATGGCGGCCGTCCTCACCTATGCCGCCGACAGCACGGACAAGCTGGTCCACTACGTCGACGAATGCGCGCGCGTGAAGCTCCCCGGCGGCCGCCGCGGCATCGAAGTCGGAGCGCCGGACATCGACCGCTCCGGCGTCCGCTTCCATGTCGTGTTCGAGCCCGGGGAGGAGCAGGCAAGCGGCAACGGACACATCCGCTTCGGCCTGTCGGCGGTCAAGGGCGTCGGCGAGAAAGCGGTGCGGGCGATCCTCGAGGCGCGCGAGGAAGGCGGCCGCTTCAGCAGCCTCTGGGACTTCTGCCGGCGCGTGCCGCTCCAGACCGTCAACCGCTCGACGATCGAGGCCCTGATCAAGTCGGGCGCCTTCGACGGCATCCACGGCAAGGACCAGCGGGCGGCGATGGTCGATGCGCTGGGCGCCGCGGTCAAGGCCGGGCAGCGGGCGGCGGCCGACCGCGAGAGCGGCCAGGCCAGCCTGCTGTTCGCCGGCGGTTCGGATGACTCGCCCGAGGCCGACGGGGACGCCGGCCAGGAACTGCCGGCGGTGCCGCCCTGGACCGCCGGCGAACTGCTGGCGCACGAGAAGGAGGCGCTCGGGTTCTTCGCCTCCAGCCATCCCCTCGACGACCACCGCGAGCTGCTCGAACGCTTCGGCAACGTGAACGTCGAGCAATTGAAGGCCCTGCCGGCCGACACGGAGGTCGTCCTGGGGGCGCTTCTCGGCTCGCTCCGCACCACCCGCACGAAGAAGGGACGCAATCCCGGCCAGAAGATGGCGATGATCCAGCTCGAGGACAAGAGCGCGCGCGTGGAGGGCGTGCTGTTCGCCGACGCCTACGCCGAGTACGAGGAACAACTGGAGCGCGGCTCGGTGCTGTTCTTCACCGGCCGCGTCGACCGGCGGCGCGAAGAACCGAACCTGGTGGTCAGCAAGGTCGTGCCGGTCGCAGAGGCGCCGGTGAAACTCGCCCGCCGCCTGCGCATCCACCTCGACCTCCGGGGCGAGGCCGGAACCACGGACGAGCCCCTGAACGAGGAGCTGGAACAACTGCGCGACCTGCTCGACAGGCGCCGCAGCCGGGGCAGGAACGGCGGCGTGGAGGTCGAGTTCGAGCTGGAACTCCCGGACCGCACGGTTCTCGCCGGCACGAACGGCAGCCGCGCGCCTGTCGACGATGCCGTGGCCTCCGAAATCGACGATCTGCTCGGTGAGCGCGGCCATTGCCGCTACATCGGCGCACCGCCGCCGCCTTCCCGGCCCTGAATCCACCAGAGATGACCCGCGAGCGGCGAAACATCGCCCTGGTGCTGACCGCGGTCCTGGCGGTCGGGCTGTTCGGGCACTGCCGGGGAAGCGGCTACCGGAACTTCTTCCGCCACGATCCCCGGCAGGCCCACGACTACGCTCTCGACCAGCGCGACGGCACGACCTGGGAGGTCCGCCTCGGTCGGGACGGCTTCGACTGGCCGGCCGAGGCACCGAGCCGGAACGTCACAGCCCTGCTCGAGTTCCGGGCCAGGACCAGACCCCTGCTGCCGTCGCTGTCCCCCAGCATCGAGTTCCGCGCGGACGGCCGGAGCTTCACCCAGTCCTTCGCGCCGCGCTCGACCGGCCGCCGCTACCTGAATGTCTCGCCTGCGGCGGGCGCCGACCGAATCGAGATGGTCGGCCGGCAGATCGGCTGGCAGCTCGGAGAGACGCGCCTGGTCGTGTTCGAGAACCCGCCCATCGACGAGGCGACCCGCGTTCTCGTCGTCGCCCCCCACCCCGACGACGCCGAGATCGCCGCCTTCGGCCTCTATGCGACGACCCGTGCAGACGTCGTCACCGTCACGGCCGGCGACTACGGCGGCAAGAACTACGGCGGCCTGTTCCCGGACACGGGCGAGCACTACCGGATCAAGGGCTGGATGCGAACCTGGGACAGCCTGACGGTGCCGTTCCTGGGCGACGTTCCGTTCAACCGGGCGCGCAACCTGGGCTACTTCGACGGCACCCTCCGCCGCCTGTACGAGCGGCGGCCCGAAGTCGTCGGCTCGATCCTGGCCGACCTCGACGATCCGGGCCTCTTCCGCCGGCTGAACACCGAACCGCAACTCGCCACGCGGCCGTTCACGTCGAGCTGGCCCGAACTCGTTGCCGACCTGCGCCGCGAGGTCGACTGGACGGGCGCCGACCTGATCGCGACGGCGAACCCGCTGCTCGACAGCCACGCCGACCACCAGTACGCAACGGTCGCCCTGATCGAGGCGCTCGAGGGTAATGGCTGGGACGGCCGCCTCCTCCTCTACACGAACCACGCGACCGATGCCGAGCCCTATCCGCTGGGGCCGAACACGGCGCTCGAGTCGCTGCCGCCGTGGTTCGGCGACCCGATGCCCTTCGGCTCCGTCCTGTCCTATCCCGTCGACGAGACCGTCCGCAGGCTGAACTACCTGGCGCTCGAGGCGATGCACGACCTTCGGCCCTTCGAGCACAGGGTCGTGACCCCCTTCTCCGAACGCGCCCGTGACCTCGCGGCGGAAGCGTTCTGGCGCGCGCTCGGGCGTCACGACAAGCTCCCCGGCTATCTCTACGACTACCTCCGCCGCGGGCCGAGACCGAACGAGATCTACCTGGTGCTCGACCTGGACCAGGCGGTCCGGCTGAAGGAGCGCTTCCTCGAGATCGAAGCGCTCCGCCGGCGCTAGAGACTCAGGAACGCCAGCAGATCGGCCATGTCGGCGGGCTCCAGGCCCGCCTCGAGCTCCTCCGGCATCATCGACAGACCGTCGCTGCGGACCTCCCGGACGCGCTCGGCCGGCACCTCGATCAGGAGGTCTTCAGCGGCTCGCAGGACGATCCCGCCGCCAGTGCTCTCGGCCAGCAAACCAGTGTGGACCTCGCCGTCCGTCGTCTCGACGACGTAGTTCACGTAGGAGGCGTCGACCGCCGCGTTCGGGTCCAGGATGTCGTGCAGAAGGGTCTCCGCGCTCTTGCGACCAATGCCGGAGAGGTCCGGTCCCGGTCCGCTGCCAGCCCCTCCGCTCCGGTGGCATCGGGCGCAGAGTTCGAGGAACAGGGTCTCGCCCCGTTCCGGATCGCCGTCGAGTCCGAGCGCCGGCCGCATCGCCTCGAGCGCCTCGGCGCGAGTGACGACGCCGGCGTCGTCGAAGAGCGCCTGCGCACGCAGGCGGATCTCCGGCTCTGGCGAACGCAGCAGGAAGCGGCGCCGCTCCAGGATGAAGTTCATCTCCCCGACCCGGATGCGGCCGCTCTCGAGCGCGTCGAGAAGGGCCGCGTGCCGGCCCCGGCCTCGAATCAGATAGCTGGCCGCGTCACGCCTGGCGTCCGGTCCCAGGTAGGGCCAGCGTTCAATCACGTAGGCCGTGACCGCCGCCTCGGCCGCCGACGCCAGCTCCGCCATGGCCGCTCGCTGGATCTCGCGCGGCTGCCCAACCTCGAGCAGCGCACCCATCCGTTCCAGCCAGGTTCCGCCAGGCGAACCCGTACCGGCCGCCGCGGCGGCGTCCGGACACGAGCGGTCGACATCTTCCGATTCGCCAGGCCAATGCCGGCGAAGACCGAAGAGGGCGACCGCCTGAAGCCGCTCCTCCACCGGGCGGGTCCGGTCGGCCGCCCGGACGCCGGCGCAGTCGAGAAGGGCTACCTCCTCCGCCGTCGGCCGGGCACCCACGGCGGAACTCAACCGCCAGGCGGCGGCCGCCAGGGCATCGTCGTCCGACCGTCGCAGGCGACGCAGAGGCTCCGACAGGCCCGAAGCGTCAACTCCCCGGTCTCCGGCGCCGGCGGCGGCCACGGTCAAACCCGCGAGCAGGCCACGGCCCGTAGCAGAAGCGCCGGCTCCGGACTCCGACAGGGCCCTCAGCACCTGATCGCCGGTGACGACCTCGGCCACGCGTTCCGCGGGAACCAGGGCGGCGACCCGCTCGACCACATCGCCGCCGGAATCGCCGGCCTGAAGCAGTAATCCGAGGGAACTCACCGGATCCTCAGCCAGGACCGAGACCGCGGCGAGCCGCAGCCAGGGCAGGTCCCGCGGCGCCGCTGCCGGCGCGTCGCGTCCGAGCCGGGCCGCCTCCTCAACCACCGCCCGGATCGCCGCGCCCTGAGAGCCGCCGCCGCCCACGGCCTCCGACCCGACAACGAGTCCGGCGTTCAGCATCGCCTGCAGCCGCACGCCCGGATCGGGATCGTCGATCAGGGCCAGAACCTGAGGCGCGAGTGCCATCCGCAGCCCGGCGACCTCATCGCCCTGCAACGCTTCCTCGAGCGCCAGCAACGCGTTGCGACGAAGCTCCGGCTCGGGATCCGCGAGGACCGCTGCAAGCGACTCGCGGTCGAGGGCCCCGATACCCGTCAGGGTCCAGAGCGCGTGCAGCCTCAGGAGCGGCCGGGCCGCGTCGCGGAGTCCCTGGCGCAGGCCCTGGACGATCGGCGCCGGCGGCGCGGTCGCGAATTCCTCCACCAGGAGGCGCTGCGCGGTCAGCCGCCGCCACCGGTTCGGGCTGGGCAGCGCGTCGAGGAGTTCGCCGGGCCGCGAGCGGTCGAAACCCCGGAAGTCCGCGTGCCAGGCCGGCAGGCCGCCGGCAGGCACTACGCGGTAGATGCGGCCCAGGTCGTCGCCTTCGTACAGGTCAAGCTCCGCCTCCATCGGGTCCGGAATCCACTCGGGGTGTTCGATGACGCCGCGGTGCATGTCCAGTACGTAGAGCGCGCCGTCCGGCCCGACCCTCAGGTTGACCGGCCGGAAGAGCGGATCGGTCGAGGCCAGGAACTCGACTCCTGGTCGCCCGCGGCCGGCTTCCGCCACGGCGCCCGCCGTATCGACAACGGCGCGATGGACCACGTTCGCGGACGGATCGGCCACGAACACGCTGATTCCCCGGTCATCCAGTCCGGCGCCGTCGAACGCGCCGCCGGCGTACGCCGTGACCGCGCACGCGGCCGAGAAGCGGTTCGACTGCTCGGGGTGGTTCGGACGCGTCTGCCGCACGCCGATCGGGAACAGTTCGGCCGGACCGCCGTCCGCGGGCGCCGCGAGGCGCAGCCGACCGTCCTGCCAGGCCGCCGGCAGCCCGGCGAGATAGCGGCGCGGGATGACGATCTGGCTCAGATGATTCAGGTTGTGGGTGCCGAATGCGCGGCCCCAGGGCCCGAAGGTCATGCCGAAACCGCCGGCGCCACGTCCGGTCCGCTCGAATCGGCCGGAGTCGAAGTCGACGCGGAAGTCGTCCTGGCCGATGTCCTCGACCTCATCCGGAGCGTCCGGCCAGAACACGCGTGCCCCGTTGCCGCCGTTGACGCCGTGAATCCAGTTGTCCAGGCCGTAGCGCAGCGCGTTGACGTTGTGCTGGGGATTGCCCTCGGCGAAGCCGCTCAGGAGCACGTCGCGCCGGTCCGCCCGGCCGTCGCCATCCACGTCCTCGAGGTACACGAGGTGCGGCGGCGCCGCCACCAGCAGCCCGCGCCGCCACGGCAGGATCGAGTCCGCCATGCCGAGATCGTCCGCGAACAGCCGCCGGCCGTCCCAGCGCCCGTCGCCGTCGTCGTCGGAGAGCGCGACGATCCGGGCCGCGCGCTCCATGTCGGGGTAGCCCGGCAATTCCAGGACGAAAGCGCGGCCCCGCTCGTCGAAGGCGAGGTCGATCGGGTCGACGGTTACCGGCTCGGCGGCCGCGAGCTCGAGCCCGAACGCCGGGTGGAGTTCGAAGCCCGGCGGCACACCATCGAGCACCCGCCCGTCGGACCTCGGCTCAGCGCAGCCCGCGACCGCCACTACGGCGGCCGCCAAAGCCAGGCCGGCCGACCGGCCCCCCGGAACGCTACTCGCCGCCGCCGGCCGGGGCGGCCGCATCGGCCTCGAGCAACCGGGCGCCGCGCATGATGTTGCCGAGCGCGTAGTTCCCTTCGTGGCAGGCATACTCGTAGACCCGGCCGGCGGCGGTCGGCCACGGGAACTCGCCGCTCCAGGCCGTCTCCCAGGTCGTCGGATCCTCGACGTTGAAGCTGTAGTTCAGCGTGTGTTCGTCGATCCGGCTGAAGCGCTCGGTGACCTTCAGCTCTTCGCCGGCGCCATAGGTGTACATGCCGGGCTTGCCGCCGAAGTTCCTCGTCTCGACGACGAGCGTGTCGCCGTCCCCGTCGACGGCGGGCAGGGCGGCGGGAAGGAGCAGCGCCGTGCTCAACAGCGCGGCGGGGCCGGCAGGGAAAGCGATGCGGTGTCCGGTCGTCTTCATCATCTGCTCGACTCCATCCTCGAAGCTCGGGTGCAACGGGCTGCCAGTCTAAGCTACACTCCCGCCGCCACGACCACCAAGCGACGCCGTCCGAACTCCAGGAGAGGGGCGGCCCCTGAACGGAGAACCGATGAGAAGCCTCGTGCCAGCCGCAATGCTCGTTAGCGCCGTCACGCTCGCCCCGGCGAGTGCGGCCGCCGCGGACCTCGCCGTCGGCGACGCCGCGCCGGACTTCACCCTGCCCAGCACCGACGGCAACGAGGTGACCCTGTCGTCCTTCGCCGGCCAGAAGAACGTCGTCCTGGCCTTCTTCCCCAAAGCCTTCACCGCCGGCTGAACGATGGAAATGAAGGGATACCAGGCTGGTATCTCCGACTTCACGGGCAGTGATTCCATCGTCTTCGGCATCAGCACCGACGTGCCGGACGAAAACAAGCGGTTCGCCGAGGAACTGGAGCTCGACTTCGCGCTCCTGAGCGACGCCGGCGGCGAGGTCGCCAAGCAGTACGGCGGCATGATGGAGAGATTCCCCACGGCCGCCAACCGCGTCACCTACGTGGTCGGCAAGGACGGGAAGATCGCCTACATCGGCGAAGGCGCCGAGGCGATGAACCCGGCCGGCGCGAAGAACGCCTGCCTGGGCCTCGAGTAGCGGCAATCAGGCCTGCGCGGCGCTGAGAGCCGCTTCCACCCGGGGCTGGTACAGCTCGACCCGGTTCCCCTCTCCGTCCAGGATCCACGCGAACAGGGCGTAGCCCTCGTCGTCCCTGCGCAGCGGCTCGACGCCCCGCTCGGAGAGGTACGCCAGCACGGCGTCGAGGTCGCGCACCCGCAGGTTCACCATGAACGGCTGATCGCCGTACATGTCGCCCTGTTCCGCGCCCTCGTTGCGCGCCATCCGCGGCACCGGACGCTTCGCCTTCATGATCGCGAACGTCGTGTCCATGACCCATGCGGGATCGTCCGGGTCAGCCGCCACGTAGCGGACGTAGAAGGCCCCGAACTCCTCGCTGCCCTCGAACTCGATGCCGAGGTGCTCCGCGTACCAGTCGGCAAGCCGCTTCGGGTCTTCGCTGAACACGAAGGCGCCGCCGACGCCGTCGACCAGGCTCAAGGCGACCCGCCCGTCGTCGTCGCTGCCATCCGCAACCTCACGTGGGTCCGCACGCTGACGGTCTGGCGGCTCACCGGGTCGTGGACGGAGACGAGGAGGTCGTGCGGCCTCCGGCGCAGGGTCAGGACGGTGTCGTAGGGCACGACGGCATCCGGCGCCGGCTGCGTCCTGCCGGCCAGGCTGAGCGGAATGACCGGCATCCGCGCCTGCTGGCCGTTGCGGTCGACGACGGCGAAGCGGAGTTCCAGACGGGCCAGGAACCGATCCTCGAAGGGGAACACCGGAAAGTAGCCCACCGGGACATGTACGGTCACCGGAACCAGCATCTTGCGGCGAAACGGCCCGGTCGGCTCGGGTTCGCCGATCTCCACCCGCAGCACCGGCTCCCCTTGGGTGCGGGTTTCGTCGGGGAACAGCAGCCGGCCCTGGGTCTCCATATCGGCCTCGGCTCGCCGCGAGAGATCGACGTAGCCACTGCGCGAACGCACGCGCAGGCCGGGCCGCCGGAGTTCGACGCGCACCTCGTGGGCCCGGTCGTCGCGGCGGTACTCCGGCACGAAGCCGAGCCAGTAGTAGTTCGAGGTGTCCTCACTGACTCTCCGGAGCGCTCCGAGGTTCGCCCCGGCCACGTAGGCCCTGCCGCCCGTCTGCTCAGCGATCTGCCGCAGGTTCTGCCAGCGCATCAGGCTCGGCCGCCTCTGCTGATCCACCGGATAGACGGTGTAGCCGAGGACGTTGGCGGTGTCGATCAGCGCGTCGAGGATGCTCCAGTCCGAACGGAGGCCGATCCCCTGGCCCGCCAGCCGAAAAGAGCCGACCGGCCAGTCCCCCGCCAGCAGCAGCAGGACCTTGCGGCCTTCCGGCACGTCGAGCGACCGCATCGTGGAACTGACCGCTGTGACGGAGAACTCGAGATCCCGCGCCAGGCTTTCGGCCCGCGCTTCGCTCGCCGCGCTCGGCAGGTCCATCGCCGTGAACGGCAGGTCGGCGGCTACGGAGGTGAGGTCTTCGTCGAATCGGGCGCCCGGCGCCAGACCGCCCTGCGTGTCCTGGGCGAAGCGAGACTGGTCGATCAGTCGCGGCGACCTCAGCAGACCTCCGAAAGGGCGCCCGCGCTCGAGTTCCGCCAGCGCGGCGCGGGTCCGCCGGCGGTCCGTCGTGAACGGGCTGAGGACCTGCAGCCGGCGGCGGCTCTGCACGACGACCGCGACCTGATCCCACAGACCGAGGTTCGCCAACTGGTTGGCGAACCCGCGGACGACGGGCTTCCTGAACGTGACGTGAGTGTGGTCGTCGTCGACGAACAGGAGGTAGTTCGTCGGCACGGATTCGCCGTCGCCGATCGCCGGCGGCGCCTCGCCTTCGCGCGACTCCACCGGGCGGTTCTCCAGGATCTCGGTGAAGTAGTCGACGCCGACCTCCAGGTCGTCCACGAAGATCCGGAAATCATCGGCTTCCAGTCCGTGGACCCGGTCTCCCGACCGATCTTCGACCACCACCTCCAGGTTGACCACCCGGACGTCGATCTCCTCGCCAAAGAAGAGCTCGGGGGCCGGTTCCTCCGACTGCCGCGAAGGCGGCTGCGCTTCAGCCGCCTGGGTCCAGGCGAGAATCAGGGCAGCCGCGAGTAGGAGCGACGACCTGGAAGAGTTCGAGTAACCCACGCGCAACCGATTCTGTCAGGGATTCGGCTCGACCCTTTGCGGCGCCACCCGCATGCGCGCGCTGGCGGTCTCTCGCGACAGTGGATCGTGCACGGTGACCACCACGTCGTGGGACAACCGGCGCAGAGACAGGGACGTCCGGTAGAGCACGACATCGTCCGCAGCCGGCAGGGAAGCGCCTCCGAGTCGCAGGTGCTGCACCGGGGCGCCGGTCCGGCGACCCACGCGGTCGACGGCGGCGAAGCGAACCTCGAGGTCCTGCACGAACTGCCCGTCGTAAGGCAGCGCCGGGAACCTGCCCACCGGCAGGTAGACGGTGACCGGCACGTTCATCCTGCTTCGCTTCACGCTTTCCGCTGCTCCGACCTCGACCAGCAGCGGACCGCCGCCTGGCTTCGCTTCCGCCGGAAACAGGAGCTCGCGCAGAGCTTCCATGTCGGCTTCCCCGCGCCGGGACAGATCCAGGTAACCGCGGCGGGACCGAACCCGCAAGCGGGGCTCCCTGACTTCAATCCGCACGTCGTGCGCCCGGTCGTCGCGCAGGTATCCAGGCACGAAACCCAGCCAGTAGTAGTGCGACGTGTCGGCATTGACGATTTCCAGGGCCCTGACGTTGCTCCCCGCCATGAACGCCCTGCCGCCCGTGCCGCGCGCGACGTACCGCATGTTCGCCCAAAGCCATCCGCCCGAGCCGCCCTGCTGGTCCATCGGATAGACCGTGTACCCGAGCAGGTTCGCCGTGTCGATCAGAGCGTCCAGGAGGTGGAAATCCGTCGACTTTCCGATGCTGGCGAGCCCCAGGTCCCCCGAGGGCCAGCTTCCCGCAAGCAGCAGGAACACCTTGCGACCCTCCGGCGGGTCGAGGGCCCGCATCGTCGAAACGACCGCGTCGACGGAGAACTGCATGTCCCGGAACTGCATGTCGGGGGCCACCCAGCCGCCCAGTCCAAACGTCCGGATACCCTGGGGACCCAGCGGTGCGAAGGTGGCGACACCGCTGGCCGGCCATCGGACCTCAGGGTCCAGCGAGCCCTCGCCGGCGTAGGACTCCGCTTGCGCCAACTCCTCCGAGTCGATCTCGCCCCGAATCGACGCGGCCGACACCGAGTCCCGGGAGGGCGCGGCTCCTCCGCTTCCGGGCGAGCCACGATCGTCGGCAAGCCGCAAGCGCCGTTGGGTGCGCAGGAAGCCGCCGAAGCGGCCGCCCTTGTCGAGTTCAGCGAGGGCCCTGCGGGTCGCCTCACGGTCCGTGGTGAACGGGCTCAGGATCTCCAGTTGGCGCCCGCTCTGGACGACGACCGCGACCTGATCGCCCGCCGGCAGCGCCGCCAGCCGGTCCCGGAAGCCAATCAGCACTGGTCGCCGAAGCGTCACCTGCGAGTGATCGTCGTCGACGAACAGGACGTAGTTCGTGGCAACGGTTTCACCCTCGCCGATCGACGGAGGGCTGCCCGACCCGACGCTGGCCACAGCCCGCTTGTCTCGGACTTCGGTGAAGTACTCGATATCCACTTCGTCTCCGTCAACGAGGAGCCGGAAGTCGTCGCTGTCGAGCCCGGTCACCCGCTCGCCGGCGCGGTTCTCGACCACGATCTCCAGGTTGATCACGCGGACGTCGATCTCCTCGCCGAAGAGCAGCTCGGCCTGCGGTGCGGCCGGCTGCTGAGCCGCCGCCGGCCAGCCGAAGCCAAGTACGAGCACAAGGGCTGCGAGCGGACTACGGATGGTCCGGATTCCCGTCAGGGCTTCACCTCGATGCGGGCGCTTGCCGTCTGGCGCGACACGGGATCGTGGACCGTGACGACCACGGTATGGGGCAGGTGCCGCATCTCCAGGTCGGCGCGGAACCAGTGCACGCCGTCCTGGGAAGGAGCGGCGTCGTGACGCAGGTCGAGAGGAATCGCCGGCTGTTCCGCTCGCCAGCCGTCACGATCGATGGTGGCGAAGCGCACTTCCAGCCGCTGGACGTACCGGCCATCCCAAGGCACCGCCGTGAAGCTCCCGACCGGGATCTCGACATCGACCGGCACGCTCATTCGCTTCCCGCGCAGGGACGTGGCGGTGCCGGTTCTCACCCTCAGCCTGATTTCGTCCGCTTCCGGCTGCCGCGGAAACAGGAGATGCCGTTGAGCCTCCATGTCGGCTTCCGCGACTCCCGACAGGTCCAGGTACCCGCGGCGGGCCCGCACCTGGACGCCGGGGTGCCGGACCTGCACTTCGATGTCGTGTACGCGGTCATCGCGGCGGTACTCGGGCACGAAACCCAGCCAGTAGTAGTTCGACGTGTCGCTGGCGACCAGCTCGAGAGCGGAGACGTTGCTCCCCGCCATGAACGCCCTGCCACCCGTGTCGCGCGCGACGTAGCGCAGGTTCTGCCACAACCTCGTGTTGGGCGAGCCGGTCTGCTGGTCCATCGGATAGATCGTGTAGCCCAACAGGTTCGCGGTGTCGATCAGACCGTCCAGCAGTTCGAGATCGGTCCGCAGCCCGGCGCCGCGGCCGGAGGGCCGGAACTCCCCGGTCGGCCAGTATCCCGGCAGCAGCAGAAGCACCTTGCGTCCCTCGGGAGGATCGAGCGCCCGCATCGCCGAGACCACGGCATCGACCGACAGGCTCAGATCCTGCTCGAGGATCGAGGCTCTCGCTTCCTGCTCGAAGCTGTCGGGCTTCATGTTGGCGAACACCAGGTCGGACGCCACGATCCCTCCCGCGGCGCCCAGGCCCTCGGAAACGAACGTCCGGCTGTCGAGAAGCGTCTCGCCTCCCGCATCCCGGTCGACGACCGGCGCCAGCCCCCCGCCTCGAGCCGCGAGGTCGGCCGCGGCCCTTGACGCCGAGCGCTGAGGTCCCGCCCCTTCGAAGTACGCGGCCGTTCCGCCACGACCTCCGGTGAACGTTCTGAGGATTCGCCGGGAATCCAGCAGCCCGCGAAAACGTCGACCCCGATCGAGCTCCCCGAGTGCGGCCAGGGTGGCCTCGCGGTCCGTCGTGAACGGACTCAGGAGTTCCAGGCGCCCGTCGTTCTGTACGACGACAGCCACCCGGTCGGCCGGATCCAGCACGCCGAGCCTGTCCGCAAACCCCTCCAACACCGGCCGCCTCTGGGCCACCAGAGTGCGTTCGTCGTCCACGAAGAGGAGGAAGTTCGTGGCGACGACATCGCCCTCGCCCACGGCCGGCGGCGTCTCGGCGCCGGACGTCGACCGCGCACGCCCCTGGGAGACCTCCGTGAAGAACTCGACATCGACCTCCTCACCGTCTACCAGCACCAGGAAGTCGTCCGCCCTGAGCCCCGGGACGCGGCGTCCCTCGCCGTCCTCGACGACGACCTCCAGGTTGACGACCCGGACGTCGATCTCCTCGCCGAAAGCGACCTCGGATGAGGACAATGCGTCCGGCTCCTGGGCTCGCGCGGGATACGCGAACGCCAGGGCGGTCGCGAGGACGGCCAGCAGAGCCCGACAGGAGTTTCTCCCGCCACAGAGCCGCGGATGGAGGTTCACGATCGTCATGCCTGTCTCCTGTGAGGCCACACCATAGTCCAGATCCTGATTCGATCAGGCCAGGTACGTTGCAAGCGAGGTGCCATCGGGTGTGCCGCTGCTAGCCTGCGCGCCATGAGCGAACCCTCTCCCGTCATCTCCACCGACCCGGCGCCGGCCCTGGACGCGGCGTACTGGTCCGCCACCGAAGCGGCCGCCGCCATCCGGACCCGCCGCATCTCTTCCCGCGAGTATCTCGAGCACCTGCTCGACCGCGTCGAGCGCCTGAACCCGCCGCTCAACGCCGTCGTCACGCTGGACACCGAGCGGGCGCGGCGCGAAGCCGGCGCCGCCGACAGGGCGTTGGCGGACAGCCGGGACCTGGGCCCGCTCCACGGCGTCGCGATGACGATCAAGGACTCCTTCCAGACGATCGGCATGCGCACGACTTCCGGCGCGCCCGAGCTGAGCGGCCACGTTCCCGAAGTCGACGCAGTGCCGGTCGCCCGCCTGCGCGCCGCCGGCGCGGTCATCTTCGGCAAGACGAACCTCCCGATCTACGCCGGCGACACGCAGAGCTACAACGAGGTGTTCGGGCAAACGAACAACCCCTGGAACCTGGAGCGGACACCGGGCGGGTCATCAGGCGGGTCGGCCGCGGCCCTGGCGGCGGGACTGACGCCATTTGAACTCGGCAGCGACATCGGCGGCTCGATCCGCGGGCCGGCATCCACCTGCGGCGTCTTCGGCCACAAGCCGAGCTACGGCATCGTGCCCGCTCTCGGCCAGATTCCGGGTCCTCCCGGCACCCTGACCCAGGCCGACATCGCCGTAGCCGGACCGATAGCGCGCAACGTCGAGGACCTCGAACTCGGCCTCGACCTCCTCGCCGGCCCCGACGACTGGCACGCGCCCGGCTACCGGCTGGAACTGCCGCCGCCTCGCCACGGCAACATCTCGGACTACCGGGTCGCCGCCTGGTTCGAGGAACCGTCCTGCCCCATCGACGACCGGGTGCGAGAACGCCTAGATGCGGCCGCGGATGCACTGGAAAGCGCCGGCGCCACCGTCGATCGCAAGGCCCGGCCCGACTTCACCTTCGACTACGCGACGCGCGTCTTCGACCAGCTCCTGGGCGCCGCCATGTGCGGCGGCTTCAGCCACCAGGAGATCGAGGAACTCGCCGAGCGCGGCCTCCGCGAGGAAGAGGAAGGCGCGCTCGCCGCGCGCTGGGCCTCCCAGCGACACCGGGCGTGGCTTTCCGCCAACGAACGCAGGCTGCAGATGCGCCGCAAGTGGCACGAGTTCTTCAGGGAATGGGACGCAGTGCTCCTGCCCTGCCTGCCGACCACCGCGATTCCCCACGACCACGGCGAACCGATGGGCGCGCGCCGCATCACCGTCAACGGCGAACAGCGCCCCTACGGTGAGCAGACGCTCTGGGTCGGCCTCACCGGGGTCGCCTTCCTGCCAGCGACCGTGATCCCGGCCGGCGCCGCCTCGGACGGCCTGCCGGTCGGACTCCAGATCGCCGGCCCCTTCCTCGAGGACCGCACGACCCTCGACCTCGCCAGGCGGCTCAGCAGGCGCATCGGCGGTTTCGAGCGCCCGCCGGGCTACTGAAGCCCGGCGTCCAGGAAGGAGCGCAGGTCCTCCCGGCTGACCGCCGGTTCGCCCGGGGCCACGTTGTTCAGACGACCCTCGCCGAGCCAGCGCTCCAGCCGGCGCACTTCGCGCTCCAGGTGGCGGAAGCTGTCGACGACGAACAGAAGCGGCTGCAGCGAGTCGATCTCGAAGCCCTGGTTCACGACCCACTCGAGCTGGAAGGGCACGCGCTGCACCCCGGGCGACTCGAGCGCGTGTCCGATCTCGCCCGCCGAACTCAGGAGGCCGCTGCCGTAGGCGCAGAGTCCCGCGCCGGCCGGACGGCGCATCAAACCGAACTCGATCGTGAACCAGAAAAAGCGCGCGAGCGCCCTCAGCGCGCTCTCGACGCTCCGGCAGTCGCCGTCCCGCGCTCGCAGCGCCGCGGTCCGCGCCGCGTCACCGAAGCGGACCAGCACGTCGGCGAAGGCCGGGTCCGTGTGCATCGGCACGTGTCCTGCCAGGTCGTGGAAGATGTCCGGCTCGGGCAGGTAGTCGAGCCGGTCGCCGTCGCGCACCGTGATCGTCGTCGGAAACTCGCGGCGGCGCAGGCAGTCGAAGAACAGGTAGGCCGGCACGTAGCCGCTGACCGCCCGCGCCCTGAACCCGCTCAGCGGCTCGAGAAAGCGGTTGACGTCCCGGAGCCTGGGAATGCGATCCGGATCCAGGCCCAGACGCGCCACGCCGTCGAGGAAGCGGGGATGGGCGTGTTGCTCCCACTTGCCGGCAAGCGCCCGGTACAGCCGCCTCCAGGTCTCCTGGTTCGCCTCGCTGTAGAGATCGTAGGGCTGCTCGACGAACAGGTCGCCCCGGGTCTGCGCGCGCTCGATGAAGGCGGCCCGGCCGGTCGTCAGATCCGCGCCGGCGAGCAGGCCGGGCGCGGCCCCGGCCGCGCTCACAGGTTCCCCCTCGCCGCCTGCTCGCGCTCCAGCGCCACGAACAGGCTCTTGAAGTTGCCCGCGCCGAAGCCGGTGGCGCCGTGCCGCTCGATGATCTCGTAGAACAGCGTCGGCCGGTCCTCGACCGGCTTGGTGAAGATCTGCAGCAGGTAGCCGTCCTCGTCGCGGTCGGCGAGGATGCCGAGTTCCGCCAGGCGATCGATCGGCTCCTCGATCTTCCCGACCCGTTGCTCCAGATCCTCGTAGTAGGAGATCGGCACGTGGAGAAACTCGACGCCGTTCTCGCGCAAACGCGTGACCGTAGCGAGAATGTCGTTCGTCCGGCAGGCGATGTGCTGCACGCCGGGCCCCTCGTGGAACTCGAGGAACTCCTCGATCTGCGACTTCTTCCGGCCCTCGGCCGGCTCGTTGATCGGGAACTTGATCGCGCCCGTGCCGTCCTGCATCACCTTCGACATGAGCGCTGAGTACTCGGTCGAGATCGCCTCGTCGTCGAAGTGGACGAGCTGGCTGAAGCCGAGCACCTGCGAGAAGAAGGCCGCCCACTCGTTCATCCGCCCCAACTCGACGTTGGCCACCAGGTGGTCGATCGCGACCAAACCACAGTCCCGGCCGGCGGCGGCGCCGGGAATCACGGGCGCCGGCCGGAAGCCGGGGCCGAAGACGCCGCCGTAGCCCCGGCGATCGATGAACTGAAGGACGCAGTCGCCGTAAAGGCGGATCGCCGCGTGGCGGAACCCGCCGTGCTCGTCCGCGGCCGTCGCCGGCGCCGCGGCCACCTCGGCGCCCCGCGCCACGGCGGCATCGAACGCGGCGTCCGCGTCCGGCACGGACAGCGCGATGACCGCGACCGAATCGCCGTGCCGGCGCACCGAACGCGCGGCGGGATGCGACGAGTGGAGACCGCTGGTCAACAGGAGCCGGATGTCTCCCTGTTCGACGAGGTAGGACGCGCAGGCCCGCTCTCCGGTCTCCAGACCGCGGACCGCGGTGCACTCGAAGCCGAAGACGTGGCAGTACCAGGCGGCCGACTGTTTCGCGTTGCCGACGTACAGCTCCAGGTGATCGAAGCCGAGGATCGGGCAGAAGTCCTCTTCCGCGAGGGCGCTCGCCGCCAGATACCCCGTCCCTGTTGTCTCCGCTACTCCCAGACTCATGTTTCTTTCCTCCTGTTGTCTTCCTTTGCCGCCTTCATCAGAAACAGGCCGCGAACTTCGCCACGGCCCGACGCAGCGATTCCGGCTCCAGCGTCGAGAAACTCAGCCGGACCGCGTTGGCCGGCGCGTCGTGGTCGTGGATATCGGCGAACGCCGCCGAGGGCACGAAGGCCAGTCCGTGCTCGTCCAGGGCCCGCTCGAGCAGTCGCTCTCCGTCCGTCCCGGCAGGTAACTCGACCCACACGAACATGCCGCCGGCCGGTTCGGAGAACGCACAGCCGTCCGGGAGTCGATCGGCGAGCTCTTCGAGCAACGCGTCCCGGCGTCTCCGGTACGTGGACCGCAACAGCTCGAGGTGGCGGTCGAAGTCGAGTTCGGCAAGCAGACGGCCGACGGCAAGCATGGTCAGCCTGGAGCACTCGAGGTCGCCCGCCTCCTTGACGGCCGCGAAGGTGTCGACCAGCGGCGGCGGCAGGCGCATCCAGCCAAGGCGCAGAGCCGGCGCCAGGATCTTCGAGAAGGTCCCGACATGAATCACGCGCTCCGAGTCGAGCGCGGCGAGCGGCGGCTCGAACTCTCCGTCGCAGCACAACAGGCCATACGGATCGTCTTCGAGAATCGCGAAGTCGTAGTCCTCGGCCAGGACGACGAGCCGCTCTCGTTTCTCCCGGGTCAAGCTCGCTCCGAGAGGATTGTGAGCGTCCGGAATCACGTACACGAGACGCGGCCGTTCCCCGGCCAGCAGATACCGCTCCAGGGTCTCCACGTCGAGCCCGTCGTCCAGGCTGCTGGGCAGCGTGAGAATCCGGGGCGAGTGCGGCGCCAGGGCCTCGCGGAGGCCGGTGTAGACGAAGCGCTCGAGGGCAACGCAGTCACCCGCAGCCACCAGCGCCTCCACCGCCACCTGCAACGCCTGCTGGGCGCCCGCCGTGATCAGAATCTCCTCAGGGCGACACGGAACGCCGCGCCGCTGCATCAGGAGAGCGATCTGCTCCTTCAACGCCCTGCTTGGCGGCCCGTACTGCACGGAGCACGGGTCGGACAGAAGCTCGCACAGCTTCGCGCCGTACGTTTCGGCCGGAAACAGATCCACCGCCGGCAAGCCACCAGCGAGCGACATCACGTCGCGTCGAGAAACCCGGTTCACCAGGCGGCGCAACAGGGAACGTTCGCGGCCGCGAAGCCAGGGCGCCAGCAGGTGCGCCATCGCGGGTTGCGCGGGCGGTTGTCCGCCGATCGGCGGAGGGACGGCGGCGCTCACGGTGCGACGATGTATCTCAACGGCCATTATCGGGACGCTATCAGAGCCAACAAGGCACAACAAGTTCAGATTCCCCTCTATCGGCTATCATTCGGGCCGACTCCCACTCTGTGTAAGAATCCGCGCGATGGATCCCAAGAGCAATCACCGGAACACCGAGTCGCAGCGCTCGGCCGGCCGCCCCCTCGATGCCACGGACTACGCGATCCTCGGCTTGCTGCAGGAGGACTCGAACCGCACCGATGCCGACCTCGCGCGACGCGTCGACCTGTCCGCCTCGGGCCTGAAGAAACGCCTCCGCAAACTCGAAAACCGCGGCGTGATCCAGCGCCAGGTCACGCTGGTGGATCGCAACGCCGTGAACCTGGGATTGCTGTGCTTCGTCCAGGTCTTCCTCTCTCATCACCAGGCGGACGCGGTGCGCCACTTCAGCAAGGTGATCAGCGAGCTCCCCGAAGTGCTCGAGTGCCACTTCCTGACCGGCGAGCACGACTACCTGCTGAAGATCGTGGCCCGCGACTACCGGCACCTCGAGCACATCCTGGCGGACGAACTCGCCGCGATCCCCGGCGTCGACCGTCTGCTCACCAGCATCGTGCTGAACGAGATCAAGCGCACCACCGCGCTGCCGCTCGAGTCCCGGACCGCCGCATCCCAAGAGGAACACGAGCGCCCGTGAGGCGGCTTGCTACCCTCCCGCTCCGATGAACGGCGCCCAGGCCATGCTCCGGACCGCGGCGAACGCCGGCGTCGAAGTCTGTTTCGCGAATCCCGGCACCTCGGAGATCCACCTCGTCGCCGCGCTCGACGAGATTCCCGGCGTGCGCGGCGTGCTCGCCCAGTTCGAGGGAGTGGCCACCGGCGCGGCCGACGGCTACGGTCGAATGACCGGCAAACCCGCCCTGACTCTCGTCCACCTCGGACCGGGCTTCGCGAACGGATTCGCGAACCTCCACAACGCCCGCCGCGGACGCACACCCCTCGTCAACGTGATCGGCCACCACCCGACGTGGCACCGGAACTACGATCCGCCGCTCAACACGGAGGTCGAGAGCCTGGTCCGGGCCGTGTCCGACTGGCAGCGCACCTCGGCCTCGGCCGAACACATCTCCCGCGACATGGCGGACGCGATCTCGGCGGCCCGCCGTCATCCCGGACAGATCGCCACCCTGATCGTGCCCACCGACTGCCAGTGGAACGAAGCGTACGGTCCGATCGTCGAACCGACTCCCCCGCCCGCCGCGCTGGTCGGCCCCGAGGCGGTCGAGCGGGCGCGCATCGCCACGTCGAAGGGCGAGCGAACGATGCTGATGCTCGGCAGCTCCGGCTTCACCGAAGCCGCCCAGCGCGAGGCGGCAAAGGTGCAGGCGAAGACCGGCTGCCGGCTCGCCGCCGAGACCTTCTGCGGACGCATGGAGCGCGGTCCCCGCCTGCCGCTGCTGCCGCGCGTCCCCTACTTCCCCGAACAGGCGGTGGACTTCTTCCGCGGCGTTGACACCGTGGTCCTGGCCGGCGCGGCCGACCCCGTCGCCTTCTTCGGCTACGAGGGCGGCGTCAGCCGCTTGATCCCCGAATCCACGGACGTCGTCGTCCTCAGCCATCCGACGGAGGACAGCGGCCACGGGCTCCGGGAGCTGGCCGGCGCGCTCGGCGCGAAGGAGGAACCTCCGGCCCGGAGTGTCGAAAGGCCGCCGGCGCCCGCCGGGCCGATCGGAGTTCGGGTCGCGGCCCAGGCGATCGCCGCCACCCTGCCCGAGAATGCGATCGTGATGGACGAGGGGATCACCGCCGGCGCCGGCTTCTACCCCGCGACGATGAGCGCGCCGGCCCACACCTACCTCCAGGAAAACGGCGGCGCCATCGGCATGGGCCTGCCGGCTTCCCTCGGCGCCGCCATCGCCTGTCCGGACCGCAAGGTCCTGAACCTCGAAGGCGACGGCAGCGGCCTCTACACGATCCAGGCGCTGTGGAGCCAGGTCCGCGAGGGCGTCGACGTCGTGAACCTGGTGTTCGCGAACGACGTCTACCGCATCCTCCAGGTGGAACTCCACCGCGCCGGCGTGGAGGAGCTCGGACCGCAGAGCGTCAACCTGACCGACCTTTCCGGCCCTCGCGTCGAGTGGCTCGACCTGGCCCGCGGCTTCGGCATGCCGGCCGTCCAGGCGCGGACCGGCGAGGAGCTGACGGAGGCGCTCGAACGCGGTTTCGCCGAGCCGGGTCCCTGCCTGATCGAGGCGATGGTCGACGACGCGGCTTGAAGTACGCGGTCACTCTCCTCCCGGGAGACGGAATCGGCCCCGAGGTCAGCAAGGCGATGGTCCGCGCGGTCGACTTCGTCACCGGCGGCCGGATCGAGTGGGAACCGGTCGTGGCCGGCAGCACGGCGGTCGACCAGGGACTCTCGCCGCTCCCCGACGAGGCGATCGAGTCGATTCGGCGGAACCGGATCGCGATCAAGGGGCCGCTGCAGACGCCCGTGGCCGGCGGCTGGCGCAGCGTGAACGTCCTCCTGCGGCAGTCGCTGGATCTGTTCGCCTGCGTCCGGCCGGTGCGCTCGATGCCCGGCAACACCCTGGCCCGTTACCAGGACGTGGACCAGATCATCGTCCGTGAGAACACGGAGGGGCTCTACAGCGGCCGCGAGCACGAGGTCGTCGACGGCGTGGTCGAGGCGCTGAGGATCGTCACCCGGGACGCCTCGCGCCGGATCATGCAGTTCGCCTTCGAGTACGCCCGCAGCCACGGCCGCAAGAAGCTCACCATCGTGCACAAGGCGTCCATCACGCCCCTGTCGGACAACCTGTTCCTGGACTGCGCCCGCGAGTGCGCGCGACGCTACCCCTTCTTCCAGGTCGACTACCTGCCGCTCGACAATCTCGCGCTCGAACTCGCCACGGACCCGACCCGCTTCGACATGCTGGTCATGGGAAACCTCGACGGCGACCTGATGAGCGACCTCTGCGCGGGCCTGGTCGGAGGCCTCGGCGTCGTCCCGGGAGCGAACTACGGCGACGGTTGCGCCGTCTTCGAGGCCGTTCACGGCACCGCCCCCGACATCGCCGGCCGCGATCTGGCGAACCCGATCGCCCTCATCCTGTCGGCGGAGCTGATGCTCCGCTACGTGGGCGAAGCCGACGCCGCGGACCACCTCCGTGCCGGCGTCGAGCGACTGCTCGTCGACGGCCAGTCCCTGACCCGGGACCTGGGGGGCTCGGCCAACACGTCCGAACTCACGGACGCCCTTCTCCAAGAACTCGAGGGCGTTGCCCGGGAGCGGGAGGTCGCCCGATGACAGCGAACGGCGACACCGGCTCGGGGGCGGATCGGGACACCGCGCGGCCGAAGGTAGCCCTGATCGTCGGCACCAGCGGCATCGGCGCCGAAACCGCGCCGCCGGTTCTGGAGATCCTGGAGTCCGCGGGCGCCCGCTTCGACTTCATCCGCGTCGACGTGCCGACCGCGGTGCGACGGAACACGGAGACCGTTCTCGGCGAAGCCGCCGAGGCGATCCGCGACTGCCGGGTGGCGCTCAAGACACGGCTCATCGGTCCGGGCCCGGACGCCGTGCGCGTCGGGCCCGGGCCCCAGAACCCGAACGTCGCACTCCGGCAGATGCTGGGACTC
This sequence comes from Candidatus Multivorans sp., assembly GCA_965205095.1. Classification (GTDB taxonomy): domain Bacteria; phylum Acidobacteriota; class Thermoanaerobaculia; order Multivoradales; family Multivoraceae; genus Multivorans. Next base: position 4,673,359 of record OZ242040.1, read on the forward strand.
TGGGCCAGCGTGCGCCCGGTCCGATCGATGCCGGGCCTCCCCACCCGCTATCCGGACCTGGACGTGCTGCTGATCCGCGAGATCACCGAGAGCGTCTACAGCGGCATCGAGCACGAGATCGTCGACGGCGTGGTCGAGAGCATGAAGGTGGTCAGCCGCGACGCCAGTCGCCGGATCGCGGACTACGCCTTCCGCATCGCCAGGCGGCACGACCGCAAGAGGATCACCGTGATCCACAAGGCGAACATCATGAAACAGAGCGACGGCCTGTTCCTGGACACGGTCCGGTCGGTCGCTGCCGGCTACCCCGACATCGAGGTCGACGACTGCATCGTCGACGCGGCCTGTATGCGCATGGTGCTCAACCCGTACGACTTCGACGTCATGCTGATGGACAACCTCTACGGCGACATCCTGAGCAACCTCGGCGCCGGCCTCGCCGGCGGCATCTCGACCGGCCACGCGATCAACGTCGGCGATGACTGCCACGTCTTCGAGGCCGTCCACGGCGACGCCCCGCACCTGATCGGCACCGGCCAGGCGAACCTGCTGCCGCTGCTCACGCCCGCCACCGCCCTGCTGCGGCATTTCGACCGCCACGACGACGCGGATCGGATCGATCAGGCCGTGACCGCGGTTCTCGAGGAAGGCCGCAGTCTGACGCCGGACCTGGGCGGACAGTCCTCGACCTGGCAGATGGCGCGCGCCGTCATCGCGGCAATGAACTGAAACCTGTCGGTGCGCCGGCCTTCCGGCCGGCTTCCGCCTGGGCCGGCCAGACGCGCGAAGCGCTCAGCCCCCGCGCGCACGCTCCAGCCCGGCCAGAAGGCGCGCCAGTCCGGCGCGCACTCTCTCCATTTCCGCACCGCTCAGATACGGCGCGAGGACTTCGAGATCCGCCGGCTCGGGCTCTTCGACGGCTCGGGCCGCCATCGCCCGCAGAGCCCGCACCTGACGCTCGCCGAGGCGGATCAGGGCCGGCCGAACCTCGTCCAGCTCCAACGTCGGCTCGACGGCTGCCGTCCGGCGCTGCACCACCTTCGCCAGGTCGATCTGGAGCGCGAACCACTCGCGTACCGGCGCCGGATCGAGCCCGAACTCCGCCGCCGTCCGCCCGGCCGCCTCCAGCACGATCCGTTCGCGTTCCGGATCCTCGATCGGCACGCCGCGCGCCGCCTTCCAGACCGCGATCGGCGGCATGAAGGCGAGCCGGCGGGCCACGAGATCGAGCAGGTGGTCCAGTTCGTCGCGGCCTTGGCCACGGCCGAACCACTCCTCGCGGCGGTCTTCCAGCCAGCCTTCGTTGCGCTGGATCCAGCGGTCGATCGCGGGTCCGAGTTCGTCCGCCCGCCCGGGAGCGACCCAGAAGACCTTCCGGTCGACCGGAGCTTCGCAACTGCGCCGCCAGCCGTCCCGGCCGAAGTGCTCGACCTCGAACGAGTCGGTGACGAAGGCGTCGACCTCGCCGCGTTCGAGGCGGCCGGGGAGAGACAGGTTGTCGTCCACGGCGACGATCCGGGTGGCGCCGCTGCCGAAGCGATCCCGCGTCCAGCGCTCCAGGATGCCGCCGCGGTTCACCGCCACGCGGCCCGGCGGCGACGGCGCTTCCGCGGCGGAGACGACACACGGACCGCCGGACGCGACCGCCCGGCTCATCCATCCGGTCGCGGCGCGCCCGGGCCGCCAGGTCACGCCGCCCATCGCCACGTCGAACTCGTCCGCTGCGATCGCGCTGCTCAGGTCCGGCCAGTCGAAGGGGACGAGCGCGAGGTCGTATCCGAGATCCCGCGCAAGGCGCTCCGCGACCTCGACGGCGAAGCCGCTGCGGACGATGGAACCACTGGCCTCCTCGCCGTCTCCGGCGCCGGCGGGGCGATCGGCGTCAGGCGGCGGGACGACCTTGGCCCGTCCGTGCTCGCCCGGCACGCCCCCGACGGTCGAGAACGGCGGATAGTCGCCGCTGGTCCCCACCCGGAGCAGGGGCTTCGGGGGCACGCCCGCAAGCGCGCCCGCAGCAGCCTCGTCGAGTTCAGCCGTCGTGAAGCGCACGGACGCGATCCACGGTTCCGCCCCCGGCGTGAAGTGGCCGTAGGTCGTCGTCACGAAGGTGCCGTCCGGCAGCAGCTCGAGACCCGGATACGCCGTGTCCGCGGCATACCTGTTGTCCATCAGCCGGACCCGCGCTTCGCCGGCCCAGGGACTTCGCCCGCCCCGCCGCAGGTCTTCGTAGCGGCCCAGCCAGCCGACCCAGTCGCCGCGCCACGGGCTGGAGGGCTCCTGGTCGCGGAACGTGACGAACAGGCGGCCGTCCGGCGTGTACCGGCCCACGTGCCGGTCGCCGGTGAGCGAAGACGGCAACTCGATCGGCCGGCTCCAGGTGCGGCCCTCGTCGGGCGAGAAGATGACGAAGGAGTTGAATTGGCGGCTGTTCTCGCGGAGCAGCACGGCGATCTCGCGGCCGTCGGGCGAGCGGATCAGACCCGGCTCGCAGAGGTGCGCCTCCGGATGCCGGGCGATCACCTCGGGCTCGGACCAGGTGAGACCGTCGTCGAGCGAGATCGTCTTGTAGACCTTGAACTCCGGTATGAACCCGGGGATTCGCTCGTAGCGGGACGTCGGCCGGCGGAAGAACCGTCCGTCGTCGTGGAAGAGCGCCATCAGTTCGCCGTCCAGGCTGCGCAGCCGCTCGACCGACGACATCGCGACGACGCCGCCGAAGTGGCCGATCGGCTCGAGTTCGGTCCAGGTCTCGCCTTCGTCGTCCGAGCGCGCCATCCGCACCGGGTAGAGCCCCGAGAACATGATGAGGCGCCGCCCGCCGTCCGCGAGGTCGACCGGAAAGACGGTCGGCGTCTCCATCGACGTCGCCCAGCTCGCCGGCGTCGGCAGCCGCTCGCTCCAGGTGAGTCCCCCGTCGCCGCTGCGCTTCATGACGATCGGGCCGGCGCCGTGGCCCTTCGGATAGACGGTCAGGATCGAGCGTTCGTCCGACAGCAGCACCGTCGTCGGATGGCCCAGATACTGACCCGGTTCCCGGTCGACGACGACCTGGCGATGGGTCTCGTCCGCCCAGTCGACCCAGCGGAGCGACGGGTCCCCGCCCCTGCCCCCGCAGCCAAGCACGGCAAGTGCCGCGAGTGCTGCAAGCACGCGCAAACGGCTCATGGCCGCTCCACACCGGGTGCGCCGGTGTCCCCGCCGGCATCCGCCGCAACACTGGGTGCGCCGGCGCCCTCGCCGGCATCCGCCGCAGAGCGGCGGCCTCCGGGAATCGAACGCGCGCCAACCAGGTTCTTCAACGCCTCGCGCCGGCTCAACGGGCTCAACCGATCCTCGTGTTCCCGCACGAACCGCCGCACCTCCTCCGGATCGTGCCAGGCCAGGTCGCGCAGCGCCCAGCCGACCGCCTTGCGAATGAAGAACTCGCGGCCGAAGCGCGACCCCAGCAGGTTCTCGCCGATCGTCGCGTACAGAAGGTCCAGATCCGTCGAGCCCTTGCGACCTAGCTGGCAGATCATCGAGGCGCGCCGCTTCCACATGTCCGGGCACCGGCTCCAGACCACCATGCGCCTTGCCATCGTCTTCGGATACCGCTCGACGAGTTCCCGTAGCCGGTGGCTCGCCACCGCGTCGACGTAGTCCCACCACGCGCCGGAGACGATCATCTCCTCGAAGACGGGCAACGCCTTCATCGTCCGAATCGGCTGGTAGGCGCGGTAACCGCTCAGGTCGATCGCCGCGTGCCGTTCCTCGCGCCGGCCGGCCGTCCGCCAGAGCGTCAGGATCGTCGAGCGCCACTCCTCGAAGCCGTCCAGCGGATGGCGCTGGAAGGCTGCACGGCCGATCTTCCGCAGCTCGGGCGTCTTGACGCCCCAGAAGGGCATCTCCGACTTCATGTAGGCCTGCTGCCCCTTCGCCCGCTCGGGGTCTCCGGCGACCTTCAACTCGCGCCGCAGTTCCAGAATCAGCTTCCGGCCCGCCGGCGGGGGCCGCAGTTCAGACATCGGCGCGAATGTAGCAGCGGGCTATCCTCGACGTTGTGCCGCACGCCGCCTGGATCGCAGGGGGCTTCATCGTCGCCCTGCTGACCGTGTCGAACGCCCCCGCCCACGCCGTCCCGCCTCCCGGCGCCGGAGAACGTCCGCCGGAAGTCCAGGCGCGGCTGGAGGCGGCGCTGGCGGCGATGCCGGCCGGCTACGAGCCCCGGACGGAGCACCTGGATGCGGACGGCCGGCCACTGTTCCTGAATCGGCTCGTCCTCGAAACCTCGCCCTATCTCCGGCAGCACGCGCACAACCCGGTCGACTGGTTCCCCTGGGGCGAAGAGGCCTTCGAGCGGGCGAAGGCCGAGGACAAGCCCGTCTTCCTGTCGATCGGCTACTCCACCTGCCACTGGTGCCACGTGATGGAGCGCGAGAGCTTCGACAACGTCGAGGTCGCCCGGCTGATGAACGAGCTGTTCGTCTGCATCAAGGTGGACCGCGAGCAGAGGCCCGACATCGACGACATCTACATGACCGCGGTCCAGGTGACCCAGCAGCGCGGCGGCTGGCCGATGTCGAGCTTCCTGCTTCCCGACCGCCGGCCGTTCTTCGGCGCCACGTACTTTCCGCCTCAACAGTTCGTCAACCTGATGCGCCAGGTCGACGCGGCCTGGCGCGAGCGGCGCGCGGACCTCGAAGCCAGCGCCGCCCAGATCACGGACCTGGTGCGGCAGATCACGGCGGCACGCGGCGCGGCGAAGAACCTCGGCCGCGCCGTGATCGGCGAAGCGGTCCAGGGCCTCGTCGCCAGCACGGACCGGGTCCACGGCGGCTTCGGCGGCGCGCCGAAGTTCCCGAACGAAACGAACCTGCTACTGCTGCTCGAGGAGGCGCTTCGCACCGGCGACAGGGCACCGCTGGACGCCGCGCTGATCACCCTGCGCGCGATGGCCCGCGGCGGCATCCACGACCAGGTCGGCGGCGGCTTCCACCGTTACTCGGTGGACGGGCACTGGCTCGTGCCCCACTTCGAGAAGATGCTCTACAACCAGGCCCACCTGCTCCGGGCCTACGCCTTGGCCTACCGCCTGACCGGCGATCCCCTGCTGGCGCGGGTGGCCCGCGAGACCGCGGACTACGTGCTGCGCGACATGACCTCGCCGGAAGGCGCCTTCTACTCCGCCACCGACGCGGACAGCGAGGCCGAAGACGGCGAGTCGCTCGAGGGCGAGTTCTTCGTCTGGACGAAGGACCAGCTTCGCGACGCGCTGCCGCCCGACGACGCCGAGCTCGCGATCCGGATCTTTAGCGTCACGGTTACGGGGAACTTCGAGCACCGCAACATCCTCTTCCTCGACCGGCCGCTCACCGAGAGCGCCGCCGATCTGGGCATGCCGCTCGGCGATCTCCTGGCCCGCCTCGACGCGATTCGCGAGCGCCTCTACCCGATCCGCGAGGAACGCCCGCATCCGCTGCGCGACGACAAGATCCTGACCTCCTGGAACGGCATGATGATCCGGGCCCTGGCCGAGGCGGCGGATGCACTCGGCGAGCCGGCCTACGCCGAGGCCGCGGCGCGAGCGGCGGAGTTTCTGTGGCGGCACAACCGCCGCGACGACGGCGGCCTGTGGCGCGTCTGGCTCGACGGCGAAGCGTCGACTCCCGGCCTGGTCCAGGACTACGCCCACCTGGCTCACGCGTTCGTCGCGCTCCATGACATCACCCACGAACGCGACTGGCTCAAACGCGCCGAGCGCGTGGCGGTCGAGATGGTCGAGCGGTTCTGGGATCCCGACCCTGCTCCGGATGCCGGCCAGAAGGCCGGCGCACCGGCAGTGGGAGAACCCTCCGAGCGCGGTTTGTCGGTGCGCCGGCCTTCCGGCCGGCATCCGGCGAGCCTCGGCAGCGGCTTCTTCGTCGCCGAGCGCGGGAAGGCCAACCTGCTGATCGCCCAGCCGAAGAGTCCGACCGACGGCGCGGTTCCGTCCGGCAACTCGGTGGCCGTCCGCGCGCTGGCCGAACTCGGCCGCCGTACGGGCGACCGGAACGCCACGGACCGCGCCCTCGCCACCGTGGCCGCGTTCGCCGCGAACATCGAGCGGATGCCCGCCGCCTACACCTACATGCTGACCGGACTAGCCGTGGCGCTCGACGGCGACTCCGGTCCCCGAGCCACCGCCGGCAACGGCGCCGTCACAGCCGCCGCCACGCTCCGCCCGTCCCCCGACCCCGGTGAGTACGACGTCGCCCTCGATCTGCTGATCACGGCCGGCTGGCACCTGAACGGCCCCGAACCGCTCCAGGAAGACCTGATCGGCACTCAGGTACTCGACGCCGGTAGCGCCTTCCGGGTATCCAACCTTCGCTACCCCCAGGCCCACCGCACCCAGGTCAGCACCCAGTCGGGCGACGTCCTGATCTACGAAGGGCCGCAGCGCATCTCGTTCCGGCTCCGACCCGTCACAGCCTCCGATCCACGCCCCGTAGCGATACCGATCTCCCTCCGACTCCAAGCCTGCGACGACCAGGTGTGCCTCCTGCCGGAAACGGTAGTACTCGAACTGCCCCTAACCGGCCCGTAGCAAGCCCGAGCTTGCACGCCGGGAAGGCTCCCTGATCGGCGGACCCCCTCGGCAACGCCCTCCAGCCCTGCCGGGGCGCGAGGGGTCGGCTCCCAGGTGCCTCTGAACGAGCGACTCCCGAGGACATCGCAGGAACCGAGACCCAACCGGAGCGAGAGAAGCGGAGTGAGCGCCACCCCTCCAATCTCCCCTCCTACGCGCGAACGTCACCTGGGAGCCGACCCCTCGCGCCCCGGCAGGGCGGGTGCGTCCGACAACGTCACCCCCGTCGCTACGGCGTCGCGATGCAGTACAGGTAGTTGCGGCCGCGCAGGTAGATCTCGTCGCCGACGATAGCGGGCGACGCGTCGAAACGGTCGTCCAGTTCGTTCTCGGCCAGGACCTCGAACGTCCGCCCGGCCCTGGCGACCAGGAACTCGCCGTCCCGGCTGGCGAAGTAGACGCGGTCGCCGACCGCTACCGGAGAGGCGTAGATGTTGCGCACGGGCCCCAGTCGCTGGTTCGCATAGAGCGCTTCGCCGCTGGCCGCGTCGAACGCCGAGAGAATCCCGTTGTTCGACTTCGTGAAATAGATGACGCCGTCGTGCAGCAGCGGCGACGGCACGTACGGCGTGTCCCGGTCCACCGACCACACGACGTTCTCCGTGCCGGTGATGTCGCCTTCGGCGCCGTCCAACCGCACCGCCAGCAGCTTGCTGCCACGGAAACCGCTGGTCAGGTAGACGACGCCGTCGGAGTAGACCGGCGACGGGATCGCGTTCAACGTCATCCCTGTCGCCTGCCAGATCGGTTCGCCGGTGTCCGCGTCGTAGGAGCGGACGCGGTTCGTCGCGCTGGTGATCACCTGGGTCCGGCCGCCGTGCTCGACGACCAGCGGCGTCGTCCAGGCCGTCATCTCGTCCCGGTCCCGGCGCCAGACCTCCTCGCCCGAGTGCTTGTCGAGAGCGACCATGAAGGAGTCGTCCTCGTGGTCCCAGATGACGAACACCCGGTCGCCGTGAAGCGCCGGCGAGCTTCCCTCGCCGAAGCCGAGCCGCGTCCGCATGTCGCCGAAGTCCCGGCGCCAGAGTTCGTTGCCGTCGAGGTCGAACCCGTACAGGCCCCGGGAACCGAAGAACGCGATCAGCACCTCACCGTCGGTGACGGGTGACCCGGAGGCCCAGGTGCCGTCCGGATGAGTGCCCTCGTGCGGCGCCTCCATGCCCACCGACCGCTTCCAGACGGTCGATCCGTCCGTCCGGTCCAGCGCGTGCACCTCGTAGCTCAGAACCCGGTCCGGAGGGATGCCGTCGCCCCGGCTGGCCGCCGGCGCGCTCTCCAGCTTCTCGCCGGTCGGCACGGCCGTCGTCAGGAACAGCCGGTCGCCCCAGACGATGGGCGACGACAGGCCGAGACCCGGCACCGCCTTCTTCCAGCGGACGTTCTTCGTCTCGGTCCACTCGATCGGCGGGTTTCCGCCCGGCGCCGATCCGGTCCGGCTCGGGCCGCGCCACGCCGGCCAGCCGCCTTCCACATCCGAACTCGCCGGCGGCGCCGCCATGGCGACGCCCGCGGCCAGGGCCAGCGCGGCCGCCAGCGCGACCTGCTCCGAACGCAGCACTCCATCCGAACGCATGACCGGCACGACGACCCTCCTACAGGCTCTCGAAGATGGAAGTGATGAACACCGACTCGTTGATGAAGCCGGAACCCCAGCCCTTCCACTCGTCGGGAAGGCCGCCGGCCTGGATCTCCTCGACCGACTTGCCGGCGTCCTTGCCCGCCTTCACCGTCGCCACGCATTCCGTGAGCATGCGGTGGTACGTCCTCAGATCCTCCACCGAAGACAGGGGGCCGTGGCCGGGGATCACCTTCGCGTCGGCCGGCAGGTGTTCCAGCACCTCCCCGATGCTGTCCCTGAGCCCGACCGCGTTGCCGCCGTTCCCGGTGTCCACAAAGGGAAAGCGTCCGGCGAAGAACTGGTCGCCCAGGTGAACCACGTTCGAGTCGGTGAAGTAGATGTAGCTGTCGCCGTCCGTGTGGCCGCCGGTCAGGTGGCCGATCATGATCTCTTCGCCGTTGAAGTGGATCGACACCCCGTCGTCGTAGGTCACGACGGGCAGGGCCTCCTTCGGCGCCGGGTCGGCCGGCCGGCCGCGCACGCCCGCGCCCTCGGCCAGGCGCTTGCGCACGTTCGTGTGCGCCACGATCAGCGCCTCCTTGCCGAAGATCGCGTTGCCGCCCGTGTGGTCGAAGTGGAAGTGGGTGTTGACCACGAACTCGAGGTCGCCGGGCGAGATCGCCGCGAGCGCCGCACGGATCTTGTCGGCCAGCGGAGCGAACTGGTCGTCGACGATCAGGATGCCGTCCTCGCCAGCCGAGACGCCGATGTTGCCGCCGGCGCCCGTCAGCATGTGGACGGCGCCCGCGACGTGTTCGCCCGTCACCTCGACGGCCGAGAAGTCCTGTTGGGCCGCGGCGGGAGCGGCAAGAAGAACGGCCGCGGCGGCCAGGGTCAGGAAACGGGAACGAAGCGTCGTGCGAGCCATGTGTCTGTCCTCGTTGGGGAAATGGGAGGCGAAGCGGCACCCGCTGACCCGGCGGGTGACGGGACGGACCCTAACAGCCCGCCCTGGACGTGCCTGCCGGCTTCGCCGTCAGTGCGAGAGCGCGTAGAGGACCAGATTGACGCCGAACGGGTAGGACTTGGTCAGCGAGAACCGCTCGAAGAACTCTCGCGACTCGCCTTCCCGCTCCCAGCCGTCGGCGATGTCCGTGTTGTGGGTCATAGCGACCATCAGCCGGCCGTGCTCGTCGAAGATGCCCCGGAAGTGCGGCTCGGCGGAGCGCTGGCCCCGTTCCGACGTGTCCGCCCGGCCGGTCATGTTCCAGTACTGGATCGACGGGATCTGCGGCACCTCGTCGACGGTGAAGAACGTGCTGAAGATGGGGTGATCGAGCGGAATGTCGACGATCGGATACTCGCCCGGCGGCAGCACGCGGCCGATCTGCCCCGCCCAGCGGTCCCAGGCCTGCGGGCCCCAGAAGTCGTCGACGTAGAGAAAGCCGCCGGCCAGCAGGTACTTCCGGAGGTTCTCCGCCTCGACGTCGTCGATGCCGATCGTGCCCACGTCCGACATGAACAGGAACGGGAACTCGAACAGCCGCGGATCGTCCAGGGTCAGGACCAGATGCTCCGGGTCGCCGTAGGCGGTCCGCTGGATCTCGACCGTCGTCAACTGGGCCAGTCGCGTCATGAAGTTGTACTCGGAGTCGGGGTAGTCCGTGAACCACCCCTGGCCGAGCCACTCGTCCACGACCTGCCGGTACTGGCCGCGGCAGAAAACGAAGCCGTCGAGATACTGGCGGCCTTCCTCGGGGTAGCGGGCGGGCACCGGCCGCCACCACTGGGCCGGCAGCAGGGACGCCAGGAGCAGGGCGAGCGCGGCCACGGCCGTGGGCGCCAACCACCTTCTTCCCCATCCTGCCCTGAACTCCATTGGAACGATCGTACCCCGGGGCCGGCGCTAAGATGGAAATCAGCCTCCCCTCCTTCCTCAACGCTGTCCACCCGGAGACCCTTCCGATGAACACAGAGTCCCTCTCCCGCCGAACCCTGATCGCCGGCGCCGCTTCGGTCGCCGCGGCGGCTGCCGCCCCCGGAACCCTCGCGGCCCAACAGCAGCAGCGGGTGATCAGAAACGGAAGGATCCGTCAGTCCGTCTGCCAGTGGTGCTTCGGCCGCATCCCGCTCGAGGAACTCGCCGCCGCCGCCCGCGCGATGGGCCTCGAGTCCATCGAGATCCTGGGCCCCGAGGCCTTCCCGACTCTGCAGGAACACGGCCTCTCCTGCGCCATGACGAACAGCCACGGCATCACGAAAGGCATCAACGATCCCGCCAACCACGAGGCCTGCCTGGAGGCGATCACCGCCGCCATCGACGCCACCGCGGAAGCGGGTTTCCCCAACGTGATCACCTTCTCGGGCAACCGCGAGGGCATGCCCGACAGCGAGGGCCTGGAGAACTGCGTCACGGCCCTCAAGCAGGTCGTCGGCCACGCCGAACAGAAGGGGGTCACGATCTGCATGGAGTTGCTCAACTCCAAGGTCAACCACGCCGACTACATGGCCGACAACATGCCGTGGCTGGTCGAACTCGTGGACCGGGTCGCCTCCGACCGCTTCAAGATCCTCTACGACATCTACCACGCGCAGGTCATGGAAGGCGACGTGATCCGGACCATCCGCGACTACCACGAGCACATCGGCCACTACCACACCGCCGGCAACCCCGGTCGCAACGAGCTGGACGAGGACCAGGAGCTGTACTACCCGGCGATCATGCGCGCGATCCTCGAGACCGGCTACACGGGCATCGTGGGCCAGGAGTTTATCCCCAAGGGCGAGGACAAGCTGGCCGCCCTGGCGCATGGCGTGAGCGTCTGCGACGTGTGAAGCGGAGCGAGGCTAGCGCCTCGCGCGTTTCTCCCGGAAGGCCGGCGGGGGCGCCGGCGCACCCAGTGGTTCACGGCTCGGACTGCGACTGATCCCGGAACAACGCCCCGAAGCCCAGCATCGTCACCAGGGCCAGGGCCGACAGCGAGTACCAGAGCGCCGAGTAGTCGAGCACGCCGGCGTCGTTCGTGAACACCTCCGACAGCACCTGGAGCACCGGCGCCGCCAGGACGGGGCCCAGACCGAGGATCACGATCCCGAACACGGTCTGGGCGGAGTGGCGGACGTCCGGCTCGGCGATCCGGTCGACGTAGATGAAGGCGGCGGCGAAGAAGCAGGCGTAGCAGAGGCCGTGCAGCGCCTGGCTGGCGACGATCACCTCCACCGGCAGGAAGTCGCTGCCGAAGATCGCGTAGCGGGCGCAGTAGGCGAAGGCCCCGATGACGATGACGCCGCGGAATCCGAGCCTGGCCAGGAGCCAGCCGGTCGCCACCATGACCGCGATCTCGGCGAACTGGCCGATGCTCATCGCCGGCCCGATCCGGCTGTCCGGGAGCCCCAGGACCTCGCTCATGAACGGCGCCGTCTGCATGAAGTAGATCTGGTGGATCACCGCGATCGGCAGACTCGCCGCGACCAGCACCGCGAACGAGCGCTGGCGGAACAGCCCGAAGGCCTTCGCGAAGGCGAGCTTCTCCTCCGCGTCCCGCCGCGGCGGCGTCGGCGGCAGGAAGAGGCAGAACAGGGCGTAGCCGAACGCCAGTACGCCGCTCCAGATCAGCGAATCGACGAGTCTCGCCGTCGCGTCGGCAGCCTCGGTCCCGACGTAGAACGGCGGCAGCCACGAGAACCGCACGTCCGAGAGCAGCCAGAACAGGGGAAACGCCCAACTCGCCGCGATCCAGCCGATCGTGCCCCAGACCCGCACCTTCGGGAACTGGCTGTCGGGGTCGTCCAGGTGCGCGAAGGCGAGCGAGTTCGAGAGCGCCAGGGTCGGCGTGTAGAGCACCGAATAGGCCACGGACAGCCAGAGCCAGGCTGAGAAGGTCGTCTGGTACGCGGTGACGATCTTGATGGCGCCGCCGGCCAGCAGCAGCACCGCGAGAACGCGCTGCGTCGAGAACGCGCGGTCGGCGAGCTGGCCGGCGATGAACGGCGCGGTGACCGCGCCGATCGAACTCGCCAGGCCCAGAATCCAGCCGACCTGCCCGGGGCTGAACCCAAGGCCGCCCTCGGCCTGGTCGGCCTGCAGGTAGCGGGCAAGAACGGGAAGCCAGACGCCCCAGACGCCGTACTGGAGGAGCATCATGACGGACAGCCGGAGGTATGTCTGGCGCTTCACCGGAGGCATCCTACGCCGACTGTCGGTGGCGGTGCGCCGGCCCTCTGGCCGGCACCCGCCGCAGGCGGAGTCCGGCACGGTTCCATTCCGGCACCCTGCACGATCTACACTCCGCCTCCATCACCTCCATGCAGACCAAGGACACCAACGCCGGCGCCCTGGCCGGCATCCACGTCGTTGACCTCGCCGGCACGGTCGCCACCGCCTACTGCGGGAAGCTCTTCCGCGACCTCGGCGCGACGGTGACGAACCTCGAGCCGCCGGGCGAAGGCCATCCCATCCGCCACCTGCCTCCCTTCCATCCGAAGGCGTCGGCACCCGAGGCCAGCGCGCTCGCGACCTGGCTCTCCCTCGGCAAGCGCAGCATCGCCACCGGACCGGAGGACCCCGAGGCCCGCGGCCTGCTCGAGAGCGCCGATCTCATCCTCGACGCCGACCCCGCCGCGGAGAGACGGCTGCTCGAGGGCCAGACCCGGCTCTCCATCTCGTGGTTCGGCGCCTCGGGTCCCTACGCCGGCCGCACCGCCACGGACCCCGTCATCAGCACCCACACCGGCGCCGCCAGGGCGATCGGACCGGCCGACGGGCCGCCGATCCTGGCCACCGGGCACACGCCGCAGGTAGTCGCGGGCACACTGGCCTACGTCGGCGCCGTCGGCCACCTGCTGGCGCGAGAAACCGGGCAGCTCGACGCTCCCCTCCACCTGGACGTCTCGATCCTCGAGGCGGCGATGTGCATCAGCGAGCCCGGCCCCCCGGGAACCCTCGCGACGGGCGAGATCCGTCCCCGGGTCGGCATCAATCGCTTCTGGCCCACCTATCCCGTCGGCATCTATCCCTGCCGCGACGGCTGGCTCGGTGTGACCACGGTGACCCCGTCCCAGTGGCGGAGCCTCTGCTCGCTGCTGGAGCTGGACGAGTTCGGCGCCGAGCCCCGCTACCAGGTGTCGATCAACCGGCTCGAGGATGCCGACCGGATCGACGCGGCGCTCAGGCCGCGCCTCCTCGAACGGACCGCCCGCGAGTGGGTCGAGGCCGGCCAGGCGGCGCGCGTCCCTCTCGCGCTCGCGCCGACGCCGGCCGAATTGTTCGAACTGGAGCAGTTCCGGGAGCGCCGCGCCTGGATTGAGGCCGCGCACCCCGACCAGGGACGCTTCCTCGCCGCCGGCACGCCGTTCCGCCTGCATCGCACTCCCGCGGCGACGGGAGGGAAGGCTCCACGGCTCGGCGAGCACAACGACGCGGCGGCAGACGGGGGCGGCGGACACGCCGCGCAACCGGCCGACGACCTCGAGCAGCCGGACCGGATGCCGGCCAGAAGGCCGGCGCACCGACAGTCCGCGCACAGACAGTCCGCGCACAGACAGTCCGCACACCGACAGTCCGCGCACAGACAGTCCGCGCGCCGTCCCACGTTGCTCGCCGACATCCGTATCGTCGACCTGACGATGGGCTGGGCCGGGCCGCTCGCCACCCGCCAGCTCGCCGACCTCGGCGCCGACGTGATCAAGGTCGAGTCGTGCCAGTACTTCGACTGGTGGCGCGGCTGGGAGTCGACGCCGGAGTCGATCGCCCAGAAGCTCTACGAACAGTCGACCGCCTTCAACACGACCGGCCGCAACAAGCTGGGGATCACTCTCGACCTGACCAGCCGGCGCGGCGTCGACCTTCTGCTGCGCCTCGTCGCGCAGGCCGACGCGGTGATCGAGAACTACACCGCCAGCGTCCTGCCCAGGCTGGGTCTCGACTACCCACGGCTCCGCCAGGCGAACCCCGAGCTCGTCATGGTCTCGATGCCGCCCTTCGGGAAGAGCGGGCCCTGGATGAACCACCGGGCCTACGGCTCGACCGTCGAGCAGGCGTCCGGACTGCCCCACCTGAACGGCCGCGCCAGCGACCCGCCGACCATGCAGCACGTCGCCCTCGGTGATCCGATCGCCGGCATCAACGCCGCCGCGGCGCTCCTGACCGCCCTCCGCCACCGCCGGCGAACCGGCGAGGGCCAGTACGTCGACCTCTCCCACGTCCAGTCCATGTTCCCGCTCGCCGCGCACGGCCTGATCGAGCAGGCGGTCCGCGGCGCCCCGCCCGAACGCCGCGGCGGCCGCCACCCGCTGTTCGCCCCGTGGGGGGTCTATCCGTGCATCGGCGCGGAGCCCTGGATCACGGTCACGGTCGAGACCGGGGAGCAGTGGCGGGGCCTTTGCGAAGTTCTGGGCATGGACGCGGAAGACCCCGCCTTCGCCAGCGCCACGGACCGCAAGCGGCACGAGGACGAACTCGACCGGGCGCTGGCGGGCCGCACCGCGCTCCAAGACGGCCTGGCCCTGGAGCGGCGTCTGGCGTCCGCGGGCGTGCCGGCGGCCGTGCTGCGGAACACGCTCGACGTGCTCTACGACCCGCATCTCGAGTCCCGGGGCTACTGGCAGTGGCGCGGGCGGGCGTACGTCGGCAATCAGCCCAACCCGTCCGCGCCGTTCCGTCCGGTGGCCCAGGCCGGCGCGAGCCGGCCCTACGCCGTCGAATGGCCGGCGCCGACGCTCGGCCAGCACAACCGCGAGGTGCTGACCCGCCTGCTCGACCTGAGCGAGGATGAGCTGAAGGCACTCGAGCGGGACAAGGTGATCGGCACGGAGCCGGTGGCCTAAGCGCGGTCCCGTCGCACGAAGCGCCCGTTGACAGAGGCCGGCCAGAAGGCCGGCGCACCGACAGCAACCAGCCGCAGTCGTATGATCCCGCCCAGCCATGACGGTCACACTGGCGCTCGTCGCCACCCTCGCCGCGGCGCCCGGAAGCCTCGAGGACGCCCCGCCCGCATTCGTGGAAGCCGGCGCCGACCTGGGGATCGACTTCGTCCACTACAACGGCATGACCGGGCAGCTCTACACCGCCGAGGTGGTGGGCGCCGGCGTCGCCCTGTTCGACGTCGACAACGACGGCGATCTCGACGTCTACCTCGGCCAGGGACGCTCCTTCGACGGCGACGAGAGCCGGACACCCGTCTTCCCGCCGCCCGCGGCCGAACCCACCGACCGCCTGTTCCGGAACGATCTCGCCGAGACTGGAGAACTC
Organism: Candidatus Multivorans sp.; assembly: GCA_965205095.1. Lineage (GTDB taxonomy): Bacteria > Acidobacteriota > Thermoanaerobaculia > Multivoradales > Multivoraceae > Multivorans. The sequence continues at coordinate 4,688,773 of OZ242040.1, forward strand.
CGCTTCACCGACGTCACGGCGGAGGTTGGACTCCACGAGCCCGGCTACAACATCGGTGTCGCCACCGCCGACTACGACCGGGACGGCTGGGTCGACCTCTACCTGACGAACCTGGGCTCCAACCGGCTCCTCCGCAACCTCGGAGGCCGCGGCTTCGAGAACGCCACGGAAACCGCCGGAGTCGACGACCGCCGGTTCAGCGTGCCGGCCGTCTTCTTCGACTACGACGGTGACGGCTGGCTGGACCTGTACGTCGGCAACTACCACCGCTTCCACCGCGCCAACCGCAAGCGCTGCTTCCTGACCAGCGGGCAGCCGGACTACTGCGGCCCGCTGAGTCAGCCGGTCCAGACCGACCGCCTCCTCCGGAACCTCGGCGACGGGACGTTCGTCGACGCCACGGTCAGCTCCGGCCTGGGCGCCGACACGGTGGCGCCCGCCACGGCGCTCGGCGCGGCCGCCGACGACTTCAACGGCGACGGTCTCGTCGATCTCTACGTCGCCAACGACCAGATGGCGAACCACCTGTGGCTCAACCAGGGCGACGGCACCTTCATCGAGGACGCGGTGTTCGCGGGCGCCGCCTTCGACCGCGACGGACGCCCCCAGGCCAGCATGGGAGTCGCCGTCGGCGACTTCGACGGCAACGGCTCACCCGACGTCTTTCTCTCCCACCTGGTCCGCGAGCACAACACGCTCTACCTGAACGACGGCGACGGCCTCTTCGACGACCGCAGCCGGGAGGCCGGCCTGATCGACGCGAGCTGGCCGATGACCGGCTTCGGCGCCGCCAGCCTCGACGTCGACGGCGACGGCGTGCTCGACCTCTACGTCGTGAACGGAGCGGTGCGGCGGATCGAGGCCCAGGTCGAAGCCGGCGACCCGCACCCCCTGCGGATGGAGAACCAGCTCTTCCGCGGCCTCGGCGACGGCCGCTTCGAGACCGTGCCGGCCGAACGCCGGGAGCGGCCGGTCCACGTCGAGGTCAGCCGCGGCCTGGCGGTCGGCGACCTGGACAACGACGGCGATCCCGACCTCGTCATCTCCAACAACGGCGGACCGGCCCGCGTCCTCCTGAACGAGCGTCGTCCGGGCCGCGGGTGGGTCGGCCTGAGACTGGTCGAGGCCGCCGGCGCCGACGGCCGGGGACTCATCGACGTCTACGGCGCCCGCGCCCGCCTCGCCGGCGAAGGCGGCTGGCGCAGGGTCCGCTCCGACGGCAGCTACGTCTCGGCCCGCGATCCGCGGCTGCTGTTCGCGCTGCCCGGCGCCGCCGAGCCGGCCGGCGAAGCCGTGAACCACAGGATCGAGATCCGCTGGCCCGACGGCACCACGCAGACAGAGACGCTCGAGACCGGCCGCTACCACACCGTGCGGAGAGGCGCGCCGCCTTGACTCCGCTCCGCTGGGTGCGCGGGTCCTCTGACCCGCTCTCCGGCCTGGCGCCGCGAAGCGGCGTAGGCCGGGGAGAATCGTCGGCCTACGGCCGTCGTTCCTCTGGCCGCCTGCGGCGGCAGCGGGTCGGAAGACCCGCGCACCCAGCGGAAGCACTCCTCCTCGGCCTCTCGCTCGCCGCCGCGATGGCCACGTCGGCCGCGACGGCCCAGGAGCCACCGACCGAAGACGCCCGCAAGGTCCGCGCCCTGCTCTCGGTGGACGCCCTGCCGGCGCCGTCGCTCGACCACCTCGACCCCGAACAACGCGACCAACTCGCCGCCGACCGGACCGCCGCGGCCGGCGCCCTCACCACAGCCTCGACGGACGAGCAGGCGCAACACGCCGCGAACGTCTTCGGCGACCTCTGCCTGCAGTATCTCCACCACGAACTCCACGGCGCCGCCGCCGTGTGCCTGGCGCAACTCCGCCTGCTGGCGCCGAACGACTTCCAGTGGACCTACTACGAGCTGCTGCTCCACGACGCCACCGGCAACCTGGAGCGCGCCCGGCTCTCGGCCCGCGCCGCCCTGGCACTCAGCCCGAACAACACGGCGACCCTGATCCGCAGTGGCGACCTCCATCTTGACGCCGGCGATCTCGACGCAGCCGCGGCCGCCTACGCCCGTGTGCTCGAGATTCGGCCCGAGAGCGCCGCGGCGCGCTTCGGCCTCGGCCGGGTCGCACTGGACCGGGGCGAGACCGCCCAGGCGATCGCCGCCTTCGAGGAGGTGCTCGCCTCGCAACCGGAGGGAAGCGTCGTCCGCCACCACCTCGGAATGGCCCTGCGGGCAAGCGGCGACGCCAACCGGGCCCGTGCCGAGCTGGCGCGCAACCGCCAGGTCCCGATCGCGATCGTCGATCCGCTCCGGGACCGGCTCCAGATCTACGGCCTGAAGACCGAGGCCCGGTTCGACCGGGCGGTGCGCGCCGCCCGCTCCGGCCGGAACGACGAGGCGATCGCCCTGTACCGGGAGCTCCTCGCCGAGGACGGCGGCGACCCGGAAGTCCATTTCAACCTCGCCCGCTCCCTGATCGAAACCGGCGATCAGGCGGCCGCCGAGGAGCACCTCCGCCGGGCGATCGAGCTGAACCCCTCCCACGGCGCGGCGTACTTCAATCTCGCCCTCCTGCTGGGCCGAACCGGCCGCACTGCCGAGGGCGCCCAACACCTGGAGCAGGCCGCCGACATCGATCCGGAGAATCTCCAGTGGCGGCTCATGCGGGCGCGGGCCCGGGCCGACGCCGGCAACGCCCAGGGCGCCCGCGCCGAACTCGAGGAGATCGTCCGGCTCGACCCCGGAGCGATCGAAGCGCACCGGCTGCTCGCCGCCATGCTGCTCGAAGCAGGCGAACCTGCCCGAGCCGCCGACCACCTGGAAGCCCTGACGGCGCTGACCCCGGACGATCTGCGGGCCCACTTCAACCTCGGCCTGACCCGGTTCGGGACCGGCCAGTTCGCCGCGGCCCGGGAAGCGCTGGAGACCGCGCTCGAACGCTTCCCCGGAGACCTCGCCGTAAGGCACCTGCTTGCCCGCCTTCTCGCCACCAGCCCCGACGCCGCCGCGCGCGACGGTGAACGGGCGGTGGAACTCGCCCGCTCCGTCGTCGACGAGCAACCGGCGATCGACCACCTGGAAACCCTGGCGATGGCAATGGCCGAGGCCGGCCGCTTCGAAAACGCCGTCTCCTGGCAGCAGCGGGCCCTGGACCGCGAACGGGAAAGCACCGGCGGCAACTCGCCTCAGCGCCTCGACCGCCTCCGCCTCTACCAGGCACGGCAACCCCTCCGTGCCCCCGGAGGCGGCCGCTAGGCGTGTACGTCCACAGAAGCGACCCCCAACCGGGTGCCGCCCCACTGGGTGCGCCGGCGCCCCCGCCGGCTGCCGCCGCAGGCGGCCAGAACATCGCTCCGGCCGCCAGGCCGGCTCCACTCTGGCGGTGGCTCCCCGTCACCACCTTCGTCGCGACTCTGGGCTGGAACTGCGGCGGAAGCGGCGCCCCGGTCGACCAGGCCGGCCCGGAACCGCTGTCGCCCGAACCGGCCGGGCCGGCGATCTTCGAGGAAAGCGCCGCCGTCACCGGCCTCGACTTCGTCCATCGCAACGGCGCCGCCGGTGAGCACCTCCTGCCCGAGATCATGGGCGCCGGCGCCGCGCTGTTCGACTACGACGGCGACGGGGACCTCGACGTCTTTCTGGTCCAGGGCGGTCCCGTCTTCGGAGACGGCGGGAACGACCGCTCGTCCTACCGCGACCGTCTGTTCCGCAACGAGCTGGCCGAGTCCGGACAGCTCCGGTTCGCTGACGTGACGGAAGCGTCCGGACTCCGCTCCGACGGCGTCGGCATGGGAGTCGCCGCCGGCGACGCGGACGGTGACGGCCGGGTCGATCTCTACGTGACGAACGTCGGTTCCAACGTGCTCTGGCGAAACCGCGGAGACGGCACGTTCGAGGACGCCACCTCGAAGGCCGCGGTCGACGACCCCGGCTGGAGCGTGCCGGCCCTGTTCTTCGACCCCGACGGTGACGGCGACCTCGACCTGTTCGTCGGCAACTACCTCGACTTCAATCGGGGCACCCACACGGTCTGCGCCGCGGCGGTCGGCGGCCCGGATTACTGCAGCCCGCGAAGCTTCACCCCGCAGCCCGACCGCTTCTTCCGCAACCTCGGCAAGGGCCGCTTCGAAGAGGCGACCGGGGGGGCCGGACTGGCCGGCACAGGCGCCGAGGCCTACACCCTGGGCGCCGTGGTCCTCGACGCGGACGGTGACCGCCGGCTGGACCTCTACGTCGCCAACGACTGGACGCCGAACCACCTGTGGCTCAACCGCGGCGGTCGCTTCGAGGACGGAGCGCCGCTCGCCGGCGTCGCGGTCAACGCCAGCGGTGTCGCCGAAGCGGGAATGGGGGTCGACGCCGCCGACTTCGACGGCGACGGCGACGAGGACCTCTTTCTCGCCCACCTGACCGGCGAGACGAACACCCTTTACCGCAACGAGGGCCGGGGCCTGTTCCGCGACGCCACGCTGGCCGCCGGGCTGGGCGCGCCGAGCCTGCCGTGGACCGGTTTCGGCGCCGCCTGGGTCGACATCGACAACGACTCCCGGCTCGATGTCGTCGTCGTCAATGGCGCGGTACGGCGCATGTCGAAGCCGGGAGGCGTGACGGACTTCGGCCAGCCCAACCAGGTCTTCCGGAACCTGGGCGACGGCTCCTTCGAGGAGATCCCGGATCGGACCGGCGCCGCCTTCAACGACGACCTCGTTTCGCGCGGCGCCGCTTTCGGCGACATCGACAACGACGGCGACACCGACCTCCTGGTCAGCAACAACGGCGGCCCGGCCCAGCTCTTCCTGAACGCGGTCGGCCAGGACCGATCCTGGATCGGGATGCGCGTGGTCCACGGATCGCCGGACCGCGACGCTCTCGGCGCCGTCGTCGAGCTGCGACTCGGCGACGGCCGGACGATCGCACGGCGCGTCCGCACGGGCATGAGCTACGCCTCGTCGAACGACCCCCGAGTCCTCTTCGGGCTCGGCGAATCCGACGCGATGGACGAAACGCGGATCCGCTGGCCGGACGGCGTCGAGGAGACGTTCGGCGGTCTCGGCCTTCGCCGTTACCACACCCTGCGCCGGGGCGACGGGAAAACACCGTGACGCACCGCACTCCCTGGTCGCTGCCGGCGATCCTGCTCGTCGTGGCCACTTTCGGCTGCGGTGGGGACTCCGGTTCCGCGCCGCCGCTTCCCGTCGCCGACCTGTCGTCCGCCGACGAAGCGCTCCGTGCGCAGGTTGCCGGCTACGAGGCGCGGGTCCGGGCTCTCCACGCGGACCGCGCCGCCGCGCCCGAAGTCGCAGCCGCGGTCGGCGAACTCGGCCGCCTCTACCACGGACTGCAACTGCTCCAGCCCGAAGCCCTCTACCTGCTCGAGAACGCGCTGGCCTGCTACCGCGAAGCGCAACGACTCGATCCGGCCGACTGGCGCTGGCCCTATCTCGAGGCCTTCGCGCTGGACGCCCGCGGCGACCTGGAGCCCGCCGCGCAAGGGTACCGGGCCGTGCTCGCGTCCACGCCGAACCGGGTGACCGTGCTGCTCCGGCTCGCGGAGGTCGAACACCGGCTCGGTCGGTCCCCGGCAGCCGAGGCGCTCTGGAGAGAGGCCCTCGACCTCGCCCCGGACCAGCCGGCCGCCCACTACGGCCTCGGCCGCATCGCACTCGATGGCGGAGACGCGACTGCCGCCGCCGAAGCACTCGAACGGGCACTCGAACTCGCGCCGGCCGCCGGTCGCGTTCACCATGCCCTGGCACTGACTCGCCGGGATCTGGGCGACCGGGACCGGGCCGGTTTCCATCTCGAACGGGCGAACGAAACCCCGGCCCCTGTAGACGACCCGCTCGTTCAGGGCCTCGTCCTTCTGCCCGCCGGAAGCGGCGCGACGCTCCAGCGAGGCCTGCTGGCGGTGCAGGCCGGCGCCCTGGACGATGCCGTCCGGCTGCTCGAGCGAGCGACCGAGGAAGACCCGGCAAACCTCGCCGCGCACCGCAACCTGGCGCTGGCGCTCATCGACGCCGGCCGACCGGACGAGGCGATCAGCGCGCTTCAGGCCCTCGCGCGACTCGACCCGGCCGACGCCTGGACACAACTGGAACTGGGCCGTCTGCTCGGCGTCCGCGGCCGTTTCGATCTGTCCCTCACGCACCTGGAGCGCGCGGTCGAGCTCGCGCCGCGCCACAAGCAGGCCCGGGTCGAGCTCGGACTGGCCCTGGCGCGAGCCGGCAGGCCGCGGGAAGCACTCCCGCAGTTCGAGACCGCACTGGACATCGATCCCTTCTTCACCGAAGTCCACAACCACCAGGCCGTCGTCCTCGCCGCCATGGGAAGACCGGACGAGGGCGCCCGCCTGCTCCGGCAACGCCTGGACGCCGCGCCCGGCGACGGCGCCGCCGCGCGCGCCCTGAGCCGCATCCTGCGCCAGCAGCAGCGCTTCGACGAAGCCCGCCGGGTGCTGGCCGGCGCGTTGGCGACCGCTCCCGGCGATCCGCGGAACGAAGGCGCGCTGCGGCTGGAGCTGGGGCGTCTCCTCGCCCTGGGGAACCAGCCCGCCCGGGCGCTCTCGGAACTCGACCGGGCGCGGCGACTGGCGCCCGAACTGTTCGAGGCGGCCTTCCTGGCAGGACTCGTCTACGCCGAGCTCGGCCGGCTGGGCGATGCCGCCTCCGCCCACGCGGCGGCGCTTGAAGCGCGGCCCGATTTCGGCCCCGCCCGTCTCGCCCTGGCGGAGGTGCAGGCCCACCGAGGTCGTTGCGAGGAGGCGATCGACACGATCGAGACGGGACGCAAACTGACTCCAACAGACCGCAACCTCGACCGCGCCCTCGCCGATCTGCGCCGGTCCTGCGTCGAAGGCGGTGGCCCCCAATAGAGTCAGCCCGACCGTGGCTCGAACCGGAAGCAGCTACAGACCCGAGGGACGCTGCTCGTGGCTGCTCGCCGCCTCTCTCCTGGCCCCGATCGCCGCCAGCGCCCAGCAGCCTCCAGGCCGGACCGCCGCCGTCGACGCGAGTCACCAGCGAATGCTCGACACGTTGGAGACAATCCGCACGGAGGACCTGGACGGCAACCCCTGGCTCGGCGGGGCCCCGGCCCGGGCCGCCCGCGAGGCGCTCTCGGCGGCCGCCGACGCCTCCGCCGCCACCCGGTTCCGGCTGCTGGTCGACCTGGCCGAGCAGGAACTCCGGCTCGGTGACGAAGCGGCCGCCCTGCAGCGCTTCGACGAGGCGCACGACCTGCTGACCGGACTGTCCGGGCTGGCAGCCGAACTCGGAAGCGAGGCCACCGAGGTTGTGTTCCGGACCGCCGTGGCCTGGCTTCGCTACGGCGAGAGCCGCAACTGCGCCGGGATGCATACGGCTGCGGCCTGCATCCTGCCGATCCGCGGCGACGCGATCCACCGAGAACGCGAGGGCTCCGAGCAGGCGGCCCGGTTCCTCCGCGAGTACCTCGCGGCCGTACCCCCGAACTCCGTCCAGCAGGTCAAGGCGAGGTGGCTGTTGAACCTGGCCCACATGACCCTGGGCGACCACCCGGCCGCGGTCGAGCCCGAGCACCGGCTGCCGCTCACCGCCTTCGGTTCCGCCGCCGACTTCCCGCGCTTCGACAACGTCGCGCCCGAACTCGGCATCGACAGCTTCAACCTCTCGGGCGGCGCGGTGGCCGACGACTTCGACGGGGACCTCGACCTCGACATCTTCACGACGACATTCGACCCGGCGGGCTCGCCGCGGCTCTTCCTGAACGACGGCCAGGGCGAGTTCACCGATGTCTCCGCCACGGCGGGGCTCGACGGCCTCTACGGCGGACTGAATGTGGTCCATGGCGACGCCGACAACGACGGCGATCTCGACATCTTCGTGCTCCGCGGCGCCTGGTTCGGTCCCCACGGCCGGCATCCGAACTCGCTGTTGCTGAACGAGTCGACCGACGGCGGCGAGGCGGGACCGCCCCGGTTCAGGGATGTGACGTTTCTCTCCGGCCTGGGCGAGGCCCACTACCCCACCCAGACGGCCGCCTGGGCCGACTTCGACAACGACGGAGACCTCGACTTCTTTGTCGGCAACGAGCACAGCCCAGCGGTCGATGCGCCGTCGCAGCTCTTCCGCAACGAAGGCCCGGGCGCGGACGGCGTCGTCCGCTTCCGGGATGTCGCGGCAGAAGCAGGCATGGCCCTCCGCGCCTTCGTCAAGGCGGCGGTGTGGGGCGACTACGACGACGACCGCTTCCCCGATCTCTACGTCTCCGTGCTGGGCGGGCCCAATCGCCTGTACCGCAACCGCGGCGACGGCCGTTTCGAGGAGGTAGCGGACCGGCTCGGGGTCGCCGGACCTCGCCAGAGCTTCCCGGCCTGGTTCTGGGACTTCGACAACGACGGCCACCTGGACCTCTTCGTCTCCAGCTACACTGGGGACCGCGGGGGCCTCGGCTTCGTTGCCGCCAGCTACCAGGGTTATCCCGGTCCGTGGGAACAGGCCAGGCTCTACCGGGGCGACGGCGACGGCGGCTTCGAGGACGTGGCCGCCAGGAGTGGGCTGACGCGCCTGCAGCTTCCGATGGGCTCGAACTTCGGCGATCTCGACCACGACGGCTACCTCGACTTCTACCTAGGCACCGGCTACCCCGATTACGAGGCGGTCATGCCGAACGTCCTCTACCGAAACCTCGGAGGCCGCCGCTTCGTCGACGTCAGCCTCGCCGCCGGATTCGGCCACCTGCAGAAGGGCCACGCCGTCGCCTTCGCCGACCTCGACGGCGACGGCGACCTGGACGTCTTCGAGCAGATGGGGGGCGCGTATCCCGGCGACCGCTTCGGCGACGCCCTGTTCCGCAATCCGGGTTTCGGCAACCGCTGGCTGGCGCTGCGACTGGCAGGAACGGAGAGCAACCGTTCCGCGATCGGCGCGCGGATCCGGGTCGACCTCGTGGATTCGGACGGCGCACGACGCAGCATCTACCGCCGCGTGAACGGCGGCGGCAGCTTCGGCGGAAACCCGTTGTGCCAGACGATCGGCCTGGGCAGGACGGCGGCGGTCGAGCGAGTCACCGTGTACTGGCCGACGACGGACATCTCGCAGACCTTCGGCCGCGCCGAGCCGAACCGGCTCTATCGCATCGTCGAGGGACGGGACGTGCTGGAGTCCCTCGGTCCGGGCCCCTGACTCCCGTGGCAACGTGCCGAAGGAACGGTGCTCTTGTCGGTGCGCCGGCCTTCTGGCCGGCTTGAGGTGAAGGCCCAGGGAAGGACCCGTCCCGAGCCCTCCAAGACACTGAACGCCGAACCAACACCTTGAATCCAAACGCCCTGTTCGCACCCTGTACGCACCTGATTTGACATTGGGCATGGACTCAGTGAGGATGCCCCGCTTTCTTTATCCGCACCTCATCGAACCGACCAAGGAGGATGATCTCGATGAAGCGACTTTTCGCGGCCGCGTTGCTGCTGTTTCTGCCCGTCGGCGCCATTGCCGACGCGCCGGAGACGGCGACCATCAGGGAACGGGAGTCCAGCTCTGTTCGTGTTGTCAGGGCCCCTGAACGACCCAGTACCGCGCCAAGAGTCCAACCACGCCAACCGGACCGCCCTAGCTTCACCGGCCTAGTCTCTTCTGCTTGTTCGCCCGGAGGCCGAACCTGGACCGACAGCGACGGCAAGAGACGGAAAGAGCCAGCCTATCCTTGCACCCCACCGCCTGGAATAGACGTCGGCCATACGGATGCCACCCCGGACGTACCACAGGACAACTCAGGCATCGCGTCAACCGTAGGCTGTTTCCTGCTTGATTCAGCGCTTGAGAGCGGCTCTCCACTCGTCTTGGCTGCCGCCCTAGGCACACTGGGCGTTGCCACTGTGGAAGAAGCAATAGCTATCTGCGGTGGCTAGAGAGTTCTCGGCGGACCAGCACCTAAGCGGGCCGTGCCTGCGGCTTCTCCGTGCTACGCGGATGTGAGCGGGCAACACAACTCCGGGCCGACGTCTTCAACGCCACGCCCCAGCAGCGGCGACGCTCCTGGGGCGGTGACGCTCACGTGTACCCGGTGCGGCGCTTCTTCCAGCGTCAGCGCCAGGTGCGCGCCTCGCTGAGGTTCCGCTCTTAGAAGCTGGATCGTCCAGAGCTTCGGGCCCTGCGCCCGGAGCTCAAAGGAAACCAAGGGGAGAGGGCTTCGGCTCACTCCCCTTTCTCTTTGCCCCCTTCTCCCGCCGGCCGGTGACCGACCGGCGAGCGGGGGCGCCCTGACCAGCCCTCCCGTACAGACCTGACGCCCCGGCTCACGCGAACGACTGCGGCTCGAAGTCCTCAGTGTTGACGATCCTCGCACTCGCGCAGATCGGACACATCGAGCTCGATCTGGACGATTCGCCCGCCGACGCCCGGGACCAGGGCCGCAGGCTGATCCCCGGCGGCACGGACGGCTCCCGCGAACTCGAGCCCTGCCGGCCCGGCGGTTCCGGGTGGGCCGGCGCCAGCGACGGCTTCGAGGTCTCCCTCGGCGGCCCGATCGCGCGGGACAAGTTCTGGTTCTACACCGGCTAAAGCGAGTTCGACGACGCGTACTCTGAGCCCTTGGTCGGCGGCGACCCGTACGACATCAGTCTGTTCGACGACACCCGGATCATGAAGCTGAACCTGCAGGCGAGTAACGCCCACTCGTTCAACGCTTCCTGGATCGAGACCCCGACGTTCAGGAACTACTTCAACCCGCAGTCGTTCGACTACTGGACGCCGACTCCGCACGAGAACGACAGCGACCTGACCACAGCCAACTGGAACTGGGCGCTTTCGTCCAACTGGTTCCTGGAGGCCAAGCTGGCGACGCAGGAGACGCAGGAGAACAAGTTCCTCGGCTGCCACAACACGCTGGCCGAAGAGAACCCGGGCGTCCTCAACGTGGACGACCAGCCGATTCTCGACTGGCTCGGCCTCAGCCACCTGCCCGAGGTTCCGGCCGAGATGGTCACGACGTGTTTGCAGGCCAAGGCGCTCGACCGCGGTCCGGAAGCCGGCCACTCCGAGTTGAACACTTCGGGGGGCGACACGAACTGGCCGCTGCGATTCCCATTCGACCCGAGCCAGGGCTTCTTCTGGCCGGGCAACAACTACAACGTCTACGTCAACGGTGAGAACCTCGGCGCCTGGCACAACGGCTGGATCCTCTCGGACGGCTTCGGTTTCAACGCGTTCCCGCGCGAGCAGGCCAACGTCGACCTGACCCAGTTCGTTGGCGCCAACCACGAGCCCAAGTACGGCATCGACTACCAGGATACGAAGTGGGAGGGCGAGAACGCCCGCACGTCCTTCATGAACGGCTGGGCCTACGACTCCTACAACCCGTTCGGGTACCGCGGCGCCGGCACTCTCGTCGACGAGAGTTGCGGCCTCGGCTGGGCTCGTCCGACGACCACCTCGCTTGACAACCCGTACACGCCGATCCCGGGGTTCATCCCGCCGCAGACCACCCGCTCGCGCGGTTGCACCTATGTCGACTACAACTCGCCCAAGCTGAGCTGCCAGGGACCGGTTCACGGTTGGCGACCACTGGACCTTCAATCTGGGCGTGCGCGCCGAGATCCAGGAGGGCTGGAACGACATCCGCCGCAAGGTGGTCGATTCGACCTACGCAGACCCGCGGGTGAACATCACCTACGACGTCAAGGGGCGACGGCCGGCTGCTGTTCACGGCGAACTGGGGCCAGCATCACGCGATGCTCAACCAGGTGTGGATCTCTGGCGGCGGCGACACCGCCGGCGGCATGCACGACCAGTGGAACGGCTACGAAGGCTACGAGGTCTGGCTGTTCTGCGATCCGATCGAGGCCGCCGTCTGGTGCCTGGTTCCCGACCGCAACGACACGCGTGCTACCGGTACTGTCGGTGCACGTACTCCCGGCTACCACTTCGCCTGGAGCACGCTCGTTCCCGGCCTGATGTGGGATGCCGTCAGGCCATGCCAGGATGGCGAGATGTCCGGAGTGGGACTGCGAGATCTGGGGTCATGACATCGACCCGTACTACCGGGACGACCTGATCCTCGGCCTCGACCGGATCGACCTCGTGGATCCGGACGGCGCGCGACGCAGCATCTACCGCCGGATGAACGGCGGCGGCAGCTTTGGCCGCAACCCGCTGCGCCAGACGATCGGCCTGGGCAGGCCGGCCGCGATCGAGCAGGTCGCCGTGTACTGGCCGACGACAGACCGCTCCCAGAGCTTCGCCGACCCCGAACCGGATCGCCTCTACCGCATCGTCGAGGCGAGTGACGAGCTCGAACTCCTCGATCCGCGTCCCTGACTCCCATCGCAACGCTCCGAGGGAACGGTGCTCTTGTCGGTGGACGTCCGCCTGTCGGTGCGCCGGCCTTCTGGCCGGCTCGGGGCGAAGCCCCCGGGAAGGACCCGGCCCGAACTCTCCAAGACACTGAACGGCGAACCAACAACTTGAATCCGAACGCCCTGTTCGGCCCCTGTACGCACCCGATTTGACATTGGGCATGGACTCAGTGAAGATGCGCCGCTTTCTTTATCCGCACCTCATCGAACCGACCAAGGAGGATGATCTCGATGAAGCGACTTTTCGCGGCCGCGTTGCTGCTGCTTCTGCCCGTCGGCGCCATTGCCGATGCACCGGAAACGGCGACAATCAGCGGCCAGATAGTGGATCCCGGCGGCTCCGCGCTGCCCGGCGTGAGCGTCACGCTGAGCGGCGAGCGCGGGGACAAGTTCGGCATCACCGACGAGAACGGCGCCTACCGCTTCGTCGGCGTGACCCCCGGCGACTACACCCTCACCGCCACCCTGGAGGGCCTCGGCGAAGCCGCGGCTCAGGTGCGTGCCGTCGCCGGCGAGCGCAAGTCCCTCGACATCACCCTGCAGGCGGCCATCGAGGGTGAAGTGACCGTCACGGGCGAGACGCCCATGGTCGACAAGTTCAACGTCTCCGCCGGCGCAACGGTCTCCGGCGAGATCGGCGAACAGATCGGCGGCGTCACCCGCACCTACTACGGCATCATCAACGCGCTGCCCGGCGTCACCGCCGACGCGGAGAACGACGACATCCAGCAGACTCGCCCCTCGGTCAACGGCGCGCACTTCGCCGACCAGGGCGTCTTCATCGACGGCGTCGACACGACCTTCGCCAAGTTCGGCGGCAGCCGTGTTCGCGTGCCGACCACGGCGCTCACCGAGGTCTCGATGGAGGCCGGCGGTTCTTCGGCCGAGTACGGCCGCTACGTCGGCTCCGCGACGAACGTGATCGTCAAGTCCGGCACGAACCGGTTCCACGCCGACACGCTCTGGAACCACCAGCGGATCGACTGGGGCGCCGACTACAAGGACCAGCCTTCGCTCACCGAGCGGACGAACAAGCCCTACCCGGCCGACTGGTTCAAGCGCTGCCACGGCGATGACCGCGACGCCGGCCGCGGGCTGATCCCCGGCGGCACGGATGGTTCGCGGGAACTCGAGCCCTGCCGCCCGGGCGGCTCCGAGTGGGCCGGCGCCAGCGACGGTTTCGAGGTCTCCCTCGGCGGCCCGATCGCGCGCGACAAGTTCTGGTTCTACACCGGCTACAGCGAGTTCGACGACGCCTACGCAGAGCGGCTGATCGGTGGCGACCCGTACGACATCAGTCTGTTCGACGACACCCGCATCGTGAAGTTGAACCTCCAGGCGAGCAACGCCCACTCGTTCAACGCTTCCTGGATCGAAACCCCGACGTTCAGGAACTACTTCAATCAGCAGTCGTTCGACTACTGGACACCCACGCCGCACGAGAACGACAGCGACTTGTCGACCGTCAACTGGAACTGGGCGATTTCCTCCAACTGGTTCCTGGAGGCCAAGCTGGCGACGCAGGAAACCCAGGAGAACAAGTTCCTCGGCTGCCACAACACGCTGTCCCAAGAGAATCCCGACGCGCTGACGGCCAACGGCATGCCGGTCCTGGACTGGTTGGGGCTGAACCACCTGCCGGAGGTTCCGGCCGACATGGTCACGACCTGCCTGCAAGCGAAGGCGCTCGACCGCGGTCCGGAAGCGGGCCACTCCGAACTCGACACCTCGGGCGGCGACACGAACTTCCCATTGCGGTTCCCGTTCGACCCGAGCCAGGGTCTCTTCTGGCCGGGCAACAACTACAACGTATACGTCGATGGCGAGAACCTGGGCGCTTGGCACAACGGCTGGATCCTCTCGGACGGCTTCGGCTTCAACGCCTTCCCCCGTGAGCAGGCGAACGTCGGCCTGACCCAGTTCGTCGGCGCCAACCATGAGCTGAAGTACGGCCTCGACTACCAGGACACGAAGTGGGAGGGCGAGAACGCCCGCACGTCCTTCATGAACGGGTGGGGCTACGATTCCTACAACCCGTTCGGCTACGGCGGCGCTGGAACCGAGGACCTCGACACCTGTTCGTTGACTCGTACCGCGGGCACTTCTCCCGAGAACCCGAGCGTCTTGGGCCGCACTCAACGCGGTCGCGGTTGCACCTACGTCGACTACAACTCACCCAAGCTGAGCTGCATGGGTGAAATCGGATCCGAGTTGACGCCGGTCGAGATCACGAGGGTCGACGGCCAGATCCATCGCACGGACTTCGACGAGGGCAACTGCCTCGGCCGCGGCACGGGCGATGCCGAAATGAAGGACACGGCCTTCTACCTGAGAGACCGGTTCACGGTTGGCGACCACTGGACGTTCAACATTGGCGCGCGCGCCGAGATCCAAGAGGGTTGGAACGACATTCGGCGCAAGGTCGTGGACGCGACCTACGTCGACCCCCGGTTCAACGCGACCTACGACGTCAAAGGTGACGGACGCTTGCTGTTCACCGCCAACTGGGGCCAGTATCACGCGATGCTCAACCAGGCCTGGATCGCCGGCGGCGGCGACGTGTCGGGCGGCATGCACGATCTGTGGAACGGCTACGAGGGCTATGAGGTTTGGCTGTTCTGCGACCCGTACGAGGGCTTCGTCTCGCAGTTCATTCCAAGCGGTTTCTGCCTTGTCCCGGATCGCGAAGACACACGCCGGGCCGGGACAGTCGGCGCTGGCCTGCCGGGCTACAACTTCGCCTGGAGCACTCTGATCCCGGGCCTGATGTGGGACGCTGTCCGGCCCTGCCAGGACGGCGAAATGTCCGGCGTGGACTGCGAGATCTGGAACCACAGCGTCGACCCGTACTACCGGGAGGACCTGATCCTGGGTCTCGAGTGGCAGTTCGCTCCGAACTGGGCCTTGGACGTCAAGTACATCGACTGGCAGATGCAGGACATGATGTTCTCCAACACCCAGCTCGACCACAAGGGCCGCAACACCTTCATCACCGGTAACTACCATGACCTCGCAGAGATCGTGACCAACGCGGCGGATGCGCGTGAGGCCAGGGGAATCGAGCGAAGCCTCAACGATGAGGCACTGGCGCTTGCCGACCCAGCCAAGAACGGCTATCGGGGTCTGCAGATCCAGCTCAACCGGCGCTTCGCCAACGGCTGGGCCCTGTACAACAACGTCTCTTGGTCAGAGACCGACACGACCGGGGCCGGAGCGTGGTGGAACAACACGAACTCCACCTACCTGGAGAACCTGAGCGCTGTGTTGACACAGGACATAATCGACGAGTGCAACGCCGGCCAGGCAGTCCCCGACCGGCGCACAGGACGCACGGAGCTCTTCCCCGTGGACTGCAACCAGGCGCTGTCCGAATGGCTGGGGTACCCGGTGTCGATGATCAATCGGCGCGGCCTGAACCAGGCCTACGACCGGACATGGATCTACAACTCCTTCGGGTTCAAGACGTGGCGTCTGGGAAGCCAGGACCTGACTCTGTCCGGCCACCTGAGCTTCCAGACCGGAACGCCATGGGTTCGGAGCGAAGGCGTCTCGATCGTCCAAATCGATCCAAACAACCCGAAGCAGGGTACTCCGAACGACGGCGTCGGCTTCAACCTGCATGCCCCGGGCACGCAGGGTCGGTTCACGTCGGACGAGTACACCCTGAACCTGAGCGGCGCCTGGGGCTTCCCCATGGGCTACCGCGACGTGCGGGGTGAGGTCCGGGTCGAGGTACTGAACGCCACCAACCAGCAGCGGCGACGCTCTTGGGGCGGTGACGGCCAGGTCTACCCGGTGCGGCGCTTCTTCCAGCGTCCGCGCCAGGTGCGTGCCTCGCTGAGGTTCCGCTTCTAGAAGCTGGACCGTCAGAGCTTCGGGCCATGCGCCCGGGGCTCAAGGAATCAAGGGAGAGGGCTTCGGCTCTCTCCCTTTTTCTTTCCCCCTTCTCTCGCCGTCCGGCGCGTCCACCGAACAACCGCCCTGATCAGCCCTCCGGCACCGGCGTGACGCTCCGGCTCACGCAAACGACCGCGGCTCGAAGTCCTCGGCGTTGACGATGCTGGCGCTGTTGGGGGTGGCGCGGATCACGAAGAGTCCCTGACGCTCGGCGTAGGCCGTGACGGAGTCGCCGCCCTCGAGATAGGCCACGGCGCCGTAGACGGTTCGCCCGCGATACTCGGGGTACCACTCCAGGAACCGCGACAGCTTCTCCACGAAGTGGCCGACGGCCTCCGGGCGCAACGTCGTCTTGACCTCTACCGCGACCACCTGGCTGCCGTTGGTCGCCAGAATGTCGATCTCGAAGTGCTCTCCGTTCCGCCGCTTGCGGGCACGCTGGCCCGTCCCCTCGACCTCGACGCCCCGAGCCTGCAGCAGACGGACGAGATCGCCCTCCACCAGGCTCTCCACCAGTTTGCCCCACTGAGTCGTGAACAGGTTCTCGGCCCGCTTGAGACGCCGGTCCGTTTCCTGCATCCGGCGGTCCGTCTCTTGCATCCGGCGGTCCGTCTCCTGCATCTGGCGGTCCGTTTCCAGCGTCTTCGCTCGCTGGCTATCTCGAATCTCGCGAATACTCCTCGTCAGCTCGACGAGTTGTTCCATCGTGACGGGAGCCTCCAGGCTTCCTTCAGGTGAATGCGTAGCCACTGCCGTTACTCCCAGGTCGCGGCATCCGTGATGCCGAGGGGCTCAGTTGATGGAAGGCCGTCGCACGCGCCGGGGTTCAGAACCGGGGCACCCCGGAACGCTTCCTTGAGACGTCGCCTCGTCATGGCGCCGTCCGACTCTACTATTGCCGTTCGCTGCATGGTCTCGATCTCCTGTGGCGGCCTGGAGCCAGGCACCGGTCCGGCCTCTACAGGATCCAGACGGATTCGACGCAGTTCTTCCTGTGCCGCCGCCCACGCCGGACAACCTGCATGGCCAGCCGGCCACGGCTTGCCGCGCCTTGACATCGTCCTCACTCGTGTATAGTCGCCTCCTCGCATTCCCTACAACTTGATCCGAGGAGGAGCTCTATGAAGCGACTCGCAGTGGCTCTGATGCTGCTGGTCCCGTTCGGCGCTTTCGCCGATGCACCGGAGACCGCCACCGTCAGCGGCACGATCGTTGATCCGGGAGGCTCTGCACTTCCAGGCGTCAGCATCACCCTGTCCAGTGAGCGCGGCGACAAGTTCGCCATCACGGACGAGAACGGTCAGTTCCGCTTTGTCGGCGTCGTACCCGGCGCCTACAGCCTGAAGGCCGAACTGCAAGGCCTGGGCGAGGCCACGGCCGAATTCCACGCCGCGGCCGGCGACCGGCAGGACCTCAACCTGACGCTGCAGGCAGCAATCGAGGGCGAGGTGACCGTTACCGGCGAGACGCCCATGGTCGACAAGTTCAACGTCACCGCGGGCAGCACCGTGACGTCCGAGATCGGCGAGCAGACCGCCGGCACGACGCGCACCTACTACGGCGTCATCAACGCCCTGCCGGGCGTCACCGCCGACGCGGAGAACGACGACATCCAGCAGACGCGTCCCTCGGTCAACGGCACGCATTTCGCCGACCAGGGCGTCTACATCGACGGCGTCGACACGACGTTCGCCAAGTTCGGCGGCAGCCGTGTCTTCCTGCCGACCACGGCGGTGACCGAGGTCTCGATGGAGGCCGGCGGCTCCTCGGCGGAGTACGGCCGCTACATCGGCTCCTCGACCAACGTCATCGTCAAGTCGGGCACGAACCGGTGGCACGTCGACGCGCTCTGGCAGCGTCAGGCGATTGACTGGAGTGCGGACTACATCGACCAGCCGTCACTCGAAGAACGTCAGGTCAAGCCCTATCCGCAAGATTGGTTCAGGCGTTGCCACGGCGACGAACGCGACCAGGGCCGTGGACTCATCCCCGGCAGCCTGGTAGAGAACGAAGCGTTCACGACGA
Organism: Candidatus Multivorans sp.; assembly: GCA_965205095.1. Classification (GTDB taxonomy): domain Bacteria; phylum Acidobacteriota; class Thermoanaerobaculia; order Multivoradales; family Multivoraceae; genus Multivorans. Next base: position 4,707,016 of record OZ242040.1, read on the forward strand.
ATCGCGAGCCCTGTCTGCCCGGCAGCGACGAGTGGGCCGGCGCGTCCGACGGCTACGAGTTCTCGGCCGGCGGACCGATCCAGCGTGACAAGTTCTGGTTCTTCCTCGGCGTCAGCGAGTTCGATGACGCGTACTCCGAGCGGCTGATCGGCGGCGACCCGTACGACATCAGCCTGTTCAACGACGCGCGCATCTTCAAGCTGAACATGCAGCCGACCGCCAGCCACTCCTTCGCCGCCTCGGCGATCGACACGCCGGCGTTCCGGAACTACTTCCACATCCCGTCTTCGGACTACTGGACGCCGACGCCGCACGAGAACGACAGCGTGCTGTCGACGGTCAACTGGAACTACGCCGTCTCGAGCAACTGGTACCTGGAGGCGAAGATCGCCTTCCAGGAGACGCAGGAGAACAAGTACCTCGCCTGCTACAACAAGCTGGAGCAGGAGAACCCTGAGGTGCTCAGCGTCCAGGGCGTGCCGATCCTCGAGTGGCTTGGGCAGGAGAACTACCCGGAGGCGCCGGCACGCATGGTGGAGACCTGCCTGCAGGCGAAGTCGCTCGACCGCGGGCCGATCGCCGGCCACACGGCCACGAACACCTCGGGCGGCGACACCAGCTACCCGCTGCGGTTCCCGTTCGACCCGAGCAAGGGCATCTTCTATCCCGGCAACAACTACAACGTGTACCGGGACAACGAGAACCTGGAGGCCTGGCATAACGGCTGGATTCTCTCCGACGGCTTCGGCTTCAACGCATTCCCGCGCGAGCAGGCGAACGTCGGGCTGACCCAGTTCATCGGCGCCAACCACGAGCTGAAGTACGGCATCGACTACCAGGACACGAAGTGGGAGGGTGAGAACGCCCGCGTGCCGCTGTTCAACGGCTGGGGCTTCGACGCTCAGAACCCGTTCGGCTACTACAACGCCGGCGAGATCGCGGAAGACTCGTGTGCAACCGGGTTCACTCGGGGGATCACGGCTCCGATCCGCGGTCGTACCTGCTACTTCGTCGACTACAACTCGACGCTGCTGACCTGCGAAGGCAACGCGCGTGATGGCCAGGCCCACAGGCCGACCCAGATCGAGCACGTGAATGGCGAGATCGTTCGTACGCCGGGTACCTGCGTTGGCAGGGGAAGCGGCGACACGGAGGTTCGCGACATCGGCTTCTACGTCCGGGACCGGTTCACGATCGGCGACCACTGGGTGATCAACCTCGGCCTCCGGGCGGAGCAGCAGGAGGCTTGGAACGACATCAGGCGACAAGTCGTGGACGACACCTATGTCGACCCGCGAATCAGCATCTCCTACGACATCAAGGGTGACGGGAACCTGCTGCTCAACGCCAACTACGGCCAGTACCACGCGATGCTGAACCAGGCATGGATCTCGGGAGGCGACGTGGCCCGGCCCAGCATGCACGACCTCTGGAACGGCTATGAGGGTCGCGAAGTCTTCATCTTCTGCGACCCTGGTGACATTGCCGTGATGGACTTCCTCAAGGGCATCGGTCTGATCAACTACGACTGCCGGGTCCCTCAGCGGCGCGACTCGCTCCTGAACGGCACCGTCGGTGAACCTCTCCCGGGCTACAACCTGTCCTGGGAGCTGGCGCAACCGGGTCTCATGTGGGACGCAGTGCAGGCCGGGATGTTCGACCACGACATCCAGACCTACTACAAGCAGGAAGCGATCATCGGCTTGGAATGGCAGTTCCGCCCGGATTGGGCCCTGGACGTGAAGTACATCGACTGGAAGATGCAGGACATGATGTTCTCCAACTTCCAACTCGATCACCGAGGCAAAAACATCGGGATCACCGAGAACTACCATGATCTGGCGAAAATCGTGACGGCTTTCGACGATGCTCGGGCGCAGACCTGGGCGGATGCGGGCTACGATCCCGCCGACAGGCCCAGTCAACTGAATCGCGAGGCTCTTGCCAACGCTGCCCCGGCAGACAACTCGTATCGCGGACTTCAGATCCAGTTGAACCGCCGGTTTGCCGATGGTTGGGCGCTGTACAACAACGTGGCCTGGTCCGAGACCGACACGACGGGATCCGGGGTCTGGTGGAACAACACGGACAGCAACTATCTCGAAGGGATTCATCTGAACCTCAACGAGCAGCACATTGAGCAGTGCCAAGCGGACCAAGCCATTCTGGATCGCCGCACCGGCAGGGCCAGGACCATCCCGGAAGACTGCCATGCGAGACTCAGCCAGTGGCTCGGCTTCCCCGCCAGCATGATCAACAAGCGCGGTCCGAACAACATCTACGACCGCACGTGGATCTACAACTCATTCGGGTTCAAAACGTGGCGCATTGGCAACCAGGACCTGACTCTGGGCGGTCACCTGACCTTCCAGACCGGAACTCCTTGGGCTCGCAGCGAGGGCGCCGGCTACGCCAAGCCGTGCGGTCCCCGCCCGGCAGGCATCCCCGCCGGCATTCCCTACTGCGCGCCGATTCTCCCGGACGATCCCACCGCCGACGACCGGCCCGGCACAGCGAACGCGGGTATCGGCTTCGGTCTGCATCCACTGGGCGCGGAGGGACGCCGGACTGCGGACGAGTACACGATCAACCTGAGCGGCGCATGGGGCTTCCCCATGGGCTACAGGAACGTTCGTGGCGAACTCCGGGTCGAGGTGCTGAACGCGACCAACCAGCAGCGTCGTCGCAGTTGGGACGGTCGTGGCGAGGTCTACCCCGTGCGCCGGTTCTTCCAGCGCCCGCGGCAGATCAGGGCCAACATCAAGTTCCGGTTCTAGCCGGAACTCGGAACTCCCTCGGGCTAAGGCGTGGTGGCGGGCATTGACCGTAGCCACGCCCTAGCCCTTCCTTCTTCATCTCACCCACAGGAGACGCCATGAACCGTCAGGGCACCATCGCCGCCTTCCTCTTCATCTCTCTCTGTATCTGTGCCGCCGTCGCGCCGAGTTCCGTCGCGGCGCAGCAGGATCCTCAGCCTCCGCCAACGAATCCGGGTGAAGGAGAGCCACCGCGGCCCAGTGATTACTGCTACCGCCCGACTCCGTGCGTCTGCTGCGTCTACATCCACATTCCCGGTTTCACTATCGAGATCTGCGTCGAAGAGTCCTGGCGAGCCGGGTGCGGCGGCGACACGGGTGGAATGCTCGCGCCTGCTCCTCAGACGCTCGACCCCACCCTCCAGGTGAACGGCGCCTTGCTCGAGAACCCGGCACCGCTCGGCTTTGGTCTTGACCCGACGAGTCTCGGAGAAGTCGTCGCTCTCAGGCCGAACTTCAGCACCGTGGCCAACGGAGGGTGTCCGGCGACGCTTCAATCCTCATCGAATCGAGCGTTGTAGGGGGCCTTCCGACGACGCACGGTGGGCCTTCAGCCGGGACGATAGCGCGTTAGCTCTCGGCGGGCCGCGTGCTCGTCACGCCACGGAGCCATGACTACTGCAGACGCAAGAAGAGAACGGAACACGGTTCTGCATGTACTCCTGCGCACGAGCGTTGTCGCTGTCGCCTTGGCCCTGCTCTTCGGTCTAGCGCTTAACCTTCCCGGTTCGCTTCATTCCAAGCTCTCCGGTTCTCCCTACTCCGAGTACCTACCGTACTTCGGACTGACCCTCGCTGCCTTGGCGGGCTTCGCCCTCACCTTCGTCACCACCTTCATTCAAGCCGCTACAGAGGTCGCCAAGAACTTCCTGAAGCCTTGGAGCCTCTTTGCCACAAGCCTCATCGGCGCGACTCAGCCCTTTCTCCTGTTGTTCGCAGTTCTCTTCGGCCTTACCTTCGCGAAGACCACAGCCGATAGCGGTCCGCTGGACCCAACAGTAACCCGCGTAAGGGAAGCCATGACTATCCAAGGCTATACCGCAGAACGGGCGAAGTTGCTCGATCACATGATGCCTGCCGAGTACTACTTCGCGAGATTCCCCGTCATGTTCGCCGAGGGCGATATCGGAGTGGCCTGCAAGCCAAGCGGGGACTTCGAACTCGCCGACGTCGAATTCGTCAGAGGCATCGTGTACGATCCAATCACGAACAACGACGTGATCAAAAGCCTCATCGGGTCCCTATCGCCCTGCGCTTCGTCCGAGAAGCCAGTCTTGTTGAAAGTGGAGGGCTACGCCAGCTCCAAGCCATTTCCCGACTGCAGCCCAGAGCAATCGGAAAGCCTAAACGTCAGGGTTGCCAACGAAAGGAGGAAGGCGGTAGAGACTGAACTTCGGCGCGAAAAGACGTTTCTTCCCGCAGGGATTTGGATAGAGCTGGCGCATGTAGAGGACTACACAGAGATTGAGGACATGATCTGGGATCGCGAGTTCGATGACCGCCCCGAGCACTACGTGCCTGCTGCGGACGATCAGTTCCCCCAAGATCTGTTCACGCTTGCCGCGCATATCAAGATCCTCTCGCCTGGGCGATGTGCGCCACAAAGATAGACACTCCTCGCCATAGGCGGCAGTACCTTGAGCTTGGGGCAGCGAGTTGACCAGGCAGCGGTCCTTACCCGTCCCTTACCCAGGTTTCGTCGGTAAACGGTAAGCCCCTCTGACCAGAACGAGGGGCCCCGACGCGGTGACCCGGTGCCAACGTTGCACGCGCCTAGTAGCCGAGGGGTCCGCGTGGCCGGAACGGGCGCCGAGGCAAGCATGGTGCCGGTGAACCCACGTTCCCTCCCCGGAATCCCTCTAAGCCGGCAGAGGCCTTCCCCCGCTCCGACCGACTCGGCGGGACGCACCGGGAAGGTACACGACCGCTGACCAACGACAGGAGAACCGGCTAATGGAAGGCTATGCCGTAGACTCAGGCGCCCAGGAGACGAAGCGCCGGCTCAGGAGAGCCGGCTTCAGGGGAGACGACCTGGAGGCAATGACGGAGGTGCTCGCCGGCATGGAAGAGAGACTCGCGACGAAGGAGGATCTGGCCAAGGCCGAAGGCGTCCTGAGGCAGGACATCGCCAAGGTCCAGACCGAGCTCAAGCAGGACATCGCCGAGGTCCGAACCGAGCTGAGGGAGGATCTCCGGGAACGCTTCGATGGCTTCCGGCAGGAGACCGGCGGCAAGATGGACGGCCTGAAGGGCCAGATAGACGGGCTCAGGTGGATGACGGGGGTCATGCTCGCCATGATCGTCCCTACCTTGGCCACCCTGATTGCGCTTGCCCTCCGTTGAGGAGGCCCTCGCATGCGCTACAGTGCTGCCACCATGCAGACTGAAGGCCGCCTCGATCAAGCCCATCTCCGACGCGCCGACGGGCGACGCAGCCCAAGAACGCTCGCCGACATCGACTTCGAGTTCAGGAAGTCCCTCACCTCGCTTGAGTTCAAGCTGGCGAAGAACACATCCGACACCGCGATGCTCCAGCACGAGATGCGGGTGCTGCGCCAGGACATGAGAGATCGCCATGAGAGCCTTCGGCACGAGATGGCCGCGCGATGTGGCGGTCGCCCGCCGAGCGCACCGGCGTACTCGCCGGGCGCACCGGCGTATCCGGTGAGCTTGGCGGCCAGCATGCGTGAGGTGCGTGAAGAGGCGCGCGTAGCCAAGTGGCTCGCAGTGGCGCTGTTCGCCGTGGGGGCCGCCTGCAGCGTCGTCGTCTACGCGATCCTGATCCAGCTCTGGATCACCTAGACTGGAGTGATTCGGGGCCGAGCGGGCCGCCTCAGAGCCGCTCGACGAGTTCCTGAATCGACTGCTGATACCGCTCCAGCGACGTGCTGTTGAGCTGCGTGTCCTCCCCGTCCAGGTCGTACTTCCCGGCACGCATGGCGCCGGTGAGCCCAGGGTTTCCGCCCCCGGAACCGTCCAAGTCGGTAGCGGCCTTCTCCCGTTCCGGCCGACTCGGCGGGACGCACCGGGAAGGTACGCCACCACTGACCAACCACAGGAGAACCGGCCAATGGAAGGGGATTATATAGTAGACTTGACACGGGCGCTGTTTTCCGGTACCGTCTAGGGACACTGGACGGAGGCGAGGACGATGGCAGACAAGGCACCCGGCAAGCACTACCGCAACGGACTGACGTTGCTCCAACTGACGCGCATGTTCCCTGACGAAGCAGCGGCGAGGGACTGGTTCGAGACGTACCTGTGGCCCGATGGAGTCAAGTGGTGCCCGAACTGCGGCGGCGACAACACGCACACCTGCAAGCACAAGCAGATGCCCTACCGCTGCCGGGACTGCAAGCGGTACTTCTCGGTCAAGACCGGGACGCTCATGGCCGGTTCGCCGTTGCCGCTGTTGACGTGGCTGTACACGATCTACCTCGAACTCACGTCGCTCAAGGGCGTATCGAGCATGAAGATTCACCGGGACCTGGGCGTGACCCAGAAGACCGCGTGGTACATGCTCCAGCGCATCCGTGAAGCCTTCGCGCACGAAGGTCCAGCCGTGAAGTTCGACGGTCCGGCGGAAGCGGACGAAGCGTACTTCGGCGGGTTGCGGAAGAACATGCACGCCAAGAAGCGGAAGACGCTGGAAGGCCGGGGCACCGCGGGCAAGACGGCGGTCGTGGGCGTCAAGGACCGCGAGACCGGCCAGGTGGCGGCGAAGGTGGTCCGCAGCACCGATGGCGAGACGTTGCAGGCGTTCGTCCGCCAGCACGTCGAACCCGGCGCGGCGGTCTACACGGACGACACCGGGGCGTACAACGGACTCACCGAGTACGAGCGTGGCACCGTCAAGCACTCGGTCGGCGAGTACGTCGCGGGCAAGGTCCACACGAACAGCATCGAATCCTTCTGGTCCATGCTCAAGCGGGCGCACAAGGGCATCTACCACAAGATCAGCCCGAAGCACCTGCAACGCTACGTCAACGAGTTTGCCGGTCGCCAGAACCTCCGGGAACTCGACACGCTCGAACAGATGGTGGCCGTCACCGAAGGGCTGGCGGCCAAGCGACTCCGCTACCGCGACCTGATTGCCCCGAACGGGCTGGACTCCGGCGCGCGCGAGGTCGCGGCGTGACCGGGCGACCGGGCCGGAATTGTCCCTCCGCGCTACGGCCCGCAGGATTGGGTCCGGGCGATCCACACCGGCGACAACCTCAACATCCTGCGCGGGATGGCGGACGGATGCGTAGATCTGGTCTACCTCGACCCGCCCTTCAACAAGAACCGGAACTTCGCTGCGCCCATCGGCTCGAAGGCTGCGGGCGCGGCGTTCAAGGACACTTGGACGCTCGACGACGTAGACCTGATATGGCATGGCGAACTGGCGGAGGCTCACCCGGCGCTCTACCAGACCATCGACGCGGCCGGCACGGCGCACTCGAAGGGCATGAAGGCGTATCTCATCTACATGGCCGTCCGCCTGCTCGAACTGCGGCGCGTGATGAAACCCACGGCGAGCATCTACCTCCACTGCGATCCGACCGCCAGCCACTACCTCAAGACGCTCATGGACTCTATCTTCGGACGGGACCAGTTCCGAAGTGAGGTCATCTGGAGTCATCAAGGGTCATGGATACAACCCGAGAACAGATACCCGCGTCGCCACGACACGATCCTCCACTATTGGAAGTCCGGCCATTCAACGTTCAACATCGTGCACGAAGACAACGCATCAGAACAGGTCAACTACAAACGGTGGAAGAAGTACATCGACTCGGACAACTGCATCTACGGCAGAAGAATGCCCGATCACGACAAACGATTCGCTACTTACTTGACCAAGTTCAGGTCAGAGAATGGGCGCGAACCAGGGCCAGACGATGTTGTGTTGCAGTTGACCGGAAGCCGAATCGGAACCGTGCAGAGCATCAAGGTTGTTGATCCGAAATCACCAGAGCGCACCGGCTATCCGACTCAGAAGCCACTCGCGCTTCTGGACCGGATCATCCGCGCATCCTCGAACGAGGGCGACTTGGTGCTAGACCCGTTCTGTGGCTGCGCTACAGCGTGCGTAGCGGCCGAGCGACTCAACCGGCAGTGGATAGGCATGGACATCAGCGACATGGCCTACAAGCTCGTCAAGGAACGGCTGACGAACGAAGTCTCGTTCATGGGCACGGTGCTCCACGACATTCAGTACTGGTCCGCCGAGAGCGTCACGGAGGCACAAGCGCCGCCGAAGCCGACCAGTCACAAGCACCTGCTCTACGGCCAGCAGGAAGGGCGCTGTGCCATGTGCTCTACCATCACCCTGTTCAACGCTATGGAGGTTGACCACATCGTGCCACGGGCCGAAGGCGGCGGTGACGAACTGGAGAACCTGCAACTGCTCTGCCGGCCGTGCAATGCCACGAAGGGAACGAGCGAAGACAGCGAGGCGAAGGCGAACATGCTTGCCGAACTCAGGGAGAGAATCGAATGGCTCGAAGGCCAGCAGTGAAGAAGCAGAAGGTCTACAAAGCCGACTACGGAAACGCGACGCCCGAACAGGTCACGCTCGCGCTGCTACGCCACCGCCCGATAGCTTCCGAAGCGGTGAAGAAGCGCCTGCCGCCGCAGGTTCAGGCAGAGGAGGACGGTGGCGGTGCCGTCAAGTCTGCTATATAATCCCCCAATGGAAGGCTATGCCGTAGACTCGGGCGTGCAGGAAACGAAGCGCCGGCTCAAGAGGGCCGGCTTCAAGGGGGACGACCTGGAAGCAATGACCGAGGTGATCGCCGGCATGGAAGAGCGACTCGCCACGAAGAAGGATCTGGCCAAGGTCCGCAGCGAACTCAAGCAGGACATCGCCAATCTGCGCCAGGAGGTCAGGGACCGTTTCGAGGGCTTCCGCCAGGAAGTCGCGGCCAAGATGGAGGGCATGCAGAGCCAGATTGAGGCTCTACGGAGCGAGATGCATGCTCTACGGGACGGCTTGCGCGGGGAGATGACCGGCCTGCGCGGGGAGATGACCGGCCTGCGCGGGGAGATGACCGGCCTGCGCGGAGAAGTGACCGGCCTGCGCGGAGAGTTGCGAACGATCAAGTGGGTTCTCGGCGGAATGTGCGCTTTGATGGTAGCCGTGGTGGGCGGCATGACGGCGATCGCCTTGCAGCTCGCGCAGATGGCCCTGCAGCTCGCGCAGATGTAGGCATGGCGCAGCAGGATCCGCCTCATGGCTGAACCGGCAAGGGGCCGCTCTACGAGGCATGGGGCTTCCCTGATGTGTGGGTGGACGTGCTCGACTACAGTTCGCACAGGCGTAGTGCGGCTCTCCAATCTTCTGGATCCCGGTCGCCTGCTTTGACACGCTCCCCGTCGGCCATATAGTGGCTCTTGCACTTACAACTTGATCCGAGGAGCAGTCCATGAAGCGACTTGCAGCGATCCTGATTCTCCTGGTTCCCGTCGGCGTCCTCGCCGACGCGCCGGAAACCGCAACGGTCAGCGGCACGATCGTCGATCCGGGGGGCTCTCCCCTGCCCGGCGTCAGCGTCACCCTGTCCAGCGGCCGCGGCGACAAGTTCGCGATCACGGACGAGAACGGCCAGTACCGCTTCGTCGGCGTCGTGCCCGACACCTACGAGCTGAAAGCAGAGCTGGAAGGCCTGGGTTCGGCCCAGGCGGAGTTCCATGCCGCCGCCGGCGACCGCAAGTCCGTCGACCTCACGCTGCAGGCGGCAGTCGAGGGCGGCGTCGTGGAGGTCACGGCCGAAACGCCAATGGTCGACAAGTTCAACGTCACCGCGGGCAGCACCGTGACCTCCGAGATCGGCGAGCAGACGGCCGGCACGACGCGCACCTACTACGGTGTGATCAACGCCCTGCCCGGCGTCACCGCCGACGCGGAGAACGACGACATCCAGCAGACGCGCCCCTCGGTCAACGGCACGCACTTCGCCGATCAGGGCGTCTACGTCGACGGCGTCGACACGACGTTCGCCAAGTTCGGCGGCAGCCGCGTCTTCCTGCCGACCACGGCGCTTACCGAGGTGTCGATGGAGGCCGGGGGCTCGTCCGCCGAATACGGCCGCTACATCGGCTCCTCCACCAACGTGATCGTCAAGTCGGGCACCAACCGCTGGCACGCGGATGTCCTCTGGAACCACCAGCGCGTCGACTGGAGCGCCGACTACAAGGAGCAGCCCTCTCTGGAGGAGCGCCGCACGAGACCGTATCCCGTGGACTGGTTCAAGCGCTGCCACGGCGACGAAAGGGACCAGGGCCGTGGACAGATTCCACGCAGCATCGTGGACGAAGTCTCCACGATCAACCGCGAGGCCTGCCTGCCCGGCAGCAACGAGTGGGCCGGTTCCAGCGACGGCTACGAGTTCTCGACCGGCGGCCCCCTCCGCCGGGACAAGTTCTGGTTCTTCGTGGGCGCCTCCGAGTTCGACGACGCCTACTCCGAGCGCCTGCTCGGCGGCGACCCGTACGACGTCAGCCTGTTCGCCGACGCCCGCATCCTCAAGCTGAACATGCAGCCATCGGCCAGCCATGCGTTCGCCGCCTCGGGGATCGACACGCCGGCCTTCAGGAACTACTTCAACTGGCAGTCCTACGACTACTGGACGCCGACGCCGCACGAGAACGACAGCGTGCTCTCTACCGTCAGTTGGAACTGGGCGCTCTCGAGCAACTGGTTCCTGGAAGCGAAGATCGCCCAGCAGGAGACGCAGGAGAACAAGTTCCTCGCCTGCCACGACATGCTGGAAGAGGAGAACCCGGCCGCCCAGGCGGTGGACGGCATCCCCATCCTCGAGTGGCTGTCTCAGGACAACTACCCGGAGACGCCCGCGCGCATGGTCGAGACCTGCCTGCAGGCGAAGTCGCTCGACCGCGGTTCACTCGCCGGCCACACGGCGACGAACACCTCGGGCGGCGACACCAGCTACCCGCTGCGCTTCCCGTTCGACCCGAGCCTGGGCATCTTCTACCCCGGCAACAACTACAACGTCTACCGGGACGCCGAGAACCTCTCGTCCTGGCACAACGGCTGGATCCTCTCGGACGGCTTCGGCTTCAACGCCTTCCCGCGCGAGCAGGCCAACGTCGGCCTGACCCAGTTCGTCGGCGCCAACCATGAGCTGAAGTACGGCATCGACTACCAGGACACGAAGTGGGAGGGCGAGAACGCCCGTGTGCCCCTCATTCAGGGCTGGGGCTTCGATCCGACGAACCCGTTCGGCTTCCTCGGCGCCGGAACGATCGCCGACGACACCTGCGCCACGCCGTTCACCCGTACCGGAACCTCCGCCATCCGGGGCCGGACCTGCTACTTCACCGACCACAACTCGACGTTCCTGACCTGTGAAGGCAACGCCCCCGACGGTTTGCCCCACCGGCCGACCACGGTCGAGCACATCAACGGCGAAGTCGTCCGCACGACGGGAACGTGCGTCGGCCGCGGCACCGGCGACAGCGAGGTGAGCAACGTCGGCTTCTTCGTCCGCGACCGCTTCACGATCGGCGACCACTGGACGGTCAACATGGGTCTCCGGGCCGAAACCCAGGAAGCCTGGAACGACGTCCGCCGGAAGGTCATCGACGACGCCTACGTCGATCCGCGGTTGAACATCACGTACGACATCAAGGGGGACGGCGCCTTCCTGCTCAACGCGAGCTGGGGTCAGTACCACGCGATGCTGAACCAGGCGTGGATCTCGGGCGGAGACTCGAACGTCCCCAGCCTGCACGACCTGTGGAACGGCTACGAGGGCCACGAGGTCTTCCTCTTCTGCGACCCGGCCGACATCGCGACGTTCGACTTCCTCCAGGCCGTCGGCCTGACGAACTACGGCTGCCGTGTCCCTCAGCGGAGAGACTCGCTCCATTCCGGAACGGTCGGCGCGCCGCTGCCCGGCTACAACCTCTCCTGGGAGCTGACGACGCCGGGTCGGATGTGGGACGCCGTTCAGGCAGGCGTTCTCGACTACGACGTCCAGACGTACTACAAGCAGGAGGCGATCCTCGGCCTCGAGTGGCAGTTCCGCCCGAACTGGGCACTCGACATCAAGTACATCGACTGGCAGTTGCAGGACATGATGTTCTCCAACAACCAGCTCGACCACCTGGGCCGGAACATCGGCGTCACGGAGAACTACCACGACCTGTACGAGATCCTGGTCGCCTTCGATGACGCGCGGGCCGCAACCTGGGCGGCGCAGGGTTACGACCCGGCCGAACGCCCGGCCCAGTTGAACCGTGAAGCCCTGGAGAAGGCCGATCCGGCGAAGAACTCGTTCAAGGGAGTTCAGCTCCAGTTGAACCGCCGCTTCGCGGACGGCTGGGCGCTCTACAACAACCTCGCCTGGGCCAGCACGGACACGACCGGCGCGGGCGCGTGGTGGAACAACACGAACAGCACCTACCTGCAGGCGGCTCACGTCGTTCTGAACCAGCAGAACATCGACAGTTGCCAGGCGGCCCAGACCAGGCCGGACCGCCGTACCGGAAGGGTGCCGCTCTATCCGGAAGACTGCGTCGAGCGTCTCACCGACTGGCTGGGGTACCCGGCGAGCATGATCAACCGGCGGGGCGCCAACGGTACCTACGACCGCGAGTGGATCTACAACTCGTTCGGGTTCAAGACCTGGCGGCTGGGCAACCAGGACCTGACCCTGGGCGGCCACCTGACGTACCAGACCGGAACCCCCTGGAACACCTCGTCGGGCGCCGGCTACGAGCGACCCTGCGGTCCCAGGCCGCCGGGCATCCCGGACTCGATTCCGATCTGCCTGCCGGTCGACGTGACGGACGCGAACGCGAACCAGCGCCCGGGAACCTCGAACACGGGCGTCGGCTTCCCCCTCCATCCCTCGGGGACGGAGGGCCGCCGGACCGCGGACGAGTACACGCTCAACATGAGCGGCGCCTGGGGCTTCCCTCTCGGCCTCGCCGACACCCGCGGCGAGCTCCGGGTCGAGGTGCTGAACGTGACGAACCAGCAGCGTCGGCGCTCCTGGAACAGCGCCGGCGAGGTTCTGCCCGTGCGCCGCTTCTTCCAGCGTCCGCGGACGATCCGCGCCAACTTCAGGATCCGGTTCTAGGCGGGATCACAGCCCCGGGGCTTCGGCCCCTGGCCAGGGAATCAAAGGGGAGAGGGCTGCGGCTCTCTCCCCTTCTCTTTGCGCGCTTCGACATCCCCTCACGGCTGTCGATATGGTTCCCCCATGCTTCTCGCGGAGTCGACCTGACGAACGTTTCCGAGGGCCGCTCCGCGTCGCTGCCGCCGGCACTCGTCGTGCTGGCGATCGCTGCTGCCGGAGCCACGGCCTGCTCCGGGGATCCCCGAAGGGCGGACGGTCGCGAACCGATGGGTTCGGATCCACCCGCGCCGCCAGCCGCACCGCCGGCCGAGGCCGCCGCCTTCGAGGAACGAGCCGACGACACCGGCCTCGCTTTCCGCCACCGAAACGGCGCCGGCGGCCGCTACCTGCTGCCCGAGATCATGGGTTCGGGCGCCGCGCTCTTCGACGCCGACGGCGACGGCGACCTCGACGCCTACCTGGTGCAGGGGGCCGAACTCGAACCCGACGACGGTGACGGCGGCTCCCCCGCCCGGGACCGCCTGTTCCGCAACGAGCTGGTCGAAACCGGCGAGTTGCGTTTCGTCGACGCGACGGACGACTCCGGCATCGAGGCGACCGGCTACGGCATGGGAGTCGCCGCCGGGGACTTCGACGGGGACGGCCGAATCGACCTCTACGTCACGAATCTCGGGCCCAACCGGCTGTGGCGGAACGCCGGCGGCGGACGATTCGAAGACGCGACCGGGGCCGCCGGCGCCGACGATCCCAGGTGGAGCGTTCCGGCCGCCTTCTTCGACTACGACGGCGACGGCATGCTCGACCTCTTCGTCGCCAACTACGTCGACCTCAACCTCGGCAGCCACACGCTCTGCACCTTCGGCAGCGGCGAGCCGGACTACTGCAGTCCGAAGACGTACCGCGCCGAGCCGGACCGCCTGCTCCGCAACCTCGGCGACGGGCGCTTCGAGCAGACGACGGACCGCGGCGGCCTCGCCACGGAGTTCGGCAACGGCCTCGGCGCCGTGCCGGCCGACCTCGACCTCGACGGCCGGCTCGACCTCTACGTCGCCAATGACGGCACGCCGAACCAGATGTGGATGAACCGCGGCGGCGGCCGCTTCGAGAACCGGGCCCTGTTCGGCGGCTCGGCCGTCAATCGCCGCGGCGAGGCCGAGGCGGGCATGGGCATCGGCGTGGGCGACATGGACGGAGACGGCGACGAGGATCTCTACGTGACCCACATCACGGGCGAGACGAGCACCCTCTACCTGAACGACGGCGAGAGCCACTTCACCGATGCCGGCATGCCCGCCGGCCTGGACGCTCCCAGCCTGCCGATGACCGGTTTCGGCACCGGCTGGTTCGACTTCGACAACGACGGCGACCTCGACCTCCTGGCCGTGAACGGCGCCGTGCGCCGCCTGGACCGCGCCCGCTCGGGCGACGCGGCGGCCGCCCGTGAGGCCGCCGGCACCGGCCACGAGCGCCGCTTCGGTCAACCGAACCAGCTCTTCCGCAACCTGGGCGGCGGCCGCTTCGAGGACGCGTCCCCGCTTGGAGGACCGGCCTTCGCGGCTTATGAGGTCTCCCGCGGAGCCGCTTTCGGCGACGTGGACAACGACGGCGACACGGACGTGCTGATCACGAACAACGACGGGCCGGCGCGGCTGCTCATGAACCTGGTCGGCCAGGACGGCGGCTGGATCGGTCTCCGCCTCGTGACCGCGGACGGCAACCGGGACGCGCTCGGCAGCGTGGTCCACGTCGCGCTGGACGACGGCCGCCTCCTCATGCGCCGCGTGCGCGCTGCCATGAGCTACGCCTCCTCCAGCGACCCGCGCGTGCTAGTGGGCCTCGGCGATGCCGGCGTGAAGGACATCCGGGTGTCCTGGCTCGGCGGCGACGAAGAGTCGTTCGGCCCTCTCGCGCCCCGCGCCTACCACGAACTGCGCCAAGGGCAAGCCGGGCGCGAGAGGTGAGCATGGGTTTCGCGGCGACCTTGCAGCGCAACAGCCGGGTGCGGCGCCCGCACACTGGGTGCGCCGGCGCCCTCGCCGGCTGCCGCCGCAGGCGGCCAGGAAGACGCGCCGCGAAGCGGCGACCACCTCGCGCCGCCACCGGCATGGCCATCGCCCTGCTGGCCTGCAGCGGCGGCGAGCGCATCCCCCTCCCCTCCGCGTACGAAGCGCACGACCCGGCGGTCCGCGCCCAGATCGCCAACCTGGAACGCCGGGTTCGCTCGCTCGAGGATGCCGGCGCGCCCAGCCCCGAGTTGGCGGCCGCCGTCGGCGAACTCGGGCGGCTCTTCCACGGCGTGCAACTCCTCGACAGCCATGCCTTCACCGCGCTCGAAGCGGCCGAGACCTGCTACCGGGAAGCGCAGCGACTCGACGCATCCGACCATCGCTGGCCCTACCTCCGTGGCTTCGCCGAAGAGACGCGCGGCGACCACGAGGCGGCTGCGGCCTCCTATCGCGCCGCACTGGCGATCGAACCCGACCTGGTGCCGGCGATCCAGCGCCTCGCCCGATCGGAGGCCGAGCGCGGCCGGCCCGATGAAGCCGCCGCCCTGTGGAGCCGCGCGCTGGAACTGCGGCCCGGGTTCCCGCCCGCGCTCTACGGACTCGGCAGCCTCGCGTTGGAACGGGGCGGTGCCGAAACCGCCGCCGACTACCTCGAACGCGCCGTAGCCGCCGAACCAGGCGCCGGCCGCGGCCACTACTCGCTGGCCATGGCGTATCGGCACCTCGGCGACGAAGGCCGCGCGGCCCGTCACTTCGCGCAGGCCAGCCACACCGACTTCCCGTTCGAAGACCCCCTGATCGGGGAACTCGCCTACCTGCCGGCCGGCAGCGCCGCCCTGGTCCAGCAGGGACTGATCGCGGTGCAGGCCGGCGAGTTCGCCGCCGCGGCGACCGTCTTCGCCCGCGCGATCGAAGCGGATCCGACGAACGTGGAAGCGCACAGGCACCTGGCGCTGGCCCACGTCGACGCCGGTCAGTTCGAGCAGGCCGAAACCGCCTACGAAGAACTCCTGGCGCTCGACCCCGATCAGGCCTCGGCCCACTTCGAACTCGCCCAGCTCCTGGCCAACCGCGGCCAGGCGGCCGAGGCGATCGGGCACCTGACCCGGGCGACCGCGCTGGCCCCCGACTACAAGCAGGCGCACTACCAGCTCGCCCTGCTCCTCGACCGGGCGGGCCGTCCCGCGGAAGCGCTGGAACGCTACGACCGCGTACTGGCGCTCGACCCCGACTACGCCGAGGCAGCGACACGGCGCGCCGCCGCCATCGCCGCAGTCGGCCGGCCGACCGAAGCGTTGGAGCTCCTTGGTGCGCGAGTCGACGACGTCCCCTCGGACGCCGCCGCCGTGCAGGCGTTGAGCGTCGTGCTGCGACAGCAGAACCGCCTGCAGGAGGCCAGGACCGCCCTGGAACGAAGCCTCCGCTCGGCCGAGTTCGCTCCCGCCGACGAGGCCCGGCTGCGCACGGAACTCGGCGGCATCCTCGCCATCGAGGGCCGCTTGCCGGATGCCGCGCGCGAACTCCGAACGGCGCAGCAGCTCGACCCGACGGAACCCCAGACCAGCTTCGTCCTCGGCATGGTCCAATTCGACCTCCGCCGTCCCGAAGAAGCCGCCCGCGCCTTCGCCGCCACCCTCGCGCTTCGCCCCGACTTCACCATGGCCCGCCTCCGTCTCGCCGCCATCCTCGCCCAGACCGACCGCTGCGAAGAGGCGCTGGCGCTCCTCGACGACGGCCGCCGCTTCGCCGCGAACGACCCGGTCTTCGCCCAGGCCTCGCAGCAATTGCGCACGACCTGCGCGGAGCGTTAGCACGGCAGATTCGTCGCCGCTTCGCGGCGCGCGTCCTCCGGAAGCCGGCGAGGGCGCCGGCGCACCCAGTCTGAAACAGCCTCGCTCACGGGTGGCGCCAGTAACGCCGAACTGAGACACTCCAGCCAGAGTCGGGTCCGAGGGGAGGGTCGCAGGGGGCTAAAGGCGAGCGACTGTCGAGAACCGCCCAGCAACCGAGGACCTCCCGGAGCGAAGCCGGCCGCAGCGAACCCCCAACCTCCCATCCACCAAGAGGGGGTGAGCGTCCCCTGCGACCCTCCCCTCGGACCCGGCGCTGGCGGGTGCGTCCGACGGACGCCGCCGCGTCGCCGCCTAGCCGAAAACGATCGCGCGGTTGTCGACGACGAGAACGCGGTGTTCCAGGTGGGCCTGGACGGCGCGGGCGAGGACGACACGTTCGAGGTCCCTGCCGCGGCGCACCAGGGTGGTCACCGAGTCGCGGTGGCTGACCCGCGTCACATCCTGTTCGATGATCGGGCCCTGGTCGAGTTCCGCCGTCGCGTAGTGCGCGGTGGCGCCGACGACCTTGACGCCACGCAGGTAGGCCTGGCGATAGGGACTGCCGCCGGGAAACGCCGGCAGAAACGAGTGGTGGATGTTGATCACCCGGTTCGGAAAGCACTCCAGGAAGCGAGGCGTGAGGATCTGCATGTAGCGGGCGAGCACCACGAGGTCGACCCGAGCCTCCTCGAGGATCTGGATCATCCGTTCTTCCTGCTCGCTGCGGGTCTCCGGCGTCACCGGCAGGTGGTGGTACGGCAGCTCGTTGTACTCCGCCTCCGCCGTGTGGTCGGGGTGGTTGCTGATGATGCAGACCGGACGCCCGGGCAGCTCACCGAGTCGCCAGCGGGACAGCAGATCGTGCAGGCAGTGGGCCGGCTTCGAGGCCAGGACGCCCACTCGCTGTTCCTGGTCCGAGAAGGCGATGCGGCTCCTGACCGAGAAGTGGTCGCCGATCTCCCATTCGAGCAGCGGCTTGATCGTCTCCCGGTCCAGTTCGAAGTGGTCGATCTCGAACTCGAGCCTCTGGAAGAACTTGCCGAGTTCCTCGTCCCGGTGGGTCTCGGACGAGCAGATGATGCCTCCGTGCTCGTTCACGAAGCCCGTGACCGTCGCGATGATGCCGATTGCATCGTCGCAAGAGAGCAGCAGCGTCGCCGTCACGTCGTGTGGCGCCCGGGAACCTTGTCGGTGCGTGGCCAAGCTGGGACCGAGTGTACAGGCGGCCGCCGTCCGCCGCCTCGTTACCGGGTATGATCACGACCACGATGCCAGGCTGCTCGCAGCGAACGGGATCTGCGGTCGTCGCCGGTCCGGCGATGCTGCTTGCTTTGCTATGCGCGGCCACCGCCGCCGCCCAGACGGCCCAGACGCCGGCCGACGGCATCAAGCTGTTCGAAGAGAACGTCCGGCCCGTCCTGGAGCAGAACTGCTTCATGTGCCACTCGGACCCGGAACGGGCCGAGAACGGCTTCCTGCTGACCACGAGGGCCGGACTGCTTCGCGGCGGCGAACGGGGACCGGCGATCTCAACCTCCGAGCCCGCCCTGAGCCTGCTCCTCCACGCGGTTTCGTACGACGACGAGCAGTTGCAGATGCCGCCCTCGGGCCGACTGGCCGACGCGGACCTGGAGGCGATCCGCCAGTGGGTGCAACTCGGCGCCCCGTTCGGCGGCGACGAGGACCAGCTCACGGAGGTCGCGCCGGCCGAAGACGCCTTCGAGATCACGGACGCCGACCGGGAATGGTGGTCCGTGCGGCCGCTCGAACGGCCGGACGTGCCGGCCGTCGCCGATACGAACTGGCCGCTCAACCCGATCGACAACTTCCTGCTCGCGAAGATCGAGGCGGCCGGCCTCGAGCCGCCGCCGTCCACCGACCGCCGGGCACTGATCCGGCGGGCGAGTTACGACCTGACCGGGCTGCCGCCGACGCTCGAGGAGGTCGAGGCCTTCGAGCAGGACCAGCGTCCCGACGCCTGGGAACGCCTGATCGACCGCCTGCTGGCATCGCCCCACTACGGCGAACGCTGGGGACGGCACTGGCTCGACCTCGTCCGCTACGCGGAGACGGACGGCTACGAACGCGACCGCAAGAAGCCGTCCGCCTGGCGTTACCGCGACTGGGTGATCGACGCGCTCAACGCGGACATGCCATATGACGAGTTCCTGACCCATCAGCTCGCCGGCGACGAACTCGACAACCCGACCGCCGCGTCGGTCATCGCCACGGGCTACCTGCGGCTCGGTATCTGGGACGACGAGCCGACGGACACGGCGCTCGCCCAGTACGACGACCTCGACTCGGTCCTCGACACGACGTCGCGGGTCATGCTCGGCATGTCGATCGGCTGCGCCCGCTGCCACAACCACCGCGGCGATCCGATCCCGCAGACCGACTACTACCGCATGCTGTCGTTCTTCCGCGGCATCGCGCCCTACAAGGTCGGCGGCGGCAACCAGCCCACGCCCGAGAACTACACGGACTGGATCCCGCCGGACCTCGGAACGACGGAAGGCGAACGTCCCGCGGTCGAAGGGCCGCCCCACCTGATCGAAGTCCTGCGCGTCAAGGAGATCGGCCCCGAGGCGCCGCCGACCCACGTCCTCATCCGCGGCAATCCGCATGCGCCGGCGGAACGCGTTGAACCCGGCTTCCCCCTCATCCTCGGCAACGCCGATCCGGGCCTTGGAGAGCGCGCGACGGACTCCCCGACTACCGGCCGCCGGCGCGCCCTGGCCCGCTGGATCGCGGACGACGGCAACCTGCGCACTTCCCGGGTGATGGCGAACCGCCTGTGGCAGTACCACTTTGGCCGCGGGTTGTCGCCGACGCCGAACGACTTCGGACGCTTCGGGCAGGAGGCGACCCATCCCGAGCTCCTCGACTGGCTGGCAACCGAGTTCACAGCGAGGGACTGGAGCCTCAAGGCCATGCACCGGCTGATGATGACCAGCCGCGCCTACCGGATGTCCTCGCGGCCGCCTGACGGCGCACTCGAAACGGATCCCGGCAACGACCTGTTCAGCCGCTTCAACATGAGACGGTTGACCGCCGAGGAGATCCGGGACTCTGTTCTCGCCGCGACGGGCCGACTCAATCTGGAACTCGGCGGACCGAGCGTCTACCCGCCGATGCCGGAGGAGGTGCTGGCCACCGCTTCGCAGCCCGACAAGGCCTGGGGCGAGTCGTCCCTCGAACAGGCGTCGCGGCGGAGCGTCTACATCCACGTCAAGCGCTCGCTGCTGCATCCCCTGCTCGAAAGCCTCGACATGGCCGACACGGACTCGACCTGCCCTGTCCGGTTCACGACGACCCAGCCAACGCAGGCCCTCATGATGCTCAACGGGGAGTTCATGAGTGATCAGGCCGGCGCGCTCGCAGCGCGGATCGGTAGCACCGACGGTACGGTTGAAGACCGCGTGACCGAGGCGCTCGAGGCGGTGCTGGCGAGACGGGCCCATCCGGTCGAAGTGGCCCGCGGTGTCGGCCTGATCGAGGAGCTGCAGCGCGAGGAGGGCTTCGAAGCCTCGGCCGCGTTTGCCAGCTACTCCCTTCTGTTATTGAATCTGAACGAGTTCGCCTATCTGGATTGAGAATCGTCTCGACTGAGGAGCAGACCGATGACCCACGACAGCGAACGTCCCCGCAACACCTTCTGTGGCCAGACCCGGCGCGAGTTCCTCTGGGAGGCCGGAGGCGCCTTCACCTCCGTGGCTCTGGCCGGCATGCTCAGCACGGACAACTTTCTCGGCGCGCAGACTGTCGCGGCCGACGGGACGACCGAGTGGAAGAACCCCCTCGCCGCCAGGCCGCCCCACTTCGACGGCCCGGCCAAGGCGGTCATCTTCCTCTTCATGTACGGCGGTCCCAGCCAGGTCGACACCTTCGACTACAAGCCCGACCTCTATCCCCTCGACGGCAAGACGATCGAGATCAACACGAAGGGCCGGGGCGGCACGCGCAACCAGGGCCGGGTCGTCGGACCGAAATGGCAGTTCAAGCAGTACGGCGAATGCGGCAAGTGGGTTTCCGACCTGTTCCCGAACGTCGGCGGCTGCGTCGACGACATCGCCTTCATTCACTCGATGACCGCGGACGCGCCTCTTCACGGCTCCGCCATGCTGCAGATGAACAGCGGCCGCATCCTCTCCGGTAGCCCCGCTCTCGGTTCCTGGGTGAACTACGGTCTCGGCACCGAGAACGAGAACCTGCCCGGCTTCGTCGTCATGCTCGACCCCACCGGTGGACCGATCAGCGGCGCGAAGAACTGGTCGAGCGGCTACATGCCGGCCAGCTACCAGGGCACGGTGATTCGCTCCAGCGGCACGCCGATCCTGGCGCTCGATCCGCCCCCCGGCATGTCGCGCGAGGCGCAGCGCCGGCTGCTCGACCGCCTCCGCGAGTACAACGAGGAGCACGCGGCGACCCGCACGGAGAACAGTGAACTCGCGGCTCGTATCGCCAGCTACGAGCTCGCCTACCGGATGCAGCAGCATGCTCCGGAAGCGGTCGACCTCTCCGGCGAGTCGGAGGAGATCCGCGGCCTCTACGGTCTCGACCAGGACCGCACGAAGGACTTCGGCCGCCGTTGCCTCCTGGCGCGTCGCCTGGTCGAGCGCGGCGTACGCTTCATCCAGGTCTACTCCGGCGGCAACCACAACGACAACAACTGGGACGCCCACGGCGACCTGGTCAAGAATCACGAGTACCACGCCGGCGCGACGGACTTGCCCGTCGCCGGTCTGCTGCGGGACCTCAAGCAGCGCGGTCTGCTCGACAGCACGCTGGTCATCTGGGGCGGCGAGTTCGGCCGCCAGCCGACCGCGGAGTACGCGGAGGGCACCGGCCGCGATCACAACGCCTACGGCTTCACGATGTGGATGGCCGGCGGAGGAATCAAGGGCGGCGTCAGTGTCGGCGAAACGGACGAACTCGGCAACCGGGCCGAGGTCGACCGCTTCCACGTCAAGAACCTCCACGCGACGATCCTCCAGCAGTTGGGCCTGGACCCGAACGCCCTCTCGTACTTCCACGCCGGCCTGGACCAGAAACTCGTCGGCGTCGAAGGCGCGAAGCCGATCCACCAGATCGTCGCCTAAGCAGCTCTTGCCTGTGCGTTGGACCGCGGCGGTCGCCTTGTGGGCCTGCGCAGCAAGTGCGGCGCTCGGCCAGCAGACGGTGACGTTCGAGGCCGAGGGCGCTTCGGAGCGGGACCTGCGTAGTGGACTGGAGCTGCGGATCGACGGGGAGAACGTCGAGATCGAGGGCGTCGCCCGGGCGGAGGGCGGCTGGCAGACGCTCGTCTATGTCGACATGGCGCTGACGACCCCGGGACCGGTGTTTCAGCTTGCCGAGGCGGTGCGCGGGCAGTTGGACCTCCTTCTCGCCGCCGGCAGCCTGGAGATCGTGGTGGCGGATCCACTGGCAAGGACGATTCTGCCGCCGACTCGGGATCGCGATCTCGCGGAAGCCGCGCTGGACCGCCTCGCCACGGGTGAAGACGCGGCAAGCGCCCTGGTCGAGAGGCGGCGCCTGTTCGCCAGCGAGCGGGACATCGAGATCTCGAGGGCCCGCCGGCAGACGGCGGCGGGCGGTGACCTGGAGTCCGAGCTCGAAGCGGTGCTGCAGCAGATGGCGACGGACGCGATTCGCGACGAGGCGGCGATGCGCCGGAGCCAGATCGACGAGATCGTCTCGTTCCTGGCGGCGCGGGAGGATCTGAGGCGTGAAGCTCGGCGCGGCCCGGAGTCCGTCTCCGAGGAAGAAACGTCCGCCTCCCGCCGACACCTCCTCCTGCTGGCCGATGGACTGGTCGCGGATCCGTTGAGCTACTACCTCGAACTCGTGCCGACGGCCGGCGCGCTCGCCGTCGAGGCGGCGACCATGCCCAGCCTCCGTCCGGTCGCGCAGACAGCGGCGGCCTTCGGCTGGACCGCGGCGCCCGTGGCCTTTGCCGCGGGAGACGACGGCGATGGTCTCAACATCCGTTCGAACGAAGTGACCGTCGGCTTCACGTTGCGCTTCAACCGGCCGCGGTCCGGCGACACGCAGACGGTCGAGGAAGAACTGGGCCTCTTCGTGCAGCCGGGCGACTGGGCGGTGGCCGCCGACGCCACGGGCGGCGAGGTGCTCCTGAACGAGGTCGCCATCGCGGACTGGATCGAGCGGCTCCCCGGCCGCTTCGAGGCGAACTTCGACCTGCCGGACGGAACCGCTGCCGCCGGCAGCTTCGACCTGAGCGACGGCGGCGGCGAGCGTGAGATCAATGCGCCGACCGTCACTCCGGGAGCGGGTTCGCCCGACGAGGTAGCCGAGGTACGACTGCGGCGCGCCTTCGAGGGCGAGCTCGACAGCGAGTTCGAAGGCGGCGACGCCGGCGTCGAGGTGGTGGCGTCGATCCGGATCGAGTCGGCCTCGCCTGACCGGGTTGTCGGCCGGCTGACAAGCACGATCGTGCAGCCGGACGGCTCGCCGCCTGCCGATGCCTCGACGTGGAGGGTCAGCACCGGACTCCACCGCGAGGACGGCAGCGTCGTCACCAGCCACGGCGTTCCGTTCGGCGCCCCCGGAGCGGAAACCCTGACCTTCGAACGACCGCTTCAGCTTCCGCCCGGCACGGACTCGGCGATCGTCCTGGCCGAGAATCTCCGCGATGGGGACTGGGGCTACGCTGTCGTCGACTTCCTCGACCTCGTGGAACAGGCCGTCGACTCCAGCACCGCGGCGCGGAGCCGGGCAATCAGCCTCCGGCCGGAGGACCCCACGAACCGCCGCGGCCGCGCCACGTTCGTGGCCGAGGTGCTCGACCCCTTCACCGACCAGGTCGAGCGGGTCGTCTTCTACTTCAACGGCCGGCGCGTCGCCGCTCGCAACCGGGCGCCCTACCGGGCCCGGATCGACCTCGGCCGCGGCGACCGGCTTGGCCGGGTCGAGGCGGTCGCCTTCGACGCCGAGGACAGGGAACTCGACCGCCACGAACTCCTGGTCAACCAGCCGCCGCATGCGTTCTGGGTCCGCATCACCGAGCCCGGGGAAGGGCTGCTCGCCGGACCCGTGGAAGTCGCCGCCGAACTCAAGCTGCCGCGCGGCGGCCGCCTGATGGAGATGCGCTTCTTCGTCAAGGACCGGCTGGCGGGTACGGCGACCGAGGCGCCGTTCCGCCGCGAGGTGCTGGTGCCGGTCGGCGATCCGGAGTCCTACCTGCGGGTCGAGGCCCAGTTGACGGACGGGCGGATCGCCGAGGACGTCCTGTTCCTGAGCCGTCCGGGCCTCTCCGCCCGCATCGGAGTCGAACTCGTCCAGCTCTACGTCGTCGCCACCGACCGTTCCGGGCAACCGGTAAGGGATCTGACGGCCGCCGACTTCGCCGTTTTCGAGGACGACCGCGCCCAGGAGCTCGAGTCTTTCCGGATCGCGTTCGACCTGCCGCTCACCCTCGGGCTGGCAATCGACACATCGAGCAGCCTGTTTCTCCGCATGCCCGACGTGAAGCGGGCGGCCGTCGAGTTCCTCGAGTCGCTCGAGCCGAGGCGCGACCGCGCCTTCCTGGTCGGCTTCGGCACCGAACCACGCCTGGTCCGGGCCGCCACCTACAACCTGAACTCGGTGCGGGGCGGCATCGGAGCGCTCAGACCGCGCGGCCGCACGGCCGTCTGGGGCGCGCTGTCGCTGGCCCTGGACCAGCTCGAGGGTCTGCGCGGCCGCAAGGCGCTCGTCGTCTTCTACGACGGCGACGACGAGGACTCTGACGCCGCCTTCCGGCAGAGCCTCGAACAGGCGCGACGCGCCCGGGTGCCGGTCTACCTGGTCCTGATGAACGACGAGGCCGCGCGCACCGACGGCCGGAGCTTCAGCACCCGCACCTTCGTCAGCAAGCTCGAGCGGATGGCGAGGGCGGGAGGCGGCCGCGTCTACTACGTCCGCCACGACGAGGACCTGGAGCCGATCTTCGACTCGATCAGCCGCGAACTCCGCAGCCACTACCTCCTGACCTACTACCCGAAGGAGGAACCGGGCGGTCCCAACTGGCGCGAGGTCAGCGTGGAGCTAGACCGTAGCGACGTCGTGGCCCGGACGATCGAAGGGCGGGAAGTAAGGTAGAAGAGAGATGCTCTCCGCCTGCTCGCGGAACGGTCTGCTGCCGGCCGCCGCTGCGCTAGTCGCCGTTCTCTTCCCCGCCGTCGGCACGGCCCAGGTGCTGAACCGCGACGCTGAGATCATCTTCCAGGTCGGATCCTCGACCCCTCCCCGCCAACTCGACAGGCGGAGCGTCGAGATCCTGGAGAACGGGCAACTCAGAGAGATCCTGGCGGTCGAACCGATCGGGGAGCGCTGGCGAGTCGTCGTCTACTTCGACCTGCCGGGCTCGACACCCGAGGGGATCGAGGCGGCCGCCGCCGCGGTGGGGAACGCGGCCGATGCTCTGGTGACGCTCGGCGACGTCGAGATGATCACCGCCGACCGGATCGCCGAGGTCGAACTTCCACCGACCGCGAACGCCGGTCTGGTGCGGGCGGCCGCCGCGGCTGTCGGCGCCCGGGCCGGCGCGGCGGGCGCCCTGTTCGAGCAGCGCCGGGAGATGCGCGCGGCCGCCGACCAACGCTCGGGCGACCCGGACGCGGACGCGGTGCGCACCGCCGACCTGCTCGAGGGATTCCTGCTGGAGCTCGACACGCTGCGCTGGCAGCGAGCGAACCTGCTCGAATCGCTCGAGTCCGTCGGTGACGGCTCCTGGACCGGTGGCCCGCCGCGGGTGCTGTTCCTCGTGCGCGACGCGACCGACCTGGACGCGGACGCGTTCGCTGAGGAGTTGCTGGGCGAGCCCATTCCCGCGTTCGAACGCGCGGCCCTGAGTGAGCAGCAACAGCAACGCAGCCTGGCTCGAACGGTCGCGGCGCTCGGATGGCGCGTCCATGCCCTTCAGCTCGCGCCGGCAGCCGGAGAGGTCGACGATCTCCTGCCCGGGAGACTTCAGTCGGCCCGGGAGTTCGTGGCGGCCAGCGGCGGCGAGGTGCTCGCCGAGGGCGGCGAGATCGCGGCCGCGCTCGAGCGCCTGCAGGCGTCCTGGCGGGTTCGGTACCGCTCGTCCGGCCCCCGCGACGGCGCCACCCATCCGGTCGACGTCCGCATCGCCTCGACCACTGCGTCCGGTGGACCTCCGCCGGACGTCCTGGCGCGCCGCTGGGCCACCGTCGCGGCGCCGGCGGACCTGGTCGCCCTGCGCGCCAGCCGCGCGCTCGACGCCCTGAGCCGGGACGGCGACGGCGCCGCCAGCGATGGCAACGGCGAACTCGCCGTTCGGGGCGTCCTGCTGCCCCAGGGTATCCAGTCGGCCACGGAGGGTGCGCCCGCCGAGTTCGTCACGCTCGACGGGCTCGCCACCATCGGTACCAATCCCCCACCCTCCAGCGACGCACTCCGGCTCACGGTCTACGGGCGCGGCCTGGACGCGCCGGCCTTCCTGCTTCAACGCGCGGGAACCGGAGCCGACCTCAGGAGAGGAACGTGGCGCTTCCGCACTCTCTTCGACCTGCCGGTAGCCATCGACGAACTCGTCCTGATGGTCGAAGACCTGCGCAACGACCGCTGGCAGGTCGAGTTCCTCGACACAGCCTCAAGCCCCATCGATGACCGCAGCGACATGGAGTTGCTGGTGCCGGAGCCAGTCGCCGGTTCGCTCACGGCCGCCCCGATCGAGGCCGAGATCCTCTCGGCGGCCAGGACCGCCGCCCGCCGGGCCGGCTGGGCAGGCGGCCGGCGGGAGAACATCCTCGACCCCGCAGCCGGGTCCAGCCTCGTGCGTCTGATCCCGCCCCGCGGCGAGCGGTCGGGGCTCAGCGGCAGGAAGTCGTTCAGCACCGTGACCACGAGCGACGTCGTTCGACGGGTGGAGTTCTACCTCGACGGCGAACAGGTCTTCGACGACCGACGGAAACCGTTCCAGACCACGATCGACCTGGGGCCGGAGGCGCTGCCCCACATCATCCGGATCGTCGCCTACGACCGCTCGGACCGCTGGCTGGGCGAGGACGAACTGACGATCAACGAGCGGCAGAGACGGGTCGGAGTCGGGATCGCGGCAGTGGAGGCGCAGCCCGGCGGCCGCTACGCCGTCGAGGCCCGAGTCGAGCTGACCCGCGGCCGGGCTCTCGACCGGGTCGAGTTCTACCGCAACGACCGCCTCGCGGCTACCTTGACCCGGCCTCCGTTCCGCACCGTCCTGCCCGGACCCGCAATCCCGGGCGCCGACTTCGCCCGTGTTGCCGTCCATCTGGACGACGGCACGATGATCGAAGACGTGGAGTTTCTCTCCTCCGAGACGCCCATGGCCGAAACGGTGGTCAACCTGGTCGAGATCTACGTCGTCGTCAACGATGAGGAGGGCAAGCCGATCACGACCCTCGAGACCGACGACTTCGTGCTGCGGACCGGCCGACGGGAGATCACGATCGAACGCTTCGCGGTCGCCGAAGACGTGCCCCTGGTGCTCGGCCTGGCCGTCGACAGTTCCCAGAGCATGTGGGCCCTGATGCCGGACACCCGTCGGGCGGCGGCCCGCTTTCTCGGCAACACGCTGAGTCAAATCGACCAGGCGTTCCTGGTCGACTTCGACACCCGGCCACATCTGCTCTCCGACACCACCGGCGATGTCGCGGAACTCATCGGTACCCTGGGGCAGATCCAGGCAGACGGGCAGACCGCCCTCTACGACGCCATGCAGTTCTGCCTCGTCCATCTCGCCCGGGACGAGGGGCGGCGCGCCCTGGTCATGCTGACGGACGGAGACGACTACGGCAGCCAGAGCAGCTACCGGCGGACGTTCAGGACGGCCGAGAACACCGGCGTGCCGATCTACGTCATCTCGATGAGCCAGAGCGGCGACCCCCGGGGACGCAATCCCCGCAAGCCGGACCTGGAAGCGATCACGAAGGCGAGCGGCGGCAACGTCTACTACGTCACCGGCATGGACGCCGTGTTCCGGGCCTACGAGCACATCGGCGAGGAACTCCGTAGCCAGTACATGCTCGGCTACGTCACGAGCGAGCCGCTGACTCCCCGTGAGGTGCAGTCCACCAATGTGGAACTGCGGGACAAGCGGCAGGATCGCGAAGTGCGGATGACCGTCGGCCGCGGCCGCGGCTAGCACGGCAGGAAGCTCCAGAAGCCGGCGCTTTCGCGCCGGATGCCGGCGGGGGCGCCGGCGCACCCAGTTCGGATCGTCGACGGAGGTACACGCTGGGTGCGCCGACGCCCTCGTCGGCCGCCGCCGAAGGCGGCTTCGAATCGCCGGCCGAAGGCCGACCTCTCTTCCGCCTACGGCTCGGCGACGACCGGGTTCTCGAGCACTCCCAGCCCGTCGATCTCGATCCGTACCGTGTCGCCGGCGACCAGGAACTTCGGCGGGTCGTAGGCCGCGCCCACGCCCGCCGGCGTGCCCGTGCTGACCACGTCGCCTGGTTCGAGCGTGCACATGGTCGAGATCGTCTCGACCAGCTTCGGGCAGTCGAAGACGAGTTCCCGGGTGTTCGAGTCCTGGCGCAGTTCGCCGTTGATCCAGGTACGGATGCCCAGCCCGTTCGGATCCTCGACCTCGTCGGCGGTCACCAGCCAGGGCCCCATCGGCCCGTGCGTGTCCCAGCCCTTGCCGAGGATCATCGTTGGCGAACGGCGCTGCCAGTCGCGAACGGAGACGTCGTTGACGATCGTGTAGCCGGCGATGGCGCCGGCGGCGTCTTCCGCGGCCACGCCCCGGCAACGCCGCCCGATGACGAAGGCGAACTCGCCCTCGTAGTCGACCGCGGAGGACGCCCGCGGAATGTGGATGTCCCCTCCCGGCCGGTTGACGCACGTCACCTGCTTGTTGAAGACGGTCGGGAACTCGGGGAGCTTCTGTCCGGTCTCGGCCGCGTGGTCGGCGTAGTTCAGGCCGATGGCGAAGAACTTCCGCGGCTTCGGGACCGGCGCCAGCAGCGTCTGCTCGGCGAGCGGCACGCGGCCGGCCCTCGAGTCGGCCGCGTGTCCCGCCGCCTCCAGGGCCTCCTCGCCGGCCGCCAGGAACCGGCACATTCCGCGCGGCAGTTCGGGCGCGGCGACGCTCAGGTCGACGACCGTCTCCTCGTCCGCGAGCACGCCGATCGCGGACCGGCCGTCACGCAACAGCGAAAGCAGCTTCATGGGCCGGCCTCCGCCGCCTCCGGCAATGCCAGGGCGATGATCTCCGCGCTGTCTTCGCCGCCGACCGCGAGGGCGATGTACTGGCGGCCGCCGATCGCGTAGGACATCGGCGTGCCGCTCGGGGACGCTGAAAGCTCGATCTCGTGGATCACCTCGCCGGTCTTCTTGTCGTGCGCCCGCAGGACGGAGGTCTCATCGGCCCCGCCACCGCCGGTCAGTCCCGGCGCGCCGCCCTGGGCCTGGAAGAGCAGCGTCTTCGTCAGCAGGGGACCGGCCGCGGGCGGCCCGCCGAGGGGACCGGGATCCTCCCCGCTGATCTGCTCGACCTGCCGCCGCGGTCCGTCACCCAGCGGCTTCACCCAGGCGTGCTCGCCGGTGTTCAGGTCGATTGCCGTCATCCGGCCGTAGGGCGGCTTCGTCAGCGGCAAACCCTCGGGGCCCTGCAGGAAGAAGCTCTCGATACCGCTCATGCCACGCACGTAGCGGAAGTTCGAGCGGGCGCCGTCCGGCTCGACCAGCTTGACGACCATCGGCCCCGTGAACGACGGGATGTAGATCGTGGACGTCTCGGGATCGACCGCGGCGCCGTACCAGTTCGCACCCCCGCCCCAGCCCGGCAGCAGAAGGGTCCCCTGGAGCGAGGGGGGCGTGAACAGCGGCCCGTACACCCACTTGTCGCGGATCTCCTTGGCCGCCTCGTGCAGTTCGGGCGTGAACGAGATCAGCATGTCGTCGCTCTCGAAGCCCTGGTGCTCGTAGGCTGCCGGCTTGGTCGGGAACGGCTGGGTCGGCGAGGTGCGCTCACCGGGAACGTCCGTCTGCGGCACCGGCCGCTCCTCGATCGGCCACACGTGTTCGCCGGTCGCACGGTCGAAGACGTAGATGAAGCCCTGCTTCGTGATCTGGGCGACCGCCTTGATCTGTTTGCCGTCGACCGTGATGTCGACCAGGTTCGGCGCCGCAGGCACGTCGTAGTCCCACAGACCGTGGTGGACGAACTGGAAGTGCCACACCTTCTCGCCGGTGTCGGCGTCGAGGCAGACCAGGCTCTCGGCATACAGGTTGTCGCCGAGGCGGTGGCCGCCGTACCAGTCGTTCGTCGGCGTGCCGATCGGCAGGTAGACGTAGCCGAGCTCCGGGTCGCCGCTCATCACGGTCCAGACGTTCGTGTTGCCGCTGTACGTCCAGGACTCGTCTTCCCAGGTCTCGACCCCCGGCTCGTCGCCCTGGGGAATCGTGTGGAAGATCCACTTCTGCTCGCCCGTGCGGACATCGAATCCGCGGACGTGCCCCGGCGGCATCTCCTTCCGGGTCGGGCCGTCGAAGATCGAGGAGCCGACGACGACCGTGTCGCCGATGATCATCGGCGCCGAGATGACCGAGTAGATCCGGCGCTGGACCGACCGCCCGAGCCCCTCCGTCAGGTCGACCTTCCCTTCCTCGCCGAAATCGCCGACCGGCTCGCCGGTGTGGGCGTCGATCGCCCAGAGGTAAGCCTGGTTCGTCGGCATCAGGATCCGCGCCTGCTCCCCGTCGGTCCAGTAGCCGACACCCCGGTGGTTGTAGCCGAGGTTCGTCGGCCGGCTCGTCCGCCAGTCCTCCGTGTCGAACACCCACTTCTGCTCGCCGGTCTGCCCGTCGATCGCGGCCACCTGGCCGAACGAGGTCGAGGCGTAGAGCACGCCGCCGACCATGAGCGGGGTCACCTTGTAGGCGCCCGGCTTGAGAAACCGTGCCCTGTCCGCCGCCTCGGCATTGTCCGGAGACTCCCAGCGCCATGCCACCTCGAGGTCGGCGACGTTGTCCCGGTCGATCTGCTCGAGCGCCGTGTACTTCGTGCTGCCGTAGTCGCCGCCGTACGACGGCCAGTCGCCGGCGCCGACGCCGTGCTGGGCCCAGGCCGCTGCCGACGTGAGGGCCAGCAGCGCAAAGGTCAGCCTCGATGTCGCGAGTCTTCGTTGTGATCTGGTCAAGGGCCTCTCCTTCGGTCCTTCCGTCTTCGTCGATGCTCCTGGCACGAGGTTCAGGTGCCGGTGCGCCGGCCTTCCGGCCGGCATCCGCCCGCAGTCTTCGGTCGCTCCGCGGCCGCGCGATCATACCGGCGGCAAGCCACACAACGGCCGCCTATCTTCTGTACGGCAACGAGCGCCGCGAGTTTGTGCCATATGCTTGCCCCTTCACCGACCGACCGTTCGGACGCTCCCACGACCAACCCGATGCGCACCGCCACCGTGATCGCTCCGGCGATGACCGCGCTCCTGGCTCTGGCGGCCGCGCCGGGCGCAGGCCAGGACGGGACGAGCGATCCGCGTCTGCCCGAAGCCTCGCGGCGACTCCAGCAGTACCTCCGCATCGACACGACGAACCCGCCGGGCAACGAGAGCGAGGCCGTCGCGTTCTTCGCGGAGATCCTCGAACGCGAGGGCATCGCCTACGAGACAGTCGAGCCTGAACCCGGACGCGGCAGCATCTGGGCACGGCTCGAAGGGGGCCCCGAGCCGGGCATCATCCTGCTCCACCACATCGATGTCGTACCGGCCGACCCGCGGTTCTGGAAGCACGATCCGATGTCCGGGACCTACGAGAACGGCTACCTCAACGGCCGCGGGGCCCTGGACACGAAGGGCCTGGGCATCATGCACTTCGAGGCCTTTCTCGCCCTCGCCCGTTCCGGCGCGCCCCTCGAACGGGACGTCATCTTCCTGGCCACGGCGGACGAGGAGGCGGGCGGTCGCCACGGCGCGGGCTGGATCGTGCGCAACCGGCCGGACCTGCTGGAAGGAGTCGGTCTCGTCCTCAACGAGGGCGGCAGCGGGCGGGTACTGGGCAATCGCGTCGTCTTCAGCGTCGAGGTGACCCAGAAGGTGCCGATGTGGCTGCGGCTGAACGCGGTCGGACCGGCCGGCCATGGATCGAGCCCCTCGACCCGCAGCGCGGTGACCGACCTGATCGAGGCGCTCGAGCGTCTTCGCCAGGACCCGTTCGCCCCCCGCATCGTGCCCGCGGTCGGCGACTTCTTTCGCGACCTGGCGGAACTCGAGTCCGCGGCCGCCGAACTCGCCGACCCGGAGGGCCTGATCGCGGAACCCGACCGCCTCGCCGCGTTGCATCGGACGAATCCGTCGCTCCACGCCCTCACCCGCAACACCTGCGCCGTCACCCGGCTTCAGGCGTCGAGCAAGATCAACGTCGTACCCCCCGCGGCGACCGCCGAGCTGGACTGCCGGCTGCTTCCCGACCAGGAGCCGCGCGCCTTCATCCGTGAACTCAGGAAACGACTCGATCAGCCGTCCATCTCGATCGAAGTCCTGCTCTCCTTCAAGGCGGCCATCTCCTCGACCGACACGGACCTCTACCGCGCCATCGAAGCCGTCACCGCCCGCCGCTTCCCCGGCTCCACCGTCATGCCGGCGGTCACCGCCGGCTTCACCGACAGCCACTTCTTCCGCGACCTCGGGATCGTCGCCTACGGCTTCTCGCCGGCCGTCATCCCTGGCAGCGACCAGGGCGGCATCCACGGCAACAACGAGCGGATCTCGGTCCAGAACGTCGAGCGCGGCTGGCGGACGATGCTGGACCTCCTCGAGACCATCGCCGTCGCCCCCACCAGCCGCGTCGCGCCGGCGGACTTCACCCCGACCGCCGGCGGCCAGGACTGAACCACCGGGTGCAGTGGCCGGACGTCGAGTGTCGGTGCGCCGGCCCTCTGGCCGGCACCAGGCCACACACTGGGTGCGCCGGCGCCCCCGCCGGCATCAGGCGCAAGCCGCGTAGCGGCGAGCGCGAACCGTGACAGCTAGGATCCCCCAACCATGAAGACCCCGTACCGCCTCGCCGCCGTTACCGCGCTCCTCCCCCTCCTCCTCGCCTGCGCCGCCGGCGAGCCGCCCGACCCCTTCCTCGTCCAGACCGACGCCGGCCCCGTCCAGGGCTTCGCCCCCGAAGGCAGCGACGACATCGCCGCCTTCCTCGGCATTCCTTTCGCGCTGCCCCCCGAAGGCCACCTGCGCTGGCGACCTCCCATCGCGGTCGAACCCTGGACGGAGCCCCTCGAAGCCAACGAGTACCGCCCCATCTGCCCGCAAGGCCGCGCCCAGCTACCCCAGAGCGAGGACTGCCTCTACCTGAACGTCTGGACGTCGGCCGACCGCTCCGACACGGAAGCCATGCCGGTCATGGTCTGGATCCACGGCGGCGGCTTCCGCGCCGGCAACGGCCGGCTCGGCGAAGCCCCCGCGACCGGCCGCGGCGCCGGTCTGGCAGAGCGCGGCGTGGTCGTGGTCAGCATCCAGTATCGGCTGGGCGCGCTCGGCTTCTTCGCCCACCCCGCCCTGGCCGCGGAAGCGGCGCTCACGGGCCACCCCGAGGGCAGCCACGGCGTGACCGACATGATCGCCGCCCTCGACTGGGTGCAACGGAACGCCGCTGCCTTCGGCGGCGATCCGGAACGCGTGACGATCTTCGGCGTCTCGGCCGGCGGCATGGCGGTCAACACCCTGATGAGCGTGCCGATAGCCGCCGGCCTCTTCCACCGCGCGATCGCCCAGAGCGGTTACGGCACCTGGCGGCTGCCCCACATCAGCGAGTCGCGATGGGGGCTGCCCTCGGCGCGCGACCTGGGTGCGGCGCTGATCGCCGAAGCCGGCTTCGACCTCGGCGACGAACCCTCGGCTGCCGATCTGCGCGCCCTTTCGTTCGAGGAACTCAACACCCTCGGCACCGGCTTCTGGGTGCCGATCACCGGCACCGTGCTCCCGGACGAGCCCGGCATCGTGTTCGCACGCGGCGAGCAGCACGACGTGCCTTACATCACCGGCGGCAACAGCTTCGAGGGAACGATCTTCCGCGCCTTCGCGATCGCGCCCGGCGACTACTTCGGCACGTTCGGAGAGCACGAACACGAGGCCCGCAGCCTCTACGGCGCGGACGGCGAGACGGACGAGGACGCTCAGCGGGTCGCCGCGGCCACCTCGTTTGGCGACCAGCGCTACGTGATCTCGGCCCGCTATCTCGCCGAGCAGATGAAGACCGTCTCCTCGCCGGCGCGCACCTACTACTTCCGGTTCGTCCCCGAGGCGCAGCGCCAGACGTTCCCCGGCGCCCCCCACGGTTCCGAGGTCTCCTACGTCTTCGGCGATCCGGGCGAGCCCGGGTCCGAGCGATTCGCGGGCGCGGACGGGGCCGCCCTCGCCGACGCGATGGCCGGCTACTGGACCCGCTTCGCCGCCACCGGCGACCCGAACGGTGACGGCGCTCCGGAATGGCCGGAGTACGACGCGGAGAGCGACACCTGGATGGTGCTCGATGCCCCGGAGCCCGAGGCAACGGCGGGCGTGCTCAAGGACCGGCTCGACCTGCTGGAGGCGGTTTATCTGGAGCGGGTCGGCGGCGAGTAGCCTCCGGTCGTCAACCGGCAACCCTCATTGCGAACTCGGCCAGAGTTCGATTTCCCCAAGCTCAGGCCACTCGACCCGAAGGGATCGCCTGTCGAACGGCAGTGCGCCATCCGGCACCTCGTTCCAGGCCGTGTCCAACAGGCCGGCGGTCGCGGCAGCCTGCGCAGCGAGCTTCAGGTAGCGGCGAAAGACGAGGACCGAAGGAAAGCGGTCCTTGTTCACGAGCCACAACACCATGTCCCGCGGCCCCTTCGAACTGTTGCAGCTCTTGCAGGCGTAGCTGATGTTCTCCGCCGCGTCCGCGCCGCCTCTGAACGTCGGCATGACGTGATCGAGGGTCAGCCGCCCTTCAGTGCCGCAGTAGCAGCACGTCGTTGGATGCTCGATCTTCGTTCTCTCGTCGTCCGTGAGCGGACGCATCTTCATCGTTCCGTTCAAGTAGCCCTTCCGGAATCGCCCGCGGATCATGTAGTGCAACCGACCGTAGCTGCTTGCGCCCTCGTTGAGAGCAGCGTGAGTCATCGCCAGATTCCCGTAGATCCACGCGAAGTGCTCCCTGAGGGTGCTCTCGTCGTCCGGCTGATTGACGGGCATCTCGGCAGAATAGCCGGTCAGTCTCCGGGCCGCGCCGGGCGCGTTCCGGCGATCCTCTCCAACTCCCCTTCGTCGGCCAACTGCCGCAGCCATCGTTCAGTCTGCCCTTTCGTCGTGCCCAGCTCGGAAGCGAGGTCCGCAGGCCGCATCGGCCGCCGCAGGAGCGGCCGGGCCGCGGCAAGAAAGGACCGGCGCAGTTCGGGGGCGGCCTCCGTTCCGGGCTTCGAGCGAGCCGAAGCCGCGCCGAAGCCCAACAGGCCGATCTGTCGCGCCACGTAGCGGACGGGACTCCGAAGCCGCTTCACTTCGTCCCGCTCTTCCAGCGCCAGCAGCCACTCTCGTGCCTGGACCCGGGTCACCCCCAATCCTGACGCGAGCTCCGTCGCCGTCATCGGCTGCTCGAGAAGGCGAAGGGATAGATGGCGCGCCGTGCGATCCAGGCGTTCCGCCGCGCTTTCGTCCCGCTCGCCCTCGTCGGCCCCCCAAGGTTCGCGGACCTGTCGCTGCCCGGCGGTCTCCGGCTCTGAGTCCGACTCGAACTCCGGCCGATCCTCCGACCGCAACACGTAGCGCACGGCTCCCCGCGCCGAGGCCGAACGGGCCGAGGCCGCCGCGGGGGTCGCGGCGAGCTGCGCAAGTGCCGTCCTGATCCTCATGGCCGCGTCGGCCGCCGACATCGAAACCGCACCCGCAAGCAGATCCGGCTGCGAATCGCCTCTCCCGACGCTTTCCTCGCGACACTGGATCGCCGGCTCCGACTCGGTCTCGCTGTCGATCAAGGCCGACAGAGCTCCGGCGTCGCCAGGATCGGGCCATAGCCGGGCGCCCCGCCGCCGAAGCGCCGCCAGTCCCTCAGAACCGCCGCCGGCCGCGCGGACATACACGGGAACGGCGCCCTTTCTCAGAGCGTCGACCGCGCCTGACCAAGTGCCACCGCTGCCCCGGGCCGAAGCGACGACCAGAGCGGCGTCGGCCAGCGAATAGACATGGTGGTTCCGCTCCATGGCGTGGCCGGCGAAGAAGCCCGCGGCCGGGTCGTACGGCGAAATCAGAAGCAGCTTCCCGTCAAGCAGCGGTTGGCGGTACTCCCGGTTCGTGGCGGCCCGCGCCAGACCGTTGGCGAGCACGCCCACGGAACGACCGCCTGCCGCAAGCGCCCCTTGCATGGCCGCCGCGTCCACGCCGCGCGCGCCGCCCGAAATCACGGCGCGGCTCGCGCCGGCCGCGAGCTCGCCGACCTGCCGGGCGGCCTCGAGCGCCTCCTCGCCGGCGTTCCGCGAACCGACGATCGCCAGTCCACCCGCGTCGCAGAACGAACGGTCGCCGCAGCCGTAGAGCACCGCCGGCGCCCGTTCGTCGAGCCTCCGCTCGAGTCGCCTCGGATAGTCGTCGTCCGCGCGGCTCACGACCCAGATTCCCCGTGCCGCCCAACGCTCGACGGCAAGGCTCAATCTCAGGCCTCGCCCCAGGAGGTGGTCCAGCCGCGCGAGATCGATCGCCGGGTCCATCCGGCTGACGGCCTCCTCGATCACGGCGTGCCGGTCCGCGGAAAGCAGATCGGCCGGCTCGCGGCCGATCCTCCGCAGCCGCCGCGCCAGCCTGGCGTACTCCCGCTTCAGCGTCAGAGGCTTCCACTCCGACGCCGGGGAGCGCCGCCCGGCCACGATGAGCGGCGCCGTCAGCAGCAGGATGGCCCGGGTGTTCGGCGAGAGAGAGTCGTTCATCGCCGCGTCTGGGCCTGGCGCGCAGCCACGAGGGACGACGCTTCCCGCGCCGTTCGAATCGGTATGCCCTCAACGCGGCGGAGGGCCAGCACATCGTTCTTGTCTCCCGAAACAACCAGGTCCACCTCCCCGGCTACAGCCGCAGCGAGGAGAAAATCGTTCTTGGGATCCGTAGACCGGCGGACCAGTGGCACGTCCTGAAGAACCGTTGCTCTCAACCGGATCGCCGTAATCAGTCGATCGGCTTCCCGGGAATCGATGTACTTGCGGAGTCGAGGTCGAGCGAGTACGTCCCGCACTTCGTCGATCTGAGCCTCCGACGTGACGAGCTCGAAGTCGTCGCGGAGCCACGCCTGGTACAGCCGATCCGGCGGCGTGCCGCTGGTTATGAGCGCGCTGATAAGGACGTTCGTATCAAGGACGATTCGCACGCGCGGCTGCCGCTTCGTCGTCGATGAGCGCAGTCAGGTCCTGCTGGTTCTCCGTGCTCAGACGTTCCTTGATCCGGCCCACCGCGAGGACCGACGAGAGGATCGTGAGCACGGCCGAACCGACGTTTCCCGCAGGTTGCGACGGTCCCCGGGAGTCGATGCCCGGGATCTGCGCCGATTCGATCTCGGCCAAGGCGCCGGCCAGCGCTTCACTCATCCGCAGCTCTACGGTCACCTCGGAGTCGGACTGTCCGGCGAGGTGAACGACCCAGTGGCCTGGAGATGGTTGAAGGACGGTAGCCACGACGGAACAACTCTACATCGGCATCCGGCACTGCGGTCTCGCCCTTTTGAGCGCTGATCGGCGGTCCTTCGGTCGCGCGGCCATCCGCGTCACGCCAACAACGCCTTGAATACCCCGTCCGTCGCGTCCCGGTAGTACTCGATGTTGACCTTCGTCCACAACTCGTCCGGCAGCGAGTCGAGCTGGCGCCGGGCGCTCACGGGCATCAGCAGGGTCGTCGCGCGCTTGTCGACGGCGAGTTCGGCGATCGCGACGGCATCCGGCAGCATGTCGAGGCTGCCGCCGAGGTTCAGCGGGCCGACGATGATCGCACCGCCACGGGTTCCGCGGTCAAGCAAGGCGCCGACGCAGGCGGCCAGCACAGGCATTCCGAGCCCCGTGCCCGACTTGTCGGCGTCGAACGGGCGAAGCTGGACCTGGTACTCGAACTCGCGCGGTTCCCGGTGGCCGACGAGTTCCTTCGCGGCGCGGTAGAGGTTCTGCTCGCCGACCCTCACGCTCTGGCGGAACGCGGGCGGCGTCGGGTGGTTGAGGACCTTCACGCCGCCGCCGGGACCCACGGCAACCTCGATGCGGTAGAGGCCCGCTCCCGTCTCGCCGGTTCCGGGGCCGATCGCCCAGACCTGGCCGGGGGGCAGCGGGTCGCTGTCGATCGCTTCGTCGCTGTGCAGTTCGGGCGTCGCGACGAACTGCTCCACTCCGTCGACGCCCAGGGTGAAAGAGAAGTGCGTGTTGCGGAACTCGCTCTTGAGGCAGCGCTTCTGCTGCTCCTTGACCCGCCGGCGCGATTCGAGGGCCAGCCGCGCGATCCACTCCAGGCTCTCGTCATCGATCTCCATCGCGGGATCGGGGTACAGGAGCTTGAGCAGGCCCGAGCAGGTCTTGTTGACGGCCTCGATGTCCCGGCCGCTGAGCGCGCCACCCCAGAAGACGCGGTTCTGGAGCGCGTTCAAGCAGCTCTTGTCTCGAAGCTGATTCCAGCACTCGCTCAGGAAGTCGCTCACGAGCCCGAAGTGGTCCGTCAGGTGGTCGTCGGGGTTCAGCTTCGGGAAGTCCCAGCCCGGCGCGTAGGCGTGAATCCGGTCGTGGAAGGCGGTGTCGTCCCGCATCTCCTTCGGCAGGGGCGAAAGCAAGTGGCCGATCCGCTGCTGCTGCTCGACGTCGACGTCGAAGTTGCCGACCATCACGATGCCGCCGTCGGCCCGGATGCTCTCCTTGCCGCGACTGAACTCGCCCGACGCCATGTAGCCCTTCATGATGTTCACGCCGTCCTTCTGATCGAAGGACACGCCGGAGACCTCGTCGAAGCACACGACGTCGTACTGGCAAACGAGTCCGCGCTGGCCGTTCGCCATGTTGACGAACATCTTGGCAACCGTGGCCTTGCCGCCCGAGAGCAGGTGCGAGTACGGCGAGATCTGCTGATAGACGTGGCTCTTGCCGGTTCCGCGGGGGCCGAGCTCCACCAGGTCGTAGTTCCGCTCCACGAACGGGACCATGCGCAGGATGGCGACGCGCTTGGCCCGGTCGTCAAGCGTTTCCGGTTCGAGACCCACGGAACGGATCAGGAAGTCGCGCCATTCTCCGGTCGTGAAGCTGCGGCGGCCGCGAGCGACCACGTCCAGGACCCGCGCGTCGGACAACTGGATGGGCCGCAGGGCGCCGATGCGAAACGGGTTCCCGCGTCCGTCCACCGCGACCACGGCGTCGTACTCCAGGGTGACCTCGGCGTAGAAGCCGTCGCTCAGCATGCGCTGGTTGTCCTTCACGATGGAGTCCGCGACGTCGATGTCGCGCAGGCCCAGGCTCGGCAGCTCGGCCACGTAGCAGTCGTTGCGGGCGTCGAGCCGGGCGCGAACGATGTCGATCAGCTTGACGGAACCGGCCTCGCGGGCGCGCGACTTGAAGACCTCCTGGTCGCTCGCCCGTACCGTCCGGCCGTCGAGCTGCTGCTGGACGACGCCCAGGCCCTCCTTGATCTCCTCCGCGTCGACGCTCGCGCAGTAGCGGCCGAGCAGAAACTCGACCACGTAGGTCGGCACCGGATAGGTCCGCGCGTAGCGGCGCACCAGGTCCTTGCGCACGAGGTAGCCGGGGAACGCGTCCGCGGCGATTCGGTCGAGGTGGTCCATCTCCAGGTTCAGCGAGTTCGAGTTCACGAGTCCTCTCCCACGGCGGTTTCGCGGCGGTCGAGAATCCGGCCCTCGTCATCGACAAGGACGAGAACGAGCCGCGATTCCCGGTATTCGTCGTCCGGCAGCAGCAAGTTGACCGAGCCGTCCGCCTCCACCTGCTTGGCGTCCAGCGCCACGGACCTGTTCAAGTCGTCCCTCAGCCGCAGATCGGCGCTTGCGGTGCCCCCCTTGATGGCGCCCGCGACCGAGGCCTCGACCAGGCAACGAAAGCCCCGCCAGGTGATCGACTCGATCCGCGCCGTTCCGCCAGCGCGCGGCGCCGCTCTCACGACGAGGTCCGGCAGCAGGCACTCCTGGACGCTCAAGCCGCCGTGGGCGTACTCCACGTTGCGGCGGAAGGCGGCGGCGCCACGGGCCGCGGCGAAACGCTCGGCCGGGTTCCAGTGCCAAGGCGCGAGGAGCGCATCCGGCGCCGACTCGCCGGCAATCGCCGCGCAGCGGGCGCCGCGGCCCGCCGTCAGGTGCAGTGGCAGCTCGACCTTGGGCAGGCCGCCCGGCAGTTGCAGCCAGCCGTGGTCGGCGACGATCCGCACCGCTTCCCAGCCGACATCGAGCAACCGGGCGACGCGATCGGCAAGGTCCTCCAACTCGGCGCCGAGCCGGTGGGCGAAGCCGGCGGCGTCCGTTTCGTGCCCCAGGGCATCGATGCGGCCCCACTCCAGCCAGCCGCGGGCCGGGCTGCCAAGCGGCGCATCGAGCGCGCCGCCGCCAAACGTCTGGTAACCGAGCCGCTCGATTGCCGCACGGAGACTCCTGGCGCCGACGGGCCTGTCCGTCGCCTCGAGCGTGGGCGCGAAGTCACCGCCCAGGACGGTGCCGGCGATGGCGTCGGCCGCCGGGCTCACCGCGGGCTTGCCAGTGGCCGTCACGGTCGGCAGCGCAGCCCACCGCCAGTCGAGCCGGGTCGCGAAGCCCCGCCCTTCAAGCATCTCGCCCAGCGCCCGGCCCAGCTCGTAGCGAAGACCGTCGACGAACAGGAGGCAGACGCCCTCTCCGGCCTCAACCGGCGGCTGCTCGCCGCTCGCCGGCAGCGGCTCGCGTTCGGCCGCGGCCTGGAACGCGCGCGCCGAATCGTCCAGCCAAGGCAGCAGCACGTGCCGGACGATGCCGGCGACGAGTTCCCGGTCCGCGGCGGGCACCGCGGCCAACGCCTCCCGTGCGGCGGCGTCGGCCCGCCAGCCGCGGTCGACGTAGGCGTCGGCGATCTCGCCCGGCGTTCCGCCGCCCAGGGTCCTCCGCGCCTCCCCGGCCAGGCGTGCCAGCGGCCCGGCCGCGACCGCCATCGGCGACCGGCCCAGCCGCGCCCACACCCAGTCCCGGCGGGGACCGTGCTCCTCTTCGAGCGTGAGCAGCGCGCCGCAGGCCGCTTCGTGATCGAGCTCCGCCACGGCGGCGAGCCTCCGGCGCAGGTTCTTCTCGTCGCTCTGGTTCAGGTGCGGCCAGCGCTCGCGCCCGAACATCGGCACTTCGGCCGGGCGGCTACGCATCAGCACGTCCGCAACGTGCGGATAGCTCTCCGGCGCTTCAAGGAAGCGCTCCCACACCCGCGCCCAAGCGCCGTCGCCGTTTGCCAAGCGTTCGCCGGCCACGACGTCGGCGTCCGTCTCGGGATCGAGGGCGAGATCCTCCCGGCACTGCGCCCGGAACGCCTCCCACTTCTGCGGTCCGAGCCGCGCCCGCATCGCCGCGCCTTCCCCCATCCACTGCAGCACGTCTCGCAACGGGTCGGGGCTCAGCATGCGCCGAAAATCGTCCGCGTCCAGACGCCTGCCGCGAAGCCGTTCGAGCGGAGCGACCGCCGCCTCCCGCAACGCCTGGAGCATGGCTTCCGTTGTGGCGCGGTCGTCGGCAACGTCCAGGCCAAGCGCCTTGGACGAAGCGAGAAAGGCCCGCACCGTCCACTCCCGCCCGTTCGGGTGCGCCCAGACGGCGCCCCGGTAGAGCAGCTCGACGAGGGGCTTCAGCCGGTTCGGACAATCGTCGGCGGCGCGGAGTTCCTGGCGGGAAACGCCGGGCAGATAGAGCACGTGCGGCTGCGCTTCGGCCTGCGGCGCGGCGCCGAGCGCGCCCTCCACCGCGACGCGGAGCCAGATCGCCGGCCCGCTGCTCGCCGTGGCGTCGTAGTCGCCCAAGGCGAGAAGCTCCGGCATCCGTTCCCGCAGCGCGGCAACGAGCGGCCGCCATTCGCTTTGCGGATCCGGCCAAAGGACGGCGGCCGGCGTCTGACCGTCGATCGGTTCGGCCCGAAGGCGGAGCGCGGCGACGAGGCGGTCGAGGACCGTCGCGTCCGGCGCGGCATTCGCTTCAGCGGTGGCCTGCAACGCGAACCCCTCCGTCGTCAAGCGTCGCCGAGCCGAAACGTGACCCGTGTGAACCGACCTTCTTCGCTCGTCAGTTCCGGTTCCGTGCCATTGAAGTCCCGCATCCGCCTGCGCATCAGCAGCCAGCCGGCACCGCGGCGGGCCGCGAGGCCGGCAACGACCATGGCGTTCGCCATCTCCTCGTTGCGTGACCGCGGCACTCCTCCGCCTCGTGTCCGCTCAACCGTCATGGGGTACGGCAGGCCGCCCGGGCTCGTCACCTCGACTCGGTCCTGGAACACCTCCAGCATCACCTGCGCGCCCGTGAGACCGTAATCGCGGTGGGTCACCGCGTTGACCAGGGCCTCCCGCAGCACGGCGACCGGCAGGAAGTGGCGGCGCACCGCAAAGGCGCCGCGCCGAAGCTCCCGGCGTTCGAGGCTCTCGAACCAACGTAGGGCTCCCGCGACCTGCTCATCGAGTCGACCTCGGATGCTGCCGGCCCGGAACGGGTCTTGGCGTCGATTGTCCTCGTCGTAAGCGACGCATTCCGTGTAGAGGTCGGCCGTGGAGGTGTAGCCCTGCGGGTCCTTCCCGAAAGCCATCAGGCCGTACAGGGTCGGTCGCAAAGTGCCGAAGACATCCTCGACGACTCGCGCGGCCAGGAGGTCCTCGTCAGTCGGCCACCCCTCGCCGAACGTGAACTCGGCGCCCTGAGCGACCATGAAACGTCGAAGAGCTCGCTCGTCGATGGCGTCGACACCGGCCTCGCGAACGAAGTCCGGTCTGGTTCCAACCCGCGTGACCGTGGCGCTCAGCATCTCAGGCCGCTCCCTTCCGGATGCGAGCCATCCACTCGGCCAGAAGCTCATCACCGGCTGTCGGTCTCGGGGCAGACTCACCAAGTTCCCGCAAGAACTGCGACGTCGCGACGGGCCGGACCCTGCCACGCCGAGCACCTGGAATTCCCATCTTGTGCGCGTCCTCACCGCGAAGACGCACAACGCTCGACAGAATCAGGAACTCTCTCGTTCTCGTAAGCGCCACGTAGAGCAGGCGCCGCTGCTCCTCGAGCTGGTCACGGGCCCTGGTCCCCTGCCCATCTCGCTCGATACGTGGAAGCGCTCCCTGAACGAAGCCCGCGATCACGACCATATCGACCGTAAGTCCCTTCGACTTGTGCAGGCTCATCACACGAACGTAGTCCACGTCCGCCGGGAGTTCGGGCTGGCCTACCCGCTCACGCACGCGCCGCGCAAACTCCTCTGCGCCCATCGACTCACGAGTCGCATCCGGCGCATCGCGGAGAACAGCCTCCGCGCTTGATCGCAGGCCCGCGAGATCGGAGCAGTGCCCAGGAAACACAGCTTCCATCAACGCGCTTCCCGAAGCGCCGGACAGTTCCCCGAGCCGTGTTTCGAGTTCCTGCAGCCTCCTCTGAAGAGGCCATGACCCCGGCCACTTCGTTCGTCCGTCGCGGACCTCAGCCAGAACGTCAAGGGCCGACAATCCGGACTCCTCGCAGCGCTCCCTGACTCGGCGCCATGCCGTGCAACCGTAGGAGGTCCTCGCCGCCAGACCGCTCCAACAACGGAGAGCCACCAAGTCCGAGGGATTGGCAGCCAGGGTAAGGAGGGTCAACGCCTCCTCGGCAAGCGGGTTGCCTTTTTCTCCCCGGCTGCCGTCGAGCTCTTTCTCCTGAAAGAGACTCTCGGCGGGAACTCCCGCAGATTGCAGCGCGTCGCGAATCGGATTGGCGAAGACGCGATTCGGCGCAAGCACGAGAACCTTGCCGGCCGCGACCTCTCCCGCCCTGATGGACGCGCCGACGACCTCGGCAAGACCAGCCGCTTCTTCGTCCACCGTCCGCCACTGCACGACCCGAACACACGCTCGTTTCGCATCGGGGTGCGGCACCAGGTCCCGTTCATCCCGAACCACGTTGTGCCGAATCAGCGAGTTAGCCATCGTGAGAACTTGGTGGGGACAGCGGCGGCAGATCTCCAAGCCCTTGTTCTCCGTCTCGTCATGTCGGTCGCCGAAGTCCTGGATTCCCTCCGGGTTGGCGTGCTTGAACGAGTAGATCGACTGGTTCTCATCACCGACCACGGTGAGCTCCGCATTCAGCGACAGAGCATCGGTCACCATTTGTTCCGCGACGTTGAGATCCTGGTACTCATCGACCACGACATGCGAGAACATCCGAAGCTCGGGCGCAAGCGGGTTCTCTTCCAGGTAGCGCAGCGCCTCAGGCACCAGCTCGCCGATCAACATCGCCTCGTGAAACCGAAGCCATGCCAGAAGCGCCGCCTGAAACGCCCGATCACGGGCCTCGTCAGGAAACCCGGGGGTGTCGTCCTGGCGTCTCGCCCAAGCCGCTTCGTACGCCTTGAGGAGCTTCCGCCGTCGGCTCAAACGGCCGAATCCGGCA
This sequence comes from Candidatus Multivorans sp., assembly GCA_965205095.1. Taxonomy (GTDB): domain Bacteria; phylum Acidobacteriota; class Thermoanaerobaculia; order Multivoradales; family Multivoraceae; genus Multivorans. The sequence continues at coordinate 4,751,313 of OZ242040.1, forward strand.
CCCAGATCTTCGAGAAGAAAGCGGACTTCATAGTCGAGCAGCGTGCGGGCGTTTCGTCCCGTGGCGACAAGCACGTCGCTGCGCGACAGCATGCTGAAGCACAGACTGTGAATTGTCGTCGCCCGCACCTTGTCTGCGTCCGGAGCATCCAGTTTCTCCAGTTCGCGCTTCAGGTCCTCGGCCGCAACCCTCGTGAATGTGCAGACGAGGATCTTCCTTGGCCGCACCCCCTCTTCAAGAAGCCGAGCGACTCGACGCATGAGGGCATACGTCTTCCCGGTGCCAGGGCCCGCTCGGACCCGCAGACGCCGCGCCGAACATGCGGCGATGTCGTAGGCCGGCCCTTCCAAACGGTCATCCCATGCCACGTTCGCTACCTCCCTCGAGAGCAGGCACTGGGAGCAGGGACCGCGTTTGTCGCGCCCGGGCCGCTTCCTTTGCAGCGCGCGTATAGTGGAGATCGTTCCAGCGGCTTCCATCGTACGCGGCTTCGAGCGGCGCGGCGTAGTTGGTGCGGTCGGTTTCCGAGCCCTGTCCGGGGCAGGAGTAGAACCACGGGAAGTTCTCGCGCGGGCGGAGCTTGTCTGGTTCCTTGCCGCGGTCCTTGCCCCACTTGACGTTCGGCTTGACGCGGAGGATGCCGGCGCCCTTCCTGCCGCCGGACTGGAGTTCGGCGCGCATGAACGGGCGGATGTTGAGCCTCACGCCATCATCGAGATTCGGCTCCCAGCCGACGGGCTGCTCGTGCAGCGGACGCCAGCGGACGAAGATGTCGCATGGCGACTCGCCCTCGAGGATGCGCTCCAACTGGCCCTGAAGGTCCTGGGCGGCGGCGAGGCGGGCGTCCGCCCCTTCCTCGTCAGCCGCTTGACCGGCTAGCTGCCGGGCGATCCACTCGCCGAGATGGCGGTACGCGAGCGCCTGGAGGGTTCGGCGGCCTTCGCCGTCCGGGCCGCAGAGGCGGTGGCAGTTGATCAGCGCGTTGAAGCCGTCCGGCCGGCCGTCCCAGACGTGCCAGATGAAGGGCCGGTTGTGGAATAGCTTTGCGTGCTCGGCGAAGAAGTGGTCCCGCAGCCACACTTCGAGCGACGCCGCCGGTTTCTTCCTGTTGGCTGCGGAGGCCGCCGTAGAGAGGAGTTCCTGCTCCTTTGACGGCAACCATTCCTCGCCATACGCCGCCACGAGTAGAAGTCGCAGGCGGTCGGCCGCGGGCGGCTCGCCGGTTGCCGCGTTCAGGCAGACGATGCCGTCGTCGTCCGCGAAGTCGCGCAGTTCCGCGCAGCGACGGACCCATTCACGGGACTCGGCGGCCAGCCGCATCTCCGGGGCGAGTTCCGCTGGCCAGCGGTAGCCGAGCAGTCGCGCGACGGCGACCTGGAGCACGGAAGCGTCGGTGCGAAGCGGGCCGTCGACGGTCCACTTCGCGTCTTCGTCCCAGACGACGGAACCGCAGGGATGACCGTGAAAGAGCCATTGAGTCGGGTCGTCGGAGTAGGGCTCGGGGAGACCGTTGGGACGTTCGCTTCGAGCAAGCGCGGTCCAGCGCAACATATCGAACGGCACCTTGCCGAATGACCCTTCCGTAACAGACAGAGCCTGGTCCACTCTCCGCACCAGACTCGGGAAGCCTTCGTGGAAGACGAAGGCATGGACTGCACCAAGATCACAGTCGCCGCTATTGGGTACGACAACGGCACAGGTGTCGCTGAAGGCTGTGCCGAAGTACTTTGAACGGGGAACCGATCCAGTAACGCCTATTCCTATTCCATCGCGTCCCCATGCCTTGGTGCCACGAACATAAGAGGTCTCAAGCGCGTGCAGACTGCCGGAACCCCCCTCCCACCTGAGAATGCTGTGACAGCCGCTCACGCACTGCGTTGTCTCCGGTGCCATCTGATACGGGAGCCACTCCGGCCGAGAGTGTCTCGTTTCCCATGAGCAGAGGATGAAGCGATTGGCATCGGCTGTGCTGACGCCTTGGTAGGTATGGGCGTAGTCACGCAATCGAGACACCGTTTCTTCGGCCTCCAAGAGAACTTCACTATCTGGGTTAGCGAGCAAGCTCTCTTGACGCACCGAAGTTGCCGCGGTCCCAGATTGCCGAGACTGGACGGCCCTGCCCCGCAGCAGCTCCGCCTTCTCCCACGCTGCGGTCGGCGTCTCACCGCGCTGGGCCGAGACGTCGAGGCCGGCCATGCGCCAGCCGTCGTCCGGCTTCTCGGCGGACAGCACGGTCAGCGCCACGTTGACGACATGCCCGCTGATTGTCTCGAAGGCCCCCGGACCCAACCGCGCCACCAGCCGCCACGTCCGCTCCCGCAGCAATCGCTCACGGAGCTTTCGGTAGCTGGTCAGGAACAGCCAGTTCTGGGGCACGACGACAGCTTGCGCGCCGCCTTCGCCGAGCCACCCGAGGATCCGCGAGACGAACATCGTCGCGATGTCCTTCTTCGCGTCGGGATGGCTCGCGTCGGCAAGTTCTTGCAGCAGCGCGGCCTGCTTGCCCCGTGCAAGGTACGGCACGTTCGTGATGACGAGGTCGTACCGCCCGGCAAGCAGCCTTGCCGCTGCCGCCATACCTTGGGCCGCCACCACCCGCTCGAAGTCCTCTTCGTCGCGCTCTCGGTCCACCGCGCGGAACAGGAGCCTCTCCGCTGTCTCGTAGTCGGCCTGGAACAGGCCTCGGTCCAAACCCGCTGTGTCGATGAGCGAGCCCAGCGTCGGCGCATCCCGAAAGAACCCGTACAGCTTGTCGAGCGCTCCCTCCAGGTCCTGGTCGCCCTCGGCCAGCCGTAGCCATTCTTCCTTCGATGCGCTCGGACCCAGACCCGAGCAGGCGATCTGCAGGGGCGGGAGATCGATCGGCCGGCCGACCATCTTCCAAGCCGCGAGCGCCAGGTTGAACGCCGCGATCTGCGTGCATCGCAGGTCGATCTCCAAGCCGAACAGGTTGTCCCGAAGGACTGCCTTCACCGCCGCTTCGACGGCGAGGCTCTCTTCCTCCATGCGCAGCCGGGCCAGAAGCTCGAGCGCCTCGACCAGGAAGTGACCGCTCCCGCAGCACGGGTCGAGCACGCGCAGGTCGGCCGCACGATCCGGCCAGCCTTCAAACGCTCCCGCCGCGGGCCGCCACAGTCCCTCGCGCCTGGCCGCTTGCGACCCTTGCTCGCCTGCGGACACGCTGCCGGCGTTCCGAGGAACTTCGCCGACACCCGGCTCGCCGTTCTGGCTTTCCTCTTCAGGGGATCCGTCAACCAGCGGATCTCCGTCGTCCATGGCGGTGGGTTCGCGTACAAACCGCAGATACTCGAAGTCGTAGCCGGCCACGTCGCCCGCGGGCGCGATACGCACCGCCTCCGCCAGTTCCGCCTCGTCGGCGGCGTCCCTCGCCAGCTCGGGCCGTTCCGCCAGCGTCCTTCCCGCCCGCCAGGCACCCACCGTGTTGTGGAACAGGAACCGCACCATGTACGGCTCGGTGAACAACTGCGTGACGGCCGGCAACTCGTCCGCGCCGATCTTCACTTCCGACCGGTTCACCTCGTCCTTGCGATCCGCCTGCCAGAACTGGTACGTCCAGCCCAGCGAGTCGGTCGCCACGAACACCGCCTTCGGCAGGTCGGCAACCAGCTTCTCGAGCTTCTGCCGTGTCTCCGGCGCCAGCGTCACGGCGAGCGCCGGATCGTCGGGCCGGAAAATCTCCGGCAGCATTCCCGCCACGAACGACTCCGCCACCTCCCAGCCGTCCAGGCCCAAGCCCTCCCGCGCCAGTTCCGCGCACTCCTCCAGCGACACCGCGACCCGCAATTCGGGTTCAACCAGCAGCCCGTTCTCCGCCAGGAAGCGCGCGAACAGCATCCGGTGCCAGTGCTCGTAGGCGACCTCGTGGGCCAGCCGCCCGATCTCCTGTTCCGAGGTCAGACCATTCCGCTGATCGCCCAACTGTCGCCCGTGTGCCCGCAGCTTCCGCCGCAGGACCCTCTCGCCCTCTGACATCGACTCATGCGGCTGCGCAGCGCCCACAGCGAGTGCCCCGAGCGCCGCGTGCGCACCATCCTCCGCGACACGCCGCGCCTCGCGAACCGCATTCTCCAACTGCTTGCGCAGCGTCGAATCGAGCGGCTTCGTCACCGCCACGCGGCCTCGATCGTTCCGGTCAGCGGCACCGGCACGCCAAGTGGCCTGCACCACCTTGCCGACCTGGTCCGGCGAATGCCCCCGGGGCTTAGCCGAACCGGAGCGCCACGAAGAGCAGGCCGGCGAGGCTTATCCCGTAGAGCAACAGACGCACTTCCAGCGCTCTCAAGTCCGCCTTCAACACTGTCCTCGTCAGCAGTTCCGCAACCGCAGCCGCGAAAGCGCGCTCGGTCGCACGAGCATGGGCCGCCGCTTGACGACGAGGCACGCCCGCCTCTTCGAGCACTTGCGCAGACGTCAGCGTGTCCGTGGCCATCGCGGCAAGGTAGCACAGGCCTTCCGACATCGCCCCGTGACGCCGTGGCAACTTCCGGCACGTCAGGCGGCCTCGATCATCGAGGTCAACGTGTCGAAGAGACGCTTGCAGTGCGGGCAGCGAGCCTTGACCTTCTCCGGGTCGATCCGGGAAAGAAGAGCGCTGGCATGATGCAGCTTGTGATACTTGCCCAACGAAGTGGGCAATGTCGCCCGCTTCAGCCCATCCAAGATCTCCGCCTTCGGCACGTCCTCGATCGCCTCATCGGCCGGCAGTTCCTCATCGCGAAAGCACTCGCCGTAGTACTCGCGCAAGGCATGGGGGTCGGCGACGATCCAGGTCTCCATGACCTGCACCATCAACTGAAGTGCGTCCAACGGTACGGAGGCGAGGTCGGTCCACCGGTCGTGGGTCACCAGATGGTCGTGCGGGTCGCCTGCTACCGGCAACTCAGAATCAACGAGCAGTAGCGTGCAACAGTCCGTTTCCGCCGTGGCGGCGACGAACTCCGACCGGGCTTCGCCGCGCCCCCCACAGCAGATCACTCTCAGTTCGGCGCCCTTTGCCTGGACCGCGCGCCTCAGCCTGTCGAAGAACTGGTCCATTCCGACGCGCAGCACGCCCCTCGATGCAGCCGTGCGCCCACCTCCCTCCACGTAGAGCTCGATGTCCTTCACGGGTTCGCTCCCAGCTTTCCCATCCGCCAGATGTCACCGAGCGTGTACTTCTCCAGCCACGAGCGGAGTTCCTCAGGATCGACCCGCTCCAAGACCGTCCCGCCTCCTTTCCACTGGCACGTCACCACGGCTTGGGGCCGCAAAGACAGGGCCGAAACGAGGGTGTCCGAGTGAGTCGTCACGACGAGCTGCATCCTGGAGGATGCCTCCACCAGCAACTCGGCAAGCAACACGACCGCATCCGGGTGGAGGCCCAACTCCGGCTCTTCGATACAGACCAAGGGCGGCGGGGACGGATTGAGCAACGTGGCCAGGATTGCCATGAATCGGATCGTGCCGTCCGAGAGCCGGGTTGCAGGAATCGGCGCACGCAGGCCCGATTCCCGCAGAAAGAGCTCCACGCGCCCGCTGCCGACGGAAGGCCAGATCCCCTTGAAGCGGGGCAGAAAGCGGCGGAGTAGATCGTCGAGGCGCTCCCCGCCTGCACCTTCGATCTGATTCAGGACGAGGGCGAGGTTCTGGCTGCCCGGCAGGAGGCGGTCCGTCGGAAGGTCCGCACGCTGCGACTGCCTCACCGGCGCGTAGCGACCGAAACTCCACTCGCGAAAGGTCTGGATCGAGCCAAACTGCTCGCCGACCCAAGTAACCTCGGGATACTGCTCTGGGTCCTTTCGCTGTGCGAGTACGGACTGGTCGGGGCGCAGACTCTCTCTCTGGAGCCGCCGTTCCACATGCTCTCCGCTGTCGTCCCGTATGCTGAGCGCCGGATGTCCCTCCTGGAACCGGTAGTAGAAGAACACGTCCTTCTCATGTCCCCGCCGTGGCTGAGTCTCTTCCAGAGCCTCGTCGAAGACTTCCACCCGCCGCGCGCTCGAACCAAACTCCAGGCGGTACCGAAGCGGCCATCTGAAGGGCGTATCGCCAAGAACCAGGTCGATACGCGCCCTGCCTTCAGCACCCGTTCCTTTCCAGGGCCACTCCTCCGCACCACCGCCATCGCGCACAGCTGCCGCGAAATCGTGCGGCGTCGCTGCCAGTAACTCGAACGCCTCGATGAAGTTCGACTTGCCCGCGCCGTTGGGGCCGATCAGAACGTTCAGCGGCTGAACTTCAAAGACAGGCGCGTCGGGTGGGAAGGACAGGAAGCTGTCGAGTCGGACGCTCTTGATGTAGCTCATCGTTCCTCCGTTCCGCCCAGTAGGACTCGCGGTACCTGCCACGCAGATGCCTCGACGTCAACCGACGTCACGATCCCGATCCCAGTTTGGCCGCAGCAGCCTCGAGGCGGCGCATCGTCTCTCTGGGAAGATCCTCCCCGAGAAGCCGCTCGATCAACCGTACTTGGCCACCTCTATCCAACCCGAGATCGTGATCGCTCAAGTGAAGCGCCAGCTTGGTCAGTGCCTGCACGTTCTTGGTTCCTGCATACCTATCCCCCAACTTCGACAACCGTAGTGGCACACGCCGCACCGAAACAACCGGCATCTGGACCGCAAGGTCTACAGCATCCGGGAAGACCGGCTGCAGAATCGACAGCCAGTGGAACATCGCCTCCGCCTCTACCGGCGCAAAACCAGCCGGTTTGCCGTCGAGCCGGTTCTGCCAGTAGCGCTTCAGCCAGCGTCTCCAGCACTCCAGTTGGACCTCGGGACTCGCCTGCTGCAGGCGCCGCGCCATCGCCATGGCGAACTCTCTCTTTCCGCCCTCCTCAAGCTGTCTCAAGAGGCGCGGTACCCACTCCGCCAGAGGGTCTTCGACGTAGTACAGCATCATTGTCGCGGCGTAGCCGAGAAACGTGCCGCGCTTCCAGTCGGAGAACTTGCCGACCGAGTCGGCGACAGTCAGAAACGCCGGTTCGAGTGCCTCGGCAACGGCGGGTAGGAGTCGGCCTCCGACGAGAAAGCCGTCCCAGACCGCTTCGTGGAGAGAAGCGCGGTCCGGGCCTGCGGTCTCTACCGCGAACAATGGCAGGAGATTCTCACGCGTCCACTCCTCCTCCGCGGCTAGCAGCAAGGAGAGTTGGCCAGCCAAGACCGACACGCTGATCGCCGCAGAGTCCGAGTCGGCGACGACGAAGCTCGCCGACAGGGCTTCTAGCACCTTGGTGCGCTCTGCAGAGCGAGTACTCGGCCCGCTGTCCTTGCAAAGGGCGTCAAGCGCACAGACCCAGAACGTGGCGAGCGAGGCAGCCGGGTGATCCAAGCCTGCGTGTCTCCATCCCCGTCGGCGAATCTCGGTGGGAACACCCAGCTTGACCGACCGCGCAACATTCGACAGGTCAACCGCCGCAGCGATCGCATTCGGGAGCAGCTCCCGGGTCCATTCGGACTCTCTCTCCGCAGCCGCTGAGCGAAAGACCTCCGCTAGCGGTCCTGGATAGGCCGCCTGTAGCTCCGGGCGACCGAACAGCTCGATCACGTCGCCGAGGACGCTTCCCTCGGCAGCGCCGAGTTCACGCACGAGCCCGGGCCAGATGGGCACGTCAAGACGACCTGCCTGCAGCAGGGTATCGGCCACGCCAAGGCCCCATGAAGGCCGCCGCTCTACCGCCTTCGCGATCTCCAGGGCCAATCCTCCGGCGCGGTCCAACAGCCGGCCTTCAGGTGTGTATTCCTCCTCCGGCAAGTCCGCCAGAAACGCGGTCACCCATTCCTCCGGCGTCTGACTCAGCATCTCGTCTGCGGACCAGGGACTTAGGGTCTCGACGGTCAAGGGCCTGGCGGGGCCCTCGGCGAGATCCGGATCGCGTCGGCGCCGGAAGTCAGGGTGACGCTGGCGGATCTCGCGCAGCGGAGTCTGAACCCAAGGACAACTCGGGGCCACGTCTGCGAGCCACACCAACCAGTTGAACTTCTCGTACTCCACGTGCTCGGCGTCCTGGCCGCGGTTCGCGCCAGAAGATCGACCCTGGAACTCCAGTATCCGCCCGACCACGGCCTTCCTTCGCTCATCGGAGGCGTGCGGGTAGAGCCTGCGAACGGCACGGAAGATCTCATGGCGCAAGGCCAACTCATGCAGATCGGTGTTCGTCAAGAGCCAGTCGGCCCGTTCATCCGCCGGCAGGTCCGCGCGGGCCGCGATCCCATGCACCGCCAACCGCCTGAGTGCGGTGGACCGCGACCGTGTCAGCCTTCCGCACCAGAATCCAAGATCGCCTCCACGATGCTCCGCCAGCCAATCCAGGGCGTCCCTCGCCGCGTCGAGAGCGACGTCGATGGAGTGGCGCCGATCTTCTTGTCTGTCCTCTTCATGAGGTTCAATGGCGAGGCGCCCCATGACGTCCCAGTCGCGCCCTTCACGCTCGGGCAGCCAAGTCTCAAGCAGATGCTGGCGCCGCTCGAAGCAACTGACCGAACACGCAAGAACCTGGTCCGCGACGTTCTCCAGGTGAGGCCGCACCTGCTCGGCCCATATCTTGTCCAGCCAGAACGCTTCCACGCCGGCCGCATCGCGGGGGAAGCCAACGCTACGTACCAAGCAAAGCTCGAACGTCGCCGCGAGATCGTGCCAACGAGAGTTCTTCGCGCACGTCTCTGCCAGAGAGTGGAGCCATCCGCCGTCCAGTTCCACGCGAGGAGCGTTCTCCAAGAGCAGGGACACCCATACGGAAACGAGTCTCTGGTCGATCGGCGGATCTTCTGCTTCACTCAACCAAACGACGATTCGCAGCCAGAACTCGGGCGCCAATCGGTTAGCCCTTCCGGCAATCAGGTTCAAGAGAACTTCCGGCTCACGCGCCGCGAACTGCCAAATGAGCCACCCTCCGAAGTGAGCCTCCCGCTCCCCATACCTGGTGTGGTCGAAGAGGCCATCCAGGAGGCCGCGTTCATGGAGCCACTCCACCCACTCCGACGACTTGGCGCTCCCCGTGAAGAACCGCACGTTCTCGGGTCGTTCGAGTGCGAACGTCAACTCGTCGTTCGCCTCTTGGTCGACGGGCGGGGACGACGACGCGACCTCGTGAACCACACGGCGCCAGTCCAAGACACCTCGATGCACGAGGTTCGACAGGGCGTGGACTCCCACAGGGAGCGCATCGTGGCCTCCGTCGTCGCCCTGCGAGTACTGAACCAGCTCGACGCCCAGTCTGCGCCACCGGCCAAGGTCGTCCCCCTCCATCTCACTCCCGACCAAGGCGAACCGCTGCGGGATCCCGGAGGCGGGTGGAAGAGCACGAGCGATGTAGCTGAGAACGACATCTTCGTGACTGAAACCCACGAACAGGACCGTCTTCGCTTGAAACAGGTCAACCACGAACCGGCGCGCCCAACCCTCCGTCAAGTACGCGCGCCCGAAGTCCCCGTCGGTGAGCACCATCCGCTCCGGCTCGCGCACCGAGCCGTGGACGTGAACCAGACCAGTGAAGTTGCTGCCAAGGGGAAGAGCTGGGGCACGAAAGACCTCCGGGCGTTCGTCGAACACTGCCGGCACGGCCTTCTCGAACAGGTCGTCGAAGTTCGTCGTCACGAGCCGGACCTCCTCGCAACTCCGGTACAACCTCAAGAGACTCCGGTGAAGTTCCGTCGGCTCAGGCTCTTTCCCGTCGCCGCCGGAGAGTACGCGCTTCGCCAGGGTGTGTACGTCAGGGCCGCTCTGCTCGATCCGCCCCAGGAAGGCGTCGATTGCCTCGCGCTCCTCCTTCTTTCTCGACTTACCTGTCTCGGCCGCGACCCGATCCGCCAACCCTACGAAGCTCGGCAGACAGGCGGGCTTTCCCATCGACACGCCCGCCCCCACAAAGACGACGAGCTCGCGGTCACGAATCGCGTTGATCAGCGCCCGGGGAAAGTCGATGCCCTCGATCTTCACCGTTCGCCCCTCAAGGCATCCCAGTCGACGGGCAAGACATCGACCGGCGGTCGGGGGTCGATTCCGGCGCCCGCGACCAGATTCTCCAATGCCTCCCCCTCCACACTGACGACCTCGGTCAGTTCGCAGAGCTTCCGCCAGGAGATGGCCTTGCGCCGGAGCGCCTCGACTCCAAGAGCGACGAGCCGCGTTTCGCTCAGCGACCGGCGGTTCTCGGCGACGGGCTGCTCCCTGAGTCCCAGAATGCGGGCCGTCTCCTCACCGAACTGCTCCTCGTGCGCGCACAAAGCGACGAACTGGCGGTCGCCGACAATGCCCAGGCGCTTCAGTCGACAAAGGGCGGGACGGCGGTCGAGGCCGAAGCGGTTAGCCAGCATGGCCACATCGTGGATGCGGACTGCCGGTCTGTCGAGCGGCTCTTCCTCTTCCGCCCCACTCTCTTCCGGCACACTGGGAGTTGGGCATCCGCCGAACGCGATGCTGTCGACTCCGCTGCGGCGCCCCTTCGCCAGGTAGTCCAGACACTCCCGAACGCCATCAGCCGGGAGCAGGAAGGCAGCGGCAAAGGCGTCGGCACGCGCTTCCGCCAGCGAATCCCGATCGCCGATACGGCTCACGCCGGCCAGCCGTTCGCGGTCGAAGAGCACGTGGGCGTACTCGTGGGCGAACGAGAACCGCTGCTGGCAGGAGCCGTGCGAGCGGTTGACGCCCACGACGATGCCGGCGCTCCGGTCGATCAGGGTCAGCCCCGAGATCCCGCGCGCCATCGGGATCCGCGCCGCGCGGACGCCCATCGGCCCCAGAAGCTCCGCCAGGTCCGGCAGCGGCTGAGCGCCCAGGCCGAGTCGCCGTCGCTCGAAGGCGGCGCACTGCTCGCCCTGCCTGACGGCCAGTCGCCTCGATTCGGGGAATGGCGGCGCGTAGGACGGGATCGCGGTCTCGGGCGGCAGAACCTCCAGCACCTCCTCCAGATGCGCGAGCATTCGGCCGAGCGACAGCGTCCGGTTCAGCGCAGTCCGCAGGTCGGCATCGGTGCACAGGTCCGGGTTGCCGCCGAACAGAACAGCCGAGGCGCTCCGTTCGGCATCGAACGAGTCGGAGAAGAGGTCCTGGGCGTCCAGCCCTAGGAGACGGGTGAGCGGCGCCAGTTCAAGGCCCGAAAGCGGTCGCTTTCCCGCTTCGAGTTCGCTGACGGCCGACCGGGACAGCCCGAGGAACGTGGCCGCCGCCTCTTGGCTCAGGCCGACGGCCCTCCTCGCTTCTCCGATGCGCGTGGCGAGTTGGTCCATCACCGCAGCACCACTGGCCCCTTCCGGACCGCCTCGGTCAACCGCTCCTCCTGCTCCGCCAACCACTCCCGCACGGCCGCCTCGTCGGCGAGCGTGCAGGGGCGGATGGTCACGGTGGTGGGCGCCTTCGCGGTTTCGTCATCGGCATGCGCACGCTTGGCGGCTTCGGCAAGCGCCTGGGAGGTCCGCTCGCGCACAGCGTCGATGTCGGCCCGCCAGGCGAGAAGCGAGCGTTCGTCGAGGCTCGCCAGGAGTTCGGCGACCGAGCTGATCGGCACGGTCTCGGGCGGGGTCAGCCGGCACTGGCGGCGGATCTCGTCTCGGTCGGCGTCGCCGAGCGCGCGCCAAGTCCCGTCCGCTTGGAGCTCGGCGGCCGCCTCGGCGACGGCGGCGCCTAGCCGCTCGCGGTGCTCGGTCACGGCGGCACGCAGTTCGCCGGCCAGCCTCCCAGCCAACGGCGCCAACCGGTCCGTCTCGTCCAGCAGAGACCGTTGTTGCCCAATCGCCTGAAGTTCCCGGTCGATCGACTCGAACCCCGGAAGCTCGCGGGCGTGCCGGTGCAGGGCCAGCGCCTGCTTCCAGGCCGGGAGCCTCGCCTGCCCACGCTCCGCCAGCGCCCCCCACTCCGCCAGCGACTCGCGGATGCGGTCGCGCTCGCCGAGGATTCCGGCCAACTGCTCCGTTCCGGCAAGGCCCGAGAGGTCGGCCAGGAACGCCGTGTCCGGCACGGGCGGCAGCGGCGCGGCGCCGCCGGCGTCCCGGGCCAACGCACGCATAGCGTCCAGGAACGGCGCCGCATGGAGCGACTCCTGGCCGCTTGCGGCCTGCACGCCCGCCTCCTGGAACAGTCCGCGCAGGGCGATTCGCTCGCTTGCCGTCAGTACGACCTTCTCGGTGCGGAACTCGGCGCTCTTGATGCCGGCCTGGTCGAGCGCTCCGGGCGCCACCGGCGCGCCGCCGCGCATGGCACGGACGTGGCCGCTCCGATGCAGGGCGATGAGCACGGCGTCCACCGCGTCCTGCGGCCAGCCGAACGGCGCGACCCGCAGCTTGCGGTGAATCTCGGTGCCGCGGGCGCCGGCCCCGAGCATCGCCAGGACCTGTCGGGCCACGGCGTGCTCCGCCGTCGGCCGGTCCCAGCCGACGATCTGGAGCGGCGTGTCGGACCCGTCCCGCGCCCGCCGCAGGGCGACTTCCCATGCCCGGTGGTCCGCCTTGGGGAACTCCGGGAACAACCGCGCCATCGATGCACGAGCCGCCTTGTCGAGCTTGTCGCGCAGGCCCTCGCCGAAGACCTCGGTTCCGCCGCCCTGATGGACGACGGCCGCCCGCAGGGTTTCCTGGACGAGTTCGCGCAAGCGGCGGCTGGCCTCCTCGCGGCGGCTCTCCATGCCGGCCCTGGCGTCGCGACCCTCGGCCGTGGCGGGGCTTCCCTTCAGATCGAGAATTCGCTGCGCCGCCTCCGAGGAGAGGATCCCGTCGCGCAGCGCCTCGGCGTGGCGGCGCGGCAGATGGACGAAAACGGTCGGGCTCTCGACTCCCGCGCTCCGTGCCGCGTCCGCCACCGCCTTCGGCCGGCACGACCAGCCGTCGCGCAACCAGACGATCACGGCGGCATCATCCGCCGGCGGCGCTTCGTCGGAGGCGTGCAGTCGCACCGCGCGCCGCTCCTTCGAGTCGCCCTGGGTCAGCCGGAGCGACCGGACGGCCTCGTCCGCCCCGTCGCGGAAGAGCTGATTGCGGATTCGGGCGATCTCGACCTCGCTCTCCCGCAATGCCCCGACCCGCTGGCGGTACTCCCGTTCCCACTCGGCGCCCTCCGTGGTCTGCAGGCGGTGTTCCTCCCCCACTTTCAGCAGTACGCTCTGGTTGACAAGACTCTCCAGTTCCTCCGCCACCTTGCGGCGGAAGCCGGAGGCGTCGCCCCGGATGTCGGTCACCAGCAGATCCGCGAGGGTCGAGGCGTCGGCGCGCACGCCGAGGTCGAACGCGCCCTCGCGCGGCAGCTTGCCCACGAGGAACGCCAAACCGCAGAGATCCCGGCGCAGGCGGCCGTCGTCCGTGCCGTCGTCGAGCCGCGCGATCGTGGTGTGCAGTTCGCCCAGGAGCACGCCGGCGCTCACCATGTCGGGCGCCAGCGCGCTGAACAGGTCGGACGCGGGTATCGCCGCGCCCAGGTCTTCCGAGGCGATGCCTTCGAGCGAGTCGTGCAGGATGCGCAACTGGGAACGGAGCTGGCTGCGCCCGCCGCCCTCGTCCACAGCCCGGAAACAGGCTTCCCAGAACCGGCGCCGCGCCGGCAGCAGCGGATAGTCCTCGACCCTGTGATCTTCGTCCTCCCGCCGCGCGGCGATGCGCGTGTTGCGGAGTTGGCGCGCCACTTCGCCGGCATGGCCCTCGAACATCTCCTCGATGGCCGGCACCGCGCTCGGCTTCTTCCGCAGGAGGATCTGCCGGGTGACCGCCTCCACGTCGGCGTCGGTCAGTTGCACGTGGACGACGAAGCGGTCCCGCAGCTTGGCGAAGTGCGGCGTGTCGGCCGAGAGCGCCGACTGCCCGGAGCCCACAAGCATCAGGCGTCCGTCGAACCGGGTCTGGACCGCCTCCGCCAGCTCAGTGATCGCCGAGGACCGCTCGCCGTCGTCGCCGATGTACTGCTGCACCTCGTCCAGCACGAGCACCGTATGCGGTAGTTCGTCACTGTCCGAGAGCGCCTTGCGGGCGGCGTCGACGAACTGCTCGGTCGTGATGTCGGTCCGGCTCAGCGGGAACTGGGCCTGCAACGCCCGCGCGGCCGTTCCCGCGTCGTGCGCGAAGCCAGGCACGAGGTCGACCAGGGCCTGGGCGAGCACGGGGCTCACGTAGAGGTTGTTCAGCTCCCGCAGCCAGTCCCGGCCCGATTCCTCGACGGCGCCGCGCACGGCGTCGAGGCAGCCCTCGTCCCGCAGCCAGAAGCAGAACTGCGCCTGGGCGTACTGGCCCGGCCAGCCCCGGGCGCTGAGGACGATCTCCAACACCGAGCGCCGCACCCATTCGTTGCCGCCGAGAAGCGTCCCCGCGGCCGCAACTGGGGGCTGGCCGGCCCTGCGCGCGTGGGTGTCGAGTTCGCGGAGCGCCGCCTCCAGGTCGCCCGGCATGCGTCCCGCCACCAGACTGCGGGCCGTCGCTCCGTCCTCGAAGGTCGTGTTCCGCCACAGGTGGGTCGCCATCTTGAGCAGGTGCGACTTGCCGCTGCCGAAGAAGCCGCTCACCCAGGCCGCGTCCTGACGCGCCGAGCCCAGATTGGCCAGGTAACGGTCGACGATGCGCACCAGCCCGTCGCCGAAGCGGCCATCGCAGACGAAGGTCTCGAGCTCCTCGCGCAACACCGCCGCCGCGCGCGCGTCCGAGCCGGCCGGGTCCGCGTCGATACGGGCCTGCCCGTTGTTCGCCAGACGCGCGCCGCGCGGGTCGCGGTCGAGAACTTCGTGGATCTTCATGGCAGGAACGCCCCCTCGTCGTGCAGCGTGATCGCCTGCGCGAGGTAGTTCCAGCCGTCGCGCGCGTCGAGCAGCCGGAAGTTGTTCTCGCTCTTGCTGCCGGGAAAGAACACGACGAGGCGGCCCCTGATCGCCGGTTCGGCGGACCGCACAAGATCCGAGACGCGCATGAAGCCGTAGAGCGAGGCCACTCCCAGAAGCGCCGTCACGTCGTTCTCGCCGGCCCCCTCCAGCGCCGCGCAGAGCCTCTGTGCGCAGACGTCGCGGAACTCGCTCTCGAGCTTGAGTTCCAGGAGGGAGGGATCCTCGAAGTAGGCGTCGCGGTACTCGTCGCGAGCCATCCAGTCCGCGAACCAGGACGTGCAGTCCACCAGCGACCAACCATGGTCGGTTCGCAGCGTCGCCTGCTCAAACTCACCGACGCGAGCCCGAATCGTCCGTTCCAGTTCCTTCTCGTAGACGACGAAGACGACCCGCTGGGCGCCGGCGAGCGTGCGCTGCCACGGCGCGCCGATGTGGCGCTCGTAGGCCCGCGCCAGCTTCTGGATGCGGCTCATGCTCATCTCGGCGTCCCCGTCACCGCCGGATCGAGGATCTCTGGATCGACCTCGAGGATGCCCGCCGCGGCGCGGGCGCGGATCAGGCCGAGCTGGTCCGCACGGAGCGCAAACGGCAGAAGCTCGGCGGCATCGCCGTCCCCGGAGACTCGTGCCCAGGGCGAGTCGAGCAATCTTGAGTCCGGGTAACCCTCCCACCGACCAAGCCAAAGGGCCAGCGCGACGGTCTCATGGGTGGGTTCCGCTCGGCAACGCACCTTGCGCACCCGGCCCTGGAGAAAACCAGCCTGGGCCCATGAACTGGCTGCGTTGCGGGCGACCTTGTCGAGCACGCCGTCGTTCAGCCGGCCGCCCACCGTCTCCCGGAGCTTTGCCAGAAGAGTGGAGCGCATCATCTCCTCGCCGACATTCAGCAGGACGACAACGGGCGCTGTCGCAGTCAGTAGCGGGTCGCGAGCCATCGCCGTGAGCAACGCCAGCCGCGGCCGACCGGCACGGTCGCCGTCCCAAAGGCGCCGCAACACCCGAAAGAGCGGGATCCGCGGGTCGAGGCCGTAGAGCTCGCGCAAGCGCTGGAAACTGATCCGCCGTGTGGCCACCGTCTGCTTGCCGAGCACGTTCTCCCTGATCACAGCGTCAGCGTAGGCGCTCCGGTCGCCGTCTGCGGGCACGGCGGCCAGAAGCTCCTCCAGGTCTCTCAGCATGATCGTCCGGCTGGTGTGGGTGCCTCGCGCGCCGAGGCGAAAGCCCGCCCGCTCAAGGTCAGCGGCGCGGGCGGCTGGTATCGGCCCCGTCTGCATAGTTGCGGGACCGTACAGAAGTTGGACCGAGAGGTCAAGTTTCGCCGGCAAGTTTGCCGGCGAACTACATCAAGCCCGCCGCGTCTCCTCGTACAGCGCCGGCACGAACTTCTCCGTCTCACCGCTCTCTTCGATGTTGTGGACGATCCAGGCCCGGAGCAGTTCCTCCGTGAACTGCCGACGGATGAGCCAGTTCAGGAGCCGGCCGATGACCGGCACGTGCACGCCGATGCGGGCCTCTGTGTAGAACGAGCAGCCGCCCTCGACCTCCGCGTAGAGATGGTCGAGCGAACCGACGCGGAACAGGCCGCCGAGCAGCAGGTCGAAGTTGAAGGCCTCGTCGTCGAACCGGCTCACCCGGGCCTTCGCCCGGACCGGGTGCTTGCCGCCAAGATCTTCATGAATCTCGATCACGCTTCCCGGACCCAGGCGTCCGCGAACATAGACTCGGCGGCGCCAGCGGACGGCGATGTGGTCGAAGGGGTGCCAGTAGCGGTAGACCGGCACCAGGGGGCCGCTGAAGTCGCTGCCGTTGTAGCGGGTCCAGGTATCGATGTTCTCGAACCACCAGCGCAGCATCTCGGGCGAGACGCCCTTCATCGTGTCGTGTTCGATCGAGGCGCGCAGGCGGCCGCCGGCGAGGCGCTCAACCGCGTGCCGGGCCGAGTCGAGCCCCTTCATCGGGCCGAAGAAACCGGTCTTGGGACCGGATCGCGTGTCGGACATGGAGCCTCCCGAGACAACGTATCAGCCGTGCGGCCGGTGGCTCGCAGCCCTTCTCGGCCTGGTCGTGTCGGTCGGTGCGGCGGCCGCGGCGAGCGGCCAGAGCACCAACGGCGAGGACGCGTCCGCAGCAACGGCGGAAGCCGACGCCGACCTCGGGCGTCAGGCCTTCCTTCGCTACTGCCGGGAGTGCCACGGCGAAGCGGGCGACGGACTGGGCAAGTTCAGCTACACGACCGGGGAACGGCCCCGCAGCTTCCAGTCCGGCCGTTTCAAGCTGGCGACCACCGAGAACGCGATCCCATCGGACCGTGACCTCGAGGAGACGATCCGCCGCGGCATGCCCGGCACCGGCATGTCGGCCTGGGGCCAGGTTCCTGACGCCGAGATCGCGGCGATGGCCCGTTACACGCGCAGCTTCAGTCTGGGGGCCATCAGGGAGGAACTCGACCGTCAGGTGGCCGCCGGGGAATTGAGCGCCGCGGAAGCGGATGCCGAGTTCGCCCGGCGGACGACTCCAGGCCCGCCGATCGTCATCCCGCCCGAGCCCCAAGTCGACGAGGAACGACGAGCACGCGGCGAGCGGATCTACCTGGAGGCCTGCGCTTCCTGCCACGGGCCGAACGGCAGGCGGCTTCGCAATGACCCGATGCCGGACTTCGAGGGCAACCACACCCTGCCGACCAACATCGTCGGCGGGGTCTTCAAGGGCGGAAACGACAGCGCCGCGATCTACAGCCGCCTCTATCTCGGCATGGACGGCACGGCGATGCCGGGCTACCGCGACGCGTACGGCCCGGACGAGCTCTGGGACGTCGTCCACACGGTGCAGCGGATCATCACGGAGGGCGGCCTGGGACAGCCGGAAGACGAAGCGGCGATGGCGGCGGCGGCGAGAGCGGCCCAGGCAGCGACGGCCGCCTACGACTCGCTCTTCGACGAGCCACGGGACGAGGTGGTCACGTACGAGGAGCGTGGCGCTTCGCCGATCCTGGTCTGGGGCGGAGGCGCTTTGCTGCTGCTGGTGATCGTGGGATCGGCGCTGTTGACGAGCCGTCGCTGACGCGCCAAAGATGGTCGCCGCTTCGCGGCGCGCTGTCTTCAGAAGCCGGCGAGGGCGCCGGCGCACCCAGTGGGGTTCTCAGTGGGCGCCGCGGAACGCCAGCATGAAGTCGCGGAGCCGCTCGACGCCTTCGACGGGCATCGCGTTGTAGGCGGAGATGCGGAAGCCACCTACTGAACGGTGGCCCTTGATCGAGACGAGATCCCGTTCAGCCGCGCCCGCAACGAACGCCTCTTCCAGATCGCCGCGCCGCAGCCTGAAGGTCACGTTCATGCGCGAACGGCTCGCAGGCTCGGCGTGCGGGACGTAGAACTCGCCGCCGTCACCGTCCAGCACGTCGTAGAGCAGTCCGGTCTTCGCCTCCGCCGCGGCGGCCGCCGCCTCCAGGCCGCCGACCTCGTCGCGCAGCCAGCGAGTCACCAGCAGGAACACGTAGACGCCGAAGACGTTCGGGGTGTTGAGGCGCGAACCCTTCTCGGCCTGACGCCGGAAGCTGAGCATCGAGTGAACGTCGTCGCCGCATCGTTCGAGAACCTCGTCCGAGACGACGACCACGGTCAGTCCCGAAGGACCGGCGTTCTTCTGCGCGCAGGCGTAGAGCAGCCCGAACTCGCGGACGTCGACCGGGCCCGAGAGAAAGTCGGATGACACGTCGCAGACCAGGGGCGCGTCGCCGGCCGCGGGCGGACGGCGGAACTGGACGCCCTGAATCGTCTCGTTCGACGTGTAGTGGACGTACGCCGAGGCCGGCGGCAGCTCGAGCTCGTCGTCGTCCGACACCCGCACGAAGTTGTCGGCTTTCCCGTCCCACGCCACGTGGACATTGCCCTCCCGGCGCGCTTCGACCGCGGCCTTGCTGCCCCAGGATCCAGTCAGGATGTAGCTCGCCGGCAGGCTCTGACCGCGCAGCAGGTTGATGGGGATCATGGAGAACTGCAGCGAGGCGCCGCCCTGCAGGAAGAGCACGCGGTAGTCCTCCGGGACGGCGAGCAATTCGCGCAGGTTGGCCTCCGCTTCGGCGAGGATCGCATCGAACGCGGGCGACCGGTGGCTGATTTCCAGCACGGAACTGCCGGCACCGGGCAACGTCAGCAGATCGCGTTGAATCTCCTGAAGGACCGGCAACGGCAGCACCGCCGGGCCCGGCGAGAAGTTGAAGACACGTTGCTCCCGTGCTTGCCGCGCCGCAGTCTGTCGATCGAGGGTCAGGGTCATCGCGAAAGTCCGTGTGGTTACGGAACCGGGCTCAGCCGGGGAGCGCGAATCGTAACCCGGTTGGTTGCAGGATGCATGGCCGGTGCTGCGCGCCGGATGCCGGCGGGGGCGCCGGCGCACCCAGTGGCCGGCGTACCGGCAACCGGCTCGGCGACGCTCTCCGCCAGTTCCAGCGTTGTACGCTTCGGTCCATGACGATCGCGGAACCCGCGCCGGCTTCAACAGGCCAGACGGCCGTTCACCACACCGCCTGCACGCTGGACTGTCCCGATTCCTGCTCCCTCGAGGTCGAGGTCCGGGACGGCCGCGTCGACAAGGTGCGCGCCGCGCCGCCGGATGTCGCGCATCCGCTGACCAGCGGCTTCATCTGCTCCAAGGTCGGCCGGATCTCCCGTCACCTCTACGGCGAGGATCGCCTGCTGCACCCGGCGCGCCGTGCCGGCCGCAAGGGCGAAGCGCGGTTCGAGCCGATCTCCTGGGACCGCGCCATCGACCTGATCGTCGAGCGGATGACGGAGGCGAAGGCCGCGCTGGGCGGCGAGTCCGTGCTGCCGCTGAGCTACGGCGGCTCGAACGGCCTGCTGACCCAGGACACGGCCGATGCGATCCTGTTTCGCCGTTTCGGCGCCTCGGCGCTGGCACGCACCGTGTGCGCCGCGCCCAGCACCGCGGCCGCGCTCGGCCTTTACGGCAAGATGGCCGGCGTCGCTCTCGAGGACTACGAACACGCGCAACTGGCGATCGTCTGGGGCGCCAATCCCTCCTCCACCGGAATCCACCTGGTGCCGATCCTGCGCGCCGCTCGTGCCCGCGGCGGCAAGCTCGTCGTCGTCGACCCAAGACGCACGCCGCTGGCGAAGCAGGCCGACCTCCACCTGCAGCCCCGGCCCGGCACGGACCTGTGCCTGGCGCTCGCGCTCCACCGCGAGCTCTTCCGCCGCGGCGACGCGGATCTCGACTTCCTGGCCGAACACGCGAGCGGCGTCGACGAGTTGCGCCGGCGCGCCGAACCCTGGTCGTTCGAGCACGCCGCCGAGATCACCGGCGTCCCGGTGCGCGACATCGCCCGCTGCTACGAGCTCTACAGCGCGTCCTCACCGGCGGTCATCCGTTGCGGCTGGGGTGTCGAGCGCAACCGGAACGGCGGCTCGGCGGTCGCGGCGATCCTCGCGCTGCCCGCCGTGGCCGGCAAGTTCAGGGTCCGCGCCGGCGGCTACACGATGAGCAACGGCGCCGCCTTCCGCAACGTCGGCCGGCGCGAGCCGTCGCCGGGCACCCGGATCGTGAACATGAACCACGTCGGCCGGGTCCTGACGGACCCGGACGCGATCCCGGGTCCGCCGGTCAGGGTCCTCTTCGTATACAACGCGAATCCGCTCGCGACGCTGCCGAACCAGGAACTCGTCCGCCGCGGCCTGGCCCGCGAGGATCTCTTCACCGTCGTCTTCGACCCGGTGATGACCGATACCGCCGCCTACGCCGACCTGGTACTGCCAGCAACGACCTTCCTGGAGCACGACGACGTGGCGATGGGCTACGGCGCGATGGTGCTCCACGACACGAAGCCGGTGACGGAGCCGGTCGGCGAGGCCCGTTCCAACCTGCGCGTCTTCGGCGAGCTCGCGCACCGGCTCGGACTCCTGCACGACGATGACCCCCGCTCGGAGGGCGAATGGCGGCAGGCGGTCCTGGGCCGGCAGCGGGAGCGACAGCTCGCGGACGAGGGTCTCGTGCTGCCGGAGACCGGCCGGCGGCCGATCCAGTTCGTCGACGTCTTCCCCCACACGGCCGACCGCAGGGTCCATCTCTGCCCGCCGTCACTCGAGGCCGAGTCGGCGCGGGGGCTCTACGCCTTCCACTCCGAGGCGGGCGATGGACGGTACCCGCTGGCGCTCATCTCGCCCTCCGTGCCGCAGACGGTGAGCTCGACCTTTGGCCAGTTGCGGCGCGGCCAGGTGCCGCTGGAAATGCACCCGGACGATGCCGCGGCGCGCGGGTTGGGCGGCGACAAACCGCGCGTGCGCGTGTTCAACGACTACGGCGAGGTCCGCTGCCGCGTCCGCCTCAACCCGGATCTCAAGCCCGGAGTGGCCCTCCTTCCCAAGGGCGTCTGGGCCAGGAGCACCGAGTCCGGAACCAACGCCTGCGCCCTGGCGCCGGACACCCTGACCGACATCGGCGCCGGCGCCTGCTTCAATGACGCCCGAGTCGAAGTCGAGGCGCTGTCCGATTGAGCCGGCGGCCTCCACGCGAGCCGGGGTCCGCTCCTGGTTTGGAAGCTGAACGCGGTGAACATCCCGGCCGAGCCGCTATCCTGCGGACATGATTCCCGTCCCGTTCCAGGCCGGCATCCTGCTCGCGGCGGCCGGCCTCCCGGCGCCGGCCCAGGAAGGGCGAACGGAGGTCCGGAACGCTCCCATGATCGTCATTGCGCATCGCGGTGCCTCCGGCTATCTGCCGGAGCACACGCTCCCCGCCTACGCGGTGGCCCACGGCATGGGCGCCGACTACATCGAGCCGGATCTCGTCATGACCGGCGACGGCCGCTTCATCTGCCTGCACGACATCCATCTGGAAGCGACCACGAACGTCGAGGAGGTCTTTCCCGACCGGGCGCGAGAAGACGGCAGGTGGTACGCCGCCGACTTCACCGTCGAGGAGATCGGCCGTCTGGAGGCCGTGGAACGCCTGGACGGCCGCTTCCCGAAGGGCGTCGGCCGCTTTCGGGTGCCGACGTTTGCCGAGATGATCGAACTCGTCCAGGGAATGAACCGGTCTTCCGGACGGAACGTGGGGATCTATCCGGAACTCAAGGCGCCCGCCTGGCACCGTGCCGAGGGCCTGCCGATGGAAGAGGCGCTGCTCGAGGTTCTCGAGCGCTACGGCTACCGGGAACCCGGCGCGGCCGTCTTCGTCCAGAGCTTCGAGCCGGAGAGCCTCAAGCGGCTGCGCGCGCTGGGGTCGAAGCTGCCCCAGGTGCTCCTGATGGCGGAGGTCGAGCAGTACCGGCGCTTCCTGAGCCCGGAGGGCATGGCCGGCATCGTCGACTTCGCCGACGGCATCGGACCGGCCAAGACGATGATCGAGCGGCAGCGAGAGATCGTTGTGTGGGCTCAGGAAGCCGGCCTGCTGGTTCATCCCTACACGTTCCGGGCCGACCAGACGCCCAGTCGCTACGGGAGTCCCGTCGAGGAGATCCGCAGCCACTTGTTCGGCTTCGGCGTGAACGGCGTGTTCACCGACCATCCCGACGTAGCGCGCGGCGCCATCGACTGGTACTGACCCCGCGCAGATCGCGGTTGCCGGAGTCGCCCTCAGGAAGCCTCGGCGAGTTCGCTTCGAGCGTCGGCAAGGCGCGCCATGTCCCGACCGCAGGGCCAGGAACGACGCGCGATCATGGTCCCGCGCCCTCGCCAAGCGGCCGCCGTCGCTCCTCCGGCGGAAGCTCCGAAAGACGCTCGACCTCGGCGTAGAAGGCGGGCAAGTCGCCGGCAAACCTCTCCAGCAGGGCCAGGAACGCCGGCACGAGATCGTTGTAGGTCGCGACCGAAACGAGGTCCGCGTTGTTAAGCCGCGACAGCCAGCCGCCCAGGCTCGATTCGCCGCCCGCGTCGTCGCCCGCCGCGCGCCAGGCCGGCACGAGTTCACTCCGGTAGCGGGAGGGCAGCGCCCGGAACAGTTCCGCCTTCCGGGCCAGCTTCCGCTCGTCGCTGTCCTCGCTGCCGTAGATCGACTCGAGTTCCGCGCGCGCCTCGAGCAGGTAGCGGTTCAGGTCGCGCCGGCGCCGCCGGCCGCTTTCGTAGGTCGCCAGTTCCTCTTCGCGGCCGAGCGAACCCAGCCACCGGCGCACGCCTTCGACCTCGACCGCGGTCGCGAAGGACTCGTTGAACGCGCTGTCGTCCTTGACGTAGACGACCTGGTGGGCGATCTCGTGGAAGATCAGGGCCGCGAGGTCCGCCTCGCCATAGTCGAGAAAGGTGTTGAGCACCGGATCAGCGAACCAGCCCAGGGTCGAGTACGCCGCCACGCCGCCGACGCGTACGTCGTAGCCGTCGGCGGCCAGCCGGTCACCGTGGCGCCGCGCGGCTCGCTCGTTGAAGTAGCCGCGATAGGCGGCGCAACCGGCGAACGGGTAGCACCAGGTCTTCGGCTGCAGACTGAGCCGGGGCGCGGCGACCACGTTCCAGACCGCGTAGGGCCGGCCCAGGTCCGCATAGCTGCGATAGCTCCGGTTGTCCGGAAGCCCGAGTTCCCGGCTGGCGAAGTCGCGAATCTCCTGGGTGAGGCTCAGCCGTTCCCGGGTCGCGGCCGACAGAACCTGCGCGCGGCCCGGTTCGAGCAGGCGATCGATCGGTTTGCGCTTCACCAGGACATCGGCCCCGCCCCACACCGCCTGGGAGTAGTAGCGGACACTGCCGCAGCTCGCCGCCAAAGCCGCCAGCACGACGGCAGCGGCCAGCGCGAAAAGGCGCGGGCGGCGCCTGAACGAACGGCGAAGCCTCGTTTTCCGCGTGCTACCCTGCCGACTCATGAAACTCGCACTTCACTGGCAGGTACTGATCGGAATGGCGGCGGGGCTCTGCTTCGCACTGGTCTTCGGAGAGGTGGGCTGGATCGCATGGGTCGCGGACCTCTTCATGCGCCTCCTCAGGATGGTCATCGTGCCGCTGATCTTCACCTCGATCGTCCATGGCGTGTCCGGCATCGGCGACGGCAAGTCGATCGGCCGCCTGGGCGGCAAGACTCTCCTCTGGTACACGCTGAGCAGTTTCATGGCAATCCTGGTCGGCCTCACGCTGGCCAACAGCATACGGCCCGGCAAGGGGCTCGTCATGCCCGAAGGAGTGGCGCCGCTCACACCGGAGGACCTGCAGACGCCCAGTTCGATGGCCGACATCCTCCAGCGCCTCGTCCCGGACAATCCGGTCGGCGCCGCGGCCGGGGGCGACATCCTCGGGCTCATCTTCTTCTCGATCGTGCTCGGCGCCGCGATCGGCGTGATGACCGGCAAGACCGGCGACCTGCTCCGCGACGGCTTCAGCGCCGGTTTCGAGGCGATGATGAAGGTGACGACCTGGGTCATCCGCCTGCTGCCGATCGGCGTCTTCGCCCTGCTCGCCCGCGCGGTCAGCCAGATGGGCCTCGACGTGTTCCAGCAGGTCGGCAAGTACGTGCTGACGATCGCGGTCGGCCTGTCGCTGCACGTGTTCGTCGTGCTGCCGCTGCTCTTCGCCCTGCTCTCCAGAAAGAACCCCATCCATCATTACCGCGCGATGGCGTCCGCCATGGCGATGGCGTTCTCGACCAGTTCCTCCGCAGCCACCCTGCCGATGACGATGAAGTGCCTGCGGGAGAAGGTCGGCGCCTCGAACCGGGTCAGCAGCTTCGTCGCGCCGATGGGCGCTACCGTCAACATGGACGGCACGGCCCTGCTGGAGATCGTCGGCGCCCTCTTCATCGCCCAGGCCCTCGGTGTCGAACTGTCGCTCTATACCCAGTTGGTCGTCGTGCTGACCGCGCTGCTGGCTTCGGTCGGCGCCGCGGCGATCCCGTCGGCCGGCCTTGTCATGATCTTCATCGTGCTCGAGGCAATCGACCTGACCACGCCGGAGGCCTACGCGCTCGCCGGCGTGATGCTCAGCGTCGACCGCCCGCTCGACATGTTCCGGACGATGGTGAACATCACGTCCGACTCCGTCGGCGCCGCCGTCATCGCGAAATCCGAAGGCGAAGAGTTGAACTACTGAAGCGGGAACCGCGGCCCGAAGGGGCGCGCTTCCCGTTTCACAGTCGCGGGGCGCCCCGGAGGGGCGATCCCCGCCACTACTGATCGTGTCGGGCGTGGCCCTCCGGGCCGCGTCCGACACGATCAATGTCGCGAACGCGGACCGTAAGGGCCGCGGCTCGCCACTACTAGTGCCATCCGCGGACAGACGGCGTAGAGTCCGCCGACGATGAGCCCCTACCCGAACGGCGACGACGTCACGATCACTCTCGGCGTCGAGGAGGAGCTCTTCCTCGTCGACCCCGACTCGCGCGATCTGCTGAGCGATCCCGATCCCGGCATCTTCGAGGCCTGCCGTGAAGCAGCCGGCGGCCAGCAGGTGGTGCGGGAGTTCCTTCGCTCCCAGATTGAAACGAACACGGCCGTCCACGACTCCGTGGCCGGAGTGCGCGATGACCTGAAGGCGTCCCGCCGCCTCGTCGTCGAGGCGGCTCAAGCCCACGGCGCGGCGGTGATCGGCGCCTCGGCCCATCCGTTCGCGGCCTGGGAAGCCCAGCTTCCGACGCCGAAGGAACGCTACCGGCAGTTCGCCTCCACCTACCAGGAGACGGTCCGGCGCCTGGTCATCTGCGGCATGCACGTGCACGCCGGCTTCGGGGACTTCGACACCCGGGTCCGCGTGATGACGGCGCTCCGTCGCTACCTGCCCCTGTTCATCGGGCTCTCCGCCTCGTCGCCGTTCGGCAAGGGCCGGGAGTCGGGATTCAAGTGCAACCGCCTGAATCTCTTCGAGGCGATGCCCCGGACCAGCATCCCCGGACCGCTCGCCTCCCGAGCCGACTACGAGGGGCTTCTCGGCGAGTACCAGCGCATGGCGTTCATCGAGGACGGCAGCGAGATCTGGTGGGACATCCGGCCTTCCCACAAGTTCCCCACCGTGGAGCTGCGGATCTGCGACACCTGTCCGGCGATCGAAGACGCGATGTGCATCGTCGCTCTCTATGCCTCCCTGATCCGGATGCTGGCGCGGCACGACCGGGAAGGCACGCTGCCCCCGGAGCCGCCGACCGAGATCATCGTCGAGAACAAGTGGCTCGCCCAACGCTACGGCCTGCTCGCGTTCCTCGGCGACACCCGGCGCGGCGGCCGCATCGACATCGCCGACGAACTGCAGGAACTCACAGACGAACTCGCCGAAGACGCCCGCGCCCTCGGCTGCGAGCAGGAACTCCGGCACTGCCTGACCATCGTGCGGGACGGCTCCAGCGCCGACCGGCAGCTCGACCTCTACCGGCTGCGCCTGGTGGAGGGGGCGAGCAAGGACGAGGCCCTGCGAGAAGTCGTCGATCTGCTCGTGACGGAGACCTCCGAAGGAACCTGATCGAACTACTGCCGGGCCGCGGCCAGCACCTCCGCAATTGACCGTCCCGGAACGAGGGCGCGGAGGAAGTCCTCGCAGGACAGGGACTCCAGACCCTTCATTCTGTCCATTGCAATTCCGTTTTGGCGGTCTTTTCGGAATCAGCCTGTCCATTACGCCGGTTCTGCCGGCGTATTCGCTATGGGCCGACGAAAGCGGCGTACCGGTCGAGCCGGGGCAGGACCAGGTCGCGTCCTTCAGGCCGCGCCAGGAGGACAGCCCGGCCGACGCCAGCCTCGGCGTAACGGTCGAGGACCTCCCGATTCGGCGTCGCGCCGAAGACGTTGATCGAGATCGTGTCCATCGCCCGGCCCGCGCGTTCGGCGCGATGCCTCAGATCCTCGATGCCCCTGAGCACCGCCTCGTCATCTCGCCCGATCGGCATCCAGCCGTCGCAGTGATCGACGACCCGCTGGCGCGTGTAGCGCGTGCCGCCGCCGAGAACGATCGGTGGATGCGGCTTCTGGGCCGGCTTGGGCCAGGACCAGATCGGATCGAAGTCGACATGACGGCCATGAAACTCCGCCTCGTCCTCGGTCCAGATCGTCTTGAACGCCGCGACCTGCTCCTCGAGCTTCGCGAAGCGGGTTGGGTAGTCCGTGCCGTGGTGCTCCATCTCCTCCCGGTTCCAGCCGCCGCCGATGCCGAAGATGAAGCGGCCGCCGGAGAGCACGTCGAGACTCGCCACCGCCTTCGCGGTGGTGATCGTGTCGCGTTCGATGATCAGGCAGATGCCGGTGCCGAGCCTGATCTTCTTCGTGCTCATCGCGGCCGCGGTCAGCGCGACGAAGGGATCGTGGGAACGGGAGTACTCGGGCGGCAACTCGCCGCCGCCCGGGAAGGGACTCCGGCGGGAGGTCGGAATGTGCGTGTGCTCGGGAAACCACAGGGACTCGAAGCCGCGGGCCTCGACCTCCTCGCCGAGTTCGTCCGGGCGGATCGCGTCGCCGGTGGGAAACATGAAGATGCCAATGTCCATAGGCGGCGGAGTGTAACGGCTGGAGCAACCCGTCCAGATCGGCGCAGGCCACCACTGCCTGCCAGTCGCCCGCGGCGGATCGGGGAGAGGCAAGTAGACTCCCGCCCCGTGACCGACTGCCTCAGCTTCGGCCCCATTCGCGACGAGGCGGACCTGGAAGCCCTGGCCCGCAACGAGGCGCTGGCGTTCAATACGCCGCTCGAATCCTGCCTGTCATGGCTCCGGGACACCCGTGATCAAGTGCGGGTCGTGCGCTCGGGCGGCGAGGTCCTGGGAGGCCTCGTCCGTTACGACATGGGCCAGTTCTTCGGCGGCCGGTCGATTCGCAACATCGGCATCGCGGGCGTGGCGATCAGTCCGACCGCGCGAGGGCGCGGGGTCGCGAAGTCGATGATGAGGGCGGCGCTTGCCGAGATGCATGGCCAGGGCGTCGCGGTCTCGACGCTCTACCCGACCACCTTCACACTCTACGGGCGTGCGGGCTACGCGGTCGCCGGCCACCGCTACCAGTACCGGCTGCCGCTTCCGAAGCTGGGACGTATCGGGTCGGCCCAGGGGATCCTCCCACTCGACCCGAACCGCGACGGGGACGCAGTGGCGCGCTTCTACCGCAAAGTGGCCTCGAACCGCCCCGGCTGGCTCGATCGCAACGGCCACATCTGGGATCGCGTCTACCGCCACCCGGCAGGCCGCGACGTGCATGGCTACGTGGTGCCGGGCGCCGCCGGCGACATCGAAGGCTACGTCGTCTACACGCTCGGCGAAGTGGCGCGCTATCCCTACACCCTCAACGTCCGCGACGTGCAGGTCGCCAACCGGGAAGCGGCACGGCGTGTTCTCGCCCTGTTCTCGGACTGCCGGACGCTCGCCCGCCACGCCACCTGGTACGGCGGCCTCGACGATTCGCTTCTCCTCGAAGTGCCCGAGGTCGGTACCGAGATCTCGGTAGCCGAGACCTGGATGCTGCGGATCGTGGACGTCCGGGCCGCGCTCGGCGCGCGAGGCTACCCGCCGGACACGACGGCCCGGATCGAACTGGATCTGACGGACGACGTCGTGCCGGCCAACGCCGGCGGCTTCCTGCTCGACGTCGGAGGCGGCGAAGCGAGAGCGAGCCGCGCCGGAGACGCCGCCGGACCAGACGCTCTCCGCCTCGATATCCGCGCACTCGCGTCGCTCTACAGCGGCCACCTGAGCGCCCGCCGGCTGGCCGAGCTCGGCCAGGTGAAAGGACCGACTGCTTCTCTCAATCAGGCCGACCGGGTCTTCGCCGGTCCGCCACCCTCCATGCCGGACTACTTCTGAGACCGGCGCTGCCCGCAACCACGGACGGAGACCAGGCCATGGATCGCATTCCACACACCCCCCTCGCCCTCGCAATCGCCGCTGCGCTGACCCTGGCGAGCGTCCCGCTCCTGGGCCAGGACGCACCGCCGGAGCCGCCGCCGCGCATCGACACCGCCGAGATCGAGCCCTTTCTCGGCGAGTGGGTGCTCGAAGTGATGACCCAGCAGGGCTCGCTCAACAGCCTGATCACGTTCGCCGACGACGACGGCAAGGCGAGCGCCGACTTCTACCTGGCGCGTCTGGCGGATCTCGAGATCGAGAACATCACGAGGACCGAGGCGGGGTTGCACCTCAAGTTCGACCTCGAGCTGGGCGGGCAGATCGTACCGGTCGAGATGGACCTCGCCCGCGAGGGCGACGGTCTCAGGGGCAGGCTGGAGACCGGTTTCTTCAACGCCGACGTCAAGGGAATGACGAAGGAGGCCGCCGACGCGGCCGGCGTCATCGTCAGCAGGCAGCCGGTCGGCGAACCGGAAGACCTGTCCTCGTCGAGGATCGAGATCGCCGATCAGGCGATCCGGCTCCGCTTCGACCTGCTGCCGGCGCCCGGCCACGACTACGACCGGCTCGAGACGCTCGCCGACGGCGAAGTGCTGGAGCCGATCTACGCCAAGCCCTTCAAGTTCTGGACGGACGCCGACCTGGCGTTCGAGGACGCGAAGATCGCCGCCCACAATCATGGGCCGACCTACCCCGGCGTCTACAGCCTCTGGCTCAAGCGCGAAGGGGACGGCTGGAAGCTCGTCTTCAACCACCTGGCCGATGTCTGGGGCACGATGCACATGGCCGAGCACGACGCGGGCGAGACGCCCCTGACGTTCCGGACGCTCGCCGAACCGGTCGAAGAGACCGAGGGACTGCTGGAGGTCAACGGAAACGGCGGGATGCTGACGATCCGCTGGGGCTCGATGGAGTGGTCCACCCCGTTCCAGCTCGCGGAGTGAGAGCCGCCTGGGTGAGCATCGCCAGGTAAGGGAAGGCACCGCCCGCGGGACCGGGCTAAGGGAGTAACAACCGTTGAACCGTCTGGCCTTCACCGCCTCCGGGACGGCGAGCGGCCTGGTCAGCAACGGCATCTCCTTCTTTCTCCTCATCTACTACAGCCAGGTAGTCGGCCTCGACGCGGCGCTCGCCGGCTCCGCGCTGCTGCTGGCGCTTGTCGTCGACGCGGTCTCGGATCCGCTGGTCGGGCGCTGGTCGGACCGGCTCCGGAGCCGGCTCGGGCGACGACATCCGTTCCTCTACGCCGCCGTCCTCCCCATTCCTCTCTGCTACTACTTCCTCTGGAGGCCTCCCGACCTCTCGCAGCCGGCACTGTTCCTCTGGCTCGCCGGTTTCACCGTCGCGCTACGGCTGGCGGTGACGATGCACACCGTCCCCTTCAACGCCCTGCTACCGGAACTCGCCCCAGGCTACGAGGACCGGACCCGGCTGATGAACTTCTCCTACGCTGGCGGTTGGTTCTTCGGCACCCTGATGGCGGTGTCGATGTACGTCTGGTGGCTGGCCGACAGCCCCGACTACCCGGCCGGCACCGGCATCCTGCGCCGCGCCGGGTACGAACAGGCCGGTCTGATCACCGCCTGCGCGCTCATCATCTGTCTGGTACTCGCCGCGGTGGCGACTCACCGACACATCCCCAAGCTCGCGGCCCCACCGCCCGAACGGGCCGCGGCTCGACGGGTCCTTGCGGAGACGCTGGCAACCCTGAGAGACGGCAGTCTGGCAGCGATCCTGGCCTCGACGGCCCTGACCGCCGCGGCCAGCGGCACCGCGACCGCGATGTGGGCCTACATGCAGCCCTGGTTCTGGGGCTTCGACAGCACCCAGACCAGCTCCATCCTCGCCGCCCAACTCGCATCGCCGCTGCTCGCCATCGCCCTCCTGCCGGTAGCCAGCCGGGGCCGCGACAAGAGGGCCGTCCTGATCAGGCTCTCGGTCCTGTCGCTTCTGGCCGGCAGCGGCCCGGTCGTGCTCGCCCTGCTCGGTGTCTTCCCGCCAGCCGGCCACTCAGCGCTCTTTCCATCGATGGTCGCGATCGGCGTTGCCCAGGTAGCTCTCATCGTGATGACGAGCACCGTGAGCGCCTCGATGGTCGCGGACGTCGTCGACGCCCGCGCCGTGGTCACGGGCCGCCGGGAGGAGGGACTCGTCTCCGCCGTTCTTTCCTTCACCGGCAAGGTCGCCACGGGACTGGGAATCTGGATCGGGGGTCTGCTGCTGACGGTGATCAACTTCCCCACCCAGGCCGACACGTCCTCGATCGACCAGTCGATGGTCGAGCGCCTGGGATGGCTGTACGGCCCGGTGCTGGCCGTTCTCTACCTCCTGGCTATCTTCGTTCTTCGCCACTACCGGTTGAATCGGCGGCGGCACGAGGAGAACCTCGCCGCGCTCGCTGGCGAGCAGACTCAATAGCTCTCGAGCACGAAACGAACCGAATGACCTTGTGTTGACTCTCTTGAGACAGTTCTGTACCATCCCGGGTAAGGAGAGACCGACGCGATGCCCCTCAACGCACCTCACGCTGGACACCGACGCCGGAATCGAGCCCTCCGAACCGCGGCGACGTTCCTGATCCCGCTGATCGTCGCCGGCGCCGCCCACGCGGTGGAGTTCATCGCCTTCGAGTCGGGCCCGGTTCGACCGCTGGTCCTGTCGCCCGACGGCAGCCTGCTCTTCGTCACGAACACGCCGGACAACCACCTCGAGGTCTTCACCGTCGGAGACTCGGGCACGCTGGCTCACCGGGCATCGGTTCCCGTGGGCATGGAACCCGTCGCCGTGGCCGCGCGCCACGCCTCGGAGGTCTGGGTGGTGAACCATCTCTCGGACTCGGTGAGTATCGTGGACCTCGGTCCGCTACTCGCCTCTAACCCGGCCACACGCGGCGCCGCCTTCGTCAAGCGCACCCTCCTGGTCGGCGACGAACCCCGGGACATCGTCTTCGCGCGTAATCGGGCCTTCATCACGACGGCCCATCGCGGCCAGCACCGCACGCATCCCTCGCTTGCCGGCGTCCACGGGGCCGGGGACCCGCAACTGCACACCGCCGGCGTGGGGCGAGCCGACGTCTGGGTCTTCGACGCCGGGGATCCCGGCGCCGGAATCGGCGGCACGCCGCTACGGATCATCGAGTTGTTCGGCGACACGCCGCGCGCACTAACGGTCAGCCCGGACGGCTCCACCGTGTATGCGGCGGTGTTCCACTCCGGAAACCAGACCAGCGTGATCCACGAGGGAGTGATGTGCCGGGGTTTCGAGGACTCGCCCCGCGGCTTCTTCATCGGCGCGACCTGGGACCGCCGGCGCGGCGATCAGCCCTGTGTGGCCGGCAACCTCCCGGCTGTGCATGCGACGGCCTCGCCTAACGGCCCGGCGGACAAGACCCTTCCGATGGGACGCCCTCTGCCCAGCACCGGGGCCGACGGCGAGCCCGCGCCGTTCACCGCAATGATCGTGAAGTGGGACGGCGAGTCCGGCGAGTGGAGGGATTCCCGCGGCCTGAACTACTCGAACGGCATCCGCTTCTTCCTGCCCGACCGGGACGTCTTCGCGATCGACGCCGCCACGCTCGAGGAGAAGGACCACTTCGCGCACGTCGGCACGACCCTGTTCAACATGGCCGTGAATCCGAAGACAGGCCGTGTCTACGTAGCCAACACGGACGCACGGAACCACGTCCGCTTCGAGGGACCGGGAGTCCGCGGCGGCTCGACCGTTCAGGGGGACATCGCCAGAGCGCAAATCACCGTCGTCGACCCTGGAACGGGCACCGTCCGCAAGCGCCACCTGAACCGCCACATCGACTACTCCGTCCTGAAGTCGCCCCCCGCCGTTCGCCGGCACAGCCTCTCGACTCCTCTGGAACTACAGGTCAGCTCCGACGGAGCGAAGCTCTACGTCGCAGCCCTGGGCTCGGACAGGATCGGCGTGTTCGACACCGCGGATCTCGAGGACGACACGCTGTGGGACGGCGAGGGAAAGGAGTTCGACCCGACCTCCCTGAGCGCGAACTACCTGGACGTGTCCGGCGGACCCGCCGGACTCCTGCTCGACGAGACGCACAACCGTCCGAACGGCCAGCTCTACGTGTTCGCCCACTTCGAGCGCAGCGTCAAGGTCGTCGACGCGGTGAGCGGCGCCGTCCGGCAGGCAGTTTCCTTCCACAACCCGGAACCCGCCGAAGTGGTGACCGGACGCCGGATCCTCTACGACGCGAATCGGACCTCGTCCAACGGCGAATCCTCCTGCGCGAGCTGCCACGTGTTCGGCGACACGGATCACCTGAGCTGGGACCTCGGCAATCCGGACGACGGCAACACGGCCAACCCGCAGCCGTTCCCGACGTTCTCCGACTTCTGGCTGTCCTGCGACATCTTCGGGCACTATCCGGGCTGCGAGACCGTGCCGTACGTGAACGGCAACGGCAACCAGCTCGTCTTCTCGCCGATGAAGGGGCCCATGTTCACGCAGACGATGCGGGGCATGTCGACCCACGGCCACATGCACTGGCGCGGCGACCGGGCCAACGGCTACTTCGGGATCGACGAGCGGAGGACCCTGGACGAGAAGTTCTCGTTCAAGAACTTCATCGTCGCCTTCGAGAGCCTGCTGGGGCTCGATGTCACGCTCTCCGGCGTGAACGCTGCCGCCAAGCCGGCCGAGGTGATCCAGCTCGAGCAGGACGTGGACGAGTTCGCCGACTTCATGCTCGCCGTGCAGTTGCCGCCGAACCCGATCAAGCCGCTCAACAACACGCACAGTCCGTCCGCCCGGATCGGAGACGCCTTCTTCGACGGACCGCGCCGCTCCGACGGCGTCGACGCCGCCGCTGACCTCCCCGGCAACCGGAACGGCGCGGCGGTCGACGGGCGGAACTGTGCCGGCTGCCACCGGCACGACCCGGCAAAGGGCTTCTTCGGTACCGCCGGCGACGCGTCGCACGGCGGCGAGGTGCTGATTCTCAAGGTTCCGCACCTGCGGAACCTCTACCAGAAGGTCGGGATGTTCGGCCTTCCGAACCGGCAGTACTTCCTCCCCTCGGCCACCGACGCCCACCAGGGCGACCAGATCCGGGGGTTCGGCTTTCTGCACGACGGCGCGACGGACAAGCTCTTCAACTTCCTTCAGGGCGCCGTCTTCGACGACGGCACCACGACCTGCGCCGAACTCGGTCTGCCGGGCGGCCGCCGCTCCGGCGACGTGTTCGGCTGCAGTTTCAGCGACGGCATGGACATTGGCATCCCGGACGACGAGGTGCGCCAGGGCCTCGTCGACTACCTGATGGAGTTCGACACGGACCTGGCGCCGATCGTCGGGCAGCAGGTCACCCTGGACGCGACGAACGCCTCCGCAGCCAACCCGCGCGTCGACCTGCTGACGCACCGCGCCCGGGTCTCGTTCCAGTCGGCCGTTCTCGGCGGTTCGGTCACCGAGTGCGACCTGATCGCCAAGGCCACGGTGGCCGGACAACCGCGCGGATGGGTTCGACTCAGAAACGGCCACTTCCTCGATGACCGGGGCGAGCGATGGACGCCGTCGCGCCTGCGAACACTCGCCACGGGTCGTACTCCCGTCACCTACACCTGCGGGCCACCCGGCTCCGGCCGGCGGATGGGGATCGACCGCGATCGCGACACCATCCTCGATGGCCTGGACAACTGCCCCTCCGCCTCCAACCGCAACCAGGCCGACGCCGACGGGAACGGCATCGGCGATGCGTGCGAGAAGGGATCTCGATAGTGCAGACAACCGTAACTTCACGAACCGGTGGACGCGGCGGATTGCTTCGTGCAGACCGCTTCCGCGTCCTCGATGTCCTCGTCCTGATCGGTCTGCTGGCCGCCACGGCGCTGGGCTGGTCCTGGCCCTGGGGCGTGCTGTTCATCTGCTGGTCGGTTCCGGCGCTCCGCCACGGCGAAACGCTGCTGCTGCGGCCGCTGCACAGAGCTGAACGACCCGTGATGTTCTGGATCGTCACCCTGCTGTGGGTGGCTTTCGGCGTGTTGACGATCCTGGCCGACGCGGCGCCGTCGGCTCTCGACAGCCTGTATCTCGGGCCTGGGGAAAGCTGAGTGTCCGGCCGCATGCTGCACCGCCTGCCGGTGGAGGCCTATACCGGACAGGACTGGTTCGAAGACGAACTGGAGGCGATCTTCTCCCGCACCTGGGCCTATGCCGGGTTCGCCGAGGACGTGAGCGAGCCGGGCGCCTACGCGTCGGTTCGGGCGGGGCTGAACGAGATCTTCGTCGTCATGGGCCGCGACCGGCGGCTGCGGGCGTTCCACAACATCTGCCGTCATCGGGGTACGCAACTGCTGCGCGCCGTCGGCAAGACCCGTAAGGCCATCACCTGCCCCTACCACGACTGGACCTACGACCTGGAAGGTCGACTGCTGTCCGTGCCGGACGAGCAGCGCGAGTTCGCCGGCGTTGACAAGTCGTGCCTGGGCCTGAAGCCCGCCTCGGTCGATCTGTGGCGCGGGATGCTGTTCGTCCATCCCGACCCGGACGCGGGTTCCATCATGGAGTGGTTCGGAGAGATTGAGCCGCACCTCGGCCCGCACGACGTCGACGCTCTCGTCGAGTACCCGAAAGCCCGTGCCAGCTACGACATCAAGGCGAACTGGAAGATCGTGGTCGAGAACTACATCGACGTGTACCACCTGTCTCATCTGCATTCCGGCACGCTGTCGATGTACGACCATGCCCAGGCGGAGTACGGTTTCATCGGGCCGCACTACGCCTTCCGGGAACCGCTTGCCGCGGACTACGCCGCCGACATCGAACGGAACGCCGACCTTCCCCTGATCCTGCCGCGCGACCAACTGGGAGTCTGGGTACCGATGCTGTTCCCCGGCATCGGGCTGGCCGAAGGCGAGTCGTCCTGGTCCACCTTCACGATCACACCGCTGGCGCCCGACCTGACCCGGGTCGAGAACCGGACCCGGGTGAAGGATGCGTCCGCCTGGGAGTTCGGCCAGCAAGCGCTGCGGTCGGCTGGTTTCTGGAAGAAGGCGGTGACGGGCAAGTACGCCGGCGAAGACGACGATCCCCTCGCCTCGGGTGACTTCACCGCGGAAGACGTCTACGCCTGTGAACAGCAGCAGAAATCGCTGAGAAGCCCCTGGTTCGAGGTCGGACCCGCCGCACGGGGAGAAAGCCCCGTGCTGGAGCATCAGGAAGTGGTACTGCGGCTTCTGGAAGGCCGCGCGAGATGGCCTTCCACACGCTGACGGTCGCCGACGTCCGGGAGGAGATCCCCGGCGTCGCCCGGACGTTGACGTTCGAGGTTCCGAGGGACCTGAAGGCCCGCTTCCTCTGGACGCCCGGACAGCATGTAACCCTCCGGTTCCGAATCGATGGCGAGGAAGTGCGGCGTTCCTACTCCGTTTCGGCCTCCCGACTCGCCGGCGACCCGTTGCGAATCACAGTCAAGCGCGTCCCTGGGGGCCTCGTGTCGAACCACATCAACGACTCGCTCGGGGCCGGTTCGCGGGTCGACGTGATGCCGCCGTTCGGCGGGTTCGTAGTGAAGCCGGACCCTCGGCGCCGGCGCACCTGCTATCTGATCGGCGCCGGCAGCGGGATCACGCCGCTCTACGCGATGCTGCGCTCGCTCCTCGCGGCCGAACCCTGGTCCAGCGCTCGCCTGCTCTACGGCAATCGCGACGCCGGCTCGATCCTCTTCGCCGGCGAGTTGGAGTCGCTTGTCGCGGGACAACCGCGAAGGCTCGCGGTCCATCACGTCCTTTCGCGGCCCAATGGAGCCCGGTGCTGGCGGAAGGGACGAATCGATGCCGCGGCCGTCGAAGCCTGGATTGCGGAGAACCCCCCCTACGCCCAGGACGCGCACTACTTCGTCTGCGGCCCCGGCGGGATGAACCGCACAGTCGCCGCCGGGCTCGCGGACCTCGACGTTCCGGCGGGCCGGGTTCACGCGGAGAGCTATGACGGAGAAGCTCTCGATCTCGACGATACGGTAGGAGGCGTGGATGCAACTGCCCGAATCGTGCTCGGCGGTCGCCGGCACGTGGCGCCCTTGGAGGCAGGCCAGACGATCCTGGCCGCTGCCCGGGCGGCCGGGCTGGAGCCCCCCTACTCATGCGAGGCCGGCGTGTGCGGGGCCTGTCGCGCCGAGCTTGTCGGCGGCTCGGTCCATATGCGGTCGACGGCAGCCTTGACCGACACCGAAGTCGACGGCGGCGCCGTCCTGACCTGCCAGTCGGTCGCGACCAGTTCTCACTTGCGAATCCGCTACTGAAGATGCTCCACGCCCCGAGACTCAGCCCGCGAGACGCCCCCCCGAGGTGAACCTCATGAGACCAGCACTGCATCCCAGCCCGCGCCGAAGCACGCGCGACGCCATCATCGACGCCGCGATTCGCCTCTGGTCGCGCAATCCCGGAGCGACCTTCAGCGAGGTCGCCCTCCACGCCGGAGTCGGTCGAGCGACGCTTCACCGGCACTTCAGGAACCGCGACGAGTTGCTGACGGTGCTGGCCGAGATCTGCATCGCGGAAACGAACGAAGCCGTGGCCGCGACCATCGTCCAGGGCGCGAGCGCCTGCCGGCAACTGCAGGGCATGTTCGAAGCCGTGATTCCCCTGGGGGACCGTTACAGCTTTCTCTACCGCGCGGAGATCGGCGACGAACACACGACTGCCGAGTACCGGCGGCAACTCGACCGAGTCGCCGCCCTGGTCGGCCGCCTCAAGTCCGAGGGCGCCATCGCCGCCGACGTGCCGACCGCCTGGGTGGTCGCACAGATCGACCAACTCATCTGGAGCGCGTGGAACGAAGTCGCCTCCGGCCGGATCGCCGCGGCGGACGCCGCGGACCTGGCCACCAGGACCCTTCTGCACGGACTCGGAAAGGAGGAGCAACCGTGACGACGACCTTCGAGCATCCCCGCCAGCTACTGCCCCCGGAGGCCTACTTCGACAACGGCTGGCTCGACCGGGAAGTCCACGGCCTGTTCGACCGCTCCTGGGTCTGGGCAGCGACCGAGGAGGACCTCAAGGAACCCGGAGACTTCCGCACCTGCCGGCTGATGAACCACTCGCTGTTCGTGCTCCGGGACGAAGCCGGAGAGCTCCAGGCCTTCCACAACATCTGCCGCCATCGCGGCTGCGAGATCGTCGAGGGCAGCGGCAACGTGGGCTCGACCATCCGCTGCCCGTACCACCGCTGGACGTACGAGACGAACGGGGCCCTGCGAGGGGTGCCCAATGAGGCCGAGTGCTTCGGTACGGCTCCGCGCGAGCGCCTGTCGCTGCATCGAGCCTCCGTCGGCGCCCACCGGGGCATGGTCTATGTCAATCCGGACCCGGAACCGCCCGAGCCGTTCGACGAGTGGATCGCCGGACTCGACGACCACGCCTGGCCCCACGACCTGGCCGACGGCAGCCTGAGCTACGCCGGCGACGTGCGCTACGAAATGCACTGCAACTGGAAGGTCTTCTACGAGAACGCGATCGACGGCTACCACCTCGGCTATCTCCACAACCAGACCCTGGGCAGCGTCTATCCCGACCGGAACCTCTGGCACCCGGTGGGCCGTCACACCGTCTGGTACTCCATCGAGCGGGAGGGCGATCCGCAATCGTCCACCGTGCTCTCGGCCGAACTCGCCGACGGCGCGGGTGCGACCCGTCTGCCGGGCCACGAGGAGAGCTTCTATCCGGGCGTGGTCATGCTCTTTCCCCTGACCATCCTGTCGCCGAGCCCCTGGGGATTCCACGTTTCGATGCTGGAGCCGAAGAGCCCCGACCTGACAATGATGTGGACCCAGAGCTGGACGACCTACGGATCGGCCTCCCGCGCCGACGCGGGCAAGTCGCCCACACTGATCAGCCTGGCCAACCAGGAAGGGCACCCGATGGAATCCGGCAACTTCCAGCTCGAGGACATGTGGATCTGCGAGATGATCCAGCGCAACCTGCGGTCCCCGAAGTTCGAGGTCGGCCCGATGGCCGCCGGTTCCGGCGCCGAGTCGCCGATCATGCACTTCCAGCAGAGCGTGCTGGACTACCTGAACGGAGACGCCGGCAAGGCGGGCGGTTGATGGAGTTCGTCATCCTCGCCATCCCGTACATGCGGCGCCTCGGCGAGCGGGTCGGCCGCGCCGGGTCGGATCCGAACCGGTTCCAGGCTCTGATGGCGAACCTGAAGGCGCAGATGACGTTCGCCGAATCGGTCGGCTACACGGGCTTCTGCATGACCGAGCAGCACCTCCAGGTGGAGGGCATCGAGACGACGACGAATCCGCTGTTCTGGGACTACTTCGTCGCGCAGCACACCGAACAGATGCGCGTCGGCCAGCTCGGGATGAACCTGACCGCCGTCAATCCGATTCAACTGGCCGAAAACCTGGCGATGCTCGACCACTTCACCGGCGGCCGCATGTTCGCCGGCTTCACCAGGGGCAACACGCCTCGCTGGACCGGCACGTTCGGCCAGCACATCGGAATCACGGCGACCCACTCCGACAAGTCGGAGGTGGACGCCCGCAACCGGCGGGCGTTCGAGGAGAACTGGCGGCTCGTCAAGGCGCTCTGGACCCAGGAGGTCGTGAATCTCACCGGCGAGTTCTGGCAGGCGCCGCCGCCGATGGACTGGAGCTTCGGGCCCACGAACCAATGGTCACCCGGCTCGGTGACGGCCGACGGGACGCTGAAGGAGATCGGGATCGTGCCGCGGCCGTTGCAGAACGACCCCCACCCACCCGTCTATGCACCCTTCAGCTACAGCATGGGAACCGCGAAGTTCTGGGCCCGCGAAGGCGGCAAGATGATGGGCATGTTCAACGAGTCGAAGGAGGAGTTCATCCCCCTGACCCTCGACATCTGCCTGGAGGAAGCCCTGAACCACGGCCGGATCATCGGCGCGAACGACATGCTGGCCCTGGGCGGACACCTGATCATGGGCCGGAACCCGGCTGAGACGAAGAAGCTCTACGATGGCTTCGAGTGGCTGTTCAACTTCGCCTACAACGCGCCGCCCTACCACGTCCCCATGGGGCGGATGTGGATGGGTTCGCGGCAGGAGGTGCTCGACCACGTCGGCCGCCTGCACGAGACGTTCGGCATCGAGGAGTTCTTCCTCTGGCACCACGTCGGCTGGTTCGAGCAGGATGAAGAGCTGGCGATGCTGAACGAGTTCGCCGAGGGCGTCATCGCCCCGCTCTCGTCCTGACCGTCAGCGGCGGTCAGAGTTCCGCCGAGACCGGCGAACCGTCGCTCAGGCTGTCACTCGGGTAGACGACGACCTGCTCGCCGGGATCGAGACCGCCGAGCACCTGGGCTTCCTGTCCGTTCCGCTCGCCCACCTCGATCGGCCTGAGCGCGGCGCGGCGGCCCTCGACCGCGAACACGGCCCAGTTCTCTTCGCGCCGGAAGAGCGCCCCGGTCGGCGCCTTCACTTCGTCGTCGCTCTCCCACACGACGACCCGCGTCTCGACGCGGAATCCGTCGCCCAGGCCCGCCCAGTCGCTCGGCGGATCGACGATGTCGATCACCACGTTCACCCGCTGCTCTTCGACGCCGAGCGCCGAGATCTTCGTGAAGCCCGAAGGTTCCACGCGCCGCACCCGGCCCTGCAGGGGGCGCTCGCCGCCCCAGCGATCGATCAGCACGCGCTGGCCCGAGCGCATCCGGACGGCGTCTTTCGACAGATAGTCCGTGACCACCTCGATCTGGCCCGGATCGCCGACTTCGAGCAGGGCTTCGCCGGCGGGCACGATGGACTCGCTCTCCCGCACCCGCCGCAGCACGACGCCCGAAACCGGCGACACGATCCGAATCGTCGCCCCGTTCAGGTCCTCGGCGCTCTCGGCGCTGAACTGCAGCAACCGCACACGCGCCGCCTGCAACTCGCTTCGGGCCGTGCGCACCGCGTACTCGGCGGCCTCCAGCGCTTCCTGACGGGTGTCGAGGTCGAGCTGAGCGCTCTCCATCGCCTCGACCGAGACGATGCCCTCCTGGCTGAGCCGCAGGTATCGCCCCGCCTCGGAACGGGAGAAGGCGAGCTCCGCGGCCGCTCGCTCGTAGTGCGCCTCGGCCTGGCCGAGGGCGGCAGTCGCGGTCTCCACCACCGCCTCCGCCTCGGCCCGGCTGCGGGCGTCGAGCAGCACCGGCGCCGAGGGCAGGAAGACCGCCAGCACGGTGTCGCCGGCCACCACGGTGTCGCCCGGCTCCAGTTCGATCCGCAGGACCCGACCGGCCAGCGGCGCCGAGATGACGAAGCGATCCCGGACCCTCGTCTCGCCCTCTTCGTCGATCGTCACCTCCAGCGGCCCTCGCGTGACCTGGGCAACCTCCGCCGGCACCGGCTGCGGTCGCGTTCCGAAGATCGCCGCGGCCGCGACCACGACCAGCCCCACGCCCCATAAAACCCAGCGCCGCATCTTCATCAGTTCGTTCCCTGCTACTCGCGGGTCTTGAGCACCGCGACCAGGTCCAGATCGTGGAGCTTACGCCGTACCGTCCAGGCCGAGATCGCCATCGACCCGAGAACGGCCGCCGCGGAAACCACGAACGTGCTCGATTCGACCACGACCGGAAGCCGGAACAGCTCGCTCTCGAAAGCGCTCATCACGCCGGTGATCATGCCGTAGCCGAGGAGCAGGCCGAGTGGAATCGCCGCCAGGGTAAGAACCCCGAGTTCGCCCAGCAGGATCGACGAGATCTCGGCGCGTGTGAAACCGATCACTCGCAGGCTGGCGAGCTCGCGGCTGGTCTCGGACAGGGAGATCCGGGCCGTGTTGTAGATCACGCCGAAGGCGATCACCAGAGCGAAGAACAGGTTGACGCTCATCATCATGGACATGTTGTCGAGCATGTAGGTCTGGATGCTCTCGAGAGCGGCGCTGCGCAGAGTCACGCCCGCGACCGCCGGCATCGCCTTCAACAGACCGTACAGCCGATCCTCGGCCAGGCTGTCGA
Organism: Candidatus Multivorans sp.; assembly: GCA_965205095.1. Taxonomy (GTDB): domain Bacteria; phylum Acidobacteriota; class Thermoanaerobaculia; order Multivoradales; family Multivoraceae; genus Multivorans. The sequence goes on from OZ242040.1 coordinate 4,792,793, forward strand.
TCCTGAGCATCGCTCCGTTGACCGCCTCGTCGCGCCGCACCAGCCGCTGCAGCGACTCCTGTTCCATGTACGCCGTCACGCCGAGAAGGTCGTCGACGGTGTCCGTGAGCACGACCTCGCGGACCGGCCGGGCGGCCTCCATGACCTCCACGACGAGCATGTCTCCCGGCTCAACCTGTAACTGGTCGGCGAGCACCGTGGACAGGACCAGGCCGGGCCGATCGAGCTGGATCGCGCGATAGTCGACGTCCACCACCCGCCGCAGTCTGGCGTCGGGCGCCAGGGCCTGAATCGCCGTCTGCTTCTGCAGGTGGCCGTTGCGCAGCCGCGCCGCGACCGCACCCGTCGGTTCCACCTGCATCACGCCCGGGAGGGCGGCGAGTTCGTGCACGGCGCTCCGCTCGACCGGCTCGAAGAAGCTCACCGACAGGTCCTGGCGCTGGATGATGTTGAACTGCACCTCGAGCAGTTCGTCCATCGAGTCCATCATCGCCCAGCCCACGACCATGATCGCCCCGGCGGAGGCGATGCCGACGATCGACAGAACCGCGCGCAGCGGCCGCCGCGACAGGTTCCGCAGCACCATCCGCGCCGGCTGCGACAACCATCGCCGTGCGCCCAGCCGTTCGAACAGGGACACCCGGAAGGTCTCGGGCGTCGCCGGACGCATCGCTTCGGCTGGCGGCAGCGAGACGACGCTGCGCACCGCGCCCAGCGCGCCCAGCGTCGCGGCGGCAAGACTCACCCCGACGGCGATCAGAATGCCCGATGACGACACCTTGTAGACCAGCAGCGGAAAGCGGAAGTACTCCATGTACATGCCGAGCATCGCTTCGGCCAGCAACAGACCGGCCCCGATCCCCAACAGGGCGCCGAGGGCCACCACGACGACGGCCCACTGCACGTAGTGAACGCCGAGCCGGATGTTCGAGTAGCCGAGTGCCTTGAGCGCGGCGATCTGTTCGCGCTGCACCGCCACCGTTCGCCGCAAAACCACGTTGAGCAGGAACGTCGCCACGGCGAGGAAGATCAGGGGCACGAGGAGTCCCATGTTCTGAAGCTGGGTCAACTCGTTCTGGAGGTACCAGTTCGAGGTCTGCTCAGCGCGCGGAATCGCGCCCAGGCCACCGTACGGATCGAGAATCGCGTCGAGTTCGACGATCGCAGCCCGCTCGACGCTGGGCGAACGGTCGGCCAGCGTCAGGGCGACGTCGTTGAACCCGCCCTCCATCTCGAACGCCGTGGCCAGGTGCCGCCGGGTCATCCAAAGGAAGCCGAAGTGCTTCGGATCCGGGACCAGTTCTCCCGGTCCGATGCCGTAGACGTACTCCGGACTGAGCGCGACACCGACGATTTCCAACGGCTGGCGGCGACCGTTGATAACGGCGAACAGGCGATCGCCCAGGTCGAGGCCGTGAGCCTCGGCGAAGCGCTCGCCGACCAGCGCCTCCTCCGCCCGATCCGGGTCCAGGAACCGCCCCCGGCGCAAAGCGACGTCGTTGAGCGCCGGCCGGCCGCGATCAGGCAGGGAAATCAGGCGTCCGTTGACCGGATCGGAGACATCCGGCACGTCCAGCGAGACGCTCACGACCACCCGGGTCTGGACCTGCTTGACTCCCGGGATCGCCGCGATCCGCTGCTCCACCCAGTTGGGAACGCGCTTGGCGCCGGCGAACACGTCGGCGAAGGCGTAGCGGGCGTAGTAGGCGTCGCGGGTGGTCAGGAGCGACCCGAAGACTCCCTGCGCCATGACCAGCAGCGCGACTCCCGACGAGACGACCAGGGCGATCGCCAGCACCTGGGAACGCACGTTCCAAAGGTCGCGCAGCAGTTTACGGTCGAGGGCTCTCATCGTCCTACCACTCGATCGTGGCCGCCGGCTGCTTGGTCGAGTTGCGAACGTCGCTCGTAATCAGGCCGTCCGCAAGCGAGATTACCCGATCCGCCATCGCCGAGATCGCCGCGTTGTGGGTGATCACCGCGGTCGTCGTGCCCAGTTCGGAGTTCACCTTCTCGAGCGCTCCGAGGACCGCGATACCGGTGCTGATGTCGAGAGCTCCCGTCGGCTCGTCGCAGAGCAGCACGTCCGGACGCTTGGCGATGGCGCGGGCGATCGCCACGCGCTGCTGCTCGCCGCCCGACATCTGCGACGGGAAGTGGTCGAGGCGGTACTTCAGGCCGACCAGCGCCAGGGCATCCTCGGGAGCGATCGGATCGCCCGCGATCTCGGTGACCAGCGCTACGTTCTCACGCGCGGTGAGCGACGGAATCAGGTTGTAGAACTGAAACACGAAGCCGACGTGGCGGCGCCTGTAGCGCGTAAGCGCCCGATCGCCGCCGAGACTCAACTCGCGGCCCCGATAGGTGACGAGTCCGTCGGTCGGCCCGTCCAGGCCGCCGAGGATGTTGAGCAGCGTCGACTTGCCGCTGCCCGAGGGGCCGAGCAGCACGGCGAACTCACCATCGTGAAGGTCGAGATCGACGCCCCGCAGGGCATGGACCTCGACTTCGCCCATCGCGTAGACCTTGGTGACGCCTCGCATGGCGAACACCGGCGGCGTCTCCGTCGATTCGGCGGTTGCCGCGGTGGCGGCGTCCATCGCGCGCCTAGCCTCCGCCGCCGGCCCCTTCCGGGCCGTCGACGCCGGCAACGAGGGCGTCCAGATCGGGAGGCGCCGCCGCAAGCTCGACGATCATCTCGGTGAACTCGCCCGGCACCGTATCGACCCGGATCATGCCGCCGTGCTCGCGCACGATGTCGGCCGAGAGCGCCAGACCGAGGCCCGTGCCCTCGTCGGTCGGCTTGGTCGTGAAGAAGGGGTTGAAGATCTTGTCCACGATGTCCCGGGGAATCCCGTTGCCGTTGTCCCGGATACGGACCTCGACGCCGTCGTCCATCTTCCGCGTCGTCACCGTGAGCGTCGGCTCGTAGGACTCGTCGTCCGTGGCGAGCCGCTTTTCGTTCGTGGCGTAGCAGGCGTTGCCGACCAGATTGAGGAACACCCGGCCCACGTCCTGGGATACGACCTCCAGCGTTCCCAGGTCCGGATCGAAGTCCTTCTCGATCGTGAGGTTGAACTCCGAGTCGGAAGCCCGGGCGCTGTGGTAGGCGAGCCCGATGTGCTCGTCGACCAGCCGATTGATGTCGGCCTCCTCCCGACCGGCGGCGCCCCGGCCCATCTTCAGCATGTCGGTGACGATCCGGTTGGCACGCTCGCCGTGGTTCTGGATCAGCTTCAGGTTGCCGCTCAGGTCCTCGAAGATCTCCCCGATCTCCTCCCGCTGATCCTCGTCCAGGCTGCCGTCCTCGTTCTCCTTCATGATCTCCTCGACCTCCTCGAGAAGCTCCGAGGACACCTCGGAGAAGTTCTTGACGAAGTTGAGAGGGTTCTTGATCTCGTGGGCGACCCCGGCCGTCAGCTCGCCCAGCGCCGCGAGCTTCTCGCGCATCACGATCTGGTCCTGGGCCTTCTGCAGGTCGACCAGCACGACCTCCAGCTCCTCGTTCTTCTCCTTCAGTTCGTCCGCCAGCTTCTCGACCAGGTTCAGCCGCTGCACCTCCAGCGCGTGCCGGCGGAAGACCTCGAGGGCGGCCGCCATGTCCGCGACTTCGTCCTTGCCGCCGATCCCGATCTCGGCTTCCAGATTGCCCCCCGCCATCTCCCGCATGCTGCTCGAGAGGGCCTCGAACCGGCGTACGAGCAGCCGTCCGACGAACAGCCAGCCGATGAAGACCGCTCCGGCAATGCTGACGATGTTGAGCGCCAGGAGCAACGCGCGCCCGGTGCGAATCGCCTGGGACGCGGCCATGGTCGCCGCATCGGTGCGGTCCCGGGAAGCGGCGACCAGACTCTCCACGTCGCCGCCGAGTTCGACCGCCAGATTCTGGTTCTCCTCCAGCAGCGCCTGTTGCCGGTCGAGCGCGTCGACTTCCTGCCGTCTCAGGTCGAAGGCAGTACGGCTCTTCGCCAGCATCTCACCGAAGAGCGTTTCCAACCGATCCGAGGTGGCGGTTTCGTCGATCGCGCTGAGGGCGCGCTCGATACTCGTCGCCGCCGACTCGTACCGCTCCTCGACCGGCTCGATCAGCGGCCGGTCGGTCAGCACTGCCAGACTGTTCAGGAGCTGGTCGATGATCGTCACGTCCTGCTGAAGGCCAACCAGCACTCGATAGCGGTCAATCTCCGGTTCCGAGAAGTGGACCTCACGGGACGCGGGCGGCTGCTCGAACGACCGGAAGCCGGTCATCGCGTAGAAGAGTTGATTGTCGAGAGCAGGCACCAGAAGCGCCTCGATCCGGCTGTGGAGCGATTCCAGTTCCGACCGCAGCGCCTCACTCTCCGCACTCAGTTCGAAACCCTCGGAGACCGACTCCTGGATCGCCGCTATGTTCCCGATGAGCTCCTCGCCATGGGCCTGGATGCTCAGGATCTCCGCGTCGCCGCCGAGTGACCCCTCGGACTCCATCCCCCGGCTCATCAGGTCCTCAAGCTGGGCCTCGAAGGCACGTTGCGCCGGCGCCACCTCTACCTCAGCCCGAGTCAGTTCGTCCTGGTTCGCCGTCGCGGTGAGCCTGGGGCCCGCGGCCACCAGTGTGCCGCTGCCCTGGGCGACGCCGAAAGCGGCCGCCAGCTCAGGCACCGTTCCCTCGGTCACCCGGTTCTGCGAATCGCCCACCTGAGCGAAGGCGAACAGCGCCACCAGACTGGCCGCGAGCGTCAGGGCAGCCGCGCCGCCGATGCCGACGTAGAGCTGCGTGGCGATCCTGTAACGGGCCTCGGTCAGTCGCCGGAACCACGAGATCATTGGCTCACCGCGGCTTCCAGACGCGTCGCGGGCCGGTACCGGCCCCGTTCGTCGATCACGGTCAGGAACACGGCGTCCGACCCCTGGTTGTCCTCCTCGCCGAATGCGAGTCGAAAGCCATCCAGGTCGAGGGAACCCGCGCTGCGGAGTGTCTGAATGAAGCGATCCCGATCAACGGTCGTCCCGCATCGTTCGAGCGCTTCGATCACCAGCCGTCCAGCCAGGTAACCCTCGAACGAGACGAAGCCGGGCTCAGCGCCAGCGGTGTGTTCGCGCAGGGCCCGCCGGTAGGCCGCGGCAACTCTCGAGTTGCGCGCGGTCGGGAATGGCACGACCTGGGTGACGTAGACGCCGGCGCCCCGTGGACCCAGCTCTTCCGCCAGTGCGTTGCTGCCCACGAATGACAGCGTCATGAACACCGGGTCGAGGCCGATGTGACGAGTCCAGGCGATCAGGCTGGCGACCGGCTGATAGGCGCCCACGATGATGACGGCCTCCGGCCGCCCCACCTCGATGTCGACGATGGCCGTCTTGACGGCGGTCGTGTTGCGCGGATAGACGCCGATGGCGACCGCCTCCATGCCCCGTCTGTCGAACGCGGCACGAACGCCCGCCAGGCCGGCACGCCCGAAGGAGTCGTTCTGGATCACGACCGCGATCCGCTCGATGCCGAGATCCCTGGTCAGTCGCTCCACCATTTCCTCCGTCTCCTGGGCGTAGGAAGCACGGAGGTTGATCACATGCGGTTCGCCGCGGAGAAAGCCCGCGCCGGTGAACGGAGCGATGTACGGGACACCCGCCTCTTCGGCGACCGGTACCGCGGAGCGCGAGGTCGGCGTGCCGACGCCGCCGACCAGGGCGAACACACCCTCGTCCTCGATCAGGCGGCGCGTGTTGCGGATCGCGGCCTCTGGCTCGTAGCCGTCGTCCACCGTGATCAACTCCAGGCGCCGGCCGTGCACGCCGCCGGCATCGTTGGCTTCCTTGAACGCGGCCTGAATGCCGAGCCGCATCCCTCTGCCCAGCTCGGCCGCCGGACCACTGAAGGCGGCGGACTGGCCGAACAGGATGCGCTCGGCCGAAACCCCAGGCGTCCCCTCCGGCGCACCCGGCGATGCAGCCGGCTGAGCCGGCGACAAAGCCGGAGCGAGCAGAACCGCCGCGACCCAGGCTGACGCGGTCAGAGCTGTTCGAGCAGCACGTGCGCGCATCGCTCTCGCCAGTCCCGTTCCGCGGTTCAGCTCCGGCGCTTGACCATGGTCACGTGGTTGCGGCCACCCTCGCGGCTGTAGGACGTCTCGTCCATCAGGACCTTGACGAAGTGAACTCCCAGACCGCCGATCTCCCGTTCCTCGACCCCCGCGTCGATGTCCGGCTCGGGCGCCTCGTGGAATGGGTCGAACGCCCTTCCGCTATCCCGAACCTCGATCCGGACTTCGTCGTCGCTCGACGAGACCTCGATCTCGATCTCGCTGCTACCAGGCTCGCCGCCGCCGTGACGCACGACGTTCGTCGCCACTTCCTCCAGCCCGAGAACGATCGCGTAGGTCACGTCCTGCGCCCAACCCTCCTCCGAGCCGAGCGCCTCCACCGCCTCCGAGACCCCCGGAAGCTCCTCGATCCGGTTCGGAACACGCAGATGGAGAGTACCGCTCACTCGTCGGCGACACGCAAGGTCATGCAGGTCAGATCGTCGAACTGCGGCGCTTCACCGGCAAAGTCCTTCACCGCCTGCAGGATCATCTCGGCGGCTTCCCGGGCGGTCGGCGTCGGGGGCTCCCGGAACAGATCCTGGACCGACTCGAGACCGAATTCCTCGTTCGACACGTTGATCGCCTCGGTGACTCCGTCGGTGAAGAAGACGACGAGATCTCCCGGGCTGAGCCGGACGCTGGCCTGCCCGTACTCGAAGCCGGGAATCGCCCCGAGGGCAAGGCCACCCGTCAGTTCGAGCTCCTCGGAACTCCCGTCGGGATGAACCACCAGCGGAGGGTTGTGGCCGCCGTTGGAGAAGGTGAGCACCCTGGTCGAGGGGTCGTAGACGCCGTAGAACACGGTGACGAACATCGCCGCATCGTTCGTCTCGTTCAGCAGATCGTTCACTTCCCGGAGGACCGTGGAGGGATCCTCGACGCCGATCGCCGCTCCCTTGAGCAGCGTGCGGCTCGACATCATGAACAGAGCCGCCGGCACGCCCTTGTCCGATACATCGGCTACCGCAAGCCCGATCCGCCCCGCATCGAGGTTGATCACGTCGAAGAAGTCCCCCCCGACGTTGCGCGCGGCATGCATGCATCCGTAGACCTCGCAGCCGTCTACGTGGGGGAAGGTGTCCGGCAGGATCGACTGCTGGATCTTCGTCGCCACATCGAGCTCGTTCTGTATCGCCACCAACTTGTCCCGCGAAGCGAGCGCGGCCCGCCACTCGTCGAGGTGTCGCAGCGTCCGCTCGATCGTGACCTCGAGGTCCGTGAAATCGATCGGCTTGGTGACGAAGTCGAAAGCGCCGCGGTTCATCGCGGTGCGGATGTTCTCCATGTCGCCGTAGGCCGAGACGATGACCGAGCGGAGATCCGAATTCACTTCGGGGATCTGCTGCAAGAGGGTCAGACCGTCCATCTTCGGCATGTTGATGTCCGACAGAACGATGTCGATGTCCGTCTTCTCCGTCAGGACTTCCAGCGCCTCGACGCCGTTGCCGGCGAACTCGAAGCCGTACTTGCCCTTGCGGATGTGGCGTCGCATGCGCTGGCGCACCAGACGCTCCAGATCCGGCTCGTCGTCGACGACCAGGATCTTGTAGTCGGGATGGTCCCGATCGCCCACCTGGACCGCTACCCCTTCCGCGCCCGCAACCTCTACCCCGCAGCCGCCAGGGCGTCGGCCTGCGTGTCGTAGATCTGGATGATGCGGTTGAAGCCGCTGATCTCGAACACCGACTGAACGGGATCGCTCAACGCGCAAAGGGAGATGCTCACGTTGCGTTGGCCAAGGGTCTTGGCGACCAGCAGGACGACCCTCAGGCCTGCGCTGCTGATGTAGGCGAGCTGACCGAGGTCGATGACCACGGCGTTGACGTCTTCGCCGATTGCCCCCTGCAGTTGACGCTCAAAGTCCTGGGAGTTCGAGCTGTCGACACGGCCTTCGACTCTGGCCACGAGGACCTTGTCGTGATGCTCCACCTGGACGTTCATACTCTCTGCCTCCCGTTGCCGTTTCTTCCGCTAAGTCGCGCTCTGTCAACTGCATTCACTATCACATCAACCGCGATCCGCGCATCCCCGGCGCCCTGGAACACCCCCCTTGTGGGAGAAACGTCGGCATAGTCCCGGCCCGCGGCCACGCGGATGTGTCGCTGATCGCTGAAGGTCGTGTTCGTAGGATCGAAGCCTACCCAACCAGGCCCAGGCAACCAGCATTCCACCCACGCGTGACTGGCGGCGGCCGTCACTCGCTCGCCGGCCCGCCCCGTGTCGTGGAGATAGCCGGACACGTAGCGGGAGGGAACGCCCCAGGATCGGGCAATCGCGATCATCAGGTGGGCGTAGTCCTGGCACACGCCCCGGCCCGACTCGAGCAGGTGCTCGATGGGCGAGTCGGCCGCAGTGCTGCCCGGCTCGTACTCGAAGCGCTCGCGAATCCCGTCGGACAGGCGGATCAGGCTTTCCATCGGATCATCTTCCGGACGAAACCCCTCGTCGCGAACGAAGTGCTCGATCGCGGGGGACGGCCGGGCGAGCGCGCTGGGTTCGACGAAGTGCCAGTACTCCGGCAACAGGCGCCGCGACCGCACTTCCTCCCAGCCGCCCACCGCTTCCACGCCCGGCGTCGCGTCGAGCTCCGCCCGAAACCGGGAGGTGATCACGAGTTCCCCGTGCCGCCGATGGATGTTCAGAACGTGGCGGCGGTTGCCAAAACCGTCCCGCTCCGGACTCAGGGACGCGGCCGGGATCGTCTCGATCTCGAAACGCCGCACCCTCTGACCCGGCGTCCGGATCGGCTGCAGACAGAGCATCAGAACGCAGCCACGGACGCCGTCCGAGTACTCGTATCGCGTCCGGTGCTCAACGTCGTAGCGGAGCGGGCGGGCAGACGTCACCGCAGCGGAGAATCCTCGATCGCGTAGTCGACGAAGGCGTCGAGCACGGCCTCGTGCAGATCGCGGGTGGACTGACCGACCTGTTCCAGCAGTTCTTCGGGTGCTGACGCTTCCGGCCAGTCGTAGAGGATGACAGCCTCGGCCCGGCCCGCCAGCCGCCGGGCGGCGGCGTCTGCCTCGACGCCCGGACCGCGGCCGAGGGCCTGGAGTTCCGTCGCCGCGGCCTGCACCGTTGCGAGCACCGAGCCGGGCAGGGATCGATCGGCGACCAGCAGGTCCAGGACCCGGGCCGGCTTCATGTCGATGCCGTAAACGCGACCGTAGGCCTCCAGGGCATGGTGGGTGCGCAGCATGCTGGCCCAGCCCAGAGTCCGCCGCTCCGTGCGCCGGCTGAGATCGATCTGGGCCAGCAGCAGAGACACCGCGAGTTGCGCCCGCTCGATGGCCCGGCCGAGACGCATGAACCGCCACGCCGCGCCACGGTACATCGTCGCATCCGCGACCCCGACGAAATTGTGGATCTCGCTGCGTGTCCGGGCGTAGAAGAGCTCCGGCGTCCTCCAGACATCGACGGCCTCGAGATCGCGAATCCGCAGCCAGGCGGCGTTCAGGCAGGTCCACATCTCGCCGCTGATGCAGTGACGCATCTGGCGCGCGTTCTCGCGACCGCTGGCCACGGCGCTCCACACGGAATCCGGATTCGAACGCTCGAACGTCAGGTCGTCCGCCAGCGTGAAGGCGTCCGCCAGGGCGAACTCGTCCGTCTCCGGCAGGAACTGCTCGCCCGGGGGCGGCAACCGCTTCATGCACCGGTAGATCCGCTTCCAGCCGAAGTGAATCTCCTCGACCGAACGGTCGACCAGAAACTGCACCTGCAACTCCAGCAGGCGGCTCAGATAGCCGGCCCTCGCCAGGTAGCGGGCCATCCAGTAGACCCCCTGGGCGCTGCGCGAGAGCATCAGAGATCGACCACCCAGAGGTCCTTGCCGCCGCCGCCCTGGCTCGAGTTCACGACCAGGCTGCCCCTGCGCAGGGCCACCCGGCAGAACGCCCCGGGGACGATCCGGGTCTCGTTTCCAGTCAGGACGAAGGGGCGGAGGTCGACGTGGCGCGGTTCGGCGTGGCCGTCGATCAGGCAGGGCGACCGCGACAGCGCCAGCGTGGGCTGCGAAATGAAGTCCGCGGGATCGGCCCGGAGCGTCTTCGCGTACTCGTCCCGCTCCTCCGGCGTCGAGTGCGGGCCGACCAGCATGCCGTAGCCACCCGACTCGCCGACCCGCTTGACCACCAGGTGCTCCAGATTGTCCAGCGTGTACTCCAGGTCCTCGGGCCGCCGGCACAGGTGCGTCTCGACGTTCTGCAGCAGGGGCTCCTCGCCCAGGTAGTAGCGAACCATGTCCGGCACGTAGGCGTAGACGCTCTTGTCGTCGGCAACGCCCGTTCCCGGAGCGTTGGCCAGGGCCACGTTGCCGCGCTTGAACGCGTTCATCAGGCCCGGAACGCCCAGCAGGGAGTCCTCGCGGAAGACGAGCGGATCGAGGAAATCGTCGTCCACGCGGCGGTAGATCACGTCCACCCGCCTGAGGCCGGAAGTGGTCCGCATGTAGACGAAGCCGTCATTGACCAGCAGATCCTGCCCTTCGACGAGTTCGGCGCCGATCTCGTGAGCCAGGAACATGTGCTCGTAGAACGCCGAGTTGTAGGTGCCCGGAGTAAGCAACGCCAGGCACGGATCCGGCCGACCCCCCGGCGACAGCTCACAGAGGGTCTGCCGCAACAGGCTGCCGTACTGCTCGACATCCTGAACCCGGGAACGCCGGTAGAGCCGGCGCAGACCGGCCTTTACCGCCTTGCGGTTGGCGATCATGTAGGACACGCCGGAGGGCACGCGCAGGTTGTCCTCCAGCACCATGAATCCCTCGTGCGTGCGCACGATGTCCGTGCCGCAGATCGTCACCCAGACGTCGTTCGGCACGCCGACCCCGCGCATCGACAGGCGGTACTGCGGGCAGCCGAGGATGACGTCGGCGGGAATCACGCCGTCCCTGACGACGCGGCAGTCGCCGTAGACGTCGGCGAGGAACAGGTTGAGGGTCCGGATCCGCTGCACCAGGCCGGCTTCGAGCTCCCGCCAGTCCGCCAGGGCGAGCAGGCGCGGCACGCAGTCGATCGGGATGATCCGCTCCTCCGCCTCCTCGTCGCCGTAGACGGTGAAAGTGATGCCCTCCTGGGAAAAGGAGCGGGTCACTCGCTCCTGAATCGTGTTCAGGTCCCCGTCGGGCAGGTTCCTGAGCGCCTCGTAGACGGCGCGGCAGTGGTCGCGAGGCTTCCCATCCGCGACGAACATCTCGTCATGGATCGCAGGATCGAATTCGTAGCGGCTGAAGTCCACGGACCCACCGGAGCGTGACAGCGATTGCCCTGTACCCTACAGAAACGGGCTCCCGCTTGGACGCCGCGGCCCTCCGCCCCGTATCATCCTGTAAGCCGTCGGCGAGGCGCCTCAACTCCGCCGCGGCCGGACCTCGAATCTCATACCAAGGAGCACGAAGATGACCGGAGCGCGCTCCCACAGCCGGCAGGCCGGCTTCACCCTGATCGAACTCCTGATCGTCGTGGCGATCATCGGCATCATCTCCGCGCTGCTGGTGCCGAACCTGATGACCGGGCTGCAGAACGCGAACCAGACCCGCACCCAGGCCGACATGAAGGCCGTTGGTTCCGCCTGGATGCAGTGGCTGACGGACCAGGTCAGTGCCGCGGCCGCCGGCTCGAGCACGACCGCCACGTTCAGCTGGAGCGAGTTCACCTATCCCGACTTCTCCCACGCGGACCTCTCCGCCCTGCTCCGCCCGTCGAACACGTTCTTCTACCTGCAGGACGTACCCGAACGGGACGGCTGGAACAACCCCTACCGGTTCGGCTTCGCCGGTTCGGATCAGCTCCTGAGCACCCAGGTCATCGGCATCTGGAGCGGCGGCCGTGACGGCTCCGCCACGGAGCAGCCGCAGTCCACCTACGAGATCGGCGCCTTCCGCGGTACCGACTTCAACGAGGACCTGGTCTGGGCCGACGGCTACTGGGTACGCTGGCCGGGCAGCGCCGCCGAAGCCGACACGTCCGAGTAGCCGGCCGCGCGCGGCCCGCCCCGCTAGATCTGAGAGAACGCGGTCGGCCGAAGGAACACGTTCTCGATCCGCGAGACCGTCCCCTTGTAGTAGTCCATGTCGCGCATCCGGATCCACTCGGGATGGCCGCCGAACGCCTGCCAGTGCTCCCGGTGCGCCTCCATGTCGGGGGCCGACAGGATGTAGACGAGCGCCGGTACGTCCTCGCCGATCAGAAGCTCGGCAAACAGGAGGGGCGCCATGTCGACATCCCGCATGATGTCGATCTCACCGTTGTCGAACATGTGGACTTTGCGGCGAGCCGTCTCCTCGTTGTGGCTCTCGTACAGACGCAACTCGAAGATCCGGTCCTGCCCGGCCGCGGTCTGGGGCGGCAGCTCCATCACCGGCATGCCCTTGAAGGCCCGCAGGAACCAGCTCTCCACGCGCTCGTAGATCGGCTCCTGCCTTGGCGTCGCGTACATCGGCGCGGCGGCTTCCAGGTACTCGGCGTCGGCTTCCAGCGTCGACTTCATCGCCGTGAAGTCCCCGACAGTCGGGAAGGCGATGATCGCCCACACGGAAAGTGAGTCCACTGGGTCGACCGGCTCGTCCGCCTCGGCGGGCGGCTCGACTCCGAACACGCCCACCCTGTCGATCCCGGCCCGGTTGAGCGCCGGCACCAGCGCGTTCTCCAGGTAGGCGAGGACGGTCTGCCGGCTGTCCTCGTCCGCCAGGCGGTAACGGCGGATCTCGTAGTACTCCCGCCCCGGTTCGCTTTCCGCCGCGGCCTGGCCGTCGCCCGCCGCATCCGCCACCGGTGCTTCGGCCGGCGCGCAGGCCAGCACCAGCGCGGCAGCCGCGGCGCCAGCCAGGAAGACGGGAAGCGAACGCCTGGAATGCTGGGTCATCGACATGCTGGATTCTCCTTGCGGCTGTGACGCTACTTCCTGGCCAGCAGCCAGGCGCGCATCGTGTCGGAAACGAGGTCGGCGGCCTCCAACTGGACCCAATGGCCGACCGTCGGCACCGTGACCAGGGTGTAGTCGCGGTCGACCCAGTCCCAGGTGTTCTTGAGCCCGTCCTTGTCCACCGCCGTGTCCTTGAGGCCGTGGAACTGGAGGACGGGCATCTTGAGGTTCGGCAACTCGCCGCCCGCGGCGACCCCGCCGTAGTTCGCCCGGTAGTAGTTCAGCATGCCGTCCCAGTAGGAGCGGGAGAACGCCTCGCGATAGTGGCCGGCCACCTTCTCGCCCTCGCTCTCGTAGCGGCCTAGCAGCCCCTCCGGCACCGGGCTGCCGTCCGGCTCGGACGACGCGAAGTTCCGGGCGTACTGGACGTTGCGGCGCTGCTCCTCGGTCGCGTTCGCGATCACGTTCGCATAGCCGCGGGGGTGGGTCAGGTTCATGATGACCAACCGCTTCACCTTGTCCGGATGCTCGATCGCGAACCGCCAGGCGATTGCCCCGCCCCAGTCGTGGCCGACCAGATTGATCGGCGCGCCGAGGTCCTCGACCACGGCCGCCACATCGGCCAGCAGGTGAGCCATCGCGTAGTCCTCGACCCGCTTCGGCTGGCCGCTGCGGTTGTAGCCGCGGAGGTCCATCGCCGCGGCGCGGAAGTCGCCTTCGAGGGCAGCCATCTGGTGCCGGTAGCTGTACCAGATGTCGGGGAAGCCGTGGATGAAGAGAACCGGCTCGCCCTCGCCGAGCGTGACGTAGTGGATGCCCACGTCGCCGTTCTTCACCGTGTGGTGTTCGACCCGGTCCCAGACATCCGCGTTGGAGTCGTCCGCCGCGAGCCCCGCCGGGACCATCACGGCCGCGAGCAGCAGCGCCGCGCTACGGACCGACCGCCTGCGAGCTTCGATCAAGTTCACGTTCTGACCTCCTGGAGTTGAGCGCGCCATCGTAGCAGCGTCGCCCCCCGCAACGGCCGGGACGAAGCTACGGTACCCGCCCCTCTTCTGCGGGAGGCGCTTCTCCCGTGGCCGGAAGGGCCTCGGCCGGCGGATCCTCGAAGCGCTTGTAGTTCCTCCCGTAGTCCGGCCGGGTACGGCGATGGCATACGACGCAGGACATGTAGACCTGCTCGTTCAGGGCGATCAGCGCGTCCAGGTCGTGCTCGAGCGCGGCCTCGTAGGCGGCGGCGCCGGCGTCGAACATCAGCCTGGCGTCGCGCATCCACTCGTCACGGTCGCCGACGACACGGCTCGGCATCATGATCAGGTTGGCGGATTCGGCGAGGATGAGGGCCTGCGCCTGGAGTTCGTTCCACTCGACCTCGTTGGTCGGGGCACGGCTCTCGACGTAGAGGATGGCGTCCGACGCCGGGTACATGAGCTTGATCATCAGTTCGCTCATCGTGCCGATCGGCTCCGGCTCGGGAACCGGTCCGTCGTCCCCTGCGGCCGCCGCGCCCGCGAGGCCAACGGCGAGCGCTGCGATTGCAATCCGTCCCGGCATGAGGTCTCCCCTTTCGCGGCTATCATGGCATGATCCCGCCGGCCAGGTAACGACCCGGAAATGGAACCAGCCATGAAGCAACACACTCTCTGTACCGCCGTCTGCCTCCTCGCGCTTTCCGCCTGCGCGAAGGAGGACGCGACGCTGCGTCCGGGAGACAACGACCACCGGACCCTTCAGGAGGCGCTGCTGACGGCCGAGCCCGGAGCGGTCATCGAACTCGCCGCCGGACGCTTCGAACTCGACGCCACACTGTCCCTGGATGTCGAGGGCGTGACCGTGCGCGGCCAGGGGATGGACGAGACGATTCTCGATTTCTCATCGCAGGCCCCGGGGACCGGAGGCGAGGGGCTCCTCGCCACCGCCGACGACTTCACGGTCGAGGACCTCGCGGTCGAGAACACGAGGGGCGACGGCATCAAGGTGGAGGGCACCACCGGAGCCGCCTTCCGGAGTGTCCGGGTCGAATGGACGAACGGACCCGACACGAACAACGGCGCCTACGGGCTCTACCCCGTCCAGGTCACGAACGTCCTGATCGAGGACAGCCGGGTCCGCGGCGCCTCGGACGCCGGCATCTACGTCGGCCAGTCGGCCAACGTCGTCGTCCGGCGCAACGAGGTCTGGGAGAACGTGGCCGGCATCGAGATCGAGAACACGACCGGCGCCGACGTCTACGGCAACCGGGCCCACGGCAACACCGGCGGCCTGCTCGTCTTCTCGCTGCCCGAACTGCCAGTCAAGGACGGCCGCGACGCCCGCGTCTACGACAACGACATCACGGACAACAACCTGCCGAACTTCGGCAAGGAAGGCGCGATCGTCTCGACGATCCCGGCCGGCTCGGGGATCATCGTGATGGCGAGCGACAACGTCGAGCTGTTCGAGAACCGGATCCACCACAACCAGAACTCGAACCTGGCGGTCATCTCCTACCTCTCGACCGGTCGCACCTACAACGACCCCGGCTACGATCCGTACACCGAAGGCGTCTACATTCACGACAACGAGTTCGTCGGCGGCGGCGAGGGCCCGAACGGCGACTTCGCGGACGCTTTCGTCGCCCTCGCCGGCGGTGCCTTCCCTGACATCGTCTGGGACGGGGTTTCGAACCCGGACAAACTGGTCGAAGGAGAGGTACCCGCGGACCTGCGGCTCTACATCGAGAACAACGGTGACGCCGACTTCGTGAATCTCGACCTCGGTTCGGTCTTCACGGGCGGTGAACCGAAGGTGAGCACGGATCTGGCGGCGCACCAGGGTTCGCTCCCGGCAGTACCCCAGCCGGTCGATCTCGGCGCGGCGACCGGTGGCGCTCCGTAGCGCACCACCCGCGGCGCTGGCGCTCGCCGCACTCGCGCTCGCGGGCTGCGCGGCTGGAGAAGGCGGTTCCGGGCAGGGGCCGTTCGCCCGCTACCCGGCGAAGCTCTCGACCTGGGGACTGTTCACCGGGGAGCTCGCGAGCCACATCCCGGCCGCCGGCGTCGAGCCCTACGGCCTGAACACGGCGCTGTTCTCGGACTACGCGCTGAAGTTCCGCTTCGTGCGCCTGCCGGAAGGCCCCGGCGGCGACGTCAGGCCCGCCCTGTACCGCGAGGAGGGCCCGTTCGAGTTCCCGGTCGGCACGGTCATCTCGAAGACCTTCGCCTACCCCGCGGACTTCAGGGTTCCCGAGGAGGGCCTCCAGCCCCTGGAAACCAGGCTGCTGGTCCACGAGGAGGACGGCTGGGTCGGCCTGCCGTACATCTGGAACGCCGAACTGACCGACGCTGACCTTGCCATCGTCGGCGGACCCCTCGAGGTGTCATGGATCGATGCCGAAGGCGCGAGGATCGAGCACACCTACCGGGTGCCGAACGCGAACCAGTGCAAGACCTGCCACCGGACCGACGGCGAGCGCGTGCTGCCGATCGGCCTCCAGGCGGCGCAATTGAACCGCAACTTCGTCTTCACCGAGGCCGACGGCTCCACCCTCTCCGAGAACCAGCTCGAGCGATGGCGGCGAACGGGCTTCCTCGAGGGCGCGCCGCCGGCCGCCGAGGCGCCCCGCGCGCCGGTCTGGAACGCCGGGCGTACCGGCAGTGTCGACGAACGGGCCCGCACCTGGCTCGACATCAACTGCGCCCACTGCCACAACCTGAAGGGCAGCGGGCGCACGTCGGGACTCGACCTGCGCAAGGGACACCGGAACCGGACCAGGCTGGGCGTCTACAAGCACCCGGTCGCCGCCGGCCAGGGAACCGGCGACCGCCTCTACGGGGTCGTTCCCGGCAAGCCCGACGAATCGATCCTCGTCTACCGGATGGAATCGACGCACCCGGGCATCATGATGCCCGAGCTCGGCCGCGGACTCGTCGATGTCGAGTCCGTGGCTCTGATCCGTCAGTGGATCCTGGAGATGGAACCGCGGCCCGAGGCCTGACGGCCCTACTCCGCCAGGATCTGCCGGGTGCGGTGGAAGACCTCGTCCAGGCCGACTGCGTCGGAGCCGTAGTAGCCGCGAACTCCGCCGTCGCGGTCGACGAGAGCCAGTCGCGCCGCGTGCGCGACGTCGACCAGACCGCCGGCGAGGTCGAGCCGCTCTCCCATGGGGAGCGCGAAACCGTCGACGACCACCGAACGCACCTTCGGCTCGGCGCCGGTGAGGAGACTCCAGTTCTCCAGGTCCAGACTCCGGCTTTGCGCGTAGTCGCGGAGCCGCTCCGGCGTGTCGTGCGCCGGGTCGACCGTGAAGCTCACCAACCTCACGCCGTCGACGCCCTCCTCGCGGTAGCGGCGCTGAAGCTGCCGTAGCGAGGCCGTGAGGCGTGGGCAGACCGTGGCGCAGCGCGTGAACAGAAAGGAGGCAACGTAGACCTCGCCCGCCAGCTCGTCACCGCCGAACGACTCTCCGTTCTGGTCGACGAGCCGCCACTGCGGCAACTGCCGCAGGACCGGCGGCGGGTCGGGCTCGAACCGGAGCAGGGGCCTGATTGCCGGGATCAGGACGAGACCAGCCAGCGCCGCGAGAAGCCAGGGGTTCAGCAGGCTCCGGCGAGGCTCCGGCGCGCCTCCATCGAGGCCGGAATGAGGGTCCTCGGACATGATCCGAGCCTATCCGGGCGCCGGGCTTTGACCGCCTCGATAGCACGCTGTACACTCCGCGCGACCTCGGATCGGGCAGGGCTTCGTACCCTGCTTCTCGGTACGGAATCTTGGCTCAGATCTTCCCCAAGTGGACCCTCAGGCTACCGCTGTACGCGGCGGCCGCCCTGCCGGTGGTCGGCGCAGTCGTCGTGGGCGGCATCTGGTACTTCTTCTCGCCCGAGTACACCGATGTCGGCTACCGGCCGGCGCAGCCGGTGCCCTACAGCCACGCCCTCCACGTCGGCGAACTCGGCCTCGACTGCCGTTACTGTCACGCCTCGGTCGAAGAGTCGGCGGTTTCCAACGTTCCTCCGACCCAGGTCTGCATGAACTGCCACCACGTCGCCGTCCGGGACAGCGAACTGCTGGAGCCGATTCGCAAGAGCGTCGAACAGAATCGTCCGATGCGCTGGGTGCGCATCCACAATCTTCCCGACTACGCTTTCTTCGACCACAGCGTCCATGTCGGGGCCGGTGTCGGCTGCCGGACCTGCCACGGCCCGGTCCATGAGATGGAGGTCGTGTCCCAGGTGGAACCCCTGAGCATGAGCTGGTGCCTCGATTGCCACCGCGACCCGGGGCCATACCTGCGGCCGCTCGAAGCGGTGACCGACATGGAGTGGATACCGACTGGCGACCACGAGGCCTTCGCCGAGTTGGCGATCGCGGAACGCGCGCTCGCGCCGCCCGAGGACTGCACGGGGTGCCACCGATGAGTGCCGGCAACGGAAAGCGGCAGGAGAGAACGTACTGGCGCAGCCTGGAGCAGCTTCAGGACGACCCCCGATCCGTCGATCTCCTCGAGCGCGAGTTCCCGGAGGGTGCGTCGGAAGCGCCGCCCGAGTTGCTGCGGGACGGCGTGAGCCGGCGCAGCGTGCTCGCCATGCTGGGTGGCACGGCGTCGCTCGCCGGCCTGGCCGGCTGCGACATCGTTCGCCGCCCGGTCGAACACATCGTTCCCTACGTCGACGCTCCGGAGGGCATGGTCCCCGGCGTTCCGCTGGCCTACGCCACCACGATGCCGTTCGGCAGCCGCGCGCTCGGTCTGCTGGTGGAGAGCCACGAGGGACGGCCGACCAAGGTCGAAGGCAACGAACTACATCCTTTCTCCGAGGGCGCATCGAGCGTGTGGGCCCAGTCCTCGATGCTCGACCTGTACGACCCCGACCGGTCGAAGTCCGTACGGTTCGGCGACGACGAATCCTCCTGGGACGACTTCGTGGCCGCCTGGACCGAAGGCGACCTCGGCCCCGCCGCCGACGGCACGGGGTTCGCCATCCTCGCCGAGCCGTCCTCGTCGCCGACCCTGGTCCGGCTCAAGGAAGCGCTCCTCGACCGGTATCCCCAGGCCCGCTGGGTGACCTGGGAGCCGGTCAGCGAGGAGAACGCCGACCAGGGGACGGCGCTCGGCGCCGGTGAGCGCGTCCACGCGCTCTACCACCTGGACCGCGCGAAGATCCTGCTGACCCTGGATTCCGACTTCCTCGGCACCGAGGGCGACAGCGTTCGCAACCTCCGGGGTTACTCCCGGGCCCGGCGCGTGAACGAGGACGGCGGCGGCAGCCCGCTGCGCCATTACACCGTCGACGGCGTCCACTCGGTGACCGCGGGGAACGCGGACCACCGCCTGCGGGTGCAGAGCGGCAGGGTCGCCGCCTTCGTCGCCCGCCTTGGCAACGCGCTCGCGGGTCACGGCCTGGAACTGCCACTCGACGCGGGCGCGCGCGCCGCCGACATCGAAGACGCCTGGGTCGACGCGCTCGCGCGGGACCTTATCGCCCACCGGGGCGCCGGGCTGATCGTCGCCGGCAACCGCCAGCCGGCGGCCGTCCACGCCGCCGTCTACGCCCTGAACTCGGCGCTCGGCAACGCCGGCTCGACGGTGACCTACCACCGTACGCCCGACAGCGGCAGCTCGAGCGACGCGGACCTTGCCGCTCTGGCGGCGGCGATCCACGAAGGCGCCGTCGACCGACTGCTGGTCCTGGGCGCCAATCCCGCCTACAGCGCTCCCGCCGACCTCGACTTCCCGGCGGCCCTCGAGAGCCTGGGCGACGCGGGCGCGGTCATCCACGTCGGCGCGTACCGGGACGAGACGAGCCGCTTCGCGCGCTGGCACCTGCCGCTCGCCCACTATCTCGAGAGTTGGGGCGACGCCCGCGCCACCGATGGCACGGCGAGCGTCGTGCAGCCTCTGATCGAGCCGCTCTACGGCGCGAAGAGCCTGGTCGAAGTGCTGGCCCTGGCGGCAACGGGCGAGTCCCGCGACGGCCGCGATCTGGTTCGCGAGACCTGGTCCGGGATCCTCGGCCTGCCGCTTGAGGAGGATGCCGGGGAGGCCGTCGCCGCGGCGACCGCGCCGGAGGCCGCGGCGGAAACCGAAGCGGCCCCGGACGGCGACGGCGAAGAAGGCGAAGCGGAAGACGCCGTCCCGGTCGACCCGATGTCGCTGCCGTTCCCCGTCGCGCTCTCCGATTTCGAAGTCGCCTGGCGCAAGGTGCTGCATGACGGCCTGCTGGACGGCAGCGCCGCGGCGGCGGCCGATCTCCCCGCCATCGCGCCCGAGGATGGCGCCGCCGCGGTCCGCGCCGCAGGCGACGCCGCCCAGGTGATCGCCGCGGGCGACGATCTGGAGATCGTCTTCCGCTGCTCTCCGGCGGTCCACGACGGTCGCTTCGCCAACAACGGCTGGCTCCAGGAGCTGCCGGACTCGATGACCAAGCTGACCTGGGACAACGCCGCCCTGATCAGTCCCGCCACCGCCGACGCGCTGGGTCTCGAGAACGAAGACCTCGTCACGGTGGCCTCCGGCGGGCGGGAGCTCGAACTGCCCGTCTGGCAGGTACCTGGACAGGCGGACAACACGGTCACGATCGACCTCGGCTACGGCCGCGACTTCACGGGCCGGATCGCGAGCGCCGCCAACCTGGAGGGCCACAGCCCCGGACGCAACGCCTATCTGCTGCGCACCTCGGAAGCGCCACATCTGGCCCGTGGCACGATCAGCCCGACCGGCGGCACCTACCCGCTGGCGCAGACCCAGGACCACCACTCGATGGAGGGGCGCCCGATCGTCCGCGAAGCGGACCTCGACTACTTCGAGGGGCATCCCGACTTCGCGACCGCTCACAGCGAGAAGCCGCACGAGAACTCGATGTGGGACGAGTGGACCTACCAGGACTCGCCGCAGTGGGGCATGACGATCGACCTGAACGCCTGCGTCGGCTGCAACGCCTGCATGATCGCCTGTCAGAGCGAGAACAACGTCCCGATCGTCGGCAAGGAACAGGTGATGGAAGGCCGGGAGATGCACTGGCTTCGCATCGACCGCTACTTCTCCGACGAGGGAGAGTCCGCCGGCATGCTCCGGGATCTGGTCCGCGACCTCCCGTCCGAGCCGCAGACGAGCTTCCAGCCGGTCCCCTGCATGCAGTGCGAGAACGCGCCCTGCGAGCAGGTCTGCCCGGTCGCGGCCACGGTGCACGACAGCGAAGGGCTGAACGCGATGGTCTACAACCGTTGCATCGGCACCCGCTACTGCTCGAACAACTGTCCCTACAAGGTGCGGCGCTTCAACTACTTCAACTTCACCAAGGACACGCCCGAGGTGATGAAGCTGGGCAAGAACCCGGACGTCACGATCCGTTCCCGGGGCGTCATGGAGAAGTGCACGTACTGCGTCCAGCGAATCAGCCGGGCGAAGGTCGACGCCAAGCAGGACGGCCGGGGCCTGGCCGACGGCGACGTCGTCACCGCGTGCCAGCAAGCCTGCCCGGCCGAAGCGATCCGCTTCGGCGACATCACGGACGCGGCGAGCGGGGTCTCCCAGGCGAAGGCGAGCCCACGCAACTACAACCTGCTCGACGACCTGCACACGAAGCCCCGGACGACCTACCTCGCGAAGATCCGCCACCCGAACCGCGACATCACGCCAGCGCCGCCGCCGGCCGAAGATCACGGCGACGGCGAGGACGCCGGCCACGGCGAGGACGCGCACTGATGCGGCTTGCTTGGAACTGGTCGCCCACTGGGTGCGCGGGTCTTCTGACCCGCTGCCGCCGCAGGCGGCCGGGAGAGCGCGCCGGCCGCAAGGCCGGCTCCGTCCGGGCGGCCAGGTCCATGCAAGCTCTGGCCGCCGTCCTGCTGCTCCTCGGCTGCCGGGGCATGCCGTCGCCCTTTCCCCCGATCCACCCCAACCCGAACATGGACTACCAGGAGCGCTACGACCCACAGGAGGCGAGCGCCTTCTTCTACGACGGCATGGCGATGCGCCAGCCGGTCGCGGGCACGGTGGCGCGCGGACAGCTCGACGTCGACCACCGGCTCCTGTTCGGCCGCGACGACGAGGGCTACTTCCTGGAAGCCGCCCCCATCGCGGTCACCGACGACATCCTCGCCCGCGGCGAAGACCGCTACACCATCTACTGCCAGCCCTGCCACGACGAGCGCGGCACGGGCCAGGGCATCCTGTTCGAGCGCGCCGGCACCCCGACCGCCTCCCTCCACGATGAACGCATCGCCGCCTACAACGACGGCCGCATGTACGACGTGATCACGAACGGTGTCGGCTTGATGGCGGGCTACCGCTATCCGCTGACGGTCGAGGACCGCTGGGCGGTCGTCGCCTACGTCCGTGAGCTGCAGCAGGAACGCCGAACGATGCAGGCGGAGCGGGAAGCACGCCAGTAGCGCCCGGGGAACAGATGACCAGAAACAGGATCCTCTTCGGCATCGGTGTTCTCGCCTTCGTGTCCGTGATCGTCACGGTGCGTCTGGGCGGTTTCCTGGTGGACAACGAGTACCGCCAGCCTGACCGGCAGGTCGCCGCCCAGGAAGAGCTGGGCGAGGCCGAACTTGTGCCGCGCCAGCAGGGCATCGCCGACGAGCAGGCCGCGGACGAAGCCGAAGCGAGGGCCAGGCCCTACGAGGAGGCCGAGTACCGCACGGTGCCCTTCGTCGGCAGCCGGGTGACCGTGTGGGTGCTCGCGCAGCTCCACCTGCTGTTCGCGGCGTTCGTCCTCGCGGTGCCGCTGTTCGCCTTCATCATCGAGTTCGTCGGCTACGTGAAAAAGGAGGAGCGGTACAACAAGCTGGCGTACGAGTTCACGAAGCTGCTCTCCGTCTCGTTCTCGATGACCGCCACCTTCGGGGCGTTCCTGACCTTCGCGTTGATCATCCTCTACCCGAAGTTCACGAACTACCTGATGCACATCTTCTCGCCGACGTTCCTGCCCTACGTCCTGCTGTTCTTCCTGGAGGCGCTGTTCCTCTACAGCTACTACTACGGCTGGGGCAAGTTCGGGCCGAAGATGCACCTGTTCCTCGGTTTCATGCTGAACGTCGTCGGCACCGCGATCATGTTCATCGCGAACGCCTGGCTCACCTTCATGATGTCCCCCGGCAAGCGCGACGACATCGATGGCGACGGCGTCCCGGACTTCGTCTCCGCCGTCTCGGAGAGCGGCGCCCTGCTCAGCCTCCGGGACGCCTTCTTCAACTTCACCTGGATGCCGATCAACATCCACCGGATCATCGCGAACGTCGCCTTCGGCGGCTCGATCGCCGCCGCCTACGCCGCCTTCCGCTATCTGCAGGCAAAGACGGACGAGGAGAGGGCACACTTCGACTGGATGGGCTACGTCGGCAACTTCGTCGCCATCATCGCCTTCCTTCCCCTGCCGTTCGCGGGCTACTACCTGGCGGCCGAGATCTACGCCTTCAGCCAGACCCTGGGCATCCAGATGATGGGCGGCACCTTCTCCTGGCTGTTCGTGCTCCAGGCGGCTCTCATCGGCAACCTCTTCCTGGGCGCGAACTACTACCTCTGGCTGGGGATGGGACGCATGGAGGGGGGCGTCCACTTCCAGAAGTTCATCAAATGGCTGCTGATCGCGATTGCCCTTTGCTTCGCCGTCTGGGCAACGCCGCGCTACGCCATCTCTTCGGTCTCCGAGATCGCCGCGATGGGGGGCAGCAGCCACCCGCAGCTTTCCTACCTGGGGCAGATGTCGGCCAAGAACACGGCGGTCAACATCCTGATCCTCTCGACCTACATGAGCTTCCTGCTCTACCGTCGGACCGGCAGGCAATCGATCCATCCGTACAGACAGCTCCTCACCCGCGCCCAGGCGATCGTGTTCTCCTCAGCGGCGGCGCTGGTCATCTTCTACGGCGTCTACGGCTACTTCGTCGACTCGGCGACGCGCATCCGGTTCGCGATTCCGCAGGTCTACTCGGTGCTCGCGGCCCTGGTGGTGATCACGGTGATCGACCTGCCCCTGTACCGCAACGCCGCGCAGTCGGGCGAAACGAAATGGGGCAGAATTCCGGCCGTCTCGCAGTACGCCCTCATCTTCATTGCCCTCAGCTTCACCTGGCTGATGGGGCTGATGGGCTACGTCCGCTCCGGCCTGCGCCAGGAATGGCACGTGTACGGCGTGATTCTGGACACCTCGCCGGACGCCTACACGCCCAGTCTCGGCTTCGCGACGCAGGTCGTCTCCGTCACGGTTCTCATCTTCTTCGGGCTGATCGGCGTCGTCTTCTGGCTCAGCAGCCTGAGCGGCAAGAAGGACTACGCGCCGGGCGCTGCCCCTGAGGACGGCGGCCGCCTCGAAGGGGGCCAGGCGGCATGAAGTTCTCCGTTCCCATGCCCCTGCGGCTGGTCCTTCTCGTGCTGGGCACCACGGCCTTCTACATGTACCTCGGCCAGATCGTGCCGCAGAAGGAATCCCACCCACCGCCGCCGGTCCTGATCAACGCCGAGATGACGACGGAGGACCTCGTGGCGGTCGGCGCGGAGCTGGCGAGCGGCAAGGGGCAGTGCCTCGTCGGTTGCCACACGGTCGGCCAGGGCGGCCCCTTGCGCTATCCGGACCTGGACGGCATCGGCGGCCGCGCCGCCACTCAGGTGGACGGATTGTCCGAGCTGGAGTATCTCGCCCAGTCGCTCTACGAGCCGGCCGCGTTCATCGTCCCCGGCTTTGCCGACGGGATGCAGGCGATCAACCAGCCGCCGATCAACCTCTCGGACGACGAGATCAAGGCGGTGATCGCCTGGCTGCAGAGCCTGGGCGGCACGCCGAACGTGACCCTGGACACCGACCTCGGCTATTGACGTGAACTTTCAGAAATTTCTGAACAGATGAGGAAGAACCTCCTGCCCGTCGCTGTTTCGGAGGGTGACCGCGCCCGAAGCGGTCAACCTTCAGCCCCTCGAACCTGTCGGAACTGATCATGTTGGGACTCAACCTTCCCGTTGTCATCGTCCTGGCCGCGATCGGCGGCGTGCTCGCCTGGCGCCGGGCCAACACTCTCACCTGGCTCCTTTACACCTGGGTCGCCCTGTGGGCCTTCTTCAAGTACGGCTTCGCCGTGCCGATCCCGCAGTCCGTGGCGACGATCTACCTCGGAATCACCGGGCTCGCACTCGTCTGCTTCGCCTCCTCGAGCCGGGAACGGCTGTCGGAGACGGTCCAGCCGATCGTGCGGCTGATTCTCGAACCGCGCTACCGGCTGGCCCTGGCCGGGCTTCTCGTCGCCCTGCCGGCACTCGCCGCCTACAACGTCTACGCCGATCTGAACGTGCCGCTGGAGGCGCCCGGCTTCGGCCGCGAGGTCCATCCGCCGCCGCCCACGGAGATGACGGTCCACGACGAGACGGTCGACATGGCGACGGCCGAGAACCCGTACCTCCACTACAAGCACGACGATCCGGAGCTGTACGGAGAGCACCTGGAGAACGGGCGGCGGGTCTACTACGAGAACTGCTTCTGGTGCCACGGCGACGGCATGGGCGGAGACGGCATGTTCGCCCACGGCCTGAATCCCGTGCCCAGCAACTTCAACGACGTCGGCACGTTGCCGATCCTCCAGTCCTCCTTCGTCCACTGGCGGATCGCCAAGGGTGCTCCGGGCCTTCCCGGGGCGGGGACCCCCTGGGACAGCATGATGCCGGCCTGGGAGAAGTTCCTGACGACCGAAGAGATGTGGGACGTCAACCTGTTCATCTACGACTTCAACGGCTACGAGCCGCGCGCTCTGGGGCAGCACTGATGGCCGCGCACGCCAGACGCCGCGCCCGGAGAATCGCGACGTTCGCCGCCGCCGCCGTGGTGCTCGTGGCCCTGCCCGCCAGCGCCCAGGTCGACCTCGGTACGGAGGAGCAGCGCGCGGCCGGCAAGGTCGTCTACGACAAGTACTGCGGCCAGTGCCACGGCGACACGGGCGACGGCAACGGCTACGCCACCCCGCGGGTCAAACCGAAGCCGCGCGACTTCACGACCGGCACGTACAAGTTCCGCACCACGCCGAACGGCATGCTGCCCACGGACGACGACCTGCGCCGCGTGATCGAGATCGGCGCCCCCTACACGTCGATGCCGGGCTGGCCGAACCTGACGAGCGCCGAGATCCAGAACGTCATCTACTACATCAAGTCCTTCTCGCCCGACTTCGAGAACCCCGACCGATACGGCGAGCCGATCGAGATTCCCCGGCCGCTCGAGTCGACCGAGGAGTCGATCGCCCGCGGCCGCGTGGTCTACGAGGAGCAGGGCTGCGCCGCCTGTCACGGCGAGGTCGGGCGGGGCGACGGGCCATCCGCGCCGACCCTGGTCAACGACAAGGGCGACCCGATCAAGGTCGCCGACCTCACCCAGCGCTGGACCTACCGCGGCGGTGCAACCAAGGAAGACATCTACCGGACATTCTCCACCGGGCTGAACGGCACGCCGATGCCGTCCTACGCCGACTCGCTCGAGATCGAGGACCGCCAGCACCTGGTGAACTACGTCTACTCGCTGGACGACAGCGACGAGCCGAACTACGGCACCCTGATCACGGCGGTCTACTCGGAAGAGCCGATCGACCTGCAGGACGGAGAGACGCTCGACGCGCTGTTCGAGGCCGCGCCGACGACTCGCTTCCCCCTGGTCGGCCAGATCACCGAACCGGGACGCAACTTCTTCCCCTCCGTCACCTCGATCGAGGCCCAGGCGGTCTACAACCGCGACGAGATCGCGTTCCGGGTCCGCTGGCACGATCTCCGCGCCGACACCTCGGGCCGCAACAGCCCGAGCCTGGAAGTGCCGATGTGGGACGAGGACAACGGCATCGGCGACGATGCGGACGACGACGGTGGCGACTCGGACGATTTCTTCGGGGACTTCGGCGGCGAGGAAGCGCCCGCGGAAGACGACTTCTTCGGCGACAGCGGCGGCGACGATTTCTTCGGTGACGGCGGCGACGACTTCTTCGGCGCCGCCGACGCAGGGCCCCCCGGCGCCGAGTTCTCCGACGCCGTGGCGCTGCAGTTCCCGGCCTCGCTGGCGCCTGAAGGAACTCCCGAACTCAAGCCGTACTTCCTCTACGGCGACTCCCAGAACCCGGTCGACCTCTGGTTCGTCAACCTGACCTACGGCGTGGCGGACACCTTCCGGGGCCGCGGCAGCGAGTCGATCGAGCCCACCGAGGCGGACATCGTCGAGGCGGTGACCTCCTACGACCAGGGCGAATGGACCGTGACCTACAAGCGGCGGCGCTCGTCGCGCGCCGGCGTCAGCTTCGCCGAGCAGCAGTACACGCCGCTCGCCTTCAGCGTCTGGGACGGCTTCAACCGCGAACGCGGGAACAAGCGGGCGCTGTCGTCCTGGTTCTACGTCTACACCGAGCCGAGCGTGCAGCCGGCGACAACGTTCCCCATCGTCCGGGCCGCCATCATCGTGCTTCTGCTCAAGTTGCTGGTCGTCTTCCTGGTTCGCCGACGTGCCCGCCAGCAGGCGGCCGGCGACGAAGCCGCGGGCACGACCCTCGCCACGACCGAGGCCCCCGCCGTCTGAGCCGAAGCCTTCCGACACACCCGAATCTCTCTGACCCGACACTCCGTCAACACAAGAGACACACCATGTACAAGACGATCTACGTCCCCGTCGACAACTCGGACTACTCGAACCAGGCGATCGCCTCGGCGGTCGAGCTGGGCCGGCAGTTCGACTCCACGATGGTCGGCTGCCACGTCTACGCGGCCAGCATGCACGACTACCGGTTCAAGCAGATGGAGTACACGCTGCCGGACGAGTACCTCGAGGAGACGGAGCTCGACCGTCAGCGGAAGATCCACGATTCGCTGATCACGATGGGCCTGGAGCTCATCTCCGAGAGCTACCTCGAGCCGATGAAGGCGGTCTGCGACGACGCCGGCCTCGAGTTCGAGCCGAAGATGATGGACGGCAAGCACCACGTCGAGATCGTCCGCGACATCCGCGAGTCGGGTTACGACCTGACCGTGCTCGGCGTGATGGGCATCGGCCGCGTCCGCGACACACAGATCGGCTCCGTCTGCGAGCGCGTCGCCCGCACCGCGGACAGGGACGTGCTGATCATCAAGCGGCTGCCTGCAGGGGCCGGCGCCACGAACGGCAACGGCAACGGCCAGCACGCCGAGCCCGACGGCCGCGACACGATCCTGGTCGGCGTCGACGGTTCACCCCAGTCCTTCGGCGCGCTGATGACGGCGATCGACCTGGCGAAGACCTTCGGCAAGAAGGTCGAGGCGATCTCGGTCTACGACCCGTACCTCCACTACTCGGTGTTCAAGGGCGTGGTCAACGTGCTGACCGAACGCGCCGCGAAGATCTTCCGTTTCGAGGAGCAGAACCAGCTCCACGAGGAGATCATCGACACCGGTCTGGCGCAGATCTACCAGTCGCACCTCGATGTGGCCGAGACGATGGCGACCGAGGTGGGCGTCGAGCTGACGAAGACCCTGCTCGACGGCAAGGCGTTCCAGAAGGTCCTCGATCACGCCAGGAAGATCGACCCGTGGATGCTGGTCATCGGCCGCGTCGGCGTCCACAGCGACGAGAGCGAGACGGGTCTCGGCAGCAACGCGGAGAACCTGCTTCGCTCGTGCCCGTGCGACCTGCTGCTCACCACCCGCATGGAGTATCCGGAACTCGACGTCAAGGCCGAGGAGAGCATCCGGTGGACGCCCGAGGCCGAGGAGCGCTTCAAGCGGGTGCCCGAGCAGGTGCGCGGCATCGCCCGCACCGCCCTCTACCGGCTGGCCGTAGAGCAGGGCCACAGCGTCATCTCGAGCGATGTGCTCGACGAGGCGATGGACCGCTACATGCCGAAGTACACGGCCCGCGAGACGGAGGCGCTGGCCGAGCAGGTCGCTCTGCAGCTCGCGCGCAGCCGGCCCACCTTCATCTGCCGCAAGTGCGGCGTCACCTCGGCGGAACCGGATCCCGTCCGCTGCGGCGTCTGCGGCAGCGAGTCCTTTGAGCAGATCACCGAGGAGATGCTCGACCGGATCGCCGAGATGGAAGGCGGCCTCGAGGTCGAGACCACCTACGACGGCCGGAAGCTGAAGTGGACCGCGGACGCCCGCCTGGCCCTCAGGACGATCGAGGACGCTTACCGCCGCCGCCGCGCCAAGGCACGGATCGAGAAGAATGCACGGATGAGCAAGCTGCCGACCGTCACCTTCGAGTTCGCCCGGGTGATGATCGAGGAGGAGACCGGCGAGCCGGTGACGATCGAGGCCCGCGAGAAGGCCGCCGGGGCGGACGGCAACGGCGCCGGCGAGGCACCCGCGGACGAGCGGAAACTGATCGCCCGTGACGACGACCGGGTGCCGCTGCTCTCGAACCACGAGTGGACCGCCGAAGCGGTCGAGCGCATCCTCCGGGTTCCCGCGGGCTTCATGCGGGACCGCACCCAGGAGCGCGTCGAGCTCGTGGCCCGTGAGAAGCACGTTCCACAGATCGGCATCAAGACGGTCGAGGAAGGCATCGCGCTCGGCCGCGAGCTGATGGAGCAGATGATCGCGGCCTACGAGATCGGCAAGACGGACGAGTCGCCGGCTGCCGACGTCGCCGAGGCGGAAGCCAAGGCCGCGTCCTCGGCAGGCAGGTGCCCCTTCTCCGCTCTCGCCGAAGCCGGCGCCAGCGAAGCCCAGGTCGAGGCTGCCAGGGACGCGAAGGCCGGCACGTACCTGAACGAGGTCGGCCTGATGTCGGCCCTCGACGGGAAGCGCAAGGGCGGCGAACCGGAAGCCTGAGTGAAGTCACCGCGGCGGACATGGCGTCAGTCGGCCGTGTGCCGCGGCCTCGTCGCCGCGCCGCTCCTCGCGGCGGCGGCGTGCGGAGGCAGCGTCGAGGAGCTCGAGGAGGCCTCGGACGTCGTGCTCGCGCGACACATTCACACGGACCTCTACGACGCCTACCCGGGCATCCCGTCGCCTGCCGGCGACCGCGTCGTGTTCGCCGACTTTGCCGCAGGCGCCAGATCGCTGACGGTCTACGACGTTGCGACCGGGGTGGGGCGCGTGTTGACGACAACGCCGGCGGAACGGTTCAGGGTGACCTGGTCGCCCGAGGGTTCGCGCGTCGTGTACGTCGACCGCCGGCCCGAAAGTCACGGGGTCTGGACCCTGGACCCGACCACCGGCCAGGAGTCGCGCATCGTGGATCCCGGGGAGGCACGCATCGACCATCCGCGATTGCTGCCGGACGGGACCGTGACCGCGCTGCGACGCGATCCCGCCGATGCCGAGGGGGGCGGCGATACCGCGTGGGTCGCGTACGAGC
Organism: Candidatus Multivorans sp.; assembly: GCA_965205095.1. GTDB lineage: Bacteria > Acidobacteriota > Thermoanaerobaculia > Multivoradales > Multivoraceae > Multivorans. The sequence goes on from OZ242040.1 coordinate 4,822,989, forward strand.
CGGGACAGGGCCAGGCGACGGTGCTCTTCGATGACGCCGGCGAATGGGCCGCACCCGTGCGTTCTCCCGACGGGCGATCGGTCGCGCGCCTTCAGCTCGCGGGCGGGTACCGGGCGGACCTGGCCGTGACGGAGATCGCGACGGGCGAGACGCGTACTCTCGCCGCCGACCTCCGGTTCGGATGGGACAGCCGCGTGGAGTGGTCCCCCGGGGGAGACACGCTGTATCTCGCGGCGGCGGGTCCCGACGACTCGGCCCTGGTCGGCTGGCGCGTGCCGCTGGACGGCAGCCCGCCCGAACGACTCACGCGCGACGGCCACGACGTGCTCGCGGTGACCCCGCTGGCCGACGGGCGCGTCGCTCTCAGCGTGTACCACACGCGCACCGCGGTGGGGCTCGTTCCGGCGAGCGGAGGGGAACCCGTTGACGTAACAACGGCAAGCGGCGAGAGCGCCTTCCTGCCTTCCTGGCGCCCTGACGGACGGGCGCTTGGTTTCACCACGTTCTCCTGGCGACGCCTCCGCATGCCCGTCGACTTCGACCTCGGCGTCCTGGACCTCGACGCGAACGGCGCCCCGACCGGCACGGTCCGGACGCTTCTCTCGGAGGAGCACGAAGACTATGGCGCCGCGTGGTCGCCGGACGGCCGGTGGCTCGCCTTCCACGGGCACCTGGAGCAGAGCGACGACATATGGCTCGTTCCGGTTGACGCGAGCGAGCGACCCACACGACTCACGCGGTTCGGACCGGGCGCGGACACCGGAGAGCCGGACTGGAGCCCGGACGGGCGAACGCTCGCCTTCAGCAGTCACGGCCCGCCAGGCGAGGGGAACCCGGGGTCCGTGTACACGATCGCCGTCGATCCCGCTACCGGGCTCGCGGCCGCCGACCCCTTTCGGGTCCCGCTCGACGGGTTCGAGGGCTATGCCATGGGCGCCCGCTTCTCGCCGGACGGCGAACGGCTCGCCTTCTACGGACGCTCGTTCGAGGACGGACGCGTCACCGTCTACACCGTCCCGGCCGCGGGCGGCACCCCCACGGCTGTCCTCTCCTTCGCCAATGGCGAACCGTACAGCGCGCCCGAGTGGAGCGCCGACGGCGCGTCGCTCTTCTACTCGCGCAACAACCGCTTCGGGCCGTTCCAGGTGTGGCGGGTGGACATCTCGAGCGGCGCGACGGAACAGGTGACGACCGGCGCGCTCGGCGCGCTTCAGCCGAGCGTGAGCCCCGACGGACGCACACTCGCGGTTACGATGCGCGAAGCCGCCATCGAGGTCGTCGCATTCGCCGCCGGAACCACGAGCGGCAACCCGGATCCGGACCAGGAGCGAAGATGAGCAGACCCAGGGATATCGGCGTCGTCGACCTGTTCCTCGACATTCCCGCCGGCGGCGCCGGCATGGGCATGGAGGCCGTGCGCAGGCTCAGCCGTGACCGCGGGACGGAGGACTTCTCCCACCATCCGGCCCAGTACCTGTTCAAGGATGCCGGACGGCGGATGGACAAAGCCTGGACGGCGGCCGACGTCGTCGCCATGATGGACGCCTTTGGCGTCCGGATCGCCCAGATCGGTGTCAGCGCCCAGAACCCGGAACCGGCGCTCAAGGTGTTCGAGGAGTTCCCCGGGCGCTTCTTCGGCGCCGTCGGCGTCGATCCGAACGCCGGCATGGACGGCGTCCGGGCGCTCGAAGCGACGGTCAGGCTTCACCCCGCCATCCGCGCCGCCTCCGCCGCGCCCTGCCTGGCCTACCCACAGGTGCCGATCGACGACAAGCGCTTCTACCCGATCTACGCCAAGTGCGTCGAGCTCGACATCCCGATCAACATGCTGGTCGGCGTGCCGGGACCGCGAGTCCCCTACAAGTGCCAGCATCCCGGTCTGCTCGACGAAGTCGCCTGGTTCTTCCCCGAGCTCCGGGTCGTCATGCGACACGGCGGCGACCCGTGGACCGACCTCTGCGTCAAGCTGATGCTCAAGTGGCCCAACCTCTACTACTCGCCCTCGGCCTGGGCGCCCAGGCACTACCCCCGCAACGTGATCGAATTCGCGAACAAGCGGGGACCGAACAAGTTCATGTACGCGGGCTACTTCCCCGGCCTCTCCTACGAGCGCATCTTCACGGAGATGGACGACCTGCCGCTCCGCGACCACGTCTGGCCGAGATTCCTGCGCGAGAACGCGGCCGAAGTCTTCAAGCTGGACGACCTGCTGAGGCACACCGCCAGCTAGTCGAACGACAGGCGCTCGTCGCTTTGCGCCGAGCGTCCGGATCGCGGGCCAGAAGGCCCGCGCTACGACCATCATGCGGACGCCTCCCGCCAACGCTCCCTTCCACGGCTGGAAGATCATCTTCGTCTCCTTCCTGGCGCTCTTCGTCTCCGTCGGCTTCGGCTTCTACTCATTCAGCGCCTTCTTCGTCGCTCTCACCTCGGAGTTCGGTGGCGGCCGGACCGGCGTCGGTATCGGCGTGGCCGTCTTTGGCATGACGAACGGCCTGGTGGCGCCGTTCCTCGGCCACGCCCTGGACCAGGGTCACGCCAAACGGATCATGACCGCGGGCACCTGGCTGCTGGCCCTGGGCCTGCTGTTGACCGCCACGGTCCAGACTCTGATCCAGTTCTACCTCGTCCTCGGCACTTTCCTGGCCCTGGGGGCCGCATTGATCGGTGGCGTGACCGCCTCCACCCTGGTCGCCAACTGGTACGTCCGCCGGCGCGCCATGGCTCTCGGCATCGCCACGATGGGCATCTCCCTCTCGGGCGTCGTCATGGCGCCCGTGGCGACACGGCTGATCGACCTGATCGGCTGGCGCGGCACGTTCGTCCTCTACGGCGCGCTGACCCTTCTCTTCGTCCTGCCGGCCATCCGGCGCTGGGTGATCGACCGGCCCGAGGACATAGGCCTGCACCCCGACGGGGCAGCGACTTCGCTGGCCGGCGAGTGGACAGCGGCGCCGGCGGCCGGGGAAGGTCCGGCGGGTGTCGAACCAGTGACACCCCTGCCGACGGCCGGCGGCGCGCCGCCCAGACGCCCGCGCATGGAGTGGATGCAGCCGCTGGCGAACCGCAACTTCTGGGTCATCGTCGCCGTCGTGTCGATGTGCTTCTGCGCCAACTCCGCCATCCTCACCCACATCATCGCGCACGCGACGGACCTGGGCTTCCCGCCCGTCGAGGCGGCCTTCTGCCTGTCCATGATCGCGGCCATGGGAGTGTTGGGCAAGATCGTGTTCGGCTGGATCAGCGACCGGCTCAGCAGCCGCGGCGCCATGTGGCTGGCGGTCGGCCTGATGGGCTCCGGCGCCGGCGGCCTGCTCCGGGCCGAGAGCTATCCGGCGGTTCTCGGCTCCGTCGCCGTCTTCGGCCTCGGCATGGGCGGCATCATGCCGTTGTGGGGAACGCTGATCGGGGCCTGTTTCGGCCGCCGCTCCTTCGGCCGCGTGATGGGCCTGATGAGTCCCATGCTGCTGCCGATCCAGGTACTCGGCGTCCCCTTCGCGGGCTACGTCTACGATCGTTTCCACAGCTACGACCTGGCCTTCACAACGTTCGTCGGCCTGTACGCCTCCTCCATGGTGATCCTCCTCATCCTCCGCATACCCGAACGGGAGCCGAGCGATGCCGCGTCCTCCTCTGCCAGGTTGACGACCCAGGCGGCGCCGCGGACGGAGTAGACAGGTGACCGCCTACCGTTTCTGCCGTTCGGACGACGTGCCCCTGATCGTCGACGCGTACGAACGCTGCAACGTGGGCTCCGGCACCCGGCCCTGGAGCCTGACGGTGGATCACATGAAGCGGCTGGGCCGGGAGATGAACCTCTGGACCAGCAGTTGCATGGTCGCCCTCGAGGGCTCCGATCCGATCGGCGTCCTCATCGCCGCCAAGCGGGAGCCGGTCGCCAGCCTGGTGCTCCACGTCGCCGTCCATCCGGACCACCGCCGCCGGGGTCACGGCCGCCACATGATGACCTCGCTGAGCCAGAAGATGGCGATCCTCGAACCGACCCTGATGCTCGTCGAACTCCCGGACAGGGACGCCCTCGGGCGCGGCTTCTTCGAAGCCTGCGGGTTCACGCAGCGAGAAGTACTGACGGACTACTCCTGCGCGGGCGAGGCGCCGGCCGGCGTCCCCGGCGTCGACCTCGTCGCCGGCGTTTCCGCCGCCGAGCTCGTGTCGCAAGCGGATTTCCAGGCCGTCCCGGAACTCGACCGCTGCTGGCAGCGCTCTCCCCAAAGCGTCCGGAACCTCCGTGACCGGCCGCGGGGCCTGGCGATCGCCACCGACCGGGGCTTCGAGGCGTATCTGCTCCACCGCGGCCTCGACGATGCGGACCAGCCCCTGCCCTTTCTCTCGACTCCGTCCGCTGCTCCGCTCGAGATCCTCGCCCTCGGCGGCAAGACGCCCGTCCCGGCGCTGATGCGCCCCCTCCTCGCCGTGGCGTCCGACCGCGCCGGCCGGCCGCTCCACCTGCCGCGGGTCCATCCGTCGGAGGCGCCCCCCGGCCGCCTCGAGGAATACGGCTTCAGGCCCGGCGCCAGGACGATTCGCTACGAGAACGACGCCGCTCCGGCTTGAGGAGTTGGTACTCTGGCACCCGCGATGAAGAGCTACTTCGACCTGATCGATGACGGCGGTTCCGACATCGTCGGCCAGGTCGGCCGGCAGCGGGAACGCATCGCCGAGGCCCTGGCCGGCGTCGAGCACATCGTCGCCATCGGCTCCGGCAAGGGAGGAGTCGGCAAGAGCACCCTGACCATGCAACTGGCCCTGGCAATGGAGCGCCGCGGCCGCCGCTGTGCCGTGCTCGACGCCGATCTGAACGGTCCCTGCCAGGCGCGTCTCGCCGGCCTCGAGAACGCGGCCCTGCTTCCGGGCGGGCGCGGCATGGCGCTGCCTCGCACATCGACCGGACTCGGCGTCGTATCGATGGGCTCCGCGGTGCCGGAATCGGAGGACCTGGACTTCGCCAGCGTCGCCCGCGGCGACTCCCATGTCTGGCGCGCCACCCGCGAGTTCAACCTGTTCCAGCAACTGCTCGGGCTGGTCGACTGGGGACGTCTCGACATACTTCTCGTCGACCTGCCGCCCGGCGCCGAGCGGACGCTCCAGTACGCCGAGGTTCTGGGACCGGGAGCCCGTTTCGTCCTCGTTTCCATTCCGACCGCACTGGCGCAAGGTGTCGTGGCGCGCTCGGCCGCCGCTCTCCGGCGTACCCGGAACGTGACGCTTGGCGTGATCGAGAACATGAGCGGCTACTACTGCGGGAGCTGCGACGATGTCCGGACCCTGTTCGACGGCTCGGACGACACGGCCCCCAAGCTTGGACTCCCCGTGCTCGCTTCGATACCGTTTGATCCGCGACTGGCCGCGGCCTCCGACGCCGGAGACCCGGAACTGCCGCCTGGACCGGCGGTTCGCGCGATCGAGGCCGCCGCCGACTCCATCCTGAGCGGCCTCGCCGAGCGGCGGGCCGGCTGATCCGGAGACCTGATGAAGTTCCTCTGCGTACCCTGCGACGAGCAGATGAAGCTCAAGCACGCGATCGGTCCCGAGGGCGGCTCGGTCGCCCTGGTCTATGCCTGTCCCGCCTGCTCGGCCGAGATGGCGATGATGACGAACCCGCACGAGACCCAGGTCGTCGGTTCGCTCGGAGTGAAGATCGGCGCCGCGGAGGATCCCGAGACGGCCGCGGCCGCCTCGAAGTGCCCGTTCACCGGCATGCTGGCCGACATGGGCGTGCCGGTGACCGGGACGCGCGCCGCGGAGAACGCCAACCCCGTCGAGAACGGCAACGGCGACCCGGGCGGCATTCCCTGGACGGCCGAGGCCCGCGAGCGGCTCGCCAACATCCCGGACATCGTCCGCACCTCGGCGATCGCGGGGATCGAGAAGTTCGCCGAGGACCACGGCTACGAAGAGGTCGACGCGGCCGTCCTGGAACGCGCCCGCTCGTTCTTCGGCATCGCCTGACCGCCCGGAGACAACGATGACGGTGTCACCCCTGGAGCGGCAGGCGAGCGTGAATCCGGCCGCCTTCGCGCGGCCGTACGTCATCTCCTGGAACCTGACCTACCGCTGCAACCTGGCTTGCGAACACTGCTACCTCGACGCCGGCGGCAAGCCTCTGGTCCGGACGGAGAACTTCGCCGACCGCTCGGAGCTCTCGACCGACGAGTGCCGCAAGGTGATCGACGACATCTGCGAGTTCGCTCCCGAAGCCCTGGTCATCCTCACCGGCGGCGAGCCGCTGCTGCGCCGGGACATCCTGGAGATCGTGCGCTACGCGGCGGAACGGGACCTCTGGGTCGTCGTCGGCAGCAACGGCGTCCGGATCACCGAGAACCTGGCCCGGATCCTGGCCGGCGAGGGCGTCCGCGGCCTCGCCCTGTCGCTCGACGCGCTCGACGCCGAGGTTCACGACGGCTTCCGGCGGGTTCGCGGCGCCTGGCAGAACACCGTCGACGGCGCCGGTCACCTCGCCGCCGCCGGGCTACCCTTCATCATCCAGACCACGGCCGGCGCCCACAACCGGGGTCAACTCGAGGAGATCGCCGAGTTCGCCTATAGCGAACTCAAGGCCCGGGTCTGGAACCTGTACTTCCTGGTTCCGACCGGCCGGGGCCAGTTCGTCTCCGACCTGTCGCCGTCCGACTACGACGACGTGCTGGCCGCCCTCACGTCGATCCAGCAGAACTACCGGGGTCGCATGGTCGTCAACGCGAAGTGCGCGCCCCACTACGTCCGGCAACTCCTCGCCGGGGATCCGGACTCGCCCTTCCTCAAGGCGTACGACGGCGGCGCCGGCGGCTGCCCGGCCGGAACTCACTACATGGGCATCCGACCAAACGGCGACGTCACGCCCTGCCCCTACCTGCCGGTGTTCGGCGGCAACCTGAAGCGGTCGACGCTCTCGGATCTCTGGAACGACTCCGACCTCTTCCAGTCGATCCGCCGGCGCAACGATCTCGGCGGCCGCTGCGGCTCCTGCGAGCTGTCGACGGTCTGCGGCGGCTGCCGCGCCCGTGCCTTCGGCATGACCGGCGACCTGATGGCGGAGGATCCGCTCTGCACTCACGAGCCCGGCACGTTCACGGCGGACCGGCTCCAGGCGTTCGGCGACCGCACGGGGCTGGCCTCGCTCGCCCGCTACGGCGAAGACACTTCGACCAGCATCGCCTGGGAACCCGAAGCCGAAGCGCGCATGAAGCGGGTACCGGCCTTCGTCCGCGGCATGGTCGTGCGATCGGTCGAGTCCCACTGCCGCAAGAACGGGATCTCGACCGTGACCGTTGACGAACTCGAGTCGATCCGCGCCCGGATGCCGACGCCGAAGGTGTTCGGCAGCCGCCCCTCCTGAGCGGTCCCAACCTCGTGGCCAGCAGCCGCCGACCGCTGCCCCGCTCCTACGCCCACGTCCCGCGAACGATCCTCTGGCTCGTCCCGGGCGGCGAGGTACTGATCGACGGACGAACGATGACGGTCGAGCCCTTCTACCTCAGCAAGTGGCCCATCACGAACGAACAGTTCGAGGCCTTCGACCCGGACTACCAGAGGTCGCCGCTCTCCCCTGATGACCGCGATCTCGCCGTCGGCATCAGTTGGAACCTGGCCGACGCCTACTGCCGCTGGTACGCCGAAGTGTCACGCAAGCCCATGAGACTGCCGACCCGAACGGAGTGGCTCTACGCCTGCCGGGGCCTCCCGGACCCCGACGACCAGCCGTCCTGGAACGCCACCTCGGACGCCATCGACCGCCACTGCTGGCACGCCGGCAACTCCGAAGGCTGCGTCCAGCACCCCGAGCAGAAGCAGGCCAACGACTTCGGCCTCCACGGCATGCTGGGCAGCGTCTGGGAGTGGGTCGCTTCCGACGAAGAGGACGACGACCGCAGAACGCTCTGCGGCGGCTCGTTCCGGCTCGAAGCCGCTGAACTTCACTGCGGCCTGGAGAAGCGCGAGTCAGCCGACTTCAACGACGATACCGGCTTCCGGGTCGTCCGCTCCTTCCTAATCCACAGCCAAGCAGTTGGGACAAGGCGCAGAATCGCCGATTGTTCGGAGACTTAGCGCACCAACTCGCCAAATTCTCACTGACCAACCGGTCCACTTGGAAGGCGACGCAGACGTTCGACGTGCGCGTCAGGGGGCGGCCGCGCGGCGTGACGATCTCGGAGGACTCGTTGACGGTCGACGAGGGCTCCACGAACACGTACACGGTGGGGCACGCTGACGTTCCCGGACGCCTGCCGCGGCGGCTGAGAGTTCCTCGCTAAATCATCGCCTTGTGGCCACCCAACATCTCTCATTCGTCATAGGGTGTCCGGTATCTTCTAGCGTGTTGTGCGCGTTCCTGGGTCTGCGTCCAGACCTCGTCTCTCTTCTCCGGCGGCAGTCGCCGCGGCCCTCGGCCTGGTCTGGGCGGGCGCCGCCGCCCCCCAGGATGTCGGCCTGTTCGTTCCGCTCGAGACGAGGCCGGCGGAAACGGCCGCGGCCGCGGCGGCGGGCCCGGGGGCCGGCGATTCCGCGACGATCCGGGAACGCCTGGTCGAGATCGACTTCTCGCAGCTCGCCGCTTTCGGCGCGCTGGTTTCCGGCGCCGCCCCCGAGGGTCCCGGCGTAGCCGAACGCGCCGTTTCGGCCTCGCGGCTGCGGCTCAACCTGTTCGAGGACGCGGTCGTCACGGCCGTGGTCGACCGGGTCGTGCCGACGCCGTCGGGCTATGCGCTGTGGGGCAGCCTCGAGGGCATCGAGCTGGGCACGCTGACGCTGGTGGTCAACGGGACCGTGGTGACCGGCACGGTGCGGAGTCCGGCCGGGAGCTACGTGATCGCGCCGGCCGGAGAGCGGTTCGCGGTGCGCCAGGAGGATCTTTCGCGGCATGCGCCCGAAGCGGAACCGTTGCCGTCGCCGCCGCCGGAGGACGATGCGCGCGGCGACCCCGGGATGCGCGGTCCCGACGGGCGGCTGCAGCCGGACGGCGCCGGATTCCAGCCGCCGGCGGCCGCCCGCTCCGCCCGGCGGCCCGGCGCGGGGCCGGGCCCTTCGAGCCCGGCGGCGGTGCGGGCCGGTTCGTCGCGGGACCGGCTCGGCGCCGCGCAGACAGCGACTCCCGACGACGGTTCGGTCGTCGACCTGCTCGTCCTGTACACGCCGGCCGCCCGCAGGGGCGCGGGCGGGACCGCGCAGATCGAAGCGTTGATCGACCTGCGGGTGACGATGATGAACCAGGCCTTCGCCGACAGCGGCGTGACCCCGCGGGTCAACGTCGCATGGCGCGAGGAAGTGGACTACGTCGAGGCGTCGAGCCAGGATGCCGACCTGAGCCGGCTGACCAACCGGGGCGACGGCTGGCTCGACCACATCCACGATCTGCGGGACGTCTACGCGGCGGACATCGTCCATCTGGTCTACGAACGCAGTCCCTCGGAGGACGTGGGCATCGCCTGGATTCCCTTCGATCTGGACGCGGATTCCGAGCGCTGGGGCTTCAGCGTGTCGAACCGCCGCGCCTACGACGAGATCTTCGCCCACGAAGTGGGCCACAACATGGGCCTCAACCATGATCGTTACGCAACGACTCTCGATCCAACTGCATCCAGATACAACAAGCCACATCCGCACGCCTACGGCTACGTCAACCAGCAGGCCTTCGAACCGAACGCGGCGCCGAGCGACGGATGGCGGACGATCATGGCCTACCCTAGGCAGTGCAACCGCGTGGACGTTTCGTGCCCTCGCATCCTGCGTTTCTCCAACGCGGACCAGACCTTTCGCGGGTCGCCCCTGGGCGTTCCCGGCGACGCTCCCAGCAGCGCCGTCGACGGGCCGGCCGACGCCCGCAAGACGCTCAATCTGGGCAGGACGGTCATCGCCAACTTCCGGCCGAGCGGCGACCGTGCCCGTTGCCTGTACCGGGTGAGTCCGGACCGGTTGCTCGCGCTGGAGGCCGGAGGGACGTACGAACTCCGGGTCACCGCGCGGCCCGGCTGCGCCTGGACCGCCGCCGGCGACGACCCGTTCCTGTCGGTGACCGGCGGCGCGAGCGGCAGCGGCCGCGGCACGGTGACCTGGACGGTGGCCGGACACACCGGGAAACAGCGGCGCGCCGGCACGCTGACCGTCGCGGGCCAGACCGTCTCCGTCGATCAGATCGGCTCGGAGACGCCGGGCCTCTGCCGGCGCACCAGGCAGGTGTACGAAGCGGTGGTCAAGAGCCGGGGAGTCGCGCACTGCTGGGACGTGGCCGACCGGCACCTGGCGGACGTCGATCAGCTCAATCTCTCCAGCACGGGCGTGACTTCGCTCAAGGCGGACGACCTGGCGGGCATGCCGAACATCACCATCCTGTACGCGGGCTCCAACCGCCTGACGACACTGCCTGCCGACATCTTCGCCAGTACGCCCGAGCTGGTGAGGATCGATCTCAACGACAACGAACTGACCTCCCTGCCGGCGGGCGTCTTCCGGGGACTCGCCGCCCTCGAGAGGCTGTGGTTGCAGCGCAACCACCTGACCTCGCTGCCGGCGGGCGTCTTCGACGGGCTGAGCAGCCTGAAGCAGCTGGGGCTGGCCGAGAGCCGGCTCACGTCCCTGCCGGCGGGCGTCTTCGACGGGCTGACCGAACTGAACGAACTCTTCGTGAGCTACAACCGGCTCGTATCGTTGCCGGTGGACGCCTTCGACGATCTCTCGAAGCTCACGACGCTCTGGTTCCACCAGAACAGGATCGAGTCGGTCTCGCCGGACCAGTTCGCCAATCTGGTCAAGCTCCTGGACCTCTCGGCGTCGACCAACAGGATCGGGTCGATCTCGCCGGATCAGTTCGCCAATCTCGGCCAGTTGGAGGAGCTGCACCTGGAACGCAATCGCCTCGCCCGGCTGCCTGCCGGGACGTTCGACGGCCTCACCAACCTGAAGACTTTGCACCTGGGAGAGAACTTGCTGCCATCGTTCCCGGCCGCATTGTTCGGCGATCTCGGCCGATTGGAAGAGCTGAGCTTCGTCTGGAACCGCCTGCCGACGTTGCCGGCCGGCGTCTTCGAGGGGCTCCGAAGCCTCAGTGAGTTGAGGACCTACGCGAACACGGGGTCGCCGTTCCCCTTTCCGATCCGGCTCGTTCGCACCGACAACGGCGCCCTCTATCCGCGGCAGGCGACGATCGTCGTGGAGGCGCCGCTGTGCGCGCCCTTTCCGCTTTCCGTCGGGCTGTCGAGCACGGCGGGAGGAACGCTGTCGGCCGGCTCGGCGACGATAGCGGCGGGGAGCTGCCGGAGCGATCCGATCACCGTCACGAGGACGGGCATCCAAGAGGTGGTGGTGAGCCTGGGGCCGGCGCCGACCCGGCCGCTCACCCTCAAGGGAAACATGCGCCCGCGCCTGAGGCCCCCGCTCCCCGTCCTGCCGGCGAACGCTCCGCCCGCGGCGGCGGGGACGCTGCCGACCACGACGCTGCGGATGGACGAGGGCGCCTTGTCGCTGGATGTCGTCACCGGCTTCCTGGACCCGGACGGCGACGCCCTGACCTACGGCGCGTCGTCGGCGAACGATGCCGTGGCGACCGCGAGCCTGACGGGCTCGACCCTGACGCTGACGCCGGTGGCGGCGGGCAGCACGACGGTGACGGTGACGGCGAGCGACGTCGGCGGTTCGGGGGGTACGGCGAGCCAGAGCTTCGCGGTGACCGTGCATCGCCGCCGCGGCGTCACGGCGACGCCCGGCAGCCTGGCCCTCGACGAAGGGACGAGCGCCTCCTACACCGTGGCGCTGGACGCCCCGCCCTCCGGCCCGGTGACGGTCAGTCCCTCGGCGCCGGCCGGCACGGACGTCTCCGTCAGTCCGTCGCAGCTCGTGTTCGGAACCGGGAACTGGAACGTCGGGCAGACGGTGACCGTGTCGGCGGCCGACGACAACGACGCCATTGCCCCCGCCGAGGCCACGGTCACCCACGCGGTCAGCGGCGCCGACTACGCCTCGGTCACGGCCCCCGGAGTGAAGGTGAAGATCGTCGAGACGGACGCGCCGACCCTGTCGGTGTCGGCGGCGAAGGCGGCGGAAGGCGGCGGCACGCTCACCTTCGAGGTGACGCTCAGCCAGGCGAGCAGTTCCGCCGTCACCGTGGACTACGCGACGTCGGACCGTTCGGGGTCCGCGGCGGCAACCGCGGGGTCGGACTACCGGGCAGTCAGCGGCACGCTGACGTTCCCGGCGACCTCGACGGCGGCCCGGGAGATCGCCGTGCCGGTCATCGCCGACAGCGAGGACGAAGAGGAGCGGGAGACGTTCCTGCTGACCCTCAGCAACGCCGTGAACGCCTCGCTGGCCGGAGGCGGCGGGACCTTCGAGGTGCTCGGGACGATCGAGGACGACGACGATCCGCTGGTCACGCCGTCGTTCGAGTCGGCGCGCTACGAGGTAACCGAGGGCGGCTCAGCGACGGTCGTTGTCCTCCTCGACCGCGACCCGGAGCGCGAGCTGACGCTCGTTCTGGAGAGGGCGCATCTGGACGGTGCGGCGGACGCCGACTACTCGGGCGTGCCGTCCTCCTTGACCTTCGGCAGCGGTGAGACACGGCGGGAATTCCAGTTCACGGCGACGGACGACACGGAGAACGACGACGGCGAAAAGGTCGTGCTGGGCTTTGCGACGCCGTGGCCCCCGTCGGTTTCCGCCACGGAAGCGACCTCGGTGACGATCCGGGACGACGACGATCCGCTGGTCGCGGCGTCGTTCGAGTCGGCGAGCCAGCAGGTAGCCGAGGGCGGCGCGGCGACGGTCGCGGTCCTCCTCGACCGCGACCCGGAGCGCGAGGTGACGCTGTACCTGGACCTGGCGCATCAGGGCGGAGCGACGGGGGCCGACTACTCGGGGGTGCCGGACAGCCTCACCTTCGCCAGCGGCGAGACGAGGCGGGAATTCGCCGTCACGGCGGTGGACGACACGGAGGACGACGACGGTGAAGCGATCGAGTTGCGCTTCGCGGCGCCGCTGCCCGACCGGGTGACGGCCGTCGGCGGGACCAAGCTTGCGATCCTGGACGACGACGACGCGGCGTCCCCCGAACCGGACGACGACGACATCGGCAATCCCGACGACGATCCCGACAACGAGCCCGACGACACTGGCGATCCCGGTGGTCCCGGCGGTACGCCTCCTCCCGACGACGATTCCGACGACACTGGCGGTCCCGGTGGTCCCGGCGGTACGCCTCCTCCCGACGACGCACCGGACGACGATGACGATGACGACGACGGCGGTCCGCCTCCCGGTGGCGGCGGCGGAAGCGGTCCTCCCCGTGCTGCAATCGGGACGGACGCCGACTGCGAAGACTCGCTCTGCCGCGCCCGCACCGGCGAGCGGGTCTCGTTCGAGGACACGGGCAGCGGCACGGTCCGCTCCCGGCTCTGGGACTTCGGCGACGGCCGGAAGAGCCGGAGGCGGACTCCGGTGCAGGTCTGGTCCGAGCCGGGGTTCTACACGGTGACGCTGCGCCCGAGCGACGGGGAGGTCGAGTCGACGGCGTCGCTCGTCTTCCTGGTCGAGGCGGCGGAGCCGGCGGGAACCTGCGTGGCGGACGAGGAGACCCGCTGTCTCGGGGACTCGCGGTTCCTGGTCGAGGTCGAGTGGTGGACCGGCGACGGCGCGAGCGGCACAGCCAGGGTGGTGCGCGAGGGCACGAACGACTCGGGGCTGTTCCACTTCTTCGAGCCGGGCGACAACTGGGAAGTGCTGGTCAAAGTGCTGGACGGTTGCCCGGTGAACGGCCACGTGTGGGTGTTCGGGGCCTCGACGACCGATCTCGGCTACACGATGCGGGTGACCGACACGGTGACGACCGAAGTGAGGGAGTACGGCAACGAACCGGGCACGCCGGCGAGCGCCATCGCCGACGCGATGGCCTTTGCGGGCGGCTGCGCGCTGTAGACGACCGAACGCGGCTGCACCGACCATCCTCCCCGGGAAACCGGTGAGGAATGCAGGCTGGCGGCTGGCGGCGGCACGGCATCAGCGCGTGCCGCGAACGACGGGCGTCGGCGGATCTTCGCCCCGGTGAAGCGCCAGAACATTGTCCACGGCGAGTTCGGCCATGGCCAGCCGGGTCGGGATCGAAGCGCTCGCGATGTGGGGCAGCAGGACCGCGTTGTCGAGATCGAGAAGGTCAGGATGAACCTCCGGCTCGCGCTCGAAAACGTCCAGGCCCGCCGCCCAGATGGCGCCCGAGCGGAGCGCCGACGCCAGCGCCCCTTCGTCGACGATCGGCCCGCGGGCGGTGTTCACCAGCACCGCGGTCGGCTTCATCCGGGCGAGTTCGTCCCCGCCGATCAGGCCGGCCGTTCCTTCGGTCAGCGGCAGGTGGATGGAGACGAAGTCCGCGGCGCCGAGCAACTCGTTCAGCTCGGTACGCCGGGCGCCGAGCTCGCGTTCCAGCTCCGGACGCCCCAATTCGTCCCAGTACAGGATCTCCATGCCGAAGCCGAGCCGGGCGCGGCGGGCGACCGCCTCGCCGATGCGACCCATGCCGAGGATGCCGAGCGTCCGGCCGTGGACCTCCTGGCCGGTCAGCAGCATCGGCCCCCAGCGCCGGTAGCGGCCGGCGCGCAGGAACCGCTCGGCTTCCGGCAAGCGACGGGCAGCCGCGAGCAACAGCGCCATCGCCAGGTCGGCGGTGGCGCCGTCGAGCACACCCGGCGTGTTCGTGACCCAGATATCGCGAGCCTCCGCCGCCGCGATGTCGACGTTGTCGAAGCCGACCGCCATGTTCGCGACCATCCGCAGGCTGGTCGCGCGGCCGAAGAGCTCCGCGTCCATCCGCTCAGTGAGCAGGGCCAGGATCACCTCGGCTTCGGCCGCCGCGTCGAGCAGCGCCGCGCGGTCCAGGGCCGCGTCCTCCTCGAGCATCCGCGTCTCGACGCCCGGCTCCGCCCGCAACCGCTCGACCGCCGGCTCCGGAATCGGCCGTGTGACGAGTACCTTCATGAAGCGTCCTCCCCGGATGTTCCGGACCGCCGGCCATCGAGTTCCCACTCGTGCGCCACGTCGAACAGGCTTGGTTCGAAGCGTCCAGCCTCGATCTCCAGTACGTTCGCCTGCACCTTGCGGTCGTAGACGTGTAGAGATTCCTCGTCCAGCAGGAACACGCAGGCCGAGTAGTCCCCCTTTGTCATCGGGAGACGCGGCACCGTCACCACCGCCCGGTGGCTGCCTCGTCCCCTGACCGGCGAAAAGCCGGCCCGCTCGGTCGTGAACGCGCAGACCTGAACGCCGTCCGCGGTGTCGAGGCCCACCGCCAGGTGAAAGCCCAGCTCCTCTTCCCGGCTCTCCCACTCGATCTCGAGAGCCCAGGGCTCCGAAGCCCGGCGCCGGGCGGCGCCGTGGGGCCGGATGGCGACGATTCGCGCCAGGGCGCTTGCCGGATCGGCTCCTCCATCGCTCTCCTGGACACTCTCACCACTCTTGGCCATCAGGAACCGTTCGTACTCGCCGACCACGCGCAGCGCCGGGCCCGCCGCGGCGACTTCGCCCTGGCGAAGCCACAGCGCCTCCTGGCAGAACGCCGAGACGTAGTACATCGCGTGCGAGCAGAACAGGAGGGTGCCGCCTCCGGCCACGAACGCCTGCAGCCGGTCCATGCATTTCTTCTGGAAGTAGCCGTCACCGACCGAGAGCGCCTCATCAACGACCAGGATGTTCGGCTCGACCTGGACCGCGATCGAGAAGCCGAGCCGCATCGTCATTCCGGTCGAGTACGAACGCACCGGCTGGTCGATTGCCGCTCCCAGCTCACTGAACTCGATGATGTCGCCGGTCCTCTCCCTGAGCTCCCGCTCGTCCAGCCCCACGATCGCGGCGCTCAGGCGGATGTTCTGGCGGCCCGTGAACTCGTGGTGGAACCCCGAGCCGAGTTCCAGGATCGAGGCGACCCGGCCCTGGACGTCGAGTTTGCCCGAGGTCTGCCGGGTGACCCCCGCGACGATCTTGAGCAGGGTGCTCTTGCCGGCGCCGTTCTCCCCCACCACGCCCAGCCCCTCGCCGGCCGGCAGTTCGAAGCTGACGTCGTCAAGCGCCCGAAACGGCATGTGGGCAGGCCGTCTCGTCACCGCCTCCCGCAGCCGCCCCCAGGGGCTGGCGTAGACCTTGTAGACCTTGGTCAGACGGTCTGCCGTGACCGCGGAATCCGGCCGGTCGTGAACGACCGCTTGAGCGGCGGCCGTCAACGCCTCACCCGGCGCCATCCTCACCCGAAGCCGAGATCATCGCCGCCACCTGCTCGGGCCGAACCCGCGTGAGCAGCGGCTCGAAGGGACCGATCTCACGGTCGAGCAGCGGCGTGTGAACGTCCTCCCAGACCAGGGGACCCGTCCGCAGAAAGGACTCGGCCCGCCCGGCGATCGCCGGCACGACCGGCTTCAGGAACACGACCAGTTGCCGGAACAGCTCGAGGCCCGTGGTGCAGACGGCCTGCACTTCCGCGGCGCGTTCCGGATCGCGCGCCGCCTCCCAGGGCCGCCGCTCGTCGATGTAGCGGTTGGCGCGGTCGGCGAGCGCGATGACGCGGCGGAGCGCCCGGTTGTAGTCGCGGCCTTCGTAGAGCTCGGCGATCTCCTCGGCTTCCGCGGCGGCCGCCGCCGCCAGCTCGGGCGCGTCGAGCGCCGCCGCCAGCCGGCCGTCGAACTGCCGGTGCAGGAAGCCGGCGCAGCGGCTGGCGATGTTCACCACCTTGCCGACGAGATCGGAGTTCACCCGCAGGACGAAGTCCTCCAGGTTGAGGTCGATGTCGGCGAGACCGTTGCTGAACTTGGCCGCGATGTAGTAGCGGAAGGCCTCCGGATCGAGGTGCTCCAGGTAGGTGCGCGCCATGACGAAGGTGCCGCGCGACTTCGACATCTTGCCCCCGTCGACGGTCAGGAAGCCGTGAACGAAGACCGAGGAAGGCGTCCGGTAGCCGCCGCCGTGCAGCATGGCCGGCCAGAACAGGCAGTGGAAGTAGAGGATGTCCTTGCCGATGAAGTGGTACAGCTCGGCGTCGCTGTCCGGTCCCCAGAAGTCCTCGAAGCCGAGTCCGTTCCGATCGCAGTACTGGCGGAAGCTGGCCATGTAGCCGATCGGCGCGTCGACCCACACGTAGAAGTACTTGTTCGGCGCATCCGGAATCTCGAAGCCGAAGTAGGGCGCATCACGGGAAATGTCCCAGTCGCGCAGGCCGTCGTCGAACCACTCGCGAAGCTTGTTGACCACCTCGCTCTGCAGGCGGCCCCCGCCGACCCACTCCTCGAGGAGCTCGCGGTAGTCGGATAGACGCAGAAAGAGGTGCTCGGACTCCTTCTCGACCGGCAAGGCGCCGGTCACGATGGAACGGGGATCGATCAGATCGGCCGGCTCGTAGGTCGAGCCGCACTCGTCGCAACTGTCGCCGTTCTGGTCCTTCGCCCCGCAACGCGGGCAGGTGCCCTTGATGAAGCGGTCCGGCAGGAACATCTCCCGCTCCGGGTCGTAGAACTGGCGCACCGTCCGCCGGTCGATCGATCCACGGTCGCGCAACCGCTCGTAGATTCCCTCGACCAGCTTGCGGTTCTCGGCCGAGTGCGTCGTGTAGTAGTTGTCGAAGTGGATCGAGAACGCCCGGTAGTCCTCCAGGTGCTCGTCCGCCAGCCGGACGATCAGTTCTTCCGGAGAGATTCCCTCCCGCTCGGCGCGCAGCATGATCGGGGTGCCGTGGGCGTCCTCGGCGCAGACGTAGTAGCACTCGTGTCCGCGCATGCGCTGCAACCGGCACCAGATGTCGGTCTGCACCGCCTCCACCAGGTGGCCCATGTGGATCGGGCCGTTGGCGTAGGGCAGGCCGCTGGTGACCAGAATGCGTCGTCGTTCGGGCATGGCGATCCCTCCAGCGCGGACGAAGCCCGGCGAAGACGGGAACAGGTGGGACGGTGGATTATGCAGGATCCACGGGCGCCCTACAGGAAACTTCGGCCGGGCATCATGCGTCTTCCTGATCAGAGAACGATGGCCTCCAAGCGACAGTCGCAAGAACCCAACCCCGACCTGTTCCTCGCCAGGCGCGCCGCCGCCGGCCACGCCGACGCCTAGGCCGAGCTGATCGAGCGCTACGGCCGGCGCATCTACAACATCGCCTTCCAGTTCGCCGGCAACAGGGCCGAGGCCGAGGACCTGACCCAGGAGATCTTCCTGCGCCTCTACCGCAACCTCGGCCGCTACCGCGGCGACGTGCCGCTGGCGGGCTGGACCCTCCGCCTGTCCCGCAACCTCTGCATCGACCACTACCGGCGGACCCGGACCGAGCGGCGAACGGTCGTGGTCTCGGAGGAGATTCTGAAGCACCAGGCCGGCGGCAGCGACCCGGCCGCCCGCGCGGAACGAAGGGAGAAGCTGCGCCTGGTCTACGGGGTCATCGAGGAGATGCCGGAGCCCTTCGCCGAGATCCTGACGCTTCGCGATCTTCAGGGTCTGAGCTACGCGGATATCTGCGCGTTTCTCGACCTGCCGGAGGGGACGATGAAGTCCAGATTGCGGCGCGCCCGCCTTGAGCTCATCCGCCGGATCGACCGCAAGCGACAGGCCCTCGGTGACTCCACGCCGACCCGCGGTGGAGCCTACCGGTGAGCCGCCAGCGTCAACACAGGGCGACCCCTCCGGAGGCAGCGTCCCTGGAACGGATGCCGGGCATCGAAGAGCTTGGCGCCGACCTGCCCGTCTCCACCGAACTTCAGGCCGGACTGCTCGAGATCGCCGTCGGCGCGCCGCTCCACCGCGATGGCGAGGCGCGCGCCGCGGAGCTCGAGTCGCTGGTCGGATCCGAACTCGAGCCGCCACCGGCTCTGCTGGAACGGTTGCGAGCGATCCCGGAGCGCAAGCCGGCGCACCGGCCCGCGGTTCCCGGCGCGCCGCCCCGGACCGCGACGGCGGTCGCCGCCAGCTACGTGCTCGCGGTCGCCCTGACCCTGCTTCCCGGCGACCCGGTGGCCGCCGGCCGCAAGGCCGCCGCGAACCTCGGCGCCGCGGCCGGCGAGCACGTGCTCGAGCCCGTCGCCGAAGCCGGCTCCTCGATGCAGGCGGGGGTCGCGTACCGTCTCGGCGCCGTCCAGAATCTCCGCCCCCCGGTCGACTTCTTCACCGACCCCCTGGTCCTGGCCACCGACCGCGTGAGCGCCTGGTTTCAGAGCGCGGTCGACTCGTCGTCCGAGGCCGCCCGCAAACTGGGCGGCCTGTGGCCATGGAGCGATACCGGCAATGACGACAGTCCTCCACCCACGAGTGGAGACCGCCCACAAACCCCGAGGGAGGGAACTTCCGCATGAGTACCGAGAGCGAACAGACACCGCCGCCGCCGGCCGGCACCGACCAGACGTCTCCACCGCCACCGCCGCCGACGTCCACGCAGGGAAGCCTCACGACCCGCCACGTGATCAGCGTCATCCTCGCCCTCTTCCCCGGGCTGGGCCACATCTACAACGGTCTCTACCAGCGGGGCATCGTGCTCTTCCTGCTGGCGGTCGGTTCCATCTATCTCGCCACCGAGGAGGGCGTGATGGGAATGGTCGTGGCCTTCGTGTGGCTCTTCAACATCATCGACGCCTACCGGCAGGCCTCCCTGATCGAGCGCGGCTTCGCCACGGACCTCGGGCTGCAGGACGCCCCGAAACCGCCCGCCAACGGGCAACTGGGCCTGCTGGCCGGCGCCGGACTCTTCATCATCGGCTTCCTGGCCCTGCTCGACTACACCTTTGGCTACGACATCGACCGCGTGTGGGAGTACTGGCCCCTCGGCCTCCTCGCGGCCGGCGCCTGGCTGATGATCGGCGCCTACAGGCAATGGCTGCGCAACCGCGACGAGGCGAAGGCGGCGGCTTCGGACTAACCCAGCTCGGCCCGCAGCTTCTCGTGGAGCGCGGCGGCGCCGTCGATCATCGCCTCGACCGTCCGGGCGCCTGCCAGGAACAGGCCGGTCAGGTTCAGGGCCACGCCGTCGAAGCCCATCTCGCCGAGCTTCGCGGCGGCCGCCGCGACACGGTCGGGCTCCGTGTAGAACGTCCGGTCGCTCTCGTTGCCGGGCCGCGGCGGCGGGGACACCTGAGCCTGGAACTCGAGCGCCGAAGGATCCCGGCCGGCCTCCTCGGCGTACCGGCGCACCGCCGCGATGGCCTGGGCGCCGTTCTCGAAGAGCTCCGACGAGGCGACTCCCATCCAGCCTTCGCCGAGCCGTCCGGCCCGGCGAAGGGCGGCCTCGCTATGGCCGCCGATCCAGATCGGCAGCTCTCCGCCTCGGGGCGGCTTGGGTTCCATCGCCATCGCCTCGAGCCGGTAGAACTCGCCGTCGAAGTCGATGGGGTCCTGGCTCCAGCAGGCGCGGAGCACCGCGATCGCCTCGTCCATGCGCCGGCCGCGGTTCCTGAAGTCGTGGCCCAGGGCCTCGTACTCCGACTCCTGCCAGCCAACGCCGAGGCCCAGGCGCAGGCGGCCGCCAGACAGGGTGTCCAGGGTCGCCGCCTGCTTGGCGGCCAGCACCGGGTCGCGCTGCGGCAGCACGAGGACCTCGGTGCCAAGCCCGATCCGGGAGGTGCATGCCGCCATGTAGCCGAGCGTGGCGAACGCCTCCATGATCGGCATCTTCGCCGGATAGCGGTTCCTTTCCCGGCCCTCCGTGTCATGGCCCATGACCACGTGGTCGAAGATGTCGAGCTGATCGAAGCCGATCTCGTCCATCGCGCCGGCAAGGCGGGCGATGGCCTCCGGCCCCTCGCGGTACACGACACTCGGAAACTCAAGGGCAAGCTTCATTCTCGGTGCTCCTGGGAAGGTGTCGGCGGCGCTTACGCGCCGGCCAGGAAGCGCTCACGCAGCCGTCTCATGCCGTTGAGCCAGCGGTCGTAATCGGCCGTCTTGCGGCGCATGTATTCCTGGACCTGCGGGTGCGGCAGGATGAGGAAGCGCTCCTGGTCGATCGCCCGAACGACGATGTCGGCCACCTCTTCCGCTTCCATCATTCCGTCGACGCCGGCCACGCCGGGGCCCCTCGCGGTCATCGCCGTGCGCACCGCCTGCGGACAGAGGACCGAGACACGAATGCCGTCGTTGCCGTGAGTGATGGCGATCCACTCGGCTAGGGCCACGGCCGCGTGCTTGGTCACCGCGTAGGGCGCCGAACCGATCTGCGACAGGAGGCCGGCCGCCGATGCCGTGCTCGCGATGTAGCCCTCGCCACGCTCGATCATCTTCGGCAGCACGGCGCGGGCCGCGAAGATGTGGGACATCACGTTGATCTCCCAGATGTTCTGCCAACCCTCGTCGCTCACCTCGACGCCGCCGCCGGTGCCGATGCCGGCATTCGAGAAGATGAGATCGACGTCGCCGAAGGCGGCCTCCGCGCGGGCGACCATGTCCTGGACCTCACTCTCGACCGCCACGTCGACCGTCACGGCGATCGCTGCCGCGCCGATCTCCTCCGCCACCGCCGCCGCGCCGTCGCCGTCGCGGTCGGCGACCACGACTCCTCTGGCGCCGTCGGCGGCGAAGCGCCGGCACAGCGCCCTGCCGATGCCGCTGGCGCCGCCGGTGACGACGCAGTTCCTGCCCTGTATCTCCATGGGCGGCGATCGTAGCAATTGCTCGAACGAGCCGCAGGATGTGGCTAGAATCGGCTTCTGACCGGCCCCGCAGCTAGATGACCGCAGACCAACTATCGCTGCACCGGCAGTTGCTGAAGGGCCTCGAGGAGGAGGTCTACACCGGCACCGCCGACGGTCACGTGCTGGCGCTCTCGGCCCAGGTCAAGGCCGCGATGGACGGCTACACAACGGAGCCGGACGGCCGCAACGTCGAGTTCACGACGGCGCCCTACCGCAGCTACCAGGTCCTGATCGACCGCCTGATGGCGAAGCGCTGCGCCCTGCGCCGTTACCTGGAAGCCGAGCACGGCTGCACGCTGATACCCGGCGGAGCGCTGTCGCTGGCCGACCAGGGTTCCTTCCACTTCTCCGACCCGGACAACCCCTACTACCGCTACATCCGGGACACGTACGGCAACCGGGTCGTGACCGCCTCGACCCACATCAACCTCGGCATCGACGAACCGGACGAGCTGCTCCGCGCCTACCGGGTGTTGCGGCTCGAGGCGGCGATCTTCCTGGCCCTGACCGCGGCGTCGCCCTTTCTGGCCGGCAAGCCGACCGGCCGGCACTCGAGCCGCTGGCTTCGCTTCCCCCTGACCCCGGAGCGGGTGCCCTTCTTCCCCGACGCCGCCGCGTTCGCGATCTGGATGGACGAACAGCTCGAAACCGGCACGATGCAGAACCGGCGCCACCTCTGGCTCGGCATCCGGCCGAACGGGCCGGCGACGCCCAGGGAGCTGGATCGCCTCGAGCTTCGCATCTGCGACCGGATCAGCGATCCCCACATCCTGCAGGCGGTCACCGCGCTCTACGAAGCCCGGGTCTGGCAGGTGCTGGAACAGCCCGACCTCGATCCCCTGCGGGAACGGCCGTCAGCGGTGCTCGAAGAGCTGGCCGCCGCCAACGAGCGCGCGGCCGGCACCAGCAGCCTGGACGCGGTCGCCGTGAACTGGGTCGACGGCAGGAGCCTCACGTTCAGGGACTGGATCCGCGCGATGCTCGACGATGTCGCCGAGACCGCGGATCGTCACGGCTTCGCCTCGCTGCTCGAGCCGATCGAGGGAGTGCTGACCAGGGGCAACCCGGCGATCCAGTGGCTGCGCCGGGTGGACCAGGGGGCGACGCCCCAGCAGGTCATTCAGGAGGCGATCGTCGAGCTGGCCGCGCTGGACCGGGAGTTCGACCCGAGCTGTCCCCTGGTCGCCTGACGGCAGCCTTCGCCCGCGTCAGCCTGCTGCCAGGCGGGCGTAGCGGCCGCCGTGGAACAGCAACGGGTCCGCGTCGCGCAGCCGTTCGCCGGCGACGACGTCGCCAATCACGATGATGTGATCGCCGCCGTCGATCCGCTCCGCGATCCGGCATTCGATGTGGACCAGCGCGTTCTCGATCAGGGGCTCGCCCAGGCCGCCCTGCCGGAACGCGACGCCCAGCAGCGAGCCCGCGGCCGGCGCGGTCGTGCGCGCGAACACGTTCGAGATCTCCTCCTGGTCG
This sequence comes from Candidatus Multivorans sp., assembly GCA_965205095.1. GTDB lineage: Bacteria > Acidobacteriota > Thermoanaerobaculia > Multivoradales > Multivoraceae > Multivorans. Next base: position 4,846,103 of record OZ242040.1, read on the forward strand.
GACGCCAGGATGCTGAGGCCGAAAACCTCCGCCCGCTGCATCTGCTGGTAGCAGTTCGACTCCCGGTCGACGCAGACGAGGAGCTGCAGCGGTTCGAGCGACAGCGAACAGACGGCGTTCGCCGTCATTCCATGAAGCCGGCCGTCCACGTTCGTCGTCACCACCGTGACGCCCGTCGCGAACTGGCCGATCAGGCCGCGGTAGGTATCGCGGTCCAGCTCAGAAGGCATCGATGTCGATCTCACCGCAGATGCTCCCCGCCTCGTTCCGGTAGGTCGCAACGCTATCGGTCAACGTGTCGGTTACCGTGATCGTGTACTCGACATCGGAGAGACCGCCGTACAGGAACCAGAAGCTGCCGTTGACGCCGCGGCCGTCCAGCATCTTCACCGCCAGTTCGACGTTGGAGGGGCTGAAGAACCAGTAGAAGCCCGTCTTCCCCGTCGTCAGCGACGGAATCACGCTGGCGACCTGTGGCACGTCCGCATCGACGTTCGGGTCGATGAAGTCGACTTCGACCGCGAACCGGCCGTCGAGCAGGCACAGCCGCTCGTCACTGGCCTCGCAGTGGCCCGTTCCGTCACTGGCGAGTTCGATACCGCCCGGATCGAGCGACGCCACGTTCATCCGCAGGAGGTCGAAGCCCGGTCGGCCCGCACCGGCGTCCGCGGCGGGGGACGGACCCGTCGCCGCGGCCATGTCGCTGAACGCCAGCAGGTCCTTCTGGCCGCAGACGTCCTTCGGCGGGTTGTGGTACGTCCGCCGCTCTCCCGTCATCGCTTCTCTCACCGTGATCCAGTACTCGACGTCGGACAGGGCGCCGAAGAAGACCCAGTAGCTGCCGTTGACGTCCCGCCCGTCGAGGACCTTGACGACCAGCTCGATGTTCTCGGACTCGAAAAACCAGAACAGCCCGGACTCGTCCGAGATGTCGACCGGCACGGCGGTGCCCAATCCGAATTCCTCCAGCACGTCCGGCCTGCTCCAGTGCGCCCTCACCTCGAAGCGTTCATCACGAAGGCAGAGATAGTCCGCCCCCTCCCGGCAGGCGCCCTGGAAGGCGCCGGTGGTGGCGCTGGCCTCCGGGGAGTGGTCCGCGGCCCCGGACCGCAGCCGGAACGTGTAGGGAGTCTCAGGCTCGAGACCCGCGATCACCGTTCCTCCTGCCGTCGCCTCGGACCTGCCGACCTCCGCCCATCCGCTCGCCGGGTTCCGCGCCTCGATGACGAGCGTGCCCCGCGCCGGCCGCGCCCACCTGCCGGTCCAGATCAACTCGACCGAGGTCTCACCCGATGGAACGACCAGCAGCCCGCCATCCTCCTCCTGCGGCGGGTCGCCGCTCGGCGCCGGCATCCCCCTGACCGTGTTGCTGGCGCGCGAGAAGCCCGTGTCGCTGTAGGCGAAGACGCGGTAGTCGACGGCTTCGCTCCGGGCCAGCTCGAACGAGGTGGCGCCAGCCGGAACCAGAGCAACCCGCGTCCAACGGCGGCCACCCACCACGGTAGTGTCCTGCCGGTCGTACTCGGGCCGCAACTGGACCTCGAACCCTGTCTCTCCGCGCGAGTTGTCTCTCCAGGTCAACCTGGCGACGCCGCCGTCCACGGCCCAGTTGAGCCTGGTCGGCGCCGCCGGACCGCGGCCCGCCACGCCCAGTCCCAACCTCGCGAAGCTGCGCTCGCCAACGCCCGCGTCGTTGTACGGCAGGACGAAGAAGACGTAGCCCCCGCCGCGGGCCAGCCCCTCGATCTCGATCGACTCGCTGTTGGCATCGGCCTCGAACAGGCCGAACCAGCCCGAGACGAGCGCCAGGACCCGGAAGCCCAGTTCGTCGGACGAGTTGTCGCGCCACGTCAGACGAACAGACGTATCGCCCGTCGCCCTGGCGGTCAGGTCCGAGACGGCCCTGGGCCCGGGCATGGGCGGCGATTCCAGGACGAGGAGGCTGCTGGCGGAGGTCCCGGCGAAGCCGTGGGCGTACACCCGAACCCTGTAGGAGATGTCCGGGAAGAGGCTCGTCAGGAGCGTCGATTCGCTGTTCGCCGAGACCCACTTCCGCCGTTGCAGCACTCCCCGGTACAGGAGCTGAACCTCGAACAGACTCTCGTTGTCCGAGTTGTCGACCCAGCTCACGCGCGCCGAGTTCGTCCCCGCGCGGATGGGGTCCTCCTCCACGACCGGGCGCCAGGCGAGTCGCGAAGGCGGAGCCGGCTCCGCGCCCGGGACCGCCAGCGTGACCGTGCTGCTTCTCGCGGAGTAGGTGTTTTCCCCCTTGACCGCCCTGACGAAGAAGAAGTAGCGCGTACCCGGGTCGGCCACCGGAAGATCGAGGGTCGCCGACCTCCGCTCCTCGAACCGCCGCGTCGGCGGGTCTCCCGACTGGCCCGACTGCCAGTACGTCACTTCGTAGCCATCCGCGTCGGGCGCGTTGTCCTGCCAGAGCAGCCGCACCGAGAGGTCGCCCGTCATCCGGACCAACAGGTTCGTCGGTGCCGCGGGGCCGTCCTCCGGCAAGGGGTCAACGGAGTCGCCGTACCGAACGCCGATGTGGATGCTCTCGCGCAGAGCCCTCTCGTTCTCCCGTTCGTTCGCGATGCCGATCACCCGGCCCTGCGGCTCGATCCGCACGCTCGACAGGTACGGTTCGCCTTGGCCGGTGTAGCTCATGATCGTCCCGACGTTCGGGATGCGCTCGAGATTGCCGTGCCCGAAGGCGTACGGCCTGAACGCCGTCTGCGGGGAACCGCCGTTCGCGGGGTCGTGGTGCGCGCCCAGCCCATGGCCGACTTCGTGGGCGAAAATCGGCCCATCGTCGGAACAGGCGTTGGAGGTCCAACCGTAGGCGTACTCCGAGAACTCCTCAGCCGTCTCGTCGCGAAACAGGAGGTAGTGCTGTCCGCACGCGCCTCCAAGCGCCCAGGGCGACTCCCCCGTGAAGAGATGAACCAGATCGGCGCCGTGCTCACGTCGCAGCCTCAGCGCCTCCCCGTCCCACCGCAGTTGCGTGATGATCGAGGTGCCGTACAGACCGGTACCGTCTCTGCCGACTCGGTCAAGCCCCGAGATCCGGGCCATGTGGGCGATTCTCGCGCTCACTCCAATGTTGCCGTTCCGCAGGACCATGTTCAGGTAGTCCCCGGCACTACGAATTGCCGCTCGGGCGCCTCCCCGATCCGCCCAGTTCGAAGCCGCCGTCCTCGTGTAGAGGACCAGGATGTCGAGCTGTTCGTGGTTCTGTGGCGCAGCCACCCGCGCCGGCAGATCGACGGCCATCGCTTCGGCCGGAAGGCGTGCCTGCTCCCGCAATCGCGGATCGGAATCGCTGCCCACCGGGCAAAAGGCCTCGGGCTCGCGTCCGGGCAGGCCGAAGCTCGAGGCCATCTCACCGCCGCCGTCGGGCCGGGCGCTGATCCGGTATCGGACGCCGCCGGGCCCATCGAACCAGCCGACCAGACGGCCGCCCTCCACGGTCAGGACGACGCTGTCATGACCCGCGCCCGGAAGACCGCCCGACCACATCAGGTCGCCGCCGCCACGATCCTCGAAGACGCTGAGCTCCGCCTCCAGCACCAGGCCATTCGGCGTCGGCAGCTCCAGCCGGACCGGCTCCGTGCGGAGCAGCTCCATGTCGACCTGGACGGCCATTGGGGAAGTCTCCGGCGCGAAGTCCTGGACGGAGACCGTGGCCGGCTGGGTCGCCTGCGGAATCAGCGTCAGCAGTCGCTGACCCTGAAGCGGCGCAGCGAGCAAGAGGAGCGTCGCGGCGGCAAGGACGCCACGGATCCGGCTACCGCCGTACTCCAATCTGGACAGGACTGACCGCAAGACGTCCTCCTCTGCCATCCGGGACTCAGTACACTGGATTCGTGCGGTACAGGTCTATCTCACCATGCAAGAAGCCCGCCGTCGATCTCCTTCGGTCTCGCGGGCCGACCGTCGTCCCCGTGCTGGTCGCGGCAATCGCCCTGGCGCTTTCCGGCTGCCGCGATATCGACGCCCCGCCCCGGCCCGACATCGTCCTCATCATGGCGGACGACATGGGCTTCTCCGACCTGGGCAGCTACGGCGGCGAGATCGGAACTCCGCACCTCGATCGCCTGGCCGCCAACGGCCTGCGCTTCAGCCACTTCTACAACACGGCCCGCTGCTGTCCGACCCGCGCGTCCCTGCTGACCGGCCTCTACGCCCACCAGGCCGGCGTCGGCCACATGATGGGCGACGACGGGCTGCCGGGCTACCGCGGCGATCTCGCCGCCAACGCGGTGACGATCGCCGAGGCGCTCAGGGAGGCCGGCTACGGCACCTACATGTCGGGAAAGTGGCACGTCACCCGCCATGTGGGCCACTGGAGCGGCAACGACGAACTCACCTCGACTCACAACTGGCCGCGGCAACGCGGCTTCGACCGCTTCTACGGCACGATTCACGGCGCCGGCAGCTTCTACGACCCGATCTCCCTCACCGAGGACAACGAACCCGTCGAACTCACGCCGCCTGACGACCCGGCGACCCCCGTCTACTACTACACGGACGCGATCTCCGAGTACGCGGCGCGCTTCGTGCGTGACCACGCGGAGGGAGCACGCAGCGACGATCCGCTCTTCCTCTACGTGGCCCACACCGCGCCCCACTGGCCGCTGCACGCGCTGCCGGAGGACATCGCCCGCTACCGGGGTCGTTACGCCGCCGGCTGGGACGCGATCCGGTCCGAACGCCGGCAGCGGCTGATCGAACTCGGACTGATCGACGCCGACTGGCCGATCGCGGAGCGCGACCCGCGCGTGCCTGCCTGGGAGGACGTTCCCGGGGAAGAGCGCCCATGGTTCGAGCGCGCGATGGAGGTCTATGCCGCCCAGGTCGACCGCATGGATCGGGGGATCGGCGATCTCGTCGCGGCGCTGGAGGAGACCGGCCGTCTCGACAACACGCTGATCCTGTTCCTGGCCGACAACGGCGGTTGCGCGGAGGTTCTGACGGAACGGTGGACCGGCCTCGCGATCCCGCGTCAAGCCCTCGACGGCAGCCCGGTGGCGGTCGGCAACGACCTGAGCGTGCTGCCCGGACCGGAGTCGAGCTACCAGAGCTACGGCCCCCACTGGGCCCACGCCAGCAACACCCCGTTCCGGCTCTACAAGCACTGGGTCCACGAAGGAGGCATCGCTTCCCCGCTGATCGTCCACTGGCCGGCACGGATCGCCGACGGCGGCGGCATCGTGAGCGAGACCGCCCACGTCATCGACCTGATGGCGACCGCTCTCGACGCCGCCGGCACGGCCCACCCCGCGGATCGGGCCGGCCGCGCCTCGATACCGGTCGAGGGCGTGAGTCTGCTGCCGGCGTTCCAGGCGCAGCCCCTCGACCGCGAGGCGGTGTTCTGGGAGCACGAAGGCAATCGGGCGGTCCGCTCCGGCAAGTGGAAGCTGGTGTCCCGATACCCAGGCGAGTGGGAGCTCTACGACGTTCTCGCCGACCGCACGGAAGCCAACGATCTGGCGGCGGCGCAACCGGAAAGGGTCGCCTCGCTCGCCGCGCTCTGGAACGACTGGGCCGCTCGCACCGGCGTGGTCCCGTGGGACGAGATTCGGGAGCGCCGGCGGGTCGCCCGCGAGGCCGGCCAGGGGTCCTGAACACCCGCCTGCGTGATACCCTGCCGGCCATGAAAACGAGAGCTTTCCTGGCTGGCGCGGCCCTGGTCTGCGCCTCTCCCGCACTTGCCGCCGAGGTGCCGACATCCGCTGAGGACGTCCGGCCGCTCCTGGTTGGCAGCGCCGTCCCCGAAGTCGAACTTCCCGCCGCCGACGGCGGCGTCGTTGATCTGGCCGCCGCGGCCAGGGCACAGCCGACGATCCTCATCTTCTACCGCGGCGGCTGGTGACCGTACTGCAACACGCAACTGGGTCAGTTGCAGGAGATAGAGCAGGATCTGATCAACCTCGGCTACCAGTTGTTCGCCGTCTCACCGGACGTCGCGGACCAACTGCAGGCCACCGTCGACAAGAACGAGCTGAAGTATCGGCTGCTGTCGGACCGGGGCATGGCTGCCTCGCAGGCGTTCGGCATCGCCTTTCGCAACGAGGAGATGGTGCGGACCTACCGGGAGGAGTACCGGCTGGACCTCGAGGCGTACGCCGGCGACGATCACCACATGCTGCCGGTGCCCGCGGTCTTCGTGCTCGACACGGACGGCCGGATCGCCTTCCACTACGTGAACCCGGACTACAAGGTCCGTCTCCCGGAGACGGTTCTGCTCGAAGCCGCGAAGGCGGCGCTCAAGTAGCTGGCGCTACCGGCCGCCGAGTTCGCCGGTGGCCGACCGCGTAGTGGATTCCAACCGACAGGCGCTGGCGCGCAACGACCCCGCGGTGTGGGCCGCGATCGCCGGCGAGGAGGACCGCGAGCGGCGCGGCGTCGAACTCATCCCCTCCGAAAACTACACGTACGCCGAGGTGTTCGCCGCGAACGGCTCGGTGCTGACGAACAAGTACGCGGAGGGCTATCCCGGCCGCAGGTACTACGGCGGCCAGGAGTTCACGGACGCGGTCGAGCGGCTGGCGATCGAACGCGCCTGCCGGCTGTTCCGGGCCGAGCACGCGAACGTCCAGGCGCTGTCCGGTTCGCCGATGAACCAGGCCGTCTACTTCGCCTTTCTCGATCCCGGCGACACCGTGCTGGCGATGGACCTGTCCCACGGCGGCCACCTCACTCACGGTGCGCCGGTATCCCACATGGGGAGGGTCTTCAACTTCCTCCGCTACCGGACGGACCCGGCCAACAAGGGCGCGATCGACTTCGACGCCCTGCTCGCCCAGGCCCGCGAGCACCGGCCGAAGATGATCCTCTGCGGCTACTCGTCCTACCCGCGGGACTACGACTACCGCGAGTTCAAGCGGGTCGCGGACGACGTGGGGGCGCTCACGATGGCCGACGTGTCCCACATCGGCGGCCTGATCGCGGGCAATGCCATGGCGAACCCGCTCGACCACGGCTTCGACGTGATGACGACGACCGGCCACAAGACCCTCCGCGGTCCCCGGAGCGGGCTCATCCTGTCCCGCGCGGACCACCGCCGGAAGATCGACAAGGCGGTGTTTCCGGGTCTCCAGGGGGGTCCCCACATGAACGCGATCGCGGCGCTCGCGATCACTCTGGGCAAGGCGCTCGAACCCGAGTTCGCCGTCTACGCCCGGCAGGTCCTTTCGAACGCGCAGGTGCTGGCGGACGAGCTGATGAGCCGCGGCGCCGAACTGGTCACCGGCGGCACCGAGAACCACATGATGGTGCTGGACACGCAGGCGAGCTTCGGTATCGACGGCCGGATCGCCGAAGAGACGCTGGACAAGGTCTCGATCACGGTCAACAAGCAACTGATCCCCGACGATCCGCTGCCGCCTCTGCGACCCAGCGGCATCCGCCTCGGCAGCCCTGCCGCCACCACCCGCGGCATGGAAGAAGCGGAGATGAAGCTGCTCGCCGAGTGGATCATGGACGCGCTGCGGCGCCACCGGGACGAGGAGCGGCTCGACGCCATGCGCCAGGACATCGAACGGTTCTGCCTGCGCTTCCCCGTGCCTGGCGTGACCCCATCAGACGGCGGCGCCGTCAAACACTGAACAACAGACGCAAGAGGCTGAAGAACGAGATGGCTTCCGAACCCCACGACCACGCGATCCGCCACGAGCTCGAGGACGGCGTCCTCACGATCACGCTGAACCGGCCCGAGCGTCTCAACGCCTTCAACGGCCAGATGATGGCGGAGATGATGGATGCCTTCGACCGCGCGGACGCGGACGACAACGTCCGCGCCATTGTTGTCACCGGCGAAGGGCGGGGGTTCTGCGCCGGCGCCGATCTGTCCTCCGGCGGCGACACCTTCGCCCGTTCCAACGCCGACCTCGACGACTACCGGGACGGCGGCGGCGTGCTGTCGCTGCGGATCTACGACCTCCGCAAGCCGATCATCGCCGCGATCAACGGCCCGGCGGTCGGCGTCGGCATCACGATGACCCTGCCGATGGACGTTCGCCTGGCCTCGACGGAGGCGAGGATGGGTTTCGTCTTCGTCCGCCGGGGCATGGTGCCCGAAGCCTGCAGCAGCTACTTCCTGCCCCGGCTCGTCGGCATGGGCCGGGCCTCCGAGTGGACACTGACCGGCCGCGTCTTCCCGGCCGCGGAAGCGTTCGAGGCGGGACTCGTCAGTCGCCTCCTGCCGCCGGACGAGCTGCTCCCCGCCGCCCGTGAGCTGGCGAGCGAGATCGCGGCCAACACCTCGCCTGTTTCGGTCGCGATCACCCGGCACATGCTGTGGAAGGCCCTCGACGCCGAGTCGCCCATGGCTGCGCACCGTGTCGAGTCCAAGGGCATCTACACCCGCGGCCGGAGCGCCGACGCCAGGGAGGGCGTCACGTCCTTCCTCGAAAAGCGACCCGCCGAGTTCCCCTTGAAGGTCAGCTCCGATATGCCCCCCTACTTCCCCTGGTGGGAGGACGAGCCGTTCTAGGCGAAAACGGCAGCGAACCGCGGCCCGCAACCCGCCGCGGGGCGGTGGCGTCATGGTGTCTCTACGACTGGGCCAACTCCGCCTTCACGACCCTGGTCGTGACCTTCATCTACGCGACCTACTTCACGCAGACCTTCGCCGAGAACGCGGACCGGGGCACCGTCCTGTGGTCGCGGGGGATCACGATCAGTTCCCTGGTCATCGCACTGATCTCTCCCGTGCTCGGCGCGATGGCAGACCGCTCCGGACGGCGCCGGCGCTTTCTGGCCGTCGCCACCCTGGTCTCCATCGGCGCCACGATCTGGCTCACATTCATCGTTCCGGGAAGCGGCAACGCGGTCCTCGCCGCTCTGGTGCTCTTCATCATCGGCAACGTCGGCTTCGAAGTCGGACTCGTCTTCTACAACGCCTTCCTGCCCCAGTTGTCGACTCCGAAGACGATCGGCCGTATCTCCGGCAACGCCTGGGCGCTCGGCTACGCGGGAGGCCTCGCCTGCCTCGTGCTGGCGCTGTTCGGGCTGATCGGCCTCGGCGACGCGGATCCATGGATCGCGCTCAGCACGGAGAACGGCTTCAACGTCCGGGCCTCCAACCTGCTGGTCGCGGTCTGGTTCCTGCTCTTCAGCCTGCCGGCGCTCCTTCTCCTGCGCGACGAGGCCGGGGCGCGAACCGTCGAAGGCGCCCGAGGCGCGGCCGCAGCCATTCGCGGCGCCTTCCTGGAACTCGGCCGCACTCTGACTCGAATCCGCGACTTCAGGGACATCGTCCGTTTCCTGGTCGCACGCCTCATCTACAACGACGGCCTGATCACCGTGTTCGCCTTCGGCGGCGTGTACGCCGCGGGCACCTTCGGCATGGACACGGCGGAGGTCATCGTGTTCGGCATCGCGCTGAACGTCGCCTCCGGGCTGGGCGCGTTTCTGTTTGGCCTCGTCGACGATCGCATCGGCGGCCGCGCCACCATCCTGTGGAGCCTCGTCGGTCTGTTCGGCTGTTCCCTGGCCGCGGTGGCGGCGCCGAACAAGGCCTGGTTCTGGGGGGCAGCGATGGTGATGGGCCTGTTCATCGGCCCCAACCAGTCCGCCAGCCGTTCGCTGATGGGTCGATTCGCCCCGAAGCGCTACGAGTCCGAGTTCTTCGGTTTCTTCGCCTTCTCCGGCAAGGCAACAGCGTTCCTGGGCCCGATGCTGCTGGGCCTGATCACCGCCGGCTACGGCCAGCGCGCCGGCATCGCCGTCGTCCTGGTGTTCTTCCTGGTTGGCGGTCTCCTGTTGCTCCGCGTCGATGAGGCACGGGGCATCGAACGAGCGACGCGCGGCGCGTAGCCGCCTCAACAATGGACTCAGGAACCACGTAGAAAAAGAGAGGGAGGCGATGGAGGCAGTCAGCAACTGGTGGGGGTCACTCGAGGGGGCGTACCGCGTCTTCTACGCGCTCGGCATCGTCTCCGCCCTGGCCTTGCTGATTCAGGTGGTCCTCACCGTCTTCGGACTCGACGACATCTTCGACGCGGCCGAGGGCGAAGGCACCTCGCTGCTCTCGATGCGCACCGTGAGCGGCTTCCTTGCCGGCTTCGGCTGGACCGGCGTCGTCATGATGCGAGCCGGCTACTCCACTCTGGCCGCCTCGATCGGCGGCACCGTCGTCGGCCTCCTCTTCGCCGGCATCCTCTTCCTGATCATCCGCGTGATGATGGGCCTGCGCCACAGCGGCACGATCGACTACAGGAACGCCGTCGGCGTCGCCGGCAAGGTGTACGCGCCGATCGGCGGCAGCCTCAAGAAGCCCGGACAGGTCGAAGTCCTGGTCCAGGGCCGGCTGCGGACGGTCGCCGCGATGACGCGGCACGACCAGGACCTGCCCACCCTGACCCGCATCCGAGTGGTCGACACTCTCGATTCCAACACCCTGCTCGTCGCTCCCCTGGACGCGGAAGCCGACGACCCGAAAGAAACCAGGCAGTAGTCAGCTAGGAGAATCCTCACGTGGACCTGATCATCCTCATCCTGTCCGCCCTCGCGGCGGTGCTCATCCTCATCTTCTCGCTCTCGAGCCGCTACCGGCGCTGCCCGTCCGACCGCATTCTCGTGGTCTACGGAAAGATCGGCGGCACCGGCTCGGCGAAGTGCTACCACGGTGGCGCCGCCTTCATCATCCCGATCCTGCAGGCCCATCAGTTCCTCGATCTCGAGCCGATGACGATGGACATCAACCTGACCGGTGCCCTGTCGAAGCAGAACATCCGCGTCAACTGTCCGTCGACGTTCACGGTCGGCATCTCGACGGAGGCCGGGGTGATGGAGAACGCGGCCGAGCGCCTGCTCGGCATGCAGATGGAGCGCGTGTCCGCGCTCGCCCGCGACATCATCTTCGGTCAGATGCGCGTCGTCCTCGCGACGATGCCGATCGAGGAGATCAACGCCGACCGCGACAAGCTGATCGAGAACATCTCGAACGGCGTCGAGGTCGAGCTGAAGAAGGTCGGCCTGCGGCTGATCAACGTGAACATCCAGGACATCACGGACGAGTCCGGCTACATCGACGCGCTCGGCAAGGAGGCCGCGGCGCGGGCCATCAACGAAGCGAAGGTCAAGGTCGCCGATCAGGAGCGCGACGGTGAGATCGGCGCAGCGGCTGCGGAGCGAGACCGCCGGGTCCAGGTCGCTCAGGCGTTGGCAACCGCCCAGGAAGGCGAGAACGAGTCGGCCGTGCGGGTCGCCCAGTCCGACTCCCTTCGGAGAAAGAAAGAGGCCGAGGCCGAGCGCGACGCCTCCGCCGCCGAGAAGGTCAAGGCCGCCCAGGCCCTGCAGGAAGCCTACGCGGCGCAACAGGAGTCCGAGGTCGCGCGCGCCAGCCGCGAACAGGCGACCCAGCGCGCCGACGTCGTCGTTCCCGCCGAGATCAAGAAGGAGGAGATCGCGACGCTCGCCGAAGCCGAGGCCGAGCGCAACCGCCGCCTGAAGCAGGGCGAAGCGGACGGCATCCGGTCCCTGACCGAGGCCGACGCGGACCGTATCCAGCGCCTCCAGGAAGCCGAGGCGGCCGGCATCGAGGCGGTGCTCAAGAAGAAGGCCGAAGGCTTCGACCAGATCGTCGAGGCGATCGGCGGCGCCGACAACGCGGCGCTCCTGCTGGTCACGGAACAGCTACCGAAGCTGGTCGAGGAGCAGGTAAAGGCGATCGCCGGCCTCAAGATCGACAACGTGACCGTCTGGGACTCGGGGCGCGGCGAGAACGGCAAGACGGCCACCGCCGACTTCGTCTCCGGCCTGGTCGGTTCGCTGCCGCCGCTGCACGAACTGACGAAGAACGTCGGCATCAAGCTGCCGGAGTACCTGGGCAGCAGCGAGGAAACCGAGGCGGCTTCGCCCGCGGAACCGGAGGCGGACTCCGACCAAGGCCCGTAAGACGGTAGAGGCCGCACACTGGGTGCACTGGCGCCCTCGCCGGCATCCGGCGCGAAGCGCCGGCCTCCGAAACGGCGCCCGCGCTACGTGATGTCGCGCAGCGTCAGGCCGCGGCTCTTCAGGTAGGGCATCAGGCCCTTCCTGTCGATCGTGCGCAATGCACGCGTCGACACCTTCAGCTTGAGCGTCCGTTTCAGCTCGGGCACGTACAGACGCTTCGTCTGGATGTTCGGCCGCTGCCACTTGTTCGTGACGTTGTGCGCGTGCGAGATGTTGTGGCCGCTGAGCGGCTTCTTGCCGGTGATCCGGCAGACTCTGGGCATGATTCAGAACTCCATCGACGCGACGCCGTGGTAAGGCGTCGGGGCGGTCTCGTTGGGCGCGCGATGATAGCAGCGAAGCCGTTCCCTGTCGCGCGAGAGCCGCCGACCGGCTGCTAGGCTGCACCGACCAGAGCAAGCAACCGCAACGCCGGAACGTCCCGGCGCGCCACACCGGGAGGACCCACCGTGAACGAACTGGTCTACCGCTTCCTCCGCAACGATCTCTCGCGTCGCGGCTTCATCCAGGCGCTGACTGCACTGGGGCTCACCGGCACGATCGCCGAGTCGACCGCCAACGCGGCGGCCGCGGCGACGAACGCCGATCCGGAATCCGGCAGCCATACGGCCAACGGCACGGGCGGTGAACTGATGGTCGAACAGATGGAGGCGGCAGGCGTCCGTTTCCTGTTCACGAACCCCGGCTCCTTCGAGGTCGGCCTCTTCGATGCCTTCCTCGACCGGCCGAAGATGCAGCTCATCATGGGCCTGCACGAAGGGATCGTCATCGCGATGGCCGACGGCTACCACAAGGCCTCCGGCGAACCGGCTCTCGTCAACGTCCACGTGATCGCCGGCACCGCGCAGTCGGCCGGTCAGCTCTACAACTCCAGCCGCGACGGCTCGGCTCTCATCGTGACCGCCGGCCTGCTCGACAACGAGATGCAGGACGACAACCTGCTGCTGGGACCCAGGCCGGGCTTCGACCAGAAGGACGTGAACCGGCAGTTCACGAAGATGTCCTGGGAGACCCGGGATGCCGAGTCCATACCGGTGATGCTCCGGCGCGCCTTCAAGGTCGCGACCACGGCCCCCGGCGGCCCGACCTACCTCGCCCTGGCCAACCACGCCCTGGAAGCCAAGGGGGTCAGCGCCGCGATCCACGACCGGGCCTCCTTCATCATCCCGGACGACATCCCGGCGCGCGACGAGGACATCGAGGCGGTTGCGCGGACGCTGATCGAAGCCGAAGCGCCCATCATCCACGTCGGCGACGAGGTCAGCAAGGCCGGCGCCCAGCAGGCCGTGCTCGAACTCGCCGAGTTGCTGCGGATACCCGTGGCCGACGTGAACTGGCCGTTCCACAGCTTCCCGCGGATGCACCCGCTCTACGCCGGCGGCTACAGCAGCCACGACCGCGACTTCGTGCTCCGCATCGGCGTCGGCGACATCGGCGGCACGGCCGCCGCCGGGCCCGACGCCGAGGGTTCGCGGAGCGCCTGGATCGGCCTGAACACGGGAGCTATCGGCGGCGACAGGCCGTTCGGCCGCGCCGTCGTGGCGAACACGAAGCTGGCCGCCGAGGCGCTGGTCGAGGCCGTCGAATCGCTGACCACCGGGGAACGCCGGTCGAAGATCCGCGCGTCGCGACCGGACAACGCTCGCCGGCAGCCCCAACTCGACCCGGCAAACGTCGGCAACAGCCCGATTCACGCCGACGAGCTGGGCCAGGTGCTCGAAACGGAGCTCGACCCGAACGCGATCATCGTCAGCGAGAACCTGAGCGGCTCGAACCAGTTCTTCTCCACCGGCCACCGGGACGACGAGAAGACCTGGCTCGCCACCTCCGGCGCCGGCCTCGGCTGGGGCATCGGCGCCGCGACCGGCGCCAAGCTCGGCCAGCCCGACCGGCAGGTCGTCTGCAACATCGGCGACGGCTCGGTCATGTACAGCGCCGCCGGTTTCTGGTCCCAGGCCCGCTACGGCGTCCCGGTGCTGACCGTGGTCACGAACAACCGGAACTACCAGACCGTCCGCTTCGCGTACGCCCGCTACGACGGCAGGATGAAGGCGGCCAACCGCTACACCGGCATGCACCTCGGCGACCCCGACATCGACTTCGCCGGGCTCGCTCGAAGCCAGGGGGTCGACGGCGTGACGGTGGAGTCGGCGGCCGATCTCCGGCCCGCAATCCGTCGCGGTATCGAGGTCACGCGCGCCGGCGAGCCCTTCCTCGTCGACGTGGTCGTCGACCGCAAGGGCGACGGCGGCGACTCCACCTGGCACCAGGAGTTCAGCCTGGCCGACCAGCGGACGAAGAGCGTCTAGCAGTCGTCGCGGCGAATTCGCCGTGCTGACGTACATGGAACGGGACGCAAACTGGGTGCGCCGGCGCCCCCGCCGGCTCTCGAGACACGCGCCGCGAAGCGGCGACCGCTTTGTCGCGGGTTTCCTCCTCGCCCTCGGCCTTCTGCACTCGCCCGCGGCGGCACAGACGAGCACCAGCCCGCGGCCCACGATCGAGGCCCTTCGCATCGACGCGCAGATCCGCGTCGACGGCGTCCTCGACGAGGCCGCCTGGGACCAGGCCGAAGTGGCCTCCGGTTTCACGGCCCGCGAGCCGGAGGACGACCGCCCGGCGGCGCAGCGGACCGAGTTCTCGGTGGTCTACACGGAGGACGTCCTCTACTTCGGGATCCGTGCTTTCGACTCGGAGCCCGCGGCGATCGTCGCCAGAGAACTCCAGCGCGATTCCGACCACGGACGCAACGACGACTCCCTGGCGATCGTCCTGGACACCTTCCACGATCAGCGCAACAGCGTCACTTTCGAGGTCAACCCGCTCGGCGCCCGGACCGACTCGCTGGTCACCGACGAAGGCAAGAACCAGAACATCGAGTGGAACGGGGTCTGGAGGGCCACGGCCCGGAGAACGGCGGAAGGCTGGCAGGCCGAGGTCGCGATCCCCTTCTCGACCCTGCGATTCGACCCGGCGGAGAGCACATGGGGCCTCAACGTCCGCCGGGTCGTCCGCCGGACGAACGAGGAGAGCTACTGGGCGCCGATCGGACGCGAGATCGGTATGTCCGCCGTGACGCGCATGTACGCCGGCCACCGGGTTTCGCTCGCCGGCGATCTCGTCGGCATCTCGAGCGTCAAGCCGGGGCGGCGGCTCGACGTCAAGCCGTTCGTCCTGGCCTCCGCCGCGGAAACACCGCGCGTGCCGGCAAGCGGGACGCTCGACGACATCGACGGCGGCATCGACCTGAAGTGGGGCCTGACGAAGTCGCTGACCCTCGATCTCACCTACAACACGGACTTCGCGCAGGTGGAGGTCGACCAGCAGCAGGTCAACCTGACCCGCTTCTCACTCTTCTTCCCCGAGAAGAGAGAGTTCTTCCTGGAGAACGCAGGCATCTTCGAGTTCGGCACGCCGGCCCCGCCGGGCATGCAACCGCCGCTGATGAAGGCCTTCTTTTCCAGGCGGATCGGTCTGGATGGGGGTGAAGAAGTCCCCATAGACGTAGGCGCCCGCCTCACCGGCCGGGCCGGCGCCTGGAACCTCGGCCTGCTGACCGTGGGGACCGAGGCTGTCGCGACGGGAAACCGGCCAGTGACGGCCTCCACGCAGCACAGTGTCTTCCGGCTCAAGCGCGATCTCGGCGAGCGGTCGAGTGTCGGCATGATCTACACCGAACTCGATCCGCGCGGCGGCGAGGGCAACCGCCTCTACGGCGTCGACCTCGACTACAAGCCGAATCGGCAATCCCAGTTCTACCTGTTCGGAGCCGCCAGCGAGGATGAAGGCCGGAGCGGAGACACCGGCGCGCTCGGTACCGGCTGGGCATACACGACGCGCACCGTGCGCGCCAACGTCGATCTGACCGAGGCCCAGGGCGACTTCAATCCCGGCTCGGGTTTCCTGCTGCGCCGCGACTTCCGCCGCTACAACCCCAAGGTGCGCTGGGAACCCCGGATCAACCGCGGCATCGTCCGCAGCGTGACGCTCGAAGCGGAACTCGACTACTTCGAGCGCGAGAGTCTGGGTCGGGTGGAGAGCCGCAAGCTCCTCCTGGCCCCCATCGGCATGCGCACCACCGGCGACGACCGGTTTCGCCTGGCGTTCGTCAACGAGATCGAGCAGCTCTTCGAGCCCTTCGAGATCAGCCCGGGGATCGTCATCCCCGAAGGCCTCTACGAGTTCGATTCGATCTTCCTGCGGGGCTTCTCCAACCAGGGACGGCGTCTCGCCTGGCGCGGCAACATCAACGTCGGCGAGTTCTTCGGCGGCGACCGCCGGAGCTACGTCCTCTCGAGCTACGTCCGCCTGTCGCGCCACCTGCTGACCGAGTTTCAGTGGAACTACAACGATGTCATGCTGCCGCAGGGCGACTTCACCGCCACGATCTACACCGTTCGCCTCGACGCCGCCTTCAGTCCGGACCTGCGCCTCAACACGCTCGCCCAGTACAACGACGCGGCCCAACTGGCCGGAATCAACGTGCGCTTCAACTGGATCTACAAGCCCGGCGCCAATCTCTTCGTCGTCTACAACCACAACTGGGACGCTCCGACCTTCAGCGCCAGGCAGACGGCACGCCGCGAGCTGATCGTCAAGTTCAACTACCTCTGGCAGCCGTAAGCCCGGTCCGCCAACGCAGCGGGATCGGTCGTAGACTCGCGGGATGACACGCCGATCCCTCCGCTCCAGCCTTCCCTTCCTGCTCTCCGCCGGCCTGCTCCTGGCGCTCGCCGCCGTTCCGGCCCTCGCCGAGGAAGAGAAGACGTGGGACGTGAACGACCCGCCCGGGGAGGAGTACGAGGTCGAGATCGACACGACCGAGGGCACCTGGATGGGCCTCGACGTGTCGGCCGACGGCGAGCGGATCGTCTTCGACCTGCTGGGCGACCTCTATCTGCTGCCGATCGGCGGCGGCGACGCGGAGGCGCTGACGAACGGGATGGCGTGGGACATGATGCCGCGCTTCAGCCCGGACGGCTCCGAGATCGCATTCATCAGCGACCGCAGCGGCGGCGACAACGTCTGGACGATCCCGGTTGCCGGCGGCGAGCCGAAGCAGATCAGCCGCGAGGACTTCCGCCTGGTCAACAACCCGGTCTGGAGCCCGGACGGCCGCTTCATCGCGGCGCGCAAGCACTTCGTGTCGACGCGCTCGATCGGCAGCGGCGAGATCTGGCTCTACCACGCCAGCGGCGAGGGCTCGGGCCTCCAGTTGAACGAGAAGCCGAACGAGCAGAAGGATCTCGGCGAACCGGCGTTCTCTCCCGACGGGCGCTACGTCTACTTCAGCCAGGACACGACGCCGGGCGGCGTCTACGAATACGGCCGGAACGCCGCCATCGGCATCTACTCGATCCGCCGCATCGATCGCGAGACCGGCGAGATCGAGACCGTGATCTCGGGGCCCGGCGGCGCCGTCCGGCCGACTCCCTCGCCCGACGGCAGGTACCTCGCCTTCGTGCGCCGGATCCGCTTCCAGAGCCACCTGTTCCTGCACGATCTGAGAAGCGGCGAGAACACACCGATCCACGACGCCCTCGACCGGGACATGCAGGAGATCTGGGCGGTCCATGGCGTCTATCCGGGCATGGCCTGGACCCCGGACAGCAGCTCCGTCGTCTTCTGGGCGAGCGGCGGCCTCCACCGGATCGACATCGAGACCCGCGAGGTCAGCGAGATACCGTTCCGGGTGCGGGCCACCCACCGGATGCAGGAGGCTCTCGCCTTCGACTTCGAAGCGGCGCCGGACACCTTCCGGACGAAGATGCTCCGCTGGATCCAGGTCTCCCCCGCCGGCGACCAGGTCGTCTTCCAGACCCTCGGCCGGCTATGGATCCGCAGCCGGGACCCCGAGACCGGCGAGGTCGGCGAGGCGCGGCGACTGACCGCCCAGGACGACCACTACGAGTTCTACCCGTCCTGGTCGCGCGACGGAAGGTCGATCGTCTACGTAAGCTGGCACGACGAGGACCTGGGCGCGTTGCGCATCGCGCCGGCCGCCGGCGGCGAGGGGCGGACGATCACGCCGGATCCCGGCTTCTACCTTGAGCCCGCCTTCTCCCCCGACGGAGCGACCGTCGTCTATCGCAAGAGCCGGAGCGGCGGCATTCTGAGCCCGCTGTGGTCGAAGGATCCCGGGCTCTACCGGATCGATGCCGCTGGCGAGACCGCGCCGGTGCGAATAGCACGGGCCGGCGCCGGCCCGCACTTCGGCGCCGACGCGGATCGCGTCTACTTCACCGTCACTGAGAGGTGGGACCGGCGGGTGCTCCGCAGCGTGCCGCTGATGAGCAGTGGCGA
Organism: Candidatus Multivorans sp.; assembly: GCA_965205095.1. Lineage (GTDB taxonomy): Bacteria > Acidobacteriota > Thermoanaerobaculia > Multivoradales > Multivoraceae > Multivorans. Next base: position 4,864,367 of record OZ242040.1, read on the forward strand.
CGCCCAGACCCGCGACCACGCCGGGAGCAAGGTGGCGACCGAGATGCGGGTCTCCCCCGACGGCCGCTGGCTGGCCTTCGCGGAGCGCTTCGACGCCCACGTCGTGCCGTTCGCCCCGGCCTCGAAGGCGATCGAGGTCGGTCCGCGAACACCCGGATTGCCGGTACGCAACGTCTCGACCGACGACGGCGCCTACCTCCACTTCTCGGGCGACAGCTCGACCCTGTACTGGTCCCTCGGGCCCGAGCTGTTCGAGCGCCGGCTCGAGGACGCCTTCGGGCCGGCTGACGACCCGGCCGAGGACGGAGGCGACAACGAAACCGAGGAGGTTCCAAGCGGCCTCGACCTCGGCTTCGACGTCACCGCCCATCGTCCCGAGGGCCGCATCGCGATCACGAACGCGCGATTGATCACGATGGCCGGCGAAGACAACATGGAGGTCATCCGCCGCGGCACCGTCGTCGTCGACGGCGACCGGATCGCGGCCGTCGGCCCGTCACGCCAGGTCGACGTGCCAGCCGATGCGACGGTGATCGACGCCGCCGGCATGACCGTCATGCCCGGCCTGATCGACGTCCACTGGCACGGCCCGCAGGGCAGCCAGGAGATCATCCCGCAGCAGAACTCCGAGCTCTACGCAACGCTCGCCTTCGGCGTGACGACGGCCCACGACCCCTCGACCGACACCAGCACCTTCTTCGCGGCCAGCGAGATGCAACAGGCCGGCGAGATCATCGGGCCCCGGCTGTTCGCCACGGGCACGATCCTCTACGGCGCCCTCGGCGCCTTCCGCGCGATCGTCGAGACGCCGGACGACGCGGTACAGCACGTTCGTCGCCTGCAGAAGGCCGGCGCGATCAGCGTGAAGAGCTACAACCAGCCCCGGCGCGACCAGCGCCAGAAGATCGTCGCCGCCGCCCGCGACCTCGGTATGCTCGTCGTCAACGAAGGCGGCGCCCTCTTCCAACACAACATGACGATGGTCGCCGACGGCCACACCGGCATCGAGCACTCGCTCTCCGTGGGCGCGATCTACGACGACGTGATCCAGTTCTGGGGCAGCAGCCGCGTCGGCAACACGCCGACGCTGGGCGTCGCCTTCGGCGGCATCCAGGGCGAGGACTACTGGTACGAGCACACGGACGTCTGGGCCAACGAGCGGCTGCTGAACTACGTGCCGCAGGAAGTCATCGACGCCCGTGCCCGCCGCCGCCAGAAGGCGCCGGAAGGCGAGTACAACCACATCCTGGCCGCGCAGGTGGTCAACGACCTCGACCAGGCCGGCGTGCAGATCATGCTCGGCGCCCACGGCCAGCGCGAGGGCCTCGCCGCCCACTGGGAGATGTGGATGTTCGAGCAGGGCGGGATGAGCCCGCACCGTGCGCTGATCGCCGGCACGATCAACGGCGCCCGCTACATCGGCATGGAGGCCGACCTCGGCTCCCTCGAGGCCGGCAAGCTCGCCGACCTGATCGTCCTTGAAGAGAACCCGCTCGAGAACCTCCGCAACTCCGAGTTGGTCCGCTACGTCATGGTCGGCGGCCGCCTGTTCGACGCCCTGTCGATGAACGAGATCGCCGGCGAGAAGCTGCAGCGGAAGCCGTTCTGGTTCCGGAGGTAGGGCGAGCTCTTCATGCAGCGGCTGGAGATCCGCGCCTACCGCGAGTCAGACGAAGACAACGTGGTCGCCCTGTGGCGGCAGTGTGGGCTCGTCGTCCCCTGGAACGACCCCGTGAAGGACATACGACGCAAACTGCGGATCCAACGACATCTGTTCCTCGTCGGATTCTCCATCGGCCGACTGGCAGCAACCATCATGGCCGGCTACGAGGGCCACCGCGGCTGGATCAACTATCTGGCGGTTGCCCCGGAGTACAGGAGGCAAGGCTTCGGGCGACTCATGATGGACGAGGCCGAGACCCGTCTGCGAGAGATGGGCTGTCCCAAGATCAACCTGCAAGTCAGGAGGTCCAACGCCAGGGCCGCGGAGTTCTACCGTTCGATCGGCTACGCGGAAGACGATGTCCTGAGCATGGGTAAGCGCCTGGTTGAAGACTGAGACGCTTGGAGCTGACAAGTGGTTGTCCTACGCGTTCTGCTCCGCCCAGCGCACGACTGTCTGTGCGATCTCCACTCCCTCCCGGTAATCCTGGTCCGCCACAGCCTGCTTGAGGGCCGGGTAGCGCGCCCCGACAGCGTAGACCGTTAACCGCGCACAACGACGAACCGAACTCGGAATCTCGGCGCCGCGTTCTTCCAGCATGAACAGCAGGACCGCGAGGTCATGAGTGTGCGGTGGCTCGATCCCGCGCGAGAGCATGACCGCCTTGATCGCCTTCTCCGCGGCCTGCTGCAATTCGAAACAGAGATCCTCCAGGTAGATGTCTGGATTCGTGGCACCAGCCAACGCCAGATTGCTGCGGGCTCGGTTCAGCCACTCACGCGGATCGTCCGGCGCAAACCGCTCAGGCGGCTTCATACACGATCCGCCCCTCGGCCAATGCCGGCCTGTAGACAAGGCCGAGACTGTCCCTGTAGCGCTCCAGGTCCGCAGGCGTCACGAGGACCGCGTCGACCGGGACACCCACACCGGCCAGCCGCTCGTACACTTTCGCTGCCACGTCCCAGCGATCTCCACCCTTGGCGACAACGAGCAGGTCTACATCACTGTGCGGACCTGTCTCGCCGCGAGCCGCCGAGCCGAACAGGATGATTTTCTCGGGTCGGACCGCTTCCACGATGCGGCGGGTGATCTCGTCGAGCTTCTCCTGATCTACCACTGGGGCGACCTCCGCCACGAAGCCTACCGCTTCTGGAGCACGGCCTGACCGCAACCGTCGAACAGAGGACCCATTCGGCCAACGAATCGAAGCCGACTCAGACTCGACGGAGCAGACCTGTGACCACGTCCTCTGTCGTCGCGTCGCCACCACGATCAGGAGTTCGAGGACCGGCCTCGCGGTGCTCGGCGAGAGCCTCCTCGACTCGTCCGGCTTCGTCGGCGAGACCAACTCGCTCCAGGAGCAGCGCGGCTGCGGAGACGGCCGCAATCGGGTTCGCGATTCCCCGTCCGGCGATGTCCGGCGCACTGCCGTGCACCGGCTCGGCGAGGCAGAAGCGCTCGCCGCAGTTGGCGGAGCCGACGATGCCCAGACCGCCGACCAGGGCGGCGCCGGCGTCGCTCAGGATGTCGCCGTAGAGGTTCGGTGCGACGACCACGTCGTAGCGCTCCGGTTCCACGATGAGACGGTAGGCCATCGAGTCGACCAGTTGCTCCTCGACTTCGACCTCCGGGAAGCCACTCGCGACGTCGAGTGCGGTCTCTCGGAACAGGCCGTCACTCAGGCGAAGGACGTTCGCCTTGTGGACGACGGTGAGCAGGGGCCGTTTTCCTCGATGGCCGGCCCGTGACTGCGCCAGTTGGCAGGCGAAACGCGTGATCCGCTCCGTCGCCCGGCGGCTGATCACCCGCTCGGCGACGGCCACCTCGTCTTCGCGTTCCCAGCGTTCGCGGCCGGCGTAGAGACCTTCTGTGTTCTCGCGAACGACGACGGCGTCGACGGCGCCGCCGCGGAGCGGACGCACGTTCGCGTAGAGGTCCAACCGCCGACGCAGTTCGACGATCGGGCTGCGATACCCATCGACCGCATGGCTCGGCGAGGAAACGGCGCCGAAGAGGGCTCCGGCGCAGCCCTCCAGTATCTCGACGGTCGCCTCGGGCAAGGCACTGCCAGTGCGCTCGAAGGTCCGCCAGCCCATCTCCGCCTCGATCCACTCGATCCGCTCGCCGCAGACCGCATCGACGACCCGCACCGCGGCATCCACTACCTCGGGTCCGATGCCGTCGCCGCCGATGCGGGCGAGGCGGACCGGCGCCGCGGCCGAGTCGTCGTGGCTTCCCGTCACGGTGCAGCTACGCCGTCGCCAGGCGTCGTTTCGTCTGCTCGATCAGGCCACCCGCCGCGATCATCGACCGTACGGCCGGGCTGAACGGCGAGAACGCGAACACGGCCTCGCCGCAACGAATCACCGACGCCTCGAGATCGACCTCCACCTCCCCGCCTTCCTCCAGAGCGTCGACCGCCTCCGGGCAGACGATCGCGAGCAGGCCGTTGTTCAGCGCGTTGCGGTAGAAGATGCGCCCGAAACTCCGCGCGACGACCGCGCCGACGCCGGCGTAGCGCAGGCAGACAGCCGCCTGCTCGCGGCTCGAACCGCAGCCCCAGTTCCAGCCGGCGACGATCACGTCGCCCGACCGGACTCGCTCGACGAAGGTCGGATCGAGATCCTCCAGCGCGTGGGGCGCGACTTCCTCCGGCCGGCTCTTGGTGTACGTGTAGCGGCCCGGAAAGATGACGTCCGTGTTCACGTGGTCGCCGTAGCGAAAGACCCGGCCCTGGAACGGCTGCGCGACGTCGACCGGGCCGTTCATTCCACGACCTCCCGTGGGTGAACGATCCGTCCGGCCACCGCGCTCGCCGCCACGACGGCAGGCGAGGCGAGGTAGACCTCCGAGCCCCGGTCTCCCATCCGGCCCTGGAAGTTCCGGTTCGCGCTGGAGATGCAGACCTCGCCCGGCGCCAGGACGCCGAGGTGGTTGCCCATGCAGGGGCCGCAGCCGGGCGTCCCGAAGACGGCGCCGGCCGTAGCCAGATCGGCCACCCAGCCGCGGGCCAGGGCCTCGTTCCAGACCTCGCTGGACGCGGGCACGATGACCATCCGTGTGCCCGGCGCTGTGCGCCGCCCGGCCATCACCTGGTGGACCGCGCCGAGATCCTCCAGGCGGCCGTTCGTGCAGGTGCCGATGAAGGCCTGATCGACTTGCACCGATTCGAGTTCGCCGACGCCGACCGTGTCGTCGACCTGATGCGGGCGAGCTACACGAGGTTCGACACGGCTCAGATCCAGGCTGTGCTCGGCCGCGTAGCCGGCACCGGGATCCGGGTACAGCGCCCGTTCCTCGAGTCGCGCCGCCAGGTCCGCCGCGGTCTCGCCAGGCTCCGCCCCGCGACCCCTGCGACGCCCCGGACGCGCCAGCAACCGTTCCGCCAGGTACCGGAACACCTCGTCGTCCGGCGGCATGTACGCGTTCTTCGCCCCCATCTCGGCCATCATGTTGACCAGGGCCGCGCGCGAGTCGAGGCTCAGCCCCCCGATTCCGGGACCCGCGAACTCGACGCTCCGGTAGAGCGCCCCGTCCGCCCCCAGATCGCCGATCAGGGTCAAGGCCACGTCCTTTGTCGTCACCCACTCGCCCAGTACGCCTTCCAGCCGGATCCGGATCGACTCCGGCACCCGCAGCCAGAGTTCGCCGGTCGCCCAGATCACGGCCATCTCGCTGCGGCCGACGCCGGCGCCGAACGCACCCAGCCAGCCGAAATGCGGCGTGTGGGAGTCGGAACCGAGAATCAGGTCGCCCGGCAGCACGACCGCCTCCTCGCTCAGCACCTGGTGGCAGATGCCGCGACCGACCTCGAAGAAGTGGGCGACGCCCTGTTCGGCGACGAAGGCCCGTACTTCGGCGTGGTTCCGGGCGTGACGGACCGTCGGCGCCGGCACGGCGTGGTCGAGAGTGACCGCCATCCGCTCCGGGATGGAAACCCGCTCCTGGCCGAACTGCCGCCAGATCTCCGCGATCGGCGCCGTGTTGTCGTGACTGAGCACGATGTCCGGCCGCGCGTCGACGATCTGACCGACCGCGACCGCCTCCTCGCCGGCGGCACCGGCCAGTGCCTTCTGCGCGAAGGTCCGGGCGGCCGTGTCGGCCGGCCGACCGTGTTCTGTCACCCTGCTACTCCGGCCACGGCCGGCACCAACTCCGCCGTGTGGTACTCGCGCAGCAGCGTGTCCACGTCCGAGAGACTCAGCGGCTTCTCGTCGGCCAACGCCTTGACGTGAGCCGTGATCTCCTTGATCTGCTGGTCGCTGAGGTCGAGCCGCAGTTGCTCGGCGCGGGACTTGATCGCGTTCCAGCCGGTCAAACGGTGGGCCACGTGGACGTAGCGGTCGAGCCCGAAGTCGGCCGGATCGAGAATCTCGTAGGTCGACGGATCGTTGAGGATCGCCTTGGCGTGAATGCCCGCCTTGTGAGTGAACGCCGTGTAGCCGGTGATGTAGTTGTTGAACGGCACGTCGATCTTGACCAGGGAGGCAACGTAGTTCTCGATCTCGCGCAGAAGCGGCAGGTCGTAGCGGTCGCGCACTCCTTCGGGATCCTCGGCGTAGAGGCGAGCGACCAGCCCCCCGAGCGGCGTGATGCCGTTCCGCTCCCCGATTCCGAGCACCGAGGTGTCGACGTGCGTCGCTCCCGCTTCCAGCGCGCAGAACGCGTTCGCAACCGCGCAGCCGGTGTCGTTATGACCGTGGAACTCGATGTCGCAGTCCACTTCCCGGCGCAACCGCCGCACGAGGTCGTAGACCTGACGGGGACTCGCCACCCCCACGGTGTCCGCGACGCCCACGCGGTTCACGCCCACCGCGTTCACGGCGCGGTAGGCCCGGATCAGGTCGTCCAGATCGCTGCGGAAGGAGTCCTCGGTGCTGAAGCGGACCTCGACATCGTGCGACCGGATGTACTGGACGACCTCGATCGCCGTCTCGATCACTTGGTCCATGCTCTTGCCGTGCGAGTACTCCCGGAGGTAGCGGGACGTACCGAACACGACATCGATGCCGTCGACGCCGGTCTCGAGCGCCAGCTTCGCGTCCTCCAGATGGCAGCGCGTGTGGGTGAGGACCTTGGCACGCAGGTCGAGATTCGCCACCCGCTCACAGTCGGCGCGGCTACGGCGGCTGGCCGCGGGAGAGGTCAACTCCAGGTACTCGACGCCGAAGGCGTCCAGCAGGCGCGCGATCTCCACCTTCTGGTCACTGTCGAAGAAGGCATTGGCGAACTGCTCGCCTTCGCGCAGAGTCGACTCGATGATGGCTGGATGGGAGGGCATGGAGGGTTCCTCAGGTACAGAAAAGCCGGCGCATCCCTGAACTGGATGGCCGGCCGGTAGGTTAGACCAGTCCCTGAAGCTGCTCGAACGCGCGCCGCGCCGTCCTGATGTGGGCATCGGCATCAGCGCCGAGGCCCCCGCCCAGCGTGCGCAGGCAGAGATGGGTCAGCCCCTTCTCCCGCCAGCCCCGAACGCGATCCCGCCACTCGTGCTCACGCGGTCCGACCACGGCGACGCCGGCCTCCGAACCGATCGCCGCCGGGTCGCGGCCGGCGGCCCGGGCGGCGGCGGCGATATCGGCCGAAAGATCGTCGAAGTCCTCTGGCGAGCACAGCACGAACCAGCCGTCCGCCTGCCGGCCGATCCTCCGGCGAATGCGCGGCACCGGCAAACCCCGCGCGCCAATCCAGATCGGAATCGGACGAGACGGCAGGGGATCGATGCCCGTTCCCTGGACGATGTCCCAGCGACCCTCGAAGTCGACCTCCGGTTCCGTCCACAGGCGCCGCAACAGTTCGAGCTGTTCCTCGCAGCGGGCGCCCCGCGTGGCGAAGTCCTGCCCCAGCGCCCGGTACTCCGCCTCGCTGCCGCCGACGCCGACGCCGAGACGCACGCCGCCTCCCGACAGCCGTTCGAGTGTCGCCAGTTGCTTCGCCAGCAGCACCGTCTGCCGGGACGGCGTGACGACGACCGAAGGCACGAGCTCGATCCTCTCCACCGCCGCCGCGACGTAGGCCAGCATGACCAGAGGCTCGTGCAGGTGCCCGCTCTTCGGCCGCGCGACCAGGTCCGGCACCCGCAGGTGCGTGTAGCCAAGCTCGTCCGCCGCCTGCGCGAAGGCCCTGACCGCGCCGAGGTCGTCCTTCAGCTCGCGAACGGGTAGCGAAATGCCGACTCTCATGGGTGAACTCCTGCTGGTACAGGCGCGACCGGCGATCGTAGCAAGGACATAGACTCCGGCACCGCTGGTTTGCACGAATGACCGACACACAGCAGATCTGGACCGGCACGGTCCTGCCGGAGTGGATCGACCACAACGGTCACATGAACGCCGGCTACTACCTGGTCGTCTTCGACGACGCGACGGGGCCCTGGACGGCATTCCTGGGCATCGACCGGACCTACCGCAGGTCGAACCGGCGTTCCACGTTCTCGATCGACAGCCACCTCACCTGGCTGAGAGAACTGCCGGAGGGCGCGCCCATCACGGTCGAAGCGGAACTCCTGGGCTTCGACGACAAGAAGTACCACACCTTCATGCGCATGCTGCACGCCGACGACGGCTACGTCGCCGCGACGCACGAGCTGCTGAGCATCCACATCGACCTGGATACGCGGCGGAGCACGCCCATGCCGCCCGAGATCCACGAGCGAATGAACGAAGTCCTCTCGAAGCAGCGGGCGATCGCCGAGCCCGGCGAGGTCGGACGCGTCATCCGCACCAAGCCGTGGCCGCCGGACGCGGCGCTCTGAATCGGCGCACCCGCGGGCTGCCTCAAGCCAGGCAACGCGCCCAGGGGGGCCTGTGCTCAGCTACCATGCCCGCCATGACGACCCACGACGACTCCAGCGACTCCGACGCACCCATGACCCGCCGTACCCTGATCGCCGGCTCGGCCGCCGGCGCCGCCGCCCTCGCCGCGAACTCCGGCGCCGCCGAGACGGCTGAGCACGACAGTCCGGCCTGGCCCGAGCCGAACTACGTCCGCACCAACGGCGGCCTCCGGATGGCCGTGTACGGGGCCGGGACCGAGGGCGTACCCGTCGTGCTGAGCCACGGCTTCCCGGAGCTGGCCTACTCCTGGCGACACCAGTTGCCGGCGCTTTCCGAGGCCGGATTCCGTGTTCTGGCGCCTGACCAGCGCGGATACGGCAACACCCAGCGGCCGCTTCCGATCGAGGCCTACAACATGGCGGAACTCTGCGCCGACCTGGTCGGGCTGCTCGACGCCCGCGGTGTCGAGAAAGCCGTCTTCGTCGGCCACGACTGGGGCGGCGGCGTGGTCTGGGCGATGCCGCGGCTTCACTCGGACCGCGTGCTCGGGGTAGTCGGCGTCAACACCCCGACAGGCCCGCAACCGCCTTCGCCGCCGATCGAACTGCTCCGCCGGATGCGTGGCGAGGACAACTACGTCGTCGCGTTCCAGGAGCCCTGGAAGGCCGAGGAGGTGCTGGAAGCGGACGTCGAGAAGACCTTCCGCACCTTCATGCGGCGCGGCTCGTGGGACGCGGAGGAGTTCAACAAGCTCCCCGCCGACGCTCCGGAACGGAAGTTCCAGTTGCTCGAGATCATCAAGCACGGTTCACCCGAAGCGCTGCGCGGCGAGCTGCTGCTGACCGACGCGGAACTGGCCCACTTCGTGACCACGTACCAGCGCACGGGCTTCACCGGTGGCGTCAACTGGTACCGGAACATCGACCGCAACTGGGAGTTGATGAAGGGCGTCGACCAGAAGATCGACCAGCCCTGCCTCTACATCGGCGCCGAGAACGACGTCGTGCTGCCGCCCTCCTCCGCCGACGGCATCGAGGCGCTGGTACCGAACATCGACAAGCACACGATCAGGGACTGCGGCCACTGGACCCAGCAGGAGCAGCCGGAGGAGTTCAACCGGGTCCTGATCGACTGGTTGAAGGCGACGTTCGCCTAGAGCCTCGCCTCGCTGCGCAATGAGTATCGGCGAAATCCGTCGAAGGCTGGCTGCCCACGAGCCGACGATCCTCCCGCCAACCTCGTTCGAGGCCAGTGTGGCGATGGTGCTGCGCCCGTCCACAGCCGGACCGGAAGCACTCTTCATCGAGCGGTCGAAGAAGCCGCAGGACCCCTGGTCGGGGCAGATGGCCTTTCCCGGCGGCCGGCACGACGAAACGGACCGCGACCTGAGGCACACCGCCGAGCGCGAGACGGTCGAGGAAGTGGGCCTGTCGCTCGAGGGCGCCCGTCTGATCGGTCGGCTCGACGACCAGACCGGACAGCGGGCCGGCCAGGGCCGGCAACTGCGGATCGCGGCGTTCGTCTACGAAGTCGGGGACGGAACCGGCAACGACCTGGTCCTCAACTACGAGGTCGCCGAGACGCTCTGGGTGCCGCTGGCCTGGTTCGAGGACCCGGAGCGTGTCATCGACTACCGCCATCCGCCCTATCCCGAAGTCAGCTTTCCCGGCGTCGTGGTCGGCGACCCGAAACGACACATCGTCTGGGGCCTCACGTTCCGCTTCCTGGTCGCCTTCTTCGAGATCCTGCAGCGCCCGTTCGCCGCGAACGGCGGACGGTAGCGCTCACTCGACGAGTTCCAGATACTCCCGCATCGACCAGCCCCGCTCTCCTTCCGGCAGTTCGATGCGGACCCATTCCGGACGTTCCTCGATCACGCGCACCTCCGTGCCGGCGTGGAGCTGGAACCGGACGATCGAACCCTCGCCGGCGGCGGCGTGGAGGTCGATCTCCGGCGGAAGCACGACAGCGACCGGGGAGCTGAAGGCGGCGTGGGCGACGAGCGAACCGGCCAGCGCGAGACCGACCCCGAGCAGGCAGACCGCGGACCAGCGAAGCACCTCCGATGCCGGCCGGTAGAGCCGAAGCGCGAGCACGATCCAGAAGCCGAGACCGACCAGCACCGCGCTCCTCAGCACTTCGACCGGGGCCAGACTGTAGTGCCAGAAGAGAACGGTGCGAAGGAGCACGGGCGGCTCGGGCGGCGCGATCTCATCGCGGGCGCTCCGGCGAGCGAAGGTCAGGTTCGCGCTGGCGTCCTCGTCCCGCGGCAGGAGCCGGAGCGAACGGCGGTAGGAAGCGATGGACCGGCCCAGTTCGCCGGCGCGCAGGTAGGCGTTTCCCAGGTTGTAGTGCAGGTGGCCGTTGTCGACCCCCATCTCACGCATCTCTCCGTAGAGGGCGACGGCTCGACCGAAGTCGCCCGCCTCGTACGCCGCGTTGCCATTGACCCAGAGCTCGGCCGGTTCCGGGACCGCCAGGGCTCCCTCGGCCGGCAGGGTTTCGGTGACCACAGGCAGTTCCTCGTCCTGTGTGAACCCCGGGATTGCCGCGGCGGCGCCGAACAGGGCGAGAATCGCGACTCTTCTCATGGCGGCACGCCTCATGGTTGGCGGCCCCGCAGCTGCCTGTCGAGGGCCTTGATCAGGTCGCTCAGACCTTCGGTGCTGGTCTCCGCCGCGAGTCCGCCGGCGCCCGCCACCGGGGCCAGGCCGTACTGGGCGGCCTCGAGTCGCTCCAGCAGTCCCCGGCAACGCGCCGCCAGAGCGCCGTCCACGCCCGCCCGGACCAGCGCGTCCTCCGCCTCCGACGGCGTCAGGGCGGAGCCCTCGACCCCCAGCTTGTCGCCGACGTAGCGACGCACGATCCGGGAGGCCTCAGCCGCGGACGCGGGCCCCGCGCCGGAGCGGAGCTTCCTCGCAACGGACAGTGCGTCGCGCAGCGCCCGGTGGCGCCGGCGCAGCGTCCTGTCGGCAGCGTAGCGGCGTTCGCGTCGATGGTGCGCCAGGAGGGCCACGTACAGGAAGGGCGGCAACACGCCGCAAACGAACCAGACCCACAAACGCCACCCCTGAGGCATGGCCGAGACGATGCCGGCCGCCGTCCGGCGAACCGGCAGGATGTCGTCGGCGAGGATCCGCACCGCCACCTTGCCTGTGGTCGGCGCCAGCGACTCGGTGAGCATCAGCTCCTCCTCGCCCTCGGCCGGAGTGACATCGAAGTCGATGCGCTCGGTCGACCGGGTCGCGTAGTCGCCAAGCTCGGGATCGAAGTAGACGAGATCGATCGGCGGGACGTCGAGGGCTCCGGCAACCAGCGGGACCAGGGCCCGTCGGAACACCTTGCGGCCGGTCAGCAGGCGTCCGCTGCGGTCGATGCTCGCGTCCGGCTGGTCCGGGTAGATCTTGAACGCCGGCAGCTCCGGGATGTCGGGCTCGGTCAGGAGCTGCACGTTGCCGCTACCGCCGACCCGCACTTCGAGCGTGGCCGACTGCCCCACCTGCAGCTCGCGCCGGCTGAGCGAAGCTCGAATGTCGAACTCCCCGACCAGACCGTTCCAGCCGGCTGGGGCCGGCGGAAGCGGCCGGACGTCGAGCGTCAGAGGTTCCGTGAGCAGGTACTTTGTCGCCCAGCGCCCACCCGCTCCAAGCAGACTGTCGAACTCGTCGAAAATGCTCCGCCGCCGGCCCGGCCGGCGCGCCTGCTCGGCCTCCACCTGTACCCGAAGCTGGGTCTGCGGCAGCGTCACCTCGCCGGATCGCTGGGGGAAGAGCGCCTTGCGCACCTCGTTCACCGAGTACTGGACACCGTCGATCGAAGTCGAGAACTGCCGCACCTCGCCGAGGTCCTCGACGACCACGTCGCTGCCGAAGTCCATCGACTCGATCGACCCCTGCCCCACGGGCACCCGACTGTAGAAGCGCCAGGTGTAGATCACCTGCTGGCCCTGCCAGGGTCGATCCGTCGACACGGTCGAAGTGACGAAGAGATCCCGGTCCTGCTCGTCGTCCTGGCCCCCGGCGTCGGTGACCTGAATCGTGAACGGCCGACTCCGGACCTCCGCACCGTCGATCACGGCGGTGGCGGGGCCGATCTCGTAGCTGCCGGCCCGCGTGGGAATCAGCAGATAGTTGTACGACGTACTGTTACTGACCCGGCCGTTCGTGATCTGCATGTCGCGCCGTTCGCCACGCGAAAGGACCCGAAAGTCCGGCAGTTCGGGCAGCCCCGGCGGTTCGTCCGGCGACCCTTCGATTCTGATCGTCAGGTAGAGCTGATCGCCGAGGGCGACCTGATTGCGGTCGACGGTGACCTGGATCCGGTCCGGCTCCTGTGAGTCCGCCCCGGCTGGGCCCAGAAAGACAGCCCAGGCGACCAGAGCCGCGAACCGGAACCAGCCGAAGGACTGCCCGTGCGTGCTTGTGTCCATCGCGCTACCAGTCCTTCGCCAGCCGGCTTCGGCGCCCGCGCTGCCCCCGGCGGGTCGGGTCCGGCCGGCCCTCTTCCAGAGCCTGAAGGTAGCGCTCCGCCTCCTCCGGCGTCATTCCCGGCTGCGGTTCCCGCGGACGACCCTGGTTGCCGCTCTCCGGTCCGTCAGGCTGCGTGTCCGGATCCTCGGCGTCCGGAGTGCCGTCCCCGTCGCTGTCCTGCGGATCCTCACCACCCTGGGGTTGCTGGTTCTCTCCCTGGTCTCCCGGGTCCCGCTCCTGGCCGGACGGTTGCTCCTCCGGACCGTGATCCCCCTCCGACTGCTGCTGCGCGCCCTGGTCCTCCTGGTCCTGTTCCTGCTGCTCGTTCTCCTGCTGATTGTCGCCGCCCTGGTTCTGCTGCTGGCGTCGCCTCATCTCCTCACGCACGAACTCCAGGTTGAACTTCGCGTCGAGGTCGTCCGGATTCGCTTCGAGCGACGCCATGTAGAAGTCGACCGCGTCTTCGAGCTTGTCCTGGCGGTAGGCGCTGTTGCCCAGGTTGTAGAGCGCCTGAGCACGCAACTCATCGTCACCGATGGCCGCGGCCCGGTAGAACTGACTGTCCGCCCCTTCGAAGTCGTCCAGCTTGTAGTGGGCGGCGCCGACGTTCAGACTCAGCTCCGGGTCGTCCGGCCTCTCCGTCTGGTGGTCAGCAAACCCGCGCAGGGCCTGGTCGTAGGCGCCCGCATCCCAGGCCGCATAGGGCGACGCGTACTCAGCCGGAGGAGTTTCCACGCCCGCTTCGCCGTTCACGTCTGCAGAAGGCGGCTCCTCGTTCGGAGCCTGCGCCGTGACGGCGACCGGAAGGAGAAGCAGCCCCAGCCCCGGCAGCCAGGGTGCAGCAGCCGGGCCCATGCGGCGACGCCGGCCTCCCGGCTCAGGTGGCCGCGGCATGGTCCCTTCCCTCCTGGCCACCACCACGGCGCGCGAGGCGCTCGCCGATCAGCGGCTCGAGCATCAGCGCTGCCAGCGCGATCACCAGCAGCCACTGGAATCGCTCCTCCCAGCGCTGCTGCCGGCTCGAGCCGAGTTCCTGGTCCTCCAACTGCGCCTTGATGCCCTGAGCGTAGATCTGTTCGAGGTCCACGTCGCCGGTCACCGAGCGGACATAGCGGCCGCCCGTGGTCAGGGCGATCCGCTGCAACGCCGCCTCGTCCAGACGGCTCAGGACGATCTCGCCGCGGCGGTCGGTACGGAAACCGCCTCCCTCTCTGGGTATGGGCGCGCCCTCGTCCCGCCCGATGCCGATCGCGAAGATGCGCACCCCCGCCTCGGCAGCGGCCTCGGCGACGTCCTGTGCCTCGCCCAGGTGATCCTCGCCGTCGGTGATCAGGATGATCGCGCGCGACTTCCGCGAACCCGTCTGGGCCACCCGGTCGAAGGCCTCGAGCGAAACGCGGAGCGCCTCTCCAATCGCGGTGCCCTTGACCGGAATCAGATCCGGCTCCATCGCCTCGAGGAACAGCGCCGCCGCCGAGTAGTCGAGCGTCAGGGGCAGTTCCAGGAAGGCGCTGCCGGCAAAGGCAACCAGCGCGATCCGGTCTCCTTCCAGCCGCCGCAGCAGATCGGCGATCTCGCGCCGGGCACGTTCGAGCCGGCTCAGTTCGCCGCCCGCCTCCGCATCCAGCACGAGCATCGAGTCCGAGACGTCGAGGGCGACCACGATGTCGACGCCCTCCCGGTGCACCTCCTCCCACACGAAGCCCCAGCGGGGCTGCGCCAGCGACGCCACCAGCGCGAGCACGGCGACGAGCACGAGAACCGCCTTCAGACGCCGTCTCGGCCGGCTGACGCCGGCAATCAAGCCCGGCAACATCTCGCGAGAAGCGAAACGACCGAGCAGGCGGGCGCGGGTGCGAAACGCGTAGACGTAGAACAGCAGGAGCGCCGGGCCGAGCCACAGGAGCCAGAGCGCGTCCGGTCGGCCCGTACGCATCTCGCAGCCGCCGGCCAGCAGCAGAACCGGAATCAACGCCAGCAGTTCCCGGCCGCGGCGCGGGCCGGCGCCGTCCGGCCCAATGTCGCGGGCTGCGGTGCCGCGGGTTGCGGACCTTCCGCTCACGGCAGCTTCCTCAGACGGGTATCGAGCAGCACGACCTCGAGCAGCAGCAGGAACACCGCCGGCGCCACCAGCCAGGCGAAGCGTTCCTCGTACTCCATGTAGGACTCCTGGCTGATCTCCGTCTTCTCGAGCTCGTCGATCCGTTCGTAGATCTGCTCCAACCCGGCCTCGTCCTCGGCCCGGTAGTAGGCGCCGCCTGTCGTGTCCGCCATCCTGCGCAGCGTCTCCTCGTCGATCTCCACGTCCTGGTAGACGACCCGCGGCCCGAAACCGGTCTCGACCACGAAGGGCGCCTGCCCCCTGGTGCCGACGCCGATCGTGTAGAGCCGGACGCCGAGCGCCGCCGCCGCTTCGGCCGCACGCAGCGGCGACAGGGAGCCGGCGTTGCTCCGCCCGTCCGTGAGCAGGATGGCCACCTTCGACTCGGCATCCGAGTCCTTGAGGCGCTTGGTGGCGACTCCGACCGCCGATCCGATAGCCGTGGCATCTCCGGCCATGCCGATTTCCAGTTGCTCGAGAAAGGTGGCCGCGACCCCGTGGTCGAGCGTCAGCGGACACTGGGTGAACGCCTCCTCGCCGAAGACGACCAGGCCGACGCGGTCATTGGGCCGGGCGGCGATGAAGGTCTCGACGACCCCCTTCGCCACTTCGAGCCGGTCCCTCCGGCGGCTCAACGAACGTTCGTGCGCGTCCAGGTCCAGTGCCCGCATCGATCCTGAGGTGTCGATCACGAGCACGATGTCGATTCCCTCCGTACTCACCTCGGTCAGCGCGCGACCGGTCTGCGGGCGCATGACGGCAAGCAGAATCAGGGCGACGACGAGGAGCCGGAGAGCCGAGACCAGCCGGCGCGCCGTCAGCGCGCCGGAGCGCGGGGTTCGCAGGGCATGGCCAAGGGAGGAGTACGCCACCGCCGCGTTGTCGCCACCGGCGCCGCGCTTCGCCGCGACCTGGCGCAAGCGCGGCCGGAGCCACCACAGGAGCGCCCAGATCACGTACAGCGGAAGCAGCACCCAGAGCCAGCGCGCATCGGCGAAGACGAGTTGTTCCGTCATGCCGCCTTCTCCGCTTCAGCGGAGGCCGGCTCAGCGTTCCCGCCGTCGTCCGGGTCCTCCATCGGCCGGGTCGCCGTGACGAAGCCCAGGGCCTGCTCGTAGGTGCGCTCGATCTCTTCGGCCGCCGGGAGATGGGCCGCGAACTTCACCTGGTCGGTGGCCACCAGAAAGCGCTCCAGGCGCCGCGCCTGCGACGGATCGAGCCGCACCAGCCCACCCAGCCGGCCCAGGATCTCCTCGGTCGTCAGGTCGGTCGCGTTCAATCCGAAGCGGCCTTCAACGTAGGCCCTGACCACCGAGGAAACAGCGAAGTGGTAGCGGCGGAGTTCCCGCAAGTCGGAGAAGTCCGTGCGACGCAGCCGCTCCAGCTCCCGGATCGCCAGGTCGTAGGGAGGAATCGGAGGCGTTCCGGACGCAACGCCGTCCGGTCGGCGGCGGCGCCACCACCACCACGCCGCCAGTCCGAGCGCGGCGGCGGCCAGAGCCAGACCCGTCCACAACAGCCAGGACGCGGCAGTGTCGATTCTGCGCAGCGGCTTGATGTCGCGGATGTCGGTCGCTTCACTCCGGTCGTTCGGCAGCACGGACTCGACCTCGACGGAGATCTCCCCCGCTTCCAGGTGGCCGCCGGGACCGGACGGCTCGCTGTACGTCGCGGTCAGCGCCGGCAGGACGTAGGAGCCCACGAGGTCGGCCCGGAGTTCGTACCACCTTCGCTCGAGGAGTCGACCGGAAGGCAGGGTCTCCGCGGGGCTCCGCCCCAGGTCGACGATGCGGAAGCCCGCAATGTCCGCGCCCGGATCATCGAATGCCACCTCGACCTCCGGCGCGCGCTCGACTTCAACGGTGTACGTGATCAGGTCACCAGTGGTGGCGGTGGACCGGTCCACGGAGGCACGCAGTTCAGCGGGCGGCCTCGCTTCGGCCTCGCCGGCCGGTTCACCGGCGGCGCAGCCCAGAGCGAGCAACGCCGCCGCAAGCGGCAGCGCGACCGTGGCTCTGATGATCCGCGGCGCCATTTCTACACCCGCACCGACTGCTCGCGCGCTCTCATGTAGCGCACCAGGGGCTCGATCCACGGCCGGTCGGCCCAGACCTGAATCTCGCCGACCCCCGCCTGGCGGAACTGTTCCGACCGCCGCTCCATGTCCTGTCTGGCCAACCGTACGAAACTCTCCGAGACCCGCCGGTTCGCGGTGTCGATGACCACTGTCTCGCCCGTTTCCGCATCTTCGAGCTCGATGAGCCCCATGCGCGGCATGCTCACCTCACGCTGATCAAGCACGCGGATCGCCGTCAGATCGTGACGCCGCGCGGCCACCCGCAACCGCTCTCCGAAACCTGAATCCAGGAAGTCCGAGATGACGAATCCGACCGACCGGCGCCGCACCACCCGTCCCAGGTACTCGAGCGCGCCGTCCAGGTCCGTACCGCGCCCGGTGGGCCGGAAGCTCAGGACCTCCCGAATCACGCGCCACACGTGCGCCCGTCCCTTCTTGGGCGGAATGAACCGCTCGATCCGGTCCGAGAAGATGATCATCCCCACCCGATCGTTGTTCTGGATCGCGAGGTAGGCGAGCACGGCCGCCAGCTCGGCGACGACCTCCCGCTTCTGCTTCCCGGAGGTCCCGAACGCCCCGGAGGAACTCACGTCGACGATCAACATCACCGTCAACTCGCGCTCCTCGCGGTGTTCCTTGACGAAAGGACTCGACATCCGCGCCGTCACGTTCCAGTCGATGTGGCGAATGTCGTCGCCCGGTGCGTACTCGCGCACCTGCTCGAACTCCATGCCCCTTCCCTTGAAGGCGCTGTGGTACTCCCCGGCCAGCGCATCGGTCACCAGGCGCTGGGTGCGGATCTGAATCGCCTTGATCCGCGCCAGCAGCTCGGGCGACAGGGTCGCCGTCTCCTGCTCCGGGGCTTCGTTCCGCTCTGGTCTGAAGAAGAACATCGATCGCCCAGATCCCTGTCTACCCGGGCGGCCTCAGGGAACGTCGACGGTGTTGAGGAGCTCCTGGATCAGGTCGTCGGAGGTGAGATCCCTGGCCTCGGCCTCGTAGGAGATGAGCACCCGGTGCCTGAGCACGTCCGGGGCCACCGTCTTGACGTCCTGCGGCGTGACGTAGGACCGGCCCGACATCAGGGCCTGGACGCGAGCCGTGGCGGCAAGGAAGATCGTCGCGCGCGGCGACGCTCCGTACTCGATCAGCGGCTCGAGCTTCTCCAGGCCGACTCCGGCCGGCTCCCGCGTCGCGAACACGAGGTCGACGACGTACTCCTCGACCTTCGGGTCGAGGTAGATCGCATCGGCCACATCCCGCGCGCGGCGGATGTCCTCCGGGCTCACCACCGCCTCGACCGCGGGCCGCTCGCGACGGGCCATCCGGCGCATGATCTCCATCTCCTCCTGGCGGTCCGGATAGTCCACGCGGAGCTTCAGCATGAAGCGGTCGACCTGTGCCTCCGGCAGCGGGTACGTCCCCTCCTGTTCGATCGGGTTCTGGGTCGCGAGGACAAGGAACGGGTCCGGCAGATCGAAGGTCTGGTCGCCCAGTGTGACCTGTCGTTCCTGCATCGCCTCGAGCAACGCGCTCTGGACCTTGGCCGGCGCCCGGTTGATCTCGTCGGCGAGCAGCAGGTTGGTGAAGATCGGTCCCTGCTTGACCTGGAAGTCGTGTTGATCCGCCCGGTAGATCTGGGTTCCCAACAGGTCCGCCGGCAGCAGGTCCGGCGTGAACTGGATGCGCGAAAAGCCGGTATGAACCGTTTCAGAGAGGGTCTTGATCGCGGTCGTCTTGGCCAGCCCCGGGATGCCTTCGACCAGGACGTGACCGTCGGCGATGAGCGCCATCAGCAACCGATCGATCATGTAGGTCTGACCGACGATCACCTTGGCCACCTCGGCGCGGACGCGCTGGAGCAGGTCGGCCTGGGCGGCGATCTCCGTGCGCAACTCTTCGCTGACACCCGGCACGGCAGGGCCGGCAGGGGATGACTGGGGCGCCGTCAGGGGCTGATCGGTTGGAATGTTCTCGCTGGAATCCATCGTCATCTCGGTCGACTCTCCCAACCCGGAAGTCGCCCGGGTTCTTCCCGAACTGCCGGGGGCAGAACTTTATCCGAGCACCCCGTCCGAACCGGGCGATCGCGGGCGCCGACCGAACCGTCAGATCCCGGACACCTGACCGCCATCCGCGGTCGCGGCATCGAGGTGGTCGCAGCAGTTCACCAGGGACGCTTCCCAGGGCGCGCGAGCCTGCACATGGGTCACCGAGGTGTTGCCCCACCGGGTCGGAGCCTCCACGCCGTCACCCAGGTGCAGGTGACGGAGCGCCAGCGAGTAGCAGACGAGGCCGTGGGTGACGAAGACGCTGTCTCCCTCCGTCGCCTCCGCCGTCTGCTGGATCCGGGCCCAGGCCGCGTCCACCCGAAGGTGAAACGCCTCCCAGTCCTCCCCGCCCGGCGGTGCGTAGCCTGGTTTCATGATGTCGAGGCCGATGTCGGCGTAGGCCCGCCCCCGCAGGTCGCCGAAGTTCCGCTCGGCGAGCAGGGGCTCGATGAGCAGAGGCAGTCCCAGCGCTCCCGCGACCGGCTCCGCGGTCATCTCCGCCCGGCGCAGGTCGCTCGCGACCACGCAGCCGATCGGACGTTCGCGGTGGTGCTCCACCAATCGCGACGCCAGGCGTTCCGCCTGGCCGACGCCGCGCTCGTTGAGCGGCGTGCCTGGTGTCTGCACGACGCGGGCGGCGTTCGACGCGGTCTCGCCGTGGCGCACGATGAGGAGCACAGGCGGCAGGGTATCAACGTGCCTTCGGGCGCGAGCAACTCCGGGGCGGGGCTAGGATCGAAGAAGACCGCCATGCCGCCGCAGCTTTCGATCGTCGCCCCGGTGTACAACGAGGCGGGCAACCTGGAACGCCTGGTGGCGGAGACGCACGACGCGATGACGTCAGCCGGCCTCGACTACGAGCTGGTCCTGGTTGACGACCGCAGCACCGACGGCAGCCGCGATGAACTTGCCAGGCTGTCCGCCGGAGATGAGAGGGTGCGGGCTCTGAGCCTCGGCCGCCATGCCGGCCAGTCGGCGGCGCTGCTTGCCGGGTTGCGGACCGCACGGGCGCCCCTGGTGGTCACGATGGACGCCGACCTCCAGAACGACCCGGCCGACATTCCGGCCATCGTCGGCTTGCTCGAGGACCACGACGTCGTCTCGGGCGTGAGGGCGAAACGCAAGGACACGGTGCCGCGGCGGCTGGCGAGCGGGATCTCGAACCGGGTGAGGCGGCTCATCCTCGGCGATCCGTGCACCGACATCGGATGCGCGCTCAAGGGCTACCGCGCCACCACTCTCGAGGACCTTCCCGCCTTCGACGGGCTTCACCGCTTTCTGCCCCTGTTGGCCTTGCGGCACGGCGGCAACTACGCTGAGATCCCGGTTGGACACCGTGCGCGCACGGCAGGTGCGAGCAAGTACAACATCCGGGACCGCTTCCTGCGCGGAGTTCTGGATCTGTTCGGCGTCTCCTGGTACCGCCGGCGTGCGGTACCCGTCGCAGCCCACCCACTGGAGAGTCCGCCATGCCATCACTCACTCCCGAGAACATCTGGCTAGTCGTCGGCTACGGAGGTCAGGCGCTCTTCGGCTCCCGCTTCCTCGTCCAGTGGATTGCCACGGAACGCCGCAAGCAGAGCATCGTCCCGATCGTGTTCTGGTACCTGAGCCTGGGCGGCGGCCTGGCGCTACTGAGCTACGCCATCTGGATTCAGGAATGGGTCTTCATCGTCGGCCAAAGCGGCGGCATCCTCGTCTACTCACGCAACCTCTGGTTCGTCCACCGCCGCAAGGCGGTCACGGCGGACTGAAGCGGAGCCGGCCTGCCGGCCGGCGCGTCTTTTCAGCCGCCTCCGGCGGCAGCGGGTCAGAAGACCCGCGCACCCACCGGAGAGGCCGTTCCCTGCAAGCTAGAAGTTGTACTTGATTCCGAGCTGGACGATCCGGCCGTCGCCGTTCGTCGCGGTGATCACGCCGTAGTCGCGGTCGCCGATCCGGTTGCCCGGCTGGGCGAAGTTGACGCGGTCAAAGACGTTGAACGCCTCGACCCGGAGTTGAAGGGACCGGTCGCCGCCGCCGAACGGGATGTGCTTGATCAGCGACAGGTCGATCCGCTCGAAGTCCGGACCGCGAATCGGGTTGCGGCCCGCGTTGCCGCGCCGCTCGGCGGTCTCGGCCAGCGTCCGCGCCACGAAACACTCCGTGTTGAACCACTGTTCCACCGTGTTCGGCGCGCCGCTGTTCGGGTCGCAGACCTGGTCCGGACGCGAAGTCAGGCCGCGGATGTCGTCGCCGCGAACCCGGATCGGGAACGGATAGCCCGTCTGGTACTGCAGAATGCCGTTCAACTGCCAGTTGCCGAACAGCCCGCGCACGAAGCCGTTGCTGCCTTCGAGGGACGGCAGGTCGTAACCGAAGCTGAGCACGAGGCGATGTCTGACGTCGAAGAGCGCCGGTCCGCGTTCACGCTCCAGCGCCTTGTCGATCGAACTCCGGCGCTCCAGGTCGATCGGAACGATCGGCCGCTCCTCGCCGCCGATGTTGAGACCGGAGACGTGATCTTCCGCTTCGCCGTAGGTGTACGAGAAGAGGAAGTTGAGGCCGCGGGTCGGCCGCATGCGCACGCTGGCCTGGAATGCGTCGTACCAGGACTTCGCCACCGTGAAGGTCGGCCGCACGAGGCTGAAGGCCGGGTACTGGCGAGGCCCGAGCGTGGTCTGACCAGGCTCGACGACCCGCGGATTGACCTCCATGAAGATCGGCAGGTTGCGGCCGCGCGAACCGACCCACCCGACCTCGAGACCGATGTTCTGGCCGAGCTGGCGCTGGTAGGTCAGGTTGTAGTGCTGATAGTTCGGCGTCGTGAACTCGCTGCCCCAGCCGATGAAGATGATTCCCGGCGGGAACCTCGTCGGCCCGCCCGTGAGGTTCGCGAGCGGATCGGCGAGGGTCATCTCGGTAGGCGGCGAGTTGAGCTGGACCAACGGGTTGAACGGCGGCGCCAGAACGGAGTTCTGGAAGAAGTCGCCCTGACCCGGGATACTGTCGTGGAACAGTCCCCAACCGAGGCGCAGGCTCGAACGGCCGTTGCCCTCCACATCCCAGACCATCGCCAGCCGAGGTGCGAAGTTGTTCGAGTCCGTGTCGTACGTCCCCGCCGGCACGCCAGCGTCGCCCGGGTAGACCAGGCCGGTGGGCGCATCGGGAAAGCGCGTGGACTGCTGGCCCGGCCGGAAGCTGTTCAACGCATCGCCGGTGTCCTCGAAGGGCTCGGCCATCTCGTAGCGGAGACCGAGGTTCAAGGTCAGCCGTGGCGACAGCCGGAACTCGTCCTGGATGTAGCCGGCGTACAGCGAACCGTCGCCCTCGTTGATCGAATCGGCGCCCGGCACCGCGGTGCGGAACAGCGAGGGCAAACCGAGCAGGAAGTCGGCGGCGGCGCTGCCGGTGTGGGTACCCCGGAACGTGAAGTCCCCGTTCGGCCGGTTGATGAAACCGATGAACATCTTCTCGTTGCGGTAGTCGATTCCCGCCTTGATCGTGTGGCGCCCACTCAGGATGGTCAGATCCTCCGTGAACTGCTCGACTTCGTTCTCCCGCTTGACGAACGGCTGGTTCCGGTCGCCCATGCTCGAGAAACCCGAGATGGAGAACTGCGGCAGGCCGACCGCCAGATCGTTGATGTTCGGGAGGTTGATGCCGTACTCGGAGTTCGTCAGGCCGCTCGTAACCACCGGTTCCGCGTCGATCGCGCTCGACATCACCCGCACCTGGTTGAACACGTTCGATCCGACGGTCGCGGTGTGGGACACCATGTAGTCCTCGAGCGTGGACGCCGCGGTGTTGCCGATCGGCCGCACCGTCGGCGGCTCGAAACGGTCCGAGGTGCTCCTGAGCGCCCGCACCAGCACGTTCTGCGAGTCGGCGATCCGGAAGTCCAGGCGAAGTCCGAACTGGTCGCGATCATCCGTGACGTCGGGCGACGCGATGTACCGGCTGCCCACGTTCGGGAGCGGCATGAACTCGTTGATCAGCCTGGTCGAAATCGGGCTCAGACGGTCGGCCGGGATCACGTTGCCGGGGAAGGGCTCGCCGGTCATCGGGTCGACGATCGTGCCGCCACCCGAGAAATCGCCCATCCGCTCGGCCGCATTCATCACGGCAATGTTCTGGGTCGTCCCGCGCGTGTTGCGGAACCCCTCGTAGTAGCCGAAGCCGAACAGGCGGTCGGAGACCATCGGACCGCCGATCGTGCCGCCGAACTGATCCTGCGCGAGCGTCGGCTTCTCCTGGTCGGGCGGCGAGAAGTAGTTCCGGGACTCCAGGGAGTCGTCGCGGTTGAACTCCCAGATGCTTCCCTGCAGGCTGTTGCTGCCCGACTTCGTGACCACGTTGACGATCGAGCCGGCGTTGCGGCCGAACTCCGCGGTGTAGGAGTGGGTCAGGATCTTGAACTCCTCGATCGCGTCCGGCGGCGGTCGAACGACGAACCCCGTGTTGAACGTGTCGTTGTTCGCTGCGCCGTCGAGCAGGAAGTTGTTCGACTGGTTGCGCACGCCGTTGACGGCGAAGCCGGCGGTCACGGCGCCGAAGCCGTGGATTGCCGCGTCCGCGTCGCCACGCGCTCCGCCGAGACGGGCAGGCGGCTCGACCACGCCCGGAATCAGGGTGCCCAACTGGGTGAAGTTCCGGCCGTTGAGCGGCAACTGGACGATCTTCGCCTCGTCGACGACCACCCCCAGGGTGGCGTTCGAGGTCTCGATCAGCGGCGTCTCTCCGGTGACGGTCATCGTCTCGGAGAACTCGCCGACCGAGAGCGCCATGCTGATCCGCGCGGTCTCGGCAGCGGTGACGCGGACGCCTTCCCGGCTCAACTGGACGAAACCGTCGAGCGCGGCCGTGACGTTGTAGTCGCCCGGCGCCAGCAACGGCGCCGCGAAGTAGCCGTCCTGTCCGGTCATGACCAGCCGGGACTGGTTCGTGGCGACATTCGTCACCGTCACGCTGACGCCCGGCAGGGCGCCGCCCTCGGCATCCGTGACGAAACCGCTCAACTGTCCCGTGGCCTGCGCCCACGCGCCCGTAGCGCAGAGTGCGAGCGTCAACGCCAGAAGGCCAGCCACGCGCATCCAACCAACCGAGTTCCTCATCAAGGCCTCCTTCCGTCGCCCCTTCCTGGGCACAAACACGGGGCAACCAAACAAAAAACCGCACGGCGTTTCGCCGTCGGAATCCAGGTCAGTGGGTCGTCACGCAGCATAGCACCGCCGTCTCCGCGAGGTCCCCCGGACCGCGTCCGGCGATCTGTTAGCATCCGTCCGCTTCGGCCACGGTTCTCCGTAGCCGGGGCAACTCATCGAGACCGGCTGAGGGATTAGGCCCGTCGACGCCGGGGCAACCACCGGGGGTTCGCATTCCCGGGAAGGTGCCAACTCCTACGGGAGTTCCGCCTCCCCTAGTGGCTGCGCGGGGCTTGCCGAGAGATGAGTCAAGAGCCGCTTGAACGCGGTCTCGACGCCACCTCCGGTTCACTCTCCGTAGAAGTCTTCTCGAGAGAGCGTTGAATCCGTTCCGCGCAAGCGGGGCATCCAACCCCTTTCGACCGGAGACTCGCATGACCTCGAACCACGACCCGGCAACCCGTGCCGTCCGCGCGGCGCTCGCCACCGACGAACACCACGGAGCGGTCGTTCCGCCGCTGCACCTGTCGGCCAACTTCACGTTCGCCGGCCTGGACGGCAAGCGTCCCTACGACTACACGCGCTCCGGCAATCCGACGCGTTCGGCGCTCGCGGCCGCGCTAGCCGAGGCCGAGGGCGGCCACGGCGCGGTGGTCACAGCCTCCGGCATGGCGGCGGTGACCCTCGTCTGCCAACTGCTGGACCCTGGGGATCGAATCGTCGCGGCCCACGACTGCTACGGCGGCACGTTCCGCCTCCTGGACCGCTGCCAGCAGCGCGGCCTGCTCGAAGTCGACTTCGTCGACCTGACGGACGCGGAGTCCATGGCCGCGGCGATCGCTTCCCGACCGAAGCTCGTCCTGGTCGAGACGCCCAGCAACCCGTTGCTCCGGATCACCGACCTGGAGGCCGCCTGCCGGCACGCCAAACAGGCCGGCGCGCTGGTCGTCGCCGACAACACGTTCATGTCGCCGGCGCTCCAGCGGCCGATCGAGTGGGGCGCCGATGTGGTGGTCCACTCGACGACGAAGTACCTGAACGGCCACAGCGACGTGATCGGCGGCGCGGTTATCGCGGCCACCGAGGAACTCCACGAGTTCTTCGAGGAGTGGTCGAACATGATGGGCGTGGCCGGAGCGCCGTTCGACAGCTACCTGACGCTGCGCGGCCTGCGCACGCTGCACAGTCGCCTGCGTTGCCACGAGGAGAACGCGTTGGCGGTGGTCGGGGTGCTCCGTGAGCATCCCGCCGTCGAGCGCGTCTACCATCCGAGCCTGGCGGACCACCCCGGCCACGAGATCGCCAGACGCCAGCAGGACGGCTTCGGCGCCATGGCGAGCTTCGACCTCCAAGGCGACCTGGGCGACGTCGCCCACCTGTCCTCGCACCTGACGTGCTTCTCCTTCGCCGAGTCCCTCGGAGGCGTCGAGAGCCTGATTTCCCATCCAGCCACGATGAGCCACGCCTCGATGACGGCGGAAGCCCGCGCCGCGGCCGGCATCAGCGACCAGCTTCTGCGACTCTCGATCGGTATCGAGAACGCGGACGATCTGGTGGCGGACCTGCGCGGGGCGCTCGACCGCCTCCTGAACCGGCCCCGGTCGGCTACGGCGTAGCGCCGGCCGCTACGGAGCGCGGGCGAGAGCCAGTCGGATCATGCGGTCGCAGAGGTTCTCGAAGGAGATCTCGAAGACCGCGGCGGATTGGGGCAGGAGGCTGGTGGGAGTCATGCCCGGCAGGGTGTTGACCTCGAGGCAGCAGGGGGAGCCCGCCGCGTCGAGGCGGAAGTCGACGCGGGAGAAGTCGCGGAGGGCCAGGGCCTCGTGGGCAGCGAGGGCGAGTTCGCGGAAGCGGCTCTCGAGGTCCTCGTCGATCTCGGCCGGGAAGACCTCCTGAGCGCGGCCGGGGGTGTACTTGCTGTGGAAGTCGAAGATCACGCCCGGCGAGACGATCTCGCCAACGCCCAGGGCCTGACCACCCAGCACGCCCGCGGTGTACTCCCGCCCCGGCAGGAAACGCTCCAGGATCACCTGATCGTCGAACGTGAGGGCCTTGCCGACCGCCGAGTCGAGGTTGAACAGGTCCGACATGAGGGTCAGGCCGACCGTCGAGCCCACGCGTGACGGCTTGATGATCAGGGGCAGGCCGAGTGCTTCGATCTCAGACTGCCGGGCCGGCCAGGTCAGCCAGTCGGGGGTCGGGATGCCGGCATCACGGAAGCGACGCTTGCTCCGGTCCTTGTCCATCGCCAGGCGGCTGCTCCGGGCATCGCTGCCGGTGAAGGCGATGCCGGCCGCCTCGAGCAGCTCCTGGACTTCGCCGCCCTCGCCCTGGCGGCCGTGGAGCACGAGGAAGACGGCGTCATGGCGGCCGAGCTCGCCGGCGACCAGCGCCGGAAGGTCTTCGCGCGCCTCCAGTTCGCGCAACTCCGCCAGCGACGGCGGGCGGGCGCCGACCGCCTGTCCCAGACGCTGCCGCTCGAGTTCCGTGTCCAGGGGCCCCGGTTCGATCGTGTCGAACACGGTGACCTCATGGCCGCCGCCGCGCAGGGCGGCCGATACCTTGGCCGCCCCGGCCAGGGCGACCGTCCTCTCCGGCGTCGAACCTCCGGTCAGAACTGCGATTCGCGCCACGGGTCACCCACCAGGGCGGATGCTACTGCCGAACCGCCGCCGCTGTTACTCTGACCGCCATGAGGATCAGCAGGCGCATCCTGCGCAACGTCATCATCGTGCTCATCATCCCGGCTGTCGGCGTCTCCGCGCTCACGGCCGACGACGCCGGCGAACCGCTAGCGCCGACGCTGGAGGGCCTGGGCGACCTCCACTACCCCATCACCACCTCGTCGGACGCCGCGCAGCGCTTCTTCGACCAGGGGCTCCGTCTGGTCTACGCGTTCAACCACGCGGAGGCCATTCGCGCCTTCGAGGAAGCCTCACGGCTCGACCCGCAAGCGCCGATGCCGTACTGGGGCAAGGCCCTGGCCCTGGGCCGCAACCTGAACGACTCGATGCCGCGCGAGCGCGAGCTTCAGGCGCTGGAGAGCCTGAAGCAGGCCCGGGACCGGAGCGACAACGCCAGCGAGCGTGAGCAGGCCCTGATCGGCGCTCTGGCGAGCCGTTACTCCACCGACGAGGACGCCGACCGCGCCACGATGGACGCAGCCTGGGTCGACGCCATCGCGAAGGTAGCCGACCAGTTCCCCGACGATCCGGAGCCGGCCACCCTGCACGCCGCGGCGATCATGAACACGATGCCCTGGGACTACTGGCGCGGCGGCAAGCCGCAGCCAGGGACCGTGGAAGCGAAGGAACTCCTCGAACAGGTGATCGCGGCGCATCCCGACCACCCGGGCGCGCACCACTACTACATCCA
This sequence comes from Candidatus Multivorans sp., assembly GCA_965205095.1. Taxonomy (GTDB): domain Bacteria; phylum Acidobacteriota; class Thermoanaerobaculia; order Multivoradales; family Multivoraceae; genus Multivorans. The sequence continues at coordinate 4,892,002 of OZ242040.1, forward strand.
CCTGATGGAAGCCCGGGAGCCGCACCTCGCCGAGCCGAGCGCCGACGCCCTCGGCAAACTCATGCCGGCCGCCGGCCACCTCGTCCACATGCCGGCCCACATCTACATCCGCGTCGGCCGCTACGACGACGCCGTCACGTCCAACCAGCGCGCGATCGCCGCCGATCTCGACTACATCGCGCAGTGCAACGCCCAGGGGCTCTACCCGGTCGCCTACTACCCCCACAACATCCACTTCCTGTGGGCCTCAGCCACCTTCGGCGGCCGCGCCGAACTCGCGATCGAGAGCGCCGACGACCTGGCCGGGGAAGTCCCCGTCGAACTCGCGCCGACTCTCGCCTTCCTCCAGAACTACCTGGCGACGCCGCTGTTCGCCCGCGTTCGATTCGGACGCTGGCAGGAGGTCCTCGACACGCCCCGACCTCCAGCCGGCCAGACCTTCCAGACCGCGATGTGGCACTACGCCCAGGGTCTGGCTCTGGCTGCGACCGGCGACCCGCGCGACGCCAGACGCCACCTCAAGGCACTCGGCAAGCTGCGGCGGAGCCCCGAACTCTCGGACCTGCGCATCTCCTTCGCCACCGGCTCCGACCTGGTGCGTTTGACCGAACACCTGCTCGCCGGCGAGATCCAGGCGGCCCGGGGCCGGTTGCCGCGGGCGATCAACGAGATGCGCTCGGCCGTGGCCCTCCAGGACAGCTTCCGCTACGCCGAACCGCCGTCCTTCCACTACCCCGTGCGCCAGTCCCTCGGCGCCGTGCTGCTCGAAGCCGGGCGCGCCAGCGAGGCCGAAGCCGTCTACCGCCGCGACCTGGAGCACAACCCGCACAACGGCTGGTCCCTGTTCGGCCTCGCGGAGGCACTGCGAGCGCAGGAGCGCGACGAAGAGGCCAACGAAGCGCAGCAGCGCTTCCAGGAAGCGTGGCAAAGCGCCGACGTGACACTCGAAGCCTCCGTCTTCCGCTAGCGCAACTCCCACTCCGCCGCCAACCGATCTGCTCTAGCCATACCCTCGAGCGTCGGCGCCAGCCGGCGACCGGCCACCCGCAACCAGCCCGCCTTCTCCCAGGCCTCGATCCTCCCGCCGTTCCCAACCGACGGGTCGCTACCAAACCGCCGCTCCAGCTCCGCGCAGTCGACGCCGGACCGCTGCCGCAGTCCCATCATCACCGCTTCCAGCAACAGTTGACCGTCCGTCAGCTCCTCCCGCCCCGCCACCGGCGACCCGCCCCTCTCCACCGCATCGCTCCATTCCTTCCACGGAGCAACGTTCCACCACCGGCTGCGACCGGCGAAGGAGTGCGAAGAAGGTCCCAGCCCCAGGTACGGCTGATGCCGCCAGTACTTCCGGTTGTGCCGACTCCGATCCCCCTCGGTCCGCGCGAAGTTGGACACCTCGTACCCCTCGTAACCCAGTTCCGCCAGCCGCCGATGCGTAGCCACGAAGTTCGCGGCCCGCTCGTCCTCGCCGGTCTCCCGTAGCCTGCCGGCGTCCCGCCGACGGCCGAACGGCGTCCCGTCATGGATCGTCAGTTCGTAGCAGGAGATGTGATCCGGCCCCAGCGCCGCCGCCTTGTCCAGCGTACGCAGCCACCAGTCCGCATCGAATCCGGGCAGCGAGTAGATCAGGTCGACCGACACCGACCGAAAGCCCGCCTCCCGCGCCCGTTCCACGCTTGCCCGCGCCTCCGCCGCGTCGTGCCGCCGGCCCAGAAAGCGCAACGCCGAATCGTCCAGGGCCTGCAGCCCCAGGCTGATCCGGTCGAACCCAAGCTCGCGCCACCCCGCCAACGACTCAGGCGAAGCATCCTCCGGGTTCACCTCGATCGTCCACTCGGCCTCCCGATCGACCGCGAAGGCCGCGGCCAACCGCCGCCGGATCGCCCCAAGCTGCTCCAGGCTCAACGCCGAGGGCGTACCGCCGCCGAAGTACACCGTGTCGAACCGGTCCGCCCCGAATCCCGCTTCTCTCCCGCTCGAGCGACGCTCGATCTCCTCGACCAACGCCCCGACGAACCTCTCCCTGTCCTCCGCAGCCCCCCGCGCCACCGCGAAGTCACAGTACGGACAGATCGCCGAACAGAACGGAACATGGACGTATAGCCCAGCCGCTTCGGTTCCAACCATCCCCCCGCCCACCCTTGAACCCTACCGCCGACGAATTCTGGCACTCCCACGCCACATCACTGGAAGGAGCACCAACATCAGGAACAGTCCGACCAGGCAACGCAGTACCCGAGCGCAGTCGCCCCAGACAGACGACGACCTCCAGCCGGTCCGGGGCCTGAGGGGGAGGGTCCCGGCGGGCTGGAGGCAAGCGACGCCCAACAGCCTCTCATAGTCCGACAACAACCGGAGCGCAGCCGACCGAAGCGAGCGCAGACCTCCCATCTACTCCGAAAGCGCGAGCGTCCGCCGGGACCCTCCCCCTCAGGCCCCGGACCGGCGGGTGCCCGCCGCCGCCTCCGACGCCGACGCCACCCGCCTACCGCGGCTTCTCGCCGCCGACCCACCAGGGGCTCGACCACGCCAGATTTCCGTCGATCTGCTCGACCCGGAGGTAGTACCAGTCCTCCTCGGTACCGAAGTCGGTGAAGCGGAAGGTGACGTCGTCGCGGAGCCCCTCGATGAAGTCGACGCGGACGCTGTCGCGGTAGTCGCCTTCGCGGAAGACGTGCTCGTTGCCGCCGCGGGCGCCTGCCGACGTGCCCGGCGCGGCCGGCAGGGCGAGCGTGAACTCTGCCGCGGCGAACCGCTGGGGAGTCCGCACCTGGGTGGGCGCCGTGCCGTACTCGACGGCGTCCGCGATCTCGAGGTCGAGCCGGACCGCCGCCGGATCGCCCTCCAGCACCAGCGCGAAGGACCGACGCGAGCCTCGGGTCGTGAAGTCGAAGCTGGCCGTTTGGCCATCGACCCCGAACCGATCCGCAGGCAGCGGCGTCCCGGTCAGACGACCGCCGACCAGTGTCGCGCCTTCCACCGTCACGGTGCCCCGCCACGGCCGCTGGCCGCGCGGGTTGTCCCGGATGTCGACCCAGGTCTCCGAGAAGAAGCTGACCAGGGCCTCGAACTGGCCCTCCGGCAGCGCGGAGCCGCCCGCGCCGCGCGTGTCGACCGTGGCCACGACCTCGCCGTTCCGGATCAGGTCGACCCGGCGGATCGGCCCCGTGCCGATCGCTCGTCCCTCGAGCACCCGACGGTCCGTCTGGTCCAGTTCGCTGCCCATCGGCGTACCGTTCAGCCGGGCATCGAGAACGATCCGCTGCGCGCCGGTCGTCGCGTAGGCGTGGCGAGACTTGAGAGCGCCGAACACGGCCTCCGTCGTGCGGGACGGCGCCCAGGCCGCCGCCAGGCCGCCGAACTGGAAGATGTTCGATCGCCGCCCCGAGGCGCCCGCCTGATGACCGGGCGAGTAGCCGGGGTGGCCGCGATGGTCGTCGGACGCCGACACGAAGCCGACCCGAAACCCCTGCTCGAGGTAGCGGCTACCGAACCACTCGAAGGTGCCGTGGCCGGACATGATCTCGATCAGGTTCTCCATCTGGAAGTCGCTCTGCCGCCAGTCGCCGTTCTGATGGGCGTGGGGAATGATCAGCACGTCGTCCGTGTCGTACTCGGCGCGCAGTCCCCGATAGAGCTGGGAGAGGTTCGGCGCCGCCTGCACGCCGACCCGCTGCATGCCGACGTTCCGGAAGAACACGTTGTGGTGGCCGCCCCGCTGGCGCGGCGACGTCCACTCGTAACCGGCGAAGACCAGCAGTTCGCCCTCCCGGTGGAACTTCCGGACCGCCTCGTTCAACTCCTCCCACAGGCCGTCCGTCAGCCAGATGTCGTGCTCGCTCATCGTGATGAAGTCGAGGCGGGCATCGTCGCGAGCGAAGGAGAAGTAGCCCTCCGGCGTACCCTGCCCCTCCGCGAAGCCGGAGTGGCCGTGGGTCTCGCCCCAGTAGAGACGGTGTTCGGGGTCCGCCCGCACCCACACCGGATTCGCGGCGCCCGTCACCTCGCCGTCCGGGCTGCGGAACGTGTAGCGGTGGACACCCTCCGCGCCAGCGACGAACTCCACCAGGTGGATCGCCTGCCCGGCCGGCAGTTCGGCCACCTGCTCACCGTCGAGCAGCACCTGCAGGCCGGGAATGTCCCGGGTGGCCCGGTTGTAGGCCCAGTCCTCCGCCCGCACCGAGATGATGAACGCTTCGCCGGCACCGACGATCGACGGGGCGAAACCGTGGACCCGCTCCGCGGCGCCGCCCACGACCTCGTATGTCGCGGGCGGCATCTCGTAGACCCTGCCGTCGCCCGGGTCGACGTGGATCGGCAGGGAGATCCGGTCGTTGCTGAACTCGCCGATCCCGAGACCGCGGCCGCCGCCGCTCCGGTCACCGTAGGTCAGCGTGATCGTGTCGCCCGGCGCGAGATCCCCGCCGCGAACCCGAAGCGTCGGGAATCCGGCCGGACCGCGGAAGCCGCCGTACGGACCCCAGATCGGGTGCGTGTCCTGTTCCAGGCTGATGCCTTCCCGGCTCACCCGGGCGGACACGTAGTGATCGCCCGCGGGGTCCGTGGTCTGCAACCGGCCGTAGCCGCCGGCGCCCTGCGTCGAGATGACGATTCCACCGCCCTCCTCCATGCCGAGCGAACCGACCGTGTAGACGACCTCGATCGTCGCCCAACTGCGCGCCTCGAACGTCTCGGACCCGGTTCGCGTCACCGTGCCGAGAGCCTCCTCGTCCTCTTCCAGCCAGGCAAGCTGCCGCACGTAGTCGTCCATCGACGCCAACTGGAACGGCGCCGGTTCCGATCCAGGCCGGGGGAACGGCCCGTAGAACGCGACCAGCGGCAGGTTCTTGGGCACGAAGCCGCCCTGCATGGAGACGGCATTCGCCCACTCCCACAGGACCGGAGTGCGCTCGGCGACGTTCGAGACCGTGGTCGGGGACCCGGCGACATCCGCGATCAGCGCGTCGACGCGGGCCCTGAGATCGGGGTCCAGCTCGGCACCCGAGGCCGGCGACGCGGCCACCAGGACTCCCACCACAAGGACGAGTCCGCCAGTCAGTTTCGGCACAACGAGGCCTCCCTTCGCGATCCGGAACAAGAAATTCAAACAGCGATAGCAGGACAGAGAATAGTAGACTGCCCGAACACCGTTCTTGAGGAGAAGCCGATGAAGAAGCTGACGACGGTCGCGGCAGTGGCCGCGTTCTCCGTGTTCCTGATTGCCGCATGCGCTCCCGGCGACGACCCCGCCGGCGGCGGCGAGGCGCCCGGCGAAACGGCGGAAGGCCCCACCCCGAACCCCACGAAGAACGCCTACTTCGGCGATCTCCACGTCCACACCCGCTACTCCTTCGACGCCTTCATCTTCGGCACGACGACCGATCCGAACGACGCCTACGAGTTCGCCAAGGGCGGGACGATCAAGCACCCCGCCGGCTTCGACATGAAGCTCGACCGGCCGCTCGACTTTCAGGGCGTGACCGACCACGGCATGTACCTCGGCATGCTGCCGGCGATGACGGAAGAGGGTTCGCCCGCATACGGACACCCGATCGCCGCCGACATGCGCGCGGCCGAAGAAGCCGACGAGCGCCGCGGCATCTTCGTCGGCATGCGGCCCTACCTGGGCGCCCAGAAGGGCGAGGACGAGCATCTCAGCATGGATGTCGTCCGGGACGCCTGGTCCAAGATCATCGAGGCCGCCGAGGCGCACAACGATCCGGGGAACTTCACGGCCTTCATCGCCTACGAGTTCACCTCTTCCGGTTACGACCGGGACAACCTGCACCGCAACGTGGTCTTCCGCGGCTCCGAGGCCCCCGACGCGCCGTTCAGCCGGATCGACTCGCAGAATCCCGAAGATCTCTGGGCCGCGATGGACGGCTGGCGCGACCTCGGCATGGACGCGCTCGCCATACCGCACAACCCGAACGGCTCCGGCGGCCGCATGTTCGAGATGGAGCAGTTCTACGGCGATCCCCTGGACGAGAGCTATGTCGACGTCCGGATGCGCAACGAGCCGCTGGTCGAGATCACCCAGGTCAAGGGCACGTCGGACACCCACCCGGCGCTCTCGTCCAACGACGAGTGGGCCGACTTCGAGATCATGCCGTACAAGATCGCGACGAACATCATCAGCCAGCCGGAAGGCAGCTACGTCCGCGACGCGCTGCTCCGCGGCATCCGGCTCGCCGACGGCGGCCTGACGAATCCGTACAAGCTGGGCATCGTCGGCGCCAGCGACACCCACGTCTCCGGCGGCGCCTTCCGGGAGGACGACTACTGGTCCAAGGTCGGAGTCCTCGACGCCACCCCGCAGCTTAGGGGTTCGGTGCCCGGCACCGGCGCCAACCAGAGCACGGGCGATCCCGCCCAGCAGTCCGACTCGTCGATCCGCACCGAGGACGGCTCTGGCAGGACCTTCCGCGACACCTACTACTACACCTGGGGCGCCTCCGGCCTGGCCGGCGTCTGGGCGGAGGAGAACACCCGCGAGGCGCTCTTCGACGCCATGCGGCGGAAGGAGACATTCGGCACTTCCGGACCGCGCATGATGGTCCGCTTCTTCGCCGGCGACTTCACGGACGGCGACCTCGACGACGCCGAGTTCCTGACCAGGGCCTACGCCGAAGGCGTGCCGATGGGCGGCGACCTGCTCGCCGCCGATGTCGGCGAAGCGCCGACCTTCGCGGTCATGGCGATGAGGGACTCGATGGCCGCGCCGCTCGACCGCGTGCAGGTGATCAAGGGATGGTCCAGCGACGGCCAGGGCGACGAGATGGTCTACGACGTGGCCTGCTCGGACGGCGCCGCGGTCGACCCGGCCACGCACCGTTGCCCCGACAATGGAGCCACGGTCGACCTCTCCACCTGCCGGATCAGCGACGACTCCGGCGCGGACACCCTGCAGGCGGTCTGGACCGACCCCGACTTCGACGCCTCGAAGCGCGCCTTCTACTACGTCCGCGCGCTGGAGAACCCGACCTGCCGCTGGTCGACCTGGGACGCCCTGCGCGAAGGCGTCGAACCGCGCTACGACGTCTCGCCGACGATCCAGGAACGCGCCTGGTCGTCGCCGATCTGGTACACGCCGGAGTAGGCGCTTCGGATCGCGCTCGGGGGCGTATAGTCGGCCGCTCGAGACCATGAGCGTCGACGCGGAAAGTCACCTGGCCGCCGTGGGGCGGTCCGTCTCGTCGCTCGAACGCGACGGCCGTCCCGCTTGCTCGATCACGCTCGACCGCAGCTTCGGTACGAATCCAGAGGACCTCTGGGACGCCGTGACCAACGGCGACCGCATTCCGCGCTGGTTCCTGCCCATCACCGGCGATCTCGAACCCGGCGGCCGCTACCAACTGGAAGGCAACGCCGGAGGCATGATCACGGCCTGTGAGCCGCCGTCGTTCTACACCGTCACCTGGGAGTTCGCGGGAGACACGAGTTGGGTGGAGGTCCGTTGCTCGCCGGAGGGAATCGACGCCTCCCGCCTCGAACTCACGCACACCGCGCTCCTGTCGCCGCACTGGGACGAGTACGGCCCCGGCGCCACCGGCGTCGGCTGGGAGCTGGGCTTGCTGGGACTGACCCTCCACCTCGACCAGCCCGATGAACCGAAACTGGACGGGGAAGCCTTCGCCGCCTCGCCCGAAGGCAAGGCTCTGATCAAGGGAAGCGCCGAAGCGTGGGGCGAAGCCGGCATCGCCGCCGGCGACAAGCCGGACGCAGCCGGGGCCGCGGCCCGCCGCACGGCAGCGTTCTACGCCGGCGAGCCTGGGAACCCGGCGGTATAGTCGAGCCGTCCTGGGTCGATCGAGTTCCGCCCAACGCCACACTGACGCATGCCTGCCCCTGTCGCCGGGGCCGCCGCAGCGGCAGCCGCCGCGAAGCTGCTGCCCCTATTGGTCGAGGCCCTGCCCCATCTGAAGGAACTCCTGAAGCAACTGAAGGCAAAACCGCTGGCGGATGAGAGCATCGCTGCCGCCGTCAAGGACGCCCTAGAACCCGAGCTCGAGAAACTGGCCACGGAGGCCGACCTCGCTAGGCGAACGACCGAACTCGAGACGGCCATGACTGAAATGGAGTCGAGGCTCATCCGCTGGATCGTCGGTCTCGCGGCAGTCCTCGCGGCCCTGATCGTCGCGGCGACCGTCGTGATCCTAACGACGAGTTAGCCCAGCGGCGGCTCGGCCCCGGCAAACAAGCCCGCAGTGCGCTCGGCGAGTACGCCGTAGCGCGCGAACGGCGGCGGTATCCGGGACGGCGCCCGGTCGAGCGGAGCGTCGATCAGCATGTTGGTGTCGAAGAGCACCCTCAGAACGCTCTCAGAGGTGTTTCTCCTCGAGGTGCTCGTGGTAGTCGCGCACTCCGACCAGACCGGTGTCCTTCAGCACCCCGCGTAGCCGAGCCGATGTCGACGTCTCCGTGCAGTCCTGCCGGCTCCGCGACGTTGTCGCGGAGAAGTACTCGGCCACGATCTGCCACAGGGACTTGCCGACAGCCCGGGCATAGTCCTTCGCTTGGGCGATCAGCCGGCCGTCAAGCCGCAGCGGGAGCTTCGTGCGCATGGCCATCGGTGACGTGCATCGTGTGCGGGAGTGTACGTCGACCACCACAGCGGCCCGTCGAGCCGTGTCCCCCGAACCGGCCCGGACGCGCGCCGACTCGGCAGGAGTAGTAGCCTTGTCTCAGCCATGAAGGACAAGGCACTCGACTCGACGAACTGGAGCACCTGCCCGGCGGTGGAGCGACGACCAGGCAGGGCCAGCGGCGCGTGGGTGTTCGCCGGAACCCGAGTGCCCTTGTCGGCGTTGTACGAGAACCTCGCCTACGGTGCCACCATCGACGAGTTCGTCGAGTGGTTCCCGGGCGTGGAAGCCCAGCAGGTTCGGGCGGTGCTCCGTCACGAGGCGAAGGCCCTCAGGGGTGCGTTGGCCCATTGAGGCTCTTGTTCGACCAAGGAACGCCCGCACCGCTCAGAGAGCTCCTGCCAGGGCATTCCGTAGACACGCTCGCGGACAAGGGTTGGTCAGAGAAGGACAACGGCGAGTTACTGGAACTCGCGGAGAAGGAGATCTGCGACGTCCTGGTCACGACGGACCAGAGCCTCTGTCACCAGCAGAATCTGGTCGGTAGGCGAATCGCCATCGTCGTTCTGTTGGCGAACGCCTGGCCCTTGGTGCGCCTCCGGGCAAGGGAAATCGGCGAAGCGATTGCCGCAGTCCAGCCCGGCCAGGGTCCGGGGGAGGGTCCCAGCGGGCTCTGAACGAGCGACTTCGCCGAACCCACATCGCCCAACGCCCACCCGGAGCGAGTGAAGCGAAGCGAGCGCAAACCTCCCCTCCTCCGAGAAAGCGCGAGCGGCCGATGGGACCCTTCCCCGGATCGTGGACGGGCGGGTGCTACGGCCCTGCCGGGCGAGCCCCTCCGCGGGCGGGTCTGCTAACCGTCGCTCCGCAACACGGAGACGAACGCCTCCTGCGGAATGTCGACGGAGCCGACGCGCTTCATCCGCTTCTTGCCTTCGCGCTGCTTCTCGAGCAGCTTGCGCTTGCGGGTGATGTCGCCGCCGTAGCACTTGGCGGTGACGTCCTTGCGGAAGGCGGTGATCGTCGTGCGAGCGATGATCTGGCCGCCGATCGCGCCCTGGATCGCGATCTTGAACTGCTGGCGCGGGATCGTGTCCTTGAGCCGCTCGCAGTAACGGAGAGCCCGACGCCGCGCCTTGTCCCGGTGAACGAGCTGGGAGAGGGCGTCGACCCGCTCGCCGTTGACGAGGATGTCGACCTTGACCAGGTCGGTCTGCCGCAGTCCGATCAGCTCGTAGTCGAACGAGCCGTAGCCCTGGGTGACTGTCTTCAGCTTGTCGTAGAAGTCGAAGAGGACCTCGGCCAGCGGCAGTTCGCAGGTCAGCTCGACCCGCCCCACGGCCAGGTAGTGAATGTTCGTCTTGCCGCCGCGACGTTCGAGGCAGAGTTCCATCACCGCGCCGAGATAGCGCTCCGGCAGCATGATCGACGCCTTGATGTAGGGCTCGGAGACGCCCTCGATCTCCGACGGATCCGGGTAGGCGGCCGGATTGTCGATCTGCCGCTCCGCGCCGTCCGACATCATCACTTCGTACCGCACCGACGGCGCGGAGAGCACGAGCGACAGCCCGTACTCCCGCTCCAGGCGCTCCTGGACGACATCCAGGTGCAGCAGACCGAGGAAGCCGCAGCGGAACCCGAAGCCGAGTGCCGACGACGAGTCCTTCTCGTAGGTCAGCGAGGCGTCGTTCAGCGCCAGCTTCTCGAGCGCACGCGTCAGATCCTCGTAGTCGTGACTCGAGACCGGATAGATCGAGGAGAAGACGACCGGCTTGGCCTCGCGATAGCCCGGGATGGGCTCCGCGGCGCCATCCGGGACGGTCGTGATCGTGTCGCCGATATCGATCTCGGAGATCTTCCTGATTCCGGCGATGACGTAGCCCACGGCGCCGGCTTCCAGTTCCTCGCGCTGTCTCCGCTTGAGCAGGAGGGTGCCGATCTCCTCCACCTCGTGCTCGCTGCCGGTGTGCATCAGCCGGATCTTCTGTTTCGGCCGGAGAGTGCCCTGGCGCACCCGCACCAGCATGACGACGCCGCGATACGGGTCGTACTGGGCGTCGAAGACCAGCGCCTGGAGCGGCGCCGACCCATCGCCTTCCGGCGGCGGCAGCCGCTCCACGATCGCGTCGAGCACGTCCTCGACTCCCTTGCCGGTCTTCGCCGAGCAGAGCACGGCCTCGAACGGGTCGAGACCCAGGTCGCTCTCGATCTCCTCGCGCACCCGGTCCACATCCGCGGACGGCAGGTCGATCTTGTTGATCACCGGGATGATCGTCAGGTCGTACTCGAGCGCCAGGTAGAGGTTCGCGACCGTCTGCGCCTCCACACCCTGCGAAGCGTCGATCAGCAGCAACGCCCCCTCGCACGACATGAGCGACCGGCGAACCTCGTGCGAGAAGTCGACATGGCCCGGCGTGTCGATCAGGTTGAGGCGACAGGTCCGGCCCTCCGCGTCCTGGTGGCGAAGCGTCACCGTGTTGCTCTTGATCGTGATCCCGCGCTCCCGCTCGATGTCCATCGAGTCGAGGATCTGGTCGCGGAACTCCCGGTCCTCGACCGCGCCGCAGTGCTGGATCAGGCGATCGGCGAGGGTCGACTTGCCGTGGTCGATGTGGGCGATGATGCAGAAGTTGCGGACCGACATGAGCAGTCCGCATCCTATTGCGCCGGCGTCCCCGCCGGCATCCGGAACAACCACACCGTCCCGCAAGTTGCTAGCGTCGCACCATGCCTGTGCAGGCCCCGCCAGCCCAGACCACGATCCGCATCGTCGGCGCTCCGCTCGACCTCGGGCAGTCGCGTCGCGGCGTGGACCTGGGGCCGACGGCGTTGCGCTACGCCGGACTCAAATCGGAACTGACCCGACTCGGCTACCGGGTCGAGGACCGCGGCAACATCGAGGCCGTCGAGCGGGACTCCCTGCCCGAGGAACCTGGCCTGGGCTTCCTCCGGCCAGTCGTCGACGCCTGCGAGCGCATCTACGAGGCAAGCAGGCAGGCAGTAGCCGAAGGCGCCTTGCCGCTGGTGCTGGGCGGCGACCACTCGATCGCGGTCGGCACGGTCGGCGGCGTCTCGCACGAGCATCGGACCGGCATCCTGTGGATCGACGCCCACGGCGACTTCAACACCCCGGACACCTCTCCGACCGGCAACCTCCACGGCATGCCGCTCGCGGCCCTGTGCGGCCACGGCGCGCCCGAGCTGGTCGATGCCGGCCGCCCGGGCCCGAAGCTGCGGCCGGAAGACGTCGTGCTCTTCGGCGTCCGCGACCTCGATTCCGGCGAGCAGGCCCTGATCCAGGATGCGGGCATCACCACCTACACGATGCGCCAGATCGACGAACGGGGCCTGGCGCCCGTCGCCCTCGAAGCTCTCGAACGTCTGGACCACCTGGACCGGCTCCACGTGAGCCTCGACATGGACTCCATCGACCCCCGCGAGGCGCCAGGCGTGGGCACCCAGGCGCCCGGCGGCCTGAGCTACCGCGAGGGGCACCTGCTGATGGAACTGATCGCCGAACACGGCGGTCCGGGCTCCGTCGACGTCGTCGAAGTCAATCCCATTCTCGACACCCGGAATCAGACCGCGAAGCTGGCGCTCGGCCTGCTGAGTTCCCTCTTCGGCCGCAGCATCCTGTAACGGGCGCAACTACCAGGAGACCCCTCATGACCGACGAACCCCGCCAGTACTGGCTGATGAAGAGCGAACCGGGCGAGTACTCGATCCACGACCTGGAACGCGACGGCAAGACCTACTGGGACGGCGTACGGAACTACCAGGCCCGCAACCTGATGCGGGACAGGATGCGGATCGGCGACGGGGTCCTCTACTACCACTCGAACGCCAAGCCGACCGCGGTCGTCGGCCTGGCGCGCGTGTGCAGCGAGTCGTACCCCGATCCGACCCAGTTCGATCCGGACGACGGGCACTACGATCCGAAGTCGGACCCGGAGAACCCGCGGTGGTACCTCGTCGACATCGAGTTCGAGTGCAGGTTCGACGAGCCCGTCGCGCTGGCCGAGTTGCGGCAGCGACCGGATCTGGAGGGCATGGCCCTGCTCCGCCGGGGCCAGCGGCTCTCGGTGCAGCCGGTCACGGCCCGGGAATGGGGGATTGTCTGCGAGATGGCGGGCGTCTCCGACTAGTCGACGCTCGCGACGCGGACGCCGCCGGAACCCGTGTCGAGGACGACGCTCGCATCGCCGTCCCCGGCAATGAACCGCATCTCGCCCCGCGACTTGTGCAGCGTCTTCGCGATCGGCACGTCGACATCGATGCCGCCACTGCCGATGTCGATGTCGAAGCGGGCTGACAAATCGCCCGGGACCAGCATGACGATGCTGCCCGAGCCGGTGTCGATCTCGAACCTGCCGTCGCCCATTCGCTCCAGAGCCAGGTGCACTCTGCCGCTGCCCGTGTCGATCACCGCGGAATCGGCGCCCGCGGACTCGACCCGCACGCTGCCACTCCCGGTGTCGATCATGAGCCTCCTGGTTTCCACGCCGTCCACCGTCACTCCGCCACTGCCGGTGTCGATTTCAACTGCCTCCGCCGACACCTCGGAGACGGCCACGGAGCCGCTGCCCGTGTCGATCGACAGCGCGGCGCCCTCGAAGCGGTCCAGACTGGCCCCGCCGCTGCCCGTGTCCATGACCAGCCGGCCGCGAACGTCCTCCACGGTCAGCCCGCCACTGCCCACGTCGAGCTCGACCTGGCCGTCCAGTCCGGCCGCCTCCATCACGCCGGCCTTCACGTCGATCTCCAGGTCGGCGACGAGGTCCCGGACCTCCACGTCGCCGGCGCCGTGCTGGAGCGTGAGCGACGCACCCTCCGGCACGCGGATCGTCAGGTCGGCCCAGACCTCCATGCCGCTGCCGCTCCTCTGGACCCGTATCCGGCGACCCGAGACGGCCCGCAGGATTTCTCCCAGCAGGCTGCTGGATCGACCCTCGCGGAACCAGAGCTGGGCCCGCCGGCGGCTGAACTCCGGGTACACGAAGCGGCGCTCGTCGTCGACCGGGAAGACGACATCCAGCCGGGCGCGGGAACCGCGCTCCTGCTCGATCTCGATGTTGCGCCGCACGCCGTCGGCGCCGCGCACGGAGACATCGACCTCGAACTCGTCGCCGGTTGCCTGCCTGATAGCCACCTTGCCGATCAGGTTGGTGACCTCCAGCGAACGGGCGTCGAAGCGGTGGCTCTCGTCGAACTCGGCGAAAGCCGGCGCCGAAAGCACAGTCGCCGCGACCAGCGCGGCGAGCGCCAGGCCGCAACGAGCGTCTGGAGCGTTGGAATCCGGAGCGGGGATCGAAGGCTGGTTCGTCATCGCGTTCTCCCTCGTTCGGGGCAGGGCTTCCGTCGCGGTCGGGAAGGACCGGGAACTGCCGCCCTTACCGCCATACAACGCAGGCAGGAGGCGGTGAGTTTCACCGCGGCCTGCTGCTAGGGTTCGCCGCAGCGACAGCCGCCGGCGGAGGGGCGTTCGGGATCGATGGCCAGCTACAACATGAACCAGGTTCGCACCGGGCTCAAGGTGCTCGAGAACGGCGAGCCGAACGTGATCATCTCCTGCGACTTCATCAAGCCCGGCAAGGGACAGGCGTTCACCCGCGTCAAGATGCGCAACCTCCTGAACGGACGGGTCAACGAGAAGACCTACAAGCCGGGAGACCTGCTCGAAGGCGCCGACGTCATCGAGACCTCGATGCAGTACCTCTACACCGACGGCGAGCACTGGTTCTTCATGAACCCGGACACCTACGACCAGGTCGAGGCCGATGCCGCGGCCCTGGGCGGCGCCGAGCAGTGGATCAAGGAGGAGGACATCTGCAGCGTGACGCTCTGGAACGGCCATCCGATCCTCGTCGCGGCGCCGAACTTCGTGACTCGTGAGGTGGTCGAAACGGATCCCGGACTCAAGGGCGACACCTCCAGCGGCGGCAGCAAGCCGGCCAAGCTCGAGACCGGCGCGGTCGTCAAGGTACCGCTCTTCATCCAGACCGGCGAGTCCATCCGGGTCGACACCCGCACCGGCGAGTACGTTTCCCGCGGCAAGACCTGAGGCGGACGGTGACGGGCGACGCCGCGGAGTGGCGGCCCACCGCCGGGTTGACCGCGCTGAAGCGACGCGCGGCCATGCTCGCCAGGCTGCGCGCCTTCTTCGCCGAGCGGGACGTGCTCGAGGTCGAAACCCCCCTGCTGTCCGCCGAAACCACCCTCGACCTGCACCTGGAGCCGCTGAGTTCCACCGTCGACGCCCCCGGCATCGACGGCCGGCGGATGTACCTCCAGACCTCGCCGGAACTGGCGATGAAACGCCTGCTGGCCGCGGGTTCAGGCTCGATCTACCAGGTATGCAAGGCGTTCCGCGGCGGGGAGCGCGGCCGCTGGCACAACCCCGAGTTCACGATTCTCGAGTGGTACCGGGTGGAATGGGACGTGCACCGGCTGATGGGGGAAGTCGCGGCCCTGATCGAGACCCTTCTCGCCGGTTCGCGCAGGATGGAATCGGCGACCTATGTCAGCTACGCCGATCTCATGCGCCGGCACGCCGGGATCGATCCGCACGAAGCCTCGATCCGGGCCCTGCGACGGGCCGTCGCGGACGGCCCTTCACCGGTCGACACCAGCGGCCTCGACCGGGACGACCTTCTCTCCCGGCTGTTCGGCGAACGGGTCGAGCCTCGGTTCGCGCCCGACCGCGTCACGGTCGTCTTCGACTATCCCGCCTCCCAGGCCGCGATGGCGCAGTTGAACGCTTCCGACCCCCGCACCGCCGAGCGCTTCGAGGCCTACGTCGGGGACATCGAACTCGCCAACGGCTACGGCGAACTCCGCGACCCGGCCGAACAGCGGCAACGCATGGAACGCGACCTGGCGAGCCGCCGCGGAACCGGCCGGCCGCTACCGCCTGTTCCGTCCCGGTTCCTGGCCGCGCTGGAGTCGGGGCTCCCGCCCTGCGCGGGAGTAGCCCTCGGCTTCGACCGGCTGCTCGGTCTCGATCTTGAAGCCGGAAGCATCGACGAACTCATCTCCTTCCCGATCGAGCGAGCCTGACGGCGGCGGGGCCCGGCGGCACGACTTCGAGGAGTTCGACCGCGGGTTGCCCATCGCAGAAGATCGTCGCGAGACGGCCATGAACGCGCGACACTTTGCAGTCCAGGCGGTCGCCCAGACCGAAGTGGCGCCGCATCTCGCCGTCCGGCTCGATCTCGAGCAGACAGTGGGTGCTGATCCGCCGCAACCGGCTGTGGCGAATCAGCACATGGCCGAGCGGAGTCGTTTCGCCGAGGATCTCGCGCCGGGCTGCCTCCCTCGTGAACCGGAAGTCGATGAGCACGATCCCGAACAGCACCACGCCGGCGGATTGTCCCGGCGCGACGGCCCTGGCGCCGGCAAGCCGCAGGAGGATTCTGCGCGCGTAGCGTCCGTCGTACGCGACGCGATCCAGGACATCGACGTCGACCGCGGCCCCATGGTGGGCCTCCAGGGTCACCGTCATGTGATCTTCGTGATCCAGGAGAGCCCGCTGAGGCTGAGGAACGGCAGACCGCGGTACAACCACGGCTTCCGGCGCCCGCCGGCCGAACAGGCCGTACAGGTCGCCGATGTCGTGCGCCTGCGCGATCACCTCTTTCACGGCGGCGGACTCTACCTGTGGTGCTCGCGACTTTCATCCGCGGCCGCTGCTGCTCAGCGGCGCAACGACCTGTTCCGGCGTTTCCTGGCGACGCCGGCCTCGAGCAGAGCGGAACATTCCACTTCGGGTTGGAGTACCGAGCGGCGCCAGCCTTCGATCTCCGCCGGCCAGACCCACATGCCCCGTTCGAGACTCCGCGCCGCCCAGGCCTCGAGCGTCCTCCTGGGCAGGAGGAACTCGGCCGGAACGTCGAGATCGGCGGCGACTCGCGCAACCAGTTTCCGCAGTCCATCCGACACGCGGCTCGAGGACCGCCTGCCGGAGCGTTCCAGCCGGCCGGGGAGCTGATCCTCCGGCAGCGAGCGTGCGCCTCGCACGAGCTCCAGCAGCTTTGGCCCGTACCGCCGCGTCTGGCGCGGCCCCAGGCTCTTCACCGGGGCCAGATCCTCCGACGTGCGTGGCAGGCGCCGAGCCACGTCGACCAGGGTCTCGTCCTTCAGCACGAAACCCCGCGGCACGTCCCGCCGGCGGGCGCGCCGCTCGCGCCACGCGGACAGGGCCTCGAGCGCCGCCAGTTGACGCCTCGACATGCCCGGTCGCCGTAGCCGGTTGTAGGGCCAGGCCGGGTCCGAACGCGCCGCGGCGGTCCGCAGCAGGCGGCCGAAATCCTCCTCGGCCCAGGTTTCCCGGCCGAGTTCACGCAGCCGCGCCAGCAACCGCTCGTGGGCCGGCAGGAGGTAGGCCACATCGAGACCGGCATACCGCACCTGCTCGTCGCTGAGCGGACGCCGCAGCCAGTTGGACCGCTGCACGCCCTTCCCCAGTTCGACATCGAAGAGCCGCGCAACCAGATGAACGTAGCCCAACGAACCTCCCAGTCCGCACAGCGTGGCCGCGACCTGACAGTCGAACAGGGGTTCGGGAGCGTGGCCGACCGCCTGGTGGAGGATCTCCAGGTCCTCGCTCGGCGAATGGAACACCTTGGTCACCTCGGGCGCCTGGACGACGGCAGCCAGCGGCGCCCGATCCCTGATCGAGACCATGTCGACCAGGTAGCAACCCTCCGAATCGGCCACCTGAATCAGGCCGAGCCGGGCAAAGAACGTCCGCTCCCGCACGAACTCCGTATCCAGGCCAACGGCCGGCTCGCGCAGCCAGCGTTCGGCGAGATCGGCCAAGCGATCGTCACGGTCCACGACCTCGGGAGTCGGCGGTGGAGGAAGTGTCATCGAACAGAGAGGCGGACGAGCGGAACGAGGCGGTTTCACCGGATGGTAACGCCAGACCCGGCGAGTCTTGGGCGTCGGATGATCCCCGGCGTACAATCGGCTCGTCCCGACGAGAGAACCGGACGACGACCGATGGCCAACCAATCCGTACCGCTCGTCATCCTGGGAGGCAGCGACCGCAGGCCCGCCTACATGCCCCCGGGAGGACGTTCCAAGCACCCGCTCGCCGGCATCAAGGGCGTGGACGTGAAGATCGGCGGCAGGCCGCTGATCGAACTGGTCATCGAGCGGATCCGCCAGGTCGAAGCCTTCGACCCGATCTACGTCGCCGGACCCGGTCACGCCTACCGGTCTTTGCCTGACGGGATCTCCGTCGACACCGACGGCGGTTTCGGCCGCAACATCCAGGTCGGCGTCGAGACGGCCCGCCGGCGGCACGGCGACGGACCGCTAGCGATCGTCACCTGCGACATCGTTCCCGACCCCGCCGAGATGAAGACGGTGGTCCGCGACTTCTGGAGCCACAGCCCCCTGGACTTCTTCTTCCCGATGATCAAGGCGCCGCGAGACCCCGAACGGCTCGGCGAGTCCGGGTGGAAGCCGCAGTACCACGTCAAGCCCGAAGGGGCGTCCGCGCCCGTCCCGGTACTGCCCGGTCACCTGGCCATGTTCGACTCGGCGGCGCTTCGCTGGAAGTTCATCTACCGTTTGATGGACCTTGGCTACCGGACGCGCAACCGCCCCATCCTGTACCGCAACGCCTACATGGCGCGGCGCCTTCTGTGGATCATGCTGGTTCAGGACTTCATCCACCTCCTGAACCTCCGCCTTCCGACCTTTACCTGGGACACGTTGCTGTCGGGCACGCGCGCGGCGCGGCGCCTCAAGGAGAAGGTCATCCAGCAGTCCGAGCTGGAACTCGCTCTGCGCCGGATGTTCATCAAGCGACGCCACCGGCGCAGGCATCCCGACCGCAAGGTCCGGATGCCGGTCGTCGACGCGATGTCGCTGGCCCGCGACATCGACACCCAGGAAGAGGCAATCGCCTTCGGGGCCGTCTCGGCGTGAGCGTGGCCGGACGACGCCTCCTCCTCGGCACGGCGCTGGCGGCCGCGATATGCGCACCGCTGCCCGCGGCCCAGCCGCACCTCGTCCTGCTCTCCGTGGACACCCTGCGGGCCGACGCGCTCGGGGCCTACGGCGGCGAGTCAGCCACGACGCCGACGATCGACGCTCTCGCCGCCGAAGGCGTGCTGTTCGAGGACGCGCACACCACGATCGGCAAGACCGGCCCCGCCTTCGCCTCGATGTTCACGTCGCTCTACCCGCCGACTCACGGGGCGCGTCGAAACGCCCAACGGATGCGAAGCGACATCCCGGTTCTCGCCGAGATTCTGGGCCAGACGGGGTACGAGGCAGCCGCCTTCATCTCGAACTGGACGCTGCGCGCCGACCTGGTCGGCCTGAACCGCGGTTTCAACCACTACGACGAGCAGTTCACCCAGGCCCGCAACGCCGTCGGCGTGATGGAGCGCCACGCCGACGACGTCGCCAGGGCGGCCGAGCGATGGCTGCGCCAGCGCGCCGGCGACGAGGACCGGCGCGGCCGTCCCCTCTTCCTCTGGGTCCACTTCTCCGATCCCCACAGCCCCTACCTGGAACGAAAGGGCTTCACGCCTCCGTTGCCGCCTCGCGAGCAGCGCGGCAGCGGCTGGCAGAGGCGGTGGCGCTACCAGTCGGAAGTGAACTACGTCGACCACTGGCTCGGCAGACTCTCCGAGGCGATCGACGAACTTCTGGCCGGCCCCCGGTACACGCTGTTCGTGAGCGACCACGGGGAGAGCATGGGCGAGCACGGCTACTGGGGACACGGCAAGAACGTCCACTGGCCCAACGCGCGCATACCGATGATTCTCGCGGGGCCGGGGATTCCCGAGGGCAGGCGGATCGAGGCGGCGGTCGGCGTCGTCGACATCCTGCCGACCGTGCTCGACCTGCTCAAGCTCGAAGCCCCCGAGAGCGTCGCGGGACGAAGCCTCGTACCGATCGGCGACGAGCCGGCCGGCGAGGCGCGACCCCGCTACGTCATCGGCGACAAGCACAGCGCCCTGCTCGGCAGGTCGCGCCGCAACGCCCCCTACGAAGACCCGCTGCAGATCAGCCTGGAGGTTGACGGCGCCAAGGTCCTCCACGACTTCTCGAAGCGCACGACCGTCTACTTCGACCTCACCGTCGACCCGGAAGAGGAACGGCCGCTCCGGGCGCCGCCGGTCGACCTGGTGCCGCCGCTCGGCCGGCGTCTCGTGAACTGGTACCGGGACCTGCCGAAGTACGAGGCGAGGAGCGGCAACGTCCTCAGCGAGGAGGACGTCCGCCAGTTGAAGAGCCTCGGCTATATCGACTGAGGGGCTACGGGCCGGCGCTCACCAGGACGACGCAGTCGGCGAGCAACCGGGTCGCGGTTTCGATCTCGTCGAGACCCGGCAGCGTCGGCGCGATGCGGATGTTCCGGTCCTGCGGATCGACGCCGTACGGGAAGGTAGCGCCCGCGGGCGTCAGCTTGACCCCGGCCCGGCCGGCCATCTCGACCACCGCCCGCGCGCAACCGGGCTCCGTGTCCAGACTCACGAAGTAGCCGCCCCGGGGCCGGCTCCAGGTCGCGACGCCGAGGCCTTCGAGCGATTCGTCGAGCACGCGCAGCACGGTCTCGAACTTCGGCCGGATCAGCTCCGCGTGTCCTCGCATGTGCTCCCGGACGCTTGCGACGCTGCCGTCGAAGAAGCGGGCGTGAGCAAGCTGGTTCAGCTTGTTCGGACCGATCGTCTGAATCGAGCGGAAACTCCGGATCCAGTCGCCGTTCCGTGGGCTCGCCGCTAGCGCGGCCAGACCGGCGCCGCCGAAGGTGACCTTCGAAAACGACGTGACGATGAGCGGCCGATCCTCGTTGCCGTGGGCGACGCAACGATCGTAGAGACTCGCCAGGCGATCCGGCTCGCCCTCGAAGGCGTGCAGCGCGTAGGCGTCGTCCCAGATGACCCGAAAGTCCGGCGCCGCCGTCCTCATCGCGGCGATCGCCTCGACCACGTCGTCCGAGTAGGTGACGCCGGTCGGATTGCTGTAGCGCGGCACGCAGAACATCCCCTTGACGTTCCGGTCCTCGCCGGCGAGCCGAGCGACCTCGTCGACGTCCGGGCCGTCGTCACCCATCCCGATCGCCAGCATCTCGATGCCGTAGCGCTCCAGCAGAGCGAAGTGACGGTCGTAGCCGGGACACGGACAGAGGAACTTCACCGGCGTCTTGCGCTTCGGTCCGCCCCACGGGTCGCCGCCGGGGACGCCGACCAGCATGGCCTGGACCACCAGGTCGTGCATCCACTGCAGACTCGCGTTGCCGCCGACGAAGACCAGCTCCGGATCGATCTCGAGGATCTCGCCAAAGATCGCCCGCATCTCCGGCAGGCCGCGCGGATCGCCACCGTAGTTGCGGCAGTCGGTGCCGTCGCCGGCGGGGCTGTCCTCCCGTTCGACGGCAGCCAGGAGGCCGTGCGACCGGGCGAGTTGCTCCGGCGACGGCTTGCCCCGGGTCATGTCGAGGCCGAGACCGGCGGCGCAGGCAGCGTCGTAGCGGACTCGCGCCGCGTCGACGACGGCCGGATCGAGCGACGGCATGTCCCTACTGCCCGGCCGCCGAAGCCGCGGCCCCGTCGTAGACGATGCGGTAGATCACGCCCCGCATGTCGTCCGACACGAGGAGCGACCCGTCGGCCCGCTCCATCACGTCGACCGGCCGGCCCCACGAGTCTTCTCCCTGCAGCCAACCCGTGGCGAACTCCTCGTACTCCGCGGCCCGACCGTCCCGGTCGACATGAACGACCATGACCCGGTAGCCGATCTTGTTGCTGCGGTTCCAGGAACCGTGCTCCGCGATGAAGATCTGCCCGCGGTAGCGCTCGGGGAACGCGGCGCCCTGGTAGAAGCGCATGCCCACTGCCGCCACGTGCGGGTCGAGGTCGATGGCCGGCGGCACGAGTTCGTCGCAGGGACGCTGATCGCCGAACTCCGGGTCCGCGATGTCCTGGCCATGGCAATACGGATAGCCGAAGTGCTGGCCGTCCTCCGTCAGCACGTTCAACTCGTCGGGCGGAACGTCGTCGCCCATCATGTCGCGTCCGTTGTCGGTGAACCAGAGTTCGCTCGTGCCCGGGCGCCAGTCGAAGCCGACGGTGTTCCGCACTCCGCGGGCGACGACTTCGTAGTCGCCGGTCTCGTCCAGCCGGAGGATCGTCGCGAAGGGATCCCCTTCGTCACAGATGTTGCACGGGGCGCCCACCGGCACGTAGAGGCGTCCATCGGGACCGAAGCGGATGAACTTCCAGCCGTGATGGGTCTCTTCCGGCAGGTCGGCGGTGACCACGACCGGTTCGGGCGGGGAGTCGAGCCGGCTCTCGATCCCTTCGAAACGAAGCACGCGGCTGATCTCGGCAACGTACAGGTCGCCGCCGTGAAAGGCGACGCCGTTCGGCCAGTTCAGGTCGGAGCCGATGCGGTAGCGATCGTCGGCGGTGCCGTCTCCGTCCCGGTCGACGACTGCATGGACGACCCCGCCGCCCCGCCGCCCGGTGCCGACGAAGACGGTCCCGGACGGACTCTGGGCCAGCGAGCGAGCATTGTCGATCTCCGCGGCGAAAACGTCGATCGAGAAGCCGGCAGGCAGTTCGATCTCGTCCAGACGGAGTGCGTCGTCGTCGGCCGCCGACGCGGTTCCCGCGGAAAGAGCCACGGCCATGAAGAAAAGCGAGGAACGGAGCATGCTGCTGACTCCTGAGGTGGTTGACCTGCACGTCCCGGAACCTGGGCGCCGGGAGCCTGGGAGCGACGAGAGTATCGCTAGCCCGGATATTTCACCGAGGGTTTTGAGATCGGGTCTCTTCCGGCGGATAATCCAAGTGTTCACAAGCATTTGGGAGATCCACAGGAGAGAGACCCGTGAAGACAGAGTGTACTTCGTCGCAGCTTGAGTTTGGCTTCCACGGTCGTCGTCGGGTGACGGCTGGTTTCGACGGCGGCGATCTGACCTCGGAGGGTGGCGGTCTTCTGCTTCGGGAGACGGACGCTTGTCTGGGGCTGATGGGGCGGTTGGCGTGCTGTTTTGGGGATTGTCGCGATCCGTCAGCGGTGGAGCACACGGTGCAGGACCTGGTGTCTCAGCGGATCTACGGTGTGGCGCTGGGCTACGAGGACCTGAATGACCACGATCAGCTTCGCCGTTCCAGGCTGATGGCTCTTCTGGTGGGCAAGTCGGACATCACGGGTGGAGATCGTCGTCGGCTGCGCGACCGGGGCAATCCGCTGGCTTCTCCGAGCGGTCTGAATCGGCTGGAGCTGTCTCGTCCGGAGCAGGCCCAGAGCGATCGCTACAAGCGGATCGCGGCGGATCATGAGTCGTTGGACCGGCTGCTGGTGGACGTCTTCCTGGAGTCTCACGATTCTGCGCCTGAGGAGATCGTTCTGGACCTCGACGCGACGGACGATCCGCTGCACGGCGCCCAGGAGGGTCGGTTCTTCCACGGCTTCTATCGCTCGTACTGCTACCTGCCGCTGTACATGTTCTGCGGCGAGCACCTGCTGTTGGCCCGGCTGCGGAGGTCGAATCGGGACGCCAGCGCCGGCACGGTGGAGGAGCTTCGTCGGATCGTGCCGCAGATTCGCTCGGTCTGGTCGGACACCCGGATCATCCTGCGGGGAGACTCGGGCTTCGCCCGCGAGGAGATCATGGCGTGGTGCGAGGCACAGGGCGTGGACTACGTGTTCGGGCTGGCGCGCAATCAGCGCCTGGAGCGCCGCATCGAGAAGGCGCTCAGGAAGTCCCGGCGGCGCTGTCTGGAGAGAGGCGAGGCCTCGCGCCGGTTCCGCGAGTTCCGGCACCGGACGCTGTCCTCCTGGTCTCGCAAGAGGCGCGTGGTGGGCAAGGCGGAGTGGCTGCCCAGGGGACGCAATCCGCGCTTCGTGGTCACCAGCCTAAAGCCGAGCCGGTCCGGCAAACGGGACCTCTACGAGAAGCTCTACTGCGCCCGCGGCGACATGGAGAATCGCATCAAGGAGCAGCAGCTCGACCTGTTCGCCGACCGCACCTCGACCAGGACCATCGCCGGCAATCAGATGCGCCTCTACTGGGCCAGCTTCGCCTACGTGCTCATGGCCGCTCTGCGGCGCATCGCCCTCGCCGGCACCCAGTTCGCCCGCGCACAGTGCGGGACCATCCGCCTCAAACTGCTCAAGATCGCCGCCCAGCTACGCATCACCCACCGACGCATCCGCCTCGCAATGCCCTCCGCCTTCCCCTGGCAGACCGACTTCCAAGCCGCGCTTGACAACCTCGCCAAGCGACCCCGCTACCGACCGGCTGCCTGAGCCTCGGGGGATTCCCCCCCCCCCAACTCTCGCGCCTGCTGCAAAGACCGGCCGTCGAGGTGCGCCTCGGCGCCTCTGCCTGCCGTCGAAAACCAACGGCCTGGACGATCTTCGACCCCCAAAGCCGCCGATCGGAACCGCCGGATCCGTGAAACCCGACAGACCGGTCCGCTTGACGCCGATACTGCTCGGCAACAACCCCAGCAAGGCCGAACTGGATCACGCGGTGAAATATGCGGGCTAGGGGCAACTGTCCGAAAAGGCCCTGGCGTCCGTGATCGCGGCCGCTGGCTGCCCGGGCTCGTTCCGGTACTCCCGGACGCCGCCCGTCGCCGTGTCCGTGACGCGGATGACGTAGCCCAGATCCGTCGTCGAAGCGCCGTACACCCAGTAGTGACCGTCGACATCGCAGCCGTTCAGCACCTTGACCAGGATCTCCCAGTTGGACGGTTCCAGGAACCGGAACAGGCCGGAGTCGTTCGTCGTTTCGCCAGCCACCTGGGCCGATCCCGTCTCACCGTCGCCACTCCACCACTCGACCCGCACCGCGTACCGGTCGCCGTGCAGACAGAGGGTCTCCGCGTTCGCAACACAGGGGCCGTCCGGCACAGCAGGAGGCGGTTCGGGGTCCGGGTCGGGATCAGGTTCCGGATCGGGCGGCGGATCGGGGTCCGGGTCCGGTTCGCTCGCGGACTCATGGACAATGCGGTAGACGGCCCCCCGCCGATCGTCCGAAACCAGCAGCGAGCCGTCGTCGCGGACCATCACGTCGACCGGCCGTCCCCATGCCGTCCCGCCCCGGAGCCAGCCCGTGGCGAACTCCTCGTAGCCGATTGCCCGTCCACCGGCGCCCAGACGAACCACCATGACCCGGTAGCCGATCGGATCCGTGCGGTTCCAGGAGCCGTGCTCGGCGATGAAGATCTGCCCGCGATAACGCTCCGGGAACATGGTTCCGGTGTAGAAGCGCATCCCCAGCGCCGCCACGTGCGGTCCGAGCTCCCGCGCCGGAGGCCGGAACTCGGAGCAGGAACGGAGGGAGCCGTACTCCGGATCGGAAACGTCCCGGCCGTGGCAGAAGGGGTAGCCGAAGTGCTGGCCGTTCGCCGTCAGCACGTTCAGCTCGGCCGGCGGGCTGTTGTCGCCCAGCCAGTCGCGGCCGTTGTCGGTGAACCACAGCCGGCGCGTCGTCGGATGCCAGTCGAACCCCACGGTGTTCCTGACGCCCCGCGCCACGATCTCGTAGCTGCCGTCGGTAGCCATCCGCAGGATCGAGTTGTACGGATCGGCTTCGTTGCAGATGTTGCAGGGAGCGCCGACAGGCACATAGAGCCGCCCGTCCGGCCCGAAGCGGATGAACTTCCAGCCGTGGTGCGTGTCGGTCGGCAGCCGGTCCGTGACCACGACCGGCTGCGGCGGCGAGTCCAGCCGGTTCTCGATGCCGTCGTACCGGAGGATCCGGCTGATCTCAGCCACGTAGAGACTTCCGTTGCGGAAGGCCACGCCGTTCGGCGAGTTCAGACCCGACGCGATGGGATACCGCTCGTCCGCCGCACCGTCGCCGTCCGCGTCGACCAGGGCGTGGACGACGCCGGCGTCGCGGGTACCCACGAACACCGTGCCGCCCGGACTCTGCGTCAGCGAACGGGCGCCGGTTACACCACTCGCGAAGATGCCGATCGAGAAACCGTCCGGCAACTCGATCTCGGACAGCCTCGACACCTGGGCCTCCGCACCGCCAGGCCCGATCGCCAGAAGACCGAGAACGGCCAACAGGAAGGGCCGACAGTCGACCGGGAAACGGCTGGCCATCGCCGGTCAACCTACCAGAGCATCACGGCGACACCCGCTGCGATCACGGCCACCGTCAGCACCTTGCGCGGCGTGAGCGGCTCGGCGAAGAAGACGCGGCCGAGAACCAGCGCCAGCGAGGAGCCGATGCCCCGCTTCACCGTCTCGACGAAGCCGACCCAGGCGTGCTGAAGCGCCAGCAACTGGAGCCCCTGCGCCGCCGCGCCGAGGACGACGGCGGTCAGCAGCAGGGCCCAGGTCCCGGCTCCCGCGCGCACGTCCGCGCGGGAGCGCACTCCCGGCGCCTCGCGCAGGCCGCGAAGCGCGAGCGTCAGCACGGACAGGCCAACGCCGAGGTGCAGGACCAGGCCGTGAAAGGCCGCGTTCGAGGCTTCGGTCGCGAGCTTGTCGAGCGGCAGCGCCGACGCCCAGAGGAAGGCGACCAGGATCATCCACCACGCGCCCGCGCTCAGTCTCCACGGCTGGCGACGCTCTCCGCTCCGGTCGCCCAGCTGGAGCGCGAGAGCGCCGAACACGACCATCGCGATGCCGAGCCACTCGCGGGCGCCCGGCAGCTCGCCCAGCAGCGGGATCGCGAGCAGCGACGTGAACACCGGCGTCAGCGAGAGCAGGGGAATCACCGCGCTCAGCCCGGAGAGACGCACGGAGCGCAGGAAGCCGTAGTTCGCGCCCAGATTGCACACGACGGAGGCAACACCCGGCCACACGTACGCGGCACTCACGGCAACGGGCGGCTGCAGTGCCACCCACACGCCGTAGAGAGGCACGGCGCCGAGCGCCAGGACCATGACCAGGAAGGCGTCGCTCAGGCGACCGGTGAGCTTCTTGCGCAGAAGGTCGAACAGCGAGAAGCAGAGCGTTGCCCCGACCACCAGCACGATGCCAAGCAGTGAAACCATGCGCCAGGGTCAGTCTAGGACCAAGCGCAGCGGAGCGCTACAATCCCGGCGCCCGTGACTCCGCCCGAATCATCGCCCGGCGCCACGTCGAAGGGACTGCTCGCGGGAAAGCGGGGCCTCGTCGTCGGCGTCGCGAACAAACGCTCCCTGGCCTGGGGCATCGCGCAGCGAGCCCACGAGGAGGGCGCCGATCTCGCGTTCACGTTCCAGGGCGACGCCCTGGAACGGCGCGTGCGGCCACTCGCCGGGAGTGTCGGCTCCAAGTTCATCGAGCCGCTCGACGTAACCGATGACGAGCAGATCGATGCCGTGTTCGAGGCGCTGAAAGACCGCTGGGGGCGGCTCGATTTCCTCGTTCACTCCGTCGCCTACGCCAACCGCGAAGATCTGCTGGGACGCACGGTCGACACCTCGCGCGCCGGGTTTGCCACCGCTCTCGACATCAGTTGCTATTCGCTGATCGCTCTCGCCCGCGCCGCCGAGCCGCTGATGACAGAGGGCGGCAGCATCATTGCGATGACCTACTACGGCGCGTCCAAGGCGACCCCGAACTACAACGTGATGGGCATCGCCAAGGCGGCGCTGGAGGCCTCGATCCGCTACCTGGCGGTCGACCTGGGTCCGAAGAACATCCGCGTTCACGGCATCTCCGCCGGTCCGGTGAGGACCCTGGCCGCTTCCGGCGTCTCCGGGATGCGCGGCATGCTGAAGGTGATGCCGGAACGGGCCCCGCTCGGCCGCAACATCACCGTCGACGATGTCGGCGCCACCGCCGCCTACCTGCTGTCCGACCTGAGCGCGGGAACCACCGGCGGCATCCACTTCGTGGACGCCGGGTTCAACATCACCGCGATGCGCCACCCGGACCGGGACGCGCCGGGCGGCTAGCGCCCCTCGCGCGAAACCCTCTCCGCTCCGGCTCCGTAAACCGGGGACAGGGGCAGGGCGGCCCGCTCCTCCTCGTGTGGACGTCGACTGACTACCTCCCCAGTGGACCGATACCGGCCGCTCGGCCCCTGTTTCCACAGTGCGGCGCCGGCCCGGAACTTGCAGTCCTGTCGCTCGCCCCATGGAGGATCGACGACCATGACGCGAGACCGACGCCTTGAATCCCCCAGACGTCACCTGATCTGGACGCTGGCCGCTACCGCACTGCTGGCCGTAGCCGCCGGCGCGACACCGTCGCCGGCCGTCGCCCAGAAGGTACGCTTCGAGATCACTCCGTACTACGGACACAGCTTCCTCGGCAGCTTCGAGATCGACGACTACGAGTTCGGAAGGCTCGATCTGGAGATCGACGACGGCACGGCGGACGGCGTGGTCATCGGAATCCCGCTCCGGCGGAATCTCCACCTCGAACTGTTCGTCAACGAGCAGGAGACCGGCTTCGGGCTGGACGAGGGCCCCTTCCTCGGCGCCGCGTATCTCGGTGGGATGGACGTCGACTACTACCAGGCCGGCGTCTCGTGGACCGGGTCACTGGGTCAGGTGCGTCCCTTCGCGTCGCTGACCGCCGGTGTCACCCGCCTCGCGCCGAGCAGCGACTTCCTGCCGGAGTCCGAGAGCCACTTCTCCATAGGCCTCGGCGGCGGCGTGAAGGTCTTCTTCACGGACCACGTCGGCCTGCGGCTGGACGCGCGCCTGCTGGTGACCGACACCAGCGACGAGGACGGGTGCTGCTACGACTGCTGCTACGGAGCCGAACGCGACGACCTGGTCCAGGGCCTCGTCAGCGCGGGCCTGGTCTTCGCGTTCTAGGACGGCGCTGATCAGGAAGTGCCCGCAAGCTCCGCCGAAGCGCGGCGCGCCGCCGCCGCCAGCAGCGCCCCGCCGACGAAGATCGCCTCTTCGGCAGGCGCGAAGTACGGCGTGTGGGCGCCGACTACCGGGTCGCCGGGCAGCCGGGCGCCGACCCGGATGAAGCAGCCCGGAATTCGCTCCAGGTAGAAGGCG
The DNA here is from genome assembly GCA_965205095.1 of Candidatus Multivorans sp. Classification (GTDB taxonomy): domain Bacteria; phylum Acidobacteriota; class Thermoanaerobaculia; order Multivoradales; family Multivoraceae; genus Multivorans. The sequence goes on from OZ242040.1 coordinate 4,920,530, forward strand.
AAGTCCTCGCCGCCCATGTTCGCGGCCGGCAACGGCCTGATCGCATCCGCGCCGATCACTGGAACCGCGGCGTCCCTGGCCCAGCCCGCGGCGCGCTCGTCGTTCAGGACGGCCGGCGTTCCCTGGAGCATCCGTACCTCGGCCTCGAGCCGGCAGGCCGCGCCGACGGACTCGGCAACGTGCCGCACCTCGTCCGCCAGCAGTTTCCGGATGGCCGGGTCGAGCGACCGCATGGTGCCCTTGAGCACGGCACGGTCGGGGATCACGTTGTGCGCCGTGCCCGCCTCGACGGCGCCGACGGTGACCACCGCCGGCTGGTCGGGAGGCACGCGCCGGGAGACGACCGTCTGCAGCGCGGAAACGACCTGGGCCAGGCCTGTGATCGGATCGAGGCCCTGGTGGGGCCTTGCACCGTGCGCCCCCTTGCCCCGAAGCTCGACCTCGAAGCGGTCGGCGGCGGCGCCCACGGCGCCGGGCTGGATCATCGCCTGGCCGACCTCGAAGGTCAGGTCGACATGGGCGCCGAAGATCGCCCCGACCTCGTCCAGGACTCCGGTCGCAAGCACCGCCGCGGCGCCCTCGCCGCTCTCCTCCGCCGGCTGCAGCACGAGCAGAACGTCACCTGCCGCCGGTTCGGCCTGGAGCAGGCGCGCCGCGGCGACCGCCCAGGAGGCATGGACGTCGTGGCCGCAGGCGTGCATCACGCCCTCGTTGCGGGACGCGAACGGCAAGCCGGTGTCTTCCTGGATCGGCAGCGCGTCGATGTCGCCGCGCACCGCGACCAGCGGCGCCTTCCGGTCGCGACCGGGTATCCGTCCGACCACACCGGTGCCGGCCACGCGGGCTACGCCCTCGACGCCGAGTTCGTCCAGCGTCCGCTGAAGACGGGCACACGTACGCTCCTCCTGGAGCGAGAGTTCAGGATCGGCGTGGAGCGCTCGCCGGAGCCCGACAAGCTCGGCAACCGCACCGGCGGCGTAGAGCCCGGAAACAGCCTCGGGCAGCCGGAGCGACGCGGACGGATGGCCGCTCATTCCGGCAGCGCGAAGGGCGGGACGTGCGGGCCGCTCGTGCCCACGCCGCAGCCGATGTGCGAGCCGATCGGCGAGCCGTCCGGGGCCCGCAGCGGCGCGGGCAGTTCGACCGCGCCCGGATCCTCCAGAAAACGCTCGATCAGCCAGGCCCCATGGGTCCGGTGCGCCCGCTCCGCGGGCTCGTCGGTCCCGCCCGGGTTCTCCTCCAGCCACTCGCCGAGAGCAGACAGTTCGGACCGGGCCTCGGCTCGCACCTGGAACGATCCCGACCGCGCGGGCGCAACCGGCCAGTCGAAGTTCGGCGGCATGCTCACGGGGACGCCCGCCGCCAGCGCCATCAGCCGCCGCAGGGCGGCGAAGTCGACCGCCCTGCCGACTTCACCGGCAAGGCCCGGCGATGCGTCGGCACGCCAGGTCGCGGCCAGCACCCGATCGATCACGTCGCCAAGGGCCGGCTGCTCCACCGCCCGCGCGTGGTGGTCGACGAGCCGGGCCGCCCGCTCGCCATCGAAGACCATGGCGAAGGTCAGATCGGCCGCCATCTCGGCCGCGCCGACCGGATCGAACGTCAGACCGGCACGCGACGGCAGATGCTCCCGGCCCCGGCTCCGGCCCGGGGGCGGCGGTGGAATGAGGTCGAGTATCCGCTGGGGCAGCGTCAGTTCAGCCGGGTCGACCGTCTGGAGCAGAGCGTCGAGCGCGTCGAGCTGCATCGCCGGCGGCAGCAGGGCCACCGGCGTCTGGCCGTCTCCCCGCACGGCGTAGCTGTAGTCGACGCCGCCGACGATCTTCGCCGCCGCCTCGATCTGGTAGCGGTGCAGCAGGTAGAGAGGCGTCAGCACATCCTCCAGCTCCGACATGGGCGCGCCGACGCGGATGCTGCGCTCGGAGAACCGTTCGAGCGCGGCCCGCCGAACGGACAGGAGGCGGCGCAGTTCCTCCGCCGCGGAACGGCCGTTGTCCCAGAGGTGAGCCAGGGGATGGGCGCCGCCCACGGGCCGCGCGTCCTCGTCGCTGATGTAGTGGAGGCCGGCGTCGATCGTCCCCTGCAGGATGGCGTCGAGCTCCGCAGCCTCGTCGGCGCCCTCGGGGAACTCGGCGTAGCCGTAGAGAACCGCCCGCTTGTCCCATTCGCCGATGCCGACGTCGTAGGCGGCACTCAGGTCGATCGTGCCGTCGTCGCCCAGGGTGGCCAGCGGATGCGGATAGTCCATGACCGATTCGCGGCCATCCGGTCCATCGACGCTGGAGGCGAAGTTGTGCGCCAGGCCGATCGTGTGGCCGACTTCGTGGGCCGAAAGCTGGCGTAGCCGCGCAAGCGCCATTTCGGTGAGCACCCCGGTGGACGAGTCCCCGTCCTCGTAGGGCGACAACAGACCCTGGGCAATCAGGAAGTCCTGCCGCACGCGCAGGGAACCGAGGGTTACATGGCCCTTCAGGATCTCGCCGGTTCGCGGGTCGGTAACGCCACCTCCGTAGGACCATCCGCGAGTCGAGCGGTGAACCCACTGAATCACGTTGTAGCGGACGTCGAGCATGTCGGCGCCCTCGGGCAGGAGCTCGACCCGGAACGCGTCGATGTAGCCCGCGGCCTCGAAGGCCTCGTTCCACCAGCGGGCTCCGTCGAGCAACGCGGAGCGAATCGGCTCCGGCGCGCCCCGGTCCAGGTAGTAGACGATCGGTTCGACCGGTTCGCTGCGCTCGGCCCCCGGGTTGCGCTTCTCGAGCCGGTGACGGTCGATGAAGCTGGTCTCGAGCGGCTGGTCGATCGGAGTCGCGTAGTCGAAGTAGCTCGTCGTGTTGAAGCCGGACCTCGGATCCGCGCGGCGCGGCTTGTAACCGGGCTCGGGGAGCGCAACGAAGGAGTGGCGGATGCGCACCGTGACCGCGTCCGGCGAAGGCGCGACCTGCCGCACCCAGGCGCCCGGACCGCGGTCGGTGGACCGCAGGGTGAAGGTCAGCGTGCCTTCGAGCTCCGAGTTGCGGGGAAACGCGGCGACGCCGGGACGGTGAATCGCCGACCGCGAGGCGTCCAGTTGGTAGCTCCCCTGCCCGCGCTGCTGGAGTCGCGCCACGACGCCGTGCGCGTCCCGAAGCACGAAGTCCGTCGCGTCCACCAGGATCGCGCCGTCTTCGTCCTCGGCCGCCACCTCGAAGCCCCAGAGCACGGAACGGGCGAAGGCATCGGCCACCGCGCGGCGCTCGTCCTCGTTGTCGCTCACCGCCCGGAAGCGCGTGTTCTGCTGGACCAGCAGCACCTTGGGCCCGACCCGTTCGAACCTCACCAGATGGGTGCCGCCGAGCTGCCCGCGATCGAGGCCGATGTCGTTCGAGCCGAGCCCCGCCGAGAGCGACTGGATGTAGAGCAGATCCGCGTCGAACGAGTCGATGCGCAGGAAGAGCCTGCCGCCCTCGCTGTCCCAGTACAGGTCGAGGAAGCCGGGCAGATGCTCGTAACCCTCCGTCGCTTCCGCCGCAGAGGGGGCCTCCTCCGGCTGTTTCTTCTGCTGCTCCTGCGCGGAAAGGGCCGGCGCCCAGAGCGCGACGGCCAGACCCACCGCCGCCGGCAAGACCCGGGTGGCGCGATCCGCGCCGCCCGCGCGCCCGTTCCCGCGCCAGCCGGGCTGTCGAATCACGAAGCGGCCCGTACCGGTACCGGCTCCGTCTTCTCGATCAGCGCCGTGAGCGACTCGTGGTCCGGGTTGGCGAGTTCTCGTACCCGATCCCGATTGACCGCGGCAACGATGATCTCGCCGACTTCTGTGTTCGCGTTCTCGAAGATGCCGAGGTCGATCATCCGCCGGGTCTGGTGCTGGTTGTCGTCCGTCGGACTGACGTAGTGCACCCAGGCGGCACCGTAGCGGTGGATCAGAAAGACGTGGATCAGCGCCATCAACCGGCGGCGCCTCAGGTCGAGATCGAAGGTGTTCTGGTCGCGCACCGAGAGGATCATCCGCTCGCGGCGGTCACGAATGGGAGCGAACACGACGTTCGCGGCCTTCGATTCCTCCCGTCCGTTCCGCGCCAGGACGTTGAGTTCCAGGAGTTCGGAGCCGGCGACGTGGGGCCGGAGCTCCACGCGCATCTGCTCGTCGACGTCGTACTTGCCGCGCCAGAGGTCGAGCCACTCCTCGAGCAGCCGCGGCGGCACCTCGGTCTGCGCCAGGTGCTGGACGTGGGTCGACCCCTTGCCCATCGCCTTGGTCGTTGCCGTATGGCCGGTTGCGGCAGAGAGCCCGCCGTCGAGCCGGGCGCCGCCGACGAGGGCCTGCGGCGTGCGATAGGGCGAGCCCACCAGGCGCAGCTTGCGCTGCAGCCGGGCCAGGGCCAGCATGCCGTCCTCGCGCAGGGCGGTGGCGAAGTCCTCAGCCGCCAGACCGTCGACCTGATGGCCGCCGTAGGTGATGAAGTTGAAGACGAAACCGAGCTTGCCGAGTTCCTCGGGAAACCTCTTCATCTCCTCGTCGGACATGCCGGTCGTGTCCCAGTTGAAGGACGGCGACAGGTTGTAGGCCAGCAACTTGTCCGGATACACGGCGTGAATCGCCTCGGCGAACCGCCGGGCATCGGCCAGGTTGGCGGTCGCCGTCTCCATCCAGATCAGGTCGGCGTAGGGCGCCGCGTGCAGGGAACGGGAGATCGCGTACTCGATTCCGCCCCTGATCTGGTAGTAGCCCTCAGGGGTGCGCGCGATCTCGGCGTTCCAGACCAGGTTGATGCCCATCTTGCGCGCTCGGGCCGCCGCCTCCTCGACCGAGACGGAGTGGGCGTACTCCAGCCACTCCTCGACCGAGAGTTCGAAGACGGCGCCTTCCTCTTCCCGGAACGCGATCACCTCCGCTACGGCGTGCGGATAGGTCTTCAGCCCCGCCTCCGACTGCCAGGCGTCGAGGAAGGAGGCCATTGTCTCGTCGAGCACGGCCTCGATGGCCGTGCCGCCGTTCGCGGCCATCTTGCCGTAGGCCGATTCCAGTTGCTCGTAGACGCCGGCGCCCTCGAGCCAGACGTCGGCGCGGTGATAGGCGGTCTCCGAGATGTCGTACAGCTCGTGGCCGCGGACGTCTTCCGCGCCCAGGGCGTTCAGCCGCCGCAGAATCGCCAGGGTCGCCGTCTTGCAGCTCGGCAGATCGAGGTGCGTGGCGCCCAGAATGAAGGGCTGGTCCCGTTCGTCGCCGTTGCCGTCGAGGAAGGTCGCGGCCTCCGAGTCGGTGCGGGCAACGATGAGTCCAGGGACCTCCATCACGTCCAGTTGGAAGCGGGCGGAGTTCAGGCGCTTGTTCTGTTCGTCCTGCGGCACGAGGACCTTGCCCGCCTGGTGGCCGCACTTCTTGACCCCGGGCTTCTGGTCCTCGATGTGGTAGCCGGGCACGCCGACCTCGACGAACCGGCGGATCAGGTTGCGCACGTGCTGTTCGCCGCCGTGGCCCGTGTCCGCGTCGGCGATGATGAACGGCCGGAAGTCGGTCGCGGAGTTCGCCCGCCGCTCCGCTTCGCTCATCCGCGAACGGTTGAACGTCTGGTTCTTGTCCGCGGTGAGCAGGGCGCGCACGATGGGTGCCGCCTCGTCCGGGACCTGACTCAGGGGATAGCTCGCAAGATCCGGCCCCGGATCCTCGGTGATCGAGCCCTTGGCCGAAGTCGCCCAGCCGCCGAGGTAGATGCCCTCGATCCCCCGCCGCTTCATCGCTACCGCCTGGCCCGGCGAATACGGGCCGAACGTCGTGATCGACCTTCTCTCGTCGAACAACTCCCGCAGACGGGCATGGAACGCCTCGGCGGCGTCACGCGCCACCGTGTACTCCTGAGGGATCGAGCCTCGCTGGGCCGCAACTTCGCGGGCCGTGTGGAGCCTCCTTGTGCCCTGGAAGCGATCGCCGTTCATGAAGACGGCTGCCGCCTCCGTCTGCCGCTCCATTGCCTGGTTGCCTTTCTCGCCGCTAGCCATTGCCGTCATCTCCGTCAGCTCTGTGTTGACGCCCCGGAAGGGCACGGAAGAAGGTAACCGTAACACCGGAAGGGCGCCCCCGGCCACGTCGCTACGCCCGCCGTTTGCGTTCTGCGGCGCAAGCTCCTAGCCTCACGCCCATGAGCCTGCCAGCGATTCGTCCCAAGCACAGTCCTCAACGCGGCGGAGACGTCCTGCTCGATGCCCTGACCGAGTACGGCATCCCCTTCCTGTTCGGCAACCCCGGCACCACGGAGAGTCCGCTGATGGACCGGCTCGCGGACCACCCCGAGCTGCGCTACGTCCTCGCCCTGCACGAATCCGTGGCGCTTGGCGCCGCCCACTACTACGCCCAGTCGACCGGCGTCACCGGAGTCGTCAACCTGCACGTGGCGCCGGGGCTCGGCAACGCCCTCGGCATGCTCTACAACGCCTGGGAAGCGAACACCCCGATGGTCATCACGGCCGGCCAGCAGGACACGCGCTCGCGGCTCCGCGAGCCCCTGCTCGGACACGACCTGGTGGCGATGGCGGAGCCCCTGGTCAAGTGGAGCGTCCAGGTCGAGCGTGCCGACGAGTTCGCGCCGATCCTCCACCGGGCCTTCAAGGTCGCTCACGATCCACCCGCCGGACCGGTGTTCGTCGCCCTGCCCCTGAACGTCCTGGAGGAGGAAACCGCGGAGCCGGTACGACCGCTCGGCGATCTCTACCGGGCGCCGCAGCCCGAGGCGGCAGCGGTCGCCCGCATGGCCGAAGTGCTGAGCCGGGCGCGCCAGCCGGCGATCGTGATGGGCGACGGCGTGGCCCGAAGCGGAGGGCAGCAGGAACTCGTGGCCCTGGCCGAGTTCGCCGGCGCGGGGGTCTACCCGGAAGGGTTGATGCAGCGCCTGAACTTCCCGCAGAGCCACCCCTGCTTCCGGCCCCGCATGCCGCTCAACCACGCCGGCATCCAGCACGCCCTCGGCGGCGCGGACGTCGTCCTGCTCGTCGGCGGCTCCTTCTTCGAGGAGGTCTGGTTCGATCCGGACTCGCCGTTCTGCGCCGAGGCCACGGTGCTTCAGATCGAGGACGCGCCGGGCCGTCTCGCCTTCAACTTCGCGGTCGAGGTGGGCATGCTCGCCGACCCGCGCGCCGGACTCGCGGCCCTGCTGGAAGCGCTCGAAGAGTCCGCCGACGCTGGCTTCCGGAACGCCGCCGCGGAGCGGATGGACAAGCTGCGAGCCGCCAGCGACGGCGCCCGGGCCGCGCGCCAGAAGCGGCTGGCCGCCCACTTCGACGACGCGCCCATGTCACCGGCGCGCCTCATGTCCGAGGTCGCCAGGGCGGTGCCCGACGACGCCGTGATCGTCAACGAGTCGATCACCGCGGGCGGCGACCTGCTCGGGTTCCTGCCGATCGACGATCCCGACCGCTACTGCGGCACCCGCGGCGGCGGCATCGGCCAAGGACTGGTCGGCGGCATCGGCGCTTCGCTCGCCCACCCCGAGCGGCCGGTCATCGTCTTCTCGGGCGACGGTTCGGCGATGTACTCGATCCAGGCGCTCTGGACCGCCGCCCACTACGACATGCCGATCGTCTTCCTGATCCTGCACAACCGCGAGTACAAGATCCTGAAGATCAACATGGACATCTACCGCGAACGCTTCGGCATTCCGGCGGACCGGCCCTACCCCCACATGAACCTGACCGAGCCCGAACTCGACTTCGTCGAGATGGCGGCGGGCATGGGCGTTCCGGGGCGGAAAGTCGAGGATCCGGCGGAGGTCGAGGAGGCGCTGCGGGAGGCCTTCGCGACCGGCGGCCCCTACGTGCTCGACGTGATCATCGGCGGCCGGATCTGAAGCTCCATCGCACCGTAAACCCACCCAAAACGATGATGTATGCTCCTGAGCGCACAAGCTGACGACAGGCCGCCTCAGGCAACGCACCGGCATGACTCCCCCAACGGAGGTTGGAGACCATGGATGAGTTGAGAGAAGACACCTTCCTGCAGGACGACCTGCTCGAGGAACTTCAGCAGGAAGACCAGGAACTCGAAGGGGACGGCGAAGACTCCGGCCCCTCGAACGTCACCCGACGGACCTTCATCCAGGGTTCGGTCGCCACCGGCGCCGCCGTCTCGATGGCGGGGGGCAATCTGCTCCAGCCGGATGTGCTGCGCGCCGCCACCGAGCCGGTGGCCCGCACGATCGACCTCCGGGTGAACGGCGAGACTCACGAACTCGAAGTCGAGCCGATGGACACGCTGGCCATGGTGCTGCGCTACAAGCTGGACCTCACCGGCACCAAGCTGGGCTGCGACCGCGCCGAATGCGGCGCCTGCACCGTGCTGATCGACGACGTTCCCCACTACGGCTGCTCGATCCTGGTGCACCAGGTGCGCGGCCGCGAGGTGACCACGGTCGAAGGGCTCGAGCAGGACGGCGTGCTCCACCCGGTCCAGCAGGCGGTGCTCGACGAGATGGGCTTCCAGTGCGCCTTCTGCGCCCCGGGCTTCATCATGAGCATGGCTGCCCTGGTCAGGGCCAACCCGAACGCGACCCGCGCGGACGCCCAGAAGTGGCTTGCCGGCCACATCTGCCGCTGCGGCGACTACAACAAGATCCTGAACACCGCCGAACGCGCGCTCGAGAACGCACGCGCCACACTGAGCTGAGGAACAAAGTATGGCCAAGACACTCGTAGGCACCGACTACGTTCCACCCGATCTGATCGAGAAGATCACCGGACGCGCCAGGTACGCGGAGGACTGGCGCGCCGAGGGCATGCTGTTCGCCAAGCAGTTGCTGTCGCCGATGCCCCACGCGCGGGTGCGGAACATCGACGCCTCCGCCGCGCTGGAGATGGAGGGCGTCGAGGCGGTTCTCACCGCGGACGACCTTGCCGAATACATGGGAGAAGCCGGGCCGCTGGATGAGCGTTCCCTGACGAACCATCCGAAGTACGAGGGCGAGCCCGTGCTCGCCGTCGCCGCCACGAGCGAGAAGATCGCCGCCGACGCAATCGAGAAGATCAGGGTCGACTTCGAGCCGCTGCCGTTTGCGCTCGACCCGCTGGACTCGATCGCACCGGGAGGCGCCGATTCGCTGCCGGACGGCAACAGCATCGTCCGCGAGCGCACCGACACCGGCGTCGAGACCGTCGTCAAACGCGTCGAGTGGACGGCCGAAGACCTCGCTACGGCGAGGGGCTCAGATGGCGAGAAGGGCAGGATGCCCGAAGGCGTGTTCCAGGACGAGTGGACGAACGGCGACCTCGACAAGGGCTTCGCCGACGCCGACTACATCATCGACGAACCGCTCTTCTTCCAGTCCGTCACCCATCATCCGATGGAGCCGCGGAGTTGCATGGCCCATTGGGACGGCGACACCTGCCACCTCTACCCGTCGACCCAGAGCGTCGCCTTCACCCTGCTCGCGGGTCAGGGCACGGTCGGCGTGCCGCCCCAGAACCTGGTCGTCCACTCCGAATACACCGGTGGCGGCTTCGGCAGCAAGATCGTCGGCACCAGCAACATGGCGGTGCCGGTCTACCTGGCCAAGAAGACGGGCAAGCCGGTCATGCACCGGGTCACCCGTTACGAGGAGAACTACATCGGCCGGGCCCGGCCCGGTTTCCAGGGTTGGGCGAAGATCGGCTTCAAGAAGGACGGCCGCATCTCCGCCTTCGACTGGGCGGTGATCCAGGACAACGGTCCGTACGGCCGCCAGAGCGACATGGGCACTTCGGGCAACATGGTGTCCCTCACCTACCAGCCCGAGAGCATGCGCCACCGCGGCCTCTCCATCGCGACGAACACGCCCCCGCGGGCCCCGCAGCGGGCGCCGGGCGGCGTGCAGATGTCGGCCATGGTCGAGCCCCTGCTCGACCGCGCCGCCGACCACCTGGGCATCGACCGCCTGACGATCCGCCGCATCAACATCGCGAAGAGCGGCGCCAAGTTCGGTGACGGGGAAGGTCGCAACGTGACCACCGCCTACGTCACCGAAGCCTGGGACCGGCTGGCCGAGATGGTGGACTGGGAGGATGCCAAGGCCCGCAGCGGGCAGATGAACGGCTCGAAGGTCACCGGCGTCGGCCTCGCGAGTTCGACCTACACCGCCGGTTCGAGCGGCTTCGACGGACTGATGCTGATCACGCCGGAAGGCCGGCTCGAGATCCACACCGGGATCGGCAACCTGGGCACCCACTCCTACTCCGACACCGCGCGGGTCGCGGCCGACCTGCTCGACGTGCCGTGGGAGAAGGTGGACATGGTCTGGGGCGATACCGGCAAGGGCGTGCCCCACACCTGTGTGCAGGCGGGCAGCCAGACCACGCATGCGATCACGCGCGCCACCCACGCCGCCGCCACCGACATGCAGACGAAGCTCCAGGAGATCGCGGCCCAGGTCCACGGCGGCTCGGCCTCGCAGTACGTCGTCGCCGGTGAACGCGTCTACCGCCGCGGCAACCGCGCCGCCGGCCTGAGCCTGGCCCAGGCCGCCGAGAAGGCGATCGAGATGGGCGGCCGCTACGACGGCACCGAGCTGAACGAAGGGCTGAGCCCGATCACGCTCGGCGGCGCCGCCGTCCTCAAGGGCCGCGGCCTGCTGGCCGCCGCCAAGGACAACTACGGTCGCGCCGGCGACGTCTACTCCTGGGTCGTCGCCTACGCCGAGATCGAGCTCGACAAGGAGACCGGCGTCATCGAACTGACGGACTACAAGGCGGTCACCGACTGCGGGACCGTCCTCAACCCCCGGAGCCTCGGTGGCCAGCTTCACGGCGGCGCCGTCCAGGGCTTCGGCTGCGCGGTCGGCCAGAAGTGGGTCTACGACCCGCAGTGGGGCATTCCCTTCGCGAACCGCTTCTACACCGCCCGGCCGGCGACGATCCTCGACGTGCCGCTCGAGATGGAGTGGGACGCGGTGAACATGCCGGATCCGAACAACCCCGTGGGCTCCAAGGGCATCGGCGAACCGCCGATGGGCGCCGGCTGCGCCTCCCTCCTCTGCGCCATCCAGGACGCGCTGGGGCAGGACACGGTGGCCTACCTGCCGCTCATGACCGACCACATCATCAACCAGCTCGAGGGCCGCGAACAGGACAGCGAGTTCCTGGCCGCGCACACCTGATCTGTTCGCGATCGCCTAGATCGGATCAGCACGATCTGCCTCAGAGGGAGGAAAGCAAACCATGGCCGTCATCCACGACATGATCCCCGACTTCGAGCTGTACCAGCCCGAGAGCCTGGACGGCGCCCTCGAAGTCCTCGACCGTCACCGCGAAAGGGCCTGGGTGCTCGCCGGCGGGATGGACAGCTTCGACTGGTTCAAGGACCGGGCAAAACGGCCCGAAGCGGTCGTCGACCTCGGCGCGATCCCGGAACTGTCCGGCATCCGCGAGACCGACGGCGGCATCGAGATCGGCGCCATGACCCCGCTCACCGAGGTCGTCGACAACGAACTGATCCGTGAGCGCTACAGCATCCTCGCGGAAGCCGCCGAAACGGTCGCCACCCCCCAGATCCGCAACCAGGGAACGCTGGGCGGCAATCTGGTGCAGGACACCCGCTGCTGGTACTACCGCGCCGGCTGGCCCTGCTACCGGGCGGGCGGCAACATCTGCTACGCCGACACGCCGGAGTCGATGAACCGCGAGCACTGCATCTTCGACGCTTCTCGCTGCGTCGCGGTCACACCCTCGGACACCGCGCCGGCGCTGATCGCGCTGGACGCCGAGATGGTGATCCGCGGCCGCCGCGGCGAGCGCACCGTCGCCGCCGAGGACTTCTTCGTCGGCCCCGCGATCGACATCACCCGGATGACCGTCCTGCAGCCCAACGAGGTCCTGCAGTCCGTCCGCATCCCGGACACCTGGGCCGGCGCCGACTTCTACTTCGAGAAGGTCCGCGACCGGAACGCCTGGGACTTCCCCCTGGTCAACGTCGCCTCCGCGATGCGGGTCGAGGACGGGGTCGTCCAGGACTGCCGGCTCTCCGTCGGCGCCGTCTCGCCGGTGCCGCTGCGCATGGACCGCTGCGAGGAACTGCTCCGCGGCCAGAAGATCAGCGAGGACATCGCGACCCGGATCGCCGAACTGGGCGTCATCGGCGCCAAGCCGCTACGCCACAACGGCTACAAGGTGCCCCTGATGAGAAACCTGATCCGCCGGGCCATCCGCGGACAGGCGCCGGTCTAGCACTCGATGGAAATCGTCCAACGCGCCACCAACCCCTGGGGACAGGACGTCCTCCTGGGGATCGACTGGAGTCTGTTCTGGATCGCGCTGATCGCCGGCGGCGTCTTCCTGATCCTGCACCTGGCGCTTCGCCGCCGCTGGATCGGCGAGGAGAAGAAGGCCGCGGCAAACGCACCTGACGATCCGGGCCTGCCGCAGAAGATCCAGCGGCACAGCCTGGCCTCCCGCCTGTTCCACGCGGTCATGGGGATCTCGATGATCCTCCTGCTGATCACCGGTTTCCTGCCCAAGGTCGGCCTGCAGTTCGCCTGGCTCGAGATCCACTGGATAACCGGCCTGATCCTGACCGCGTCGATCGTCTTCCACATCATCCACGCCACGTTCTTCCAGAGCCTGAAGAACGTCTGGATCGGGCTCTCGGATCTCGGCGACATGATGCGCGAGATGCGCAAGGCCGTTACCGGCGGCGCCCCACCGGCGAAGCCCGGCAAGTACCCGGCGGCCCAGAAGATGTTCCACCATGCGGCGACCCTGGCCGGCCTGGCCGCGATCGTGACGGGCATCCTGATGATGTGGCGCATCGAGCAGCCGCTCTGGGCCCAGGACGACTATGCGTTCTTCGGCGACGGCGGCTGGGGCTGGGTCTACGTCCTCCACGGCGTCGGCGGCGTCGTCCTGGTCACCCTGACCGTGGCCCACGTCTACTTCGCCATCCTGCCCGAGAAGCGCTGGATGACCTGGTCGATGATCCTCGGCTGGATCGACCGCAAGGACTACCTGAGGCACCACGACCCGGCCAAGTGGCCGGTCACCGGCGGCAAGTAGCCCGAGCCACGCGCGAAGGCCGCCAGCCGTTCAGTTCTCGATCTCCACTTCCACCGCGCGGCGCCTCTCCGTCCAGACGGTCCGCACCTGGTTGCCCCAGCGCAGGGTGTACTCGCCCTCGGGCAGGTTGGAGATCGTCTCGCCGACCGAGTAGGCCGTCGCGCCGCCGAACCAGATGCGGAGGGAGCCCAGGTCCCAGCCGCCCGGACCGATGACCTGTACCGCGGCGGTCGAGGGATCGCCGGTCAGCACGATCGAAGACTCGGACTCGAAGGGCTCGAGATCGATGCCGCGGTCCATGGCGGGTTCGAGGGGCTGCCAGCCGGTCAGGACCCAGCGGCCGTCCGCCTGGCAGGCGACGCGGACGCGGTCGGTGAGCGGTGGAGTGAGTCTTGTGCTCGCCACACCGCCGTTGATCCGGACGGTCCGTTGCCCTGCCCCTTCCATCTCGACGAAGCAGAAGCCGCCGGCGGCTCCGGCGAGCCGGATCGTGAGTTCGTCGTCCGAGGGATCGTCCCGCAGTTGCAGTTGCACTGACTGAACATCGTTGTAGGCGCCAAGCTCCACAGAGGCGAGGTCGGAGCGAGAGTGCTGGAACCTGGCCCGCAACTGGTAGGCGCCGGGCGCCAGATCCATGATCTCGTAACGTCCGCTCCGACCCGTCACGACCGCCCGGCGGCCCGGAAAGATGTCGACTGTCGCGTGGGTTACGGGCCGTCCTTCGGCATCGACGACGATCCCCTCGATCGACACGCCGCCATAGTCGAAGTCGAACACGACCTCCTCGACCGAGGCATCGGGAACCGTGACCTCACGTGTCTGTTGCCATCCGCCTTCCGGCGACGAGAAGCGCACTTCCCACTCTCCCGGGAGCATCGACTCCAGCAGGTACCGGCCCTCGTGGTCGATGGCCGCCGTTCGCTCCAGCTTTCCGCCAAAGACCTGGGTGCGGCTCATCGGCCCGTGCAGAGTCCGCAGAACTCCCCCGCCTTGCGGATTCTCTGCCTTCGAGCTCCAGAGCAGCTCCCCGTTCCCGGGCTGCCCACCCAGTGTCACGCGACCGGTCACCGTCACAGTGCTCCGGTCGCACCTGATCACCTCGTCGCCGGTTCCGGCCTCCTCGCGGCGCTCACAGACCGGCACTCCGTCCTCCATGACCCGAACCCGCAGCGGCGCCTCGGGCACGGCCTCGAACACCGCCTCACCGTCCGCCAGCTCGCCCGTCATCGTCCCCAGGGGATCGTGCTCCTTGCCCGGCGCGAGTTCCACCGTACCGCCGTCGACATCGGAACGCACGGTGATCCGGCGCCCGCGCGAAAGTTCGACGAAACCGGCATCGACCCACCCGATCGCCGCGGCCTCGACCTTGAACTCCAGCGGAGCGAATCCCTCCGCCTCCACGCGGAGGCTGGACGCGCCGAGTTCCAGGCCGTGCATCTCGAAGTAGCCGTCGGCATCCGCCGTGATCTCCGCCACCCGCCCCATCGCGCGTGCCATCAGGGCGCCGAACTCGGTCGGACGCAGATAGGAGATCTTCGCTTCGGGAACCGGTGCGTAGTCGGGACTCACGACGGTCCCCGACACCCAGGCCGAGGCCGGGGCCACGATGACCCCCAGGTCGCGCGTCTCGCCCGCCGATCCGGAGACCTCCAGAACTCGCCTTCCGGCATTCGCCGCCGTGAACTCCAGCGTGTAGGCGCCCGGCTGTAGATCCACGGAGAAGGAACCGTCCGCCGCGATCGTCCTCTGCCCCGTCCTGCTCCCTCCGGCCACTGACTGAGTGGTCACCAGACGCCCGGATGCCGCCGGAGTCAGGCCGTCTGCCGCCACGAAGGTGCCTTCGACCGTGAAGGCCGGCGCCAGCCGCAGCACCAGTGGCTCTTCGGCCGTGGCGCCGCCGCCACCGGCCACGTCGACGCGGGAGGCCGGCAACCCGGGCAGAGGAGCTTCTTCGGCCGCTGGACCGCCGCCAACGAACTCGAATCGCGCCGCTCGGTACCCTTTCGCGGCGACCAGGAGCATCCGGCTGAAACGGGGAGACACCCGCGCGATGCCGTCCTGGCCGGTCGTCGTTGGCTCCCCGCCCCCGAACAGGGCGCGCGCCCCGGGTATCGGCGTTTCACGGCTCGCATCGACGACCCGGATCCAGTAGGTCTCCGGCGCCCTCAGCACGATCGACCCGAGGTCCAGGGGGCCCTCCAGATCGAGCGCCCCGGAGTACTCCAGCTCGCCGCCGTCGGTGCGAAGCGACGCTCTGCCATTCGTGAAGCCGGTAAGCAGGAAGCGGCCGTCGGAGCCGGAGAGGCCCAAGTGGCGCTGCATCACTGCAAGCTCGTCCCCCACCCACGACAGACCCAGCAGCCGCACTCCGGCGACGGGCCGCCCTTCCGGATCGACGGCGAGACCCGTGACGGCGGGACCCGGACCGAGCTCGACCGCCGGCGGCACGTCCGCCAAGCGCTCGAAGGCCGACGCGGTCCGGGCGACGTGGGAGACGAGGACCCCGGCGCCCTCGCGCCCGGACACGGTCAGATTCGCCCGGCCGTCAGCGTCCGAGATGGCAAAGCCCTGGGGCTCGGGTCGCACGGCCGCCATCCCCGAGCCCGACCGGACCAGGTACATGCGCGCGCCCGCAAGTGGCGCGCCGTCGGCCGTCACCTGCACGGTGAGATCCACAGCCTGCCGCAGCGCGAGTTCCACTGAGTCCTCCTCAGGGGTCACGTTCAGCCAGGTCGAGGCAAGGCCTTCTCCCAGCGCCTGAAGGCGCCAGGCTTCGTTACCGCGGAGCAGGGATAGCGACCCGTCTGCGGTCGTGGTCGTCGGCAGCAGGTCTCGCGGCACCTGCCGCCACATCGCCGCGGGCGCCGCCGTCACCTCGAACTCGGCTGCGGCCCCTGCTCCGTCCACCGCACCGGCGTTCGAGGCTTCCGGGGCCAGCAGACGGACGGTCAGCGGCCTGGCCGAATCGCCGCCCGCGCGGCAGGCCGCGGCCGCGCTCTGCCGGGGCTCGAGCAGCCGGGGCGAACACGATTCGCTCCACGCCCAGCAGCCTTCCGGCACGGGGCCGTCTGGCTGGAGGTCCTCCCGGCGTTCCCACGTCCTGTCGGCCGGCACGGGGATCCCGTCGACGAAGGCAGGAGCGCTCTCGACGGGACAAACGAACTGGAACGGGCCGCCAGCGGCCGGTTCGTCCTGCGCCGCCGCCGGCACGACAAGGGCACCCACCACCCAGGGAAGAAGCGCAACAAGGATCGAGAGCCGCACGGCGCTAGCCCTCGCCCCCGGCCGGCGGACGAATGCGGGCCTCGAACGCGTCGGCCGCCCGCACGTCGCCTCCGCGCAACGCGCCGCCCCGGAGCAGGATGACTGCCCGGTCTCCCCGCAGGTCGGCCCGCAGGCGAGTATCCGCGTACTTCGACTCGATCACACACCGGCGCATGGTCACGGCGCGGAGATCATCGACATGGGCGTGAACCAGATCCCAGCACACCCTGCCGGTCGGCGGGGGCACGGAGGCGACGACGAGGTCCCTTACCGCGCCTCGCTGCATCCTGACCGTGGTCATGCGACCCGGCTGCGCGGTCGGCTCCTGCGTCAGTTGTTGACGGTATCCCCTGAAGCCCGGGCCTGGTCGGTTGAGCCTTGCAGCCCCTCGACTCGAACGCAGCGCTACGTGATGGATCGAACGACGGCGCGGAGAGTTCTCGGCGCGCCACACCGGCACCGGCCGCCAGTGGTAGGCGCTCGTGGCGGGCGTCAATCCCGGACTGGCGGGCTCGTAGCAAGCCGGCACGGGGCAGGCCGGATCCGTATTGGCCAACGTCGCCGTGATGCCAGCGGCGACAGCCCGCCGACCGGGAACGGGCAGCAAGCCGACTTCGGCGGCAGGCTCCTCCGCCGGCCGTTCCGCGCCATAGCGGACGAAGAAGTACACGTTGCCCGCGCCGTCCGCCACGACGTCGTCGATGATGCGACGCGGGCCCAACCAGTCGGCCCGCCAGTAGGCATCCGAGAGGGGCGAGTTGCCCCACTCGTGCGGTTCGACATCGCAGCCGCTCTCCGCGAAGAAGGTCGCGGCGTCCACACTGTCGTGCAGCCCGCCCTCGCCGTCATAGACGAAGACGCCCGACTCAGCGCCCGGAACCACCAGCAGCCGATCGTTCGAGATGAAGCGGATTACGGAGAGTTCCGCGTCGCTGCACACTTCCAGGGCGCGGCCGCCGTCCCTGGTCGGCAGGAGGCCCCGGGGCGGGCCGCCGGCATCTTCGATCAACCAGGCGACGTGCGGCGCCCAGCTATCGGCGTCCGCGCGCATCAGGCCCACGGCTGCCGTCCGGGAACGCCGTCGATCAAGGTCGCCAACGAACTCCATATCCAGCGGGCCGATGATCCCCCGCTCGTTCGCGACGTGGATCCCGGCGAAGAGATCCGCGAACGCGATGCCCTGGGGCGAGACAGCCAGACGGCCGTAGTCCCGTTCACGGCTCGGACCAATGAACCTCCGACCTTCGGTTTCGCGAACCTCCGCCTCCGGTTCCTCGAGCGCCACCCGGAGTCGAACTCCGCTCTCACCGATGCGCCAGGCGTGGACGCCCGGGCCGATGACCCCGATGAGGACCGTGCCGTCCCCGAACCAGCGAACATCGGCGGCTCGCGCGATCCGCTGCGGCAAGTCGAGGCGTTTCAGGCCTTCGAGTCGCGGCCCGTTCCCCGCCTCCTGGACCACCGCCAGCGCCGGCGCCGCGGTCAGCCCGGCGACCAGCATGAAGACCTTGACCGGCGGTGGGAAGCGGCTTCCTTCCCGGAGCAGGCTTCGCAGCATGTGAGCTTCCTCCCCGTACCTGAGCTTCCTCAGGTGTCACACATGAAAGTGGATATCGGGGAGGAGAACGTCAGCTACGAAGGCAACCATTCCGAGATCGCCTGACCGATCTCGTCCGGGGAATCCTCCTGGATGAAGTGGGAGCCCTTGACCGTCACTTCCGCCTGGTTGGGCCAGGCGCGGCAGATCTCGCGCATGGCGCCCGTGAGGATGGCGCCGGGCTTCGCGTTGACGAACAGCTTCGGCACGTCGGAACCGGCCAGCCAGTCGGCGTAGGACTGGACGATCTCCACCACGTCCTCCGGTTCGCCGGCGATCGGAATCTGGCGTGGCCACGTGAGCGTCGGACGGCGCGACTCGCCCTCTTCCTCGAAGGGACGCCGGTAGACCGCCATCTCCTCCTCCGTCATCTGGCGCAACACCGAACCCGGCAACACACGCTCGACGAACACGTTCTTCGCCAGCACCATGCCCTCGCCGGCCGGCGAGCGAAAGCCCTGGAAGACGCCCCTGGCCGCCTCGGGCCAGTCGTCCCAGCTCGGGACCGGGCTGACGATCGCCTCCATGTAGGCAATGCCGCGGACCGCGTCCCGGTGCCGGTTCGCCCAGTCGAACCCAAGCGCGGAGCCCCAGTCGTGGATGACGAAGACGACGTTCTCCGTGACGCCAATCGCCTCGAGCAACCCGTCGAGGTAGTGACGATGCTCCACGAACCGGTAGCGGTCAGGGCCGCTCTCCGGCAGTTTCGCCGAATCGCCCATGCCGATCAGGTCCGGCGCCACCAGCCGGCCCTGTCCCTCCAGGTGCGGCATGACGTTGCGCCACAGGTACGACGATGTCGGATTCCCGTGCAGGAAGACGATCGGATCGCCCTCGCCATGGTCGACACAGGCCATCTCGTGACCGTGGACGTCGATCCTCTTCTTTGCGTAGCGGGCGTCGGCGGAGATCATCTGCGGGCTTCCTCCTTGGGGTTTTCGCGTGGAGCCGCGAAACCCGCGCAGCCTATACGGCTTCGCGGCCGCCCAGGCCGCTACGGGCCGGCCGACTCGCCGTACCGGAAGCCGGTGCGGGAACGCACCTTGTACTTGCCGTCGCGGACCTTGACCTTGATGCCGCGATAGCCCTGGGTGCCGGCTTCGTACTCGGAGCGGAAGCTCACGAGGTAGTAGCCCTGGTTCTCCTCGGCAACCTGGCGCATCGGCGACAGGATGTTCGTGAAGTTCGCGTAGTAGTGGCCGCCGGTTTCGTTCGAAATGTGGCTCAGTGAGTCGTTGAGGGACGCCGAAGCGATCGAGCGGCGGCGACTGCCCATCGTGTAGATCGTGTACACGGCGACGTTGCCCGCGTTGAGCGCCTCACGCATCTGCGGGTAATACCGCGGATCCGGCGTGTAGCTACCGAACTGGCCGATCTCGCCGAAACCGAGACTGAACATGATCAGGTTCTTGCGACCCGCGATCCCCGCGGCCGCCTCTCCGACGAGCTCCAGAGCCTCCTGCAGCTTGCGGCTGCGCCTGGCAAGCTCCTTCTCCACCGGCAGATTGACGAAGAGTGACGGCGAGTTCGGGTCGAACTCGGGATCCGACCGCGTGACCCAACGTTCGATGTCCTTCTTGCCCCGGGAGGCGGCGTCAACCGCGGCCAGGATCTCGTCGCGGTCGCGGCTGAAGTCCAGGTAGACCTTGAGCCGTGCCTGGTACGCGAACACCGCCACCTGGTCGTTGGGCTGGAGTTCCTCCTCGATCCAGCGCTTGAGCCAGCGCGCGTTGTCCATCTGCGGACCCGCCAGTTGCGGCGCCTGCATCCGCTGGTCATGGAACATGAGGATGAAGTAGCGATCGGTTCGGCTCGTGGCGCCCTCGCCCGTGGCCGCCAACTCGCTCGGTCCGCCGTAAAAGGAGGCGCTTGTCACTTCCTGCTCCTCGCCGTCGTGGAGAACCACGAAGTCCTCGGCGCCCAGACCCTCGATGACATTGCCCTTGCGGTCAGTGACCAGAACATCGAGCAGCACCTCCGCGACCCGGATGCGTTCGCTGAGTTCGTAGTCCCTCGGCGCCGGGGCAGAAGCCGGCGTCCTCGTCGGGCGCGGAGCCGGCTCCGACGCGCGCGGCTGCTCACGCCGCGGAGCCGGCGCCGGCTCGACGCTCCGAACGGGTTCCGGCGCGGTTCTCGGCGCCGGCTCCGCTACCGGGACTTTCAAAGGCTCAGCCTTCGGCGCGGGCGCCGGTTCAGGCGCGGAAGCCGGCGTGGTCGCCACCGCGGGTTCCGGCGCCGGCGCCGCGGCCGGTTCGGATGCCGGGGCCGGCTCCGACGGCACGACAACCGCGCGAACCGTCCTGCCCCGCTGCCGGCGCTGCTTTTCGAGACGCTTCTGTTCCTTGGCCGCCCGAGCCGCCGCCTTCTTCTCCGCCTTGCGCTTCTTCTTCTCGTCGTCCTGGGCCGCAGCCTCGACGCCAACCGTGGCATCGGCGGCAACGGCCAACCCGAAACCGGTCGACAACAGGAAGGCGCCGCCCGCCAACGCGGCAGCCAGCGCCAACCGTCGTCCAACCGTCGCAACTTTCTTCATCCCTGGGGACCTCCTGGTTTCCTGAGTGCCGAACGCAAACGAACGACGGCACGGGAACGCGACGCGTCCGCCATCCTACCAACCGCGGTTCCCGTCAGGTTCTTCCGGGAACCTCCCCTCGAAAGGAGCCGGACCTGGGCCGAACCGACGCCATCCAGCCTGCGTCGGCGCCAGAGGGGCAGGTTCCCGGCGGGCTGGAGGCAAGCGACGGTCGACGCCCTGCCAGGAACCGATGCCCAACCGGAGCGCAGCCGACCGAAGCGAGCGCCAGCGCCCCCTGAACGCGGAGAGCGCGAGCGGCCGACGGGAACCTGCCCCTCTGGCGCCGACGCAGGCGGGCAAGCACCGGCCAAGTAGCATTCCGCGGCCATGACCCAACCCGCCCCGGATCGCCGAACCACGGAACTGGCCGCTGCCTTCGTCGACCTGCGGACGGCGCTCGGCCGGGTGCTGATCGGGCAGGACGATGCCGCGACGGGGCTGACCCTCGCGTTGCTGGCGGAGCAGCATGCCTACCTGGAGGGTCCCCCCGGTTGCGGCAAGTCGGAGCTTGCCGCGGCCCTGGCCGCGCTGTCGGGCGCACGCACGCACACGCTGGTGTTTCATCGCGACATTCGGGAATCGGATCTGCTCGGCGACGTCCTGCTGAGCCGCCACCGCCATCGTGGCCACGAGCGCCTGCGA
Organism: Candidatus Multivorans sp.; assembly: GCA_965205095.1. GTDB lineage: Bacteria > Acidobacteriota > Thermoanaerobaculia > Multivoradales > Multivoraceae > Multivorans. Next base: position 4,941,595 of record OZ242040.1, read on the forward strand.
CGGGAACTGATTCCCGGGCCTCTGCTCCACGCCGAAGTCGCCCTGCTCGAGGATCTGCCGCGTTCCCCTGGCGAGGCTCTGGGACCGCTACTCCGGATCCTCGCCGAACGGCACGCCCTGGGGCAGCCGTTGCCGCTGGAATCCGCGCTGGCAACCGGACCGCTGGAGCAGGTCGAAGCCCCGATCGACCCGCTCGAACCGGGCCAGCTCGACCGCTTCGCCGTGCAGCTTCGCATGACCGGCCTGCTTACCGGCGAACTCTTCGACGAGGCCGCCGTTCTGCTCGAGCGGGAGGCGGCCCGAGAGCCGTCGCAGGCAGCCTCCCGGCCGGTCGCGGGCAGCGCCCACGCCCCCGCCGCGGCAAGCGCCGCACCGCGATCCGCGGTGATGAACACCACAACGCGCAACGCCGCGCAACGGGCGGCCGCGTCCCTCAGGGTCGAAGCACGGACCATCGACGCCTACCACCGTCTGCTCGACCGGCTCCGCCAGCGCAGCGCCGACGAGTCCGCCTCGGGCGACCGCCTGATGTCGGACCGCTCCTTCAGCTCGGCGGCGCTCCGGCTCGTGCGCGCGCACGCGTTCCTGCGCGGCGCCCCGGCCGCGGCGCCGCGCGATCTCCACGCCATCCGCTACATGGTCGCCCACCGGTTGCCGGACGAGGTGCAGGAGGACTTCGACCACATCCTGGAGGAACTCCTCGGCGACCCGCCCAACGTGACGATGACGGAGACCGGCGCCCAGATGCCTGGAGCGCAGTCCCAGGGCGACGACTCCGACGGCGCCGCGGCGGCATCGCCGGCGTCCGACTCGTGGATCGACGATCAGGCCGACCTGCCGGCGCCCCCGACTCTGTTCGGCAAGCCGCCTCCGCCCGCCCAGGTCGACCCGCTCCTGCGGGCGCTCGTCGGGCGTATCGAGCGGGGACGAATCGATCCGGACACCGACCCTGGCGGCCAGCCCCGCGGCTACCGGCCGCTGCGCGATCTCGATGAAGTCATCGACGCCGACGTGATCGAGGCGTTGCTGTTTACCGAGGGTCGCCTGCCCGGCGCGCCACGCACCTTCGAGCGCAAACGCAGGAGCGCCGGCGGCGCCGTCGCCGTCCTGCGGGACATCTCCGCTTCGATGGCCGGACGGCTCACCGTCTGGTCGAGTCAGGTCGTGCTCGGCATCCTGCGGGTGGCGGCCCGCCGGCGGATGCGCGTCGGCTACGTGGAGTTCCACCACCGCGCGCTGCCTCACGAGGTCGGCGGCCGGCTGCTTCACCGCTCCTACTCCCGCCTCGCTGAACAGGCCGGGCAGGCCAAGGCGGTCGGCCAGACGAACTACGAGGCGCCTCTTCGCACGGCGCTGGAGGGTCTGCGCGGCGGTTCCGGACGCAACCGCCACATCGTCCTGCTGACCGACGGCCTGCCGATCATCGGCGACACGACCGTGCGCCGGGAACGGCAACTGGCGCGCCGGCTCGGCGTGGCCCTCCACACCGTCTTCCTGGGCAACGGCGACTGCCCGCCCGTCCTGGACGACATCTCGCTCGAGACGTCCGGATTGCGCTTCCACGGTCGGCCGATCGCCGGAGGCGGACTCAGGCTGGAGGAGCGGTGATCCCGGTACGGATAGAGTCGCGCGTTCCGTGAGCGACCTGACCCCATGAATGACCTGACTCCATTGGGCGATCTGCTCGATCACCACGTCGTCGGCCACGACGAGGTAAAGACCGCCCTGCTCCTGGCTCTCGTCACCCGGGAGCACATCTACGTCGAGGGACCTCCGGGCACCGCCAAGACAAGGCTGGCCGAGGTCGCCGCCAGGGGCTCCGACCTCGACTTCTTCTTCTACCAGTTGCACCGCGATACCCGGCTCGCCGAGCTGGTCGGCGACATCGTCCTGGAGCGCCGCAAGGTCCGGACGGATGGCGCCGAGCCCGGATCGGCCGGCGAGGCGGAACGGATCCACCAGCGGATCGAACCCGGCGGCCTGCTCACGGCCGAGATCGCCGTCCTCGACGACATCTCGCGCGCGCCCGGAGAGGCGCTCAACGTGCTGCTTCGCATCCTGAACGAACGGCGGTTCGGCGCCGACCCGATTCCGCTGATGGCAGCGATCGCCACCGGCAACCCGATGGACGACGAGTACTACAACGAGCCGCTCGACCCCGCGAACCTGGACCGCTTCGCCCTCCAGTTGCGGGTCTCCGGCCTGATCCAGAGCGGCGTCGACGAGGCGAAGACGCTGATCGACCGCTTCGCCTCCGGCTCCGTTGTCGAGCAGCCCGACCCCGAACCCGTGACCGACCGCGTGACGCTCGACGCCTTGCACAAGCGGATGTACGAGGTCGAGGTCGGAGCGGCGGTCCGCGCCGCGCTGCTCGACGTGCTGCGTACGCTCGTCCTGGAGTTCGAGTGCAACGAGACGAACTCGCTGCTCACCGACCGCACCTTCCTGGTCAAGGCGATCAAGATCCTGCGCGGAGCGGCTCTACTGGCCGGCAGGGATGCCGTCGACCTCCAGGATCTCGCCGCCCTCTCCTGGATGACCACGTTTCGGGTGCCGCCGGAGGCGCACGAGGCCCTGCCGCGGATCATCGGCCGGGTGAACCGGCAGGTGCGGGCGGTCTAGCGGAGTTTCGTCGCCGCTTCGCGGCGCGCCTTCCTGGCCGCCTTCGGCGGCAGCGGGTCAGAAGACCCGCGCACCCAGCCGGCGAGGGCGTCGGCGCACCCGGTTCCAGAAGCCGGACCTGTTACTGGCCGCTACTCGACTGGCCCTTCTCGTACTCCGCCTCGAGCAGACGGGCGCCGCGCAGCGTGTTGCCCGCCGCGTAGTTGCCCTCGTGGCAGGCGTACTCGTAGCTCTTCTGCGTCGTCTTCGCCCACGGCAGCTCACCGCTGAAAGGAGCCTCGTACTCGGGGTTCTCGACCGTGAAGCTGTAGAGCAGGCTGTTCTCGTCGTTCGGACTGAAGCGCTCGATGACTCGCACGCCCTCGCCGCGCAGGTCGGGCATGTCGCGGAAGTTCGTCGTCTCGACGACCAGCGTGTCGCCTTCCCACCAGCCGATCGAGTCGCCGGCGAGCGAGGTGTACTCCGCCGGCATGTGCTCGCCGCCGATGCGCACGACCCGGGTCCAGTGCATCCACTCGATCATGATCATGAAGTGATCTTCCGTCTGAACGATCGTCTTCACGTTGTTGTAGGGCAGCGGACGAATCGCCACCGAGGCCGACGGCTGGTAGATGCAACGCACACCGACGATGTTCGTTTCCGGGCCGTCGTACGGGATGTCGCCCGTCTCGAGCCACCAGGCGTAGCCCTTGTTCGGCCACGCGAACTTGGGAGCCGCGGCCGCCCGGGCCTTGCCCTCCTCGGTCATGGCCGGCATCTGGCCGTTCGGGGGATCGGTGAGCACCGAGGTCCGGTACTTGCCGTCGATCATGTAGTTCTGGCTGCCCCACTCGAACCAGAAGTTGTTGTAGGCGCCGACGTTGCCGCCCTCTTCCGGCGCCGCGCGCTCCGGATCGCTCGGCGCATCCTGGGTGGCGTTCGTCTCGGCGCGCCACTTCGCCCGCGCCTGCGCCTCCTCGACGGTCAGCGTCAGCTTGTCGCCGAATTCCTTCGGCCTCGCGAACGGCGTGATGCTCGAGATGTCGTAGACGCCGGTGAAGTCCGGCTTGCCGCTGGCGGTTCTCTTGATCTCGCCCTCGGCGGCAACGGCCGCCGAAGCGGCGGCGACGAGTCCAACGAGAACGGCGGTAACGATCAGCGACTTCCTCATGTCGGCCTCCCTGCGCGAACGCGCAAACTGGTGCGGTAGGAGGCTCATCATAGCGCGCCCGCGCTGCGATACGATCGCCGCCGCCAACTCAACCGGAACCAACAGGAGCATCGATGCCAGACACCGTCTCCGTGACCGTCACGGTCAACGGCAGCAAGCATGAGAGAGAGGTCGAGCCGCGCACGCTGCTGGTCCACTTCCTGCGTGAGGAACTCGACCTCACCGGCGCCCACGTCGGGTGCGAGAGCACCCTCTGCGGCGCCTGCACAGTGCATCTCGACGGTCGCGCCGTGAAGAGCTGCACCGTCCTGGCGGTCCAGGCCGACGGCCAGGAAGTGACGACGATCGAGGGCCTCGCGGCCTCCGCCGACGAACTGCATCCGCTGCAGGTCGGCTTCTGGGAGAAGCACGGCCTCCAGTGCGGCTACTGCACGCCGGGGATGATCATGGCGGCGAAGCAGTTGCTCGACGACAACCCGAACCCGACCGAGGCCGAGATCCGCGAGGCGATCGACGGCAACATCTGCCGCTGCACCGGTTACCAGCAGATCGTCGACGCGGTTCAGCACGCCGCCGACGTAGCGGGAGCCGCCTGATGACGACGTTCAGACCGAACTCCGTCGGCCGGCCGATCAAGCGGCGCGAAGACCCCCGCCTCATCCGGGGTCTCGCCACCTACACCGACGACGTCAAGCTGCCCCGCATGACGTATGCCGCCTTCGTGCGCAGCGACTTCGCGGCCGGCGCCATCCGCTCCATCGACACCTCGGCCGCGGCCGCCCACCCGGGCGTCGTGGGCGTCTACACCTACGCCGACCTGGACGGAAAGGTCGGAGCGACCCCCATCGGCGTCGAGATCCCCGGCATGCCGGACCACCCGCTGCTGGCGAACGGCCGCGTCCTCTACGTCGGCCACCCGGTCGCGGTCGTCGTGGCCGAAACCACCTACGCCGCGCGCGATGCGGCGGCCCTGGTCGAGGTCGACATCGAGCCCAGGGAGGCCGTCGTGGACGTCGAGGCCGCGCTCGCACCCGGCGCGCCCAAGGTCTACGAGGAACTCGACAGCAACGTCTGCCTTCAGATCCCGGCACCGAACCCGGAGGCCGACAAGCTCTTCGAGCAGGCCGACCGAACTCTCTCCATCCGGCTGCTCAACCAGCGCGTGGCGCCCTTCCCGATGGAGGGACGTGCGATCTGCGCCCACTGGGAAGAAGGCCCGGGAAAGCTGACGATCTGGACGTCGAACCAGGCGCCCCACTCCGTCAAGCAGCAAATCGCGATGTGCCTGGGGATCCCCGAGATCCGCATCCGCGCCATCGCCCCCGAGGTCGGCGGCGGCTTCGGCGCCAAGATCCCCACCTACGCCGAGGACGCGCTCCTGTGCTGGGTGTCCCGCGACCTCAAGAGGCCGGTCAAGTGGGCGGAGACGCGAACCGAGAACCTGCTCGGCATGACCCACGGACGCGGTCACGTCGAGAAGATCGACGTCGCGTTCCAGACCGATGGCCGCGTGCTCGCCCTCAAGGGGCAGACGATCGCCGACATCGGCGCCTTCCGTTCCTTCTTCGGCCCCTTCATCGCTCTCTCCACGCACACCATGTCCTGCGGCTGCTACGACATCAAGGCGGTCGCCTGGGAGACCTCGTCCGTGTTCACGAACACGATGGCGACGGAGGCCTACCGCGGCGCCGGACGGCCCGAGGCGGCCTACATCATCGAGCGCGTGATGGACGAGGTGGCGGCCGCCACCGGACTCGACCCGGTCGCGGTGCGGCGCCGGAACTTCATCAGCAAGGACGTCTTCCCCCACACCACCCCTTCCGGCGCAACTTACGACACCGGCGACTACGAGAAGCCCCTGGACCGTCTGATCGAACTCGCCGCCTACGACGAGGCGCGGGCGGCTCAGCAAAGCGCGCGGGAGGAAGGCCGGCTGGTCGGAATCGGGCTCGCCACGTTCACCGAGGTCTGCGGTCTCGGTCCCTCGACCGGCGCCACTCCGCAGCAACGCATGGGCACCTGGGAGAGCGCGACGGTGCGCGTCGAGCCGACGGGCAACGTCACCGTCTACACCGGCGTCTCGCCGCACGGCCAGGGTCAGGAGACCGTCTTCGCCCAGATGGCGGCGGACGCTTTCGGCGTCGGCCTCGACGACGTGCTGGTGGTCCACGGCGACACGGACCAGGTGCAGCACGGCGTCGGCACGTTCGGCAGCCGCGGCATCGCGGTCGGCGGCGCGGCGCTCGACATGGCACTGGTCAAGGTCCACGCGAAGGCGACCCGTATCGCAGCCCATCACCTCGACGCGCCCGTCGACCAGATCGACTACGAGGACGGCGAGTTCACCGTCAGCGGCACGGATCGCACCCTGACCTTCCGCGAGGTTGCCGAGAAGGCCCACCTCTGGAACGTCAACGTCCCCGGCGAGGAGCCGGGACTCGAGGCCGTCGCCCGCTTCGAACCGTCGGCGACGACATTCCCCTTCGGCGCTCACCTCTGCCAGGTCGAGATCGATCCCGAAAGCGGCCAGATCGAGATCCAGCGGTACGTCGCGGTCGACGATTTCGGCGAAGTCCTCAACCCGATGCTCGCCGACGGCCAGCGCCTCGGCGGCGTCGTTCAGGGCATCGGCCAGGCGATGTGGGAGGAGATCCAGTACGACGACGGCGGTCAACTCCTCTCCGGCACGTTGATGGACTACGCGGTGCCGCGGGCGAAGCACTTCCCGCGCATGGAACTGGACAACACGGTGACCCCGACGCCGATCAACCCGCTCGGCGCCAAGGGCATCGGCGAACTGGGGACGATCGGGGCGACGCCCTGCATCGTCAACGCGATCGTCGACGCGCTCCGGCCGCTCGGCATCACGAACATCGACATGCCGGCCAAGCCGGAACGCATCTGGCAGGCGATCCAGTCGGCGGGGGCCGCGTAGACAGCTGTTCGCTCGCCTGACCGTCGTCGCGACGGCGACGACAATGTTCGCGGCAGCCGGTTCCGCCGTTGCTCAGGACCAGCGATTCGGGCCGCTACCCGTGGCCGAGGCCTGGCTCGGCTCGGGCTCCGGCTTCCTGAGCCTGCCGGTCGAGGCGCCGGCGGTGGGCGAGGCCGGGGCGGGACGCTGGCAGGTCACCGCGTCACTGGGGCTCTCCAGTTTCTGGCTGCGGTCGCCCTCGGTGTCCGAGGTCATCGAGGCGCGGAGATACAGGGGACCGGTCACACCTCAGGAACTCGACGGAATCGCGCCATGGCCCGGCTTCGAGGGGATCTACTTCGCCGACGCCGAGTACCACCGGCTGACCGTCGACGTGCGCCGGCGCTTCGGCCGGCGGCTCGAACTCGGCCTCAAGGCCGGCGTCGTCAACGCCGACGGAGGCGTGATCGACCCGCTGATCGAGGGCTTCCACGACTTCTTCGGCTTCCGCCAGTCCGGCCGGCCGCAGACTCTCGAGAACGGCTATGCCCTCTACTTCCGCCGTGACGGCCCCGGCGGCTACGGCGAGCGGCTCCGTTTGACCCGCTTCGAGCAAGCCGGGCTCGGCCTTGGGGAGACCATCATCTCGCTCAAGTCCGGCCTCGGGCCGGAATCCGGCCCCTGGCGACAGGCCATCAAGTTCCACCTCAAGCTACCGACCGCCAGCGACGACGACTTCCTCGGCACCGGCTCCGTCGACGCCGGGGTCCAGTACCTCGTGTCCCGCCCCTGGCAGCGATGGACCCTCTACGCCAACGCAGGCTTCACCCGCCTGGGCGGCCACGACCTGCTGACGCTGGAACCGCAGAACATCGTCACCGTCGCGATTGCGGGCGAACGCCCACTCGGCCCGAAGACATCGCTCGTCGTCCAACTTCGCCACCAGCAAAGCCCGTTCCGCCAATTGAACCTGTCGATCCTCGGCGTCACGGCGACCCTGATCGACCTCGGCTGGACGCGCAGCCTGGGGCCAGCCGAGGGCGGCCTGGGTCGCTCCGCCTACCTCAGCCTCACCAACAACACCTTCAAGTACGGCTCGGCCGTCGACGTCAGCCTGCAGGCAGGAATCAGGTTCCGCACGGGACCGGGCTAGCGCTCGGGGGCCTTGCGGTAGTCGAGCGGCGGCTGCTGACCCTCTTCCAGAGCCGCACGGTAGGGACGGTCGGCCAGCCGGCGGTCGAGCTCTTCCCTTGCCGCCTCGACGATCGAGGGATCGGCAAGGAGATCCCAGGCAGTCGCGGCGAGAACCCGGGCGGCCATCAGCATGCCCTGGCGGCCGATCGTCGTGCCGCCGGCCGCGGTCGCCTGCCAGGAATGGGCCGGCGTGCCGGGCACCCAGCAGGCCGTCCGGATGCCCGTCGTCGGCGCCACCCAGGAGACGTCGCCGACATCGGTCGAACCGAGGGTCGTTCTTCCGGTCTCGTCGCGCAACTCGGAAACGGATGCAAGCGGGCGCGGTTTCAGCAGTGATTCCTGGAGCTTCCGGGCCCAGCCCTTCTCCGCTTCCGTGTACTTCATGTCGATGAGGGCCTCGAAGTTGCGAAGCGAGACCTCGGACAGCGTGTCGTTCGGCAGCAGGTTGTGGATGCCGCCGAGGAACTCGATCTCGAGTTCCGTCTCCGTGGCGTGGGCCGCACCTTCGGCGACGAGCACCAGTCGGTCGTAGATGGAGCGCGCCACGTCGATGTCCGGGTGGCGGACGTAGTAGTAAGCCTCGGCGAACGCCGGCACAACGTTCGGCGCGTCGCCGCCGGCGGTGATCACGTGGTGGATGCGGGTCCGGTCCGGCGTGTGCTCCCGGAGCAGCTCGGCGCCGTAGTTCAGGATCGCCACCGCGTCGAGCGCCGACCGGCCCGCCTCGGGCGACGCGGCGGCATGGGCGCTCCGCCCGCGGTAGCGGAACTTCGCCGCCACCCGGGCCAGGTTCGTCGGATCACCGGCCGAGTTCCCGTCACCCGGATGCCAGTGGAGCACCGCGTCGACGTCGTCGAACAGGCCCGCCCGGGCCATGAACGCCTTCGCGCCGCCGCCTTCCTCCGCCGGCGTGCCGTAGAGGCGGACCGTTCCCTGAACCGCGCCCGCGCGAATGCCGTCTGCCACCGCGAGGGCAGCGCCCAGCGAGCCGGCGCCGAACAGGTGGTGGCCACAGGCGTGGCCCCAGTCCGGTCCCTCCCGTGGAGAACGGGTGGGAACGGCCTCCTGAGACAGTCCCGGCAGGGCGTCGAACTCGGCCAGAATCGCGATGACCGGCTCGCCCGAGCCGAACGAGGCGACGAAGCTGGTCGGAATGCCGGCGACCCCGCGCGCGACCTCGAACCCCTCCTCCTCGACGAGGGAGGCGAGCAGGGCCGACGACTTCGTTTCCTGGTAGCCCGGCTCGGCCCACTCCCAGATCTTTCTCGCGGCGTCCCAGAGCAGATCGGCCCGCTCCGCCACGGCGGCCTCCAGGCCCGCCTTCTCCGCCACTCCGCCGGCGGCTGCCGGGGCGAGAGGAAGGAGAAGGAGGGCGCAGCAGGCAGCGACGGCCGCGCGCATCCGCCTATTCATCGAACACGATGACCTGGCGCGCGACCTCCCCGGTCTTCAGGTTCTGCAGAGCCTCGTTGATCTGCGAGAACTCGATCCGGTCCGAGATCAGCTCGTCGAGCTTCAGCCGGCCGCCCAGGTAGAACTCGACCAGGCGCGGCATGTCGACGCGGAAGCGGTTCGACCCCATCGTGCAGCCTTGCAGACACTTGGACTGCAGCAACTCGTGGCCCGGGATCTCGACCTTCTGGCCCATCGGCACCATGCCGATGACGGTGGCCGTACCGCCCGGCCGCAGCATCGCCCACGCCTGCTCCGCCGTGGCCTTGAGCCCGATCGCCTCGAAGGCATAGTGGACGCCGCCGCCGGTGAGATCCAGCACCTGCTTCACCGTGTCCCCGTCCGATGCGTCGATCGTGTCGGTGGCGCCGAACGCCCTGGCCAGATCCAGCTTCGACGGCACACGGTCGATGGCGATGATGCGCGAGGCCCCGGCCAGGTCGGCGCCATTGATCGTCGACAGGCCGATGCCGCCGCAGCCGATGACCGCGACCGTCGACCCGGGCTCCACCGCCGCGGTCCGGAACGCCGCGCCCACACCGGTGATCACGGCGCAGCCGATGACCGCCGCCCGGTCGAGCGGCATGTCCTTCCTGATCTTCACCACCGCGTTCTCATGCACCAGCATCTGCTCCGCGAACGAGGCCAGGTCGGCGAACTGGGAGATGGGGCGCGGAGATCCGCCGTTGCTCGGCGGCAGAGCCAGCCTCGGCTCGGCGCCTCGCGGCCGCCGGGTGGCCCGCTTGTCGCAAAGGCTCGGCTCGCCGCTCATGCAGTACTCGCAGTAGCCGCAGAACACGGAGAGACAGGTGATCACATGGTCGCCCGGCTCGACGTAGCGCACCTCGGAACCCACCTGCTCGACGATCCCGGACGCTTCGTGGCCGAGGATCGCGGGTGTGCGAATCGGCCACAGCCCGTCCACGAAGTGCAGGTCGCTGTGGCAGACCCCGACCACGGAACTCCGGACCAGGATCTCGTGCGGTCCCGGCTTGCTGATCGCGACGTCGGTGATCTCGAGCGGTTGCCCGACCTCGTGGAAAACGGCTGCTTTCATGGAGCGGAGTCCTCGTGGCTTCAGGTGAGAGACCGGCAGGCTATCAGCGGCTGTACTGGCCGGAGAAAACCAGGTCGAGACCGCCACTCGCAGTCCACCACCGGGCAGCGACTCTCCTGATCACCCGCAAACGGCTGAGTTCAAGCCGCTTACGCCGCCGCCGCGACTTAAGGCAAGTCGACTTTGTCTAACTTGACTCGAAGGGTCTCCGCGGCCAGGCCGACGGCATGCGGGAGATCGCGTGAGTGCAGCGTCGGGACCTACCGCCTTCTACTGTTACGTCGTAGGTCGGCAGGACGTCCTGGACCCTGAAGGGCGCGGATTGCGGATCTTCTCCGCCGTGGACTGATCCAGCCGACACCCGGAGCGGGGACCTAACGGCGGCGGGCGCGGAGTTGGTAGCCTTTGCAGGCCCGGAACGGAGTGAACTCAGCCATGCGCAAAGCCACGATCCTCGTTGATCCTCGACCGGACCGCGTCCTGTTCAGGATGGATGTCCCGGTGGAGTTCCACCTGGAGGGAGAGGCATGGATCGCGTCGTGTCCCCTTCTCGACGTGGCCAGCCACGGAGAGAACCGGAAAGAGGCACAGGCAATGCTCGGCGAGGCCTTGGGGGCCTTCCTGTTCACCTGCTACGACATGGGAACCCTGGACGAAGTTCTGACGGACTGCGGATTCGAAGCCTCGACCGAGAACCGATACTCCGCTACGAGCGCCACCGACCGCCTGGTGCCCTTCCAGACGAGGCAGCAGGTTGTCCAGGCCGCTGCGGCCCATTAGGCCGCGCCGGCTGGTGCGCGCCTTCGAACGGGACGGCTGGACCAGGAAGCACCAGGTCGGTTCTCATCTGACGCTGACCAAGGCAGGAGCGAGCCGTCCGGTGGTCATCCCCATGGGCAAGGACGTGCCCGTAGGCATCATCCTGAAGAACATGCGCACGGCCGGCATGAGCCGGGCGCGGCTCTTCGAACTCCTGGACGAGTAGACGAGCGGTAGAGCCGAGCAGCCCGCCGTCGCTTTCGACCGACAGCCAACGCCGTCCACGGCAGCGATAAGCTGCCACGATGACGAGAGGACCGATGGCCACGATCGGCGCGCTGGGCCTATGCCTCGCCGTTTCGGCTTCCGAAGCTCAACGCACTGTCAAGCCCGTGCTGCACGGACGCCACTGGGTGGCGGTCACCGGCAAACCGCTCGCCGCCACGGCCGGCGCCCTGATCTTCGCTCGCGGCGGCAACGCGGTCGACGCCACTTGCGCCATGCTGGCCGCGACCTCGACCATGTGGGACACGCTGGGCTGGGGCGGCGAGACGCAGGCGCTGATCTTCGACCCGCGCGAAGGGGGCGAAGTGGTCGGGATCAACGCGCTCGGCGCCGCGCCGACCGGCGCGACCGTCGAGTTCTACCGCGGGAAAGGCCACGTGTACCCGCCGGAGTACGGGCCGCTCGCGGCGGTCACGCCGGGAACGCCGGGCGGCCTGATCGTCATGCTCGCGCACTACGGCACGATGAGCCTGGCCGAGGTGCTGGAACCCTCGATCCAGATGGCGGACGGCTACCCGATCGAGCGCGCCCAGGCCGACAACATGGAGCGCCGCAGGGAGATGCTCCAGCAGTGGCCGGACTCGGCGCGGGTCTTCCTGCCCCACCTGTCGGCGTCCGGGGATGGTGAAAGGCGCGCGGCGCCGAGGGCCGGCGAGATCTTCCGCCAGCCGGATCTGCTGGACACGCTGCGCAAGCTGGTGGAGGCCGAGGCGGCGGCGCTGAAACAGGGCAAGACCCGCGAGCAGGCCCTGGCCGCCGCGTACGACCGCTTCTATCGCGGCGACATCGCCGAGGAGTTCGTGCGTGGATCGGGCGAACTGGGCGGGCTGATCACCATGGCCGACCTCGACCAGTGGCAGGTCCACATCGAGGAGCCGGTCCGCACGAACTACCGCGGCGTCGACGTGTACAAGCTGACCTCCTGGGTCCAGGGCCCGGTCATGCTCCAGGCTCTGAACATCCTGGAGAACGCGGACCTCAGGTCGATGGGCTACAACTCGGCCCGGTACATCCACACCCTCTACCAGGCGATGAACCTGGCCTTCGCCGACCGCGACTTCTACTACGGCGATCCCTACTACCCGCCGGAGGAGCCGCTCGAAGGACTGCTGTCGAAGAGCTACGCCCGAGCCCGCTACGAGTCGATCGACTGGAAGCAGAACGACGAAGAGGCCCGCCCGGGGAACCCCTACGACTTCCAGGAAGGCGACAACCCCTTCCTCGACCTCCTGGAACAGTGGACGCCGATCCCGCCGGCAGCGGACGCCGAAGGTGAGCAGGGCTTCCAGCAGGCGTCGGCCGGCCGACCGCCGCTGCCGCGGATGACCTACGAGGAGGCCTTCACAGCCGGCACGACCTCGATCCAGGCCGCCGACGCCGAGGGCTGGGTCGTCTCCGTCACCCCCAGCGGCGCCTGGATCCCCGCGGTGATCGCCGGGCGCACCGGCATCGGAATGAGCCAGCGGATGCAGAGCTTCGTGCTCGATCCGGGGCTCAACCCGTACAACCTGCCCGAGCCCGGCAAGCGCCCCCGCGCCACCCTGACCCCTGGCATGGCCCTCAAGGACGGAAAGCCCTACCTCTCGTTCTCCGTCCAGGGTGGAGACACGCAGGACCAGAACCTGCTCCAGTTCTTCCTGAACGTCGTCGAGTTCGGCATGAACGTCCAGCAGGCCGCGGAGGCCGCGAACATCACCAGCCACCAGATGCAGAGTTCCTTCGGCGCTCACGAGTCCCGGCCGGGAGACCTCGACGTCCGCGGGGATGTGCCACCCTGGGTGAGAGCGGAACTCAGACGCATGGGCTACAGCGTGCGCGCCCTGGACCGCACGTCCGGGCCCATCACCGCGATCTGGTTCGACCGCGAGAATGGCACGATGTGGGGCGGCGCCAGCGACTATGGCGAGGACTACGGCATCGCCTGGTGACGCCGTCTCCGGCGAGCCTCATCCGGCCCGCATGATCAACAGCCCCTCTCAACTCAAGGAGTAACGCCGTGAAACGACTGCCTGGAACCATCCTCATTCTCGGGCTTCTAGCCGCTTGCGGCAGTCCGGCCGACGGCCCAACGTCCGGCAACGTCGACGTCGTCGACATCCCCTACACGAAGTACGTCCTCGACAACGGACTGCGACTGATCGTCCACGAGGACCACAAGGCGCCGATCGTCGCCGTGAACGTCTGGTACGACGTCGGCGCCGGCGACGAGAAGATCGGCAAGACCGGCTTCGCGCACCTGTTCGAGCACCTGATGTTCAACGGCAGCGAGCACTTCAACGACGACTACTTCAAGCCCTTCGACCGGGTCGGCGCCACCGGCATGAACGGCACGACGAACCAGGACCGGACGAACTACTTCCAGGTGGTGCCGACGACGGCGCTCGACATGGCGCTGTGGATGGAGTCCGACCGCATGGGCCACATGCGGGCGGCCGTCGACCAGGCCCGGCTCGACGAGCAGCGCGGCGTGGTCCAGAACGAGAAGCGCCAGGGTGAGAACCAGCCCTACGGCAAGGTCTTCCTGACCATCTTCGAGAACACCTATCCCGACGGCCATCCCTACGACCACTCGACGATTGGCTCGATGGAGGACCTGAACGCCGCCTCGCTGGCCGATGTCCACGAGTGGTTCGATACCTGGTACGGCGCGGCGAACGCGGTGCTGGTGGTCGCCGGCGACGTCGAGGCCGAGGACGTGAAGGCCCGGGTCGAGAAGTACTTCGGTCACATCCCCTCGGGACCGCCCCTGATCAAGCCGGACGTGTCACTTGCCCGGCGCAGCGAACCGAGCCGAATCGTCCTCCAGGACCGGGTGCCGCAGGCCCGTATCTACAAGGTGTGGAACGTCGCCACGGTGAAGGACGCCTCCGTCGACCATCTCTCCCTGGCCAGCGACGTCCTGGCCGGCGGCAAGAGTTCCCGCCTCTACAAGCGCCTCGTCTACGACGACCAGATCGCCACGAGCGTCAACGCCTTCGTCATGACGCGCCAGTTCGGCAGCCTGTTCCTCGTCTTCGCCACGGCGCAGCCGGGACAGGATCTGGCCGAGGTCGAAGCCGTGCTCGAAGAGGAACTCGAGACCTTCCTCGCGTCCGGCCCGACCGCGGCAGAGCTCTCGCGGGCCCAGGCCAGCCAGCGGGCGAGCTTCATTCGCGGCGTCGAACGGATCGGCGGCTTCGGCGGCAAGTCGGACGTCCTGGCCGCGAGCGAGGTCTACCTCGGCAGCCCGGACGGCCACAGGCGGCAGCAGGAGAACATCCTGAGCGCCACCGTCGCCGATGTCCACGGCGCCGCCACCGAGTGGCTCGACGACGGCGTGCTGACGGTCGAAGTACGACCCTTCGCCACCTACACGACGACCGAGACGACGCTCGACCGCTCCGCCGGCCCGCCCGAAGTCACCGACTTCCCCTCCGCCTCGTTCCCGGCCCGGGAATCCGCGGAACTCGACAACGGTCTGCGCGTCATCCTGGCTCGCCGCGACGCGGTGCCCGTGGTCAACCTGACCATGATGCTCGACGCAGGCTACGCCTCGGACCAGTTCGCCCTGCCGGGCACCGCGCGGATGGCGATGGGGATGCTCGACGAGGGCACCACCTCCAGGGGGGCGCTCGAGATCTCGGACACGCTGGACAGCCTCGGCGCCACCCTCGGAGCGGGTTCGAACCTCGACGTGTCGACCGTGTCGATGAGCGCGCTCGTGGAGAACCTCGACGAGTCCCTCGACCTGTTCGCCGACGTCATCCTGAACCCCTCCTTCCCGGAAGACGAGTTCGAGCGCCAGCAGCAACAGCAGCTCGCCGGCATCGGCCGCGAGAAGGTGCAGCCGGTGGCGATGGGCCAGCGCGTCCTGCCCCGCATCCTCTACGGCGAGGGCCACGCCTACAGCAATCCTCTGACCGGCTCGGGAACCGAGGAGTCGGTGGGCGCCCTCGATGTCGACGCGCTGCGCACGTTCCACGACACCTGGTTCAGGCCGAACAACGCGACCCTGATCGCCGTCGGCGACATCGCGATGGACGAGCTCCTGCCCGCGATCGAAGCCCGGTTCGCCGGCTGGGAAGCGAGCGACGTGCCGGCGAAGAACCTGGCCGAGGTCACGCCGCAGCCCGAGACCGTCGTCTACCTGATCGACCGGCCGGACTCGGCGCAGTCGATCATCTTCGCCGGACAGGTGGCGCCGCCGAAGGGCGATCCCGCGAACCTCCGGATCGAGGCGATGAACGACATCATCGGCGGCGGCTTCACTTCGCGCATCAACCTGAACCTGCGCGAGGACAAGGGCTGGTCGTACGGCGCCCGGGCCATCCTGCTCGACGCCGCCGGCCAGCGGCCCTACTACGCCTTCGCGCCGGTCCAGACGGACCGGACGGCCGAGTCGATGGCCGAGATCGACAGGGAGATCCGGGGCATCCGCAGCGGCGGCAGCAGACCGGCGACCGCGGACGAACTGGCCAAGGTCACGGACCAGAACACGCTGACCCTGCCGGGACGGTGGGAGACGAACGGCGCGGTGATGGCGAGCCTGATCGAGATGACCCGCTTCGACCTGCCGGACGACTACTGGGACACCTTCGCCGACGCCGTGCGCGAGGTCGACCTCTCCGACGTCAGCGCCCAGGCCGACCGCGTGCTCCAACCGGACAACCTGGTCTGGATCGTGGTCGGCGACCGGGTACGGATCGAGGAGAAGATCAGAGGCCTGGGGCTCGGCGAGATGCGATTCCTCGACGCGGACGGGAATCCGGTGGAGGGGTAGGCTCGCCGCTTCGCGGCATCGCGCTCGATGCCGGCCAGAAGGCCGGCGCACCGACAGTCAGACCGCGACGGCGCTCGTGCCTACGGCTCGTCGTCGGGCCAGTACAGGGGGCGCCGCGCCCCGGCGAACTCCACCGTCCGGCAGTCCTCGGACACCGTGCGCAGCAGTGCGAAGCGAGGCGCGTCAGCAATCTCGACCAGTCCGTGCTGCCCGGACGTGGCGAACAGCCGTTCCTGCCCATCCAGGCGCAGCGAATCGGGATCGAGGCGGTCGCTCTGCCCGTTGCTCAGGTCGGCGACGACTCCTCCCTCCCCAGCACCACCTTCCTCCCGCAACTGGACCGCGACCAGCGGCGTGGTCTCACAGTCGAGATAGCACTTGTCCCACCAGCCGTCGTTGACCCGGTACTCGACGAACCAGACGCCGAGCGCCGGTTCGAAGCCGATGTGCTGGACGAAGAAGCGGCGGATGCGATCGGCGACCGGGCCACCCTTCCACGACCAGCGCCGGTCCGCGTCGACGACGACCGGCGGGTAGTGGAACGACATCAGCGCGTCGTCGAAGGCGCGTCCACCGGCGACCGCCCGCGCCAACGGCACCGGAAAGTACGTGCCACGCTCCAGCCGGTCCAGGCGCTCCGGGAGTTCCTCGCCAACGACCGCCACGACCGCGGGATCCCTCGCCGCCGCCGAGTCGGCCAGAGCTTCCCGGTCCGCGGGCGAGAGCGGATTGCGAAACCGGGCCTGGTGGGAGAGGAAGATCGAGATCCCCTGAGGCCAGAGCCGCTCACAGGCCCGCACCAGTTCGTCCATGACGCGAGGGGCCTGACCCGCTCTACCTGCCTCCGCCTCCGGGCTGCGGCGCCGGCTCCGGTTCGCCCGGCTCCGGGCTCATCCCCACGAGCCAGCGCAGGCCGTTCTTCAGGTCGTCGACCATCATGTAGGTGCAGGGCACGAGAATCAGGGCGATGCCGGTCACGAACAGCACCCCGAAACCGAGGCTGAGCGCCATCGGCACGAGCCACTGGGCCTGATTCGAACGCTCCAGGATGATCGGCATCAGGCCGAAGAACGTCGTCAGCGAGGTCAGGATGACCGGCCTGACGCGTCGGGTGACGCCGCCGACGACGGAATCGACCAGGCTCCTGCCCTCGCTCCGCAACTGATTCACCGCGTCGATCAGAACCAGCGAGTCGTTGACCACGACACCGGACAGCGCGACCAGTCCGAAGATGCTGAGGAAACTCAGGTCGTAGCCCATGATCAGGTGGCCGATCACCGCCCCGAACATGCCGAAGGGCACGGCCGACAGAACGACGAGCGGTTGCAGATAGCTGCGGAAGGCGACCGCCATCAGGGCGTACATGGCGAGCATGGCGACGATCAGGTTCCCGCTCAGCGATTCCACCGCTTCGGCCTGCGCCTCCTGCTCGCCGCTGAAGTTGAAGGTCAGTCCGGGGGTGTCGGCCACGACCTCCGGCAGGATGGTCCGGGCCAGGGCGGCGCGAATGTCGTTGCCGGTGGTGGCCGTCGGGTCGATGTCGGCCGTGACGGTGACCGTGCGGCGTCCGTCGACCCGGAGGATCTCGGTGAACGATCGTCCCGGCCGCACGTACGCCGCCTGGTGGAGCGGAATCTCCCCACCGCCCGGCGTGCGGATCAGGAGGTTCTCGATCGCGTGAACCGAATCGCGCTCGTCCCGCGGCAGGCGGACGTAGACGCGCAGTTCGTCGCGGCCGCGCTGCTGGCGGCTCGCTTCGGCGCCAAAGAAGGCGCCGCGGACCTGGGCCGCCAGCGCGCGTTCGGTGAGCCCCAGACCCTTGGCGGCCGGCTTGAGCACGAGGTCGAGCTGCGGCTTGCCGACCTTGAAGCCGTCGTCGACGTCGAACACGCCGTTGTAGGTCGCCAGCGACGCGGCGACGCGCGCCGCCGCCGCCTCGAGCGGTGGCGTCTGCGTGTGCTCGAGCTGGACCGAAACCTTGGCCCCGGCCGAGGGACCGTCGTTGAAGTCGAAGGACAGCCGGTCCACGCCCGAGACCTCGCCGACCTGATCGCGCCAGCGCGCCGTGAACTCCGCCGAGCCGAACTCGCGCTCCGCGTCGGGCACGAGGTGGACCGTCACGACACCGACGTGCCCGCCGGTCGCGGCAAAGCCCTGACCGGGGCCGAACGCGCCGGTATCGGCGCTTCCGATCCTGGCCTCGATTCCCCGGAAGACGGTGTCCGGCATCGCGCCGTCGGGCCGCGGCCGCATCCGCCCCTCCGCCACAAGCTGGGCGCCGACCTCTTCCGCCGACCGGGTCATCAGGCGCGCCACCTCGCGGGTGTCCGCGACCGGCGCGCCGAACGGCAGTTCGATCACGCCGTTCGCGAACTCGCCCTCGATCCGCGGGAAGAAATTGAACTTGATGTGCCCCCCCGCGACCACGCTGACCGCGACGACCAGCCCCGAGAACATGACGGCCACGGTCAGGTAGCGGTCACGCACCAGCCGCCGGATGATCGGCGGAACCTGGCTCGCGATAGTCCGTTCCACCCACTCCGAGAAGCGGAGCTGAAGCGCGCCCAGCTTCTTGAACGGGTTGAGCGCCGCCCGCTTCCTGCCCTTCCGGCCGCGCAGCTTCGTCCGCCCCACGTGCCGCAGGTGGGCCGGCAGGATGAACACGGACTCGATCAGGGACAGCAGCAGGACGGGAATGACGATGAACGGGATGTTGCGGAAGAACTTGCCGGTGATTCCCGGAACCAGGGCCAGGGGAATGAAGGCGATGATCGTCGTGATGACGGCGAACGTGACCGGCGCCAGTACCTCCCGGGTGCCGACGATCGCGGCCTCGAGCCGGTTGTCGCCCCGGCGGTGGTAGAAGATCGCCTCGCCGACGACGACCGCGTCGTCCACCGCGATCCCGAGCACCAGGATGAACGCGAAGAGCGAGATCATGTTGAGCGACACGCCGAGAATCGGGATGAGGAAGAACGAACCGCAGAACGAGATGAAGATGCCCAGGCTGACCCAGAAGGCGACCGCCGGCCGCAGGAAGATGCCCAGCACGGTGACCACCAGCAGCAGTCCGATCAGGCCGTTCTTCCCGAGAATCGACAGCCGGTCCCGATAGTCCTCCGACTCGTCATTCACGATGGAGATTCCCACCGAGTCGGGGAGCGTGCCCTCGCGGCGCTCGAGCAGGTCGTAAACCGCGGACGACACCTGGAGCGGCACCTCCTCGCCGACGCGGAAGACCTGCAGGTCGATCGCCGGCTGCCCGTTGTAGTACAGCTCCTCGTCCGTCTCGCGGAAGCCGTCGACCACGGTGGCGACGTCCCGGAGACGGACGCGGGTGCCGTCGGCCCGGGCGATCAGCGTGATGTCCCGGAACTCCTCGCCGTAGTCGCGACGCTCCGTGGTGCGGACCAGGACCTCGCCGCCCTCGGTCTTGACGGAGCCCCCGGGCAGGTCGATCGAGGCCGCCCGCACGGCCGTCGAGATCTGCGGCAGCGTGAGGCCGTAGCGCCGCAGGTTGTCAGCCGGCACCTCGACGCTGATCTCGGGCGGCGGAATCCCCGCCTTCTCCACCAGCGTGATTCGCTCGTCCGAGAGCAGCTCGTTGCGGAGCTCCTCCGCGAGCCGGTCGAGCGACTTCAGGTCCACGTCGCCGTGGACCAGCAGCGACAGCACCTGCCTGCGATTCGTCACCAGCGAGATGACCGGGCGTTCGGCGTCCTGAGGGAACGACGTGATCCGGTCCACGGTGCTCTTGATGTCGTTGTACGTCCGGTCCGGGTTCGCGCTGGTGAGGAGTTCGGCCATCACCGTGCCGAGACCCTCGACCGAGATCGAGTTGATCTTCTTGATGCCGTCGAGGCTGCTGATCTCGTCCTCGATCGCGAGGACGACTCCCTCCTCGACTTCCTGGGGCGAGGCGCCCGGGTAGGCGACGACGACGGTCACCATGTCCATGTCGATTTCCGGGAAGACCTCCCGCTTGGTTCCCAGCGCGAAGAGAATGCCGCCGAAGACCAGGACTCCCATCAGCAGGTTCGCCGCGACCGGATGCGCCGCCATCCAGCCGATCGGTCCCTTCCTGTCGACAGGACCGTGGTCGTGGGACATGAGGCTCATGGCGCCACTCCCGTCGGCACGGCGCCCCAGACCGATACGTCCCAGCGGCTCGCGGCGGAGAGGAGATCGGCCGCTACCACCGGTGGCGCATCCGCGCCCAGGCGGAGCTTCATCCCCTCGATCGGAGTGGCGATGCGGCTGGTCACCACGAGTTCGCCCTCAGCCAGCCCCGAGTCGATGCAGACGCTGTCCTCGAAGCGCCACGCCACGTCGACCGGCCGGCGCTCGAGCTGCTCACCGCTGTACATCCAGAGGTGCCCGCCCTCCTGAAGCCACTCCCGGGGCACCTCGAACAGGTCGCGCACCGTGCCGCCCTCGAGCAGCAGGTCGACGTAGCTGTCCAGGAGCAGGAGTCCCCGTCCGGCGGAGCCGCCCGTCCCGCGCTCGAGTCCAAGCGGATCGTCGACTTCGACCAGGACCCGGGCCATCCGGCCCGCGGTGTCCAGGTCTCCCAGTAGCCGGACGATGCGGCCCGGCAGGACGTAGTCGTTCTCGGGATCGATCCGCACCAGCGCCCGCGAACCCGCGACGTCGCCATGGAGCCCCGGAACCCGGAGCTGCTCAAGTTCGTCCGTGCCAACGGCAGCCCGCACCCAGAACGCGTCGGTGCCCGCCAGCGTCACGGTCTGGCTCTGCGGCGTCACCGTCTGGCCGACCTCGATCGTCTCGGAGAGCACGACGGCGTTGAACGGGCTGCGCACCACCGTGCGCTCGAGATCCAGCCTGGCCCGCGCCAGAGTCGCGCGGGCGGTATGGACGGCCGAGAGCCGGGACCGCAACTGCGGTTCGCGGAGCGCCAGCGAGGCCTCCATCTGTTCCGCGTCCAGCTCGTCCTGGAACAGTTCCCACTCCCGCTCGGCCACCCGGCCGCGGCCCTGCTCGAGTTCGAGTTGGGCCGCCGCCTCGGCGACCGTGGCGGTGGCCCGGGCCACCGCCAGCTTGAAGTCGGCATCCTCGATCGCGAAGATCACGTCGCCCTCGCGCAGGAGCGTGCCGGGAGCGAGTTGCGGCATGACGAACGCGATCCGGCCGCTCACCTGAGGCTGAACGACGACCCTCTGGGCCGGCAGCACGGTCCCCTGGGCCTCGATGTCGATCCGCCGCGGCATCCGCCTCACCTCGGCCACTTCGACCAGCACGCCGGAGTCGTCCGGCGGCCTCTGGACCGCCTCAGGTCTGGCGCGAATGATCCCCACGGCGGCCACCACGCCGACCACCAGGATCAGCACCACGATGCCTACGCGGATCAGGACACTCATCGGGACGTTCCGTCTCTCAGGACGCTCCGCCGGCGGCCGTTGTTTCGGGCGCCGCGGCGAGCCCGGCCGCCAGCCGCTCCACCGACGTGCCCGGCGCGAAGCCCAGCGAGCGGCAGAGCTGCAGCCGGCTGGCCAATTGCTGCCGGCGGGCGTCGATCAGCGCCTGTTCCAGCCCCTGCTGGGACAGAAGCGCGGTCAGCACGTTCAGGTAGTCCGTGGCGCCCTCACGGTACGACTCGCTGGTCAGAAGCAGCACCCGGCGTGCCTCCCCCAACCGCTCCTCCAGGTTCGTCACCAGCTCACGACTGCTGCGGCCCACCGCGAGCGCCGTCTGCACCTCGCCGACCGCGTTGACCAGGGACTGCGCGTAGGCGTAGAGGCTCTCCTCCGCCGCCGCGTACGCCTGATCGATCCGGGCCCGCCGGCCGCCGCCGCCGTAGACGGCCTGCGAGGCGGTACCGCCGATCTGACGGACGAGGTCGCTCATGACGTCGGCGACCTCCAGTGCCCGTCCGGTGACCAGGGCGGTCAGCGACAGCGACGGCAACCACTCCCTGACCGCGGCCGCCGCCCGCCGGTCGGCCGCCTCGACGCGCCAGCGAGCCGCCTGCAAGTCGGGCCGCCGGTCCAGCAACGCGGCCGGCACGCCGAGATCAGGCTGTTCGGCCGCATCCAGCAACGGCCCCAGGCCAGGCGCATCGTCCGGAGTCAGGCGCTCCGTACTGCCGAGAAGCGTTGCGAGCTGGAACTCCAGCGACTCCAGCCGGCCCCGTGCGAGTTCGATCTGGCCCTGGAGGCTCAGCAACTGCTCGCGCTGGCGGCCGATGTCCTGAGCCGGCCCCAGGCCCTGGCCGAAGCGAAGCTGGGTCAGCTCCAGGAACCTCTCCGAAGTCCGCTGCTGACTCTCGAGGAGCGCGATGAGTTCCCGTTCCGCGACGACGCCGAACCAGACCTCGGCCAACCCCGACGACAGGCTGATCGCCAGCGAACGCAGGTCATGAACGCTCGCCTCGGCATCCAGCAAGGCCGCCAGTTCGCGGTTGCGCAAGCGACCCCAGAGATCGATCTCGAAGCTGGATGCCAGGGTGGAGTCCCAGGCCGCCCCGGCGAGCAGGAACTGGTTCACGATGCCGCTGCCCGGGAAGGTCAGGTCGTTTCCGGTCAGGGAAGCGTCGACACGCGGCATCAGGTAGGCGCCGCTCTCCCGGGCGCGGGCGTCGGCGGCCTCGACCCGGCTCCAGGCAACCTGGAGATCGAAGCTCTGACCGGCCAGGCGATCCTGGAGGTTCCACAGAGTCTGATCGCCCAGCGCGCTACAGGCGCCGGGCGCCGCCGCACCGTGCGCACGGTCGAACCCCAGGTCGAACTCCGGCGGCGGTTCCGCGACCTCCGGGATGCGCTCCAGCACGCTCGTGTGGGCACAGCCCATGGCAATCGCCGCCAGCGCGCACGTCGCAAGACAAGTCGCGTAGAGCCAGGAGGATGGGCTCCGGGAACGGGTGGCCGAATCGAGGAGGCAGCGCATGGGGGAGGCAACAGGCGGGAACCCGCAACTCTACGCCAATCCCGCCAGCGGTCAGTTCGGAACAGCCCTTGATACGTCCTTCCGCCCTGGAAGTTCCGCCCGCGTGCCGGCGGGAAGCCCCTATGCCTCCTGCGCCCCTTCGAGGACCAGCGCGCGGGCCTCGTCCACACGCAGCCTCCAACCCGGCTCCACCACCGTGATGCTGTGCCGTTCCTGCACCAGGCACGGACCGGGGCGTTCGAAACCCGGAGCGAGGTCCTCGCGGCGCAGGAGCGCGGCCGTCCCCCAGCCGGCGAACCAGGCCCGGTACTCACCGGCTTCGACTTCGCGGCCCGCGGCGGTTCCGGCGCGATCGAGCCGCGCCGCGGCGGGAGCGGTCGACGCCAGGACGCGGATCGATTCGACCTCGATCGGGTGTTCAGGAGGCGGGTAACCGTAGACCGCACGGTAGCGCTCGGCGAAGAGCGCGGCGACAACGTCGGCGGAGCGCGCCTCCTCCGCGGAACCCGGTTCCACCTCCAGCGCCGTTTCCTGGCCGAGCAGCCGCAACCGGACGATCCGCCGCCGCACCGCGGCGCCTTCCAGGTTCGCGCCGCGTTCCTCCAGAAGCCGGTCCAGCGCCTCGCGTTCCAGGCGCTCGACCACCGATCCCACCCCGCCACCGTCGAGCGGCTCGAGGACCTGCCGGTGAGCGAAACGCTCCAGCACGGCGTGGCCGAGCCCGACGGCACTGAGCAGCGATGTATCGACGGGCACGATGACGGTCTCCATGCCCAGCTCCGAGGCGATCGCGCAGGCGTGCTGGCCGCCCGCGCCGCCGAAGCTGACCAGGGCGTAGTCCGTCGGGTCGTAGCCGCGCGAAATGGAGATGCGGCGAATCGCGTCGGCCATCCGTTCGTTGGCGATCGCGAGGAAACCACCGAGGAGTTCCTCGTCGACGCCGCCGAGCCCCGCCAGCGCCTCGGCGGCGCGCCTTTCGGCTGCCGCCACATCGATGGGCAGGCCGAAAGCCGTCGGATCGATCCGGCCCAGCAGCAGGTTCACATCCGTGATCGTGAGCGGTCCGCCGGCGCCGTAGCAGGCGGGGCCGGGACGCGCCCCGGCACTCTCGGGCCCGACCTTGAGCTGACCGTGATCCACCCGGCAGATCGAGCCGCCGCCGGAAGCCACGGTCTCGATCGCCAAGGCCGGCGCCACGACGACCGCGTCGCCGACGCGGAACTCGAAGTTGTACTCGAAGTCGCCGTCGTAACGCGACACGTCCGTACTGGTGCCTCCCATGTCGAAGCCGATGACCCGGTCACGACCGCTCGCGCGCCCCGCCGCGGCCGCGCCCACGACGCCCCCGGCGGGGCCGGACAGCAGACTGTCCTTGGGCCTGTAGCTCGAGAAGCCCGCCAGTCCGCCGGCGCTGGTCATCACCCGGGGCGCGACACCGCCGGCCTCGCCCGCTTCCGACTCGCGCCCTCCCGAGAGCGCCGCCCCCGTGGTCTCCAGGTAACCGCCGACTGCCCGTCCCAGGTAGGCGTCGACCACGGCCGTGTGCGCCCGCGGCACGATCTTGATCAGCGGCGCCAGTTCCGCCGAGCAGGACACCGTACGAAAGCCGGCAGAGCGGAGGATGCGTTCGGCCCGCCGTTCGTGATCCGGATTCCGGTAGCTGTGCATCAACGCCACGGCCGCGGCGCGGAAGCCCTCGTCGACGAGGGCGCGAGCTGCGGTTCTCAGGCCGTCTTCATCGAGCGGCTCGATCTCCCGGCCCCCGGCGTCCAGCCGTCCGGTCACCTCGACCGACCGTTCGTACAGGGGAGCCGGGCGCTCGACCGCGAGCGCGAAGATGTCCGGTCGTGCCTGGTCGCCGATCAGCAACAGGTCGGCGAATCCTTCGGTGACGAAGAGCACCGTGCGGGATCCCGCCCGCTCGAGCAGGGCGTTCGTGCCGCGCGTCGTGGCAAGCCGAAGATCGCACGGCGGCAACGGTTCGTCCAGCGCCCTGGCGGTCGCGATGCGTGCGGCGAGAATCGGCGCGTTCTCCGGCGAAAGGAGTTCCAGCACCTGGCCAGGCTCGAAAGCGGGAGTTCCGGCGCCGTTCTCCGCCGGCAGGAGCCTGCAGGTTCCATCCGCCAACCACTCCTCCACCAACGCCGGCGTGCCTTCGCCAAGGGGTACCGCACGGTAGCCGGCGAAGAACCCCTCCGGCAGATCGAAGCGCGTCTCGAGCCGCGGCCCCAGAGGTCCATTCGATACCACGGTGGCCCGGACCGCGCCCGAGCTCAGGACCTTCACGCACTGGGACGAGCCCTCCGGATCGAGCGCTATGCAGTCGGTGAACGTGCCGCCGGTATCGATCCAGAGCTGCCAGAGGGGCGGCACAGCAGAGATCCGGTCGCGCGGCCGTCAGGCGGCGTTCAGGAAGCCGCCAGCAGACGAACCAGGCGATCGATCCGCCGGTCGCCATCTGGCTCGAGCCGCTGCGCGCGGCGAAGCAGTTTCTCGGCGGCCTTCCGCTCGCCCCGGCGCAGCAGCACCTCGCCCAGCGCCGCCGCCGGCGCCGCCTCGTCGGGTCCAAGCCGACGCGCCCGGCTGTAGAAGCGCTCCGCTTCGTCCAGGCGCCCGTAGCGCAGACTCAGATCGCCGAGGGCGATGTAGGTGAACGGGTTGCGGTTGCGTTTGACGTCCGCCATCAGCAGCAGGTCGTCCGCCTCCTCCGTCCGCCCGTTCAGCCGCAGCAACACGGCCAGGTTGACCAGGGCTGAACTGAGCGCCGGATCGACGACCAGGGCTTGCCGGTAGCTCAGCTCCGCCTGATCGGTCCGGCCGCTCCGGCGCTGGGCCACTCCCAGGTTGGCCCAGGCGGACGCCAGTTCGGGGTCGATTCGGACGGCGTCCTCGAGCCAGGCGACGGCTTCGTCGAGCTGTTCGGCCCGCAGCGCTTCGGCGCCACGGTTCGAGTAGTAGAGGGCCGTCGCCGTGAGATCGCTGATCGGCGACACCCTGAAGCCCCGCTCGTCCTCACGCAGGCCGAAGTCGATGAGCCGCATCGCGTGCCTGGGGCCGAAACCCACGGCAACGTGGTCGGAGATGACGATCAGGTCGCCCTCGCGCTCGAAGTTCTCGACGTGCGTCACTTCGACGAAATAGGCCGCGAGATCGAGCTCCCTGGCCATGCCGACGAACATCTGGGTAAAGGCCAGACAGTTGGCGATCCTGCTCTCGAAGACCTCGACCGCGGATCCGGTATGCCCGGCCTTGTACTCCACGCCGAGCATGGACGTCTCGGTCACCGCCTCGACCAGGCGATCCAGACGCTTGTCGCGTTCAGCCGTGCCGACCGCTTCGTGAACCCAGGCGGCCATTTCGTCGTTCAGGGCGAACGGCACCAGAGCACGGCCGACCTCGCGGCGCTCGAGTTCACGCAGCAGCGCGTTCTCGCCCGTCTCGCGTACACCGGTCGAGGCGCAGGCCAGAGCCAGCGCAGCCGGAAGCATCGCCACAGCCAGCCGATTCAGCCAGCGGCGCCCGACTCGCGGTTCGATGTCCCCCGAAGTCACAGCGGTCACACCCTCCATCGGCGCCCGCACCATCCTAGCGCCGTTGATCTCCAACCAGCACGGATGCCTCACGATTCCCGCGGCGCGGCTTCGCGAAGACCGGTCTGCGTCAGGACTCGGCGCGCCGCGCCCTGAGCACCCGACGCCGCAGGAGTCGGACACTGACCACAGCGACCAGGAGCGTCACCGCGGCCAGAGCAAGCGCGGGCATCGTGATCGCCAGAAGCGACAGGCCGGCGGCCGACCCGGCCTCTCCGGTCGACACGACGGGATTGCCGATCCCGGCCGTCACCATCGTGGAGGCTCCCCTCAGCAGCGTCGTCCCGGTCTGGACCACTGCCGCCGCCGTTCCACCGGCCACCGCCGCGAGAGCCCAGCCAACCAGGGGCGTGGCGGTCTCGATGTTCGCCGCGGCCACGACAACGCCGGCGGTCACCGCGGCCGGCATCGCGGCTACGTCGAGCACGTTGTCGAGCCAGGGTATGTAGTAGGCGCCGATCTCGCAGATCGCCGCGACGCCCAGAGCAAGCAGGGCCGGGGTCCCGGCCATCCACTCGAAGCCATCGGTCAGGTCGAGTGCCCCGGCCCTGGCCCCGACGCCCATGACGAGGACGGGCAGGAAGACGCGGAAGCCGCAGGCCGCCGCCAACCCGATACCAAGACCGACGCTAAGCAGAATCTCCATGCCTCAGACTACGTCCCGCCCCGCCGGCGGGTTTCGACCAACCAACGGCGCAGGGCCAGCGCTTCGGGCACCTTGAGCACGTTGGCGGCGCCGAGGTATGTGACGGCGAAGCCCACGACCGGAACGACACCGGCTATCAAGGGCGGACCCGGCACGAGGGTCTGCGCCGCCGCCCAGGGCGCCAGACAGAGGATCGCGAGGGGCAAGTGCCGGCCCCATGCCCGCCACGGCCTCACCGGCGTACTCCGGCGGCGCAATCCGCGAAGCAGAAACGCCAGCTCGAACCAGCTACCGACCGCGGAGCCCAGCGCGAGCCCCACGGCGCCCAGGCGCAGGCCATCCGGCGCCTCGGCCACCGCTGGTCCCAGCCAGCCCGGCAGCCGCAGATCCGCCACGGCGAAGCGATCGAGGATCGTCATCAGGCCGGCGCCGAGTCCGGCCGCCACCGCCAGGCGCACCAGGACAATCCGGGCGGGACTCGCGGTGTCGCCGAACGAGAAAAACACGCTCTGCAGCAGCCGCGAGGCGCTCGACGCCAGCAGGCCCAGCGAGTACCCGGCCAGCACCAGGTAGACCAGCCAGTTGTCGCCGAGATCGAAGGCGCCGCGTCGATACACGGCGCCGACGAGGCCCATGCCCAGCGCCAGGTAGCCGACCAGCGTCGGCGAAACGAGGAAGGACATCGCCGCCGCGGCCCTTTCGGCACGCCGCGCCGCGGCCTTCGACCGCTCCTGTTCGTCCCCGTCGAGCCGCGCCAGCTCCGGCAGTTCCGCCGCCGCCACCGAGACGCCGAAGAGCGAGATGGGCAGCAGGTACAGCCGTTGCGCCCAGCCCAGGACGCCGACCGCTCCCTCGGCCAGCAGGGAGGCCAGAAGGCCGTCGACATAGGCCCCAAGCTGACCGGCGCCGCGGCCGGCCATCGCCGGCCAGAGCCGGGTGAGGGTCTTCCGTACGCCCGGTGCCCGCAGACTGAACGATGGCCGAAAGCCCCCGGTTGCGCGCAGCACAGACGGCAACTGCACCCCGAACTGAAGCAGGCCGCCCAACAGGCCGCCCCAACAGGCGGCCAGCACCAGCGCCTCCACGCGGTCGGCCTCGCCGCCGGTCACCCGCCCGGCGACGAACAGGACCACGGCGATCACGCTGGCGTTCCAGAAGCAAGGTGCGATGTAGGGAAGCAGGAAACGACGGTGGCTGTTGAGGATGGCGAGACACCAGGCGGAGAGCGTGATCGCGGCCACCATCGGAAAGCTGATTCGAACCGCGCGCGTGGTCAGCGCCAGCCGGTCGACGACCGCCTGTCCGGCCGCGACCGCTTCGGCGTCACCAGCGAAGCCGGGAAAGAAGAGCCTGACCAACCACGGAGCCAGAAGGACGCCGAGAAGGCTGAGAGCGGCCATGGCGGCAAACAGCAGTCCGAAGACGGCGCCCGCCAGCGCGCCGGCCTCGCGCCGCCGGCCCTCGCCGACCAGCCGGCTGTACACCGGAATGAAGGACGCCGAAAGCGCCTGGTCTCCGAGCAGGTTCTGGAGCGCGTTGGGCGCCCGGAACGCGGCGGAGACGACATCCGCCAGGGCCCCGGCTCCGGCGAGACTCGCGATGACGGCCTCCCGGACCAGCCCGAGCACGCGGCTGGCCAGCATTCCCATCCCGACACGCGCCGCACCGCCCGCGGCACGCCCCGGGCCATCTCCTCCGGCGGACTCCGCCAGGGTCAATCCGAAAGGTTGACGACGACCCGGTCGCCGCGCCGCTCGACCGTCGCCACGACGTTGGGCGCCGCCAGGTCGAGCACCACGTGCAGGTTCCGCGTCGCTCCCCTGCCATGAACGCCGGTGCGCACGCCACGCAACCGGGGTGCGCTGACCGCGCTCGCGTCGTAGTCCCGTTGCACGCCGATCAAACGCACGAGCAACCGCGGCGGCGCGTCCAGCGGCATCACATGGTGGCGCTCGAAGGGGGCGTTGCCGGTGATCTCGACCAGCGTCCGGTCATCCTGCACCGAGGCTGTGATGGTGCGCAGCGCGGTCGCGTTGGCGGGCGCTGCGCTCGGCGCTGGAGTTGACTGTGGAGGCACCGAAGGACGCGGCCGGCGGGTCGGCTCGCGAGACGGGGTGGTCGCCTCGGGAACTCGGGTGGCCGGCTCGGGAGACGAGGCGGCCCGGTCGGGAGCCGGGGCGGCAGCCTCGGGAGACCGTGCTGATGGCTCGGAGCGCCGCGTTGCCGGCTCGGAAGGCCGAGCGGGAACTTCGGCGGCGACCGGGGCCGGAGCCGGCGTCGACTCGGCCGAAGGCCGGGCGGTCGCGGGAGGATCCGCGGGCCGGCTCGATTCCTCGACCGGCGCCGCAACCTCAAAGCTCTGCGCTACGGGAGCCGGCGGCTCCCCGCTGCCGTTCCCACCCATGCCGACGAGGCGCATCAGCGGCCCACGCAGGAAGATCAGCAGGATGCCGACCAGGATGACGCCGGCCACCGTCGGCCAGACCCAGGAAGGTCTCTCCGACTCCCGGTTCATCCAGTCCTCATCGCCGCCCGCGAGATCGCCGAACAGCTCGGCCCGCGTACCGCCGACTTCGCTGTCCGCGGCCGTCGGTGCCTCAGGGGACGCGGCTTCGTCCGGAGCAGGTTCCTCTGCCGCTTCCACGACATCGACCGGCTCGGTCTCGCCTGTCTCTTTCCCTTCCTGCGCCGGCTCGACGTCGTCCTCGACCACCGCCGGCTCTGCCATCTCAGCGGCAGGCTCGTCCGGCGCGGCGGCAAGCGCCTCGGCCTCCTCCACCTCAGTCCCGACCGCCTCAGTCTCCACCCTTTCGGTCTTCACGTTCTCCGCTTCCACCACTCCGGCGGGCGCTGGCGGAGCCGCTTCGGCGGCCGGGCCCGTACCTGCCGCGTCGTCCGGCTGCTCGGAAAACAGCATCGCCAGGCGTTCCTCTCCCGGCGGCTCCACGCGCGTGAACTGCATGCCCATTCCAGCCGGCTGGTCGGCGCCGCCCGGCGCCTCGCGCACCCAGACGACCGCGGCCTCACCCTGGACCGTGTCGGGCGGGTCTCCCGACCCCAGTTCGAGAACGAACGCCGCGGCCATACCCACGGGGCGGAGGTCGGAGGTGGCCACGAACATCCCGCCGATCGCGATGTCGCGCGTCCGGGCGACGAGTTCCCCGTCCTCGCCGGAGACCGTCAGGCGAACCGGCGCCTCCCGCAGCAGGCGGCGGGACTCGCGGAAGCGGAAACTCTGACTAGCCGGGGACATGGACGCAAGCGCTCAATCGTAAATGACGCCGCAATAGTAACCCCTCAGGCCGTCTCCGCCCCCTTGCGCGCCACCAGCAACGCCATCTCCAGCGCCTGCTCGTAGTTCAGCCGCGGATCGACCTGGGAGCGATAGGCCCGGCGCAGTCCCCGTTCGTCGAGACCGCGTGCGCCGCCCGTGCACTCGGTGACGTCCTCGCCGGTGAGTTCGAAGTGGACGCCGCCCAGAATCGTGCCGTGGTCGGCGTGGAGGTCGAAAGCCTGCTCCAGCTCCGAGAGGATGGCGTTGAAGTCCCTCGTCTTCATGCCGTCGGAGGTGCTCTTCGTGTTCCCGTGCATCGGATCGCAGATCCAGAGGACCGGCTTGCCGGTGGCCGACACCGCCTCGATGATCGGCGGCAGCTCCTGAGCCACTTTCTCGGCGCCGCAGCGGTGAATCAGCGTGAGCCGGCCCTCCTCGCCGGCCGGATTCAGCACATCGACAAGGTTCGCCACGTCCGCGGGATCCATGCCGGTCCCCACCTTGACGCCCAGGGGGTTCCGGATGCCGCGCGCGTACTCGATGTGGGCCGAGCCCGGGAACGCCGTCCGCAGGCCGATCCACGGCAGGTGGGTCGACAGGTTGTACCAGCCCTCCCGCCGCGGCACCGTCCGGGTCTGCGCCTGCTCGTAGACGAGGTGCAGGGCTTCGTGGCTGGCATAGAAGTCGACGCGATCGATCTGGCCGACCTCGACACCGGCAAGGGTCTCCATGAATCGCAGCGAATCGGCGATCGATTCGACACGGCGCTGGTACTCGGCCGCGTTCTGCGAGTGGCTCACGAAGTCGAGGTTCCAGTACTCCGGATGGTGAAGGTCGGCGAACCCGCCGTCGATCAACCCCCGGATGAAGTTCAGGGTCAGCGCCGAGCGGTTGTAGCCACGCAGAAGGTTGAGCGGGTCGGGCTCGCGCGCAGCGGCATCGAAATCGAGTGAGTTGACGAGGTCGCCCCGGTACGACGGCAGGGTCTCGCCGCCGCGGGTTTCGGTATCGGATGACCGCGGCTTGGCGTACTGCCCCGCGAAGCGGCCGACGCGGATCACCCGTTTCTTCAGGCTGTGAGTCAGGACCAGGCTCATCTGCAGGAGGATCTTGAGCTTCGCCGTGATCGAGTCGGAGGTGCATTCGGCGAAGCTCTCCGCGCAGTCCCCGCCCTGGAGGACGAAGCGCTCGCCGCGCGCCGCGGAGGCCAACTGCCCCTTCAGCGTCTCGACCTCCCAGGACGTCACGAGCGGCGGCAGCGCGCCGAGCCTGGCGGCCGCCGCCTGAAGCGCCTCCTGGTCGGCATAGGTCGGCTGCTGGCGCACGTCGGCGTTCCGCCAGGAAGTCGGGTTCCAGTCTTCCGCTGCGTTGTTCATCGCTCCACCGCGCCCGAAGGGCGCTGAATCCTAGTGCATGGTCCCCTGGCGCAGGTCCTCGCCTTCCTCGATCTCGAGATAGCGGCGCAACCAGCGGGTGCCCAGGTAGAAGGGCAACGTGTCGACCGCCGCCGCCGTGAACTTGAACACGTAGGCCGTGCCGATGAAGACCCACAACTGCGGCCAGATCGGTTCCCCCGTCTCGACGGGAATCGCAGCCGCGGCGAAGTGGGTGATCGTGATGACGGAGAACGAGTCGACGAACTGGCTGACCACGGTCGATCCGTTGTTGCGCAGCCACAGGTGGCGTCCCTTCGTCAACCGCTTCCAGAAGTGGAAGACCCAGACATCGCAGAGTTGCGCGCTCAGGTAGGCGATCATCGACGCCGCGATCACGCCCAGGGTCATCGTCCGGATCTCGAAGAAGATCGGCAACCGGCCATCCGGGCCGGGCACAGGCGCGTCGAAGCCGGGCAGCGCGCCGCCCACCCACAGGATGACGGCCAGCCAGAGGTTGACCAGGAAGCCGACCCAGACCAGGAAGTTCGCCCGTTTGCGGCCGTAGATCTCGGAGATGAAGTCCGTGCACAGAAAGGTCAGCGGATAGGGCAGCACGCCGACCGCCAGCGGCATCGGGATGCGCAGGCCGAACACGGTGAAGCTGAGGTCCAGGAAGCGCGTCACGCCCAGGATGTTCAGCATCGTCATCGAGCCGAGGAACAGGCCCGCGAGGATGAGGAAGACCCGTTCGCGGCGCGCATGCAGCGCGCTCGCCTCGATCGGATGCAGGTCGGGTGGGGAGGATGCCGCCGGAGTCGCTTGCGTCGTCACTGGCCGGCGGCCTCCTGGACGCGTCTCCGCGCCCGCTGTCTGGCGGCGATGAAATCGCCGTGCGGAAGGT
The DNA here is from genome assembly GCA_965205095.1 of Candidatus Multivorans sp. Classification (GTDB taxonomy): domain Bacteria; phylum Acidobacteriota; class Thermoanaerobaculia; order Multivoradales; family Multivoraceae; genus Multivorans. The sequence goes on from OZ242040.1 coordinate 4,974,477, forward strand.
GCAGGAGCCTCGCGATCTTCCGGATCAGAAACTCCTCCTGCGCTTCCAGCACACGGTCGGCGAACGCCACCCGCCACAGTTCCTCGATGAGCCGGCTCTTGCGTGCGTCGTCGAAGGACTCGTGGATCAGCCGGGTGAACTCGTAGAGGCAAACGGAGCCCTCGGTCTCCGATTCGGCGAGCTCCACCAACTCGCCGGTCTGTTCCTCGGAGAGGCCGAGATGACGCCTGACACCGGCCAGCACGGCCTCCTTCTCCTCCTCCGCGGCGTCGAAGTCGGCACGCATCACCTCGACCATCAGCGCGGCCGCGGCCAGCCGCAGGCGAGCGTCCGGATCGTCCGCCCGCTCGGGGTCGATCCGTTCGCCGAAGAAGCTGCGAATGCGTTCGAGCATGGCCGGCCTCAGGTCGACGACGCCCCGAGGCGCGCCCAGGCCCCCTGCCGCCTGAGTTCCTTGGCCCGCGCGGCCACCCCGCCCCCGCCAGCGGCGCGCCTCCAGGCAGCGGCCGCGGCCTCGTCCACGAGGGCCCAGTGTTCCGCGTGGTGGGCGCGAACCCGAACGGTCGCCCGGGACAGGGCCGCCACTCCAAGGTGCGCGGCGGGCCCGTCCAGCGGGCCGAACGCCAGCGCGGCCGCGGCTACGAGCAGGAGCAGCAGGTCCTCGACCGCGGCCTCGGGCCATCCCGAGCGTCGGGCGAGCGCCAGGTTGTACGCGGTCGTCGCCGCGCCGATGTACAGGTCCTCGATCGTCCGGAAGGGCTTGATCGCATCGGCGTACCCGTCCCCGTCCATCACCTCGCCGGCGGCCACCGGCACGGCGGTCAGATCGACGATCGCATGACGGACCTCCGGGTTCGTCGGTGTGCGCCCCTCGAGCTCCATCGGAGCGATTCCGATCCCAGGCCGGTCGCTCGGCACGCAGAGCGCCCGCAGGCGATTCCGGTCGCCGTCACGGCCCACGGAAGCGATGACCAGCAACGCGGCCGCGGAAGGCGCCAGGGTGGCCCAGCGCTTCTGGCCGTCAAGACGGAATCCGCCGTCGGGCGACTTCCTGAGCGAGGAGTGGACGGCGCGCGGATGCGCTCCGCCCTCCTCGCTGGCGCAGAAGGCGACGATGCCGCCGTCAGGGACCAGATCCAGGCCGCCGCGTTCCCAGGCCAGACGCCTCACCGCCGCCTGATGCCCCGCCACCATTGCCCAGGCCGGACGATCGGCGACGAAACCGCCGAGCAAACCGTGGGCGAAGTGATCGCGGCCGGGAAGGTCGCCGCCGCTTTTTGCGCGCGCCTGCCACGGCGCCAGCACGTCCTCGTGGAAGGATCCATACCAGCCGGCCGGCTCGTCGCCGGCCGCAAGCGTGGCGGGCTGCGCCGAAAGCAGATGACTCAGCACCGGGTCGAGGGTCACCAAGGCCCCCTGAACCAAAGCCCTCGCGACGCCGGGCGCACTCGAATAAGCTCCATCGGCCGAAGATGATAGAGGAAATGACACCAACCACGACCGGCACCGCCACCGGCCCCGAGACTCCCGGCTTTCGCCGGGTGCCGCGCACCGGCGTCATCTACGTGATGCACCGCGCGGCGGCCGCCGGCCACGGCGCCGACGGCCGCACCTGGTACAACCTCGGCCAGGGATCCCCGGAGGTCGGTCCGCTGCCCGGGGCGCCGCCCCGCCGCGACGAACTCCATATCGACCCGCGCCGCCAGACCTACGCGCCGGTCGACGGCATCGACGAGTTGCGCGAGCGGGTGGCCGAGCTCTACAACTTCCTCTACCGTCGCGACAAGCGCTCGCAGTACACCCGGGACAACGTGAGCATCGCTCCCGGCGGCCGGCCGGCCATGACGCGGATCGCGGCGGCGATGGGCGAGATGAACCTCGGCCACTTCATCCCCGACTACACCGCCTACGAGGAGCTCCTGACCGCCTTCAAGGGCTTCATTCCGATTCCCATCCTGCTCGACGCGGCCCACGGCTACCGCGCCTCGCGGCGCCTGCTCGAGAAGGAGATCGTCGGCCGCGGCCTGTCCGCCCTCTGGTGCAGCAACCCGTGCAACCCGACCGGGCAACTCGTCGAAGGCGATCTCCTGGCCGAGTGGGTCGCCGTCGCTCGCGACAACGCCTGCACCTTCATTCTCGACGAGTTCTACTCGCACTACATCTACACGCCGGCGCCCGACTCCTGCGTCCAGATCGCCGACAACGCGAGGATGGTCTCGGCGGCCGCGCACGTCGACGACGTGAACCGGGATCCCGTGATCCTGGTCGACGGACTGACGAAGAACTGGCGCTATCCGGGCTGGCGAGTGTCCTGGATCGTCGGGCCGGTGAGCGTGATCGATCGCGTGACCAGCGCGGGCTCCTTCCTGGACGGAGGCGGCAACCACCCCTTCCAGGAAGCCGCCGTGCCGCTGCTCGAGCCGGAGCTCGTGCTGCAGGAGACGCGGGCTATCCAGACCGAATTCACGCGCAAGCGCAGGTTCCTCGTCGATCGGCTGCGGGCTTTGGGCGTCGAGGTCGAGCACGAGCCCAGCGGCGCCTTCTACGTCTGGGGCAATCTCGCCGATCTGCCGGCGCCGCTCAACGACGGCATCGAGTTCTTCAAGGCCCTGCTCCAGGTCCAGGTCATCACGGTTCCGGGCGTCTTCTTCGACGTGAACCCCGGCCAGCGCCGCCGCAACGCCCGTTACCACAGCTACTGCCGGCTCAGCTTCGGCCCGTCGATGGAGACCCTGGAACGCGGCATGGAGCGGATCGAGAAGTTGATCCGCGGCCACTCCCAGGCCTAGGAGCTCAGGCGAAGCCCACGAGACGCCGGATCTCGGCCGCCTTCGGCTCGGCGACTCTCCGCGCGCGCTCCGCGCCGATGGCGAGCAGCCGGTCGAGCTCCTCCGGCGCCGCCATCAGCTCGTCGTAGCGCCGCCGGATCGGCGCCACGACCTCGATCACCGCCTCCGCGACGCCCATCTTCAGGTCGCCGTAGCCGCGGGCCCCGGCGAAGTCGGCCAGAACCTCGTCCTCGCTCCGATCCGTGATCGCCTGGTAGATCAGGAGCAGGTTGTTGACGCCGGCCCTGGCCGGATCATCGCTGAACTCGATCTCGCGCCCCGAGTCGGTGACCGCGCGCTTGAGCGAACGCCTGATCTCGTCGTCCGTGTCGGTCAGGCGGACCGCATGGCCACGCCCGGCGGTCTCGCTCTTCGACATCTTGACGGTCGGATCGTCCAGGGCCATCACGCGGGCGCCGGCGGTCGGAATCACCGCCTCGGGCAGGACGAAGGTCTCGCCGTAGAGATGGTTGAAGCGGCCCGCGATGTCCCGGGCGAGCTCCACGTGCTGCTTCTGATCCTCCCCGACCGGCACCTCGTCCGCGTCGTAGAGCAGGATGTCGGCCGCCTGGAGCACCGGGTACGTGAACAGACCGACGCCGATCCGCTCCCGGCCTCCCTGGCGTTCCGACTTGGCCTTGTACTGGGTCATCCGCTCGAGCCAGCCGATCGGCGTCGAGCATCCCAAGATCCAGGCCGCCTCCGCGTGCGCGCGCACGTGGCTCTGGACGAAGAGGGTCGTGCGCTCCGGGTCGATGCCGCAGGCGAAGAGCATCGCCGTCAACTCGCGGGTGCCCGAGCGCAGTGCTTCCGGATCCAGACGCACCGTGATCGCGTGCAGGTCCACCACGCAGATGAAGTTCTCGCGGTCGTCCTGGCGCGCGGCCCAGTGCTTGACGGCACCCAGGTAGTTCCCAAGGTGGAGCACGCCGGACGGTTGAATGCCGGAGAACACCCGGCGCCTGCGAACCGCGCCGTTCATGCTGAAGAGATCCTCACGCGGAGGCGGGTTCCGGCCGCCGCGCCGGTCGCAGCACGGTCCAGCCGACGCAGACGCCGTAGTTCAGGAGCAGGCCCCATACGCCGGCGCCCACTCCCCATGGGCTGCGGGTCGCCCAGATGTCGAAGGCGGCGCCGCACCAGATGACCAGGGTGAGAAGCGTGCCCAGCACCATGCCGGTCAGAACGGCCGAAGCAGGCATCCGTCGCCAGTAGACGCCGAGCATGAAGACCGGCGAGAGCTGGACCATGAACTCGAGCTTCAGCTCGATCAGCACCCAGATCGAGCTTTCCGTCTCCAGCGACACCCAGGCCATCAGGATCAGGATCGCCATGATGCCCCAGGCGAACGTCTTGCCGACGATCAACATCTCGCGGGCCGACGCCTCGCGGCGGAAGTAGCTCTTGTAGATGTCCTTCGTGAACATGGACCCGATCGAAAGGAGGGCCGAATCCGCGGTCGACATGATCGCCGCAACGACCGCCGCGAACACCATCACGATGAGCCAGTACATCACCGGCGAGCGGTCGATCAGACCGCCCAGGACGTAGATCGTGACCTTGTCGCTCTCGAGCTGCGAGAGCCCCGGAAACCGGCTCAGCGCGATGAAACCGATGAGGAAGGCGAGCAGGGTCGTGCCCAGGGGCATGAACGCCATCGCTCCGAGCGACCGCCGCAGGCTGATCTCGTTCTTGGCCGCGAAGATCCGCTGGACGGCATGCGGATACAGCGCGACGCCGAGACCGAGCATGAGAAGCGTGCTCACCCAGGTCCGCAGACCGCGAGCGTCCGGCGCCTCGAGCCTCTCCGGCGCCGTGGCGCGAATCCCCTCCGACGCCGCCGCCAGACCGCCGTCCGCGGTCACCAGCGTGTAGAGAATGACGGCGCAGCCGCAGAGCAGCAGCGTACCCTGCACCGCGTCGGTCCAGGCGACCGCCCGCATGCCTCCCAGCGACTCGTAGATCAGCATCACGCCGACCAGCAGCAGCACGCCCTGCATGAAGCTCATGCGGCCGCCGCTGATCGCCTCGACGCCGTGCCCCATCGCCACCAGTTGCTCCAGCACGTAGTTCGCCAGGCCCCAGCAGAGGAGCACGACGCACAGGACGCGCAGCGGATGGGAGCCGAAACGGTGGTACACGAAATCCGTCGGCGTGATGTAGCCGAAGCGCCGGGCCAGCCGGAACAGACGCGGCGCGTAGATCATGAACACCGTGATGACGAGGATCATGAAGGTCACGCTGACGATGTAGGTCGCCCCCTGGACATACGACCGCCCGGCGAAGCCGAGCAGCGTGTTGCCGCTGTACTGAGTGGCGAACAGGGTCAGGAACAGGACCGCGAAGCCGAAGGTCGAGCCGCCGAGATAGAAGTCCCTGAGCGAGCGTTCCCGCTGCTTCAGTCGGCCCAGCAGACCGAGGCCGAGCATGATGACGAGGTAGCCGCCGAGAACGGCCAAGGCGCCCGGGCCGAAGGTCACCTCGGGGACGGAGGTGTTCACGGATCCTCCCGGGACACGGTCGACGACTCCGAGTCGCTCGCGGCGTCGCCGCCTTCATCGGCGCCGTCCCGCCACAGGCGCAACGAAGCAAAGGAGGTGATCACCGCCAGGGCCAGGCCGCAGGCGATCGTGATCCAGGTCCACACCGGCAGCCCGCCGAGCAGCCGGCCGCCCACCGAAGACGGCAGGTACCACGGCACGCTGACGACGAGGATCAGAACGACCGCGGGCAGGAACCAGCGATGCCGCAGGGGTTCGTCGGCAGGACGAATCGCCTCCCAGAAGGCGTCCTGGTCCCGCTCGTCTTCATAGTCCGAGAGACGTTTCGTGTTGGCCACCGAGCGCGCATTATGCCCCACCGGGGGCCGGCGACCGCCATGCTAACGTCCACCGTTCCGGTTCCGGCCGGCGCCCCCTGGTTACCGCCTCGGACCAGGCGCCTCGACGACGAGGGGGCCTGCACATGGTGAACGGTTCTCGACTGTGTCCTCCGACTCTCGCGGTGGCCGTCTGCGCGGTCCTGGCCGTGGGACTGGGAGCATGCGGTTCGGCTGAGCCGGAGACGACCGCGGAAGAGCAACAGGACTTGAACCAGGCAAGCGAAGCAACGCCCGCCCCCGAATGGTCGCTCGCCATTCACGGAGGCGCGGGCAGCGCCCGTCGCGGCACGACGGACGCCGAGGACTACTACCAGGCCCTGCGCGACGTCCTGTCGCTGGGCAGCGAGCAGTTGGCGGCGGGAGAAGCGAGCCTCCGAGTGGTCGAGGAGGTGGTCGCGGCGCTGGAGGACGACCCGCGATTCAACGCCGGCCGCGGCTCCGTGTTCACCTCCATCGGAACCCACGAACTGGACGCCGCGATCATGGACGGCCGCACGCTCGCCTGCGGCGCGGTGGCCGGCGTGAAGAACGTCCGCAATCCGGTGCGGCTGGCCCGACGCGTCATGGAGGACACGCCCCACGTTCTCCTCAGCGGCCAGGGCGCCGACAACTTCGCGGTCAACGCCGGCGTGCGCCGGAACGTCCAGGCCTACTTCACGACCGAGCCGCAACTGGAGCGCTTTCGGGAGATCCGGAGCCAGCGGAGGAGCGGCAGTTCGGGAGGTGACGGAGCTCCGAGTCCCGAAGGCGACTACACCGGCAACGCCGGCCCGGAGCCCGGCCAGGGCGGCGCCTCCCATCTCGGCACCGTCGGCGCCGTGGCCATGGACCGCTACGGCAACCTGGCGGCGGCCACCTCGACCGGAGGCACGATGTACAAGCAGATCGGCCGCGTCGGCGACGTGCCCGTCATCGGCGCGGGCACCTACGCCAACAATGAGACGGCGGCCATCTCCTGCACCGGCCGGGGCGAGGAGTTCATCCGCCACACCGTGGCCTACGACGTTTCGGCGCTCATCGAGTACGCCGGCCTCTCCGTCGAGGAGGCCGTGCGCCAGGTCATCGGCGAGACGTTGAAGCCCGGCGACGGCGGCATCATCGCGATCGGCAGGAACGGCTCCATCGCAATGGAGTTCAATACGAACGCGATGTTCCGCGGAGCGGCCAACTCGCTCGGCCGGTTCGACGTCGGGATCTGGGAGGACGTCCGCAGCGGCCGACCGTGAGCACCCGCTACGAACAGACGCTGCACCGGGCCCGAACCGACCCGGAAGGGTTCTGGGCCGAGGCCGCCGAGGCGATCTCCTGGCACAGGCGCTGGGACCGTGTGCTGGACGACGCGAACCCGCCGTTCTACCGCTGGTTCGCCGGTGCCGAGGTCAACACCTGCTACAACGCGGTCGACCGGCATGTCGAGGACGGACGCGGTAGCCAGCCGGCCCTGATCCACGACAGTCCCGTCACCGGCACGAAACGGACGCTCTCGTACTCCGATCTGCAGGAGCAGACCGCACGGCTCGCCGGCGTGTTGCGCAGCCTGGGCGTGGAGAACGGCGACCGGGTGCTGATCTACATGCCGATGGTGCCGGAAGCGGCCGTCGCCATGCTGGCCTGCGCCCGCATCGGCGCCGTCCACTCCGTCGTCTTCGGCGGCTTCGCCTCCAGGGAACTCGCGACCCGGATCGAGGACGCCAGGCCGAAGGTCGTCCTTGCCGCTTCCTGCGGCATCGAGACCGCCCGCATCGTCGAGTACAAGCCTCTCCTCGACGAGGCGATCGCGATGTCCGCCCACAAGCCGACAGCGACCGTTCTGCTCCAGCGCCCCCAGCACACCGCCGAACTCGGCTCGGGCGACCTCGACTGGCACGACGCGATGGCCGCGGCCGAACCGGCCGACTGCGTACCGGTCCAGGCCACGGACCCGCTCTACATCCTGTACACCTCCGGCACGACCGGCGTCCCCAAGGGAGTCGTCCGCGACAACGGCGGCCACCTGGTGGCCCTCGACTGGAGCATGGGCAACGTGTACGGCGTGTCGCCCGGCGAGGTCTACTGGGCCGCGTCGGACATCGGCTGGGTGGTCGGACACTCCTACATCGTCTATGCGCCGCTGATTCACGGCTGCACGACCGTGCTCTACGAGGGGAAACCGGTCGGCACGCCGGACGCCAGCGCTTTCTGGCGGGTCATCTCCGAGCACAGCGTCTCGGCGCTGTTCACGGCGCCGACCGCGTTCCGCGCGATCAAGCGGGAGGACCCGCGGGGCGAACTGATCGACAGGTTCGATCTGAGCTGCCTGCGCACCCTGTTCCTGGCCGGCGAGCGCGCCGACCCGGACACCGTGCAGTGGGCCGAGGACAAGCTCGACGTGCCGGTCATCGACCACTGGTGGCAGACGGAAACCGGCTGGGCGATCGCCGCCAACTGCGTCGGTCTGGGCGCCCTGCCGGTCAAGCACGGCTCGCCGACCAAGGTCGTGCCCGGGTACGACGTGCGGATCCTCGACCACGACGATGCCGGTACGCCCGGCTCGAGTCGGGAAATGCCGCCCGGCGAGAACGGCGCGATCGCGCTGCGCCTGCCACTGCCACCCGGCTGCCTGCCGACCCTGTGGCGGAACGACGAAGGCTACGTCGAGTCCTACCTCCGCGAGTACGACGGCTACTACCAGACCGGCGACGCCGGGCACCTCGACGACGACGGCTACCTCTACATCATGAGCCGGACGGACGACCTGATCAACGTCGCCGGCCACCGCCTGTCCACCGGCGCCATGGAGGAGATTCTGGCTTCCCACCGCGACGTCGCCGAGTGCGCCGTCATCGGAGTCGCCGACTCGCTCAAGGGGCAGGTGCCCCTGGGGCTGGCGGTGCTGTACGCGGGTTCGAGCCGCAGCGAAGCGGAGATCGTCCCGGAACTCGTGCAGAGCGTGCGTGACCAGCTCGGCCCGGTCGCCTCGTTCAAGGTCGCTGCCATCGTCGATCGCCTGCCGAAGACGAGGTCCGGCAAGGTGCTCCGGGGCACGATGCGGCGCATCGCCGACGGCGAGCCCTGGACGGTGCCGCCGACGATCGACGATCCCGCGATCCTCGACGAAATCGAGCAGACCCTCACCGAGCTGGGCTACCCCCGCCCGACGACGGCCTGAAGGCGGTCCCGCGGCGCCGGGAGTCCGCAGAATCTGCGGAAAACTCTGCGGAAAGCAACCATCTTCATACCTTGTAAGTCCCTTGTTATCAGACACTTACAGCCAGTCCGCACCGGATACGGTGCGAGCCTTCGACTCACCGTAAGTTATTCATGAACAAGAGGTTAAGCCGGCCCGGCGACTGACCGGCATTGCCGGATGTTTCGAGTCGGCGGTACAGTGCCCGTCATGGACCCCACGCAGGCAACCCGAGAGGTCTTCTGGAACATCGAATACACCTGGTTGGTGTACGTGCTGATGGTCCCCACGCTGGCGGTCTTCGGCTGGGGTTTCTGGCTCAAGGTCCGGCGCTGGCGGTCAGGCCAGCCGGCGCTCCGCTTCGACCGGCCGGGCGAGCGGCTCCGGCTCTTCATGAGGAACGCCGTCGGTCAGGGGCGCACGATCAAGAGGCGCTACGCGGGCCTCTTCCACACGCTCGTCTACACCGGCTTCATCGTCCTGTTCCTGGCGACCACCGTGGTCGCCATCCACCACGACACGCCCCTGCACATCATGAAGGGGCACTTCTACCTCATCTTCCAGTCCCTGATCGTCGACATCTTCGGCCTCTTCGTGCTCGTGGGCGTCGCCCTGGCCGCGATACGACGCTGGATCTCGAAGCCGAAGCTGCTGGTCTACACCGACGAGGCGAGCTGGATTCTGGTCACGATCTTCGTCATGGCCTTGACCGGCTTCATGATCGAGGGCTGGCGAATAGCCGTCACCGACGACCCCTGGGCCGCCTGGTCGCCGGTCGGCAACCTGTTCGCGCTCGTCTCGGACCCCCTGATGAGCGACGCGGCGATGCAGACGGGCCACGTCGTCGTCTGGTGGTTCCACCTGGTCGTGGCGTTCGGCTGGATCGCCTGGGTGCCGTTCAGCAAGATGTCCCACGTCTTCACGGCCCCGCTGAACATCTTCACCGCCAACCTGGACGGCTACGGCGGCTCGCTCAAGACGATCGATTTCGAGACCGCCGAACGCTTCGGGATCAATCACCTGGGCGACTTCACCTGGAAGGACCTGCTCGACTTCGACGCCTGCACCGAGTGCGGCCGCTGCACCGACGTCTGCCCGGCCAACACGGTGGGCAAGTCGCTGTCGCCGCGGGACATCATCCTCGACCTGCAGGGGCTGATGCACAAGCGGGGCGACGAGTTTCTGGGCAGCCGGGCAGGCAACGGCAACGGCGACGGCGACGGCGGCAACGGAAGCGGTGAACTCCTGCCGATCATCGACCAGGAGACGGCCGTATCGCCGGAAGCGCTCTTCGCCTGCACCACCTGCGCCGCCTGCATGGAGGCCTGCCCGGTCCACATCGAACAGATGCCGAAGATCGTCGACGCGCGCCGCTACCTCGTCATGGAGGAGGCGGACTTCCCCGAGGGGATGATGGACATGATGAACTCGCTCGAGTCGCGCCAGCATCCGTTCGCGGGCACTCAGTTCAGCCGCGTCGACTGGACCGAGGGTCTCGACATCGACGTGATGGCCGAGATGGACGATCCGCACGAGGCCGAGGTCCTGATGTGGGTCGGCTGCGGCGGCGCCCTGGTCGAGCGCAACCGGAACACCGTCCGGGCCACCGCGAAGCTCCTCAAGAAGGCGGGCGTCAAGTTCGCGATCCTCGGCCGCGAGGAATCCTGTACCGGCGATCCCGCCCGCCGCGTGGGCAACGAGTTCCTGTTCGAGATGCTGGCCAAGGGCAACGTCGAGACGATGGAACGCTACGGCGTGCGCAAGGTCGTCACCTCCTGCCCCCACTGCTTCAACTCGTTCAGGAACGAGTACCCGCACTTCGGCGGCAGCTACGAGGTCTACCACCACACCCAGTTCCTCGATCAACTGCTCGAGTCGGGCCGTCTCGACGGGAACGGTGCCGGGGACAGGTCGAACGGGAGCTCGACGATCACGTTCCACGACCCCTGCTATCTCGGCCGCCACAACGGCGAGTACGACGCGCCCCGCAACCTGCTCGCGCAGGTGGGCGGCGCGAGGCAGGTCGAGATGGAGCGCAGCCGGAACACGAGCTTCTGCTGCGGCGGCGGCGGCGGCATGGCTTTCGTCGACGAGCCGCCGGACCAGCGGGTGAACCAGGAACGCGCCCAGGAGGCGGTCGACACCGGCGCCGACGTGGTGGCCGTGGGCTGCCCCTTCTGCGCCACGATGCTCGACGACGGCGTGAACGCCCGCCGCGGCGACCGCGACGTCCAGGTCAGGGACGTGGCGGAGCTGCTCTGGGACGCGGTCGGCGAGTCCGAAGAGGCTGCGCCGTAGCATCCTCTCCGCCCACCGGGTCCATTGCGAACCTACCGGGCGGTCGGTAGACTACTCTTCGTGACCTTCCGAGGACCCTCGACCTGATGACTGCCCTGGACAACGCGGCCCTCCGGGCCGCCACCGGCGCGGCCGACGGCGAGCAGGACCGGCGGGCGGAGATCTACCGCAGCGCGGCGCGGATCTTCCACCGCAAGGGCTACCACGCCACCTCGATCAACGACATCGCCGCCGCGGTCGGACTGACCAAGGCCGGCCTCTACTACTACATCAAGGGCAAGCAGGACCTTCTGTTCGCGATCATGGGCTTCGCCATGGACCAGCTCGACGAGCAGGTCATCGAACCGGCCCGACGCGTAGAGGATCCTCAGACCCGCCTGGAGACGATCGTCGCGCGCCACGCCCGGCTGATCACCCAGGACTCCTCGGCGCTGACCATCCTGGTCAACGAACTCGAGGGACTCCTCCCCGACGACCGCGTCGACATCATCGGCAGGCAGCGGGACTACGTCGACTTCATCGCCGACACCCTCGCCGCCCTGCGCGACGAGGGCAAGGTTCTGGGCCTCGACCCCACGGTGGGAGCGTTCAGCCTGGTGGGGATGATCCTCTGGATCTCGCGCTGGTATCGGGCGGACGGCCGGCTGGACGGCGACGAAGTGGTGGCGGAAGTGACCCGCATGGCGATCTCCGCGGTGCTGAACCGCGGTGAAGACAGCAACGCCGGCAACCCGGCCAGGACCGGGTAGCCGCCGAAGGAGACGCGAGAATGAGAGTGCTCGTCTGCCTGAAACAGATTCTCGATCCGGACGTTCCCGCGCGGGACTTCCAGATCGATCCCGACGCCAGGGCCGCCAGACGGGGCGGCGCCAACCTGGTGACGAACATCTTCTGCGAGAACGCGGTCGAGACGGCTCTCCAGTTCCGCGAGGCGGCAGGCGGCGACGTGAAGATCACCGCGCTCTGCTACGGCGAGTCCTCGGCCGAGGACTGCCTGCGCAAGGCGATGGCGATGACGGTCGACGAGGCCTGCCTGGTCGAGCGCGACGGCAGCACGAACCCGGACGCGGCGGCCGTGGGCCGCGTGCTGGCGGCGGCGATACGACGGCTCGAGCAGGACGGCGGTGCCTTCGATGCCGTGCTCGTCGGCCGGGAGTCGGGCGACTGGGGCGTGGGACAGACCGGCGGCGTGCTGGCCGAGGAACTCGGCCGGCCGGCGCTGGGTTTCGTCGAGAGCCTCCAGCCCGGCAACGGCAGCGTAACGCTCCGCCGTCAGACCGACGTCGGCATCGAGGTCGCGGAGGCCGAGCCGCCCTTCCTCGTCACCATCACGAACAACGAGGACAACGTGCCCCGCATCCCCAAGACGCGCGACGTCATGATGTCCTACCGCAAGCCGCTCCAGAAACTGAACCTCGCCGACCTGGAGCTGGACAGCGAGGAGATCCGGGCCGGATCCTCGATCTTCGAGGTCGAGGAGATCTTCATCCCGGCGGACGAAGTCGAGTGCGAGATGGCGGAGGGCGACACCCTGGAGGAACGGGTCGACCAACTGGCGACGCGCATCCACGAAGTCGTCGCCTCGATCGGCTGATACCGGCAACGGACCAGAGAACACGAAAGGGAGAAGACCGATGGCGAACGTGGCAGTCTGTGTCCTGGGCAGTCTCGGCTATGACCGCGCCGCGCAAGGCGCGGCGGGCGCCGGCCGGGCCCTTGCCGAGAGCGTCGGCGGCGAACTCCACGCTCTGGTGATCGGCCCCGCCGGGGAGGACGCGGTCGCGGCGCTCGCGAGCGTCGCCGACCGCGTGGTGCTCGGCGCCAACGAAGCGCTCCGGGACTACCAGCCCGAACAGGCGCTGCAGGCCGCCGAGCAACTCCACGCCGCGGGCGGCGGCGACTACGTCGCCGTGCTGCTCAGCAACGACACCTACAGTCAGGAGATCGCGCCGCGCCTCGCCCACCGCCTGGGCGGCAGCTCGATGGCCGACGCGGCCGCGATCCGGATGGACGGCGACCACTTGCTGGCGCAGCGCACGGCCTACGGCGGAAAGGCGATCTCGATCTACCGGCTGAAGAAGCAGCCGGCCGTCGTCTGGCTGCGGGCCCGCGGCTTCGAACCCGCGCCCGAACAGCCGTCGGCGGGCGAAGTGACGTCCGTCGACCTGGCGCTCGATGCACCGCGCATCCGCATCACCGGCCGTGAAGTCGCGGAACAGGAAGGCGTGCGCCTCGAGGACGCGCAGATCATCGTCTCCGGCGGTCGCGGCCTCGGCGGCCCCGAGCCCTTCCAGGAACTGAAGAGGCTCGCCGACTCGATCGGCGCCGAACAGGGCGCCTCACGCGCCGCCTGCGACGCCGGCTGGGTACCCCCGAACTGGCAGGTCGGCCAGACCGGCAAGAAGGTGGCCCCCGAGCTCTACATCGCGATCGCCATCTCCGGCGCCAGCCAGCACCTGCTCGGCATGGGCGACAGCAAGGTCGTCGCGGCGATCAACACGGACGCCGACGCGCCGATCTTCAAGCACTGCAGCTTCGGCATCGTCGAGGACTACAAGGCGGTCGTGCCGCTGCTGACCGAGAAGCTCCAGGCGATCGCCCGGTAGAGCCATCGCAGGCAAGTTCGGGAGGGTCCCCGGTCGTATGCAGAAAAACGTATAGAATCCGATCTTCATGCATAAAGCCTCCTGCTGCGGTTGCGCTCTGGCTCTGGTCGCTCTTTCCTTCGGACCGGCCCGGGCGGCTGAACCAGGCGATTTCGGAAGCGACGGCGCGACGGAACAGCAACTGGTAGAGGAAGCGGTCCTCGGGGGTTTCGCGCGCGGGATGCTCCTTGGCGCAACGGACACGGTGGTGCAACGGTTCGGGAAGAGGCCGGGCCGAAACCGCGTGAAGATGAAGTCGCTCGACCGCTGCGACGGCAGACGCCGGCAGCGTGTCGACGTGGAGCGGATCGGCCCGGAGGGAGGCCGGGCAGCGGGTCGCGAGGTGTGCGGAACGCCCGACCTGGACTTCGACTTCGCGACCGACAGCTTCGAGTTCGTCCGCAAGGTCGAGCCGCTCGACGAAGAACGCCCGGGCGGAACACTGTCGCTCTGGGGAGCCGGGACTCGCCGGTCGTTCCGCGGACGAGCGGGCGGGAACGCCTACTCGGTCGCGCCGGAACTGCCCTTCGTCGGCGTCGACTACACCGCCGGACGCCTCATGGTCGGCACCGCCGTGTCCTGGTTCGACGCCACCGGGCGCTACCGGGCGGCGGACACCGGCGGCGCCGCCATGCGTCTCGACCTCAGCGGCATCTACCCCTACGCCCGTTACGCATCCGGTTGTCGCGGGCCGTCCCGGAAGTCGTGCCGGACGGAGCTCTGGGCAGTGGGCGCCATGGGCCACGGCGACCTCGTTGGAGACGCGGACCAGACAGCGGGATCGCCTCCATCGTCCGACGCACGGATGCGGCTCGGCCTCGCCGGCTTCCGCCAGCGGGTGGCGACCGCCGGGTCACTCGAGTTCGCCCTGCGCGGCGACGTCGGCTCCGCCGTCATCGAGGGCGACGACCACTTCGGACGATCAGCCGGGGAAGCCGGTCTCGGCGGAGACGCCAGCCGGGGACGAATCGGTCTCGAAAGCTCCCTGACCCGCAAGGTCGGCGCGCTGGTCGTACGCCCCTTCACCCAGGTGGCCCAGCGCTATGACGGCGGTTCCTCGACGAGCGGAACCGGTACGGAACTCGCCGGCGGCCTGGAGCTGATCTCCGCCGACGGCCGGCTGCGCGTTCATGCCACCGGCAGGACGCTGGTCACCCAGGGCCTGGCGCGCTACGAGGAAGAGAGCGTGGGCGCCACGATCGAGCTTCGTCCAGCGACCAAGGACGGCGAGGGACTGTCGCTGGTGGTCGCTCAGCAGTTTGGCGGCACGTCGGCGCGCGCGAACGCCCTGTGGCGCTCCGACGCTCCCCGGTGGATCGGCATGTCGCCCGAGGCGCTGGCGAGCGCCTCCGCCCGCCGGGATCCCGGAGCGTCGCACACCCGGGCCGAGGTTGCCTGGGGGGTGGGAATCGGCACATCCATGGTGACGCCCTTCGCCCAGGCCGTGGCCGCCACGTCAACCGGGAAAGAGCACCTTCGCCTCGGCGTGCGCCACTCGATGCGCAAGGGCTCGCCCCACCGGGTGAACCTGGAAGTCACGGCCGAGCGGCCGGAAGTCACGCTGAGCCGCGACCTCGCGGACTACCAGCTCGCCGTCGCCGGTCAGGTCCGTTTCACGATCGGCTGACCGGCCCCGGAGCGGCCGGCGTCACGACCGGCCGCCGGCGATCACCTGGTGCGCCTTGAGCCTCAGCGCGTTGAGCCGGATGAAGCCGCGCAGGGCATCGTGGCGGATCGAGTCACCCGTCGTCTCGTAGACTTTCGCGCGATCATCGAGGTGAAGTGCAATGAAGAAGCAGTACAAGACTGAGGCGTTGGCTTCCGCGCACGAGGCCGCACTGGGCCTCGCGGAGGCGGGCGTCCTGTCGAGGCGGACCATGCGGGAGTTCGACGAGATGTGCCTCACGCCGGTCCGGGAAACGACGCCGGAGGACATTCGTGAACAGCGGCTGCGGGAGCGCGCCAGCCAGGCGGTGTTTGGGCGCGGTCGCGTGACGGACCCGCCCTAGAATCGCGAGCAGCGCCACCGCGTGTTGCCAACCTGGTTCTCAATCCAGGCTTGGCGATGCCGTCCTACCCAGGGGCTGGGAGACTTCTCGCACTCTTCTCCACTGCGAGATCGTACCGCGCCTGACGGCCCAGCCAGTCCACGGCCCGACCCCAACCGATCCGTTCCAACGCCACCGCCATCTTCGGCGAAACGCCGCTCCGGCCATGCAGCAGCCGCGAGACCGTCTGACGGGCGCACCCGAGTCGTTCGGCGGTTTGCGCGACAGTCCAATCGGCACGGGCGACCCTTCTTCGGAGCTCCAGCCCCGGGTGCCGAGTACCGGACAGGGCGTTCCCGAGCCTGCTCCGGCCGGAAGGGAGCCCGCCAGGTCCCGCCTGCCCGACGTCGAGGAGTTCCGCGATACCGGCCCCGATTCGTTCCGCGGCAGCCTCCACCTCAATGTCACTGACATGGGCGTAGCGGAGCGTCATTCGGGATCGGCTGTGCCCAAGCAGCCTCGACACCACGGGCAGCGGCACCCCCTGCATCACGGCATGGCTGGCGAACGTGTGCCGCAGATCGTGCAGGCGGACATCCTGGATGCCGGCCTGCCGCCGCACCTTCCGCCAGAGCGACAGCTCACTCGAACGCGGCCTGGAGGCATCGCCCAACGCCGGGAACACGAACCGGCTCGGACCGCGCGTCTGACGCTGGAGAACGGATCGAGCCCCCTCGTTGAGGTAGACCGTCCGCGGCCCGGCCTTGCCGTCCAGGAGCCGCAGCGTGTCGGAACCGAGCTCCGACCAGCGCAGGTTGACGATCTCGCCCTTGCGACACCCCGTCAACAGGAGCAAGCGAATGATGTCGGCCTGTTGACGACCGGGACCGCGGCCCCGGTGCTCGTCCAACGCTGCGTGAAGCCGATCGATCTCGGCGCGAGACAGGAAGCGCGTGAGCAACGGGCGGGGATTCCGGCGGACCCCGGCGGTTGGATTGCTCGCTACATGACCGCAAGCGAGGGCGTGGTTCAGGATCTGCCGCAGCACGTCGAGGGTTCGATTGGCCCCGGCGGGAGCCGTCAGGCTGTACCGGTCGAACCAGCGATGGACGGCCCCCGGCGTGATCCGGTCAAGTCGCCTGTCCCCGAACACAGGCAGCAACTGGGTGTCCAGCGCGCTGTCCACTCGCCGCCTGGTCGACGGCTTGCAGCGCTCGTAGCAAGCCGTCCTCCACGGACCGGCCGCGAAGGCGCGCAGGGTGGGCGTCCTCCTCCCCATCACTCTTCCCTCACGGCCGCGCCTACCGCCTCAACCGCCTGACGAACCGCGCCCTCGGCGTAATGGACGTACCTGAGCGTGGTCGCTGGGTTCCTGTGACCAAGGAGCCGACCGATAACGGGCACGGTCTCCCCGCTCCCCAACGCAAAGCTCGCGTAGCTGTGCCGCAAGTCGTGAAGGCGAACGTCGCAAAGCTCCGCCTTCGAGCGCACGATGCGCCACGAGCGGTAGAGCGTCTCACACGACATGGGTTCCGACGGCTTCGGGCCGGGAAACACCCATGGGCCTTTCCTCGGAAGACGGTCGAGAAGCTCTCGCGCCGCCGACGAGAGCCAGACAGTTCGCGGGCCGGACTTGCCGTCCTCCAGGTACAAGTGGCCCTCGCGATACTCCCTCCAGCGCAACGACCGCATCTCACCCTGCCGGCAACCAGTCAGCAGGAGCATCCGCACCAGCGCTACCGCCGCAGGGAACCTCACCGCCGTCGCGTCCAGCGCCGCAGCCAGGCGGCGGACCTCGTCGAAAGTGAGGAACCTCTCCCTACCTCCCTGCCGGTAGCGGCGAACTCCCCGGCACGGGTTGCTTCCTGACGGCCGATGGCCGTACTTCTCCGCTTCCCGCATGATGACCGAGAGCACCGGCAACGACCGGTTCGCCGCCGCCGGAGTCGCGTGCAGCGAGGCAAACCAGCGAACGACCTCCTCGCGGGCGATGTCGCCGACCCGCCGGTCGCGGAAGAAAGGGAGGATCTGGTTCTTCAGGTACGAGCGGTTGACCGCAAGGGTGCCCGGCTTCCAGACCCGGCCATGGCGCTCAAAGACCTCTCTGGCGAGGTCGCGCAAGACGGGATTCTCAACCTCTACCACCGGCTGCCCTGCACCGCCGGTTGTGTCGCCACAACCGGATGAGTCGTTCCGTTACTCACCATTCCCCCGAACCCCCTCCAGTAGTCGTCTGTGATCATCGAAGCCGCCCACAGCTTGACGCGATCGCCAGGCGGCCCCCTGTCGCTCTGCGCAGTGGTCCTTCACCGCGCACACGCCTGCCAGCGGGCGTCGATTCGAGTACACCCGGATAGGGGGAGCAAGCCTCAGAAGACCTGCCGTCACGCCCCTGCCGCAACGTCCGCGCAAAGCAGCCCCACGCGACCGCTCGTAGCGCGTGTAAACGGCCATGCCGGGGCCGATTGCCGCCTGGGCCAAGTCGACCGGGGCGACGTTGCCGGTCTGAAGGAGGTGGACGGCGTGGGGGAGTTCGGCGCGTAGCGCGGAAAGGAACTCGCGACGGGTGGCGAGCGGGGCGTCGGCGGAGCGGGGTCGGCAGACGAGGACGATGCTGGAGGCGAGGGCGTTGGCGCCCTTGGCGAGGATTCGCCCCGCCCCTTCAGTCCGCATTGGCCAGGTGCCGGTGACCGAGAGGCCGGACTCGATCAGAGCCCCAAGGAACGTCTCCCACCCAGTACTCGTAGCGCCGCTATCTCCCCTTCTCTCCGATTGCTTGAAGGCGTAGTAGACCGTGATCGGAAAGCCGATGTGAGCCTGCTCGGCCAGTCGGCGCATTGCCCGCGTCATCCCGGCAAGGAAGAAAGTCTCAGCCGCGGCCTTGCCTCCATGCCGGTATGGCGTTGCCACCAGCTCCTCGCTCTTCGGCACTGCTAGCGTCGAGAAGAGACTCGGAAAGACGAATGGTACGGAACGTCGCAGCCAGACGTAGAAGTAGTCCGAGAGGTCCGCATAGCCGATGTTGTCGTAGTAGGGAGGGTCGGTCGAGACGACCTTGCCGGCGGCCGAGGCTTGACTCGCTGCGTCCATCTGCTTGCTCCACGCACTCTTCTGCGCCGGCAGCGTTTCGATTGCCATTGCTCCCTTGGCGATCGCTGCATCGAAACTGCCCCCTAGTCCCGCGAAGGAGTTCGCCTCGGCGAAATCCCAGACCATCGGAATCGCCTGTCGAGCAAAGGTCTCCCGGAAGGCGCCTCGATCACTCATCCACGACGTAATGGAAGAGCTGACGTTGGAGGTCTTCGACACTGCCAGCGCCAGATACAGGCCTACCGCCTCCGCGTACGCGAGCGCTCCCATGCCGCCGTCGCGGAGCGGTTGGCCGTCGTCAAGCAGACCAGCGGTCATCGCGTCGCGTCGGGCCTGATTGATGGCCTCCCCGACCAGATCGGAGAAGGTCGTCAGGGCGACAAGTTGGCGGGGCGTAAAGAGGTCGGCCCAAGTCGATAGCCCATACGGCACGCAGGTTCCACCCGTCAGACGCGCTGGGACACATACCTCGGGGAACCACTCGGGACGCCCATCTAGCGACGCCCCAACATGCTCAGCGGTGGGATTCAGGTAGACGCGCCGACGGTCGCCCTCGGCAACGATTGCCATCAAGCGGGAGCCCATCCGCTTCGCCTGACCCTCGGCCTTGATGTGGTCGCCAGCCATGGCCACACCCGAGAAAAGACAGCGAAACACTCCTCGAGACAGCTTCGTTCCCGCCTTCGCCGCCGCCAGATCCTCCGGCGCTCTGGCGCGCACCTCAAACCGGTACTCGCGCCCCTGGACTACCGGTTCGACGTAGGCCTCCTTCCCCTTCTTCGTCGACAGCATCCATGTCGACACAAGGGGCACGTCCACATCAGCAAACGCCGGATTCGGGCTCTTCACCGTTCGCGCCCAGAGCCAGGCGATTACCGTCAGCTTCCGGCCCTCGTACTGCTTCAGGTCGGGCCGCTCCCGAACCATCTCCGGTGTCACCTCTACCTGGGGATACAGATGGCCAACACGGTCCTTCGCCTGGGGCCGATACGTGCCGAAACCGGGCCGCGGGGACGGGAAGGCCCCCCAGAGGCTCGGCACCTACCCGGGTCCGCGCGACGATCGAGCCGGCTCAACGAACCGATCAACGTCGGCGATCCACGGTAGCCGCACAGGCGGTCTCGCCCTCCCGGACGGCAGTGGCCAGACTTGCGGCGCGTTACCGTAAGATGCAACCGTGACGACAACGCCGGCAAGCCCGGCACCGCCAGAGGCCACCGGCTACTCCACCGCCGAGCTCGAGACGATGATGGCGGACCTGGAGTCCGACCTGGTCGAGCGGAAGGCTTCGCTGCGCGGTGACGCGCCCGCCCGCATTCGGGAGGCGGTCTGCGCCTTCGCCAACGACCTGCCGGATCACGGCAAGCCGGGCGTCGTCTTCGTTGGCGCGAGCGACAGCGGAGCGCCCGCGGGCCTCGACATAGGCGACGAGCTTCTTCTCCAGTTGGCGGACATCAAGGCGGACGGCAACATCCTGCCTCCACCCACCATGACCGTCGCGGCGCGGACACTGGCGGGCATGCGAGTCGCCATCGTGACCGTATGGCCTTCCGACTCGCCGCCAGTGCGCTTTCGCGGCCGCATCTGGACGCGAACGGGTCCTCGGCGAACGGTGGCGAGCCCCCAGGACGAGCGCGTCCTGAACGAAAGGAGGAAGTACCGGGACTCGCACTTCGACGCGCGCCCCCTTCCGACCGCCAGCCTCGCCGATCTGAGTCTCGTCCGCTTCGAAGAGGAGTACCTCCCCAGCGCTCTTGAACCGGAGGCACTCGCCGCCAACCAACGGACCACCGAAGAGAGGCTCGCGGCGGCAAAGATGATCGTCTCGGCGGACGATCCGACGCCGACGGTGTGCGGGATTCTCGTGCTCGGCCGGCAACCGCACGGCTTCCTTCCCGGCGCCTACGCGCAGTTCCTCCGGGTCGAGGGGACCGGGTACGGAGACCCCGTGACCGACGCGGAAACATGCCGCGGGCCGATCTCCGACATCGTGCGCCGGTTGGACGAGAAGCTCGCCGCTCACAACCGGGTGGCCGTCGACTTCCTCTCCGGACCCGTGGAGATCCGCAAGTCCACCTACCCGCTCGACGCGCTGGGCCAGCTCGTCCGCAACGCCATGATGCACCGGGCCTACGAAGACACCAATGCCCCCGTGCACGCCTACTGGTTCGACGACCGCATAGAGATCGCCAGCCCCGGCGGCCCCTACGGAGCGGTCACCGCCGGCAACTTCGGCGACACCGGCCTGGTCGATTACAGGAACCCGAACATCGCCGAGGCGATGCGCGTTCTCGGTCTCGTCCAGAGGTTCGGCTTCGGCATACCGGCCGCGCGCCGCTCACTTCGCGAAGGAGGCCATCCAGACCTCGAATTCGAGGTGTCCGCCAGCCAGGTGCGCTGTATCGTGAGGGCTCGAAGCTGATGTCCGCTGATCACCGCTCCACTGGGGCCCTCCGTTGGCTGCGCAGTGCGCTTCGCCCCGTGGAATCAACACTTGGGAATCCACGTCCCGCCAACAGTGGGCCGCCGGTTCACTTCGCTCCAGCCCGGCGCGGAGGCGGCCCAGGCTCCTGGCGGTTGGCGTTCCCGACCGTGTTCGGCCCTCCGGTGGGAGCGTAGTGAGCCAGGAAGTGAACCCGTCAACATCGAGAAAGCTCATCGAGGTGGCGTTGCCGCTCGAAGCGATCAACGCGGCCTCGGCAAAGGAGAAGTCGATCCGGCACGGGCACCCTTCGACTCTGCACCTGTGGTGGGCCCGGCGCCCGCTTGCCGCCGCGAGGGCGGTGATCTTCGCCCAGATGGTGGACGACCCGTCCGAGTACGCGAACGAGCTCCTGGCCGACCCCGAGAACAGGCGGCGCGCCGAGCGCGACCTGGCGGAACGGCGAACAGCAGGAGAGGAACAGGCAGCGGTGGCTGTCGGCGCAAGCACCCAGCAGCAGCACGAGGAGGCGCTGGCGGAGATTGCGGCCGGCCACGAGCGCGAGCGTCTGTTCGGACTGCTGCGGGAACTCGTCAAGTGGAAGAACACGACGAACGAGCGCCTGCTCGACCAGGCTCGGACCGAGATCCGCGCGAGCTGGCGGCGGACCTGCGAACGGAACAGGAGCCATCCGCGGGCGGCGGAACTCTTCGACCCTGAGAAGCTGCCGGCGTTCCACGATCCCTTCGCCGGCGGCGGCGCCCTGCCGCTGGAAGCCCAGCGGCTCGGCCTGGAGGCGCACGCCTCGGACCTCAACCCGGTGGCTGTTCTGATCAACAAGGCGATGATCGAGGTCCCGCCGAAGTTCGCCGGACGCTCTCCAGTGAACCCCGAAACGCGAAGCCAACCCCGGCTCGTCGATCGCCAGTGGCGCGGCGCCCAGGGACTGGCGGACGACGTGCGCTACTACGGCTCGTGGATGCGCGACCAGTCGCCGCGTGCAATCAGCTCACGGATGAGCAGCCCTGCCATGATCGTCTTGCCGGCGCCGGGATCGTCCGCCAATGCGCCAACCGTATCCGCAGGGCCTCGGCAACCAGTCGAAAGCTCGCGCCGTCGGCGTCGAAGCTCCACGGACGCCCTTCCTTAACCGCCCGCAAGCGAGGTTCGTCGTCCCGATAGACGAGTCGGTCGGCAACCTGACCTGCGGCTGTTCGGTAGGTCAGTTGGACCGCGTCCGAACCGAACCACTGCGCCGCGACAACGGTGACGTCGCCGTCGGGGCCGATCCCGCGCACGACGGCGCCGACCGTCAGATCTTCAAGGCGCATGCCCGCAGAGAGACTGAGTCCTCACGACCGGCCGCCGACGATCACCTGGTGCGCTTTCAGCCGTAGCGCGTTCAGACGGATGAAGCCGCGGGCGTCGGTCTGGTCGTAGCCGCCCTCGACGTCCATCGACGACAGGTTCTGGTCATACAGCGAACTGGGTGACTCGCGGCCGAGGATGGTCACGCCGCCCTTGTAGAGGCGGAGGTGCACGGTGCCGTCGATGATCCGCTCGGCCTGCTGAAAGGCCGCGCGGATGAACTCCATCTCGGGCGAGAACCAGAAGCCGTTGTAGATCAGTTCGGCGAACTTGGGCGACAGGCCGTCCCGCAGGCGCTGGACCTCCCGATCCATCGCCACGCCCTCGAGGTCGCGCAGCGCGTGGTGGAGGATCGTGCCGCCAGGCGTCTCGTAGACGCCGCGGGACTTGATGCCGACGAAGCGGTTCTCGACGATGTCGATCCGGCCGATGCCGTTCCGGCCGCCGAGTTCGTTCAGGTACTCGAAAAGGGTCAGCGCATCGGAGTGCTCGACGCCGGCGGTCCGGTCCCGGACCCGCACCGGACGCGCGTCCTTGAACTCGACCTCGATATCCGTCGGCTCGTCGGGAGCGTCGAGCGGCGACACGGTGAGCGAGAACATGTCCTCGGTGGGCGTCTGCATCGGGTCTTCGAGCAGGCCCGCCTCGTAGCTCTTGTGCATCAGGTTCTCGTCCATGCTGTACGGCTTCTCGGACGAGGCCTCGATCGGGATGCCCTGCTCTTCGGCATAGTTCAGGAGGTCCGTGCGGCCCTGGAAGCGCTTCAGGAACTCCCCGTCCTTCCACGGCGCGTAGACCTCGATCTGCGGCGCGAGAGCGGCGTACGCGAACTCGAAGCGGACCTGATCGTTGCCCTTGCCGGTGGCGCCGTGGGAGAGCACGTCGGCGTCCTCGCGGATCGCGATCTCGGCCTGGCGGCGGGCGATGAGCGGCCGCGCCAGGGCCGTGCCGAGCAGGTAGCGGTTCTCGTACACCGCGTTGCCGGCGATCGCCGGGTAGATGAAGTCGGTCACGAACTCGCGCCGGACGTCCTCGACGTAGACCTTCGTGGCGCCGATCGCCTCGGCCCGGCGCGCCTGGGCGTCGAAGTCCTCGCGCTGGCCGACGTCGACGATCACTGCTACGACATCGAATCCCCGTTCCTGCAGGGTGCGCAGGATGACGGAGGTGTCGAGGCCACCGCTGTAGGCGAGTACGGCCTTCTTCTTCGCAGAGACTGGCTTGCGCGGCATGCTGGACCTCCCTCGGATCCGGAGAGCGCTCCGGGCCGGCGGGAGACTATCCGGCCGGCGGTCGCCGGTGAAGCCGCCGTCAATCGTCGTCGACGGCTTCGGCCGGAAGCAGACCCACCGCGCCGCTCCGCCAGAGCCGCCAGCGAACGCGAAACGCCAGGAAGATCGCCACGAAGACGAGCCCGAAGGTCAGGCCCCACCACACTCCGCTCGGGCCGAGCCCTCTCTCGAAGGTCAACCAGACGCCGGCCGGCATGCCGATGACCCAGTACCCGACGAGCGCGACGGCCGCAGGGAACCGCGTGTCGGCGGCTCCCCGCAGCACCCCGGCGGCGGCGACCTGCAGACCGTCGGCGACCTGAAACAGGCCCGCGATCGGAATCAGGGCGGCCGCCGCGGCGACCACGGCCGGCACGTCGCTGAAGACGCGCGCCAGTAGCTGCGGAAGCGAGAAGAAGACGAGGCCGAAGGCGACCATCACACCGGCGCCGAGGCTGAGGCAGACCAGCGCCGAACGGCGCGCCCCCACCGGGTCCCGCCGGCCGATCGCGTTGCCAACACGCGTTGTCGCCGCGCCAGCGAAACCCAGAGGCACCATGAAGGAGATCGAGGCGAGGCTGATCGCCACCTGGTGGCCGCTGAGCTGCGCCTCCCCCAGCCGACCGATGAGCACGGCCGCGAAACTGAACACGGTGACCTCCAGCGACACCTGAACCGCGATCGGCACCCCCACGAACAGGAAGGGACGCAGCGCGGCCGGACGCAGCCACGACCACCTCCACCCGCCGACGTAGCGGCGCAGGTGACGCCATCCGAACGCGGCCAGGACGATCAGCATCACCCAACGGGATCCGGACGTCGCATAGGCGGAGCCCCGCACACCGAGGGCCGGGAATCCGAGATGGCCGAAGATCAGCGCCCAGTTCGCGATCGCGTTGAACACGTTGGCGACGCCGATCGCGATCAGGGCCGGCCGCACGATGCTCATCGCCTGGAGCGTCTGCCTGAGGCACATGAAGAGCAGGAAGGCGATGACTCCGGGACCGATGCCCCGAAGGTAGGCGGCGGCCGGCTCCACGATGGCCTGCGGTTGACCCGTCAGCGGAAGCGCGCGATCCAGTCCAAGCACGATCAGCGTCGCCGGCACCGACAGCAGGACCGCCATTCCCGCACCTCGGCAAAGCACCCTGCGGATCCGCCGGTGATCGCCGGCGCCGAACGCCTGCGCCGCCATCGGATCGATCGCCAGCAGGATGCCGATGAAGGACCAGATCACGGCGATGCTGAGCGCGTTGCCGATCGAGCCGGCCGCCAGGTCCGTCTCCGACACGCGGCCCAGCATCATCGTGTCGACGGCGCCCATCAGCACCATCCCGACCTGGACCACGATGACCGGCGTTGCCAGGCGCACCACGGCGCCCAGCTCCATCCGGGCCGGCCGCCCGTCCCCCGCTGTTCTCGCCCCCTTCAAGGGACGGTATTGTAGGCAGCCTCACTCTCACCGAGATCGCCGTTGCTCAGCTACATCCTCCGCCGGCTCGCCACCGGACTGGTCACCCTGTTCGGCATCTCGGTCATTTCGTTCTTCATCATCCAGCTCGTACCGGGCGATCCGGCCCAGATCCAGACCTCCCAGATCGCCGACGCGGCGGTTTCGGAGCGCGTCTACCAGCAGTTGCGGGAGCTCTACGGCCTCGACAAGCCGATCCCCGTGCAGTACGCGAACTGGGTCGGCAAGCTGGTCGTGGGCGACTTCGGTTCGTCCTTCCACGACGGCAGGAGGGTGTCGGCGAAGATCGGCGAAGCGCTGTGGCCGACGCTGTCGGTGGCGCTGCTCTCCTTCATGCTGACCCTGATCATCTCGACGCCGATCGGGATCTACAGCGCGCTGCGGCAGGGCGGCGGCTTCGACCGCTCGGTCAGCACCGGCCTCTACATGCTCTATTCCGTGCCGAACTACGTCGCCGGCATGCTGCTCATCCTCTACCTCGGCGTGAAGTGGGACCTGCTGCCTTTCCGCGGCATGAGGTCCGACGGCTACGACGAGATGACGACCCTGGGCCAGATGTGGGATCTGGCCCAGCACTACGTCCTGATCACCTTCTGCTTCACCTTCGGCAACCTGGCCTACTACTCCCGCTTCATCCGCCAGAACCTGCTGGAGGTGGTGCGGCAGGACTACATCCGCACCGCCCGCGCCAAGGGCCTCGGTGAGCGGAGCGTGGTGCTCAAGCACGCGTTCACCAACAGCCTGATCCCGCTGATCTCGTTGATCGGCCTCACCCTCCCCTTCGTGCTGGGCGGCAGCGTGATTCTCGAGTACATGTTCAACTGGCCGGGCCTGGGCCGCCTGTACTTCGAGTCCGTCCTCCAGCGCGACTATCCGACGATCATGGCGCTCAACTTCATCACCGCCCTGCTCGTCCTCGGCATCACCTTCATCGCCGACCTGACCTACGGTCTGGTCGACCCCCGCATCAGCTACGAGAAGTGACAATGGCGACCGAAGCGACGACGAACACGACGACCGGAGGGGCGCCCGCGGCGCGCTCCTACTGGCACATCACGTGGCGGCGCTTCCGCGGCCACCGGCTCGGAATGGTCGGCCTGTGCGTGGTGGCCGTGCTGTTTCTCGTCGCCTTCCTGTCGCCGATCCTGGCCAACGAGCAACCCATCCTGTGCCGCTTCGACGGCGGCATCTACTATCCGGCGGTCGTAGACCTCGTCCACCAGGTCCCGGGCGCGAGCCTGATCATCCAGAAGCAGCGGCCCTACCGCCTGGCGACCTTCGACTTCAAGCGGGAGTTCGACCCGGAGCGCGGCGACTGGGCGCTGTGGACGCCGGTGCGATACGGCCCCAGGGAAATCGCCGCCGAGCCCCTGGCCGGGCCTTCCAGCCGTCACTGGCTGGGCACCGACCAGTCGGGCCGCGACGTCCTGTCGCGGATGGTCCACGGCACCGTCGTGTCGATGAAGGTCGGCTTCCTGTCGATGGGCATCGCGGTCATTCTGGGTCTCGTGTTCGGTTGCATCGCGGGCTACGCCGGCGGCATCGCCGACCTCGTCATCTCGCGCTTCATCGAAGTCGTCCAGTGCTTCCCGGCCTTCTTCCTGATCCTCGCCGTACTGGCCTGGTTCCCGCCCAGCATCGAGAACGTGATGATCGTGATCGGCCTGACCCGCTGGGTCGGCATCGCCCGCTTCGCGCGCGGCGAGATCCTGCGCATCCGCGAGACGGACTACGCCCTCGCCGCCCGCTCGCTCGGAGTCAGACCGGCCCAGCTCGTCCTCCGCCACCTGCTGCCCAATGCGCTGGCGCCCGTGCTCGTCAGCGTGACCTTCGGCATCGCGGTGTCCATTCTGATCGAAGCCGGACTCTCCTGGCTCGGCTTCGGCGTCCAGCCGCCCGACGCCTCCTGGGGCACGATCCTCCGCTCCGGCTACGAGAATCTGTTCACCGCCGGCCACATGATTCCTCCCGCCTGCGTGGCGATCTTCCTCGCGGTGCTGAGTTTCAACCTCGTCGGCGATACTCTGAGGGATGTAATCGACCCGCGGCTCCAGGCCGAACGGGCCTGACGCCGCCGGGCTCCCCGCCCAGGAGGTAGGCAGCGATGAGCGAGCAGACCGGGTTGCACAGCCTCTCCCTCGACTACGTCGAAGCGCTTCTGGCCGACTACCGCCGCGATCCGGCGGCGCTCGACCCGGCCTGGCGGCGGTACTTCGACGCCCTGGCCGCCAGCGGCGAGCTGGAGGACGGCGCGATCGGGCCGGAGCTCCGACCCTCGACGCTGTTCGGCGGCAACGGTGAAGCGGCGCGTCCCGCTGCGACCGCGGCCGCGGCTCCCGCGCCCTCCAAGCCTGTGCCGGCACCGTCGCCGCCGGCGCCGGCATCCGCCCTGACCGGAGACGTCGAACTGCAGCGCCGGGTCGACGACATGATCCGCAACTACCGGATCCGCGGCCACCTCTACGCCGACATCAACCCGCTCCGCAATCCGCCCGTGCTGCCGGAGGAACTCGAGCTCGAGGGTCTGGGGATCCGCGAGAGCGACCTGGACCGCACGGTGTCCACCGCCGGCATCCCGGGCGCCGACACGGCGACGGTGCGCGAGCTGCTCGAACGGATGCGCGAAACGTACTGCAACTACATCAGCGCCGAGTTCATGCACATCGACGACCTGGAGGTCCGCTCCTGGCTCCAGGAACGGATGGAGGTCAGCCGCAACCGCGTGCAGCTCAGCCGCGACGAGCAGGTCCGGATCCTGAGGAAGCTGATCGACGCCGCGGTCTTCGAGGAGTTCATCCAGAAGAAGTACCTGGGGGCCAAGAGCTTCTCGCTCGAGGGCGCCGAGAGCCTGATCCCCCTGCTCGACCTGGCGATCGAGAAGGTCGCCGCGCAGGGCGCGGTGGAGATCGTCTTCGGCATGTCCCACCGCGGCCGCCTGAACGTGCTCGCCAACATCATCGGCAAGCCGACCCGGGACATCTTCCGCGAGTTCGAGGACCTCGACGCGGAGCAGTACACGGGCGGCGGCGACGTCAAGTACCACATGGGTCACTCGAGCGACTGGACCACGGAGCACGGCCGCAGGGTCCACCTCTCCCTGTCGTTCAACCCGAGCCACCTTGAGTTCATCAACCCGGTGGCGATGGGTCGCGTCCGCGCCAAGCAGGACCGGATCGGAAACGAACTGCGCGACCGGGCGGTTCTGTTCCTCATTCACGGCGACGCCGCCTTCGCCGGCGAGGGAATCGTCCAGGAGTCGCTCAACCTGTCGCAGCTCGACCCCTACCACATCGGCGGCGCGTTTCACGTCGTCGTCAACAACCAGATCGGCTTCACGACGCCGCCCGAGAGCTCTCGTTCCAACACCTACTGCACGGACGTCGCGAAGATGCTCCAGGCGCCGATCTTCCACGTCAACGGCGAGCAGCCGGAGGCGGTGGCCCAGGTCGTCAACGTCGCGCTCGACTTCCGCCAGCGCTACCGCCGCGACGTCATCATCGACCTCTACTGCTACCGGCGACGCGGGCACAACGAGGGCGACGAGCCCGCCTTCACCCAGCCCATCCTCTACGACGGCATCCGGGCCCGGGATCCGGTCCGGGTCCACTACCTGGAGCACCTGCTCGAACTCGGCGAGATCAAGCCCGAAGAGGCGGACGTCCACATCGAGCGCGAGGAGAAGCGGCTCGAAGGGGCTCTGGCCACCGCGCGCCGGATGAACGAGAAGACGAGTCCGCAGGCCTATGACGGCGTGTGGAACGCATTCGTTGGCGGCCGCATGGAGGACACGCCGGAGCCGGACACCGGAGTCGATCAGGGCAAGCTGACCGACTACCTGAAGCGGATGGTCGTGCTGCCCGAGGGATTCAACCTGCACCGCAACCTGCGGCGCTTCCTCACAGCCCGCGCCGACATGGCCGAAGGAAAGCGGCCCGTCGACTGGGCCGCGGCGGAAGCGCTCGCCTTCGCCGCCACCGCCGATTCGGGCAACCGGGTGCGGCTGAGCGGCCAGGACTGCGAGCGCGGGACGTTCAGCCAGCGCCACGCCGTGCTGCACGACCGGGTGACGGACGAGAACCATCGGCCGCTGATGAACATCGCCGAGAACCAGGAACCGATCGAGATCTTCAACAGCCCGCTATCGGAAGCCGGCGTGCTCGGCTTCGAGTACGGCTTCAGTCTGGACTACCCGGACGGACTCGTGCTCTGGGAGGCCCAGTTCGGCGACTTCGTCAACGCGGCCCAGGTGATCATCGACCAGTTCATCACCAGCGCCGAGGACAAGTGGAACCGGCTGAGCGGCCTCGTCATCCTGCTGCCCCACGGCTTCGAAGGCCAGGGGCCGGAGCACTCGAGCGCCCGCGTCGAGCGCTGGCTGCTGCTCGCCGCCGAAGAGAACATGCAGATCGTCTACCCCTCGACGCCGGCGCAGTACTTCCACCTGCTGCGGCGCCAGGTCGAGCGCGCCCAGCGCAAGCCGCTCGTCGTCTTCACGCCGAAGAGCCTGCTGCGGCGACGGGAAGTCGGTTCGTCCCTGGCGGAACTCGCCGGCGGCCGCTACCAGCCGGTCCTGCCGGACCCGGCCGTTGCATCCGACGACGACCGGTCCAAGGTGCGCCGCGTCCTCCTCTGCGCCGGCAAGGTGTTCTACGACCTGAACGCCCACCGCCAGGAAACGGGCGCCCACGATCACGCGATCCTGCGCATGGAGCAGTTCTACCCGGCCCCGAAGGAGGAGCTCGACGCCGCGCTGTCCGCCTTCCCGGCCGATGCCGAGGTCCGCTGGGTGCAGGAGGAACCGCGCAACATGGGCGCCTGGTCCTACCTGCGGCTGAACTTCGGCTTCCTGATGGGCGGCCGGCCCCTGTCGGGCGTCTACCGCCCGCAGTCGGCGAGTCCCGCGACCGGCTCTCCGAGCAGCCACAAGCTGGAGCAGCAGCAACTGATGGAGGCGGCGTTCGGCGAGTCGGCCGACTCCGCGTGAGAATCCCCCGAAGGCAGACCGCATGACGTACGAAGTCACCATCCCCGAGATCGGCGAATCGGTCACGGAAGCGCTGATCCTTCGCTGGATCAAACAGCCCGGCGAGGCCATCGGCAGGGACGACCCGCTGGTGGAGCTCGAAACGGACAAGGTGACCGTCGAGATGCCGTGTCCGGTAGCGGGCGTCCTGTCCGAGATCGTCTGCGCCGAGGGCGAGACGGTGCCGATCGGCGCGGTGATCGCGCGAATCGAGGAAGGCGCCGTCGCCGCCGCGAGCCCGGGCGCTGCTCCCGGCGCCGCGGTGGCGGCGACCGAAGCGACGGCGGCCGAAGAAGCCCAGGGCGACCTGCTGGCCGGCGCTCGACCGGCGGCGCCGTCCGCGCCGCCGGCCCCGGCGCCCGCCGCGGAACCCACGCCTCCCGCGCCCGTTCCGGCGGCCGAGGCTCAACCCGCGGTGGAACCAGCCGTGGCCGAAGAGCGGCGCATCCTGCCGGCGGCCCGCCGCCTGATCGCCGAGCACGGCCTCGACGCGTCACTCATTCCTTCCACGGGCAAGGGCGGCCGGCTGCTGAAGAGCGACGTGGCGGCGTGGCTGGCCTCCCGCGAGGAGGAAGCGGAACCCTCCGCCGAAGCGGTGCCGGAGACCGCGGCGTCCGCGCCGGCGCCGGCGACGCCATCGCCGCCGGCACAGCCCGCTCCGCCCGCCACAGCTCCGCCTGCCGCGGCGGCGGGCGGGGAGCGAGCCCAGGAACGCGTGCCGATGACGCCGATCCGCCGCAGGATCGCCGAGCGCCTGGTCGAGGCGCAGCAGCAGGCGGCCCTGCTCACGACCTTCAACGAGATCGACATGTCCGCCGTGATGGACTTCCGGCGCCGCTACCGGGACGCCTTCTCCGAGCGCCACGACGTGCGCCTGGGCTTCCTGTCCTTCTTCGTCAAGGCGGCGGTGGACGCGCTGCGCCGTTTCCCGCGGCTCAACGCCGAGATCACCGGCACCGACATCATCTACCGGAACTACTACGACATCGGCATCGCGGTCAGCACCGACCGCGGCCTGATGGTGCCGGTGCTGCGCAGCGCCGAGCGCATGTCCTTCGCCGGGATCGAGTCCTCCATCGGCGACTTCGCCGGACGGGCCCGCACCGGCAGGATCCGGCTCGACGAACTCCAGGGCGGCACCTTCACGATCACCAACGGCGGCATCTTCGGCTCCCTGCTGTCGACGCCGATCATCAACCACCCCAGAGCGGCGTCCTCGGCCTCCACGCGATCCAGCAGCGGCCCGTCGTCGTCGAAGGCGAGATCGTCGTCCGGCCGATGATGTACGTCGCCCTGAGCTACGACCACCGCATCGTCGACGGCCGCGAGGCAGTGACGTTCCTGGTCCGGATCAAGGAGGCGATCGAGGATCCGGCCAGGATGCTGATCGAGGTCTAGGAGGTAGGAATGCGTACCGAGGGAGGCGCCAGTGCGTCAGGCCGTCTCGCGGCCTGGACGGTCCAGTTGGAGTCCCGGCGGCGGGTGGCGGCGGGTCTCGCGTCCCTGGCCGCCGCTCTGCTGATTCAGATCGGCCTGCCGACTCGGGCAGGCGCACAAGGCACCGCGACCGCGACCTACGACGTCACCTTCGAAGCTCTATGGAACCTCAGCAGCACGCCGGGCGGTGTCGCGGGGGGCGCTCACTTCACGACGCTGATCGGCGCCGTACACAACGCCAACGTCACGTTCTGGACCCCCGGTGGCACCGCTACCTCGGGCGTCGAACAGGTCGCCGAAGACGGCGTCACCTCAGGGTTCATCAGCGAGTACAACGCGGTTCCGGCCGCCGACCGGAAGGCGCTGATCAGCGGACATGGGACCGGAGCGACCGGCACCTCGACCTTCACGATCGAGGCGTCCACGACGCACCACCTGGTGACCCTCCTGACGATGATCGGCCCCAGCCCGGACTGGTTCGTCGGGGTTTCCGGCCTGTCGCTGCGGGACAGCCAGGGCTGGCAGTCGCGAGTCAGTGTGGATCTGTTCCCCTACGACGCCGGTACGGAGGACGGGAACGACTTCTCGCTCAGCAACCCGGCGACCAACCCTCAAGGGACGATCACCAGCATCAAGGGCCAGGGGAGGTTCTCGAACGCGCCGATGGCGAGGCTGACGTTCGTTCTTCAGACGGCCCAACCGCCGCCGCCACAACCGCCGCCACCACAACCGCCGCCACCACAACCGCCACCGCCACAACCGCCACCGCCACAACCGCCACCACCACAACCGCCACCGCCACAACCGCCACCGCCACAACCGCCGCCGCCACCGCCACCGCCCGTGCCTCCGGAGGCCGCCTTCGAGGTGGACATCGACTGCCTCGAGGATCCGTGCCGCGTCCGCACCGGCGAAGAACTCGTGTTCACCGACACGAGTTCCGGAACCGTCACCAAGCGCCTCTGGGAGTTCGGAGACGGCCGGCGGTCCAACCGCACCGCCGCGCCGCACGCCTGGACCTCGCCCGGCTTCTACACCGTCACCCTGACCGTGACGGGCGCCGACACCGAGTCGAAGACGGCCCGGGTCTTCCTGGTGCAGGCAAGCGAACCGGCGGGTACGTGCGAAGCGGATCCCGAGACGCTCTGCCTGCGGGACTCGCGCTACTCCGTCACGGTCGACTGGCGGCAAGCCGACGGTACCGGTAGCGCCGCCGTCGTCGTCCACGAAGGGACGAACGACTCGGGCCTGTTCCGGTTCTTCGACGAGGACAACTGGGAGATCCTGATCAAGGTGCTGGATGGCTGCCGGCACAATGACCACGTCTGGGTCTACGCTGCGTCATCCACGAACCTCGGCTACACGATCCGGGTGACGGACACGGTCTCCGGCGCGGTCAGGGAGTACGGCAACGAACCGGGAGTCGCTGCTGCCGCGGTCACCGACACGGCGGCGTTTCCCCAGGGCTGCCAGCGGGTTCTGCAAGCGGTATCGGATGAGCGACAGTAGCTTCGACCTCCTCGTCATCGGCGCCGGACCCGGCGGCTACGTCGCGGCGATCCGGGCGGCGCAGCTCGGGTTCCGGACCGCGGTCGTCGACGAGCATCCGGCAGCCGGGGGCGTTTGCCTGCGGGTGGGCTGCATTCCCAGCAAGGCGCTTCTGGAGTCGAGCCAGCGGCTGGTCGCCGCGCGGACGGAACTCGCCAGCCACGGAGGCAGGGTCGACGAGATCGGCCTCGATCTGCCGGCGATGATGAAACGCAAGGACCGGGTCGTGACGACGCTCACCCGTGGCGTGTCGTCCCTGCTCAGGAAGAACGGGATCGAGCACATCCAGGGCCGTGCGCGGCTCGTCGGCGTCGGCGACGGCGACGTGCGCCGCGTCGCGGTGACGACGGAGGACGGCGAGCAGGAGGTCGAGGCCCGCCACGTGATCGTGGCCACCGGCTCCCGCCCCGCCACCCTGCCGGGCATCGAACTCGACGGCGACCGCATCGGCACCAGCACGGAGGCGCTGGCCTACGGCGAGGTGCCGGAACACCTGGTCGTGATCGGCGCGGGCTACATCGGACTTGAACTGGGCGCCGTCTGGAACCGGTTGGGCTCGAACGTCATCGTGCTGGAGTACCTCGACCGCATCCTGCCCGGCGCGGACGCCGAGATCGCCACGGCGGCCGAGAAGATCTTCCGCCGCCAGGGTCTCGACATCCGGCTCGGGAGCCGCGTGCTCGGAGCAACGGCCAAGGGCGGCAAGGAAAAGGCGGGCTGCGTCGTCGAAGTCGACGGCGCCGACCCGATCGACTGCGACCGCGTTCTCGTCGCGGTCGGCCGAACGCCGATCAGCGACGGTCTGGGGCTCGGAGAAGCGGGCGTCGCCGTCGACGACCGCGGCTTCATCCGGGTCGACGAGCGCTTCGCCACCTCGGCGCCCGGCGTGTTCGCGATCGGCGACGTGATCGGCGGCCCGCAGCTCGCCCACAAGGCCGAGGAGGAGGGCATGGCCTGCGTCGAGGGCATCGCGGGCGGCTACGGCCACATCGACTACGACGCGATTCCCGGGATCGTCTACACCGAGCCCGAAGTCGCCTCCGTCGGCCGGACGGAAGAGGAACTGCGGGAAGCCGGCACCCCTTACCGCAAGGGCGCGTTTCCGTTCCGGGCGATCGGACGGGCCCGCGCCACCGGCAGCCTCGAGGGCTTCGTCAAGATCCTGGCCCACGCCGAAACGGACGCGATCCTCGGCGTCCACATCCTGGGCAGCCACGCCGGCGACCTGATCGCCGAGGCGGTGGCGGCGATCAGCTTCGGCGCCTCGGCCGAGGATCTCTTCCTCACCAGCCACGCTCATCCGACCCTCGCCGAAGCGGTCAAGGAAGCGGCCCTGGCCGTCCACGGCCGGGCGATTCACATGTAGCCGGCGCCGGCCGGCTCGCTGCGTCCGGCGGGCTCGCCCGGCGCCTTCCGGCGCCGCCGTCCCGTCATGCCCCGCTGATAGACTGCGCCGTCTTCGCCATCGCACCCGCACTACCCGAGGAATGAGCGCCGTGACCCTTTCCCGCACAAGTCCGCCAGTCTGGCTGGCGCTGCTCGTCGCCGTCTTCTTCCTGATTGCTTCGCCTCTTGCGGCCCAGGAGCCCGCCGAGCCCGCCGCCGGGGAGGAGCAGGCCGGCGAGGAAGGCGCCGAAGAGGAAGAGAAGCCGGCGATCCCGCCCGGCGCCGAGCTCAGGGTCTCCCCCACCGAACTGACCCTGGAGGTCGGCGACAAGGCCACCCTGACCGCCACCGTCGTCGACGGGGACGGCGAAGCGGTCGAGGGCGTCGACGTCGTCTTCTTCTCCCGCAACCGCCGCCGCCTCGGGGTCAACCCGGCCGGCGAGGTCGAAGCCCACGGTCCCGGCAGCGTCCAGGTCATCGCCCTCGTGCCGAAGGAGGCGGAAGACGAACCGCGGCGGGCGGAGGCCCTGCTCCGGGTCGAGGTCGAGGTGACGATCCCGAATCCCCCGGTCGAGAGCGTCGAGATCGTAGGGCTCCCCGGCGCCTTCTACAGCGGCACCCACCTGACGTTGCAGGCCCGCGTCGTGGACATCACGGACGTCGTCCGCGACAACGTCGACGTCGTCTACTCGAGTTCGAACTCCAGCGTCGCGGCGCCGGACGGCTTCGGAGGCCTTGACCTCCTCGCGCCCGGCACGGCGACTCTCACCGCGACCGCCGAGGACGCGACCTCCCAGGTCGAGATCCAGGTCGCACGGAACCCGACGCAGCGCATCGAGCTGACCGCCTCCGCCGAGGAGGCGCGCACGGGCGACGTCGTCTGGTTCGAAGCCGTCGGCCGCGACGCCTCCGGCAACGAGGTCGATGACCTGCCCATCCGCTTCCTGGTGGCCGGCCAGTCGGCGACCGGGATCCTCGCGCCCGGCGCCACCGCCCAGATCGAGCAGGACGGCGCCTTCGTCGCGGAACGTTCGGGCATCTACAACGTGACCGCGCTGGGAGGCAGCCACTCCGCCAGCGTGCCGGTCCGGGTGACGCCTCGCCGCGTGAACAAGGAGATCGAGTTCGTCGGCCAGGGCAAGGTGAGCGACCGCCGCACCTCCGACCTCTGGGTCTGGGAAGGCACGGACGGTCGGGACTACGCGATCACCGGCACCTGGGGCGCCGAGGGCCACGCCTACATCTGGGACGTCACGAACCCGGAGAGCATCGTGCTCATCGACGCGGTGCGCGTCGACGCGCGGACGGTGAACGACGTCAAGGTCTCCGAGGACGGCCGGGTCGCCGTGCTCAGCCGGGAGGGCGCCTCGAACCGCAAGAACGGCTTCGTCGTTCTCGACGTCTCCGAGCCCCAGGTAGGCGTGCGCATCCTGTCCCGTTTCGACGACCAGTTGCGGGGCGGAGTCCACAACGTGTTCATCCACGACGAGCACGTCTACGCCCTGTCGAACGGCCGCCGCTTCGACGTGATCAGCATCGAGGACCCGACCCAGCCCTACCGTGTCGGCCGCTTCGAGCTCGACACGCCGGGACACTCGATCCACGACGTCTGGATAGTCGACGGCGTCGCCTTCAGCTCCAACTGGGACGACGGCGTGGTCGCCATCGACGTCGGCGGCGCCGGCATGGGCGGCGCGCCGAACAACCCGGTCGAACTCGGCAGCTACGCCTATCCGAGCGGCTGGAACCACGCCGCCTACCCGTACCGCAGCGAGTCGACCGGCAAGTTCTACGTCTTCGCCGGCGACGAGGCCTTCCCCTACGGCGAACTCGGGCGCGACCCGAGGGCGGCGCCACCGCGCGCTGCCGGCTGGATCCACGTGATCTCCTGGGACGACTGGGAGAACCCCCGCGAGGTCGCCCGCTACCAGGTGCCAGAAGCCGGCACCCACAACCTGTGGATCGAAGACGACATCATGTACGTCGCCTACTACAACGGCGGGCTCCGCGTCGTCGACGTCTCCGGCGACCTGCGGGGCGATCTGTACCGGCAGGGCCGGGAGATCGGCATGTTCATGCCCTACGATCCCGACGCGCTCGTGCCGAACTCTCCCTTCGTCTGGGGCCCGCAGCCGTACAAGGGCCACATCTTCTTCTCCGACTGGCACTCGGGTCTGTGGGCGGTCAAGCTCAAGGATCCCGAAGACCCGAACCGGATCATCGGAGAGCCGCACTAGGCCCCGGCGGGGGCGTACCCGGAGGTCTGGGATGCAAATGTCGACTCGCCGGCAGCCGCGCACGGCTGCGCTCTCAACGCTGCTTCTCGCCTGCACTGTCCTCACGGGTTCCGCCCTCCACGCGGAGTCGGACCTCACGCCGCCGACCCGCGAGTACTTCGCCTACGTCTGCGCCGAATCGGAGGACCAGGTGGCTCTCGTCCGCTTCGGCCCCTCCGGCATCGAGGTGACGAAGACGATCACCGTCGGCAGCTTCCCGGCCGAAACGGAAGGTCCGCACGGGATCAACATCTCGCCCGGCGGCCGCTACTGGTACGTGTCGATCGCCCACGGCAACCCGTTCGGCTCGATCCACAAGTACGAGACCGGGACCGACGAGTGGCTGGGCGACGTTCAGGTCGGCATGTTCCCCGCCACCCTCGACGTGGCCGCCACCACCGGGCTGCTCTTCGTCGTCAACTCGGACTTCTACGGCGACCACGTGCCGAGCACGATCTCCGTCGTCGAAACGTCGACGATGACCGAGATTGCGCAGTTCGAGAGCGGGACCATGCCGCACGGCGCCCGGTTCAGCCGCGACGGCCGGAAGCTCTACAGCGCGAACATGATGGACGACGAGCTCGTCGAGGTCGACGCGCTGCGCTTCGAGGTCGGCCGCCGCCTGAAGCTGGGGCAGGCCGCACACTCGGCGAGCGGCCACGCGGGACACGGCGGTCACGGGGACGCCGCGGCCGGTCACGGCGCCCACGGCCAGCCGAGCGTCGAGCCGTCGTGGGTCACGCCGCCCACCAGCGGAGGCATGGTCTACGTCACGGCGCTCTCGGGGAACGCCATCCACGAGGTCGACACGGACGCCTGGAAGGTCGCCCGGCGACTGGAAACGCCGGCCCCCGGGCCCTACAACGCCGCCGTGGCGCCCGACGAGCGGCTGCTGGTCGTCACCTACAAGAAGGGCGACTCGGTCGGCTTCTGGGACCTGGAGGAGGGCCGGGAAGTCGCCCGCGTTTCCACGACGCGCCGCATCCCGCACGGCGTCGCCATCACCTCGGACGGCCGCTTCAGCCTGGTCACCGTCGAAGGTGTCGGCGGCGAACCGGGGGTCGTCGAGGTCTACGACAACGGCGCGTTCCGGCGCGTGGCCCAGATCGACATCGGCAAGCAGGCCGGGGGCATCGCGCTCTGGGAACCGAATTGAGGCCATCCGGCACGGATCGCACGACGGCCGCGGAGGCCGACGCCGCGGAACTGCGCGGCCGGCTGCTGCGCGGCCTCAAAGCCACCGACCGCCGGCTGCGTCTGAACCGAGCTCTCAAGACACTGACCTGGTTCGCACCCGCCGCCTGCCTGTGGCTGCTCGCGACCTGGCTCCTCGGACTCGGGGCCGCGGGAGGCGCCGACGCCGCTTTCTGGCCGTCCTGGGCCGGCGGCGCCGCTCTTCTCCTGCTCGGCCTGCGGGAGGCGGCGGCGCTGGGCCGCGACCTTCCCGCCGCCGCCCGGGCAGTCGACCGGGCCGGCGATCTCCATGACGCCGCCGCCACCGCGCTGGAGATGCAGCAGCGCCTGGACGACTCGCGCGCCGACCGGCGGCGCGCCAGCGACGGCATCGTCTGGCCCCTGCCCTGGATCGCCCTCGTCCTCGAGCGCGCGATAGCGGGGCTCGAGCGCACGGGTCCCCGGCAGACCGTGCCGCGGCTCGTTCCGGGGAGCGCCCTTCCCTCCGCCGGAATCTGCCTCGTCCTGCTGCTGCCGGTGGCGCTGCCCCGTTCCTTCGTCGGCGAGGCCCTGGCCGCAGCCATGAGCGGCGACGCGGCAGGAGAACTCCCGCCCGGCTTCGAAGCGGCCGCACTGCTCGAAGACGACCCCAACCGGATACCCGGCCTGCCGGAACTCGACGTGCGGCTGAGCGACCTGCCGATCGTGACGCTGCGGGTCCGCGAGCCCAACGCCGAGGACGGCGCCCGGGCCGGTGACGCGACGGACGCCGCCGACGGCAGTCTCGGCGACGGCGCGGAGGCCGAAGCCCTCGACGCGACGGCGGAGGGCGGCGACGCGGCGGCCAACGCCCTGACCGACGGGACGGACCCGGAGACCGGCGCCGACCTGATGCGCGAACTCGACAACCGCCAGGGAACCGGCGAGGAAGAACAGGGAACCGCCCCCGGCACGGAGGGAAGCGGCGAAGGAGCGGAGCCCGGCGCCGAGACCGGCGAGGGCGAGGGCTCGGGCGGCCAGCCCGTCGAAGACGGCGAGGGATCGGGCGACGAGAGCGGCGCGGCGGCCGCGATCAGCGACGAACCGGGTTCGAGCGACGGCGAGGCCGACGGCGCCGCGGCCGGCGTCGGCACCGGTCCGCAGGAGGAGATGGTCGATCCCTTCGGCGATCTCCTCGTGCCCGCCCTCAGCCTCGAACAGGCGCTCGAGACCGCGCTGATCGAGTCGATCGAGGAGATCGAGCGGCGTCCCCTGACCACGACGAGCGCCACCCAGTTCCGCGCCGCGGAGGTGGCCATGCGCGGGCCCGCCACCGGCGCGGCAGGCGAAGCCGCGGCCTCAGGCGGAGACCTGCCGGCAGCCCGCCACCCGATCGCTTGGCGCCACCGGGAATCCGTACGCCGCTACCTGGAAGCGCTGGAGGCCGAAGCCGAGGAGGACGGGGAGTGAACGACACCGCCCAGCCGCGGACCGCGGACGATCTCGCTCTGCAACTGACCGAGTTCGCGGACCGTTGCAGCCGCCTGCGCAGCGAGATCGGCAAGGTGATCGTGGGCCAGGAGG
Source organism: Candidatus Multivorans sp. (assembly GCA_965205095.1). Lineage (GTDB taxonomy): Bacteria > Acidobacteriota > Thermoanaerobaculia > Multivoradales > Multivoraceae > Multivorans. The sequence continues at coordinate 5,014,311 of OZ242040.1, forward strand.
AGGTCGTGGACGGCGCGATCATCGGCCTGCTGGCGGATGGCCACGTCCTGCTCGAGGGCATCCCCGGCCTCGGCAAGACCCGTCTCGTGCGCACCCTGGCCCAGGCGCTGCACCTCAGGTTCAACCGCATCCAGTTCACGCCCGACCTGATGCCGGCGGACATCGTCGGCACCCACGTCCTCCGCGAGGACGAGACCGGAGGCCGGCGGCTGGTCTTCGAACGCGGCCCGATCTTCGCGAACCTGGTTCTCGCCGACGAGATCAACCGCGCCACGCCGAAGACCCAGTCCGCGCTGCTCGAGGCGATGCAGGAGACGACGGTGACGGTCGGCGGCGAGACGAGCCCCCTCGATCCGCCGTTCTTCGTGCTCGCCACCCAGAACCCGCTGGAGATGGAAGGCACCTATCCCCTGCCGGAGGCGCAGCTCGACCGCTTCCTGTTCAAGCTGCGGATGACCTACCCGGCGACCGAGGAGCTGCACACCATCCTCGACCGCACCACATCGGGACACGTCCCCGAGGCGGAAGCACTCTGGACCGCCGATCAGGTGATCGCCATGCGGCGCGCGGCACGCCTGGCGCCGGTGGCGCGCCCGGTCCAGGACTACGCGATCCGGCTCGGACTGGCGACCCGGCCCGAGGGGGAGCACCCCGCGGAAGCGGTGCGCCGCTACATCCGCATCGGCGCCAGCCCGCGCGGCATCCAGGCGATGGTGCTCGGCGCCAAGGTCCACGCGCTGATCCGCGGCCGGCCGAACGTGTCCCGCGAGGACATCCGCGCCGTGGCGCTCCCCGCCCTGCGACACCGCGTCCTGATGAACTTCGAGGGCGAAGCCGAGCGGGTCGACCTCGACGATCTGCTCCAGGACCTGATCGACAGCGTGCCCGAGGGCTGAGCGGGCGGGCTCCAAGCTCCGAGCCGTGGCCGACCACTCCGTCTTCGCCTTCGAGCCGGCCTTCCTCGCCCGGCTGGAGCGGCTGCGCCTTCTCACCCGGCGCGTGCCCGCCGGCGGATTCAAGGGAGAGCACCGCGCCAGCCACCTCGGCTCGGGGCTCGAGTTCGCGGACTACCGTCCCTACGTCGAAGGCGACGACGTGCGCCACCTCGACTGGCGCGCCTACCTGCGCTTCGACCGGCTGCTGCTCCGGATGTTCGAGGAGCACGGCGACCTCGCCGTCTACATCCTGCTCGACTGCAGCCACTCCATGGCGCCGACCCCTGGTTCCTCCGGCCGCCGCAAGTTCGACGCGGCGCGCCGGATCGCGGCGGCCCTGACCTACATCGCCCTGGCCACCCTCGACCGGGTCACGCTGGCCCCGTACTCCGGCCACGTGCACCAGGTCCTCGGCCCGCTACACGGTTCCCGCCAGGTCTGGCGCGCCCTGGACTACCTGGCCAATCTCGACACCGGCGGCGAGACGCACCTCGACCGGACCGTCCGGGAGGTGTTCGCCGCCGGCCGCCGCCGCGGCCTGGTCATCGTGATCTCGGACCTCCTCTCCGACACGACGGAGGGCGGCCTCGATCTCCTGCTGCCGCTCCGGCACGATGTGGCGGTCATCCAGGTCACCGATCACCGCGATCTCGAGGCGCCCCTCGACCGGGACACGACCCTCGTCGACAGCGAGACGGGCGACTCGCTCCGCATCCACGGCGCCCCGAACCTGCTCCACCGCCTGGAACGGGAGGCGGAGGCCCACCGAGAGGAGATCCGCGCCCGCTGCACCGCCCGCGGCTGGTCCTTCATCCACGCCCCGGTCGAGGCGTCCTTCGAGGAACTGGCCCTGGGCGCCCTGCGCCGCGGCCTGCTGAGCCGGGGGCGCTGAGATGCCGTTCTGGATCCCGCTCGGCGTCGCCGCCCTGCTGGTGCTGGCGACCTACCTGATCCGGCCCACCGCGCAGGCGCTGCCGGTCGCCTCCACGGTGCTCTGGCGGCGCCTGCTGGCGGCGCGCAAGCGGCGGCGCGACCGCCTGCGCTGGCTGCTCTCGCTGCTCCTGGCGACGACCGTTGCCGGCCTCCTCTCGGTCGCGGCAAGCCGAGCGCCCTGGCTGCAGCCCGGCGGCGGCGATCCGATCGCCCTGGCCTTCGACCCGTCGCCGACGATGCAGGCGCGTCTGCCGGATGGAGGCCCCAGCCGGATCGAACTGGCCGCGGCCGAGGCGCGGCGGATCGTCGCCGCTGCCGAAGCCGGCAGCCGCTTCACCGTGAACGCGGATCCGACTCCGTTGACTTCAGCCGAGGTGCTGGCGCTCCTCTCCGGCCCGCTGGAAGCGCTCTCGAACGCCACCGACACGGAACCGGCGATCCCCACCGCCCGGCGGGTCCATCTGTTCACCGACGGGATCGGGCCGTACGCACCGATCATCGACCCGGGGACGGAGAAGCAGACCGTGTCCGTCCTCGTCCCGGGCCGAAACGCCGGCATCGTCCGCTTCGCGACCCGGGCGCCCGCGACCCGCACGGCGGGGCCGGAGGCACTCCTCGAGATCGTGGCGACCGACCCGGCCGACGGTCAGGTGCCGATCGAACTGACGGTCGCCGACTCCGAGACGATCCGCATCCGCCGGCAACTCGAGCTCGAACCCGCCGACCGCTTCACCGCCCTGATCGATCTCGGCAGCTTCGCTCCGGGGACCGTCACGGCGCGCATCGACACGCCCGGGGACATCTTCCCGCTGGACGATCGGGCCGGCCTGATCGACGCCCGCGCCGCGAACACCCGGACCGCCGCGTTCTCCCCCGCTCACCGCGGCCGAGGCCCGGCCGATCCGTGGCGGGTCGTCGTGATCGCCCGCAGCCCGGGCTCGTTCGCCGGCTCCGCCGCGGCGCTCGCTCTCGAGGCGGACACCTCCGTCGACGTGGCAGCCGTCCGCGCGGCCGCCGGCGCCGACGATCCCCCGCCCCAGGATCCCCTCCCGGCGGCCGACATCGCCACGTTTCACCGGACCGCGCCGGCGATCCCTCCGGCGATGCCCGCCCTCTACCTCGACCCGCCGCAGGCGGCCGCGGCGGGCGGTCTCTCCCCCGCCGCCGAAGCGCCCCTCTCACCGCGCAGGATCGACCGGACCCAGGACTCCCACCCCCTCCTGGAGGGCGTCTCTCTCCTCGACCTGCCGGTCGTCCTCGCCGCCCGTGAACTGGATCCCCGCTGCACCGCCCTTGCCTCAGCCGGAGACCGCACCGCCATCGCCGCCTGCGACCCGGCGCCAGCCAGCGGCCCCCGCTCCCTCACCATCGCATTCGACCTGGACCACTCCTCCCTGGCCCAGCGCCCCGACCTCGCCGCCCTGTTCCAGAACGCCGCCTCGTGGCTCACCGAAACCTCCGCCACCAGCGGTCTCATCACCGACACCGGCCTCCAGAACGCCATCAATCTCCAGGCGGAATGGGCCACTCGCATCAACGACTCGACCCTCGAGCCAGTCCCAACCGACCGCCTCTCCGACCTCGACGGGCCCAACCGCCGCCCCTGGTCCTGGCGCACCCTCGCCCTCGCCGGCCTCCTGTTCGCCTCGTTCGAGGCCATCACCTTCTTCCGCGGCCTGACCCTGTGATGCCGATCACCCTGCAGGAGCCGCTCTGGCTGCTGGCCGCGCTGCCGGTGGCACTGTTGCTCTGGTCGCAACGCAGTGACCACCCGGACCGGCAACGCCGCCGCCTGCTGTGGGTGCGCGGATCGCTGCTGATCGCTGTGGTACTGGCGCTGGCGGAGCCGGTCGCGACCTGGCGTACGCGTGAGCTCGACGTAGCCGTTCTCGTCGACGTCTCGGCCAGTATCGAACCAGCGAGCCTGAGCCGGGCTCTCCAGGCGATCGACGGCGGTCTCGATCCGGACGGTCCGGTGCGCCTGTTCGCCTACGCCGACCGTGCCGCCAGCGTCGCCGGTGCAACGGACCTCAGACAACTCGAGGTAGCCGACTCGAGCACCGCCTCGGCCGGCGCCGCCGCTCTCGACCGCGGGAACACGCGGCCGGACGCGGCCCTCCGCCAGGCTGGCGCGGCGTTGCGTCCCGATCGCGTCCGCCGCGTGCTGCTGCTCTCCGACGGGCAGCGCCTGGAGGGCTCCGGCGCCCGGATCGCGGCCGAGTACCCGGACCTCCGCGTCGACACCGCGGCCCTCGGCCGGACGGCGCCACCCGTCTGGATCGAGTCGGTCGAACTCGACGAAAGCGACCGCCTCCTCCACGCCGGCGAGCCCCACCGCTGGGTGCTCCGCATCGGCAGCCGTTCCTCGCTGCCGGAAGCTCCCCTGACCCTGCGGGGCGGAGGCGCCGAGGAGCGTCACAGCGTCGCGCTCTCGCCGGGCGTCAACACCGTCGAACTGGAGTGGACCTTCGACCAGCCCGGGATGCAGACGTTCGAGGCGATCCTCGGCGCGGGCGAGGGCGCCGCCGCGTCCCAGGGCGCGCTGTGGCGAGGCAACCTGCGGATCGAGCCTCCGCACCGCGTCCTGCTGCTCGCGCCCCCCGACCATTCGGCCGACCTGCAGCAACTGCTCCAGACGCGGGGACTGCGCGTGACCCGGTCCACCCCGGGCAGAACCGCGCTGTCCCCTTCGGCGCTCGGAAGCTACGACGCCGTCGTGCTCAGCAATGTCGCCGCCGCGAGCCTGCCGGAACCGACCCAGCGGGTGCTGGGCGAGTGGGTCGAGGAGGAGGGCGGCGGGCTTTTCTTCGTCGCCGGCGAGGAGACGTTCGGCGAGGAGGGCTACCGCAACTCACCCCTCGAGCGCGTTCTGCCGCTCGACTTCGAGATCGAGGAGGAGCGCAGCGAGGTCGCGCTGATGATCGCCCTCGACAAGTCGTACAGCATGAAGGGCCCGAAGATGGACCTGGCCAAGGAGGCCGCCAAGGCCGCGCTCGGCATGCTGAACGAACAGCACCGTTTCGGCCTCGTCGCCTTCGACTGGCACACCCACGACATCGTCGGCCTGCAGTTCGTGCGCGACCAGGAGCGGCTGAGCCAGAGGGTCGACCGGATCGAGGCCAGCGCCCAGACCAATTTCTACCCGGCCCTGGAGGCCTGCCTGGAGCAGCTCTCCGCGGTCGAGTCCGAGGTCAAGCACGTCATCCTGGTTTCCGACGGGCGGACCTACCCCGACGAGTACGAACAGCTCGTGCTGCGGATGAGACAGGAAGAGATCACCGTCTCGACGGTCGCCATCGGCGTCGAGTCCGACCGGGAGCTGCTCGCCGACATCGCCGACTGGGGCGACGGCAACGCCTACACGATCGAGGATCCGAGTTCCGTCCAGAACATCCTGATCGACGAGACGATGAACCAGCTCCCCGACTCGGCCCGCGAAGAGACGATCCTGGTCGAACTGCGCGGCCAGTCGGACGCCCTGACCGGAGTCGACGTAGCCACCGCCCCCCAGCTCTACGGCCGGATCGCCGCGGTCGCCAAGGACAGTGCCGAGGTCATCCTCGGCGCCGGTGAGTCCGACCCCATTCTGGCCAGCCGCTACGTCGGCCTGGGCAAGACCTGGATGTTCACGTCCGACCTCGAACCGCGCTGGGCAAGCGGCTGGCTGCGCTGGCCGGAGCTGGGCCGGCTCGTCTCCCAGGTGGTCCGCGACGCCGCCGACCGCCGCGCCGGCGCCGAGTGGGACTTCGATCTCGACCGCCGCGACGGACTGCTCGAGGCGGCACTCAGCGTCGTCGAGGAGGACGGCCGCTTCGGCAGCGACCTTTCGCCCCGCCTCGTCGTCCTGCGCGGCGACCGCCGGCTCGAGGCGCCGCTGCAGCGCACCGGACCCGGCCTCTACCGCCTGGCGTCCGGGGAGGGCATGCTGCTCGCGCCGAGCCTCGAGCCCTACCGCATCGAGGTCCACACCGGCCCCGCCGGCGCCCCGGCGACCATCGGGCCGGGCCGGACGATCTTCTACCCCGCCCGCGACGAACTCCGCCCCGGCGCTCCCGACATCGCGGCATTGGCCGAACTCGCAGCCGCGACGGACGGCCTCTTCCACGAGACGGTCGCCGGCGCCGTCGGCGCGATCACCGCGCCCGGCGCCGCCACCGCCGTTCGCCGCTTCGACCTCTGGTCCGTCCTCCTGGTCGCCGCGACTCTGCTGTTCCTCGCTGAACTCCTGCTCCGCCGTCGGCGGCGGCACGGCGCGTCAACAGTGATCCCGGTCGCGGCCGAAAGCCACCCCGCCGCCTGACAGCACAGGCGTGCTGCAGCGACTCAAGGAGCCGGAACGGATATGCTCAAACCGTGCTGGCCAAGACCGAGATCCGGAGAGAGGCACTAAACCTCCCGGCCGAGGAACGTATCGAACTCGTGGTGGCTATCTGGGACAGTCTGACCCCTGACGACATACCTGTTCCCCGGTGGCAACTCGACGTGGTTCGCGACCGGCTGGCGGACTTGGAAGATGCCCCGCCGGATGAGAGGTCGGCGCCATGGGAGACGGTCCGCGAGAGGATCTTCGCCGACAAGACCTGACGTCGGCCGTCCGCCTGACGTCGGCCGCCGCGCGAGACGTGGCGCTCGCTCAAGAGTGGTACCTCGACGAGACCCCGTACATGCTGCAATCGCTCGAGGAAGAACTCGACGCGACCTTCGGCCGCATCTCGGACCGACCGAGCCTGTACCAGACCGTGGCGCCAACCCTCCGGCGAGCACCGGTGCGGAAGTTCCCGTTCTCGGTCTTCTACCGTGTGCTTCCCCGATGGATCGAAGTCATCGCCATCCTGCACCAAGCTCGTGATCCAAGGACATGGCGGCAACGCCACTGAAGCCGACTCCGTCGACGGTCGTCCCGACCGCCGCAGAAAGTGATGCCGCGGCCGAGCCCCACGTCTCCCTCCCTCGCTACCTCCCGCAGGGGAAGGCCGCAGTGTCGACTCTGCTGCCCGCGCCACCTTGTGTGTTCCGGTGCAACCAGTTCCGACTCGAATCGTGTTGCCCTCCGGGATGCTCAGTCACCCAGAGATTGAACGCCAAGTCGGTAGCCGACGCAACAAACACCCACATGTGTTTGTTGATGGGACAACCGTTCAGCACCTTTACCAGCAGTTCCGGGTTGCTGCGGTCGAAGAACCAGGCGACGCCGGAAACTCCGGACCACAACTCTCCCGTAGCGTTCCCTACCTCGTACTCCGGCGTTTCGTAGCAGACCCAGACCAGATAGTCGGTGTAGCCGAAATCGAACTCCAAGGCGTAGTCCCCCGGTGTGCAGCCGGTGTTCCCGGTGTGGTTGGGCCGGCGATAGAGACTTCGTACGCCCTCGATGTCATCCTCACCGAGGTTGTACCGAGTGCCCCGGGGTCTGGTGATCCGATACAGACTGGAGGCACGCATCACCGCGTTGATGTCCTTGGAATGGCCAAGACCAAGCGCGTGACCGAACTCGTGAGCGACCAACCGCTCGAACTCCGTCCACCCGTTGTACTGTTCCGCACAGGCCAGAAAGCCGTCCCTGATCACGATGTCCACTTCCGTGATCTCCACAGCCGTTTCGCCGGTGTCCGGTATCCTGCTCCCCCGGTTGCACGCCCACCTCACGTACGCCGCGCCGGTGACGCCTCCCTGACCGCAGGACAACGGCTCACCCAACTCCCCGAACGGGTCGGTGAACATCACGGCATTCCGCCCGTCCTCACGGCCAGCCCTCCACTTGCTACGCGTCGTGCCGAGAGTATCTAGCCGAACGTTGCTGCCAGGATCCAAGTTCCACAGGAGTCCGCTCCGGTAGACAGACTCCAGGTTGGACGCGATACCGAGCTCCGCCGGAAACCCCAGATCGTACCCTTCAACGTCCGCATCGAAGTAGAAGTCAACGCTCTTTCCGCTGTCGAACTCCGAGTGCCTCAACGATCGACCGCCGCACTTCTCTATGTGGACAAACGGGGACTCCACCGAAGTGACCTCTCGGGCACCGCCTTCGGCGGCGGCCGGAATCCGATAGTCAGCTTCCACCTCTCGACCCGACGCCCGACGGCCAATCCACTCTCGGAAGCCATCGGAGTCCCGCACGGTCAACTCCCCCGGTTCATCTCCCTGTGAGTCCAGAGCCTCCAGCTCAACATCGCGGCGAAGCACTCGCCGCTCGCCATGTGAGACCTCCCAGAACATGCCCAACCCCGCCTCCACGATACGGAAGCGGGACCCGGAGGGCCGCAGAAACAGAAGAACCCGGTCCCCAACCGCCAGTCTCGGAACGCCCGGTACCGCCAGGAACGTGCCGTCCCGATCGGGGCCGCCAGCCTGCGCGACAGTTACCGAGGACTCTTCCAGATCCCCTTTTAGCACTTGCTCGACGAGAACCTCGTAGTGGATGGCTGGAACACCCTCATCTGACCCGTTGCCGATTGCCGCCACGCTACCGTAGACGACAAATGGAGTGCGTTCAACCATCGACTCGTCGCCGACCATCACGTAGCTCACCGCCTGAACCCCGGCTGAGACCAAGATGCCGACCAGAATCGCCACAGCCTGCCGCTTTCTGGCTCCACGCACTCGAGAGCCAACGCTGTAAGCTCTCACCCTTCGTCTTCCCTCCTCCATTCAGACGTTGGTCGCTCCGCCCTCAGGCGCGCGCACGACTCGCCGAACATCCGGTTGCGGTTGTCTCACACCTGAACGCCGCGGAAACCGCCGCCATCCTTCTCCCGCACGCACCCGGGCGCCGCGTCTACCCAGGCACTACCAACCAACGGCGCTTCACCTACCACCGACCCAAGCCCCCGATCTCCACGGGAACCTCAAGGGTGACTTCGCGCGGGGCCGAGCTCACCCCAAAACAGGAACTCCTCGAGGTCAAGTCGGTGCATCCGACATATTGCCAATGCAGCGAGTAGCGGCCAGGCGCTAGGTCTCTGAACGCGAGGCAGCCGTCTACACGCCGCTCTCCACCTGGCGGTACGGACCGGGTCGTATACTCGACATGGCCAACCCCGGGAGAGTCTCCCGCCCAACAGATTCCCTCAGTCCGAAACAGCCGCGTTTCGCTCCCTTCCTCGCTCAACGACCACTTTACGGACACATGCTGGTACGCCCGCTCACAGTTGTTCTCGAGTAGAATCTCTAGATCGCATAGAAAGACGCGATCGGGCCGCGAGTCGCATGTGCTGTTGTGCGCAACTTGAGTGAATCGGCTCGGTGTCGCGCAACTGAGACCGATGCCACCCCGGTCGTCGGTGCGAGGAACCTCAGGGGCCGTAGGAGAGTCAGACTCAGTACAACCAACCCCAGAAGAGAAGATGTACGTGAAGGCAGCGGCGAGGAAGAGGGTACGGCTCTCGCAGCGGAAAGTCACTGGATTGTCCCTTCCTTTAGAATCGGAGAGTGAACAGGAACTCACCGCCGTCAATCCTTCCACGACTATTCTCCACCGGCGCCAAGCCGAATCGGAGCCTCTGGCGACGCATGATGTCCTCGAACCTCTCCGCGCCGGTCTCTGTTTCTAGAACCGTGCCCTCCATCGCGTCACTTCGCATGCTCTTCCTTTTCCGATTCGCGCGCCATAGCAGGATACCGGTGATCACAGCGCCGCCCGCCAAGATGTAGAGGTCTCTCAGTTCTTCCTTCTCCGTGCGGTGACAGTGGAAGCTGTCGAAGAACGCGTCCGGTCCTCCGGTGAGCGCGGCAGCCGAGTCGTAGTGACATCCGTCGTCGTCCCGATTGCTCTTTTGTTCGTCGGCGAACGCAACATCCGAGAGGAGGATCAGGGCAACCAAGAAAGGCAATACTCGGCTCTTCATCCGTCGGTTCCTCACTGTTTCTGTTTCTGCTAGTTGGTCTCTTCGCTACGCTGCCGCGGCCCCTTGGCCGCTCCAATCGGGCCCCCTGTCGACCGGGGGTGTCCAAGCCAACGCCGAGAAGGCGTACGGGCACCATATGCTCCACTAGCTCCGTTAGGGAGCATCCTCAGCGCCAGGCGGGCAGGCGCTCGGCGCGGCCTTGCGAGTCGACGAAACACGCGCAACGATTGCCCCCAAGGAGGAGAAGATTGGAGAAGGACTCTTCAAAGGACCACGGATCGCCTGCTGACCTTTCGGTCAGCGAGGCTTTGCGCACAGCACTCGCGGAGAACACCCGCAGGGCGTACGGGAACGGCTGGCGGAAGTTCGCGACCTACTGCAGCCGAGAACGGCTGGACCCCCTGGCGGCGACTCCTGAAGACGTGGCCGGGTTTCTGGTTTCGGCGACCGGCGTGCCGGGCTCGCAAGGAAACGGGGATCGGCCCCCGAAGCCGCTCGCACTGGCCACCCTCAGGATCTGTCTGGCCGCGATCAACCGGGAGTACGGCGAGCGGGATCTCGATTCGCCGGTGCGGAACGTGAAGGTCGCCAGCGTCCTGCGCGGCCTCGGCCGCTTGGCCAACGAAAGGCCACGGCGGGTCAAGGCGCTCCGGGAGCACGAGATCGGGGCGATCGTTGCTCACTGCGACCGCCTCGCGGCCCAAAGGGAGAATCGGGCCATGGCGAGCAGGGACGCGGCGGTGATCGCCGTGGGCTTCGCCGGAGCGCTGCGGAGGTCGGAGATCTGCGGTCTGCGCCTTGAGGATGTCGAGTTCCTGAACGGGAGCACTGAAGAGGGCGGCATGTTTCTGCACGTCCGGCGATCGAAGACGGATCAGCTCGGCGAGGGGCAGAGGATCGCGATTCCAGAGGGTGCGTTCATCCGTCCGGTCGAACGGCTGCGGCGCTGGCTCGACCTTTCCGGTGCCGCGGATGGACCTTTGTTCCAGACGCTCTGGCGCGGTGGCCGTCCTCGGGGCAGACCTCTCCACCCCACCGATGTCGCCCGGCTGGTGAAACGGTGCGTGAGCGCCATCGGCCTCGACCCCGCCGACTACTCGGGACACTCGCTGAGATCCGGGTTCGTGACCAGCGCCGCCATCCACTCCGCCCGCCTGGACAAGATCATGGAAGTAACCAGGCATGCGAGCGCGGGCATGGTGATGCGTTACATCCGGCAGGCGAACGCGTTCGAGGACCACGCGGGCGCGGCGTTTCTGTAAGCCGACCTCGCGATCGCGCGGCGTCTGAGTTCCGGTCCCGGACCTGACGCGAGTGTGACGCGAACGAGCACGCTTGACAACGGAGCTTGTCGAGCGTGCTGGGACGGTGGTGGGTCTCGGCCGAGCGAACCAGTGAGCTCCTCGCTACAGCCGCACACGCAGCGGCGGCAACGGCAACCGAGGGGCCTCCCGGCTAAGGGAGGGTTGCTTGAAGCAAACTGTCCGTACTCCAGAACCGTGGAGAATGGGGCGGTGGCTCCAACAACCCCGCGGGCAGGAATGTCCCGGCGCCGCTGTGCTGTCCGCTGCCTTTCCCCCTCTCGGGCCACGGCCAACCAAGACATGGAACCTGCTCCGGGACCAAAACTCAGGTTCTCCCCCAAAGTCATCCGTTCCGTTGTCTGGCTACTTCGCTACCGGGAATAGAGCGGCAACCTCGCCATTGGCGCCCGCAGCCCACGCCAGCACGCCGGCCAGGCCGGCATCCGTGCCGAGGGCCGCAGGTTCGACCCGCACGCCGTCCGTCGGGAACACGCGAACGCGGTCGGCGAGCGTCCGCCTGACGCCGTCGAAGAGCACGTCGCCGAGGCCGGCGACGCCGCCGCCGAGCACGATGAGCTCGGGGTGCAGGGTGACCACGACGTTGGCGGCGGCGACGCCGACGAGGCCCGAGATTCGCTCGAGTTCCAGCGTCACCGCCTCGTCGCCGGCCCTTGCCGCCTCGCCCATCGTCTCGGCCGTCACTTGTCCGGCATCGCCGGCGGTGAGATCGAACAGCGCCGGCGCCTGGCCCGATCGCAGCAGGCGGACCCCGGCGGCGGCGATCGCCGGACCGCTCGCCACCGCCTCCAGGCAGCCCCGGTTGCCGCAGCCGCAAAGGGGACCGCCCGGATCGACGATCTGGTGGCCGAGTTCGCCGGCCGAGCCGAGCGGCCCGAGGCGCAGCCTGCCGTCCACCACGACGCCGCCGCCGATGCCGGTGCCGAGGGCGAACAGCGCCATCGTCGATGTGCCGCGGCCGGCGCCGAACGTGAACTCGCCCAGCGTCGCCGCGCGGACGTCGTTCAGCAGGTGGACCGGCGCCGCCAGCCGCTCGCCAAGCAGGCGGGCGACCGGGACATCGCGCCACTGGCCCGGCAGGTTCGGCAGGAAACGAGTCTCACCCTGCTCCAGATCGACCCATCCCGGGCAGCCGACGCCGATGGCGGCCGGCGGCTCCCCGACCTCCCGCGCCAGCTCGTGCATTCCTTCGGCGATCCGGTCGAGGACGGGCTGCCAGCCGTCATAGCCTCCGCCTTCGAGTTCCCGGCGAGCGACGAGGCGGAACTCGCCGGCCGCGCTATCGACAACGCCCAGGGCGAGGCCGACATGGGAACCGCCCAGATCGACGGCGCCGTAAAGTGCCTCAATCGTCATGATCCGACCGCGCCATTCTCCCAGAGAGAAGCGGCCTCACAAAGAACAACGGCGCGCCCAACCGAATGGACGCGCCGCATGTTCAGGGGATCGCTAGGACGGAGCCGTTACTCGCCGCCGCCGGCCGCGGGCGTCGCGGCCGCCGTCGCCTCCTCGATCTCGGTGACGAGGTCGCCGCCCCGGTCCTCGGAGTAGTCGATGAAGCCGATCATCATCTCGTCCGTGGTCGGGCCGCCGAACTGGACGGCGCGGGTCGTGTCGAGCTCGAGCACCGTCTGCTCGTTCCGCTCCTCGGTGTTGACGTAGGTCATCAGCACGTCGATGCGGGTGCCGGCCGGAAGGTTCTTCGGCTCCTTGTAGATGTAGTTCGTCTGCCAGTTCCAGTCGTACTCCGGAACGTCGAGGAGAATCTCCTCCGTGCCGTCCGGGTAGTACGCGGTGTACCTGGCGTCCAGCCCGCGCAGGTGGGAGTGCGGCACGTAACCGTAGATCGTCGTCGGGTACTCGAAGACCTTCGAGGCGCCGATGATCCAGTTCTCATGGCCCGGCGGGATCTCGAAGTCGCTGTTGCCGACGCCTTCCCACTTGGCGACGCGGTCGATCTTCGCGTCCTTGGGATGGAACTTGAAGGCCATCTGGGAGCGGTCCCAGACGCCGCTGCCCTCGCCCGGCTCCTTGTTGTAGTGCATCGAGAAGTAGAGCTGCGTGCCCGGCACGAGCAGGCGGCCGACGCCTTCGGGCAGGTAGAACGGCTCGGTTCCCGGCGCGATGCCGCCGAGCAGGCCGGAAGCTCCCGGCGTCTCGGTCTCGGTAGCGACGCGTGAACCGACCACGTGGTGGACGACATCGCTGCCGGGGCGGAACTCGATCGCCTGGATCCAGCGCGGCTCGGGGAGCATCTCCTCCGTGATCATGACCGCCTTCAGGCTGATGTTCAGGTCCTTGACATCGTCGTCGACCCAGAACGGCTCGGCCAGGTCGAGCACCAGGTCGGGCTCGCCGATCAGCCATCCCGTCGGCCACTCGAGCGCCTCCGGAGCGTTCGCCGGGTCGCCGCGGCGGGCACCCGTCTTGGCCCAGCCGACGATCGTGTCGATCTCCTCGGCAGTCAGGATTCTCTCGTTCGTGAACTGGCCGTGGGTGTCGTCGCTCGCGAACCACGGCGGCATCTCCTTCGACTCGACCTGCCGCGCGATGCTCCGCGCCCACGGACGGGTCTCCTCGTAGGTGGTCAGGGCCATCGGCGCCTTCATGCCGCCGTAGGCGACGCCCTCGGGGCGGTGGCAGCCCTGGCAGGAACGCTGCAGGATCGGCTCGACGTCCTCGTGGAACGTGATCGTGTCCGGGCTGGTGGTCTCGTTCGGGCCGGCGGCAAAGACCGGGGCCGCGGCAACGAGCAGCACGGTGGCGAGAGCGCAGAAGCGGGAACGGCGTGACATCACAGGCTTCCTCCCAGAGGGTCCGGTTGCGGTTGGGTGGACCCTACCACACTGAGTGACGACTCAGCTATTGGCTTCCGGCATCCGCCGGCGCCACGGTCTCCAGCCGGTCTATGGCGTGAACCGGGGCCGCCTCGCCCTTCATCAGGGGCGCGATCGCCCGCAGCACGAGCCGCTGACGCCCGAGGCGGTTCTCTCCGGCGAAGGCGGCGGACTCCACGCGCAGGCTGAAGTGATTGCCATCGCCCGTCACCTCGATCCGGGCGCCCGGCAGCGCCGCGGCCACCGCCTTCCGAATCCGCTCCGCCGTCTCCTGCGGCGTCGGCTGGCCGGCAATCTCCACCTTCGATCGGCAGCCGATCAGCCGGCGGCGCGTGAGGCCGGGATGTCGACGTCCAGACGCTGGCCGTGCTCGGTGTCGACCACCGTGATCGATGCTCCCCGCGCCCGCCCCGCGCTGTCCCTGTCCAGGAGGAAGAAGAGGCCGCCGACCGACACCCGGACCTCCGATCCCGCCGCCGGGCCGAAGCCGAGGAAGGGCTGGAACTTCGCGTCGATGCCGAAGTGGAGCTCCGCCTGCTGTTGCTGCTGGGCGTTGCGGAGAATCTGCTCCGCTTCGGCGCTGATCGAGATCTCGACGTCGTCTGCCGCGAGTGGCGGTCGCTCCATGCCCAGGGCGTCGTGGAGTTCGCCGCTGTCATACATCTCCTTGACGATGTCGCAGCCGCCCAGGAACTCGCCGCCGACGTAGAGCTGAGGGATCGTCGGCCAGTCGGAGAACTCCTTGACGCCCTCGCGCACTTCGCCGTCCGACAGGACGTCGAAGGTCTCGTACTCCGGCAGAAGGCGGTTCAGCACCTGGACGACCTGGGCCGAGAAGCCGCACTGGGGCGCGGCGGGGCTACCCTTCATGAACAGGACGGTCGGCCCCGAATCCACGATGCCCTGGATGCGGGATTGGAGTTCGGGGGGAATGGACATGCTGAACCTCTGAGCAAGCGTCTGGTGGACCAGGACAAGCGCTCGGCAGGCTCCCGCCCGGGGCGCGTGTCGTTGCCGGAATGAAGCGATAGTCTATCCGGCCTCACGCGAGACCGGCGAGCAAGGAGATTGCGCAGAATGAACGACGCACGCGGGGGCCGGCCCCATCGACCACAGGCGGGCGCGCTGGCGCTCCTGGCGGCCTTGACCGTAAGCGCGGCGGCAGCCGAAGAATGGACCTCCTGGCGGGGTCCGGACCAGAACGGCTACTCCCCCTCGACCGGCCTGATCGACACCTGGAGTCCGGACGGCGACAACCTGATCTGGCGCCAGGACTTCATCGCCCGCTCGACGCCCGCCGTCATGGGCGGCCGGGTCTACGTCAACGGCCGGGCCGGAACCGGCGTCGACCAGCAGGCCGTGGTCGCGGCCTTCGACGCCGAAACCGGCGAACCGATCTGGGAGAACCGCTACAACCTCTACCTGACCACCGTGGCGATGAACCGCGTCGGCTGGGCGTCCCTCACCGGGGACCCGGAAACCGGCTACATCTACGCCCAGCTCGTCAGCGGTCTCTTCCTCTGCCTCGACCGCGACGGCCAGATCGTCTGGTCGCGCTCGCTCAAGGAAGAGCACGGCCGTTTCGAGGGCTACGGCGGCCGTACCGCTTCCGCGGTCATCGACGAGGACCAGGTCATCCTGAACATGATCAACGGCAGTTGGGGCGCCCAGGGACCGCCGCGCCACCGCTACTATGCCTTCGACAAGCGCACCGGAGCCGTGCGCTGGATGTCGACGCCCGGCGGCAACGTCTACGACCGGAACACCCAGTCGGTTCCGGTAGTCGCCGTGATCGACGGTCAACGGCTGCTGATCGGCGGCAACGCCGACGGCCACATCTACGCGCTGCAGGCGCGAACAGGCAGAAAGGTCTGGGGGTTCGAACTGTCGAAGCGCGGCATCAACGTCTCGCCCGTGGTCGACGACGCGGGCCGGGTGTTCGTCTCCCACAGCGAGGAGAACATCGACGAGGCCACGCTGGGCCGGGTGGTGGCGATCGACGGCACCGGGACCGGCGACCTCACGGCGACCGGCGAACTGTGGCGCTGGAACCGGAACAAGGCCGGCTTCCCCTCGCCCGCCCTGCACGACGGCCGCGTCTACGTCGTCAACAACCAGGGCAACCTCGCCGCGGTCGAGGCGGCCACCGGCGACGTGCACTGGGAACTCAGCATCGGCACCGTCGGCAAGGCATCGCCGGTGTGGGCCGACGGCAAGCTCTACGTGCCCGAGACGAACGGCCACTTCGCGATCGTCAAGCCGGGCGACGACAGCGCGGAGATCCTCGCCCGCCACGAGTTGAGGATGCCGGACGACCGGCGCTACGCGGAGTTCTACGGGTCGCCGGCCATCGCCTACGGGCGGATCTACTTCACGACCGAAGAGGGTCTGTACTGCCTGGGCGACGGCGACGCGCCGTTCGAGGTGACGGCTTCAGCGCCGCCCGGCCTCGGTGACGAGGGAGCAACCGACGGCCCGCCGGCAACCCTGCTCGTGATCCCGGCCGAAGTGACCGCGAATCCCGGCGAGACCCACGATTTCGAGGTGCAGGCCTTCGACGCCAGGGGCCGGGCGCTCGGCCCGGTCGAGGCCACCTGGTCGCTCAGGGGCGTCGACGCCGAGCTCGCCGGATCGAGCGTCACGATCCCCGCAGACGCGAGCTTCGCCGCCGGCGCGCTGGTCGCGACGAACGGCGACCTCGAAGCCGAGGCGCGGATCCGGGTCTTCCCGCCGTTGCCGTGGAGCGAGGACTTCTCGGGCGGCAAGCGCGGCCTCTGGATCGGCGGCGGCCGCTACGACGTGACGGAAGAAGAGGGCAACAGCATTCTGATCAAGCCGGTTGCCGAGCGCGGCCTGTTGCGTTCGCCCCTGCTGATCGGCCCGCCCAGCCTGGGCGGCTACACCATCCAGGCCGATGTCCGCCTCTCGCAGAAGGGCCGCCGCAAGTCGGACGCCGGGATGATCAACAGCGGCTACATCCTCGACCTGCTCGGCATCCACCAGCGCCTGCAGATCAGGTCCTGGTCGGCCCAGCTCCGGGTCGAGGCGACGACCGACTTCGAGGTCGAAATGGACACCTGGTACACGATGAAGCTGCGTGTCGAGAGCGCGGGCGATACGGCCACGATCCGCGGCAAGGTCTGGCCGCGCGGCGCCGACGAGCCCGCCGACTGGACAGTCACCGCCGAGGATCCCCACCCGATCCGCAACGGCTCCCCAGGCCTGCTCGGCTACTCGCCGTCGGTGGTCTCCTACGACAACGTGCTGATCACGGCCAACTGACCCACGGGCCCAGAGCCGGAGGAACGCGATGGAACGGAAGATCCGCATGGGCATGGTCGGCGGCGGCCAGGGCGCCTTCATCGGCGCCGTCCACCGCATGGCGGCGGGCCTCGACGGGCTGATCGAACTGGCCTGCGGCGCCTTCAGTTCGGACCCGGAACGCTCGCGCGCGTCGGGCGCCGAGCTCTTCCTGCCGCCCCAGCGGTGCTACGGCACCTACCAGGAGATGATGGAGCGCGAGGCCGCCCTGGATCCGACGGTGCGGATGGACTTCGTCTCCATCGTCACCCCGAACCACATGCACTTCCCGGTCGCCAAAGCTTCCCTCGAGGCCGGCTTCCACGTGATGAGCGACAAGCCGATGACGAAGTCGGCGGCCGAGGCCGAAGCCCTGGTCGAGCTGGTGGAACGGACCGGCCTGGTCTTCGGCCTGACCCACAACTACACCGGCTATCCGATGGTCAAGGAGGCCCGCCACCGGGTCCGCAGCGGACAGCTCGGCGAGATAAGGAAGATCGTCGTCGAGTATCCGCAGGGCTGGCTAGCCACCAAACTCGAATCGGACGGCCAGAAGCAGGCGGACTGGCGCACGGACCCGGAACGCGCCGGCATCAGTTGCTGCATCGGCGACATCGGCACCCACGCCGAGAACCTGGCTGAGGCGATCACCGGGCTGCGGATCGACGCACTGTGCGCCGACCTGACCACCTTCGTCGACGGCAGGCCGCTGGAAGACGACGGCAACGTCCTGCTGCGCTTCGACAACGGCGCGCGCGGCGTCCTCTACGCGTCCCAGATCTCGATCGACGAGGAGAACGCCCTGGCCATCCGGGTCTACGGCGAATCGGGCGGCCTGGAGTGGCGCCAGGAAGAGCCGAACACGCTGATCCTCAAGTGGCTCGATCGGCCGCGCGAGATCCTGCGCACCTCCGGCCAGGGGCTGTCCGACGACGCGGCGGCCCACACCCGCCTGCCCGCCGGCCATCCCGAGGGCTTCCTGGAGGCCTTCGCCAACCTGTACCGGAACTTCGCGATGACCGTCGACTGCCGGCGGCGCGGTGTGGAACCCCACGCCACGATGCTCGACTTCCCCACCGTTCACGACGGCCTGCGCGGAATGCAGTTCATCGAGACGGTCGTCGCAAGCAGCGAGAGCGACCAGAAGTGGCTCAGCATGCCGGCCTGAGGCGGCAGTAACCCGTAGGAGACGCACCGTGGCCCGACCCGTAACGCTATTCACCGGCCAGTGGGCCGACCTGCCTCTGGCCGATCTCTGCCCCCTGGCCCGGGACCTCGGCTATGACGGCGTGGAACTCGCCTGCTGGGGTGATCACGTGGAGGTCGATCGCTGCGATCAAGCCTACGCGTCTTCCCGGCGTGAGTTGCTCGCCTCGAACGATCTCGAACTCCACGCGATCAGCAACCATCTGGTCGGCCAGGCGGTCTGCGACCGGATCGACGCCCGCCACGAGGCCATCCTGCCTCCCCACGTCTGGGGCGACGGCGATCCGGAAGACGTCCGCAAGCGCGCCGCCGACGAGATGATCCGTACCGGGGAAGCCGCGAAGGCCCTGGGGCTCTCGGTCGTCAACGGCTTCACCGGAAGCTCGATCTGGCACCTGCTCTACTCCTTCCCGCCAGTGCCGCCTTCGATGATCGACGACGGCTTCGCCGACTTCGCGGCCCGCTGGACGCCGATCCTCGACGCCTACCGCGAACTCGGCGTGCGCTTCGGCCTGGAGGTCCACCCGACCGAGATCGCCTTCGACTCGGTGAGCGCGGAGCGCGCCATCGAGGCCCTGGGCGGTCACCCCGCGTTCGGCTTCAACTACGACCCGAGCCACCTCGGCTACCAGGGCGTCGACTACGTCGACTTCATCCGCCGCTTCGCCGACCGCATCTTCCACGTCCACATCAAGGACGCCTGGTGGTCGGACCAGCCGAAGCCGTGCGGAGTGTTCGGCGGACACACCGGCTTCGGCGACCACCGCCGGTTCTGGGACTTCCGGTCGCCGGGCCGCGGCTCGGTCGACTTCGAGGAGATCATCCGGGCGCTGAACGACATCGGCTACAACGGTCCGCTCTCGGTCGAGTGGGAGGACTCCGGCATGGACCGCGAGCACGGCGCCGCCGAAGCGGCCGAGTTCGTCAGAGCGCTCGACTTCGCCCCCTCCGAGATCGCCTTCGACGCCGCCTTCGAAGACAACTGACGGACGCCCGGAGCGAGCCCCAAAGATGACGCCCTTCTTCCCCGAGGTCACCAAGCCGATTCCTTTCCACGGCCCGGACAGCCGTGAGCCGCTGGCCTTCAAGTACTACGACCGCGAGCGGAAGGTCGGCAACCGGACGATGGAGCGGCACCTGAAGTTCGCCGTCGCCTGGTGGCACACGTTCAAAGGCGGCGGCCAGGATCCCTTCGGGCCGGATCCCGTGTACGACCGGCCCTGGAACCACGCGCCGACGGAGATCGAGGTCGCCGTCCGCACGCTGAACGCGGCATTCGAGTTCTTCACCAAGCTCGGGGTGCGCTACTACTGCTTCCACGACCGGGACATCGCCCCGGAAGGCCGGTCGATCGCCGAGAGCAACGAGTACCTCGAGGAGATCGTCCAACTCGCCAGGATCCGACAGCGGGAGACCGGCGTCAAGCTGCTCTGGGGCACCGCCAACCTGTTCGGCCACCCGCGATACACGCACGGCGCGGCGACCAACCCCGACCCCCGCGTCTTCGCCCACGCCGCCGCCCAGGTGCGCCGCGCGATCGACGCGACGATCGCACTCGGAGGCACCGGCTACGTGTTCTGGGGCGGCCGCGAGGGCTACACGTCGCTGATGAACACGGACATGCGCCGCGAACGCGAGCAGATGGCCGCCTTCCTGCGGCTCGCCGTCGACTACGCGCGCCGCCAGGGCTTCAAGGGCAAGTTCTTCCTCGAACCCAAGGCGAAGGAACCATCGGTCCACCAGTACGACTTCGACTGCGGCCACTGCCTGAACTTCCTGCGCGAGTTCGACCTGATGGACGACTTCCTGCTGAACGTCGAGGCGAACCACGCGACCCTGGCGACCCATTCGTTCGAGCACGAGCTGGCGACGGCGGCAGGCGCCCGCATGCTCGGCAGCGTCGACATCAACCGCGGCCTCGAGGGCGTCGGCTGGGACACGGACAACTTCGCGATGAGCCTGCGCGAGTGCGTCCTGGCGCTGCTCATCATCCGCGGCCAGGGGGGGCTCCGCTGGGGCGGCCTGAACTTCGACGCCAAGGTGCGGCGCGGCTCCTTCGACACCGTGGACCTGTTCTACGCCCACGTCGCCTCGATGGACATCTTCGCCAGGGCGCTGCTGATCGTCGAGCGCATCCGGAAGGACGGCGTTCTCGGCCTCGCCGGCAAGCGGATCCGGCAACGCTACGCCGGCTACCGCCGCGGCCTGGGACGCAAGGCGCTCGCGGGCGACACGACTCTCGAGGAACTGGAACAGTGGGCCGGCAGCCTCGGCGAGCCGCCCAAGACGAGCGGCCGCCAGGAAGAACTCGAGAGCATCCTGAACGACTACCTGTACAGCACCCGCATCGAGTGAGCGGCGGCGCCTTCTACCTCGGGATCGATGTCGGTACGCAGAGTCTGACGGCGCTTCTGGTCGAGGTCTCGCCAGCGGGCGGCGACGGCGACGATCGGGCCAGGGGCATCGTCGCCCGGGCCGGGGTGCACTACGACTCGGAGCTAGCGGCGTACGGCACCGTCAACGGCCAGCTTCCAGGCGACGATCCGGCGATCGGCCGGGTGCCGCCGTGCATGTGGCTCGACGCCCTCGACCTGGCGCTTCACCGGCTGGGCCCGGAGGCATGCCAGGCGATTCGCGGCGTATCGGTGTCCGGGCAGCAGCACGGCTCGGTCTACCTCGCCGCTGGCGCCAAGCGGGTGCTCGCTGCCCTGGCGCCGCACCGGAGCCTCGCTCAGCAGGTCGAGCCGCTGCTCTCACGTGCCGAAGCGCCCATCTGGACCGACTCCTCAACCACACAGGAATGCGCAGAGATCCGGCACACACTCGGCGGCGCCGCAGCGACAGCGGAACTGACCGGCAGCGACACCTTCGAGCGCTTCACCGGCCCCCAGATCCGCCGCTTCGCCCGGACCGACCCGGAAGCATGGGCCGATACGGCCCATGTCTGCCTGGTCAGTTCCTTCGTCACGTCGGTACTGGCCGGCAGGGTCGCCCCGATCGACCACGGCGATGGTTCGGGCATGAACCTGCTCGACATCCGGCGGCTTGAATGGTCCGAGGCCGCGATGACCGCGACGGCCGAAGGTCTCGACCGCAGGCTCGCCCCGCCCTGTCCGCCGTGGACGGTCGTCGGGAACATCGCCCCATACTTCGTCTCGCGCTATGGCCTGCCGGCCTCGGCCCAGGTCGTCGCCGGCTCGGGCGACAACCCCTGCTCCCTCGTCGGTGTAGGTGTCCGTGAACCGGGCGAAGCGGTCCTCAGTCTGGGCACGAGCGACACGTACTTCGGGCTTCTGAAAGAGGTCGCCGTCGACCCGGTCGCCAACGGCCACGTGTTCATCGCGCCGAACGGTCACCCGATGAGCCTGATCTGTTTCCGCAACGGCTCGCTCGCACGCGAGGCCGTCCGCGACCGCTTCGGACTCGACTGGCCAGGCTTCGACGCCGCCCTGCGGTCGACGCCGCCGGGCAACGATGGGTTCATGATGCTGCCCTGGTTCGAGCCCGAGATCGTGCCGCGCGTCGCGGCGCCCCGCGTCGTACGGCTGGGGGGACTGACCGACGGGCCCGAACATGCCGCCCGGAACTGCCGGGCAGTGGTCGAAGGCCAGTTCCTGTCGATGCGCCTCAACTCCGAGTGGATGGCGACCCGGCCGACGAGAATCGTCGCCACCGGCGGCGGCTCGCGGAACCGTGAACTCCTGCAGATCGCCGCCGATGTTCTCGGCTGCCGCGTCGAGAGCCTCGAGGTATCGGACGGCGCCGCCCTCGGCGCCGCCCTGCGCGCCACCGGCCGCCGGGTTTGCCCCCTGCCGCCGATCGGCCAACCCGGTCCTTCCGTCGAACCACGGCCGGAAGCAGCGGCCATCTACGACCGCATGCTGCCGCGCTACGCCGAGGCTCAACGCCAGGCCCTGAGCCGCGCTACTCCAGCGCCCCGTAGAGTTCCCTGATCTTCGCCCGCACCCGCTCGCCGTTCTCGGGCCCCAGCCGCAGAAGCAGCTTCTGGGCCGGGCTCAGGCTTTCGAGCGCCGGATCGACGTACTCGAAGCTGATCACCCGCAGACGAAGCTCGGACGGCCCGTCCGGAATCGGCGTCGCCAACAGCTTGGTCACGGCGAGTTCGAGCGTGTCGCCGAACTCGCCCGGATACCCGAGTTCGTCGTGCGCCCGCTCGAGCAGCGGCTCAAGCCGCTCGTAGGCGCCGGCCGCGCCGGCGACGTCGATCGAGTCGAACACCTCAACCGCCAGGTCGTAGCGCCGGTAGCTCGTCTCCGCCGGATAGAAGCGCTGGCCGCGCCGGACGACACTGAAGCCGTCCTCCGGGCGCAACGGCTCCAGGCTGTTCTGGGGCGGCTCGTCGTAGGCGACGGAGCCGACCGAGCGCACGAAGTTGATCGCCAGTTCCTCGGGAGCGAGCCAGGCGAGCCACTCGGCGTGCCGGGACAGAGCGCTGACGATTTCGCGAACCAGCGAGTCGCTCCCGGCCAGGTCCGGTGGAGGCTCGGGTTCCGGCTCCGTCGACGCTGCGGGCTGTTCGGACTCGGCCGCCGGTTCGGGCGCCGCCGGTTCGACAGCGGCTGGAGCCTCCGCAGCGCCTTCGCCATCCGCGCCAGCCCCGCGGCTCGTGTACCACCACCAGAGGACGACGGCCGCGCCGATCGCGATCACGGCCGCGATGACGATGACCGCCACCGTGCCGGAACGTTCGGCAGGCTCCTCTTCGGAAGGGCCGCTCCCCTCCCCGCTCAGGTCCAGCGGCAGATCGAAGCGCGGACCGCCAACGTCCGGCTCGTGCTCCTCCGGCGACCTCTCCTCAGGCCGATCCCCGCCCGTGGGCTTGTCGTCCATTGGGACAGTGTAACCCCTCGGATCCGCCGGTCATTCCGGCATCGCGGCGCCGCGGGCGCGAGGCGGCGCCCGGCTCAGGCGGCCAGAGCGCGATTCGGCCGGATTCCCCGCAGCACGTCGATGCCCTCGGTCAGACCGTCGATCGTCAACTCGAACATCGGAAACACCTGGCGGATCAGGTGAATGGTCGGCGCGTTCCAGATGCGCCGGGGTTCCGGGTTGAGCCAGATCGAGTTCGGACAGCGGTCGCGGAACTTGCGGAGCCAGTCGAGGCCGGTGACCTGGTTCGTGTGGTAGTAGTCGATCGCGCCGCCGGTGTGGGTCAGCTCGTACGGGCTCATCCAGGCGTCCCCGACCAGGCACACCGACCACGTGTGGTCCAGGCGCTTCAGGATCCGGGAAGTCGGTTCGCCCTTCCAGCGGCTGATGTCCGTGTACAGGTTCTCGTACACGCAGTTGTGGAAGAACTTGAACTCGAACTTCTTGAAGTGGTTCGCCTTGTGCGCGGCGGAAAAAAGCCGCTCGCAGAGGAGGGTGTGCGGGTCCATCGAACCGCCGACGTCGATCAGCAGCAGCAGCTTGATCCGGTTGCGCTTGGGCGGCCGGAACACGAGGTCGATCTCACCCGCGTTGCGGGCGCTGCTGTCGATCGTCTCGTCGATGTCGAGTTCCTCGGGCCCCTCGTCCTTGTCCAGCTTGCGCAGCCGGCGCAGCGCCAACCCGATCTGCCGGGTATCCAGGATGCGGTCCGAGCGCAGGTTGCGGAAGCGGCGGTCGGTCGCCACCTGAACGGCCGAACGGCCGCCGCCGGCGCCGCCGATCCGAACCCCCGTCGGGTGCTCGCCGCCGTGGCCGAAGGGCGACATGCCGCCCGTCCCGATCCAGCGGTTGCCGCCGTCGTGACGCTCCTTCTGCTCGTCGAGCAGTTCCTTGAAGCGCTCGCGCAGTTCGTCCAGGTCGAGCGCCTCGAGCTTCGCGCGCTCCTCGTCGGTCAACTCCCGCGGCAGTTCCGGCTTGGACAGCCACTCCAGCAACTCGTCGCTGATGTCGAAGTGGTTCTCGACGCCCATGAAGAACGAGGCGAAGGCGCGGTCGTAGTTGTCGAAGTCCGCCTCCCGCTTGACCATCAGGCAGCGGGCCAGGTTGTAGAAGACGTGCAGGTCCGCCCGGCTGTGGCCGATGGCCAGCGCCCTCATCAGGGACAGCCACTCCGTGATCGTCACCTTCAGGCCGTAGCCCCTCAGGTGGTAGAAGAAGTCGACGAACATGGCTTGGACTGCGTTGGAGTCGGTTCGGGCCTTTGGTCAAGCCTCGTGGGCGGGGATCAGTTTACGCGGCCCCGGCGGTGGGCGGCCATGACCGCTTCCAGGTCGTTCTCCCGCTTCATCAGCACGCCCAGGAACGGCAACTCACTCTCGATCGACTCCGTGCTCACGCCGCCGCGGCGCAGCGCGGCGATCCAGTCGATCAGCTCGCTGGTCGACGGCTTCTTGCGCAGCTCCGGCAGGTCGCGGAGCCAGTAGAACCGCAGCAGGACCTGCCGCAGAAGCTCGGCCTCGACGTCCGGATGGTGGACACGGATGATGTCCTCCATCTCCGCCTTGTCCGGAAAGGCGATGTAGTGGAACACGCAGCGGCGCAGGAAGGCGTCCGGCAGTTCCTTCTCGTTGTTCGACGTGATGACGACGATCGGGCGGAACTGCGCGGAGTGCTGCTTGCCCGTCTCATGGACGAAAAAGCTCATCCGGTCCAATTCGTGCAGCAGGTCGTTCGGGAACTCCATGTCCGCCTTGTCGATCTCGTCGATCAGCAGGACCACCCGCTGATCGGTGAGGAAGGACTGGCCGAGGGGGCCGTACTTGATGTACTGGGAGATGTCGGTGATGTCCTTGTCGCCGAAGCGGGCGTCGTTCAGCCGCTGCACCGTGTCGTACACGTAGAGGCCCTCCTGGGCCTTGCTCGTCGACTTGATGTTCCACGTCAGGAGCGGCATGACCAGGTTCTCGGCAATGGCCTCGGCGAGCACCGTCTTGCCGGTACCTGGCTCGCCACGAACGAGGAGCGGCTTCTCGAGAGCCGAGGCGACATTGACCGAGTCCCTCAGTTCGGGCGATGCAAGGTAGGTGTCGGTCCCTGAAAAGGCGTGGAAAGACATACTGACCCTCTATCCTCCGGCGTGGCCGGCTTTGTCAAGCTTCATTGCGATCCCGGTTCCCAATGGGCGGGGAGCAGTGTAACAGACCGACCGGTCGGTAGAGAACGGCCCGTAGACTCGTCGAGCCGCCCGAAGAAACCTGGAGACACGAATGAGCCAAGCGCAGAATCTCGAACGCCTGATCGACGAAGCGACCCGGATCGTCGCCTTCACGGGAGCGGGAATCAGCACGGAATCCGGCATCCCCGACTTCCGGAGTCCGGGCGGGATCTGGACCAAGTACCGGCCGATCGACTTCGGCGAGTTCATGGCCTCGGAAGACGCGCGGCGCGAGTCCTGGCGGCGCAAGATCGGCAGCGACCGGACGATCGGCCAGGCGAAGCCGAACCGCGGTCACCTGGCCCTGGCCGAGCTCCGGCGCCAGGGCAAACTCCTGGCCGTGATCACGCAGAACGTCGACGGCCTTCACCAGGAATCGGGGATTCCCGACGACAAGGTGATCGAGCTGCACGGCAACGCGACCTACGCGGCCTGCCTCGAGTGCCGCAAGCGCTACGAGCTGGGGCCCATCGTCGCCGCCTTCAGGGAGCGGGAGGAACTGCCCGTCTGCTCACGGCAGAACCTGGCCGGCGACGCATGCGGAGGCATCATCAAGACGGCCACGATCTCCTTCGGCCAGGCGATGCCGGAAGAGGCGATGCGCCGCGCCCACGAAGCGACGCTGGCCGCCGACCTCTTCCTCGCCATCGGCAGTTCGCTCGTCGTCTATCCCGCGGCCGGTTTCCCCGCCCTGGCGAAGCAGGCCGGCGCCAGGCTCGTCATCCTCAACCGCGAAGCCACCGACCTCGACGGCATCGCCGACCTCGTCCTCCACGCGGAGATCGGCCCCACCCTGGGCGCCGTCACCGGCGTCACGCTGCCGAACTGAAAGTTGATTCTTCTACGATCAGATAGTTGACATCTGCTTCTGATTGACTCATAATCCTGAGCCATCGGCAACAGAACCGAACGCCGACACCTGGATCGAACGAATCAACCTCAAGGAGAACAACCACAATGACCCGTAGCCTGATTCGACACACTCCGTTTCACCGTCCCCTGATCGGGGCCTTCGAGCCGCTCTTCGGCAAGGCGATGCTCGACGACTTCTTCTCGCCCGTCCTGAGCCGCGTGGCCGGCCACGACGGGGCCGAGTCCGCCGCCATGACCTGGTGGCCCGCCGCGGACCTCACGCAGACCGACGAGGCCTACACCCTCGCTGTCGATCTCCCCGGTCTGACGAAGTCCGACATCGATCTCACGGTCGAGGACCACACCCTGACCCTCTCGGGCGAGCGCCAGGCCAGCCACGAGGGCGCAACCGCCGACCGGGTCGAGCGCGTCTTCGGCCGCTTCGTGCGGCGCTTCAACCTGCCGAGCGACGTAGACGTCTCGGCGGTGAGTGCCGAGTTCGAGCACGGGGTGCTGAACATCACCATCCCCAAGGCCGAGGAGGCGAAGGCGAGGAAGATCGACATCGCCTGACCCGGTCTCCCGGACCCACGACTCAAGGGCCCTGCTTCGGCAGGGCCCTTCTCTTTGGCCGCGGTGCTACAATCGCCGCCCGGCCAAACGCCGCCGCCGCGCCCCGAAGCCGCGGCCCCTTCCTCCTCCTCACCATGACTGAGACGAACGATCACGCGCTCGCTCAGCCGCCGTCGGAGGATGAGGCTGCGGTGGAAGCCACCCCGGCGGAAACCGCGGCGCCGGCCGAAACGGAGCCGGAAGCCGAGCCCGAAGTCCAGGCCGCCGCCGAAAGCGAGCCGGTTGAGGAGCCCTCAAGCGAGACCGAAGGCGAATCCCCGACCGAGCCCGAAGCTGAAGCGAAGCCCGCTGGCGAAGACGAGCCGGCCGAGGAAGCGGTACCCGCAGCCGAACCCGAGGTGCCACTGGCGCCCTCCGCTGTTCCCTTTGCCGCCGCCCTCGAAGCGAAGAACCCGGTCGAGGGCAAGGTCATCGGCTGGAACAAGGGCGGATTCCACATCGTCTCGGAAGGCGTCACGACGTTCTGTCCGCGATCGCTGATGGAACTCGGCAACCGGCCGAAGCCGCCGGCGCAGTACGTGAACAACACGTACACCTTCCATGTCCTCGAGATCAAGGAGGCGGGGCGGCGGATCGTGCTGACCCGGCGACCGGCGATTCGCAACGAGCGCAAGCGCGCGCTCGACGAGATTCGCGCCAAACAGGAATCCCGCGAGCCCGTCAGCGGCAAGGTGACCTCGGTGACCGACTTCGGCGCCTTCGTCGATCTCGGCGGCGGAATCGGCGGCCTCGTTCACCGGACCCAGATCTCCCGGACCCGGTCGGGAGAGCCCGGCGACCTGTTGAAGGTCGGACAGCGCGTGGAAGCCGTGGTGACCAAGATCGAGAAGAAGAACGGCAAGCGGAGCTCACGCATCTCGCTGTCGATGAAGGCGCTGGAAGCCGACCCCTGGAAGGAGACGGCGAAGAGCTTCACCGCCGGCGAACAGTTCAAGGGCAAGGTGGTCCGGCAAAGCGAGTTCGGCCTGTTCGTCGAACTGGCGCCCGGCCTCGACGGCCTTGTCCACACTTCCCAGTTTCCCATCGGCAAGTCGATGAGCGCGCCGGAGTTCGCCGTCGGGGAGGAGATCGAGGGCTGGGTGGTCGAAGTCGCCCCGAGACGGCGACGGATCGCCCTCTCGCTGCGCGAGGTGCCGGCTAGCGACCCCTGGAAGGACCTTGGCAAGCAGTACGTCGAGGGCGCCGAGGTCGAAGGCAAGGTGGAGCAGGTGTCCCGCTTCGGCATCTTCGTGGAGCTCGAACCCGGGCTCACCGGGCTCCTGCCGATGTCGGCGGTGAAGGGGGCCGACGGAAACCTGGCCCGGCGCGCGTATCACCCCGGTCGCGAGATCAAGGTAATGATCGAGAGCATCGACCGGAAGCGCCGCCGCCTGGGTCTGGCGCCACCCGGATCACAACTCGGCGGCACCAAGACGGACTACAAGAAGTACCGCCAGCGCCAGAAGGAATCGAGCGGCCTGAACGTGATGGCCGCCGCGTTCGCCAAACTCCAGCAACCCAAGTAGCCGGTGTCCGACGACCTGATCTACCGGGTGACCTTCCTGAGTCAAGGCGAGATCTACGAGGTCTACGCCTGCTCGGTCTCCCAGGGCGGCCTGCTCGGCTTCGTCGAGATCGGCGAACTCGTGTTCGGGGAAAGGACCCAGGTCGTCGTCGACCCCTCGGAAGAACGGCTCCAGCGCGAGTTCAAGGGCGTCCAGCGGACCTACCTGCCCATGCACTCCGTCCTGCGCATCGACCAGGTCACCAAGCAGGGCACCGCCCGAATACGGGACGTCGAGCGGCCGGAGAGCCGGAAGGTGACGCCCTTCCCGATGCCGATCTACACCCCCGGTGGAGAGACCAAATGACCAGTCGCCGCCTCATCGCCTGTTCGCTTGCCACCCTCGTGACGGCCGCCGTCTTGCCGGCGCTCCACGCCCAGGAGGCAACCCGCGTCGCCTCGATCAACGTCGAACTGGTCGTCGCCGAAGCTCGTGAAGGGAGGGCGCTCGCGGAGTTCCTCCAGCAGATCGAGACGGAGACGCGGACCGCCCTGGAAGCGAACGCCGGCCGCGTGGAAGCGCTGCGCCAGAGCGCCGCCGGCAGGGGACCGGACGAACTGCGGACCATCCAGCACCAGATCGAGGATCTGCAACGCGAATCCCAGCGCCTGGCCAACGACGCCGAGCGCCGCGCCGCGAAGCGCCAGGAAGAGACGCTGCAGCAGATCAACGAGCGCCTGCGTCCGATCGTTCAACAGTTGATCGACGAGAACGGCTACGACCTGATCCTCAACGCCAGCATCGGCGGCGTGCTCCACGCCAGCGCCCGGGTCGACTTGACCCAGCGCGTCATCGAGATGCTCCAGGCGCAGGAGCAGACGGAGTCCAGCCAGGAACCGTAGGGCCGCCTGGGTGCGCGGGTCTTCTGACCCGCTGCCGCCGTAGGCGGCCAGAACACGCGCCGGCCGTCAGGCCGGCTCCACTTGACGCGCTACGGGGGCGCCGGCCGGCTACGGTACAGCTCGTACGACCGGCTGTGCCGGTTCGACAGGTCCACGTCCCGGCCGCGGATGATCACGTGGCGCACCTCGGTGCGAACCTCCAGCGGATCCCCGTCGGTGACGATCAGGTTCGCCCACTTGCCCGCATCGATGGACCCGAGGCGATCGTCGAGCCCCAGGATCTCCGCAGCACCCAGCGTCAGGGCACGCAACGCGGCTTCCGGGTCGAGGCCGTAGGCGACCGCGGTGGCCGTCTCGTAGGGCAGAACCCGGGCGCTCGAGGAATCGAACGTACCGAAAGCGATCCGGACTCCGGCAGCGTGGAGTCGACCGGGACCGGCGAACGGACCGTCGTATGCGTCGTCTTCCTGCACCGGCAGAGCCTGCACCGCGCCCAGGATGACCGGCACCTCCTTCTCCGCGAGCAGGTCCGCCTCGTTCGCCGCGTCACGCCCCGAAGCCAGCACCAGCCGCAGACCGTGCTCTTCCGCGAAGGCGACGGCGTCACGAATGGCCCGGGCCCGGTCGGCAACGACCAGGAGCGGCAGTTCACTCCGCGCCATCCGCGCGACCGCCTCGAGGGCATGATCCTGCTCCACCGCCGTTCCGGACCCGGCGTTCGAGCGCGCGTGGTCGTACTGGCGCGCCGCCTCGATCCAGTCGCCGAGTTCATCCACCGTCCGGTCGTAGTCCCGCTTCGCCTCGGAGAACTCCTTCTCGCGAACGCTGAAGGTCGAGAAGTCGAACTCCCGGGTCTCGAGGCTCGGCCACTCGAGCACCAGGCCGACGCTTGGCTCGATCGCCATCTCCTCGACGGTCCAGCCGTCGAGGACAACCGCCGAGGCCTGGCCGGCCCACGGACCTCCGGACGGCGCCGACACCGTGTGCGTGATCCCGTTCGCCCGCGTGACCGGGATGATCTCGCTCGCCGGGTGGATGGCCTCGATCGCCTTGAGGTGCGGCGTGTCGCCCAGTTCCGTCGTGTCCTGCGTGGCCGAGATCGAACCGATCTCCGCCAACCCAACCGACGTGAAGGCGTTGAAGAGCCCGGGATAGACGTGCAAGCCGGCGGCGTCGATGACGTCGGCGCCGGCAGGCGTTGCGACATCGGCGCCGGCGGCTTCGATCAGACCGTCCATGACGACCACCGTACCGACGTAGGAGGGTCCCGACACCGGATACACCGTGCCGCCCTCGATCGCCAGCGTCTGTGCCGTCGCCGGCACCGTCGCGACCGCGAGCCCGAGCATCCCGGCCGCGATCCTGCCGCGTGTCCGGGTCATGGCTCGTCCCCGTTCTCGCCTTCGCCGCCGTCCGCCATTTCCGGCGTCTCCAGCAGCGACCGCTCCAGAGCGGCCAGATTCGCCCGGCGCTGCCGATCGAGCTCGCGGTCGAAGTACACCTTGCCGTCGACCAGTGTGGTCTGGACCACCGCGTAGGAACTCAGCGGATGCCGGTCGTAGATCACGATGTCGGCGTCCTTGCCGACCTCGATCGACCCGACGCGGTCGTCGATGCCGAGCTGCTTCGCCGGGTTGATCGTCACGAGCGCCAGCGCCTGCTCGTCGCTCAGGCCGCCCCACTTGACCGACTTCGCCGCCTCGTGGTTCAGGTGGCGCATTTCCTCCGCGTCGTCCGAGTTGATGGACGACAGCACGCCGCGGTCGGTCATCAGGGCCGCGTTGTGAGGAATCGCCTCGTAGGCCTCGACCTTGTAGGCCCACCAGTCGGAGAAGGTGGAGGCGCCGGCGCCGTGGGCCGCGATCTCGTCCGCCACCCGGTAGCCCTCCAGCACGTGCTGCAGCGTGGCGATCCGGAATCCGAGCTCCTCCGCCAGCCGCAGCAACTGGAGGATCTCGTCGGCCCGGTAGCTGTGGGCGTGGACCAGGCGCTCGCCTTCCAGAATCTCGACCAGCGCTTCGAGTTCCAGGTCCCGCGCGGGCGGGCGGCTGCGCTCGCCGGCGGCCTCCGCCTCGCGATGACGCGCCCACGCGGCCTGGTACTCCGCCGCCTCCGTGAACGCTTCCCGGATGACGTCGAGGACGCCCATCCGGGTCGCCGGGTAGCGGCGCGGTCCCTGACCGAAGGACCGTGAGCGCTTCGGGTTCTCGCCCAGCGCGAACTTGATGCCCGGAGGCGCGCCCTGGAAACGCAGACCGTCCGCGTTCTGGCCCCAGCGGAGCTTCAGTATCTGGTTCTGGCCGCCGATCGGATTCGCGCTGCCGTGGAGCACGTTGATCGTCGTGACGCCGCCGGCCAGCGCCCGGTAGATCCCGATGTCGGTCGGATCGACGACATCCTCGATCCGGACCATCGAGGTCACCGCCAGGCTGCCCTCGTTGACGCCTCCGGCCGTCGCGATGTGCGAGTGGGCGTCGATGATGCCCGGAATGACGTAGCCGCCACCGGCGTCGATCACGTGCGCGCCGCCCGGCGGCCTGCCGCCGCTGCCGACCCTGGCGATCCGGCCGTCCCGCACGACCACCGTGCCGTTCTCGATCGTCTCGCCGGCCATCGTCAGCACCGTCCCGCCGACGATCGCCACAACGTCGTCCTCGCGGTAGGGACCCGTCATCGGCACCCTCCCGTCGCCGGCGACTTCCGCGTACTTCTCCGCGACCTCGGCCAGACGCATCGGCGCGAGCGCCTCGCTCGAACCGCCGCGACGGCCGCCGGGGCCACCGCGGCCGCGCCTTCCGCGCGGCCCCGCCCCGTCCGGTGCCGCGGCCGATTCGGCTTCCTGGGCGCTCTCGCCGTCGTCACCGTCGTCACCGTCGGAAACGGCGTACCGGACACCATCGATGAAGACCGCCTCGACCCGCGTCGACTCCTGCCACGGGTAGCCGTCGGCCAGCACGAGGTCCGCCGCCATGCCCGCGGCTACCGTGCCGATCCGGTCCTCCAGACCGTGGACGGACGCCGCGTCCCGGGTGAGCGCCGCCAGCGCCCGGGCCGGTTCGAGGCCGCCCTCGATCGCCCGGCGCACGCCCGCCAGGAAGTCGTCGGCGCCGTCCGCGCCACCGGAACTGAACGCGAAGCGGACACCCGCCTCGGCCAGTTCGGCCGGCGTTGTCGGCGCCAGCCGTTCGTGGAGGATCTCGCGGAGCGGCCGGTCGGCGTCCGGATCCCGGTCGCGCTCCGGCAGCGGCTCCGGCCAGTCGACGTCGACCAGCACCGCCACGCCGGCATCCGCGAGTTCGCCGGCCAGCCGGTAACCCTCCTGGCCACCGAAGATCGTGAAATCGAGATCGAATTCCTCGGCGAGGCGGAGCGCCCGGTCGATCTCGACCGCGCTCGAACCCGGCAGGAGGATCCGTTCCTCGCCCGAGGCGACGGCCGCCAGAGGCGCCAGGGTTCGGTCGAACTCGGGCCGCCGCCAGCCTGCGGGATCGGCCTCGTAGGCGGCGACCGCGGCGGCGTAGTGAGTCGCGTCCAGGAGCAGTTGCCGGAAGTAGGCGACCCTGCCCATCAGCGAGCCGGGGTAGGAGCCGAAGCCGCCGCCACTGGTCAGTGAAGCGACCTGGGCCAGCTCGGGGGCCACCACCTGGTGTTCCGGGTCGCGGCCGGGAACGCCCAGCCGAACCAGCGACAGCCGGCCCGGGAAGAGCCCGTCGCCCGGCCTTGCCGCGATCGAGGTGAAGCCGGCCTTGCGCCAGGACTCGACCGCCTCCGCGTCCAGCGTCAGGTCGTCGGCGGCCCGCTTCCAGGGAGTCGTCGATGGACGGTCTTCCGGCCCGCGCGGCAGGGCCCGGTCGGGATCCGGCCGCCGCCGCTGGCCCCCCGGCCCCGGCGCGCCTGCTCCCGGCCCCCCGGGAGGCCGCCGCGGCTGCGGCAGACTTCCCATCGCGTCGATCAGGCCCGGGTACAGCGTGAGCCCCTCGCCGTCGATGACCCAGGCGTGCGCCGGGATGGCCGCGTCCTCGGCAACGGCGGTGATCGTGCCGTTCTCGATGACGACCGTCGCGCGCTCCAGGCCCGTACCGTCGCCGACCTCGACCCGCACGTTCTCGATCGCATAGAACGGCGGCGGCTCCGGCGGCGGGCCGGCAAACGATGCGCCGCCAGCGGCCAGACCCACAGCCAACCAGAACAGCACTGGCCGAACTGGATTCCTCGTTCTCATCAGAAGTCGCGGCAGCCTACCAGCGTGAGCGGCCCCGGGGACCCTCCGCTCCGGCCCCGGCTCTGGCGGCAACTCCCGACTACACATCCGCCAGGCCGTTGCGCGGGCACCAATCGGCCAGCGTGCAGTTCGCGCAATCGGGCCGGCGCGCGGAGCAGACGCGGCGACCGTGCCAGATGATCGCGTGGCCCATGAAGATCCACTTGTCCTGGGGCAGCCGGCGCATGAGATCCCGCTCGACTTTCACCGGGTCCGTCTCGCGGGTAATGCCCAGGCGGCGAGCGAGACGACCGATGTGCGTATCCACGACGACACCCACCGGCTTCCTGAACCAGGTGCCGAGCACCACGTTCGCCGTCTTGCGGGCCACGCCGGGCAGGGTGATCAGGTCCTCCATCGTGTCCGGCACCTCGCCGCCGAAGTCGGCGACGATCTTTCGCGCGGCGCCGAGCACGCTCTTCGTCTTCTGGCGAAAGAAGCCGGTGCTCCGGATCTCCTGCTCGAAGGCCGCGGGTTCCGCGTTCGCGAAGTCCCCGGCCGTCCGGTAACGCTCGAACAGTGCCTCCGTGACCTGGTTGACCCTCACGTCCGTCGACTGGGCCGAGAGGATGGTGGCGATCAGGAGCTGGAGCGCGTCCTCGTGCCGCAGTTCGCAGTCGGCGTCCGGGTAGAGACGTTCGAGCTCGGCCAGCACCTTCTGAAGCGCCGACTCGGGGATCGGGTCGAACGGCCCTTCGAACTCCGGCACCGGCTCTAGGGCCGCAGCAGATCGAGAACCGCCAGCGTCATCGCCTCGACCCCTGCCCGGATCGACGGCTCCGGCTCGATGCGAAAGAAGGGCGAGTGGTGCGACGGCACCGGCGGACCGCCGGCGGCCGCGGCCTCGAGATCGGCCGGCGAGGTGCC
The DNA here is from genome assembly GCA_965205095.1 of Candidatus Multivorans sp. Lineage (GTDB taxonomy): Bacteria > Acidobacteriota > Thermoanaerobaculia > Multivoradales > Multivoraceae > Multivorans. The sequence goes on from OZ242040.1 coordinate 5,048,792, forward strand.
GCCGACGTTGAAGTACGTCCCCGGCACCTTGTGCTCCGTGCGCACGAAGTAGGCAAAGTCCTCGGCGCCCATGCCGGAAGGCGGCTCACTGTGGAACACGTCGTCCCCCATGCCCCGGCCGATCGCGGCCTTCACCCTGGCCGCGAGCTCCGTGTCGTTCACGGTCACCGGCGTCGACTCCTTCGTGCGCACCACCTTCGGCAGCAGCGAGGCTGGCAGCCCCGCCGCCCTGCCGACCCCTTCGGCGATCCGCTCGATTGCGGAGAGCAACTGCTCCCGCGTTTCCTCGCTGTTCGCCCGCACGGTGAGCTGCAGTTCGACCCGGTCCGGGATCACGTTGTGCTTGAAGCCGCCGTGAATCGCGCCCACCGTCACGACGCCGGGCTCGAGCGGGTTGAGTTCCCGGCTCACGATGCCCTGGAGCGCGACGACGAGCTGAGCCGCGATGTAGATCGGGTCCTTGCCGCGGTGCGGCGACGCCCCGTGCGCGCCGACCCCGAACACCGTGATGTCGACGCTGTCCGAGGACGACGCGAGCAGACCCGGCGGCACCTCGATCTTCCCCGCCGGCTTGCCCGCCGAAACGTGCAGCGCGAGCGCGTAGTCCGGTACGCCGAAGCGCTCGTAGAGGCCGTCCTCGAGCATCTCGCGGGCGCCCATGATCCGCTCTTCCGCCGGCTGGCCGACGAACATGACCGTGCCCGACCACCGGTCGCGCATCGCGGCGAGCCGCCGCGCCACGCCGACCATCGTCGTGATGTGCATGTCGTGGCCGCAGGCGTGCATGACCGGCACCTCCTCGCCCGAGAGATCGACCTGCCTGACCGTCGAGGAATACGGCAGCTCGGACCTCTCCTCCACCGGCAGGCCGTCCATGTCGGCCCGCACGAGAACGAGCGGTCCCTCGCCGTTCGCCATCATGCCGACGATCCCGGTGCGGCCGATCCCCTCCGTCACCTCGACGCCGGACTTGCGGAGCTCGTCGGCGAGCCGCGCCGCCGTCTTGTGTTCGAGGAAGGACAGCTCCGGGTTGCGGTGGAAGTGCTCGAAGAGCGCCTTCAGCTCGGTCCTGTAGTCCGCGGCGATCGCGTCGGAGAGGCTCTGGGCGGCACCCGCGGCGGGCCCGGCGAGAAGCGCCGCCAGCAGCAGCCCGATGACCAGCGAGGATCGGTCCCGGCGCACCGCTAGCCCACCGTCTCTTCGATCAGGGCCAGGAAGTCGTCGGGCAGGCCGCTCGTCCTGGCCAGGATCCGGCCCTGCTCATCGATCAGGATGTAGGTGGGAAAGGCACTGACGTCGAGGACGCTCGTCAACTCGCTCGTCATGCCGACATGCCAGTTCGCCCACGGCATCGGCTCCTCCTTCATGAACTCGACCGCCGTCTCCAGTTCCGCGTCGACACTGACGGCCAGCAGGACGAAACGCTCCGCGGGCAGATCAGCGGCCAGTTCCCTCAGTGTCGGCAACGCCGCGATGCACGGCTTGCACCAGGTCGCCCAGAAGTCGAGGAGCACGACCCGGCCCCGGTAGTCCGACAGCGCTTCCTCGACACCGTCCATGCGGCTGCCGGTCAGCTCGGGCACGACACTTCCGACGGTCGCGTGCCGGATGCTGCGGATCAGGTCGGCCTCGGCATCCGCGAAGGTTCCGGCGCCCATCCTCATCCCGAACAGCAGCGGCTCGTCCTCGACGCCCGCGCTCAGTCCTTCGGCGGCGCCGAGAGCCGCCTCCCTTCTGGCCGTACGCTCCTCCTCGGGCAGGTCCTTCGCGTTGACGGCCGCCATCCGTCCCAGAGCCTGGTAGTAGCGACCGGCCGCACGCAGCACCGGATCCTCCGCCTCGGCCGCCAGCTCTTCGAAGAACCTGTCCGTCAAGGGCCGGGAGGATTCGCCGTCATCCCCGAAGCGCCGCGGCATGTGCATCCGGGACAGCGTCATTCCCCAGGCCCCGAAGTCCGGGGCGTGCTCGAGAAGAGCCTTCGCGCCCCGGTAGGCGTACTCGTCGCCCTTCGCCGTCATCGCGGCCTGGTTCGTCAGAAACTGCGCCGCGTCGACCGACCTCTCGTGCGTGCCGCCCTCCTCGAGAATCGCGATCGCCGCCGCGGCGGCACGATCCGCGTCAGGCGGTCCGGAAGCCTCCTCGCCTCCCTCCGGACCCCCGGAGTCCTGCTCTGAACCCAGACTGTTCAGGCGGCCCTGCATCCATTCGCGTTGACGGCTCATGTAGTCCGTCACGATCTCCCAGTCGGGACCGACTTCGGCGACCAACGCGGCGAGCTGCTCGTCGGTGCTCGATCCCTCCTCGCCGGCGGCCGCTCCGCAGGCTGCCGACAGCAACAGGAGCGCCACGGCGAGCGCGACAAGGGTGCGGTGGGACACTTTCATGGGCCGAACCTCCACAGGGGAACAGGGGCGTCTTCGACGTCCCATCCTAGTGCCCGTCAGTTTTCGAAGCCGATCGGCTCGATGTTGCAGATCGAGTAGACGACCGGGCGGCGCCGGGTCCAGGCCGGTTCCACCGTGATGGAACGCCAGTCCTCGATGACCGCTTCGAGGTTGGCGACCTCCTCCGGCCGCTCGGTCGCGAGGTCGGTCTGCTCCCGAACGTCGGTGGACAGATCGTAGAGAAAGCCGCCGGGCTCATCCTGGTTCGGCTTGATCAGTTTCATGTCGCCGCTGCGAACGGCGACGGTCGGGTAGTTCCGCCAGACCAGGCGGCCGTGGCCGGTCGCCTCGGCCGAGGCGTCGAGAAGCGGCATCAGATCTTGTCCATCGAGTTCGAGATCCGCGGGCGCCGCGGTTCCGGCGGCAGCCAGGGCGGTCGGCAGGATGTCGAGCGTCGACACCGGAGCGTCGACCGTGGTCCCCGCCGCGACCGCCGCCGGCCAGCGCAGCAGGTACGGCACGCGGACGCCGCCCTCGTAGTAGGTCAGCTTGCCGCCGGAGAGCGGCTCGCAGGAGCACAGCCCGGGGAAGTAGCCGGCGCAGCCGTTGTCCGAGAGGAAGACGACGAGCGTGTTGTCGGCGATGCCCGCTTCGTCGAGGGCGTCCAGGATGCGGCCGACCGCGTCGTCGAGGGCGGCGATCATGCCGAAGTAGATCCGCCGCAGTTCGTGCTCCTCGTCGGGGAAGCGGTCGTAGTACTCCTCCGTGACCTGGAACGGCGAGTGCGGCGCGTTGAACGCCGAGTAGAGGAAGAACGGCTCATCGGCGTGCCGTCGGATGAAGTCGACCGACTCGTCGCCGAAGACGTCAGTGATGTAGGCCGGCTCGTCGATCACGGTCTTCTCCGGCCCGCGCAGGATCAGGTTGCCCGCCCGGCGTTCCGGCGGCGCGGGCGGCTCGGTGCCTCTGACCACGAGGTCGGCGCGCGGGTCTTCCGGCGGCCGGCTCCTGAACTCGTCGTCGGCCGACATCGACACGGCGCCTTCCGTCCGCCGGTTGATGAACCGGGTGGCGCCGGCGAGATGCCCATAGAACTCGTCGAAACCGCGGTTCATCGGGTAGTGCTCATCCTTGAAGCCCAGGTGCCACTTGCCGACGATGCCGGTCGCGTAGCCGGCCGCCTTCAGGTGATCGGCGATCGTCAGCTCGCCGGCGATGAGCCCGACATCCGGCACTTCCGGCGCCTGCCGGGCGTTGTACTCGAAGCCGTACCGCTGCTGGTAACGGCCGGTCAGCAGCGCGGCGCGAGCCGGCGAGCAGACCGGCGTCGTCACGTAGCCCTGGGTGAACACGGCCCCCTCCCGGCCGATCCGGTCGATGTTCGGCGTCTGGATCCGGTCGCCGTAGATCGAGACGTCCGCGTAGCCGAGGTCGTCGGCCAGGATGACGACGATGTTCGGCGGCGAAGCGTCCGCGGAGGCCTCCTGCTCACCGCCGTTCCCGCCGGGAGAGCAGGCAATCGCCAGCACCGCCATGAGTACCACCACCGCAACCGGAACCTGTACTCGTCCGCTCATTCGAGACCTCCGTCGGTTTCTACGTCTATGTCTGTAGCTGGACTCTACAGAAAGGACCATCTTGCTACAAAACGCTACAGTTGCTACGATCCGCCGTGTGCGAACGATCACTCAAAGACAGCTCCGCAACGACTCGGCCAAGGTACTCCGGGCCGTTCAGGAGGGCCAGACCATGACGATCACCCGAAACGGAACTCCGGTGGCCGAACTGCGGCCCATAGCCGCCCGCCGCTACGTATCCCGTGCCGTGCTCAGGGAGGCGGTGCGAACCGCTCCCAGAATCGACGCGGGCCGGTTCCGGGCCGACATCGACGCCGTCATCGATCCCTGGCTGGATGATCAGCAGGGCGGAAACCGCCGGACATGAGTTCCGCCGTACAGCCTCTCCACCAGGCGGCCCATGAGGCCGGGCTGCAGGCGAGTCAGACGCTCGCCGGCGACAGCCACGGCCTGCTGGATACGTCCGTCATCATCGACTACGACCTGATCGACCCGTTGAAACTGCCGGACCTGTCCGCGGTCTCGGCCATCACGATGGCCGAACTCACGGTGGGGCCCCTGGCGGCCGGCCAGGACAACGAGGAACGGGCCCGCCGGCAGGACCGCCTGCAGTGGGCCGCCGGCACCTGGGACCCCCTGCCGTTCGACAACGCGGCAGCCCGGGCCTACGGCCGGATCTACTCCGCACTCCTGCGCCAGGGCCCCGTCGGCCGCCGGCGCCTCCCCGACTTCCTGATCGCCGCCGTCGCACTGGCCAACGACCTGCCCCTCTACACCCGGAACGCCGCCGAGCTGCGCGGCCTGGAGGAGCTGCTCGCCGTCCGTCCCATGTAGCACCTAGTCGACGCGTCCCGCCAGCTTCCAGGCGTAGTCCAGCGCGTGGCCGAGCGAGTCGGTGAACGCCTTCCCCTGCCAGGCGATGTCGAACGCCGTGCCGTGGTCGACGGAGGTCCGCACGATCGGCAGGCCGATCGTCACGTTGACGCCGCGCTCGAAGCCGTAGAGCTTCATCGGCGCGTGGCCCTGGTCGTGGTACATGCAGACGACCGCGTCGTAGCGATCGAGGTGGATCGCCTGGCGGAAGATCGTGTCCGCCGGATGCGGGCCGGACACGTCGAGACCGTCCGCCGCCGCCCGCACGATCGTCGGCCGGATGATCTCCTCGTCCTCGGCGCCGAACAGGCCGTGCTCCCCGGCATGCGGGTTCAACCCGCAGACAGCGATCCGCGGCCGCTCGATGAAGCGGGCCAGAGCCTCGTGGGTCAGGTCGATCACCTTGCGGATCCGCACGGGTTCCACGCGCTCGATCGCCTCCCGGAGGCTGACATGGGCGCTGACGTGGGTCACCGCCACTTCCGGCACGGTCAGCATCATCGCGAAGTCTTCGACCCCGCACAGCCCGGCGATGAACTCCGTGTGCCCCTGGAAGTCCGGCCGTGAGGCTCTGGTCGCTTCCTTGTTCATCGGCAACGTCACGAGGCCCGCTACCTTGCCTGCCAACGCGTCGCGGGTCGCACAGTCGACATAGGCAAGCGCCGCCGCACCGGCCTTTCGACTCAGGACGCCCGGCGTTACCCGCTCCGCGCTCAACAGCCCGAGATCGCGAACGTTCAGCACACCCTCCACCGCCTCGCCCGGCCCCTCAATCGACTGAATCGACACGTCCAGACCCAACGCCTTGGCCGCGCCCACCAGCACGGCCGCATCGCCATACACCACGGCATCGCTTCCCAGCAGCCCCTCGGCAAACCGGCGCACCGCAACCTCCGGCCCGACGCCGGAAGCATCCCCCATCGTCACCGCCATCGGCCGCCCTTCCATACGGGAAATCTACTCTGCCCCACGGCACCGACCGCCAGCCTGGTGCGGTCCGGGGGAGGGGTCCCAGCGAGCTTGGAGTGAGCGACGGCCACCGCCCCTTCATCGGCCGAAGCCGACCGGAGCGAACGGAACGCAGCGAGCCCCACCCCCCATTCCAGTCAGAAAAGGCGAGCGTTCGCTGGGACCCCTCCCCCGGACCGCACCAGGCTGGTGTGTCCGACGCCCGCCGTCCGGTGCCTGCTGCTCGTGTAGATTCGCCGCTCCGTACCCACGCGAACGAACGAGGAGCGTCGAATGGCCGAGTACATCCCAAGCCCCATCAAGTGGGTGCGCGACCAGGTGGAGCTCTACGAAGGCAGCGGCGGCACGGAAGGCGTCGGGCTGCGCGACACCGGCCTGCCGTGCATCATCGTCACCCACACGGGCAACAGGACCGGTTCGATCCGCAAGACGCCGCTGATGCGCGTCAAGGACGGCGACAGCTACGTGCTCGTGGCCTCGAAGGGGGGCGCGCCGAAGAACCCCGAGTGGGTCTACAACCTGCGAACGGACCCGGATGTCGAGCTCCGGGACGCCACGGAGGTCCGGGCGATGCGGGTGCGGGAAGTCGAGGATGCCGACGAACGGGCTCGCGTCTGGGCGCTGGCCGTGGAGGCGTTTCCGCCGTACGAGGAGTACCGGAACAAGACGTCCCGGACCATCCCGGTGTTCATCGCAGAGCCGGCCTGACGGGCGGCTCTACCGGGAGGGATGCCCTCCCACCCAGACCGGGCTCGACCAGGCCATCGCGTCGTTCAACTGGCGAACGCGGACAAAGTAGTAGTCGCCCTGACGCGGCGTATCGCTGTCCGTATAGCTGAACTCGATGTCCCGCGGTCCGTCCGGCCGGACCCGCCGCAGGGTCACGGAGTCGCGGTGATAATCCTCGATCGGCAGCAGCTTCTCGAGCCAGCCGCCCTGGAGATCCGACAGCGGCAGGCGCACGCGGGCGCCCGGGATGACCGCCCGCGGACGGTAGAACGGCGGCGCCGAGCCGGTCTCTGCCGCCTCCTCCAGTTCGAGGACGATCGCCGCCCCGGGCTGCACGTCCGCCACTGACAGCCGGAGCGAGCTCGTCTCGCCGCGGGTGTTCGTCCGAAAGACGGCGCCGTTGCCGCTCTGCTCCACATGCTGGGTCGTCGGATTGACGAAGTCCGTCCCCTCGACGGACCGCAGCATGGCGCCCGCGACCGTCAGCCGGCCCCGCCAGTGCCGCCAGCCACGCGGGGCGTCGCCCATGTGGACGGGCGTTTCCTCGGAGTAGAACGTGAGCAGCAACTCCGCCGGCGCGCCGCCGGCGGTGTCGAGCGAGTAGTCCTCGCTCCAGAGTTCCTCTTCGTTCTTGATCAAGGCGATCGAGCCGATCGGAGCCGTGCCGATCACCCGTCCCGCGATCTCCCGCACGTCCGAGAACGGCGCCCGCGAGCCCATCATCGTGTCGTTCACCTTGAAGTCGAGGATGATCCGGTCCCCGGTCGTGGCGTAGGTCCGCCGCGCCTTCATCCCGTCGAAGATCGCGTCGCGCGACCTCTCCGGCGCGAACACAGCCCCCAATCCCCCGCTCTGCGCCAGCGAGGTTCGGTTCGGCGCCGAGTAGCCGGGATGGGAGAGGTGGTCGTCGGACGCAGCGACGACGCCGACCTGGTGCCCGCGCGACAGGTACTCCTGCATGAACCACTCGAAGGTCCCGTGCATCGACATCATCTCGACCAGGGGCTCCAGGCCCGGGTGGGACTGCCGGAAGTCGCCCGGGTTGTGGGCGTGCGGGATGACGACCACGTCGCGGCGGTCGTAGCGGCTGTCGAGTTCGCGGTAGAGCTCGGACAGCGTCGGGAACTCGAGCACCGAGATCACGTCCTGGTCACCGACCGTGCGGTAGAGGACGTTGTGGTGGCCGCCGCCCTGGCGCGTGTGCCGCGTCCATTCCCAGCCGAGGTAGGGAATGAACCGCCCCGGCTCGTCGTACTCGGCGCTCTTCTCGCGCATCAGTTCCCACTCGCCCGCGTCCAGCCAGATGTCGTGCTCCGAGTGCGTGACGAAGTCGAGTCGCGCGTCGTCGCGCGCGAACCGCATGAAGAAGTCCAGGGTGCCGATGCCCTCGGCGTAGCCCGAATGGCCGTGGGTGTCGCCCCAGTAGATGCCGTACTCGGGGTCTTCCGCGACCAGGATCGGGTTCGCGTCGCCCACGATCGACGGCCCCTCGCCCCGGGAGCGAATTGCCGGCCAGTAGACGCCGGGCTCGTCGAGGGTCAGGTCGACGAGCGTGATCGCCTCCGTCCCCGGCTCGGTCGAGGCGCGATGCTCTCCGTTCAGCAGGACATCGAAGCCCGGAATGTCGCCGGTCGCCCGGTTGTAGAACCGGTCCTCCGCGCGCACCGAGAACTCGAACGTCTCGCCGGTCCGCACCACGCTCGGAGCGAAGCCGTGAACTCCGGCGACGGTCGTGCCCACCACCGCGAACGGCAGGATCGGCTGCGGCCGCCACTCGCCGGAGCCGTCGAGGTCGACGTAGAGCGGGAACGGGATTCTGGCTCCCGTCGTCTGCGTCATCAGGATTCCGGGGCCGCCGCCGGACGTGTCGCCGTAGGTGATCGTCACCGACTCGCCGGCGTCGAGCCGCCCCTCCGTCAGCCTGTACGCAAGCGCCGGTTCCGGGGCACGGAAGCCGCCGTGCGGCCCCGAGGCCATGTAGACGTCGGCCTCGAAGACGGCGTCGCCGTCACTCGTCTCGAGGCTGACGTAGCCGGCGGCGGCCGGGTCGGAGGTCTGAAAGACGCCGTAGTTCACGTTGAAGTGGCGAGCGACCCAGAACCCGCCGCCGGTCTCGACCGGCCGCGTGCCGGCCGTCCAGGTCTGACGAACCGTCGCGTACTGACGGGCCTCGAAGGGTCCCGGGGTGTCCGTTGCCAGCGAACCGAGCGCGCCTTCTTCTTCCCGCAGCGTGAACTCGCGGACGAGCCGGTCGATCATGGCGCCCGCGGCGACGGCCGCCTCGCCGGTCGGGGGCAACGTCGAGTTCAGACGCACCCGGGGCCCCTCCAGGCCCATCTCGTGGCCGGCGAGCGCCAGCGCGTCGGCCCAGTCGGCCGTTACCGCCGCCCGCGCCGCGATCGTCGACTCGTCCGTCGGCTGCGCCGCAACGTCGGCCTTGAGCTGCTCGACCGCGGCGCCCGGATCGCGGTCGTAGACCCCGCCAGAACCGCTCGCGTCGCAGCCGAGAACGGCAAGGACGAGGGCGCCGCCCACGAAGAGCGGCGCCCGACCCTGGCCGTTCCTCCCGTGCCGGATCAGAAGCTGAAGCCCAGCTTCAGCCGGAACTCACGCGGCCGCTGATACGAGGAGACCCGCGCGTTCGGCCGTCCGGTCGACGTGTTGATCGTGATCGGTTCCTGGCTGTCCGTCGCGTTCGCGAGGTCGAAGCCGATCTTCGCCCGCACGTTGCCCGCCATCGCGACCGAGTAGGTCAGGGACAGGTCGACAGTCCAGGTGTCCGGAAGCTGGTTCGCGTCCGACGGCTCGCGGTAGGTCGATGTCGTGATCGTCTGACCGGAGTCCGGGTGCCGTACCTGGGTCGACACATGGCTTCCCCACGGCCGGCCGGCCGCGTAGTGGAAGAAGCCCCCCAGCACCAGGTCGTGCCGGCCGAAGACGAAGCGCTTCATCCCGATCACGTTCGCCAGGTGTTCCCGGTCCTCGAGCAGCCGCCCGAACCACCAGTCGCTCGAGGTCGCGTTGGTCAACCCCGTGCCCACCTCGATTCCTCCCAACCCCTCATAGAGGTTGAAGTTGTCGTTGAACGAGTTGATGTTCCCCTTGGTCGAACTCAGGGTGTAGTTCGTGCGCAGCGTCCAGTTGTCGCGGAACAGCCGGTTCGCCTCGATCTGCAGCCCCCGGTACTCGCGGCGGGCATCCTCCCAGTTGCGGAGATCGCGGACCACCCGGCCCGCATCGTCGAACTGGAGCGTGGCGTGGAAGATGTTGTCCGCCTCGCTCGCCACCAGGCGCGATTTGACGACCCACTTCCGGGATACCTGGAAGTCGGCGCCGAAGGAGATCTCGTCCTTGTAGTACGGGTCGATGTCCTGGATCGCCTGGTCGAACGTCGGCTCGACCCGGCGCTGGAACCGGTCGTAACGCAAGGTCTGGCGGTTCCACTGAAACTGCTCGTAGATGTTCTCGCCGTTGTTCTGGCGGGAGAACTCCTGAAGCACGATGCCCATGCCGATGGCGTGGTAGTAGCGCCCCAGGGTGCCCCGGAGCAGGATGCTGCCGTCGGCCTTGACGTCGTAGACGCCGCTGACCCGGGGCACCCACTCGGTGTACTCGTTGACCCGCTCGCCGATGTCGTTGTCGATCGTCTGCTGATCGCCGCGGATGCCCAGGGTCCAGACCCAGTTGTCGCCGACCTCGAAGCGATCCTGGGCGAAGACGGCCAGGAAGTCGCTGGTTTCCGTGATCACGTTCGACGGGTCGAACACCCGCTTGTTGACCGGGGTCGCGAAGCCGCCCGGCAGGGTGGGGTCGTAGTTCCGGCCGCGGAACTCGGTGATGATCGAGGTCAGGTTGCTGAACTCGATCGCCTGCGCGTCGACGCCGAACTTCCACTCGTGGCGGCCCCTGAAGCTGGTCAGGGACACGTTCGCCTGGTCGCGCGGGAAGTCGTTGAAGCCCTCGGCCAGGCGCACGGCCGGGCCGTTGTACCTGAGGCCAGTCGCCAGATCGCGATAGCGGAAGTTGTTCCCCGGCGGGTCGTCCGGCGAAGCGTTCGGATCGATCGGGTGCTGCTCGGCCGCGTGCCGACCGACGAACTCCTCGCGGTTGGCGACCTTGAACTCCAGGAAGTTCGAACTGCCCAGACCGAGGCTCCAGTTCAGCGTCTGCACCCGCCCGTTCAGCGGGAAGTTCATGATCGCGTACTGGTCGCCCGGGTTGCCGGAAAGGCCGATGGCGTCCGACGGAGCATCGATCGCGGTGATCGCGATCTGCTGGTTGTCCCTGGGCTGGAAGTTCACCTTGGCGACCAGGGGGTCAGACTGACGGCTGAGATTGACGATGCTGCCGTCCCGCAGCCGATCGATCCGGTTGTCCGACATCCTGCCGTAGGAGACGAAGAACCATGCCCGATTGCGAGCGAGCGGACCGCCGATGCTGGTCTCGTAGCTGTTGATCTGATCGTCCGGACGCTCCAACTCCAGGACGTCCGGCGCCCGCCACGTCGGATTCTGGCCGATGTAGAGCGCCTCGCCGTGGAACTCGTTCGTCCCCGTCTTGACCGTCGAGTTGATGATGCCGGACGTCGCCCGGCCATACTCGGCGCCGAAACCGGTCGACTCGAGCTTCGTCTCGGTCAGCGCGGTGCTGGGAATACGCAGGCGCATCTCACCGCCGCGGCGGTGCATCGAGGTGTCCACTCCCTCGACGTAGATCCCGATTTCGGTCGAGATGCCGCCGTTCACCGACGGCAGGGAGTCCGAGTCATTCCGGTTGACGACCGACGGCAACTGCCGCATGGCAGCGTTGTAGTTGCGCGAGCCGAAGGCGACGTTCTCCGTCACCTCCTCCGGGATCGTCGCCGCCAGCGCCGTCTCGTACCTGCTGATCAGCGGCGCCTCGCCGGTGACCGTGATCGCCTCCTCGGTCGCGGACATGAGGGTCAGGTCTACGCCCCGCCGCTGGCCCGGATCGAGGTCGGTCGCCAGTTCGGCCGCGCCGAGCCCTTCGAGTTCCGCATTCACCGTGTAGCGACCGGCAAGCAGGAGCGCGAAGCGGTAGACGCCGTCGGCATCGGTGATGACCGTCCTCGTGTTCTGCGGTCCGGTCAGGGTCACGGTAACGCCGGGCAGCGGCGCCCCCTGAGCGTCCAGGACGCGGCCGTCGATCGTGCCGGTCTGCGGACCGTCCGCGAGCAGCGGGGCAACGCAGATCAGGATGACAAGCCCTCCGAGCCAAACAGAACGTCGATTCATGCCTCTCCCTCCAGATCGCGGGTTCGACCGAGCCGGCGCAGACACTCCACTACGGCCGGGCCGATCCCATGGGCTCCAAGTGTCAGCTAATCTAGCCTAACGCCGTTCGCACTTACAAACGCCGTTCAATCGAGCGGAACCGATCGCAAGGAGGATCCGATGACCCGCCGTACCCGCCGCGACTTCCTCCAGCAGTCCTCTCGCCTGCTCGCAGGCGGCGCGCTCGCCAGTCTCCACGGCTGCGGCGGGCCCGAGCCGCAGGTCGAGGCCGACGATCGTCCCAACCTGCTCTTCTTCTTCCCCGACCAGCAGCGGCCCGACTGGCTCGGCCCGGGCAGCGGCGGTCTCGCCGCGCTGCGGACACCGAACATCGACCGCCTGGCCCGCGACGGCGTGAACTTCACCCGCGCCCTGGTCCCGTCGCCCGTATGCGGTCCCTCCCGCGCCTGCCTGGCCTCCGGCCGGGAGTACGACCGCTGCGGCGTGAGCAGCAACCGATTCGACTACCCGCTCGACCAGACGACCTTCTACGGGCGACTCCGCGACTCCGGCTACCACACGATGGCGGTCGGCAAGCTCGACATGTCGAAGAACAGCGGCAACTGGGGCATGGACGGAACGAACTACGCCGACGACTGGGGCTTCTCGGCGCAGATCAACAACTGCGGAAAGGGCGACGGCATGCAGTCCTACCTGGAGGATCCGGAGGGGCCGAAGGATCCGTACTACGCCTACCTCGACTCGCTCGAGCCGCCCCAGGGCCGCGCCTGCGCCACGGATTTCCGCCGCCGGCGCTCAGGGTTCCCGGACACCTGGTGGGGCGACGTGATCACCTCGCCGCTCGACCCCGAGGCCTACTGCGACAACTGGATCGCCCAGAACGGTCTGGACCTGATCGAGGCCGCCCCGAAGGACCACCCGTGGCACCTGGTCATCAACTTCGTCGGCCCGCATCCACCGGTCGACATCACCGCCGAGATGGAAGCGTGGGTCCGCGGCCGGGCCGGCCTTGGCCAGCCCTATGCCTACCAGGGCGCCCTGACTCCGGACGACCACACGGCGACCCGGCAGAACTACGCCGCGATGATCGAGAACATCGACGCCTGGCTGGGCCGCTACATCGAGATGCTGGAAGAAACGGACCAACTCGACAACACGATCATCGTCTACTCGAGCGACCACGGCGAGATGCTCGGCGATCACGCGCGCTGGGGCAAGTCGCTCCCCTACCAGGCCTCGGCGGGGGTGCCCCTGCTGGCCGCCGGCCCCGGCATCCGCGAGGGCTACGAGTGCCACCTGCCGACGACCGTGCTCGACCTCTCCGCCACCTTCCTCGACTACGCAGGCCTCGCCACGCCGGCCGACATGGACAGCCGATCCCTGCGGCCACTGCTGGAAGGCCGGACCGACAGTCACCGAGAAGCCGTCCTCTCCGGCCTCGGCGACTGGCGCCTCGCCTACGACGGCCGCTACAAGCTGGTCACCGGCTTTGGCGAGGAGGACATCCTGTGGGACCTGGAGGCCGACCCGATGGAGACGGAGAATCTGGCGACGAAGCAGCCGGAGGTCGTCCGGCGGTTGCGGGAGGCCCTTGCCGGCTGAGCCCGCTATCATCCCGCCTCCGTCGCCCAAGGCGGTCTTTCCGGCTCGATCATGTCATTCCGTCCGACGCTTGCCGCGATCCTGCTCGCGGCTGTCGCCATTCCGACAACCGCACAGTCCGAGGCGACCACGGGGATCATTCGCGGCACGGTGCGCGGGCCCGACGGCGCCACTGTCGGCGGCGTCCAGGTGCTGATCCAGCACGCGGAAACGGGACTCGTGACGTCCGTCGAAACAACGGCTACGGGCACCTTCGCGCGCACCCTGCTGCCGCTCGGTTCCTATGAACTGATCGCGACGAAAGACGCGGAAGGACTGATGGAACGGCTCGCCGGCCTGACGCTTCGTGTCGGCGAGAGCCTGAACCTCGACATCGAGCTCAAGGAGGTCGTCGCCGAGGAGATCACGGTGTCGACGGACGCCTACTGGACGCCCGCGACCGAAGACGTGACGACCTCCCAGCGCCTCGCCGACGAGGTGATCGAGGGACTGCCCACGAACGGCCGGAACTTCTTCGACCTGACCCTGCTGACCCCGGGCGCCTCACTCTCCCAGGGGCCCGACGGCGATGAGCTGAACATCAGCGGCCAGCGCGGCATCTTCAACAACTTCATCGTCGACGGCGCCGACTTCAACAACTCGTTCTTCGGCGAGCAGCGTGGCGGGCAGCGTCCGGCCTTCACCTTCAACCAGGACGCGATCCAGGAGATGGTGGTCATCAACCAGGGCGCGACGGCCGAGTTCGGGCGCTCGGCCGGCGGCTTCGTCAACGTGATCACGAAGTCGGGGACGAACGAGCTCGAGGGCACGATGCACACGTTCCGGCAATGGGACGGCATCTCATCCGAGCATCCCTCCGGCGAAGCCGCGAAACCGGACTTCAGCCGCCTGCAGTACGGCTTCACGCTCGGCGGGCCGATCAAACGGGAGCGGGTGTTCTTCTTCGGCGCCTACGACGAACAGGACGCGGCGGAAACGAAGCAGGCCGTGCGGGAAGTCGCCGGCCCCGCCAACCTGGCGAGGCTCGATCGTTTCCTGCAGGACCGCTGGCCCGGCCTGTTCGACGGCGAGTTCGGCCCCATCGAGCGCAGCGACGACAACCGCGCCCTGATCGCCAAGCTCGACTTCAACCTCAGTGAAAGCCTCCAGGCGTCGGTCAAGTACAACTACACCTGGTCCGAGCAGGAGAACGGCACGTTCGATGTCGACTCCTGGGGCCTGTCCGCGAACGGCATCGAGCAGAACTACTCGCACGCGGTCAACCTGAGCCTGCGCTCCCTCCTCAGCAACCGGACCTCGAACGAGTTGCGCCTGCAATGGGCGCGCGAACATCGGCCCCGGCGCTACGGCGGACCGCTGCAGCCGGGAGTCGAGCCGCCGCCCCAGCCGCCGTACCAGGTCCTCGGCGGCAGGCCCTTCCCCGATATCGCGATGGACTTCGCCGACGGCTTTCGCATCGGCCTGCCGTTCTTCCTGCCGATCGGCGCCGACGCGGCGGACGACCGCCAGCAGCTCGTCGACAACGTCTCCACGCTGCTCGGCGACCACCTGGTCAAGGCGGGGATCGAGGCGAACCGGACGGGGATCGCCCAGCAGTTCCTGGGCTTCGGCAACAGCCGCTACATCTTCGATTCGGTGGACGGCTTCATCAACTTCGTCGAGCAGGGGAACGGCTACGTGACCTGCTCGGACGGCTCGAGCAGCGCCTCCGGCGCCTGCCCTTCCGGGACGGAGATAACGGGGCCCGTCCTCCTCTACCTGCAGGCCGCCACCGTGCCCGGCATCCCGCCGGAGGACCTGGGCAGGCAGGCCTTCGACGTCGACGAGGTCGCTCTCTTCCTCCAGGACACCTGGCAGGCGAGCGACCGGGTCGTTCTGAACCTCGGTCTCCGCTGGGAAGGAACCTGGAGCCCCGACCCGCTGATCGCACCGCGGGACACCTGGTACGCCCCCTACCTCGACGATCCCCGCTTTCCCTCCGACGGCAGGATCCCGGACGATCTCGACAACTTTCAGCCGCGCCTTGGCCTGGTGTGGGACGCCTCGGGCGACGGCGCCAATGTCGTCCGGCTGAACGCGGGTTCGTACGTTTCCCGTATCCCTAGTCTCGTGCTCGTCGGCCCCCGCGTCACGAACGGCGCCTTCCAGCAGACCCTGTTCAGGAGCAGCGCCGCCTCGCCGGCGCTCGGCCCGGTACCGCGAATCGACGAGCAGATCGACGGCTCGAACACCCTGCCCTTCCTGCCGGACATCACCGTCGCCGACCGGGATCTCGAACTGCCCGAGACCTGGTCCTTCGGCGCGGGCTTCGAGCGCCGGCTGGGCCGCGGGCTGACCGCCGAAATCGCCTACCAGCACGCCCGGACGGACGAACTCTTCCGCTTCGTCGACCGCAACCACCCGGCCTTCGGGTCACCCTTCGGTATCGGCACCCATCCGGGCGGCGGCGGCATCAACGCCCTGAACAACACGGAAAGCTCCGCGCGCTCCCGCTACCACGGCTTGACCGCCACTCTGCGCGGCCGCGACGCCTTCGACGGACTGCTGACCTTCGAGGTGAACTACACCTTCAGCCGGGATCGCTCCGACGACGACAACGAGCGCGATCCGTTCACGTTCCGCTACGCCGACCCCACGAACCTGGGGCCGGAGTTCGGCTGGTCCGACCGCGACCGCCGGCACCAGGTCGCGGGCTACCTCCTCTTCGCCCTGCCCCGCGACATCCAGTTCAGCAACGTGTTCCGGTATCTATCGGCATCGCCGGTGTCCGAATCCTGCGCCAACCGCGGTCAACGGGCCGCCCAGCCGTCCGACCGCGTCTGCGCCGACGGCCGCATCCTCCAGCGGAACACGCTACGGCGCGACAACGACTTCCTGACCTGGGACATCCGCCTGTCACGCCCCTTCACCCTCGGCCGCGGCGTCACCCTCGAACCGGTCTTCGAGATCTTCAACCTGACGAACGCCGACAACCGCCTCGACGCCGCCCAGGGCTCCCTGCTCTTCAACTTCGACGGCACGATCCGCAGCGGCCTGGGAGACAGTCGCCGCGGCCAGATCGGCCTGCACGTTCACTTCTGAAGACCCGGAGGCACTTCTAGGCGCCGAGGATTCGCAGCTCCCTCGGCGACGACGTGAGAAGCTCGCAGCCCTGCTCGGTCACCCGGACGTTGTCCTCGATCCGCACGCCGCCCCAACCTTCCAGGTAGAGGCCCGGCTCGATCGTGAACA
The DNA here is from genome assembly GCA_965205095.1 of Candidatus Multivorans sp. Taxonomy (GTDB): domain Bacteria; phylum Acidobacteriota; class Thermoanaerobaculia; order Multivoradales; family Multivoraceae; genus Multivorans. The sequence continues at coordinate 5,065,412 of OZ242040.1, forward strand.
CCGCCCCCTCCTCGACGATGTCGGTGTTGCCCGCCATCACGGAAGGCGGCTCGTGGATCTCCAGGCCCAGGCCGTGGCCGGTGCGATGGGTCATGAACTCCTTGAAGCGCGCGGCACGCAGGTTCGCCTGGCAGTTCTTGTGGACGTAGTCGTAGGTAACACCGGGACGTGACGCCGCCACCCCGCGGATGTTCGCCTGCAGCACGGCCTCGTAGACCTCCCGCATGCGGTCCGTCGGGGAGCCGCTGACGACGAACGTGCGGGTGATGTCGCAGTGGTAGCCATCGAACGAGGTCCCGAAGTCGATCAGCAGGAACTCGCCTTCCTCCATCTTCCGCTCGTCGGGCACACCGTGGGGCAGAGCGCTCTTCGGACCGCTGAGAACGATCGGGCCGAAGGAGATGCCGCCCCCGCCGCGACGAAGCAGCTCGCTCGAGAGTTTGGCCGCGATCTCGCGCTCGGTGCGCCCCGGCTTGACGTCCCGCAGCGTGAACTCGAGCGCCGCCTCGGCGATCTTCGACGCCTGCTGGATCGCCTTCGCTTCTTCGTCGCTCTTCTTGAGCCGCAGTTCGCTCACGATCGACTCGGCACTCTCGAGCTTCGCCTTCGGAAGCTCGCGGGCCAGGTGCTGAGCTTCCATGTAGCGCAGGCTGAGCGGTTCGACCGCCACCCGCGCCGCCTTCCCGAGACCCTTGAAGGCCGCGGCCGCGGCCTCCTCCGGGCCGTCCGCGTCATCCCAGAGATGCACCGACTCGACCGCCGGCGCGACACCGCGAAAGTTGGCCTCTTCCAGCGCGGGCACGATGGCCACCGGGGCGTCGCCGGTCGGCACGATGAGCAGGAAGAGCCGCTCGTGGCCGTCGAAGCGGTGGCCCAGGAGCCACGTCAACGTGGCGCCCGGCGTCAGCACCACGGCATCTGCGCCGCCAGAAGCCGCGGCCTGCCGCAACTGCTCCAGACGGACGGCATCGCGGCTCGAGTGCCTCGGCGCCCCGTTGTCCTCGGCCCCTTCCGCCAGCCCTGCCTCCACGGTGTCGTCGCCCATCTTGTCGTCGCCGCCCTTCCCGAGGTTGTCGTTTCGCCGGAGTGTAGAACCCGAGAGCTTACTCTGAACGCTCGGGCGTACTGACGAGGGCCCCCGTGCAGGATAGAGTCGCACCCATCATGGACACATTGATCGGCTCCGAGTACGACTCCCTCCGCGAGGAGGTTCGCTCTTTCTTCGCCGCCAACGAAGACGTCGCCGTCCCCGCGGGTCCCGGCTTCGGCGGCGACGCCTCCGAGGTGCGCAGGCGCGTCGTCGAGTGGCAGAAACGGCTCGTCGATGGAGGCTACGCAGGCCGCGAGATCCCGCAACGCTATGGCGGCGCCGGCCACGAGCCCGACCCCCTCGCGAGCCTGGTCATCGAAGAGGAGTTCCAAGACGCCGGAATCTCCCTCGGCATGGAGAACCAGGGCATCAGCATGTTCGTCCCGACGCTGCTGCACTTCGGCCGTGAAGACCAGAAGCAGGATCTGATCCGGCCGACGATCCGCGGCGAGATGATCTGGTGCCAGGGGTACAGCGAGCCGGGCTCCGGTTCCGACCTGGCGTCGCTGCGCACGTCCGCGGTGCTGGACGGCGACGAGTACGTGATCAACGGCCAGAAGATCTGGACCAGCGGCGCCCGCGAAGCGGAGATGATGTTCGCTCTGATTCGCACGGAAGCCGACGCCGGGAAGCACGCAGGGATCAGCTACATCGTGCTGCCGATGGATACGCCCGGGATCGAGGTGCGGCCGCTGATGACGATGACCGGCGACGCCTCCTTCAACGAGGTCTTTTTCACCGACGTGCGCGTGCCGGCGACCAACGTGATCGGCCGCCCGGGCCAGGGCTGGGAGGTCGGCACCTACACGCTGCGCTTCGAGCGCAACATGCTCGGCCGCTCGAACGCGACCGAGAGCTACGTCGCCGGTTGCGTGGACATCCTGCGCGAAACCGGCCTGATCGACTCGCCCGTCTACCGGGACCGGCTGCTCAAGCTCGAGGGCCGGGTACAGGCCATGAAGTACCACCAGTTGCGCCTGCTCACCGATCGGCTGAAGAAGAGGGACTCGGGCGCGGGCGGCCTGATCGTCAAGCTGAACAACTGCCAGTTGAACTACGACATCTGCGCTCTCGCGATCGACGCGATGGCCGAGCGCGGCGTGCTCAGGCGCGGCTCGAAGCACGTCCGCGACTACGGCAACTGGCAGCGCAACTACATGTACGCCCTGGGCCTGATCATCGGCGGCGGCACCGCCCAGATCCAGAAGAACATCATCGGCGAGCGGGGGCTTGGACTGCCGCGTGAGCCGAAGCCGGCCGCGGCCTAGAGTCCGCGTCGCCCGATAGACAAAGGAGTCCGACATGGACTTTGGACTGACGCAGCCGCAGGAGCTGCTCCGAGACTCGATCGCCCGATTTCTGGCTCAGGACGTGGGCATCGAGCGCGTTCGACGCGTGATGGATTCGGAATCCGGCCGCGACGAGGCGATTCACGGCCAGCTCGGCGATCAGGGGATCACGGGCCTCCTGATCGACATGGACCTCGGCGGTTCGGAACTCGGGATGCAGGAGGCGGCGATCGCCGCGCAGGAACTCGGTCGGGCCGCGGCGCCCGTCAACTTCCACTCGGCCTACGTGCTGGCGCCGCTGCTGCTCGCCGGCGGCGACGCCGGAGACCGCCGGAACGCCCTGCTCGAAGGGATCGCCGAGGGCAGATCGCTGATCACACCGATCCTCGACGCGCCGGTCGATGACGGACGGATCGACGGCGCCGTCCTCTACGTGCCGGATGCCGCATGGTCCGACGCCTTCCTGCTCGAGTCAGGGGGCAGCCTGCACCTGCTTGACGCTTCCACCTCCGGCATCGACATCGAACCGCTCGAGACGGTCGACGACACCCGCCGGGTCGCCGAGGTCACGTTCTCCGGAATCGACCTGGGAGCGGCCGAGAGCCTCGGCGGCAGCGCCGACAGCACGCGGCGAGCCGTCCATGCCGCCCGGATCGCCCTCGGCGCCGACGCCCTCGGCGCCGCCCAGAAGGGCCTGCACATCTCCGTCGACTACGCCAGGGAGCGCAAGCAGTTCGAGCGAGTCATCGGCTCCTTCCAGGCGGTCAAGCACATGTGCGCCGAGGTCCTGGCCGAAGTCGATCCTGTCCAGTCCCTGCTCTGGCACACCGCCGACGCCTGGGACGGGGGGTCCGACGAGATCGACCACCTCGCCCCCCTGCTCAAGGCTCACGCCACCGAAGTCGCCAGCAACGCCGTGACGATGACGACCCAGGTCTTCGGCGGCATGGGCTTCACGCACGAATGCGACATGCACATCTTCTACAAGCGCGCCGGCTACGACCGGCAGATGATGGGGAATCCGACCGCGCTGCGGGAGCAGGCGGCGGCCGTGATGTACGGCTGACCCCGATCACGCTCCAGGAAGCTCGCTTCCGAGCGTTCGACAGGCCACGACTCGTCCCCCTGTGTATGTTGTTCTGACCAACAACATACACGGTGTGTATACTGTTGAGCCAAACAGCATTCACGTCGAGAGGACGAATTGCCTACCTGGACACCGGAAGCCGACGACATTCAGCGAGTGTTTCGAGAGCAGAATCCGTGGCTGCGGTCCGGAGCCGTACCAGGGTCCCTCGCGCCGCCGGTCGAGCGACCCCTGGCGCAGGCGCTGTGGCGACGGCTGCTGCACGACAACCCGCTCCGCTATCAGTTGATTCTCGGCCCGCGGCGAGTCGGCAAGACGACTGTTCTCTACCAGACCGTTCGGCATCTACTCAGGCATGGCATCGAGCCATCCCGGGTCTGGTGGCTCCGCATGGATCACCCCCTCCTCCAGGCCGCGGATCTTGGCGGGCTGATTCGCGCCGTCGCGTCCGCTACGGGCGCGACTCCCGACCGGCCCGCCTACATCATGCTGGACGAACTGGTCTACGCCCGGGACTGGGACCTCTGGCTGAAGGCGTTCCACGACGACAGATGGCCAATTCGGATCGCCGCAACCTCAAGCGCGACGGCGGCCCTCAAGCAGCGCCGCCTCGAGAGCGGTGTCGGCCGATGGACCGAGCAACGCCTGATGCCCTACCTGTTCGACGAGTTCCTCGACCTGGTCGGTGAACCGGATCAGCTCTCACCAGCGCCGACGCTCGCCGCAACGCTGCACGACCTCCAGGCCGGCTCGCCGGGAAGCCCGGCGATCATCAGATGGCGCGAGATCTTCCTCCTGACCGGCGGGTTCCCCGAACTGATCGTCCCGCACCGCCAACGCGACCTTCAGAGCAACAACCTCGAACTCGAGCTCGAGGGGCTCCTTCTCAACTCCCAACGGGTACTGCGCGACGACGCCGTTGAAAGGGCGATCTACAAGGACATTCCGCAGTCGTTCGGCCTGAACGACCCGATGAAGCTGGAACGCCTGCTCTACACGCTGGCCGGACAGATGACCGGGCTGGTCTCCCCGACCGCGCTGGCCAAGAACCTCGGCCTCTCTCAACCGACCGTTGACCGGTACGTCTCCTACCTGGAGCGGGCGTTCCTCGTCTTCACACTGCCCAACTACGGCGGTAGCGAAGCCAGAATCCAGCGCAGAGGACGAAAGCTCTACTTCGTGGACGGCGCGATCCGGAACGCCGCCCTCCAACGAGGTGTCGCGCCCCTCGGCGACCCGCGGGAACTCGGTGTGCTGCTGGAGAATCTGGCTGCGACATCGGTTCACACGCTCGCTGCACACGCTGGGATCCGTCTACACCACTGGCACGAGGGAAGGCGAGAGGTCGACCTGATCTTCGACGACCCGCGCCAGCCGCTCGCCTTCGAGATCACCTCCTCCAGCCGACACAGTCGGGCAGGGCTCAAGGCGCTCATCGAACGCCACGGCCGCTTTCGGGGACACAGCTACCTGGTCGCCCCGGAGGTCTCCCTGCAGCCGGCCGCCACGAAGACGGGCATCGGCACCCTGCCTCTCGACTCGTTCCTGGTCGCTGTTGGAGCCCAAGCCAAACGGGCGCTGCTCGATCGGCTGGGGTAACCGCTGGCGCGGAGCCTCAGGGTTCGCGACCTCAGGGGTCCGCGCCGAACAGCCGCACGAGACTCACCGTGACGCCGATGCCGTCCGCCTCCACGGTCGAAGGCACGGTGACCCGGACGTCCGGGAAGTCGGCGACCCAGGATTCGTCGCCGTACCGGCTGTAGGCCGCCTCGAAGCGCAACGCGATCCGGCGGGCGTACTCGCCGCTGCCGAAGCGCTTCTCCAGGCCGAGGCCCAGGGTGGTGGCTATCGGATCCACGTCGCGGCCGTCGGTCCCCGAGACGTACTCGGACGGCGAACACGGCTCAGCCGTCAGGCAGCCCTCGAAGGTCGTGCTGAAGCGCGCCTTGAAGAGCCGGACACCCCCGAGCAGATAGAGGCTCATGTCCCGGGCCTCGAGCGACTCCGGTTCGAAGCCGAGCCGCAGCGTCAGACCGTAGCTGCGCCTCTTGTCGAGGGACCAGGTGTCCGGCCAGCTCTCGCCCAGTTGCTTGCGTTCCGCCGACGTGCCCACGCCGGCGACCTGGCCTTCCGGCTCGCCGCTGTGGAACGTGACGTCGACCTCCGTGCTCAGGTAAGCGCCTCCGTCACTGAGGAGCGCGCGATAGCCCGCCAGGAAGCCGACCGCCAGGTCGACGGTGTCGGCCGAACTCGTGTCGTGGAACACCATGCCGCGCCGCGGTTCGGGCACCAGGGTGTCGGGATCCGTGTTGTCGACGCTCTTCGAGAAGGTGGCGTCGAACTGCTCGGCCGAGGCGGTGTAGCCGGCGTAGAAGCCGCGCTCCTGGGCGAGGGACGCTCCGGCAAGGAAGAGTAGCGACGCGGCGCCGAGACCCGCGGCCCTTCGTCGGAGCTTGCTCATCTTCGTCGCCTCGCGCCTACTCCACGATCGCCTGGTAGGTCAGCACCTCCATCGTCGGCCGCAAGGGATACGTGCCGGTAGGCAGCAACTGGGTGAGCACGATGGCGACGAGGTTCTCCTCGGGATCGACGAGGAAGTCGGTCGAGGCAGCGCCGCCCCAGCCGTAGGTGCCGGGCGAGGCCGGCAGTCCGGTGAGCCCGGTGTCGGTAATCGAGTAGCCGCCGAGGCCGTAGCCCATGCCCTCGCTCATTCCCATGTCGAGGTTCAGGCTCGACATGGGCGACGGCCCGTAGGCCGAGCCGAGGTGGTTGTCCATCATCAGGGCGACGGTCTGCGTCCCGAGGATCCGCACGCCGTCGAGTTCGCCGCCGTTCGCCAGCATCTGGGCGAAGCGCAGGTAGTCGCCGGCCGTGGCAACCAGGCCGGAGCCGCCCATCTCGACCTTGGGGGCCGTGCGGTAGGCGCTGGTCTCGGGATCGTCCATGACCACGATGCCGCCCTCCGGTGTCGGCGCGTAGTTCACGGCGAAGCGGTCGAGCTTCTCGTCCGGAACGTGGAAGGCCGTGTCGACCATGTCCAGCGGATCGAAGATGCGCTCCTTCAGAAAGTCACCGAAGGTCTGCCCGGAGACGACCTCGACCACCCGGCCGGCGACCTCGAGGCCGACGCTGTAGTTCCAGGCGGTGCCGGGGTGAGCCAGCAGGGGCTGCTTCGCCAGTTCCCGGACGTAGTGCGCAAGGTCGTCGTGGGGAACGGCGTCAGCGGAACCCTCGAGGCCCGCGGCCGCGTAGCTGGCGGCCACCGGGCTGGGGATGAAGGTGTAGGTCAGGCCGGACGTGTGGGTCATCAGGTCGCGGACGACGATGGGCCGCCGCGGCGGCTCGGTCTCCATGTCGGCGCCGTCGCCGGAGACGTAGACCTCCGTGTCGGCGAACTCGGGGAGAATCGCGGACAACGGCGTCGAGAGCAGGAAGTGGCCCTCCTCCCAGAGCATCATCAGCGCCGCCGAGGCGATCGGCTTCGTCATCGAGTACATGCGGAAGAGGGTGTCCTCCGTCATCGGCTCGCCGGCCTCGACGTCCTGGTGACCGCTGGCCTCGAAGTGAACGACCTGGCCGCCGCGCGCGACGACGGTGATCACGCCGGACAACTTGCCCTCCGTCACGTAGCTCTCGAAGGCCGGGCGGATCCGGTCGAGCCGTTCGCTCGACATGCCGGCGCTCTCGGGCGTTACGCGGGGGAGGCCGGCGAAGGTATCGCCAGCGCCCGTGCTGCCGGTGTCCTGGGGGGCACAGGCGGCGAGCAGGATGACTGCGGCGACGAGGACGATGACGGCGGGCAGGCGTATGCGCATGGAGGCTCTCCCGGTTGGTTGCGGAAGGAGCAAAGGTATCAGCGGCTCGAGCCTGGAGGACTCGGGCTCGCCGCTTCGCGCCGTCGCGCTTCAAGCCGGCGGGGACGCCCCGGCGCACCCAGTGGAGTCCTCAGTCGTTGCCCAGCAGCCAGGTCTCGTCGAAGCTCACGTGCTTGATGCTCTTGCCCTGGCCGCCGTCGTCCAGCGCGCCGGCGACGTGGTAGCTGTAGGTCACGTGGATGCGGCCGTCCCGGGCCTGGATGACGGACGGGTAATGGTAGCGGCCGACGTCCTTCTCCTCGCGCTCGATGTAGCGCCTGCGCCTGAACGTCCTGCCTTCGTCCTCGGAGACCGACACGGCGAGCTGGTAGCGGCCGTCCGGGATGTCGTTGTGGACGACGATCCAGCGGCCGCTCGCGAGCTTCAGGACCTCGAGTCCGGCGCCGGATTCGACGAGATCCGGGTGGTCGCGAGCGATCGACCACGTGGCTCCCAGATCCAGGGACTCCGCGACGTGGGCCCGCTTCGGCGGCGGCCCGTTGTCGCGCATGTAGGCGACCAGGGTGCCGTCGTCGCGGAGCGCGAACGTGGGCTGGATGTTGCCGCCGCCGATGATCGGCTCGCTCATCGTCCAACTGTGGCCGCCGTCGTCGCTGTACGTGGCGGAGGCGAAGCTGAAGCCGTCCGAGTAGAGCCCCAGGAGCAGGCGCTGGCCGCCCTCGGGCAGCGGCAGGACGACCGGATGGGCGCGGGTGAACCAGCCGAGGCGGCGGGTCAGCTTGTCCGCCGCCTGTTCCAGGTTGCGTGCCGCCCAGTTACGCGTGCGCTCGGGCAGCGTCGGATCCCTGGCGTCGGCGAAACCCAGGCTCCGGAAGTACTCGTCCGTCCTCTCCGCCACCAGGTCGTGGAAGCCCTCGCCCGGCTTCATGTGGAGCACGTCCTGCCATTGCCACACCGGCGGCCCCGGCCCGTCGAAGTCGGTCGACACCTTGACCTTCATCAGGGCGCTCTCCCAGAGATTCGCCTGGATCGTCGGCCAGAACAGCCACAGTCGGTGGCCGCCGGCGCTTGTGGGTTCGAGCAGCAGGGTGCAGTTCGTGTCGGGAAAGCCCGGCGTGTCCGCGAGCAGGAACGGCTCGCTCCACGCCGTCGCACCGGCGCGCAAGCGGGCGCCCAGGATCCGCACGTCGTCCGACCTCCGTTCGCCCGATCCATGGAACCAGGCGGTCAGCAGGTCGCCGTTCGGGAGTTCGACGATGGAGGAACCGTGGTTGTGCCAGTGCTCCAGCGGGAAGATGAGTTCGCCCGTCGGACCCGCCCCCTCGCGACCGCCGAGGTGCGGGGCCAGGAGATCCGTCCACAGCCGGTAGCCGTGGTCGGAAAGGTGCAGGCCGTCGGAGACGAAGAGCTCCGGCCGCGGCCGCCCGTCGGCGCCGATCATCGGCGTGTCGATGTCGAGGAAGGAGAGCCTCGGCTCGTCCTCCGCGGCAGCCGCGACCAGCGCGTTCGCCGCTCGCATCTCGGGTGCGAGGTGCCAGCGCGCCAGACTCGGCTTGATCGCGACGTAGATCAGCCGCGTCTCGGGCCACTCCGCCCACACGCGGTCAGCCAGCTCGGCGAAGTCGGCGGCGACGGTCTGCGCCGACTTGCCCGCGGAGATGTCGTTGTCGCCGGCGTAGAAGACGATTCGAGCCGGCCGGTGCGGCGGGACGATGCGGTCGAAGAAGTACAGCGAGTCCGCGATCGTCGAACCGCCGAAGCCGCGGTTGACGGCGCGCAGATCGGGGAAGCGACTCTTCGGGAACCACCGCTCCAGGTCCCAGAACACGATGCTCGACGAACCCAGGAACATCGTGCCGCCGGGCTGCGGCGGCTGCTCGCGATCCTGGGCCTCAAAGGCCACGATCGCCCGCTCCCAGAACTCGGACGTCCTCTGGCCCGCGGCAGGCAGGCTCGCGAGAGCGAGCAGCAGGGCCCCGAGCGCTGCCCGGCGGCCGATCCGGGCCGATCTACTCCGCGGCAAGGGAGACACGGATGATCTCCTCGTCGTTCCGCGCAACGATGTGACGGTTGGCGTAGGCCGGGTGCGTCCAGTTCACCATCGCGTCGTAGAAGCGCCGCGGGCCGAAGCCGGAGCGCGTGGTCGGTTCGATCAGCCTGGCGCGGTCGATCTCCTCGTAACCGCCCCGCGAGAAGCGGGCGATGATCAGGTCGCCGACGTCGTTGGTCACGAACCAGCGGTCCCCGTGTCTGACCATGAATGCCGCGCCCCAGCGGCCCTGCCGGGTCATCTTGTCGCTCTCCCAGAGCCGTGAGCCGTCCGACGCGTCCAGACCGCGAAGCTGGCCGTAGCTGCAAACCCCGTAGATCGTGTCGCCCTCGAGGATCGGCGTCGTGATCAGGGAGTGGAGGCCCTCCGTCTCCTCCGGCATCTCGCTGCGGCTCTGGCCGCGCCACAGCTCCTTGACCTCAGGCTTGTCCTCGGCGAGCTCGAGCAGCAGGGAGCCCCGGTAGAACTGGCTGAAGAGCAGCCGGTTGCCGTCGATGACCGGAGTCGTCACGGTCATGCCCGACGCCACTTCCCAGGGAACGGTCCAGTAGACCTCGCCGGTCGCCGGATCGAGTGAGTTGACCGCCTTCGGCTCCCAGACGATGAGCTGCTCCACGCCGCCGGCTTCGAAGATCATCGGCTGGCCGTAGCCCATCTCCCAGTCCGAGGACAGCGACCTCCAGACCTCTTCCCCCGTGTGCTTGTTGAAGGCGATCACCTTGCCGTCCGGCTCGGCCCCCACGATCTGGATCAGCAGGTCGCCGTGGACCAGCGGCGACGTGGCGAAGCCCCAGATCGTGACACTCGCGTTGCCCTGCTCCACCGAGTCGTAGCTCCAGATCACCTCGCCGGTCTCGGCTTCGAGCGCGAACAGATGGCCGACCGCGCCCATCACGTAGAGCCGGTCGCCGTCGACGGCCGGCGTCGAACGGGGACCGATCGCGTAGCTCTGCTGGAGCGCCGAGTAGTTCACGTCCCACTCGTGGCTCCAGAGCTCCTCGCCGGTCTCCTCGTCGAGCGCCAGGATGCGTTCCTTCCCCGTGATGGCGCGTGTCCCTTCAATACGCTGCCAGTCCGTCACGAAGACGCGGCCGTCCGCGACCACCGGCCCCGAGTAGCCGCCGCGAATCGGCTTGCGCCACACGACCTTCAGGCCGTCCTCCGGGAACCGCTCGAGGATGCCGTCCTCCTGCCACACGCCGGAGCGGTCGGCGCCCCGCCACTGCGGCCAGTCGTCGGCTATCGCCGGCACCGTCAACGTCATCCCCAGCACGATGCCAAGGGTGCGGATCGCTATGGCTTGCACGAAACGGCCTCCTCGCTGACGGCGGTGCCCGGCACGGGCATCGCCCTGTTCCGATTGGAGGCGCAACGGTAACAGCAAGCGCGATGACGCCCCACTGCGAGGCTGCGCACAGCCAAAGAGGAACGCCGGCCCTGCGGCCGGCGCGCTCTTTGGCCGCCTGCGGCGGCAGCCGGCGGGGACGCCGGCGCACCCAGTATGCGCCGGCGCCGTGACCAGTTGCCTAGATGTCGTAGTACAGCGCGAACTCGTGCGGGTGCGGCCGCAAGGCGACCTCCTGGCACTCGCTCTCCCGCTTGTACGCGATGTGGTTCTCGATCACGTCCTCGTCGAACACGCCGCCCGCGGTCAGGAACTCGTGGTCCTCCTCGAGGGCGTCGAGCGCTTCGTCGAGGGTCGCCGGCGTGGTCGGAACGCCCTGGCTCTCCTCCGGCGACAGATCGTAGATGTCGACGTCGAGCGAGCTGCCCGGGTCGATCTCGTTCTGAATGCCGTCTAGCGCCGCCATCAGCAGAGCCGCGAAGGCGAGGTACGGGTTGCAGCTCGGGTCGGGGCAACGGAACTCGACCCGCTTCGCCTTCGGCGACGGCGAGTACATCGGGATCCGCACCGCGGCGCTCCGGTTGCGCTGCGAGTACACCAGGTTCACCGGCGCCTCGAAGCCCGGCACCAGCCGCTTGTAGCTGTTCGTCGTCGGGTTGGTGAAGGCGAGCAGCGCCGGCGCGTGCTTCAGCAGGCCGCCGATGGCGTGCATCGCCATGTCGGACAGGCCGGCGTAGCCGTCGCCCGCGAACAGAGGCACTCCATCCTTCCAGAGGGAAAGGTGGGTGTGCATGCCGCTGCCGTTGTCCTCGAACAGGGGCTTCGGCATGAAGGTGACCGTCTTGCCGTGGCGGGCGGCGGTGTTCTTGATGATGTACTTGTAGAGCATCATCGCGTCCGCCATCTCGACGAGGGGCGCGAACCGCAGGTCGATCTCGGCCTGACCGCCCGTGCCGACCTCGTGGTGCTGGCACTCGGGGTTGAGACCGAGCTCCTCCATCGTGAGGATCATCTCGCTCCGCATGTCCTGGTGCTTGTCGGTCGGCGGCACCGGGAAGTAGCCCTCCTTGTACCGCGGCTTGTAGCCGAGGTTCGGACCTTCGTCGGCGCCGCTGTTCCAGCGGCCCTCGATCGAGTCGACCTCGTAGAAGCCGAAGTTCGGACCGCCGTCGAAACGCACGTCGTCGAAGATGAAGAACTCGGCCTCCGGCCCGAAGAAGGCGGTGTCCGCCAGACCCGTCGACTGCACGTAGGCCTCGGCCGCCCGGGCGACGCCGCGCGGGTCGCGGCCGTAGCTCTCCCGGGTGATCGGATCGACGATGTTGCAGGTCATGACGAGCGTCTTGTGCTCGAAGTAGGGGTCGATGAACGCCGTGTCCGCGTCGGGGACCACCAGCATGTCCGACTCGTTGATCACCTGCCAGCCGCGGATGCTTGAGCCGTCGAAGCCGAGCCCGTCCTCGAAGGTGCCCTCGTCGACCTCGCGGGCCGGCACCGAGAAGTGCTGCCACAAGCCGGGAAAGTCGGTGAACCGGAAATCGACGATCTGGACCCCCTCATCGCGGATCCGATCGAGAATCGACTTGGGGCTTGCTCCTGACATGAAGTTCTCCTTTGCTGTTCCTTGCTGCGGACCGAGCCGCGCCAAATCTGTTGTGGCCGAGACGCCGCCCGGCCGCACGCTCAAACACGAATCGCCAAGGCCGCGTGTCTATCAGCGCGCCCATGAACTAGGCAAGCCACGGGCCGGACGCTGCGGATTTCGGTAGCAACGTCCATGCCCAACCCGTGTTCCGGGGAAGAACCGGCCTCCGCGCTGCGAATGAACCGTCCGAACCATCCGGTCAGGCCTCGCGGAGGCGACAACTCTGTCGTCCGCAGGCCCCTGGATCTCACGTTTCTGTAGCACCGCCTGTGCCGCTACCCGGTCTCCAGGCGGCTCAGGACGGCCGCGTCCTCCCGCCAGCCCGGCTCCGCCCGCACCCGAAGCTCCAGGTAGACCCGCCGCTCCAGGAACTCCTGCAGGTCCCGTCGCGCAGCCGTGCCGATCTCCTTGATCCGCTTTCCCCCCCGGCCGACGACGATCCCCTTGTGGCTCTCCCGGTCGACCAGGATGCTGGCAAGCAGGTCCGTCCGCTTCTCGCCGTCCTCCCAGTCCTCGATGACGACCGCGGTGGTGAACGGCAGTTCGTCGCGCGTCTGCTCCAGCACCTTCTCGCGGATCATCTCCGCGACGAGAAAGCGCTCGGTGTGGACCGTCAGCAGCTCCGGGTCGTGGCGCGGCTTCCCGGGCGGCAGGTGGCTCCAGAGGAGTTCGAGCAGCTCGTCCACGCCGTCGCCGGTGAGGGCCGAGACCGGGACGATCTCTTCGAACACGGCACGGCCCGCATAGCGCTCGATCTCGGGCAGCAGCCGGGGCTTGGCGATCAGGTCGATCTTGTTCAGCAGGCAGAACATGGGCCTGCCGCGCCCCTCCGCCGCCGCGGCGACGAGATCGAGGGCGTAGGCGTCGCCCCGGCCGAACGGCGTCGCCGCGTCCCGGAGCAGACACACGACGTCGGCTTCCTTCAGCGCCGCCGCGGCGGCATGAACCATCCGCCGGTTCAGGCGGTGCAGGGGCCGGTGCAGGCCGGGCGTGTCGTGAAACACCATCTGGCCTCGCTCCGTGCTCAGAATCCCGATCAGGCGGTGACGCGTGGTCTGCGGCTTGTCCGAGACGATCGCCAGCTTCTCCCCCAGCATGCGGTTCATCAACGTCGACTTGCCGGCGTTGGGCCTGCCCACGAGGGCTACCGTGCCGGATCGTTGGGCTTCCGGAACTTCCGACGGCTCCAGGAAGCGAGCCCGCAGCCGGGTTTCCATCGCCTCCATCTCGCCGTCGTCAGTCTCGTGGTCGTAGCCCAGGCAGTGCAGGATGCCGTGCAGCGTCAGAACCTTGAGTTCCCGTTCGAGGGAGCTCCCGCCACCGGCGGCGGCGGTCTCGACCGAAATGACGACATCGCCCAGGTGCCGGCCTTCCGGCGTCTCCTCGCCCGGAAAGGAGAGCACGTCCGTCGCACTGTCGAGCTGCCGGTACCGGCGGTTCAGCTCCCGCATCTCCTCGTCGTCGACCAGGCGCAGGGTGAACGTCGCCGGCGCCGGCGCCAGTTCGGCAACCGCCTCGTCCGCCACCGCGCGGAGCCCCGGAAGACACTCGCGGCACCTCGCTTCCACGGAGGCCGCGACCTGCAGATCGATGGTCGCCACCGGCGGCGTCAGTCGCTACCCGGAGCGCCGCCGGCGCCGCCGGACAGAACCCGCAACGGACCGCGGCCGCCACGGCCGAACTCGAACCCCGGGTACTCGACCCGATGGTGATGAACCGTCTTCAGGACGTTCTGCAGGGTGTAGCGCATCCGTCTCAGATCGGCGAGCGTCAGGTCGGTCTGGCTGAACTGATCGTCCTCGAGGATGTCGTTCAGCAGGCGTTCGACCAGCCCACGGATCGACTTCTCCGAGAAGTCTCCGAGCGTACGGCTCGCCGCCTCGACGGTGTCGGCCACCATCAGCGCGGCCAGCGTCTTGCTCTGGGGCATCGGGCCCGGGTACCGGTACTGGTGTTCGTTGACCTCCTCGCCCGCTTCTGCCTGCTCCTTCGCCTTGGCCAGGAAGTAGTTCAGCCTGCGCGTGCCGTGGTGCTGCTCGATGGCGTCGACGATCGGTTGCGGCAGGCGGTTCTCGCGCGCCAGTCGCGCGCCTTCCTTGACGTGATCGATGATGATCAGGGAGGACATGGAGGGCGAGAGGCTGTCGTGCGGGTTGTCGCCCTCGCGCTGGTTCTCGACGTAGTACTGCGGCCGCAGCACCTTGCCGATGTCGTGGTAGAGGCCGCCGACATAGGCGAGGGTCGGATTCCCGCCGACCGCCTCGCAGCAGGCCTTCGCCAGGTGCGCGACCATCAGGGAATGCTGGAACGTCCCGGGCGCCTCGAACGCCAGGCGTTGCAGCAGCGGCAGGTTCGTGTCGGAGAGTTCCAGCAGCTTGATGTCCGTGGTCCTGAACAGCACCGCCTCGAACACCGGAACGGCGAAGCTGACCGCGGCCGCCACCATCAGGCCGCCCAGGAAGCCGCAGAGCACCTCGAACCCCCAGACGGCCACCGTGACGCCATCCCCGAGCAGCGTCAGCATCGTCACCGAGGCGATGTTGACGAGTCCGACCAGGAGGCCCGCTCTCGTCACCGCGGACCGCCGCTTCAACTGGTCGAGCGCGAACACCGCGGCGAGGCTGCCGGTCAGGCAGTAGAGCATCGTGCCGCCGGCCAGCCCGAGCTCCGCGTTCGCCGCCTCCACCCAGCCCAGCCGGCCGACCAAAACAGAGAAGACGACGCCGGCGAGCAGGCCGGCGCCTCGACCGTAGAGCACCGACACGAGCAGCGCCACCGCCGCGAAGGGGATCGCGAACACGTAGCTCCGTGCCGAACTCAGGGCCTCGATCGGGAACGAGGCGGCCAGCGCATCCGCAACCAGGAAACCGACGCGGGTCGCCGCCAGGCCCAGGACGAGAATCAGGACGACGCTGCCGAAGTCGCGGCCCTCAACCGCGACCAGGCGCTTGCGGCGAAACGCCACCCACAGGAACGCCACCGCGAGGCCGAGCAACAGGGCCGACGCCAGCGGCGACCGAAGGAGGATCAGACTGCTCTCGCTGCCGGTCATCTCCCGCAGCAGACGCATCGATTCCGGGTCGACCTCGTCGCCCTTGCGCACGATGACCTGACCGGCCCGAATCTGGTTGAACACCGGCCCGACGTCCTCCGCCGCGGCGTTACGCCGTTCCTGGGTCTCGTTCAGGTTCAGGTAGACGTTGGGCGCGAGGTTGACCATCAGGAAGTCGACGACCGTTTCCCGCTGGGCCCGCGACCACCCCGCCCAGCGGCCGACCTCCGCCTCCAGGTAGGCCTCGACCTCGACCGGATAGCCGCGATAGCCGAAGAGGTCGAACTCGACCGACTCCTCGCCGGTCTGCATGTTGTGCAGCGTGACGCCCTCGAGGCGGTTCTGGAGCAGCGTCTCCTTGTTCTCCACGATCCCGGCCCGGAGCAGCAGCCCCACCAGGCGGGTCAGGCGTTCCTCCAGCTCCGCGCCCTCGTCCTCGCCGCCCGTGCGGGCCGACAGCAGGTCGGCGTGGCCCTCATCGACCCGCAGGCCGCTTCCGACCCTCAGCCGTCGCAACCGCTCCTCCGCCACGTCCTCCTCGGGCAGGAGATCGGCCACCTCGTCGAACCCCCGCTCGATCTCGAAGAGGCTCGCGATTCGCGCCTCGACTTCGTCCGCCTGAACGGCGTCGAAGTCGTAGAGCGGACGGACGTCGGCGCGGGCCCGCTCCTTCAGTTCCTCCGACGTCTCCTCGTCGAGAAGCAGCACGTCCCGGGTCGCGTGGTAGTCGCGGTTGGCGATGTCCCCCTCGCGCAGATCCGGCCGGAAGAACACCCCAGGCGGCGCCATGATCCAGACGCCGGCCAGAATCATGACGACGACCCAGACGACGTCGCGTTCCAGCGCGTAGTGCCACAGGCCGGCGACGGTCAGGCGGTCGCCGTGGCGCCGGTACATGCTGCGGCGAAGCCGCTTGCGAGCCTCCCGCCTGCGGTCCGACCGGCGGCGCTTCGGCGCCTTGACGGCCGCGGTCACCGGCTGTCTTCCTCCCGCGACCGCGTGCCGTGACGGGTCTCCCAGCGGTCGTACGCGCCGACGATCCGCTGCACGAGTTCGTGGCGGACGACGTCGGACTGGCCGAAGCGAACGAACGCGATGCCCTCTTCGCCCCGGAGCACCTGGAGCGCGTGCTTCAGACCGGACTGCTGTCCGGGCGGCAGGTCGATCTGGGTGATGTCGCCGTTGACCACGGCCTTCGAGTTGAAGCCGATGCGGGTCAGGAACATCTTCATCTGTTCCGGCGTCGTGTTCTGCGCCTCGTCGAGGATGATGAAGCTGTCGTTGAGTGAGCGGCCGCGCATGAAGGCGAGGGGCGCCACCTCGATCACCTCCCGCTCCATCATCCGGGACACCTTGTCGAAGCCGATGATGTCGAACAGGGCATCGTAGAGGGGGCGCAGGTAGGGATTCACCTTCTCCGCCAGGTCGCCGGGGAGAAAGCCGAGCTTCTCGCCCGCCTCGACCGCGGGCCTCGCCAGCACGATGCGCCGCACCTTCTGCTCCTTCAGCGCCGACGCCGCGACCGCTACGGCCAGGTACGTCTTTCCGGTGCCGGCCGGCCCGGTCGAAACGACCAGTTCATGGTCCAGCATAGCGCGCAGGTAGCGCTTCTGGTTCAGGCTGCGCGGCGCGACGAGCCGGCGCGAAGCCTGGATCAGGGCGCCCGTCCGGAAGAAATCGACCAGGGAAGTGGCCGGCTCCTGAGCCACCACCCGCAGGGCGGTGGCCAGATCGTCGGAGCGGAGACGGCGGCCTGTCGCGGCCAGGGCGCCGAGATCGGTGAGCAGCCGCTCGGCCGTACCGACCGCAGCCGCCGCACCCTTGATCTGCACGGCGGAACCGCGTACGCCGAGGGTGACCTCGAGAGCCTTCTCCACCCGTCGCAGGTTCTCGTCGTGGGCGCCGCAGATCGCCTGCACCGATTCCTCGGGCAGGGTCACCTGCGCCCTGGCCTGCGCTGCCGGCTCAACTGTAGTCAAAGAAGCCCTTGCCGGTCTTGCGCCCCAGATGCCCCGCCTGGACCAGTTGCTTCAGCAACGTCGGCGGTGCGAAGCGCGTCTCCCGGTATTCGTCGAACATGATGTTGGCGACCGAGTACATCGTGTCCAGGCCGATGAAATCGCTCAGTGTGAACGGCCCCATCGGATAGCCGCAGCCGAGTTTCATCGCGGTATCGATGTCCTCCATGCTGCCGACGCCGCTCTCGTAGGCGCGGACGGCGTCGAGCAGATACGGAATCAGCAACCGGTTGACGATGAAGCCGGAGTTGTCCCCGCAGGCAACCGGTGTCTTGCCGACCCGCTCGGCCAGGTTCCAGCAGGCGTCGTAGGCCTCGTCCGAGGTCATCAGGGTTCGCACCACCTCGACCAGCCGCATCGCCGGCACCGGATTGAAGAAGTGGAGCCCGACGAACCGGTCGGGCCGGGCCGTCGAGGCCGCGAGCTGCGTCAGAGTCAGCGAGGACGTGTTGCTGGCGAAGATGCAGGCGTCGCCGACGATACCGTCCAGCGCGACGAACAGCTCGCGCTTCGTCTCCAGATCCTCGACGATCGCCTCGACCACCAGGTCGGAACCGGCGAGATCGGACAGCTCGACGGTTCCGGTCAGGTTCGCCAGTGCCCGGTCATGTTCCTCGACATCGATGCGCCGCCGCTCGAGGCTCTTGGCCAGGGATGCACGCACGGCGCCGAGCCCCTTGTCGAGCACGTCCTGGTTGACTTCGCGCACCGTGACCGGGATACCGGCCCTTGCACAGATCTCCGCGATGCCCCGGCCCATCAGACCGCAGCCGACCAACCCTACGCGTTCCACTTCCATCGGTTCCGTTCCTCTTCTGCTCGTTCCCAGCTTTCCGGCGTCGAGTGTCCCTGCGGACAGAGGCGGCACCCTAACAGCCCCGGATCAGGTTGCGGGTGTGTCAGTCCAGGATCTCGACCTCCCGCTCCTCCGGCCCGGCGCCCATGCGTAACCGCACCTCGACCGCGGACGGCGGCCGCGGCAGACGGTCCGCCCACTCCACGACCTTGACCCCGTCCCCCGCCAGGAACTCATCGATGCCGATCGCCTCCACCTCCTCCGGCTCCAGGCGGTAGAGGTCGACGTGCAAGAGGGGTACGGGTCCCCGGCCGGAAGCGGGACTCCGGTCGTACTCGTGAATCAGTGTGAACGTCGGCGACTGGACCAGGGCCGCGTCCAGCCCAAGGCCCTCCGCGATACCCTGTGTCAGCACCGTCTTGCCGGATCCGAGGTCGCCGAACAGAAGCGCCGTACCGTCCGGCCGGAGCCGGGCCGCCAGTTCGACACCGAGTTGCCGGGTTTCCTCGGCGCTCCTTGTGCGAACGATCATTCTTCGAGTGACTGGAACGCGGCCCCCAGCTCGTCCACGAGGTCGCAGGCGGCCATCGAGATCTCCCCCCAGCGCTCCGCCGCCAGATCGCCGGACAGCCCATGAGCGTAAACGCCCAGCCGGGCCGCCGCGGGCGGATCGAGTCCCTGGGCCAGGAGCGCCGCGATCACGCCGGTCAGCACGTCGCCGCTGCCGCCCGACGCCATGCCCGGATTCCCCGTCGGGTTGACCCAGGTGCCCAGGGCCGGGTCCGAGATCAGGGTCTGGCGGCCCTTGAGCACGACGACCGCTCCCGTCTCGCGCGCTGCCCGCCGCGCATGCTCCCAGCGGCTTTCCGTGACCGCCGACACCGACACCCCGAGGAGCCGGGCAAGTTCTCCCGGATGCGGCGTGATCACCAGGTCCGAGTCGCGCGCGAGAAGCGCCTCGGCGTCGCCGGCGAAGGCGGAGATGCCGTCCGCGTCGAGCACGACCGGCGCCGCGCTCCGGGCGACCATCTGTCGCGCCAGCACCCGGGCATCGTCGGAGAGCCCCAGGCCCGGACCGAGCGCCAGCGCGCCGGGCGAGGCGCGCTCCACGATCGCCTGGAGCAGCGGTTCGACGGCATCACGCGACCATCCCTTTCCCAGCTTCGGCAGCCCCAGGGTCATCGACTCGATCGAACCGGCGTCGACCACCTGAACGAGATGTTCGGGCACTGCCGCCGTCACCAGGCCGGCGCCGCCCCTGACCGCCGCTCGCGCAGCCAGCACCACGGCGCCGCTATAGCCGGTCGAGCCGCCCGCGACGACGACGTGGCCGAAGGTCCCCTTGTGCGCGTCGCGCTGCCGGGCCCGCAGGCAACCAGCGAGGTCCTCCCGTCGCGACTGGTAGAGGGCGTCCGGCCCCGGCGGCGGTTCGGGCAACGGAACGCCGAGATCGCCGACCCACAGACGGCCACCGGCGTCCGCTGCCGGCGCCAGCACGTTCGCCACCTTGGGGAACCCCAGCGCCACGGTCAGATCGGCCGCCACATGGGGACCCGGGGGCACCGCCGACGACGCGTCGACGCCCGTCGGCACGTCGACCGAGACGAGCGGCGCGTCGCCGCGGCGCCTTCCAAGCCAGTCGACCCAGTTCGCCACCGGTCCCTCGACGGGTCGGTTCAGGCCCGTGCCGAGCAGGGCGTCGACCCAGAGTTCGTAGTCCTCGTTCACTTCGTCGTCCGCGGCCGGCTCCGGCACCGACCGGGGCGAGAGCCCGAGCTGTTCGCACGACACGAACTGCCTTGTCGCGTCGACGCTCAGCCGGTCGAGCGGACCGGCAACGAAGGCCGTCGCCTCGTAGCCGCGGGTCGCGAGATCGCGGAGCAAGGCGAGCCCGTCGCCGCCGTTGTTGCCCCGGCCGCAGGCGATGGCGATCCGCCGGGCACGCGGAAAGCACTCGGCGATCGCGTCCGCGGTCGCGCGCGCGGCGTTCTCCATCAGGACGATCGCCGGCACGCTGAGGCTCTCGATCGCCGCGGCCTCGACGTCGCGCATTTCCTCGGAAGTTACGACCCTCACAGGAGGACCTCGGCGGTGCGCGGACAGAGCGAACGCAACTCGGCCCGGCGCTCGAGCCGTTGGCGGAAGCGGGCGAGGTCGGCCACCGTGTCGAGATCATGCCCCTCGGGCAGAAGCCCCGTGTCCAGACGGAGTTCGCCCAGGCGCGAAAGCGTCGTGGCGCACACCGACGGAGAACCCCAGGCAATGCCCTCGAACAGGCGCGGGCAAAGCGCCTCCCGCCGTAGCGCGATCAGGTAGTAGCCTCCGTCCGCCGCCGGCCCGAGCACGGCATCACGGCCGGCGTCGAGCGCCTCGAAAGCCTCCTCAACGCGTACGGAGTCGAGGTCGGGGTGGTCGCTACCCACCGCCGCCACCCGGTCGGCGCCAACGGCCGCCCAGCGCAGCCCGTTGTAGAGACGCTCCCCCAGGTCCCGCCCCTCCTGGAGACGCCACGGCACGGCGGCGGGCGCCAGGTCCGAGGGGGGCTCGGCATCCGCTGCCAACGCCCACATCAGGACGAGTTCCCAGGGACCGGCGCTCAGGCGGTGTCCCAGATCCGCGACGAGCGCGCGGTGCAGCGAAGCGGCGCCAGCAGCCGTGAGCCCCCCGGGCGCCACCAGCCGGGTCTTCACCCGGCCCGGGATCGGAGCCCTGGCGAAGAGGAGCAGGCGTCGCGTACTCACCGCTTCCGGAATCGCCGCAGCGACCACGCGATCGCGATGCCGAGAGCGCCGGCCGCGATCGGCAGAACCCAGGCCGCCCCGGCCCTTCCGGGCAACGATCTTCCGGCGAACGCCGCCAGGCGAGGACCGCCCGCTCGTTCGAGGGCGCCTCTCACGTCCGCCACCGCCTCGCGGACATCGTCGCGGCGCCGTGCCAGCGCCGCTGCCCGCGCCCGCGCCTCCGACTCCCGCCTCACGACGTTCCCCCAGGTGCATCATCCCCGCCTTCGTCCGACTCCAGCACGTCGCGCCAGAAATCAAGATGGTTGCCGACGCGCCGCCTGACCGTGCCCACCGGTGACTCGAGCCGGCGCGCCCGCGCCCGAACGACCCGAATCAGGATGAGCGCCAGCACCAGCAGGCCGCCGGCCACCGCAAGCGCCGCCGCCCACACCGGCAGCACGTTGGCCAGGCCCGCACCCGCCGCGAAGACCAGAGCGCCGAGCGCCCAGAACACGGCGCCGAAAACGAAGGCGGCGAGCAGAACCAGGCGGAGCAGACGAGCCCAGTTCCGCGCAAGGTCGAAGCGCAGTTGCTCGACTTCGGCCTCGAGCAGCGCCGCCGCCGACCGCGCCAGCGAACCTCCCAGTCCGCTCAGGGTCGCGAGAGCCTCGACGATCTTCGTGGTCATTGGGGCTGAGGCCTCAAGCCGGCGTCATCGCCGGACGGAGTTCAGGCGCCGTTCAGGCGCCGACACGCAGGGTCCGCGTGACGAAGGAAGTTGCTCCGGCAACCTCGTCCCGCACGGCCACCGTCAGGCGCTGGTCGCCCTCCTTCATGATCAACGGCAGCGTGTACGTGTAGTAGCTCTCCATGGCGCGTTCCAGGTCCCCGGCCGGGATCGTGAGTTCGAACGGCTCGACCTGGGGCGGTGAGATGTCGCCGTTCGATGCCAGCGCCTGCACCCAGATCCGGGCGCGCAGGAGGTGCTCGCCCTCGGTTCCCACCGGCACCAGTGTCATCCCGCCGATCGGAACCTGAACGTCGACGTGAACCGTGTAGAGCCCCCGCTCTTCGCGGCGAATCTCGTCCGCCTTGACCAGCGAGATCTCCAGGTCGTTCTTCTCGTAGCCGAGCTTGAGCGCCGCCAGGGTGCCTTCGGTCATTTCCGTATCGACCGACTTGTCGCGGTAGGTCAGACGATGCCGGACGAAGCGGTCACGCCTCAGGCCCAGGCGCTCCTGGGCCTCCTTCGTGAGCTCGACCTTGATCTTGTAGGTCCGGCCCGTCCCCGCGTGGCCGGGCTGGAAGCCGAGCGAGTAGTAGCTCGCGAAGTCGAGAGCGATCCGGTTCAGACCGTCGCGGAAGTTGTTCGTGTTGACGATGTACTGGCCGCCGGTCTCCTCGGCCATGTACATGATCGAAGACTGGACGTTCTCGCGGGCGACCGAGTCGATGTTCGACGAGAAGGCCATGCCCTGCATCGAGGCGTCGCGGGAGTTGATGCCCATCGGACCCGAAGCGTCGACGGTGTAGAACGAGATCTCGTTCGCGTTCGCCGCGTTGACGAGGTCGGTGAAGCGCCGGCTCGAGTCGTACTGCAGCGAGTCGAGGAAGAAGTTCTGGTTGTACTCGATCGAATCGACGGAACGGCCGCGCTGGTCCAGCGCCTCCCACATGTCCGCGCCGGCCCGCATCGGCAGCCCGTCCGAAACATAGAGGAAAGCCTTGCGGCCGGGCATGCCCGCCAGCGAGACGACGCTGTCCTTCAGCCCGTCGAGCGTGAACTGCATGTCGTTGTAGATCTGCTGCGAGTAGATCCGCACGCGCCCCTGCACGAAGTGGTAGTCACGATCTTCCTCGCCGATGTCGCGGATGAGATCGGCCCGGTCCGAGTCCCACATCGTCCGGCCGCCGGTGTGCTTCTCCAGGTCGTAGAGCGCGTTGGCGATCAACTGGGGGTCGCTGGTGAACTCACGCTCCACCTTCACCGAACGGTTGAAGGTCAGGAGCATGACGCGATCGTCGCGGGTCACGTGCTGGCGCAGAAACTCCCGGACGTAACGGAAGAAGCGGTTCCGGTTCTGGGGACGGATGTTGTGGTGGTCGACGTAGATCACCAGGTTCAGGCGCTCGTCCTCGGGCACGATGTAGTTCCGGCGCGCGAGGCCGGGCCTGTCGATGATGTGCGGCTCCGGCTCGGCCGGCACCAGGCCGGCAGCCGCGCCGACCTTGACCCGCTCGTGAACCTCGTAGAAGTTCGTGATCGGTGCCGGGCGCTTCTCCTCCAGCAGGACGAAGTCGTCCTTCGTCAGACCGGTCACGGGATTGCCATCCCGGTCACGGACGAAGACCTGGACGTTGATCACCTTGACGTGGACCGTGTCCTCGAAGGTGGCGCCGGGAGGCCTGGAAGGCACCTCCTGGCCGGCGAGGGAAAGCGGAGCGATCAGCATCGACCCGGCGAGCAGTGCCGGAGCGAGCGCGGGCGATCGGAATGAGAGCGTTCCAGTCATGGAAGGTCGATTATAGGGGACCAACCCTCCAAACCGTCGGCGCCGGCCGCGGCATTCCCACGCTTCGCATTCACCGCCGGCCGCGGCGGCCGGCCATCGGATCGAGCGTGCCGTGTCCGCCGCTCCGCCCCAGAGGGTAGGAACCCCGCAGCGCGCGTTCGACGAAGGCGACCGCCCGCCGTACGGCTTCCTGGAGCGGCAGATGCCAGCCCAGCCCGGCCGCGACCGCGGCCGAGAGCGTACAGCCCGTGCCACGCCGCCAGCGCGTCCGGATCCTCGGGTGGACGAAGGCCTCGAAACGGTTGCCGTCGAACAGCAGATCCGTCACTTCGCGGCCGCCTCCGGCCGTGCCGCCGTTCGATCGCGAGGCGGCAGCCGGATAGCCGTGGCCACCCGTGACCAGCACGCTCGGACCCATTCGCTCGATCCGGCGGGCCGCGTTGCGGGCCTCCTCCAGACCGGTGATCGTCTCCCCGGAGAGAGCCTCCGCTTCGAACAGATTCGGCGTCACCAGCAGAAGCTGTGGAAGTAGCCGCTCCACGAGCATCGGTATCGCCTCCGCGTCGAGCAGCGCCGTCCCCGAGGTCGATCTGAGCACCGGGTCCAGCACCGCCGGCGTCGGCGGCAGCCGCTCCAGCCAGCTTGCCACGACTTCCACGGTCGCCGCGTCGGCGAGCATCCCGATCTTGATCGACTCGATGCCGATCTCCTCGGCCGTCTCCAGTTGCTGGCGCACGAGGTCGGGCCCCAGGGGCTCCACCGCACGCACCTCGGCCGCCGACTGGGCGGTGACCGCGGTCAGGGCGCACAGCCCGTGAACCCCGTACGCCGCGAAGGTCCTCAGGTCCGCGGGAGCGCCCGAGCAGCCGCCGGAGTCCGAACCGGCAATCGTCAGGACGCGCGGCGGCGGTGCAGCCATAGCGAAGCGACCAGCAGCAGGATGGCGATGGCGATCAACTGAGCAACTGTCAGGACGCCGAAGAAGCGATCGTCCTTGGCGCGCAGGAACTCGACCAGGAAACGCTCCAGCGACAGCAGGCCGACGACCGGAAGCGCCACGCCGCCCGGCGCCGTCCCGCGGGCGAGCAACGACCTGCCGAACCAGAAGATCAGCAGGGCGGTAACGGTCTCGTAGATCTGGGTGGGGTGTACCGCGACCAGGGCGTCGGCGGCGACGTCCGGCGGCAGTTCGACCCCGAACTCCCGCTCCATCGCACTCGCCACCGTGGGGATGGGACCTTCCGGAAACGTCATGCCCCAGGGCAGGTCGGTGGGCACGCCGTAGTCGTCGCCGACCAGCAGGCAACCGATGCGGCCGACGCCGTAACCAAGCGCCAGGGCGGGCGCGGTGGCATCGGCGGACTGCCAGAGCGGCATCCGCCGGCGCCGCATGACGAGCAGCACCGCCGCCGCACCGACCAGGAACCCGCCGTACCAGACCAGCCCGGCACGGCTGTAGAGCAGGTGCCAATCGCCATACAGCAGTGCGTAGTACGCCTTGCCGCCGACGATTCCGCCCACGGCGCCGGCCAGCAACAGGGCAGCCGCGTCGTCCGCGGCACGGGAAGCGCTCGAGCCCACCTGCCGGAGGCCCCAGCGCAACTGGAGGCTGGCCGCGAACAGCGCCGCCACGAGCATCACGCCGAACGGCGAAACGGAGAGCGGACCGATGTGAAACAGCTCCGAGATCACGATTCGATCCTAGCCCGCCGACCTGGCGGCGCTAGCATGAAGACGATGCTGAGCGAACTGGCCCGGAGCCGCTTCGCCGCGTTCCGCGAGTACATCGAGAGCACGGATCCGCGGGCGCGCTGGCTCGTCCTCACCCACAACAACCCGGATCCCGATGCACTGGCCGCCGCGGCCGCCCTGGCGAAGGTGCTGCGATCCGGGTTCCGGCGTCGCGCCACCCCGGCCTACGGCGGCATCATCGGCCGGGCCGAGAACCAGGAGATGGTTCGCTCCCTCGACCTCGACTTCAGCCAGGCGCGGCGGCTGAAACTCCCCCACTACCGCTACGTGGCGCTGGTCGACTGTCAACCGGCGACCGGCAACAGCCCGCTGCCGGCCGAGCGGATACCCGAGGTCGTCGTCGATCACCACCCGCCCCGTCCGGGCACGGCCGCAACGCCCTTCCACGACATCAGGACCGACTATGCCGCCGCCGCCACGATCGCCGCCGAGTACCTGCTCGCCTCCGGAGTACCGGTCACCCGCAGGGAAGCAACCGCGATCGTCTACGCGATCCGCAGCGAGACCCTCGACTTCTGCCGCGGCTCCAGCGCCGCGGACCGCGCGATCCACGACCACTTCAACGCCCAGGCCCTGCCGCGGCTTCTGGGCCGGATCCAGAACCCCAGACTGCCGCTCGACTACTTCGAGACCCTGCGCGAGGCGCTGGACAATCTCTACGGAGTCGACACCCTGATCCTGAGCCGGCTCGGCCCGGTGGCTCAACCCGACATCGTCCCCGAAATCGCCGACCTGCTGCTGAGACTGGAGGGTTGCACCTGGTCGATGTGCAGCGGTCTCCACGAGGACCGCCTGTACTGCTCGATCCGCACCACGAACACCCGCGCCGATGCTTCCCGCATCATGCGCCGTCTGGTCGGACGCAAGGGCCGCGGCGGCGGCCACGGCATGATCGCCGGCGGCTGGATTCCCAGGGCAGAGGGAGGCGCTGACGCGGTGCGACGCCAGCAGGACCGGCTGGCAGCCAGGCTGGCCGGACTCCTGCGCAAGGACCCGAGCCGGATCGGGCCCATTACCCGCGCCTGAGCGCGGCCCGCCTCACTCCCACTCGCCTCACTCCCACTCGATCGTGCCGGGCGGCTTGCTGGTCAGGTCGTAGACGACCCGGTTGACGCCCGCCACCTCGTTCACGATCCGGCCCGCGACGCGGCCCAGGAACTCGTGCGGCAACTGGCTCCAGTCCGCCGTCATGAAGTCTTCCGTCTCGACCGACCGCAGCGCGACCACGTTCTCGTAGCTGCGGCCGTCGCCCATCACGCCGACGCTCTGCACCGGCAGTAGCACGGCCAGCGCCTGGCTCACCCGGTCGTAGAGCCCGGCCTCTCGCAACTCGTCGATGAAGATCGCGTCCGCCTCCTGGAGCACGGCCACGCGGTCGGCGGTGACGTCCCCCAGAATGCGGACCCCCAGCCCGGGACCCGGAAAGGGGTGCCGCCCCACGAACTCCGAGCCGAGACCGAGTTCCCGACCGAGCTTCCGCACCTCGTCCTTGAACAGGAAACGAAGCGGCTCGATCAGGTCGAAACCAAGCTGTTCGGGCAGGCCGCCCACATTGTGGTGGCTCTTGATCATCGCCGACGGGCCGAAGGCCGAAACCGACTCGATCACGTCCGGGTAGAGCGTGCCCTGGACCAGGTAGCGGATCCTGCCGCCGTCTCCCGTCCTCTCCAGCCTCTTCGCCTCGCGCTGGAACACCTCGATGAACACGCGGCCGATCGTTCGCCGCTTCTCTTCGGGGTCGGTGACGCCGGCGAGTTCTCCCAGGAAGTCGGTCGCGGCATCGACCACGACCAGATGGAGGTCGAGCCCCGCACTGAGAGTCCGCTCCACGGTCGTCCGTTCGTTCTTGCGCAGCAGGCCGTTGTCCACGAACACCGCGGTCAGACGGTCGCCGACCGCCCGCCGCACCAGGCTCGCCGCCACCGCCGAGTCGACGCCGCCCGACAGGGCGCAGAGAACCCGGTCCGTCAGCCCGACCTGTTCCGCGATCGCCGCCGTGGCTTCCTCGGCGTACGACGCCATCCGCCACGCGCCGGACACGGAACAGGCGCCGTAGAGGAAGTTCCGGAGCATCTCGCGCCCGCCGTCCGTATGGGTGACCTCGGGGTGGAACTGGATCCCGAACAGGGCCCGTTCCCGGTCCTGGATGGCCACCACCGGCACCGTCGGCGCCGAGGCGGTCGCCTCGAAGCCCGGCGGCACCTCGTCGACGCGGTCGCCGTGCGACATCCAGACTCTCTGCTCCGCCTCGAGCCCCGCGAACAGGCCGCCATCCCGCGCGGACAGGCAAATCTCCGTGCGGCCGTACTCGCGCATGCCCGACGCCACGACGCGGCCGCCGAGCACCTGCGACATCCACTGCATGCCGTAGCAGATGCCGAGGACCGGAATGCCCAGTCGCAGCAGTTCCGGGTCGGCCTGCGGGGCGTCTTCCTCGTAGACGCTGTCCGGCCCCCCCGAAAGCACGATGCCGACGGGCTTGCGAGCCCGAACCTCGTCCACGGACAGGTCGAACGGGTGGATCTCGCAGTAGACCCTGAGTTCCCGCACCCGCCGCGCGATCAACTGGGTGTACTGGCCGCCGAAGTCGAGGACGAGAACGGTCTCGTGCCCGGTCACAGGGCGGACTCTACCTTGAGTTCACGCGCCATCAGATCGCGGATCGCCGCCGCCGGTTTCTTGCCCCGATAGAGGATCTCGACCATCTGTTCCGTGATCGGCAGTTCGACCTGCCTGTCGTTCGCCAGTTCGAGCAGCGCGAGCGAGTTCCGCACACCTTCGGCGACGCCCGCGCGGCCCGTCTCGATCTCCTCCAGCGTACGGCCGCGCCCCAGCTCGATCCCCGTGTTCCGGTTGCGCGACAGGCCGCCGGTGCAGGTCAGCACCAGGTCGCCCAGGCCCCCGAGTCCGGCAAAGGTCGCCGGCCGGCCGCCGCAGGCGAGCCCCAGACGCATCATCTCGTGCAGGCCGCGGGTGATCAGCGCCGCGCGGGTGTTCGAGCCATAGTCCAGACCGTCCAGCACGCCGGCGGCGATGGCGATCACGTTCTTCGCCGCGGCGGCGATCTCCACGCCCACCACGTCGGTCGAGGTGTAGAGCCGTAGCGCCCCGCGCGAGAGTTCCGCCTGCAGCCGCTCCGCGATGTCCGCCTCCTCCGACGCGACGACGCAGGCGGTCGGCAGTTCGGCGGCCAGCTCCGCGGCGAACGACGGACCGCTGATCGTCGCGAAGTCGATGTCGACGGCCGCCGACGCGGCCTCCTCGGCACAGACGTCGCTCATCCGCCGGAAGTGGCCCTGGTGGTCGGATTCGATCCCCTTGGCGCCCGAGACCAGGGTCACCCGCTCGGGCAGCGGGGCGGCGTCGCCCAGGCTGGAGCGCGCGTCCAGAAAGGAGCGGACGACTGCGCGAAAGCCGTGGGAAGGCACGACGACCAGGACCGTGCCGCTGGTGGCGGCCTGTCGCAGGTCCCAGGTCACGCGGACGTCCGCCGGCAACTCGACGCCCGGCAGGTAGCGCTCGTTGACCCGTTCGGAAGCCAGCTTCGCGCCGAACCCGGCCGAGCGGGCCCACAGCAGCACCGGTGTACGCGCCCGGGCCGCGTGAACGGCAAGCGCGGTGCCCCACGCTCCCGCCCCGAGCACGGCGAGGCCGCCGCCGTTTCCGGCGACGCTCAACCGGAGGCCTCCGGTGCGGACGGTTTCGCGCCCAGCCGCGATTCGGTGCCCGCCCGCAGCCTCACCAGGTTCGCCCGGTGCTTGACGATGACGAGGGCGGCGATTGCCGCCGTACCCGCGAGCAGGGCCGCCCCCGGATCGACCCCGGGTTCCATGCGATAGGCGCCGCCAGACCAGTAGACGCCGACCAGCAACGGCAGCGCCACGGCCGCCGAGACCGAGCCCAGAGAGACGTAGCGCTTCCACGCCACCATCACGGCGAACACCGCCAGCGCTCCGAGCGCCGCCCCAGGCACCAGCAGCGCCAGGACGCCGGCGGCGGTCGCCACTCCCTTGCCGCCACGGAACCCGAGAACGAGGGGGAACACGTGTCCCGCGACCGCCGCGACCGCGGCCGCCGCCAGCCACCAGGAACCGACGTCGAGAGCGCGAGCCAGGAGCACCGCCGCGGCGCCCTTGGCGGCGTCCAGCAGCAGCGCGAGCAGAGCCGCCCACTTGCCCGATGCCCGCAGCACGTTCGTCGCGCCGGCGCTCTTGCTGCCGATCGTGCGCACGTCGATGCCCCGGTGGAGCCGCACGATGAGATAGCTCCAGGGCAGGGACCCGAGCAGGTAGGCGGCAACTACCGCGACCGGACCGGTCGCCGTCACGGCGGACCCATCCGCGACGGCGCCGCCCAGGGCAGGGCGTCGGCCGGCCCTGCTCCGGCGAGCAGCATGCGCCGCAGCATCTCGAGGGCGAACTGGGTCGAGAGCTGCCTGACCCGCGCCCGATCGCCGGGGAAGCGGGCCTCGAAGTGCGACCGTGAATCCGCCGGTCCGGCCACGGCGATATGGACCGTGCCCACCGGCCGCGACTCGCTGCCGCCGCCCGGGCCCGCGACGCCCGTGATGCCGATGCCGTAGTCGCTGCCGCAACGCTCCCGGGCGCCCGCGGCCATCGCCAGCGCCGTCGGTTTCGACACGGCGCCGTGTTCCACCAGGGTCTCCCGGGGCACTTCGAGCAACCGCATCTTGAGCCGGTTCGAGTAGGTCAGGAGTCCCCCGACGAACCAGGCGCTGCTGCCGGCGGTCGCCGTCAAGCGCTGGCCGAGCAGGCCGCCGGTGCACGACTCGGCGACGGCGACCGTCTCGCCTCGCGCCGCCAGCAGGCCGCCGACGACAGCCTCGAACTCGATACCGTCCTCGATCGGCCCGACGCAGAACACCGCGTCACCCAGAGCCTGCCGAACCGCCTCCTCCATCTCGGCCAGACGCGGTGGCCGGCCCTCCACGGCGCCGCCGGCACGCAGTCGCAACCGGATCTCGCCCGGCCGGGCCAGGACGGAGACGTTCCCGTCCCCGAAGCGCTCGTAGACCGGCGCGATCCTCTCTTCGACCACCGACTCGGGCAGGCAGGCCACTCGCACCTCGACCTGATCGAAGCCCGCGCCGTCCTCGGCCCGCGCCGCCAGCCACGGATCGAGGCCGTCCTCGACGATGGCGTGAAGCTCCCTCGGCACTCCCGGAAACAGGAAGTAGGTCGTGCCGCGCGGGACGGGGGCCGGATCCTCGATCCGCTGACCCGGCGCGACGCCGGCGCGGTTCGGCAGCATCTCCGCTCCTTCGACCCGCTCCGCCTGCTTCCGGTTGACCCGCGGGATGCGCCGCCCCAGCTTGCGGAACCCGCGCTCGATCTGGCCCCACAACTCTTCGTCGACCGCGACGGACCGCCCCAACAGCCGAGCCAGACCCTCGCGCGTCAGATCGTCCCGCGTCGGACCCAGCCCGCCGGTCACGAGCAGCAGCTCCGCCCGCTCCCGGAGCGCATCCAGGGTCTCCGCGATCTCGACCACGTCGTCGCCGACGACCGCCTTCGAAACGAGCTCCACTCCCCGCCGCCTCAGCACCTCCGTCAGCGCCAGCGAGTTCGTGTCGAGCCGGTCCGTACCGAGCAACTCGTCGCCGACCGCGAGTATCGAAGCCTTCACCGGCCGCAGTGTAGCGAGGCTCGAACTTGCGTGGCCGCCTGCTCTGGCAGCGTCAGGCCGGGACCGCGGCGCGCTCCGCCGGCATCAACGGCGGGGACGGCACACCCGACGATACTTCCCTCTCAGGCCGGCGAGTGTCCTCCTCGTACCTGGCCTGGTGCGGCTACGCGGCAGGCGCGATCTCACCCAATCATCGGCAAATTCTCTTGGAAACATCTGATAGGATCCGCTGAGTATACTCATATACGAGTCTCTGAGCTTGCCCTGTTTCATGGACGCTGCCTCCTTGGAGGAGGACGTACTCGCGATGCCAGGATCAAGACCCCGGTACCCGGCCGGGCACCGGAAACAGGTGGCGAATCTGGTCCGGTGCGGGCGGACCCCGGACCGACTCGCCCGCGAGTTCGAGCCCTCGGCGCAGTCGGTCCGCCACTGGTTGGCCCAAGCGGACCGGGACGAACGCCGCCGCACTGACGGCCTGACGACCGCGGAGCGGTCGGAGCCGGGGCGTTTGCGAGTCGCCCAGCCAGCCTCGATCGCGAACTGCTCGATCAGAGCGCGTTCCGGGGGCGCGCCGAAGCGAGAACCGAGCTCTTCTACCACTCAGCCATCCGACGCCTTTCGCCCGTCAACTGTGAGAACGCCTACAACGAAGACTACGAAGCGGCCGCCTGAACCCTAGACCCAGACACAAGCTGCCCATGAGAGCGGAGCAACTCGACTGTTCGCCAAGCCGCAAGCTCGGATCGCCAGCCTCGACTTGGGGGCTCGTTTCGAAGGCGGATTCGACCGAACGGTAGGTAGAAAGCAACGGGTCTGCGGCTGGTGGTCTGCGGCTTGTGCGTGGCTTGTGGTCGCTACGCAGATCGTCGCGGCCCAGCCCTCGGGCGACGACGACACCACGCCGGCATTCTCGATCGCCGACGCTCGCGTCGCCGAGGGCGACTCCGGTACCGCCGACCTCTCCTTCACCGTCACCCTTTCGCCGACGTCGGACCATGACACCTACGTGCTCTGGTCGACTGCCGACGGCACGGCCAGAACCGGGGGGGATGACTACACTGGCGTCCGCGGAAACCTCGCCTTCAGCAAAGGGACCGCCTCCAGGACCGTCACCGTCAAGGTCGCCGGCGACGAGATCGACGAGGCTGACGAGACCCTGACCGTGACTTTGGCCGACCCGCGTGCCTGGCTTGGAGGAACCTGGGTCGAAGGCCCTGAACTCGGCACCGCAACGGCCACCGGCACCATCGTCGACGACGACACGGCTGGCCTGGTGTTCACGCCCGACACCGTCACCGTGACCGAGGCGGCCGGGACGGGCCGCACGGCCACGTACACGGTGGCGCTGGCGAGCCAACCCACCGCAGCGGTCTCGGTGGCGGTGGCCACGAAGGATCCCACCGCAGCGACGGTGGCGCCCGCCACGCTGAGCTTCACCACCGGCGACTGGAAGACCCCCCGGCAGGTCACGGTGACGGCAGTCGACGACAGTCGACTCAACGAACCGGATCGCTCCACCGAGATCGGCCACACCGCCAGCGGCGGGGACTACGGCTCGGTCACCGGCAACGTGCCGGTCACCGTCAAGGACGACGAAGGGGCTCTTGTCCTGTCCAGGAAGTGGGTGATCGTGTACGAAGGCCTGCCTGCCACGGAACACCAGACCTACCAGGTAAGTCTCGCGACCAGGCCCACCGGGACGGTGACCGTGACGCCGGCAAGTCGAGACCCGGCGAGGGTCTCCGTGTCCGGCCCCCTCACCTTCAACACGACGAACTGGGCACAGGGCCAGGATGTCGTCCTGACGGGCGTGCTGGACGCGGACGGCTACGACCATCAGGTGATGGTCGACCACACCGTAGCCGGCTACAACGCTTCGGCGGTGACGGTGCGGACCTCGGTAAAGGACTATCACGGCAACTCCCTGGTCGTGCAACCGAGGGCGCTGGAGCTTCTCGAGGGCCGGACGGGAGTCTACCGGGTCCGGCTGCGGACGGACCCGTTGGGCACGGTCACGGTCACGCCGTCCGTTGGCGACGGGTCGGTCGCGACCGTCTCCGGGCCCCTGACCTTCGACTCGAGCAACTGGTCCATTGACCAGGAAGTGACCGTCACGGCCAAGGCGCTCGACAGAAGAGTCAGAGTCAAGCGGGTCGCCGTCGCTCACTCGGTTTCCGGGTACTCGGGCTACACCAGCACCCATCCCGGCGCCTTCTACCACCCGGAAATCGCCAATGACGACATCAGTACGGTCGCCGTCACCGTCGCCAGCGCCAGATCCGCGTTTACGGTGTGGCGCACTTCCGTGACCGTCACCGAGGCCGCCGGCGCCGGGCGCACCACGACCTACATCATCGCGCTGGCCAGCAAGCCCACCGTGAACCGGACCGTGGAACTCGCCTCGCGCGACCCGTCCGTGGCGACGGTGAGCCCCGCCAGGCTGACCTTCACTCCCTCCAACTGGAGGCTGCCACAGCCCGTCACGGTCACCGGGGTGGACGACGGCATCGACAACGACCCCGACCGCACCACCGTGATCACCCACAATGTCATCGACATCGCCGACCTCATCGTCTTCCACAGCTTCACGATGAGGGTCACGGTGACCGACGACGACGTGCCCGGAGTGATCGTGTCGAAGCGGTCGCTCGCCCTCGTGGAGAACGGGTCTCCGGGAACCTACACGCTGAGGCTGGCCACGCAGCCGGACGGGGACGTGACGGTCACATTGAGCGACGACCCCTCGGGGGTGGTTCTCTACTACGCCGTCGGCCACGAGCGCCACCCTTCCGAGCCCGTAACGGTGCCGTTCGACCGGGACGACTGGGCTCGGCCAAAGACGGTGGGGGTATGGGCGAGAAACGACGACGACACCGACGACGAGTCTGTGACGATCTCACACGCGGTCGAGGGCTACGGGGACGTGACGACCGCGGATTCGGTGGCGGTCGGCGTGACGGACGACGACAACACGCCGACGTTCGCCGTCGCCGACGCCCGCGTCGTCGAGGGCGACTCCGGCACCGCCGCTCTCACCTTCACCGTCACCCTCGAGCCGGCGGCGGACGTGCAGTCCACGGTGGACTGGGCGACCGGCAAGGCGGCCGCCGACACCGCTACCCCGGGGACGGACTACACGGCGGGAAGCGGAACGCTTGCCTTCGCGCCGGGGGTCACCTCGAAGACGGTCACGGTGGCGGTGAGAGGGGACGTGGTCGAGGAGGACGACGAGACCTTGACGCTGACGCTGAGCAATGCGCTCCCGGCGGACACCGAGATCGGCGCCGCCACAGCGACCGGCACCATCGTCGACGACGACAACCCCGGGTCAGGCACGGCGACGCCCCGAGTCATCGTGCAGCCCACGAGCCTGACCATCTTCGAAGGGGGAGGCTACGGCACCTACCAGATCAAGCTGGCGACGAAGCCGGCCGGCACGGTGACGGTGACGGCCGCCGTCGCCGACAGCAATGTCGCACGAGTGTACGAGCGCAACAGGACGAGGACGTTCGACGCAACGAACTGGAACGAGTTCAAGGACGTGGGCGTCATTGCCATGCCGGACGCGGACGCCGAGAACGCCTCGACCAGGATAGACCACACGGTTTCCGGCTACGGCGCCGTCACGACGGCCGACTCGGTCGCGGTCGACGTGGTGGACGCGGACGCCCAGCCGAAGGTGCTGGTCCGGCCGACAAGGTTGACGGTCGCCGTGGGCGGCACGGCGGTCTACAGCGTGATGTTGGCGACGAAGCCCTCGGGAACGGTAACGGTGACGCCCTCTTCCGGCGCCCAGGCGTTCGCGAACGTGTCGGGCCCGCTGACCTTCCGGCCGACGGACTGGTTCAGGGCGCAGCAGATCACGGTCACCGGCGTAGCGGACGACAACGGCGCCGATGCATCGGCCGCGATCGCCCATGCGGTCAGCGGCTACGGGTCGGTGACGACGGCGGATTCGGTGGCCGTCACGGTGACGGCCGGCCCCGTGCCCGGGGTCTTGATCGATCCCGGCAGCGTGAGGGTGACCGAGGGCTCGACGACGACCTACCGCGTGAAGCTGGCGACGAAGCCTTCGGGAACCGTGACCGTGACGCCCTCTTCCGGCTCCGAGGCGGTCGCGACCGTGTCGAACGCCTTGACCTTCGACGGGGCGAACTGGCGCGCGCCGCAGTCGGTGACGGTCACCGGCGTCGAGGACGACGACGGCTGGGACGGCAGGACTTCCATCCGCCACGCGGTGGCCGGCTACGGGTCGGTGACGACGGCCGATTCGGTGGCGGTGACCGTCTCCGACAACGATGTGCCGAAGGTCGTCATCGATCCCACGAGCCTGTCCTTGACCGAAAGGGGCGGGCTGGGCACCTATGGGATCAAGCTGGCGACGCAGCCGGCCGGCGCCGTGACGGTGACGGCCGCCAGCGCCGACGGCAAGGTCGCGGAAGTGTATGCAGGCAACCTGCCCATCGGCGCCCGCGCCGTCAAGACGGTGACGTTCGACGAAACCGACTGGAGCGACTTCAAGCATGTGGGCGTTGTGCCGTCGGCGGACCGGAACGCCGAAGACGCCTCCACGACGATCGATCACACGGTTTCGGGATACGGCGAGGTCACGACGGCCGAGTCGGTCGCGGTCTCGGTGGCGGACGAGGACGCCGAACCGGGGGTCATCGTCGATCCGACGAGCGTGACGGTGACCGAAGGTTCGACGGGGACGTACGGCGTGAGGCTGGCTTCGAAGCCCGACGGGACGGTAACGGTGACGCCGACGTCCGACACGGAGGCCGCGGCCACGGCGTCGGGCGCCTTGACGTTCAACGCGACGAACTGGCACGTGCCGCAGTCGGTGACGGTCACGGGCGTCGAGGACGACGACGGGGCGAACGGCTCGGCGGCGATCACCCACGCGGTCAGCGGTTACGGGTCCGTGACGTCGGCGGATCCGGTGGCAGTGACGGTCGAGGACGATGACGTTCTTCCCGCCGCCACCATCACGGCGGGCACGTCGCCGGTGACCGAGGGGACCGCGGCCTCGTTCACGGTGACGCTGTCCAGCGCCGCGCCGGACGGCGGACTCACCGTCGCCCTGACCGTGGCCGACGCCTCCGGCAGCGACTTCGTCGCCTCGACCGACGAGGGCGCCAAGACCCTGGCGTTCGACGCCGGCGACACCTCCAAGACCTATTCGGTGACCACGGTCGCCGACACGGTCGACGAGGCGCACGGCCCGGTGAAGGTCACGGTCGGCGCCGGCACGGGCTACACCGTCGGGACGCCGGCCTCGGCTTCGGTGACCGTCAACGACGACGACGCCCCGGCCGCCGCCATCAAGGCGGGTACCTCTCCGGTAACCGAGGGCACCGCGGCCTCGTTCACCGTAGAGCTGTCCACACCGGCGCCAACCGGCGGACTCTCGATCGCCCTGACCGTGGCGGACGCCTCGGGCAGCGACTTCGTGGCTTCCTCCAACGAGGGCGCCAAGACCCTCACGTTCAACGCGGGCGACACCTCGAAGACCTACACGGTGGCGACGGTCGCCGACACGGTCGACGAGGCCAACGGCGACGTGGCGGTGACAGTGGGCACGGGCACGAGCTACACGGTCGGCACGCCGTCCTCCGCGACCGTCACCATCAACGACGACGACAACCCCGCGGCCACGATCAAGGCGGGGACCTCGCCGGTGACCGAGGGCACCGCCGCGTCGTTCACCGTCCAGCTCTCAACCGCCGCCCCGGAGGGCGGCCTGTCGCTCGCCCTGACCGTGGCGGACGCCTCCGGCAGCGATTTCGTGGCGGCAGGCAACGAGGGTTCGAAGACCCTGGCCTTCAACGCCGGCGACACCTCCAAGACGTACTCCGTCGCGACGGTCTCAGACACCGTGGACGAAGCCAACGGCGACGTGACGGTGACGGTGGGCACGGGCACGGGCTACACGGTGGGCACTCCGTCCTCCGCAACCGTCACCGTCAACGACGACGACGCCACGGTCATCTCCGCCGCCGACGTTTCGGTGGCGGAAGACGCGGGCAACGCGGAGCTGGCACTGAGCCTGACCCGGGTTTCCGGCGACACGACCGAGATCCGGGGCACGGTGACCCCGACCGCCGACACCGCCGGTGCGTCCGACTACACCGGCACCGCGGTGAGCTTCACGATCGCGGGCTCCTCGAGCAGCGCGACGGTATCGATCCCGATCACGGACGACAGCCTGATCGAGGGCAGCGAGAAGTTCACGGGGACGATCGCGATCACGAGTCCGGCGTCGGGCTACGCGGCGGGCGCGGCGCCGACGGTCACGATCACGGACGACGACGCGGGGGTCGTCGCGCTCGGCCTCACCGCCTCCTCGGTGACGGAAGGCGGCTCGTTCACGGTCAACGTGACGCTTCAGAACGCCGGCGGAACCAACCTGACGCTACCGTCCGACCTGGCGGTCACGGTGACGCCGGAGTTCGCGTCGGCCGCCGCCGGCAAGGCCGCGTCGTCCGACATGACGGACAGCACGGCGAAGACGCTGATGATCAAGGCGGGCGCGTCGAAGGCGTCGGCTACGTTCGCCTCGGCCCAGGACACGACCGACGAGCCGGACGAGACGTTCACGTTCAAGCTGACCTCCGGCACCCTGCCCGCGGGCGTCACCCTGGGGACTGCCTCCGCCACCGCTACGATCTCGGACGACGACCCCCCCGCGGCGACCATCAAGGCGGGGACCTCGCCGGTGACCGAGGGCACGGCCGCATCGTTCACGGTCGAGCTCTCCAGCGCTGCTCCCACCGGGGGTTTGACAATCGCGCTGACGGTCGCCGACGCCGCCGGCAGCGATTTCGTGGCGGCAGGCAACGAGGGTTCGAAGACCCTGGCCTTCAACGCCGGAGACACTTCCAAGACGTACTCCGTGGCCACCGTCGCCGACACGGTCGACGAGGCCAACGGCGACGTCAAGGTGACGGTGGGCACGGGGACGGGGTACACCGTCGGCACGCCGTCGTCGGCGAAAGTGACGGTCAACGACGACGATGCTCCGGCCGCCACGATCACGGCCGGCACGTCTCCCGTGACCGAGGGCACGGCCGCGACGTTCACGGTGGCGCTCTCAAGCGCGGCGCCCACCGGGGGCCTGTCGATCGCGCTCACCGTCGCGGACGCCTCCGGCAGCGACTTTGTCGCCTCGTCCAACGAGGGCGCGAAGACCTTGGCGTTCAACGCCGGAGACACTTCCAAGACCTACACGGTGGCCACCGTCGCCGACATAGTCGACGAGGCCAACGGTGCAGTCAAGGTGACCGTCGGCTCCGGCACCGGCTACACGGTCGGGACGCCGTCCTCCGCAACCGTCACCGTCAACGACGACGACAACCCCGCAGCGACCATCAAGCCCGGCACATCGCCGGTCACCGAGGGCACCGCGGCGACGTTCACGGTGGAGCTCTCCACGGCGGCGCCCACTGGCGGACTCACCATCGCGCTCACCGTCGCCGACGCGTCCGGCAGCGACTTCGTCGCCTCGTCCAACGAGGGTTCGAAGACCCTGGCCTTCGCCCAGGGCGACACCTCCAAGACGTACTCCGTGGCGACCGTCTCCGACACGGTGGACGAGGCGTCGGGCGCGGTCACCGTGACGATCGGTTCCGGCACCGGTTACACCGTCGGCAGTCCGTCCTCGGCATCAGTGACGGTCAACGATGACGACGCCACGGTCGTCTCGGCCGCCAACGTCTCGGTGGCGGAGAACGCCGGCAACGCGGAGCTGACGCTGAGCCTGACCCGGGTTTCCGGGGACACGACCGAGATCCGGGGCACGGTGACACCGACCGCCGGCACCGCCGGTGCGTCCGACTACACGGGCACCGCTGTGAGCTTCACGATCGCGGGCTCCTCAAGCAGCACGACGGTGTCGATCCCGATCACCAACGACAGCCTGATCGAAGCCAGCGAGAAGTTCACCGGGGCGATCGCGATCACGAGTCCGGCCTCAGGCTACGCGGCAGGTACCGCGCCGACGATCACGATCACGGACGACGACGCGGGTGTCGTCGCGCTCTCGCTCGCGTCCTCCTCGGTAACGGAGGGCGGTTCGTTCACGGTGAACGTGACGCTCCAGAACTCGAGCGGGCAGGACGTGACGCTGGGTTCAGACCTGGGACTCACGGTGACGCCGGAGTTCGCGTCGGCCGCCTCCGGCAAGGCCGCGGCTGCCGACATGACGGACAGCGCGGCGAAGACGCTCACGATCACCAAGGGCACGTCGAAGGCATCGGCGACCTTCGCCACGGCCCAGGACACGACCGACGAGCCGGACGAGACGTTCGCCTTCGAGCTGACCTCCGGCGCCCTGCCGACGGGCGTCACCCTGGGGACTGCCTCCGCCACCGCCACGATCACCGACGACGACCCTCCCGCAGCGAGCATCAAGGCCGGCACCTCGCCGGTCACCGAGGGCACCGCGGCTTCGTTCACGGTGAAGCTCTCCAGCGCCGCCCCGGAGGGCGGCCTGTCGATCGCGCTCACCGTGGCGGACGCATCGGACAGCGACTTCGTGGCGTCCACCAACGAAGGCTCGAAGACCCTGGCCTTCGCCAAGGGCGACACCTCCAAGACCTACACGGTTGCGACGGTGGCCGACACCGTCGACGAGGTCTCGGGCGACGTGATCGTGACGGTGGGCACGGGAACCGGCTACACGGTCGGCACTCCGTCCTCGGCGAAGGTGACGGTCAACGACGACGACGCTCCGGCCGCGACGATCAAGGCCGGCACCTCTCCGGTGACCGAGGGCACGGCCGCCTCGTTCACGGTAGAGCTGTCCAGCGCAGCGCCCACTGGCGGACTCACCATCGCCCTGACGGTCGCCGACGCCTCGGGCAGCGACTTCGTGGCCTCCACCAACGAAGGCTCGAAGACCCTCGCCTTCAACGCCGGCGACACGTCGAAGACCTACACCGTGGCCACCGTCGCCGACACGGTCGACGAGGCGAACGGCGACGTCAAGGTGACCGTCGGCTCCGGCACCGGATACACCGTCGGTTCGCCGTCCTCGGCCACCGTCACCGTCAACGACGACGACGTTCCGCCCGCCGCCACGATCAAGGCGGGCACGTCCCCGGTGACCGAAGGCACGGCGGCCACGTTTACGGTCAAGCTGTCCACGGCCGCGCCCACTGGCGGACTGACGATCGCGCTGACCGTGGCGGACGCCTCGGGCAGCGACTTCGTGGCGTCCACCAACGAAGGCTCGAAGACCCTGGCCTTCGACGCCGGAGACACCTCCAAGACCTACACGGTGGCGACGGTGGCCGACACCGTGGACGAGCCCTCGGGCGACGTCAAGGTGACGGTGGGCACGGGCGCCGGCTACACCGTCGGCACTCCGTCCTCGGCGAAGGTGGCCGTCAATGACGACGACGCCCCCGCGGCGACGGTCACGGCCGGCACTTCGCCGGTCACCGAAGGTACGGCCGCCTCATTCACGGTGAAGCTCTCCAGCGCTGCCCCGGACGGCGGACTCACCGTCGCGCTCACCGTCGCCGACGCCTCGGGCAGCGACTTCGTCGCCTCGACCAACGAGGGCGCCAAGACCCTGGCCTTCGCCAAGGGCGACACCTCGAAGACCTACACGGTGGCGACGGTGGCCGACACTGTCGACGAGGCCAACGGCGACGTCAAGGTGACCGTCGTCTCCGGCACCGGCTACACCGTCGGCAGTCCGTCCTCGGCCTCGGTGACGGTCAACGACGACGACGCTCCCGCCGCGACGATCAAGGCCGGCACCTCTCCGGTGACCGAGGGCACGGCCGCCTCGTTCACGGTAGAGCTGTCCAGCGCAACGCCCACTGGCGGACTCACCATCGCCCTGACCGTCGCGGACGCCTCCGGCAGCGACTTCGTGGCGTCCACCAACGAGGGCGCCAAGACCCTGGCCTTCAACGCCGGCGACACGTCGAAGACCTACACCGTGGCCACCGTCGCCGACACCGTGGACGAAGCCAACGGCGACGTCAAGGTCACCGTGGGCACGGGCACCGGCTACACAGTCGGCACTCCGTCGTCGGCAAAGGTGACCGTCAACGACGACGACGTTCCTCCCGCCGCCACGATCAAGGCGGGCACGTCCCCGGTGACCGAGGGCACGGCGGCCACGTTTACGGTCAAGCTGTCCACGGCCGCGCCCACTGGCGGACTGAAGATCGCGCTGACGGTGGCCGACGCCTCCGGCAGCGACTTCGTGGCGTCCACCAACGAAGGCTCGAAGACCCTGGCCTTCGACGCCGGCGACACCTCCAAGACCTACACCGTGGCCACCGTCGCCGACACCGTCGACGAGGCCTCGGGCGATGTGACGGTGACGGTGGGCACGGGCACGGGCTACACGGTCGGCACTCCGTCGTCGGCGAAGGTGACGGTCAACGACGACGACGCCCCCGCGGCCACGGTCACGGCCGGCACGTCTCCCGTGACCGAGGGCACCGCCGCCTCGTTCACGGTGAAGCTCTCCAGCGCCGCCCCGGACGGCGGACTCACCGTCGCCCTGACCGTCGCCGACGCCTCGGGCAGCGACTTCGTCGCCTCGACCAACGAGGGCGCCAAGACCCTGGCCTTCAACGCCGGCGACACCTCGAAGACCTACACGGTGGCGACGGTGGCCGACACCGTCGACGAGGCCGACGGCGACGTCAAGGTGACCGTCGGCTCCGGCACCGGCTACACCGTCGGCAGTCCGTCCTCGGCCTCGGTGACGGTCAACGACGACGACGCTCCCGCCGCGACGATCAAGGCCGGCACGTCTCCCGTGACCGAGGGCACCGCCGCCTCGTTCACGGTAGAGCTGTCCAGCGCAGCGCCCACTGGCGGACTCACCATCGCCCTGACCGTCGCGGACGCCTCGGGCAGCGACTTCGTCGCCTCGACCAACGAGGGCGCCAAGACCCTGGCCTTCAACGCCGGCGACACGTCGAAGACCTACACCGTGGCCACCGTCGCCGACACCGTGGACGAGGCCAACGGCGACGTCAAGGTGACGGTCGGCTCCGGCACCGGCTACACGGTCGGCACGCCGTCCTCGGCGAAGGTGACGGTCGA
This sequence comes from Candidatus Multivorans sp., assembly GCA_965205095.1. GTDB lineage: Bacteria > Acidobacteriota > Thermoanaerobaculia > Multivoradales > Multivoraceae > Multivorans. The sequence continues at coordinate 5,107,312 of OZ242040.1, forward strand.
AGACGACGACGTTCCTCCCGCCGCCACGATCAAGGCGGGCACGTCGCCGGTGACCGAAGGCACGGCGGCCACGTTCACGGTCAAGCTGTCCACGGCGGCGCCCACTGGCGGACTGACGATCGCGCTGACCGTGGCGGACGCCTCGGGCAGCGACTTCGTGGCGTCCACCAACGAAGGCTCGAAGACCCTGGCCTTCGACGCCGGAGACACCTCCAAGACCTACACGGTGGCGACAGTGGCCGATGCGGTCGACGAGCCCTCGGGCGATGTCAAGGTGACGGTGGGCACGGGCACCGGCTACACCGTCGGGACGCCGTCCTCCGCCTCGGTGACGGTCAACGACGACGACGCCCCCGCGGCGACGGTCACGGCCGGCACTTCGCCGGTCACCGAAGGTACGGCCGCCTCATTCACGGTGAAGCTCTCCAGCGCTGCCCCGGACGGCGGACTCACCGTCGCCCTGACCGTCGCCGACGCCTCGGGCAGCGACTTCGTCGCCTCGACCAACGAGGGCGCCAAGACCCTGGCCTTCGCCAAGGGCGACACCTCGAAGACCTACACGGTGGCGACGGTGGCCGACACCGTCGACGAGGCCGACGGCGCGGTCAAGGTCACCGTGGGCACGGGCACCGGATACACCGTCGGCAGTCCGTCCTCCGCCTCGGTGACGGTCAACGACGACGACGCCCCCGCCGCGACGATCAAGGCCGGCACCTCTCCGGTGACCGAGGGCACGGCCGCCTCGTTCACGGTAGAGCTCTCCACAGCAGCGCCCACTGGCGGACTCACCATAGCGCTGACGGTGGCGGACGCCTCCGGCAGCGACTTCGTGGCGTCCACCAACGAGGGCGCCAAGACCCTGGCCTTCAACGCGGGCGACACGTCGAAGACCTACACCGTGGCGACGGTGGCCGACACCGTGGACGAGCCCTCGGGCGATGTCAAGGTGACGGTGGGCACGGGCACCGGCTACACGGTCGGCACTCCATCGTCGGCAAAGGTGACCGTCAACGACGACGACGTTCCTCCCGCCGCCACGATCAAGGCGGGCACGTCCCCGGTGACCGAGGGCACGGCGGCCACGTTCACGGTCAAGCTCTCCACGGCCGCGCCCACTGGCGGACTGACGATCGCGCTGACCGTGGCGGACGCCTCGGGCAGCGACTTCGTGGCGTCCACCAACGAAGGCTCGAAGACCCTGGCCTTCGACGCCGGAGACACCTCCAAGACCTACACGGTGGCGACGGTCTCCGACACCGTGGACGAGGCCAACGGCGACGTCAAGGTAACGGTCGGCACGGGGACGGGGTACACCGTCGGCAATCCGTCCTCCGCCTCGGTGACGGTCAACGACGACGACGCTCCGGCCGCCACGATCACGGCGGGCACGTCCCCGGTAACCGAGGGCACCGGGGCGACGTTCACGGTAGAGCTCTCCACAGCAGCGCCCACTGGCGGACTCACCATCGCCCTGACGGTCGCCGACGCCTCGGGCAGCGACTTCGTCGCCTCGACCAACGAGGGCGCCAAGACCCTGGCCTTCAACGCCGGAGACACCTCGAAGACCTACACCGTGGCCACCGTCGCCGACACCGTCGACGAGGCGAACGGCGACGTCAAGGTGACCGTCGGCTCCGGCACCGGATACACCGTCGGTTCGCCGTCCTCCGCGACCGTCACCGTCAACGACGACGACGTTCCGCCCGCCGCCACGATCAAGGCGGGCACGTCTCCGGTAACCGAGGGCACGGCCGCCACGTTCACGGTCAAGCTGTCCACCGCAGCGCCCACTGGCGGACTCACCATCGCGCTGACGGTCGCCGACGCCTCCGGCAGCGACTTCGTGGCGTCCACCAACGAGGGCTCGAAGACCCTGGCGTTCGACGCCGGAGACACTTCCAAGACGTACTCGGTGGCCACCGTCGCCGATTCGGTCGACGAAGCGAACGGCGACGTCAAGGTCACCGTGGGGACGGGCACCGGCTACACCGTCGGCACGCCGTCGTCGGCGAAGGTGACGGTCAACGACGACGACGCTCCGGCCGCCACGATCACGGCGGGCACGTCCCCGGTGACCGAGGGCACCGCCGCCTCGTTCACGGTAGAGCTGTCCAGCGCAGCGCCCACTGGCGGACTCACCATCGCCCTGACCGTCGCGGACGCCTCGGGCAGCGACTTCGTCGCCTCGTCCAACGAGGGCGCCAAGACCCTGGCGTTCAACGCGGGCGACACGTCCAAGACGTACTCCGTGGCCACCGTCACCGACACGGTCGACGAGGCCAACGGCGACGTCAAGGTGACGGTCGGCTCCGGCACCGGCTACACGATCGGCACGCCGTCCTCGGCGAAGGTGACGGTCGAAGACGACGACGTTCCTCCCGCCGCCACGATCAAGGCGGGCACGTCGCCGGTGACCGAAGGCACGGCGGCCACGTTCACGGTCAAGCTGTCCACCGCGGCACCCGCCGGCGGCCTGACCATCGCGCTGACCGTGGCCGACGCCTCCGGCAGCGACTTCGTGGCGTCCACCAACGAGGGCTCGAAGACCCTGGCGTTCGACGCCGGAGACACTTCCAAGACGTACACGGTGGCGACGGTCGCCGACGCCGTCGACGAGGCCTCGGGCGACGTGACCGTGACGGTGGGCACGGGAACCGGCTACACGGTCGGCACTCCGTCCTCGGCGAAGGTGACGGTCAACGACGACGACGCTCCGGCCGCCACGATCACGGCGGGCACGTCCCCGGTAACCGAGGGCACCGGGGCGACGTTCACGGTGAAGCTCTCCAGCGCTGCCCCGGACGGCGGACTCACCATCGCTCTGACCGTGGCGGACGCCTCGGGCAGCGACTTCGTCGCCTCGACCAACGAGGGCGCCAAGACCCTGGCCTTCAACGCCGGAGACACCTCGAAGACCTACACCGTGGCCACCGTCGCCGACACCGTCGACGAGGCCAACGGCGACGTGACCGTGACGGTGGGCT